>CBDCPK010000005.1:2422500-4930777 GCA_965220195.1 uncultured Binatia bacterium (SeqCode) | reverse complement strand
GGCATCTTCAACATGGTAGAAACGCCCGCCTGTTTTCTCAGACATATACGACAGGAGTTGCAGGTTGACGGTATCACTCCCAATCCGAATGGTCGTAATCGAGATCTGGCGCTGGGCAATGGTTTTTATCAGTGGATAATGATCGGTCGGACTGCGGTTGGTATCGCCATCCGTGAGCAAAATAATATGCCGAATGGACCGCCGACTCCGACTCAACTGATCGGCCGCGGCTTCCAGGGCATTATAGAAATCCGTCCCGCCGCCATAGCGGAGGCGCCCGATGCGACTCCGCAGCGTCGAGCGATTCTTGGACAGCCGCCCTAAGGCGGACAGGGCGTAGGCTTCCGAGTCAAAAGCAATGGCACCCGCCAGATCGGTATTTTTGAGTTGACCCAGGACGGCGATGGCCGCCTTCTGAGCATACTCCATCTTCTGGCCGTCGTGCAGACCGCGCACGCGGCTATTGTAGCCCATGCTGTTCGAACGGTCGATCAATAGAAAGAGGGCGATCGGAATCCGCTTCTTTTTTTGTGGTCGCTGCTCGTGAAAGGAGACCGGCAAGAGACGTTCGATGGCGGAGTTTTGATAGTCGAGTGTCCCAAACGTCCGCGCTCCGCCGGCCATGAGAAAGCCTCCCCCAAAGTCGCGCACATAGCGCTCAATGGCGGTCATCTGCCGCGCGGTTACGTCTTTACGGCCGATGTCGTCAAAGACTACGCTATTATAGTCGAGCAGCCGGGGCAGACTGGTTGGCAGACCCTCGGGACGCCGGAACTCGATATCCACTTCCTTGAGCTGCAGGGCCCGCGCCAGGTGGGTCTTTGGGTTGTCGGTAATGACCAAGGCACGCGTTTTCCCGGCGACCGCCAGATTTGTACTCTGGCTATTGTTCCCGGCGATGGTATCGGCGTCCGTCTGCATCTCAGCGCGCAGCAGATAGTTGCCGCGCTGAAGGATTTGAGCGGGAATCTCCAAAACCGACAGGCCGGGCTCCAGACTCACCGTTTGACGGGTCAGGAGCTGATCGTCGGCATAAATGTCCGCTCTGCCTGGAACAGGCTGGCCATGGCCGTTGCGCACAACGAGGCGCATATCAAAAACGCTGCCCTCACGAGCCAGCGGCGGAACCACAAACTTTTCCAGGGAGACTTCGGCCTGTTGTCCGCCGGGGGGAATGACTGGATAAATGGCGATGCCCATTTGACGGGCCGCGGCTACGGTCTGGCGGGCCACGCCCGTTGTCTCATTGCCATCGGTCAGGAGGAGCAGGCGTTTTTCCGCTCCCTCGGGATACAGGGCAAAAGAACGTTCAAGCGCCTGCGCGATATTGGTGCTTGTTGCACGGTCAGGCGACGGCAGCGACTCGGGCAAGGTCGCCTGGGTCGCCGGACCGGGAGCGAGAATGAGCTGAGTATCGGTTGCAAATGAGAGGATGGCAAGTTCATCTTGTGCGGAAAGCGCCGCTTTGAGCTGTCCCAGATAGGTCTGCATCCAGGTCCGGGCTGCTGCGGCAATACTGTCTGAGGTATCAACTGCCGCGACAACGGCTAAGCGCTGATCGGACAGAATGGTCTGATGACTCAGACCGGCCAGGGCCAGAATAATCAGGAGCGCAGCCACTGTCCGCAGCAGCGTTGCGCCCAGGAGCACACCTCGCCGAGAGCGGCCGCGTAAGGGCAGCCACAGCAAGGGCAGCAGCAGGAGGAGCCACAAGAACTTCGGCGACAGAATCGTGTATGCCTGGCCAAAAATTTCAGCCGTCATGACACACCCTCCAGTGGAGAGCGCCACAAGGCGTAGAGCCACTCGGCAAAAAGCAGCAGAGCGGCCAGCCAGTACAGATTCTGGCCGAATTCGACCGGAATTTCACGCTGCACGGCTTCGGGTGAGGTCCGGACTCCCGGAGACACGGCTGGTTGCCCCGTGTCCGTATCGTCCCCGGTCTGGCGGCCAATGTCGGATTCGGCTTCGTCAAAAAGATTGGCGTACAACTCTGCCCGATAGCTTGCAGTCTCAACCCGATAGATGCCCACTCGATCGAGTGACACAGTGTCGGTTTCAAGGACCTGAGCTTCGGTCTGAGGCGCGGAGAGGAGCGCACCGTCAAGGGGAGCGTCCGTGGGAAGAAAGAACACATCTCCGGCGGGCAGTAACTGGGGATCGAGCGGATTGGGTGGGCGCAGCCAGCGCAGGGCATTGAGAAAGAGGACGAGCAAGGTCAGATTGTCCGAGTCGGTAAGATTTCCCGCATCGAGATCAAAGGCTAGACAGACGAGACGCCGGCCGTCTCGCTCACCCGTCAGAGCAAGCGGAATCTCACCGTGGCTGGTCTTTGAGGAAATGAGCACCTGAGCCCAGGAGGGGAGGGCCAGAATCCGGGCCTGCTTGAACGGCAGGGCTTCAACATACTGCAAATTATGCAAAATTTCGTGTTCGTCGTTCCAGTCCAGAATGGTCAGGTCCGCAGCCTCGGTCAGCACGGGAAAGAGTGCGTTTTCGACCGGTGGAAAGATGTAGAGGCTGTTGGCGGGAACGGCCTCGTCGGGCACAAATTGATGGAACAGAACCACATCTTGTTCGCTCACTTGATCTGCCGAGAAGTCCTCGGGCCTGGTGCTGCGTAGCGTCACACCGGGTAATGCCTGACTGAGCTGCCGGACCTCCTGGTGCAGATGGGCAACCGGAGAGACCAGGACTAATTGCCACGAATGGCGCGCAGCCACCCAGTTGAGGGCGTGATTGTCGACGGCCAAGGCATCCTCGGACTCCAGATGAACGGCCAACTGCCCCGGCCCGGTAAAACCGCTTAAAGAGAACGAGCGGGTGTCGTTGGCCGACAGGCTGAAGGCTTCTTGAAAGGCTGCTTGGCCGTTAAGTTCAACGCGTAACGTCGCCGTTTTTGTGCGGTTGGCATAATTGCGAACGAGGATATAGGCCTGGGCCTGGGAGTAGTCCTGGAAGGGATTCTGGTAGACATGAACCGAGGCCAGAGCCATATTATCGTCTGTCTCGCCAACATGATGATAGGTTAACGCCTGTTGCTGTGTCTCTGACAGACTCAGCTGGTTGGACGATAGGTCGGTAAAAACATGGATCTGGGCTTGCCGTCCGGCACGGTCGCGCTGGACCAGGGCGAGTTCGATACCCAGCTCTAACTGGGTACCCGTATCCTGTGGTCGGAGGCTCTCGAGGCGGTGCAATACCAAACGATGGTCGGTCGTAAAACCGCTGATGACCTGGGGCCGGGCAGCAATGCCGATGAGCATGACTTCGTCAAGCGGCGCCAGGGCGTGGAGTACATTTTTGGCCTGATCCAGGGCCAGATCAAACCGGCGCACGCCGTTTTCGCGAGCCTGCATACTCGCCGACAGATCGAAGACGAGAATCTGCCGGTCACCGCGCGTTTCGGTCACCGCGCGTGACCAGTACGGATGCAGCAACCCCCCGATCAGCAACAACAGGAGCAGGACCTGAAGGAAAAAGAGAAGGTCGGGCCGAAAGCGTCTGGACCGCACGCGATCTTCGGGAACATCTGCCCAGAACAACAAGCTGGGGACCTCAATGCGGGTACGGGTCCGCTGGCGCAGATAGATCAGGACCAGCACGCCGAGCAGGGAAACGAACGGTAAGGCCGCTGGATTGAGGATACCCATACGCCGTAGAAGATACTCAGTGGAGGGTGACGAGTCCCACCTGGGCGAGGGTCTCCGTCACTGTCTCGGTGATGGGCTGCGCGGTGGAGAGACGAGTATAGAGTACCCGATGTTTATGACAGAACTGTTGGAGGGCATCACAGTGGACCGACAGGGCGTGGTGATATTTCTCAAGGTTGGCCCGGCTGAGGGTGACCCAGCGTTCGGTTTGCTCTTCGACATCGTACAGCTTGCCGCGTCGAAAAAGACGTTCCGGGTGCAACTCGCTCTCGCCCAGCACCTGAATAGCTTTGACCTCATAGCCCTGCGCGATCAGAAAGAGCAGCGCGGCTTCATACTGCGCGGGTCGGGTCAGAAAGTCCGACACCAGGATGACCACGCCCGGCTCTTTGGCCTGCCGAATATAGGCCTGGACAGACTCCCTGAGGTAGGTCTTCCCGGTTGGTGTCAGCGTCTCCAAAAAAGGGGAGACCCGCAGAAAACGGTTGCGATGACGTAAGAACGGTGTTGCCAGAAAGGGGCGCGGCGGCGAAGACAGGGCGGCGATCCGGAGCGTGTTATTACTGGCCAGCGCGATATAACTCAGCGCCGTGACCAAGTCCACGGCATGGGAGAATTTCCCGTCTCCGGTCGGGGCGCCCATCGATGCGCTGGTGTCGAGGATGAGATGAAACGGGATTTCCCGTTCCGCCGTAAACGTCTTGACCACCAGTTGGTCGAGCCGACCGGCGGCATTCCAGTCCAAATAGCGAAAATCATCACCGGGCGAATAGTCTTTATACGACTCGAATTCCACGCCCCAGGCCTGGCTCGTGCGCGGAATAGGCGTCTCCCCAGGACGGTGACCGCGTGCCGCGCGGACACGGATACGCAGACGGTCAAGCTGCTTGAAAAAAGCGGGATCGGTCAGACTCACGCGTGGTCCTCTTCCTAGCGTCGGATTTTTTTGGCGGACTCAAGAATGCGCTCAATGATCGAGGCCGGGTCGATATTCTCGGCTTCGGCGGCAAAATTGAGCACCAGCCGGTGATTGAGGGCCGGCTGCATGACTTGGTCAACATCCTCGTAACTGACGTTGGCTCGTCCATCGAGTAATGCCGCGACTTTCGCCCCCAGCATCAGGGTCTGGCCGCCGCGTGGACTAGAGCCAAAATTGACATAGCGGCTCACCACATCCTCTTTGGGCAATGTCACCGCGGCCGTATCAGTCTGATTCACATACAACGCGTCCGCCGGCAGCGTGGCATGAATCAAGGCTGCGATATACTCTTCAATATTGGGCGCGACCATGACATCCCGGACCAGATGCCGAAACGTCATGATTTTTTCGGCGGCCTCTGCTTCGGCAAAGACGGGCTGAATATCCGGCTCAGCAGTCGTGGTAGTCGAGCTGATAATGCGTCGGATCTCGTGGTGGGTGGGATAGGTCAGGCGGACCTTGAAAAAGAAGCGGTCGAGCTGGGCTTCGGGCAGCGGGTAGGTGCCCTCCATTTCGATGGGGTTGAGCGTCGCCAGCACGAAAAAGGGCGGGTGCAGTTGATAGGTTGTGCCGGCCACCGTGGCCTGGAGTTCGGCCATGGCTTCGAGCAGCGCCGCCTGGGTTTTGGGGGTTGAGCGGTTGATCTCGTCCGCCAGCAGCACGTGAGAAAAAATCGGTCCTTCAACAAAGACGAAATCGCGCCGACCTTCGTCTTGATCCACGACCATACGGGTACCAGTGACGTCGGCGGGCATCAGGTCCACGGTGAACTGAATCCGGTTAAAACTGAGATTCAGAACGCGGGCGAGCGAACGCACCAGAAGCGTTTTGCCCGTTCCCGGCACGCCCTCGATCAGCACATGACCGCCGGCAAAAAAGGCGATCAGAATATTGCGAATGAGCTCCTCATGGCCGATGATGACCTTGGCCAATTCGGACTGAATCCGCTGAAAGCTGTCCTGAAATTCAAGAACAAGATTAGTCGCCGGTGTTTCACTCACTGCACTGCCTCCCGCGAAAACAGCCGTTTCACAATGTCTTCATATTCCGGTGGAATCTGGGCATTCCGGATGGCGTCGTCCAATGCCTGGTTTGCGCTGAGCTGGCTGGTGGACTTGAGAATCACCCCGCCGCCCTCGTCTTTGACAATCTCGTAACCGGTCTGGCTCTTCTCAAAGCTGGCATCGAGCGACAGGCTGAAGGTCTGCGGCGTGCTGCCCAGGTTGACCTCGTTACCGTACAGGCGTCGGTCTGTGCCGCTCCCTGCACCCATACCCCCCCGACCGGCCTGGCCCCCCCGGCGGGGGAGCTGGGGGTTGGCAGACTGAAAGGCCCCCATAGCTTTCCGTCGATCAAGCCGCGCCTGTTTGAGCTTCTGGAGGCCGCTGCCCTGTTCCGGCGCTTGATGACTGCCCGGCGCAGTTTGCTCGGCGTGCTGCCCGGTCTGGCCCTCACCAAGCGCCTGTTGAGTAGCGTCTCCTGCCTGCTGCGCAGACTGTCCATTCTGCGCGAGCTGCTGTTCGTCGTTGAGGAGACCCTCGGCGGCATCCCGTTCGTCAAGGGACGCCTGAGACTCTTGGAGTCCTTGCAGCGCCGTCAGCAGGGCCTGTTGGAGGTCTTCAGGCAGAGACGCCAAGTCCAGCAGTTCCTGGCCCAGACCTTCTTTTGCTGCGTGATCCTGCAAACTCGCTTGGCTGTCCGCCTGCTCAGACAATGTCTCACCAACAGGCAGCGGGTCCAGCGTACTAGAGGTGAGACCTTCCGGCGGCATGGATAGACGTTTGTCTACCAACTGTCCCGTGCGTTCGGGCAACTCGGAGGAAATAAGCTCAAGATTGGTCAGTGAGAAAGGTTCAGGTTCGGACGCGGGTGACAGTAACGGGACGGAAGCGACCAGGAACGCGAGTGCCAGCGCGGCGAGAAAAGGCAGGACGCTCCAGGGTATGCGCCGTGGCGCGACCTTCTTGACCTCCCACACAGCCAGCCGGTCCATATTATCGTGGAGAAGATACGCCCATAAGCGGGAAGCCGGTGGTCCATTGGAGGAGTGCGCCAGAAGTTGGGCGATCAGCGTTGACAGGCGCTGTTTGAGCCCAACCTGGAGGTCAACCCGGCTAGCGGCGGTGTGCAGATTGGTCCAGTCCGCTATGCCCTGGCGGAGAAGCCGAAAACAGGCAAAACCGGCCAGGGCGAGGAGCGGCCAGGCTACCAGGATGAACCAGAACGAAGAGAGCGAGAAGGCCAGAAAAGTGAAAAGCGCGAAGCCGAGGGCAAAGACCGTCCCAACACCATAGAAGCGGTGCTGGGCGGTATAGAGATTAAAGCGCGCCTGAAGCTTGTGCAGTCTCGCTTCGACCTCAGCGAGCGCGCTCCGCTCCTCAGTGCCGGGTGGCCAGTCCATGCGAGAGTCCTTAAATGCCTGTGCTCCTTGAAAAAGGCGCTCACACCATAGTTGACAGCCTTTCTCAGGTCAACTCACAAGGGGAGGCGAAGAATCCCCTTGTGTGAGCAGCGGCTTCTCTTATTTTTACGCAGGTGCAACCGTCCGTGCGAACTGCTAGTGCTAATGGATATCCCGGTTTGATACGCTGCTGGCCTTAAGATGATGCATAGTCTGTCTTCCGTCTCTGCCATCCGTTTGCTTGTCGCCTTTGTATTAATACTGGGTGTGGCTTGTGAAGAGCCGCTCCGGCTGCCGTATATTGAGCCGGTCCTGCACAATTGGCCGGAACAGTACCGAGGTGTGAGTGGGATTAAACTGCTCGTCTTTCAGACCGGCTCGATAGCGGTATCCAGCCGGGTCGTCTACCAAGACGGGAGTCTCCCACAGCAGCACACCCTCGATATCCTGGTGTTTGGCATCGAGCATCCCAAGCAGGGTCTGGTCCTGGTTGGAACCGGGTTGAACCGAGGGCTGGCGGAAGATGCACCGCGCTACTTAGGACCAATTCGCTCGCTCTTTGGACAGGCAGACCTGCAGCCCGGCCAGGATGTCCTCTCCCAGCTCCAGACGGCCCGGCTCTCAGCGGAAACGGTGAAATTCGTGATTCTGCCCGACCTGCGGCTCGATCACACCGGAGAGCTGGAGAGTCTGTCTCAAGCGGCTGCTGTGGTAACGCGCGAGGAGCACGTCGCAGCGCTGAGTAGTAGTCCTTTCGGTCTGTATATGGCGGATGAATTCGACCAGATTACGAGCTGGCAATTCGTTGATTTTTCCGCCAATACGCCACTCGGTACTTTTGCCCGGAGCCACGACCTCTTTGGTGATGGCAGTATCGAGCTGATTGACGTTACCGGCGCAACCGCCGGCGGGCTCGCCGTTCTCGTCCGCCTGCCCGCCCGGCCCGTTCTGTTGTGTGGCAATCTGGCCTGGACACATAGTCAGGCGCGCTATGCCTGGATGCCCGGTCTGGCCGCTAGTCGCGAGCTGTGGTGGGAAAAAATCTGGCGTCTCAAGAAATTCAAAGACCTCGTGCCGGAACTTCTCGTCCTGCCCGCCCATGACTGGGCTGCGGTCCGTAAGGTCGAAGCCTCAGACATCATCGTGCATGAGTTTTCTCCCTCCGAAGAAGATGAGGGAAACACGTCTCCCGCAGCCCGACTTTTCCGACCTGCTGCGAGCCGCTAGGGTAGGGGACGCATGGAAGTTACCGTCATCGGTCATGGTTCGTTGATGAGCGGTCGGGGCCTGTCGTTTTCCGGCACATTTCAACTGCGGACGGCCTGCATTGTGGCCTTGAACGGCTGCACTCGCGGCTTTGCCAAACTCTCCAAATACGGCGACCGCTTTGCCACCGACCTGGAGCTTGAGCAGCCCGCGCTGGAGGGCACAATCGTTTCGCCGCAAACCGTGCCCGATGGGCGGGTTGAAGCCCTGGGGCTGAGCGTCTCGCTGGAAGACTGTGGCCGTCTGGTCAAACGAGAAGGGTATCGGTCGGAAGCTATGCTGACCCTGGTCGAGCGGGCACAAAAACACGGCCTTGGGGTGGCTGAGTGGCTGTGGCGGCTTGCGGCCGAGCAGGCGCATGATCTCGCGGCCTATCGGCGCCAGCTTTTCTCGATAACGGGTTATACCTCACCCCATTACATACCCCATCCGGTTCGACTGGCTGAAGTGGGCTACGCCTTGATTTTTCTCGCACCCGGACCGAGGGGAACCGGCACGCCGGATGTTGTCTCCATTCGTCAGCAGACGGGTATCAATACCGTCCTGAGTACGGTCGAGACCTGGCGGCGCAAACCGAACGAGGATCAGATAGCTTATTTCCTGTCGTGTCTGCTGGGGGGAGCGCATGGCATAAACGTGCGGGATTTCCTGGCGAGCGTTGGGGATCATCGCGAGCTGGAAGAAAAGCTGTATCAGCGTATCCGGCCTGTGCTGGCCGAGGAAACCGAATGTTTTTTCCAGACGACCGGCTTGACACCGGAGCAGTATGCGCAGGCGTTTGGCAGCTCTGAAGCGGCGCTGCACCGGGGTGGGCTGGGAGACTTTCTTGAGGGCCTTAACAGCTAAGAGGACAGACGGATGAGTATTTTCTCGGTGTCAATCGGCAAGGAACAATTATGTTTTACCGCGGCGCATTTCATTGCCTTCAAAGGCTTCCGCGAGCCTTTACACGGCCATACCTATCAGGCCGAAGTGAAGGTGAGCGGACCGGTTGGGCCGGACGGCTATGTGGTGGATTTTCTGGTGCTGAAAAAAATTGCCGAAGAAGAATGTCAGCAATTGCATTTCACCACCCTGTTGCCTGAACACAGCGACTGCCTGCGTATTAGCGCAGACGCCGAGACCGTTCGGGTGGAGTGTGAAGACGGCACCCAGTTCAGCTTTCCCCGGCAGGATGTCCGCCTGCTGCCCATCGTACACTCCTCATCGGAAGAGATTGCCCAGTATCTGATTACGCGACTGCGCGCCCGTCTGGCGGAGGCGCGCGGGAATAGCATCGAAACGATAGAGGTCCTGATCGAGGACATCCCCGGCCAGGTGGCAGTCTGCCGTGAGCCGTTTCGGGTGTGAGACCGGAATGGCGCGGAGGCTGCGAAGCGTAGTCCTGGGGCTGTTGTGCGCCAGTGTAACAGCGTGTGAAACGTCCTTGCCCGAGCCCGACTCAGTGGGCGCGCAGCTCTACCGGCAGCGCTGCTCCGGCTGTCACCGTTTATATCAGCCCGGCCTGCTCACGCCCGAAATGTGGCAGTTCATGCTGGCGCGTATGGACACGGAGTTTGTACGTCTCGGTCGCCCGCCTTTATCCGAAACCGAGCGCCGCACCATCCTTGGCTACCTCAACACCCACGCCCAGCGCCCGGCCGGCTGAGGACGGGCGAAGCCCTGGATTTTGGGGATTCTTTTATCCGTCCCGTCGGGCGGCTTCGATATCGTCGAGATCTTTTGGGATTGCACCGGTCAGCACGTCGTGGCCGTCGGCTGTCACGAGCACGTCGTCCTCGATGCGCACCCCAATCCCCTGGTAGGCTGTCGGTACATCTGCGTCTGCGGCGATATACAGGCCGGGTTCAACCGTCAGGACCATGCCGGGTTCGAGCGTCCGTTGCTCTTCATCAACTCTATATTTGCCCACATCGTGTACATCCATGCCCAGCCAATGACTCGTGCGGTGCATATAAAACCGGCGATAGTCGCCTTGCTCAAGAATGCTTTCCGTGCTGCCGGATAGCAGGCCGAGGTCGCGCAGCCCGTCAATCAATATTTCCGTTGCGTGTTGATGTACGTCGTCAAAGCCCACCCCGGGGCGAATCATTTCAATCGCCTGTTTTTGCGCGGTCAGAACCAGGCTGTAGACTTCTTGCTGTGGAGCCGAAAACGCGCGACCGACCGGAAACGTGCGCGTCACATCCGAGCAATAACAGGCGTACTCCGAACCGGCGTCGATCAGCAACAGGTCTCCGTCCTGCATTGGTTGATCGTTGGAGATGTAATGCAGGATTGTGGCGTTTGCGCCTGAGGCAACAATGGACGGGTAGGCGGGCCCGTCCGCTCCGTTGCGCCGGAAGTGATACTCAAGCAGAGCTTCGATTTCGTATTCGTACATGCCCGGTCGCGTCTCGTGCAGGGCCGCGTGGTGGGCCGCGGCAGACGCCTTGACCGCCTGGCGCATCAGGTCGATTTCTCCCGCTGTTTTGAACAGCCGCATTTCGTGCAGCAGGTCGCCAGGGTCAACAAGCGAGACCGGCCCGCGCCCACTGCGCGGGCGTTGCAGCCGGCCCTGATTCACAAAGTCCAGAATCTTTGCGTTGAGGCGTTCGTCTCGGCCAAGTCCGTAGTAGATTTTCTCCGCGGCGAGCAGGTGTTCGGGCAGCACCTTGTCGAGTTGATCGATCGTATAGGCGGCATCCACGCCAAAGTGCTCCCGTGCGCCCTCAACGCCAAACCGTTTTCCTGTCCAGGTCTCTTTTTCCTTGTCGCGTGGACGGACAAACAGGATGAACTGTTCCTTGTCGTGATTGGGCGAGAGCAGGCACAGGGATTCCGGTTCCGGAAAACCGGTCAGGTAATACAGGTCGTTGTCCTGGCGATAGCGATACTCGACATCCTGGGAGCGAATGGAAGTCGGGGCGGCCGGAAAGAGGGCAACCCCATCGCCCATCTGTTTCAGAAACGCCTGCCGACGGGCTGCATAGGTCGAAAGATTTCCGTTCATTGGCATACTACCGTGTCGTCCGTTTGGTGCTGACTTGACTTTCGTCCAACAATTCAAGACGCTTGGTACTATATGGCACACGAGCATTCGTATCCAGAGTCCTTAAACGCCCTGCTAACCCGACTGCCGGAACTGGAAATCGTACTGGGCCCGCAATCCAAGCCGGGCTTACTCGCGGTCCAAAAGCTGCTCCAGGAGGCGGTTGCCGCCCGCGCCGCCGGCGACGTGCCCAAGGCGACCTCAAAAATCGGGACGGCAATGGACACCCTGTCGCAGTTGGCCGACGGGCTCGACCCGCAGGAGGCCGCACTCATGCGGATGCTGTCTGCCCAGTTCAGGCAGGCGCTGACAATGGGTGACACGAGTGAGACCCAGCGCGTCTCGGACGTGATGCGTAAACGTTCCGGAGCGACCATCAAAAAGAAGCCCTAGACAGCGCCGGAAACGCCGCGTCCTTGACTTACTCAGGCCGGTTGGCTAGTGCAACAGGCATGGCCGATGCACTCCAAGCGTGTTGTGAAAAGGAACTGCAAATCCAACTCAAACAGATTGCTGCGACCTATCTCTCCTTTCCGGTAATCAAAGACGTTCCCTGTCCCACCTGTCTGCGTATTATCCCGATTCGAGTGTATGAAAAACCGACTGAGGCCGAGTCTTCGTAAGGGATGGCTGATATGGCGGAACGCGTGGACCTGAAAATTGTCAGGGTGGGTATTGAGAACGAGGACACACCGTGTCGGGTGAGCATTAGAGCCGAGGTAGACGATCTGACGCAATTGCGCGCCATTGCCGACAAATTCAGGCGGTCCAAAGAGCGCATTCCCGCCCAATTGGTCATCGGTCCGACCGAAGAAAAGTCCACATCTCACGACACGGTCCGCGCCGAAGAGATCGAGCAGGTCATTGTCGAAGGGTTGGCCGCCATGCACCACTCCGGCCAAATCGCCCGCGACCTCATCCGTCGCTTTCAGGGGCGTATCCTGGCGGGGGAAGAGGGATAAGCGTCCGCCTGCTGACCTTCCCAATTACCGAACTCGGTTGTCCAGCGCTTCCGAGAAGCGAGTCAGCACCCGATCATTGATGTGCAACGGGTTTGAAGCCTGCATCCGACGTGCGACCGCCATGGCCCGCCGCCGCGTGAGGGCACCAACGGCGACCAAATCCACCATAAGGCCAAGGCCGAAACGTGTCTCAACGCCGTGGCGTTCGCAGAGTCGCCGCAGTGCGCCGTCGTTCGTCACACATATCCACTCCTCTTCGCGACAAACAACCAGGCAGAGGCGATCACTGAACGAGACACTCGATTCGACCTGCGCGGCTTGGAGCATCAGAGCCGTTGAGACTTCGATGATTTCAATACCGAGATGCGCGCATTGCGCTGCCGTGACGCCCCGCACTTCCTCAAGCACGGACGGTACAACGGCCACTTGCCCTAGGTGCTGAACCACAAGATTGAGGATCGCTAATTCGGACTCGCGGTAGTCGATGAGTACGTCTGCGTCGGCAAGAAGTACAGGCGGCGTAGTCGGCATCTATCCTACCCACTCACGCGCCTTCTGCCTCATCTCGTCCCGGGTGAGCCTTAATATCTCAGCGGCACGCCCGAGTGAGATGTGCTCCTCTTCGAGCGCCCGGCGCACGAGTCGCGACAGGCGGTCCTCAATGAAATCGTGTTCGGAGAGACCCGCCGGTTCTCCTGAGCGGCTCCAGTTCCACGCGAACTCGCTCTTATGGAGCGCCTCGGGTTCGTCGGTTTTGCGAAGTGTCTTACCGAAGTGCCCCCGGTGCTGGCCCTGGAATGCACGCCATACGTCCGAGGTCTCACGGCCTGACTCCACGAGCCGGTAGAGCACCGTCTTATAGCTCACGCGGAAGATACGCTTGACTTTGAGGACACGTACTAAAAGCGAGTGACCATAGGCCGCATCCCACTCGGCTGCGAACGCTGCCTCCGGCATCAGAAATTCACTTGCAAAGGCGTCGGCTTCCCGTTCTGTCTCCGTCGGTAGGTCAGTGGCATCGCGCTGGTATTCGTCCTGGTGAAGTAACAGGTGACCCAGTTCGTGCGCTGCGGTGAAAATCCAGCGCTCCACTGAAATCCGATCCCAGGTGTTGACAACCACTGCCGGGCCGTGGTCGCAGGAACCAACGCTCAGCCCGAAGAACGAATCCCGATTCGTCTCCAGGAGCAGGAGCTTCACACCGTTCTCCTCAAGCAGTCCACAGATATCGCGCACGGGTTCCTCAGACCCGAGCCCGACTGCCCGGCGTGCGGCTTGCGCCGCCTTAATAGGAGTGCGGGAGCGGCTCGCGGACATTCCCTCCTCGAACCGGAACGGAAGACGCTCGTCAAGGTTGGCTTCAAGCCCTGCATAGGCATCCAGCCATTTCGAGACCTCGGCCAGAATCTGCTCACGGGCATGGACCTGCGTCCGTGCCCGGAATCGTACGCTTTCGAGAGGCCGGACGGGAGTAACCAGTTCCCCGACCGGAACGGCGAGCGCCTTTGCCAAAGCGTCGAGGGTCTGTGCTCTTGGGACGACTGATCCTCGCTCAATCTTTCCAAGCGCTACACGTGAGAGCCCGGCCTTCGTAGCGAGGTCCTCCTGGGTCAATCGTCGGTCCAGCCGTAGCCGGGCGACATTTGCAGCAATGGTCGCCTCACCTTTCATTGTTGTTTCCCTCCTTACTCTCGACATGGAGCTGACCTTTAATTATCATCTTTACAAAATTTATCAATTAGAAGTCTTGTGGTGATTGATAACCGAAGCAAGCAGACCCCCAAATTCATACGATTCTTCTTGAATCTGTCACAAAAAGCTAAGGAGTGAACGATGATTGGAACACTGTCTTTTTTCCCGGTGGGTAACAGCGACATGACTCTCATCAAGACGGCATCCGGCGTCACATACTGATAGACCTCAACATTCGGGCTGCTGCTGACGATCCGGACGACTGAATGTTGACCGGGTCTTGATCCTTGAGGGTGCGCTTTTATATGCCCAGGATAAAGCCGAACTTCTCCACCTGCTGAGGCAAGTCAGCCAGGGCGAAAAACGCGCGTTCTCGCTCGTCCAGGTCGTGCAACTCACAGGTCTGAAAGTCGCTGACCAGGATGTAGCGCGGGCGGTCTTGCTCGGGCAGGGCGTCGAAGTAGTCGCCGGCTTGTCCGTAGGCTTTGGTCAGGTCGCGGCCTGCGCTCTTTTGTTCAACCAGGAGGACGCCGGGCCAGAACAGGTCGATGAAGCCGGACGAGTTGTCGAGGCGTTTGACGTGCTCCTCATAGCGCGCGACGGTGCGCCGTTTGACACCGAAGATATTGAAGAAGTCGTTATAGAAGCTCTGTGTCTCGTCTTTCTCACGGGCTGCATCATGCCACTCTTCGGCAAATGCGGCGGCGCGGACGCGGATTTCATTCCAGGAGAGGCGCATTCAGACGTATCTTACCCGATGAGGCTGGAGTGAGCGAGCAAAGGGCGTCTGGCTGTTAAGTAATCGTCAGTCCCACCCCGCGATAAACTGCCGCGCTTTTTGACCCTCGGCGGGGTCAAGGCGGGTGATGATAGTGACCTGTTCCTCGGCTTTTTTTCGGCTGCCGCCTATGAAACGCGGAGCCTCTATATAGTACCTCATCAGGTCCCAGTGGGCCGCCAGGTGGGTGGGGTCGCAGCCGACCGCTTTTTCAAAGTGAGTACGGGCGCGCTTGACGAGAGCGAAATTGCGGAGCCTGCGGAACGTGCTCATCTGCTCGACGTGACGTCCGTAGGCGCGTCCCAGCCACACATGATAGTCGGCGTTGCACTGTTCACCGTCCACCGCCTCCTCGAACCAGGGGATGGCCTGTTCATAGTTTTTCTCTGCATAGGCAATCCGGCCCAAATAAAAGGGTGCGTTTGTATTTGTCGGCTGCTGTTGGTGCAGGGCCTCAAAAAATTGACGCGCTTCGACCAACTGGCCGGTCTCAAAGAGTTGGACCCCGGTCTGGAGATCGTTCTGAGCAACGGCAGGCGGAGAGGAGAAGAGGCATAGCAGGAGGCTGAGTGGGATAAGGCAGGCGGAGAGGACGAGGGAGGAAGGCCCCCTCACCCTGGCCCTCTCCCTCCAGGGGAGAGGGGATAAAAGGGACAACCCACCCCGGCCCTTTGGGCCACCCCTCCAAGGAGGGGATTGCATATTGCTCCGGTGGCCGGAGGCCGGGGTGGGTTCCTTGTTCTTCACTCTCTGTTTTCCCCTAAAACGTAATGAGCGGCTTGACGATATTGTCCGCCTTGGTCGTCATCATAGTGAACGCGGTCTCGACCTCCGTAAAGGGAAACCGATGGGTGGTCAGCGGCGTGGGGTCAATGCGCCCGTTCTGAAGCAGCCGCAGCAGACGTGAAACCTGCTCACGCCCGCCCGGACACAGCGCCGTGTGAATTTTCTTGTCGCCCATACCCAGACCGAAATCCGGCAGCGGAATGCTCAACGCATCGCCGGCTTCGCCATGATAGCCGATATTCGAGATCACCCCACCCGGCTTGGTCGCTTTCACACAGTTCTCAAAGGTAATTGGAGAGCCCAGCGCCTCAATGGCGGAATCGACGCCGAGGCCGTCAGTGAGCTGCATAATCTGCTCGATCGCATCCCCTTCGGTTGGATCGACAACGATATCGGCGCCCATTTTTTTGGCGAGTTCCTTGCGGTCCGGCTTGGAGTCAACGGCGATGACCAACCCAGCACCCAGCAGCCGGGCGCTGGCCGTAGCGCACAGCCCAACCGGACCCTGGGCAAAGACCGCCACCGTCCCGCCGGCCGGAATCTCCGCGTTCTCGGCCCCCACCAGGCCGGTAGACATCATGTCCGTGGTGTACAATGCCTGCTCGTCCGTCAGATCATCCGGGATGGTAACCACGTTGTAGTCGGCGTCATTGACAAAAAAGTATTCCGCCATATTGCCGTCGCGCTGAGTGGTGAATTTGTAGCCGCCCAGCATGCCGCCGCACTGCGAGGTAATACCGCGCTGGCAGGGGTCACACTTGCCGCACGGCGTGATGGCGTTCACCACCACCCGGTCACCCTCTTTACAGGTTGTGACGTTCGCACCGGCCTGATGCACGACCCCAACGCTCTCGTGGCCGAGTACCCGGCCCTCGGGAATCTGGATGACACCGCGCACGGTATGCACATCCGAGGTGCAGATCAGCGAAGCCGTTGTTTTAATCACCGCATCATTCGGGCCAGGGTCGGGGATCGGTTTGTCGATAATGCCGACCTGGTCTATGCCTAAAAATGCCAGCGCTTTCATAACATCCTCCTGTTTATCATCGGTCTTTCACTGATTTCTATCGGGCAAAGATCTGCCTCTGGTCTCGAAACGCTTTGAACTCCAGCCCGTTCTGGCTGGGGTCCAAGAGAAACATGGTGGCCTGTTCACCAACTTGGCCGCGAAAACGAATGTAGGGCTCGATCAAGAACGAGACGCCCGCCTGTGTCAGCCGCTCAGCCAATGCCTGCCAGGCGTCCCAGTCGAGAATCACACCAAAATGCCGCACCGGAACCTGCTGGCCGTCAACCGGATTGGTGGCCGCGGGTTGGGGTTCTTCCGGAGAAAGGTGCGTTGTGACCTGGTGTCCGAAAAAATTGAAATCAATCCAGGTCGCGCTCTCGCGGCCAACCGAACAGCCCAGCAGGTCAACATAAAAGGTCCGGGCAGCCTCCAGGTCACGAACCGGGAGGGCGAGGTGAAAGGGAACGCTTGGCATGAGTGCACGTCCGGGTTGTCGCCTGGCGGGTTACAGCATATTGCGCAAATCGGACAGCGTATACGTCCCCGGCAGTTCCCGTCGCTCCGCCATTGTGTCTACCACCTGAGTAAGGAGAGTGTTGATCGGGGTGGCAATCCCGAACTGCTGGCCCATCGCGTGGACCCGCCCGTTCAGATAGCGCGCCTCCGTTCTGCCCCGCCGGCAGAACACGTCCTGCCACATGGACGGGAAAACATGAGTCGAGCGATCGGGCAAGGGCTGTGGGGTAAAGTCGGTCCGACTCAATGCGGTCACCATATCCGGCAAGGGCTGGTCACCGGGCAAGGTTTTGAGTTTGATCTCGGCCCGAGCCAGGACGTGCTGGGCTTCCGCCAGCATATCGCCGCACAAGCGGCGCGAGGCCGGATCGTTCAGCAGTTCCGGCCCGGAGCGGTCGAGAATCGCGGCCGGCGCGTTCATCAGATTGATGCAAAATTTCGCCCACTTGCAGGCCAGAATATCGTCTGTCAGCGTTCCGCCCATATTGGCAGCTTGCAGGGCGGCCACGACCCGCTCCGCGGTCTCGTCAAGACCGCCGGGATAGCGGCCAATCACCAGTGAATTGCCACCCAAGTGACCAACCTCACCAGGAAAGACAAAACGAGCCCCCAGGTGCAAAGCCGCGCCATAGACCTGGCTGAAATGCTCGACCACCAACTCTTCATTGGTCATGGTATTCTGGAGACAGAAAATAGGAGTATCGGGCGGGACCTTGGCGCGTAGCTGCTCGATGGCAACCGAAGTGTCATAGGTTTTGACACACAGGAAAACAATGTCGTCCGGTTGGACCTGCCAGTCGTCCAGAGCGGAACAGGCCGCTGGCGCGGTCACAAACTCGCCGTACTTGCCGGACATTTTCAGCCCGTCCGCCCGGATTTTCTCAATATGGGGTGGGTCTCCAATAAGCAGAACATCCGTTCCGGCTTTTGAGAGATGGGCGCCGACCGTACTGCCGACCGCACCCGCCCCGAAGATGACAAACCGCATCCGGTCTTCCTCCTGTGTCGGGCGCTAAGGTATGCCGACAGCGGACAAGCGTCAAGGAAAAGTGCCCGCAAGAGGGGCTATCAAGATAAGGCTCCCCGACCCTCCGCAAGCATCTCGGCAGTTCTCTTCGACGCCAATGGCGCGCTCAAGCTCCTTCTTCGACAAACCTGACGACTGGCACTTGGATGGTCCGAGCTTTCTGTACCTGCGAGGAATCTTCCAAGAGCTTTGTCACCCACAAGCCAATATCGGCCTTGACGACTTTCTCTCCACACTGAGGGCAGACTCCGGCGGGGATATCTTCGACGATGAGGAGTGTGTCTTTGAGCCAGAAGTCCTGTTTAACGTATCTCTCTTCCAGCCGTTCGCCGCAGGTATGGCATGCCCCGTAGTCGTATTGAGCTTGTCTTGTCATCATATCCTCACTCTACAACATAGGTTGTAATAAACAGGAGCTTTCCTGTCTCCTTAATTCTACAAATCACTGCGATTTGTCGCCTGTCGGTAGCTGGACCAACAACTTCATATCGGGTGCCACGTAGATCGTGGGTAAATCGTCGTCTGATCCTTCCGTTCGCTATGGCCATCTCAATATCAGCGAAGATGAGATCATCGTCAGCCATTTCCTCGAAGAAATGAGGAATCGTGAACTCATATGCTTGGTCTCGAACTTTCTCCTGAATCGACTCAAGGATAGCCATATGATTGGATATGGAGAGCCGTCTCTGCTGGTATGATCTAGGACTTCTTTCGGGGCCATAAGACTAGTGGCGGGGGGCCCTGGGGGCTGTCTTGCAGGCTGCGGCACAGCCTGACGACGGCCTCTCCGAGCTGACGCAGGTGATCCCGCACGTGCTCATCGGTAATCTCTCCACCCTTCATCTGGTCGGCTCGAACATACACGCTCCCAGGGACGATGTGCATATTGAACCAGGCCAATACCGGTTTCAACTCCTGGTCGATGCTGAGGTAGTGATGGTCGGTATAGGCGTTCCCAATCAAACCGGCGACCTTGCCCATAAAGGCTTCGACCGGAATGTGGTCGAGCAGGTTCTTGAGAGCACCGGTATAGGAGCCCCGGTAGATAGGCGTGCCGATGATATAGGCGTCAGCCACGCTGATGCGTTCAAGCACGTGGGGAGTATCGTCCGGGTAGTCTTCGGGTGGTCGCCCGTCACAAAAAGAGATGGTCACGTCACGCAGATCGATCACGTCGGTCGTGATATCCGGAGTGTGAGCTTGCGCGGCTGCCAGCGCGGCGTCGACAACGGTCCGGGTACTGCCGCCAGCCGTGAGACTGCCTGAAATACCGAGCAGTGTGGTCATGGGTACTCCTTCTTTTTTCCCTTGCTATACCCCGTCACGTACCGAAAGAGAACCACTGGCCCCTAGTCAAGGGAGGTACGGTGGACTGCCGTCCTGGTTTCAGCCAGGCGAAGAATAAGATTCGCGGCTTCCTCGGGGCCGTTGTGTCGGCGCAGGGTGTGTTGCATGTGCTCTGCCCGGCGGGTGAAAGAGTCCTGGCCGAGTATGGTGTGGATGGCGCGTTTGAGACGGGCGGTCGTCAGCAGGCGTCTGTCCAGCCGCAGCCCGGCTCCGGCATCGACACAGCGCTGGGCATTATCGGGCTGGTCTGCGCCGAGGGGAATGCACAGCAGCGGAATCCCCTCGGACAGCGCCGTCAGCACGGTGTTCACCCCACCGTGCGAAATGATCAGAGCCGGGCGGGTTTTTGGCTCTGCTTGCAGCGCCGTTTGCGGGATATACGACTCGATACGCACGTTGGACGGAGCAGCCGAGAATAGATCGGGAGGACAACCGGGGCCGGTGACAACCAGCCCAAAGATGTCGAGCTGACCCAGGGCGCGAATAATCTTTCGGAAGACGCTCAGGCGCGTATTAAAAACGGAGCCAAGAGTGACATACACAAGCGGCCTGTTCGGCGACATGTTTGCCAACCAACTTGGAACCTCCCAGTCAATCGGCCGGTCCCATACCGATGGACCAACGTAATGTACTTGGGGCGGCAGGTCGGGCCGATTGTAATCATATTCCCGACTACAGGTATGGATGAGTAAGGACGGGGCGACGACCTGGGGTGAGAGTGGGTCGGCATGGGGAGGGAGTCCAAGCTGCCGGCGATAGCGATTCAGGGCAAAGCGCCACGGAGCCATTAGCGTCGTGGCCGCGCGGAGCGCGCCTTTGAGTCCGAGCCGATAGGGAAAACGGAGGGCCGCGGGTATGGTTTCTACTCGTGGAAAGCCGGCCGGAGGGGCGTGCAGACTCGGGGACATGAAGTGGGTCATGGGGCTCAGCACGGCCCACGGTAATGCCTGCTGCTCGCAAAAAAGCTGGGCGGCAAAGGTCAACGGTCCGGCCACAACAACGCGGGGCCGGAAGACCTGAGTAATCTGTCGGAGTTCCGGGATACGTGTGGGTATTGAAGCCATGAAGATGCGTAAAAAGTCGTAGCTCACGCGGAGATAATGAATGCGCAGGTAGCGAATGAGTGGAAAAAATTCCTCTAAGCGTTCTTCAGAGTAGTGGGGGCCGAGGGGATAGAATGGCAGGCCCTCGCGCTCAATGCGCTCCTGATAGAGCCGGCTGGTGGCCAAGGCAACGGCGTGGCCCCTGGCCTGGAGGTTGTGCATCACCGGCAACACCGGATGGACATGACCCATGCCCGGCTCGGTGACAAAGAGGATACGTTGGGGTGAGTACGACATGGAGGTGGAGAGTAGACGGATAAGATGAAACTCCCCTCACTCCTGGCGGGATGTCAAGGCGTGGGTGAGGAGAGATTGTTATGGAGATTTCTGGAAGATTGCCGTTGGTTTCGCTGATTAAAATCGAGACGCCGTCAGTTCCACATCCGCTTTACTCCAGGATTTTTTAAACCGTCCGGCAGTGGCTTGGGCATCTTTCTTCTTTCCTTGAGCCCGCAAGCTCTGGGACAAGCCGTACAGCGACCAGCCATTGTCAGGGTACTGTTCAAGATCTTTGCGATACACTTGCTCCGCTTCGGCTGACCTCCCCGCAGCTAGCAGGACGGCGCCCAAGTTCTGGCGGACCGGGTAATACCAGGCCGGCGGCTCGTTATAAGCCAGCGTATCCTGAACGTGGACGGCAGCTTCGAGGTGGTTGATTGCCTGGTCGGTTTGGCCCTGTTTGGCCGCCAACTCGCCTGCCACCACATGCGACGCAATAGAGAGGAGCTTGGCGGCGACATTCCGGCCCATCATCATGCGATCTCCAGGGATATCTTTAGCGATAGCCTCCAACTTTACCTGTTCTTTTTTCGCGTCTTCAATGCTGTCTTTTGCCGTCAAAGCCAGGGCGCGGGCATAATGCCAGATCGCTGTCATGTAGGCGAGATCTTCCGGGGGCTGTGGCTCATTGAGAATATCGTCCCATTTTCCAAACCGAACCAACGCGCACAACGGCATGGCGGTCCAGCCTTCTAGAGGCGGCACCATGCGAGCGACTTCCGTCGTGGTACGGTCTGCCAGCCTGCGGGCGGCTGCAATCGCTTCTGCACTCCGGCCTGACATTTGCCGCGCTGACCACAGGAAGTCGATGTTATGTGGGTAATACACCAGCGGGTAGATGCCCTGCGGCTGTTCTTTCTCGATATAGGCTTCATCCACCTCAATCGCCAGGGCATTGCTCTCTGCTGCATCTTCATACAGTCCAACCCGGTTGTAGATATGGGAAGGCATGTGGACAAGGTGGCCTGAGCCTGGAATCTGGGCCGCCAGCCGCCGTGCGTAGGGGAGCGCGCGCTCCGGCTGTGAAGAGGCTTCAACCGCGTGGATGTAGTAATGAATAGCCCCAATATGATCTGGGTCGCGTTCCAGCACGCTTTCGAGCGCAGCAACAAGTTCTAGGGTGCCGTCTTTCGGTTGACTATCGGGTGTCCAGTAATCCCAGGGGCGAACGTTCATGAGAGACGCGGCAAACAGAGTGGCAGCATCAAGATCGTGAGGGTAGCGTTGGTGTAAGCCGCGCATGGCTTCTGCATAGGCCTTATCCAGTTCTTTCCGATCTGCTTTTTCTGGATCAGATACATAGCGTGTAGCCAGTGCCTCAATATAGGCTCGCTCGTGGTCCCCAACATAGCGCGCTCGGGTAATGGCCTGCTGAATGGCCTCAAAAGCCTGCTTGCCGCGCTCCGCTGGCATTCGATCATTGATGTTTGGGCCAAGTGCGAGTGCCATCCCCCAATAGCCCATAGCGCAGTTCGGGTCGAGCCGAATGACTTCCTTAAAGGCCCGAATCGCCTCATTATGGTTGAAGCCGTACACTAATCGAAAGCCCTGATTAAAATAACGCTGAGCCAGTTCTGACTTTGTAGTGATGGGACGGTGGTAGGTGCCCAGATCCTCGAATAAAGGGACTGGTGCACCACTCGCTGTAGCCGCCGTATTCTGCTCTTCGGCGTAAACAGGATCCGCTACAATAAACAAGTAGAAAAACGTTAACCAAATCCAAATATATGATTGTCCCACCATATGTCTCCTCTCTGGTCTCTGTTTTTGATCTTAATATCGTTCCCTCTCTGTGAGGTAAAACACCAAACATACGAGAGACTATAGTCTGCCAGCTCGGTTAGGAAGATACCTATCCGCGTAATTAATGAGAAACTGTCGGCCCGACTAGACGGAACCGGCCCGGCTCAGTATGAAGGAAACAATGGTCCGGCGGCGGAGGTGGACCCCACATCTCGACCTGGCCACTGATTGCTATACGTGGAGGGCAGGATTGGAAACCAACGGGACGGGTGGTGGCTCGATTCGGATAACTGGCGCGCGCCAGAACAATCTCAAAAATATCGATGTACAGATTCCCCTGCACCAACTGACGGTGGTGACCGGTGTCAGTGGGTCGGGTAAGTCGAGCCTGGCTTTCGATATCTTGTACGCTGAAGGTCAGCGTCGCTACGTTGAGAGCTTCTCGGCCTACGCGCGTCAATTCCTCGACCGGATGGACAAGCCCCAGGTCGAGCGCATTGACGGCATTCTCCCAGCCATTGCCATTGACCAGAACCGACCGGTGCGCACCTCGCGCTCAACCGTCGGAACCATGACCGAGTTGCACGACCATCTCAAGCTCCTGTTTGCCAAAATAGGCAGCCTGTACTGCCGGGAATGCGGTCAGCCGGTGGAGCGCGATTCGGCTGAGTCGGTGTATAAAAAGCTGCGTAAAGAGAAGCCGGACGGCTGCCGCTTTCTGATCACGTTCAGCGTGTCAACGCCGGCCAGCCTGCCCTGGGAAGAAGTCCGGGGCGGTCTGTTGCAGTCCGGCTTTCATCGGATCGTTGTGGCTGGCAAACCGGTCGATATTCAGGAGCTGGCAGAACGGCCCGAGGCTACACAGGAAACTTGTACCGTCCTGGTTGATCGTCTGACCCTGAAAACCCGTTCCAAAAAGCGCATCCACGACTCCTGCGAACAGGCCTTTCAGTATGGCAAGGGCCGCCTGACGCTGATTTTCCCTGATGAAGACAATACAGCGGTGCCGTTCTCGGACCAGCTTGAGTGCGCGGCGTGCAGCATCGCCTATCAAGAGCCCGTGCCGAATATGTTCTCGTTTAACAGCCCGCTCGGCGCGTGTGAGACCTGCCGCGGGTTTGGCCGTACGATTGATATTGACCCGGAGTTGATTGTTCCCGACCCGACCCTGACGCTGAAACTGGGAGCCATTAAGCCTTGGCGAATCAAGGCGGCACAGTGGGAGCGGCGCGAACTGTTCTCTTTTTGCGAGCAGCATGACATTCCGACCGACGTGGCCTGGCAGGCGCTCAGTCAGGAGCAGCAGCAGGCCATCATGGACGGCGAGGATGACTACTACGGCGTTCGAGGCTGGTTTAAGTGGCTGGAAACCAAAACATATAAAATGCACGTGCGCGTCTTTCTGGCCCGCTACCGGGGCTATTTCCCGTGTGAAGACTGTCGGGGCGCGCGTCTCAAGCCGGAGAGCCTGCTGTATCGGGTTGGGGGCAGAACCCTGGCCGATATCAACCTGATGAGCATCGGGTCGTGCGCGGAATTCTTTGCCGCCCTCAAGCTGACTGCCTACCAGGAGCAGGTCGCCCGTCTCATGCTGGATGAGATTCGGAAACGCCTGCGCTATCTGGTCGAGGTCGGGGTGGAATACCTGACCTTGGACCGGCAATCCCGCACCCTGTCCGGCGGCGAACTGGAACGCGTGGACCTCACCACGGCGATTGGTTCCGCGCTGGTCAACACCCTCTATATTCTGGACGAACCGTCTATCGGGTTGCATCCGCGCGATAGCCAGCGTCTGGTCCGTATTCTGCAAGACCTGCGCGACAACGGGAATACGGTTGTTGTGGTTGAGCACGATCCGGAGATTATTCGCGAGACCGATAATGTCATCGACCTGGGACCCCTGGCCGGTGAAAAAGGCGGCGAGATCGTATTCAACGGGCCGTATACCAGGCTGCTCAAAGACAAGCAGTCGCTGACCGGTCAATACCTGTCCGGACGGCTGACCATTCCGCTCCCGCAGAAACGCCGGCCCGTCAGGAAAAAACATAGGCTGGCCGTCCGAGGAGCGAGTGCGCATAATCTTCAGGATATCGATGTCACCGTTCCGCTCGGCTGTCTGGTATGTCTGACCGGCGTGTCCGGCTCCGGCAAATCGACGCTGGTGGAAGACGTGCTGTATCGCGGACTCAAAAAACAGCGGGGTGAGCCGGTCGGCATTCCGGGTGCGTACCGTGCCATCCTGGGAGGCGATCAGCTTGCCGATATTATCTTTGTCGATCAGTCGGCCATCGGTACAACTCCGCGTGCCAACCTGCTCACCTACACCAAGGCGTTTGATACGGTGCGGCGTCTCTTGTCGCAAACCGAACTGGCGCGGGTCCGTGGCTATACGCCGAGTACCTTCTCGTTCAACGTCGAGGGTGGGCGTTGCGAGTCGTGTAAAGGTGAGGGCTTTGAAAAAGTCGAGATGCAGTTTCTCTCGGACGTGTATGTCCCCTGCCCCGAGTGTCAGGGCAAACGTTATCGGGCGGAGGTGCTGGAAGTTCGCTATAAGGGCAAGAGTCTGACCGACATTCTGAATTTTACCGTTGCCGAAGCCATAGAATTTTTTGGCGAGCAAAAAGAACTCAAGCGTCGTCTGAGCCCGCTGGCCGCAGTCGGTCTGGAGTATATGCGTCTGGGCCAGGCGCTGACCACGCTGTCCGGGGGTGAGGCCCAGCGGCTGAAGCTGGCAACGCATATTGCCAAGGAACGCTCCAAAGACGCCGACACCCACGGCACGCTGTTCATCTTTGATGAGCCGACAACCGGGCTGCATTTTGCCGATATACAGAAACTGCTCAACGCGTTCGACCAACTGGTCGAGTGTGGCCATTCGGTCCTGATTATTGAGCACAACCTTGAGGTCATTAAGTCTGCCGACTATTTGATAGACCTCGGGCCTGAAGGGGGAGACGGTGGCGGGACGATTGTCGCCAAAGGAACGCCGGAGGAGGTCGCCCAAGTCCGGGCCTCGCATACCGGACGCTATCTGAAGGAAGTCTTGGATTCAGCAGGGCGGCGCCCGCAGCGGAAGCGGCGGAAAGCGAAATCTCCGGCTCGACCGCTTGTCGCTGAGGTCGGGAGCGGTAAGTCCATTGCCATTATTGGGGCCAAGGAGCACAACCTGCAAGATATTTCGGTTGATATTCCGCGCGACCAGATGGTGGTGGTGACGGGTCTGTCCGGCTCCGGTAAGTCAACGCTAGTGTTTGACTTGGTCTACGCCGAAGGCCAGCGACGCTATATTGACAGCCTGTCTGCGTACTCGCGGCAATTTATTAAAGTGCTCGCCCGGCCCAATGTTGACCTGCTGACTGGTATTCCGCCCACGGTGGCCATTGAGCAGCGGATGAGTCGGGGCGGGCGGAATTCGACCGTTGCCACCGTGACCGAACTGTCGCACTACTTGCGGCTGCTGTACGCCAAGATCGGTGTCCAGCATTGTACCCAGTGTGGATCGCCGCTGGCGGCTCAGAGCCGAAGTCAAATCCTGGATCATATTCAGGCCGATTTTCACGGCCAGAAAACAACTTTTTTCGCTCCGGTGGTGCGGGGGCGGAAGGGGTTTCACAAAGATATTTTAGCCGGGGCGCGCAAGCTGGGCTTCAAGCAGGCGCGCATCGACGGCCGTCCGACGACGATCGAACCGGGACAGAGTTTGCAGCGCTATAAAGAGCACGACATCGATATTGTGATTGGCGAGACGCTGGTGAATGGCGCAAGCGAAAATCGGCGTGACACCGAGACGCTGCTCCAGTCGGCCCTGCGGGTCGGGAGTGGTGCGGTGTACGTGTGCGGCGAAGACGAGCGGACCTATAGCGAGCATCTCTTCTGTGTCGCTTGTGGCCTCGGGTTTGAAGAACCTGAGCCTCGCCTGTTTTCCTTTAACAGCCGCCAGGGAGCCTGCCCGGACTGCGCCGGTGCCGGATTTTTGTGGGAGTTCGATCCCGATCTGGTCGTCCCGGACGAGAGCAAGTCGCTCAAACAAGACGCCCTCCTGCCGCTTGCCCATTCTGAGCTGAAACGGGCCAAGAACAAGCTCCTGCGTGGACTCAAGAAGCTGGGTGTCCCGGTTGACCGGCCATTTGGCGAACTGGACGCGGAGCAGCGTCAACTGGTCCTTTCCGGGGACGGTCAGGGGCTGCAAGGGGCGTTCGATATCCTGAATGAAACGCTTGACTACGGCGAGGATACGGGTTCATCCTACGCGCTGTCGCAGTTCCTGGGTGAGTCAGCCTGTCCGGAATGTCAGGGGGAGCGTCTGAATCCACGTGCGCGGGCCGTACAAGTGTGTGGCCAGTCGCTGCCGGGGCTGATGCGTCTGTCGGCGGCAGACTGCCTCGGTCGTTTGCAGGACCTATCTCTGTCCGAGCGTGACACGCTCGTCGGGCGGCCGATTCTCAAAGAAATCGTTCCCAGACTCAGCTTTCTGAATCAGGTCGGCCTGTCCTATCTGTCCTTGGACCGCCGCGCGGATACCTTGTCCGGCGGGGAGGCGCAGCGGATTCGTCTGGCCGCTCAGCTCGGCTCCAATCTGTGCGGAGTGTGTTATATCCTGGACGAACCGACCATCGGGCTGCACCCGCGCGATAATGCCCGCCTGATTGATACCCTGCGGAATCTGCAAGAACGTGGCAACACCGTGCTGGTCGTCGAACACGACGAGCAGACTATTGAGAATGCGGATGTGGTGATCGACCTGGGACCAGGCGCCGGGGTGCACGGTGGTCAAGTGGTGGCTATAGGCTCGCCCCAGCAGTTACGCAAGAACACGGCCTCCCTCACCGGTCAGTTTCTCTCCTCGGCCCACCCGCGGCTCGGTCCGGTTCGGTCTCTCACGGAGCGGCCGCGGCTGCGCCTGCGGGGCGTGCGAGAGAACAACCTGAAGAATATCGACATTGATATTCCGCTCGGGACGTGGGTAGGCGTGTCCGGGGTGTCTGGCTCGGGGAAGAGTTCTTTAGTCCAGGAAGTCCTGGTCAATGGGCTGCGGCGCAAACTGGGTTTATATGCCGGTCGGGTCGGACTGCATGACAGCATTGACAATACGGAGGGGATTGAGCGTGTGGTCGAGGTCGATCAATCGCCCATCGGGAAAACTCCGCGTTCGGTCCCGGCGTCCTACGTGGGCTTTTGGGACGAGGTGCGCAAGCTCTTTTCTCTGTTGCCCGATGCGCGGCTGCGCGGCTATAAACCCGGTCGGTTCTCTTTCAATGTGAAAGGCGGGCGTTGCGAAACCTGTGCCGGACAGGGCCGCATTAAAATGGAGATGAGCTTTCTGCCCGACGTCTACGTCACCTGCGATGTGTGCGGTGGCAGGCGCTATAACGAGGAGACCCTGGAAATTGCCTATAACGGCAAGAATATTGCCGATGTGCTTGAAATGACCATTGAAGAGGCGGCAACGTTTTTCATTGGCGTGCCCAAGGTCGCGCAACCGCTCAAGCTGCTGAACGATATTGGCATGGGCTATATCCGGCTTGGTCAGGCCAGCAATACGCTGTCCGGGGGTGAAGCACAGCGCATCAAACTGGCCTACGAGCTGGCAAAACGCTCGCGCGGGAAAACGCTCTACGTATTGGACGAGCCGACAACAGGTCTCCATTTCGCCGATATCGAAAAGCTGATCCACACGCTCCATCGACTGATTGATAAGGGCAATACGGTGGTGACGATTGAACACAATCTCGACATCATCAAAGAGGCCGATTACATCATCGACCTCGGTCCCGAAGGCGGTGCCGCCGGCGGAAATATTGTGGCCAGCGGTACGCCCCAGCAACTCATGAAGAAGGTCCAGCAGTCCTACACGGCACAGTGTTTGAAAGCCTATCTGAACGGAGGGAACCATGGCGCGCGGGCAGACTGAACAGCAGATGGAGAGCGCCGCTCATACGTATTTTGAGCGCGTGACGAACGGCGATGTGGACGGCATTATCGAACTGTTTGCCGACGATGCCCAACTCATCAACCCGGTCACCGGTGCCGCCGGGATTCAGGGCAAAGCGGCCCTGCGCACGTTCTACGAAAAACTGACGACCAGCCTGGTTGATTATACGGCCGCAGCCACGGACATCATTATCGAGGGCAATAAACTGATTGCCCCGCTCCACCTCGAAGGCAAGACCACGGACGGCCAGCCGCTGGTGATGGACAATCTGAACTTCTGGACGTTTGAGAACGGAAAGTTCAAGGTGTTACGCATCTATATGGATACCCACCCGTACCGCGCGGCGTTGAGTCAGGCGCTGAGTGGGGAGTAGACGATGTGGGCCGTATCTGTCTGTTACCGTTCTTGAATGGCAGGGAGAGTGAAGAGCCGTCCAGTGTCCTCCCGGTGCTCTCGGGAACGATTCAGGAGACTTTTGTCTGGTATGTCATGCTCTTCCCGGTATTGCTTGTCCTTGCTTTTTTCCTAACATTGAACTTCAATCATGTCGTCCTATAATAGTTGATCCCAAACTCCAGTGATAAAGGGAGGTAATTCCCTTGTACAAGCAAATCATTTTCACCGATATTCCTGAGACTGAGCTAGAGACAGTTCTCATGGATTTCAAGAGTGAAGGCGCGATAGCCAAGCAAGAGCGCCAAGACAATGGTCTATGGACGATTCAGGCATCTTTCGGAGAAGTCTTGGGAGATGCTGAGAATGTCTCTCTCCTTCAGCAAGCGGGGGAATGGCTGAGGAGGGGCTAAAACGTCCGCTTCAGCGCGCTCAGCAATTCCTTGAGGTTTCCACAGCCTAAGACCGCGTCACACATCGGCGTATAGCGACCCATAACGCTATCACCCGTGTCCCAGCGCTCTTCCGGTTCCGGGTTCAGCCAGATGAGTTTCTTGGTCCTGTCACGGATTCGAGCCAGGAGATCGGGCCGGGGCGGGCGGCGGTTGTTGCGGGCGTCGCCCAGGATGAGGACGATGGTGTTACGGGTCAGGAGGCGTTCGCCTTCGGCCTGCCAGAAATGTTGGAGCACCCGACCGAAGTCTGATCGCGCGTACAGGTCAAGCTCGCCATGCGGGACAACATAACCCTGCTCGAAAGAGACTTCGCACAGACGATCGACATAAGCGAAGGTGTGAACCTGACGAAAGTATTTACCGGCCGGCGCGAGCAGGGCCAGCAGAAAATCGCTGACGGTTGAGACCGACCCCGACAGATCACACCAGGCCAGCAGGTCAGGCCGGCCGGGCCGGCGGCCTTTCATAAACAAATTGACGGGAGCACCACCGTGTGAAATTGAGGCGCGAATCGTTCGACGGAAGTCGAGCCGGCCATGTTTTGTCCTTCGATAGCGACGGCTGAGATGACCCCGGAAACGGTGCGCCAATTCGTCTACCAGGTCTGTGGCGTCTTCGACATCCCGGGAGTCGAACAGACTCAGGGATTTGTGTAAGAGCGCCTTTCGTTTGGCGAGTCGGGCTTTGTCTTGTTGATAGGTCTCGTCTTCCGTCGGGTTCTGGCCGGCGTCTCCGGCTGGCTGGAGTAAGGCCGTCGGAGCTTCTTTTTTCTCTTTCGCCTCAGCGGCCTGCGGTTGGACAGATGGTCGTGAGAGAGGTCTCTTTTCAGACTGCCGCGGCTGCGGTCGGGTGCGTTCGCTGTGCGCTGTTTGGGTGGTGCGTGGACCGACTCCCTGGCCGGAGTGTGGCAGCGGTTTTTTCCTGGCACGTGGGTGAGAGCCGGTAAAGAAGCGGTTGAAGACGGTATCAAAGGCGTAGCGGTCCTCCTCGTCTTTCACCATGCAGGCCGCCAGCGCTTCGCGCAGGACCTCTCGCTCAACCCCCGCTGCCGCAACCGCTTGTACGGCATCCAGGCTTTCGCTCAACGCGATGCGCAGCCCGGCAGTTCGGAGTTCGTTAATAAAGTCAAGCGTGGCAGAGAGCATGAGGATAGGGGTTAGGTATTGAGGATTGGGTTAGGGGCAGCGAACCCCCAACCCCCAACCCCTCGTTCCTAATCTCTCCTACACCTGTGGCTTGCGCTGCTCGCGGTAGATGCGCATGGCCTCGGCAAAGTCTTTTTCCTCAAGCGCGGTCGTCCGGGCACGGGATATTTCCGACGACCAGGTCTCCTGGCCCAGCGTCCAGGACTGATGCAGCAGATGTTTGGCGACGGTTGCGGCCCGGCCGCCAACTTTTTGACAACGGGCGACGAGCTGCTCGGTCTCCTCTTTAAGATTCTCGGCTTCAACGACTTTGGTCAGCAGTCCCCAGCGCTCGGCCTGGGAGGCATCGAAGCGTTCCCCCAGAATCAGGATTTCCTTGGCTTTGGCGAGACCGATGAGTTGGGCGAGTTTATAGCTCTGGCTAGCATCGGGCGGCGAGCCGTAGAGCACTTGGGGTAAAGAGAAGAAGGCGGTATTGGCCGCAATCCGAAAATCACAGGCCAAGACCAACTCACAGCCGGCGCCCAGACAGGCGCCCTGAATGGAAGCAATAGTGAGGGCATTGAGGTGTTCCAGGGTATCCAGCGCGCGTTGCCAGGGAGCCCAGGCCGCATCAATAGCCGCGTTGGTTGAGGGGCGCAGGGCAGCCGCCTTGAGGTCCATGCCGGAACAAAAGGCGCGACCTTCGCCTTTCAGCACGACTACCTGGAGGTCGGTATCAGCGTCGAGCGTTTGACACGCCGCTTCGAGGTCAGCCGTGAGTTGGTCGTTGACCGCATTCAAGGAGGCTGAACGATCCAGGGTCAGAAAAGCTACCGCCTCCCTTTTCTCAATATAGAGGGTGTCCCATTCCATGCTCTTCTCCGCGCTACGCGACAGTCTGCGTGCTTTTTCCTATTCCCTCCATAGCATACCAAGCTCCACTGACTTTACCAGCAGCTTCCGGTATATAGACCGCTCAAGGAGAAAAAAGCGTACCCATGGCAAAACACACACTGGATCAACTGCTCGAAAAAATGTCGTCCGGAGATAATCGAGCGCTGGCTCGTCTGATGACGCTGGTAGAACGAGAAGATGAAAGGCTGGGCCGTATTCTGGAGGCCATCGGGCCCAGGCAAGGGCACGCCTGCACGATAGGAATTACTGGCCCTCCGGGCGCTGGCAAGTCGAGCCTGGTAGACGGGCTGACGACGCTGATGCGGCAGGCCGGAGAAACGGTTGGGATTGTCGCTATCGACCCGTCGAGCCCCTTTACCGGTGGTGCGCTGCTAGGCGACCGGATTCGGATGACGAAGCATTATCTTGACCGCGGCGTCTTCATTCGGAGTATGGCAACGCGCGGCAGTCACGGCGGGCTGTCCCGTGCGACCAAAGACGTCATTAAGCTGATGGATGCGGCACGCCTGGACTATATTCTGGTTGAGACGGTCGGCGTTGGGCAGACGGAATTGGACGTCATGGGCACGACCGATACCGTGCTGGTGACGCTCGTACCGGAAGCCGGTGACGGTGTTCAGGTTATGAAAGCCGGGCTGATGGAGATTGCGGATATCTTCGTCGTCAATAAGGCCGACCGAGACGGGTCGCAGCGGATGATGACCGAACTCAGCCTGATGCTGGAGCTGAAATACAGCAATCGTCCGGCAGATGAGTCGGCGCAGTCGCCCTGGCGCATTCCCGTGCTGGCGACTCAGGCGATTAACGGCACGGGCCTGCCGGAGCTGTTGCAAGCCATGCGGGATCATCATCAGTCGTCGATTGTGTCTGGAGAACTGGCGCGCCGCCGCTCGGAGCGCCGCCGCGAGGAACTCATTACCCGGGTCGAATATGAAGTCCGTAAACGCTTGACCGTCGGCGCCCGGACCGATCCCGAGCTGTCGCGCTATTTCGATGCAGTTGGAGCCGGCACGCTTGATCCCCATACCGCGTCCCATCAAATTCTGGAAAGCGCCGCGCTTCGAGATGAAGCCGGACCCAGCGTATAAGGAGGGAGTTATGAAGGCCGCAGTCCTATACGAACTCAGCACCCCACTCCAGGTCGAAGAGGTAGACCTCGACAATCCCAAATCCAAAGAAGTGCGCGTCAAGATTACCGCCAATGGCGTGTGCCATAGCGATTATTCCATTATCCATGGTGTGATTCGCTCCCCGTTGCCCGTCGTGCCTGGTCATGAAGGTGCTGGTATTGTTGAAGAAGTCGGGCCGGACGTGACGATGGTGCAGCCCGGCGACCATGTGGTCCTGTCTTTCGCTCCCTACTGCGGACACTGCTACTACTGTGCCCAGGGCAGTCCGGTTCTGTGCGTGAATATGCGGACGATTATGGGCAAAGGCGCTCTCCTGGATGGCACCTGTCGGCTGAGTAAGAACGGACAGAAGATTCATCATGCCGCCGGTCTGTCGAGCTATGCGGAATACGCGGTGGTGCCCGAAATCGCCTGTGTCAAAATCCCGCACGAGGTGCCGCTCGACAAAGCCTGTCTGGTCGGCTGTGGTGTCATGACCGGGGTCGGAGCGGCTATCAATACCGCCGGGGTCAGGCCCGGTACGAGCGCCGTGGTCATCGGCTGTGGCGGGGTGGGGTTGAACGTGATCCAAGGCTGCGCGCTGGCGGGGGCGAGCATTATTATCGCGGTTGACTTGATGGACAACAAGCTTGAGTACGCCAAAGAGTTTGGCGCGACCCACACCGTGAATCCGTCCCGAGACGATCTGACCAAAACCGTGCGGGGCCTGACCGACGGGCGTGGCTCGGATTACGCTTTTGAGGTGATCGGCCTGGGCAAAACCATCGAACAAGCCTATGCCTGCACCCGGCAGGGGGGCAGTACGATTGTTGTTGGCGCACCGGCGCGGGAAGAGACGGTGACGATCCCGGCGTTCAGCCTGCTCAACGAGAAAAAGATTCAGGGCTCGGTGTACGGCTCCTCCCGTCCGCATGTCGATATGCCGCGCTTGATTGAGCTGTATATGAACAACAAACTCAAGCTCGATGAACTGGTAACCCGGACCTACGCTCTGGATGAAGTCAACGATGCCATGACCGCGCTGGAGAAAGGCGAAGTTGCCCGGAGCGTGGTCGTGATGTAAAAGCGGCCTGAAGGAAAAGGATCGCTTTCCTTGAGCTTGCCGGTTCAGGGCCTGAGCACGGAGCCCTCAGCCGCGCGGATGATACTTGCGGTGCACCTCGCGTAAGCGCGCGCTCGCCAGATGAGTATAGATTTGCGTTGTGGCAATATCAGCGTGGCCCAGCATGGACTGAACCGCCCGCAGGTCCGCTCCACCCTCCAGCAGATGCGTCGCAAAGGCGTGCCGCAAGGAGTGGGGATAGACCGGACTGCCCTCAGGATTCTTCTTGGCGTAGCCTTTGATCAGCGCCCAGAATGCTTGACGGGTCAGCGGCTTCCCGGAACGAGTCAGGAAAATATAGTCACTGCTCCGGTGCTTCAGCAGGACTGGGCGGACGGTGTCGAGATAACCCTGGAGCTGCGCGAGTGCCCGAGTCCCGAGGGGGACGAGGCGTTCCCGATTGCCCTTGCCCCGCACCCGGACGAATCCTGCTTCCCGGTTGACCTGAGAGACTGTCAGCTGCACCAGTTCGGAGACACGCAGGCCGGTCGCGTATAACACTTCGAGCATGGTCTGGTTCCGCATGCCGAGTGGGGTCGTCGCGTCTGGCAGTGAGATGAGGGCGTCTACCTGTTCCTGGGACGGGACGTGGGGCAGGGCACGGCCAAACTTGGGCAGATGGAGTAGGGCGGTTGGGTTCTTCCCAGGCAGTTCGTTTTCCCGTTGGAGGAAGCGGTATAAGCCGCGTAGCGCGGTTAAGACGCGGGATTGGGTACGGGTTGATACGCCCTGCTCGTGCAGGGCGCTGAGAAAGCCAACGATATGGCGCGAACCGGCTCGTCTGACATCCGCAATATCCTGAGTCGATAAATAGGCGCAGAACCGGTGGAGGTCCCGGCTGTAGACCTCTACCGTACGCGGGGTTAAGCCTTTTTCTACGGTGAGATGCCCCAGAAAGGTATCGAGTAGGGCATCACTCTGGGCACTCTTTTGGTGAGAGGGGGAGGCTTGGTGAGCAGTGGCGGGCTGAGTCATGCCGCCTCCTCATGGTTCCGCAGCCGGCCTTGCAGCTCTGCCAGCACCCGGTCGGGATTCCCAACCTTCGCGCCTGTCACATCAGTCACATAGAAGACATCGAGGACCTGATCGACATTGGTTGTGATCTTCGCCAGGTGGATCACGAGGCCGAGTTGGAACAGGGCGTGGGTCACCTCGAATAAGAGTCCGATCCGGTCCAGCGCCGTGACATCGACCAGGGTGTAGGTTGGCGATGTGGTGTTATCAATCGTAATCTCGGTCCGCAGGCGTGGGCGGGAGCGTTGTAGAAACGCCGGTGGCCTGGCCGCCTGAAGCATATCCTCAACCGTTCGCTCACCGTGTAACACGGCGTTCAGCCGCGTATAAAATCGGGCCCAGGTGTCTTCCGAGAGCAGCATGTCCTGACGGTCCAGGTGTGACAGCCGAAAGACATCTAAAGCAATGCCTTGCTGGCTGGTAGCAATACGTGCTCCGGAAATGCTGAGACTGCTGACGGTGAGAACACCGGCGAGCATGGAAAAGAGCCCTGGGCGATCATGGGTGACCAGGGTAAATTCACTATACTCCTGCTCTGGAAAGTGGTGCAGGCTGGCGCGGTAGGGAGCTTCAGCCTCTGCCTGGATAAAACGGCTCATGAGTTGAAAATGCTCTGGGACCGCGTCCTCCGGGGTCGTCAGGAAATAACTATCCGGCATGGCAGTCAGGAACTGGGAGAGCTGATCGGCGGCTGCTTCTGCGGCCAGATGGTGACGAATGCGACCTTTCCGGCGCTGGAGGCGCGCGTCTTGATCCTCCTCCACAAGCGCCCCTGTTTCCAAGCGCTCCAAGGTGCGTAGATAGAGCTCATTGAGGAGCCCACCCTTCCAGCTATTCCAGACCTTGGGGCCAACGGCCTTCATATCGGCAAACGTCAGCAGATAGAGCCTTTTCAAGCAACCGGGATTCTCTACTGTTCGGGCAAAATCAGCAATTTGCGCGTCGTCTGAAAGATCGCGCCGTTGAGCAATATGAGACATAAAGAGATGCTGGCGGACGAGGACCTGCCACTCGTGCGCCTCATCTGGCGGCAGTTGCCAGCGACTGGCCGCTGCGTTCACCATCTCGGCGCTCCGGGCGGAGTGCTCGACGCCAAATCCCTTGCCCACATCGTGGAAGAGCATCGACAGGAATAAGAGGTCTACCCGGTCAATCTCACGCATGACCTGGGTCAGGAGCGGCAGACTTTCTTTATATTCACCGTCGCGCAAGCGTTCGAGTTCTGCCACGCCGTGCAGTGTATGCTCGTCGATGGCATAGATATGGTACAGGTCGCGCTGCGTTCGCCAGCGTAAATGACCAAACTCGGGTAACAGCCATTCGAGCAGGCCGACTTCGTGCATCGCGTGCAGGGTTGGGGCAACCCGCTGCTTCCAGGAGAGGACGGCGAGAAAGGCATCCCGCACGGCGGGGCGGCTGGCCGTATCTGGCGGGAGATCGGTCAGTGCCTGACGAATCGCCTGCTTGGTTTCACGGGTACACACGACGCCGTGACGCTGGGCATCATGGAAGAGGGTCACGAGATTGAGCGGCTCCTGCGTGAGCATCTCAGGATTCGTCACGTGCAGGGTCTGGTCAACAATACGGATGCCTTCACGGATATCCCGACCCCGCGGGCGGCCCAAGAAGTTGAAGAGTCGAGACGGTGCTGCGCAGCGCTCAAACATGAATCGGGTAAAATCATGAATAGTCGCGACGTGTTGGTAGTAGGTCCGCATGAACTGGGTAGTGTCCGCAAAGCCACACGCCGGGGCGAGCTGGTCCTGGTGTTCAAAGGTCAGCGTATCCTGCTCGGTCCGCTCAAGCAGATGGAGCCCGTTCCGCACTCGCCACAAGAAATCCTGGGCCGCTTCTACCTCGGCCAGGGTCGATTTCGAGACGATACCCTTGACGATGAGTTCGCGCCAGTTGGTGAGCTTGAATTTGACTTTGGCCAACCACCAAGCGGTGTGCAGATCGCGTAACCCGCCACAGCCCTCTTTCAGATTTGGTTCGAGTAGATAGAGCGAATCGCCGTGGCGCTGGTGGCGGACGCGACTCTCTTCGGCTTTTGCCTGAAAAAACTGTTCGGTTCGTTTCTCTACCAAGTCGCGCTGAATGGCGGTCTGAAAATCCTGGGCCAAGGACTCTTCACCACACAGGTAGCGACTATCCAGCAGGGACGTTTTAATCTCGAAATCCCGACCCGCATGACGGAGGCACTCCCGAATATTACGGACCGCATGGCCGACCGTCCAGCCCGCGTCCATCAGACTGTAATACAGCGTTTCCCACACCGTCTCGGCGTAGGGAGTGATTTTCCAGTGGTAGAGGAAGAGCAAATCAATGTCGGAATGCGGATTTAATTCCCCGCGGCCATAGCCGCCCAGGGCAAACAGGCTACAGCGTTGGCTGAGGCTGGTATAGCGACGCGTGTAGAGGCGGGTTGCGGCGGTAAAGACGTAGCGCACGAGTTGATCGATCAGCGCGGTGTGGACCTCGACCACGGAGCGTCCACTCTGACTCTTCGCTTGGTGTCGCACCAGCAACTCGTGGACCTGGGTGCGATAGGTGCCGGCAATCCGACCGAGGTCCCAAGCGGGATCAAGTTCCACGTCCGGGTCTGACGAAGGGAGGGGCGGTAGCTCAATAAGACCGGGGGGAGAGTATTGCTGGTCGGCGTCCATGATACGTTATCTTTCCTGGCGCGGCGGGCTCACAGGCTCTCCATACGTGGTAACTCTTCTTTGATAAATCGGGCAATCCCCTGAAAAAGCCCTTCCGCTATCGCTTCTCGATAGGCCGAGGAACGCAACAGCTTACCCTGAACGCGGTGCGTCAGGAAGGACACTTCGGCCAATACACACGGCATCTCCGCTCCAACTAACACATAGAACGGTCCTTTTTTTACTCCCAGGTTACGAACCTTCGAGTGACGTTTGGCAACCTGGGTCATTATAGAATCTTGGAGGGCATGGGCAAGGATAATTGACCCTTCCAGCTTATCATTATGGATCATATCGCTCACAATCTCGGATAATTCGCTTCCTGCCTGCGGTGGCTGTCTCAGGTGTTGCAGACCATTTTCAAAGTTCGCCAGCCGAATAGTGGCACGATCATTGGTATTGTTCAGATGATAGGTCTCAACTCCTTGGAGGTGAGGATTTTCACTCGCATTGGCATGGATCGAAATAAAAAGGTCGGCCTTCGTCGCATTGGCTTGGGCCGTGCGTTCCGGCAGCGGAACAAAGACATCCTTCTCCCGTGTATAGAGCACTGTAACCGGAAGGCGGGATTCCAACTTCTTGCCAAGTCTTTTGCTGATGGCAAGGACCACGGTTTTTTCCTTGAGCCCGTCAACACCGACCGCGCCTGGGTCGCGCCCACCGTGCCCGGGGTCAATCATGATTCGATATTGAGGAGGTGGGGGTGCTCGTGATTGCCTGGCCTGCTGGCGCGGCAGCGTTTTTTCACTCTTGCCTTTGACATCAATAATGAGTCGATACGGAGAGTAGAGTGGAAAAGCGGTATAGCTCTCAATCTGTTCCAAATCGAGCACGACCCGAGCCGTGGTTGGCGAAAACTGGCCCGTCCGGATGCGCTTGAGCAGGCCGTCATCCACGGGAATGGGCGCCCGCAACTGCGGATCAATCCGGGCCGAGGAGAAATCGATGACAATCCGGGGCGGCCGATCATGGTCCCGGTCAGCCGCAACCCGGAAGTGTCGATAATCTGCTCGGTCCGAGAGGGTAATGATGACCCGGGTGTAATCCGGGACTGAGGTATGCCGTATTTCTTCGAGAGCGGGACGGGGCGGGGAGAGAGCAAAGGCGAAGGGTGCTACGCTCGCAAGAAGCACCGCCCCCAGCATCCACCGAAACACCCCACCGACCATGGGTAGAACTTATGTCCCAAATTCCCACGATGCAAGATAGCGCTTCTGCTCCGGGGTCAACCGGTCGAGTTGGATGTCCATGCTGGCGAGTTTGAGGCTGGCGACCTGATCTTCGATCTCTTTGGCGACAGGGTGCACGTGGGGCGTCAACTGGTCCTGATGTTCCACCGCCCACCGCACGGTTAAGGCCTGCGTGGCAAAACTCATATCCATCACCGCCGGCGGGTGTCCCTCGGCCGCGGCAAGATTGACCAGCCGACCCTCGCCGATGACATAAATGCAGCGTCCATCCTCCAGATGATAGCCGTCCACGTTTGTGCGCACATTGCGTTCAACCCGCTTGGCCATTTTCTTGAGCGCCTTAATATCGATCTCGACGTCAAAATGGCCCGAGTTGCACAGGATGGCGCCGTCTTTCATACGCGCAAAATGCTCTTTGCGCAGCACGCTGGTGTCGCCGGTCACGGACACGAACAGCTCCCCCTCGCGGGTCGCCTCACGCATGGGCATGACCCGGAAGCCGTCCATGGCGGCCTCCAGTCCGCGAATCGGGTCGATTTCGGCCACAATGACTTGGGATCCAAGCCCCCGGGCGCGCATGGCGACGCCTTTGCCGCACCAGCCGTAGCCGGCGACCACAACCGTCATGCCGGCCAGCAGGATATTGGTCGCCCGCAGCACCCCATCCAGGGTGGATTGTCCGGTTCCGTAGCGGTTGTCGAACAGGTGCTTGGTAGTAGCGTCGTTCACGGCAATGACCGGGAACTTCAGGACGCCGTCCTTGTCCATGGCGCGCAGCCGGATGACGCCGGTCGTGGTCTCTTCCATGCTGGCGCACATCTGCTCGGCGCGGTCGGCGTACTGCTTGTCGGTATGCAGCAGCGAGACCAGGTCGGCGCCGTCGTCGAGGGTCACGCTGGGCTGATGAGCCAGGGCTTGGTGCAGGTGGGCATAATAGCTCTTGTTATTCTCGCCGCGAATCGCAAACGTCGGGATGCCTTCGTGCTTGACCAGGCCGGCGGCAATATCGTCCTGGGTGGACAGCGGGTTGGAAGCGCACAGGGTGACGTCGGCGCCGCCAGCCTTGAGGGTTCGCATCAGGTTGGCGGTTTCGGAGGTGACGTGCAGACAGGCCGCCAGGCGCACGCCTTTCAGGGGTTTCTCGCGTGAAAAAACTTCTCGGACCTGACGCAGGGCCGGCATGTGCTGGTCGGCCCACTCGTAACGCTTCTTGCCTTCCTTGGCCAGCTTGGGGTCTTTGACATCGCCTCGGCTTGTACGCATGATTCCTCTTTCTGCTTCTGACTTGGGTTATCTACGCGGTCGTCGACGCGCGCTTGAGGGCTTCTATACGGTCAATCCGCTCCCAGGGGAAATATCCGTTCTCGGCCGGTCTCCCGAAGTGGCCGTAGGCCGCAGTCTCCCGATAAATGGGACGTTTCAAATCAAGCGTTTGGATAATGGTAGCGGGTCGAAGGTCGAACTCCTGACGGACGATTGCGGATATGCGCTCCTCCGGTAAGACACCCGTGCCGAAGGTATCAACATAGACGCCGACCGGTTCCGCCACGCCGATCGCATAGGCGAGCTGGACCTCGCAGCGTTTGGCTAAATCCGCGGCTACAAGATTCTTGGCAATATAGCGCGCCATATACGCGGCGGAGCGATCCACCTTGCTGGGGTCTTTGCCCGAAAACGCACCACCACCATGCCGGCCGTAGCCGCCATAGGTGTCGACGATAATTTTTCGCCCGGTCAGTCCGCAGTCCGCGTACGGGCCGCCGTTGACGAAACGCCCGGTCGGATTCACGAGAAACGTCGTCTTCTGGTCCAGAAACTCCGGTGGAATGACGCGTTTCACGACTTCTTCAACAATGGCCTCTTTGATTGTGTCATACGCCGCGTCAGGATCGTGTTGGGTCGAAATCAGGACCGTATCCGCGCGCACCGGTTTGCCGTCCCGGTATTCCACCGTTACCTGCGACTTGCTATCCGGTCGCAGGAAAGGCAGTTCGCCTCTTTTTCGTATGGTGGCCATTTCCTGGACCAGGCGGTGGGCCGTATAAATGGGAAACGGCATATAGTCTTTGGTTTCATCGCAGGCAAAGCCGAACATCATGCCTTGATCGCCCGCTCCCTGTTCCTTGTGGAGACCTTTCCCCTCGGATACACCTTGATCAATATCCTCGGACTGCTGGCTGAGCGCGGTCAGCACGGAACAAGTGTCAGCGTCAAAACCCAGGGAAGAGTCGGTGAAGCCGATGTCGCGCACGATCTGGCGGGCGACATCCATGACAAAATGATAGCTGGTCTGAGCTTTGGTTGTGACCTCACCTGCCACGACGATCATGCCGGTCTTGACCAGCGTTTCGCAGGCCACCCGGCTGTCCGGGTCTTGTTCGAGTAAGGCGTCCAGGATGCCGTCTGAGATCTGATCACACATTTTGTCCGGGTGACCCTCTGACACTGATTCGGACGTGAATAAATACTCTTTCCCCGTCATATTTTTTCTCCTTGGTGTGATGCTACCCGTACCCTAGACGGCTGGGCGCATATAATAGAATCCCCTTCTGAGCGTCAAGGGGCTTTTCACTGGCCTGATAACTATTCTTCGTCAAAACGATTGGCGACGAGGCGGGTGAGCGTCGAGAGCGCCTCCTCTGCATCGTCGCCCTGAATCTGTAGCTCAAGGAGGCTACCCTGCGGAGCACCGAGGGTCAGCAGGTCGAGGACGCTACGGCCGTTCGCCGTCTGTCCCTCCCAACTGACACTGACCTCAACCTTGAGGTCTTTGATGGCCTTGACGAAGGACGCTGCCGCGCGGGCGTGTAAGCCCATTGCGTTGAGGAGGGTGAGCCGGGCGTGGAGGGGGAGGGTCATCCCGATACTCTTTCCCGCCGCCTGTCTCGGTGCTGAATCCGAACGGTATAGTCCCAGGCTTGGAGCTGTCGGCCCAATTCTTCGGCGATGACGACCGAGCGGTGCTGGCCGCCGGTACACCCAATGGCCAGAGTGAGATAGCTTTTGCCTTCTCTGGCATACAGGGGCAGCGTCGATTTGAGTAAGGCCGACGTCTGACTCAAAAAGAGAACGGTTTCCTCCTGGCCGAGGACGAATTCTACGACGGCGCGCTCCGTACCGGTCTTGTGTCGGAGCGTATCGATAAAAAAAGGATTGGGAAGAAAACGGACGTCCAGCATAATATCGGCATCGATGGGGATTCCGTATTTATAGCCAAACGACTCGACGGTAATGAGCAAAGGCCGTTGGGAGTGGGGATAGCGCTCAATATGCTGAAGGAGGGCCTCCCGGAGTTCGTGTACGCTATACGCAGACGTATCCATAACCAGGTCGGCCGAGGCGCGCAGTTCGGCGAGCTGTTCCTCTTCGGTCCGAATCCCTCGGAGGACGCCCCCGTCTCCGGCAGCCGGGTGGGGACGGCGGGTTTCGCTAAAGCGCCGCACGAGGACATCGGCGCTGGCTTCAAAATACAGGATCTTGATCTGGTGGCCCTTCTGGCGCAGCCCTTCAAGGACCGTCGGGTATTCGTGCAGAAAAATACGCTCGCGCAGATCAATCCCCAGGGCCACTCGGCCAATATGCTCCTGATTATTTTCGCTGAGCTCAAGAAATCGGGGGATGAGGGTGACTGGCAGATTATCGATGCAGTAGAAGCCACGATCCTCCAGGACGCGGATTGCGGTACTTTTCCCTGAGCCTGATAAGCCCGTGACGACAACGACTTGCATAGCGGTACGTGTCGGGTGTGGCCTCCCCACTACAGGTTGTTATCTTCCTCGCAGATCAGCCGGTGTAAATCCGCTTGGCTACCGCCTTGGAGCAAGCGTTCTCGAAACATCTTGTCTTTCAAAAGTCGAGAGACCCGAGCCAGGGCCTTGAGGTGGACGCCGGCAGAATCCTCTGGCGCAACCAGCAAAAAGAAGAGCCGCGTCAGCCCGCCATCAAGGGAGCTACAGTCCACCCCGTGTGGACTCAGGCCAAAAACGGCGACTACGTTCTTGAGTCCGGACAACTTCCCATGGGGTATGGCAATGCCTTCACCAATGGCCGTTGTGCCGAGACGTTCACGGTCCAGGAGCACGGCGACCAACTGCTCGGCGTCGACACCTTGTGTGTGCTGGGCGAGGTGTTGGGCGAGCTCACGGAGGACATCGGTCTTTGTGCGGCCCTGGAGCTGGGGGAGAATAGATTCTTGGTCGAGGATATCAACGACACGCATGGGAGTATTCCTTCATTCCGAATAGGACTGCCGCCTAGCGGGCGTATTTCCGCTTTGCAGAGGAAAGAATATTGAGGCCCTCTCTGTATTTGGCGACGGTCCGGCGGGCAATCTTGATATGACTACGGGACAGTGTTTTTGCAATTTCTTCATCACTCAGAGGTTTGTACGGGTCTTCCCGATCAATCAGGGCTCGAATTTGGGCCTTGACGCTTTCTGCCGAAACGTCCTGTCCATAGTGGCTCTTCAGCCCTGTTGTGAAGAATTTTTTGAGTGGATACAAGCCGCGTGGCGTGGCGATATACTTGCCCGCAATAGCCCGACTGACCGTTGACTCATGCGCACCGATATCATCTGCCACATCGCGTAACACCAGTGGGCGCATATGGGAAACGCCATGGTTCAGAAAATCCTGCTGAAATTTGACCAGACTCTCAGCAACCATGAGTAGGGTCCGCTGGCGTTGGTGAATGCTCTTAATCAGCCAGGCTGCTGCACGCAGTTTATCCTGGACATACTCTTTTGCCTCGCCGTCTTGGGTGAGTAAATGGCGATACGCATTGCTCACCTTGAGACGCGGCAGACCCTCTTCGTTGAGCGTCACCCGATACTCGTCTCCGATCTTATGGACATCCACATCCGGCGTGACATAGCGGATATCCCCGTCACCGTAATTGCGTCCGGGCTTGGGTTCAAGAGCCGTAATGAGTTTGATCGCCCGCTGGATTTCTTCCGTCGGAACTTTGAGCGCTTTTGCCAACCGATCATAGCGCCGTCCCTCAAGGCTCTGGAGATGCTGCCGGACAATCGTTTTTGTTAAATAGAGCAGGGACTCGTCAATCGCTTCGCCCTCGTGCCGAGCCGCACACAGCTGTAACAGCAGGCATTCCTGGAGGTCTCGGGCGCCGACTCCAATCGGGTCGCACGACTGCACAATCCGCAAGACTCGTTCAACCTCCTCGGGACTGCCGCCTGCACTCTCTGCGAGTTCCTCGACGCTGGCCTCCAGATAGCCGTCAACGTCCAGATTTCCGACGATCAGAGAGGCGAGATGTTCTTCTGTTTCGGTCAGGCTGCGGAAGCGTAGCTGCCAGGTGAGATGTTCGGCCAGCGACTCTGTGCGGGGCAGACGATCCTCTGGGGCATTTTGACGCTCACTATCCGCGTCTTCGTCCCCAGGTGGAGGAAGGGCCGGCATGTCGTTATTGTTATTATAGGTGCTGAGATAAGTCTGCCAGTCAATCTGGTCCTTTTCTGTGTTCGCGTCTGGTGCGGCGGTCTGGGCTGGCTCTTCGCCATTGCCGCGGCCATCGTCAAAAATCGCCTCGTCCTCGGTGACGCGCTCAATGACCGGATTCTCCGCCAGCTCTTCATCAATGAGCGTATCAAGCTCTCCACGGGGCAGTTGCAGAATTTTGATGGCTTGACGCAATTGGGGCGTCATCACCAGTTTTTGGGTTAATTTCTGAGTCAGTCTGAGGTCTAACCCCATACAACTCTACCCTTGTCCCTAGTCACTAGAGGCGGAAGCGCTCTCCCAAGTAGACCTCTCGGGCGCGACTACTCGCCGTAATTTCCTGGGGCGTTCCTTCCTCAAATACACTGCCATCGCTCAGAATATAGGCCCGGTCACAAATGCTCAGCGTCTCTCGAACATTGTGGTCGGTGACAAGAATGCCGATCCCGCGTTCGCGTAATTGCACGATAATCTCCTGGATATCAACAACCGAAAGCGGATCGATTCCGGCAAAGGGTTCATCCAGGAGCATAAATGCCGGCGACATTACCAGCGCACGCGAAATTTCGACCCGGCGTCGTTCTCCCCCAGAGAGCGAATCCGCCCGATTGGCTGCCAGATGGCTAATCCCTAGCTCTGCCAGCAGCTCAGCCAGGCGTTCTTCGCGTTGCGCTTTGTTCAGGGAGGTAGTCTCCAGAATAGCCATGACATTTTCCGCTACGGTCAACTTTCGGAAAACTGAGGGTTCCTGGGGTAGATAGGTCACCCCCCGGCGGGCCCGCTTATGCATGGGCAAGGTCGTAATCTCGTCATCATTATAATAGACTTTACCCTTATCGGGTCGAATAATACCGACGATGATCGAAAAAGTCGTCGTCTTTCCGGCGCCGTTGGGACCGAGTAAGCCCACCACTTCGCCGCCTGTGACGCGAACGCTGACATCACGCAGCACGACGCGTTTCCCGTAGGTTTTCCACAAGCCTTCGGCTTGGAGGACTGGCGTATCACTCACTCTGCTCTTCTTTCCTTGTGCGGCGCGCTGCTCGGTTTCGTCGCAACGGCTCCCTTGGCGTCTTAGTCGGGAATAAGGACCATCTGGGCCCGCCGCTTTCCCTTTCCGCCTTTTACAATACTGCGATTCTCGTCAAGAAAGACGGTCACGATATCTCCCTTGACTCGGTTGGGACCCTCCTGAAGAACCGCGTTCCCTCTGAGCGTGACCGTGCGCTTTTTCTGATTGAAAATCGCTTTGCGGCTCGTGGCACGCCGTCCGCCAGAAGTAATTTCGACACTCCCCTCGGCAACAATATGTTTGAGCCGTTGCTGCGCTGCGGTATCCGAGGCTGCTGATGCGGGATCTTCATACAGCACCGTTAGCCTATCGCTCTTTAAGGTCATATCCCCCTGGGTCACCACCACATTACCGCGATACTGGATACGCTTCTCTTCGTAGAAGAACTCGAGGTCATGCGAGCGAATATGAATGGGGTCTTTTCGAGAGGTAAGGGACAGGGAATCCGCAAGGGTCGCGGCCGAATCTTGGACTGTTTGGTCGGTCGGGCTCGGTTGGGCGTCTTCGGCTGCTCGCGTCAACGTAGACAAGAAAAAGGGGATAACAAGGATCGTGACAAAGACCACCCACCCAGTCCCCACCGCTGTTGAACGCATCATCCGGACTCCCGTGTCACCGTCGTATAGACCTCTGCCTTCAGGGTCAGTTGCTTGGTATCAACGGCGACAGTATAGCCTTTGCCTTCAAGCGTAAATCCTTGACCGACAACGTAAATGACCCCGTCTGAGGATATGGTATTCTTCTGGCGGTCGTAGGTTGCTTGGTCGGTCTTTAGGGAGATTGCTCCCATCTGTATCTCAAGGTTACCCCGGAGATCGATGTGGAGTAAGTCTGATTCCCCATTCAGGTGGACTGTGCCTTCCTGACAGCGTAACGCGACCGCTTCGCCATCGCTGAAATAGAGCGAAACTTCTGGAGTGTCAATGACGACGGCGTTGGTGTCCGCAAAATAGCGCGCCTGCCGGGCCACAATTTCCCACACTTTTTTGCCGTCCTGCATCTTCACCCGGCGGAACTCCGTCATGCGCTGGACCATTGCCTCTTCGGTCACGTCCGGGGTCGAGAGTTCGTCGATGAGGCGCGCGGTCGCCGGATCTTTTCCCACCTGAGAGCTGAGATAGCCCAGGGCAAGGATGAGCCCAAGTACCGTAATGCCCAGCATAAAGCGGATTTGATGACGACTCATGAACGTACTCCAGCAACCGTGGGCAGCCTATCATCTCTCCTGTGCGAATCAAACAAGAGCAGCACCCATGTGCTGAAAGGCGAAACGACGAATGGGGGTGGCGTGACCAAGACGGTCGTTACGGGACTGCCGGCACACTCTTGATTATGCGGTCGAGGTCAACCAGCGTGTGTAAGAGGGACTCAAGCCGGGCCAGAGGAAAGACCGTGGCACTGTCGCTCAAGGCCCGCTCCGGCTCCTCGTGGATCTCCATAAACAGCCCGTCAATCCCGACCGCTACAGCCGCCCGGGCCAACGGTGGGATAAACTCTCGCTGCCCGCCGGACATTGGGCCACGCCCCCCCGGTAGTTGAACGCTATGGGTTGCATCATACACAACCGGATAGCCGCAGCCGGCGAGGATGGGTAGCGAGCGCATATCAGACACAAGATTATGGTAGCCAAAGGAGGCGCCCCGTTCCGTCAGCAGAATACGCCGGTTGCCGGTCGAAGCAACTTTCTGGGCGACATATTCCATGTCGGACGGCGCGAGGAACTGGCCTTTCTTGATATTCACGGACCGCCGGCTGTGTCCCGCCGCCAAGAGCAAATCGGTCTGACGACATAAAAAAGCGGGGATCTGAAGAATATCAACGACCTCTGCCGCCGCCACGACCTCCTGGGGTGTATGCACATCGGTCAGGAGCGGTACGCCCAGCTCGCGTTTGACCTCCGCCAGAATACTCAGCCCTTCCTCCATGCCCAGCCCGCGGAAAGAGGCGTGGGAGGAGCGATTTGCCTTGTCGTATGAGGATTTATACACGAACGGAACATGCAGGCGAGTGGTCAACGAACTGAGTGCTTCCGCATGCCGTAGCGCCGAATCCCGGTCCTCAATCACGCACGGGCCCGCGATCAGCACAAAGGACGTACCGCCGCCAAATGTGAGCGAACCAACGCACACCTCTGGCGGAGAAGATTCTCTACAGCTCAATGCCGGGCTCCCTCAGCCTGGAGGAGCGGTGCCTGGAGGGAGGCAAGGCGTCGCTGTATCCCAGCCTGGATAAAGCCGCTGAACAAGGGGTGGCATTCGAACGGGCGGGAGGTGAACTCCGGATGAAACTGCACCCCGATAAACCAGGGATGATCCCGTAACTCGATTGCCTCGACCAACGCGCCGTCAGGAGAGAGACCGCTAAAAACCATGCCCTTGGAAGCGAAGAGTTCACGGTAGGCATTGTTGAACTCATACCGATGGCGATGACGTTCGGCCATCTCTTTTTGTGTATACAGGCTCAGGGCCAGACTCCGGTCGGCCAAAGCACAGGGGTAGGCACCGAGCCGCATGGTGCCTCCTTTATCCACGATCTCGCGTTGCTCATCCATGAGGGCAATAACGGGAGCGGGCGTCTTCTCATCGACTTCGGTCGAATTCGCCCCCTCAAGGCCGCACACATGCCGGGCGAATTCGACTACCGCCATCTGCATGCCAAAACAAATACCTAAAAAGGGAATATGGTTCTCCCTGGCGTATCGAATCGCGGCAATTTTCCCCTCCGCCCCTCGTCGCCCAAAGCCCATCGGTACGAGAATGCCATCGGCCTGTTGCAGGGATTCGGGGAAGATATCGTTTTCGAGTTGCTCTGAGTCTATATGGACGATATCGACGCGACATTTGTTGGCAAATCCCCCGTGGGCGAGAGCCTCGTTGATACTCTTATACGAGTCTATGAGCTCAACATATTTCCCAACCATGGCAATGCTGATGTGGTCGCTTGGGTTGCGAAATGTCTGAACGATGGTTTCCCAGCGGCTCAGATTGGGTGAACCTGTCCACATATTGAGCTTCTCCACGATCCGCTCGTCCAGGCCCTCCTGGTGAAAGACCAAGGGCACTTCGTAGACACATTCCACATCTTTGGCTGTAATCACCGCATTGTCATCCACATTGCAGAACAGGGCGATTTTGGCTTTGACGTTCGGCTCAAGATAGCGGTCCGTGCGGCACAGCAGCAGGTCGGGCTGGATGCCCAAGCTGGTCAGCTCTTTGACGCTGTGTTGGGTCGGCTTGGTCTTGAGTTCACCGGCGGCCGAGATGAAAGGGACGAGCGTCAGGTGAATATATAAGACGTGCTCCTTACCCCAGTCCCAGCGAAACTGACGAATCGCCTCAAGAAAGGGCAGGCTTTCGATATCGCCGACCGTGCCGCCCACCTCGCAGATCGCGACATCAAAACCGTCTGCCGCAGTCAGGATACGCCGCTTAATCTCATCGGTAATGTGCGGAATAACCTGGACTGTGCCGCCCAAGTAGTCGCCTCGGCGTTCGCGGGCAATCACCGCATCATACACCTGGCCGGTGGTGAAACTGTTCTTGCGCGTCATCCGGGTCGAGACATAGCGTTCATAGTGACCGAGATCGAGGTCGGTCTCGGCCCCGTCATCGGTGACAAAAACCTCCCCGTGTTGGAAGGGGTTCATCGTGCCTGGATCGACGTTGATATACGGATCCATTTTGAGCATGGTGACGGTCAGGCCACGGCTTTCCAACAGGCCGCCAATAGACGCTGCGGCGAGCCCCTTGCCCAGAGAGGACACCACCCCACCCGTGACGAAAATGAATTTTGTTTTTCGTCCATCCTTCCCAACATTATTCATCGCAATGCCTCCTCTGCACGGATGAGGTCTTCTGGGGTATCGACTTCTATGGTCGGACGTTCTGTTTGAGTGACACAGATTTTATAGCCCCATTCGAGGGCACGCAGTTGCTCAAGTTTTTCAGTCTCTTCCAGCGGAGTCGGTGGTAAAGCAGTAAAGGTCAGCAGGAAATCCTTCCGATAAACGTATAGACCGATATGCCGGTAGGCCAGGACCTCCCCCTGGTTTCCCGACGCAGGCACGCTATCACGATAGCATGGAATAGGGCTGCGGGAGAAATACAGAGCATAGCCGCTCCGGTCGGTGACGACTTTCACCACGTTCGGGTTCCGCCACTCTTCAGCCTCGTATATCGGTGTTTTAACCGTGGCCATGGCCGCCTCGGGAGACTCCTGGAGACGCACAACCGCCTCCTCAACCATCCGCGGCGGGAAGAAGGGCAGGTCGCCTTGCACGTTCACAATAATGTCGGCGGCGAGTGGTCGGGCCGCCTCCGCCAGCCGGTCGGTTCCGGTCGGGTGGGCGGAACTCGTCATGACCACGTCTCCACCGAAATCTTTCACTGTCCGGGCAATACGCTGATCGTCAGTTGCTACCAGAACCCGGTCCAGACCGTGCACGAGACGGGTCCGCTCGTACACGTGCTGGATCATTGGTGTGTGGCGAAGGAGAGCGAGGGGTTTTCCTGGGAATCGAGTTGATCCGTAGCGGGCGGGGATAATAGCAACAACTGACACGCTTGGGAGACCTCAGGACCCGCGGCGGCAAGGCCGCTGGGCCGTCGGGGGGTCACTATACGGGAGAACCGTAAGAGCGTCAAACCGAACCCGCAGGGGCGGTTGTTTTTCCCTGCCGGCACACTGGACGAAGCGGGCACTGTGGACAGCGAGGCGCGCGTGCCACACAAATGGTCGCGCCCACATCCATAATGGCTTGATTAAAGATATGGGCCTGTCCCTTGGGGGTAACCTGCCGGGCAACCGTCCAGAGGAAGCGGGGTGTACGCTGCCGGAGGGTAAGGCCAAAAAACCGTCGCAGGACCCGGGCCGCGTTGGTATCCAGAATGGCGGCGTCTTTGTGAAAGGCGAAGCTTGAGACTGCCCCCGCGGTATATGGGCCAATGCCGGGCAGTTTCGTCAGCTCTTCCGGGTCGCGCGGGAATTTGCCCTGGTGTTGAGTGACAATCTGTTGGGTCGCCTTCTGCAGATTTCGGGCTCGCGCGTAGTAGCCCAGGCCGTCCCAGGCTTCACGGACCTGGGGTTCGTGCGCCTTCGCCAGGTCCTCTGCCGTGGGGTATTTCTGCAAAAATTTCTCGTAATACAGCAAGGCGCGTTGGACTTGGGTTTGCTGCAGCATGACCTCAGATACCAAAATCTCATAGGGGTCGCGCGTCCGTCGCCAGGGCAGATCCCGTCCATGCTGCTGATACCAGGCAATCAGACGGCGTTGAAATGCCCGGATAGTTGCCGGGTGAGCAATCAGCGGGTCCTTCCTCCGCCGTGCGCGGGCGGGCTGGGGTTTTGGCGTACGTAACACTGTGGACCTCTTGTGACAGAAACTCGGCGCTGGGGAAAGGGGGAAAAGGGTAAACGTGCCAACATCTGCATGCTTATTGGAGGGCACGTTTACCCTCTTATTCGTCTTGACTCTGACAGGGAGAGCCATTAAGGTGACGGCGCTTTTTACGGAGGAGGCAGGGCAGTCATGACGGGCCAGGAAAACTTAGAAAAAATGATTGCAAAGATCCTTCACCGCCACTGTGAGTTTGGCTGGGCGCACTACTACATCCCCAGCGAAAAATTTCCCAACTTAGTAGAAGAACTGCTCAAGGTCTTACAGCCTGCCGACGAAGCGGGGGAAGACGAACTGGTGAAACTCTTCCTTGAGTTGAGACGACACACATCTGAGCAGGAACGCGTCGGGCAACTCCTCACCCATTACCGGGTGCTGAGACGGAGCGGAGCCTCTTCATAGCGCCGGTTTCCCGCAGCCCCTTGCACCGGCTGCCGGTCTGTTTCACGTCGTCCCTGGCTCTACTGTTTGGGCAAAAGAGGCGTCCCGAGGGATTTGACAGCCCACCGTCCGGCAGATAGTGGCTTCGGTATCTAAAGAGTAAACGTGTCCAGCATCCGCCTATCTATTGGTGGAGGACCCGTTCACTCTTTGAGGTAGTGCATGAACGAACCGCAGCGCACCCGCCAGATTGTCGCCGGGCTCCTCTTTCTCTGTTTTCTCCTCTATTTTTTCGATCTCGGACGCATCCCCTTTTACAATTACGAAGAATCAAAAGAAGCCCTGATCGTCTGGGAAATGGTGAACGGCGGGGGGTGGATTCTCCCTCTGCGGAACGGGGTCGAACAACCACTCAAGCCGCCGCTGTTTCACTGGGTCGGGGCCGTGGTCTCCTTGATTACCGGCCAGGTGAGCGAGTTGGCAGTTCGCTTCCCCTCCGCCCTGTTTGCCACGGCAACCGTCCTGACTACGTTTTTCTTCGGTCGCGCGGTCTGGAACTGGCGCGTCGGGCTGCTGGCCGCTCTGATCCTGGCCACCTGCCCGGAATGGGTACGGTGGTCGATCAATGCGCGCAGCGATATGGTCCTGCTGTTTTTCCTGACAGCCGCGCAGTTTTTCTTTTTCTGGGCCTTCCAGGAACGGGCGACGCAACGACGGACGTTGTTCCTCTTCTATGCCAGCATCGGTTTTGCCGTCCTGGCCAAAGGGCCGCTGGGCCTGTTGCTGCCCGTCCTGGTTATAGGCACCTTTTTGTGGTGGATCGGCGAACTCGCGTTTCTGCGCCGCCTGCGTCTCGGCCAAGGGTTGCTGATAGCGGGCGGTATTGCCGTGTCGTGGTACGTGCTGGCCCTCTTCCAAGGCGGCGGAGAGTTTTTCCAACGCCAGATTCTGGATGAGAATGTGTTTCGATTCTTCGCCAGCGAGAAAGGCGGACCGAGCCGAGAGCACACCCTGCTGTATTATGTGCCAACGCTCTTTGTCGGGATGTTGCCCTGGAGCCTCTTCTTGCCTGCGCTTGGGTTCACGCTCTACCGGTCAGGCGACATATGGCGGGAGAAGAAACAGCTCTACCTGTTGCTCTGGGTGGGGGTTGAGTTGCTCTTTTTTACGCTGGCGTCCGGGAAACGCAGCAATTATATTCTGCCGCTCTATCCGGCTCTGGCTTTGCTGCTCGGATGGTGGTGGCAGGAATTGATAGAAGGGTCGCGAGTGTTATCATCGCCCGCGGTCAAACGCGTCGTCCGAGGCTGTGCGCTTGTCCTGGGCAGTGCCGGGGCACTCATCCTTATTGTGCTGATCACTCACGGCATCGGCTTTGATCTGGACCATCTGGTTTCCCCTTTCCTGCATCCCCGGGATCGAGCGAATCTGCCCCTTGTCGCGCAGAGTCTGCAAGGTCAGTTTCCTCTCGTGTGTATTTGGATTGCGCTGCTCGCCGGAGCGGCCGGCTGGTATATCTGGGGGTTGCGCCGAGACCGCTGGGTACCGGTCTTTGCCGCGCTGACGGTTTCGGTCGCCGGGTCGTTGTACTTTGCGAACGCCCTGTTTCATCCGCTTCTGGCCCAAGAGCGGACGTATAAATCCTTTATGCTGGGCGTGCGTTCCATGGTGCAGGACGCACCGCTGTATTTTTATCACCCCGCCTCTGACTACGGGGCTATTTTCTACGCGGACCGCCGTATCCCTGAAATGAATCAACGTGCCCTCCGACAGCCCCCGGATGCCGAGCGCATATACTCATCTTACCCAGGAGTCAGGCCGGGAGGCGCGTCACAGACCGACGCTGCGCTGTATTTACTCGTCCGTGAGACGGACTGGCCTGAGCTCTCAGAGAGCCAGCCTCGCCTTGAGCGGCTGGTCACGAGTGAGGGCAAGGGGCCGGACAAGAAACATCGTCTGGTGCTGGCCGCATTGCTCCCCCAGCCTGAGCAAAATGGGGAGGCGGGGTCACCCGTCTTACCCGCTCCGTCCGAATCCGAAGAGCGAGCATTGCCTGAAGCATCGGATGAACCCGTAGACGAGAACTCCGCATCGTGAACCGCCGCCCCGGGCGTGTCGTTCATACTGTCGAGGAGAAGCTGTTGCAATCCCGCGTTCTCTTCTTTGGCATGCTGCTTAGCCTTTTCTGTGCTCTGATATTTGTCTGGGGTCTGGGTGATATTCCTTTTTACACCAAGGGACAACCGCGTGAGGCGACCGTTGTCTGGGAGGTCTATCACAACGGGGACTGGATTCTGCCTTTGCGCAACGGCCATATCATTCCGTCCAAACCGCCGCTCTTTCACTGGCTTGGAACGTCGACCGCGCTCACCTTGGGTCAGTTGAGCGAATTCTCTATCCGTTTTCCTTCCGCGTTACTGGCTCTGCTCGGTGTGCTCCTGACCTATCGGGTCGGCGCCGTCCTGTGGGGTGTTGAGGCCGGGCTGATTGCCGGTCTGACCCTGGCCACCAGCTTTGAGTGGGTCCGGGCTGCGACAACGGCCCGAGTGGATATGACGCTGACCTTCTTTATGGTCGCGGCTTTTTTCTCCTTTTGGTCCATGTATCGCGAGCAACACGCCCGTCCTGAGCCTGGTCGAAGGGTGGGCTGGGGCGAGGCGCTCGGTTTCTTTTGCCTGCTCGGTCTGGCAACCCTGGCCAAAGGACCTATTGGTGCGGTGCTGCCGGGTCTGGTCATCGGCGTATTCCTGTGCGTCAAACGCGACCTGCTGTTTGTCCGTCGCTTGCATCTCGTCACCGGCGGTTTGCTGTTTCTCCTCATCGCCGGGTCGTGGTATGCGCTGGCCCTGTGGTACGGCGGTGAGGCGTTTTTTGACAAGCAGATCATGAAAGAAAATGTGCTGCGCTTTGTGTCGAGCGGGTCGGCCGGCGCCGGGCACGTCCACCCTTTCTATTATTTCATCCCTAATCTGTTTCTGGGCATGGCTCCATGGAGCTTTTTCTTTCTGCCGCTGTTCTATTTCTTATACCGATGTCGGCAGGACTGGGCCGAGAAGAACTTTACCTATCTGATCGTCTGGATCGTCACGATTTTTCTGTTCTATTCGGCTTCAAGCAGTAAGCGCACGGTGTACATCCTGCCCATCTATCCAGCCATTGCTCTGTTGCTGGGAGCCTGGTGGCAAGAGCTTCGTCGCGGAGAGATCGACCTGCCCCCCGGCTTTCTCGCGCTGCTGAAGACCGCCGGCGCTGTCTGCTGTGGTGTGATCGGTCTGGCTATGCTCGGCGTGATCGCCCAGGCCGGCGGGTTTGATCCGCTGGGTCTGATCCGACCGTTTCTGCATCCGAAAGACCAGAGCAATCTGCCCATGTTCACGGGTATCGTTGCCGACCATCCCGGCGCGTTTGCCAGCTGGTTCATAGGTGTCGGCGGCGCGATGGTCTTGTTGGTCTGGGGTCTGCGACGCCAGTCCTGGGACCGCGTGTTTGGCGGACTGGTGGTGTTTACGACGAGCATCTTTCTCCTCATCAACCACGTGATTCAGCCCACTCTTGCCGCCGCGCGGACCTTTCGGCCCTTTATGGGCCGCGTTGTCGAGCGGGTGGGGGAACAGCCCCTCTTCTTTTTCCGGAGCTTTGACAGCGGTGCCCTGTATTATGCCGACCGGCGCATCCCCTTTTATTTCCCGCCCACAACCCCGAAGATCAGCTATTTCATCCTGCTCTGGGAAGAAGAGTGGGAACGCCTTCAGGCTGATGGTTTTGCGGACCAACTCCACATCATTGATATCAGTGAAGGAACCGGACCAAAGGGCAATCACCGGCTCCATCTGGTTGAAGTCCCGGCCGGCTTTGAACTCCCGCCCTGGGAAGACGACCTGAAGGGGCTGATTCGCAAGGACGCGATGTGACCGACCTCAGAGGCGGAGAGCCTGACGCCGGTAGAAGCTGATCCCTGAATCCGCTCAGGCGTCGTCCGTGGCCGTGAACAGGGCCAACTGACGTTCCTGGCCGGGCCGCCGGAAGGCTGCGGTAGACAGTTGAGGGAAGGGTCCATCCAGCCCGGCTTTGCGGCTCATGGTAGCGAACAGGTCATGAATCGACTCGGCCCACACTCCCTCCCCCCGCATCCGTGTCTTCCATCGCGCGTCGTTCAGCTTTCCCCGCCGCATTGAGCGAATCCGGTTCAAGACCTTGTTCTTTCGTTCGGGATAGTGGTCTTCCAGCCACCGGCTGAAGAGTTCGGATACGCCATACGGCAGCCGCACAATGGTATGCCCGGCACACTGCGCACCCGCTTGGGCGGCAGCCTTGAGCAGGGCCGGAATCTCGTGGTCGGTGAGTCCGGGGATGATGGGGGCGACCATCACACCAACCGGAATGCCCGCCTCGGCCAGAGCGGCAATAGCGGCCAGACGACGCGCCGGGGTCGAGGTCCGCGGTTCGAGACGACGGGCCAACTCGGCGTTCAGCGTGGTCAGGGACACACCCACCCAGGCGGCTCGATCTTCGGCCAGTTGAGCCAGCAGGTCACAGTCGCGGGTCACCAAAGCACTCTTGGTCACAATGCAGACCGGGTTGTGATAGGCGGCCAGCACCTTGAGACAGCCACGGGTCAGCTCAAGCTGGCGCTCAACCGGCTGGTAGGCGTCGGTGATGCCGCTGAAAAAGATCGGCTGGGGCTGCCAGGACGGTGCAGCCAGCGCTTTGTCCAGCAGTTGAGGGGCGTCCTGTTTGACCATCAGATTCGTTTCAAAGTCCAGGCCGGCCGAGAACCCGAGCCACTCATGGGTCGGACGGGCGTAACAATAGATGCAGCCGTGCTCACACCCGCGATAGGGGTTGAGGCTGACCCGAAAGCCGACATCCGGGCTGGTGTTATAGCTGAGAATGGTCCGCGAGGGGTCACGCAGCAGGCGGGTTTTCGGGCCGGCAGCCGGCATATCAGGATCGGTGAGGTCAGGTTGATAGGCGATGGTCTCAAAGCGATTCGTCGGATTGCGGGGCGTACCGCGCCCCTTGAGCCGGGTGTTAGGGTGTTGCGTGGGGCTGTCCATCCGACGGGTAGCCTAGCACTTTCGCTTTATTTTCGCTACCGGGATACTCGTAGAATTATACTCCCCTCTGCCGGACTCCCGCCAACGGTCCATTCGGCAGGACTCGCCGTGGCATTATTCGTTCAGATCAATCCGCGAACTGCCACCCTGGGAAGACGATCTGAAGAGGCTGATTCGTAAAGACGCGATGCGAGGGTGCCGCCCCGATACCTAGGAGCGTTCCGCAAACTCGTCTCTGAGGCCAACTCCCCAAATCTTCAGCAGGTCTCGACACCCGGCGGCAAAGTCTCCGGAGAAATCGATCATCTGGAAGAGGGTCAGCCATTGGAGCGAGTCCAGGTCGCACTCCCGGTATTTGAGGGGGACGATACGATCTTCATACCGGGGGTCTTGCAGTGCCAGCGCCACTTCTCTTTTGACCCACATAGAGTTGATTGCATCAGGCGAAAGGAGAACGGCGAACCAGTCACAGCGCCGGAGCGCGCTGAGAATTTCATTCTGCCACTGCCGGGCTCCCAGAATATTTCGAGGACTGAAAAACACAGGGACCCCGTGTCCGGTCAGTACCTCGGCCAGACGCTGAGCCATCGCCCGGTCTTTGTCTGCGTGGGAGAGGAATACCTCAGACGGCAACATTATTCACGCAGCGAGGGCACACACTTTCTCAATCACGTGTTGCCAGTCTTCTTTGCGGTCAGTAATCCGGACGGGATTCAGGCTGCGCAGTATCCAGGGGGCATTGGGAGGGAGCTCGGTGCCCAAAAACACGGGAAGCAGGCGGCCCTTATAATGCCCTGCCGTCAGAGCGTATTGAATTTCCTCCTTGAGCCATTCTGACTCAAATGCGTGGGGGGTGACAATCACGACCATCAGGTCCGACTCTTCAAGAGCCTGCCCGATTTTCTTTGCCCAGTTATCACCCGGCAATATCTCGTCTTCCGGAATCCACACTCGGAGCCCGGCCTCAGACAGGAGATGGGCCAAGCGTTGAGCGGTCTGCTTGTCTTTGCTGGAATGACTGATGAAGACCTGCATACGGTAGCCACAATACTGAATTGCTTTTTGAGCTTCAAGTCTGCCCGCCGCCGCTCCAAACAAAAAGGGCGGGTACAAAGACCCGCCCTTACTGCGTACCAGTGAAAACGCCGGCTAGACCAGCAGCGGTGCGATCACCAGGGCTACGACCGCCATCAGCTTGATCAGGATGTTGAGCGAGGGGCCCGAGGTGTCTTTCAGCGGATCGCCGACCGTGTCGCCCACGACGGTGGCCTTGTGGGCTTCCGAGCCTTTGGCCTCGCCCTCGATCTCACCCTTTTCAATCGCTTTCTTTGCATTGTCCCAGACGCCGCCGGCGTTGGCCATAAACAGGGCCAGCAACACGCCGGTGACGGTTGCCCCGGCCAGCATGCCACCCAGGGCTGCCGCGCCAAGGACCAGACCGACCACGACCGGCGCGACCACCGCAGTCAGGCCGGGCAGGACCATCTCCTTGAGGGCGGCTGCGGTTGAAATGTCCACGCAGCGGGCCGCATCCGGCTTCGCGCCTTCCTTGCCTTCGAGCAGGCCGGGGATTTCGCGGAACTGACGCCGGATTTCATCCACCATCTGCCCGGCGGCCCGGCCCACCGCGGTCATGGTCAGGGCTCCGATAAAGAACGGTAGAATGCCGCCCAGAAGCAGGCCAATGACCACGACCGGATCAGTCACCACGATGAGCAGCGGTTCCATTCCCGCCGCCAGTCGATTCTGGTCAACAGCCTGGGTGAACGCGGAAAACAGGGCCAGGGCGGTCAGGGCGGCAGAACCAATGGCAAAGCCTTTCCCCATTGCTGCCGTGGTATTGCCCAGGGCGTCCAAGCCGTCGGTGATCTTGCGCACGTCCGGGCCAAGTTCGGCCATCTCGGAAATACCGCCGGCATTATCGGCAACCGGGCCGTAGGCGTCCACGGTCATGGTCACCCCAACCGTGGCCAGCATGCCGACCCCGGCGATGCCGATGCCGTACAGGCCGGCAAAGTGGTTGGCAATAAAAATAGCGGCGCAAATGGCCAGCACGGGCAGCGCGCAGCTCTCCAGGCCGACCGCCAGGCCGTGAATGATGTTGGTGGCATGGCCCGTCTTGCTGGCTTCCGCCACGCGTGTGACCGGGGCGGCTGAGGTGTAATATTCGGTGATGAGCCCAATCCCGACCCCGACGACGCAGCCGGCGGTAACGGCCCAGAAAATCCCGGTTGTGACCGGGAAGATGGAGACCAGAATCAGAGCCGCGACAATGAAGGCGCCGGCGGCAATAAAGCCCGAATAGCGTAGCGCGTTCTGCGGGCCCGCGTTCTTGAGGGCTTTCATGGAGAAGATGCCCAGAAACGAGGCCAGCAGACCGACCACGGCCATGCTGAGCGGCAGGGCCATGAGCGCGTTGCGCTCGCCTCCCAGATTCGTAAAGGCATCGCCGTACACGGTGGCGCCGATGGCGATGGTCGCAATGATGGAACCCACATAGGATTCGAAAATGTCCGCGCCCATACCGGCCACATCACCGACATTATCCCCGACGTTATCGGCAATCACACCGGGATTGCGGGGATCATCTTCGGGGATGCCGGCCTCAATCTTGCCGACCAGATCGCTGCCGACGTCCGCGGCTTTGGTATAAATGCCGCCCCCGACCCGAGCAAACAGGGCGATGGAACTCGCGCCCATGGCAAAGCCACTGATGTATTTTGAGGTTTCCGGGTCAGAGTACAGGCCGAGAAAAGCGCCGACCCCGAGCAGACCCAGGCTGGCGACCGACAGGCCCATGACCGCCCCGCCATTAAAAGCCACCAGCAGCGCGGCGCCCTCGCCCTCTGCCCTGGCGGCCTCAGAGGTGCGGACATTCGCCTTGGTAGCCGACTGCATGCCGAGATAGCCGGCCAGCGCAGAACAGATCGCACCGGCGAGAAAGGCGATACCGGTCTCAGGCGCGACCTTCCAGGCGAGCAGGCCGAAGACAACCAGCACGAAAATGATCAGGATTCGATATTCACGCCTCAGAAAAGCCATGGCCCCTTCATGGATAGAGCCGGCAATCTCCTGCATGCGTTCATTGCCGTCAGGCTGACCGGAAACGGACTTGAAAATAGCAAACGCCACGATCAGCCCGACCGCGCCGAGAATTATTGCGTAGAGAGACACCGCATCAGAGGTGATGTCCATATTTCTGTTACCCTCCTCGTCTCTGGGAATACTGAATGACTGCCCTCCGCCGGGTGTCGGCACGCGGGGCCACACCCGAAGCGGTACGCGGGGAAGATAAACGCTTCTGCCAAAAGAGTAAAGGGCCATACGTGTGAAAAGCGTGTGACATCGGGACCGAAAAGACTCCCCCAGGGGAGGTTGTCGAGGATCGCCGTAGCGCCCCCCGCTCTGCCCACCCGTTCCGCTCTGCCGTCTGCCCGGCGCCCCGCCAGAGCGCGGGGAGAGCGGGGAAGGCAGGGATTGAAGACAGGCCAATGAGCGCCTATATTCCGGCTTGGAAGCCGAAGATGATATGAGCGAAATGCGGGCGGCGCCCGCCGGGCATAGAACGCTGTTTAACGGATGGCTGATTTTGAATGGGTGATTGGACCACCACTGTTTCGAGGCGCCGCATGCGTCGCTCCTGTCGGTCGTATATGTCATTAAATGTCGCACAAAAAGACCTTTCACGGCTCAATAAACCATCAAATTGTGCACAAAAAGACCCCTTGTGGTTCAATAAGTTATTGATTTTATTGCATTCAGGTCGGAGACCCCCCCCCTATATTTTTTTGGATGCGTTTGTTAGAGAAGAACAATGTTTGATAATGGGCCACTCTCTTCTCCTCCCCTCTCGGGACGGGGGAGGCGGGTGCCCGGACAGGGCAAGCCTAGCCTCGACACGCTCCTTATAAAGTGCTCCCTAATCTGCATCATACGTCCAAGGAGGGGACCTTTTTTATCCCTTCCCTGGAGGGGTGCCGCGTAGCGGCGGGGTGGGTTCCCTACCGTCAATCCGGGTATATAACTCCCGTACCCTTGGGCAACGTGAAGGAGAGACAGAGATGCGACCAGTACGGGATGTTTCAAAAGAAGAGAATTACCGCGTCCAGGTAATCGGGCCGGGGATGACCGAGACGGTGCGTGAACCGGTCGAGCCGGAACCGGCCGGCAGCCTGGTCCTGCTGCCCTTTCGGGTCGTCGGATACGACACCCAGGGCGACGGCACCTGCACGGCTCGCCTGGAGCATATCAATACGGACGGCAGCACAACCGGCGGACAGGCCAACGGTATCCCGCTGCGGCCAACATCGGCGCTCGTCGTTGCCGAAGAAGAGATGCCCGGCCTGTTTGAAACCCGCGATATAAAAGGGTAGGGGCAACCCCCTGTGGTTGCCCTTTTCTCTTTGGTTACATCCTTCTCAAACGGCCCTCGGGATCGACTCGGGTGCGCAGCACGTGCAGTTCTTCCGGGGTGGGCGTGGGTGTGGTGGGGACCTGGGCTGGCATTGTGAGGGCAAAACCGGTCTGGGCCTGCACTTCTTCTGGTGTCACGCCTGGGTGGACGGAGTGCAGGCGCATATGCTTGTCCTCTTCGTCAAAGTCCATGACGCACAGCGGGGTGACACAATACTTGGGGCCCCCGCCGGGCAGCCCCAGTTTTTTACGGGCGTCCGCTCCGCCGTCGCCCCAGCCATAGGTGCTCATATAATCGCAGCGCTCGACCAGAATCCGGGGCGAGTGGGAGTTGAGGACAATATAATAGCGGCCCACGTGGGTGCTGAGCGTTGGCGTCCCAACCGAACCGGGGCCACGAAAGCGGAGTGTGGCATAGTCCGGCCCCACGCCGATCAAATTGGTATTCCCATGTGGGTCAACCTGGACCCCGCCAATAAAAAACACGCGTTTATGCCAGTGCTTGACATCCTCGAAACGATGGCCTGTGTCGCTGAACGACTCGGCCCAGCGCACCACCCGGCTATCCCAGGCAAAGGCCGGCAGGGGGAGGGTGTACCGGTCGGCCACATTCATGCGGGTGCCAAAGAAGATCAGCTCCATATTGGGGCCGTGCAGCAGATGGGCCAGACGCACCGCGGCTTCAACAATGGGCATGGCCACCCCGACCATCAAATGCTCCGTGTCTTTCAGGTCGCGGGCAAGGAAGACGGTCATGATTTCTTGCGGAGAAAGGTCCTGGGCAGAAACATCGCTCGACATAGTCTTTTCCTTTCCCTTATCAGGGGAGGGGGGGTTAGTACTCGTGCAGTTCCAGCAGCCGCCGGATGCCGATCTGTTCCAGATAGTCGGCATGGGTTGCCGGTTCTCGGCAGTAGCGGGTGAAATACGCTTGCAGGGCTTGGGTGTCGCCCTTGGCCGCAGCGGTTGAGGCGTCCAGATAGCCTTTGAGATGGGTGTTGTCCTGGATGTAATAGCCTCGGCTGTAGAACGGATGGGCGCCGTAGGGGACACGCACGATGGCATCGGCGCCGGCAATCGTTGTTGCCCACGGGTCCTTGCGGATTTCCTCGTTAGCCACGACTTTTTCCACCTGGACAATGGTCTGATCCGCGGCACGCTGCATGAACAGGTCTATCCAGCCCGGCCCACCGACGTGCTGGACATTGCCATACGCATCGGAAACGGCAGCGTGCAAGAGGGTCACGTCGGGCTTGATCGGTGGGACGGCCAGTAGGGTTTCGTCCCGAATCGGGTCGGTAAAGACCTTGAGGTCCGGGTTGACTTCGGGCAGGGAAGTCCCGACGCCACCGCGCCACGGCAGGAAGGGCAGGCCCTGGGCCGCCGCCTGGAGGCCCGAGGTCAGAATGCCCTCTTCACATTCCCAAACCTCGATTTCACCGCGCTCCGCGGCCCGGCGAAAGGCCGGGGCGACCGGCACCCCAAAACCGCCGCCCGCGTAATAACTGACGACTTTTCTGACGCAACCGGCGGCAATGAGCATATCCAGCGACAGGCCGACATCGATCACCGTCAGGTCTTTCAGGCCGCGCCGGATGATCTGATGCACAAGGGCCATCGGAGTTGGGGAGCCGATGGCAACCGTCATGCCGTCTTCGATCCGGCTGGCGGCTTCAACTTCATCAATAACGTGAGAGCTACGTGATTCCACGAGTGTTCCTTCCCTTCGTTCGTCCTGAGCGTAGCCCCGGAGGGGCGAAGTCGAAGGAGGCTCAGGACAGGCCTGGTGCCTGATATATGCCCCTGTGCCCTATGTTGGCAAGGGTTGCGATTTACGGACGGACCCGGGTGGGTTACACTGAGTGATACAGGACAGACCGCTCGTAGGAGGCGGGCGAACAGGAAGGAGAGACTATGGCAAAAACTGTACGGGACATTATGAGCGCCGAGGTGACCACGCTGGGGCGGAACGACACGCTACTACTGGCAAAAGACATCATGAACCTGGGCCGCATCCGGCATTTCCCGGTCGTTGAGGACGATGAATTGGTCGGGGTCGTCAGTCAGCGCGACCTGTACCGGGCCTCGCTCGGCACGGTCATGCAATACGGAGAAAAGGCTCAGCGCGCCTTTCTGGAAAGCGTCGTAGTCAAAGAGATCATGGCCGATCCGATTTCCATCAGACCGGACGCAACGGTCGGGGACGCCGCCCGGCTGATGATGGAGCACAAAATTGGCTGCCTGCCTGTGTTGGAGAACGACCGGCTGGTTGGCATAGTAACCGAGACCGATATGCTGCAAGTCGTGGTGGATATGGCCTGAGGGTTGTCGGGTTGCACCGGGCACGACAGACCGACACCATCGGAAGGAGTGATCCCTTCGACAGGCTCAGGACAGGCACACCCGCAAGGAGGAGACCCTATGGAAGACAAAGATCGTCTGGGAACCAAACTGCAACAAAAAGAGAAGGCCGAGGAAAGCCGCTATTTCGCACAACGCGACCGTGAGTTGCTCAACAAGATGAAAGAGCAGCGTGAGGCCGAGCACGAGGAAGAAATACGGGTACTGGCCCTGAATCGTTGTCCCAAGTGCGGGGTGCGGCTGACCACCCGGCTTATTGAAGAAGTCGAGATTGACGAGTGCGAGCCGTGTCAGGGTATGTGGCTGGACAAGGGTGAGTTGGAAGCCCTGTCCGAGCAGAAGGGCACGCACTGGGTCAAGCAGTTTTTCGACGGTATGGGCCATATCCTGACCGGCCCTAAAAGCTAGCCGACTAGGAGAACCCGACGCTCACCCCCACGAACCAGTACCGGCCCAATCCGTCGTACAGGCCGGGGAAGGTGTTGCCGTTGCCGGCGATGGAGGGCCCTGCTGCGCCGCCCACGATTGGCGGGGCCTTATCAAACAGGTTGTTCACGCCGACGCGCAGGCTGGTGTATTCATTGTAATTCCAGATTGCGGCCAGATCGAAGTAGTGCCGTGCGCCGAGATCGACCTGGGTGGAGTTGAGGTCTTCGACACCGCTGATGTAGCGCCACATGAGACTGGGCCGTACCCCCCACGGTGTCACCCAGGTGGCGCGCAGATTGTTCCGAATATCCGGGGTCGGAAAACCGCAGGTGGCGCCCCAGTTGCCGGCGCAGTCTACCTTGCGCGCCCCTTGCAACTCCTGCTGGTCCCAGGTGGAGGTGATCGACAGGATGTCGCTGAAGCGCAGCCGCCCCCAGCGGCCCATTCCTATGACACTCAGAGGGAGGTCGTAGCCAACGGTAATGTCGAAGCCTTGGACCTCCTCAACCGCCAGGTTGTCGAGCAGAGACACAATATGGCCGCTGTTGTCGATGTTAGACCCCAGCCACAGGTCGCCGCTCCGCCCGCGTTTGACCTTGGCGCACTGCGAGTCGTTGCCGTCCAGACATTCGTTGAGGATGAACTCTGGCGTCAAAGTGCTGATGCCTTTGCTGATCTCGATCGAATAATAGTCCAGGCTGAAGTTGAAGCCTGGAATAAAGCCGGGCGTCCACACCAGGCCGAAGGAGTAGGTATCCGATTCCTCGGGCGTCAGGTCCGGGTTGCCGCCTTGCAAAAAATTATACTGGGCGGCCGGTGAATGTTCGATATTGCCGAACTGAGTGGCCGTCACGCCACTGCGGGCGCATTCCTCAAGGCTGCGGCCTTCAGTCGTCCGGCCGTTGGTGACGGGACCGGCACATGGGTCGGCGTTCATATCGAACAGGTTGAAGCCCTGCGGCAGGAAGCGTTCCCGCACATTCGGGCCGCGAATCGCCCGCTGGAAACTGGCCCGCAACCGGATATCGGCATTAATGGCCCAGCCCGCGCGGACGCCGAAGGTATTGGTCTGCTCGCCGTAATCGTAGTCGGAATAGCGATAGCCCCCGTCCAGTCCCAGCTCTTCCGCAAAGCGGGCGCCGTCGATCAGCGGGATACCGGCTTCGATAAAAAATTCCGTCACGTCGGAGCCCCCGCTGACCGGCTGGCTGGCACCGCCCTGGCCGGCCCCATCGCCGCTGCGGTAGGCCTGGTCGGGTTTGAATTTCAGGTTGTCGTCGCGGTATTCGCCGCCCAGGACAATATCAAAACCGGTGGCGGCAAATGGAGACCTGAGGCCGTAGCGGCCGAGATTCCCGGAAATATAGCCGGACACGACCGTCTGGTCGGTTGCCCCACGGGCGGACAGGGGCAGCGTCAGATAGTCGATCATCTCCTGGGTCACCGCGCCCTCTTGAAAGATATTCCAGGGGACACAGCTCGGGTCGGAGCCGTCCAGTACGGACCGGCAGACAATCCGACCTGTTGCGGGATCTCTGACCGCATCCAGCGCCCGTCCGATCCGGGTAACCGACAGATCATTCAGATAAGTGTTCTGCATGCGGACTTCGGAGTATTGGTAGTACAGGTCGTAGCGCCACGTATCATTGAGGTCGCCGCGCAGCCCGACCACGCCGCGATACGAGGTGTGGTGCAGATCGTTCTGCCGGTTCCCGCCCTCGACATTCCGGCGGCCGATAAAGACCTGCTGGCGGTCGTCTCGCGTCAAGCCGTACGCACCGCACAGGGCCTCAAATTGTTGCGGAGACAGGAATGGGTTGCCGCAGCCCAGCGTATCGGTCACAAAGAATGCGCCCGAGGGGGCGATCTGGGCGACCGAGCGATTGTCCATGAACATGAATTCGGTGTAGGCCCCGACCCGATCGTGCAGGTCGTAGTGGGCAAACAGGCCGGCGGTCCAGCGCCGGTCGGGACGCTGAAAATAGTTCGACGGAGCATAGTTGAACAGGGTCCCCTGGCGGGGCACGAAGCGGTCGCCCTCCACCTTGTAGTCAAAGCTCTCAAGACCTTTATTTCTCAGCAGGCCGAAATCGGAAAAGGTGCCCTTGGGTTGGGTGGCCGAGCCGGAGCACTCGGTCAGATCGTGGCTCAGGGCACACGAGCTGTAATCGCGCTTGGCCTGGAGCACTGGATCAATATCGCGGTAGGTTCCGTAGACCGTGACGTTGCCACGGTCCAGGTTCTTCCCCAGGATCAGCGAGACGTTCGAGATATCGCCGTCCCATGTTGAGCCGTCGGCGACCTCATAGCCGGCGTCCCGGACGATCCGCTGCCACCGGTCGTTGCCGTTGTCGTGCTGATACTGGCTGAACTGGTAGTCCAGCTTGATACCCTCGAAGTCGTCAACCATCAGGAAGTTGACCACACCGGCGACCGCATCCGACCCGTAGGTGGCCGAGGAACCGCCGGTCAGCACCTCAACGTTCTTGATCAGCGCGCCCGGAATCTGGTTGATATCGGCGCCGACTCCCCCTTGCAGCGGCGAGCCGGCCGGCAACCGCCGGCCGTTGATCAGCACCAGGGTGCGTTCCGCGCCTAGATTGCGCAGATTCAGGGTCGCGGTGCCGGTGGAGCCGTACACTTGGTTGGCGTTCTGGGCGGAGTACACCTGTGGCAGGGTGCGCAACATATCTTCCACCCGGACGGTGCCCTGGAAGGCCAGGTCTTCGGCCTCAATCTGGATGACCGGGCTGGAGCTGACCAGATTCGCCCTTTGGATACGTGAACCGGTTACGACCAGGGCTTCCAGTTCTGAGGGTTCCTGGCGAGCTTCAGCCTGCGGCTGTTCAGTTTCCGACTGATCGGCGTCTGCGGCCAGGGCCGGTGCGGTGACGCTGGCCAGCAGCACGGTCAGCACAACTCCGCTCAGCAGCAATGTTCTTTCTGCCATGTAGAACTCCTTCGTCGCTGTCTGGAGTATCGGGTCAGGAGATGCCGACACTCATCCCGACGAACCAGTACCGGCCCAGGGCATCGTACAAACCGGGGAAGGTGTTGCCGCCTCTGCCGGCCTCGCCGACGAGCGGCGGTTCCTTGTCGAACAGGTTGCGGATACCGAGACGCAGGCTGGCGTACTGATTAACCTCCCAGATCACCGACAGGTCGAAATAGTGCCGGGCATTCACCGGGACGGGGCGGTCCGGGTCGGTCTCCGTGCTGGTGCTGATGTAGCGCCACATCAGGCTGGGTTGTACCCCCCAGGGGCTCAGCCAGGTGGTCCGCATGATATTGCGGATTTTCGGGGTCGGGGTGCCGCAGGAGTAGCCCCAACTGCCCGCGCAGGCGATCTTCGGAATGTCATCCGTTGCCTTCAGCGTATACGTATCGAGAAAGGAAAGCCTATCCGTAAAGCTGACGGAGCCGTAGCGACCAAGATTGAGCATATAGTCCACGCTGAAGTCATAGCCGCGGACCTCGGCGATGGCCAGGTTTTCCAGCACGGCCTCAACATGGCCGGTGGTCTCGATTGTGTTGGAAGACAGCCACAGGTCGCCGCCCGGCCCGCGCTTGACCTTGTCACACTGAGAGGTTTTGCCGTCCAGGCAGTGGTTCAGGACAACCTCGGGTGACAGCGCGCCGACGCCGCCCTTGAGTTCGATGTCGTAGTAATCCACGGCAACAGTCAAGCCCTCAAGAAAGCGGGGCGCAAAGGTCAGGCCGAACGAGTAGGTATCCGCATCTTCGGGAAGCAGGTCAGGATTGCCTCCGATCAGAAAATTGTACTGGCCGGCCGGTGAGTCGGGGATATTGCCGAACTGCGCGGCAGTTACTCCGCTGCGAGCACACTCCTCGAAGTTGCGACCGGCCGCGGTCTTGCCGTCAACCACCTCGCCGGCACACGGGTCGGAGGTCATATAGATCAAGCCCAGCCGCTGGGGCAGGAACTGCTCACGGATGCTCGGGGCGCGTACCGCCCGCTGATAGCTGCCGCGCAGGCTGATGTCATGGTTGATGGCCCAGCCGGCCCGCACGCCGTAGGTATCGGTCTGGACGCCGTACCAGGAAGAGCGGTAGCCGCCATTGACGATCAGTTGGTGGATAAACGGAACGTCTTCGATAAGCGGAATACCGGCTTCAAAGAAAACCGCCGGTACGTCGAAGCCGCCCTTGAGGGGCTGCCGTGCGCCGCCAAAGCCGGCCCCGTCACCGCTCTGGCTCCCGAGGTCGGGCTTGTATGTCAGATTTTCCTCGCGCCACTCGACGCCCAGGGCGATGTTGACGCCGGTGGTGGCAAATGGAGATACCAGGCCGTAGCGGCCGAGATTGGCCGCGATCTGGCCGGACATTACATGCTGGTTGGTGCTGCCACGGGTCGTGTACGTTCCTGCGATGTAGTCGGTCATCTCTTTGGTGACCGCGCCGTCCTGGAAGATGTTCCAGGGGACACAGTTCGGGTCGGCCCCGGTCAGTGCGGACCGGCACACGATATCCCCGCTCACGGGATCGTACACCGCGTCCAGGGCGCGGTTGATCCGGCTGGCCGACAGGCCGTTCACGAATTTGCTCAGCGCGCGCACCTCGGCGTATTGGTAATACAGATTGTAGCGCCAGGCATCGGCAATCTCGCCCCGCAGCCCGAACACGCCGCGATAGGAGGTGTGGTGAATGTAATCCTTGCGATTGCCGCTCTCGACGCTGCGCCGGCCGATATACACATTCTGGATGTCTTCCCGCGTCAAGCCGTACTGGCCGCACAGGGCCTGAAACTGCTGATCGGACAGAAAGGCGTTGCCGCAGTGCAGATAGCGCTGTCTGAAGAACGAGCCCGAGGGCGCGATCTGGGCGGTAGTGCGGTCGTCCATGAACATCAGCTCGGTGTAGGCTTCAACGTGTTCGTTCAGGTCGTAGTGGGCAAAGGCCCCGGCGGTCCAGCGGACATCGGGCCGTTGAAAGTGATTTGGAGGCGCGTAGTTGTAGAGGCGCCCGTCCCAGCTCGTGAACTTGTCCCCCTCAACCTGGTAAAAGAACGGTGGTCCCGGATCGTGGCCGGGCTTGACCTGGCGGGTACCGAAGTCGGCAAACAGGCCCTTGGGTATCGTGCCCGAGCCGACGCACTGGTCAAGATCGGGTGTCAAATCGCAACTGGAGTGATCCCGGTCGCCCAGGAATATCCCGCCGCCATCACGCCAGGTCGCGTAGGCGGTGATATTGCCGCGATTACCCAGGTTTTTGCCCAGGATGAGCGAGACGTTGGACAGCTCGCCGTCCGCGGTGGAGTCGTCGGCAACGCTATAGCCCTGACCGGAGATCAGTTTTTTTACCGCGCGATTGTCATTATCGTGCTGATGCTGGCTAAACTGATAGTCGAGCTTGATGCCCTCGAAATTGTCGATCAATATGAAGTTGATCACGCCGGCGACCGCATCCGAACCATAGGTCACCGAGGAGCCGCCGGTCAGGACATCGACGCGCTTGAGCAGTGCGCCCGGAATCTGGTTGATGTCCTCGTTGCCGGTCCCTCCCCAGGGCGAGCCGGCCGGCATGCGGCGGCCGTTGATCAGCACCAGGGTGCGCGATGAGCCCAGGTGGCGCAGGTTCAGGGTGGCGATCCCGCTGGCGCCGTTGGCGTTGGAGGCATCCTGACCGCCGGTGAATACCGAGGGCAGGGAGCGCACCAGCTCTTCCACCCGAACGGTCCCCTGGTGCAACAGTTCTTCGGCGTCAACGCTGACGATCGGGCCGAGCTCGACTTGGTCGGCCGCCTGCTGGAGACGCGAACCGGTGGTCACGATCATCTCTTCCAGAGCCTCCAGTTTCTGCGGCTCCTGGCGGGCTTCAGACTCCGGCTTTTCGCCGGCTTTGGCTTGCGGCTGTTCAGTTGCCGCCTGATCGGCGCCGGCCGCGCTGGCCGGTACGGCGGCGAAGGTGAGGAGGAAGGCGGTTGCTAAGGTTACGGCGAGTTTCCGCCGTATCTCAGTGTATTTGCTTACGTTCATTCCTGTATATGTAAGCCGCCGATACAGATTGGTCAATCACGGAGGCTGTAGCCATTCCGTTCCTCTCTTGTCTTGTCATGCCGGACCCCGGATCATGTCCGGGGCAGGCTTTGATCCGGCATCCAGAGGTCGGGGGTGCTACGGAATTGTGAATAGCTCCAGGGTAGTATTATCCTGCGCTCGTAATAAAATCGCGGAGAGAGAAAAGGCAGCATTGATGCAAAAAGTAATGATCTTCGTTGACCAGGCGAACTTCTACTACGCCGCGAGATCGAGAGGGCGGCGTGCAGACCTCATTAAATTGAAAGAGTATTTAGCAGACCCCGACAAAGGCAGGATACTCATCGAAATGGTCGTGTATTTCGGCTTCCCCCCTGTCATCAAAGAAGAGGACATGCCTCCGAGGTGGAAGGAAATCAGGGATAGGCTCTACCGGACAAAAGACGCTTTAGAACACAGGGGGATCATGACCGTGGTCCATCATGGCAAGTGGACGGACGAGCTTGACGCGGATGGGAGGCCCCATTTTTCGGCCAACGTTGATGTGCTGATGGCTATGGACGCCTTGGAGTTCGCAATCGATGTCCATCCAGACATAGTGGTCCTGGTGACCGGCGATCAGGATTTTGCGTACCTTGCGAAAAAACTGCGCCGGAAGGGCATCCGGGTCGAAGCGGCCAATGTGAAAGACCAGATGGCCGCTAATCTCAAGCAATCCGTCAATGCCTTCGTGGATTTGGATGACTTTTTCAAAGAACTCCCTACGGCTCGTGGGCCATTGGATTACGCCTCTGGTTGACTTTAGAGCAAATTGCGATCCTGTGTGGCCGCCCGTCGTTCCTGCGGAAGCAGGAATCCAGCCTCAATCCCCGCTCTCTGGATGCCGGATCACGTCCGGCATGACGAAGGCGGAATAATAGAGCTACTCTGCACGAAGAGCTTGCCCTGTATGAAGGCGGCCAGGAAATGGGCCAAGCTGAACACCCTTAGCCTGTAGCGCCGGCCCACCTTGGACGCCTCATAAGAATCCTTCAATTGTCTTGGTGATGTCATCCATCCACGTTGTGGATTGCGGGCAGACCTTGGTGAGTTACACTCCGAGACTTTTCAGAGTGCAAGGCGGGGGGAAGGAAACCGGCCAAGAAATTCGGCTTTTTGTTGTTAGCCATATATTTGGACGGCACACTCTTCCTCAAGGAACCGGTTGTTCCTTGCCTCCTCCTCCGTAAGCAGGCAGATGTCGAGAGGCACATCGAAGACGCCACTCGCCTGCCGGAGTAGGTACCGGCGAAATTCAAGCATGGCGTCGATATCGACGGTAGCGGGATTGAAGACTACCGCAAGATCAATGTCCCCTGGAGTATCCGAGAACAAAGCTGACCCGAAGGCATAGATCTTAACTCCTTTGACCCCGTCGCCGCCTGTGTTCACGCTCGTCTGGAGGAATATAGTTAAGGTATCGATCACCGTCATAGTATACGGCCCCGAGAAATTCTTTGAATTTGAACAGGCCGATACGTTGTTCCTTGCAGAAAGCCTTCGCCTCAGCCGTATAGCCGTTCCACTCGCTCATCGTTACGATTGCGCCCACCTCGCCGGCTTGGGCCAAAATCTCGTGAACGTCAGCCAGACCGACTATGTAAACGTTGGTCATGAATACTCGTAGTGGCGGGTGCTTGACTCGTTCCACTACGAGCAATTGGTTGCTTTCACGCACTACAGACTCAACTGCGTTGCTTGATTGTAGATACTCTACAAGCTTTTTAATCGACTCAGGTCTCGGGACCTTCTCATAGCGTCCTTGCTCAGGCATCAGGTTACTCCTGCAGAATAGTGTTCATCTCATCCGGGAAGAGCGGTGCGGCAGAGGTCTTGTCCCCGGACATATGGTTGTACTCAAATTCCTGCTGGTGGAGGACGAACTTATCGAGGGCCTCCTTCTCTGCATCATTCAGAAGGTGCTCATTCTTGCTTAGCAAATTCGCTATCCGACGATTGTTTGGAATAACATCCGAGAGAACATGACGACGCCAAACATCCGCAGCGTCCGACAATGGCTCCATCGAATGCTCGGAGTTGGGCCCATACTGAAGAAAAATCGCCCGGTTTCGCCGACGCAGTTGATGAAAGGCAGTCGCTAGGGCATCTCGTGTGTCATAAACAGGTACCTCGAACACATGCCGGATCGCGTCCTCATGGCGGTGCTTCCACTCACGGAGTGTTTTTACAGGAAATTGGTCTGGACTCTTATCGATGAGTGTATGGCATGACGGGCACAAAAGGATAATGTTCTCGTATTCATCACGTTCCCTCGCTCCAAGGTCACTTCTTCCACGAGGTCCTTGTTCACTTTGCCCAATAACGTGAGCTAGCTCCTCAAGACTCGTGACATCACCATTCTGGAAGAATACGGAGAAGTCACGGCGGCATGCCGGGTTCTGGCAGTAGCCACCTGATCGTAACTGGAGTAAGCGCTTCGTCTTATTGGAAATTGCCACCTATCCTCCTATACAAAATCCGTTTCGATGATAACCACTGATTAACAAGTAGGTCTACCATAGGCATTATCATCGTCCAGAGACGTCCAAGGTTGCAACTCACCAAGGCCTGTCGTCAGCTTTACATACCAAGAAGCATTCGCAGGCAACGCTTTTAAGCGACCAAAGCCCTCCCAGTGGGGGCTTTTTTATTCTCCATTGCGCATGAAAATCCAATTTTGAACGGTGTGGTCTCACTTTATGTTCATTTGGGGGGATGGGTCTCACCCTGACTTGAGTGATTTCAAGGACTTCGGTCTTGTCTGAAAAAATCAGCTCACTTGGCCCGGAAAAGCCCGCCTTTTAGGGGTGTGGCCCCGGATTTTCCACCTTCATAGGACACACAAACGGGAAGAAATTTTCCAAAAACAATGTTCCATAATCCCAATTTAAGACCGATTTAAGCCCCCCAAAAGGCAAAAAAGAGGCGTGAAATTTTCATTTTTCATGAAAAATGATAAGTCCTTTCCCCATAAGGGTTTTTTTCATTTTTCACCGAAGTGAACATGAAATTTCTTTGATTTTCTTTGATTTTTTTTGGAGGGTGGCACTGGATTTTGGAAAAAGAGGAGGGCCTATTCGCCATTGACCGAGAATGCGATCAAGGCGTTACCCGGCATCCCACCTCGATAACCGTAGCCGGAGTGGACATACAGCATGCCAGGCGGCTGGGCCTGACCCTGGCCGGGGGCGATTGGCCATGCTATTGCCATGAGTGAAGATCGTCGCGACAAATGGTAGGGCCACATGCGTCAGCCACGAGAAATCGCTAGGGGGACACAACGATGAAGGTACTGAACAAGGTACGGCGCACAGCCGAGGATTTCGAGGCCCTTCTCGATCTCGCGATTGAGGGTCCGGTTACGATGGTACACTTGTTGAAGTTCAAGGCCAGGGCGGCGTACGCTGATGGCCGGGAGACGGAGCTGACGGGTGCCGAAGCGTATGGGCTCTACCGCCGGAAAATGGTCGAACGCGTCACGTCGGCCGGCGGACGCCTCGTCCTTTCCGGGATCGCGAAGCATCTCGTGCTTGGCGAGGTGGAGGAACTGTGGGACGAGGTGTTGGTTGTCGAGTTCCCGTCCAAAGAGACGTTTGTCGAGGTCATTTCCTCTCCGGAAATAGCTGAGTGGGGTGTGCATCGCCGGGCCGGCCTCGCCGGCCAACTGCTAATCGCGACCACCGCTCAGGACTAGCTCCCATGAGCCGACCGGCTGCGAGCTGGTCGCTCGGCTGTCTTGGCGTCGGAGCGCGCGGAGGGAGCCTCCTGGTCGCCGTCCGACCCGCAGCCTGCCTTCCGGTATTCCTCTGGGCCAGCGTCCAGCCCCTAGCCCGAGCCGTCCACGCGCACGGTCACGATATCAATGTTGTGGTACTGTTGGTGGCGGACGGATGAGGCAAAGTGGCGCAGCAGCCGTAGCGAGAATTCACGCTCGTCGGGCGTCTCCACCTGGTCCCCGAGCAGCGCAATGTGATCCTCAAGGTTGTCCTCGCCAACCGCGGCCACGAACTCCAGCTCCACGGCCGCTCCGTCCTGGCGAGCCAGCACCCGCAGGCGCGGCTTGACGTGCTCGGCGGCCTTGGCGTCCATCTGCTGGATCAGACTCGTCAGCGCCTCCTCCCCGATCAAACACAGGCGCTGGGTCGCCTCCCCACTCCAGCCCAGGCGGGCCGCCAGCTCGCGCAGGAACGCCGTCAGCTTGGGCAGGCCCGCGATCTCCAGCCCGATTTCGAGCCGTCGGCGGCGGGGACCGGTCAGCTCCATGAACGCGGTCAGTCCCACCACCATAAGGCCCCCGGCGGTGATGCCGTTCCCCAGCAGGATCGCCCACGTCCCGCTCAGATAGTCGGGGAATATGGCCTGAGACTGAAAGCCGACTCCTATCCACACCGACATGCTGATGATGAGCGTCTTGCGCGAGTCGTTGCCGCTCTGGAGGGCCAGTTGCATGCCCTGGACCAGGATGGGGCCGAACAGAATGGCCAGATAGGCGGCCGCCCCCGGGCTGGGAATGGCGATCAACACGGCCATCACTTTGGGGAGAAAGGCCAAGACAAAAAAGACGATTCCTACACACACTGCGACCCGGCACGACGCCACACCGGACTGCTCCACAAACGGGGCGCTCGACGGGGCGGTCCCGGTCGGGATCGTCCCGGCAAGGCTACACAGCAGATTGCTCACGCCGACGGTGGCCACCGCGCCCTGGACCGAGCGGAGATCAGTCGCCCGCTGCTGGCGCCACGAAACCCGCTGGGTAGAGACGGCATGGCCGAGAGTTCCCGTCGTACCGATCAGCATAACGAACAGGAAGGCGGGCAGGAGAGACCAGAAGGCAGGCCCGAACGTCAGGTCCAGCCCTGGCCAGGCGTTCAGGGAAAAACCAATCCAGGGCGCGGCTCCTATCGGTACCGGGTCGTACAGGCCAAACGGCGCGGCCACCGCGCAACCGACCGTTATCCCAATCAGCGGTGCCCACAACCGCCACCGCTCTGGGGCCCGCAACAGGAGCGTCACGACCGTGACAAAGGTGACCGCCGCACTCGTCGGGGCCGCGGCCCACGGCGTCCCGTCCGGCACGGTAGTCAGCATCCGAAAGATCGCAGGCATGATGGAGACGGCAATCAGGACCAGGAGTGTCCCGGTCACCATCGGTGTGATGAAGCGCCGCAACAAGGACAGACGGGTGGCCAGCGCGAACTGAAAGCCCGCAGCCACGAGAAGCAGGGTCGCCATCAGGGACGGCCCGCCCGCACCGAGCGCGCTGATGCACACACCGATGAAGGCGCTGCTGGTCACCATAATGAGCGGATAGCCAGAGCCGACGCGCCCGACGCGGAACGTCTGCAAGACCGTCGTCGCCGCATTGACGATCAGCATCGCGAAGATGGCCCAGGCCAGGTAGGTCTCATCTTGCTCTGCTGCCCGCATGATAATGGTCGGGATCAGCACCAGACTGGGCGCCATGGGTATTACCCGTTGCACGCTGATGCCAAAGGCGAGCGCATACGGCGGGTGTTCGTCAGGCTCGTAGAGCAGCGTCGGCATAGGAAGTAACCTCAAAAATAGGCCGATAGGCGAGAGGGGGGAGGAAGTCAAGCCGGGAGAAGAACAGGCCAAGCGTGACACGAGGAGCAATCGGCTGCGCGGCGGCTCCTGGTACGGCAAGTCGAGCTATGCCATACCGGGCTCCGCTTAATCATTTTGACGCCGTGGCACGGCACCAGCCGCATACTGCTATACATCAGGGTAAAGACCGTCAGAAAGGCGCTGCCAGCCCAACGTCAAAGCGCTTCACGGCGCAGTTCCCTCCAGGTCGTAAGGGCCATCCCGATGAGGACTAGGGTGAACGGGAAACCCGCCGCGAGCGCTGCGGCCTGTAAGGAGTGCAGACCGCCACCAAGCAGGAGGGCAATGGCGACCAGCCCTTCGAGCACACACCAGAACATGCACCGCCCAACCGGGGCGTTGAAATTGCCGCCGGCGGTGATGGTCGCGACGACCAGCGAGCCGGAGTCCGATGAGGTGACGAAGAAGATGACGATCAGGACGAGAGCGACGACAGAAAGCAGACCGGTCAGCGGCAGTGGTTCGAACATTTTGAACAGCGCCAACTCCGGTATCCACGCGCTGACGGTATCGGTCACGCCAGTGTAGCCATCGGTGAGATATTGGTAGACGGCGGTCCCGCCAAAAGCACTCATCCACAACAAACCGAACAGCGTCGGCAGGAGGAGGACGCAGAGTAAGAACTCGCGGACTGTACGGCCCCTGGAAATGCGAGCGATGAAAATACCGACGAACGGTGCCCAGGCAAGCCACCAGGCCAGGTAGAAGATGGTCCAGTCGTGCAGGAAGGTGGTGTCCTGCCGGCCCACCCAGTTGCTGAGCGGCACAATTGCGGTCAGGTAGCTGCCCAGCCCGCTGAAGAAGCCAGCCCAGATATAGAGGGTCGGTCCGATCCCAATGATGCACACCAGCAGCGATACAGCCAGAAGCGCGTTCAACTCGCTGAGACGCTTGATGCCGACATTGATCCCGGTCAGCACCGAGCCTGTCGCCACGGCAGTGATCAGCACAATGAGCACCACCCTGGTGAGGTCGGTGGCCGGAATCCCGAACAGGTAATTGAGGCCACCCGTCACCTGATTGGCACCCAAGCCGAGCGAGGTGGCCAGACCGAACACGGTCGTAAAGACGGCCAGCGTATCAATCAGGTGGCCGGCCCAGCCCCAGATACGGTCACCGAGCAGGGGATAGAAGGCCGAGCGAATCGTGAGCGGCAGGCCCCGGTTATAGCTGAAGAAGGCCAGGGCGAGCCCCACAAGCGCGTAGATGGCCCAACCGTGCAGACCCCAGTGAAAAGTCGCCGCGGCGATGCCGAGGGCGCGGGCCGTCTCGGTGTCGGCGGTATTAATACCGAGCGGGGGATACAGGAAGTGCTGGACCGGCTCCAGCACCCCGAAGAACATCAGCCCAATGCCTATACCGGCGGCAAAGAGCATAGCGAACCAACTGATAGAGGAATACTCGGGGACGGCCTCCCGTCCGCCGATCCGCACCTTGCCGAGCGGGGAGATAGCTATAAACAGGCAGAACAGCAGGACGAGGTTGGCGGTGAGCAGGAACAGCCAGTCGAACTGGGTGGTGAGCCAAGTCCGAATCCCTCCAAAGACCAGTGTCGCCCTGTCCGGGAACAGCAGCGCGCCGAGGACAAAGACGATGATAGTGAGGGCGGAAACCGGGAAGACCGCCTTGTCGATATCCAGACCCGATATCCGGGTATTGCTCCGATCGCTCCCGTAGCCGGGTCCGTCGTCCAGCCGTACGTGTTGGGTCACTTTGCTTATACCTTCCCACCCGCTACGGATTCGGTACTCAGATTGTAACCCTTCAGATCAAGTCGTCCACGTCTACGCTCAGGGCTGCGGCAAGAGCGGCCAGAGTCCGGGCTGACCCGGTACGTCGGCCAGTCTCAATCTGCGACAGGTAGATAGGGTTTATGCCAACGGCCTTGGCCAATTGCTTCTGTGTCAGTCCGCGATAGTCACGATACACCCTGACGGCGTTTTCTCCCGCCAGCAAGCGATCTGCCACGTCGATGGGAAAGGATTCTTCATTTTCTGCCTTGGCCCGGTCGTACAGTTCTTCGTCGGTCAGACTTGCCTCGCCACCCGTCGCCATCAAGCGTTCGTACTCTCGCCACCGGATCACGGCGAATGCCGGGTTTCCGCCCTCGTCAAGGATAATTTGCGGCTTGGTCATGGCGTCCTCCTATCCTTTGTAAACATCACCGCGCGGCCCAATGCGTAGCACGTCAATCTCTTTGGCTTCTTCGTTCCGCTCGAAGATGACTCGCCAGCCGCCGACCCGCAACCGAAAACAGGGACGGCCCCGCAACCGCGTCACGTCAATGTCTCGTCGGCTCGGATCTTGAGCCAGCTTGTCCAGTTCGTCGCGCACACGGCGGACATCCCGTCCCGGCATTCTTTGTAAGGCTTTGATGGCGTGCTTCCGTATCGTTATCTGGTACATGGCAGCGGCCCCTGCTCACACTAAGCATAGCGGAAAGCTTTACTGACACCAAGCCTATCGCTTTATCCAATGGCATATGGCCGCTCTGTGGACGAGGAGACGCAGGACATTGGATATTCACCCGAAGGGAGCGTACGGCTGAAAGAAGAAAGGACGAAGCACTCGTCATCCGGTTGACTCGGCTCCGGTCGTTCCGACGGTGACGCTTGTTACGGCACCAGCCGCAGGCCGATATACACCAGGGTAAAAACCGTCAGAAAGACGATACCGGTCCAACTCAGCAGCCGCAGCCAGTGCGGGGGGTGGGCGGCTGCTGGCACGTGGGGGCTAAGGACGAGCCGATGGTTGGCAAGGGCAATAATCGGCGCGACCAGAAATGAAATAACGGTGGCCAGGTCGATTAACGTGGTAAAGCTGGTGAGAAACAGCGCAATAATCAGATAGCCGCCAACCGCGCCAATCACGAGCCAGGCATTATACACCGTGCGACTGCCCGGTCCGTCCTGGCTCCGAGAAAATAATAAGGCCCAGGTACGGTCCATGGCCCTGGCATAGCCGTCAAAGATGACCAGGGTGGTGCCAAACATGACGGAAAAGGCCGAAGAGGCGATAATGATATAGCTCCAGTCCCCGAGCGTTGCGGTGTAGAGCCGAATCACCTCATGCGTGAACTGCGTCCCGCTCTGGTTTGAGAATGACTGACCGGAACCGTACATGATGAAGGCCCCCAGCGTCATGAAACAGACGGCTAAAAACGCCGTCATCACATATGCGACATTAAAGTCGAGCAGCGTCTCGCGCAGGGTCGGCCGGTAGCCGGTCTGCTTGAAGCGTTCAAGCGTCCAGAGGCTGTTGAGGGCGGATAAATCCAAGGGAGCCGGCATCCAGCCCATGAGGGCAATCAGAAAGGCAAAGCCCGAGGCGGTCCAGACCTCGGACGAGTAGAAAGCCACCGGCGCAGTCGGGCCACGCAAGAGAGTCAGAACAAAAGCGGTCAGGGTGGAGAGAAACAGCACCGTACAAATGACTTTAATGAGGCTGTCCAGGGCGCTGTATTTCCCGACCAGCAAAATGCTGACGCAGCCGACGATCAGGAACAGGGCGGTGTGGATAACGGGTAGGTCGAGGCCGAGTAGGTTGTTCAGCAGTCCTGCGGTGGTAAAACAGATGGCCGCGATAATAATGGACATCGGGCTGACCGTAATAAACAGGTAGAGGTATAAGGCCCAGTTCCCGAACCGCTTATAGCCATCGATCAGGCTTTCTCCTGTCGCGTTCGCATAGCGCGAGCCGTATTCAAAGGACGGATATTTCAAGAGGTTGGCAATAATGATCGCCCAGAGCAGGGCGTAGCCATAGTTGGCCCCCGCGCGAGTTGACTGCACTAAATGTGAGACGCCAATGGCGGTGCTGGCAAAGAGCAGGCCCGGCCCCAGGGTCTTGAGCAGGCGGGAGAGCTGGCTGTCTTCTTCATTCGAGGTGGTTGTTTCTCTGGCGGGAATCGCGTGTGTGTTTTCCATACAAAGCCTGCTATGAGGTGAGAATTGCAGCAGAGAAACATGACTCTTTCTTCGCTGTCAAGCAGAAGCGGACCAGGGCTGCCTTGTCAGGCTTGATCCTGATTTCAGTCATCCATGTCCAAAAGGGGGGAGCCATGGAAACAGGAAGCAGTCAATACACGGATGGAATGCAGCACGCTGAGCAACGACTCCTGGACTTCCTGCGTACAATCGAGGCCCATCTCGAAGGGCTCCATATACATCGACTGACCGAACAGAACGCCCAGTTGAAAGACAGACTCGGGGAAACGGTCGAGGCATTACAGGCAGACCTGGTGCTCTTTTCTCCACCGGAATCGCTGTACGAGTTCCATGCCACGTTCAGCAAAGCAGTACAGCACTGCGCTGACGCCTATGCGTTTCTGTTGCGCTTCATCGGCCAGGAATTTGCCATGGATTTCCTGAAGGGACGGTATGAGTTCTGCCGGGGAAAACATCTGCTGTATGAATTACGTGCCGGGTTGCCCATCCTCCAACAACACTGGGTTTTCCCGGATGTCCTGGCATCGCTCCCGGCCTTGGAAATACAGGCGCCGGGCCTGAACGTCCCGGTCGGTATCGTCCGCAAAGAACGAGAAGATCAACGCTCGGCCTATTCTTTATACGTACCCGAGAACTACACGCCACACGCGGAATGGCCGCTCATTGTCTGCCTCCACAGCGGCTACAGCCGGGAGGACGACTATCTGCTGACGTGGCTCCGGGCCGCAAAGAGCAAGGGCTATATGCTGCTCGCCCCGAAGTCGGTGCGGGAAACCTGGTCGGCTATTCGTTTGCCCGGCATCCCGCCGAACCCTGTTCTGGACCGCCGCTCCATCCGCACGATGCTGGAGGAGGTCTGGGATAGCTATGCGGTGGACCGCCGCCGCATATATCTCACCGGATTCTCTGACGGGGGGATTTTTACCTATGTTCTGGGGCTGGCGTATGCGGACATTTTCGCCGGCATTGCCCCGGTGGCCGGGCGGATTCATCCCGCGATCAATCATCTCCTGAAGCGCGGTCAGGGTAAGGACCTGCCCATCTTCATCGTGCATGGCGAACAGGACCCGATCTTTGCCGTTGATGTCACCCGACAGACACATACTGGGCTGACAAAGCTGGGCTACAACGTGACCTATACGGAACTGCCGGAGTGGGGCCACGCCTATCCGTACTCAATCAACGAGACGCTGGTGATGCCGTGGTTTGAGAGCCTGGGGGCAGAGCAACTACTTGGTTCGGCGTGAGGCATCAAGGGCGCAATAAATCAGCGTGCCGATAAACGCCAGAAAAACCAGGGAGACGATGATATCCATGTCACAACTCTCGCAAGCTTTCGATCAGCGTGTCAATGCCCTCCCACCATAACAGGACCGACCAGAGCTTCAATCCAAAAAAGCCTCGGTGTGGGGATAGAAGACGGCTGAGAGTCTTTCGTCGTTGCCGAACAGTCTGGCCTACAAGAAATCGTAGCTCACGGTCACGCCACCGTAGGCGTTGATGCCGGCTGAGGGCTCGAAGAAACGGCCGCCCAGTGCATTCAGGCGGGTGAGGCCGTTATAGCCGTCGTCGGCAATGTTGCGGATACCGACAAAGGGGGCGATCCGGCTGTTCCCTACGGTCATTGCATAGCCCATGCGGAGACTCAGTACGGTGTAGGCATCGTTCTCCGCCGAGTTGGCGTTGTTCACATAGAAGTCATCCACGTGCTGAATGCTGAGCGCGCCGTAGAAGCCCGAGGGATGTGTGTAGAAGAGTTCGGTGAAGAGCTGATGCGGGGGAATACCGGGCTCGTCGTTATTATCAAAGCGCCCGTTCGGAGTAATGAAGCGGTCAAATTCGGCATCCAGAAAGGTATAGGCCAGGGTCCAGCGGAGGCCCTCCATCAAGGTGATATGAAACGCGAGTTCAGCCCCTTTCCGCTCTGAACGGCCCGCGTTGCGAAAGAAGTTCCGGCCCGATTCGCTCTCAAACGCCACCAGTTCGTCATCGATGACAATCCAGAACAGGGCAAAATTATACGTGAGGCGGCTCCAGATATTGCCGCGCGCGCCGATTTCGTAATTCAGAGCCTGCTGCGGATTCAGATCGGCATTGAAGCCGCCTCCCTCGTCGGGCCGGGCCAGTTCGGTCGTGGTCGGGACCTGGAAGGCGGTTGAAACATTGGCGTACACGTTCAGATTCTCAAGCGGGCTGTAGAGAATACCCCCCATGGGACTGATGTGATCGAAGGTCTGCACGCCGGACTGGTCGCCGTCTTCGAGAAATTGGTCATTCACCGAAAAACGCACGTTATCGTAGCGCAGCCCAAAACTGAGCTGGAGATTGTCGCGCAGATAGAAGACGTCGTGCACAAACGGCCCGACACTGCGCACGTCTTCGTCCTGGTGGAAGCGGCGCTGACCGACATCTCCTTCGTTATTGTCAAACCGGCGGCGATTATCGGCCTGCAACTCGACATCAACCCCCAGCATAAAACGATTCCGAAACCCGAAGAACCGGCCATCATGCGCGTACTTGACGCTACCGCCGACCCCAAAGCGGTCGAACTTGACCACACCGGACCCGAAGCGGGGAATGATGGGTAGCTTGGTCTCGAACTGACGGAATACAGAGTACTGCGTGACTGTGAGTTCGTGCCCTGGGAGAAACTGGTTGCGATACACAAAGCCAAGCCGGCCATGGGTCACCCGCTCGCCCGAATCGAGCAGGACATTCCGGTCGCGGGCCTGCTCGCGGTCCGCATCGACCTGCGCCCGCGTGATGCCGCCCGGGTCGTCGGCAAAGGGTGCATCCATAAAGCTCATCAGCGTCGTGAGGTGGGAAGTGGGACTGAGCGTATATTTGAGTTTGCCGGTCAATAAGACATTTTGGGCACGACTGTGATTGCGAAAACCGCCCAGAGACAAATACGAGGCATTCAGCATATAATTCAGCTTGCCGGCCTGGCCTCCCGTTTTTGCCTGATATTTCTGAAGGCCAAACGATCCTCCCATCAGGCGCGTCTCAAGAAACGGCGTGGTCGGTCCGTCCTCGGTAAGGATGTTGATGACGCCCCCGGACGCATTGCCGTACAGCGAAGAAGAGGGCCCGCGTAACACCTCAATCCGCTGAGCTGCCCCAAGATCGATATTATCGAGTTGGGTTTGTCCATCCGGGGAGGTTTCCGGGATGCCATCAACCAGCACCTTAACCTCACGCACCCCAAAAGCAGTCCGGGTACCAAAGCCACGAATTGAGAGACGGAAATCCTGGGCAAAGTTCGCGCTATTCTGAGCAAAAACACCGGGGACGCGGTTGAGCGGCTCCTCAAAGCCGACCGTTGGCAGCCCGAGTTGAATATCTGACTGGTCGATGACACTCACCGCCGCCGGCACCTCGGCCAGGGAGGTGGCGCTCCGGGTCGCCGTCACGATGACGGGCTCAAGCACGGTCGGGCCGACGGGCTGAGTCTGGCTATCTGTCTCCGAAGACGACGGCCCGCCCGTACTCTGGGCACGTACCTGGTTGCGTAAGATTACAGATTCGCCCAGCAAGAACAGGGCGAAGAGAAGAAGAACGATAATCCTGTGGTACAAATCCCCCTCCAATTCCCGGCTGAGAAGGCGTATAGCCTATGGGTGATCTGAGGAGTGTGTCAAGAAGGATACTGCCGGCTCCGGTCTCTACCGGCCGCGAGCACGGGAGGAAGGAGTCCCCGATGAATATTCAGATTTTTGGCCTGAAAAAATGTTCTGAGACCCGCAAGGCCCAGCGCTTTTTCAAGGAGCGCCGGATCCCTGTTCATTTTATTGATCTGAGCCAAAAAGAAATGTCTAAGGGCGAACTGCGCTCGGTGGCGGCGCGTGTCCCGTTGGAAGACTTAATCGACACGACCGGCAAACGCTTTATTGAAAAAGGATTGACGCATGCCTCGCTGAACGCCGCCCGGATCGAAACCCTACTCCTCGAAGATGCCCTCCTGATACGAACGCCCGTTGTCCGCAACGGCAAGGAAGCAACGGTCGGGCATTGCCCCGAGGTCTGGAAAACCTGGTCCTGACCGGACCGGCCGCAAAGACCGGGGCTCAGGTCCGAGCCCCGGTTCTTAATGTGTGGGTCGCTTAGGCCAGCGGCTCAGGAGCGTGTTTGACCTGCCGCCACTGGGCCGGGTCGTGACCGTAGAGAATCGTAGCGCCTTGTTTGTCTCTCAGGTCGCGCAGTGTGCCGAGCGAGCGATACATCTCATCCGTGTCATAGGCAATCGACGGCAGCATGTTCTCGTCCATATTGCGCTGGGTGTAACAAGCATCCGCGGTCACCACGATATCTGTGCCTTTGGTGATGCGAATACGCATGGACTGGTGGCCTGGAGTATGGCCATGGGTTGGAAGAAGCACCAGCGTGCCATCGTCGAAGATATCCAGCTCGCCGTCTACGGCTTGGTAGTTGAGATTATGATCGTAGTCCTGAGGGTCAAAAAACGCCTTTTCTCGGAGAACCGGGTCTTTTGACGCCTCAAGCTCGTTTTTCTGGACGAGGAATGTTGAGTGCGGAAAAAACTCATTCCCACCCGCGTGGTCGAAGTGGAAGTGCGAGTTGACCACATAGGTAATATCATCCGGGGTGAGCTCGAATTTCGTCAACTGGCTGACAATTTCCTCGCCCGGCTTGGCCCGAGGGGCAAACGCATCGGCAATATCGCCCAGACGACCCCTGGCGTCGTCTATGCAGGAACAGTGTACGCCTGTGTCAAAGACGACATTTCCTTTGGGGTGCGTAATCAGATAGCTCGGCACTGGGATAGTGATCTGCTCGCCCTGCTCGTCCTGTGGAAAGAAGAGCCGGCTGTCGAATTCGAGAAAGCCCACTGGCATAGAGAAAACTTGAAGCATACGTCCCTCCTGTTGCGCTTTGGCACACGTCGATTACGCGGACCACAATGTCAGGTATTGGATACGAGGTAAAGAGTGAACGTGTCCTCCACGAGACCTAAGATGCTGAACACGTTCACTCTTCCTAGTCTGGCAGGTGTGTCGGCCTGGGAGTACGGGCGACTCGTCTGCTATTGGCGTATTGCGGGTGGAGCAGTGAAGGCAGGGCCAGGCGAAAAAACGGCGGGCTGTCTACCCGCCGTCACATTGCATCTGAGAAGACGAAATCTATAAACTGCGCTTGCCTCGCCGCAGATTACGGCGACTGCCCTTGGGCTTTGCACCGCCTCTCGGCCCCCCCCACGGTCGTTCAAAAGAACGCTCGCCGCCGCCACCCGAAGGATGTGAAGGCCGGCGGGGAGGACGGTCCTCTGCCTGGTTGACCCGGAGATTTCTGCCGCCGAGTTCGTACCCATCGAAGCGCTCTACCGCGGCAGGAATGGAGGCGGGGTCGGTGAATTCGACAAAGGCGAATCCCCGCGGCCGGCCGGTATCCCTATCAGACGGGAGAAAAACCTCGACAAGTTCGCCCACTTCGGAAAAAAGAGATTCCAGCTCGCCCCGTGTGGTGTCAAAGTTCAGGTTTCCAACAAAGACCTTGTTTCCGATGATAACCTCCTCTCAGGTCGGTCCACGCCGGCGTCAGTCGGTGTGGCGTCTCTATGGCCGTGATGGCCGGATTGAAATGTGCTGAGTCCTTAATGAAAAACCAATACAAGAAGGCTAGCAGTATGACGCGAAATGCGGAAATGTACAACCCTATGAAGGCGTCTCTCCGGGCCGAACGGTCAGGTGGCGGGAAGCCGTATGGGAAATATCCTCACCCACGCCCGAAAGGCCAACGTGAACAGGGCGAAGAAACCCAGCAGCACACCCAATTCAACCCACCCCAGAGGAAGCCAGTGTTCCTGCCAGATAGAGGGAACAACCAGGACGTAGCGCTCAAGCCACATGCCGACCAGGATAAGCACGCCGGTACAGGCCAGAGCGGTCGGGGCACGCTTGACCCCTTGCAGTAGCAGGATGGGGAAAGGCAGGAGAAAATTAAGAAGCAAGACAACAAAACTGACGGCTGACCACGGCTCGTCAAACAAGCGGACAACGAGAAAACCGGTCTCCTCCGGCAGATTGCCATACCAGATCGGTAAATACTGACACCAGAACAGATACGTCCATAAGACACAGAAGCCAAAGATGAGTTTGCCAAGGTCATGGCTGCGTTCAGCCGAAAAAAGAACGGATGCGCGCATCAGCACGGCAAGAATGGCGAGCAGGCCGAGTCCCGCATACAGATTCCCGATACAAAAATAGGCGCCGAATAAGGTGCTGATCCAGTGGGGTTCAAGCGCCATTACCAGATCGAAGGCAAACAAGCTGAATACCAACGCGTAGAGCACAATAAAAACGGACGCAAGGATCGCGAGCGGCCGCTGCCGTTCGGCTATATTCGCCACGTTCTCTTGGAAAACAAACGGGACCGGGACACGCGGGGGCGTGCGACTTGCTCGAAGTGAAGTCCGCAACAGCGCAAACCCGCAGCCATAGAGGAGAACGGCTCCAAAGAGGGAGCGGAACACCAGGAAGGGTGTGTTCAGCCAGGCTTGTTTGGCCGGCACGGGATCATGTATCCATGAGAAGAGGTGTTCGCTACCCAGAAAGAGAACAAGCAAAAGAAAAAAGGAAATCGGCAGAAAGGCGGCCAGCGCCTCGGCCAGCGGCTGCAACGGTCCGGCCCATTCCGCCTTTGTGACCCGAAGAATGGCTGAAAACGTCAGTCCGCTGAGCGCCAGCCCCGACCAGAAAAGCCAGTTGACCAGATATGCCTGCCACGCCCGTTGGGCGTGCTCCCCGGTAACGCCGATGAGGAAAGTGGTCAGGCCCAGCCCGGCCAGGACCCACAGACCCAGGCTAAAAGGGGCGGAGCGTGTCTTTGGAAACGTGCTCCGAGGTACGCCTAGAGGAGGCTCGGCACTCATTGTGACTGCCCCTGCTGTTGGAGGTGGCGGACGTAATTCACAAGGTCCCACCGCTCTGTGGTTGAAATCGCGTGCTGATAGGCAGGCATCACCAGTCCCCCGCTGCGGATGGTGGCATACAGATACCCGTCCTTTTGGTTTCTGATCCGCTCCGTATGAAGGTCCGAAGAGGGAACGACCTTGCCGACCATCTGGCCGTCGCCTTTGCCCTGCTCGCCGTGACACATCGCACAGTAAATCCGAAATAACTCTTGTCCGTTCTGGATGGACTGCGGTGAGGATGCGACTGGATTGCGGACGCGCAGACCGGCCTTGATGCGCTCGGTAATGCGCGACGACATGGGCGGTTCAAGGCCCGTTGTGGGAACGCTATTGGCCACAGGTGGCCGGGCGGCTGTCCCGGCCTCACGTTCGGGCTGCCAATACATATCGTCATTCCATGGCAGAGCATGGACAACGGCAACGCCCAAAAGCACCAGACCCAGAGAGAGACCGACGAGATGCCAGACCCGGCCACGGATGCTGGCGTGCTGCCTACACACCTTGGCCATAGACCTCCTCTGCGCCCCCGGCCGTAATCAGCCGCCTGAGATCGCCGGTCTGCTCGGCGGTATATGGGACGAGCAGGCCAAAGCGGTCCTCTGAAAAACGCGGGTCGTGCGTAATCGCAACCGAACGCGCCGGCAGCCGGGCATTAATGAGCAGTCCAATCAGGGTGGCAATCGCCCCAAAGAGAATGGTCAGTTCAAAGGCGATAATGGCAAAGGCAGGTAACGCCACAATGGGCTTGGCGCTCGTTTGGAGCGGCCAGTCCAAGGCCGTATAGGTGGGCAAGGCAAAGCCGATGGCACAGCCCAGCAGACCGCCGATCAACGTAAAATAGCGAATCGGACTCTTGCGGGTGCCGAGAGCCTCTTCAAGCGCAGGGCTTGGAAACGGGGAGACGACGCTGAGGTTTTTATAGCCCTCTCTCCGCAGAGAGCGGACTGTGGCGACGAGCGTGTCCAGATTCGTAAAGACGCCAACTATGCCCGCCCCGTGGCCGACACGGGCCGCTTCGCTGACGGATAAGATGGGCCGCTCGGATTCGTCCGCTTCAACGGCTGACGAACCGCTCTCCGCAGGCGGCAGGTGCTCCTTGACCTCGGCCAGGGACACGAGCGGAAGGAATTTCACGAAGAGCAGGAAGAATAAAAAGAACCAGGCAAAACTGCCGACGGTCATGCCCACTTCAACCCACGAAGGCTGGTATAGACCCCAGGCCGCAGGATCAAACTCGTGCGATAATGAACTTACGATGATGACAAAGCGCTCCAGCCACATCCCGACATTGACCAGCAGGGCAATACCGAACAACCACAGCGTATTGGTGCGGATCGACTTCCAGCACAACAGCAGGGGGACGGCGCAATTGCAGGTGACCATAAGCCAGAACAGCGGGGCATAGTCACCGACCGCGCGATACCAGAAGATGCTTCGTTCGTACGGATTGGCGCTATACCAGGCAATAAAGAATTCGCTGGCGTAGGAATAGCTCAGAATCAGCGAGGTGAGAATGATCATCTTGCCCAGATTGTCAAAGTGATAGTCGGTGATATAGGCCTCGAGACCGAAAATCCTGCGGAGCGGAATGAGCAGGGTCAGGACCATGGCCAGGCCAGAGAAGATGGCGCCGGCGACAAAATAGGGGGCAAAGATGGTGCTATGCCAGCCGGGTACGATGGACATGGCAAAATCCCAGGACACTACGCTATGTACGGACACCACGAGCGGGGTGGCCAGGGCGGCAAAAAACCCATAGGCGCTCAGATAGTGATGCCACTGCCGGTCCGTGCCCTGCCAGCCGAGCGAGAAGAGGCTGTAGAGTTTATGGCGCAACCCGGCGGTGCGGTCGCGCGCCGCCCCCAAATCGGGGATCAGGCCGGTATACCAGAACAGAAGACTCACGGTGAAATAGGTGGTGATGGCAAACGCATCCCAGACCAGGGGTGACTGAAAATTGACCCAGAGCTGACGCTGATTGGGGTAGGGCAGGAGCCAATAGAAATTCCACGCCCGACCAAGATGGATAATGGGAAACAGGCCGGCGGTCATCACGGCAAAAATCGTCATGGCTTCGGCGCTGCGGGCAATGGGTGTCCGCCAGCGAGCCCGAAACAAAAAGAGTACCGCCGAGATCAGCGTGCCCGAGTGAGCAATACCGACCCAGAACACGAAGTTGGTGATATACACGCCCCAGCCGACCGGGTGGGCCAGACCGGTCACGCCCAGTCCCGCGTGAATCTGATAGATCCAGCAGTACAGGCCAAAAGCCAACACCACCAGGTCGCAGCCAAGCAGGGCATACCAGACCCGCGTAGGCGAGCTGAGCAGGTTGTTGAGCAGGTCGCGGTTGACCTGAAGATAACTGAGGCTGGTCTGCATGGAATCGTCGTCAGTGTCACTACGTATTGCGGCGTACTTTTTTGAGATAGGTAATCGCGGGTTTGGTGTTTAATGACTCGAAGACTTTATACCCGCGCGGGTCGTGCGATTGCTGGGAAACGCGGCTGGCGGGGTCTTGCAGATTGCCAAACGTCAGGGCCTGGGTCGGGCAGGTCTGGGCACAGGCCGGCGTAACCTCGCCGTCGCGCACCGGACGGTCTTCGTCTTTTGCGCGGTCCTTGCCCTCCTGAATGCGCTGGACACAAAAGGTGCATTTTTCCATGACGCCCGGTTCACGTATGGTGACATCCGGGTTGAGCTGACGATTGAGCGGTTCCGGCCAGTCAGCCTCGCTCCAGTTAAAACGCCGCACCTTATAGGAACAGTTGTTGGCGCAATATCGGGTGCCGACACAACGGTTGTAGATCTGGGCATTAAGACCCTCCGGGTTATGATAGGTAGCATACACCGGACAGACCGGTTCGCAGGGCGCATTGCCGCAATGCTGACACAGCATCGGCGCAAAGCGGACTTCGGGAGCGTCTGCCCCCTCTTGCTCCTCCTCGAAATAGCGCTCAATCCGTAGCCAGGACATTTCCCGGCCTTGTGCCACCATGTCTTCGCCCACCACCGGAATATTATTTTCCGCATAGCAGGCCGTGACGCAGGCTCCACAGCCGATGCAGGCCGACAAGTCGATACTCATGCCCCAGCGGTATTCGGCATACTGCACTTCCGGGTACATGTCGCGGACGGGGTGCTCGGCGTGGTGCGGTTCGTCGTGCTGTCCCGCCGTCACCGCTTGGGCGATGCCGCGGCCGAGCTGCTGGCGGCTGCCGTCCGTTGTGACCAGCGGCGCCCGTTTGCCGGTTCGAGCGAGTCGGACTGTGGTCGACAGCCAGGGGAAGCCGCCCGAGGCGGTTTCGGGTTGGGCCGAAAGCAAATGGGCCGGGTTGGAACCGCGTCCCTGGGCGTAGCGACCATAACCGCTATGGCCCAGGCCGATCGGCATGGCCACCGCATCGCGCCGCAGACCGGTGTAGAAATAAGCACTCGCCTCGATGGTCCCATGCGGGGAGGTAATCGTCAGCAGGTCGCCCTCCGCGATCCCCAGCCGTTCGGCAGTCTCGGGGTGCATCTCAAGCCAGGAATCCCAGACCGCCCGCGTGAGAGGGTCGGGCAGTTCTTGCAGCCAGGGCTTATTGGCGCCGCGTCCGTCATAATAGCGTGACGAGGGGTAGGCGATGAATGTCAGCGCGTCTTCATCCGCGCGGTCAAAGGTCGGCTCGGAAAAGCGTGTCTCAAATACGGACGGAGAGAGCTGAACCGGGAGCGGCTCTTGCGCCTGCCAGACCCCACCCTGTTGCAGCGCCTGACGCCAGAAGGTGTCAAAGTCGCCCGGCTGACCACTTTCGCCGTGTCGTTCTTTCCACGCCGTCTGTAAATACTCGAAAAAGTTTTTCCATGGCAACGCTTCCGAGAATGCCTCATCAACCTGTGCGGCGACCGACAACAAGGTGTCACCCAGCGCTTGGGTCTCAAACACGGGCGGCATGACGGGCTGCATCAGGCCATACACGCCAGCTTCGGGGTGGGAGTCTCCCCAGCTCTCCAAAGGTGTATGATCGGGTAACATCAGGTCTGCCTGTTCGGCTGTTTCATCCGGGAAGGACGAAAAGCTGACCACAAACGGCACGCGAGTGAGCGCCTCGGCAAGGCCCGAAGACGGTGGCAGACTAAAAGCAGGATTGGTGTTGGCCAGTAAAAGGAGGGGTATTTCTCCTCGCTGCATCTCGTCAATCAGGGATGACAGGGCCGTGTATGAGCTGACCTGCGGTTGCTCTTGGGTCTCATAGAAATGCACCGTCTCGCCGATATTGCCGGCGATATAATTCAGCAGATTGACCGCAATCAGGCTGGCCGTCTCCTGCCGGGAACTTGCAGCTATGCCACCCCCGAGGGCCAGACTCGGCCCGTGGCTGACGAATTCCTGGGCCAGTCGTTTGATCGTCTCGACCGGCACCTCCGTCACCGAGGCAACCTGCTCTGACGGATAGGGCTCCAGCAGTTGGCTGAGCCGCGCCTTTTCTTCAGCGGGCACCGCACTGTTGGGGAGAATCAGATGCGCCAGCCCCAGCACAAAAAAGGCTTCCCGCCCCGGCTTGATCGCAATCCACTCGTCCGCATTCGCCCCGGTGAGCGACAGGCGGGATTCGACTTGGACGAATCTCCCCGCCGCTGTTGCGCCCCGCATCTGGCTGAATGCCTTGGCATAGTGCGTCGGGGAATGCCACGTCTCCAGAAAGTCTGCCCCCAGGCCGATAAGAAAGCGGGCCTTGGCCAGATCATAGGCGGGCATCGAAGCCTGCTGAAAACAGACCTGGTTCGCCTGCCTCAGCGCCTCGAACCCAAACGGTTCATAGGTCATCAGGCGGCGTGAACCAAGCGTCTCAAGCCACTGCGTGGCCAACTGATAGACGCTGTCCGGAAGCTGGCCGGCGAGAAACGCGATCTTGTCCGCCCGGCCCTCTGCTCGGATTTTTTGCAGGCGTTCGACCAGCAGCGCCTCCGCCTCCGGCCACGACAGCGGCGTCAGCTCTCCGGCCGCGTTGCGATACAGCGGCTGGCGGATACGGTCTGGATTATACAGTCCCTGCAAGGACGCCTGTCCGCGCGCGCACAAGGTCCCGCGATTGATCGGGTGGGACGGATTGCCTTCGACCTTGACGGCCCGTCCTTCTCTGGTCCGCACGACCATGCCACAGCCGGCCGGGCATTCCTGACAGACCGTGGCGTAGTAGGTAGCCACCCCCGGCGTGATCTCCTCGGGCTGCACCACATAGGGAATAATGGTTTCGACCGGCTTTGAGGCACAGCTGACGACCGGTGCGGCTGCGCTTGCCCCCAGCAGTTTCAAAAAATTTCTTCTATCGAGTCCGCTTGCCATGATGGGTTCTTCCGCCTCAATAGTGACACACGAGGCAGTCCTTGCTCGCCTGGTGGGCATCGTGACAGGTTACGCACCAGCCCATCTTGAGCGAAGACACCTGTTCCACACGTTGCATGCGCTGGACCTCGCCGTGACAGGACTGGCAATCGACCCCGGCCCGGACATGGCGCTTATGGTTAAAGCGGGTGAAAGCGGGCAGGGCGTGCACGCGAACCCACGGAATCGGCTCCTGGTTTTTCCAATAGGTCTGGATTTTTTTGATTTCCGGATTCGGTGTGGGCCTGGCGTGGCAGCCCATACACGTCTGGACCGGCGGGACGTGGGCCGCTGGCGAGACGCGCGCCGCACTGTGGCAGTACAGGCAGTCCAGACCATATTCACCGGCGTGGAGCGCATGGCTGAAGGCAATCGGCTGTTTGGGAGCCTGACCCCAACCCGTCAGCCCCAAGTCGAGCAGGCGGGAATCCCACCAGGCGGCTTTCCCGGCCTGCCACACCCGACCGCTCATATCGGGTCGATAGTGTACTGCCGACAGCCCGGCGAGGAGTGCCACCACAAGCAGAATGATCCGAAAAACAGACAGCGAACCTAGAGAAAATCGCATAGAACCCTATCTCGCGGCGCGCGCTCCCTCCGCGGCGTGAGGATTTCCTCCATATCTCATCTATCTCTTTTCAGCCAGCACGGGCCAGCGTGATTTCCACAGGAACGCTTTGGCCCAGTTGATGCGCGGATCGTACTTCATGATAGTCCTTATATTACTCTTTCTTGCTCTTCCCAGACGTGTGAGGCAGATTCCTGGAACGGAGCCTATTCTGAGTCCCTACGAAGGGCCTGTCCGCCATCAGCCATTTTTTCTCCACCCTAGTAGAATTACTAGGGTCATGCGTGGGGGATTGGAGTAGGGAGAGCGGTTATAGCCTGGGCGCGCCCGGTAGTGCCGGGCCGGAACCCTTAAGGTGTCGGTCACGGAGGTGCGCCGACGCCCGCATACGTTAACGGATGGGAGGCCGTCCTTCGACAAGCCGAGCGGCGGCCTCTCCTGGGGCTCCAGCACTAGGTCCAGGTGCCCTCCCCCGACGGTAGCCTGCACTCAGCGTATTTCGGAGCAAAACAGGACTGTCGTTTTCCTGTTTCCTCTTGTTGCCTTCCTTGACCGGATACTGAAAAGCAAGTACTTTTCGACGCGCTATACCGAGGTTTTACGTGGAATTTCACACGTAAAGGAGGAAAGTATATGCACGCATATTGGTTGCAGGGAATTCTCGTAGGAATGTGCTGTCTGACGCTGTTCGGCGCCCCCCACTATGCTCAGGCGGTCGGCGGGCGGGCGGATACCCAACCCGAACCCGCCAAAAATCAACCGGCGGCGAAACCGGCGGCCTCCGCCACACCCGCTGCTGCCAGCCCGGCCACGAACGGCGGCCTTGAGGGCTATACTTTTCACGCCATCACCCAGGACCATCTGCTCAAGGGTACGGACGACCCGACCTATTGGCTGATGTACGGCGGCAATTACGCCGGGTGGCGGTTCAGCCCACTCACGGACATTAACCGGGACAATGTCAAGAACCTGAAGGCGGCCTGGATGTTCCAGACCGGCATACCGGCCCAAATGCAAGCCTCGCCTATTGTTGCCGACGGGATCATCTATCTGACTGCCGCCTATAATCACCTCTTTGCCCTGGACGCGGTCACGGGCGAGTTGCTGTGGCGCTATGAACACGAGTTGCCGGACGACATGCGCGTGTGTTGCGGGCCATCGAATAAAGGGGCGGCCATTGCGGGGGATCTGATCTTTATGGCCACGCTCGATGCCCATGTGGTTGCCCTGAACCGGAAAACCGGGGCCGTTGTCTGGAACACCGAGATGGACCGCTATAACGACGGATTCAGCGCGACCGTCGCTCCCCTGGTTGTCCGAGATAATCTGATCGTCGGTATTGCCGGGGGCGAATACGGTATCCGCGGCTATATTGATTCCTATGATATCAACACCGGCGAACGGAAATGGCGTCGCTACACCATCCCGGAAGCTGGCGAGCCGGGCTCCGAGACCTGGGCCGGCGACTCCTGGAAACATGGGGGGGCCCCAACCTGGGTAACGGGATCATACGACCCTGATGAGGATTTGCTGTATTGGGCGACGGGCAATACCGCCCCGGACTGGAACGGCGATGTCCGCAAAGGCGACAACCTCTACGCGGATTCCGTGCTGGCCCTGGACCCGGATACCGGCGAGATCAAATGGTATTTCCAGTTCACGCCCCACGATATCTGGGACTATGACGGCAATACCGATCTATTCCTGGTCAATGTCGAACGCAGTGGGGAGACGGTCAAAGCCTTGGCCCAGCCCAACCGAAACGGCTACGTCTATGTCCTGGACCGCACCTCGGGCAAATATCTGCACGGCACCCAATATGTCGACAATCTGAACTGGTCAAAAGGCCTGGACGAGGCCGGTCGGCCGATTGTTGACCCGCAGTTCGTTCCCACCGCAGAAGGAAAGGAATTTATCTGTCCAGGGTCCGTTGGTGGCAAAAACGGCTCGTACACCGCGGCCTATAGCCCGCTGACCAAGCTGATGTATGTGCCGGTGGTAGAAAGCTGCTGGCAGATGAAGAAGTCCACCTCCATCTTTATCAAGGGCATCCCATTCTGGGGCGGTGGACCGGGAAAAACCCAGGGCGATGATGGCTCATCCTACGGTCATTTGTCGGCCATAGACCCGTCCACCGGCGAGATCAAATGGCGCTATCAGGACGAATATCCCATGATGGGCGGTGCCCTGGCGACCGCCGGTGGTCTGGTGTTTTCCGGGAACCTTGAGGGTCTGGCCCTGGCCTTTGATGACGCGACCGGCGAGCTGTTATGGCAATTTCAGACCGGCTCATCCATGCGCGCTCAGCCCGTCACCTATAAGGCTGGGGGGCGGCAGTATGTAGCCATCCCCAGCGGTGGCGGTGGGTTGGCCGTCACCCTGGCTGGCGAGCCACCGCTGACGAGTAAGGGCAGCGCGTTGCTCGTATTTGCTTTACCAGAATAAACCGGCGGACCGGCGGAGTAGGCAAGCGTGAGAATGCTGTATTGGGTGATAGCGAGCTCTTGGGTCTCCACTGGAGCGACTGTGTGGAGAAAACGGCGGCGCGGGGCTATTGTTTCGGTGCTCGGTTGCCTCTTGTGCCTGGCCTTGTCTGGACCGCTCTTTGCTGAGGAAGGCGGACAACTCCGGGTCTGCTTTCTGGGGAATAACCTGCCATTCTCTTCTCAGCTCGACGAACGCGGATTTGACGTTGAGGTGGCACGGGCTCTTGCCAAGACGACGGGACGGACGCTTGTTCCCGTCTGGGTCAAACATGACGAGCGGATAACCGAGGTTGATGAGAGTGATTTCCCGCTTCGGCGGCTCTCAAGAAACGAGTGTGACGCCATTTTGAGCGTGCCCGGCCGAGATGCCGTGCGCGAGGCCGACAATGTGACGGTCGGCAACGCCTACTACGGAGCCGCTTTCGAGCTCCTGGGACGTGAGGGCCAGACGCCGGCGTCCTTGCACGATGTTGAGCAGCAGGTCGTTGCGGTCCAAGCCCAAACGATTGCCAGCTTTATTCTGGAGTCTCTCAAGATTTCGATGCAGACCTTTTTCTCAACCGAGGAGTCCCTGGCTGCGGTGGCAACGGGAGACGCAGAATTAGCCTTTGTCTGGGGGCCGACCGCCGGCTGGTATGCAAAGCAGGAGCCTGGGACGAAACTGACGTTTGCCACGGCTGAGCCGCTCTCGGTGGCGCGCTGGAACGAGCATGTTGCGACGCGCAAAGAGGACGAAGCGCTCCGCACGGCACTAGATGCGGCCCTGACAAAGCTGAGAAGGAGCGGAGAGCTCAAGGCCATAGCGCAGCGGTATGGCGTGCCGTTGTATCCCCCCTTTGAGAAAATCTATGACGTTATGGAGATGTTTCGGCTGTCCCGACAGGCCTCAGCGCGCCCGTCAACAGACGGGCGGACAGCGCGTTGATGATCGTACAGCCGTATGGAAACGAGGAGGTCCATGAGACGAGCGTATGGTGTGCTGTTGGTTGGTCTGCTGATGTTTATCCCGACGAGTGGGTGGGCTGATGAGGAGATGAAGAACCCGTTCGCCGGCGATGAAGCGGCGATTACTGAGGGTGGATTCCTCTTCCAGGCCGTGTGTTCCGGCTACTGTCATGTGCAACCGGAGGCCGACCGGGACGGCAAATGCCCGAATCTCTTCGACTGCGATTGGGTAAACGGTTCGGGGACGGATGAGGAAATGTTCAGGGTCGTTAGCGACGGTGTCCCCAAGACGGAGATGGTCGGTTTTGCCGGGCAACTGCCCGACGATATGATCTGGCAGATTGTGGCCTATGTCCGGGATGCCTCAAAATGTGAATCGGACGCAGACGCAGCGGCCGCTGGAGCCACACCGGACACGGCAACGTCCGCCGCCGCTATGCCTGCCCATCAGTAAGGAGCTGTTATGAAATCCCGTTACTGTCTTGTTGCTGCCTGCGCGTATCTGGTCGTCTGTCTTGTAGCCTTTTCCGTGCCGGCCTTCGCTCAACCGTTCGCCTATGTCACGCACGAGGAGTCGAACGATGTGTGGGTGATTGACACCCAAACGGACGAGGTCGTGGCCAAGGTACCGGTCGGCGAACGCCCGCGCGGAGTGCTGGTCTCGGCTGATGGGACGCGGGTGTATGCCGCCAACGGCAACTCTAATGACATTTCGGTCATTGACGCGGCAACCAATGCGGTCGTAGAGACCTTTCCGGTCGGCATTGATCCCGAGGGAATCGACCTCAGTAACGACGAAAAACTGCTGTTTGTCGTGAATGAAAACGAAGGCGTTATGCGCGTAGTCGATCTGGCAAGCAAGGAAATCGTTGCCACCGTTCAGGCCGGTATAGAGCCGGAGACCGTAGTGATCTCGCCCGATGGCAAGCTGGCTTTCGTGCCGAACGAGACTTCGCACGATGTGACCGTTGTTGACACTCAAACCTATAAAGTCCTCAGTTCGATCAAGGTGGGCGAGAATCCGCGCGGCGTGGCCTTTATGCCGGACGGGAAAACTGCATATGTGAGTAATGAACGAACCCACACCGTCTCGGTGATCGATGTCGAAAAACTGGCTGTGACTGAGACGATCAGCATGGGCGAACGCCCGGTCGGCATTTCGGTGCTGCCCGACGGCTCAAAGATCTATGTTGTTCACGGTCGGGCCAACGATGTGCGCGTGATTGACCCGGCTACCAATACGGTGACCAAGACCATCGCCTTGGGCGGCAAGCGCTGCTGGTGGTCGGCCCTGACCCCGGACGGGAAAAAACTCTACGCTACCATGGGCCGGTCCGACGGCGTGGCGGTGATCGATACCGCGACCGATACACTGCTCAAAACGATTGCGGTCGGGAAGATTCCCTGGGGTGTGGCGGTAACGCCGTAAATCTTCTTCAGAAGCGCCAGACCAGCAGAAACTGCGGTACGCTCTCGTCGTTCTTGGTGCCCAGTTTATGGTGCCAGAACTGGTACTCCATACCGATAAAAAGCCGATTTGCCTCCTCCCTTAGCAATTTACCCAGGTCCAGCCGGAGCTGCGGCTGGGTAAAAAACCAGCTTCTGACACGACCGCCGAACTCGTTGGTCCGGCAATGGATATACTCGGCATGGCCTTCGATGGAGAAGGACAGCTTGCCGATATTGAAGGGATAGGCCCAGTTGATATCGAGCATAAAGCTGTCCGACTCTTTTGGAGCGCCCCCGTTCGAGACGCCTCGGCTGGCGTCGATATAGGCGGTCAGGTCGGTATTCAGAAAGGCGAAGCCGGGCAGGTCCCAGGAGGCGCGCAGGCCGGGCAGGAACTTGATAACCTTGGCGTCCACGCTGCCGTTGACACCGCCGATCAGCGAAAAATCCTTGATCGGTCCGATCTTCAAATCCTTCTTCAGAATCCTGCCCAGGCTCAGGGACAGATACCATTCGCCGTAGATTTCAGTGTGGTTGAAGCCGTCGTGCTCCACGTCCTCGATGAAATCGGCAAAGAAGAAGCTCTCGCCGTACTTCCAGCCCAGGGCGTTCTGTACAGTCAGGATGAAGGCATCCTGGTTGGCGTCCGAGAACGGGTTTTCGAGATGTCCGTACTGAAAATGCATCTCCGTCGTGCTCCACTCAACCAGGGCAGCTGACGGCGAAGCTGTCAGAAAGAGCACGAGGGCTGAGGAGTAAAGAAAGAGTCGGGGGAACTGGTATGCAGTCGCCATCACAGGTCGGCAGATAATGGGGACTTTGGTTATTTGCCGGCAGGAATAAGTTGGAGGACCTCTGCCTGCACGCCCTCCATGAGCGTTTCTTGGACAAATGTGCTGGCATTCAAAATTTCAATCCCAATCAATTCGCCGCTCTCATTCAGCTCTGCCGTAATGTTAGGACTCAGCTCAATGCTGCTCGCTTCGTCCTCTTCGGAAACAATAAGATGCAGGATATCCTCGTGCTCGAAGTACGCCAGCTTTGGTTTTTTCATGGCCGATATCTCCCTATCCGCAGCCTGAGGCTAATCTGTTGTCGAGTCGTGACGTGAACGGTAACGGGAATTGTTGTCTCTCCTTCTTGTTCGTAGGCTATCAGGACCAGCCGATTTTTGTGTCGTCCAACGACTACCATGCGCTGTGTGGCGATATCAAAATATCGTTCTTCTGAGAACCGGACGATCTGTTCAATGATAGCGAGATCAAAGCCTCGTAATTGGGCTCGGTGCTTCAGGTAGTCGGTCTATATTATCATTCTCGTCTGCCTGCTCTGCGGCATCCGATAGAGAAAGACTGCTCATCGATGTTGAACATGAAGTTCATGAATGGCTGATCGGGGATTCAAACTCCTCAGTCCGCCAGGCGGCATAGGCTAATGCCTCACGAATGTCGTCTTCCTCCAAATATGGGTATAGCTCCAGGATATGTGCGGTCGAATGCCCGGCAGCAAGCAAGCCTACTACAGTCCCGACAGTCACACGTAAACCCCGAATGCAGGGTTTCCCGCCCATGACTGCTGGATCAAGGGTGATACGTGTTAAGGATTTCATAATACTCACAACTCCAGTACAGCAATTGGGCATTGGTCGAGACAATCATGACCAGGAGTACTCTGCGAGGGGTAATGATAGCGCCAGAGAGCCTATATTCCTTTTCCACGACCTCCTCTAGTCAAAGCTCCTATTATCACCACTACCACTGTTGTTCCGACTTCTACGACTCTCTTCCAAAAACGGCTTCTCTTTAATTGACAAGAAGGGCAGAGCTTTTCTCCCAGCTCCCAAGGGTAGTGGTTTTTGAGCAATTGTTTGAAAGCCGTGCCTGAATATATCCATTTTTTCTTCCCTTTATCCATCCGAGTAAACTTCGAGGGTTTGAACATTGTTACCGAAATCCCACTCACGAGGTTGCACAAGGTAGCTGTTACAGCGAAGTTGCAGCCATACTCTATACCAGACTTTCAAAGCGGAAGCCGCAGCATGGCTCGAACATCACCAAACTGCATGGAGAGATAGTCTCTAACAAAGGTAAAAACGTGAGGATAGTTTTGAAGTTCTGGGATGTCAGACAGCAGCATGCTACGATCTCCCTTGTTCTCGGTTTGGTAATTCTTGAACGTGCCAGTCCTCTGTCACTTGGAGAGCGGCTTGATTAGAGCAAATAACGATGCTGTGTAGCCGTCCGTCCTTCCTGCGCAAGCAGGAAGCCAGGCCCCCAACCTCCCGGCCTCTGGATGCCGGATCACGTCCAGCATGACGAAAGTGTACTGGGACGGCCACAACTTATCGTGAAACGCTCTAGGCGGCGTGTCGAATTCTCCGGTCAAACGACTTGGCCAGGGCTTGGGCTGATTGACGTGGTACCTTGATGACGACGGAGGATTCCGCCTTCAGACTCTTGCAGGATAATCTTGTAGCGCGTTACATTCTCCTCCCCCAGCGGCATGTGGCGATGGGGGAGGTTTTTGGTTTAACCTTCTAATGCGGCCCGCACGACGGATTCAAGCTCGCCGCGGCTGTGCATTTCCTGGATAATATCGCAGCCGCCGATAAATTCGCCGTTCACATAGATCTGTGGAATGGTCGGCCAGTTGGAATAGCGCTTGATACCGTCGCGCACGGCGGGGTCCTGCAGCACGTCGACGGTCTCATACGGCACGCCCAAAGAGTCGAAAATCTGAATCGTGGCGGCTGAGAAACCACACATCGGGAAGGTGCGATTGCCCTTCATATAGATGAGGACTTTGTTGTTCTTCACGGTCTCGTCAATATACGCCTGCACGCTGTCTGCCATGTTTTCCTCCTCGTGTGTTCGTGGCTTATGATTTGTTCGTTTCGATATTCACCAGGCCGGACTGTCGGGCATCGGCCTCAAACTCCTGTGGGGTCATGGTTTTGAGAGCTAAGGCATGAATGCGTTCAACCATGGCGTCCTGGAGGGCGCCATACACCAGTCTGTGCCGGGCGACGGCGTTCTTGCCGTCGAACGCTGCGGACACGACAACGGCTTCGTAGTGATCTCCGCCGCCGGTGTAATCGCGGATATGCACCTGCGCGTCGGGCAGAGCCGCTGTAATGCGGGACTGTATTTCATCGGCGGAAATAGGGGCCGGCATGGCTGTCAACCTCCACGCTTCACTCGGGATTCATACGAGCAGTTATTTGTTGTGACCCTGAGCAGTGCAGGCCATGCTATCTGAGTGTCTAGCGGTCTTGCAAGGTCGCTTGTGGGCGTCGTGATAAAAAAAGGGCACCTTCCAAGTGGTGCCCTATATCGATACCCCTGTCCGTAGCTCTCTCTGAGAGCTGCGCAGGAGAGACTATTTTTTCTGCATTTCGGCACCGCAGCACTTGATCGCGCCCTCGCCACCTTTGGTCACGATGACCTGCGCACCACAGCTTCCACACAGATACATTTTCCCGAGTTGATTTGCCATATGGCTACCTCCTGTTTTTCTCTTAGCGTCCGGTAAATCGAGGTTTCCGCTTGGCTAGGAAAGATTCCACGCCCTCGGCCCGGTCCTGGGTTGTCTGGAGAAGGGCATACAAGTCTTCTTCCAGCCGCACTCCCTGATCGAGCGTCAGGTCCATTGCCTTATGTACCGCCTCTTTACCCAGTCGCAAAGCGATAGGGCCTTTGCCTAACAGACCGGACAGGACCTCGTCAACACGGGTCAGAAAGTCGTCCGCGGCAATCACTTCGCTGACCAGTCCGATGCGATATGCTTCAGCGGCGTCAAGCTGTTTGCCGGTGAGGATGATCTCCAATGCCTTTGCCTGCCCGACCACCCGCGGCAGGCGTTGGGTCCCACCACCAAAAGGAATCATCTGCGCGCTAATCTGGGGGAGGCTGAAGCGGGCAGTCGCAACAGCCAGACGGAGGTCGCAGGCCAAGGCCAACTCCAGCCCGAGTCCGAACGCGTTACCATTGAGGACCGCCAGCGTCGGTTTTGTGATGGCCGCGAGCGCTTCGACGCACTGGAGGGAGCCGAACTGCTCGCGAATTTTCTGCGCGGTGTTGGCCGCTTTTGTCAGACCCTCACAAAAGCTGTGGGCCGAGCCGGTCAGGACACCGATTTCGACCGCCTCGTCCTCCTCAATGGCCTGGCAGGCGGCTGCTATTTCCTGGTCCATCCGGGGCGTGAGCCGGTTGCCCTGACCCGGACACGACAGGCGCAGCCAAGCCACTTTTCCTTGAATCTCGTACACCAGATCGGACACGCCGCCACCTTACCAAAAAGGGCGTCCGAAAGGACGCTCCTGTTCACTATTCGTACTGCGCTTTGAGCTCTTTCTTGAGAACCTTGCCTAAGGGGTTCTTGGGCAGCTCGGCCAGGAAATTGATCTCCTCGGGCTTCTTAAAGCTGGCCAGCCGTTCCTTGCAAAAATCGCCCACTTCGTCCGCAGTGGCCGTCTGATCTGGCTTGAGGGCGACAAAGGCAACAATCTTTTGGCCCCAATCGACGTCCGGAACGCCGATAATGGCCGCTTCATCGACTGCCGGGTGGGCGTGCAGGACCGCTTCGATTTCAGCCGGGGCAATATTCTCACCGCCACGAATGATGATGTCATCCTTGCGGCCAACCAGGTAGACATAGCCATCTTCGTCGATATAGCCCATGTCGCGGGTATGCAACCAGCCGTTTTCGTCCAACAGGGCGGCGGTCGCGCTTTCCTGATTGGCGTAGCCCTTCATCACGCGCGGAGTGCGAATGACCACCTCACCGATCTCGTTGGCCGGCATCTCTTTATTGTCGTCATCAAGGACCTGGACTTCCACATCCGGCAGCGGTTTGCCGACCGAGGTCAAGCGCTTCAGGTTACGCTCAACCTCTTCCGGCGTGCCGTTCAGTTTGTGGTCGTCCGGCCCAAGGACGGTCAGGGTCGAGTTGGTTTCGGTCTGACCAAAGGCATTCACGAAACCGGTCGAATCCGGGAACATATCAATCGCCTTGCGAATGACGGGGAAGGCCATGGGTGCACCGCCATAGGAGACATTCTGCAAACTCGACAGGTCATAGTTCGAGAACTCGGGGTGATCGATGAGCTGTTTCATCATCGTGGGCACGACAAAGGCGTGCGTCACTTGCTCGGTCTGCACGGCCTCCAACCATTCTTTGGTATCGAACTGACGCAGGATGGCGATTTTCCGGCCGTTCCAGAGCGCGGTCAGGATATTCATCGTGCCAGCAATATGGTAGAGCGGCGCGCACAGCAGTGAGGTGCCGCGCGGGGTCCCGTCCGCCATCTCGACGGTACCGATGACATAGTTAGTGAACCCGCCGTAGGTCAGCATCACGCCCTTGGGCAAAGACGTCGTGCCGCTGGTATACATCAGGATGGACAGGTCACCCTCATCCACCTCGGCCTCTTCGATATCCGGCGAACCCTGCTCAATAAAGTCCTCGTAGTGCAGCATATCGTCACGCCGCGTTTCGATCGTGACATATTTCTCCACGCAACCGAGATTGGGCTTGAGGCTATTGACCAGGTCGATATAGCGATCACCCACAAACAGAATTTTGCTCTCCGCCGCGGTAATCATATATTCCAATTCCGGGGGCTTGGCCCGATAGTTCAGCGGCACAAAAGTCGCGCCTAGCGTCGCCGTGGCATAATATGCCTCGATGTACTCGTTACAGTTTGTCTGTAAGATCGCCACACGATCACCCGCCTGAATACCTTGATCACGCAAACTACTGGCCAGTCGTTTGACCCGATCCAACAGTGTTCCATAGGTCAGCCGGTTCCCTTCGAAAGCCAGGATCTCTTGGTCCGGAAACATCATACCCGGAATACCGATGAACTGTGACGTATTCATGCCTGCTCCTTTACCAGTGCAAATAGATTTTGTTCCAGTCGTAAGCCATCGGATAAATGCAGGTCAGCGCCCTGTCGGACGGCCCGTTTTGCCAGGGCAACGACTGTTGGATTATAACGGGACAGTGTGTATGCCAGAGATTTGGCCTCCGTCAAGAGGGTAGCTAGGGGAACCACTCGATTTACCAGGCCAATCTGGAGGGCTTGGTCTACCTCGATCCGCTTGCCGGTGAGGACCATGTCCAGAGCACGCCCGAGTCCGATTGCCCTGGGGGCGGTCTGCGTCCCGGCGACTCCAGGGACCATGCCCAGGCCCGTTTCCGGCAGAAAGAAGACCGTATCATCCGCGGCAATGCACAGGTCACACAGCAGTGCCATTTCCATTCCACCGCCGACGGTATAGCCGTGGACCGCCGCAATGGTGGGTTGGGGCAGCCGTAACAGCAGCCCCCAGTTATCCCGTTGCCAGCGGACTTCACGAGCCCGCACCGGAGAGGGCGCCGAACCGAACTCTGAAACATCTCCGCCGGTACAAAAGGCTGGGCCTTCGCCACGCAGGATCATGACCCGAACCTCGGGATCATCCCGGACAGCCTGAAGAATCTCGTATAGATCGTCCCGCATCTCCACGTTATAGGCGTTGAGCATGGCGGGCCGGTTGAGGCTGACAACAGCGATACTGCCGTCTTTTTCGTACAGGACTGCGGGAGGGGACATACTTACTCTTTATGCCGAATAGACAATCCGGCCGTCAATGATTGTGGTGCAGACACCTGCCCGGCTTATCGCTTCAGCCGGGAGCCGCGTCACGTCGCTATCGAGGATAGCTATATCCGCACGCATACCAGTGATGATTCTGCCGACCAGGTTTTCCTCAAACCCAACCCAGGCGGCTGCGTGGGTGAACAGACTGATCGCCTCAAGACAGGACAAGCGTTCGGCGGGATTAAGAGAAGTGCCGGTTCGGGACTGGCGCGTGACGGCAGCTTGAATCGCTGCCAGTGGGGCCTGCGGGGCGATCGGACAATCCGAACTGCCGACAGTTGGGATGCTATGATCCCGGAAGCTTTTTGCCCGGTACAGCCAATCGTGTACCTCTGGATCAACTTCCGCCGCATATTTATCGCCATAAAAATACAAAAAGCCCGGCTGTATCACCACCGCACAGCCCGTCTCAGCCAAGGTGTCGAGCAACGGTGGAGGGCAGAGCGTACAGTGTTCAATCCGATGACGACGATCCCGGCGAGGTAGCCGTTCCTGGGCCTGCCGGATCGCGTCGAGGGCCGCGCAGACGGGGGCTTCTTCAACCGCATGGATGGCGACCTGAAAACCGTGACGATGTACCTGCCAGACCATTTCCGCCAGATCGTCCGGCGGCGGATACAACTCGCTTCTGCTTTCGTGCAGCATGATTTTGATACTGCCAAGCCGAACCTGAGCAGCTTGCCGGTCGGCTTGCTTGAAGGCGGCGAGGTCGGTCTGGCTCGCCTGAGAGAAAGCCTCAATCCCAACCATTACTGTTGCATGGGGACGTATGATCCCGTTGGCTCGTAGGGCGGAGAAGCGCTCGATAGCCTCCAGCGTATTGCCGGCGCTGGCGTCATGAAACGAACACACCCCGTGTCTGAGTAATGCGTGGTTGACCTGTCGTAATCCGGTCTGAAACTCCTGCGATGGAAGCGGAGGCATGACGGTCCGCAGAAACGACTCCAATTCATAGACCACACCCGTTGGTTCTCCCCTGGTATCGCGCTCAATGTTACCGCCGTTTGGAGGGGTAAACTGGGCGTGTATGCCGGTTTGCCGGAGTGCAGCACTATTCAGAACGGCTGCATGACCGGTCCGATGGCGCAGGAGCACGGGTCGGTCGGTCGAGATGGCATCGAGGTCGTGTCGGTTCGGATGGCGTTTCTCGTCGAGAAAGAACTCGTCATATCCATAGCCGCGTAGCCAGTCTTGCGAGCCGAGCGTGGTCAGACGCGCCTGGAGTTGAGACTGGATTTCGGCAATTGATCGGGCTGCACTCAGGTCTGCACCGCAGTAGCGGCTCGCCCAGGCAAAAAGGTGCAGGTGGGGGTCGATGAAGCCGGGCAGGACCGTTCTCCCGGCACACGCTAAGGTCTGTGTTCTCGGCGAGACAAAGGGGCGCAGTTCCTCCTCGGTGCCGACCGCGAGGATTCTTCCTGCCGCGACCGCGACCGCTTGTGCTTCAGGCCGGTTCGGGTCGAAGGTGAGGACATGTCCACCGTACAGCAGCAGGTCAGCAGTGTGGGGCGCGGAAGACATAGCCCCCAGAAAAGGAAAGAGCGAGGTTTCCCTCGCTCCTCGCTGTCAGGTGTACAGTTTGCAACAGACCGGTATCAGTCAGACGACGGAAGCGGCTTGGCTTCCTTGAGCGGCATTTCTTTATCGCAGCAGTGAAGTGCACCGTCGCCCGGCTTGTTGCAGAGCACCTCAGTATCACAATCTTCACACATATAGCGTTTACCCAGTTGTGCCATTGATCCCTCCTGTCGTGATATGCCTCTACGAGTAATATCTACTGTAGAAATGGTAACTTGGTCACTTCGGCTATCATGTCCGTATCCGGCCTGTCAATCCGCAGCCGGGTACCCGGCTCGCCATGTTCGCGCCGGACATAGCCCAGGGCAATAGGCCGGCCCAGCGTTGGGGAGGTTGTGACACTGGTCAGCCAGCCGACTTCCTTGTCGTCCTTCAAAAGTCGGTCGCCTCGTGTCGGCAATACATCCTGCCCTTCATTTTGCAACAGAAACCCAATGAGCAGGCGATTCATACGCCCGCGTGCCGACGCCCGCTCGACGACTTCCTGTCCCAGATAACAGCCCTTATTAAAACTAATGGCTCGATCAAGGCCAACCTCCAGCACGATTCTGTCCTCGTCCATATCGAGGCCATACCACGGAATGCCGGCCTCAACGCGTAACATGTTCAGCGCAGTGTGGCCGACGGGAAGCAGCCCGTCGAGTTGAGCAATGGCCTGCCAGACAACGGGCGCCTGATTGCCGGGAACGTGGAACTCATAGCCACCCTTGCCAGTCTGGTCGGAGCGAATCACCCGGACCTGGACATCCGCAAGCGTTTCGTCCTGGTGTTGTAATTCCTGCTCCGGCAAGGAAGAGAGGCCGGCTGCTGTCAGGACCTCTGCCGCGGCCGGGCCTTGAATTGCAATAGTTACTTGGTGGGCGCTCAGATCTTCGATCTCCACATCATCGGCAATGATAAAACGGTCGAGGGCTTCAATCGTCTTTTCCTTGATACGGGCATCAAGGTCGAGGAGGATTGCCGACTCTTCGGCATAGACGCGCAAATCCGCCACAATCCGTCCCTGCTCCGTCAGTAGCGTTGCCGGACAGCCATCGCCGGGCCGCAGAGCTTTGACATCGTTGGACAGCATCCCCTGCAGAAAATCGCTGCGGTCTTCTCCCGTGAATTTCACCTGAGTGCGAAAGGACAGGTCGATCAGCCCTACCTTTTCACAGACGGCTGCGTATTCGTCTTGCGGGTTGGTAAAGGCATTCGGCAGTTCAACGCCGCGATCATCTGCGAGCGATACGCCCTGGCTTTCAAGCCAGGCAGAAAGAGCGCTTCTCATAGTAAGTAGGCTATAGCAAAGAGGGATTTGCGAGGAAAGGTTGGAAACGACCCCTCACGACGCCGCATTCAGACGGCGCAAATTCCGCACAGCCCGGATGCGTTCCTGGGCCAGAGTGACGGCCAGACGATGGGGCGGGATATCTCGTTGCTTGGCTTGGGCAAAAATCGTTTTCAGGGTGGAGTAAATCTGTTCGGTCTTAGCCTTGGCCCGCTCGCGACGATAGCCGCCGGGACCCAACTCGTCCGCAACGTTAATCAGCCCACCGGCGTTAATCGCAAAGTCCGGCGCGTACAGAATACCGCGCGTGTGAAGCGCGTCTCCGTCTTCCTCGGTGAGTAATTGATTGTTGGCCCCACCGCCGATAATCCGGCACCGGAGTTGGGGAATCGTATCCGGATTAAAAATGCCACCCGCAGCACAGGGGGCGAGGATGTCGCATTGCTGGGTCAAAATAGCACTCGGGTCGATAATCACGGCGCCCAGTTCAGTCTGGGCCTTGTCGGCCCGGGCTGCATCCACATCCGCGACGATCAGTCGTGCCCCGGCTTTGTGAAGGTATTGCGCCAGCGAGTAGCCGACTTTCCCCAGACCGGGCAGGGCCACGGTCAAGCCCTGAAATTCGGCCTTGCCGTCGGTTTCTTCAAGACAGGCCCGCAAGCCACAGAAGATTCCCCAGGCGGTCATGGGGGAGGGGTCTCCACCGCCGCCAAACGCCTCCGCCCGTCCGACCCCGAACCGGCTCTCTGCCCGGACGTGTTCAATGTCTGCGGTCGTCGTACCCATGTCTTCGGTTGGAATATAGCGGCCCGCCAAAGACTCTATGGCGCGCCCCAGCGCGCGAAACACGCTCTCTCTATTTGTGACTGTCTGATTGGCGACAACAACCGCCTTGCCGCCACCATACTCCAGGCCGGCCAGGGAGGCTTTATAGGTCATGGCCTGGGAGAGACGCAGGACATCCGTAACCGCATCTTCCTCGCTGGTATACGCCCGCATACGGATACCACCCAGGGAGGGGCCTAGGGTGGTATCGTGAATGGCAATCAGGGCGGTGAGGCCCGCGTTGCGGTCCGTGCAGAAGACCACCTGTTCGTGGTCTTCTGCCTGCATGCGTTCAAAAAGTGCCATCCGGCCTGCTTCATACAGCGACTAGGACATCGTCGCCATCGACTTTGACCTCATAGGTTTCTTGTTTTTCGTCCGGGTCTTCACTGTTTTCTCCGGTCGTGACATCGAAATCCCAGGCGTGCCACGGGCAGGTGACCATATTGCCGTCCAGCTCGCCTTCGCCTAATGGGCCACCCTGGTGTGGGCACACATTGTCCAGGGCGTAGAACGTACCATCAACATTGAAAACGGCGACTTGCTGGTCGTTGACCTCAAAACACCGCCCTTCGCCTTCGGGGATATCACTCGTCGAGGCCACTTTGACAAAATCGGCCATGCTGTCCTCCTGTGTCTGAAATATCAGGGAATTAAACAAATTCCGCTACGGGCCGCAAGGTTGGTCAAGGGCCGGCCAGTCCAGTATAGACTGGGGCACAAAAAAGCCCCTGGGGTCAGACCGTGAGGACGACCCAGGGGCTGTCAGTCAACAGCAGGATCCTTATTAGCCGCCGTAGAAGACCTTGTCTCCCAAGTCGGCCATGTGCAGCGTCGCCAGGTCCGCGCGTCCTTCGGGCTGCTTCTGGACAGCCGCATCCACCACTTTCCCGATAAAAATGGAATGGTCGCCGTTCTCGACTGTCTGCTCTAACGAGCACTCGACATAGGCCGGGACGCTGGCGAGCACCGGTGCGCCGGTCGTGCCCGCGCTGTATGCCTCACCGTTAATGGTGTTACCGTCTTTTTCGACGGGCTTGAAAAAGGCGAAGGCTGGACCCTGTTGGCCTTTGCCCAGGATGTTGAGAGCAAACGAGCCGGCTTTTTTTATGATTTCATGCGCACTGGCATCGGCCTTAACACCAACGACGACCAGCGGCGGATCAAAGGCGGTCTGGGTCACCCAGTTCACGGTTGCCGCGGCAATCTCGCCGTCTTTTTCCGCAGTCAGCACATACAGGCCGTAGGGGATCATGCGGAGAGCGGTTTTCTTGGCATCTGCATCCATCGATCTTTCTCCCTTTTCTGAAAAATTGTCCCTGCGTTGTATCTGTCCTCGCGTGCGCGTTCAAGTCCGGCCCGTTTTCGCGTCGATCCCAACTTAGGTATGTAGAACGTACTCACAGACGAAACCGACTACCTCAGGGAGATGGTAGGTGTGATGCAGAAAAGAGCAGAGACGCACAACTGTCGATCCACAGCTCTTCCCGGTCAAACCCGTCAGCCCCCCCAAATGCTACAGAAGAGACGAAAGATATGCCTGCCTACGTTCCCTTGACTTATCATAACATTATTATATAAGATAATTATTATATAATAATGTTTGGAGAGTTGGCTTTGCCAGACACCCCATTTCCCTGAAGTACTACCAGAGAAGTGTAGAGAGAAAGAAAAGAGGCAATGATGCAGGAGACCAACAAGCAGCTCTCGGAGGCCATATTCGAGCAGGTTGCACGGATCGGAAAAGCCGTCTCTAATCCAAAACGGTTGGAGATATTGGAACTCCTCAGCCAAGCCCCTCGGACAGTCGAAGCATTGGCCCAAGCCGCGCAGTTGAGCCAAGCCAATACGTCACAGCATCTTCAGGCATTGCGGAACTCGCGGCTGGTCGAAGCAAAACGAGACGGGACCTCGATCTGGTATCGCCTTACGGACGAAACGGTTGCCGATTTTTTCCGGACGCTCCGGGTTTTAGCCGTCACACATCTGGCTGAACTCGACCGTATCGTCAGTCAATATTTTACCGGACAAGCGGACTTAGAACCGGTCGATCAGAAGACCTTACTCCAGCGGGTTCGCAAGGGAGAGGTGACCGTCATCGATGTGCGTCCCCAGGAAGAGTACCTGGCGGGCCATATTCCTGGAGCGGTCTCTATCCCCATAGACGAACTCGAAGACCGCCTCGCCGAGCTTCCGCAGGGTCGAGAGGTCGTTGCCTACTGCCGCGGTCCGTATTGCATCTGGTCTGGTCAGGCCGTGCAGATCTTACAAGAACATGGGTTTCAGGCCAGACATCTGCCCGATGGCGTGTTGGATTGGCGGGCACGCGGGTTCCGCGTTTCAGCCGGAGACAAGCCATAGGAAGAGAGCAAGAAGATGTTCAACTGTAGACGGATCTGCCTTCTCGTAGCGTGGCCTCTCATCGTCCCGGGGCCAGCGGCAGCTACCACTGCCCTCTATTCTCTGAGCTATGGGGCTCGCTCCGCTGGCATGGCTGGAGCAACGCTGGCGTCTGGGGGTGAGGCACTTAACCAGTTTCTCAATCCAGCCAAACCAGTATTCCGCTCAACTCCAACTCGGTTGGTCTTTTTAGCGCTCTGAGGAAGGAGATTTTCAATGAACGCAGCAAATCATGAGCGAGAAAAAATCATTTTGGCGGCGGTGTCGGGGGCCTCTATGTTCATGGCAAGATTGATCGTATGGCTGTTGGTAACCTTGCTCAGCATCTCCACTCACAGCGCTTGGGCACAGAGTGAGAATGGCCCCCACGCTTCCCCAGCAGCTACCTCACCCGAGCAACTCGGGGAAGTCTCCTTTCGCGTCTCGTGCAATGCTGCTGCGCAACAGGAGTTCAATCGGGCGATGGCGATGTTTCACTCCTTCTGGTTCGACCCGGCGAAGCAATCCTTCACCAAGGTCCTGGAACACGATCCTGAGTGCGGGATGGCGTATTGGGGCATCGCCATCATGTCGATGGGTAATCCTTTCGGCTGGTCCATCAATCCGAACGCGCCGAAGGCGGGCGCAGCGGCCATGGTGGAGGCGCAGCGCGTGAGCGCCAAGAGCGAGCGCGAACGCGACTATATTGCGGCGTTGGCCGCGTTCTTTACAGAGTGGCAGACGGTGGACTATCGGTCGCGAGTGCTGGCCTTCGAGAAGGGCATGGAGGGTGTGGCGACACGCTATCCCGAGGATGACGAAGCGCAGATCTTGTACGCGCTCGTGCTCAACATGACCGCCGTGCCTACCGACAAAACCTTCGCTCACCAGCTTAAGGCCGCAAGCATCCTGGAGCCCTTGTTCAAGCAACACCCTCACCATCCGGGTATTGCCCACTACCTGATCCACACATACGACTATGCCGGGCTGGCTGAGAAGGGGCTGCCCGCTGCCCGCGTCTACGCTACCGTCGCGCCTTCAGTGCCGCACGCGTTGCATATGCCCTCACATATTTTCAGCCGGGTTGGTCTCTGGCCGGAAATGGTCGAAAGCAATCGTGCTTCGTACCGTGCGGCGAAGAATCAACTCTCCGGGCAAACCCTTGGGCTCGGCTCATATGATGCGCTACATGCCATGGATTACATGGTGTTTGGCTATCTCCAGCAGGCGCAGGATAAGGCGGCGAAGCGCCTGGTGGATGAGGTTGCGGCGATACGCAAGGTCAAGGTGGAAGACTTTTCAGCCGCCTACGCCTTTGCCGCGATTCCCTCTCGCTATGCGTTAGAGCGCGGCGATTGGCAGCAGGCAGCGGCGCTCCAACTCAGCCCACACGAGATGGCTTGGGACAAGTTCCCTCATGCGGAGGCCATTCTGGTCTTCGCTCGCGGCTTGGGTGCGGCGCGCAGTGGAGAGGTTACGGCGGCGCGCAAGGATGTGGAGCGGTTGCAGGCGCTTAAGGACGTGATGACGGCAGCCAAGATCGACTACTGGGCGAACCAGACGGACTTTCAAATCAAGACGATTCTTGCCTGGATCGCCCTGGCGGAGAAGCGTGATGAGGAAGCGATTCGGTTAATGCGCACCGCCGCCGAAGCAGAAGAGGCCAGTGATAAAGCGCCGGTAACTCCGGGGAATGTTGTCCCTCTACGGGGACTGCTGGGCGAGATGCTCTTAGCGCTCAACCAACCAGCGCACGCGTTCATCGAATTCGAGCGCTCCTTGCAACGTGACCCCAACCGTTTCCGAGTCGTGTACGGTGCCAGTCGCGCTGCCGAAGCAGCCGGCAACCGCCAGGCGGCCCGCAAGCATTACGCCAAGTTGCAGACGTTGACCGCTGATCATGATACCGAACGTCCGGAACTCGCACAGGCCACCGCATTTTTGGCAAAGCCATGATCATGAGTGGCCCAGATCGTGGAACAAGTGGGATCTGGATGGGGCGAAATCGAGGAATAGAAGCAGGCGCGCTTCTTCAACCTCCATCTCGCCACCGTCTCGCGTCTAATGGCGCGGGAACGAAGAAAAGCTTAATGCGGAGCCTAACGGCGCGCCTGCGGTATCGCCCCGTGAAGGGACTACGGAAGTCTGTGGGAGTCGTCAGCGTCACCGTCGTACTGGTGTTTGCGCTCGGCGCGATGAGCATCGCCCACTCGTTTTGGGACCCTGAAAAAGAGTCCCCCGGATGGAACAAGAGATTCCAAGTGCAGAATCCCTTGTTCCATCCGGGCCTGGTGGACTTTCATCAACGGGTGAACGACGGTGGCGAGACGACGAATCTCGCGCTGTGGACTCCGGTCTTTCGCGGCGGTGTGGGCCGCATCGATCTGAAACATGGGCCACCCCTCACCTATGGGGGCGGATTCCTTCGTGCGTTGGCCGCAACTCCAGACGCGGGCGATCTCATTCTCGCTGCTCAGACTGTCAGGGGCACGGGAGTGGAGGCGTGGGAAGCCCAGGGTGAATACCGCCTCCCCACCGGCGTCCTGCTTCCTGGCTCGCTTGGGGTTGGTGGCGGCTATGTCTCACAAGATCGCTTCGGCCCCGATATGTGGTTTGCCAAGTTCTCGTATCGCGACGCACTGGAGTATGGGTGGCAAACGATTGCCTGGGCACAACTCCAAGAGGTTGGACAGAGAACCTCGCCTGGTGGCTACCTCGCCCTGTACAACACTCGCCTGATGTTCACGGGCGGCACGGACGGTGAGCAATGGCGCACTACGGTAGGCTACGTTCACCCTGCGACAGGTAGACAATTCCGTCCGGCATTTGAATTCTTCTACGTGGATGAGACGATTGGCGGTGGCAATGGTGGGAAGTTCCTACTGGCGACCGCGACGCTGGGCTACGAAGGGTGGGGCTTTCTCAGCCACGACAGCCGACTTGGTCGGGCCTTAGGCCCTCAAGGACTGGCATTCACCAACCCCAACGGATTTCTGCAACCCATGTGGAATCGTTTGTTCGACGTAACCGAGGTGGGGGGACTGCTAAATGGCCGCGTGACGGAGATTCGCGACGCGGCTGGAATCACCAACCGCGAGTGGCAACTGATTGGGTTTCCGTTTCAGTTCGCTTCGGGAAGAAGCTGGCACGACTGGCTTTTCATTGGCGGTGGCCTTCGTCAGATGACGAGACAGCCGGATGCGCCCTATCTCATCGGTGGGGCGATTGGCCAACTCGGAGCGGTTCGCATCTTAGTCTGGGGGCATTGGGATTTTGAGAGAGAAGAAGCCCGGCTCCTCCTGACTGTCCAATATTTTCTTTAGGTTCCTCTTTTTGTCTTATCGAGAGCACGAGGCAATGGCTGAAAATTCCTGTGATACTGTTGGTCAATGTTCGCCAAATCGTAGGTTTCTGTGCAAATGCCCCCGCTGGTCCGATAGCGCAGGAGGTGTTTCGCAAACACCCCAACCATCCTGGGGTGGCCCATTATATTATTCGCGCCTTCAGTAGAGAAAAGAGCGCCAGTCTTCACCGACCGCTGAATGGTAAGGAATCAACCTCCACCGTCCAGCCGTGTCGGTCGGGCCTCAGGCCGCGCTGGATGGCGGACAACTCGTCAAACAGGCGTTGGGACAGCGGGCCGACCTGGCCGTCATTGATGACAATACGCTCGTCTTTGTACGACAGCTCGCTGACCGGCGAGATGACGGCTGCGGTTCCGGCTCCGAATACCTCGCGTAGCAATCCCTTCCGCGCCGCAGTCAGGACTTCGGTGATGGTAATGGGTCGCTCTGCCACCTGCATCCCAAAGTCCTGGGCGAGTTGGAGCACGGAGGCGCGGGTCACGCCTTCGAGGATAGTCCCGGTGATCGGTGGGGTGACGAGTTCATCACCAATCACAAAGGCGATATTCATGGAGCCGACTTCTTCGATGTATTGCTGTTCGACACCGTCGAGCCATAACACTTGGGCAAAACCGTCTTTATGGGCTTCTTCGCCGGCGAATAAACTGCCGGCATAATTCCCCGCCGTTTTCGCGGCTCCGGTGCCCCCGCGCACGGCCCGCACATAGCGGTCTTCCACCCGTATCCGCAGCGGTTTGAAGCCTTCGGCATAATAGGCGGCAACGGGCGAGAGAATAATAAAGAACTGGTAGGTGTGAGACGGCCGCACCCGCAGGTCGGGGTCGCGTGCAAAAGCAACCGGCCGGATATACAGGGAGGTGCCGGGCGCACGCGGCACCCAGTCCCGGTCCAGTTTCACCAGCTGCTTGAGTGCCGAGAGAAAGAGGTCCGGGTCAATCGGCGGGATGCACAGCCGGACGGCAGAGCGGTTAAAGCGGGCGATATTGCGATCTGGCCGAAAGAGCAGAATGGTATCGTCCGGCGAACGATATGCCTTGAGGCCTTCAAAGATGGCTTGGGCATAGTGCAGGCCGACGGTGGCCGGCTCCAGCGAAAGCGGCCCGTACGGTACGATACGCGGGTTGGACCAACCCGTATCGGCAACACCGTCCAGAAGAAACATATGATCGGTAAAGACTTGGCCAAACCCGAGTTCGGCGTCGTACGGTTTGGGTTTGGGCTGCTCAGTGGGGGTGATGGGGATGTGCATATTCATGGTCACTCTCTGTAAGAGGTCGGAGTGTAACAGAGATGAGAGGGCTATCGAAGCAGGCTCGCGCATTGACTTCGGTTTGCTCGACAGGCTAGGGTCGGTGCCTGTTTGACGCCGACACAAGGAGGACGCATGGCTCGTATTCCCTATCCCAATCTTGAGGACTTACCGGAAAAGGTTCGCGTTGCAGCGGAAAAGCTCCCGCCGCTCAACATAATGAAGATGTTCCTGAACGCGCCGACGAACGCCATACCGCTGTTGTCTTTTGGCCAGTCCATTTTGACGAAACAGGAACTGGACGCCCATCTGCGTGAGCTGGCCATCCTGCGGGTGGCGCATCTGACCGGGGCCAACTATGAGTGGACCCAGCATGTGCCGCTCGCTAAGGAGACGGGAGTCACGGACGCCCAGGTCGAGGCCCTTCCGCACGGCGCTGACGGACCCGGAGCGGATGCTTTCAACGAAGTGGAAAAGCGGGTGCTCCGTTTTACTGATGAGGTCACGCAGGATGTCAAAGCATCGGCTGAGACCTTTGCGGCCTTGGAGAAGGATTTGGGGCCGCGCCAGATGGTCGAGCTGGCTCTGGCCATTGGCTTCTACGGCATGGTGGCACGGGTGATGGAATCGTTCGAGGTTGAACTGGAACCCACGGCCGGGACGTATTCGATCGATCAGCTTCGCCGCTGAGCTCAGTCGGCAGCGTAAATCCGGGGAACTTTCCAGCGCTCGAAGAAACCTACCTTGGGTTTCTCCTCTGCCTTGAGGTCTGTGACATGGGCATCAATGTCCCGGTACAGCCGGGCAACATCAATCCCGTGTGAGGTGGGACGAAAGTCTTCAAGCCGCATGAGGGCTTGGGTCAGCAGATTGATCGCGCCCTGTGAGCCGCCCCGGTTGAAACGCATGTGGAGGCCGGTGGCCAGGCGAATCAGGGCTTCGTAAAATGTTTTGTCCGCCGTGTCGGCTTCCTGCCAGACCTCTTCGAGCACTTGGTGGCTGTCAAAGTATTCCCGACGGTTAAAAAGCCGAACGGCCTGCTTGAGCTTTGGCTGCATCACGATTATGACAAGAGAGAAATTTTGAAAGCGAGGATTATCCTATGCCGCTACGCACGGTTGAGCAATACAAAGACAGCCTGAAAGACGACCGCCAGGTCTATTTTCGAGGCCAACGTATCCCCGACGTGACTGCGCATCCGCTCGTTCAAACCGCCATCGATCACGAAGCGACGGACTATCGTCTCATGCACGACCCGGAGTACCGGGAACTGGCTGTTGTCCAGAACCCCGAGACCGGTGAGGAGATGAGCCGCTATTTTCTGCCACCGCAGAATACCGAACAACTGCTCAAACGGAGTGAGTTGATCGAGACTGCCTGCCGGGAGGGTGGAACGCTGGTCGTGCTTGCCAAAGTGGTTGGCAGTGATGCGCTGTTTGGCCTGCTGCGGACCTCCCGGAAAATTGATGAAGCCTGCGGGACAGCCTACCACCAACGGGTCAAAGCCTTTTATGATTACTGTTGTAAAGAAGATATCAGCTTTGCCCTGGCCCAGACCGATACCAAGGGTGACCGCGCCTTGCGACCCTCGGAACAGGAAGACCCGGATTCGTATTTGCGTATTGTAGAAGAGCGGGACGACGGTATTGTGGTGCGGGGGGCCAAGGTCCACACCTCAAATACCACCCACGCCAATGAGATGATCGTCCTGCCCACACGGGCCATGGGAGAAGAGGACAAGGACTACGCGGTCGCCTTTGCGATTCCGCTGAATACCCCAGGGCTCAAGTTGCTGATGAGCGGCTACGGTTCGTACACCCAGCGTAACAGCTTCGATCATCCGGTCAGCTCGGGCGTAAAAATGACCGAAACGCTGACCATCTTTGATGATGTGTTCGTGCCCAACGAGCGAATTTTCCTGCAAGGCGAATGGCAGTTTGCCGGTCCCTTGGCGCTGTCGTTTGTTGAGTATCATCGCCTGACCGCGATTTCGTACAAGCTGCCCTTTCTCGATCTTTTGGCCGGCGCCGGGCGCTTGATGGCCGAGTACAACGGCATCGAAAGAGCCGCCCATGTCAAAGAAAAACTCTTCTGGCTGGCTAGTTATGCCGAAACCACCCGTTCGCTGACCCATATGGCGTGTCTGAAGGCGCGCGCGACCGACTTCGACATGGTCATCCCCGACCCCCCGACCGTGAATATCGCCAAGCACCATTTTGCGGCCGATTTCCACCAGGCCCTGTCGCACGTCCAGGACCTGGCCGGTGGTATTCTGGTGACCGCTCCGGCAGTCGAAGACCTGCGGAGCGAGGAGACCGGACCGTTGATCGAGAAATATATGAAGGGCAAGAAGGGCACCTCGGGCAAGGAACGACTCCAGGTGATTAACCTGATTCAGGACATCACCACCTCGGACTTTGGGGGCTATAATGCCGTGCTGGCCCTGCACGCCGAAGGTTCTATGGAAGCCGAAAAGATGCAGCTCTATCGCGAGTACGACTGGCAGCGGGTCCGCGACTACGCCAGCAAAATGGCCCGGATTGGCAAGGAATAAGACCGTCTCTTCCTGATATCGGGTTGGAACCATAGCCGGGCGGGTCGATGAGCCGCCCCATTTTTGTTTGGCCAGGAGCCGCAGTAAGCCCATAGCACCCAGGAGGGCCGCCCATGTCATACGAAACACTGCTCTACGAAAAGCAGGACAGTATCGCGACCGTCACGATCAATCGTCCCGAGAAGCGCAACGCGTGGACCACTCAGGTGTCGGAAGAGATCATCGATGTCTTCGGCATGATGGAAGACGACCCGGAGGTCTTGGTCACCATTCTGACCGGCAGCGGGGGTAAGGCGTTTTCCGCCGGTGCGGATTTGGGTAATGCCAAGACCCACAAGGTCACCACCGTTGGTGCACACCTGGCCTCTGTCTCGCCCAAAGGCTTCCCCGTCTTCAATGCGGTCGCCGACTATCCCAAACCCGTCGTTGCCGCGATTAACGGCTTTGCCGTCGGGATCGGCTGTCTGATCACGCTGTGCTGCGATATTCTGCTCGCCTCAGACAATGCCGAACTCGGCGTGCCCCAGGTCCCACTCGGTATTCTGCCGGCCTATGGTGGAGCGGTTCGACTCGCGCGCTATGTCGGACGCGGGAAAGCCATGGAAATGGTGCTGCTTGGAGAACGTATTAGCGCAGAGGAAGCCTACCGGGTCGGGTTGGTCAATAAAGTCGTGCCGCTCCCGGAGCTCATGCCCTTGGCGCAAGACTACGCCAGCCGGCTCGCCGCCCTGCCGCCGCTTGCAGTGCGGATGGCCAAAGAGTCGCTGAATAAAGGACTCGATATCGCCTCGCTCAAAGAGGCGGCGCAGACCGACATCTACCGATTCATGCTGCTCGGTCAGACTGAAGATAGTCACGAGGCCCATAAAGCTTGGCGGGAGCGACGAAAACCCGTATTCAAAGGACAATAGATAGACAGTACACGACTGAAGGAGGGGAATATGAATCGGTACGGAGAAAACACACAGCCACAGGCCGCGGCCGGCTGGCAGTTGGCGCGTCTCTCGTCGCCTAGCGCGTTGTTCGGGGCGAATGGAATGCGCATGGGTTCGGATGGGCAACTCTACGTGGTCCAGGCGTTCGGCAGTCAGGTGAGTGCGGTCGATACTGGCAGCGGCGCGTGTGAAACGGTCTCGCCGGTTGGTGGGCCGATTGTTGCGCCGGATGATATCGCCTTTGACTCGCACGATGTCATGTATGTGACCGAGGTGATGAGCGCGCGGGTCAGCGCCCGCACACCGAGCGGGGAAGTCCGGGTCATTGCGGACAATGTACCGGCGGCAAACGGTATCACCGCCTACCAGGACCGCTTGTTCATGGATGAGTGTCGACCGGGCGGCCGCCTGTTTGAACTGTATCCGGACGGCCGGGAGCCTCGGGTGATGGCCGAGAACCTGCCGCTGCCGAATGCGCTCTCGGTCGGGCCTGACGGCAAACTGTATTTCCCGCAAATCGCGGCGGGTGAGATCTGGCGCTGCCCGCTCGAAGGCGGCGCGCCTGAGCGCTTTATGTCTGGTTTTGCCGTCCCGACCGCGGTCAAGTTCGATCAGAACGGCCTGCTGACAACAACCCAGGCCGCCAGCGGGGAAGTGACAAGGATCGATATCCAAAGCGGAGAAAAAACCGTTGTCGCCAACGTCCGACCGGGGATCGATAATCTGGCCTTTGCGGATGACAATCGGCTCTTTATTTCGCACTTTGTGGACGGTGGGGTTGCCGAGATTCTGGCGGACGGAAGCGAGCGCATACTGGTGCCCGCGGGCTTACTCGGTCCGTTCGGCATCACCGTGACCGGGGACGGGACTGTCTATGCGGCCGATGGCATGAGCATGATATCCGTCAGCCGGGACGGACAGGTCAGCCGTCCGACGATGTTCACCCAAGAGGGCTATCCCGGCTTTATCCGCGGCATTGCCGCCGGTCCGGCCAACAACGTGTATGTCACGACCTCAGCCGGCGAAGTCGTCCTGTATAATTTCAGCACGCGTGAGGCGCAGACGCTGGCCAACGAACTCAACGAACTCTATAGCCTCGCGCCGACCCAGGACGGTGCGGTTGTGGTCGCAGAGGGTGGCGAAGGACGCCTGCTCAAGGTGAGCGCAGACGGTGCCGTCACCGTCTTAGCCCGCGGTCTTGGCCGACCGAATGGGGTGGTCGTGGCTGATGACGGGTCGTGCTATGTCAGCGAGCCCGACAAAGGTCAGGTGTCACATGTGAATGGTAGCAGCTCAGCCGTGGTCGAGGGCCTGTCGTCACCCCAGGGGCTCGGCCTGCTTGGCGATCAACTCCTGATTGTTGACGCAGGCAGTAAAGAACTCATCGCGGTGTCGCTCGGCACAAAACAGCAACAGGCGATTGCTTCCGGCCTGCCGGTCGGTGCCCAGCCTGGCGTGACACCACAAATACTCATGGGGATTGCCGGTCTGATTCAGGGGCCGCTCACGCCATTCTCCGGTTTGGCCGTGGGTGGAGACGGGACAGTCTATATTGCTGCTGATGGCGAGGGGAGCGTGCTGACGCTCAAGCGGGCCTAGACATCGGTGAGGGACGGCTGAGGCCGTCCCTGCCTGAGGCCCGCTTACGAAACTTCCAGAATAATCTTGCCGAAATTTTTGTTGTCCTCCATGTATTGATGTGCCTCGGCTGCTTGCTCCAAGGGAAAGCGGCAATCAATAATGGGCTTGATCCTGCCTGCGGTTAAAAGCGGCAGCCAGTCCGCTTGAAAGCGGCGGGTGATGTCAATCTTATCCGCCAGGGTCCGAGTACGCAGCACGGAGCCAAATACCTGGAGGCGTTTTCTCAGAATCAGTCCCAGATTCGTCTCCACCTTGACCCCGCCCATCACACCGACGAGGACCAGCCGGCCGCCAAGCGTGAGGCTTTTGAGGTTCTTGTCCCAATACGCCGCGCCAATAAAATCTTCGATGACCTCCACGCCTTTTCCATCGGTAGTGCGTTGAATCCACTCGGCGAAGTCCTGCTCTTTGTAGTTGCAGCCGGCAGTCGCGCCGAGGTCCACACAGCGTTGGATTTTTTCGGCCAAACCCGCCGTGACCAGCACGGTGGCCCCGGTTTCGCGGGCCATCTGAATGCCGGCCGTCCCAACGCCGCTCGCCCCGGCATGGATCAGGATGGTTTCACCCCGCTTCAGACCGGCCAGGGTGAAGATCGTTTCCTGAGCGGTGAAATACACCTCCGGGACGGCCGCGGCCTGGGCGAAGCTCCAACCCTCGGGAATCGGCATGGCCATGCGGGCATCAATAACCGCTTTTTCCGCGTAGCCACCCCCACCGACCAGACCGAAGACACGCTCGCCCACGGCAACCGTGGTCACTGCCGACCCCACAGCTTCCACCTCTCCAGCGAGTTCGAGCCCGAGGATATCGGACTCACCCGGCGGCGATGGATATTGGCCCTGGCGCTGGAGCGTATCCGCCCGGTTCAGGGCGGTTGCCCGCACCCGCACGAGAACCTGTTCGGGGCTGGGTATTGGATCGGAGACGGTGCCCAGCTTGAGCACCTCCGGGCCGCCCGGTTCTTGAATAGTAATGGCTTGCATACAGGGTATTCCTTAGTTCTGTCCCCTCCTTGGGGGGGCGGCCATGGGTCGGGGTGGGTCCCTGAACCGTCCGAAACCCACCACTTAATCGCTCGGTTACTTACCGGTAAACCGGGCCTTGCGTTTCTCGACAAAGGCCGTAATCCCCTCTGCGAAATCAGGCGTTCCCATTGACAGGGTGATCGAGCGGGCTTCGCTGTGCAGTTGTTCGTGTAAGGAGTTGCCGAGACTTTGATTAAGCAGCAGCTTGGTCCGTCCAAAGGCGGCGGTCGGACCCTGGGCCAATTCTTCGGCCAGTTTTCTCGCCTCGGCCATCACCTGGTCGGGCTCGACCACGGCGGTCAGCAGCCCCAGGTTCAGCGCCTCTTCGGCCGGAACGGGTTTGTTCCGCAAAAACATTTCGGTCGCCTTGGCCAAGCCAACGTGACGCGGCAGGAAAAAGGTTGAGCTGGAGTCCGGGCTGGCACCGATGCCCAGAAAAGCGGTGACAAGATTGACCTGAGGTGAGGCAATACGGAAATCGCAGGCGAGTGCCAAACCGAACCCGCCGCCTGCGGCCACGCCGTTGAGCGCGGCAATGACAGGTTTGGGAATTTCGCGAATCATGGCAATGGCCGCGTGCAGGACCGGCATCATTTTCTCCAGGCTCGGAATAATATTCTGCTGTGCCAGCGCTCCGACAAAGAACTTGATATCGCCCCCACCACTAAACGCCCTGCCATTCCCGGTGAGAATCACCGCCCGCACCTCGTCGTCATCCCAGCATTCCATCAGGGCTTTGCGCAGGCCGGCCGAGAGTTCATTGTTCATTACGTTAAACTGGGCCGGACGGTTGAGGATAATGGTTGCAATACTGCCTTCACGACTCCAATAGACGGCTTCTTCCATCGTGTTCTCCTCTTTCTTCTTTGTTTCTTGCTCTCTTGTTCCTGCCTTGCTTGACGGATTGCCAGGGGTCCACGAATATGCTGAATTCGTGCGCGGGTATTTCCATATCAGACCCACCCGCAGCAACAAAAGGGAGGTTGAACTTATGGCCATTGCACAAATAACCCCACCCCAAGCGCACCAGACGCTGAGTCATGACACTGCGGTCGTTTACCTGGATGTCCGAACCGAGGCGGAATTCCAGGCTGGGCACCCCGAGCGCGCCGTCAATATTCCCGTGGTCTTTTTTGATCAAGCCGCCGGTCGACCAGCCCCGAACCCGCACTTCTTAACCGTGGTTGAAGCGACCATACCAAAGGAGGCCACTGTCGTCGTCGGTTGCCAGGCCGGCGGCCGTTCGCAGCGCGCCGCCGAGATTATGGAACAGGCCGGATATACGCAGGTCTCGAATATGATGGGCGGCTTTGGTGGGGGACAAGATCAGCAGGGCCAAGCCATCGCCGGTTGGCAGGAAGCCGGCCTGCCGGTGAATAATGACAATGGTGACGGGGTGAGTTATGCGTCTTTAGCCCAGAAGGCCGGGGTGGGGGGATAGTCCTCGAAAAGCCAGCCAACCATGTCGGCTGGCTTTTTCTTGACAGCGGACCGTAAGCCCCGTCCTACGACGCCAAGCACTCCCGGACCGCCGCGTCAATAAAATCGTTGTCCTCCGGATTCATACCGATTCCCGCCAAATGTCCCCAGATGGACGGGATCGGTCGATATACAGCGTTCGGCATGCAGTCTGTCTCTGCCCGGCTGTCTTCTGGTGGAAAGTAGAGATCGGTCTGACCCGGCATAACCATAGCCTTGGCAGAAACCGTGGCCAGCGCTTTTCGCCAGTCTCCGTCAAATCCCGGCGAGTCCCCGACATTATGATCCTGCCACGTCTTAGCCTGGGCCAGCAGATTATTTGCATCACACAGGAGAAAGAAGTGTTCCCAAAAATAGACCAGAAAATCTTCGACGCTCGGATGGCCAAGCTGCTTGAACAGCTCTTCACGATACCAGGCCTGCGACAGGCCCCAACCGGCATACACCCGGGCCATGGCGCGAACACCCGTAGCCGGCGGTTGGGCGTAATGGCCGTGGTTCCAGGCCGCGTCCGCGCGGAGCGCGGAAGTAAAGCCTTCGATAAAGACATGGGTATGCGGAGTGGTCCGCGCCGCGCCGCACCACGGCGCAATCCGCTCGACCATATCCGGATAACTGACCGCCCACTGAAAGCACTGCTGCGCGCCCATCGAGTAGCCGGAGACCAGAGCGAGCGACTCAATGCCAAGACTCTGGACAAGCGCGTGTTGCGCCCGCACATTGTCGCGGATGGTCGTTGCCGGAAAGTGCGGGCCATTCATGGGAATGGGGGTCGTGCTGGGAGAAGAAGACAGCCCATTGGTGAACATATTGACGCCAATCACACAATATTTTGTTGGGTCGAAACACTTGCCTTCCCGGATCAAGAACTCATAGCCGGTGTGATCGCCGGAATACCACGAGCACAGCAGGATGGCGTTGTCTTTGCGGCTGTTGAGTTCGCCATAGACCTGATAGGCGAGCTGTGCCTTGCGCAGAATGAGGCCACATTCGAGCGGAAAATCCCCTAACGAAAAAATCTTATGCTCCGGCATGTCGAGTCCTCCTTATTGGGTGCGTCAATCGTTGCCTATGATGTCTCGCGTTGTAGTCGATCAATCCGTCAGAGTGTGAATATAACCCTTCCTTCAAAAAAGGGTATTCCAGAGGTGAATAGCCTCGGCCAACCTTCCGTGTGTCCATTCCTGTAGCCTGTCGCGGAGATGACCATCGCTGTCGAGCAGTTCCTGTATTGGGCATATTTTTGCATAGCCGCCTTCAGGAACACGAGCGCCACAATAATAGTACCATCCCTTCGAATTAGCATTCGGCCCATTTTGGGTTTGGACTAAATTCTGTTCATACCATTGATTATTCGAATATCCCGGAATTTTCTGACACTCGTCAGATCGCCCTCTAACACATACAAATGCATAGAATCCGTCCTCAATTTTAATAGGTTCGGGGAGGGCAATACCATTTTCGTTTTCGTAGCGTTGGTAACTGCAGAGATATTCATCGCTTTCATCTACAGGATTAAAGCAGAGTCCGTATTGAACCCAACGGATGCTGCTATCATTATCTCTAGGAGCGAGCCATCCGGAAATTCCAATCCGCCCTTGCCGGATTCGATTGTTATTCCCAGCACTCCAACCATCTGGAAGCTGCTCTCCAGCCCCAGCCGCCATGTTTTGGACAGCTCCAACAAGAGCATTATGTGAGTGTGTAAGGTAGAGCCGGGCTCTCGCAGCATCGTCGAGCGTAGGCATGGCGTCCTCCTTCAAAAATTCACCAAACTCTCGCGCTAAGGTGTTCAACGGCTCGTCAATAGCGCTTTCTTGGGAAAGCTCTTCAAACCATTTTGCAACCTTGCCCCAGGACGCGAGACTCCGAAGGCTGGTGCGATAGGCTCTGGAATCTGGATTGGTAAATCCCTCCGGGGGCTGAGTGCTCTGCGTCAACAGCACAAGCGCGGTTGGATTTCCATTAGCGGTTTGTTGGAGGAAAGCGTCGTAACTCTCCAATTGTTCTTCTCCAAGCGACGCATCGATCTTGACTTCAATGGCACAAATTGGACGATCCCCGTTGAAGACAACGATGTCCGGTATTACCCCTATGAGGGTTCGATATTGCGCATTGATCGAAAGCGCGTTCAACGGCATGTTTTTCAATGTCTCCAGAAAGCCTACCTTCTCCTCTTCACTCGTCGGTTCGTTGAGCAGTACTTCCGAAATGAAATACCTAAACCTTGTAGTCTTTTCCTCTTGGTCCTTTTTGAGAATCCGCTCCAAGAGATCGACTAATGCTTCAGTCCTGGCGTTCTCATTTTTTACAAGACGAGTATACAGATTGATCACGAGCATTATGCCTTAGGTTGCGTTTATCTGGATCCACCGTGCTTCATATACCGTCACACCAGTATCAGCCGTTCGTCTTAGTCGGCGCAGTGCCTATCACGTTGAAGGCCACATGACGGTGGCCGCGTTTCATGCGGTAGGTAGCGAAGTCGTTTCGGTCAATCGTAAAAATCGTTCGTACATTATGACGCTCCGCGGAACTGACGAGGGAGGCATCGGCGAAGTCCATCCGCGCGTCGGCGTACTGGACCATGAGTTCGAAGGCACGGGTAAGGCCCTGATCGTCAATCATCAAAACCTGGAGTCCACCCTCAGTTGCAAAATCCATGAGGCGCAACGCGCCGGTGCTTGCCGGTTGTAACAGGTGAAACGCTTCGGTGAGGACAGGGTAAGTCGTCGCTAACGGCTCCTTGATCGTCTTCAGCGTTTCGACACAACGGTCATGGGCGCGGTCCGCAGGGTCGAACAGAGCAACGAGTGGCCCGGTGTCAACCAGGATCACCGCCTGTGCTTCCTTCTGATCACTTCGGCAACCGCAGCCTTGGCCTGTGACGCCGGCGCAATGGCATCACCGCCACTCGCCAAATCCAGACGGCGGTAGACCTCGTAGGGAGTCGCGGGGGCGGTTGCGCGCACGGCCACCGCGTAGGCGTGCAGGCCGCGTTTCAGCACCTCTGAGATCGACAGGCCAGTCCGTTGCCGCAGGGCAGCCAGCGTTGATTCGGCGGCATCATCAAGTCGAACGGTCCTGACACTCATGGCTCAATCTCTCCATTCATAGTGTATCCATATTACGGTTCACGGTGACGCTCAACCCACAGTACCTTTGTGGTCTTCCTAATACGCCGTTACGTCCACCTCACCTGGCTCTCCATGTGCACAGTCTGGTAGCGGTGTCGGTCGGTCTGTCCCAGTACTGATTTACGCCCTATACCCGAACACGTTCAGACAGGCTTCGACTCACGTTGAGCAATTGTTTCGCCTTCTTCAATCCAACGCCGCCCAACGCCGCCCAACGCCGCAATCTGCGGTCTTCAGGTGATCCCGGTTTAAGGGCTTGGATCAGAAAGATCGTGTCCAAGTGGATCATTGAGACTTGGAAGATAGCCGTGGAGCGGCCGCTTGGCGCTCCGCATTGAGAGCCCGTGCCCACTGTGTGACATTGACCTTGCGCTTGCGTAGAGAAGCCTGCAATTGGTCAAGAGCGCTGAGCGCGGTATTACTCCCTGGCTCCCCATCCATTGCTGCCCTCCGAATAGCACGCCGCAACACTTCGGACTTCGACACCTTCCAGCGTTGTGCCAACGCCTCTAATGTGTTTACGGATTCGACATCCAGCGAATATGTCGATTTGATGGTTTGTGCAGCCATGTGGGTAATGTATTGCCGTACTCAAGCCGCGTCAATCTTGTTGAGTGTTGAGGGAAGCGTAACCTCGGGCTACGCCTTATACCCCAGCGCATTCAGGTAGGCTTTCACGCTTGTTACCAGCCCCATGTAGAGCGCGTCGCAAATCAGGGCGTGGCCGATGGACACTTCGAGTAAGCCGGGTAAATGCTCTGCAAAGTAAGGCAGGTTCTCCAGGTTGAGATCGTGGCCCGCATTCAGCCCCAGGCCGAATTCTTGCGCTGCTTGGGCTGCGGCGTGATACGCGGCATAGACTTGGTCCTGCTCGGCACTCCCGAAGAGACGGGCGTATCGTTCCGTGTAGAGTTCAATCCGGTCCGTGCCGACCTCTTTTGCGCGTCTCACTTGGTCGTTATCCGGATCAAGAAAAAGACTGGTCCGTATGTCGTTGTCGTGCAAACGCTGTAAGACCTGACCGAGCCAGGTGGCATCGCCGCTGAGGTCCCAGCCGGCGTTCGAGGTCAGCACGTCCGGCGGGTCGGGCACCAGGGTGCACTGGGTTGGTCGTACCTGGCAGACCAGGTCCAGAAACTCGGTCGAAGGGTAGCCCTCGATATTGAATTCAATACCGCTGTGGTCTGCGAGCAGGGAGGCGAGGTCTCCCACATCCTGATAGCGAATATGGCGACCGTCCGGGCGTGGATGCACGGTAATGCCGTGACAGCCGGCATCGATACACGTTTGGGCGGCCCGAACGACACTCGGCTGGTCGCCACCCCGAGCGTTGCGCAGGGTAGCGATTTTATTGACGTTGACGCTGAGTTTGATCATCGTGGTCCTCCACCGCAGCTCAATTCATAGGGCTGTACGGCTCGTCCCTATTTTTCTAGTATTATGCCTCCGGCATTAAACTGGAAGGGGCCAGAACGTTATGGGTGACTATCTGCAAGAAATTGCCAGCCGTCTGGTTGGCTATGACACTGTGAGTCAAAAGAGCAATGTCGAAGCCATGGCCTACCTCGGCAATCATTTGGAGGAGCACGGCTTTCGGGTTGCCTTGCAGCAAACAGAAGTGGCCGGGGTGCCCAAGGCCAATCTGATTGCGTTTGCCGGCCCGCCCGAGCCGGACGGCCTGATCCTCTCCGGCCATGTGGATACGGTCCCGTTTCTCGATCAGCCCGGCTGGACACGCGATCCGCTGGCCCTTGGCATGGAAGACGAGCGTGTCTACGGACGCGGCACCTCGGATATGAAAATCTTTTTGGCGCAGTGTGTGGACGCCGCGGCAGCCCTTGACCTCAAGCGGCTCACACGACCGGTCGTTTTTCTGTTTACCGCGGATGAGGAAGTGGGCTGTCTGGGCGCGGAGCGCCTCATGCCCGAGCTGTCCGACCTGTTGGGCGATATCCCCCCGCCCCGCCTGGCCTGGATTGGTGAGCCAACCTCGTACAAAGTCTTTCATGCCCATAAGGGGGTGGCGGTTTTCTCGATTAGCATCCGCGGCCTGGGTGGTCACAGCAGTACACCCGAGACTGGAGTGAACGCGATTGCAGTTGCCGCAAAGGTCATCAACACCATTGGTCAGTATCAGGCCGAATTACGCGCCGCCCCGTCTGCCGAATTTGCCGAGCTGTTCCCGGACTCACCGTATCCGACGCTGAACTTCGGACTGGTGCGCGGCGGAACCGCAGGCAATATGATTGCCGAGCAATGCTCGATTCAGGTCAGCTACCGGCCTCTACCCAAGGCCGACCCGCTCGACTGTCTGCACGAGATTACTCGTCGGGTTCAGGCCCTTGACCTGGTTGATTTCAGCGGCTCCTCCCATCGGGCCAGTGTCGAGTTCTCGCAGCCGCTCGTGGTCCCGCCGCTGTTTTCGCCGCGGGAAACCCCTCTCGAAGGCGTATTATTCGAAGTAGCCGGCCAACAGACCAGTGGCGGGGCACCGTTTGCGACCGACGGCTGTCAGTTTGCCTCGGGCGGCATCGCGTCTCTGATCTGTGGGCCCGGCGATCTTGACCAGGCCCATCAGCCCAATGAGAGCATCCGGCGGGAGACCTTTGAGAATGGGACGGGCCGGATTCTGTCCGTAATTGAAAAATTATGTATGGCTGAGCAGCCCTAGGAGCGAATGATGTCAGTACATGAGATACGCCATCCCTTAGTGCGGCATAAAATCGATTTGCTCCGAGAGGCTGAAACCGGGCCCAAGCTCTTTCGTGAGTTGAGTGCCGAGCTGGCGACACTGCTCACCTATGAAGCGCTGCGGGACCTGACGACTGAAAGGAAAACGATCCAGGGCTGGGCCGGAGCGGTTGAGGCGGATCATCTCAGAGTGGATCGGTTGACGGTTGTCCCGGTCGTCCGGGCCGGACTGGGTCTTCTACCCGGTGTGCTTCAGATTCTGCCGCATATCGAGGTGAGTCTGGTCGGATTGTACCGGAATGAGGAAACCTTGGAGCCCGTGCCCTATTTTGAAAAGCTGGTTGACCGCCTGCACGAGCGGACCGCGCTGATCATTGACCCAATGTTGGGGACCGGCGGCACTTGTAGCGCGACGGTTGACATATTAAAAAAAGCCGGCTGTCGGTCCATACGGGCGATTTGCCTGGTGGCGGTCCCGGAAGGGCTGACGCGCCTGGCGACAACCCACCCGGACGTTGACGTCTATACGGCCGCCGTTGACGACCGCCTCAATGACATTGGCTATATCGTCCCCGGCCTTGGCGATGCGGGTGATCGGATTTTCGGGACGCCGCATGGCGGTTAAAGTTCTACCGGATGTATGCAGGCAATAAGAGAAAGGAAGAATACATGAAATTCGCGTTAGTCGGCGTTGGGAGCGGGTCAACCGTACGGCCTGAGCCCTTGACCCAAGTGGCCCAACAGGCAGAGACCCTCGGCTATGAATCAGTCTGGATTCCTGAACATTTGGCCGTGCCGGTCGAAATGCAGGCGCGCTATCCGGGTGCTGCGGACGGCAAATTCCCCGGTGGGCCGGGTGTCAATTTGCACGATCCGTTTGTGGCGCTGTCCTTTGTGGCGGCCCAGACCACCACGATTAAGCTCGGAACCGGCGTCTTTGTACTTCCCCTGCGAAATACAATGGCAGTGGCTAAAGCGGTGGCCAGCCTGGATGTCTTGTCGCAGGGCCGGGTGATCTTTGGGGTTGGCGTGGGCTGGTGTGAAGAAGAGTTTGCGGCGGTGGGCATGCCGTTTCGTGACCGGGCCGCGCGGACGCGGGAAGCGGTGCGCGTTATGCGGACCTTGTGGACCGAAGAAACCCCACAGTTTTCCGGGAAATTTCACGACTTCAAGCCGGTGGGGTTTAACCCCAAGCCCGTCCAGGATCCTTATCCGCCGCTCGTTTTCGGCGGGGAGAGTCGGGCCGCTCTCAAGCGCGCGGCTGAATTGGCGGACGGTTGGTGCGGCATCCGCTATACCCCCGAGAGCGTCAAACCGTATGTGAGCCAACTCGAAGAGTTGACCCAACAGGCTGGCCGAGATTTTTCCAAATTTGAAATTACCGTCGGGCTTGAGCCCGGCGTTCAGCCGACATTGGATACGGTGAAACAGTTTGAAGACGCCGGGGTACACCGCCTGTTCGTGTTTGCTCCGGGCTGGATACCACGCCGGAAATTTCAGACCGACCTGTACCCGCAGATGGAAGCCTTTGCCAACGGGGTGATGGCCAAGCTATGACGGGCGGTTCAAGGTAGTCATGATACCAAGTGGAGGATACCGTATGGCGAAAGAGCAGATATCGCGTCGAACCTTTCTCAAGAATACCGGCGCAGTGGTGACCGCAGCCGCATTAGCCGGCAATCTTTCTCAGCCCCAACCGGCTACGGCGGAACCGACTGGTCGGCTCCGGTTCGGAGTGCAGACCCCACCGCAGCATGTGCCCTACAGTCAAGTGCAAGACGTATGGCTGGAAGCTGATGAACTTGGCTATGATAGCGCCTTTGGTTTCGATCATTTTCTGCCGATCCTTTCCGATCCAACCGGCCCGTGTTTAGAAGGCTGGACCTTGCTCGCAGCGCTTGCCGCTCAGACGAAGCGGTTGAAAACCGGTCTGCTCGTCACTGGCAACACGTATCGTAATCCGGCATTGCTCGCCAAAATGGCGGCAACGGTCGATCATGTGAGTGGCGGGCGCCTGATTCTGGGGATGGGCGCGGGCTGGTTTAAGCTGGAACACGACGCGTTTGGCATCCCGTTTTACACACCGGGTGGGCGGGCACGACGGCTCGTCGAATCTGTCGAACTCATCAAAATGCTATTCACCCAGGAAAAGACAACGTATGAGGGCAAATACTATCAGGTCAAAGATGCCTCGTTTGAGCCCAAGCCGCTCCAGAAACCCTATCCGCCGATTTTGATTGGTGGAATGGGACCCAAGGTCGTCCAGCCGCTGGTCGCTCGACATGCCGACATCTGGCATTTCTTTGTGCGCCAAGGAGGAGCCGAAGCTGCCAAAAAGATCGCTGTGAAATTTGACGCTATCTGCAAAGAGGTCGGACGCGACCCCGCCGAGATACAGAAGTCTACATCGCTTAATTCTGAGCAGCTCAAACAGTCGCCTGACGCTGTCAGAGCAGCGGTCCAGGCGTATGCTGATGCTGGAGTGCAGTATTTCATTGTGTCGATGTATCCCGACTACGATATGGCGTCCTTCCGGCGCTTTGCCAAAGAAGTCATACCGGCATTCCGTCAGGCGTAGGAGCGTATGCAAACGAAAATACCGGCGGTTTTTATGCGGGGCGGGACCAGCCGGGCGGTCTGCTTCCGAGAAGATGTATTGGCTCCCCATCCGCCGCCCGTGCGCGACCGTATTATCCTGGCCGCCTTGGGCAGCCCCGATGTCCACGGCCGTCAGATAGACGGCCTCGGCGGTGGGATTTCTTCTCTCAGCAAAGTCGTGATTGTGGGCCGCAGTCCGCAGTCGGACAGCGATGTCACTTTCACCTTCGGCCAGGTTGACGTGCGGACGCCACATATCGACTGGAGCGGTACCTGTGGCAATATGTCGGCGGCGGTCGGCCCGTTTGCCATTGATGAGGGTATTGTTCCCGCGGTAGAGCCGGTGACCACAGTCCGTGTGTTCTCGACGAATACGGGTAAACGCTATGTCGCCCGTGTCCCGGTCTGCGCAGGCCAAGCTGTGGTTGAGGGCGAGTATATGATTGATGGCGTCCCGGCTCCGGGAGCGTGTATTACCCTGGAATACCCGGACCCTGGTGGCTCGCTCGGAGGGGAGCTGTTACCTACTGGCCTGCCGCGCCAGCAATGCGAGCTCGCGGACTCCCGTGTTGTGACGATCTCGGTTGTGGACGCCGCAATTCCGACGGTGTTCGTTCGTGCCGAAGAGTTGCGTGCTGATGCCACTCAACTCGCGCCCGCACTCGATGCAGAGTCGGCCTTACAGCAGACTCTGGAAGAGATACGGTGCAGATCAGCTATTCTGCTTGGCCTCACCCCGAGCCTTAAGGAGGCTCACGAGCAGTTTCAACACATACCCAAAGTCGTGCTGGTCGCTCCACCAGCAACCTATCTGGCAAGTAGTGGCAAGAGGGTGGAGGCAGAAAGCATTGACCTGCTGGCCCGCACGATTTCCATGCGGAACACGCACCGCACCGTGCCGGGGACAGTCGCGATGTGTACTGCCCTTGCCGCTCAGGTTGAAGGAACCGTCGTGCATGAGGCTGCCCGGCAGGTGGCCACACACGACATCCGGATCGGCCATCCTGCCGGATTCATGGAGGTCGGAGCAACGGTCTCACGCCGGAACGGGGAGTGGTACGCCGAGCGGGTGACAACCAAGCGGACGGCGCGGCGGATTATGGAAGGGGCGGTTCTGGTGCCTCAAAAATATCTGGACGGCACGGTCTGGTTTGAGGGAGAGGGGGGAGGGGTGTAGGGACGGCGTCCAACACCGCCCCCGGTCGGCTTCGCCGAGACCATCCGATCAACCCGAGCAGTCCTGCATTAACTCCAGTGTCGTGCCGTCCGGATCGCGGAAGTATACGGCCTTGACCTTCCCGTAGCCTTCTCCTTCCAGATCAAACATCTGTGGAGGTGAATAGAACTCAACGCCCTTGGCGCTCAGGTCCTGATAGGTCTTTTCGATGTCTTTGACCCAAAACGCAACCTCGGTGATGCCGGGGTTGGCCAGACCTGGATAGGGCTTGCCCGTGTCGCCGGGCTCAATGAAGTGCAGGAGTTCGATCGGCGGGCCTTTGGGGTCGTCTTCGTAACGCAGGTAGACGGCGCGCAGTTTTGCCTCCGGCACCTGGGTAACCGTGCTGGCCTCGTCCCCTTCAATGGTCACATCACCAATGACCCTGAGCCCTAACGTGTCCCGATAAAACTCGACGGCCCGGTCCATATCCCGAACCGTAATACCAACGTGTGCAACAGCTCCGAGCATAATCGCTCCCTCCTTGTTCCCCTGTGAGGGGGGTGGCGCACGGCGCCGAGATGAATTTCTTTGGTCCTAGCACAGTTCGCTTGCACAAGGGGAGAGGCGGGCGACGATTATTCTGTCGGGCCTCCCTGGGGGTACTATCCATAACCCGTTGTGACTTCCACCTGAATATTATCCGGGTCGCGCATATACACTGAGCCTTTCTCGCGGGAACCGTGTAGAGAGTAGGGCAGGCCCTTTTCGTCCAGGTTAGTTAGTAATGCCCGGAACTGCCCGGACGTGGCCTTGAGCGCAACATGATGCATACTGCCTACGCCTCGGACGGTTGGCTGGGTGTCTTTCTTGGGAAAATCAAAGAACGCGAGCTGGTTCCCGCCGCCCATATCCAGAAAGATATGAGTTGACGTTGGCTCGTCACGGTTGGTGACGATCTTAGTCAGCCGCATGCCGATGACCTCGGTATAGAATTGAATCGTCTTCTCGAGGTCCAGGCTAATCAGCGCTAGATGGTCGACCCCACCGGTATACTGCGGCGGCGAGGTTGGCCTGTCATCTGCAAGATATTTTTGTCTGAGCGCTTCTCGACGCGTTTGATAGGTGTTGAGGTCTGCCATGATTCCCCCTTACAGTCGTTCCCAGTCCACACTGTGCTCAAATGCGTAGGCAACGCGCAAGAGCGTGCTCTCCTGCCAACGCCGGCCAACAAGTTGCAGGCCGACCGGTAAGCCGTCGCGCAGGCCGCAGGGCAGATTCAGCGCCGGGTGGCCTGACAAATTAAACGGACTAGTGTTCTGACCAGCCGCGGCACTGCGTCGGACCAAATCTTTGAGGGTCAGGCCCGCTTCGAGCCTTGGAGCCCGCATGGGCGTGGTCGGCAGGGCCAGAATATCGACTTCCTGGAGGGCATGTTCGATCTGCTGGGTGAAGCTGAGGCGGAGATTCTGGGCCAGGGCGTAATAGCGGTTATTGTACTCGCGGCGGAGATAGTTCCCAACCGGCAGAATGAGTTTCAGAAACGGCGGCAGATCGTTGGCCCGGGCGCGGCGGGCGCGACCAAAGGTTTCGACCCAGCCGACATTGCTCGCGCCGCCATGACCGTAGCCTTCCCCGTCAGACTCGACCAGCGCGGGGATCGAATGGCTGGCAATGCCCGTCCAAATGGCCCAGGCGTTTTTGAACATCGGCAGAGAAATCTCACTGCACGCGACACCCAGAGTACCGAGTTGAGCGATTCCTTTTTGAAAGGCGTCAACCACTTCAGGCTCGACCGCCCGACCTTCCAATCCTTCTTTGACCATCCCGATACGGAGACCCTGGATGTCGGTTGTCAGCGCCTGGGTATATGGCTCGGTCTGAATGGGGCCGCGGACCCACTGGGGATCGCGCGGGTCGTCGCCGGCAATCACCTCCAGCGTTTGCGCCACCTCTTGGGCGGTTCGCGCCATGGGGCAAATGAAATCCAGGGTATGGTCCATATAGGTCAAGCCAAAGGAGGGCACCAGGCCATGCGTCGCCTTGATGCTGGTGATGCCACACCAGGCCGCCGGAATACGGCCGCTGCCGCCTTCATCCACACCCAGGGCGATATCGACATCACCGTTGGCAACCGCGGCGCCACTGCCACCGGACGAGCCGCCGGGCGAATGGTCGGGGTTGCGGGGGTTGCGGGCGTAGCCGAACTCGCTGGTTTCTGCCGAAGGGGAGAGTGCGAAACTGTCCATATTGAGCTTACCGACGATTTCGGCGCCTGCGTCCAACAGCCGCTCAACCACGGTTGCGTCACAATCTGGCACATAGCCTTCCGCAAGCCGGGAGCCATTCGTCAGAGGAATACCGGCCACGGCGATGTTGTCTTTCAGGCCAACTTTCTTGCCGGCAAGCGGACCGTCAGGCGCGCCGGTGACACGGCACTTGCGGATAAAAATATTATACGGATCTTCTTCCGATGTCGGCCGATAGCCGGGGTCGCGGTCGGTATATCGCATCGGCCAGCGTGGCTGCGGCAGGTCGTCCAGACGATCCAAGGTGCTGAGCAGGCCCTCGCTGAGTTCCTCAAGGTCGAGGGCTTCCTGAGGGGTGAGGCGGAGAAAGGACAGTTCGGCTAAATCAGACAGCTCTTCTGCGGTCGGTCGTCTGATCTTCCCGGTTGAGCGGAGGCGTCGCATACGGCTGCTCCCTAAAGAGTAAACGTGTCCAGCATTTGCATGTCTATTGGAGGACACGTGTACGCTTCGTTTACTTTGCGGCGAGTGCGCGCCGCCGCAGGGTTTCGTCGGTGTCGATGGTCATGCTGTCGGGCTGGATCACGACGCCGTAGTCACGCTCGGCGCTGTCCAGGGTGATAAACTCATCCAGCACGTCATTGAGGACTTTTTGCGGATCGCGGGCAAAGGGGTTCCCCCAGCCGCCCCCGCCGCCCTTAAAGGTGGCGATAATCGAGCCCGGCGGCGAGGGGCGATTCGCGGCTGACTCCAGGACTTCTTCCTCATGCTCCGTGCCCCAGTTCAGGACATAGCGGCTGCTCGCCCCGTTCTTTCCACCGGCAAAGCCGGGCGAGGAGTGGCGCACGCCTGTCAGCGCCACATTGATCATGGACGTGTCCCGGACACTTTCCCGCTTCATGGCAAAACCCGGCACCCCGCGCCACTGCCCTGGAGCGGCTGTATCCCCGACGTATTCATACTGATGATAGAAAAAGGGGAACTGAATCTCGCTCATCTCAACCGTGGAGTAAATCAGGCCGCACATGGGGGCCGGCCAGCCGCCCCAGCCATCCTGACCCTGCGTTCCACCCGCCGCCACGAGCGTATTCCCGTACTCAATAGTCACAAACATTTCGCCGTACCGCGAGTCATGCCCATAGGTAGTGCACAGACAGTAGTTCAATGACACCGAGCCGACTTTGTTGGGAATGGCCTGCTCTAATGCCTGCATGGTGGCCGTGCCGACATCTCCGCCAATCACGACCGTGCTGAACATACACGGGGCTGGCGGGAGCGGGTTCACGACGGTGCCCTCCGGGGCGGTAATGGTCACGGCTCGAAACACGCCGGAGTTGATTGGGATGTCTTCGGGCAGCACCGAACACAGGGCGGTATAGACCCACGAGGCTGTATTGCCAAACGGGCTGTTCACAAAGCCGGGCGTTTCCGGGCTTGAGCCGCTCAGGTCAACGCTCAGATCAGAGCCCTTGATGGTGACGGTTGTTTTCACCTCGACATCGTAGTTGCCCAGACTGTCGTGGTCCAAAGTCGCACTGCCCCGGTATTCTCCGTCCGGCCACTTGGCGACCTCGGCCCGAAAGCGTTTTTCCGCATAGTCGAGCGTGTATTCGATACTCTCATTGACCACATCCCCACCATACTTGGCGAACAAGGCATGGACGCGCTGTTCAGCCAGATTGCACGCCCCGAACATGGCGGCCAGATCGCCACGCAACACATTGGGAATACGGGAGTTGGCCAGAATCCAGTCGAGCACATCCTGGCGCAGGACACCCTTCTCGAAGAGTTTGATCGGCGGAATACGCAGGGCTTCCTGCCAGATATCCTTGGCTTCGGGATTATAGCCGCCCGCCACCGGTCCACCAAAATCGGCCATGTGGGCGCGGACCGAGGGAAACAGCACCGGCTTACCGTCAAAGAAGACGGGTTTCATCACGGTCCAGTCGGCGTGATGCGTGCCGCCGTAATACGGGTCGTTCAGCATGACGATATCGCCCTCGTGCAGGTCGTCCTGAAACGACTCCATCAGGGCTTCAACCGACAGGATAGAGGCAAAGATATGGACGGGAATCGCCGTCGCTCGGGCGACCAGGCGCACATCACTGCCATCATAAAAGAACACCCCGGTCGAGTAGTCGTGCACTTCGTTGAACAGCGGGTGCACGGCTGTACGCTCAACCGTTTTACTCATTTCTTCAGAGATGGCCTCTAGGGAATCCTTGATCACCAGGGCGGTAATGCGGTCGATCATACGGGATCTCCTTTGTAGGGGTTGGGGGTTGGGGGGGGAGGGAAGGGACAGCCGGGACGGCCGCACCCGGTGACGGTAAAAGGCAGGGGTGGTGCGGTGACCGGTGCGGTCAAGTGCTTTGCGGGCGGCAGGGTCCGGTGCGTCTGACCGAGGGCCGCCGCGACGGCCTGAACAACTGCCTGGCTCGGTTGGTAGGGCGACCAGCCCACAGACATCGGTAGCTTGGCGTGTAAAAAAGTGTCGTCAGGAAGGGATATATGGAGGTGCTGGAAAACGCCCTCATTGGCAGGTAGGGAGGGCCGGAGAGCGAGAAAAGGAAGCGCCGCTGCGGCCTGAGTGGTGGCCGCGGTGGTGTTCACAAAGCCCTTGGCTGCGGGGGAACTGCCGGAGAAATCGAGTTCGACGGACTGGCCTGAAACGGTCAGACGGACTGTGACGTGCAAATCCGCTTCTTCCAAACAGCAGTGTATGGGCCCACTCTCCCCCTGCCACTCGCCGCGCGGCAGTGCAGACAGGGCGGCCTGAGCCTGAGCAGCAGTATCGGCGATGATACGGTCGAGGGCTTGGGCGTAGACCGCTGGAGTTTGACGGACGGCCAGGGCGGTAACAGCCGTATTGGCCAGTTCCATAATATCGACCATATTCTGCACGTCTTTTTCGACCAGGTGCGGCAGCCGGCTATTGAGGGTCAGCATGGTGAGCGCGTCGCGTTGCAGGACACTCTTGCGGTAGAGCTTGGCCGGCGTGACCCGAATTCCCTCCGCCCAGATTTCGAGGGCAAACGGATAATACCCACCCAGGGCCATGCCGCCCAGGTCGGGCAGAGGCGTCTGGACAACGGTCCAGCCGATGAGTTGCTCAGCGACAAAGAGCGGACGTAGCAGCGTCAGGTCCTGAATATGCGTCCCGCCCGAAAACGGATCGTTGGTGAGGATGATGTCTCCCTCATCGATGTTGTCGGAAAAGGCGTCACTGACCGTCCGGGCCACCGACCGGACCATGCCCAGGCGCGCCGCCGGGTCTATCCCAACCACGCGTCCGTCTGCTGTTGTGAGTGCAACGGTAACGTGCCGACGATCGATTAAGGCTAAAGAGGCCAGGCGGCGCAGGAGTGCCGGCCGCGCCCGTCCGAGGGTTGTTCCTATGGTCGTGCTCACTTCTTTGGCCGGGTCGAGGGAGGGTGCCATATCACTCGACCTCAATCACATAAGTGAGATGCTCGTCGAGGGTCGCGCGTTGGCCGGCAAAAAGGACGATGGAGGTGCGGGCTTCCTCGATGATGGCCGGGCCGACCACACAATGCCCCGGTACGAGTTGCTCTCCGTTATAAATATCCGTCTCAACATAGTCTTGGGTCGAGGCCGAATAAACAGGCCGGGTGCCCTGCAATGCAACCTGGGCCTCCCGACTGCCCCGGCGGGCTGTTTGCAAGCTCGGTTTTGCTCTTTGTCCGACGAGGTCGAGGTGGATATTGAGAATTTCGACTTCATCCTCGGGTTTCTGAAAGGTGTATAACTGCTCGTGCAGATTGTGAAAGCCCTGGATCGTTGTCGCTATATCTGTGGTATTGAGCTGCTCTGCCTGCATGGTAACCGGAACCGTCACTTCGTGTGTCTGGCCGATATAGCGCATCTCAAGCGAGAATTGGGCAAAGGTCTGGCCCAGGTGGTGCTGCTGACTCCCGAACAACCCAAGGGCTTCCTCGCGCATATGCCGGAACTGGGCGTTCATGGCCTCCAGGTCCAACTCACTCCCACGCGCATAGAAACTGCGGACCCGACTCACCCGCAGATCGGACAAGAGGTCGCCCAGAGCGCACAGGACGGGAGCTGTGCCTTTGGGAATCAGAATGGTTCGAATGCCAAGGTCTTCGACCAGTGCCCCGGCATGAATGGCGCCGGCGCCACCGAACGCGGTCAGCGCGAAGTCACGCGGGTCATAGCCTTTTGCCAGAGAAACCCGCCGAACGCTATTGCTCATACCGTTATTGACAATACGAAAAATACCGCTGGCCGCTTCCAGCAGGCTCATCTCCAGTGGCTGAGCGACCCTGGTCTCGATTGCCTGTCGGGCCGCCTCAGCGTCCAGCTGCATTTCGCCGCCCAGGAAAGACTCGGGACTGATATAGCCCAGGACCACGTCCGCGTCCGTGACCGTGGCCTCCCGGCCGCCAAAGCCGTAACACGCCGGGCCCGGATGGGCTCCTGCGCTCTGTGGGCCAACGCGCAGCGCGCCTCCCTCGTCGACCCAGGCGATACTACCGCCACCGGCGCCAATGGTGTGAATATCGATAAATGGAACCGCAATCCGATACCGACTCATCCACTGATCGGTGCCGGTCTTGGGCCGACCGTCCTGCACCAGGCAGACATCGAAGCTTGTGCCCCCCATATCAACGGTGATGACATCCTTGAATCCAGACGCCTGGCCCAGATACGCGCCGGCCACCACGCCGCTGGCCGGCCCGGACAGGAGGGCCTGGACGCCGTGGGCCCTGGCCTGTTCCAGGCCCACGATGCCGCCATTGCCCTGCATGATGAAGATGTCGCCCTGAAATCCGCGCTGACGAAACTCCATGTCCAGCCGCTCCAAATACTTTTGTAAGCGAGGGGTGACATAGGCATCGACCAGGGTTGTGCTCAGGCGCTCGAATTCGCGGACCTGGGGCAGGACCTCTGACGACAGCGAGATATGAACATCGGGCAGTAACTCACGAATAAGCTCACGCGTGCGGAGTTCGTGAGAGGGATTCAAAAACGCAAACAGATAACACACGGCTATGGCTTCGACCTGCATCTCCGCCAGGCGCTGTACGGCCGCACGGACCTCGGCTTCTGCCAGGGGTTTGACGACCTGACCGGCGTAATCAATCCGCTCGGTCACGCCGAGACGCCGGCGGCGCGGGACGATCTGATACGGGGCCGGGAGGTGAATATCAAAAGCCGCTTCTTTATAGTTGCGGCGGATCTCTATGGTATCGCGAAAGCCGGCGGTGGTGATCAGTCCGGTAGTGGCGCCGGTGTATTCCAACATGGTGTTGGTGGCGACCGTTGTGCCATGGACAACAACCGCTATCCGGCTGAGAAAATCCTGCTCGGCCAGTCCATATTTGCGGGCCAATTTGCCGATGCCGTTGAGAACGCCCAGGGCTTGATTCTCTCCGGTCGTCAGGACTTTCTCGGTCTGCGTCTGTCCGGCCTCGTCCGCACACACCAAGTCGGTGAAGGTCCCGCCGACATCGACGCCTAAGCTATAGGTGGTCATATATGACGTAGCGGTGGCACTCGGGTAGAAACTCGGCTGGCGGGCCACTGGGCGGCCCGCCAATGAGAACTATTGTCCGATAAACTGCTGATTGACCCAGCCTTGCTCAAACGGGGTCCAGCACTCCGGAGCAAGGATCAGGTTGCGGATTTTCCACTCCCCGTCCTCCCGGACGTATTCTTCTTCGTATTTGGCTACACCCCAGACCGCCTGCTCGCCGCCTTCGAGCATGGTGCAGGGCTCCAGCAGATACCAATAGCCGGTGGCCGTGTCTCCGTTGACCTCAATACGCGGATTCATCACGTAGTGAATGGCAAATGACAGGACCTGAGGAATAGTGCCAAAAAATTCCCGAATGGCGGCTTTACCTTCATAGTGGCCGAAATTGCCGCCGTCCCAGACGGCATCTTCCGTGAAGCAGCCGACAAACTTGTCTTCATCTCGCTCGTCCGCCCCGGCACAGTAGCGGGCCTTGAGCTTTTTGATGGCCTCGACGTCTTCGAGTGTTTGGACGCGTTGGGCGATGTCTTCGAGATTCATGGCTTCCTCCTTACGTGGGTTAGAGTCCAAAAAACTGGACCGCGTTTTCTCCCAATATTTTGTTGACCGATACATCCGGCAGGGTGTGCAGGGCGCTGCGCGCTTTGGCAACCGGGTCGGTAAAGCCTTCGGCGTGGGGGTAGTCCGAGCCGATAAAAAACTTGTGGTCGCCCAGCAGTTCAACCATATAGGGCAGCAGACGCTCATCCGGGTCGGCCGCAATCCAGATGTTCCGCTCAAAATACTCGCTGGCCGGCCGCTCCATCTGACACGAGTGGCCCATATAGCTGTAGCGGTAGTCAAGGCGGTCGAGCCACTCTACGACCCAACCGCTGGCGGATTCAATGGTGGCGACGCGCAGCCTGGGGAAGCGCTCGAACACCCCGTCGTAGACCATGGTAGTGAGAGCCATGCGGGGGTCCTGAATGCCGTTCATGCTCAGGAACATGAAGCCGGGCCGGCGGTCCGCATACCAGTCGTGACCCAGGTAGTTACGATGTACGACCAGATGGATACCCACCGCCATGTCGTGATACTGGGCGGCGTCCCAGACCGGGTCAAAATCCGGACTGCCGAAACTCTTGCCGTCAACCGGCAGGGCCCCGACAAAGATCGTTCGCATGCCCGCATCGGCCAGACGCTCGATTTCGCGCACGGCTTGCGTGGGCTGGCGCAGAGAAATATGCCCGACCGGATACAGCCGGCTGCGGTGATTGGCGCACACCTCCAGCGTCCAGGTGTTATAGGCGCGACAGTGGGCGGCCGCCAAATCCGGGTCGGTCACCTGACCCTCCCACATCAGCCCCAGAGTCGGATAGATAAACTGGCACTCAAAACCCTCGTTATCCAAGTAGGCGATCCGCCGGTCCATGTCTTCGAGGGTATTATTAAACGCGCTGGAAAAGTCGAAGGAACCCAGCCCGGAGCCATCCTCCTTCTGGCCGTATCCGACGCCGACGCCGAGCAGGTCTTCCATGCTGAACTCGCCCACCCCCCGAATCCGTTTTGATTCGTTGATGAGCATGGCATGCCCACCGGTCTGTGAGTCCTGGGTGAAGCGCAGGCAGCGAGCTCGAAACTCCGGCTCAATATAGCGCTCCCATAAATCGAGCGGTTCCATGAAATGGCTGTCCGCGTCAATAATCCGACTCATGCACTTCCTTTCCCTCCCCTCTCGTAGCGAAAGACGGACGACTTGAAAAGCCTGGACGCCAACAAAAAGGGGCACGGCCTACCGTACCCCTTCGTCATTGTGCGGGTCGCGTGCGACTACGCAGCTCTCTGGAGTCTGGCTCGGCTCGGGGTCAGCTCGTTCCGGTAAAACTCGCCATCCTTCATAATGGCGTGCAGGTTCTTTTTGTCCTGCAGGATAGTGATGTCTTTGGCCGGATTACCCTTGACGATGAGGAGGTCGGCGATCTTGCCCGGCTCGATGGTCCCCAGTTCATCGCCCATGCCGAGCAACTCCGCGCCATTCTTGGTGGCCCAGCGCAGGACCTCGTTGGCCGGGATGCCGGCGCCCTTCACGTAGGCTTCCAACTCGCAGGCGTACTCGCCATGCGGCATGGCGGCGATCCCGAAATCGTCACCAATAACCAGCTTCACCCCGGCCTTATTGGCTTTGGGCAGGACTTCATACGAGTGCTCCAGATTCCGTTCCATGCTGTCGACGCCGCCCCAGTCACTCGAACCCGTACGGCGTTTTTCCTCAACGACTTTCCACGGGAAGTACAGGCTCGGCACCACAAAAGTCTCTTGTTCGAGTATGCCCTCAATGCACTCGTCATCCATCCGGTCGCCGTGGTCGATCACATCCATGCCGGCTTTGAGGGCGGCCAGGATACCTTTCTTGGAAATAATATGCCCCCGTATTTTCCGGCCCCGTTCATGGGCAGCGATGGTCGCCGCATCGATTTCGTCCTGGCTCATGGTCATCGTGTCCTCATCCCACATCAGGCCATGTCCGCCGGTCGGGTAGAGTTTGATGATGTCCACCCCCATCTTGATTTCTTCCCGCACGGCTTTGCGAAAATCATCCGGTCCGTCGCACACGCGGGCTAAGCCCTCCATGCCCATCTTCCAGAAGTTGGGATGGCAATCGACCGAATCGCCGGTGGTCACCACGTCCCGGCCGCAGGCCAGAAACCGCGGGCCTGGAATCATGCCCGTGTTAATAGCCTTTTTCAGCGTGACATCGATGTTGTGCATCGTGCCCGCACCGGCCGCACCCGTGTAGCCACAGCTCAGCAGCAGCTCAGCGTTCTGGGCCGCGATGAGCGTCAAATAGGTCGGCGGATATTTCATGTCAATATCGTTCATGTCGCCGACATTGGCGTAGGCGACATGGTAGTGGCACTGCACCATACCCGGCATGAGAGATTTTCCACTCAGATCATACACGACATCCTTGGCGTTGGGTTTGGGCATATCCCCATTTTTCCCAACCGCCTTGATGCGCTGTCCCTGCACCACCACGGTAGAATTGGGTTGTGGCTTATGCTCACCGTCAATCAGATTCACGCCGCGAAAAAATATACGTCCCATAGCGACCCTCCTGTGTATAGAATGTTCTCAAACCTGGTGTTAAGCGGTATTGCTCTTATCTAGCGTATTTCTGGCCGGAGACCAAACGGGTTTTTGCGCTAGAGCTCTTTGACCTCAGGAATGACGGTCTGCGCAAAACGGGTCATGGCGGCCTTGACCCGCTCATGCGGCACCATGCCGCCCGGGTTAAACCAGCAGATCAGTTCGTTCATATTGAGCTCTTGATGGAGCTGGCGAATCCGGTCCACACAGGCGTCGGCGGGACCGAAAATAGCCATGCTGTCAACGACTTGCTCAAAGGTAATACTCTCCAGGTTTTTACGGATCTCCGCGGTATAGCGGTACGACTCCATGTCCTCTTGTTTGGTCGTTCCGCTGGTCATCATGCCCAGGACGCTCCCGAAGTAATGCCGAATACTCGGCTCTACCGTCTGGCGAACCTGCTCCAGGCTTTCACCTGGGTGCATAAAAAACATGGTTGAGACATCCTGGGGCGGGTACATAGGGTGGGTGGACTGCCCGTTATGGGGGGCGTGTTCGTTCCAGGAGTGGCGATAGGTTGCGACCTGCTCAAACATCTTGGGCAGGGGATTGGTGACCGATGCCACAAATATCGGATGGCCGATTTTCCCGGCAAACACCGCGGTTTCCGGGCTGTTGGCGGCGATCCTGATGGGCGGATGGGGCTGTTGCAGTGGTCTGGGTACGACACTGGTTTCCGGAATTGTGTAATAGCTGCCGTCATAGGAAAACGACTCATGCGTCCAGGCCTGTTTGATGATCTCCAGGCTTTCTTCAAAGCGCTCACGGCTGTCGTCTCGGGAACGGTCAAAGCCGGCAAAATGGAGCGGTATCGTCCCGCGTCCGACGCCGAACTCCAGGCGGCCGTTACTCAACAGATCGACCGTCGCCCCCTCTTCGGCGTTGCGGACCGGGTGCCAGAGCGGCAGGAGGTTGACGGCAATGCCCAGGCGGATGCGCTGGGTCCGTTGGGCAATAGCCGTGGCCACAATCAGCGGCGACGACATAATCGAGAAGTGCTTATAAAAGTGCAGTTCCGCCAGCCAGGCACAATCGAAACCGAGTTGCTCAGCATGGATAATCTGTTCAATCGTCTCTTGATAGCGTGTTGTCTGGGTCTGGGTATCGGCGCACGGCAGCTGGTAGAAAAGACCAAATCTCACGTATTCCCTCCTCTGCTCCACACTCCCTTGTGCAGAGTACATTGTTTGTGTTGAGCATGCCCGGAGTAGGTCTGTCAAGAACAAGGACACGCTCCGGGCAGGAATGGAGAGCCTAAAGACACGCCGTCCGGAGCCGCCCTTGTTGCCGCAGCTTGGCCTGCGGTATAGTCCCCAAGCCACATATTTCACAGCGCAGGAGGGATGCCATGGCAAATCAGAGCGATCTGGAAAGAGGAATCGAAATCCGAAAAAAGCTGAGCGGAGACCGCTTCGGGACCTCGGCCAGCGCGCTGGCCGAACTCGCCCCGGACCTGGATGAGATGTTGAACGAGGTCGTCTTCGGCCGGGTCTGGACCAGACCGGGGCTGGAGCTCAAAATGCGCAGCGTGGCCGTGATTGCGGCCCTGACGGCCATGCAGCGGCTGCCTCAACTCAAGAGCCATATCGCGAATGGTCTGAACGCCGGCCTGACCAAGGAAGAAATTATTGAGATTTTAATCCAGATGGCTTTTTATGCAGGCGCGCCAACCGCCGTCAACGCGTTTCAGGTCGCCAAAGAAGTCTTTGAAGCCGAGGGCGTGTAAGGAGAAGCCTCCCAATATGGCCTGGCCCTGGAGCCGCTGGCGCCGGCAGCACTCCGCCTATCATCCCGTTCCGCCCTCGGACCTCGGTCAGTGGCGGCTGAATACGGACCGCTTTCTGCGCGTCCTGCGCGCCCTGGTCGCCGTTGGGGAGCGCCTGCAGAATTCTCCGTCCCAGGCGCAGCCGCCCCCACAAGAAGATCTCGCCGGAGATATCGTTCTCGACGAGCTATCCGCCTATACCGCCCGTGGCCGCTTGCAGGTGGAACGGGTGAGTTATGCTAAAGGCCGCGGGAATCTGATCCTGAGCTATCCGGGCCGTTCTGTTGGACGTACCAACCAGACCGTTGCTTTCGTGGGTGCCCATCTCGATGTGGTGCCGGCCGACCCAAAAGACTGGCAGCGCCCGCCCTTTGCGTTGCAGGTCGAGGGAGACCGTTTGTACGGGCGAGGGGTTACCGACTGCCTGGGCCATGTGACTGTTCTGACTGACCTCTTTGCCCAGCTCGCCGAATCTGAGGTGGAGCTCGACCACAGTGTGGTCGGGGTCATTATTGCCGATGAAGAACTCTCCAACACGCACGGCGTCGGGATTGGTCGGCTGGTCAAGGACGGACGGCTCGATCACCTCAAGAACGGGCCGCTGTACTGGATCGATAGTGCTGACTTCGGACCAACCACGGCAACCGCCGGGATGGCCCTGTGGCGACTGGCTATTGAAGGCAAGGGCAGCCATTCGGGATTTCCACAAAACGGGATCAATGCCGCAGAACTGGCCACGGAAGTGACCCGCGCCCTCCAGCAGTGGTTTTACGCCCACTATCCCGTTCACCCAAAAGAACACGAGTACGGCTTTCGCGCACCGTCGTCGCTCAAACCGACGCGGGTACAGGTTGAGAATGATACGCTGACGAAAATTCCGTCTACAGCCCGTATTGAAGGCGATATTCGCCTGACGCCGTGGTATGACCCCGACGGAGTGAAAAAAGGGCTGGCGGCCTTTCTGGAAACGCTGGATGTCAGCCAACTGCCGGTCTTTGGCCCAGGCCGCTATGCCTGCAACGGACAGGTAGGGACGGCCCGGTTTGAGATGTTGGGAACGCCGTCCGGCGGAATGGCGTGTGACCGGACCTCAGCCGGCTATGCGGCCCTAGCCCAAGCGGTTGCAGCCGTACGACCCGACGCTCAGCCCTTTGCCCTGACGGGCAGTCTGCCCTATGTCCGCTTTCTGCAGGAGCACGACTTCGACGTGCAGATTACCGGTTTCGGCAGAAATGAAGCCTACCATGCGCCGAACGAGTTTGCCGAACTGTCCCATATGCAGGACGGCTTTCGCATCCTGTGTCACCTGCTCCGACACTTCGGCTAGAGCGGCACGCTAACGATGGCGGAAGGTGATCCGGCCGCGTTCGAGGTCGTACGGGGAGAGCTGAACCGTGACGCTGTCACCCTGAATGATTTTGATAAAAAACTTGCGCATCTTGCCGGCAACATGGGCGAGGATGGAGTGACCGTTCTCAAGCTCAACCCGGAAGAAGGCGTTGGGTAAGACTTGGGTGACAGTCCCATTCATTTCAATCACATCTTTTTCAGCCTTGGGCTCGGTATTCCGCTCCTTCCGCTTCCGCTTGCCACCGCCGCCGCCTCTTCGACGTGGTCCAGCCATAAAACCTCCTCTGTACACAATAAAAAGAAACCCCGGCTGACGCGTGCACGGCCTCCGGGGTTGTGTTGTTCACAATCGACCCAGACAAGAAAATCCCGGTAACAGTGGCGAAAACTAGCAGATCACTTCAGCGAAAACAACCGGAATATTCATCGTGTTGACGGGTCAGGCGCTCTTGCCCGCCGCCGACTGGAGCGCAGGAGTTGGTCCTACTGCGTGGGGAGCGTCGTTGGGGAGAAACCAGACTAATATCCAGGGCAGGAGGGGCAAGAGAGCGATAAACTGCATAGTAGTTTCAAGTCCCCACATATCGGCCGCAACTCCGAGGACGGCGACACCCAGACCGCCCACCCCAATGCCAAGGCCGGTCATGAGGCCGGCGGTGACACCCAGCCGGCCGCGCATGAGGCCTTGAGCGATGACCAGGGTGACAGAGAACATCGGAGCCAGACACATCCCGGCCAACCCTAAGATCACAATGCTGGTCGTTCCGTTTGTCTGCAGAAAGAGAGAAATCAAGGGGCACAGCAGACCTGTGCAATAGACCAGAAAGCGCTTGTGACCGATATGGTCGGACAGCGGCCCACCCAGCAGCGTGCCGACCGCTCCGGCGATCAGGAATAGGGACAGTACCGAGCCGACCTTGAGCGTATCCCCGCCCTGGTCGGCCAGATAGAGCGGGACATAGGTTGACATCCCCGCATGGACGCACGCCCCGAGGGTGACGATACTCAACACCAGGGCCAGGGCGGAGCGCGGAATGGCCGCTACGGCCGGAGCCGCGTCGGTGGGCGCCGGCCTGGTTTGCGACAGCCAGGGCAGGGCGCGCATAAAGAGCAGGCCAACCAGTATCCCCGGTATCCAGAACAGTAAGAGACCGCCTTGACCGAAAGTGGCCAGACAAAAGGCAACTGCCAGCGGGCCCAGACCCAAACCGAGGTTGCCGCCTACGGAAAAGAGTGAGATCCCGGTTGCTTTTTTCTCACCCGTAGACAGGTAGGCGGTCTTATAGGCTTCGGGGTGATAGCTGGCAATGCCGATCCCGCTGATGAAGACGACCACGAGCAGGGCGGGGTAACTCGTCACCAGTCCCACACTGGCCATCCCGCAGGTCGCAGCCACGACTCCGAACGGCAGCAGCCAGGCCTGGGCGTTGCGGTCGGACAGATAGCCGAAGAGCGGTTGAATAACGGAAGAGGTCACATTCGCGACCAGGACCAGGACGCCCGTCATTGTATAGGACAAACCAAAGCTTGTTTTGAGAAAGGGCAGCAGAGCGGGCAGAGCGCCGGTATTCAGGTCAACCATCAGGTGCCCCAGCCCCAATAGTGCGAGCGCTTTTTTATTCATGGCGGCCTATCATGTCACGCTCGTGGTACCGCTGCCAGGGTCCGACGCTGCAATCTGAAACCCCGATCAAGATAGTTGATCGTGCTCCCGGTGGTCAGCAAACCGACCAGCCGATAGCGGACGGGAAAGGCCGTGTCAGCCATGAATAGTCTCTATACTGCTCCTACTGCATACGCGCGCCAGCCAGAAAGGCGATAACGTGGCAAGGCTCATCCCAAGGGTTGTGCCAACGGTGCATAGTCCCGCTCTGAACGATCGCATCTCCTGCGCCAAGCTCGGTTTTTGAGCCGTCGTCGAGTTCGAGGACGCAACGGCCAGACACGATATACAGCGTATCGACGGTCGCCGAGCGATGCATACCCGGATCGTCCGGTTCCATGGTTGCCAACAACCCTGGAAACAGGCGCTCGACTTCGGCGGTGGCCGCTTCCGGGTCGGTGTCCACGGGCGGGGTGCTGTCCGGAGCCAAAACAAATGAGACAAAGCGGAAACCACCGACTGGCGGAAACCAGTCGTGATGGCGCGGTTCGCCCCCATCGTCAGGATACGTGAGTGTTTCGTCCGCACCCCACAGGGTGGCCAACGTCGCACCGGGTAAGCCGGGGACCTGAATGCTTGTCACTTCTCCATCGCTCGCAATAATGGATTTGCCGTCCGCTCGGTGGCCGGTAACAACGCGTCTCATTAGTCTCTCCTCCGTACTTCCTTCGCTTATACATTCGTCCTTTGCGTGTATGCCTGTCCGGTCCGTTGTGTCAACTGAACCACAGCGAAACACCACCCCTCAGTCTGAACGAGGTGGAGAGGGACTGGGCCGAGTTGTCCTCCTCTCCATTTCCTGTTCTTATCTCTGCGGGAAGACCCTCAGGTGAAACTTTCTGCAATCATTTCTTTGTTGTGTTTGTGAGGGTGATTGAGGCTTGGAGGTGGTGTGTTCTACGGCGAACTCTTTGCCCTCACCGCGGCGTGCCTGTGGGGGATGTCGCCCATCTTTATCCGCAAGGGGCTGCCGTACGCGAGTGTCTCGGTCGGGCTGCTGTGCGGGTTGGGTGCCAGCCTGCCGTTGATGGCCCTGGTCTTTGCACTTCATCCGCGTTCGGTGACGCAGGTGATTACGCCCCAGGCTGCGCTGTGGTTTATCGCCGCGGGCATCGTTGGTCCATGTTTAGGCCGGATGTGTAATTACTTGGGGGTTGCCCATCTTGGGGCGGCCAAGAGCACGCCCTTGGTGAATACCGCGCCGCTTTTTACGACGGTTTTTGCATTGCTCTTTTTGCAGGAGGCTATCAGCTTCAAGATTCTGAGCGGCATCCTGAGCGTTGTGGCCGGAGTGGTGATTCTGACCGGACAAAACCGCAGGGAAGGCCGGAGATGAGGACGAGCACTCTCCTCTATCCGTTTCTTGCCGCCTTCTGTTACGGGATGAATCCCATTCTTGCCAAACTCGGTTTGCAGTCGAGTAATGAGCCGGTGTTTGGCGCGTGTATCGGCATTCTTGCCGGCGTGGTGGTGTATGCGGCCTATTTTTTTGCGAGTGGCCAGGCCGGCCAGTTGTTCTCCTTACCGCGACGGGCGGGCGTCTATTTTGGTCTGGCCGGCCTGGCCTCAACTCTGGCTATTTTTTCGCTGTTTTTTGCGCTGGAATATCTGCCCGCCGTGGTTGTTGCTCCCTTCACCTCAGCCGTACCGCTCGTCACGCTCGTCCTGAGTCATCTGGTACTGCACGATAGTGAGCGCATCACCAAGGCCGACGTGGCCGGGACGATTTTCATTGTCGGGGGGATAGCGCTATTGGTCAGTTGAGAGACTCGGACGGTTCACGCCAGGCTGTCACCATATCATTACGCTCTCGTCATGCCGGACTTGGTCCGGCATCCAGAAGCTGGGGACTTGAATGCCGGCTTGCGCCGGAAGGACGGAAGGGGCCGGCTGGCTATACGGAGTCCTGAAAGGGGACACAGGTTTCTTTACTCCAGTCGTTCCAAGTCCTGCACCCGGCTCTTGTCTCCTTCCAGCGAGCGCAGAAAGGCGACCAAATCCTGCACTTCCGCCTCAGATAAGTGCGAGGTCTGACCGTGTTGGTCCGTGGGGTTGTGGGTAACCACCACCTCGCGCAGAGTGGCAGCCCGCCCATCATGCAGATACGGGGCCGTGTGCCAGACGCCCCGTAGCGACGGCGTATCAAACCTCGGCCCCAAGAGCTCCCCCGGCCCATTACCCGTCCCGATATCATGCACGCGCACATCCGTAAAAAGCGGCGGGATATGGCAGTCCGCACAACCCACATCGGCCCGGTGAAAGATGGCTTGTCCGCGCCCTGCCTCCAGAGTCAGTGCCCCGTCCGTCAGCCGAAATGGACTGGGCTTGGGTTGGAGGGATTCGACAAACGTCGCGAGCGCATCCAGATCCGCCGACCGCTCTGTATTGGGCGATCCGAGTTCGGGATGCGGGTCTTCCAGTAAGCCCGTACCAGCTTGCAACTCCCGGATGGTGAATTCAAAGTCCTGGACCTCATCCCGATCCGCACTCCAGTGCAGGGGATGGGTGTGGGCAATGCCTCTGAGGTTGGTGGTGTTCCGGGGACCATCAGGAAACAACCACGTCCGCCCGTCCTGCTCGCCATCGAAGTGACAGCTCTCACAACTCATCCACCGGTCCCGCGAGACCTGGGTCGAGCGGCTGGAGGTAAACAGCAGTTTACCCCGGTGTAACTGCGGTGAGAGCGGGCTGGTGGTCACCGGAATGCGGGTGACCTCCTCGAAGGTACTGAGATCAACGACCGACACATCGTCCGAGAGGGAGTTCGCTACATAGGCGGTGCGGTCGTCCGGGGTGAGTACAATGCCCCGTGGCCCGTCACCGACCTCAAGATGGGCCAGCACTTGGCGGTTTTCCAAATCAATGACGGACATATCGCCACTACCCAGGTAGACGATATGCAACCGCTGTCCATCGGACGAGAAGGCCAGATCGAAGGGAAGATTCACCGGGCGGTCTACTACGGAGAGTTCCAGTCGTTTGGTGAGCAGGTGTTGCTCGGTTGCCAGGTCAAGGACAGAGACGACCGGAAAGAGCGTGGTATCAAACAGCGGGTGGGGGTTGGTGACATTGGACCGGATATGGGGCAGATAGGCGCGGTTGTTTGTCGGGTGCAGGATGAGGCGTTGAGCCAGATTGCTCTCGGGGCCGGTTGAGATGACGGTGCGCACACTGCGGCTGGTCAGATCAATGACCGAGACGGTACCGGACAGGAAATGGGTGACGTACAGTCGTGTCCCATCGTTGGAGATGGCGAGGCCCTTGGGGCGGGGGAGCACGGGGATGGTGTCTACGACCTGGGTGAGTTCCACATCGACTACGTCAATCCGGTCGGCGCCGGATGCGGCGACGTACACCAGATGTCCATTGGGGGCGGCCACGACGCCGTAGGGCTCTGGCCCGACGCGGAGCTTAGCCAATACTGAGAACGGGTGGGTGGCCAGGATGGTCAGTGTGGCCGAGGCTTGGCTGGTGACGTACAGTCGCTGGCCATCCGGCCCGATGGTGAGCATTCTCGGGTCTCGACCAATAACGAGTTCGGCTAGCGTGGTCTCGGAGGCGGTGTCAATAGCGGATACAGAGCCGGAGTCTGGGTTGACGACAAAGAGGGTGGTCCCGTCGGGGGTGAGGCCGATACTGCTGGTGGCGGGGGTAGCGGCGGGGAGGCAGAGGACGCCGCAGACAATCAAAACCCAGCCCACGCAACCGGGTGTGCGCCACGAGCCCGGCGCGAGGCGTAACGCCGAGAGAGACAGACCTTGGAACAAAAAGATGAGACGCATGGCATGGCTAGCCCGTTCGGCTTCCCGTGCGCTCTCCTTCAAAACAGAATCAGACTGGTCTCGCTCCAGGCAGACCCCTAACACACTATCACCAGCGTACGTGGACTGGATGGCCTATATGAACCGCTCGCTCTTGCAGAACCCTTGACGCTTGTTGACCCCGTATGATTGATTAAAAGCAGGACGTCAATTTTTAAGAAGCTATTTCCTATTTGAAGTCCCATAGCCCCCCTTTCCCCATTACAGGGAGGCTGCTCGCCTAACTGTTCCGTCATCGCATGTCTCTCTTAATGGTCTCAGGGGATTCTTGCACACGCATCTTCCCATCCTCGGAAGAATAAGGAGGGAGGGGGTCAGTCAGGGTCAGAAGGGTCGAGCTAGGGTCCGCTTCCATGCTTGCAATCTGACTGGCGCTGATCCAGATCTCTTTCTCGACTTCCTCCCCTTTCTCCTTCTTGGTCGGCGTGACTTTGACCAGGCCCGCCTTCCTGCTTTCTTCCTCCGCTTCTTCTGCCGGCGCTTCTTTGTCCTTTAACGGATACTTGTCAATGATCGCATTCAACTGTTCTTGAAATTCCTTGGTAAAGGCGGTATGCGCCGCCTCTACTCGCCAAGCCGCGCGCAGTTCTTGCGAGTCCACATACTCGCGGAGGAAGGTATCTAAGCGGTCGGTCCCCTGCTCTTCGTCTTTGCGCATGTAATACATGACCTCAAGGGCGTGCAAACTCGAATAGGCAGATGTATACTTCTGCACTTCCTCGGTATTCTTCGTCCGCGGATACAAGACCTTTCTGAAGATGTCCGGGTATGCCATCGCGAGTTTGTTCAGCTCGAGGGCAGAGTTCTTCCAGGCAATCTTCTGGTCGGTATGGTGTCGTTGTTCCTGTTGGCGCAATTGCCACCAGATTGCCCGAGCAGAGACGACCAACACCACCAGCGTCAGGATCTCAATAATCAGCCCTATTCCCTCTAGCATGCGTTCCTCCTTTTCTGCGTCCGTCACAGTAAATCTCTCAGAGCGTCAAGTTGATGGGGTTGTGCCTGTCCCGTCTGTGTCCTGCCCGTCAATCCAGGCATATCCCGGTAGGCGGAGCAGAAAAACAGATGCGCCGGAGACGGCATTCCCGGTGGCGTCCGTAACCCGCCCGGACAGGGTGACAGTCTGTTGGGCTTCAGCGGCTGGGCAATCCCCCAGCCCGCCAAGAAGGACGACCAGAAGAAGATGACACAAGACAGAACATGGTCCATGCATGAGGTCTGTCCTTCTCACTCCAGTGGTTCCAGATCACGAATCGCGTTAGGACCGGGCGTGACCGGCGTCAAGTTCAGGAACTCCGGCCCGTGCAATGTCACCACCCGGGCCGCATAGCTCGGCTGCCCGTCACTATCCATCCCCTCTCCAAACAGACTGACTGTGACCACATCCGCCGCCACCGGGACCCCATTGCGTTCCACATCCAGGATCGACACTCCGGCAGCGAGGCCCACCGGATCGTAATCATAAGTCAGCCCGTTGGCCTCCACCGGCAGCGAGCCATCCTCCAGCACCACGCCCGGCATCAACGACGTCATATGCCCGCCTGTGAGTGTTATTCCATCAGGGGCACTGGCCGTGACGGTAAAGTCCGCCGGCGCTGTCAGAAAGTCATGCCGAGGCATGTCAACGGTGAGTGGAGGGCTGTGGGGAGAGACCACATACACCGAGAACCGGCCTCGCGCTGTGCCTAACACATGGCCTTGGGGAAACGGAGCGGTGACTTGCCCGGCGGAAGTGCTCCCATCATAGGTCACCTGTAGATCAACCGTGTACCGCCCCGGCTGGCCCACAATGAAGTTATCCTCAGGCTCATAGTAATAGCCAATCTCATTGGCCTGTCCGCTGAAGGTCCGTTTGCTGCCGTCTGGGGCCGTGACGGTGTAGGCGACCTTGGCCGGTAACGTGGGTCCGACCGCTCCCACCAAGGCAAAGGTGTTACCCGTCTCCAAGACACTACCCGGTCGTACGCCGGTCAGATGGATGAAGAGATCAATGTCTTCGCCCTTGAGGGTGAAGAGGGGGCCGCCACTCGGCCCACCACCGTTGCCCTGAAACGGAGGAAAGGTACGGGTGCCGTCAGGATCGTCGTCTGGTACCAAGACAAACAGGGAGCCGTAGATAGCATAGTGGGACTGGTCAAGGGCAGAGCCGTGCAGTACGGCCGCCCCATACTGAAACTTGAACTCGCCAGGCAGGTCGCCGTGGGCGCCCACCCCAATCTGGTTGGCGTAACGATCATCAAAACGCCAATACGCACTCAGAATCGTGTCTTCACTAATCTCTTCCCGGACACGGACGAGGGGACGCTGCACGGAGCGATAGCTGTAGGCCCAGAGATCCACTTTGGTGGGGTCGAGAAAGGGGTCAACGCCATCAGGCCGGCTGGAGAACAGCGGAGCTTCGCCCACCACCACCCGCTCCGCAAAGCTGCCGGGGGGCTGGAGATTACCCGAACCTGAGCCTCTCTGCCTCAGCAACTCGGTGAGCTGGCGGCTCGGGTCGTGAAACGACACAAGCGGGATAGAGGATTCTTGCTCCTCAACCCAGGTCACATCGCCGGACTGAAACGGAAAAGGAAGATGAGGCGTCTCTCCATTCTGGAGAATTTGGTCGAAAAAGAACCACTGCGGTCCAATCGTGTCCTGCGCATCAATGCCCCGCCGGCCGTGGGCGACGATCGTAGGATTCACCGGAGCAACCACCCCGCCCCAGGTCCGGGAGCCCATCCACAGTTGCCCTTGTGCATCCTGGCCCGTGGCCGTGATATCCACCCGGTATTCACCCGGTTGGTCGAACACCACGGTATTGCCCGCCGGTTGGAAATACCCAAAGCGGTTGGTCCTCCCCCGGATAATCCGCTCCTGGAGTTGGCTGGTATCTGAGTGAGGTACGTGTTGGAGTCGTACTTCGACCTCCGCCGTGACCGGCGGAGAGACCACTAAACCTGGATTGAAGCCATCTCCCACCTCAAAGTGCGTACCGGGCAGCACCGCCGTATCCAGGGCCAGCACCCGTGCGACGTGGACTTCGTAGGTGCCCCCTCCGGTCCAGGCATTCCCCCAGATATCGTCAATCGCGCCCTCGACAGTAATGATATGGAGGCCGTCTTGAGAGAACTCGACCTCAAAGCGGGGGTCCATCGTACTGAGTTGGTAGACATCGCTAATATGTCCGCCTCCGTCATCAAGGAGCGTGCCCTCGTTGTCTACGAGGCTCTTGAGCCGGGACTGGACGAACGGAGCGGGGCCTAGAACAGTTTCGGTCCCATCGGGCTGGCGAATTTTTACAGAGAGACGGCCCGAGGGAAACCGGAGGGGGATGCGAGGCGATGGGGGAAGCCCTCCGAAGGAGTCGCCCACGAGACTCACGGTCGGGACAAACGGTTCGAGACGATAAGTCAGCGGCTGCTCTGACACCGTGCTCAGCCGTGGGATCACAAACGTTTCCGACGGAGTCAGAATCCGTTGGGCGACCCCGAAGCGGTTAGCGTCTTCCACGGCCAGGACTCCGCGGGACCCGTTGCTGAGTGTGTCCAATAAGAGCACCCACTCCAGGCGCGGCGGGCGGGCGGGATTCCCCACCTTAATGACGGGGAGGGCGAGTTGGTATGGATCCTCATCTACAAGCTTCATGATCGGGCGACTGGGAGGATTCTCAAGAGATATGGCTGGAAAGGTGAAATACAGAAACGGACGATAATACCCGGCTGGCAAGTCAGAGGGCAGGGAAAGCGTCAAGTCAACCGCCGCTTCGGCCCGACTAGAGGTCGTTTTGACCAAAGATACTTTGCGGTATTGGTCGAAGCCGGTCGCCCACCAGTGGCCTATTCGTTCGATCGGCAGTCCGGTAGGGGTCAGCAAGGTAGATGCAGAACCAGAGATTCTATTGACGAGACTCGACTCATCAGTACGTTCAAATCCGAGCTGTGTTTCCACCTGAAACGCATCAGCCTCCTCTAAGACTGGGGAGTCCACCCGGACCGTGCCTTGGACCCGCAGGAGGTCGCCAGGGACGATGATAGGGGTGTTGATGGAGCCGTGGAAGGTCCAGGTCGGAAGTCCGTTCGGACTGGCCCATCCTGCCCCGCCAATCGTAATGCCAGCGCCAGGGGGGTCTGCTACCCGCAGAATTGTACCGGGGAGAGCAGAGAGGAACCTATCTTCGAGATCCTCAACATCGAACTCATCGAGATCATCCGGGACGCGGTCTACAATCTGCGCCACGCTCGTGCCGAACGGATCGGCTTTGACGAGGACAGACGTACCCGCCGGGGCAAACAGGGTCGCCGTAAAGCTCCCACTGGCCGTAGCCTGGGCCGTGGTAAAGTGCCCGGTATCTAGGGTGGCCACGAACACCATACTCCCCGGTGCCACGCAGCCCGCCGCCCCGCGCAGCGTCACCTCACCATCTACCGTAGGCGGGGAAATGCTAATGAGAGCAGCTTGGGGCGGATCATCAGCCACAAACGGCGTGGGCTGCCGACTCACTGTCAGTACCAAGTCCGACACTCGCTCGCTACTGGCTTCAAGATGGAGCCGGGTCGGGTGGAGGGGGGCCAATGGGGTGGCGGTGATCACATACTCCGCCGGATGGACTTGAAGTTGAAATCGGCCCTCAGGACCGGTCTCAGAGCAAATGTCTTCCCATGGCTCTTCGGCAAGCAGGCGGGCGCAGACCCGTGCGTCTGGTACGGGTTGTCCCCCGTCGTCCACCACTGTGCCCTCCAGCACCACCCCGGCCTCCAGGGTGATGTTGAGGACAGTATCTTGAGTGACTTCTACTCCCTCTACCGTCTTCTCCAGGAAGGCGTCGGGGTACGCGGTCACCGTGTAGGTCCCCACCGGCACCCCCAGGCTGTAGGGACCAGTGTCTGTCCCCCCAAAACTGACCTCCTGACCGGTATCGTCCCGGACTGAGAGATAGACCCAGGAGGACACCGACTGTCCGTCGGGGCCAGTCACCCGCTCCGACAGTGTTACCCCGGTCTCCAAGACAATGTTCTGGGTGGTATTGGTTGAAAATGTCAGTTCTTGCCGTTGGGGAATGAGCGGGCCGGGAGGCCGCACCTCAAGCTGATAGGTCCCTGGCGACACTGAGAAGCGATAGGCACCATTGCCATCCGTGTCCTGCCCGTCAACCCAGACCCAGCCCGGCATGCGGTGCAGCCCAACGAACGCACCAGGCACGGCTTGGCCATTGGCGTCGGTGACCCGCCCGGACAGGGTGACGGTCTGTTGGGCTTCAGCGTCCTGCACGGCAATCCCCAGCCCGCCGCTGAGGATGACCAGGACCAGGAGACGTAGGAGGTATTCAGCTTTATTCATGCGGCGCTCCTATGGCCCGTTACTCTTCCACGCCCTCAATCACAAACCCCTGGACGTTCTGATTCCAGCGCAGCAGCACATTCACCCCAGGGTCGGGAAAGTCCCGCGCCCGAAAGCGGCCACTCACCCCGGTGACAAAAACCTTATCTGCCACGAGCCTGGTGGTCTTAAATGTACCCCGGTCAAACTCCACCCCATCATCGTAGGCCACGGCCGTGTGGGTGCCGTCGCCGAGGTTGGCCCAGTTCCAGATGGCCACAAAGCCGACATCGGCACTGGCACACGCCCCGGCTTCAAGGACATCGGACCGCTCACTGCCGTACACCAGGGAAATCGGCTCTCCCCCGTTGAAGCGCACGGTCAGCTCCCCGTTGGTTTCACACTTCCAGCCTGAGATGACCCCGACACCCGAATAAAACAGCCCGCCGCTCGGATTCTCCAGCGTCGCGGCATACGTCAGAGACGGTGCCAGGACCACCAGCCCAAGACAGAGATGGAGGAGGACGAACCTCTGTGCCTTCTCAAAAGCCCTACGTCGCTCAGGGTGCTGTCGCATGTGTGGCCCTCCCTTGAGGTATTGCCCATACAACAGTCTGCCGTGTCTGTCCCTAGTAAAACTATGAGGGTCGTCGACACACACGACCGGGCACATCCTGGGAAATGGGGGAGATTCTCCGGTGGGACCGGAGGGAGGGGAACGGCCTCTCTCCTCTGGATGCCGGATCACGTCCGGCATGACGAGCGTGTAGCGGCAAGGCTACAGCCTAACGTGAAACGCTATAGCCGGTCGCTCCGACGATTATGTGACTGACGGTGTCTCCGAGAAGGCCAGCACGTCCGCACACCACTCGCCAACCGCTAGCAGCTTCTCTTCTGCAAAGGCCGCTCCCATGAGTTGCAGACCCAAGGGCAGCCCGGTTTGACTCAGCCCTGAGGGCAAGGCCAGGCTCGGCAGGCCGGAAAAGGTTGCCGGACCATTAAAGGTCGGATCACCGGTGGTGGTGAAGCCTTTGGGAGCGGGGGCTGGGGTTGCCGGAGTCAGCAGGGCGTCGACCGTTCGGCAGAGTGCGTCCATCTCAGTCCGAAACGTGTGTTGGTGGCGTTGGGTTTCCATATACTCCACACCGGAGACTTGGCGACCCTTCTCGATCAAGTCCTTCATCTGCGGGCTGTACTGCTCTTTGTACCGGTCGTAAACCTCGCTATGTGAATAGGCCGACTCAACGAACATCATCCTGAAGTGCGCTTCGGGCTCGCCCTTGAAACTCTCCGGGAGTGCCACCTCGGTGACATGAGCACCGGCCTGGGTCAGTTGCTCCACCACTGCTTCAATATGCTGCTGGGTTTCCGCATCGGCTTTTTCAAGAAAGAACTCCCGGACCAGGCCGATACGGGGCGGCTGCGGATCGGCCAGAGCGGCAGTATAGTTCGGGATCGGTTGCACCGCGCTCATCGGGTCGTTTGTGTCCTCGCCAGCCAGGACCTGAAGCAGCAAGGCTGTATCTGCCACAGTACGGGAAAAAATTCCCACATGGTCCAGACTGCCTGCCAGAGGATAGACGCCGTAGGCGCTGATTCGGCCAAAGGTCGGCTTGAGGCCGATGCAGCCGCAGTAGGAGGCCGGACGTATGGTCGAGCCATAGGTCTGAGAGCCCAGGGCACCAAAGCACATCTGCGCGGCCACCGCAGCCGCAGACCCGCTGCTGGAGCCGCCCGGCGTGTGTTCAATATTCCAGGGGTTCCGGGTTGGTGATGGAGCCAGGGCAGCGAACTCCGTGGTCTGGACTTTGCCCAGAATGATCGCTCCGGCTTCCTTGAGGAGGCGCACGGAGGTGGCATCATACTCCGGGACATAGTCGGCGTAAATGGGCGACCCCATCGTTGTCTTCATCCCGGCGGTAAAGAAAATATCCTTGAGTCCGAGTGGGATGCCGTGCAGCGGACCTCGGTATTGTCCGCTGTTGATTTCCGTTTCGTACTGCTGGGCGGTGGCTAAGGCGCCCTCTTGGTCAACCGTCACCCAGGCGCGGAGCTGCGGTTCAAGCTGGTCCAGGCGGCTCAAACAGGACTGGACCAGGGTCACGGGAGAGAGCTGCTGGGTACGAATACGTTCGGCGGCTGTGGCGATAGTGAGCGCGTACGGTTGTGTCATGTGGACCTCTGACGGCTGTCGATTAGTCTTCCATCAACTCATCAAGCTGGACCAGAATGCCATCCGGGTCACGCAGGAACGTACTGTTGAAGTTGCCGTCTTTTGTTTTGGTGACGGTTGGCGGCACGACAAAATCGGCGCCCTTGGCCTTCAATTCCTCGTAGACCTGGGGAAGATTTTCCACCCAAAAGGCGTAGTGATGGATGCCGATCTGGTCAAGTTTGATCGGCTCGCCGCTGACCGGCTTATCCGAGTGTTCGGATAAGACCAAAAATGCCTCGTGTGGGCCTTTTTTCCAATACAGCGTCGCCACCCGCCGCTGGTCGTGCGGCTCTTGATACAAGGCCGGCAGGACCGTCCCCTGGGTTGATTGCACTTCGTCCCGGACTACCTCAAAGCCGAGCAGATCACGATAAAACCGCAGCGAGGCGTCCATGTCACGCACGCCCACTGCAATATGGGATACACCGTTTGTCACCATGAACTATCCCTCCTTGTGTTTGTCCTATTCTTGACAGGTCTGGGGCAGACATACAAGAAGACAAGTAAAGCACCGACACGTTTCAAAGGCGTAAAACGAAAAAAGGATGAGATATGCAGCAATCCGGACTCAAAGCAGAAGGCGTACGCTGGGACCTGGGAGGGCTGTATACCAGCCCGGACGATCCTCGGCTTGAGGCCGACCTGGCGGAAGCGCGCCGTCGGGCGGAAGTCTTTGCGCAGACCTACCGCGGCAGGATTGAAAACGGACAGGTCGATGGGACGGCACTCACCCAGGCGTTGGTCGAGTATGAAGCGATTACTGAACTTCAGCACCGCCCCGCCTTTTACGCCTCGCTCCTGTTTGCGGCTGATACCCAGAACCAGCCGGCCCAGCAGCTTATGCAACACACGCGCGAAGCCGCCACCGGCATCGAGAACCTGTTGGTCTTCTTCTCTCTGGAGCTGATTGCGTTACCGGACGAGCAACTCGCCCAGCTCCTCACCGTCCCGGAGCTGCAAGCCTATCAACACTATCTGGAAGCGGTCCGACGCTTTAAGCCGCATACCTTGAGTGAAAAAGAGGAACGGCTCCTGAACCACAAAAACCTGTCGGGCAAGCATGCCTTCCGGCAGCTCTATGACGAACTCAGCGGCTCGCTCCGGTTTCCACTTACCAGGGAAGGCAAAGAACAACTACTCACCGATGGTGAGATCCTGGCGCTGCTGCGCCAGCCGGACAGCGAGCTGCGCGAGCGAGCCCTGACCATATTTCTGGAAACCTATGCCCAGCACGCGCTCGTCCTGACTTCGATTTTTAACAACCTGCTGCTCGATCATAAAATTGAGTGCGAGCAGCGTCAGTATGATGATGTCACGCTGCCCACCCACCTGTCGAACGAGATTGCCCCGCCAACGGTCGAGGCGATGATGCAGGCCGTGGAACGCCATTATCCCCTGGCGCAGGAATATTTTCGGCTGAAGGCGGAATTGCTCGGGGTTGAACGTCTCAAGAATACGGACTTGTACGCGCCGATTGAAACTGAGGCCGAGGAAATCTCCTTTGCAGACGCGCAGGATTTGATCCTGACTGCCTTTGGGAATTTTAATGAACAGTTTGCGGCCCTGGCCGAGGAGTTTTTCCAGAAGGGTTGGATTGATGCCGAGGTCCGGGCAGGAAAACGCGGCGGTGCCTTTTGTGCGGCTCTGTCGCCCGCCCATCATCCGTATGTATTGTGCAGCTATACCGGCACCGGACGCGCGGTCTCAACCGTGGCTCACGAGCTGGGTCACGGCATTCATTATATGTTGGCGCGGTGTCAGAAATTCCTGCATTACGACGCTCCCCTGGTGCTCGCGGAGACGGCCTCGGTTTTTGCGGAAATCGTTCTGACCCAACACCTGCTGGATAAGGCTGAGCAGCCGGATACACGCCGTGCCCTGCTGTGCCAGGTCTTGGAGGAAATGTACGGCACAGTCTTTCGACAAACCGCCCTGACCCGTTTTGAGATGGCGGCGCATGCCCAGCGCCGGGACGGGCAACTCAGCGCCGACGACCTGTGCGAGCTCTGGATGACCGAACAGGGCAAGCTCTTTGGCGAGAGTGTTGAACTGTTGCCCGTCTATCGCTGGGGCTGGTCGTATATTCCGCATTTTATTCACAGCCGGTTCTACTGTTATTCCTACCCGTTCGGCGAGTTGCTTACCCTGGCCCTGTATCAACGCTATCTCGACCAGGGGGAAGACTTTGTGCCTGGTTATTTCCGCCTATTGGAAAGCGGCGGCTCACAACGGCCGGAGTACGCCCTAGCGCAGATGTGTATAGACATCAATCAGCCCGAATTCTGGGATCGGGGCTTTCAGGTCATCCAAGGGTTTCTGACCGACCTCCGGGCAACACTTTAAAAGGAACACCATCCTATGTACGCGCGTGTTATTCCCATCCAATACCGACCCGACCTTCTGACTGACTTCCTGTCTGTCTATCGGAGTGCAGTGCTGCCGCCGCTGGTCCGGGAGCCTGGGTTCCATGGAGCCTTGGTGCTGTCTGACCCGGAGGTGCATACAGGCTTCATCGTTACCTTGTGGAATTCCGAGGCTGCGCTGGCCCAATCCGAGATGAAGAGCCGCAAGGCCGTTGCCGCCATACTGTTACCGTTTCTGACCGCACACCCGCAGCCTGAACAATACGAAGTCCTGGTCCGGGCCGGCCAGCATGTTGGCGGGCTGTTCGCCCGGATGATTACTTTGCCCGTTCCAGAGGCGCAGCTTGAGTCGGCCCGGGCCGTGTATGAGCAAGAATATCTGCCCGTCCTCAGGCAGCAGCCTGGCTTTCAGGGCGTGCTGTGGCTGGCCAATCGCGCGCACGGCAGCGGACGCGGGCTGAGTTTTTGGACCAGCCGGGAACAGATGCAGGCCGCCGACCGGGAGAACGAGATTTTTCCTCGGGTCTTGTCCCGGCTGGCGGAATATTTCTCCGCTCCGACCGAGCGGGGCTATTACGCCACTGAGGTGCAGGTATAGTCAGTATCCGCCCATCCTTCTTTTGTCCTGGGAGCGCGGCCATCTTGGCCGCAGCTTTATGTATCATCATTGCGGGCTGGAAGCCCGCACTCCTATAATTGCTGCCTGGCGCTGAGGTCCTGCTCCAAGGTCTTACCGGTCAGCCAGAAAAAGACGGCGGACAGCAGACTGGTGCTGACGGCGACTCCAAGCAGGGAGTAGCGGATCGCATCCGGCGTTCCGATCAGATCGTTGAGAATACCGACCGTTTGCGGGCCGGCCCCCAGGCCGATCATCGTCAGGATAAAAATAAAGACTGCCGAAGCCGTTGCCCGCATGGCCGGTGGAGCCAGATCTTGCACGATAGAGCCGGCCGGTCCTATCCACATCGTGCCAAAGATGTTCGCCGGGAAGAAGCTCAATAACGCCAGGGTGGTATTATCGAGTACCAGGGCTGCGACGATAAAGGGTATCGAAAACAGCGCGCCAACCAGACTGATATAGGCCCGCGCCTTGGGCTGGTCCCTGACCCAGCGGTCCGCAAGCCAGCCGCCGGAAAAGGCGCCAATCGCGCCGCCTATGCCGGTAATCCAGGACAACCACAAGCCCAGCTCTCCGGGTGTCATGCCGTGTAGCCGAATGAAAAAGGCCGGAATCCAGGCCGCGAGCCCATAACCCACAAACGCTTGAAAGGCCGCCGCCAAACTGATGCGACGACCGCTGGGCAGGCGGGTCAGAAACCGCCAGGTTTCCCCCAGGCTGTAGGAACGACTCGTGGTTGCCGTCCGTTCGCTCATACCTCGCGGGGGCTCGCGGACCGTGAAACGGACCACGACGGCCATGGCGACACCGGGAAGGCCGATAACCATAAACGCTACCCGCCAGCCAAAGGCATCATTCAGCCAGCCGCCCAACCAGAAGCCCAGGCCCACGCCCATGTAAATGCCGCACGCATACACGGCGAGCACGGTCGCACGCTTTTCCGGGGGGAAATAGTCGGACAGCAGGGAGTGCGCCGGTGGAGTGCAGCCCGCCTCACCTATGCCGACGCCCACCCGGGCCAATGCCAGATCGGTAAAATTCCGTGCCAGGCCCGAGGCCGCAGTCATCAGGCTCCAGGTCGCGAGACTCAGAGCAATCAGGCTTCGCCGGACCCAACGGTCGGCGACCCGGGCGAGCGGCAGACCGGCAATCGCATAAAAAACCGCAAAGGCAAAACCGGTCAGAAACCCCATGGCCGTGTCCGAGACTTGCAGGTCCTCCTTAATCGGCTGGAGCAAGATGGCCAGGATTTGACGGTCAATGAAATTAAACACGTACACCACAAAGAGGACGGCCAGGACGTAATAGGCATACGGTCCGCCGACCTCAGGGGGTGCGTCGTGGGACTGAGAAACAGGGCTGTTCTGGTCGAGAGTCTCTTCTTGTGAGGTAGGTGGCATGCGTTTCCTTTTTTGACAGGCTCCCCTTCTCGCCTGAAGCGCGCGCGGTTGTCAAGCACCGTCTTGGCAGAACAGACACGGCGAATAGCTGACGCTCAAAAGGGGACGTGCTACAGTCGCGCGACTGAACTGAGCCCAAGAAAGGATAAGAGAAAAATGGCCTATAAAATTTCCATTGGCATCGATTGGCAGGGCAAGCTCGACTACCAGGCGCTGTGTGAAAAGGTACAAATCGCAGAGGCAGCCGGGGTGCATTCGGCCTGGGTGCCGGAAGCCTGGGGGCGGGATGCGTTCACCATTTTGACCCTGCTGGCCGACAAGACGAAGACTATCAATCTCGGCACAGCGATTGTGAATACCTACTCACGCACCCCCGCAGCACTGGCCCAACATTTTGCCACCCTGGATGAGGTCTCTGAGGGACGGATGCTGCTCGGCCTGGGGACGAGTGGTCCGCAGGTGATTGAGCATTTTCATGGGGTGGCGTTCAATCCTCCACTCCAGCGCATGCGCGAGTATGTGGAGATCATCAACACGATTATGAAGGGCGAACCGCTCAAATACTCGGGCAGGCTGTTCGACCTGCAACGCGGCTTTACGTTGCGCTTCCAGCCCGTTCGCACCCATATCCCGATTTATCTGGCAACGATGAATGCCAAGAGTGTGAAAATGACCGCCGAGCTGGCCGATGGCTGGTTGCCGATTCTGATTCCCATTGAGCACCTCAAGGGCGAGATTGACAATCTGCGCCAGGCCAGTCTGGCCGCCGGGCGTCCGGCCGACGCGGTCGCTGTCCGTTCGCCTGGTACGATCACGGTGACTTCGCAGGTTGATAAAGCCCGCGCCGCCTCAGCCGGTATGCTGGCCTTTTACATTGGCCGTATGGGGACGTTCTACGCCGCCCAACTCACCCGGCTGGGCCACGGGGAAGCGGTTGAAACCGTCAAAGAAGCCTGGGCCGGTGGCTCACGCGCCGCCGGTGAAGCCGTGCCCGCTCAGTTGGTCGATGCAACCGGCTGCGTAGGATCGGTGGAAGCCGGTATCGACCGCCTGCAAGCCCAGACAGAGTGCGGAGTGGACCTGCATCACGTCAATGTACAGGCGGAGAATAATAGAGAGTATGAGCGGATTTTGGCGAAGTTGGTTGGGTGATGTGGTGGGGTAATCTTCGTAATCGTCCCCATCTCTTCTTGATCCCCTCCTGCGGAGGGGTGGCCAAAGGCCGGGGTGGGTTCTCCCATGGCTCTACTGCCCGAACGTCTCAACCAACGTATGCATATCTTCCCCGGTGATTTGGCTCGTGGGGGGAGAGGCGACGATGGGGTGCTGCACGCCGGTGTTGATAAAATGACTGAGTTGAGTGCGGCAGTCTTCGGGCGGACCGAAGACGAACAGCTCTTCGACCATGGAATCTGGAATAGACTCCTCCGCTCCCTTCCGGTCGCCGGCCTGCCAGCGGGTATGCACTTCATCCAGAATATCGCTATAGCCAAAGCGGCGGAAACCCTGGATATATGTGTTGGCCTGACAGTAGCCCACCAACACGTGGCGCAGTTGCCGTAGGGCCTGTTCCCGATCCTGTTTGACCAGCGTATGCACATAGCAGCCGATATCGATATCGCTCAGGCTGCGCCCGGCCCGCTCCGCCCCTTTTGCAATCTCGGCCAGTGAATGGGGAATCTGTCGCGCCGGCAACCAGGCCAGCAGTACCCCGTCCGCGATCTCTCCGGCTAACTGGAGCATGCGCGGGTTCACGGCCGCCAGATAGATCGGCATGGCCCCCGACAGGCGCAGGCTGAGCCGAAAGCCCCGTGGCTGGTAAAACCCGTCGGTCCGCGTGACCCGCTCGCCGGCCAATACGCGGCGGATAATATCCACATACTCGCGCGTGCGGGCTACGGGCCGGTCCCAGGCAATACCATGAAAGGTGTTGATATTGCGCGTGCTCACCCCGATGCCCAACCGCGCCCGGCCTGGCGCAACCAAATCCATGCTGGCGGCCTGCATAGCGGTGAGCGTTGGCGGGCGGAGGTAGAGCGAGATGATGCCCGTACCGACATGAATGCGCTGCGTGGTGGCCAGAAAGGCGGTGACCAGCGTACTCGTCTCTGTACCCCAGGCCTCGCCGAACCACAGGCTCTCGAAGCCGCGTTCTTCGGCCTGGCGTGCGACCTGCTGATACACCTCGAAATGATGCCCGGTCGGCGGCAGGCCCAATCCTATGCGCATAGTGTCTCTCCCTTTTCCAGAATTACGTCCCGGGTCTAATCGCTTTCGTGTTCTTCGGCTAATGCAGTCCATTCCACGTACTGCTCGTCGAGTTGCTGTTTGACCTGCTCATACTGGCCGGCCACATCACGGGCTTTTTCTCGGTCTTGAAATGTCTTTTCATCCGCAAGGCGGCGTTCGAGTTTTTCTTTGTGGTCCTCTAGCGTGGCGATATGCTGCTCCAGCGCGGCCAACCGTTTGGCCCGTTTTTGCCGTTCGGCCCGAGCGGCCTTTTGCTGTTGATAGGAGAGCTTGCCGTGCTTTGCCTCGCGGATGGCGGCCAGCGTCCCTTCAATACCCGCCGCGCTTGCCGTAGGCGAAGCAACGGCTGCCCGCTGGACTACGCTCTGAAGGCGAACCTGTTCCTGGGGTGGAGACGGGTCTGTCTGTCGCTCTTTCCGCTCCAGAAACTCCTCAAACGTTCCGGGGTAGGTGGTGCAATACCCATCTTGGAGTTCGAGCACTTTTGTCACTAGGCCGCTGAGAAAATAGCGGTCGTGCGACACCACGACAAAAGTCCCCTCATACTGCAGCAGGGCTTCTTTTACGATGTCTTTGGTGCGGATATCGAGATGGTTGGTGGGCTCATCCAGAATGAGCAGATTCGAGGCCTGTAACAGCATTTTTGCTAACGCCAGTCGACTTTTTTCGCCGCCGCTGAGCACGGCGACACGCTTTTCAATCGCATCCCCGGAAAAGAGAAAGGCCCCCAACAGAGTCCGGAGCTGGGGGACGACATCGGTGGCCGCTTCCCGGACGATCTCTTCATACACCGTGTTGTTGGTCTGTAAGCGTTCGGCCTGCTGCTGGGCATAGTAATCGAGGACGACCTGATGACCGAGCTGACGGCTGCCTGAGGTGGGCTCTTCAACCCCGGACAGGATGCGGCTGAGGGTAGACTTGCCCGCCCCGTTGACGCCGACCACCGCCACCCGGTCTCCACGCTCAATCACCAAGTCTATATTCTCAAACACCTGTACGCTGTCGTAGCGTTTGCTAACCCCCTGTAATTCGATCACTCGCCGCCCGCTCCGAGGAGCCTGAGGAAAATGAAAGCGGACACCCTTGGGCACGGTTTGGGGCGGGTCGAGCTTTTCCATCTTCTCAAGCTGTTTGACGCGACTCTGGACCTGCGGAGCTTTCCGGGCGTTATAGCGAAACGTATTGATAAAGCGGGTGAGGCGCTCAATCTCTTCCTGCTGCGTGTCATAGGCTTTTCGATACGACTCCAGGTGTTCCTCAAAAACGCGTTCAAAGGTCGAGTAGTTGCCCGTATATTCGGTCAGGGCAGAGCGATGCAGGGCGACCACCCGATTAACCATCCGATCCAGAAAGGCCCGGTCGTGCGAAACGATGACAATGCTGCCGCGGTAATTGTGCAGATACGACTCAAGCCACAGTAGCGAGTCGAGATCGAGGTGATTGGTCGGCTCATCGAGCAGCAAGACATCGGGCTGCTGGAGCAGGAGCTTGGCCAGCGCAATCCGCATCTGCCAGCCCCCACTGAACGTCTCAGTCCGCGCCGTAAACTGCGCCTCGTGAAAGCCCAGACCGGTCAGGACTTTAGCGACCTGGGCGTCGGCCTGAAACCCGTCGAGTTCTTCGATTCGGTGGTGGATGTCTCCGTAACGTACGATCAGTCCCTCTTGCGCCAGCGTCTCTGAGGCCGTTCCATCAGCGCTGTCGAGCGCGGCCTGAATCGTCTCCAGTTCCTGCTGTAGCGCGGTCAGCTCCGGTAAAGCAGAGCGCGTCTCAGCGAAGAGGTCACGTCCGGAAATGTCGATTCCCTCCTGGGGCAGATAGCCAATGCTGAGGTCCCGGCCGCGCTGGACTCGGCCCGTATCGGGCTCAAGCTGTCCGGTCAAGAGGCGGAAAAGGGTTGTCTTGCCGGCACCGTTAGGGCCAACCAGACCCACCCGCTGGCCTTTCCGAATATGCCAGTTGAGATTGCGGAACAGTTCCTGTCCGCCAAAGGCGAGGGACAGATTGATAAGTTGGAGCATGGAGACGGATAGACCTTGAGGGTGTCGTATAATTTGCGGGCGTTGCGGAACAGAACCCGACCCTCCTATATCAGGGGCGATAGGGAACGATCCAGGCCGGGTCAGTTCGTGCGTTGGGTGGCTATGCCTATTCGTCTTCCTCTGGGGATAATAGCAGTGCTTCTCCCAGCGAGTGGACCAGCCAGCGGTGGACACCTGCGACTAGGCTCGCCGCCTGTGGACCAGCCAGGAGCCAGTGACCTTGGTCCGGATAGGACAGGCTGGTCGCGTGTAGAGTATCTGCGAGCCAACTTACGACCGGAGCAGGCACCATGCGGTCTTCCTGCCCCCAGACAATCAAACTGGGACAGGGCAGGGGGGTTGTCGGAAAATCGGTCTGGCCTCGGGTGAGGGTGCGGACGACTCTGCCGGAGTCCGGCTCAAGCTGGTCGTATAACTGGTCGGGCAGCCCTGCCGGAAGCGTGTGAAAAAGAAAATCGCGGGCCAGACGACGAGACGGAGGGGGATGGGCACGATTCCACAGAAGCGCGGGCAGGGTGGCGAGTCGCACCAGAGGGAGAGCCGGGCGCAGGTCGGGTTGCCAGTGGCAGGGCAGCATGGGAGAGATGCAGATGAGGGCGCGCGGTTGTACGCGGGTGGCGACGAGGAGTGAGAGGAGACTACCGAGATCAAAACCGATCACAATGGGCGGGCAGTCGAACGCAGCAGCGGCGGTGGTAATGGTCGTGAGATGATCGTCAAGAGAGATGTCGCCTCGCCGGCGTGCGGCGTGCGGCTCGTACAGGTCAAGCGCCCAGCAGGCCCAACCACGTTGGGAAAATCCCCACGCGACTTCCTGCCATATCCAGCTTCCCGTCCATAAACCCGGCAGCAAGAGCAGTGGAGCGGTAAATTTCTCGCGTTCCGGGAAGAGTACCTCAGCAGTGTACGCGGCAAGTCGCTGTTTCATGGGCACAAAAGAAAAGGCCCGCTTTGGGGCCTTTTCTTGGAAATCCTCCGCCTCGTGTCTCGCCGCCGCGCTGAGCGACGCTACGCTCTCTTCTTGGCCGCTCTCTTCTTGGCCGCTCTCTTCTTGGCCGGGGCCTTCTTGGCCGGAGCTTTCTTAGCCGGAGCTTTCTTAGCCGGAGCTTTCTTGGCCGCTCTCTTCTTGGCCGGAGCTTTCTTAGCTGCTTTCTTGGCCGGGGCCTTCCTGGCCGCCTTCTTTACGGTTTTCTTGGCCGCTTTCTTCTTCGCAGGCATAGTGACCTCCTTCGCTATGAGTGTGGGAACCCCTTAGTCCATGGAAAAAGGCGGAAGGGCATCTGTGTTTTCTTCTATCAGATCGACGCCTTTGCTGCAACAAAAATACACAAGAACAGGGTGTTATTTTCGTGCCGCAAACGCCGCGTGGCCGGCGTATACGGCGCGGCGCCCGAGTTCCTCTTCAATGCGTAACAGTTGGTTATACTTGGCCGTCCGTTCGCCGCGGCAGACACTGCCGGTTTTGATCTGTCCGGCATTCAACGCGACAGACAGATCAGCAATCGTGGTGTCCTCTGTTTCTCCCGAACGATGCGAGATCACCGCCGCATACCCGTGCTTTTTCCCTAAGGCGACCGTTTCCAGGGTTTCGCTTAGGGTGCCGATCTGATTGACCTTGACAAGGATGGCATTCGCCGCCCTGTCCGCAACACCGCGAGCGAGCCGTTGCGGGTTGGTGACAAACAAATCGTCGCCCACAAGCTGGAGTGTTGTTCCCAGCTCCTGGGTGAGTAATCGCCATCCGTCCCAGTCGTCTTCGGCCAGGCCGTCCTCGATAGAGACCAGCGGATAGTGCACCGCCCATTTGGCATACTGTTGAACGAGGTCTTCCGCCTGCCGAGTGGCTCCGCCGGCTTTATGAAAAACGTACTGCCCGTCCTGGTATAGCTCGGTCGCCGCGACATCGAGGGCCAGAAAGACGTGCCGACCTGGGGTGTAGCCCGCTTGCGTCACAGACTCAAGCAGGATGTCAAACGCCTCTTCGTTCGAGCGCAGATCGGGGGCTACCCCCCCCTCGTCTCCCACGGCCGTGGTGAGCCCCTTTTTTTGAAGAATGTCTTTGAGCACGGCGAACACTTCCGCGCCAATGCGCAGAGCGTCGCGGAATGAGCGGGTGCCGGCCGGAACGATCATAAACTCCTGGATGTCGAGATTATTGGTGGCATGGGCGCCGCCGTTGAGCACGTTGATGAGCGGAACCGGAAGCGTTCGCGCACGCGTACCACCCAGAAAGCGATACAACGGCTGTCCGGCAGATGCCGCCGCTGCCTTTGCGACGGCCAGCGAGGTGGCGATGAGCGCATTTGCCCCCATGCGCTTTTTGTTTGCCGTGCCGTCCAGGTCAAGCAGGAGCTGGTCAATTGTGTGCTGGTCGCTGGCGTCCTTGCCTTTCAGGCGACGGCCGATGTGTTCGTTCACCTGTGCCGTCGCTTTTTGGACGCCCTTTCCACGATAACGTTTTCTGGATCGGTCCCGAAGCTCCCACGCCTCGTGGGCTCCGGTTGACGCACCTGAAGGCGCTGCTGCGCGCCCACACGCACCGTCCATCAGGCTAACTTCAACCTCAACCGTCGGATTCCCCCGGCTATCCAGAATTTCTCGACCAATAATTTTTCTGATCTTCACCCGATCCTCCCGTCTTGTCGTGGTGTCTGTATTCTGCTTCGTTTCAGCCCGAGAAGTTGCCCCAGCCCGCCGCAGTCAGTAGGATATTCTGTATGGGACAAATGGTGGTGCGGCGGTTCGGCTGGATGTGGTTCCCATCGGTTCTGGCCTTGTACGCCCTGCTCATGTATTCAACCGTGTGGAGCGAGCGCGGGCTTCTGCATCTCTTCCAACTGACCGAAGAGCAACGCGCATTGGAAACGCAAGTCCGGACGCTGTTGCGCGAGAATGCCGATCTCAAGGAACGCATTCGGCGTCTGCATACGGACGATGTCTTTTTGGAGCAGCTCGCCCGCGACAGGCTCATCCTCGTACGCGAACACGATATTGTCTATCGATTCCATCCGGCAAAGCCTTCATTGTCCCAGTAGACGGATGACCTCAAGAGTTGTCTTGTGTCTGCTCCGTCAAATGGCGTGCTCTCAGCCCCCGGGCCATGTCCGCGACAATATCGCGCGCGGCCTGGCGCGGGTCGGTGGCATCTCGAATGGGTCTGCCAACAACCAGATAATTCGCCCCGGCCTGCATGGCCTGGTGAGGCGTTAGAATCCGTTTCTGATCGTCGGCCGTGCTGCCCTGTGGACGAACACCTGGAATGACCAGGGTCAGTTTGTCTCCACAGGCACGGCGGACTGCGGCAATTTCTTGAGGAGAGGCTACCAGACCGTCAATACCGGCTTGCTGGGCAAGCCGGGCAAGCCGAACGACCTGTGCCGCCGGACCTGCACTGACCCCGATCTGCTTGAGGTCGTCTCGGCCCAGACTCGTCAGCACAGTGACTGCCAGGAGGGCAGGGCGGGCGAGCCGTTCTGCGCGACACACGCCGCGAACCGCCCTGTGTGCCTGCCGCAACATCTCGGTGCCGCCGGAGGCGTGCAGGGTCAACATCTGTACCCCGAGACGGGCGGCTTCGACTGAAGCGGAAGCCACGGTCTGGGGAATGTCGTGGAATTTCAGATCGAGAAAAACCGTCCCGCCCTTGGCTTGAATGCGACGGACGACCTCGGGACCGGTGTGCACGAACAGTTGCTTGCCAACCTTGAACAGGCCGACCTCGTCTGCCAGCAGGGCAACGTAGCGATCCACTTCTTTCAGCGAAGCAATATCGAGCGCAAAGATAAGTCGGCGGCGTGCGCGAGGCCGACTTACTGCTCTGGAACTCCGAAGTCGTGCCGGAGCGTTACTTGCCTGATTAACGGAACGAGGAGCCATCGTGGTACGTGCCTCCCGGACTTAGGCGGCCTCCGGATTGATGAGTGCATTTTGGATGGCCTCGACCGCCCGGTCTGCCGGTACTTCCGTCATGGTTCCATCCGCGCGGACCTTTAATTCAATCACCCCGCGGGCTAGAGACTTGCCACCAATAGTGGCCCGGAGCGGAACGCCCAAGAGGTCGGCATCCTTGAATTTCACCCCCGGACGCTCCTCCCGATCGTCAAATAATACGTCTGTCCCCGTTTGCTGGAGTTTTGCATAGATGTCTTCCGCCGCCTTCCGGGTGGTGTCGTCATTCCAATTGACCGGCACGATATGGAGGTCCGCGGGGGCGAGCGGCTTGGGCCAGACAATACCGGCATCATCATGATGCTGTTCAATGGCGGCTGCAACGGTCCGGGTAATACCAATGCCATAACAGCCCATTTCCATGGGATGCTGTTCGCCTGTGGCATCCAGATAGGTTGCATTCATTGCCTGGCTATACTTCGTGCCAAGATAAAACGTCTGACCGACCTCAATGCCGCGATGATCGGTAAACCGCCCTTTCTCACAGCGTGGACAGGTGTCACCCGCTGTTGCCCGGCGCAGGTCGGCGAACTGGAGGGATGGTAGGTCGCGCTCGATATCAAGCCCGGTCATATGCATATCCCGCTCGTTTGCACCACATACCAGGCCTTTCGCACCCTGCAGAGTCTGGTCGCTGATAAGCTTGGCCTCGATCCGTACTGGGCCGGCAAAACCGGTTGGAGCGCCGGTCACCTTGTGGACGGTTTCTTCATCCGCGAGTACGACCCACTGGCAGCCGAGCAGGTTTTTCAGCTTGGGCTCGCTGAGCTCGTGGTCACCCCGCACCAGGGCGGCGACCACCGCGCCCGTATCGGTCTCGTAGAGCAGAGTTTTGACGAAGCGCTCCGGGGGCTCACCCAGGAAGGTCGAGACTTCCTCGATAGTCCGTTGGTCTGGGGTCTCGACTGTGGTAAGTGAGGCTCCGTTCATAGCCGGTGGAGCCGCAGGCGGGGCAAGTTCAGCTTTTTCCACATTGGCGGCATAATCGCACGAGTCACAGCTGACAATGGCATCTTCACCGGAATCCGCCAGCACCTGGAACTCGTGCGACAGACTACCTCCAATTGCCCCAGTATCCGCCTCAACCGGACGGTAGGTTAAACCACACCGATCAAAGACACGCCGATAGGCGTCGTACATATTGCGATACTCGCGCTGGCAGTCTTCCAGGTCGGTATGAAAAGAATAGGCGTCTTTCATGATGAACTCGCGGCCGCGCATCAAGCCAAAACGGGGCCGGACTTCATCCCGGAACTTAGTCTGAATCTGGTACAGATTGAGCGGCAGGTCTCGGTACGACCGGACCTCCCGTCGGACGATATCGGTCACAACCTCCTCATGGGTCGGCCCAAAGCAAAAATCCCGGTCGTGCCGATCTTTAATGCGCAGCAGCTCTCTGCCGTATACATCCCAGCGACCACTCTCCTGCCAGAGTTCTGCCGGACAGACCGCCGGCATGAGAATTTCCTGAGCCCCCGCGCGATTCATTTCTTCGCGTACGATGTTTTCGACTTTCCGCACAACACGCAGCCCGAGCGGCAGAAAGTCATACACGCCGCGCGCCACCTGGCGCATCATACCGGCGCGCAGTAAGAGTTTATGGCTGATGACTTCGGCCTCAGTCGGATCTTCACGTAATGTTGGGATGAATGTTTGACGATAGCGCACCCGGACCCCCGATCAGCTAGAGAAAGATGTCGGGCTCAATTAGTCAGCGCGCGGGCCAAGTGTCAAGCCGGGCGCAGTCTTCTCCCCGGCCCCTTTCCTTTCTCCCGGCCAAAAACTATAATTCGCGCGCGATACTTTCCCGCGACAGGAGTACAGCGTGGACTTTGACTATTCTCCACAGGAAGAAACGTTTCGGCAGGAGCTGCGCTCGTGGCTCGAAGCCAATCCAGCGGACAACTACGACCCGGACACCTTCGAGATTATCGACCAGGAAGAACGCTTTCAGATCAAGTTCGACTGGCAGAAGAAGCTGCACGGCGCAGGCTGGGTCGGCATTCATTGGCCCCAGGAGTACGGCGGCCGGGGCGCTACAATCATGGAGCAGACTATCTACCAGCAGGAGATGGCCCGGGTGCACGCGCCCGGACTAGCCAATCCGCTGGGGATTTCGCTGGTCGGCCCGACCCTGATGCACTGGGGAACGGAGGAGCAGAAAGAGCGTTTTGTGCCCCAGATTCTCAGCGCCGACGAACTGTGGTGCCAAGGCTATTCCGAACCGGGCTCCGGCTCGGATCTGGCCTCCCTCCAGACGCGGGCGGTTGACGCTGGCGACGACTTTGTTGTGAACGGCCAGAAAGTCTGGACGAGCTTTGCCCACAAAGCCGACTACTGCATTCTTGTGGCGCGGACCGACCCCGACGCACCCAAGCACAAAGGACTGTCCTATCTCCTGGTGGATATGCACTCGCCTGGAGTAACGGTCCGGCCCCTGGTCCAAATCTCGGGTGACGCGGAATTCAACGAGGTCTTCTTCGAGGATGTCCGGGTGCCCAAAGCCAATCTGGTTGGCGAACGGAATAACGGCTGGCAGGTGGCGATTACGACGCTCATGTTCGAGCGAGCTAACTTCGGCATGGTCTACAACCTGGAACCCATGCTGGACAGATTGAAGGCGTGCATCAAAGACCTGGAAGTCAATGGTCAACCGGCAGCCGACGACCCGGATGTGCGACAGCGGATGGCCGCCTTTCATGTTGAAATCCAGGCGCTCAAGTTCAACGGCTATCGGCAACTGACCCAACAGCTACGCGGTAACCCGCCGGGGCCGGAAGGCTCGATCAGCAAGCTGGCCGGGAGTGAACTCTATATCCGCATGGCACATTTTGCGATGGAACTGCTGGGTCCGTACAGTCAGTGCGCCTTGGGTGAAGATCAAGGCATCGATAACGGTTTTTGGGCGCGGCGCGCCTTAGGCTCCCGCCTGTACACGATTGCGGGCGGGACGTCGGAGATCATGCGCAACATCGTTGGCGAGCGCGTCCTGCGGTTGCCAAAAGGTTAAAGGGGGAAGCATGGATTTCGGTTTCAGTGAAGATCAAGAACTGCTGCGCGACTCGGCTCGAAAATTCCTGGACGCGGAATGCCCGACCACGTTCGTACGCAAGATGATGGAAGATGACAGCGCCCACGCGACAGAGCTCTGGAAAAAAGCCGCGGAGTTGGGTTGGATGGGTATTCTGATTCCCGAGGAGCACGGTGGGATTGGCGGGAGTTTTCTCGATCTGGTTGTCGTGATGGAAGAGATGGGCAGGTCTCTGATGCCCGGACCGTTTCTGGCGACCGTGCTCCTGGGCAGTGCGGCTGTGCTGGTCGGCGGCTCGGACGAGCAAAAGGACGCCGTTCTTCCCAAGGTCGCGGCGGGTGAATGGGTCATGACCCTGGCCCAAGCCGAAAAGAGCGGCCGCTATGACGCTGGCGGCATCGGGATGCCGGCAACGGCTCGGGGCGGCGACTTTGTGCTGTCCGGGGAAAAACTTTTTGTGCCGGACGCGCACGTGGCCGACCAGATAGTGGTCGCCGCTCGCACCGGCTCACACGCTGCTCCGGAAGACGGCATTACGCTCTTTCTCGTCGATGCCAAGTCGCCGGGAATCGAGATCACCCAACTGAAAACCGTTGACATGACCCGTCGCCAGTGTCACGTCGCTTTCCAGGATGTTGCGGTGGCTGGCTCGCAGGTTCTTGGCGAGGTGGGCCAGGGCTGGCCGATTCTCAAGCGCGTCCTCGATCAAGCCATCGCCGGACTGTGTACCGAGATGGTCGGGACCGGACAGCAGGCGCTTGATATGGCGGTTGAATACGCCAAGGAGCGGGTGCAGTTCGGGAAGCCGATTGGTAGCTTTCAAGCCGTCAAACACAAATGTGTGGATATGATGGTCCAGGTCGAAAACGCGCGCTCATTGACCTACTACGCGGCCTGGACGGTCGATGAGAATGTGGACGAAGCATCCCAGGCCGTACCTATGGCCAAGGCGTATTGCAGCGATATGTGCAAGACGGTGACCAGCGAGGCCATTCAGGTCCACGGTGGTATCGGGTTTACCTGGGAGCACGATATGCACCTCTTCTATCGGCGCGGCCTGGCGTCCGAAGCTGCCTTCGGCAGTGCCCCGACGCACCGCGAAGTGGTGGCGCAGACGCTGGACCTGTAGGCAGCCACCAGCGGCGCCCGTCCTTTTTTGTCATGACTCCGGCTCTGATCCTCCACGGCGGCGCCGGAGCTACGACGCCATCAGCACTGCAAGCCGAGCGTCGATCAGGATTGACGGCCGCTTTTGCAGCAGGCTGGGGTATTCTTGTTCGGGGCGGGACTGCCCTCGATGCGGTTGTGCAAGCCACCGTGACCCTCGAAGATCACCCTCTCTTCAACGCGGGCCTTGGCTCGTGTCTGACAGAAGACGGGACCGTCGAAGTTGACGCCTCCCTCATGAATGGTTCGACATTTCAGACTGGTGCCGTGGGAGCGGCCAGGAACATCAAGAACGCCATCTGCCTTGCTCGGGAGGTCTTGGCAGACGGGCGACACGTGTTTCTCGTCGGTCAGGGTGCGGAACGATTCGCACGCGAGCACGGACTACCGCAAGCTGCGGCAGACGAACTGATTACCCCCCGTCAACACCAGCGTTGGCAGGCCCTTCGACTCGGCTCAGGACAGGCGCAACGGACCAACGGCGAACCCGGTACGGTGGGGGCGGTTGCCTTGGACTCGTCGGGCAGGCTGGCGGCGGCAACCTCAACCGGCGGCGTGTCCGACAAGCGCTCCGGTCGCGTGGGTGACTCCGCTGTCATTGGGGCCGGGACGTATGCGGACAGCGCAATGGGCGCGTGCTCGGCAACGGGCGATGGCGAGCAGATTATTCGGGCGACCCTGGCCCGCACGGCGGTGGAATTGCTGCGCGACGGCAAAGACCCCGCACAGGCTGCTCGTACCGCTCTCGCTCGCCTCACCCGCCAGACACGAGGCGAAGCCGGTCTGATTCTGCTTGATCCCTTTGGCCGGAGGGGTGTGGCGTATACGACGGAGTCGATGAGTGTGGCATTTCGGGCTGAGGGACGTCTTGTGGTGCGGGTGTAACGGAGGTCCTCCTGACCGCCTCTGGCATTTTTGGGCGCACTAAGGATAAGATGCCCGGTCACACGGGATGAACCCAGAAGAACCCGGAAGAAAAGGGAGGAGAGTATGGCAAAAGTTGATGGTAATTCATTAGTTGTCAAGGCGCTCAAAGACGAGGGCGTGGATACCGTTTTCTACATCACTGGCGGACCGATGGTCGATGTGGCCTCCAAATGCATTGAGATTGGGTTTAACTCGGTCGATGTGCGCCACGAGCAGGGGGCTTCCATGGCGGCCCATGCTTATAGTCGGGTGCTGGGCAAGCCGGGGGTGTGCTTTGCCGCCTCCGGCCCTGGCGTTACGAATCTGATTACCGGTGTGGGCAATGCCTATCTGGACGCCGTTCCGGTCGTTGCTCTGGGCGGAGCGAGTGCCATTTCCCAGGACGGCATGGGCGCGTTCCAGGAGATGGATCAGGTCGGCATGTTTAAGCCGATCACCAAAATGTCCGAGCGGGTCAAAGACGCGCGTCGCATTCCGGAAATCATCAATAAAGCCTTTCGCGTGGCCACCAGCGGCCAGCCGGGTCCGGTCTATGTCGATCTGCCGGGCGATGTGCTCTACAGGGTGGTTGAAGAAGAGGAAGTCACGTTCCCCAAACGGCCTCATCAGGTCCCGCGGGTGGGCGGTGACCCGGCCTTGGTCAAGGAGGCGGTGGCGTTGCTGAAGGCGGCTGAGAGGCCCCTGGTGATTACCGGTACCGGCATCATCTGGTCGGGCGCGATGCAGGAACTCCAGGAGTTTGTTGAAACGACCGGCATTCCCTTTTATACCACCCCACAGGGGCGTGGCGTCATTCCTGAGGATCATGCCCTGAGCTTTCTGGGCGCGCGCAACCGGGCCTGGAAAGAGGCCGATGTGGTGCTGGTTGTCGGCACGCGCTTCAATTTTATTCTGGGTTTTGGACAGGCGCCGCGTTTTGCGGAAGATGTCAAGATGATTCAAGTCGATATCGCGGACGAAGAGATCGGCCGCAACCGTGCGGTTGATGTCGGGATCGTGGGTGACGCCAAGGTGGTCTTACGCCAACTGATCGACGAGGCCAGCGACTCTTTCCAGGGCCGGGACGAACTGGCCTGGATCGATACGCTACGCGGCTACGACCAACGCTCTCAGGAAAAGATGAGCGCCATCATGCAGGCGGAATCGTCTCCCATGCATCCCCTCCGCCTGTGCAAAGAGGTCCGTGACTTCATGGACCGCGACGCTATTATTGTCGTTGACGGCCATGAGATTCTCAATTTTGCGCGCCAATCGGTGCCGACCAATGTTCCCGGCCACCGGGTCAACGCCGGCCCGAACGGCTGCATGGGCGTGGCCGTGCCGTTTGGACTCGGGGCAAAAGTGGCCAAACCGGACACCCAGGTCATCGTCCTCAGCGGGGACGGTTCGTTTGGCATGAACGGGATGGAAATCGACACCATGGTCCGCAAGAACATCCCGGCCATTATCGTGATTAGCAACAATGGCGGTTGGGCCGGCGCGGGGGTGATGACCGCAGGACGCGATCTGGGTTTCAGCCGGTATGACGAGATGGCCAAGGTGTTCGGGGCGCACGGCGAGTTTGTCGAACGGCCGGAAGACATTCGACCCGCACTCGAACGCGCGGTTGCCTCTGGCAAGCCAGCAGTGGTCAACGTAGTGACCGACCCCAGCGCGCGGTCGTCAACCCAGTCGTTTGCCGCCTACCGGGCAATTTAACCCTTGGAACCGGGGCTGGCCGTTCAGGCTTGCCCCGGTCCGCACTCCTGACAGGACGGTCTACGCATGGCCGACGTCGAAGAAATTCTGACCTTCTGGTTTGGCGAAATCCGGGACGAGCCGGCCTATTTTGAAGAATACGCCCAGCGCTGGTTTGTTCGGAGTGCCGACTTCGACCGGGAGATCGTCCAGCGTTTCCAGGCCGATTATGAGCTGGCCGCTCAAGGCCAACTCACCCACTGGACACAGACGGCGCGGGGCGGTTTGGCGCTGATTCTGGTTCTGGATCAGTTCCCCCGCAATATGTTTCGCAACGACCCGCGCGCCTTTGCGACTGACCCACTGGCCCAGCAGATAGCAGAGCAAATGATTGACGCGGGATTTGACCGGCAGTTGCGCCTGGTCGAGCGTTATTTCGTGTACGTCCCGTTCATGCACAGCGAGAACCGTGCCCATCAGCAGCGCTCGGTCCTGCTCTTTCAGCAACTCGTCGAAGAGCGCGCCTATTTTGATACCCCTTACGTAGTGAAACATCAGGAGGTGATTGAGCGCTTCGGTCGGTTTCCCCACCGCAACACCGTCCTGGGCCGGGCTTCAACACCGGCGGAGTTGGAGTTTCTCAAGCAGTTCGGCTCCTCATTTTAGACTGTGGCCTTCTGTAGCGTGACGGGCGCGGGGTGTAGCCTTTTCTCCGCAGGCTGGCTATCCTGCCCGTCTGGTATCCATACATAGTCATCGTGAGGAGTTGAAACGCATGGGGGAAGCCATACACGCGATTGTCATCAACAGGGTTGAGAAAAAAATCTCGTCCGAACTGCAAGAAATCACGCTGGACGACCTGCCGGCGGGGGATGTAACCGTCAACGTCGCCTATTCCACGCTGAACTACAAAGACGGCCTGGCCGTCACCGGAACCGCGCCCATTGCGCGCACCTACCCCATGATTGGCGGGATCGACTTGGCCGGGACGGTCGAGGCGTCGAGTTCGCCAGCCTATCAGCCCGGAGATAGGGTCTTGATCACCGGCTGGGAACTCAGCATGAGCCACGGCGGTGGCTATGCCCAGAAACAGCGGGTCAAGTCTGAATGGCTGACGCGCGTGCCTGACGCCTTCAGCCTCAAACAAGCCATGGCCGTGGGCACGGCCGGCTATACCGCGATGCTCTGTATCCTGGACCTGGAGCGCATGGGCGTAACACCCGGAGAGAAAGAGGTGATTGTGACCGGGGCCGCGGGCGGTGTCGGTAGCGTAGCGGTCGCCGTGCTCTCCCGGCTTGGTTACAAAGTGGCGGCATCAACCGGACGACCGGAACTGAGCGACTATCTCACCGGTCTGGGCGCCTCGACCATTGTTGAACGGGCAGAACTCGCCGAGCCCTCGGGTCGCCCACTGGACGCCGAACGCTGGGCGGGCGGTGTCGATTCCGTGGGTGGACAGACCTTGGCCTCGGTCCTGCGGGGGACCTGTTACGGCGGGTCGGTGGCGGCCTGTGGTCTGGCCGGGGGGGCTGACCTGCCGACCTCGGTTCTGCCGTTCATTCTGCGGAACGTCAGTTTGATCGGGGTGGACTCCGTGATGTGTCCCAACCCCAAACGGCAAACGGCCTGGGACCGTCTCGCCCAGGACCTGCCGCTGGAAAGGCTGGACGCCATGACTGTGGTGGAACCCATGTCCAAAGTGTTGGAGCTGGCCCCGCAGATCTTGCGCGGACAGGTCCGTGGCCGCGTGGTCATTGATGTGAATGCCTGAGTTCGACGGGAATAAGGTAGTAACTTGGCCGTGACTGGTACGAACAACGGCGGTGCCGAAGAACATCTCAGCCTGCCAGCCCGCGACCTCCACTTCCCTACCAACCGCTCCATGGGAGAGCTGTTCATCCGGGATGGCGTGCATCGCGCGGATGACTATGCCTTCTGGGAGCCGATTGGTCGGGCGCAGGGGAGTTTTTCTATCCCTGCGGGTAAAGAACTCCGGCTCAACGTCAACCCGCAGGCGTCCACCGATCTTTCGCCATTTCGCGCCATTCCCGCGCACGCCATTCAATACCTGCAACTCTCGGCCTCGCGGATAAATAATGACAGCCTGACCCATCTGGCCCATCTGACCGGGCTGCGCGTGCTGTGGCTATACGATACACGCATCAGCGACGCCGGCCTGGTCCATCTGCAAAGCCTGAGCGGGCTGCGGGTGCTCAATCTGCGCAGCACGCTGGCCAGTCGTGGTGGCATTGACGCGCTTCAGGCAAAGCTGCCCAAGTGCGAGTTTCGCCGGCCGTGGTAAAGGGGCGACCCTTTGTCGGATTACGCTACGCTAATCCGACCTGCGTTTTCGTCCAACCGACCTAGGATTGTTCCATCTCAACCAACTCCAGCACGGTTCCGTCCGGGTCTTTGAAACACACAAAGCGCGCACTCGGCGCGTCGGGAGGATCGAGCAGGACGGGCTCGGAGATAAATTCGACTCCGTGCTCCTTCAGGGTTTGGACATCGGCATCAAGATTAGCGCTGAGCAGAGCAATCCGGGCGATACCGAGGTGGTAGAGATGCGGGTACGGCGGGTCGTTGTCTCGGGGGTCTTTCCATTCCAGGAGATCGATCAGCGGTGTGGTGGACGAGCCTTCTAACTGGAGCAGGGCTCCCCGTACCAGATACGGTGGCATGCCGACCGCAGCCGCCACTTCCGGGGTGTTCCGCTCCGGCACTTCCCACATGACCTTGAACCCGAGCAATTCGTAAAACTGACGCGAACGCTCATAATCACGACAGTTGACATTGACGTGCATCATTCCCGAGATGTGCATAACAGTCTCCTCGCTCTGTGTGGCGTCTTTCGAGGACAATGGTCTGTGTGAGAAAGAGGATAGCTCTCGGAAACCAAGTCGGGCTTCCGAGAGCAGAGAGAACTTACTTGCCCGTATAGCCGGGGTTGGTGGGGTTATCGAGCCAATCGCGCCGTTTCTCGTACGGCAGATCGATATAGGTCTGCATGGCCAGCAGGCCGTCGTCAGACAGCATGGTTTCCAGAAAGGCCGAACTTTCAATGTCGAGCCCGGCGGCGAGGTGGGTATCGTTGCCGGCATGGACCGCGTGTTTGGCGCGGGCAACGGCAATCGGCGGGAAATTCGCAATCTCGCGGGCGATTTCCGTGGCGCGGGCGAGCGCGTCATCGGCCACTTCGTGGACCAGACCGAAATGGAGCGCCTCGTCGGGCGGGACGACACGAGAGCGAATAACGAACTCAAGCGCGCGTCCGATCCCGATCAGCCGCGACAGGCGCTGGGTGCCGCTGCCGCCTGGAAGAATGCCGAGTTTGACTTCCGGAAACCCGTAGCGATAATCACCCTTCTGGCCGATCCGCAGGTCGCACGACAGGCTGAGTTCAAATCCCCCGCCCATGGTGTCTCCGTTCATGGCAACGATAATCGCCTTGGGCAGGTCGCTCAAATTCTTCAGCATGGCATGGTAGGCGGTGGTCAGCGAGGTGCCTGCCCGGCGCATGGCTTCCCGGTCCTTGGCTAAATCAACCAGTTCTTCCACACTGTAGTGGGTAATGAACTTACCTTCCATCGCGCCGGTCAATACGACGGCCCGGATAGCGGGGTCGCGCCAGTCCTCAATCAGCTTCCACAATTCTTGGGTGCCTTCCGCGCAGAAATAATTCATCGGCGGATTATGGTATTTTGCGATTACGACCCCGTCGCTCTGTTCGGTCTGCCAATAGCTCATATGCGTGTCCTCTTTCCTGTCTAAACTAGCCATTTGGAAACCCACCCCGGCGCTAACGCGCCACCCCTCCGAGGAGGAGATGGGGGAAGGGAAAAAAAGAGCCCACCGGGGTGCGATGGGCTCGTATGCTGTATCAACGCGAGTATCGCTGGTCAGCGCCGGCGCTTAGCGGTCTGCCTTTCGGGACTTAATTGTGACGATCTTTTTCTCGGCGTCCTGAGCAGTTTCCCAGGCATCGTGCTTGGTAGCACAGCACATCAGCACCCTGGCCAGGGTGTCCTTATGCTCGACGCCAGTGGTGTCCTGACAGGGACCACAGGACCAGAGGTCCTCTTTAATATTACCGATTTCTCCGCCAATCACTTGTGGCATAATCACCTCCTGTTTTTTCTTCTCTTATAGCGCAAGACCTCTTATCAGGTCCAGGGGTTGATATCCTGGTGAGGCCGTGCAACTCAATATGCAGAGACATATCCGCAAAGGAGGAGACCAGAATGAGTACAACGGTTGTTCTGTTGGAAATACAAGTCAAACCCGAATGCGTGGAAGAGGTGAAAGATTATCTGAGAGAGGCATTACCCGATACGCGGGCCTACGACGGCTGCCAGGGCATGGATGTCTACGGCAATCTTGACGATTCGACCAACCTCGTGTTCTACGAACTCTGGGATTCTCGCGAGCACTATCAGAAATATCTGAACTGGCGGACCGAGAGAGGCGATTTTGAGAATCTCAGCTCAAAGTTGGCCAGTCCCGCGAGTATTCGGTATTACGACCGGATTGACGTGTAGCACGTTCCGCTCCGATTTGGATTTTAGACAGGCCGGCTTTGCCGGCCTTTTTTCGTCCGGCCAAATGAGGGGATCGGCTTGGCCTCACACTTGGCTGATAGCAACTTCAGCTCACACCAGCTACAATCTGGCGGCTTTGAAACCTGAGAAGGAGGCTCTATGACGCAGAAACCGGCCATCGCCTTAGTCGCCGTTGCCGGGCGAAGAAAACAAACTCTGGATGTGGCAACCCAAATCGAGAAGGAAGGCTTCAGCGGTATTTACTGTCAGAGTGTCGGCGACTGTATTGGCTTGTGCGAGGCCCTGGCCTTTGCCACCAACGAGATTCCGTTCGGGACCAGTATTGCCAATATGTATACCCGCCATCCGTATGATTTTGCCCAAACCGCGGCCCTTATTCATGAGGTCTCGGGCGGACGCTTCCGGTTTGGCGTAGGTGTGAGTCATGGCCCGATGCTGAACCGCTTGAAGGTGAAGGCCGGCAAGCCGTTGGCCGATATGCGTCAATTTGTCTCCGACCTGCACGCCAGCGTTGGCCGAAAGGATGCGCTGCCGCCTATTGTTCTGGCCACTCTACGTAAAGCCATGGTCAAACTGTCGGCTGAGATTTCTCAGGGCGCGGTATGGGCCAATGCGGCCCGGTCGCATATGGCCACGTCTCTGAGCTTTCTGCCTCAGGAGAAAATGCAGGACGACGGGTTTTTTGTCGGTAATATGATCCCGACCATTATTTCGGACGATAAAGAGGCAGCCGCGAAAGTCCATCGCCGGACCCTCAGCACCTATGTCCGCTTGCCCAACTACCAGCAGTACTGGATCGAAGCCGGCTATGAAGAGGAAATGCAGGCCATCCAGCAGGCCATCGCCAATAAGGAAGACGAGAAGATCCCGTCCCTCATGTCTGACCGCTGGCTGAGTCAGGTCACCCTGTACGGCAGCGTGTCCGAGGTCAGAGCCGGCGTGGAAGCCTGGTATGATACCGGCCTCAAAACACCCATTCTGGTACCCTCGTCGGCCAACGGCAACCAAATGGTCGCCTTGCAGGAGGTGATCGCGGCGTTTCGGTAGGGGGCGGAGTAAGCAGCCGTTCTTCTGGCAAGGTCCCTCGGCTGCTTCTCCCACACGTTTACGGCGCGAGGAATTCAACAATCCGGGTGTTGATTTCCGCCGGCTTTTCCAGATGCAGGAAATGTCCGAGACCTGGATAGATTTCTTTTTCCAGGCCCTGGGTGAACAAATGGTCCATGGCGTTGAATGCCGCAAGACGGCCTGGCCGGTCTCGTGTGCCATGCAGGGCAAGCGTCGGAACCGTGGTGGGGGCGACCATCTTTTCCCGGAGGGGCTGTAAAGCGGGGTCTCGATTATCGGGATGAAATGTATGCCGGTAGTAGTTGAGCGCGGCGGTCACCACCCCCGGCTGCCGAAAGGTTTCCTTCACACTGGCCATGATCTCCGCCGGAATGTCGTACTCGGGTGAGGCGTCCTGCCACCAGCGCTCGATAAAGGCAAAATCCTGGGCCGAGACCGCCTGTTCGGCGAACGGCATCTGAAAAAAGTAAGCGTGCCAGCCGCCTTTGATCATGTCGTAGTCTGAGGCTAATGCGCCCAGCATGGCCCCCGGATGCGCGACCGCAAGGACGACAATTTTCTGTATCTGCTCCGGCGCGAGGGCGGCCGCTCCGAAGGTCGCAAACGCGCCCCAATCATGCCCCACGACACACGCCTGTTCGGCTCCCAAAGCCGGAATCAACGCGACGGCATCCTGTGCGAGTAGGACAGATTCATAGCGTCCGTCCGCTGGAGCAGAGGTTGGGGCATAGCCGCGCATGAATGGTGCGACCGCATGAAAACCCGCCTCGGCAAGGGCCGGTAGGAGGGTACGATAGGTATAGGCATTATCCGGAAAGCCGTGCAAACACAGGACGAGCGGCCCGTGGCCGGCTTCGAGGCAGTGAAAGTGTATGCCGTTTGCCGTGACTGTGCGTGTGTGAAACTCCATATTTTTCTCCCCGTTCTACGATCCTGGACGCTTGCTTGAGGTCAAAGAGACGCACCGTTACGCGCCCTCGGCAACGAGCGGCTGCTGTGTACGGGCGGTCTTTTTCCAGCGCTCTTGAACAATCCTGAATGCCGCCTCAAACGGCGTACAGCGCGAGCGTTTGCTCCGTGAGAGTACCAGCCTGGTATTCTTCCGAATCCGTTCGCTGACAAAGGCAAAGGATTCCTTGGTCCCGAGACCCTGGATATCGGCCAGTGCGGCCAGGACTCCGCCGCCGTTTGAGACAAAATCGGGCACGACGCCAACCCCGCGCCGGGACAGGCGATTCGCAATCGACGGCCGAAACGGAATGTTTGCCGCGGGAACAACCAGTCTGGCCTGAATCCGGTCAACATTCTTGATATGAATGACATCCGGACGGGCGCCGGGAATGAGAATATCAACCGGCAGCGTGAAGAGCGCGCGGCGGGAGAGCAGTCTCCCGCCGCGATAGTGACGAACTGTCTCATCTCCATACTCTTGACGTAGCTCCAAAAGCCGCTCGACATCCAGACCTTTCGGGTCGTAACGAGTACCAGTCAAGGTTGAGACGGCCACGACACGAGCCCCCGTGCGGACAATGAAACGGGCCGCCCCGCCTCCAACCTTGCCGAAACCCTCGATGGCAACCGTCGCGTCGTGTACGGGCAGTTGAAATGATTTGGCCGCTACCATGGCTGACTCAACCACGCCAAAACCCGTTAATTGGTCTTCAAGCGGCAGTCCCTCAAAGTGTTTGGTTCGCAATCCACTATAGCGACGCTTCCCCAATTCATTTCGGAGCGGCAGAAAGTCGTCGTCCGATGTCCCCATGTCCGCGCCGGGATAATAGCTGCGCCTTTCGTACAGGGGCTGAAGGACCTGCAGAAACGCGTCCATTACCGCCTGGCGATCCTGGGTTGCCGGGTCGTACCAGATGCCGGCTTTTGCGCCGCCGGCCGGGAATTCGAGCATCAGATATTTATACGTCATGGCCCGAGCCAGGCGGGCCATCTCTTCGACTGACAGGTCGGGCAGCATCCGCACGCCACCCGCACTCATGCCAAAGGCGGTCGTGTCAATGACAATCACCGCTCGCATCTGGCTGGCCGGATCATAAAAGGAGAGAATCCGTTCCGGGCCCGTCGTGTCCTGATACTGGGAGAAGGGAAAGGATGGGTGTGTGTGCATAATGGCCCGAGGTTTCATGCCTCCCCGTAGAGGTCAATGGGGCGAATAAATATGATGCTAGGGTGCCCGAAACCCCTGTCTCGTTCTGATATAATGTAACGAGCCAACGCATAGATGGGAGAGGGGAGTCACATGCCAAAAACAAACGGAACACTCGGTTTTTTTGAGAACGTGAACCGGAGTTTCGACCGGGCGGCCCGATTCCTGACCTACCCGGAGGGCCTGCTCAAGCAGGTACGTACCTGTAATAGCGTGTATACCGTGCAATTCCCCATAAAAACGCAGCACGGATACGAAGTGATATCCGGCTGGCGAGTGCAGCACAGCCACCACAAAGCGCCGTGTAAGGGCGGTATTCGATATGCGCCAGTAGTGAGCGAACACGAGGTCAAGGCGTTGGCCGCCCTGATGACGTATAAATGCGCCCTGGTTGACGTCCCGTTCGGGGGCGCAAAGGGTGGAGTCCAAATCGACCCGAACCGCTATACGCCTGACGAACTGGAGCGGATCACGCGACGCTATACGGCCGAACTGATCAAAAAGAATTTCATTGGCCCCGGGATTGATGTCCCGGCTCCCGACTATGGCACCAGCGCCCGTGAGATGGCCTGGATCTTTGATACCTATGCTTCGTTTTATCCCGGCCAGATTGATGCTGCGGCCTGTGTGACCGGAAAACCCATCACCCAGGGCGGGGTCCAGGGCCGGGTCGAGGCAACCGGACGCGGGGTGTATTTCGGGCTGCGCGAAGTGTGCGAGCAGGCTGAAGACATGAAACGGATCGGCTTGAAGCCTGGGCTGGCGGACAAGACGGTCATCGTGCAGGGACTCGGCAATGTGGGTTCCCATGCGGCGAAATTCTGCCAGGAGGGAGGCTGTCGTATTGTCGGCATCGCCGAATATGAGGGCGGGATTTATAACCCCCGGGGGCTCGATGTTGATGCGGTCCTCGCCCACCGGCGAGAGACGCACTCCATCCTTGATTTTCCTGGGGCGGAGAACATCCCCCACTCTTCCGACACATTGGAACGGGAGTGTGACATCCTGATCCCGGCCGCGCTCGAAAACCAGATTACCGAGGCCAATGCTTCCCGCATTCAGGCCAAAATCGTTGCCGAGGCCGCCAACGGCCCGGTCACCGCCCAGGCTGAGGACATCTTATCCGCCAGGGACGTGTGGATCATTCCCGATGTGTATCTGAATGCCGGCGGGGTGACGGTCTCGTATTTTGAATGGCTGAAGAATCTATCTCATGTCCAACTGGGTCGGATGGGCAAGCGCTTTGAGCAGTCGGCCTTTGACAAGATTCTCCACACGGTTGAACGCCTGACGGACACCTGGCTGCCGGAGGCGGAGCGCCGGGCTATTGTGCATGGCGCAGATGAAATCGATCTGGTGAATTCAGGGCTGGAGGAAACCATGATTACCGCCTATCATCAGATCTACGAAGAGTGGAAAGGGGATCCGCGGGTGCCCGACTTACGTACGGCAGCCTTTATCAGTGCGGTGAAAAAAGTTGCCGTTTCGTATATGGAACTCGGCATTTTTCCCTAACGGAGAGCCGGTCAACCACCATGAGGCGTGTCTACACTGCCCACGACCCGACTGAAGCGCATCTGGTCAAGGGTCTACTCGAATCCGAGGGCATCGAAGCCATTGTCCAGGGCGAGCACCTATTTCCTCTCCGCGGCAGCCTGCCGGTCACCGCTGATACCAATCCTTCCGTGTGGGTGGCAAACGATATGGACTTTGACCAGGGTCGGACGATTGCCCAAGCCTACGACCACGGTGCTCGGGCTGACCGGGAAGGTGCTCCACCCTGGTCCTGTCCACGCTGCGGGGAAAATCTGGAAGGCCAGTTTACCGCCTGCTGGAAATGTGGAGCAACCCGGCCCCCGGTGTAGAGCAGGGGCCAACGTTATTTTGCCAGTCCCACGGTCTCCATCCGGGTGGGCTTCATGACAACCAGCACTCGGGGCTCCGTTTTCATGCGTTCAAGATATTTCGCCCCGCCTTCCTCGCCCTGATATTTCACCAGGATTTTCCGGGTATCCTCCCAAATATCCTGCTCTCGGATTTCGACTTTGCCCTCAGCCGTGACATAGCCGAAGCCGGTGACATCATCGATACACAGACTCATGCGAGTGTCGCGGACCAGGTTTTTATATTTGGCGCGCTCGGTGGTAATGGAGATGGTAAATTGTTCGCCGTCCCACACAAACCAGACTGGAGTAAGTTGGGGCGTACCATTGGCGCGAATCGTGGCCATGGTGGCATTCCGACTTTCGGCCAGAAAGCTCTCAACGGTCCGCTTGTCCTCCTGAGCCCACACCGCGCCGGTCAGGCCGAGGGTAAGGATGGCCCCCCATATGATAGTCCTGCACGTAGTGTTCCGCATCGTCGCGCTCCTTTCGTGTGCGACACATAGCAGAGAACAGACGACAAGAGTAGTTCCACGCCGCGGGGCAGAACACCTGCCTAGGCGATGGCCTTGCGCCACACGGTTGCCAGCCAGGGTTGTTGTTGGCGCGGTTTTCCGGGCGGACGGTAGTAATGCGTGACTTCTTGAAAATTTGCATCCGCGAGCAACCGTTGCCACGTCTCAAACGTGTAGAAGCTGCCGTAGCGATGGTCTTGCCAGCCCTCCTGGTCCTGGCCGCGCGGATTGGAGCTGAACAGGATGCCGTTCGGTTTGAGCGTGTCCCAGAGTTGCCCCAGGACTCGCGGCAACTCCTGGCTCGGAATATGAAAGAGTGTGGCGTTGGCAAAAATGCCGTCAAAGCGTTCCGGTGGTAATCTCAGGTCGAGAAAATCCTGATGCCAGACCTCGCAGCCCGTCTGTTGTCTGGCCATTTCAACAAAGCGTTCCGCGCCGTCCAGTCCAACGGCCTCGTGGCCCAGGTCACGAAAGGCCGCAAGGTCACGGCCTGGGCCGCAGCCAAAGTCAAGGATGGAATACGGACCGCCTCCCGCGACATGATCGAGCAGGGCGGCCCGGTTCTGGCTGACATCATGGCCCTGCGTCCCGCGCCAGAACGCTTCCGCAAACCGTTCATAAAAATCCAGGGTCGTGCGAGCGGTCTGCCTGACTTCTTCCGGACTGAGCTGGGTCAGGGGTTTAGGTTGTTTCATAGTGGGTCAAGCATTCCCGATAGCACAGGTCTGGGCGTCTTGTCTTGGCAGTCCGGACCCCTGCCTGCACAGCGATGCCGTTCAGGGATTTCTTTCCTCCCGCCTTTTTGACACAATGCGCTCCGACTCAGGGACACGCTATGCCACATATTATTGGCACTGCCGGGCATATTGACCACGGCAAGACGTCATTACTCAAGGCCCTGACCGGTCACGACACCGACCGGCTCAAAGAGGAAAAGGAACGGGGCATCTCCATCGATCTCGGCTTTGCCTATCTGGATTTGCCCAACGGTGAGCGGGCCGGGATCGTTGATGTGCCCGGTCACGAGCGTTTTATCCGCAATATGCTGGCCGGTGCCCAAGGGATAGACCTGGTGTTGTTTACCGTTGCCGCGGACGATGGTGTGATGCCCCAAACCGAGGAGCATTTTGATTTTCTCCACCTGCTGGGTGTACAGAAGGGCCTCTTCGTTATTACCAAAGCCGATATGGTCAGCCCCGAGCGGATTGAAGAGGTCCGGGAAGAAATAGAGATTCTGACGATTGATACCGTCTTTGAAGGCGCGCCCATCCTGCCGGTCTCCTCTATTACCGGCCAAGGCTTGGATGGATTGCACCAAGAAATTGCCCAGCAGCTTGAAGCCTATACCCGGCCCTCTCGGCCCGGATACTTCCGGTTACCGGTTGATCGGGTCTTTACGCTTAAAGGGCACGGGGTTGTTGTGACAGGGACCGCGCTGGCCGGAACCGTCCGTGCAGGTGAGACCGTCCGCGTACTCCCCACCCAGAAAGAAGCGCGGGTGCGTTCGCTCCAAGTCCACGGGGAGGCCAGGTCCGAAGCGCATTGGGGACAACGGGTCGCGCTGAATTTGGTCGGACTGGATAAGTCGGATATGGCTCGTGGCCATGTCGTGTGCCATCCCCAAGTCCGCATGACGACCACCCGTTTTGATGCCAGTGTCGAAATCCGGCCGAGTGCGGGACGCGAGGTTGTGAACCACGAGCGGGTGCGCATTCATCTGGGGACGGCAGAAGTCATTGGGAAAATCATTTTACTTGGCGGACAAGAGGCCGTGTCGCCCAAATCGACGGCCCTGTGTCAGATTGTCACCCAGGAGCCCTTGGTTGCCCTGCGCGGAGACCACTTCGTGCTACGCAATCAAACCGCGCAAGGAACCTTGGGCGGTGGGGTGGTAGTGCATCCTTTTGCCCAACGCCACCGCAAAGCGGAAACCATGGTCACGGAACGCCTACAGGCCCTGCAAACACCAGACCTCCGTCAGGCCTGCCACGCCTATCTGGAAGTCTGCCCGCAGTTTGCCGTCCGGCTGGACGAAATTTACCACGGGGTGAACGCACAAGAAGAGGAAATTATTGCTCTGCTTGCAAACGATGACGCGATCTTGCCTTTTCCCGATGCGCAGCATCCAGAAGCCTATTCCATTACAACAAAATGGCGGCGGCTGGTCGCTGCCGTTGAAAAGATGCTGGCCGTTTTTCACACTCGGACCCCGCTGGCTCAGGGGATGGAAATGGAGTCGGTGCGCAGCCAATTGCCGTTTAACCTGACCCCCAAGACTTTTCGGGTTGTGGCCGAGCGGCTTATTGCGGAAGGGGTTGTCGCGCGCCACGAGAGCCTGCTGCGTTTGCCGTCCCACGCGGTCTCGCTGAGCCAGGAAGAGCAGGCAATTGCCGCTCGACTCGAACGTGTTGTGCAAGACGGACAATTCACCCCGCCGGACACGAAGGGACTGGAGGAAGTACTGCAACTTCCTCGCAAGCGGCTGAACGATTTCTTAGCGGTGCTCGAGTCGCGGGGAGCGATTATCAAAATTACACCGGATTTCTACATCAGCGAAAAAGTGTTGGGGCAGGCGCAGGCGACATTGACTGACTATGTGGCGGCCCACGGAGAAATTAGCGCGGCCATATTCCGCGACCTGCTCGGTATCAGTCGAAAAACCGCCATTCCCCTGCTGGAATACTTCGACCGCAGCGGGCTCACGGTCCGGGTCGGTGATGTGCGTCGGCTACGGAAAACCTAGGGGGAGATGATCTTTGTCCTATGGAGCGGAGATGTGCTCGAAGGAGAGTGCAAAGGGTGGGAGGGGGAATGCCATGACCGCAAATTCCTTTACCGTCATGGCATTCCAGTAAGCAAGAAGGCTCACTCAAGAGCCCGTGCCCCAATCAGGGCCTATCCACAACCACATCCACAACCACCACGTTTTTCAGAGTAAACGAATTGGAAACATATTTCAAGCTCTGGATGAAATTTTTATTCTAACCAATTGCAAAAAAAGAAAAATAAATATTATTTTATGATAGAAAGCCTACGGGGCTGGGTGTAAAAGGTCCGGGCAGTGTCTGCTTAACTCTATTCCGGTAATTTGTGCGATACGAACTTTTTCTGAGTCTGCGTTATCTGCAAGCCAGACGGCGTGAGGTATTTATCTCGTTAATCACCATGATTTCCATGGTTGGAGTCATGATTGGCGTGATGACGCTGAATATCGTCTTGGCGGTGATGACCGGATTTGAAGAAGATTTACGTGACCGCATTCTGGGCTTTAACCCGCATGTCGTGATTTCCAGTTTACAGGGCTTTGTGGACGGATATGCGGATGTCGTTGACGCGGTAGGACAGATGCCTGATGTGGTGGCCGTGGCTCCGTTTGTCTACGGTCAGGTGATGGTCAGTGCGGGTCAGGGCGTGTCTGGTTCGCTCGTGCGTGGAGTGGACCCCTCGTTAGCCAGTGCGGTGGTCGACATTGGTGCGCATCTGTCTTTTGGTGAAGTTGGCCAACTCGGCCAAAAACAGGAGCTGACGTTTCAGACCGAGGAAACCGTCCAGACGGTGCAACTCTCCGGCGTGCTCGTCGGGCATGAGTTGGCACGTCAACTTGGCGTCTTCGTGGGTGACCCGATTAATATCATTTCTCCGCTGAGTACGACCCCCGGTCCCCTCGGCGTTGTTCCCAGGGTCAAGCGCTTTGTGATTGTCGGGGTGTTTGACGCGGGTATGTTTGAATACGATAGCGCCCTGATCTATATGTCGCTCGCCGATGCCCAACAGTTTTTTACCCTCGGTGAACAGGTGACCGGTGTTGAGGTGAAGATTCGCGATGTCTACCAAGCCCAAACGGTCGCCCGCGAGTTGGAAAGCATACTGGGATTCCCCTATACGACCCGGGACTGGACCGAGGTGAATAGTAACATTTTTGCTGCGCTGAAACTCGAAAAAGTGGTGTATTTTATCGTGCTCCTACTCATTGTCCTGGTTGCCGCGTTTAATATTATTGCCACGCTGATCATGGTGGTCATGGAAAAGCGTAAGGATATTGCTGTGTTGAAGTCCATGGGGGCAACGGGCCGCGCCATTAGTCGAATTTTTATTTATAAAGGACTCATTATCGGCGTTGTCGGGACGCTTATGGGCACGTTGCTGGGTTGGGTCGGCTGTTGGCTGCTAGACCGGTATGAGTTCATCGAACTCCCGAAAGACGTCTTCTATGTTTCGACCCTGCCGGTGAAAATATATGCGGAGAACTTTTTCATTGTTGGGGTCGCATCTGTGATTATCTGTCTGCTCGCCACCATTTACCCTGCGCGTCAGGCGGCGCGATTGGCGCCGGTCGAGGTCATTCGCTACGAATAAGAAACGGACCGCTGAGAGATGTCACATTTCCTCCTTCAGACAAAGCAGCTCAGCAAACAGTACGGAGAGGGTGAGCACGCGGTTCGCGTGCTTGAAAACCTGGACCTCGCCCTTCAGCCGGCTGAGCGGACGGCCATCATTGGAGAATCCGGGGTAGGGAAGAGTACGCTCCTGCATATTCTGGGCACGCTCGACCGCCCTACCTCCGGACACATCACGCTTGACGGCCAGGACCTGTTTGGCCTGCCCGAAGGAGAGCTGGCCGCCCTCCGCAACCGAGAGATTGGATTTATCTTTCAACTACATCATCTCCTGCCGGATTTTAGCGCCCTGGAGAATGTGATGATGCCGGGACTGATTGCCGGGCACAGTCAGGAAGAAGCCCGGACCCGTGCCGCTGAGATATTGGAGCGGGTTGGCCTGTCTGCCCGTCTGAGCCACCGACCGGGAGAATTGTCCGGGGGGGAACAGCAACGGGTAGCGGTTGCGCGGGCCTTGGTCCTGGAGCCCCGTCTGGTGCTGGCAGATGAGCCGACCGGCAATCTTGACCCCGAGACCGGTGAGGGCGTGCTGCGCTTGCTGCTCGCGCTGAACCAGGCCATGGGTGTGGCTATGGTCGTTGTCACGCATAGCGAGAAACTTGCCGCGGCGATGGACCGGACCCTGCGACTCAAACATGGCACACTCACCGAGGTGGGCCGATGAGACGGGATATCCTGACCCGAGCTCTGGGAGGGAGGTGTCTGTGAGAGGAGGAGGGGGAGGTGCAGGGCCTGTGGTCAGGGTGCTTCTTGTGCGAAAACTATAGTGTTTGTCGCTTTCCCGACTTCTTTCAGGGAGGACATGAAAGAGACTGCTGTCTTTACAATACGAGGTGATTTTGGTAGGGGGAGAGCGGTCTCAAAGGCAGACGCAACACGCATGGCTCGCACATTTCTCGTCATTATCGGCATATGTCTATTCATCTGCTCTGGGCTCCTGGGGATTCCGTCCCCTGCCCAGGCTGACGATGCAGAGCTCTCGGAAGAGCATATTCCCGACACTCTTCCTGACGATGTCTTTGACATGGATGAATCCGAAGCTGAGGCGTTGCTTCTTGAAGAAGAGGAAATCGAAGACGAATCTGACGCCGCAGTGGTCGAAGCGGATGAACCGGAAGGCGACACATTCGAATCCGCTCTGCCTGAGGAGCCGGCCGACATTGTCGATACGATTGTGATTGGCGGCAACGACCGTGTTGAGGAAGAGGCGATCCGCATTCGGACCTCTGCTCTGCCCGGCACGGCGTTGAATCGGGATACGGTCGATGCCGATATTCGGTCCATCTACGATATGGGCTTCTTCCACAATGTAGAGGCGCGGTTTGAGAGAGAAGGCGGGCGTAACGTCTTGACCTATTGGGTCAGTGAGCGGCCGCTCATTCGCGAAGTCCTCTTCGAAGGAAATGAGAAGCTCGATAAAGAAGCGCTTGAGGTCGCGCTCAAAATCCATCCCCGCACCATTCTCAACCCCGTCCGCATCAGGCGGGGGATCGAAGACGCCAAAAAAGCCTATGAAGAAAAAGGATATTTAGACACCGATATCTCCTATCGGGCCGAGCAGTTCGGTCCGGGAGAAGCCACGGTGACCTTTACGATCGAGGAACAGAAGCCGACCGGTATTGCCCAAGTAAATTTTGAGGGCAATGAGACGTTTGAGGATGCTCGGCTGCAATCCATCATGGCGACCCGCAAGAAGAATTTCTTGTCTCGCTTCATGAGCGTCGGGACGCTCAACCGAGAAGCGCTCAAGACGGACACCGAGCGGATTACCGCCTATTACTACGATAATGGCTATATCAACGTCAAAGTCGATGAGCCGAAAATCGAACGGCACGATGACGGGATGCATGTGACCATTCGGATCGATGAGGGCGAGCAATACACCATTGGCGAGGTGCATATTGTCGGCGATTTCCCTGGGAGTGAAGACCAGGCCCTGCGGGCGGTCGCCTTGGAGGAAGGCGAGGTATTTAAAGCCAGCCACCTGCGCGAAGATGTCTTTCGTTTGACCGGCTATTTCAGCAACCACGGCTTTGCCTTTGTGAACGTCGAGCCGGAAACCCAAGTCGAGCAGGACGACAGCGTCGTCAATATCTCTTACCGGGTTGACCAAGGACCGGAAGTCTATATCGACCGGATCGATATTGCAGGCAATACCAAGACGCGTGACAAGGTGATCCGGCGAGAATTGCGCATTGCCGAGCAGAGCAAGTTCAACGCCACCAGCATAGAGCATAGCCGCGCGCGGGTGCAGCGACTCGGGTTTTTCCAGGATGTGAATATCGCCACGCGCCGGGGAGCGCGGAGCGATTTGCTCAATGTGCTAGTTGATGTCAAAGAGGCCCAAACCGGAGCCTTCAGTGTTGGGGCCGGATTTAACACGGCGACCAGTCTCATTGGTTCTGCCCGTATTCAGGAAACGAATCTCTTTGGCCATGGCCACCAGTTTGTGATCAGCGGCAATATGGGTAGCCGGTACCGCAACTCCACCGTCAGTTGGACTGACCCCTATTTCCTGGATACCCATCTGACCCTGGGGACGGAGGTCTTCGACTGGCGCTTTGCGTTTGAGGATTTTGACCGTGGCGGGACGGGCGGCGGGGTACGGCTCTTCTACCCCATCGACGAGTTGGGGCTTAAAACCCTGTGGGGGTTTCCCCTGCGGGATGTGGATATTGGTATGCAATACCAGTGGGAAAAATCCAAGATCAACAATTTTGAACCGATCGCTCCTGATGCGGTCCGGGCCGAAAAGGGGACCCAAACTACAAGCAGAGTTACGCCAACCTTTCGGCGCAATACCCTCAACCATCCCATGGATCCGACCGCTGGCTCCTATCAACAAATCACTTTTAGTCAGGCTGGTCTCGGGGGAGATGCGACGTATAGCAAGGCGGAAATTCAGGCTCAGTTTTTCTTCCCGGTCTATCGCAACCCGCGCTTCGGGCAATTGACCTGGATGTCGAACAATTTCTTTGGGTATGGGGTGGGTGATATTGATTTTACGGACGAACCCGTTATCGGCGGAGAGGCGGAAAAAATCCTGGAGGACGACCTCCCGCTGTTCGACCGCTACTTCCCCGGTGGACTGCACTCTATCCGGGGGTTTGGCGAACGGAGTTTGGGGCCGCGTCAACCCGTCACGGTTTTGATTAATGATAGAGATGCGCCTAACGGGATACGCGCAGAAACGTATCATCGACCGATTGGCGGCAGCCAACAGTTGACGTTCCAGAATGAGTTGCGTTTTCCGATTGTCAAACAACTGAATCTGAGGGGCGCGGTCTTTAGCGATATCGGCAACGCCTTTACGGCTGAACAAGGCGTTGACCTTGGGGATCTGCGCTACTCGGTTGGGGCCGGGATCCGATGGAAGTCGCCGTTCGGACCCATCCGGATTGATCTTGCCAAAGCGCTCAATGCGAAAAAAAATGAGCGCACCAGCAATATCCACTTTTCATTCGGGGGTGCGCGTGGTGGTATTGGTGGCGGACGAGGCCGGTATGGCGGGTTCTAGTCTGGATGAATGAATCGCAGGTCCGTCTGTCCGTCTCTAGACCCAGGGAGACGTTTAGACAAGCACGCTAACAATGGAGAGCAATATGTATTGGAAAAGCATGGTTTGTGTCGCTGTGAGTCTTGGCTTTCTCCTCTTCCCCTATAGTGGTGAAGGGGCTGACGACATCAAAGTCGGCTATGTGGACCTCCAGGTCGCGCTGAATACGTCGAGCGCCGGACAAAAGGCCAAAGACAGTTTTAAGGCCGAAGTGGGGCGGATGGAACGCAGGCTCGAAAAGCGCCGGGAAAAGGTTGAAAAGCTCAAGGAGGAGCTCGAGAAAAAGGCCCTCTTGCTGCGGGACGACGAACGGATTGCGTTGCAGCGAGACTACCGCCAGGAGCTGCGCGACTTTGAACGCCTGTATAAAGACTCCCAGGAGGAACTCAAGATCAGAGACCGCGAACTGACCGCGCGCATCCTGGTCGAACTCCGTCAAGTCGTCAACGATCTTGGCGAACAGGGCAGCTATTCGGTTATCCTCGAAGGCAATAATACGGTTGTGCTGTACGGCTCAAAAAGTATTGATCTGACCGAGTCGGTCATTGAAGCCTATAATAAAAAAGGCACCAAGATCTCTTTTAAAAACTAAGAGACGGTTGCGTGTTCACCGCCACATGGACCATCCCACTGTCGCCTCCGTTCTCCCCCATCGCTACCCGTTCCTCCTTGTTGATCGGGTGGTGGAACTCTCCGCCGGTCAACGTATCGTCGCGCTCAAAAACGTGACGATCAACGAGCCTTTCTTCGTCGGTCACTTCCCCGCTCGCCCGCTTATGCCCGGTGTGCTCATCTGTGAAGCCGTCGTGCAGGCCGGCGGCATTCTGGCGCGTTCGTCCGTCGATTCGTCAGCGGAGACCGCTGTTCCTCCCCGTCTGTCCGTCTCGTCGCCACCCCGGCTCGCGATGTTGACCGGGCTCGACCGTGTTCGCTTTCGACGCCAGGTCGTCCCTGGTGATCAGTTGTTGATGGAAGTGGAAATCCTGCGTCGCCGCGGGACGTTCTGGAAAATGCAGGGCACCGCTCGGGTTGACGGGCAGGTCGCGGCGGAACTCGAATTCACGGTTGTTGATGTGGACCCGGAAAGCGAGACGCCAGCGTGAGTACCGAGACCGCGATCCATCCGTCGGCAGTGATCGCCCCTGGCGCGGAGCTTGATCATGGGGTGCGGGTCGGGCCCTATGCGGTGATTGGCCCGCAGGTTCGTATTGGCCGAGACTCCAGCATCGGACCGCATAGCGTGATTGAGGGGCGCACGACGATTGGCTGCGAGAATCAGATTTTTCAATTCGCAAGCGTTGGTGCGATCCCGCAGGACAAGAAATATCAGGGGGAGGACAGTCGTCTCACCATTGGTGATCGCAACACCATTCGTGAATTCGCCACATTAAATACTGGGACTACCGGTGGCGGGCTGGTCACGCGGATTGGGAATGATAATCTCTTCATGGTGTACTCCCATGTTGGCCACGACTGTCAGATCGGAAACAATGTGATTCTGGCGAACTGCGCGACCCTGGCCGGCCACGTGCTACTCGAAGATTATGTTGGGGTGGGGGGGCTGGCCGCCATCCATCAGTTTTCGCGGGTTGGGGAGTCGGCCTACCTCGGTGGGGGGGCGATGGTCTCTCTCGATGTACCGCCGTACTGCGTTGCCCAGGGAGATCGAGCCCGTTTGTTTGGTCTGAATCTCGTCGGACTCAAACGGCGTGGGTTCGGCGAGGAACAACTGAACGCGCTCAAAAAAACCTATCGGACGCTTTTCGCCGAGGGATTGACGCTGAAAGAGGCGGTCGACCGCACACGTCAGGAACAGGCGTCATCCCCTGAGGTCGTCCATTTGACGGATTTCATTGCCAGCTCACAACGAGGTATTTGTCGTCCGCGACGGAATGCCGGCCAAGAGAGCGAAGATGATCTTGGCTAACCGTGTTGTGCCCCTTTAGCGAGCGTCTGGGTCCATGGCGCGTCTTGGTCTCATTGCAGGCAATGGACAATTCCCGCTTCTCTTCTGCGCGGCGGCCCGCGCAGAGGGGGTTGAGATCATTGCCGTTGCTCACCAAGGGGAAACGCCTCAGGCTATCCACGACCACGCGTCCCACGTCACCTGGGTGCGGGTCGGGGAACTCGGAAAAATTATTACCACCTTCCACGAGGCAGGGGTGACCCAGGCCGTTATGGCCGGGGGCATCTATAAAACGGGTGCCATGACCCAGATACAGCCCGATGCACGCGGGCTGGCTTTTATTAGCAAACTGCCCAATCTGAAGGATGACGTGATCCTGCGTGGGGTGGCACAGGAACTTGAAGACGAGGGGATTACGATTGTCGAATCCACTCGCTTCCTCTCATCTCTTGTACCCCAGGAAGGGGTATTGACCCGCGCTGAGCCGGATGCGCAGCAGTGGCAGGATATCCAGCTCGGGGTCGCGGTGGCAAAAGAGATTGGTCGCTGGGATATCGGACAGAGTGTCGTCGTCAAGCGCGGCACGGTCCTGGCGGTTGAAGGCGTTGAGGGCACAAACGCCGCCATTCGGCGCGGTGGCGCATTGGGCGGGGAAGGCAGTACTGTGGTGAAAGTCAGTAAGCCGCAACAGGATTTGCGCTTTGACGTTCCAGCCGTTGGACCCGATACCATCGCGGTCATGCATGAGGTCAAGGCTGCCGTTTTAGCCATCGAGGCTGGCAAGACACTCATGCTGGAGCGCTTGACACTGCTGGAGCGTGCCCAGGAAATGGGAATTCGGGTGGCTGCGGTGGGAGCACAAACTGTGGAAGAGGCGACTGAATAAATCATGAATAAACGATGTGTCATACTGTCCGTTATCGTTTCCCTTCTCCTGACCGGAGGGGCAACACGCACGGTCTGGGCTGGGATTCAGGCAGTATTAGAGAATCCGGGCGAGGACCAGTTTGTGAGCGGGGTGCGGCTCATTTCCGGCTGGGCGTTTGCGGTCTCCGACGATCCCGACAATCCGGTTGCACTGCCCGTTACCATTCAGCTTTCCATTGATGGCCAGGACTACGGTGAGATTCCCTGTTGTGTGGATCGGAGAGATGTCCAGGAAGAGTATGGCGAGCACGCGCTCAAGAGCGGCTTTGGGCAGGTATTTAACTTCGGTGAACTCAGCGGCATCGGAGAAGGCCCGGAGGAGAGGGGAGCGGACCAGGCGAAGGGACAACATACGGTTCACATTACGATATCCGCCGAGGGCGTTGAGAGTGAAATCATCGAACACCCCGTGACCGTCGTCCGGCCAGCCGGCTATACATTCCTTGAGCTTCCGAGTTTGATCGGCTCCACCAGTCACGAGATCAACCCTGAAACGCAGGAGCTTATGCTCCAGAACGTCACTTTTCGTGATAAGCACAGCAATGAGCGGGCGTCGGGCGAACTCTGGTTAGCCTGGCAGCCCAACATCCAGCAACTGGCCGTGGTTGGCTCGCGGATAGTGGCGACCGGGGAAGATGTGGCCCCGATCGAGGAGGATGAGACAGCAGACGGGGAAGAGGAGACCACAAGCGAGGAGAACGAGACTTCAGACGGGGAGGAGGAGACGGCAGGCAGTGAAGATGAGGTCGCAGTCGGCGAGGATGACACCGCAGACGAAAATGCTGGTCAGATCACCGCGGTCTTTGAAAATCCACCGCCACTGGAAGCGACGGCTGTGACCCAGGTCACGGCAGGGGGAATCGGGCTGGTGTCCGGCTGGGCGTTTACCAGAAATCCCGATGCCGAGATTGATCGTGTTTCGCTGCGGATAGACGGCGATACCCCGATCGAGGTTGGGGAGGAAATTCCGTGTTGCTCGGATCGGCCTGATGTCAAGGACGCTTTCCCCGCAGTGGCTCCACCGAATACCGGTTTTGGCGGCCTCATCAATTTTAATCTGATTCCCAGCGGCGCACGGACTATTGGTGTCGAAATCCGGGACACTGCGGACCCGGCTGAGACCCGGATTTTCGATCACGAAGTCTCCGTGGTCCGCCTGGGTGATGCCGAGTTGCTCGACGATTTTAAGCTGACCGAAGAGAGCAGTATAACGGTGACCGGCTCATTATTGACCCTTCAGGATGTGGATATCAAGGCCAAGGGCGAGGATGAAACAATAACGGTGGACGCCGGATTTCTCTGGAACGAGAGCTGCCAGTGTTTTTTGCCCTGGCCCCTGTGTGGCAACGGTGGGCGAGATGTTGGAGAGGAATGTGATAGAGAGGCGCTTGGCGAGCTGAGCTGTCAGACGCTTGGGTTTGGTGAGGGCGACCTGAGTTGTTTCAGGGACGAGGAGACCGACCACGACTTCTGCCTGCTCGATACGAGCGCCTGCGGGGAGGAGACAGGAGCCAGGGCCTATGTAACCCTGGTGAATGACAACGCCGTGGCTGTCGTCAGGACGGACACGAACGAGGTGACTCAGACGATTCCGGTTGGAGACCGCCCACGCGGTATCGCGGTCAGCCCGGACGGGAATGAGGTGTATGTCGCGAATGCTGGAGACGATAATGTTTCTGTCATAAACACTGACACAAAGACAGTCGTTGCGACGATCCCGGTTGGCGATGAGCCGCAGGGGGTTGCCTTTGCCTCGGATGGAGCCACCGTCTATGTGACGAATATCGGGGACAATAACGTTTCCGTTATTGATACCGCCACACGGACACAGACAACCACCATAGAGGTTGGCCGGAGTCCGCAGTCCATTGCCGTTGCTGTCACCCCGGATGGGCCACGGGCCTATGTCCCCAACTTCGACGATAACACCGTGACCGTGATTGACCTGACGACGCATACGCCCCTGCCCGACCCGCTTGCGGTCGGAGAGGGGCCGCTCGGGGTGGCGGTCAGCGTGGACGGAATGCGTGTCTATGTGGCGAATTTCGGGGCAATTGATACCGATAATGGTGATGACAATGGAGACACGGTTTCCTTTATCGACACCGCAATGAACGAAGTCATTGATACCAACCCGGATGAAGACGGAGTGCAGCATCTGCAAGTCGGTGTGCAGCCTGCCGGGATAGCCGTCATACCTGGAACGGCAATGGACTTGGTGAAACGGGAACTGAAGGCGGATGCTTTTGTCGCAAACTTCCTTGACGCAACCGTATCGGTGATAACGGAGGCGGACATTAATCCGGAGCTCAGCACCCCGTCTTTTAATGTGGCTTTTAATCCGCGCTTCAATGCGGTTGATAACGAACCGTACGCCATCGCGATTACGCCAAACGGCCTGCGGGGCTATGTGACGCTATTCGGCTCCCGGAAGGACGAGGGCGAGGTCATCCAGGTCTTCAGTACGCTCGGTCAACAAGTCGTCGACACGATTGAGGTCGGGAAGAAGCCGTTTGCCATTGCCATTGGCCCGCAATAGGACCTGTCTGTGAGTTGACGCCTACCGGAGAACATGGCAGTATTTCTGCACTAACGTACTGACCCAACCTCCATTCGTTTGCCACTGTGGGGCCGTAGCTCAGTTGGGAGAGCGCTTGAATGGCATTCAAGAGGTCGTGAGTTCAATTCTCATCGGCTCCACTTTTCCCCCTTCCTCTCGCAGCACACCAAGCCGGTTCAGGACCGTGCGTACCTTGCGTCTCGCCTCGGAGCGGATGATTGTGTCCCGTTCGGCCGATCTTCCCCCGGTAAGCGTCGGACGACAGATGTATATGTTGCCGTGACCCTCCTTCACCTATGATACGTTCTCGTGCAATGAATGGGAGACAAAAGGAGTCGGAGAGGGGGATGACTGATAGTGCATACTCGTGTCTTGATCGCTAACCGTGGCGAAATCGCCATTCGCATTGCTAAATCGGCAACGGCCTTGGGCCTGGAATCGGTCGGAGTGTATCCGGCTATTGATGCGCTTTCGCTACATACCCGCTGTATGACGGAAAGTCATGAGATCGGTGCGGCGGCGGACGCTGTTGCGGCATATTTGAACGCGGACATGCTCGTCCAGACCGCCAAATCATGCGGGTGTGACTGTCTGCACCCCGGTTATGGTTTCTTGTCCGAAAACGCCGCCTTTGCTGCGTTGTGCGCCGCCGAGGGAATCACGTTTATCGGTCCGTCGCCGGAGACGCTGGCCTTATTTGGCGATAAAGTCAGAGCGCGGACGCTTGCCGAGTCGCTGGACATTCCCGTTGTGCCCGGTAGCGCCAAACCCATCGAGTCAGCGCGGGAAGCAGAAAAGCTGGCCCACGAGCTTGGATATCCGGTGATGCTCAAGGCCGCAGCCGGGGGTGGGGGGCGCGGTATGCGGGTCGTCGAGAGAGCCGAGCAGATGGCTGAGGCATTTGAGCGCTGTTGCAGCGAAGCCCAGGCCGCATTCGGTGACGGAGCCGTCTTTCTCGAAAGGCTGATCGCCCGGCCCAGGCACATCGAAGTCCAAATTCTGGCGGATTCATCCGGCAATGTGGTCCATCTGCACGAACGCGACTGCTCGGTCCAATTGCGCCACCAGAAGGTCGTTGAGGTGGCCCCCGCTCCGGGGCTGGACCCCACCCTGCGAGAGCAGATGCTTACCGCTGCGATCACCCTGGTGAAGGCCGCCTCGTATGTGAATGCCGGTACAGTCGAGTTCCTGGTCTCGCCCGAGACCGGCGAGTATTTTTTTATTGAATGTAATCCGCGGATTCAGGTTGAGCATACAGTCACCGAACAGGTCACCGGTATTGATCTTGTCGAGGCCCAGTTTCGTATCGCCGCGGGTGAAACGCTCGCCTCGCTCGGTCTGAGTGATCAGCAGACAGTCGGCCGGCCACGCAGTTTTGCCGTGCAGGCCCGTGTTGTTGCCGCGAGTACGGGGAGTATTACGGCCTATAAGGAACCCTCGGGCGCGGGCATCCGGGTGGATGGGTGTGGCTATCTGGGCTATGCCCCACCGCCACAGTTCGACCCCTTGCTGGCGAAACTCATCTGCACGGCCGGTTCTTACGCCGCCGCAATGACACGCGCGCGGCAGACACTGGATGAGTTCCATCTTGGTGGTCTGCGCACTAATTTGCACCAACTGCGCGCCATCCTCGCCCATCCGTCCGTTCGGGCCGGTGATGCCAGAACCTCATTATTGGCAGAGACCCCGGGGCTGAACACCGTCACTTTCTCCGCGACTGAGGGCAGCGCGCTCGCCTTGCTGGAGCAACAGGCCGCCAAGCTGGGCGGTGCGATGCCGGAACAGGGGACCGCCCAGACTGGACGCCTGCCGGCCCTGGAGGTCGCGGAGGGTCAGCAAGCCGTGCGCTGTCCGCTGGAGAGTTCCGTTGTCGAGGTCCGTATACGTAAGGGGGACCAAGTGTCGCCCGGTGACATCCTGCTGGTCGTGAGCGCCATGAAGATGGAGACCATGGTCACGGCCGGCTGCGCGGGTGTCATAGTCGCATTGCAACCCCTCCAGGCCGGAGACAGCGTCGCCGCGGGACAGGTGGTGGCCGTTGTGTCCCCGTCACAGGCTGACATTCCTCAGGAGACCGAGGGGGCATACCCCTGGGAGAAAGTGCTGGAAGAGATTACGCTCCTCCAACAATTTGCCAAACAACGGCTGGCGCCCGACTCCAACGATCCCGGTGTGGTACGCCAACGCTCTCGCGGTAAGCTGACCTGCCGGGAGCGGATTGAGCTGTTGCTGGACGAAGGCTCATTCCGGGAGGTCGGCAGCGTCGCCGGTTTCGCCTCCTATGATGAAGAAGGCACGATCACCGGCTTTACCCCGGCAAACAGTGTGGGTGGTTGGGGAAAGATAGATCGGCGGAGTGTCGTGGTATGCGCCGATGATTTCACGTCTCGGGGAGGCCATGCCGATGGGGCGATCGCTGCAAAGAGCGGCTATCTGGACCGTCTGGCAACGGAAATGCGTCTACCCTCGATACGGCTGCTGGACGGCTCGTCCGGTGGGGGCAGTGTCGCAGCTATGGTGCCAGCCCAGAAAAAAGAGGGGGAGAGCAGCGCCAGGGAAAGCGCGGGCGCCATCAAAGCCGGCAGGCCGCGGGTGGCAGGTGGGGGCGGATCGTATCTACCCGGACACCTGGGCAGCAGCATGTACGCCGAGCAACTCGCGACCATACCAGTAGTCAATCTGTTGCTCGGCAGCGTGGTCGGCATTGGCGCGGCCAAGGCCGTCCTGGGCCACTTCTCGGTCATGGTGCGTGATATCGCCCAGCTCTTTGTCGCCGGACCGCCGGTTGTCTCCCATGCCATGGGCTACGATATCACCAAGGAGGAACTCGGTGGCTGGCATATTCACTGTACGAATGGTGCGGTAGACAATCTGGCAGAATCCGAAGAAGAAGCCATGGAGATGACCCGGACGTTTCTGTCCTATCTGCCCTCCAGCGTATACGAGGTTCCGCCCGTACACGCGGCCAGCGCGAATGATCCGATTGACCGGCGTGAAGAGGGACTGGCGACCCTCATTGCCAGAAAACGGACCACGACCTTTGACATTCGGCAGGCCATCAGGTTAATGGCCGACCGGGATTCTTTTTTTGAGATTGGTCCCTTGTGGGGGACCGATCAGGTGACCGGGTTCGTGAGATTCAACGGTTATCCTCTGGGGGTGATTGCTTCTGACAGCCAGCATGCCAACGGTGGCGCGCTCACCGCTGACGGCTGCGACAAGCTGACGCGCCACCTGGATTTGTGCGATCTGTTTCATCTGCCACTCTTGAACCTGGTCGATAACCCCGGCTTCGCGGTCGGCCTGGAGCACGAGAAAACGGGCACGATTCGCAAAGGGGCAGAATGGATGATTGCCTTCGCCCAGGTCCGGGTCCCCATCTTTACCGTTCTGATGCGCCGCAGCTTTGGCGTTGCCGGGAATAATTATGCCACCCCGCGCTCGGAACCCTCGATACGTGTCACCTGGCCGGCTGCGGATGTCGGCGGGATTCCACCCGAAGGCGGCATCGAAGCGGCCTATAAACGGCAGTTGGCAGAAGCGGACGATCCAGTTGCCTTCCGTGCGGAACTCAACGCCCGGATCGAGAGCGTCCGGGGACCGCTCGGCCCGTTAAACAAATTCCAGATCGAAGAAATGATCGACCCCAGGGATACCCGTCGCTATATCTGTGAATGGGTGGAAACCGCCTATCAGGTGGTGGCTCAGCCGACGCGACTCGTGCCCAGGGCCTTGCAGTTTCGGCCATAGGTGGCTGGGCAGCCACCCCGCTCGAACTTGCCGAAGCCCGGTCCGCACTATAGACAGAAGCAGACCGCAGCAGGTGAGCGTGGAGGACAGACGATGAGTCAACAGACACCGGCCACCGACCCGAGGTCGCAACCCGATAGCGAGCCCGGACAACGACCCCTGACCGGCCAGGAATTCCTTGACAGCCTACGGGACGACCGAGAGGTCTGGATCTATGGTGAGCGCGTCAAAGACGTCACTCAGCACCCGGCCTTTCGGAATTCCGCCCGCATGCTGGCGCGCATGTATGACGCGCTGCACGACCCGCAGAAAGCACCGACGCTCAGCACGTCGACAGATACCGGGAACGGCGGGTTCACGCATAAGTTTTACAAGGTACCGAAGAGTACGGAAGATCTGGTCGGCAGCCGGGACGCCATTGCCGAGTGGGCGCGCATCTCCTACGGCTGGATGGGACGCTCGCCGGACTACAAGGCCAGCTTGACCGGCACCCTGGGCGCCAACGCCGAGTTCTATGCGCCCTATCAGGACAATGCCTTACGCTGGTATCGTCACACCCAGGAGCGCTGCCTGTTTCTCAACCACGCGCTGGTGAACCCGCCGGTCGATAAGGCCAAATCTCCGGACGCCGTCAACGATGTCTATGTGCGGGTGGAAAAAGAAACCGACGCGGGTGTCATTGTCAGCGGCGCCAAGGTGGTCGCGACCGGCTCCGCCCTGACGCATCATAATTTCATCGGTTTCTACGGGCCGACGCCTTTGGGCAAACCCGAGATGGCGCTGTTTGCCATGATTCCCATGCAGAGTGTGGGCGTAAAGCTCATCTGTCGCCCGTCGTATGAATTGCACGCCGCTACCCTGGGCAGTCCGTTCGACTATCCGCTGTCTTCCCGGCTGGATGAGAACGATGCCATTCTGGTGTTGGACAAAGTCCTCATCCCTTGGGAGAATCTGTTTGTCTACCGCGACCTGGATAAGGCCAACACCTTTTTCCCCGGCTCAGGTTTTATCCCACGCTTTACCCTACATGGCTGCACCCGTTTCGCGGTCAAGCTGGACTTTCTGGCTGGGGTCTTGCTGAAAGCCATAGAGGCGATTGGCATACAGGACCAGCGTAGCGCCCAGGTGCAGGTCGGTGAGGTGCTGGCCTGGCGGCATATGTTCTGGGGCCTGACCGAGGCCATGACCAAGACCCCCGACCAATGGGTTAACGGTGCCCTCCAGCCCAACACGGAATACGGCCTGGCCTACCGCGTCCTGGCCCCGGTTGCCTACCCCCGTATCAAAGAGATTATCGAGCAAACCATTTCAAGCGGCCTGATTTATCTCAACTCACATGTGAAAGACTTCAAAACGCCGGAGCTGCGACCCTATCTTGAGAAATATTTACGCGGCTCCAACGATTACGATGCGCTGGAGCGCGTCAAGCTGCTCAAGATTCTGTGGGATGCCGTCGGGACCGAGTTTGGTGGACGGCACGAACTGTACGAGCGCAACTACGCTGGCAACTATGAAAACATCAAACTCGAAAACCTACCGGCGGCCGTGGCCATGGGCCGCGCGGATCAGCTCAAGGCATTTGTCGAGCAGTGTATGGCGGAATACGATATCGACGGCTGGACCGTCCCGGACCTGATCAACCCGGACGATGTGAACCGGCTGAAGTAACAGATACTTCAGCGGCCCTGAAAAGTCTCTAGCGTTGATAGCCCAGCACGGGTTCCGCTAACACACCGGTCAACACAATATGCGTAACCGTCCAAATATGCCGTTCGACCGCTTCCCCTGAGAAGGGGTCAGGATCGCCGATCTTCTCGGCAAAGGCAGTCTCAAATCAGTTTATAAAACTGAACGGCGCTTTCGGCCAGAACCTGCCGCCTGATTTTCTCAGGGAGTCATAGCAGTCCTCCTTTTTGCTGCGATAGCTAAGCTACGCGTTAAAGAACTGTTCTGTCACCTTGTGATGGTGACGGATGAGGAGTTCTTCATCTCCCAAGATGACGTGTTTCTTTGCTCCTGAAGCCAGCATGGACTGCGTTTTCTCAAACGTCCCACCATCCTCGACCAGTACTCCGTCGACGAACGTGGCCCGGCTGTACTCCTGGCTGAACTTGTGCGCCAGCGTTTTCGCTTTCGGGAAATAGGTCCGGGCTTCCCAGTGGGTACGGTTTTCCGACAAGGGCCACATGGTGTGCATGATAATCCCGCCGTCCGCAACAAAGAGACACATATTGGGGAAATAGATCAATCCCGAGAACGACCAGTCCGGGGAACCGGTTGGATTCACCCCAGCAGGCATGCCCTGTGAGGAGCTGCCCTGTTTTTGCAGGGCCAGCATGCCATATCGCCTTGCCAAGGCTTCAACTGGGGTGGGTGTCCAGTCGAGATTCGCCGGGACCGATATGCGTGCGTGCGGGCCAAACAGCGCCAGTTCATGTACATTCAAATACGGATTGGACGTGCTGGCAAACGCCGCTCCCGTACTTTTGTGATGCAGACTGAAGATATGGTAGACCTCTTGGAAGGCATCTTTACACACCTTCCAATTGGCATTCACGTCGATCTCCCAGGTCGAGCAGCCGGTTGCCATCTCCGCAAACGGATAGCCCTCAAAACTTTCGCCCACTGCTCCGAGATATTCGTGTAGCGTCTCTTTTGGGCGTGGATCGACATTAATAAAAATAAATCCCTCCCAGGTATCAACGGCAACCGGCGTCAGTCCATACGCGCCCTTCTTGATGCCATAGAAATTTTTTTCGTCCGGGATATGTCGCAAAGCACCATCCAGCCCATACGTCCAACTGTGGTAGCGGCAGGTGAACATCTTGCACGCGCCCTTTGCATTCCACACGACCGGATTGCCGCGGTGCGAGCACATATTGTGAAAGGCGTGCACCCGGCCATCGTGACTACGGACAATGATGATTGAGGTCCGACACACTGCCAAGTCTTTCACAAAATAGTCGCCGGGCTCGGGAATCTGTTCTACGCGGCCTACATTGAGCCAGACTTTCCGAAAAATATGCTCGCGCTCTTTCTCGAAATACTCGGGTGAGATGTAGGGTTCGATAGGGACCGGTCCAGTTCCCAACTCAGGATACCGCGCGTGCCATTTCCCGTCAGTGGCTCCGTTGGTCTGTGTGGTCATATCCTCGCCATCCTTTTCTTCGCCCGTGCTCAGCTTCGGGTCGGATAGATATCAATGTTCTCAAGTCGTAACGCATCCAGCCCCTCAGGCACAGGTTCGCCATACATTTCAACCGCCGGAGCAATCTTGGCCAACGACAGAGTGAGATAGAACAGGCTTTGCGCATCGGCCGGGACCTGCTCCAACGGATACTGCTCTAAATGGGCTAGGATTTCATCCATACGCGGCACAATGGCGTGATAAAAGGCAGTGATCTTGGTCATCGGACTCGTTTGGCGTTTGATACTGCGCTCACGGTCCGTGGCCAAAGACCATTCAAGATATGGCTCAAGATCCTGAAACCCCTCCGGCAGTTGACGCTCAGACATTCGGCTGGCTCCCTTCCGATGCGTTCAAAAAACTTTCCGTCACTTTATGATGCTGGCGGATGAGCAGCTCTTCGTCTTGCAGAACGATTTCCTTCTTCGCGCCCGACCTCAGCATTGTTTGGGTGCGCTCCAGCGTACTGGCATCTTCTAACAAGGTGTCACGGAAGGAAACCTTCCCGTATTCCTGGCTGAATCGGCCCGAGAGCGTTTCCGCTTGGGGTGAATAGGTCCGAATTTCCCAGCGTGTCAGATTTTCCGTTATAGGCCAAAAAATATGGGTCAGATACGTTCCCTTTGACACATAGATAAGGCAGTTCGGAAACAGTGCCAAGCCATCGAAGGACCAGTGCGGATACCCGGTAGGGTTCACACCTGCGGGCAGCTCCTCTGAAGCGCTGTTATTCTGTTGCAGCACCGTCGAGCCAAATCCCTGTACTATGGACTCAACACCGGTGAGTTTCCGGTCCGGGTTTGCGGACAGCGACACCCGGCCATGCGGAGGATAAAGGGTAAAGTCGAGCGCATTCGCATACGGATTGACCTTGCTCGCATACACATCCCCAATGATGCGGCGGTGCAGGGTGGAGATGTGATACACCTCCTGGAAGGCATCTTTGGCAACCTTCCAGTTGGCCCGCACGTCCGTGTGCCAGGAAAAACAGTTGGTCGAGAGGTCCTCAAAGGGATAGCCTTTAATGCTTGTGCGCAGTCCTTCCCCCAAGTACTCCGGCAAGGTCTGTTGAGGGTCAGGGTCCACATTGATAAAGATGAAACCCTCCCAGGTACCAACCGCAACCGGTGTCATGCCGAGCGCTTCTCTCTTGAGACCGAAGAAATTATGTTCATCCGTGATGTGGCGGAGCGAGCCATCCAGGGCGTATGTCCAGCCGTGGAACTTGCATGAAAAAGTCTGACACCTGCCCTTGGTGTCCCACACCAGCTGATTGCCGCGGTGCGAGCACATGTTATGGAAGGCGCGAACCTCACCATTTTTGCCACGAACAACCAAAATCGAGGTGTTACAGATGGCAAGGTTTTTGACAAAATAATCTCCAGGCTGAGGAATCTGCTCGACCCGGCCGATATTGAGCCACGTTTTACGAAAGATCCGGACGCGTTCTTGCTCAAAATATTCTGGTGAGACATACGGCTCGACCGGGATGGGGCCAGTCCCGAGCTCCGGATAACGGTCGTGCCATTTGTTTTTCCCCAGTGCCATGTGTTTCCCTCCTCTGGCGATGCCCTTCCTTTATTTTAATTGTTCGTGATTTTCGACAAAGCGGGTGACATCATACCCGTCAACAACACTTGGCTGCCCGTAATTTTCAACCGCCGGGGCGACTTCGGCCAAGGAGAGGGTGAGATGGAACAAGCGCCGCACATCATCCGGAGCATTCTCGGCTGTAAACTGGTCCAAAAACGGCAGAATGTCTTTCATCCGCGAGAATATGGCTTGATAAAACGTGTTGATTTCTTCCATCGGGCTGGCCTGACGCTTCGCACTCCGTTCAGGCTCCGTTGCCAAGGCCCATTCAAGGAATGGGGCAAGGTCCCGGAATTGCTCGGGGAGGAGTCGCGCTGCTGCTAGGCCTGACAGTTTTTCTTCGCTCTTGCTTTCCATTATGGCCCCTCTCCGTTTTCTCACTTGGGGAAACCGCTTCTTCCCGCAGTCAGCTCTCACCCCCTGGTAATCGCACTCACCCGCGGCATCAGATTGCGAATCATGCTTGGTATAAATCCTTTATTGGCCAGTCCGCACAGACTCGTGTGGGCGGGTGGATCACTGGTGAGCATCCACGGGACTGTTGACTGACCCTGGTTCTCTACAGTGGTCGTTAGAGACCTGGAACGATATACACAGCTCCATAAAGAGGCCGTATAGTATGCGCTAGGGGAACAAAATGCCAAGGCATTTTTTACTCGAAAAAGAAGACCGCATTGCAACACTCACCTTTAATCGACCAGAGAAACGCAACCCATTAAACGAAGACATCCTGCTGGAGTTGGACGCCCTCTTATGCCGGCTCCGGGACGATACCAGGGTCCGGGTGCTTATTTTCACTGGGGCGGGAAACTCCTTCTGCGCAGGCGCGGATTTGTCGCTTATCAAAGGAGTAGATGATCCACACGAGCGCGAAGCGATTTTTCAGGAATTCGCTCCCCGCCGGACACGTTTGACGGAACGCGTCCTGGCAAGCTTGGTCCACCTTGAGCCAATCACGACCGCGGCGGTGAACGGCTATGCGGTTGGGGGAGGCTGGGGGTTGGTACTCGGCTGCGACCTGCGTGTCGCCGTCGAAGGGTCAGAGTTCTGGTTTCCCGAGGTCGATCTTGGGGCTCCGTTAAGTCCGTCTATGGTGACCCTGCTCGCGGCTCAGGTGGGACCGGCACGGGCCAAAGAGATGATGCTGACCTGCTGCCATTACACGGCAAACGCGCTCTTATTCCTGGGGATGCTGAATCAGGTGGTGACGCCGGACAAGCTGGTGCCGACGGTCGCCGAGCTGGCCCGGAGCCTAGCCGCAAAAAATGCCAACGCACTGATGGTGTCCAAGGCAACCGTGAATGCCGTGCCTCTCCATCGAGCCGTGCTCAGGCCAGGCCTGCTGCTCGGACGAGACTAGAGCAATTCACGCTTCCGTATAGCCAGCCCCTCCTGTCATTCCGGCGGAAGCCGGAAGGTGGTTCACACAATGCGGCCTACTTCGCGTCTTTGTAGCTGAAGCCCAGACCCGCCCGTGCATCGCTCTGGATGCCGTACTGGGGAATAGGGTAGGACAGCCCGTTCTTGGCCAGCCGGGCCAAGCCGTCCAGGGCTTTCGGCAGATAGTGAGGCGGAATGGCCATCAGCAGCTCATCCTCAAGTACGCCCCCGTAGCGCCGCTCGGCATAGCACGGAATCGAGACGCTTGGCTCCCCGGTCAGCTTGGCCCGCCCCCAGGAGTCGGCGCAGGCCGACTCGCCTACGCTGCCCCACTGCATTTTTCTATAGCCCGTCCATTGCAGGCCGTTGATCAGCAGGATCATCTGGGCCGGGGTGGCGTAAATCAGACAGATATCCGGCGGGTTGAGCCGACCCGACACCAGCGGCGAGACCGCCAGGGCCTGATAGCGGCCGTAGGGCACGACATCCATGGCCTGTTGGTGGGCGGCTGAGTCCTGCTCGGTCTCAAACCACACGCCGGCCATGGTTTTGCCGCACCGCCACTCCTCGTCCTGGGGGGCGAGGCCCAACACGGCCGAGCACTGGCTGCCGACCAGGTCTTTTGCCGTCAGGCCGACAGTCCAGTTGAGCCGGGCGGCCTGAGCGACGAGTTGGTCGGCGGTGTGGATATCCTTGGGACGCCGGAGCCGGGGAATCGCTTCCATTTCCTCGATCGAGGTAAACCATTTCATACCGATTGGTGTAGCGCGCAGGTGCAAACGGCGGTTGAGTTCATCGATCAGCGCAGGCCAGTCATAGCTCGGCTGCTCCTGGGCGGTGGAAGTTGATGGCTGTGTCATAGTCTGCCCTCCTGTCGTGTGTGTAGCACGGCCCTGGCGGCCCGGCCACTCGGGCTTGCCCTGAGGTGGCGGAACCGGGGCGTAGCGACAAGTACTACGAGCCAAGTGGGCAGTCATGCGGGGACGGCTGATGAGCTGAAATTTGACGCTTGTCCGGTTTGTCTGATACGAACCTGACGCTTGTCCAGTAAGAATAACAGGATCGCGGGCAAAGCAAGGAGGTCTCAGACATGGCAACGAATCCAACCGAGCGTCAGCAGCGCCTTATCGATATGGCGGCCGCTCATGCCGACGACTTCAAATCACGGGTGGCCGAGCACGATGCGGACGGCAGCTTTCCGCATGAAAATGTGGCGGCCATGAAGGCGTCGGGCTATACCGCGCTCATCGTACCGGAAGAGCTGGGCGGCGGCGGCGCTACACCGCTGGATATTGCCATGGCCCAGGAACGTCTGGCCTACGGCGACCTGCCCATGGCCATTGCCGTCAATATGCACCACATCGTGGTCTCCATTCTGGCAGACCTGTGGCGGCTTAACCAACGCGGGCAGGGGCCCTACCTGGACGCGATTGAACCTATGCTCAAGGCGACAGTGACCGACGGCCTGATTTTCGGGGGACCGGTCAGTGATCCAAAAATGAATAGCTCGGTCGGCTTTGCCGGTATTAACGATACGACTCGTCAGGCGACCAAGGTGGACGGCGGCTACCGACTGAACGGCAAAAGCGGCTTCGGCACCATGTCCGCGGGGGCCGACTATCTGCTGACGACCGCGCGCTATGAAGACCCGGAGAATGGCCCGCAATGCCTGCTGTGCTTCTTTCCGACCACGGCTGAGGGCGTCGAAATTCAGACTAACTGGGATACGATGAGCATCCGTTCTTCGCAGAGCAATGATGTGGTCTGGAACAATGTGTTTGTCCCCGACGATGCCGCGGTGTTACGACCGGCCCAAAGCTGGGACGCCATCTCCGACATCACCGCCTCGTGGTGGGTGGCCTCCGGCCCGGCGTGTTATATCGGCCTGGCCCAGGCGGCGCGCGATTACGCCATGGACTGGGTTGCTGGACGGAAACAAGAGCCGTTTGATCAGCCCATGACCCACTATCCGAGCAATCAACTCCTGGCCGCGGACATGGAAATCGGCCTGCGTTCGGCGCGGGCCATGCTGCATCAGGCCGTTACCGCTCACGATGACGTCGACGTGCGCACCCAGGAAGACCTTGTCAATCTGATCTCGTGTTTTCAGTTTGTGATGGAATCCTGCGTTCAGGTGGTTGATAAAGCCATGCGCATGGTCGGCGGCGCGGCCCTGTTCAAGAAAAATCCCATGGAACAGATGTACCGCGACGTGCGGGCCGCGGTCATCCATCAGCCCTTTGCCGGCATGGAAGGCAAAGCCCTGCTCGGGCGGCAGACCTTCGGCCTGCCGGTGTATACCAGCCCGCGTTTTGTATAAGGAAGGAACGGATATATGGCCGAACCCAATCTGAACCCCCAAGACCTCAAACACGCCGCGCAAGACCCGCGCATCGTCATCATCGGCGCGGGCATGGCCGGCATCCTGTCCGCTATCAAGTTTCGTGAGGCCGGCTACGATAATTTCATCATCTATGAGAAGTCAGACGCCTTGGGCGGTACCTGGCGGGCGAACACCTATCCGGGCCTGGCCTGCGACGTGCCGGCGCATTCGTATACCTATTCTTTTGAGCCCAACCCGGATTGGAGTCAGGTGTTTGCTCCGGGCCCTGAGATTCGGACCTATTTCGAGAATGTCGCGCAGAAGTACGCAGTCGTAGACCGGGTCCGCTTTGAGGAAGAGATTACGGCCTGCGAATTCATTGACGGCCGCTGGCAGATTCGGACCAGCAGGGGACGTGAAGACCAGGCGGATATCATCATTGCCGCCACCGGCGTGCTGCACCATCCCAATCGGGCGGCTATCCCCGGTCTCGACACCTTCGAGGGCGCACACTTCCACAGTGCCGAGTGGGACCACAGCGTCCCGCTCGACGGCGCGCGTGTCGGCGTGATCGGCACCGGCTCGACCGCAATCCAGATTACCACCGCCCTGGTTGAGCGGGTGGCCCGCTACACATTATTCCAGCGGACCGCGCAGTGGGTCTTCAAAATGGAGAACGACGCCTACGCGGCTGCCGAGCGAGCCGCGTTTGCCAACGACCTACAGAAAATCTACGCGCTGCGCGAAGAACAGAAAGAGTTTTTTGAAAATTTTAGTAAGGCGGTCATTGATTCTGATTCCCCCGAGATGAAGGAGATTGAAGCCGTCTGCCTGGCCAACCTTGAAGACACGGTGAAAGACCCGGAATTACGTGAGAAACTCCGGCCAAATTACCGGGCGGCCTGTAAGCGTCTCATTCTTTCGCCCAATTTCTATGAGTCCATTCAGCATCCGAACGCCGAACTCGTGGTTTCCGGTATTGAAGCCGTCGAGCCCAAAGGCGTCCGGACCCAGGACGGAAAACTGCACGAGCTGGATGTCCTCGTGCTGGCGACCGGTTTTCGGGCCGACCGTTTTATTCGCCCGACCCTGGTACGCGGCCGGGACGGTGTCGATCTCGACGACGTATGGGCGGACCATCCGGTTGCCTATCTCTCGATTTCCGTTCCGGAGTTCCCGAACTTCTTTATGCTGAACGGTCCCAACGGTCCGGTTGGCAACTTTTCCTTGATCCGCATTGCCGAACTGCAACTGGGCTATATTCTGCAACTCATGGAAAAAATACGAACAGGGGAGTGCCGGGAAATCAGTGCTATGCACTCAGCAACGGACGACTACGAGCGAGCTCGCGCGCAGGCCGCCAAGAAATCGATTTGGGCGACGGGCTGTAATAGCTGGTACCTGGACAAGCACGGTGTGCCGGCAAGCTGGCCCTGGTCCCAGACCCATTTTGACGCCGAGATGGCCGCGCCCAAACTCGAAGCCTACGAGGTTGCCTAGCGCAGACTGCGGTGTGGGGTACCGCCTGCGTCGCCTGCGTTTGCCATTCATGCTTGACAGTCAGTCCGAACCGAGACACAACGTCCGATAAGGGGTCGTAACCGGAAACGTAACGATTCGGGAGGAATTGCAGACATGAGTATCCAGACTGTTGGCTCAGTTGCATCCGGTACCGGCTTGAACGACCGGCAACCGATTGGAGACCTTGAACGGGACGTGCGCGACTACATTATGGACCAGCCCGAGCAGGGCGTGTTTACGGTGGACCGGGACGTATTCCGGGATCCGCGCGTCTTCGATCTGGAGATGCAGCACATCTTCGAGGGCAGTTGGATTTACCTGGCTCACGAGAGCCAGCTTGCCCGGCCCCACGATTTTTTTACGACCAGTATGGGCCGCCAGCCGGTTCTTCTCATGCGCGACAAGGCCGGCCAGATCGGCGCGTTCATTAACGCCTGTCCGCACCGAGGGGCCACCGTATGCCGGCTCAAACGCGGCAATCAGCGGGTGTTGACCTGTCCGTATCACGGCTGGTCGTTCAATACTGCCGGCGCGCTGATCAGCGTCAAGGACCATGCCAACGGTGCCTATCCGGCCGCGTTCGAGGAGCAGTCGCACGGCCTCACGCCCATCGCCAGGCTGGCCAATTACAAAGGCTTTCTGTTCGGCTCGCTCAATGCCGACGTGCCCGCTCTCGAAGACCACCTGACTGCGGCCCTGCCGATCATTGACATGCTGGCCGACCAGGCCCCGGACGGCTGGGAGGTGGTCGCCGGCAGCGCGGATTACACCTATCACGGCAACTGGAAGCTCCAGGTGGAGAACGGCGTGGACGGCTATCATTTCGATGTGGTTCACCGCACTTTTGTGGGTGTGGTCCAACGCCGTGCACAGTCGGGCTCGGACGAGGTGCAATCCCTGGACGCCGAACGCCTGGACGCCCCGACCAATGCGACCGGCTGTTACGACCTGGGTAACGGCCACACCCTGCTGTGGACCGACTACCCCAACCCGCAGGTCCGACCCTCGTACGCCCAGCGGGAGACCCTGCGAGCCCAATATGGGGAAGCGCAGGCGCACTGGATGGTTGAACGGCTGCGCAACCTGTTGCTCTACCCGAACGTATTTCTGATGGATCAGATCTCAGCCCAGATTCGGGTCGTGATCCCGCTGGCGGTCGATAGGACCCTGGTCTCGACCTATTGCCTTGCGCCGGTGGGCGAGGCCCCCGAGACGCGGGCGCACCGGCTACGCCAGTACGAAGACTTTTTCAACGCCAGCGGGGTTGGTACCCCGGACGACCTGGCGGCGTTCGAGGCCTGCCAACGCGGCTTTAACGGTCACCAGGTGCGCTGGCAGCAGGGCTATGTACGCGGCACCGGCCGGGCCGTCTCGGGTGCCGATGATGAAGCCCACTCTGCTGGCCTGCAACCAGTTGCCAGCAGCAGCAACTTTCAGGATGAGATCATCTTTCAGGGCCAGTACCGGCGCTGGCTGTCCCTCATGAGCCAGGGCCAGGGAACTGCGCGTGGAAACGGCCATGACGGCTGAGCTGCTGGCGCGCTGCACCCAGGTGTTGTTTGACGAAGCCGCCTGCCTGGACCAGCACCGCTGGGCGGACTGGCTGGCCCTCTATGCCGACGATGCGGAATACTGGGTACCGGCCTGGACGGATGGGGGTCGGCCCACGAACGATCCGCAGACCGAGCTGTCACTGATCTACTACAACAGCAAGGCCGGCCTGGAAGACCGGGTCTGGCGGATCGAATCGGGCCTGTCACCGGCCTCCCAGCCCCTGGACCGGACCTGCCACCTGATTACCAATATCCGTCTCACTAACGAGGACGCTGACCAACCGGTCGTGGTGTCCCACTGGCAGGTGAATGCCTACAAGCCTGGGAAACAAGAGTCGTTTCTCTATTACGGCTTTTATGAGCACCTGCTCCGGCGGACGCCGGCGGGCTATCGGATCGCCAAAAAGAAGACTACCCTCTTGAACGATGTTATTGAGGGTGTGTTGGATATCTACCATATATAAACAAGTCCACTGACGAGAGCGCGCTATGGAGTCTGTTGATCTGTCGTACGGTCGTTCGTTTGCCAACGGGTTTCCGCACGAATTTTTTTCTCATCTGCGGCGTGAGGCCCCGGTCTGGTGGCATGCGCCGACCGAGCATACGCCGGGTGGTGAGGGGTTCTGGGTGGTGAGTCGCTACGCTGACGTGGTGAATGTTTTTAAGGATGCTGAGACATTTTCTTCCGAGCTGGGGGGGACCCAGATTTTCGATGGCAGGGGAGCCGGCTATCAACTGAACCAGACGGATGACCCCAAGCATCGCCGCCTGCGCGACTTGGTCAATACCGGTTTCCTGCCGCGCATGATCGGTCGTCTGGAAGCCCAGCTCAGGGAACGGACCCGCCATATTCTTGACGGCATTTCGCCCGGCGAGCCGTTTGATTTCGTGCCGACCGTGGCACGCGAACTGCCCCTGCAGGCTATCTGCATTATTCTCGGGATTCCGCAGGAAGATCGAGAAGAGCTGGGGCATATTGTTGACCTGGCCATCGGCGCCGGGACGGGCGAAGCCCTGGCCCTGGAGCATATCAAACGTCTGGGCGCGTACGCGGATAGGATCGTGGAGCAGAAACGTCGCGCACCCGTGGACGACATTCTGTCCGTGATTGTTCACGCCCGGTTAGAGGACGGTTCCCCGCAACTCGACAATCGTGAGTTGCGCGCCTTTTTTGCCTTGCTCTTTCCGGCCGGGGCCGAGACCACGCGCAGCTCCATTGCCGGCGGCCTAGTGGCATTGATTGAAAACCCGCACGAACTGGAACGTCTGCGCGCCGACCCGACCCTGATGAAGAGCGCGGTCGAAGAAATCGTACGCTGGACTTCGCCGTCCGTGTACAAGCGTCGGACGACGGCGCGCGATGTCGAGCTATACGGACAGCTCATCCGCAAAGGGCAGAAAGTCACCATCTGGGAGATGTCGGCCAACCGGGATGAAGACGAGTTTGCCGACCCGTTCCGATTCGATATCGGACGTAGCCCCAATTTTCATATTGGCTTTGGTCTGGGCACCCACTTCTGTTTGGGGGCCAATCTGGCGCGGCTTGAAATCCGGGTGGTGTTCGAGGAACTCCTGGCCCGCTACGCGGCCTTCGAGATCGTCGGCGGCCTCGAATGGACGAATAACAATCGTCTGGTCGGTCTGACCCGCCTGCCGCTCAGAGTGACGCCCAGGACAGGTTCCTGAGCCAATCTTATCCAACGTGCGGTCAAGACCGGCCAAGACCTTAAACTAGAAATTCCGTCCTATTATTCCTGGTGTCATCTTTTGGGGGGCGGTCATCTTCGTGCTCTGGACGAAGCCTTGGAGAGATTAGACCCACCGTGGCGGAGAGTATACTTTGATGAAGACGTTACATCAGAATATCTCAGATGCCCGCAAACGAGCGGACACTATTCTGTGGGACGCCTATGCGCGAAGTAGCGGTTGTCCTCCCGGTGGCCCTGGTTCAGGTCGTCTTGTTTTTCCTCGGTATCGTGATGGGAGTGTACGTGTCAGTGAGCAGGAGGCTAGGTTCGCTTTCGTCGAGGCATTGTGCCAGGGGCCTCTCAGGTACTCAGTTGAGGTGCCTACCTCTAAACTCTACACGTTCAAGGGCAAGACGCCGCTTTCTGCTCAGACGGACCTTCAGGTACACGACGTGGATGGGAGCGGCATCTGTAACGTTGAGTTCAAGGCAAAGGGTGTTAGCTCGTCAGCCCAGAACAACTTCCAAATCTACAAGGACTTGCAGAAACTACTGCGCGAACCCGTGTGGGGGCTTTGGTTTCATCTTCTGGAGGGCGTTGATAACTTGACCATCAACAAATTCCTGGATGTGATGACAAAACAGATTGGCGAGGTACAGCGCGATTTTGGAAAGGACATCCAGACACCGGGGTTGACCCTTCATGTGTGTGTATTGCGACACGGCCTTTCACTACAAAAGGATATGTCACTTTCATCCAGTGGTGCTATCAACACCGCCGAATTGGAGCCGCCACATCTGTGTGTATCTCAGTATGAGTTAATCAAAGCGCACGACTTGAACGGATGGAACCTACATACATAATATAGTGACCTCGCCTCTTGGCGAGGTCACGCAGCGTGGACTATTCTGGGCGGATGAGGCAGATGTATTACTAATGAATATAGACCAACGGAGGAGCGAACCATGAACGAGCCAGGAACCCTAACGCCGCTCGGCAGGCGCGACCTTGCCAGCGTGTTTCACCCTATGGCCCAGATCGCCACCCTGAACGAACAGGGGCCGCTGATGATCGTGCGGGGCGAAGGAATTTATGTCTGGGACGAAGACGGCAAGCAGTATATTGACGGGCTGGCCGGACTCTGGTGCACGTCACTCGGTTATGGCAACGAAGAGCTCGCCCAGACTGCCTACGAGCAGATCAAGAAGCTGTCCTATGGCCATCTTTTCGCCGACAAGAGCCACGACGCTGCCATGCAACTCGCGGAAAAGCTCAAAGCGGTGGTGCCAGGTGGATTTTCCAAAGTCTTTTTCGGCCTCTCGGGCTCTGACGCGAACGATACGCAGATCAAGCTCATGCGCTATTACAACAATGCCATCGGGCGACCCGAGAAGAAAAAAATCATCGCCCGGAACAAAGCCTACCACGGTGTGACGTTCGCCGCAGCCAGCGCCACCGGTCTAGCCCCCTTTCACCAGGGGTTTGATCTGCCGGTCGAGAGTTTTCTGCATACCGACTGCCCACACTACTACCGCTTTCATGAGCCCGGCGAAAGTGAAGAGGACTTTACCACTCGGCTGGCCGATAACCTGGAGCGGCTCATCCTGGCGGAAAACCCGGACACGGTTGCGGCGTTTATTGCCGAACCGATTATGGGCGCGGGGGGTGTGCTGGTGCCGCCGGATTCCTATTTTCCGAAGATCCAGCGGGTGCTGAAAAAATACGATGTCCTGTTCATCGACGACGAGGTCATCACTGGCTTTGGCCGCACAGGCAACCCTTTCGCCGCCCAGACCTTTGATCTTGAGCCGGCCACCATCTCCCTGGCCAAGTCGCTGACCTCGGCCTATCTGCCGTTGAGCGCGGTCATGATCCCCGAGTTCATCTATCAGGCGGTTGCCGAGGTGAGTAAAGAATGGGGGATATTTGGTCATGGCTTTACCTATAGCGGTCATCCCGTCTCGGCAGCACTGGGACTCAAGGTACTCGAAATCTACGAAAGAGACGGCATTTTCGAGCGGGCGGCCCGACTCGGTGAGCAGTTTCAGGCTCACCTGCAACAGCTGGCCGACCACCCGTTAGTCGGCGAGGTACGCGGCAAGGGGCTGGTCGGTGCGTGCGAGCTGGTGATGGACAAAGCGACTGGTCAGGCTTTTGATCCAGACGCGGCAGTCGGGAAATACGGCTTGGCCCGCATGAAAGACAACGGTCTGATTTCCCGGGCCATCGGCGACACGCTGGCGCTGTGTCCGCCGCTCATCGTCTCCGCGGATGAAGTGGACGAGATCTTCGTACGCTATGCAAAGGGGTTGGATGAGACCCTGGACTGGGTCACGCGCCAGGGCTTGCTGGCGGCCTGAATCCAGGCGCATCATATTGATGGCCGCGATGCTCTGCCCTGGCCCGATTACCAGCCCCACCTGAGGGTGGGGCTGCTGAGGATTAATTATTCCGGCAGCGCCTCGCCGGAGCCGCCCATCTCGGCCGGCACATCTTTCTGTTTGACAATGCCGTCGTGGATACGCAGCACGGTTTCCTCGTAGAAGACGTGCACGCCGGGCTGAAAAGGAAGGTCCGGTATAACGGCCGCATACACATCGGTCAGACCCATGCCGGGATGCTCGGTAAACACGTGGCCGCCACAGGCCGTGCACCATTTACGGTGACTATTGTCGGTCTTGGCATAACTGCCGAGCTTGTCCGCCCCTTGGGTGACCTGGACTGCATCGGGCGGCCATAAGGTAAAGGCATTGACCGGTCCTGCCGACCAGTGGCGGCACGACTCGCAGTGGCAGTAGCCCATGGCCGCGGGGGCGCCGCTGACGGTCAATTGCACGGCCCCACAAAAACAGCTCCCGTTATAGGTGTTCTCGCTCATCCTTTCTCCTCCTGTTGGTTTGCGGTTTCTCCAATCCCTGCTTGCCTCCTTGTTACCTAGCCCCCTAGGGCTGACCTCGCAACCCCGCGTCGTCGCTGCGCGCGCCGTACAGGGCAGCTTTCCCCTGTATTATTCTGGTGCTGTCCTAATTTGCGCCAGAGTGTCATACTTTGAGAATTGAGTGTCCTAACTTGGAGGTTACATGAACAATACACCTGCTTCAATTGGCGGATCCGGCGCACCAGCGGGTGGCCCTCCCAGCGCGAGCCTTGGCACGCCCGCTGGGGTCGCCTCCTCCAACAGCCAAGTCTCCACGCCCAATGGCCTCGCGCCCCGGCGTGGATCCATCCGCGGGCCGGGCAAAGTCGCCCAAGGCAAGAAGGGCGCCGGCAAGATCGGCGGCAAGGATCTCACCTATCCGTCAAAGTTCCTGAAAGGGAAGGGCAAGGCCACGTCGAAGCTGAAAGGCGCGCTGGGGAAGAAGGCGAAGGCTCTCCTCAAGAAAAAGAAGAGATAGCGGCTGAGCGGGCCACCCGGCGTGGTGGCATACGCAGCACCGGGCAACCCGTGTCCCGGCCTAGTCCCTTGGGGGACCGGGACAGCGTGTCAGCATAGCTACTTCTGGTTCTCTAGTAAAATACGGCGGATATCGAGCAGGCAGGTGATCATGCCACAGGTAGGGACAGCAGCTAGTCCCCCACCAATGAACCCAGCGATACCCCACTCAAATCCCCCAGCCATTCCTCCCACAATGGCACCCCCAACCATGAAGGCAAGGATATTGAGCTTATTCAACTGACTCAGGGCGTCTGGCCATACGGCTGGTCGCTGTGATGTCGATTCCATTATTTCCACCTCCCCTTGTGCTGGTACGACCCCCCCGGCAGCGACTTGATCGTCCCCTTATAGGTCCGGCCGCTCGGGCTCTTATACTTGTAGCGGTGCAGCGTCGAGCCCCGCGGGGTGGTGTAGGTATTCCCCTGGTACTTGTAGGATTTCGTGGACGGCGGCGTATAGCGTGGCGGCAATCCCTGAGACCTTCGCCTGAGACTCTCCGACACAATATACCCGTCGGTCGGATCGGCCACGACATGGATCGGCACAAGCAGCACGCTCCCGATCAAGAGCATGCCCGCAAGAAAACGGGTCATACACACCTCCTGTAGTGTAGTGGGAGGACCAGACAAATGCTGTCTGGAAGAGGGCGGACAGCTGAACTGCAAGAGCCCGGCTGGTCCAGGTTGCCGGGCCGTTGCAAACGTCACATGTGTAGTGTGATGAGTCCTGCTTATTCGCCACAACGCAGGAAGCTACTCTGCGTTTAAGGCGTGGCTGTTGTATTCAGCATGGCAGCCCGACGCATCGGGAGCCACATGTAACGTTTGCACTGGTGAAAACAGCAGAAGCGGGCGGGAAATGCAAGCGGGAATTTCTTGACAGCGGTGGGTATTTCCCGCACAACTAGACCCTAAGACGCCGACAGCCCAGCTCGAAAGCTGGGCTGCACTCCAAAAGCGTCCGGCTCCCTGTGCAACCAGGGAAGCCAGAAAGGTCAAGCGCTTATGCGTGATATTATCCATCGGCCTGCCTTGCGTCAAGACAGACGCTTCTATACCCACGGCCATTGGAAACAGTTCCCACGCCCACATAAGACGTTGTCTGAATATTTGCGGGATTGTGCTCGCGCTCAACGAGGCATGCTCAGGCTGTCAGGGAGGAGACTGGCATGGGGAGAGACCCGATCTTGGATGCCCTCGAACAGCATTATCCAGAAGTTCTCAGCAGCCTTCCGGAAGAATTCACGTCTATTGAATTCTTCCGGCGAATATCCGAGGCGCAGTAGAAGCTCTACATTGAGATCCTTTATATCTACCGCGAGAGGAAGTACCCGTTCCAAGCGGCACATCAGGCGATTGCACTGAGGCTTGTGCATCATGCCCGGCGCACTGACCGGCTGAAAGGAGACCGGGACATCTTTGGGAACCCCCAAAGATCTCCGACATGACGAAAAACATGATTCTGAAAGGAGTAAGGAGGAGCGAACAGATGGCAGAGGCAAAACTCATTCCACTGCATAGGGATGATGACAATGAAGAGATGTGGATCAATGCCGCCAATATCGAGAGAGTTGAGGCAGTGAAAGACACTGATGGCACGTATGGAGGGAACTATACGCTGGTGAGAATGACAAATGAGAAGGTCCATTCTGTTCGTGAAACCCCACAGCAGATAGCCCAGTTGGTTAATGGATAGGGCAGCATGAAGCACCGAAACAAGAGTGCACAGTCCTTGACGAGCCACCCTAAATAGCCGATAATACTCCAACAAAAACAAGCATTTAGAAACGCAAAACCCCGTGGGGACTGCCATCCTCCACGGGGTTCAACCGCCATGAATGTCATGACGACCGCACTACATGTCTCATGCATAGCACATGGCGTGGCACGAGGAAAAGGGGCACGCCATGAATCGCCTTCCCCTCCCGCAGCAGGTCCAGGTCATCTCACTTCTCACCGAGAGCAACTCCATTCGCGCCATCGAGCGACTAACCGGCGTCCACCGGGACACCATCATGCGGCTGGGCAAACGAGTCGGCGAGGCCTGCCACCGGCTCCATCACGCCCGGATGCGGGGGCTCCAGGTCAACTGCCTGGAGCTGGACGAAACATGGGGCTTCGTCGGCAAGAAGCAAAAAAACATCCAGGACGATGATCCGGACGAGTTTGGCGACGCCTACCTCTGGCTGGCGATCGATGCCCACAAGAAGATCATTATCAGCTACCTCGTCGGGAAACGGACGGCAGAGAATGCCCTGGCCTTGCTGACCGACGTCCGGGGCCGGGTGATCAATCGGCCCCAGATCACGACCGACGCCCTAGCTGCCTATGAGGATGCCGTGGATCGCACATTCGGGAGCGACGGCGCGGATTATGTGATGATGAACAAAAAGGCGGGAGAATATCAGGTCCAGCGCGGGCATCCGAATATGGACCATGTGACCACGAACCATATCGAGCGGGCCAACTTAACCTTGCGGAACCACTTGCGCCGGCATGTCCGGCACACGAGTGGCCATAGCAAGAAGATGGATCATCACCAGGCCGCGATCGCGCTGCAGATCGCGCATTACAACTTCTGTCGGGTGCATGAGACCCTGCGGGTGACGCCGACAATGGAGTTTGGTCTGACCACGCATATCTGGAGTATCGGGGAGATGATCTGTGCCGCGGAGGCCACCCCGGTCGGTCTCCCACCGCTGCCGACCCCACCGCCTTTCCCGCGGCCAGGCCGGCAGCGGTTCCAGGTCATTGTCGGGCGCAGGGGTCGAGTGTCCTAAGTGGCTGTGCTAGGTAACGACAACCCTAATCAAATGGAGGAGCCATGAACAAACATAATTATTCTGCAGTAGGAAAATGTCTGCAGTGTGAAAAATATTTCCCCCTTACGGTCACTGTCAAAGATGGAGAGGAAACCGTTGATATCGGCCCGGCTGAAAAATTTCTGGATTCCCCACAAAACTCACCGGAAAAAGAATTTATCTGTGATGAATGTAAGTGTCCTAATTAGAAACGCCGAGTGTCCTAATTTGAACAGTCGAGTGTCCTAACTAGGACAGCACCATTATTCTCAAGCCGGTTGCCATACCGGCGGTGAAACCTATATGGTGCTCCCGGTCAATCAACCATCAGACAAATCGAAGGAGGTTTCTGCATGCATGAGATAGTCATTCGTGGTGGAAAAATTGTTGACGGAACGGGGAAGCCGGCTTTTATGGGCGACGTGGCCATTGCCGATGGGCGCATTGCCGCGGTCGGCAAAGACTTGGGAAGTGCCAAGCAGACGGTGAATGCCGATGGTCTGCTGGTCACGCCGGCCTGGGTCGATGCGCATACCCACTATGACGGTCAGGTGGCCTGGGACGAACAAATGACCCCGTCACTCTGGCACGGCGTTTCGACCGTGGTCATGGGTAACTGCGGGGTGGGCTTTGCGCCGGCCACGCCAGACCGCCACGAGTGGCTGATTGGTCTCATGGAGGGGGTGGAAGACATTCCCGCTCCGTCGCTGTCGGCCGGGCTGCCCTGGGGCTGGCAGAGCTTTGCCGAATACCTCGATGTGCTGGATAAGATGCCCCGCACCCTGGACGCGGGCGGCATGATTACGCACGGCGCGGTGCGGGCCTTTGTCATGGGTGAACGCGGCGCAAAGAACGAACCCGCGACCGAAGAGGACATTGCCAAGATGGGCGCTATTGTCAAAGATGCCGTCCTCGCCGGTGCCTTGGGCTTTTCGAGTTCACGGACTCTGGTGCATACGGCCAATGACGGCGAACCCGTCCCCGGCACGTTCGCCCATGAAAACGAGTTGATCGGAATTGCCCAGGCTGTGCGCTCAACCGGCCGCGGCATTCTGGAGATGGTGCCGCGCGGTATTGCCGGCGAAGACCCGGACCTGCTGCCAGAAGTGGATATGATGATTCGGATCTCCCGGGCGACGGGCTGTCCGCTGACTTTCCTCCTGGCCCAGAATAATACCTATCCCGCCCAATGGCGTGAGGTTATGGCCAAATGTACCGCCGCGGTTGAAGGTGGCGTCCCGATCACGCCGATGGTGTTTGCCCGTCCGGTGTGTGTGCTGTTCAGCTTTCAGGGGGATAATCCATTTGAATATCTGCCGAGTTTTCAACCTCTGAAAAAACTGTCTCACGACGAAAAGATGGCCGCGCTGCGTAATCCTGAGCTACGCCACAAGCTGGTCACGGAACAGGACCCCAACACCACCGGCATGTCCCTGCTGTATCAGAACGAGCGGGTCTGGGAGCGGACCTATCCCATGGGCGAAGAGCTGAGCTATGAGCCGAGTGCCGACAAGAGCATTGCCGCCCTTGCCGCCCGCGAAGGCCGCAGCCCGCGCGAGGTGGTCTATGACTTGATGCTCGAACAAAACGGCCGGGCCTTTTTGATGTATGCTGCGGCCGGCTATGCGGATGGCAACGCAGAGCCGCTCCATGAACTGATCTGTGATCCCATTACGGTCATGGGCGGCAGCGATGCGGGCGCCCACGTGCGACAGATTATTGACGCCGGTGTCCCGACCTATGCCCTGACCCACTGGGCGCGGGACAAAGCCGAGGACGATCCCAAGCGCTTGCCGCTTGAGTTTGTGGTGAAGAAACTCACCCACGATGGCGCGCGTCTGTTTGGCATGCAAGACCGTGGCACGCTTGAGCCAGGGGCCAAGGCGGATGTGAACCTGATCGATTACGACAATCTGAGCGTCAGCCATCCCGAGATGATCTACGATCTGCCGGCCGGGATGCCGCGTCTGATGCAGACCGCTCAAGGCTACGAGAAAACCTATGTGAGCGGAGAAGTCGTTCAGGAAAACGGAAAAGACACGGGTGCACGGCCAGGCCGTATTGTCCGCAGTGTGTAAAACGCTTTGTCTGCTGATGATGGGAGTGGGCGGGCTGCCCGCTCCCGATTCCCTTCCCCAGAGCTGATAATCCCCATCATGGTCGTATGAATCGTAAGGAGGGCAAGGTATGGATATTGGTATCCTTGTGCCGGCAACGGTAGAGACGCAGGATATTACTGGAATCGCGCAACGGGTCGAAGGCTTGGGCTTCGAATCCCTCTGGATTCCCGAACATCCCGTGATTCCCGTCGGATTCAAAACCGAGGTGCCTGGGGGTGGGACCCTACCCGAGCACTACAACCGCTGGGCCGACCCGTTTATTGCGCTGACGATGGCCGCCGCTGCCACCACCACGCTCAAGCTGGCCACCGGCATTTGTTTATTCCCGGAGCGAGAACCGCTCATCACCGCAAAGGTGATCGCCACCCTCGATCTCTATTCCGGCGGCCGGACTATTATTGGCGTCGGGGCTGGCTGGCTGCGCGAAGAAACCGAAGTCATGGGCACCAACTTCCGGCTGCGCTGGCGGCGCTTGCGCGAAACGACCGAAGCATTGCGCATTTGCTGGACCGAAAAAGAGCCCAGCTACCAAGGCGAAATGGTCCAGTTCCCGCCTGTGTTCTGCGATCCCAAGCCCGTCCAAAAGGCCGGTCCGCCCATATTCCTGGGCGGCCACGTGCCCAAGGCGCTGGAGCGGGTCGCCCGGTCCTATGATGGCTGGTGTCCGCTGGCGTTTGATCCTGAGGACTATAAAACCAAGGTCGAATCGATCCGTACCATGGCCAGAGAGTTTGGGCGTGACCCGGACGCGTTGCAGATGTCGGCCTTTATTGATCCTAAAGACGGGACGCTCTCGGCCGATGAGATGAAAGCCTATCGCGATGCCGGGGCAAGCCGGATCGTGCTCTTCTCCCAGCCTTTTGCCAAAGCGATCGCGACCGGCCAGGCCATGGCCTGCATAGACACTGTCGCACCCGTTGTGGAGGCGGCTCAGGGAGTATAGGTCTGGCCTCCTCTCCTTCCCCTCACCCTGTCCCTCTCCCCTTGGGGGAGAGGGAGTAACTTTTCCCGAGAAGGTGACTTGAAGAGGCGCGCATAAAAAATATAGTGATCGTATCGACCGGAGTAAGGAGTTTCAGCATGTTCGGGCCGTTTCGTTTTTCAATATCTCTTCCGCTGGTGAGTCTTTCTCTCACCGCTCTCCTGCTGGTGAGTTCTGCTGTGTGGGCCGGCCCGAATATCAAAATCCTGGATAATCCCATCCGGATGCGGTTTTCCAGTTTTTCGACCTCACTGGCCATGCTGGACGATGTGACGGGCGACGGCATTCCAGATTATCTCGTTGGTGCGTATGACCAACCCTATGCCAGGAAAGGCATGACCGGGAAAGAGGTTGGCTTCGGCGGCGCCGAAAAGGTCGGGGAAAACGTGGACCATCAAGGCCGCGCCTTTGTCTTTGACGGGCAGACGGCCAAGCTGCTCTACACCCTCGATCATCCGTTTCCGCAAAAGGCCGCGGCGTTTGCCTGCTCGGTGGCTGCGGCTGGTGATGTGGACCAGGACGGGATACCGGATTTGTTGATCGGCGCCTTTGGCCAGAATAAAGGCGGCCAAGCCTATGTCTTCAGCGGTACGAACGGGGCGTATTTGCTCACGCTCAAACCGCCTCAGTCCCAGCCTGGCGCGGGATTCGGCTGGTCGGTCACCGGCATTGGGGATATCACCGGCGATACTATCCCCGAGTTGGTCGTGGGTGCCTATAACCAGGACGGAGAGGGCCGGGCGTTTGTCTACAGCGGTCAGGACGGATCACTCGTCTACACACTTGCGCCGCCCACCGACCGGGGTGGCTCTGCGTTTGGATGGTTTGTCAACGCAGCCGGGGATTTCAATCAGGATGGCGTCCAGGAGATTGCGGTGGGCGCTCCTTACACCACGGTCGGCAAGCTGAGTGTCCAAGGGCGAGCGTATATCTATAGCGGCGCAGATGGCCAGTTATTGCTCACGATCGACAACCCGGAGCCAAAAGAAGGATCGACCTTTGGCTGGCGGGTGGTCGGTGCCGGGGATCTGAATAAAGACGGGACGCCCGACCTGCTGGTCGGCGCGCCCTACCATGACGTTGGGGCTTATCAGGGTCAGGGCGTTGCCTACGCTATCAGCGGGAAGGACGGTTCCGTGATCTATACCCTCAAGGACCCGTTTCCGCGCAAACACGCCGGCTTTGGCTGGGCGCTGGCTACCAGCATGGACGTGAACGCGGACGAGGTGCCCGAGATTATAGTTGGAGCGCCATTTCAGGCGGTGGATGCGTTCGACATTCAGGGTGAGGTATTTGTCTATAATGGGCGCGACGGCCGGCACCTCATGACGCTCGATAATCCCTGGGGCCACCAAGGCTCAAAATTCGGTTACACCGTACTCTCGCCGGGCGACCTGAATCAGGATGGTATTCCTGAGTTCGCCATGAGCACCCCTGGCCAGCACATCATGGGCGAGGTCAACGTCGGACGCGTGTATCTTTTTGAATCGCAGCGGTAATCAGCGGCCACCCTCCGAGGTTGCTCGTGGGCGAGTCTTCCTCCCGTATTCTGCTCACCGGCGCAACGGGCTATGTCGGTGGGCGCTTGCTCAAGGCCCTGGAACGGCAAGGCCATACCGTTCGCTGTCTGGCGCGTCAGCCCGCGTTCCTGCAACCTCGTGTTGATACGCAGACTGAAGTTGTCGCTGGCGACGTTCTGAATCCGGCTTCCCTGGACGCCGCACTCCAGCAGGTGCATACGGCCTACTACCTCGTCCACTCGATGGGGTCGGTCGGAGCATTCGAGGCACAGGACCGTCAGGCGGCCCACAATTTCGGACGGGCGGCACGTCAGGCTGGAGTGCGACGCCTGATCTATCTAGGTGGTCTGGGCGACAGCGCCGGTCCGCTCTCGTCCCACCTGCGGAGCAGGCAGGAAGTCGGCCGCATCCTGCGCGCCTCAGGCGTCCAGACGATTGAACTGCGCGCGTCGATTATCATCGGCTCCGGTAGCCTGTCTTTTGAAATGATCCGGGCTCTGGTCGAACGCCTACCCGTCATGCTCACGCCGCGCTGGGTGTCGGTCCAGGCCCAACCGATTGCCATCACGGATTTGCTCGCCTATCTGACCGCCGCGCTTGAGTTGCGCTGTGCGGGAAACCGGGTCTTTGAAATTGGAGGGGCCGACCAAGTCTCGTATCGGGAATTGATGCAGGAGTATGCCCGGCAGCGGGGGGTCCGGCGCTGGATGCTCTCTGTGCCGGTCCTGACACCGCGTCTGTCGAGTCTGTGGCTGGGGCTGGTCACGCCGCTGTATGCCCGCGTTGGCCGCAAACTGGTCGAGAGTTTACGACATCCAACCATTGTGCAAGACGACTCAGCCCTGCAGCATTTTGCCATTCGGCCCATCGGGGTGAGTCAGGCCATTGCCCAGGCCCTCCAGCACGAAGACCGGGAGCTTGCCGAGTCCCGCTGGTCTGACGCCCTCTCGATGGCCGGCCCGCTCCGGACGTGGGGCGGCGTTCGGTTTGGCCCCCGCCTGATTGACGCTCGGACTGTTCGTGTTCCCGTCTCACCGGCAGTGGCCTTTCGCCCGATTCTCCGTATTGGTGGGGAGGTCGGTTGGTATTACGGCAACTGGTTGTGGCAACTGCGCGGCTTTTTCGACCTGCTGCTCGGCGGGGTCGGTATGCGCCGTGGCCGACCTCATCCCGACCACCTCAAGGTCGGCGACACGCTGGACTGCTGGCGGGTTGAGGCGCTCGAACCCGACCGTCTCTTACGCCTACAGGCTGAGATGAAGCTGCCCGGCCGGGCCTGGTTGGAGTTTGTTGTTGAAGGCGATGAGCACCAGGCCACCATTCGCCAAACCGCCATCTTCGATCCGCTCGGTCTCTCTGGTCTTGTCTACTGGTACGGGATTTACCCGCTGCACCAATTGGTGTTTGCCGGTATGCTCAGCGGCATTGCGGCCGTGGGAAAACGCGCACAGTCCGCAGGGGATACGCTGACGCGGGGCAATGGGTGAGGGGCCGGGTCACTGTCCGCCCGTGTGACAACGTAGCCGGTGTCACACGGGGCTCAGCCTGTATAGACTGGCGTTCACCGTGCTGCTGTACTATCTTTCCCCGCATACCATAAACGAGGAGCAGTCTGATGCAGCTTTCTGATGAAGCCGTCACCACACCAGAGGTCAAGAGCTGGCAAGGCCTCCACCTCTTACACTTCCAGGGTTCCGCGTGTTCACAGAAAGTCCGGATTTTCTTGGCGGAAAAGGGGCTTACGTGGGAGTCTCACCCGGTCGATTTGCTCCGCCAGGCGCATGCTACCCCATGGTTTCTCGGTATCAATCCCAGAGGCGTTGTCCCGGTGCTGGTCCACGATGGTGTTGTTCATGTCGAGAGTAATGACATCATGGAATACCTTGATGAACTGCCCTCACCGGTGCCATCGTTTTTTCCTCAGAATGCATCCGGTCGCGCGCGAGTCCGGGAATCCTTGGCGCTTGAAGACTCGCTCCATATGGACCTGCGGACGATTACCATGGGGTTTTTGGTGCCGTACGCTCTGGCAAAAAAGTCTCCCAAGGTGCTGGAAGCCTATGAACAAAGCGGTGCGCCGGACACCAAGCGAGACAAAGAAGTCGCCTGGTGGCGCGCCTTTGCCAAGGACGGCGTGCCACCGGACCAGGCTCGGGCATCTCTCCGGGCCTTTGCCGCGGCCTTTGATACGCTTGAGCAGTGGTTACGGGCGAATACCTGGCTGATCGGACAACGGATCTCCGTACTCGAAATCGCCTGGTTTATCTCTCTCCATCGGCTGGTGTGTGCCGGTTACCCCATCAAGCGCCACCCGCGACTCAAGACACACTATGAAAGCCTGCTCAAGCGGCCGTCTTTTGCCCAAGAGATTACGACTCCGGGATTGCCCGGCCTTATCTTGAGCCTCTACAGTGGCTTCCAGCGTTTGCGGGGTCATACCCTGGCGAGGACGATGGCCGAGGCATGAGAAGGCACAACTGACGTATGGGATCCAGCGAGTTGCAGGATTGATCCCGAAACGATTGCCCTACCAGCGATTGTCGATTCTTGAACTCGCTTACAGCGCTCCGACGAGCGCCTCACGAAAGGCGGGTTCCGTCTGTTTGAGCGCAACAACCTTCTCTGCACCTTGGGTTACGGTGGGATGCGCAAACGCGCTGACTCCGGCCTGATAGCAGGGCCGCGCCTGGAGTGCCTCCCAATAGCGGCTGACGTGGGGTCTACGCTCCCCCAGGAACTCTTCGAGCCAGTCCACTTCACGTAGACGTTCCAGGATGACCATCATTCCCACATCAGCTAGCGTGAATTGCTCGCCAACAATCCACGGGCCGCCGCTCCGGTCGAGGGTGCGTTCTAACTCATCCAGATGGGTATGCATCGCGGCACGGCTGCTGCGGATGAGCTTCACAATCGGTTTTAATCGAGGCAGACCTCGGACCCCTCGAAACTTCAGCAACAGAAAAAACAGGGCTCGTTTTTTCAAGCGATGGAACAACAGCCCCTCCACAATCCGCGAGACCGGAATGTGCTCGATCATTGCGGCAAAGATGGGGATGGTGAGCCCAGGGACAGCGTTGCCCGCGGTTTCATTGATGCTGGCGAGGGGGTCGTCTCCGACCAGCGAAGATTTGTGAACCCAATACTCCATGACGTTGCGTTGTTCTTTGTTCTCTGGCACAAGCGCAGCCGATTGGCCGGCATGCTGGGCTGCGTAGGCGAGTTGCTCGTGGGACTCGTAAATCGGGTGGCCGTTATGGACGAGGACAGGGACCAGTGCGGCGGGGTTCACCTGGAGGAAATGGCGCGAGATGTTTTCGTAGGCGCCGGTCTCGATCAGGTCGATGTGATGGCTCTTATACGGAATGCCAAGCTCGGCCAAACACACCCGAGTCTTCTTCGAGCAGAGCGAAAAGGCGTTGTGATAGAGCTCCCACTCTCCAGCGTGGGGAAGGGTGAGGTCCTCGTGAATGCCGCCCGGCATCGCTTGCGTCTTCCGCTGCCATCGCTCCCATACGTACCAGACAACCGGAATCGCACCTAGCAAGAGGAGAATCGTCACCATGTCAACCGTCCTGCATTGCCGCTGTCTCGTTTGATGAAAATCCCTTTCATGATATGCCCGGTCTCAGGTTGAGGGGGATGGCTGGGCAAATGGTAGATACCTGCCTCGTATATGGCAACCCAGACCCACAACACATATGTACCAAAAAACCAAAGAGGAGATTGAAGACTATGGCCTTGCACAGACTGCTCGGAATGGAGATCGGAGTGCCCGACCCGGCTATGCTCGATGCGTTTTACCAGGAGATTGGTTTCACCGGCGGGTCTCGGAGTTGGGGACCGACGGATCAGCCGGGCCAAATCAAAATCAATGAAGCCCCGTTTCGTCAATTGCGAGAAATGCGGGTTGGGTGTGAAAGCGAAGAAGACCTGGACAGGATTGTAAAGAACCTTGAGGGGCCGGGCATTGCCTCACAACGCAGCAATGGTACGCTTCGCGTTCCTGATCCGGTCAACAAATGGGATGTCGTAATCGAGCCGGCAGAAGTGGCCGACACCCCAACCCAACCACAGCGCATTATGAACCGACCGGGCGACCGCAATCGTCTCGATGCTCGGCATTCTTTACTGACCGAAGCAACACCGCATCCACCGCGTCGACTTGGGCATATTGTCGTTGGGTCACCCGATGTGGCAGCGAGTCTCAAATTTTATACCGAGGGTATAGGTTATCGCGTATCCGATATCGTTGGCGGGATAGCATTTTTTTTGCGTTGCTCACCCGATCATCATAATTTACTGCTCGCCCCCGGTCCGGTGCCGTATCTGAATCACTACGCCATCGAACACGATGACATCGATTCCGTATGCCGTGCAGCAACCCTGTATTTGCGCGAGCACGAAGACGCGCAAATCGCCGGTCCTGGTCGCCATCCCATTGGCGGAAATATGTTCTGGTATATGCGTGACCCGAGCGGCACCTTCTTTGAGTACTTTGCCGATATGGATCGGATTCTCGACGACGCGGGGTGGCAGGTCCGAGAGGATTGGCCAATGGAGGATTCCTGGTCGCTCTGGGGCGAAACACGTCAGCCCGAAGTATTCTTTCAACCCCCGGACATGCCGGACGTCATCGAAGGCTGGAACAAAGCCCACGGCTAAACGCTCATCGCCTCCGGGACGGCGGGCGGTCTGCCGGAGCCGGCGAAGGTAACTCAGCGTGAACTACGATGTCGTGATCTGTGGCTACGGCCCGACCGGGGCGGTGGCCGCGAACCTGCTCGGTCGGCGTGGCGTGCGGGTGTTGGTCGTTGAGCAGAATACCGAGATCTACGACATCCCGCGGGCCGTGCATTTTGACGGCGAGACCATGCGGATCTTTCAGGTCCTGGGGCTGGCGGATGAGATCAAAAGTGTTTCAACCCCAGCGACCGAGGCGGCCTTTGTCAACGGGAGTGGACGAACGCTCATGGCCCTGGACTTTCGCGATATGCCGAGACGTCATGGCTGGCCAAATGGGAATTTCTTTAATCAACCTGCCCTTGAAGCGTATTTGCGGCGTGGGGTGGAACGCTATCCCTCGGTTGAGGTCCGACTCGGCTGGGCCCTGGAGACGTTCGATCAGGATGACGCCGGCCTGCACATTACCCTCTCGCACCGGGAGAGTAGCCATCGCGACGAGGTGACGAGTTCTTACCTCCTCGGTTGCGACGGCGCGACGAGTATGGCCCGCGAGTTGGTTGATATTCCGCTCGATACGCTGAATACCGACGAGCCGTGGTTGGTATGTGACATTCTCTTAGAGGGAGACTTTGAGTTTCGCAAACGGGTCTACCAAGTTTGTGACCGACGCAGACCAACGACGCTGGTTCCCTGCGAAGGCCGCCACATCCGTTGGGAGTTTATGCTCCGGCCTGACGATGACCCTGAGGAGCTTGAACGCGAAGAGACGGTTCTTGCCCTGATGGCACCCCACCTGCATCGTCTGCACGACGACCTCAAGCCGGAGCAGTGCTCTCTTATTCGTAAGAAGGTATATACTTTTCACGGACTGATTGCCCGGTCGTGGCGGTCGGGGCGCGTCTTGCTGCTGGGCGATGCAGCCCATCAAACTCCGCCCTTTCTCGGCCAGGGCATGTGTGCCGGCATCCGTGATGCCTATAATCTGTGCTGGAAGCTCGAAGGCGTGTTGGCCGGTCGCTATACCTCGAAGCTGCTAGACACCTATCCGTCCGAGCGTGCCCCGCATGCCCGGACAATAATCGAGCAGGCCATCCGCACGGGAAGCGTTATTCAAACACGAAATCCTATCGCTGCCTTCCTGCGCGATTCCTTTTTCTCGTTGGCGAGAATTTTTCCCTTTCTGCAAAAGCCCTTTCTGTGGGAACCTGCCTGGCCGCTCGGCCCTGGGTTTTTCGACACGACCACGCCTCCGAGCGCGCAGACCGCCCATGGTCATCAGATCGACCAGCCCGTCGTAGCAACCATGTCAGGCGAGCGGATAGCGCTTGATACGGTCCTGGGTGACGACTTTACAGTGCTTGGACTCAATATGAACCCTGCGGATACAATCGCCGAGGCAACTGCCCAGACATTTTCTACGCTCAAGACGCGATTTGTCCAGGTTGCAAGCCAAGCGACCCACGGTGATACTGCGTCCTCAAACGCGACCACCGTTGTCGAGGACGGTAACCTTACCTCGTGGTTCAAGCGTATAGGCGGCGGCCAAGCTGTCATCCTACGGCCGGACCGCCAGGTCTTCGGCGTGTACGGAAAAAATGGAGCTTCGACGGTAGGGACCGAATTGGGGACAGCCGCTGAAAAGTTGTTGACCATGGTCGAGCCGACCCAATGAGCTTGAATTGTGCCGGTTCTACGGGCGTCCGCACCGCTACTGGCTATATCAAAAACGACATATTCGGCAGCGGCTCGGCGGCGTTGACCAGGACTATTTTTTTGCGACTCATCCTGAGCTCGCCGTCAACCCACCGAAGAGTATGCGTCGTGCGTCCGGCCCACAGATGGGTCTCATGTTTGGCCTGAATCGAGAGCTCGACCAAAAGGAAATTCGAGCCCACAACGAACTCCTTATCCGCGTTTTTCTCGACTTCGATATTGGAAATCAACCGGCGCATGGACGAGGCCGGTTCCTGGCTGTAGCGATGGCCGCTTTGCAGGAGTTTGATGCGCGTGGCAATCCTCTGCCGGTTGTCGTAGATGTGCGAGATGTGGGTGTTGGGGTCAACCCCGGGGTCGGTTGTCGCCGGCACCCAGTATACGGCGTCGTCCGTCCACAAGGCTTCCCAGTCCGCATAGCGCGCCTCATCCGCGAAACGGGCCTCTTTATACAGGAATGCCTCAACCGCTCTATACTCGGCGTCGGACACCATGGCTGCTAGGCCCGGCCGTTCTGCATCACACTGCGATAGTGCGACCAGAACGCCCGGTTTGTTGTCTCGTCGGTCATATGCCCGACACGCTGCTGTTGACTATCGACATACTCACGGTTCAGGCCACGACTCAGCTCCAGCCACTCGGCGTTCCGCGTGACTAATCCGACCTGGTTGCGACTCGCAATCGTCACGTCTTCGGGCAGCAGAAATGACCCCGGCCCCATTGCCGCTTCGCTCTGCCGTAACAGGCGCTTGTTGAATTCAGGCACACCCTTGAGGAACAGCGGCGTATGCCACTGGACGCATTCGTCAACGCTGACGGGTTGCATGATGGCGACATTCATCTCGGCCAAAAAAAGGTTGGGAAAAATAAAGGCGTGCGGCGGGCCGTCGAAAACCCGGCGCTGGGTTTCCTTTTTGCCATAGCTGCGTTCCATAGCCGCCAGATAGGATGCGGCCAGACCCTCCGAGACGCCGCCGAACCACTCGAACGGCTGTTGGTAGGCCGGGACAAAGTCGATTTCCGTGTGTCCCTGCCCCCAGTCGCGCAGGACGGACTTGATGCTTTTTTCCTCGCCCACAAAACGTCGATACTGCGAGCCGACCGCTTTCAATATGGAACGGTGCACAAAGCCGAGATGATAGCCGTCCGTGTCATTTTCGGGCAGCATTTTCCAGTTGGACGGGTAGCGATGCTTGATCCAGCCGGCGCCAAGTTCGATCTCGCCCTCCGGCGAGAGATCGCACGCTCGGTCGATCAATTGCGCCGCCGTGCCAAGATGATCGACCAGCGAGATACCGCTCGGACTCAAACTGACGAACACAAACCCCCGATAGCTCTCCAGCCGTGGCACGCGCGTCAGCCCGTACTCTTTTTTATCAAAAGACTCCCCATATCCGGCCGGGTAGGGGACGCCCTGCAGGGCGCCGGTCAGGTCATAGCTCCAGCCATGATAGGGACAGGTAAACGTGCGAGTGTGGCCGCGTTCCGCCGGGCAGACGGTCGTGCCACGATGCGCGCAGCGGTTGAGGAGGGCCGATATATTGTTCTCTGTGCCGCGCACCAGGATAACCGACTGGGTGCCGACCTGGCGCGTAATAAAGTCTCCCGACTGGGGGATTTCACTGTCGTGACCAATAAACACCCAGCCGTGGTAGAAAATCTTTTCCAACTCATCGGTAAAAATATGCGGGTCGGTGTACAGAGACCTGTGGACCCGCTCATTTTGGACAAGGGTGTCGTACCGGATCGGATCAATGGCAGTTTGTTGCATACGAGTCCCTCCGACTCAACTCTCTGACTCCGCCTAGCGATTGGCAAACACCGGGTCGCGTTTCTCTCGGAACGCGGCTACGGCCTCGCGCATATCGTCCCCTAGCGTGCAGGCCAGCCCCAGATGGGCATCGGCATAGGTAATATCGCCAGCCTTGTTGGTGCTCAGCGCTTTGAAAAATTCCTTTGTCCGACGCAGCGCCATGGGCGGCTTGTTGAGCAGCTTCTGGGCAAAGGCGTGGACCGCGTCGTGCAGCTCCTCCAACGGTACGACCTGATTGACCAGGCCGACCTCACAGGCTTCTTCCGCGGTCAGCTCATCACAGGTCATCACCAGTTCTTTGGCTTTAGCCATGCCGATCAAATTGATCATGCGGGTAATCGAGCCCCACATATACGGCACACCGAGCCGCACCTCGGGCAACCACATGCGGGCGCCACTGGCGGCAATGCGAAAATCACACGCCATGGCCAAGGACACGCCTCCGCCCACCGCAAAACCATTGACCGCGGCGATGCTGATCTGGTCCAGGCGTTCCCACTCGTCCATCACCCGCCAGCCGAGCTTTGCCATCCGCAGCCTGGCGCTATCGGTGAGCGTGGCCTGGGTTTCCGCTTTGGCGCTATTGGACAGGGCGTTCATATCCGCGCCAACGCTGAACGAACGGCCCTTACCGGTCAGGATCACCACTCGTGAATCCTCGTCTTCTTGCAACTCGTAGGTAATGGCCAGAAACTCGCGCAGCACCTGCTCGTTGAGGGGATTGAGTTTTGCCGGTCGATTGAAAGAGACGGTGACAATGGGACCGGAGCGTTCGAGGGTAAATGTTTCGTATGCCATACCTTCTCCTTTGAGTCGGAGCTATCTTTTTGTAAACACAAAATTCTCTGCCATTTGCGCCCGGACTTCTTTGAGGTGCGTTACGTATTTGGGAAAGCCGCCGTTATAATTGCCGTCCTGACGGCGCTGAAATCCACCCTCGAAATTATAATAGCCCGGCGTACAGTCCTGGTTGCGGGTGGTTTTGCCGCGATGATGGATCACTTCCTGGACCCACCACTCTTCTGCCTCGGGGGTCACGTCGATGGACTGATAGTCATGCCGCCGCACATAGTCGATACACGCTGCAATATGATCGCCCTGGGATTGCAGCATGTCCGTCAGGTTGAACTGAAACGATGCCTGGTAGCCCCCCATGATAAACAGGTTGGGATAGCCCTGTGAGTGAATGCCGAGCAGGGTGCGGATGCCGGTACTGTATTTATCGTTCAGGTCGAGACCGTTTTCTCCTCTGATCCGATTGTAAATACCGGTCTTCTGCACCTCGAAGCCGGTGGCATAGATCAGGACATCGAGCTCGTACTGCGTCCCGTCAAACACCGGCCCCTTTTCATTAATCTCGGTGATACCTTTCCCATGGGTATCGACCAGGTGCACGTTGGGGCGGTTGAAGGTCGGCAGATAGTCGTTATGAAAGCAGGGCCGCTTGCACATGAACATATACCACGGCTTGAGCGCCTCCGCCGTGGCTTTGTCCTTCACGACCTCGTCGATGCGTTTGTGAATGCGCATCATATAGTCGATATTGGCGTTCTCCTGCCGCCGGATTTTCTCCTCGCGAGACATGGCTGCGCGCTCGGCCCGCTGCCCTTCGGTCAGTCGCGGCCCGCGCATGGCGCGTTCGCGTCGCTTGGCCTGCCAGCCCGGCTTCAGTTTGCGCGCCCAGTTGGGATCGGTCGGCCAGTCGTCCCGGATATCTATTGAAGACGGCGTGCGTTGGAACACGTACAGCTCTTTCGATGAGGCGCCCAGACCGGGAATGGCCTGCACCGCGGTTGCGCCCGTGCCGATGATGCCGACGACCTTATCCTCCAGGCCGGACAAGTCTTCCCTGGTGTAATCATAGTCCCAGCGCGAGGTATGAAAGGAGTGGCCTTTGAAGGACTCCATACCCTTGATTTTGGACAGCTTGGGTTTGGACAGTGTGCCGTTGGCGCAGATAACGAAGCGCGCCTTCATGTGGTCGCCTCGGTCTGTGGTGAGCTGCCATATTTCTTCTTCTTCGTTCCATATGGTGGAGGTGACCGTGGTCTGAAAAACCGCCAGCTCGTACAGATTGTATCTCCTGGCAATGGCCTGACAGTGGGCCAGGATTTCCGGACCCCTGGCGTAATGGTTCTTGGGTACGTAGTCCATCTCGTCGAGTAGCGGGAGATAGTCATACGAGATCACGTCGCAGGCCACTCCGGGGTAGCGATTCCAGTACCACGTGCCGCCCACATCCGCTCCCCGCTCGACGATGCGGATACTCTCAACGCCATACTCACGCAGCCGGGCTGAGGTGAGCAGTGCCGAGAACCCACCACCAATGAATAAGCACTCGACCGTATCGTTAATAGGCTCGCGGGGAACGATCTCGCCGCCGTAGGGGTCGGTCTCGTACCTGGCGAAAGAACCGGTGAGGTCAGACGTATATTGCTGCGTCCCTTCCGGTCGGTAGTCCAGCCTGAGATCACGCTCCTCGGCAAACTTCTGCTTGATGGCATCGTAGTACGACTGCGGTTTTTTTGGCTTCGAGAGCCCGTCCATGGTGCCAATCAGGGGTTTTTCCTGGGCTTCAGACATGTATTCAGTCCTCCGTACGTTAACACTGGTCGTTCTTGAGACTGGCCGAGTATAACAGAGCCGTAGCGCAGCGGGGAAGCGGCGCTTGGGGGGTGCTGCTTAATCCGAGTACAGGGGGTGTGACCCGAACTGATTTTTTTGTACGGCCCGCCCCGTGGTGGCCACATGCCCGACCCCCCGCACGACGCTGTCGAGGTACTGGGCGATGGTGTCGCCAAACAGCCGTTGCTGATAGGCCCGCTTCTGAGGGATGGACAAGTCCGCTTTCAGGTAGGGGATCACGGTAATGGCCAACTCGCTCCGCCGCTCGCCCTGCGCTGTGATGCGCCACTCCACGCGTGCCGTCTTGCGTGAGGGCGGCCCGACTTCAATGTCAAATCCCACCCCCTCAAGCCACCTCACAAAATCGCGCTCGTAATGCACGCCACTGTAGTAGGAGACCGTGTCTTTTGCCCCAACCCCGGGCCATTTGAGCACCGTGGTTGCCTGACAGAACGGATGATAGCGGGGGAGTTGATCGGGTTGAGATATCACCTGCCAGACGCTCTCCGAATCGGTCTCAATAATGTGACTGACCCGCACCGTATCGCCCAGCTCAAGCCCTCGGGCTGCCAATTCGGTCTGGAATTGCTCACTGTCTGCTTTCACGGAGGGCTCCTCCCGCTACAAATGCCCTGAGTACCTAGCTATCGAATGTCCCACCAATAGCAGCCGTGTCGTTATATTCGCGCAGGTATGTGAGCTTCCCATCCTGCGCGAAGCGGAATTCCCAGACGAACGCCATGTCGCAGGCGCGACCCGTTGCGACCGATTTACCGTTTTTTTCTACCCCTGTCGCCGCCATCCTGCGCGTCTCCGGGTCGAAAATAAAATCGTAGAAGACGACTTCACCGATCACCCAGGTCTCGGCCAGTTGGGCCAGATATTTTTGCAATCCCGCCGCGCCCTCGTAGCGGCCGCCAAAAGGTATATGGGACGGAAGAAAATTCTCCCATGCGAACTCGTCCGCCATCATCTTGGCGCACTCGGGGAAGTCCGTCAGGAGGAGTTCCATAAACCTGTTCACTGTGTCGATCGCCTGGTGCTTTGTCATGTCCTCTCCTCGCTCGTGTGGGTTTCTAATGGAGGGCTGTCACAACTATCGTCCCCTATCGATCACAGACCGCTCCGCATTTCTTCGGCGGGACGGTGGATCGGACACGTGGTTTCGCGGTCTGCAAGATCAAAGCAAAAGAGGAACTTCGCAAACCCGCACAGCACCGCCATCGTCACCCCGAGCTCAAAGATCTCTGCGTCGCTGAAATGCGCGGCAAGCTCGTGATGCATCTCCTCGGTCATATGCCCGTGGAGGTTGGTGAGCACCATCTCCTCACACAGCCTCAGTACGGCGCGGTCACGCGGCGAAAACACCTCGTTGTCGATATCGTCCGGCAGCGCCTCAATCTGCTCCGTAGTCAGGCCCGCCTGTCTCGCCGAGACGGTATTGACCCTGTTTCATAAAAAGCAACCATGGGTCTTGGAGAGTTTGAGGCGGAGCAGCTCCTTCGTCCGCACATCGACGCGGCCCTCGTAGAACACCCGCTTGTAGAAGCTGTTGAAATACCAATCGAGCAGTTCGGGTGCGTTGGCGCCAACCTCGATAAACCGCGCGTCCCCGGCCTCACGCATACATTCGTCGTACAGCGCAGCCATATCGGGTGCGAGTTCTTCCCGTGGGAGGCGTTTCATTGCACACATAGCGTTGCTCCTTTCCTCATATCAGGCCCGATAAAACGGGCGCTCCTGGCCATTGATCGTGACCCGCTGCATCGTCCTCGTTGCCGGAAAAAAATCGGCCAACGCGCGGTGTTGTGTACAGCGGTTATCCCAAAACGCCACCGAGTGCTTTTCCCAATGAAAACGCACCTGGAACTCGGGGGTCTCGATATGATGAAACAGGAAGTTGAGCAGGTTCCGCGCCTCCGCCTTTTTGAGTTCCTTAATTCCGGTCGTGAACACGCTGTTGACATACAACGCCTGCTGCCCCGTTTCGGGATGGGTGCGAATGAGGGGATGTTCCGCACGGGGGTAGTTTTTGACCGCTCCTTTCAGCTTTGAGAAAACGTGTTCGCTTTCGTGAATGCCCGTCATGCCTGCAAGAAACTGCTGCATCGAGGGCGAGAGCGCCTCGTAGGCGGCGTACATACTGGACCAACACGTATCCCCGCCCGCGCTGGGGACCTCTTTTCCGTATAAAATAGAGCCGAGGTTAGGAATCTCGTCGCACGTCACGTCCGAGTGCCAGGCGCTCGCCGCCCACGGGTGTTTCTCGTCGGAGTGAAGGGTCAGGATCTCGGGGTGGCCTTTGGGACCGGGGATGGCGGGATGACAATGCAGCGATCCGAAGTAACGCCCAAGTCGCTTGTGCTCATCCATCGTCAGGTGCTGGTCCCTGAAGAACAGCACCTGATGGCGAAGAAGGGCCTGGCGCAGCTCCTTCACCTGCTGGCCGCTCAGTGGGGCTCCCAGATCGACACCACGGATTTCGGCGCCCAGCACCGGGGTTGCGGGGATCGCTTCGAGTGAGTCAAACGATTGCCGCTCGACCGCCTTTCGGTCCGCTACGGACGGGGTAGAGTTTTCAAGCGTCTCGACCATCATAGTGCTTCCCTTCCTCACCTTGTAACGTGAGTGTTGTCTCAATAGCTGACGTGATACCCCTTGATAAAATTTTCATATCTGAGCTTTCAATTGCGCTCAACTTCCCAGAATTTCCTGAAAAGCAGCCGTGACGGCTGGTCAGACACTTCTTCGACCTGAAGCTTCCTTCGGGGCAAGGGACATTGGTTCTCCCGGAGAAGCTACCATCGCACCGGAAGTGTGGAATGTGGTCATGCTTCTCGTAAATGGTCCCGGAGCATGGCCCCGGCGTATTCGTGACGAAACAGACCACGCTCTTGTAAGACTGGAATGAGCAAATCAACAATATCTTCAAAATATTCGGGCGCGTAATATGCCGGGCTGAACTGAAAGCCGCTGCCGCCCCCCTCCTGGTGCAAATACGCGAGTTGGTCGGCCACTTGCTCTGGCGTACCGACCAGATGCGGCATCGAAACTCCACCTCCATGTTGCATCGCAGCCGTTCGGAGCGTGGGCCTTGTCCCATCCGGCATACGGAACATATCAAGCACACCTTGAATCCCCGGCACCTGCAGGTCGGCTAAGGGTTCGTCCAGGTCGAACCGCGACAGGTCATAATTCAAATGGCCGGACAGAATCGTCAGGCCCACCTCAAGGGGGACCTTTTTGAGTGCGGTCTCCTCCTTGGCCCGCGCTTCCGCCTCGGTTTTGCCGACAATCGGGATCACGCCCCAGATAATTTGGAGGTCCTGCGGGTCCCGTCCGTACTGTTTCATACGCGCATACAAATCGTCGCGAAAGAGGCGCGTCGTTTCGGCAGTCAGCTGGACACCGAAAACGCATTCCGCATGCTTCACAGCAAAGTCCCGGCCACGCTCGGACGCCCCCGCTTGAATGAGCACCGGCCGGCCCTGGGGAGAGGGGATGACCATCGAGGGGCCACGACACTGGAACCATTGCCCTTCAAAGTTAATATGGTGCACCTTCGCAGGGTCAGCAAAGATGCCCCGCTGCATATCCATACACACGGCGTCAGGTTCCCAGCTGTTCCATAATTGATGACATACCTCCATATATTCGTCGGCGCGGTCATAGCGCTCATCACGCGGTATCATCGTCTCCAGCCCAAAATTTCGGGCCTCGCTCTCATGAAAGGACGTCACAATATTCCACCCGATCCGGCCTTTGGTGACGTGGTCCAGAGAAGACAACTTGCGCGCCAAGAGGAAGGGTGGGTAGTACGTGACTGACATGGTGACGGCGAACCCCAACTTTTCAGTCACCGCCGCTAATGCCGGTATCAACACAACAGGGTCGTGCACCGGGTACTGGACGGCGTATTTAATGGTGGGCTCCAGGCTCTCCTGGTAGGCTTCATACCCCGCCCATTGATCGGCAAAGAAAAACATGTCGAATTTGCCCCGTTCGAGGGTGCGAGCAATGGTCTGCCAGTACTCGGGCTCATGCCAGACGTAGGGCATCTTCTCCTGCGGATGAATCCACGACATCTGGGTATGCGGGGCAGGACAGTGGGCCATAAAGCCGGTGAGATGCATCCTCCGTGACATGCTGGCCTTCGTAGCGTGTGTGTTCTGTATTGTCAAAATTTTAGCGATATGCCAAACTCCGCGCTAACGAAGAAATTGAGATGCTCCAACGAGGAGCCAATAAGGAGGGCTGACAGATGAATGAATCGGTAGAGACATCCCAACCGAGCGGCATTCCAACTCCTGAAGAACTGGGCTTTGACCCGGCTGAGCTGCGTCAGAAGTACGCCGATGAGCGTACCAAGCGTCTACGCGTAGACGGCAACAATCAGTATCAGGAAATCACCGGCCAGTACGAACACTACAATACCGACCCCTATGTCGAGCCGGGCTTTACCCGCCCCGCGCTGCAAGAAGAACTCGACGCGGTGATTATTGGTGGCGGCTTTGGCGGCCTGCTTGCGGCGGCGCGGCTGCAGAAGGAAGGGATCACCAATATTCGCATCATCGAGAAGGCTGGAGATTTTGGTGGGACCTGGTACTGGAACCGCTACCCCGGCGCCCAGTGTGACATCGAGTCCTACGTCTATCTGCCTCTACTCGAAGAGACCGGCTATATACCCAAGGAAAAATACTCCTTTGCGCCGGAGATCTTTGAGCACGCCCAGCGGATCGGGAAACACTTCAACCTCTACGAGCGGGCCTGCTTCCAGACCCAGGTCAGGGAAGCGCGCTGGAACGATGAGGACGGGCGCTGGACGATTACCACTGATCGCGACGATGTCTTCCGGGCACGCTTTGTGATCATGTCGAGCGGGCCCCTGAATCGTCCCAAGCTGCCGGCGATTCCCGGCATCGAAAAGTTCAAAGGGCATACCTTCCACACCAGCCGCTGGGACTACGACTACACCGGTGGAGATACGACCGGCGGCATGCACAAGCTCAAAGATAAGCGTGTGGGTATCATCGGCACCGGAGCCACCGCGATCCAGTCCGTACCGCACCTGGGCGAGCATGCCAAGCAGCTCTATGTGTTCCAGCGCACGCCCTCCTCGGTGGACGAGCGCGGTAACAAGCCGACCGACCCGGAATGGGTACGGACGCTGAAGCCCGGCTGGCAGGATTATCGCAACAACAACTTCTGCTCCATTTTGGCTGGGATTCCGGTTGAGGAAGACCTCGTCGGCGACAAGTGGACCAGCCTGTTCAAGAAACTCTCCGAACTGCTTACGGGCAAGGAGGATTCAGACCTCTCCGACGAAGGCATGGCGCTCATGTCGGAGATCGCCGACTACCAGAAGATGAACGAGATTCGGGCGCGCGTGTCCTCGACCGTCACCGACCCTGAGACCGCGGAAGCGCTCAAACCCTGGTACGGACAGTGGTGCAAGCGCCCGACCTTTAACGACGAATATCTGCCGACCTTCAACCGCCCCAACGTGAAGCTGGTGGACACCAAAGGCAAGGGCGTTGAGCGCGTCACCGAGACCGCGGTAGTCGTGGACGGCGTCGAGTACGAAGTGGACTGCCTGGTCTACGCGACCGGCTTCGAGGTCGGGACGGCCTACACGCGCCGCGCCGAGTTCGAGGTGTACGGCCGTGACGGACTGTCGCTGAGCGACTACTGGGCCGACGGCATGAAGACCTATCACGGCTTTCTGAGTAATGGCTTCCCGAACTGTTTTCATATGGGGCTTACCCAGACCGGCCTCGCGCCCAACTTCACCTATATGCTGAACGGACAGGCCGTTCACATCGCCCACCTCATTACCCAGGTGGGCACGCGCGACGCGAAGTCCATCGAGCCCACCCTCGAAGCCGAGGACGAGTGGGTGAAGCTGGTGACCGGCCCGACCTTCATGACCGAGTACCAGAACACCTGTACGCCGGGTTACTACAACGGCGAGGGAAAAAACGAGGGGCATGGCTTTATCGAGACCCAGTATCCCGACGGCGCGGTGCCCTTTTACGATATGCTCGCCGCCTGGCGCGCGCAGGGCGATTTCGAGGGCCTCATCGTTCGCTAGAGCGGTTTACGATAAGTTGTAGCCGTGCCAGTCCGCGCTCGTCGGGAAGGATACGGGCCTGCCCTAAGCGGTCGGGGAGGGGTGATGCATATTGTGGCGTGAGCCTCCCAGGGATCGGTCCGGCGGCCCCCGCCTCGGGCCGCTCGTCCTCCCGCTGCCTGGGAGCGCGGCCATCTTGGCCGCTTGCGGGCTGGAAGCCCGCACTCCTGGCCCCCTGTCGCAGACAGGCACGGCACGGCACCGTAGATTTTCTCGTGCAAGAGCACCGCGCCGAGCGGCAGATCGCCTTCGGCTACGGTGTACATTTCTGTCTGGTATCTCACCTCGCCCGCATGGAGCTCCGCTCCCTGTTCGGCCATTCAAACCTGTCTAGAGCAGTTTTCATTCTCGTGTAGCGAGGCGATAGCCAGCGTGGCGGACATAGTGAGCACATTCCGTAGGGGAGAAGGCGGCGAGGGCAGGCCCGACCGCCGCCCACAAGCGGGCCACCGTACGCGGGGCGACCGCGCGCAGGCGGGCTTTGAGTTTGGCAAAGCCCTGTTCGATGGGATTGAAGGCGGGGCTGTAGGGCGGCAGGTAGAGCAACTGCGCCCCAGTCGCCTCGATTGCGTGACGCACCCCAGCCACTTTATGACAGGCCAGATTGTCCAGGACGACAGAGTCGCCTGGGCGGAGCGTGGGGGCCAGGACCTGTTCGACATAGGCGACAAAGCTCGGGCCATCGACCGGGCCGTCGAGGACGGCGGGAGCGGTCAGTTGGTGGGCGCGGAGGGCAGCAATGACGGTGGTCGTCTTCCAATGGCCGTGGGGGACTTTCGCCACGAGGCGGGTGCCGCGCCGACTGCGGCCATAGCGCCGGGTCATCTTCGTCTGGAGCGCCGTCTCGTCCAGGAAGACGAGCCGGGAGCCGTCGAGTTGAGTCGCTTGGGCGCGCCAGTGCTGCCGGGCCGCTCCGACATCAGGTCGATCTTGTTCGGTGGCGCGCAGGACTTTTTTTTACGGTCAGCCCGAGGCGGCACACGGCCCGCCAGACCGTGGTGAGCCCCACGGGCACGCCCAGGGCGGTCCGCAACTCGGCCAGGGTCGCGTCGGGTTGCGCGGCGATGAGGGCCGCAAGTTGGGGAAGATAGGGCGCTAAGGTCGGCGCCCGATACTGCGTCCGGCGCTTCGGCGCCACCTGCCCGCTCGCCCGGTACCGCTGCATCAGCCGCCGCACCCAGGCCGGACTCACCCGATACTTGCGGGCCACCTCGGCGGTCTGGAGTCCCGCCTCCCGATCGGCCACCACTCGCTCTCGCAGATCCAGCGAATACGCGTGCATCAGTCCTCCTGGCTACTGGTTCTGTCCCGCTTAACATGCCTGCCGCCCACCCGCTACTCCCCAGTGGAAACTGCTCTAGTGCTGGGCAGCCTAGATTCCGAACAGGAGAAATCGGCCAGGCGGCCGGGTGCCTTTAGCTCAGGTTGTTCTCGGTTAGGAAATCGATGACGCCTTGGCTCACTCCTTCCGGATCAAGGAATGGCTCGAAATTTGTGCCTTTGACATCGATGGCCTTCGCCTTTGGCATGGCGGCGGCGGTGTTCTGGTGGCCGAGGTAGAGCACATCGTCTGGAGCGCACATCAACAAGGTCGGGCACTTGATGTCCTGAATGAACAGATCGAAGCGGTAATCCCATACGCATCGATAGATCATGCCGCGAACCTTCCAGGCCCGCAGTGCTCCTGAGAACTCGTCGTTCATGTTGTCTAGATCGCGATTACCGCCCAGGTTGTAGATGTAGTCCCAGGTGATTTTGAGGTATTCGGCTTCGTGGCTCGGCCCGACGGAGCCACTGAACTCGTCGCGGTAGGGCGCGGCCTGTTCCTCGGTCAGCAACAGTGCACCGACCATCATGCAAGACAGCACGCGCTCGGGATAGAGCGACGCCATTTCGGCGGCCATACCGGCACCCGTGTGATTGCCGAAGGCATGGAACTTCTCGATACCGAGCGTATCGAGAAAGTCCATCGTGTATTGGGTGAGCGTGCTGATCGAATGGAACTCCGGCGGGTCAAAGGAGCCACCGAAGCCGGGCAGGTCGACCGCAATGCAATGACAGCGGTCGATCAACTTCTCGAGCGTGCGTTCATACCCCTTCGCGCCACTGACGTTCTGATGCAGAAACACAATCGGTGGCTTTTCCTGCGGGCCACCATGGTAATAGTGCATTTGACCACTAGGCGTATCTACGTAGGCCTTCTTGATCATCAATTCGTGCCTCCCTACGGCCGAGCGTACCGGCCGGTCGCCGCCGGCGCTCAGCTCAGGTTGTTCTCTGTCAGGAAATCGATGATGCCCCGGCTCACCCCTTCCGGATCGAGGTTCGGTTCCATGTCCATACCTTTGACATCGATGGCCTTCGCCTGCGGCATCGACGCCACAGTGTTCTGGTGACCCGGATAGAGAACGTCGTCCGGGGCGCAAATCAAGAGAGTTGGGCATTGGATCTTCGGGATGAACTGGCCAAAGGGGTAATCCCAAACGCAGCGGAAGATCATGTCGCGAACCCTCCAGTTGCGTAACGCCCCGGTGAACTCGTCGTGCATATTGTCTAGATCAAGCTTGCCGCCGATGTCGTAGACGTAGTCCCAGGTCTCTTTCAGGTAGGCGGTGTCGAAGCCTGGGGCGGCGGAGCCGCTGAACTCCTTCCGGAACCGCGCGGATTGTTCCTCGGTAAACAACAACGCACCGATCATCATGCAGGACAGCGCCCGGTCGGGATAGAGCGACGATATTTCCGCGGACATCCCGGCTCCGGTGTGGCTGCCGCAGAGGTGAAATTTCTCGAAACCGAGCGTGTCGAGGAACTCCATGGTGTAGCCAGTGAGCGTACTGATCGAATCGAATTCGGGCGGGTCAAAGGAGCCACCGAAACCGGGCAGGTCCACGGCGATGCAGTGAAACTGGTCAATCAGCAATCGGAGGGTGGGTTCGAATGCCTTTGCGCTGCTAACGTTCTGGTGCAGAAAAATGATCGGTGGCTTTTTCTGCGGTCCGCCGTAGTAGTAGTGCATCTGGCCACTCGGAGTGTCGGCGTAGGCTTTCTTGATCATCTGAGCTTGTTCCTCTTCTTTGCCAAGGGAAAAATCGAGACGAGAGAGGGAAAGATAAGAAAGCTCAAGATGGTCGTCACTCGAAAGAAACAGCTCCGTCACCTCTTCAAAGGAAAGACCGTGTTTCCGGGTGTTGCGCTCATTCTTAGTGTCGTCCCAGATGAGCTCCGCAGACCGAATATAAGCCAGCGGCTTACTAAGTCAATGACTGATGCGCTCAGAGACACGAAGAGAGGTCGGCCGGTGCAAGCAGTGGGGAATTAGGATGGCACACTGCCGGCTTCGGGTCTATAGTGAATCGACTATAAAATAACCCCGCCTACGGAGGAGGAGCATCATGGCCCAGCCCGCATTTGAGGTAAGCGACATGATTGGAAATCTGAGCCCTGCAGAAAACAAGGCCCGTTTTCGCAAGCTTTACATCGAAGAACTGTGGAATGCCGGCAATACGGATATTGTCGATGAAATCATTCATGACGAGGTGGCCTACCATCAGCCGAGCTTCGAGGGTGACACTCGCAAGGCGGATCTGCCGGGCATCATCCGGGAATTTCACAAGGCCTTTCCGGCAGGCAATTTCACCTTCACGATCGAAGAGCTCGTGGCGGAGGACGACTGGGTGTGCGCCTGGCTTTCGTTCGTGGGTAATCAGAAAGATGAGTTTTGCGGGGTGCCTTCGAGCGGCAAAACCCTGAAATTCACCGTTCTCGGCTTTTACCGATTCAAGGAAGGCAAGGTCATCGAATGCCGCAAGCACAACGTCGGCGACAATATCGACTTCGTCACCGCGATGGGAATTAGGGGGCAACTCGGCAGCTGATACTGTCGCGCGGCGATCGCCTGCGCGTGATGGATGATCCGGGCCCTTTGTTCTCTGCGCGTGATGGGAGATAAGCCATGCCGCTGTCACCGCTTGACGCCAAGAGATTCCTGCTGACGTTTACCGAAGAACTCGCGCCGCCGCCGCGCCCATTTTACGGCATCAATATTGCCGATATCTCGGCGGAGAACTTAAAAAAATTCTTTGAACTGTTCGCACCGTTCGGCGAGCCCGGTTATCCGATCGCGGACTGCCTGCGCTTTGAGCCCTACCCCATGTCGATGCGTGACTACGGGAATGGCCGGATCAGAATTTTGGGGATCTTCCACTATAAGCACCGGTTCACGACGTGCGAAGTGCCCAAGACCTAAGCGGGTAGCACGAAGAATAGAGCAGTGTTCTGCTTAGTACCCTTGATACAGCCACCTCGCTATCGTGTGAGAGGTGGCCCTCCATTAAAGCCTACCCCAGCGGACGATCTAACAGGCGCCGGTCACACCGTCAGCATCGCGTCGAAGCCCTTCCAGAAAAAATGGGCCATCGTCCGTGCTTCCGCCAGAAACTCTTCTTCACGCCCGGTGCCTGTTACGAAATGATCGATCGTCCGATGGCCCGCCTCGCCATGCTCCTTGTCGGCCTCGTAGTGGACTGTGAAGAAGCGCAGGTGCTCCAAGCCAATACCGTAATGCCGCTCCATCCCTTCCCAGAGCATTCGATACGCCTCGACCTCGACTTCTTCCATCAGGCCAATCGCACCGATGAACTGGGGCTTGAGACGCAGGAGGCGATACATACACCCGTTGAAGGCCATCGCATCAGCCGAGGCAACCGCTTTCATCAGTTGGCTTTTGGGCAGTCCCAGACCGCCCTCCCACAACTCGAAGAGCAGGTCACAGTGCCCAGCCGAGTTGCTGTAGATGCCGAGCGCCTCTTCAGCGAAACTTTTTGCCGCGCCTCGCGCCGGTGAGCCAGGCTCGATCTCCTGCATCCGGAGAAATACGCTGGCAGAGAGTGGCGCCGAGTCGCGAACGGTCATTTCGTAGTGCTGGATAGGGTAGCCTTTGAGCTGTTCGCGGGTCGCCTTGCCCTGATTTACCAGCTTTACGTACGGATGCTGGTCAAGCCGATGCTCAGCAACGATCTTATTGATCTCATTGTGAAACGCGGCTGTGTCCATTATTGCCCCTCCTTGCCACAGTGCGGTAATGCGGGACAACGCTACCAAAAGTTTTCTGCACGAACAAGTTTAACGGTTAGCGTGTGTCAGAACAGTAATCTGCCTAGTATCCTAGGAAGCGTCTCTTCCGGTTTTTCCTTGCGATTGCCACAGCGATACCATTGCGCTCGCGTCACGCCGGACGTGATCCGGCATCCAGTCCTTCGACTTCGCTTTGCTACGCAGGACGAACGGGAGGCCGGGGGCCTGGATTCCTGCCCCTTTTTTCACCGGGGCGACGTTCTTGCGCAGGAATGACGGGCGGCTACACAGCATCATCATTTGCTCTAGGTCACCGGGTGCCGTACGACACCCGGCCCGTTATCGTTTTACGTCTTGGCGGCGAGCCAGGCTTCGGTCTCGGCCAACGTGTCTTTCAGACGTTGCAGGAGCAGGCCGACCTCCTGCTGGGTAATGATCAGCGGCGGCGCCATAAAAATAATATCAGGCCCGAGTTCCCGCACGAGGAGTCCGCGCTTCAGGGCCGCCCGACGGACGTAGTCCGCGACGTTGGTCTCGGGCGGAAAAGGTTCGCGCGTGTCCTTATTCTGGACGAACTCCAGGGCCGCGATTAGGCCCAAACCCCGCACGTCGCCGACGATGGGTGAGGAGCGCAATTCGGCCAGTCCCTCGTGAAAAAGCGCCCCCATCCGGGCCGCGTGATCGACGAGCTGGTCCCGCTCCATAATTTCAAGCGTCTTCAGCCCGGCCGCGCAGCACACCGGATGACCGGAGTTGGTATAGCCGTGGGAGAAATCGGTGCCTTCGGGAGCCTGCAGAAAGGTGTCGTAAATTTTTTCGTGCAGGAGCACCGCGCCGAGCGGCAGATAACCGCTATTGATGCCCTTGGCCGTGCTGATCATATCCGGGGTGACGCCCGCATGCTCAATGGCGAACATCTTGCCCGTCCGTCCGAAACCGGTAATGACCTCATCGGATACCATGAGCACATCATATTTGTCACAGATCGCCCGGATACGCTGAAAGTATTCCGGGGGAAGGGGGATGCCGCCCCCGCCTCCCAGTACGGGTTCGGCAATAAAAAAGGCAACGGTTTCCGGCCCTTCTTCGAGAATGACCTTTTCCAGCATGTCCGCACACGCCAACGTACAGGCCGGCTGCGTTCCACACTGCTCACAACGATAGCGGTACGGGGTGGGGATATGCCGGACCTTTGACAGCATAGGCTCAAAGTGTTCGTGCATATGGGGGAGTCCCGTCAGGCTGGCGGCCCCATACGTTGCCCCATGATAGCTGCGGTCCAGCGCAATTGCCGTGGTTTTCTTCTCAAAACCGCGCAACCGGAAATAGAGGCGACTGACCTTGATGACCGTCTCGTTGGCCTCTGAACCGCCTGAGACAAAAATCACCCGGTTCAGCCCGTCTGGTGCATGCTGGGTTAATTTTGCCGCTAGTTCAATGGAGGGTGGGGTGGAGAAATTCCAGCCGCCTAAATGAAACGGGAGGGTCTTCATTTGCGCGTGGACCGCGTCGGCAATCTCGGTCTGGTCATAGCCCAGGCCCACATTGCCAATGCCGGAGCAGCCGTCGAGATACTGATTGCCCTCAGCATCCCAGAGATAGACCCCTTTGCCTGCGACAATAACGGTGAAATCTCCGTCGGCATGATCCTGAAAGGTCGTAAAGACCGGCAGCTTATTCTGGCGTTCCAGGTCCCGTAACTTCTCAACGTCCAGCTCAAAGGGACGCGGGGCGGGCTGCTGTGCATATGCCTGCTGCTGACTCATATCTTACCCTCCTTATTCTTGAGTCCGGGTTGGAAATGTCACGCCGAGCGTAAGACCATTACCGACCAGAGTCAAACGGTGAGTCGGACCGTAAACGACAACCAGCTCGCGTGCTCCTTGCCGACTCGTGCAGCTGTATAGGGCGCGACTATAGGCCGGACTTCATATGTGTCGATGGCGGGTGAGCGGTGTGGTGGTTTGGTTGAAGTAACTTTTGCCAGTGTGAGACGGGAGCGCGGGCAGAACGCCCGTGCTCCCGGAATATATCTGCTGAAAAGCAGTCCTAAACAGTCCGCCCGTGGCGTAGCAAACCGCCCGGTGTCGCTACCCCTTTATTATTGCGCCACATAGCCGCCATCCACCGCCATGGGATGGCCGGTCACAAACGAGGCCGCTTCGGAACACAACCAGGCCACAGCTTCGCCGATCTCACTCGGTTGCGCCATACGGCCAACGGGTTCTGCGGCGTTAATCCCTTCGGCCATTTCGGGCACTTTTTCAAAGGCGCGTTTGAGCATCGGCGTCTCCACAGCACCTGGACAGACCGCATTCACCCGAATGCCGGCCTTGGCATACTCCAGAGCCGCGGTCTTGGTGAGTCCGACCACCCCATGTTTGGCTGCGACATAGGCAGACCCAGCCGGTATGCCTTGTAAACCAGCCACCGAGGCGGTGTTCACAATCGCGCCTCCACCTTGGCTGAGCATCTGCTGGATTTCTGCCTTCATACTCAACCACACCCCCTTGAGGTTAATACCGATCACCCGATCCCAGGTTGCCTCAGGATAGTCCGGTGTTGGCACGAAGTCTCCTTCGATTCCGGCATTATTAAACGCGCAGTCCAGCCGGCCATAGGTCTCAACCACGTGCTTGACCATGGCCTCTGTCTCAGCCGCTTGGGATACGTCAGTCCGGATAAAGATCGCTTCGCCCCCAGCGTCTTTGACCAAACGCACGGTTTCTTCGGCGCCTTCGACATTGATATCCGCTACCGCGACTTTTGCGCCCTCGCGAGCAAAAACCTGTGCGGTCGCCCGGCCAATGCCGGTGCTCGCGCCCGTGATTAAAGCGACCTTTCCGTCTAAGAGTCCTGCCATATATGACCTCCTTGTTCTGTTAGAAATATCTGTACTCGATCAGCTCCGCAGCGGACGAAAGAATGCCCGGATTTCTTCGACTAATTGTTCCGGCTCTTCCATTGAGGCAAAATGTCCGCCTGACGGCATAACGGTCCAGCGCTGAAGGTTGTAATACGTCTCTGCCCACTTGCGAGGCAGGAGGACCACATCCTTGGGGAACACCGCGATGCCAGTTGGTGCGCTCACGACCGGTGTCTGGTCATGTGACGCCTGCCAGAGATTGTGTGCGGCCTCATAATAATACCGGGCGGACGCTCCAAAACTCTGCGTGACCCAGTATAAGGTCATGGTGGTCAACAGTTCATCTTTGGTGAAGCGTGTTTCTACGTCGCCGTTACAGTCGCTCCAGGTTCGCCGTTTTTCCAATATCCAGGCACACAGCCCGGCGGGTGAATCATTCAGACCATAGGCCAGGGTTTGTGGCTTCGTTGTCTGGAGGGCCACATAGCCGGTTTCCGCTGTCAGAAAATGCATGCTGCGGTCAAACCAGCCTTCTTCACCAGGTCCGTACATTGAGCGATCAACCATGTTCGTCAGTGGACCGGCAAAGGCGTTGAGCGGCAACATGACATGGGTATGAACCCCAATCACGCGGTCAGCATACTTATGGCCGAGTTGGGCGGCTATGGCTGCCCCCCAGTCACCGCCCTGCGTGGCGAACCTGTCGTAGCCCAACACGTCCTGCATCAAGGTCACCCACAGATCGGCCGTTCGCCAATAGTTGATGCCAGGCACGTTGATTGGCGAAGAGAAGCCGTAGCCGGGTAAAGACGGAACAACAATATCAAACGAATCAGCCGCATCGCCGCCATACGCGGCTGGATCGGTCAACGGCCGGATGACTTTGTTGAGATCCCAAAACGTCCACGGCCAGCCGTGGTTCAGAATGAGCGGCATCGGGTTTGGACCTTTGCCGGGCTCGTGGATGAAGTGGATGGGAATGTCTTCAATCGTGGTCTTGTAGTGGGAGAAGGCATTCATCTCGGCTTCGTGTTTGCGCCAGTCGTACTGCTCAATCCAGTACGTGACCAACTCCTTGAGATACGCGCTATTCGTGCCATACGCCCACGCATCGTTAGCAAAATCATGAGCCCAACGGGTTCGGGTCAAACGATCGCGGAGGTCGGTTAAGACCTCGTCCGGGATCTGAATGGTAAACGGCTCTTTTGCGGGCATGACCTCTGCCTTTCTCCGCTAACTCCCGACGGGACAATTGTAGACGCGCCGGACGTTTTCCCCCAAGACCTGGAGCCGTGCCTGTTCCGGCATCTTTGCCGTGAGGTTGCCCAACTCTTTAATATAGTCTCCCGTATGGTCGGGATGAGGAAAATCGGATGCCCAGAAGAAGCGATCCGCTCCGAGCAGATCAACCATTGCCGGCAACGCTTTTTCGTCCGGATCGGCGGAGATCCACACGTTGCGTTTGAAATATTCACTGGGGCGCTCTTTGATCGGCAACGAACGGCCAATGATGCTGTCGTACACCGCATCCATGCGGTCGAGCCAGTAACTGGCCCAACCTGCGCCGACTTCGAGAATGACAATTTTGAGTTTTGGAAATTTCTCAAACGTCCCGTACTGCATAAAACTCGTGAGCGCGTGCCGGGCAGCGTCCGAGGCTGTAACATTCAGAAAGAAGCTCTGCTTACGGACGTACTCAAGATCGTAGCGACCCGGCAGTGCCCACTGGGGTTCGAGGGACGGATGGACACCTAATGGAACGTCAAGCTCCTGGGCCTTGGCGAACAAGACATCGTGATCCGGGTGGGCATGCGGTTTGCGGGTCATGACAAACTGGACGACCCAGCCGCCTTTGCAGCCGGCTTTGACGGCCCGTTCCAGCTCTTCTGCCGCGGCGTGTGGGTCCCCCAGCGAAAGATGGGCAACTGGAATCAAACGGCCTCCACTGTCGGAGCACCAGTCCACGATCCAGCGGTTATACGCCCGGCACATAGCCTGGGCATAGCCGGCATCCTCACATTCGGTCTCCCACACCAGATCGAGGCTGGGATAAATAATTGCGGCATCGAGTCCCTCTAAATCGAGGCGTTGCATCCGCTGCGTGGCATCCATTGCTCCGAGTAAAAACTCATCACCATAATGTTGACGCAGATTAACCTTCCCTTTTTCTCGCGTCACTTGGCCCATCGACCCTACACTCGAGAAGGCTCCGCCGCGGTTGACCCGTGAAGGCTTCCCGCAGATTTCCAAGTAGTCCATGCCCTGATCATCGACCTTCAAGCGTATCGCCGTTGAGCGATATTTGGGATCACAATACGTTTCCCACAGGTCTGCGGCTTCAAGGATATGGCCGTCTGCATCGACAGCTCCCCGGAAGTTGAGTGTATCAATCTGTTCTTCGATGATGCGTGGCATTCAATCCTCCTGTCATGCTGTGCTTACCTCCAAGCGCCCGATTCACTCGATTGATAACCGAGCGTCCGGTAGACGGCATCCACCAGGCTCTGTCCCCGCTCATTCAGCGAAGCGCCTGAGCCCATCCGGTTCATGGTATAGCCAAAGGACATGCCGGCTCTGGGATCGGCAAAACCGAACGAGCCGCCCGCGCCAACATGACCGAACGCCTCCTCGGAGAACAGGACACTGTCCTGCACACCAGCCGGCTCCTTGCGGTTGTCCATGGTTTTCATGAAGCCCAGGGCAAACCGGGTCGGCATGACCAGCACGGCGTCTCTGCCGGTTGAAGACGACACGCGGCCCATCCGAGCCAGGGTCTCGGAGTTGGCGAGTTCGACGTTGCCTTTTTTACCGCCCAGGGCGAGCGGTTCATACAGGCCGGCGAGTCCGCGGGCGTTGGTAATCCCGCCCGCACCGCCGATTTCCGCGGCATGCGCGGCCCGGGTGTCATACTCGGGAACGGCGCCCATATAACCGCCGACGTTGAGGATGGCTAATGCCGCCAGCGTGCCCGGTGTGGCCATCTCCTGAAAGAGCAGGCTGTTCGGGTCGGACTCGGCGGCAATCATGGGGGCAACCCTGGGCTCTTTGTCCTCGGGTAAACCGATCCAGAAGTCCAAGCCGAGCGGATCTGCGATTTCGTCTTTAAAAAACGTCCCGAGCGACTTGCCGGAGACGCGCCGGACCACTTCGCCGATCAGCCATCCATAGGTGAGGGCATGGTAGCCGTTCCGTGTGCCGGGCTCCCAAAACGGCTCTTCTTTGGCCAGGGCATCGACCATCAGGTCCCAATCCGCGTAGGCACCCTGCGGCAGATTTTCACGCACCGCGGGCAGACCGGCCTGATGATTGAGCAGCATCTTGACCTGGATATTTTCTTTGCCGGCTTGGGCAAACTCGGGCCAGTAGGTGGCGACCGGCGCATCGAGGTCGAGCTGGCCGCGCGAGGCCAGAACATGAGCGCAAATGGCCGTCGCTCCTTTTGTTGAGGAAAAGACAATGCTGACCGTCTCGTCGGTCCACGGCGTACCGGTCTCGGTGTTAGCCGTCCCGCCCCACAGATCGACGACCGTTTGCCCGCCGACGGTCACGCACACCGAGGCGCCAACTTCACTACGCTCCGCAAAATTGCGCTCGAACTCCTGCCGCACTTCCTGAAACTTTTGATCGCACGTTCCCTGCACTGCCATGGTATTCCTCCTTCTTTTGTCCGAACTTTACGCTCCTGCTGTATCAAATCGGAGCGGTAAAGTCTGTGGGCCCCGGACGATGATCGACGCGATCTGCTCGACCCGTTCCGTCGCACAGGAGAAAGGCGGACAGTCAAACAGCAGCGCTTCCAGTGCATTCCGGCCTTCCAGACGCGCCAGCGGGGCACCCAGGCAATAGTGGATGCCATAGCCAAAGGCGACGTGATCCTGGGGATTGCGAGCGATGTCAAAACGGTCCGGTTCAGGAAACTGCCGCTCATCACGATTAGCTGATCCCACGAGCAAGAGCACGTTCTGTCCGGCTGGAATCTTGCCGCCCTCCAACTCCACATCTTGCGCAGTTCGGCGGAAAAACGCCTGGACGGGCGAGTCATAACGGAGTGCTTCTTCGACGAGTACAGAGACGAGGGAACGATCAGATCGAACTTTGGCCAATTCGTTGGGATGGTTGAGCAGCGCGAGAACCGCGTTGCCAATCAAATTGGTCGTCGTTTCATTTCCGGCTATCAGCAGGAAGACGGCCAAAGCGAGAATCTCTGTTGAAGACAGCACAGCGCGCTCTTCTTCGGCCTGGACAAGGGTGGTAATCACATCGTTTCCAGGCTCCGTTCGTCGACGCGCTATCATCTGCTCGAAATAGGCCCGGAACTCCGCCCCGCTCTTGCGAACCTGAGCCCGCTCGACCTCGTCAGTCGGGCGACGAGTGGCTTTCATGACGTCATCTGACCAGCTCTTAAAATCATCGTGCCGTTCAGGTTCGACGCCAAGCATTTCGGCAATCACGGTCGTTGGTAACGGCCCGGACAAGGTTGCAACGAGGTCACCCTCCGGCTGACTGCGTAGAGCGTCGATCAGCTCTTGGGTAATCGTCTGCACACGTGGCTCAAGTGCCCGGATCAGGCGCGGGGTAAAACCTTTATTCGCCAACTTCCGTAGTCGGGTATGATCCGGGGGATTCATATCAACAATCCACGGCACCTCTGGTACGGGGTTGAGATCACCCAAAGTTTCGGCGGTAACTACCGAAGACGAAAATATCTGCGGGTTGCGTAAGGCAAAGTCCACATCAGCATACCGGCTCAGAGCCCAGCACTGAAAAGGCTCAAGCCAAATAACTGGGGCTTTGTTCCTCAGCTCAGTGTAGTACGGATACGGGTTGGCAGTTACTTCTGGGGAGAGTGGATTAAAGTCCATACGGAAGCCCCTCCTGAACGAGTCTAAGCGCTCTCAGCAAACCGTCTCTGCCGCTCACGGAGCAACAGGAACAACGGTAGACCAGCGGAAAATGCCACCAGCCATGAGACCGCGAGGCAGATAACAAAATTCCGCGTCCCCAGCGTTCGGCCCTCGGAGAATAACCAAACATTATACGCGATAAACGCGACCAGCAGGTCGAACAGGAGCGAGGCTGTCACCGCGCTTTCCATTGGCACGGTGAAAAAATCAACCAGAAGATTCCCACCTGCGCCCATGTACTGGACGTTGTAGTACATGGGGAGGAGAACCCCTAAGACAACCAGAATCGTATAGACCTTTTCACGCGCTGTCATGCTTTTCCCTCCTGCTCAAAAGGATTTCACTCTTGGACTATCTTCTGGATGATTTAGAGTTCGACTAAACGCATGTCCTTGCCCATGTCCTCGTCGGTAAACCACTGTGTTGCCCACTCCGGCTGACGTAGCTGGTCTGGGTTATGAGAGGGAAGCAGCGTGCCAGCCAGGGTCAGAAGTAGCCGCGTAATACTAGAGAGTGACGCTCCGGTCACGAGGCCAGAAAGCATTCCCCGGAAACTCACCCGGTCAGGAATGCACGCATCGAGACCTTCTGCCGCTATTTCAAAAGCATTTTGCAGATGGCGCAGTGTGCGCCAGAAATGCCGCACCCGGTACGCATGACGACCGACAATAGCGTTGTACACATCGATCGCGCAATTGCGATGCTCAAACTCCTCCACGAAGTGCCACAGCATAAAGGCTGTGATGCGTGGATCGCCTCCGCTAAATAAATGCTCGCGCTGCTCTATGAAGAAGCGCGTCGCTGGTCCAAAGCACAACTCAATGGAAGCGGCATAGGCTAGGTTAAACTCCAGTGACTCTTCGTCTAGCAGCCTCGTATAACTGGCGTGTATTTTGTCCCGTGTGTCTTCAAGCTGTGGGTACTTATTGAGGAGCAGCGCCTGATGCGCGATGTGATGTTTGGCGTGTTGTGCCTCTTGCTTACAGAAGAGATCGGCTTCGTGCCGCACAGTCCCTGAAAGCTGAGGGATGACTCCTCGAATCACCTTGATGAAGTGCCCCTCAAATTCGGGAGCCACTAGTGTTGCCGCGTTGACCCAGTCGCTCGCCCCAATGTTGCGCGGATTGAAACGAAAAGGAATGTCGTCATCGAATTGAAAATCGATCCGCCGAACTTTGATATCCGTCATATTGTCCCTCCCTTTTCTCAATCCCTTGAGCCTTAATGTATCGATATCTAACCCGTACTCGCACAACCCCGCCCTACTGTGCGACCCAGCCGCCATCAATCGCCATCGGTAGACCGGTCACAAAGGATGCCGCATCAGAACACAACCAGACGACAGCCTCACCCACTTCAGCGGGTTCGGCCATGCGTCCAATCGGTTCAGCGGCCACGACTTGCTCTTCAATACCCGGATTGTCACGTGCTCCGCGTTCAAACATCGGCGTGCGAATCGCTCCCGGACACACGGCGTTGACGCGAATGCCGGACTTGGCATATTCCAGCGCGGCGGTCTTGGTCAATCCGTTGACTCCATGTTTGGCCGCCACATACGCTGAGAAGCCAGGAAGACCAACCAGCCCCGCAATTGACGCCGTATTCACAATCGCGCCGCTGCCCTGGGTGAGCATCTGCTGGAGTTCATACTTCATGCACAGCCACACTCCGGTCAGGTTAATCGATATGACCCGGTCCCAATCTGCCTCGCCATAATCCACGGTCGGCTGGACCACGCCTTCGATACCGGCGTTATTGAAGGCACAGTCGAGTCGTCCATAGATCTCAACCGCTTTCTTGACCATGGCCTCCGCGTCAGCAGGCTGGGCAACATCGGTCTGGACAAATATTGCTTCTCCACCCGAGCCGTTAATCAGACGCACGGTTTCTGCGCCGCCCCCAACCCCGACATCGGCCACAACAACCTTGGCCCCTTCACGGGCAAAAATCTGCGCGGTAGCCCGGCCTATGCCTGAGCTGCCACCAGTCACCACTGCTACTTTTCCGGCTAATCGGCCAGCCATCTTATTCTCCTCACGCGGCAGTATATTGGCGAGCATCGAACTCCGCCGGCTCCTTGAGCGGCTCGGTCTGCCACTGCTTCACCTCGGGCAGTACGCTTTTGGCAAACAGCTTCAGATTCCGTTCGGCCTCGTCGAATGGCATGCCGGCATAGCTGAAATTCAGCATAAACCCGTTGGCGTCGATGGTGTCGCGGACCATCGCCAGCTTCTCAAGCACTTGGTCTGGAGTCCCCCAGGGCATCAGCTTCGCAAAGTCTAGCGCCGCCGTGTCGATCCCATGCTTGCCGATAAACTTGGTAATCTGACTGTAAAACTCATAGCTCTTATGCGTCCCAAACTTCTCCGAGGTCATTTCGTAGTGCGTAATCACGGTCTTGTATTGCGCGACCAGCCACTTCATGGCCATCTCTTCCGCGCGATCCTTGTTCTCATCGACTAAGACAAAGCCGCCACTGAAAGGTTTTGGGGCTGGCGTATCGCCGTGATACTGCTGCCACGCGTTGTGGTACACCTCGAAATCTTTTTTCACCGCCTCCCACGGCTTTTGGGGAATGACCAAGAGCCCAACCCCCAGCTTGGCCATAATCGGGGATGAATCCGGCGAGACCGCGGCTGCGTACGAGCGGCCTCTAAATGACTTGAACGGAAACGGACGGATTTCACGACGAGGTTGTCGGGTATGCAGACCGCCCTCCATATAGCCTTTCTCTAAGGCTTCGAGGATCAACTCCGCATACTCAACGAACCGACTGCGCCCTTCGTCTTGATCGATCCGAAATCCTTCGTATTCGATACGCGCCAGACCACGCCCGATCCCTAAGATGAAGCGTCCGTTAGAGACATGGTCAAGCATCGAGATCTGTTCTGCGACGCGAATTGGGTCATGCCAGGGGAGTACGATCACCATGGAGCCGAGCTTCGCGTGCTTGGTCCGTCCCGCCATATAGGTCAGAAATTGCACCGGGTCGGGGCACATGGTGTAATCGTCAAAATGGTGCTCGATCCCCCAGATGGAATCGAACCCCAGCGGTTCCGCCATCTCCGCCAGGCGGATCTCATTCTGCCAGACCTCACGGTCGGTCAACTGATTATTGGGATTTTGAAAAACTGCTCCATAGCCTACATGCATATTATCCTCCTTAGGCGTTGAACTCGCCGTTGTCCTTCGCCGTTGTCTGTCTTAGCAATGTCATTTTTCTATGAACCAGTCCCGTCATACTGAATCTCTGGTCTGTCTCACACTCAAGCTACAGCTTGGGTCGCTCTCTCAAATCGAAGCGGCAGGGTTTGCGGCCCACGGACAAGATACGTTGCAATCCGGGGCACCTGTTCCCGCACGCGGGTGAATGGTGGACAGTCAAAGAGTAGTGCCTCTAATGCCGTCCGGCCCTCCAGCCGGGCTAATGGGGCGCCCAGGCAATAGTGGATGCCATAGGCAAATCCCACATGGTCTTGCGGATTGCGGGCGATCTCAAAGCGATCGGGTTGAGGGAACTGACGCTCGTCGCGGTTGGCTGCGCCGAGGAGTACCAAAACCGTAGCTTCAGCCGGGATCGTACCACCTTCGAGTTCGACTTCTTGGGTGGCTTGTCGAAAGATGACCTGCACGGGAGAGTCATAGCGTAACACTTCCTCGACAAGCGCAGGAACGAGTACACGATCGGCCCGGACTTTAGCCAACTCGTCTGGATGGTCGAGTAAGGATAGGACTGCATTGCCAATGAGGTTCGTCGAGGTTTCATTTCCAGCCGCTAACAGCAACACCGTCAGTCCGAGAATTTCTACGGAGGTGAGGACATGCTGCTCTTCCTCAGCCTGCACTAGAGCGGTAATCAGGTCGTCATGGGGGTCGGTTCGCCGCCGTTCGATCATCTGGCCCAAGTAATCACGTATCTCTGCGTTGCTTTGGCGAATTTCGGCACGGACCGTCTCATCCGTGGGCCGACTGATGGCTCGCACGATATCGTCTGACCAGCGCTTGAAGTCTGACTGCCGCTCTGGTTCTATGCCTAACATTTCCGCAATAACGATGATGGGCAACGGTGCGGAGAGCGTTGGGACCAGATCGAACTGGTCTATTTGCTCCTGCCTGAGGAGAGGGCCAAGGATGTCCTGGGTAACCGTCCGCACCCGGGGCTCCATGCCTCGAATGAGGCGCGGAGTAAAGCCTTTGTTGGCTAACTTCCGCATGCGGGTGTGGTCTGGGGGGTCCATGGACAACAATCCCGGCGCTTCTGGGACGGTAAGCAGGTCGCCTGTGGCCGCTTCATTCCACAGCTTGCTTGAAAAGAGCCCAGGGTTGCGTAGAACAAAATCGACATCCGCATAGCGACTCACGGCCCAGCCCTGCATAGACTCGACCCAAGCGACCGGCGTCTTGTCTCGCAATTCCTTGTAATACGGGTACGGATTGTCTTGCACCTCTGGTGCAAGCGGGTTGTATTCCATGTTGATTCCCTCCTTGAGTCAGCGCAACGGCTGAGACTCAATCAAACGGACAGCCTTATTTCACACATTCAGTCCATAGAAACGAATGGCGTTCTCACCCAGCACTTTGCGCTGATCTGCCTCGGGCAGCGGCGCAATGCGTTCCTTGAGTTCTTTGACCACCCCGAAGTCGGCATCAATATGCGGATAGTCCGATGCCCACAGAAAATAGTCGGCCCCAATATGTTCGATGACCTTGGCGGTCAGCGTTTCATCAGGGTCCGCCGACACCAAACATTGGCGATAGAAGTACTCACTCGGTGGCATCTTGAGACTGGTTCGGCTGGCCATGGGGCGGTACTTGTGATCGAGGCGGTCAAGCCAGGCCGAGATCCAGTTCGCGCCGGACTCCAGCACGCTGCATTTCAGACGGGGGTATTTCTCAAACATGCCCAGCGACATCATCTGGGTGAAGGCAGCCATGACATCGATGGCCAGAAAGGCAAAGGTAAACAATCCGGCTGATGCATCTGGCTTGAGCCATTCTTGAAACGATGGACTATCGCGCACGATGACGTGAAAGCCGACCGGCATGTCTAAATCTTGCACGGTCTCCCAGAAACGAACAAAGGCCGGATCATCAAAATGCTTACCACCTCGAGCCGGCATATCCGGTGATAGATACACGCCCACACAGCCCCGCTCCTTGGCCCACTTTACTTCACCTGCCGCACCTTCCGGATCGAGCAAGGAGATATGAGCGATTGGAAAGAGCCGCTTGGGATGGTCGCTGCAGAAGTCGATGATCCAGCGGTTATAGGCTCGCGTATACGCTACGGCCAGCTTGGCTTCCGTGATCCAGCCTTCCCAGAAGATCCCAATAGTCGGATACAGCAGAGCAACATCAATCTGCTCTTCATCCATGACTTTGATACGCGCCTTCGGGTCGTAACTGCCCAGCGGCGCGCCATCCGCATACGTTCGCTTGCCTGGGGTGAAAAAGGCTTCGAGTTCTTCGGCATCTGAGCCCACGCCACCGATCGCGCCGAGCGTGCCACGGGCGACTTCACACGGCTTGTTATCGAACAACAACACCTCCCAGCCATTCTCATCGTGCTCCATACGCACGGCCCGGTCTCGGTATTGAGGGTCAATATACTTCTGCCATGTATCCAAGGGCTCTAAGACATGCCCGTCTGCATCGACAATCAGTCCACTCTTTGAGGTGCTCATAGGTTTCCTCCATTACACAGCCACCCGCTGCCGTTGTGCGCACTTGCCGCTTCTGACGACTTTCCCCGGACGAGCTTCGGTTGCTTCGCCGTTTTCTTGTACGACCTCTCCGCTGACCAATGAGGCCACGTAACCGTGGGCCGTCTGCATCAGGCGGGGCATATCGGCGGGCAGGTCGTGTATCATTTCCGGTTTCTCAATGCTGAGCGCGCCCAGGTCTATGAGGTTCAAATCAGCCTTCATGCCGAGCTCTAACGTGCCCCGGTCGTGCATGCCGAACAGCCGGGCTGTATCGCGGCTCTGCTTCTTGACCACAAGCTCAATCGGCAGATGGTACGGATCGTCTTTGGTGTGGTCGCGTACCCAGTCGATCAGCATAAAGGTCTGGACACTGGCATCGCAGATCGTGCGCATATGAGCGCCCGAGTCACTCCCGCCCATGACGGTCAGGGGATGGGTCAGCATTTCGTACAACGGGTCACGACTCTGCTCGGCATAGCCGGCAATGGCGTACATGAGGAAGGCCCGCCCGTCGTCCTCTAACAACAGGTCATACACAACCTCGCGCGGGTCGCAGCCGCGCCGGGCAGCTATGGTAGCCACATTATTGGCTCCATCAGGGAAGTAGTTGAGCGGCTGGCCCATGGGGTAGGTCATCTGCCACGTGGACGCTTGCTGATACAAGATAGACATACCAGCCGTGTTTGGGTCCTCTTCAGTTAGCAAACGCCTCCGCACATCAGGGTTGCGGAGGGCCTGCATTTTTTCTGCATGCGGGAGGTCCTTGAGCGGCGCATAGCTCGGCAAATATTGGAACGGGTTTTCCCCTTGAAAACTGAACAGAATGGTGACCGGTCGGGCAAAGACCTGCGGAATAATCCGTGCCCCGCCGTTCGTGGCCGCTTCACAGCGCTGCAAAATATCCCGCCAGACGTGCGGCTGAGGATTCGTCTGTGCGAGTAGAAATGTCACCGGGCAACCGATTGCCGCCAGCTCCTGCATCCAGCCCAGTTCGCTATCAATGTTCTGTCCAAGTACGGCATCTGAGACGACTTCCATGAGGCCGCGTCCGGTTTGGATAATCCCGCGACCAATACCCAACAACTCGTCCGGGCTGGCAAAGGTACCGGGGACAGGCACGCCTTCCGGCGTGGCATGCACCATGGTTCGTGAGGTGGAGAAGCCCAAAGCTCCAGCTTCGATAGCCGCCCGAGTCATGGCTGCCATTTGTTCGATATCTTCTGGTGTGGCTGGTTCTTTGCCAGCTCCCCGCTCGCCCATGACGTACAGACGCAAAGGGATATGCGGTATCTGCGTGCCAACATCAATCGTGCGGGGAATAGCGTCGAGCGCGTCCAGATATTCCGGGAAGGTTTCCCACTGCCAGTCGATACCAGCCGACAAGGATTGGCGCGGAATATCCTCAACGCTCTCCATCATGCCAATCAGTTCTTCGCGACGCTCGGGTACAACCGGTGCAAAGCCCACACCGCAATTGCCCATCACAATCGTCGACACTCCATGCCACAGAGATGGAGTCAGCAGCGGGTCCCACGATACCTGACCATCGTAATGGGTATGCACATCCACCCAGCCAGGGGCCACGATCAGTCCGTCCGCCTTTAATGTCCGTTTCGCTCGGCCCAAATCCGAGCCGACCCCGCTAATCTTGCCATCCGTCACTGCGACATCGCCGGTGAAACTCGGCTGTCCGGTTCCATCAACAATCGTTCCGCCCTGAACGATGAGATCATGCATTCCGACTTCCTCCTCTTTGAATATTAACTTTCTGTGATTCTTGCTGTCAGGTTGTCTATTGCGCAGGGAGCATCTCCTTTGGAGACAAAGACATCTTGGTAGTATCGAGCTTGGTAAGCCCAACTTCCCCTTTGTCGAAGAGCGCGACCCACTCCTTCATCCATTCCGGATTGGCGACTTGGGACGGATGATGGCCCGGTATGGCGTAACGGATGGTACGCGGCAGAAAGGACAGAAACAGCCGGAAGGCAATCTTTTTAATTGCCCAGCGCGTCTTCCACTTACCCCACAGGCCATCCTCCTTGAGCAACACGATATAGGTACCCCGAATAAGTCCCATCATATGAATGAGGGCGCACAGGATGCCGTAGGCGCGGTACCAATGCCCGCCATACAGATCTTTATACACATCAAAAGCCAAATTCTTGTGTTCGATTTCCTCGATCAAATGCCAGAGCCACATGGAAGCCACGGGTCGGTCCGCCTCACCAAAGAAATATTCACGCTGTTCGATCAGCATGTGTGCAATCGACAGGGCCATGACTTCAAAACCCGCAGTATAGGCAACCTGGTATTTGAGCCGGCGTTTGCCGAGTTCTTGATACTCACGCTCCATCTGCTTTTCCCGCTCGCGGAGTTGGGGATAGCCCGCAGCAATGAGTACCTCGTTGAACCGGCGGTGTTGTTTAAAGTGTTGGGCTTCCTGGCCCATCCAAGCTTTGGCTTCTTCCAGTAAAGCAGGATCGGAGATGTGTTTGGTCGCCTTCCGAATGGAGTCAATGATAAACGGCTCCATATAGGGCAGCAGCATGGAGGCGCCGTTGGCCAAGTGGCTGAGCACTGGTTTGGCTGGGTTCCAGTAGGGTCGGAAGTCTTCGGGAAACTCGAACTGCACCTGGCGAACCAAAATCCCCTTGTCCGTTTTTTTGTCGCTCATACGCGTAACTCCTCCTTAAAACGACTGAAGGCAGTCGGGTCACGGAACACAAACCGCCGCCCCTCAATGCTGAGTCCGTAATGTTCGCCCTCGCGCAAAGACTCGTCTGCACTGATCTCACGCCCGCCAAGCGCACGCAGAGTTTTCTGCAGAGACCCTTTGGTACGAGGAAGAAAACGTGCGGTGTCAGTGTGATTGGCTTTTGGCGCCATCGCTCCTCTCCTATCCGGTTGATACGCATGGAATAGAGCAATGCCGGTGCCAACGATCCTGCGAGCATTGGCGAGGAAATAATTCTAGGGGAATCAGGCGTTTAGAAAGGGTAGAGGTCTCTGAGACGGAGGAAATCATAGAGGTGTGCACGGCAACGCTCTGCACGCTGCACACTGTGCGCACAGTGTGCAGTACCATTATCTAAAATACGTCTCATTTCGCACATACTGTAGAAACAGGTTCATTCCTGGTATGAACTTGTCTACGGAAAGGAAAGGAAGACAGTATGGCAGGACGATTAGATGGCAAAGTGGCCTTGGTGACCGGTGGCGGCTCAGGCATTGGCCAAGCCACCGCGCTCATTTTTGCTCGCGAAGGCGCAAAAGTGGTAGTGGCTGATATTACCGTTGAAGGCGGCGAAGAGACCGTTCGGCAAATTCAAGCCGCCGGCGGAGACGCGACCTTTGTCAAAACCGATGTCTCAAAAGCTGCCGAGGTTGAAGCACTCGTCAATAAGACGGTCGAAACGTATGGGCAGCTCGACTGCGCGTTTAACAACGCAGGCATCGAAGGCGCAGCAAAGTTCACCACTGAGTGCACCGAGGAAGAATTTGACCGCACGATCGCGGTGAACGTGACCGGCGTGTGGCTGTGCATGAAATATGAAATTCAACACATGCTCAGCCACGGCGGTGGTTCGATCGTCAATACTGCCTCAGCGGCGGGCCTGATTGGCCTTCCCTCGGCGTCTGATTATGTGGCCAGCAAACACGCGGTTGTTGGTCTGACTAAAACGGCTGCGCTGGAATACGCCAAGTCCGGCATTCGGGTCAATGCCGTGTGTCCCGGTGCGATTGACACGCCAATGATCGCGCGCAGCGCGCAAGCCATCCCCGGTTTTGATGAACTCGCCGTCGCCATGGAACCTGTTGGCCGTTTTGGCCAGTCGTCGGAAATCGGTGAAGCCGTCGCGTGGCTATGCTCTGATGCGGCGTCGTTTGTGACTGGCATCCCCATGTCGGTTGACGGAGGAATGGTCGCGCAGTGATGACAGCCAGAGTCGTTCCGTAGGCTGATCTAGCCAGTCTGGCTGGCCAGGAGATTGGCGTCTCAGATTGGTTGTTGGTGACGCAGGTACAAAACGCAATAGTGCAACGCTCGAAGATCGTGCTCGCTGGGCGATGCACCTGGCCTTGGCGGTTCATCGTTGCAAAAAGATGATTAACGATGTGGTCGAAGCCAGCGGCGCGCATGCGCATCTTCAAGAGAATCCGCTGCAACGGGCGAAACGGGATGTCGATACTCTCTCCTGTCACTATCTCTTTGACCTCGACGGTAAGCTGGAGACGTATGGTAAGCCGCTTCTCGGACAGGAGTTAGAGGGACAACCGATGGTTTAAGGAAGTCCGGTCGTACATGGTCCTCGGCAACTATTATGGAGAAACTGGGCCAGTGGGAGGACAAAGTCAAGGATAATTCTGTCGTTACCTCACTGAATATCACTTAGTGTGAATACCCTCTGACGCACGCCTTCCCCCGGCGCCCGTCCCGCGTCATCTCTCGGCCCCTACGCCAAAACTCCTGCGATCTTGCGTACTTCGTTCGCGTTCCGGTCCTGCCCCTGACGCACCGGGAAACACGCTGGAGCGGCGGGAGTGCGAAATGGCCCACTTTCCCTCTTATCGTTGCCGCTGCCCAAGTAGAGTGAGAAAAGATTCCGGCTATGTTTGCAGGGAGAGGGAGGGACGGTTTCGGTCAAGATAAAAGGCGTTATCTTGCATTGTCAGATAGCATGGATTAAGGGGAGGGGGCCAGGAAGATTTGGGAGGTCTGGAGCGTGGGACTGGGAAGAAACGCAATATGGAGATAAGCGGATTTGCCGAGCGGGTTGATTCGCTTTGCTTTGTCTAGGAGGGAAGTATGATTACTGTGCACCAAATTGGGCGAACCTTTGTCAAAGCCACACGGTTTACGAATCCGGAGACGGTGGAAGTGCTTGCCCCGGGCATACGCGGCGACCGGGACTTTTTTCTGCTGGAGAGCAGCGGCGCGCCGATATCGTCAAACAATCACGGTACGTTTTTCCCCCTCATGTTCGATTATGATTTTGGCTCGGACGCGCTCAAGCTCTCTCTTCCTGATGGTCGGATAGTTGAGGGCCCCGCCGCAGGCAATGGCACCTCGTTTGCCTTTGACTATTATGGTATGCGCAATATTCTCGTGACCCCGGTAGACGGTCCGTGGGAAGATATTTTATCGTCGTTTGCTGCAAGGCCAATCCGTCTGGTGCGCTGTGTCGCGACGGGTAGCGGAATCGACATTCTTCCCATAACCTTAGTCACCACCGCTTCCATTCGGCGATTAGAACGTGAAATCGGCGGCACGGTTGACCCGAGACGATTTAGAGCCAGCTTCGTATTAAATAATGAAGTCGAGCACGAAGAAGACGGGTGGCGTGATAGGACTCTTCGTGTCGGAAAGGCTCTCCTGAAAGTGCGTACGCCCGTCCCCCGCTGCGTCATCCCGGGGTTTAATCCCGGGGAAGGTGCACGCGATCTCAATGTCCTGCGGACTCTGACGCGGTATCGGGAGAAAGTAATCCATCCCGATGGCCTATTGCCAGGCTATGCCGCTCCCGGTTTTGCAGTGTATGCCCAAGTTATTGAACCCGGCATTGTCCGGGTAGGCGATACGGTCGAAGCCCTTATGGGCTGAACCTCGAATGCGCAGAACTTCGAGCGCGCGCAGCACTACACGGAGGAGCAGGCCGACGCGAAGATGTCGCGGCGGTGCATGTCGATCACCTCGCCAAGCCGATGGAGACCGTGCGCTAGCACCCCTTCGTGCTCTGCGTGAGTCAGGCTACCAAGGGTACTAAGCAGATTACTGTTCTGACACACGCTAAGAGGCGCGGAATTTACGGCTGATAAGACGTTATTCGTCAAACCTGCGCTTTGGAATCATTAGACTTTTTCAACACTACTTTTAACACCCCAAAAACCCCAGAAAATACGGGCCTGCAAGCACTCTTTGTTAATACTCATTTCAGGCGAACGTTCGTGAGAGTGTATTCGCGCAGTAATCTTGGCGAGGAAAAAAGAGATACAACAATCAATGGAGTAGATCTTACGATGGACCAACCGTTTTCGGCATAACACGCTGAGCCCGAGGCTTGCGGGCGTAGGTCAAGCCGTATTTTTTTAACTTGCGGATAACCGTGGTGCGGTGAACGCCGAGCGCATCTGCCATGGAATATACATCGCCCTGGTGTCCCTCACAAAATGCCCGCCAGTATTGTGCTTCTTCAGTTTCGGCTGAGGGAGGTGTTGTTTGCGAGGAAACAGAGGGCGGACTCTGAAGGGCTGGAATGAGTTCCGGGGGGAGCGTTTGGAGCGAGATCTCACCTGTGATCTGGCCGCTCTCTGATGCGATTTGCCACACGACGTTCTTGAGCTCACGAATATTACCGGGGAAGGGAAGGGCCTGGACATGTTCTATAAGCTCGGGATGCAGCGTCAGGGCAGTTGCGTTCTTCTCGTTAAACTCGGCCATGGTCGCGTTTATCAAGGCTGGAATATCTTCAGGATGTTCGCGCAAAGGCGGCAGGTCAATCCGGTTCATGGCTAAGCGGTAGTACAAATCGTTCCGCAAGGTCTGCTCTTGGAGCAATGTCTCAGGCTGTCTGTTTGTAGCGGCTAAGAATCGAACGTCTATTTTCACCGTCTGTTCTGCTCCAAGGCGACGTATCTCTTTGTCTTCTAAAACGGTCAGTAGCTTGGCCTGCATCTCGACCGGCATGTCACCAATCTCATCAAAAAAAACAGTCCCGCCTTGACCCATCTCAATGACCCCACGGCGGCCTTTTCGTTTTGCCCCGGTGAAGGCCCCTTCGGTATAGCCAAACAATTCGGCTTCAATCAGTGAGGCTGGCAGGCTGGCGCAATTGACGTGAATAAAGGGAGCGCTGGAGCGTGGGCTCATGGTATGGATGTACTGGGCTAAAAGGCTCTTGCCGACACCAGTCTCGCCTGTCAAGAAGATACTCCCCTCCAGGCGAGCCAGTCGGAGCGCCCGTTCAAAGACCCGGCTCAGGCTCTCACTCTGGTAGACGATATCCTGACCTAACACGCGAGTGTGTAAGGCACTCAGCTGTTCTTGATATAGAGCGGTGCGCTGTTCGAGTTCACCAATTTTTTCTCTGGCAGTGAGCAGGTCGGTTGAGGCCTGAACGGTAAGGATGATGTAGCGTAGCCCTCCCGCTTCATTCCGGATATAGTGCTCTGCGGACAGGAGCTGGACTCCATTTTCCATCTGCGCGTAGCCGTAGTGTGGTTGGGTGCTATCTGCGATGTATCCGTTCTCGCGGGCAGCCTCCCAGAACGAGTCCTTAACCCATTGTGGATTTACACTTGCTTGAATGGCTGGCAGCTTCGCCATTTCCTTCGTCTTGAGACCGACCAATTGAGCTGGGGTGAGGTCGGCGAGCTGGTAGAGCTTGTCATTTGCCCAGACAACCGTCCCAGTCTGGTCAATGATAATCACCCCTACATCCAGGGCATTCATAAAGGGCGCAAGCGTCAGCTCACCTGGGAAGTGCTCGGCCATACGCCCCGTTCTTGGCACATTCCAGCCAAGAGAACAAGCGGAAATACGGGGCCTCGATAGCTCTTCCGGGAGTTGTTCTCGCTCGATTGTCATAATCGAGGGTTCGACCGCTCGGGGCTCAGCGTACCGGCAGGCGGGTCGTACTCGATATGCAGTTCTTTGAGACCGCGGATCACAGGGTTGATGGCGTAGCGGAAGTCGTTCTTGCTCTCGGCCAGACGAATGGTCCCCAGCCGGCTCAGGAGGGCCTCAAAGGCGACTTTCCCTTCCAGGCGCGCCAACGAAGCGCCGAGACAGAAATGCACTCCCGCGCCAAAGGCCACGCTCATTCTGGCGTTCGGCCGCCGTACGTTAAACCGGTCCGGGTCCGGAAACTGCTCCGCGTCCCGGTTGGCCGCACCATACATGACCGCCACCCGGGACCCTTTGGGCAGCCGGACACTGTCCATCTGGGTGTCCTCTTTAACCGTCCGAAACAGGCACTGGACCGGGGATTCGATCCGCATCGCCTCTTCAACGAAGTTGGGAATCAGGGAAGGATCCGCCGTCACCAGCGCCAGCTGCTCCGGGTGTTGGAGCAGCAAGGCCAGACCGCTACTCAGCAGATTGATCGTGGTGTCGTTGCCCCCCAGCAGGATAATATCGATCATGCTGATCAGCTCTTCGGTTGTCAGCGTGCGACCCCCGAATTTTTCTACCGGAGACATCACCATATGGGAGATCAGGTCGTCGCGGGGCGCTGCCCGGCGCGCTTCGATCTGATGAAACAGATAGTGCTGAAACTCCACCGCCAAGCGCACGCAGGCCAGCTCCCGCTCGTGGCTGATCATGGTCCCGCCCATGCGCTCGATCCGGGCGTCACACCACCGCTTCACTCGGGGAATATCTTCCTCGGGCAGGCCCATCAGCTCGGCAAAGACGTAGAGCGGAAAGGGTTGGGCAAACTGGCTGACAAACTCGATTGCAGTGCTCTCCAGGCAAGTGTCAATCAAACGGTTGGCGATCTCCTGTAAGCGGGGTTCAAGCTTTTTTACGCTCTGGGCGGAGAAGGGCCGGTTGACCACACTCCGATAGCCCGTGTGCTCGGGTGGGTCGGCCTTGCTGAGCACATTGACGTCCGGCCAGCCCTGAGCCTCAATCTCCCGAATCTCCGGGGTATCGCGGGTGAGTCCTTCGGTCAGGCCGTGGACCGAAAACAGCTCCGGATGCATTAAGACATACTCGACATCGCGGAAACGGGTCGCGATGAACATGGGGGTGTCAGGCAGTTGATAGACGCCTCGCCGCCGCAGCTCGGCGTAGACCTCGTAGGGGTCTTCCAACACCTCAGGCACGAAGGGGTCTAAATTCATCTGGTTTGGCATTACTCCTCCCCGCAGGACAAACGATTCGGTCGTAGCCAGCCTTGATACAGGTTCGAGGCTGACGACTCGTGTTCGCTTATACCGATAAAACTATTGAGCTGCCAGATCATCGAGAACAGACGATAATCTCCTTGAAGCCGCTATTTTGCCTACGGCGGCACATATGAATGGTGTGTTGGTCGTTATCATTGTGCTGGTGTTACCGAAGTTGCGTTTAAGCCAATTCATGTAACAATTCACGACCTATGGATTTATCCATATCGCCTGGTCATTCTCACCCGATGCAAACCCGAATCGAAACCACACGCTTGATCCTGCGGAGGGCTACCGAAGCAGACCTCGTGTCGTACTGCCAACGGATCTATGGTGATCCAGAGGTAATGCGCACGCTGCCGGGTGGCAAAGTGCTTGCAATGCTCGAAGCCCATTCGAGAGCGTCCAGCAATTTGATTGATCACTGGGAACAGTATGGGTTCGGACCCTGGCTGCTGGTGGCTAAGCAAAACGAGCGCCTGCTGGGGCACTGTGGCCTGCGGTACTGGCCCGAGACACAAGACGTGGAAGTCCTCTATGCGCTCGAACGCCCCGCCTGGGGCCGCGGCTATGCGACGGAGGCGGCGGCAGCGAGTCTGTCGGCCGGCTTCGGGCAACTTGGGCTGGAGCGTATCATCGCTGGAGTCCTGCCGACCAATCGGGCATCCATTCGCGTCTTGCAAAAACTCGGAATGCAAAAGTGGGAAGAGCGCGAATTTGCCGGCCTCCACGTTGTGATGTACGAAATAATGAAATGACACTCGTACGGTACGGCTTATAGCGGACAGTTATCCAGGAGGGATTATGGTTATTGTCATATTTCGTACCCGACTCCGGGCGGGAGCGGACCAGGATGCCTTGGTGCAACTCACCCAGGAGATGCGGACTCTGGTTCAAACCATACCGGGCTTTCTCTCCGTCAAGGATTTTGTAGCCAGCGACGGTGAAAGCGTCTCTCTTGCAGAATTTCAGACTATGGCGGCGGCCAAAGCGTGGCGGGAGCACCCTGAACACCGGTGTGCACAGGAGAGGGGCAGGACAGAGTTCTTCTCGTCCTATCATGTGCAAGTCTGTGAAGTCGGACGGGATTACTCGTTTTCTAGTTAACGAATGCCCCCATAGCCCATGCCATGTATGAAATGTCCGACAAATTCTGCTATCCGTTCGCTGAACGGAACGTCCATATCTGGTCGCTCGACCTGCCCGGCTATCTATTTGCTCAAGAAACTGTTCGGAGGGAGAAGCTATGCACACTGAGATCGACGAGGTGACGGCTGGCATATACCGCCTATCGACTTATGTCGAAGAGGTAGATTTTACGTTTAACCAGTATCTCATTGACGCTGACCAGCCCTTGCTGTTTCATTGCGGCATGCGAGCGCTCTTTCCGGTGGTCTCCGCAGCGGTGCCTCAAGTGATGCCGCTGACGCGCCTGCGGTGGATCTCGTTCGGGCATTGGGAAGCCGACGAGTCCGGGGCGATGAACGACTGGCTGGAGGCCGCTTCTGAGGCCCAAGTCGCCGTTGGGACCATAGGCTGCATGCTTTCCGTCAATGATCTGGCTGTTCGCCCGCCCAAACCGCTTGAAGATGAGGAGCGTCTCGATCTGGGCGGCAAGCGGGTGCGTTACCTGGCTACGCCCCATGTCCCCCACGGTTGGGATGCGGGCGTCCTGTTTGAAGAGACGAGCAAAACCCTCTTCTGCGGCGATCTTTTTACCCGGACCGGGCGCTGCGAGGCGATCTCGGAAGACGATCCTATCGCGCCCGCTCTGGCGGTAGAGGACACCTTTGGATCCACTGCGCTGACCCCGAACACCGCCCCGACCATTCGCCGTCTGGCTACCCTCAAGCCGGAGATGTTGGCGTTGATGCATGGGCCCGCTTTTCGCGGGGACTGTGAACGTGCCCTGCACACCTTGGCCGACAGCTATGAGGAACGGTTTAAGCGGGTAAGGTAGGAGAAGGGCTCTCAATCGAACCACCTGAGATTGGTACCGTCTGCCACTGTCCGTGCTGATCCCACGCACCGCCCGGGAAAGGCCGATTGAAGGTTCTAAGCAGATTGCTGTTGTGACACACGCTAAGAGATGGAAATTAAGGCGGCCGATTTTTGTGGAAACGGATGGTCGATTAAGTAGAGCAGTTTGGCGGTCTCGCCATCAAAGACAAAGGCACGGCCTTGATGGTCGGCGTTGGCTCCGGACTTGGCCCCACCCCCCCCACCGATCTCTGACCCAGTCTTTCCCTCCGGGGCATAGGGTTGGTCATACGCTCCCACGAGATATTCTGGAATTCCATCGTTCGTCATGTCATCGAGCAAAGCGAGCGAGGTGGAAAAACTTGAAAAGCGCATCACAATCGGATTGTCGAGGGTTTTGACTCGTGGTCCCGCGTCCACACTGGAACTCAGGAATACCAATCCCAGCAAGGACAGGCTGATCAGGTAACGCCAGTAATAGTACATACGATCCCTCCTTTTTACTTTTGTTTATGGTGCGACTTCCGGCTTGATGCCCGACGTGAACGGTCGAGTGAACGGATCTTTGCAATGAGTTGTGGATGGAATGCAGGCGTGGCATCCGCGGCCAGGGAGAAGTACAAGTCAGTCAGGGCCTGGGTTCTGAAGGCGGAGAGCGAGATCTGTCCGTGTGCCCACTCGTGATATGTAAACCTGAAGGCGCGGAAGAACTGTGTCCCGAGTTGTTGAGAGCTGAGCTGCCCGCGACTCATCCCTGCCTTTTGGACCTTGGCGTAGACTTCGATCGCCAGCTTCTCCGAACGCGAGAAATGATCAAGCGCAACCGGGTCACCGGCATGTTCCAGACGGACGCGTGTCAGCAACTCTGCACGGTGGTAGCTTTCGTTTTCTTTCAATCGTCCAATGAATATGTCGATAATGCTTTCAATCCCTGAGATAGGGTCTTTGGGGTTTGGGATGAACGTGAGGCGCTCAAAGGGACTGACAGTATCCTCGAACAGACTATGGATGAGCGTCTCCTTATCACCAATCAGGTTGTAAATCGTAGGTTTGGTAACCCCTGCTTTCTCAGCCAGGTCCCTCAAGTTCAACCCATCAAATCCCTTTTCGGCAATAATATCGCGTGCCAAATCAAGGATACGCTCTCTCCTCAGCTCCATGTTGGCTCTCCGTGTGGCGAGCCCGCGGGAAATTCCTTGAGTCATCAGTAGGCTTCTTCTTGCAGTATTTTTCCATACTATACCGATGGTAAAATTTAACTCTAGATAAAATATAAAGGGAAGGTAAGGATTTCGCTAATTCGGAGGCACTTTAGTATCCGGGAGTAACGGAACAGAAGGGATTAGCGAACCGGTGCTCGCACCTATTCTGGCCGGAACCCGGATTCAGAGACTCGCAACGGAGAAAGGGCTAGCTATCGACGTGTAGCATCGGCCCTCGCTCAACTGCTGGATAGCTATCGTTGTCAGGGCGTTTGCGCGCTTCAACATCGTTGAGCTCAAGCGGTTCTCCGCATTCGGAACACGCGATATAAGTCTGACAATCGTGGCCACATGTCTTATGGCGTCGGAGAATGGGTGGGCCTGCCTGATCCGAATAATATTTATCACCCCACGTAACGAGTGTCGAAATCACAGGGAAAAGCTCCTTCCCTTTCTGCGTCAATCGATATTCGAACCTGGGGGGCCTTTGCTCATATTGGCATTGCACCAATATTCCGTGCTCTTCCAGTAGCTTCAAACGCGATGTCAGCGTTGTCCGCGACACGTTTAGTCGTTCCTGAAACTCTTCGAAGCGGCGTACGCCTAAAAAGCAATCGCTCAACAATGTGAGCGTCCAAGGGTCCCCTAAAACAGCCGAGGATCGTGCCACCGAGCACTGTTGGTTACCGAGTTGATCTCGTTTCATCTACTACTTCTGTATGTCCAATTTACCGTGGCGCTGCCACCTACTATGACAAGTTAGCACAATCCTCTTTACTTAGTCCATAAGATGTACTAGGTTAGTCCAAATTATGGACTTGCAATTGCAGACTAAACAGTGAGGTTCCCGTATGCCAGCACCAAGCACATTTGATCCGCAAGAAGTTGTCGATGCGGAGTATCAAGAACGTAAACCAAGGCCGGGTGTCACCACCAAACGAGCGATCTGCACTACCTGTGATGTCATGTGTTCTGTGGTGACCGAATCCATGAATGGGCGTGTTGTACGCGTTCGCTCGTCTGATAATCCGATTTTCCGGGACAACATTTGTATGAAAGGCATTGTTGCTCCCAAAGGTTTCGCAAATCCCAATCGGATCCTTCATCCACTCAAGCGGGTTGGCGAACGCGGATCTGGCAAGTGGGAGCAGGTCACCTGGGAAGATGCTTTTGCTGATATTGGCTCACGACTAAAGGCAATCATCGCAGAGCATGGCCCTGAAGCTTGGGCGGTTTCAACGAGCCAATGGAATACTGGGACCGATCACGGACTCGGTCGCCGGCTCATGAACCATATCGGCTCCCCCAATTGGACGAGCGGCGTTGCATTGTGTGCTGGCAACACCGCTGCAATCAATCGCTATACATATGGCTGGTTCCCGACCAGTGACTACGCCAACACCAAGTGTATCGTCCTGCTGGGTCACAATCCGAGCCGGCACAGCTGGACCCCTGTGTATAACGCCATCAGGCAAGCGCAGGCTCGGGGAGCCAAACTGATCGTGGCTGACCCGCGCCGCAGTTCTGGCGCCGAACGTGCAGACATCTGGTTGCCGCTCAAAGTGGGTAGTGACGCTGCACTGCTGTTTGGTTGGCTCAAAGTCATCATCGATGAAGAGCTGTATGACAAAGAGTTCGTTGAAAACTGGACGGTCGGCTTTGAGGAGCTGAGACAGCGAGTCGATGAGTATCCGCTCGAACGCGTTGCCAAGCTGACGGGGTGCGATCCAGAGATGATTGCCAAGGCAGCGCGGATGTATGCCACAGAAGGGCCATCCATTATTCCGTGGACGCCGATCACGGATATGCAGCGCAACTCAACGTCCGCCATTCGGCTGCAGTGTATCTTGAGATCCATTTGCGGATACCTGGATGTGCCTGGTGGTGAGGCCTTGCAGGGCTTTCCACCCGATTTGATTAACGAGTCGTTAATTGAGATGCACCATGTTTTGTCTGACGAGCAAAAAGCGAAACAGCTCGGGTCAGATAAACACCCAGCCTTTACCTATCGCGGTCAGGAGCGCTTTCGCGAACCAACAAAAAAAGTTTATGGTCAAGAGTACGCAAATCTTGTGATGGGCTGTTATCTGACACCGCCGTCGGCGTTATTTCGCGCGATGGCCGGTGAGGGTCCATATCCGGTGAAAGCTTTTTTCTTCCTCGGCAACAATCCGATCATGAGCTATGCGAACATGAAGCTCATCATCAAAGCGATGATGAACCAGGACCTTATCGTCGCACATGAGCAGTTCATGACCCCGTCCGCGCAACTTGCGGATTATGTGTTACCCGCTGACAGCTGGCTGGAACGGCCGTTCCTCCTGGATCATTTCGGCGGGGCTTCATTGATTCGCATCTCCGAGAAGTCCATGGAACCACCAGGCGAATGCCGCTCAACCTTTGAATTCTGGAAAGGGCTTGCGGGCGCGCTTGATCGCCAGGAAATTGTTCCCTGGGATACATTGGAAGACTTCTATGATTATCGCCTGGAGAAGCGGGGCGTATCCTGGAAGGAATTTGCGACGACCGCCGACGTTTATTTCGCCCCACCGGAGTTTCTCAAGTATCGCAAAACAGGTTTTGCGACGCCCACCGGAAAAGTTGAACTCAGGTCGTCAGCACTCGAAGAGCTTGGGTTTGATCCACTGCCGTACTTCCGCGAAGACCCGCCGGTCGATCCAGACTACCCGTTGATGCTATTTACGGGTGTGCGTGAAGATGGATTCTTCCAGACGGGACATCGACACATTGAAGAGATGCGTAAGCGTCATCCCGAGCCCCTGGCGTTTGTAAGCCCGGGAACGGCTCGACAACTCATGATTAAAGAAGGGGAATGGATCGAAGTTGAGAATGAGCTTGCAAAAATTTCGATAAAAGCGGCAATCAAAGACGCCATGCCGGATGGGTTAGTGAGAATTCCACACGGTTGGTGGAAACCAGAAATGAAACAAGGCGCAGGACATCTTTCGGGAGCACTGGAATATGCCGACGCGCAACTCTGTAGAGACGATGAAGACTTTTTAGATCAGGAACAGGGTATACCGCACCTCAAAGGTGTGCCCTGCCGGATCAATAAGGTTACACAAGACGGAGCGAGCGCTGAGACTGTTGCTGAAGTCGAGTACGCATGATGAGTGCACGTGAACGTGAAATAAGAAAGCAGGCGCGGTATGCCAAACTTGTAGCCATCATGGCTGGCAAGTCTTCTCGAAATAGGAGCTTATCCGACAAGATTTGTCGCTTCTTGGTAAACCGAGCGACGGCGGTGAAGCCGGAAGATGATTTCATGCGCGACCCGCTTATCGACAATGATGTGGGATTCGACCCCGACGAACTCGATCGCTTTCAGCGCGGGGAAACGAACTGAGACTTTTCAAGTCTTAGCCGACCTTTTGGCGTGTCGACGTAGAAGAATGGACCGAAACCAGATCGCGCTGAAGGTCTCCTCATTGTCTCAAACTGGGGCGCCTGAACACTTGGTGCAGCCTCATTCAGAAAGAACACTCGGCGGACCTCGAACAGAGCGCCAAGTTCGCGTGCGGTCTCAAAAATTCTGTACAGGGAATTGCGAATTCATCAGGAGTTGACGATGTCGGAGTCACTATTGGCTGTGCGCGGGTCGCCGGGTTCACCCTATACTCGCAAGATGTTGGCGCTGCTGCGGTTTCGCCGGATACCCTATCGTTATATCCAGTATGGATGGGATGACGCCGGGTTGCCGCAACCCAAGGTCCAGCTGTTACCGGTGTTCTACTTCGAGAACGATGCCGGTGAGCTGGATGCAGAGGTCGACAGCACGCCGATCATACGGCGGCTCGAAGACGAGTACGGCGGCCGTTCGGTGCTTCCAACGGATCCGGCCTCAGCGTTCCTCAACTATCTCGTCGAAGACTACGGCGATGAGTGGTTGACCAAGGCCATGTTTCATTACCGTTGGTACTACGAAGCGGACATCGACATGGCGGGGTCGGTGCTGCCGCATTACGCCGATGTGACTCAGGACGACGAGACCATCGCACAACTAAAAAAAATCTTCTCGGAGCGGCAGATCTCGCGCCTGTACGTGGTTGGATCCAACGACACCACCGCATCGGTCATCGAGGACAGTTACAAACGCTTCCTCGACTGTCTCAACGAGCACTTGAAAACCTATCCGTTCATCGTAGGGCATCGCCCCGGATCGGCGGACTTCGCCTGCTTCGGGCAGCTCACCCAGCTCGTGCAGTTCGATCCGACACCGGCCGGCATCGCCGCAGCGGGCTTTCCCAGGGTGCACGCCTGGGTCAGTAAGATGGAGGACTTATCGGGTCTCGAGGTCACGGACGACGCCTTCATCGACCCGGACGAGATGCCATCTACACTCAAGGCATTGTTCAGTGAAATCGGGCGCACCTACGTGCCGGTGATGCTGGCCAACAGTGCGGCGCTTGCTCAAGGAACGGACAAGGTAGAAGCGACGGTGGAGGGTAAACCCTGGGTGCAGGAGCCGTTCCCGTATCAAGGTAAATGCCTCCAGTGGTTGCGGATCGAGTACGCACAGCTTGCCGAGGGAGATAGAGGCCGCGTGGACGCGGTATTGGCTGGCACCGGCTGTGAGGCGCTGCTCGCGAAACCGTAAACGGGGTACTCAGCAGATTACTGTTCTCATACGCTCTAAGACGCTGACACCCAAGGAGGGACCCTATGGCGACCCAAGCGATCTCAGCAGATTTTCCGTATGCACCCCACTATGTGGACGTCCATGGCTCCCGGCTGCATTATATCGAGGCCGGTAGCGGCGATCCCGTGCTGTTCCTGCACGGCAACCCGACCTCGTCGTATCTGTGGCGGAATATTATTCCCCACGTCCAATCCCATGCGCGCTGTATCGCGATGGATCTGATCGGGATGGGCAAATCGGACAAGCCCGATATCGACTATTCCTTTTTTGATCACTTCAAATACGTCGAAGGCTTTATTGAAACGCTCGGCTTACAGCATCTCACCCTCGTCATTCACGACTGGGGCTCGGCCTTAGGGTTCCACTATGCCATGCGTAACGAGGCCAACATGAAGGCACTAGCTTTCATGGAAGCGGTCCTGATGCCAATCCCGAGTTGGGACGCGATGCCCAGAGACTTAAAGGAGACGTTTCAAGCCTTCCGGACACCGGAGGTCGGCTGGGACATGATCGTCAATCAGCATATGTTCATAGAGCAGATCTTGCCCTCGCTGATCGTTCGCGACCTCACGGACGCCGAACTGGACCACTATCGGGCGCCGTACACTGACCCGCCGAGTCGCAAGCCGTTGTGGCGGTGGCCGAACGAGATTCCAATCGCGGGAGAGCCCGCCGTCGTCGTGGCGATAGTGGAGGAGTACAACCGCAAACTCCAGCAATCCCGGCTGCCGAAGTTGCTCTTCGCCGCCACCCCAGGAGGGATCATCGATGCCCAAGCCGTTTCGTGGTGTCAGCAAAATCTCCCGAATCTGCAAGTGGTCGCCATTGGCGCGGGCATTCATTTCGTCCAAGAGGACAACCCCCATCTGATCGGGACCGAATTGGCCAAGTGGTACAGCAGTTTGTGCTGCCAGAACGACTCACCGAAGCGGCTATGGGACTCCATCCCTCCACACGATCCGGACGCCCGCGGAGGACAACGGAGATCACAGCGATGTTAATCAGTACGAACATTCGCAACTGGGGCCCTGGCTCAGCTCCACGCACACTGATCGAGTGTGTCAAGCTGGCCGAAGCAGGCGGTATGAATACGTAGTCCCAGAGGTGACTGCGACGGTCGATCCGACGCTAATTGAACAGCGTGACTGTTTATGCAGGTCCATTTCGTTGTACGTATAGAACTGTAGGGGCGAATTGATCCCGCTCGCATGATCGACACAGGAGAACCACATGATTGAGGCGAACGAAACTTTCAACGGAACCTTTCCGTTTGCACCGCATTTTACAACCAAGCCTGGCTTTCGGATGCATTATGTAGATGAAGGATCGGGTGACCCGATTGTTTGTCTGCACGGTGAACCAACCTGGGGGTATTTATACCGCAAATTTATTCCGCCGCTTTCTGCGACCCATCGCGTGATCGTGCCCGATCATATGGGCTTTGGGAAAAGCGAGACGCCTCAGGATCGCGAATACACCTACCTGACTCATGTGGGGAATCTTGAGGCGCTGCTCAACGACGAGTTAGATGTTCAGAATCTGACCTTAGTCCTCCAAGACTGGGGCGGACTGATTGGCGGGGCGTACGCGTTGCGCAACCCTGAGCGGGTGAAATGTCTATTTATCATGGACACAATCCTGCCCATTTATGCCCCAGGCACCGAAGAGCGCATGGCTAGTCTGTTTGAAAACTCACGCTGGTTTAATTGGATCGGAGCCGCCATGGCCGATGGCTCCTTGGAACATGTCCTAGGTAGTCTACGGGTAACGGTACTGAGTATGATGAAGCTGACTGGGTTCGAGAACTTGGCGCAGGTGGATGACACCTGGGTAGCGGCCTACAGTGCCCCCTTTGCAACCCGCGAAGAGTGCAAGGGTGCGATCGAGTTTCCGCTTGATCTGATTACTGGGCGGGCCAAACTGTTTGAAGTCGGCACGCCGGAGACTATAGCCGCCGTCAAACAGAAGCCCATCATGCTGGCCGCTGGGATGCAGGACAAGGCGGGCGACCCACGCCTCATGATCGCTCAGTTCAAGGCCCAGTTCCCGGATGCACCCGTCGTGGAGCTGGAACATGCTGGCCACTTTGTCCAGGAAGACGTGCCTGAGACCGCAATCGCGTTGATTCAGCAGTTTATTCATTCTACGAGTTAAGTCGAAGCTGGTGTCCGAAGAAAGACATCGTCCCGATCAGGGGGGGCAGGAGGGGTCCAAATTCATCTGGTTTGGCATCACTCCTCCCCGCAGGATAAACGATTCGGTCGTAGCCAGCCTTGATGTAGGTTCGAGGCTGACGACTCGTGTTCGCTTATACCGATAAAACTATTGAGCTGCCAGATCATCGAGAACAGGGCGCGTCACGTCAACCCAAGTTCGTCCAGGAAAAGTTGACGCGGCATAAACATTTTTCTTGACCGGCCTAATGCTAACATTTATGTTAGTTAAGTGATTGAGATTCAGGAATACCAGACCGACGATGGTGTCAGTCCTTTTACGCGCTGGTTCGATCGTTTGCCTGCTCCTGCTGCTCTGAAAGTGCGAACCGCGATTGCCCGAATGGAAGCAGGGAACCTCTCCAATACTAAAAGTGTTGGGTAGAGGCGTTTCGGAATGCCGGATTGATTTCGGGCCAGGCTACCGAGTGTATTTCGGCAGGGTAGGAACGCAAGTGATCCCCTTGCTTAGGGGGAGGGACGAAGAAACGACAACGACAAGACATTGCCGCGGCTCAGAAGCTGTGGGCTGCTTATAAAGCGAGTCAGAGAAAGGGTTCATAAGATGGCACTCACTCGTAATTTTAAGGACACGGTCATGGCTCGTGCTCAGCGTGATCCGGAGTTCCGCGAAGGATTGTTGACGGAAGCCATTGAGTGTTTTCTCAAGGGGGACCTTGCGACGGGAAAGATTCTTCTGCGGGACTACATCAATGCGACGATGGGCTTCCAGAAACTCGCCCGTGTGACGGGCAAGAAAGATACGAGCTTAATGCGTATGCTTGGCCCCAAGGGCAATCCAGCCGCCAGCAACCTCTTTGAGCTTGTAGCGGCGTTACAGAAACACGAGGGCGTCCGCTTTCAGGTTACTCCGCAGCGTGATGTACTCGGTAGATCCGTATGACTTGCCTTTACGTCCACATCAGAGCGGCAATAGAGCGTTGTTCTTCTCCCAATGCGTTTGCAGAGACCGCTGTTACTTCTCGTGAAGAGTGTCCCATCCATTTTGAGAGCATGTTGAGCGGCACATTCTTGCTGAGCGCGTGGACGCCATTCCATTCCTGAGTCACGAGCAGACGAGAGCTACTCCCGAGAAAACGGTGTTCCCCAGGCATCCGTAAACGCCAATTCCTCTACCGACCGCCGCGAGATCGGCCCGTGCCCGCGCAAGACGGGATAGCCAATCGGCACGACCGCCGCTGTCCCCCACGGATCGGGAATCCCCAAGAGGGTGCGAACCTCCGGCTCTTCCATACACAGCAGCGTCGTGATCACACACCCCAGACCCTCGGCCCGGCAGGCAAGCAGGAGGTTTTCGACCGCCGGGTAGATCGACCCGCCGCCAACAACGGACAGTCTGTCCAGCTTCGCGTCGGTGACGGCAAGTCCGTCCGGGTTAAAGCACACGACCAGCAGCACCGGGGACTCGCCAAAATGTTCCGCCAGATAGTTGCTGGCGCGGATCGTCCGCTCGGCTTTTCGCCGTTCCTCCTCAGGCGCACCGGCCAACCGCTCCATATACGATTTGGTATAGGGCAGCGTGACCTGCTTATACAACTCGCCCAGACGTTGTTTGCGAGCCGGGTCTTTGACCACAATGATGCGCCAGGCTTGGCGGTTGCCGCCGGACGGTGCCCAGGTGGCGGCCTCCAATACCCGGTACAGCACGTCTTCCGGAATCGGGTCCGGGCGCAGCCGCCGCACGGCGCGTAGGGTCCGCATCGCTTCGTAGAGATCGACCGTGGCCATTATATCCTCCGGGTTAGGGCAAAGCTCTTCGTGCACGGGTCGGATTCGTCCTCAATGGAATACTCCAACAGACTCGGCCGGTCGCGTTTCATCACCCCCGGCCCTATAACGCTGCCAGCGTTTTCTCTGACTGGGCGGCGGCTGTATGGAAATGGGGCAGGACATATTTGGCGAAGCGCTCCATGGATTGCATGACCAGTTCGTGAGCCATCCCACCCCAATTGAGAAAACAGATGAACTGGTCCATCTGCAAGTCTTTCTGAAAGCGTTCCAGTTTGGCAATGACCTGGTCGGGGTCGCCAATCAGCGTGCGCTCGTTGTACAGGACGTCATACGTCAGCGTTTTCATGGTCGGCGCAAACTGCGCGTACGTCTTGTACTGCTCGGATTTAATCTTTTTGGGGAAGAGAGAGCTGGCCAGGTCCACATAGCCCATCACCGCCTGTTCGGCTTCGGCTTTGGCCTTTTCGGCCGTCTCTCCCACATAGGTGTGGAACAGGGCGATGACCTCGGTGTCGGCATGCCCATGCTGGCGGAGTTTGTCCTTGTAGGCGACAAGCTGGCCCTGCGTCACTTCAATCGGCAGCGGATAGGGAACCTGTAGAATGCTATAGCCTTTGCGTGCGGCCCAGTCATAGCTTTCGGGGCTGAGGGCGGCAGCGTACAGAGGCGGATGCGGTTTTTGGAGGGGACGCGGCAGGATCGTGAGGTCGGTGACATTGGTGAATTGTCCGGCAAAGTTGAGGGGAGCTTCCTGCCAGGCGCGCAGGATCATTTCCACGCCCTCTTCCAGCCGCTGGCGACCTTCGTCCTGCGACACGCCCATCCCGTCATATTCAAACGGAAACAGCCCCCGCCCAACCCCAAAGTTCAGCCGCCCACCGCTCAGCACGTCAACCAGGGCAAAATCCTCGGCGGCACGGATGGGGTTATCAAAGGGCACGAGGCTCACCGCCGTGCCCAGACGAATGCGCTTGGTGCGTTCGGCCATGGCTGCGAGCAGCACCTGGGGACGGGGCAGGATGCCGCCATAGCGGGTGAAATGGTGCTCGGACACCCAGGCCGAGTCAAAACCCAGCTCCTCGGCTCGCTGGGTGAGATCGAGAAAGTCCGTCAAATACTGCTGGGCCGACTTGACCTCGGGCCAGTGGTCGAAAATACAAAACACGCCGATTTTCATACGGTCTTGGCCCCTCTCACTATGTGTCGGGCTTGTGACGCGGACGATTTCGTTACCGCCACGCGCCGCCCCCTGGACCTGCCGTGTCCAGGCGGTCGGATCAGTTTAGTGCTTATCCGGCGACTGCAAGGCGTTAATCGGATCGTCAAGCGCTTTGAGCGGCAGTTTAAAGCGATCCTGCATATGCGCATCGTCGGCGGTGAACTCGCGCATCAAGCAGCAGTACTCTAAAGAGATGCCGTTCGGATCTTTGAAATAGATCGATTTGGCCCAGTTGTGGTCAACGACGTCGCTGACCTGGATGCCTTTAGCGCGGAGTTCGTCGCGTTTCTGCGCCAGGGCGGATTCGTTACCGGCCTCGAACGCGAAGTGATAAAAGCCGCCCGGCACCCCGAGCCCGCTGTTGATACCGGCGTCATATTCACGCGGCACACCGGGCACGTCTCGCGCTTCCATGAAGGCCAGGAGTTGGTGATGACCGGTATCAAAGAAGATGTGGCGAATTTTGCCCCCTTCTTCTATTTCGATGGTATCGCAGACTACCGGCTTGAAACCGAGCAGGTCTTCGTAGAATTCCCGCGTCGTGTCCAGGTCGAGCGTCGAAAGGCCAATATGAGAAAGTCCTCTGTTTGACATCTACCAATCCTCCTTTTGTGTGAGGCACCAAATGCCTAGCACTTTTGCCGTGGTCATACCATCGCTCAAAGCGCGCTGGCTCATCTCCACGCCTCACCGTTGCAGCGAGGCATAGGTCGCCGCGATAATCCGCGCCGAGCGCTGATCGCCCAGCGTGCTTTCACCCATGCGGTTCATCACATAGGCGATCGAAGTCCGGGTATCGGGATCGGCCACGGCAATTGACCCGCCCCAGCCGCCCCAGTAGAAGGCGCCGGGGCTCGGCGTGAACGGAATCCTCGGGTTCATCAGGCCGAAGCCCATTCCAAACAGCATCCACACGCCGAGCACGAGATCCTTGCCGTTGGTCTGTCGTTGCTGGGCCATGACCACCGTTTCGGGTGCCATCAGCCGGACGCCGTCAAGCGCACCGCCCGCAGCCAGTGCGCCGTGTACGCGGGCAACGGCGCGCGCGTTGCCGATCCCGCCCGCGGCCGGAATCTCCGCTGCCCGCCAAGCGCGCGTCTGCGGCTCTCGGCCCGTCAACGCGGCAGACCGAAACGTCCGTGTGGCGACCGAATCCGGGTCGCCCGGCATCTGATCCATCGTGGCCGAAGGAGGAACCATCTCGCCAACGCGATCATCGTGTTGGGCATCTAGCCCGATATGAAAATCAACCTTGAGCGGAGTCGCGACCTCTTCGCGAAAAAACGCGCCGAGACTGCGGCCGTCAACCCGGCGCAGGATTTCTCCCTGCAGATAACCTTGCGTGATGGCGTGGTAGCCCGAGGCAGTCCCAGGCTCCCACCACGGTGCCTGGCGGGCCAGCCTGTCGCAGATGTCATCCCAGTTGTAGAGTTCCTCGATCTCGACGCGTGAGTCGAAACCGGCCAACCCCGCCGAATGACTCATTACATGGCGAACCAGGACACTCTCTTTACCGTTCTGAGCGAACTCCGGCCAGTAACGCGCAACGGGAGCGTCGAAATCGATCAGACCTCGGTCGGCGAGCATTAACATGCAGACGGCGGCCATGGTTTTGGTGGTGGAGTACACGTTGACGATAGTGTCCTGCTGCCAGGGCTCGCCGTTCGGTGCTGAGGAACCGCCCCACAGATCAACGACCACTTCTCCATCGTGTACAACACAGGCACTGGCGCCAAGCTCCTCGCCCGTCGCGAAGTTCTCCTGAAACGCCTCGTGCACGGCCGCGAATGCGTCTGCGCAGTATCCCTGGGGTTCCATCATGGTGTTCCTTTACTGCGTCAATTCTCCCAGTTTTCTCTTCAAGACCCGGAGCGCATTTTTGTTGGCGCTCCTGATCGCTTCCATACTGGGCGGCTCGACACTGATGTCGCCGAGCTCCGCCAGAACGACGTGCACGTCGTCGTGTCCGTCCACTCGTTTCATCTCGCCTAACCAGCGCCGCACGTTGGGGAAGGGCGCGAAGTCGAAGACGTTGGTAAAACCCGGCTGCAACTGCCCGATCTCCACGTAGGCGGCAAAGTCGGCCAGCGTGAGGTGTTCTCCCGTCACATAGCGGGATTCCGCCAGCCAACCCGCCTCCAAAGCCTGGAGTGCCTTTGTCAGTGTCGCGTATGCGGCCTGTTGAATGACATCCGGAATATTCAGATCCTTGCGGATCTTCGGGGCGACCAGTCCGACGGAGGCGTCGCGCACATTGCGGTGGTGGTAGTGTAAATACCAGTCCACCCTGGCGCGCAGCCGATGATCCGTCGGGTAGACGTCTTCCCAGCCGTGCGTATTGCTCAGATAACACATGATGGCGTGCGCCTCGCTGAGCACAAAGCCGGTGTCCGGCTCTTCGATCGTCGGAATCGTCCCGCCGGGATTTTTGGCCAGATAGGCCGGATTGCGGCTCCCGGTTTCCCCTTTTGAGCCGGGGTTAATCAGAATCATTTCAAACGGCGTCCGCTTATACAGCATCAGCCACATAACCGCGCGTACCGGTTGTGAAAACGGCACGCCATACAAGAGGATAGGTTGCATCGTATTCCCCATCTATTTCATTTCACACTAAGACCTTCAAAGTCTCCCTTTTCGCGCCACTCGGCGAGCATGTCATAAAAGGCCAGCGCGCCCTTGGGGTACACGGTCTGGAGAAAGCCCTGCCCCTCGTTCGTCCCCTCGCCGTTGTAGTAGCCCGGCGTACAGGCGTTTTGATACTTGGTCATCATGTTCGGCCCGGTGACGATCTCCACCCACTCCGCCTCCGCTTCGGGGGTCGGCTCGATTGATTTCGCGTTGCGGCGATTCACCAGCGTGATGAGCTGGGAAACATGCTGAGCCTGATTATCGAGCATATAGGTAAAGTTCGCCGTCAGGCCGGTCTGCGTCAGCCCCATGTGGAAACAGTTCGGAAATCCGCAGCTCAGGAAACCGTGGAAGGTCCGCATCCCGTCTTCCCAGGCATCGGCCAGCGACACCCCACCCCGGCCGTACATGCCAAACTCGGCCCGTCGCGTGTACGCGGTTCCCACCTCGAAGCCGGTGGCGAAGATCAGACAGTCCACTTCGTACTCCACCCCATCCACGACGACACCGTGCTCGGTCACGCGATCAACACCTTTCCCGCCGGTATCGACCAGTTTGACGCCCGGCCGGTTAAAGGTCGGCAGATACTCATCATTGAAGGTCGGGCGTTTGCACCACTGGCCGAACCACGGCTTGAGCGCCTCGGCCGTCTCCGGGTCGCTCACGGTCGAAGAGATGCGATCACGAATCTCATTCATCTTCTGAAAATCGGCGATCTCCGCCAAGAGCGCCTTGTCTCGACCGGAGAGATCCGATTCGTCCTGGCTTGAGAGCAGATCGCTGAGCTTCTTGAGCGGGCTGGTCCACTTGTCGCGGACCTGGTCATCCTCAAGCTGCACCCCGTCCAGGAGGGCGGTGAAGTTGCGGTTCCGATACGTCTGCCAGCCGGGCTTGAGCGTCTTGGCCCATTCCGGGTTGGTGGGGGTGTTGTTGCGTTCGTCCACCGAGGACGGCGTACGCTGAAAGACGTAGAGCTGCTGTGCATGCTCGCCCAGATGAGGGATGCACTGAATCGCCGTGGCTCCTGTCCCAATAATCCCGACCCGCTTGTCGTGGAGTTTGTGTAAGCCCCCGGTGGTATCACCACCCGTGTAGCCATAGTCCCAGCGACTGGTATGGAAGGTATGTCCTTTGAAATTCCCGATCCCGGGAATCCCGGGCAATTTGGGCTTGTTCAGCGGCCCACTCGACATGATGACAAAGCGCGTTTTGAACGCATCGCCACGGTCAGTGGTGACAGTCCAACGTCCGGCTTCCTCATCCCAACGGGCCTCTTTGACTTTCGTCTGGAAACAGGTGCGTTCGTATAAATTGTAGTGCTTACCGATCCGTTGCGCGTGGGCAAATATCTCCGGTGCGAAAGAGTAGCGTTCCTTCGGGATGTAATTGAGCTCTTCGAGCAGGGGCAGGTAGAGATAGCCTTCGATATCACACTGCGCGCCCGGATAGCGGTTCCAGTACCAGGTCCCGCCAAAGTCTCCGGCTTTCTCGATGATGCGAAAATTGGTAATCCCGGCCTCTTGCAGCCGTACGGCCGCCAGCTGGCCTCCAAAACCGCCGCCAATAATCACCACATCGACCTCTTCTTGCAGCGCGGGGCGGGTGAAGCCCGGCTCTACATAGTGGTCTTCGTTATAGTGTGCGAACTGACCGGTAATTTCCTGGTATTGATTGTTCGCGTCTGTACGCAGACGTTTCGTGCGCTCGGCGGCATATTTCTCACGCAGGGCGCCGGGATCAAAGCCCAGTTCGTCGGCAGTCGGGATACGGCTTGGTTCGGTTTGGCTCGATTCAGTGTGAATTGTGGTTTGACTCATTCTCACAGTCCTCCTTCTTCAGTCTCAGCTCTTCATTCAAACGCTACGAGGTAACATATCCTTTGGAAACAAAGAAGTCTTGATGGCATCGAGATTCATCAGTCCGACCTCATTCGTGGTTAGTATCGAGGCAGTGGAAGGCGAGCCGGGCCGCTAATGCTGCCCGCGCTTGGAGTACGGTGAGCGCCGTGTCCACCGCCCGAGAACGAGACTGCGTGAGCCGTTCCAGCGCCACACTCAACTCAAAAATACTCACCTCATCTGCCTCATAAGCCCGGCGGGTAAAATCTCCTGTCTGCGTAAGCGCATCGAAGTAGTCCGTTCCATAGACGGAGCGATGCTGCCGGGCCAACTCCAGGTGAGCATACGCAGCAGCGACCTCGTGACGCACGGTAAGCGTTCGGGATTCAAGCTCCTGCCGCGCCATCTCGACCGCCGCCACCGCCGCCGTTATCGCGTGTGTATTGCGATTAAAGAGGGGCAGCGGAATGGTCAGCGCTCCTCCCACCACCTGATCCTCATTATCGAGCTTATACATTGGGCCAAGAGAGACATTCGGCATCCGGTTCGCCTGGGCGAGGCGCAGTTCGGCTTCTCGGGTTTCTACTTTAAGGCGCGCGGCATGATAGTCAGGCCGATGCTCCAGGGCACATGCGATGAGTTCCGCTTGCGATGGCAGTGGGTCCGGGAGCGCCTCCAGCCGAGAGACCTTCATGAGGTCTCCGACCGCAACGAGCGGCTTTCCGCCCTCAAGGCCGAGGAGCAAGCGGAGCCGTTTTTCTGCGTGCACGCGCTCCTGTTCGCTGGCGAGCAGACGTGTGCGCGCCTCGTCGGTATCGAGGCGTAGCGTGTCGAGTTCGAGCACCGAGATATCTTCCTGTGCATACCGCTCACGGCCGACCTGAAGAAGGGCTCGACGGGTCTCCAGAATATCCTGGTGCGCTTGGATTCTTTCCTGTACCGCCATCAACTCATAAAAGACGTGCATGACTTCCAGCCGGAGGAGCCGTTCCGCATCGGCAATACGCCACTCCGTATGGCTGAGGTGAGAGGCGGCCGCCTGGCGGCGATGTCCGGGTTGTCCCGCAATTTCGACTTCCTGAAGGAGCGAGACTGCGGCATCGGCGGTTGACCTCCCGGTCGGTGCACGAAACCGCCGGTTGCGGTAATCCGCCTCGATACTGACTCGGGGATTTTCTTGAAACACCAGCTCAGACTGCTGGACGCGTCCCTCGGCCAGCCCGAGGGCGTGTCGTTTTGCCTGAATATCGGGGTTTCCCTGCAAGGCCAATCCAAGCGCGGTTGGCAAAGTTACCCGCAAGGGAGTGTCTGTCTCCTCCGCCTCCCCCTGCGCGATCTGGCCGACCAGCAGCACCGTCCACACCGACGCACATAGCGCCCATCGTTTCTGTATCATCGCTCTTCTCCCTGCGCGGTAAGTGGTCGGCCAAACTTGAGATATAAGGCCGGAACAACAATGAGGTTGAGCGCGGTCGAGGTAATGAGACCGCATAAGATGACAATCGCCATTGGCGTGAGTATTTCGCTGCCTGGGTCGCCTGCCCGCACGACCAGCGGTAGGAGGGCCAGCCCGGACGAGAGGGCGGTCATCAGAATGGGCGAGAGCCTCTCCAGTGCGCCGCGCTCCACCGCCGCTCGGAATCGCTCGCCTTCCTCTTCCATCAGGTGACGAATATGGGTGACCAGCATAATGCCGTTTCGGGTGGCGATGCCAAAGAGTGTAATCAGTCCCACCAGCGAGGCCACACTCAGTATCCCGCCAGACAAAAATATGCCCATGACGCCGCCCATGAACGCCAAGGGCAGATTGACCAGGATAATGAGGGCATCACGGACAGACCGCAGCGCCGTGGTGAGCAAGAGCATAATGCCACCCAACACAAGCAGGCTTAACAGGCCGATTGTGCGCGATGCTTCCTGGGCACTTTCAAACTGGCCACCATAGACAATGTCATAGCTCTGGGGCAGCGACACCTGTGCTGCGACCTGTTGCTGAATCTCCTGCACGACATCCTGGAGTGCCCGTCCCGCCACATTGCAACTCACCACGATGCGGCGCTGCACGTTCTCACGCCCGATCGTGTTTGGCCCGAGTGCCCGGCTGACGTCCGCCAACAGCCGCAGCGGGACTTTTCCCCCGTGTGGAGTGTCAATCAGCATAGAGAGAATCGTGTTGAGGTCTTTCCGGGTCGCGTCCTCGTAGCGAACGACCAGGTCAAAGCTTCGCTGGCCTTCCAAGACGCGAGAGACGGTCTTCCCGAGGAAAGCCGTTTCTAAGGCCTCAGCCACCTCTCCAACGGTGAGCCCGATCCGGGCAATCCGTTCCCGCTTGAGTTGCACGTGGAGAATCGGCAGGTCGGTCTGTTGCTCAACAGCCAAGTCCACAACACCGCGAACCTGGGCCATGGTATCCCGGACCGCTTGGGCCAGGCGGCGCAGGCGCTGTAAATCATCGCCAAAGACTTTCACCGCGATATTCGCCCGCGTGCCGGACAGCATGTGGTCAATTCGGTGAGATATCGGCTGGCCGATGGTCACACTCATGCCCGGCACAACCGTGAGCGCGTGGCGTAACGCGTCGAGGAACTCCGCTTTCGAGCGCGCTTGCATCTGGAGTCCTACATCGATTTCGGAGGCTTCGACCCCTTGGGCATGTTCGTCGAGCTCGGCCCGTCCGGTCCGACGCGCCGTGGTTTTTACCTCCGGAAACGACAGGAGAATTTCTTCGACCGTCTGTCCCAGTCGGTCAGACTCGGTCAGGGAGGTACCTGGGAGCGTGACCGTATTAATCGTGAGCGTGCCTTCATTAAACTCCGGCAGAAACGACCGGCCTAAAAGCGGAGTGAGGGCAAGCGTTGCGACAAACAGCATGGCAGACGTAAGGATAACCAGACCGGGACGCGGCAACACGCGGGTGAGCAGTTTTTGATAGGCGTGCTGGAGGTGACGCACCAAGGGATTCTCTCTGCGCGTGATGACTCCCTTTGAATGAGGCAGGAGCAGCGAGCAGAGCACGGGCGTGACGGTCAGAGCAACCAGGAGCGAAGCGAACAGCGCGATCAGATAGGCTACGCCCAACGGGGCGAGCAAGCGTCCTTCAACGCCGCTGAGGAAGAAGAGCGGGACAAAGACCAGCGCAATGATGGCCGTGGCAAAGGTAATGGACGGACGAATCTCCAGGGACGCCTTGAGCGTGACGGTCAGCGGGTTGGCCCGTGCCGACTGCGGCAACGCCGCGTTCTCTCTCAGGCGGCGAAAGACGTTCTCGACATCGATAATGGCGTCATCGACCAGTGCCCCAATGGCAATGGCCATGCCGCCCAGGGTCATCGTGTTCATCGTGCCGCCGAAGAGATGCAGCGAAAGGACGGCGACGAGCAAGGAGAGCGGAATGGCGACCAGTGTGATGAGCGTGGCACGGATATTCAGGAGAAAGAGGAGGAGAATGCCGACCACCACCAGCACGCCGTCTCGCAGGGCATCAACGACGTTTTCAATCGCCACCGCAATAAAGTCCGCCTGGCGGAAGATATGGGCATTAATGCGCATTCCGTCCGGAAGGGTGCGTTGTATGGCGCTCAGGGTTGTGTCCAAGGCCTGGGTTAAGGTCAGGGTATTTGCCCCGGGCTGTTTCTGTAGACTGAGAATCACGGCCGGCTTGCCCTGGACGGCCCCTTCGCCGCGTTTCAGCGCTGGCCCGATCCGCACGTCAGCGACTTGAGAGAGAAACACGGGCTGCTCAGTGTGCGTGGCCACAACAGTCTGCGCGATGTCTGCCAGCTGCCGCACCCGCCCCACGCCATGAATGAGATACTCTTGGCCACCGTCCACGTAGAACCCCGCCGAGGTGTTCTGGTTGGTCCTGCGTACGGCTTCCGTCACTGCGGTCAGGCTCACCCCATACGCCGCCATTCGCTCCGGAGACAGCAACACCTGATACTGTTTGACCCCACCGCCAATGGGGATGACTTGGGACACCCCAGGGACAGAAAGCAGCCGCCGGCGTATCACCCAGTCGGCGGTCGAACGGAGGTCAAGCGACGAATGCTGCGCACTCGTGAGGCTCACCAGCATGATTTCGCCCATAATGGAGGAGATCGGAGCAAGAATGGGCGACGCGACTTCCGGCGGGAGAGCAGCCCGGGCCAGTTGGAGTTTTTCACTCACCACTTGCCGGGCCTGATACAGATCCGTGCCCCAGACAAATTCGACCCACACTACGGAAATACCGGTCGCGGACGACGAGCGGACACGCCGCACCCCTGCCGCCCCATTCACCGCCGTTTCGAGGGGAAGCGTGACGAGCATTTCCACTTCTTCCGTCGCCATTCCGCGCGCCTCGGTCAGGACGGTGACCGTTGGCGCGGTCAGGTCCGGGAAGACATCGACTGGCATGCGGACGGCGACCAGCGTGCCGCCGAGTAACACCGCCAGGGCGAGCGTCAGGACAATCTTGCGATTGGCCAACGACCAGCGAATAAGATGATTCATGACTGTGTCCTGGAGCTAGTGCGCATGGTCGTGTTCGGGCAGCGTAGTGGAGAGAGACGCGAGATGCACCCGATACGCTCCCCGAGTCACGACTCGCTCGCCAGCGCCGAGCCCTGCCCGCACTTCTACAAAGTCGTCCTGCCGGACGCCAAGCTCCAGTTCGCGCCGCGCAAACGTCTCTCCCCCCACCTGGACAAAGGCAAGTGGTACGCCCCTGTCATACACGACGGCACTGACCGGGACGGCAAGGGCCTGGACGATTTCTCCGGTTGGCACGCCAAGCTCGCCATGCATGCCAATTTTCAAGTGACCCTGAGCATTATTGACCGCCAGGATAAGCGGGACGGAGCGGTTCTCGGGGTGCAGCACGCTGCCCAGGGTCACCAACCGCACATCTGGCGGAGAGAGGAGGAGGGGCGAGCTGAGGGCCGGAGCGGTAAAGCGGACCCGCTCCACATGGCGAATTTTGGCGATATCCGCCTCAAAGACGTGCCCGTTAATCCAGACGTGCTCCAGATTCATAATGGTGAACAGGCGATGACCCGCTTCAATCAGTGCCCCAGGAGTAAAGTTGACCGTGACCACTGTCCCGGCCATCGGTGCACGCAGGAGAAAGCGTTTAGCCCGCGGCTTTTGGAGGACCGCGGCGCTGGTCGGGTTCACATCGAGCAGGGAGAGTTCCGCACGGGAGGCCGACAGTCGGGCTGTGAGGACGGCCACGTTCTTTTGGGCTTGCTCCAGTCGTCGCTTGGGAACAATGCGGTCTGCATACAGGTTCTGCACGCGTGCCAACTCGTGTCGGGCGGCCTCAAGCTCAGACTGGCTCGCCTGCACGGCATAGACGAGTTCGGCGCGGCTCTTGGTGGGTAAGGGGAGCAGCAGTGCGAGTGGTTCGCCCGGTTCAACGCGCTGTCCTGGTGTGGGAACGCCTTTATCCACGGCCACCGCCCGCCCAATGATCGGTGCCGTGATATGGACTTCTCCCCCGGCTGCGGGTTTGACTTCCGCGTGGAGTTGGAGCGTGGGGTGCAGTTCCCGAGTGGCGACTGCCTGGGTCGCTAATCCTATCTGCCACTGCGGCTCTTTCAGAAAGGGGATGCCGTCGCCCGCCGGCTCTTCTGCTGGACTGCCTCGCTCTTTTTCGGTTGCCGCCACGACCACTTCGCCCGCGTCAATCGTATCGAGCACGGTCTGGGTGTCGGGATGCGAGCGGGTAAACCGCAAACGATACGTGCCGGGTTCGGTCGGTGTGAGCACGGAGCGGTAGATACCCGGCGATGTCGGGGTGTCCGAGCGGACGGTGAGGTCCTGGCCGTCCCGGCCTTCCAGCGTCGTTATGACGACATCCCCGGAGACCGCCTGGGCTGTCTCCAGGTCGGTCAGATGCACCGCAAGAGGCGTGGCCTTGCCCACGACTAACGGCGTAAAGTCCACAAAGAGTTCAGTCTTCGTCGTCCACTTCGTGATGCTGGTCGGTTCATGGGCTTGGTCTTCGGGCAGACCGGTGTCACCCAACTGGCAGCTGGTCAGCAACATCAGTACACCGAAGCCCATAGGGTAATTCCACAACATGGGTGCGGTCCTCCATAGGAGAGACACGGCTTCCTGGGGGCATGGCGGGAGTTCCCCAGGCCGATGTCCTCTCGTTATTCAGGGGATAAACGACAGTCGGGTACGAAATCTAGACGTGACCGGGGGGAGAGCGAGGAGAAATGGCCGGGAAACAAGCTGGTTCTCTGGCCGGCGGGTGGTCAGGTTGACACACCCACGACACGGTCGATGGTCGTCGAGTGTTGACCGGAAGCGCAGTGGGAGGAGCAAGCGGTCGGTATTCGAGGGCAACGCCGAGCAGACCCAAGCTCCGTGGGAGCAGCGCGGAGAGGCTTATGCGAGAATCGGACCTTGAGGAGTGTTCATCCGGAGCGTTATGACCTGTGCCATGCTCGTCGTGGTCATGGGAAGGCGAGACGAGGAAATCCGCGTGGACAACCGCCGAGTGGCGGTGTGTACTTTCGTGCCCATGCGCATGGTGCTGTTCGGGATGCGTGTGGAAAGTCGGCAGCAGCAGCGGAACCGGCAGAAGAAGGGCGAGGAGGCAAGTCCGCAAGAGAGGTGAAGAGATCTTCAGCATACGTCGACGAAAAAATTATCATAGATCGTCCATGAGAGAGAAGAGTCTTGACCTTCATCATTTCTCCTTCCGCCAATCCGACCCTAAGGCGACGCGGCGGACCGCATCGGTGTCGGTCGGTTGATGTCCAACCCGATATTTTGGTGCTGGCGCTTCGACGACCCGATTCGAGAGTCGCCCCAGACCGGTGACCTCAACCTCGACCAGATCTCCAACATTCATTGGGCGTGAGTTTCTGGGGGTGCCCGACATAATCACATCTCCGGGCAGGAGCGTGATATGGCGACACAGATCGGCCAGGATATAGTCGATCGGAAAGATCATCTCACTCAGAGCGCCTTCCTGTACGACCGCGTCATTGAGGTAGGTCCGGAGCGTGGCCTGGCGAATGTCCACCCCACTCACGATGCCTGGGCCAATCGGGCAAAAGCCGTCCATGCCTTTGACACGCAACATCGAGCCCGCATCGGTATCGCGAAAGTCCTGGCTCCCCACGTCGTTACCGGGCGCAAAGCCCGCGATATACTGCCACACCTCAGCGCGGCCCACGTTGCGCATCGGTTTCCCAATAATCACCGCCACCTCCCCTTCGTAGTTAAGATACTGCGTGCCTTGCGGACGCACGAGGGAACCCCGATGACTGTTCAGCGCCGTTGTCGGTTTCTGAAAATACGTGGGCGTTTCAATCGGTGGGACGCGGAACTCGGCCCGGCGCGATTCATAATTCAGGTGAATGCACAGGATCTTGCTTGGTTCGCACGGCGGCAGATAGGTGGCCTCGGCCTCATGAATCGCTCGGCCATCGCCCAGCTGCAGCCCGTCGCCGTCCGGCTTGACCCATTTGGGCTGGCCTTCGTACAAAATCCGACGCCATTCTGTCCGTGGTCCATCGAGTACACTCATGCCGATCCTCCCTGATGAACTTCAACTCTTCGTTCAAACATTACGCAGCTGATATATCCTGTGGAGACAAAGAAGTCTTGGCGGTATTGGGTCAGTAATATCAGACGGACGATGGTCCGGTACGCCAGAGCGTAGAGTGCGTGGCCGAAACAACACAAATAATTTATAATTCCTTTTCAATTTGACCCAACACTGTGCTGCCGTAACACGAAGGAGAAATATCATGCCCACCGACGTTCGCGGTCTTGAGATCACGGTGACGAATGCCGAGGCCCTGACCGAGTATGACCAGGTGCTCACGGACCTCTGGAATTATCGTCTCGCCGCGCCAAAAAATCTGAAGCGCGTCCTCGAACTCGACCCGGATTTTCCGATGGCCCATGTGGTCCGGGGGTATATCATGTCCATGCTCGAGACGGTCGCGGTCCGCCCGAAAATGCTGGCCAGTGCGTCACACGCCCGCGAACATCTTGCGCCCGACGCCCGCCGCGAACGTCTGCACTGCGACGCCCTGGAAGGGTTGGCCACCGGCAATCTCGAACGGGCCTGTGCGGCCTGGGAGGCTATACTGGCCGACTCTCCTTACGACTTGCTGGCGCTCAAAATGCACCACCATTCGACTTTCTGGACTGGTCGGAGTTATGTCATTCGCAACACCGTCGCCGGCGTATTCGACTTGTGGGATGCGTCGATCCCCGGTTACAGCTTCGTCCTCGGCATGTTGGCCTTCGCGCTTGAAGAATGCGGCGATTACGCGCAAGCAGAAGCCTTTGGTCGCCGGTCAATCGACCTGAACCCGGACGACCTGTGGGCGATCCACTCGGTCGCCCACGTGATGGAGATGCAGGGCCGCCTGGACGAAGGGATTGCCCTGATCGATCGGCCGGTCGAGCAATGGGCTGACCGCAACCCGTTTCAAGGCCATAATTGGTGGCACTTGGCCTTATTCGCGCTTGAGCGGGGTGACTATGATTTTACCTTGGACGTCTATGACAACAGGATACTGACCGCGAACACGGAATTCTTCCTGGATGTGCAAAACGGTGCTTCGCTGCTCAAGCGCCTGGAATTGCTGGGGGTTGATGTTGGTGATCGCTGGGAGCCCCTGGCGGAGTATGCGCGGAAGCGGGTCGATGATCATGTGCTGGCGTTTACCGATCTGCACAGCCTGATGGCGCTGGCATCTGCGGACGACAGGGAGACCGCGCAGACGTATATCACTGCACTCGAATCCTTTGCCCATACCCCGGACAATTATTCCGCGTCGTTGATGGCGGGTGTGGTGGTGCCGATGTGTGAAGGAGTGCTGGCGTATGAAAACGAGGAGTATGCGCGGGCGGTCGATGTCTTGTGGCCGCTGCGCGACCGCTGGTTCGGGATCGGAGGCTCTCATGCGCAGCGCGATGTCTTTACGCAGATTCTCATTGAGGCCGCCATTCGCGCTGAGCGCTATGAGCAGGCACGGACGCTGCTGGCGCAGCGGGCGTTGTTGAGGCCCAACAGTCTTGGGAGCTGGCAAAAGTACGCCACCGTGTTGCAGGCGTGCGGCGACGACGCGCGGGCGGAACACGCGCGGCAAAGAGCTGTTGGCTTGCATTCATAGGGAGGATTTCGGCAATGCATTACATGCTGACTGAGTCGCAGATTGCGTTACAGGCGCGGGCGCGCGCATTGGCACGGGATGTGATCGCACCGCGCGCTGCGGAGGTTGATCGCAGCGAACAATACCCCTGGGAGAATGTGCGGGCGTTGAATGAGGCCGGATTCTTTGGCATGACCATCCCGCCGGAGTTTGGTGGGGCCGGGCTGAGCTATCTCGACGTGGTGCTCGTCATCGAAGAGATGGCAAAAGTGTGCGGGGTGACCGGACGGATCGCGGTCGAGGCGAATATGGGGGCGCTGTCAGCCATCATGCACTACGGTACGCCGGCGCAAAAAGAGCGCGCGGCTGCCTTGGTCCTGGCTGGCGATAAGCCCGCCATCTGTATTACCGAGCCTCAGGCCGGTAGTGCCGCCTCGGAGATGACCACGCGGGCGGATAAATGCGGCGATACGTATGTGCTGAACGGCATGAAGCATTGGATTACCGGGGGCGGTGTTTCAAAACTCCATCTGATCTTCGCCCGCGTATTTGACGGACAAGGGACGGAGCAGGGTATCGGTGGCTTTATTGCTGTTCGCGATCAGGATCTTGGGTTGCGCATCGGTCAGCGTGAACCCACGATGGGCTTACGAGGGATTCCTGAAGCCGAGATACATTTCGAAGATCTCGAACTGCCGGCCGACCGGGTCTTAACGCCGCCGGGCGGCTTCAGGCGTGGCTTTGCCGAATTAATGAACGCCTACAACACCCAGCGGGTTGGCGCGGGCACGGTTGCTTTAGGGCTGGCAACCGGAGCCTATGAAGGGGCAAAACAATACGCTTTGGACCGAGAACAGTTCGGTCGGCCGATTGCCGAGTTTCAGGGCCTGCAGTGGATGCTGGCCGATATGTCAACACAGATCGAGGCTGCGCGGCTCATGATCCACAGCGCGGCCCGTTCGCGCGGCCCCCACGAGAGCCCGTTCCCGGATCCGAATGCGGCTGCGCAAGCAAAGCTGTTCGCCTCGGAAATGGCGATTAAGGTCACAAATGACGCCTTACAGGTGTTTGGCGCCAAAGGCTATTCGCGCAACACGCCGGCTGAACGCATGGTGCGGGACGCCCGCATGTTCACGATTGGGGGCGGGACGGCCCAGATCCTGCGCACGGTCATCGCGGCGCGGATTTTAGACCGCCGCCTGCCGCAGACCCGTGACGGGTATACGCGACTGGCGGCTCGTGAAGCCCAAGAACGGTAATGCTCTTGACGGGGTTTCCAGGCGGACAGGACGAACGGGGAAAGTCACGGCGAGACGGTCCAAACCCGTTCGTGCTGAGCCTGTCGAAGCAGGATGATCGGGACGGGAGTTTCTCTATCTTAACGGACGGAGCAGCAACCGGGATTTACTTAAACTCGACCAGGACTTCCCGATACGGCGTGGTCCCGGCGTTGCGGGCCTTATGCCGTGCCGGGACGCGCATCCCCTTGCCCGGCCCGGATACAACCTCGATTTCGCCATCCTCCACTTTCAGCGAAAAGATTGCGCCCGTCGGCACCTCCATTGTGCCCAAGTCCTTCTCGTTCTCGTCGGTCACCTGCAAGGGCGCACCCGAGATCGCGTACCACATATAGCTGTGCTCGTGGGTGTGTACGGGCGTTTCCTCGCCTGGGGCGAGCTCGAAGTTCCAAACGATCACCTTGTCGTTCTCGAAAACCTTTTCGGACCCGACATCTGCCATTGCATGCCCTCCTACATTAAACGATTTTCTTACCCGAACACGGAAATTTCCGCACGTCAAGCGAAAGGCAAGGACGGTGCTGTCCTAATGAGAGCAATAATATGCTTGACTAACCAATCAAGATTTACCGCACTCTGCGTATGACACAGGATGAGGACGTTTTACCTTCTTTTTCCGCAGTACCTACAAGAGGCTAACCGGAGAACCAACTCCCGCGAGATGGAGCGCCAGCGCCGTGGCCAACGTAAGCCGCAGGCCAGCTTCATCACACACTCTCCAACCATTCCTCGTGTGAGAGATACAGTTTCACAGACCCTTTCTTGCGACTGCCACGTAGTTGTTGTTCAGATGGTGGCTGATACACTTTTGCGATGAAGGGGGGATCATGTCTGTTCAAGAACTGCTCTATTTTGTGAATACAGTCAACGAAGTTTTCTGCGAGAACTCTATGAGGGGCTTGTCCAACAATAAGAAATAGCCCAACCCCTGCCTGCATCACGGCATCCCGTTCATTCTTTCGGTAGCGGATGTGCTTATCTCTTGAGATGGCAAACCATCCGTTCTGCTCAACCATAGACAACCAGACATCGTCAGGCGTGTTGTTGTCAGAGAAGTGGTCGTCGTGTTTTTCGACGTATAGCCCTGCCTCTGATAAAACCTGGGGAAATGACGAGCCCAGATCGCGGTCCGTAAAAAAGATCACGCCTAGGCTGCCTGCTCACAGACTATCGCTTCTTCCACATCCCGGGAGTCAAGGCCATAATCTTCTGCTATCTCCTCTTCCCTTTCACCAGCATTAACACGATCAATGATAGCCATTGTTGAGATGCCACGACTTGCAATGATAGGACGGCCAAAGGCAATACGGGGATCGATAGCGATGATTTTGTTTGTATCCGTCTCAAAAGGATAGAGACGTATCGGAAGGTTCAAGTCATCAAGCTCAATTCGATTGAGATGCTCTTCCAAGAATTTGGCAATGGCAATTTGACCGGACCGGTTGAGATTCACAAACTCTCCATATTTCTCAAGAAACACCTGGCCCGCGCCTGTACGTAATTCTCTGGGATGGAGGAACAATCGGGTAATGGTAAAAGCATGTTCTGCAAAGTTGATGGCTTCACGTGCGGCCCTAATTGATACCTGATGCTTTATTCTCAATGCCCGCAGCGTATACGCCTCTATCAGGTTATTAAAGGAAAGACGGGGGGGGTCATATTCCGGTACAGAGATGAGAGGGAGCCGGTCAGAGTCTGATCGGCCAGCGACCCATGAACGGAGCGTTTGTGGAGGGGTGCGAACATAATGCGCGGCTTCTGCTACGGTGTACGCAGCAATATCCCTAGGGTCGTTCCCCCCATATATATTCTGCTGTTCTGCCATGCTGGCCTCGTTGCTATTTCCAGCAAAAAGATTAGGCTGGTCTATATTGCCCGGTTGGAACTTTCGTCGTGGGCTGGGGTCGTGCTCTTTTGCACTCCTTTATCCTTCCGCCACGCTGGGGGCTGCTTCTGTATCTCCTAGGTGGAATAGTCATCACAGCCTTGACTATATCTTCAAATCGTCCTGCGGCCTCTTTGCCTCCTGTAGACTCTCGTAGGCGTGGCTTCACATACCGGACGGTACCATGATTCGACCTGCCACACAAAGGAATTGTAGCCCATAAAATTGGTTATTCAAGTATATCATTACCCTCATTAGGACAGGACCCATCCGGTTGTGTCCTCCATCATTTTTTGGAACCATGCTCACCGGAGCAAATACATCCGCTGGCTCCGCGACTCTCTATACATCTTGAGGACCAGACCTATGAGCGAAATCACTTTGTATACCGCCCCGACCGCGAATGGGTGGAAAGCCTCTATTGCCCTTGAAGAGCTTGGTATCGATTACGACACGGTGTATCTCCACTTCAACAGAAATGAACAGAAGACCCCGGAGTTTCTCAAACTCAATCCGAATGGACGTATTCCCGTCATCGTTGACCATGACAATGACGACTTCGTGCTGGCCGAATCGGGAGCGATTCTGCTCTACCTCGCAGAGCGGAGCGGCAGGCTCTGGCCGACAGATCCCCGGCTTCGTCATCAGGCCATGCAGTGGCTCATGTTCCAGATGAGCGCGATCGGCCCGATGCTCGGACAGGCGATGTTTTTTCAGCGCATCGCGGCCCCGAAAGGCATTGTCGACGAATATGCGATCGAACGCTACGTCACGGAATCGAAACGTCTGCTGGGCGTCTTGAATGACGCGCTCAGTGACCAGGAGTATCTCTGCAGCGAGTATTCGATGGTCGATATTGCTACCTTTCCGTGGGCGCGCGCGTATCGGTGGGCCAACGTGGATGTCTCGGACCTCACCCACCTGACCGCCTGGCTGGCACGCGTCGAAGCCCGCGAGGCCGTACAGCGCGGGCTGTGCGTCCCGGCTGGCAAGCCACGCTTCGACTACAGCGACGACGAACTGAAAGCGGCGGCTCAGCGCAACGCCCAACTGTACGACGCCTGAGCAGGGTGACGCAGTCTAAAAATTGCGGTACTGGAACCTCCCGTGCCGACCGCGTAGAGCCTTGAGCCTACGTCGGCTGTGGATACCGGCCGGTCACCTCTTTATACCCATACAGGTGCGTTGGCGTGACGTGTACGATCAGCTCTCCCGACCCGCTGTTGATTTTGCCATAGGTCTCGGCTAACGCCTGCCCCATATAGCGCCCGCCAATCCGTGTCGCCCAATAGCGCACCTGGTCGGCCTCATCGGACATAACGGCTGTGCCGGCGAGTTCGACATACGCGAACGGCGTCACCTCATCATCGACACACACGCTGACCCGAGGCTCGTGACGGATATTGCGTGCCTTGATCGAGTCCCGCCCGGTCATAAAGACAAGGGTCTCGCCCTCAAGATCATACCAGACCGGCACGACCAGGGGCCGGCCGTCTTTCCGCACGGTGGCCAGCTTGCCGGTCCGCACCGGACTGAGTAAGAAACTCCGGCATTCTTCAGGCGTCATGCGTTCCATCCCTGCTCCTCCCTCTGAATGAACGGGCTGGGTTCCTCATGGAGCGCCAGCCGTCTGCGAGTCTTTCACAGCCAAGGTTTTGCGCGCAAGCCTAGAACGGGAGTGTTGACGAGTCTGCCGACACCAGATTTCCGCCCGACTTCTTTTCCCTGCCGTGCTGGTCTGGTATGCAGGGGGTGAGGAAAGGGGGGCGTGCTACGGCCTCCGTCGCATACGAGACGATGATGTAATGGTCTCGCCATTCTTTAGTCGGGGAAATCAGAAAGGAGTAACATCATGACAACAGCGATATCACAATCACACCAGAACGATCTGCCGCTCTTACCGGGCCGTCTCGGCAATCCGGACCAGGTCATGAAGACCGATCCGCGCACGGACCCCCGCCTGGTCGACGCCTGTGCGCCCTTTAAGCTCGATGTGGCCCTGCCGTCCATACCGGTCAATGCGGACTCGCCCCTGCCGGACAAGCTCGACTTCTGCGCGGGAAGCGAGGCCGGCATGGCAACGGTGTTTGCCGCCCTGTGCGCTGACCTGCCGGCGATGCCGAATATCGAGCGGCGGACCGAGGTCATCAAGGGTGTGGATGGTAACGACATCAATCTGTACATCCATACGCCCCGGAATGCGTCCGGCCCGCTGCCCTGCGTGTATCATATGCACGGCGGCGGCATGGTGATCCTGACGGCCGATGATCCATCGTATCGACGCTGGCGCGATGAACTCGCAGCCATCGGCATGGTCGCCGTTGGTGTGGAATTCCGCAATGGCGCGGGCAAGCTCGGCAACCATCCGTTTCCGGCCGGTCTCAACGACTGCACGAGCGGACTGCAATGGGTGTTTGACAACAAGGCCAGCCTGGGGGTCTCGAAGATTATTGCGTCCGGTGAGTCTGGCGGAGGGAATCTCGCTCTGGCCACGTGTTTGCAGGCCAAGCAGGACGGACGCCTTGAACAAATTGCCGGCGTCTACGCCTTGTGCCCGTATATTTATGGCGAGTGGGCACAGCCGAGCCAGGAGCTGCGCTCTCTGTATGAGAACGACAACTACTTGATCAACTGCAGCCAGATGGAGGTGCTGGCAAGCGTTTACGACCCCGAAGGCAAAAACGCGAAAAATCCGCTGTGCTGGCCGTATTGGGCCACCGGGGAAGACCTCCAGGGGTTACCCCCGCACGTCATCTCGGTCAACGAATTAGACCCCCTGCGAGACGAGGGACTCGTCCATTATCAGCGGCTCATGGCAGCGGGGGTGCCGGTCTACAGCCGGACCGTCAACGGCACCTGCCACGCCGCCGACGTCCTTTTCCCCAAAGCAATCCCGGACGTATACGCGGCCACCGTTCGCGATATCAAAGGATTTGCAGATTCGCTGTAGGTTTGGCGGAGAAAGCCCAGTGTGATGGAACGGATGTTCCTGCGCTGTGGCCTTCCAGCCGTGAGCCCGCTCGTGGCTAGCTCGCGAGGCGCTGTTGTTGCATCAGGTTCTCGGTCGAAATGGGAGCGATCACGTTCTCGTTTCGATCGAGGATGTCGAAGAGCCGGCCATCGGGGGCGTACATATTGAAGAGCAGGAGCGAGCCCGCTGGGCCGGCGTACTCCATATGAACGTCTCCAGCCGGTTTGTGGGCGTAATCACCGGCAAGACGGACCCGGTGCTCGATCTCCCTGCCTTGCTCGATCTCGATGACGTGGTGTTCTCCCTGCAGTACGGTCGTCGTTGTGTCGACAAGATGCCGATGAAAATGACAATAGGAATTGGGCTCCCAGCGAAACAGAATGTCGATGTGACCGTCCGGTCGCGTCGTGAGGACGGAGGCCCAGTAGTCGATGGGATAGTCAAACCTGTCGTCCCCCGTGAAATGGATCCAGTCGAGACTGCTCGTGTCAAAAAGCTTCATTCCGTATCTCCAGTGTCAGTGTTGATGCCAACCTCCCGTACCGGAAGCGGCAGCCGCTGTCAAACGATACTGCGCTACTGATAGTGATATCCCGTAGGGCGGATGAGCACGGTGTCATCCGACACCGAGACGTGAGTTGTCCTCTCGTCCATTTCCTGCTCTAAGGGCTCGATGGTGTGAACACAGAGGAGGAAGACCGCATGGCAGACTACATCGACATCGAGCAGGCGAAAATCCTGGACGGATTACGGATTGTTGCCCCTCCGGGCCGCCCCAACCCCTGGGCCGAGGGGCTCAAAGGCATGTGTCACATCAAGAACCTGCCGTTTACGCTGGTCGGCAAAGCGGCCGGGCATGATGCCGCCTTGCAGGACTGGACCCGCCAGAGCAGCGCGCCTGTCGCCGTCTGGAACGAGGAACGGCCGCGCACCACCTGGAATGAGCAACTCTATCTGGTCGAGCGGCTCGCCCCCCAGCCGTCGCTCGTGCCGGACGATGAGACCGACCGCATTCTCATGTTCGGGCTGTGTAACGAGTTGTGTGGTGAGACCGGCTTTGGCTGGTTCCGCCGTATCATGATCGTCCATGGGCTCTTGTCCAACCCTGAAGTGGGCGAGCAGGGCAAAGCGACCGCGTCCTACCTGGGCGGCAAGTACGGCTATAGCCCGGCCACTGCCGAAGTCGCCCCCCGGCGTGTTGCCCGGATTCTGCGGACTTTGAGCGCGCGCCTGGCCGAACAACAGGCCCAAGGCCGCCAGTATCTGATCGGGGACGCACTGTCGGCCCTGGACATTTACTGGTCCACCTTCGCCGTCCTTGTCGAGCCCCTGCCGCTCGACCTGTGTCCGATGGATGCGGCCTTCCGGGCTTCGTTTGTGAACACCGACCCCGTGGTGGCCGAGGCGCTGTCTCCCCAGCTATTGGTGCACCGCGACCGGATCTATCACGACCATTTACGGCTGCCGATGGACTTTTAAGGTCCTGTCGGGTTATTGCGCCGTCACACGAACCTCACGTAGTGTGATGCTGAATCAGGCCGCCTGCCGGGCCGGCAAAGAAGAAAAATATGGAGTCATTTTTTCGGTGGATCATCCGTTTTCGATGGCTGGTCATCATACTGGCCCTCGCCAGTACGGTTCTGGCCACACTCCCGCTGCAAAGCCTGCGCTTTGAGGGCGATGTCGAGGCAAATTTCCCGGCCGACGACCCGGTCGTCAAATATAACAGGATGGTCGAGGAACGCTTCGGCATACGCGATCTCATCATGGTCGGCGTCTTCAACGACAATCCCGACGAAAACGGCGTCTTCAACCCGCGCACCCTGGGCATTGTCAAAGAGTTCTCGGAAAAAATCGCCCTGCTGCCGGGCATCAAAGCGGTCCGCGACGAAGATGTGGCCAGTGTCGCGACCATGGACAACATCACCGGCACGACTGACGGCATGAACGTTGATCCGTTCATGGAAACCGTGCCCCACACCCCATCCGCTCTGGCCAGCCTTAAACGGAGCCTGTTCGCCAACAGCATGTTCGTCAATTGGGTCGTGTCGCAGGACGGCACCGGGCTGCTGATTATGGCCAAGATGGAGCCGGGGGAGGGCACGCAGGAAAGCTCGGCCCAGCGGATAGCGGTGTATACCACGATCCGCGACATGGTTGAGGAAAAAAAAGCGGCCGGTGTGCCCGAATCCTTCCATGTGGCCGGTCGCGGCGCGCTTGAGGTCAACTTCGAGAGAGAGGGCCGGCGCGATATGGAAACCTTCCTGCCCCTGATCCTGGTGGTGATCGTCACCACCCTGTACTGTACCTATCGCAGCCTGCGCGGCATCCTGCTGCCCCTGACCGTCGTTGTCGCCGCGGTGATCTGGACCCTGGGCATCATGGCCGCCACCGGCTTCCCGATGTTCTTCGTCACCTCAATGATGCCGGTCGTGCTGATGGCGATAGGGGTCGCCGACGGCATTCATATTCTGAGCCGCTATTACGACGCACTATTGGAACACCCGGACACGTCCTCGTCCGAAGCCGTGCTCGCCGCCATGCGCGAGATGTGGCAACCCGTTGCTTTGACCTCCTTGACCACCGCCGCCGGCTTCTTATCCTTTCTGACCTCGGCCATGGTCCCGGTCCGCTATTTTGGCGTCTTTACCGGGGTCGGCATCCTGGCCGCCATGGTCTTCTCGCTGACCCTGCTGCCGGCCCTGCTGAGCATGTTGCCGCCGACCGTCAGCCGCGGCCTGCGCCAGCAGATGCGCCGCAGCGGCGACCTGGGCGCCACCGGCTGGGCGGCCAGCCTGCTGTCACGCCTGGGGCGGGGTGTGGCCCGGCGTCCGGCGCTGGTGTGGGTCCCGACGGTGCTCGTCGTCGGGCTGTGCCTGTTCGGCGCCCAGCACATCGTGGTGGATGCGTCGGTCATTCGCATGTTTGACGCGCGCCACGAACTGCGCGTCGGGGACACCATCTTGCGCGAAAAATTTCAGGGCACCGTGCCCATCTATGTGGCGATTGAGGGCCAGGAAGCAGACCGCCTCAAAGACCCGCAGCTGCTCGATCAGCTCGACCGCCTCCAAGCCACGGTCGAGCAAGACCCCCAGGTTGGCGGCTCGCTGTCGCTGGCGGAATACATCAAACGCATGAACCGGGTCATGAACGAGGACCGCGCAGAGATGGAAACCGTTCCCAGCTCGCGCGACCTGGTCGCCCAGTATCTGCTGCTGTACTCGTTCTCCGGTGACCCGGACGACTTTGATGAGATCGTCGACTATGACTACCAGCACGCCAACGTCACGGTGTATCTGCGGTCCGATACAACCCAGGATGTCGAACGGGTGGTCGAGACGATCCGCGACTTTGCCATCCGGGAATTTGGCCATAATGGAGACACCGACGCGGTCGCCCACGACGCACCGATGGTCCGTTTTGGCCGCTGGCTGGCCGGCATTCAACCCACCGTTCTTGGCTGGGAAACCAACAGCGGTTTTCGGATCGGCATTGCCGGCAACGGCTACCTGCTGAACCGGATGAACGAATTGGTCGTGTCCGGCCAGCTGTCGAGTCTGGTCACCTCGCTGGGCGCGGTCTTTGTGCTGACCGCCCTGATGTTCCGCTCGTGGGTCGCGGGCCTGATCAACGTCATTCCGATCAGCCTGGTCATGGTGTTCAGCTTTGGTCTGCTGGGGCTGCTCAACATCCCGCTGGAAGTCGGCAAATCGCTGACCGCGTCCATGGTCATTGGCATCGGCATTGATTATACGATCCACTTTCTCAACAAGTATCGGGTCAAAGTCCGGGACGGTCTGGCCGACCCGGTCCACATCACCGCCGCGACCATGGCCACCTCGGGTAAGGCCATCTTTTTTAATGCCGTGGTCGTCATCGGCGGCTTCCTGGTCTTTCTGACTTCGAGCTTCCGCCCCAACTTCTACCTCGGCGCCATGCTATCACTCAATATGGGAGCGTGTTTGCTCGTCTCAATGACGGTGCTGCCAGCAATCCTGAACAGGTTCCGGCCCCGATTTGTGTACGGCGAAAAGGTCGTTGTGAAGAGCTAGAGCATTTTCGGATCGAATTGCATAGTCATAGTCCGCTGGCTGTCCTGCTTTCTTCTTCCCACGTAGATTCGACAGGAGCCGAACACCCATGGTAGTCTTCCTCTTCCCCGAGGATGTAGAGCGAATAGCCACGCGCTCATCATCAAGCCTGCCCTGCGGGAAGGCAGAGTAGTGTATGAAGCCGCACAGGAGGGGTGATATATGGCGGACGAACGAAAGCTTAAACATTTGGAAATGATTCAAGGTGTGATCAACCGTTTAGCGGCTAACTCGTTTATGTTGAAGGGCTGGAGCGTCTTCCTGATCTCCGCTCTGTTTGTGTTGGCCGCAAGGGATGCCCATCCCGCCTTCGCGCTCTTCATCTACATGCCCGTACTCATTTTCTGGCTCCTGGATGGTTTCTTTCTCTGGCAGGAGCGGCTTTATCGGAAGCTTTACGATCATGTACGATCGTTGAAGGACAGTGATGTTGATTTCTCTATGAACACGACGCCCTTCAAGACTACAGAAGGGCCGACGTGGGTAGGGACTACGCTGTCGAAGACATTGATTCCGTTTTATGGCGTACTTATTTTAACTGTTACCGCAGCGGCGGTGTTGACCTTTACGACAGGAGAGAAATAACGATATGGCACGACGAGCATTTTACAGTTTTCACTACATGCCTGATAACTGGCGTGCGGCAACAGTCCGCAACATCGGTGTAATCGAAGGAAACCGACCCGCATCAGATAATGATTGGGAAACCATAAAGAAAGGCGGTGACGCTGCCATCAAGCGATGGATCGCGAATCAGATGTACGGACGATCCTGCACAGTCGTCCTGGTCGGGACGAACACAGCGAACCGGAAATGGATCAACCACGAAATCATCAAATCTTGGGACGATGGCATGGGCGTGGTCGGAATTCATATTCACGGGCTCAGGAATTCCGAAGGGAAGACATCGCCGAAAGGGAACAATCCTTTCGATTACATAGGGTATGGAAATACTGGAAGGAAGCTCTCATCCGTCGTGAAGTGTTACAATCCTTCGGGGAGCAACAGCCAGGATCGATACGACTGGATCGCGAAACACTTAGAGAATGCCGCGGAAGAAGCGGTTCGTATCCGAAGAGAGCATTAAGCCAACCAATCGTTAAAATTGGCTCCCTGATACGCCAATCCCTTGAGAAGCACCCAGAGGTCAGAGTAAGCGTGGCCTGAGCCCCCACATGCCCACCGAAAAAATCACCCTCACCCAACTCGAATCCTTCCTGTTCAAAGCCGCGGACATCCTGCGCGGGAAGATGGATGCTTCGGAGTTCAAGGAGTTCATCTTCGGTCTGCTGTTCCTGAAACGGCTGTCGGATGAATTCGACCGCAAGCGCGAGCAGCTTCGCGAGTGGGACTTTGCGCACATCAAGGACCAGCCTGACCTGCTGGCGGAACTGGTTGAGGACAAGACCTCCTACGGCGAAACCTTCTTCGTCCCCGACCGGGCGCGCTGGCATGAGACCTGGACGGATGAAAACGGCGACGTGGTTCCGGCCCTCAAGGACCTCAAGCACGATATCGGCAACATGCTGAATAAAGCGATTGCTGCGGTTGAAGACGAGAACGATTCACTGGCCGGGGTGCTGAAGAACAACATCGATTTCAACGCGGTCAAGGGCAAGACCAAGATACCGGACCAGAAGTGGAAGGACTTGCTCGATCATTTTAACCAGCCGGGCTTCGTTCTGGTCAACGATAATTTCGAGTTTCCCGACCTGCTCGGGGCGGCCTATGAATACCTGATTAAGTATTTTGCGGACAGCGCCGGCAAGAAGGGCGGCGAGTTCTATACCCCGGCGGAGGTCGTGCGCCTGCTGGTCCAGTTGACCAAGCCCACAGAAGGAAATGAGATATACGACCCGGCCGCGGGTTCCGGCGGCTTTCTGATTCAGGCCCACCAGTACGTTGAAGAGCAGGGCGAGAACGCCAACAACCTGGCCCTCTACGGGCAGGACTCCAACGGGACCACGTGGTCAATCTGCAATATGAATATGATCCTCCACAACATCACGAGTTTCACCATTGAGAACGGCGACACCCTGGAGGACCCGCAGATTCTGCAAAACGGCCAGCTACGCAAGTTCGACCGGGTGTTGGCCAACCCGCCGTTCTCGCAGAACTACAGCCGCACCAATATGCAATTCACCCATCGCTTCCGCGAATGGTGCCCGGAAACCGGCAAAAAGGCCGACCTGATGTTCGTCCAGCACATGCTGGCCAGCCTCAAGAGCAACGGCCACATGGCCACCATCATGCCCCATGGCGTTCTTTTTCGCGGAGGCAAGGAAAAGCTGATTCGGGAACTGCTGATAAACGACGACGTGGTTGAGGCCATCATCAGTTTGCCCCAGGGTCTTTTTTACGGGACCGGCATCCCGGCCTGCGTGCTCGTCTGCAACAAGAGCAAACCCGACGCTTTGCGCGACAAGGTGTTGTTCATTAACGCCGACCGGGAATATGCCGAGGGGAAGAATCAAAACAGGCTACGCCCGGAGGACATCGAGAAAATCGACTTCGTGTTCACCCACAAACGCGAGATTCCCAAATACAGCCGGCTGGTGGACAAATCGGAGATTGCCGACACGCACGACTACAACCTGAACATCCGGCGCTATGAGGACAACACGCCCGAGCCGGAACCGGAAGACGTACAGGCCCATCTCATCGGCGGCCTCCCCGAAACAGAGGTGACGGCGCAAAGCGATACCTTCGCCAAATTCGGCCTTCAGTGCGAAACGCTCTTCCAGCCGGACCGACCGGGATATCTCGCATTCCAGGAGTCAATTGCCGGCAAGGCCGATATCAAAGGCCGTATTGAAGCAGACCAATCGGTCACGCGCACCTTGGACACCCACCGTACTGCCCTGGAAGAGTGGTGGAGTGTGGCCCGTGATGATTTTGCCGCGCTTGAACGGGCCAATCACGGCGGGCGAAAAATGCCGGAAGTCCGGCAGGAGTTGTTGACCACACTCAAGGACAAACTCGTTCCCCTGGGTGTCCTGGACGAGTTCAAGAGCGCCGGCGTATTTGTCAACTGGTGGCAGCAGAATCGCTACGACTTGAAAACCATTGTCTCAACCGGCTGGCATCACACCCTTATCCCGGACGACTATCTGAAGGCCGTGTTTTTTCAGGGCGAGGCAAACGCCATTGAGGAATTGGAAACCCGTATCAACGAACTCCAAACCGAGTTGGCCGAGGCCGTGGAAACCGCGCAAGAGGTCGCCGCCTACGAGCCGGACGAAGACGAAAAGGTCACGGCCACCGTCATCAAGAAGGCCCTCAAAGTCCTCATTGACGACCTGAAGGACAGCGCGGGCGCATCTGCCCAGCGGGAGCGTGACGACCTCAGGGCGCAAGAGGGCGCTATCAAGGATATCGAGAATCACATCAGGATCAGCAAAGCTGCGTTGAAAGACAAGACCAGTGAACTGGAACTCAAAGTTCAACTCAAACGGCTGGGTGGTGAAGGCTTCACAGCCGAGAATAAGACACTCATCCGGCAGGTCGAAGCCCAACTTGCCAAGCTGGACCCACACAACAAGACCGACAAAAAGAAGATCAACGCCCTGAACAAGGACAAGACTGCCCTTCAAGCGCGGATTGCCAAGACCGACGCGCTACTGGAAGCTGTCAACGGCCAGCTTACCAATGACGAAGCCAAGTGCCTCATCCTCAAAAAGCTCTACGACATCGCCAGTGCCGAACTTGAACGCTATCTCAAGGCGGAGATGCGGCAATTGGTTTCGGGTGTTGAAAACCTGTGGAGCAAGACTGGTGCCGACTTCACCCGGTCTGGCGTCGGTGAGTTCCGACGTTTTGTCTCAGAGGAAGCAATAAAGCGGACAGCAACAAACGTTGTTGATAAAGGTTCTCTGCTTATCGTGACTCGAACGGGCGTCGGTAAACTTGCGGTCGCTCCGTGTGACATTGCCATAAGCCAGGACATCACTGGCGTGTACCCGGACCGCGCCCAAGTCGATGTAGAGTTCTTATACCATCGAATGCGACAAGGTGTTGACGATCTAAGAAAGCTGAACCAGGGTACAAGTATCAATGGCATCGTACGAAATGACTTAATCAGTTATCCTCTCGAACTGCCCCCCCTGAACCAACAACGGCGCATTGCCACTATTCTCTCAACACTCGATCAAGCCATTGACCAGACCGAAGCGTTAATCGCCAAGCAACAGCGCATTAAGACCGGCTTAATGCAAGACCTACTCACACGCGGTATCGATGAAAACGGGAATCTCCGTTCTGAGGAGACTCACGAATTTAAGGACTCGCCGTTGGGGCGTATTCCGGTGGAGTGGGAGGGCGCATATTTCCAGTCATGTATTTCTGGAAGCCCAAAAAACGGGATTTATAAACCGCAATCAGCATACGGTGAGCAAGGCACCCCTATTATCCGCATAGATGGGTTCAGTCACGGAGATCGAATTAAAGCTCAGTCATATAGAAGGGTCAGGCTGTCGAAGCCGGAGGTTGAGCAGTTTAGCCTGAGATACGGCGATATATTGATAAACCGCGTTAATAGCATCCAGTATTTAGGCAAGACGGCCTTGGTAGAACACCTGCCGGAGATAACTGTTTTTGAGTCAAATATGATGAGGCTGGCCATTAACCCGCAACGAATGTTGCCAGAATTTGCTCTTCTCATCCTAACCAGTTCGGCCACCTTAGAGCATTTCTTGAGTAGTGCAAAACTTGCAATCGCTCAAGCAAGTATCAACCAGAATGATGTCAATTCGCTCCGGGTACAACTTCCGCCTCTTGAGGAGCAACATGCCATATACGAACGAATGGTCTCGATAGATGATTCCATCAGGGACACACTGTTAAGCCTGAAAAAACTACGTCAGATTAAAACCGCCCTCATGCAAGACCTCCTCACCGGCAAGGTATTGGTCGCTCCGTTGTTGACTGACACAGAGGGCAGCACTGGAATCGACTAGTACGTTTTCCGGTGGTCTCTAGCTGTGCGCTTGCGTTCTCGTCATGCCGGACCCCGGATCATGTCCGGGACAGGCTTTGATCCGGCATCCAGTCCTTCGACTTCGCCTTGCTACGCCCTTCGACGGCGCTCAGGACAGGCTCAGGACAAACGGGGGGCTGGGGGGCTGGATTCCTGCTTTCGCAGGAATGACGGACGGTTGCTGACAGTGCCAATCATTGCGGTTGCCATGACCAGTCTGACTAGCTAATGTGACGCCGTGGCACTCACCTATTCAATCTACGAAGCAAAGGCGCGGTTTTCCGAGGTTATTCGGCAAGTGCGCGAAGGCAAGACCGTCACGGTCTCGTATCGAGGAGAACCAGTGGCAGAAATCCATTCGATCCGGGAGCGACGAGAGCCGACGCTCGACGAGCGGCTGAAGGACCTCGAACGTAGCGGTTCCCTGGTTCGTTCGCCCCTCCCGAGGAGGACGTTCAGGCCGGTTGAACGACGGCCCGGCGCACTATCGAGGTTTCTCGCAGAGCGCGGCGAATGAGCATCGCGTACGTTGACACCTCGGTGTTGACAGCCATCGCCTTCGATGAACCAGGTGCGGCAGCGCACGCGCAACGGCTGGACGAATTCACTCGCCTGATCTCTTCAAACCTGCTCGAAGCCGAACTGCGGGCCGCGTTCGCACGCGAGAATCTGATCTTTCAAGAGAGTGAGGTCGCGGGGATCGAATGGATTCTGCCCAGTAGGACGCTTGCTCCCGAGTTTGCGACAGTGCTCGAAACGGGCTACTTGCGGGGCGCCGACCTATGGCATCTCGCGACAGCCCTTTATGTCTCTCCCCAGCCTGGCAGTCTTTCGTTCGCCACACTCGACACCCGGCAAGGCGCCGTTGCGGAGGCGCTCGGTTTTCGGGTTCTGCGGGAAGCGAAGTCGCCATGAGTGACCGTTATTTTCTGGACGAACGCAACCACGTAGAGAAACCCCTGCTTGAGCAGTTGCACGGCCTGGGCTGGGAAATCATCGATCTGACCGACGCGAAGCAAAAGCCCGGTGATACGTTTCGGGAGAGTTTTACCGAAGTCGTCATGCTGCCGGTGCTGCGAGAACAGCTTAAAGCTATCAATCCGTGGCTGGACGACGATCAGGTCGAAGAAGTCGTCAGGCAACTCACCGCCAGCTTCCCCGGCAGAGGGTTGATCGAGAACAACAAGCACGCGCTCCGTCTGCTTCTGGAGAACACCAGCGTCAGCGAGAACCGGCAAACAGGCGAGAACAGCCCGACGGTGCGCTTTCTCGACTTCAAGAACCGCGACAACAACCGCTTTATTGCCGTATGCCAATTCAAGGTCCGCATCCTGGGCACCGAGCACCATATCATCCCGGACGTGGTGTTGTTCGTGAACGGCCTGCCCGTGGTCCTGATTGAATGCAAGTCGCCCAAGGTCAAAGACGCCATCCCCGAGGCCATCGGACAGATGCTGCGCTACAGCGAACAGCGCGGCGTGACAGGCGAAGGCAGCGCGCCGCTCTTTTATTTCAACCAGTTTGTGGTGGCCACCTGTCGCCAGCAGGCAAAATTCGGGACGATCACCACGCATAGTGAAAAGCATTTCTATCGCTGGGCCGATCCCTATCCGCGCACGCTCAACGACCTTGCGCATGGCGCGGGCAGCCCGAATGACCAGCAGCGCTTGGTTGCCGGGATGCTGGACAAAGCCAATCTGCTTGACCTCATCCGCACCTTCACCCTGTTTGCGACCAACGACAAAGGGCAGACCATCAAAATTGTGGGGCGCTATCAGCAGTTCCGGGCGGTCAAGCTGGCCGTCAGGCGATTGCTGGAAGGCCGGAACCCGCGCGAGCGGAGCGGCATCATCTGGCATACTCAAGGCTCGGGCAAATCGCTGACCATGATGTTCATGGTACGTGAGATGTACCGCCACGCCCAGTTGGCGCACTGGAAAGTGGTCTTTGTTACCGACCGGACGCAGCTCGAAGGTCAACTAAGCGAAACCAGCCAGAGCGTCGGCTTCACCGTGAAGACGGCCAACCGCATTAGCGAACTGAAGGAACTGCTCAGGGCCGATACCTCGGACCTGGTCATGGCCATGATTCATAAGTTTCGGGAAGCGGACCTGACCGAGACCTTCCCGCAGCTCAATGACAGCCCCAACATCCTGGTCATGACCGATGAGGCCCATCGCTCCCAATACAAAATGCTCGGAGCGAATCTCGATAGGGGTATCCCGAATGCGGCAAAGATCGGCTATACCGGCACGCCGATTGACAAGACCGAGGTCGTCTTCGGCGACTACATCGACACATACACCATGCGGCAGTCCATTGACGATGGCGTGACCCTGGAGATCGTCTACGAGGGCCGCACTCATAACGCAGAAATACCCGACCAGGAAGGTATGGATGCGGCCTTTGCGGATGTGTTCAGCGATTACAACCTTCAACAAAGACTGGAAATCCTTGGCTACGGCTCCCGAGACGCCTACCTGGAGGCGGAACCGACGATTGCGGCCAAGGCCGGGGATATGGTCAAGCACTACCTGACCCATGTCTTCCCGAACGGCTACAAGGCCCAGGTGGTAGCCACCTCGCGCGAAGCCGCGGTCCGCTACAAAAAGCACCTCGACAGGGCCTTGGGTGCAGCCGTTGCCGAGTTGAAAACATCAAACCCGAACGGTCTTGACCTGGAACGGCTCAAGCAACTGCAAACCGATGTCGTCATATCCGACGGCCACAACGACCTGCCGCACCTCAAGGCGCACGCCGACCAGACCAGGCACGAACACAGCATCAAGAGTTTCAAGATGGCGTTCGGGAGTGAAGACAAAGGCGTGAGCGGGGACATGGGCATCCTCGTTGTCAACAATATGCTCATCACGGGTTTCGACGCGCCCGTGGAGCAGGTCATGTATTTGGACAGGGTCATCACCGACCATAACCTGTTGCAGGCCATTGCTCGGGTGAACCGCGTCGGCGGTGATACCAAGGATAAAGGCTTTGTGGTCGATTATGTCGGCGTTGGGCATCATCTCAAGAAGGCTATCGACGCCTATGACGAACGAGAACAAAAGGAGGTTATTGATACCCTCAGCTTTCCCGAAGAGGAGTTGCAAAACCTCAAGGACAGCCATGCCGCGATTATGGCCCTGCTTGAGCAGCATGGACTGACAGACCTGACCGACCACGACGCCTTCTTTGACGTGTTCTATGACGAGGACCTGCGCTTTGACTACATGCAGGCGTTCAGGAAGTTTACCAAGTGCCTCAATCTTGTTTTCCCTGCGCGGCAGGCGCTGGCGTTTATGAACGATTACAACGCCCTGGCTGAAATCAACACCCTCGCCGGCAAGCACTTCCGGGACGAACGACTCAGCATGAAGGGCATCCCACCGAAGCTGCGTGCAATCACGGACACATACCTGGAGTCAAAGAGCATAGCCCAAAAGGTCAAACCGATTTCCATTCTGGATGAGGATTTTCAGAAGGAAGTTGGGAAGCGCCGTCTCACAAAGACGAAAGCGGCAGAGGTGGAACACGCTATTCGCCACCACCTCGACGTTGAGTTGGCTGACGACCCGGACTTGCAAGCCTCCTTCGCGGAAGCGCTCGCGCGGATATTTCAAGAGTTTCGGGACAACTGGAAAAGGATTTACGAAGAGCTGGAGAAACTACGAACAAGGATCATCAATGACAGCAAGGAGCCGACCTATGGCCTTCATAGGAAGAGGCAGATGCCGTTCTTTCGTATGTTTCGACGCGAGTTGTTTGGTGTGAACATGGGCAAGGGCGCCGACGAATTGCGGGTGGCGGAAACGAGTCCGCGTTACGGATTGAGTGAGGACGACACAATCGGCCACTTGGTTGCGTTGACGCAGGAGGTCTCACTGGTGGTCGAGCGAGAGTTGAAGCTGACGGGGTTTTGGGAAAGTATTCCAGCGCGCAACAAGCTCAGGGCCGAGATTCAGAAAACGCTTCTCCAGCCGTCGTTCGGAGCGCTGCCGAACCTGGTGACGAAGCGTGACCGGATAATCAGCCGGGTGGTGGAGATCGCGGAAAAGAATAATGACATTATTCTCCACGCGGAATAAGTATGGACCCGGCCTACACCATCAAACGCTCGCCAAAACGGAAAAAGTTGACGATCACCGTTGAGCGGGACCGGAGCGTCGTCGTTCATGTCCCTGAGTCCACCCCCGAAGAGACGATCCGGGAAGTGGTCGAGTCAAAACGTCAGTGGATTTATGAAAAGACGAGGCATGCCCAGAAGTATCAAGAGCGCCCTCATCCGCCCGGCAAGGAATTGGTGAGCGGTGAAGCCGCGCTCTACCTTGGTCGTGAGTACCGAGTCGAAGTCATCCCGACCGACTCGACGGAGATACGTTTTGAGCGGCGTTTCTTCATTCCGGCCTCTCTGGTGGGCGAACGAAGAAGTGTACTTCGCAACTGGTACGTCAACCGCGCGCGTGAGAGGATTCTTCCAAAGGTCAAATCCATTGCGGTGATGCTCGGGGTAGAATTTACCAGCGCGAAGATTGTGGACAATCGCTTCCGCTGGGGGTCATGTACCGTCAAGAACAATGTGAATCTGAACTGGCGGCTGATTAAAGCGCCGATGTTTGTAATTGATTACGTCATCGTGCACGAACTCGCCCATCTGCTCGAAGCAAATCATACCCCCCGATTCTGGAATATCGTTCGGACGCATGCGCCAAAGATGGAAAAGGCGCGAAGCTGGTTGAGGGAAAACGGCCAAGTGCTCGAACAGGATATCTGACGCAATTGGTTGGGCTGGGTGGAGGAAATGCAAGGGAGCACTGGGCTGTTTGGTGTTTATTGCTCGATCAGCCTATGGTGAGCATCATCCATCGGGTAACGAGAGCCTAGGCGTTCTCAGAAATACCTTGATGACGCGCGAACACGCCGACAAGCTTAAAGAACTTTCTGTCGAACGCATTCGCAAAGCCGCTGATGATAGCTCGTTGATCAATTGTCCGGTGCTGGATCTGATCCTGATTTGGTGGCAGGAGATTAAAGAGGATAACGAGGAAGTCAGATCACGGGTGAGCAATGTCATAAGAAAAGAGGATATAGTGCCGCTCAACTGAGCCCGACTTCCAAGACAACAACGCGGAAGTATGGCATGCTTTTCCTGCTATGTCGGTGTTTCTAAACGGAGGAGAGATCATGAAGAAAGCCAAAGCGAGACGCCTGTTCGAGACTGCCTGCCGAACCGTGGGAGAGAACGTCACTCGTCCGAAGAATTGGCAGCGCCTGGACGAAAAACCCTTTCTGGCAGTGTACTGCGGGGTGGTCTTCGCGGCGGGATTCAAGGCCCGCACTGTGGATGCCAAGTTCTCGGAGATGAAAAAAGTGTTCAAGGAGTTTAACCCGGCCGCCCTCGTGCGAATGAAACCAGATCCCACGGTCAAGAAGCTTCCCATCAAGAACCTCAAGAAAACAACCGCTTTCTTGGCAGGCGCTAAGCGAGTCCATGAAAAAGGCTGGAAGAACTTCAAGGAATGCATAGAGAAAAAGCGTCTCAAGAAAGATAAGCTAGAGATGCTCAAGAAACTGCCTGGGATCGGGGACATCACCAAGTACCATCTGGCCAAGGACATCGGACTTATTGATACAGCCAAGCCCGACATTTGGTTGAGGCGGTGTGCTGAGGATTGCTCGACCGACGTTGACACACTCGTCTCGTTCCTGAGCGAGACATATGATAAAACCAAGTACGAGGTAGATATGATTCTCTTCCGATACCGGAGTGGACACCAGAGTTCCAAGTGAGGCCGTCGCCGCAGAACATACGCGTAAATCCCTGAGCGCAACTTCTCGTCCCAATTGGGGCACCGCGATCGGACCTATCGCGGCTATTTGTTGCTGCCGATGGACTTTTAAGGTTCTGCTAAATGGCGGCTGTCTCCCGTGGACGACGTCTTAGGAAAAACCCATCACGTCGTAGTGGTAATTCCAGTAGCCGCGCAGAGCCGTCTCAATGATGAGGTTTTCCTGGTCCTCTGTACCGGTCCCACCCAATTCTATCATTGAGCGTTCGTCCTTTTCTCTGACAATCGCCTGCTGTACCAGCTCTGTGGCATAGCCGTCTTCCATGTCTGATATCCAGCGCCCTTCTGTGTCTCGGTGTGGTAGGCGCAGCGTCACGCCGCTTTTGGGGCGACGGTGATCCGGACCCCGTGCGCCCCCACCACCTTCATCACCGTCCCGATGCGGGGGTCGCGCTCACAGGGATGGCCGGACAGCGCGGTGCAGGTCAGGCGTTCGAGGCCGCGTTCGGAGGTGTCGGTGGTCATGGGGTTTCCGATTCTTCCAGAAACGGGTTGATGACCCGCAGGCCGTCGTAGTCCTGCTCCTCGCTCAGGTCCTCGGAATAGACCGCGTCGCAGCCCAGGGCACGCGCTGCCGCAAGAATCGCCCCGTCCCAGTACGACAGCCGAAAGCGTTGGCTGATAGCGACGCCGGCGCGAAACACATCGAGAGTGACCGCCTGTATCGGCATCAGCAGGATCGGCTCGATAAATTGCAGGGCGTCATCGTGCGACAGTCTCCCAGGGCGGGTGGAACGGGTTGCCTGGTGATAGAACTCCTGGAGCACTTGCACGGACACGGAGAGATCAGGCTCGGTTAGAAGTGCCCGGGCACGGCGGCGTTTGTCGGCCTCCTCCGGCAACAGGCTTGCCGCATACAGCAGCACGTTGGTGTCTACAAATCGCATTGCGGTTATGTAGAAGCACGGCGCCGGCGGTCCCGTTCCGCCTCGGCTTCGGCCCGCGCCGTAGCGCGGTCGTACAGGGCTTCTCTGGGTAAGTTATCGGCCATGTGCAACCCCACGCCGCGCGCATCGAAGTCCGCAAGCACTTCGTTCAGTAACCTGCGTCTCCGTTCCGCCTGTGTCTCCGTGCGCTCTCCCTCGACTCGTTCACCAACCAAGCTCCTGAGGAAGCGCCGCACCAGGGCCGACACCGAGGTGTCCAGCTCCGCCGCCCGGATACGGGCGAGCCGGTGGGTTTCTTCGTCAACGGATACGGTGATGTTTTTCATGGGCACAGCCTCACAATTTCTGTGAGGCACAGCATAGGGTCTCATCGACTAATGGGCAACACCTACGGCATCTTATGAAAAACCCATCACGTCGTGGTAGTAATTCCAATAGCCGCGCAGAGCCGTCTCAGTGATGAGGTTTTCCTGGTCCTCTGTCCCGGTCCCGCCCAATTCGATCATTGAGCATTCGCCCTGTTCTCTGACAATCGCCTGCTGGACAAGCTCTGTGGCATAGCCGTCTTCCATTGAGACATAGCCGGCCGGCCCGGCTAAATTGGCCTGTTTGATACGGATGCGGCGCATCTCCTCGTCATCATTTTCAAAGCCAAAGAAGGTAAACACGAGCTCAAACCGCTCCGGCCCCTTGGGCAAAATCTGCCGGGTGGCCAAGGTGTTTTGAATCTGCTGGACCACCAGGCTCGGGAAGATCGTCTGGATTTGGACATTCAGGTCGGTATCAAATTCTTGACGCGAGGTGAGCAGAGACGGGTCGGCCAGGGCATAGTCTTTTTGATAGCTATGCATATTCTTGCCTTTATAGGCAGCAGTCTCCTCTTGCTCCGTCTTCCTGTAGGCGCGCACTATGCTGTGCCGGCCAGTCTCATCCATAGTGATGCCACCGCCCTGGGAGGAGCGGTACAGACCAAAAGTGGTCAGGAAGAGATGGAGCAGACTGGCATGATAGGGATCTTTCACATTCTCCGAGTAGAGCTTCCAGTTGGCGTGGGTGAATTGCCGGGCATAGCCCAGGACTTGCACGGGCCGATTGAAAACCCGGTCGAGCCACGGACGCATGGCCGGGCCAAGATAGTCGAAGAGGGGCTCGACCTCAGCAGAGAACGACGCAAAGATCAGCCCTTTGTAGGTATCGACCTGGAGCTTCTGGAGTGAATGTTGCGCCGGATCAAAGTCGGCCGGGTAGCCGCCCTGTTGATTAATCCCCTTACGGAACGGAACCCCAATCAGGTCGCCTTTCTGGTTATAACTCCACTGATGGTAAATACAGGTATGGCTGGCCTTATTGCCCCGAGACTCGCGGCAGACCATGGCTCCCCGATGCGCGCAGCGATTGACAAAGGCATGCAGACCGCCCTCTTTGTCACGTGACACCACAATCGGCGTGTCGCCGACAAACGTGGACTTAAAGTCTCCGGGGTTGGCAACCTCGGCTTCGAGCCCGACATAGCTCCAGGTTGGCCCTCTGAAGATGCGTTCCTGTTCGCGGCTGTACACCGCAGGGTCACAAAAGATTTGATACGGGACCGAGGTCATACCGGCTGTCGGCCAGTTGAAATCGACGTGAGAGTTTCCCATGGGTGAAAGGCTCATGGCAGCACCTCCCTTGCGCGATCCATAGTAGATACCGATTTGTCCGTATGCGCAAGTCAAGTTTAAGTAGTGGTTCAGTTTGCTTATTCTTCCCCCTCCCCCCGTGAGGGCTCACAGCACGACAGTTTTACGGGAGCAGGAGCAGGGGACGCGCCATCCATTCTCGGGACGTGTGATGCAAATTACATGACTCGGCGGCCCCCCGCTCCCCGGCGCAGTGCCTGTCTGCGCCAGGGGGCCAGGAGTGCGGGCTTCCAGCCCGCAAGCGGCCAAGATGGCCGCTCTCCCAGGCAGCGGGAGGGCGAGCGGTCGGAGGTGGGAAACTACAGATGGACTCTAGCACTTCTCACACTTCGTGAGTATCGCGACTCGTTTCAATCCCTTGACACAACCTGTTGAAGTAGGGGGGCTGGTCGCCCGCGCCCAAGCAGTTTAGAAGATCGCCATAGACTGTATCATTGTTGAGGCCGGAGCATGACATTCACATGGCTTGAAGAGCGCATCGCTCGAGCGCATAAATGCCGGGGGATCTGCATCAGTACCATTGTATTGCGCATGATGATCGGTTTCGCCTTTATTCCCGCAGGGCTCAAGAAGCTGCTGGGACAGCCGTTTACCGATCCGGCGAACACGGGGGTTTTTCACGAGTTCCTGCATGCCTTTCATGCAACCGGTCGGTTCTATCAATTTGTAGGGGCACTGCAACTCACGGCCGCCGTGCTGCTGATAACGCAGCGCCACGCGACTTTGGGGGCCGCGCTTATCGCTCCTATTCTTGTGACAATTCTTGTGTTTTGCTGGAGCACAGGGGTGGTGCCCACCGCTATCGTCGTTACCTTGATGAGTGTGGGGCTGCTGGCGTTAATCCTCTGGGATATTCAGCGCTGGAAGGCGCTATTGGGCATGACAACTCCGGCACCGCCGCCCGCCCACCCAGTGGTCAACATGCGGCTCTGGAGCCGTTGCGGCTGGCTCATTCTGTTGCTCTATTTTGGCAATACGGCGATAACCGGTCAGGTCTATCGGCCCATGGGTGTGGAGTGGTCCAACCCCTCGTTTATCGTGCTATTGATTATCGCCGTTTTACCTGTGGTGACCTTCGTTCTGGACTCACCGCCGGCTAAAGATTGAGCGTTTACTGGGGGAAGGTCAATGGCGTAAGAGTACTGCTCAAGGCTCCCTTCTCTTTTAGGAGTGCGGGCTTCCAGCCGGCATGGCGGCCAGGATGGCCGCCCTCCCAGGAGGGGAGCCACCCGCCTCCCCTCCTGGGCCGCTTGGGGCAGGCCAGTGTCCTTCCCGACGAGAGCGGAACGACATGGCTACAATTTATCGTGAAATGCGCTAGGAAACCGGAGGACGTTCTTGAATGAGGGGAATACATGCGGGCGGTGGAGATACGGAAACCTTGAAGGGCAGGGGATTTAGCGGTAGGAACAACACACAAGCAACCCGCTCCGCCCTGCTAGCCGGTCTGAATGGGAGCGACACCAAAGGAGGCGAAAAATGATCCGGGTCACCGAAGCGATGCGACAAGCGTTCTCACGCGATGGCGTGATCAAGGCCGAGGGGCTTTTGAGCGCGGCCGAGCTGGCCGAGTGCCGGCGTTGTTTTGACTTCAACCTCGCGAACCCAGGGCCGACGGCGCTCGATGTTTACAAAGGCACGAGCGACGAGCAGTACAACGATCTCGGCACCGCCAAATCGCTCGAAGTCTACGGGCCGATGCTGAAGAAGCTGGATTTCGCGTCGTTCCTCGCCGACCTCTGGGGGTCGGAGCACGTCTGGTATTTTGGGGAGGAGATTTTTGTCAAAAACGGCGGAAAAGTGGGCCGGACCCTGTGGCACCAGGACACGCCCTATTTCCCGACCGAAGGATCGCATCTGGCGAATATCTGGATCAGTTTCGAGGCCCTGCCGGCCCGGAACGCCCTGGAAGTCGTCAGGGGCTCCCATGTCGGCCCGATGTACGATGGGGCGGCGTTTATGGACCCCAAGGACCCGACCCGGCCCCTGTGGGGCGCCGAGCATCTTCCGCGCCTGCCGGACATTGAAGCCGAGCGGGCCGAGGATCCAAAGTCGTGGGACGTGCTCTCTTGGGATCTGGAGCTTGGTGATGCCGTGGTGCTGCATTCGGGGGCGTTGCACGGCGGAGCGCCGGTCGATGCCGCCTGTCCGACCCGCCATACCGTCGTGCTGCGTTTCTTCGGTGACGATCTCCGCTATCGACCCTTCCCGGACGCCAAACCCGATTACTTCATGGACCTGCGCGCCTTTGACGTCGGCTCGCTGAAAGCCGGCGATTTGTACCGAGGTGAGCATTTCTTGCAGTTGCGTTGAGACCGTCCGCGGGGGAGGGCAACGGGACTGTCAACTGAACGAAGGGCTTGCTCATGGACTTTGATCCACCTGCGGAACACGCAACTCTGCGCGACAGTGTCCGCCGGTTTTTTGAGGAGGAGCTGCCCGAACCCCGTATCCGGGAATTGGACCGGTCGCGAAAAATTCCCAGAGACCTCTGGAAACGCTTTGCCGAACTGGGTTGGATGGGCCTTTCCGTACCGGAAGAGTTCGGAGGCAGTAGCGCCAATGTGATGACGGCTGCCGTTCTGACCGAGGAACTCGCTTACCGTTTCCCGTCGCTCGCGACCGACTGGCTCCTGGTTTCCATGACCGCGCGGACGCTGCGTGAACATGGGTCGCAGGATCAAAAGGCCGAGCTGCTTCCAAGGCTCGCTTCAGGCGACTTCCTGATGGCATTCGGCATGACAGAGCCCAGCGGTGGCACGGACGTTCTGGGCCTCACGACCCGGGCCGAGCGAGACGGAGACGGGTGGGTCGTTCGCGGCCAAAAGCTCTATACCTCTTTTGCTGACGATGCGGACGCGATCCTGGTGCTTTGCCGGACTGATGAGGTCGAAGGCAAACGCGCCGGCGGGCTGTCCCTCATTTTGACGCCGCGCAACCAGGCAGGCGTCGAGGTCCGCCGTCTGGAACTGATGGGAATGCGGGCGGCCTGCACGTGCGAAGTCTTCTTGGACGACGCGCGGGCTCCGGCGGACGCCATTGTCGGCCAGCGGGGCCGCGGCTGGTACCACCTCCTGTCATCCCTCGACGAAGAACGTATTCTGTGTGCGGCTATGTACGTCGGCATTACGGCGGCGGTTTTTGATCAGGCGCTTGCGTATGCCAAAGAGCGCACGGCCTTTGGCCGCCCTATCGGTAGTTACCAGGCACTGCAACATCCGCTGGCCGACGTGGCGACTGACCTCGAACAAATACGCCTGCTCACCGAGAAAGCGGCCTGGTTGCAATCCAACGGGAGGGAGTGTGCCCGCGAGGCCGCCATGGCGAAGTTGGCCGCCACCGAAGCGGCGATCCGGGCAACCGACCGCTGCATGCGTGTGCTCGCTGGTCACGGGCTCGTCGAGGAAACCCCCATGGAACGCCTCTTCCGCGACGCCCGCCTCGGTCCCTTCAGCCCCATCTCGAACGAGATGGTGAAAAACTTCCTGGGCGAACGGATGGGCCTCCCCAGGAGTTACTAACCAGTGGTGCGAGCGGCCGTCGTCACGGCAGCCAACCTATCCTTCGGGGGAGTCTTGTCGCGTTTCTGTAGCGACCATAATCTTGAGTGATTCCTTCCTGAAGACAAAAAATGAGTTCGGAGTGCCTAGCATGCCCAAGACGCCTCGTTTAGTTCCTACCTCTACCCACTGGGGCAATTATCTGTTGGAGGTTGAGGATAATCAAATTAAAGAAGTCCTTCCCGTTGAGCAGGATGAATGCCCATCGCCTATTGGTCACTCGCTGCTGGACGCCTTGGACGACAACTGCCGCATTCCCCAGCCGATGATACGCAAAAGCTATCTGGAGAAGCGAGAGAACAGCGACCGCAGCAAACGGGGTGGTGAGCCATTTGTGGCTGTTGATTGGGAAACGGCTCTGGATATTGCTGCAGATGCGTTGCAACGGGTGAAGTCAGCATATGGAAATGGAGCCATTTATGCCGGTTGCTATGGTTGGGCAAGCGCCGGTCGATTTCATCACGCACTGAGCCAGTTGCATCGGTTCATGAAAAGATTTGGCGGGTACACCGATGGAGTTGATAGTTACTCGTTGGGTGCGGGCAACGTGATCGCGCGGCGTGTCTTGGGTGTGGAAGGCTATCCGTTGTCATTACAAGCTCAGCCCTGGAAGCTGGTGGCGGAGCATGCGGAACTGGTGGTCCTCTTTGGTGGTGCCCCTGCAAAAAACACCGATCCTTCCCCGGGTGGACTGGCGGCGCATACGAGTTTCAGCCACATGCAGGAAGCAAAAGATGCGGGGGTCAATTTTGTTAATATCAGCCCGGTTCAAGATGATGTCGCCGACACCGTCGGTGCCGATTGGCTCGCCGCCATTCCGAATACCGATACCGCAATCATGCTGGCTCTGGCCCATACTTTAGTCGTAGAGCATTTGCATGACCAAGCGTTTCTGGATCAATACTGCGTCGGTTTTGAACAGTTTTTACCGTATCTGATGGGTGAGGTGGACGGTCAAGTCAAGGACGCGGATTGGGCACAGAATATTTGTGGCCTGCCAGCAGAGAAACTGCGTGCGCTTGCCAGACGCATGGCCAGCAGCCGCACCATGATTTCGGTCAGTTGGTCAATACAACGCGCTGACAAGGGTGAGCAGCCGTGGTGGGCGGGTATCGTTTTGGCGGCGATGTTGGGACAGATTGGTTTGCCGGGTCGAGGGATTACGTTGGGATACAACTGCACTCACGATTTGGGCACGGAATGGGCCTTACCCTTTCAGTGGGCGGCCTTACCGCAGGGCGAGAACGACGTGAGCACGTTTATTCCCTTTGCCAGATTGGCCGATATGTTGCTCAACCCGGGCAAGGCGTTTGACTATGACGGTGGACGTTACCAGTATCCTGACATTCAACTCATTTATTGGGCGGGCGGAAATCCCTTTCACCACCATCAGGATATTAACCGTTTACTGGAAGCGTGGCGCAAGCCGGACACGATCATCATTAATGAACACTTTTGGAACGCGAGTGCCCGCCATGCCGACATTGTTTTCCCTGCCTCGACGATGCTGGAACGCAATGATTTGGGTTGTAACTCCGCGACGAACTTTTTAATTCCCATGCGACGAGCGGTTGAGCCCTACCGGCAATCACGTTCGGACTATCAGATTTTTAGTGGGCTTTCCGAGCGACTAGGCTTTGCCGACGATTTTACGGAAAACCGCGATGAGGAACAGTGGTTGAAGCACCTCTACGCAATTTCGAAAGATAATGCGGCCGAGTTTGGTTACCAATTGCCAAGTTTCGAGGAGTTTTGGGATGGTGAGCAGATTGAGCTGCATACTGATCAGCAACTGCCGGATGATGTTTTTCTGCCCGGAGGCACGCTGCAATTGTTCCGAAAGAACCCTGAAGAAAATCCATTAGCGACCCCCAGCGGTAGAATCGAAATTTTCTCAGCCGATATTGACAGTTTTCACTACGAGGATTGTCTTGGGCATCCAGCCTGGTTGGAGCCAGAAGAATGGCTGGGTTCGCCAAAGGCGAAGAAATACCCGCTCCATTTGATTTCTCCAAACCCCGGTAAGCGTCTGCATAGTCAGTTTGACCATGGCAAAGTCAGTGTCGATAGTAAGATTCGTCAGCGTGAGCCGATCAGGTTGAGTCCTGAAGATGCTGAGCGCCGTGGCATTAAGGACGGCGATCTGGTGAAAGTTTTTAATGACCGGGGCGCGTGTTTGGCGGGAGCCGTTATTTCGAAGACTCTGCGTCCAGGTGTTGTTCAGCTCCATACCGGGGCGTGGTATGACCCGGAGCAACCGGGGGAAATTGGGAGTTTGGATTTGCACGGTAATCCCAATATGCTGACCCTGGACAAGGGGTCTTCCAGTCTCTCTCAAGGTTGCTCAGCGAATACCACGTTGGTTGATATAGAGCTATATGAGGGGCCGGAGCGCCCGATAACGGTGTTTTCCCAGCCAGCTATCGATAATGAGCTGGCGACTTAGCATGTCTTGTACTCCAGAACCGTGTTGGTACTCTTCGTTGTAATGTAAGCAAAGAACCCCCTGCCACAGTTCTTTCCTCAACCGCGGCACAGGGAGGTTGCCCGTATGACTACGCCCAATATCATGTCGCCCGAGTATGAAAAGGATCCGTACCCGATCCTTGCCGACATCCGCGAGAATCACCCGATCTATTTTCAGGAGGGACTGAACAGCTGGGTCATTTCTCGCCACGAAGACCTCAAGTTCGCTCTCAGGAGTCCGTCCTTCACGACCGACAATTATTCCTGGCAGTTGGAACCCGTGCATGGCAGAAGCATCATACAGCAGGCAGGCAGCGAACACCGGCACACGCGCGCTATCGTCATCCCCACCCTGCGCGGAGCGAAGCTGCGAGAGAACTTCGAGTCGATTGTCGCGAACAATTCTCAGCAGCTCATCGATGCCTGGCGCTACGATGGTAACGTCGAGTTGGTGTCCCAGTTCACGCAGAGGCTCCCGCTGAGTGTGATTATTGACGTGCTCGGGCTTGACCCGCAAGACAAAGGGAAGTTCCACCGCTGGTATAACGACATCCACGACTTCTTGACCAATACGAGAGGCGACCCTGAACTCACCGCGGCTGGCCTCCGCGCCCATGATGAACTGAAGGCGTACATGCTGCCCCTCATCCAGGATCGTAAGGAAAACCCGGGTGACGATCTCATCAGCCAAATCGTGCACGCCGAAATCAACGGAGAACGGATGTCCGACATCGATATCAAGTCGTATATCAGCTTCCTCCTCGTTGCCGGCAGCGAGTCGACCGACTTACAGATGGCGAACATGTGGCTCCGTCTCCTGGAAAACCCCGATCAACTGCAAGCCGTGCGTGAGGATCGCAGTTTGATCAAAGCCGCTTTCGCCGAGTCCCTCCGCCACACGGCCGCAGTGCTGATGATCATGCGCCAGGCAGCGGAGGATGTCGAGTTCTATGGCGTGACGGTCCCCGCCGGCTCGACGGTCACCCTGCTGCTGGCCGCAGCGAACCGGGACCCGCGGAAATTCTCTGAACCGGATACCTTCAATATTTTCCGTGATGATTTGCAAACTGATAGGGAATTTACCGGCGCCGCCAACCACATGACGTTCTCGCTTGGTCGCCACTTCTGCATCGGTACTTACCTCGCGGCAATGGAAGCGGAGACTGCGACCAATCAACTCCTCGACGCCATGGACGACATCACATTCGCCGACGGTCATATCCCACAGGAAGTAGGGAGCTTTGTTCGGGCCCCAAGGTATATGCCACTGACCTTCACTCCCACGAGTCAGCAATAGCAGACCTATGGCCTTGCACACTGCTCGCACAATCAACCCCGGCCCGGCCGCTACCGGGAGCATTACCGCATGGCCACGGATGAGCAGGCTATCCGTCTATCTCCCATGAAGATCGGCTTAAACCGTTATGCCTGTCAGGGCCACGCTCGCTGCCGCGAGCTCGTACCTGAACTATTCGACCATGACGATGAGGACTTGGCCGTGCTGCTCATTGACGGCGACATCCCGGCAGACCTCGAGGAAAAAGCCCATTTAGCAGCGCAGAGATGCCCCGAGTTCGCTATCGAGATCATCGAAGAGTAATCAGCTATCACATCCACGCCCTTGCCAAGACAGGCCCTGCGTGCCACGCTGGGGTATCTTTAACTCGGGGGTATAGTATGGACGGGCTCAAGGAAATGGAGAATAGTGTTGCTACGGGTATGAAGACAGTTTCATCGGCCTATGTGCCTCCCCTCCAGCTTACCGTCGGACAGCCGGCACCGATCGCGGCGAACGGCGGTTTGTCCTATATGTCCTTCGATCAGGATGGAGATGCGGGAACCGCTGCGGCCATGGAGGCAGCGCTCCGCCAGATTAGGGAGGGGGAAGAGCAGGCGGTCATCGACATGATCGAGAACGCCCCGCCCGGCCCGATCGAGACCCGGTGGGGCCTCGGCTTTCGGAGCTACGACGAGTGCCTGGAATATATTCGGGCGAACAACATCGAGGCCCCGGAAGGCGGCGTCGCCCTGCCGCTACCCTACACCATCCTCGAGCAGCCGTCCTATTCGGTCGTTTCGTCCAACGCCATCTGGCGGGACCCGGCGCGCGCGGACATGGCCAAAATGTTTCGCAGGGAAGGGCAGAACATCAGTAGGGGATGTCTCTATTTCCCGCAGATCCTGCGCGACGCGCGTCGGATGGAAGAGTATTATCCCGGTCTTTCGCCCACGAGCCCCGAGTGCATGGACAAGCTCGGCGTCTCACTCGCTCATATCGAATCGAAATGCCAGAACTTTTACGACGCCGCCGAGGTCGAGCGTGTATTCTACCCGGAGATCGAGAAACTCCTCTTGGAATTCTTCCCGGATGCGACCGACGCGTTCGTGTACAACCACGGCCTGTTTGACAAGGATTACAAGGGCCCTGTCAAGGAAGATCAGGACAATAAGGACCCGGGGGTCAATACTTACTACGCCGACATCGTCCACAACGACCTGAACGACAACAGTGGACGGGTACGTTGCCGCGAGCTGCTGACCAAGAACCTGCGGAACTTCGGGCGTACGCAGCACTACACCGAGGCAGAGGCCGACGCCAAGATGTCGCGGCGGTTCATGTCGATCAACCTGGCCAAGCCGATGGAGACCGTGGGCCAGTACCCCTTCGTCCTGTGCGCCTGGCCGTCGTTTGCCGACCAGCCGTATATTACCAACTACCGGATCTATGATGACCGGGTGGGCGAGACCACCCGTTTCACCTACCGTCCCAACCACGAGTGGTACTGGTTGCCGCAGCAGACCTCGACCGAGGTGTCGATGCTCAAGTGTTACGACTCGGTGACCGACGGTTCGGTCTCACGCTGGTCATTCCACTCCGCCTGCGTCGACCCGACTGCACCCGACGACGCACCGTGCCGCAAGAACGTGGTGGTTCGCTCCTATATCTTCTTCTAAGAAGAACAGCAGACGCAGCTCCTGCTGCGTCTGCTCCGCAGCCAAGAGGGGCTTCGTTGCGCTTCGCTGGGGCAATCATTTTATCTGTCCCCAGACGAACTTCTTGCACCCAGTCCATATTGTACGAAGAGTTGGCAAGCTCCTCGGTAATACGACTCTCCCCCTACTTGCGGAGATAGGCCACGACTTCGGCGAGTTTATCGAGCCCCTCCTCGTTCCACGGGTGTGGAATCACGGACACATGCTCTGCCTCGTGCGCTGCGTACTCGGCAAACCGGTCGGCGATTTGCTCAATCGACCCGGAGAATGGCACTGAGGTTGGAATGATCTCATACGGCCCATCGGTGAAATTGACCGCCACCGTCGCGCCCCGAGAGAGCGTCTTGGGATCGCGCCCGTGCCGTTCGCAGGCCACACGGATTGGCTCCCAGGCGCCGAGAAACGTCTTGATCGCGCAATCGTTAAACGCGATCATACAGTTCCACATATCGGCATATTGCGCCGTGAGGCGGGACATGCGCGGCTTGCCCTTCAACGTGCCGATCAAAATCGGCGGCACCCCAGCCTCGGAGCGCGGGAGTAGTTCCGCATCCTCAACCCGGTGCAGTTCCCCCGTATAGGAGAAACGCTCACCTTTGAGGAGGGGCAGGACGATATGGAGCGCCTCCTCAAAGCGGCTGACGTTTCGCTCAAAGTCAAAGCCATAGGCGCGATGCTCGGACGTGAAATCACCGGCCCCCAAGCCGAGGATGAGACGGCCGTTACTCAGGGCGATCACATTGTCTGCCGTCCGGGCGAGTAAGGCCGGATTGCGGAAGGTCGTATTGGAGACCAGGGTCCCGATTTGAATCGTGGACGTTTGCGTCGCGAGGGCCGCGGCAAATGTCCAGCACTCCCACTGCCCGCCTTTGACTCCCTCCCATTCCGCAGGCAACTCGATCCCCACCGCGCGGAAGTCGGCATAGGCTTCCCAATACAGATGGTCGGTCAACCAGATGCTGTCGAGGCCGACGGCTTCCGCATGCCGGGCAAACGCCAGGGACTGTTGGATCGTCGGCGTTTGCCCCGCAAGTGAACCGGTCCAGGTAGGGGTCAGGGCACCGATTTTCATGTTGGAAGGATGCATAGAAATCGTGACCTCGCTTCGATTGTGTTGACGTTCTCCGTCCCGGCCGGGAACACCGCCGGTCGGCTAGCGGAACCCCAGCTCGGACAGTGGGCTGCGGTCCGCGACGGGCGCGCGTTTGGTCCCGGCGCTCAAGGTAACCGAGCCGGGCGAACGCTCAAACGGGTCCGTCAGATCGATCGCCCGCGCGTGATCCTTCAGCGCCGGTATGACCTCTTCCGCGAATAAGCGCATGCTGGTGCGCCGCTCGTCGTCACCGTGCGGTCCCTGCAGATGCAGGATGATGAAGATTCCGACCCGCAGGACGCTCATGATCGCCTTGATTTTAGGGATCACGGTCGTGGGCGTGCCGACAATCACCTGCATATTTTGCTGCCCGCGCTCCAGCGCGGCCTGTAGCTTGCCTCGGATGGCAGTATAATCTATATCGCTCGCTGCGCCCTGCTGCTGCTCCTTCAGCTTCTGGCCGCTGATTCCCAGCCAGGCGCTGGTCTGGGTCTTTGCCAAGTTGCGAATGGCTGCTTTCGAGTTGTAGCCCGGCGGCATCATGAATTCCGCCCCTGAGAAGGCATTCTGTCCTCCCCCGTAGACGAACCCTGCCGCGGCCTGCTGCGCTTTCTCTTCCGTCTCTCCCACGGCTGTTGCGACCATATAGCCGAAATTCTCCGGCCCGGCTTGATAGCCATGCTTGGCCGCCTCGTCCGCATAGAAGTCCCACAGCTCGCACGTGGCCGGCAGCGGGGTGCCAAGCCCGATATACGGATATCCATGGGCGGCGGACCACTCGACGGTCTCGGGGCTCAGCGTCCCAGGGATCCACATCGGCGGGTAGGGTTTTTGATAGGGCAGCGCCCACGGATTCACATGGCGATAATGAAAATGTTTGCCCTCGTAGCGCCACGGTCCCGGCTTGGTCCAGGCCTGCACGATAAAGTCGTGGGCTTCGTTGAACAGCTCGCGGTTATAAGCCGGATTGGCATTATTGAAGAACTGCTCGCTGCCCGCTCCGCGCACCCAGCCGGTGACCAGACGGCCGCGCGAGATCAAATCGATCTCGGCCAGCTCTTCGGCCATCCGCAGCGGGTGTTTGATGACCGGCAAGGGGTTCCCGACCAGAACAATCTTGGCCTTGCTGGTAATCCGAGCCAGGATGGAGGCTTCTACATTCATGACCGATCCCATGCAGATCGGGTTACCGTGATGCTCATTCAGGGCCAGGGCGTCGAAACCCAGGTCCTCGGCGTAGCAATATTCGTCGAGATAATAATTGTAGTCGTCGGCCGCCTTTTCACGGTCGAAATGCTCGTTCGAGATGGCGAAAAACGCCCGATTCTTCAAAACGAGCTCTTCGGGCAGCCAGCGATACGGTCGTTCGGTGAAATATCCGATTTGCATCTGGGGTTCCCCCGGTGGATTATGGTCAGCTCACGCCTGCGTTTTCGGCCCGTGACACCTTCTCCTCACACTCGCTCTCGGGATGAGGCTCCGTGCCTTCGAGTGTCGCTTCCTGCGCGGGCTCTCGACTCATAGCATTGCCGTCGCCCCGCCGGAAGGCCGTTGTGGGTATTGTCGGGTACGCTTCACTGTGCGTGTTCCATTGTCGGATCAATCACCTCTGCAACGTGGGCCAGGCGGTGTTCGATCAGTCGGTCGCCGCCGCCCGTCACCCGAGAGCGGGCAGTTTCTTCCGGTTTGCCTTTGACTGCGGCGAGTTCGGCACGCGAGCGTTGTGAGTTCGGTTCGGCTCGCTGGTAGTCCGGCAAGCCGTCGGCTTCGCGGAATTCGGGCATGACTTCCTCGGAAACGATCTGCATGTGCTTCATGACCATCCAGTTCGGCATCGGTCCGTAGGGCGAGCCCGGGCCGATCATACCACCCGCGCCAACTTCGTCGCAGTAGTAGCCGAGTTCGTTCTTGACCGTCTCCGGAGAGCCGACAATGATATAGCGATCGGCGATCATCTCGTCATAGGTCAGGTTGACTTGCGGTTTGACCTTCCCTTTTTGCAGCAGGCCGATGAAGTTGCGAAACGACTTCGTCGACATATAGCCTGGCGGGAAAAAGAATTGGTCAGGGATTTTGAGCCCGGTGTTGAAGACCCACGACAGGTGGGCTTTCGCCTCGCGGTGCGCTTGTTCGTCGGTCTCGGCGACGTAGGTTGGTACGCAGGCGTTGAACATGCTCTTGGGCGCGTCGTAACCGAGCCGATGACACTCTTCCCGCAGGCCGTCGAACGCCATCTTGGTGAACCACAAGGGAGAGAACACCATCATATAGGTGTATTTGTGTTTCGCAATGAACTGTAACGTTTCGAGCGAGCCTTGGCCCGGGATCCAGATCGGCGGATGGGGTTGCTGAATCGGGCGCGGAATGGGATTGACATTCGGGACGTAGAAATGATCGCCCTGCCAGGTAAAGGGTCCGTCATCAGTCCAGGCTTTGAGGATCAAGTCATGGGCTTCATTGAAGCGTTCCAGCGAATCGGCCGGCGCGATACCGTTGTTGAAATATTCACACCCGATGCCGCGCACAAAGCCGGAAATAATGCGACCGCCCGAAATAACGTCGAGCATGGCGATTTCCTCGGCGACCCGCAGGGGGTTGCCGTGCAGGGGGATGGCATTGCCGATAATGCCGATCGGGATTTCTTTCGTCCGCTGCACAAGCATCGCGGCGATAATGTTTGGCGACGGCATCGTACCATAGAAATTCGCGTGATGTTCGTTGACGGCAATCGCGTCGAAACCGAATTGTTCAGCAGCGGCGAGTTGGTCGAGGTATTCGTTGTACAGCGAGTGGCCGCGATGTGGGTCATAATGTTTATTCGACAACGACACCCAGGTTGACTGGATTTCAGACGCCGGCGGAATGTGCGGGTAGGGCATCAAGTGAAAGAAATAAAAACGCAGTTTGTTCATTGTGTGGCCTCCTCGATAAAAGCCGTCAGAATAGCAGCGAGTTCACGCGGCCGTTCCAAAAGCGGTTCGTGGCCGGTACCCGCGATGCGGGTCAGTCGGCAGTTGGGTAATACTGCGGCAAATTTATCCGACATGGCGTTGGGGACGAGGCGGTCTTCTTCAGCCCCAATGACCTGGGTTGGACAGGTCAGTCGCTGGAGGCGGTGTTCGAGCTTGAGGTTGTAGCGCGGTGCCCACATGAGGCGTGCCGCGGCAGAGAACTCACTATACATCTGGATGCCTTCATCGAAATCCTCCCCGTCCGGTAACCATTCCTGCATCACGTCCTTGTCCCTGAAGAGACGGTCCATGACTTCGGGTGGGGAGAGCTGAAAAATGTCGACTCCAGGATCGTCTTCAAGACGCAGTCCAACCGGTGTGATGAGCGAGAGCGATTTGAGCCGGCGCGGATAAAACGAAGCAAACTCGGCGGCTGCCCAGCCACCCATCGAAAAACCGATGAGGTGGATGTGGGAGAGTCCAAGCTGCTCGAACAACTGGTCATAGAGGATGGTGAGATCATCGAAACCGCGTACCCACTGCGGCAGCGGAGTTTCACCAAAACCGGGGCACTCAGGGGCAACGAAGTCCAGTTTTTCTGCCAGCATGGCATAGAACGGCAGCCACATGCGTGTGAAGCCGGCCCCGTGAAACAAAACCGTCGCTTCGCCCGTCCCCTCGCGGCGATACGCGATCGGCAGGCCAAGCACTTCTTCAAAAGAGGGCTCGGTATAATGCTTCTGCGGTCTTGGTATGTCGATTTTCTCGACGACGTCGATATAACTCATGCGCGTGCATCCTCCTAAGAACGCTCTGCATCTGACCTCACGCTACGTGAGTTCATGCCATTGAGCGCGATCCGGTAGAGCTTCGCCACGTTGTGGCAGACGATCTGTCCATACCGTGGTATGACCCTCACTGTTTTCTTTAGTTGTCAAACATGAAGGGCGCAAGGTTGTGGACTTAATTCCATGCTTACGGAGGCGGACCTGCTTGTCCAACGGTCAGCCTGGAGACATCGACGCGGTGATCTCATAAACAGGGGGAAGGGGCGGCTCAAGGCGCCTTCCCTGCGGGAGGTGGAAGCCCGCCAAGAAGCCGGCTCAACAAGCAGACGCCCGAGTGAGGCAACAAGCCGTTAGCCGGAGAGGCGTAAAGAATTTATTCGTCCGTCACGCAGCCTTCGGAGGCGTTTTTCACGCTCTTGATATACTTGTACAGCGTCCCTCGCGTCGCCTTGTACGGCGGCATGGTCCACTGTGCCTGACGGCGTGCCATCTCCTCGTCACTGACGGCAACGTCAAGGCTGTTTTGCTCCGCATCAATGGTGATGATGTCGCCGTCCTGAATCAGGCCGATCGGACCGCCTTCCTGCGCTTCGGGGACGATATGACCGATGAGGAAACCGTGCGAGCCGCCGGAAAAACGTCCATCGGTCAAGAGTGCGACACCCCCACCCAGACCGGCACCCACCAGGGCTGACGTGGGAGTCAACATTTCCGGCATACCCGGTCCGCCTTTCGGACCCTCGTAGCGAATGACCACGACATCGCCGTGTTTGATCTCCTGGCGTTCGAGCGCGTGCAGCATATCCTCTTCCGAGTCGAAGACCTTGGCCGGTCCAGTGAAAACCAAACCTTCTTTGCCGGTGATTTTGCCCACCGCCCCACCTGGTGCGAGATTGCCCTTGAGAATACAAATATGCCCCGTCTCTTTAATCGGACGCTCAATCGGTTGAATAATGTCCTGTTCTTCCGGGAGGCCGGGCAGGTCGCGCAGGTTTTCGGCCAGGGTCTTGCCCGTCACCGTCAGGCAGTCACCATGCAGCAGCCCTTTGTCCAGGAGGTACTGCATCACTGCCGGGGTGCCGCCGATGTTATGCAGATCTTCCATCACGTACTTGCCGCTGGGTTTGAGGTCGGCCACATACGGCACGCGGTCACTCACCGCCTGGAAGTCGTCGATGGTGAGGACCACGTCAACAGCGCGAGCCATAGCGATCAGGTGCAGCACGGCGTTGGTCGAGCCGCCGAGCGCCATGACCATGACCATGGCGTTTTCGAACGCTTGACGAGTCATGATATCGCGCGGTTTGATATCCTGCTCCAGCAAGGCGCGCATCGCCAGTCCAGCCCGGAGGCTCTCGTCGAGCTTGCCGGGGTCGGTGGCCGGCGTCGAGGAGCTGAACGGCAGGCTCATGCCCAGCGCTTCAATGGCTGAGGCCATGGTGTTGGCGGTGTACATGCCGCCACACGCCCCGGCGCCGGGGCAGGCGTGGCGGACGACATCCTGGCGCTCGGCGTCGGTGATGGTTTTGGCAATATACTGGCCATAGCACTGGAACGCCGACACGATATCGAGCGTCTTGCCGCCGCTGTGACCGGGGCGGATGGTGCCGCCGTAGATCATCAGGGCCGGGCGATTCACACGTCCCATCGCCATGATGACGCCGGGCATATTTTTGTCGCAGCCGGGGATGGTGATGAGGCCGTCATACCATTGCGCACCCATAACGGTTTCGATGGAGTCGGCGATGAGGTCGCGCGATTGCAGCGAGAAGCTCATGCCGCTCGTGCCCATGGAAATGCCGTCCGACACCCCAACCGTGTTGAAACGCATCCCGACCATGTCGGCGGCAACCACGCCCTCTTTGACCTTCGTGGCGATGTCGCCCAGGTGCATGTTGCACGGATTGCCGTCGAACCACACGCTGGCGATACCGACTTGGGCGCGCTGCATATCCGCTTCGGTCAGCCCCGTGGCGTACAGCATAGCCTGAGACGCCCCTTGCGACTTGGGCTGGGTGATGTGGGCGCTGGTACGATTGAGTTGTGTGTCAGCCATGATGATTCCTCACGAAAAACGGCTCGGGGCGCGCAGGATAAAAATGACGGCCACTCATGACGGGACGGGTGACCTCGCAGACGACAAGGTCGCCCGGCGGCATCCAGGCACGTCCTGCGGCGCGTGCCGGCACTTTTTCCGTCATTTATTCTCCCTCAACGCCGATCAAAAGAGTGTTTTAGTGGAGTGACGACGCAGTCTACTGAGAAGCCCCAGAGCTGTCAACGTATACGGCGAGATGGAGCGATGCCGGGCCGGAGCGAAGCATCCCGCCAACATGCCCCGGAGCAACGTGCGCCGCCGCTGCTCCTCGTTTTTGTTGCCTAAACGCGCTACCCTGGGCCGGTCTTTTACGAGGAGCCCGTCCAGGTATGCTGTGACGGCTGATCAAATAACACGCAGCCCAAGGGAGCAACACATGACCATCGACCAACACAACGATGTGGAAGCGATCCGCCAGCTCAAAGCGCGCTATTTCCGATTGATGGACACGCGGCAGTGGGATCTTTTGAGCGAATGTTTCGCCGTCGATATTTCGGCGCTATACGAGGGCGCGCCGCGCGCCAGCGAGGATCTGCCGCGCGACATCAAGATCGAGGGCCGCGACGCGCTGGTTGACGGCATCCGTACGCTGATGACCGGCGCAAAATCGATACATCAGGGCTACATGCCGGAAATCGAACTGACCAGCCCAACAACCGCACGCGGTGTCTGGTCGATGTTTGACGATGTGCGCCTGCCGACCTGCAACTTTAAGGGCTGGGGGCATTATCACGAAGATTATGTGAAGGAAGATGGCCGGTGGAAGATGAAAAAGATTCACCTGACCCGCCTGCATACAGAGGAGGAATGGCTGTAGCCCGGTCTTTGCCGAAGCCACATCCTGGAAACCATGTCCTACCTGTAGGGGGCAATGCGTATGCCTGCGTTAACCGATTTGAGGGACCAAGCCTGCATCGTCGGCATCGGCGAAACAGACTACACGCGCGGCACGCCTAAGAGCGCGCTCGAACTGGATGGAGGGCCGCGACTCACAACCTGGGTGACGGGAGTAGTGCCTGACGAGCTCCAAGTCGGTATGCCGGTTGAAGTCTGGTTCGACACTGTCAGTGACGACGTGACGCTGCCTAAATTTAAACCTCAGCTGCCCCTTGAATGATGCCCCGAGTTCGCAATCGAGAGCATCGAAGAGTAATCATCTGTAACTTGACAGTACGCAGAATAAAGCTCGGGGTGACCTACGTGACCGCTTTACGCTTCAGTCGCACGGGCATGGTCGCGAGGCCGAACACGTAGTTCGACGGAATATACTCAACGGGCCCGATGACTTCGATGCCGTCGTAACGATCGAGCACCTCCTGCAGCGCTATCTCGAGCTCGAGCTTGGCGAGCGGGGCGCCGGCACAGAAGTGCGCGCCGGCAGCGAAGCCGATATGCGGATTCGGATGGCGCGTGATGTCGAAAACGTCGGCGTTCTCGAACACATCCTCGTCGCGGTTCGCTGATGGGAACCAGACCACGATATTGTCGCCTTTTTTGATCTGTTTGCCGCCGAGTTCCGTATCCGCGGTCGCCATCCGTCTGAAGGCAACGGCCGCGTTCGTCCAGCGCACGACTTCTTCTACCGCGCGGCGCATACCTTTTGGATTCTCGCGCAGGTACTGCATTTGATCCGGATGCTCGAGCAGCGTCTGCACGCCACCTGCAAACGCGTTCCGGGTGGTTTCAAAACCCGCGACGAGCATCAGCATGCCGTTCCTGCCGACCTCCGCGTCCGACAGGGGCTTCCCATCCACCTCGGCGTTGGCGAGCAGTGCGAGTGGATCGTCCATCGGGCAGCCCCGACGCTCGTTAGACAAGCCGAGGCAATACTGGGTCATGTTGTTGAATCCCTGCAGCGATGTCTCGGCGTCGTGATTGAAGCCCTGGTGGGACATCTTTCCCCAGCTCAGGATTCTCACCCAATCCTCTTCCGGCACTTTCAGGATGTCGGAGATCACGGCCATCGGGATCCTGGCGCCGATATCGGCGACGAGATCGCACTCGCCCGAAGCTGGCAGGTTGTCGAAGATGCCCCTGATGATTTCGGTGCAACGATCGGTGTAATCCAGCATCGCTTTCGGTTTGAATGGCCCTTCGAAGACCGCTCGCACTTTCGTGTGCCGTGGCGGGTCGGTCGTCAGGATGCTCTCACCGACGCCGAAACCCTTCTTGGACACGATGTCGAGCTCTGCGGCGAACGGCGGCATCTGCCCTGTAGTTCCGGTGTTGAAGAGCACCGCATCGTCCAGTACCGCTCGACATTCCGCGTGCTTGAAGACCGACCAGAAGCCGACGCCATCGTCGCGCACGGTCCAGTGGACGGGATCGTCCCGCCGCATCTGCGTGAACAGCCCGTAGACGGCATCCTGGTCGCTGAAGAAATCCGCGTCGATCAGTTTCTGGTCGATCGTGCGCAAATCAGTCTCTGGCATGGCGATTCCCCTCCCGCCGGACTATGCACCGGTATCCTTGAGCACGCGTTTACCGGACGCGATGGGCGGAGAAATATCGCGCCGTAAATCCAGATCCGCATATTCCAAATCACATCCCCTAACCCATAGCTGGTTTGAACAGTCTTGCAATATGTATCCTGTGGGATACTATTATTGTTGTGGCTCAGATCAAAGCAACCGCGGAGTTCACTCGGTGGCTGGATCGCCTCAAGGATTTGCCGGGCCGTGCCCGAATTCAGGCCCGGATCCAACGCCTTGCAGAAGGGAACCCCGGCCAACACCGGAACCTGAAGTCTGGCCTTTCTGAGTTGAAGATCGATATCGGTCCTGGCTATCGGGTCTACTATACCCTGCGGCAGGATGTACTTGTTATCCTGCTCTGCGGCGGAGACAAATCGAGCCAGGCCAAGGACATGAAGTTGGCCTATGAGTTATTGCAGGGCCTGGAGGTTTGAAATGGCTACGAAAATTTATGATTACGATGTTGCCGAACATCTTCGCACCCCAGAGGAAATGGCCGCGTACCTGGAAGCATCCATCGCCGAGTGTGATGGGGACCCCGCGTTTGTGGCAAAGGCCCTGGGAGATATTGCCCGGGCCAAGGGCATGGCGGCCTTGGCCCGCGAAACTGGCTTGGGTCGAGAGAGCCTTTACAAAGCGCTCTCGGAAGACGGCAATCCTCAACTTGGTACTGTCCTGAAGATTGCCAAGGCGTTGGGGTTGGAGTTCAGCGTCAAGCCGGCCGCGTAGCACGGGTTGCTTAAGGATGAGAAAGGAGGATCGTGTATGAGAAAAGCATATGGATGTAGATGCCTGACAGTATATAGATCTATATGCATGTGCAGGCAGGATAACTATAGTTAGGCGGCATACCTCCGCTAGGCGGAGTCGTAGTCATCCGCATCTAAAGCGACAGACAAACATGGCGAGAGTACCGGAGGAGAACCCATGCACATCTTAGCCATCGTATGGCATCCCAATGCCCGTTGGCACGCTTTGAGTGAAGTTGACAAACTCGCGTATCTGAAATCGCTGGACGTCTATATAAATGCTGGGCGTGCAGGCGGCGCGATCGTTTTGGGCTGGAGTAAGATTGATCAGACTCTACCGAAAGCTCCCGAAAAGGGGTTCGTCGGAGTTTTTGGGCTGAGCAGCGCTGAACAAGTTCACGAATTTGAGAAAGTTGTCGTAGAAGCCGAGTGGTACGAGTACTTTGATTCTACGAACATCAGCATTGATCTACTTGGTGCAACCGAACCAGAGCCGCACAAGATTTATGCCAGGCTGCTGAACGTATCGCTAGGATAACGGTAAAGATTGTGTCTAGAACCCATCTCATAAATAGGAGAGTCGCCACTTTTGCCTAGGATCGGCGGCCTATAGAGCACCCGTCAGACATGTATGAGATAGCTTCTAGCAGATGTGGGATCACGAGTGTGATCGAGACGGACTATCTTATCGTCGGAGCCGGGGCTTCCGGTATGGCGTTTGCCGACGCGCTCATCGCTGAATGTGATGCTGACGTCGTGATGGTCGAGCGGCGCCACTGTCCGGGCGGCCATTGGAACGATGCGTACCCGTTCGTGCGCATTCACCACGCCTCGGCCTGCTACGGGGTCAACTCGCGGATGCTGGGCACGGAATCGATTGACCAAACCGGCCCGAACGCAGGATTCTATGAGCGCTCGACGGCCGCGGAGATCTGTGCCTATTACCAACGGGTGCTCGACGAGGTGCTGCTGCCGTCGGGACAGGTGCGCTTCTTCGGCATGTGTGACTACGTCGGGGACTGGGCAAACGCGCACGCGTTCACCTCACGCGTGACCGGCGCCAGCACGCCGGTACACGTGCGCCGCAAGATCGTGGACACGACCTATCTCGACGTGACGGTCCCGGCAACGCATACGCCGTCGTTCACGGTTGATCCGGATGTCACATTCATTCCCCTCGGTGAGCTGACCAATATGGCTGAGCGTCCTACCGGCTACACCATCATTGGGGCAGGCAAGACCGCTATGGATGCCTGCAACTGGCTGCTCGACAACGGTGAAGAGCCCGACAGGATCAGGTGGATCAGACCCCGCGAAGCCTGGTTGCTGGACCGCATGACGCTCCAGCCGCTCGATCTGGTCACCGAGACAGTCGCCGGATTATCGCTTGGCATCGAGGCCCTCGCCCAGGCCGAGACGGCAGATGCGCTTTGGCCCCGGCTCGAAGCGTGCGGCCAACTGCAACGCTTCGACCCGCAGGCCAGGCCGACCATGTTTCGGGGTGCCATCCTGAACGCCGCCGAACGCGAAGCGTTGATGCAGGTCGAAAACGTGGTACGCCTGGGTCGCGTGCGAAGTCTGGGTGCCGACCGCATCATCCTGGAGAAAGGGGAGATTCTCACTGAGCGCGGCCACGTGCATGTCGATTGCACGGCCTGCGGCTACCACAAGCGACCCGTCCGGCCGATCTTCGAGCCGGGCCGCATCGTGATTCAATCGCTCACTGGCGTGGTCCAGACGTATTACGCGGCCATGCTCGGGTTTATCGAGTCCACCAGCCGCGACGATGCCGAGAAGAACCGGCTCTGCCCACCCGTCGCCCAGGTCGACGTGCCGCTCGATTGGATCCGGTTTGCGCACGGTATGCTCAATACTTCCGCGCTGCATGCGACCGAGTCGGACATAACGGCGTGGCAGGCAAGCTCACGCCTGAACCTCACTCGCGGCATGGAGAATCACCTGAGTGAACCGCGCATGAAGACCGCCCTTGATCGCTGGCAGGCCAACGCCGAACCGGCGTTAAAAAGTGCCGAACGGCTGCTGGCCGCAGCGGCGTCGCCGAGATGAAGCACGGCCGATCACCGTGAAGTCGGAAATGACGAGAGAGGAGCCCAAACGTGAAAAAATTAATGCATCTGAATGGTTTTGTGATGTTTGGCCCGATGAATCATTCCGTGGGCTCCTGGTTGCACCCCGACAGTCAGGTCGCCGGCTCGTTTGCGAAACCTGAAATCTGGCAGGACCTGGCGCGGACGCTGGAACGTGGCAAGTTCGATGCCATCTTTTTTGCCGATACCTTAGCGGCATTCGGGAATTACCGGAATCGGATGGACGAAGCGCTCACCCATGCCATCCAGTTTCCCATGCACGATCCGACCCTGGTCATTCCGATGCTGGCTGCCGTGACCGAGAGGCTCGGTTACGCGGTGACCCTTTCCCTGACCTATTACCAGCCGTATATGGCGGTGCGCAAATTGAGCACGCTTGATCATCTGACCAAAGGGCGGATTGGCTGGAACATCGTCACCTCCGCCCACGTGGCCGAGGCCGTGAACCTTGGACTGGAAAAAATGGTCCCGCATACCGAGCGCTATAAGCGTGCGGACGAATACATGGAGGTCTGCCACAAACTGTGGAGCAGCTGGGAGCCGGACGCGGTCGTCGCGAACAAGAAGACGGGGGTGTTTGTTGATGCAAGTAAGGTTCACCCGATCAAGCACAAAGGCAAATGGTTTTCATGCCCCGGTATTTCGGCGGTTGAACCTTCGCCGCAGGGGTACCCCGTACTGTTTCAGGCGGGCGCGTCAGATGCAGGTCGTGACTTTTGCGCCAAGCATGCAGAGGCGGCATTTGGCGTGCAGCTCACCACGCGGGCATTGAAATCTTTTGCCGACGATATGCGGGGAAGGTTAAAGAAAAACGGAAGGGCGCCATCCAGCCTCAAGTACATCTGGGGCATTCAGACCATCCTGGGGGGGACCGAAGCGGAGGCGAAGCGCAGGCAGCAAGAGTTTAATGCATTAGTCCCGTATGAAGGCGGCCTCGCACTCCTTTCCGGGCACTCCAACCACGATTTGTCGCAGTACGATCTGGATGCGCCGATTGAAGACATCGAGGTCGAAGGCATCCAGGGCTTATTGGATATTTTTACCAAGATGTATAAGGCCGGCGACTTAGGAAAAGACAAACTGACCATGCGCGAAGTCGGGAAAATCTACGGGGCAACGATTGGCTGCCCGCAAATTGTCGGAACGCCTGAACAAGTCGCTGACCAGATGGAAGCCATACTCGATGAAACCGGCGGCGACGGCTTTAACATCACACCGACAGTCATGCCGAACAACCTCAAAGAATTCGTTGACGAGGTTGTACCCATATTGCAGAAGCGCGGGCGGCACCGGCGCGAATACACCGGCGACACCCTCCGCGACCATCTCAATCAAAACGTCTGTGGGTAAGCGGGCCGAAGTCTGTTACTGGATAGTCGGGTTATGGGCGTCCTCTAAGAAATGGAACGGGGCGGGTTTTTTCGCCAAGTGACCGGTCTGAGTCCGGGCTACCCGGCTACGCATGTGCGGAGCAGGCCCTCCAAGGAGAGGCAGCAGATACGGCGGCTGACAGGGGGACTACTATCTAATGGACTCCCCCGCTACCAAGAGTACCATGAGATTCACTTTCCCGGACAACACATGAGAGGAGCAAGACTATGCAGGGTTCTCCGGAAGTCATTGAGCAGTTGAATGACACGTTAAAAGGAGAGGATGCCGCCGCGTTCGTCCAGCGCACTCGCCCGCTCTAAGTGGATGCGGCCAGTGTCCGGTTCTCCCAGAACCTTTTCCTTAGTCTGCTAAAGCTGGCCGAATTTTTTCTTCGAGAATAGCGATATTTTGTCGATATTCAGCCGCGCTTTCGTACCCTTGGGTATGGACAAGATGGGTAACGCCTACCTCCGCAAAGTCTTTTGCGTAGTCGATCGCCTTTGGTGGGTCATCGATCGGCAAGGTCTTCATGGCAATCACTTCAAGTGCCGAGCGGCCCGCCTCTTGGGCCATCTGTTGCAGCTTTTCAATATCGGGCTTGAGGGCTTCTGCCTCCGCCCCAGTTGGAATCCAGCCATGACCGTACTTCACTGTGCGTTCAAGGCTGTGCGGAGGCTCCCCCCCAACATAGATTGGGGGGCAGGCGGGGCGAGGCCGAAATAAAAAGGGTTGCCCATTCGCTTCAGCGGTATCGTCACCATCAAAACACTGGCGGATAAAGGCTAAGGTTTCGTTCGTAATTGCCCCGCGGCGACGGTAGTCGACCCCGAGTGCCTGAAATTCCTCTTTCATCCAGCCCACGCCTACGCCCAAACGCAAACGCTCACCCGACAGTTCCTGGACCGTTGCGGCGAGTTTTGCCGTTGGAAGTGGGGGCCGGTAGGGGAGGAGGATGACGGCCGTACCTAAGCCGATCCGTTTTGTCGCCGAGGCGAGGAATGCGAGAGTTGCAAACGGGTCGAGAATCCGGCCTTCTGAGAAATCAGGGGCGCCGCTTGGCATTTCGAGATTCGGTGGGATCGCAATATGCTCGTTAATCCAGAGCGTATCAAGTCCGGACTCATCGGCCGCATGGGCACATTCGAGCATGATGTCAGCGGTCGAATGCGGACCCCAATTTCGCAAGTTAATACTCAGCTTCATCTACCTCTCCTTCTCCTGTCTTGACCTGTCTCGATAGGGGGAAACCCAGCACGCTCCGAGCACTGCCCCTGGAAATTGATGCTCTCCGACTGTGCCCCTGCCACGCCCATCTCCTCTCCGGGGTTAGCGTCCCCCCTCGGTGAGCCGGTTCAAGTTATATCACTTTTCTACCTCTTCCACTGTCACTTGTGGATAGTCCATCCCCAGCAGGGTGATCAGCGTTGCGCGTTGATTCTGGACATCAATACCCGTCACGCCCAGAAAGCGTGCCGCAAATGTCCCATGGTTCCCCCTCTGGCTTCTCCTTATATGAGGCCCTGGAACGAAACCGCTGTGAGGTACGCAGCCGGTCTCATCTCTGGAAGGGCTAGCCCGGCGTGGCCTCGCTGCCTCTCTTGCGAAATATCTCGAACACCGCGGCCAAGTCTTTTTCCCCATGACCCGCCGCGGCCGCCCGCTGTAGAGCGCCCGCCAGACAGGCTGGGAGGGTGCGGTCCACGCCGTTCTCATCGCAAAACTGGACGATATGCTCCAGGGCGATTGTATTCGCATTCAGCGAGGAGACTGAACTGGCGTAGCTCCGCTGACTGGCCATCTCGGCGGCGCTCGTCACAAGAGGAGTCAGCAGACCCGTGAGCATTTGCAGGGTCGCTGAGAGGTAACTCTCGATGGACATCCCCTCGGATTCGCACAGAGCCGCCCCGTGCAGAAAGCCGATCCAGCTGGCGTACAGGAACGAGAGCAGACTGCCCTCAAGCGCAGCCGCATAGCCCGGACTCTCTCCCACAAAGACCGAATTGCCACCCAGGCTAAGCAACAAAGGTTTGTAGCGGTCAAAGGCGGCTTGCGGTCCCGCATACAGGAGGGTGCCGTCTGGCGTGCCCACCTCGAGCGGAGAGGCCATGATCGCCCCGTCCAAATACGCGACGCCATGCTCCGCCGCCCAGGCCGCGCCGCTCCGTGCTTCCTCGGGGGTACCGGTCGTGAGTTGGACCAACGTCTTCCCTTTGAGTCGAGCGGCCATCTCTGCCGTACGCAGCAAGGCATCACTCCCGTGGTAGTCGCTGACACACACGACGGTCACGTCGCTTGCTGCGCTGGCCTCTGCTACCGACGCTGCCACGTTGGCCCCTGCCTCGGCAAGGGGTTGCGCCTTGCTCGCCGTGCGGTTCCACACCGTGACCGTATGCTGCTGCGCGAGAAACGCCCGTGCCAGGGCACTGCCCATATAGCCCAGGCCAAGCACTGAGACCGAGAACCGCTGTGCACCGGTGTCTTGCTCGTTCATCCTGCTCTCCTTCTCCTTTGTCGCCCTGCCCTGTCACTCCCTGATGAGTGGCGGAATCAGGGTCTATACCTAAAATCCCAATAAATTGAGGGCTAAACTGTCCCCCTCAGCAGGGCGATTCGTTGTCACCGAATCGTCACCTCCACCTTGTGAGGGATCGGACAAAAAACCTCACTACGGATCAGATGGCTCTGTTTTAGGGGCAAGAACAGACGCATAGTCCTTCGTGTCCGCGAAAGCGGCCGCCGCCGTACCAAACGCCTGCGCAAACGCCTCAATCGGCCAGGCGCCGCAGCTGATGCGCGCAACACCCGCCTCGGCCAGGGCGGCAATCGGCGGCGCCGTGGGCATCACCAGGATGTTGAGCGGCAGTGCTATGCGTGCAGCCAGGTCGGCGATGAGGTCTATGTCAAAAAGAAAAGGAACGAATATGCCGCTCGCGCCCGCCGCCGCATAGGCCGCAGCCCGGTTCAGCGTCTCGTCAAAGCAGGTCTGCGCATCGCCGATCTTGAGCAGAAACGAGTCGATCCGGGCGTTGATGAAAAACGGAACGCCCGCCCGCTCCGTCGCCTCGCGCACCGCCTCGATCTTCCTCGCGTGGGCCTCTGGCGCCACCAGCGCGCGCTTGCCCCGCGACAGTCCGTCCTCGAGGTTGATGCCGACAATGCCGCCCGCCATCAGCCTTTCAACCGTTCCCGCCACCTCACGGGGATTGTCCGAATAGCCTGCCTCCAGATCGACCGAGACCGGACAGTCCATCGCGCCGGCGATCCGCGCCATCAGCGACAAGACCAGATCGAGCGGTATCCGTTCGCCGTCCTCGAATCCCTGGGCCATCGCCACCGCGCCGCTGCTCGTCGCGACGGCCGGGAACGCCCGTGCTGCGAGCTTCGCAGTCGCGACGTCCCAACAGTTAAAAAGGATTACGGGATCGCCCGCTCTGTGAAGCGATGCAAAGGTTTCGGCCTTTTGCCGAACTTTATCTGCGTCCATCATGACCTCCTCTCGTGGGCCAAACGGTAGCTCAAAGGCCCAGGTCGGTTGTTGGTGCCCATAGGGGTAAACCCAACGAACGTGGCACCAGGGGTAATAAGACTCTGACAAATAGGGTCTCCGCGTCTGCGCGATTTGCAAAGCCGGTACAATCAGGGTCAGGGGAATTTCAAGAGCCCTGCCAACAAGGGTTTACTCAGCATGACGTCAGCTGCTTTCTTTTTTCCTCGACCCGTCCGTGAGATTTTCCTGTTGAAGAGATTCGCCAGGCTCAGATGAAGTCGCGAATCACGTTCCGATGCAGCGCTTCCAGGCTCTTGGCGAACTCCGGACCGCCCGCCATGAAAAAGACTGCGCTCGTCAGGCCCGCCTCGATCCGCTCGGCCAGCCGCTCCTGGCAGCGCTGCGGACTGCCCGCCAGCACCAGCTCATCGACCATCGCGTCACTCACGAAGTCCGGGCGGAGTTCGCCGCGGGCATAGCTCTGCCGCATCACATCGGCGTCCTCTGGGGTTAGGCCGTAATCGGTGAACATCGGCTGCTGGGGCTGATTCGCCATCCACGCCAAGGTCGTCGCCAGCACCGGCTTGACGGCCTCCCGCGCCGCCCGGTCATCCTCGGCCACGGCCGTAAGCAGAAAGGCGCTGTAGTCGAAGTCGGCCGAGCTGCGGTCCGCCCGCGCCGCGCCGCGGCGAATATGCGCCATGCCCCGGCTTACGGCTGCCGGCTCACCGCCAAAGGGAATCCAGCCGTCCGCCACTTCTCCCGTCAGCTCCACCGCCTTGGGTGCCATCGTGGCCAGGTAAATCGGCACAGCCGGTCGCTCGGGCTCCAAATTCAAACGCATGCCGGCACTCGCCCGAAACACCCGGCCCTGATAGTCAACCTCCCCACCGGCCAGCAGCCGGCGGATGATAGTCGCCGCGTCCCTGAGGGCCGAGAGCGACTTGGCATAGCCAATGCCCATCTGCTCCTCAATCCACAGCCGCAGACTCGCACCCAGGCCGAGGATGGCCCGCCCCCCGGAGAGTTGGTCCAGCGCGGCCAGTTCCATGGCGATCAGGACGGGGTGACGGGTGTAGGGGTTGATAACGCCAGTGCCGATTTTAATCTGGCTGGTCGCCGTCGCGATAGCAGCGCCCGAGCTGAAGGCGCCGGGAAAGACGTAGTCTTCCGGCACCCAGAAGCTGTGGAACCCCAAGCGCTCTGCGGCCTGCGCCTGACCGACATAATCTCGCGCATTCACGTTCTCGACGCCAATACCAATCTCCTTCAGTTTTGGCATACCCGGAAGTCTCCTGTGATGAGTGTCCACTCGGAAGTGGGTGTTTCGTGAAAGGGGTCCGGCTATGGCTTCAAACGCGGCCTGCGTCGCCTAGCCGTTGGAATTGCGGATTTCTACGGCGTTCCGCCATTCACCGTTTTCCTTCACCCAGACGGAGACATACTTCCCCACTTCTTCAGCGCTCCCCGGCATTTTCCATCTGACCGATCCATACACGTATGCCATGTCGTGAGACGCGCTCACCTGCGCCTCAAGGGGTTCCCAGAACAGCTCGAAGCCTTCCATTTGGGCGAGTTCCTTGAATAGTACCCGTTGGTTTTCTCTCCCGACAATAGATTCAGAGCCGGGAGGACATATTCGGGCGTTCTCCGCAATTACCTTGTCTATCATCCCGTCGACATCTCCGGCTTGGTACAGCCGATACGCTTCGCGCTCGAGTTCCATCACTGTATTGACCTCTTGTTCATTCATCCTGTTCTCCTTTTCCTTCCCAGGGTTTATAATTAATCATATGATGAATTATTGACACAATGCATCAAGTGATTAGTTAAGTCAAGACCTGGTTGTGGTAGCCTCTCGCTATCGGCGTAAGGCGAGGAGGGGCTGGACGATCTGAAAGAGCAGCTCAGTGAAGCCTGGGTAGGCGCTTCTTGCCACGGCGAACAGGAACGCTTCACTTGGACGTATCGGTCCGCAATAGGGTGAGGACCAGATTTGCCAGTTCGTCCAGTAGGGAGGCACCAGACAGATCCGGGCTAATGTCTCCTATGAGCTTATGGATGTGTACGGCATGCTCTAGGAGCCCCTCAATGGTAAATGACAAAAGGGCGGGCGGCAGCGGTCTGAAAAGCCCATGTCGGACGCCTTCGGTGGTGATGGCATCAATGGCGGTGAAGCAACGCGAAAACCAATGTTGGGCTAGAGCTTGCGCCGCAGGGCTGTGTTCATTGACTGCTCGCTGGATGAGGAGAAAACTCTGTGGATGGGCCTGGTAGTATGCGAGCCATGCCTGGACAATCTGGTGGATTTTTTCCTCCGGGGTGTCCGGGCTGGCGGCAATGTTTTCGACTTGCACAACGATTTCGCTGACGGCCGTTTCCAGCAGCGACAGATACAGCGTTTCTTTGTTGGAGTAATAGTGGTACAGCAGGCCCGAATTGACACCCGCCTGTCTGGCAATCTCGCGGATAGTCGTGCCGGCGAAACCGCGCTCAGCGAACAAGGCTTGGCCGACGGCGCAGATGATGGCCCGGTAGTCAGGTGAGTTTGCTGTTTTTTTAGGTCGTACCACTGCGATTTCTACTCTGGGCTCATAACGCGCCTGAGGGTGTATGGCAATACGCCCCTACAAACTTATGGAACAGCGGCGACTTCTCTAACCCCGGTTCTCCCATCACCCCTACAATAAGAAGAGCAGATCGAATATACGTGGCGACATTACGAGCCACTCGGCAGAGATCTATGATGTCAGTGGGAAGCGGGATATGGGTTTCGTACTTCCTACTGAGTAGGCGCCCCTCGCACAATGCCACCCCGCGCGGGTGAACACGGCGTTCGGTGGCGAAGAAGGTGTTTCGCTGAACCCAAGGAGGATCCCCCGAATGACCCATTCCGCTTTAACCCCAAACCGTACGGCGGTGATCACCGGCGGCGCCGGTGGCATTGGTTTTGCCACGGCTGAGCGTCTTGTAGCGCTGGGCTTGAACGTGTGTATCGCGGACCAGGATGAGGAGAAGCTCAGCTCCGCGGCCGACACCCTCGCAAAGCAGAGCGCGAGAGGCGCGGATGCGATCCTGGTAGCTCCAGTCGATGTGGCTCGCCTTGAATCCGTGCAGGCTCTTCGAGACGCCGTGCTCGATCGGTTCGGCGAGGTTGCCGTGCTGATGAACAATGCCGGCACGCGTGGAGGCGGCACCCCCTGGGAGCACTACGAGGGCTGGCGGAGAGCACTCAGCGTGAACCTCTGGGGTGTGATTAACGGGCTCCAGGTCTTCACCCAGGGAATGATCGACCAGGGCACTCCTTGCGCGATCGTCAATACGGGATCGAAGCAGGGCATCACCAATCCACCCGGCGACGCGGCGTACAACGTATCCAAGGCCGGTATCAAGAGCTTGACCGAGAGCCTTGCCCATCAACTCCGTCTTATCGACGGCTGCCGAGTCACAGCGCACCTCCTGATTCCGGGCTTTACATACACAGGATTGACAAAGCGATTCGCGCAGGAAAAGCCACCCGGTGCTTGGATGCCCGAGCAGGTAGCGGACTACCTGCTTGCAGCCATGGACCGTGGCGACTTTTACGTGCTGTGTCCAGACAATGATGTAACGCCCGAGATCGACCACCGGCGTATCGAGTGGGCGGCGGGTGACATGACCGAGAACCGCCCGGCGCTCTCGCGCTGGCATCCGGACTACGAAGGCCTCTTTGCGGCTTTCATGTCCAAAAAGGAGGACTGAGTCTTGCGTGACTCGCGGTATATGGGGTCAGACTCGACTCATGGGACTCCTTCCGCAGTAGCAGGAAAAAATCCACGAGGATGACAATCTCTTCCAATTCCGCATAGTCCGGCGTAAAACAGATCTATGACAGAATCCACGGCACTTATGTACGCCTCCCGACACAAAAATAACAAAAACATCGACAGCCCGCGACAAGGTTCATACTGCGGAATCGGAAAACGGCTATGAATGACACAGAACTCAAGAGTATTCTCGCTCGACTTCAGCATCTAGAAGATCTCGAAGCCATTCGGCACACCTGGCGCGACTATTGCACGCGGCTCGACTCCGAGGACTGGGAAGGATTGGGCGACGTGTTCACCACTGACGGGGTGGTGGAAATGGTCGGGCTCGACGCGCTGCTACCCGGTTCTGATCGGGTCTATCGCGGACGCCGTGAGATTATTGACACCTTTTATGTGCCGGCGATTGAGGGTGCAGCAAACCCGAGTGCCAAACTCTTCGCCACCGGGCATATCAGCACGAACATGCAGATTGACGTTGAAGGCGACGAAGCAACAACGCTGGCCTACTTTTTCGAGATCGTTGCGAACAACACGGTTCTTATCGGTACCTACCAGCACCGTTTGCGTCGCGATCCAGATCGCTGGCGATTCGAGTTCCTGCGCATCTCCGTTCGCTATCATGCGGCCCTCGCCGCTGAGAATGTCGGGGGGCAAAGTTTGCAGGAGATTTTAGCCAAACCATACACTGCCTAAGAAGGGCCGGCGTCGATAACAACAGTCACGGAGTACTGAACAGCCAGATCGTTATCTTGAAATCCCAGAACGGCGCTATCAGTTCACTTTTCAATTGAGCCAACTACATCCATAACCTGTTCGAGATCTGACATGCGTTTCGCATGATCCGCGGCTTCAATGCGTAGTGTTAGTCCGTCAATTCCCACGTCTTTGTATTTTTGAAAGCGTTCACGAATCATGTCTGGGGTACCGACGGCTCCAAACTGGGTGACCATGGCGTCCGGAACGCGCTCGGCGGCTTCTTTGCGTTTGCCATCAATCCATAATTGTTGAATGGCTTTGGCATCGTCCTCAAACCCGGCGCGTTGGAAGGCCGCGTTGTAAAAATTCGCTGTGGCCGATCCCATAGCGCCCATACTAAAGGCGACAGACGGCTTGCGCATGTTGATCAGCTCTTCGACATTATCGCCAAGCACAACCACGCACCCAGTATGCAGGGAAATGTCGCTGAGTCTTCGTCCTGCTGCTTCTGCCCCTTTGCGAATATAAGCCAGATGGGCTTCGGGATACTCAGGCGAAAATGAGGTGCCGAGCCAACCATCTGCCGTTGCGCCTGTATATTCAAGCGCCTTGGGTGCCAGGGTTGCCAGAAAGATGGGGATGTCCACGGGCTTGTGATCAAGCCGGAGCGCCTTGCCCTCACCACCCGGTCGCGGCAGGGTATGGAACTTGCCTTCATAGCATAGCTTCTCACCCCGAAAGGCCATGCGGATAATATCAACTGTCTCTTTCAGTCGGGTAAGCGGCGCGTGAAATGGGACGCCCTGCAACCCTTCCACGACTTGGGGGCCGCTTGTTCCCAAGCCTAAGACGAAGCGTCCTCCGGAGAGATCGTGTAAGGACAGGGCTGTCATAGCCATCATAGACGGTGCACGGGCGCTGATCTGCATAATACCGGTGCCGAGGATGATGCGCTCAGTCTGGCCCGCGAGATACGCAAGTGATGTTACCGCATCCTGGCTCCACCCCTCGGCCGACCAGGCATAATCGACTCCCAAACGCTCAGCGTGTTGGACAAACTCAACCATGCTCTGCATATCGGTATGCGTCGCCCCTCCGACCATGATGGATGTTTTCATGTGTTGCTCCTAACTCAGTCTGCCTGGGTGGACTGGGCTTCACTCGGGTGGCAAGAAAGATACTCACGGACCTCAAGGTTCATTCGATCTATCTCTGTCAGAAACCCGGAGACCGATAAATGGTAATTTGCCGGCGATCAGGCAAGACGGCCGGCTTTACTGGCGTGAGCCCGGGGCCATGAAAAACCAAATCGGACGGTCCGCCCCACTCTCCTTCAGCGTCCGGCGTGCCGTCAGCAACACCTTACCGGCCTCGGTTTTATCGTAGAACCAACGCTCAGCGCCCCACGCCGGAATGGGCTCGTCGGCTACCAGTTCGCAGGCCAACTCTTCGTAGTAGGCCCGGATATCGTGCACGACCTGCATAGGCGTCCCCTCGAACCCAACCTGATCCCAGGCTTCCCCTTCGGCGATACGTACGAACTTCTCGAGTGCGGCAGGAATCTGATCCGCATTGATCACCCGGCCGACACTGGTCCGCCCAGTTTTCGCTACAGCGCGGTCGTAAGCAGCGCGTAACGCTTGGGCTTCGTCAATGGCGGGGTGCAGGTTCGGATCGTAACGAGGCGGAAGCGGACACTCTAAGGGCTCCCCGCCCCTGCTTTGGATCGTCTCCGGGAAGTCTACGAGAACCGGTCCACTCGGCCGCTCCAGCATGGCAAAGGCCGCTTTGAGCACCCGGTGCTGATAGGCCGCGTCGCGGGGCTTGCCGAGCGGCAGCCCTAATGGAAATTCTGCATATAGCACGCGTGGTGGACGCATGCGTTCTGCAACATCACGCATCGACGAGATCACGATCGTTGACAGGCCAGCCGCCTCGAAGACGTGGGCCAGCGTACACACGGTACGCGGACACAGCGGTCAAACCGGAGTGAGCAGGACAACATCCACTCCATCCTCACGCATCTTTTGCGCGCAGGCCGGACCAGTATCCAAGCGCAGCGCGGATAGCCCTTCGGGTTGGTTGCCGGCGAAGGCGTAGTGGTAATTAGCGACGCTGCCGATCACCCCCTGATCGGAGAGTTCCTGCAGGCGGTCGACCGGATAGACGACGTTCATGTCAGCGGCAAAGCCAGCCCGGTCAAAGTTCGGGCTCAGGTGGCCGAGCTTCAGATCGCGGGCGTCATGCGGCAAGGTCTCAAAGTGGAAATCCTCAACCTTCCACTTGGGGCTGCCGATTCGGTGGAGCGCGGCGCTGGTCACGATCGCCACGTGCGCCTCTCGCAGCGGTGGTGGTTTCGTGAAAGCGGCTTCTTCAAATTCTGGCAGCGTTAGGGTCTTGGCAAACTCGCGCATGGCTTGGTCGTTATCGTGCATCTCTGCTCCTTTTCTTGTGCTTTTCGCTTATCACACTACAGGCCTGGGGCTCGGCGGGCCAGGCCAGGGACAAGTGCCGGAGGATTATCGCAGGATTACAGGTTCGGCGTAATACCCGAGACCATCGGAGTACCCGTCACCCCATACTATATGGGGTCAGACTCGACTCATGGGATTTCTTCCGCAGTACTTTCCACAATGTTTACGGACGTAGCAACATTGATTCACAGTAAAACTGTAGGTAAGTGTCGGTTTACCAGATTCGAAAGGCTAACCCACGAGAAAAACTATGGCGACTATTACGTGCAGATGCAGTTCCGTTCATATCGACTTCCCCGCAAACAAAGAGCTTTTCCGACACGAATGTTGTTGCCATGATTGCACCTCGGCCCTGTGGTATGCGACTAAGCGCGGCGGCCCAGAATATCCACACAATCTATGTGCGGACTGCTGCTGGCTGCCGAACGACTTTCGTATCATGACGGGCGAAGAGAAACTGGGCGCATTCATGAATTATGAGTCGGCTGATACCACACGTTTCTATTGTAAAGCGTGCTGGACGGTGCTGTTCGGCGACCATCCGTTCTACGAGAAAAGGATTCTCGTGTCACAGGTGGCCGCGTACAAAGAATTCGAAGGTCTGACGAACGTTGTCCGGATGGAGCCGCAGGCCCGGCATTTCCTGAAGGACCTCAATGAAGAACAAATTGCGGCATTACCGCCCTGGCCTGGCGACCCATCGCACGTTTACCGGGGCGCTGCGGAGAATCTGCTCGCCCACTTTCCCACGATGAAAGCCGCGGGGGGTGAAGGCATCGAAATGAACGCACAGATTCTGCTGGATAAAGTCGGCGGCGCTTTCGTGCCCACGGATGAAGCGCGGCTATCGACGGGCCCGCCTTCTCTTATGCGGCAAGTGGCCGGACGGGCAGGCGAAACTGATTAGTGCCGAAAAGGTGTCAGGTTTATTTTCCGGGGGTGAATGGAGGACGTTGCAACCCTCCTAGCCTTATTGACGCCGGGAAGGTTGCCCGCCGGAAAGGACGCCTACAAAGCGATGCGTTGGAGTGAGCGACGGAAGGTCAAAGATAAAGATAGCTACGTCGTAAGTCGTCTACGCCCTAGCTTCACGCTTTGTTGACACGAACTTCGTGTCACACTATTTTCGTGTTCATGAAGAATGTTACGATTACTCTCGATGAGGACGTGGCTGCTTGGGTCCGAGTCTGGGCAGCAGAGCACGGACGTAGCGTCTCTCGTTTCATTGGAGACCTCCTCCAGCAGCAGATGCGGGAGGCGTCAGCATACGAAACGGCTATGCACCAGTATCTGTCGAAGCGTCCAACACGGCTAAGGAGAACCCGACAGCCTCTTCCTGCCCGGGGGGACCTATATGACCGAGCTGTGCTTCGTTGACACGAACGTTTTAGTCTATGCGCGAGACCGTACCGAACCTGAAAAACAACGCCGGGCTGAAGAGTGGATGCAAACGCTTTGGCGAACGCGACAAGGTAGACTGAGCATCCAAGTCCTTCAAGAATACTATGCTGTTGTCGTTCACAAGTTGAGGCCAGGCCTGAAGAAAGAGGCCGCACGAGAAGATGTTCGGGCGCTTATGACGTGGCAGCCTGTGCCGATAAGTCCAGCCGTGATTGAACGTGCCTGGACGATTCAAGATCGCTACAAATATGCCTGGTGGGATGCGTTAATTACAGCCGCTGCCCATGGAGCGAGTTGCCGATATCTCCTGACTGAAGATCTGCAGGTAGGACAGCAGGTAGACGGACTAGAAATCGTAAATCCGTTTCGAACAGCACCCGAGACAATTTATGCTGGGGAAGAATGAGTATGCGACTTTGCCGCGAAGTCTCTATCTCTGAAATTTTTTATCTTCCCTAATCTGCTTCCAAGGAATTCTATGTCATTAAGCCATGGTCGCCACTATCTTGCCATTCCGGGTCCTTCGGTGATTCCGGACCGCGTTCTGCAGGCAATGCACCAGGCTGCACCGAATATCTACGAGGGCGCCCTCCACGAAATGGTGGACGGCATGATTCCGGATTTGAACCGGGTGGCCAGGAGTTCCGGGGAAGTCGCCATCTACATCGCCAACGGGCACGGCACCTGGGAGGCCGCCCTGACCAACACCCTCTCGCGCGGGGACAGGGTGCTTGCCCTGGCCACGGGCCGCTTCGTCGTATTCTGGGCCAATATGGCTGAACGGCTCGGGGTGGAAGTCGACCTGGTAGATTTCGGCAAATCGGCTCCGGTGGACCTGGATCAGGTGGAAGCCAAGCTGAAAGCCGATTCGAACCGTCGCTACAAAGCGATTCTGGTCGTGCAAACGGACACGGCCAGTTCGGTCAGAAATGATATCGCCGCCCTGGGCGAATGCATCCGCTCCTCCGGGCACCCGGCCTTGTATATGGTCGACTCCATGGCCAGCTTGGCCTGTGAACCCTTTGAAATGGATAACTGGGGCGTAGACCTGATGGTGGCGGGCAGCCAGAAAGGCCTGATGACTCCGCCGGGACTGGGTTTCATGTTTTTCAACCGGCGGGTGCTCGAAGCTCGGAAGAAAGCGGACCTGGTTACGCCTTACTGGGATATCCGTCCGCGCATCCACCCGGAAGTATTTTATGAATACTTTTTCGGCACCGCCCCGACGCACCACCTTCTTGGACTGCGTGAGGCTTTGACCATGCTGCTGGAAGAGGAAGGACTCGAGGCCGCCTGGGCCAGGCATGCGAAACTCAGCCGCGCGGTCTGGGCCGCGTTCGCTGCTTGGGGAGTGGGCAGTTCCATTCGTCTCAACATCAACGACCCAAAAGACCGTTCCCACTCGGTCACGGCGGCTTCCATGGATGCCCCTCATGCCACCGGACTGAGACGCTGGACCGAAAAAAAGTCCGGGGTGACCCTAGGTATCGGACTGGGCATGGCGGAACCTTCCGACCCCGCCTACCATGGTTTCTTCCGCGTCGCCCATATGGGGCACGTGAATGCGCACATGACCTTGGGCATGCTCGCGGTGATCGACGCAGGTCTGAAAGCGCTGAACATCCCCCATGGCGAAGGGGCTATCGAAGCCGCGAGCCGTGTCGTTAGCGAAGCGTAGTTGAGAACCCGTGACAATTGAGGAATACACGGTTTCCTGTTCTGGCTACTCTGGCGCCATCTCTCTTTCCCAGTGGGGAAGATACACTTCCTTTAAGAAAGGGAAGGGTGCAGCTTTGTGACAGGTGAGTGGCTGGAGTGTGCCAATTCGGTCCGGCCACATGGTATAGACTCGGCGGGCCGTATCAGGCCATACGATACACGAAGGAGCACGGCAGCATGAAAGTTTTAGACGATGTTCGCATACTTGACCTGACCCATTTTTATAATGGTCCGTATGCCACCTTAGTGTTAGGATTCTTTGGCGCCGAGGTCATCAAAATCGAGCCGCCTGAGTTGGGCGAGCGCGCTCGTACGATTTTCCCCATCCCCGGAGTCACAAACGAGAGTTATCCGTTCGTCATGCTGAATTCCAATAAAAAAGGCGTCACCCTCAACCTCAAATCCCCACGTGGCCAAGAGCTCTTCAAACAACTAGTGAAAGACGCCGACGTGGTGGTTGAAAACTTTACGGTCGGCGTCATGGATCGGCTGGGCTTAGGCTGGGATGTCCTCAAGCAGATTAACCCACGACTCGTCTACGCTTCGAGTACGGGCTATGGGCAGACGGGTCCGTATAGCGCCTATCCCGCTTTTGATCCTATTGTTCAGGCCATGTCCGGGCTCATAAGCGCGACCGGAGCTCCCGACGGTCAGCCCACAAAGGCCGGGACTCCGATCATGGATATTCTGGGCGGGATTCACTTTGCCACCGGGATTATTGTGGCCTTGCGCCAACGTGATCGCACTGGAGAGGGCGTGTTCATGGAAACCTCGTTGTATGAGTCCGCGATTGGTCCAATGGCAAGCCTCATTGCCGCCTACCTGGGGCAAGGCGAGACTTATGAACGGGCCGGCAATAGTGTGCATGGTCATATTTTTTCGCCCTACAACTGCTATCCCACCCAAGACGGCCATGTCCTGCTGCTCGTGCTAGACGACCAACGCTGGCAAGCCTTGTGTACGCTCATGGATCGCCAGGAGCTGAGCGATGACCCGAAATTTGCGACAAAAGCTGAGCGTTCAAAGCGCTGGGAGGAAGCGGATAGTATTGTCAGTGCCTGGACGAAGCAGCATACCAAACAGGACATCATGGAACGCTGTTCAACAGCCGGCATAACCTGTGGCATGGTGAAAGAAGTGGCCGAATTGCTCTCAGAGCCGCATTTGCGCGCGCGCGGAACACTCCAAGACATCAGCCATCCCATGGCCGGCACCGTGCCCATCCCAGCCCCACCCTGGCGCCTCAACGGTGAACAACCGTCTATCGATGCCCCAAGCCCAGCCCTCGGCCAGCATAATGAGCTGGTGTACGGACAGGTGTTGGGCCTATCGGAAGGAGAGATAACACAGCTGAAAGAGGACGGTGTGATTTAGACTTAATTCCCGGCTTTCAGTCCAACTTACGACAACTCGGCCATCTATGCTTTGGCGTCTTTTAAATCCGCGGTATCAATCCCTTCCGTGAACCATTCATGCTAGCCTGCCTAGGCGCGAATTCGGTGCTCGTCTTGCAGGCTTGTCCCGCCTGTCTTAGCATGGGCGCGAAATGACCTAAAACTCGAATGTCAACTCATATTCAAAGGGGGGGGAGATGAATATTCGAAACCAATTGATCTGTGCCTGGTCCGCGATAGGGTTTGCCGGGATTTGTCTGGTTGGGTTTTTGTTCGCGAATTTCATTCCGCCGATTGCGCCGAACCTCAGCGCCGAAGACGTTGCGGCGATCTATCGCGAAAACACCCTGCCCATGCGCTTCGGGATTTTGCTGATTATGAGCAGTGGGGGGTTTATTTGTTCGTTCGCTGCGGCGCTGTCCATGCAGATGAAACGGATAGAAGGCGATCTTGCCCCAGTATTTACGTACACGCAACTTGGCGCAGGCTGTGTCACCACGCTGGTGTTTGTGTTTTCTTCCGTGTTTTGGACGGGGGCGGCATTCCGGCCTGATCACGACCCTGAGTTGACCAGGATGCTGAACGACCTTGGTTGGATCACGTTGTTAATGACCTTCGCGCCGTTCATTATCCAGAACATTGCCCTCGGCTTGTGTATCTTGAGTGATAAGCAGGCTGAGCCCATATTCCAGCGTTGGGTTGGGTACTACAATCTCTGGGTGGCGGTGCTGTTTGTGCCTGGCGGGTTGTTAACCTTTTTCAAGACCGGACCTTTCGCCTGGGATGGCTTGTTTGTCTGGTGGGTACCCTTTGCGGTCTTTTTTAGCTGGTATATCGCGATGCCTTTTATCCTTATGGGCGCCATAAAACAGCAAGCGCAATCTGAATCCGAACCGGCGGCGGCCGCCTAGAAAGGCGCATCACCAATGTCTGCAACTGCCGAGCTGCCGGACTCGGTCAAGCCGCACCTGCCTGGCGAAACCGGCGTGTGGATGTTCATTATCGGCGACGTCCTGGTCTTTTCGCTGTTGTTCTCGGTCTTTGTCTACGATCGATCGCAGGAAGTCGCGTTATTCGTTGAACAACAGCAACTGCTCAACCAAACCCTCGGGCTACTCAACACCGTGCTCCTGTTGACGAGTTCCTGGCTCGTGGCACTCGCCGTTCACGGCGCTCGGGCAGGCCAGCTTCCGCGGGCCCGCGGCTGTTTCGTGTTGGCAATCCTTTGCGGTATTGGTTTCGTCGTCATCAAATATTTTGAATGGGGCGAAAAGATCGCCGCCAATTTGACGATAGAGACGAATAATTTCTTTATGTACTACTACCTGATGACCGGTATTCACCTGATGCATATGGTGATTGGGATTGGTGTACTGATTTTCCTCTGGCAGTTCGTGCGCGGTGCGAAATTTGATGCTCAAGGCGTGGGCGTGCTCGAAAGCGGGGCGTGTTTTTGGCACCTCGTGGACATCTTGTGGATCGCGCTTTTCGCGCTGCTGTATCTGATGCGGTGACTCATGGCAGCTTCGCTTCAATCCAGAATTACCGGTATTTGGGTTGGCTTGATCGTGGCGACGGGATTGTCGTGGCAGTTTGGGCATGGATTCGGTTTTGAGGAGAAATTTCACTACGCGACCGCCGCCATTTTGATTATCACCTTTGTCAAAATCCGTTTCGTCTTTCTTGATTTCATGGAACTCAGAACGGCACCACGGCCGCTGCGAATGGCGTTTGAAGTGTGGGCCGTCTCGGTCTGTGTCATCCTCATCGGACTGTATTGGCTAGGGGTGTAGGGTAAGGAGACGCCTCAACTGATCTCACACTACGTGAGGTTCGTGCTTCGTTTCGATAACTTGACAATGCGGTGAAATATGGAGGCCGTTTTTTGGGACGGGATGCATATCTTGGCGCGGATAACATTGACACGATTGATTTCGGCGAGCCGACGATACGTTTTGTACGGCACGGCAAACATCCTCTGGGCCTCAATGTTGATTTGTCCGTGCCAAATTGGATGGCTCAGAAATTCTCAGGTGTCAGTTGGGTTCGATGCACCGAAGTTTGGCGCAGACAGCCGGGGCAGGATCTGCTCGTCAAGACGATTAATCGTCACTCGGTGCGCCTTCACACTCGGCAAGCGGACGAGTGTGTACCCTTCGGAAGCGTATAGAAAACTCATCAAAACGGAAGACGATTAAACTTTGATTTGATAGATTCGAACCGAGTCTATCAAAGGGGGACCACTATGCTGATTCGTACGATGAACCAACTGGAAGCCGATGATCGGGTTATCTCGATTGCCCACGGCAAAGCGACGGCCGTCCGTCTGCTCACCAAAGCCGATAGACTCGGGTTTAGCGTGTCTGAAGCCCGGGCACAGCAGGATAAACCTGCTAAGAAAAGATTCTCAATTTATTGTACGCACAACACCGATGCCTGAGCGGAGAACTTGAATGTCCACCGATCTAACTTTCATCGGCCTCGGCCGTATGGGCTCTGCACTCGCCGAATGCTTTATTCGTTCAGGGAAGTCATTAACGGTGTTTAATCGATCGCCTGACAAGACCACTCAGTTTGAAGGTGAGGCGCGTATAGCAACATCGGCGGCAGAGGCATGCGCGCAAAGTCCACTGACTGTAATGTGTATATCGAATTATGAGGCGGCGCAATCGATTCTCGATGACCAAGAAGTCATCGCTGCATTAAAAGGCCGAACACTCGTGCAGATGAGTAGCGGCAGTCCGGAAGATGCCAGGCGAAGCGAAGGCTGGGCACAATCACATGGCATTGCATACATCGATGGCGCAATAGTGAGCTACCCTGCGGGCGTCGGAACTGACGGGGCGATTGTGATGTTCTCTGGCGATAAAACGCATTTCGAACCACACAGTGAAACGCTATTGGTTCTAGGTGGCCGCTCACGTTATGTCGGCAGACCAGTTGGTGCCGCCTCTGCGCTTGACTGTGCGTTGCTCGAATTCATGTACGCGAGTTTTGCCGGTATGTATCACGGCGCGGCATTGTGCAAAGCCGAGGGTTACTCAGTCGATGACTATTTCGAATCGCTGGTTGATATCTACCCGCTCGTCAGTGGCACTGCAATCACTTCGGCGCCGATGATTAAAAATCGCAATTATGGCGGCGACCAAGCGAGCACCGCAGTTCATCATGCAGCCATCGTCAACATTCAAAGAGCTTCCAAAGACAGGAAACTCGCGAGTGAGTTACCCGATGCTCTCGTGAAAATGTTCGGCCGCCCTGTCGCACGCGGTAGCGGCGAAGACGAAGCACCAGTGGTATTCGAAGATCAATTAAAGCCATCTGATTAGTAGAATCTAATTTCGCCGCTCGGCGGCCGCACGCACCAAGTCGTTAAACAATTCTTGATTATCGGGCGGGGACAGCTTCTCCGGATGCCATTGCACCCCAACCACGTAATCATCGTTAGTTGGTTCGATGGCTTCAATTGTTCCATCCGGTGCACGCGCCGACACTTCGAAACCAAGTGCAAGATCGCGAATCGCTTGATGGTGGGTTGTATTCACTATGCGCGGGGACGAACCGAGAATGTCCGCGAGACGCGAACCAGCCGAAATTTTAACGTCATGTCGGAGCGCCAGGATGTCGTCTAACACCGTTGGCCTTGGCCCATGACAAGTGCCTTCGCGAGTAATTTCCTGATCGAGCGTACCGCCATAGGCAACGTTAATGATTTGGATCCCGCGGCACGCGCCGAGCACCGGAATCTTCGCCTCAATACAAGATTTGACTAAGGCAATCTCAGCTTTGTCTGCTTCAATATCACAGTGTTTGCACTCGCCTTGATCGGTTTCACCGTAACTTCGGGGATCGACGTCATCTCCGCCGGTTAAGATTAACGCGTCAATCTGCTTCACGACATCGATCAACATCTCCGCCGGCATATGCGGGATCAGAAATGGTACCCCGTCCGCGGCGAGGAGTCGCTTCACGTAAGCCTGGTCGATTTGGAAGATAGTCATCTTGCTTTCCCAAACCTCTACGGTTTGGCGCCAGGCGGCGATCCCGATGACAGGTCTAGAATTCGACATGTTGGATGTGAAGCTTAGCTGGTGGCTTTAATCGAATGATCGTGCACAGCATTGAGCAAGGAACGTGCACCACGCACCAATTCGCGATCGGAAGGGAGCACACCGTAGACTAATTCGAAGAACGATTCATCTGCCATGATCATGCTAGTCGAAGCGCAACTCAATTCGTCAATTTCGAATCGCCACAGTTTATTGAACATCGCCTTACCGTAAATCCACACGTTACCGCCGTGGTACATCACCGCGATATTCGAGGTGCCACCGAGTGTTTCTAAGGTTTTATCGAGCGCTGCTTCAAGCGAATGACCCTCCTGCATGAATCGCTCAGTCATTCGAAAGCCAATCTCTGAGTCAACTTTACCACCGAGCAACCCGTCGAATTGATCGCGGAATTGTTCGGCATTAGTAAAGTCGCCGTTATGCGCGTAAGCGAAATCTCGATCTTCCGAATAAAAGGGTTGCATGTCTTCGATCACATTTGGCAAGCGCAGCGGACGACGCAGATGGAATAACCAGCGCCGTGATTCAATCTGGCGTAATTCATCAAGCGCTTCCGGCGTCTCATTGATTTTACCAACCGCACGACGCACGTTGACCGCGCCGTCTAATTCCAAGTGCGCAGAACCCCAACCCCAGCCGGCAATTCCGTAACGTTCAAGAGCCAGCACCCAAGGCTCGATACGGGTAAATGGAACGGGCGACTGCGCGCCAACAACAAGAATTTCACACACTGGTTTATTCCTCTATCGTGATTGCCCTTTCCGGGCAGGCCAACTCCGCACGCCGAACTTTGTCGTGCTGCTCCGGCGGAATCGTGTCTAATACCACAACCGCAAACCCTTCATCGTCGACGTCAAAGACTTCGTCCGCTAAAGCAACACAGCGGTTGTGACCATGACATTTATTTTTATCGACTAACACGTGCATTGAATTTAGCCCGTACGCGGTTTAATCAGCAATGGACCTAGATCATCCCACCGAATGTCGACTTCACCAGCAAGTTCGAAATCGGGTAGGACTTTTAGTACTTCTTCAATCGCAACGGCAATTTCTGCTCTCGCCAGATTAGATCCCAAACATCTATGTGGGCCAACACCAAAAGCGACGTGTCGATTGGGAAAGCGATCGATATCAAATTTATCCGGCTCTTCGAATTCAGCCGGATCTCTATTTGCACACCCAAATAGCATTAACACTTTATCCCCTTGATGGACCGGGCAACCACTGAGCGATGTATCGCTTCGTGCGGTTCTTCCAAGCGCGATTACCGGAGAAAAGTAACGTAAAGCTTCTTCCACTGCGGCATCGATGAGCGAGGGATCATCGACTAATCGCTGCCGCAAGGTGTGATCGATTGCGAGCTGTTGCAGCAATGCACGAATCGTAAAGTTGGTGTTATCGAGGCCGGCAATTAATAAAAAGAAACAGAAATCGATGACGGTTTCGTCATCTAACGGTTTCCCGTCGATCTCCGATTGCAATACCAGTGAGACAAGATCGTCTCTGGGATTAGCTCGTCGTCCTGGTAGCAAGTCGCGAAATAAATTATGGATCTTCGCAATTGCGCGATCGGTGGCATCGCGATCGGAGATGCGTCGATACACTACATCTTCCACCCACTCTTGGAGCTCAGCCTTAAATTCAATGCCAAGCATTTGGCAAATCACCGCGGTGGGTAACAGCTTCGCATAACCCAAACTGAAATCATGCGGCTCATTCGCGAGCACATCTTTGAGTAACGCTTGGGCTGCTTCGCGGATCAACGGGATCCATTCTCGAATCGCTTTCGGCGAAAACCGTTTAGCCAGCATACGGCGATATTCTGAATGCAGGGGTGGATCAGATTCCATCGGTAATAGCGGTCGATCCAACACGCCGGGTAGCATGGTGCCGTCGGCGGGCGAATAAGTTTCAATATCGTGCGAGACGTCCTGTACTGTTTCGTAAGTCGGTACCACCCAAAACCCGCCGTAATGTTCGCTTTGACCGACGCCAGCTGCGCGCAATTCACGGTAAACGGCAGCCGGATCTTTGCGGAAGTCCGCTGAATTGTGGTCGAAATCCCTGTGTTTGAAACTCATATTCGGTTCGTTCTCCGCTTTACAAAACGTACTCGCCGTCTCGCAAAATTGCGGTACGCGTGCCTGCGGATGAGATTAGATCTGCGGACACCGTGATTAAACATTCTTTCGCATAAGGCAGATCAACATGTAATACCGTCTCAGGACTCGCAAAATCTTTCGGTGCAATCGTGCCGCCGAGAAATTCACTACGCCCATAGCCCCAGTGAAAGCCAGCTTTTTCGTCTTCGATAAAAACCCCGGTAACACGCGCTTTACGATTATATCCAAACGCGATTTCGGCGACGTTACGCCGCATGGGATCAGCTTCCATATCCTCGCGCAATCCAATTGCCCGCGGACCGTCACCTAACACATCGACAATACGATTTTGTTCGACAACGAAGCGCGCAACGTCGTCGCCCTCGCCCGCAACGGGGATTACACCTCGGGTACGCGAAGGATCTCCCTCACGTTCACCTTCATAGGGCACCACCCATACTTCTCCGGACGGTAAATTGATTACTGGAAAACCTTGCTTATCTGGGTGGAGGTAACCGTTATCCACACCAACTTCACGATGACGGATATCGAACGTGCATACATCACCGGTTGAAAACGTAACTTCCACCGCTTCGGCTTTCACCACCTCTTCTCGAATAGTTTCCCCTTGTGCAACTAATTCGCCAGGGTCAGCTAAGTAACACGTATCTTCCATGTTGCGATTGGCCATCGGCATCGACGCAACACGAAACGCTGCCGCCGAGCCTTTCGCCATACCATACTGAATCAGTGGCCCCGTAACGGACACTTCCATCATCGCAAGGACAACGGTCGCCTCGTCAAGAATATCTGCGAGCGCAACCTCGGCCCCGTCCATATCAGCGCTGGCCGGTAAATCGGCATTGGTTCCCGCCACGGCAGGAAACGATACCAAGGGCAAAACGCGAAAACCTTTCGCTCCTGCAATGGCCGAAATCTGTTGATGCCAGTCTGATGCCATCTCGCGTCGCTCGCGCCAAGCGTCATTCTCAGTAGCTCGCGCGTGCGGCGTATCGTGCAGTATCGCGAAAACGTCGTTTTCGGTTGGCGCAAATACGGCGTCCACCAGCCATGACATATCAAATTTCTGCGGGGTATTCATCGCTAAACCTCTCTCAAACGTTATCAGCGTACTGCATCAGTTCCCAATCGGGGACTTCGTCTGGCGAACACTGACCAACTGCCGCATCGAACATCTCAAGTTCGATGCGGCGTGTCTGCGCAAAAAAACGCACAAAATCTTCACCAAGATATTTAGCTGCGAGTTCGCTTGATTCAAACGCCGCGAGCGCTTCATGCATTGTTTGCGGTACGACGTCTAATTCGTCATTAAGAAATCCATCACCCTTCACCGCGGGCGGCGGTTCAAGTTCATTTTCTATCCCATGAATCATACCTGCTAAGCAGGCGGCGATTGCGATGTAGGGGTTCGCGTCAGCGCCGGCCGTACGATGTTCAATACGACACGTACGTGGTGACTCTACAACCGTTCGAATGGCGATTGATTTGTTGTCGTATCCCCAGCCAATTTTATGTCCTGTGGAGTAATGTGCCATGAAACGCCGATAGGAATTCGGGGTGGGACAAAATAACAAAGTAAAATCTTTTAGCGTAGCGAGTTCTCCAGCGACAGCGTGTTTTAATGTTGGGGAACGTTTGTCTTCCGCTGATTCATCGAAAAATATCGGCTCGTCATTTCGCCATAATGAATGGTTAATATGCAAGCCATTACCAAACCCGGCCATCGAGGGTTTAGCCATAAAGACAGGAAACAAATCATGTTGAGCGGCGATCTCGCGTATTGCATGTTTGAAGATAAATGCGGTATCCGCCGCCGCTAGCGCCGGCTCGGGGGCGATATTAAATTCTTGCATGCCGGGTCCGAATTCGGCTGACCAAACTTCAATCGGCACGCCAAAAGCAATTAGGTTTTCAAGAAACGGGCGAACGAGATGCGCATCGCGACCACTACGAGTTAGGTTGTAGCACTGCGCGGTGGGCGACAACGGAGTTAGGTTTCGATAGCCCTTTTCAAAGGCCGATTGTTCCGTTTCACGAAATAATAACCATTCAAGTTCGTTCGTGAACATGGGTGTATAACCAAGATTCTCAAGGCGCTCTGATAGCCGACGAACCAAAGCCCGCGGCATGAATTCCAGCGGCCAACGCTCTTCGGAATGCTCATAATCGCACTGCACGATTACATTGGATTTCTGCCACGGCACTACACGCGCTGTAACCGGATCTGCGACCATGCGGAGATCCGTATAACCCTCTTCCCACGACGGCCACCACACGTCGGTCGCAGTTGGCGACGGATGCGGCATCCCTTGGCAATCCATCATGAGCATAAAACTTGAGATGTTGACGCTCGTCGCGGCGTTCTCAAGCAGACGACTTGCCGGGACATGCTTACCGCGCGCAATGCCATGAAAATCAGTGCCAACGAAAGAGACAGATTCGATGTTCTGCTCTTTGATCAGGGCGATCAGATGGTTTTGATCACGCGTGATGTTCACTGGGCAGTTCTATCAATTTTATGCGGTTTTTTTCAAGGCTTTATTGCCAATCTATTTGCCTCGATTATCACGGCGATTCGCGATTGTCACCATGACTAGGCTGCGCAACGTACGCCCAATTTCACTATCGTCATTCGTACATTACGCGCGTAAATAAATATGCCTTGAGGAGATTTTTTCGATGTTATGATTGCCCACTCCTATTTAATAACCTGATGACGCTAAGGGGAAGTGAGGTGGATAACGCGGAGAAAATCCAATGGCCGTTTGACATCGAACAAATCAAACAACTGAAACATCGTTATTGTGCCTACTGTGATGAGCAATATGATCCGGACGGGATCGCCAGTTTATTTACCGAAGACGGTGTGTGGGATGGAGGTCCATTTAGACTTGCCGAAGGGCCTGAACGCGACGATCCGGATGTCATGCGGCGCTATCTAGAGGAAAAATTTCCACGCTTCACCGGACTGTCCGGCACACCCGAGCAAATTGAGTCGGCGAAGGAAGCGTTCAAGGTTTTCGCACGCCGAAAGCCAGATCCGAGTGATCCAGACGGCTACGCCGTCCCCCACACCGCAATCACGTATCTTATCGACCCCGACGGCAGCTATGCCACGCATTGGGTCGAGACCAAAACCGCAGACGTAATCCTGACGGACTTGAAGCAGCGACTTACCTAACGGGCATCAGCACTCGCTACCGAGACAAAAGCGGTCGGCTCGCAGTTCTTGGATACGTGCGTGGGGATTCGATGCGGGTAGCGATGGCAACACACTGTGCCAGGAGTTCGTCAAGCCGCTTGAGCGTCACTCCCTGACAGCCATGGCAGAGCGCAAAAATAAGGTTCGCGGGGGATGAATTGGTCTCGCCATCCGATATACAGGAGACAACCGTAATGCATTCAGTTCGAACCGAGTCCATCACAGGGGAACCGCTATGCTGATTCGTACGATGAACCAACTGGAAGCCGATGATCGGGTTATCTCGATTGCCCACGGCAAAGCGACGGCCGTCCGTCTGCTCACCAAAGCCGATAGACTCGGGTTTAGCGTGTCTGAAGCCCGGACACAGCAGGTCGGATCACTGGATGTCTGGTACAAACACCACTGGGAGGCCAACTACGTGTATTCGGGAAACGCCACGCTGGAGAACCGGACCACGGGAGAACGCTGGCCCCTAGCACCCGACGTACTCTATTGCGTTGGTCCTCAGGACCGACATCGCATCATCTGTGAGGACCCCTCAGACCTGCGTGTCATCAGTGTCTTCTCCCCGCCGCTCGAAGGCAATGAGACCCACGATGCAGAGGGGTCCTATCCCCCAACGGGTGATGTCCCTCAAGGTCAGGACCGTATGTTCGTCAGAACTCTCGCCGATGTTCGCAATGCGGGCCTGGAGCGGGTGATCGCGGGCGGCGTCGCTATCACGGCTCGTTATCTGACCGCCGCCGACCATCTCGGGTTCTCCTTTTCGGCGGTCCGCCTGCAAGCGGGCGGAGAAGCAGACTTGTGGTACAAACACCACTGGGAAGCAAACGTGGTGCTAGACGGCACGCTTGAGGTGACCGATTCCGCCACCGGAGCCGTGCAGATTATCGGTCCCGGCGGCCTGTATCTGGTGGGACCGAAAGACCGCCATCACGTCAAGGCGTTGAGCAATTTTTACGGCATTAGCGTGTTCGACCCACCGCTGACCGGTAAGGAAGTGCACGACACGGACGGCTCGTATCCCCCAACCGGTCCCGTTCCACTTGGGCCAGTCGGGGGTTGAAGCTCGTAAGTGACTTTGGGGGGAGAGGAAAAGCCGTCTGACAGAACGTTCTGGTCGCCTCTCTTCTTATGTACACTTTCTGTCCGGTTGCTCGTCAAACGGTATTGTCACGCGGTCGCGCGATCTCGATGCTCTGGGAGAATTGTACGCGGCCTACTTCTGATGGGGCAGGGGCGCAGCATCCACCAGTACGAAAGCGACACGCGCGGTCTGATCCGTTCGCACCGACCATGAATGCATCGTGCCGCGCTGGACCAGGATATCGCCTGCCTTGAGGCAGGTCTCGCCTTCGTCCATCACGGCCCATACTTCACCCTCGAGGACGATGGCGTAGTCCGTGGTGGTCGTGACGTGCATCATTGGATCGTCGCTGTCATTACTGACCGCGTGACCGGCGCCGATGGAATCGAACCCTTCGAGACCGGAGGCATCGTTCTTCCACGTCGAGTCCGGTGGAAATTCAACCACGCGGCAGATGGTACCGTTCGGCGGCGGCTCGAGGCGAATGGGGCGGTCGGCGTTATCGGCACTGCCGCTATTGTCTGCCGGCATGGTGGTTGTTTCCCAGATATCGGTGACCAGGAGACCGGCCATCGAGCCCATCTCCACGTGGTTCGGCGCGGGACCGTCCTCCATGATGTAGGACTTGTTGTCGGCATTGTGGCCGGTAAGGACTCGGCGTACTCGTTTACCCATTGGTTTCCTCCTCAGAATTTGCGCGGTTCAGGCATCTAGCGCACGGTTTGTTTGGGACCCATCGTCTGGCGCAGTGTGCCGGGCCCTGATACTTCGAGTTCGATCGTGTCGCTCGGTTTCAGGTAACATCCCTGCTCCATGCCAGTCCCTCCCCGATGACGAACATGCTTTTTACACCAAGCCCCCGTCAACGGCGATGGTCTGACCGGTTACCCACCGGCCATCGTCGCTACACAAGAACGCCACTACATCACCAATATCAGTGGGATGGCCGAGACGCCCCCGTCACGATGCCGACTTTTCCGGTCAGGTCTCCCATCACGATGTCCCCCTCTTACGCGGACTGTCAAACCACAATTGATACCGTGCTCCTCATTCCTTATCTCTGTGGCGTCCCTCCCGTAACGGACGACACAGCAGCGACCTGAGACGAGAGGTGAAACGCTCTCTGGACTGTTTTTAGGACATCCCAAGCGGCAAGCTGCAACTTCCATAGAGGAAAGTTGTTGGACCCTTGTGATGGGTCGCTGCGAGGTGCAGTAATCATGGAATGCCTCAATCTCTTTCGGACTGGACGCTATCTCTTGGAGGTAGCCCACTATTGGCTGTTTCGAGAACGGGCCTTTATGACCTAGCGTGCGGCGACAACGGATCGGATGTCTGCGTAAAAAGGACTCTAGCCTATATCATAATAAGTGAGTTCCGCGCCCTCCCTCCGAAAACTTGACAATGCCTTCCTGGCTTCATTTCGCGGCCACGACCTCCAGCTCGATCAGCATATTCGGCCAAACGAGACCGGGGAGGAGGGTGAGCATTGAGGCTGGAGCGCACGTCCCCAAATATCGTGAGCGTATTTCTCGATAGATTTTCAAGTCTTCCCGCCGAATAAGATGCTGGGTCAGTTTGACGATATCTTCAACACCCATATCCGCCCGCTTGAGAATGTTCACGACGTTGCGCCAGGCGAGGTCCGCTTGCTCGGCGAAGTCGTCCGGCAAGTGGCCACTGTCCGCGTCAATACCGGGGGTACCGGACACATAGATAATGCGTTGTGCGGAATCAATCTCTACCGCATCGCTGTATGTTCCGATGTGCTGCGCGACCCCCGCATCATGTTTCCTATTCATCAGTCTCTACCCTCCGGCATACCCGTGCTTGGAACGGACTGCCGAACGACCGATATGCCACGCCAGCATACCGCCGTCCTTCCACAAAAGCGGAGCGGTATGGTGTAGCGCACGGGTCGATGTTCTGCGGTGTTCAGGACGCGGCGGAGATGTCTACGTTGTTCTCCTCTTCAAACACGAACCCCTCGTAGCCCTTGGCGGCAGCCTCAGAGATGCGTTGAAAGTACAGCGGACCACCCAGGTGGACGCAGAACTGACGGGGCTTGCCTGGGATGTTGGCGCCTGTGTACCAGGAGTCAGTGAGGGGGTAGAGCGTCTCGTTGGCGAGTTCGTTGACCTCCTTGTCCCAGTCTTTCTCGGCATCCGGCGTCGCCTCGATGGCACCCAGGCCATGTTCGCGTAGATATTGCACGCAGTTGCCGATCCACTCCGTCTCGCGCTCGGCACCGAGCGGCATGTTATAGAGCACTGAGGGTGAACCTGGGCCATGGATCATAAACAGATTGGGGAAGTCGGCAATCGCCATACCAAGGTAGTTATCGAAGCGACTGCTCCACTTCTCCTTGAGGCCGACGCCGCCACGCCCCTTGGGGTTGAGGCGCAGCAGAGTGCCGCTGATGGCGTCGAAGCCCGTTGCCATCACGATCATATCGAGCGGATGGTCGCCGGTCTCAGTCCGGACACCTGTTGAAGTGACCGTCTGAATCGGGTCTTCGCGTAAGTCTACTAAAGTGACGTTATCGCGATTGAAGGTTTCGTAGTAGCCATTATCGAGGATCTGGCGCTTGGTGCCCAGATAGTAGTCTGGCATCAGCTTCTCGGCAATCTCGGGGTCCTTTACGCACGCGCGAATCTTACCGCGTACAAAATCGGCCAGCGTGCGGTTGGTCTCCTTATTGGTCAGGAGGTCGGCATAGCTGCCGAAAAGGAGGTTGAAGCTGCCCTTCTGCCACAGCTCTTCGTAGAGCGCTTGGCGTTGTTCGGGGGTGTCCTCGGTGCCCAAGCGTGAGGTGGTCTCGAACGGCATGCCTACGGGATGGGCGTTCATTTTCGCCCGGACTTCGTCCCAGTTTTCGCGGGCGTACTGCATTAACTCAGGCTCGAGGGGACGGTTACGTGCCGGGATGCTGTACTGCGGTGTGCGCTGGAACACCGTCAGGTGTGCTGCCTCGCGGGCGATTTCAGGAACCGCCTGTACCCCCGAGGAGCCAGTCCCGATCACGCCAACGCGTTTGCCCTCAAAAGAAACAGGCTCCTGCGGCCAGCGGCCGGTGTGGTAGCACTCACCGGTAAAATCGTCGAGTCCAGGGAAGTCGGGTTTGTGGGCCGCCGAGAGGGTGCCGACTGCGCAGATCAAAAATTGAGCCGAGACACGCTCGCCACCGCTGGTCTCAACTGTCCAGCGCTGTACCGCTTCGTCATAACGGGCGTCGCGTATCCAGGTCTCAAGCTGGATGTCGCGACGCAGGTCGAGCCGATCAGCGACGTGCTCAAGGTAGTCCAGCACCTGCTCTTGGCTTGGCTGGGTCTCGGCCCAGTCCCACTCCCGCACCAGCTCTTCCGAGAAGGTGTAGCAGTAGAAAGGACTGCCCGGACCATCGACCCGTGCACCGGGGTAGCGGTTCCACCACCAGGTGCCGCCGATACCGCCAGCGCCGTCGTACACGCGCACTGACAGGCCCATTTCGCGCAGGTGGTGTAAGGCGTACATGCCGCCAACGCCCGCTCCGATGATGACGGCGTCACAGTATTCGAGCGATCCGTGTCTGTGTGGCTGTTGAGTCGTGTTCGTCATGGTGTTCCATCCTCTATTATCCTACGTCGGTTTTCAGGTTGCTTAGATATATCTTATCGACTCTCCGATAGGAAGCTGTCCTGGTTACAAACTAAGCACAGCTCATTTTGACACCGCTGTGACTGGGCGTGCATTCCTAATGAGTCGCCGCAGACAAAACCTAGTGTATGTGCGGCACGATGTGCGAGGTAAAAAGATCGAGCGATCTTTGGCTTTCCTCCGGACTCAATGAGCCCCATGCGAACGAACCGACGAAATAATTGATCCCACTCTCCGCAACCAAGTGTTGGATTTGATCGCGGACCTTGTCGACCGATCCGATCAGTATCGTTTCTCCCGCGAGGCAGGGGTCCCACGCGAAAAAATTGTCGTAGGCGTGATCATTGTTCTGATGCCACAGCTGCAGGATTGAGTTGTACCAATCATCGTACGCCGGCTTCGCCACCGCATACGCTTGTTCGTCGGTTTCCGCCACATGGATTTGACGCATTGCGCCCAGCTTCAGCTTGTTGGTACCGCCATTGCCGCTGTCAGCGGCGACTTCTCGATATCGAGCCATGAGTTTCGTGATGAGCGACGGTGGGCCGAGGCTCATGAAGTTCATTCCCTCACGCGCGGCAAATTCGACCCCGGCTTCACTGAACGATGGATACCAGAGCGGCGGATACGGGGCCTGGAACGGTTTGAGAGTCATTGGCACATCTCGAAATTCGAAATGTTTCCCGGCGTAATTCAGGACCTCGTTGCACATCCCCTTCCGGAATATCTCAAGGACTTCGGTGAAGATCTCCCGGGTCTTTTCCGGATCGACACTGTAGGTGGTGATTTCGTACGGCGACACGCCGCGGCTGATGCCAAGTTCCATGCGCCCGTTCGAGAGGTGGTCCAGCATGCAGACTTCCTCTATGAGGCGCAGTGGATGATACATCGGTAACAAATACGCCATGGGGCTGAAGCGGATATGCTTGGTCCTCTGCGCGAGCGCCGCGAAGAACACCGATGGAGAGGGCGCCATACCGAGTGGGGTCGAATGGTGTTCCGCCAGATGATAGCCGTAGAAACCGGCCTTGTCTGCCGATTCGATCAGTTTGAGACGCGACTCGTAAAGATCACCGACCGAATTCGGGCCGCGATCAACCCAGTCAAACATCCCGAATTCGAGTTTTGCCGACATCGCCGATCTCCTTATTCCGCCCAGGCCTTCATATCGTCTACGAAGGGATCACTCGGTGTCCTCGCACGTCGACATGGTATCAGGCGGCCTGCTGTTGGGCGTCCAACACCGCTTTGAAGTCCGCGGTGTGTAATGTCGCTGTCACGTTCAAATCGGCATCGAGCATATCGAACAAGGCGTCGCTCTCGCCGCGCACGCTGTAGTACAAAACGCAGCCGTTGGGACCGCCGCCTTCATCATGGGCATCCCGCCCAGTGCCAAAGGTATACTGGCCCACCGGGCGCACCTCTCTGACACTCCCGTCGGGTTCATAAATCACATGATCCCCCTCAACGACAAAGGTATTGGTATCGGCGAGATGCCGATGTAACAAGACCTTTTCATTCGGGTCAAATTTGATCAGCAAGTCGACGCGGTTCCGGGCTTCATCGATGAAGAAGATCGAAACCAGCATGTGTTTGAAACCCTCGAGTTCACCCCACTGAATGTTCTGATCATCGAACTGACGAGGGGTCATTGGGGATGCAGCGGTTGTCATAATGTATGCTCCTTCCATCTTAATTGACGTCTTACTGACTTTAGCTGGGCGCAACAAACTCCACTAAAACCCGACACTCAATCGATTCGCGTGCGGGTGTGGAAGCATCCGAGTCGGCGAGGCGAAAAGAGGTATGCGCGGTGTTTGGCGGACATTGTTCGGCGGTGTACGCCCCGAGTTCGGACGCAGAGTCGAACACCTTAAAAATTAACGCTTCATCATGACGCATTTCGCTATAGTAGATCCAACGATGTGCGGGATTTCGCACTACAGAGGCAGTTTCACCCACGCGATCGGGATAAATATACTGACTGCTGAGGAAGTCCTCCGGACGGGCAGATTGGGCATCGAGTACTGCGAGTGGGTAATCCAAGACTGGATAGTCCTTGCGGAAATGCCGCCAGACATTAAAGAGCCCAAACCGTCCGGACACGATTTCTTCCGCCTCGCGCTCCGTTAGTGGCGGTTTAGGCAAGGTCAGGCTACCGCCCGCCGCTTTCGCTTGAGACAATAAGCGCACCCGATTTTTCGCCGAAGCACTCGTGTTGTCGTTGTGCGCCGTACTCGCATAGCCGCCGACGTTCTCGCCGTTGGTCTCTTTTTCTGCTTTGGCTTTTCGGACTCTTGAGCGAATCGTGTGGTCGAAAACAATCGCGCGTTTCACCGCATCGGCACCGCCGAGCGCTTCAGTGACGAGGCGACGAATTGCAGGGTAATACGTATGCACGATCTTCTCGGAGTCCAAGCCATCGTTCTGTAAATCGAGTGCGGTGTCGAAATCCACGGCCAGGCAATAGCCATTTCTCATTAACGAGGGGGGCTTTGACAACGTCCGGCCGTCGTACACCTCAACGGTAAACGGTTGTGATTCACCATTCTTGCGCCGCGTTACCCCGGCCGGCAGTTGTTTAAAACTATTGTCATACGTGTAGCGCTGGCTGCCATCCGAGTTCGGGATTGCATAATGAATCTGTGCTGTCGTTATCATTGCGCGCCTCAAAAATTTATTCTTACCAGGAAATTCTTACGATATTGTCAAGTTGCCGGCCCTTTGTGAAGGGTGGTGGTGACGTACACCAAGTCATGGCATGTCTTCACCTACCATAAGTCAGGACAAGAATCAGCGGTATTACCGCTTCAGCCTCAGCTGATGCCAGCGCTTCCAATAACGCCTTCGCCTTTCGGCTTGTGACACGCCCGCCAACCTGCTAGGGCCGTGAGCAAAAGGAGGATGCTCTTATGCCGGTTTCAACTCCCTTTACGGGTGGGTGCGCGTGTGGCGCGATTCGGTATGAATGTTCGGCTGAGCCTATGATGTCCCTCAATTGTTACTGTCGTGACTGCCAACGCATCACGGGCAGCGCATACAGTACCGTGGTTGGCGTTCCTGCCGCCAAGGTGCAGTTCACCCAGGGGAGTCCCCAATACTACGAAACGACTGGGGAGCGTGGGACCTCGGTCCGCCATGGCTTCTGTCCGATGTGTAGCTCTCCGCTGGTCGCCCTCCCGTCGGCGTACCCCGCCATGATGTCCCTCCGCGCCGGTAGCTTGGATGATCCGAGTTGGGTCCGGCCTGCCGCCGCCATTTGGACGGCCAGTGCCCAACCGTGGGATACGATGAATCCCGCGATTCCGAAGTTTGAGACCCAGCCGACAGAGGAGGAATTTCAGGCCATCCTGGCCCGGCGGGGCTAATCGCTGCCCGATGGGGCGTCAATTCAAATGGTCTTCGGGTTCTCGGGTTTGGCGTTGTCAGCGTAGACTTCGAATTTTTCCTCATCGAAGAATAGCGGCTGAACGACACCGCCAGCCTGGTCCAGAACCGCGTGGACTTCGGGCACGGCCAGCATGTTTTCCCACACGCAGTTCAGCGTCGGGAACTCACTAGACAGGTCGATGCCTGCCAGCAGCGCGTTTCGTACCTGAGGGACGATGAAGCAGTCGGCGTAGGTGATCGAGTCGCCTACAGAGAATTTCCCTGCACACTGCGACATGATGTGTTCGATGGCACCGAATTCACGGCGGATGAAGTGCAGCCGGAGCGGATGCTCCGTCGGAGGTGCTTTGGTCATCCCCCATTCGCCGATTGCCTGGATAATAAACGGGACATTCTGATACGGCTGGGTATCGGCAGCAATGATCCACATGATGCGGCGAACCTGCGCCCGCAGCCAGGGATCCGCAGGTAACATCGGCGGGCCGTCATGGTCGAACCAGTCTTCGATCAGTTCGATGATCGGACCCGATTGCGTCATCTTTCTTCCGTCCGGCAGCAACAGGACGGGTACGCGCCCCTCCGGGTTGAATGCCTTCAGATCCGTTGTACCCAGCCGCTCCGTTTCAGGGTCGTTTTCCGGCATGGTGTAGACGGGGATACCGCGCTCATCGGTGCCGAAACCCGTACTCACCAGGGTGACTTGCGAAGACCGTACGCCACGACACTGTAAATACAGCGTCACTCGCATCGAGGCGCTGCTGGTGTGGTGATAGTACAGGCGGAGTGGGCCGTCCGTTGGGAAGCTACGTTCGGCCATGAAGTTCCTCAGCACTATTACGACGTCCAAGGACAGTACATTCTTTTGACAAAAATCGGCAAGTGCAGGTTTGCCGGCGAATACGTACTGTCGACGTCCTGTGGCTACAACGTTATGGCAGTTTATTTACACGGTCTCTGGAGTGAGCGAAAGAACGCCCGTATGTCCTCAGTAAGCGCCTGTGGCTCTTCCATCGGCGCAAAGTGCCCGCCAGGTTTCATCATCGTCCAATGCTGAAGGTTGTAATAACGCTCGGCCCAACTCCGTGGCATGAAGAACGCCTCTTCTGAAAACACGCCAACCCCGGCCGGGGCCTCGACCACCGGGGTCCGATCATGCGCTGGCTGCCACTGGTTGTGTGTACACTCGTAGTAGTAACGTGCCGAGGTTCCATACGACTGGGTGAACCAGTAGATACTGATCCCCGTCAGCAGGTCATCCTTGCTGAAGCGGCTCTCGACATTGCCGCCGCAATCGCTCCAGCTGCGGCGTTTCTCCAGGATCCAGGCGCATAACCCGGCGGGCGAGTCGTTCATTGCGTAGGCAATAGTCTGGGGTCTCGTCGATTGAATGGCCGAATAGCCACTTCCGTCCGTGAAAAAATCCTGGTTTCGCTCGTACCAACCGGCTTCATCTGCGGAAAACTCCGATTCTTCGGGTAATGTGCTGAGCGGCACGTTGAAGAGCGTGAGTGGCGCCATTAAAAGTAGGTACACGCCGAGCATGTGCTCGGCGTATTTATGTCCCAGTTGGGCGGTTGTGAGCGAACCCCAGTCTCCTCCGCCAGCGGCAAATTTGTCGTAACCCAGCACCTCGCGCATGAGTGAGACCCACAGATCAGCAGAGCGCCAGAAATTGAACCCGGTCGTCGTAAGTGGTGTCGAAAAACCAAAGCCTGGCAGGGACGGCACGATGACATCAAATGAATCTGCTGGATCGCCACCGTAGGCCGCGGGATCAGTGAGCGGACCAATAACTTTGTGCCAATCCCAGAACGTCCAAGGCCAGCCATGGCTTAATATCAGCGGCGTCGGGTTCGGGCCCTTGCCTTTTTCATAGATGAAGTGGATAGGAACGCCGTCAATCGTCGTTTTGTAGTTCGAAAACTGGTTGATCGCAGCTTCTTGTGTGCGCCAGTCGAAATCTGTCGCCCAATAGTCCAGCAGTTCCTGCAAATAGGCCCCATTCGTGCCGAAGCGCCAATCATCGTTCGCGAACTCCGGCGCCAGTCGAGTCCGTTGCAGACGCTCGCGAAGATCTACGAGAGCCGTTTCCGGAATGTCGATCGTGAAAGGTTCGTACGTCGTCAATTTGTCCCTCTCAGATGCAGTGAATACCTCGAACCAGAAAGTCTGTCAGCGCGGGCGAGTGGGGGCTGCGCGTTGGCAACCGGCACTCACCCGCCGGATAAAAGATTGCTACGTCCCTGATCTCCCCGACGCAGCGAGGAGAGCGCTACGTCGGGTTGTCTTATTAGAAGAAGATATAGGAGCGAACCACCACGTTCTTGCGACAGGGCGCGTCCTTGGGCGCTGTCGGGTCGATGCAGGCAGAGTGGAACGACCAACGCGAGACGGAGCCGTCCGTCACCGAGTCGTAACACTTCAGCATCGACACCTCGGTCGAGGTCTGTTGCGGAAACCAGTACCAGTCGTGCCCAGGGCGATACGTGAACCGCGTCGTCTCGCCCACGCGGTCGTCGTAGATGCGGTAGTTGGTGATATACGGCTGATCCGCGAACGACGGCCAGGCGCACAGGACGAAGGGATTCTGTTGCACGGTCTCCATCGGCTTGGCCAGGTTGATCGACATGAACCGGCGCGACATCTTGGCGTCGGCTTCCGCCTCGGTATAGTGCTGCTGGCGTCCAAAGTTGCGCAGGTTCTTCGTCAGCAGCTCACGGCAGCGTACCCGCCCGCTGTTGTCGTTCAGGTCGTTGTGCACGATGTTGGCGTAGAAGGTGTTGACCCCGGGGTCCTTGTTGTCCTGGTCCTCCCTGACAGGGCCCTTATAATCCTTGTCAAACACGTCGTGGTTGTACACGAGCGCGTCGGTCGCACCGGGGAAGAAATCGAGCAGGAGTTTCTCAATCTCCGGGTAGAATACGCGCTCCACCTCGGCCGCATCGTAGAAATTCTGGCACTTGGACTCGCAGTGGGCCAGTGAGACGCCGAGCTTGTCCATACACTCGGGGCTCGTGGGTGAGAGACCGGGGTGGTACTCCTCCATACGGCGCGCGTCACGCAGGATCTGCGGGAAATAGAGACCTCGTCGCCCGATCTCCTGCTCTTCCTTGCGAAACATTTTTACCATATCCGCGCGCGCGGGGTCCCGCCAGATGGCGTTGGACGAAACGACCGAATAGGACGGCTGCTCGAAGATGGTGTAGCGTAGCGGCAGGGCGACGCCGCCTTCCGGGGCCTCGATGTTGTTCGCCCGAATATATTCCAGGCACTCGTCGTAGCTCCGAAAGCCGAGGCCCCACCGGGTCTCGATCGGGCCGGGCGGGGCGTTCTCGATCATATCGATGACCGCTTGCCCTTCGCCCTCGGCAACCTGGCGGAGCGCCGCTTCCATGGCCGCAGCGGTTCCCGCGTCCCCGTCCTGATCGAACGACATGTAAGATAAACCACCGTTCGCCGCGATGGGTGCCGGCTGTCCGACGGTAAGCTGGAAGGGAGGTACATAGGCCGATGAATCTCTCTCCGTAACCCCCACAATACTATTCTCGATGGTATTGAGCCCCATAACATGTCCTCCAGTTAGAGATGGCCAATCGTGTCACACCGGATTTGTCTTGGCAAGAGCCTATATGGCCTGATCACACGAACGTCATTGCTTAGTGAGCGTTGTTTAGTGAGCGTTGTTTAGTGAGCGTCGGCCATCATCGCCTCCGAGGCGATGAAGCTTCGTCCAAGGCGTAGATCGTGCCCGTGAGCGACCGTGTTGCCAAATCCCACGCTTCCACGAAGAAAAGGCACTTCCCGTCTGCGGCCATGTTGATCGCCTTCACTTCCCACTGGCGGTGCCCACTCTTGCGCCACACCCCCGTGACGACTTGAGGCACCACGCTGCCATCCGGGCGAAAATCCTGGACCCTGCCCGTCAGTGGGCCCGTTTCCCCAGCCGGATCCACCGCCGGGCCGAATGTTGCCGTATACAGGTACGTGCCGAACGGTCCGGCTTCTCCCTCGGCATTGAAAACGGAGCCTGCCTCCGTCAGCGTCACTGACGTAACCTTCCCTGTGTAGTCCGAAATCTTCTCCCCAATTGGACCCATCGCTCTGCTCCTTTCCTCTGCCGGTCGTCCCAGGGCCGGCCTGCGGCCCCGCCGCTGGCTCTCCTCAGGAGGTTTTCCCCCTTATACCCTCATAGAGCCGTGTCTTTGCAAGCTACCACAAATTGTACCCTTATTTCGTCGGTTCGTTCGCATGGGGTTCATTGAGTCCGGAGGAAAGCCAAAGATCGCTTAACCTGTTTAGCTCTTGGCAATCCGCTCGCCGCTGCGAATGGATTATCCGGCCGCCGGTAAGACCGGAGGAGTCAGGCGATGTTGCAGGCAAGATTGGGCTGGTATAGAGACGAACGAAAGGAGTACTCCTCATGGAGATCGTTCCTAGCGAGGCAACACTTGGGGCACGTATCTACGGTGTGAATCTGCATCAGCTCGATGATCGAACCGGCCAGCGGATCATTGAAGCGTGGTACGAATACGGCGTGCTCGCCTTTCCCGAACAACATCTCGATGATGAGGCTCACATCACCTTCAGTCGTCGCTTTGGCCATTTGGAACGTCTGCTCACCACGGCAATCGAGGGCACCAAGCCTGAGATATTCCGAGTTGCAAATGTCCGCCCGGACGGTACCCTCGACTCCGCAGGAGGCCCCTATGACGCGCTAAATCGGGGCAACCAGCAGTGGCACTCCGACAGCTCATACAAACGGATTACCTCAAAGGCTTCAGCGCTACGAGCCCACACTTTGCCCTCGTCGGGAGGAGAAACCCAGTTCGCCGATATGCGGTCGGCGTACGACGCGCTCGACACCGCGCGTAAAGACTGGCTCGCAGACAAGCTGGTTGTGCACGACTTTGCGTACAGCCACGGTAAATCTGTCGATTTAATGACCGACGCCGAACGAGCATCCCTGCCGCCTGTCGCGCATCCGGTCGTCCGCATCCATGAAGAGACGGGCAGAAAGTCGCTCTTTGTCGGCCGGCATGCCAGCCACATTGTGGGAGAAGATGTTGAACGCAGTCGTTCACTGCTGCGTGAACTGACGGAAAGCGCGTGTCAGCCGCCGCGTATTTTTACACACCGGTGGCAGGTCGGTGACCTGGTGATCTGGGATAACCGCTGCGTCCTGCATCGCGGTCGTCCATGGCCCCCTGATGAGCCAAGAATTCTTTTTCGGACGACAGTTGCTTGCGATGACCCGGACAATGAGTGGCAGCTGAGCCGATAACGTCAGGAGTTCGTCGCACGGCTCGGCAAGCGCGCTATCGTTTTCTTCGAGAATTTCCCGCCTAGGGAAACAGGCGGACTTTGGGTCCGAGCTGTCGGGCCTGTTTGCCACACAGAAAGGCCAGGGCACGAATCAGATACCGCCGGGTCTCGGGCGGTTCAATAATATCATCAACCCCAAATGCGGCCGCGGCTTCGTAGACCGACCCCTGGCTACTGTACTTGGCCTCCAGTTCAGTCTGCAACCGGTTTGGGTCACGCACTTCTTGCAGCTCTCGGCTGTGGACCGTATAGACGGCCGAGGTCGGACCAGTGCCGGTCACGATCGCGAGCGGCCAGGCAATTTGTAGATCGGGCGAGTACGGGCTCCCGCGTCCACCCATGGCCCACATCGCCGCGCCGTGCGCCTTGCGCAGAATGAGAGTGATCTTGGGGGTGCTTGCACGCTCCACCGCATCAATCAGCGTACCGCCCCAGTAGAGCATATTGCTGGTCTCGGCCTGTTGGCCGATGAGAAAGCCTGGTTGGTCCTGCAGAAAAACGAGCGGAATGTGAAACGAGTCACAGACTGCAATAAAACGGCGGACCTTGGCCGCTGACGCCCAGTCCAGGGCCCCGGCCTGGTAGTCCGGCTGACTGGCCACAACCCCCACCACGAGCCCGTCAAGACGGGCGAGGCAGGTCATGACGCTTTGGCCGAAGTCTGGCTTGTAGGCAAAGGTCTGGCCGTGGTCAACAAGAGCGGCGATCACCCGGGCGACGTCGTACGGCTTACGTAGACGAGTCGGAACGATGTCGAGCAGTTCGGGGCACAGACGGTTGGGGTCATCGGTGGAGGGTTCGCGCGGAGGTAACTCCCAACAGTTTTGGGGCATAAAGGTGAGAAAGGCCCGGACAGCAGCAATACACTCCTGCTCATTCGATGAGACCCGATCAACAAACCCGGTTGTCCGGGCGTGCATATCGGGACCGGCGAGGCGGTCGATATCGACCTCTTCGCCAAGCCCGCCCCGGACCAGGGTCGGTCCGGACCAGCCGACAAAGCCGGAACCTTTGACCATCAGCGTAAAATCGGCGTACAGCCCATCAATGGGTGGCCGGCCAAAACAGGCACCCAGCATGGCGGCGACCTGAGGAATTCTCCCTACACAATCGGTGACCTCTCGAAAGGCCGGCACTTGGGTCATCTGGCGGGCCTGCATCGAGTCCTGGAAGCGGATGGCAGAGCCTTCATAGAGGCCAATGAAAGGATAGCCCTGTTCCAGGGCCAAGCGGCGCAGGCGAAAGCGTTTCGCAATATTTTTCAGGCTGGCCGCTCCTCCCACCAAGGTGCCGTCGTCAGCGACCACACACACATGGCGGCCGTGTATCGTGCCCCAGCCCGTTACCACTCCGTCGGCCGGGAGGTGCTGGGCGGATTTCCCAGGCGTGTCTACGCTGCCTTCGGCCAGCAGTCCGATTTCGTGGAAGCTGTCCTCATCCAGGAGTAAGGTCAGCCGTTCACGGGCTGTCAGCTTCCCCCGCCTATGCGCCCGAGCGATGGCCTCGGGACCGCCCTGGCTCCGTGCTTCAGTCTTTCGGTGCCGGAGCTGTGCGATATAATCGTCCCAACTTGGTGCTGGCATTCGTGTTTCCCATGTCTTAAAAAACAACGAATAGTGCTCTTGCGTCGCCGGCTTAGCCTACGGCCAGTGTACTGGGGGCGACAACCAGGACCAGTCCCAGACCGATCAGGCCAATGCCCGTGCCTTTCCCCAGTGCCACCCCGTAGGGAAGAATCTTCTCCATAAAAATAATCAGGGTCAAAATACCCATCCACACCAGGTTCATGGTGCCGACAACGAACAGCACGGCCATCAGACTCCAGCAACACCCCAGGCAGTAGGCGCCATGGTGAAGGCCCATCCGAAACGCTCCCCAATACCCGTCTTGCCAACTATTGAGCAGGAAGCCGAGAGGGGAGCGACATTTCGACAGGCAGACGTATTTGAGCGGGCTGAGCTGATACAGGCCGGCGATGATAAGGGTCAGCCCACCGATAACAGAGCCATACGTTCGCAAGCCAAGAAAAGTATCGGGCAGGGACTGGATGGCGATGTCCCCAGCATAGGCCACCCCGCCAGTCAGGGTCCACAGTACGGCATACCCGGCGATAAAGAGCCAAGCCGGAGCAAAGGGGGCCGCCTGCTCTCGTTTTTGGCGCGTTACAGTGGCGAACAGCACGGCCGTTGGCGCGACAGACGGGAACATCATGGCCACCATCATGACACCCCAGAGGGCAATGTACAGGACTGCATTAGAGACCGAGAATGGCAGGCCCATAGTCATACTCATGGTCATCATGCCTAGCCCCATCCCGCCGGCCTGACGCACTGTGGCAATCCAGGCCAGAACGGACAGCAGCACGAGGGCGGTGACGATGATGATCTTATCTCGTAAGGTCATGGCCGGCAGTCTCCTCCCTCACCTCAGCCCTTTTCCAACGGGATATAAGGACAACCAGGTCGGGGGCTGAACGCACGGTCCAGCCACGTGAAAACAGGCTAATTCTGCCAGCTAAACGGCGCAAAGTGGCCGTTGGTATTACTGACATCCCAGGCCAGGTTGTGGTCGGTGTAGCGATACGCGTTGGATTTGGCCAGCGACAGCTTGGGCGAAACCGGGTGATTGGCGTTGGTGACCCATAGCGGCTCACTGCCGTCCCTACCGGTCAGTGCCTCAATGTCGATCTCCAGCACGTCCGGAATCGTCAGCCGCCGATTGTTGGCGTCCACTGTAAACGCAATGGGCGCGGTCTTGATCCCCAGAAAATTACTGATCAGCCCCGAGACCAACTGCATGGGCCCTCCCGCCTGACCGGAGAAAATCTTGCTCAGTCCCTCTTGCTGGTCTGTGGATGCCTTGTCGTCCACGTACAGGGCTGCAGTCCAGTTGCCGTCCCCCATCTTGCCCGGACCGGGAAAGGACACCACGAGCACAGTGTTCAGACCGCCGAGGCCCGTCTGGCCATAGCTCCCCTGATTCACATGAAACGCCAGGGCCGCGTCACACCGCCCACGAGGGGGCGGATTCTGGATCAAACAGGCACAGACCGTGTCGCAATTACACGATTCAAAATAATCACCCTCGATTTTCCATTTTTCAGCCATATGTCCCTCCCTTGCAGCAGTCAGTTCGTCTTATGGGTATTGACCATCTCTTGAGCCTAGGCTTCGATTGTCCCACTAGGGTATGGGCGCGGTCAAGCACTTGCGGACCTTTCCGTACGCGTCACAAGGAGGGACTCTCATGGCAGGCAGTATTAGTGCCCAAGATCTAAAAGTGCTCCTGGACAGCCAGGCGCTGTATGCGGTCATCGATGTCCGGGACTGGGGAGAATTTTCCCTGGGCCAGATCCCTGGCACCAACTGCATCCCGCGCGGATCATTAGAAAAATATATTTCGGTGTTAGTCCCTCAGACCGATATCCATACGGTTCTGTACTGCGATACCGGCCAACGTTCGACTCGGGCGGCTCTCAGCCTGGAAACCCTGGGCTATACCAATGTGTCGGTCCTGGACGGCGGTCTCACAGCCTGGACAGCGGCTGGCTATGAGACCATGCATGGCTGGAGTTTACGGGGCAAAATCTATGGCGAGCGTCTCCAGGTCGAAGAGGACATCCCTGAGATGACGGCCGAAAAGCTCCATGCGCGCCTGAAGCAAGGCGAACAGCTGTATATCTTTGATACCCGCACTGAGCCGGAATTCAAGGCGGCGCATTTGCCAGGCGCGTATTGCGCCCCAGGCGGGCAGTTAGCCCTGATCGCGCCCGAGGTTGTACCGGACAAAGGCCGGACGATTGTCACCAACTGTGCCGGCCGCACGCGCAGCTTGCTGGGAGCGCATATTTTACGGCGGATGGGTTTTACCGACGTCTACGCGCTGAAAGGTGGCACCGGGGCCTGGCGCATTGCCGGCTACACCGGGGAACTTGAGAAAGGCGACGGCGTCCCCGTGTCCCGACTTTCCGAGACCGGTATCACAGCGTGCAAACAGTTTGCCGAGCGCGTTGCCACAGAAGACGACATTTCCAGCATCACCCCCCAGGACTTGCACGCGCGGCAGGAAAAGGGCGAGTTGCTCTCCCTGCTCGATGTCCGTTTGCTCGACGAGTATCAGACCGGCCATATTCCCGGCGCCCATTTTTGTCCCGCGACTCAGATCGCCCTCCTGGTCGAGAGTTTGGTCGGAGTGAAGAACGCCCCGATTATCACCATGTGTGCCGGCCGCGCCCGGGCGATTCTCGCCGCGTCTGTACTCAAGGGAGCCGGCTATCCAAACGTCAGTGTCCTAGACGGCGGCACTACCGCCTGGAAAGCATCCGGGTTTGATCTTGAGACTGGCGACCCTCAAGAGATTGATTTTGGCCAGCCCGTGTGGATGGCGCGGCTGCTGCAGGGATTACCGGCCGGGGTAAAGCCCCTGGCCCTACCGATCCCCGGCCTGGCTGAAGCTCGTGCGCAGGCCGAACTCCTCACCCCGCAGGCCTTGCAGACTCAGCTCGATGCCGGCCAGCAGCCTGCGCTGCTCGACGTGCGGAGTCTGGGCGATTTCGCCACCGCTCATGTGCCGGGCGCACGCTGGCTGTCTCGTGGTAAGCTGGACCTCCATATTGAATACGAAGTACCGGACAAAACGACCCTGGTGGCTCTGATATGCCGCACGGGGAATCTCTCGCCCTTATCCGTCCCCACTTCGAAAGCCATGGGCTATACACGCGTCGCAGTATTGCAGGGTGGATTTGACGCCTGGCAGGCTGCCGGGCTGCCGACTGAGCAAGGCTTAGGCGATTTATCCAGCAATGCTGAATTAGAGCAGCTGGCGATTGAAGAAGTCGGCTTATTCGGCAGCGGTCCGTATGGATTCAGCCATGAACGGATGGCCAAATACCTGCACGATGAGGAGGAGTTAGGCCGGAAATATCAGCGTAAACGGGCCTAAGCCGATACCTCATTGGAATATACCGTTTCAACGGAGCGCTTATCTCCATACCGAGACGCAACCGCAGGGTCTAGGCCGGGGTCAACTCAAAGCGTTTGACCTTGATCTTCCCGGCCTGCTTTTGTACCTGCCATAGATCATACTGCATTTGCTGCCGCAGCCAGCTTTCCGCACTCCCACCAAAAGCCTTTTCTAATCGAACGGCCATACTCGGAGAAATACTGCTATGGCCGTTCAGCAGTTCAGACAAGGCTTTCCGCGAGACCCCCAGACCTTCCGCCGCCGCCGTCACCGTCAGGCCCAAAGGTTCCAAGCACAGTTCCCGGATCGTTTCGCCAGGATGGGGAGGATTATGCATTGCCATGGTCTTTTGCTCCTAGTGATAATCGATCAAATCGACGTCGCCGGGGGCGTCATCTTCAAAGCGGAACACCATCCGCCAGTTCCCCGATACCTCGACTGCCCAAAATCCGGCCCACTCCCCCTTAAGCGGGTGGAGCCGTAATCCCGGATGGTCCATATCCTGGGGCTGTGTACTGGCGTCCAATCGCGCCAGGATGGCCCGCAAACGTCTCACCCATTGGGGATTCAGACCGGCAGTCTTGCCCGTCCGGTAGAGCCGCGGTAATCCCTTATGGCGAAAGCCACGAATCATGGCTTAGTGTAACCCGTTACGTGTCGGGTGTCAAAAGAAAGGGAAGAAAAGTCAATTTACTCCTCGTCCAATCCAGGGTATGTTCGCGTCGCACTGATCAGTCCAGAAGAAACTCTACAGCTGGACCCATCTGCCCTGGAGTGATGTATGTCTACCCCGCTGTTGTTTTCGGCGTTCGTCATGAACACGGCATCCCATATCCTGCATGGCGTGTGGCGCCGACCCGAGGCGCGTCAGATCGAATACAACTCCCTGGAACTGTGGGTCAACTTGGCCAAGGAACTGGAGGCCGGGCTGTTCGATATTATCTTTTTTGCGGACGTCGTTGGACTGTATAACGATTTCAATGGTTCCTACCGCAAACACGTCGATACGGGCTTACAGATTCCCAGCAACGATCCGTCGGTCATCTTGTCCGCCTTAGCGTACAACACCGAACACCTCGGGCTGGCTTTTACGAGCAATATCGTGCAGGAACACCCGTTCAATTTTGCACGGAAGATTTCGACGCTCGATCACGCGTCCAAGGGGCGCGTTGCGTGGAATATCGTCACAAATCCATTGGCCAACGCCGCGCACAACTTTGGCCGGGCACTGACGCCGCACGATGAACGCTACGAGTGGGCCGGTGAGTATGTCGACGTCACCTATAAGCTGTGGGAAGGCTCGTGGGACGACGGCGCCCTGTTGCAGGACCGGAAGACGGGAATTCATGGAGACTTCGAGAAGATCCACCGTATCCATCATGTTGGAGAACGCTATGCGGTCGAAGGGCCGCACCTCGTCGCCCCTTCGCCGCAGCGGACGCCCCTGCTGTTTCAGGCTGGGGCGTCCGAAGCCGGAATGCGATTCGCCGCAGCCAATGCCGAGGCGCAGTTTCTGGTCGTCCCACGGCCTGAGGTTGCCGTTTCGGTCATTGAGACGATGAGCGGTCTGCTCAAACAGGCCGGCCGACGCCGTGCGGATGTCAAATTTTTCCAAGGCCTCTCGTTTGTGATCGGCAGCACCGAGGAAGAGGCGCTGCGCAACGCCCGCGCACTTGATGAATCGATTGATGCCGAGGCCATGATCGCTCACCTGGGCGGAGCTATGGACATCGAGCTCGGCTCGTACGCCCTGGACCAGCCGCTCACCGACGTTCAGAGCGAGGGCTCCCAAAGCATACTCGAATGGGTACAGGCATCGGTCGTGGGACGCGAGGCGACGGTGCGGGATATCGGCGTGCTGGCCGGCACGTCGAGCCGCGTCACCGGCACCCCCGAACAAATCGCGCAGCAACTCGCCACGTGGCAGGAAGCCGGCATCGACGGTATCAATGTCATCAACGCGACGATCCCCGGCAGCTACACCGAGTTCATCGAGCACGTCATGCCCGAGCTACGGAAGCGGGGGCTTGCCAAAGATGCGCATACTCCCGGCACCCTGCGCCGAAAAATATTCGGTGACGACAGGCTTCCACCGACCCACCCGGCGGCGGCATACCGTGGCGCCTTTCGGTAGCAGTGCAGTCAGACCGCACCCCTTGTCTGGCTTGACTTCTCCGCGGAATATCCGTGAAGTGTCTCAGGCGATAGCGGCGAGACGGAGCAGGTGAAAATCGGTCCAAGGAGGGCGACCATGAGTCGTAACGGAACCATCAGTAACACAGCACTGCGGAAGCAGCTGAACCATCCGATTATTGACGCCGACGGACACTGGCTTGAGTTTGGACCGTTGGTCCAGGAACGGCTACGAAAGATTGGCGGGGACGTGGCCGCGGAGGGGTTCTCATTACGCCCCGAGCTGGTTGACCAACAGCTCTCGATGTCTGTGGCTGAGCGGCGCAGGCGACGGATTGGGCAGCAGGGGTTCTGGGGATTTCCGACCAAGAATACGCGTGACCGAGCCACAGGGTTTATACCGCAGTTGCTGTATGAACGCATGGAGGAACTCGGTTTCGATTTTTCGGTCATGTATCCGACGATAGGTCTGTCACTCCCCACGATTGCCGATGACGAGATGCGGCGGGTGACCTGCCGCGCATTCAACACGTTTAGCGCTGATTATTTTCGTAACTTCTCAGATCGTCTGACGCCGGTAGCCGTAATTCCGATGCACACGCCGGAAGAAGCCATTGCAGAACTCGAACATGTGAAACACCAACTGGGATTAAAAGTCGTCATGCTGGGCAGCATGATTCGACGTCAGATACCCGCTCTTGCAGAGGAACATCCCACCGCAGCGGGCATTGCCGCCTGGTATGATGTCCTCGGACTCGACAGCGAATATGATTATGACCCCGTGTGGGAGAAGTGTGTCGAGTTAGGCTTCTCGCCGACCTTCCATGCCGGTAGCAAAGGCTATGGCTTGCGCGTCTCACCCTCGAACTTTTGCTACAACCATATTGGCCATTTTGCGGCCGCAGGTGAAGCGGTGTGTAAAGCGCTCTTTTTGGGCGGCGTGACCCGCCGGTTTCCAACACTCAAGTTTGGTTTTCTGGAAGGCGGCGTAGGCTGGGCGTGTCAGCTGTACGTTGATCTGATCGAGCACTGGGAGAAGCGTAATGTGGACGCCTTGGAGGAAGTCAGGCCAGAAAACCTCGATGTGGATTTGCTGCGGCAGTTGGCTGAATCGTACGGAAGTCAAGAAATCGTCGACGCGTTAACAGAGAGTGAATCGCCCCTGGACACGGTAACGCAGCCGTATGGTCCCGAGACGGGTGGTATCGAGAATCTGGATGATTACGCAGCGTGCCAGATCGACAAGAAGCAAGACTTTCATGAGCTGTTTGCCAAGAATTTTTATTTCGGCTGTGAGGCGGATGACAAAATGAACGCCGTGGCTTTCAATCGGAAGAATCTTCCGCTCGGCTCGCAGTTGAACGCCTTGTTCGGTTCGGACATTGGCCATTTCGACGTGACGGACATGGCCGGGGTCTTATCCGAAGCATACGAACTGGTTGAAGATGGCTTGATGGATGCGGACAATTTTCGTGACTTCGTGCTGACGAATCCGGTGCATTTCTGGGCCGACGCCAGCCCTGATTTCTTCAAAGGTACACTGGTCGAGCAAGAGGCCGCCGCCGTGCTCGCCGCAGGAACCCCCGCCGTGCAAGTGAATGGGGCGGCGACCAGTCCACTGTCCAAATAGGGGACCGGTTCAGGCTGGTTGCTTCAGGACCTGCGGTGTTGAGCCGTAGGGTTCCAAAAAGCCGGTAAACACGAGGGTTTCAGATATCAGGGTATCATTCAGGAAATCCTGACTGATACGCGTACGAGCGAGCGAAAGGGATTGGTCTCACGGGAGAAAAGAGGCAGGGTCGCTGCCCCTCTTTGTGATAATTCCCGCGAGCCTCTCATTCAGCAAACCACCCCCAAACCACTCCACATGCCGCCGGCTTCGCTAGCCTTTCGTGCAGATGTAGTAGTTATTCATCATGTCCTGTTTCACATTCTTGATGGTGACCTGAGTAAAGCCAGCTTCGCTCAACAGCTCCTGGGCCTTCTGTCTGCCCCACATCGCGCCGAGACCCTCACCCCGGAGGGCCAATGAGACCGACATTCAATGCATGCACGAGATGCTATACAACATCGGTCCCAGGATGTGGTCGTAGTTCTCCTCTAAATTGCTCGAGCTGTTGATGTCCACCATCAAAAACGTACCGTCGGGCCGCAAGGCTTGGGCAATACCCTTGAGCACGGCGCGGGGATGTGCCTGGTCGTGGATGGAATCAAAGGCGGTGATGAAATCGTAGCGGCTGACATCGTCGAGTTCAGCCGCATCCTTGACGGCCAGTTGGGTATTGGTGAGGCCCCACTCCTGCGCTTCCGCCCGGCCCGCAGCGATGCCTTCTTCCGAGAAGTCATAGCCTGTAAAGCGGCTCTGCGGAAACGCTTTCGCCATGAGATTGACCGCATGGCCACTTCCACACCCGACGTCGAGAACGTCAATGCCCGTGCGTAAACGCTCGACCAACTGGGAAACGAGGGGCAAGGTCGTGTCAACGAGAGACGCATCGTGGACGGCTCCACTCACCTCGGCCATGAGCTGATGGAAGTCGTCGTACGCTGAATACGGCACGCCGCCGCCTTGGCGAAAACTGTCCACGATGCCCTGCTGGACTTTCGCCATCATTGGCACCATTTGCAGCATCACCGCGAGGTTCTTCGGACCGGCCGCTCGAGTGATGGCGGCGGCATGCTCAGGTGGGAGGCGGTAGGTTTTCTCGGTAGGGTCATAGTCCACGATCCGGCTGGTCACCATGGCTCCGAGCCACTCGCGCACGTAGCGTTCATTTAAGTCACTCGCCGCCGCAATCTGCTCACTCGTCGAAGGGGCTAAGTCGGCCAGCGCGTCAAACAGGCCGACTTGGTGGCCGATGACTATCATCTGGGCCACGCTCGCATCATTTAAAATGCCGAGCATCTTTTGGGCAAAGGCGTCGGCTTTTGCCTTGTCAAACTGTGGGTCTGCCATTGCTTCCTCCTTGTTTTTCTCTCCGTGGTTCTTTCACACCCTGTCCGGCGAGCGCAAGGGTTCAGTATAATTCTCAGCTTTCGCCACAAGGGATTACGGCAGTTTTACCGGACGGGCAAGACTGCCGTAATCTCCAATGGTTGAAACGTTTGCGGGCCACCGCCTGCGCCATCTCCGTTGTCACTGGCCGCCAATGATTGCGGGTGGAAACCGGTGATTCTTATCTGAGTGTGTGGTACGTAAAGGCATCCTATGCTTACTGTTGGCTGTAAACCCATGATCGGAAGGATGGCAATTCATGAGTGATCACATCGAGCCTTTTCGCATTGCGGCAACTGACGAGCAGCTCGGCGACCTAAAGCAGCGGCTGCGCAACACCCGGTGGCCCGAGCAGGAATGTGTGGACGACTGGACCCAGGGTATCCCGCTCAGTTATACGCAGGAGCTGTGCAAATACTGGCTCGAGCAATACGACTGGCGGGCGCGCGAGGAGCAGCTCAATCGCTTTCCACAGTTCCAGACCACAATCGACGGACTGGGGATTCATTTCATTCACGCTCGCTCGCCGCATCCTGAGGCGATGCCGCTGGTGATTACGCACGGCTGGCCGGGCTCGATCGTCGAGTTTCATAAAGTCATTGAGCCGCTGACAAATCCGACCGCGTTCGGGGGCGATGCTGCCGACGCATTTCACGTGGTTGCCCCGTCGCTGCCGGGTTACGGATTCTCCGATAAGCCGTCACGCACCGGATGGAAGGTGCAACGCATTGCACGCGCCTGGTCGCAGCTGATGCAGCGGCTCGGCTATACGCGCTACGCTGCCCAGGGCGGCGATTGGGGCGCGGTGGTGACGATGTACATCGGTGTGCAGGATCCAGACAATTGCCTCGGCATCCACATGAACCTCGTGCTGGCGATGCCCGATCCTACGATGGACGATTTGACGGAACAGGAAAAATCGGCGCTCGAAAAAATGAAGTATTACAACGACTGGGACTCCGGCTATTCCAAGCAGCAAAGCACCCGGCCGCAAACGGTCGGGTATGGTCTGACCGATTCCCCCGCTGGACAAGCGGCCTGGATTATCGAGAAGTTCTGGTCGTGGATGGACTGCGATGGTCATCCAGAGAACGTTGTCACGCGCGATGAGCTGCTCGACAACGTGATGCTGTATTGGTTGCCGGCGACCGCCATATCTTCTGCACGACTGTATTGGGAGAGCTTCAACGAGGCATTCGCCCGGCAGGATCCGGTCAACGTTCCCGTCGGGTGCTCCATTTTCCCCAAGGAGATCTTTCACACCTCCAGACGCTTGGCCGAGAGGCGATTCGCGAATGTGGTGTACTTCAACGAACTCGACAAGGGTGGCCATTTCGCCGCGTTTGAACAACCAGAGTCGTATCTACGCGAGGTTCGCGCCTGCTTCCGGGGGCTGAGATAAATCGTGTGGTGAATGAAATTGAACCGGCTTAATGCAGACTTGGCATAATTTCTTTCGCAAACAGCTCCATCGACCGCCTGCTCTTGACTGGGTCTAAACCCGGCAGATGCATGCCCATGACAATATGGGTCGTCCGTATTGCGTTGGTCATGGCTTCAATCTCACGCCCAACGTCGTCAGGCGTGCCGACCATTGGAGCTCCAATGAGCTGGTCCGTCACATTGCGCAGTTTTGCTGCTGGTGGGAGCTGAGCAAATTTTTCTGCGCCGGCAAAGTCCTTGGCCTCAGCCAGCCAGCGGCCGTACCAGGTTAACATGTAGTGCAGATGCTCTTGGACATTGTCCCAGGCTTCGTCTCGCGTCGGGGCAACATGTGCCCAGCGGAGCTGAGCGGCGTGAAAGTCTTTGGGATCACGCCCGTAGGTGCGCAAAGCAGTATCATAGGTCTCCTGGGCAACGGCGTCATTTGTGCCCAGGAAATGGCAGCCCATCCGGGCGGCGCGTTCGACGGCTTTTGGTTGTCCCGCTCCGATCCACAATGGGGGATGCGGAGTTTGCGCGGGTTTGGGGACCAAGCTGATGTTCTTGAGATGGTAGTGCTTGCCTTCATACGAGAACGGATCTTGAGTCCACATGCCTCGGATGACTTCGATGCCTTCTTCTAACAGGGACGCCCGTTGTTTACGGGGAATGCCATAGCCTTCGAACTCGGAGGGTGAATAGCCCTGTCCGAAACCCATGTCAAAGCGGCCATTGGAAATAATATCAACGGTTGCGGCATCTTCTCCCACGCGCACCGCATTGTGCAACGGCAACAGCAGCAGAAACGTCCCAATCCGGACCCGACGGGTCATGGTCGCCACGGCGCTGGCAATCGGCAGGAGAGACGGCGAGTAGCCATCTTCAGCAAAGTGATGTTCGGTCAACCAAACGGTGTCGTAACCGAGTTCTTCCGCGATCTGCGTTTGTTTGAGTTGCTCGGCATAAAACTGTGGCCACGGTGTGCGCCACTGGGGCGGATTGCGAAACGGAAATAATAAGCCTACGTCCATGTTATCCTCCTTGATTGGACATTATCCTTCTCAAACAGTGCGATAAGATGTTCGCCTGCGGTGGTACGCTCTCCCAGAATCTTTTATGCAGCCGCATCTCGTTAACCGCTTCGCCAAAGTGAATATCACAGCCGAAGAAATCTGCGTATGACGTCGTATCGGGCGTCGGAAGATGACGGAAGCGGACCCGCAGCGGGGACGACTTGCGAACTGAGGGTGTCCCGCATCAACGTCAGGATGCAGCCCATATCCCGTTCAACGAAGAACGGGCTACGGTCGCCGTCGGCTTGGCATAGTCGGCGGCATGTGATTTTTTGCACGTCATTTCACAAACCGAAAGAGAGGGACCAATCCATGTATACCTTCGATGACCGCGCTCTGCGGTGGTACCAATTAGGAGATTTCGAGCATTTCGTTTTTGCCATGCTCGACGTTGATACCGAAAAGCTCATCGTCGACTTCATTCTCAAATTCCCGCCTCACGAGCAGATATTTCTACATCGGCACCTGGCACTCACGAACACCTTTGTCGTTCAAGGCGAGCACCGGCTCTATGAGCCTGACCGTTCGCTCAAGGAGATTCGTCCGGTGGGGAGTTATACCTCCAGCCTGCCAGGCGACCCGCATCGGGAAGGGGCTGGTGATGGCGGCGGGGTCGTCTTTTACAGCGTTCGCGGCAAGGACGGCATTTTATTCGAAGGGCTTGACGAGAACCTCAACGTCAACGTAACGCTCAGCCTGGAGGATTTTACCAGCGCCTACGAAGAACAGAAAAACGCCTGAGGAACGGACAAAAAGGGACTGCCACATGATCGGGGGAGTAAGGAGGAGATTCTCCAGCACTAAGACGCCGAGACACGTGAAGACCTGAAGACCGCGTTCGTCGAAGTCGAAACGAGAGAGGAAGGACTATGGCAAAGCGAAATTATACATACGAGCCCAAATGCGTCGATGAGATTATTGTTCGGCCGTTTGCGTTCGAGTTCCCCGACGATCTCGATCCGATTTGGGTCCCCGATAATCCGTTCCGCTCGCATCTCTTTAATGGTCTGTCTATAACCATGCCGTATCTTGAGCCCTATTTGATGAAATCCACGAAGCAAGCAATGACCCATATCAGCGAGCCTGAGTTGTTGAAGGACATGCGCGGATTCAATGGACAAGAAGGGCTTCATTATCAATGTCACCGACGCTTGAACGAACTCTTGAAGGCGAATGGATATCCGGAGCTTGCCGCCGTCGAACAACGGCTGGCCGAATCGTATGCCCGATTGTCTAAAAAGAGTCTCCGTACCCAACTCGCCTATAACGCAGGATTCGAGACCATGACGAATGGTTTCACCCATTGGTTGATCAATAAAAGGGCGCGCCTGTTTCGTGGTGCGTCCCCGCACGTCACCTCGTTCTGGCTCATGCATATGGTGGAGGAAACCGAACATAAAACGGTCGCGTTTGACACCTATATGGCCTATTCGGGGAAATATCTGCCACGGGCTTTCGGCATGTTCCACGGATCGGTGCACGTGGTCTGGTTCGGCATAGTGGGTATGTTCACGGCCTTGAAAAAAGACAAGTTGCTCAGCCGGCCCCGGCACCTGATGGGCGCGATTCGAGAGATCATGTCAATGATATTTCATGTCGGCCCCTATCTCCTGCGGGGCCTCCTGCCCTGGCACAATCCCCGGTGTGAAGGCGATCCGAAGTGGATGAAAGACTGGCGTGCGGGTCACGCGACTCTTCCCACAGGCGAATTGCTACCGTTGATTGATACGAACAGCCCCGAGATGCCGGTTCCGTTTGCGAGCGGTCGCCCGGATTAAACAATAAAGATCGGGTAACGGAGATTGGGAGGCTCCCATGGAAAGACTTGAGCGTCTCATGGTCGCGCACGGACTGCTGGTGGTGCTCGTTGCCACGCCGCTTGAAAAATATCCCCCATCGACAAGACGAGTGCTGAAGGACGGTGGCCGCGGGCAAGGGGCTGCCGCCTAACTCGTCGCTCTGCTTTGCGGTGGAGGGCAGGGTGCAAACCCGAATCGAAACCACACGTTTGATCTTGCGGGAAGCATGAGGCATTCGCTCCTGAAATGTAAGCAGTACCGGCTGGCTTGGGCTTTCTAGCCAGCTATCCCCAATATATTAAAGATAATGCCTTCCGTGTTCTCAAGCGTGAGAAACATGCCGACCCCAGCAACAACAGCGCCGGCGAGGCGGGCATGAATATGTCCAGCCTCTGTCGCCTGCAGCAGATTGTGAACAACGAATCCGGCCAAGAGCGCCAACCCGTATTGCAGCAGACCAAGCCCGCCCAAGTAGCCCACCAGAACCGTAACGCCCGCCCCTGCTTCCTGGGCCGCGATCGTGTCGCCAAAGGCTGATCCGTGGAAAAGGCCGAAGATCGCAAAAAGTCCGACAGCCGGCGCAAGACCCAGGGCACGACCGGACAAAATGAGAGAGCCGACAACCAGAAGCGAAATGCCGACCACAAATTCTTTGACAGGAAGACTAAGGCCCAAACTCATCAGCAGGCACCCCATCAGCATCGCGCCAACATAGGCTGCCGTTGCCAGTTTCGCGCGACCGGTGTACAGCGCCGCAACGCCAATAGCGAGTACGAAGAAGAGATGGTCAAAACCCAACAGCGGATGCCCAAGACCGGATAAGATTCCGTCGGTCAGGGTTTCCAGTGGCGCGCCGCCCAGCGGGTGGTGCGCAAAAGCCGGGACTGCGCTCATGGCGAAAACGGCCGCGGCCAAAAGAGTTCTCTTCATTTTTCCCCTCCAGAGAGCATGCAGTAGATCAGGTGATCCACACTGTCCGGAAAAACCGCGACTTTACCCGGATAATCACCGACCCCCCTCCCTGGAAGGGAGAGGGCGGCTTGTGTCTATCGCCTAAGTGAGACGGTTTCTGTCTTATTGCAGCACAAAATCCTGATAGCCGTTGGCAGCAGCCTCCTGACATTCCTTCCGATATTCCGGGACGGTGTTGGCATACAGAAGCAGGGCAGGGGCTTTGCCGGGGATATTCCTCCCCATAAACCAGGACTTCGTATCGGTCAGGAGCGTATACGAAGCCAGCTCCTTGGAGTGCTCGACCCAGGCGTCCTCGGCCTGGGGGGTAGGCGCAATACTCGACAGGTTCTTCTCGCGCAGATAACCGATACAGTCCGCAATCCATTCCACGATCATTTCGGCACACACGGTGTAGTTGCAGAAGGCCGTGCTCGCGGCAATGAAGAAATTCGGGAAGCCGGCAGTCTGAATGCCGAGATGGGTCCGCGGTCCATTGGCCCATTTATCCTTGAAGGTCTGGCCGCCTTCTCCACGAATATCGATCCGGGTCAGCGGTCCGGACACCGCGTCGAAACCGGTCGCATAGATGATGACGTCGAACTTATACTCGGCATCCTGAGTTTTCACGCCTTTGGGCGTGATGCGTTCGATCGGGGCCTTACGGACGTCAACCAGCTTCACATTGTCCCGGTTATACGCTTCGTAATAGTGGGTTTCCAAAGGGATGCGCTTGGCACCGAAGGGATGGTCTTTGGGAGCCAGCAGTTCCGCGACCTCGGGGTCATGCACCCGCTCGCGTATCTTGTTGCGAACGAACTCGGCGAACGTCTCATTGGCTTCCTGATTGGTCATAATGTCGTGGAAATTGCCGAGCCATTTGGTGAAGCCGGGTAGCGCCCATAATTCCTCGTACAGCGCCAGCCGCTCTTCCTCTGAGACCTCTAGGGCCGAACGCGGATCGAATTCATGTTCGAAGCCGGCCGAGGTTTCGCGACACTTTTTATGGATTTTCGGATAATTGGCCTTCCAGACCGCCTGGGTCTCTGGATTGACCTCCGAATTGCGCAAGGGTGCGCAGTAGTTGGGGGTACGCTGAAAGACGGTCAGATGGCTGGCTTCCTGGGCCACGATTGGGATGAGCTGGACCGCGGTCGCTCCCGTGCCGATACAGCCCACCCGCTTACCGGTAAAGTCCACTTTTTCCTTTGGCCAACTCGAGGTGTGAAACGACAGACCCTCGAAGCTGTCCATGCCTTCAAAGGGGGGCGTATACTTCGCGGATAGAACACCGACCGCACCAATGAGAAATTGTGCCCGCGCGCGTTGCCCCCCTTCGACCTGGACCTCCCAGCAGTGTGCGTCCTCGTCGTAGACTGCCGAGCTGACGCGAGAGTCGAGTTGGATGTCTTTGCGCAGGTCAAACTTGTCGGCGACAAAGTTGAGGTAACGCTCGTTCTCGGGCTGACCGGAAAAGTGCTCTTTCCAGTCCCATTCCTGGAGCAGTTCCTCCGACCACGAATAGCCATAGGTTTCACTCTCGGAATCGAAACGACAACCCGGATAGCGGTTCCAATACCAGGTGCCACCCACGCCGCCAGCATCCTCAAAGACCCGCACCGACAGCCCCATCTCTCTGAGTTTGTACAGTTGGTATAAGCCCGACACCCCGGCACCGATGACGATGGCGTCATAGTGCTCGATAGCTCCGTTCCCGTTTGGCTTGGGTGGATGTTGTCCAGTCTGTGCCATCATATTCCTCCCTTATGAGATATTAACTTACTGTGATGTATACTCCCGCGCGCCGTCGCTGCATAAGACTTCTCGAACGTCTCGATCCCCGGAATCTCCGGCCGCCCGTTCCCCCATGGTCTAGCGCAGCACAAACCCCTCATAGCCGTTGGCGGCGACCTCATGACATTTCTTCCGATATTCTCGGGCACTGTTCGCGTAGAGGAGAACAGCGCGTTTCTTGCCGGGAATATTTGCCCCTACAAACCAGGAGTCCGCAGCGGTCAAGATCGTCCCCGCGGCCAGCTCGTTGGCGTGGTCCACCCAGGCTTCCTCCGCCTCCAGGGTGGGCTGAATGGATGCCAGGTTCTTTTCACGCAGATGGCCGATACAATCCGCAATCCATTCCACAATCAGCTCGGCGCACACGGTGTAGTTGCACAGCGCGGAGTTCATGCCGATAAAGAAATTCGGAAAGCCGGCACTCTGCAGACCAAGATAGCTGCGCGGCCCGGCAGCCCATTTGTCCTTGAAAGTCTGTCCCCCTTCGCCGCGAATATCGATCCGGGTCAACGGCCCGGACACGGCGTCAAAACCAGTCGCATAGATGATAACATCGAATTCGTACTCGGCGTCCTGCGTCTTCACGCCCTTCGGGGTGATGCACGCGATCGGCGCCTTGCGGATATCGACCAGCAAGACATTGTCCCGATTGTAGGCTTCGTAATAGTGAGTCTCCAAGGGGATGCGCTTGGCACCGAAGGGATGATCCTTGGGGGCCAACATTTCCGCGACGACCGGATCGTTGACCCGCTCTCGTATTTTATTGCGGACGAACTCGGCAAAGGTCTCGTTGGCCTCCATATTCGTCATGATGTCATGGAAATTACCCAGCCATTTCTTGAACCCGGGCAGTGCCCACAACTCCTCGTAGAGTGCCAGCCGTTCCTCCTCTGAGACCTCCAGCGCAGACCGTGGGTCGAAGTCGTACTTGAAGCCGGTCGGGCTTTCGCGACACCGTTTGTGGATTTCCGGGTAGGTGGCCTTCCACTGGCTCTGAACCTCCGGGGCGACTTCCGCATTCCGTAGCGGCGCGCAGTAGTTCGGGGTGCGCTGAAAGACGGTCAGATGGCCCGCTTCCTTGGCCACGATAGGGATGAGCTGGACCGCAGTCGCACCTGTGCCGATACAGCCGACTCGCTTGCCGGTAAAATCCACCTTTTCCTTTGGCCAGTTCGAGGTGTGAAACGACAGGCCCTCGAAGCTGTCCATGCCTTCAAAGGGGGGCGTATACTTCGCAGACAGGATGCCGACCGCGCCGATGAGAAACTGCGCCCGGGCGCGCTGGCCACCCTCGACCTGGACCTCCCATTGATGCGCACTCTCATCGTAGACTGCTGAGCTGACCCGAGAATTGAGCTGGATGTCTTTGCGCAACTCGAACTTATCGGCGACAAAGTTGAGGTAGCGCTCGTTTTCCGGCTGACCGGAAAAATGCTCTTTCCAGTCCCATTCTTGCGACAGTTCCTCGGAGAAGGAGTAGCCGTAGGTTTCGCTCTCGGAATCGAAGCGACAGCCAGGGTAGCGGTTCCAATACCAGGTGCCGCCCACACCGTCTGCGTCCTCAAAGACGCGTACCGAAAGCCCCATCTTCCGCAGACGGTACAGTTGATATAATCCCACTACCCCAGCGCCGATAATGATTGCGTCGTATTGTTCGACCGCTCCGTTCCCGTTCGGTTTTTGCGGATGTTGGTGCATATTCCCCATAGTATCCCCTCCTTACAGTCGTTATTCCCCACCTAGATATATCCCATCTTGGTGCTGGTTTCGAGTGGCGCGGCTTAGCCGCGAATTCGGTGAAATACGCCTTGATAACATTCGACAGCGCCACGCCCCTGGGTCAGCATCTTCTTCAACCTGTCCATATCCGCAATGTCGAGATAATCACGGTAGTGGTCGCCTGGGCAAAGCACTGTGCCTCCTGGAAACACGGAGTCGGACACCCGGCATCTCCGTTCAGAACAGTGGGTCGAGTGGCTCGCCGCCGAGTAATACCCGTCCGGCGGAATGCTGAATGCCACGCGAGGATTCATAGCCAAAGGCAATGGCGTGCAGATTCCTGAGCGCCCGTTCCAGTGGGTTGCCCTGCATAAACCCTGCGCGCGTGCCCCGGGCATATAGCTGGCTGACGGTATCCCGCGCCGTGTCCAGGACATAGAAAGTGGAGGCGTACAGTTCCGCCCGGAGCGGTAACGGGACCTCAGCACCGGTACTCGCCGGGTCCCAGACGGCGTTTGTCGCAGCAAGAAGCCCTGCCCGGGCCGCCCGTAATGCGGCGCTGCTGTGAGCAATCAGCTCCTGAATCGGCGTTTGGTCACGGATCGTCTGCCCGCTAAAGGAGGAGACCTTTGCACCCAGCGCTTCTCTGGCACTCGTCACAGCAGTGTCCAAGGCCCCCAGGGCGACGGCAGCACCGGCGGGCGCAAACAACAACGGGAGTGGAAGGCGATACAAGGGACGATCAATCACGCGTGGCTTGGCCGGAGTATGGGCGAAGCCCTCAGGGACGAAGACCTTATCCACACTCACAGCATGACTGCCCGTTCCACGCATGGCCGCGGCGCCCCGCCAGGTAGGCGAGATGACGATGTCCGCCGTTGGAATCAGGAAAAGCCGTCCATCGGGTACGCCATTCACCTGACGCGGCCTATCTCCATCCATGACCAGACCCGCGAGGGCGCACCAGGGGGCATCCTCACAGCCCGTTACAACCGGCCACTCGCCACTGAGGCGATAGCCGCCGTTTTCCGGAACGGCCCGACCGGACGGTGCTGCTGAAAAGCCGAAGTTGCGGTTTGGCTCGGCAAAGAGTTTCGCCCGTTCGTCCTCAGCCAGCCAGCCGACAGCCAAACAGGCGGGCTGAGAATTTCCAATACACCAGCCAACGGCCGGGTCGGCGGCACTGACCGCCTCAATAGCGGCGAGCGCGACAGCCGGAGAGGCTTCCAGGCCACCGACTTCGTGCGGGGCGAAGAGTCTAAAGAGCCCGGCTTGGCCGACCGCGGCGAATACTTCGTTCACCAGTCTGGCTTCCTGCTCTCCTTTGCCAAGATATTTCCGGATTATGGGTTGCAGTTCGAGTGCAGCAGTGACGGGGTTCATATCTCCGCTCCTTATGGGTTGCCTGAATGTTCTATACACTCCACGCTCTCACGGGAGCAAGAATACGGAATATGGCCCCGCTTCGCCCTCTTGCCTCTCTTCCCTGGGCTGGTATGGGGGCAGTAGAAAAATAAGGGAGGGCAGAATGAATCAGCCGAAGCATGTACTGGATGGGTACAAGGTGTTGGATTTCACCCAGATCGTGGCCGGACCGACCTGCACGCTGATGCTGGCGGAAATGGGGGCTGAGGTGATCAAGGTGGAACTGGCACCGGCGGGCGACGGCGCACGCATAGGGCCGGTTATCGTTGATGGCCGGAGCGGCTATTTTGTTCAGCACAATCGCGGCAAGAAGGACTTATGCCTGAACGCCAAGACCCCGGAGGGGCTGGCCATCCTCAAAGGGTTGGTCGAGAAAGTCGATGTGCTGGTCGAGAACTATGCCCCCGGCGTCATCGGCCGTCTGGGTCTCGGCTACGACGTGGTGAGTCAGATCAATCCCCGGCTGGTGATGTGCTCGATTTCCGCCTTTGGGCAGACCGGACCACTCGCCCACGAACCCGGTTTCGACTGGGTGGGCGCGGCCTACTCAGGCGTCACTTCGATGGGTGGCGAAAAGGACGGCCCGCCCATATTCCCGATGGTGGCCCTGGGCGACGTCTCCACCGGAGCGCATGCTATGGGCGCGGTCTGCGCCGCGTTGTTATACCGCGAGCGCACCGGGCGCGGACAGCACCTGGACCTGGCGTTGCTCGATACCTATGCGCATTACCATGAAGCCAGTTTTCAGATGTACAGCCTGAGCAAAGGCAAAATAAACCCGACCCGCTCGGGAGCGCATTCGTGGTATGCAGCTCCTGCTGGCGTGTTCAAGGGACATGAGCGCTATATGATTCTGATCGCGCCCCTGGAGCAGCACTGGACCAAGCTATGCGAGGCCATGGGGCAGCCCGAGCTGGCGCGGGACCCGCGCTTTACCGATAACGAAGCGCGGATGAATCATCTGGACGAACTGGTGGAGACCATTGAGGACTGGCTCCGCTCTCAGCCGAGTGATGACGCCGCCATTGCGGCACTGAAAGAATATCATGTGCCGGTCGCGCCTATTCTGTCCGTGCCTGAGGCCCTCCAGCATCCGCACCTGCGCCAGCGGGGAACGGTCCGAACGATCCATGACCGCTTCCTCGGCGATATGGATGTCCCCGGATTCGCGCTCCGGTTCTCGGAATTTCCCCAGACCCTTGAGCTCCAAGCCCCAACGCTGGGCGAGCATAATCGGGAAATTCTGACCCAATGGCTCGGCTATACGCCAGAGCAGGTGCAGGAGTTGGAACGCAAGCAGATTCTGCGCAGCGGCCCGGCGTGAGAGGGCAGGGCATTCACCACATACGCTGAGTTCGACACGAAAAAGAATGAATAACGACAAACGACAGCTTATAGAATCCTTAGTGCGCTCAATCCCGGCATTGACCGCTGGCCAACTCCACTGGATTCAGCGTGTGGTTTCTGTTTTTTCCGCCGATCACAGATTTGTCCTGAATGGGGATGATTTGTTCGATGAAATTACCCTACAAAACTTCGGAGATGCTCTGCGGGTTCATCATAGTTTCTCGTCAGAATCCTTTAGCAAAGATAAGTTTGAGTACGTTCTCGTCCATGTCCTGAGGATGAGCGGACATGAGGCTGCACTTGCCCCAAAGGGTAATCCGGGCCATGACGCTACCGTTGATGGGATCCAATTATCACTGAAAACGCAGGCGGATAAAAACATTAAGGAAAACGTCTTATGGATCAGCAAATTCATGGAATTGGGGAGAGGAAACTGGGGTGATGACCCGGACGATCTGGAAGGATTGCGTAGTCAGTTTCTTAACCATCTGGAGCGCTATGAGAAGATACTGAGCCTCCGGGCTGTCAGAAAGGCACCGCACTGGAAATATGAACTTGTTGAAATCCCGATAGATATTCTCAAGCTCGCCAATAGCGGTCAGTTGGAAATGAAATTGGACAGCAAACAGTTTCCAAAGCCCGGCTACTGTTATGTTCGCAATGAGGACGGCCAGATTATTTTCAGTCTGTACTTTGACGGGGGCGGCGAGAGAAAATTACAGATCAAGAACTTGAGTAAAGATACTTGTCGAGTCCATGCAGAGTGGGAATTTTTCATACCTCAGGAATGAGGGCCGCTTGCACCATTGCCGCCCTTCGTTCTGCGATGTCCAGATATTCACTATTCAGTTCTATACCGACACAGCGCCGCCCGAGTTCCTTTGTCACAATCCCAACCGTGCCGGTCCCATAAAAAGGATCGAGGATAATATCGTCTTTCCGACTGCCGGCGACAATGCAGGGGCGAATCAAGGCTCTGGGAAAGACTGCAAAATGTGCCTCCGGACATGGCTCCGTATTGATTGACCAGACCGTTCTCCTGTTTTTTCGTCCGTTGCCGTTTGTCGTGTGCTCCTTAATCGCTTCCTGGTCAAAATAGTATCGCTCGGATTTTGAAAACATGAACAGATATTCGTGGGACACTGTGAACCTGTCTTTGACACTTTCCGGCTGGCAATTGGGCTTGTGCCAGATAATATCATTCCGCAGATACCAGCCGTCTTTTTGACATTCCAGGGCTAATAACCAGGCGACCCCAATCAGGTCCTTTTTCTTCAGTCCGGGTGGGGTCGGCGGGCGGTACGACATGGCCCGGCCCTTATTCTTATCATCTGCGTCCCGCCATTTTCTGCCACCGGACGAGTAGGTATTACCGATATTGAGCCAGAACGTGCCGTCAGGCTTCAGCACCCTGCGGACTTCACGAAAGACGCCGACAAGATGTTCAACATACTGGGATAAGTCCGGCTCGGCACCAATCTGATCTTCAATGCCATAGTCTCTGACGCCCCAATACGGTGGTGACGTGACGACGCATTGAAACGTGTCATCCGGGACCTGTCGAATGAGGTCACGTGCATCCCCATGCAGCGTCACAACAGGATGTTGCCGAGTCGGTAGGGCTATGCTGGTCTCGGCGGTTGTTTGAAGGGCTGTCGTCATTTTTTGCATCCTGAAATGCTCTCAGCGCATTCGTGAGTTTTGCTGTTGTTTTTTGGGCCGGCCCCGCTTCTTTTTTCCGCGTTTTGCAAATTCGGCCAGGGTGCTCTCCTGAATCATATGATCCCTGCCGTATTTTTCAGACTCAAGGCGTTCCTCAACGATATACTGGCGCACCCTTGAGGGTGTAACGCCAAGGTATTCAGCAGCCTCTCCTGTTGTGAAATACTTTCTCATGCGTTAGGAATAATAGCGCTCTCTACCGTATTTTTCAACCCTTTGGATATTCGGATACAATCAGCTCCTACGGGGGTAGTCAGTTCCCTTTGCTGGATAAGCTATGAAAGAGAAAAGCGTAAAAACGTCTCACTTCGCGGCCTGCATCGATAACGAGGACTACAAAGCGTCGTTGGAGGTAGGGAAATTATACCGAGTCATTCCAGATGAAGAAGCTGCCTCTCACGGATACATTCGCGTTATTGACGAGAGTGGGGAAGATTATAGGTATGCAGCAGACCGGTTTTCCCATTACGAGTTAGTTTGAAGAAAGGCACCCCATGAATAACTCAAAGGACCCTAACGACTTCGAGTACGATGTGTGTCTGTCGTTTGCTGGTGAACAGCGGGAATACGTAGAAGAAGTCGCTCGCGAACTTGTGGCGCACGGAGTCCGCGTGTTCTTTGACGATTACGAGAAAGCAGAATTATGGGGCAAGGACCTCTATTCTCATCTGGATGAGATTTATCAACATCTTTGCCGGTACTGTATCCTCTTCGCTTCCAGAGAATACGCTGACAAGGTATGGACGAACCACGAGCGACAAAGCGCACAAGCTCGCGCATTGCAAGAGAAGAAAGAGTACATTCTACCCGCTCGATTTGACGATACGCCGATTCCTGGTTTACCCGATACCGTTCATCACATCGATCTGAGACAAACTTCACCGTCCAAGTTATCTGCTCTCGTAGTCCAGAAGTTAGGTAAACACTCCCGACGGAATTACTTACCTCCGATTCTAGATCGCCTTTTTGAGCGTCTCGGTATTGAGGATGACGAAGAGGCCCAAACTCATGCGGGGTCACAAGCGAGGTCTTTTTTCCAAGTACTTTGTCGGATGACATCTGACGAAAGGGATACGGTTCTTAGCCTAATCTATTCCGGTTGTCCTGCGGACTTGCCTGAGAACATTCACATTAATGTGGATTTCTTGCATCGTCTCACTGGCAAGTCAGTCGCTAGACTGAAGCGGCTTCTAGGTGGCGTGAGGTCACTGGGGTTCACATGTTCCTTTCGAGAATCTACCGATGAGGAGATGGAAGGGCATGGCACTCTCCTTGGCGATTCCTATCTGTTCGAGCTCAACTGGGTGGACCTCAGCGATGAATCGGGGTTTCCTGCCCTATTAGTCGCGCGTGAAATGGTCTTGGGAGCAACGGAAAACTACTGTGAAGAGCACGGAGTAGAGTTTCTGGACCGCCTCGATTTCTCTCAACTGGCCAATGCAACGGCCTCGAAGGAGTTGCACGAGGATGAAACGACTCACTCGTGATTGGACCTGGCAGCCGTAGTTTGGACTGTAAAATCAGTCCAGCACTTCTGAAGCCTGGACACCTGTTTGAGTAGACATAAAGTAACATAGATTGTGATTCTCATTTACATGAAAGTCGAGGCGAGGTGACTCCACCGAAAGTCGCCTCGCTTGTAGGTAGCTCGTCCACCGCTACCGAAGCCGGCTCTCCGGGGCCGTAGGCCCTAACTCAAATTATAAAACTGCATAGCGCCCCCGGCCAGCACCGCGTGCTGGTGTTCCTCCGGCAGTTTCTCGGCAATCTGCTCCGGTGCCCCTGGGAAGAAACCGTCCGGATGGGGATAGTCGGTCGCCCACAGAACTTTGTGCGGGCCGATATAATCTACCAGATGGGTGAGGTTGCCTTCCACCGGTTCGTACGAAATCCAGCACTGACGCTTGAAATACTCGCTGGGCGGCATGGTCAGCGTGGAATCGTTGAACAGCCCCTTATCCTCAAAATGGCGGTCCATACGGTCCAGCCAGGGGGCCATCCAGCCTCCGCCTGACTCCAGAAAACCAACCCGCACTTTAGGGAAGCGTTCGCACACGCCGTCCCAGATGATCGATAGCGCGGCCAGCATCATCTCCATGGTGTGCGACACCATATGCTTGGCCCCAAAGCTCCGAAAACGCTCCACCCCAACGGCAGGCATGCCACCGGTTCCTTCGTGGATGCCCACCGAAAAGTCGAGATCCTGAGCTTCGGCCCAAAACACGTCGTAGTCCCGGTGGCCGAGCATTTTGTCATTATACGGATTGGGACGCAGAAAACCGGCCCGCATGCCGAGTTCGTTGCGCGCGTAACGCATCTCTTCCACCGCCAACTCAATCGACTGCATGGGCAGCATGGCTACGCCAAACAGCCGGTCCGGGTAGGGTGCGCAGTAGTCGGCCAGCCAGCGGTTATAGGCCCGGCTGGCCGCGGCGGCGAGTTGAGGGTCCTCAATCGCACCGGCAAAGAGGCCCAGGCTGGGATACAGGAAGGCGGCGTCAATACCGTCCAGGTCCATGTCCGGAATCCGGGCGTGCGGATCAAAGCCACCCGCCCGGCCCTGGGTGTAGGCCATCTTGAGGGACACTTTCGGGGCGTGGACCCACTTTCCGTCGATCTTTTCGCGTACGCCAATCGCCCCGATCAACCCCAGGCCGGCGGGCGGACCGAGCAATCTACCTTCTACCTGAAAGCGGTCTTTCCCGTCGCTATCGACGATCAACTCAGGTGCCTGATCGCGGTACTTTGGATCAATATACTCTTGCCAGAAATCGCGTGGTTCGAGGACATGGCCGTCCGAATCGATCACATTATACGTGCGTCCCATGTGTTCCCTCCCTGACGGCACGGAATTGCGATACGCCTTTGCACTGATATTGTCTTAGGCGGCGACCGCTACGGTCTCGCGTTTGGCCTCGTCCTGGGCGGTTGGGACTTCGACTTTGTAGAGCTGCTGGGCGTTGTCCCACAAAATCTTGCGTCGCACCGACTCTTCACAGTCGGATAAACCCCCCTTGATCCGTTTGTGCACTTCGTCGCCGTAGAGCGACGTGGGGTGTGGAAAGTCGGTCTCAAACAGAATGTTATCCACCCCGACCTTGTCGATCAGCCGTCGGGGTGCGGTCTGCTCAAACCAGTAACAGGCGTAGATATTGCGGGCGAAGTACGCGGACGGCAGCATGTCAAACTCCGGATTGTCCTTGGAGACTCCGTTGTCCTGAAACTGATAATCCAGCGCTTCGAGCACAAAGGGAATCCAGCCAATGCCGCTCTCGACCGAGATGAATTGAATCTCCGGATAGCGGGCCAATACGCCAGACATGATTAAGTCGGTCATCTGCATGCCGTTGCGCAAAAAGACATCCACGGACAGTTCGGTAAAAGCCGCCATCTTGCCGTAGGACTCGATCTTGTTCTTGAGCAGACCCAGCTCCATATTGCCCGATCCAATGTGGAAGCTGATCGGCAGGTTCAGTTCAATCGACACCTCCCAGAGAGGATTCCAGTGCGGGTCGCCGAGCAAGGGCTGTCCCCAGAACTGCGGCTCGCCGGTGAACAGGATACCGCGGTGTCCCATGGCGGCGCAGCGTCGTATTTCCGTGACCGCGGCGTCGACATCCCAGAAGGGCAGCGAGGTAATAGGCAGCAAGCGCCGCGTGTCGGCCGAGGCCCATTCGGTCTGCCAGTCGTTATAGATCTGCACACAGGTCAGCATCAGCTCGGGGTCGTTCAATTTCAAGAACTCCTGAGCGCCGAACCCGCCGACGTTGGGATACATCACCATGGCCCAGATGCCCATCTGGTCCATATACTTGAGCCGTTCCTGGGCGTCATGCGCACCTGGGTGCATCTCTTCGTAGTTCTTGGGCGGATTCTGCATATTGCCGCGGCCGGCGGTGGCGGTCATGCCGGGGTTGGCCAGTAAGGACTCTCCCCCCACAAACCAGGACAGCCGGCCGTCTTTATCGGTTTCGACGTGGGGCACCCGGTCGCGCATCTTTTCCGGGGCCCGACTCGTCCACAGATCCGGACTTTCCGTCACATGCGTATCAACATCAATAATCGTATAGCCACTCATTGCCTTCCCTCCTTTGGATTGTTTGCAAATCAGGCGGTGAAAAGAAAAATTTACCCTAACAGTCTGATCTCCGTTGCGCTATGTTTGACGAAATAAAATTGCCACAAACCTCAGCGCTTTGTTGCCTTCTCAAAGAGGCTGACACCTTTGCGTAAGAGGCGAAAGAGTTCTCTCGATTCTGCGGGCGGCATCTGAGCCAGAAAAGGCTGGAGAAACTCCTTCCCTTCTTCTTCCATGGTACGAAGGAAGCGTTCTCCCTTTGGGGTCAGAATGACTTGTTTTTCTCGGCCTGAGTCTGGGTCCTCAACGAGACGGACGAGTTTGAGCGGTACATCCGCCATGTCGCGCAGGGCGCGTGTAATCGTGGGGCTGCTGGTTTCAAACCAGGAGGCAAGGAGGCGCTCGATGTCTTTCCGGCGCATATGCCCATCGGCATCTCGCTCTGTCCGCATCAGCCACAGGATGGCAACCTGCTTGCGTGACAACTGGCCGCAACGCAGCGCATCTTCGAGCGCCATACCGATCTTATAGTGAATCGGCAGGAACAGCGCGGTTGCCTCAGCCGGGAAATCGTTCTGCGCGCCTGCCTGAGCGGCCTTTACCATTACTCTCCTCCCTGCTTCCTCGCATAAACATGACATCTCTCTTCCGGTCGAGTCTGTCTAGCATAATATATTGACATATTCAAACTATTTTATTATGAAACAGTTTTGATGAGAAAACTTAAGGAGGATTGCTATGCCGCTGACGAAAGTGTCTGTGGATCGTCTGTATCAGAAAACGGGGAGCCCGACCGAGAAAAAAGAGCGTTATGTCAGACAGATCGCTGACGATATTTTTGCCGATCTCCTTGCTCCTCCGTCTCGCCGAAAACATCATTCTCGGCAACAAAAAGATAGATCCTCTCAACGACGTTCCAGAGCTCGGTTAGGGGTCCTACCATTCATATTTCTGTTGCTGAGCTTCTTTGGAACTGCTTGCGGTGAGCGGCCAATGACCGCCAAGGAAGAACAAGCGATTCGTCTGGTCAAAAGCTATGCGCCTAGTGAGGGCTATTTCAGCGTCATCTCAAACATTGATCACCGGGCGCGAGAGTCGGGACAAGCTGGGAATGCTTGGTCTCGGAGGACGTGGGAGGCCGGCCTACAGTCTCAAACCGACCGCTTGGTTGAGACGCTGAGTCAATATTTGAATGTTTTTGAAGCTCCGGGTGGGCGCTGGGTGCGTTTGACGTATGCGGACAGCAAGGGAGTTCATGAAGCGGTGTGGGAGGTGGATATTTATAGCAAACGTGTTGTGCCGCAAAATATGCTTGCACGGAATCTGACCACGCCAGTAGAGGCCCAGAGAGCGGTGTTGCCTTCGCATCTGACTGGACCTGGCACGTGGGCGGGTGGAGATTGATACATGACGGAAAGGAAGATAACGTTTCTGAAAAAAGCGAAAGAGGAGAAGCATGATGAATCGTTTCCGAGGGCTTATTGTTGGCTGCATTGCTGTGTTGGGAGCTGTGTTCGGGCTGCTGCCTATTCCGGCGCAGGCCTGTACCTGCCTCACGCCACCGTCGCCCAGCCAGGGAGCGGAAGCCGTCGACGTCGTATTTGTGGGGACGGCAGCGAACGTCGAGCACATCGAGGCCGACGGCTGGCTCTACGGGGCGTGGAAGTCCATGCTGGGCTCTGAGCACCTATACGAGTTTGAGACGCTCCGGGTCACGATGGATGTCAACACCGCGATCAAAGGCACGGACAAATCCCAACTGATCCTCGAAACGTACGCCACAACCGAACTGTGTGGAGTACTGTTCCGAGAAGGGGAAGAATATCTGGTCTATGCCTTCAATGGGGTCGGTGAGACCGTGACAACGGATATGTGCACCCGGACGGCAACCTCAAAAAAAGCTGCCGCCGATATCAAATCCCTGGTGAGTAACGAAGTCACCGCAGTCTGCGAGGGCTGGACGTGTATTAATGACTAGTCCCAGGACGAAGGAGAGGTATGCAACCTCACTATCCTGACTCTATTGACGATATTGACCTATCGAACTGGGCCTTCTGGCGCAAAAGTCTGGAAGAACGAGAGGGCGCTTTTGCCCTGCTGCGCAAAGAGCGTCCCGTTGCATTTTTTGAGGAAGGCGAAACCAGCATTCCGATACAGGGAGCGGGCTATTGGGTGTTGAGCCGGCATGCCGATGTGCTCCACGCCAGCTTGAATTCCCGGATCTTTTCCTCAGCCAAAGGCATTACCATCATCGATACTCCGCCCGAAGCGCGGGAATTTTTCGGCTCCATGATTGTGATGGACGATCCCCGGCATAAAAGACTCCGTAGTCTGGTGTCACAAGCCTTCACCCCACGTCACTTACGGCAGGTCGAAAGCGACGTGCAGGAGGCTGCGCGGCGGGTGATTAATGCCGTTATTGAACGGGGCGAGTGTGACTTTGTCGATGCCATTGCCGCGCCGTTTCCGATTCAAATCATCTGTGACATGTTGGGTGTCCCAGAGAGTCAGCACGCCTTTGTCTTCGAGCAAACCAATATCATCTTGGGGGGCATAGACCCCGAGTACGGAACAGAGGATCTGGCCGAGCGATTCGCAGCGGTGATACAGGCCGGTCAGAGCCTCAGTCAGCTCATGGCCGATATGCGCCAGCAACGTCTCCAGCATCCCACTGACGATCTGACTTCAGCCCTCGTGTACGCCGAACTTGACGGGGATCGTCTGACTGACCAGGATTTGTGCTCTTTTTTCGTCCTCTTGGTTGCCGCCGGCAATGAGACCACGCGCAATGCGATCAGTCATGGTATCAAGCTCCTGCATGACTTCCCGGACCAGCGTGCGCTGTGGCAGTCGGATTTTGACGCCTATGCCAAGACCGCTATCGAAGAGATTGTCCGCTGGGCCAGCCCGGTCATTTATATGCGGCGCACAACTACCTGTGACACCGAGATCGGTGGTCAGCCGCTGCGTCAGGGCGAGAAGGTCTTCCTTTTGTACGCCTCGGCCAATCGGGATGAAGCGGTCTTTGAGGACCCGTATGGTTTTGATATTACGCGGAGTCCGAATGAGCATCTCGGATTTGGGGCGGGTGCCCACTTCTGCTTAGGGGTAAACCTGGCCCGGCGGGAGATGGCAGTCATGTTCCGGGAACTCTTTCAGCGCCTTCCGGACCTCGAAATCACTGGAGAACCTGAGCGGCTAACGAATAATTTTATTCACGGGATTAAGCATCTGCCGTGTCGTTTCTCGCCAGGACCGATCATCTGACACACCCATTTCTGATACACCCTTTCAAGAAACCAACCGAAACAGGAGGAAACGTATGTCGGGATTGACCGAGGGAAAAGTTGCGCTTGTAACCGGCGCAGGCTCGGGTATTGGACGGCAAACGGCGCTCGCTTTTGCGCGGGAAGGCGCCCAGGTTGTTGTCTCGGACATTGTGGTTGAGGGCGGTGAGGAAACCGTGCAGCAGATCTCTGCTGCAGGCGGACAGGCCACCTTTGTGAAAGTCGATGTCGCTCAAGCCGGCGAGGTCGAGGCATTAGTCAACACGGCGGTTGAAACCTATGGCCGCCTCGACTGCGCGTTCAATAATGCGGGCATCGAGGGCGAGCAGTCCCCCACCACTGAGTGTAGCGAAGCCAACTGGGAGCGGGTCGTGGCTATCGACCTGAAAGGCGTCTGGCTGTGTCTCAAGTATGAAATTCCACAAATGCTCAAACAGGGCGGCGGAGCCATTGTCAACACGGCCTCTGTAGCCGGGTTGGTGGGCTTTCAGGGTATCGCTCCCTATGTTGCAGCCAAGCACGGGGTCGTGGGACTGACAAAAACAGCGGCCCTGGAATATGCCAAGACCGGGATTCGGGTCAATGCAGTCTGTCCCGGTGTGATTGATACTCCCATGGTCCAGCGGGCCTTCAGCCACAATCCGCAGTTGGCGGAGTCGGTCGCCGCAGTCGAGCCGGTCGGTCGGCTCGGCCAGCCCCAGGAAATTGCCGAGGCCGTGGTGTGGCTGTGTTCCGATGCGGCCTCGTTCGTAACGGGCCACCCCATGGCGGTCGATGGCGGTCTGGTCACCCAATAGGAGCCAAATAGGAGGAAAACATGCCAGGACGATTGGACAACAAAATTGCACTCGTGACCGGAGCCGGGTCCGGTATTGGTCGGGCCACGGCGCTCGTCTTCGCCCGAGAAGGGGCCAAGGTCGTTGTGTCAGATATTGTGGTGGAAGGTGGTCAGGAAACCGTGCAGCAGATTGAAGCCGCGGGTGGAGAAGCCATTTTTGTCAAAGCCGATGTGTCGCAGGCCGCAGATGTGGAGACGCTGGTCGCAAAGACAGTTGAGACCTATGGCCGCCTCGACTGCGCGTTCAATAACGCGGGCATCGAGGGGAGTGTGAAACCGACGATTGACTGTACTGAGGAAGAGTTTGACCGGACGATTGCGGTGAACCTGACCGGCGTCTGGCTGTGCATGAAATACGAGATCCAACAGATGCTCAGCCAGGGCGGCGGGACTATTGTCAATACGGCTTCGGCCGCCGGGCTGGTCGGCTTTCCCGGCCTGCCCGACTATGTGGCGAGTAAACACGGCGTGGTCGGTCTGACCAAGACGGCGGCCCTGGAATACGCCAAATCCGGTATTCGGGTGAACGCCGTCTGTCCGGGAGTGATTCAAACCCCCATGGTCGAACGGGGAGCACAATTGTCTCCGGGATTCGATGAACTCGCCGTGTCCATGGAGCCGGTTGGCCGTTTTGGGCAGCCCGCGGAAATTGGTGAAGCTGTGGTCTGGTTGTGTTCTGATGCGGCCTCGTTTGTGACCGGTATTCCAATGCAGGTGGACGGCGGGCTGGTGGCGCAGTAGCCATCTCGATCCAAGAAGGGGAGCCCTGGGCTCCCCTTCTTTCATGCATACGGTTAGCCGTCCTTATCCTTCATTTTATGCCGCTCGGCACATTCCTCGTGATGCCGTTCTGCACATCCTCCGTGATGCCGCTTGGCGCGTTTCTCGGCCCAACGCGCTCGCATATCCTCAAGCTTGGTCGCGGCCTGCGCGCGCTGCGCTGGGGTCAGTTCGGCCCGGATGGCTAAGCCCATTGTCAGGGATTCTTCAAACAGAGCCGATCTCAGCTGATTCAATTTGGCTTGCAGGGCAGTGAAGTCACCGGCTTCAACATCCGACTCTCCCAGGAGGCGGTTCATGATCTCTTGACGGGCCTCCCTCAGATTCTTTTTGAGGCCGGTCAGACTTTCCCGATGCTTCTTCTTGATCGCCTCGATACTGGCCTGCTGAGTTTCGCTCAGGTCCAGGTGCCGTAACACCCGCAAGGGGAAGGACCCCGGACCGCCCCAACCGGGACGCCCGTGTCCGGGGCGAGCGGACACGAGTGAGGTAAGCAGGAGTCCTGCGGTAACCACACTTGCACCGATGATGATCCACTTGCTTTTTGTCATATATCGACCTCCTTGGTATATGCGTCTGTCTGATTAGACACGCGTGGACAAATTCCGGTTTACCGAGCTTCGTTCGGTGGGAGAGAAGGGTGAAAGTCCTGATGCCGGCCAAACCCGCGCCGGCCACGCTGGGGGCTCTTGTTGAGCCGTTCGAGCAATGAGGCGCGTTGCTCCGGGCTCAGCAGAGCGCGGACGCGGAGCATGGTCTTTAATTGCTCTTTGCGGAGTTCCGTCCGCAGGCCACCAATACGCTCGACTTGTTTCAATAATTCGGCTTCCTGGGGCTCCTCTGCTTCCAACAGGCCGTGCATCTGCTCGCGTGCTTCGCGCAATTGACGCCGCAGGGTCCGCTTCTTGGCGCGTGAAGCGTCGATGATAGCGTCTACCCGGGCTAGGGTTTGCGCATCAAGCCCCAACTCCTCGACAAGGCGCTCAAGGCGCAGACCGGGAGGTGTATGACGGGCGGATGGCCCTGGGGGCTGCGCCCAGCCGTCAGCCGCCCAGCCGCCCCATTCACACAGAGTGAATACAGCAACAAACATCAATAGGCGGGTCTTTCTCATAACAGCCGGCTCACAACAGTTCAAAAGCATCAGCCAGGGCAAGATATTCAGCAGGAAGAAAGTCAGTCTGCGCTTCGGATTGATAATAGGCATACGCCAAAAGGCTGGTGTGAGAGGTTATGTCTTGCGTATTTGCCGTGTCGGTATACTGTGCGAGTGGTGTTGAGGCTGACCGTGGAGTGAGGTCTTTGAAGTTCGGGTCGGAAACCTGTTGCGAGGGAAGTGCAAACCACAGTAGCACCGCACACGCCGCTGCAAGCAGGCTGGCGGGCCGCAGGAAAGGAAGCCGGGCCGAGTCCGCCAGCCGTTCGCTAAGCCTTCCGTCAAACATCGCCTGACGCGCCGCTGAAAGTGGCTGGGGCGTATAGTGGTCGGCCACACGCTGAATAAAGCGTCGATCGTCGGGCCTGAGGTCTTTACGTTCATCTGAAGAGGGCATGACTACGCGCCTCCTGTCTCCGTTGCATCTCCTGTTTCGTCATTCAGGTCGGCCAACTCTGTGCGCAGTTTGACCAGGGCGCGATGGAGATGGCTCTTCACGGTTCCGCTCGGGCTTCCCAAAAAATCGGCGCACTCCTGCACCGTAAAGCCTTCAAGATAGACCAATACAAAGGCTTCGCGCTGCCGACGTGAGAGTTGGTCCAGGGCCTGAGCGATCCGCCGACGCAACCCAGGATCGCCTTGCACGGCTGATGTTGGATCAATGGGTTCTTCTACGCTTTCACGCTGCCAGAGGGTTCGCACCGCCCGCCAGCGACGATAGTTATGCGCCTGACGAACCAGGATGCGATAGAACCATGTTTCGAGACTGGCCTCACCCCGAAAGCGGCCCAGGGCCTGATATGCCCTGACGAAAGCCTCTTGGGTGACATCTTCAGCCGCGGCTTCGTCGCCGCCGACCAGGCGCCAGGCCAGCCGCCTCGCCCGGTCGCGCTGAAGGGCCACAAACGTGCCGAAACACTCCTCACGTTCAGCCGGCAGTGCTCCCATCTCAGCTATTCCAACCCTAACGAGCATGGACGCAGTCTTCCTCTATCTGTATGAGACACCTTGATCAGGCATTTGGGTTACACACGTATGGGGGTGAGAAACCCGCTACGAGGGTTTTGACTCAGCCGCCAGTGCATGCAGCGCTTGACCGCTGAGCCGGTAGGGCAGCCATTCGTCCATATGGCCCATGCCCAGACGATGGTAGAACTCGCGGGCGGGGTTCCAGTCCAAAACCTGAAGCTCCAGGCGCTGATAGCCGCGTTCGACTGAAAGAGCGGCCAGTTTGGCCATGAGCGCCCGCCCGACCCCATATTTACGTGCTGACTCGACGACAAACAGGTCTTCGAGATATAGGCTCGGCCGTCCCTCCCAGGTGGAGTAGGTCGCAAAGAACAGGGCAAAACCGACCGGCTTGTCGTTCCGCTCGGCAATCAGCGCCTCGAATCGGGGCTGTTCGCCAAAGCCGTCGCGCAGCAGGTCTTCTTGTGTGGTCTTGACCGCGTCCGGCTCGTTCTCGAATCGGGCCAATTCCCTGATGAACCCAAGGATGAGCGGCACGTCGTCCGCAGTGGCGGAACGGATGGTAATGCTCGGCATGAACCAGACTTTCCCCCACTACGGCTCGGTCTTCACCAGGCGAAAATCGCCTTTGACGGCGTTTCGGTACAAATTAATCTGCCCAATATGCCGCGCGCGGCCTTCCTCGTCCGTGACGCCCAGCCCTTCCTCCGGGGCGAGGCAGAGCACACCAATTTTTCCGATCTGCGTATTGTGGTGTACCCGATAGGCCGCCTCACCGGTCTCGGCCAGGGGATAGGTCTCTGACAGGAGGGGATGAATGGCGCGTTTGCAGACCAACCGATTCGCCTCCCAGGCTTCTCTGTAGTTGGCAAAGTGCGAGCCGATGATGCGCTTCTTGTGCATCCATAAATAGCGGTTGTCATACTCGTGATTGTAGCCGCTGGTGGAAGCGCAGGTGACGACCTGCCCCCCAGGCCGCGCGATAAAGACACTCGCCGCAAAGGTTTCATGGCCCGGATGCTCATACACCACATCCGGGTCCTCGCCGCCCGTCATATCTCGAATCTGCTTGCCAAAGCGGCGCAGTTCGCCCAGGTTTTGCGACCCGTCTTCATTCCAGAATTGGTAGCCTTCTGCATTCCGATCAATTACCCAGCGCGCACCGATGGTTTCGCATAACTTGACCTTGTCCTGGGATGACACCACACAGATGGGGAATGCGCCCGCGTTCAACACATACTGTAACGCAAAGCCGCCCAGCCCGCCAACCGCACCCCAGATCAGGACGATATCGCCCTGTTTGATATGGGTACCGTTTTCGCTGACCAGCATGCGATATGAGGTGGAGTTGACCAGCGGCATGGACGCCGACTCTTCCCAGGTAAGATGCGGCGGCTTGGGCATGAGCTGGTTGGCCCGGACAACCGCAATTTCAGCCAGAGCGCCAAAATTGGTTTCAAAGCCCCAGATGCGCTGGTCCGGGTCGAGCATGGAATCGTCGTGGCCGTCCGGGGCCTGCATGTCCACATAGTTGCAGTGAACGGTGACTTCGTCGCCCGGCTTGAACAGGTTCACCCCAGGCCCAACCTTCAACACCACCCCGGACGCGTCGCTGCCCAGGATGTGGTACGGCAGATTATGCCGACTGTCCCACGGGCTTTTCTTGGCGTTCCGTTCCAGGAACAAAAACGTCGGCAGGGGCTCAAAAATGGCGCTCCAGACCGTATTGAAATTGATGCTGGAGGCCATGGTCGCGACCAGGGCTTCGTTCGGGCCGACCTCCGGTACCGACACTTGGTCAAGGTGCAGGCTCTTTCTAGGGTCTTTTTCCCAGGACTCAAGCCCCTCAAACATATTCACGTCGTCTTTATGCGTGGTGATCGCCAGCATCGACTCTGGAAGCGGTAGCCCCTCAAAGTCTTCGGTTTTGGTCTGGCCATCCATGATGGCTTCACGGATATTTTGCATCTCCCTCGTCATGGTTATCTACTTCTCCTGTGACGCGAAGGCCGCTGCGTCGAAAATACACGGAAAGACGTCCGCCTCTCTGCACAATTCCTGAATTCCGTCGGAAACAAACTCGTAATACCCCTTGTTGGAGAGCACGTCAGTGTTCAACTCGACCGGGAAACCGAACTTGTTCAGCCACTTGATAAGTCGGCTATCGATAGGAATCTCGTAGCGAGTAAGGCCAAGCATCTGAAGCAGGTTGCGAGACTGCTTGGGGCCGAACCCCCGGAACGTCTCATCAATATAGGTCGCCACTTGGCGTTCCTTGGCAACTGAGACAAGTTTGGTCAGCCTGTTGCATTCATTCAGGGTCTCTTTCCAACGAGATTCCGATTTGCGATTTTCAAGCCAATCAAGATTGATAGCGAGGTCTTTTGCAATAGCCTTATTTTTCCCGATTCCTCGAGTTTGAACAGTCTCGGCAATGAAGCGCTCCACGTCCCCTTCAGAGCGCACCTTCCTGAGGGATAGCGGAAAAGGTGTGGCATTTGACAACTTATCCACCGGGCTCCCTCGTCCCGACTTGTTTTGTGTGGTGATCCGAGCTGAGACCATCCTGTGCCAGAAGGCAGTCGGTGTTACATGAGACTTGTTTCTGGACAGGTTTGTTTTCTTCCGGTAGCGGATCAGATTGTTTCCGGCGGCGGTCTGCTCCTTAATCAATTTCTTCACGCGGTCTACGTCACGTTGACTAATATGCCAGTCAATCTTCATAGGGCTTCTCCAGCTACGGATCGATCAACACACCGGGATTGAGCAGTCCGTTCGGGTCGAGGGCCGCCTTGGCGGCTCTGAGGGCGCTGGCGAACAGCTCCGGGCGCTGCTTCTCATACTGCGGACGATGGGTCCGCCCGACGGAGTGGTGATGCGTTACCGTGCCGCCATAGCGCACGACCGCCTCGGAAGCTGCGGTTTTGATCTCGTGCCACTGCTCTAGCTCGCTGCCCTTTTTGCCCATGCCGGTAAAGGTGAAATACGGCGCGGGACCGTCGGGATAGACATGGGTAAAGCGGCACGACAGCACGCCACCACCACACACCTCATCCAGCGCTTTTTGGACATCCCGCATCACGCCGGCGTGGAATTCATGAAACCGATTCCACGGAATCGAGCTCTCGGTCGTGTCGAAAATTGCGCCCATGGCCGCCATGGTCGAAAAGGCGTAGGGCATGCGAATAAAGGCGTTACGCCAGTCGCCAACCGAGCCTCCCCGCCCTGTCGTTTCTCCACCGCCTTTAATCACGACCCCGTTGGGTGTCGTGCCGCCGAGGTCGGTGCAGCATTCAAGCGCGCGATTGATCCAGGCTTCGAGCGGATGGTCCGCGGACTCAAAGCCGAGCATGAGCAGGCTGCCGCCCGTACCATTGCCGACATTGTTCCGTTTGACCTCGGTCGGATCGAGAATGCGACAATTGGTGGGATACAGGCCCGACTGACTGAGCAAACGAATCGCCTCCACCCCATTCTCAAATTTTTCAAAGTGCACCGCGGTTGAGGCCCGATAGACCGGACGATGCTGCAAGCGCATCCAGGCTTCGGTAATGATACCCAGAATCCCCTCCGAGCCGATGAACATGCGGTCCGGGCTTGGACCGGCGCCCGACCCTGGCAGGCGGCGCGAAGCGACAATCCCGTTCGGGGTAACGACTCGGGTGGACTCGACCAACTCGTCGATATGGGTGTACAGCGTGGCAAAATGCCCGCCCGAGCGGGTGGCAATCCAGCCGCCCAGGGTCGAGAACTCAAACGACTGGGGGTAATGCCGCAGGGTATAGCCGTGCGGCTTGAGTTGGGCCTCAAGGGCCGGGCCGTACACACCGGCCTGAATGCGGGCCGCGCGTGAGGATTCGTCAATTTCCAACACTTTGTCGAGGTAGCGCAGGTCGATGGACACGCTCCCAGGGTAGGCGTCCCCCGTCGGAGGCTCGACGCCGCTGGTTACGCTCGATCCTCCGCCAAACGGAATAGCCGCAGCCCCTACCTCGTTACACCAGTCTAAAACGGCCACCACGTCGTCCTCGGTCTTGGGAAAGGCCACCACATCGGGTGGGTTCGGAAAATCCAGACGGAAGGCCCGCACAATATCGGGCAGAGCTTTGCCATAGGCATGGGCCGCGCGGTCGTAGGTTTCGGTCGAGCAGATGTTGGCAAGAGCCTCGGGCGGTGAGAGACGCGGCGTGCGGAGCTGGATGTCTTCAACGCGCGGCTCCGGGTCAAGGCTAAAATCGCTGGCCCCGACGCTCTCGGCAATGCCCTTGGCGATATTTTTTTTCTGTTCCGGGGTGGGCTGTTCGTCTTCAAAGCCCCAGCCCCAAATAGTGGTTCGACGCTGTGTCATGCTGCCTCCTTGCGCTAATACTTCCCAAACGGGGGGTCCTGAATGGTCATCTGATACTCGATGAGATGCATCTCTCCAGAGGCGAGCGTCCGGTCCAGGGCGGATTGGAGCTCTGCCGGAGACTGGACGCGCGTTGCCGGGACGCCGAAGGCTGCGGCGAAGGCCAGGAAGTCCGGATTTGTCAGTTGAGCCTGATATGCCTCTTGATACGCGGTCCGCTGCAAATAGCCGATCACCCCAAACGCATCATCGTTGACGACAACAAGTGGAAAGCCAACATTGTGGCGCACGCACGTGGCCAATTCCTGTGCCGTGTAAAGAAAACCCCCATCGCCGATCAGGCCGACAACCGGGGTGTCCGGCCGCGCTATCTTGACGCCAATGGCCGCTGGAAAACTGAATCCGAGCAGACCGGAGCCTTTGGCCCCGATGATCCCATTCGCCTGATAGGACGGATAAAAATACTCCGCCCAATAGCCAAGCTGGGTGTTATCGACCACCAGGGCGCTGTCTCGGGGCAGTACGGCCCGAATCGCCTTGAGCGCCTGAATTTCCGGACGCTCTTGGGCAAGTCGCTCGATCTCCGCATCAGCCTGCTGCCGCCACGCTGCGGTCCGTTCCTGGCGCGGACCGGTGTAGGGCTCTCCTTCGAGTTGATTGCGCAGCGCGCGGGTAATGGCTCCAATATCTCCGACCAGCGGCAGCGCGGCCGGATAATTTTTGCTGATCCAGCGCTCATCCCAATCGACATGAATCAACTGTTCGGGCAGGGCCAGACCGCGGCGTTTGGCATCGACCTCACGCAGCCGGGAACCAATCACGACTGCCGCATCACAGCCGGGCACGATGTCTTTGACCACCAGTTTGCGCGCGGCATTGCCGAAGGCCAGGGCGTGATCTTCCGGGACTACGCCTTTGCCCGGCGTGTTGGTGATGACGGGTGCGCATAGGGCCTCGGCCAAGGCTTGAACATCTCCGGCCAAGTCTCCGGAAACACTCGCCCGGGCCGCGTCCGTCCCCGCCAGAATGAGAGGCTGCTTTGCATTGCGCAAAATGGTAACCGCCTCGTCAAGCCGGGGGGGCAACGGCGGAGGGACTGGAGTGCCGTTCGGTGGTGTCGGAGTCTCCGCAGGTGCGTCTCCAGCCATCAGGTCGGTGGGGACTTCCAAACACACCGGGCCGGGCCGGCCGGCCTGAGTCAGGGCGATGGCGCGCTTGGCGGCCGCATACAAATCATCACCCGTCCGGGGAATAATCACCTCTTTAGTAATGGTCCGAAAGAGAGACGTTTGTTCTTCCAGTTCATGCAGGACGCCCAAACCTTTACCGATTTTGGCGGCGTCGATATTGGTCGTAATCATCAGGACCGGCGAGCAACTGCCCCAGGCTTCTTGCAGGGCCGAAACCGTAAAGCCCGCGCCCGGACCGGTTGACGAAACAATAACGCCCAGTCCGCCGCTCGCCCGGGCATAGCCGTCCGCCATATGGGTGGCGCCAGCTTCGTGCCGACAGCCAATATGCCGAATCGAGGGCTCGTGGCGTAAGGACTCGTACAGGCCGATATTATGAATGCTGGGGATACCAAAAATGGTCGAGACACCGGCCTCTTTCAGGGCCAGAACGATGCCATCGGCTCCTCGGGGCATGGACCCTCCCTTCCGAATCTACTTGATCACGCCCTTGTGTTTCAGTTGCTCCACCTCATCGCCGCTCACGCCCATCTCCTGCAATATCTCCCAGGTATGCTGACCCAGGGTCGGAGGGGCGAGGCGCACGGCGCCCGGTGTTTTCTTGAGCTTGGCCGGAATACCGCTAACTTTGAGGGTACCGATCCGCGCATGGTCCACCTCGACCGCCATGTTGTTATGCCGGACTTGGGGGTCGGCAAAGGTTTCGTGCAAGGTGTTCACCGGCGCGGCCATCACGTCCGCTGCACTCAAGCGCTGCATCATGTCATCTACGTCTCTTTTGGCAAATTCGGCCTGTAACACCGCATTGAGGGCGGCTTCGTGTTGCAGGCGAAGCTCTCCGGTCTCAAAGCGCGGGTCCGCCATCAGGTCCTCACGTTCGATCGCGCGGCAGATATTATGGAAAAACTTGTTATTAAAAGAGGCAATCTGAATGTCCCGGCCATCCTTGCACCTGAAGGTTCCGTAGGGCGCATAAAACGGACTGGCATTCCCGACGCGCGGCTGGATGTACTGACTGAGAAAGAATTGGCCGACCTGGGACGGCTGGACGTGGATCAGCCCGTCCATCAGACACAGTTCAATCTGCTGGCCAATGCCCTGTTGCTCGCGGGTCCACAGGCCGACCATGGCGGCAAAGGCGACCAGATTGGCACAGGTAGCGTCGGCGATAGCCGGTCCGGCCTTCAGGGGCTTGCCGTCCCGCTCTCCGGTAACGCTCATAAAGCCGGTCAGCGCCTGGGCCAGGGGGTCAATGCCCGGCCGGCCGCCATACGGTCCGTCCTGGCCAAAGGCGCTGACCGAGATGCAAATGATTTTGTCGTTATACTTGCACGTTTCTTCGTATGTCACCCCCAGTTTGGCTTTGGCTTGGGGGCGGAGGTTGTCGACAATAATGTCGGCCGTTCGGACCAGCCGGAAATACAGGGCTTTGCCCTCCGGCTGGGTCAGGTCAAGCACCAGGCCACGTTTATTGCGGTTAATCCCGACATAAAAGCCGCTGTCATTCTCGACCTTGGGACCAATGGCACGGGATTCATCCCCATAGGGGGGCTCGATTTTAATCACGTCCGCACCCATATCGCCCAGCATGGTCGCTCCGTACGGACCGGCCAACATGCTGGCGATATCCAGCACACGAATCCCTTGCAGCGGCAGTGCCATTGGTGCCTCCTTCCCGTGTTGTCAACGTTTTCAGCACAACGCCTTGGCGCAGACGCTAGCATACCGTACCCGGAATGCCAAAGGCGGGAGGGCTGCCCGGCGGAGTTGAGGGGTAGGCCGGATGTGGTTTTTTTGCTATGCCCGAGCAAATCTATCCCAGAAGGAGGGAAATCGTATGCCGCTCTATTTGGATGAGATATACTGGGAGCCGTCCCGGACCAAGGAGGTCCATAACATGTTCAAGGGGGTCTTAAGTGGGGAGACCGGCTTTCCTGAGGGAGTCACGCTGAAAGCCGGACCCTGGGCCTCGAACGAAGAGGCGAAGATGGTGCTGGTTCTGGATATCCAAGATCATGCCAAGACCTTCACCACCTTTTCTACCCTTGTTGCCCAGGGACTGATCACCAAACGCCGCCTCACACCGATTGTCGAGTGGAGTGGCATGGACGGTGTGGTGAACAATCTCTCATAAGGGAGAAGCGGGGAGGGGGCTGACTCTCCAGGTGCCTTAGACCTCCTTCCCGAGCCCACTGCATAACAGCTCGGTTACTCAGCAATGCCCGCTTCCCATCTCCCCGGTCTCCCGCGTGCTGTCACCGTCTACTGCGCGTCAAGCAAACGTTGTCCGCAGGTGTATCTGGACGTAGCGGCCGAATTGGGCCGACTGCTGGCGCAGCGCGACTACACCTTAATCTACGGTGGCGGAAATACCGGCCTGATGGGAGCCGTATCCCAGTCCACGCTGGCCGCTGGCGGGCGGGTGGTTGGTGTCATCCTGACGCGCTTTCTCGAAGACGGCTACGGACAGGCCGGGCATGAAATGCATACCGCCGATGATATGCGCAGCCGGAAGCAGGGCCTGGATGAACGTGGGGACGCGTTTATCGCCCTGCCGGGCGGGTTTGGGACATTAGAGGAAGTTCTTGAGGTGATCTCCCTGAAGCAGCTCGGCTTTCACACCAAGCCGGTTGTTCTGGTGAATACCAACGGCTATTTCGACGGCCTGTTGCAGCAATTCGAGCGCGGCTTTGCCGAAGCGCTCATCAACCAGAAATTCCGCGGCCTCTACACCGCGGTCTCCACTCCGCAGCAAGCCCTGGCGTGTATCGAGCAGGAACTGAGCCACCGCACTGCCTCACCATCATCCGGGGAATAAATATCTTCACCTCTCTCGAAACTCTGGCATGATTTCCTGGGCAAACAGCTCCAACGAGCGCGTGACTTTCTGCGGGTCGAGCCCTGGGAGTTGCGTACCCAGCACAAAATGGGTGCAGTGAAAACGCTGGCGGAACTTTTCCATTTTGCGGGCGACCTGGTCTGGGGTGCCGATCATGGCGGCCCGGCCAAAGCCTGAGTCACGGAGTTGGCTAGCGTGGGTGAACTGCCAGCCGTCTGCGTCGCCCGGTGCGTCGTTGGCTTCGGCCAGGATGATGCCGTAGTACTGCATGGAATAGTGCAGATGCTCCTGGACATCGTCCCAAGCCTGGTCTTCATTCTCGGCGACGTAGACCATCCGGATTTGTCCGATGTTGAAATCAGCCGGGTCATAGCCGTTTTCTCTCAGGGTCTGGATATAGAGTGGGGCGGGGTCCGGCCCGATGGTCGCCATGAGATGACAGCCCATTTGGGCCACGCGCCGAATCGCCTTGTCGGCCCGCGCGCCAATCCACAGCGGAATATGCGGTTGCTGGACCGGCCTCGGAGAGAGCGTCAGGTCGCTGACCTGCGTAAAGTGGCCCTCAAACGTCACATTTTTTTCGGTCCATAGGCGGCGGACCAATTCGACGCCTTCGGCCAGGCGAGCTGAACGTTCTGTGCGGGGGACATGCAAAGCCTGAAACTCGCCCGCGGCATAGCCCTGCCCGGCACCCAGATCAAAGCGCCCGTTTGACCAGATATCGATGCAGGTCGTGTCTTCAGCCACCCGGACCGGATGCTGAAACGGCATCAGCAGAATATAGGTCCCGATCCGAATGCGGCTCGTTCGCGCGGCAATGGCCGCGGCGGTCGGCAGGCTGGACGGATTATAGCCGTCTTCGGTGAAGTGATGCTCCGCCAGCCAGACGTTGTCATAGCCCAGCTCTTCAGCCCGAACGATTTGATTGAGCAGGGCGTGATACAGTTCCGGATATGGGCGGTGCCATTGGGCTGGATTGCGGAAGTCGTGGATAATGCCGAATTTCATGCAAGTACTCCTCCGTGCTGCCGTGTCGCATATTTGGACTGGGCTGTCCAGTCAATGAGAGTCGCTCTCTTTCCCGCTGATTTTCCTGCCTCCATAGGCATCCGCTTCTTTTCCGTGGTAAGACCGCTGGAGAGGGAGGTCTTGATGAAAGTTGCGGCCGGCCGAAGATTTTTTGTCCGTTTTGGAGAAGCTGCCCAGGCTATCGTGCCAGAGCTGGGCTGGGCCTTGATTGAGCCGGACGGCTCCTGGTCCACCTCGACGGATGACTGCGACCTCATCGTGTTAGCCGGTGACGCGTATCGCAAAGCATTCATCGACACCATGATACAGCTCCCGCAGCCACGCTGGGCGCATACCGAAGACGCCGGCACGGACGGCCGTTTTTATGATGCCATGCGGGCCAAAGGTGCGCTCGTCTCTCACAGCCCCGGCACAAACGCCCCCGAGGTGGCTGAGTTTGCCGTGGGCTTTGTGCTGTGGTCGGCAAAACGTTTTGGGGAACTGTCCGTCCGTCAACGCCAGCACCGCTGGCAGGAACTCGGGCTTGAGAGCCTGAGCGATAAAACCGCTCTGGTCGTCGGTCTGGGTGCCATTGGCAGTCGCATTGTCGCCATGCTCACTGGCTTTGGGCTGCGGATCCTCGGTATTCGTCAATCAACTCAACCGGTGGTCGGGGTGGAGCAGCAAGGCACGCTGGCCGACCTTCACCATTTTCTTCCCGAGGCCGATTTTGTCATTCTGGCCACTCCGGCCACCCCCCAGACGCACGGGCTTATTGGTGCGGCTGAGCTGGCTCTCATGAAATCCTCTGCCACCCTGATCAATATCGCACGGGGAGTCATCGTCGATATGAACGCGCTCAAAGAGGCACTGCGGGCAGGAAAGCTGCGCCACGCCTGCCTCGACGTCCTGCCCACCGAACCGTGGCCCGCGGACGATGACTTATGGGATATGCCGAATGTGTTTATCACCCCGCATACGGCCTCAACCTCGCCGCTCTATCTGCCGCGGGTCGGTGAGCTGTGGCTGGAGAATCTCCGGCGTTATGTGCGGGGGGAAGAGTTGCGGCATCGGGTTGTTTGGTCGTAACGAAAAGGGCAGCCACACGGGCTGCCCCTACGGAAGCCTTACAGCACCTCAGTCTCTCGCAATCTCCCTACGTCCTCCCAGGAATAGCCCAGCATATCGACCAGGACCTGTTCGGTATGCTCGCCAAACTCCGGGGCCGGGGCCTTCGGGTCGGCCGGTGTCTCGCTCAAGATCAGGGGTGAGCCGACGATCTGCGTTTCGCCCCAGGTGGGGTGGGCATAGTCCACGACATAGTCGTTGGCCTGCATTTGCGGGTCGTCGGGCAGGTCGGTGATGTTATTCACCAGGGTATAAATAAAATCGCCGCCGTCCTTCAGGATTTGCATCCATTCGACGCGAGGCTTTGAGGCGAAAATTTTATCGACAATAGCGATGATCTCCTCGGCGTTGCGACCGCGTACCTTCATGTTCTCAAAGCGCGGGTCTTTCTCCAGTTCCGGGATGCCGAGTGTCTTACAGAAATCCGGCCAGTAGCGGTCGGCCTGTGGCATGGCCAGACAGATCCACTTATCGTCCTGGCATTTATAGTGATTCCAGAGTGGGTTCACCGCTTTTGTGCGATAAAAACGCTTGAACTCTTTACCCAGGGTCAGGCGACAGGCCAGATTGAGCCCCTGGAGGGCCATCATACTGCCCAGGTGTGAGGTATCGACCTCCTGGCCGACGCCCAAACGTTCGCGGGCCAACAGGGCCACGGTAATGCCGTGGGCCAGCATAATGGCGCCCATTTGGTCGGCGATACCACCGGTGATGTTCATAGGCTCCATGTCCGGCTCACCGGCCGCGGTCATGATCCCGGACCGGGCCAGGCCCATATAGTCAAAGGAGGGTTCACCCGCGTCCGGCCCGTTCGGGCCATAGCCGGTTGCGCTGGCATAGATTAGCTTTGGGTTGTATTTCGAGAGGGTGGCATAATCGAGACCGAGCTTGGCCGCCACGCCCTTCCGATAGTTCTGGACAAAGACGTCTGACTTCTCGATCAGTTTATAGACGATTTCTTTGGCCTCGGGTTTCTTGAGATCGAGCGTGAGGCTCTTTTTATGCCGGTTATTGGCTTCAAAATAATAATTGCGCGCGCCAGTTTTGGCTCCGGCAATTTGCATTACGCCCCGCCCAGGGTCGCCCCCCACACGTTCTTCGAGCTTGATGACCTCAGCCCCGAGGTCGCCGAGCATCATGGTCGCGACCGGCCCCTGCTGCCATATAGTCCAGTCAAGGACACGGATTCCATCCAGCGGCTTTGCCATACGCCTACCCTCCTTATGATATGCTTCCTGCGGCTGCTTCTCGCTTGCCCGAACCGAACTCTAGCACAAGGCCAAGAGGCGAACAAAGTGAGCGGGACAAAAAGGATGCCAAAAGAAAAAGCGCTATTGAGGAATCGGAATGAAGGGGCGTTTATTTTTTCTGCGACTCCCAAAACCGATCAGAGGCGCTTTTTATCTGATCGCGGAGTTTCACCAGCAGCTCACCATTGCCATACAGAATAAATACGGTGGCCGAGACCGCACCAACGATAAATCCAAACCAGAACATAGACCCTACCTCCTATCATGCCAGCGCCCGGATGGCATCCCCTCTGTGCCCTCCGTCTTTCTCCGTGAATCAGGCGGAAGCCCTGCTTGTCTCGTGCAGGAAAGTAGTCACGGTGTCAAGAAAGGCTACGGGCTGATCGAGGAAAACGTGGTGTCCGGCCTGGGGAATTTCAATCCCTGTGGCCCGCGGACAGGTATGGACCAGGTGGGATAATCGCTCAGCCGAGAGCGCCCTGCTGTGTTGGCCCCGGATGAACAAGATGGGGCAAGCAATACGCGCGAGCTGTGGCTCCAGGTCGCACGGTTGGCGGGTCATAGCAGCACGATCGCTTGTGAGGTGAAAATGCCCTGCATGGTCGGGTCTTACACTGTGTCGGGCAATATACCTCAGCAACTCGGGCGTTGCCCACGTCTCTGCCGGTAGCAGGCGAAATCGGGTGTAGACATCGGCCTCAGTGGAGTACGTCGGTGGTGGCAGGGAACGCAGCAAACGCATCGTTCGACTCGGGCGTAGCCGGGAACCGATATCAACAATGACGAACGCGCCATGGTTCATTGTAACTGTCGTGGCGTAACGCAGTGCCACAAAACCGCCAAGCGAGTGACCCATAAGAACGGGAGCATCGAGCTCAAGAGCGGCGACAATGCCTTCAAGGTCCGCGACGTAATCCGCGATCTCGTAGGCGGGCGGGTGCGTCCAGGCACTCTCTCCATGCCCGCGGAAATCGAGGGCAAGCACGCGGTGCGTCCGTGCCAGCGTCGGGGCAATATGGTCCCACCAATGGGCGTGGGCCGAGCCGCCGTGAAGCAGGATGAGCGCAGGATTCGTCGACTCGCCCCATTCCAGATAATGCAGGGCAAGGCCGTTCACGCGGATGAAACGACTCGTGGGAGCGTGATGCATGGGCACTGACTATTGCTCGGCTCAGATGAAAGCGCAAGGCGACTGTCGCGTCCCGACGTAGAGCGCAGGGCCATATCGGGAGAGGGACGACGTTGACTAGGCAGCCGGTTCTGGCACGCTATAATGAATCCGCTATGGATAAAAAGACAAAGTTCAACATCTGGTATCTTTTCATTGCCCTGTGGGGGGTCGTCATCCTGCATAGTGTCTGGATACAGGCGACCCGCATCGAACAGATTCCCTATAGCCAGTTTCAGGAATACTTGAATGACGGCCGCATCGCGGAGATTCGTATCTCGGAGCACTATATCCAGGGGACGCTCAAAGACCCCGTCGAAGGACAGCCAGGCCAGTTTGTGACGGTCCGGGTGGCATCCGACTTGGCCGAGCAATTGGCCTCCCGCGAGGTCCGCTTTGCCGGGGAGATTGAGAGCACGTTTATCAGCGACCTGCTGTCCTGGATTCTGCCGGTCCTGTTATTCTTTGGCGTCTGGCTGATTCTGATGCGGCGGATGGCCCAGCGTGGGGGCTTCGGTGGCGGTTTTATGTCAATCGGTAAGAGTAAGGCCAAGATCTATATGGAGCAGGATGTCAAAGTCCGCTTCACCGATGTCGCGGGAGTCGAAGAAGCCGAGACGGAACTCCAGGAAGTCATTGAGTTTCTCAAGACGCCGGAAAAATTCAGCCGGCTGGGGGGAAAAATCCCTAAAGGCATTTTACTGGTGGGGCCGCCAGGGACGGGGAAAACGCTGCTGGCCAAAGCGGTGGCGGGGGAAGCTCAGGTACCGTTTTTTTCGATTAGCGGTTCAGAGTTTGTGGAGATGTTCGTCGGTGTCGGCGCGGCCCGAGTCCGCGATCTGTTTACTCAGGCCAAGGAAAAGGCCCCCTGCATTATTTTTATGGATGAACTGGACGCCCTGGGCAAAGCACGGGGCATGGGACCCGTCTCGCACGATGAGCGGGAACAGACCCTCAACCAGTTATTGGTGGAAATGGACGGGTTTGATCAGCGGGCCGGGGTCATTCTCATGGCAGCCACCAACCGACCTGAGATCCTGGACCAGGCCCTGCTGCGGGCCGGACGCTTTGACCGCAATGTGGTGGTAGACCGTCCAGATAAAACCGGTCGGCTGGCTATTCTTCAGGTACACGCCCGCACTGTTCCTCTTGAGGCTGAAACCGACCTGGAAGTAGTTGCCGCCATGACGCCGGGCTTTGCCGGCGCGGATTTGGCCAACATCGTCAACGAGTCGGCGCTGCTGGCGGTCCGACGCGGCAAAGACACGGTGGGCTTGCCCGAACTCCAGGAGGCGGTTGAGCGGGTGATTGCCGGACTGGAAAAGAAAAATCGAGTCTTAGGCCAAAAAGAAAAAGCGCGCGTCGCCCACCACGAGATCGGGCATGCGTTGGCGGGCATGTCGTTACCGGGGTCGGATGAAGTCCAAAAGATCTCGATTATTCCGCGGGGTGTCGCGGCCTTGGGCTATACCCTCCAACTGCCGAGCGAAGATCGGTTTCTGATGACCAAATCCGAGTTGGAAAACAAAATCGCCGTGCTCCTCGGCGGTCGGGTGGCCGAAGAGCTGATTTACCAGGAGATCTCGACTGGAGCCCGAGACGATCTGCTCAAAGCAACCGATACGGCCAAGAGCATGGTCAAATCCTACGGGATGAGCGATACGCTCGGTCAGCAAAGCTTTGACCAGGAGCGCCAGCCCATGTTCCTGCAAAACGGCCAGCCGCAGGGGCTGGGCGACTACAGCGAGGAGACCGCGCGGGAGATCGATAATGAGGTGCGCCGTATTATTGAGGAACAACACGCGCGTATCACCACAATATTGAAGGCGAAGCTCCCCATTCTGCGTCAGGCAGCCCAGGTCCTCTTAGAGAAAGAGACCATCTCTGGGGAAGAGTTGGAACGGATTGTCGCTCAGTTCGAGAGGCAGCCCGACGTGGCGCCGGCGGCAGTCGAGGTGGACTGAGCGTTTTAGCAGGGGAAGCCCCTCTTGCCAGCAGCGGGGAAGGGCAGTATCTGTCCTGCTGGGTGCCAAGCGCACTGGATACCAAAAAGGAGGGCGTCATGAACAGCAAGGAAGCGTTTACGGTCTCTGTCCCGGATGCGGTGTTGGCAGACTTGCGCGAGCGGCTGGCAAAGGCGCGCTGGCCGGGGGAGTTTGCCAACGAGCAGTGGGCGTATGGGACGAATCAAGCCTACCTCCAGGAAGTGGTCGAATACTGGCGTACCGACTACGACTGGCGCGCGGTTGAACGCGATATGAACGCCTTCTCCCACTATAAGACGACGATTGACGGTGTGCCGATCCATTTCATCCACGAGCCGGGAAAAGGCCCGAATCCGACACCGCTGATCCTGAGCCACGGCTGGCCGTGGACCTTCTGGGATTTTCATAAAGTCATTCGGCCGCTGACCGATCCGGCCGCGTTCGGTGGCGACCCGAACGATGCGTTCGATGTCGTTGTGCCGTCCTTGCCGGGGTATGGATTTTCCACCCCGCTGACTACCCCAGGTATCAATTTCTGGCGAACGGCCGACCTGTGGCGTGGGCTCATGCAAGATGTCTTGGGCTATGAAAAATTCGCCGCCCAGGGCGGAGACTGGGGGGCGCTCATTACCGCTCAGCTCGGGCATAAGCACGCCGAGCACCTGCTCGGCTGTCATGTCAACCTTATGGTTCCGCTGGATATTTTTGTCGGCCCCATGCCCGAGGCGTCCGAGTATGGTCCGGGGGAGGAAGGCTGGTACGAAAAGAATTTGAACTTTTTTGCCGCCGAGAGCGGCTATTCCGCCTTGCAGACCACCAAGCCGCAGACCCTGGCCTTTGCCCTCAATGATTCGCCGGTCGGGCTGTGTGCCTGGATTCTGGAAAAGCGCCGGACCTGGAGCGATTGCAACGGGGATGTCGAAAAACGTTTTAGCAAGGATGACCTCTGTACCACGATGACGTTATACTGGGTTACCCAGAGTTTTGGCACGTCCGCACGCTATTATTATGAAGCAACCCATAATCCCTGGAAGCCGTCGCATGAGCAGACGCCGGTTGTCCAGGCACCGACCGGCGTTGCCGTTTTTTCAGAAGAAGTTATTCTCATGCCCCGCAAGTGGGCCGAGGGCTATTACAATTTACAACGCTGGACGCCCATGGCCTCGGGTGGGCATTTCGCACCGATGGAAGAACCTGAACTCCTGGTCAATGATATACGCGCCTTCTTCCGACCGCTCAGAACATAATCTGTCAGGAGTGGGGCTGCGCGCACGGGACACCAATTATGAAGCTCAACGGAACACGAACCATTCTCGCCCCCCAACAGAAGGTCTGGAGATTCCTGACCGACCCGAACCAACTCGCCAAGTGCATGCCCGGTTGTGAGAGCCTGACAGAAAGCGGCGAGAATGAATATAGTGGAGAGATCAAGGTTGGCGTGGCCGCGGTCAAAGGTGTCTACAACGGTACGGTCAGGATGGAGGAGATCCAGCCACCCTCGCATTACAAACTCAGCCTTGACGGAAAGGGCAAGCAGGGCTTTCTCAAGGGATCGGGCACGGTTGATTTAGCCGAGCAAAACGGCCAGACCATACTGACCTACCACGGCGACGTCCAGATCGGTGGGCTGCTGGCCAGCGTCGGACAACGCTTGGTCGACGGTGCGGCGAAAATGTTGATCGGTCAGTTCTTCAGGGCTATGGAGGCCGAGATTCAAGCCTTCCCCGACGAAGGTGGCAAACCTGAGGGACGGGGGACCCTGGGCAGCTGGCTGAAGCGCCTGTTTGGAAAAGGCAGTCCAGCGTAACCTCCGTACCACTGTGAACACACACTTCAAAATCGGCATTGCCCAGATCAGCCCGCGCCTCGGAGATGTTGCTGCCAACCTGGCCCTCTACGAACAGGCCATTGCCCGCGCCAAAAATGAGAATGTTGAGTTGCTCATCTTTCCCGAGTTGAGTCTGACCGGTTATCACCTGCGGGACATGGTTGCGACAGTCGCCCTGCGTCAGGATGCGCCGGAGTTCATCCAACTGCGGGAGTTGAGCAAATCGGTGGCCTGTTTGGCCGGATTGGTCGAAGAGAGCCCGGACTTTTGCTTTTACAATTCTGCCGTTTATCTCGGTGCGGGTGACGTCCGTCACGTCCATCGCAAGGTCTATCTGCCAACCTATGGCATGTTTGACGAGCAACGCTATTTCGCGCGTGGGGATAGCGTGCGCGCCTTTGACACTCCGTATGGGCGTGCGGCAGCCCTGGTGTGCGAAGATATGTGGCATCCGTCCACGGTGTATATTGCGGCCCTCGATCGAGCCCTGATGCTCATCTGTCCTTCTTCCAGTCCGTTGCGCGGCATTGCCGACAAGAGACAACAGGACGAGAACGCGCGCTATTGGGAGGCGATGAATCGTGTCTATGCCGAAACCTTCGGGGTGTTTGTGATCTATGCCAATCGGGTCGGCTTTGAAGACGGGGTAGGGTTCTGGGGGGGCTCGGAGGTGATCAACCCTTTTGGGCAGTGCATTGCCAAGGGACGCTATTACGAGGAAGATTTTGTCACGGCGGACATCAGCCTTGATGCCGTCCGGCGGAAGCGTGTTGCGGCGCCGCTGTTGCGGGATGAGGACATTGATCTGACGATTAACGAATTACTGCGTATACGTGGACTGAGACAATAAACACGCAACAGGAGGACCGAGCATGTCTTACGCGGACGACATTATTGCCATTCAGCAACTGCTCCACACCTACTGCCATGTGGTAGACCGTGGCACGGTAGACGAAATCGCCGACCTGTTTCACCGCGACGCAGTTCTGCTCCCGGCCTATGAAAGCGACATGCGTTATGAGGGCCGCGACGCCGTGAAAGGCTGGTATGCCAACTATGACAGTACGCTGCGGAACGGCGTGCGCTTTCTGCGCCACAAAATCGAGTCGCCCGTGATTGAAGTATCGGGCAACGAAGCCACCTCAACCTGCTATCTGGATGCCGACGCCATCACAAAGTCGACCGATAAGCCCATGGTTGTCTTTGGTCGTTATGATGACAAATTCATCAAGGACGAAGGCCGCTGGTGGTTTAAGGAGCGCAAGATCATTACCTACTACAGCCTGTCGGCCGACGACTATACACCCGGACGCGGGGCAGAGTAGCTCCAGTTGGTCTCCTCATCCCTCCATGCATGAGAGTGAAGCGCCGTTTTCCGAAGAGGTGAAGCCCGTCCAATGCGAAGCTCGTCTGGCAGAGAAGATACGGTTCGCCGGCTTGGTTGACGCTGTGCGGACAGGCAAGATAGATTGCTGCGCACCGCTTTGAGCCAGGGAGTGGGCGTGTCTATGAAGAGTATTGTGTTGGTAAAACAGGTGCCCATGGTTTCGGCCATGAAGCTCGACCCGGAAACAAAAACCCTCCAGCGTGAGGGCGTACCGTCCGAGGTCAGTTCGTTTGATGTCCGGGGATTGTTGAAAGCGCTGGAACTGCGGGAAAAACACGGTGGCGAGGTGGTTGCGCTGACGATGGGACCACCCCAGGCAGAAGAGGCCCTCCGGTACTGCCTGGCTCTAGGGGCGGATCGGGCCGTACATCTGACGGACCGGGCTTTTGCAGGAGCGGATACGCTGGCGACTGCCCGCACTTTAGCTCTGGCGTGTGAGCAGGAAGGCTACGACCTCATCCTGTGTGGTCGGCACAGCACCGATGCGGAAACCGGTCAGGTCGGACCGGAGATTGCCGAGTTGCTTGATATTCCTCAGGTGACAGGTGTGGCCGCATTAACGCTCGACGCCGACGGCAAGACTATCCGGGTTGAACGTGAGACCGATAGCGGTTTTGACACCCTAGACTGTCCCTTGCCGGCCCTGGTGTCGGCCACCGAAGACCTGGCGCCGGAACGCTTCCCCAGAAAGGCTGAGCGACAAGCTGCCCAAGAGAAGCCGGTAGAGACGGTTACCGCAGGCGACCTTTCAGCGGACCTGACGCGATTTGGGGCCTCAGGCTCGCCGACCTGGGTGGAGTCTGTCCAAACTGTTGAAGACAGCCGTGAAAACCGTGTGCTTGAAGGGGAGCTGTCCGAACAGATCGATAGCCTGGTCCAAGCTCTCTTAGCCCGCGGGCTGTTTGGAACGTGGGCGGAGAACAATACCGCGGGCGAAAAGAAGAGGCGAAGCGCTGACCCCGAGCCGGGGAAAGCGGTCTGGGTTGTGGCTGAAACCTTGGGTGATACGCTCCGGCCGGTCAGCCTTGAGCTTTTAGGCAAAGCCGTCGAGCTGTCGGCGCAGTACGGGGGTGAAGTGGGTGCTGTCTTGATTGGCGGCGGGCTCGACGCCCATATTACGCCTTTGGCCGAGTATGGCGCCGACGTGGTCTACCGGGCCGATGATGCCCGTCTTGCCTCCTATGACACCGACCTGTATGCCGCGCTGTTAAGTCAGGCAATTCAAGCCCACACGCCACAGGTGCTGCTGTTGGGTTCAACTGCGATTGGCCGCGACCTGGCCCCGCGGGTTGCGGCGCGGCTTGGGCTGGGTCTTACCGGCGATTGTGTGGATCTGGAAGTTGACACTCAGGGGCGCTTGCTGCAACTCAAACCTGCGTTTGGCGGCAACATTGTTGCGCCGATTCTGTCGAAAACAACGCCCGCAATGGCGACGGTCCGTCCCGGTATGCTGTCCCCGTCTCAGTCCGCTCCCGGCCGTCAGGCACGGGTTGAAAGACTGACGCTTGATGACGATGTTCATAGCCGGCTGCAACTGGTGTCACAAACGGGTGCCGACGCGGCCAAAGCTGCGGCCCTGGATGCAGCGGATATCGCGATTGGTGTTGGAAAAGGCATCGGCGGGCCGGAGAATCTGCCCGTGATTGAACAACTGGCCGATGTGCTAGGCGGGGCTCCACTGGCTTCGACGCGGGATATTTCGGACCTGGGTTGGCTCCCCCGGCAACATCAGGTTGGCATCACCGGCCGAGCGGTCGCGCCGAAGCTGTATTTTGCCATTGGTATTCGGGGCGCGTTCGAGCATATGGTCGGTTTGCGTAAGGCCGGCACCATTGTGGCCATTAACATCAAAGCCAAAGCGCCGATATTCAAAACTGCCGACCTCGGTATTGTCGGCGACTATGCCGAAGTCGTACCGCTCTTGACCGAGGCCTTACGCAAGGCGAAGGCTGAGCAATAAACTCGTTCTGTGGCCAGAGCCGAGAAAAAGAACGCGCGCTCTTACGCCGCCCACCAACGTGGGATCCGCGCCGGCTCAGCAGAGAAATACAAGGCTTGGATTTTCCGCGGGTCGAGAGCCAGGTGCTGACAGATCCACAAGAAGCTGAACGGACTCTCATCTTTTGAGAAAAACCACATCCGGTCCAACTCAAACTGAGAGAGAAACAAACTATTACCCTTCCGCACTAAATCGCGTACCACAAAGGCATCGGATAAAACGTTACGGAGGAGCGCTTTGAATGGGTTGTATGACGAATAGCGGGGCTGCTGCTCGCCACCTTCCACATCCACCATCATCATATCCACAGCAGCATGCATCATAGATACAGCTTACTAGCTGTTAGTGTAGATTTTGCAACCCCCCTATCGCTCTTTCCTTCGATATTTTTACACGACCGATATTTTTCTCAAATATCGTGGACATTTCTCCAGGAGAAGCGTGAGTCTCAACACCGCAGGGCTGGCCGCGTCAGGCGCGTTATGCCGGCCACGCCGTCTGGAGCAGTTGGAATAATTCCGTCAACTGTTGCTCGGTCAGCTCCAACGCGTGGGTGACGTCGGGCGGCTTGGGCCAGGACCGGTCGGGAAATGCAACGCCGCCTACCGTCCGTGGTGTGGCGTAGCGCGGAATCACATGAAAGTGGACGTGCTTATCCACCATCATGAGTAACAGATAGTTAATTTTGTCGAAGGCGAAGACCCGTTTGAGCGTCCCTTCCAGGTCAGCCGTGACGGTAGGCAACTCGGCAAACGCCTCGGCTGAGACCTCCGCCATACTCGTGACCTCCGCGCGACACACCAGCACAAGCGAACCGACCGTCACTTGCTGCGGGCGCAAGAGAACCGCCCAGTGCGTATACTCACGCAGCAGGGTGTTCGGGTAATTGAATTTCAACAATGTTTCATGCGGCATATTTTCATCCCTCTCTGTCTGAAAACTATGTGGTCTCGGAAAAGGATGCAATGCGCAGCCGCCCACGCGACCTGAGTCTATGGAGTAACCGAGAGGGTGGGCAAGGTAGGAGTCTGTGCAGTGGGCAGGCTCTCTATGAGGGGTGCGGAGTGTCGACCGTTCTTCTTTCCCCGCAGCGGCTATTCTGCCTGGTTCGTCGTGGCTGGGGAGGCTTGAGCCGTAGCCGGGTTTTCACAGCAGCCCAAACGCGCACGCTGCGGTTGGTAATCGATCACATTGCCGTGCCGGTCAAGCTCAAAATGGCAACACTCCAGTAACAGGTCTTTGAGCTTGGCCCGACCGCGTTGGACGCGAGACTTGGCCCCGGACAGGGATAAGCCTAAGCGGGCGCCGACCTCACTTTGTGTCAGCCCTTGAAGCTCTGTCAGCTCTATTGCCTCACGATACCGTGGCGACAACTGTTGTACGATGCAGCCCAGACCGGCCGCGATCTCTTCGTTATAGTTCTCTTCCGCAGTGTTCTCTTCAGGGATGGCGTCCGCCACGACACCGTCAGGGGCGAGGACCTCTTTCGATACGGAGCCCGTGCGGAAATAATCCCTTAGCGTGTTATGGGCAATACGATAAACCCAGGCTGCCAGCCGTTCCTGTTTCCGGAGGGAGGCGAGTCCGTTATGGACCCGCATAAATGTCTCTTGGAGCAGGTCCTCCGCCAATTGGTCATCCCTGACACGGCGGCGAAAGAACGCGCGCAACTGCCGGCTCAGCGCCTGCCAGGCGTGCTCAGTTGAGACGCTCATCGGTACTCCTGTTCCGAACAGCATTCGATTGTGCAACACGTGGAGCTTTGAATCGTCTCCCGGTCTGGCACCTCGCTTACCCCTGCACCGCCGGTCTCCCTTTTCTTTCTTCCGTAATCTGGCACGTCGGCATCCAGAACGACAAAAATCTCCCAGGCATTTCCATCCGGGTCGGTTACCCAGGCTTTGTCCTGCATAGCGTAACAGCACGAGACGGCGTCTTCCAGGCGAGGCTTGAGCCCTGTGGCCTGCAACCGGGCGGCAATCCGAGCGACGGTCTCAGTCGATTTGACCTGAACCCCGAAGTGGGCGCTCGGACCGGGCCGGGTCTGTTGGTTTGCATCTTCATTCAAGGTGAGGTTCAGGGGTGGGTCGGCAACCTCGAACTTCGCATAGCGGGGGCGCACCTTGGTCGGTTCCTGGGCGAACAGGTGTCGATAGAAGATGGCGGAGCGCTCCGCGTCACGAACCGACAAAGCGATGTGGACTCGGGTCGGAGTTGTAAATTCTACTGCAGATTGACCGTTCATCGAAAACCTCCTGCATAACAGCGTCTGTTTATACAGACGGAGGAGGCGAACCAAAGGACGCAAATTGGAAACTCAGCGGCCTTTGAACCGCTCCGGGCCGGTGAAGACTCGCCACGCCCGGAGTACATCCGAAGCTGGCAGGTGACGCCTGACTCACCCGGGACTGGAGTCACGCGCATTGACGGCACGGTCTCGTGGTTTGCCGGGGGCCTCCGCTGTGGACCTGGTGACGGTTGTGAATCGGTAGGGACCGAGAGAGATGCAAACCCGCGGCAGTCACTCCACACTGCGCAGATATTAAAAGAACGGACTGTCGTTGATTTTTGTTCCTCGTGGTCATATCAACGGCGGAATGCCGCTCACGCTGGTATCTTCTGACGGACAGTTCTCAAGGCATATTGTGATCAATCTTGCCGGTCGGGTCCGGATCGATTAGACTGCAGTGGTTGCTACCCATTGACCTCCCCCCGCTGTTTGTTTGCCTGCTTGCGTGTGTCTGCGGCACCTGTATCGGGAGTTTCCTGAATGTGTGTATCTACCGCCTGCCGCTTGAGGAGTCGGTGATCTCTCCAGGTTCCCACTGCCGGAGCTGCTCAACCCCACTCGCCTGGTACGATACTATTCCGCTGTTCAGCTATCTTGTTCGACGCGGACGGTGCCGGGTGTGCGGTGCTCGGTTTTCTGTCCGGTACTTTTGGGTCGAACTGCTGACCGCCGCGATTGCCGGTCTGCTGGTGATTCAATTTGGCGTCACCCTGGTAACCCTGGGGTACTTCGTTTTTGCCGCGGCCTTGGTCGTCATCACGTTTATTGATGTGGATTATAAAATTATTCCCGATGTCATCAGTCTGCCCGGGATCATCCTCGGTCTGCTCTTTTCCGCGATCTCTCCACACCTGACGTTCTGGGAGTCGCTCATAGGGGCCGGAGTCGGAGCCGGCGTCCTGCTGATAGTGGCCTTCGGCTATTGGGCCGTGACCAGACGTGAGGGCATGGGCGGGGGAGACATCAAACTGTTGGCCATGATAGGCGCGTTTCTGGGCTGGCGCGCCATACCTTTTACCCTGCTGCTTGCTTCTTGCACCGGATCGGTGATCGGGGTTGCTACCATGCTACGCCGTCGGGCCGACTCCAAACTCGTCTTACCGTTCGGTCCGTTCTTAGCGTTTGGCGCCGGGTGTTATCTCTTCGTCGGGGAATCCCTGATCGCCTGGTATCTCAGCCTGCGCTGACCCGACCCTACCTTTGGAGAACGTGAAAAGGACTACAGCATGATGTCGGCCGACCTGTCGCGGAATACTGGTGACCGCCCGCGTCCCACGGACCCGCACGCCGCGTATACTGAACGGCTGGGTCAACGCGAAAGACAGCTTCGCCACTGTACGCAGCGGGACCGAGTGATAGGCCACGCGCGTCTGATTCTCTTTCTTGCCGGCTGTGGTTTTACGTGGTTTTTCCTGCGGCCCGGAACCCTGTCGTGGGGCTGGTTGCTGCCTTTTGTAATCGGCTTTGCCGGACTCGTGCTTTACCATGAGCGAATGAAACACCGGCGGCTGCGGGCAGAGCGGAGTGTAGCGTTTTACACTCAAGGAGTAGCCCGACTTGAAGATCGTTGGGTTGAGTGTGGAGAGCCGGGGAACGTGTTTCTGCAAGAGAGTCAGCAGGCTGGTCATCCCTATGCTGTTGATCTCGATCTGTTTGGTCCAGGCTCGGTGTTTGCCTTGCTATGCACCGCGCGGACCTCGAGTGGACGACAGACCCTGGCCGCCTGGCTGACAACACCCGCGTCGCCCGAGGAGATCCGTGCCCGCCAGACCGCCATTGATGAACTCTGTCTCCGTCTCGACCTGCGCGAAGAGCTTGCCGTCCGTGGCAACGATATTGACGCCGGTGTCTCGCCCCATATTCTGCAGGACTGGGGACGCTCGCCACCCCATCTCTCCGGCTGGCGAGTGTCTATTGTGGCCGGTATTCTCTCGTTGCTGTCGCTGGTGACCCTGGCCGCCTGGGGACTGACCTCGATTGGGCCGATCCCGTTTGTAGTGTCGAGTGTGGTGCAGGGTCTCTTTGCCGCCAGCGTCCGGCAGCGGGTCGGACGCGCCATTGCCAACATCGAGCGATTCGGACGCGAACTCAGCCTGCTGTCCACGGTCCTGACCTGTCTCGAACAAGAGGCGTTTGCGTGTCCGTGGCTGGCCCGTCTCCAGGCATTGATTGCAACCAGCGGCTTACCGCCCTCACGCCAGATCGCCCGCCTTAACCGTTTGATTACCTTGCTCGAATCCCGCAAGAATCAGATTTTTATTCCGCTGGCCGGCCTGCTGCTGTGGACGACCCAGCTCGCCTGTGCCCTCGAACGCTGGCGGGCCGTCTCGGGCCGGGCCATTGCCGACTGGCTGCATGCGATCGGCCAATTCGAGGCCCTGAATGCGCTGGCCGGCTATGCGTATGAGCACCCGACCGATCCCTTCCCGGAACTGGTGCCCCAGAAAAAGGACGGCCAACGGAGCGCCTGTTTTGAAGGAACGGGTCTCGGCCACCCACTGTTGCCCGAACGACACTGTGTGCGCAATGATGTGGCTCTGCATCAGCATCCTCAGGCCTTGATCGTCAGCGGTTCCAATATGTCGGGCAAGAGTACACTGCTCAGGACCGTCGGGGTGAACACTGTCCTGGCCCTGGCCGGTGCCCCGGTGCGGGCACGGTCCCTCCGCCTCTCCCCGCTGACGCTTGGAGCAAGCCTGCGTATCCAGGACTCTCTGCATGCCGGGACGTCCCGTTTCTACGCGGAAGTGATGCGCGTCCGCCAACTGATGGATGGCGCGGCAGGTCCGGTACCCGTGCTGTTTCTTCTGGACGAGATTTTTCACGGGACGAATTCCCACGACCGCCAGATTGGGGCGACAGCCGTGGTCCGCAGTCTGCTTGAGCGGGGAGCCATTGGTTTGGTCACAACCCATGACCTCGCCCTGGCCCGGATCGCCGACAGCCTGTCTCCGCGTGTGGTTAATGTCTGTTTTGAAGATCAATTCGAAGACGGCGAGCTGCGGTTCGACTACCGCATGCGGACCGGTGTCGTCCAAAAGAGTAATGCCCTAGCGCTGATGCGCTCGGTCGGATTGGAAGTCGGCTAACTTTTTCGCTATGTTCCACACGCCCTCAGAGTACGTTTCATGAGCGGATTTTTTATCACCTTTGAAGGGAGCGAAGGCGGCGGCAAGACTACCCAGGTCTCTCTCTTGGCCGAGGCGTTGCGCGTGCGTGGCCACGACGTGGTTGAGACGCGGGAGCCGGGCGGTACGCCAGTCGGTCAGACCCTGCGCCAGCTCCTGTTACGCCCGCACACCGGGCAGCCGACCGACCGACTCGTTCCCCCGGCTGAATTGCTGCTCATGCTCGCCGACCGGGCGCAGCATATTCATGAGGTCATCCTGCCCGGCCTGCACGCCGGGCGTATTGTGTTATGCGACCGGTACGCGGACTCGACCACCGCGTATCAAGGCTATGGACGTGGCTTTGATCTGGCGGAGATCGCTCGGCTGAACGCCTTTGTGTGCGAGGCATGCCGACCCCAACTCACCTTCGTGTTGAATCTGCCGGTTGCCGTTGGGATGCAGCGCGCCCACGAGCGACGGGGAGCGGCGGCGGTTGACCACTTTGAGGCAGCATCAGTGGCTTTTCACGAGCGGGTGCGCGAGGGGTTCCTCGCCATTGCCCGCGCCGAGCCCGAGCGGGTCTGCCTGATCGATGCGGCCCAGGATATCGAGGTGGTGCACGCTGCTGTGCTTGCCGGCGTCCGCGAACGCTTGCCTGCCCTTCTCTAAGGACAGCCAGAAGGGAATCCTATGCTGCTGGACCAAATACACGGCCACGCCTCAGCGCTGGCGACATTGCGCAAGGCACTGGCCAAAGATCGAGTTGCCCATGCCTATCTCTTCACCGGGCCGGACGGCATCGGCAAGCGGTGTACCGCCATTGCCCTGGCGCACGCTTTACTCTGCCAGGAGGCCCCCCAGCGTGGGTGTGCCTCCTGTCCGGCCTGTGTGTCTCTGCAAGCGGGCTCTCACCCAGACTATTATTTGAGTGCGCCCCTGCCCGGAAAGCAGAGCATGGGTATCGACCAGATTCGGGCGATGCAGCGGTTTCTGGCGCTCCGGCCCGTTCACGGTGGCAAGAAAGTCTGCATACTCAATGAGGCGCATATCTTGACGGACCAGGCGCAGAGTGCCTTGCTGAAGATTCTTGAAGAGCCGCCCGGCGACGCGATTGTCGTGCTGATTGCCGCGAGCGGGGCCACGCTCTCCCTCCCCCTGCTGTCGCGCTGCCAACACGTGCGCTTTGCTCCCCTACCGGTTCAGGACGTGGAACGCATCCTGAGGCAGGAGGCTGGTCTGGAGGCCGACACCGCGAGCCTCCTCGCCCGCTATAGCCGTGGGAGTATTGGCCGTGCCCTCAGCCTTGATCCACCTACACTGATGGAGGAGCGCCAGCGGGTTGTCGAGCACCTCTCCACGGTACACGGGGCTTCTTTTTCAACCTTATCCCAACTGGCTGAGTGGCTGGTAGCCGACCGTAGTGCCAAGACAAAGAAGAAAGCCGAGACGCCAACAGCACTGGAGAAGGGCGCCCGCCTGGAACTCGTTCTGGCCTGGTATGAAGAGGCGCTACGCTACCTCCTACTTGGCAACAGTGCGGTCGTGCGCTATCAGGACTGCCTGCCCGCCCTGGCCCAGGCGACCGCAAATGTGGGCCTCGCCCGGGCTTTACACGATCTCACCGTCGTCTACGAGACGATACAGGCCCTGGGTCGGAACGCCCATCCTCGACTCGCAGTAGAAGATATGCTGCTGGAACTTGCTGAGGCTGCGCCCGCCCGCTAGGAAAGAAAGATTCGAGGAGACAGACATGGACCAACCACGACATATACTTGTTGGCGTCGCCTGGCCGTACGCAAATGGGGAACAACACATCGGCCACATTGCCGGCGCCTATCTTCCGCCCGATATTTTTGCCCGCTTCCAGCGGATGCGCGGCAACCATGTCCTGATGGTGAGTGGCTCCGATGCGCATGGCACCCCTATTACCGTCCGGGCCGAGGCCGAGGGTGTCGGCCCGGCCGAGATTGTTGATCGGTTTCATGCCACGTTTATCGACAGCTACCTCAAGCTCGGTCTGACGTTCGATCTCTTCACCCATACGGATACCCAAAACCACTGGGATGTGACGCAGGATCTTTTTCGTACCCATCTTGAGGGCGGTTATATTTACCAGGCCAGCCAGCAGCAATTGTATGACGCCAAAGCCGGCCGTTTCTTGCCCGACCGCTATGTTGAGGGCAACTGCCCGTTTTGTGACTACGACGAAGCGCGCGGGGACCAGTGCGATCAGTGCGGGCGTACCTACGAAGCGGTTGAGCTTAAGAACCCTCGCTCACGGATTACCGGGAATACCAGCCTCGAAGTCCGGGAGACCGAGCATTACTTCCTGGACTTGTCGAAACTCCAGGACCCGCTGCGGTCCTGGCTGCAAGACGGCAAAACGCACTGGCGGCCAAATGTCATCCATTTTGCGCGCACCCAGGTGGAACAAACGGAACTGCGCGGTCGCCCTATCACCCGCGACATGGAGTGGGGCGTCTCGATTCCGCTACCGAGCACCGCAGGGAAATGTATCTATGTCTGGTATGACGCCGTCATCGGCTATCTGAGTGCGGCAAAAGAGTGGGCTCAACTCAATAACGAGACCGAACAATGGCGCCAGTGGTGGGACGCCAATACCAACCCCCAGGCCCGTATCTATAATTTTATCGGTAAGGACAATATCCCCTTTCACGCCATGATGTGGCCGGCGATGCTGATCGCCTACCAAAACCTGAATCTGCCCTATGACGTGCCGGCCAACGAATACCTGAATATGTACGGCCGGAAGTTCAGCAAAAGCCAGGGGCGTATTATCAGCATCCTGAATGTACTCGAACGCTACCAGGCTGATGCGTGGCGGTACGCGCTCACCGCCATCGCGCCGGAAGCCAACGATGTGGACTTTACCTGGGACGATTTTGTAGAACGCGTGAATAACGAACTGGTGGCGAATTGGGGTAATTTGGTGAACCGTGTGTTAGGCTTTGCCTATAAGCGCTGGCAGGGCGTTATCCCCGAACCAGGTCCGTTGAGCGGAAAAGATCAGAGTCTGCTCGATGAAGTCAAAGCCGGTTTCCACAGCGTTGGGGACTTATACGACGGTGTCAAGCTCAAAGCCGCCATGCAGGAGGTCCGACGGCTGAGCCAACGGGCGAACCAGTATCTGCACGACGCGGCACCCTGGAGTGCGATTAAGACGGACCCGCAACAGGCCGCCACGTCAGTCTATGTGGCGCTGCAAGCTATTGACTGGTTGAAGATTCTCTGGGCTCCCATACTGCCCCACACCAGCCAACAGCTCCATGAATTCCTCGGCTATGATGGTCAGCTCTTTGGCCGTCAGTATACGCAGGCCGTCAAAGACGCACGAGGCGAGCATCACGTGCTGCGCTATGACAACAGCGCCGCGACCGGCAGGTGGGAACCGGGGACGCTCGCCCCCGGCCAAGCGCTGCGGCAGCCCGCACCATTATTTGTCAAACTCGACGAAAACGTGCCGGAGCAAGAGGCGGCGGGCTAAGGGAGGAGACGCCGACCATGCGCTTGGTCGACTCACACTGTCATCTGACCGACACGCAGTTTGACGAAGACCGGACTGCGCTTCTGACCCGTGCGCGCCAGGCCGGCATCGGACGTTTTATTACGATCGGAGCGACGGGCGAATTTTGGCATAACGAAAAAGCCGTAGCGCTGGCTCAGGAACAACCGGATGTTTTTGCCACGGTTGGGGTGCACCCGCACAATGCCGAAACGATTACCCCGGAAACCTATGACCAACTGCGCCGCTTGGCTCAGGAGCCCAAGGTCGTGGGGTTGGGTGAGACCGGCTTGGATTTTTACTATGACTATTCTCCCCGTGAAGCGCAGCGGCAGCATTTTCGTACGTTTATCCACCTCGCGCTCGAACTCGACCTGCCGCTCTCCATGCATGTCCGTGAGGCCTACGCTGAAGCGGCTGAGATTCTCCGCCAGGAAGGCGGCGGCCGGGTTCGAGGCGTGATGCACTGCTTCACCGGCACTGCACCGGAAGCCGAGGCCCTGCTGGCGCTTGGTTTGTCTCTGTCGTTTAGTGGGATTGTGACCTTCAAGAGTGCGCAGGGCCTGCGCGCGGTCGTGCCTACCGTACCCATGGATCGCCTGCTCATTGAGACCGATTGCCCGTATTTGGCCCCGGTCCCATACCGTGGCCGGCGGAACGAACCCGCCTATGTCTCCCAGGTAGCGGCAACGCTTGCCCGGCTCAAAGCCGTGTCGCTTGAAGAGGTGGCGCAGATCACCTGGCGCAATACCGCCCGCCTCTTTCGGCTCGACGCTTAGCCGTTGAAGGAACGCCCCTGAAGCGGGTCAAGACTTTCTCGGCATTCTTTGCAAATCCCGTAGATTTCCATTTTGTGCGTGGTCGCCACAAAGTCGTAGCGCTGGGCAAGCTCTTCCTGGAGCTCTTCAATCCGGGGCTGGACGAACTCGATAATACGTCCACAGCGTTCGCAGATCAGATGATCGTGGTGCCGTTCGGCTTCAATGTTCTCAAAGCGCGCCTGTCCATCGGCAAAATGACGCTCCTCGGCAAGTCCACACTCCTTGAGTAATTTGAGGGTCCGGTAGACGGTAGCATAGCCCACCCGCGGATTGATCCGGCGGACTTCGCTATAGAGTTCTTCCACACTGATATGGCGCGTAATCGCAAAAAAGACGCGGGCGATGTCTTCTCGTTGAGCGGTGGCCTTGAGGCCCTGCTCTTTGATCCAGAGCCGAAAAGTGTCAAGCCGCTCACTCATGCTGGATGCTCTCCTGTTATGCCTGCCAGAAGGTGACGAATTGACGGCGACAGCACCTGCGTATCAACCTCGCGTTGCGAGAGCTCATCAAGCAGAATGTCAACCCGTTCGGTCACCGGCCGGTCTCGGTCGAGGAAGACGATGTCCTGGTCGTGCACGCGACAGCCTCCGCCACGAACGCGATACCCAACTTCGCGCAGCAACTTTTCCTCTCGGACCTGAATGCCCAGCCGTGTCGCAACCTCTTTCAACTCTCCGAGCGTCGCGTTCTCCTGTCCACCACCACTCCCCCGCCCACCAGTCTTCTTCTTTGCCATAGTTCTATTGTGACCAAGGCCCGAAAACTTGTAAAGCACCAAATTCTGTGTTCGGACTTTCCCCCTTGCGAGCTTGTAGACGGATCGGTAATATTCCCTAACCGAACGGTCAGCCTGTGAGGCTGAAGGGGGCAAACAGCCTGACAGGCTAAGGACAAGGAAGGGTATGCGGTTTCCATTACATATCACTACCGACATGATCAAATGGCAGTTCAAGAACAAGCTGAACGGCCAGTCTCGTTATCCCGTCGTGCTCATGCTCGAGCCCTTATACACCTGCAATCTGGCCTGTGTGGGCTGTACGCCGGAACGACACCAGGGCGATCTCAAAGATCGACTCTCTCTCGATCAATGCTTTGAAGCAGTAGATCAGTCCGGCGCGCCGGTGGTGTCGATTTGTGGCGGAGAACCAACCGTGTATCCGGAGCTGCCGGAACTTATCGAGGGCATTATTGACCGCAAGCGTCACATCTATCTGTGTACCAACGGGATTTTGCTGGAACGATTTTACGACAAAGGGAAACCGCATAAACGCCTATCCATCAATGTTCATCTGGATGGCATGCGTGACACCCACGACTTTGTGTGTGACAAGCCGGGCGTCTTTGACACGGCCGTTGAAATGATCAAGCGCGGCAAACAGCTCGGGTACTCCATGTGTACCAACACCACGGTGTTCCGCGAAACCAGCATGGAAGAGATCGAAGAGATGTGCGAGATGCTGACCGGGCTGGGAGTGGACGGCATCATGATTTCGCCCGGCTATCATTACCAGGCGCTTGAGACCAACCATTTTTTGTATCGGGACGAGATCAACCAGAAGTTCAAACACGTGCTGAAACTGTCCGAGCGCTACAAGATTTCGCTCACCCCGCTGTTCCTCGAATTCGCCGCTGGCGAGCGCGACTACCCCTGTACGCCGTGGGGCAATGTCACCCGGACACCCTTTGGCTGGAAGGATCCGTGCTATTTAATCGGCAAGAAATACTTCAAGACCTGGGACGAGTTCTGGAACGGGGTGGATTGGGACTACTGGGAAAAACGTGAAGACGCCCTGTGTCAGAACTGTCTCATGCACTCCGGCTTTGAGGCCTCGGTCATGCGCAAGCTGCCCGAGAGCCCGCAGGACATGTTGCGCATGGCCAAGTGGATGATGGCGGCCTAGGCCCTTCCCAGCCTTATCGCGTTTCCCTCTCCCCTGGGAGAGGGGGAGGGCGAGGGTTCTTCTCTCTCCTCATACAACCGCAGACCACGACAGGAAAAATACATGGGAGCCACCCGCTCCATTCTTTCTACCTGGAAAGATCGTAAGCGCCACAGAGCCACCACCGCCCAGCTTGCCGAGTGGGAGGAGCAGTACCAGCGACATTTCGAGTATTTCAACCGCCAGTACTTCGCCAATACGCTGCCCCCATACCGCGTCACACTCCATGACCCGCTCATTATCCCTGGGATACCTGCCGCAATGAGCAAATACGTAGCCGGCTACTGCGACAAGAAACGGCGCCGAATTCTGTTGGAGGCTTTTCCTTTCCCCAAAGGGGAAGGTGTCCTGCTCCACGAAATGGCCCATATCGCGACTAACGTGCACCATGGCCCGCGCTTCCGTCAGGAAATGGCTCGTCTCGCCGCTCTGGCCGCTCCGCTCGGCCCGGTCAACCTTGCTACCTACGTGACGGACGGGCCGTAGCGACCCGCTTGGTAGGGTAATTTTGTGAAGACTAAGACTTTACTTCTATAATAAATGTAAAGTATAAAATGACTATGAACGAAGTAAAACTTTCCACGAAGAACCAAATCGTTGTCCCGCGTGAGGCGCGGGAAACTCTCGGAGTGAAGGCTGGTGATCGGCTGCTCGTTGTTGTGCGAGGAGAGACGGTTATCCTGCTCCCCAAGCCAAAGAAATATGCCAAGACAATTGCCGGAATAGGGAAAGACCTCTATCCGAAGGATTATCTTTCAACTGAACGAGACAGTTGGCAGTGAAGCGAAGAAGGCTGGAGCGATTTCTCGAACGCCATCAAAAGGTTGGCCTCGATACGAATGTCTTTATCTTCCAACTCGAAGAGAACCCACGCTATGGAGAGCTCACAGACCTCATTTTTACCTGGCTGGAAGGACCACAGGCGCAAGCCGTGACTTCGACCATTACGATGCTGGAACTGCTCGTCCAACCCTATCGTTTCGCGGCCCTTGACCGAGTCAATACATTCTACGCACTGCTCTCAACCTATCCACACCTTGAGTGGGTTGCGCCAACCCTGACGGTTGCGGACCGTGCGGCACGACTACATGCCGAATACAATCTCCAAACGCCTGATGCCCTGCAGGCTGCTACGAGCCTCATCAGTCAAGCGACCGGATTTATCTCGAACGATACCGCTTTTCGGAAAGTGAAAGAGTTTGAGACCTTGATTCTGGACGACCTGTTATAGGGGGCTAGGACCAATGGGGCAGGGTATCCGATAAGCGTTCCATTCGGCTTGCCGAGAATTCCCCGCCTGGCATAATGGTCCAGGCTATGGTGCAGAAAGGAATCCTCTATCACTATGTCCACTATGAAAGTCGCTCGTTTGTACGACTCAACCGATATTCGTTTTGAAGACGACTCTATCCCCGCTGTTGGACCGGGCGAGGCGCTGGTCAAGACCCGGACGTGTGGGATTTGCTCGGGCGATGTGATGGGCTGGTATATGAAGAAAAAGGCCCCACTGGTGTTTGGGCATGAACCCGCGGGTGAAATCGTTGAAATCGGCGAGGGAGTGGAGGATTTTCAGCCTGGAGATCGGGTGTTCGTCCATCATCATGCGCCGTGTTTTTCGTGCCGGGCGTGTCAACGCGGCGAGTTTGTCCAATGCCCAACGTGGCGGGCAACAAAGATTATTCCCGGCGGAATGGCTGAATACTTCGTCGTGCCTAAGGACAATTTATCCGGCGACACCTTACGCCTGCCTGAGAGGATGTCGTTTGCCGACGGCTCTTTGGTCGAACCCACGGCCTGCGCGGTCAAATCCCTGCGGCGCTCGGGGTTTCAGGCCGGCGACAGTGTCTTTGTGATTGGCCTCGGCATTATGGGGCAGTTGCATGTTGCCCTGGCAAAACACGCTGGAGCTCGAACCATTATTGGAACCGATTTCGTCCCCTATCGCTGCACAAAGGCGCGTGAACTCGGAGCCGATCTCGCGCTGAATCCGCGCGAGGTAAAAGACGGCAGTGTCGAAGACGCGCTGCGGGAATATACCCAGGGCGAGATGGCCGAGGTCGTCATTGTCGGACCGGGTTCGATCGAAGCCATGCAGCTCGGTCTGCGCTGTGCGGCCAAAGGCGGAACCGTGGTGCTGTTTACGGCCAGTAAACCGGACGACACGCTGACCCTCTCGCCCAACGATCTATATTTTAACGAAGTCCGCCTGATCCCCAGCTATTCCTGCGGACCGAACGATACTCGCGAGGCGCTTCGGTTGGTTCAGGACGGCGTCATTACGGCCGAGAAATTCATCACCCATCGTTTCCCGTTTGAGCAACTCCACGCGGCCTATCGCAACGCGGCTGAAGCGCGAGACTCACTCAAGACGATTATTGAGTTTGCCTGAGGAATGCCATGTCCGCTCCCAAAAGTCGCCTCATTCGCGCGCAAAAAGATCATGACCCGTACACCTGGTCCGAGGTCGAATGCGAAGCCTACAAGCAGGGGCAGGAAGCGGGACGGGAGTGGAAAAGCATTGTCCGCCAGGTTTTGGTCGGTAAACAGGCCGAAGAGACCAGCTTTCATCTGCGCTATTTTGAAATCGAACCGGGCGGCTACTCCAGCTTGGAAAAACACGCCCACGCCCACGTTGTGATTGCCGTGCGCGGGCAGGGGCGGGTGGTACTGAACGATCAAGTCCGGGAGATGCAGGCGCTTGATACCGTATACGTTGCTCCCTGGACCCCCCATCAGTTTCTGGCTGGTGGCGATGAGCCCTTTGGTTTTTTCTGTATCGTCGATGCGGAGCGCGACCGTCCCCAGGCCGTCTCTCAGCAGGAAGGCCGGCTCGCTCAGGCCGCGGGCGCGCAATCCGATATACCCGACTGAGTCCCCTGGGAGCGCAGGCATCTTGCCCACGTCTGACGCAGCGGAAGCCCTCGCCCAATCCGCAGCACGCGGACGCGAACTGGCCGCCCTGCTTGACCCTGATACCCCGGTGCCCGGCGTGACAACCGGAACCTTACGCCCGGACATCGCCGCCAGTGCCGTTCCCGCTACGGTGGACGGGCGGAACATGACCGGGGACGACTTCGCGCTGACCGCCGGGTGGGGCCATTACGGAACGGGCGAGGCCGTGATGCCCGGCCAAGGGCGGGTGGTCGAACGTGATTACACAGCGGACGAACGCATCGCCCTGGGGAATGCTACCAGCGTGCTCGGTCAGACTACGTTCGATATTTACCTGAACGGCAATGCCCACTGGCGCAACGTCCCGGCTGCCGTTTGGCGCTATAAGCTGGGCGGTTATCAGGTGCTCAAGAAGTGGTTGTCGTATCGGGAACGGGGAGTTCTGGGGCGGACGCTGGTGCCGGAGGAGGTATTGTATTTTGCGGAGGTGGCGCGGCGGATTAGGGCGATAGTGGTGGTAACCGATACGCCTGCGGTGTCGGATTACACCCCCGTCTAATCCGACCGACGGGACTACCCTTCGATTGAGACGATAATAGGTCGTTGCGTGATGGCCCCCACGATTACAAACCCCATCCTACAAAGGTCTCTACTCAGACACCGATCTTCTCGTAAGGAATCAATAAGGACCGCCGGTGGATTCAGACCTTCCAAAGAAAAAACAACATTGCGAGGACTCAGAACGATCCACCTGTTCTGTATTTCTAAATAGCGTGCTGCAAGCTGATCGACATCCATGTTAGCTTCATAGCAGATGTCGTTGCTATCGAATTGCTCCTTAATGATTTGTTCCAGATCAGCTCTGAAATTCATAGTGCATCTCATCGACCTACGAACTTTTAACAATATTCGGCAAAATCAGGCCGCCTCGACATCGGTGCGGGTAAAGTCATTGCCCTTGAACAGCAGAGGCTCGTTCTCGACCTTGGCCAGCGTGTAAGCGAAACAGTCGCCGAAGTTCAATGCCGCCGGATGATTGCCCTTGCCGAAGCGACGCCATGCCCGCCGGGCCACTTCCAGATGTTCGGTCGTGACCGGTATCATCTCGATTCCGGCGCGTTCCAAAAAAACGTCGAGTTCGTGACCCGCCGCCTCGCCGCCACAGCTTTCCACGACGATGGATGTCTCCAGCACGTTGGCGACCGACATGCGGCAGGGCGAAGCCGCCGCAATGCCCTTCTCATAGGTCTCGGCATCCGCTTCGCCAAACAGGACCGCCAGCACTGCCGAGCTGTCGATGATCACTTTGGCAATCCCCGCTCGTCGTAGAGCAGGTCGCCATGCTCCACGGAGGACGGTCCTGGTCCCAGCAATTTGGCACAGCGCTGTCCGATAGCGTGCAACTCCCGCGCGAGGACAGCCGCATCGTGCCGGCGTTTCTCGCGTGCAAGGCGTTCACGCAACGCAACGGTAATCGCGCCGGTCATGGTCTCGCCGGTCAAACGCGCCAGCTCACCGGCCAGCCGGCAGGTTTCATCGTTCTTGATATTGAGGCTCACGGTCGCCCTCCAGGTAGAATGACGTGTGTGAAGTCTACCCTACGTTGGGCCACGGTCATGTACAACACCCTGGCTTTCCAAGCCCTATGGAAGGTAGCCCGGGAAATACCTACATCTCCCTGGGCGTGCGTCGGCCACAGACAATCAGAAGTCCCGTCGGTCTTCCCCCTTTGCCGACGAGAAAGGAGCTATGCTAGAAGAGGGTGGGTCGTGCAGATCGCTGATGCCATTCGGGCCCTACCCGGTAGGAATGAGTGCCTGGGGTGAGGGGGAAGGACGAGGAAGAGCATGGAGAATCCATTAGTTGCTGTCCAGCAATTGGGTCAAAGTATCTGGTATGACAATATCCAGCGCAGTCTTATCACTTCCGGTGATCTCCAGGCCATGGTCGAGCACGACGGCCTGCTCGGTATGACGTCGAATCCGGCCATTTTTGAGAAGGCGCTGACGGGCAGTTCCGATTACGATCAACCCATGCAGGCCCTGGTTGAACAGGGGGTGGGGTCGGCCATAGACGTGTATGAGCGTCTGGCGATTCAGGACATCCGGCTGGCCGCGGACGTGTTGTTTGAGGTCTATCGGAAAACCGAAGGCAAAGACGGCTATGTCAGCCTCGAAGTCTCCCCCTATCTGGCCCATGACACGCAAGCGACCCTCGAAGAAGCCCGGCGTTTGTACACAATGGTTGATCGGGCCAACGTCATGATTAAGGTGCCGGCCACCCAGGCCGGCGTTCCGGCCATCGCCCAGTTGATCGGTGAGGGGATCAATATCAATGTGACCCTGCTCTTTGCGGTCGAAGCGTATGAAGCGGTTGCCGAGGCATATTTGGACGGCTTGGAGCAGCTCGCTCAAAAGGGCGGGGACCTGAGCTTAGTGGCGAGTGTCGCCAGCTTTTTTATCAGTCGCATCGACACCCTGATCGACGAAAAACTCAGCCAGGCTGTTAAGGCCGCAGACGGTGCAGAGCAAAAGGCCAAGATCGAGCGCCTGCTCGGGAAAGTCGCCATTGCAAACGCAAAAATTGCCTACGCGTCCTATAAAAACCTGATGGCCGGCGAACGCTGGCAGGCCCTCGAAGCAAACGGCGCGCGACCGCAACGCCTGCTCTGGGCCAGCACGAGTACGAAAAACCCGCGCTATTCCAAAACGCTCTATGTTGACGAACTGATTGGCCCGGACACTGTCAATACCATGCCGGGCGAAACCTTTATGGCCTTCCGGGATGGAGGCCGAGCCGAGCCACGGCTGACCACCAACTGGGAAGAAAACCTGGAGGACGCACGGACCATCATCCGCACTTTGGCCGAGGTCGGAGTGTCTCTGCACGATGCGACCGACCAACTCCTGGATGAAGCCGTGCGTAAATTCGTTGAACCGTTTGACGCTCTGCTGAGTTCAATAGAACGCAAGCGCCAAGCCATGCTGGGCAGTGAATTAGCCCGGCAGACCTATAGTCTGGATGGCGCTTCCGCCCTCATCGAAACCACCCTGAAAGACTGGCGGACACAGGGGAAAGTCCGGCGCTTATGGCAAAAGGACCCTACGCTCTGGTCTGGAAAGGACGAGAATCAGTGGCTTGGCTGGCTCGATATCGTCGAGGCGCAGCGGACGAATCTCAGCCCCCTCATGCAGCTCGCCGAAGAGATCAAGGCCGACGACTTTCAGCATATCCTCCTGCTTGGCATGGGCGGTTCGAGCTTGTGTCCGGAGGTCCTGAAACGTACCTTTGGCGTGATGGACGGCTGTCCGGAACTCTTTGTGCTTGACTCGACCGTGCCGGCCCAGGTCAGAGCCTGTGCACAAAAAATCGATCCCAAGAAAACACTGTTTATTGTCTCTTCAAAGTCGGGTGGGACGACCGAGCCAAGCGTCTTTACGCAGTATTTCTTTGACCAGGTTGCCCAGGCCATTGGCGCGGACAGAGCCGGCTCGCGGTTTATTGCCATCACTGACCCCGACAGCCCGCTCCAACAGCTTGCCGAACAGCGGCGGTTCCGTTCCGTCTTTCCGGGGGTGCCCAGCATTGGCGGACGATATTCGGCCCTGTCGAATTTTGGCATGGTTCCGGCTGCCCTGATGGGCATTGACGTCCAGCACTTTCTGGACCGCTCCGCCCTGATGGTCCAGGCCTGCTCGGCGAGTGTGCCGCCCGAGGTCAATCCCGGTGTCACGCTGGGAACGATTATGGGCACCCTGGCGCAACACGGTCGAGACAAGGTGACGCTCGTGACCTCGCCGGGTATCGACGCCTTAGGCGCGTGGCTTGAGCAACTCATTGCCGAGTCGACCGGCAAGGAGGGTCACGGGCTTATTCCGATTGACGCAGAGCCCCTGGGTCCGCCCGAGGTCTATGGTCAGGATCGGCTCTTTATCTACATCCGACTCAACAGCGCGCCTGCGGCCGAACAGGATGCAACCCTGGACGCACTCGAAAAAGCCGGCCAGCCGGTTGTGCGTATCAGCCTCGACGATACGCCCAGCCTTGGTCAGGAATTTTTCCGCTGGGAAATGGCGACGGCTGTGGCCAGCGCCATGCTCGGGGTTCACGCGTTTAACCAGCCGGATGTGGAAGCCAGTAAAAAGGCCACCCGACAGCTGACCGCGACGTTTGAAGAGACCGGCCAGGTGCTGGACGAGACGCCGTTTTTAGAGGACCGGGGCCTACGCTTCTTCTCGGATTCGACAAATACTACAGCGCTCCAGGCTGCGGCAGCCGGCCAGGACGCGGTGGCGTTGCTTAGTGCGCATCTCGGCCTGCTTCAGGCAGGCGATTATTTTACCATCAACGCCTATATTGAAATGAACGAGGAAACCTGCGCCGAACTGCAAGCCCTGCGCCGCACCGTACGGGACGCGAAGAAAGTGGCCACTACCCTCGGTTTTGGTCCGCGCTTCCTGCACTCCACCGGCCAACTGCATAAGGGCGGTCCCAACTCCGGCGTTTTTCTGCAGATTACGTCAGACGATGCCAACGATCTGGACATTCCCGGCCAGCGCTGCAGTTTTGGCACGCTGAAAGCCTTCCAGGCCCAGGGTGACCTTGCGGTGCTGGCCGAACGGGGGCGGCGAGTGCTGCGCGTCCACCTCGGGTCGGACGTACCGGCCGGCTTGCAAACATTGCGCGAGACAATCGTGCAAGCCCTAGCCTAAATGCCTCTCTTGATATAGCAGAGCAGGGCATGACCATCGCCGAACGCGCGCTCGAATTTGTGAAAGATGGAGATGTTGTCGGCCTGGGTACGGGCCGGGCCGCGAGCGCCTTCGTGCGTGCGCTTGGCGCTCGGGTACAGGCTGGCTTACGTATCCGTGGGATCCCGACATCCCATGGAACGAGGGCTCTTGCCCAGGAGCTTGGTATTCCCCTTACAACGGTTGATGCCGTCGAGAGTATTGATATTGCCGTCGATGGGGCTGATGAGGTTGATCCCGCCCTGAACCTCATCAAAGGCTACGGCGGTGCCTTGGTCCGCGAAAAGATCGTGGCTGCCGCGGCCCGAAAATTCATCGTTCTGGTGGGTACTGAAAAGCTGGTGTCCGTGCTCGGAGAGCGCGGCCGGCTGCCGGTTGAAGTCGTGCCGTTCGGGATGGCGACGTGCTGTCGCCACCTCCGGGTGTTGTCCTGCGACCCAATGCCTCGCGAGACTGACTTTGGTGTCTTCCTCTCTGATAACGGCAACGCTATTATTGACTGTGCGATCAGTACGATTACAGCTCTCGCCCAATTTGAACAAGACATACTCTCGATTCCCGGCGTTGTTGACACGGGGCTGTTTGTGGGGATGGCCCCTACCGTTCTCGTTCAGGACGGGGAGAACGTCAGAGTTCTCCAGTCAGGCGGATAATCCGGACGCCTATGGACCCCGAACATCTGCTTCAGTTCTGGTTCGCCGACGCGGCTTCGGACGCGCACAGGGCCGAAGAGCGTTATCCTTTTTGGTTTCAGGCCACACCCGAAACCGATGCCGCCATACGAACCCGCTTTTTCGATCTCGTGAGGCAAGCCCAGTCCGGCGGATTGGCGTCCTGGGAGTCCCATCCTCGCGGGTGGCTGGCGCTGATTATCGCCCTCGATCAGTTGCCGCGTAATCTCTATCGCGGCACGGCCGCAGCCTTTGCGGCCGATCCCTTAGCGCAACACGTCACCCGGCGCGGCTTTGAGCGCGCCTTTTATTCCTCTTTGAGTGTGCTGGAGCAGTTGTTTTGCTTGATGCCGTTCCAGCACGCCGAGGACCTGACACTCCAAGAGGAAGCGGTGCGTCGAGGAGATGCCGTGCTGGCGACCGCTCCAACAGAGTGGACCGCACTAATCGAGGATTTTCAAGGCTCGGCCCGAAAACATCTGTCTATTATTCAGCGCTTCGGTCGCTTCCCGCACCGCAACGTTCTGCTTGGACGAACATCCACACCGGAAGAGCAGGCGTTTCTGGACTCCGGTAGCGGATCGTTCGGACAGGCCCCAAAGCAGTAAACACCGTTCAAGGAGGATAGCGATGTCAGCATATTTTATTTTGACCCAGACGATTACGGACCCAGAGCGATACCAGAAAGAGTACATCCCCGGAGTACTGCCTTTTTTGGCCAAGTATAAGGCCGAAGTCATGGTAGCCGACTTTAACGCAAAACCGCTCCAGGGTGAGCCCGCCCAGGGTGTGGTGGTGCTCAAATTCCCCTCCGAGCAGGCAATCCAGGAATTCATGGATGACCCGGAGTACAAGCCGGTCAAAGATATCCGTCTGGCGATTACGACAGATGCCGACGCCGTGATGGCGCCGGCATTCAAACCGCCCCAGGGTTAAGGGGGCGGTTGGGTCGGATACTCATAGATTAAGAATATCCCGGTCTATTGCGGCCCGCACATGGCACGGAGAGCCTGCCACCTCTGAAATGCGCAGGTCGGCGGCCACACTGGCCAGCATAGCGGCTTCGGTCGGGTTGACCCCGGCGCGATCCACTAAGAGGTGAGACAGGTCTTCCAGGGCCTGACGTGCGGCGACCTCCATCGTCTCTCCGTCGCCCATGGTGAGGACTTCATCTTGCGTGATTACCAGCGGTCGCTGCACCGGGAATTCGTGTGCGACGCGACAGCGCAGCGTCACTTCCGCCGCGATTTCCACCGCCGAAGCCGTTGCCTCGCCGTCGCCCATCCGGGCATGTACATCTTCTATGCTCAGCAGGCCACCCTCGACACTCACCGGCAGAAACACGGTAGAACCGCTGCCGAGCTGGCTATTGCTGAGCTGACCGCCAAAAGCGCCGACCGCGTTGCTGGGCAGGGAGCCATCGGCAGGAGCGAGGCCAATTTTGCTGATATTCGGAATAAACGGCAGGCTGATCGTGTCGTTGTAGCGAATGCGGTTGCCCTCAATCGGCACGACCTTTTTGCAGAACTCGACCTGGTCCTTGAGTAAGCCGTAGCCCGGAATCGCCACCACATAGCCAAAGCCCAGTGCAGGCCGGATATCCAGGACCTCGATAGCCAGGGTGTGGCCGGGCTGGGCGCCTTCGATCCATACTGGGCCGGTCATCACGGACAACTGCTCCATGGGCCATCGCCCGCCATCGTTCCAGTCGCGGAAGCGATCGTTGGTTTCCATGACAAAGACTTCTCCTGGCTGGACGCGGGCCGCCGGTGGATGGGCGGCGTCAAAGGTACGGACAATATGCTCTTTGCCGATTGTTTGCATGGCTTTCTCCTTTTTTATTCTTTTCTTTTCGGGGCCGGTGTTTTTTCTCTCAGTGCCTCATCCTCTCTGCGTAAGCCTCTATCAATCACAAAGGGTCCAAAAGGCAACAGCGCGGCAACGAAAATCCGACCGGATTTTTTCAGGTCCCAGCCGGTTGCGTCTTTTGCGTTGAGCAATACGCCGCAAAACCAGAGAAACAGCAGGCCGTGAATCAGACCGACAATCCGGACCGCCAGCGGCTGTCCCCACACATATTTCAGCGGCATGGCGATACCGAGGAGAATGAGAAAAGAGACACCTTCCAGAATGCCGACCAAGCGCAGTCGTCCGATAGGGGTATGAGTCATGATGGTAGATGAAGCCTGTTCCTTTCCCGAGTGACCTATGCCGACTCCGGTTTATCGTAGCTGCGCTTTCCCAGCGCAAAATTCTCTGCCATAAACCACCGGAGGTAATCGACACAGGCGATAGGCGGTTCTTGGGGCGGGTTGTCCGGACCGCAGCAGGTTGGCAGGCAGTCAATGATCGTGTTGGCCGTGGGCTGCACAAAGAGAGGTATTGAATAGCGGTCCTCCCCCGAGGTGTTGATGACCCGGTGCGGTGTGGAACGGACCCGCCCGTTGGACCAGCGGGTTAACAGGTCGCCCGCGTTGACCACAAAGGCATCCGGAATGAGCGGCATCTTCAGCCACTGACCAGACGGCGACAGAATCTCCAAGCCGAGCTGATCCGATGTTGCCAGCAGCGTCATGAATGACCCGTCCGTATGCGGACCGACGTTAAACTCATCGTCAGCCAGCGTATCCGGTGGCATATGCGAAACCCGGAGGGCGTTGAGGGCTTTATATTTGCGGAACTTATACGCAAAGAAGTCGCGCTCAAGCCCGAGGGCCAAGGCGTATAAGGGCATCATCTGAATCGCCAAGTCTTCCGTGGCTTCAAAAAAATCCTGAACCGCCTGCCGAAAGAGTGGCATATGGTCCGGCCACGGGTTCTGTCGCGTTTCCGAGCCAGGTCCCCAGTCGCGTTGCAGAATCAGGACTTCACACACGTCGGATTTTTTCGTGCCGGTGTAATATGGCGAGGTTTTGAGCAACTCACCTCGCCTGGGTACATAGCCGACCCCGTAGGCATTCATCTTGAGCGGCAGCTTCCGCTCAAGCGGCAGGCGGTAGAACGCCGCGGTTTGTTTAATCAGCTGGTCGCGCAGACCTTTGGCAACGCCGTGGTTCAGAATATAGAAGAAACCAGTCTGTTCGAGCGCGGCGCGGAGTTCCGTTGCGGTCTCTTCGGCCGCCCCGTCTTCGCCTGCGAGAAACGGACCGAGATCAAGGATCGGGATGTCCTCGTCAGGTGCGTTCTGGCGCGTTCGGCGTCCAGAGATGTTTTGCTCGGCTTTCATCGTCGTTTCTTCCACTGGATTATCCCCAGACACGAAGGCTGATACCCTCACTTTCCCACTGACGCTACGGGTGTACCGTCCTCGTCTGAGAGGGTCTGGTACAGCTCGGGTCGGCGGTCCGGCATGAAATCCCAGCGTGCTTTGAGCTTTGCGAGCGCGTCCAGGTCGATCGTGGTGACGACCAGTTCATCTCCGTCGGTCCGGGCCTTGGCCAATATTTTTCCTTCGGGTGAGATAATCTCGCTACCCCCGATATACTCGACGCCATCTTCAACGCCGGCTTTTCCGGCCGCGACGATAAAGAGTTGATTTTCTATGGCGGCGGCGCGCAGGAGAATTTCGGCGGTTTCATGACCTTCTTCTGGGGGGCGACCAAACGTGGGCGTATTGTATGGAATGCAGATCAGCTCAGCCCCGCCGAGCGCGAGCGCCCGGTAGGCCTCTGAGAAACGCCGGTCATAACAGATGAGCATGCCCAGCTTGGCTGACTCGCCGGTACGCAACGCGGTCACCGGAAAGCCCAGATTCCCTTCTGTAAAATAGCGCTTCTCAAAAATATCGAGGCCCTCCCACCGTGGCTCGACCACACCGGGAATATGAGCCTTGCGGTATTTCTGGATAACGGTCCCGGTCGGATCAATGAGAACCGCCGTATTATAGACTTGGCCGTTTTCACGCTCGGCAAAGGGAAAGACCCAGTGCAGTCCAGCCTGACACGCGGCCTCAAAAAGGGGCTGGGTTACGGCTGAAGGCAGACCGTCTTCAGGGAAATCCTGCCAGGCTTCGCATACCCGCGTGGCAAAATACGGGGTCAGGGAAAGCTCGGAAAAGGTCAGTAGTTCGACGTCGCGCCGTCCGGCTTCTTGAATCAGTGTGACCATGCGTTCGACGGTCTGGGCCTTGGTGCTGGAACTCGGCCCGAGTTGGGCCGCCGCAACAGTGAAAGAACGTGCCATACCGTATCCCCTTGCGCTTCACTCTACATAACCCATGGGTGCCTTCGAGAAATCCCAGGCTTGGATCTTTTGAGGTCGAATTTTCGTGATGACGCGGCCTTCGTTGTCCTTAAAGAGCTGACTGTCTCGTCCCTCCGGTCGAGCGAAGAGTTCGCCAAACGACTCGTGGCTAAAACCGAGTGCCCCGTCACGAGCCGAGAGGCTATAACGGTTGCCCAGCAAGGTCAGCAGGTGCTCCGGGGTATGCTCGCCCTGCCACGGACCGGCTTCAATCTGTACGGTTTTCCCCGAGCCAACCGCCGCCATTTCCGCCTTGCCCTTGATCACCACCGCCTTGGCCATATTGGTACGCATTCCCATAAGCGGGCGGTCATCCATGTCTATGGCAGCCGAGCAGCGCGGGTCGCGGTCGAGGTGTTTGAAGGCGAGCCGATTCCGGGTCAGGGCGAGATACAGACACTGGCCATCCCAGTAGTACCACAGCGGCGTCACGTGCGGATATCCGTCCCGCGCAAGTGTTGCCAGGCGCACCACCCAGCGCCCGGACAGAAAATCGTCGATCTCCTCCCGGGTCATGGCCACTTCGGGATGCCAGGCCAGCACTCCGCCTACTTTTTTCATGCAACCCTCCCGGTCCTCAGGGCTCTATACCACTGGCCGGGAGATGATATCGCCCGACACGCGCCGTTTGAGCCATTGGCCGTCGGTCGAACTCCCGATCAGTTGTCCCTGATCGACAATCACCTTACCGCGCAGCATGGTCAGCACCGGATAACCCTGGCAGGTAAAGCCCTCCCAGATGCTGTAGTCAGAGTCTGCGTGCAGATCGTCCATAGTGAGCGTTTTTTGCATGTCGGGGTCAATCAAAACGATATCGGCATCGCTCCCCGGCTGAATCGCCCCCTTCTGGGGATAGAGCCCGAGGAGTTTGGCGGCGTTGGCCGAGGTAATATCAACAAAGCGTTGCAGAGACACATTACGCTCGGCCACAAACTTGGTGAAGGCGACCGGCATACGGGTCTCAATGCCGTTATGCCCGCCACAGACGGTCTCTATGGTATCGCCCCACAGCTTCGGGCCTTTATGGGTCGTGTATTCATCCGTGGCCGTGGTCGCCAAACGACCGTCCATCAGGCCGGCGATCAGCGCATCTCGGTCATCCGCGAATTTAATCGCCGGATAGGTATGAATCGCGGTTCCACCGGGTTTCTTGTAATCATCGCAGGTAAATTGGAGATAATTATGGAGCGCCTCGCCGTACACCGGCTGACCCGCAGCGCGCGCCTCGGCGATGGCTGCCACGCCTTCTTTAGCGGTCGTATGCACAAAGTAAATGCCCGCCTCAGTGTGCTGGGCCAGACGAATGATATGACGGAAAGCCAAGTCTTCAGAGATGTTGTTGTGAACGAGATGGAGGTTATATCCCTGGTCGCGGCCCTCACGCTTGAGCTTTTCGGTCATATACCGTACGACCTCGTCTTCTTCGGCGTGGACCGCCATAATGCCGCCGTGTTTGGCCACCTCGGCAAAGATCGTCCACAGATGTCCATAGGGAACCCGGATGGGATGAAACGTCGTAAAAATCTTAAAGCTGGCGACGCCTTCCTGTATGGCCTCGCCAATCTCGCCGATCGTCTCCGGCGCGACCTCACCCGCCAGAATGTAATGAAAGGTATAGTCAGTATAGGAGTGCGTGCGAAACACACTGCGGCGTTCCTCCACGACACTCATAATGGATTTGGGTGTTGCGTCTTCTACCTCTGCAAAACTCAGATCCCCAGCAAAATCGACGATGGTCGTGACACCTCCGAACGCGGCGGCCCGGCTGGCGTCCTGGGGCGGCTGGGTCATGATATCCGGCTGACCCGACCACTCGCTCGGCACGGGAATGCCGATATGCGCGTGGGGCTCGATACCACCTGGAATGACAATTTTGCCGCTGGCGTCAATCACCTGCGTGGCCTGCTCCGACAGCGTGCCTGACCAGCCGACGGCGACGATCTTTTCGCCCTGAATACCGACATCCATTTCCCCGACGGCCTGGGGAGTAACGACCTGCCCACCTTTAATAACGCAATCGAGCATGGGACCCCTCCTTTGGACTGGATACCTTCTTATCGCAAAGCGCTTGACGTGCCGTCAAGGTTTGGCTTGGCTTCGCTCAGGCTCCGGCGTGGACGTTCACAAAATCAATGACAATGGCAGCCGTCTGTTCGGGCTGTTCGATCATATGATAGGTCCCGCCACCGTTCTCGACGAGCCTCACCTCGGCATGTGGACACAGGGCCGTAAAGGCTTCGATTGCCGCGGTTTGCCCCGGCGTGGCCGCTCCCAGATGACCGGAGTTCCCCATCAACACCAGAACCGGCATAGTGAGCCTGGCGACATCGGCAGACAGGTCACAGTGGGCAAAAGTCTCCAGCGTCTTTGCCAAAGACGGGATGGAAAAATTCCGCTTGAAAGACTCGATTTCGAAAAGAGCGATCTCATTGGCCCGGTCGCCGAAGACATTGTGCTCGGCGCTGCCTATCCATTGGGTCAGGCGTCCCAGCGCCTCATATCCGAACGCTTCGGTAACGTCTTGAAAGACCTGAAACATGCGGCGGCTCTCGGGGCTAAAGGAAACCCCAGGATAGGTGATGAGGCTTTTGACCCGCTCGGGATGCCGGGCAGCAAACCGGACATTCAGCGGTGCGCCGGTCGAGGTGCCCCAAAGATGGACCGCATCGAGATCGGCCTGATCCAGAATCACCCTCAAGTCATCAACCCATCGATCAAAAGGATAGCCGCCGGGCCACGCACGGTCCGACAAGCCGGCACCCCGGTAATGCCAATCGACCACCTGGAGGTGGGGGGTGAGCAGGTCACGGATATACGCGAATTGGTCATGTAAAAGACCGAATCCTCCGCTGACAACCAGCGGCTCGCCGCTGCCGTTCAGGTCGTACCACAGCTTGACTCCGTTATCGTTCGCGTAGGGCATACGTCCTCCTTCGGGGCTTACAACTTGACTCGTACACGGATTTGCCCGACCATGCCAACGGTTCTTTTTGCCTGATTTTTTATGGAGGGGGGAACGTATGGTTAAATTTATTGGGTGCGCACGTCGCAAGGCCGGGATGAGCGTGGCCGAGTTTCAGGATTATTGGAAAAACAATCACGGTCCGCTGGTCAGAAGCGTGCCGGAGTTCTGGCAATATGTCCGCAAATATGTCCAGGGCCATACGCTCAGCGATCCTATTCCAGGCTTCCCGCCGTCAGATTATGAGCCCTTCGACGGCATCGCCGAGCTGTGGTTTGACAGCGTGGAGGATATTGGCAAGGCGTTTACCCATCCTCGCTATCTCGAAATCATCCGCCCGGATGAGGCAAAGTTTGTGGACTTCGCCAACTCCCGCATGTTTATCGTCGAAGACGTCGAGATTGGGTAAGGGGCTGCCATGAACTTTGGTGTGAGTTTTCAGTCGCATATCCAAAACAGTTGGAAGCATGCCGTGCTGGCCGAACAAATGGGCTTCACCAACGCGTGGTTTGTCGATACCCAGATGCTGGCCTCGGACGTGTATGCGTGTATGACCCTGGCGGCTGAGCATACGAGCACCATCCAGCTTGGAACGGCCGTGGCGATTGCCGGCACGCGTATTGCTCCGGTCACTGCCCACTCGATCGCTACGGTGAACCAACTCGCCCCCGGCCGGACCATTCTCGGCCTTGGGACCGGCCACACTGCCTGGCGCACTATGGGCATGCCGCCCGTCCGCCTGGATACATTCCGGCATACCATCGATGTGTGTCGAAAACTGCTGCGCGGAGAAGCAGTTGAATACCATGAACGCGGGCGTCACAGTCGGATCCGTTTCCTCGACCGCGAACGCGGATATATTAACGTCAACGATCCTATTCCGATTTATCTTGCTGCTTCCTATCCCAAGGCGCTGGCCTTGGCCGGAGAACTCGGTGATGGGTTGATTACCGTGAGTACCATCACCCCCGACGCACTGACGGCGACATTAGAGAAGGCGGCTAAGGGCAGGCCGCAATCGTCGGAGCAACGCACAGATTATCCGGTCGTCACTGTCGGTGTCGCGTGCGTACTGCGTCCGGGCGAAACGCTCGACAGCCCTCGGGTACTCGCCCGAGTAGGGCCACGCATTGCCGTTGGACTACACTATGCGTATGAGGTCGTTCGGCAGGGCAAGAAAGCGCCCGCCTATTTTGAACCGTTTCTCACGCCACGATACCGAGCGTACCTGGACGAACGCTGGGATGAAATCCATGTGACACATTCACGGTTTCTACAGCCAGGCGAAGAAGAGTTCATTACCCCGGAGGTGATTCGAGCCATGAGTATGACCGGAACCAGAGAGGAAGTGATTACGCGCCTCAAAGAACTAGAAGCCGCCGGTCTGACCCAAATGGTGATCTCTCCGCCGTGGGACTATGTTGAGGAGAGCATTGTCGAGTTTGCGCGGGAAATTATTGCGCATTATTAGACGAATCATCAGGTTTCCCTATACCTGACTTCGCCCGAGGGGTTTGAAACGCGCCACAGCCCTTTTCTTGAGACTGTGAGAGATTGTGTGATTCCCTTATGAAGGGTCAGATCAGGTCCTTGGTGGAGAAAACCAGACTTTGAATTTCGCCGGGTTCTGGCCTACGCGCTTAATGATAGTTCGACAGGCGGTAGAGACATATTCGCGGCCGCCCTTCGTCTCAACATAGAATGACCTTATTTTGATGTCAGACCCAAATGTCTTATTGCTCGAATGAGCAGGTTTGGTAGATACCGCGTAGTGCGTTCTGCCTTTCGGTTTACATAGGATAGGACAGTGTCCTGTTTTGAGATGATTGCCTCTTATGAGCCAGCGCGTAACCTCGACTAAGAGCGATGTCCACGATTTAACTGAGATGACCGAATAGTCGGGGAACTGGACTCTTACTGGGCGAAATTTTGGTTGTGGATTCAACTCCGATATTGGTTGCCAATCATGTTTCTTCAGCACGTTGCTTCTCCGCAACGCCTTCGATGCCTTCTTGCACACCTCCGCAGACGTAAGGTTCTCCAAGCCGAACTGGACTATCGGCTTGGAGGCAGTTTTGTAGGTGTCGTAGATTTCCCAGTGCCTACCATCAGTGACCAAGAGATATCGAGTTGCCTCCTCTTTGCAGTAATCAATCCCTTGCTCGTCGCGGGCCTTTTGCAGGTTCCCCCCCAGTCTCTTAGTCTCCACCATCATTACAGGTTTGCCATTATTAAGCAGGGCGTAATCTGCCTTGCCATTCCCTTTGTACTCAGGCCTTACCAAGTTAGGTTTTTCGGTGTCCCAACCCAGCTCCCGTAGAAGGGGATCAACTAGCGCGTAGCGGGTCTGCATCTCACTCTGGCGAAGTGTGGGACCATGATCTTTAATCCGCTTGCGAAGCTTTTCCACCAGGGTTAGTAAACCTTCCTGTTTTCGTGGCATGTTCTCCTTCCTAGTACCTATTTCTCACGACCTCACTTCGCCGGCTTTTTCCAGATATCGCGGGCCTGCATCAAGGCAATCTGCTGGTCAATGACCTCTTCCTTGTACTGCGCGTGGTTGCCGGGGATTTTGTCGATATAGCGATTCTTGGGATAGATCGGCTTTTCGTAAATGAGCTGCGCCATTTCCGCTCGCACGTCTTTCATCCAGTTCGTGACCTGGGCGCTGGCTCGGTGGTGACGCAAGGCTTCGATGTCGATCACGCCCCTGACATAGGTCGACCCGTTGGTGTCACGCTGTTTGCCAACGATGGTTCCCTTGTAATCCACAACCATGGACTGACCGCTACCGGCGTCAATCGGCGTCTCGCTGTCCGGGTAAAGGTGATAGCCGCCGATGTTGGGGGCAACAATATACATATTGTTTTCCAGTGCCCGGGCGCGATTGGAGATCTCAAAGATATCGTTCTGGGTGAACGGGCCGGGCAGAGAGGCGCGGTAGACGACTTCCGCGCCGTTCATCGCCAGCCCGCGGCCGTTCTCCGGGTAGTTGCCCTCCATGGCCATCATGATGCCGAGTCGGCCAATCTCGGTGTCGGCCACGGGCCAAAAGGCCTCCAGGCTGCGGCCGTATTTTTCGATCCACCAGTCAAAAAGGTCGTGGGGCGATACCGAGCGCTCGCACGGCAACAAGGCGGAGATCTTATAGTGTTTGAGAAGGAGCTGACCGTCCGGATCAAGGATAAAGCCGACGTTGAAGAACAGCTTGGGCCAGTCTTCATGCCGCGCCTTGGCCTGGGCCATGATGAAGACCCCGTACTCACGCGCGAGTTCGCCGAGCTGGTCGGTCTCCGGGCCTGGTATGTCGATCGCGCAGGTCTGTGCAAACTCGGTGTGATCGACGTCCAGGACTTCGTCGTTAAATCCTTGCAAGGCACCCTCCGGGATGGCGAGCAGCCGGACCGGAATATCAAGATTGGAGAGCCAGAAGGCGGCTTTGGTCAGACTGCGGATATGCTCGATATTCTTCTGCATATCCGCCCGCGTGCGGATACCCCAAAATGTCGGGACTAAACCAACGGCATTATACGGTTCGATCATGCGTGTTCTCCTTCTGTTCAGAGCGGTATCCCGAAGAGCTGCGCCGCGTTGCCGACCACCATTTGATACACTTCGTCGCCCGGGACTCCGACAAAATCCTTGGCAATCTGCTGTTGGGACTTGGGAAAGGTGCCTTCGGTGTGGGGATAGTCGGCCCCCCACATAAGGCGCTCAACGCCAATGAGTTCACGGGTCAGAATTCCGGCCCGGTCATCTTCAAACGTGGCCCAGAACTGGCGCTTGAAATACGTGCTGGGCGGCTCATTGAGTTGCGGTTGCATCCAGTGGCGGTGATCTTCCCACCAGTGATCCATCAGGCGCAGCAGGCAGGCAATCCAGCCGATCCCGCCCTCGGAAATGATAAACTTCAGCTTGGGATGGCGCTGGGGCGCGCCGCTCCAGATCAACTCGGTCATCGCGTTCATGGGCTGGAAAGCCTTTTCATCCATAAACGCCATACCAGGGCCAATCCGACGAGCCTTCTCGTGGGTTGAAGCTCCGATATCGGCGGCCGTTCCCGAGTGGGCGACCGCTGGTAGCCCGGTCTCTTCCAAGTGCGCCCACAACGGTTCATAGTCGGGATGAATATACGGTCGGGCTGGCACGGCTGCCGGGATCATGACCGCCTTGAGACCGATCCTGGCGGCTCGTTCGGCTTCCTCGGCAGCCCATTCGAGGGGGCCCTGCATGGGCAGGATGGCAGCGCCAAGCAAGCGATGCGGGGCGTAGGCGCAGAACTCGCTCAGCCAGTCGTTATACACCCGGACGGCCGCGCGTTGATACTCGGCATCTGCAATCCGGTAGAACATGAGACTCCACTGGCCGGGGTAGATCACCTCGGCCCGCAGGTTGTCGAGCGCCTGGTCTTTGAGCCGTTCCTGCGGGTTCCAGGCTCCCGGACGGGTATCCGCGTGACGGGCTACCGGCGACTCGACTTTGCCGGCAATCTTGCTTTCCAGGGCCGCGCCATCAAGGCCGACCGCCACTGGGTCGAGCCCGTCGATCACATAGAAATCGACCGACTTACGAGTCTCGATGTGTGGCGCCCGGTCGCGGAAACGCCGGTCCATGCGGGTCGTCCATAAATCGGCCGGCTCAACGACATGGCCGTCGGCTGAGACGTATCCATCGATAAGGCGCGCGGACATGGGTGTCCTCCTCTTGTTCACTTACCGATGCGCTTCGTCCAACAACGGCTTAAAAAAGGCGGGTTGGGCGATCCAGTCGTCTTCACTCGTCATTTCCTGGAAGAAGCTCGTGTCAATAACGACTTCATCGATGCCGGCTTCCTTACACTCCTTGAGCTGTGGCAGCATCTCGTCAGGCGTGCCGATCCAGTTTGGCTGCATGAGTTGGTCACCGATTTTCTCAATACTGGGTAAGGCAGGGGCGGCAAACACACGATGGACGAGTTGAAGCGGACCGCGGCCAAACTCCTCTTTTGCCATCTGGTTAATCTGTTGCATGCGCGTGATCGCAAGCTCGACGGTATGACCGGCCGGATGCCAGGCATCACACAACTCAGCCACCCGTGACAAGCCTGCGTCGCTCAAAAAGCCACCAAGAATCGGTACGGCTGGATTGCCGTGGGCGTCACGTTGCGTCGGCTTGGGTGAGGTTGATCCCCGTGGAATAGTGTAGAACGGACCGTCGTGCTGGGTTGGATTCGTCTTCCACGCCGCGCGTAAGGCGCGAATAAAGTCGCTACAACGGGCGCCCAGTTTCTCAAATGGCGTCTCCATCTGTGCATATTCTTCGCGTGACCAGCCCAGGCCAATACCAAGATCGAACCGTCCGCCCGAGAGCAGGTCAATCGTTGCGATTTGTTTGGCGAGCGCCACGGGCCGATGATAGCCAAAGACCAGCACGGAAGTCCCGACGCGGATATGCTGGGTTATCCCAGCGACATAGGCGAGTGATTCCAAAGGCGCCAGCAGGCTTTCGTACGCCTCGGGCCATTGCACGAGTGTGTCCGGCCCAAGGACAGCTTGGTGTACGGGATGGCTCTGGGTCGGATGTTCCGGATACAACAAGTGATCCTGGACCCACAGCGAGTCATAGCCCAACTGGTCGGCACGGACGGCAAATTCATGGACGGCCCGCCGGCTGGCGAACGTCGTGAGCTGTGGCATGTTGAATCCGATTTTCATCATGATCTCCTTTATTGGTCTGGAAAACTCTCCTCGCCTGACCAGACATCTGGGGCAGGACGGTATCATGCTCACAGATCAGAGAGAAAGTAGGAAAAACCATTTGCCATCACAGGCTAGCCGGGGCGGGCTAAGGACCCACCGCTTTTCCCTATTGCTCGCAGGATGAGTGCTCTCCTTGACATTCGAGCCGCTGGTCGGCTAGGTGCCGAATCGTATCAGGGACAGTTTGCAAGCGTGGTGAGTATTACCGGTCGGGAGCAACGTTATGGGAGAATCAAGTCTCAGCATTGAAAAAGACGTGCCTGTCCCGATGCGGGATGGGACCGTCTTGCGAGCCGACGTGTACCGCCCGGCCACCCCTGGGAAATACCCGGTCATCCTCCAACGCACGCCGTATAACAAAAATCTGCTGGCTGGCGTGATACTGATGCTTGATGTCGTGCGGACGGCCAGCGCGGGGTATGCCGTGGTCATCCAAGACACCCGCGGACGGTATGCGTCCGACGGGGAGTTTTATGCTTTTCGGGATGACATTCTGGACGGCTATGACTCGGTGGAGTGGTGTGCGGCCCAAGCCTGGTCCGATGGGAAGGTTGGCATGTATGGGGCGTCCTATGTGGGTGCGACCCAGTGGCTCGCCGCGATCAGTACGCCGCCCCATCTCAAAGCAATCTTTCCACTGATTACGGCCTCCCACTATCACGAAGGCTGGACGTATCAGGGCGGAGCCTTTGCTCTCGGGTTTAACGCCAGTTGGGCGCTGGCACGCCTTGCGCCGGATACATCGATGCGCCGGATACAGAAAGATGGTGCGCCTGCGGACCATCTCAGGCAGTTGATCGGCGCTATTGATGACCTGCGCGTCTGGTTTCAGCATCTGCCCCTGAACGATTTTCCGTTCCTGAACGAGGCCGCCCCGTACTTTTACGACTGGCTTAGCCACCCGGATGACGACGAGTACTGGGCACGCTGGAATATCGAAGCCCGGCATAGCGCGGTCAGGGTGCCGGTCTGCAATGTGGGCGGCTGGTACGATATTTTCCTGGGCGGGACGCTACGGAATTATCTCGGCATGCGTGAGCATGGGGCGACCCAGGAAGCCCGGCAGGGACAAAAACTCGTTATTGGTCCCTGGTATCATACCTTACCCCTCGGCAACGTAGTCGGAGAGGTGGATTATGGTTTTTCCAGCCATGCCGTCGTCACGGACCTGGATGGCCTCCACATCAAATGGTTTGACTATTGGCTCAAAGGAAAACAGAACGGGCTCTTAGAGGAGCCGCGGGTGCGCCTCTTTGTCATGGGCGAGAATGTGTGGCGGACGGAGGATGAGTGGCCGCTCGCCCGCACGCAATACACCAGATATTACCTCCACAGTAACGGTCACGCGAATAGCCTCCGCGGCGATGGCGGGTTGAGTCCCGAGCCGCCCCGTATGGAACCGGCGGATGTGTATGTCTCCGACCCACGCCACCCCGTGCCGACCAGAGGCGGCGGGGTTACCGGCTGGCCGGCAGCCATGCCGGGCGGCGCATTTGATCAGCGCGCAATCGAGAAGCGGAATGATGTGTTGATCTACACTACGCCAGTCCTGGAGCGAGACCTGGAGGTGACTGGTCCCATCACGCTCAGTTTGTACGCGGCGACCAGCGCTGTGGATACGGATTTTACCGCCAAGTTGGTGGACATTCAGCCGGACGGCTATGCACGCAATCTCACGGACGGCATTCTGCGCGGGCGCTATCGGGAATCGCGGGCGGCGGCGAAACTGCTTACGCCGGGAGAGGTATACGAATACTCCATAGACTTATGGGCCACCAGCAATGTCTTTAAAGCCGGCCACCGCCTGCGGGTTGAGATCGCCAGTTCGAATTTCCCGCGCTTTGATCGGAATCCGCAGACGGGACAATCCGCCGCCGAGGCGCGACAGCTAGAGCCGGCTTTACAGCGCGTATTCCATGATGAGAGTCGCCCCTCTCACATCGTGCTGCCTATTATTCCACGTTAGGCCGCCGCAGATGCCAGTCCGTGACCTGCTGATACGCCTGTGCCGCGCGCAGAATACTGGCTTCCGCCCAGGCCGGGGCTATGAGCTGCATCCCGACCGGGAGCGGGCCTTGGGTAAACCCGCACGGGACGCTCAGCACGGGCAATTGGGCTAAGCTGAACGGATAGGTAAAACGGGTCAGGAGTCGGGTTGTCTGGACGCCCTCACTTTCTTCGATAAGTGGAGCCGGAATGCCACAGGTCGGTGCCAGGAGGATATCGTAGCGCTCGAAGGTCTGCTTGAGCTGGCGTTGCCAGCGGCGCTGCTCCTGGCGGGCGAGGGCATACTGGCTGCCGCTGACCAGGGCGCCAATCCGTAACCGTGTCCGCACATCCGGCCCGAAGTCTTCGGCTCGTTCCGCAAGCCGTGCCTGATGAAATGCCGCGGCGTCAGCCAGGAGCATCTCACTCGCGCGTTCAATCGTTCCTTCCGCGCCGTCCAGCTCCACTTCCTCTATGTGGGCCCCCAGTTCTTCAAACACACGGGCCGCATGCGTGACGAGCGTCACCACCGCCGGCTGGGGCTCTGTCTGGAAATGTCCGCCGAGCAGGCCCACGCGCCAACCGGTGACGCCGTCGTTGAGTTCGGCCAGATAGTTCCCGGTCGGCTGATCGCGGGAGGTCAAATCGTGCGGATCATAGCCGGCCAGAACTTGCAGGACGTACGCGATATCTTCCGACCGGCGGGCCAGCGGACCAACCGTATCAAAGGTCCAACTGACCGGGATGACGCCCCGATTGCTGATGCGACCCATCGTCGGCCGAAGACCGCAGACTCCATTCAGCGCCGCCGGAATACGCACCGACCCGCCCGTGTCCGTACCGACTGTAATCAGAGCCAGATCCGCAGCAACGGCCGCACCCGAGCCCCCGCTGGAACCACCGGGAATGCGTGTGGGGTCCCAGGGATTATGACATGGACCATAATGCGGATTGCGCGTCGTGCCGCCAATGGCCCATTCGTGCATATTGAGCTTGCCCAGGATAATGGCGCCCGCCTGGCGCAGGCGTGAGACGATCTCAGCATCGGCGGTCGCAATATCATCTCTCAGGAACGGAGTCCCGCCTGTCATCCGAACCCCAGCAACCTCGCAGTTGTCCTTCAGCGCAACGGGAACGCCGTGGAGCGGTCCGAGTGCATCTCCCGCCGTCACTGCTTGTTCCGCTACTTTGGCCGCAGCTAGCGCTGCGTCCGCCATGACGGTGAGGTAGGTATTCAAAGCGGGGTTGAGCGACTCAATGCGGTCGAGGCAGGACTGAACCAGTTCTACCGGCGAGAGCTGGCCCGTCCGAATCAGGCCGACGACATCGGAAATGCCCAACCGCGTGAAATCAGCGACGGTCATATGGAGCGGTCCGTCATATCTTCACTGAAGCTGGGCGTGGACGAAGGCGATGATTCTCTCAAGGGCCTGTTCGGAGGCTGGTGAAGACGGATTCCTGATAATAAACCCTTCCGCCTCGCCTTCGTACATCTCCAGGGCGACCTGACCGCCAGCCTTGCGGTAGTGTTCGACAAAACGGTCAAGGTCGGGACGGGGATGGGCTCTATCCCGGGTGCCTTGTATGTAGAGCGCGGGCGGCAGTTCGACCTGTTCGCCACGTTCCAGGGCGAGGACCGGATTGCCCTCGGCCATGGCCTCTTCGGTCTTCCAGTACTTGTCGTGCAGGGGCAGCACCAGGTCTATCAAATCGGGATAGGGTTTCCCGCCCGCTTTCAGCTTCTTGGCATAGTGATAGCGTGCCAGGGGATCAATAACCGGCCAGCACAGGACGGCGCAACGCAGACGCGCATCCACGTCCGGTGCCCCGGCAGGTAAGGGGAGGGCCGCGTACCTGGCATCGAACGGTCGCATACCCGCCAGTATCGCCTGATGGGCGCCACTGGAACTGCCCAATGCGCCCACGAGGTCCGGACGGCTGCCAAACTCCGTGGCCTGCGTCTTGAACCAGCGGATGGCGTAGTTGATATCAGCCAGGGAGCCGGGGTACGAGGCTTCAGGCGGTACGCGGAAATCGAGCGCGGCCACGACCACCCCGCTTTTTGCCAGGGGTTCGTTGATGGCGACGTCCATCAGGCGGTCGCCTAAGCACCAGGCTCCGCCGTGGAGTTCGATGATAGCCGGAAACGGCCCCGGTCCGCGCGGCTTGAACATGCGTGCCAGTAAGGGCTTGTCCCCGTGACGAAGATATTCAACGTCTTCCACATCAATGTCATACGTCCGGTTGGCTGTCATGCTGCTCTCCTTCTCCTGCGGGGCAGGGCGTACCGGGTAGTCCATACCAAGCAAGGTTTCAGCATCTGTCCTAGCCGATTTGTCCTGGGGTTGAAAGGGAAACGTCAGCTACCACTTCGACACCTGTCTGTGGTAAGGGGTAGGGAAAAGGAGACGCATGTCCACTCTATTGAGTCTGTTGCAATTATTGCGCGCCAGCCAAAAAAAGATGCTGGTGGCGGTCGCCTGCGGTCTGCTCTTTGCCGGCACCGGTCTGGTGCCTCCGCTGCTCATCCGTCGGATTATTCAGTGGATCACCGAAGGGGGCGGAACGCTGCCCGCCCTACTCGGCGTTACCGGACTGCTGCTGGTGGTGTATGTCGGCCGGGGTCTGTTTCGGTATGGCTATGGGCGTTTCTCCCACGAGGTGTCTTTTGATGTCCTGCACAGCCTCATGGTCCGGGTGTATACCCATCTGCAGAGTCTGCCCCACAGCTTTTTCCATACGCAACGCACCGGCGGGCTGATTGCCCGCTCGATCAACGATATTGAGGCCATTGAGGATTTCATCGCTCACGGGATTCCGGAAACGATCAACGCTTTTGTGCTGCCGACGGCCATGATCTGTGTGCTGTTTTATCTGAACTGGCAGCTCGCCCTGGTTGCCCTGCTGCCGCTGCCGGTGGCCAGTTGGATCGTCTTTCGCGCGGTGTCAAAAGTCCGTACCGAGTGGCGTCCCGTGCGGCAGCGTCTCGAAGACCTGACCGCCCAGGTGCAGGATAATCTGTCCGGGGTGACGGTCATCAAGTCGTTTGTCCAGGAAAAGCTCCAGGCGCGGGCGATCGAACACCGCAGCCAACGGCTGCGGGACGATATGCTGCGGGCCAGTACCCTGTCCTTCGTTCCGGTCGGTGTGATCGAAGTCACCAGCGGAGTCGGGGTGGTGCTCATCGCACTCCTGGGGGGCGTCATGGCGCTTGGCGGTCGGGTGAGTGCGGCTGACCTGTTTGTGTTTATTGTGTATCTGACCCAGATCTATCAACCCTTTTTGCAACTCGCCAATATCAACGACACGCTCCAGAAAGCCACGGTCAGCTCGGAGCGGGTGTTTGAACTGCTCAACCTCCAGCCCGATATTGTCAGCCCGCCCCACGGCGTCCGGCCAGCCCGGCTGACCTGGGACGTGGAACTCCAGAACGTCACGTTCGGCTATCAGCCGGACCGGCCGGTTCTCCACGATATCAACATCACCGTTGCAGCCGGGACCATGGTCGCCTTGGTTGGTGCGACCGGCGCGGGAAAAACCACGGTGACCAACCTCATTCCGCGCTTTTACGACCCCCAACACGGCTCGGTTCGCGTTGGGGGACACGAGGTGCAGTCTTTGGACCTCGACTTTCTGCGCGGCAACATCGCCATGGTGTTGCAGGATGTTTTTCTCTTCCACGGCACCGTCCGCCAGAACCTCCTCTTTGGCCGACCGGACGCCTCGGAGGCCGAGCTGCACGCCGCGGCGCGGGCGGCCAACGCAGAGGAATTCATCCTCGGCTTGTCCCAGGGCTATGACACGCTCATTGGGGAACGTGGGGTCCGCTTATCCGCGGGGCAAAAGCAGCGCCTGTCCATTGCGCGGGCGCTGCTCAAAGACGCCCCCATTCTGATCCTTGACGAGGCGACTTCTTCGGTAGACACCGAAACCGAACATTTGATCCAAGAAGCGATTTCGCGCCTTACCGCGCAACGCACCACCGTGGCCATAGCCCACCGTCTCAGCACCATCCGCAACGCCGATCTGATCGTAGTCCTGGACCACGGCCGAGTAGTGGAGCAGGGCACGCACGAGAGTCTGCTGGCTCATAACCATGCCTATGCGCGCATGGTGCGGGCTCAGGACCTCGCCCGTACATGGCAGATCGGACAGCCTGGGGAGCAGCCCGAACTCGCGCTTGCCACCGGAAGTGATTAGTCGCGCACCGGAGCCCAAAAAGGGAGTAATGACAATGGCCTACGATCTACTCATAAAAAATGGCACCCTCGTTGATGGCAGCGGACAGCCCGCTTTTCGTGCCGACCTGGCAGTCCGGGCCGGCCGTATCGCCGAGATAGGCAAGGGCTCAGACAGAATCACGGCTGGAGCCACGCGCGTCATTGACGCCGCCGATCTCATTGTTGCGCCGGGCTTTATCGATCCGCATACCCACTACGACGCCCAGATCTGTTGGGATCCGCTGGTCACCTGTTCGTCCTGGCATGGCGTGACCAGCGTCATCATGGGCAACTGCGGTGTCGGACTGGCTCCCTGCAAGCCAGAGGAGCGCGATATTGCGACCTCGAACCTTGTCCATGTTGAGGCCATTCCCTACGAGGTCCTCAGCCAGGGCCTGCCGTGGGACTGGGAAAGTTTCCCGCAGTATATGGATGCGGCGGCTCAGCGCGGGGTCGGTATCAACGTTGGATTTCTGGCCGCCCTGTCGCCATTCCGTCAGTTCGTCATGGGGGACAACGCTATGGAGCGTGAGGCGACAGAGGAGGAAACAGGCAAGATCAGCGCGCTGCTGGGCGAAGCGCTTGACGCCGGCGCACTCGGCTTCTCGCTCACGGTCCTGCCGCAACATATCGGCTACAAAGCCAAACCGCTGGCTTGCCGCTTGGCGAGCCGGGATGAACTGCGGACCTATTCCAGGCTCCTCGCGGAACGCGGCTGCGGCACAATTGAAATCGCGCTGACGAAACAGCCGAGCACGGTTTCCGAAAAAGAATACGAACTGCTTGAGTTGCTCGCGACCGAGAGCGGACGGCCCGTTACCTGGCTGAATCTGCGCGACCGGGATGACGCACCCGAAGCCTGGACCGACACCCTGGACCAGGTTGCGCCGCTGCTCGCCCGCGGCTGCCGCCCTCAGGTTGCCGTGCGGCCACTGACGGTTGAGTTTAATCTGCGCAACCCGTTCCTGTTCGCCAGTCTGCACTCCATGAAGCCGGTATTTGGTGATGCCTCGCTCGAAGATCAAAAGCGGACCTACGCGGACGCGGAGTTTCGTCGCGCGTTTGCTGTTGACCTGGAACACCGTCCGCTTTTGCGTGACATCTGGAAGAAGACGCAGGTGAAGGAAGCGACGCAGCCCGCCCTCAAGGCGCTTGAGTGGAAAACGATCGCACAGATAGCCCATGATCGTGGCGTGGCACCACTCGACGCCTTCTTTGATCTCTCGCTTGAAGACGGGCTCCAACTCGACTACATGCTGCCGCGGCTCGATATCAATGAGGAACGGGTAGCAAAGAAGTTCAGCGACCCACGCACGCTGATTGGCATCTCTGACGGTGGTGCGCACGTCGACATGCTGTGTAACGCCGGCTATCCGACCTATCTGTTAGGCACCTTCGTGCGCGACAAACAGGCGATTACGCTGGAACATGCGGTGAAGCGTATCACCTCCGAGCCGGCGCAGTACTTTGGTCTTCGTCAGCGCGGCCTGCTGCAGCCCGGAATGGCGGCGGACATCACCATTTTTGACCTGAACACTGTTCGCTCTCCGGAACGCCCGGAGGTACGTCATGATCTACCCGGTGGCGGGCGTCGGCTCGTCACGCAGTCGGAAGGTATTATATACACGATTGTCAACGGACACGTGCTGTACGAAGAGGGAGCACATGTCGGCGGCCTGCCGGGACAGGTGCTCCGGGCTGGTGAGAACTGAGTCTGAAACACAGGAAGGAGAAAGACAATGGATGTAGCTGCACTCGAACAGAGATTAACCCGTATTGAGGACCTAGAGGCCATCAAGCAACTCAAGGCAACCTACTGCGATATTTGCGATGATGACCACAACCCGGATCGCATCACCACGATTTTTGCCCAAGATGGTATTTGGGAAGGCGCTGGTTTCGGCAAAGCTCAGGGCCATGCGGCCATTCGCGAGCTGTTCAAAAAATTCCAGACGCTGATCAGCTTCTCCCAGCACCAGGTGATGAACCCGATCATCAAAATCGACGGGGAGCGTGCCACGGGTATCTGGTACTTCTTTGGGCCGTTCACGTTCTACAAGGACAATCAGGCCAAGTGGCTGGCGGCGCGCTATGAGGACGATTACGTCAAAGTGAACGGAGAGTGGAAGATACAGCACCTCCGCGCGCGTGGCCGCATGCACACGAACTACGAAGAGAGCTGGGCCAACAACGACTGAGCAGAAGGGCGCAGCGCGCGGCCTCATGTTATCCTGGAGGTAGCTAATCCATGCCAGGGAGCGAAAAATGATCACACGTTTTCAGATTCAAAACTACAAAGCCCTGCGCGATGTGACGTTGAATCTGACGCCAATGCATGTCTTGATTGGCCCGAACGATTCTGGAAAGACGAGCATCCTGGAAGCTCTCGCCTCTTTATGCCGGAGCGTGGATCATCAACTGTCAGACGCATTTGTTGGGTCCTGGAAAGGGGCTGACTTGGTCTGGAAAGGGGACATCGATCAGATAGTCACTCTTGAAGCGGAAGGAAATGTCGGGGAGAAGAGTTGGAAATACAGGCTCGGATGTCGATTTGTGCAAAGGGAGCGGGATGCCCACGTTGAAGAAGAAGTATTAGAGTTTGACCGTATGTTAGAGGAGGCCGTAGCGGCGGACCTCCCAGGCCTCCCTGTGGCAACCTTGGTGTATGAGATTGCTGTACTAAATCGTGGAGTGCCTGATAATCAACGCTCCACTGCGAGGGGTCTCTACCACGTTCTCTCTGGAGCTCACCTGTACCGCTGGGTGCCAAGACTACTCTCCCTGCCTGTTGCCGCACAATCTAAACGCCGGTTTCGTATGGAATCGACCGGCTTTGGACTAGCGCTCTGCCTGGACGACATTCTTGGTTATGATAGACGACAATTTGAAGAGTTGGAGAATCACTTCAAGCGGATTTTTCCAGAAGTAGATTCCATTATGCTCATTCGGGAAAAGGCATTTACCGGACCAATAGACGATCCGGAGCAGATTCCTAGACTTGAGCAGGCTGAAGGAAAGGGGCTCTACTTTAGATTTCGAAAAGACAAACAGGAGCTTCCAGCCGCTCAGGTTTCCGACGGGATGCTCTTGGTTTTGGCTTACCTCACCATCTTGTATTTACCCCATCCTCCCAGCGTGCTCCTTATAGAAGAACCGGAGAATGGTATTCACCCCAAACGTTTGCAGGAGGTTCTTCAAATTCTTCGCAAACTGATCGCTGAGCAGGAACATACGCAAATTATTCTCACCACACATTCTCCTTATGTTGTTGATCAGTTCCAACCTGGGGAGGTCTCTCTGTGTCACAAGGGAGAGGATGGGTCGGTTGTAGTCCATCAGCTCTCCAAGAGCCAAACAGTCAAAGAACAAATCGACGTGTTCACGCTGGGCGAGATCTGGACAGCCGAAGGTGATAAAGCCCTGGCCGAAACCTCCTCTCCTCTTGTGGAAGCCAGTAAATGAGAATTCTCATTGTCTCCGAAGGGGTACACGAATTAGGTGATGACTGTCTTGACGGTGCCTTGGTCACTCTGTCACGCAGGCTACTCGGCCAAAACGTAATCGTTAATCGGGAAAGAGTGAGGAGTCCACGAGTTCGGCAGCATACCCAGCCAGGGAGAGGTGGACGCTATAAGAAGCGCGCCCTGGGCTGGATCCGTCTGGCCGAACGTGAGGACTATGACGCAATCATTCTCGTTATTGATCAAGATGGTGACGAGGAAAGGAAACAGCAATTCGACCGAGCCCAGGAAGATCGCCGATTGTCACTCCCGCGAGCGCTTGGCGTGGCAATCAAGACTTTTGACGCTTGGATGCTTGCCGATGAACAAGCTTTATCAGAGGTGTTGGAGACGCATATTGATCCCCTACCGAATCCCGAGTCTGAAGGTGATCCAAAGGGCAAATGCGAAAGTTTGAGAAATGGGGCTCGCTCTCACCTCAGTCCAAGGGATATGTATGCGGCGATAGCAGAAAGAACTGCCATGGAGAAACTTGAATACCGATGTCCCAACGGATTTGCACCGTTTGCCCGGCGAGTGAGGGCTCTCGCTGAAAGGAGGCAGGCATGTTCACCATAGGCAAGCTGTTTCATCTCACCCATGTTGTGGACGACCTCGAAGCCGTTGACCGGTGGTATGACGACATATTCTCGGTCACGCGCTTCTATAACGGCTATGAAGAGCTGGCCGGGCGGAACGCCTCCTTGATTGCCATCGGGGACGTCATCATGGAGCCGATGATGCCCGCCCGCGTGGAGAACCTCAGGAACCCGTCGGTGAAAAGATTTCACGACCGTTTCGGGCAGCACTTCCACTCCATCGCCTGGTATGTGGACGATGTTGCGGCTATCTCCACCCGTCTCGATACGGCTGGTCTGCGCCTCTATAACCTTGTCGGCAAAGAGGTGAAGCCACCGTACGACACGGCAGCCATTTGGACGCATCCGAGACAGACTCCCGGTCAACTGGAGTTTGCCCTGTCCGGCGATTACATAGCCGACCCGCGGCTGGAACCGGGCTGGTCAAGCGATCCCTGGCGCCAGCATCCGCTCGGCATCCAGCGCGCCTCGCACATCGGCGTAGTCGTCAGGGACCTGTCCGCGGCCAAGCGGCTGTATTGCGACATTCTGGACGGGACCCTGCTCCACGAGGAGCACACCGAGGGGCGCAAGCAGAGCGCCTTTGTGGCTGTTGGAGAAGACACGGTCGTAGAACTGGCCCAGCCCCTTTCCACGACCAGCCCGGAAGGCCGTGAGTTGGAGCAAAACGGCGAGGGCATTTACTCCCTGATATTCAAGACCGCGGACCTCGGCCAGGCCCAGGATTTTCTGAGAGACAAGCAACTCCGACCCGAACCGGACGGCGCAGACACCGTCATTCTCGGGCCGGAGCAAGCCTTTGGCATGGTTGTCGGCTTCACCCGGCGCGCGCTTCCCAACGACCCGCGTTAGTTGCTACTCGGCCTCGACCGTCACGCGCCGTCCAGTGAAGAGCGAGTCAAACTCCATGGCCGGTACCGCCTCCGGGTCCAGCGGGTCTTGATCGAGCGGAAAGACCCGTCCCCTCTGCGTGCCGGTGACAGACTGTAAATCTTTGCTGAATTGCACCACATAGCGGACGCGCACGATATCGGTATGCGCTCCGGTCAAGGCGTCCAGGTTGAAATCGACCACCACCGCCGTAATTTCCCGCCAGCCCGACCGCGCCCACACCCCGTGCTGGTCGCTGAAGCGGGACGGGTTGAAGAGGGTGGGCAGATCGAAAAAATCTTCGGGGAGAAACAGGCTGCCTTCGCTGAGGATGCTGTTCCCAGAGTCCTCGGAGAGAAACGGGACACCAGGGAAGTTGACGATGGCGTGCTGACCGGAATGGGTGCTGGCCCAGTTGCCCCCGGCGGTCAGGGAAATCAAGCGGAAGGAACCGGGTGTGCCCTCGTCTGTGTGGTGCCGGATGAGGTAGACGCCTGCAATCCCCTGGGCAAAGTTGCCCTCATGCGCCCTCTCCCGCCAGCTTTCCAGACGAATCGCGTCGTCGGAGAAGGAGAGATTGGCGAGACCGAGACAGAACACGAGTGTTAGACTCAAGGCGAGTAGACCGATTCTTCGTTCCAAGGTTGTGTTCCTTTCTTTCTTGCCCCCGAGCCCGAGGGTACGGAGGGCACCGGGAGCATCATTGCCGAGACGATGGAAGGGCCATGGCACGACTAAAAATTCGAAAAACATAGTCGGCTATAAAAATCGTATTCAAACTATTCTGTGGTGAGGAATAGACGACCAAGCCGTGTATAGCGGCATGACGATTTGGCACTGGATTCTGCTTGAGGCGTTCACGATGCTCTTCGTTCTCGACCTTTGTAAACAATCCAAAGATTAATTCGTCACTCTCGGATGCATTCCCTTTCCGTACAGCCTTCGTCAGATGCCCGAATACGGACAGGTCATAAATGCCTCCAGGCGTAAAGTCTCCAAGGTATTTACCCTCAAGTAGTTTTTTGACAAGCTTTTCGTAACTGAGGTGTCCCATTTCGTTATTAAATAACTCGACGCGAAAAACTCGTTCGATTTCTGGAAACAAGAGGCGACATACGCACCGATAAAGCCCGGCTTCGTGAGCGTCGAGTGCCTCTCGAAAGGTTGCTTTGGCTTCTTCGTCTATCTTGTAATTCAGTAATCGTGCCTCTATTTCCAAGCGGATATTCTGCCAATTATCCTTATAGTAATCGAGGAGACGCCTTCGAATCGCCTCCTCGTCCTTACCCCATTCTGTAATGTCTTCGAATGGCGTTGTGTAATGTGGTAACCACCCGGCCTTGCCAAGCACATCACTACTAACGTTCCACTTTTTTAACTCCGACCCAACCTCCAATAGTATAGGCACGGCAGCCTCCATAAGAGGCTGCAACCGTATTACTAGAGGTCGCAGGCGTTGGCCCACTTCTGCAAGTAGAGATTTCGAAGTCACTCGCCCACCGCAGCTATGCCATCACGCACCAGTGTTTTGATCTCCTCGGCGTTGTAGCCAAGCTCCTGGAGCACTTCGCTGGTATGGTCGCCCAACTGCGGTGCTAGGCTTGGGGTTCGCTTTTCACCGTCAGTCGTGAAAATGGGGCTGTTGACGGTCGTCAGCTTGCCGTGCCCAGGGTACTCCATGTCCACGAAAGCACCGGCGGCCCGCATCTGGGGGTCTTCGACCACCTCGTCTCGCACGGGCAGAGGCGCCCATTTGATATCGGCCTGCTTGAACAGTACCCGCCATTCATCGAGGTCCCGCGTTTCAAACTGGCCCTGTAAAATGGCAAAGAGGGCCGCCGCATTCTCCGCTCTGGCCTCGTTGGTGGCAAACAGCGGGTTGGTGGCCAGTTCGGCCTGGCCGAGGGCCTTACACAGATTGGGGAGTTCCTTGTCGGGGTCCAGCAGAATGGCCAGGAAGGCTTTGCCGTCACGACTCCGATAGCCGGCCGCCAACGGGTTCGGCGGTGTGCCGTCTTCGCCGCGTTCCGGAAAGGTGGCGTTGCAGAATTTGGCCTGGAGGTCGCAGGCGTTGGCCCAGGCTCCGCTGGCCAGCAACGAGGTCCCGACCTTGAGGCCCCGTCCGGTGCGCTCGCGCTGATACAGGCCGAGCATAATCGCGCTGAACAGAGATACCGAGGTCGGGTGGTCGCCCATGCCCGGACGCGGGCCGCCCGGTGTGCCGTCCATGCCCACGACGCTCATCATCAGGCCCGAGCGCGCCCAATAGGCCAGCGCGTCAAAGGTGGGTGCGTCGGCATCCTCCCCCTCATCTCCGTAGCCGCTCAGATGGGCATAGATGAGCCGATCGTTTTCCGGCTGAAGGTCTTTCCAGGTCAGCCGGAACTTTTCGAGCAGCGGATGCTGGTAGTTGGAGACAAACACGTCCGCAGTCTTGACCAGCCGAATAAGGACCTCTCTGCCCTGGGGTGAAGCCAGGTCGAGGGCGACGCTCTTCTTGTTCCGACTGGTCAGAATCCAGCCCCAGTTGAGGTCTGCCTTGGCAAAACCCGGTAAATCCGACATGGAGCGGTAGAGGTCTCCGCCCTGCGGTCGCTCGATCTTCAACACCTCGGCCCCGAAATCCGACATGATGGTCGTCGAGGCCGGTCCGGCAACATAGGTTCCGCAGTCGATCACTCGCAGTCCTGACAGAATTCCGTTGTTCATACGCATCTCCCTTTTTGATTTGGCATCCAGCCTCTTGAATTCAAGACATTCTGCCAGCAATTATTGGCCTCGCCAAGAGTGATGATTGCCACGAGCGGGCTTCGCCGGCAGTCAAGAAATGGGTTGCCGCCTACCGGTCACTGTGCTATCCCTGCCTCAGCCAGACGGCTGAACGCGGCGAGTCGGCCAAGACTGAAGAGAAAGGCTGTCCAATGAAGATTGAAGAGCAAACGATAGACTCCATGGTTGTTGTTTCACTGGATGGACGGGTAGACGGTTCCACCGCACCGGACCTGGAGAAGCACATTTCGGCAGTCGTTGAACGCGGTGATACCCGGATATTGCTTGATTGCAGCCAGATGGATTACATCAGCAGCGCCGGTCTGCGCGTCGTGCTTGTGGGTGCCAAAAAATGCCAGCAGGGTGGCGGAAAATTGACGCTCTGCACGCTCCGGGCGACCTGCAAATCCGTCATGGAGGTCAGCGGATTCCTGACCATGCTCGACTACTACGACACCCGTGAGAGCGCCCTGGCGGACCAGTCCTGAGGACGCGCCATTGAAGATTGAAGAGCAAACGGTAGACTCTGTGGTTGTTGTCTCACTGGACGGGCGTGTTGACGGTTCCACCGCACCGGACCTGGAGAAGCACATTTCGGCAGTCGTTGAACGCGGTGATACCCGGATATTGCTTGATTGCAGCCAGATGGATTACATCGGCAGCGCCGGTCTGAGCGCCATACTTCTGGGTGCTAAAAAATGCCAGCAGGGTGGCGGAAAATTGACGCTCTGCACGCTCCGGGCGACCTGCAAATCCGTCATGGAGGTCAGCAATTTTTTTACCGTGCTCGACTACTACGACACCCGTGAGAGCGCCCTGGCGGCCCAGTCCTGAGGATACGTTATGCTGACCTTTGCCGAAGAGATACTGCTGTTAATGCTGGATGACGACGGGGTCTTCCTGCCGACCCGTGGAGGGGCGGTGGAATACATCTTGGCCGGTGCGGTGCTGATGGACCTGGCCTTCGCCAACCGCATCGACAACGATCTTGAGCAACTCACCTGTCTCGACGCGACGCCGACCGGAAACCCGATCCTCGATCAGGCTCTGGCGCATATTGCAAATGCCGTCGAGACCAAGGATACCAGGGGCTGGATAGAGACCCTGGCCGGTCAGGAGACGACCGAAATCCGGCAGCAGGCGCTGGCCCGTTTGATTGAACACGGCATTCTGGAATCCCAGGACAAGAAATTCCTGTGGGTCTTCCGGGCACGGCGCTATCCGACAATCGACGGTCGCGTCGAACGCGAGGTCAGACTGCGGATCGCGGATGTCTTGCTGTCCAATGATATTCCCGATCCCAGGGATGTGGCCATGATCTGTCTGGTCGATGCCTGCGGCTTTCTGCGCGACATCTTCTCCGCTCGGGAGATTGAGCGCGCCGCTCCCCGTGTCGAGCAGTTTCGCAAAATGGACCTGATCGGTCACGAAGTCGGCAGCGTCATCGCCGAAATCGAGCGCTCGGTGATGATGGCGATGGCGATCTCGCCGCACTGAGCCGACCGCGACAGCGGTGTCTGGAGCACCGCCTCGCCCAACTGAATTACCTGACAGGAAACGATGGAGGAAGCAATGGGTGAAGCCTGGATTATTGATGCCGTTCGCACCCCGCGCGGACGGGGAAAGAAAGATGGCGCGCTGGCAGGACTCCATCCTCAGGAGCTCATGGCGCAGGTCCTGAATGCCACAAAAGAACGAAACCACCTGGACCCGCGTGATGTTGACGACGTAGTGGTTGGCTGTGTGACGGCGTATGGCGAACAGGCCATGTGCATCGCCCGGATGTCCGTGCTGGCAGCCGAGTGGCCGAACGATTCGACTGGGGTGACGATTAACCGCTTCTGCGGCTCAGGACAGCAGGCGGTCAATTTTGCGGCCATGGGCATCAAGTCCGGTGAGCAGGACGTGGTGGTTGCCGGTGGGGTGGAGTCCATGTCCCGCGTGCCGATGAATGCGGACCGGGGTGGGATTGACGGACATAATCGGCATCTGCGCCAACTCCATCCGCTTGTCCAGCAAGGCATCTCAGGCGATTTGATTGCCACCCGAGAAGGGTTCAGCCGCGAAGATTGCGACACATTCGCGCTATCGAGCCAGCAGCGCTACGCCCGTGCTCACACACAGGGTCGCCTGAAAAAGAGCCTGATTCCCGTGCGTGATGCGGACGGCACGCCGGTCCTGGAACAGGATGAATATCCACGGCCGGACACGACGCTTGAGGGACTGGGTCAACTGCCGCCGTCCTTTGCGAAACTGGGAGAGTATGTCCAAAAGGGTGACACGCTGAGCTTCGACGAAAAGGCGCTGTCACGCTACACGGACGTGCAAGAGATCAACCATGTGCATCACGCCGGCAATTCTTCAGGTATTGTTGACGGCGCGGGAGCCCTACTGCTCGCCTCTCCGGAGTATGCCCGCAGCCACGGTATGAAACCGCGCGCTCGGATTGTCGCTACTGCCACTGCGGGGGATGAGCCCATTATCATGTTGACCGCACCGGTTCCGGCGACCAAAAAAGTCCTCAAAAAAGCCGGCATGACGATCAAGGACATTGACCTGATTGAGATCAACGAGGCGTTTGCGGTTGTCCCCCTGAAAACCATGCGCGACTGTGACATGGACCCGGACACGGTTAACGTCAACGGTGGGGCGATCGCTCTCGGTCATCCGCTCGGTGCCACCGGCAGCATGCTCATGGGTACCGTTCTCGACGAACTCGAACGTCAGGATAAAACCACCGGGCTCGTCACCATGTGTATCGGTGGCGGCATGGGCATTGCCACGATTATCGAACGGATCTGAGGGCGCTGTTTGACGACAGCTCCGAACCGTTCCGGTAAGCGAGCCAAGAGAAGAGGGTGGGCCGGCCTGACCCACCCGTAGCAGGCGCTATTTTGCTGCGGACAGAGCGGGGGATTGGCTAACGTCTACGCCAATCTCGCTATGCTCCGGGACTTCACACACCTTCGGGTCGGCGTCAAACACGCGCAGCAGCCGGCCAAAGGCGATGTCATATCCAATCACAATGCCAAGCTCTACGATCTCGGCATCGGTAAAATGTTGCTGGAGCCCGATAAAGAACTCGTCATTATCCATCGAGTCATAGTCAACGGCCAGTTTTTCGGCATAGCGGAGGGCACTCTTCTCGCGCGGAGTAAAGGCCGGGCTGTTTTCGTAATCCTCAAGTTGGGCGATTTTTTCTTCGGTCAGTCCTTTTCGCATCACCGATGCGTAGCGAAAGCCCTGTCAAAATAAACACCCGTTCAGATAGGCAATTTTGATACGCACCAACTCCTTGAGCGGTGGCTCGACAACGCCTCCCTCGAACATATCGACATAGGCTCGCCACATGGGCTCAACGACCTCCTGACGGTGGGCCATCATACTCAAAAAGTTGACATAGCCGTCAGCGTCCTTTACCCGTTCCACCAGTTGCGCATACTGCGGACTCATCTGCTTGCGGTCAACGAGACTGAGCCGTGCCATAGTGTCCCTCCTCTTGCTCAATGTTCACTGAAAAAAAGGTGTGTGCTCCCCGCGATCCCCTCGTGCCTCCGTCCTAGTGCACGGGAATGGCCGTTGTCAAGCGAGAACGGGTCTCCTCATCCGCCTTTTTCCTGATAATGATGAAATGTCTTCGTATCCTACCTGAAAGGATTGCCGGGGTATGAGCGAACGCCCGTTGTTTGAAGAAAGCATTCTCCCGTATCGAGTCACGCCGCAGCTTGTCGTGCGTTTGATTGAGCTCCGCAACGTCCAGCCCGATTTTTCCCGCTGTCCGTACTGTGGCGCGAACGACTACTGGCATCTGGCCTGGCCAGCGAGCCTCGCCCTGTCGCAGTATCTCGCCTCGACCTATCCCGCCGAGTGGTGGCGCGGGAAGCATGCTTTGGTGATTGGCTGTGGGGTCGGACTGGAGAGTGTGGTGTTGGCTTCACTGGGCGCGCAGGTCACTGCGCTTGACCATATTCCTGAGTCTTTGAGGCTGGTTCAGCGGAATTGTGAACTCAACACCGTCCCCCGCGTTCAGGAACAGTGCCGCTGCTGGCTGGATGAGAACGGTGTGCGGCAGCTTGGCCAGTACGATGTGCTTGTCGGCGCTGACGTACTGTACGAGGCGATCGATGGCGGTTGGATGTATAAGCTCTTGGCGGCCACGCTTAAAACGGGCGGCAGGGCCTTTTTTGGCGACCCGCGACGGGAGGGTGTCGAAAAATTTTTGGAACAGCTCGCGGGCTCGCGTCTTCACGTCCAGGTCCAGCACCGCGAGACGGCCTGGATGGCTGGACGTGAAGAGGTCGATGTGTATGCAATCCGGTCGGGCCGGTCGGAATAGCGGCTAGGCGAAAATCTCGTCAAAAAACGCCTGCATCGCCTGCCACGAGCGCTCATCCGCCTGTTTATTGTAGCAAATGCCTTCTATGGAGCCGTCAGCCTCCGGGTTCGTAAAGCTATGCACCGTGCCACCGTAGCTGATGACCTGCCAGTCAACTCCGGCCTTGGTCATTTCTTCTTCAAAGGCAGTGACATGTTCGACCGGAACAAAGGGATCATCCGCACCGTGGCACACCAGGACCTTTGCCTGGACCTTACCCGGCTCTGCCGGACTCTGCGTTTCCAAGGCACCGTGGAATGAGACCACGCCCTTGAGCGGTGCGCCGTCCCGCGCCATTTCCAGGGAACAGGAGCCACCCATGCAATAGCCCATGACCACGAGCCGGTCGGTATCAACCTGCGGCAGCGCCATCAGCGCGTCGAGTCCGGCGCGGATACGCTGGCGAAACTTGGTGTTATCCTCGCGTATGGCTCCCGCGTGTTTAATCGCTTCCTGCAAATCGCTGACCTCCAGGCCATTGCCATAAGGGTCGCCCGCCAGTGCGGCATAGCCGAGTGAGGCCAGTCGCAGAGCACGGTCCTTGGCCTGCTTGCCCAATCCAAACGCCTCGGGCATCACCAGAATGCCGGGTCGCTTATGGTTGCTCTGGTCATCCAGCGCCACAAATCCCTTGAGCGTGACATCCCCGTCTTTATATTCCAGACTCTCTGCCCTCATGTGACTGCTCCTTTCCTGCAGGTTGATCGGCCAAACGCTACTATCTTTTTCCTCTGCATCGTTTGCAAAATTACCCGGAATTTGCAAGTTCAATCTTATAACGAGAGAGGAGGGTTTGCCGTATGGCACTAACATTGGAGGAAGCGAACCGCATTGTTGCCGGGGCCATAGCCAAGGCGCAAGAGCTCAACATCAAGATCAGCGTAGCTGTATGTGACGCTGGAGGACGCCTCATGGCGTTCAACCGCATGGATGATGCCTTGTGGGCCGGCGTCTACGGCTCTCAGGGTAAGGCCGTCGCTTCAGCCGGCTTTGCCCGGCCAAGTGGTGCCCTTCAACAAATGGCCGACAGCCCGATTGTACGTGGGATTGTTGCGGCAGAAGGGGGTCATATGATCGCCAGCCAGGGGGGCGTTGCGATCATGCGCGGTGGAGTCCTTGAGGGCGGGTGTGGCGTTGGTGGGGGGACTGGTCAGCAGGACGAGGAGTGTGCCCAGGCTGGGGCAGACCTGCTCTAGCCGAAGATGCCTGATATCTCACCTTCGCTCCCCAGAATGACAAGCTCGCAAAATCCGCGCGACCGACCTCTGGGCGCTGATCCACAGGCAACAGTTGCTGAGGGAGGCGAAATGGACATGAGAGATCCAGAACCCGTCGCTGCTCTTCTTCGAGACAAGCTCGCGGAACCGCTGAGCGAACATATTCTCAAAGAGCTGACGACGCTGTATGCACAATTGTCCGCGGGTCTGGACGCGCTGGACGCGTTGAACCTCAGCCATATAGAGCCGGCGGTGCGCTTTGTCATGTCGGAGGGCGAAGGCAATGAAGACTGAAGAGTTCGCCTTTACGAGCATTGCCGAGTTGGCGCCTCTCATCCAAAAGAAAGAAGTCTCCCCCCTGGAGGTGACCCAGGCTCATCTTGACCGGATTGACCGATTGAACGACGAATACCTGGCCTATCTCACCATCTTGAGAGACGAAGCACTGGCCGCGGCGCGCAGCGCGGAACAGGAAATAGTGAACGGGCAGTATCGAGGCCCGCTCCACGGCATTCCCATTGCGCTCAAGGACCTGTTTGCGGTCAAGGGTGTCCGCATGACCTGCGGCTCAAAAATCATGGCCGACCATATCGCGGAGAGCGACGCCACGGTTGTCACCCGACTCAGGCAGGCCGGCACGATTCTGCTGGGGAAACTCAATATGCACGAGTTCGCCTGGGGTGGGACCTCGCTCAACCTGCACTACGGTACTCCCCGCAACCCGTGGGACCGCACCCGTCTTCCCGGTGGGTCGAGCGGTGGCTCGGCGGTAGCCATGGCGGCCGGACTGGCCTTGGGGACGCTCGGAACGGATACGGGCGGCTCGGTCCGTATCCCGGCTTCGCTCAGCGGCATCGTGGGTCTCAAACCGACGTATGGGCGGGTGAGTCGGTTCGGGGTCTATCCGCTCAGCCATTCGTGCGATCATGTCGGCCCCATGGTCAGAACGGTTGCCGATGCTGCCATATTTCTGCACGCCATCGCCGGCCCCGACCCCAACGACCCAACCGCCAGCGCGGCAGCAGTGCCGGATTATACGGCGGCCCTGAAGGAAGATATCCGTGGGCTCCGTCTCGGTGTACCGCAAGAGTATTTTTTTGAAGACGTTGAGCCGGCGGTCCGCGAGAGCGTGCAGGCCGCCATACAGCATTTGTCTGACTTGGGGGCGACAGTCGAAGCCGTCTCCATCCCCAGCATCCAGCATGTGATTGTCAGCTCAACCGCTATTATTGCCGCGGAGGCGTACGAGATTCATGCCCGGACTATGCAGACCCATAGCCAGGACTATGGCGCTGACGTGCGCACCCGGCTCTTGCTCGGCGCTTGCGTGCAGGCCGGGCAATATCTCAAGGCCCAACGCTTTCGGTCGCTGCTACGCCAGGAGATGCTCGACCTGCTCGGCCGGGTCGACGCGTTGGTGACGCCGACAACCGTCCTGGCGGCCAGCAGGATAGACCAGCCGACCGTCACCATAGACGACAAGGAATTCCCCGTTGCCGCCCATATCGCTCGGGCAACCCGACCGTTTAATATGACGGGCCTGCCCGCCATCTCGGTGCCGTGCGGGTTTACACCCGACGGTCTCCCGGTCGGGCTCCAACTCGTTGGGCGGCCGTTTGAGGAAGCGATGGTCCTGCACCTTGCCTATGCCTACGAGCAAAGCACCGCCTGGCACAAACGGCATCCGGCCTAACCGCGCGGCTTTCTGAGTTCCAGGCCCGCGGGAAATCCTTCGGTCAATTCCGGGATGGGCTCCTCGTAATAGGGCATGGAAACAACGCGCGGGGTATAGCTCCCGTCAGCGATACACCGCCGCACGTGCAGGGCGATTTCCTCCATGGTGGCAAACCACACACCGCCCCGATTTTGCATCGCTTCTATCATCTTTGCCACTTCGGCGAGACGGGCCAGCCGCCCGGTCACAAACGGATGCCAGACCGTGACCCACAGGCCGCCACACTCATAGGCGGCCTCGAACTCCGCCATGAAGATTTCCATGGCTTTATCCGGTGCGCGCGTGGGCATCAGATAACGAAAGTCCGGGCTGTGCGCGTATTGCGGCCAGTCGTCCATGGCCCAGTCGGTCGGCAATTCGATGACCTCGCCCTCGGGCGCGCGCATGACGTAGGGCTGGCTATCGGCCATGAGACTCGAATCGTACACAAAGCCGGCCTGGGCCAGCAGCCCGGTGGAGTGGGGCGAGTAGTTGTAATACGGCGCCCGCCCGCCCGCCGGTCGTTTACCGCTGAGCCGCTCGATTGCCTCAATGCTGCGCTCCAACCAGTAGCGTTCGCCCTCGCGGGTCTGGTCCATGGGGTTCTCGTGCAGATAGCCGTGATAGGCCAGTTCGTGGTCACTGGCGACAATCGTCTCGACCGTGGCCGGATAACGTTCGACGCACCAGCCCGGCACGAAAAAAGTCCCCTTGATATGGTAGTGGTTAAACAGCTTCACGATCCGCGGCACCGCCACCTCGTCGTAGCGTAGCCACGACAGGGCGGCCACCCGTTTATAGGCGTCGGCATGCGACAGGTGCAGGGCGCTGTCCGTATCCATGTCGAAGGTAATGGATGCCGCGCAGCGCGCGCCGTTGGGCCACGGGACAGGGTTGTCGAGCAGTTCTAACATAGTGAGCCTCCTAGTGCTGACGGCGCGGCTGAGCCCAGTCGGGATCGTTCCGTGTCACCAGTTCGGGAATGGAGAAATAGAATTTGCACGTCCGGTCTCCACGGGTCTTGACCGTATTCCAGCGAATCCTGCCACCCGGATGGTAGGATTCCACCAAACCCCGATGGACTTCGACATCGTACATATAGCCGAGCTTCAGGCCGCGCTCGCCCTCTTCCGACCAGACCTCGGCCAGCGGACAGTAGGTGCACTCGGCCTGCATAACGCCGGGTGAAATATGGGTGTCGCCGCGAAAGACAAAAACCGATTCGGCCGGGTCGCGCTCCTGAAGCACCTCGAACCAGGACTGAAAGTCCAGCGCCCGTCCCTGTCTCAGCGCCTGTTCGCGCATGCCTTGGCCGCGCTCGACCCCGAACTGATACAGGGCCTCGCGCAACGCGCGCTCGCCCGAGGCGTCAAACCGATCAATCAGCTCAAAGCCGATATACATCTGCATCACGGCAAACGCGGCAAAGGTACTGCGGGTGAGCTGGATAGCCTTGGACGGCTGAGCAAAAACATCCTCCACCGGCCCGGCAGTGACCTCTTCGGACTCGCCCCGGTAGGTCCAGGTGAGTTGCCAGGGCGTGTTCAGGTCCAAGGTCACGGCCGAGAACTCGACCCCGGTTGCCGCATCATAGCCTTCCGCCATACCCGTCAAGGTATTGCGCCAATAGGGCTCCAGTATGTCACCCCCGGCATGGGTGCTGAAGTAGTCCGCGCCCGGAACATGGGGGAGGGTGACGGTTGCCCGCGCCCCGGTGCCGCTGACCGCAAACGAGCCCGTCTCCGCGGCCATGGCGTGCTCGCCCATATCCCAGTGGCGGATCAGCGACAGGGCGTCGCGTCCTTCGGCAAAGGTCTCCGGGCGGTCGCGAATGCGTTGGCCGCGATAATACCCCGCCCGTCGGAAGCCGCGCTCAAGCGCCTCCAGGCCCGCCTCGCCTAAATACTCCCGGACCGAAGACGAGAGGGTACGTAGAAACATCCAGTGATAATCCAGCATCGTTGTCATCGAGGCGATACGCAGGCTGCGATCGCTACTGTCTTTGCCGGCCATAAGAATCCCTCCTGTTCTGTACGGCTCTTGCCGTCGCCCGAGTGATCGTCCTAAGGTGGCCTGGAGTGCCTCCGGTGTTGGCTGGCTGGTATTATCCCGCCAAACGGGAGCGAATGTCAAAAGGAGATTTCAACAATGCCTATCCTGTGTCTCTCACGTTGGACGAGTCTTCCTGTAATACTGGCGGGGCTCGTGTTCATTGTTCCAACAGCCCTGGCCGAGGAGGTGTCGCGGTTTGTCCGCCCCGAACAGGCAACGACCTACATCGACCCGGTCACGAAGACAGAAGTGACTATCCTGATTGACCAACACCTCGGGGGGACAACCGAGCTCACGCTCGGGTACTTGGTCGTGCCGCCTGGGGTGGATGTGCCCAACCACATTCATCAGTCGACCGAAACTTTTTATATCCTGTCCGGAGAGATGGAACAGACGAGTGAGGGAAAGGTACAGACGCTCAGCGCCGGCATGGCCTGTCTGGTCCCAGCCAACACGACGACGCGTCACACGGTGAAATCCAAGGACCCGGTGCACGCATTGGTGATTTGGACTCCTGGTGGAGAAGAGGAACGGATTACGAAGGAGTGGCAAGTAAAAGCTGCACAGTAGAAGCATCACCCCGACACGATCTGAGGATCGTTCCGTATTGAGACTGGATGAAACGCATGGACCAAGCACAAATACACGCGGCTGCCCAGTTACTCTGGAACGCCTGGCAGGATGGCCGAAAACTCGAACAATTACCCGATGCGTGCCGTCCGCTGACCATTGAGGATGGGTATGCGGTTCAGGCCAGGCTGGCCAGCAGTTCGGGGCAGTCCGTTTCGGGCTGGAAGATTGCCGCCACCAGTCAGGCCGGACAGGCACATATTGGGGTGGACGGGCCACTGGCGGGGCGGTTGCTGGCGGGGAAGATCGGCCGGAGCCCGGCAACGCTCTCGCTCGGTGCGAATGGGATGCGCGTGGCGGAGCTTGAGTTTGCCTTTCGGTTGGCGCACGACCTGCCACCGCGCAATTATGAATACTCGATGGACGAGGTCATGGCCAGCGTCGCCAGCCTGCATCCGGCCATTGAGGTCCCTGACTCGCGATTCCTGGATTTCAGTACTGCCGGACCCGCCCAGCTCATTGCGGACAGTGCCTGTGCCGGGCTGTTCGTCTGGGGAAGCGCGGCCGCAGCTGAGTGGAGAACGCTCGACCTTGCCACCCATCCCGTCTGGCTCAGCCTGAACGGGGTCCGGGCTGGCGAAGGGTGCGGCGCCAACGTGCTCGGCGACCCGCGTATTGCCCTCACCTGGCTGGCCAATGAGCTCACGGTCCGGGCAGACGGTCTCAAGGCCGGACAGCTCGTGACCACCGGAACGTGTATTCAGCCGACTGATATCGCTCCGGGTGTCCGGGTGCTGGGCGACTTTGGTCCACTCGGGCGCGTCGAGGCGACCTTTGCCGAGTAATACGTAGAGGGAGCTTCCCTCACGCATCAAGCATGGCGATGGCCTCAACCTCCAAGAGATGATCGGCCCAGGCCACCCGCACAACCTCGACACACGTCGTGGAGGGGTAGGGGCTCTGAAAATACTCGCCGCCCAAATCCCGCAACGCAGCCAGCCCCTCCTCCACATATCCGGCCTTGAAGTAGTAGCGGATCGAGACAATGTCATCCATTGTGCCGCCCACCGTCTCGACAATATTCCGGGTGTTTTGTAGCGCCTGTCGGAGTTGGGCGTGCATATCGGTGGCAACCGTCTTTCCGTCCGGCGTGGTCGGCGTCTGGCCCGAGATAAACAGCCAGTTACCCTTTTTAACGGCCTGTTCCCAGCCTGATTTTTCGGGCGGAACCGTGGGTAAACCGGGAGAGTGGTAGATGTTGAAGTAGTCTTCCGGTTTCCAGACATTGTCGGGGTTGATCGCTTCTTTTTTCATACGGACACCTCCTTCTTTTGCTCTCCCTTTTCAGACAGAGCAGAGCTGAGTAAACAACTGCCGGACACAGGATAGTGCAAGCTCGCACGGTATTGCAAAGCCGGACAGATCTTCATGTTGCGGCCAGCGTTGCCTTGCCCGCCTCTCTTGGTTTATCTACGCATGAGATCGAGTCAACGAGGAACACTCCAATGAGAACGGAACCGATCAAGAATCCGAGTTCGCTATTGGAAGTCGAGCGCCTGGTCTACCACGCCCAGCGACCGGGATTTCAGATCGCCGAACTACAGCTCAGCCCAAGCCAGAAAGTCCCCTGGCACTCCCATACCGATGTCCAGGATACCTTCTACGTTCTCCACGGCCGCCTGCGTATATTCATGCGAGACCCTAAGGAAGCCGTCTACCTGGCACCCGGTGAGACATACGCAGTGGTCCCACGCCGTCCCCACCTTGTGACGAACGCTGGGGAAGAGTCGGCCGTGTTCCTGGTTTTGCAGGCCGGTGAATACGATTTTGTACCACTGACCTGACGCCTAACCCGGCTCGACCCCGGCAAGGGCGGGCATCACATGGGTTGCCAACTCGTCTAAGCGGCGTATCCGTCCCCCAGACAAAAGAGCAAACGTGATCCGGTCAATATCAAGCCGGGCCAACTCGCTCAGCCGATCGATACACGTGCGTCTATTGCCCGCAATAGCGACGGACTGTACAAATTCATCACTCACGATTTCTTTGTGACCGGCTCGTAAGGACAAGTGCTCAACCAACTGGTAGTGCTGCGTTGCGCGTTCGAACTCCGGCCGAAAGCGCTCCCAGGTCGGGGGCAGATGTTTCCATGTATGGAAGGTTGCCGCCTGACTGGTGGCCCAGGCACGAACGTCGTTGAGGGCCAGATTTTCATCCTCGTTGATGCTCCCCGTTACAAACAGGTCGATGGTCAGCTCGTTCCGCTTTCGGCCGGCCTTCTCCAAACCTTCATACAGAGAGTTGAGCTGCCAGTGACAAAAGTCAGGCTCAGCGGCCCCCATGAGGATGAGCCCGTCGCAGGTTTCACCGCACAAACGGAGCATGCGCGGCTGTGCCGCCGCCAGGTAGACCGGGATCTGACGGCGAGCGGTCGCAAGCTGAACGCGCGTCCCGTACAGGGCGACCTCCTCGCCGGTAAACATCTGGCGGAACACATTTATCCCGGCGCGAACCTCATTCACTGTAGACGGTTTGCAGCCAGCACCCTGCACGGCCGACCAACCCACGCCCAGCCCCAACAGGGCGCGTTCCTCTGAAAGCTCATCCAGGGCGGTTATGGCGTTGGCAGTGACCGTTGGGTGCCGGGTAATCACATTCGTCACCGCCGGACCAATGGCGATCTTTTCGGTCGCCAAAGCGGCCAGAGACATGCTCGTATAGACATCCTTCAGGCCGAGCTGAAAATCAATGAACCACAGGGCCTCAAACCCCCTCGTCTCAATTGCCTTAGCTACCTCCCCGACCTTGACGAGCGGCTCGCGGGGACTGACACCCATGGAGATACCGAAACGATTCATCTTGAAGAATGGGGACCAAGATAGGTGATAAGTACGTAGTGGTTCAGTTTCACGTTGCCCTCTCTGTCTGCCGAGCGCCCCCTCCCTAACCCTCCCCTCAAGGGGGAGGGAATATCCGCTCCCTCTCCCCTGGAGGGAGAGGGCTGGGGTGAGGGGGAAATACAAAGCAAGCCACCTGACCCCTAGCACCATTCCTCCCGAACTCGCAACAACTCTTGAATCCGGCGCTCTCTTCATGAAAGAGAGTGAGGAGAAAGAGAGGTGCGGTATGGAACAGACCTGGATCGAGAAACTCGCCATCCAAGAATTGTGTGCTCGCTACGCCCATGCGATAGACAATCTGGAGCCGGAAGCCTGGGTGCAGTGCTTCACTCCGGACGGAGGTTTTCAGGTTGCAACCTGGGTAGTTCGCGGTCATGCTGCACTGCGCGAGTATGCCCGTGTGCATGTGCAGGAAATTCGTTGCCGGCATATGACCAGCAACTTACTGTATGAGGTCAACGGGGATGAAGCGACCGGACAGGTCAGCGTCCTGGCCGCGCTGGCGACCCCAGGGGGGTATAAGATCTTCGGCCAGGGGCGCTACGTGGACCGTTTGGTAAAACAGGCCGGGCAGTGGCGCATCGCGCACCGCCATGTGGATGTTGATCCTCTGGCTGCGGACCCGGACAGGATTATGATGTGTGCCGACCCCGAGGTGGCGGCACTGACACAACCCTTGATTGATACGGCCCAGCGACTCGCTGAACAGGCCGAAGGCTAGTTGCGGATAAACCGCCTCGTCACAGCGAGTTCTTATAGATCGCGCCGGCCTTCATGACCAGCCGCGGCCCGCCGCTCTCGGGCTGCAAGACGCCGAGGTCTTCAAGCGGATTGCCATCAAACACGACCAGATCGGCGTATGCTCCCGGAGCAACCGTTCCAAGTTTTCCCGACTGGTTCAGGATTTCGGCGTTAATCGTCGTTGCCGAACGCAGGATGTCGATGGGGCTGAGAACCTCCCGCCGGATCAGAAACTCGCGGCACTGCTGAGCGTGCAAGCTCCCCAGCAGATCGGTTCCGTAGCCCAGCTTGATCCCGGCCGCCTGACACCGCTCAAGAGAGGTCAGCCCCGCGGTCTGAATTTCTTTCAGCTTGACGATATTGCCCTCGGGCAGGCCCAACTCCTTGCCCAGCTCTCCGAGGGTTTCATACGTCACCAGGGTGGGGACGACATACGCGCCGTGCTGGGCGACCAATGCCGCGGTTGGCTGGTCGATCAGATTGGCGTGCTCGATTGAGCGCACCCCCAGCTTGACGACGTGGGCAATGGCTTCCGCGGTGTAGGCGTGGGCCATGACATAGGTGCGCCGCGAGGCCGCCTCCTCGACCGCGGCGCGGATTTCCTCATCCGAGTATTGCAGCATCCACACCGGGTCGGTTGGTGAAGAGAGGCCGCCCGTGGCCATGATTTTGATCTGATGTGCCCCTTTGCGCAGCTCTTCCCGGGCCGCCCGGCGGACCGCGTCCACCCCGTCCGCTACTTGTGACAGACGGCCCTGAAATCCGCAGGCGCACGGTTCAAAATGTTTGACCGGCCGTGTATCGCCATGCCCGCCGGTTTGGCTCAAGGCCCGGCCCGAGAAAAACAGACGGGGCCCTTTGATCAACCCCTGCTCAACCGCGGCGGCCAGTCCAAAATCGGCTCCGGCCGCATCCCGTACGCTGGTAAAGCCACGCTGCAAGGCGTCTTCCAGTAGCGTGCGGGCGTGTTGGCTCAAAAGCGACATGGGCCAATCGTCCAGGCTGGCGAGATTGACATGGGCGGCATAGGCGTGAAAGTGGGCGTCGATCAGACCGGGCATGAGAAAACGGCCGTCCAGACGGATTTCCTGGGCGCTGGCGGTCTTGAGCGGCCGCTCGGAGACCTCCTTGATTTCGCCGTCTTCGATCAGGACATCCGCCCCGTCGAGCAACTCGGGACTGTGGCCGTCGAAAATGACACCATCGCGTAAGACTATCGTGCCCATGGCTGCCCCCCGCTAGCCACCCTGACGGGTCGCCTCAAATAACGTTCCGTACAGGGCAAAATCATAATTGTCTTGAATAGCAAAAGCCGTTCGGATCTCCTCAGGCGCGTTATCATACAAGTGCTGTACCATGGCGACCCTTTCGGGTGGGGTCGCCATCCGTGCCGTCCAGGCCTGGAAGTCCAGCGGCAGACGCCAGGTGGAAACGACATGTGACTGAAACCCGCTCCGTTCAAACATGGCCTGCCACTGGGCAACCGTGTGGTCCCGGACGTGCGAGGCATCACGCAGGAGTTCGAACGTTTGTAAGAAGGTGTCGTACGCCGGCTCTTCAGGCGACACAATATCGCTCAGGATAAATCGCCCGCCGGGCTTCAGCACGCGATGGCATTCTTGGAGCGCCGTCAGGGGATCCGGCCAGTGATGGGCGCTATAGCGGGAGACCACCACGTCGAAGCTGTTATCGGCGAACGGAATCTGTTCGACATCACCCTGACGCGTTTCGATATGGGAGAATCCACGTTCGGCGGCCAACTGTTCGACCTGCTCCAGCATATGCGGGGTGAGGTCGAGGGCGACGACCCGGCGGCTATGCGGAGCGATGGCCACCGAGGTATGGCCCGCCCCACAGCCCGCATCCAGGGCGTACGGCGGTTCCTGTTGTTGCACCAGCTTGGCAATCCGGACCAAATCCTCGCCCGTGGCATGGACCTGGCTGGTTTTATACTGGGCGGCTGCCCGACCGAATTGATCGTGTATGGATTGCTTGATGTCGCTCACTGTTTTTCTCCGTTCGACTGGACCGATCTCCTCACGACACAAACTCAGGCATGACTTCCTTCACGAACAGTTCATGAGACTCGGGGGAGACCAGAATAACAATTGTATAGGTGAGACCCATCTCCTCAATACGGGTGTGGATATCCCGTTTGACCCTGTCTGGCGTACCCATCAACGTCAGGGGCGACTGCAGCGCAGCGTCCGCATCGGGGAAGCCGAGAAAGGTCGCGGTTTGGGCGAGCGCCGCGTCTGCGGGGTCTCGGGTGAGGTGGAGTACCATTAAAGAACCCAGCTCTATCTCCTTTGGGTCGCGCCCGCGTTCTTCCATATAGCCGTGCAGCATGCCGATTCGCTTTTTCAGATAGGGCGTATTGAACTTCAAGGTCATAGCCGGATCGTTCGGATAATCCTTACCATTAAAGACCGGCGGATTGATATTCAGAATATCCGCTTCGGCGGCGGCGATCTTGAGGAGACCGCTGCCCGATCCACCAATCATTAGCGGCGGATGAGGTTTCTGGACGGGACGGGGATTGTTGTATGCGTTGTGAATCGAGAAATGGTTGCCCTGAAAACGCGGTTCTTCCTGGGTCCACATCGCCTTCACCACCTGAATGGCCTCCGCGAGTTGATCCAATCGCTCCCGATTCGAGAGATAGGGATAGCCATGAGCGTGGTATTCGTCTGGCTTCCAGCCCGCGCCTAACCCGAGCGTCAGACGGCCGTTGCTGATGTTGTCGAGGGTAGACGCAATTTTGGCCAGCATCGGCGGCGGGCGAAACGAAACGGACGTCACGCATGGCGTGAGGCGAATACGCTCGGTCACCGCGGCAATAGCCGTCAGCGTCGTATAGCACTCAAACATGGGTGTTTGAGGTTCTCCGAGCGGAGTAAAGAAGTGATCGATCATCGATACTGAGTAAAAGCCGTCGCTTTCTGCCTGCAAGGCTGTCTGCTTGGCAGTGGCAAAGTCGTCCGCAGGTAGAAGTAATCCAAACTTGGGATCGCACACCAGTCTCTCCTTCCAATATTACCCGACAGTTTTTGAGGGGCGGGGATTACATTGTGCCCCGCATAATGTACTGGACGTGGGCCCAGCGATAAATACCGGCGAGGGGCTGTCGGGTTATCAGGGCGGAGAACGAAAATGGACGACCCTCTGACCTGCGGTACGAGAACGCCCGCTCCGGTTACGGCATACGAAATCGCTAGCTGGCAAGCTCCTCGGTCGGTTGACCGTACTCCCGCTCGAACACGAAGCCCTCGTAGCCCTGGGAGGCGACCTCGGAAAGGCGCCGGAAGTAGTCTGGGCCGCCCAGGTACACGCAGAACTGGCGGTGCTTGCCCGGGATGTTGGCCCCGGTGTACCACGAGTCGGTGAGGGGGTAGAGCGTCTCGTTGGCGATCGCGGCGACCTCTCGGTCCCAGCGCTGCTCGGCGTCGGGGGTCGGCTCGATGGCGCCCAGACCGTGTTTACGCAGGTAGCGCACGCAATCGCCGATCCATGCCGACTCGAGCTCGGCGCCGAGCGGCATATTGAAGAGCACCGAGGGCGACCCAGGGCCGTGGATCATAAACAGGTTGGGGAAGTCGGCCACCGTCATGCCGAGGTAGGAGTCGAAGCGCGTGCGCCATTTCTCCTCAAGGCTGGCACCGCCGCGTCCCCTCGGGTTGAGGCGCAGCAGCGCGCCGGTGATGGCGTCGAAGCCCGTCGCCAGCACGAGCATGTCGAGCAGGTGTTCGCTGTTGGCGGTGCGCACGCCTTCGGGCAGGATCTCCTGAATCGGGTCTTGCCGCAGGTCGACCAGAGCGACGTTGTCGCGGTTGAAGGTTTCGTAATAGCCGTCGTCAAGGAGCTGGCGCTTGGTACCCAGATAGTAGTCGGGCATCAATTTCTCGGCGGTCGCGGGGTCGCATACGATCTCACGGATCTTGCCGCGCACAAAGTCGGCCAGCGTGCGGTTGGCCTCCTTATTGGTCAGGATGTCGGCATAGCTGCCAAAGAGGATATGGAAGCCACCCTTCTGCCAGAGCTCTTCGTAGAGCGCCTGACGCTGCTCGGACGTGTCCTCGAAGGCCGAGCGCTCGGAGACCTCGAACGGCGCGCCCAGGGGCGACGCGGTCATCTTCGCGCGGATTGCGGCCCAGTTCTCGCGGGCCTGTCGCACCAACTCGGGGTCCATGGGGCGGTTGCGAACCGGTATGCTATACTGCGGCGTACGTTGAAACACCGTCAGGTACGCCGCCTCGCGGGCGATCTCGGGAATCGCCTGCACCCCCGAGGAGCCGGTCCCGATTACGCCGACGCGCTTATCCGCAAAGGAGACGGGCTCATGCGGCCAGCGGCCGGTGTGGTAACACTCGCCGGCAAAGGTGTCGAGCCCTGGGATGTCGGGCATATGCGTCGCCGAGAGGGTGCCGACCGCGCAGATCAGGAACTGGGCCGAGATGCGCTCGCCGGCGCTGGTTTCGAGCCTCCAGCGTTGCGCCTCTTCGTCGTAGCAGGCGTCGCGCAGCCAGGTTTCGAACTGGATATCGCGGCGTAGGTCGAACCGGTCGGCGACGTACTCCAAATAGGCCAGCACCGAGGGCTGATCGGGCTGGGTCTCGGGCCAGTCCCACTCCCGTACGAGCTCTTCTGAGAACGTGTAGCAGTAGAAGGGGCTGCCTGGAAAATCGACCCGTGCACCGGGATAGCGGTTCCACCACCACGTGCCGCCCACACCGCCGGCACCGTCGTAGACGCGCACCGAAAGGCCCATTCCGCGCAGATGGTGCAGGGCATACAGGCCGCCAAAGCCCGCCCCGATGACCACCACGTCATAGTGCTCAACCGCTCCGATGCCTTGCGGCTCGGGTGAGTGTTGATCCATGTGAGCCATGCTGTTCCCTCCTGAGGAGAACGGCCCCACGGGTTGGTAACACAGTTTGACCTGTGGGGTCGGGTTAGACGCCAAAGAGCTTCTGTGTGTTATCGCGCATCACCGCACGCACCACCTCAGGTGACAAGCCTTCCAGCCCTTCCACATAATCAATCGGCTCAGCACATCCCTCAGGATGCGGCCAGTCGGACCCGGCCAACACGTTTTCCGGCCCGAGGACCTCGACCAGCGCCGGAATGTCCTCTTCCGGAAAGGGAGAGACTTTAATATGTCGCTTGAAAATTTCGCTGGGTCGGTCCGGAGCATGGCCGAATGTCCAATCTCGTGGACCCGACAACCGCGCCGCGTGGTCCATGGCCTTGAGTAAGGGCGCAATCCATGTGGCCCCATTCTCAATGCTTACGACCTGCAGACCCGGAAATCGACCAAACAGATTGTGGAACACGAGCGCGCTCAGGGTGTCAGCCGTCGCGCGTTCCGTCGAAGCGATCACCCGTTGGAACGGACTGAGCCGGTGGCTCGGAGGGGAGGGGTTCTCACTCCATTGTGAAGAGTACATTTCGGTCAGGCCGTCATTGCCCAGATGAAACACAACCGGAATGCCGGCTTCCTGACAGCGCGCCCAGAACGGATCATACAGCGGATCTGCCGGCGAGTGTCCATTGACCGGCCCTGGCGTTAAGTTCACACTTCGTGCACCTAAGGCGAGAACCCGTTCGAGCTCGGCGACCGCGAGGTCAATATCCACGAGCGACAGGACGGGAATACCATAGAGACGACCATCCTTCCCAAAGCTCCAGTCCTCCTCGAGCCAACGGTTAAACGCGCGCAAATTGGCGAACAAGGCTTGTGGCTCGTGGCGAAGCTCATGCGCGATACCGACACCCAGCGTCGGAAGCATCAGGGCTGCCTCGACCCCTTGTTCATTCATCTTGCGCAACCGCACGTTGGAGTCTGTTGATTCGGGAAATGTTGCCGCTGAGACCGTCTCGCCCGAGACCAGGCCATCGCCCTCGCCTGAGTGACTCTTGAGAAATTCCTGCAGTGCACCAGGCCCACCCGTGTGGTCACCAGGAATGACGCTAAAAAATCGCATACGTTCATCGCCGATATACACCCGTCCAAACTTGCCCTCGCCTCTGCGGATATTGACCGCACGGTCGGCATAGGCTGATTCCATATGACGCGTGAAGCAATCATCCGGCTCATAATAATGGTGGTCGGCATCAATCATCAAAAAATCCAGCGGGGCCGCTGGTTGCACCTGATCCAGTCCCATCGCCATCGTTGCCTCCTTCTGAATCACCTGTCCATAGGGCAACTCACCTTCTAGTACCTGCCCACCGTATTGTAAAGTCATCACCGATGAAAAGATCACCATCCACCATATAATCCCCCTGCCCGATACCCGATTGCAGTGCCGCCAATATCGTTGCCGTCGTCCCGCTAAGGCCGCAACGTCCCTCATTACTTCTCCAGTATCGTTTGCTATCGTACCCCCGAATTGATAGGCGATAACGTCGAAAGGAGGGAGACATGGATCTTGGTTTAAAAGATCGCGTAGCGGTCGTTACTGGAGCGAGCTACGGCCTGGGCGAGGCCATGGCCCAGCGCCTGGTCAAAGAGGGAGCCCACGTCGTGATTTGCGCCCGCGGTGAGGAGCAATTAACTCGTACCGCCCAGGCTTTAGGCCCGCAGGCCCTGGCAGTCCAGGCTGATGTCAGTAAAGCTGCCGGCATCCGGACCCTTTTTGACACAACGGTACAGCAGTTCGGCAAGCTTGATATCCTAGTCAATAATGCTGGCTGGTACCATCTGAGTCAGGGGCTGGGTCTGTCAGATGAGGAGTGGCAAGATAATCTTGATATCAATCTGTTCAGCGTGATTCGCTGCTCCCGGCTTGCCGTTCCCCTGATGCAAAAACAAAAATGGGGCCGGATTGTCAATATTGCGTCGATCTTCGGCAAACAGCCCAACGCCGGATTGATCGACTACAACACCACGAAAGCGGCCGTCATCAGTCTGAGCAAAACCTTGGCCGACGAACTGGCCAAGGATAACATCCTGGTGAACGCCGTCTGCCCAGGGCCGACGCGGACTCCACTGTGGGATGGTCTGGCAAAGACGTTGAATCCCGACGACCCGGACGGCATGATGAACGACTTTGCCACCGCCCATATTCCGCTCGGCCGGTTTGGCCGCCCTGAAGAGATTGCCGACCTGGTTGCCTTTCTGTGCTCAGAACGAGCCAGCTTTATCACGGGGGCGGCGTATGACATCGACGGCGGAATGGTGAAGAATATGGGCTAGGAGATGGGCGCTCGATCCTAAAAATATAAATTCGTCGGCAATTTCGTCCCGTTGACCAGATAATCTCCGATCACACGTGCCTTGAACGCCGCCGGATTATGCGACGAGAGGGTCACGATGTTGCGCCAGTGTTCGTCGAGTCCGGTTGTCCGCAAAGTCGAAGACGCGCCACCGAGTTCGTACATCAGGCTCGCCGCGCGCGGCGCGATTTCGTCGATAAAGACTTTGGCTTGCGCCGAGAGTAAGGAGGCGCGATGCGCGAGTTCGAAATCGATCTGGCCCGTGTTGGCGGAATCGAGCGCCAGCCCCTGCGCCTCCGCGGCAGCGAGAACAACCGCCTCCGCCGCGAGCGTCGAGCTCGACAAGCGCCCGATCATTTCCTGGAATTGCGGATCTGCGGCGGCAGTATCGGCACTCGCGTGGGTAAACGTCCGTCTCCGCGTGCGCACCAGGCGAATCGCGTCGGCGACGACGTTCCGCATATTACCGACCACGATCGCAGTCAGGATAAGCTGCAAAAACTGACCGCCTAAGTAGGTGTTTGTCGGCAAGGGCTTTTCGTCGTCTGCAGTGTTCGCTGACTTCGTTTGTCGCAATACTTCTTCTTGCGCGACCGCGACATTTTCGAATCGGCCAGTCCCGCTGCCCGTAAAGCGTTGGCCGACGCCGTCCCAATCGTCCTCGAACGTCACCCCTGCGCGATTGCAGGGCACGACGACACTGGTGATTTTGCCTTCCGGTGTTGAGGCCGCCACCAGGACCCAATCAGAAAATAAGCTACCGGTACAAAAGTATTTGGTGCCGTTCAGCACGTAGCCATCGTCCGCCGGCTCAAGGCGAGTCTGCATCGCAGAGCTGCCGGCTTTTTCTTTGGTGCCAATCTCGGTAAATGCGTTGCCGAATATCTCGCCGGCCACAACGCGCGACAACCACCGTTGCCGGACGGTTTCGTCCGGTGTGCGGAGACGATCTTCGGTAAACCAGAAATGCACGCGCAAGATCTGGGCAACATCGGAATCCGCGGTCGCGAGATCCATTAACATGGCGAAATATTCTCGTAGCGTACACCCGCCACCGCCTTTGTCGACCGGGACTCTGAGCGCGCCGAGGCGCGAATCGCGCACCAGATCGATCGCGGGAAAAGGGTTCTTTCCGGTCGCTTTACTTGCCGCCGCACTCTTCCCAATGGCGGCCAACAAGGCTTCCATTTCCGGCGTGCCGTAACGCACCGGTGCGATGGCGGCCGCATCAAACTCGACGTTTTTATCGTGAGCAGGCATGGGCGTTTACTCCTGGGCAACGGTTACGCGTGCAGAATGGTATTTCCGTCACCCGGCGCTTTGGGACGAATATTGTCAGGGCGCCGTTTGTTCGAGATGAATTGTACCACTTTCGATTCCTCCGCATACGTTTACTTGGCGACGACAATGCCGGCATCGATGAGCTGGCGCACCTGGTCCTCATCGCCGTACAGCTCGTTCAAGACGTTTACGGTGTCTTGGCCGACCTGCGGCGGTGGCCGGTCGCTGCGGCGGTCACGTCCAGTCACATTGATCGGTTGGCGAATTTGCCGCACGGCACCTTCTGTCGGATGCTCATATTCTTCGAACAACCCAACGGCACGCAAGTGCGCGTCGTCCATTAACGTGTCCAGCTGCTGGACTTCAGCGTAAGGAATGTCCAATGCATTGAAGAGAGCGACCCATTCGGTATTCGTGCGTTGCGGCATGATCTCTTCGAGCATGATTTTGTACAGGGTTGAGATGTTGGCCGCGACGGTGTGCTGGTCGTCCAGCATGCCGCTATCGAGCAAATCGTGGCGGCCCACCGCCTCGCACACCTTGCGCCAGTTCTCGACCTTGTAGACGCCGTGCACCATGAATCCGTCTTTCGTTCGACACGGGCGTCTTGATGGGTTCAGCACGCGGTTGTAACCCAGTGGCCCTTCCGCGGGAACGAAGCCTTTGCCGTTCAGGTGTTGATTCATGAGCGCGCTCACAACCAACTCGTACATCGGTACTTCGATGCAGACTCCTTCGCCGTGCAGTTGACGACTGAGCAGCCCTGCGAGGAGGGCTTGTCCGAGCGCTTGTCCAGTCATGGTGTCGCACATCACCATGGGGACCAGTTCAGGTTGTCCGGTTTGCAGGCTATTGACGGCAGCGATGCCCGAGTACGCTTGGATGATATCGTCGAACGCCGGGTAATCCTTATACGGACCATTCTGTCCGAAACCGCCGGAGAAGCAGTAGACGATGTCGGGATTGATTTTGCGCACCGCCGCGTAGTCGAAGCCTAAGCGGCGAATAGCGGGTGGACGCATGTTGTGTAGGAACGCGTCCGCCGTCTTCAGTAAGTCGCGCAGCAGTTCCCGGCCTTCCTCACGCTTGAGGTCGATGGCCACGCTGCGTTTGTTGCGATTGCAAGCCATCCATTGGGCGCTCATGCCCTGGTTGCGGCTTACTCCGAGGGCGCGGTACACATCGCCGCTTGGCGGCTCGATTTTGATGACTTCCGCACCATAGTCACCCAACATCTGGGAAGCTAGGGGGCCAAGGGCAATATGGCCCATTTCGACCACGCGAAGGCCGGATAACATTTCGTACATCTGACGTTCCTTATTGCGTGCGCCCGTGCGTGCGCTCTTCAGTAGTGGTGGACTCATCCAGACAACGACAACTATTGGAGAGAAACTGGGTCAGTTGGCGGCAAAAGTCAAGCAAGACTCCCCCCTTTAGTTCACATGCCATCACCTGCTGTGAGGGGCGTCCTCCCGCTGCCTCCTCTCATATTCAATTGAGTAGCCAACGCGATTTCGCCCACAATGCGTGCTATGCACGGCTCATACTGAGCTGACGTAAAGGAGAGGCCCATGCTGAAGACTGGTCAAGAGCATTTGGAATCCCTTCAGGATGGACGGGTGGTCTATATCGGCAAGGAACGAGTCGAGGACGTTACGATCCACCCAGCGTTCCGCAACGCCGCCCGCACAGTAGCGGCCATTTACGACATGAAGGCCGACCCGGCAAATCGCGAGACGCTGAGCTACGAAGAGGACGGCAGCCGGCACTCGATTTACTATTTACGGGCCAAGTCGCGCGACGACCTGCAACGGCGGATGGTCGGGCACCAAAAAATCGCGGACCTGACATACGGCATGTTCGGGCGTTCGCCCGACCATGTGGCCAGTTTTGTGACAGGTATGGCCATGAAGTCGGATGCACTCAAGCCGCCGTGCGGCAATCCGGACAATCTGCTCGCGTATTATCGCTATGTGCGTGACAACGATATTTACACCGTCTATGCTGTGCTGCCTCCCCAGGCCGCCCGAGACCCGGAGTTCTACCAGCGCCGGAACCTGCCGGTCCCCACCCTCCGTGTCGTCCGTGAGGAGGACGACGGGGTCGTGATATCCGGTATGAAGATGCTGGCGACGGGCGCGGTGTTCGCCAATGACATCTGGATCGGGAATGTCATCCCCCTGTCACCTGACCAGAAAAAAGAGGCGATTACGTGCGCCGTGCCGTGCAACGCTCCGGGGCTGAGCCTGTGGTCACGTAAGTCCATGGAACGGGCTTGTCAGTCGGAGTTCGATTCGCCCTTAGCGTACCGGTACGACGAAACCGACAGCATGGTCATGTGCGACCAAGTGAAGGTGCCCTGGGAGAAAGTTTTTGTTCATAACGACGCGGTGTTATCGCGGGACATCTATCTCAAGACCCCGAGCCACTGCTTTGGCAATCATCAGTCCAACGTGCGGTACTGGTCGAAGATGCGCCTGCTGCTCGGCCTGTGTGGCAAGATTGCCCATACAACCGGTGCGGCCCAGATTCCAGCCGTGCGAGAGGCACTCGGAAAAATGGCCTCGGTCGAGGGTGCCATTGCCGGCATGGTACACGGCCAGATCAACGCCTGTGAGAGCTGGCCGGACGGCTATGTGTGTTTTAACCGGCGAATGATGTACGCGGCCCTCGACTGGTGCACCCAGAACTATACTCAGTTTATCGACCAATTGCGTGACCTGTGCGGTGGGGGTGTATTCCAAATGCCGGCGGATATCTCTGTCATGGAGGATGAGCTCCTCGCCGAGCAGTTTGAGACATACTTTCAGACACCCCAGGCAGACGCGGTGTCGCGTATGAAGCTGTTCAAGCTGGCCTGGGATATGGTTGGCTCCGAGTTCGCGGGCCGGCATCAGCAGTATGAGAAGTTCTATGCCGGGGCCTCATTTATCGTGCGCGGCCATGCGTATCGGGAGACCCCGTGGGACGAGTTCCACGCTATCGTCGATGAGTTGATGGCAGGCTATGGCCCACCCAAGCAGGGCAAGACAAGCAAGATATGAAAGCCTGGCTCCCCTGCTGCGCCGCCCGCAGGCTCCCCTTAATCGAAATGGTATATCCTGGCTGCGTTGCCCCCGGCTATCCTGGCCTTCTCGTCCTGGGTGCACTCGGCGAGAATCTGATCGAGAATCTGCCGCGACCGAGGGAAGGTAGACTCGGGATGGGGATAATCAGAGCCCCACATGAGATTCTCCACTCCAATAATGTGCCGGTCACGAATGCCCAGGGCGTCTTCTTGGAAACTCAGAAAGACATTGCGGTGGAAATAATCGCTGGGCAGCAGCGCCTTCTTAAACCGGCGGTGGCTCTTTGCTTGAGGGCGTTGGGTATAGGTGTTGTCCAGCCGGTTCAAGAAATGTGGGGCCCACGACAGCTCTTGCTCTACAGAAACGACCCGCAGGCGCGGATAGCGCTCGAAGACGCCACCGAAGATCATATGGGCCAGAGACATGCGCACCCAGTGGTCAATATTGGTGAAAAAGGCCGGCGGAATATCCTCGACATCTAATGCCGAGTCCTGCGACTCTGTCCTGTTCGTCGCGACGTGCAGGCTCAGCGGCATATCCAGATCCTGAGCAGCAGCCCACAGCGGATCATACTCAGCTGAATCATAGGATCGCCCGGCAGGAGGCGACACGGTGATCATAGCTCCAGCCAGGCCGAGCGTGGCACATCGCGTGAGCTCCTTGACCGCCTCTTGAACCTCATCAAGGTTGAGCATCGCGATACCTTTTATCCGGTGTGGGAACGGCCGGCAGAAATCAGCCAGCCAGTTGTTATACGCCCGGCACAGAGCGGAGAACAGAGCGCCGTCGGGAAGGCCGTACAGTATAAGCCCTTGGGTGGGATAGATAACGCTCCCCTCAACTCCATCGAGTTCCATGTCTTTCAGATGGGCCTCGGGAATATAGCTCCCAGGCCAGACGTCTTTGAGTGACCCGGTAAAACTTACCTTCTCGGGATCCTCAAATCGTACGCCCGTCAGTGCTCCCCCGGACGCCCCGCTGACGCCCTTCAACCCCTCGCAGACCCACCAGTCGGTGGCATCTTCGGCGCGGTGGACAACGCGGGGGGCGCGTTCTCTGAACCGGGGCTCTACTCTGCTGGTCCACAAGTCGGACGGTTCAAAAATATGGCTATCCGACGAAATGACTCGGTAACTGTCCATAATTGCTCCTCCTGTGCGAGGCGGTCTTGCCGCTCATCATTCCGACCTGAACATACCGCGAAGCAATGCAGAGCTCAGAGGAAGCGAATGGAACGAGAACATCCGACCGGATTGGAGCTCAAGCCGAAACCGCTTATATCGTGACTATTTCTCCGCTTCGCACACTCGACGAGGGACGTCAACACGTTCCCGGCTCGCTCACGCCATAACGATGATTCGAGAGCCGGCTGCGGCCGCTCCAAACATTGACAGTCCCTGCTCAGAGGAGAATAATTTTGACGGCTTCACCAAAGGAGGGCAGGGTATGATGCGATTCGGGATCGGTCCGTTCTCTATGCAGCTCCGGCCAGGCTCCGGCCAGACCCACGCGCAGCTCTATCGCGAGATGCTGGACCAGATTGTCATTGCCGAAGAGATTGGGTTTGAATCGGCCTGGCTGGTTGAGCACCACTTTCTGGAAGACGGTATCTGCCCCTCGCTCTTGGTGACGGCGGCAGCCATGGCTGCGCGAACATCAAAGCTCACCATCGGGACGAGCATGTATCTCTTGCCGCTCCATCGGCCGGTCCAGACCGCCGAGGACGTGGCCGTACTCGATAATATCGCGGCGGGTCGTTTTATCTTCGGCGTCGCGACCGGCTACCGACCGGAAGAGTTCGCGGCGTACGAAGAACAGCGTTCGGGGCGTGAGCCACGCATGGAAGAACAGCTCGATCTGATGATTCGGGGCTGGACAACCGAACGCTTCTCGTTTTCGGGCCAGTACTACCAGGTGGAAGACCTGTCCATTACTCCCAAGCCTGTCCAACAGCCGCACCCGCCGATCTGGATCGGGGCCTCAACCCGCGGCGGGGTGCGCCGGGCGGCCCAGTGGGGGTCGGCCTTGGTGGCTTCCCCCCGGCATCATCTAAATGAACTGAAAGAGCACTACCGGATGTATCGGCAGCAGCTCCAGCGGTTCAATAAGACGGCCAGCGCCACACCGGTCATTCGCGAGGTCTATGTGGCTGAGACCACGGCCCAAGCCGAGGAAGAGGCCCGGGAGGGCATCATGTATCTGCACGCCGGGATGTACGGCAAGTGGGCCAATGTCCGCCCGCTCAAAGATGATAAGGGCGAGTTGGTCAAGGACCCGGCGAGCGTGACCTTTGACACCCACCGGGAGCGGTTCATTATCGGCGACCCGGATCACTGCATTCGGGAGATCGAGAAATACCAGCAGGAATTAGGTATGGATTATCTGCTGTGTTGGATGCAGTTCCCCGGTGTAGAGCATGCGAAAACGGTGCGGGCCATGCGTCTCTTTGCCAAAGAGGTGATGCCCCATTTCCAAAAAAGCGCGTAGCCATTCGCTGCTATGTTATCGTTTCGTCCGCTCGTGGTCGGGAATAAAACGCCGCGGCTCGAAGCCGGCGGGCACGCTGGGCTGCTGATGGAGTTCCACGGCGGTTGTGATTTCGGCCATAGCCAAGGCTAGATATAAGAGCCGCCGGGCCTTTTGGGGCAGCGCGTCCGGCGGCTCTGGCGGGAATGTACTCAGATAGGTGAGGACAGCCTCCATGCGGGGTAGCAGGGTGTCGTAGAAGGCTTGAATCTGAGCCATAGTGCTACTGCGGCGCTGCTGGTTACGCTCGGTTTCGGTCGCCAGCGCCCAGACCGCGGCCAGCGGCTCAAGGTCGGTGAACGACTCGGGCAGGCTCGTATCGGACATGCCTCACTCCGCTTGCCCGTCGCTGGCGAGCAGCTCTTCCGCCACCTTATGGGCGTGGCGGATCAGCAATTCCTGGTCCTGCACCGGATAGTGGCTCAGGACACAAGACTCGATCCCGCGCTGGGTGTTTTCCAGGGTACTGCCGTCTTCCAGCCACACGTCCCGCGCCAGGCATTTATTATATTCGCGGGTCACCGTCTCTGCGGCGGTCGTGGGCTGCGGGAAATAGCCCCGCGCGTTCCAGATCGAGCGATTCACCGTCTCCGGCAACATGGTATGGGCGACAAACAGAAAGGGGCTCAGAATCACCAGATGAAAATTCGGAAAGATATAATAAATGTCAAAGAACCACTGTCTGCTGCGCGTGGGATTGACCCCCAGGGGCCAGCGGTCCATATCCCGCGCACTGGGAAAGGTTTTGAAGCTGGCCCCGAATTGGGCCATCAATAGCTCCATGGGCGTGCGTTGGGTATTCCGGCGGTCGCCGTAAAACGACATCATGCTGTGGCGGCGAAAGAGTTTGGCGTCGAGGACGTGGCAGGACGGCTGCTGCTTATTAATCATCACCTTGCCGGCGAACTGCTGATGTAGCGCTTTGCCATGATAGAATTCGAGTTGCGAGTCGCGCAGAATCCGCCAGTTGCATTTCTGCTCGGCCGTATACGACCAACTCAGCGGCAGGCGGTCAAACGCATAGCCGCGTAGCAGGTCAACTACTTCGCCCAAATACTGGTGCAGCGTTTCCGGCGGGTCGGGATCAAGATTGATAAAAATAAATCCTTCCCAGACATCCGTGGCAATCGGACTCAGGCCGTAGTCCCGTTTGTCAAAGTCAAAGAACATATCTTCTTCCGGCACCCCGATCAGGCGGCCGTCCGAGGCGTAGGTCCAGCCGTGGAAGCGGCACGTCAACCCGGTCCCGCACGCGCCGCGGTCGTTCCAGGCCAGTCGATTGCCGCGATGTTTGCACACATTGTGAAACCCGCGTACCCGACCGTCTTTGCCCCGGACGAGGAGGGCCGAGGTCTTGCCGACCGCAATATCCAGCACCAGATAATCGCCCGGCTGCGGGAGCTCTTCGACCTTCCTGCCCGTACACATCCAGGACCGGCTGAAAATTTTCTCGCGCTCCCGCTCAAAATACTCCGCGGAAAGATAGGGTGTGATCGGTAAGGACCCGGTTCCCAGCTCTGGATGGTCGAGCGTCCAGCGTTTACCGTTCACGTGTGTGTCTGTACTGTCTTGCATCGCATCCCTCGTCTGACGTGTTGTCCTTGAATTATGATGTTATCCTGCTCCATCTCGGTCGGGAATACAATGGACGCCGCGCCATAGATGCCGCTTTGCGGCTGAATAATTTTCGGGAGCCGTCGGGTTGACAGGCCGGCTGCTGTGGGGAGATAAAACCGTATGGTGCAGGGTTCTTTCCCGATTCTGGACAGCCTGACCCCGTAGCCGAAGATAAGGAGGGCGGTCATGAACTTTCAGATCAGCGAAGAAGGGACACGCCTCCAGCAGCGAAGCCGGCGGTTGGCAGCAGACTTCGCCACCCGCGCCGCCACGCATGATCAGGAAGCCAGCCATCCGCTGGAAAACTATGCGGCCCTGCGCCGGGAGGGATTCTACAGTCTCAATGTTCCCCCAGAGATGGGCGGAGAGGGCGTCGGGCTGCTCAACTACTCCCTGGCGGCCGAGGAACTCGCCCAGGGTTGTCCGGCCACGGCCCTCTCGTTCAATATGCACCTGTCGATCATCGGTCCCCTGTTCGAAAGTCCAATCGTCCCCCCGGACACCAAGCAGCGCCTGGCCGATCTGGTCGTCAAAGAGCAAAGGCTGATTGCCGGGAACTTCTCCGAGCCGAGGACGTCCGGACTGCTGGCCACCTACCAACCGGCCACGCGCGCCCGGCAGGTTGCGGGCGGATATCAGATCACCGGCAGAAAAGCGTTTGCTTCCATGTTGGAAGCGGCGGACTTCTGTGCCGTATTGGCGCATCCCGAGGAGGTCGATAAACCTGGGGCCGCTCTCCTGCTGATGGTTCCACGCCGGGCGCCGGGACGGCGCGTCGACGAGATATGGGATACGCTCGGTATGCGGGCGACGCGTAGTGACTCTCTTATTCTCGAAGACTGTTTCGTGTCTCAGGACGCCGTGCTCTACCAGACCGACGATATCCTGCCTTTCATCCGCAGCGGGGCGAACTGGCTGTGGGCCTCCTATACGGCGGTGTACCTGGGGGTGGCCGCCGCGGCCTACAACGCCGTGCGTGAGCTGGTGCAGGAAAGGGTCCCGCGGGGCTATACCCAGCCGATGGCCTACCATCCGGATGTGCGCCGGCGGGTGGCCGACATGAGCGTGGACCTGGAGGCCGCCCGGCTGCTGACCTATCATTCGGCCTGGCTCAGCGACACCCAGGGGCCGACCTCGGATACCGTGGCGGCGCTGTTCCGCGCCAAGTATCTGGTCGGCGAGGCCGGGGCGCGGATCACGCGGACGGCGCTCACGCTGGGAGGCGCCCATGCGCTCTTCAAGACCGTCCCGCTTGAGCGGCTGTTCCGGGACGGCGCCGTTGGTCCGGTCCAGTTTCCACCCAGCGACTATTGTCTGTCCAGCGTCGGGACCCTGGAACTCGGGCTCGACCCGAGCGAGATCGTACCGCCGCTCAAATAAGGAGGAAGAGGCTATGGCAACGGACAACAGCAACTCTTACGTCTTCGCCGGTCTGGCCGGTGACACCAGCCCAGGCATCGAATGGGTGGAAAAGCATATGGGTATCAGGCTGGTCGTCAAAAGCGGTCTGTATCGGAGTGTGTTCGGGCAGGGGGACTGGGAGCCGATCACGCAGGGACTGCCGGACGCACCCGAGGTCCGCGCCATCACCATCCATCCTCACCGGCCCGAGGTGGTCTACGTCGCCACTCAAGATGGCCCGTACCGCAGCGATGATCACGGCGATCACTGGGAGAAGGTGGTTGTCCCCGACCACGGCCTGCCCATGTGGTCGTTACTATTCCATCCGGCCGACCCGCGGGTCATGTTCGCCGGGTACGAGTCTGCGGAGATATATCGGAGCGACGACGCCGGAGAGAGTTGGTGCCAGCTCCCGGTGAGCGTCCGCTTCCCGGATGTGACCATGCCTCCTCAGGGCATACCGGCCAAGCGGGTGCTGATGATGTCCGGCAGCGTTGCCGACCGGGACGAACTGTACGCCTCCCTGGAAGTCGGAGGACTGCTCCGGTCTCTGGACGGGGGGGAACACTGGCAGAACCTCAGTCACGGCCAATACCTCACCGACGATACCGTGGACATGCACGGCGTGCTGGCCAGCCGTCTGAGTCCGGGAACGGTCACGGCCATCTGCCGCGTCGGCATGTTCCGCAGCACCGACCGAGGCGACCACTGGCAGCGCGTGCCCATCGAGCCGCTGAACGACCACGGCACCACCTATTGCCGCTGCCTGCGCGAGGTGCCGGGCGCTCCGACCAAGCTGTGGCTGTCTGGCGGGGGTGATTTTGAGAGTAACGTCGGTGGCCTGTTCCACAGCGAGGACGGCGGTCTGAGCTGGGAACGGGTGGATATCGGCCATGCGGTCAACAGCACCCTTTTTGCCATGTCCATCGACCAACGCCGTACCGACCGTATGGTCTGCGCCAGCAAAAAGGGTCAGGTGTTCACCAGCGCTGACGCCGGGGCGACCTGGAGTGCACATGCGCTGCCGGCGGACGCCGACCAGGTCTATTGCGTGGCCACCGGCTAGGGCAATGTGCGACTCTGCTCACAGGGGCGAATCCTGTATTCGTTCAGAGCGACGGATGACGGGTGTGCCACGGTGTTGACTGCTCGTAGCTATGCCCAACCTGAAAAACCGTCGCCTCGTCAAACGGCCGACCTGCCAACTGGAAGCCAATGGGCAGCCCGGTACTACTGAAGCCGCAGGGGAGCGCAAGCGCGGGGAAGCCTGTCAGGTTGAACAACGGCGTGTAAATCGCGAAGTCTTCGGCCATCAGATACAGGCCGGGCGAATCCGACCGAATCGGGGCGGGCATCACCCCGGTAGTGGGGAGCATGAACAGGTCAACGGTCTCCAATTGCTGCAGCAGCTGTGTACGGATTTGCTCTCGGACTCTCTGACATTGCAGATAGGTCGTCCCTCGCACGAGATTGCCCAGCGCAAGGATGAGGCGCAGGTCCTGGTTGTAGTCCTCGGCCTGAGTCTGCATGTCGGCCAGATGATACGCCGCGGCATCGGCACAGGTGAGCGGCCAGAATGTTGCCTGCAGTTCGCCAAGTGTGATTGATTCCACGTCGACGATTTCAGCCCCAAGCGTTTCCATTTGTGTCACGGCCGCATTAAACGTGGCGAGGATCTCCTCCCCGCAGTTGTCTTGGAAGAGCGTACGCGGAATGCCGAGACGCAGGCCTTTGATATCGCGGCCCAATTTTTCACTAAAATCGGGAACCGGCACCTTGGCGGACGCCGGGTCGAGGGGGTCGTAACCAGCGCAAGCCTGGAGCATGAGCGCACTGTCTTGAACGGTTCGAGTCATGGGCCCCGTGTGGTCGAGATTCCATGACAGGGGGAAAACGCCCGTGCGACTCACCCGGCCGTACGTGGCCTTCATACCGACAATACCACAGCAGAAAGCAGGCCAGCGGATGGAGCCGCCCGTATCACTCCCCATGGCACCGAAAATCATCCCGGCGGCCAGGGCCGCTCCTGAACCGCTGCTCGATCCGCCTGGGTCAATCTCAAGGTTCCAGGGGTTACGGGCTGGCTGGAAATGCGAAGCCAGGGTTGGCGTTCCTGCAGCAAATTCGTAGGTTGCCAGCTTCCCGAGCAGTAGCCCTCCGGCCTGCTTGAGTTTCGCAACGGAGGTGCAGTCCTGCTGAGCCGTATAATCTCTGCGTAACTTTGAGCCTCCGGTCGTCCGACCTGCTTCATAGATGTCTTTGACGGCCAGAGGAATGCCGTGCAACGGGCCTCGATAGTCCCCAGCCCGGATTTGCTCCTCCGCCTCCTGAGCGGCAGCCAGCGCCTCTTCGGCAAAGACTGTGACGTAGGCATGAACCTGCGAGTCGAGCGCGGCAATGCGTTCCACCATGGCTTGGGTCAGTTCAACTGGGGACAGTTCACCGTTCTTGATGAGGTCAGCGGCCTCTGCGAGCGACATATAAGCGAATTCGGAGCTTGAGCGTGCCATTGTTCAGTCCTCCACTGCCGCCTTAAAGATCAAGGCGGGTTCTGTCTCCGGTCGCACCATGCCCTGCACGACAGATTCCCATTCGAGCAACGCTGCATAGGCCGTGGTGAGCTGCTCAAGGTCGTCGTTACTGAGTTTGATCCCCACTTCTAAAAGCTTTGTCTCAACGATTTGCCGGTGGTTCATCGTGTCCCTCCGCACGCGTAGTGTTTGATTAATGCAGCCCAATCTTCCGGGGGCGCCGTTTCTCGCCAGGGGATAAATGCAAGACCTGACCCCTGGTCCTAAAGCAATATACCGTTGCGTTTGTAGAGAGAGGCAATCAGGAAGAACCCTCTCCCCGCGAGGGAAACAGGAACGAGGTGACCGGGGTGGGGGAAAATCGTAGTAAGCCCAGGTGGAAATCGCTTTAGTCGTGCCAGGGAGTCAGTTCAGGACCTGGCCTCTCATCCGACTTGCTGCTGCTGTTCCTTGACCATCTGCATCAGTTCCAGGGTCGTGCCGAACGGATCCTTGCAATACACCGCCTTCGCCGTGCCATAGTTGTCGAGGGTAAAGGTATGGGGCCGCGAGTAAAACTCTACGCCCTGGTCCCGGAGCGCCTCATAGGTCTTTTCAATGTCTTTTACCCAAAAGGCAATTTCCGTAATCCCGTTGTGAGTGACGCCTGCATACGGCTGGCCACCCTGCTCCGCAGATTCACTAAAGTGGAGGAGTTCAACCGGGGCGCTCTGGCGGTCGTCTTCGTTACGCAGGAATACCGAGCGCACTTTGGTACCGGGCTCTTGGACCAGATCGCTAATCTCTTCCCCCTCGATGCTAAAATCACCAATCACCGTCAGTCCCAATACATCCCGGTAGAAGGCAATGGCCTTCTCCATATCTGGGACGGTAATCCCTACATGTGCGACAGCTCCGAGCATGATGACCTCCTTTTAGTCTTGGTAGCCTGGATTGTCCTGCCATTGGAAAGGGTTTGTCAAGCCGGCAGGCGGCGCGGTCCTCATCGTCAATAGCCACACAGAGCTTGAGAACACGATCCGGGTCGCTTATGGTCTCCTGGACGAGCATACAATCCGTACTCTTGGTCTGTCGGGACCACGACAGTGGAGCACGGAGAACGAATAGCCGTAGGAAGTCAGGATGAATGACATCGAGGCGGCGGTCGGAGAGCGTTTGTCAGTCGAGGACATTGAGCTCGAAGTGATACGCCGGGGCCAGGGACGGCCAGTCCTGCTTCTGCACGGTATGCACACCGTCGATCCACAGGCGCCCTTTCTTGATCTGCTCGGCAGGCGGGCAGAGATCATAGTCCCCTCACACCCAGGCTTCGGTCACTCAGAACGTCCAGCAGACTTCGATACCGTATACGACTTGGTCCACCTGTATTTAGACGTCCTTGAAGCGCTGCCCTATGAGCGGGTCAGCCTCGTGGGATTGTCCTTTGGCGGCTGGCTGGCGGCGGAAATCGCGGCCGCGTGTAGCCATCGTATTGATCGGCTCGTCCTGGTGGATGCCTTTGGCATCAAGATCAGCGATCGCGAGACCCCGGATATCCTGGACGTCTTTAATACCTCCCCCCAGGAAGTACAGCAGCACAGCTGGCATGACCCTGGGAAGTGGGCGCCGGACTTTAACGCGCTATCGGATGACGAAATCGTCGTCTACGCCCGGAACCGGGACGCGCTGTGCCTATACGGCTGGCAGCCCTATATGTACAACCCTCAGCTCAAGCGTTGGCTGCGTCGGATCAGGCGGCCGACGCTGGTGCTGTGGGGGGCGAGCGACGGGATCGTGCCGCCGTCCTACGGACGAGCCTACAGCGCGTTGATTCCCGGCTCGTGCTTCGATGTCATTGCTGAGGCGGGACATCATCCCGAGATCGAGCAGCCCGAGGCTTTTGCTGATCGCGTAGCTGCCTTCTTGGAAGAATGAAGAATAGAGTTGAGCCAGGAAGAGGCTGAGGACCACGCATGGAAGTCTGGTATCACAACGAGAACCCGTATCCCTTCGTCCCACCAGACGTGCTCGATCGCGTAGACTCCGTCCGGGCCAGCCTGCCGAATAAGTATTGCGACCCACAGGTCGCTGCTGACTTGTTCGAGGAAACCTTTGACGAGTTCATGCTGTGCGACGAGCAGGGAATCAATGTTGTCGCCATCGAGCATCATGCCGGAATCAATTCCCTGTTTGGGGCCAACCCGCTGGTCCTGGGTATCCTGGCTCGCCAGATACGCAAGGTCCGCATTCTCAGCATGGGGACCCTGATCTCGCTGCGGCCCGACCCGGTCAGAGTCGCAGAGGAGTATGCCACAGCGGATGTCATTTCCCGTGGACGTCTGGATATCGGCTTCGTGAAGTCGGGCGCGAGTGAGATGGCGTCGAACAATGCCAACCCGGTGACGAATATTGAGCGTTACTGGGAGGCGATCGATCTCGTCACCAAGGCACTGACCTTTCAGGAGGGGCCGTTCAGTTGGGAGGGCAAGCACTACACGCACCGGCACGTGAACATCTGGCCGCGCCCTTGGCAGCAGCCGCATCCGCCACTATGGGCGGCGACGGGCGACCCGGAAACGGCCAGCGAGGTCGGCCGGCGGGGGATGGTCAATGTGTTAGTCCTGCGCGGCGAGGAAGGGACCAGGCGTGCCTGGGCCGCGTATCGCCAGGCGCGCGCGGAGGCTGGGTTGCCCGAGGTCATGACCGACCACTTTGCGTATGCGGCCTTGGTCTATGTCGGCGACACCCATGAAGAGGGTGTGGAGATTGGGAGCAAGCTGCTGTGGTTTCTCAACACGAGTCTGAAGATGGCGCCCCAGTACGCCCAGTTTCTGCCCGGCGCAACGCCGCCACACTTTGCACCTCAGGTCTACCGCACCGCACCCGGGCCAGCCACTCAGGCCAAGGGGCCGACGGACAGCAGCCGGGCGCAGCCGGCGCAGGCAAACAAGCCCGTCGCTCCGGCCATCCTCAACGTCGGGGGACTCACGAATATAGACACAGCGCAAGCTATGGCGCGGGGGATCCTGTTCGCCGGCAGCCCTGCCACCGTCTACCAGCAGATCATGGATTTTTACCGCAAGGTCGGCGGCTTTGGTCATCTGGTCATGATTGGGCGGTCAGGATTCATGACCCATGCCGAGGCCGAGAAGGGCATCAGGCTCTTCGCCGGGGAGGTGCTGCCCCGGCTGAAGGAGATCGCACCTATCACCCCTCCGTAAAGCCCGGTGATGACATCGAAGGGAAATACTCGGGAATCGTTTCGCTTAGCCTTTGCCTTTTCTCTACAGCCGTCCTTAGTAGCCGAGCTGTTTGTCGACCACCCCAAGGAGGGGTTCACCCCGCTGGATACGACGCAGGTTTTCACAAAAGCGGTCGAGGTTGCGCGTGGCGCGGAGTTGGCTGGCACCAGCCGTGTGCGGCGTCATGACGACGTTCTCGAACGTCCACAAGGGATGATCGGCCGGCAGGGGTTCAACCGGAGCAACATCAAGCGCCGCGCCGCCACACCGACCGTCTTGCAGCGCCTGTACCAGCGCCTCTCCGTCTATGATCTCACCTCGGGTGACGTTGACCAGCAGCGCGCCCGGCTTCAGGTGAGCGAATGTTGCCGCGTTGAACATCTGGCGCGTCTCGGCTGTGAGCGGACAGCAGATCGCAGCCACGTCGGAGGACGCCAGCAACTCGGCCAACCGCTCCCGTCCCCACACCGCGTCCACTCCGTCCGACGCCGGGACGGGGTGCTCATCGAGAGCTAACACCCGCATACCAAACGCCACCGCCCGGCGGGCCATCGCCCGACCAGTCCCTCCAAAGCCGACAATGCCCATCGTCAGCCCCTCAAGTTCGATTTCTTTGCGGCGCATGGCCTCACGTTCCTGCCAACTGGCCGAGCCGAGGCGGATGGCGGTCGCAATCTGGCGGGTGAGCGCCAGGAGCAGGCCGAATCCGGTGTCCGCCAAATGTCCGCCCACCAGACCCTTTTCACCAGTCAGCACCACATCGGAGTCCCGCATCGCCGGGTAGAGAAACATATCCACCCCCGAGGCGATGGCATGCACCCAGCGCAGGCGGGGAGCGGCCTGAAACAAGGTTTCGGGCAGGAAGCCGAGGATGACCTCGACATCATCGGCCATGGCAATGGCATCGCCGACCCGAGGGGCCACCTTGATAGTTGAGCCGGGCGCCACGGCCCGAATCTTTGCCAGGTCACCCTCAGACACTTCGGGCAGGGTCAGCCCGAGCAGAACGAGAATCGATAGCGGTTCGTCCAGTTTGACAGCGGTCATAGGTCTCACGCCCCCTTTGTGCTGTCAGCAGTCGTATGACGCGGTGAGGGTGCTGTCAACGTATCGACCTTGATGACGGAGCAAGGATGCTCCTCGAACTGGACTGTCCTCTGTCGGTGATATCTTATGCTATGCTAAAAGCATCTGGTGAGAGAGCCGTCATGAAATCCGACCAGAGAGTCCTTCAGGAACTTGTGCACCGCATCGTTGATGCAGTACACCCCCTGCGGATTATCCTATTTGGTTCCGCCGCCCGCGGAGAGATGGGACCGAATAGCGATCTGGATACTCTGGTCGTCATGCCCGACGGCAGCCACCGTGGAAAGACTGCTCAAGAGATATACCGCCACCTGTGGGGTCTTGGTTTCGCCAAGGATATCGTGGTGGTCACGGAAAGTGATATCCGAGAGCACGCGGCGAATCCTTCCCTTGTTATTAAAGGGGCGCTCGAAACGGGCAAGGAACTCTATAGAAAAGCTATGACTGACAGAGTGCCCGCTGAGGTATTTCCTCCGGGAGAATTTATCAAGGAAGAGATAGAGGCTCGCAACTGGACTCAAAATGACCTCGCCAAGATTCTTGATCTAAGCCCGCGACTTGTCAGTGAGATTATTGCTGGCAAACGAGCAATTATGCCAAATACTGCGAAGCGGCTTGCCGATGCCTTCGGCACCAGTGCGCAGTTATGGATGAACCTGGATAGGACGCATCAGCAAGGAAAGGTTCCAGCCGGGAGTGAAGATTCAGCCGCCCCGCAGCATTACCGAGGCCCGGCAACAGGAGAAGACCATCATCATTCGCTTAAGGCTAAGGTAAAATGAGCAAGTGTAAACGCTTGGCTCGCAGTCATATCTCACCTGAACAGCGCCTTTGCGCATTTTTCGCTCGATCCCTCCTAATCCCTCCTAATCGACCTACTCCAGATAGTGGATCGTATACCAGTCTGCGATCTCTCCGCCCTTCGCAATCCACACTTCTTCCCGCTGGGTGATGTGGGCGAGCGCCTTGGCGAAGTATTTGCTGCGAAAGGGATGGCCGATCAGGAAGGGATGCAGACAGATCGCCATGACCCGTCCGGTCTTTGCCCCGTCCTCGTACAGCACGTCGAACTGGTCCACGATCATCTGGTAGAACTCTTCCGCTGACATGCCACGCTCAAGAAAGGCCGGGATGTCATTGAGCTCGACCGAATAGGGCATGGAGATCAAGCGTCCCTGGGCGACCCGCATCGGGTAGGGCTGCTCGTCATTAACCCAGTTGCAGACGTACTCGATTCCATTTTCCGCCAGCAGGTCCGGCGTCCGGTAGGATTCGCTCAGCGCCGGGCTCAACCAGCCTTTGGGAGCGGTCCCGGTCGTTGACCGGATAGTATCTACCACGTCCCGGATCAGCATCCGTTCCTCGGCCTCGGTTTGCTCGTTGAGCAGCACCGAGTTCGTTGTGCCGTGCCCCATCCACTCCCAGTGCCGCTGATTGCCGGCCTCGATGATTTGCGGATAGTGCGTACAGACCTCCGAATTCAGGGCGACCGTGCCCGGCACGTCGTATCGATCCATGACCTCCATCATGCGCCAAATGCCGACCCGCACGCCGTAATCACGCCAGGAGTAGTTCAGGACATCAGGTTTCAGATGCGCCGTAACCGGCGTGATCGAGGTCGCGGGCTTGTCGAAGTGAAAGTGCTCGATATTCGGAATCACCCAGACCGCAACTCGGGTGCCGTTCGGAAACCGGAGCGGTTTACGGTCGACAATCGGTGAATAACTGAAACGCTCGTGCTCCATGCTCGTCTCCCACTCTGATGCGTTTGATGGCGCATGAGCGCCCACCCAAAATAGAGGGATGAATCGATGGACTCACCCCGCCACCGCCGTCCCGAACATGCGATCGAGATAGGAGTTCAGCAAATGATGAATAGCCTTTTCGAGGCCCATGGTCGGGCCGGGGCGGAAGTTGCGGGAGCCGACGCCGTTCTGGAGCGAGAGCATCATCTCGGTGTCTTCGCCGGCGACCAGCCGAATGAAATCCTTGACTACCGTGTTCTTGGCCTCGAAGGCCGGCTGCTCAAACCACTCGTCCGGGTATTGGGTCAATATGGTAATGCGCGTTTTGTCCGGCGCGATGGGATGACAGAACCACGGCTGGAGCATGTCGGGCCGGGCAAACATATTGAAGCTCGGCCGGATGAAGATGGTGAAGGCAAAGGACTTCGATTTCTGTTCCAGCCAGGGCATGGCCTTGCCAAACAGCCAGGCACCGTCCGGGGCCATGGTCAGGCTCTCGTACTCCGAGTGATAGCCGTTGGGGGTCAGGTAGAACGGAAATTTATCTACGGGAAAGACCTTGCCAAAAGACGAACCATGAATCACCCCGACGTGATAGATGTCCATCAGGTTTTCCGGGATAAACTTCCAGTTGCAGTCCAGCTCAAAGGTGTACTCGTCGGCGATGCGCGTCTCTTCGGCGCGTAGAAACCCGGCGGCTTCCTGCACGCGGTCGACAGCGAGATAGGAGGCCAGGCTTTCTGCCTGAGGATCGAAGTTAATAAAGATATAGCCCGCCCAGGTGTCGAGTGGAACGCTGGGCAAACGGCAGGACTTCCAGTCGAAATCCGTGACCTGTGCACTGTAGGGCGCGCCGGTCAGCTCGCCGTTCAGACCGTACGTCCAGGCGTGATACGGACAGCTGAACTCCTGGGTATTCCCCTCGCCCTGGACCACCTCGACACCGCGATGCTGACACACGTTGGCAAAGGCATGCAGCGCGCCGTTCTTATCCTTACAGACAAGGACGGGCTCGCCGGCAATGCGCAGGGCGCGGTAGTCGCCCGGCTTGGCATATTGCTCGACCCGTCCGACGCAGATCCAGTCTTTCATGAAGATCTGTTCGATCTCTTTTTGGAAGATCTCGGGCGAGGTATAAAACTCGCCCGGCAGATGCCTGGCGTGCAGCAGTTCCTGCCGTGTTTTTGAGAAGTCTTGAAGGTCGAGATGGGCGGACATGATACCTCCTAAGCTTTGTCTCTCTTTTGGAAGAAGTCGAGCAGCGCTGCGTTACACGCCTCGGGATTATCCTCAAGCACCATATGACCCGCGTGGGGAATATCGGCCCACTGACTGTCCGGGATACACGTGAGCATTTTTTGACAGGTGTCAGCGCTCAGTACGTCTGACTCCCCCCCACGCAGGATCAGGGTCGGGCAGCGAATCTGACTCAAAAGATCCCAGGTCTGCTGGGGATCGTCCGGCTTGAGATTCGGATCGAAGATGGCCTGGTCTATCCGCCACGCAATCGTGCCGTCCGGCCCCTCTTTGAGCATCCAGGTGAGGCGTGTGTGGCGGTTTTCCTCTGAGGCTTTGGGATGGCGCATTTTCAGAAACGCCTGGGCCGCCTGCCACGAGTCAAACCCCGAAGGCGTGTTCCCCAGCTCGGTACGCATGCGCTGCATGCCCGCGGGGTCAACCTCCGGGCCGATGTCCAGGACGCCCAGCGCCAGCACCCGGTCGGGATGACGCGCGGCGTAGTGGATGGCGTTGAGACCGCCCATCGAGTGGCCAATCAGAATGAACTTGTCGAGTCGGAGCGTCTCGATAAAGGCCTCCACATCCGAGACGTAAGCCGCTCGCGTGTAGTCGCCGTCCGCAGCCCAGTCGGTCTCCCCCCGCCCGCGCTGGTCCAGGGCCAGGACCCGATACCGGTCGCTCACGACTGCGGCCCACTCATCGAACCAGTGGCCATAGGCGCGTAAACCGTGCAGACAGACCATGGGCGTCGCCTGCGCATCGCCCCATTCCACATAATGCATCCTGAGGCCATTGATGGTGGCATAGTGACTCGTTGCCTGGCTGGACATGGCTCACTCTCCTGATTCGCGCTGCTACTGCGTGACAAAGCCGCCATCTACGGACATGGCCGTTCCGGTCACAAAAGAGGCCGCGTCGGAACACAGCCAGACCACCGCCTCGGCAATCTCCTCCGGTTGCCCCATGCGCCCTACTGGCTCCCTGGCCTCGATAGCCTTGATGATCTGGTCGCCCAGTTCAGGCTGGGCGGCCAGGACCTTATCGACCAGCGGCGTTTGGACTGGCCCCGGACAGACGGCGTTGACCCGAATGCCCGATTTGGCGTACTCCAGGGCCGCGGTTTTCGTCAGGCCGAGGACGCCGTGCTTGCTGGCCGAATAGGCCGGCATCCCGTTCGATCCCACCAACCCGAAGTTCGAGGCGGTGTTGACGATCGCACCCCCACCCTGGCTCAACATGTGCGGGATCTCGTGTTTCATGCAGAGCCACACGCCGGTCAGGTTGGTCGCAATGATCCGGTCCCAGTTTTCCTGGCTGCACTCGGCGGTCTGCTTGATGTCTCCCTGGATACCGGCGTTGTTCAAGGCGCAGTCCAAACGGCCATAGGCTGCCACTGCCTGCTCGACCAGGGCGGCTACCTCCGTCGCCTGGGAGACATCGGCGCGAACGAACTGCGCTGTTCCACCAGCCGATTCGATTATGCGGATCGTCTCCTGTCCGCCGTCCACGTCCACGTCGGTAACAACGACCCTGGCGCCCTCTCTGGCAAAAGCCACAGCCGAGGCGCGTCCAATGCCCGAGCCACCACCGGTCACCAGTGCTACTCTTGTGTCTAATCGTCCAGCCATGGCCGCTGCTCCTTTCTGATGAAAACCGTTCTGATGAAAACCGTTCGTGGGAGGTTTACTCCACCCGCCGGAAGCGGGTGGGCTCAATGGCCTCAAAGATATGGGGATTGTGATACAACTCCACAGCGCTGGTGACTTCCACCAGCGAAAGCGTCAGATAGTAGAGCGGCTGCGCCTCTGCGGGGAGTTGGTCAAGCGGAAACTGGTCGAGATAGGCAACCATGGCTTCCAGTTGAGGAAAGAGCGCGTCGTAGAACGCCTGAATCTCCTCCATGCTGCTGGACAAGCGTTTGGCGCGTCGCTCGCGCTCTGTGGCCAGAGCCCAGGCGCTGAACGGTTCAAGGCTCTGAAACGGCTCGGGCAGAGGCACTCCGGACATCAGTGCCCCCGTCCGTTGAAAAAGCCCATATAGTCTTCCAACACTTTATGAAACTGCCGAATCTGGATCTCATCGTCCTGGAGGATGAGATGCGTTTTCGCCCGCGAATTCAGACCAGCTTGCAGGGTCTCATGCGCCACGGCGTCCTCCTGGAGCACATCGCAGATGCGATGTTTGAGGTATTCCTGGCTGAGTCGCTGGCCGGCGGTTTCGGCGGGCGGGAAATGGAATTTGATCTCCCAGATACAGCGATCAACCGCCAGCGGCCAGAAATTATACGTCATGTAATAGTCGTCTTCGATGCCCCGAAACTGGAGAATGACAAAATTGGGAAAGATCACAAAAAAATCAAAGTCCCCCAGCATAGGCAGGCGGCTGTTGGTTGTCGCCGTATTGAGTTGGTTCATGAGCGCGCCGGTCGGCGTCGGGGTACTTTCTGAATTATAGGTGGTCGACCAGACCGCGTGGTGATTGTACAGCTTCACACCCGAGAGACGCAGATAGCGGTTGTCTTTGAGGACGAACATCCCCGGAAAGGAGTAGCGATGCTGGAAGGGCAGGTGATACGCCTCGTTCTGGGCGTCCAGGGCGACCTTCCAGTTGGCCTGCTCTTCGACTTTATAGGTATGGGTGAGGCGGCGCTTATGAAAGGCGGCACCTTTGAACTGTTCGGCTACTCCACCCAGGTAGTCGGTGAGCGTCTCTTGGGGCTGCGGACCCAGATGCACAAAGATAAACCCTTCCCACACATCGGTGGTCACCGGGGTGAGTCCCAGCTTGCTCTTATCAAGATCGTGGAAGTTCTCTTCATCCGGGACGCCGGTGAGTTGCCCCTGGGCGTTATACCCCCAGCTATGAAAATGGCAGGCCAGGGCTCCTCGGCAGGTTCCGCGTTCTTCCCAGACCAGCTTGTTGGAGCGGTGCGAACAGACATTGTGAAAGCCACGTATGACTCCGTCCTTGCCTCGGATGACCAGAATCGAGGTTTTACACACCGCCAACTCGCGCACGAAAAAGTCGCCCGCATTGGGAATATCATCGACGCGGCCCACGTTGAGCCAGGTGCGGCGAAAGACCCGTTCGCGTTCAAGCTCAAAATACTCCGGGGAAATGCACGATTCCGCCGGTACGGGTTCTGTCCCCAGCTCGGGGTATTCCTTTGACCAGCGTCTGTTCTCTGTGGTGGTTTGCATGGCACTCCCTCCCTATCTTGGCGCGATCTTCTTCATAATCGTCGGCTGCGTTCACCCGCTCTCACAGCCCTTCTGCATCTTTCAAATCGATGGTGTCAAGAGCTACGGCGAACTAATTGCGCTCCGCCCGTTGACACGCCGCCTCGGAGTTTGCTCTGGTACTGTCATAACTCGGCTGCTCTATGTGCAGTCCATTGATACAGGAGGGATGTCATGGCGAGTACTCATGAGCTGAAGGCGAACGAGCAGCAAGAAGACGCTGCTCCGGATATCTTTGCGCCAGCGTTTGGCAAAACCGGTCTCTCCCTGCTTGAAAAAGTCAAGGTTCAAGCGCAGGTGCTCGTGCCGCTGCTCCGCGCCTTTCGGGCTGAGTTGGGGGAGGAGCAAGCGAACCGGATTGCCAACCAGGCACTCCGGGAGTGGTCGGAAAAACTCTTCCAAGACATTGGGGGCCAGCTCTCCGGCAGCCCTCGGCAGAAATGGGACGCCTTTAATAAGGCCCTCTTTAAGCAGGTCGGCGGCGATGTGGACCTTGAGGTGCTCAAGCAGACGCCGGACGCCTGGGAGTTCAATATCACCAGCTGCCGCTACGCGGATTTTTTCCGGCAACTGGGAGAACCGGAACTCGGAGCGCTGCTGACGTGTGAGATGGACGTGGATATAGAAGCGGTGGGAGGTCCTGGAATCACAATGACCCGGACGCAAACGATCATGAAGGGCGCCAATTACTGCGACTTTCGGTTCAAGATGAAGACCGGCGGGTGATGAGCGGAAGCGTAGGGGCTTCTCCTCTGGCAGCCCCTTTTATCTATCTCATGCCCCACTGCGCCCCTGCTCAATCAACCGAAGCACGCGCTCCGGGGTAAGCGGAATCTCGTTGACCCGTACCCCCAGCGGTGCCAAGGCATCTGCTACGGCATTGGCGATGGCCGCCGGCGGTGAAATGGCTCCGCCTTCGCCCATGCCTTTAATGCCGCGCGGCGTGTTCGGGGCCGGGGTTTCAATATGGCCGATTTCGACCCGAGGAACGTCTACCGCGGTGGGAGCCAGATAGTCCATCAGCGTGCCTGTCAGTAGTTGGCCGTTGTCGTCGTACACCGTCTGTTCGTACAGGGCCGAGCCTATCCCCTGGGCCACGCCGCCCTGGATCTGCCCCTCAACCACCAACGGGTTGATTATTGTGCCGCAGTCTTCGACCACAATCAGACGCAGCAGCCGGACGTAGCCGGTTTCGATGTCCACCTCGACTGTTGCCAGAACCGTGGCATTAGCGTGGGTCCAGGGCGGCGGGGTGTAGTGCGCAGTCGCTTCCAAGCCCGGCTCTTCGTCTTCCGGCAGACCGGCCGGTGCCCGGACAACCAGCAGGTGGGCGATGTCCTGGAGAGGCATGAGCGCCAGGCCATCCGTCTTGCGCCGGACCTGCTCCTCGGCCAGCTCAAGATCATCTTGCGGCACTTCGCTCAGACGTGATGCCGTGCGCAGAATTTTTTCCCGCAGCCGGCTCGACGCCTGGATAATGGCGCCGCCGCCGAGCACGGCGCTACGGCTGGCCCACGTTCCCCAGCCGTGCGGAACGGTCGTGGTATCCCCCTGAATCACCCTGACGGCCGCCACGGGCACGCCCAACTCGTCCGCCGCAACCTGGGCAAACGTCGTCTCATGGCCCTGGCCGTGCGAATGGGTGCCGACCAGGACGGTGACCTTGCCATTCGCGTCTATGCGCACGGTGGCGGATTCATAGCCGCCCCAAGTGATGCCGACCGGCTCGAAACTGCGATAGCTGTAGGACGAGCTCTCGACATAACAGCCCAGGCCGACGCCGAGGTAGCGCCCGTGTTGTCTCGCCTGCTGTTGCTCGGTCCGGAAAGCCTGGTAGTCGAGCATGTTCAGGGCCTTTTGCAGGGCCTCCCGGTGACTGCCGCTTTCAATCTCAACCCCGGTGACGATCTGATAGGGATGTTCTTCCTTCCGAATCATATTGCTCAGGCGCAGTTCGGCTGGGTCGAGCCCCAGTTTCTGTGCCCCCAAGTCGAGCAGGCGTTCCATGACCAGGATGCTGACCGGCAAACCCACCCCACGATAGGCCCCACTCGTCACCTTGTTGGTGACAACCGAGAGGGCCTCGCAGCGGAAGGCCGGGACCTTATAGGGGCCTCCGGGGAAGGCCGAAGCCGCCATGCCGGCCTCCAGGGCCGAGCCCCACGGATAGGCCGAGTATGCGCCCACGTCGCAGATAAAACGCCCCTTCACCCCCAGAATCGCCCCCTCCTTGGTCAGGGCGAGTTCCGCCTGCACGACTTGCTGCTTGGCCTGCAAGGTCGAGGCGGACAGGTTTTCGCGCCGGTCTTCGATCCACTTGACCGGGCGGCCGACATGCTTGGCGAGAAAGGTCAGCAGGACTTCCTCGGGATAGACATATGCCTTGGGTCCAAACCCCCCGCCGACATCCGGCGCAATGACCCGAATATGGTGCTCGGGAAAGTCCAGCAGACGGGCCAGGTGGGCGCGCATCAGATGCGGCACCTGGGTCGAGGACCACAATGTCAGGGAGCCCAAGGCCGGCTCATAGTGGGCCAGACAGCCGCGGGCTTCCATGGGCAGGGCCAGATGCCGGCCAGTCGTGAAGCGCTCGGCTACGATGCAGTCTGCCGTCTGGAATGCCTGGGCAATCGCGCCGGCCTCCATGTTTACCGACTGCATGAGATTGTCGCCCCATTCCTCATGAATGAGCGGTGCGTCCGGCTGCATGGCCTGGTCTATGTCGCTCACAACCTCCAGGGGCTCATACTCGACTGTCACGTGCGCCGCGGCATCCTCTGCCGTGTAGCGGTCCGAAGCCACGACGACCGCCACGGGTTCTCCCACGAAACAAACCTTGTCCTGGGCTAACACCGACCAGTTGCACGGTTTATGTTTCGGGGCTTTGGCCGGATCATACTCCACGCGGAGTGGACGGATCTCCTGGGCAACATCCGCCCCGGTCAAGACCGCCTCCACTCCGGGATACGCTTGAGCGGCGCTGACATCGATCGTGAGTATCCGGGCATGGGCGTAGGGGCTGCGGACAAACGCAACCCCGAGGGTGTCGGGCAGATGGATATCATCGACATACTGGCTTTGACCCAACAGCACCCGTGGGTCTTCGACCCGTTTCACTTGGGCGCCAACCATCTTACCCGTGCCGACCGTGGTCATGGGGTTCCCTCCCACTGTGTCAGTTCCCGCACCATCGCGCGTTTATATTTGGAGGTCAAGGCGTTTCCCAGGGGTTGATAACCCCGACGCCCAAGTCGCCAAAATCCCTGACGTTGCGGGTTGCGACGGCTAGGTCATGGGTTTTCGCCGTCCCCGCAATAAGCGCGTCGCCCAAGTCCAGCGCACGTCCGGAACGTTGCGCTTGTGCCCGAAATCGGGCGGCCCACTCTGCCCCTATCCTCTCCACGGGCAGGATGCGATCCTCGTATTCGGCTATGAACCCCAGCAGACGATCTTGCAGACTGGCCCGCCGTTGTCTGTGTGCCATGCGCTGCAACCCATATTCCAGCTCATGTATCACAATCGACGAGAGCCATAAGTCGTCGTGTTCCATGAGGAACGTGACGACGCGTAAGTGCGGAGTGCTGCGGACTACCTCCGAGACCACGTTAGTATCCAGGAGATAGCCACTCATTCGTCTTCCTCGTCGACAAACGGGATCTTACGATTTGAGCTGCGGGCCGGGATATCGAGTTCTATCCCGCGCGGCATGTTCTCGACCAGCCACCGGCCCAGCGGCTTGCGCGGCGGCGTTTTTGCGTACCACGTGTCAGCGGGCACGACGACACATGGCCGCCGGGTTCCGATAGTCTGCGGCCCTTCTACTTCGGCCAGCCGCAAGATTTTCGACAGGTGGGTCTTCGCTTCGGCAACGGTCCATACACGCTGGGGTTTGGAAATTTCCATGGTCACACCTCCGGCGATCAAACGATGCTGGTCTAGTATAGACCATGTTGGACGTTGTTTCGACGGTGGATTCAGTGGTACGGTTCGAGTATGGAAGAAATTCAAATTTCAAAATTCAAAGCCACATGCCTGGCTGTCCTTGACCGTGTTGGCAGAACGGGACAGCCGGTCCTGATAACCCGTTTCGGCAAGCCGGTCGCCGAGATCATCCCTCCGACAAAGGCTCCCTCCGACGCCTGGTTGGGCGCCATGCGGAGACGGGGCGCCATCATAGGCGACCTCGTCGAGCCCGCCGCGCCTGGGCCCTGAGCTGTGTCCAGCGGGCCTCGGGCGGCACCCAGAAAATGTTCTCGGCGCGGTACTCGTCCGGGTCCTCTATGCAGGTAGCGCTGGATATCTGGAAGACTGAGAGTATAATGCCCGGACTTATCCGGCATTTCAGCTCAGCATCGTTTGGGGTTGTCCATGGGCTATCGCATTGCCATCGACGTTGGCGGCACGTTTACCGATGTTGTTATCGCTGACAACATGGGGCGCATGACGATCGGGAAGGGCCTCACTACCCGAGAGCGGATCTTTCATGGTGTGGAGCAGGGCCTTACCGTCGCGGCCCAGCAGCTTGGCGAGCCTGACGTGCCCACCCTGCTCAGCCAGGCCGACCTCTTTATCTATGGAACGACCACCGCGACGAACGCCGTGGTCGAGGGGAAGACCGGCAAGACTGCATTTCTGACAACTGAGGGCTTTCCTGACATTCTGGTGCTCCGCGAGGGCGGCAAGACCAATGCCTATGACTTCACCGCCCCCTACCCGGAACCCTATGTCCCGCGGCGTCTCACCTTTGAAATACGGGAGCGGGTGAATGCGGAGGGAGAGGTTGTTGTCCCGCTCGATGTGGAGCACGCGCGCAGTGTTCTCAAGCGCCTCCGTGCGCATCACATTGAGGCGATTGGTGTCTGTCTGGTGTGGTCCATTGTCAACCCAGCCCACGAAGCGACTCTGGGCGGGTTGATTGAGGAGGAACTGCCCGGGGTTGCCTACACGCTCTCATCCCGGCTCAATCCGATTATTCGTGAATATCGTCGGGCCTCGGCAACCGTCATCGATGCCTCGCTCAAACCGCTCATGCAGCACCATCTGCGTGAGATTGCCCAGGATGTGAGTCGCGCCGGCTTTCGTGGCGAGATTCTCGGCGCAACATCGTCTGGTGGCGTCATGCACATTCAGGAGCTGGCGGAGCGTCCTATTAATACCGTTCGCTCGGGTCCCGCGCTTGCGCCGGTGGCTGCGCTGCATTACGCACAGGCCGAAGTTGGCAGCCGAGATGTCATCACGTGTGATACGGGTGGGACGAGCTTCGACGTCAGTCTGGTGCGGGATGGTCTGATAAAGGCCACGCGTGAAACCTGGCTCGGTGGGCAGTGGGTTGGACACATGACCGGCCTCTCGTCCGTTGATGTCCGGAGCATTGGCGCAGGCGGCGGCTCGATCGCCTGGATCGACCCTGGTGGTCTGCTCCGTATTGGCCCCCACAGTGCGGGCGCTGAGCCTGGCCCGGCCTGCTATGGACGGGGGGGAACACGGCCGACTGTCACGGATGCGGCCCTGGTGCTTGGCTACTTGAACCCCGCCTACTTCCTGGGAGGACAGATGCAACTGGATAGGGAGGCCGCGCGGCAAGCCGTTGGAACCATTGCCGAGCCGCTGGAGCAGACGATCGACCAGGCCGCCCAGGCTATTCTGACCATTGCCGGTGAGGCTATGGTGCAGGCGATCCAGGAAATCTCGGTGAACGAAGGGATTGACCCGCGCGAGACACTGCTTGTCGCTGGTGGAGGAGCCGCAGGACTGAACATTGTTGCTATTGCCCAAGCCCTGGGCTGTCCTCAGGTGCTCATCCCCCGGACCGCGAGCGCGCTCAGCGCCTGCGGCGCACAGTACTCGGACATTGTCGCTGAGTTCAGTCTGAGCAGACTGGCTGTGACGGACGATTTCGCCTACACCGAGGTGAACGAGGCATTACAGTCCCTGCACGCCGAAATAGATACACTTGAGTCGGAGCTGCGGGGGCGGGGCCTCCGCCATTTTAAGCGGGACTTCTTTGTTGAGGCCCGCTATCCCACCCAGGTCTGGGAACTTGAGATTCCCCTGGAAAAGGACAGCTTTGCCGGGCCGCCCGACGTTGCCGCCCTGGTCCAGGGCTTCCATCGGGTGCACGAGCGCGTTTTTGCCGTCAAGGAAGAAGGGGCCGAGGTCGAGTGCCTGTACTGGAAGGGCCGTTTGACCGGGCTCCTGGATCGGATGCAACCAGACCGCCCGCCTGCGCAGGATACGCCGCGGGGGGCAATACCACATGCGCACCGGAGTGTGCATTTCGCAGGTCAGGGTCGCACTGATACTCCGCTGTACTTGGGATCAGCGCTTGAGTCCGGCATGCAGCTCCACGGACCGGCGATCATCGAGGAGCCAACGACGACGATAGTGCTCTACCCACACAGCGTCGCCCAGGTGGCGCAGCTGAATAACTATCTCATCAGCACGCCCTGATTGACGTATGAGAAAGGCAGGACGGATGGCAGCGCAGACACACAGCCGAGAGGTGCAGCAGACAACGCTTGATCCGACCTTGCTCGCCGTGCTGGCAAATCGATTTGAAGCGATCGTGCGTGAGATGACCCAAACCCTGCTCCGGGCCGGCCGCTCAGCCGCGATCAGTATTGCGCGTGATTTTTCGTGCTCAATCACAACCAGTGTGACTGGCCCGCACGAGCTCCTGGCCGCAGCAGAAGGGTTGCCGGCCCATATCTACGGCTCTCATCTTCAGGCCCGGGCCATGTGCGAGCTGCATCCCGATCTTGCCGAGGGCGATGCTTTTTTGCATAACGACCCATACTTGGGGAACTCCCATCCCGCAGATCACACCATCCTCGTACCGGTTTTCTGCGAGGGGCAGCATCTGTTCACGGCGGTTGCGAAGGCCCACCTGTCCGATATCGGCAACGCTTTGCCTACCTCGTATATGCCGGCTGCGCGCGACGTATACGAAGAGGGTGCCTTGCTCTTCCCCTGCGTATGCGTTCAACGCGCTTACACAGATGTCGACGACGTTATCCGTTTGTGTCGCCGGCGTATCCGCGTTCCCGAGCAGTGGTATGGTGACTATCTGGCGATGCTAGGCGCGGCCCGGGTTGGTGAGCGCAAGATTCAGGACCTTGTCGCAAAATACGGCTCCGAGACAATCAAGACGTTCGTTCACGAGTGGTTGGATTATTCGGAACGTCGGATGATACACGCCATCCGGCAGCTGCCAAGTGGCGACGTAATCGGGACTGGTCGGCACGACCCGTTTCCAGGTCTGCCCGATGGCCTGCCGCTCAAGGTCGAAATTGCTATCGATACGCAGGATGGTCGAATTGAAGTCGACCTCCGCGACAACCCGGACAACGTTGCCGGCGGGGCGAACTCGTCGGAGGCATGTTCGATATCGAGCGTCATGCAGGGCATCTTCAGCGCGTTGGACCCTGACGTACCCCACAATGCCGGCAGCTTCCGGCGTATACACGTCAAGCTGCGGGAAGGGTGTGTGGCCGGTATTCCGCGCTTTCCGCATTCTTGTTCACTCGCGACCACGAATCCGGCCAACCGGCTGGTGGGCATCACCCAGTCGGCCTTTGCCGAACTCGGTGATGGCTGGGGCACTGCGGAAGGCGGGGTTGCCCAAAACGCGGGCTATGCAGTTATCTCGGGTACGGACACGCGGCGCAACGGTGCCGCCTACGTCAACCAGCTCATCCTGGGGGGTAATGGCGGGCCAGCTTCTCCTGTGTGCGACGGCTGGGTGACCTACGGTATTGCCGTCATCTCGGGCCTCTTGTACCGGGACAGCGTTGAGATCGACGAACAGAAGTACCCGTTGTTCGTCAAGTCTGAAAAATTAGCCCAGGACAGTGGCGGACCGGGACGGTTTCGGGGCGCGCCTGCGATTGAAGCGGAATACGGCCCGAAAGGCGATCCGGTGACCTTTACCTTTCCTATGGAAGGCTACGAGACTCCGGCCAAAGGGGTGCGGGGCGGTCAGGCTGGCAGTAAGGCCTGGGCGACCAAGATCGACCGGGACGGGAACGAGGTGCCGTTGCCGAACATCTTTACCGGGGACCTGCTGCCTGGTGAGCTCATACGCTACCGGGACTGTGGCGGCGGCGGTTATGGTCCGCCGACCGAGCGTAATCCGGAAGATGTTCGTCGTGATGTCCTTGAACGCTGGGTGTCGGTCGAGCAGGCACGCGTCGCGTATGGCGTTGTCCTGACCGGTAGCATTGAGGATGAAACGCTCGCTATCGACCAAGAGGCCACGCGAGAGCTACGCGAGCAACTCGGCAAGTAACGGGAGCAGGGATACAAGATCTGGTCCTCCAAAGGACCAGGTCTCATCCGAATAGGACATACTCGGTGAACCAAGGAGGGAAACCGTGAGTACAAAAAAGATCCTGAACACCTCGTTCTGGTCACGACCCGGCGAGTTCGGGCCTTGGGCGCAAGCGATCCGGGTGCCTGCGGGGCACGACCTTGTCTTTACAACGGGCATGACTGCGCGCGACGAAAACGGGAATACGGTCGCCCCCGGCGATGTGGAGGCGCAAACACGGCGCATCTTTGAGCAGATGCGGGCGATTTTTGCCGAGGCCGGTGCGACCCTGAACGACGTCGTCAAAATGACGGTCTATATTCAAGACATGGACGATGTGTTGGCCATCCAAGAGGTCCGGAACGAGTATTGGCCGAGTGAACCGCCGGTCTCGGCCACGGTCCAAGTGGCCCGGCTTGTCTCGGATGAGGTCCGGATCGAAGTTGAGGCAATGGCTGTCGTACCCTAGGGCAGGCATATAAGGTCTCATAGGGTTTTTGTATTTCTTTGTATTTCAGCTAAGAACTATTCGAGACGCACTCATGGGCTATCGTATTGGGATCGACGTTGGCGGGACTTTTACCGATTTTGTTGCGGTCAATACCGACCAGCAGATGTATAGCGGGAAGACGCCGACGATCGCCACTGATGAAGCGGCCAGCGTCTTTGGCGGGCTGGAGCAGATTGCGGCCCATTTTGGCATCTCCCTTCAGACGCTCCTGGCCGAGACTGATCCTATTGTCCTTGGCACGACCGTTGTGACGAACACCATGCTGGAGTTTGCCGGCGCAAACATCGGCCTGATCACCACCAAGGGATTTCGAGACGTTATTGAGCTGCGCCGCGGGTATAAGGAAAGCCTGTTCGATATCCGGCTGCCGCCTCCCCATCCCATTGTTGAGCGCGGGAAACGGCTGGGTGTGACCGAGCGCATTGATGCCAGCGGCCGGATTGTCACGCCGCTGGACGAGCGGGAGGTATATACCGCGCTGGAGCGCCTGCGCGGGGTTGGGGTCGAGGCCATTGCCGTGTGTCTCCTGTTCAGCTTTGTGAATCCTGTCCACGAGCGGCGCGTGCGCGACATTATCCGCGAGGTTGATCCGGACCTGTTTGTCTCGCTGTCCTCGGACGTACTGCCCCAGGTACGGGAGTTCGAGCGGGTCAGCACCACGGTCGTAAACGCCTATACCAGCCCGAAATTGCGGGCCTACCTGGAACAACTGTCTGCCAGGCTCGAATCCCAGGGGTTCCGGGGTGGACTCTTCCTGATGCAGTCCAACGGCGGGATGATGGATATCGGCTTTGCGCGCGAGCACGGCGTGGAAGCCGTCTTGTCCGGTCCTTCGGGCGGTGTGGTGGCGGCGACGTTCTTAGGCGGGCAGTCCGGCTATAAGAATATTATTACGGCCGACATGGGCGGCACGAGCTACGATGTCTGTCTGATCAAGGATTCCGCCCCGGAAGTTGGCGTGGATAACTGGATCAGCCGCTATCGGGTCGCCGTCCCGCTGATCGATATTCATACCATTGGGGCTGGCGGCGGCTCGATCGCCTGGCTCGACGACGCCGGGGCACTCCGGGTCGGGCCGCGCTCGGCCGGTGCCCAGCCTGGGCCGGCCTGCTATGGACGTGGCGGAACCGAGCCCACGGTGACGGACGCCGACCTTGTCCTGGGCTATCTCGACTCGGGCTCTTTTCTGGATGGACAAATGGAGCTTGATCGACAGGCCGCCCACCAGGCGATCCAGCATCATATTGCCGAGCCCATGAATATCGGCGTGGAAGAAGCGGCCAGCGGGATTTTTGACATTGCCAATAATAGCATGATTAACGCCATCCGCTATGTATCGGTTGCCAGGGGGCGGGACCCGCGAGATTTTGCGCTGTTGGCCTTTGGGGGAGCCGGGCCGGTCCACGCGGGAACGCAAGTCCGCGACCTTGGCATCCGCACCATTCTGGTCCCGAAAAATGCTTCAGTCTTATCCGCGCTGGGAAATCTCATCGCCAACTTCAAAGTCTCCAAAGTGCAATCGTTTATCGCCAAGTCCGACCGCGTTGACCTGGAGGAGCTGAACGGCGTTTTGGCGCGTCTGCACCAGGAGGCCGAGGCGCTGTTAGGCGACCGCTCCCGCATCCGTGAAATGCTGGTTCAACGTTTCCTCGATATTCGCTACGAGGGTCAGGTCCAGGAAGTGATCGTGCCCATCCAGGCACGGACGCGCCGTCTGAGCGAGGTCAGTCTGGCGCAAACTCTGGAGGAGTTTCACGAATTGCACCAACAGATCTATAAATTTCAGCGGCCCGAGCAGTCGGTGGAGATCGTCAGCGTACGCCTGGACATGATCGGGGTGCGGGCGCCGCTGCATTTTGAAAGCCATCCGTTTGAAGACGAAGATGCCGGCCATGCGTGCAAAGGCCGCCGCCCGGTGTATTTCGAGCCGCACGGCTTTGTGGACACCGATATTTACGCGGGTGAGCGGGTCCGGCCCGGCAACCTGATCCCCGGCCCGGCGATTATCGAGGAAGCAAACACGAGTGTGGTTATTTATCCGAACCAAGAGGCCATGCTCGATCAGTTTCTGACCTATGTCATTCAGGTCGCCAAATAAGCTCTATGGACCAGAGACCGAAATTAAGCCCCGTCAAACGCGAAATCCTGCGGAATAATCTGCGGGCGATTGTGGACGACATGAGCATCACCCTGGAGCACAACAGCCCGTCCGAGGCGGTCAGTGAAGCCCGCGACTACGCGGTGGCCTTCACTAATGCGAGTGGTGAGGTGGTTGTTGCCGAAAACCCGTTTCATATCCCCTCTCTGGCGCTCACCGCGCAAGCCATTCTCGACTATTATGAGTTTAATCTGCGGGCCGGCGATCTAGTCGTAACCAACGATCCGTATCGGGGCGGGACGCAGACCCAGGACCTGACGGTTTTTGCACCGGTCTACGCCACCGAGGAGCTGGTGGGCTGTCTCCTCGTCCGGGTCCATATGCCGGACTTTGGTGGTCAGATTGTGGGCGGCTATAATCCGCCGGCCCTGGAAGTCTGGGCCGAAGGCGTGCGTATTATTCCGATCAAACTCGCCCGCTTTGGCCGACTGGACAGAGACGTCCATCAGACCGTTCTGCTCAACAGCCGGGTGCCTGACCAGACCAAGGGCTTGCTGGACGCCATGCTGGCGACCCTTGCGCTGGGGCAGGAGCGCGTCCAGCGTATGCTGGCCCGGTACGGTTTCGAGCCTTTTGTCGAAGGGCTGGAATACGCCCTGGACTATTCGGAAGCAGCGACCCGGACGCTGATCCGCGACTGGTCGCCGGGCGTTTTCCACGGTCAGGCCACACTAGGCCATGACTGTGCCGAGCGCTCGCCGGTTGTCCGCTGTCAACTGGAAGTGCGGGACGGACAGGTAACGCTCGATTTTTCCGATTCGGATGCCCAAAGCCCCTCGTTCATGAATAGCGCCTGGGGTGCAAGCTGTGGCAGTGCCCTGCTACCTCTGATCAGTCTGCTGGGGGGTGATCTGCCTATGAATTCCGGGGTCCTGCGCGTCGTTCGGTTCCAGGCCACAGAAGGCTCGCTCGTCCGACCGGCCTACCCCGCGGCAGTCGGCTGGGGCCAGGCTCACCCAGGCAGTGAGATCATCAACGCGGTTTCGGGAGCACTGAGCGCGTGTACGGATCAGCCTTTACCCCGCATGCCCACCCAGGCGTTGGTGCAGTGTTGTTTTGCCAAGTATCGGATTTTTTCGCTTGACGCTCTGATCTATCCTGGGGCGGCGAGTGTGGACGGGGTAAACGGCTGGGGTCCCCCCGGTTATTCAGCCCGGCGTAAACTGCCGTCGGTCGAAAAATGCGAGATCGCGTTTCCCGAAATATCTATCGAACGTTTAGAAATCGTTTCTGATGGGCGAGCCGTTGGGGACGGGCACGGCGCACCGGCTTCCGAAGTCAGGGTTGCGCTTCGCCAACCAGCCTCGGTGACGGCCTGTCTCAACGGACCGTCCGATGAGACAGGCCCGGATATGCGTCCGGTCTTCAGTATCCAGACGGAAGACTCGGAGCTCTCCGTTGATACCTTCTGCGCCGACCGGCGCCTTGCGAGCGGGGTATTGACCTTACGCACGGCCGGGGGAGGACACACCAGCCGTGCGCAAGCGGAAGCCCAAGGCAAAGGGCGCCGCTGCTCGCAGACTTTAACCGACGAGTGAATATGAGTCAGACAGGAGCAAGGCCATGATTACCCCAATCACCGCGGAGATCATCCGGGAATATTTCGAGTCGGTCGCCGAAGAAATAATCAAGACCATGGTCAGGGCTTCGGTCTCGCCTATTTTTAACGAAGCCCACGATTGTTCGGCCGGCGTGTTCTCCTACGACGGCAAACAGGTCGGGCTGGTTTCTCGGGGAGATGCTGTGCCGGTGCATATTTATGCCTGCCTGACCTCGGTCGAGGCCTGTATTCGGTTCTTCCGTGGCGACCTGAACGACGGCGATGTGATTCTGGCCTGCGACCCGTTTTTTGGCGGGACGCATATCGGCGACTACACCATCATCCTGCCCGTCTTCTGCAACAACAAACCGGTTTTCTTTGCCTCGGTACGCGCCCATATGCTGGATGTCGGTGGCCCGGTGCCGGGTGGACTCAACGCCGAGGCCGAGGAAGTCTGGCAGGAAGGCTTTCGCTTTCCTCCGGTCAAGGTGTTTGAAAAGGGCGAACGGCGGCGGGACGTCTGGGATCTGCTGAAGGCAAACAACCGCTTACCCGATATTGCCATCGCAGACATTAACGCCATGATCGGTGCCTGCAAAATAGGCGAGGAACGCATTCGGGCGGTGGTCGATAAATACGGGTTGACGACCGTTCAGGAGGGCGTCCGGTACACGTTTGACTACAGCGAGAAGAAGTTCCGCAATGCCATCGCCCAGTGGCCCACGGGTACCTATACCGGCCGCAGCCTCTTAGACCAGGACTTTCGAGGCAACGAGAACATCAATGTGGATGTCTGCATTGAAGTGAAAGAGGGGGAGGTGGTCGTGGATTTCAGCGGCTCCCACGCCCAGAGCCCGGGGGTTATCAACAGCGTCGTGGGGAATACTATTTCCTACGTCTACGGTTGCTTTTCCGCGGTATGTCCGGAAGTGCCAATTAATTCAGGATTTTTCCGGCCAATTCGGATCGTCCTGCCGGAAGGCTCGGTGGTGAATCCCGACCCGCCGGCCGCGGCCGGGTATGCCACCATCTGCATCGGCTGCACGATTGGAGAAGCGGTCATGCAGGCGCTGGGAAAGATTGTGCCCGAGCGGGTCGGCACCACCAGCATAGACCTGAGCATGCTCTGGACGCACGGCGAGGACCCCCGCACCAAGAATTTCTTTATCAGCTACGACTATCACGCCTCGCCAGTCAGCTCCGGAGGAACGTATGGGGTCGATGGCTGGGGCGGCTGGTCGGCGCTGTTCTGCGCCCTCCAACTGGCTTCGGTCGAAATGACCGAGATCCAGTATCCCTTCCTGTATTTGGAGGGGGAGTATTCCACGGACTCGGCCGCGGCGGGCCAGTGGCGCGGCGCTCCATCCTATAGCATGAGGCGCATGGCCTACCAGACCGACTCGCCCATCTATTTGAATATCTGGGTCCAGGGTGCACGCCACGCCTTGCAGGGCTACTGCGGAGGGCAGGACGGGGTGGGGAATTATGCGGTTGTCCACTATGACAGTGAACAGGCGCGGACAGTCACGGACGTGGCCTTTCTTGAGCCCTCGGAGCGGGGCGATGTCCTGTTTTTTCAGAGCTGTGGCGGCGGCGGTTGGGGTGACCCGCTCAAGCGCGACCCCGCCGCGGTCCTGGGCGATGTGAGAAACGAATATGTCTCGATTGAGGGGGCCGAGAGCGATTACGGGGTCGTGATAGATCCGATTTCACTCACTGTTGACGAAACCGCCACCCAACAGAGGCGTGCTGCACGAACCAACGGAAAATAAACGTATACGGACAGGAGGGCAGAGCCAATGATTACGCCGCACATCATCGATCCGGGTTGGAAATGGGACGAGAATTTTCCGCTCTCACAAGGACTGAAGATCGGTAACCTCTTGTTTCTCTCGGGCCAGGTCGCGGTCGATGCTGACGGTCAAGTCGTTGGCAAGGGCGACCTGGGGGCACAGACGCGACAAGTCTTTGAGAATATGAAAACGGTCTTGGAGCAGGCGGGTGCGAGCTTCGATAACGTGGTGAAAATGACATCTTATTTCACCACCAATATCCAGAATTACGAGGAGTATTTCGCGGTCCGGCGGGAATACTTCACCAAGTTCAACCCGGCCAGTACCGGTGTCCAGGTCGCCGCCCTGGCGTTTGAAGACCTCCTGCTGGAAGTTGAGGCCATCGCCTATTTGCCGGATGAGGCGTGACGCTGACAGGAGTGGCTTTTCGGGTCTATGCCAAGCCGGGTGGGGCGAATGCCTGTCCCGTCCGTAGGGTGCATCCCATGCACCAGCTTCCTGGTGCGCAGGGCGCACCCTACGAGAGCCCGGGCCGAGTGCATACGGGCAGCGCTACAACCCATCGGGAAACGCGCCAGGAATTTTTCACGGTGTGACAGAACTGCGCTCACCCCGGCAAGACCAACTCCTGATACAACCCCTGCGCACCCATCTCGACCTCGACCTCGGTGACCGGCGGACGGGCGTAGTGCCAACGCAGGCCGTGATGCCCCCCGCTGGCCAGGCCGGGCAGAATCTCCGTTTCCAGTAGCGGATACGCATTGTGAACGGTGTACAGCTCGACGGCCGTCACATCGGTCCAGGCGAGGCTGAACTCCTGTAAGCGGTCTGTCAGGATCTCAAGAACCGCCTGCGTCTTTTGGCTGATACCCTGCGGCGACACGTCTCCGCGGCTGACGATCTCAGTTCCTTTTTCGGACCGCTGGATTTCAGCCGCCCCGGACAGCATAAAGCTGGGACGATCATGGTCCGTGGGCACGGTGTAGGAAAACCCGTAGAGCGAGGGCTCGGCAACCGGGTGGACGGCCAGCGCCACATTGGTCCGCGCCGTCGGGTTGAGGCCGTCAACAAGGACACCCCAGTCCGCGAGCCGCTGGACGTAGGGTTCATTGAAATCGGCAAACCCCTGGGGCGAGAGCGGTTGCGAGATGCGCAACTCCATACCGCACAGGGCCTGGATGGGCCGGCCGAGCTGCTGGAGATGACGCGCAATCAGCTCATAGCCTTTTTCCAGCGCCGGCAGCGGATGAAAAGTAGCGTGTACCACCTCATAGCCGGGCTGAGCCCGACAGCCCGAAGAAAAAGGACCGCTGCTTTTGATGAAGGTGAAATTGCCGTCGGGTTGATCTATGAGCATGGGGAATCCTTTAGTGAAGAATACTTGCCCGATCTGTAGCACCCTTCCTCCCTCATAGGCAACAATTTTGCTGCTCTGTGGCTGGGTTTCTTAGCGTGATACGTCTCGAACTGATATTGACAAACTATGAAGCCGGCGTGATAAGCGGTTCGGCTGACACAATAATGCCGTTATTGTCCGCATACACAAACTCACCCGGCTGAAAGGTGACGCCCCCGAACGTGACCGGAACATCCAGCTCGCCAATGCCACGTTTCTCTGTTCGTAGGGGCATGACTCCGAGCGCCTGCACCCCAAGCTCCAACACTCGGATGGCATCAATATCCCGAATGCAGCCATAGATGATGCACCCTTCCCAGCCATTCCGGAGTGCCGAGGCCGCGATCATATCGCCCAGCAAGGCGCGTCGCATGGAGCCGCCCCCGTCCACGACCAGTACCTTTCCTTGCCCCGGCTTGCTGGCGTTCTCTTTTACCAAGGAATTATCCTCGTGACATTTTATGGTCACGATCTCGCCACCAAAACAGACCTTGCCGCCGTAATTGGTAAACAGTGGTTCCACAACACGGACCAGGTCTGGATGGGCGTCACATAAATCTGTCGTCAGGAATTGCATACGCGATTACGATGCCCCTTCAACCACAATCATTTTCCCGTGAGAGGCGCCGTGCCGGATGCCCTTCGGCTCACGGTACTCTTCCGAGTTATACCACGCCTTGGCCTGGGCAACGCTCTCGAATTCGAGCACAACCACCCGGTTGGGTTCCCAGTCGCCCTCCATATTTTCGGCGGCTCCCCCCCGGACGATGAACTTCCCGCCGTAGGCTTCGACAGTTGCCGGGACAAGTTTGATGTAGCCGGCGTACGCCTCGGGGTCGGTCACCTGAACATCCACAATAATATAGGCTGACATGTGCTTCCTCCTGTACTGCCTGTTCTGTGCCTGTATTCTCTCTTAGCTCAGGACGGCGCGCAGGGCGAGTCTCTGCGCTACTTGCTCCGTCAAAAACGGACACGATAGAGTGACGCCATATTGAGGAGGAGCCTATGCCGAACGAAGAGTTGATCCACGTTTTAGACGGCTACAAGGTGCTGGATTTTACGCAGGTGCTGGCCGGCCCGACGGTGACGCGGCTGATGGCCGAGATGGGGGCTGAGATTATCAAGGTGGAGCTTGCGCCCAAAGGCGATTTTTCGCGGGCGATGCCCTTTCTCAAGGATGGTCGGAGCGCCTATTTCATCCAACAGAACCGGGGTAAAAAAAGCCTGTGTATTGACGCTAAAAGTCCGAAAGGCAGGGAAATCCTGCGCGCGATGGTGGAGCAGGTCGATGTCCTGGTTGAGAATTTCGCACCCGGAACAATCGGGCATCTGGGCTTAGGCTATGATGTGGTGAAAGAAATCAATCCGAGCTTGGTGATGTGTTCGGTCTCCGCCTTTGGGCAAACCGGTCCGCTGTCGGATCAACCCGGCTATGATTATATTGCGCAAGCCTATGCGGGTGTGACGCATATGATCGGCGATCCCGATGGCGCGCCTTCGTTTCCCATGTTGGGCTTGGGGGATGTCGGGACGGGGGTGCATGCAATGGGAGCTGTTGCGTGTGCGCTGCTGTATCGGGAACGGACCGGCAAGGGCCAGCATGTAGACATCTCCCTGCTGGATTCCTACTTCCACTGCCACGAGATGAATGTCCAGATCTATAGCGGCAGCAAAGGCGCGATGAACCCTATCCGCTCGGGCTCGCAGCACTACGCCCTCTGTCCCATCGGGCTGTTCAAAGGCAAAGAGACCTACCTCTTTATTATCGCGCTCGATCATCAGTGGGCACCACTGTGCAAGGTCATGGGTCGTCCCGAGTTGGCGGACGACCCCCGTTTTTCATCCAACGCCCAGCGGGTTGCAAATATGGATCAGGTGGTCGCCGTCATCGAAGGCTGGCTGGCCTCAACCGCGAGCGACGAGGAGGCGGTTCGTATCCTCCAAGAGGCGCGTCTGCCGGTTGCCCCGGTTCTGACCATAGAGCAAGCGGTGAATCATCCCCACCTGCGCTATCGACGCACCGTCCGGACGATAGTTGACCGTGAGTTTGGAGAACTTGATATTCCGGGAATGCCGCTCAAGTTCTCCGAATTTCCAAACGAGCTGCCGCTTGAGACGCCGTCCCTGGGCGAGCACAACGAAGAGGTCCTTGCGACCTATTTATCCTATACGCCGGAGCAGGTTCGGGCGCTGGAAAGCGAGGGCGTTCTCAGACGGGCGGGGTGAGGACCCTATGGCCGGCAAAGAGCCACGCGCTGCTGAAGCCCTCTTACCCTGGAGCCAAAGCCTCAAGGGTATAGCGGATACCGTCCCGGGCCGCGGCATCCGGCAGATAGTTGGTGAAAGTCGGATGTATGGGGTAGACAATGGGCAGCGTCACCCCGGCCTCCCGGTAGCGCGCGATCTTCTGCAAACACTGCTCAGCGGAACCATAGACGGCAAAGGCGTCGACCATCTCATCGGTGACCAGGGCGGCTGCCCCATCCATATCGCCCCGCGCCGCGCAGGCTCGCATACGCGCGACCGTCTCCGCACGGCCGTGTCTTTCAAAATACTGGGCGTACAAGCCATACGCAGTGATATGAATGGCCGTCACGTACTGCATGGCGCGTTTTGCCGCAGCGAGGTCCGGGCTGACACAGCACGGCAGATAGCAGCCGATATCAATGGCAGACGGATCACGACCAACCCGCCGCGCCCCGCGTTGGACCGCTGACAGGATCTCAGGAACGCTGTCGAGCGGGACAAAGATGGGCAGGACGCCGTCAGCGATCTCGCCCGCCAGCGCCAGGGTCTTTTCCGACAGCGCCCCAAAGTAGCACGGGATCGTATCGCGGTAGGGGTGGAGCCACGGCTCGTAGTCGGTAATCCGGAAGATCTGGCCGCTATAATTGACGTGCCTGCCCTCGGTTGCGCCTTTCAGGATAGTTCGGACAACGTCGGTTGTTTCGCGCAGCCGGCGCAGGGGCCGATCAAAAGGGAAGGGGCGGCCCGGTTCTGGATTATCTCGCGCCCGGTGGATTTCCGAGTGGCCGATGCCCAAGCCGAGTCGAAAGCGGCCGGCTGAAATAGCATCCACGGTTGCGGCCGCAGTGGCAATGGTCGTCGGATTGCGCGTAAAGACCGTGGCTACGCCTGTCGCAAGAATAATCTTGGACGTCTCACGCGCGCAGGCCGACAGGACGCCAAAGGCATCGGCAAAGCTTTCGATCAAATAGGCGGACTCATAGCCTTTTTGATCTGCCAGGCTGACGCAGTCAATGAGTTCATTGACCGACATCCCGCCCCAGAAACCAACGCCGATGCGGTCCATAGGTGCGCTCTCCAGTAGTATTGCCCAGGTAGACGAATCATTTCCAAGAGAAGCTAGGAGTTAAATATTGTCCTTACTCCTCCGAAGAGCACGGGTGTTGTCTTTCGTGACCTTGATGAGAAAGCGTAGCGCCTCATTCACGGCCTCTGCACTAGGAAATACTTCTTTTACATCGGCCTCTAAGCGAACCGTATCGCCAAAACTTTTACGACCCGGTCCCATTTTTCGGACCCGCAAGTTTTTGAGATCATATTCCGGGCGCAGTTCATCATCTTTCGGTGTTGTACCCTTCTTCATAGGCCTTTCTTTCTATCGTTGTGGCTTCCCTGGCGCTGATCAATCGTGTTGTCTCCGCTCTTTCTGTGTAGGCTACGATCAGCAAGCGACCATGTTGTGACTCCCCTATAATAATATAACGATACTCGTTGTCGGAATGATCGGGATCATAGAAATCGATATAGAACGGATCATCAAATACGGTTTTGGCCTCGTTAAACCCCACCCCATGTTTGGAGAGATTTGCTTTTGCCTTCTCTTCGTCCCACGTAAATTCCATAACAACACTATCATGTTCTCTCTCTTCAGGTTTCATGTTCAATGGCGACGCTAAAGAGTAGCGGCGGAGATACCGAATGACAAGCAAACGTCGGGTTCTTCCTTGACAAACTTTCTCACCTGGCAGGATAATTCACGATCAACCATAAAGGAGGACTGATTATGGCAGACGATCTCACAAAAATGGATGCAACCGCGCAGGCCGAGTTGGTGCGGAGCGGAGCAGTCAGCCCGCGTGAGCTTGTGGATGCCGCTATCGAGCGGGTGGAAAAGCTCAACCCGCAACTGAATGCCGTGATCCGTCCGCGGTATGACAAAGCGCGCGCCGAAGCGGACTCGGCCAGCTTACCCGACGGCCCGCTCAAGGGCGTACCCTTCCTGCTGAAAGACCTGTTCTGCGTGTATGCGGGTGATGAAATCCATAGTGGCTGTAAGGGGCTCAAAGAGGCGCAATACACGGCCCCACACAGCACCTATCTGGCCGATAAATTCCGCGCCGCCGGTCTGATTACGATTGGCCAGACCAATACCCCGGAATTCGGCTTCGCCACCACGACGGAGCCGGAAGCCTACGGTCCGACCCGGAATCCGTGGAATACCAACCGCTCGACCGGTGGGTCGAGCGGCGGCAGTGCAGCGGCGGTGGCATCGCGTATAGTTCCCGTGGCGCACGCCAATGATGGCGGGGGATCAATTCGTATCCCGGCCAGCGCATGTGGTCTGGTCGGCCTGAAGCCCAGCCGGGGGCGTTTATCGCTCGGGCCGGATTATGGCGAAGCCTGGGCCGGCTGTATTGCCGAAGGGGTGGTCTGCCTGTCCGTACGTGATGCGGCCACCGTCCTTGATGCGACCGCCGGGAGTATGCCGGGCGACCCGTATACGGCCCCCGCGTGTGAGGGCTCGTTCGCCGAGGCCGCCCAACGTGAGCCAGGCTCGCTCCGTATCGGCCTGATGACCAAGCGACCGGGTAATCAAGACGCCCTGCATCCCGAATCTATAGCCGCGGCAGAAAACACGGCAAAGCTGCTGGAGTCTCTGGGGCATCGGGTCGAGGTTGCGTATCCGGAAGCTCTGGACGAGCAATGGGGGGCTCCCTTTGGCACGATTGTGCTTGCCCACTCCGCACGGACCGCGGAAGACGTTGCCGATGCGCTTGGCCGCGAAGTCGGGCCTGGCGATTTTGAGCGCTACACCTGGGACCTTATGAACCGGGGCCGGTCCATAGGCGTGACGGAGTATATTGCTGCGCTCGAATGGCTGGAACGCTGGGAACGGCGTCTCGCCGCCTGGTGGGCAGACGGGTTTGACCTGCTCCTCACTTCGACCCTGAGTTCACCGGCACCGCCTTTAGGCCAATTATGCAGCGCCGCGGCCGACCCGGATGAAGTGTATCGGCGGGTGATCGACCTTATCCCGTATACCCCGGTTGCGAATGTGACCGGCCAGCCGGGAATTTCACTGCCTTTACACTGGAGCGAAGACGGCCTGCCGGTTGGCGTGCATCTCATGCCTGCGTACGGACGGGAAGACGTACTGCTCAGCGTTGCGGCGCAGCTTGAGCAGGCTCAGCCGTGGATCGATAAACTGCCGCCGGTCTGTGCCTGAGGCAGAGGGCTGCGCGCCCGATAGTTGTAGAACTGAGAAGCGAAGGGATGGGGCCTGCCCTGATCCCCTCCCGGGAGGGGATTTTTTAACTTCTCAAAGCTGAACGGAGGAGGGAGGTCATCCGCCCCCCTCCGGCTTGGTGGTATCCGCCCGCCGCTCGCCATACCAGAACTCCAGCCCCTGGCGTTGACGCAGTGCTCGCGGCCCGGTTCGGAGCAGATAGCCAAACAGGCGAAACGTCTCTCGGAGTGAATAGACCCGGAGTTTACGACCTGACGTAATCACATGCTCCCGTAGAATTACGAATCTGCCGCGTTTACGGAGCGCCAGACTCAGCCAGACTTCTTCCGACGCATAGCGTCTCTCGTCAAAACCGCCAACGGCCTCAAAGGCGGACCGGGTACAGAACAGAAAGCTTCCGCTGGCCAGCCCCGCCAGGCTGTAGAGCGGTGGCACGATGCGCTCGGCGATTTTGCCATACCACGGCAGCGGCCGGTCAAAGCGAAACCGGCTGCCGCCACCGACCGCTCCCTGCTGGAGGGCGCGAACGGCCGCATGGAGGAGAGGGGCGTTGACCCAGGTATCCGCGTCAATAAAGAAGAGATAGTCGCCCTTTGCTGCGTGCGCTCCAGCGTTGCGGGTGGCCGCAATATGACGATTTCTGACCGAAAGGACGCGTGCCCCACAGGACGCGGCGAGCGAAGCGGTCCGGTCGGTCGAAGCATCATTCACTACCAGAATTTCACAGCCTGTGTCTAAGGACTGAACGGCCTGACGCAGGGCCTGGAGCGTTCGGCCAATGCTATCCTGCTCATTATAGGCGGGAATAATAAACGAGATCACACGGATTGACCTGAGGGCAACGCGGCCGGTGCTTCCCCTGTGCGGCTTTGTCCGTACAGGCCCAGGAGTTCATTCAGCGCTAACGAGGCAACCACAACCAGGCCGCCGATAATGGCGAGATCGCTGGGCCGTTCTCCCACGCCGATCCATACCCACAGCGGACCAAGGATCGTTTCCAGGAGAGCCAGGAGGCTGACTTCGACCGCAGTAATATACCGCGCCGCCAGCGTCATGAGCAGGCAACCCAGCCCACCCTGAAGGGTGCCCATACATGCCAGTATGCCGATATCCTGCCACGCGGCCTGAAATGGCAGGCTGAAGGGCAGGGCTACGGCGCTGGAGATGAGCGCGGCAACAAGAATGGCCGGTGTCATATCGGCCCGCGCCTGACTGTGACGCAGCAGAATCACACAGATTGCAAAGGCCACCGCAACGCCAGCGGCTATGACACTCCCGGCCAGCGTACCGGCGGTGAGAGAATCGAGACACATGGCGATGATGCCGGTCAGCGCAATGCTCATCGCCACGTAGCGACGCACCGGCACCAATTCCCCCAGAAACACCCGGCCCAAAAGCGCGGCAAGAAAGGGCGACGTGCTGATGATGACGAGGGTATGTGCCACCGTTGTCTGCGTGACGGCGAGAATGAAACCCAGGAATGAGGCGGCCAGACACAGGCCGGCCAGGAAGCCGCCCGGCCCGATGGCGACGACCGTTCGTCGCACGCTGCCCGCGTAGCGAAAGGCGAGCCAGACGACCAGGAACACCCCCATGCTGAGCGAGCGCCAGAAGGCGATCTCCCAGCTGTTGGGGATGCTGACGGAACGAACAAACAGGCCGCCCGTGCTCCAGCACAAACTTGCGCCGAGCATAAGCAGCAAGCCTTTGAGGTGAGGAGGAAACGTGCCCCGCCTTTGATGTCTGGTGGAGGCCACGTTTCCTCTTTGCTGCGGGTTCCGGGTCTGATCGAGAAGCGCAGTGTTACGGCTTGACGGCAATCGCTTCGACCTCGATCAGGAGCCCCGGAAAAGCCAGACCGGCCACCACAACGGCCGTACTGGCCGGCGGGTTGTCGCCGAAGATATCTCTGCGCGCTTCGAGCATCTCCATGAACTTGCTGCCGTCGGTGATATAGGTATTGATCTTGATAATATGGTCCATCTTCGCGCCCGCCGCAGCGAGAACCGCCTTGATGTTGCGGAAGACCTGGCGCGTCTGGGTCTTCATATTACCCTTGCCAACCAGCTTGCCTTGCGAGTTGAAAGCGACCTGGCCGGACACGTAAATGGTATTGCCGATCTGTTTCGCCTGGGCCAGAGGCAGCTTATCGTCCCAGCTCCAGCCCGGATCAATAATCTTCGCAGCGTTCTGTGCGGCCTTTTTCGTTGCCATGCTCTTTCCTCCTTACGGGTGGTTATTGATACTTCGCAATCACTTCTCGGCCAAACTCTTCGATGAGTTCCCGGCCATCCGTCACAACCTGAACGGCAACCTGCGTCAGACCGGCGGCTTCGAGCGCCTTGATGCGGGCGATGATTTCCTCGCTTGTCCCGGTCAGCGTCGAGGTCCGAATCAGGTCTTCGGTCAGGTAGTCCTCCTCCCCCGGCTTGAGATAGATCAAATGCCCCTCATGCACCTCAAGATAGCGACGATCCCGTGGGGTCTGCATCTTGGCAATATAATCGTCACGGTAGCGCGCGTATAGCCGGCCCAGGGGTGACTGCTCTACGGCCACCGCCGAACCTTCCCACATGGCGTGCAGGGGCAGAATGGCGTATGGACCAACCCGTTCGATGACACGGGGCGAGGTCGGCGACTCGCCTGGCTGTAGCAGGCAGGTGGTTGTCAGGGCCATGCGTGCAATCGCATCGACAGACCGACCCGCTTTCTCCGCGCCCCGAGCCACGGTTGCCAGGTCTTGGTTGAAATGTGCGGCATCCGAGAAGATGGTAATCCAGCCGTCCGCAATCTCCCCGGTCAGTTCCATCGCCTTGGGGCCGTTGGCCGCAAAGTAAATCGGAATGTTATCTTGCAGGTTAATATAGCCGTGTTCGGGGTGCAGAAAGCGAATCCAGCGTTCGCGCTCGCCTTCACGAAAGAGTATCTCCTCCCCGCGTAACAGCGCTCGACACTGCTGCATATACTCTCGGGTCGGCCCCAGCCGGACGGGCGGCAGGCCCATAGTGTTCCGACCGGTAAAACCCGTGCCAATGCCGAGGATGGCACGTCCGGGGGCAAGCTGGTTAATAGTGGCAATCGAGTGTGCCGTGACCGGGGCAAGACGGCTGCTGGGGATGGCAACGCCGGTTCCGAGTTTGATCGTTTTGGTATGCTCGGCCGCCAGCGCCAGGCAGGCGTACACGTCGCTGTAGAGCATCTGCGAGTCGTAGAACCAGGCATGACTGAAGCCGAGTTCTTCGGCTCGGACCAGGTCTTTCCAGGCATCAAGCCGGGCCGGATAGGCAATCCCGAATTCCATGCTTCCTCCTCATGCGGCTCCCCTCCCTGACGTGTGATGCATATTGTGGCGTGAGCCTCCCGGGACCGGTCCGGCGGCCCCCGCCTCGGGCCGCTCGTCCGCTGCCTGGGAGAGCGGCCATCTTGGCCGCTTGCGGGCTGGAAGCCCGCACTCCTGGGAGGGGTGACCGAAGGCCGGGGGGTCCTTTTCGCATCATACGTTCCCTGAGGGAGCGAGGTTTACGCACACACTGGCGGACGCTTATCCATCCACGGTCGGGCCTGCTCGATCTGGGAGCCGATCCGCAGCAGCAAATCCTCCTGGCCATAGGCCGGGACGAAATGGACGCCGACCGGCAGGCCGTCCGGGGTCCAGTGGAGCGGCAGCGACAGCCCTGGCTGGCCCGAGGCATTATTCGCCGGCGTGAACGGAATCACCTCAAGATTGCGCTCCCACTTGGCGAGATTGTCCGCGCTGGGCCCGCCCATATCGCCCAGGCGGGGCGGCGGCTCGCCCAGCGTGGGAGTAACCAGGAGGTCAAAACCGTCGACCCACCACCTGGCCAGGCGGCGTGCCCAGGCGTGCAACCAATTCATCGACGCCAGGTAACTGGTTGCCGAAATCTTGCGGCCCTCCTCCACGAACCGCCAAGCGTAGGGCTCAATATCACCTTCGCCAATGCGCTGCCCGGCGGCGGCTTCAATATCATCCGCAGTCAGGGCGGAGTGGGCGTTGACTACAAGAGTCCAGTGGTCGATCCACTCAGGTTCGTCATAGGCTTCGGGATGCGCAATCTCGACCGTATGGCCGAGTGATTCGAGCAGCTTGCCGGTCTGCTCGACCGCGAGCTTGCACTCCTGGTGCAGGAGAGCGTCGTTGCGAGGTCGCTGGAGCATGAGGCCGATACGGAGCCTGCCGGGATCGCTCCCGACTTCTTCGGTGTACGGCCGAACCGGCGTAGGCGCGGCATAGGGGTCGCCGGGCATGACGCCCTGCATAATGTCGAGCACACCGGCCATGTCGCGGACCGAAAGCGTCATCACGCCTTCATTGGCCATCCCGTGCCAGCACTCGCCCATGCCCGGACCAAACGATACTCGGCCCCGGCTGGGTTTGAGCCCGACAATGCCACACATGCTGGCCGGAATACGTAGCGACCCGCCCCCATCACCGCCGTGCCCGACGGTAACTATGCGGGCGGCGACACAAGCGGAGCTGCCGCCGCTTGAGCCGCCGGGAGAATGATCCAGGTTCCACGGGTTATGGGTCGAGCCATAGGCCGCGGGTTCGGTCGTGCCCATCAGCCCCCACTCCGGCGTGTTGGTCCGGCCCACGCTGATAAAACCGGCCTCGCGGAACTTCACCGACAGATAGGTGTCTTGCGGTGAGGTGAAGTTTAGCCGCTTCAGGAACTGCATGCCGTTATGCAGCGGCTCTCCCGCCGGACCGCCGAGCAGGTCTTTCATCACAAACGGGACGCCGCGAAAGGGGCCGTCCGGCAGGTCGGCGGCCTGGGCCTGAGCGCGCGCCTTGTCAAACAAGGGGTGAATCACCGCGTTGAGTTGGGGGTTGAGCTGTTCGATCCGGGCAATCGCGGCATCGACCAGCTCCAAGGGTGAAGCCTCGCCGTTTTTGACGAGTTCGGCCTGGGCGGTCGCATCCAAATAGGCGAATTGGTCTGACATGACGGAACTCCTTTGACACAGGCTCTGGACAAGGAACGTGGTTGCCGTTCAGCAAAAGACGACAGGCTCAGTCCAAAATGGCCGTCCCGTTGATCTCGACCAGTTGTTCGGGAACAAACAGGCCCTTGATCTCGACCCAGGTACTCGTCGGCGTATAGTCCCCGAATGCCTCGCGAAAGATGTCAGCCGTTTTCTGGAGTTCGGTCATATTCGTGGTATAGACGGTTTGGGCGACCCAGTTTTTGAAGGTCGCGCCCTCGGCGGCCAGACAGCGTTGGATGATCTCCAGGACCTGGGCGACCTGGGCGCGGATATCTCCGACCCCGACGACCTCAACATCATCAAGGTTGCCTTTGAAGGGAGCGACACCCGACAGATAGAGCATATTCCCGGCTCTGATGCTTTGGGTGAAGCCGTAGGTCCGGAAAGCCTCGTCCGACATATAGCCCACATCCGGGTTGCTGCGTGTGATCATAGCCTGCCTCCTCTTTGTGTGTGATTGACCCCGACTGTATGAAAAACGCAGGAGCCGCGTCAAGGGAAAAGACGGAATCTTGATCTCGGCCGTTTCACGCAGAGCCCAGTATCTGCTGCATCTCCGCGTCGGTCGGGGCTTTCGGACAGGCGGGCAGGGCGGCGTGCATCTCATCCCAGGGCTGGCCGCTCGCGGTCCAGACATTGACCGCAGGCTGAAACTGACTCGGCTCATCCCGGCTGGCGGCCCAGACGCCTATCAGGTCGGGAACCAGTTCGGCCAGGATAAAGACCGGCGAGCCGCACTGCGGACAAAAACCGCGACTCACGGCCCGCCCGCTTTCGGCCTTTACTTCGTGATAGGTGATTGCTCCGGTGCTTGAGAGCGCCGTCTTGGGGACATATGAAACCGGGCAAAAGGCGCTGCCGCTCGCGTGTTGACAGTCCCGACAGTGACAGTTCCACGAGAACACCGGGTCGGCCGTACACTCATATCGAATCGCGCCACACGCACAGCCACCAGAGAACGGGTGAGACATGACCGCCTCCTTTTCCGTCACGATGCTATCCTAATACGTTCAGGTGTGCCGCTCAATCCTGTTCTGGGCACTCATTTTTCAAACGCCGCCACTGTGATTTTCCCTCCCCGCTAGAGTGACTGCATTTCACCAAGAAAGTGGCTGCTTTTGGGCAGGGCCTGCATCTTCGTTGCTATGCGAGACCTCGGTAGATAGGGTGCCAGAACGACAAAACCCCCGGTTTTTAGCCAAGGTTTTTGTCGAATACATATACCGCCTGCTGGTCACACAGCAGACAGAAAGAGAAGCGCTCTCATGCGCGAGCATGGGAAACCCGCCTGACCACAATTGAAAACAAACTGTCCGTAGGCGAGGAGTAGAAGCCTCCCGCTGAGATAACATCACCCGTAAAAGGAGTATCCCGATGCAAACGAAAGCCTTCCTGGTCCCGATAGCACTGATGCTTGCGAGCAGCCTCTTCGCCACATCTCCCGCCCTGGCACAGGAGCCGCTCGACTGTCCACTACCTGACGGCGTCACGCCGCTTGCAGACCCGCCGGTAACAGCGCAACAGGTGGAAGACGGCAGCGCCAGCCTGACCGACTTCGCCCTGATTGTGCGAGACATCTTTGTGAGTGAGCCGGGCATTACGACCGTCAAGCAGTTAGTCTACATTGGCTGTCTTCTCCGGGAGGAAGGGGGGCCGTGGCGAGCGGGTTCCACCTACGTGACCAGACTGGTTCCCCTCCCCCGGATAATCATTCACGCGAAGGATCAGTCCTTGTCGGGCCGGCAGCTCAAACCCGTCATTTATGCCGGCATCCTCCGTGCCTTGGGCATTGATCCGGCGGTTTTGGTGAGCGCAGAGGAGACCAGGGCGGCCTTCGCGGTGGCTGCCGCCAAGCCTGGTGCCCTCTTCGACATCCCGGATATCCCAGGAGCCTCCGGCTATGCCATCCCCATTCTCTCGGGGGCCTCGGGGCACCCTGCCCTCATCTCTGTCGGCTTTGATCTTGATGTCTCTCACTTGGCCCCCGTGGAACTGGAGCATGTCGAACCGGCGATTACCGCCAGAGAGGTTGTAGACCGGGACACCCTGAAAGCCTTCGTCACGGCGGCAGGGGAATACTACTCCCAACTCATGGCATCCGGCGATGGGGACGCGGTGGCGAACGCTCGGGTCATCTTTCGTGATGAGAACGGACCGTGGAAACATGGGTCTGTCTACGTTGCCGTCATCGAACGAGCCAGCGGATTCATCATCCTGCACGGCGGGTTCCCGAATCGATTCGAGATGCGACAAGCCGGGATTACCCGCCATCTCGTGACCGGAGAACTCACCATTGACCAGATCACCCGCGCCGCGGAAAGTAGCTCGGAAGGCGGCTTCTGGGACTATTACTTCGACAATCCCGATGACGATCTCGACGGCTTTGCAGTCCCCAAGGTGGGCTATGCCCGCATTTTTTCCGTGCGCTTCCCGCGGCCGGATGGGGGCATCCTTTTAATCGACCGCATTATCCATGCGGGTTTTTATCCGGACCCTGCATCGGTGCAGAAGCGGGGGGTCCTGGAGAATCCGGGGCCAGACTCGTCTCAGAGCGGCGTGGGCGCACTGTGGGGCTGGGTGTGCGACGCGGAACTAGTGGAGATCCAGGTCGAGACCGCCCAAGGAGAGGTTGAGTTTTACCGAGCGATGTATGGTATGGAGCGGCTGGATACGCTGGAGGTCTGTGGGGACACGGATAATGGGTTTGTCGTGTTGTCGAATTGGAATCGGTTCGGCGCGGGGGAACATCGCGTCACCGCCTTTGTCGATAGGGTCGTACTGGACCAGGCGACGGTGCAGGTGACGACGCTGGGAGAAGGGGCAGAAGAAGAGTTTCTGCACGGGGCCGTGGGCGAATGCGTGGTGGAGGGTTTCCCGTACCAGGATGAGATGGTCACACTGGAGTGGCAGCAAGCCAGTCAGAACTTCGTCATTACCGATGTAAGGTCGGAGTGACAAGGAGAGACGTGAAGGTCCCGGCAGAGTTGCCGGGCCGTGTCAAATTCACAACAGCGAATGGAGTGAGGCCCCGCGTATTCACCCTCTCCCCAGGCATAAGACGGTAACCCTCGGCGTGGCCCGTTCCCTCGCAAAAAAGGCGGACTGGACAGAATGATTGACCCAAGAGGAGGACCAGGCATGCTCCGCTATCCCGCGCTGATTGACGGCAAAAAAGGCGCTTACGGCGTGACGTTTCCCGACCTTCCCGGCATCGTCTCCATGGGCAAAACCATGGACGAGGCAATGCTGAATGCCGAGGAAGCGCTGCGCGATTATGCGGCTGAGGCGGAAAATGACGGGGAGGAAATCACGCCGCCAAGCGCTCTGGAACGGGTGAAACCCCTGGCCGGGCAGGCTCTTGTGTCCATCCCGTTGATCCGTCCCTCGGGCCGGAGCGTGCGCATCCATATTGCGCTCGACGAGGGCGTGGCTGCTTTCATCGACGCTGAGGCACGAAGGCGTGGTATGACCCGTACGACCTATGTCGAATGGATGGCGCGGCGTATCGCGGAGATGGGGGGATAGGGAGAGGGCTATATTTTTGACCGACGGACCGGTGAGTCCGGCTCTGACAGTCGCAGGACCGCCTTGCCTATGCCCGGCCAGATGCGCAGCAGGCCAAACGTCGCCCGGATGACGATCCACACTGCCATTGCCAGCCACACCTGAGTAAATGCCTGAGCGTGCGTCGGGTCGATACACAGCAGGACAAGAACGCCCGTCCCCGTGGCCGCGATCATGGCGTTGCGCAGATAGGCATAATCGCCGGTTCCCCAGTGAATACCATCCGTGACAAAGGACAGCGCGTTGAGCGGCTGGGTCACGGCGCAGATGAGGAGGCCCGTCAGGAAAAGTGTCTGGGCGCTCGGCGGCACCAAAAGAAACGCCAGGAGACGCTCGCCCAGTAGCAACGCCAGGAACAGCACCCCGCCGGTCCCAAGCGCCCAGCGACAGGCAATACGCGCGGCCTGCCGGGCGATGTCTATCCGTGTTGCGCCCAGGAAGTAGCCGATAAGACTCTGGGCCGTGACAGCATAGGCGTCCAGCAGAAAGGCCAAAAACATCCACAACTGACGCAGGGCCTGATGCGCCGCGCCGGCCTCGATGCTGATCTGAAGGGCGGTCCAGGTCGAAATCAGCATAAATGTTTGAGCGAATCCCGTCCGCAGTGCCAGGTCGCGGCCAATCAGAAAAAAACGACGCGTCCGCTGCCAGGCAAACTCAGCGCTCAGGCCCGTACGCTTGGCAACGACCCAGAGCGCCCATACCATACCGAGAATCTGACTCAGCACGGTCGCCCAGGCGGCGCCGGCAATCCTCAGCGCCGGAATCGGGCCAGCCCCGAAAATCAGAATAGGGTCCAGGATGATGTTGACCAGACTCATCCCGCCCGCAATCCAGAGCGATGTCCGCATGGCTTGCAGCCCGCGCAATACGCCAAAAGCCGCCGTCACGACCAGACTCGGAACCACGCCGAGCAGGCGAATGTGAAGATAGATTTGTGTATCCGTCCGCACGACGGCATCCGCGCTCATCCAGACGGAAAAGCGCTCGACTCCCGGCCAGGTGATGAGCGTCAGACCCAGCCCCAAAAGAACGGCGAGTAGCAAACCCAGGCTGGCCACGCTGCCGACCCGGTGCGTCTTTCCTGCGCCAACGGCCTGTGCCACCTCGGTTTGGGTACCCACGCCCAGAAAGTTGAATATCCACAGGATGCCGGATAGCAAGGCGGTTGCCGCGCCAAGTCCGGCTGCCGAAGCCGCGCCCAGCCGTTCCACAAATGCGGTATCGACCAGGCTGGCAAACGGCTCGACCACGAGGGAGGCCATGACGGGCAGACTCAGGGCCGTAAAGGTGCGATGGGGATGAAGGACGAACGGATGTTTGTCTGGAGACTCCGCCGGTGTGGTCATAACGCTGGGCTCTCCTCGCGGGAGAACTGAAGATATGCCTGTTGCACGGACAGACTGGCTTAACAAAAAAACCGACCCCAGGCGAGTTTGTATTCGGAGTTGGCCTCGGCTAATGAGGGGCAGTATGAAGGTTGAAGTAAAGGCGACTCGCGGCTGATGGAAGGCCGGACGGCCGATTGTCCATATGGTAAACGTTATATAAATGATTCGGACATTTGGCACTAAAGACACGCATCGGCTGTTCTTACGTCAGCGAGCGCGTCGCTTTCAGAGATTTGAACAGGAGGCTCGGGAAAAACTCTCGTTGCTGCACGCAGCAACGGACGTGAATGATCTGAGAGTCCCGCCCGGTAATCGGTTAGAGCGATTGAAGGGAGACCGTGCAGGCCAGTGGAGTATTCGGATCAACCGTCAATGGCGGCTCTGTTTCACCTGGAGAGATGGGAATGCCTATGACGTAGAAATTGTGGATTATCACTAGGAGAAAACCATGGGGAAGAAACTCAAACCGATCCTGCCAGGGGCATTACTCCTCCACCAATTCCTTGAACCGCTACAAATCAGTCAGAATAAACTGGCCCGAGATATCGATGTGCCGCCTCCACGGATCAATGCCATCGTTCATGGCAAGCGACGTATTACGCCGGATATGGCCCTCCGCTTGGCACGGTATTTTGGGAATAGTGCCCAATTTTGGCTGAATCTACAGCTGCATTATGATCTGGAAAAGGCCGAAGACGCCTTGGGGGCAGAGATTCAACGCCGGGTATCGCCGTGTGAGGAGCTTACGACATCTCTAGAATAGCTGACCCATCAAAAATCTGCATGACAGACCCGACTGCCCTGCTGACCGCGCTGCAACACGGTGACAGTTTTTTCCCCGGTGGTGGGTTTGCCGCTTCGTGGGGATTGGAGACGCTTTTTGCCGATGCCTATGTGCCGGACGCCGAGACCCTGCTGCACTTCGTCCAGGGCCAACTCCGCCATCGGTGGGTACGGTGCGACCGACCCGCCCTGGTATGGGCGTATCGTGCGGCGGGCGAGCTGGAAAAAGTTGCTGCGGTTGATGCAGAACTGGAAGCGCTCTCGCTTGCGCGTGAGTTGCGCGTCGTATCGCAGCGGGCCGGCCGGGCCCTGCTGCGCGTGCACGACCGGCTCAAGACGCCCCGCGCGGCCGACTATCTGGAGCGTGTCAAAACCGGGCAGGCGTGGGGTCATCTCCCGGTTGTTCAAGGGCTGGTCTGGCGTGGGGTCGGGTTAGGCGCGGAGCAGGCTAGCCTGCTGTCCGGCCATCTCCAAGGTGTGGCGTTTGTGAGTGCCGCTATCCGGCTCGGCTTTGTGAGTCATATCCAGGCCCAACTGATCGTGCAGCGGATACGCCCCACGCTGACCGCGCTGCTTGCCGCACCCCTGCCCGAGTCTCTCAGCAGCTTTACGCCGGTCGCGGATATTGCCATGATGCGGCATGAGACCCAGGCGACGCGGTTGTTTGCGAATTGACCCGTGCGCCTGGCGTATACCCCACGCTCAGTAGTCGATCCCCAGGAGGAACACTCATGCTGAACCTCACGCCCACGGAAAACGAACGTTTAACCATTTTTATGGCGGCTGAACTGGCGCGCCGTCATAAGGCCAAAGGGCTCAAACTCAACGCCGCCGAGTCCATTGCCTATATCACGGACGAACTGCTTGAGGGCGCGCGCGAGGGGAAATCGGTCGCGGAACTGGTCAGCCTGGGATCAACGCTGTTGACGACCGATGACGTGTTGCCCAACGTTGCCCAACTGGTGTCCCGGATTATGGTGGATGGGATGTTCCCGGATGGGACCAAGCTCATTGCCGTGTATAATCCGATCCGCCCCGGCTCCGAGCCCCTGCCCGAATCGCCGTACGGGCGGCCCGGCGGGATCATCACGCCTGACGAAGAGATCGATCTGAACGCAGGCCGCGAAACCCTGACCCTGGAGGTCGTTAATACCGGGGATCGCGCCATCCAGGTGACCAGCCATTTTCATTTCTTTGAGGCCAACAAGGCCCTGGAGTTTGATCGGGTTCAGGCGTTCGGCATGCGCCTGGACGTGCCGGCCGGCGCGTCGGTGCGTTTCGAGCCCGGGGTGAAGAAGGCCGTTCCGCTCGTCGTCCTGGGCGGCAGCGGCGAAGTCACCGGTCTCAATAATCTCACCAACGGCTCCATTCATTCCGAGGCGGTCAAGCGGGCCGCGCTCCAACGGGCCAAAGAACGCGGCTTCAAAGGCGCATAGGAGAACGGCTATGGCCAGACTGACACGGGCGGCCTATGCGGCCACGTATGGGCCAACAACGGGCGATATGGTGCGTCTGGGCGACACCTCGCTGCTGGCCGAGGTTGAGCATGACTCCGCGGTCTATGGTGACGAGTGCCTGACCGGGGCCGGCAAGGTGATGCGCGACGGGATGGGCTTTCACGCCGCCACGACCGCGGCGTCGGGCGGGCTGGATATGGTGGTCCAAAACGCCACGATCATCGACCCGGTGCTGGGCATTGTGAAGGGCGATATCGGTATTAAAGACGGCAAGATCGTTGGTGTGGGCAAAGCCGGTAATCCCGCCATCCAGGACGGTGTTCAGCCCGAGTTGGTCTGCGGTCCGTGTACGACCATTGTGCACGGCGATGGCCTGATCATTACTCCGGGGGGAGTGGAGGCGCACGCCCACTTCCTGTGCCCGCAGCAGTGTGAACACGCCCTGGCCAGCGGCATTACGACCATTATTGGCGGAACCATGGGGCCGCATTTTGATATCAGTTGCGCGGGACCGAATAATCTGGCCAAGATGCTCAAAGCCTGCGAGCACTATCCCTTGAATTTCGGCTTTCTGGGGCGGGGCAACTCGCACGTCGGTGCCGCGATTGAGGAGAGCGTGGCCGGTGGGGCGATCGGCGTCAAGGTCCACGAAGATTTCGGGGCCATGCCGGCCACCATCGACTGTGCGCTCACGGTGGCGGATCGCTACGACTTTCAGGTGCAGCTCCATACCGACACTATCAACGAGGCCGGCTATTGCGAGGACACGCTGGCCGCGATCGCCGGTCGGACGATTCATATGTACCACGTTGAGGGGGCAGGAGGCGGCCACGCGCCCGATCTCATCCGCGTCGTGGGCGTGCCCAACTGCCTGCCGTCTTCCACCAATCCGACCAACCCCTACTCGCGCAACGCGCTCGACGAAGCTCTGCCCATGACCATGGACGCCCACATGCTGAATTGGCGCTTACCGGAAGATGTCGCCTTTGCCGAAAGCCGCATCCGTCCGCAGACTATGGCCGCGGAAGACGTGTTGCACGACCTGGGCGCGATTTCGATCTTTGCCGCGGATACGCAGGGGATGGGACGGGTGCATGAAACCATTACGAATTGCTGGCGGCTGGCGAGTAAAATGAAGGACCAACGTGGTCGTCTTCCCACGGAAAAAACGCCGCGTGCCGATAACGAGCGGATCAAACGCTATATCGCCAAGTACACCATCAACCCGGCCCGGGCGATGGGTATTGACCACTACGTCGGTTCGCTGGAAGCCGGTAAGATGGCCGATCTGGTGTTGTGGGGGGCGGCATTTTTTGGTGCCAAACCGCTGATGGTGATGAAGGGCGGCTTTATGGCCTGGTCCATCATGGGAGACGCGAGTGGCTGCATCTTCCCGGTTGAGCCTATTATCCAGCGCCCCATGTGGGGAGCGGTGGGTAGCGCACCGTCTGCCCTTAGTGCAATATTCGCCAGTTCCCTGGCGCTTGAAGCCGATATTCCGCGCAAGCTCGAACTCCACAAACCCATGTTGCCGATTCGGAATACCCGCGCGGTGGGGAAGGGAGATATGCTCCATAACGACGCCTGCCCGGACATCACGGTCAACCCGCACACGCATGAGGTGTACGCCGATGGCGAGCTGCTGACGTGCGAGCCCGCGGATGAAGTCCCGCTCGCCAGAAGATATTTTTTACGCTGAGCGGCGCGGCTTCCGTGGAACGCTATGAGCAGTGCATCCTCCTTTCGGCTTTTAGCCGAGCCATGCTCCGCTACGTCTCCCCATGTGTCTCTCAGCTTCAAACGCGACCCTGCCGGTCAGACCTTTATCGCCAGGCAACGGACGACCTATCCCTTCACCCTCACCCAGCCGTTTTGTCTCGACCGGGCTCCGCACGGGATGCTGACGCTGATGCTCCAGTCCATCTCTGGTGGGGTGTACGAAAATGAGCGTCTGGCGCTCGATTTTTCGGTGGAGGACGACGCATGCGTGCATCTGACCACCCAAGGGGCGACTGTTGTCCACTCGATGCGGGAGGGCAGGGTCGCCACGCAGCAGGTTTCCATCCGGGCGGGCAAGGGCAGCTTTGTCGAGTATCTACCCGACCCGCTCGCATTATTCCCCCAGGCGCACTTCCGTTCTTCCGTCCATATTGCTGTCGAAGAAGGCGCGACGGCCATCAGCGGTGATGCCTTTGGACTGCACGACCCGGACGCCTTGGGCCGTCCGTTTGGCTCGATTTTTAACGAAACCGTATTCCAACGAGCGGACGGGCAGCGTCACTGTGCAGACCGCTTCGAGATGAGCGGTCACGAGTTCGTTGCGAGTCTGCCTTCGGCCCTGCGGCGCTATCAGACGCAGGGGACGTTCTGGGTGGTGTCGGACCACGATACCGAGGAATTGGTGACCGCCGTACGAACGGCGCTCGATCCTCTTCCCGGCATTTATGCCGGCGCGTCGATCCTGCCCGGCAATGCGGGCGTCTGGATGCGTGTGCTCGCCGTTGACGCGATTGCCCTGCGCAGCGCGTTTCACGCGGTCTGGCGCGCGGTGCGGCTCTGTCTGACCGGTGTGGAACCGCCGAGCCGCCGCAAATCGGGCTGGCTGTGATGGGTGAGACCTAGAACCAATAATCGTCCCACACCAGCAAACCCACGACGGCGCGACGGTGGTACCGTTTGGTGTATTCTTCGGCTGCTTCGATAGCGGCCGCTTCCTGCAAGTGGTAGGACAGGACGTCGCCTTGCACGCCGGGCGCGGGAGACGGTTCGGCTAAGAGAATGAACGACTCTCCCAGTCCGGTGACCGGGGTGCGGTCTCCTTGAGCGGGCTGGCGGAGCGGAGAGGCATGTTTTGTCCGTGTGTGGAAACCGGCGGGGCGCGTGCTATAGCATTTTTCCAACAGCCAGACGTGCGCGAAGCCGGGCGGAATCTGCTTGCGCGCTTCCGGATAGATGTACTCCACCCGCTCCTTGTCGAGTAAGACGCTCCAGCGTTGGCGGCGGTTGGAGACATAGATAAACAAGAGTCCCGCATCCCCTCGACCGACACGGGTAAACGGCGTCCGAGTCGGCAGGACCTGGGAAGGGAAGTTGCGGTAGTAGTAGTCCGGCGGCGGGGTATCCATAATTAAAGAAGAACTGTGTCACAGCGGCTTTTGTAAAAAAAGAACCTGCCCGGCCTCTGGATCATAGGTCGCTCGAATAAAGCCGACACCAAAATACAGTCCTTGGGCAACCGTATTATTGAGTTGCACTTCCAGCGTCAGCTTACAGCAGCCCAAATCACGTGCCTTGTGTTCTACGTGCCGTAATAATAAGCGCCCGATGCCTTGTCCGCGACAGTCCGGATTCACCGCCAGGTCGTGGATGTTTATCAGCTGTTTCGCAGCAAAGGTTGAGAAACCCCGGAAACACACGGCAATCCCCACGGCTTCGTCTCCTCGATAGGCCAGGAAAATCAACGTTGTCGGGTGGGCTTGCAGGCCTGGAATAAGGCGAGTGCACACGTCTTGCGGCAGGTCTTGACTATTGCCCATCGGATCGCGGGCGTAATTGTTCACAAGCCGGAGGACCGCCTCTTGGTGATCGGGCCGATGCAAGTCCGCTTCAACAACGGTGAGGGTAGACATAAGGCGCTCCTAGACCCAACTATCATTATCGGCCGTCAAGTCGCCACCGGCATCACCGGTATTGACCGTGCCTGCGGGCTCAACCAGCAGGACGTGACATTCCTTCTCGGCCCACGGCTTATGCTCAATGCCTTTCGGCACAACAAAAATTTCTCCCGCCCCCAGCGCCACACTGCCAGCCCGAAAATCAATCTGCATCGATCCCTGTATCACAAGAAAGACTTCGTCCGTATCAACATGCCTATGCCAGACAAAATCGCCTTGGAGCTTGACCAGCTTGAAATGATAGTCGTTCATCTGAGCGATAATTTTGGGAGACCAATGGTCTGAGAACGTGGTGAGTTTTTGCGTCAGATTGACGGGTGTATGGGTCATGGCGAGCCTTCTTGTTGTTCCAAGCGATCCAGGAGCTTGCCCGGCTGTTCTTCGACCAGAAGCATGGTGCGATACTCAGCTTTCAAAAACTGCTCATTCACGCTGTGCTGCAAGAACTGCAGCAGGAGGTCGTAGTAATGATTGACGTTCAGCAGGCCGCAGGGCTTGGCATGGATATTTAACGCCCGCCAGGTGAGCGCTTCAAACAATTCCTCCAGCGTGCCGATGCCACCGGGCAGGGCGATCACCCCGTCCGCGAGTTCGGCCATTTTCGCCTTGCGCTCATGCATGGAGCCAACCACGTGGAGTTCCGAGAGGCCGTGGTGGGCGACCTCCCGGTCAACCAGTGTGTCGGGAATGACGCCGACCACCCGTCCGTTCTCAGCCAGGACGGTGTCAGCCAGCGCGCCCATGAGACCGATATGCGCTCCTCCGTAGACCAGTTCGAGGCCCCGGGCGGCCAGTTCTCTACCGAGCGCCTGGGCGGCCGAGAGATATTCCGGTCGGGCGCCCAGGTATGACCCGGTAAAAACACATAGGCGTTTCATACAGCGTGTCCCATGTCAGTGCTATCATATTGTTCTTCCTCACCGTTCCGTGTAGAGGGAAAGTCTGGGGCGAGGAGAAAGCCTGATTATACCAGAAAGTTTTCTCAGGAGGACCTGCATGCGTGCTGTCAAGCAACACCAAACATCTGACGACTGGGTCTGGCAAGCCATTCGAGACGAAGCCGCGTTGGAAGCCGACCGCGAGCCGGTGCTGGCGAGCTTTTTACACTCGATTATTCTGAATCACTCCTCACTGGAGGAAGCGCTGAGCTATCTTTTGGCCGGGAAGCTGACGAATCTCAATCTGCCGTCCATTACCCTGCGTGACATCATGATGGAAGCGCTGATCGATGAGCGGCAGATCGGTCAGGCTGTTCGAGCGGACATTTGCGCGGTGCGTGACCGCGACCCGGCCTGTTCGTTCTATTCGGCGCCCTTGCTGTACTATAAGGGTTTGCACGCGCTCGAAGCCCATCGTATCTCGCACTGGCTGTGGAAGCAGAACCGGAAGACCTTGGCCTTCTGCTTGCAGAACCGGATTTCGGAAGTCTTCAGCGTGGATATCCACCCGGCGGCTCGTATTGGTTCGGGGATCTTTATTGACCACGGCAGCAGCCTCGTCATTGGAGAGACGGCCGTGGTTGAGAACGATGTGTCCATGCTCCAGGAAGTGACCCTCGGAGGAACCGGAAAAGAGACTGGTGACCGGCATCCCAAGATTCGGACCGGGGTATTGATCAGTGCCGGGGCCAAGATTCTGGGCAATGTCGAGGTCGGGGCAAACGCGAAAGTGGGGGCGGGCAGTGTCGTGCTGACTAATGTCCCGTCGGGCTGTACGGTTGCCGGCGTGCCGGCCAAGCTGGTGGGCCGCTGCGCCAAACTCCAGCAGCCGGCGCTTGAGATGGACCACAATCTGCCCACCGGAGAAGAGGACTCCCGAAGAGGTATCTGAAGCGGGCAGCGTCACTCTGACAGCATGCGTGCCTGACCGCCGCAGAACCGTTTGATGAGGGCGAGGAGTTCGTTCGCCGCTTCGTGCAGAGAGGTCTCTGCTGTCCGGGCATTGCCCTGCACGATGAAAAAACCGTCGGTCGTATTGAGGCTGATTTTCGTTCTCTCGCACTGGCGTACTTCCAAACGACACAGCACGTTGTACCCGTCGTCGATATAGGCGTATTCGCCGGGGCTGACGACTTTGGGCTTGTCCGAGCCCATTGGCCAGAAGGTTTCGCTGCCGTCCGTGAGACGAAGTTGCACATTGCCGTTGATCGCTCTGAGATCGTGCGCCCCCAAAGAGAGGCGGGTTTTCACTGACACGAGGTTATAGATATCAACCAGCAGATTGACCTGCGGCAGGCCGCCTGTTTGTAAGACCAGTTTGAGCAAGCTTTCCGGTGAGGCCACATTTTTCCGATTGGAGCGTCCAATCGCGTCATGCAAGGCACGAAAACCGCTCAGGATAGGGTCGGTCTGTATAGCCTCAGACGAGAGGTCTTGGGTCACCTGGGCCAGCGTTTGCGCCTTGAGCCTTTCAAACTCCGGATGTGTGTGTTGATTACGGACCCCCTCAATCACAAAGCAGACGGCTTTGAGACCGAGTGCCTGTGCGGCGTCTGTGATACTGAACCGGAACTGGTCGAAGCGCATGAATTCTTTTTATAAAAGACGTTGGCTCTGCGACTGGGACCCTAATATGGAGCGCTCCAAAAATCAGGGCACCTTCAACCGAAGTTGGGAATTCGACATGAAAACGCTCAGGAAGAGAAAAGGCATCAGTCAGTAGAGTATAGAGCGTCCAACAGTGGTCGAGTAATTGTACTTGGTAGCGGCCCTCAATGGGCATAGTTTGCGAGTTCTTTGAGGGGGAACTTGGTTTGTAGCGTACGGAAATAGCTCCGGTAACACATGGCCCACTGCGTGAAATCAGGATGATCCTCGGCAGGAGTCCCAACAATGAGAGCCTGAAACACTTCCGAGCGCATCCCGTACTTCTGCTCAAACTGTTGGAGTTCTGTTAGCAGTTTTGCCAAGACCTGATCTGCTGAAAGAGTACCGTGGTGCACCCTTTCCAGAAAGTCTTTTTTCGTGAGCTGCTTAAGTGCTCTTTGCTCAGCCATAGCCACCTCGCTATGTGAAGAATCTAACTGAAGATCGCCTGCCGCCGCAATACGCGCCGCTTCACTTCAAGTGGTGACAGTCAAGGGCATAGGGATGGGTCAGGCTGTTATGGTCTGTATCCCGGCTGGCATTATCGATATCAATCCCGACCAAGTTTCCCTGGGCATCGTAGTCTAGCACAACACCCTCTGAGATCTCCTGGCTGTCCACACTTGGTCGCTCGGAGAGGTCAATGTAAAGCGAGTCCGTATCAGGATGATATATCAGCTTCATGGTTTGAACCTCCGATCGGGAAAAGCGTTGTGGATTGTTACCTTGTCCGGACGGCTTTAATCACAACATCTCATAAAAACTCCCCTCGCCCGGAACGAACAAACGGCTGTAAAACCGCAGGGCGTACGAGTCGGTCATGCCGGCCAGAAAGTCGCAGATGACCCGTTTGCGGGCAGCCTCGTCACCGTTGAGCAGCGCGTTTTCATAGTGCTCGCCGTGGTCTTCAGGGAAGAGACCGATGGACTCCTGGCCCTGGTCGAGCACGGCAAACAGGCGCTGGAGGACTTCTTTGCCCTTATGGCCGAGTGTGGTCACACGCGGATTGTTGATGACCTTGTACGACTCGAACGCCTTGAGGGCTTCGATGCGAACCCGGTTGGGAAAATCGGTATCAACCAGACCGTGGGATTGGTGAGCAACCGGACTGACGAATTCATGAATGAGATCACGGATCAGCATTTTTCTGCCGGCCCGAAGAGAGCGCTGTTCGAGCTGTTCGAGTCGGTCGGCAATCTGGGCCAGTTCCCGGTGAACTGTGCTTTCATCGATGGCTCGTCCCCAAGCGGTCAGCTTTGCATTGACCGCCCGTACCACGCGCGCCGGCGGAAGACGGCGCAGGTCGGCCGGGGTGAGTAAGCCGGCTTTGAGACTGTCCTCCAGGTCGTGCACGGAATAGGCGATGTCATCCGCCACATCCATGATTTGGCACTCAAGGCTGCGCTGCTGTCCGCTGCCGGTCCGGCGGATGATAGCCTCGACGAGGGCGCGATCTGCGACGTAAAAGCCTTTAACCGGACCCTGTGCCACGTTAGCCAGCGCGCTTGCGTCGATGCAGGTTTTATATTTGAGAATCCCGTCCAGGGTTTGATAGGTCAGATTCAGGCCGGCATAGTCGGCATGCTTGTGTTCAAGGCGGGTCACAATGCGCAGGGTCTGCGCGTTGCCCTCAAAGCCACCATGCGCCCGCATGAGTTGATGCAGCGTCCGCTCACCGTTATGGCCAAAGGGCGGATGGCCGAGGTCGTGGGCCAGGCAGACTGTCTCGACCAAGTCCGGGTCGGCTCCCAGAGTCAGGGCAATGCCCTTGGCAATCTGAGCGACTTCGAGAGAGTGGGTGAGGCGGGTCCGAAAAAAATCTCCCTCGTAGATGCCGAAGACCTGGGTCTTGCCCTGCAAACGCCGAAACGCCGCCGAGTGGATAATCCGGGCGCGGTCATGCTCAAACTCCGACCGCCGGTCCGTTGCGGTCCGTGCCGGCTCCGGTGTGTGGCGAACCGCGTCTGAAGTGCGCGCTGGCGTTACCATATCCTCCTGTTCCGTTTGCATGGCATTGAAGTCTCGGACCTCGGCTTTCGGCTCATTATTCCTTCACGTTCCGCGTGAGTTGCCCAGGGCTGGAAACAGCGCCTCCATCCTACACTATTCAATAGGACCGTTCACGGGGTACGGCTGTGGCAAATCCGGCCGACCTATGCTCTAATTCCGGCTTCAATTCGGTTCCGGGAGGTTGGTATGGAAACAGAAACCCTGAAAGATAAAACAGCCATTGTTGGCATTGGTCACACCGAATACTCAAAAGATTCGGGCCGCAGCGAAATGAGCCTGGCGGTCGAAGCCATACGCAACGCGATTGCCGACGCCGGACTCAAGCCGAGCGATATCGACGGTATCGCCAAGTTCTCCATGGATAACAACGACCCGGTCGATATCGCGGCAAACCTGGGTATCCCGGAACTGCGTTTTTACGCGGAAGCGCCCTACGGCGGCGGCGGCGGGCCGGTCGGCTCGATTCTGCTCGGAGCCATGGCCGTGGCCACCGGCATGGCCAATTGCGTGATCGCCTTTCGGGCCATGAACGAACGCTCGGGCCGCGGGACGCCACGCTTCGGACGCGCCGCTGTCCGCAGGGGAGCGTCCGGCGTGGGTGCCTACCTCGAACCCTACGGTCTCTTCAGCCCGGCTCAGATGGTTGCCCTGGCCGCACGCCGGCATATGCATTTATATGGAACTAAGAGCGCAGACTTTGGCGCTATCTCAGTCGCCTGTCGGACGCATGCCCAAACGAATCCTAACGCGGTCATGCGCGGCCGGCCTATCACCATTGAAGACCACCAAAGCTCGCGCATGATTGCCGACCCTCTCCATTTGCTGGATTGCTGTCTGGAAACCGACGGTGGGGCCGCGGTGGTGATTACCTCAGTCGAGCGGGCAAAAAACGGTCCGCACAAACCCGCCTATATTATGGGCGGGGCCTTTGGAGCGGGCGAGTGGAATACCCAGCGTGTGGTGAAGAATGTTGAGAAAGCCGAAACGGAATCCACCGTAACCGGCAAAGCCCTGTTTGCCCGGGCCGGGATAGCGCACAGCGACGTAGATGTGTGTTTTGTGTATGACCATTTCACCCCGCTGGTCCTCATGGCGATTGAGGAACTGGGCTTCTGCAAGCGCGGCGAGGGGGGAGATTTTGTGTCTGACGGCAAGCTGTTGTGGCCGCATGGCGGGCTGCCGCTCAACACCAGTGGCGGCAACCTGTCCGAGGGCTATATTCACGGCATGGAAAATGTTGTTGAAGCCGTGCGTCAATTGCGTGGGCAAGCTATTAACCAAGTCCCGGACGCCGAGGTGGCCTTTGTCTCCTCAGGCAATGGAGTGCCCACGACCGCGATGCTGCTCCATCGCTAGGACTACGAGAGCGTAGCCTTCCGTCCCCTCCCCAGCGGGGCAGGCATCGTAGGGACAATTCATGAATTGCCCCTACACCGACAGGGTTCTACCTTCTGGGTCGGAGAAACTTGATAGCCGGGGCATTCACGGACCGGCAGGCGTGGATATTTGGGATACTGAGTGTCCGTTTCAGACCGTCCGCAATAATAGAAGCGGGAGCCCTTGCCACTCACAATCTCGCGGGTGTGCTGGCAGGAGGCGCACAAGCCGGTCTCTGGAGGCGGGGGCGCGTCTTGAATCATTGTGGAGAGCCTACAGGCCGCTCTTCCCCTTGACAACACGACACCCAAGACAATAGGGAAAGAACACGATTTCGCACCCGCTTCGTACAGAAAGGAGTCATATATGACGACCCGAAAAGTAGACTATAACGATGTCAAATCCCTGGTTGGCCAGGAACTCGGTGTCTCGGATTGGCATCTGGTCACCCAGGAAGAAATCAACGCCTTTGCCGAGTGTACCCATGACCATCAGTGGATTCATCTTGACGTCGAGCGTGCCAAAAAAGAGTCGCCCTTTGGCGGCCCGGTGGCCCACGGGTATTATACCCTCTCGTTAGCGCCGTATTTCATGGATCAGATCTGGGCGGTGCAGAGCATTAAAATGGGCGTGAACTACGGGCTGAATAAACTCCGCTTTCCCTCGCCCGTCCCAGTCGGCAAAAAGGTACGGGCGCGTGCTACTCTGAACAATGTGGAAGATGTGACCGGCGGCCTGCAAGTCGCAGTCGGCCTGACGTTTGAGGTGGAAGACGGCAGTAAGCCGGCCTGTGTGGCCGAGGGTGTGTATCGCTTTTACGCCTAGGACTGTTTGTCCGCTGGACTACAGCGGAAACTATTCTCGCTAAAAAGACCGAGAAGAAAGATATTATGCCCTCGTGCCTCCTTGCTGACCCGTGCCATTCCACACCGTGCGCTACCCTGCCGTACCGGCGCGCCCGGCGGGCTGCGTCCCTTCCATGGAGTGCGGTGATTGTTCTCACCGGCCTGCTCGTGCTCGCCGGCCTCTGTTTCCCCGTGCGCCCCGCATCGGCGCAGGCGCAGCTCGATTGTCCACTGCCCGCCGGTGTGACGCCGCCCGCGGCCCCGCCAGTGACAGCACAACAGGTGGAAGACGGCAGCGCCAGCCTGACCGACTTCGCCCTGGCCGTGAGAGACATCTTTGTGAGCGAGCCGGGCATTACGACCCTCAAGCAGTTAGCCTACGTTGGCTGTCTTTTCAGGCAGGAGGGGGGGCCGTGGCGTTCCGGTTCCACCTACGTCGTGAGACTGGCGCCCAGCGACAGGGTGTTCATTCACGGGAAGGACATGTCCTTGTCCGGCCGGCAACTCAACCCCGTGATTTATGAAGCGATCCTGCACGACGCATTGGGCATTGATCCGGCCGACCTGACCAGCCCGGCGGCGGCCAGGACCGCCTTCGCTGCCGCCGCCACCAGGCAGGGCGGCGCATTCAATGTCCCTGATATCCCGGGTGCCTCCGGCTATGCCATCGCCCTGCTCTCGGGCATCTCGGGGCAACCTGTCGTGGTGCTTGCCGGATTTGATCTGGACGCGTCGCACTTGGCCGAAGAAGAAATTGAGCATATCGAACCGCCCGTTACGGCCAGGAGTGTGGTGGATCGGGCAACCTTGAAGGCCTTCGTCACGGCTGCGGGGGACTACTTCGTCGGACTTCTTTCGTCTGGCGATCTGACCGCGGTCTCGAAAGCCAGGGTCATCCTTCGTGATCCGAACGGCCCGTGGGTACATGGGTCCGTCTACATCGCCATCACGGAACGTGTCAGCAGGCTCATCACGCTGCACGGCGGGTTCCCGGATCGGTTCGAGCTGCGCCGTGCCGGGACTATCCGCCACATCGTGACCGGAGAACTCGTCGCGGAGCAGGTCTTCCGCGCGGCGGAAAGTGGCCCGGAAGGCGGCTTCGTGGAGTATTACTTTGACAACCCCGACGACGAGTTCGACAGCATCGAAGTCCCCAAAGTGGGTTACGCCCGCGTGTTCACCGCGCACATCCCGAGGCCGGACGGCAGCATCCGCTCGATCGACTACATCGTCAATTCGGGATTTTATCCGAGTGCCGGGGATGTGGAGCTGAGGGGGATGCTGGAGAATCCGGGCCCGCACTCGTTTCAGAGCGGGGTGAGGGCGCTGTGGGGCTGGGTGTGCGATGCAGAACTGGTGGAGTTCCAGATCGAGACCGCGCAGGGAGAGGTTGAGTTTTATAGGGCGATGTATGGCATGGAGCGGCTGGATACGCAGGAGGTCTGTGGGGACGTGGACAATGGATTTGTGTTGTTATTGAACTGGAACCGGTTGGGCGCAGGGGCACATAGCGTCAGGGCCTTTGTCGATAGGGTCGTACTCGACCGGGTGGCAGTGCAGGTGACGACGTTGGGAGAAGGGGCAGAGGAAGAGTTCCTACGGGGGGCCGTGGGCGAATGCGTGGTGGAGGGCTTCCCGTACCAGGATGAGACGGTCACACTGGAGTGGCAGCAAACCAGTCAGAACTTCGTCATTACGGATGTGGAATAAGGGGGCGCACGGAGGTGGGAGGCCGAGGGTGTGTATCGCTTTTACGCCTAGGGAGGGGCAACCCACCCCGCCGCTGGCGCGGCACAAAGAGGAAGCGTGTCCTCCAACAGCCAAACAAAGGCTGGACACGTTTCCTCTTTCCCTCCCAAGAGGGGACTCTTCGCTATCCCCTCCTTGGAGGGGTGGCCGTAGACCGGGGTGGGTTCCGGCTCTACGGCTCGGCTTCCTCGTCACGCTTCGACAACCCAACGGCCAAAACGTTCTGGACGGGATCATCAGGTCAGCCCCTCACTCGTCCTCTGGCCATTGTAAGCGTTCCGCGTATTTCCGGTATAGGCCGCGAAACTGATGATAGGTGAGGCCGAGTCGCTCGGCGGTCTTTTTTTGATTATAGCGTGTCGCGCGCAGCCCGTTTGCCAGCAGCCTGCACTCGAACTCCTGCACCGCTTGGGTAAAGGATGTGGGAGCAGCGCTCTCATCCGTGGGTACCACCCGAGGGAAGGCGGCTGGCTCCTCCTCTCGTTCCCCTGACGCCTGGAGAGAGGGCTGAAACGGAGCCTGAAACGGGTCGAGGACGATATCGGTCTCACGAATCAACCCCGTATCTGCACGGTAAACCGCGCGCTCAACCACATTTTTCAGTTCCCTGACATTGCCCGGCCAGGGATAATGATCCAGAACGGTACGCGCCGCGTCGCTGAACTGCGGAACATCTTCCCGTCCCAGCTCAAAGGCCATCCGCGCGGCAAAGTGGTCGGTGAGGAGCACAATATCCTCGGGCCGCTCACGCAGGGGCGGGAGAAACAGCACCTCAAAAGACAGCCGGTCGAGCAGGTCGGCTCTGAACCGCTCGCGTGCCGCGAGTGCCTTGAGATTGGCATTGGTTGCGCCGATAATCCGTACATCGCTCTCAACAGGCTGCGAACTCCCGACCCGTTCGAAGCTGCCATACTCGACGACCCGCAGGATTTTCTCCTGGGTTTCGAGCGGAATCTGTCCGATTTCGTCGAGAAAGAGGGTGCCGTTGTGAGCCGTCTCAAAACGGCCGAGGCGCTGCCGGGTGGCTCCGGTAAAAGCCCCGGCTTCATGGCCGAATAATTCGGCTTCGATCAGGCCGGGTGAGAGTGCCGCACAGTGGAGGGTGACAAAGGGCCCTTGCCATTGCTCAGACAGGTAATGCAGTCGAGCGGCGGCAAGCTCTTTGCCCGTCCCGCGTTCCCCTATCAGCAAAACCGGCCGGTTGACCCGAGCCACCTGGGATAAACGCTCCTGAAATGCCAGGAATGCTTCTGACTGTCCGAGTGCTTCCTGAGGGCCAGAAGAAGTGTCTGGAGCAAAAATAGTGGGTTTTTTCGCCATATATTAGTGTATATAGCATATTAAGAGCGAAAATAAATCTACACTATTCTCCTTTATTTTTATAAGTATCTGGAAATAAAAAACTTTCTGAATTGGCACACGAGATGCTGTACTCCAAGGTGTATCGATAGCAAAGGAGAAGCATCATGGGAATTTTCACCCGAGTCCGTGACATTATCAGCGCCAACCTCAACGCCATGCTCGATAAAGCGGAAGACCCGGAGAAGCTCATTCGGCTCATGATCAAGGAAATGGAGGATACGCTGGTTGAAATTAAAGCCTCCTGCGCCGGGGCGATGGCTGCAAAAAAGAAAATCGAGCGTGACTGTCAAACGGTCGAGACACGGGCCGGCCAGTGGGGCGAAAAGGCCCAGCTCGCAGTCGATAAAGGGCGTGAAGACTTGGCGCGTGAGGCCCTCATGCAGAAGCGTCGCTATACTGAACGCAGCACCGCGCTGCAAAAGGAACGCGCCGAGTGTGACGCGCTGATTCGTCAGTATCAGGACGATATTACCCAGTTGGAAAATAAGCTTGGCACCGTGCGCGAAAAGCAGCGCCTGCTCATCCAGCGTCATATCCATGCCCAAAAGCGGAAACGCGCCCAGGAAGACCTGCGCCGCCTCGACAGCTCGGAGGCGTTTGTCCGGTTTGAGCAATTTGAAAATCGGATTGAGCGCATGGAAGCGGAAGCCGACCTGGTCAACCCCGGTCCCAGTGCTGAGCGTCAACACTCGCTCGAAGAAGAGTTTGCCCGACTGGAAGGTGATGAGGAGATCGAAAAAGAGCTAGCCAGGCTCAAAGCTACGGTTGAGCAAAAGACAGCCGCGCCGCCGCAGGACTAATCTGTTGCCACGAAGCGAACTGATAGAGAGTGAGTCTGAAATATGGATGCCCAAATTTGGTCGCTTGTTGTTCTCTTCGTCTTCGGCTCGGTTTTTGTTGCGGTGGTTGGAGGGCTGGCGCTGACCGTGTGGCTCATCTGGAGAAAAAGCACGCCCAAACAGGGGCATCTGGCCCAGGCGGATGAAGCCCAGATGATTCAGCAACTCTATCAGGGCCTATCGAAGATGGAGGCCCGCGTGGAAGCGTTGGAAACGCTTTTGCTTGACCAGGAAAGGAAAGGAGAAGGAAAACGATGACAACAGCCGAACGCCCGACGGGCTTATACCGGTCACGCGACGGGATGCTGCTCGGTGTGTGTAAAGGGATCGCCGACTATCTCGATATTTCACTCTTTTGGACGCGGATGCTGACCATCCTGTTTTTTCTCTTCTCCGGGCTGTGGCCTGTGGGCGGTCTGTATCTATTGGCCGTGATGGTGATGAAGCCCGAACCTGTCGTGCCGTTCGCCAGTGCGGGCGAACGCGAGTTCTACGACGCCTATGTCAACTCGCGCGGGCTGGCGCTCCACCGTTTGAAACACACCTTCGATCATCTCGACCGTCGTATCCAACGGATGGAAGAGGTGGTGACGAATCGCGAATATGAGTGGGAGCAGCGTCTGCATAAATCATAAGCCGTCCCCAACTCATCCACTTCCCTCCAGCCCGGTGGCGCTACGCTAGCAGAACGACCAAATGCGCGGTAAATAGTGTAGAGTTGAGCATGAAGGAGGGGATCATGACACAGCACTGGAGCTCGACTCGCACACACCGGCGACCCATCCGTTGGGCAGCCGGCCTGGCCGTAGCGCTCACCGGTTTGTTCTGCTCTCCAAGCTGGGCCGTTACCCCAGCGGAGCAGAAGCCCGATGGTCAGGCGTTGTATGAGCAGCACTGCGCGAAATGTCACGCCGGACAATCAACCCGTGCGGCGCAGCTTGACATTATGCGCCGCCTGCCGGCCGAATTTGTGCTGCACTCGCTGGAACTGGGCAAAATGAAATTCCAAGGGGTGCTGCGGACCAACGAAGAACGTCGTGCCATCTCCGAATGGGTCACCAGCAAGAAGCTCAAACCGGAGGCGGCTACCGATGAAACGGTGGCGGGCTTTTGTGCCGACGCCCCAGGCGAATTTGTGGTCGCAGACGGTGCTCCGCAGTGGAACGGCTGGGGTGTGGACGCCGTCAACAGCCGTTTTCAGCCCACGGAACAGGCCGGGGTCAGCGCGGAGCAGGTCTCCAAGCTGAAGGTCAAATGGGTGTTTGGCCTGCCGATGGACTACCAGACCTCCCAGCCGACCGTGGTCGGCAACCGGGTCTTTGTCGGCACCATGAAAGGTCGGGTGTATTCGATTGATGCCAAGACCGGCTGTCTGTACTGGTCGATGAAACCCAGATCTGGGGTGCGTTCGACTCTGGTCGTCGGGAAACTGCCGGGGACCGACCCGGCCCGCTATGTGGTCTATTTCGGGGATTCCGAAGCCACGGTCTACGCCCTGGACGCCCGGACGGGCACGGAGTTATGGCGCAACAAGATTGACGATCATCCCATGGCGCGTATCACCGGAACGCCCAAGCTGCACGGCAATCGGCTCTACGTGCCCCTGACGGCCCTGGAAGAGGCGGCCGGTGCGGATGCCGACTATGAATGCTGTACCTTTCGGGGCACGCTGGTAGCCATGAATCCGGTGAATGGCAAGATGGTCTGGAAGACCTATACGATTCCAGAGCCGGCCGTTCCGGTCCGGAAAAACAGAAAGGGCACCCAGTTGTGGGGGCCCTCGGGAGCCTCGGTCTGGTCCTCTCCTACCCTCGATCTGGAACGCGGCCGGCTGTATGTCACGACCGGTGACAACTATTCCGACCCGGCTTCACTCACCAGCGATGCCATCGTGGCCTTCGATCTGAGAACGGGCGAATTCCTCTGGTCGCAGCAGTTCACGCCGAACGATGCCTGGAATATCGGCTGTGAGACCGAGGACGACTCAAACTGTCCCGAGGCCAGGGGTCCGGATCTGGACTTTGGCTCGTCGGCGATTCTGGTCACGCTGCCCAGCGGCAAGCGCGTACTCCTGGCTGGACAGAAATCCGGCGTCCTCCACGCCGTAGACCCGGACCGGGACGGTGAAATTCTCTGGCAGCAGCGATTGGGCAAGGGCGGTCTGATCGGGGGCATCCAGTGGGGGCCGGCGGCCGATGCCCAGACCATCTATGTGGCTCTGTCCGATATCGGTATTGAGACCCACAAAGATAAAGACCTGGGCTGGACGACCAGCCTCGACGGGAGTGTCGGCGGGGGGATGTTTGCCTATGATGTGGAGACGGGCGAGCGTAAATGGCATACCCCGCCCCCAGGCTGTAACGGGCGCGCCCAGTGCAGTCCGGCGCAGTCCGCGGCCATATCCGTGATCCCCGGTGTGGTCTTCTCCGGCTCTGTTGATGGCCATTTGCGCGCCTACTCAACCGCGGACGGCGCCGTGGTCTGGGAGTATAACGCCGACCAGGAATACGAAAGCACGAATGGGGTCAAGGCCAAAGGAGGCTCGTTCGATGGGCCTGGCCCGACGATTGTCGACGGCATGCTGTATGTGAATTCCGGCTACGGCTATTGGGGCGGCATGCCGGGCAACGCGCTGCTGGCCTTTTCGATCGAGGCAGAATAGGCATGTTCTTGCAACACAGAAAAGGGGGAGTGTGATGGGTACGACAGACAAGGTTCGACCAAAAAAACTGACCGCCTGGCTGAGCGGGGCGCTGTGCGGTGCGGTGTTGCTGTGCGGCGTCCCGGCGAGTTGGGCACTGGACCCCGGCGCCCAATCGGCACCGGATGGAGAGCAACTCTACCACACCTACTGCGCCCAGTGTCATGAAGGCCAGGTGAAACGGGCTCCAATCCGTGAGGTCATGTCACGCCTGCCCGCAAACATGGTCTTGCATTCGCTGAGCGTGGGGAAAATGCGCATGCAGGGCTGGATGCGAACCATTGCCGAGCGCCGCGCCCTGTCCGAATGGATCACCGGCAAGAAGATCAAGGACACGGACGATACGGTCGCCGGGTTTTGCGCGGACGCGCCAGGTGAGTTCTCCATTGAAGACGGCGCCCCGCAGTGGAATGGCTGGGGTGTCGATCATACCAATAGCCGCTTCCAGTCCGCCGAGGCCGCCGGTATCAGCGCCGACCAGGTGCCCAATCTCAAGGTCAAGTGGGTGTTTGGGTTGCCCATGGATTTTCGGGTCTCCCAGCCGACGGTGGTGGGTGGCCGGGTGTTTATCGGTTCGCTCCAGGGCCGGATTTATTCGCTCGATGCCAAAACCGGCTGCTTGTACTGGTCGGTGAAAACGGACGGTGGGGTGCGCTCGACCATGGTGGTCGATACCCTGCCGGGCACCACCCCGCCCCGCTATGTGGTCTATGTGGGCGATGCGGCAGCCAACATGTACGCCCTGGATGCCCGCACGGGCAAGGAACTCTGGAAAGTGGACGTGGACGACCATCCCTTGGCGACGATTACCGGCACGCCCAAAACGCACGGCAACCGGCTCTACGTGTCCACTACCGCCCTGGAGGAAATCGCGGGCTCCGACCCCACCTACGAGTGTTGTACGTTTCGCGGCAAGATCATGGCCCTCAACCGCTTTAACGGCAAGCTGGTGTGGCGAGCCTATATGCTGGACCCGGCCGTACCGGTTCGCAAGAATGCGATCGGCGTGCAGCTGTGGGGGCCCTCCGGCGCGTCGATCTGGTCTTCGCCGGCGCTCGACCCGGAGCGCAACCGCATGTATGTGACCACCGGCGATAATTACTCCGATCCGGCCTCGCTGACGAGCGATGCGGTGGTCGCTCTCGATCTGCGCACCGGCGATGTCTTGTGGTCGAAGCAATTTACGGCCAACGATGCCTGGAACGCGGGTTGTGAGTTGGAGGACGATACCAACTGTCCCGAGGCGCGCGGTCCGGACCTGGACTTCGCCTCCTCGCCCATCCTGCGCATTCTGCCTGACGGCCGGCGGATCATCCTGGCCGGCCAGAAGTCCGGGGTGATGCACGCCATAGACCCGGACCGGAACGGAGAGATTCTGTGGCAGGAGCGGGTCGGCAAGGGTGGTCTGGTCGGCGGGATTCAATGGGGGTCGGCGGCAGACGCTAAACAGGTCTATGTGGCCCTGTCCGATATCGGGCTGAGGACCGTCAGGGATTCCGATATTGGCTTTGATACCAGGCTCGATAGCAGTGTGGGCGGCGGTATGTTCGCCCTTGATATCGAAACCGGCGAGCGCAAATGGCACGTACCACCGCCAGGCTGCGGGGAGCGAACCCAATGCAGTCCGGCCCAGTCGGCCGCGGTGTCCGCGCTGCCCGGGGTGGTCTTCTCCGGTTCCGTGGATAGCCATTTACGCGCCTATGCGGCCGACACCGGAGCGGTGGTGTGGGAGTATAACGCCGACCAGGAGTATGAGAGCACCAATGGCATCAAGACCCGTGGCGGCTCATTTGACGGCCCAGGGCCGACTATTGTCGATGGTATGGTCTACGTCCATTCGGGCTACGGTTTTTCCGGTGGCATCGGCGGGAACGCCCTGATCGCGTTTTCGGTGAATGGCGAATAATGCGCGCTCTTGTCTTGCGAAAAGGGTGACCAAACGGTCGCCCTTTTTTATGTGTCTGAGGGAAGGCGAGGATGTCTCCTGGAAGAGCCCGGTGAGAGACGGAGGGGTTTGACACAGAACACTGCCAAGAGGCAAAAGAATGAGGAGATAAGGAGGGAGAGTACTCATGACAGAAACAGACCGAACGTGGCCGAACACAATTATGGCGAGAGGCGTGTCGAGCGTGTTGACCCTGGCGCTCGGGCTATTTATTGCTGCGTCCAGTTGGGCTTTTTCACCGTCGGAACAGGCTATTGATGGAGAGCAACTCTATGGTCGTTACTGCGCCCACTGTCACGAAGGACAAGTGAAGCGGGCGCCCCACCGTGAAGTCATGTCACGCCTGCCTGCAGAAATGGTGCTGCACTCGCTCGAAGTCGGGAAGATGCGCGTCCAGGGCTGGATTCGAACCAGTGGCGAAAAGCGGGCCATGTCCGAATGGATCACGGGGAAGAAGCTCCCGCCACCCTCGGACGAAGAGGCGACGGTTGCCGGGTTTTGTGAGGACGCTCCAGGCACTTTTTCTATTGAAGACGGTGCTCCACAGTGGAATGGCTGGGGGGCTGACGGCTTCAACACCCGGTATCAGCCTGCGGAGCAGGCTGGCATCAGTGCAGACCAGGTGTCCAATCTCAAGGTCAAATGGGTGTTTGGTTTGCCTATGGATTTCCGTGCCTCCCAGCCGACCGTCGCTGGCGGGCGTGTTTTTGTTGGCTCGGTCAAAGGCTGGGCGTATTCGCTTGATGCCAAAACCGGTTGTTTATACTGGGCTGCCAGGACTTCCGGTGGTGTGCGGGCGACTATGGTGGTGGATACCCTGCCCGGTACAAATCCGCCGCGCTATGTTGTGTATGTGGGTGACACGGAGGCGAATGTCTATGCGCTCGATGCCCGCACGGGCAAGCAATTGTGGAAAGTGGATGTGGATGATCATCCCCTCGCCACCATTACCGGCACGCCCAAAACGCACGGCAACCGCATCTATGTTTCGACCACAGCGCTCGAAGAGGTCGCGGGTTCTGACCCTCAATATGAATGCTGTACTTTCCGCGGCAAATTGATGGCGCTCAATCGGTTCAACGGCAAATTAGTGTGGACGGGGTACACGCTTCCCGATCCACCCGCACCGGTACGCAAGAATGCGATCGGGACCCAATTGTGGGGACCGTCCGGCGCGTCGATCTGGTCTTCACCCGCCCTCGATCCCGAGCGTAACCGGATCTACGCCGCCACGGGTGACAATTATTCAGACCCGGCCTCACTCACGAGCGACGCCGTTGTTGCCTTCGATATGCGGACTGGCAAGCTGCTGTGGTCAAAACAGTTCACCGCGGGTGACGCCTGGAATGTCGGCTGTGAGATGGATGAAGATATCAATTGCCCTGAAGCGCGCGGTCCGGATCTGGACTTTGCGTCGTCACCGATCCTGCGCATTTTACCCAATGGCCGGCGGGTTATTCTCGCCGGGCAAAAGTCGGGTGTGATGCACGCCATAGATCCTGATCGCAATGGTGAGATTCTGTGGCAACATCGCGTCGGCAAGGGTGGCCTGGCGGGGGGCATTCAGTGGGGATCGGCAGCCGATGCCAAGCAGGTCTATGTCGCGCTGTCGGATATTGGGATGGTCCCGATTTCGGATTCCGATACGGGCTGGGCGGTGCGGCTGGATGGCAGTGTTGGCGGCGGCATGTTTGCGCTCGACATCGAAAGCGGTGAGCGGAAATGGCACGTTCCGCCCGTTAGCTGTGAAGGCCGGCCCAAGTGCAGTCCGGCGCAATCCGCTGCGGTTTCCGCTCTTCCGGGAGTGGTGTTTTCCGGTTCTGTCGATGGTCATCTGCGTGGCTACGCGACAGACACCGGGGAGGTCGTGTGGGATTACAACGCCGACCAGGAGTACGAGAGTACGAACGGGGTAAAGACGAGAGGGGGGTCGTTTGATGGCCCTGGCCCAACGCTCGCGGGTGGCATGATGTACGTCAATTCCGGCTATGGTTTTTGGGGAGGTCAATCGGGAAATGCCTTGATTGCCTTCTCGGTGAATGGCGAGTAGTTGGCTCTTGCGTTTGAAGAAACGACTGAAAGGGTCGCCCGCAGGGGTGACCCTTTTTTTGTCTGCACGTTGGAGGGGTTTGACACAAAACGCTTCTCCGGGGCAAAAAGGGAGGGACATCGGAAAAAGGAGGTTCGGGTATGTCTGTCCCAGTGTTTATCGGGTCCGCACGCCAATGCATACGCGTCACGGTCCAAGCCCTTGCGGGTCTTACCTGTGTCTTGAGTATGAGTCTTGCACCGAGTTGGGCTTTCTCGCCAACCGAAGAGGGAACTGACGGCGAAGCGCTCTACCAGGCGCACTGTGCGCGCTGCCACGAGGGGCAGGTCAAACGCGCGCCGCACCGCAATGTCATGCAGCGCCTGCCGGCCGTGATGGTCTTACACTCTCTGGAAATCGGCAAGATGCAATTCCAGGGCATGACCCGGACCAATCAGGAGCGGCGTGCTTTAGCCGAGTGGATCACCGGCAAGCAACTGCCGCCTCCGACCGAAAAGGACGAGACGGTCGCCGGATTTTGCGCAGACGCGCCGGGCGAGTTCGTGGTTGAAGACGGTGCCTCGCAGTGGAACGGCTGGGGGGTGGATGTCTTCAACACCCGCTTCCAATCCGCCGAGGCCGCCGGTATCAGCGCCGAGCAGGTGCCTGAGCTGAAGGTTAAGTGGGCGTTTGGTTTACCCATGGACTTTCGGGTCTCCCAGCCGACGGTGGTCGGCGGCCGGGTCTTTATCGGCTCGATGAAGGGTCTGGTGTACGCGCTGGACGCCAAAACCGGCTGTCTGCACTGGTCGGTCAAAACCGCGGCCGGGGTGCGCGCCACCCCGGTAGTTGACAACCTGCCCGCGACCAACCCGCCGCGCCACGTCGTTTATGTCGGCGATTCCGAGGCCAATCTCTACGCCCTTGACGCCCAGACCGGCCGGCAGCTCTGGCGGGTCAGAATCGACGACCATCCCCTGGCGCGTATCACCGGCACGCCCAAAACACACGGCAACCGCATCTATGCCTCGGCCACCGCGCTCGAAGAAGTCGCCGGCGGCGACCCCAGCTATGAGTGCTGCACGTTTCGTGGCTCCATGGTGGCCTTAAACCGCTTTAACGGCAAGCTGGTCTGGAAAGCGTATACCATTCCTGATCCGCCGGCGCCGGTTCGCAAGAATGCTGTCGGCGTGCAGCTCTGGGGGCCGTCCGGCGCCTCGGTCTGGTCCTCTCCCGCGCTCGACCCCGAGCGCAACCGTGTCTATGTCACCACGGGCGATAATTACTCCGACCCAGCCTCACTGACGAGTGATGCGGTGATGGCCTTCGACATGCGGAGCGGCCAAGTCCTGTGGTCAAAACAGTTCACCGTGGGTGACGCCTGGAATGTTGCCTGCGAGACCGAGGACGATACCAACTGCCCCGAGGCGCGCGGTCCGGACCTGGACTTCGCCTCCTCGCCCATCCTGCGCATTCTGCCTGACGGCCGGCGGATCATCCTGGCCGGCCAGAAGTCCGGGGTGATGCACGCCATAGACCCGGACCGGAACGGAGAGATTCTGTGGCAGGAGCGGGTCGGCAAGGGTGGTCTGGCCGGCGGGATTCAATGGGGGTCGGCGGCAGACGCCAAACAGGTCTATGTGGCGCTGTCCGATATCGGCCTCAGGACGGTGGAGAACTCGGACACGGGCTGGGCTACCACCCTGGACGGCAGCGTTGGGGGCGGCATGTTTGCCCTTGATATCGAGAGCGGCGAGCGCAAATGGCACGTTCCGCCGGTCGGCTGTGGCGACCGCCCGCAGTGCAGCCCGGCCCAGTCGGCGGCCGTGTCGGCCCTGCCCGGCGTGGTGTTCTCCGGTTCGGTGGACGGCCATCTGCGCGGCTATGCCACCGACAGCGGCACTGTCGTCTGGGACTACAACGCTGATCAGGAGTATGCGAGCACCAACGGCGTCAAGACCAAGGGTGGCTCATTTGACGGTCCAGGCCCGACCATTGCGGACGGCATGCTGTACGTGATGTCTGGCTACGGTCTGTGGGGCGGGATGTCGGGCAACGCCCTGATCGCGTTCTCGGTGAACGGAGAGTGAGGTCCACGCTTTACGTGACGTGGCGTCCTCCTGGGGTGGCCCAGCAGCCAATTGCTCTCAGGCGGTCTGCTCTATCAGGGTCTTGAGGGCTGTGTCTGTGCTGGTAGTACGTTGGCCAGATCGTTGGTCAGGCGCGCAAGAATATCCTGCAAGTTCTGGCTCATGGCTTCCGCCACAGCCGCAGGATTGCGCTTCGTCGCCGGTCGGGTTGCGGTATAGGACCGGAACCAAAAAGGGGCCGGCTCCCGCGAGCGGGACAGCCACACCTCGATGCTCAGAACCGCCTGCCAGGCTTGCGTCTGATCGACCTCTTCGTATTGTCGGACAACGCCTCCGAGACGCAGGTCGGCCTGGGCGTCCGGGGTGGGATAGACGGTCGTAAAGAGACCCGACTGTTGCAGTGAACGCCGAGTCAGGGTGGTGAGCATATCGGCCGGTTTCGTGACCCAGCGGTGATAGTGATAAAAGTCAAACTCATAGGGGGAAGAGCGGTAGACCATGCGGTCCCGATGATACGGCGGTTGGGCGGTAAACGGCCGCACGACGAGCGACGCCGTGATGGGTGCCGGACTGGACGGGGCAGGGGCGCGCGTGGGCAGAGTCAAGGCGTAATACTGCACCTCTTGTTTGGAGCGCGTGAGGCCACACCCGCCGAGCACAAGGCTGGTGAGAAGAACCGGAAAGAAGAGCCTGGGATACCTCATGGATCGGGAATTTCTCTGGCCGAGACCGTTGGCCCCCAGACCAATGCCGACGGGTCAGTCCGTAAGGATTCGCTCAGCTCTCTGAGTTCGTGCGAGGTGTGTGACAAATTGTTCAGGACCTGCCGGACCTCGTGGCGGTTATCGACCACAAGCGCGTCCACGTGTTGGGTCAGGCGACGCACGTCGCTGGCGAGGTCGGCGGTGACCTCCGCGGTGTGCCGAATCTGGACCAGCATGGCTTTGCCATCCTGAAACAGCTCTTCCCGAATCGTATTGATCGCGGCGGTGGCGCTTTTCAGACCGGCGGCAGTCTGGGCTAAATTATCGACCATCTGGCGTAAGGCCAGCCGCGTGTCCGGTGTTGACACTTCGGCCAGCGAGGTGCGCAGGTCTTTCGTCAGCAGTGACATATTTTTCAGAAAATCCGTCAGCGCGGTCAAATTATGTTCGCTCAGCACCCCCTGTTCAATGCGGGTCAGGGTATCCAGCAAGCGTTCGGCAATGGCCCCGGCGCGATCCCGGAACTCTTCAAGTCCTCCGCGCTGCACGGGAATGACGGCTCCAGGGTCCAAGATCGGGGCGGCGCTCGACCCCCCCGCCAGTTCGATATAGCGAATGCCGGTCACAAAGGAGCCGATCAGATGCGCCGTTGTATCCTGCCGGATCGGGGTGCCCGGCTGGAGCGCAATGGCCACCCGCGCGCGGGGCGGCGTATCCTGGGTCAGGCCGATGGTTTCGACTTTCCCTACGGTCACCCCCTGATATTCGACCGCGGCGCCGGGTAAAAGCCCGCTGACCGACTCCGTAAAGAGAATGGTGTAGGTATCGACCGGCTGAAAAAAACGTGAGCCCGCCAGCCACAGCAGGGCGCTGGCAAATAAAAAGAAACTGATCGTGACGAACAGGCCGACCTTAACCCGATCCTGTCCCATAGCGTTCTCCATTCATGAGCAGGCTGTCACGCAAATCCCCGCGCAGGGTCCTGGCGCGGGGCCGACGATCAAAAAAGGCCCGGATCTTCGGGTGGTCTGTCTGCCGGACCTCGTCCAAGGGGCCCGTGGCCAGGATTTTTCCGGCGTCCAGCATGACGGCCCGATCGGCAATCATTTGAATACTCCCGAGTTCATGCGTCACAATAACGATAGTCACGCCCAGATGTTCTTTTAAGCGCAGGACCAGTTCATCTAATTCCCGTGCGGTGACCGGATCGAGACCGGCCGAGAGTTCGTCGAAGAGCAGCAGGCCGGGGTCGAGAGCCAGCGCGCGGGCAACGGCCGCCCGTTTCTTCATGCCTCCGCTGATTTCGGCGGGCAACAACCGGGCGGCGTGTTCCAGGCCAACGACGCAGAGCTTCATTCTGGCCAGCATGAGCGCGGTTTCCTGGTCTACCTGGGTATGTTCGATAATAGGGAGGGCCACATTCTCTTCCAGGGTCAGGGAGCTGAACAAGGCTCCACCCTGAAACGACATGCCGACGTCACGCAAGATCCGCTCCCGCTCCTCTTCACTTGCCGCATGAAAATTCTGCCCGTTGATACAGACGCTCCCCGCCTTTGGCGTCAGCAGTCCGACAATATGGCGCAGCAGGGTTGTTTTTCCGCAGCCGCTCTCCCCTAATACCACCGTAATCTCGCCTTGCCGGGCCTGCATGCTGACGCGGTCAAGAACTGCCCGCCCGTCGTACTCGGCCACGAGTCCGTCAACCTGAACGGCGGGAGGAACGGACGGTGAGGCGTGCGAGGTTGCCATCGTGTTGACTCACTATTGGTTAGGCGAGATAGAAAAAGATCGTGGTAAAGACGGCATCCGCCAGAATGCACAGCACAATGGAAGCGACAACGGAGGCCGTGGTATTCGTCCCCACGCCTTCGGCCCCGCCGTGCACATAGCAGCCCCGGTAGCAGGCGACCAAACCGATCAGGACGGCGAAGACCAGACTTTTAATCATGCCCGTGACCAGATCGCTCATCAGCAGGGCTTGGCCGGTTTGCTGGAGATAATTCCGACTGCCAAGCCCGAGTACCAGCACGCCGATCCAATATCCCCCGAAAATACCGGTCACATTTGAGAGCATGGTCAGACCCGGCACGGCGCACAACAGGGCGAGCATGCGCGGCAGCAGCAGAAAGCGACCCGGACTGAGGGCCATGGTACGCATGGCGTCGATCTCCTCGGACACCACCATGGTGCCAAGCTCTGCGGTAATGGCCGACCCACTCCGCCCGGCGACAATAATCGCCGTAATCAGGGGAGCCATCTCACGCGTCATGGAGACCGCGACGAGATTCGCAATATAGATGGCGGCGCCGAACTGTCGTAACTGACTGGCCGCGTTCAGGGCCAGAACCGCGCCGATCAGAAAGGACAGAAAGGTGACAATCGGGATGCCGTCCACGCCAATTTTCACGATCTGCTCGTGGGTCCGGTCCCATTTGATGTTTTTCCCGCGCCAGGGGGCAAGACACAACCAATAGGCGAGCTCGCCGATCATTTCGATCAGCCGCCGGCCCGTTGCCACGGCGGTCAGGGTATGGTCGCCAATCGACTCCAGCAGCGACAGTCTGCCGCGCGCAGGTTCGGGTGGATCGAGCAGGCTCAGATCAAGCCCGATAAACGCTTGCTGGGCCTGTTGACGGACGCCGGTAAACTGTACCGTCACCCCTCGCTTTCTGCCGTGCTGTACGAGTCGCAGCAGGGTTGCGGCTTCCAAACCGTTGAGACGCGGAACCTGCCCCAGGTCGAGGCAGTGCCGAGCGCCGGGTCGTAACTGCTCAATCCGCTCTGTATGTTCGTGAACCAGGGAAAGAATCTGTTCGGAGACACGGAGCGCATGTACGATGGCTGCTCGGTCCTGTTCCACAATCCGCGCTCTCCTTCCCGGTGTGTCCGTCCCGCCTCACTGCCTCACAGACCCTTCCTCTTTCATAGAACGTGCCACACCGCCTGTAAAGCGAAGAACGGCTTCGGCCACCCCTGCGGGATAAACGGAGCGCTAGACGCAGACGCTGGGAGAAGAGGGGCACCGCTTTTGCCTTTTTTATGTTTTCATAGCATAACAGAGCCTGCTTTCTGACTGGATTCCCACTCATGAAGCGCCTGTACTGAGGAAGAATACCCATATTGGAGAGGATGCATGCTTTGGTGTGATAAAATTGCCGCCCGGGTCGAGGGAGAACAACTCATCAACGACTCGAAGACCCCCTCGGGCCGCGCTCACGTTGGTGCCCTGCGGGGCGTACTCATTCACGATGTCGTTTTCCGGGCTATTCAGGCCCGTGGCCTGCCGGTCCGCTATACCTTTGGGGTTGACGACTACGACCCTCTGGACGAGTTGCCGGCCGGCGAAGAAGAGTTTTTTCGGCCCTATCTCGGCGTGCCACTGTGTCAGGTGCCGCCGCCGCCGGGCTCTTCCTTTTCCGATATCTCCGAACATTATATTCAAGATTTTTTCAGCGTGTTCCGCGACCTGAACGTCGAGGCCGAGACCTACCGGCTGCGCGATATCTATCGCTCGGGCCAATTCAATGAGGCCATTGACGATATTCTGCGTAACGCCGCGACCGTCCGGCGTGTCTACAAAGAGGTCAGTAAGGCCGACCGTCCGGATAACTGGTATCCCTTCCAGGCCGTGTGCGAACAGTGCGGACGTATCGGCACGACCGAGGTCAACGACTACGACGGCAAAGAAGTCACCTACACCTGCCGGCCCGACCTGGTCACCTGGGCTACCGGATGCGGCTACCAGGGAAAGGTTTCGCCGTTTGACGGCAAGGGCAAATTACCGTGGAAGCTCGAATGGACCGCCAAGTGGAAAACCTTCCCTATTACGATTGAGGGCGCGGGCAAAGACCACACCACAAAAGGCGGCTCTCGGGACGTGGCCGCGGCCTGTTTGCGTCGGATTTTCAATCAGGCTCCGCCGCTCAATATCCCGTATGAGTTTTTTCTGGTCGGCGGTGCCAAGATGAGTTCGTCCAAAGGGCTGGGGGTTTCCGCCCGGGATATGGCGGATTTCCTGCCGCCCGAAATCCTGCGGTTCGTCATGATCCGCACCCAGCCCAAACAGCCGGTGAATTTCTCTCCGGACGAAAAATCCATTATCAAGATCTTCAATGACTTTGATCGATTCCATACACGCACGTATCGCGACCCTCAGGTATCGGAAGACGATAAGCGGGTATATCAACTGGCGCAGACCACCCTGGCGGACGATTTCTACGCCGCGGACTTTCAACTGGTGGCGACGATTGCGCAACTGCCGCATCTTGACCTCATCTCAGAGATCGAAAAGCGCAAGGGCACGGCCCTGACGGCCATTGAGCGCGAGCAACTCGAACGCCGGTCCCAGGCGGCCCGCTATTGGCTGGAGCATTACGCCAGCCCCGAGGAACGGATCGTCTTGCAGGACCGGCTGCCGGAGCGCGCCGACGAGCTGACCGCCAGCCAGCGCGCCTTTCTGCACCAACTCGCTGACCGTCTGCCCGATATTCCGCAGGACGATAACGCCTTGCAGGCGGCGTTATTCGACACCGCACGTCTCACGCCGCTCGCCCCGGCCCACGCCTTTCAGGCTATCTATCGGACGTTGCTCGACCGCGACTCCGGCCCTAAGGCCGGCAATCTGCTGGCCTTCCTGGACCGCGACTTCCTGCTGCACCGTTTCCGGGAACTGCCCTACGATCAGGCCGCGTTCTGGCAGGAGACGAGCATCAGCCGCGAAGAATTCAGTGCTTGGTTGATAGAGCATCGGGACCAGAGCAAACAGATAACCACCGAGGCCAAACTCCTGCCACATCTCCCGGAGGGAGGAGGTCGGGGTGAGGGAGAAAATCACACTCTACTCGAAGCCTCAGCCCGCTTGGGAGTCGTGGAGTGCGTGGTCGAACTGGACGACAGCAGAACCCATATGCGGCGCGTGCAATTGGGAGAGTTCACCGAGCAAGCGGCCCTTAACGTCGCGGCTCAGATGTATGTCGAGTCGGTGATGGGAGAATAGCAACCGGGAGGAGGTTGTTATGGGAAGACCGTTTCGAAATTCTGCGAAACGTGAGTACGATTTTTCCAAGGCCGAGAGAGGAAAGTTTTATCGCAAGGGAGCCGAATTGCGGCTGCCCATTTACCTTGACGCAAAGCTCCAGCATCAGCTTGAACAGATCGCGGAGAAGACGGGCAAAGAGCTGGGCGAGATAGTGAACCACCTCGTCAAAAAAGAAGTAGAGCTGCTTGAGGAATTGAGTTGGCTCTTTTGGGGCTCAGACCGCCAGCTGGGCCTCGATCATTGTCTTCGCTTCCCCTTCACCCCGGCCCTCTCCCTCCGGGGGAGAGGGAGTAGAAACCTCCCCCCCCTCTACCCCGTCCGCTCAAAATACTCCCGCAGATTCTCGGCCTCGCGTTGCTGGCAGGCCACCGCGACGTGCAGCTTTTCCAGGTGCTGGGCCATCATCTTGCCGGCGTTCGGGACGGGGTGATCGGTAAAAAATGCGTTGACCTGGGCCTCAAGCTCGGGCGTGACGAGCGCGACGATCCCCTCACACATGCGCACAATGGACACGTCCGGGAACTTCTCCAGCATGTCGGCCCAGCGTTCCTGGAGAAAGCGCCAGGCCAGCTCACGGCCCTCGGTGTTCATCAACAGCGACCGCATGAGGTAGGGCGCGTTCTGGGTGCGGACCTCGCCGTTGAGCGTCATGTCCAGGGTCCGGGCAAGGAGGTCGGGTTGACGGAAGCTGGCCAGCGCGAACTGATAGCGCTGCTCTTCCTGCGGTGTTGCGGCGTTGTGCGAAATCTGACGAAATTCGTCATATATCGCCGCGTCGCCCGTATGGGCAAGAATCGATACCAGCGCGGGAACCAGATTGCGGTCTACGGCGTTCCGGTCGGCCTGATACTGCGTATAGAGCGCCCGCGCCTGCGCCTGGGTGGCCGCATCGTCTCCAAGGGTGCCCAGCGCGCTCAGCAGTTCCCCTCTAAGCTGGCCGATAAGGGCATCCTCATCCGCGTGTGGAGACCAACCCAACTGCTGGCTGAGTGGGGTGAGCAGATCACGGACGTGACGCTGCAAGGCTGGACGCTGTTCCGGGCCGAGCAGGCGGTAGAGATAATGACACGAGCCGAGAATAGCGGTCCACACATTGTGATCGGACTCCTCCCGAAATACGGGCAGGAGGTCGAGATAGGTGGGCAGTGGAGTCAGACCGGCCTGCGCGGTCGCCCAGGTATCGTTGAGCAGGTTGAAGCGCTCGATCGGCGAGAGCTGGGTGTAGACATCTGCGGTAAGTTGGCCCAATAATTCCGGCGCGTACCGGACCCGATAAAAGCCGTGTCCCCCCGCGTTGACGACGACCCAGTCCGGCCTCTCTGAGAGGGGCAGGCGCAATTCGTCAGCGGTCAGCAGGACGGTCTGACTCTCGGTTTCAGCCGCTCCCTTGGTTTTAATAAAAACCGGAGCCTGCCAGCGTTTGTCTTCAGCCTGGTTATTGCCGTTTTGCACGTAGTGAAACGGCTGTTGAGAAATCACCAGTTCAGCGCCGTCCACAGCAACGGAAATCAAAGGATAGCCCGCCTGGAAGACCCAGCTATCCATCATGGACCGGACCGGCTGCCGGGTTGCCTCCTCCAAGTCATCCCACAGGTCGGTCGTCTCGGCGTTGTCATAAGCGTGTTTCCTCAGATAGTTGCGAACGCCATTCTGAAAGGCCTGAGGGCCGATGTATTGCTCCAACATGCGTAGGACAGACGCCCCTTTCTCATAGGTCAGAATATCGAACATACCCTGGGCTTCGTCCGGGTGTGCGACCGGAAACTCGATGGGGCGGGAGCTGTGCAGGCCGTCAACCTGCAGCGCCGCCGCCCGCGAGACGGCAAAGCTGGTCCAGCGCCGCCATTCGGGCTTCCAGTTGTCGACGGCCATGAGTTCCATAAAGGTGGCAAACGCTTCGTTGAGCCAGATTCCATTCCACCACCGCATCGTGACCAAATCTCCAAACCACATATGCGCGTTCTCGTGTGCGACGACGTCGGCAACGCGTTCCAGCTCACTCCGGGCGGCCGTCTGCTCATCAATGAGCAGGGCGGTTTCCCGAAAGGTAATGGCTCCGAGGTTCTCCATCGCTCCGAAAGCGAAATCCGGGATGGCAATCAGGTCGAGCTTGTCGCCGGGATAGGGCTGCCCGTAGTAGTCGCTGAAGAATTGCAGCGACGCAGCGCCGATGGCCCGCCCGAACGCAGTGAGATGCTGCTTGCCCGGTACGGCCCATACGCGCAGCGGTGTGCCGTCAATATGCACGGCTTCGCTGGCCTCAAACTCGCCCACGATGAAGGCCACCAGATAGGTGGACATCTTGATCGTGTCGGCAAACACGACCGCTTTCTTGGCCGTCCCAGGGACCGGGTCTTCGCTCACCACGGCCGTATTGGAAATGGCGGTCAGTCCCTCATCAATCACTAGCGTCGCCTGAAAGACGGCTTTGGCTGCCGGCTCATCCCAACACGGAAAGGCCCGCCGGGCATCCGTTGCCTCAAACTGCGTGGTGGCCAGGGTCTTCTCGTTGCCGTCCGCATCCTTATACGTGCTGCGATAGAAGCCGTGCAGTTGGTCGTTGAGGACGCCGGCAAAGGCCATATGCAGACGATAGCGGCCGGGGCTGATGGCCTGTGGGAACTCGAGCACCGCCCGTTCGTTTGGTTCGTCGAGGGTCGCGCTACCCGCTTGAATTGCGCCTGTTTCATCAGTCAATGCCACCTGCTGAATCGTCAGCTCACAGGCGTTCAGGACGAGAGTGTGGGTGGCCTCATGAACGGTGATGGCGACCGTTTCCTCACCCGTAAAAGTGAAGTGGGTCAGATCGGGAGTCAGGCGAATCACGTACCGCTCAGGAGTCGCGGTTTCCGGTAGCCGATAGGACACTGTGTCTGGCATACTGCCTCCGTAGAGAAATAATCACCGGTTTCTCAGATCGTGTGTGAGGACCGTGCGAATAGGGATACCAGACGGACTTTGTCCTTGGCAATTGGTATCGACAGCTCAGGGTGAGGTCTTGGCGAGGGTAAGGGGTTTGGTGGCTGCACGCTTGTCTCAACCCTCTGATCGCGGTATGGAAGCGGAGGAGTAGATGCAGAGTGCGAGGGCGTTATGAGAGATCAGAATGATCGTGACACGGATCTCGACCACGGCGTAGTTACCGAAACCGAAAAAAAGCTCAAGAAGCCACCGCTCTACAAGGTCTTGTTACATAACGATGACTACACCACCATGGAGTTTGTGGTTTACATCCTCCAGAGCGTCTTTCGTCACGACGCGACCAAGGCCACCCAGATTATGCTGCACGTCCATCGGCAGGGGACTGGCGTGGCCGGCGTGTATACCTATGAGGTGGCGGAAGCGAAAGTCTCCCGCGTGGAGAGTTTAGCCAAGAAACATGAATTCCCCTTAAAGTGCAGTATGGAAGAAGCCTAGCGAGCGGTCGGGAGCCCTTACCATGCGAATTAGTCGAGAACTGGAAGTCACGATTAGTCTGGCGATTAACGAAGCCCGGCGGCGACGGCATGAGTTCCTCTGTCTGGAACATGTGCTCCACGCCTTGCTGTTCGATGAGACCGTGGCCGAGATTGTGCGGCAGTGCGGCGGAGACGTCAAAGAACTCCAAGCCGACCTTGAGGAATTTCTCAAAGAGAATCTGGAGTCGCTGCCGGAGGATGCCGGTGAGGTTGACCCCCAGCAGACCCTGGCCTTTCATCGGGTCTTGCAGCGGGCCGCTGCCCATGTCCAATCCGCCGGCAAAGAAGTCATTGAGACGCGCAATTTCTTTGTCGCCCTGTTTCGCGAGGACAACAGTCACGCGGTCTATCTCCTGGAGAAGCACGGCGTGACCCGGCTGGATGTCCTCAATTATATCTCGCACGGCATTTCCAAAACGCCGTCCGACGAAGAATCCGGACCCGGTTCTGCGCAGGACAGTCCGGACGAAGACGGCGAGCCCCGTCCGGTCAAAGACCCGCTTGAGGCGTTTACCACCAATCTCGTGCAAAAGGCCAAAGCCGGGGATATCGATCCGCTGATCGGCCGTGAGGTCGAGATTGAGCGGACCATTCATGTGTTGTGCCGGCGGCGCAAGAACAACCCGATCTATGTCGGTGATTCGGGGGTGGGCAAGACCGCGATTGCAGATGGCCTGGCGCTCAAGATTTCGGCGGGCGACGTGCCCGAGGTCTTAAAAGAGGTCCGCATCTACTCGCTTGATATGGGCTCCGTCCTGGCCGGCACAAAATTCCGGGGTCAGTTTGAGGAACGGCTCAAAGCCGTGCTGAAAGCGCTTGACAAACAACCGGGGGCCATCCTGTTTATCGATGAGATTCACACCATAGTCGGGGCCGGGGCCACCAGCGGTGGGTCCATGGACGCCTCGAATATCCTCAAACCCGCGTTGGCCTCGGGCAAGCTGCGCTGCATCGGTGCCACCACCTATCACGAATACCGGAGCTATTTTGAGCGGGACCGAGCCCTGGCGCGGCGCTTTCAAAAAATCGAAGTCCACGAGCCGAGCATTGAAGACGCCGTGGAAATCCTGAACGGCCTCAAGCCGCACTACGAAGAACATCACGGGGTGGAATATACGCATGACGCCCTCAAGGCCGCGGCCGAACTGTCGGCAAAATATATCAATGATCGTTTTCTGCCGGACAAGGCGATTGATGTGATCGACGAGGTCGGGGCATCCTTTCAGATTCGCCCCGCTCCGGAGGAAGACGGCAAGAAAATCATTCATGACTCCGACATCGAGTCCATTGTGGCCAAGATCGCCCGGATACCGCCCCGCAGCGTTTCCGCTTCGGACAAAGAGCGCTTACAAAGCCTGGATGCCGACCTCAAGGGCGTCGTCTTCGGCCAGGATACGGCGATTGAAACCCTGGTGCGGGCCATTCGGCTGGCGCGCGCCGGCTTGGGCCAGCCCGAAAAACCCGTTGGCTCGTTTCTGTTCTCGGGGCCGACCGGAGTGGGCAAAACCGAAGTCGCCAAGCAACTGGCCGAAACCCTGGGCCTCCAATTTCTGCGCTTTGACATGAGCGAGTATATGGAGAAGCATACGGTCTCGCGTCTGATTGGTGCGCCGCCGGGATACGTCGGCTTCGATCAGGGCGGGTTGTTGACCGACGCAGTCACGCGCAATCCGCACGCGGTCCTCTTGCTGGACGAGATCGAAAAAGCCCATCCCGACCTGTTCAATATTTTATTGCAGGTCATGGACCACGCCACCCTGACCGACAACAATGGCAAAAAGGCCGACTTCCGGCATGTGATTATTATCATGACCAGCAATGCCGGCGCCCGTGAGATAGCGGCGCATGCCATTGGCTTTGGCAATATCTCAAACGAAGGCAAGGATCAGCAGGCGATTGAGAAGCTCTTCAGCCCGGAATTTCGGAACCGCCTGGACGCCATCGTGCACTTTCGCTCCCTGCCCATGCAGGCCATTGAGCGGGTGGTCGAAAAGTTCGTGAAGGAACTGGTCGAGCAGCTCACCGAACGCAAGGTGTCCATTACGCTGACGCCGGCCGCGCGCCGGTATCTGGCGGAAAAGGGCTATGACAAAACCTTTGGTGCCCGCCCGATGGCTCGCTTGATCCAGACTGAGGTGAAACAGGTACTGGCGGATGAGATTCTGTTTGGGCAGCTCCAAGAAGGGGGCGAGGTCGAGATCGACTTTGATGAGGAAAAGCTGACGTTTTCCTACGCCCCGACAGACAGCGAAGAGGAAGAGTCGGTTCCACCAGTCGAGACGGTTGAGTAGGCCGACTCTCGTCGTCGGCTTTTTTGCCAGAGCGCTACGGGGTCTTGCGCAGCACGACGCACAGCCCCCGGACCGGCCGGCCGTTATCAAGGCGCAGCGTGACCGATTCGAGAGAACTGACAGCAAATCTACACTGTGTCGCGCGCGCTGCCAGATAGGCCCGGCCGTGCATATAGTACCCGGAGCTGTTCACGCTCAGCTCCTGGGCCGGGTTGTCCTCAGCCGTGAAAATGAACAAGCCGGAGTCCCGGAGTGCGCCGAACGCGGCCCGAAAAACAGGGCGGGGGTCGCCGATATGTTCAAACACGCCGGCGGCAACAATCACATCATACCAGCCCGCCTTTTTCTCCAGAAAAGGGTAAAGATCGCCCACGGCCAGCTCATTATAGATCGCGCGCTGCCGGGCTTTGGCCAGCATTTGTGGAGACAGGTCCACACCGTCCAGGCGTGTGGCCATCGAGCTGACCGCCTGGCCACACAGGCCGGTTCCACAGCCCAGGTCAAGGATGGCGACTTTGTCCCGGCAGTGCCGCTGCAATGCCGCCCGAATTAACTGCGGGCACTGGTAGTGCAGGCTGCCCACCAGCTTCTGGTCGTACGAGGCGGCGTAATTATCATACAGGCGCGTAATATAGGCCGGTGCCGGTCGCTCCGGGACCGCCTCTGCGCCCGTATAGGCGAGGAGCAGCCTGGCCCCGATATGATCCTCCGGCACCAGGCGCAGATAGTGACGCAAGTGTCGCGTCGCCCGGTGTAAATCACTGTTCGAGATGAAGAGCCGACTGAGATAGGCATGTGCCACAGGCTCATCGGGTTGGATGGCCAGGACGCGCTGAAAGCTCCGGATGGCTTCCGGGTCGCGGCCTGTTTTCATCAAAGCCAGGGCCAATTCGAGATAGGTGCGGAGGATGGCCGATATAAGGTCTGCGGCCCCCGGGGTCTGCGGGTCCTCTTGGAGGGCCTGTACGTAGAGTCCGAGGGCCTGGTCCAACTGACCGTTGAGATGGTGTTCGATTGCTTGGTCGATACTGCTCCGGGTAGCCATGCGGTGCTACTTCTTATTCTTATCGTTGGCTAAAGGGTTGAATACTTTCTCCGTGAATCCATACCGAGAAGACGACTCCCGAAAAAGCATGGGCTGGTGTGAGCTGGCCGAGTAGGCGGTCATTTGTCGTTCCGCGATTCGCCGCGTCGTCGGAGTCCAGGCGCCCATCTTTTTTGCCAGACTGGCGAGGTCCAGTAGATTCAGCAGCTTAGCCGTAATCGGACGTTTGGAGTCCCAGAATACGAGAGAGGACCAGAACTCGAGCGCAAGCGGCGATGACACGAGCTCGTACAGAGACAGGCACTCCTCCTCGCTGTCACACGGGAAGAAGTAGCAGGTATCGTCAAGCAGTATGGGTTGGCCATCAAGCGGTCCGATTTTTGTGAAGCGTAGGTTCTTGTAGAGTCCAGAGATTGCGACTTTCCAAGGGGCGAAGGAGTATGGCCCGATCCCGAAGATCGAGAACTTTGGCCTCTTCTTGTAGACAGCACTAGCGCGGGCTTCCAGAGTCCGTTCGTGAGCAGTTAAGTATTGCCACGCCCGAGGCGCGTGACTGCGAAGCTCGTGTGAGGATTCATCCATGGACCGGTGAGGAACTATGAGATATTTCCGGGGTGGACGGCGACTGGCGACATCAGAACTCTTCAACAGCGGAAAGACAACATCGGTCTCCAGCGATACGACTTCACCAAGCCCATTGACTAATTTTCCATTCCTGACTGAGAACTCGAAGACCCGACTACAGTCGTGCTTTACACCTGAGCGCCATCCAGTCAGACCGTCCGAGGAAAGGGATTGCAGGCGTTTGTAAGTCTCCAAGTCAGATACGAGGCGATCATCTCTCATGCCGAAGCTCGACGATGGCCTTGGGGCATTCAGAGTATCGTAGATGACACACTCGCGGGTTTGGGTGCCTGGAGTCAGACAAACGAAAAGCAGGCAGGCATCTACCGAAACGCCGAACTCTCGATGAGCGTCAAGCCGATAGATCGTTGCGGACTTGATAGGAAGAGACGCAGACCAGGCATGGACGAGAACCTTCCGGGCGACGCTCGTCTTACACAGCACTGCGATTGCTCCGCGCCGTCCTCTGAGCCAACGGAGATTTTCTCGCAACATCCACTCCGAGATGTCAAAATTTGCGCGCCCTGTCATAGCGTCAATCCCGCGCAAGCCATCGAGGTTTGACTTCTCCGGGAGGTTGCTACCACCCAAGGAGCCAACCGCCGCGTTGGTCACCCACGGCGGGTTGCCGAGGACGAGCAGCGGTTCTGAGAGCTTCGAGAGTTCAGAATCCCAGTCAATCCGAAAAAAGTCTCCCTTTTGTACCGTTGCCTGAGAAAACCGCGACACGGTTCGATGGGCCGCTTCAGCATAGACTGGATTGTATTCGTAACCTCGTGCTGTGGCGTCTGGAAACGCCTCAAGAGCCGCGACAAGGAAAGTGCCTTGGCCACACGTGGGCTCAATTATGGAGGAAGGCTCAAAACCGGTGCGAAGCAGGAGACTGCATACCGATTTGGCTAGGCGCAGAGGAGTCTGGAAATCGCCAAACTCCACCGTCTGTTTGGCAGCTTTAGGATTCATTTGACGCGGATAACTCCTGGGACTGAGCCGGCCCTGTCTATAACGCGACGGTATTGTAGCCGCCATTGGAGTGCGTTGGAGATCGTGAGGAAGCCGGTCCCGGGAGGACGCTCCAATAATTCGTCAGCTATGTTAGATGCCTCGATCTCGTCTACCGGAAGCATCTTATCACTCATGAAGGCAATGAGGTCGTCCTTGTTCCCTTCGTTTTTGAGTATGTCGATGAGCCCCGTAGTCATCTGGAAATCGGCCGTACAACTCGCTTCCACGAAGATCACGTGTTGGACGTTTAAGCGTCCAGTTGCTGTGGTGGTATTATCGGTCTTCTCGTAGACGAAAACCAGCAACGAATAGCCAAGCCCATAAATTTTCTGTCTTGCTGATTTGTAAGGACAAGAAGACTGCGGCTGCCTGATGCTCGTGACCTTCATGTCCACTCCAAGGCCGGGGAAATCGATGCCCTTAGCCGACGAGCCTTCCTCGTAGTCGTACTTGGTATGAAGATAAGCCTGAAACTTTTGCTCGAAATAGGTTCCAACAGCCTTACCATCCGTCACTCCATACAGGGCTGGTTCATCGTGGCCAGACTCGATTTCCGCAAAGGCCCCGGCTTCGGCTCTGAGAAGCTCAAGTGTCAAATCCGCCATCACACTCCTAGCACATCTAAATATTTCGATAGACCGTTGCGGCTCAATAGATGAGTATAGGTCATTGGCATACTCACGTCACGATGGCTCAGTAACCCATAACGGCTGGACCTCTGCCCGCTGTCCCGATATGCATGCGGCATTCCACTCGAAGAGGAGAAGCTGATGGATTTTGGGGTGACCTTTCCTGCGCGGGTCGGCGATTTTGAACTGGTCGAACTGGCCGAGCGGCTGGGCTATCGCCAAGCCTGGTTTTACGATTCGCAGATGATCTACTCGGACGTCTACGCGACCATGGCCCTGGCCGCACATAAGACCTCCACGATTCGACTCGGGACCGGCGTGGCCGTGCCGACGACGCGCCTGGCCCCGACCATTGCCCATTCGATCGCGACCATCAACCAGCTCGCCCCCGGCCGGGTCGAATTAGGGGTGGGAACAGGCAACACCGCCCGCCTGACGATGGGCCTGCGACCCATCAGCCTCACGCGCATGAAAAAGGAAGTACGCTTGATCCAGACCCTGCTCGCCGGCGAGACGGGAACGCTCCGGGAGGAGGGCGAAGAGCACGCTGTCCGTTTTCTGCATCCGCACCGCAGTTATATCAACCTCAAAGACCCCGTGACGGTCAGCATCTCGGCCCTGGGTCCCAAGACCCTGGCCTATTGCGGCTCGGAATCGGACGGCCATATCACCTGGGGCATAGACCCGGACGGATTGCGGGCGGCCCGGACCATTATCGACGACGCGGCCCACAAGCGCGGCAAATCACCGGGCGACGTACCCTCAAAATGTTTCTTCCCCACTGCCGTCCTCTCTCCCGGTGAGACAACCGCAACACCGCGTATCATGAGCTTGGTCGCCCCGTTCATCATGAATTTCCTGCACGTCCAGGTAGAGTGGGGCACCGCTCTGCTGCCGCCCATTCCAGCGGTGGCGGAATGGGTGGAGCGCTACAAAAAATACGCGGCCGGGCTGCCCGCGGACACGCGCCATCTTACCCTCCATGAAGGCCATATCATTTATCCGCGTGAGGACGAGGCGGAATTCATCGTGCCGGAACTGGCCGACGTGGTAGCCATCATTGGCCAGCCGGACGAGATTATTGAGCGCATCCACACCCTCGAAGACGCCGGCCTGTCGCATTTTGCCTTTCAGGTCATGGACGACGACCCGGTCCGGCAGATGACCGACTTTGCCGAAAAGGTACTGGCCAAGTACTAAAAAGGGAGAGCGTAGCTGGCCTCTCCATTAATTTAGGCAATGCGTTGTTTTTTCGTGCGCTGGCTTGAACGGGACGGTTCCTTCGTAGCACGCTTCGCAAGCCTCAGCAGAGAACGTAGTGCATCGTTGACTGCCTTAGCGGTAGGGAAAGCGGTAGCCACATCCGGTTCGAGCAGGACGACGTTTGTCCCTTGCCGGTAGCGTTGATAATATTTCCCTCGGACCGCGTCGGAGAAATCGTATTCTTCGCGCATGTCGTCTCGCATGTCGTCCGTTTGCCGTGCTTCAGCTTTTTGACTCATAGCGTTTTCTCTCTCGGGCGGTCGTTTCCCGAGCACTAATAATACGGAGCCGGTCGTCGGCTTCCTCCGTATGAACTACTACTAACAGACGTCTTGCCGTAGAAAAACCGACAGTAGCAAATCTCTCTTCACCAAGGGAATGGTCCGGGTCCGAAATGGTGCCTGCCAGAGGATCTCCAAAAACCGTGGATGCCTCTTCAAAGGAAACTCCATGTTTCCTATTATTCCGCTCCGCTTTGCGTCTATCCCAGACGAATTGCATAGCTCCTCTCTGATATATGAAGAAGATACTCTATACATCCTCCATAGAGCTGGGACTGATGGTGCCGACTGGTTCGTGATAAGGAAGGCCCTCGCTCTTTCTGAGGGAGAGAGGATAAGGCGAAGGAGTCTGTATGCATATCGGCGTGTTCAGTTATAACACCGAGTACACCATGGCCGCGGATGAACTGGCGGTTGCCTGCGAGGAGCGGGGTTATGAATCCTTGTGGCTGCCGGAGCATACGCATATCCCGGCCAGCCGGGAGTCGCCATTTCCCGGTGGTGGCGAACTGCCCAAAGAATACGTGCATATGTCCGATCCGTTTATCGGGCTGGCGGCCGCGGCCGCGGTGACACAGACGCTCAAGCTGGGGACGGGCATCTCGCTCGTGACCGAGCATGATCCCCTTGTCCAGGCCAAGCAAATTGCCTCTCTGGATCGCCTTTCTCAGGGCCGGTTTTTGTTTGGGATCGGTGCGGGCTGGAATAAAGAAGAAATGCGTAATCACGGCACGCCGCCCAATCGGCGCTGGACCGTCTTGACCGAACGCGTCGAGGCCATGCAGGCATTGTGGACGCAAGACGAGGCCTCATATCACGGCGAGTTTGTCAACTTTGATCGGGTCTGGTCCTATCCCAAGCCGTTGACCGTGCCGCATCCGCCGATTCTGCTCGGCAGCCTGAGCTCAAAAATTGCGCTCAAGCGCGTCGTCGATCTGTGTGATGGCTGGATTCCGGTTGCGGCCGCAGTCGAAGACCTGCCGGGTTCGATTGCGAAAATGCATGAATACGCCGAGTCTATTGGGCGTGATCCGCAGTCTATTCCGATTACCTGTTTTTGTACCAACGCGCCAAAGGCACATATCCTTGAGCGCTTTCAGCACTACGGCGCGGTCCGGACCGTTGTCCGCGTACCGACCGAGGACCGGGGGCGGGTGTATGCGTTTCTGGACGAGTACGCGCCCATGCTCCAAAAGTTCGCTTGATATTCTCTCTCCAACATTGCTATGACAAAAGCATTCCAGACTAAAGGAGGGATGCTATGGCTTCGTTCATGGAACCATATGGGGGACAGACATATGCGCTGATGCGGATCGTCTTGGGATTTACCTTCCTCTTCCACGGGACCCAGAAGCTGTTGGGCTTCCCCTTGCCGCCACCGGAAGCACCCGCGTTTATCATCTACGGCGCGGGGACTATTGAGCTGGTCGGTGGAGCACTGGTCATGATCGGGCTGATGACCGGTTGGGCGGCCTTTATCTGTAGCGGCCTGATGGCCGCCGCCTACTGGATGGCGCACGGCATGAATGCGCTCTTCCCGATTCAGAATCAAGGCGAGCTGGCCGTTGTCTACTGTTTTGCCTTTTTGTTTATCTCCGCGCATGGCTCAGGGATGTGGAGCGTCGATGCCAGCCGGGGCGACGCCTAGCCCCGTCGGCCGGATGAATCTCGCCTAATCCGCCCCCTTCTTCCGGTTGGACCACCGCCTTTCGACACCGCATCCTGCAACCCGTTACTCCCGGCGAAAACACACCGCCCCCGTAAAAACGGGGGTCGGCCTCTACACTCGCGGCTTCTTCCAGGCGTGCGGGCATCGTGCCTGCGGCCTTTCCCTCGATCACCTTGTCCAGGACAGGGTAGACCCTACCCGAGCGACAGGATTCCTGGTAGGCTGATCGCCTTGCCAGAAGCGTGAAGATTGGAGTGTATTGGTATGGCTGAATTTGCCTATGCGTCGCATATACAGGTTGGAGAGAAGCGGTTTCGAGAACGCTACGGACTCGACTTCGAAGACTTCCAGGTCGGGCAGATTTTCAAACATCGGCCCGGTTTGACGATTACCCAACAAGACAATATTGAAGAATCGTTTGATACGCTCAACCAGGCCATGATCCATTTTGATGCCCACTACGCCTCCAAGACCGAGTGGAAAAAACCCCTGGTCGTCAGCACGCTGACCCTGCAACGCCTGATCGGCATGACCTGGAAGACGTTTTTCAAGAAAACGCGCATCCTGGGCTGGTCCGCGCTCAATATGACGGCCCCCGTCTTTGGCGGAGACACGCTCTACGCCGAGACCGAGATTACCGCCAAGGAGGACGTTGCGGGTGCTACATCGTGTGGAAAGCTCACGGTCGAAACCAGAGGCATCAATCAAGACGGCAAGCTCGTGTGCGTGATGGGCTATGACCTGCTGGTGTATAAACGTGACGCCGTACCCTTTGAAGCCGTCAATTACTAGACCGAAGGGACACTACCATGGGTCAGTTTCATTCGCACCGAAAACTTGAAGAAAACGTCTTCATGGAGATCGCGGGCATCGAGTTTGAAGACTTTGAAGTTGGTCAGGTCTTTGAACACCGACCGGGACGCACGTTCACCGCTGAGGAAAACCGGCAACACACCTTTCGGTCTGCCGACCTCTTCGCCCGCACCGCCGACGCGGAGTATAACCACAAGGTCTATGGCGGCGAAAACGTCATCAGCGAAACCCTGGTGCTGAGCGCGGTCACCGCCATGACAACGAAAACCTTCAATAAGGTCGTGGCCAACCTCGGCTGGACCGATGTCACACTGCCGACTCCGGTGAAAGCCGGCGATACGATCTACGCCGAGTCCGAACTGCTCGACAAACGCGAGTCGCGCTCCCGCCCGGCTCAGGCCGTGCTGCACGTCCGCACCCGGGCGGTCAATCAGGACGGCCAGGAAGTCTGCTCGTTTGAACGAAAACTCCTGATCTACAAACGCGGTCTGGGACCGTACGAAGACGCAGGTTATTAGGAAGAGGTATCCCCGCATGAATATCCTTGAAGAAGGCAAGGCACTCACTCTCGATTTTAAGAAGCTGCGCAAGGTCGCGGAAACCGACCAGGATGTCATCCCGGTCGTGTTGCAACACGCCGAGAACGGCGCGGTTTTGTTTATCGGCTATGCGAACGACCTGGCACTCCGGGAGACGTTCAAAACTCGACAGGCGGTGTTATGGTCCACCTCGCGCAACGAGTTATGGCGGAAGGGCGCGACCTCGGGCGATGTGCTCGATCTGATCGACGTCCGGGTCAACTGCGAACAGAATTCCGTGCTGTACCGCGTCATCCCGCGCAGGGGCGGCGTGTGTCATACCAAAGACGCCACCGGTCAGGCCCGGCAGACGTGCTATTACCGCTCCACGACAGCCATGGACCGGGAGCTCGAATTCGTCTGAGACCCTTTGACCCGGAAGGAGCAGGTGTATGAAACTTGGTATCTTCAGTTTTAATACCGAATACACCGTGCCGGCGGCGGAATTGGCGGTCGCCTGCGAGGAGCGCGGCTTTGAGTCCCTGTGGGTGCCCGAACACACCCATATTCCGGCGAGCCGGGAAACCCCCTGGCCGGCCGGTGGCCCGCTGCCCAAAGAATACATCCATATGTCCGATCCGTTCTCAAGTCTGGCCGCAGCCGCGGCCGTGACCGAGAAAATCCTGTTGGGTACCGGCGTCTCGCTGATCATCGAGCACGAGCCCTTATATCAAGCCACGCAGGTGGCGACCCTGGACCGTATTTCCAACGGCCGTTTCCTGTTCGGCGTGGGCGCCGGCTGGATTCGGGAAGAAATGCAGAACCACGGCACCCCGCCCAACCGGCGCTGGCAGGTCTTCAAGGAGCACATCGAGGCCATGAAAGCCCTGTGGACGCAGGAAGAAGCCTCCTACCACGGCGAGTTCGTGAACTTCGACCGGGTCTGGTCCTACCCCAAGCCGCTGACCGTGCCGCACCCGCCCATCATTCTGGGCAGCATGAGCTCCAAACTGGGCCGGCAGCGCGTAGCCGATCACTGCGACGGCTGGCTGCCCATCGAGACCCTGATTGACGACTGGCCGGCCGCCGTGGCCGACCTGAACGAACGCATGGAAAAAGCCGGGCGTGCCCCAGGCTCCATTCCCATCTCGTTCTTCTGTATCGACACCCCGGACGAGCAACGCCTGGAGCGCTACCGGGATATGGGAGCCGTCAGAACCGCCGTACGCATTCCGACCGAAGGCCGCGAGGTGATTCTGCCCTTCCTGGACACATACGCCGAGATTGCGCAACGGCTGGAGTAAGAGAGACCGCTCCGTGTCGTAAAGAGCGGCGAGCCGTTGTGAACGGGTCCGGAGCGCAGCGTAAAATCCGCGGGGATTCGCACGTCCTCCTCCTGGGCGCGCAGACCAGCCGTCCACATGAGCTTAATGCAACACCCGCACCGGAGCGCCTTTCAGAAAGGCCTGAATATTCTCGACCGTCTCGGCAAAGAAGACTTTATACGTCTCCTCCGTCACATAGCCGATATGGGGCGTGATGACGGTGTTTGCCGTGCGCCGCAGTGGATGATCCAGGGGCAGGGGCTCCTCGTCAAACACATCCAGGCCTGCGCCTGCGATCGTTCCATCGCGGAGGGCCGCGATGAGCGCGGCCTCATCGACAATCGGTCCCCGCGAGGTGTTAATCACATAGGCCGTCGGCTTCATCCGATTGAGTTCCTGGTGTCCGATGAGACCCCGCGACCGGGCGCTCAGAACCAGATGAATCGAAAGAATGTCGGCGCGGGCCACGAGTTCGTCTTTACTGACCAGGGTCGCGTCGCACTCAGCCGCGCGCTCGGCGGTCAGATTTTGACTCCAGGCAATGACGTCCATCTGAAAGGCGTTGCCGACTCTGGCCACCTCTGACCCCAACCGTCCCAGGCCCATCAGGCCGAGTGTTTTACCATGCAGCCCCAGGCCCATACTCACCTGCCAGCGTCCCGCCCGGGTGGCCTGGTCTTCGTCCGGAATATGACGCAGGAGCGACAAAACCAGACCCCAGGTGAGCTCGGCGGTCGGATACAGGATACCGCCGGTTCCGCACACCAGGACGTGACAGTCCGCGGCGGCCTGCATATCGATGGCGGCGTTGCGCATGCCCGTTGTGGTCAATAAGCGCAGCCGTGGCAACTGCTCCAGCAGCGCACGCGGAAAGGGCGTCCGTTCCCGCATCGCCATGACGATATCGAAGTCCTTGAGCCGCCTGGCCACGGCGGCCTGGTCGGTGAGGTGGTCGCGGAACACCGCGACCTCAACGTCCGCCGGCAGCACACTCCAGTCGGTCATCTTTCGGGCAACGTCCTGATAATCATCCAGAACCGCAACGCGTACCATACCTCTGTCTCCGGGCCGCACTCATTTCTGGAGGCGCACGAATTTTTGCAGCACATGACCGTCAAGAGGGATCAAGCCCTGTCTCCCGCCGGCGCTATAGTTCACTTCGCTGACGTAGAGGTCGCCTCGCGAGTCGGCCCAGATACCGTGCGGCGCATAGAAATTGCCCGGCTCCAGGCCATGCCCACCAAAGCGGTGTTGGACCTCCCCGTCCAGCGTGAGCACGGTCACGCACGCGTGTGGTTCGTGCGGCGGTACCGCGGCTCCCATATTATTCGGCATATGCGCGACCTTGAACCCCAGTTCGGCGACAAAGAGATTTTCGTCCTCGTCGATATACAGATCGTCCGGCCGATTCACATGCGTCCACTCGGAGACATAGTCGCCTTCCCCGCTAAAAAGCTGGATGCGCGAGTTCTCCCGGTCGGCGACATACACCCGTCCGCGCCGGTCAACGGCAATCGCGTGCGGTATTTTGAACTGTCCGGGGCCACTGCCGGGCTCCCCCCAGGAGAACTGGAGTTCTCCCGCGGCCGAGAATTTATGCACCCGCGCGTTGCCATAGCCATCGGCGATATACATATCGCCTTGGGGTGAGAGGGCGACGTTGGTGACCATATTAAACGGACCGGCGGATTGTCGGACCGGCGTGGTCCAGGCCTGAAAACCGGTCTCCGCGGGTTTGTCTTTCTCGCCCAGCGTTTTGATGAGCGTACCGTCCGGGGTGAAGAGACGGACCGTATGGTCGAAGTTGTCGGCACAATAGATAGTGTCATCGGGACCGATAAAAATGCCGTGGGCGTTGGTAAAGATATCTTCTCCCCAGGCGTTCAGAAACGTGCCGTCCCGATCAAACACGATCATGGGATGCTCACCCCGGTTAAAGGCATACACCCGGTCCTGCGAGTCGGTCGCGACCCCGGCAACCTCAACAAACGACCAGCCTTCGGGCAGTTGTTCCCAGCCTTCGATGACCTCGTATTCGACCTTATTCTGTCCCAGTGCCATGTGTCCTCCCTTACGTCACCCGCTGGTCGAGTTGCAGCACGATACCGTCGGGGTCTTTGAATAATGTGGTCAGGACCTGTCCGCCCGGCTCTTCGCCGTAGGCCACACTGTCAAAGGTTGTAGGCGGCATGACGATCGGCACCCCGGCGGCCCGGACTTTTTCAAACGTGTCTTCGAGGTCGTCCACCCAAAAAGCAAAATGGTGAATGCCAACCTGATGAAGACTGAGCGCCCCACCGGAAACCGGCTGGTTTTCCGACAGGACGATAAAAGTGGCGTCCGGCCCGTCGTCCCAACGCAGATACACTCCGTGACGCGGCTTGGCCAGCGCTCCGCCCGGATTCTCCTGGGGATCGTCCAGGGTGACCCGCAGCCCCAAGATGTCACGATAAAATGCGAGCGATTGCTCCATATTGCTGACCCCGATGGCAATATGCGAGGTGTTGCGAATTTTCATCTTCCGCCTCCTTTTGCCCTCCGCTCGGCCCTTATGTACCTGACCAGCGTGGAGCGCGTTTTTCACGAAAGGCCCGCAAGCCCTCCTGCTGATCGGCCGATACAAAGCACTCGGTCGCCGCTTCATTCTCGCCCATGATCGCCGTCTCGATGTCAACGTCCCGGTGGCGGGCAAAGCACTGCTTGACCTGAGAGATCGCAATCGGCCCGCGGCTGACCAGGGTATCGACCAGGCTGTTGACACGCTCTTCGAGCGCATCCGGTTCCACACAGGCGGTGAGCAGGCCAATCCGCTCGGCCTCGGGAGCCTCGATAATATCCCCCGTCATGCCGAGTTCCTTGGCCTTGGTCTCGCCAACCAGGCGGGGCAGGATATGCGTGGAGCCGTTGGTCATGGGCTGGTTGATATTGACCTCGGCCGACCCGATACGGGCGGTGCTTGCGGCAATGCGGAAATCGCACACCAGAGTCAGCTCGAAGCCCGCGCCAACGACCACGCCGTTAATGGCCGCGATGGTGGGCTTGGGCAGGGTGCGGATCAACGACCAGGTCGCCGCCAGCTCGTGCAGAAACGTCCGAAAATCATCCAGACGTGTATGCTCCATGGTGCTGATATCAGCGCCGGCACAGAATCCCCGACCCGCGCCGGTGAAGACCACCGCCCGCACCTGGGCATCCTCTTGCGCGTCGGTACAGGCCTGCTTGAGGCTGCGGACCAACGCGGGCGAGAGTGCGTTCAGCACGGTCGGGCGATTGAGGGTGATCCAGACCGCCGCGCCGCGCTTTTCATACAGGATATCTTGCAGCTCCATAGTTCCCTCCTGTCTGCCAGAGAACATGACATGGAGGGCTGCAAATTACCAGGCTCAGGTTCCGTTAAGCGGAATGGACTTCCGCCTGACGGATGAGCTGGACCTTGCGTTCGTACAGGGTTTCCTCAAGCCCGACCGGATACTGTCCGGGCCGGTTCAAGCGGACGATCTCGCCGGGGAGTTTGGCGAGCTGCTCCTGGGTACGCTGTCGAATGCGGGTCAGGGACGGACTGTCATAGACGGCTCTGCCCTGACGGAACACCGGTGCCAATAAGTCGGAAAAAGCCGTGTCTCCCGAAATCCGGCGGCGTGTGGCCGGATCGCTCACATCGACCATGGTACAGCCGTCTGTGAGGTCCGCCTCTTTGCCATACATCACATCGCACAGAAACCCTTGGTGCGTGTGGTAACGGCGGACTTGGGGAATATCCGGATTGGTCGCTTTCACCGTCTCTTCCGACAGCTTGATTCTGTCCTGCCACGAGCCATCCGGAGCGCGGATCGCGGTCAGCTTATACACCCCGCCCAGGGCGGGCTGATCGTACGCGGTCACGAGTTTCGTCCCCACCCCCCACACATCAATCGTGCTGCCCTGCTCCTTGAGTTGGGTGATCAGGCGTTCGTCCAGATCACTGCTGCCGACAATGTGGGCGTTGGGAAAGCCGGCGTCGTCCAGAATGTTCCGGGCTGCGATGCTCAGTTGGGCCAGGTTGCCCGAATCGAGCCGGATGCCGACCATTTCATGGCCGTGGGCCCGCAGCCATTGCCCCACCTGGGCGGCTTTCCGTACCCCTTCCAGAGTGTTGTAGGTATCCACCAGAAAAATGCAGTTATTGGGCATGGCCTCGGCATAGGTCTGGAACGCTTCCAGATCGTCATCAAAGACCATCACCCAGCTATGCGCGTGCGTCCCTCTGACCGGAATCCCGAACAGCTTGCCGGCCAGCACATTCGAGGTCGCATCACAGCCGCCGATATACGCGGCCCGGCTGGCCGCCAAGCCCCCGTCGATGCCCTGGGCGCGGCGCAGGCCGAACTCCAGGACGGGTTCTCCGCCGGTCGCCAGGCAGATCCGAGCGGCTTTGGTCGCGACCAGCGTCTGGAAGTTGATCAGGGTGAGCAACGCCGTCTCGATAAGTTGGCACTGCATCAGTGGCCCTTGGACGCGGACCAAAGGCTCGGGTGGAAAAACCAGCGTGCCTTCCGGGATGGCGTCAACCTGACAACTGAACCGCATGGACTCCAAGGCGTCAAGAAACGCCCGGTCGAACAGCGGTTTGCCGTCAGCACCGCACACCTCGGTCAGAAAGGCCGTGTCGTCCGCATCGAACCGAAAGCGGCGCAGAAAATCCACCATGTATTCAAGGCCGCAGGCGATGCTGAAGCTTCCCCCAAATGGGTTGTGGCGGAAGAAGAGATTAAAAACGGACTCCCGGTCGGCGAGCCCTGACTTCCAATAGCCATACGCCATGGTGAGCTGGTAGAGATCGGTCAGCAGGGCCAGGGAGGGCCGGTACAGCTCGGACGGAATGTTCATGATCGTGTAGTGGCCGTCGTGTCTCATCCTGGGAGCGCGGCCATCCTGGCCGCGTTTCTTTGCGGGCTGGAAGCCCGCACTCCCAGTGAGGAAGCTCCCTTCAACGAGCAACGCGCCTATTCCAGATTGACCTCAATGAGCAGCGGTCCCGGGTTTTTGAAGGCGGACTGGAGAGTGTCGTTGAGTTCTTCCGTGGTATGCACCGCCCGGCCTTCCACGCCAAAGCCCTCGGCCAGTTTCACAAAGTCGAACTCAGGAGAATCGAGCGCCGTCAGCGCCAGGCTGGCCTCTCCCGGTGTCATCTTGGCGCGTTCCAACTCCCAGCGCAAAATGGAATAGGCCCTGTTCTTACAAATGATACTGGTCAGGTTCTGTTGCTCGCGCGCCATCGTCCACAAGGACTGAATGGTGTACAGCGAAGATCCGTCGCCTTCGAGACAGATGGTCGGACGATCCGGGGCCGCGGCCGCCGCCCCCACCGCACACGGCAGCCCTTGGCCGATCGAGCCGCCCGTCAGCGCCATATAGGTAAACGGCGGGGCTCCGCCGGCCATACCATGATAGGCGAACCCCGCGGTTGCCCCCTCATCCATGACAATCGCTCCCTCGGGCTGGGCCGCAGCCAGGGCTCTGCACATATTGGCCGGGGTGAGGGGGCCGCTCGGCACTTCCGGACAGGGCAGGGCCGGCGCCGTGCGCACGGCGGGTGCGTCAAGCGCATCGGCGAGCGCGGCGAGCGCGGTCGCCGGATCAATATCGGCACTGCATAACTGAATAAGCTGCACATCCTCCGCGCACAAACTGCTGCGGGTATTCGGATAGCCAAAAAACGCGACCGGTTCGTGCGCTCCGGCCAGTATGACCTTTTTATACGGCTCCAGGAGTTGCGTGGCCGGTTCCGGGGCGTAGGGGATTTTGTCCGGGGAGATCAGGCCGCTGCCGCGATCCTGAATGGGCGGAAAGGTTGGCGTCAGCACCCGGCAGCCGGTCGCCTGTTCGATCCGGTCGGCGGCTTGCAGCCCGGCGGTGCGCAGCGCACTGCCGCTCAGCACCAGCGCGGCCTGGCCTGCACGGAGCGCCCGGGCCGCGCGTTCGGTCTCGTCCACATCCGGCGGCGCGGGCGCGGCAATCTTCGGCTGGACGGGTGAGGTGTTAACGCTTGCCCATTGGATATCGCCCGGCAGAATCAGGGTGGTCGGGCCGGTTGGCAACTGGGCCGCGCGGGCAATGACCTCGGCCATGTCCTGCCCGACCGTGTCCGGGCTGTTTGCGGTCAGGACAAATTGAGACATGGGCCGGGCCAGGGTTTCAATGTCTGCGGTCAGCGGGGCGTTGGCGGCAATATGCCAGGTGGCATGTTCGCCCACGATGGACACCACGGGCGAGTGGGCTTTGCGGGCGTTATGCAAATTGGCCTGTCCGTTGGCCAGCCCTGGGCCCAAATGGAGTAGGGCCAGGGCCGGACGACCGGTGACCCGCGCATAGCCGTCGGCCGCGCCGGTACACACCCCTTCAAAAACCGCCAGGACCGGCTTGATGCCCGGACAGCGGTCGAGGGCCTGCACCAGATATAATTCGGTCGTGCCCGGATTGGCAAAACATACATCAATGCCGGCCGCGGCCGCGGTCTGAATGGCGACTTCCGCACCCGTCAGGGCTTGTGGGCTTGATTGCGTCTCCATGTTGCTCGCTTTCTGTATTGGATCGTCCGAGTCATACCACCTAGGGGGACGGGCTTCCAGCCCGCAGAGTCGCGGCCCGAACGTTGCTTTCTGTGTCTCAGGGCATAGGATGCGGCCATGCCCGAGCTGAGCAGGTTCTTCGGGATCATTATCCGTATGTATGCTGAATTCGGGGCTCCCCATCATGAGCCCCATTTCCATGCGTATTATCAGGACGACATCGCAATCTATGGAATAGAGACGCTTGAGCCGATTGCAGGATCCCTTCCGAGACGCCAGCAACGATTAGTGGAAGCATGGGCCGAATTACACCAAGAAGAACTGCTGGTAGACTGACAACGACTACAGAAAGGTCGAAAGCCAAATCCTATTGACCCACTCACATAAGAAGAGGGATGTATGCAGCATTCTATATACAAGGTCAAATCATTGAAGAAATTGGCTCCGTATACGCTCCGTATTGGCTTTGACGATGACACTGAACAAACAATTGACTTTCAGCCTGTCCTCGCCGGCGAACTGTATGGACCGCTGCAGGACCCTGTCGTCTTCGGTCAAGTGAGCATAGACTCAGAAGTGCACACCCTTGTCTGGCCTAACGGCGCAGATTTCGATCCCGCGATCTTACACGACTGGCCTGTACACCGGGCCGAATTTATCGCCCGCGCCCGGCAATGGGGAACGACTGGAGACAAAGAGCCTCTTTCAACGAACAATTCTACCACGGTGTAATACGCTCATGGCGACCGCTCCACAATCCGACCGTACAGAGCTGAAACTTGTCCGGCAGGGGGACGCACTACGGATCGCCCGTATGTCGCGCGATCTGGTCGAGCACGGCTTACCGTGGACGTGGACTCCCCAGCGGGTGATCGCGCATATTCGCGGCCGTGACAGTAACGTCCTCGGCGCCTGGCATGAGGGCCGGCTGGTCGGCTTTGCCATTATGCAGTTTTACGCCGAACGGGCCCATCTGAACCTGCTTGCGGTCCAGCCTGCTGCCCGCCGGTTGGGGATAGGGCAGCGTCTGGTTGCGTGGCAAGAGCAGGTAGCCCGCGCCGGAGGCATCCCGGTCGTCAATTTAGAGGTACGCACCAATAATCCCGGCGCGCAGGCGTTCTACCGTCGGCTCGGCTACCGTCAGATTGAACGCCTGCCGGGCTATTATCAGGGGCGCGAGGCCGCCATCCGTATGCGCCACGACTTGTGGGGCAGTGGGTAAGGGCTTCTCGTAAAGCGTCACGAGAAGGGTGAGAAAGCGGGCCGCCCTCCTATTCTGCCAGTGCCTTGGTCAATGGATCGCCGCATCTGATGAGTACGACCCCTTTCCTTTGTTCACGCAGTTGTATTTTTCCGGAGCGCAGCTTTTTGAGCTCGTTCCGATGAATTCCTTTTCTATGCGCCAGGACCGGAACGAATTGGAATGAAGTCCTTTGTGGGAGCAGCATGTCAGCTATGCTGATGCCTTCCTTAAGCTGCTCCAATACCTCGTTGGCTTTTAATCCACCGCTCTTCAACTCAATCGGTGCGACCCAGGTCGTATTGGATTCTTCACCAACGAACAGATAGTCACAGCGTTTCTGATTGGACGGGATCGGCAACGCCTCGCAGTCCATATCGATAATGATACGCTCCCGCGGTGCCCCTTGTAGACCAACCCGGCAGCCATCTTTATTGCAGCGCGTAGCATGGCAGGAAGCGGGTACTTGGTTGGCACACGCTGTAACCGTCCCACTCATTCGGCCTTGATGTCCTGGATACGGTTGAAGATATTGACGCTCTCGTTGTATAGCTCCTCGCTGACTGCATCATAATCGGTTGGATAGAGACCGGTTTCCTCATCCATCTCTATCTCCTCCACAACCGACCCCTTTGGACGGCGTTTTCGCTTGAACAGCCATGCCCCCACTTGATCTGGGCGTAGCGAAACAGTGCTGTCCGCGTCTCCTTTCCGGCGATTCTCGGGAAGTTTGGATCGCTGCACGATATTCGCAAGCTCCTCAAGCACCCATTCGCTGTGCGTTGTGATAAGCACCCTGACACCTGCCTGAACAAGCGCGGCCAGCTGACGGATGAATTTGACCTGCATGGCCGGATGCAGGTGCGATTCCGGCTCCTCGACGATCAGCAGGTTACCGGGGGTGACCATATGACGCAGATACAGCACCACCGGCGCAAGCTCCGACACCATGGAGGATGCGTTCTTTAAGGGCAGGTCATCCTTCCAGCCATCCGGTCGGTAGGTGAAACGCGGGTATCCTGTTATTTCCGATCTTTCAAGACGTACCGACCCGTCGAGGATAGCACTCTCGATTGGCCTACCAAGGTCGCGCTGCGGCTCGTTCCGATCCGTCGGATCGTCGAGGCCGACCAACTGTTCAAGAAAATCTGCCAGAACACCCGACAGCAGAGGGAGGGAGGCGGTTGGACGCAGACCTGCCGTTGCCGCGCCTCGGATTAGGGCGCTGACGACCGCACTATGCGCATGCATCACACCGGTCCGGTCGGCGGGGAGATAGAACGCGGGGCAATGGAAGGGGGCGACAAGCTGGGGTCGGACAAAATCCATCAAGGAGACCATCTGGAGCAGGGTGAAGAAATCCGACCATTCTTCCGTTCGATCAGCTCCCGAGATCGTTTGTTCTGCCCACTGACCTAATTTCTCTACCGGCCTGTCGATGTCTCCGGCATCAATCTGTATCGGTGTTCCGTTAGGGATTGTTACCTTGAATCCGACCCCTCGCAATCCGACTGTCAGCTCATGCTCAACAGGCACCGCATCGTTCGACAGAAATTTTCGGAGAAGAATATGTGCGCCGCTCTTGTTTCCCTTCCGGATCAGTGCGCCTGTTTTACCGACGCCGAAGCATCGACTGATTTCGTTACTGAGATCGCCACCTGCCATCTCAAGTACGGAACGGATAAAGTCCGCAACAGGGGCGGACAAAACGATACCCTCGTCAAGCAGCGACTTTTTCTTGTTCGCAGTATCTATCTGTTTCGCCAATTGTGTAAGGGCATCTCTGACTTTCTTCGATGTCAGTTTCTGGGGGCCATTGCCTTGGAGCGCCCAAGGGCCTTGAGGAAGGGGCCGCGGACCGGGCTCGACTCCCTCACCGCTAAAATGTTGATGCAACGCATAAATCAGAATTGCCAGATAGGACTTGCCGGTATTGCTCGGTCCGACGAATACCGTCAGCGGCCGCAGGTCAACTGTAGCCTTGATGATCGGCCCGAAATTGGTCACGTCAAGTTCAAGGGATTCTTGTGTGGATGCATCGTCCATAGCGTCATCCCCGTTCGGTTCAATCCACGTACTGCTGAAGCTTAGAGGAGAGAATACACCCGAGGGGTGTGGGCTTCCAGCCCGCAAAAGTCGACGGCGGTCGGGGAGCACCGCTTTATCGCTGCCCCGACAACTTCTCCAGCAACTCTGCTTCGTTCAAAATAGTGATCCCCAGCTTTTCGGCCTTGTCGCGTTTTGAGCCGGGGTCGGTACCGGTGACGACGTAGTCCGTCTTTTTTGAGACGCCGGACGTGACCTTTGCGCCAAGGGCTTCGAGGCGCTGTTTGGCCTGCGGTCGGGTCAGGTTGGCCAGGCTGCCGGTCAGGACAAAGGTCTGCCCGTGCAGGCTGCCGGTCGGCTTGGCCTCAATCCGCGGGAAACGCACCCCCGTGTCAAGCAGTTTCTTGACAACGGCCCGATTGCGTTCCTGCCCGAAAAAAGCGGCCACGCTCCGCGCGACCTCCGGCCCGATATCGGGCACGTCCTGGAGGGCCTCCTCCTCGGCCTGCATGATACGATCCAGATCACCGAAATACTCGGCTAACTGACGGGCCGTGGCTTCGCCCAGGTGGCGGATACCCAAGGCGGCGATCAAGCGGGGCAGGGTGGTAGTCTTGCTGCGCTCAAGAGCAGCGACCAGATTGTGGGCGGATTTTTCCCCCAGCCGGTCAAGCGCGGCAAGCTGCCCAGCGGTCAGCAGATAGAGGTCGCCGGGGTCTTGAGCGAGTTTCTTGTCAACCAGCTGGTCAATGATTTTCTCCCCCAACCCGTCAATGTCCATCGAGCCGCGGGCGGCAAAGAATTTGAGGCTTTCCTTGAGTTGGGCCGGACAGAACGGGCCGGTGCAGCGATACGCGGCCTCCCCTTCCTCGCGTGCAACCTGTGCCCCGCATACGGGGCAGGTGACCGGCATCACAAAGCTCCGTTCCCGGCCGGTACGTTTCTCCGGGATTGTTTTCACCACATAAGGGATGACATCGCCGGCCCGCTCGACAATAACGGTATCGCCAATACGGATGTCCTTGCGTTTGATTTCATCCATATTGTGCAGGGACGCGCTTTTGACGGTCACGCCGCCGATATGGACCGGAGCCAACTCGGCTACCGGGGTCAGCGTGCCGATCCGGCCGACTTGCGGAACGATATTCAGGACGGTGGTCGTTGCCTGGATAGCCGGAAATTTATACGCCGTGGCCCAGCGGGGCGAGCGTGAAATCTGGCCGAGCTGGGCTTGCAGCATAAAGCTGTTCACCTTAATCACCACGCCGTCAATGTCATAATCCAGGCTGTCGCGCCGCGCTTCCAGATCGTCGCAGACCGCGAAGACCTCCTCGACGGTCGGACACACGTGGCCGAACGGAACCGGTTTGATGCCCCAGCCTGTGAACGCGCGGCGCAGCTCCCAATAGGACGCAAACGTGTCGCCCTCGATCTGCCCGATCCCATAGCAAAAGAAATCGAGCGGCCGCTGGGCGGTGATGGCCGAGTCGAGTTGTTTGAGCGAACCGGCGGTGGCATTCCGCGGGTTGGCGAAAAGAGGCTCGCCGGCTTTTGCCCGAGTGCCGTTAAGGCTGCGGAACGACGCCTTGGGCAGAAAGACTTCCCCGCGGACTTCGAGCCGTCTCGGAATCGGATGAGCGGGCTGGGAGAGGAGGGTCAAGGGAATGGAGCGTACGGTTCTGAGATTGGCCGTGACGTCTTCGCCCGTGACCCCATCTCCGCGTGTCGAGCCCACGGTCAGTTTGCCGTTTTCATATACCAACTCGACGGCGACCCCGTCGATTTTTGGCTCGGCTACGTATTCGATATCCTGCGTTGTTTCGAGCCCGCGCTGGACGCGCTGATGAAACTCCTCTATCTCCTCTCGGGAGACGACGTTGGCCAGCGACAGCATCGGTACGGTGTGGCGGACCTGAGTAAAGGCTGCCAGCGGCGGAGCGCCAACCTTTTGGGTCGGGGAGGCCGGGTCGTGCAGTTCGGGGTATTCGGTTTCCAGATCAACCAAACGCCGAAAAAGTCGATCGTATTCGGCATCGCTGATGAGTGGCTCGTCAAGGACGTAGTAGCGATGATTGTACAACGCCAACTCCGTGCGTAATCGCTCCACTTCCTGTTGGATTTCTTGGCTCACAGCCGTGGAACCAGCAGCCATTTCATTCCTCGTCGGTGCGTCCGTTGTCTCTTTAATTTATCCTCAATCAACCGCGATGTGTACATGTTCACGCCTGTTGATAATTCCGGTCACACGCCGGCTGCTGCATGGTGACGCAGTGCAACGCGCCCAAGCCGACAACAAGCTCGCGACACGGAAACCCTCTGATGCGTCGCCCCGGAAACAGCTCCTGGAGGACGGCCTGGGCGGTGCGGTCCTGGGGCTGGTCATAGGTCGGAACAAGAACGGTGCGATTGGCGATACAGAAATTGGCATAACTGGCAGGCAGGCGTTCGCCCGCAGACTCCACCGGACCGGGCATGGGGAGCGGAACCACACGCAGGGCTTGTCCGCTCTGGTCGCGCATGGCCCGCAGCCGGCGCAGATTGTCCTGAAGCGGTTTATAGTTCGCGTCGGCTGGATCGTCTTCGACCGCGCATACCACAGTCGTGGGGTTGACGAACCGGGCAATATCGTCCACATGGCCGTCCGTATCATCCCCGACGATTCCCTCGCCGAGCCAGCCAATATGGTGCACCCCGAGAAACGCTTTCAGCCTGCGCTCAACATCGGAGCGGGATAGGGCAGGATTGCGATTGGGGTTGAGTAAGCAGGACTCTGTGGTCAGCAACATGCCCCGGCCGTTGACCTCAATGGACCCGCCTTCAAGCACCATGTCCGGCGTAAACGGGATGAGGCTGAGACACTGGGCGATACGCTCCGGAACGCTGTTGTCCAGGTCCCACGGCGGGTATTTGGCCCCCCAGGCGTTAAACGTCCAGTTTGTCAGACCGAGTTCGACGATCTGCTCGTGCCGACGGGTCAGAAAGATCGGCCCGTGATCGCGGGTCCAGGCGTCGTTGGTCGGAATCTCGTATATCCCAATACGAGTCAGATCCACTCCGGCCGTGTCAAGCGTGTGGCGGACGTGTCCCGCGGTCTCGGGGTCATTCACGCAAATATGTACGCGTTCGTCCCGGTACAGGGCGGCGATCATCCGGACATACAGCGCGGCAATGGCCGAGTCCATGCCGGGCCAGGTGTCCCGATTGTGCGGCCAGGCCAGCCAGGTAGCGGCGTGCGGTTCCCATTCCGCGGGCATCCGAAAGCCGAGCTGGGCAGGTGTGGGGGAGCGGAGAGTCATACTTTGATAAATGTAGGGGCAATTCATGAATTGCCCCTACTCACTTCACTCTCCCCACCGCCGGGTCAGGTCGGCGTAGGCGTCAATCCGGCGGTCGCGGAAAAACGGCCAATACTGACGTGTGGTATTGAGCCGGTCGAGCGCACACGGAACAATCAGGGTTTCCTCGTCGTCGTCGCTCGCCTGCTTGAGGATGCGGCCGAACGGGTCGCTGACAAAGGAGGTGCCCCAGAAATCAAGCGCGCCTTCCCGGCCGACGCGGTTGACCGCGGCGACGTACAGCCCGTTGGCGATCGCGTGGCTGCGCTGCATGATTTGCCAGGCTTCACGCTGGGCCTGATGCTCCTCTGCCCCGTCGTCCGGATGGTCGCCGATAGCGCTCGGATAAAACAGGAGCTGGGCTCCACTCAGCGCGGTGAGCCGCGCACCCTCGGGAAACCACTGGTCCCAGCAGATGAGCACCCCAATCCGCGCGTAACGGGTGTGGAAGGTCCGAAAGCCGAGGTCGCCGGGGGTAAAATAGAACTTCTCGTAATAGAGCGGATCATCCGGGATATGCATCTTGCGGTACTGGCCGAGGAGCGTTCCATCGGCATCGATCACCACCGCGGTGTTATGAAAAACCCCCTCTGCCCGTTTCTCAAACACGGGCACGATCAGGACGACCTGATGGGCCGCGGCGAGTTGTCTCAGTCGCTCGGTGGTCGGCCCAGGAATCGGCTCTGCCAGAGCGAACCGCTCAACGTCCTCGCTCTGGCAGAAATAGCGCGACCCGAACAATTCCTGGAGGCAGATGATCTGCGCTCCCCGCCGGGCAGCCCCCTGGATAGCCGCCGCCGCCTTGTCCAGATTGGCGTCCGGCCGGTCGCTGCACGCCATCTGCACCAGGCCGAGGATGACCTGCTGATCGTGGGCGGAGGCAGGGGGCGCTGTCATGACGGGAGAAATTGTAGGGGATGGTGTTGCCGGGCTCAATGCCACCCTCGTAGCTGAGCTTTTGACACGAAATGTGAAAATCACTAGATATATGACTGCCTGAGGTGGATGTCTTTCATGACTCGTATGACCAAGAGCGAACCCGAGGAAGCCAGACAGCTTTCCCTGACACCGGCGTGGGGCGCTGAGGTTGCGGTTGTAGATAGCCGAGCCTTGTCTGCCCAAACGGCGCTGGAAGAGACTATTGCCCTCTATGGTATCCGAAACTGGGGCAGTGAGTATTTTCGGGTGAATACCAACGGAGAAGTCGTATGTGCCTTCCCCGTGTCTCAGCCGGCCCGCACGCCGCTGAAAGACCTGGTCACGCAACTGGGAGAGCAGGGGATTGCCACGCCGGTCGTGCTGCGCTTCCCCCAGATTATCCAGCACCAGCTCAACGTCCTGGCCGCAGCCTTTCAGTCGGCCATCAGAGAATTCGGCTACCAGAAAGACTACATCCCGGCCTATCCCGTCAAGGTCAACCAGAAGAAAGAAGTGGTACAGGATGTCCTCCGTTTCGGAGACCCGTATCAGGTCGGTCTTGAGGTCGGCAGTAAAGCCGAGTTGGCCGTTGCGTTAGCGCTGACTCGCAACCGGCGCTCGCCCATTATCTGCAATGGGGTGAAGGACGAGGGCTATATCAAACTGGCCCTGAGCGGCACACGGATCGGTAAGCGTGTCTTCATTGTGGTGGAGAGCATATTTGAACTGCACGCCCTGCTGGCGTGCAGTCAACGCTTGGGCATCCGCCCGCGGATCGGCCTCCGCCTCAAACTGTCGGCCCGCGGGAGCGGCAAGTGGGAGAAATCGAGCGGCGATCTGTCCAAGTTCGGCTTCACCACAACCGACCTCCTCAAATGCCTGGGTTTCCTCCGCGAGGCCGCTATGCTCGACTGTCTGAGCCTGCTGCACTTTCACATCGGCTCACAGGTCACGGAGATCAGACGGGTGAAGTACGCGGTCAAGGAAGCGGCCCGTACCTATGCCAAGCTGCGCCAGTCCTGCCCGCAGCTCACCTATCTCGACGTGGGCGGCGGGCTGGGCGTTGATTATGACGGCTCCCGCACGGCTTCGGAGTCGAGCGTCAATTACTCTGTCCAGGAGTATGCCAACGACATTATTTACTCGATCAAAGAGGTGTGTGAGCACGAGGGCGTTGAAGAGCCTACCGTGCTGACGGAAACCGGACGGATGATCGCCGCGCCGCATGCCATGCTGGTCTTCAATAGCGTCGATGAAATCGGGCTCTCGAACGGCCCGGTGCGGGTCGATGACTATGAGAGCCGGCCGGAAGTCATCCAGGAGATGTACGATATTTATACCGGGACGAACGCCAAGAACTACCGTGAGTATTATCACGATATTCTGGAGCAGCGTGAAGAAATGTTTTCACTCTTCAACCTCGGCTATCTCTCCCTGGAGGACCGCGGGCTGGGTCAGGAACTGTTCTGGGGCACGTGTGGGCGGGCGCTCAAGTTCGCCAAGGCGGTCAAACATATGCCCGAAGAGTTTGAAGACCTGGAACAACGCCTGGCGCATAAATTCATTTGTAATTTTTCCGTCTTTCAGTCCATTCCCGATTCCTGGGCGCTTGAACAGCTCTTTCCCATCATGCCGATTCATCGGCTGAATGAGATTCCCGAGCGGCGGGGCTATTTGGCGGATCTCACCTGTGACTCGGACGGCAAGGTCGATAATTTTGTGGACCTGCGGGACATCAAGGAGTATCTGGAACTCCACGCCCTGAACGGAGAGCCGTATTATCTGGGAGTGTTTTTTACGGGTGCCTATCAGGATGTCATGGGTGACTACCACAATCTCTTTGGCCACGTCCACGATGTCTCGGTGGTGATTGATGAGAACGGTACGGCACAGATCGCCGAGATCATTCCAGGGCATACGGTAGAAGACGTTCTCCATATTTTTCGCTACGAACGAGAAGAACTCCTGGCCGCATTCCGCACTCGCATCCGCGAGGGCGCCGAGCAAACCGGCGTCCCTGCCGAAGTGGAGGAAACCCTGCTCAGAGAATACGAGGCCGTCCTGGGCAGCTATACCTATCTGACCCCGGAAAAATAGGATGCGATTGGAGCCCCCAATCCCCAACCCCCAATCCCCAATCCCCAATACGATGTCCCGCATCCTTGACGGCAACGACCCACGGGCAATTCTGCACGCGGCCGAACGGCTCGGGGCCGGAGAGATCGTGGCCCTCCCCACGGAAACCGTCTACGGTCTGGGCGCGAACGCGCTGAACGAAAAGGCGGTGGCCAAAGTCTTTGCCGCCAAGAACCGGCCCGAGTTTGATCCGCTGATTGTTCATATCAGGGATAAAGACGCGGCTTCCCAATACGTCACCGCCCTTGACCAACGCGCCCGGCAACTCATGGATGCCTTCTGGCCAGGCCCGCTGACGCTGGTCCTGCCCAAACGGCCTGTCATCCCAGACCTGGTTACTGCCGGGCTGGGAACGGTTGCACTGCGCATGCCGGCGCATCCGGTTGCGCTGGCACTCCTGCGGGCCGTCGATTTCCCGATTGCGGCCCCGAGCGCCAACCCGTTCGGGTATGTCAGCCCGACGACCGCGGCGCATGTGCGCGACTCGCTCGGGGACGAGGTCGATCTGATTATTGACGGTGGGCCGTGCCAGGTCGGCGTTGAGTCAACGGTCTGTGCGCTGACCGAGCAACCGGCCGTGCTGCTCCGGCCCGGAGGTGTAACGCCCGAACAAATCGAGTCGGTCATCGGCCCGGTCCGCATGGGGGAACCAACCCAAGCGGATCGGCGTTCACCGGGAACGCTGCTGTCGCACTATGCGCCGCGCGTCCCTGTTGTCCTGCTGAAACCTGGAGACCCCCTGCCTCAGCCTGAGGCCGGCGAACGGCTCGGGCTGCTCAGTCTCACCCTCCGGTCCGATGCCCGCGGCTATACGAGAACGGAAGCGTTGTCAGAGGACGGGAATCTGCTCGACGCGGCGGTCCACTTGTTTGCCGCGCTCAGGCGGCTGGACACCGCTGGACTGGATCGGATCGTTATCGAACCCGTTCCCGAGACCGGTATGGGCCGGGCCATCATGGACCGCTTGCGCCGGGCAGCCGCGCGCGACTGACACGCGGCTTGATTGGTGCTGGTAAAGAATCTAGTCTGTGTGGTGACGTAGCTATGTAGAGGGGTGAATGATGAAATCCGTCGGACTTCGAGAAATCAATCAGGCCTTCTCACGTTACATGAAAATCGTGAAAGCTGGGGAAGACGTACTCATCACTGAGCGTGGGCGTCCCATAGCTGTGATTAAACCACTTACTTCCGAAACGGATATGGACGCGAAGATTCGCCTTCTGGAAGCGGACGGCCTTCTGTCTCCTCCGCAAAAGAAAGGACAGCCTCAAAGTCATCCCCCTATTTCTCTCTCGGGGCAGGGCATAGCCCAGACCATTTCCGATATGCGGGACGAGCGATAATCCTCCATGCCGCCCTGGGCGTACTATCGAACCAGAAATAGAAGAGGGGAGAACTCTTATCTCCTCCCCTTCTTCCGCTTTTGAGCGAATCGCTCAGCCGTCTTCTACATCCCGTCGATAATGGCATTAAAGGTCGCGCTGGGCCGCATGGCCTGGCCGGCCTTTTCCGGGTCGGGCACGTAATAGCCGCCGATATCGACCGGTGCGCCCTGGGCGGCCAGCAGTTCTTCGGTAATCGTGGCTTCCTGCGCTTCGAGTTGTTTTGCCACTCCGGCAAAGCGGGCCTGGATGGCCGTATCCTTGGTCTGGGCGGCCAGGGCCTGAGCCCAGTACAGAGCCAGATAGAAGGTGCTGCCCCGGTTGTCGATTTCGTTCACCTTGCGAGATGGGGAGCGCGAGTTTTCCAGGTAGGTGCTGATGGCCTGATCCAGCGTTTCCGCAAACAGCGCGGCTGTTTCGTTCCTGGTATTTTCGGCGATCAGCTCAAGCGAGGGTACCAGGGCGCAGTATTCGCCCAGCGAATCCCATCTCAGGTGGCCCTCCTGCACGAACTGCTGCACATGCTTGGGAGCGGAGCCGCCCGCGCCGGTCTCGAACAGGCCGCCGCCTTTCATCAGCGGCACGATGGACAGCATGCGGGCGCTGGTGCCCAGTTCAAGAATCGGAAACAGGTCGGTCAGATAGTCCCGCAGGACATTGCCCGTGACCGCAATCGTGTCTTCTCCTCTCCGAATCCGTTCCAGGGAGAAGCGCATGGCCTCCTGGGGCTTCATCACGCGCATATCCAGCCCCGTGGTATCGTGCTCCGGCAGATAGGTATTGACCTTCTTGAGGATTTGCGTGTCGTGCCCCCGGTTCTCGTCCAGCCAGAAAATCGCCGGTGACCCGGAGGCCTGTGCGCGGGACACCGCCAAGCGGACCCAGTCGCGGATCGGGGCGTCCTTGGTCTGGCTCATCCTGAAGATGTCGCCGACCTCGACGGACTGCTCAATCAGGCTGGTCCCGGCCGCATCCACAACGCGCATGGTCCCGTCGGCCGGTGCTTCAAAGGTCTTGTCGTGCGAGCCGTACTCCTCGGCTTTCTGCGCCATCAAGCCGACGTTGGAGACATTGCCCATGGTGGCCGGGTCAAACTGCCCGTGCTGTTTGGCGTTTTCGAGAATTTCCTTATACATGGTCGCGTAGCAGCGGTCCGGGACCATGGCGATGGTATCCTGGAGCTCGTCGTTCTTATTCCACATCCGGCCGCCGTCACGCACAACGTTGGGCATGGAGGCGTCGATGATGATGTCATTCGGGACGTGCAAATTGGTGATGCCGCGGCGGGCGTTGACCATGGCCAGCGCCGGTCGTTTTTCATACACCGCGGCAATATCGGCCTCGACCTCGGTTTTTTTCTCGACCGGCAGACGATCGAGCTTGGCCAGCACATCGGCCAGGCCGTAGTTGACGTTCGCCCCGATTTCCTTGAGCGCCTCGGCGTGCTTGTCGAGCGCGTCCTGGAAATAGACGGACACACAGTGGCCGAACATGATGGGGTCGGAGACTTTCATCATGGTCGATTTGAGGTGTAAGGACAGCAACACCCCATCTTTCCTGGCCGCGTCCATCTGCTCGGCGTAGAAGGCGCGCAGGGCCTTGACGTTCATGACCGAGGCATCAATGACCTCGCCCTCAAGCAGAGCCAGGCCGTCTTTCAGGACGGTCACGCTGCCGTCGGCGGCCACAAATTCGATCCGCGCCTGGGTCGCCGCGTCCAGGGTGGTCGATTTTTCGCTCTCGTAGAAGTCCTTGCCCTGCATATGGGCCACCCGGGCCTTGGAGCCGCTCTGCGGCCACTGCTGCATCATCTTGTGAGGATTCTTCTGAAAGAATTTTTTGACCGAAGCAGCCGCCCGACGGTCGGAGTTGCCCTCCCGCAGAACCGGATTAACGGCCGAGCCGAGAACCACGGCAAAACGCGCCTGGAGCGCCCGCTCCGCGTCGTTTTTGGGTTCTTCCGGATAGTCGGGGATGTCGTAGCCTTTGGCCTGCAACTCTTTGATCGCGTCTTTGAGTTGGGGAATGGTGGCGCTGATATTGGGCAGTTTGACGATATTGGCCTGGGGCGTTTGCGTCATCTCCCCGAGTTGGGTCAGACAATCGGGAATCTTCTGCTCGTCAGTCAGCTTGTCGGGAAAGTTGGCGATGATTCTGCCGGCCAGGGAGATGTCGCTGGTTTCCACCTCAATGCCCGATCCTTTGGTATACGCCTGAATGATAGGCAGGAGGGCAAAGGTTGCCAGTGCCGGGGCTTCATCAATCTGGGTCCACGTAATTTTTGCTGGGGCCATATTCTCTCCTTACCTCTTATGGTGTGCGGCTTTAATCGCGCGGGATTATACCAAATCACAGCTCAATCGAAAGGGCGGTGGAACAGGACGGCCGCTCGCGGCCACGTTGCAAAGCGCCGGGGAAGAGAGTAGACAGGGGGAGTTGTTGAACCAGCGGAAGCGGGCCGATATGCGACGAATACCTCTCCTGTGCGTCCTTGTCTGTACCCTGAGCGTCTTCCCGGCGTGTCATGACGCGGTTGAGGAAGTCCCGCTGAGTACCAGTCTGATTACACTGACGGATAAATTTTTTGATGTGGAGGCGCTCTCGGTCGAGAAAGCGGTAGTGGTCGGCTATGCGGGCAAAATCCTCCTCACCGCCGATGGAGGTCAGAGCTGGCAGATCAAGGACAGCGGGACCAATGCCGCCCTGTACAGCATTGCCTTCCCTGACGACCAGCATGGCTGGATCAGCGGACAGGACGGCGTCATCCTGCACTCCACGGATGGGGGCGAGACCTGGCAGCGGCAGGACAGCCAACTGACTGATCCGATATTCGGTATTTCTTTTATCGATACGAACCACGGCTGGGCCGCGGCCGACCGGGCGACCTATCTGAAAACGACCGACGGCGGAGCATCCTGGGAATCGGGCTATATCCAGCCCTCGCTCGAAGGAGTCGGGGCGGATGCCACCCTGGCCCTGGTGGACCCCATCTTCTACGATGTCCAGTTCCTGGATGAGAATACCGGCTGGATTGTGGGTGAGTTTGGCAAAATTTACCATACCACGGACGGCGGCCAGAACTGGGGAGAACAGCAGAACAGCCTGCTCGGGCAGGCCGGATTCAGCGACGCCCTGAATCTTCCCACCTTCTTTGGGATTTCCTTTTCCGACGCGAACAATGGCGTGGCTGTCGGACTTGAGGGAAAGGTTGCGACCACCACCAACGCCGGTCAGCAGTGGAATTTTATCGGGCAGGCAGACGGCGCCCTGTTCGATACCGAACCCTTATACGCGCCACATTTGATCGGCCCTGACGGCGGTGGCTGGATCGTGGGTGGAGCCGGGCGGGTGCTGCGCCTGCAGGGTGGAGAATGGCAACCGACGGGTGTCGGAATGCCTATCGCAACCTGGCTGCGGGCGGTTGATTTCCATGATGCGGCGCATGGCTGGATTGTGGGCGGATATGGAGCCATCTTACGCACGACGGACGGCGGTCAGAGCTGGCTGCGCGTCTTTGGCTAACAGGCACACTGGGGAGTAAACATGACCGATGCGGCGTTTGACATTGCGGGGAAAGTCACCGTTATCACCGGCGGTGGAACCGGAATCGGGGCGGAAATCGCGGCTGAGTTCTGCCGCCGTGGTGCTCCGGTGATGATTACCAGCCGGACGATGGACCACCTGGGCCCGGTTGCGGAAGGGATCAAACAGGACGGGGGCGAAGTTGACACTATTGTGTGTGATGTGCGCAAAAACGATCAGGTCGAGGCGGTTATCGAGAAAACCGTGCAAAGATGGGGCCGGGTCGATATTTTAATCAATAACGCCGGTGCGAGCTTTGTGGCCAACGCCCACGAGATTTCGGCGAATGGGTTCGGCGCCATTGTGGCCATCAATCTGAACGGCACCTTTCTCTTTTCCAAGGCTGCGGCCCTGGTCATGATGGAAAAGCAGACCGGCGGCAGCATCATTAATATCTCGTCCGACGCTGGGGTGTTTGGTTCAGCCACGATGTCGCACTACGGGGCGGCAAAGGCGGGGATTATCAATTTGACCCGCTCCCTGGCCATTGAATGGGCCGACTATGGTATTCGCGTAAACTGCATCTCGCCCGGTCCGATCGAAACCCCGGGCGTCAAAGAAGTCCTGTGGCCAACCAAGGAACTGCAAGATAAGGCCACCGGCTCAACCGCCCTGAATCGCTTTGGGACGGGCCTTGAAGTGGCCTGGCCGTGTGTGTTCCTGGCTTCAAAGGCCGGGGGCTATGTGAACGGTATCAACCTTCAGGTTGACGGCTGCATGACCCGCGCGGGCATCCCGGAGAGCCGGCTCAATTAAGCCGCGGCATACGAGAAACTGGAGTTCTGAACATGGTCGGTATTGTTTCGTATGGGTCGTATATCCCCTCGTATCGTCTCCCGCGTGATGTGATCGCCAAAGAGTGGGACGCTCCGTCATTAGGCGGGGAGCGGGCCTTGGCCAGTTTTGATGAAGACAGCCTGACCCTGGCCATGAATGCCAGCATAGACGCCCTGGGGGATCGCAACCCCAAAGAAGTTGCGGGAATCTTCTTTGCCTCAACGACCTCGCCCTACCGGGAGAAGCAGGCCGCGGCCACCGTTGCCACTGTCCTGGATACGGCTAAAGAGCTGCGGACCATGGATTTCACCGATTCGCTGCGCGCCGGCACCTCGGCCCTCCTCACCGCCCTGGATTTGGCCAAAGCGGGGGAACTGTTATTAGTCTGTGCCGGCGACGCGCGCATGGGGGAGCCGGACACCCTGCAGGAACAGAACTACGGCGATGCCGGCGGGGCGCTGGTCATTGGCTCGGAAAACGTGATCGCCGAGCTGGTCGGCACCTATACGGTCAGCCAGGAGTTTCTCGGCACGTGGCGCACCGAAGAGCAGGACTACCTCAAATCGTTTCCCGGCGGATTCGAGAACAAGTTCGGCTATAACCGTTTTATTGCGGAAACCGTTCAGGGCCTGCTGCAAAAATGCCATCTCGAAGCCAAGGACATTGCCAACGCGGCTATTGCCGCTCCCAGCCAAAAGGCGCTGCGAGGCGCTTTGCGCGGCCTGGGATTTGATATGAAGAGCCAGGTGCAGGAAACGTTTTGGAATACGGTCGGAGACGCCGGAACGGCCCAGCCGCTGGTCCTGCTGGCCGCGGTGCTTGAACGGGCCCGGCCGGGCGATCTGATCCTCGTTGCCGGCTACGGAGACGGGGGTGATGCGGCGCTGTTTCGGGTCACGGACGGGATTGCGAGTTTTCAGGTTGCCCGGAGCGTGTATTCGCAGATTGAGGTGAAGCGGACGCTACAATCCTATGGCAAATACGCCCGCTTTCGGAAGCTGATTCGGAAAGATTACGCGACGGAAGACGAATCCACTCCGGTCGTGCTGTTGCGCGACCAAAAGCAGATTCTGCCCCTGTATGGCGGGAAATGCCCGGCGTGCGGCGTTATCCAGTTTCCCATTCACCGCATCTGTACGGAATGCGGCTATCGCGGGGGGCTTGAAGAGATCAAGCTGTCGCGGCGGGGGACGCTCTTCACCTTTACGAACGACTATCTGACCGAGACGCCCGACCCGCCAACAACGCACGCCGTGGTCGATCTTGAGGGCGGCGGGCGGGTCTTTGTCCAACTCACGGATTGCGAGGCCGAACGGGTGGAGATCGGTATGCCGCTCGAGTTGACATTTCGCAAATATCATGAAGGCTATGGGATCAAGAACTATTTCTGGAAGGCTCGGCCGGCAGAATAGGACCGCAAGACGGAACATCTTTGAGAGGAGGCAGTATGAATATTCGGGACAAGGTCGCGGTGATTGGGGCTGGATGCAGCAAGTTTGGCGAAAACTACGACAAGAGCGCCGAAGATATGATTGTCGAGGCTGCCCTCGACGCGTATACGGACGCGCGTATCGATCCGAGTCAGATTCAGGCCGCCTGGGTCGGGACGCTCAGTTCGGCCAGCGCCGGCAACGCCTTGGCCGACCCGCTCAAACTGTTCAATATCCCGATTACCCGCGTGGAGAACTACTGCGCCTCGGGCATGGACGCGTTTCGGAATGCGTGCATGGCGGTTGCCTCCGGGATGTATGATGTGGTCCTGGCGCTGGGTTTCGAGAAGCTGCGCGACTCCGGTCAGCGCGGTCTGGGGACGTTTGGCGACCATCCCGTTGTGGGCTATGGCACGACGGCTCCCTCGCTGTTTGCCATGGCGGCCAATCGCTACTTTGAGACGTATGGCATCGATAAGACCGCCCTGGCCAAGGTCGCCATCAAGAATCATCACAACGGGACGATGAGCCCCAAGGCCCACTTTCGGATGGAGGTCTCGGAAGACCAGGTCGTCAACGCGCCGTTGATCTGCAGCCCGCTCGGTCTGCTCGACTGCTGCCCGACGACGGACGGCGCCGCGGCGGTGATTATCTGCAAGGAAGAACTGGCCCGCTCGTTCCGACCCGACCCGGTGAAAGTCAAAGGCGTCGGCTTATCCGTCACCTCGGGCGAGCCGTATATGAAACCGAGCTTCGCCTACACCGGCTTCCCCGCCACGGCTCAGGCGGCCCAATCGGCCTATGAACAAGCCGGTATGACGGCCAAGGATATTGACCTGGTCGAATGCCACGACTGCTTCACCATCACCGAGATCCTGAACTATGAAGACCTCGGTCTGTGTGAAAAGGGCGAGGGCTGGCGCTATGTGGCCGAAGGCCGGGCGAACATCGACGGCGGCGCGGTTCCGGTGAACCCCTCGGGTGGTCTGAAATCGTTTGGCCATCCCATTGGCGCAACCGGCATTCGCATGATCTACGAGGTGTCGCAGCACTTATGGGGCAAAGCCGGGGACCGACAGGTCAAGGACGCGGAAGTGGGTCTGGCCCATAACCTGGGCGGCCCGGGTTCGGTTGGCTGCGTGACCATTCTGGCCAACAGCTAAATCAAATAATAACGGGCGATAACGAGGACTGGGCACCACTCAGTCCTCGTTCTTTTTTGTGGGGGTGTCATGGATTTCGGTTTTAGTGAAGAGCAGGATCTTCTGCGCCAATCCGCCGCTGACTTCTTACGCAACGAGTGTCCCATGTCCTATGTCCGCCAGATGATGGAGGACGAGCGGGGCTATGCGGACGAGGTCTGGAACAAGATGGCCGGACTGGGCTGGATGGGGCTGATTGTGCCCGAAGCATACGGTGGGGCCGGGCTGTCCCTGGTTGATCTGGTCGTCGTGCTCGAAGAGATGGGTAAGGTCGTGCTGCCCGGTCCCTTCTTTTCGACCGTGGCGCTGGGCGGTCTGTGTGTGCAGGCCGCCGGGAGTGAAGAGCAGAAAAAGGCCCTGCTGCCCGGTATGGCGTCCGGACAGACCACGCTGACCCTGGCCGTCCTCGAAGAAAACGCCCGCTGGGATGAGGCCAGTGTCAACCTCAGTGCGGAGAAGAATGGCGCTGGGTATGTGTTGAACGGGGTGAAATTATTCGTGCCGGACGCCCATGTTGTCGATCACATCATCTGTGCCGCGCGCACGTCCGAAGGAGTGACGCTGTTTCTGCTCGACCGCCAACAGGCCGGCCTTGGAACCCGTCTGCTCAAGACCATGGATCAGACGCGGAAGCTGTGCGAGGTGACCCTGGAGAACGTGCAGGTCGGTGCCGACACGCTGCTGGGAGCGCCCGGCCAGGGCTGGGCCTGTTTGTCCCGTGTCCTCAATCAGAGCAAAGTAGCTCTGAGCGCCGAAATGTGTGGAGGCGCGCAGCAGGTGCTGGACATGAGTGTGGAATACGCCAAGGTGCGCGAGCAGTTCGGCCGCCCGATCGGGTCGTTTCAAGCCATCCAGCATAAATGCGCCGATATGCTGGTGCAGGTCGAGGGGGCCAAGTCGGCCACATATTACGCCGCCTGGGCCGTCTCAAACGATGCACCCGATGCTGCACTGGCCGCCGCGATGGCCAAGGCGTATTGCAGCGATGCCTACCGTCAGGTGACGAGCGAAGGCATACAGGTTCACGGCGGTATCGGTTTTACCTGGGAGCACGACCTGCATATCTATTTCAAGCGCGCCAAGGGCTCGGAGGTGACCTTTGGCGACGCCACCTGGAACCGGGAACTCGTGGCCCGGCATACGCTGGATTAGGGGCACTGCCAGCTAGGCCGGTAACGTCTTCACGGCAACTCCGTTGGCGGCCCGAATCAGGGCTTTGTCCAGCGTCGCCAACGGGATTCCATGTCGCATAGCCAGTTCCAGATAAGAGGCATCGTAGGTTGTGAGAGATGTGGCACGGGCGAGGTTCAATATCTCTCTGAATGCCCGGCCGTCGGTCTCGGCATCGGTAGTAACGGGAAGGTTGCGAACAAGCTCCAGGGCGGTCGTGAGCTGTGCGGCTGTTACCCTTCCGTGTCGTTCCGCCTGCACCAGAACGTTACCGAGCTCCAGGCGCCAGAGATTAGGGACGATTGCGTTCCTGTCATCATCCCGTAGCTCCTTGAGTAATTGATCTGTGTTGGGGTCGGCTTCATCTTGAAACAACCACGCCAGTGCGACAGAGCAGTCCAGCACAAACATGCTCATCGGCGCTCCGTATCGCGTAGAGCTTTCCACTCCAGACCGTCCAGCTTCATGCCTTTGCGAAACTCAAACAAGGTGTCAATGGTAGCGGCGACCTGTGTCCGGTCGGACCGTTGAGCCGGCACCAGCCGCGCAATCGGCTCGCCCCGTTTGGTGATGAGTACTTCTTGCCCTTGGCTGACTTTTTCGAGCAGGGCGGACAAATGAGTTTTTGCTTCAAAGGTGCCAACTTCAATCATGGTTGCCCTCAATCAATCTAGTTTAGTTAACTAGTATATTAGGTGGCGGTAAGGTGTCAATGGTAGCGGCCCGTCCATTTTGGTCGGGGGCGTGATATTCAAGTGAGAGGTGAAGATCACTCAACTAATATCCGGCCTGGGTGCATTATTGTCGAAACAGCCTTGAACTACCCAATCCCTTGAGTAAAATTACTCAGTGTCATGAGTAAATCGTTGAGCTATGTCCGTCCCCAGACCCAAGAATTGACCGACCGTCTGCTGGAGCCGCGTCGTTTTATCCAGATTGTTGCCGGTGCGCGACAGGTCGGCAAGACGACGCTGGCGGGGCAGGCGGCGAGGCAGTCCGGCCTGCCGACTCGCTATGCGAGCGCGGACGAGCCAACCTTACGCGGCAGCCAGTGGATTGAACAGCAATGGGAGGCGGCGCGGAGTCTTACCGATGCGGCGGATACGGACGGGGCGCTCCTGGTTCTCGACGAGGTGCAGAAGGTCCCAGGCTGGTCGGAGACGGTCAAGCACCTGTGGGATGCCGACACCCATACGGGCCGACCACTGAAGGTCGTTTTGCTCGGCTCGGCTCCACTTCTGGTCAAGCGCGGCCTGAGCGAGAGTCTGGCCGGACGGTTCGAGATGGTGCGGCTCCCGCACTGGAGCTTTGCCGAAATGCGACAGGCATTCGGCTGGTCTCTGGACCAGTACCTCTTCTACGGCGCGTATCCCGGCGCGGCACCGCTCATCCGGCAGCCGGTCCGCTGGGCGCGTTATGTCCGCGACTCGCTCATTGAACCCATCGTCTCCCGCGACGTGCTGCTCCTCTCTCGCGTAGACAAGCCGGCTTTGCTGCGCAGACTGCTTGAACTGGGCTGCGCCTACTCCGGGCAGATTCTGTCCTACACCAAGATGCTCGGTCAGCTACAAGATGCCGGCAACGCGACCACCCTGGCCCATTACCTTGACCTGCTGTCCGGTGCGGGTCTGGTCACCGGCCTGCAAAAATACGCTGGAGGCGTAGCCCGGCGGCGGGCGTCGAGCCCCAAGCTTCAGGTCTTCAACACCGCACTGATCACGGCCCAGGCAGGAATGACACTCAGGCAGGCCCGCCAGGATCGTGCCTTTTGGGGACGCTTGGTGGAGTCGGCGGTTGGTGCACATCTGGCCAACGCCGCGGCCGGGGGTGAGTGCCAAGCCTATTACTGGCGTGAGCGCAACCGCGAGGTGGACTTTGTCGCCCGTGCCGGCAACAGCCTGGTCGCTATTGAAGTGAAAAGCGGGCGCGCTGCTGTTACGCTGGCTGGCATGGCGGCTTTTTCCGAGGCATTTCGACCCACGCGTAAGCTGCTCGTCGGCGGCGACGGCATCGACCTTGAGACCTTCCTGTTGAAACCCGTTGAGAACTGGCTGAAAACATGACCACCTTTACCGAATCCAGCGTTGAAGATGCCGTCCTGGCTTGGCTCGAAAGCCTCAGCTGAGTTTTTGCTTCAAAAATCCCCACTTCAATCATGGCTGCGCCTCATAGTATCAACGTGCGAACAGTAATTGCAGGAAGACCATCCCGGTCAGGCTCAAAACGAAAAAGAGCAACATGCCGCCCAGGAGCGCCAGAGGCCGGAGCGGCCTGCGCGAGGGAAACCAGCGCCGGCCGGCGAAGAGCAACCACAGGCTGAATATCCACACGATGCAGAGCACCAGGCCGATGACGTGAGACAAAGCAGGCATGGAGTTGGCAGCATACACCGACGGCCGACGTGGCGGCAACGAACCCGAAAAAGCGCCGGAGCGCGTCGTCAGAAGGGCAAACCGGGCGCTGGGTGTGATTGGGTAGTGGTTCAGTTTGCTTGTTCCCCCCTCACCCCAGCCCTCTCCCTCCAGGGGAGAGGGAGCAGATTTTCCCCTCCCCCTCAGAGGGGGAGGGCCAGGGAGGGGGGCGCTCCGCCTCTGCGGTCAAGAGCGATGTGAAACTGAACCACTACCCGTGATTGCGTTGCATTGCGGCTGGTTTCATACTATACATTGCCCTCGGACAGGTGTAGCGTGCAAATCCTCGTTGAAAATATCGGCTCGTCCCCGACCGCGGTCCAGTTTGATGAGGATGCTCAGACGCTGAATCGGGCCTTGAACCATCGGCCGGGGCGTGATGGGAGCGAGTATCGATTGACGGGCCCGCTGCGGGTTGTCCTGCATTATATGCGTTCCGGCGAAGACCTCTTGTTTGATGGCACGTTGAACGGTGACCTGGCTGGGCAATGCGCGCGCTGCCTCGACGAATTTCCGCTGTCATTGAGTCGTCCCTTCTCCTGGGTGCTGCTGCCGGCCGGTCCGCAGGGTGCTCTTGGCCGTGAAACCGAACTGAACCAGGAAGACCTGGCAGCGAGCTTTTATAGTGGGGATAGCATTGATGTGTCGCTCCTGGTTCGAGAGCAGTTTTTCTTATCGCTGCCAAGTTCCCCGTTGTGTCAGGAGACGTGCAAAGGCTTGTGTGAACAGTGTGGGGTGAATCTCAACAGCGAGAAGTGCTCCTGTTCGTCCGGCTGGACGGACCCGCGTCTCGCCGCCCTGGCGACCCTACGCCTGCCTAAAAGAGTAAACGTGTCCTCCAATAGACATGAGATGCTGGACACGTCTACTCTTTCGCAGCGGGCGCCGTCTCAGAAGACGGAAAAGACCCCCTCGTAGCGTGTATATTGATATAAGGAAGAGCAAGTTATGGCTGTACCAAAACGTAAAACGTCAAAGTCAAAACGTAACCAACGGCGCTCTCACCACGCGCTTGTTGTCCCACAGTGGTCAACCTGTTCCCAATGCGGAGACCCCGTTCTGCCGCACCGCATCTGTGGCACCTGCGGCTATTACCGTGGGCGGCAAGTGCTGACGATTGAAGAAGAAGAGTGAGTCTCCCATGCGCCGTACCGAGGATGCCCTCCTTCCCGCCGGGGGAAGAACGGCGGTGAGCAGCCCACCATGTATATCGCGCTAGATGCCATGGGGGGCGACCTCGCGCCCCAGGCCGCTGTGGCCGGAGCCGTCCAGGCCGCCCGGGAATACGGGGTCTCCCTCCTCCTGGTTGGGGATCAGGAAAAGATTCGACAAGAGCTCAGCCGGAACGGACAACGCGAGTCCTCCCAACTCGCCATCCAGCACGCGAGCGAAGTGATCGAGATGGGAGATTCTCCTGTCGCGGCTCTGCGTCGCAAGCGTGACTCCTCTCTGCGCGTCGCCTTTACTCAGGTTAAAGAAGGAAAAGCCGGTGCTGTCGTGAGTGCCGGGAATTCGGGCGCCGTGCTCGGTCTGGCGGTCACCAGGCTCGGTTGCCTGCCCGATGTGGAGCGCCCGGCTATTGTCACGGTTGTTCCCGCCCTGAGCGGCCGTACCTGTCTGGTTGACGCTGGGGCCAATGTCGAGTGTAAACCCGTACACTTGGTGCAGTTTGCCATTATGGGCGAGGTCTACGCCCGGGTCGTGCGGGGCATTCAGAGTCCTCGTGTTGGCGTTCTGAGTAACGGCGAGGAAGACTCAAAAGGGACAGAAACAACACGGGCCGCCCACACTGCCCTCTCCAGGCTGCCCCTCAACTACATCGGTTATATTGAAGGCCGAGAGCTCAATAACAGCGGGGTCGATGTCGCGGTCACCGACGGATTTACCGGCAATATCGCGCTCAAGACGATGGAGGGATTTTATGACTTCACGCAGGGTCAGCTCCGCTCCCTCTTCGCGTCGAGTTGGCGCGGGAAGCTGGCCTTTCTGCTGCTCAAGCGTTCGTTTGCCGATTTGCGGGCCAGCATTGATTATGACGAAGTTGGAGGCGCTCCACTCCTGGGAACGGATGGCGTGACCATTATTGCGCACGGGTCGTCTTCACCCAAGGCGATCAAGAACGCGATCCGGGTTGCCCACGAATCGCTCCAGCGCGGGGTGAACCAGCACATTGCCGAAAGCTTGCAGCGGCTGCCGAGCATCGAAACGCTGACCGCCGGAGACGGCCGCGGACGCAGAATCTGGTCGCAACTTCGCCAGAAATTCCGCCCGACCAAAGACGCCGCCGCAGAAACCGGCACACCCGCCGCGCCCGACAAGATCGGCCCACCCAACCGGCACGATAAGCGTGACGAAACGGAGCCGCCGGAGCCTGCCGAATGAGCCGCCCGCTGGCCCTTCTTTTTCCTGGGCAAGGATCGCAGACGGTCGGCATGGGACGCGCTCTGGTTGAGCGGTTCCCCGTGGCGGCTGAGGTGTTTGCCGAGGCTGATGCCGCGCTGGGGTTCTCGTTATCCACGCTCTGCTTTGAGGGACCGGAAGAAGACCTGACCCTGACCCATAATACGCAGCCCGCCATTGTCACCACCAGCGTTGCCGCCTGGCGTGCGCTGGCACAGGAGGCGGACCTGCAACCGGTCTGCGTCGCCGGCCACAGTCTGGGCGAGTACTCGGCCCTGGTCGCGGCCGGTGCGTTGGACTTCGCCGATGCGGTACGGATCGTACGGGAGCGTGGCCGCCTGATGCAGGCGGCGGTCCCACACGGGGTCGGCGCGATGGCGGCCCTGTTCGGTCTGTCCGAGCAGGTGGTCGGAGAGGTGTGTGCGGAAGCGGCGCAGGGCGAAGTCGTCTCTGCGGCGAATCTGAATGGTGGCGGCCAGGTGGTCATCGCCGGTCATGCCGGAGCGGTGCAGAGAGCGGTGGCCGGTGCCAAGGCGCGCGGGGCAAAACGAGCCGTTGAACTCGCGGTGAGTGCGCCTTTTCACTGTGCCCTCATGGCACCGGCGGCGGACGGGCTGGCCCGTGTCCTCGAACCGAGCAGCGTCCATCCTCTGACTGTCGGGGTGGTTGCCAATACCACGGCCGCAGTCAACCGGGAGGCGGAGCAGGTCAAAGACCTGTTGATACGACAAGTCACGTCTCCCGTTCGTTGGGAAGAGAGCATGCAGCGCGTGCGCGACCTTGGCTGTGAGGGAGCGGTTGAACTGGGGGCGGGGCGCGTCCTCAGCGGTTTGTTCAAACGCATCGATCGGAAGTTCCCGTGCGTTTCCGTGAGCGATCCCGATAGCCTGACCGCCAGCCTGGAGCTGTTGCGCTAATGGGCGCGGACGCAGGCGGCCGCGGCGGCTTGGACGGCCTCATCGCCCTGGTGACCGGCGCCTCACGTGGGATTGGCCGCGCGGTCGCGGAACGTCTGGCTCAAGACGGCGCGACGGTGGTGATCAACTATGTCAGGAATCAGGCCGCGGCCGAGGATGTCCGCGCCGGTATTGAGGCCCGCAACGGACGGGCCGAGGTCTGTCAATTTGACATCGCCGACGGCGCCGCCGTCACCACGGCAACGCGGGATATTCTTGAGCGGCAGGGAAAAATAGACATTCTGGTCAATAATGCCGGCATGTCGATCGATACGCTGCTGGTCCGGCTCAAGGAAGACGAGTGGGAATCGGTCCTCAATACGAATCTGACCGGCGTCTTTCGCTGCACAAAGGCGGTCACCCGCTCCATGATGAAGCAGCGCTTTGGCCGGATTATCAATCTGACATCCGTTGTCGCCCAAACCGGGAATACCGGACAAGCGGCCTATTCAGCCGCAAAAGCCGGCATCATCGGTTTTACCAAGACGATGGCGAAGGAGCTCGCCTCCCGGTCGATTACGGTCAATGCCGTCGCCCCAGGGTTTATTGAGACCGATATGACCAGGTCCTTGCCAGAAGAGGCGAAAACAGGATATCTGAGCCATATTCCCGCTGGCCGTTGGGGAAGGGTTGAGGAAGTTGCCGACACGGTAGCGTTCTTGGCAGACCCCCGAGCGGGCTATATCACTGGACAGATCATTAACGTCAATGGCGGCATGTATATGTAACTGGAGTTGGTTCGGCCAACTCCTCAGATACCGCCGAGCGAAAAGAGAGAGGAGGTCCCGGCTATGGCAGCAGCTTCGACCGAGGCACGCGTCAAGGAAATTATCTGTGAGCAGTTGGGGGTGAGTGAGGACGAGGTCAGCCTGGATTCTTCGTTTATCGAAGATCTGGGCGCAGACTCGCTGGATATCGTCGAGCTCGTAATGGCTCTGGAAGAAGAGTACGATACCGAGATCTCTGACGAACAGGCGGAAAAGATTCGGACGGTCCGGAACGTTATCGACTATATCGAAAGCCACCAATAGCCGGCCGTATACGGGCTCAGGAGTGTCCGGACCGAAAGAATCGCAGTGGTCTCTCCGGAGCCCTGCGATTTTTCTGTATCTATGAGGAGTAAAGGGAACGGTTCGCTGTGAACATCGCCGTAGGGGAGGGAAAAGGAACACCGGTATGACAAGTCAGCTCGCCCGGCACGACCCTGATGTCTACGCCGCCATTCAAGAGGAGACGCGACGCCAGGAGTACAACCTGGAGCTCATCGCCTCAGAGAATGTGGTCAGCGAGGCTGTGCTGGAGGCGCAGGGGTCCGTGCTCACGAATAAGTATGCGGAAGGCTATCCCCGGAAGCGCTACTACGGTGGCTGCGAATATGTGGATGTGGTCGAACAGCTCGCCATTGACCGTGCCAAGGCGCTGTTCGGTGCCGAGCACGTTAATGTCCAGCCGCACTCCGGAGCCCAGGCCAATATGGCCGCCTATTTCTCTCAGCTCCAGCCGGGAGATACCATCCTGAGCATGAACCTGTCGCACGGTGGCCATCTCACCCACGGCAGTCCGGTCAATTTTTCCGGGAAATTTTTTCAGGTCGTCCCCTATGGCGTCCGGGAGGACAACCAACGGATTGACTACGCCGAGATCGCGGCACTCGCGCGTCAACATCGGCCACAGATGATTGTGGCCGGACACAGTGCCTATCCACGCCAGATTGACACGGCGCCCTTTCGCGACATCGCCGATGAGGTCGGGGCGCTGTTGATGGTCGATATCGCCCACTTTGCCGGGCTGGTGGCTACCGGGCTGCACCCCTCTCCCGTGCCGTATGCCGATCTGGTGACGACCACGACCCACAAGACGCTACGCGGGCCACGCGGCGGGATGATCATGTGCCGCCAGGATTTGGCCAAGAGCGTGAATTCGTCCGTCTTTCCGGGCAACCAGGGCGGGCCGCTGATGCACGTGATTGCGGCCAAGGCCGTGGCGCTGAAGGAAGCCGCAACACCGGAGTTTCGAGCCTACCAGCAGCAGATTATCACCAATGCGCAAGCCCTGGCCGCCAGCCTTATGCGACACGGGTTCCGCCTGGTCTCGGGCGGCACGGATAATCATCTGATGCTGCTCGATCTGCGCGAGACCGAACTGACCGGGAAAGTCGCGCAGGAAACCCTGGATCAGGCGCGGATCACGGTCAATAAAAACGCGATTCCTTTTGATACGCGCTCCCCCTTTGTGACCAGCGGGGTGCGTATCGGTACGCCGGCGGTCACGAGTCGGGGTATGAAAGAAGCCGAGATGGACCACATTGCCGACCTCATTGCCCGTGCCCTGCGGCGCGTTGGCGATGAGCGGGGGCTGGCCGCCATTGGCGACGAGGTCCGTGCGTTGTGCCAGCAGTTCCCCGTCTACGCCCACCGTGTTGCACCGACCGCATAAGCCGAAACGAGGCAAGGAGGAGAGGCACGAACTGTCAGGTGATAGCGTGAGCGGTGCTCCCTCTCTTAGCGTATGAAGTGTCCCTTTTGTTCCCATCTGGAAAGTCGCGTCATCGATTCTCGTCTGAGTCGGGAGGGTGATGTCACCCGCCGGCGACGGGAGTGTGAGGAGTGTGAACGACGCTTTACGACGTATGAGCGGGTGGAAGAAATTTTACCCCTGGTCGTAAAGAAGGACGGGCGGCGGGAGCCATACGATCGGCTGAAAATTGTTACCGGCCTCAAAAAAGCGTGTGAAAAACGTCCGATCAGCATTGAGACCATAGAAGATATTGCGGACCACATCGAGCGCACGCTCCAGGGACGGGGCGAGAAAGAAATCTCGGGCGCGATGATTGGTGAAGAAGTCATGCGCCATCTGTACGATCTGGACAAGGTCGCCTATGTCCGCTTTTCCTCTGTGTATCGCTCTTTTCAGGATATTGACGAGTTCATGTCCGAGCTCAGGGACCTCATTCGGGAACGCAGTGCGGACGAAGACAAACGGGCGCGACGCGCGAAGCCGGAAAAGACGAAATCATGAACACTGATGAGGTGTTTATGCGGCGCGCGGTGGACCTGGCCCTGCGGGCACAGGGGCGGACGAGTCCGAACCCCGTTGTGGGCGCCGTTCTGGTCCGCGGCGGTCGTATTATCGGTGAAGGGTATCATCGCCGGGCGGGACTGCCGCATGCCGAGATTGAAGCGCTGCGCAAAGCGACCCGCCCGGTCCGCGGGGCAACCGTCTACGTCAACCTGGAACCGTGCTCGCACTACGGCAGAACGCCCCCCTGTGCCCAGGCCCTGATCGAGGCGGGTGTCGCCCGGGTGGTGGTAGGCATGACCGACCCCAACCCACGGGTTCGCGGGCGTGGGATTCGGCGTCTGCGCCGTGCCGGCATTGTGGTCACGACCGGCGTGCTCAAAGAGCTGTGCCAGCGAACCAATGAGGATTTTGCGGTGGCGATCCGGACCGGATTGCCCTTTGTCACCCTGAAATTGGCGGCTTCCCTCGACGGCCGCATCGCTGCGGCGAGTGGAGATGCCCGCTGGATCAGCGGAGCGGCCTCCCGTCGCAAAGTCCACGCGTTGCGCAATCAGGTAGACGCAATCCTGGTCGGCGCGGAAACCGTACAAGCCGACGACCCCCAGTTGACGTGTCGCATCCGTGGGGGACGAGACCCCCTGCGCGTTATTCTTGACGGACGGCTCAGGATCAGCCCCCAGGCTCAGGTGTGCCGCCTTTCTTCCAAAGCCGCAACCGTGATTGCCACAACGCGCCGCGCCGCTCAACTCCGGGGTGCCGCTTTCGAGCGGTCCGGTGTTGAAATCCTGGCCTTTCCCGGCAAGCGCGGAAAGATTCCGCTCCGGCCGGTGCTCGAAACCCTGGCCCGGCGCGGGGCAAAGCATGTGCTGATCGAGGGGGGCGGACAGGTTGCGGCGGCGGCCTTGCACGAAGGGTTGGTACAGAAGGTCCTCTTTTTTTACGGCGCCGTGCTGCTGGGCGGTGACGGACGGGCCATGCTCGCGCCGTTAGGGATCGGGCGGGTTGCCGAGGGAATAAAACTCCATACAATGCAAGTGGACCGCAGTGGGAACGATGTGGTGGTGTCAGGCTATATTCGGACGTAAGGAGGGGCTATGCCAATCGCGCTCTCACCCATAGAAGAAGCGCTCCAACAGCTCAGCCAGGGAAAAATGGTGATCCTGGTTGAAAACGACACCGGAGATGGGGAAGCGGACCTGTGTCTGGCGGCTGATCTGACTACCCCGGATGGCGTCAACTTCATGGCCACCCATGGCCGCGGCCTGGTGTGTTTGGCGCTGACCGAAGAGAAAATCCGCGAGCTCGGGATTCCCATGCTCGGGCATGGCTATGAGGGGAGTCGCCAGCGGGCCTTTGGCGCCTCGATTGAGGCCCGCCGCGGCGTGACGACCGGTATATCAGCCTACGACCGCGCCGTAACGATCACGACTGCGGTTCGTGATGACACTCGACCGGCCGACCTGGTGATGCCGGGTCATATCTTCCCGCTCTTTGCTCACCGGGGTGGCGTGTTGGCTCGACGTGGCTTATCCGAGGCCGGTATTGATCTGGCCCGATTGGCCGGCCTCAAGCCGGCGGCAACCTTATGCACGATTCTCCGCGACGACGGCGAGATTGCCCAGGGCAAGGAGCTTGAAGCCTTCGCCCAAGAGCACACTCTGCCGATTGTGAGCATAGCCAGCCTGACCACGTATCGTTTACGGACAGAATCCGTCATTCACCGGGTGGGTGAGGGGCAAATCACGAGTCCGTATGGCGGGCAATTCCTGGCCATCGTCTACCGAACCGAAGTCGATAACCACGAACATATTGCCCTGGTCAAAGGCCGGATTACGACCCAGGAGCCCGTCACTGTCCGGGTCCATTCGCAGTGTTTAACCGGCGATGTGTTCGGTTCCGAGCGGTGTGACTGTGGAGAACAGCTCACGCATGCCATGGACTGTATCGCCGAGGAAGGCCGTGGGGTGGTGATTTATCTGCAGCAAGAGGGCCGCGGCATAGGACTGGCCAATAAGATCCGGGCCTACGCCCTCCAGGACAAAGGCATGGACACGGTTGAAGCCAACCTCCATCTTGGCTTTGAGGAAGATCTCCGGGATTATGGCATTGGCGCCCAGATTCTTCGCGACCTGCGCGTCTCGCAGGTGCGTTTGCTGACGAATAATCCGCAGAAAATCAGCGGGCTCGAAGAATACGGGGTGAACGTGGTTGAACGGCAACCCATTGAGACGCCCCCCCACAAGGGGAATATTCACTATCTCCAGGTCAAGAAGGAAAAACTGGGGCATTTGTTCTCCGAACTCAAACCCTTGCTCTAATACTGTCAATTGGCTCAATCATCTTGTGAATAGGGGAAGATATGGCCCGGATCATTACTGGCAAGCTTGATGCGACGGGGATGCGGTTTGGCATTGTCGTGTCGCAGTTCAATAGTCTGATCACCGAGCGCTTACAGGCGGGTGCCGTTGACGCCTTCTGCCGCCATGGTGCGCGGGACGAAGACATTGATGTGGTGTTGGTTCCCGGGGCGTTTGACATCCCGCTGTTTGCGCAGCGGATGGCAACCAGCCGACGCTACGAGGCCGTGGTCTGTGTTGGGGCGGTCATCAAGGGTGAGACGCCGCACTTCGATTACATTGCGGCGGCCATGACCCAAGGCATTAAAGAAATCATGCTCTCCTCCGGCGTGCCCGTCACATTTGGGGTGCTGACCACGGACTCCGTTGAGCAAGCGCTTGACCGGGCCGGCGCAAAACTTGGGAATAAGGGCTGGGAAGCGGCCCTGTCCGCTATTGAGATGGTCCACACTCTCAGGGTGTTGCAGGAAATCGAGTAAGTGTCGTATGGCAGCCCGTGGAACTCGACGCCAGGAGCGTGAATATGCCCTCCAGGTCCTGTACCAGATTGATATCAGCGGGGTGACTCCGCGGCAGGCGCTGGCGCTCTTTGAGCAGTGCTTTACCCAGGCCACCGAGGTCCGGGAATTTACCGCGGATTTGGTGACCGGGACGTGGCGCGAGCGGCGGCAGCTTGACAGTATGATCGCCGCCGCCGCCGAGCACTGGCGGATCGGTCGTTTGCCCAAGGTCGATTTGAATCTTCTCCGTCTCGGGGCGTATGAACTGGCAACCTACCCCGACTTGTCCGCGGGGGTGACGATTAACGAAGCAATTGAAATTGCTCGCCGCTACTGTAGTGATGACGCGCCGACCTTTGTCAACGGAGTGCTGGATCGGATCGCGCGCGTTGTCGGAAAGAGTAAACGTGTCCTCCACTAGACATGCAGATGTTGACACGTTTACTCTTTGAAGACTCCTTGAAGAAAGTACAGCCTCATGAGTCTCTCGAATAAACAGTCCAACGGAGGCGCGCCGGAAGCGCCCGCAGGTGGCAAAGTGCGCTATCAGCCGAATGTCATCGAGCCGAAATGGCAACATTACTGGCTTGAACACAAGACTTTTCGCGCCGAGATCGACCGTCACAAGCAAAAATACTACATCCTGGACATGTTCCCGTATCCGAGTGCCGCCGGACTGCACGTCGGACACCCTGAAGGCTATACCGCAACCGATATCCTGGCCCGTTACAAGCGCATGCGGGGATTGAATGTCCTGCATCCCATGGGCTGGGACGCGTTCGGACTGCCCGCGGAACAATACGCGATTGAGACGGGTACGCACCCGCGTGAAACAACGGCCCGCAATATCACGACCTTTCGGCGTCAGATCCAGGCGCTGGGCTTTTCCTACGACTGGGACCGGGAGATTTCGACCTGCGATTCCGACTACTATCGCTGGACGCAATGGATCTTCCTCAAACTCTACGAGCGCGGTCTGGCCTATATGGCAGAGGTGCCGGTCAACTGGTGCCCGGCCCTGGGCACGGTCCTGGCCAACGAAGAAGTCATAGACGGCAAGAGTGAGCGCGGCGGACATGAGGTCATCCGTAAGCCCATGCGGCAGTGGATGCTCCGTATCACGGCCTATGCGGAACGGCTGCTCGCCGGACTCGACGACCTTGATTGGCCGGAGAATGTCAAGGAAATGCAGCGCAACTGGATCGGGCGGAGTGAGGGCGCCCGCATTCGTTTCCAACTGTGCCACGACGATGGCTCTCCGTTTGCGGAAGAAGACACTTTTTTCGATGTCTTTACCACGCGCCCGGATACGCTGTTTGGCGCGACCTATTGCGTCCTGGCCCCGGAACATCCCCTGGTTGAGCGCATCACCACCCCGGACAATCGGGCCGCGGTCGAGGCGTATACGCAAGAGGCGCTGCGCAAGTCCGACCTGGCCCGCACCGAACTGCTGAAAGAAAAGACCGGGGTCAACACGGGCGGCTATGCCTTGAACCCCGTCAATGGCGAGCCGATTCCGGTCTGGGTCGCCGACTATGTCCTGTTCACCTATGGCACCGGGGCGATCATGGCCGTGCCGGGCGGAGACGAGCGGGACTGGGAGTTTGCCCGCCAGTTTGACATCCCGATTATCGAAGTGGTCCGGGGTGGGGATATGGAAACCGGAGCCTATATCGGAGACGGACCCCATGTGAACTCCGGCTTTCTGGATGGCCTCGACGTGGCCGAGGCCAAGAAAAAGATGCAGGCCTGGCTGGAGGAAAACGGCCACGGCGAAGGCACGGTGAATTATAAGCTCCGGGACTGGCTGTTCAGCCGCCAGCGGTATTGGGGCGAGCCGTTTCCCATTCTCCACGTAGACGGACAGCCCCAGCCGGTCGAGCCGCACGACCTGCCCGTGCTCCTGCCCGACGTCGAGAGTTTTCGGCCAACGGGAACGGGTGAGCCGCCCCTGGCTGCCGCCCAGGACTGGGTGGAGACGACCGAACCGGCATCGGGCCAGCCGGCCCTGAGGGAAACCAACACCATGCCCCAGTGGGCCGGGAGCTGCTGGTATTTTCTGCGTTTCCTGGACCCGCAGAATACGGACAAGCCGTGGGACGCGGACCCGGAGCAATACTGGATGCCGGTCGATTTATACGTCGGGGGCGTGGAGCACGCCGTACTGCACTTATTGTATGCCCGCTTCTGGCACCACGTCCTGTATGACTGCGGCCTCGTATCCACACCGGAACCCTTCCAGCGTCTGGTCAATCAAGGCATGATCCTGGGGCTCAGTTATCGCTATTACCAGGACGAGCCCGGGCAGCGCTATGCGGCGGACGCGGTTGAGAAGATCAATCGAGAGGGCAGCGAGGAGGCCGAGTACGCGCTTCGGGCAGACCCGACGACACAGCTCAGCGTGGAATACGTCCCGGTCGACCAAGTGATATGGCGCGACGACAAGCCCTATCACCCGGATGATACGGACCTGGAACTGGAGCTCCAAACCGACAAGATGTCGAAGTCACGCGGCAATGTCGTGAATCCGGATGCCGTGATTGCGGAGTACGGGGCGGATGCACTGCGCTGCTATGAGATGTTTATGGGGCCGCTGGAGCAGGTCAAACCCTGGAATACGCGCTCGGTTGCCGGCGTGTATCGCTTCCTGCACCGGGCCTGGGCGTTGATTGTGGCCGACACCGGCGAGTTGCGCCCGGCTATTACCGACGCGGACCCGCAGTCCGACACTGCGCTCACCCGCCGCTTTCATAAAACGGTCAAAAAAGTCACGGAAGACATCGAGGGCATGCGCTTCCACACCGCGCTGAGTGCCCTGATGGTGTTTGTGAACGACGCGCAAAAGGCTGACCGCCTGCCGCGGGTTTTGGCCGAGGGATTTGTGCTCCTGCTCGCTCCCTTTGCACCCCATCTGGGCGAAGAATTGTGGCAGCGTCTGGGGCACGCGGATACGCTGACGTACGAAACCTGGCCGTCATACGACCCGGAGCTCATTCAGGATGAGACGGTCACCGTCGCGGTCCAGGTCAACGGAAAATTCCGGGCGACCATTGAGTTGGCCGTGGACGCGGACAAGGAAGCGGCCCTGGACGCGGCAAGGAAGCAGGACAAGGTGGCCGCGTATCTGGCGGGTAAGACCATCCGGCGCGAAATCGTCGTCCCTGGCCGACTGGTGAACTTCGTTGTTGCCTAGCGCATTGTTGGAAACTCCCCGGCTCGGGTCTTTCATGAAGAAAGCGTATTTCCTTCTCATTGCCGTGTGTGTCTGCCTGTGGAGTGCGTGCGGCTACCAGTTTGCGGGGACTACTCCCTTACCGCAGGGTATCCAGAGTGTGAGCTTTGCTGAATTCTCCAATCATACGCTTGAGACCGGTGTGGAAAAGGAACTCCAGTGGGCCATTGAGCGGGAGTTTCGGACCCGTCGGAATATTCGGGTCACCGACACGGGCGAAGGGGTGATTTCCGCTCAACTCCAGACGCTGGAACTGCGCCCGTTTTCGTTTGACCGCCTCGATCAGGTTCTTGAGTACGAAATAGTGCTTGCCCTCGATATCCAGCTTACCGACCGGGGAAGCGGGAAAGTCCTGTGGCAGGCAGACAACCTGCGGGTGACGGAATACTACAGCGCTATTCCCCAGGTCCTGGTGACGACCTCGCCGGAATTCCTGCAGGGAACGCTCGACCCTGGAGACCTGCCCGGCCTCACGGATGTGCAGTTCTCGGATACGCAACGCCGCCTTGCCATTGGGCGCCTCTTTGTCGAGGCGGCCCGTGAGGTCTCGTTTCGTCTGGGCGATAATTTCTGACTGTTTTGCCTCACTCTGCGGCACGGCGCCAGGAGTGCGGGCTTCCAGCCCGTAAGCGGCCAAGATGGCCGCTCTCCCAGGAAGCGTGAGGGCGAAACACGTCTGGCAGGTCAGCGCGGTTATAACGTCCGTACGGCCGGTGAAGTATCATGCTCCCGAGTTGAATGAACAGTACCGGAAGAGCTCTTCACCATTGACGCCTTGGGCGGGGTGAAGTAACAAGAAGTTTATGGCCGCCCTTGCATTTGATACGTACAAGGCCGTTAAGGCGCTTCGGGAGGCCGGGGCGGACGAGGCCTTGGCCGAAGCCGTCGTTGCCACGGTGGGCGATGCTATAGGCGGCAATGTTGCCACCAAAGCCGACTTGGCCGAAGTCAAGGCTGAGTTAAAAGCTGACCTCGCCGAAATGGAAGCTCGGCTCCTTCGCCACCTGTGGGTCATGGCCGCCGGTATTGTCGGTCTGACTGTCGCTTTAGTCAAGCTGACATCCTGAGTAGCCTCGCCACCGTGCGCTTCTTTACTGCGGCGGCCCGTGGGGTCTCGCTCAGGGAACAAGCAATCGCCTTACACGTCTCGGGACGTGTGGTCCTGAGCCTAGTCGAATGTGCCCCTCGCAGTGTTCGGGGACCGTGCGGGACGCGGTACCGGGACGCGACGTTGAGTTGTGAGCCGTGGAATACCCGCCGGATACCAATGGAAACGGAAAAGGGGCCTGTGGCCCCGTGCCGATAGGGTCAGGCCGAGGCGGCGGTTTTGTGTGTATGAACCAGTTTTGAGAGCTGGCCGATATACCGGTCTGCCGCGTGTTTGGGAATAATCCGTTTCTGACCCGCCCGATGGAGTGCGCTGACCGCCGTCCGCAGAGAACTCTCGACCGTTGTGCTCTCCCCGCTCTCGACCGCTGCCTCGACTCTTTTCATGAGGGTCTTCACCCGTGATTTTGCTGCATGGTTGCGGGCGCGCCGAACCTCGCTCTGGCGATGACGTTTCTTTTCTCCTGATGCCACGTACAATACTCCTCTCTGACTGAGGCACTGTTCCTACCATGAGTGGAGAGACGAATCAATGTCGCGGAGCTGGCGGCTGAGGACGACGGCGGGGCAAAAGGCTGGACCCGACGCTGCCAGCTCCGGTGTACGCGGCGCACGACAAGACACGGGAGAAAACACACAGGTTGTTCGGGCCGTAGGGCAGATCGGTGGGCTGACGCTGCTGAGCCGCATTGCCGGCCTGGGTCGGGATATGGTGATTGGCTCCGTCTTTGGGGCGGGCCCGGCCGCTGACGCGTTCTTTGTTGCATTCCGTATTCCCAACCTGCTCCGGCGTCTCGTTGGTGAGGGGGCAACCGACGCCGCCTTTGTGCCGGTGCTGACCAGATATCTCGCCCGGCGGTCACGCGCGGCGAGTCGCATGATCCGCGCCTTCTTCGGGACCGGCCTCGGCCTGCTGCTCGTTTTGACCGGCCTGGGGATCTGCTTTGCCGACCCTCTCACCCGCCTCTTCGCGCCCGGCTTTACGGACGACAAGTTGCTGCTCACCACTGATCTGACCCGTGTCATGTTCGTCTATCTCTTCTGTGTTGGCGCGGCCGCGTTAGCCATGGGGGTCTTGCATGCGCTGCGGCACTTTACGGCCCCGGCCTTTGCGCCGGTGCTGTTTAACGCGGCAGTCATTGTCAGCGTACTCGGCCTGTCCGCCCATATGGCCGAACCCGTGATGAGTCTGGCCTATGGGGTCGTGCTGGGTGGAGTCTGCCAACTCCTGTGGCAGTTGCCCGCGCTCGTCCGCCACGGGGTGTCCTTGCGCCTGAGCTGGCAGCCGGGCCATCCGGCCTTACGGCGTATGGGCCGGCTCTTGGCGCCGCTCGTCTTCGGGACCGGCATTTTTCAACTCAATCAGATCATCAGTACGCTGCTTGCCTCACTGCTCGCGGACGGAAGCGTCTCCTGCCTGTGGTATGCCAGCCGGTTGTTTGAATTCCCCGTCGGGGTCTTTGTGGTTGCCCTGAGTACCGCGGTCTTACCCGGTCTGGCGACGCACGCCGGGCAGCGTGACTGGGCCGGCATGCAGGAGAGTCTGGGTTTTGCCCTGCGGCTGGTCAATGTCGTCACGCTGCCCGCGGCGGTCGGGCTGGCGGTTCTGGCGACGCCCATGACGGCGGTCCTGTTTTTCAGAGGTGCCTTTTCCGCTCAGGACGTTGTGGCGACGGCGACGACCCTCCAAGCGCTGGCCCTGGGTTTATGGGCGGTTGCGGCGACACGTCAGGTCACGGCCTGCCTGTATGCCCTCGGGGATACCCGGACGCCGGTCTGGGGCGGGGTGGTCGCCCTCGCGGTGAAAATAGGCGCCAGCCTTGTTCTCATGGGCGGTATCAGTCTCCCCGGTGAGACGCACTGGCTGGCGCAGGGTATCGCCGCTCTGAGCGGCATGCTCTCGATGCAGCATTGGGGGGTGGTCGGCCTTGCCGCCGCCACCTCGCTCGCCGCACTGGCCAATCTGGTGTTCCAAGCCGCCCGCCTCTCACGACGCTTTTCCGCCTTTCCGTGGCGCCAATGGGCCGTCTCGCTGCTGTGGAGTGGCATTGCCTCGGTCGGGATGCTGATCGTCCTCTGGTGGTTTGTGGGACAGGTTGACTGGCTTGACCCGGCCGCTTCCCGTCTCAGCCGGCTGGGGAGTCTGGGCGGGGCTGTCCTGATCGGTGTGGGTAGTTTTGTGGTCCTGGTCTGGCCGGGCGGGAAAGCCGAACTGCGCGCCTTACTGGGCATCCTACCCCAGCGTCTGCTTGGCCTCCTGCCACAATTCCTCCAGCCGCGCCAGTGAGGTGTGATAGATGTCCTCCCGGCCGTGGGCGAGCCGCTCCTCGATATACCGAAAGCGTTTGCCAAAACGACTGCTGGCCTTGCGCAGGGCAGACTCGGCGTCCAGGTCGAGATGACGGGCGAGGCTGGTCAACGCAAACAACAGGTCGCCGAGTTCATGTTCCTGGTGTTCTGTGTGCGTCGTTTCCAGTGCCGCTGCCAATTCCCGGTACTCTTCCGTCACCTTTTCAAAGACCGCGCCGGCTGACGGCCAGTCAAAACCGACGCGGGTGGCCTTTTCGCCCAAGCGTTGCGCCTGGATCAGGGCCGGTGCGCCTTTGGGAACACCGGCCAGAACGGATTGATCCGCGGCTCCTCTTTCCCGCTTTTTCGCCCTTTTCTCCTGGGCTTTGATCTTGGCCCAGTTCTGACTGACCTCTGCGGCGCTCTCGACTTTCAGGTCACTAAAGACATGCGGGTGGCGGCGAGTCATTTTATCGGCGATGGCCTGGGCCACATCGTCAATAGTAAACTCCCCGGCTTCCGCCATAAGCTGAGCATGAAACACGATCTGGAGGAGCAAATCCCCCAATTCCTCTTTCAGCTCGGCCCAGTCCTCAGCCTCAAGGGCGTCCAGCACCTCATAGGTCTCTTCGACCAGATAAGGCTTCAGGGTCTGCGGCGTTTGCTCTTTATCCCACGGGCAGCCGTCCGGGCTGCGCAGCATCGCCATGATATTGACGAGTCGGTCAAATGCAGGATGGGAACTGTGTGCCATGGCAGACGGGATAGAGAGGCAGCGTGTCCGGCTTTTCGGGCTGTGGAAGGCTACGTCTCCTCTTTAGAGGAAACGCGGGTGTGGGGCAAGGACTGCGCCTCTCATTCAATCACTTTTTGCGTGGTCCGAAAATGCAGCTTGGCGACCTGGCCCAGGCTGTCCGGGCCATACTGCTCCACAACGGATTTGCCGGCGGTGATGACCTGAGGGCCCGCGCCTTTCGGCAGCGGGAGGGCAAAGCGGCCACTCAAATCCTGCAGGCGGCGCAAGAATTCCGCCCGGGCGACCAGCGAGGCTGCGGCCACGGCCATCTCTTGTTCGGCGCGTGGCTTTTGAATGAGCTCGACCGCGCGGCCTTTTTGCATGAGGGCGTTATTGAGAAAGCGCGCATTCCCGAATTGGTCGGCAATCACCCGTTCACAGGTGACTGTCTCCAAGAGATTTTCTATGGCGCGGGCATGTCCCCAGGCGAGCAGGACGTTGAGATTCTTGAGCGAGGCGTACAGGCTGTTGTAGCGCTCGGGGCCAATAGTCACGAGGGTGGTCGTACACAGCGTGCGGATATGGGCGGCCAGGGTATGGGCACGTTTATCCGAGCAGGTCTTGCTGTCCCGCACGCCCAAGTCGCGCAGCCGGGCTTCCTGGTCCGGCGTCACATATGCCCCGGCGACGACCAGCGGGCCGAAATAATCCCCCTTGCCGGATTCATCGATCCCGATTATGCCCGCACCGGGGGAGGCGGTCGTCATACGGCGGCGGGAGACTGGAAGCCGGTTTGCGGACGATGGTGTTCGTCACGAATGAGGACGGAGTTCCCTCGAACCCCCACCCGGCCTTCGGCAAAGAGCTTGATGGCGGCCGGGTAGATGCGATGTTCCTGGGTCAGAATCCGCGCGCTCAAGCTGTCTTCCGTATCGTCAGGATAGACGGGTACGGCGGCCTGCATAATAATCGGACCATGGTCCATTTTTTCGTCAACCAGGTGGACGGTTGCGCCGCTGATCCGCACGCCGCGTTCCAGGGCCTGACGCTGCGCGTGCAGACCGGGGAAGGCCGGCAGGAGGGCCGGGTGGATATTCAGAATACGGTGGGGGAAGGCCTGAATAAAACGCGCGGAGAGCAGGCGCATAAAGCCGGCCAGAATGACCAGCTCAACCCCGTGTTCGTGCAAGAGGGTGACCAGGTGTTGGTCAAACTCTTCCCGAGACGCAAAATCCGTGTGCGCAATCACTCCTGTTGAGAGGCCGTGACGCGCTGCCCGCACCAGGCCATAGGCATCCCTCCGGTTACTGACCACAATACGGATGCGGGCTGACAGGTCTCCGCGCTCGATGGCATCGATAATGGCCTGGAGGTTGGTGCCGCCCCCGGAAATGAGAACGCCGAGAGAGAGAGGTGTCGTCATACGCTCTTAGAGATCGACCACGCGGGCGAGAGTAAAAACATCAACGCTGCGTGCTCCATTCTGGTACAGGGTTCGGGCACACTCTTCAACCGTCGCACCGGATGTATACACGTCGTCCACAAGGAGGAATCGTTTTCCCTTGGCCAGGGCGGGCGTGTTCACCCCAAAGGCTCCTCGGACATTAGCGCGCCGCTCTTCTCGACTCAGCTTCGTCTGGGGCGGGGTCGGCCGGGTGCGACCGAGCAGCCAGGGATCAACCGGCGTGTCGATGCGCTGCCCAATCGCACGGGCCAGGATGAGCGATTGATTGAATCCACGCCAGCGCAGTCTGGTCAGGTGCAGGGGGACGGGAAGAACGCGATCATAGTCCTCCGCCGGCCCTGCGTCCCGCTCCCGGACGAGGGAAAAATGGCGTGCCGTGAGTCCGGCGAGTACCTTTCCGGCTCTCATATTACGCTCATATTTAAACCGGAGGATGCTCTGACGGAGAGGCTGGGGCGATCCGCTTGCGGTGCCATACGCAGCCCACGCCCGCGCGGAGCGAAAACCGGGCGGCTGTTGGACGCACTGATGGCAGACATGGTCGGGTCCGACCCCGGAGGCAAAGGGGCGGCCGCAACGGGTACAGAGCGGAGAGTGGATGATCTGAATCCAGCCCTGGCACTTCAGGCAGAACGCCCGGTCCGCAGGCAGACGGGCGGAGCAGTTGAGGCAACGCCACGGATACAGCACGGTGAGTGCCGTCCGAGCCGCGCTCCTGAGCCGATGAAGCCACGCGTGTCCCTGCTGCATACGTATGATTTTCCCTCTTCCTGACGCTCGTTTTGTCTCTGAAAAAGCTCTCAAGGCCTTGTTTTGGCAGGAACGCTCGTATATTGGTAGTCGCACCGTAGTACAGACTTTTTTCGGTCCTGCCCATGAGTCTGAGCACAGGGCTGGGAGGCGATGTGCCTGACCACAAGAGAAGGACGAAGCACCTTGTCTTTCAATATCCTGCCAGCAGCGACACCGTGACAAGCAGAGACAGGGTTGGACCGGTAGAGAGGACTTGGTAATGGCGAATACCCAACGGGCAATCGCGCCGATGTTGCGCTTACCCACTGCTCCAGACGAAAAACCGTATCTGGTCGGCCACCGGTGCCCCATTTGTCCCGCCACCTTCATCGGCGAGAACCGAGTCGGGTGCGGCAAGTGCGCCTATATCGGCGATCTGCCCGAGGTGCGGCTCAGCGATCACGGCACGCTCTACGTGTACTCCATTGTGCACCAGTCCGCGCCCGGCATTCCGGTCCCGTACGTCTCCGCCATTGTCGACCTCCCGGAAGGAGTGAGCGTACGGTGCAATCTGGTCGATATTGAGCCCGACCCGCAAAAGATTGAATTCGGCATGCCGGTGGACATGGTGACGCGGAAAGTGCGCGAACGCAAGGAAAAAAACGCGCACGGAGAAGAAGAGACAATCGACATTATTGCTTTCTTTTTCAGGCCACGCAAAGATGAAGGAAGCTGATAACGGCAAAGGGGTGTCAATTATGAGAGACGTATATGTGGTCGGTGTCGGCATGATCAAGTTCGGACGCTACCCTGACAAGGACGTGTCCCAAATGGGAGCACAAGCCGGAGTCCTCGCCCTCAAAGACGCCGGGGCGTCCATCAAGGACGTTGAGATGCTTGTGTGTGGGAATTTGTTCCAGGCCAACGCCATGAATGCCCAGAAGATTTTGCAGCAGATTGGCCAGACCGGCATCCCCGCACTCAATGTATCCAACGCCTGCGCGACGGGTTCGACGGCTGTCCGCGAGGCCTATATCGGTGTCGCGTCGGGTATGTACGACGTCACCATGGCCGTTGGTGTTGAGCAGATGGGGAAGATGGGCCTGCTCGGTGGCGGAGCCCGGAGCGGAGGAGAGAGCGTCGAAGGAGTATTGGGCAGTGGTCTGATGCCCGCCGTCTTTGGTCAGGCAGGCGTGGAACATATGCGCAAGCACGGAACGACGGCCGAGCATTTCGCCAAAATTTCAGTGAAGAACCATAAGCATTCAGTCCACAACCCCTTGTCCCAATACCAGGTTGAAGTGTCGCTGGATGATGTGATGAATGCCCGTATGGTCGCCTATCCCAATACGCTCTATATGTGTTGCCCGACCGGAGACGGTGCGGCGGCGGCGATCCTGATGTCAGAAGACAAGATAAAGCAATTTACCAGCAAGCCGATAAAAGTCGCGACTTCCGTCCTCACCTCGGATCCTTACACCGACCGGGACCTGACCATGCCCGATGTCAACACGTTGACGCAGAATGCGGCAAAAGAAGCCTATGAAAAAGCCGGCATCGGACCGCAGGACCTGAGTCTGGTCGAACTCCACGATTGTTTTGCCACAGCAGAGCTGCTGCACTACGAGAATCTGGGCCTGTGTGCCGAAGGTGAAGCCGGGCGGATGATTGACGAAGGGCGGACCGAACTGGGTGGCGACATTCCCGTCAACGTCAGTGGCGGCCTGCTCTCCAAGGGGCATCCGCTGGGGGCAACCGGAGTCGCGAATATCTATGAGATCGTGACACAGCTTCGAGGCCAGGGGGGAGCGCGCCAGGTTGAAGGAGCCACGGCTGGCCTTGCCCATGTGATTGGCCTCGGGTCGGCCTGTACGATCCATATCCTGACCGCCTAACTGCTGAAGCGGACAATGACTGTGTGGAGGGGTTGGTGCGCAAGCGTCACCAACCCCCGTTGCGCTTGTGCGGAACGTCCCTACCAAACAGCAGACGGACCGTATGGGGGAGTTATGGACCTGCCGATTGTAAAAAAACTGAAAAAAGAACTTGACGAATTATACCACGAACTCAATGTCCGCATTCCGAAAGACCTTCAGGAGGCGGCTGCCCACGGCGACCTGAGTGAAAACGCCGAGTACGAAGCGGCGCGCGCGCGCCAGGACTATGTCCAGGCCCGGATCGCCCAGCTGACGGAACGGATGCAGCAACTCTCGCTGTACGACCTGTCGAGTATTCCAAAAGGTTCGATTGCCTACGGCAGCCGAGTCACCCTCGAAGAGGTCGATTCGGGTGATGTGGTTGAGTATCAGATCGTTTTTCCCGAAGAGGTTGACCCGGCCGCGGGGCAGATTTCGCTCCACTCTCCGATTGGCCAGGCGCTTTTGCACAAGGAACTCGACGACGAGGTCGAGATCGTCACACCTCAGGGGAAACAGTCCTATACGATTATCGATCTGGCCACCCTGCACGATCTTGAAAACGGCGCAGAAGGAGAATGAGGCGCGTTGCGCCTCTTGCGTGATGGCAGAGGATCGTTTAGCCTACAGGAGGAAGTGAGGGAAAAGTGGGCGGGAGCCCACTTTTTTTTTCAATATGCAGCCCTCAGTCCAAGAGATTATCCAGCAGGTTGAGACTCTGACCACTCCCTTGGCTGAGGATGAAGGTTTCGAGTTGTGGGGGGTGGACCTGTTGACTGAGAACGGTCGCTGGGTATTACGGGTTCTGCTGGAAAACACGGACGGGGTGACGCTTGATGATTGTACGCGAGTCCATAGACAACTGAGCGATTTGCTTGATGTCCACGACCCTGTTCCCTGGCGCTATACCCTTGAAGTCTCCTCTCCCGGTCTGCAGCGTCCGCTCTTTCGCCCCAGCCAGTGTCAACGCTATGTGGGACAACCGATCCGTGTACAGACGAAGGCCGCCCAGGACGGAAAGCGGGCTTTCATTGGCCCGATATGTGAAGTAGAAGAGAATGCTATTAGTGTCGTTGACCAGGAAAGAGGAAAAGTGCGGGTGAGCTGGGCGAATGTGGCGCGTGCCCACGTCGATCTCCCTCTCCCCCTGCCCGGGAAGGGTCCCGAGAAGAAAAAACGGAAAAGCAGACGCCGTCAGACGAGGTAAGCGCTATGCAGTCAGACTTGAATCGGGTGATCGAACAAGTCAGTAAAGAAAAAGGGATGGACCGGAGCGTTATTGTTGAAGCGCTCGAGAGCGCCATGCTGTCTGCGGCCCGCCGCACCTTTGGCCAGAAGCAGATCGAAGCCAAATTCAATGAAGAGATCGGCGAGGTTGAACTCTTTGAGATCAAAACGGTTGTCGGGATGGTGACCGATGCGGAAACCGAAATAGAGGTGGAGGACGCGCAAGAGACCCTGGACCCCGAGGCGCAAATTGGCGACGAACTGCTCAGCAAGCTTCCCGCGGCTTCTTTTGGACGTATTGCAGCCCAAGTGGCAAAACAGAGTGTCATTCAGAAGGTCCGCGAGGCAGAACGCGAACTGATCTATAATGAATTCAAGAATCGCAAAGGCGAACTCTTCTCCGGGATCGTCCAACGCGTTGAACGACGCAACATCATTGTCAATCTGGGTCGCACTGACGCGATCCTGCCCGAGAAGGAACAGATTCCCTGGGAGCGATACCGTCAGGGGGACCGCATTCGGGCCTATATCCTTGATGTCGATCTGGCGCAAAAAGGTCCCCAGATCGTGCTCTCCCGAACGCACCCCGGGTTTCTGATCAAACTGTTCGAGCAAGAGGCCCCGGAAGTGTACGAGGGCATTGTGGAAATCAAGGGCGCCGCCCGGGAACCGGGCACCCGCGCAAAGATCGGCGTGTCCTCAACCGACCCGGATGTCGATCCTGTCGGAGCCTGTGTTGGGATGAAGGGAACACGTGTCCAGGCCGTTGTCCAGGAACTCCGGGGGGAACGGATAGATATCGTTCCCTGGACACCCGACCCGGCTGAATATGTCTGTCGAGCCATTCTCCCGGCCAAGGTTGCCAAGATTATCATGGATGAAGATGAAAACACGATGGAAGTGATCGTCCCGGACGATCAGCTCTCCCTCGCTATCGGGAAGAAGGGCCAAAATGTCCGGCTGGCTTCCCGTCTGACAAACTGGAAGCTGGACGTCCGGTCCGAGTCGGAAGTCGAGTTGGAACATGTCCAGGTCCTTGAAGCGTTGAACGCCATCCCGGGGATCGGGGAGTCGAACGCAGATCTCACGGCAGAGCTCTTGTACCAGCAGGGCTTCAAGTCGGCTCAGGACATCGCCGGTGCCGATGCTGAGGCGCTGCTCGATATCGAAGGGATCGGACCGGACCGGGCGCCGGCAATCTGGGCGGCGGCCAAGGCGCAGGCGGAACAGATAGCGGCGGAACAGGCAGCGGCGGAACAGGAGGCCGCGCTCAGCGAACAGCGCGCAGCGACTATTGATACGCCGGCAGCCAGTACGCCGGAAGAATCCGTTGAGGCCCCCGTTGGTGGAGGAGACCGGGCGGAGACGGCAGGGAGAACTACTGAGGACGTATGAAGCGTGCCGAGCCGATTCGGACCTGTCTGGGGTGTGGCCGCCGAGAGAAGAAAGGCCGCTTGCTGCGGTTGACGGCGACGCCGCAAGGCCGGCTCATTCCGGCCCGCAGTCGTGGTCGCGGTGGATATCTGCATGCCAGCCGGGAATGTGTTAATGCTTTTGTCAATGCACGGATGAAGAATTGTCGCTCCTTACGAGCGGTATGCTCCCACGAGGCACGGGTCAGCTATGCTGCCCTGATAGAACCCAGCCTGCCGGGGTGAAGAGACGGCGATGAGGTCATATGTCACGCAAGCGTATCCATGAATTAGCCAAAGAATGGGGAGTCGAAACGCGGCAAGTGCTGACTCAGCTCGAAGCCCAGGGCATCCATGGGAAAAAGGCCCAAAGCACGCTTTCGGAGCGAGATGCCGATGCCGTACAGCAGGTGCTCCGGTCGCCTGCCGCCCCCTCGCTCGTTCTCGGAGAAGAAAAAGTCGTTGCCGAGCGTGTCGTCACCGAGCTTGACCAGCAAAAAGAGCATGTTGTGTCCGCTCGGGAAGAGATTCGCGAGAATCGGATTCACCCAAACGTGATTCGCCGCCGAAAGCGGGTCGAAGTCCTGAACGACGACACCGCTACCTGGTCCGAATCGACCCCTGTCGCATTTTCGGCGCCAACTGTTGAAGAGCCGCTGCCGACGTTCGCGCCGGTCGCGTTTGATACTCCTGTACAACAGCCTGCCCCGTTCATTCCCGAACCGCTCTCTGCCGAGACGCCCGCCTTTGAGCTCCCCCCTCAATCGCCTGAATCGATAGACGAGCCTCCTCAACAGGAATCCCGCGGCGAGGTTCCCGGGCTGTCCATACCCGTGTCGGTCGATGACGGAACAGCCAGTGCCGATGCAGAGGAAGAACAGGAGCCTGTTGAACAAGAACAGCCCACTCCTGTCACCCCCGGTAGCGACGCCCCGGCCGAGGCACAACACCTCGCAGTTACGGCAGAGGCTCCCGCCACAGGAGATACGAGTGAAGACGCGGCTCCGGCGTCAAAGGCCGCCGGGCAAGAGGGCGCTCGTCCGGCACGGGTGCTGGGCCGGATTGATCTCGGTAAACTCGCCGAACCCGCCGGCCCACGGCCGGCCGGCTTCACCCGCCCCACCTCTCCTTCCTCCTTTTCCGCCGATGTCGGTACCCGTGAGGGGACGAGTGGTGAGGGCATAGGGGCGGGCGGGAAAAAGCGGGGCAAGAAGCGGAAGGTCATCCGGAACGCCGAGTCGCTCGATGTCCAAGAGCGAGAGGCGCACGTCACGCGCGGGTCAAAAAGGAAACGGATCCTGCCGGGCAAAGAGCAACGGCAGACCGAAATTACGGTTCCCAAGGCCAGCAAGCGTGTCGTGCGCATATCCGAAGTGATTACCGTTGGAGATTTGGCCCATAGCCTGGGGATAAAGGTCGGAGAAGTTATCAAAAAGCTGATGAGCCTCGGGGTCATGGCCACCATTAATCAGATCCTCGATCATGATACGGCCTCGCTCGTGGCGGCGGACTTCGAATATACGGTCGAGAATGTTGCCTTTGACGCGGAGTCCGTTCTGGAAGACGAGCACGAAGCCTCAGAAGATGAGGGCGCGCTTGAGCCTCGGCCGCCGGTTGTGACCATCATGGGGCATGTCGACCATGGCAAAACGTCACTGTTGGACAAGGTCCGGCAGACGAATGTCACCGATCACGAACAAGGCGGGATCACGCAACATATCGGGGCGTATAACGTGCCGGTCGAAGGCCGGAGCGTGACGTTTCTCGACACCCCGGGCCACGAGGCATTCACGTCCATGCGCGCCCGTGGCGCCAAGGCAACGGATATCGTGACGCTGGTGGTGGCTGCGGACGATGGGGTCATGCCCCAGACCGTCGAGGCCATTAATCACGCCCGGGCCGCCGAGGTGCCCATCATTGTGGCGGTGAATAAAATAGACAAACCGGGGGCAGACCCCGAACGGGTCAAGCGCGAGTTGATGTCCCACGGTCTGGTCGCAGAGGACCTGGGCGGGGACATTATTTTTGCTCCGGTGTCCGCGCTGACCGGAGAGGGGATCGAGCATCTTCTGGAGATGCTTATTCTCCAGGCCGACATCATGGAACTGCGCGCCAATCCGGACAAATTTGCGCGTGGGGTCATTGTGGAAGCTCAACTCGACCGGGGCCGTGGGGCGGTCGCCACGGTGCTGATCCAAGAGGGGCAGTTGAAAGTCGGTGATCCCTTTGTGTGTGGTACGGAACACGGCCGGGTCAGGGCCATGGTCGATAGTCGGGGCCAGAAGGTGCAAATCGCCTCCCCGTCCATGCCGGTCGAGATTCTCGGCCTGACCGGAGTGCCCGAGGCCGGAGATACCTTTGTTGCCCTGGGCGATGAAGCCAAAGTGCGCCAGATTGCCGAATACCGGACAGAAAAGCGGCGTGAGACGGAATTGACAAAGAGCAGTCGAACCTCGCTTGAAGATTTTTATCAGCAAGCCCAGGCCGGAGAAGTACAAGAGCTGCGGGTGATCATTAAAGCCGATGTGCAGGGTTCGGCCGAAGCCGTGCGAGATGCGTTGACCCGGTTGTCTACCGACGAGGTGAAGCTGACCGTGCTCCACGCCTCTGTTGGAGGCATCTCCGAATCCGACGTCCTGCTCGCCTCGGCCTCGAAGGGCGTCATTATCGGATTTAATATCCGTCCCGAGATCAAGGCCGCTCAGCTGGCGGACCGGGAGGGTATTGAGTTGCGACTGTACGGCATCATTTATGATGTCATTGCCGATATCCGGGCGGCCATGGAGGGCATGCTTGCTCCGACCTATAAGGAAAATCCGCTCGGTCGGGCAGAGGTCCGGGAGGTCTTTTCGGTTTCAAAGATGGGCATGGTCGCCGGCTGCATGGTCGTGGAAGGCGGGATCATGCGTGGGGCTCAGGTCCGGGTTGTCCGCGATCACGTTGTGGTCCACACCGGACGGCTTTCGACGCTCCGTCGGTTCAAGGACGATGTCCGAGAGGTCTCGGCCGGAACGGAATGCGGCGCCAGCGTCGAGAATTTTCAGGATGTCAAAGTGGGCGATGTCTTGGAGGTGTACGAACTCGAAGAAGTCGCGCGCCGCCTCGAACCTCGTTCCCAGGAAGAGCGATACGCTTCGTAGCTGGTACCGGGAAAGCGGGGGTGGTGTGAAAAGGCGGGTCGGCTTGCCGCCTGTCCGGTCCCGTCCCCCATCAGGAGGTGGCCGATGGTGGTGGGCGTGCTTCGACTGATCCTCTACTGTCATGCGAGTCATTCCCTAAAAGAGAAACGTAGTGTTGTTCGGAAGATAAAGAGTCGAGTCCGGAACGAATTCAACGTTTCCATCGCGGAATGTGCCGAGCAGGACCAGTGGCAAACCATTGTTCTCGCGATCTGCCAAGTCGGCTCCGACCACAGCTATGTTGAGGGTGCATTACAGGCAGTGACGAATTTTATTGAACGGCTGCACGTCGCCGAGCTGGGGGAAACCCAGGTCGAAATTCTCCATTACTAGAAGATTGATATGCCTGTCCGTCGTCCCGAACGGGTGAGCGGTCTGCTCCTCCACGCGATTGCCGATATTGTCTTACGGGAAGTGAAAGACCCCAGAGTCAGCGGGGTGACGGTTACTGCCGCGACCCTGAGCCCCGACCTGCGCCTGGCGCGCATCTTCGTGCGGACCCTCCGGGACGAAGCCCGGGCGGACGCCCTGGCCGGTCTCCAGAGCGCGGCTGGCTATATTCGCCGTCAGGTGGCAGCCCGTTTGCAACTCCGCTACACCCCAACGCTTGAATTTCTCTATGACACGACCCTGGATGAGGTCAACCACCTGGAGAATCTTTTTCATAAAATAAAACAGGAAGGCCGCTAGTGGCCGGACTTGACGGCCTGCTCCTCGTCGATAAGCCAACGGGACCGACGTCTGCGGAGGTTGTCCGTATTCTCAAAAAGGCGCTGCAGGTCAAAAAAATCGGCCACCTCGGGACGCTCGACCCCTTTGCCAGTGGCCTGCTGCCCATCTGTCTGGGGGCCGGCACCAAACTCTCGCAGTTTCTCATGGCAGAACAGAAGTCCTACACCGGAACGCTCCGGCTCGGCGTTGAGACCGACACGCTCGACCGCACCGGGACGGTCACCCGCACGGCCCCTGTTCCGGACTGCCCCCCGACATTGTTGAAAAAGATCGAGCAACGGTTCAGCGGCGACTACTGGCAGACGCCGCCGATGTATTCCGCGCTGAAACGAAAGGGCGTCCCGCTGTACAAGCTGGCCCGCCAGGGCATTGAAGTGGAGCGCGAGCCCCGCCGGGTCCACGTATCCCACCTCGCCCTGACACTCGGAGAGCCGCACACTATTCATTTTTCCGTCTCGTGCTCAAAGGGAACCTATATCCGGGTCCTGGCCGCAGACATTGGCATAGCTCTGAACAGCGTTGCCCATCTGACGAGCCTCCGTCGGACGGCTTTCGGCACGTTCAGCATCGGTCAGGCCGTTCCGCTCGCTCGGGCCCGGAGTCCTCAGTCGGAACAGCCGCTCCCTCTGCTCTCATTAGTCCAGGCAACCCGGTCCTACCGGACCTTTGTGGTCTCAGCCCCGGAGGTGGCGCTCATCCGGCGCGGACAGCAGGCTGTTTTACAGACCTTGCCCGCAGCCCGGGCCGCAGGGGAGACGGCTCGGATTCTGGGTGCGGAGTATGAATTGATCGCCATGGTCACCGCCGGGGAGCGGGCCTGGAAACTCACCCGTGTCTTTGAACTTTACACTGGGAAAACAGCGTGTTAGAAATGAAAGGAATAATCGAGGAGAAGAAAGAATAAAGAAAGAAGAAAGAAAGAAGGAAGACTTATGCAGGAGGCCGAACAGAAAAGCGAAACAATCAGTCAGTTTCGGGTGCACGATACGGATACGGGCTCACCCGAAGTACAAATTGCCATTCTGACCAAACGGATCATCCATCTCACCGAGCATTTCAAAACCCATAAAAAAGATCACCTCTCTCGACGGGGCCTGCTTAAAATGGTGGGTCGTCGCCGTCGCCTGCTCGACTACCTGCGGGGGAAAGACGTACAGCGCTATCGCAGTATGCTCCAACGTCTCGGCTTGCGACGTTAGGTCAACGTCCCCATCTCTTGTATCCCTCTTGTATCCGTTCGGAGAGAGTTGTGGAGAGAGCCAGCGCCGTGTCGTCAGGACCCCGGCGCACCAAAAATTGAAGGAAGACATGTATAAAAAAATAGAAATGGAATATTACGGACGCCCGCTGTCCATTGAAACCGGGCGCCTTGCCAAACAGACGAGTGGCGCGGCCCTCGTCCAATACGGAGAAACCGTTGTCCTGGTCACTGCGGTGGCATCCGATGCACCACGTGAGGGGATCGACTTTTTCCCTCTGACTGTCGACTACCAGGAACGCACCTATGCGGCGGGAAAAATTCCCGGAGGATTTTTCAAGCGGGAAGGGCGTCCGGCAGAGCGCGAGGTTCTCACCTCGCGGATTGTAGACCGGGCGATTCGGCCGCTCTTCCCCAAGGGCTTCGCCTGTGAGACCCAGATTGTTGCGTCGGTCCTGTCGGTGGACCGGGAAAACGATGCCGACACCCTGGCCCTCATCGGTGCCTCTGCGGCCCTGCACGTCTCCGATGTCCCTTTCGGGGGGCCCATTGCCGGCGTACGGATCGGACGCTTACACGGAGAACTGGTGGTCAACCCGCTGCAGAGCCAGTTCCAGGACAGCGATATCAACCTGTTTGTCGCTGCCGGCCGGGACGCCATTGTCATGGTTGAGGGCGGCGCGCGCATAGTCTCTGAAGAAGACATGCTTGAGGCACTGTTCCTTGCTCAGGAAGCCGCGGCTCCGGTTCTCGACGTGCAGGACGAACTTGTCCGGGTCGCCGGAAAGCCAAAACGGCAGTTCGCGGAGCCCGCGACCGATACCGAGCTGGCCGACCGCGTTCGGGCCGCCGCGACCCAAAAGCTCAGTGGGGCGCTGACGATTGCGGCGAAACTGGAACGCGGGGCTGCCATCAAGTCCGCCAAGAAGGAAGCGACCGAGGCGCTCGGGGAAGAGTTCGCCGACCGGGGCGGGGAGGTTGCAGAAGCCCTGGAAAAGCTGACTGGCGAAATCATGCGCACGGCGATTGTCGACAAGAGCCAGCGTGTAGACGGACGCGGATTGACCGATATTCGTCCCATCTCGTGTGAAGTCGGCATGTTGCCCCGAACGCACGGCTCGGCCCTTTTCACACGCGGCGAAACACAAGCCCTGGCGGTTGCGACGCTGGGGACATCCGCAGACGAGCAACGGGTGGATGCTTTGATCGGTGAGCAGTACCGGAAATTCATGCTGCATTACAACTTCCCTCCTTTCAGTGTGGGGGAAGCCCGTCCGATGCGGAATCCCGGACGGCGAGAGATCGGGCACGGCGCACTTGCCGAACGGGCACTGCTGGCCGTTCTCCCGGCGGGAAATGAATTCCCCTATACTATCCGGGTCGTGTCGGAAATCCTGGAATCAAACGGCTCTTCCTCCATGGCCACCGTGTGCAGCGGCGCGCTGTCGCTGATGGACGCCGGCGTCCCGATCGTGGCTCCGGTCGCCGGCATTGCGATGGGGCTGATCAAGGAAGGAGAAGAGGTCCGGATTCTCAGCGACATCCTGGGCGACGAGGATCATCTGGGCGATATGGACTTCAAGGTTGCGGGCACGGCCGACGGCATTACCGCCCTCCAAATGGATATCAAAATTGCCGGTGTCACGCGCGAGATCATGCGCCAGGCCCTCTATCAGGCCCGTGACGGGCGTTTGCACATTCTCGGGAAGATGGCCGAGTCGCTCGAAACTCCCCGTGAACAGGTCGCCGAGCATGCGCCGCGGATTCTGACCCTGAAAATCAAGCCGGATAAAATTCGCGATCTCATCGGCCCCGGCGGCAAAATGATCCGCTCCATTGTCGAAGAGACCGGAGTCAAAATCGATGTCGAAGACGACGGGACCGTATCCATTGCCTCCTCCGACGGAGACTCCATGGATCGGGCGATCAGCAAAGTCGAGGCGGTCACCGCGGATGCGGAGATCGGCAAGCTCTACACCGGAACGGTCAAGAAGGTGGTCGATTTTGGGGCTTTTGTCGAAATCCTGCCTGGGAAAGAAGGGCTGGTCCACATCTCCCAACTTGCGCCCGAGCGGGTGCGGCAGGTGACCGATATTGTTGACGAGGGGGACGAGATTACCGTCAAAGTCCTTGAAATCGATCGGCAGGGAAAAATTCGTCTCAGCCGGCGTGAAGCCCTGGCAGAGCGGGGCGAAGCACGCTAGCGGCACGGAACACCCCCGAAGGAGCCCGAGCGGGTGAGCGCACAGATCGTCGTTCCCATTACGCGCGTGCGCCGGGCTGAACCGGGCACGCCGCCGGTCCCGCTCCCCCGCTATATGACCCCCGGCTCCGCCGGGATGGATATTGCCGCCGCTCTTACGGACACTGTCGTCCTTGCGCCGCTCCAACGGTGTGTGATTCCGACCGGATTCGCCCTGGCCCTGCCGCAGGATTACGAGGCCCAGATTCGTCCCCGCAGCGGACTCGCCCTGCGCCGGGGGCTGACCATCCTGAACGCTCCGGGAACGATTGATGCCGACTATCGGGAAGAGGTCAAGGTCCTCCTCATCAACCTTGGCGACAAACCGGTCGAGATCAAACGGGGCGACCGCGTCGCCCAGCTCATCGTCGCTCCGGTGGCACGTGTCTGTTGGACTGAAGTCGATACGCTCGGCTCCACGCAGCGTCACGGCGGATTCGGTCATACCGGGACGGCAGCCGGCGCGGACCGGGACCCGCCCGAAAAGAGGAAACGTGCCCCGCACTAGCGCAAATTACGATGCCGTGTCGCGCGTCTCTCTCCTCCTTGAGGAGTGCGGGCTCCCCGACCGCTTAGGGCAGGCCCGTATCCTTCCCGACGAGCGCGGACTGGCACGGCTACAACTGATCTAAACCGCACTAGAGACCCCGTGTCTTCCGGCTTGCAGTTGACTCTCGGCTGAGGTGTGGTAGATTCGGTCTCTGACCAGTGCGCTCAACGCGGGTGTAGCTCAGCTGGCTAGAGCGTGTGCTTGCCAAGCACAAGGTCGCCGGTTCGATCCCGGTCACCCGCTTTCCGCTTTCCTGCCGCAGTTACGTTGTGACACCAGTATCCACCCCTGTTTTCCTCGTTGACGGGCAGTCGTATATCTACCGGGCCTTTTACGCGGTCCGGGATTTGACCACCGCCCAGGGCTTCCCCACCAACGCCATCTTTGGTTTTGTGAACATGCTCCAGCGGATTCATGCCGAGCATGCTCCCAGCCATCTGGGGATGGTGTTTGACGCCCCGGGCAAGAATTTTCGCCACGAGATCTATCCGGAGTACAAGGCCAACCGGACCAAAATGCCGGAGGAGTTGCGGGTGCAGATCCCCCGCATCAAGGATATTGTCCAGGCCTATAATATCCCTATTCTTGAACTCGCCGGCTACGAGGCCGACGACATTATCGCCACCCTGGCGACGCGCTGGGAGCGCGAGGGGGCGGCGCTGGTCATCGTTTCCGGGGATAAAGACCTGATGCAGCTCGTCTCGGAGCGGGTGAGCATGCTCGATACCATGCGGGACCGGCACATCGGTCCTGCCGAGGTGCAGGCGAAATTCGGCGTTGAGCCGGGCCGCGTTGTCGAGGTGCAGGCGTTGATGGGCGACGCCACCGACAATATCCCCGGCATCCCCGGCGTTGGTGAGAAGACCGCCATCAAGCTGATCACGCAGTGGCAGGATGTGGAGAGCGTGCTGCAGCATGCCGCCGAGATCAAAGGCAAGCTCGGCCAGCGTATCCGGGAGCACGCCGAACTGGCCCGCCTGTCAAAAACGCTGGCGACCCTCAGACGGGACGTGCCGTTGACCCCGGCGCTTGAAGACCTGGCGCTGACAGCGCCGGACAATGAGCGTTTACACGAGTTGTTTACCGAGTTTGAATTCCGTCGCTTCCTGGCCGATCTGGACCCCAGCTGGGAGTTCTCCCTGGCTGACGAACGCGCCGCGCCGGCGGAACCGCCCGGTGTCTACGAGCCCGTGCGCAGCGTGCCACAGCTCGACTCGCTCGTCACGCGCATTCAGGCCGCCAAGACCTATTGTCTCGATACCGAAACGACGGCGCTCAACCCGCTTGACGCGCAACTGGTCGGTGTGTCGCTGGCGACCCAAGAGCAGCAGGCCTGGTATATCCCGGTTGCGCACCGCTCGGACGATACCGCCCCCCACATACCGCTCGACAAGACGCTCGCCGCGCTCCGTACGCTTTTTGCCGATCCCTCGCTGACCCTCGTCGGTCAGAACCTGAAATACGACCTGATGGTCCTGGCCAACTACGGCCTGCACGCCCACAACCGCCTGGCCGACACCATGCTGGCCTCGTATCTCCTCAACCCGACGCAGCGCCACAACCTGAACGACCTGGCCCAGGAACATCTGCGCTACACGATGATATCGTATGAGGCCGTGACCGACGGCGCCCGGAAGAATTTTGCCGACGTGTCGGTCGAAGACGCCACGCGCTACGCCGGGGAAGACGCGGATATGACCCTGCGGCTGGCTCACCGTTTGTTCCCGCGCGTCAAAGAAGAAGGCATGGACCGCCTGTTCGCCGATATTGAAACGCCGCTCGTTCAGGTATTGGCCCAAATGGAACGGACCGGGATGCGGGTGGACACCGCAGTGCTGGCCCGCCTGTCCGACGAATTCGGGCAACAGCGCGCCCGACTCGAAGCGGAAATCCACGCCATGGCCGGGGAGCCGTTCAATATCGCCTCCCCAAAGCAACTCCAGGCCGTCCTGTTCGAGAAGCTCGGACTGCCGCGGGGCAAAAAAACCAAGACGGGATCGTCGACCGATTCATCCGTGCTTGAACGCCTGGCCGAAGAATATCCCCTGCCGGAGAAGATATTAGCCTATCGGAGCTTTGCCAAACTCCAGAGCACCTATGTGGACGCTTTACCCAAGCTCATCCGTGAAGACACCGGTCGCGTGCATACCTCGTTCAATCAGACCGTGACGGCCACGGGACGGCTGTCTTCCAGCAATCCCAACCTGCAGAATATCCCCATCCGGAGCGAAGAGGGGCGGCGCATCCGAACGGCCTTTGTGCCGGAACCGGGCTGGCGTCTCCTCTCTGCGGACTACTCGCAGATTGAGCTCCGCCTCCTGGCCCACCTGAGCCGGGACCCCGTTCTGGTCGAATCCTTTCGCAAGGGTCAGGACGTGCATGCCCGCACCGCGGCGGAAATTTTCGAGACTTCCATCGATACCGTGTCGAGCGACCAGCGGCGTGAGGCCAAAACGATTAATTTCGGTCTGATCTACGGTATGGGCGCGCGGCGACTGGCGCGTACGCTCCGCATTCCCTTCAAGACCGCCCAGGCGTATATCGACCAGTATTTCAGTCGCTACGGCGGCATTAAGACCTATATGGAGGGCACGCTGACCGGCGCCCAGGAACGTGGCTATGTCACGACACTGTTCGGCCGCCGGCGCTACGTCCCGGACCTGGGGAGCAAAAGTCCGCAACTGGCCAGCGCCGCGGAACGGATCGCCATCAATACGCCCATTCAGGGCACGGCGGCGGACCTGATCAAAGTCGCCATGGTCGCCATTGCGCAACAGCTCAGCCGGCAGGAATTGCAGACGCGCATGCTCCTCCAGGTGCACGACGAGTTATTGTTCGAGGTGCCGGACACGGAGCTTGAGCGGATACGGACCCTGGTTCGCGAGAGCATGGAAGGGGTGATGGCGCTCGACGTTCCGCTCCGCGTTGATATCGGCATTGGCGGCAACTGGGCCGAGGCGCATTAGGCGGCTCCTCTCCTGGGAGAGCGGCCATCTTGGCCGCTTGCGGGCTGGAAGCCCGCACTCCTCAAGGAGAAGAGAGACGCGTTCCACCGCAGCGTGATTTGCTCTAACATAGCCACCTTAATAGGGGGGTGTGAATGATTCGCGCCACGATCTCAGAGGTCAAAAATGGCTTAAGCGCCTATCTGCGTCGCGTCAAATCGGGAGAATCCGTCTTGGTGATGGAACGCCGAACGCCCGTTGCCCGCATTGTTCCAGTCGCTCATGACGCCGGGGGCGTACAGGAGATGGATGCGGTGGATAGAGATGCCAAGCTCACACGGTTAGTGCAGGCGGGTATTGTAACGCGCCGCAGTACTGGCAGCTCCCGAGAGGCCCTGAGACAGCCCGTAGGCCAGGGAGGCAGGCTGCTGGAAGCCGTGCTTGAGGAGCGTGCGGAAGAACGCCACTGGGTTTAGGATAGGGGCACCTTAGCGCAGCGCATGAAAGAGGGGAAATGGTAGGAGAGCAGCATGTCATTTAGCCCACCCTGCACGCTGAAGGTTCGGTGTGTCATCCATGAGGATGAGGTAGGATTCATTGCCCACTGCCCGACTTTGGATGTCTACAGCCAAGGCGATACCCAAGAGGAAGCCTTCGAGCACCTCAGAGAGGCGCTCGATTTGTTTGTTGATTCCTGCACAGAACGTGGGGTGCTCCGCGAAGTGCTAGAAGACTGTGGCGTATGGCAGGAGCGCTCTGTACCCAGCCTCGCGGTGGCCAAGGAATTGGGGTTCAGGGGCGCAGAAACAGCGACGCCTTACAACTCGCACGAGTTCGAAGCACCTGTGCCTTCTCATATTGATCTGCAACTGCCCTTCTCACCAGATCAGTAGTATGTCCAATACCAGACTACGGCCGGTGAGGTGGGAGACGCTTGTCCGTATTTTTGAGGCGGTTGGGTTCACTGTAGACCGACACAATAGTTCCCATATCGTCATGGTCAGGGCGGGGAACGCTCCGCCCGGTTGTTATACCCAGGTATCGAGAGGTTGGGGTCAGCATCATCCAAAGCAATCTCACGACGGCCAGACTCACACGCAAGCAATACTTAGAGCTGTTATCAATCTACGGGTGACCTGAGGCGGCACCCCAGAGTGGCGGCGTTTCATCCCAACTTCCGCCACTCCCAAGAAAATGCAGCCATTCGCAGCCAAATGCGGCCAGCACCTGGCCCTGCCCCGGCTGTACAAATCCGCCCGGCTTTGAAAAGCTGGAGCCCATATCGGCATAACACAAAGGAGGAAGCAGCATGGCGTACCGGGAAAACTACGAACATCTCATCATCGAGAAGAACGACGGAATTGCACTCCTGACGATTAACCGGCCCGAGTCCCTCAACTCGACAAATTTCCGCCTGCACTATGAATTGAGCAAGGTCTGGCTCGATATCGCAGACGACCCGGACGTACGCGTGGCCGTGATTACCGGAGCCGGTCGGGCCTTCTCGGCCGGGGGTGATTTCGATGTGGTCGAGAAATCAATGGGCAACCTCGATGTCGTCTCCGGGACGATGAAAGAAGCGCGGGACATCGTCCACAACATGATCAACTGCGATAAACCCATCATCTCGGCGATTAACGGTGTGGCGGTCGGGGCCGGGCTGGCGGTCGCGCTGCTGGCCGATATCAGCATTGCCTCGGAGAAGGCGCGTTTCACCGATGGGCATACCCGGCTCGGGGTGGCCGCCGGAGACCATGCCGCGGTCATCTGGCCCCTGCTGGTCGGCATGGCAAAGGCCAAATACTATCTGCTGACGTGTGATATGCTGGACGCCAAAGAAGCCGAGCGCATAGGCCTGGTCAGCATGGTTGTCCCGCCGGATGAACTCATGCCCAAGGCGATGGAAGTGGCCAACAAACTGGCGATGGGCGCCCAGCAGGCCATTCGTTGGACCAAGCAGTCGCTCAACCAGTGGCTGCGGGCCGCCGCGCATACCTCGTTCGATTATTCACTCGCCCTGGAGATGTTGGGCTTCTTTGGCAAAGACGTGGGCGAGGGGCTGAGCTCCGTCAAAGAACGCCGCGCCCCGGTTTTTCCCTCCGCGCACGAAAAAGAATAAACGTGTCTTGACCAATGAACACTCCGGAACGCATCGAAGACACACTCCGGCGGGCCCTGTCCGCGACCGAGGTGCAGGTCATAGACGAGAGCGCCCTGCACGCCGGTCATGCCGGAGCCGCGTCCGGCGGCGGGCATTACCGGGTCACGGTAGTGTCTCCGCTGTTTACCGGCAAGAACCCCGTCCAGCGCCACCGCCTGGTCTATGCCGCATTGGCGAATGATATGCAGCAGGCGATCCACGCGCTGGCGCTGACCACCCTCGCACCACACGAACGCCCGTAAAGGGGGTCGATTGAGTCTGTGGGGTCTGTGGGGTCTGTTGAGTCTGTGGGGTCTGTGGGGTCTGTGGGGTCTGTGGGGTCTGTGGAGTCTGTGGGGTCTGTGGGGTCTGTGGGGTCATGAAGGTGTGCTGTGTGGCTCCCCTCCTGGGAGAGCGGCCATCCTGGCCGCTTGCGGGCTGGTAGGGGCGACCGGCCGGTCGCCCCTACTCCTCAAGGAGGAGAGAGACCCGCTACACAGCAGCGTGATGTGCGCTAGACCCGATAATACTCGCGGTACCACTGCACGAAACGCGGAATGCCTTCCTCTATGGTTGTGGCGGGACGGAAGCCCACATCCTTCATGAGGTCCGCAACATCGGCCCAGGTGGCGGGGATGTCGCCGGCCTGCAACGGCAGCAGGCGTTTCTCGGCCTTCTTGCCCAGGGCGTGTTCCAGCACCTCGATAAAGTGGAGCAGCTCAACCGGCTGAGGATGGCCGATATTATACACGCGGTAGGGAGCGGTACTCGTTCCGGGGTCCGGGCTCCTGCCCGACCAGTGCGGGTTGGGTTGGGCGATGCGGTCATGCACACGCACCACCCCCTCGACAATATCGTCGATATAGGTAAAGGCGCGCTGCATCCTGCCGTAGTTAAACACCTCAATCGGTTCGCCGGACAAGATGGCTTTGGTGAAGATGGATAAGGCCATATCCGGCCGGCCCCAGGGACCATAGACGGTGAAAAAGCGCAGTCCCGTCGTCGGCAGGCGATACGCATGGCTATAGGTATGGGCCAGCAGTTCGTTGGCCTTTTTTGAAACCGCATACAGGGAGACCGGGTGGTCAACATTGTCATGAACCGAAAAGGGCAGCTTCGTATTGGCACCGTATACCGAGCTGCTCGAAGCATACGTCAGATGCCGCACCCCGGTCTGCCGGCAGCCTTCGAGGAGATGCATGAAGCCCACGAGATTACTGTCGATATAGGCATGCGGGTTGGTGAGGGAGTAGCGCACCCCGGCCTGGGCCGCGAGATGGATGACCCGCTCCGGCGCATGACGGACGAACGCGTCTTCCATGCCCTGCCGGTCAGCCAGGTCGAGCCGCACAAATGCAAACTGTTCGTGAGTGCCGAGTTGGGCCAGGCGGGCTTCTTTCAAACGCACATCATAATAGGGGTTCAGGTTGTCGAGCCCGACAACGGTATCGCCGCGTTCGAGCAAAGACCTGCCGACATGAAAACCGATAAACCCGCCGACGCCGGTCACCAGGACCGTCATACCGACCCCCTGTGTCGTTGCGGGGCGGGCGGGGGCGAAGCGGGCCCGGAGGACGGCGGTGTCGGGTCTGCGGCCCTACCGGGCGCGGCCCGGTGTTTGCCCAGCAGCAGGCGCGCGACGCGGACATGGTAGTCAAGGCCGGACCACACGCCGACGACCAGGGCGATCCACAAGAAATACATGCCCAGCAGATGAAAATCGACGAAGCCGTATTGATAGTGAATAATCAATCCGTGCAGGGCAAACATTTGGAAAAGGGTCTTATATTTACCAAGCTGGTCAGCGGAGACGACCAGTCCCTCTCCGGCCGCCACACTCCGCAGTCCGGTCACCGCTATTTCCCGTCCGAGGATCACCACGACCATCCAGGCCGGGAGGTGCGGCTCACGGTCGCTGGCCGCCAGCATGACCAGGACGGCCATCACCAGCAGCTTATCGGCCAGCGGGTCGAGGAAGGTACCGAGGATGGTTGTATGGCCGTGCTTGCGGGCAAGATAGCCATCGAAATAATCGGTCAGACAGGCAATGAAGAAAATACCCGCCGCCATCAGGCTTGAGACCGGGTCCGTATCCGTCAGGCAATAGACCAGAAAGGGAATGAGCGCGATGCGCAGGAAGCTCAAAAGATTTGGGAGATCTGACATGTCGAGTTTCGGGCGTTCGCCGCCCCGGTGCGAGCAAGACTTCCGCCTAGAATAAAAGATTGGGCATGAGAGTGCAAAGTCACACGCCCTACCGTTCTCGGCAGCTAAGGTCCCGCCCGGGGGATTCCCTCCCGTGGGAGGACTCTCAGCCAGCCCTCAGTGCAAAATGTTGAGCGCCGCATTCCAGGCTCGGTCAGATGATGGCTGTCCATCAGGTGCTGCACGTACGGCTTGTTGACATACCATAAATGGTATGTACACTGCGCTTCGGTGTGGGATATTTTCGAGCATCGACGCGTAGATCGGCAAATCAGACGGCTCCCGCATGACATCCTGCAGCGGTATGAAAAATGGAAGGATATTGTGGCCATCTCGGGGCCTGAGGGACTCCGACAGATTCGCGGGTTCAAAGACGAGCGCCTGCGTGGGAGGTGGAGCGGGCATCGCTCCTCGCGGCTCAATGATCAGTATCGGGTCATTTACCGCGTCGAACGGGAACGCGTGTATGTGGAAGTGGTGAGTCTCACGCCTCATGACTATCGGAGAAAATAAATGGCGGAGTACCGTAGGGCAAAGAAGCGCGTGGAGCTCTCAGTTGGCGAGTCGGTCCGGATCGTGCGGGAACTCCAGGCCCTCAGTCAGAATGAACTGGCCGCCGTAACCGGCATCCCGCAATCCACGATTTCGGCTATCGAAAGAGATCGGGTCAAGCTGGGCGTGGAGCGGGCGAAAATACTCGCGCGTGCCTTGCGGGTGCATCCCGCCGTGCTCGTGTTTCCAGGCTGGGACGTTGCGCACGGGAAAACGGCTGCCTGACCCTTTCATTCATGGTCGCAGACTTCCCCTCTCCGGGCGAGACGGTCATTTTGGAGTGGCAGCCGTGGCTCCCCAGCCAATCTCGGAGATTGTCGTTTGCGAGAGGCTATTCAGAAGCGAGGGACTCTATCCGCAGGCCCGCAATACGCCTGAAGTGATTGCTGTTATTGGTGAGCATGGTCAGGCCGTGCCGGAGCGCCGTTGCCCCGATAAGCAAATCCATATCTCCAGGGAGACTGCCCGCCTGTCGCAGGCGGCTCCGTTCTTTCCCAAACAATCGACAGGTTTCCTCATCGAAATCAATGAGATATTTGAGACTCACAATTCTGGGGCCGGGCGGGAGGGACGCAAGCGCAGGGCGTACATTTCCTTCTGGGAGCGCGGCCATCTTGGCCGCTTGCGGGCTGGAAGCCCGCACTCCTGGCCCCCTGGCGCAGACAGGCACGGCGCACCGTTCTTTGCTCTAGTACCGGGGGAGGAAATCCATGCTGCTTCATCTCTGTCTTGGCTTCGCACTCCTGGCTCCGTCCCTGGCCTCCGCCGCCACACTCGGCGTTCCTGGTGAAGGCACCACCCTGTCCGGTGTCGGCGTCATCTCGGGCTGGAAGTGTGAAGTGGTGGGAGACCTGACCGTCCGTTTCCTGGCTGACGGCTCCCCCGTCAGCGTTGCCGGCAGTGACACCTTTCCCTTGCTGTACGGCAGCGCGCGGCCCGATGTCCGCGACATCGGGGCCTGTCCCGACGTGGATGTCGGCTTTGTCGCTGTCTGGAATTGGGGGAATCTCGACGACGGAGACTACACCGCGGTCGTGTACGACAATGGCGTGGAGTTCGACCGGAGTACGTTTACGGTGGTCACGACTGGAGAGAAATTTCTGGAGGGAGCCAGCGCTCGGGTCAGCGTCCGGGATTTCCCGCGTACCGGTGAGACGGCGACCTTTGAGTGGAATCAGAGTACCCAACACCTGGAACTGGTGTCCGTGCTTGGAAGCGCCGTAGACCGGTCTATCGTCAAATACCTGACCGGGCCGGTGGAGGAAGGCAAATCACCAGGGTTGATTGCCGCCATCATCGACGAGGGAGGGGTCAGGGCCATTGCGTCCGCCGGCGTGCGCAAGCAGGGGTCGCCCGAGAAGTTCACGATTAATGATCTGGTGAAAATGGGATCTCTCACCAAGGCGATGACGCCCACCATGCTGGCGACCCTGGTGGCGGATGGAACATTTATAAACGGCTGGCAGACGACGATTGCCGAGGTCTTTCCCGAGCTGCGTGATGAGATACATCCAGACTACCGTGCCGTTACCCTGTGGCAGCTGGTTCGTCACGTAGGAGGTGTTCCAAACGATGTCCCTGCTTGGTGGGTTTCTCATCCGACGCTTCCCATCGTTGAGCGGCGTTACAGAATCCTCAAAGAGAATCTGGCCGACCCGCCGGGCAGCCCGGTCGGCGAGTTCAGCTATTCCAACGCCGGCTATATGGTCGCAGCAGCCATGGCGGAGAAGCTGACGGGCCAGAGCTGGGAGACATTGATGGAGGGGCGCCTGTTCACTCCGTTGGGGATGTACAGCGCGGGATTCGGAGCGCCGAACACCCCGAATGAGGTGGATCAGCCCTGGAGCCACCGATACGATAGTGCGGGCAGGTGGGAACCTGCTCAATTGGGGTATGATGGCCCCGGTGCACCGGCTGGAAACGTATATACTTCACTTGAAGACTACGCCAAGTTTGTTGCGCTGCAATTCCCTAACAAGAGTCCCGCGATTCTTGATCGAGAGCAGTTGGACGAATTGCTCATTCCCTCCACATCAGAAAATTACGCGGCTGGTTGGAGGCTCTCGACAGGTTGGGGGCTCTCGACAGGGGGAGATCCGTGGCTCGGTCATGCTGGCGGTGGTGGTCCGTGTTGTGGGAACTTAACGCTTGTTTTGGCAGCCCCGAGCCGAGGACGCGCCTATATTGCTGCGGCTAATTCCTATGACGACGATACCTACGACCTGCTTGAATCTATAGTCCGCAGCCTCATAAACCACAGCCCATGAAGGTGAGGAAACCGACCAATGGGGATAGGTCTTAAGTCTACTCTGCTTCATCTCTGTCTTGGCTTCGCACTCCTGGCTCCGTCCCTGGCCCATGCCGCAACGCTGGATATTCCGGGCAATGGTACTACCCTGTCGGGCATTGGCGTGATTTCCGGCTGGAAGTGTGAGGCCAAGGGCGACCTTACGATTCGCTTTAACGGTGGAGATCACATTCCATTGCTGTACGGCAGCGAACGGACCGATGTCCGCGACACAGGGGCCTGTCCCGACGCGGATGTCGGCTTTGTGGCCGTCATGAATTGGGGGAATCTCGACGATGGAGAACATACCGCGGTCGTGTACGACAATGGCGTGGAGTTCGACCGCAGCACGTTTACGGTGGTGACCACCGGGGAGGCGTTTCGGACCGACCTGGCAGGAGAGTGTACGATTCCGCAGTTTCCCGACCCCGGAGAATCCGCCCGCTTTGTCTGGAACACCGGCACCCAGCACCTGGAGATGGTCTCCGTGCGTACCCGCTCCGTGGACCGGTCTATCGTCACATACCTAAGTGGTCCGGTGGCGGAGGGCAAATCACCGGGGTTGATTGCGGCTATCATCGACGAGGAGGGGGTCAGAGCCATTGCGTCCGCTGGGGTGCGCAAGCAGGGATCACCCGAGAAGCTGACGGTCAACGATCTGATGCAGATAGGCTCCATCACCAAGGCGATGACGTCCACTATGCTGGCGACCTTGGTGGCGGATGGGACGTTCGTCAACGGCTGGCAGACGACAATTGCCCAGGTCTTTCCCGAACTGGTTGACGAGATGCATCCAGACTACCGCGCCGTCACCCTGTGGCAACTGGTTCGCCACGTAGGCGGCGTTCCGGACGACGTGCCGGCCTGGTGGGCGTCTCATCCGACACTGCCCATGGTTGCCCGGCGCTACAGAATCCTCAAAGAGAATCTGGCCGACCCGCCGGGCAGCCCCATCGGCGAGTTCAGCTATTCCAACGCCGGTTACCTAGTCGCGGCGGCCATGGCGGAGCAACTGACGGGCCAGAGTTGGGAGACCCTGATGGAGGAGCGCCTGTTCGCGCCGTTGGGGATGTCGAGCGCGGGGTTTGGGGTGCCGGGCACCCGGGATGAGGCGGATCAGCCCTGGCAGCATCACCGCGATAGTGCCGGCATGTGGCGGCCAATCCAATTGGATTACGGCACTCCCTTGGCCCCGGCCGGCAACGTGCATACGTCATTGGAAGACCTCGCCAAGTTCATCGCGCTGCAATTCCTCAACAAGCGTCCGGCGATTCTCAATCGACAGCAGTTGGACGAGGTGCTCATGCCCATACCGGGAAACTATGGAGGAGCGGCCGGTTGGGTTGTCTCCTACCAACTGGAGGGGGATCGGACAGTACTGTGGCTCTTTACTCAAGGTGGGGGTGGTCCGTGTTGTGGGTACAGGGCGGTTGTCCGGGCAGTCCCCAGCCGGGGACGCGCGTATATTGCGGTAGCCAACTCCTGGGACGACGGCGATCTTTACAGCGGCGAGACTGTCATTATGCTCGAATCGATCCTTGACAGCCTCATAGATCACAGCCCCTGACGGTGCGGAAACCAGCCTGGGGGCCTGTTATCGTGCGCCATCAGTCGCCGCAGTTGGCGCACGCAGTCAGGGAATAATCACAAAGTTCTGGAGCGACTCTTCCCACCGTAGCCGCTTGTTCTCCCCAGCCCGGGGGAAATCCAAAATGGGAAACGTTCCACTCAATCCCTGCCGGAACGGCACCCCAAAGGTCGTCACCCGCACAGTGGTATTGGCAAACTCCACCCCATCAATCAGCGCCCGCACCGTGTGGGTTCCCGGCCCCAGGTTGTTCCAGTTCCACAACAAGCTGAAACCCGCGTCGCTATGCCCACAGCGATGCTCCACCGCCGCCTCCCGCTCCGTCCCATAGGCGGCGCGCAGCGGCCTCCCGTTCAACTCGATGACAATCTCTTCGGCCTCACATGCCCAGCCGGAAATCACGCCCAGCCCGCTCTGGGCCGACCCCAACGAGGGGTTTTCCAAAATGGCATCGATCCCAGACACCCGGTTGTATCCCCCGCCGGTATTCGGCTGTCCGTCGGTGATGACAAAGTTCTGGAGGGATTCTTCCCATTGGACAACGGTGGTCTCGCCCGAGGCAGGAAAGTCGGGCAGGTCAAACGTGCCACTCCAGCCCCGCGGGAAGGGGTCTTCCCCAAAGGTGGTCACCCGCACAGTGGTATTGGCGAACTCCACCCCGTCAATCAGCGCCCGCACCGTATGCGGCCCGGCCCCGAGGTTGTTCCAGTTCCACAGCAGACTGAAGCCTGCGTTGCTATGTCCACAGATACGCTCCACCGCTGACTCCCGCTCCGTCCCGTAGCTCGCTTTGAATGGCATCCCGTCCAACTCAATGACAATCTCGTGGGCGTGACACGCCCAGCCCGAGATCACGCCGACCCCGCTCTGGAAGGAGCCGGACCGGGGATTCTCCAGGGTCACGGGGGAGACGAAATCCGTTGCGGATACGACTACGTCGTCGATGTACCACCCGTCCGCGGTCTCACTGGCGTCGGACCAGAGACCGAAGGCCAGATATATACGTGCCCCAACGAAAGGACTCAGGTCAATCACCGCCTGCTGCCATCCTGCCTGTGAACCGGTGAAGGATTTCAAGTGTATACAATCTCCATTCTCCGGGCATACCCACACACTGCCCGCATCCCCACCGGCAAAGGCATACCGATGCCAGAAGGTCAGGGTGGAGGAAGGGGCCTTGGTCAGATCAATAATCGAAGACCAAAGGGTAACATTCTGGTTATTCTGGTAATTGCCACCGGGACTATCCGTCCAGGCACGTGTCCCGCTCCGGGAGGAGGTACTGGTCAGTGCCCAGGGAGAATCGCTGGAACAGGGGAGGGGTTCACAAGAGGCCTCAGTCCAATCGCCTGTGCCCCTCTCCATATTGTCGGCAAACAGGCGATCATTAATTCCCGCCTGGGTCACCGTAAACGTCCAGCCGCCAATCGTCAGCCTGCCCGTCCGGACAGCGGGGCTGGGATTGGCCGCTACCGTGTAATGGACCCGTCCGGCACCACGCCCCGTGTCCCCGGACGTGATGCGCAGCCATTCCGCGTGGCTCGTGACGGACCAGGCACAATCGCTTGCTGCCGTTACCTGGACACTGGCCCCATCCCGCCCCGGTCCGAAGAGGTGGGAGGAGACGGACAGAAAGTCGATGCAGGTGGTAAACGTGGCCGGGTCGGTGTTGATGGTCACGCGGTATCCAGTGAGATAGGCCGCGTCGATGGAGACCTGGAGGCCGGTCTCCACGTCGGTAAAAATCTCGCCCGGCGTCCACATGGCTCCCTCGTCATTCGTGTCGCCGTTGTTGTCCACGTCTACGACTTGGGCCAGCCGGTCTTCTAACGTAGTATCGACTTTATGGATGACAATCGCTTCGTCCGGAATCCCCTCGTCATAGCCGGCAAACAGGCGTGCCTCGACGGTGTAGAAGTCGGTCGGTGACTCTCCAATGGGAATCTCGGCCATCAGATAGCCCTCGGCACCGGGCTGAGCCAGTCGTTCGAGGGTAATGGTCTGGATGCTGTTGGGCGTGGCCACATACTTCCGGTCTGGGGGAATCCAGCCCAGAAAGTCCTTGTGGTAGGCGATGGTATGCACGCCCAGGTAGCCGTACTCAGGGTCGTACGACATCACAGAGGCCCCGCTCATCACATCCCAGTTAGAGTCATAGGTGGTGGGACTAGATGGGGGGTCATCCTGGCCATACGGACCGGAGGAATGCAGTAAACCCAAGGCATGGCCCATCTCATGGGCCACAGTGTGGTGATAGGAGTCGTCAACATGACTGGGGTGTATCCAGGTGATCCCCCAGAAGCGCGTCTGCCCATCCAGCGTTAGCCGCTGGCTACCACCGTTGCTGCCACCGGTAGTCTCACCGTCATTAAAGACCAAGTTGATTCCATCGAAATCTGGAAAGAACACATCGGCATCGGCGGCCGCCGTGCAATCGTCTCGTGCTCGGTCGGTCGGAAAGCTTTCCCATCTGTCTTCGTCTCCGTAGCGGTAATATGACCGGGGCTGGGGCAGGTTGTACCAACCGACCACCCGACTGCCAGCCAGATTCGGGATGTTCCCGTATGAGAGTTCTTTCCAATAATGCGCCAGACCGGGATAGGAGGCCCCCATCCAGTTCTCATAATAGCTGACCGGATGCGGGGTGACATCGGTTGCATCGGCAAACCGGCATAAGATCGTCACCCATGCCTGGGAGCTACGCGCGCGGGAATTTGTTGTCGCAGCCGGGAGCGCCGACCTGGGTGGGGGCGGCTCATCTGGAGACACATCGGCGGCGAAGGTCCCCCCCGGTAAGGTGGTCAACGGGGACGCGGCCAACTCGATGGAGCGGACGCGGAACCGGGCCGGGTCGTGTTCCCACTCTCCCTCTACCGTCACCCGCTTGCGATTCAACGTCACCGGGCCGCCGAGCGGCTGCATGAGTTCGATGTCGATCAAGAGTTCATGTCGTGTGCCCGAGTCCTCCGTCAACGTGTAGGTGATCTCAGCGGCAAGGCCGGACTCAGACGGGTAATCGGCGACCGTGAAGCTGAACCAGCCGGTGAGGGTCTGGGATTGAGCGTAGACGGGGGGAGTCTGGATCGCCCACACCCCCAGCAGGAAGAAAACGAGAGCGGGTTTGCACACAGCGCGGCGACGGTTCACCTCTACCTCCTCATTTCCTTACTGAGCCGGTACCGCGGTCAGGGGACGATCACAAAGTTCCGGACGGCCCTACACCCGCTCGTCAAACAGCTGCAACTGGCTGCCCTTGGGACGGCTCCCCAGCGCCAGCGGGTAGCGCCCGGTGAAACAGGCATCGCAAAAGCCGTTCCCGTTGGCCTGGAGGCCGGCGTACATGCCCGCCTCGCTCAGATAGGACAGACTGTCGGCGGTGACATAGCGGCTGATCTCTTCGACCGAATGGGAGGAGGCGATCAATTCCCGTCTGGTCGGCGTATCCACCCCGTAAAAGCAGGGGGAAATCGTCGGCGGGGCGCTGATGCGCAAGTGGACTTCCAGGGCACCGGTCGCGCGAATCATCTTGACGATTTTGCGACTGGTCGTCCCGCGGACAAGGGAGTCGTCCACTACGACGACCCGTTTGCCGCACAGCAGCTCGGCCTGGGCGTTGAGCTTGACCTTGACCCCGAAATGGCGGATGGACGACTGGGGTTCAATGAAAGTCCGGCCCACATAGTGATTGCGGATCAGGCCCATTTCAAACGGCAGCCGGGCTTCTTCCGCATAGCCCAGGGCCGCGGGCACCCCGGAGTCCGGAACGGGAATGACGACATCCGCCTCGACCGGAGCCTCGCGCGCCAACTGGCGCCCGAACGCCTTCCGCGCCTGGTAGACATTCTGTCCGAACATGGTGCTGTCCGGGCGCGCAAAATAGACCTGCTCGAAAATACAGCGGGCCGCCGGCGCCCGCGGGAACGGGCTGTAGCAGGTCATGCCGTTGGCATCAAACAGGATGACCTCTCCGGCCTGGACTTCCCGCTCATACTGCGCCCCGATCAGGTCCAGCGCACAGGTCTCGGAGGTGACCACATAGCCCGTCTGGCCCGCGTGTTTGATGCGTCCCAGCACCAGCGGCCGAAACCCGTAGGGGTCGCGCGCCGCAACCATATGATCCTCGCTCAGGAAGACCAGGGAGTAGGCCCCCCGCACCTGCGATAAGGCGTCGATAATACGGTCAACCGGCTGCCCGGCCTGCGAGGCGGCAATGAGATGCAGGATGACCTCGGTATCGACCGTGGACTGAAAAATCGAGCCGCCCGCTTCGAGCCGGACGCGCAGCTCTTCGGCATTGACCAGGTTGCCGTTATGCGCAATCGCCACCGAGCCGAGCGTATACTTGGCCAGCAGGGGCTGGGTGTTCTTGAGCATCGTCGAGCCGGCGGTGGAATAGCGGTTGTGGCCTATGGCGCTGGTCCCTTCCAGGCGACGAATCAACTTTTCGTCAAAAATATCGGCCACCAGGCCCATGCCTTTATGCGTCAGCAGGGTCTGACCGTTTGAAGAGGTAATGCCTGCCGACTCCTGTCCCCGATGTTGCAGGGCATACAAGGCCAGATAGGCCAGGTTGGCCGCTTCCGGATGACCGTAGACGCCCACGACTCCGCACTCTTCGTGGAAACCGTCGAACACCGCCTCGGCTGTATCGTGCACCCCGCTATCCCCCCCCCGCTCAGAATGAGTGAACGTGCCCTTCAACAGACCCGCAGATGGCGGCACGCTTACTCATGTGTCAGCTGTTGAGCCAGCGCCGTTTGCCACTGCCGGTGTAAGGCCGCTGTTGCGATTTTCATATAGCCCGCGATTTCGAGGTCCGTCCCGCCAACTTCACCCAGGACGCTAAAGGGTAATCGACTCGTGTGGAGCAGCGCCTTGAGTTGGTCCCAGTCGGCCGGCCGGACCGAAACAATAGCACGCGATTGGCTTTCTCCAAAGAGCAAGGCGTCGGGGCGCAGATCGCCGGTCAGTGTCACTCGGACTCCGATAGTCTGCCGGGGGTGGCTGATACACGCTTCCGCCAGGGCCACGGCCAGACCGCCTTCGGCCACATCATGGGCCGAGGAAAACAGCCCGTCCCGGGCGGCCCGGACGCACACCTGCTGGAGGAGCTTTTCCCGCTCCAGGTCAAGCCGGGGGGGCCGGCCACATTCCTGCTTATGGATCGTGGCCAGATATTCGCTCGCGCCGAGTTCTTCGTGGGTCTCTCCCAATAAGACAACGAGATCGCCCGGGTGCTTGAACCACTGGGTGACATAGTGCGTGACCGTGTCCACAATCCCGACCATGGCTACGGTCGGAGTCGGAGGAATTGCCTGACCATCGGTTTCATTATAGAAGCTGACGTTGCCGCTGACTACCGCAACTTCCAGGGCTTCGCAGGCCGCCCGCATGCCGTCAATGGCCTGGACGAACTGCCACATCACCTCCGGCTTCTCGGGGTTGCCAAAATTGAGGCAGTCGGACAGGGCCACCGGCCTGGCCCCGCTGACGGCGAGATTGCGCGCGCTCTCGGCAACCGCAATCGCCGCCCCGCGCTCAGGGTCGAGCGCGCAGTAGCGGCTGTTGCAATCGACACTGATGCCCAGCCCCTTGTCCGACTCCTTCAGCCGAATGACGGCCGCATCCGAGCCCGGCTGGACCACCGTATTCCCGCCAACCAGAAAATCGTACTGCCGGTAGACCCACTCCTTGCTGGCCAGATTCGGCGTGGTGAGGAGGGTGGTCAGAACCGCGGCATAGTCGGTGGGCAGGGGGAGAGTGCCGAGGTCGAGCTGTTGTTTCGCCGTCAGGTCGGCCGGTCTGGCCGCCGGGCGTTCGTAGGCCGGCGCCTGCGAGGTCAGGGCCGAGACCGGAATGCGAACGACTTCCTCTCCCTGCCACGTTGTGCGGAACAGGCCGTCATCCGTGACTTCTCCAATGACAACGGCCTGGAGGTCCCAGGTGGCAAACACGTTTTTGACCGCCTCTTCACAGCCCTCCTTGGCAACGATCAGCATCCGCTCCTGGGACTCGGACAGCAGCAACTCATAGGGGGTAATACCGGCCTCGCGGGTCGGGACCGTATCCAGGTCAAGGACGATGCCGGCCTGGCCCCGGTCGGCCATTTCAACCGACGAACTGGTCAGGCCGGCAGCCCCCATATCCTGAATACCGATAATCAGGTCCTGCCGCATGAGGGCCAGGCAGGCTTCAATCAAGACATTCTCGGTGAACGGGTCGCCCACCTGGACGGCCGGCCGGAGTTCTTCGGACTTGTCGTCAAATTCCCGCGAGGCCAGCAGGCTCGCGCCGTGAATCCCGTCCCGGCCGGTGCGCGAGCCCACATAGATCACCGGATTCCCCACCCCCGCGGCCGTGGCCCGAAAAATCCGGTTGGCCGGGGCAATGCCCAGGGTAAAGGCATTCACCAGGATATTGCCGTTATAGCCGGGGTTGAAGTAGACCTCGCCACCGACGGTCGGCACGCCGACACTGTTTCCATAGCCGCCGATACCCCCCACCACCCCCTTGAGCAGCCGGGCGGTGCGGGGATGCTCCATCGCTCCGAAGCGGAGCGAGTTCAGCGAGGCGACCGGGCGGGCGCCCATGGTAAAGACATCGCGGAGAATACCGCCCACCCCAGTGGCGGCCCCGTGATAGGGCTCGATAAAAGACGGATGGTTATGGCTTTCGATCTTGAAGACCGCGGCCAGACCGTCGCCAATATCGACGATGCCGGCATTCTCGCCCGGCCCCTGCAGGATGGCCGGTCCGGTCGTGGGCAGCCGCCGCAGAAAGCGCCGGGAACTTTTATAGCTGCAGTGCTCCGACCACATCACGGAGAACACGCCCAGCTCCTCGAACGTCGGGGTGCGTCCCAGGGTCCGGACGATGCGGTCGTACTCGTCGGTTGACAGGCCGTGGTCGCGAGCGAGTTGCAGATCAACCGGTATGGATGCCATAGGGTTATGCAAAGACCGAGGTAAAGAGTCTACGCCCGTCTTCGCCTCCCAGCAGGGCTTCGACGGCGTGTTCGGGATGGGGCATGAGTCCGACCACGTTCCCGTTCGCGTTCGTCACGCCGGCGATATTCTGCACGGCGCCGTTCGGATTGGCCGACTCCAGGGCCTCGCCGGCCCGATTCACATAGCGGAAGACGATCTGATCGTTGTCCCGGAGCGCCGTGAGGGTCGCCTCGTCCGCCACATAGCAGCCCTCGCCGTGTTTGATCGGCAGGGACAGACACTCGCCCGCCGCATACCGGGCCGTAAAACGGGTGCGCGTCGTTTCCACCCGGACAGCAACCCACTCGCAGATAAACGCCAGCGAACGGTTGCGGACCAGCGCTCCCGGCAGGAGCCCGCTCTCGCACAGAATCTGAAAGCCGTTGCACATACCCAGCACCGGCCCGCCGGCGCGGGCAAACGCCACCACGCTGGACATGACCGGCGAGAAGCGGGCGACCGCCCCGCAGCGGAGATAGTCGCCATAGGAAAACCCGCCCGGCAGCACAATCGCCTCGACACCGTGCAGATCCTGGTCTTTATGCCATAACGGGACCGCCTCCTGCCCGAGGACGCGCTCCAGGCAGTAGAGGGAGTCCCGGTCGTCGTTCGAGCCGGGGAAGGTGACGACGCCCCACTTCACTCGGTGTTACTCCTCGACGAGCTCAAAGCGAAAGTCTTCAATGATGAGGTTGGCCAATAAACGCCGGCACATCTCTTCGACGCGTTGCTCGGCGTGCTGTTTGGACAGGCCCGCCAGCCGGACCTCCAGATACTTGCCCATGCGGACCTCGCTGACTTCCGTATAATCGAGGGCGTGCAGGGAGTGCGCAATGGCTTTCCCCTGGGGGTCGAGAATGGCTTTTTTCGGCGTGACGTAGACTTTGGCCAGCATACTCCGCTCCCACCGTGCTTTACTCTTCACCGCCCACTTTCAAACCCACCACTCTCAAACCCACCCCGGCCCTGCGGCCACAAAGAGGGAACGTGTCTTTCAACAGCATAGGTAGATGTTGACACGTTTCCTCTTTCCCTCCAAGGAGGGGATGGGTCGTCCCCGGCCCTCGCTTCCGTAAAACTGTCGTGCCATGAGCGCCTCCTGGGAGCGCGGCCATCCTGGCCGCTTGCGGGCTGGAAGCCCGCACTCCCGGCCCCCGGCCGCATACAGGCACTGCCCGGGGGCGAGGGGCTCTTTTCTTGCTCTTGCCTCCTGGGAGCGCGGCCATCCTGGCCGCATGCGGGCTGGAAGCCCGCACTCCTGGAGCCCCACCCCGCCGAGAACCCACGAAACAATGCGTATCACCCCTCTTTGTGCCGCGTAGCAGCGGGCTGGGTTTCCCTGTCCCGCACTCTTGACTCTCCACTGCTCTCCCTCATTCCGACCGTGCAAACACGCGCTCGAAGATGCGGTCGGTATGCCGCAGGGCGTGGCTTGCGTCAAAGAGTCGATCGATTTCAGCCGGCTCCAACAGCCGGGTAATATCCGGGTCCCGGCGCACCTCGGCGGCAAAGGAGGCCTGGTCTTCCCAGACCTTCATGGCGTTGCGCTGCACCCAGCCATAGGCCTCTTCGCGGGAAATGCCTTTGCGGACCAGGGCCAGGAGCAGATGTTCGGAATAAATCGCTTCCCCGAGCATCGCCATATTGGCCTGCATCCGCTCCGGATGCACCACCAGCCGGTCCGCCAGCGTCGTCAGCCGGGCCAGCATAAAATCGAGCAGCGTGGTCGCGTCCGGGCCGATTACCCGCTCGACCGAGGAGTGGCTGATATCCCGCTCATGCCACAGGGGCACGTTCTCCAGGGCTGACAGCGCGTAGCCGCGCAGCAGGCGGGCCAGTCCGCTCACATTTTCCAACTGCCACGGATTGCGCTTATGCGGCATGGCCGATGAGCCCTTCTGGCCGGGAGTAAACGGTTCCTGGACCTCAAAGACTTCGGTGCGTTGCAGATGGCGCAGTTCGGTTGCGATCCGGTCGAGCGAGCTGCCGATCACCGCCAGGGTCGAAAAAAAGGCGGCATGCCGGTCCCGCGGGACCACCTGGGTGGCAATGGTTTCCGGCACCAGCCCCAGGCGCGCACAAATAGCGGCTTCGACCGCAGGATCGATATTGGCATAGGTGCCAACCGCGCCCGAGATTTTGCCGACCGCAATCTCGCGCCGGGCCTGCTCCAGGCGGTCCCTGTTGCGTTCCATCTCGGCGAACCAGTGGGCGACTTTGAGGCCGAAAGTAATCGGCTCGGCATGCACGCCGTGGCTGCGGCCGATCATGACCGTGTGTCGATGTTCCCGGGCCCGGCGCCGCAGTACGTCGAGCAGGGCATCCAGGTCGGCCAGAATCACATCCGTCGCCTCACACAATTGCACGGCAAAGCCGGTATCAATCACATCCGACGAGGTCAGGCCGAGGTGCAGATAGCGTCCCTCTTCGCCGACGCTCTCGGCCACCGCGGTGACAAAGGCAACCACATCGTGCTTGACCTCGGCTTCGATTTCCTGCATGCGGCCGATATCGAGCCGGGCGTGTTGTCTCAGCCGCGGAATAACCGCAGCCGGGATGTCGCCGCGCTCGGCCAGGGCCTCACACGCCAGCAGTTCGACCTCCAGCCAGGTGGAAAACTTGTTCTCCTCCGACCAGATCCTGCGCAGGGCCGGCCGGGTGTAACGTTCGATCATGAGCGCAGTGCTATCAGAACTTCAGCAGTGACCAAAGAGGGGGCGGTTAACTGTGCGAATATACGGTCGTTTCGACTCGGATTTTCGCTTGTCGGCTATGGAAAAACTGAGGTAGGGGCGACCGGCCGGTCGCCCCTACGTCGCTATCCCCCCCTGGGAGAGCGGCCATCCTGGCCGCTTGCGGGCTGGAAGCCCGCACTCCTGGAGCCCCACCCCGCCGAGGACCTACGAAGCAATACGCATCACACATCTACTGTGGGGAGAGGGAGATGAACCGGCCGATTTCTCCTGATGGCGATTTCTTCTTCATGTATCATATGGACGACATCTGCATCCAGTCCTTCAGTCCATTAGAAGGGTGTTGCAACCACATCGGGGGCGGGGTAGATTAGCACACCCTGCTCCACGGCAGCACCGACGCGGCGGCGTACCCAAGTGGCTAAGGGAGAGGTCTGCAAAACCTCCATTCACCGGTTCGAATCCGGTCGCCGCCTTGTCACCCTTCCTCATTCCGGTTTCCGTGCCGCGGTCCGGAAGAGCGCCGCGGCCCAAAACACACCCCCCTTTCCGAGCTCCGGATGAAATCGAGCAAGGCCCGGACATCCTGGGACGGGTCGGTCTCCAGCAGCCGTTCGACCTTGGGGCGCATGTCTCCCCGCTGGCGGAACAGGGCGGCAAACGCCCGTCTGAGAGCAGTAATGCGCTCCCGGCTGAAACCGGCCCGCCGCAGGCCGACGACGTTGAGTCCGCGCACGGTATGGGTACCGTCCATAATACAAAAGGGCGGAACATCCCGACTGGTCCGGGACAGTCCCCGCAGCAGGGCCAGGGTGCCGATCCTGACAAACTGATGCACCACACAGTTGCCCGACACAAAGGCCCGGTCCGCGACTTCGACATACCCGGCCAGGAGTGCGCCGCCGGCAATGATGGTCTGATTGCCCAGCCGGCAATTATGCGCGACATGGGCGTGCTGCATGAGATAGTTGTCGTTGCCGATAACGGTTGCGCTCTCGGCCTGGGTGCCGCGGTGAATCTGGCCGTGCTCACGGATGATATTGCGGTGACCGATTCTGAGATAACTTTTTGCGCCGGTGTACGACACATCCTGCGGGACGTGGCCGATGACCGCGCCCATATGGATTTCATTGTCTTCGCCGATTTCGGTCCAGCCGGTCAGGACGGTGTGGGCCAGAATCCGCGTTCCGCGTCCGACCCGGACCGCGCCGTCAATCACGACATAGGGACCAATGTCCACGCCGGGATCAATGTCGGCCTGCGGAGAAATAACGGCTGTCGGATGGATCGCCATGCCGGACACGCGAAGGTTTTGAACCCTGGTCGGGGTTCAGTTCGCTTATTCCCCCTCACCCCAGCCCTCTCCCTCCAGGGGAGAGGGAGCGGATTGTCCCTCCCCCCCTGAGGGAGGGGGGGGCGCTCCGCCGGCAGATCTTTGGCGGGCGCGCTTACTCATTATCGTCCTCCGCGGGTGTCGGGTCGGCCGTCTCGCCGGGAATATGATACGCCTCACTCACCCACGCCCCGCGGTCCAGCGTCCGGCAGCGCTCCGAACAAAAAGGACGGTAGACGTTGTCCTGCCACGACGTTTCCTTACGGCACAGCGGGCATCTGACTATCCGCATAACAGATCATTTCACGGAAGGGGCAAACGCACCCCCCGGCAGCCACGGGATGTCGGCACGTTTACTCATTGGGACGGAAAAGCGGGCGACCGGACTTGAACCGGCGACGTCCAGCTTGGGAAGCTGGCATTCTACCACTGAATTACGCCCGCTCAGGATTATTGTCTGGCCCTCCACCCAACAAAGCCGGGAGAGACGTTGAAAAAGGCTGAAAAAGAAAACCCCGGCCTCGACCTACTCTCCCACAGCATACCGCTGTAGTACCATCGGCGCTGGAGGGCTTAACTGCCGTGTTCGGGATGGGAACGGGTGTGGCCCCTCCGCCATTGAGACCGGGGAAATTTTCTAGTCCTGTCTAATACCCACCTCACCCCGGAGTGTCAAGCCTCCCGCCCGCCTTCATCCCCTCTCGGGAGGGGCGCTGCACATGAACCTGTGTGGCGGTTTGACCCTCACCTCCTGGTAGGGGCGACCGGCCGGTCGCCCCTACTCCTGGCCTCCCTGGCGCGGACAGGCACGGCGCAGGGGAGCGGGGGGGGGCACCGAATAATGTCATCCGCATCATTATCCTCTATTGCCAGGGGTTGACTATTTCAACACCTGTCGGCGTAAAATCAGCGGCATTTCGAGTGACGACCGTCAGCCCATGAACCAGGGCCGTGGCTGCGATGAGCGCATCACGATCCGGGCGTGGGGTGGGGACGTGCAGTCTGGCGCACCATTGGGCCACTGCGGTATTGACGGGCAAAATGCGCTCACGGAATGTCGGCAACACATGCGTGTCGAGCCAAGAGCGGAGTACCGCACCCTGGGTCGGGTCTCGACGTTCGATCAAAAGGATGCCCTTTTCCAGTTCCAGAACCGTAATCACCGACAGGAAGAGGCTCGCTGCCGAAACACTATGCGCCCACGCCAGGACGTTTTGATCGATTTTCGGGGACTTCGCCTTTCTCAACTCGGCGATAACATTGGTGTCGAGCAGATACATCAGGAGAAGTCCGCTGGTCTGCCTATCTCCGCGTCCAGGCGGGGCGGCTCAAAATCGATGTCTGCCGCTTCCGGCATGGCAAGTAATTCGATGATGCTTTCTTCCGTCTTGGTGATCTTGAGGTAGTCCTCAATAGTCAACAAGACATGCGCCGTCCGGCCACGGTCGGTAATAAAAACCGGTCCCCCCGCAGCCGTCCGCTTGGCTTTACTCACGTCCTGATTAAACTCCCGGCTGGTAACGGTTGTGATCCGCATATCCTGAACCTTTCTCTTTGTAGGTAAATTACTACAAATTGGAACCTGCAACAACCGTCGAATCCTTCCGCGGGCAGTCCACAGGTCGATGAGCGGGGCGTAATCCGGCAGGGAGCCGTGCCCGCATTGGTTGACGCCCCCGGTATCCGTCGTTACCGTGATGCGTGTGAAAGAAGCAATCACACATATTTTTCAGGCGAGTATCGAAGCCAAAGAACAATTCCTGCGGTCGCACAGCAGCGAACTGATCGCCGCAACCAACACGGTTATCCGGACGCTGCGTACGGGTGGAAAAATTCTCCTGTTCGGGAACGGCGGCAGCGCCGCCGACGCGCAGCACTTGGCCGCCGAGTTCGTGAATCGTTACCTGATCGACCGTCCTCCGCTGCCGGCCATTGCGCTGACCACCGACTCTTCGGCTTTGACCTCGATTGCCAACGACTACGGTCCCGCCGATATTTTTGCCAAGCAGATACAGGCGCTTGGCAAAAGTAATGATATCGCTATCGCGCTCTCGACCAGCGGCAACTCGGCAAACGTGCTGCGCGGCCTGGAGTGCTGTCGCGCGATCGGCATGCCGACCATCGGGCTGACGGGCGGCAGTGGCGGGGAGATGGCCGCCCTGGTCGATCACTGCCTGTGCGTCTCGTCCACAACGGTCACACCCCGGATTCAGGAAACCCATATTCTGATTGGCCACGTGATCTGCGAGATGGTTGACCGCCGCCTCTACGGGGTCGCCCGCCCGGAGGGTGAACAGTAAAAAACCGGACGTTCGGGGAGCGGCACCCCTCCCGGGACGGTGTGATACGAGAGAGGGAGTTCCGGGGGGAGGGTCGTGATGAGGAGAGGGCGAACTTTCTTGTTGCTGACCGTGGTCGGCCTGGTGGTCGCCATGCTGGTATCGAAACCGCGACCCCAGGACCCCCCGCAAGCCCGCCCGGAATCCGCCGAGCGGATGGTGCTCGACGCGGCCATGGCGCAGATCAGCGCCCACAGCCGGGGGGCGGTCCGGGAGCCACTCGTAGAGGCAGCGCCCGGAGGGCCTGAAACGCCGGCCGCGGGAGACACCCCCTTCCCGGATGCCCCCGTCCGGCCGCCTGACGGCTATGCGTTTGTCGTCTCGCACGGCGATATGTCCAAGGCCCGGATGGAGCGCGAGGATGAAGCCGAATATGCGCGTGCGGACCACGACTGGCTGGGGACAGCCGAGGCCCTCGACAGGCTGGTCAGCCAGGCGGCCAGGGCGGGGCGCGACTGGTCCTTCGGGTGGCTGCGCCTCGCCCCCGGCGCGCGCCTGGACGATCTCAGACCAGCGCTCAACGGGCTGCATGTGGAGGTCCTCGGCTCGGCGGGAGATCTGGTGCGCGCCCGGCTGCCGGGCGACCCGGCCCGCCTCCGGGCGGTCTCGGCGTTGCCGTCTGTCGATGGGCTGGGCGCGCTACCCAAGGAACGGAAGATCGCCGAAGGGCTGGCCAACGACGCCCTGACCCAGCCGGGTGATGAAGAACTGCCGGTGTTCATCACCCTGATGACGGATGATCCCGGCGGCCAATGGCGGCGCGCTCTGGAAGGTCTCGGTGCTGTGGTCGGCCGTTTCGATGCGGATATCCGGGTCTACACGGCCAACGTCAGTTACGCCGCCCTCGCCGCCCTCGCCGAGGCGGATTTTGTGCTGGCCATTGAACCGATCGGCCTGGTGGAAGCCGCCCACGACACCGCCGTCCCCGCCATGGGAGCCGATGCGCTCCGACGCTACCAGCCCGCCTCCCGGCTCTTCTCCGGCATCGGCGGGGCGCCCGTCCCCATCGGCGTGATGGATACCGGGCTCAACATCAACCATGTGGACATTGCCTCGAACCGGGAGAGCATCTGCGGCGCCAACTTCGTGTATTTCGAACCCCGGATCGACGATCTGGATCTGTGGGTGGACGCTGACGGGCACGGCACCCATGTCACCGGCACCATCGCCGGGAACGGCGCTGCCGACCCGCGTTTCGCCGGCATGGCGCCCCTGGTGTCGCATATTCGTTTCGCCAAGGTGCTGTCCCATGAGGGCTTCGGTTTCGCAGACAGCATCATACGGGGTATGGATTTCCTCGCCAGACCGTCGGGCTGCGCGGAGGCGGGATGGAGCGCCGCCCTGGTCAAACCGCTGATCGTCAACATGAGCCTGGGGGGGAGCGCCCTGCTATTCGAAGGGCGAGCCGTCGACGAACGCAAGCTCGACTCCATCGTCTGGGGTCAGCGTCAACTCTACGTCGTCGCTCAATCGAACGAAAGCATTCACGGCTTCTCAAATTTCGCCGCGGCCAAGAACTCCCTGGCCGTGGGCGCGGTGCTGGACAGTGGCGAACTCGCTCCTTTCAGCAGCCACGGTCCGACCGCGGACGGACGACTGGCCCCCCAGGTTGTCGCGACGGGTGTCGATCTCCACTCGGCACGGGGCGGGGGGAGCAGGGGCGCCTACGTCAGCTCCAGCGGCACGAGCATGGCGTCGCCCTCGGTCGCCGGTGTGGCGGCGCTGCTCATGGACGCGGCCCCGGCGCACCGGGAACAGCCCGCCCTGACACGGGCGCGGCTGATGGCGAGCGCCATCAAGCCGGACTCGTGGCTGGAGGACCCGATACGGTTCCCCACCGACAACTCCAACGGACCGGGAGCGCTGCACGCCCGGTACGGGCTGGGCAAGGCATCGGCCCGCACCAGCGTGCTCAACCGGGACCGGGGAGACGGCTGGACGAGCGGCGGTGCGATATCCGAACTGCAGGACGGCGAATACGCCTATCACGACATCGTCGTACCGGCGGGCGCCAGCCGCCTGGACCTGGTCATGACCTGGGACGAGCCGCCCACGGACACCATCGCCAGCGCCGTGCTGAACGATCTGGACCTGTGGCTGGACCGGGACGGCGACTGCGGAGCGGGGGCCTGCGGGGAGTACGCGTCGATCTCCCGCACGGACAATGTGGAGTGGGTCATCGTCAGGAACCCACCGGCCGGCACCTACCGGGCGAAGGTCGTGTCACAGCGCGTCTATACCGCCGCGCCCCGCGCCGCCCTGGCCTGGACCGTTATCCGCGGCGCCTCCACGCCGACGCTCAACATCAATGCGGACAAGGCCGTCCTCCACAGCGGAGACGAACTGACACTGACGCTGACCGCGGACACGTACGTCGCTGCCGGGACGCGGCTGGCCGTGGACTGCCGTGACACCAGCGGCTCTCCCAACTGTCCCCTCTCGATCCGGGACGCGCAGGCGACCCGCGAGGATGGCCTTGTGTCCGGTGAGGAGTGGCGCGATCCCGGTGCGACCATCGCGCTGGGCGAAATCGCCGCCGGCGAGTCCCAGGAGGTCACGCTCAGGGTTGCAAAAGGGGGCGCGGGTGCGGCGCGCCTCTACTTCACGGCGAGCGCCTGGAACGCGCGGGCCGCTTCGACATCGGTGGTGGTCCGCACGCGCGGCGCAGACCAGTCCGCGGCTCCCGAAGCCGAACCGCCTGCGAACGCCGCATTTGCGGCCGCCGCCACGCTGGGAGGCGAAGAGGGTTCCCGGACGTTGGATCTGCTGCGCGCGCTGCCGGAGGTAGGGGAACCGGGGTTCGGCTTCTCCAGTGAACGCCCCAGAGGTTCCGCCTGGTATATCTGGACGGCCCCGACAGATCGTTTAGCCCGGTTCGGTGCCCGCCGGGACGCGGATTTCCGGGCCGCGGGCGCAGTCAATATCACGGTTTTCCAAGGTGATCGGATCACCGCCCTTGAGCGGGTCGCGTCAGGCCCCTGGGGTGCCGAGTTCTTCGCTCGGGCCGGGCAAACCTATCGAGTCCGGGTGAGTCACACCGGCAGAAGCGTTCCGCTGATCCTCCGCTGGTCCCAGGGACCGCGGCCCGCCAACGACGCCTTCGGGGCCGGCGTTGCCCTTGCCGGCGCCGAGGGCGGTGTCGAGGGGAACAACGAGGGCGCCACCCTGGAACCGGGCGAGTTGTTCGGGCAGTTGGCGGCCACCATCTGGTATCGCTGGACGGCGCCCGGCGATGGCGCATGGGAGTTTGCGTCGAGCAACGAGAACCTGCACGTGCTCGCGTTCGTCGGCGACCGTCTCTCCGAACTGCGGCTGGTTTCGGGCCTGCCGCGCGCCGCGGCCACGTTTCCGGCGGGCAGCGGCCGGGAATACCGCATCGCCGTCGCCGCATCCAGCGCCTATGCCGCCGGAGGGGCCTTTGAGTTGACGTGGCATCCGACCGGGCGCGGAGCGACCAACGACGATCTCCAGGGAGCCGAAGAAATCGCGAGTACGCTCTCGTCGGCGCATCCTGTCACAGCCGGTGCTCAAGCGACCGTAGAACCCGACGAGCCCGCCGAAAGCGGTATCAGAACGGGGTGGTGGGTGTGGACGGCACCCCAGGACGGCCGCTACACGTGGCGGCTCACGGATACGGATTTCACCGAGTTGCTGGTGTCGGTGTTCACCGGCGACACCCTCGACGCATTACGGTTGGTTGCCTCGACCGGGCCGAACACCACCGCGACCGAGCTCACGTTTGCGGCCGTCCGGGGCCGCCGCTACTGGATTTCGGTCGGCTTTCCGAACGGCGACCTCGGCGCATTCCTGTTCGGGCCGGCGCCCGCAACCCTGGTGTGGGGACCGACGCCGGCGAACGACGCGCCGACGGGTGCGGCCTCCCTCACGGGTGCCAGCGGCTCGGTGACGGGCTCAAACGAGTTCGCGACCGCGGGGCGCGGCGAGCGCGGCGGCGTTCTGGGCCACTCGTCTCTGTGGTGGACCTTTGCGGCGCCCGCCGCCGGTTGGTACCGTTTCTGGATTGACGACCCCGACGTGCCCTGGACATTGGCCGTCTACCGGGACACGGGCGACGGGTTCGGCGCGCTGGAATTGATCGGGACGAGTCAGTTCACAGGCATCGCGTCCGACGCCGGCGCAGTCGTATTCCAGGCGGAGGCGGGCGCGCGCTACACGATCCGGCTCGGGCTCACGGGCGACGCCGCGGGCGACGCATTCACGCTGCACTGGGGCGCGGCCGAACCCCCGGTGTGGCTCAGATACGCCGGGCGTCTGGACGACGGCGACCCGGACGCAAACGGCACCCCGGTCGAACTCCCCGACCCGGGCGACGCGGCGCTCAACAGTACGGGAACGGCGCTGTATGTGGGCACGGCGCTCGGGCTGCAAGTTTTCGAACGTACCCCCGAAACCGGCGATCTGGCGCTCGTCCAGTCCTTGGGGGGTGATATGTCGGATAGCGCGCTGATCTGGGACCCGCACAGAGAAAAGCTGTACGCGCACGACTGTGGAACCTGGCGCGTATTCGCGCCCGTGGCCGGCACCCACCCGACGCTCAGGGATGCGGGGACACTCACCATAACCGGTGCCGCCCGGAGCGCTCCTCTGTGCGGCGATGTACTCATGGACGCCGGGGGATCGTTCCTCTATGTACTGGAGCGCTGGGGGGGAGCCTTACACGTCCTCGCCTTCAATTTCCACATTCTATCCCACATCACGGGGGGCAGTCTCAGGCCGGTGCAGACCGTGGAAATCGATGCCGACATGCTGAGCGCATTGATCTCCAACAGCGGCCGGCACATGTATGTGCTGACGAGGCAGGCGCTGCTCGTCTTCGAGCGCCATCCGGGAACTGGCAAACTCGCGCAGGTCGGGGCTGTCGAAGGTCTGCAAGAAGCCCGAGCAATCGCGCTCAGCGACGATGACCGCCACCTGTTCGTCTTCGACATCTCCGGAAACCGGACCATCCTCTTCCAACTGGACGACCCCTCGACCCCGCAATTCCTCGACATCCTGCCGCCATTTGAGAACGCGCCGCGGTCGGAGTGGACCGGGTGTCAAGTCGCCGCCGCGCGAAACGGGTTGCCGGCGGTGGATGCCTTTTGCACCAGTTCCGCCTTCAGCGTGCGATGGCGGTTGGAAACCGGCGCGCTCGAAGCGACCGACTATGTCGCGAACTGGCAGCAGGATCGTTTTAACAACCATGTGCCCGACTTCGGCTTCGTTCGCAGCCTGGCGCTAAGCCCCGATGGCAAGCACGCCTACTTGACGACCGACGATGCCGGGATCGTGCTCTTCGAGCGGGTCGGCAACGAGACGGTCGAGCGCGAGTGAACGGGCAGGGATGAGGAGGAGCGACCGCTTACCCGCCTGTTTCCTTCCTCCTGGGAGCGCGGGCATCTTGCCCGCCTGTTTCCCTCCTCCTGGGAGCGCGGGCATCTTGCCCGCTTGCGGGCTGGAAGCCCGCACTCATTAAAATCCCCTCCTTGGAGGGGTGGCCCGAAGGGCCGGGGTGGGTTCTTTTTTCCATCACGCCCAGCTCCCGACAAAAGATACCGCCCGGCCGCCTCCGGGCTGCCCCGCGCGCCCGGACATTGCTATCGGCTGTTTTGCCGAATCTTCGCCTCTCATCGACCGGACGACAACCGCGCTGACAATCGGCTTGACACAGGGCTGGGCATAGGAGAAAACGACCCCATGAGTGAGTTTGAGGCAGCGACGATTGCTTTCCAGAACGCAACGATTGCTTTCCAGGATGCAACGATTGCCTTCCAGGGTGCCTCCCTATGGGCAACCTATGCCCAGGCCGGGGTCGCGGGCCTGGTGGGCCTGGTACAATGCGTCTTGATTGCCTACGGCTTGAGGTTGATGCAGCGGAGCAATGCCGACCGGCAACGCCAAACGGACCTTGCCGAGAAACGGCATGAGGAAAGCATGCTGGCCTTGCGGACGCTGATCGAACGGACCGCACCACGGTAAGCCAGCGCCCCCCGGCAGCCGCCGGCAAGAGAGACACCATGAAATTCCCCCCCATCGACCCGAAGCGAGCCGCCACCTATCCGCTCAGCCAGCGCAGCAGCAAAGTTGCCGCCCAGGGCCTGGGCAGGCCGTGGCGGGCGGGTGGCAGCCTGCAGGAGTTTCTGGGCTCCCTGCCCCGTATTCTGGCCGCCCCCGACCTGGCGGAGGTCGCCGGCCGCATTGCAGGCGCGGTCCGGGCCGGGCGGCCGGTTGTCCTGGGCATGGGCGCCCACCCGCTCAAAGTCGGCCTGTCCCCGCTGATTATCGACCTCCTGGAGCGCGGTGTTATTGCCGCGGTTGCGCTCAACGGGGCCGGCATTATCCACGACTTTGAACTGGCCTATCAGGGGGCGACCTCCGAGGATGTCGCCGCCAGTCTGGATACGGGCCGGTTCGGTATGGCGCAGGAAACCGGAGAGTTCCTGAACGCCGCCATGCAAACCGGAGTGATTCAACAGGGGCTCGGTATCGGCCGGGCCGTGGGAGACCGTATCCTCGCCGAACAACTGCCCCACGCCGCGCTGAGCGTGCTGGCCGCGTGTGCCCGGCTGGAGGTGCCCGCCTGCGTACACGTGGCGATCGGGACGGATATTATCCATATGCATCCCAGCGTGGACGGCCGGGCCATCGGGGAGGGCAGCCTGCGCGACTTTCACCTGCTGACCTCGGTGGTCGCCCAGTTGGAGGGCGGGGTGTTTCTCAACCTGGGCTCCGCCGTCATCATTCCCGAGGTGTTCCTGAAAGCGCTCTCCCTGGCGCGGAATCTCGGCCATCCGGTCCGCACCCTGACCACGGTTGACCTTGATTTCATCCGGCACTATCGACCCACGGTCAACGTGGTCCACCGCCCCACCCAACAGGGCGGGCGCGGCTTTCAGCTCACCGGCCACCACGAAATTCTCTTCCCGCTGCTGTGTGCCGCGGTTGTGGAAGAACTGGGAAGCGACGCGCCCGACATCTCGTAGGGGCGACCGGCCGGTCGCCCCTGCTTTTTTCAATCTGTGTTGACAGCAGTACCTTTCAAGTGTCAAATTCAGCGTTATAAGGGGTGGCCATTTTGGCGGTGTGGATTGGGCGGCTTGTGGACAAGTTTTCGACGGAAGAAGACCTCCTTCATGCAGTTCATACCCAAGCCGCAGATTCGGTGAATGTTATCTTTACACGGCATGCACGGGAGCGAATGGAGGAAAGGGAGATATTAGACGCCGACGTGCTACGGATTCTGCAAAGAGGCGACCTGAAAGGCCGGATAGAAAAGGAAAAAGAGGAGAACGGGTGGAAGGTGAAGATTGTCTATCTTTTGCGAGGAAACCGCGAAGCTGGTGTCGTGACCATAGTGTACTCCAATAGGCCAGAGTTACGTGTAGTAACTGTGGAATGGGAGGACTTACCATGAAGACCAAACTCGCTTTCCGACACAGGAAAGACCAAATCAAGGGACCGTATCGCTATACTGCGTGCGGTCTGGATAATATCTACTTGCTGAATGGGTACGAGTTGTATCAGTTGGAAGACGGGGAAGGAGTGTCGGTACAAGACTTGGAGGATTTACATCGCGCTATTGGGCGCTGTCTGGCAAAGCAGGACGGGCCGCTCCAACCCAAAGAACTCCGTTGGTTCCGTTTGCATCTGGACTGGACCCAAGACAAACTGGCAGAGATTTTAGCATGCACGCCTGAGGCGGTAACACAATGGGAAAAGGGGGAATGTGCGCCATCTGAAAAGAACGATATGTTCATCCGGCTGCTCTATCTGGATCATATTGATGATGGTGCCGGATTTCAGACTCTTCTCGAACGCTTGAGACAACCGGCCTCACAACCGCCGACTAGTTGGATGATGGATCAAGCCGCCACTTAGTAGGGGCGACCGGCCGGTCGCCCCTACCTTGACCGTGTTCTCCTCTCGCGGGTATTCTGTGTGTATTCTCATGTGTGGAGAATCACACAATGGCGACAAACCTGGCGATAGACCCACAACTGCTCGACAAGGCGCTCGAAGTCGGGGGCGAGAAAACGAAGAAGGCGACCGTCAACCGGGCCTTACGGGAGTTCATTGCCCGGCGTGAGCAGAAACGCTTGCTTGAGCTGTTCGGGAAACTCGACTGGGACGACGAGTACGACTACAAGCGGGACCGGACGCGCCGGTGATGCTGTTCGCAGACACCAGCGTCTGGTCGCTGGCCTTGCGCCGGGACGCGTCTCCCGAAGGACCCCAGGTGCGGCGTCTGCGGGAGGCGCTGAGCGGTGGCGAAGCGGTGCACACGACCGGCATCGTGCTCCAGGAATTGTTGCAGGGCTACCGGGGACCACGGGCCAGGGCGCAGGTTGTGGAACGCTTCGCCACCCTGCCGCTGATCGTCCCGGCGCGTGATGACCATATCGATGCGGCCGCACTCCGCAACACGTGCCGCCGCCACGGCATTCAGGTCGGCAGCATTGACGCGCTGCTCGCCCAACTCTGCATCCGTCACGATCTGGTGATGTTGACGACCGACCGTGATTTCAGCCACATCGCGGAATGGACACCGCTCCAACTCTGGCGTGCCCCATGACCCCCGCGGTCGCCCGGCCTTCTCCTCCTGGGAGCGCGGCCATCCTGGCCGCCTGCGGGCTGGAAGCCCGCACTCCTGGCTTTTTTATCCCCTCCTCGGAGGGAAAGAGGAAACGTGTCCTCCAAACAGCCTTCGATGCTGGACACATTTCCTCTTTGTGGCCGCAGGCCGGGGTGGGTTCTTTTTCGCATCGCACGTCTTGGGAGGGGTGGTAAGGGGCTGGGGAGAGCGACCGGTGTAGGGGCGACCGGCCGGTCGCCCCTACGCGAACGACATCCCCTCGCCCGGCTGCTGCACATCTGCCCGAAGTCGTATACAATCGTGGCGTCTCCGGCCCGGATGGATGCCCTATGAAGTTCATGCTGTTTTTACTGCCCTCAATCCCGGCCACGCTGGAGGAGCGCAAGACCCTGCGGCCGGTCGCCGCGCATTCGGACCGCTGGCAGGCCATGTTTGAGGAAGTCGTCGAACTGGCCCGGTTTGCCGAAGAGCTGGGCTTTGACGCGGTCGCCTTCCCAGAACACCATCTGCACAGCGAAGGCTTCGAGATGGGCGCGCCGCCCGAGTTTCTCCTGTACGTGGCCATGCAGACCAAACGGATACAGGTCGGCCCCATCGGCTATGTGCTGCCCGGTTGGGACCCCCTGCGTCTGGCGGTCACAACCGCCTGGCTGGACCAGTTGACCCAGGGGCGCTCTTTTGTCGGCTTTGCCCGCGGCTACCAGCAGCGCTGGCTGAACCAGATGGCCCAGAAGGTGCATATCTCCGCCACGACCAGCGACCAGTCCAGCCTGGACGAGACCAACCGGCGCGCCTTTGAAGAGGTCTACCATATTCTCAAGCTGGCCTGGTCGGACGAGCCGTTCCGTTTTCAGGGCGAATTCTACGAATATCCCTACCCGTATGAGAGCGGCACGCCCTGGCCGCCCGCGCCGTGGACCAGGGAATACGGCACGCCGGGAGAGCTTGACGACCAGGGCAACGTCCACCGCATCACCGTCGTGCCCAAGTCCTATCAAAAACCCCATCCCCCGCTGTTTCAGGCGTTTTCGGTCAGCGAGTCCACCATCCGCTGGTGCGCCAGAGAGGGGGTCATCCCCATGATCCTCCTGTCGCGCCACGAACAGGTCCGCCAGCTCGCCCAGATCTATACCGAAGAGGCCGGCCGGGCCGGACGCTGGCTGCCGCTGGGGTCCAATATCGGCGTCCTGCGCCAGATATACTTTGCCGACACCGTTCCCCAGGCCGTCCGTCTGGCGGAAGAGGGCCTGGTCGGGGTAGGATATAAACGCTTCTGGGGGCATTTCGGTTTCTGGGAAGCCTTTCGCTTTCCTGAGGATGAACTCGAATATCCGAGCGGGGAGCAACGTCTGCCTCTACAGGAGTGGACGGTTGAGCGTATGATACGGGCGAATTATCTGTATGCCGGGCCGGTGGACAACGTGGTACGCGGCATCGACGCTCTGGCCGACGCGGCAAACCCGGAATGGTTTGCCTGGCTGTTTGACCAGGGCCTCCTCCCCCGCGCAGAGCTGAGAAAACAACTCGAACTCTTCGGCAAGCACATCCTGCCCCGCTACCGTTCATAACGACCCAACAGACTCCATAGACTCAACCGACCCAACAGACTCAACCGACCCAACCGACCCAACAGACTCAACCGACCCAACAGACCCAACAGACTCAACCGACCCAACAGACTCAACCGACCCAACAGACCCAACAGACTCAACCGACCCAACAGACTCAACCGACTCCATAGACTCAACAGACTCAACCGACTCCATAGACTCCATAGACTCAACAGACCCAACAGACTCAACCGACCCAACAGACTCAACCGACCCAACAGACTCAAAAAATGCCGCAGTTCCAATACCAGGCAACCACACCGCAGGGACAACTGATCGAAGGCGTCAGAGAGGCCGAAGAGGAGCGTGCGGTCGTGGCCTGGCTCCACACCCAGGGCTATATCCCCCTCAACGTCGCGCCCCCGCACGCCGGGGCGGCAAAACCCGTACGCAACTGGAATCTGTCCCTGCCGGCCGTCCCCTGGCGCGGCCGCGTCACGCAGCGTGACGTGCTGCTCCTGACCCGCGAGCTGGCAACCATGCTGGCGGCCGGCCTGCCCCTGGACCGGGCGCTGTCCGCCCTGGTCGGGCTGACGTCAAAACCGGCCCTCGGCCGGGTGGTGGCCGAAGTCCTGAAGACCGTGCAGAATGGCGAATCGCTGGCCGACGCCCTGGCCCAGCACCCGACCGTATTTCCGTCCTTATACCTGAACATGGTCCGCGCCGGAGAAGCCGGGGGCTTTCTGGAGACGGCGCTGCAACGCCTCACGGACCATCTTGAGCGTGCCCAGGATGTCCAGGAGGAAGTGAAATCGGCGCTCACCTATCCGGTCCTGCTGGTCCTGTTCGGCGCCGGGGCGATTATCTTCATGTTTCTCTTCATTCTGCCGCGTTTTGCCGGGTTGTTTGCCGATAGCGGCCAGAGTCTTCCGGCGGCAACCCGGTTCATGTTGATGACCAGCGAGGTGTTGCGTTCCTACTGGTGGAGCTTCCTCCTGGCCGGGGCCGGCGGTCTGTTCGGCTGGCAGCGCTATGTGGCCACCCCCCAGGGCCGCCTGAGCTGGGATCGCTTCCGCCTGCGTCTGGTCCTCCTCGGCCCCTTGCTCCAGAAGCACGAGGTCGGCCGTTTTTCCCGCACCCTGAGCACCCTGCTCAGCAGCGGGGTGCCGCTGCTCCGGGGACTGGAAGTGGTGGAGGCCGTTGTCGAGAACAGCGTCATCCGTCAGGCCGTCAAGGAAGTCCGCGCCGGTGTCCGGGAAGGGCAGGGGCTGTCCGCACCGCTCGGGCGCACCGGCGCGTTTCCGCCCATGGCGCTGCAAATGATCGGGGTGGGCGAGGAAACCGGCCAACTGGATGATATGCTGAAGCAGGTGGCCGATTACTTTGAGCGCGAGACGCAGCGGCAGATCAAGCGGCTGACCTCGCTGGTTGAACCCGTCCTGTTGCTGACGATGGGGCTGATCATCGGCTTTGTGGTGATTGCCATGCTGGTTGGTATCTTCAGTATCAACGACATGCCCCTCTGATATGACAGGGAGAAAAAACGCTCAGAAAGGAAGTGACGTATGCGACCGACTCAACCGACTCAACCGACCCAACCGACCCAACCGACCCAACCGACTCACCCGACTCAACCGACTCAACCGACTCAACCGACCCAACCGACCCAACCGACCCAACCGACCCAACCGACCCAACAGACTCAACAGACTCCCCCGTCCGCCCAGGCCGGTTTTACGCTCATCGAACTCCTGGTCGTGATGGTGATTATCGGTTTGCTGGTCGCTCTGGTCGGGCCGAACGTCATGGGCCGGGCCGAGAAAGCCAAGCCGCAGGCCGCCCGGATGCAGATCGAGAATCTCGCCAGCGCGCTGGAGATGTTCAAGCTGGACGTCGGCCGCTATCCGACCGAAGAGGAAGGCCTGTCCGTGTTACGCCAGGCGCCGTCCGGCGTGGAGCGCTGGGACGGTCCCTATCTCAGAAAGCAGGTACCCAAGGACCCGTGGGACCGGGACTATGTCTACCGCCATACGGGCAGAGCATTTGAGGTGCTCTCCTACGGAGCCGACGGCGCGACCGGCGGCTCCGATATTGACGCCGATATTCTCAGTTCGGAATAGAGCAAATCACGATGTTGTGTAGCGCGTCTCTCTCCTCCTTTCCCCAGGAGTGCGGGCTTCCAGCCCGCAAGCGGCCAGGATGGCCGCGCTCCCAGGTAAGGAGAGCGCCGGTTTCCGGGAATACGCATCACACGTGTGACAGGAGGCTTGGGTGAATCTCCCGCCGAGCGTACAGCGCCTCGCCACGGTCGACTATTGCGACGGCCTCGGCATCGCCGTCGGGTCGCACGCGGTCAGCTTTGTGCATACGACCAAGCGCTTCTTTCAGGTCGGGCTGAAAACCGCGCGGACCGTTCCCCTGCCGGAAACCGCCGCGGACCATCTCACGGCTGTCCGCCGCGCCCTGACCGACTTTCTGGCCGATATCGAAACCCTGCCCGACCAGACCGTCCTGTGCCTGCCCCGCACCGAGGCGAGCGTGAGCCGGCTGGTCGTGCCGGAAGCCGCGCGCGGCTCGCTGGAACAGGTCGTCCGCTATGAGGTCGAACGCCTGCTGCCCTTCCGTGAGGAAGAGATCTATTACGACTACGTGACGACGGAAGCGGGCGGCGAAGAGCGGCGGCTCGGGGTCGTCATCTTTTGTTTTCCCCGCCAGACCGTCGATCCCCTGGTCAACCTTCTGGTCGAGCACAACCTGCGCCCGCAGGGCGTCACCCTGAGCAGCGCCGCGCAGGCCACCACCCTGCTGGCCTGCTGCCCGGCCGCGCCCGGACAGCGAGTCCTGGCCGCCCAGGAAAACGGTAATCTGGAGCTGAACTTTCTGCACGAACGACAGCTCGTGGCCAGTCACACCGTGCCGCTGGCGCGCGTCGCCGAGGCCGGCGCCTGGACCGATACGCTCGCCCACAGCATTGCCCGCAATTTCCCCGGCAGCGCACCGGACACGGTACCGGTCTTTACCTGGGACGGGCACGGCACCCTGCCCGTCAGCGTGGAGCCGGAACGGGACCTGGCGCACGCCGCCCAGGAGCGGTTTCCGGTCGTCGCCGCGGACGGCGCCGTGTCCGTTGAGACCTGCTCCGCCATCGGTGCGGCCCTCCAGGCCGTGGGGGAGGGGGAAGAGGTCAATGTCCTGCCGGCTGCAAGCCGGGCGCACCGCGAAAAAACGATCTCCCCACTCACCCTGGTGTTTGTCGGCTGCATTCTGGTGCTGAGCCTGGTCTGGGCCGCGTCCGTCGTGGTCCAGGACCGCCGCGCCCTCAACCGGGTCCAGGACCGGATTCAGACCCTGGCCCCGGCGGTGCGTCAGGTCCAGGACGATGAAGCCGTGGCGCAACGGCTCCAGGCCCAACTCCAGACCCTGCGGTCCGAGACCCGCATCCGGCTGACCCCGCTCCTCAAAGACATGTCCGAGCGTATCCCCCAGCAGGTCTACCTGACCAACTTCCAGTTCAAGAACGGCAAGGTCGAACTCACGGGCGTGGCCAGGAGCGGCTCGGCCTCCGATCTGGTCGGCGCCCTGGAAGCCTCGCCCTGCCTGCACGACGTGGCGCCCAAAGCGCCCTTTAAGACCTCCAGCCGGGGCGAAACCTTTACCCTGGGCGCACAGGTGAACCCATGCGGTTAAACGCACTCCTGGAGGCATGGCAGCGCCTCTCTTCCAGGGAGCGGCTCCTGGCCGGTCTGGCCTGCGGTGCCCTGCTGCTGGTCGTCCTGCGCTATGGCGTGGTTGCCCCGTACACGGCCTATACCGCCCAGCTCGAAGAGCGGACCCGGCGCGACGTGCAGCGCCTGGCAAAAATGCAGCGGCAACGGGACCGCGCCGATGAGGTCCAACAGCGGATGCGCCTCCTGGAGAAACAGTTTGCCGCGGCCTACGACCAGCTCGTCCCCGGTGAAACCCCGACCCTGGCCGCGGCCCAGTTGCAGGAACGGGTTCAGACCTTTGCCGACCGGAGCGGGCTGACCCTGGTCACCACCCAGGTCCTGCGGGAGAAATCGCTCGGGTCCCTGCGCAAGACGCGGGTGCAAATGACGTTCCGGGGCGACACGCCGGCGGTTGCGGATTTTCTGGCCAGGGTCGAATATGAAGACTGGTTGCTGTCGGTGTCCCGTCTGGATATCGCGACCTCCCGGCGGCGGCGCCGTCGCCGGCGTCCGTCCGCCCGTCCGCCGCTGACGATTACGCTTGAGGTGGAAGGCATCATGCGGGAAAGCGCCCAGGGGGGAACGGCCCTTCAGGTCGCCAAGGGAGACCAGACAGCCAAAGGAGACCGGCGAGCCAAGGGAGACCAGCGAACCAAAGGAGAATAGTTGCGGCTATGCGCATTCGGCGGTTTTTTCATATCATTCTGGCGGTCATCGCCCTCGGTATTGTCTGGCAGACGGTCAACACCTGGAGCCGGGACATGCCCGGCGTGCAACCGGAGTCGGCGCGCGACCGGACACGGGACCGCCCCGCCACGGCCCTGCCGGCGCGCTCCATCCGGGCCGGCCAGCGCCTGGCACAGCAGATCACCGATAAAGACCTCTTTGCGCAGGACCGGAAGCGCCCGGTCGTGGTCCAGCAGACCGTTACAGCCGAGCCGACCCCGCCCCCCTCGCATCTCACCCTGGTCGGCGTTTTGCTGACCCCAGGCCGGGAAGAGGCTTTTCTGGCCAATTCCTCACAGGGCAATCGCGTGACGCGGGTGCAGAAGGGCGAGCAGATCGAGCACTATCGCCTGACCCGGCTGACCGCCTCCGAGGCCACCCTCTCCCTGGGGAATGGCGGGGGAGAGGTCGCCTTGCCCCTCGCCCTGCTCACCAGTACAAAGGCCAAGAGCCTGCCCCGGCTGACCCCCAGGAAGGCGGCCGCCGCAAAACAGGCCCAACCGCCGGCCCAGAGTCAGGCCGCGGTTGAGGCGGGCGGGGACGACCCGGCCAAGATTCGGGAGAATATCCGGCAGTTGCAGCGCCGCCTGCGCACGATCCGGCGCCAGGCCGCGCGCGAGCGGCGGGCCAAACGAGAGCAGGAAGCAGAGGAAGCAGAGGAAGCAAGGGAAGCAGAGCCGGCAGAGGCACAGGCAGCGGAGTCGGAGTGAGAGGCCGGAGTTGAGAGGCCAGAGCGGTTTACGATACGTTATAGCCGGGCCGCTTGCGTCATACCGGACCCCGGATCGTGTCCGGGGCAGGCTTTGATCCGGTATCCAGTCCTTCGACTTCGCTTTGCTACGCTCAGGACGGACGGCTACACAGCATCGGAATGTGCTCCAGAGTTGAGAGGAATGCGGGAATCTATGCGGACACGTGAGGTGGGAATGGGACGGGCCGGGGAATGGGTATGCCTGCTCCTGTGTTTTTTCATGTTGAGCTTTGTGTTGAGCCGGCCGGCTCCGGGCCGCGCCCAGGAGGCCGACGACGCGCTGTCTGACGAAGACGAGCCGTTTGCCGAAGACGGGCTGTCCGACGAGGACGACCCGGCGCTGGCCGATATGGCCGGCGCGGAAGAATGCGTCCCGGTTGGCGCGGACGACCTGATTGAACTGAATTTCGAGGGAGCCGACATCCGGGAAGTCATCCAGGGGCTGGCCGCGGGGTTGTGCATTCACTACTCGATCGATCCCAGGGTGCAGGGCGCGGTCACCCTGCGGACGGCCAGCAAAATTCGCGGCCAGGACCTCTTTCCGCTGTTCCATCAGATCATGCGCATCAACGGCATCGCTGCGGTCAAGGTCGGCGACATCTACCATATTGCCCCGGTCGGCGAAGCCAAGACCAAGGTGCCGCTGCTGAGCGAAAGCAGCCAGCGCCGCACCGCGTCCGTGCAGGACGAGTTCGTCATCGAGCTGATCAAGGTCGAGCATATTGCCGCCACCGAAATGACGGAAATCCTGCAACCCTTTGTCTCGCCCGGCGGCGATGTGGCGGCCTACCCGCGGGGCAACCTGGTCATCCTGACCGATCTGGCCTCGAACGTCGAACGCCTGCGCGACCTGATCGCCGCGTTTGATACCGACACGTTTCGGACCCTGCATACCCAGATTTACCGCATCGAACACGCCAACGTTGAGGACCTGGGCAAAGAGCTGGCGAGCATCCTCCAGCCCTACGGCGTGACCGTCGAGAACGCGGAAGAACGCGGGCTGTATCTCATTCCGCTCACCCGGCTGAACGCGATTGTCGTCTTCGGCTTTAACGAGGAGATTTTCGACCAGATCGAAAAATGGATCAGGGTTTTGGATGTCCCGCCCGAAAAGGGCGGCGGGCGCACCATCTACGTGTACGCGGTCGAGAACTCCAAGGCCGCCGACCTGGCCGGCCTGCTGGGCGATTTATACGGCGGTGACGGTGGTGGCGGGAGCCGCCGCGGGGGCGACCGCGAGGGCGGTCAGGATGCCAACCGGGGCGACAGAGACGCGGGCTCCGGCATCGGCAGCGGCGGCGGGCTTGGCTCACGTGGGGGCTCACGCGGCGGCTCACGCGGGGGCGGCAGCGTCGTGATTGACCCCGTAGAGGGCGAGACCCCGCTCTTCAAGGAAGTCGTCCGTATCGTCGCCGACGAGATCTCGAACTCCCTGATTGTTCTGGCCACCCCGCGCGATTATGACAAAATCCGGGAGGTGCTGGTCCGGATCGACGTGGTGCCGCGGCAGGTATTGATCGAAGCCATCATTGCGGAGATCGGGCTGACCGGCGACCTGCAATTCGGCATCGAATACGCCTTTGCCACCGGGGGCATAGAGAATATCCTCGGCACAGCCGGGGGGGGTGGCTCGCTGCTCCAGACCGGAGCCAAAAAGGCGATGAATATCAGCCAGAGGGGCCTGTTCTCTCTCATTACCGACCAGGACCATTTCATGTCGTTCATCAACGCCGTCAACTCGCGCTCCAGGGTGAACATCCTGGCCACTCCGTATGTGATTGCCGCGGACAATCGCGAGGCGCATATCCTGATCGGCGAAGAGGTCCCGATTCTGACCTCCACCCAGCAGAGCACCCTGGCCACCGCGAACATCGTGTCCAGCATCCAGTACCGGGATACCGGCACGATTCTGACCATCCTGCCCCAGGTCAACTCGGCCGGTCTGGTCAATATGGAGATTCGCCAGGAAGTCAGCGATGTCGGCGCGACCTCATTCGGCGACACCAACTCGCCCAGCTTTACCTCGCGCGAAACCGAAACCACGGTCGTCGTGCAGAACCGCGAGTCCGTGCTGCTCGGCGGCATTATCGACGAACGGGTCGAGCGCATCCGCAACGGCGTGCCCTTTCTGATGGACGTGCCCGTGCTGGGCCGGCTCTTCCGGTTCGAGCAGGACAAGCGCGAGCGGACCGAACTCGTCATCCTGATCACCCCCCACGTCATCCGCGACCGCAACGAAGCACAAATTGTGACCAAGGACTTCACCGACCGCGTCCACCGCCTCCGCCAAGTAATCGAAAGCACCCGTCCCCCCACCGACCAGCAGCCCCCCGACCAGCCCACCACCGACGAGGAATAACAAATCCCCATCCCCTCCAAGGAGGGGAGTAAAAAAACTATCCCCTCCCTGGAGGGGTGGCCCGGAGGGCCGGGGTGGGTTCCGAGCGTATCGCCACGAAGAAACCCACCCCGCCGCTAACGCGGCACCCCTCCCAAGAGGCTCAGAGGGGTAGGTAAAAGGGCGGAGCCATAGGCAAGCGCAAGGGCCTCCGGCATCATTTGGAGTGCTGAAACTCGAATGGTGTCGGAGGGAGCCCATGCGCTTGCCACGAGAATGTTACCAGATGGAAGAGCAGCTTGCCCAGTATTTACCGGTCTTACGGCCGGCCCAGCGGCGGGGGTTAGCGTTGTGGGTGTATGGGGCCGTGGTCGCCCAGAGTGCGTGTCAGAACGCGGTGGTGAGTGCGTTAGGGGCGGTCGGCCGCTTTCACACGGTCCGGCAATACCTCCGGGAATGGTTGTACGATGGGGCCGATAAAGCGGCGCCGTGTCAGCCGCAAGTGGAGGTCGAGCAATGTTTCGCGCCGTTGCTGGGCTGGCTCTTAGCTTGGTGGCAAGGGCGCGAGTTAGCCTTGGCCGTGGATGCGACCTTGCACGGGCAGCGCGTGGCGGCATTAGTGGTCAGTGTCTTGTATCGCGGGAGTGCGGTGCCAGTGGCGTGGCATATCTTACCGGCGAATCGCAAGGGCGCATGGCTGCGCCCCTTGGGGCGCTTGCTGCGCCAGTTGCGCCCCGCCATTCCCAAGGAGATGCAGGTGGTGGTGTTCGCGGACCGGGGGCTGTGGAGCCCCCGGCTGTGGCGGACGATTCGGGCCGGGGGTTGGCATCCGATGATGCGAGTGCGTCAGGCGACCGCCTTTCAACCGTTCGGGGCCGCGCGCCAGCCAGCCGCGACCTTGGTCCGGGCTCCAGGGGAGGGCTGGGTCGGGCGCGGGGTGCTCTTTCAGGAGCGCCAGCGCCAGCGGGTGGGCACACTCGTAGTGGTCTGGGGCGCGGAGCAACGGGAACCGTGGGTGGTGGTGACCGATCTCGCCCCGGCCCAAGTCGGGCTGTGTTGGTACGGCTTACGGATGTGGATTGAATGCGGCTTCCGCGCTCTGAAAGGCGTAGGCTGGCAGTGGCAGCACACCCGCCGGACCGATCCCGCGCGCGTGGCGCGCCACTGGTTAGTGTTGGCGGTCGCGACCTTGTGGGTCGTGGCCTATGGCACCCGCAGTGAGGACGCCCAGACGCAGGGCGTGCCGCCCGCCCACTTACGGACACCGCGGGACCCGCCGCCGCCCGGCCCCCGCCCCCTCAGTGTCTTCCGCCAAGGCTTGCAGTGGTTCGGCCGCCAACTCCTCCAGGGCCGGCTGTGGCGTAGCTTGTGGCTCCTGCCTGAGCCCTGGCCTCAGCCGCCCCCGCATCTCCAGGTGACGTATGGACCGCCATGACGCGGCGGTTACCTACCCTTGTCAGCTCCGGGGAGGGGTGGCCGAAGGCCGGGGTGGGTTGCCACCCAAACCCGGTACGGTCACAGTTGCGGGTAAGCCTAGCGTGGACATTCCACCTGTTACCTTGAATAGTATCCTGAAACAGGCTGGGCTGAAGGGGTAAGATAATGCGCTATCTCGTAATCATTGAAAGGGGCGAGACGAGTTGGGGTGCCCATGTCCCGGACCTCCCAGGGTGTATTGCTGCGGCAGAGACACGTCAGGAAGTGACAGCACTCATCAAAGACGCAATCGACTTTCACCTGGAAGGTCTGCGTGAGCGCGGCCAGCCTATTCCCCCTCCTGCCTCCGAAGGCGAGCTTATTGAGACAGGTGCGGCCTGACCACTACTCTCCGACTCCATATTTTTTCATCCAGTTGGTAAACGTCTGGTAGTTCGGCAGGCCGACCAGTTTGCAGGCCGCGGACTTATTGCTCCGAGCCTCGCTGTACGCCCGGCTCAGATAATGTCGTGCTACCTCGGCCAGCAGGTCGGGCAGATCGAATCCATCGCCCAGGCTGCGGTTCAGTACCGACTCGGAAGCCGGGAGCTCTTTTCTGACCGGAAAGAGCGCCGCCTGAATGTCCTGCGCGTCAATGACTTGTGTCACGGTCCAGATGGCGGCCCGAGACAGGGTGTTGGACAGTTCGCGGATATTTCCCGGCCACGGGTGCTGGAGGAGAAGATTTCTTGCCTCAACGGACAGGTGCTTGTGAACCCAACCGGGCTGCTGCGCGCAGTCGATGTTGATTTTCTCCAATACGTGATCGATCAGCAGGCCCACATCGCCGGTTCGCTCGCGCAGAGCCGGAAGGCGTAGTACGCCGACTGCCAGCCGGTGAAACAGGTCTTCTCGGAATCGCTGTTCGGCGACTTCATCCCGGAGGTTGCGGTTGGTGGCGGCAATGACCCGAACGTCTATCTTTCGGGGTTTTGTCGAACCGATCCGTTGGACCGTGCCCTCTTGAAGACAGCGCAGCAGCTTGACCTGAGCGGCAAGCGGAAGCTCGCCGATTTCATCCAGAAACAGGGTGCCGGTATGCGCGGCTTCCAAATAGCCGGCTTTGGCCTCGGCTCCGGTGAAGGCCCCTTTGGTAGTGCCGAAAAACTCGGATTCGACCAACTCACCCGGAACCGCTCCGCAGTTGACCTCGATGAACGGCCGTCCAGCCCTGTGGCTAGACGCATGAATCGCTCGCGCGAACAGTTCTTTGCCGGTGCCCGACTCGCCCTGAATCAGTACTGGCACGTCGTGTACAGCCAGTCGTCTGGCTCGGGCAATCTCTGTTTTCATTGCCTGGCAGCGATGGATGATTGTCTCAAACTCCGGGGCTTCCGCCGGCAGCCCTTGAGTCAGGCGGATAATCTGGGCGTCATTGATCTGCGGCAGGTATTCAGCCGCAAGGTCGAATGGAAACGAGACAGTCCGGACGCCGTCCTGCACGGACGACTCTATGAGTTCCGACGGATGGGTAGTCTTCGCCAGCACGATCCACACTGCAGCCATAGCCGGGGTGCCCGGACTGAGATGATACACAAACCGGGCAGAACCGTTTGCCTTGTCGCACAGACCGTCGAGCACCGCTATAGCGGCTTCATAGATTTCGTCGAATCGGGTCGGGCTGGTCAGAGAGACCGGGTGAAGAGCGGCGTTGATCCCGCACCGCTCGTTCAGCCACGTGCGGTAAGCCTTCGACCGCTGAGGCGCATGATCGGTCAGGAGATGCACGGCATCAAACTCCCGTGCCTGCACAGCCTGTCCGATGGGGCCGAGTTCACCGCCCAATTCGTTACCGGAAGCCCGCAAATCCGTATTGCCCAGCCAGGCGACAAGAACACATTGAGACATGGCCTGTTCATACAAGATTTCTTGTTCTGTGCAAAGTTTTGTGTGACCCAATTCCCTCCTTTTCCCAGAGGGATGCCTGTTTTTTCCCTCTCCCCTGGAGGGAGAGGGCTAGGGTGAGGGGGAAATACAAACTGAATCACTGCCCAAAAATGGAGTTCAATAGCCAAGCGTCGTTAATTTCCGTACAGTGGGGCCGTCCAACGCAAGACGGTATTATCGTGGCATGGGAGTTGCACTATTCCCAAGACAGCAAGCTGAACAAAGGAACCGGAGAACAAGAACATGCTGCGTGAGTACCGGCTGACCAACTTCAAAGCCTTCGGCGAAACCGTCACCATCCCCATTCGCCCACTCACACTCATCTTCGGTGCCAACTCATCCGGTAAAAGCTCGATCTTTCAGTCGTTGTTGCTCCTCAAACAAACACTTGAGGAAGCGAAAAATCCAGAAATCGCCTTGCTTCCCAAAGGATCGTTTGTCGATTTGGGGACGTATCGTGACTTTGTTCATCGGCATGAGACAGAGCGGGGCTTCGAGTTCGGAGCGCGGTTTGACTTGAAAGAAACCAAAGCTCTACCTTCATTGGCACGACAAATTATTGAGAGAGCCAGTGTGACGAACGCCGGACTGACCGTTCAGTTCTCTAGCAACAAAAAGAGACCACTTCAGCGTATCGATCTAGCTACCGGAGATCAGAGGCAAGCTGTAATTTCGTATCACCCAGCTAGACGATATAGGCAGTCTCTCAGACAGCCAACCGAGAGGATTGCTGTGCTAGAGGATGAGTCTGACAACCTCCTCAAGCGCCTAGGTGATCTATCCAAGGAGAAAAAGAACGAGGAGGTTAAGGCTGTCAGTCTAGAGTTGGCCGAGGTCAGCAAACAACTAGGTCTTAATTATAAATTATTGGAAGAAGCTGCTGAGAAGAAGGGTTGGGAAGAAGCCGAGGTCAGACCCGATTCAGAAATTTGGCGCCACTGGTGGGAGTGCACAAAGAGTTATATCAGAGAAGAATTAGACAAGGACGAGGTGTGGCTATATGGAAGCGATGAGAAGGATGAATATTTTGAAAAACTAGAGGACTACCAGTTTGAAGACGCGATTAAAGATATTGGAGATGCGTTGAATAACTCAACAATTGTCTACGGGAACTTTTTGCCAGAAGACCACAAACAGATAGACTTCGTATCTCTCTTTCAAGTGCAGTATTTTTACTCTGGACATCCCAGTGACGAATATATTGACGGACTAGACATATCCCCATTCACCCTTCATGTGTGTTCCACTTTCCGGCGCCTCCTTGAAGATTTAGTGTACCTTGGCCCTTTGCGGAGTCAGCCAGAACGGCACTACGAATTCAGCGGTGACACGCACGAATATGTTGGCCAATCAGGCGAGTACCTGCCTTCTATCCTTTTCGAGGATCAGGAATTAGTGGAACAAATTAACAGTGACCTTGGACGGATTGGTGTGAAATATCAAGTGAAACTTGACAAACTACAATACGAAGACAAAAGCCCGAGCAATGTTTTTTCCCTCCGCTTAATCGACAAAGCAGGCATAGGCGCCAGCCTGCGGGATGTCGGCTTCGGTATCAGCCAAGTGCTGCCTATCGTCGTACAAAGCCGTATATCCGAGAAAAAGACGCTCTTGATCGAACAACCGGAAATCCATCTTCATCCTGCCCATCAGGCAGAACTAGGCGATATGTTCATTCGGTCTGCCAAGGAACGGGGCAATACCCTTCTTTTGGAGACGCATAGTGAGAACCTGATCCTTCGTATCCTACGTCGGATTCGAGAAACCAACGACAACGAGCTACCCGAAGGCTTCCCTCACATCCACCCGGAAGATGTCGCGGTTCTGTACGTCCAACCGGGCAAGAACGGGGCGCAGGTCATTGAGATACCCGTAACCGAAGACGGTGACTTCGCCCGCCCCTGGCCGGAAGGCTTCTTCGACGAGCGAGTAGAGGAACTGTTCTAACTATGATCCACGAGTACGCCTTGGAGCCCGAACTCGTTGCGTCGTGGCATGATCGGATACGGGGCAGAATCTTTATTGACGAGTTTTGTCCTGACAGGGGGAGAGTTGTCTCGCGTTATCCAAACAAGAAGAGGTGGGTGAATCTGCTCCGAAGTGCCTTCGAGGAAACCTTTGACGGAACCCCTGGCGAAAGGGAAAAGGCACGAGGACGGCTAGAGGAACTGAGAAAAAAATTTATGACATCTCCCGCAGTCAAGCGGCAGGAACCCGTATGGGACGAAAATGGTGACTGGCTTGCCAACGCGGAGAAGGAGCATGAACGCAAGCCCTTTTACGCAATCCTTGCACGCGACAACCCCCGCAAAGACGCAAATGTGATGCTTGAAGCCGCCGTCGTGGATAGAGAGGATAAACGCTGGTACACACCTGTTAAGGACGATATCAGAAGAACAGCAGAAGAAATGGCAAAATGTGTAGCACCTATGCTACGTTGCGCCACGCGGATACTGTTTATCGATCCGTACTTTCGAGCTAATGAGGACAGATTCAGAAAACCGTTGGCGGCATTTCTTCGGATCGTTAAGTCACGAGCTTCGGGGGTTGGGGTTGAACTCCATACAGCAGACCGTGATAAAGCGCCGAGTTGGGAGGAGTTTCGGAAAGAATGTGAGGGTAAGCTTCCCTCTATCCTTCCTACCGGAGTGACACTCATCGTACACCGTTGGAGGAACCGTAAGGGTGGCGAAACACTGCACCCTCGTTATGTCCTGACCGACATCGGTGGCGTGCAATTCGACAAAGGACTTGACGAGGGAGAAGGGACTACTCCCGTCAGCGCTGGCACCTACAGCAAACACTGGGATGACTACGCCGGACCAAACTTTGCGTTCGAGCAGGATGGTGAGCCTTTTCCAGTCAAAGGGCGGGCAACTAACTAAGTACGGACACTCACAATAACCGAAACTGGCGCAACACGTCCGCCACCCGTTCATCGCTCTTGCCCAGGGAGCGGAAGGCTTCGAGCAGGGAATGCAGGCTCTCACGGTCACGGGCTAACTCGTTTTCCATGGCCTGTACCTTGCTCTCGAAGGGCCGAACCATCGTCCGGCGGTCCCACAGGGCAAAGCCAATCGTCGTCGCCACGAGGGCGGTAAAGGCTCCGAGAATCCCGAGCATGAGTTGAGACAGCCGGTCAAACTGCGCATTCATATCTTGTCGAAGTTGAGCAATGGTGGCAGTGTTGGCGTCGATTTTTGTTTCCACTTTGGTTAAGCGTTCGATGATCTCTTGATCCGACAGGGGCGGGGCGGTCTCAATGGCTTCCATCTTTATTGGACATAGCAGAGACAGGAGCATAAGGAGGACTGTCATTTTGCCAAATCTCAGCACAATGTTTATGAAACGGGACTGAGGGGGAGAAGTCAACCGGCGATCGTGCCTCCCTCTCCCCCTCACCCCATCCCTCTCCCTCCAGGGGAGAGGGAGCGGTATACCAACCGGCGGCTCGCCCAAGCTTGTATAGCGCCCGAGAAGCGCATATTAAATGACCGGTGCAAAGAACGGAGGAAGACATGCAGGCAGCAAGCGATGTAGCAATAGGTGATTATGGGGCCGCTGAATCGGCCATGCAGGCGTATCTGCGCGAGGGTGAGAAACGGGCCTATGATCTCGATAATCGCGGCCCGATTCGTTTTCACGCCGATGGCAGGGTCCACACCGACATCCTTGATGCCTATTGGAAATATGGCTTTTATGTCTTCGAAGGAGTGCTCAAGCAAGAGGAACTGAACGATATCGAAGCCGACCTGTTCGATATCATGGAACGTCTCCCGACCGAGCGGGGCTCTGCGGTCGATGCTCAGGGTCGTCCGGCCTTGGGGGCTGATTGTGAGGCGCGGACGCTGTTCTGGTCCAAACCGCTCGGCGACCCTTTTGGCGGGACCGATCTCGCCAACGGTCGCCATCCGGTCAAAATGCTGGAGCCCACCCCGGCCACTGGTCTGCCCCAGGAAGTAGTCTATCTCATTATCGGCTCGCTGCAATTTTCCGAAGCCAGCCTCCGCACCTATGCACATCCGCAGCTCTTAGCCGTGGCGGCAGCCGTCAACGGTGAGGATTTTGTTCCGTTCACCGATGCGTTGTTCATCAAAGAGCCAGGCAAAGGAGCGTCGGTCGCCTGGCATCAGGATGGCACGACGCATTGGGACAGTCCGACCTGGGACCAGGGAACTCACGGTTTCAACTTCATGGCCCAGCTCTACGGTTGCACTCCGGCAAACGGCGTGTGGGTCGTGCCGGGAACGCATAAAGTCGGGCATATCGATATCACGCAGCGGGTTGCCGAGGCGGGCTCGGAGCGCCTGCCGGATGCCGTTCCCATGGTGTGCGGTCCGGGTGATGTGGTCATCTCCAACCGGCAATTGCTGCACTGCTCGTTTGCCAATACCAGCCCGGACTGGCGCGTCACAGTGAACTTTGGCTTTCATCGCCGGTCGTCCGTGCTGGGGGTGAAAGGTGGCGGAGTACATAGTGACCCAGCGGTCTACGATGAAGAACGTATCCGTATCCGCTCACGCGTGATCGGCTATGCCATTGATGCGCGCCGGCAGCGCTTCCCGGACGAAACGCCGTTTCCCTATCAGCCGTTTACCGAATCGGGCGAGCACTACTGCTGGGACGCAGAAGCCAAAGCCAGTATGAAGGATTACAATCTACTGGATTTCAGCATCTGAGGACGGATGGCGCGCCGTCGTTCCCTCCCTCAGAATTTGACCCGTACCCCGCCAAAGGCCCCGAACGGCTGCCCCGCCCCCATGAAGCGTTCGACGCCGGTGTCATCCACCGCATTTTCAAAATACGCACCGTAGCTTTCGTATTCCTCGTCAAAAATATTTTCGAGACGCAGGAAGATATCAAATGCCTTATAGCTGTATTCCAACGCGACGTTGGCCACAAAATACGGATCCAACCGGCTGCGTTGGTTGGCCTCATCGCCCCGCAGTCGCTGCCCGTCCACATAGGCTCCGTCCAGACTCAGCCGTAACTGGGAGCCGATGAAGAACTCGATGCCGCCATTGACCCGGTGCGGCGGGACCAGCGGCAGACGGTCTCCCTCACGGACCAGGGCGATACGCTCTTCGTTGGCGAACGTAAACAGCTCGATCTCATCGTTAAACGTTGCATCCGTTACCGTGTAATTCAGAAACCAGTTGCCCCAGCTCCACACGCCGCGCAGCAGGAGTTCGATGCCCTGGCGGCGGGTGGCATCCACGTTCTGAAAAAACCCCAGCACGCGGCTCTCCGGTTCGTTCCGAAACAGGATGTCGTCTTTGAGGTCCGTCCGAAAGAAAGCCAGAGTCGCGTCAACATAGGGAGGCAAGGCCCAGCGGACGCCCGTCTCCCAGGTCTTGCCCTTGACCGCGTTCAGGGGCGGGTCGTCCACAATCGCAGTCGGCACCGGGCAGGGCGCTTCGGGGTTGGCGCAGGTCAGCTCAATCGCGGTTGGCGCGCGGTAGCTCTCACTATATCCGGCATACAGGCTCAGATGCTCGGTGAAGGTATAAGTCGCTCCCACTGCGGGATTAAACCGGTCAAAGGTATGGTTGCCGCTGGCGTCCGTTTCCGCCCCGTCGTCATCGTCGTCCTCAAGCCCGGCGAGGCGGTCCTGAATGCGGAGATAGGTGACCTCATAACGGCCAGACACGGTCACCGTCAGCTTATCAATCGGTTCGGCGCTGATGGTGAAAAACGGGCCGCCGGAGTGGGTTTCGGTTTTGACACTGGTCTCCACCTCAAATTCGTCCGCCTCGTTCTCTACCAGGGCCTGGAGCAGAGCCAGGTCCTCTTCCAACTCATCATCACCGTTGTCATCGTCGTCGTGGTCGCCGTTGTCATCACCATTGTCATCGCCGTCGTCATCGTCGTCCTCACCTCGTTCGCCAATGAGGTGGTCAAGCCGGGCCCCGGTGTAATCGCCACCAAGCGTGACCGAGACCGGCCGCTCCCATACCGTGCCTTGATAGGCCAACTGGAGCGCGCCTCCCCAACCCTTCTGATTCGTGCGAGCGTCGACATCTTCTTCGACATCCACGTTAAACTGGTCCACATCCAACAGGCGGCCGTACAGATTGGCCGACAGCGAGAAGCCACGGCCCAGGTCGCGTTGATACTGGCTGTTGAGAAACCACAGGTCGGGTTTGAAAATATCGGGATGGGTGAACACCTCGGAGCGGTCACGCTTGAGACGGCTTTCGGGCAGCGGGCCGTTGCCGGTCAGCTTGTTGTTCACATGGGTCAGGGAGAGCGTCAAGTCATCGTGTTCCCCCCGATAGCCGACCTTGCCGAAGAAATGGCCGACATGACTCTTTGAGAAATCCCGAAAACCGTCTTCGAGAAAGAGATTGCCCGACACAAAATAGTCGAACTTGCCGCGGCTGCCCCCATGTTGCAGCAAGGTCCGATAGCGGGCGAAACTCCCGCCCCAGACCTCTGCGGTGGTGCCCGGATGGGTAAAGCCGCGCTTGGTTTGCATCACAATGGTCCCGCCGAGCGTGTTGCGACCATAGACCGGGTTTGAGCCGGGGATGAGTTCCAGACGATCAATGGCATCGGTGGGAATCAAGTCCCAGTTGACCTGGTCGGCCAGGGGCTCGTTGACGCGCACGCCATCCACAAAAACGCTCAGCCCCGGCGGCGTCCCAATCAGAAAGGAGCTGGTAAAACCCCGATAGCTGACGTCGGGCTGGAAGGGGTTATTCTGGACGTGATTCAGGTTCACTCCGCCCAGGCTGCGGGACAGAGTGTCGGTCAGGTTGAGCGCGCCGCGCCGTGTAATCTGCTCGCCGGTGATGGTCTGCACATTAGCCGGGATGTGCTCGCGTGCGACGGGTGCGCTCATCAACGGGGTCGTGCCGCGCACTTCGATGTCCGGCAGGGTGACGGGCGAAGACTGGGCCAGAACTGATGTGGCTAACACGAGACTCAGCGCAGTACTGCCAAAAATGTGCAGCAAGACCAGATAAATCCTTTGGCTTCGCAATGGGTTATCCTCCATATCATCCGAAAGACACCTAGATAGCCGAATCCCACGCAAGAGCGGTATCCGGGAAAACCCTGAAAAGCGGACAGGAGGACCCTGAAAGCGGGCGGGCTTAGTGATCGGGTGCGACCAGACCGGTCCGCACCGCATAGCGGACCAGGCCGGCAATATGGCGAATGCCGAGCCGGTCCATAAGCTGACTGCGATGGGTTTCGACGGTCTTGGTGCTGAGATGCAGCAGGCTGGCAATCTGCTTGGTGGTATGGCCCTCGGCAATCAACTGGAGGATTTCACGCTGGCGGACGGTCAAAGGAGTTGGCGCAGGTTCAGCCATGTCTTCGTCCGGGTTATTCACGCGCTGCAAATAGCGGTCAACAACGTGTTTGGAGACAGCCGGACTGAGATAGGTTTCACCGCGGGATACGGCCTGCACGGCCAATTCGAGTTCGGTCGTCGCCGCGTCTTTGAGCAGATAGCCGGCTGCCCCCACCCGGAGCGCCTGGCTGACGTATTCTTCGTTTTTGTGCATGGACAGCATAATCACCTGGACCCCAGGGCAGGTTTTCGTAATCTGTGCGGTCGCGTCCAAACCGTTAAGTCCCTGCATGGTCACGTCCATGAAGACGATATCCGGTTGGTGCTCTTGAATGAGACGGAGGGCGTCCCGGCCGTCATTGGCTTCGGCTACCACTTCGACGTTGGGAGCCTGTTCGAGCAGGGACCGAATCCCGGCACGGACCAGGGTGTGGTCATCGGCCAGAAGAATACGAATAGGCTTCACACCAGGACTCCAGGTCAGAGGGGAAAGCGGGCGCAGACCGCGCTGCCCTCCTGCAGGGCGGACACAATGTTCAGGCTGCCCCCGGCCAACTCGGCGCGCTCCTGCATACTCAATACGCCAATACTGCGTCCCCGGATAGCGGCTTCCCGCGCGTGCGTCACGTTGAACCCGACGCCGTCGTCCTGAATCGTGCAGTGCAGACCATCGGCGTGGATGCCGAGTTCAATCCTCACCTGGTGGGCACGAGCGTGTCGAGCAATATTCGTCAAGGCTTCCTGGACAATCCGAAAACACGCCGTGGCAATATCCGGCGGGATGGCGTGGTCCGCCACGCCATCGCTCTGAAAGGTAAGGGTAACCCCGCTGCTCTGGGCGTGACGGTCTGCATACCACCGCAGCGTAGGGACAAGGCCGAGGTCGTCCAGCATGGACGGACGCAGGTCCAGCGCAACGTCCCGCACCTTTTCCAGGGTCTGATCCGTCAGGACCAGCCCCTCCTGAAGGTGGGCATCGGTCTCGGCCTCCGGGACCTTGTCCTGCACGAGCTGGAGATTCAGCTTGATCATGGTCAGGGTCTGGCCGACTTCGTCGTGCAACTCGCGGGCAATACGCTGCCGTTCCTCCTCCTGCGAAGCCTGAACCGTGCGGGACATGGTTTTGAGCGCGGCCTCGGTCTGTTTTCGCTCAGCAATTTCCTCGGACAGCGCGATATTCGTGGCTTCGAGTTCCTGGGTTCGCTCCTGCACCCTTTGCTGGAGTTCATCACGCGCCGTCTGGAGTGCGGTGATGAGTCGCTGTCCATAGTAGCCGATGAAGGCGAATAAGCCCCACACCACCAGGCGCAGGCGCACCTCTTCGGGCTCGGAAGTAAAGACTTCGGCAAGGAAGTGACGTTGCTGCTCAAACAGCCACACGTCAACCGCTGCATCACACAGCCAGAACACGGTCCCCAGGCCAATGCTCAGCCACAGCAGCCTGCGATCTTTCATGTACTGCCGGTCTTTATCACCGCCCCCGCACGGGCCCCAGGTGGGGCCCTCGGTGCTTATCCGATGCGATACACGCGCGCGGCGGTGTCGTGAATCAGCTTCCGGCGGTCGGTCTCGGACAGCTCGCTGAAGGTCGATTGGATGAACTCCTGTGAGCGCGGCCAGATGGCGGCCGTGTGCGGATAGTCCGAAGACCACATGGCGTTGTCTGCCGCATAGCGGTGATAGCCATCGAGCAGGATAGGCTCCTCAATGAAGGTCGCATACACCTGACGCTTCACATAGTCGCTCGGCTTCATGCTCAACTCGACCGAGGAGAGCGGACCGATTCGCCGGTGGGCAAAATCCATCCGCCACATAAAATAGGGCATCCAGGCCACGTCGTTCTCGGCCGAAACAATGGTGAGCTGGGGAAAACGCTCCAGCACGCCGCCGAGGACAAACACGGCAATCGAGCGCTCCACTTCGTGATGCAGCGTAGAGACCTGGAGCGCCAGGTTATCGGCAAAGAAGTCAATACCCATGCCCTTCCGGCCGGTCAGGATATGTAAGGAAAGCGGCATGTTGAGGTCCGAGGCGGCCGCCCAGAACGGATCGTAGTCGGTGTGACTGTACGGGCGCTCATCCGGCGGCTCCGCCCAGATCATGGCTCCGCGCATGCCTTTTTTAGCGATGCGTTCGAGTTCCCTGGTGCCGGCCTCGATGTCTTCCAGCGTGATGAGTCCGAGCGGCAGGAGCCGCTTTGGATCATGGCTGCAATAATCGACTGACCAGTCGTTATAGGCCCGAAAGCAGGCGTCCCGCAGCTCGATATTATCCAGGCCGTAGAGCGGCATGCCCATGGAGGTGTAGATCACCTCGGCTTCCAGACCGTCTCGCTCCTGGTCCTTAATGCGTGCGGCGGGGTCCCAGACGCTCGCCGGGGCGGCCTCAAAGCCCTTCCTGTTGTGCGCCGGCAGCTCTTCCGAAGGAACGCCGGCCCCAAAAAACCCGGCCACCGGTATCGGGTTGATATTCTCGCACACAAAGAACTCGCCCTCTTTCCCGTTGAGCCCGTTTACTGTGTGCGGGGCCTTATCCCGGAATTTCTTATCCAGTCGTTCCGCCCACATATCGGGTGGTTCTACAAAGTGCGAATCTGCCGAAATCACTCCAGACTGCGCCATAGTGTCCCTCCTTGGCTGCCATGAATGTCTCCCGAAACGAACACGAACCAGACCTTCCGGTTACTCCGACTCCTTTCCCCTAGCACGCTTCGTGCGGTGGTCAAGAGGGACGGAATGGTCTATATGAAGCAGCATGCAATACGATCTTCTTATTAAAAACGGTACGGTGGTTGATGGTTCCGGGTTGCCTCGCTTTCAGGCGGACGTGGCAATCGCTGAGGGCAAAATTGCCGCCATTGGCAAAATTCGTGAGGGCGCCAGGGAAATCATCGATGCCGAGGGACATGTCGTCTCCCCCGGCTTTGTTGATGGCCATACCCATATGGACGCCCAGGTGTTTTGGGACCCGCTGGGTACATGCTCGTGCTGGCATGGTATTACCAGCGTGGTCATGGGCAACTGCGGCTTCTCGCTCGCACCCTGTAGTGAAGAGGACAAACTGCTGGTGATGCGCAATCTGGAGCGTGCCGAAGATATTTCGCCGGAAGCCATGGAAGCCGGTATCAAGTGGAGTTGGACCACCTATCCGGAATACCTGGATGCGGTCGAACGCCTGCCCAAAGGCATCAATTATTCCGCCTATATCGGTCATTCCGCGCTACGAACCTATGTCATGGGTGAGCGGGCTTTTAGCGAAGAAGCGACTCCCGACGATCTCAGAGCTATGAAGCGAGAAGTCCGCAGCGCCATACAAGCGGGCGCCGCCGGCTTTACCACCTCACGCACGCGCAACCACCAGACGCCCGATGGCCAACCGGTTGCGAGTCGGCTCGCCACCTGGGACGAGGTTCGTCAGTTGGTCGGTGTGCTCGGCGAGCTGAACTCCGGGGTGTTTGAGATTGCCGGCGAAGACACCGGACTCAACCCGGAACGGATTCAGGACTATTGTAACCGGCTCAAAGCCCTGGCGGTGGATACGGGTGTGCCGGTCACGTTCGGCATGTTCAGCGCGCCCAAGGCCCCGGACTATTGGCGCCCGTTTTTTGCGCTGGCCGACGAGACCGCCGAAGCCGGCGGGCGTATGTTTATTCAGGTCCACAGCCGGCCCATCAGCGTGTTGCAGTCGTTCGAGTCGGTCACCTCGTTTGACAAGCTGCCCGTCTGGCGCGACATCCGCAAACTGTCTCTGGCCGAACAGGAAGCGGCCTTGCGCAATCCCGACATGCGCCAGAAGCTGGTGCAGGCCGCCAATCAGCCGCCCCAAGAGGGGACCCGGGCGGTCGGCGCGGAGGCCCGCGCGGCGAATTTCAAATGGCTGTTCCCCATCATGGACCGGGCCGTCCCGCCGTATGAGTCGGTGGCCGAGATTGCCGCCGAACGCAATCAGGACCCGGTGGAGACCTATATCGATCTGGCCTTGGAAAAGGGGCTGAAGCGCTTCTTCATGCAGCCGCTGACCAACACCCATGAGCCCAGCACCTTGGAGATGATGCAGCACCCCCGCTCGGTGATCACCTTCTCGGACTCGGGTGCCCATGTTTCCCAGATCATGGATTCCTCCTTGCAGACCCATCTGTTGAGCCACTGGGTGCGTGAGAAAGAAGCCCTGACCCTGGAAGAGGCAGTGCACCAACTGAGCTTCGTACCGGCCTCCCACTGGAAGCTGGCCGGACGCGGTCTGCTGCGCGAGGGCTGGAACGCCGATGTCGTGATTTTTGATCCCCAAACGGTTGAGCCGCAGGTTCCCGAGCTGACCCACGATCTTCCGGCCGGCGCCCGACGGCTCAAGCAAAAAGCCAACGGTTTTCTGGCGACCATTGTGAATGGCGAAGTCGTCCTGCGGAACAACGAACACACCGGCGCCCTGCCGGGGCAGTTGTTACGTGGCCCATTAGCCAGTCAGTAAAGAATACCCGTCCTGTTTCCCTCTCCCGCTGGGAGAGGGGCAGGGTGAGGGTCTTCTCTTCGAGTCCAAACCGCTCGTAATCTCCCGCAACCGTGCTACCATTTGTCGTCCCCCTCTGGGAACCACCCGGAGATGGGCGAGACATTAAGGAGGGCTGCGCATGGCTGAAGAGCGTACGGAATGGACAGAGGACGATTCCCGGATGTACCGCGAACTGGCGGCGATTGCCGTGCCTGCCCGGGATGAGCAGGTTGCGACGCTTTTGAGTCTGCTGCCCTTTCAGCAGCGGGACGCGTTCCGCGCGGTTGAGCTTGGCTGCGGGGAAGGAGCCCTGTCGTTTGCCGTGCTGGACTGCTTTCCAAACGCCTCGGTGCTGGCCCTGGATGGGTCAGAAAGCATGCGCGAGCAGGCAGGTCGTCACCTCCAGCGCTTTGGAGAGCGCGTTCGGATTGCAGACTTTGATATGGCCTCGCCGGACTGGCTCGATTCGCTGGATGAGAGCGACTGCGTCGTCTCCTCCCTGTGCGTGCACCATCTGAGCGGGCCGGAAAAACAGTGGCTGTTTACAGAAATCGGTAAACGGATTTCAGACCGCGGTGCGGTCCTGCTTGCCGATATCGTCAAACCGCAACGGTCGGAAGCCTGGGCATCCTTTGGCGAAGGTTGGGATCGGATTACGCAGTCGCTCTCAATCGAAAAGACGGGCTCCATCCGGCTCTTTGAGAAATTCACCCAGGAAAAGTGGAATTACTTCCACACCCCCGATCCCTACGATAAACCCTCGCCGCTGTTCGAGCAGTTGACGTGGTTCAAACAAGCCGGCTTCGCTGTGGCGGACTGCTTTTGGCTCCAATCCGGACACGCCATTTATGGCGGCTATAAATCACCGGGGGACGCGGGGCCACTGCCTGCGCCCGCCAGTGTGTCCTTCGCGGTTGCTCTGACATCCGCTCGGACGGCCTTGGACGCTATAGAGCAGCAGGCCGGGGCGTAGGTGCTCTCGAAAGGAGGCTCGTCGGCATGCGTGATATCAGCCGCCGGAAGTTTCTGAAGGATACGGGTACGATTGTCGCCGGGGTGGCGGGCCTACAAGCCGCTGCCTCAACGCCGTCTGAAGCCGAGACGACGGTCAGCCAGGCGGTTCAGGAAAGCCCCGCGGAGGGGTGGCGCTTCGGGATCCAGATCGAGCCCCAGTTTGGCTTTACCTACGGCGAAGTCGCCCAGATCGCAAAAGAGGCGGAACGGCTTGGTTTTTACGGCTTGTGGGCATCGGACCATCTTTTTTGGGATGCCAGGTCTGAGCAGCGTAACTGTTTGGAGGCCTGGACCCTGCTGACCGCGCTCGCTCCGGTGACGACCCGACTGCGGCTGGGAACGCTGGTCACGTGTAACTCGTATCGTCCGCCCAGTATCCTGGCAAAGATTGCGGCCAGCCTCGACCATCTTAGCAACGGCCGACTGGAGTTTGGTATCGGAGCCGGCTGGAAGGAGCTTGAGTATCGGGCCTACGGAATTCCCTTTCCCTCAATTGGTACGCGTCTGGCTCAGCTCGAAGAGGCGGTGCAGGTGGTGCGCCTGTTGTGGACGCAGGAGCGAGCGTCTTTTCCTGGTACGCACTACCAGTTGCAGGAGGCGCTGTGCGCTCCCAAGCCGGTGCAACAACCGCCCCGGATCTGGATTGCCGGTGGTGGAGAGAAGGTCATGCTGCGCATCGTGGCCCAGTACGCCGATGGCTGGAACATCTTGCTGAGATCTTCGGTAGAAACCGTGAAAAGAAAGACCGATATCCTGCACCGGCACTGTGACGCGCTGAAGCGGGATTTCTCAGCGATTGAGAAGTCGCTGTTTCTGGCCGTGGTGCTGGCGGAAAATGAAAAAGAACTCAAACGGCGAGAGGCCGAGTCAGCCCAGGCATTGGGCGGGCGGGGATTGTGGGCATCCCGAGAGCTGGGAACGGCCGGGACGCCGGAGCGCCTGGCTGAAACCCTGCGGGGGTTGCAGGCGCTCGGCTTTCACCATTTCCAGATGGTGTTTCCGTACAAGCAGGAACAGGAAATGCTCCAGCGTTTTGCCGAGTTGGTGGTTCCTCAGTTGAGTTGAAATGACACTTCTGTCCGGGCACTGCATGAAGTGCCTCCCGGCCTTGGTCGGACTTCTCATGCTGCCGACCCTGATTGGTTGCGCACCCCGTTCTCAGCCCGCCGCGCGTGCAGTTGCCAGGGATTCCTCCACGGCCGTGTTTGCGAGTATGGAAGCGAACCGGGCCGCGGCACAGGCCGAGCCACTGGCCGAGTTGTACGGGATTACCGATACGGACTTATCGTGCGAACAGGCCCAGCAACTTGCCTACCGGACAGTTGAGCGGATGGGGTATCGCGTAACGAGTGCAACCCGGGCTGCGCCAGAAAAAACCGGGGCAATACAGGCGCGGCAAATACGGTCGGGTCAGACGGCGCTGGTCCAGGTGACGATTCGGTGCCAGCCGCAGGGCGTGGTGGTTGACGCCGCCTCGCTCAGCACCCTGGACGTGGCCTCTCATACGCCGCACCCGCTCGTGACGGATTATCACGAGCGAGAGGCCCCGCGTCTGACCAAGAACCGCCCGCCACCGACTACCTACTTTCGGCGGGCGTTTTATTCCCTGTTTCACGGGTTGGCCGACAACGTCAAACGCTACGGACCCGAAGGCCAGGTGTATGTGCATATCCGGCCCCTGCCGCTGATGGAGGCGGAGTTGCTCTTCGGTGTCCACACGCCGGACATCTTTATTATTGCCGTAGAAGTCGCCAATCGGACGCAACAGACCTATGTGTTCGATACGGAGCAGGTCCACCTCCTCTCGGTCACGGGAGGCACAGTCCGCGCCTTGGCAGAAAAAGATGCTGCCAGTCTCCCGCCACCCATGGTCAGTCAGGCGCTTGCGGCTCAGGTCGCCACGCACGGCTATTTATATTACCCGGCGGGGGAGTATCTGCGCGTGCAGGGCACTCTGACGGAGGTGCAGAGTCAGGAGCGGCAGGGCTTTCAGATTGAGTTCTAAAGCGAGTCTTACAAAGATATGGCTGCCTTACGCCCCTAAGTTTCTTGTTGACCGCTGCTCCCATTGTATAATAATTCCCCCGAGAGGGCCGGTGAGAGAACATTCTATACTCCTTCGGAGGAGCGCGTGATTTACATCTTCAGAGACTTTACCCTTGACGATCGCCTGTATCAGTTGCGTTGTGCAGGTGAGACGGTTGAGGTTGAGCCCAAGGTCTTTGATTTGCTTGCCTACCTGATTGCTCATCGGGATCGCTCCGTGACCCGCGACGAACTGATGGCGCAGCTGTGGGCCGACCAGGTGATTAGTGATACAACGCTGACTCACTGTGTGGCAAAAGTCCGCAAGGCGGTTCAAGACGACGGAGTCCGACAGCACGTGATCAAAACGCAGCACGGACGTGGGTATCGCTTTATTGCAGACGTACACGAATACGCTGGAGAGGATCAGCAGAAAACTGTTCCAGAGGCATCATGGGCACCGAGCCTCCGTTCGTCTTCTTCGTCTCCTCGGGAGGGGGCTCCAGGTAGTGTACCGCACGGAGAACGAGAGAATGCTGGGGCACAGAGTGACGTATGGGTCATAGCTACAGAGAATCCTGCGGCCATGGATCTCCTACTTCGAGGCTGGGATTATTTTCTTCGATATACCCCTGAGACAAATATCCAAGCGCGCCAGCTTTTGCAGCAAGCTGTTGAACTCGATCCGCACTATGCACTGGCCTATACCTGCTTAGGCGCGACCTATTATATCGAATGGTGTTTGTTCTGGAACTGCGATCCTTCAAGTCTAGATACAGCTTTTTCTCTCGCTCAAGAGGCACCGGCCCCAGATCCAACTTTCCCCTACTCGTGTACGCTTCAAGCCGGAGTCTATCTCATGCAAAGGCGCTATGCTGAGGCGATATCTGCCGCCCAATGCGCGATAGCGCGAGACCCCACGTGTGCATACTGTTACGGAACCCTGGCCGATGTCCTGATTCATACCGGGCAGCCAGGAGAGGCACTTCCGCTGGTGAAAAAAGCCATGCAGCTTGATCCGCTGCAAGCTTCCTACCTCGCGGCAATATTGGGACATACCTACCGTTTGTTGGGTAACAACGAGGAAGCGATTCTTGCTTTCAAGCGAACGGTGAATAGAAATCCGAATGTCGTGCTTGCCCGGTCTCAACTGGCAGCGGTCTACGGCGAATTAGGCCGGAAAGAAGAGGCCCGAGCCGAACTTGAAGAAGTTCTCCGCATCGTTCCTCATGCCTCGCTGGAAGTAGTGAGACAGGTCGTACCGTATAAAGATGACGCTGAAGTAGAGCGACTCCTGACGGCCTTTCGCCAGGCTGGACTGGAATAGGACAAAAGAGTTCGAGGCTCTCTTATAGCAGCCTCCACACACTTCTGCGTTAAATCGTTACATTTCCCCATATAATCGTCACATTTTCTTCATGTATTGGAGAGCCTTGGACGAGTACACTCGTCGGGTGAATCTCTGCGCGGAGAAGCGCCTACAGGAGGGTGTATGGGACGTATAGGGAGGACTCTTATGCTCGGCGTCGTAGTCTTTGGGAGTGTAGGACTAGGCCGGGCGGACGTGCAGCCGGGGGAGACGATTACCAAGGAGAATATGACACAAGCGGAAGCCCTGCTGACGCCAGCCACGCGCTGGATGGTCGAGCAGGGGATGCCGATGGAGATCATCGCTACCAAGCCGGTCAAGTGGCCCCAAGCGTATGAGGAGGCGACCGAGCGCTATGCGGCCCAGGTGGAGATCGCGGATGACGGCAGATCCATCTCGAACTATGTGGCCGGCGCGCCCTTTCCGATTATCGACGCGAGTGATCCCTTGGCCGGGTACAAAATCATGTGGAACCACGAACAGAACCCTTCCAGTATTGACAATCTGGGAGTGGAATACAGAGCCGATGTCGTGAACAGCCAAGGCGGGGTGGACCGGACGTACGCCAGTACATGGCGGCGGATGATGTGGACAGGGCGACTCTACACCGATCCCAAGCCGATCATCCCGCATAACCCGAGCACCCGTTATTCTAATTTACTTGGACCGTATACGCTGCCTAAGGATAAGTCCCTCAAGGGAGTTTCGATGTTGGACTATCGCTACGAGGGCCGGAGCCAGGCGGATGACGTGTACGCATATCTACCTTTTTGGAAGAAAGTCAAACGCATCTCGTTTGCCAATCGGGGGGAGGGGATTGCCGGACAAGACTTTGATTTTGATTCGTTCTATGGGTTTAATGGCAAGATTACGCATTGGACGTTCCGGGTGCTGGCAGACAAGGACATCCTGGCGGTCGTGCATAGCGGGAAGTATGGAGATCCCTCCCAGTGGTGTGCGCCGCGCGATGGCCGCCACGGCATTCTGGCCGCGCTGCCGTGTGTCGCCTGGGAGAAGCGCCGAGTGTGGGTGGTCGAGGCAACGCCGACCCACTACCCCCGTGAGTATACGTATTCCAAGCGGATTCTGTACATGGATCAAGAGTTCTCTTTTCCATTGATCCAGGAGATGCACGATCAGAGTGGGGTGTTATGGAAAGGGATGGTGGCGTGTCTTTTTTACACTAAGAAGCCGTATGCGGGGTATCCGGCGAATCCGTTAGCGGGGGCGAAGTATAACTACACGGATGAGTGGCGGTTTATCCCGAGCTGGGTGTTGCTCGATGTGCAGGAGGTGAAAGCCACGGCGGTTGATTCACCACCGAGCAACGTGCCGTCCTCGGAGTGGCGGACAGACTGGTACTTCAACGAGACTGTGGATAGTAACGCGCCAGCGGTGTACTCGCCTACTCATCTTATTCGTAGCGCCCGGAACTGAAGCGCCAAGGCCGGCGGTATTGGATAAGCTGCATCAGGGGAGGCCTGGTGTGTACTAGAGTGGCGTACACACCAGGCTCTTAGCCGCGGTGGTTCACTCTTCTCGATCTACGATGTTTTATTGGCCAGTGTATGGAGCTGGTCCGCTTCCCTACCTTGTCCGGTTGGACAACTGCTTTGTGACTACGGTGAACCCTTGTGCCATCAAGGGAAGCTCCCTTTTTCTTTTGCTTGCCCAAAGGATGCCAGCTATTCCGCTTGCGGCAGTCGTGGGCTGGAGTACGCCCTAATAAGGATCGTCTCGCTCTGTAGTGCTTGCCCAACGTGCTAGGTAATAGCGCTTCCTGTTGATTGGCGTTTTTCCTCTTCTTTGCTACGTTCCCTTTGCAATACAAGTAGAGGGAGGGCACGCCCATGTATTCCATGCGAAAAATTTCCGGCATCGAAAAATTCGTTCACCCTGCGGTTATCCACCAGACCTTGGTGAAGGAGGATTCTCGAAACGTTGAAATCTGGATGCAGACTTCACGGCCGGGCAAGCCGACCCCAACGCATTATCATTCGGGCGAAGAGATTCTTATTGTTCTCAAGGGGACGGGCTGGTGTCAGGTGGATGGGCAGCAGATCGATTTCGGACCCAACAGCGTCCTGACCGTTCCCGCCTACACCCCACACAAAATCTGCACGACCGGTGAGGAAGAGATGCAGGCGATTGCGGTTCTGGAAACCCCGGTCGAAATTTTCAATCGCGCCGGTGAGCCGATTCAATTGCCCTGGCCCTACGGAGAAACGCCGGGCACGCTTGAGCCGACGCCGTCCGAGGCAAGTTAGAGCGTTTCCCTGCGGTTGGCTGCACAGAATCGTAGATTGTTCTACTCTATTACTCCACGAGGCCTGATAGCCCAGCGAGCACGAAGGATATCAGCACGTAGCCCATAATTTTGTGGAGGTAAAAATAGTACTTGACCCTCGTTTTGAGGTCCACATGGGTGTAGTGCTGCTCGCGTAGGTGGATAATTGGCAGCAGCATGTCGAGGCTGTACCAGAAGCCCAGCTTCGTACCGTCCCTATCGCTCTCTTTTGCGCAACACAGGAAGATGGTTCCAAATACGGTCAATCCAGCGATCCAGTACAGCGCGTAGAAGTACCGCAGGCCATAGCCGTAACCGATGAAGAGCTTGAGTATCCACAGCCACAACCATTTGGGCGGCCACCAATCAGTTTCTCTACGCTCGTGCTCTCGGCCGGCGAAGAGAATGTCGCCTGCCATGTCTTCGTGCCCGGTAGCACGGAGAACGTCGGCCAAGTGCCGGTAGGGTTGAGGTGAATAGGACCTGTCCTTCGCGAGCCACTCGACAAACCAGGAGCTTCCTCGCTCATCAAGCCTATCGTGTTCGCTCGCGCCGAATCCGCCGAGGCGATCATACGTGAAGCCCTCGAACTCTCTTTCCAGATAATCGGGCCAAGTGTCTTCGGTGTCCTGGAGCGTGCCAACGCTGGTGTTACGCAATATCAACTTGGGAGCTTGGCGATTCCCACTCTCGTCTTTATATCCCTTCCATTCGATGTCCCTATTGAACGATCCGAGTCGCAGTTCACCCTCGATCCTAGAACCTGTGAGGTCCAGACCTCTCAACGAGGCACCTCGCACATCGAGATTGGAGCCGACGCTGAAAAATGTCAGGTTGGCTGGGGTATCGAAATTCACTCGCCGCATGAACAGGCTGCCGCCGACCGAGGCAGAATTCATGTCGAGCTTACCTTTGAAGGTAGCCCCGTCTGTATTTAGTTGGTCGCCGATCTCTGCTCCCCTCAAGACCACCTCACCGAATTCCTTCGCCCGCATGAGTAGGTCACCGCCGACCGAGGCAGAACCCATGATCAGTTTATCCTTGAAGGTAGATCCATCCATGGATATCTGGTCGCCGATCTTCGCTGTCCTCAAGTCCACCTCGCGGAATTGCGCCTTCCGCATGATTAGGCTGCTACCGACCGAGATAGAACCCATGATCAGTTTACCCTTGAAGGTAGACCCGCTCATAGTCAGTTGGTCGCCGATCTTCGCTGTCCTCAAGTCCACCTCGCGGAATTGCGCCTTCCGCATGATTAGGCTGCTACCGACCGAGATAGAACCCATGATCAGTTTACCCTTGAAGGTAGACCCGCTCATAGTCAGTTGGTCGTCGATCTTCGCTCCTCTCAAATCCACTTCGCTGAATTTCGCACCCCTCATGGGTAGACTGATACCGACCGAGGCAGAACCCATGATCAGTTTGCCCTTGAAGGTGGACCCGACCATACTCAATTGGCCGCCGATCTTCGCTCCTCTTAAGTCAACCTTGTTAAATATTGCATCCCTCATGAACAGATGGACACCGACCGAGCTAGAGTCCATGTTGAGACCGTTGCCAAACTTTGACCCTTCGAGGGAGATCAAGGCGGGTGTTCTTAGGCGGAACATATCAACCTGGGACTTGAAGTAGGACTTGTGGACCATGATTAGCCGCTCAATCGATGCGTCGATCAAATTGATGTTATCTGGAAAGCAAGCTCCAGAGATGCGGACGCCTCGGAGCGGGATGGCACTACGGAAGGGGTCGTGCAGGAGGATCGTTTCCAGGAAATGTGAACTCAGTATTCGGTTCAGTATTCGATCGTCTGACCACCTGTCATCATGATCTGGATTTCCTGGATCGAGTTCCTCTTTCAAGCGCTTGTTGAAATTCGCTTCTTTTCCTTCACAGATTTGTGTCCATGCCCACTTTTCCGGCTCAGTCCATTTGGGTAGCGAAGGGACTCTGTATTCTTCCCCTGGTAGAGCCATGCCGAAGGTGCGTTCCTGGGGCAGGTTCATTCTCTCAGCATGGACGACGGACGCGAAAGCCAAGAGAACGCCAACTAGCACAAGGGAATTCAAACGATGGGACTGCTTTTTTGTAACGGCAACTTGAATTCGTGCCATAAGAAGCAAAGCGATTATACGGAAGAAAAGGCTCCAGAGATGCAGATTGCTGCGATCAGACTGGATATGGCAAGGCCGAATTCTCTGCTACTCTGACAAAAAGATCAAGCGAGGAAAGATAATATGAAAAAGTTTCTGGCACGGACGCTCATGCTGATTGGCGCGTGGGTTGTCGTCATGGCCATTGTCGGCGTTATCACCACCCTGATGAGTCAAGAGAGTCTACCGGAGCGCATCGTGCTTGAGATCGACTTCGAGCGCGAGTTTGCCGAGTATATTCCCGCCGACCCACTGGCCGGCCTCCTCATGGAACAGACCGTGTCGGTCCGGGATATTGTTGACGCGCTGCACCAGGCAGCTACCGACGAGCGCGTCCTGGCCCTGGTCGCACGTACAGGCACGCCGCGTATGGGCCTGGCGGAAATCCAAGAGGTACGGGATGCCGTCACGGCCTTCCGGGAGAGTGGTAAACCGACCGTTGCCTATGCCGAAACCTTTGGCGAGTTCGGACCTGGAAACGGAGCGTATTATCTGGCGGCCGCCTTTGACCGCATCTATCTTCAACCGTCCGGGGACATTGGTCTCACCGGCTTAATGGCGGAATCGGCATTCGTCAGCGGGACACTGGAAAAGCTGGGACTCTCGCCCCGTATGGACCACCGCTATGAGTATAAAAACGCGCTGAATATGTTCACCGAAAAAAAATACACCCAACCCCATCGTGAGGCGATCCTTCAGATTATTGAATCCCAGTTCGGCCAGATCGTGCAGGGCATCGCCGCTGGCCGCGGCTTGGAATCTGACGCCGTCCGAGTTCTGGTTAACCGTGGTCCGTTTCTCGGCGCGCATGCCTTAGCGGAAAACCTGGTTGACGGGCTGGCGTATCGGGATGAAGTTCAGGCCATCATCGACGATGACCTCGGCGAGGAGGCGGAACGCGTCAGTTTGTTTACCTACCTCCGCCAGATGGGTCGCCCGTACGGTGAAGGGGAGGCGATTGCGCTCATTTACGGAGTCGGTGGGGTGCATCGCGGCAAAAGTGAATACAGTGCCGCACTGAGCGGACCGACGATGGGGTCGGACTCGGTGTCGGCGGCGTTTCGGTCTGCCGTGCAGGACGACACGGTGAAGGCTATTCTGTTTCGGGTTGACAGTCCGGGTGGCTCCTATGTTGCCTCCGATACGATTTGGCGTGAGACCGTCCGGGCCAAGGAGGCGGGTAAACCGGTCATTGTGTCCATGGGCAACGTGGCTGGCTCGGGCGGCTATTTTGTGGCTGCGGCTGCGGACAAAATTGTGGCTCAGCCCGGTACGATCACCGGCTCCATCGGCGTAGTCGGCGGGAAGATGCTCACCGCTGAACTCATGGAAAAAATCGGCATCTCATCGGACGAGGTGCATACCAGTACCAATGCCACCATGTGGTCAAGCTCGCTCGACTATACGCCCCAGCAGTGGCAACGGATCACGGTCTGGCTCGATCATGTGTACGCAGACTTTACGCAAAAAGTTGCCGAAGGAAGGGGCCTCACCCAGGAACAGGTGCACGCCGTGGCCAAGGGTCGGATTTGGACGGGTGAAGATGCCAAAGGTATTGGCTTGGTCGACGAGCTCGGCGGCTTCCCGGTGGCGCTACGTCTCGCCAAACAAGCGGCGGAGATTGAGGAGGGTGTACCGGTGCAGGTCAAACTCTTTCCCGAACAGAAAACACTCGTTGACACGGTCCTGTCCCGCCTTCAGGGTCGAGAGGACGCCGCGGCCAGTCCGACCACAGTGGCTCTACGCCAGGTCATGCAAGCCGTCCGACCCGTTATCCAGATGGGACAGCGTCTTGGGCTATGGTCCGAGCCGGGTGTGTTGACCATGCCCCACTGGGAGACGGCGTGGTGAGAACGTGTATTCCCTCTCCCCTGGCGGGAGAGGGCTAGGGTGAGGGGGCTTCCGTGCCGTGTTCCGACTGCACGGCGGACTGTGCCCGGACCGCCACCGGGGTGAGGTTCATCAAATTGTCCGAGACCGGACAGCGCGTCTCTATGGTCGCCAGCCATCGGTCCAGGGTAGCTTGATCCACATCGGCATCAACCTTGAGTGTGACGTCAATATTCTTGTAGCCAGCCCGGTCATCGGTCTGTTTGCCGAGTAATTTTCTCGGATTGAGCGGACCGGCTGCATCGATGGTCAGGGATCGAATCGTAAAGCCCATTTCTTTGGCAATAATATGTCCCATCACATTGAGACAGCCGGCCAAGCCGGCCAGGATATACTCAACCGGATTTGGCCCTTCGTCGTCCCCGCCGAGGCCCGGCGGCTCGTCAACGATTAGCTCAAACCCTCTGACCTGAACGGCCAGGCGAGCGGGCGATTCCGACTGTCCTGAAACCTTGAATGTGACATCAGACATGAAGTGTATCCTTTACGCCGCGAGTCTGCGACTACCTTGGGCGGCGGGCAGTGAGGGATCAAGGGCGAAGCGGAGCTGGGGCAGGTCAGTATCACTTTTTGTCATGGTCGCAATAATCGGAGTCGTGCACTGCAACCGCCCGGAGTCCCCCCAGGCTCCGGCTTTGAAGGTGAGGAGGCGGGGGTTGCCGCGCTGCGCAGCCTGAAACACGTATTCCGGGTCAACCTGGACAATGACCGGCTTGTCCTGGTCCTGAACCCGAGCTAAATGCAGGCTGTCGAGATAGGTAATATCCGCGCCTGAGATATGCTCGGGGTTCTCTAACTCGATCTCCAAGAGCGTATCGCCGTCGCGTTCAACCCGCCCAATCACCCGGTCGTGGCGTGGCTGGAGCGAGACCGCGGCGGTCTCGACCGTAAACCCCCAGCGCGCTTGTAATTCGCCCACTGCCTGCTCGGTACTGGCATAGGCGTGCAGGAGGTAGCCGCGTGGCCGGATCCCGGCCCGAACGATGATGCGGACCTGGGCGAGTGCGAACGGCCCGACCGGGCTGTCGGGATAATGTATGACCGAGAACGTGGCATACGGCGGAATACTCGGGTGGAGAGCGGGCGGAATGAGCCATTCCGCTGGCTCCTCGGCAATTTCATAACTGAGCTGAAGAATCTCCGCGCCTTTGAGCTCCCAGGCATCGGTATCAAGGCCGCTCATCAGCGGCGCTTGGGCGGCGGTGGCTTCAACGTCCTGTTTCCCAAACACCGGCATTAGCTGGCCCCTCCCGCGACGGCGCGTTGCGGCTGCGAGTCGGCAAACGCTGGCATGACTTCCTGGGCAAACAGCCGCAGACTGTCGAGGACCTGGGCCTGCGGAATGATCTCGGCGGCGTTAAGGAGGAAATTGACACGGTCCACACCGCTGGCTTCCCACTTTTTGAGCTCACCGATGAGATGTTCGGGATTCCCGACCGCGATCCCCTCCGGGGCTTTGAACTGATCACCGGGGCTGGACGCCTGACGCCGCAGGGAAGGCAGCAGACCGGCGGCTGGATAGGATTTGGCCGGGTAAGCCTCTTTTGCCATATCCAGCTGGGCCGCCATGTAATTGAAATGGCGGATCATGTTCATGCCGGTTTTTGCACCGGTTTCATTGTCCGGGTGGCAGTACAGAAAATTGACGGTCGCGACCTGGTTATTCACAAACGAGCCGACCGGATTGCAGTTCTGCACCCGGCGACGATACTCTTTGACCTTGGCTTCCTGCTCGGTAAAGCTGGTAAAGGTCACCCCCAGACAGCCAATGCCGCGGTCCGCAGCGTCAAGCTCGGTGCCCGGACTGGTGACGGCCACCCACATGGGCGGATGGGGTTTTTGGTAGGGTTTGGGCAGGACCGCGCGTGACGGCATGGAGAAATACTGGCCCTCATAGCCAAAGCGCTCCTGTGTCCACATCTTCGGGATGCAGTGGACAAACTCGTCCCAGCTTTTCTTGGTCTCGTCCGGACTGGCTCGAAAGCCTCCCAACTCGGTCCAGGTTGCCGACCGCCCCGTCCCGAACTGAAGCCGTCCGCCGGATAAAATATCCAACACCGCGGCGCGTTCGGCGATCCGAATCGGGTGGTTGAATTCCGGCACGCAGATGACGATGCCGTGGCCGACGTTGATATGCTTGGTCTGCATGGCGCACGCCGTCAGAAAAAGTTCGGGAGACGAACAGTGGGAGTATTCTTCCAGGAAGTGATGCTCCACCGCCCAGACCTGCTCAAAGCCGAGTTCGTCGGCCAGGCGGACTTGCTCCAGCGCATTCATATAGACGCTGCGCTCGGCCTCTTGGTCCCAGGGCCGGGGAACGGATAGCTCATAAAAAATACCGAACTTCATGCTGACCTCCTTTGACGATGACGAACGACGGAACGCCTCTCAACTTCCTGTCGTGTGTATCCTACATTCCGGGTTTCCGTAAAGAGGAAACCCGTCTAGCGTGCCCCGCCTTTCCGAAATGGGGCAAGGGCCTCGGCGGCGCGCTGCGCTTCCCGGCGCAGCAGAATCAGATCGGTGCCATACAACAGATATTGCGCGCCGCTATCGACAATAGCCTGAACATTATCGAGTTGGGTCACGGCCGCAGCCGTCGCGATGCCTCGCTCGTGACACAGCGCATTTACCTGGGTAGTCGCTTCGAGCAACTCGGGATTGTTGAATTGGCCCGGCGTGCCAAGACTCTGGGCCAGGTCTTGATAGCCGACCAGGCAGAGATCAATGCCGGGAATCAGAATCTCGTCCATATTCTCCACGGCTTCTCTGGTTTCAATGATCACGCCGAGTAGGGTGTTGGCATTGGCGTGCCGCATGGCCGTCTGCGTCTCAACGTCTTCATACTCGGTATTCGCTCCCAGATAGATGGCCGTCCCGCGCTTCCCCTCGGGATGGTATTTGGCCAGTTCAATGAAGCGCTGGACCTCGGCCCCGGTTTTGACATGCGGCACGATCAGACTCTGACAACCGCAGTCGAGCAGGCGCGTCACGTGTTCATATTCAAGATCGGGGATGCGGACCACCGGGGTCATACCGGCCGTATGGGCGTAGTCGCACAGATCGACCACCGTTTCCAGATTGTAGGCAGAATGCTCGGTGCAGATCATGATGTAGTCCATGCCGGCCTGTGCCAGCGTATGGATGGCCCCACGGCTCTTGAGGTCCCACACCAGCGTCCCCAGCGCAAAGTCCCCAGCCTTGAGTGATTTCTTGAGTCTATTGTCACGCATACATTCCCCTCCTGTGAGGAGATTATTCTGCGAAGACGAGGGACGTGTCAAGGAACGCAAAGAAGGGATATGCTGCTTCAGATCTATGAACTTGAAAGACCGAAGACGACCAGTCGTGATGGAATCCTCTCGCACGCGGCGTGCCTCTAACTCGAAACCAATGCCGCGCCCGCTGTCTCCTGCTTCTCTTCTCTTCTATCTCTGTCTCTCTTTCCCTGTCTTCCTCGTTCCTTACGCCTGGGCCGACGTCATTGCGGCTATGGGGGCGAAGGAAATCCGCGCAAGCAGTGCGCTGGTTGGCGCTGTCCAAACCGTGAAGACGGATAGGGTGTTGTTTGTGAATCCGCCTGGCGAGCCGGACACGTGGATTGAGGACGAACGGATACTCACGGCGATCACTCATTACGGCAGGGATGGAGCACTCACCGAAAGGATAGAGTACGCGCCTGACGGAGCAGTGATGGTCCGCGTCGTCCGCCAGTATAACCGGGCGCATAAGCTGAGCACCGAACACCTGTATAACTCCCAGGGGACGCTCTGGCGGCAGACCAGCCATACCTATGATGAGGCGGGCCGTCTGACACAGGCGGTGAGTACTGACGTGGATGGCGATCTCTGGTTTCGAAATGTCTATACGTACACCGAAGACGGGCAGCCGGCGCATATCGATCACCACGACCCGGACGGAACCTTTTTACACCGCGCGAGCTTTACCTACGATGGGGAAGGCCGGATCGCCAAACGGTCATTGTCTGATGCCGATGGCTCTCCGATCTCAAGCAATACCTATGTGTATAATGCAGATGGAAGAGTACAAACCGTGGTCACCCACGGGCGAAGCGGAGCGCTGACGTCCCGCTGGGTGTACGCCTATGACGAGCACGGGAATGAACGGGAGTGGGTAGAGTCTGACACTGACGGTGCTGTCCAGCGTAAAGAGGTCTATATCTACGAGTACGACGGCCAAGGGAATTGGGTAAAACAGGTCACTGAGGAGTGGATTCCGGACGGTGACGAGGGCTACCTCGAACCCGCCGAGGCAGTGTATCGGACGATTACCTATCACCCGCAGGAAGGGGCCGGGGACAAGGAGGGTCCATTGAGTCCATTGAGTCCAGTGGGTCTCCGAGACCCAACAGACCCTATGGACCCAAAAAACCCAACAGACCCCAGCCCCCTACGCCTTCATTCCCGCGGCTTTGGCCTTCTCATGGATACTGGAGGCCGCGCTGGCGCGACTATCGACCCGCGCAAACCAGGCCGTCAGGTTTTTCAGGTCCGGGCTGATCTTCTGGCCGACGCCGGCCCCGAAATCAAAGGCACAGTACAGAATAATATCGACCAGCGTAAACCGATCACCCACGATAAACTGTTTGCCCTCCATCAGGCCATCCAGCCAGGCGAGCTTTTCCTGCACGATTTCCTTGAGGCCGGCCGCGGCTTCGGGCAGACAGTGCATCCGGTCCTTAAACATACCCAGCCCCTCGGCATAGCGGAAGCCGTTATACATATGCTCCGTAATCTGGAGCTCAATGCGCCGCTGCCACATGCGGGTTTCGGCCTTCTCTTCCGGGGTTGAGCCGATTAAGGCCGGGCCGGGCTGGGTGTCTTCAAGGTATTCGCAAATGGCGGTCGTTTCTGCCAGGACGCTGCCATCGTCCAGCTCGATTGACGGCATTTGGCCACCGGGATTCTTATCGGTATACGGCCCCTGTCGGTTTTCCGCACCTAGAATATCTATTTCGACCGTATCGAGCGTAACGCCTTTTTCCGCCATGAACATGCGCACACAGCGCGGATTCGGACCGAGGGAATTATACATTCTCATAAGAGCCTCCTTCGTGGGGTATATTTTAGAGCGGTTTAGCCTATTTGCTCCACGGGGCGCAAGCAGGGAATTGAACGACGCCCACCGGACGCACTGCCGGCCACCGTTGGTCGTACCGGTACTCGCTACCGTGTCGCGAGCCGGCAGAAGCAGGATGCGGTGATCGGGATGTCGGTACGGGCCAGGGCGAGGTCCAGCCGCTGCTTCACGATTGTCGCCTCCTGAGTCCGCCCGAGCCGCTGGAGGCACTCGTGATATCCGTGCAGGCTCCAGACGTTGTCCGGGTGTCGGCAGGCGCGGCTCAGCGTATCGTCGTACCCGAGATCCGCTCGATATACCGTAGCCGCCTCCTCGACCCGATCTTGTTCGAGCAGCAGGGCGGCGAGCGCATGGCGCGTCGGTTGCATCCAGCCCCAGGGCTCGTCGTAGGGCAGGTTGTCGTCCAACTCAACGGCCGCCCGGAGATGTCCGAACGCGGTGTCAAAGCGGCCGCGACGGTACTCGATCTCACCCCGCATCATCTCTCCCGCGATCGCGAGAATGTCGAGACACCGGTTGTTGAACACATAGCGGCTCTCCGGGACGCGGGTGAGCGCCTCATCGAAGCTGGCGGCCTCGCGCTCCGCCGCGTCGACATGGCCCGTCACCGCGCGAGCTACCGCCTTGGCGTACCGCATCATCGCAGTCGTCACGCAAAAAAGATTGCGGTTCTCCGGCAGCTCTTCCGCAACGATAGCGTCCCATTTCCCGAACCGGATGAGCACATGCTGCTTCATCGAAACAAAGCTTTCCAGCCAGTCCGCCATGGGCGGCGAGGTGAGGGTGAGCAACTCCTCGGGAAGCGTCGCGATCATCTCCTCGGCCGCCGCAAGCGCGGGCCGGAACTGTCCGAGGAACATCGCCCCGTAGATCTTGAAGTGGTAGTTATGGCACCGGTAGAGCGAGTAGAAATTGTCCGCACCCTCGCGCGCGAGAAACTTGCGGTCCGCTTCGATGGCCGCCTGGTTCGACTCCACCACCGCTCGGTAGTCGCCACAAAGCACGTCGATGTGGGTCGGCATGTGCTCGAGATGGCCGGCGTCCGGCACGAGACCGCGTAGCCGGTCGCCAGCCGTGAGCGCCCGCTCCGGGTGCGGCGACATCTCCATCAGGTGGATGTACATGTGGAGCAGGCCCGGGTGCGCCTCCTCGCCCCGTTCCTCGCGCCGACGCATCGCCTTCTCAAGGACCTCGATGGCCTCTTCCGTATCCGCCCTTTCTGCCGGCCGGCCGGTCTTCAGGTCCCAGAGCGCCCACGGGGTGCGGTTCATGATCGCCTCGGCGAACAGGGCCGCTACGTCCGGGTCGTCCTCACCGTGCTCCGCGTAGACCGCCCGCATCGCACCCGCGTATGCATCGTTCCACGGGCACATGTCCACCGCGGGTGAGCGTAACGGGTAGCGATGTTCGAGGGCGCTGATGAGGGACCGCTCGGTACTCGTCGCGTTCGGGGCGAGCGCCCGCGCCCGCGCCGCCGCGTCGTACGCAATCCCGAGCGAACGGGCCGCATCTCCCTCGTCGAACGCCTCCCACGGCTTGTTGTAGTTTGGCCCGACCGCATAGGCGACCCCCCACCACGCCATGGCGCAATCAGGGTCGGCTGCGAGCGCCCGGCGGTAGCACGCGATCGCCTCGTCGTGGTTGTAGCCGTAGGTCCAGGCCAGCCCCCGGTCGAACCAGCGCTGCGCTTCCTCGGAGCCGGTCGTGACAGGCCGGCTGTAAGTCCCCAGATCGTAGTAGCCTTCGGACATGGTCTCTCCTTCGCGAATCTTGCCGCGGGTGTCGCACGTGCCAGCCTGCATATCCCACCAAGTGTCCTCGTGCGAGAGAGAACTTATCCTCTCCAAGAGGGTCTACCAGGCTCGAAGTGTCGTATTTCCCCGCCTTGTCTTCCCCCGGTCCTTATTTTAGGCTGCAAGCCGGTCACGCGACCCTGGTGAGTTCGTTCACTGTGGTCAGGAGCCCTGGATGCCTGCTGAGCCGCCTCGTTTTTTAGCCGATCGCATGGTCGGTACCTTAGCAAAATGGCTGCGTATTCTTGGCTATGATACCGTCTATATGCCCGAGGCCTCACCCGCGAGCGTAAAACGCGAAGCGTGCCGCCAGGACCGTATCCTGCTGACCCGCCGGACCTGCTTTCTGAACCAGAAAGACGTTCCGCCGTTTGTGTTTATTCGCGCCGACCGTTTTCGGGAGCAGCTCAAACAGGTCTGCACCGACTTGCAGCTCACAGTCTCGTCCTCTCTGCTCAGGCGGTGCAGCGTGTGCAACCAGGAATTGGAAACAATCGACCGCGAGCGGGTTCAATCTCGCGTACCCGCCTATGTGTGGCGGACGCAATCGACCTTTTTCCGCTGTCGGCAGTGCCAGCGCATCTATTGGAATGCCACCCACCGCGAACGTATACTCGAAGAACTGAGACACATGGGGATGGTGTAGGGAGCAATGGAATCGGCCGGAGCCCAACCTATCTGGCTGTTCTGGGACGGGGTATGCGGCTTGTGTCAGCGAGCTGTTGCCTGGGTCAAACACCGCGATGTGATGAATCAGATTCGAGCGGTTCCCTACCAGGATGCGCCCCGCCCTCCGATGACGGACAGCCTGGCCCGGCAGTGTGAACGCTCGGTATATGTCATTACGCCGGACGGACAGGTTTTGTCCGCCGGTCGAGCAAGTCTGTATGTACTCGGGAAGGTAGGGTTCCCGCGCCTGGCCTGGGTAGGCTGTCTGCCGCCCTTTGTGTGGGGGGTTGAACTGGGCTATTGGATCGTCGCGCGCAATCGGCAGTTTTTCAGTAAGTGGCTGTTTCCAGAAAAGTAAGGTTCACGGAGTCGCTTCTTACTATACCCTCCCCAATTGGCGCAGGGCCTCATACAACACAATCGCCGCGGCATTGGACAAGTTCAGGCTGCGTACCTGTGCTCCCGGCATCGGGATGGTGTACAGGGTCTCGGCATATTCCGTGCGGATTGCCTCTGACAAGCCTTGCGTCTCGCTACCAAAGACGAGCAGGTCGTCGGGCCGATAGCGAACCGTGGTGTAGGACCGCTGGGCGCGCGCGGAAAAGGCTAGCAGACGACCGGGCGGGCGACGTTTGAGGAAGGCGCTCCACGACTCATACACGTGCAGGTCGACAGCCGGCCAGTAGTCGAGGCCGGCGCGCTTGAGATAGCGGTTCTCAAGAGAGAATCCCAGCGGACCAACGAGGTGCAAGGAGCTTTGCGTAGCTGCACATAGCCGGGCGGTTGTCCCAGTGTTGGGCGGAATCTCCGGTTCGACAAAGACGATGTGCATGGGTGAACGGCCGGGCTAGTCTGGCTCTTTAACTCGGATCGGGTAGGTGGTTTCACCTATGTGTAAAACGAATCCTTCGCCCGTAGCCGCCGGCTGGACGTACTGCGTGAGTTGGTAATAGGCTGGTCGAAGAAAGCGGGCCGCGTGTTTTTGCCCTTTGACTTTGCAGTACAGGACCTCGTTGGCGCCGATGGTCAGCGTGTGGGGGGACAGTCGCTCTTCGCTCTCGTCGTTTAATCGCAGGGTAAAACCGTGCTCCGGGTCTCCGGCGACCTGGGTGACAACATAGGGGGTGTCTTCAATTTCAACGCGCGCGCGGTCGCGCCCCAGCACGATTTCATACTCGCCCCGCTCATTCTCTTGGAGGCATTGGCTGAAGAGCTTGTTGATGCGCTGATTTTGGATACGCTCATCGTTGGCATACCACCAGCCATCTTTTCCAAAGTGTATCTTGCGGGTGGGATCGATGGCCCAGAAACCGGCTTGTGGCATGGCTGCTCAGCTCTATTGACGTGATCCACGGTCCGCAGTGTCGAGAATGAGAGTCACCGGGCCGTCATTTACAAGTTGGACTGCCATATGCGCCTGGAAGTGGCCCGTGGCAACCGGAATATGGCGGCGCTGACAGCAGGCGACAAAATATTCATACAACGGTTTGGCGGTGGCCGTCCCCGCCGCTGCTGTAAACGATGGGCGGCGACCTTTGCGCGTATCGCCGTACAGCGTGAATTGCGACACAACCAGGAGCGATCCGCCCACGTCTTGGACTGAATAGGCAAATTTTCCGGCCTGGTTCGAGAAGATCCGCAGCCCGATAATTTTCTCGCTCAGAAAGTTCGCCTCCGCTTCGGTGTCCCCCGTTGTCACGCCGAGCAGGACAAGCAGGCCGTGCTGGATCTGCCCGACGATTTCCCCCTCAACCGAGACCTGCGCCTCGCTGACTCGCTGGATAACGGCTCGCATGCTGTTGTTTCTTCTCTGTGCGATAGGTAGCTGAGTCCTCCGGTGCATACAAGATGAGAGCCGTCCAGATGTCCACCGAACTGGCATTAGGCCATGCCCTCGGCTATGATCGCCGTATGTATCCCGTCCTGCTCGAACTCGGCCCCTTCACGATATACAGCTACGGGGTCATGATGGCCCTGGGCTTCGTGGCTGCGGCTTGGCTGCTGGGTAAAGGGCTGGCCTATCAAGGCCGGAACCCGGACCTTGCTTCGACCCTGGTCCTGTGGGCTGCCATCGGGGGGCTGATCGGCGCCCGGCTGCTTTTCATTCTGGATAATTGGTCCGCATTTCTGGCCGATCCGTGGGCTTTGCTTTTCACCGGTGCCGGCTTTGTCTGGCACGGCGGCTTAATCGGTGGCACCGTCGGCGTCAGCGTGTGTATCCGGCACTATAAGCTACCCTGGCGGGAGACCATGGATGCGATTGCCCCGGCAATTGCCCTGGGCCATGGAACCGGACGCATTGGCTGCCAGTTAGCTGGTGACGGGGACTGGGGACCGCCAACCGACCTGCCCTGGGGAATGGCCTACCCGGATGCCGTTGTTGGCTGGGACTATCCGCCGGACGTGTTCGTTCATCCGACACCGCTCTACGAGATGGCCGCATATTTTGCGATTGCGGTCGTGTTGTGGAACCGCCGGACGGCTGGGTATTACCCCGGCTCCCTGTTTTGGGGGTATTTGCTCTTGGCCGGGATTGCCCGGTTTTGCCTGGAATTTGTGCGGGTCAATCCTCCGCTCTGGGGAGCATTCTCTCAAGCCCAGGTGATCAGCATCGGCCTGATGCTGGTCGGGGCGAGCCTTCTATTCAAAAGCGGGCAGCATGGACGCGTCCCGGCTGTCCCTCATACGGTGGAGAATACGCTGGAGAAATCGCGGTGAGACCCTGGTTTATCTTCGGGGGGATCGGCTTGGTTGTTCTGCTGGGCGTGATGCTGCTGATCACAACGCCCTCTCCGACCACACTGCCCCGACCGGCTCCGGATTTCCTGCTGCCCGATATGAGTGGTCAGGCGGTTCGCCTGTCTCAGCTCAAGGGAAAAGTTGTTCTGCTCAATGTTTGGGCGACGTGGTGCGGTCCGTGTCGGCAGGAGATGCCGACTATGGAAACCCTCGCTCACAAACTCAGCGGTGAGGACTTTGTGTTGTTGGCTGTGAGCCAGGATGTCGATGGAGCCGCCACGGTGAAGCCCTATCTGCAAGAAGGTGGATATACCTTTCCGGTGCTGCTTGATGTCCGGGGAGAGATTGGCAAGAAATATGGTGTCACCGGTTATCCCGAAACATTTGTCATTGATCGTCAAGGGCAAGTCGTTTATCACCATATTGGCTATAATGACTGGGCTCAACCTCAGATAGAGGAGGTGCTCCGGCGTTTGATCCAACAGGGAGAGTGGCGTGTCGATACGGGAATGCCGACGTCCGGCGCCCATACCCCCGTACTGTCAGAAGGATAAGAGGTCCTTATTCCCAAGCAGCATGAGGAAGACAAGACCGGATAGCAGCCCCGTCCCATATCGGAGAGTATGAAGTATGCTATACTGTACGGCTGGCAACAGCGTACAAAGCCGAGGGCATGGCAGATAGCAGGGGAATACAATGATGCACAGGAAGCGGCGGCGAATCCTGATCGGATTGGTTGCTGGTGGTGTTGGGCTCAGCGTGATTCTGTTTGGGGGACATGGGCTCAATCTTGTTTCAGCCGTTGACCGCAGCACCTATGAAGACCTTGAGGCGTTCACCAATGTCTTGGCCATTGTTCGCAAGAACTACGTTGAGGAAACAGAGACCCAAGCCCTTATCGAAGGGGCGATTAATGGCATGCTCGGTGCGTTGGACCCGCACAGTGCCTATCTGACACCGGATTCCTATAAGGAACTCCAGGTTGATACGGAGGGCAGTTTCGGTGGCCTGGGTATTGAGATCACCCTTCGCGATGGCATTCTGACCGTTGTTTCGCCCATTGAAGATACGCCCGCCTACCGCGCCGGAGTCCAAGCCGGGGACCAGATTATCAAGATTAACGATGAGCTGACAAAAGACATGTCGCTTATCCAGGCGGTCAAAAAGATGCGAGGCAAGCAGGGGACCCAGATTACGATCTCGGTCCGCCGTGAAGGTGTTCCCCGGCTGATTGATGTGTCCCTTATTCGTGAAGTGATCAAGATTCGCAGTGTGAAATCGAAAATCCTGGAAGAAGGCTATGTCTATATCCGGGTCACCCAGTTTCAGGATCGAACCAGTAATGATCTGGATACCGCGCTGAAAAAATTCGGTCAGGAAGACGTCCCACTCCAGGGCATGGTGCTGGACCTGCGCAATAATCCCGGCGGACTGCTCAGCCAGGCGGTCAAGGTCTCCGACCTCTTCTTGAGTTCCGGCATGATCGTGTATACCGAAGGCCGGCTCGAAAGCCAGCAGCAAAAATATTTCGCCCATCCCGGAGGATATACGGACATCCCGATGGTTGTCCTGGTCAATGGCGGCAGTGCCAGCGCCTCCGAGATCGTCGCCGGTGCGGTGCAGGATCATGGCCGCGCAGTGGTGCTGGGAGTCAAGACTTTTGGCAAAGGCTCGGTACAGACGATTTTACCGGTTGATGGGGGAGCGGCCCTGCGGCTGACCACCGCCATGTATTTCACGCCGAATGGACGGTCGATCCAGGTGACGGGCATCGCTCCTGACATTGAACTGGAAAACATCCCCGAAGCCTATGCCGCAGCTCGGCGACGCCATGGGGTGCGTGAAGAGAATTTGCGCGGACATTTTGACAACATCAGCGACACTCCGAACGGCACACCGGACGGCAGTCCTGCCGATGCCGAGCCCCAGGCCCTGCCCGAGATTGATATTAAGGAAGGGGAGCTGGGCAAAGACCCGCAGCTCGACCGGGCGCTTGAGTTACTCAAGTCGTGGAAGGTCTTTCAGACTACGGTTGCTGAGGCAAAAGGTTAGAGCGGCCGACGTGCTGGCGTGACCTCTGCTGCTATGACGACCTCTGCCCTTGGCTCCTCGCGTGCGCTGTCCGTCACCGACCTGGCAAGCCTGATCCAGGGCCAGCTTGAGGCCGATTTTGGTGACATCTGGGTTGTTGGCGAACTCTCCGGCCTGCGCACCCCCGCCTCCGGGCATATCTATTTCGCTCTCAAGGATGAGACCAGCCAGTTGCGTGGTGTGATGTTTCGCGGTTATGCCCGGTTGCTTCGCTTTCGGCCCGAGGACGGTCTGGAGGTCCTGATCAAGGGCCGGATCAGTCTGTATTCCGCCCGGGGCGATTTGCAGGTCTATGCGGCCAGTATGGAGCCGCGCGGGCTGGGTGGGCAACAATTGGCCTTGGAGCAACTCAAAGCCAAACTCGCCGCCGAGGGCCTCTTCGCCCCGGAGCGCAAACGCCCCCTGCCATTCTTCCCGCGTCGGGTCGGCGTCGTGACCGCTCTCGGAGGGGCGGCTATTCAGGATATTCTGACCATTCTGCACGGCCGCTGCCCGTATACGCAGGTCGTCGTCCGACCCACTAAAGTGCAAGGCGCCGGGGCCGGTGTTGAAATTGCCGCGGGTATCAATGACTTGAACGAACACGGGCAGGTCGAGGTGATTATTGTCGGACGCGGTGGCGGCTCGCGTGAGGATCTATACGCTTTTAATGAAGAGGTGGTGGCCCGCGCAATCGCCGACTCGGACCGGCCTGTTATCGCCGCGGTTGGCCATGAGATTGACCTGAGCATTGCCGACCTGGTGGCGGATTCCCGCGCTCCAACGCCGACTGCCGCGGCCGAGATGGTCGTGCCAGTATGGGCTGACCTGTCCGACCGTGTGGTGGCTACTGCCCGGGCGTTGACAACAGCTATGCAGCGGACGGTGACTGACCGGCGGCGTCAGGCCACGCAACTGGAAGAACGTATGCGTGACCCGCAGCACCAGGTTGACGCGCTACGCGAGCGGACACGGATAGCGCTGGCCCGTCTCCATTCGGCGTTTCAGAGCAAGAACGAGGGGGCACGTGCCCGACTCGAAGACCTCGCCGCAACCCTCAACAGCCTGAGTCCCCTTGCTGTTTTGGGTCGGGGATATAGTCTCACGCGGACCATACCTGAGAACGCTGTTGTGCGGGATGCTGCAACGCTGCGTCCCGGAGAGAACGTGCGCTTGACTTTTGCTCAAGGCGAAGCACGGGCTCGCGTTGAAGAGGTAACACCCTCGATAGACTGAGATAGAGATGGAAATTGCCGTGGATAAAAAATTTGAAGACGCCTTACAGGATTTGGAAGGTGTAGTTGAGAAACTTGACGCTGGGACCCTGTCGCTTGAAGAATCCCTCCAGGCATTTGAAGAGGGGGTGGCGCTGGTCCGCTTTCTGGAAGAGAAACTGACCGAGGTGGAAAAACGGGTCGAGGTCTTAACACGGGATAACAGCGGCCTCTTTCAGACCCAAAGCTTAGAAACCGATGAAGAAGGGGACGTGTGAAACTCGAACAATACTTAGAACGGCGTTGTGCGCTGATTGACCGGACGCTCAAGCAGCTCCTGGCCGACCATGAGGCTCCGCCCAAGAACTTGGGTAAGGCCATGCACTACAGTCTGTTTTCCGGGGGGAAACGGATTCGACCCATCCTGGCCCTGGCCAGCGGGGAGGCCGTCGGCGCGCGGCCGCAGCCCATCCTGCCCTTTGCTTGCGCGTTGGAAATGATCCATTCGTACTCGTTGGTGCACGATGATCTGCCGGCCATGGACGATGATGACCTGCGACGCGGGAAGCCGACCAATCATGTCGTGTTTGGTGAAGCCATGGCCATTTTGGCCGGTGACGGGCTACTGACCGAAGCCTTTCGGATTATGGCCCAGGCCGCGCTCAAACGCAGACAGGACCGCACCGCGGCTCTCCAAGCTATATGGGAAGTGGCGACCGGAGCCGGTATGGCCGGCATGGTCGGTGGACAGGTGGCGGACATTGAAGCCGAACATCAAAAGCCGACTCGCAAACGGGTTGAATACATTCATACCCGCAAGACCGGGGCACTGCTGCGGGCATCGGTCCGCGTTGGCGCCCGAGTCGGGGGAGCGAGCGCGAAACAATATGCCTGCCTCGACCGGTACGGGACGGCCGTTGGACTGGCCTTTCAGGTGACGGACGATATTATGGATATTGAAGGCGGCACGGCAAAAACGGGCAAACGAGTCGGCCGTGATGCCGAGCTCAACAAAGCCACCTATCCGGCCGCCCTGGGGATGAAAAAGACCAAGCGGTATGCGCGAGAGCTGCTTGATGAGGCCCTCACCGCCCTCCAATCATTTGGGCCCAAAGCCGAACCGCTGCGCCAGATCGCCCGTTTTGTGGTCGAACGAGCCGTCCCGTCTGAAACGTGAGCCAACGCAAGCGTCTCGATCTGCTGCTGGTTGAACGTGGTCTGGTTTCCAGCCGAGAGCAGGCCCGGCGGCTGATCATGGCTGGTGCCGTGGTTGCCGGCGAGCAGCGGGTGGACAAGCCCGGCACCTTGGTTGATCCGGCGACCGCAGTGAGGCTCAAGGCCGACGCGCAGTCTCCGTATGTCAGTCGAGGCGGCCACAAACTGGCGGGTGGACTGAAAGCTTTTGGTTTGGACGTGACCGGAGTCACTGCCCTGGATGTCGGGGCTTCAACCGGTGGGTTTACGGACTGTCTGTTACAGAACGGCGCAGCCAAGGTCTTTGCCGTTGACGTCGGCTATGGGCAACTGGCCTGGTCTCTCCGCCAAGACCCGCGCGTCGTGAACCTGGAACGGCGTAATATCCGTAGCCTTACTCCTGACGAATTGATCCCGACTCCAAGCTTAGCGGTGATAGACGCCTCGTTTATTTCACTCACCCTGGTCATTCCTCACGTCACCAGTCTGATTACCGACAGGGGAGAGATTGTTGCCTTGGTGAAGCCTCAATTCGAAGTGGGGAAAGGACGGGTGGGGAAGGGCGGTGTTGTCCGCGATCCGGCCCTCCACACGGAAGTGCTGGCGGACTTGCAGGCGCGCGCATCCGGTTGGCAGCTTGAAGTCAAAGGAGTGACGGAATCGCCCCTGCGAGGACCAAAGGGTAATAAAGAATTTCTCCTGTATTTACAGAAGCGCTGAGGCCGGTCTTATTGGACCCGCATCGCACCCCGTGCAGAAGCCTGTGAGGTAGCCATGTCATTGAGCCAAAAATTACATGCAGCCACGCCGACCTGGCAAAAGACGCTCGCGCATCCTTTTGTGGTCGGCCTTGGAGACGGTAGCCTGCCTTTGGAAAAATTTCAGTTTTATATGTGTCAGGACTACATATTCCTGATTGAGTACAGCCGCGTCCTGGCCCTGGCGACGGCAAAGGCTCCCGACCTGGACACCATGGGGCGCTTTGCCCAACTCCTTGATGCGACCCTCAATCAGGAAATGGCGCTCCACCGTGCGTTTGCTGCGGAGTGTGGCATCAGCACGGAGACGCTGGTCGCCACTCAGGCTGCGCCAACCACGCAGGCGTATACGAATCATTTAGTACGAGTGGCGGCGCTCGGAGACCTGGCTGCCATAGTCAGCGCGGTTCTGCCCTGCCAGTGGGGCTATAGTGAAATCGGCCAGGCTCTGGCACGACAGGGCAGGCCGAGCGCTCCGGTATTTTACGGCAAATGGATTGATATGTACGCCGATCCGGAGTTTGCCGCCCTTTCGACGTGGCTCCGGGACGTGCTCGACCGCCTGGCATCAACCGCGGACGAAAAGCAGCTCACGCAGATTTTTCAAACCAGCGCTCGCTACGAATATCTCTTCTGGGAAATGGCCTACCAAACGCAGGACTGGTCGGTATAAGCGGGTAGCCTGCCCAGGCTTGTTCGTATCGCGTCGTAGATCGGATTCGCGTAGCGTAATCCGACAGGAGTAAGGCACGGGCTGTCGGGTTACGCCTTCGGCTAACCCGACTGACGAGACCGCTGGACCCGGTGATCCCTTGACAGTCAAGAGGAACGGGGGTACACAAAGAGCACCTTTAATTTAGCCCCGAGAGGCTAGGAAGGGCGGCCATGAAAGATTTCATCTTCACTGCATTGACGAAAGTAGAATAAGCCTCCTTGGAAGTCCAAGGGGGCTTTTTTTTGACTTATGCCACAGGCGACGCAGCGTATTGTTCTGGATTCGTCAGCAATCGCACGGGCCCTGACCCGGATTGCACACGAGATTCTTGAGCGGAATCAAGGGAGCGACCAACTCGCGTTGGTTGGGATTCACACCCGTGGCGTGGACCTGTCGGTTCGCCTGGCAGACAAGGCCGCCGCGATCGAAGGGGTCCGTCCGCAGTGCGGAGAAATTGATATCACCCTGTATCGCGACGACGTGGGGCGGACCCGAACCCAGCCTGAGGTGCATGGCACCTCCATTCCTTTTGCGGTCGATACCATGCGCATCGTGCTGGTAGACGATGTGCTGTACACGGGGCGGACCGTCCGCGCGGCAATGGACGCGCTGGTTGACTTTGGCCGGCCCAAAAGCATTCAACTCGCAGTCCTGGTTGATCGAGGACACCGCGAGCTGCCGATTCGGCCTGACTATGTGGGAAAAAATATTCCAACGTCGTACGAAGAACGGGTGTCGGTCTGTCTGGTGGAACACGATGGACAGGATCGGGTCGTGATAGAGTAGGGGGTCGCCATGATGTTCAGCCAGCGCCATTTCCTTGGTATCGAAGGTTTGTCTCGGGACGAGCTGTTATTTGTGCTCAACACGGCCGAATCTTTTCGGGAGATTTCTGAGCGGGAGGTGAAAAAAGTCCCGACGCTACGGGGGAAAACCATTATCAACCTGTTCTACGAATCCAGCACCCGGACGCGCTCCTCCTTTGAGATTGCGGCCAAACGCCTGTCCGCCGATGCGATCAATATCTCCGCCTCTACGAGCAGCGTGAACAAAGGCGAAACTCTGATGGATACGGCCCGCAACCTGTGCGCCATGCGTCCGGCGGCCCTGGTGCTGCGTCATCCGGCGTCCGGCGCGCCTCACCTGCTGGCCCGGCTGAATCAATGTCCGGTGATCAATGCCGGTGACGGCACCCATGAGCACCCGACCCAGGCGCTTCTGGACGTCATGACCATCCGTGAACATCTCGGCGACATTCACGGAAAAACCGTTGCTATTGTGGGCGATATTCTCCACAGCCGGGTGGCGCGGTCCAATATCCTGGCCCTGACAACCCTGGGTGCTCAGGTCCGGCTGATCGGCCCGCCGACCCTGCTGCCACCGGAATTCGGCCGTTGGGGTGTGGAACGGCATACGGATTTGCGAACCGGCCTGGCCGATGTGGACGCGATTATGATGCTGCGCTTGCAGCGTGAGCGACAAACGCGGAATTTCTTTCCCAGCCTGGACGAATACGCCCGCCGCTTCTGCCTGACTGTCGAGGCGCTCAAGGAAGCAAAACCGAACGTCATCATTTTACACCCCGGTCCGATGAACCGCGGTGTTGAGATTGACTCCCGGGTTGCAGATGGTCCGTATTCGGTGATTCTCGAACAGGTGACAAACGGCGTTGCGGTTCGCATGGCCGTCCTCTACCTGCTCACGACGCAGGAGCGGTTGGCGACCCAGGATCAGTCGGTGGCCAATGGGCAGACGGTCGGGCAGGAGGGTCCTGACGTGCAGGCAGAACCTGGTGCGTGGGATGAGCACACTTTACCCAAACGGGCAGTAGGGCAATAAACTATGCGTATAGTCGTGCAGAACGGAACGGTCGTCGATCCGGCCAACGGGCTGGAAGCGAACCTCGATCTCCTCATCGAAGAGGGTGTGATTCGTGAGCTGGGCCAACCCGATAGCTTTGCCTCGGTTGAGGCGCAGCATGTTGACGCCTCCGGCTGCGTTGTCGCTCCCGGACTGATTGATATGCACGTGCATCTACGCGAGCCGGGCTATGAATACAAAGAGACGGTTCTGACCGGTACCCAGGCCGCGGTGGCTGGCGGATTCACCGCGGTGGCGTGTATGGCCAATACCAATCCGGTCAATGATAATGGAGCGGTCACGCGCTTTATTGTTGAGCAGGCGTGCAGTGTCGGGCTGGCTCGGGTGTTCCCGATTGGGGCGCTTTCAAAGGGCCTCCACGGAGAAGAGTTAGCCGAAATCGGAGAGATGATTGAGGCCGGTGCCGTCGCCATATCAGACGACGGCCGCCCGGTTATGGATGCCAACCTGATGCGCCGGGCGTTGGAATACTGCTCGATGTTTGACGTGCCGATCAGCGTGCATGAAGAAGACCTGCACCTCTCGTGCGGAGGCAGCATGAATGAGGGGCCGACCTCGGTGCGCCTGGGGATTCGCGGCGTCCCGAGTGTCGCCGAAGATGTCATGGTCGCCCGTGATATTGCTCTGGCGCGCCTTACCGGCGGACGGGTGCACATCGCTCATGTCAGTACCCGCCGCGCGGTGGACTCGGTCCGTCAGGCAAAAGCCGAAGGTCTGGCGGTCACGACTGAGGTCGCTCCGCATCATTTTACGCTCACCGAAGAGGCAGTTGAGGGGTATAATACCAACGCAAAAATGAGCCCGCCGCTCCGACTGGCCGACGATGTGGCGGCCATGAAGGAAGGCTTGCGAGACGGGACCATTGACGCCATTGCGACCGACCATGCCCCCCACCACCGAGACGAGAAAGAGGTCGAATTCGATCAGGCCGCTCACGGCGTGACTGGCTTGGAGACAGCTCTGGCGTTGACGCTGCACTTAGTCCAGGAAGGAGTGGTGTCCCTCTCCGAAGCAATACGGAAACTGACTGTGAACCCGGCTCGTATTCTGGGGCTCCCCTATGGCACGCTTTCGGCGGGCAGGCCGGCGGACCTGACGCTTTTTGACGCGCAAGCGAGCTGGCGGCTGGACCCGCTCGCCTCTCGGTCGCGCAGTCAGAACACGCCTTTTGCCGGCTGGGAGCTGACCGGTAAGGTACGGCTGACCATGGTCGATGGTCGGATCGTGTACGATGACCGTGAACAGGAGGGCCAGCCGGCGTGAGACCCACAGCACTCTTAGCCCTCGCCGATGGGACGGTTTTTGAGGGAAGCGCTTTTGGCGCTCAGGGAGAATCGGTCGGCGAGATCGTTTTCAACACCTCGCTGACCGGCTATCAGGAAATCCTCACCGACCCCTCCTATAAAGGGCAGATCGTCACCATGACCTATCCCGAGATTGGCAATGTCGGGGTCAATGCCGAAGATGTTGAATCCCGTCAGCCTTTTGTGGAAGGCTTTGTGGTCAAGGAATACTGGGAGCGGCCCAGCAACTGGCGCGCGCAGAAGAGCTTGGCCGCCTATATGCGCGAGCATGACATCGTGGGTATTCAGGGTATTGATACCCGGGCGCTCGTCCGCCGCATTCGCGACGGCGGCGCCCAGCAAGGCGTGATCTCGACCCGCGACTGTGATCCAAAACAATTGGTGGAAAAAGCGCAAGCCGCCCCAAGCTTGGTTGGACGTGATCTGGTCAAAGAGGTCACCTGCCGCGAGCCGTATGACTGGTCCCAAGGCTACTGGGAGTTGGAGAGCGGCTATCGCCAGCAGGGGGCAGGCCAAAAGGGACATACACCCGAGCCGCGCTTCTCTGTGGTCGCCTACGATTTTGGTGTGAAGTTCAACATCCTGCGCCATCTGGTTGAGGCAGGCTGTCGGGTGCGGGTCGTGCCGGCCCACACGCCTGCGGCAGAAGTCCTGCGCCTCAAGCCGGATGGCGTTTTCTTATCGAATGGGCCGGGCGACCCGGATGCGTTGCCGTATGCCAAGGAGAATATTGCCACCCTGGTAGGAAAAGTCCCCTTGTTTGGCATCTGTCTCGGACACCAGATTCTGGGTCTGGCGCTTGGCGGGCAGACCTATAAACTCAAATTCGGTCATCATGGGGGCAACCAGCCGGTGATGGACCTCACCACCCGGAAGGTTGAAATTACGGCGCAGAATCATGGTTTCTGTGTCGATGTCGATTCGTTGCAAGAGCGGGCGAAAGTCACCCATCTCAACCTGAACGACCGGACGGTTGAAGGCTTGCGGCATACGCGGGAGCCCCTCTTTTCCGTGCAGTACCATCCGGAGTCTTCTCCGGGTCCCCATGACGCAGACTATTTATTTCGGCGCTTCACCGCGCTGATGGAGCAGTTTCGCGGCTGATTCCTGACCGGCAGATAGACACCATGCCCAAGCGTACAGACCTCCATTCCATTTTACTGATCGGCTCCGGCCCCATTGTGATTGGCCAGGCGTGTGAATTCGATTACTCAGGTACCCAAGCCTGTAAGGCACTCAAAGAGGAGGGCTACCGCGTCATACTGGTCAACTCGAATCCGGCCACGATTATGACCGATCCTGATTTTGCCGATCGGACCTATATCGAACCGCTGACCCGGCCTGTCCTTGAAAAAATTATTGAAAGAGAACACCCGGACGCCCTGTTGCCGACCATTGGCGGCCAGACCGGTTTGAATCTGGCCATTGACCTGGCCGAAGCCGGTATTCTCGACCGCTACGGAGTAGAACTCATCGGAGCCAAGCTGCCGGCCATCAAGAAAGCCGAGGATCGTGATCTGTTCAAGGCGGCCATGGAGCGCATCGGGCTGGATCTGCCCCGGAGCGGCTATATCCATTCTCTTGAGGAAGCCTATGTCTTACGCGAGACCTTGGGCTTGCCGTTGATTATCCGACCGTCCCGCACCCTGGGAGGGGCCGGGGGTGGGATCGTCCAAACACCGCAGGAGTTTCAGACCATTGTCGAGTGGGGCTTACAGGCCTCTCCCACGCATGAGGTCCTGATTGAAGAGTCGATCGCCGGTTGGAAAGAATTTGAATTGGAAGTGATGCGTGACACCCAGGATAATGTGGTCATCATCTGCTCCATCGAAAACTTCGATCCGCTTGGCGTTCATACCGGCGATTCCATTACGGTTGCGCCCGCCCAGACCCTGACCGATAAGGAATATCAACTCATGCGGGATGCGGCGTTGCGCATCATCCGTGAAATCGGGGTGGACACGGGCGGGTCCAATATCCAGTTCGCCGTCCACCCGGAGACCGGTCGGTTGGTCGTGATTGAAATGAACCCGCGCGTGTCTCGTTCCTCGGCCCTGGCGAGTAAAGCGACCGGATTTCCGATTGCCAAAATTGCCGCAAAACTGGCCGTGGGCTACACCCTGGACGAAATTCCGAATGATATTACGCGCGAAACGCCGGCCTCTTTTGAACCCACGATCGACTATGTGGTGGTCAAGGTGCCGCGTTTTACTTTTGACAAATTCCCCCAAGCGCGGGATTTACTCGGACCGCAAATGAAATCGGTCGGCGAGGCCATGTCCATAGGCCGGACCTTCAAGGAGGCGCTCCAGAAAGCCTTGCGTTCACTCGAAATCGACAGCTACGGGTTTGAATCGACAAACGGCAGCGTTGAGACCCCGCTGGACGCCATTCGCGCGTCCCTGCAAACCCCGAACGCACATCGGCTGTGGTCTGTGGCGGAAGCGCTCCGCCTGGGCATGGGTGTGGATGAACTCTATCAGCTCTCAAAAATCGATCCGTGGTTTCTGGATAATATCGTGCAGATCCTAGAGTGTGAGAAGGAAATCCGGCGAGCGAAGGGGCCAGAGGAGACTACCGGGGCCGTCACCAAGCCGGCGGAGGTCGTGGCGGCATTACCGTCCGGCCTGTTACGCCGGGCGAAACAGATGGGCTTTTCCGATGTCCATCTTGGCCGTCTGCTTGGTGTCAGCGAAGATGACGTCCGGGCCGAGCGGGAACGCCTGGATGTGATTCCGGTCTATAAAACAGTGGACACCTGCGCAGCTGAATTTGTGGCCCATACGCCCTATTTATACTCAACCTACGAAGGCGAAGACGAATCTCAGCCGACCGACCGCAAGAAGGTGATCATTCTGGGTGGCGGGCCGAATCGGATCGGCCAGGGCATCGAGTTCGACTATTGCTGCGTGCACGCGGCCTTTGCGCTCAAAGAAGACGGCTTTGAAGCCATTATGGTGAACTGTAACCCCGAGACCGTCAGTACGGATTATGACACATCTGACAAGCTGTATTTTGAGCCACTGACGCTGGAAGATGTGCTGAATATTGTGCAGCGTGAACAGCCGCATGGCATCATTGTCCAGTTCGGTGGGCAGACGCCGCTCAAGCTGGCCGTGCCGCTCGAACGGGCCGGGGTGCCGATTCTGGGCACGCCGCCGGATGCCATTGACCGGGCCGAGGACCGCGAACGGTTCAAGCGGATGCTCGAACGGCTCGGCCTCAGGCAGCCGGCCAATGGCACCGCCCGGTCGGTTAAGGAAGCCGTGGTTATTGCCCAAGATATTGCCTATCCGGTGCTGGTTCGTCCCTCCTATGTTCTGGGCGGACGAGCCATGGAGCTGGTGTATGACGAGGCGAGCCTGCGACGCTATATGCGCGAGGCTGTGTCCGTGTCTGCGGAACGACCGGTCCTGATCGATAAATTCCTGGATGACGCCACCGAGGTTGATGTGGACGCTCTGAGCGACGGCCAGCGAGTGGTGATCGGCGGCATTATGGAACATATCGAACTCGCCGGTATCCACTCCGGTGACAGTGCGTGTTCGCTCCCGCCGCGTACCTTGTCCGCGGCTGTGCAGGCTGAAATCCGACGGCAAACCACCCTGTTGGCCCAAGAGTTGGGTGTGGTTGGCCTGATGAATATTCAGTTCGCCGTCAAGGATCAGCAGGTTTTTCTGATCGAGGTGAATCCGCGCGCCTCACGCACCGTGCCGTTTGTGAGTAAGTCCATCGGCATCCCGCTGGCAAAAATAGCCGCGCGCGTCATGGCGGGCAAAACCTTGGACGAACTGGGTTTTACCCAGGAAGTCATTCCCAACCACGTCAATGTTAAAGAAGCGGTGTTTCCGTTTATCAAATTCCCCGGTGTGGACACCATCCTGGGACCGGAGATGAAGTCAACCGGCGAGGTCATGGGGGTGGACCAGTCCTTTGCCATGGCTTTTGTCAAAGCGCAATTTGCGGCAGGGAATATCTTGCCGGAAGAGGGCAAGGTCTTCTTGAGTGTTCGTGACCGCGACAAGCCTGCCACCCTGCCCATTGCCAAACAGTTGGCGGAGAATGGCTTCTCTATGGTGGCGACGCGCGGTACCGCTGCGTTTCTCCGACAGCATGGGCTGTCGGTTGAGATAGTGAATAAAGTCCTGGAAGGTTCTCCGCATATTGTGGATGCCCTCCAGGCGGGCTCGATCGATCTGGTCATTAATACGACCGAGGGGGCGCAGTCTATCCAGGACTCCTTTTCGATTCGGCGGAGTTCCCTGGAGTGTCAGGTGCCGTATTTTACGACGGTGGCGGGGGCGGAAGCGGCGGTCGAAGGCATTGCCCGCCTCAAGCAGGGCCTGCTCGGCGTGTGCCCGCTTCAGGCCTATCACGGTGAAGAGCACGGATAAGAGGGGTATGGCTGGCGGAAAGTCGAAAGGCGGGGAGGTGGAAAGTCGAAAGGCGGCTGAAACTTCCCGTCTCTTTGATCGGTCATCCCCCCCAGCCCCTCATAGCAAGAGGGGAGAGAAAGGGGATGCTGCTCCAGCACGCTCCTTTCGGCCGCGTCAGCCGCCGCTCAAAAATTCGGTGCAGTATGTCAAAGGCGTGGGACCGCGTCGGGCTGAGCAGTTGGCGCGGCTTGGTATAGAAACGGTCGAAGACCTGCTCTACCATATTCCTTTCCGCTACCAGGACCGGCGCGAAATCAAGCAAATTTGTCATCTTCAGGTGGGAGATGAGACGGCGATCAGCGGCCAGATCGCCCGGATGGAGCGGCGCTTTCTGGCCCGCCGGCGTCGCTGGGTGCTCGAAGCCGTTGTCCGAGACGAAACCGGCTTTCTCTTCCTGCTGTGGTATCACCAGCATCGCTATTTTCAGCAGCGCTATCAGCTCGGCCAGCGGGTCCTGCTGTACGGTAAGGTCGAGAAGGGCATGAAGGGTGGTAAGTGGATGATCCACCCGGACATGGAGCCGCTGGAAGAAGACGACGAGACCTCCCGCGTCCTGCCCATTTATAATAAGACCACCGAAATGACGGTGGCTGCCATGCGGCGTATCGTGCATGGTGCGGTTGACCGCTATGTCGATCAGATTTCCAACGGCGTGCCGCAGGAAATCTGCGAGCGCCTGCACCTGATGCCGCTCAATCGCGCCCTGCGGCAGTTGCACGTCCCCTCGCTCGACGCTGAGGTTGTTGAACTCAACGAGGCCACCTCTCAGGCGCACCGGGCCGTGGTGTTTGATGAGCTGTTCTACCTGCAACTGGGCATGGCGCTGCGCCGGCGCAATACCGTCCGGGAAGAGGGGCTGTCCATTGTGCCGGGACCGCTCGTCCAGCAGATATATGGTATCCTGCCGTTTCGGCTGACCGCAGCCCAGGAGCGGGTGGTTGAGGCGATTTTTCAGGATATGGCCGCCCCCCACCCGATGAACCGTTTGGTCCAGGGAGATGTTGGGTCGGGCAAGACGATCGTGGCCTTCTTTGCGGCTCTGGCTGCCCTCGATAGCGGTTACCAGGTGGCCTTTATGGCTCCGACCGAACTTCTGGCCGAGCAGCACTACCGGACGCTGACTCCGCTGGCCGAGCAACTCGGTCTCTCCATGACCTTGCTGACCGGAGAAATCCGCCCAAAACGGAAACAGGAGATCTATGGTCTCCTGGAACGGGGTGAGGTCGAGATCGCGGTTGGCACGCACGCCCTGATCCAGGAGGGCGTACGCTTTCGGCATCTGGGCCTGGCCATTGTGGATGAGCAGCATCGCTTTGGGGTGATGCAGCGCGCCGCCCTGCGAAAACGCGGTGCGAACCCGGATATTCTGCTACTGACCGCGACCCCGATCCCCCGCACCCTGGCCCTGACCCTGTACGGTGATCTGGATGTCTCGGCCCTGGACGAACGCCCGCCGGGCCGCAAGCCGATCACGACCTATGTGTTCCATGAAGGCGAGCGAAAAAAAGTCTATCAACTCGTCAAAGACCAGATCGAACAGGGCCATCAAGCCTATGTGGTCTATCCACTGGTTGAGGAATCGGAGAAGTCCGACCTCAAGGCTGCAACCTCCATGGCCAAAGAGTTGGCGCAGACTTTCTTTGCCGACTATTCGGTCGGCCTCGTGCATGGCCGCATGAAGGGCGACGAAAAAGAAGCGGTCATGCAGCGCTTCAAGGCCGGCGAGCATCACTTACTGGTTTCGACCACCGTCATTGAGGTCGGCATTGACGTGCCGAACGCGACCGTCATTGTGATTGAACATGCCGAGCGCTTCGGCCTGGCCCAGTTGCATCAGTTGCGCGGTCGAGTCGGACGCGGGGAAGCGGCTTCCTTGTGTCTGCTGCTGGCCCAATACGCGCCGGGCGACGAATCCCAGCGGCGTCTACAGGTGATGACGGAAACCGACGACGGCTTCAAGATTGCCGAAGCCGACCTGGCGTTTCGCGGGCCGGGCGAGTTTCTGGGCACACGCCAGTCCGGCATGCCCGACTTCCGGGTGGCCAATATCGTGCGTGACAGCAAACTGCTGGAAACCGCGCGGGACGAGGCCCTGACCTGGCTCGAACGCGACCCCAACCTGACCACCCCCGAGTCCCGCCGCCTACGCGCCGTCCTCGAAGACCGCTGGGCCGGCCGGTTGGAGCTGGCCAGGGTAGGGTAGAACTGTTTGAGGACACTAGAGCATTTCACGATGAGTTGTAGCCATGCCGTTACGCTCTCGTCATGCCGGACTTGATCCGGCATCCAGAGGTCGGGGGGCTGGGGACCTGGATTCCCTAAACTCACACACGAAGTGCAACACCTGGTTAAGGTGTTGTCATGGGAAAGACGGTCTCCAACCCAGGCGTGTTATCGGTGGTTATCAGCCTTTAACCAGTGAATTCTCCCCGAAAACCCCGCCGTCTAATCCTCCTAAGATAGGAAAAAGCAGCGGGAAGAAATGACCTCCGATGCGGTCCGCCCGAACATGTAGGCTTACGCCTTCTGCTCACCCGCCCTACGGGACTTATCGATGTTGTTACTCTAGCCTGCTAAAATGGAGTGATGAAAACAAACCTGACATTACAGCTTGATGCCGATCTCATTAGAGAGGCCAAAGTTTTGGCGGCAAAGCAAGGGACTTCCGTCAGCCGTTTGCTGACAGATCAGCTAGAGGCCCTTGTTCGGCGCGATAAGGGATACGAGCGGGCAAAGCGTCGTGCATTGACAAGGCTGGAGCGCGGTTTCAATCTCGGCTGGACACCCCCTGTTTCACGAGAAGAACTCCAGGAGCGCTAGGTGTTTTGTTGATGCCAACATCATTGGATGAACAGCTTTCAACCCTGTGGGACTCTGTACTGAACCTCGCCCTGCCTGCGAACGAGCAGCTCGCAATTCTTGAGGCCATCGGGGACAGCCGAGCGATTGACGAACTCGCGCTGGACTACGATGACACGGGCTGGATCATCACCGCAGCAGAGTTTCAGAATGCGCTCACGCAGGACGAACTTTCGGCGCTCCGATCTTTGGGCCGACAACTCGATCAAATGAGTGGAGAAGCGAATGCCAGAAATTGGACGGTCGAAGCCCTGCGGTTCTCCGATTGTTGGAAAGAAGTCCGTGAATTAGCCACTCTTGCCCTGGCGACGCGACAAATCGCAAAGGTCAAGAAATCAGCGGCATAAAGGGCGAAGCTGAAAGAGTTCTGCCCTTTCTCCCCATAGCCGTCGAGGCCGTGACTGCACCCCCGGTGGTTTGACCGGTTTCGGTAAATCCCCTATATCCTTAGCAGGAATTGAGGCCCTCGCGGAGATGAGCCGAACGGCCCGTTTCCCAAGAGCTGAGACACTATGGAATTTCCACGTATTAAACGGCTTCCGCCCTACCTCTTCGCCACCCTGGATAAGATGAAAATGGAGGCGCGCTGGGCGGGAGAGGATATTATTGATTTTGGGATGGGCAATCCCGACCATCCCTCTCCGCAGCATGTTGTGGACAAGTTGGTTGAGGCCGCGGCCAAGCCGCAGAATCATCGCTATTCAACCTCGCGGGGGCTCTATAAGCTGCGCCTGGCGATCTGCGACTGGTATAAGCGCCGCTTTGAGGTGGAACTTGACCCCGATTCCGAATCCATTGTGACCATTGGCTCGAAAGAGGGCCTGTCCCATCTGGCGCTGTCGATTCTCGGTCCGGGTGATGTGGCCATCTGCCCGAGTCCGACCTATCCCATTCACCAGTATTCGATTGTGATGGCCAATGCCGATTTGCGGGTCGTTCCGCTCCGACCGGGGGAAGACTTCTTTGCTTCGCTTCAGGAAACGGTTCAGCAGTGTTGGCCGCGGCCCAAGGTCCTGCTGCTGTGCTTTCCGCATAATCCGACAACGGCTGTTGTGAACCTTGAATTTTTTACGCGCGTCGTAGAATTCGCCCACGAGCATAAGCTGTTTGTCATTCACGATTTTGCCTATGCCGACCTCTTTTTTGACGGCTATACACCGCCGAGTTTCCTCCAAGTGCCTGGCGCAAAAGAGATTGGTGTCGAGTTTTTTACCCTGTCGAAATCCTACGATATGCCGGGCTGGCGGGTGGGTTTTGCCTGCGGCAATCCTGAAGCGATCATGGCCTTGGGCCGGCTCAAAAGCTATTTTGACTACGGTATTTTCCAGCCCATTCAAATCGCCGCGATTCATGCCCTGAACGGTCCCCAGGACTGCGTGGAAGACATGCGCCAGCGCTATCGTCTCCGCCGCGACGTCCTGATTGACGGCTTGGAGCGGGTAGGCTGGCATATCCCCAAACCCAAAGGCACAATGTTCGTCTGGGCGCAAATCCCGGAGCCGCTGCGGGCCATGGGCTCCATGGCTTTTGCGGAATTTCTCCTGACGGAAGCCAAGGTCGCGGTGTCCCCAGGGATCGGTTTTGGACCGTATGGAGAAGACTATGTCCGCTTTGCCTTGATTGAGAATGAACATCGGACCCGGCAGGCGGTTCGCGGTATCCGCAAAGCCTTTGGCGGCGCCGGTGCTCCGGCCGAGCCGGCGGACAAAAAGCTCGAGCGGTATGATGGCGAGGGAGGGTGTCAAGCTTGGTCTCGTTGGGTTGGGGACGGTTGGCTCCGGTGTGGTCCAACTCCTGGACCGGCAGCGTGAGGCGTTTGCGCGAAAAATAGGCGCACCCCTGCAACTCGTCCACGTTGCGAGTCGGAGCATCGCCACAAAGCCGCACCCGCCTCTTCCCGGTGTGCGTTTATCGACCGACCCGTGGAGCGTCGTGCAGGATGCCGAGGTCGATATTGTTCTGGAACTCATTGGCGGCACCGACCCTGCCCGGGCTCTGGTTCTGGAAGCGATGGCGCGGGGCAAAGCCGTGGTGACGGCGAACAAGGCCCTGCTGGCCCTCCACGGCGACGAGGTGTTTGCCGCAGCTGAAGCGCACGGGGTACGCCTGGGGTTTGAAGCCAGCGTGGCCGGTGGCATCCCGATTATTCGGACGCTGCGGGAAGGCTTTGTCGCGGACCGTAACAAGGCGCTGTTCGGGATTGTGAACGGCACCTGTAATTACATCCTGGCGACGATGAGTGAGGACGGTGCCGAGTTTGCGCCCGTCCTGCACCGCGCCCAGGAGTTGGGCTTGGCGGAAGCCGACCCTCGTATGGATGTGGATGGCATTGACGCTGCCCAGAAGCTGACGCTGCTCATTATGCTCGCTTTTGGCATGCGGGTGCCGGTCGATGCCGTGTACACCGAGGGGATTCGGCAACTCGATCAGATCGATATCGCCTTTGCGCGCGAGTTCGGCTACGCAATCAAGCTGTTGGCGATTGCCAAGGAAGAATCCGGCGTGCTGGAGACCCGGGTCCATCCGACCATGATTCCGCAAGACAGTCTGCTGGCGGGTGTGGGCGGCGCGTATAATGCCATCTTTACACAGGGGGAAGCCCTCGGCTCCTCTCTCCAGTTCGGACAGGGAGCGGGCAGTTTACCGACCGCGGCGGCGGTCTTGTCCGACGTGGTTGAGAGCGCGCGGGCGCAGACGAAGCAACAGCGGCCCCGGCCACCGCTGGGCTGTGCCTGGACGGAGCTGAGGCCGGCCGCTGTCCGGCCCATGGATGAGCTGGTGGGCGAGTATTATCTGCGTTTCATGGCCGTCGACCGTCCCGGGGTGCTCACCCAGATTAGCGGGATTTTAGGTGACCAGGACATCAGCATCGCCTCGGTGATTCAGCGCGGGCGGAGCGACGGTGATAATACCGTGCCCTTGGTTATGCGCACGCATGCCGCGACTGAACGGAATCTGAAGACGGCCATGACCTTAGTGGACCAACTGCCCATCGTGCATGGCAAGTCCGTGTATGTCCGCATTGAGGAGAGCCTTGGTTAACGTAGTGGACCCGATGGAAAGGATCGGTCAGAGATGAGTATGACACACAGCGCGATGAGAGACGCTTCGACTCTTCCGCTGACGGCCCCGAGCCCTTCGCCGTTTCGGGCCTGGTTTGGCTGTGCGGCCGGCTGCCCCGGTGAACATCCGCTCAACGAGATTCTGTACTACTGCCCGACCTGCGGCGGGCTGCTGGACGTACAACATGACATCGCCGCTCTCAAGATGCGCACCCCCCAGGAATGGCGGCATCTGTTTGACGAGCGCTATCGACGCACCCTCTACCCCTACGGCAGCGGGGTGTGGGGCAAGAAAGAAATGGTCTGTCCGGCCATTGACGACGCAAACATCGTTTCCACCTATGAGGGCGGCACCAATCTGTTCTGGGCCGAACGACTCGGACGACACATTGGTATTGACGATCTGTGGGTCAAACAGTGCGGCAACTCCCATACCGGGTCATTCAAGGACCTGGGTATGACGGTGCTCGTCTCCATGGTGAAGCAGATGATTGCCGACGGCGTGTCCATTCCCGCGGTTGCGTGCGCCTCAACCGGCGATACGTCGGCCGCCCTGGCCGCCTACTGCGCAGCGGCTGGCATACCGGCTATCGTGATTCTGCCCCGCAATCGAGTGTCTACGGCCCAACTCATTCAGCCTATGGCAAACGGGGCGCTGACCTTGTCGCTCGATACCGACTTTGACGGCTGTATGCGGGTCGTGCGCGAGCTGTGTACGAAGGAAAACATCTATCTGGCCAATTCGATGAACAGCCTGCGGCTTGAGGGCCAGAAGAGCATTTCTATTGAGATTGTGCAGCAGTTTGACTGGGAAGTCCCCGATGTGGTGATCGTTCCCGGCGGAAATCTGGGGAACGTCACGGCAATCGGGCGGGGCTTCCTGCTCATGCAGGAACTGGGGATGATTGATCGTCTGCCCCGTCTGGTCTGTGCCCAGGCCGAACGTGCCAATCCCTTATACCAGAGTTTTACCACCGGCTTTGCAAAATATCGCCCGGTCAAAGCCAAAAAAACCCTGGCGTCAGCGATCCAGATCGGGAACCCGGTCAGTGTGCATCGGGCCATTCGGGTTCTCCAGACCTTTGACAGCATTGTTGAACAGGCCGGCGAAGAAGAGCTGGCCGAAGCGTCGGCCCTGGCAGATCTGACCGGCCTGTTCAATTGTCCGCATACGGGGGTAGCGCTGGCCGTGCTGCTGAAACTGGCGCGTAGCGGACAGCTCCGGTCACACGAACGGGTCGTGGTGATATCCCCCGCTCATGGGCTCAAGTTTACCGACTTTAAGCGGCGCTACCATGAAGGGCGTTTGCGCGGGGTGGCCGCGCACTCCGCCAATAATCCGATTGAATCACCGGCCGATTATCACAGTGCCCGGGCTGCGATTTTCGGCGCGCTGGAGCGCAGGCAGCTCCTGTTCACGGATTCTTAGATGGGTGAGAGGTATGAAATACATTATTCTCCAAGGCGATGGCATGGCGGACTGGCCGGTCGATGAACTCGGCGGGAAAACGCCGCTTGAGTACGCGCGGACGCCGCATATGGACTATATTGCGTCCCACGGCATATATGGCCTCACCCAGACGATTCCCGAGGGCTATCCCGCGGGCAGCGACGTCGGAACCATGAGTTTGCTCGGCTACGACCCGCGTCAATACCACACCGGACGCTCGCCCATTGAAGCGGCCAGTATGGGTGTGGACCTGGGACCGGAAGATATTGCGTTTCGGTGCAATCTGGTGACCCTGGGCCGTGAATCCGATGGAACCGAAACCATGCTTGACTTTGCGGCCGACCACATCCCCAGCGCCGACGCGGCCGAGTTGATCGGGACGCTTCAGCACGAGTTGGGCAGCGCTGAGTTTTCCTTTTATCCTGGCGTGAGTTATCGACATCTGCTGGTCTGGCACGGTGGCAGGGAAAAGATGGAAACCACGCCACCGCACGATATTACCGGTCAAGCCGTCCAGGAGTATTGGCCCCAGGGAGACGGTGGCGAGCAACTGTGCGTGCTGATGAAACGCGCTCAGGAGATTTGTGCCGAGCACCCCGTTAATGCCAGGCGTCAGGCCGAGGGGCATCAACCGGCCTCTTCGATCTGGCTGTGGGGACAGGGCCGCCGGCCTGCTGTGCCGACGATCGCCGAACGCTTTGGTCTCAGCGGTTCAGTTATTTCCGCGGTTGATCTGGTCCGTGGTATTGGTGTCCTGGCCGGACTTGAGGTGATCCTGGTGCCTGGAGCGACCGGCTTTCTTGATACGAATTATCTCGGCAAAGCCGAATATGGTCTGGCCGCCCTGCGTGACAAAGATTTCCTCTTCCTGCACGTTGAGGCAACGGACGAAGCCGGTCATATGGGCGCGGCTGATAAAAAGGTCCAAGCGCTTGAGGATTTTGATGAGAAAGTCGTTGGAACTATCCTGGGTGGTCTGACCGCTTTCCCTGAGTGGACCATCCTGCTGATGCCCGACCATGCCACGCCCGTTGCGATCAAGACCCATTCGTCCGACCCCGTGCCGTTTGCCGTGCTCTCGTCTCATGACCGGACGCCAGCATCGCCCGCGGTGGGCTATAACGAGCCGTGTGCCAAAGCGACGAATGTGTTTGTGGCTGAGGCCTGGCGTTTGATGGAGCACGTGATTCGCGGACAGGTACGGGCCTTGGTATAGGTGAGATCGAGAGAAACTGAGATCGAGAGAAACTGAGATCGAGAGAAACTGAGATCGAGAGAAACTGAGATCGAGAGAAACAAAGAGATTCGGCATGGATCGGAACCTCGCGCTTGAATTCGTTCGGGTGACAGAAGCTGCGGCTTTAGCCGCAGCCGCCCATATGGGGCGGGGAGATGAAGCGGTTGCCGACGCTGCCGCTGTGGAGGCCATGCATCGGCTGTTTCCTGATATCGAGTTCAGGGGCCACCTCGTCGTGGGCGAAGGAGACGAGGACTCGGTACCCATGCTGTACGTTGACGAAGTGCTCGGGATGGGAGCGGGCTCGACCATTGAGGTGGCTGTCGATGCGCTTGAAGGGGCAACCTCCTGCGCGCTCGGCGCGCCAAATGCGATTGTGGCCATTGCCGTCGCCGAAGAAGGTGGTTTTCTGCGCTGTCCCGCGGATGTGTATATGGAGAAGATTGCGGTCGGATCGTGGGGCCGGGGGGTGATTGATCTGGATAAGTCGATGGGTGACAATCTTGCCGCCCTCGCAGCAGTGAAAGGCGTCAAGCCGCAAAACCTGCGGGTCGTCATGCTTGATCGGCCGCGTCATGCCAAGTTGCTGCACGAACTGCGTGACATCGACGTCCATGTCACCCTGATCAGTGATGGAGACCTGTCGGCCGCCTTAGCCACCACGCGGGAGGAGTCCGGGGTTGACCTGTTGGTTGGCACGGGACGCGCCGCACAGGGGATTTTGGCGGCAGCGGCCCTGCGGTGCTTGGGCGGAGAGATTCAGGCCCGCTTCCAGCCGGGGAATGCGGCCGAATTTGAACAACTGCGTGAAAGCGGAGTGGATGATATTCGGAAAAAATATACGGCCGAGGAACTCGCCCGAGGTAGCGTTGTTTTTGCCGCAACCGGGGTGACAACCGGCAACTATCTGCGCGGGGTGCGGTTTTTTCCTGGAGGGGGCGAGTCGCACTCCGTGGTCATGCGCTCAAAGAGCCGGACCATCCGCTTTCTCAATACGTTTCACTACTTTGAGGAGCAGCCGGAGTATTAATATGACGTATGAAAATATCCTGTTTGAAAAAGAAGGGGCGGTTGGCATTCTGCTGATCAATCGCCCCAAGAGCCTGAATGCCCTGAATCCCGTTACCCTGAACGAGATTGCTGACTGCCTGGACGCGGTGCAGCGCGATACCGGGCTGCGCTGTCTTGTGATTACCGGCGCGGGCGACCGGGCTTTTGTTGCCGGGGCGGATATATCGGCGATGGTGTCGATGTCTCCCTTGGAGGGAAAAGCCTTTGCGGCCTCGGGACTTCGTGTGGCGCGGACGCTTGAGGAGATGCCTATTCCCGTGATTGCCGCGGTCAACGGCTTTGCCCTGGGGGGCGGCATAGAACTCGCCCTGGCCTGTGATATGATTATTGCCGCGGATACGGCCAAGTTCGGCCAGCCTGAGATCAATCTCGGGGTCATTCCCGGCTTTGGCGGCACCCAGCGCCTGGCGCGCCGTATCGGGCTGCCGCTGGCCCGAGAACTGATCTACTCTGGTGACATGATTGATGCTGAGGCCGCGCTTCGCTACGGCCTGGCCAATCGCGTTGTCCCTGTCGCCGAGTGTGTAAATGAGGCAAAAGCCCTCGCTCATAAGCTGGCCACAAAGCCGCCGATTGCCATTCAGCAGGCAAAGGCGGCCATTAATGCCGGTATTGATATGGATATTGTCAATGGCTGCCGTTTTGAAACCGAGGCTTTCGGGCTGACGTTTGCGACGCAGGACAAGGCCGAAGGGATGGCCGCGTTTCTTGAAAAACGAGCGGCGAAGTTTGCTGGAAAATAAGACGAGCGTGCCCTATTCCGGGTGGGCCCATCATGCTATGTAGCGTAAAATTTTTTGATCCCAAAAGGACTTGGGATGTAAAGAGCAAACGTGTCCTCCCATTAGATATGAAATGCTGGACACGTTTACTCTTCAGAGCGAATACGCTGGAGAGACAGTTGGTTCTTTCGGAGGAAGCATGAATAAGCAAGAGTGGTTGAATGAGAAATATCCTCAGCAGGAGGAACGTTCGCAGCGGTTCTCGACCATATCCGATATGGAGATTGAGCCCGTCTATACGCCGGACGATCTCAACGGCTCCAACCTCGAAGGGATCGGTTATCCGGGGGAATACCCTTACACCCGTGGGGTCTACCCGAGTATGTATCGGGGCCGTTACTGGACCATGCGGCAATTCGCCGGGTTTGGGACGCCCGAGGATACGAATAAACGCTTTAAGCTGCTGCTGTCCGAGGGTCAAACCGGTCTGTCAACCGCCTTTGATATGCCGGTGCTGATGGGCTATGACGCGGACCATGCGCGCTCGCTGGGCGAGGTTGGCCGTGAAGGCGTGTCGGTCTCGACCATAAAAGACATGGAGCGCCTGTTCCAGGATATTCCGCTCGATAAAGTCTCTACCTCGATGACGGTGAACTGCACGGCCAGTATTTTGCTCGCCATGTATATTGCGGTTGCCGACAAACAGGGCATCCCCCGCAGTCAGATCAGCGGGACGATCCAGAACGATATGCTCAAGGAGTATATCGCCCAGAAAGAGTGGATCTGCCCGCCCGAACCAGCCGTCCGTATTGTCACCGACATGATTGAATTCTGTGCCAAGGAGGTACCGCGTTGGCACGCCGTCTCAATTTCGGGCTACCACATCCGCGAAGCCGGCTCGACTGCGGTACAGGAACTGGCCTTTACTTTGGCCGACGGCATTGGCTATGTCCAAGCCGGAGTGGAACGCGGGCTCGATGTTGACGAGTTTGCCCCGCGCCTGTCTTTTTTCTTTGATATTCACAACGACTTTTTTGAAGAAATTGCCAAACTGCGAGCGGCACGCCGAATGTGGGCCACGATCATGAAGGAGCGCTTTGGCGCAAAGAATCCCCGTTCTCTGCTGCTGCGGACGCATTGTCAGACGGCCGGTGTCAGTCTGACTGCTCAGCAACCGGTCAATAACGTCGTGCGGGTGGCGATTCAGGCCCTGGCTGGTGTCTTGGGTGGCACCCAGTCGCTGCATACCAACTCCATGGACGAGACTCTGGCCCTCCCGACTGAAGAGTCAGTTACGGTCGCGCTACGGACCCAGCAAATTATTGCGGAAGAGAGTGGCGTGACAAACTTCGTTGATCCCCTGGGCGGCAGTTGGGCCATCGAAGCCCTGACGGACCGTATGGAAAAAGACGCGTTCGCCTATATCGACCGGATTGACGAACTCGGCGGTATTATCCGGGCGATTAATATCGGTTTTCCGCAAAAGGAAATAGCCGATGCGGCCTATCGCTATCAGCAACAGCTGGATGCCAGAGAAAAGATGATCGTTGGGGTAAATTCGCACGCGGTCGAGGAAGAACGACCGCTGGAAATCCTCAAGATTGATCCCGAAGTGGAGCGCAGCCAGATTGCCCTGGTCAAACAGGTCAAACAGGAGCGTGACAAGGCTGCGGCCGAAGAGCAGCTTGGCCGCATCCATGCCGCGGCACGAAATGGACAAAACCTGATGCCGGTCCTGATTGATGCCGTTAAGGCCCACTGTACGGTGGGCGAAATCTCTGATGTCTACCGTGAGGTGTTTGGCGTCTATCAAGACCCTGCCTGGCTGTAACAAAAAAAGGGACCGGGAACTGTCCTAATCCCCTCTCGTGGAGGTTGGTGTGTCCGAAGAAAAAATACTCCGCATCCTGGTGGCAAAAGCCGGACTCGATGGTCATGACCGCGGCGCAAAGATTATCGCCCGCGCGCTCAGAGACGCTGGCTTTGAGGTCATCTACACCGGCTTACATCAAACGCCAGAAATGATCGCCGAGGCCGCCGTGCAGGAAGACGTGGACGCCGTTGGGTTAAGCATTCTGTCCGGCGCGCATATGACCCTATTCCCGGCTATTCTGGGCGCACTCAAAGAACGTGGCGCCGATGATGTCGCTGTTTTTGGGGGGGGCATCGTCCCGGAAGACGATATGCCCGGACTGATGCAGGTCGGCGTGAAAAAAGTGTTTACTCCCGGAGCCAGTACTCAAGAAATTGTGGACTGGATTTGGAGCAATGTTGAACCACGATCTGGTCTCTAAGCGGGAGAATGAAACCCGCGGGTAAGGGGAGTATGGTCAAACTTGTCGTCTGTGTAAAACGCAAGCCCGGCATGGGCGTCGAAGAGTTTCACGACTACTGGCGGACGCACCATGGGAGTCTGGTGAAGAGCGTCCCAGGCCTCCGGCAGTATATTCGGAAATACGTCCAGAGTCATACGATCCCGCAGGCGTACGAGAACAATGCCGCGCCCTTCGACGGTATTGCGGAACTGTGGTTTGACGACCACGCTGCGGTGGAGGCTTTTTTAGCGGACCCGGACTACCTGGCTCAGGTGCGACCGGACGAACTGAAATTCTCAGACCACCCCAACCTTGTCTGGTTCGTGACCGAAGAAGTTCCCATGATTGACGACTAATCATCTGCTTTCAGACGGCTCCCACTGCTGTGGAGTGCTTCGACGTTATTATTATCGGCTCCGGTCCGGCCGGGACCGCTACTGCTCTCAATCTGTTGCGGGCCGACCCTGCGCTCGCTGGTAATATCCTCCTGCTCGACAAAGCCGTTCATCCCCGGGAGAAGATCTGTGCCGGCGGACTCATTCCCCATACCCTCGATTGTCTCAACGCCCTAGAGATTCCGCTGACCGTTCCTCACGTCCAGGTCAACCGGGCTCATGTTCAGGCCTTGCCCGGACACGAGGTCGTGTGTGAGGAAGGGGGGATGTGTTCCATTATTCGCCGAAACGAGTTTGATTTTTTACTCGTGCGCATCGCTGCGGAGCGCGGAGCGGAAATCCGGCAGGGGGAAAAGGTCATCCGGCTGGTTCGAGAGCCGGACGGCATTCGGGTGGTGACCGAAAAGACGACGTATCGCACTCGGATTGTGGTCGGGGCTGACGGGTCCGGGAGCCGGGTGCGACGACAATTGATCGGACAGACCCGCCAGCCAGTCGGCAAGGCCATAATGTCCGACGTTCCGATCTCGGAAACAGACTGGGACGGCTTCGTCCAACAGCGTTACGACTTTAATTTTCTACCCGTCCAGGACGGGTTGCGTGGCTATCTGTGGGCCTTCCCGTGTCTGATTGATCAGGTTGCCCATGTGAATCTCGGTATTTATTCATTGGGCGTCAATTCTTTCTCAAACGCAGCCCTCCAGGATTGTCTTAGTGCGGAAATTAACGCGTTTAGTACAGCGACGGCATCAAAGAGTGAACGCGTCCAGCATCGTATGGTTAGTGGAGGACACGTTTACTCTTTCGGGCAAACCCGACGGCTGCGGGCTTTTCCCATTCATGGCTATGCTCCCGAACAGCCGCTTGCCGCTCCGCATGTGGTGCTCGTCGGCGATGCGGCAGGCGCCGAACCACTTATGGGGGAAGGCATTTCCTTTGCGTTTGAATATGGAGCCTTCGCCGCTCAGGCCATTTGCGAGGCGCTGCAGACCAAAGACTTCTCGTTTGATGCCTATACCAGGACGATCACTCAGTCGTGGCTCGGGAAGAAACTGGCGCGACTGTCTTTTGCCGCCAAACTGTTCTATGGTCGGACCGCACGTTTGTGGTTCACGCTTGCGGCTCGGAATACGCGTCTCCAATCTATTGGCTTGAAATGGTATAATGGGGTGGATGGTTGGCATCAGCGGAGTGGATGGGATGCCGTCCGAGCGGTCATCAACCGATATCCGAGGCAGCCGTAAGGAGGCAAGAGCGTGGCACGGCAGAAAAAGACTCGACCGGCAGCACCAAAGCGTAAAACGACACGTAAGAAAGGACGCTGGCTGTGGATCCCGAAACTCATGCTCCTCATGGCGTGTGTGGGGTTGGTGCTGTTTATCGGCGCAATTTTTGTGATGGAAGAAGAATTACGTCGGATCGGCCTGTTCGGTCCTGAGGAAGGGAAGGCGACGGCCGATAGCCAAGTCATTGCTCAGCCGGCCTCTGAAAAGAGCCAAGCCGTCCCTGTCGAAGAAGTCACCCAAGAGGAACGCCGGGAATTAGAAGCCATTCTGCAGCAGGTGAAGGAAAAATAGAGCACATTCCGCCCTGACCCGAAACGATGGAATTTCTGGACGCTTATAAACGTTCTGTTGCGCTCCCGCAGGTGCCACAGCGCATTGTTTCGCTCGTCCCGAGTATTACCGAGACGGTGTTCGCGCTTGGGGCTGGTGAACGTGTTGTTGGTGTAACGGCCTATTGTACCCATCCACCAGACAGGCTGGCAGGTGTGACGCGCGTTGGCGGGACAAAAGACCCTGATCTCGACACGATTGAGCACCTGAAGCCCGACCTCGTTATTGTCAACGATGAGGAGAATCGGCGGGAGGACTTCAGCGTGCTGGAGAAACGAGGCTTGCCGCTGTATGTTACTGCTCCGCGCACGGTAGCGGAGGGGATACGGATGGTGGAACAACTCGGCCCGCTCATAGGCTGCCAAGCGCAAGCTCGGACGCTTGCGCTCTCACTCTGGCAGCAATACGAAGAGAGTACGGCCGGGCTCGAAGAGGGCGAACGGCTGCGTGTCTTTTGTCCCATCTGGCGCAAACCCTGGATGTCCTTTAATCGTGAGACGTATAGCGATGATATGCTGTGGCGATGTGGTGGCGAGAACATCTTTCGCGCAAAGGAGGAACGCTATTTCCCCCTCTCTCTTGATGAAGTCGTTGCGGCCGATCCCCACCTCGTTCTGCTCCCGAGTGAGCCCTATCCCTTTGCGGAAAAGCATTTCGTCCACCTGACGCCACTCCAGGAGACCGCAGCCGGCCGCGGCGGTCACTTCTACTGTGTGGATGGCATGGCGCTGTGTTGGTACGGGCCACGCATCGCTCACGGTTTAACCGAACTGTCCCGTCTCTTTGCTTTTGTGCGGGACACGCTGGACGAGTAGATAGCTGAGTCTATTGTGTCTGTTGAGTTCGTTGAGTCTATAGAATCCGTTGGGTCTGTTGAGTCAATGACCCTATGGACTCAACAGATCCAGCAGACTCAAAGGACCTTGTATGTCAACGCTTGAAGACGCCTTACGCAAAGTGCCGCCGCAGAGCCTGGAAGCGGAAGAGTCCGTCCTGGGCGGCATCCTGCTGGATTCCCACGCCCTTGACCGGGTGATTGAGGTCATGGGCCCTGATGATTTTTATCGCGAGACAAACCGGAAAATTTTTCTGACCATGCTCGCCTTAACCGAGCGGGGCGAACCGATTGACCTGATTACGTTAACCGATTCCCTCAAGACGCGTAACGAATTGCAGGAGATCGGCGGAGCCACCTATCTGGCCGAACTGATCGATAAGGTGCCGAGTGCGGCGAATATTGCCTACTATGCGCGGATCGTGAGAGAAAAGGCTGTCCTGCGCAATTTGATCACGGTGTCCGGGGAAATCGTCAGTCGGGCCTATACGGGACAGGAGGACATCGAGCGATTTCTTGATGAAGCCGAACGGTTGATCTTTGACGTGTCCGAGCAGCGGATTCGTCCGGCCTTCTCCAAGGTCGGGGATATGATCATGGACACGATCAAGACCATCGAACAACTGTATGAACGCAAGGAGTTGGTGACCGGCGTCCCGACCGGTTTTCCGGATCTCGATCAAAAAACGGCCGGGTTCCAGCCCGCCGATCTGGTGATTATCGCGGCACGCCCGAGCATGGGTAAAACCGCCTTCGTGCTGAACATTGCCCAATATGTGGCTATGCAGACACAGACCGCAGTCGGTATTTTTTCGCTCGAAATGGCGAAAGAACAACTGGTGATGCGGATGCTGTGTGCGGAAGCCCGTGTGGACAATGCCAAAGTCCGTGCCGGCTATTTGGCGGAAAGGGACTTCCCGCGTTTAGCCATGGCAGCCGGCCGCCTGGCCGAAGCGCCGATCTACATCGATGATACGCCCGGACAAAATGTCCTCGAACTCCGAGCCAAGGCGCGCCGGTTGAAACGCGAGGCCAACCTCGGCCTCATTATTATTGACTATCTCCAGTTGATGCGCGGCCTCACCGCGCAGGAGAACCGGACCCAGGAGCTTGCGGAAATTTCGCGCAGTCTGAAGGCTCTGGCCAAAGAGCTGGATATCCCCGTGGTCGCCCTGTCTCAGCTCAACCGCCAGGTCGAACTCCGCGCGGACAAACGACCTGTCATGTCAGACATTCGTGAATCGGGCTCTATTGAGCAGGACGCGGATGTCATCATGTTTATCTATCGGGACGAGGTCTACCATGCCGAGTCAGAAGAAGAAGGGACCGCGGAAATCATCATCGGGAAGCAACGCAACGGTCCAACGGGTATGGTCCGGCTGGCCTGGCGGAGCGAATACACGCGGTTTGACAATCTGGTCGATACCTTTGCCGAACCCGAAGAAGCCTTGGTGGAGGAGGGGTGATCCCGCTGTTGATAGTCAAGAAGTCTATAGGGTCTATAGGGTCTGTGACACAACGGACTCAACAGACACAAGAGACTCAACTTCTGCCGAGCTGTTGAAGTAGCGTCTTGACCCGATGTTGGATATCAGGGGCGAGAACAATATCGCTAATCAGGGCGACCGCATCTGCGCCAGCCCGGAGTACCGCTGGCGCCCGTTCGGCGGTAATTCCGCCAATCGCCACAATAGGAATATGGACCTGTTGACGAACCTCTTGCAACTGCTCAAGGCCGCGGGCGGTGTAGCCGGTCGCCTTGGTCGTTGTGCCGAATAGCGGCCCAAATCCAATATAGTCAGCGCCCTCCTGCTCTGCGGTCAAGGCTTGCTGAGCGGTGTGGGTTGACACCCCGATAATCTTCTCGCCTCCAACAATCTTGCGTGCCGCGGTCAGTGGCAGGTCCTCCTGACCGAGATGGACGCCGTCAGCCTCAACGGCCAGGGCAACATCCACCCGATCATTGATGATGAGCGTACACTGAGAGGCGTGGCAAATGCGTTGGACTGCTGTGGCAAGCGAGACAAAATCTCGCGTCGGCTGCTGTTTGACGCGAAGCTGGAGGAGTCGCACGCCTCCGGCGCACAGCTGCTGGGTCAGTCGCTGGAATGACAGAGCGGGCCGATTCAAGGTATCGGCCATGGCGTAGAACGGGCTGGGAAAGGAGAAAGACATGGGCGGGGCCGCTCATTTTTTGACGGCTATTTTGAGGTCCGTCATTTTCTTGCGCAAGGTGTTGCGATTAATCCCCAGAATCTCCGCGGCCTTGAGCTGATTGCCGCGGGTGTGGTCCAGGACGAGTTCGATCAGCGGCTTTTCGACCTGGCTGATGACGACTGCATGCAGGTCACCGGTCTCAAGCAGGTCGAGCTGCTGAAGATAGGCCGTGAGTTGACGCTGGACGACCTCCTCGAATGAGAGTTCTGCGAGATCGGCTGGCAGCGGAGTTCTTGTCTGTGGGAGCGAGAAATCGGCCGGTGTCAGTAACGGACCCGGGCTGAGGACGGCAGCCCGGATGAGGGCGTTTTCCAACTCGCGCACATTCCCCGGCCAGGAATAATTGGTGAGCAGGGCCTGTGCTTCGGGGGTAATCCCTGTGGCCGAGGTCCCCACCTCCTGCATAATAGTATCGAGAAAATAGGAGGTGAGCTCGGGAATATCTTCGCGCCGTTGGCGCAGTGGGGGGAGGGTGATCGGTACCACGCGAAGACGAAAATACAAATCTTCCCGAAAGCGCTTTTCTTTGACTGCGGTTGCCAGATCCTGGTTCGTGGCCGCGATGATGCGAATGTCCGCCTGGAGTGCCTGACTGCCTCCGACACGGGTGAACTCGCGCTCCTGGAGAACGCGGAGCAGTTTGGCCTGAAGCGATGGGGGCATGTCGCCTATTTCGTCCAGGAAGAGGGTCCCACCAGCCGCCTGTTCAAACTTCCCGGCGTGTCGCTCAACCGCCCCTGTGAAGGCTCCACGTTCGTGGCCGAACAGCTCGCTTTCGAGCAAATCGAGTGGGATGGCGGAACAATTCACCCCGATAAAGGGGGCTCGCCAGCGGGCTGAGTAGTGGTGAATCACTTTTGCAACCAACTCTTTGCCGGTCCCACTTTCGCCCTGGAGGAGTACGGTTGCATCGCTGCGGACGATCCGTCCGATGGTTTTATACACCTGCTGCATGGCGGCGCCACTGCCGATGATTTGTTCATCGCGGCCTTGGATGGCCGGCAGTGGATGTTCGCTCCCCTTCATAAAAGAGGCCGTGAGCCGTTTGGCTTCTATAACGTGGGCGACCAGAGCGTAGACATCATCGAGGTCGAACGGTTTCGGTAAATAGTCGAAGGCCCCATGCTTCATGGCTTCAATCGCATTGGTCAGCGTGGTTTGACCGGTCATAATGATGATCGGGAGGTCGATCTGAGCGGCTTGCGTCTTCTGTAAAAGATCTAAACCGCTGAGTCCCGGCATGCGAATATCGACAAAGGCCAGATCGAACGTCTGTTCCTGCAAGGCCGACCAGGCTTGAGAGCCAGTTGCGACTGCTTCGACGCGATAGCCCTGCTCGGTGAGCGCATCACATAGGACCTGGCGGATGAGGTCTTCATCATCGGCGATGAGAATCGTTCCGTTCACCACAGCATCCTATACTGAGGGGACGGGTAAATACACCTGGAAGCATGTCCCTTGCCCCGGACTGCTTTCTACCCGAATGGTCCCGCCGTGTTGAGCAATAATCTGTTGGCTGACAGGTAAACCCAAGCCTGTGCCCTGGCTTTTGGTTGTAAAAAACGGGGTAAACAGATGGGGAAGATGGTCTGGGGCAATCCCTGGCCCGTTATCGGCAAAAATAATACACAGAAAACGACCGCCGGCGTGGTTGTCATGGGGAGGTTGTTTTTCCGGAGCGGACGGGGGCTGCGCTTGAGCAAGGGGAGAAATGCTCCCTGGCTGAAGCGGGGCAGTCCGGTCAAGAGGCGAACGCACCAGATGAAAGCCGGTCGCCATTTTCGTTGAAATATTAAGCACCCCACCACGCTGTCCACGGAGGGCCTGTAAACTGTTTTTGATCAGGTTGCGAAAGACTTGGGAGAGGCGCGCTTCATCGCCCAACACGAGCGGCAAACTCGGATCAAAGTGGGTTTGAATGGTTGTTCCTTTGGAGGCCGCTTCTTGTTCAAGCAGCAGGACATCGGTGATCGTCTTATGGATATTGACCGGCTGGGGATCAAAGTCGGGATACGCCGATAGCTCAAGTAACTGCTCAAGAAGCGCGCTGAGGCGGTCAATCTCGTGCACCATAACGGTGGTATATTTGAGAGTAGACTGATCGGTCTTGGCACGAGACTGGAGTAATTGCGCCGCGCCTCTGATGCCGGCCAGGGGGTTCTTGATCTCATGCGCGAGTCCGGCGGCCACCACGCCAAGAGAGGTCAACCGGTCATCCCGCTGTTTCTCCTCTGCCAGTTCTCGCTGATGACTCAGGTCATGTAAGACCAGGACAAACCCGAGAGGGCAGTCCTCCTGGTCGAAAATAATAGGGGAACAGGTGGCACGGACCGGTACGACGCGGCGAAAGCGGTCGCGCAGCTCTCCCTCTCCCGCCGTTCGACTATAGCCGGGTTCCTGCGCCCTGCGGATGAGGGTTACAATCCAGGGATTCTCGTCAAAAACCTGGGTATACGAAACCCCCCGGACTTGCGTTTGTGCGATACTTGTGAGGGATTCCGCGGCGGCATTAAAGAATACAATATTGTGCTGGTTATCGATAATTGCCAAGCCTTCTTCGAGATATGTAGCAATATGCTCCCAATAGCCCGAGGGAAAAGTCGCAGAAGATGGGCCTGTGGATCTTTGATGCGTCACTCAAGGTCCCATCTCAAACCTTGTTTTTCTTGTCAAGACGGGGTTGCCAAACAGCGCCGGCGCCAGCTATGCTATTTCGACATGCAAGACCCAGAAGCACTCTGCCGCCATGTGAGTCAGGTTCTGGTGGAGGCATTGTGCACGAAGGGTGCGGTTCGCCTGAATGGGCAACGGGCCGCGGTTGCGAACAAGGTTGCGAGTGCCTTACTCGAGAACTTCCGCCAAGAAGCCTCCCTTGAAAAGGAAGCCGAACGGTTAGCCGAGGAGCATATCCAGAAGTCGCCAACGGTTGATCGCTATAAGGTCGTCCAGCTCATTAAGCGACGCTTAGCTGAGGAGCGGGACTTTGCGCTATGAGCGATCTGTCCGACAACCGCATTACCGCCTTGGCGCGTTCTGCTTTACGGGCCATTGCTGCGGAGGGCAAAATTGTCAATGAAAGAGGGGCATTGATCGAGAGTAGACGGATATTGAGTTCTTATTTCCAGCGGGGAGACGCGATCGATGCTGCAGTGCGGAGAAAGATTCGCTCTCTGTCGAGAAAAGTCGCCCCAGGAAGTACAGAATGGGATGTCCTCTACCGTCGGTATTTTGAAGAAGAATCCCGAAAGCGAAAATTCTGAACGCTGACGGTTGACAACACCAGAAGAGTGATTATTTTCCCCCCATCCTGAGCGGGGGTGAAATCCCTCCCACAGAGAAGATTCGCAGTAAGGAAACACGTCTGAGAGAAAGGAGACGAGGTATGAAAATTCGACCTCTACAGGATCGGATTATTGTTAAGCGGATTGCGGAAGAAGAGAAGACCGCGGGCGGCATCATCATCCCGGATACCGCAAAGGAAAAGCCCCAAGAGGGGAAGGTGACTGCCGTCGGAAACGGGAAGGTCGGAGAAGATGGCAGGGTCACCCCGCTTGATGTCAAGAAAGGCGACAAGGTGCTCTTTGGCAAATACGCCGGGACGGAGATCAAGATCGACGGCGAAGAGCACTTGATTATGCGTGAGGATGATATCCTCGGTGTGGTCGAAGGTTAATCCGGGATATTAGGAGGATCAGGAATGGCTGCAAAGCTTGTCAAATTCAGTCAAGATGCGAGAGACAGAACCCTCAAAGGAGTGAACGTTCTGGCCGATGCGGTGACCGTCACCCTCGGTCCAAAGGGACGCAATGTTGTGATCGAGAAATCCTTTGGCGCGCCAAATGTCACCAAAGACGGCGTGACCGTCGCCAAGGAGATCGAGCTTGAGGACAAGTTCGAAAACATGGGCGCTCAGATGGTCAAAGAGGTCGCCAGCAAAACCTCTGACGTGGCCGGTGATGGGACCACGACGGCGACGGTCCTCGCCCGGGCGATCTATGCCGAAGGCGTGAAAATGGTCGCCGCCGGCCACGACCCCATGAGCATCAAGCGCGGCATCGATAAAGCTGTGGCCGCCATGGTCAACGAGCTGCGCAACCTGTCCAAGTCCACCCGCGATCAAACCGAAATCGCCCAAGTCGGCACCATCTCGGCCAATAACGACTCGACCATCGGCGGCATTATTGCCGAAGCCATGAACAAGGTCGGTCGGGAAGGCGTGATCACCGTCGAAGAAGCCAAAGGGCTGGATACGACGCTCGACGTCGTTGAAGGGATGCAGTTCGACCGTGGCTATCTCTCTCCCTATTTCGTGACCGATCCGGAACGGATGGAGGGGGTGTACGAGGATGCCTATCTGCTCATTCACGAGAAGAAGATCTCGGCCATGAAGGACCTGCTGCCCGTGCTTGAGGCCGTGGCCAAGAGTGGCAAACCGTTGCTCATCATTGCCGAAGATATCGAAGGCGAAGCACTGGCTACGCTGGTTGTGAACAAGATTCGTGGCACCCTCCAGTGTGTGGCCGTCAAGGCGCCCGGTTTTGGTGATCGCCGCAAGGCCATGCTTGAGGATATTGCTATTCTGACCGGTGGTCGGGTCATCGCCGAAGAACTGGGTGTGAAATTGGAGAGCCTGACGCTGAACGACCTCGGCCGGGCCAAACGTCTGGTTGTCGATAAAGACAACACCACCATTGTTGACGGTGCCGGGAAGAAGGGTGACATCGGAGGCCGTATCAACCAGATTCGTGCCCAGATCGATGAGACGACCTCAGACTATGACCGGGAGAAGCTGCAAGAACGCTTGGCCAAAATGGTCGGTGGTGTCGCCGTCATCCAGGTTGGTGCCGCGACTGAGATCGAGATGAAGGAGAAGAAGGCACGCGTCGAAGATGCCCTGCACGCCACGCGGGCAGCGGTTGAAGAAGGCATCGTCCCCGGTGGCGGGGTCGCCCTCATTCGCTCTTCCGGTAAGCTTGGCAAGGTTGAGGTGAGCGAAGAGGAACAGATCGGCGTCAGCATTATCCAAAGAGCGATCCAGGAGCCCTTACGCTGGATTTCTTCCAATGCAGGAGAAGAGGGTTCCATCATCCTGGATAAGGTTCGGAACAGCAAGGGTGCGAACGGCTTCAACGCCGCAACCGGTCAGTTCGAAGACCTCATCAAGGCCGGCATTGTTGACCCCACCAAGGTCGTGCGGACTGCACTGCAGAATGCCTCGTCCGTAGCCGGCCTCTTGCTCACAACAGAAGCAACCGTTGCCGAGAAACCTGAGGAGAAAGGTGCCGGCGGCGGTATGCCTCCAATGCCTCCAGGCGGCATGGGTGGCATGGGTGGTATGGGTGGTATGGGCGGCATGATGTAGGCCCCCTTATACCGAGTACTCATCAAAAAAGGCCCTACTTTTGTAGGGCCTTTTTTCTTGCTGGCGCGGGGAAATCGGACGGGTCTAACTTTCGGACAGTCCGGTGATCCGAATCCCGGCGGAATGCACTTTATTTCGGATATTCAAACGAATGAGCAGGGCAGTAATCGGCTCGATCAAACTGGCGGCGGCCAGCGGACCGACGTCAACCGTGTGAATGCCCAGCTTCTCCACCAACTCAATCACCGTTGGTCTGGCGTCTTTATCCCCACAGACCAATACATCACAGTCAATCTGGGCGTTGACATCACGTAAGAGGTGAGCGGAGATGTTCTGGAGCGCACACACGACCTGAACTTCGTCGCCCAGGATCTGTTTCGCTTCTTCTGTTGCAGAGCCCGCCTCGGGCATGACCACCCGCCGGGCGTTATCCGGGTCGAGCGGGACCGACACGTCCACAAAGGTCTTCCCCTTGAGCTGATCTTTTACGGATTCTATCGTCTTGACGTGGGCGGAGTACGGCACGGTGATAAACACCACGTCGGCTGCGGCCGCGGCCGTGACGTTATCGGTGCCGCGCAGGAGGTCTTTGCCGAGTTCCTGATTGAGCTCGGTCGCCACGCGTTCCCCTTTTTCCTGTTGGCGTGAGCCGATAATGACCTCTTCTCCGGCGAGCGCCCAGCGCAGGGCCAGGCCGGGACCTTGTTCTCCAGTTCCTCCCAAAATAGCAATCTTCACGCGTTTTCTCCTCTCTTTCCTACAGCTTGATTTCTTATTGGCTGCTGCCAACTGAGGCTTTGATATACTTTTCCGTGACCGGCGATAAGTCACGCGGCGACACCATAACCTCAATGATGACAAAAGACGAGGTCCGGTCGGCTTCCACTAATGCCTGGCGTAGCTCCTGGACTGTCGTAGCCTGTAACCCTTTGCCGCCCCATTCTTTGGCCAGCGTGGCATAGGGCCAGGGTGGAATGGTGAGCAGGTCCTGCCGCTCGGAAACCGGCCGAAAAATGCCCCAGCCGCCGTTATTCATGACCAGGACAATGGGATTGAGTTTGTGACGGGGCGCATGCGAAATCTCTGAGCCCGTCATTTGAAAGGCCCCGTCCCCGCACAACACAAGCGGCCGTTGACCGGTCCCCAATTGCGCACCAAGCGCTCCGGGAACGCCAAAGCCCATCGAGGCATAATAGCCTTGAGCCAGGTAGCCTCCGCCTTGGCCAATTTTAATATCCAAGCCGGCGAACAGCATGTCACCGGCTTCGGCCACTACCATATAGCCTTCGCGTCCATCCAGGAATGCATTGACTTCACATAACATATCCGAGACCTGGATCGTCCGATTCTCTCCGGGCGGCTGCGGAGCGAGGTTGTCACAATAGGTAATCTCTTCCTGGTGCGGTGTCAGCGGAGCCTGTAGCAAAGACTGGACGTAATCCTCAATGGAGACATCCGTATAGGTATGAAAGCTGACGTGCACCTTATTCTCCGCGGCCCAGATTGAGTGGTGACGGTCGATGTATTGCGGCTGTGAGCCCAGATTCATATCGGTCAGGAGGGAGCCCAGATGGAGCACGAGGTCGGATTCCTCAATCCGCTGACGGATGGGCGCCGGCGAGATGGCCCCAATATGAACGCCCATATATTGGGGATGATCCATGGGGAAGGCGCCCTTGGCCAAAACAGTTGTCAGGCAGGGCCCGCCGATCTTTTCGACCAGGGTAATGATGTCGGTAGTGAGATGGTGCCGGAAGGTTTCAATACCAACGATAACGGCTGGTTTGTGCGCCTGATTGAGACGGGCAGTGGTCTCTCGGACGGATTCCTCAACCTTTTGGGCATCGGACTGGGCCCGATGAAATCTGCCGTCCCATTCTCTGATCCGTGCAGGAACGCTGACCTCCTGCTCAACCATATCCTGATGGATCTCAATATAGCCCGGTTGCTGATGGCGCCAGATATCCTGGACAACCGCATCAATGTCGGTTGCCGCGGTACGCGGGTCGTCAATGATTTTTGCGGCACAGGTGATCTCGTGAAAAATATGGAATTGGGACTCAATCTCTCTGGCTTGGTGATGGACTAACACCCCGAGTTTGCGCTTCTCCTCACCCGGCCCGCCGCTGATGACCAGGACCGGCACCCGCTCGGCATATGAGCCGGCAACGGCATTCACCACGTTATGCCCCCCGGCCCCGTAGGTTACGCACAGGACGCCGGTTTTTCCGGTAGCCCGCGCATACCCATCGACGGCGAAGCCGGCACCCGGCTCATGCGAAGACGTAATGACCCGTATATCCTGGGGTTGGCCGAATTTCATGAAAAGCTGAATGACCAAATCACCCGGAATCCCAAACAGGTGGGTCAGACCAATCTTGCGCAAATATGCGACAAGATAATTCCCAAGTTGCATACGCGCTTCCATACGCCCTCCCTGTGGATGTTGTATCAGACTCACGGTAAGAACTATGGGTATTATATCAGACTCACGGCAAGAAAGGGCTAGTGGGGTACGTCAAAAAGGAGGAGGAAGCCCGCAAGGCGGGCAGGGGCTTCGACGGACGGTGACTGACAGGAGCGGCGCTTAGCCGAAAAATTCCTCGACATTGCCGGAAACAACCGGAATGCTCTGGACGGCATTATTCCGAAAGACCCGAAACAGAACGGTCTCGCCAGCGGGCCGACTCCAGAGTTGCTCATAAAAGGCACGTCGGTCGGCTATTTCTTGCTCGTCGATAGCAAGGATCACATCTCCGGCCTTCAACCCTGATTTGGCCCCCGGACCCTCGGGTAACAGGCCGGCGATAACGAGATGCTCTTTGACCGTATACGAATACATGCCGATCCAGGCGCGTGAGGGCCGGGTGACCCGCCGTCCATAGCGCAGGAGCTCGTCTCGATGTTCGGTGAAGTGTTCAACCGGAATAGCCAGGGAAAACTTTCCGATTTCATTGAGATTGAGGGAAACGACGCCGACCATACGTCCGCGCATATCGAACATGGGTCCGCCGCCCAAGCCCGGATTCATCGCCGTACTCGTCAACGCCCGCTCCAGACTATACTCCCAGTAGGCATCAAACTGGGAAACCGAGGTAAGTCCGCCGCCATTCACCCGCCGACCGTTTTCTTCTCCCGCACTGGCGACCAGGAACACCTCATCGCCGGCGTGCAGCGCGGTAGAAGGCTGGAGAGGGACGGCGGGAAAGCCGGTTTGCGATATTTTCAGTACGGCAACACCGCTCGCAAAATCCTGGGCCACCACTTCGGCTTCAAGCTGGGTGTTATCAATCATGCTGACCTGGACCTGAGACGCGCCGATAACAATGTAATTGACGGTCAGAATATAGCCGTCCGGGCTCACCACTGCCCCGGACCCCATACGCTCAGTGCCTAACAGTTGGGCGGAATGGTGCTGTGAGGGAACGGTGACCTGAATGGCAACCGTTGAAGGAATCACTTGTTCAATAAGTCTGACCGAAGCGTTCACGCCGCCCCCTTTTCGTCTGCGAGGTCCACAATAACTAATGCCTCACCTGGGTGAAAGCAACCCCTCAAGACCCTGGCCTGCTGACGCCTGCCCGAGCGGCCCGGCGTGTGCTAGTATCCCATACTTTTCAGGCCCGCTCACTCTGTTAATTATGGCGAGGCGCGGACACGCCTGACCAGAAGAGGTAACGGTACCGTTATGAAACGTTCGACTGAGCCGCAAATACTGACCCTGTCCGAATATGAATCAAAGCGGGTGCTTGTCGGATATGGGGGCGTCATTTCTCAAGAAGCCCTCGTCCAGGACCCCTCCGAAGCTGGGCGTGCGGCAAAGGATATTGGCTTGCCTGTTGTGGTGAAACTGTGTGGGGCGCGCATTGCTCACAAGACCGAACGGAATCTTGTCCGCCTCGGTCTTGATACGGTCCGGGCGGTTGAGCGGGCCGCGCACGAGCTGTGGGCACGACGTCGGGATGACGATGGCGAAGTCGGTCTGCTGGTCGCCGAGATGGTTGCCGGGCGGCGAGAGTTGATTGCCGGTATGGTCCGCGACCCTCAGTTTGGCCCGTGCGTCCTCCTGGGACTTGGCGGCGTTCTGACCGAAGCGCTCGGCGATGTTGTCTTTGCTCTGGCGCCGCTCTCTCACACCCAAGCGCGTGCCATGGTAGAGGGTCTGCGGTTCAAACATCTCGTCACTCAACCGTTTCGTGGTGAAGGGCCGGTTGATCTCGATGCCTTGGCTGATCTCCTGGTTGGGCTTGGCCGCCTGGCCGTCGAACGAACCGACATCGAGAGCGTTGACGTGAATCCGCTGATTGTTGTCAACGGTAAACCCATTGCGGTTGACGCCCTGGTCGTCACGAATACGACACTCCACACTCGACCGCCGGCTCAGCGGCATGCCCCTGAAGATATTCTTGAACGCTTCCGCCCCCTGTTTCACCCGCGTGGCGTGGTTGTCGCCGGGGCGTCCTCACATCCGGGGAAATTCGGGTTTGTCTCCTTGCACAACCTCAGACGCTTCGGCTATCAGGGCGAAATCTTTCCGGTCAATCGTGACGGCGCGGAAATCCTCGGTCAACCAAGCTATCGGACCGTAGAGGAGATTCCGCCGGATAAGGCCGACCTCGTCTTTGTGTGTACCCCTGCCGCGGCCAACGTCGCACTGCTGCGTTCCTGTGCCAAGATAGGCGTGCGGGCCGCCTTTGTGGCCAGTGGGGGGTATCGGGAGGCGGGCGAGGAGGGCCGTCGCCTGGAAAACGAACTGGTCGCAACCGCCCAGGAGTTGGGCATGCTGCTGGCCGGACCGAATGGCCAAGGGGTGATCTCGACGCCGGTGTCCATGTGTGCCCAGATTGTGGCGCCGTATCCCCCGGCGGGTCGCCTGTCCGTTGTGAGCCAGAGCGGAAATCTGCTGTCGGCCTTTTTGAACTATTCCGTCCAGACTGGAGTCGGCGTGAGCAAGGCGATTTCTGCCGGCAACTCCGCCCACACAAATATCGCCGATTATCTGGAATATTTTGCAGCCGACCCGGAAACCGATGTCGTGCTTGCCTATCTTGAAGGCGTTCCCGACGGTCCGCATTTCATTGACGCAGTCCGTGCTCTCACCCAGCGTAAGCCGTTGGTGCTGGTGAAAGGCGGTGCTGCGGCAGAGGGACAGCGGGCGGCCTTATCGCACACCGGTTCGCTGGCGACGGACGACCGCGTCTTTGACGGGCTGTGCCGCCAGTTTGGCGTACTGCGGGCACCGACGATCGAACATGCCTTTGAATGGGCTGCAACCCTGGCGACCCAGCCGCTTTCCCAAGGCAGGCGAGTCGTGGTCTTTACCACCGTTGGCGGCTGGGGGGTCCTGACCGCAGATGCCTGCGCCCAGGCCGGGCTCGACCTGATTCCCCTCCCCCAAGACCTGGTCGAGACGATTAGTACCCTGGTCCCGGCCCGCTGGAGCCACAATAATCCGATTGATCTGGCGGGCGGCGAGACCCGCGATACGGTTCCTGAAGTCCTGGACCTCGTCTGTGCCCATCCCGAGGTCGATGCGGTGCTGCATCTTGGCCTGGGTATTCAGGCCGCAACCGCCCAGGGGTTTAAGGGTGGTAACTTCTATCCGGACTACGGCTTGGAGCGTATGGCCGGATTTCACGAAAACCAGGAGCGACGCTATGCCGAAGCCGCGGCCGAAGCTTCAGACAAGCATAAGAAACCCGTCCTCACGACCACCGAACTCGTCTACACTGCTTGGGACTACGACAATGCCGGCCCCCTGGCTGTCCGCGCAGCCGGTCGTGTGTGCTACCCCAGCGCCCATCGAGCGGTTGCTGCGCTCCGGGCCGTGATAGAGTATGCGGAATTTCGGCGGCGTTATGATACGCCCTAGCGAGCAGTCGGAAAGAAAAAGACACAGGAGGGAAACATGCGACCTGAATATACTGTCATTGATGCCGATGGGCACGTCGATGAAAAGGCTGTCAACTGGGTTGAGTTACTGCCCGAGCGCTATCACAAGGATGCACCCTGTTGGGTGAGCTACCCTGATGGTCGTAAGCATCTGGTGGTTGAGGGCAAAATGTGGCCCAGCCGGCGTGATTTCTATGGCCGACTCGGCATGTGGCCCGAGCCCAAGAAACCCGACCACCAATGGGGCTGGGACCGAGCGGGGATGCAGGATCCGCACAAGCGTATCCCTGATATGGACCTCGAAGGAATCGACATCGCCGTCCTGTTCGGGACCTTCATCGGCCTCGGTGCCGCCGCGTCAATTGAAGACCCCGGCCTGGGTATGGCCGTCTCCGTCGCCTATAACAACTGGCTGGCCGAATACTGCAAACCCTACGCCGACCGCCTCAAAGGCATCGCCATGATTCCCATGCAGGACCCCGAGGCGGCTCGGGTCGAAATCAGACGGACGGTCGAACAACTGGGCATGGTCGGTGTCCAGGTCCTGACGAATTTCGGTGGCAAGCTCTTGCACGAAGCCGAGTTTGATCCGATTTGGGAAGAAGCCCAGGGTCTCGGTGTCCCCATTTGTGCGCATATCATCTCAACCAACTCCGCAGGTGTCGATCGATTCGATCGCTACGTGTTCAAGCATGCCTTTTATTCGCTCGATACCATGCTGGCCGCGGCCTCGTTTACTACCGGGGGGATTTTGGAGCGCTTCCCGAAGCTGAAAGTGGCCTTTATGGAAGCCGGGGCCGGCTGGGTCCCATGGATGATGGATCGGCTCCACGAGCACTATGAATTGCTGCCCCAGCAAATGCCCTGGCAGCAGCGCAGTCCCGAAGACTGGATCACGAGCGAGAACTGCTTTTTCGCGGTCGAGCCGGAAGAAAAGACCATTCCGTTCGTGGCCCAAATGATCGGGGAAGAGCGCCTGATCTACGCCTCGGACTACTCGCACTGGGACTGCATGTGCCCGGATTCGGTAAAAGCCATCTATGAGCGAACGGATATCTCAGACGGGCTGAAGAAGAAAATCCTGAGCGAGAATGCCGCCCGTTTATTCAACTTCTAAGCGCGGGTGGCCCTATGCATGACTACATCACTCCCGCAGGCTGGCGAACGGGGATCGAGGAGGTCGCGCCGAAAGTCTACGCCTATATTCAGGCGTATGGGGAATTGGGTGTCAGTAACGCCGGCCTGTTGCTGGACCGTGAAGGTGTCATGGCAATTGACGCCCTCATGGTCCCGTCCATGACCTCACGCTTTCTCGGGGCGATTAAGAAAGTGACGAGACGGCCGGTCTCCCGGCTGGTCAATACGCACCATCACGTCGATCACAGCGGCGGCAATTTTCTCTTTCGCGACGCCCAGGTCATCAGCCACACCTTCTGTCGCGACGAACAGGTACGGGAAGGCATCCCTGTCAAACAACTCCAGCAGCGCATTCCGCGCTTTGCCAAGGAGTTCTCCAAGCTCAAACCCAAGGTCCCGTCCATGACCTTTGAAGACCGGCTGGTCTTCCACCAGTCCGGACGAGACGTGGAACTGCGCCATCTCGGACCGGCCCACACCTTTGGCGACGCCTTTGTCTATTTACCCAAAGACAAGATTCTTTTTGCCGGTGACCTGGCTTTTTACTATGTCACGCCCCTGGCCTTCCAGGGTCATGTCGGCAATTGGATCAAGGTTGCCGATCGAATTTTGAAGATGGATGTGGACCTGATCGTGCCGGGGCACGGCCCGCTTGGTGGCAAAAAAGAACTGCGCGAGATGCGATCCTATCTCATGCTCATCCGGCGCGAGGCCAAGAAACGTTTTCAGTTCGGTATGAGCCCCGAAGAAGCCGCCCGCGACGTGAAGCTCGGCATCTACGCTCGCTGGCGCGAGCCCGAGCGGATTCTGCCCAATATCATGCGGCTCTACCAGGAATTTCAGAACGAACTAGACCGACCCATCGACCGGCAGCGTATGATGGACGGCATGCGCCAGCTCCGGGCCGAGCGCCACGGCCATGCCGCGGGTGAGCCGGATTGGTGTTGTACCTAAGCAGCCCCCTCCGCCACCAACGCCCGCGCCTGTGACTCCACCACCGTTCCCGTAAAGAAGTCCGGATTGACGGCGCTCCAGAAGCGGACGGGATTCGCGAACACAAAATCCCTGAAATTATCCTCTGTCATTACCCCGTCCTCAACGCCCTCATACGCCTCGGGCAACACGCCGGCCATGTCCGGCACATCGAAGTGACCGATGTCCGAGCCAAACAGCGCGTTGATCTTGGCGCCATACGGATTGACGGTAGTGTTGAAAGCCCAGGCGTTCAGCGGATCGTCGGCCTCGCAGCCAAAGTAGAAATTCGGCACAAACAGGTCGCGGATGTCCTCGGCGCGCTCGATCCCGCAGGGCGCAAAATCGTCCAGTTTTTCCGGCTCTTTGGTAAGCAGGCCGAGATGGGCCTGCGTCGCCTTCTGCCCCAGCTTTTCCACCGCCGCGGGCGAAGCATATTTCTGGAACAGATCGACCAGCATTTCCTGGTTCAGATTGGCAGGATTGACGTTATCCAGGGCCTTGGGATTACGAATTTTCCAGTGACCGATGAGGTCGCTATACAGGCCACAGGCCCAGCCCACGCCGCCTTCCAAAAAGGCAAAGCGCAGCTCCGGGAAACGTCGCGTCACGCCGTTCATGAAGATGGATTTACACACCGCCTCTCCGGCCTGGGCAAAATGGCCGATATGGTTGTACACAAAATTGGAAATCGAGGCCCGCATCCCAATGCCTGACGAGGCCGAGTGAAAGCTGGGCGGGATGCCGACTTCAAGGCATTTCGCCCAGACCGGGTCATAATCATGCTCGCTGTCTATACCCAGGGTGTCGTGCCAGATTGCATAACGGCCAGCCTCGGGCGCCTTACGTGCCACCGCCGGAACCTGGCGCCGGATGAGGCTCGACAGCATGGCCACCTTAAAGCCCTTGCTCTTGATGAACTCCAGTTCTTCAACCGCCTCCTCCGGGGTGAACATCGGTACCACCGCTGCGGGAGTCAGGCGGTCTTCCAGGCCCTTGAACTGGTCGGCCGTATACATATTAAACGCGCGGCAGGCCGCCCGGCGAATTTCGTCATCGCGCAGAAACGGCGCAAACAGCGCGCCTCCGGTCGGGTAGATTACCCCAAAGTCGATACCGAGCTCATCCAGGCGTTCGTACAGCAGCTTGGGCAGCATCGCGGTCGCCCGGTCGCGCGTATTCTTGGTCGGCACTCCCCACCAGGCCGGCTGGAGCATACGCCGGTCCTTGCGTTCCTCCTCTGAGAGACCCGCCCATTTCTTATTGCCAAACTGGTTGGCAACCTTGGTATAGCGCTCAACCACACGCTCTCCCGCGACCTCGTGCAAATAATCCATGGCCGCGGGTTCAAACTCGATCCAGTGACCGTCCGAGTCAATAACCGGATGGCTCAGTTGTGAGTGAATATGCTCGGCTGTCTGGTGTGACGACATCGGCTCCCTCCTTGGCGTAACGGAAAACGCAACGTGATCGAATTGTTTTTGTAGCAGGATCGGGGGGAGGGGAAAATATGTTACATTGTTAATGTTCCAGAGAGTGGTGTTGCAGACGCGAAAACGTGCTGGAAAGACTATCGGAGCCATGCGAAAACTTAGAACCTTAGATGCGGTAGAAGCGGACTACCTCCATGACCATCCTGACGAGATGGAAGAGTATATGTCCGTCATCTTTGAGGAGTATGCTCGCGATGGAAACACCGGCGCGTTGCTCGCGTCGTTGCGAACTATGAGCAAGGTTAAAGGTATCACGACGACTGCACACGAAGCTGGCCTGTCCCGGAAGGGGTTACAAAAGGCTCTCTCAGGGGGAAGGTAATCCGAAGTTTGAGGGTACCAATGCGATTATGCGTGTCCATGGCTACAGTTAGGAGGTGGAGAGGGAGGAGGCTAGAACTGTCGGAGTCTCCGGTTTGTTGCGTTTGGCCGGAGCTTCTATTATGAGTTGTATCTGAGAGGGATTTTTCCATGTCGTGGCAGCCATCCTATCAAGAGGTGCTTCACTTCGTTGAACAGCTCTCACTCGAAGAGCAAGCGCAGTTGATCGTTGAAATCCGGGAACGGTCTCAAGGGTTTGGCATGTGGCAGAACCGGCCTGATATCGTTGACCCCGAACTATACGTTCTACGCCTCCGTGAGGAGGATTCCAAAAAAGAGAACGGTGAGCTGAAAACACCGGAAGAATACCTTGCAGAAATAACGGCTTGGGATGAGTGACGCTTCATGGTCCGACGTCCATTCTGCACTCGTCGATACCGGAGTATTCATCTACTGGTTGCGTGGAGACCAGACCGCACGACGGTTCTTCCGTGACCCGAGAAGAACCGTTTATTATTCCAAAGTCACGCGCAAAGAACTGCTGAAAGAACCAATACGCGCAGCAGAGGCCCAGCGCGTAAAAGCTTTTCTGAGTCGTTTTCGGCCCATCAACCCCGATGCGCAGATTGCCGGCCGTTTTTCTGAACTGTTGCAGCAATATCCTGCTCTTCAGCGTCACCTCGCAGACGCCCTTATCGCTGCAACTGCTTGGGAAAAGAATCTGCCTTTAATCACTACAAACCCTCGGCACTTTGTTGCCATTGAAGAGATTTCGACTATTCGATTTCTCTCCTCTCGTGAACAATCACAGTAAACAAGGAAACCATCCATGAACGACATCCGTTTTGACAATAAAGTCGCGGTCATTACCGGCGCGGGCAACGGCCTGGGGAAAAGCCATGCTCTTTTCCTCGCTTCGCGTGGGGCGAAGGTGGTGGTGAACGATCTTGGGGGAACGGTTGCGGGCACCGGGGGCTCGCGGGCCGTGGCCGACGCGGTTGTGGAAGAGATTACCGCTGCGGGCGGGGAAGCGGTAGCGGACTACGATTCGGTCGCCACCGAAGAGGGTGGGAAACGGATTATCCAAACCGCGCTGGATGCCTTTGGTACGGTAGACATCCTGATTAACAACGCGGGAAACGTACGGGATAAAAGTTTTGCCAAAATGGACCTGGACGATTTTCGGTCGTTGATTGACGTGCACCTCATGGGGGCGGTCTATTGTACCCACGCGGCTTGGCCCATTATGCGGGAAAAAGGCTTTGGCCGTATTGTGATGACCACCTCATCCGCCGGCCTGTACGGCAATCATGGCCATACCAACTATGGGACGGCAAAGATGGCCCTGATCGGGCTTATGAACTCCCTCAAAGAAGAGGGCCGACGCTATAATATCACCGTCAATGCGATTGCCCCTATTGCGTTGACGCGTATGTCCGAACCGGCCACCACACCGCAATACGCGCCGTTGATGAAACCCGAGTTTGTCACTGCCGCGGTCGCCTGGCTGTGCGCGCCCGACAACACGGACTCCGGGCATATCATCCAGGCCGGGGCAGGCTATTACGCCAAGATAGAAGTCCGGGAAGCAGCCGGGGTGCTGTTTGACACCGAGACGATTCCACAGCCGGATCAGATTCGTGAGCGCTATACGGAGATTACGGACATGGGCGAGGCGGCACCGTATGAGAATGCCTCGGCTGTGATTCGTAAAGTTTTCAGGATGGTCAAGCCGAAGGGGTAGGGGAGGTCGTACGCCCTAGAGGTCCTCAACCAACGCTGTACTCAAATATCGCTCGGCCGAGCTGGCCAGAATAACAACCAGCATTTTTCCGGCGTTTTCAGGACGGGCAGCGACCTGGAGTGCGGCCCAGACCGTGGCGCCGCTGCTGATGCCAGCGGGAATGCCTTCGTGCCTGGCAAGTCGGCGTGCCGTGGCAAGCGCGTCTTCGTCCCGGACGGTGATGATTTCATCAATAATGCTGGTATTCAGGATGGCCGGGACGAACCCGGCACCGATCCCTTGAATCTGAGTGGGGCCGGGCTGCTCGCCCGAGAGCACCGCTGAGCTAGCCGGCTCGACGGCAATAGCCTGAAAACTCGGTTTGCGGGGTTTAATCACCTCGGACACCCCGGTGATGGTCCCGCCCGTACCCACGCCGCTGATAAAAATATCGACCTGACCGTCGGTGTCCTCCCAAATCTCGTGGGCCGTGGTCCGGCGATGAATGTCCGGGTTGGCCGGATTCTCAAACTGCTGTGGAATAAAGGCGTGGGGGATGCTTGCGGCGAGTTCTTCGGCTTTACGAATCGCACCGGGCATCCCTTCGCGGGCGGGCGTGAGGACCAGTTCGGCGCCAAGAAAGCGCAGCAGATTGCGCCGCTCCATGCTCATGGAGTCGGGCATGGTCAGGATGATCCGATAGCCCCGGGCCGCGGCAACAAAGGCGAGGGCGATGCCGGTATTGCCGCTGGTCGGTTCAATAATGACACTCTCTGCAATGAGCTTGCCGGTCTGTTCCGCGGCGGCAATCATATTGGAGCCAATCCGATCTTTTACGCTGCCCAGGGGATTGAAGAACTCCAGCTTGGCATACACTTCCGCTTCAATATCCTGCGTGAGGTGGTTGAGCCGCACTAAAGGCGTATGGCCAATAGTTGCCGTGATGTCGTGAAACAACCGAGCCATCCTGATTGCCGTGGTTGGCTTGCCGCTCTGTGCCGACGAAGAGGATCTGTCAGCAAGGACAGATGCCCGTCCTCTGCTTCACTTCTCCTTCTTGAGTTGAAGCGATATGGAGTTCATACAGTAGCGCTGCCCGGTGGGCGGTGGGCCATCGTCAAAGACATGGCCGAGGTGGGCATCGCAGGTGTTGCACAGCACTTCAATCCGGATCATGCCGTGGCTCTGGTCCGTCTCCAGACGCACGCGGTCCGGCTGCACCGGTTCCCAGAAGCTGGGCCAACCACTGCCCGACTCGTATTTGGTGGATGAGGTAAACAGGTCGATGCCGCAACACACGCACTGATAAATACCCTCATCCTTGCAATTGTTGTATGCGCCCGAGAACGGCCGCTCGGTCGCTTTCATCCGACAGACGGCAAACTGCTCGGGAGTGAGCTGTGCGCGCCATTCCTCTTCGGTCTTCTCGACTTTATCGCCCATGGTGTACACTCCCTCCTTGGTCTGTACTCTTTGCTCCGGTCTGATAGCTTCACCTATATACAGCGAGAAGCACCCGTCGGAAAGAGTGCGGAGGAGCACCATGAGTGGCGTAAAAATCGGTATCGGCTTTGGACAGTGGAAGTATGGCCTACCTGACCCCGAACTCCTGTGCAGCAGCGCAGCAGCGGCCGAGGCCGCCGGGCTTGATTCGTTATGGTTGTCGGATCATATCGTGACTCTCAACCCCACGCTGGACATCTCCTGTTTGTTCGCCATGATCGCCGGTCGCACCTCCCGCCTGAAAATGGGACCGAGCGTTTTTACCCTGCCGGCGCGCCATCCGGTCCAGGTGGCCAAGACCTATGCCACCCTCGACTATCTTTCAAACGGACGGATGATTATGGCCGTCGGGAGCGGTAACGATCCGCGCGATTTGGTTGCGTGCGGGGTGCCTCCTCAGGCTCGTGGCCGCCGCCTTGAGGAAGGGATTGAGATTCTACGCAAACTCTGGACGGAATCGCACGTCACGCATCATGGTGAGTTCTACCATTTTGAGGATGTGACGCTTGAGCCCAAACCGAAGCAGGGGGCGCTCGATATCTGGATTGGCGGCAAGAGTGATGCGATTCTCAAACGCGTCGTTCGTCTCGGGGACGGCTGGTTCCCCGCATTGACCTCACCAGTCGAGTTTCAGCGCGATATGGAAAAGCTCAAGGTGTATGGGGAAGAGTACGGACGGACGATTGACCCGCGTGAGGCCGGGGTGCTGCTCTTCACTCATGTGTGCGGCGACCGGGCTGCGGCCATGAAAACGGTTGAGCCGTTCTTCCACGGCCTGCGAGTCGATCCGGAGGCCATTATGCGGCGTTCGCTGATCGGTTCGGCCCAAGAGTGCGCGGAGCAGATCGAGCGCTTTGTCGAAGTCGGTTGCGACAAATTTGTGCTCCGGCCGATCTGCCCGCCAACTGAGATTCCGTCTCAGCTCGAGCACTATGGACAAGACATCCTGCCCCATTTTGTGTAGCGGCCGACGGAATCACCAGATGGCGTGGTTATGATCAAGGCCAGGTCTGAAATCGAACAGCTTGAGCCCTATGTCGCTCCGCTTGAAGGGCGGCGACCCATGCTGCGCCTCGACTTTAATGAAAACACGGTTGGCCCGAGCCCGAAAGTCGTTGAAGCCATCCGCCGCCTGCCGCCCAATGCCTATGCGACCTATCCGGAATATGCCGGCCTGAATGAGGCGTATGCAGCGTCCATCAACGTCCCGGCTCGCTACGTGGAAGCCTTTAACGGGGTGGATGCGGCCATTCACACCATCTTTGATGTGTACGGCGAAAAGGGAAGTACCTTTCTGACAACCGCGCCGACCTTTGGCTATTACAAGCCGTGCGCGCTCCAGCACGGCATGCAACAGGATGAAGTTCTGTATCCCGCTGACTTGAGCTTCCCGATTGAGTTCATGCGTGAACGGCTCACGCAGACGCCTCGGCTCTGTTTTATCTGTAATCCCAACAATCCAACCGGCACCCTACTCGAACCGCAGACCTTGCTGGAGTTGGCCCACGCCGCACCCGATACCCTGGTTGTGGTGGACGAGTTATATGCGGATTTCACGAAGAAGTCGGTCCTGCCGCCCGCCCTTGAACTGGGCAATATTGTGGTGCTTCAGTCCCTGTCCAAATCTGCGGGCCTGGCCGCGTTGCGGCTGGGCTTTGCCATTGGTCAGCCCGAGGTGGTAAGTCGGCTCAGCCGTGTCACCGGCCCCTATGATATTAACGCCTTTGCGGTGATCGCCGGAAAAGCCGCGCTCGCCGATCGTGACTATGTCGAACAATACGTTCAACAGGTCCAGGCTGCCAGGGAATGGGTGACGCAACAACTCCGGAGTTTGGGCGTGCGATATTTTGGGCAAGGAGGCAACTATCTGCTCGTCTGGCCGCCGCGAGAGTGCGAGGTGGTTGAAAGCGCACTGCGAGAGAAAGGCATCCTGGTCCGCAATATGCGGGGCAAGCCCGTGATTGACGGCAGCTTTCGGCTGAGTATCGGGACGCTCGAACAGATGCAGCGCTTCATGCAGACGTTTGCCGAGGTCATCGAGTCGTAAGCCGTTTCAGCGAAGCTGTGTCAGTTCTGACTGTTGCGAAGCGTCTAGGCCGTGCACTCGCCTTCGCCGCGTTCGAGTTTATAGACGCGATTCTGGTTCCAATCGATAAACTCGTGCATATGCTCATCGTCAAATGTCACCGGGAGCGAGAGGTCTGTAATCAGATCTGCAAAGGGGGCGGTTCCCACTCGCTTGACGAAGGCGCTGAACGCCTCGTCCGTACGACGGTGTGCTTGATAATGCTGGACGAATCGTTCGACCGCCTCGGGAACCCGTTTTGACGGAACTCGGACATCCAGGCGTTGGCCTATATGGACCTGACCCGCGTCGTATTGGCCGCCCAGCATGACGATGTAGGCGGGGATCTGATGCTTGTCGAACTTCATGGCTGCGCCGTAAAAGCCAATATCGGCAATATGGTGGCGTCCGCAGCCGTTGGGACAACCGCTGATCTTGATATGAATTTTTTTGGTGAGTGGATCATCTATAGCGAGAGCTTCAACTCGCCGTTGGATGGCCTGCGCCAGACCCATGGAGTTTGTAATACCGAGCTTGCAACTGTCAGTCCCAGGGCAACTCACCACGTCATTGATCTGGCGTGCCCCGGCCTCACCCAGACCGAGCGCCTGTAAGCGACTCCACACATCATACAGGCTCTCGTTCCGAACCCAACGCAGCACCACGTTCTGTTCGTCTGATGTCCGAGCATGGCCTCCAGTGAACTCGCGCATGATCTGCGCCACACCGCGGAACTGTTCCGGCGTCAGATTCCCCTGAGCGATCTTCACTTCTGCGGTCGAAAAGCCGGCCTGACGTTGTGGCTGCACATTAGCTGCGGCCCAGTGGGCGAATTCCTGGTGGTCGCCGTTCGGGCTGCCTGGATTGATGGGGGCTCGCGGAGCACGCTCTTCCTCGGTGTCATTCCATTGCAGGGGCCCGGGATCAAAGTTACGTGCGTTGACCCAGTCGCCTTGCATTTCCGCGTCAACGAGCGCGCGGAACGCTTCCAGACCAATCCGGTCGATAAAGAATTTCATCCGGGCGCGGGCGCGGTTTTTACGTAACTCGTCTTGCCGGTCAAAAATACGGATGACCGCTTCCACGACTTTGAGATAGTCGTTGAGCCCAACAAAGTCGTACAACACGCGGCCCACCCGAGGCAGAATCGATGTCCCCCCGCCGGTATAGAGGCGGAAACCCTTATGGCCGTCTTTGAGGCGAGGAATAAAGCCCAGATCGTGGATGCCCGTCACCGCGCGGTCTTTCTCGGTACTGGAGAAGGCGATCTTGAATTTTCGAGGAAGAGCCTGAGTCAGTTCGTTGCGAATAAAATAGCGGACCAGTGCGCCAACGTATGGGGTAGGGTCAAATGCTTCGTCCGGGTCGACACCGGCAAAGGGATCACACACCACATTCCGGACCGTGTTGCCGCACGCCTCTCGCGTCGACAAACCGGAGTCGCCCAGCCTCCACAGTATCTGTGCGGATTCCAACAGCGGAATGAAATGGAACTGGACATTTTGCCTGGTGGTGATGTGGCCTTTTTTAAGCGGTGCATAAGTTTCGGCGATATCGGCAAAAGTGTCGAATTGGTCCGGCGTGAATCCACCAAAGGGGAGCTTGACCCGAATCATCTGGACGTCCGGCTGCCGTTGTCCATAGACGCCTTGGCGGAGCCGGAAACCCATAAATGTCTGACGGTCTATCTCTCCATCAAGAAACTTTTGCACTTCAGCATCAAAATCGTCGAATTCCCTTTCGAGAATGGGGATGACGCGGCCGGGAATATGCGAATACACTTCAGGGTTCTCAAGTGTGCCTGCACGTCCCCTGTGGTTGCCTGCTGTCGTGGCTGTATTCATAGTGCGGTCTCCTCGGAGTCAGTTGTTCAATATGAGAGCTTAAAACCTACTAAGTCTATATTCTTTATAGTTTTGATAGTCTATCTATGAATATTCATCCCTCCTGTCAAGCACCTTTCCGGCGAAAACTCTGAAAACACACGGGTATTGACCGAGAGGGTTATTGTCTACTAAATAAATAGGGGTTTATGAAAATCTCAAAGAAAAGCGAATATGCTCTCAGGGCGCTTGCCTGCCTGGGGGCGCCGGGTGCTCCCGAGGTGTTGTCCATTCAGGAGATTGCCCGTCGGGAACGCATTCCCAAAAAGTTTTTGGAACAGGTGCTGCTTGCCCTCAAGCGAGTAGGACTCGTCCAGAGTACGCGTGGCAAGGCCGGAGGGTATGCCTTATCGGGCGACCCGCAGGCCATTTCGTTACAGACGGTTGTCTGGGCGGTGGACGGCCCACTGGCCCCTTTACCCTGTGTGGCCGACGCAAACCCGGTCAAATGTGCGGACTGTGCCAGTCTCGAATATTGCTGGCTGCGCGGTATTATGCTGGAAGTTGGTGAGGCCATCGCCGCCGCCTTTGCCCGAGTGAGTGTGGCGGAGATGTGTCAACGAGCAGAAACCAGTCGCCGCCACGAGTCGCACGTACCGATGTATGATATTTAGCGATCATACTGGAGGAGATGCCCGCTCGCTGGGAGGCTTGACGTAGGCCCGTGGTCTTTCTAGGGTCAGCACTTAAAGAGGTCCGTGTGTAATATGGAGAGGAGCCACGTATGACTATCAAAAGAAAGCTGTTCGACTATCTGCCTTGACCATTCGCCATGAGAACAAGGATTGTTCTCAAAGAAAAAGCGCTCGACTTTGATCGCATTCTGATAGACCTGCCGAGCAAGGAACAAAAAGAGCCGTGGTTTCTTTCGATCAACCCGTACGGGAAAGTCCCGGTGCTGGTCGAAGAAGGCGCCTGGGTTTATGAGTCGGCCATCTGTAACGAGTATTTGGAAGACACCTACCCAACGCCGGCCCTCTCTCCGTCGGCACCGGCCGCCAAGGCTGAAATGCGGCTGCTTATCGAACAGTGCAACAGCCAGTTCGTGCCGCCGATCATTCGTCTGCTGTATACCAGCCGGAAACCCAAAGCGGAGCAAGACCCGGCACGTATGGCCCGAAATACCGACCAGCTCAAGGCGCTCTTTCCGCAACTCGAAGAACGGCTCCAGAATCAAGACTATCTCATGGGCGACTACAGTCTGGCCGATCTCACCTTTACTCCGTTTCTTGGATTGTGCGACAAATTAGGCATCGACCTGAGTCCATTTCCACACGTCGCGGCCTGGGCCGAGCGGCTCAAAAGCCGGCCGAGTTACGAAGAGGTCCGAATTGGCCTGACCGGTTAGCCTACTTGTCTCTCTTGACCTCGGACGACGCACCTCGGGGGCGGTGGAGTAGCCGTCCCCATTTTTCCTGCTGCCTCGCTGAGAGTAAGCGTGGCAAAAGCCGAGCAAACCTCGGGAACACAGAGTCCGAATGAAAAAACGGGTTATCATAAGCATGGCGACACGTCTGGTCTGGGGAGTCTGTCTGTCACTGCTCTTTGGCCTTGCTCCTGCCTCTGCCCAACCCGCCAAGGTTTTTGTGAATTCGGCCGTGCTCGCCATTGGCGAACGGCCCGTCCTGCTAGACCTCAAAAGTCAGCGTGTTATCAGTCATGGCGAGAATTTTGAGCCCGACCTGAGTCCGCGTCCCGGAGCCGAGCCCCGGAAGGTGTCAGAATTTCGTTACGTGCTCTTCCGAGACCTGGAGAAGGGCCGCGTGCGCTATGAGTGGGAGCGCAGGCTGGTCTATCCCTTCCAGGAAACCTGGACCTACACCGAGATCATGAACGGGCTCGACGGAGCCATACTCGGTTGCGACGGCTTTGAGAGTCCATGCCGACGGGCCATGTCGGCCTCCCGTATTGCCGCCCGCCACAAAGAGCTGCGCCGTTCGCCCGTCTCTATCCTGATTCATGCCCTGAGTCGTTCGGACTCCTTTCTGCGTCTGATGGATCAGACGATTCATGGCCGCCGCCAGGTGGTTGTCTCGTTTAATGACAATACCCAGCTTGTTCTGCTGGCCATCGACTCGAAAACGCGACTGCTGACCAAGGTCGTCTTTGTCGAAGACGACCCCTTGTACGGCGACGTGCAGAACGAAGTGTTTTTTTCCGACTGGCGTCAAGTCGGGAAGCTGAAACTCCCGTTTGAACGAATCTATCGGATCGACGGTCAGACCGTCATGGTGGAACATGTTGAAGTCATTCAGAACGATGTCGATCTTTCCCCCGTGGACTTCAGTATTCCAGAAGATATCGAGCACCCGGAAGAGTGGAATGGAGCCCGCGGAGAACAGAGTTCTCACTGGGTGCTCCGCCAGATTGCGCAGGGTCGATCGGTCGATATGCCGGATTCAACGCTCGCGCTACGTGACCTTGCCCCAGGTGTGCTGCATATTGTCGGAGGACGCTATCAGAGCCTGGCGGTTGAGATGGGCGAATACCTGATTGTGGTTGAGGCCCCCCAGGACGACGCGCACTCACGCGCGGTGCTGGACACCTTACGTCAGCGCTTTCCGACCAAACCGGTCCGGTTTGTCATCAATACGCATTTTCATAGTGAGCACGCAGGTGGACTGCGGACCTATGTGGCCGCCGATACAATTGTGGTGACCAGTGCGCTGAACGTCTCGCTCTTCCAGGACGTCTTTCGTGCCCTGCACACCCAAGTCCCGGACAGTCTCCAGCGGCGTCCCAGAGAGGCGGTCATCGAAGCGGTCAGGAATGAGCGCAAGTTTTTCGTTGATGAAAATCGGGTGGTAATTGTCTACCCGATTGAGACCGTTCATGTAGACGGCATGTTGATCGTCTATCTGCCCGAGGAACGCCTCCTTTTTGTGGCTGACCTGTTTACGCCAGGAGCCGTCCGACAGGTTGCCGATTGGGCTCGGGACCTCCTCAATGCCATTGAGAGCTACGACCTCGCAGTCGAGAGCATTGTCGGCAGCCGGGGAGGAGTCGGAACGCTGGAAGAACTGCGCCGAGTTGTTCATGCACACTGAACAGGATAGAGCCTGGATGCAAGCCGCCTTGTCAGAAGCCGTCCTGGCAGAAGCCGCTGATGAAGTGCCGATTGGTGCGGTCATAGTCCTGGACGAGCGGATCATCGGCCGGGGCCATAATACGCCTATTGCAACTACCGACCCGACGGCTCATGCTGAAATCCAAGCCGTGCGGCACGCCGCGCTGTATATGAAGAATTACCGGCTGGTAGATGCGACGCTGTACACAACGGTAGAGCCGTGTCTCATGTGCATGGGAGCGCTAGTGTACGCGCGGGTCAAACGCCTCGTTTTCGGCTGTTTTGACCCCAAAGCCGGTGCCGCGGGATCGCTGTATAATATTGCCCTGGATACCCGTCTGAATCACCGCCTGGACATCACGAGCGGGGTCTGTGAAGAGGAGTGTCGGACCCTGCTCCAACGCTTCTTTCGAGAGAAGCGGCAGCGCGTCACAAGGGCTGACCCGTCTTTGCGCTTGTCTTGAAATCGCTTATAGTGAAGGGTGAAGTTCGCTCAGGAGTCGGAGAGGTGGCAGAGTCCGGTTGATCGCGCACGACTCGAAATCGTGTATACCTTCGGGTATCGGGGGTTCGAATCCCCCCCTCTCCGCCAGATAAAAATATAAACATGTGAAATATATAGACTTTTATAAAAACTGCCTTATTATCCCCCTCATTTCCTCCACCATTTTTATATAGTATAGGGAATCATCTCGGACCTGCTGAGACATCTCGCGCCCGGTCTCCTTGCCGCCGACGGGCAACACCAGGAGCACCACTCATGAAGATTGTCGACGAACAGCGCGGTACGCGCGGTTTTCAGACGGATGTGGCCATGCGCGACGGGATCACCCTCAACACCTTCGTGTTTCTGCCGGCCGACGGGGGGCCGCGCTTTCCCGTCATCGTGCACCGTACGCCCTACGGCATCACGACCCCAGCGGGCGAGGCAGTGACCGACCCGGCCCGGGGCTGGGTGCCCAGTGCCGCCGCACCGATGTACGGCCCCATCCTGCGCGGCTGGCAGGCCATCGTCGATCACGGCTATGCGGCCGTGTATCAGGATACGCGCGGCCGCTACGCCTCACAGGGAGAAGACCGCGTCTATGCCGACGATGCAACCGACGGGTACGACACGCTGGAGTGGATCGCGGAACAGCCCTGGACCAATCAGCGGGTTGGTGTCTCGGGCTCCTCTGCGGCTGCCACCACCGCCTTGGCGGCTGCCAGCACCGGGCACCCGTCGCTACGGGCCTTTTTTGCCCAGGTCGGTGCGTCCAGTATCTATGACGATGTCGTGTACGAAGGGCAGTCGATCGAATTGGAACGGCTGTGGCTGTGGGTAGCGAAGAACATTCCCGGCTTGTCGGCATCCCATCAGCACGCCGCCATGCACCGCACGGGCGCGACCGCGGCCAGGATGGAAGCCGCCCGCCACTCGACCGGCGCATGCTATAGCCGGCTGGAAGCCGCCTGCCACGGCACGCTGCCGTTCATTGATTGCCAGGACTGGCTGCGCTTGCCGTTGACGAACCACCCGGACTTCACCGTCTGGCAGCCGTTCCTGAACGAACTCCTCACGCATCCGGCGCCAGACGCGTTCCGGACGGCGCACGATTTCCGCCGTACCATTACGATTCCCGGCTTTCACGCCACCACCTGGTACGACATCTTTCTGACCAGCGTGCTGACCGCGTTTCAGAAGATTCATGCGCGCACAGGGACGCAAAAACTATGGATCGGCCCCAACGCGCACCATTTCATTTATCAAACCCACTGCTGGCCCCGTGACCCCTATTTCGAGTGGTTCGGCCACTATCTGAAAGACGAGCCATCCGCTTTGATCGACGAACCGGCCGTCTTCTATTCGCCCCAGGCGTGGGTCGAGGCGGAAGAGCGCTACATCCCCGATGATTGGCGCCGGGCGGAGACCTGGCCGCCGGCCGGTACGAGAACACAGCGCGTATTCCTGACGGGCGAGGGCCGCCTCGGCGCGGCCCCGGCTGGGGACCCGCGGCGGTATACCTACGATCCACGACAGCCGAACCCCACGCTCGGCGGGCGCAACATGCTGATCACCGCCGGTCAAGTGGACCAACGCCCTGTACAGGCCCTGCAGCACTACGGCCTGATGTATACCGGCGAGAAGCTGGCCCGGGACCTGACGCTGGCGGGTGCGGTGCGGGTCACGCTCCATGTGAGTTCCGACTGCCCCGACACCGACTTCATCGCCAAGCTCATCGAAGTCACCCCGGACGGGCGCACGCTGTTGCTCATGGATGGGGTGACCCGCGCCCTGTATCGGGAATCGATCCTCGACCCCGCTCACAATCACCCGCAGCCCCTCGAACCCGGAACAGTCTATCCCGTCACGATCAACCTGGCGGACATCCACCATACGGTCCGCGCCGGCAGCCGCCTGCAGGTCGACATTGTCAGCAGTAATTTCCCGCGCCGCGCCCGCAACACGAACAGCGGCCACCCCATTCTGGCGCACGACGGTGAGACCGATATCCGCGTGGCGACCAACATGGTCTATCACGCCGCCGGGACGCCCTCCTTCGTGGAGATGTCGGTGCTGGTGGATTAGGCCAACGCCATACGGAGAGTTCTTTCCTGATTGATTTGTTCGTATAGGTGCGGCACTGGGGCTAGAGCGGCGCGGTGCTCCAACTGCTTATATCCCTCCTGCCAACCAGCCGTCTACTATTATCTGGAAACCGTCAACAACACCATCGCCCTCGTCCACGCGTGTATCTCTGCCGCCATATCGCTCCCCCGTTCGTTCTGTGGTATGCTCGCTAACGATGGATATCGGACTTGGTATTGCCCTGCTGGCAGGCTTTCTGTCTTTCGCCTCGCCGTGTGTCTTGCCCATCGTGCCTGGCTATTTGACCTTTATTACTGGCATGAGTTTCGAGCAACTCACCGACCGCCAGCGCTCGGCGCAACTGATGACCAGTGCGCTGATCAAGAGCATACCCTTTGTGTTGGGTTTCTCTCTGGTGTTCATTGCCCTCGGTGCCTCGGCCTCTGCGGTGAGTGGACTGCTCAGATCAAACCTGGGCATCCTCAAAGGCGTCGCCGGACTTGGCATTATGGTCCTGGGCCTGCATCTGGCCGGGGTCTTACCCATCCCGGCCTTACTCCGCCAGCGCAGCTTTTCCAAAGAGCCCGCCGAGCCTGGGATGATCCGGGCTTTTGTGGCCGGGCTGTTTTTTGCCTTTGGCTGGACGCCGTGCGTTGGTCCGATTCTGGCCGGCATTCTGGCGATTGCCGCCACGACCGAAACGCTCAGTCACGGGGTTCTCCTGCTGGCGGTGTATTCCCTGGGGCTCGGTATCCCGTTTCTGCTCTCTGCCGCCTTCCTGAACGGTTTTCTGTCGCTCTTCAAAGGAATGAAGGGCTATCTGCGGCAGATGGAAGTGACGGCCGGCATGCTGCTCGTCCTGGTCGGTTTGCTCATCTTTACCGATAAGCTCGCCTGGGTCTCGTCGCGGCTGACTTTCTTGAACCCGGAAGAACTCCTCGTCAGCGAGGTCCAAAAAGCGGATGCTTCCACGCCGGTGGCGTCTGACGCGCTGCCGACACCGAGCAGATACGGCGACTATAATTTTACTCTGACGACCATTGATGGCGACCGGGTGAGCTTGTCCGACTATGAGGGCAAAGTGGTCCTGGTCAATTTCTGGGCGACTTGGTGCGGCCCGTGTGTCATAGAAACACCGGCTTTGGTCCGCATGTACCACAAGTACAAACGCCAAGGATTTTCCGTTATTGGGGTTGCCTTGCAGAGTGAAGAAGACGGGGTGCGGGACTTTGTCCGGAAATACAATATCCCGTACGCCATTGGCCGCGACCCGTCGGACGAGATTGGGTTGCGCTATCAGGTGTTTGCTTTACCTAGCAGCTTCCTCTTTGCCCCTGACGGTACGGTGCAGCGCGCGTTTACCGGCTATGTGGCCGAAGATGTCCTGGACCGCGAACTCGAAAAAACCTTCCAGACCAATCCGGCTCGACAGCAGACGCCTCAGGTGAACGCGATTGCTTATCCGGTCGATGCTCCAGACACGGAAGAGAGGAAGCCATGATTCAAAGCATTTTCCACGTCAACATCAATGTCTCCGACTTTGAACGCTCGCTCGCGTTCTATCAAATGCTGGGCTTTCGGGTCGTCAACGACCTCGGCACCGGCAGCAGCCCGCAACTGGACGCCGGCCTTCAGATTCCGAACGGACAGGCCCGGGCCGCGCTCCTGATGCTGGGCGACAACCCCCATGCGACGCGCATCGACCTGATCGAATGGAAGCAGCCCAAGACGGACGGGACACCTTATCCTCATCTCGCCCATGCCGGTATCGCCCGCATTGCCCTGAAAACGAAGAATTTGATGCAAGAGTACGCAGACCTCAAAGACAAGGGGGTCGAGTTTCTCTCGCCGCCGCAGGAGACCATCCTCGGCGGCGGGATGACCCGTTTTGTGTGCTTCCACGACCCTGACGGGACCGTGTTAGAACTGATCGAGTTTTAATGAGAGCGGTAGCATGGAATCAAGAGCGTGATGGACAGCAGCACAGCGCCAGCTCCCGGTGGTTTTCGTCATGCTGTTGGCACCCTTGCGAGCGATTCGTGTACGGTTGAACTCCGGGCCGGTCAGCATGCCTGGACGCTTGATGAGCCCAAAGAATTAGGTGGACATGGTGCCGCCCCTGACCCGATCACGGCATTCTTAGGCAGCTTGTGTGGCTGTCTGTTAATGTCCCTTGAGATCACTGCGCGGGCGCGTCAGGTTCCGCTTGCCGGGGCGTCGGTTTCCGCCAGGTCGAACACAAAAGGCTTTGTGAAAACCATAGACGTTGACTTGACCGTGCATAGTGCTGCGTCTGAAGAGACGGTGCGGACTGTGGCCGCACGAGCAGAAAAGGGCTGCTATGTGCGCGGGCTTCTGAAAGACAGTATTGCCTACTCCCTCCATGTTACCGTCCTGCCTGCCTAGTATGCGAAGTGCCCGTTTCTCCCGTACTCTGGTTCTTGGCAACTGGGGCGCGGTCTGCTGTGCGTTTCTTGTCTGCTTATCGAGTGCTGGTGTCACTTTCGCGGCCTGTGGCGAGCGACTTGCAGCGGTCGAGCGGAGCGTCGGTCTTCTCGTGCTTGAGCTGCGGACTGATCAAGGAACGGTCCGTGAGGCAGAATCGAAAACCCAGGGACAGGAGGCCATCTACCAGAACCTGCGGCTCCATCCTCCCGAGGAATACGACTTGGCATTAGCCCGACAGATTGGAAAAATCCGTCGGACCATCGTGCGGCCCAAGCGGACCCTGCTGGTACAACTGAAAGAACAACACGCAGCGACGCGCCGGCAGTGGGAGCAGGGTATACGACTGGCCCATGAACGGTTTCTTGAAGTCGAGGCCACGTATCGAAAAAGGCTGGTCACACAGGAGGCGTTCTGCCAGGCTCGTGAGGTCTATGCCGAGGCGCTGTCCCGCTATCGGGGCGGGCTGGAACAGTATAGAACCGGACTCACCCTGTACGCAGACGCCTTGAATGCCTACCGCGAACAGTTTGTTGTCCCGTGCATTCGGGGCTACTCCGAGCCTGCGCTCTGGCAGGCCCTCGTCACACGATTTGAACAGGAGGATTTCTTACAAGAACTTCTGAATTCTCTGACCGCAAACGCTATTCGTAGCCTCCCGCCGGAGATGCCTCCGGATGTCAGCTAACGGATACGCAGGCGCCTACTACCAAGGACAAGCATGCATACGAACCCTGCGACGCTGTATCTCATCCGTCACGGTCAGGCCAGCGCCAGTTTTGATCAAGCCTACGATCCTGGTCTTGATGCCGTTGGCTTGGCCCAAGCTGAAGCCATCGCAGACGAACTGGAATCGCTGGGACCGCTACCCATTGTCACCAGCCCACTCCAGCGCACGCGCCAGACCGCAGCGGCGTTTGAGAAACGCTGGAAAGTCCAGGCCTATGTCGAACCGGCGGTGGCCGAGATTCCGTCTCCAACGCAAGATCTTCAAGCCCGCGCAGATTGGCTCAGGCAGGCCATGCGTGGCCGTTGGAGTGAGCTTGCGCCCCAGTATCAGGAGTGGCGTGAGCAGGTCGTTGCCGCCCTGGTTGCTCTCAAGACCACAACCGTCGTCACCTCCCACTTTATTGCGATTAACGTGGCGGTCGGTGCGGCCACGCAGGACGGTCGGGTGATCTGCTTTGAGCCGGATAACTGTTCGTGTACCCGTCTGGAAGTACGCGATGGCCGGCTCCATTTAGTCGAACTGGGTCGTCAGCGGGAGACCCGGATTCTCTAATTCCGGTCTGCTCCGGCCTTGCGTTCTGCCTGCGGGAGTGTTTGAAACAGGTCGAAAACCGTACGCTCGAAGTTTCCAGGGAGGGAAGCCATGACAACATCCGAAGCTGAAATGATGCTGACGCCGCGCACGTCTCTCACCACTGAAACCGCGCCGGTGCTGGACCAGCATCGCTTTGATGAAGCCGCCCTTGAAGGCTATATGCAGGAACACGTTGACGGTTTTAGCGCGCCATTACACGTTGGTCAGGTCCGGGGCGGGATGTCCAATCCGACCTTTGTGTTGACCGACGGCGCGGGCCGGCGCTACGTGCTGCGCAAAAAACCGCCGGGCAAACTCCTGCCCTCCGCCCACGCGGTTGACCGCGAGTTCCGGGTTATTTCCGCTTTGTGGGAAACCGATGTGCCGGTCGCAAAACCCTACGTCCTGTGCCAGGACCCCGGCGTCATCGGGGTGGACTTCTATATCATGGATTTTGCGGATGGCCGGGTTTTTCGTGGCTATGAATTGCCCGAGTTAGCCCCGGTAGAACGCCGCGAGATTTACCAGGCCATGGTCGACGTCATGGCCAAACTCCATCAGGTCGATTTCCGGGCCGTCGGGCTGGAAGGCTATGGCAAAGTCGGCGGGTATATGGAACGCCAGGTGCGGCGCTGGTCCAAGCAGTACGAGGCCAGCAAGACCGACGATCTGCCGGCCATGGAAAACCTCATGAAATGGCTGCCCGAACATCTGCCCGCGCACCACGAAACAACCATCGCCCACGGGGATTTCCGTCTGGAAAACATGATTTTTCATCATACCGAGCCTCGCGTGCTGGCCGTGGTGGACTGGGAGCTGAGTACGCTGGGCGCGCCCCTATCCGACTTGGCCTATAACTGCCTGCCGTACTACGTCCCGGATGATATGCGCGGTGACCTGACCAGCATCGACTACGAAAACTACGGCATCCCGTCCGAAGAGGAATATGTTGCCTGGTACTGTCAGAAGACGGGTCAGGAAGACATCCCGGAGTGGAAATTCTATCTGGTGTTCTCGCTTTTCCGGCTGGCTGCCATCGTGCAGGGCGTCTATAAGCGTGGCCTCGAAGGCAATGCGAGTTCGCCCGAAGCCATCACCCGAGGGGAGAAGTGCAAGCAACTCTGCGCGGCCGGCTGGAGTCTGGTTGAGCAGGGGCTCTAAGCCGTATTCGATGTGCTTCTCGCCAGACGCGTGACTACTCGTTCCCGGCTCCGCCTATTGGGGTCACACTTGCGGGTGGAGGCGACAGGAAAAAGGCGGCGGTAGACCGAATAATCTTCGGGTCGGTCGTCTCCAGTAGGATGCCAAAGGCTGAGAGCCGATAGGTGCCCGCGTCCAGGCGCGCGATGTTGGAAAAATGAAATCCAAAAGACGGCTGTCCACTATGGGGCGGTCCCGTGTTGGAAAAATACGTCTGTTGTTCAAGCTGTTGGAGTCCGCCTTCGAGCCGCATGACCAGTAGGAGCGTCTGGCCCGTGGGGAGCTGTAAGGCCGCCCAGCGAGGAGGCTGCTCTTCTCCCACGGGCAACGCGTCTGCCTGTAACAACTGAGTCTGGCCGAAATTGAGGAAATTGAAATAGGTGCTGACCTCGCCATCGGCCAAAATAAAACGCGGCGGAATCTTGAGCTTGACCAAGGCCGTGCCTTCGACAAAGTCCGGATAAAAGATGAGGTCAATCCGCCCCCTCGCGCGGAGACCAAAGGGAAGGGGAAACCAATAGCGCGCGCGGCGAATCACCCGGACCGGACCCTGGGTATAGCCGTACAGTCGAGTGTGCAGGTCTCTGTCGGTACGCCGGATATTCAGCAGCCCGCCCAGAAAACTCACCTCAGCCGCAACGGCAACACCCGAGATGAGGTTCTGGCCCAAATCGCCGGGCGATTCCACAAAAGCGAGGTGGCTGGGTAAAGGCGTGTCAAAAGCCACGCTATAGCGTTCCGCATAGACATGGTCGTGTTGTGGGTCGTAGCGAACGGAGAAGGGCCGGGCTGGCTGCGACGCTTGCATTCCCACCCGAATATAGACAAAGCCGAGAGAGGTCTCGTCAGAGCCGAGGCGCACCTCATGCCACCTTCCTGCTGGAAACGTTGCCGCGGTGGCGCGTTTTCCCATATCTCGTCTCAGAAAAATAATCGCATCGTTGGGGTCAAACCGCCCTGGCTGGTCGTCCTGGCTGGGACGTGGGCCGGCTTTGATGACCCACCGGCCACGCCGGTCGCGTTCGTCAATCTGGAAGGGGATGAGTGTCAGCGTCGCGGAGCGAAAGACGAAGAGCTGAATGTGCGAGAGGGTTTGTTGATGCAGGAAGGGCAGCTCGTTGCCCTCAAGGACAATCACGCCGGGCCGGGCCGGTGTAGCTTCCGCCCAGAGCCGGGCTGGCAGGCTCGTGAGCAAGCATGCGATGAGAAGCGCAAGACGGATATGCTGCACGAACTGTCTCCGGGCTACGGAGGAAGAAAGGGACGGCTCTCGGTGCCGCCCCTCTCAATTTTTTTGATGGGACTGGTCCGCTATTTACCGCTGGCTCGCTGCCACTCGCCGTCAAGCTCTTCCGCCACTTCTCGAATCGCCCTGCCAAGGGTATCTACCATTTCGTCAATCTGTCCTCGGGTGATGATTAAAGGCGGGCAGAGCGCAATACTGTTCGCGCCGGCCACGCGGGTAATCAAGCCGTTATCCAGGGCTTTTTCCCAGACCTGTTGCGCAATGCGCAGCTCAGCCGGGAACATTTCCTTGGTGGCCTTATCCCTGACCAACTCGACCGCGGCGATCAGGCCCTTGCCGCGCGTATCGCCCACGATGGGCAGCTCGTGTAGGGCGGCTAGGCGTTTCTGCAAATAGCGGCCCTGGGTGCGGGCGTTCTGGACGAGTTTTTCCTTTTCTATGATTTCGAGATTGGCCAGGGCTGCGGCGCACACGGTCGGATGACCGGTATAGGTGTAGCCGTGCCAGAAGGCGTAATCATCGCCCGTCTCCAAAAAGGTCTGGAATATTTCCTCTTTGAACAGGACCACGCCAAGCGGCAGATAACCACTCGTGACGCCTTTAGCCGAAACCAGAATATCGGGCACAACGCCAAAACCGGTCGAGGCAAACATGGTGCCGGTGCGGCCAAAGCCGGTAATCACTTCGTCACACACCATGAGGATATTATGACGCGAGCAGAGCTCCCGAATCTTGGGCCACCAGCCATCGGGCGGAACAATCACACCGCCAACGCCCTGAATCGGCTCGGCCACAAAGGCTCCAATCGTCCCCGCCCCCTCGCGCTTAATGATTTTTTCGAGCTCCTCCGCGCCGTTGTTTTCGCGATAGCTATACGGACGAGGCATATGGATGACGCCGGGCAGGCCAGGATCGACTTGATCATTAAAAAGCGGAATACCGGTTAGCGACGCGGCACCGCTCGATGTACCGTGATAGCCCTGTTCCAGGGTAATGAACTTCGTCTTCTTGGGCTTTCCTTTGGCTTTCCAATAGGCGCGGACCAGACGGATCATCGATTCGTTCGACTCCGAGCCGCCAGAGGTCAGGATCACCCGACTCAGGCCCTTAGGCGCGATCTTGGCCAGCTTGGCCGCGAGTTGGACGGTTGGGACCGAGGTCGGGCCGATCAGCGTAGGGGCAAAGGCCAACTGCTTCATCTGCTCGGCCACGGCGCGGTTGATTTCTTTGCGGCCGTGTCCGATATGCACATTCCACAGGGAGGCGAGGCCGTCGATATACTTCTTGCCTTCCGTATCCCAGAGATAGATGCCTTGGCCCTTGACAAAAACGGGTACCCCCTTGTTTTGCTGCAAGCCGAGCGGCACAAAGCCGTGGACGAGGTGGGCCGCATCCTGCTTGCGCAGGGCTTTTGCCTGTTGTGGAGGGAGTGCCACTGAAGACGGTTTCTTGCGTGGCCGTAACGGAACGACCTTCCCCTGCGTTTTTGTCTGGCGTGCCATACCGCTCTCCTTTCGCTGTGAGCTCTTGCGTGACGGGACGAATGCGATCATATACGAGTCACGCCGAAAATCCCAGACTGAAACCGGACTGGTCAAGCGAAAAAAAGAGGAGGAAAGATGAAAACAAAGCGCATGGGGCGAACCGGCCTGAATGTTTCGGAAATCTGCCTGGGCACAATGACCTTTGGACGTCAATGTGACGAAACGCAGAGCTTCGCCATCATGGATACCGCATTCGAGAACGGTGTGGATTTCTTTGATAGCGCGGACGTGTATCCGGCCGGCGGTGGTGTCGAAACCGCCGGCCGCACCGAGGAGATTGTCGGTAAATGGTTAAAAGGCCGGCGCGAGGACATTGTCCTGGCCACTAAATGTTGGGGCGCAATGGGTGACAGGCCGAATGACCGGGGCCTGTCGCGTAAGCATGTCTGCTCCGCGGTTGAGGCGAGTCTCAAACGCTTGCAGACGGACTATATCGACCTGTATCAAGTCCACGCGCCCGATCCGAAAACGCCGGTCGAGGAAACCTTACAAGCTCTGGACGACCTGGTCCATCAAGGCAAGGTGCGCTATATCGGCTGCTCAAATTTCCAGGCCTGGCGTCTGGCCTTGGCCCTGTGGCAGAGCGACAAGCTCGGCCTGGCGCGCTTCGACTGTGTCCAACCGCGCTACAATATGCTGTTCCGCGAAATCGAGCACGAACTCTTTCCCCTGTGCCGCGAGCAGGGTATTGGCATGATTCCGTACAATCCGCTCGCCGGCGGGTTTCTGACCGGCAAGCACAAAGCGGGCGCGGAACCGGCCGCGGAAACGCGCTTTGCCCTGAGTGGCAGAGCCGGGGAAACGTACCGCCGGCGCTACTGGCAGGAAGCCCAGTTTGCCGCAGTCGAGCATCTCAAAGAATTCTTTGCCGCCCGTAATAAACCCCTGGCTCAAGTGGCGGTCGCCTGGGTGCTCGCCCAGCCCGAAGTCACCGCGCCGATTGTCGGCGCAACCTCAGCCGAACAACTCAAACAATCCCTGCCGGCTGTCGAGATGAGCCTCGACGAAGAGGAGATGGAGTTGTGTAACGACCTGTGGTTTTCGCTACCGCGCCTGCGGGATAAGGCTGTGGCGTTGCGGTAGATGCGAAGGGGTAGCGAGGGTCTTTTGGGTCTGTTGAGTCCGGTGGGTCTGTTGGGTCTCTGGCATCCAGGGGGTGGGGGAGAGTGAGCCGTCTGCCTTAATCCTCTTCTTCTATGAACACCAGATGGCCGGCTTCCTCTTGGGCGCGGATTTTCTCTTCAATGTCGGCCGAGAGTTCTATCTTTCGATGCCCTGGAAACTTTTCCCGATCTAAGGTCGGACGTAGAAAATACTGCTCCGGGACGGGGACTTCCGATTGACTCTTCAGTTGTGCGAAATACCAGACCCGCGGGAGCACGCCAGGGCTGAAAAAGACCTCCTGATCCCCGGTTGACCATTCTTTGAGATGGTGTGTGTCGTGGACGCTATAGCGCATATAATCCAGTGTCACATCCCAGTAATGATTGAATAGCAGCCCATACCCTTGATCCCCCATATTTGGATTGCGGTATGTGGCAATACGGGTTTCCACAAAAATAAGGTTCCCGTCTCGTCCGTACTGCTCGATCCGCAAGGGATAAAAGTGGTGTTTATCTAACCAATAAATAATCTTCGGGGCATAATAGTCAGGGAGCCACTCTTCTTTGACTGTGGTTTCAAGTACCCAACAATCAATGCCGCCCTCCCTGGTATAAAAAGGGTAGTCATCCCCCATCATCTTAATCTGATCCGTTGGGACGTCGTGGAGCGTACCATCGGACCTGCCGAGGGTCACGGTTGGCCGGGTATTAGGGAAGCGAACGGTTTGTGACAGCGTGTCTACGCCAATCAGCTTCCAAGAAAACTCCCAGGGATCACGGCCAAAGATATCGTCAAAACTCTCAGCTCCCTGCGCCAATTTATCCCCCCTGCGTGGTTGAGGCTGACGACGGACCCGGCGCAGGGTAGGTGAATACACAAAGAGGTCCCATCGGGTGAGCGCCTCTTGTCCAGCCCGGTACTGGGTCATAAACATCTGGTTGCCGAGGTTTTCTGGTGGGAAAAAGGTTTGTCCGGTTATTTTTCGTGTCGGCTCACCTGGTTTCGTTCCGTATAGCTCGCCTTCTAAGCCCTGCATGCCCTTTGCATTTGGAACATAGAATATCGGGCTGTGCATTTTATCCGTAATGAGATACCCGTGGGCGGTCAGCGCTCCACTAACATCGACAAAATTGCACGACCAGCGTGGCGAGTGGCTGAACTCCATGGCCCGATAGCCCATCTCCTCTGCGGTATAGGGCGGCTGAAACGGATAGCGCTCGGCGGGCATATACGGCTGCTCCGGGTCGCGGGGCGTGTCGGTCCGGGGGTCGAACAGTTGGCGCTCCGCTTCGGTCAGTTCCCCGACCACCCGCCAGGTTTTCGCGGCCGCGGGCGAGTCGGCCCATACCGCAGGCGCAAAGCAGACGCTGAAAACAAAGAGTGAGAGTGTCAGGCCCAACTGCATGGCTCTGTCCTGGTTTTTCTCCTAACGTCGTCCCTCAGTCAACTTATTCACATCGTACAGGCTCAGCACCTCCTCCACGTCCACCTCAGGATAGCCCATATCCAGCGCCGGAAACAACGATGCCTGACCGGTTTTGACATCAACGACGGTGACGCCAAGATAGCGAATGAGATGCGCGCCGGTATTCATCTCCGGCAGATGCTGCGCGTCTTCAGACCAGGAATTCTGCATGCCCCACACCTTCCACAGGGTGCCTTCCTGATTGAACGCCATGCCGGAAACCACGCGATAGGTCTGGGCGTCAATAAACAGAATCTTGCTGCTGTACGGATGATTCTCCCGCTTGGGCTTGAGCTCAACGATCATGGCCTTACGCAGTTCCCACGGCCCGAGTGGCGCCCGGCCCGCAGGACCATAATAGCGCGCATAGGCGTGGGGCGAATTCATGATGTGCAGCACGTCTTTCCAGCCGTGAAAGGTCCAGTCATAGTCCAGCACCCGCCCGGAGAAGCCGAAGAAGTCATCCAGGGTCGTATCTGACCCCTGGAAAGAATCTGCTTTCTCTTCAGCAGAAACACGCCGGACTTTGCGTAGGGACGGGACATAGGTCCACGCCTGATCGGCCCGGTGCGGATCGCTGGAACGCTGGATGAGCACGCGCAGGCCGCGCATTTCATACGGATCGGTGAAGTCGTTGATATCTTTCCACTCAAATTCCTCCGCACCGTCAACCGGCAGGGTGTAATTCTGCTCGGGCAGCATGGATAAATGACTGTGATAGACGCGCTGATAGCGCTGCTGGAGCACCCGCTCAACCGTACCTCCCGGTTGAATCATATCCTCGGGTAAGCCCGGCAACGCACCGTGCGTCCCCCCTGGTCTGATCATGACCGTGGCGAAATTGCCGACCTTGATACCGTAGTGTTGCCAGCGAAAATTAAAATTCCAGCCGACCTTGAGGCCCGCGGTCGGGTCCGCCGGGTCCAGTTGGTCCGCGGGAAAGGGCTGGCCGGCAGTATAGTTTCTCAGACTGCCGTCCTCGGCAAGCTGGGTTTGGCCGGCAAATTTCTCTGTCGCTTCGAGATAGTCTGTACGCGGAGGGTAATCGCCTGGAGGGCTGATGTCGAAGGTCACTTCCGGAAACTGGAACTCTTCAAAATAACCGGGTGGCAGAAAGGGCCGGAGCCTTTCCATATCGCTCAGCCCCAGCGTCTCGCCGTGCTGAAAGTCCGGTCGAGCGTCTGTATACTGCTGCGTCCATTGCAGGACGGTTTCTCGGGTCATGGCGCTTCGTTCATCCTGTGCCCAACTCGGCCCGGCCCAGACCAGTAATCCTACGAATAGAACAAGAAACGGCATTCGTCCTCCCTCACGTTCTCTCTCTTTATTAGCTTACAGGCCAGCCTAACGGTTCTCTGCAAGGCAGGCTATCCCTCCCGATTGCCGCTCGGATAAAAATGTCTTTGCAAAAGATATAAGCTTGGCTATGGTGACGGGGGGTATTTGTCCATACGGTTCCTCAATTTGAAGCGTAGAGACGCAGGAGGCCAGCATGAAAACGATCTCGGTGAGCCCTGAAGACATGGAAGCCCGCATTGCCCGCTTCCAGAATTTGAAGCCCATTCCAGCCATGCAAAACGACAAAATTCCGTTGGAAGCTCGGGACCACATCTACGCCCGTAAGCTCTTGCCCGTGATCTCCTCTAAGGGCGGAGAAGGACCGTTTGGGCCGGCCCCAATTGCTGAAGCCGATGGCTACTCCATGACGCTTGCCGTGTGCCCACCCAACCAAGGACCGGGACTGCACGCCCATCACAAGACGCACGAGATTTTTACCTGCCTCAAAGGGACGTTCAAAATCCAGTGGGGCGATGACGGAGAACACGAAATTGTACTGCATCAATTTGACACGATCTCAGTACCGCCAGGCGTGTGTCGCGGCTTCACGAATATAGGCGATGACGAAGGCTGCCTCCAAGTGCTCATTACCGGCGGCGTGCACGATATGCAGGACATCGCTTTTCCACCCAGTGTGGCCGAGCAGATAGACCAAACCGGCCCAGGAGTGTTAGCGGAGATCAAGAAGACCGGCCTCGCGTTTGACGCGGGCCAGGAATAGAGCTTCAAGGGTAGCGCGGTAACCGACGAGTTTCATAAGGAGGACAGCATGAGTGTTGACGAGTTAGTCCAACGGCTCCAGGTTTTGGAAGACATTGAGGCCATTAAAAAAGTCAAGGCCGAATACTGCGCCCATTGTGACAACGGCTATAACCCGGACGGGATTGCCGAACTGTTCGCCGAAGACGGCGTCTGGGATGGTGGGATTGACGTGTTTGGCAAATACGACGGTCGGGAAGCCATTCGGAAGTTCTTCACCGGGGCGACCAGAGTCATTCCGTTTGCCGTGCATAACGTCATGAATCCCATCATTGAGATCGATGGCGACTCGGCCACGGGGCAGTGGTATCTGTTCCAGCCCTGCACGATGACCGAGAAAGACGGAGATAAAGCCGTGTGGGGTGCGGCCAAATACAGCGACGACTATGTGCGGGTCGATGGCGAGTGGAAAATCCAGACCCTGCGTGTCAAGTTCGAATTCTGGACGCCGTTTGAAAAGGGCTGGGCTGAAAAGAGAATGATCCAGGACTAGCTGTCTCGTCCCTATAGGATAGGAGCGGCCTATGCAGTTTTACAATTTCCATCTCATGCCGTGGCCCGACCTGCCCGAGGACTTTGCCGACAAGACCAAACATGAATCGGCCTGGGTGACGCTCTCGAATAAATACTACGATCCTGAAAAGGGGCATACGGTCTATAATCAATACCTGGATCAGCTTGAGTATGCCGAAAAGCTGGGGTTCGAGGGCGTGTGCGTCAACGAGCACCACCAGAACACCTACGGCACCATGCCGTCGCCGAACATTATGGCCGCCATGCTGGCGCGTCGGACCTCGCGGATGAAGATAGCGATGGTCGGTAACGGCCTGCCGCTCCGCGATCATCCCCTCCGGGTCGCCGAAGAAGTCGCCATGCTCGATGTCGTGACCGGCGGGCGTATTATCTCCGGTTTTGTGCGCGGCATCGGAGATGAATACTTTTCTATGGGTATCAACCCCACCTACTCGCTGGCGCGTTTTCGCGAAGCGCACGATCTGATCATTCGTTCCTGGACCGAGACCGGCCCGTTTTACTTTGACGGCGAGCATTATCAAGTCCGCTACGTTAATGTCTGGCCGCGTCCTCTCCAGAAACCGCACCCGCCGATTTGGATCCCCGGCTTCGGCAGTAAGGAAACCGTTGAATGGTGCGCCCATCCCGACCGGAAATATCCCTATCTGGCGGTCTTCATGCCGGATGACCTGGTGAAGTGGTTCTTCGACGCCTACCGCGAAGCCGCGGACCAGTACGGCTACGAAGCCTCGCCGTACCAAATGGGCCATCTCCTGCCGGTCTACGTGGCCGAGACGGACAGTCGCGCGGAAGAAGAAGCCGCGGCCCATATCCTGTGGCTCTACCACTACGGCCTACGCCATAAATGGCAAATGTTCTTTCCGCCGGGTTATACGTCCGCGGCGTCCATGAGACGCATCCTGGCCCGCGCGGCCGACTTTGACTGGGAAAGCATGGATTTTAAGGAACTCAACGAGCGCGGCTACTGTGTCGTGGGGAGCGCCAAGACCGTGCGCGAGCGCCTTGCCCACTTGGTCAAGGAACTCGGCTTCGGCCTGCTGCTCCCCCTCTTGCACGCGGGCGATATGCCGCACCATCGTGTTATCAAAAACATGGATCTGTTTGCCTCCGACGTGATGCCCGCCCTGCGCGAGGAATTCAGCGCGATGTCGCAGCGCTGGCTGGAAGCGGCATAAGTGTAGGGGCATGCCCTTTTTCGTCGGGCGCGCCGCAACACAAAGGAGGGTCGTATGGAATTCGGACTGACCGCGGACCATATTCGTATTCAGAAAGTTGCCCGCCAGCTCGCCGCCGACTTTGCGACCCGTGCGGCCGAGCACGACCGGGACGGCTCGCCCCCCCAGGAGAATTATGCGGCGCTCCGGGATGCCGGTTTCTACGGACTGGTCGTACCCAAGGAGTATGGCGGACTAGAGGTCGGGCTACTGGGCTATACCATTGCCGCTGAGGAAATCTCCCAAGGCTGTGCCTCGACCGCGCTGTCGTTCAATATGCACGGTGCAACCCTGGCCTCGCTGATGCACTCGGGCCTACCGGACGAAATAAAAAAATGGGTGGCCGAGTTGTCAACCAAACAGGGCAAACTGATTGCCGCCATTCTGTCCGAGCCGAGCACCACCAGCATCGTCCCCACGTCGTTTGCGTGTTCCACCCAGGCCCGCCGGGTCGCCGGGGGCTATCGGATCTCCGGCAAGAAGTCGTTTTGCTCCATGGGCGAATCGTCCGACTATCTGTGCCTGTTTGCCCATCCCGAGGAAATCGCCAATCCCCAGACGGCCCTTGTGATGATGGTGCCAACCGACTCGCCTGGGCTGCGTTTCGAGCATGTGTGGGACACGCTGGGGATGCGCGCGACCCGCAGCGATAATCTGATTCTCGAAGACTGCTTTGTGCCGGACGAGGCCATCCTGGGCGCGCCTATTCCAAAGATTGGCGAATGGCTGGCGACGAATGAGCCGAGTTTCAATATTCCGTATACCGCCGTATACCTTGGCGTGGGCTTTGCGGCTTTGCGCGCGATCAAGGACAATGTGACGCAGCGCCAACCCAAGGGCTACGGGCAGCCCTTGGCCTATCACCCGGATATTCGACGCCGGGTTGCCATGATGAGCGCCCAACTGGAAGCCGCCCGCTGGCTGCTGCGCTACGTAGCTTGGCTGGCCGACGAAGCCTATGAGCGTCAGCGTTATACCGACCGGCCCAAGCAGTACGGCACGACCGTCGAGGGACAGGCGGCCGAGGTTCTGGCCACCTACTTCAAAGCCAAATACATTGTGGGTGAGGCCGTGACCGCCGCGACCCGCTCGGCGCTCGAAATGGGCGGCGGTCACGCCATCTTTAAGACCTCGGCCCTGGAGCGTCTGTTTCGTGACGGCGCGACCGCGAGTATGCAGCACCCGCCCAGTGACTTTTGTCTGTCCTCGTTGAGCGTGCACGAACTCCAACTCGACCCGCAGCAGATCCAACCGCCCCTGCTGCCGAGCTGGGAGTAGGCGAACTGCCTCTCTCTATCCCAGCCCCTCTTGTTTTTGCAGCAGCGCGGAACTCCGAAACCTGAATCCGGCATCATATCTAATTTACGAAACAGGTGGGGAGAACAAAACTATCGTGCGCTGACCGATGGAATCGCTTGGGAGTGTTAATAAAGAAACAAACAGAATACGGTTTGCCTACACGAATGTCGTGTGTTTCCAGAGTCTTCGCCGGAAAGGTGCTTGACGGGGGGAGCGAACATCTATAAATCAACTATTAAAACTATATACTTAATAGTTATTAAGCTCCCATACTGAACAACTGGCTCCGAGGAGACCGCACTATGAATACAGCTACGACAGCAGGCAACCGGAGGGGCGTGTAGGCACACTTGAGAGCCTTGAAATGTATTCGCATATTCCCGGCCGCGTCATCCTATTCTCGAAAGGGAAGTCGACGGTTTTTATGTTGGAATGGATCAATATCAGGGAGAAGACTATGAGCAAGCGTATCTACTTCAACGCCTTTCATATGAACTGTGTGGTTCATCAATCTCCCGGCCTGTGGGTCCTGCCGGAAGATAGGATGGAGAACTACACCGACCTCAATACATGGATTGAATTGGCTCGGCTGTTGGAACGGGGCAAGTTCGATGCCCTGTTCCTGGCCGATGTCGTGGGCGTGTACGATGTGTTCCGGGGCAACCGGGAGGCCGCCCTGACCCAGGCCGCGCAAACACCGGTGAACGACCCCATGCTGCTGGTCCCGGCTATGGCCGCGGCAACCGAGCATCTAGGCTTCGCCTTTACCAGCTCGATCCTCCAGTACCCTCCCTTCACTTTTGCCCGGCTCATCTCGACGCTCGACCATCTTACTCAGGGCCGGGTGGCCTGGAATATCGTAACCTCGTATCTGGAAAGCGCCGGACGCAGCTATGGCCGGTCCGGTTTGCCCGAGCACGACGAACGCTACGACATGGCGGATGAGTATTGCGAGGTGTGCTACAAGCTGTGGGAATCGAGCTGGGAGGATGGCGCGGTGGTCAAAGACAAGCAGCGTGGCATCTACGCCGACCCGAGCAAGGTATGGAACGTTGTCCACGCGGGCAAGTATTACAAGATGGACGGCTGCCATCTGTCCGAACCGTCCCCGCAACGCACCCCGGTATTATACCAGGCCGGCTCCTCATCCCGTGGACAAGCCTTTGCCGCCCGCCACGCCGAGTGCGTGTTTATCGCCTCCCCGACGCCTGAGATTGCGCGGCAGATCATCCAGGCGACCCGCAAGCAAGCAGAGCAGAACGGACGCAACCCGGAGGATATTCTTTTCTTTGCCTACCTCAAAACGGTCGCCGGCAGCACGGAGGCGGAAGTCAAGCAGAAGTATGACGACTATCTGGAACATACGAGCTATGACGGATCGATGGCCTTGTGGTGTGGCTGGGCCGGCTACGATTTCGGTGAACTCGATCCGGACGAGCCGCTCGAATATGTTGAAACAAACGCCATTCGTACGCTCTGGAATAATTTCTCCCGTGCCGACCCGGAGCGCAAGTGGCGGGTACGCGACCTGGCCAAATATGTCGGCCTTGGTGGCGGTGGCCCGGTGGTGGCGGGGACACCGGAACAGATCGCCGACGAATTTCAGGAATGGACCGAGGCCGGAGTCGATGGGTTCAACATCGCCTATGCCGTGACGCCGGGAACGTTTGAAGAGTTTGTTGATGGAGTCGTGCCCGTTCTCCAAAAACGCGGAATGATGCAAACGGAGTATCAGGACGGCACCCTGCGCGAAAAACTCTATGGGGCCGGACACGCGCGGCTGAGCTCGCCGCATCCGGCGGTGCAATACCGGCGCTCCGAATCGGCGCCCGCCCAGGTCTCCTCTCAGTCTCGTCAGGCTGGCTCAGCCAGGATTGTCGTGGCAAAGTAGGGTACTACGGTCCCTGCTTCTCCTCCTGAGTAAGGGAATAGATACCGGGAGCGGATCCTGTCGGCTTGATGCGTAATGCGCAACACGCTATGGTCTGTCGGTGATCAAGTCTTTCCGGCACAGGGGACTGAAGCGTTTTTACGAGACTGGAGTCAAGTCTGGAATTCAGGCCCGCCATGCTTCTCGACTACGATTGCAACTCGCGGCTTTGGACACCGTACGGACCATCGACGATATGGACATCCCCGGCTACCGATTGCACCGCCTGAAAGGCAAGCTGAAGAGGCGCTGGTCAATATGGGTCAGCGGTAACTGGCGCCTGACGTTCGAATTTGAGGACGGAGACATCCACGTCCTGGACTATGAGGACTATCACTAATGGCTATGCATAATCCCCCGCATCCTGGAGAGTTTATCCGGGCCACTTATATTGAGCCATTCGATCTCAGTATGCGTTCGCTGGCCCAGAGTTTAGGGGTGACTCCGTCAACGCTGACTCGCCTCGTTAGTGGACGGAGCGGCCTTAGCCCGGAAATGGCACTGCGGCTATCGAAGGCTGTAGGGCGCTCTCCCGAGAGCTGGTTAGCGATGCAACACAACTATGATTTGTGGCAGACAAAAAAAACGACCGATCTGTCAGATGTCCGAAAAGTAGAGTTTGAAGCGGCATAAAAAAGGCGCCACAGGCAAGGCGTCGGGAGCGTTCCCATCCCTCTCTCTTAAGGAGAGGGAACAGGGGAGTGAACTTCTCTATTCCCTCTCCTCGCTCTCCAGTTCAGGAACATGTTCTGTTTCGTACTGTTCAATCAAGACGCCAATGACTTCCATCAATGAGGCAAGAGGATGTGCTTCCTCTTCTCCAACTGTGTCAATAAGGCTGTCAAGCAAGGCCACAAGCCGGTCGTATTCAGTCTCCGTATGCGGAACAAAGAGACAATCCGCCATGTCTGGCCAATGCGTCTAGGCGTCCACTTTGTCGAAGTACTGAATCTTGGGAGCGGCGGCCACCAGCGCCCCGAGGCGGTCCAGGGTGCCGGTTTCCGACCGCCACTGCAAATAGCGCTCCTGATGGCCGCGAGAGTCCCATAACTCGTACAGGACCATGCTGCCTTTGGTCTCGGTGTTGTCGTAGAAATCAACACTCTGGCAGCCATCATACGCCCGCGTATCAGGTAATAATTCCTTCATCAGCGTCTTCATATCATCAACCGACTCCGGTTTTACCGACAACTCGATCAAGACCATTGTGCTCATACCTTTATCCTCCTTCGTGAGTATGACTAATTATCCACATCCCGACCAGATCATGACTCCCAGACGGAAGCAAGTGACCGCCTGAACAGTGTTTTCATCTCGGCGAGACGTGGTATAGGAGAGAGGCAGATTGCGGATTGTAAGGGAGACTTCATGAGAATCGGTTTTATGCTGCCCGCATTTGGCGCGATGGCGACCCATGAGAATATGCTGGCCATGGCCCAGCTCGCCGAAGACCGCGGCTTCGAGTCGATCTGGGCGCCCGACCATGTCATCATGCCGACCAAGATCGATACCCCGTACCCCTACAGCAAGTCGGGGCGTTACATCGCCGATCCCAAGGGCGCTCATCTGGAGCCGTTTACCGTGCTGTCGTTTGTGGCGGCCTGCACCCGCCGGGTGCGGCTGGGGTTTACCGTAATCGTGGCGCCGTACCGGCATCCGGTGGTGACGGGCAAGATGCTGGCCTCGTTGGATGTGCTGTCGAATGGCCGCCTGATTGTCGGTGTGGGCAGCGGCTGGTTGGAAGAGGAGTTCCAGGCACTGGAGATCCCGTTTGCCAAACGCTGGGCGCGCACGGACGAGCACATTCAAATCTGGAAAGAACTCTGGACGGCCGAGGAGCCGCGCTTTGAGGGTGAGTATCACCGGTTTACGGATGTCCAGTGTCGGCCTCAGCCGCTACAAAAGCCGCACCCACCGATTACGATCGGCGGGCGCGGGCGAGCCGGCCTCCGCCGTGTGGTGAGCATGGCCGACGGCTGGCAGGTCGTGTCCGAGCATCCCGACGACGTGTATAGCACCGAAGGCGACCTGGCCAAGGATTTGCAGACGCTCAGGCAGATGTGTGATGAGGCGGGTCGTGACTTCTCGACCATAGAGATTACCGCGGTGATTATCGCCGGTACGGCCGAGGGCGTCCTCAAAGACCTGCCGGGCTGGAAACGCCTGGGCGTGAGCCGGTTGATCCTTGACTTTCCGTCGTTTGTGTCCGAGCCTGGCGAGATGGCTGCCATCTTGGAAAAAATTGCCGCCGAGGCCGAGATGGAAGCGACGTAGCCGAAACCTGTCCTCTGTCCTGACCCACGCGGTCTTACGGCGGCGCGAACGTCCGATAAACCTGGGGCGAGCTATGGCGAAGCGGAGTGCCGGGTACGATGTCGTCATTGTTGGTGGAGCCATTATTGGCAGCGCCGTCGCCTATTTTCTCACCGCGGACGAGAGCTTTCAGGGCCGCGTGCTCGTCATCGAAAAAGATCCCTCCTACCAGTACTGTTCAACGACGCGCTCTTTAGCCTCGATTCGGCAGCAGTTCTCGACCCCGGTGAATATTCACCTGTCTCAGTTTGGGGTAGAGTTCCTGCGGACCGTCAAAGACCGCCTGGGGGCGGATGTCGAGGTTAGCTTTCGGGAGGCGGGCTATCTGTTGCTGGCGAGCGAGCAAGGGAAAGCCATTCTCGACCACAACGCGCGGGTCCAAACCCGGCAGGGCGCGGATGTCTGTCTGCTGGGTCCGGCCGAATTGCAGGCGCGTTTCCCGTGGCTCGCAACCTCGGACCTGGCCGCCGGTTGCCTTGGGTTGTCCGGGGAAGGCTGGTTTGATGCACATAGCCTGCTGTACGCGCTCCGCAACACGGCCGTAGCACGGGGCGCCGAGTTTCTCGCCGGCGAGGTCGTTGGGCTGCATGTTGCGCGGCAGCGTCTGGAGGCCGTGCAACTCGCCGACGGGCGGGTCTTTTCGTGTGACGAGTTCGTGAATGCCGCCGGTCCGGCTGCCGGGAAGATCGCCCGTATGGCCGATATCGAGTTGCCGGTCGAAAGTCGGAAACGCTGTGTGTTCGTGTTCGACTGCCGACAGGCTGCCGCAGTGCAACCCTGTCCCTTGGTCGTGGATGTCTCCGGCGTCTATTTTCGGCCCGAAGGCCAGTACTTTGTGTGTGGGGTGTCTCCGCCGCCAGACCAGGACCCTCCAACCGAAGATTTCCGGGTCGAGTACCATCTGTTCGATGAGATTGTCTGGCCGGCGCTGGCACACCGCGTTCCCGTTTTTGAAGCGATCAAGCAGGTCAACGCCTGGAGCGGGCACTACGCCTATAACACCCTCGACCAGAACGCCATTGTGGGTCGGCATCCGGTGATAACCAACTTTCTTTTTGCCAACGGCTTCTCCGGTCACGGGGTCCAGCAGGCTCCTGGCGTTGGGCGCGGGATTGCCGAGTTGATTGTGCACGGTGCATACCAGACGGTGGATATCACGCCGCTCGGGTTTGAACGCGTGATCGCGGAGCGGCCGCTGCAGGAACTCAATGTGATCTGAATACTTTAAGGAGGGTGCAGTATGGCTGAGTACAAAATCATATCATCCGATAGTCATGTATTCGAGCCGTCGGATTTATGGACCAGCCGGGTAGACGCTCGGTTCAGAGAGCGGGCTCCGCATGTTGTCCGCCGTGAGGAAGACAATACCGATTGGTGGGTCTGCGACGGAGTGAAAGGGGTCAGCGGGGGGTCCGGCGGCTCACAGGCCGGCAAGCGATTCGTGCCAGAAGAGCGGGACTCGATGAGGTTTGGCGACGTTATGGAAAACGTCCGACCCGGAGCCTATCTCCCCGAGGAACATCTTAAAGACCTGGACCTGGACGGCATTGATGCCGACGTGCTCTACCCGACGCAGGGACTGCTGTTGTACAGCATTCCGGATGGCGAACTCCTGACCGTCTTATGCCGGGCCTATAACGACTGGCTGGCCGAGTTCTGCCAGCCCTTCCCGCAGCGGATCAAGGGCATCGCCATGCTGAATGTTGACGATGTCCCGGAGAGTGTCAGGGAGTTGGAGCGCTGCGCCAAGCTGGGGTTGTGCGGCGCAATGATCACGGTCTACCCGTTGGAGGAGCATAGCTATGATTCTCCCGAGTACGAGCCGCTGTGGGCTGCGGCCCAGGATTTGGGCCTCCCGCTGAGCCTGCATATTGCCACCAACCGGCCCGCTCCAAACTCGCCGCTGGTCGATCTGGAAGCGGTCAGCACCGCCTTTCTGACCAATGTCGATTACTGGGTGCGCATGTCGCTATCGCATATTATTTTCAGTGGCGTGTTCGAGCGCTATCCGAAACTCCAAATCGGGTCGGTCGAGCAGGAGTTGGCCTGGGTGCCGCATTTCCTGGAACGGATGGACTACAATTTCATCCAACGCCCGGCGACCGGAGGCCGGCAGAAATTCAAGGAAGATATGCTGCCGAGCGACTATTTCCGGCGGAACGTCTTCCTCAGCTTCCAGGAAGACGCCCTCGGCATCAGGGACCGCGATATCATCGGCGTGGATAACATCCTGTGGGGCTCGGACTACCCCCATCCTGAGTGTACCTTCCCCAACTCACGCCAGGTGCTTGAGACCATCCTGGCGGACTGTAACGAAGGGGAAAAGGCGAAAATTGTCGGGGGGAATACCGCCCGGATTTATCATTTTGATTAAAAGAGGAGGCAGGTAGGAGCGAGAAAGAGCGAAAATCGAAAGAGGGACGATGGCGCATACCTTACAGCCTCCCGGTATTGAAAATGCCGAGGCTTTGTACGCTCGGATTCGCGCCGAGAATCAGAGTCACTGGCCCAGGTTTTCGGCGGCGGAGTACCAGCGTCGCTATGAGGAAATCCGCACTGCGATGGCTGAGCGTCGTATCGACTGCCTGCTCATGTTCAGCAACGGGTATGTCTTTAGCGCGAATCTCATCTATGTCGGTAATTATATCGATATTGCCTATGGAGCCATTGTCTTTCCGTTAGACCAGGAGCCGACCTTGTTTGCGAGTCTCTATTCGTTCCTGCCGCAGGCGGCTGCGCAGTCGGACATCCGGGACGTTCGCTGGGGAGCCGGGGTGAACCACCAAGTGCTCGTGGATCGGCTTAAAGAGGGTGGGCTGGAAACGGGAACGGTGGGTATTGCTGACCGTGTGCCCCACGACCTCTGGCTCTTCCTGCACGATGCCCTACCCGAAGCGACCTTTGTCGAGGCTCAGGACCTGATGTATCAGATCCGGCTGTGCGCCAGTCCGGAAGAAATCGAATGGTATCAAAAGGGCGCGGAACTGTGCGACCGTGCCTTTCGGGCTGTCGTTGATACGGTCGAGCCGGGCATGAAAGATGCTGAGATCGTCGCGACGCTCCATGGAACATATCTTAAGTTGGGTGGCTCTCTGTATGGGGCGGCACTTGCTTCTACCCCAATGGCCCAGCCTTCTATTCCCTACTCCTGGTGGGTAGCGGGAGGGTCTACCCGAACGATTCAGCCCGGAGATCTGATTCTGACCGAGACCACGGGAACGTATGGTGGTTACCCGGGGCAGCTTATCCGTCCGGTCGCTTTGGGAGAACCCCCGCCTCAGCTCAAAAAATTAGAGGAATTAGCGATAACGCTGTACGCAGAGGTCCAAAAAGTCGTGAAGGTCGGCAATACGCCGAGAGATGTGTTTGCGCTGTCTCAGCGTATTCTCGACGAAGGGTATACGATTCAGTGTCCCGTGATCCATGGATATACTCAGGTGATCAACCCACCCTACGCTTCCGTTCCGGGTGACCCGTGCTGGGCGGTCGATCTTGACGTCCCTTTTCAAGAGAATCAGCTCATTGTCATTGAACCTAACCCTGTCACACGGGATATGCAGCGTGGGTTTTTTATTGGGGATATGAATCGGGTGACACCGCGGGGCGCAAGCTCGCTCCACCAGTATCCGCTACAGCTGACGGTGAAGGCGGTATAGCACATCCCCCGGATTCTTCTCTTATTCCGCCAGGCCCAACGGGAGGGACATGAGCCTTTCCTCTCGTGATATGTAAACGGACGGGGTCAATAAGGAGGCACGCATGGGGCAAGAGTCAGAACGTCTGCTGCGGGAGCTTGTTGAAAAAGAAGCCATACGCGAGTTGGTCCATCGCTATTGTTGGGCCGTAGACCGGGGGGAATTTCAAGATGTGATGGCGCTGTTTCACGACTCGTGTGACCTGATCGTCAGCCCTCCGGGCCGCCGCCGAGAGGGACGCGCTGCCGTCGAGCGCTGGTACGGACGCTATATGCGCCATCGTCTCGGGGTCTTACGGCATCTGATTCACAACCAGGTCATCACCCTTGAGGGTGATCGGGCATTTTCAAAAAGCTATTTTGATGCAGTCGGCGATCTGAAGGGTGAATCTGTTGTTGTGGCCGGATTTTACGAAGACAGGCTGCTCCGTGTCGAAGGGGAATGGAAATTTACGGAGAAAGTCATTGGTACGGACTTCATGGTCCCGCTACATGAAGGCTGGGGTGGAGAGAAGTTCAAAGTCCGGCCCTGGTGGTATGACGGGGAGAAGGCGTCGAGGGAGTGAAAATCCCCTCCAAAGAGGAGGGGATTTCAATAGCTTGAAGCGAGAAGAATTGATGTGTCGGATTTAGGTGTTTTCGTCCGGAACCAGTCCTATTAAATCGATCACGACCTTGCAGCCAGGAATCGGCAGCGGACCGGGGATGCGGACGGTGGTACTTGCCGGTGGGTCGGTCGGAAAGGCTTCGGACCACGCCGCAAAAGACGTAAAAAACTCGCCAAAGTCCGTATAAAACCCGCGCCGGCGAAGCAGTTGGTCGTGCGAGGTGCCGGCCGCTCGGCAGATCGCCTCGATGTTTTTCACAATATAGTTCACCTCTTTTTCCGCGGTCGACGAATAATACGGAAAATTCGGGTCAACGCGCGCCTCAGCCGGCACTCCGGTGCGGTAGTCGGTGGCCATCTGGCCGGAGAAAAAGAGGAAGGGGCCGGCCTGGACGGCTTGCGGCTCATGGGCCAGAGGAATAGGAGCCGCCTCGGTTCGGATGGTGCGCTTGGCCGGTCCGTCCTGCGGGACATAGGCAACCAGATTAATGGCGATACGCAGGCCCGGAACACCGAGGTCGTTGACCGGTACGGTGGTTCGGGCTGGCGGGTCTGTGGGGAAATACTGTTTCCAGATTTGTTCCAGGCGGTAAAAGTCCCGGATGTCCGTCATATAGACTTCCGCCTTGACGACATCCTCAAGCGATGCCCCGGCGGCCTGCAGAACGGCCTGCTGGGCCTTCAGAATATATTCGGTTTGTAAGCGGGCGCTCTCCGCATAATAGGGAAAGTTGGGATCGACCTGGGCTTCGGGCGCCAGCCCGGTTGAAAAGTCGGTGGCCGTCAGGCCGGCGGTAAAGATAAACTCGCCGGCTTTCACGCCGTAGTGATACAGGGCTCGGTCGTTGAGCCCGTGTATGGCCGGCTGGGGTAGGGCCTCGACCTGAATAACCTCCGGTCGTTGGCCGGTCTCAGACACAAAGCCGACCAGATCGGCCTCCAAGGTACAGCCCGGTACGGGCAGTTCTTCCAAGAGAACAGTAGTATGCGGCGGGATACCGCTTGAGCCAAACGTCTGCTGCAAGACCTCGGAAGCACCGTGCAACTCCTGGGCCTGCGTGTGGTAGAGCGTGAATGAGACACACTGTTCCAGGGAGGAGCCCGCGGCCTCAAGCGTGGCACGCAGATTATTGGCAATATACTGGGTCTGGCGTTCGATATTGCTTCCGTGGTGGGGGAAGTTCGGGTTAATGGTGGCCGCCGGCGGAATCCCGGTCTGAAAATCCGAGGCCACTTGGCCGGAGATAAAGACAAAGGGTCCGGCCTTGACTGCGGGTGAGTATGCGACGCGCGGCCTGGGAAGAGCCTCTGGAAAGATCGCCTCTTTTTTCATAGCTGCCTCCTTTTCCCCTGCTGTCTTCCTCTTTCTCACCGAATGTGTCAAGGCTTGTTCTTCGTTCGCTTGCAGGGCGCTGCGGCCGGTGTCACAATTGAGCCCGACGAGATGCTACTGAACAGCCATAAGGAGGGCGGGCATGCAAAAAATCCAACGCGGCGAGGTAACCAAATTCGCCTTCGATAACCGGGACGAGCCCGTCTTGCGGGTCCAGGCCGGTGAAGTCTTCCAGGTGGAGACCGAGGATGCACTGTCGGGCTTGATCGAGGACGCCAGTGATAACCCGGTTGTCCACCAGTTTGTGGATGATCCCCATGTTGCCGCGCTCGCGGTCGCCTATCCACCCAAATACAATCCCGTTGTTGGCCCGGTTTATATAGAGGGCTGCGAGGCGGGTGACGTGCTGGCCGTGCATATCGACTTTATCGATCCCTGGCGATACGGCTTTTCCGGCATTCTGCCCGGTATCGGTCCATACGGAAACTCGACCCTGTTTGACGGGCAATGTTCTCAGGCGCGGGTACAGGTGATTGAGCATTTACCCGGACCGAGCGGCTATACCCGTGACGGCAAGGGTGTCTATTCCGATAAGCTGACCTGGGACCTCCAGCCCTTTTGCGGCACACTGGCAACCGCACCGGAGCGGGAAGTCTTCACGTCTCTCCTCGGACAGGGTCCCTTCGGCGGTAATATCGATTGTCGCGATATTTGCGCCGGACATACGATCTATCTGAACTCCTATAATCCGGGCGGCCTGCTGTATATCGGCGATATTCACGGCGGCCAGGGAGACACCGAGTTTACCGGCATTGCCGACGAAACCCGCGCCACCGTGCAGTTGAGCTGTACCGTGGTGAAGAATAAACGCCTGCCCTGCGTGCGGATTGACAAGCCCGACAGTATTGTGGCGGTGGGCATTAACCGACCCATGGAGCAGGCCGTGTACGACGCGGCCCAGAATATGCTCGAATGGCTGCGCGAGGACTACGACATCAAGCCTCAGGATATGTATATCCGCATGTCGTGCGACCCCGCTTTCCGGGTGCGGACCTATCAGATGGTCCGGGCGCTCACCATCGAACACGTTGTCGGGGCGGAATATCCCAAGGAACGGCTGAGCGCAGCCTTTTAGCGACAGGAGCAAGCCCATGGCCGACCTGCTCGTATACGGAAAATATCTCCTCAACCCGGCCCAGCCGGGAGAAAAAACGACGGTGGTGCAGGACGCGGCCGTGGCCGTGACCGGGACCAGTATTGCTGCGGTGGGGAGTTATAGCGTGCTCAAAAAGCAATACCCCGACTACCGCGAGGTCGGCTCAAACGAACATCTCATTCTGCCCGGCCTGATAGACGTGCATCATCACGGTTGGGGGCTTAGCGCGGTCCAGCAGGGCGCATTGGACGATACCCTGGAACCGTGGATCTACGACCTGCTGATGCTCAAATCCCCGACCAACGTCTATCTGGATACGCTCTACGGCAATATGAAGCTGCTTGAGTCCGGGGTGACGACGGTCCTGCACAGTCATTTCTGCCGCACGGGGAACTACGAGGACGAGGTCAACGCGACGCTCAAAGCCTATGAGACCTCGGGGCAGCGGGTTGCCCTGGCGCTTGAGGTGATGAACCAGCATCCGTTTGCCTATGACGACGACTGGTTTCTGCAACACCTGAGCGCGCCTCTGCGCACACAGGTCGAAGCCGCGCTGAAGGCCCGTCCGCCCGTGGACCGCGATACCTATCTGAACCTTGTCGAGAAGTATTATACCGAGCACAATCAAGCCGGCGCGGCCAAGGTCAACATTCTCTACGGGCCGATTAACGCCGTCTGGACAACGCCCGATATTCTCGAAGCGATTGGGGAGCGGGTCCAACAGGGGCGGGGGCTCCACCTGCACGTCGTCGAAACGCCGTATCAGGCCGAATACTTCTTTAAGCGCTACGGCAAGAGCAATATGGCCTGGCTGCACGATATGCATCTGCTCGGTCCTCGAACCTCTTTTGCCCATGCCGTCTGGACGACGCGGGACGACCTGGCCCTCCTGGCCGAGACCGGGGTGACGGTATGCCACAACGCCAGCTCGAATCTGCGTCTCCGGAGCGGCATCGCCCCGGTGGCTTTTATGCACGAACGCGGCGTCAATATCGGAGTTGGGACGGATGGCGGAACGCTGAACGATGATGACGATATGGTCCAGGAACTGCGGTTGGTCTCCAAGCTGCACCGCCTGCCACGTCCGACCTCGCCCTGGGTCAGCCCGCATGACGTCATTCGTATGGCCACGCTGAACGGGGCGCGGGCAGCCCTGCGAACAGACGCTATCGGCAAGCTCGAGCCGGGCCGGGCCGCGGATATCATTCTGGTGAATCTGCAAACTATGACCCAGCCGTATCTCGCGCCTGACATCCATATGGCTGATGCCTTTGTCTACCGGGCCAAGGAGACCGATGTGGAGACCGTCATCATTGACGGTGAGTTGGTCATGGAAAACCGTACGCACTTGCGTTTCAACAAGGCAGACCTGCTCGCTCAGCTCCGCGAGGCCGCGGCTCAGCCGCCGACCGCCCAGGACCTTCAGCGGGCCGACCTCTTCCGGCAATGTCGTCCGGTGTGTGTCGAGTTCTTGAATCAGTATCTGGACCGGGAGATGGCACCGCAGTATGTGCTCAACCGGACGGCGTGAGCAGGGGTGATGTGGAAAAAATCGCACGCCGCGACTTTCACAAACTGGTGCTGAAGGCTGGGGCGGTCGTGTTGGCTGGTTGTCGGTCTCAAACACCCTCTACCGTTCCCCCTGGCGGCCGAGTCCTGATTGTTGGGGCCGGCATGAGTGGGCTGGCCGCGGCCCGTGAGCTCCAGCGCGCCGACTATGTGATCACCGTTCTGGAAGCCCGAGACCGCATCGGCGGCCGGGTCTGGACTGACCGCCGCTTTGAAACCCCCATCGACCTCGGGGCGTCCTGGCTGCACGGCGGGCGGGGCAATCCACTCAAGGCCGTTGCCGCGAACCTGGGTCTCAGGACGCGGGTGAGCGAATATGGCAATCTGGCGGCCTATGAACTGGGCACGGTCGGTCGGTCAGCCGTCCCCCGCGCCGCATTTGAGTCCGAATATGCGAAATTGGAAGCCGCGGTGTATAGACAGAGCGGCTGGACCTATGTCTCGACTCTGGCTCGCCGCTGGCTTGGACGCCCCGGCACCAGGGTGTCGGTCGCCGATGTCTTGAGTGCGATTCCCGCTCCGTTGACCGAGGCCGGTCGTCTGGCGCGCTGTCGGATCGAGAGTGGGATAGAGAATCTCTACGCCGCGTCTCCGCACGATCTCGGTTTTGCCGGTTTATTGTACGAATCGATAACCGGACCAACAGGGGAAGGTTTTCCCCCGGGAGAGCAATTTGTGCTTGATGGGATGGACAGGCTGGTCCGGCCCCTTGCCGAAGGTCTCCCGGTCCGGTTCGGTCAGACTGTTAAACGAATTGCGTATGGAACAGACGGCGTCCTGGTTGAGACAGAGCGGGAAACGTTTACCGCAGACGGGGTGGTTGTCACCGTCCCCATCGGGGTGCTGCAATCGGACCAGATCGTCTTTGAGCCAGCCTTGTCCCCTTCACATCGGACTGCCTTGTCCCGCCTCGGCATGGGGCTCTTTAATAAGGTGACTCTTCGCTTCCCGCACGTGTTTTGGCCCGAGGAGCCGGATTTCGTTTTTGTGTGTGGCGGTAGCCTGTGCTCTTTTTATGTCAATTTCGCCGCCTATGCCGGCGTTCCCATGCTGGTCGGTCTCAGCGGTGGGACTGCTGCCGGCGAGATTGAGGGGCTGTCAGACCAAGCCATTGTGACGCGGCTACGGAAAGAACTCTCCGGCGTGATGGGGGTGGCCGTTCCCGAGCCAACCGAGGTGATTATTCAGCGCTGGCGTTCGGACCCGTTTGCGCGCGGGTCGTATGCCTATCTCCGTGTTGGGGCGAACGGCGGGGAACCGGAGGTTCTTTCAAGGCCGATTGCGGGTCGGGTCTTTTTCGCCGGAGAAGCCCTGCATCTCCATGACCCTGGGACGGTCCACGGAGCATACTGGACGGGCCAGCGCGCGGCCCGGCAGGTGCAGGCTCAACGTGCTTGAACGTCACGCAGCCTGTCTTCTCCGTAAAGCTTGAGAGAGGTCCCAGGTTGCCTGGAGATTCATCCAAAGCTTGGCGGACGTGCCCAGAGTTGCTGACAAGTCGAGGGCAGCATCCGCGGTGATACCGCGCTTCCCCTTAATCAGTTCGTTGAGGCGAGTTCTCGTCCAGCCTATTTGTCTCGCGAAGGTCGCCTGAGAGATGCCTGCTGGTTCGAGAAATTCCTCAAGGAGCATTTGCCCAGGGTGAAAAGGATTTTTAGGGATTTCTCGCACGCCGGATGTTCTCGGGGCGGAGAGCATCTCCGCCTAAAAGGTCTTCAACTCCAAAAACTCGCCTACGTCCTGACCAAGCCCTTGGCGGACGGCTTCTTTGTAGACGGCGAAGCCGGCGGCAACATCCTGGATGGCGGTGCCTACGGATTTGAACAGGGTGATCTCGTCCGAACCTGAGCGGCCTGGAGCGCGACCGGCGACCACTTCTTTGAGTTCCGTCACCTTGGCGCGATCATACGTCCCGGCTGCCATCGCGGCTTTGAGGTCGCCCGACTCGCCCTCCATCTGCACCCGGGAATCGACCACAATGCGCTCCGCGCGCCGGAAGGTCTCCGCGTCAATCTCGCGTAGTTGTAAGCCGGTTGAACCAATCGAATTGATGTGACTGCCGGTTTCCATCCACTTGCCACGGTAGGCGATCAGATCACCGACACCGGTGGTGTTGGTGGCCACTACAACAAGATCAACACCGCTGACCGCTTCCTCCGGGGTCGTGACTGCGCTGAGGGCGATGTCGAGTTGCTCGCTCATCCGCGCGGCAAAGCGCTCCCGATTCGTCTGAGTTGGGCTAAAGACTTTGCCGGCTTCAATCGGCCGGACGGCGCACACGGCCTGCAAGTTTGTCGTCGCTTCCAGGCCCGAGCCAATCACGCCCACGGTCCTGGCCTCGGGTGGGGCCATATATTTGGTGGCCACGCCGGTCGTTGCACCGGTGCGCGTCGCGGTCAGATAGGCGGCATCCATGAGCGACAAGAGGCGTCCGTCTTTTTCGTCATAAACCGCAATAAGATAGCGCACGCCGTGCTGGACCGAGCCGTGAAACACCTTGTATCCCATCAGGCCACTGTCCCGCATGACTGCCGGCATGACGCGAAAAAAGCCCGAAGTCGTGGCCAGGTTGAGACGTGGGGGAAGTTCGACCGCGTCTCTGGCTTCTTCGCGCAAGCCCTGCTCGATGCGGTCGATCTGGGTCTTGATGTCTGTAGCTTGTTCTACGTCTCTGTTTGTCAGGAGTAAGGTCACGCAGTCTCCCTAGGCCGGGTTACGCCCGATAAAAAACGCCTTGTCGTCCTCGACCGGGACTTCGAGTCCGGAGGCGATCAGCCCCTGGCGTAGGGGCTTCATCTGGCGGTCGTTCAGGCGCATGGTCGGCGTGCGGAGCGGGCCGCCGTTAAAGCCGCTCAGCCAGCCCTGGTATTTCCAAATCATCCGGTGCAAAAAATTTGAGCCCGCCAGCATGGCCATAGCCTGCATACTCGCCTGACGCGCCGGATGAATCTGCCAGTATAATTTCATGGCGGCCTCGAACTGACCGTCCTGGATCAGGCCGAAAATCCTGGGAATCATCGGCCCCCAGTACTCATAATTACTCGTCCCCATGAACTGCATGGGCACCAGGCCGGCCATGGGCAGACCGTTGCCTTCAATCGGTTCGGTGACAACGACCCGGTCGCCGAAGCGTTTATACACGTCCACAAACCCCCCGATGGATGGCATGCCGCCTTCCGCCTTGATTGCGGCGATATTCGGCACCTCGTCGAGTAGGCGCTGGATCAGCTCCGGACCAAAGCCCGCGGCCGGATGGATGCGTTCAAACCCCCATAGCGGAACGGGGAAGAGCATCACCGCCAGATTGGTATTGTCACAGAATGTTTTGGTGTAGCGATAGATGTCATCCGCGCTGTCCGGATAAAAGGTGGGCGGGTAGGAGAGTAGGACGAGTTCGGCACCCGCCCGCTCGGTGGCTTGGACGGCTGCGATATTCTCTTCCAGGCTATTGAAGCTGGCGTGGTGGATGAGATGGAGCCGACCCCCGGCTTCATCTGCCGTCCACTGTGCGAATTGGACGTACTCGTCAAACGTGGTCGCGGTTTCGGCCACGAGCAGGGTGCCCCAAAAGCCGTATTCGATTTCCTTGCGTACATCGTGGCGAATGGCTTTTTCGTTCAGGCTGCGTAAGTCCTGGGTGAAGGTGGGGGTGATGGTATTGGCCACACCCTTCATGGTTGCCTTGGCCCACTCGCGTGCTTCGTGTTTTCGATAGTCTGCCATACTTTCACCCTTTATCCCTTGAGAGAGTTGAGAAAATTCCGCACCAGAGCCTCACACTCGCCGCGCTTATGCGTGCCGTAATACAGAATCCGGTTATTGATCGGATCGCCGGCAAAAAACCACTCGTACAATAATTGCCGTCCGCCAAACTGGGTGCTGATGGCGTCCCAGGCCAGCTTCATGATACGTACCCGCTCCTCGGCCGGGGTGTCGCGGCCACGTAGATAACGCGGCAGAAGTTCTTGCAGGGCAGGGTTGGCGAAATCCTGCTCGGTCGGGGTCATGACCAGGCCGCTGCTGCCCGCAAGGCGGATAACCTCAACCGCCCTTGTGTGGACGAAGGGAAAAAAGATGCGCAGCGTGGTGATGCCCAACATGCCCTTGTCCGGCGCTCCAAAGAGGGTGGCCAGACCCGGCACGAAGCTCTTTGCTGCAGCGACTGCTTCTGACGCTGAATCTGTCTCGCCCTCGCCGGCCTGGGCATTTGTCCAGACTTCGTGCGCCGTGGCCGTTACCAGGCCGTCGGCCAGTTCCACGTAGGAGACAAGTTCGCCTATGAGTTCCTGGTAGCGCACAATCTCCGAGCGCCCGATGCTATGGGCGACCAGGCAGGCCAGACCGGTCATAAAGCGCAGTTTGACCGCGCCACGAATAACAGCCTGCAAGGCAAAATAGCCCGGCATGCGGGGCGCAATGAGATTGTAGGTTTCCACATCCCGGGCCGCAAAGACCCGCTCCCACGGGACCAAGACGTTATCAAAAACGGCAATGGCGTCGCCTTCGTCAAACCGACTGCTCAACGGACGGTTAAAGTCTCCGGCCCCGGCATCGTAGGGCTCCCGGCAGATAAACTTGAGCCCTGGGGTGGCCACCGGGATGGAAAAACTGACGGCGTACGCTTCTTGTCCCGGCTTGCGCGGCATATACGGCGCAACCCAGATATCGTCGCTGATCGGGGCGAGGGTGGACAGCATGCGGGCGCCGTTGACGATCAGGCCGGTGTCGGTCTCCTTGACGATACGGATGCTTTCCTGGTCCTCGACGCCTTTGGTCTTGTCAATCTGCGGATCGACCAGGGTGTGGGTCAGACAGAGATCTTTTTCGCGGCACAACTCATAATACGTCCAGGCGTTGTCCCCAAAGCGCGACTCGTTGCGCCCCAGCCAAGCGGTGATGGCTGCCATGTCGGCGACAAAGGCGTTCATATAGTCGGGCAGGCGGCCCATCATGCCGCAGGTCAACTCGCATCGCGTCGTCTCTCCAAAGCGCCGTTTCTCAATGTCCGCCCAGCTTTCGGCCAACACAAACGAGGTGCTGACCGGCTCATTCGAGGTGGGAGAGGGATAGGTCAGAATGTCTTTATAGGTTTCTTCATGCTGTCGGTCGTATAGTTTTGCCATCTCCCGGATGACGCCCTGAAAGGCGGGGTAGGTGGTCACGTCACGAACAAGCTCTCCGTTGACGTACAGCTCTCGGTCGTCTCGGAGTCCGTCAATATATTCTTGGCCAGTGCGTACGCCCATGGGTGCCCCTCTCTCGGCGGATTACATCATGAGCATCAGGCCGCCGTCCACATAAATCAACTGGCCGGTGATGTAATGCGCCGCTCGACTGGTGAGCAGCAGCACCGTCTGGCCAATATCAACCGGCTGGGCCCAGTCCCCGAGCGGAATTTTTTCTGCGAACGCGGTGTCTAGCGGCTCTGTCGTATCGTGTCCCATTTCCTTGGCCAGATTGCTCCGCACGCGTAAGGAGCCCGGTGTTTTCACCGCTCCGGGCGCAAGCGTATTGACCGTGATTTTATGGGGCGCGTACTCCAGCGCGCTCGCCCTGGTAAAGGCGTTGAGGCCGCCTTTGCTGGCGTCGTAATGGGCCATGCCTAGATAGGTCCGGGCGGTGTTGATGGAGGAGATATTAATAATCCGCCCGCCGCGCCCGCCGGCTATCATCTGCTCGGCGGCAAAGCGGGTGCACAGGAACGGACCGCGCAGGTTCACCCCCAATACCTTGTCCCACAGCGCGGTTTCCATTTCGGCCAGCCGGGCCATGGGATAGATGGCCGCGTTATTGACCAGAATATCGAGACGCTGGAACTCGCCCATGACCGCGGTCATCATATTTCTGACTGAAGTTTCGTCAGACGTGTCCGCACCGACCGCCAGGGCTGTCCGGCCTTGATCGTTGAGGGCTTTGGCGGTGGTGGCCGCGGTTTCAGCGTCGGTGTCCGCCAGGGCAATACGGGCTCCGGCGGCAGCCAGGATTTCCGCAACGCCTCGGCCGATGCCTTTGGCGCCGCCTGTGATGAGGGCCACCTGGCCGTCGAGATTGAAGAGTTCAGCGATTGAGGTGTCCATACGTGTCCTTAACTGAGAGAAGGGAGACCCTCACCCCGGCCCTCTCCCAGAGGGAGAGGGAACAAATTAGAAAAAGACGGTTATATTCTCCAGCACGTTATGATCGAGCAGGATAAAGCGTTCTTCATTCTTCCAGGTGTTGTCAATACGCCGCCACCAGTCTTCCCGGCAGCCAACGAACAGGTGCTCGGTCCCTTCCCAGCGACTGCGAAAGACCTGAAAATTTGAACCGACTTTTACCCGGTCCGGTCCGTCGGTCTCAAGGATTTGCACATTAGAGACAAAATGCCGGATGCGGGAGCGCGGCTCCTCGGCATGGGCGGCCCCGGTTCTCAGGCGTTTAACACGCAGGGTCAGGCTGGTTTTATCATCATCAAAGTGAGCCAGGAGATGAGGCCGAAACAGGTCTTCCCGTCCCGGCTCAAGATTGCCACGGACCGGGGCCCAATAGCGAAGCGTGTCGGTAAACAGCTCAAGCCACTCTTCGAGTCGATCGTTGTCCAGCAGCCAGGCCTCGTGATAGAGCAGTTCCTCGAACTCGTGACGGAGTCGGGTGCGGTCTGCCGCGTTTATCATGCTCCACCCATGAGAGCCTGCCACTGCTCGTACACGCCGAAGATGCCGATTTCCGTTGAGGGTGGATGGATCAGACCGGGCTTATCCGGGTCGGTGCGGCCATGCCCGGCGCCCATCTGGTAGTTGAGGGGGAAGTTCCGGCGGTGCAGGCCACGCATGGCCTTGACGCTATTACCCCACATCTCGCCGTCATCCTGCTCGAAGATACCGCTAGGCGAAAAGGTCAGAACCTGCATCTTCCGGGCGATCTCGACCACTTCAGGTGGAGCTTCCTGCTCGATCATGCCCCAGGAATACACCTCCATATTATGCGGGCCGCGTGGATGCCAGACACGAATGGTCAAGAAACCCAGAAAGGTCAGAATGGAAAAATTCGGAAATACGTTTCCCACATGAACACAGCCGACCAATTCGCTCTGGGCCGGTGTCAGGCGTTGTCTGGCCGCGGCCTGCATCCGCTCCATATGGTGGACCAGCGGGGTGGGCACGCCGCCGGCCATGTCAATCTTAAAATTGATCCAGCCATGCCCGTTATCCAGCTTGGCTTCAAAGTCTCGCACCCAGGGCCGGTCGCCGAGAAACTGCCCGTTTGCCGGGCCGAGGCCGATTTTGAGCATGCTCTCGTGGGCCGCTCCGGTATGATAGTTGTCGCCGTTGAACTGTTCGGCGGCCAGCTTCCAGTTGCCGCCCAGATTCCAGCGGTGCAGCCCGGGCAGGGCAACCATGCCGCCTTTAGTCTTGTTGAAGATGAGGTCGAGATACCACTTCATATCCCCAAGATAGGCATCCAGGTTCTGGGCGTTCTCGTCGAAACAGGCAAAAATAAGGCCCCGAAACGATTCCACACGGGGCACTTCGATCAGGCCCCAGTCCTCCCGGTTGAGTTCTTCGTAATAGGCTTCTTTGAATTGCGGAACACCGATGAGCCGACCCTGGTTGTCATACGTCCAGCCGTGGTAGGGGCAGGTAAACGCTTTGGCGTTGCCGGCGTCCAAGCGGCACATGCGCGCGCCGCGATGGCGACAGGAGTTCAGAAAGACTCGAATTTTTCCGCTTGCCGTCCGGCAGACCAGGACCGATTCCTCGCCCATGTAGCAGGTCACGAAGTCGCCCGAATTCGGGAGCTGGGATTCATGCGCCAGATAGAGCCAACAGCGGCCAAAGACTCGCTCCTGTTCGTCCCGGTAGACCTCTTCGTCAACAAAGACCCGAGGGCTGACCGTACATTTTTCCAAGTCAACCAAGTGTGACCAGTCTGTCACGCCGCGTGCTCCTTAATTCCCTCTCCCCTCAGGGGAGAGGGTCGGGGTGAGGGGAGTGTCTCTAATGACTCACGTGCTTATGGCCCCAAATGCTGCCGGTCCGATGCAACTGGACCTGCCAGGTCGTGTCATCAACCTCACGCGCGCCCCAGCCGTATTCGACGCTAAAGCCGGATGGGGTTTTGAGATAAAAGGACAGCATCAGGTCATTGGTATGCCGACCCAGGGTCATATCAATCGGCACCTCTTTGCTCTGACACAGATCGTAGGTTGCCCCCACATCGTCCAGGCTTTGGAGCTGCAACATAAAGTGGTGCATCCGTTTGGGCATCTTGCCTTCCCAGAAGGCCATGCTGTGGTGACGCGGGTTACAGTGCAGAAAGGCGAGGTTGAGCGTGGAGGCCACGCCACGCTCGGGCTGGGGACGCACCCAATCGCTCAGGCGAAAGCCCAGTACGTCACGGTAGAAGTGCAGGCTTTGCTCCAAACTATCGACCGTCATGGTGATATGGCCGAGCCCCATCTCTCCGGTGGTAAACCCGGAAATCGGCCGGGGAGACTGAAAGGGTTTATCCACGCCCACCAGGGGTCCGTAGAAGATTTCGGTTGCCAGGCCGTTCGGGTCCTGGAGTTTGAGCAGACCCACGACTCGCCGGGCTTCGACCTCTTCCGGGGTTCCCCATTCGACGGCAATATTATTGGCGCTGAGCTGATCGCCCATCGCTGTGAGCGTTTCCTCGTCCGCCACTTCCCAGCCGACCAGGGTGAGATCGTCCGCGTCACCGGGGGAGACAATGAAGCGGTGGTGGTAGTCGTCCATCCGCAACAGCAACGAGCCGTCCGGGTCGCGGGTATGCGCCTGGAGCCCCAGCACTCCGGTGGCGAATTGTTCCCATTCGTCAACATTGCTGACGCCCAAGCCGATGTAGCCGAGTTGTGCCACGCGTGCCATAGCAAGCCTCCTTTAATACCTGTGTTTCCATAGCGCGTTTTGGTCTCAGCGAAAATCCCTTTTATACGGAACGCCGCGCTCTTCGGTCGTAGACAGTGCAACCGCTGGTATGACACAGTGTCAGGGCCGAAAATTCAGAAGGGAGCCGCGTGATGGACAGCAAGCGAATCGTTGGTATCGTTCTCGTCGTGATTGGGGTCGCGGTTGCGGTCCATACCATAGTTGAGCCCCTCTATCACGTCTCAAGCGAAGCCCATCCGTACAGCCCGCTGTGGACCATACTGGACCCGTTAATGGGGCTGGCGATCGTGCTGGGCCTGATCGTTGGCTATCCGCGTATGAAACGCGCCAGCAGCGCCGGACCGGACGCGCCCGTGACCTGGGAACGTCTGGCCGCCACCACGATGTTCTACGGTTTTCTGGGCGTAGGCATCCTCTTCTTCTGGAGTTGGTTCAACACCATGTCGATCAGTGCCGACTTCGCCCCAGGAAAGGGCGAGAACGTGAGCGCCCTGGTCTGGATGATCATTGACACATTGCTACCGCTGCTTTTGGGCGCAACCGGCGTATCCCTTCTCCGAGACGACACGTAAGAGGGGTGATATGAGAAAGAAAGGTCAATAGCATGGGAGCCACACACGTCACCGTCACTATCCGCAACCCGGCCGAACCGGACCGAACCTGGGAGGGACTGTTTCTGGTCGATACCGGAGTGACTGATTCTCTCGTTCCCAGGCCGTACCTGGAAGCCATCGGTCTAGAGCGTGTTAGGGACCTCTGACAACCTGTTGATTTTATGCAGGTTTTTCACTGGATCACATAATGCCGCCTCCTGAGGGAGCTCCTACAAGTCAGCGATTTCTCTGAGGAAAACGAGTCGGAGCAAAAAAGTGCATAACACCCTCTAGAGCCCAAGGGCCAACGGTCATATGAGTTGGGCGATGGCAGTGAAATCAAGTTGGATATCACGACCGGAGACATTGAATTCATGGGAGAGATCGTTGGAGGTACGATACTGTTCGGCGAAACGGACGCTGAGCCGCTCCTGGGTACAACTGCTTTGGCATCCATCGGGATTGAGGCCGATCTTCTCAACCAGCGACTCAAACGACGGCCTGCGGTGCGGCTCAAGAGCCTCGGAGATCGGTAGAAAGTTCGCGGATACAAGGGAGCTTATGAATGAATGAGAACCCCAAGGTTTCTAAGGAGGAGTTGGACAGTGGCATTGAGGTGGAAAGGGATGATTCAGAGAGCAGGATCGAACACCCTTTTGATCCGGAAAAAATAAAGGTTCGGACAACCTCTATTCTCGTGGGCCAGCTTGTTTCGAGGATCAAACATAAAGAAATCGACTTGGCGCCGGACTTTCAGCGTTTGTTTGTTTGGGACTTAAAACGTAGGTGTCGTCTGATAGAATCCCTCCTCTTAAAAATTCCTATACCCGTGTTCTATGTAGCAGCGGATGAGCAAGAGAACTGGTCCGTGGTTGACGGCATCCAGCGCATATCGACCATTTATGACTACGTGACAGACAAATTTCCTTTGGGCCAACTCGAATATCTTAGCCAACTCAAGGGAATGAAGCATAGCGAACTTTCGCGACGGATGCAGAGGCGGATCGACGAAACGGAATTTGTCGTGAATGTTATCGAGCCGGGTACGCCCGAGGACGTGATGTTCAACATTTTTCGACGCATCAATACTGGTGGTATGATACTGAACGGACAGGAAATCCGTAATGCTTTATACCCTGGTCCAGTTCGGGAATATCTGAAAGAACTCGCTAAAACTGAAGAATTCCTCGAAGCGACAAATCGTTCGATCAAAGAAACCAGAATGGTCGACCGCGAGTGTGTCCTACGCTTTGTGGCTTTCTATGACACTCCTTGGGAGAAATACGACGCCAATGACTTCAACGGCTATCTCTGTCGAACCATGAAGAATATTAACGCGATGACTCTAGAGCAGCGGACTTCCATCGCCGAAGATTTCAAGAAGGCCATGCAGGCCGCTCATGACCTTTTTGGCGAGTACGCCTTTCGTAAACGGTACAGTCGAGATGACTCCCGTCGTCCTATCAGTAAGGCGTTATTCGAAGCATGGAGCGTTCAATTGGCACGCTGCTCTCCAGATCAGATTAAGACGCTTGTCACCAAGCGTAAGAAGATCACTGACCGCTTCTTGACACTTATGGATCAAGACAGAGACTTTGACAATGCAATCTCTTATTCGACCGATATACCCCGGCGAGTAAAAAAACGTTTCAGCGCGATTGAAAAATTAGTCAAAGAGGTCGTGTAATGCTTAGGAAGATCAAACTATCGAACTTCAAATGCTTCAAAAGCCTGGAGCTAGATTGCGCTCCGCTCACGTTGCTGTGTGGTCTAAACGGTATGGGAAAAAGCAGCGTCATCCAGGCATTGCTACTGCTTCGCCAATCATTTCAATCGGGAGATTTGCATAATGGAAGGTTGGTTTTAGGAGGCGAACTTGCAGACCTTGGAACCGGGAGAGATGTGTTATTCGAAGGCGCTGATAGCGATACCGTTGGATTCGAACTCCAGTGTGACGAAATCAAGACGCCTTGGGCATTGTCTTTCGGCTATGCAAAAACGGCCGATCAGTTGAACGCTGAGATTGAAGCGCCACGACAGGCTGGCTCCTTCGTGCCGGTGGACTGGCATGAAGTCCTTCCGTTTGCAAAAAACCTCATCTATATCGAAGCGGGGCGGCTCGGCCCCGAGAAATTCTATCCACTCTCAGAAACATCCGCACGTCGGGGTAATTTTGGCATAGCTGGTGAGTATGCGTTGAACTACTTAAATACGCACCAAGACGACCTCTTGCCCGAGAACGACCCGCGTTGCCTTACGCTACAGAGTCATCGTCTACTCGATGTAGTTGATAAGTGGTTGCAGACAGTGACTCCCGGTGTTCACCTAAAGTTTGAAGCAGTCCAAGACGCCGACGCTCTTATCGCTGGGTTCTCATTTGATAGGCCGGGAGATGTTCCGACGAGACGGTATCGAGCCACGAATGTTGGATTTGGCCTTTCGTATGTGTTGCCGGTTGTGCTCGCCATGCTACAGTCGGCTGGCACCCTCTGCTTGATCGAAAACCCAGAGTCACATCTGCACCCGCGCGGGCAGACCAAGCTGGCAGAACTCATGGTTCGTGCCTCGGCCGCTGGCGTACAAACCATCGTCGAGACCCATAGCGATCATTTCATGGACGGTGTTCGTATTGCCGTCCATGACGGACTGATTAGACCGGAAAAGACAGCGTTCCATTATTTTGAGCGCCCCCAAGGTGAGACCGTCGTTTCTTCGCCACAAATCGATGCAGACGGGCGTCTCTCAGCGTGGCCGTCCGGCTTCTTTGACCAACACGAAGAAAATCTGGTGAAACTCCTCGCTCCGCGGTCATGACATGCGAGAGATGGTTCTGAACCACGCGAGTGTCCAGGCGCCTGACCGTCACACGGCCGTTGGGTGGTTGAAGGATATATCGACTGGTATGCTGCATCTCGCCAGCAAGAAGGTCACGCAATCAAGCCTGAGAATGCAACGCCCCACGCAGAATATCGACTGCCTACCCGGTTACTCATTGTCCGATGCCTACCAGGACTTACGGAGGAGCGGAGCGCGGGACGAGTATGGGCTCCTTCTACATATGAGCACAAAATATCCGCTCTTGAGAGGAGTCGAGTTTGGTGTCAGTGATAGGTTTCAGGCGTGTGAGGCAAAACAGCTACCGTCAGAAGACGGAGAGCCGCTTGTCCTGTGTGCTATAACGGGCTGGATTGCTGTAGGGTTTCCGTCGGACCCGACCTGGGACAACGACCGCCTCACAGTCAGATTTAACGAGCTATTGCCTGATGAAAGCATTGAGGAAACATCCGAAATCATAGACAATCTCACTCGATCCGTTCACGCTCATCCGATTTGTGAACGTTACCGTATCGACCTTCTTCGGGACCAAAGCATCTCGGAATTGTGGCAGCGCAGACAAGAAGTATTTCCAAACCTTATTTTTGGACTGGATGTGGAATTGCCGCCGGAGCACGTTCAGACCATTATTCACAGACTTGTGGAACTAGACGAGTCGGCTGCTAAATGGCGTGAGGTCGGAGGAACCCTGCCCCCGTGGACCTGCAAAGTGACGCCCGAAAGCCGCAGCCTGATGGACGACAGAAAGCTGCGTGAGGCTCGCCGATTTAGGTCCCATCGTGGGACGCGAGAATTGTTTGAGTGGCATGCACGCTTTGGTAGCAACGGGCGTATTCACCTTCGTTTCGACGCGGGTTCGCAAGAGATCGAAATTGGATATATAGGTCCCCATCTGCCTATGAAATCCTGAGCGCTGGTCCCTTCATGATCCTCGTAGGCACTAACGCCAGCATCTGAAAATTCGCCTCCCCAGCAATTGAAGCACGGTGGCATGGCTAAACCCCGAACACCTTTTCTTGTGGCTCCCTGTATGCGATTTGAGGCGGTGATCTTTGACTGCGATGGGGTGCTGGTTGATAGCGAGACACTCGAAAACCAGGTGTTTGTTGAGTGTGTGGCTGACTTGGGCCTGGACCTGACGGTAGCCGAGGCGGTTGCGATGTATAAAGGGCGCAAGCTGGCTGAGTGTATCGCCGATGTTGAAGAGCGTCTGGGCCGCTGTGTGCCGGACTCTTTTGTTCCCGACTTCCGGGTGCGGAGTGCCAAAGTCTTTGAGGACCACTTGCAGCCGATCCCTGGGGTTGAAGCCGTTATTCAGGCTGTACAATCCCTGTCTGTCCCGTTTTGTGTGGCGTCCAGCGGACCGCGTGAAAAAATAGAAGCGAACCTCAGCACTACCGGTTTGCTGTCGTATTTTCAGGAGTCTATTGTGAGTGCGTATGAAGTCGGGAGTTGGAAGCCCGACCCCGGCCTGTTCCTCCACGCGGCCCGGACGCTTGGTGTTGCTCCAGAAACCTGTGCGGTGATTGAAGACAGCCTCCCCGGAGTTCAGGCTGGTGTAGCGGCCGGCATGACCGTATTCGGCTATGCCCGAGACACGGAGGCAGAGACCCTGGCTGCTGCCGGGGCGCAGGTCTTTCGGGACATGAACCAACTCCCCGCTCTACTCCAAGAACACTGATCTTCCCCCCGTTCCCGAACCGCTCTATGCTGGGATGAACAACTGACTGCTGGGAGTTGTCGAAAAAGTGACATCCATGAACGCCGAACAGCAGGAACTGGTTCAAGCCCGGGAGCGGATCGAACGGCTGCCGAAGTCGAAGATTCGAGCCATTGCCAACGCAAGCCTTGGGCTCGAAGGCTTGATCCCGCTCTGGTTCGGGGAGTCCGACCTGCCCACGCCGGAGTTTATCAAACAGGCCGGCGCCGACGCCCTGATGCAGGGCTGTACGTTTTACACCCATAACCGGGGCATTCCCGAGCTGCGCACTACGCTGGCCGAATACGCCTCCGGTTTGCACGCCCGCCCAGTGACCGAAGACCGTATTACCGTTACCGCTTCCGGCTGTGTGGCGATCAATCTCATTCAGCAGGTTCTGACCGACCCCGGCTCCAACACGGTCATAGTTGGCCCCCTGTGGCCTAACCTGATTGAAACCATCCATATTATGGGTGGGGAGACCCGGATTGTGCCGCTGACGTTTGGTGAGCAGGCCTGGACGCTTGATCTGGACCGGCTCTTTGCCCAGGTCGATGACAAGACGACCGCGATCCTCATCAACTCCCCTGGGAACCCCACCGGCTGGGTCATGGAGAGAGACGGTCAGCAGGCTGTGCTTGATTTTTGCCGTCAGCGTAGCCTGTGGTTCATTTCCGATGAGGTCTACAACCGTCTGGTGTATGACCGGCCCGTTGCGCCGTCCTTGCTGGACCTTGCTGAGCCGGATGACAAGGTCCTGGTGATCAACAGTTTTTCCAAGACCTGGGCCATGTCGGGCTGGCGACTGGGCTGGGTGACGTCTCCGCCGAGACTGGGCGAGGTGTTTGAAAAGGTCATCGAGTTTCACTACTCGTGTCCGGCCCATTTTACCCAGCGGGCCGGAGTCACCGCGGTGATGGAAGGCGAACCATTTGTGCGTGACATGGTGCAGCGCTACCGAGCCGCCCGTGACCTGAGCGTGGAACGGCTGCGGGCTATGCCGCGCGTTCGGGTCCACTCTCCGCCCGGCTCTTTTTATCTCTTCTTCGCCGTGGACGGGATGACTGATAGCGTGGCCGAGTGTCGCCGTTTTGTCTCCGAGGCTCGCGTGGGTCTCGCGCCCGGTGCGGCGTTCGGTGAGGCTGGCGAAGGCTTTATCCGCCTGTGTTTTGCCAATAGTCTGGAAACGCTGCACGAAGCCTTTGACCGGCTTGCCAGGGTGCTGGCCTAAGCCCTGTCGGGGGAGCGCCCCTCTTTACTTCCCGCCGGTACGCCACATAGAGTGACTGCATCTCATGACGGGGAGGACAGTATGAAAATCCACGACGCGACAACCGCGCCCAACCCGCGCCGGGTGCGGATATTTATTGCGGAAAAAGGTATCGAGGTACCATACGAACAGGTTGATATCGTCAACGCGGTCAATCGCGGTGAGGAATTCCGGACGCAGAAAAACCCCATGGGCACCCTGCCCGTACTCGAACTCGACGACGGCACCTGTATTGCTGAAAGCGGAGCGATCTGCCGCTATTTTGAAGAACTCCATCCCGACCCGCCGCTCATGGGCGTAGACGCCCAGGACAAGGCGATTGTCGAGATGTGGAATCGCCGCATGGAATTTGAACTCTTTCAGCCGACAACCCTGGCCTTTCAACAACAACACGCCTTCTTCAAAGGCCGAGTGGCCCAGGTGCCGGAGTATGCGGCAGTGTCAAAAGAAAAGGCGGAAAAGAGTCTGGCCTGGCTGGACGAGGTGTTGGCCGACCGCCAATACATTGCGGGCGAGCGCTACACCGTCGCCGATATTGTCGCTCAGTGCGCGGTGGATTTTGGCCGGGTAGTAAAAATTGCGATCCAGCCGGATCAAAAAAACTTGGCTCGCTGGCACGAAGAAGTCTCCGCCCGGCCGAGCGCAAAGGCGTAACCTCCAAAAAATCCCCTCCTCGGAGGGGTGGCCCTGAGCTTGTCGAAGGGCCGGGGGGGGGTTGGCATCGCACCTTGTTCGCGACATCGCCGCATTTCTCGAAGTTGTAGGAGTCAAACCCTGATGGAGTACAAGGGATACACCGCCACGGTCGAATTCGACGAGTCTGTGGGCAGGCTTCATGGACGAGTTGTGAACAGCGGTCCCTATCCGATCATGACTTTCGAAGCAACCGATGTCGAGGGGATTCAGCGCGAGTTCCACCGCTCCGTCGACGAGTACCTTGAGTCCTGCATGGAAGATGGCGTTGAGCCCCGTAAGCCTTTTTCAGGCAAGCTAAACGTTCGACTCGGGCCAGTCTTACACCAACGCGTTGCGCGCTCGGCAGCAGAGAGCGGTCTGAGCCTGAATAGCTGGATCGTCCAAGCGCTGGAGAAGAGCGCGTCCCAGTGATTTGCCTCTGTGACCGCAGCGTTTTCTTTTTTTAATTGGTTTTCTTTTCCTTGCCGCTCTCTCCATTTCCGCTCTACCGCACTTCTATTTTAGGAATAACAATAGAACCTTTTTTCAACCAATCCGGTCTAGGGCAGTTTACTTTATCGAAGTAATATCCAATCACTTCAACTGCTGTATTGGAGGCAAACATCCATTCTTTTATAGCGGCATAGCTGTAGACATATGTACAACTCATAAATCCCCCAATAACGTCATTAATAACATCATTCTTTGAATTTGATTTTTGTCTATGAATTCTTGTGTCTATAACTGCCCGAGCCATGTCCAGATATGATTTAGCGATATGATATTGCTGTGTGATTTCCTTACTTTCCATGTGCTTTTACTCTTCTCTTATCCCATCACTCTCTATCTACTCCCGTGCTAAGCGCTAGAGCAGTTTCCACTGTGGAGTAGCGGGTGGGCGGCAGGCATGTTAAGCGGGACAGAACCAGTAGCCAGGAGGACTGATGCACGCGTATTCGCTGGATCTGCGAGAGCGAGTGGTGGCCGATCGGGAGGCGGGACTCCAGACCGCCGAGGTGGCCCGCAAGTATCGGGTGAGTCCGGCCTGGGTGCGGCGGCTGATGCAGCGGTACCGGGCGAGCGGGCAGGTGGCGCCGAAGCGCCGGACGCAGTATCGGGCGCCGACCTTAGCGCCCTATCTTCCCCAACTTGCGGCCCTCATCGCCGCGCAACCCGACGCGACCCTGGCCGAGTTGCGGACCGCCCTGGGCGTGCCCGTGGGGCTCACCACGGTCTGGCGGGCCGTGTGCCGCCTCGGGCTGACCGTAAAAAAAAGTCCTGCGCGCCACCGAACAAGATCGACCTGATGTCGGAGCGGCCCGGCAGCACTGGCGCGCCCAAGCGACTCAACTCGACGGCTCCCGGCTCGTCTTCCTGGACGAGACGGCGCTCCAGACGAAGATGACCCGGCGCTATGGCCGCAGTCGGCGCGGCACCCGCCTCGTGGCGAAAGTCCCCCACGGCCATTGGAAGACGACCACCGTCATTGCTGCCCTCCGCGCCCACCAACTGACCGCTCCCGCCGTCCTCGACGGCCCGGTCGATGGCCCGAGCTTTGTCGCCTATGTCGAACAGGTCCTGGCCCCCACGCTCCGCCCAGGCGACTCTGTCGTCCTGGACAATCTGGCCTGTCATAAAGTGGCTGGGGTGCGTCACGCAATCGAGGCGACTGGGGCGCAGTTGCTCTACCTGCCGCCCTACAGCCCCGCCTTCAATCCCATCGAACAGGGCTTTGCCAAACTCAAAGCCCGCCTGCGCGCGGTCGCCCCGCGTACGGTGGCCCGCTTGTGGGCGGCGGTCGGGCCTGCCCTCGCCGCCTTCTCCCCTACGGAATGTGCTCACTATGTCCGCCACGCTGGCTATCGCCTCGCTACACGAGAATGAAAACTGCTCTAGGTCTCGGTAATCTGATCTGGCATCATTTTCTCGGCAACCATGGCACGGTCAGCAGATCCCCCAGATACATTGAACTATATATGAGTGAGAACATAGTCTTGAGGAACACCTTGCCGACGTATACTCCATTTGGCGCGTGTCAGGCGGTCAGTAATACTTCCTGCCCAGGATGTTGATATAGGGAAAGGAAGCTGGAAGAAGTGGGGCCGGGGAGATCAGTTTGCCGTGCGGATATACGGGCCGGTCTCTTTCAACAACAGAAACAGCACGGCCGATAGCATGTAGCAGCCACCCCAGAAATAGAAGCCGGCAACCGGCGTGAGGCCGACCAGCCACATGCCCACAACTGGGGCAAGCACACCGCCCAGATAGCCGGCAGTGATGGCAATGCCGACCGCGGAGCCGGCCAGGCGGCGGCCGACGCCTTCCATTTCCAGCGGTACCACGAACGCCAGCGGGGCCGCCCCGCCAAAAAAGCCCCACATCAAAGCTACGATCCACAGTGCCACACCCAGCGCATAGCCGGACAGCACCATGCACGCTCCGGCGATGAACATGCCTGGCACATAAAAACGTTTGCGCAGTCCGACCCGGTCGGATATGGACGGCACGACCAGCGCGCCGACCACGTAAGCCCACATAATCACCGAGACGACGGCCCCGGCTGTGGCCGAGGTCATACCCTGTACGTCTACGAAATAGGTCGGTGCGTAGCCGATGATGCCGATATAACCGCCCAGAAACAGCATGTGACAGACCGCCAGAGTCCAGGCGTCCCGGATACTGAGGACCTGACGAATTGCGGCCACAGTGCCCAGGTGCCCGGCCTCAGCCTCGTCCGGCTCGGGTGCCCGGTCGCGGACGGTCATGAACCACAGCACCCCGATGGCGGCCGTGGCCACACCCAGAATAGTGCTCAGGCCGCGCCAGCCACCGACCGGCTCCAGGACCAGCGGCGTCAGGGCCAGGGCCAGGGCCGCGCCTGCGCCATAGCCGGCTTGGGTGACGCCGTTGGCCATACCGAATTGTTCCGGCGCAAACCACATGCCCAGCGCTTTGGGCACGTTCGGAAACGTCAGGGCAAGGGCAACACCGAATAGAAACATCCAGACATACATCGAACCGAAACCGGAGGCCGTGGCCCGCATAACCAAGGTGACGCCCATCAGCACCACCCCCAGGCCGACGATTTTTTGGACTCCGTAGCGGTCACCCAGGATCCCGCCAATCATGGCCGAGACCAGCGTGCCAAAAGAGATAGCCGCCCACAGCATGCCCCAGTCCGTCATCTCCAGATTCAGGTCGGCCAGCATCTGAGCGACGACCATGACGATATACGTCCAGCCGAATCCAAAGGCAAAGGTAAAGACCAGAACGCTATTAGCAAGAACGAACCAACGATAGCCACCTGCGGTCGCCTGTGTGTCTGCCATGGGCATGACCCTGCCACAGGGAGCCGGTCACGTCTATGGTCTGGTGGTGAACCGGCTCATCCCGAGGTGTCCGGGTTGTCCTTCACCTATCGAACTCGGCAGTGTAAGAGGGATTGTCCGGTGCAGGGGAGCGATATGCCTCCTCGGCCCGACTTTGGAATGCGGAGAGAATGGTCTGATGGCCCAGGATAAAAACAACGAACGTGACGGCCTGCAACTCGGTATTTTCATGCCTAACTGTAGCGCAACCTACCATATCAGCAGCTATAAGCCCGAGCCTGATGATTGGACGTTTGCGTCAGATAAGCGGATTGCGCTCGCCGCTGAAAAGGCCGGTTTTAACTTCCTGTTCCCGGTCAGCCGTTGGCGCGGGTTCGGCGGCGCAACCAATTACATGGGCTACTCGCAAGAGACTATGACCTGGGCGGCCGCGCTCCTGGCCGTCACCCAAACCATCAGAGTCTATTCGACCGTTCATGTGCCGGTCTTCCATCCGCTAGTTGCTGCTAAAATGGGGGCGACGCTGGACCACATCAGCCAGGGACGCTGGGGGATCAATATCGTCAGCGGCTGGAACGCGCACGACTTTAATATGATGGGCGTTGAACTCCTGCCCCATCAAGAGCGCTATGCCCGCACGGCTGATTTTATCTCCATCCTGAAAGGGCTGTGGACGGCCGAGCCCGGCACGTTCAATTACGACTCGCTCTGGTATCAGATCACCGACGGCTATGTCATGCCGCAGCCGGTGCAAAAGCCCCACCCACCCATTGTGAATGCAGGTTCTTCGTCCGATGCCCGCGACGTGGTCGCCCGCTTATGCGACTGGATCTTCCTAAGTCCGCCAAATATCGAGGCGACGCGCGAGATGACGACCGATATCCGGGAGCGGGCCAAAGCGTATCGGCGCACGGTCCTGAGTGCGGGCTGCCCGTTTGTGCTGTGGCGCGATACGGAAAAAGAAGCGGAACAAGAAAAACAGCGTATCATTGATGCCGCAGACGACGTAGCTCTGGCAAACTGGGCGCGTGGTCTGGGTATGGAAAGCGGCTCGTTCGACAGTTTTACCAAAGAGATGTTTGTCATCGGTGGTGGCGCGCTGCCCATTGTAGGCACGGCCGAGCAGGTGGCCGAAAAACTCGCCCGTCTGTATACGCTGGGCCTGGATGGCGTGCTGCTGATCTTCCTCTCCTTTTACGACGACACCGTCCGTTTTGGGAAAGAGATCGTGCCCCTGCTCCAGCAGATGGGTGTGGTGAAGTCAGTGGACGTGCATTGAATCCCTAGCGTTGCTTGCTCCCTCATGGACGCCAAAGACGAACACCACATCGACTTTTTATACCGGGCGCTGAACGACGCCCAGGAAACCATTCGGTCCACTGACGCGAAGGCCGAGATTGTCATCGTGCTCGTTGGCGGAGTCCTGGCCTTTATCGGGGCGATTCACGGCCGGATTGACACGCTGCCTTTACAGGTCCTGACGACCATCGGATTAGTCCATGTGCTGATTGCCGCCGTGTGCGCGATCTGGGCACTCAACCCGCGGGTCAATCCCGAAGAGTTTATCGATGTGGACGGTGTAAAACCGCCACCCCTGTATTACCTCCATATTAAACCCACGGTAACCGGGTGGCGCATGTTCCTACCGTGGCGTGCGGGGAATTACATGGAGCTGTCGGCTGTGGAATATCTGCGTCACCTCGACGCGCTTGACGCGGACGGTCTCCGCCGGGTGCTGGTCTATGAACTCCTCAAGGTCTCGTTCATCCGAGAGGAAAAGCGGGTGCAGGTTGCCTGGGCTGTCCGTTTTATCCGAATGGCCGGTGGGTTCTTCGCTCTCCTGGTAGTCAGCCTGTATCTGCTGTGACGGTTCGGACTAAATGGGGAGGGGGCGGTACCCCCTCCTTCGCTATGGAACATCCCGGAGCCGACCGACTACCCCCAGCCAGAGATCGGACCTTGCTCCTCTTCACCTCTACTGCGCCGTATAGCCGCCATCCGCGGCCATGCTATGACCGGTTACAAATGACGCGGCGTCTGAACACAGCCATACCACGGTCTGTGCAATTTCTTCCGGCTGCCCAAGCCGGCCAACCGGCTCTAAGGCCAGGAGTCCTTCGGTCAGTTCAGGCTGGGCTTTAATGACACCCTCAACCATCGGGGTTTGAATCACGCCCGGACAGACGGCATTCACCCGAATACCGGACTTGGCGTATTCCAGGGCGGCTGTCTTGGTCAGCCCGACCACGCCGTGCTTGGCGGCAACATACGCCGCCTGTCCGATGATGCCGACCAAACCGAGGGCTGAAGCGGTATTCACAATGGCGCCGCTGCCCTGTTTGAGCATCTGCGGCAGCTCGTGCTTCATGCACAGCCACACGCCCCGTAGATTGATGCTCATGACCCGATTCCAGTGTTCTTCCGAACAGTCTGCGATCAAGGACAAATCGCCGGCAATACCGGCATTATTAAACGCGCAGTCGAGTCGGCCGTAGGTCTCGACCGTTTTGCCGATGAGGTGTTCAATCTCGCTCGCCTGGGCTACATCGGTTTGAATAAATAATGCCTCCCCACCGGTATTTTGAATCAGGCTGGCGGTTTCCTCACCGCCCTCAACACCCACGTCCGCCACAACAACCCTGGCTCCACGTTGCGCAAACGCGAGCGCTGTGGCCCGCCCAATGCCTGAACTCCCACCGGTCACGAGCGCGACCTTGCTCTTGAATGTTTCCGTCATACGTCCTCCTTGAGTGCAAGGTAGCACCAGGCCGAAGTTCTCGACAGCGCCTCCCGGCGTTACCGGGGTCGGCCCGCGGTCTCCTCTGGCCTGATTGTTTTGTGTTTGGTATGGTCCACGTTTCAGAGGAGGGGCTGTATGCATACGCCCAAATTAGAGGGCCGTGTTGTGATCGGCCTGTGTCTGGCTGGAATGATGACATTTGGCTGCGCACCCAGCGAACAGCCGGAAGTGGCCTCGCAACAGACTGAGTCCAAAGAGCCCGAAGCCGTGCAGGTGGCCACTGACCTGACCCCGCTTGCGCCCACGGACGAGTACGATGTGATAGACCCGGACATGAGTTGCGAGGACGCGAACCGCTTCTCGGTTCGGGCGGTTGAGCGTTTGGGCTATGAGGTGACTGCCTTAACGCCGGCTTCAGACGATACTGAGGGCAAGATCGAAGCGAAACAGATGGGCCGTTGGGGTGGCGAGGAGGGCGTGTTCGTCACTATCGCCTGCGGTCCGAACGGTGCCCGGATCTCCACTCGCTCGGACGTCACTCCGTGTGAGCAGGCTAATATGGTGATGCGTCGGGCCGTGGAGAGCAGCGGGTTTACCATCACGACCTATACTCCGGCTACCCTGCTGAAGGCCGGTCTGATTACTGGTGAAAAGGAAGGGGCGGAGCCAACCTCTATCACGATTACCTGTTATATCGAACGCAACCGGGTCGAGATGGACACCAGCGATGACAGCCCGGTCCTGAGTAATGTTGACTTCTACCAGGCTCTGAGCGACTTCCAGCTCGGGTTTTTCACGGCCTTTAACAAGCTGGAAGAGCGGCTGGCGAGCAATCCGGCGGATCAGAATCGTCTGTATGTGGCGCTGCGACCGCTCAATATGGTTGATAATCAGGTAGTCTTTGGGACCAAGGAGTTGGCCGTGCTGCCGATCAAGGTCAATATCTCCAATCCGACCCAGCAGACGTATCTGCTCGAAATCCAGCGGATCATGCTCATGGATGCTGCCGGGAAACGGGTGAAGCCCATCAGTGAGGGCGAGACGGCTTTTCCCGCTCCGTCGCTGACAGACCGTCCGGTTGGGCCGGGGGCGAGTATCCAGGGCTATTTATACTATCCGTTGGGAACATATACGGGCGCGCGTGGATCGCTGGCCGATCAGCGCAATCAGGAGCGGGAAGGGTTCAGCGTCGAGTTCAAACCGTGGTAAAGAGTGAACGTGTCCTCCAATAAACATGCAGATGCTGAACATGTTTACTCTTTTGAGCAAAAGGGACTCAAAAACACAATGGAGGACGCCTCATGGCAGACACATCGTATAAGGCTCGGATTGATCGTGAAAAGGTCCAGCAGATGGCCGAACACACCATGGGCTTTCTTGGTGGGGCCGTGATTTCCGGCATGATCTATCTGGGTGACAAGATGGGTCTCTACCGGACCCTGGACGGCGCCGGTCCGGTGACAAGCGATGAGCTGGCACAGAAAACCGGCCTGCACGAGCGCTGGCTGCGAGAATGGCTCGAAGGTCAGGCGGCCGCCGGCTTGCTTGAGTATAAGGGCAATCGCAAGTTTGAGTTATCCGCCGAAGCGGCCATGGTCTTATCGAACGAAAACAGCCCGGCATTCATGGCCGGCGGGTTTTGTTCGCTGCCGCAACAGATGGGGGTCATAGAGCGGCTCCCGGAGTCGTTCAAGACCGGTCTGGGTTTGCCCTATGATGCCTTCGGACCCGAGGGCGCGCGCGGGGTCGAGCGTTTTCTGGCTCCGTGGTTCCAGGCCCACCTCGTTCCCAAGGCGCTCCCCGCTCTGGACGGAGTGGTCTCCAAACTTGAAGTCGGGGCAAGAGTGGCCGATGTCGGCTGTGGAGCCGGGGTGGCGCTGATCAAGGTCGCCGAAGCTTTTCCTCAGGCCGAGTGTCACGGCTACGACATCTCGGAATACGCTCTAGCCAGGGCCGAGGAGAATAAGGCTAAAGCCGGCGTGCAGAACGTCGCCTTTCACGACGCGAACGGTGACGCCATTCCCGACGATAAGAGCTTTGATTTCATTACCACCTTTGATTGCCTGCACGATATGGCCAATCCCACGCCGGTCATCCAGGCGATCTATAGTGCGCTCAAACCGGACGGCACCTGGCTGATCGCGGACATTCACAGTATGCCGACGTTTGAAGAAAATCTGGAGCAGAACCCGCTCGCCCCGCTGATGTACGGTTTTTCGGTCATGTGCTGCATGTCTTCCGCCATGTCCACGCCGGACGGCGAGGGCTTGGGCACCTTGGGATTTACCGAACCGGTTGCCCGCAAGATGGTCGGCAGCGCCGGCTTCAGCCGCTTCAAACGCCACGATTTCAATAATCCGATTAACGCCTATTACGAGGTTCGACCGTAGGGATTGGCCCGTCTTCCTGTGTAGGGGCGGTTCGTGAACCGCCCCTCCTGCCTAATAGCGCTCGATCACCTGCTCTGCAAAATCTTTGAACACGTTCCGCGCCTGGTCCATAGCCGGTAGCAGGGTGACTTCCTGGAGCCCGGCTTTTTCTGACTCCCGGAGCTCGTGGATGATCTCGTCCGGCTCGCCCACCAGGCAGGTGCCCTTGATCGTCTTGGGAGTGACAAAGCGACGTTCCTCGGGCACGAGGAAGGTGCAGTGGCCGTTGTGGATTTGGAGGTAACGCTTGTCACGCGGCGTTTCCATCTTCTCCACTGAGGCGCAATACTCGTCCCAGATGCCCTTATAGGCTTCGGGCACGACGCCCTCATCCTTCGTTTGCTGGTAGATTTCCCACACAAAGTGAATAATGGCGGTAACGTAGGAGCCGCATTCGTCGATCACCCGATCAGAAGTCAGGGGTTCGCCCGGCTTGAGCACAACCGCCGACGTAAACGCGGCCACGAAGAAGTCATCCGAAAATGTCCGACCGGCCCGATCCGCGCCTTCTTTCACCAAAGACAGATGGTGGGAGACGACGTCTGCGCGCTCGTTGAAGACCGACACCAGGCCGTCGCCATACTCGCCCGCCGTGCGTAAGGCTCGTGGGCCATTGGCCGCGACATAGATGGGCACCGGGTTTTCCAGATTGACGAAACGTAAATCCTGGTGCAGGAAGCGGATCGTCCGGGTGGTGTCACCATAGGTATACTCGACTTCTCCTCCGCTCAGCAGCGCGCGGACGACGCGCAGGTATTCGCGAAAGTCGCGAATCTTCATGGGCTGCATGCCCATGACGCGCATGGCGGTATGGCCGGTGCCAATGCCGAGGAACACGCGGCCCGGCGCGAGCTGGTTGATGGACGCAATCGAATGGGCCGTGACCGGGGCAATACGGGTGCCGGGAATCGCTACGCCGGTGCCGATCTCAATGCGCGACGTGCTCTGAGCCGCCAGGGCCATGGTGGCATAGCAGTCCGACCAGATCATCTGGGAGTCGGGGATCCAGGCCATATCAAAGCCGCAGTCCTCGGCGTATTTGACGAGCTGCCAGTCGTCAATTTTTGTCGAAACGGAAATGCCAAATTTCATATCGTCCTCCTTGGATACAATCGGGTTCCCATCCCGTTCGGTCAGGAATGCTATGGCCGGTCAGGCCGGCCGTCAAGTTGGGCCGAGCGCTTCTCTTTCCCAGGAGATTCAGATACACCGGCTGCAAAGAGTAAACGTGTCCAGCTTTGTATGCGTGTTTGAAGGATACGTTTACTCTTTTGTTCGTATACGGAGGGAAATGTGAAACCACTCGAAGGTCTGGTTGTCCTGGATCTCACCCGTTTTCTGGCTGGTCCCTACTGCACCCTGCTGCTCGGCGGGCTGGGGGCCGATGTCATTAAAATCGAGCCGCCCCAGGGCGGCGAAGCCCACCGTAACCGCGCCCCTTTCGGCGGGCCGAACGGGGCGAGCATGTCCCGGCAAACGGAGGATGATATTGGGCTGATGGTGCTCCACCGGGCGCGCAACAAAAAGAGCATCACCCTTAATCTGCGCGACCCGCAAGGCACGGCCTTGTTCAAACAGCTAGTGAAAAAGGCGGACGTGGTGGTAGAGAATTTCTCGCCGGGAACGATTGACAAAATGGGGCTCGACTATGAGACCCTGCGCGCCTGTAACCCACGCATTATTCTGTGCTCGATTTCGGGCTTTGGCCAACACGGGCCACGCCGCGACTGGCGGGCCTACGATCCGATCATTCAGGCTGCCAGCGGCATCAACAGCGTCACCGGCTTTGCGGACCATCCTCCGGCGCGGTGCGGGGCCGCGATCAGCGATACCACGGCCCCCCTGTTCGCCCTGATCGGGATTCTGTCCGCGCTCCAGTTGCGCGAAAAAACGGGTAGCGGCGAGTGGGTCGATACCTCCATGCAGGACGGCACGTTCTTCCTGTTGCCAGACCTGATTGAGCATATGGCCGCGGGCTTGGCTCCGGAACGTCGGGGGAATACGCATCCGGGCGGGGTGCCATTCAACGTCTATCATGCCAAGGACGGCTATGTGTCCATCTGTGCGGTCTCGGCTCAGAACTGGAAGAGCCTGCTCGGAGCCCTGAATCGCGAAGACCTGCTCGACGATCCCAGATTCGCCAATCTTCAACAGCGCATGAAGTACCGTGACGATGTCGACGCGGTAGTCCAAGCCTGGATTGGACGGCACACGGTCGAGGAAGCGGTGACGCATCTTCAGCAGAGCGAAGTGCCGGCCGGCCCGGTCCTCAGTCCGGCCGAGTTGGTCGAGGATGCCCATCTGATCGAACGCGATATGGTCGTTGACGTGCCGCATCCCCGACATGGTGCGCTGTCGGGCGTGAAGGGGTTTGGTATGCCGATCAAGTTTGTCGGCAAGTCTTTCGGGTTTGATCAACCTTGCCCGGAGGTCGGCCAGCATAATGAAGAGGTCTACGGCGGGCTGCTCGACCTTGATGCCGCTGCACTTGAGGGGTTAAGAGAGCAAGGCATTATTTAGGAATCTTAACGCCATCTAACAGGAAGACAGTAAATGGGGAGAGGTTTAAGCCAGGGAAAGGATATAGTAATGCGCAAATCCAATAATGATACGCTCATGCTTGAGTGTATTCATAAAGGATACTGTAAAGCTTTGAGTATGATCCAGAAGCCTGGATTTGCTAACGACAAATCTGACGCGGTGAAGAACCGGCTACTGTCTAAGAAATTTGTCGTAGAGGTCAGTAGAAGGATTCACAAAAAGATATTTGAAGGAAACCATGAGCTTAATGTCATTGAAGTAAACGACAAAGGAGGAACGACACCTGGAGAATGGCTGGTTGATGCCTGCATAACAGAAGGAAAAAAGAGAGCAGAGTTTATAAGTAAGGTCATCTTTGCAATGGAATCAGAAAGTGGGACTGATGAACCGGCATTTAATGAGGACTTTGCGAAGCTAGTCCACGTAAAGGCGTCTCATAAACTCTATCTGAACGGACTTGACCGACCGACTTCTCAAAAGACTGACGACTATATCGAGGATCGACTCGGATATGCCAAGCAATTTATGAACGAAGAAGATGCAGACACATTCTACTTTGGGTTTTGGCCCTCTCCTGGGAAAATTAAATCGAGAGCACGAGAGTCGTCTATATGGAAGGAATTTGAACAATATCCACACCTGAATAAAATTCACTTGTATAAATTTACTCAAAAGGATTTCCATCTGATCGGGAAAAGGCAGGGCAGATTAACGCAGAAGTAGGTCGGATTAGCGTAGCGTAGTCTGACATTTCCGTTGACTGAAGGAGATTGAGTGTGTCGGAATCCGAACGTGATCCGTTTCAACTCGGCATCTTCATGCCCAATTGCAGTCATGCCTACTGTATCAGTAGTTATAAACCCGAGCCCGACGACTGGACGTATGAGTCCAATAAGAATATCGCTCAGGCGGCCGAGGCCGCGGGCTTTGACTTTCTGTTTCCGGTCAGCCGCTGGCGCGGGTTTGGTGGCGAGACCAATTATCTGGGTACCTCGCTCGAAACCATGACCTGGGCCGCCGCCATTCTGGCGGCCACGCAAACCATTCGGGTGTACTCAACCGTCCACGTGCCGGTGTTTCATCCGCTCGTGGCGGCCAAGATGGGCGGGACGCTGGATCACATCGGACAGGGTCGCTGGGGTATTAACATCGTCAGCGGCTGGAGCGCCACCGAGTTCGGCATGATGGGCATTGAACTGCTGCCGCATAAAGAACGCTACCAACGAACCACGGCCTTTATTGAAATCCTCAAAGGACTGTGGACTCAGGAGCCGGGCTCTTTTACGCATGCTTCCCCCTGGTACCAGATCACAGACGGCTATGTGATGCCCCAGCCCATGCAGCAACCCCACCCGCCGATTGTGAACGCCGGCACGTCCGACGCGGCACGTGATCTGGTGGCCCGCCTGTGCGACTGGGCCTTTATTGCCCCGCCTTCGGCTGAAGCCACGCCCGACATGGCGGATGACTTCAAGCAACGGGCGCAGGCGTACGGCCGACAGGTCCGCTGTGCGGGGATGCCGTTTGTGCTGTGGCGCGAAACCGAGAAAGAAGCCCAGGCCGAAGTGCAACGGATCATGGATCAGACGGATATGGTTGCCGCCCAGAACTGGGCGAGCGGGCTGAGCATCGGCAGTGAGTCCATGAGCGGTTTCAGCCTCAAGATGCTGGCCCTGGGGGCCGGGGCGCTGCCGGTGGTCGGTTCAGCGGACCAAGTCGCCGAGCAACTGGCCCGCTTATACGAGTTGGGCATGGATGGTGTGCTTATCGAGTTTCTGCACTATTATGATGACACCGTACGGTTTGGTAAGGAGATCGTTCCTCTGTTACGACAGATGGGAGTAGTGGCGTAGGTCTCTCGTTGAGTTTGGGGGCATGCCGTCCCCTCCAAGGGGGACAGGCCCTGCTGGAGGTAGGCAATGCTTTTTCGTTTTGTACTCTGGGTCGTTGGTCTGCTACTTGCCGTCGCAAGTCGGACCAGCGCGCGCTTACGAAAACAACTGACCCGAGACATGAGCGTTGCTATTGGTTCCAGAGACGGTGTGTCTCGGAGCTACGTCTTCCGCAACCGGCGTGTTTCTTCGCACGCCGGGTTGGAGTCGGACGCGCACTGCACGCTCCTGTTCCAAACCGCGCCAGAAGGTGCACGAATTTTTCTGGCTCCGGATGGCCTGGCGCAAGTCGTGAATGGGCTCGCGTTAAAGGAAATTGAACTCAAAGGCGATCCGACGAGCATCCTGTGGTTCTATGAAATGGTCATGGCCTTTGTCCCAGGTTTCGTCCAAGCGTCACACGTCATGCCAGATGCCTATGTCAAGCCGAATCTACAGGGGAAAGCTTCCGACCGCATAACCCGAGAACCCGTGGCCGAAGCACTCGACCCGACGTGGACGGCGGCCGTTGCTCAACGCGAAAAACTGATGATGTGGCAAGTGGGAGAGGGAGCTCCGGTTCCGGGCAAGAGCAAGAATTTCAAACCGGTTCTTGATGTGCCCGCCTCAGCAATGGAGGACACCAATGAATAGTGTGCAAGGTCTCAACCCGCGTGCGCGAGGCTGGCTGCGGTTCATTTGGGATAAGGCCACCACCCAAGACGACTGGAGCAGTAGCGGTGAGCCACTCCCCTGGTGGGATCGAACGACCACTCCGCCGATGTGTGCGTTTCCTCGATTCGATCTGTCCGAAACGTCATACGCCCTGCCGCTCATGGCCGACCAGACCCCGGCGTGGCGTGAGGTCTATACGCGTATCGCCGATGAGTTGGTGGGTCGCTATGTCACGTATTGGGGCGCCGTCGACTGGCTGACCTACATCGGCCACGACCCGCATCAGGATACATACCCACCGGAATGGCTGGTCTTTATGCCTGAGCATGTGCGCGGGCGCTACGATCCGCCGGGCTGGACTGCCAACGGGGTCGAGCCTTGGGGTCTTCAGCCGGACCCTATAGGCGCGGATGGGAATCTCTTTTTTCGCGGGTTTTTTAATTTGTTACTCGGCACGTACTCCTATGTCTCGGGTGACAATAAATGGGAAAAGCCGTTCCAGGTCACGGGATATAACGACCGTCTGTTTCAATGGACACAGCCTGGTATCTCCGAGTTTCTGGAAGACCAGTGGTCTGAGCGCCCGCAGGGGCCGCAATGCGAAAACACGAAGATTTGGCCATACTGTCTGAGTGCGGCAGGTTTGAGCCTTCAGTTGCATGACAAGATTTTTGGTGGCAAGACGCATTGGGTCTACGACCGATGGATTGAGTTCGCGAAGAAGCACTTCACCACTCGCAACGCGCGTGGCGATATTGCGTCGTTCGCGTTTTATTATGATCCGCTCGAAGAATTCGCTTACGCACCGCCGACGGGTTTAAGCGGTTTGTCGATGCTCGCCCCGTTATTCTATTTATATCCTCAGGCACCGGAGTTTGGCTTAGCGCTCTATGAGGCCGGGGTACGGGACCTTGGCTGGAACGACACCAAAAAGTCTCTGGTACAGGCATTTGACGATCCCCGCTGGCTGACCATGACGTTAATGCTGGCGCGCGAGGTTGGAGACGTGACCACAGAGAAACGTCTCAAAGCCGTGGCGGAAAAAGAATACGGGCCGGATTTCTTTGCCGACGACGAGGATCGCTTTGCCTGGACGTTTGGGTTGGATGAACCCCATCCACGTGGTCAGCTGAATGGCTTACTGATCCTGAGCGAGATCGGCGGGCCTGGGGCATGGACGAACGTGTATAAAGGAAAACATGACGCCCAGTTTGTGCTGCCCACAGTAGAAGGCGTGGACTTTCCGAATCTGGGTATTTGTGAGGCTCGCAATGAGGTCACCGACGGGACGTTGCATGTCTCAACCTACGCAGCCACTGCAGCACGCCGTGGGGAAGCGACACGTTGGAAGGTGACACAACTCCCAGACCCGAAGGCTGTACGGGTGTATTGCAATGATGATCAGTACAGTGACTGGGGTATAATCGCCGATCACACTATTGAAATCAACTCAACCATCGCATCGAACAATTTCCGGATTGTTGGTGTTACCACGGGAAAGACGGCAAACGGGGAGCAACGCGAAAAAGTTGCAAGCGCGGGTGGAGGAACCTCCAGCGGCAGTGCCGAAACTGCAGCGGAAACCGGCACACATTATCAGCCAGCCGCACCTCCGAGTTGAAGTTGTTGTTGAGCGGTGGTGCCGCTCGAGTGTTGTCGTTTGATGGGACTTCTCAAGCCGCCCGCCCAGCCGCCTGTTCCGGCGTGCCTAAGGCTTCCCCGGTCTCGGCCGCCTTTTGCGTGCTGGCATCCAACTGAAGACCGAGCCCATCGGCCAGACGGGTCAAATGATTAAAGATGCCGACGATGTGTGCGACTTCGAGGCAGGCGGTATCATCAAAGCCGAGATCGCGGAGCGGTTGCCAGTCGTCAGCGGTCATGCGTGTGGGGGTCGCGCTGAGCTTATCCGCAAGCGTACACAAGGCGCGTGCCCGTTCGGACAGCCCGGTCAGTGTATTCCAGCTTCGGGTTTTGATGGCTTCCACAAGCGCGGGGTCGCCGTCTTCGACACGCAGAAACTCTGCGTGAGACTGCGTTCAATAGTGGCAATCCTGGGCCGCCGCGGCAACGCCGGCAACCATTTCCCGCTCCGCCCGACTCAGATGGCCGGGCGCGAACATAATCTGCATGAACAGGTTCCCGAACGCCTGGCCGATACTGGCGTGAGCGGCAATTAAACGACCCATGGCCGGGATAGAGCCGAATTCGTATACACCTTTTGCTCCTGGGGGCCTTTTTGCCAGATATTCTTCCTGTGTGGGTATGCGTATCCAGGCTTCCGGTACGGCCGAACGACTCATGTATGAACCTCTTTCTGGTATAAACGGTCAGCAGTAAAAAGACCGGTGCCAGTCTAACACTGCGGAGGAGTCTGGCCTATCCCGTTTACCTTCCGATTTGCTCAGGCTTGAGACCTGGGATATTTTACTCTGAATTGACGGATGAACACTAGGGTTTTTCAGGAGGAGAACATGCAGACATTCTCCCGGCGCCAATTCCTGACACATATGGGGCGCAGTGGCGCGTGGCTTGCGTTTCTGGCGGCCTGCGGAGCGGGTGCGGATGCCGCGCTCAAGGGGTTAGTCGGACGCGGACTACTGCCGGTGGCCTGGGCCGACGAGGAAGCCCTGCTGAGGACAAAACCCGGTATGACGGTTCACACCCAACAACCCATTAATGGTGAATTTGCGCCCCACCTGCTCGACGATCATATCACCCCCTCGGCCCGCCATTTCGTACGGAATAATGGCTCGGTTCCGGCCCGGGCGAAGAACACAGACCCCCAGGGATGGACGCTTGTTGTTGAGGGCGAAGTGACCAGACCGCTTGCGCTGAGTCTGGACGCATTGCAGCAGTTCCCCCCGGTCACGCAGCAGGTTGCGATTGAATGCGGTGGTAATGGTCGGGCGCTGTTTGAGCCTCAGGTCCGGGGGAACCAATGGACGCGCGGAGCGGTGGCGTGCAGTCAATGGACCGGAGTCCGGCTGCGGGATGTCCTGAAAAAGGCGGGCCTTAAATCAAGCGCGGTATATACGGCTCATTACGGCGAGGACCAGCCCCTGGGAGCAGCCCAACCGTTCTCACGCGGCATCCCCGTAGAGAAGGCCATGGACGAGCATACGCTGATTGCCTATCAGATGAATGGAACGGCGCTGCCGGCGCTCAACGGCTATCCCGTCCGGCTCGTTGTACCGGGCTGGATTGGGAGTTGCTCTCAAAAATGGCTGAACCGTATTGTGGTGCGTGACCAGGTGCACGACTCCCAAAAGATGACGGGCTACTCCTACCGCGTACCGGCCTATCCGGTTGAGCCCGGCTCCAGGCCGCCAAAGGAAGATATGGTCATTGCCACGGCCTGGCGTATCAAATCTTTGATAACCGCGCCTCAGGCCACCGCCCAATTTCAGGCCGGACAGCAGATAGCCGTGCGGGGCCACGCCTGGGCCGGCGAGGGGACGGTCAAGGAAATCCTGGTGTCTACGGACTTCGGTATTCACTGGGAAAAGACCAGGCTCACCCAACCCGCCAATACCTATGCCTGGACACCCTGGGAATGCGACCTCGTCCTGGACAGGAAAGGGTATTACGAAATCTGGGCGCGCGCCTTTGATGACAAAGGGAACGCCCAGCCCTTTCGTCAGCCTTGGAACCCAAAGGGCTATCTTGGGAACGTCATCCACCGGCTGCCGGTTCTGGTCACGACCTGAGCATGCGACCCAGGAGTGTGGCCAGCCTTGTGATAAGCGGTAGCGCGCTGGCTCTGGTGTGGGGATTGGCCGCTGGAGAGGAAAATAATCAACCATCGGAAACAGTACCGGCAGTTCAGAAGCCGGTGATCGATGAAGCAAACCCCGGCCCGGACGTGCTGACACGAGAATACTGCTCGGCCTGTCACAGCTTTCAGCTCGTCCAAGCACAGCGACTCAACCGTGCGACCTGGAAGTGGGTCATGGAGGATATGGTTGAGGAGTTTGGCGCGGGCTGGATTACACCGCCAGAGCAAACGGTTATTATTGACTATCTGGTCGAACACTACGGACCGGAGAAATGAGACAGACTCAGAAGGACAGGAGGGCACAGTATGGGGCAGTTGGATGGAAAAGTCGCGCTCATCACGGGCGCGGGCTCGGGGATTGGGCGGGCGTCGGCTTTGGTATTTGCGCGTGAAGGGGCGACCGTTGTGGTTGCGGATGTCGATGCGGCTGGCGGAGCGGAAACCGTCCGCTTAGTCGAGTCCGCAGGTGGGAGAGCGCTTTTTGTGAAAACCGATGTCTCCCAGGCGTCCGAAGTCGAAGCCCTCGTACAGGCAAGCGTTGCTGCCTATGGCCGGCTCGACTACGCCCACAATAACGCTGGCATTGAGGGTATGGTGCTGACACCGACCGCAGACTGGACGGAAGAGGCGTGGAACCGGATTATCAATATTAATCTCAAAGGGGTGTGGTTGGGCATGAAATACCAGATCCCGCAGATGCTCAAACAGGGTGGGGGAGCTATCGTCAACACGGCCTCAATCGCTGGATTGGTCGGCAGTCGGTCGGCTGGCTATGGCGCCAGTAAACACGGCATTGTCGGACTCACAAAAACCGCGGCCTTGGAATATGCAAAGTCTGGTATTCGGGTCAATGCCGTCTGTCCGGGGGTGATTCGGACGCCTATGGTCCAGCGCAGTTTAGACCGTATGCCCGAGCTTGAGGAACGGTTTGTTGCCGTGGAACCCATTGGGCGTATCGGCCGGCCCGAGGAAGTGGCGGAAGCTGCGGTCTGGCTGTGCTCGGCCGCGGCCTCGTTTGTCACCGGACATGCCATGACCGTAGACGGGGGCTATGTGGCGCAGTAGTTCGCTCTGTCTCTACCGAAAGTGCTGGATGAGTTCCGCTCCCTTTTCCAAGATGGGCCACTGGACCTCAGGGGTGGCCGGCTCAATCAAAAAAACAATCCGGGTAAAACCGAGCGCAATCAGTTCGCGCAACCGCTGCAGGGCATTCGGGGCCGCTTGTGCATATGCCGTCAGGACCCAGGTGATCACTGTCAAGTCGAAGGCATCCATTGTGCGCCCAACTCGGTCTGCCTCTATTCTGATGGCCTTCAGCCCCTGGGTGAGTTCCTCCAGCCCTTCGACCAGACCATCAACCGGAAACCAGCCATCACAGTACTCGACGATGCGCCTGGGTGACCACGTGGAACTGGCTCCCAGAAGCACGGGCGGCCCTCCCGCTTGCACCGGTTTCGGCCAGCACCACATCGGATCAAAGTTGACGAACTGGCCGTGGAACTCGGCCACTTCCTTGGTCCATATCTCTCGCATGGCAAGAATGTTCTCTCTGGTGATCTTCCACCGGTTTTTGAATGCAACCCCGTGGTCGGCCATCTCCTCTGCGTTCCAGCCGGCGCCGATGCCAAACACGAAGCGCCCGTTGGCGACGCGGTCCAGACAGGCGACTGCTTTTGCCAAAGTAATCGGATGGTGTTCTGGGACGAGACAGACTGAGGTGCCAACCTTGAGCTTCTGGGTCACCGCGGCCGCGGCCGTCAGGCCAATAAAGGGGTCAAAAAACTCACTATAGTAACCTGGCAGGTCTCCACCGCCGGGGAACGGACTGAGGCGACTCGTCGGAATATGGGTATGTTCTCCAAAGAAGAGAGATTCAAAACCGTGCGCTTCCAGCCAGCGAGCAAGCTCCACCGGTTGAATCGTGTAATGGGTGGGAATGGTCACAATGCCAAAATCTGTCATAGCTGTCCCTCCTTGGTGTGGATCAGTGTGGACGTGGCGAGCCGCTCCCTGGCGATACGGGTGAGAACGGGTTGTCTCCCGCAATCTTGTCTCTCCTCAGTCTGGCTCAGATGATGTAGCAAGTATTGCGTACATGACGATATAGTATCGCCTGGCAGACTTTGTTGGAACAGCGCGCGGGAAGAAAGGAACGAGTATGCGACTTGGAATGTCGATGGTGTTGCAAAACCACACGCAGTACGATGACCGGGATATGTACAAACAGGAGACGCGGCTGGCTCTCAAGGCCGAGGAATTCGGCTTTGATATTATATGGCCGGTTGAGCACCATTTCTTTGACTACGCGATGTGTCCCGACAATATGCAATATCTGAGCTATCTCGCCGCGCAAACAGAGCGCATCCAACTCGCCACCGGGGTGATCATCTTACCTTGGAACGATCCTGTGCGAGTAGTGGAAAAAATGGCCTTGCTGGATCACCTGTCTGACGGCCGCGCCGTCCTGGGGCTTGGGCGCGGGCTTGCCCAGCGCGAATACCGTGGTTTTGGGGTTGATATGTCCGAAGCGCGTGATCGTTTTAATCAGGCCGCTGAGATTGTGCTCAGGGGATTGGAAGACGGGGTCGTTGAGGCCGACACGCCCTATTATAGACAAGAGCGGGTTGAGGTGCGCCCGCGCCCGTTTCAGAGCTTCAAAGATCGCCGCTATATGGTCTGTATGTCGCCAGAATCATTCGAGGTGGCCGCCCGATTAGGTCTCGGCGCGATGATGTTCTCCCAGGCTGCCTGGGATCAAGTCGCGGACTCTATCTGGCAGTACCGAGAGCTGTATCGCGCGCACCACGGCGCAGACGCTCCGCCTGTGACCTGCGGCGATTTCGTGGCGTGTTATGAAAAGAGCAATCAGGCCGAAGAGGTCGCCCGGAAACATATCGTCGGCTACTATTGGGCGGTGATGGAACATTACGAGATGCTGGGAGAACATTTTGCGAAAGCCGGGAAATCATACCAGCACTATGCGCGGACCGCAGAGATGATGCAGCAGCTTGACCCGGATGTTGTTGTTGAGGGCTTTCTGAATGCGAATTTATGGGGCAATCCTGACATGCTGCTGAAAAAGCTTGCGCGCCGCCGTGAGATTATCGGCGACTTTGAGGTAATCGGCTGTTTTAGCTATCAAAGCCAGCCGTACCAACAGGTGGAACGCTGCATGCAATTATTTGCCAGAGAGGTCGGCCCGGAACTCAAAAGCTGGACACCGCAGCCGCGCCCAGCGCCGGTTGATATTGAGGCGGTCACAACGACTATCGCGGAGTGATGCCCGCGGAGATACCGAGGAAATAAGGAGAGAGGAGAGTAGAGTATGGCAGGACAGTTGGATGGAAAAGTTGCGCTCATTACGGGCGCGGGTTCGGGGATTGGTCGGGCGTCGGCTCTGGTGTTTGCGCGTGAAGGGGCCAAAGTCGCGGTCGCTGATATTATGGTTGAGGGCGGCGAAGAGACGGTGCGGATGGTCAAAGAGGCCGGTGGAGAGGCATTCTTCATTAAGGTCGATGTCTCAAACGCAGCGGAGGTCGAGGCTATGGTGAACACGGTGGTGGACACCTACGGCCGCATTGACTGCGCCTATAATAACGCGGGTATCGAAGGGCGGCTGGCTTCGACGGATGAATATCCCGAAGACGTGTTTGACAAAGTGATCGATATTAACCTGACCGGTGTGTGGCTATGCATGAAATACGAACTGCCGCATATGCTCAAGCAGGGCGGCGGGGCGATTGTGAATACGGCCTCGGGGGCTGGTTTGATCGGTGTGGCCGGCATGTCGGCCTATGTGGCCAGCAAGCACGGTGTGGTTGGGTTGACCAAAACCGCAGCTCTGGAATACGCCAAGTCCGGCATTCGGGTGAATTCCGTCTGCCCTGGGCTGATCCAGACGCCGATGGTGGAGCGCATCACCGCCGATCAGCCGCAACTGGGTGAAGCTCTGGTGGCGGCCGAGCCGGTCGGTCGAACCGGCAAACCGGAAGAAATCGCCGAGTCCGTGGTCTGGATGTGTTCGGATGCGGCCTCGTTTGTGACCGGCCACGCCATGTCGGTTGACGGCGGCTATGTCGCCCAGTAGTAGGGGCACGTAGCCGGGTACAACAATCGGCGGTTTGAGCAGGGGCCCTGGATATGGCGGAAGGGAGGAATAGTCATGGAAGCACCACTGTGGTTATTGCTCGGCTGGGGAGGGATTGGCGCTATAGATTTTGTCTATAATCACATCTATCGCTACCGCCTCTACGCCCACGCCTCCAGTTTTCGCGAGCATGGTGTCCACACCCTACTCGCCTTGGTTCTCACTGCTACGGTGGTGATGCTGGTCTTTATTGAAATGGGGAGCGTCGGATTTGCCATCTTTCTCGGCATTCAGGCCCTCGCCGTGATCTTCACTCTGTGGGATGTGTCAATCGAGCGAGCGTCGCGGGCACCCCTGGGAGGATTACCGACGCACGAATATGTGTTGCACACGGTTATTTTTCTGTTGCACGGAGCCTTTGTGTGGGCGGTGATTGCCAACGCCCATCAGTTAGTTCACGGCGCGGGATTGGGGGTATGGCGCTGGCCGCCACTCCCCCTGTTTCTGCTTGTTGAGGCGGTGATCTTTGCGCTCGTCGGAGCCGGCGTCTGTGTCTTACACCTCTACCTGCTCAGCGTGGGCTACCGAACGCTCAAAACAGGAACCGCGACTGGTTGATGTAATCGCCCCTTCTCCTGGGACTACGGCACTCTTCCCGGCAGTGGGCTGGCACCGATGACGCTGCGTGGGGTCTTGAATTTGGGAATAACGTATTTGCCGATGAGTTTGATCGAGCGCATGATCTGCTCGTGCGTCCCGTCCAGGCGCATGATCACCTCATCCGCGCCAACTTCCTGATAGCGCCCAATCCGTTCTATGAACACGTCCGGGTCGCCGACGAGAACGGAGGTTTCGTTGCGGAGCCAGTCGAGGTCCCGGGAGCGGTCGCGGATTTTTTCCAGCTCCAGCATATAGGCATAGGATTTGGCCTGACGGCCCAGGTCGGGATAAAAGGATTCGATGACCGGCGTGGCGAAATTAAGAATGGACTCGCGGGTCTCCTCGACCGCTTGGGCCGTTGTTTCGGCGCAGGCGCAATTGAGCGTAACCGCACTCAGGCAGTTGGTCACGAACGCGCCCACCGGCTCGGCCTGCTGAATCTGCTCTTTATACAGGCGGGCGCTTTTCTCAAAATAGTCCCAGCCCATATACATATCCCACGATAAGGCGCCGATGCCCTTACGGGCCGCAATCTCGTGCGAGTCGGGAGATTGGGTCACCATATAGACGGGAGGATGGGGGTCTTGCACGGGCTTGGGCGTGAGCGAGCGGGGCGGAATCTGAAAATACTTGCCCTGGTGCGAAAAGGGGTCATCCTTGAAGGCTTTCATCACGACTTCAAGTGCCTCTTCCCAGCGGGCGCGCGTTTCGTCGAGCGGACAGGCAAAGCCTTCAAGCTGGACTAGGGTATTAGCTCGGCCCGTGCCCAATTCCGCCCGCCCGTTTGAGACAATGTCCAGCGTTGCCAGCCGTTCGGCCACTCGAATCGGATGGTTAAACGGAAAAGGCAGAAGGACAACCATGTGGCGCAGTCGAATCCGACTGGTGCGCATGGCAATGGCCGGATAGAAGACCTCGGGAGCCGAAACCGTGGCCAAGCCGACCAGAAAGTGCTGCTCTGAGGTGCCGAAGAAATCAAAGCCCATCTCTTCGGCCAGGACGACTTCGTCCATGACCTCCCAGTAGCGTCGGTGATGGGTGGTCCCTTCCGGCGTCTCACATTCCGACAGAAAGCCAAATCGCATGGGCGCACCCTCCTCTTGGAAGCCATCTAGCCCCGGCGGTGGTAGCGTGTCAACCTTGCTGAAAATTGTTCGAGCGTAGTGACCGCTTGACCTGGCGGATGAGCGGACGGTGCCGTCGATACGACTAGGCCGGTACAATCATGGCTTGCTTGCCGAGTCGCTGTGTCATTAGTCTGACCCTCCTGTGTGTGAGGCCGGTACGCGTGTGGAAATGGCGGAGCGCGTACCTAGCCTTTTGGTTGTGTCATATCCGCCGGTCGGACCCAGGCGTCAAACTCTTCTGGGGTGAGATGCCGGAGCGACAGGGCAGCCTCGCGCAGGCTGGTGCCATCTTTATGCGCCTTTTTGGCAATTTCCGCGGCTTTCTCATAGCCGATATGCGGGTTAAGGGCGGTGACGATCATGAGGGAATCCCGCAGGTGTTCTTCAATCCGAGGGGTGTTGGGTTCGATGCCGACCGCGCAGTGGTCATTAAAGGCCCCGCACGCATCCGCAATCAGTTGTACCGATTCGAGCAGATTATGCACCATGACGGGTTTGAACACGTTGAGCTGGAAGTTGCCCTGGGAGCCCCCAAAGGCCACCGCAGCATCATTGCCGAACACCTGCACGGCCACCATGGTCATGGCTTCGGACTGGGTCGGATTGACCTTGCCCGGCATAATCGATGACCCCGGCTCATTCTCCGGGATGAGAATTTCCCCAATCCCGGCGCGCGGTCCGGACGCCAGCCAGCGCACATCGTTAGCGATCTTCATCAAGGCACCGGCCAGGGTGCGCAGGGACGCACTGGCGGTGACCATGGCATCGTGGGCGGACAGCGACGCGAATTTATTGGGTGCGGAGACAAACGGTCGACCCGTTTCCCCGGCCATCTTTGCCGCGGCCAGGTCGCCAAACTGCGGGTGAGCGTTGAGGCCGGTTCCCACTGCGGTCCCGCCAATCGCCAACTCGCATAAGCCCGGAATCGTGCGGCGGACATCGGCCAGTGCGGCGTCGAGTTGGGCCACCCAACCGCTGATCTCCTGGCCCAGGGTGATCGGGGTGGCGTCCTGAAGGTGGGTCCGACCGACTTTGACGACGTCCCGAAACTGTTCGGCTTTTGCGTGAAGCGTATCGCGCAGTTGGGTGACCGCCGGGAGCAGGACGTCTTCCAGCTGTTCGACCGCGGCAATATGCATGGCCGTGGGAAAGGTGTCGTTGGAGCTCTGGCCCCGATTGACGTGGTCGTTGGGGTGAACGGGTTGCTTGGAACCCATCTCGCCGCCGGCCAACTCAATCGCTCGATTGGAGATCACCTCGTTCGAGTTCATATTCGTCTGGGTACCCGAGCCGGTCTGAAACACGACCAGGGGAAAGTGATCGTCGAGCTTGCCGGAAATCACCTCGTCCGCAGCCTGGACAATCAGATCAACTTTCTCCTGGGGGAGCTGGCCGAGTTCACCGTTGGCCAGGGCCGCCCCCTTCTTGAGCACTCCGAGCGCTCGGATAATGGCCCGCGTAAAGCGAAACCGTTCCACGCCAATCGGGAAGTTGTTGCGCGAGCGTTCGGTCTGGGCACCCCAATAGCGGTCTGCGGCTACCTCAATAGCTCCCATGCTATCCGTCTCTGTTCGGGTATGTAGCGTATCACTCATCGGACTCCTCCTGTCTGAAAGAGGAAACGTGTCCAGCATCTCATGTGTATTGGAGGACACGGTCCCTCTTTTTTTCAATCTCATCGCACGGGCTGTGCGGTGCAGGCAAGCTCCTTACCACGCCTGGAATTTCCCGCCAAGATGGTTCCCGCTCCGCAGCCCGACCTAGACAGGCGGAGTGGACTTTGGCAGATTGTCTCGCATTCACCTCATGCGCACCATTGAAGCCCGACAGATCGCCGACACAATTGCCCAGCTGTGTATGGATGCGAATTATCATCTGGGCGCGGACATGCTGGCTGCGTTCGATCGTGCGGTACGGACGGAGCGCTCGCCCGCGGGCCGCGAAGCTCTCACCATGCTCAAAGAGAATGCCCGGATTGCACGGACCGAGCGGCTGCCGTATTGCCAGGATACCGGGTTTGTCATCTGTTTTGCCGATATCGGGCAGGACCTGCATATTACCGGCGGGCTGCTGGAGGACGCTATTAACGAAGGGGTGCGGTGCGGCTACACCCAAGGCTATTTGCGTGCATCCATTGTCGAAGGTCCCTTTCGTCGTAGGAATACGGGCGATAACACGCCGGCTGTGGTCCATACCCAACTCGTGCCTGGCGACCGGCTCTCTCTCAGGCTGATGGCCAAGGGCGGCGGCTGTGAAAACCGCAGTCAGTTCAAGATGTGTACCCCGGCGGAGGGGCTCGAAGGGGCGAAGGCGTTTATTCTCGACTGTATCCGGAATGCCGGGCCGGATGCCTGCCCGCCGTTGATCGCCGGGGTCGGGATTGGCGGAACGTTCGAGAAAGCGGCCCTCTTATCCAAGCGTGCCTTGTTTCGTGACATTGGCACGCCAAACCCGGACGCGGAACTCACCGCACTTGAACACGAAATCCTCAACGAGGCCAATACGCTCGGGATCGGGCCGCAGGGCTATGGGGGTGATACGACCGCCTTCGCCATCCATATCAATACCTATCCGTGTCATATCGCCAGCCTGCCGGTGGCGGTGACCATCGAGTGTCACGCTCACCGGCATCAGTCCGTAGTACTGTAAGCGCACTGGAGCAGCGGATGGCGACAGCAGAGACTCGGCTCCTGACTCCTCCGTTGGCCGCTACGGACGTGAAGGGTTTACGGGCTGGCGACCGGGTGCGCTTCTCCGGTGTATTGCTGACCGCCCGCGACGCGGCCCATCAACGCTTGGTGGCCCGCATAGACGCCGGCCAGCCCCTCCCGATTGATCTCCACGGACAGGTCCTATACTACGTAGGGCCGACGCCACCACGGCCAGGTATGGTTATTGGTGCGGCCGGACCCACAACAGGAGGACGCATGGACGCTTACGCCTCCAAACTGATGGCCCTTGGGCTCAAGGGAATGATCGGGAAAGGCAGCCGCTCTCGTGCCGTACGCGAGGCGATGCGGCAGCATACCTGCGTTTACTTCGGTGCGGTCGGTGGGGCCGGGGCGCTCCTGTCCAAACACATCCGGAGTGCGGAGGTTGTGGCCTACGCGGATTTGGGCACGGAAGCCGTCCGACGTCTGATTGTCGAGGATTTCCCCGGTATCGTCATCAACGATGTGTATGGAAATGATTTGTATGAAGACGGGCGCAGCAAGTACGCACGCCCGGAAGAATCCAAACGGTCAAGCGAGGGATTGCGAGTATGAGTGATCAAGCCGTTGCTGTGAATAGAGGAGGCCCGACTGACAAAACACTCCGCATCGATGCCTGGTGGGTCGAGCCGGCGGTCACGGTCGGGATGCTCTCGACGTTTCTCATTTATACGACCTGGGCGGCCCTGGTGAACGAACATTATTATGCCGCGCCCTATTTGTCTCCGTTTTATTCGCCCTGCCTGAGCACCTCATGCGAGCATGTGACGCTGGGGCTGTTTGACTGGCCGTTGTCGCCGGCCATTCTGATTCTGTGGGCACCGGCCGGATTCCGCCTGACCTGTTATTACTATCGGAAAGCCTATTATCGCTCGTTCTGGATGTCGCCGCCAGCCTGTGCCGTGCGGGATGGCCATGCCCAATACTCCGGCGAAACGCGCTTTCCCCTCCTGATGCAAAACCTCCACCGTTATTTTTTCTACGCAGCGACCCTGGTTGTGCTGTTTCTGTGGTGGGACGCGCTGCTGGCCTTCAGCTTTCCGACTGCAGACGGTGGAAGCGAGTTCGGCATGGGACTTGGCACCCTGGTGCTGATTGCCAACGCCGCATTTTTGTCCCTCTACTCGTTTTCGTGCCACTCCTGCCGGCATCTGTGTGGGGGCGGACTCGACGTGCTGTCACAGTCTCCCCTGCGGCTCAAGCTGTGGCGTCAGGTCAGCCGTCTCAACGAAAACCATATGCTCTTTGCCTGGATCAGCCTGGTTGTCGTCATGCTGACGGATGTGTACGTGCGCTTCATCTCAATGGGCTATATTTCAGACGTGAGGTTCTTCTAAGATGGCAAACGATAAGTACGAGACTCACGAATACGACGTGATCGTGATTGGCGCGGGTGGCGCGGGACTCCGCGCGGCCATCGAAGCCTCAGCGGCCGGTGTCAAAACCGCTCTTATCTGTAAATCTCTGCTCGGGAAGGCGCATACGGTCATGGCCGAGGGCGGGATCGCCGCAGCCCTGCGCAACGTCTACCAGGAGGACAACTGGAAGGTCCATTTCCGGGATACCATGCGTGGCGGCAAGATGCTCAACAACTGGCGCATGGCCCAGCTCCACGCCCAGGAGGCGCCGGACCGGGTTTTGGAACTTGAAGAGTGGGGGGCGCTTTTTGATCGGACCAAAGACGGGCGTATTCTTCAGCGCGACTTTGGCGGGCACCGCTACGCACGCCTCGCCCATGTGGGCGACCGTACCGGTCTGGAGATGATCCGTACCCTTCAGCAGCACGCCGTTCATAAGGGCATCGATGTCTACATGGAGTGTAACATCCAGCGCCTGCTCAAAGACGGAGATCGCGTGTGCGGGGCGTTCGGCTACTGGCGTGAAAGCGGCAAGTTCGTCACTTTCAAATCCAAAGCGATTGTGCTGGCCACCGGCGGAGTGGGAAAAGCCTGGAAGTTTACCTCAAACTCGTGGGAATACACCGGCGACGGGACCACCCTGGCGGCCGATGCCGGGGCCGACCTGATCGATATGGAGATGATCCAGTTTCACCCTACCGGCATGGTCTGGCCCAACAGCGTACGTGGCATCCTGGTCACCGAAGGGGTGCGGGGCGACGGCGGCACCCTCAGGAATTCCGAGGGCGAGCGCTTCATGTTCAACTATATTACCGACTACTTCCGGGCAGAAACGGCCGAGACCGAGGAAGAGGCCGACGCCTGGTATGAGGACAAGACGAATAACCGTCGTACACCGGACCTGCTGCCGCGTGACGAGGTCGCGCGGGCGATTAACGCCGAGGTCAAGGCCGGCCGGGGCAGCCCGCACGGCGGAGTCCTTCTGGATATCGCCTCGCGCCGTAGCGCCGAATATATTGCACGGCGTCTGCCCTCAATGCACCACCAGTTCAAGGAGCTGGCCGATGTGGACATCACGAAAGAGCCCATGGAAGTCGGTCCGACCTGTCACTACATTATGGGGGGCGTTCGGGTTGAAGCCGATACCGCGGCCACAACCGTGCCGGGGCTGTACGCCGCGGGCGAAGTGGCGGCCGGCCTGCACGGAGCCAACCGCTTAGGTGGGAATTCGCTGTCCGACCTGCTCGTCTTTGGCCGTCGCGCCGGACTGTACGCGGCCCAGTATGCCCAGAATCTCGAGGGCCATCCCAGCCCGGATGCCGACCAGATCGAGCAGTGCGCCCAGGAACTGCTCGCCCCGTTCAACAACGACGGCGGCGAAAACCCGTATACCGTTCATATGGCCCTGCAAGACTGCATGCAGAATCTGGTTGGGATCATCCGCACCGAGAGCGAGCTCAAAAAGGCGCAAACCGAGATCGCCAGTTTGAAAGAGCGGCTGGCCAAGGTCACGGTCGAAGGGCATCGCCAGTATAATCCGGGCTGGAATCTGGCGCTCGATTTGCAATCCCTGCTGACGACCGCCGAGGCCACAACCATGGGCGCGCTGGAACGCAAAGAGAGCCGGGGCGGCCATACCCGAGAAGATCATCCGGGGCCCGACCCGGACAAATACGGTAAGATCAATCTTGTGCTGCGTCGCAAAGACGGAGAGCTCAGCCTGTCTGAAGAGCCCTTGCCTGAGATGCCCGACGATCTCAAGGAACTATTTGAGGAGAGCAAATAATGGCCAGTGAATTTACCATGCGCGTCTGGCGCGGCGACACCTCAGGGGGGGAGTTCAAGGACTATCGGGTCGAGGCTCAGGAAGGGATGGTTGTCCTGGATGTGATACACACCATCCAGGCCACGCAAGCGCCCGACCTGGCGGTCCGCTGGAACTGCAAGGCCGGCAAGTGCGGCTCGTGCAGTGCCGAGATCAACGGCAAGCCTCGGCTGATGTGCATGACACGGATGAATCTCTTTGAACCGGGCGAAACCATTACGATCTCGCCTATTCAGACCTTTCCGTTACTCCGCGATCTGGTGACCGACGTATCCTTCAACTATGAGAAGGCTAAAAGTATTCCCGCTCTTAAGCTGAAGGCCAAAGAAGCGGATGGTACGCGTCGGATGTATCAGGACGACGTGGACCGAGTACAGGAATTCCACAAATGCATTGAATGCTTCCTATGCCAGGACGTGTGCCACGTCATCCGCGACCATGAAGATAACAAGCCCGAGTTTGCCGGGCCACGTTCCTTCGTGCGCCTCGCCTCCCTGGAAATGCATCCGCTTGACGAAGAGGATCGCCGGGAATTCCTGAAGAGTGATGCCGGTCTGGGATATTGCAATATCACCAAGTGTTGTACCGAAGTCTGTCCCGAGGGCATTCACATCACCGACAACGCGATTATCCCGCTGAAAGAACGGGTCGTTGATGCCTACTACGATCCGGTCGTGTGGCTGATGAACAAACTGACGGGAAAGTAAAGCCGGGTTGGCTATCAAGAAACGCCCCCTCCCTTGCGGGAGAGGGCTAGGGTGAGTCCTCTACACGGGCAATTTCGTCATTACCTGTAAGGTTTCATCCTCAATACACTCTTCAATCACCGGGACCCATTTCTGAAACTCGGGATCTTGAGACGCGATTTCCAGGGTTGTCTGGACCGAATTGGCATCCGGGACCTCCCACACGTCAACGACGGTGTTCAAACGACCGATGACGTTGAAATAACTCCCCTGGAGCTTCCAGCCGCCGTGTTTTTCCAACTGCGGCGCTAGCGAGCTCAGCATTTCCGTGAATTTCTGGACCTTGCCCGCCCGAAGTTTGATGTGTGCAAATACATACGCCATACTGCCTCCTTTGGTTAGGGGTTAATAATATCGGTGTTGGTGCAATCGGCCCTGATCCATCTGGCCGCCTCCAGTGACTTACCAAATCGAGCTAATTGCGGTCCACCCAATCTTTGCCATTCTGAAGGGCATAATGGTCGGCTTCTTCCTGGCTGGTAAAGGTCTGCTCGGTTCCCCGGAGCGGGTAAAACTCATCGACCACCCCATCGATCAGCCGAAAGACCCGTGCCACCGGTTTCCAATCGCCACTATCGAGTTGTTTCGAGCGCGGCTCAATATAAAAGCCCTCATACTCTTCGGTGTCTGGCATCTTTGGACCTCCTTCTCCTTCCCCGCCTTCAGGCAATTCCCAACAGCTCCTGGAGCTTGGCCTTCTGAAAACCAATAACGACAGCATCGTCAACGGTAATCACCGGCAGAGAGACCCGACCAGAGAGTTGACGGAGATGCTCCTGGGCCGCCGCGTCAGTACTGACATCATAGGCGGTGAATGCTATTCCTGCCTGCGAAAGAAACTCCCTCGTCATTGTGCATGGGCCTCAGGTGGGGGAGGAATAGACGACCTATCTTTTCATACTGTGTTTGTATCGCTTCGGCCTGTGTCCGGTCAATGTTTCGCTGATGGAGCGTCGCGCGCACTGACGTATAGTGATCCATGCTCATTCGAGCCGAAAAAGAGAGCGACCGGGCGGCGGTCTACCAAACCAATGCAGCGGCCTTTGAAACGCGTGCCGAGGCCGAGCTTGTTGAAACCCTTCGTGAGTGCGTGCAACCGCTTATTTCGCTCGTTGCCGAGGTAGATGCCGCAGTTGTCGGTCACATCATGTTCTCGCCGGTCTCAGTATCGGCAGACTCAAGGCTCGGGCTGATGGGGCTGGCCCCAATGGCAGTGACACCGGCCTATCAACGCCAGGGCATTGGTTCGGCTCTTGTTCGGGCTGGCCTTGAGCGCTGCAAAGCGCTGGCATGCAACGCAGTCGTTGTTCTCGGTCATCCGGCATATTATCCACGCTTCGGGTTTTTACCGGCCTCCCGGTTCGGACTCCGCTGCGAATACGATGTTCCTGACGAGGCGTTTATGGCCATGGAACTGGAGCCCGGAGCCTTTGAGCGGTGTATTCATAGTGGCCAGCACGGTGTGGCGAAATACCATGCCGCGTTCAGCAATGTTTAACCCTCCGAACGAGGAGTACGTTCGAGTACTCGTGATCCGTTCCGGGAAGGAAGACGCAATACCCGTGGCCTGCTGGTCCTTCCTCACGTATTATGCCACCCCATGAATCGTCAGGTCATTATCTGCGCCGTCTTTGTTGCGGGTTTTGTTTTTTTCGCCAACCCGGCACTCGCCGACTCGACCCGGCAAGACAACCATTCTCAGAACCCACATGCGACTTCTGGTGTGACTCCCGCACAATCTGCCGTTCCAGAGACCTGGCACGAAGCCCAACTCGTGCGCAATATCCGACAACTGACCTTCGCAGGCAGGCGCGCCGGCGAGGGCTATTTCAGCCCGGATGGCTCGCAGCTCATCTTTCAGAGTGAACGTCAGCCCGACAATCCATTTTTTCAGATTTATGTCATGAACCGCCTCACCGGGCAGACCCACCGGGTCTCGCCCGGCATCGGCAAGACGACGTGTGCCTGGTTCCACCCCTCACAAGACACAGTCCTGTTTGCCTCAACGCATGAAGACCCGGATGCTGAAAAGAAGCAGCAGGCGGAGCTGGAAGAACGGCGGGCGGGCTCCCAACGGCGTTACGAGTGGGATTTCGACGAGCAGTACAACCTTTTTGAAGTACCGCTCAATGGGGGCGAGCTGCGAAAGCTGACTGCCGCCAAGGGCTACGATGCCGAGGCTTCCTGGTCTCCGAACGGCGAGTTTATCGCCTTTGCCTCGAATCGCCACGCCTATGTGACAACCCTGTCAGCCGAGGAGAAAGAACGCTTTCAGCAAGACCCATCATCACAGATGGACATCTACATCATGCGGGCGGATGGGTCAGACGTGCGTCGGCTGACGACCTCGCTAGGTTATGATGGCGGGCCGTTTTTCAGTCCGGATGGCAAACGTCTGGTCTGGCGCCGATTCTCCCCCGATGGTGTCCAAGCCGAAGTCTGGACCATGCGTATCGATGGCACGGATCAAAAGCAGGTCACGAAGCTAGGCGCTATGTCCTGGGCGCCGTATTATCATCCGTCCGGTGACTATCTGATCTTTACGACCAACCGCCACGGTTTTGGGAATTTTGAGCTGTATATCGTGGACACGGATGGGCATGCCGAACCCGTGCGGGTCACCTATACCGACGGCTTTGACGGTCTGCCGGTGTTCACTCCGGACGGAAAGCAGCTGTCGTGGACCAGCAGCCGGACCGTGGATAAAAAGGCGCAGCTCTTTTTTGCCGACTGGGATGATGCCGCGGCCCGCTGTCTGTTGGGATTCGACTCCACTGACGCGGCATCCCTCCGAACGCACGAGGCGCGAACGTGCGAGTTGCGCCGGACCGTTGCCGCCCTCGCCTCCGAGCACATGGCCGGTCGCCTCACGGGAACGGACGGCGAAAAGCTGGCAACGGAGTATGTTGCTGCGATGCTGGAAAAAAACGGTCTCGAACCAGCCGGTGACAACGGCACGTTTTTTCAGTCTTTTGAGTTCACTGCCGGCGTATCCCTTGGTCCGGAGAATGCGTTGAAACAACAGCCCGAGTCGGTGTCAAATCAGGGACGGGCGTATGCCGTTGATACGGACTGGCGTCCGTTGACCTTCTCGCAGGTAGGCGATTTTACGCCTGCCGGCGTGGTCTTTGCCGGCTATGGCATCGTCGCTCCGGCTGTCGACGAGCACCCGGAATATGACTCCTATGCCCATCTGGAGGTGCAAGACCAATGGGTTTTAGTATTGCGCTATCTGCCCGAAGACATAGATGCCTCCTATCGACAACATCTCAACCGCTACGCCAGCCTGCGCTATAAAGCCATGGTTGCCCGCGACCGGGGGGCGCGTGGGCTGATCGTTGCGAGCGGGCCGAAGACCGCAGTCAAGGAGCAATTGGTCCCGCTCGTCTTTGACGCCTCACTGGCGGGCAGCAGCATCGGTACCCTGTCCGTGACCGACGCGCTGGCCGGGGAATGGCTCCGGCAGGCGGGCCGGTCGCTGCAAGAACTCCAGGAGACCTTAGATACCGGACAGCTCATATCCGGCTTCGGCCTCGGCGGTCTGACGCTCGGAGCGACGATCGATATTCGGCAGGAGAAACACCAGGGGCGCAACGTCCTGGCGCGGTTACGCGCCGCAGAGAGGACGGCGGACGCTGGTATCGTCGTGGTTGGGGCGCACATCGATCATCTGGGCACGGGTCTGGGGCGTGGGTCACTGGCCCGCGAGGATGAAAAGGGTCATATCCATTTTGGAGCCGACGACAATGCCTCCGGCGTGGCGGCCGTCCTGGGTATTGCCCAGACGCTTGCCGCGCAACAAGCCACAGACGAGGTGGCTCTGAAACGCGATATCCTGTTTGCCTTGTGGTCCGGCGAAGAGCTGGGCCTCCTGGGGTCAAACCACTTCGCCAGGACATTCGGCCAGACAGAGCAGCAGACGCTCTCCTCCGACATTGCTGCCTATCTCAACCTGGACATGGTCGGCCGACTGGATACCGCCCTGGTGCTGCAAGGCGTTGGCTCAAGTTCAGTCTGGCCCGAGGAAATTGAACAACACAACGCGCCCATCGGTCTGCCCATCACGCTCCAAAACGACAGCTATCTGCCCACCGATGCGACCTCGTTCTATCTCAAAGGCGTTCCCGTTCTGAACGCGTTTACCGGCGGACATGCGGAATACCACTCGCCGCGTGATACCGTAGAAAAGCTCAACTATGCCGGGCTCACACAAATTACCCGGTTGATGACCGGTTTGACGCGCTCATTGGCGAGCCGCCCAACGGCACCGGACTATATCCGAATCGAAAAGCCCCGCCACCTCGGTAGCCGCGGTCGTCTACGGGCCTATCTAGGCACGATCCCCGATTATGCCCAAGGCAATATCACCGGAGTCAAGCTCTCCGGGGTGGCGACCGGCGGCCCGGCCGACCGGGCCGGGGTGCGGGCCGGGGATGTGGTACGTGAGCTGGCAGGCAAGGCGATTGAGAATATCTATGACTACACTTTTGTCCTCGGAAGTCTCAAAGTTGAGGAGCCGGTCGATATGACGGTCATGCGTAACGGGCAGCGGGTTGAACTGACGATTACACCCGCGTCACGGGAATGAGTCTTGAACGAAAAATTTCTGTATTATGCCTTGCTTACAGCATATTCTGCTGGCCACCTGTGTGCTGCATCTCTTGGGTGTTTCCGCGATAGCGGCGCCTCCCCTGGCGTGGACTGCCCTTGGGCCGGGTGGTCAAGTGATCATACGTGTGGTGTCAACCTCGACGGCCTGTCCGGTGGTACAAGTGAACGCCGAGCGCTTCCCATTACGCATACGTGCGCAGCCATCCCGACCGGACTTTCCGGTCCTGGTCTGCGAGGCTGCGTTGCCGCCCGATGCTGTCAGCGTCACGTTGAACGACCGCCGGCTACCTCTCTTGTCGCGGGCTCCAGAAAAGATCGTCGTCTTGGGTGACACCGGATGCCGGATGAAAAACACCCTGGTCCAGGCGTGTCACGATCCGCATGCCTGGCCCTTTGCGCGTATCGCCCAGAGTGCCGCGGCCTGGCAGCCCGACCTAGTGCTCCACGTGGGGGATTACTTTTACCGCGATTCGCCCTGTCCGACGGGCAACCCTGCTTGTGTCGGCAATCCATGGGGAGACACCTGGGCGGCCGCCCATGCCGACTTCTTCGCGCCGGCTGAACCCTTACTCAGCACGGCACCGTGGGTATTTGTCCGAGGTAATCATGAGGCGTGTCAGCGGACGGGCAATGCCTGGTTTCGCCTGCTTGACCCCCGGCCTTTACCAAAGGAATGTACTGATGAGACTGAGCCCTATAGCGTGCCCATAGGCGAGCGCACGTTGTTCGTGCTGGATACCACGACCGCGCATGACCTGCGGGCCGTGCCTGAGACGGTCGCCCATTTCGCTGCTCAGTTGGCGGCATTGGCCGAACACCGTCCGGCCTGGCTGCTGTCTCACAAGCCGTTCTGGGCCTTCGGTGAACGGGGACAGGCGCAGGGCAGAGACGTGCTTTTCCGAACAAACCCGACCCTTCAGGCCGCAGTTCGGCAGCAATGGCCCGACGGCGTCGAATTGGTCCTGTCGGGTCATCTCCACACGACCGAGTTCCTGGCCTTTACGCAGGGAAAGCCGCATCAGTTCGTGGTTGGGAATGGCGGAGCGTTACTCGACCCTCCCCTTGCCACCGAACTGGTCGGACTCGACATAGCCGACCGAACGGTCTCACACGCAGAAACGCTGACCGGCTTTGGCTATGTGACCCTGGAGCGGGGAAAGGCGGGTTGGACAGTTACTCCACGCGACGTAGCAGGGCGGCCCCAGCCGTGCCACTTCAGGAGTACCGAGATGGGTTGTGTGCAGCAGGACTGAGCAGGTCGCCCACGTCTTTCACCACGATGTCGGCCCCATTTTCTTTGAGCAGGTCGCCATGTCCGCGGCGATCAACGCCAATCACCAGACCAAAATTCCCGGCGCGACCCGACTGCACGCCTGAGATGGCGTCCTCAATCACCACGGCCCGGGCCGGCAAAACATTCAGTTTCTCTGCCGCTGCCAGAAACATATCGGGGGCGGGTTTGCCGGCCAACTGTTCCTGGGCGGCGACATCTCTATCAACCCGGAGATCAAAGAGGTGTGTAATTCCGGCTGATCTGAGTACGAGTGTGCAGTTCGCGCTGGGGGTGACGACCGCGGTTTTCAGTCCTATCTGCCGGACATGGGTGGCAAAGGCCATACTGCCAGGGAAGGCCTCCACGCCGTCTGAGGCAATGACTTGATTCACCAGGGTGTCTTTTTGGGTGCCTAAGCCGTGAACAGTCTCCCAATCGGGAGGCGCATCCAGGCTTCCGGCTGGCAACTCGATATGGCGGGATTCGAGAAAGCTTCGCACGCCGTCGTCCAGGGCTTTCCCGTCCACATGCAAATTGTAATCAGTCTGAATGTCAAAAGGCTGGAAGGACAGATTGTGCATTTCTGCGTACTGGCGCAGAAAGCGGTCAAACATTTGTTTCCAGCAGGCGGCGTGAATTTTTGCCGTAGCCGTCAGTACGCCGTCCAGATCAAACAGCACGGCGTCAAAGCGTTCAGAGGTAATAAGATTAGAATCACTCATGTGGATATGCTTCTGTTCTCCTTTATTCAGTCTTACCCCCAGTGCTTCACCCTAACATAATTTCTGATGAAATGATTCCGGGGGTGTCAATTGGAGAGCGGCTGGGGTCCAAGAGCCGGCGGACCGACGACGGCATCCGTATTCTGTCTACTGCTAAATTTTGTAATAATCCTGGGAGGGATTACCCGTTCTGATACCGGGCTGGGGCAATATGCAGGAAAACACGTGGGACTCTGAAAGGTGAGAGCCAACCGCTCTCGTGGCAAGACGAAGCATGGTACAGCCATACGAACAAGGGGTTCTCTTCCCGGAAGAGATGGGCTCTCAGGCAGATCAGGCGGCTCCGTCTGAGGCCCTGCCCGTGTGTGAAACGCCTGAGTATACACTGGTGACGGAACCCGCTCAGCTTGAGCGTGTGCTGCCCGGCCTGTATGCCGCACCTACCTTATCCTGCGATACCGAAACAACCGGGCTCGACTTTCGGAAAGACGCGCTACGGCTCATCCAGATCGCGACACCGGACCACGCCTATCTGTTTGATGTACGCCATATCCCCATCGAAGCACTTTTCCCCCTGTTCAGTACGTCGCGCCGCTGGCTGTTCCATAATGCCAAGTTTGATCTAAAATTTCTTGTGTCTGCGGGCTGTCCCTGGCCCGCTAGCGTTTTTGACACCATGTTAGCCAGCCAAGTGCTCAAAGCCGGGCTGCGCGTCCGCCATAGTCTCGAAGAGGTAGTGGAACAGGAATTGGGTCGGGCTCTCCCCAAACACCTGCAAACCGCCGACTGGTCGGGAGAACTCAGTCCTGCCCAGTGTGAATATGCCGCCCGTGATGTGGGTGTGCTGTGGTCGCTGTACGACTGGTTGCGGCCGGCCTTGGCCGAGGCTGGCCTGGAACGGGCGGCGGAGATTGAGTTTCGCTGCGTCAAGGCGCTGGCCTGGCTGGAACTCGCCGGCATCGCCTTTGACGCTCAAGGATGGCTGGCGCGGACGCTGGAAGATGAGGCCCAACTCGAATCGCTCAGCCAGCAACTGCATATCTATGCTCGGGATGTCGGCATGAGCATCAACTGGGCGTCATCGCAGCAAATCAAGACCCTGTTCCAGACCCTCGGCATCGATTTGCCCAATGCCCGCTCTGCCACGTTGAAGAAAATCGACCATCCCATTGCCGAGTTGCTGGTCAACCATAAAGAGGTTGCCAAACGGGTCAGTACCTATGGCCGGAGTGTGATCGACTCGTTTTTCGATACAGACTCGGGCCGGGTGTATCCGGTGTATTTTCAGAACGGGACGGCCACCGGTCGCATGAGTTGCGGCGGTCCGAACATCCAACAAATCCCGAAGGCGCGCGCCTTTCGCACCTGCTTTTGCGCCGCACCGGAAAGAGCTCTGATTAAGGCCGACTATTCACAGGTCGAGCTGCGGATTGCCGCAGCCCTGGCCAACGACTCGACCATGCTGCAAGCCTTTCGAGAGGAAACCGACCTGCACGCCCTGACCGCCTCGCGCATCCTGCACATCCCGCTCAATCAGGTCGAACCGCACCACCGCCAGCTCGCCAAGAGCGTCAATTTCGGCCTGCTGTACGGCATGGGGGTGAACGGCCTGAAACAGGATGCGGAAGCAAAGTACGGTGTCCGTATGTCCGACCAAGAGGCGGCCCAATACCACCGCGCGTTCTTTCTGACTTATCAGGGCATCGCCCGTTGGCATCAGCAGGCCAAACAACAGGCCGAGCAGGTAAGGAATCAGCAGGGCGGCCTCGAAACCCGCACCCTCACCGGCCGCCGTTTTCTGGGGGTGCGGCACTTTAACGTGCTCCTCAATATCCCGGTACAAGGCACGGGTGGAGACGGTCTCAAGCTGGCTCTGGCGCGCTTGTTTGAACACCGCGCCCAAGTACCGGGGGCGACTCCCGTGGCCTGCGTACACGACGAAATTCTGGTCGAAGCGCCGCTGGCCGACGCACAAGCTGCCCAGGCGTGGCTGACCAGCCATATGGTTGAAGCCATGCGAGAGATCGTCGCGGGTCAGGTCCCGATTGCCGTCGAAGCAGTGATCGGCAAAAACTGGGCCGGTACGTCACTGGACGATTAGCAGTGGACAGTCCACGAGAGGGGGACCGGTATTGTCGGAGCAATGTAGGCTGCGCTACAAGTACAGGCGCGAGGGCAGGGATCAGACGGAAATCTTGGAGTGCCCTCGTTGAGTGCATGCCAAGAGAACGCGTAACCGATACCCAACTCCTTCCCAGAGGACGCTGGAGCAGAAAAAAATTTCTTGAGGCCCTGGCAGAGACGTTCTCCATCCACAGGGAGCCGCTCAAGGTAGAGCGGCGGACCCAGTACGACACGGCTGACTGGCAACTCAGCTTGTACCGTCTGACCCTCTGTGTGAGCGCGAAAACGCTCGCTCTCCGGTCGTATGATGCCGTCTTCCCGCTTGAAGAGCTGGAGTGTCCCGCCCTTCCCGCTGCGGCAACGGATTTGCCGCGGGGCCGTTTGCGAGAGCGCCTGGTGACGCTGATTGACGATCTCCCGCTTATCCGGCTCTTCAGCCTGCACTCCCGTACTCTGCCGATACGGATACTCGACCAGCGCCAGAAGACAACGGTCCGTCTGATTATTGAAGAGCATGCTGTGGCGAAAAAAAATCAAGGGTCTACCCTCCGACCGCGTATCTGGGTCCAGCCGCTCAGAGGTTATCAGAGAGAGGCCCAACGATTAGTGCTGTGGTGCAAGGAACAGGACCTCATACCGGCGACCAGCAGTGTCAACCAGGAAGTGTTGGCGACAGCAGGGCACTCTCCGGGTAAATATTCGGTCAAACGCCCCTTGCCGTTACCGCCGGAGGTCTCGGTTGAGCGGGCGGTGCGCCGCCTCTTACGCTTACTCCTGGCCATGGTGCGCTACAACGAGCGGGGCCTGCGTCAGGGGGATGACCCACTCTATTTGCACGACTTTCGGGTTGCCGTCAGACGGGCGCGCTCCCTGCTTGGACAGACGCGTGAAGTTTTTCCTCCCAAAGCCACACGGAGGTTTCGTAAAGCTCTGGCCCAGCTCGGCCGCTCAACCGGGAGTGCGCGGGACCTGGATGCTTTTCTCCTGGTGCAGGACGACTACCGTCAGCGGATTCCGGCTGACCACCGGTCCGCTCTCCACCCTTTTTTCGCTTTTCTCCAGCAGGAGCGCAGAGAACACTACCGGACCCTGGTGAAGACATTTGAGACCAAGCGGTATCGGGCCGTGATGCGAGAGTGGGAGGCGTTTGCGAGTCAGCCTGGGGAAGATGCTCCGCATACTCCGACCGTCGAAGCCTTCGTTCTCGAACGTGTGGCCGAGAAATATCGGGCGCTCGCCTTAATAGAGCCGCACAGCCTGCAACACGCCGGCAGCGAGCGGCTCCATGAGTTGAGAATCGAATGCAAAAAACTCCGCTATCTGCTGGATTTTTTTATTACTGCCTTGCCCGAACTCCCTATCCGAGACGTGCTTAAGCAGTTGAAGCGTGTCCAGCGGACCTTGGGCCGGATACAGGACATCAGCGTCCAGAGCGTCCTGATCCAACAGTTCAGCACGACCAGTGGAGGTTTTGCCTTTCACGAAAATGGCACGCGCCCCGCCCTGGAAGTCCTGCTTACTTCGCTGACTTCGGAGCGGCAGGAGGAGTTGCAACATCGGGTTGTGGAAGAGTTTCGGACGTTGATTGCGGTGATTGATCCGATGATTCAGCCCTTGAACGGTCCTGGTCGGGTTGAGATTGCCGGGCCGCAAGACCATCAGGATCAGCAAGAGCGGGCAGAGGGCCTGGGTGAGACTGATTGAGTAGCGCTTCCATTGCTGTCCACAACTGTTCATACGCCTGGGATGCTCGGGAATGCGGAACAGAGACGAGAACCGGCTCCCGGTGGATGCCCATGTTTTCGACATCGACCAGATACGGGATGGCCTGTGGCAGGGCTTCGGGGTGGGAAGCGGTCAGCTCCTGCATGACAGACTGATGCAGCTTTTTTTGCCGCTCCACCATGGAGAAAAACGTGCGGAGTTTGTGGGGATTGTAGCCGTGTTTGGTGTAAAACGTCCGGAGCTGCTGATACGCATGGACCGACAGCGGCGAGGGAACAACGGGAATCAGGACGTAATCTGCGGCGTAGAAAACGTTTTGCGCCATCAGGCTCACCCCGGACGGACAGTCGAGGATCACATACTGGTATTCGTTCCGAAGCGCCGCCAGGCTGCGGTGCAGGCAGCGTGCCGGGTGTTTGGCTTGCTGAAACACCTCCGTCAGGTGGCGATGAGACAAGGCGCCCGGTAGCAGGTCCAGGTGCGTAAAATCGGTCGCCTTGATGCTCTTTTCAAGCTGCTTCCCGCTAGGCGCGAAAACTTTCCGCTTGGCTTTGAGCTTGGGTTGGATGCGAAAGTAATAGGTGGCCGAAGCCTGAGAGTCGAGGTCGCAGAGGAGGGTCCGGGCCCCAGACTGTGCCGCCAGGTAGGCAAGATTGACGGCGGCTGCCGTTTTTCCCACCCCGCCCTTCATATGATAGAGCGCCAACACCTGCATTTCACTCACACTCCGACTACGTCCCTGCCCTGCGGTGAGCCAAGAGAGCAATAGTGACAAGGGTAGCGATGAAGCATAGGGTGTCTACATTATCACGCGAAGGAGGGAAGCCAATGGCGGGAATGAGCATTGACAAACTGAAACAGATTCTACGCGAAAAACAGCTTCCGGCGGATGTTGAGCCGCCGATTGAGGCCATGCGTAAAAGCATGGAAAAGCTGGCCTTCCCGGCCGCGGACGATATTGAGACGGAAGCGGTGAGCGTGGCGAATCGTGACGCGGAATGGGTCCGCGCGCCGGGCAGCCAGGCCGAGCGAGCCATCCTGTATCTGCACGGCGGAGGCTATGTGGTGGGCTCAATCAATACGCACCGCTCGCTGGCGGGAGAAATCTCTCGCTGCTCCCAGTCCGCGGTGTTGCTGGTTGATTACCGTATGGCACCCGAAGACCCCTTTCCGGCCGCGGTTGACGACGGCGTGGCGTCACTCAGATGGCTGATTGAGCAAGGATTTCTCCCAAAAAATCTCGCCATTGGTGGGGACTCGGCCGGGGGCGGCTTGACCCTGGCGGCCCTGGTTGCGGCGCGTGACAATAACGTCCCCATGCCCGCAGCCGCAGTGGCGATCAGCCCGTGGTCGGATATGACCTGCTCGAACGAGTCGTATCAGACCAGAGCCGCCGCCGACCCCATGGTGACCGTCCACGGTCTCAAACGCATGGCGGGCTTCTATGTTGGTGACAGCGATCCCACGCATCCCTATGCGTCGCCCAATCTGGCTGATCTCAGCGGCCTGCCACCAGTGTTGATCCATGTCGGTCGGGATGAAATTCTTCTGGATGACGCCATTGCCTTCGACAAAAAGGCAAAAGCGGCGGGTGTCGAATGTACCCTCGAAATCTGGGACGATATGATCCATGTCTGGCATGCCTTTCACCCCATGCTGGATGAGGGCAAAAGAGGCATCGAACGGGTCGGGGAATTCCTGCGCGAAAAATGGGCCGCAGCCTAGGGACGGTTCGTGCCCCGTCCCTTCCTGCTCCCTCTCCCCTTGAGGGAGAGGGCTGGGGTGAGGGGTGTATGAAAAGCCTCACTTCCCCCACTACTCCGCATCCAAAACCTGCTCAACGGTAAACGGGCACTGAGCTGGAAACGCCTCCTCGCTGAGCCCGGTCTCATCGACAGCGTCCGCCCGGGCCGCGGGATAGGCGTTCGCCAACATCTGGGCTGGTTGGCTCGTCAGGCTCGGACTGTCCTTTAGAAGGGCCTGAATTTCAAGGCGTCCGTTCCGAATAGATTTGCGCCAGGAGGGCGTACGCCTATCTGACTGATAGCGCCACTTAAGCAAATGCAGAGTCACGTTTCTGATGTGGCTTTCCAAGGCCCGACGCTCGCGTTTCCCCATGTCTTCCAATTCCTCCGCAACATGTGCAGCGTCAACTTCAGCCAACCGTCCTTGTCGAAGGAGGTCCGCAGTCTGAAATAGCCAGGCGTGGAAATCTTTGTCGTACAAGCTGAGGTCGGGCAACGGAGTGGATACTGCGGTACTCATGAGGATACTCCTCACTGTCAGATGTTCCTCCAAACATACGCTTTTTCTCTCCTTCTGACCACAGTTCGCCCGTGGTGCTGCTTCCCCGGCTGTCAAGCCCGTGGTAAGCTCCCAGCCATGAACCCGGCGCGGAAACGAGCCGCCTATGCAGACCTGCTCCAGGTCCCTGAGCGTTTTGTTGCGGAGATCATTGACGGCGAATTGACGACCGCACCACGGCCGTCCTTCCCCCACGCGCGCGCCGTTTCGATTATCTCCCGCCAGCTTGACTCCTTCGACCGGGGGAGTGGTAGTCCTGATGGTCCTGGGGGCTGGTGGATTCTCTTCGAGCCGGAATTGCACCTTGGAGCGGATATTCTCGTGCCTGATATCGCCGGGTGGCGCAGAGAGCGTATGCCCGTGCTAGAGGATGTGCCGTATAGCGAACTGGCTCCTGACTGGGTATGTGAGGTTGTTTCGCCCAGCACGGGCCGTAGCGACCGGGTGCTCAAAATGCCGATCTATGCCCGAGAGCAGGTCAGCCATTTGTGGCTGGTTGATCCCGGCCTGCGCACCCTGGAAGTGTATCGCCTGGAAGCGCAACGCTGGGTCGTAATGAGTACCCACGGCGGGAGTGGCATGATACGGGCTGAACCCTTTGCGGCCATTGAGATTGACCTGGGCCGCTGGTGGCTAGAGCAAGAAGGATAAGGAAACGCATGAACGACGAACAGATTGCCCAATTCAATGCGAAACAACGCCAGGCGTTTGATAATGTGTACGACCGCTTTCTGGTCGATTTGCCGTCCGATGTCTGCGCTCGTATGGAACGTATCGTTGCCGCGCCTGACATTCAGGCGGGAGAAAACGTGCTTGATGTCGGGACGGGGACGGGGGCACTCATGCCGGACATTCGGAAGTACCGTCCCGGCCATATCTACGCCTGCGACCTATCGAGCAAGATGCTGGAACAGGTCGCCCAGCGTTATCCCGAAGTCGAACGCCACCAGGCTGACATCCGGGACCTGGACCTGCCCGACGCCTGCGTCGATGTGGTCTTCATGAACGGCATGTATGGCAATATCGCGGACAAGCCTGGGGCGCTACGCAATATCCTGCGCATGCTGCGACCGGGCGGGCGGGTCGTGATCAGTCACCCGGAAGGCCGAGAGTTTGTTGAAGGGCTCGTCCGCTCGGAGCCGTTTCCGATTACGGCATTACCATCACAGGGCGAAGCGCATGCCTTCCTCGGGTCGCATGGCCTGACGGTGACACAATATACGGATGAGGAGAAACTGTTGATCTGTGTCGCAGTCAAGCGATAGCAGTAGGAATGTCGGTTTACGCTGCGCTAATCCGACCTACGGAACTCAGCCAGATCACGACTCCTATCCATGCGTGTCCAGAAAATAATCAATCAAACGGCGGGAGATGCTGATGCGGCCGGGGATGGCGGGCATGGCATCCGGGCTGAACCAGGCTGCTTCGGCGATTTCCACGCCATCCACTTCAATCTCGCCCCCCGCATACTCGGCGGTAAAACCGAGCATAAGCGAATTCGGAAACGGCCACGGCTGGCTGGCAAAATACCGGATATTCTCGACCGTGATGCCGACCTCTTCCTTGATTTCTCTGGCAACGCATTCCTCTATGGTCTCGCCGGGTTCCACAAAACCGGCCAGAACGCTGTACATCTTGGTCGGGAAATGGGGCGAACGGGCGAGCAGAATTCTCCCGTCGCGTTCCACCATGACAATAATGGCGGGTGACAAACGGGGGAAGCTCAAGAGCTGACACTTGGGGCAGCGCTTGGCCCGTTCATCCTGTTTGGTTTCGTTGCGGGTGCCGCACCGTCCGCAGTACTGATGGGTGCGGTCCCACTCAACAATCTGCACGGCGCGGCCACCCAGGACAAACAAATCTTCGTCAATTCCGCTGTGTGCCTGTCGGAGGTCCTGGAAGGCCAGGTGAGCGGGCACCGAGGCGTCCAGTACATCAACGGCATAACACGCCCGCCCGTCATACCGTCCAAGATAATGCCGATTCCCCGCAGATACTCCCAACTCTTCAAAGCGCTCCAGGCAGGGCACCTGAAACGTCGCGTCAGTCTGCTGAAGCAGGAGGCGGTTGCGGTAAAAACCGAACCACCAGGCCGGGCCGGCCAGGCTGGAGGGCGGGGCGACTTCGGAGATAAAAGTTTTCTGCATGCCAAAGATCGGCTGGCCGTGGGCGTGCGGGGCGGTGCGGGAAGACATAGGCGAATCCTCCAGTCGTGACTTGTGGCAGGAGCATAGCAAACCGTCTGCCGACTGTATCCCCCAGGCCCTTCGACTTCGCTACGCCTGTCCTGAGCGCAGTCGAAGGGCTTAGGGTGAACGGGAGACGGAGTACGGACTAGGATTTCCGCAACAGCCTGATACATAGAGCAGACTGCGTCCGACGAAGAGGAGGAGGCTATGGATCTTAACTATTCTCCCGAAGAGACGGCCTTCCGTGATGAAGTCCGCGCCTGGCTCAAAGACAACCTGCCGGACGAACTACGCGACAAAGTGGTCAACTATGAAGAGCTGACCAAAGAAGACTTGCTGCGCTGGCAAAAAATAACGGCAGAGCGAGGCTGGGGGGCGCCCGACTGGCCGGAAGAGTGGGGCGGTACGAACTGGACCATCGTTCAGCGGCATATCTTTGAAGAAGAATGCGGCTATGCCGGCTGCCCACCGCGGATTCCCTTTGGCGTATCCATGTGCGCGCCTGTCCTGCATCAGTTTGGCACGCAGGAGCAGAAACAGCGCTTTCTGCCCGGCATGTACAACGGCGACGTGTTCTGGTGCCAGGGGTATTCCGAGCCGGGCTCGGGTTCGGACCTGGCTTCACTCAAGACCAGCGCGGTCCGCGAGGGTGATAGCTATGTCGTCAACGGCCAGAAGATTTGGACCACCTGGGCGCAGCACGCCGACTGGATATTCTGTCTGGTTCGAACCAGCACCGACTTTCCAAAAAGACAACAGGGTATTTCCTTTTTGCTGATGGATATGAACACGCCGGGCATCAGCATCCGACCGCTGATGCTCATGGATGGCGGCCATGAGGTCAACGAGGTGTTCTTTGACGACGTGCGCGTCCCGGCGGAAAATCTCATCCACGAAGAAAATGATGGCTGGACCGTTGCCAAATATCTCCTGGGCTATGAGCGCCTCGGCACGGGCAACACTGGCGCGTCAAAACGAGAAGTACTGAGGTTGAAAGAGCTGGCGGCCCAGCAGCACAAAAACGGCAAACCGCTCGTTGACGATCCACGCTTCCGCGACCGGCTGTCCCGGGTGGAAGTTGAGCTCATGGCTTTGGAGATTACCAATCTACGCTTTCTGGACCAGATGCGGGGCGGACGGGCGCCGGGCGCGGAAGTCTCCCTGCTCAAGATTCGCGGAACGGAAATCCAACAGGCGCTTACCGAACTCATGCTGGAAGCGGTCGGGCCGTTTGCCCAGCCGTTTCGGTCGCTGCACACCACGGACTTTGACCAACACACAGCGAGTATTGCCCCGCGCTACTGCAATTACCGCAAGACTTCGATCTATGCAGGCTCCAACGAGATCCAGCGCAATATCATTTCCAAGGCGTCTCTCGGTCTGTAAACCGAGTCTGAAACAGGGGAGTGCAGCGTGAATTTTGACTACAGCGAAGAACAACAACTGCTGGCCCAGAGTATCCGGCAATTTCTGACCAAAGAATATACCTTTACCGCTCGCCAGGCGATTATCGAGTCTGACCAGGGCTATAGCGAGCAGGTCTGGACCACGTTTGCCGAAATGGGCCTGCTGGGCCTGCCCTTTGCGAGCGAGGTTGGCGGCTTTGGGGGCAATGCGGTAGACCTGATGCCGGTCATGGAAGCGATTGGCGACGGGCTGATTGTCGAGCCCTACCTCGCGAGCGTCGGTCTGGGTGGACAGTTCGTTGCCAGGGGTGGCAGTCAGGCCCAAAAGCAAGAGATTCTACCGGCTCTCGTCACCGGTCAGTGCAAGCTGGCGTTCGCCCAAACCGAACGTGAGGCGCGTTACAATCTGGCGCATGTCGCCTGTCGGGCGGAGAAGACTGAGAATGGCTATACGCTTGAGGGCGAGAAATGTGTCGTCCTGCACGCGCCCTGCGCCGATAAACTCATTGTGTCGGCCCGCACCGCAGGTCAGACTACTGCTGCAGACGGCATCAGCCTGTTCGTGGTAGACCGCGGCGCGCCAGGGGTGACGCTCACGTCCTATCGTACGATTGATAATTTGCGCGCCGCGGATATGCGTTTTGCCGGGACGGTTGTTCCGGCTGAGGCGCTGATCGGCCAGGAAGGACAGGCCCTGCCGCTGATCGAAGCCGTGGTGGACTATGCAACTGCCCTGGTCTGCGCCGAGGCGGTTGGGGCCATGCAGTTTGCGAACGATACTACGCTTGAATATCTCAAGACCCGCAAGCAGTTCGGGGTGCCGATTGGTTCGTTTCAGGCCCTGCAACACCGTATGGTGGAGATGACGATCATCGCTGAGCAGGCCAGATCCATGGCCTGTCTGGCCTGTGTGAAGGCCGATAGTGCGGATGCCGACGAACGCCGCCGGATTATATCCGCGGCAAAAATCCATATTGCCGACGCCTGCCGTCACATCAGCCAGGAGGCCGTCCAGCTGCACGGAGGGATGGGTATGACCGAGGAATTGAAGGTCAGTCACACCTTTCGTCGGCTAACCATGATCGCCCAGACCTTTGGCGACGCGGATCACCATTTAGAGCGTTTTGCCGCGTGCGGGTGAGGGGAAGGGGTTGTCCTATTAAGCAACCGACAACGATGGTCGGTTGTTCAATACGTCCGGGTCGAAACCGGCTGTGCGTTTATACGAACGGGATATTTCTTCCAGTTCGCGTTGGCTGATGACGTCGTCGAGATTGGTAAACCCATTTGGCGCGCGTTGCTCGACAAGCTCCATGCATTGCTCCGGTCCGACCTTCCGATTGGCCTGCACAACTGCCGCGGTAGCCGGACGGCGCGCGGCATCATAGGCGGCTACGGCGCGCTCAATCGACGGTTGGAGCGCGAGTTCCCGAGCCAATACGCGTGCGTCAATAATGGCCTGGGAGGCGCCGTTCGAGCCGACCGGATACATGGGATGGGCCGCGTCGCCCAGCAGTGTCACCCGCCCGAAGTCCCAGCTCGGCAGCGGGTCGCGGTCGACCATCGGATATTGGTAAATGGTCTCCGCCTGCCGCATCAGCGCCGGCACATCGAGAAAATCAAAGGTAAACGAAGCAAATGGGGCCAGGGCTTCTTCAAGACGAGCCGTGTGGGCCCAGTCTTGCGGGGGCATGGGTTGATCGTCGGCGACCTTGAATTCTGCCACCCAGTTGATGAACGCCTGGCCTCGGTCTTCGTGGCGTTTTGAAATCGGATAGACAACCACCCGCCGCTGAAAATAGCCGGCCATCAGCATCGTGCGGCCCGACAGAAACGGCTTCCCCACGCTGACCCCACGCCACATGGTAATCCCATTCCATTTGGGCGGACCCTCGTCAGGGTAGAGTTGCTGGCGGACGACCGAGTGGACACCGTCACAGGCGACGAGCAGGTCGGCCTCGACACGAGGCGTAGCCGCCTTCTTTGCTCTATCGACGAACTCGCCCCAGGCCCCTCCCGCCGCTTGTCCGAAGCGGGCTAAATGGTGGCCGGTATGGACCCGTGTCTGGCCGAGCCGGTCTGCTACGGCCTGGTGGAGCACCTTTAATAGCTCGCCGCGATGAATCGAGAACTGGGGCCAATTATAGCCCGCGGCACGGCCGCGGGGCTCGCCCCAGATGCGCTGGCCGTGCTTGGAGTAGAAGACCAACTCGCCGGTGGGAATACCGACTGCGGAGAGACCGTCCAGCAGGCCGAGTTCGGTCAGCTCGCGGACCGCGTGCGGCAGCACGTTAATGCCGACGCCCAGCTCGCTGATCGTACGAGCGGATTCATAGATATCGACATCGGTCAGGCCGGCGTCATGGAGCGACAGGGCCAGCGTCATGCCCCCGATGCCGCCCCCGATAATGGCGATTTTCACAAGCTGTCTCCTCCAGCGAGCGCAGACTAGCGCGTTTCACGATAGCAGGGATGGCCCGTCATGCCGCAGTGCTTCGGCCCCCCGCAGTGTGCTTCGACTTCGCTCCGCTACGCTCAGCACGAACGGAGATACCGACCCACTAGACCCAATCGACTCAACAGACCCAACAGACCCTCTATACGTCGCGCACGTGCGGCAGCACATCCTTGCCAAAACGTTCGAGCGAGCGCAGCACCTTGTCGTGCGCCATACCGCCGAAGTTGACCTCAAACAGCATATAGGTGAGGCCCAAGCCTTCCTTAATGTTCTTGATGCGTTGAATACAGCGCTCGGGAGTGCCGAACATCAGTCCGTCGCCTTTGTCCAGAACGTCGTAGTTGAGCTGAGAGAAGATATCGCCGAGGCCCTTGCCGTAGGCTTTGTATTCGTCCGACTGCCAGGGTTTATCCAGGCCGGCGAAGAATTTGAAATAGTGCTCCAACTCCGTTGCGGCTTCGCGCCGGGCCTGTTCGTCGTCATCGGCGACGTATAGATGATAGGTGCCCTGGACTTCTTTTTGCGCCGGGTCGTGTCCGTTGTCGATTAAGGTTTGGCGATACAGATCGACCCGCTCGCGGAGCGGTCCGAAGGTCGGATAGGCGAAGGGCACCAGCATGATGTTATAACCCCGCTCACCCGTCCAGATGAAGGACTCCGGGGAAGCCACGGCCGCAGCCCAGACGGGCGGGTGGGGTTGCTGCACCGGCTTGGGCAGCGTTTTGACCTGATCGACACTGAAGTAGCCGCCCGTACACGTGACTTCGTCCTGGGTCCAGGCCTGGAGGATAATATCAAGCGCCTCGTGGTAGCGGCCCTGGCTGTCGTCTGGATTAATTCCAAACAGGTCGTACTCGCGGCGCAGGATACCCCGGCCGATGCCGAAATCGAGCCGTCCGTCGCTCAGGACATCGAGCATGGCGTATTCCTCGGCCGTCTTGATCGGGTTGGTCAGCGGCAACAAGGTTACCGCAGTGCCGAAGCGGACGCGCTTCGTGCGCTGGGCCACCGCGGCGGCAAAAATCGGTGGGGAAGGAAAGGCATAGCCGCCGACGTAGTGCTCGGCAAACCAGATACTGTCCATACCGATTTCTTCACACAGGTCGATCTGCTCCAGCATTTCGCCGTAGTAATGGCTGGACGATTTATGGCGCTCTTCGTAATAGTCAGGAATATACAACACGCCGAATTTCATTCGGCCCTCCTTCTGGTTACAGCTCGATCGGATAGGGTGAGAGCTCGCCGCTGTCGTATTTCTCGGGCAGACCCGGCGTCGCGTTTTCCCAGACCAGCAGCATGGCCCGCTTGGGCGAAAAGCCCTGGTGTCGGATATCGGCCGGCATAGCTGCCACATCGCCGGGCTTCATGACCACCCTGGCCCGTGGCTGTCCGGTCTCCTTATCGCTGACCTGCCAGGTGATCTGGTCGCTGACCTGGATAAACCACTCGACCCGGTCATTGCCGTGAATGACCGGCAGGATGTGTTCTTCAGTGGTCGGGCAAAACAGGCTGTTGCGACATACGGACACTATGGACGGGTTCCAGGTCACGTCAGAGCGGGACAGATATTTGAACAGGTTGAAGGCGTGGACTTCGTTCTCAAAGCCCGGCTCAACATGCAGCTCCGGTTCGTCCTGTTCGACATCGGCAAAGGCACGGTTGATCGGGTAACCGTTTTCGTCCGAGCGGAGCGAGGCATCGCCGGGCAGACCGGGCATGCGCCGACAGGTTTCCCGGTTGCGTTCAATGGCCGCGGTATTGCTTCCGTTCTTTTTGCCGAAGACCGTGGTACCGGTCTCCGCGGGCGCGGCAAACGGGTCAAAGCCGGCATTCGTCCAGTCGGTCAGCATGGCCTTGAAGGTGGCCAGAATCTCCGCCGTCTCAAACGTTTCCATGTAATCGAGGCCGGAGGCATGGTAGCTGTCGTTATACCGGCCGGCATACAGCTCCACCTTCCCATACCGATTCCGGGTGCCGAGCACGGCATCAAAATTGACCCAGCCGTAAAAGAACCCCCAGGCCACATCGCGCATCAGGGCCTTAAGGAAGGCGTCCACCGGCAGGGTGTGGGAGAGTTGTGTCTCTCTGGCAGGCCAGCCGACGGTGACGAAATACTCGTCACGTGAAAAAGAAAACCGTCCCAGTTCAAAACGCTGATACCCGGTCTGTTCGTCGGGGGCCGAGGCTTTGACGTCGCTCATGGTCGTCTCCTTAGGCTTCACAAATATCCGCCCATTTTTCGACGGTGAGCGGGCCTTGCAGCGTTTGTAGCAGAATGACACTCGGCTGTTCGGCAATAAACTGATAGGCTGCCCCTGCCGGGAGCAGGGCCTGATGTCCGCGTCGGAGTTTCATCCAGCCCATCTTTTTGCCAGTGGGCGATCCGGGCAGGCGCACCGACCCTTGCGTGTCCGGTGACACCACGGCGGTCGGGTCGTCGAGTTTGACCAGATGGAGTTCCAGGTGACCATCCATCACCACCGCGAATTCATCGTGCGCAGCCGTAAACCAGTCTGAGCGGCCTTCCGCGCGCAGGACTTCGACCACGTACTCCAGGTTTTTCGCCACGGCTGTCTTTTCATACGGCTGTGCTTGAGAGGCTACCTCAAAGATGTTGGAAAAGGCGTAATGCCGGGCCTTGTCCTGAATGATTTCGACTCGGCCTTTCTCGTAGTGCGCCAGGGAACCAAACACGGTCGTGTATGCAGACATTCTGATCCCTCCCTCCACCGACATATACTCTGTGTCAGCAGCGCTTCGCTACCGCAACCATGCGCGAGACTTTGCCAAGCGCAATATCGGTTGTGCGGCGGCCCAGGCCGCAGGACGGCGCAATCCACAGCCGGTCTGCGGCGACATATTTGAGCACCTCACGAACACGCTCCTCAATCTGCGTGTTGGTCTCGACCGGCGCTTTGACATCAACAATGCCGGCAATGACCTGCATACCGGTGGGAATATCGCGCAGACAGGCCCGGTCAGCCCACTGGCCGGGGTGGGAGCATTCCAGGTGGACCTTATCGATCACGCCGGCCAGCCGCTCGATATAGGGCAGCAGAGCGTGGAGATTATGGGTGGTGACGGCCGACTGCGAACCAAGGTCGCCCAGGCAACAGTGGATGGTTTTGAGCGTGTCCACCCCCTCAAAACTGCGGGCAATCAAATCGGCCGCCTCTTCGGGAGCAAGGCGGCCCAGGACGGAGCGAATGGCGACCGTGGGAATATCCAGTTGAATCTCGCGAACCTTGGCTGCTGCGAGCCCGCGCAGTTCCCGATTCACGATTGTGATTGCCCGTGGAAGCTGTGCCCGGACCGCCTCTGTCCATTTGAGGTGGCCAAGCACTTCTAAAGGACCGGGGACGGCGACTTTATCCAGCCGCGGTTCGATGTGAGACTCCCGGCGGAAGGCCTCGACATAGCCTAGGCCGCGGGGCGCGTCGATTTCGCCGGTCAGTTCGTAGCGGGCAACATCCCTATACGTCCGTAATGCGTCGGCTTGCGGTTTCGCCAGGCGGATGCCGGTGAGCTGGCGAGGAATATGCTGAATGAAGACCTCGGCGAAGAACTCGCCGCCCATGAACTGGGTCACACCGGTCGCCTGCTGCTCCCGGATGGCCACTTCTGCTGCGCCGCTTAACGTCGGTTTGACGAGCATGTGCGGTAATTGTCCACGGTGATACTGCAACAAACGGTTACGGTACTGTTCAGGCAGAGGCCAACTTCCTACGACCGTTGTGCGGATCATGGCAACTCCCGTCAGCGATACATCCTTCCCGCTTTACACCCGACAGGCATGAGACGAGAAGGTCACGGTAGCGTACTCCTTGCCGGAACGGAAGTCGCATCTCGCCTGTCTCTATATCTGTCTTGACAGCAAGGGTATGATTGATCACGGTCAGAAGCGGGCAGAGCAGGATGTGGGAAAATAAATCCAGAGGAGGGAAGTATGATTCACGTCACAGAGCTGGGCTATATAGGGGTTGGTGTCAAAGACCTCGACACCTGGAAGCATTTTGCGGCCAATATTATTGGTTGGGAAATTGCGGATGAAGGAGAAGGCGACCGCTGCTACGCGCGCCTGGACTACTGGCATCATCGGATTGTCCTGCACGACGACCCAAGCGACGATCTGCTCTATCTCGGCTTTCGGGTTGCCGGGCCCGAGGAGTTCGGACAGATGCAGCAGCAGTTGTCCGAGGCGGATATTGCCTACCGCGTGGGGTCGCCGGACGAGGCCGCCGAGCGTCGCGTGCTGGAGGTGCTGAAACTCGCAGACCCCAACGGCAATCCGGTCGAGATTTTCCACGGCCCGCAGGTACAGTTCAGCCAGCCTTTCCATCCCGGACGTCGCATGCACGGCCGGTTCAAGACCGGCGCGGGCGGATTGGGACACTGTATTGTCGGTCAACAGGATACGGATGCGGCCTATCGCTTTTACCGTGCCTTGGGCATGCGTGGCAGCGTGGAATACAAGATTCAGAGGGGCAAGCAGACGATTGCGCCAGTTTTTATGCACTGTAATGAGCGTGACCACTCCGTGGCCTTTGGGATAGGCCCATCCGAGCAGCGCCTGAATCACATTATGGTCGAGGTAGACAATCTGGACGATGTGGGCCTGACCTACGAGATCGTCCGCGAGCATAAGGTCCCGGTCGCCATTACCCCCGGCAAACACTCCAACGACCATATGTATTCATTCTACTTCCGCACCCCCTCGGGCTGGCTGATCGAGTATGGTTGGGGCGGACGACCCGCGACGCATCAGTCCGAGTACTACGTACGTGACGTATATGGACATGCCCCTGAAGAGGGCGGTTTTGACGCACGGAGCGAATCCCGCAAGGCCGGGTAAGCGTGCTGGCGTAATAGGGAGAGGGGGCCGGGTATGAAAATCGATGTCCACACCCATTTCTTATCCGAGCATATCGCCCGCACGCTCGAAAAACGGAATGACTTTCCCTACACCCGGCTGGTGGATGGCACGTATCACTTTCACTGCTGTCAGGGCCTGACCATTCCCATGCTGCCGCCCTTATATGATATGCAGACCAAGCTGGCGCATATGGATGAGGCTGGCATCAACATCTCCATCCTGAGTCTTGCCGTGCCCGGACCGGACCGGGTCGGGGGTGCTCAGGCCGACGAGCTGGCCCGGATTGCGAACGATCTCCTGGCCGAACTCATTGCCGCTCACCCGGACCGCTTCTGGGGCTATGCGACTTTGGGCTTTGGGGACACCGATGCCACGCTGAAGGAGCTTGACCGCTGTATCTCGGAGCTCAACTTCCGCGGCCTTCAACTGTATTCCAACATCAACGACAAGCCGCTCGACTCTCCCGAGTTCCGTCCCGTTTTCGCGCGTATGGCCGAACTCGGCCGGCCCATTTTTATTCATCCCACTGTTCCCTTGAATCAGCGCTATTTGATGGATCTGGTACCGGTACCGGTGCTGGCGTTTATGGTGGATAATACGCTGGCCGCCATGCGTCTGGCCCTGTCCGGGGTGCTGTCAGACTGTGCGGACGCGCCGATCATCATTCCCCACGTTGGTGCTACCGTGCCGTATCTGATGGGTCGGCTGGACGGCATGCTGGGCGCTTTTGGGGGGGATGACGTAGTGAAGGAGCCGAGTCGATTTCTGAAAAAATTGTATATGGACACGGTAGCCTATGAGCCGGAACCGCTTGAGTGGTGCCTGTCGATGATGGGCGCCCGGCAACTCGTACTGGGCACGGACCACCCCTACGGCTCCTGGCAGCGACCCATTGAGTTGGTGGAGAAGCTGGCCTGCTCTGATGACGAGCGTGAACAGATACTGCACGGCAACGTCGAACGTTTGTTTGCGGTATGAGTAGAAGTCTCGCATGAGGTGATGAGTGGCCATCCATAGACACAGGTGAAGCATGAGTCGGACCATCCAGGCGCGCCAGTCGACGCTGCACGGCGTACAACTTGACATATCTGGGCACGGACAGGGCTGCCCGATCCTCGTGCTACACGGGGAAGACGGGCCGTGTCCCCAGGCTCCGTTTTTTTCTCTGTTGGCGAATCAGGGCCGGGTGATTCTGCCGACCCATCCCGGCTTTGGCCAGGCACCCGATATGGCCGATATCGACACGGTGGATGACCTGGCTTACCTCTATCTCGATCTGCTCGACGAGTATGATCTCCGTGAGGTAGTTGTCATTGGCTGCTCGCTCGGTGGCTGGATAGCCGCCGAAATGGCGGTGAAGTCTACGGCTCGCCTCAGCCGTCTGATCTTGGTCACACCGCTCGGTATCAAGGTCGGTGACCGGGAGACGCGCGATATCCCGGATATTTTCGCCCTACCGCCCGAAGAGGTCGTGCGGCTGCAATATCACGACCCAACCCGGGGCGCAGCTGATTATACCAGTCTGTCCGATGACGAACTCCTCGTGATTGCCCGCAACCAGGAAGCAACCGCCCTCTACGCCTGGGAGCCGTATTTCCATAATCCGAAATTGCGTCAGCGTTTGCACCGGATCGCTATTCCGACGCTGCTCATCTGGGGGGCGAGTGATCGTTTTGTGACCCCCGGCTATTATGGTACGGCCTATCGTGACGCTATTCCCGGTGCGCAGCTTGCCGTTATTGACCGGGCCGGCCACTGGCCGCACGTGGAACAGCCAGAGGCGGTTGTCGAGCGGGTCGGTGCGTTTCTTGCCTCAACATAGATGATAAGGAGCCGTGTTCATGCGTGCCTGGCATTTCAGCGAAAACGCCTACCATCTGCTGCCCGATGCGAAAGAGTACGATTCGATCCGTGTGACTCTCCCGAATCGTTACTACGACCCGAAACTCGGCGCCGACCTGTATCACCGATTTATTGACGAATGGTTGATTGCCGAGGAACTGGGGCTCGACATTATGCTGAACGAGCATCATCAGACCGCGACCAATCTCAACCCGGCCGGCCCGATTGTTATGGGTATCCTCGCCCGTGAAACCAAAACGGCCCGCTTACTGATTCTCGGCAACCCGATTGCCAACCGGCGCGAGCCCGTGCGCGTGGCAGAAGAGATGGCCATGGTCGATGTCTACTCTCGCGGACGCCTGGAGGTCGGCTTTGTGCGTGGTGTGCCGTATGAAATGTCGGCCGGTAACCATCGGCCCACGCGCATGATGGAGCGCTTTTGGGAAGCGTATGATTTGATCCTCAAAGCCTGGACCAGTCACGACGGGCCGTTCAACTGGGAGGGTAAATATTTTCACCATCGTCAGGTCAACATCTGGCCTCGTCCTTATCAGGAGCCACACCCGCCCGTGTGGATCACGGCGCTCAGTCCGGGCTCGGCACAGGCGGTTGGGGAGCGCGGCACTGTTGTGGCCTGCTTTTTGACCGGCTTCGATGGGTCAAAGCGGGTGTTTGATGCCTATCGGACACGCCGGGCCGAACTCGGCCTTCCTCCCGCCGGCCTGGATCGTTTTGCCTATGCTGCCCTGGTGTATACGGGTGAGACGGATGAGGAAGGCTATGCCGGGGCGCGCAAGCTGATGTGGTATGTGGAGGCCAATAAGGTGCCGTTCCAGTTCACCAGCCCGCCAGGCTATCATCCGCCACTGGCGATGGCCGGCGCGATGAAAGGACCGGCCTCGGGCGTGTTCAAGATGTTCCAGAACCCGAAGCTGGAGAGCTTTATGGAGCACGGGCTGGTCTTTGCTGGCAACCCGGATTCCGTTTACCGTCAAATCATCAAGTTTTACGAACACGTTGGCGGCTTTGGGCAGATTCTCCTGATGGGCCAGGCCGGCTTCCTCGATCATCAAGAGACGGTCAAGGGCATGCAGCTCTTTGCCCGAGAAGTGTACCCGCGCCTGAAAGAGCTGCATCCTGCGGTCGCAGCCTGACATGGGATTATGTTTCCAGAATATTATTCTCGATACTGCTGAAGGAGATTGAATATGAAGATTCCGTTTTCCGGTGGCTGTGCGTGTGGTGCGATCCGCTATACCTGTACTGCTGAACCGCTCTATATGGGAAACTGCCATTGTCGGGACTGCCAGCGCGCAACCGGCAGCGCCTATTTTGCGGCGGTCATCGTCAAACAATCTGACTTTTCTCTCACGGGCGAGCTGGCCTGGTATGAGAAGCCGGCCGACCGCGGCCACACCATGGGTCGCTCGTTCTGCCCCTCCTGTGGCTCTCCCGTCCTGTTAACCAACGGGGCTGCGCCGGACTTCAGGGTTCTGTATGCGGGCAGCCTGGACGATCCGAGTTGGTATCGGCCCCAGCGGGATATTTATGCGGCCAGTGCCCAGCCGTGGGATGTGATGCATCCGGACGTGCCAAAAGAGGACGGTATGCCGGAGTCGTTTTGATTGGCGGGAGTGAGTTGACCTCGCCCCTGCGACAGCCAGTCAAATACATGCCGGAATTCAGCGACAAACAGATCGTGACTTCGTGGCATACGAACGCCCGCCCCTGGACGAAAGCCGTCCGGAACCAAGAAATCGAAAGTCGGACGCTGGTCACCGACCAGGCCATAGTCCAAGCCGTTACGAGCCTGACGCCGCGACGTGTGCTCGACGTGGGCTGTGGGGAAGGGTGGCTGGCGCGCGCTCTTGTGGATCGTGGAATCGAGGTTGTTGGTATTGACGTTGTGCCCGAACTGATAGCAGAAGCGCAGCGGCTCGGTAGGGGACGGTTTCAGCTCTGTTCCTACGAGGATATTGCCGCCGGTCGGTTTAGCGCAGGCCGGTTCGACACGATCATCTGCAATTTTTCATTGCTGGGAAAAGACTCGGTGGAGCATCTGCTTCACACCCTGCCGCAGTATATGCAGCCCCAGGGCCAAGTGGTCATCCAGACCCTGCATCCTGTCTTGGCGTGTGGTGACTGGCCCTATTGTGACGGCTGGCGACCCGGCTCGTGGGAGGGGTTCGGGCCGGAGTTCACCGACCCGGCCCCCTGGTATTTCCGTACGGTGGAGTCCTGGATTCGCCTCCTCCGCGACAGCGGTTTCGATATCCTGGAATGCCGCGAGCCGATCCATCCGAGGACGGGCAAGCCCGCTTCTATCATCTTCGTGAGCCAAGCGGCTGAGCGGAGCGTCAGCCGCCAAGACGCTACAGGTCGCGCACGCTCGGCAGCACCTCTTCCGCAAAGCGTTGCATCGCCACCTTCACATGATCGTGGAGAACAGTCCCGCCGGGATTGAAGGAACAGATCAGGGAATCCAATCCGGCCCGTTGCTGCACCTCTGCAATCCGGTCTATGCACTCCTGCGGACTGCCGAATATGGCCATCTTCTCCTCCGCGGTCTCATACGCGGTGCGCTGGCCTATGGGGTGACGGGCAAAGCTGTCGGCCATCTGCCTGCGCACCGCGATACGATTCTGAGCCGTGAAGACAAAGAAGACGGTAGACACCTGCGCATTCCCCGTAGTCCATTTGGCCGCCGAATCGCGGTACAGCCCGAGATGAGTAAGAAAATCATCCGGCCAGGGGTGAATGGGAGCGGCCATTAACAGACGTAAGCCGCGCCGTCCGGCAAACTCGGCCGTGCTCGGACTATTGGCCGCGATATGCAGCGGTGGGCCAGGCTGCTGAAGCGGCTTGGGAACGACGTTGACGGACTCGAACTGATAGTGCCGGCCACGGTAGGTGAGCGGGGCATCGGTCCACGCCTGTTCCAGGATATCAACCGCTTCTTCCAGCCGGGTGGTGCGTTCTTCCCACGGAATACCAAACCCGTCGAAATTGTGATTCCACGTTCCCCGCCCGATGCCGAAGTCCAGCCTGCCGCCGGTGACAATATCAACCGTTGCGGCTTCTTCTGCCACGCTGACCGGATTATGGAGCGGGAGTTGGCTAACCCCAATGCCCAGGCGGATACGCTCGGTGCGTCCCGAGAGGGCCGCGGCAACAACCAGCGGAGCCGGCATGGTGGAAAAACCGGCGTCAAAATGGGCCTCCGCCAGCCACGCGGAGTCAAAGCCTAGCCGGTCCGCGTAGACAATCTGCTCGAAAGTCTCCCGATAGCGTTGCGGAACAGACTGCCCAGGGGCGCAGGGTAACTGATAAAAGACGCCGAACTGCATGGACTTGTGTCCTTCCTTCGTGTCGGCCTGTGTAGGATTAACTACGTATAAATTGCCGTCGAATCTACAACAGCAGTACCGCCTTGCCGGCAATTTCTCGATTGAAAAATCGTTGGGCTACGTCAGCAATATTAGCCCAGGGCGCTTCTACCCCAATCTGTGGTGTGAGGGTGCCATCAGCGACCAGTTGGGCCAGTCGGGACAGACCTGTTGACGCTGGATGGACTTTCACCTCGTGAAACAGAATAAAGCCGTACAGCTTGGCTCCACCAATACGAAAAAAGTCGCGCGCATTCAGGGTCACCTCTGCTCCCGCTGACACTCCACAGGTAACGCACATACCATCCGGGCCGAGCATGGATAGGGCTTTCGTCAGTGTTTCACTACCAACCGATTCAACGATCATATGATAGGGGCCAAACGCGGCGGCGCCTGCGATATCTTCTCCAACCACAACCTCATGTGCGCCTGCGGCACGCGCGTGTTGCGCGCGCTCTGGACGGCGGACTGAAGCAACAACGCGTGCGCCCATGTGTCGAGCCAGCGTACAGCCCAGATGGCCCACACCGCCAGAGGCGCCAGTAATCAATACGGAATGGCCGATGAGTGAACCGTTACGCTCAAGCGAATACAGAGCGGTGAGGCCCGCAACCGGTAACGTGGAAGCTTGAGCAAAAGAAACCACATCCGGTACAATTGCTAAGGCATGAGTCGGTACGGCAACCTGCTCCGCCCATGCGCCTGATGGGACGAAGCCGACTACGCGGGCTCCAACCGGAGGGCCGGAGCCATCAGCCGCAGCCTGCTCAACGACTCCAGCTAAATCCCAGCCCGGTCGCCATCCGGCCTCAGCATTCATGGAAAACCGGACTTCACCAAGATTCAGAGAAACAGCTTTGACTCGGATAACCGCTTCGGACGAAAACGGGGAAGGAGGATTGACATTCTGGATAGTCAGACGTTTTTCCGTGTCAGGATCGACCAAGACTGCGCGAATGGATTCCATGCTGACTCCTTGGACTAGGTGTGTGTGACCTTCTCTGCCGGTGTCTGTCGCTCTACCAGGGACAGATGCTCGCACGCCAGTACGACGTGGCCGTCCTGATTGATGACTTCAAGCAGGTCAACCAGCACCCCGTGGGTGGTCCGCCGGGGATAATCGAGCTTGTCCTTGACCGTGAGACGGACATGGATCGTATCGCCAATAAAAACCGGGCGGATAAAACGGACGCGGTCGTAGCCATAGGAAAACGAGACTGGATTGATCTCCGTGGCCGTCATCCCGGCACCGATACTGAGAATCAGCGTACCGTGGGCGATGCGTTGGCCAAACTCATTGGTCTTGGACCACTCGGCGTCCACATGATGCGGGAAAAAGTCTCCGGTTTGTCCGGCATGGGTGACAATATCGCTCTCGGTAATGGTCCGGCCCAAGGTCTCGCGAGACGCGCCAATCTCGTACTCTTCGAAATAGGTTGTTTTGACCATGGGGTGTCCTGCTTCTCACCGGGGAGCGCCCGCCCAACTCCGTCCCCTATCAAGTCCGCCAAGAAGAGGCAATGCAAAGGCCGCCCCCGAGCGGTTACAACCTGCCCGTCCGTCGGCCCCCGATGCAAACCCTGGTTTGCACGATATAATAAAAGGATACAGAGACGTAAAGGTAAAAGCCCCTTCCGCTCATGGCACGACAACAGCACGTTTCCCAACGAATGCATTCCTGGTGGATGGTAGCGTTTTCTCTCCTGTTCTCGCTCGTGATTGCAGGCTGTAGCCCATATACCGTGCGTACCCTGGAGCAGCCGACAGTTGCCATCCCGCAGGCGTATCATCATGGAGCGTTGGGAGAGCGGGTTCTGGGTCAATGGTGGCGGGAGTTTGGCGACCCTCGGCTGAACGCGGCGATGGAGCGCGTCTTCACCGAGAATTTCGAGCTGAGGCAGACTTGGTCGCGGCTCGCCCAAGCCCAAGCCCTGGCCCGGATCGCGGGGGCTGAGCAGATCCCCCAGGTTGATTTTCGTACGGGCGCCTCTCGTCTCCATAGCGTTGACCGGGAAGCGACCGACCTGCGAGGGAGCAGCCTGACGCGGACGGTGAATCCGGACCGCTATTTCGTGGCGACGGGCCTTACGTATGAAATTGATATCTGGAAACGGATTGCAGCCCGGCGAACTGCGGCCCAGCTTGAATCGGTCGCTTCGCGTCAGGACGTTGAGGCCACGGCACTGCTGCTCACCGGCGCGGTGGTGAATGTCTGGCTCACCTGTCAGGAGCAGTACGCCCTGTTAGACGTGCTGCAGGAACAGATTCAGGTAAGCCAAACCCTGCTGAAGCTGACCGAACTCCGCTTCAGCGTGGGGACGGGCTCAGCCGTGAATGTGTTGCAGCAACGGCAGCAGCTTGCCGATACCCAAGCCCAGGTGCCGGTCGTCCAATCGCTGCTGGAGACGGCCTTGAATCAGCTCGCGGTCCTCCTCGGCCGTGTGCCGGGCTCGCTTGACGAGTTGGCGCCCGGCAGGTCGCTGCCCGAGCTGCCGCCGTTTCCCCAACTGGTTTCCCCTACCATGCTGCTCGCGTCCCGGCCGGATTTGCAGGGCGCCCAACTCCGACTCCAATCCGCGGATTATCGGGTCGCGGCGGCCGTGGCCGAACGCCTGCCCCGCCTGGTATTGCAGTTGTCCTACGAGTTCAGCGCCAGGAGTTGGGACACCTTCTTTCGGCAGGAAATCGGCTCGCTGATCGGTGATATGATCACGCCGTTGGTTGATGGCGGCCGACGCCGGAACGAGGTGGTCCGACAAAAAGCACGGGTACAGGAATTGCTCGACCGCTTTGGACAGACGTATCTGACGGCCCTGCGCGAGATTGAAGACGCCTTGGTCCAGGAACGTCAGCAACGAGAGCTCATTCACAATCTTGAGCGGCAAATGACGATTGCGCAGTCAACCCTGGATGTCTCCCGCTCGCGCTATACCCACGGTCTGATTGATTATCTCAATGTACTCGTGGCGGTACAGTCGCTCCAGGCGCTCCAGCGTCGAGTGATCAGCGAGCGGAAAACCCTGCTGAGCCGGCGGTCCGAACTCTACCGGGCCTTAGGCGGAAAGTGGACGGATACCTTAGAGGCTCCAAACGCTATCCGCCTGGCCGCCTGGCCTGACTTGGTCGCCTTCTCGGGAGGACGGTTGTGACGCGCGCCGCAGGGGAGAAAGGATGGGCGACACGTCTGTTCCGGTTCGGACTGCCGCTGCTTATTCTCATTGCCGGCCTGCTGGGTGCCCGCGCGTTGATCGCCAGTCGGTCACCGGTCCCCAGGGTTGACCGGGAAGCCGCGCCCACGCTGGTTGAGGTACTCACCGTTCACGCCCAGGATGAGCAAGCCGTATTACAGGCGTATGGCACCGTTCGGGCCCACCGGGAATTGACCCTCTTCCCCCGCGTCGAGGGCTATGTCATTGCCCAGCACGACGATCTGATTGACGGCGGCCTGGTCCGGGTGGGTGAGGTGCTGCTCAAGATTGACCCGCAGGATTACCGCCTGGCGGTCAATGCCGAGCGAGGCAACTTGGCGCGGGCGGAATTCGAGCTGCAAGTCGAACAGGGCAACCAGGTCGTCGCCCACCAGGAATGGGACTTGCTGGAGCCGTCTATCGAGACCAGTGAGATGGGTCGGCTCCTGGCGCTGCGCCAGCCCCATCTCGAAGAGAAGCGGGCCGCGGTGTCTGCGGCCAAGAGTCGTCTGGCTCAGGCCGAGCTGGACCTGACCCGAACGGTGGTCTCTGCGCCGTGTAATGCCCTCGTGTTGAAGGAGGCGGTTGAAGTCGGGCAACTGGTCAACGCGCGGAGTGCGGTGGCGACTCTGGTGTGTACCGATGCGTTTCGGGTCGAAGTGAGCGTACCGCTCGATCAGCTCGGCTGGGTGGAATTCCCGGACGCTGTTCAATCGCTACGATCTGAGCGCCTCTCGGATGCTGCTGCCGCAAAAGGTTCCGCTGCCCGTATTGTGCGCAATCTCGGAAACGGAGAAGCCGTCCTGTGGACGGGATGGGTCGAGCGCCTGCTCGGCGATGTGACAGAAAACGGTCGCATGGCCCGAGTACTGGTCCTGGTCCCGGACCCACTCGGTCTGGAGCCCTTCGGCCAGACTCAGGACATGCCCGGTGCGGGCCCCCGTTCGTCCCTCCTGCTCGGGGAGTACGTCAGAGTGGAGATTCTCGGTCCAACCCTGCCCCAAGCGATTGTCCTGCCGCGTAGCAGTTTGCGTGAGGAAGAGCGCGTGTGGGTATATAACGCGCGGCAGGAATTGGAAATTCGGCCCGTGGAAGTAGCACTGCGGCGGCGGGACTCTGTGCTGATTCGAGCCGGCTTGGAGGATGGCGACCAGGTCGTGACCAGTTCTCTGCCCGCCGCGCTGCCGGGCATGCGCTTACAGGCCGTGGAGGCTGCCCCGGCTCCGCCGGAAGAACGCGCGGACGAGGAATAAGCATTCCGTGGCCAACAGTATTGACACAGCGCCGCCTGCCGGTGGCCCAATCGCCTGGATGGCGCGTAACCACGTGGCCGCCAATCTGATGATGCTGCTGTTTCTGGTGGGTGGCCTCATGCTTAGCACGCGCGTCAAACAGGAAATTTTCCCCGAGTTCACCGCCGATACCATTACCGTCTCCGTGCTGCATCGTGGAGCTAGCCCCGCGGAAGTCGAGCAGGGTGTTATTCTGTCCATCGAAGACGAGGTGCGGGGGCTGGATGGAGTCAAGGAGGTGCGAGCTACGGCGACCGAAAGCCGCGCCAAGGTGACCGTTGAACTGCTGACCGGCGCGGATACGGGCAAGGCGCTTCAGGACGTCAAAAACGCGGTGGACAGCATTCTGTCCTTTCCCGAGGAAGCGGAACGGCCGATCGTTAGCCTGTCCAAGATACGCAACCTGGTGCTGACCCTACTAGTGCATGGCTCGCAGGATGAGCAGACCCTGCGCGATTTGGCCGAGCGTATTCGAGACGAGTTGCTGCAACGGCCCGGCGTGACCCTGATTGAGCTGGCAGCCGCCAGGCCGCTGGAGATCAGTCTGGAGGTCCCGCAGCGCAACCTGCGAGCCTATAATCTGACCCTCGAGCGCATTGCCCGTGAGGTGCGGGAAGCGGCAATTGAACTCCCGGCCGGTGGGGTGAAAACCCCAGGCGGTGAAGTGCTGCTGCGCACTCAGGAACGCCGTGACTTTGCCCGCGAGTACGCCAATATCCCGGTCGCGGCGGCACCGGACGGCTCGCAGATTCTGGTGGGCGATATTGCGCATATTCATGACGGATTTGAGGAGACCGACGTGGAGGCGGTTTTCCACGGGCAACGCGCGGTCCGGATCCAGGTCTTTCGTGTTGGCAATGAAAGCCCGCAGTCGGTCTCCGATACAGTCCGGGCCTATGTAGCTGAAATCGAGCCTGACCTGCCGCCCGGAATCGGATTAGCCGTCTGGAATGATCGGTCCGAAGTCTACCGCGACCGGGTCAATCTGTTGGTCAAAAACGCCTTCCTGGGTCTGGTCCTGGTCTTGTTGCTATTGGGAATCTTCCTCGACCCGAAGCTGGCCTTTTGGGTGACTCTGGGCATTCCCATCTCCATTTTAGGCTCGTTTCTTTTTCTGCCGCTGACCGGTGCCTCGATTAACATGATCTCGCTCTTCGCCTTTATTATTACCCTGGGCATTGTGGTCGATGACGCGGTGGTCGTCGGGGAAAACGTGTATGAGCGGCGTGAGCGAGGGATGCCTTTTTTGCAAGCCGCGATCGAAGGGGCCAGAGACATTGCCGGGCCGGTGCTGTTTGCCGTGTTGACCAATATCGTGGCGTTTTTGCCGTTGGCCTTTGTACCGGGGGCGTTCGGCAGATTCTTTGGCCAGATTCCGGCGGTTGTGGTGGCCGTGTTTGTGGTCTCGCTCATTGAATCGCTCTTCATTCTGCCCGCCCATCTGTCGCACCAGACACAGGAGAATCGAGTGTGGGCCGTACTCGGAAAGCCGCGCCGCATTTTTAACGATCTCTTACAGCGCTGCATGAAGCAGGGCTATCAGCCGCTCTTACGCCTCGCCTTGGCCAACCGGTACACGACGCTCGCCACTGGTATCGCACTGCTGATTCTAGCGGGCGGTGCGATCGGTGGGGGCCATGTTCCGTTCAGCTTTATTCCGCGTATTGATACCGATGTCGTCGCTGCTCAGGCGACGCTGCCGTTTGGGGTGCCGATGGAGACCGCCCGGCGTGTTCAGCATCAACTGCTCACCGCTGCCGCGACCACCGTTGAGGAACACGGAGGAGCGGACATTCTCGAGGGTACGTATGCCCTGATCGGTGCGCCCCTGCCGTCGTTCGGGCCTCCGCGTGCCGAGGGCGTAGGGGGAAGTCACCTGGTGGGCGTGCAGGTCTCGCTCGTATCGTCGGATCGGCGCGAGATTGGCAGCCTGGAATTTGTAGACGCTTGGCGGACGGCGAGCAGGCATATTGCCGGCATCGAAACCCTGACCTTTGAGGCCGAAACGAATGTGAGCGAGGGGGCGGACATCGACATCCAATTGACGCACCGCGACCGGTCCACGCTGGAGGCTGCGGCAACGGAGTTGGCCCAGATCCTGGCCGGGTATGCTGGGGTACGTGATATTGACGATGGCTTTGCCCGCGGCAAGCCGCAGTTGAGTCTGACGATCAAACCCGAGGCGCGCAGCCTGGGTATTAACGCCACCGATTTGGCCCGACAGGTCCGGAGCGCGTTCTATGGAGCGGAAGCGCTCCGGCAACAACGCGGACGCAACGAAGTCCGAGTCATGGTACGCCTGCCTGAAAACGAGCGGCGCACGGCCCATACGGTTGAGCAGCTGATGCTGCGCACGGATGCCGGCGGCGAGATTCCACTCTTTCAGGCCGCAGATGTCGAGCGTGGCCGCGCCTATACCGAAATCCGCCGACGGGAAGGCCGGCGGATTATTGCCGTGACCGCGGATGTGGACAAAAGTACGGCGAATACGAGTACTATTATGGCCGAGGTACTTAGCCGGGAATTGCCGGTACTCATGCAAAAATACCCCGGCTTGAGCTATGCGCTGGAAGGCGAGGAGCTGTCCCGACAAGAGGCGCTTGAGGCTCTGGGTATCGGCTTTGTGTTTGCGCTGCTCGGTATCTACGGCCTGCTGGCCGTTCCGTTCCGTAGCTATGTTCAGCCGGTGCTCGTTATGCTGAGCATTCCGTTCGGCATCATCGGTGCGCTGCTGGGCCTTATTCTGCTCGGTCATGACCTGAGCGTCATCAGCCTGTTCGGGATTGTTGCCCTGTCCGGGGTGGTGATTAATGACTCGCTGGTTCTGATAGTCACGGCCAACACCATGCGTACGACGCAGCAACTCTCAGCGAGTGAAGCCATCAGTCAGGCTGGAACTCGTCGGTTTCGTCCTATTTTACTGACCTCGCTGACCACGTTTTTCGGGCTGACCCCGATGATTTTTGAGACCTCGGTCCAGGCTCGCTTCCTGGTGCCCATGGCCATTTCTCTTGGCTTCGGTATTCTGTTTGCAACCGCCATCATCCTGGTATTGCTACCGGCTTCATATCTGATCCTGGAAGACCTCCAGCAGCTTCCGTCCGCTCTACGCACCCTGTTCAGGCAGCACTCTCCAGCACGGCCGAATCCTTAGTAAAAATACAGCACGGTACACGTTTATCAGGGAGAAAAAATAAATACTATTGACATGCGTACTGAATGCATATATTAATACATCTCACATGCAAGCGGTATGTATGGCCCGCTTAGGGCATTGCTATTAAATTCAGATTCACTGACGGGGTCACAGGGGTGCGACGCCTTTCCCAGCTCAGGGGAGGAAGGGCTATATATGAGCAGAGCGTACTCTTCGGATTTGCGGGAGCGGGTACTTGACGCGGTAGCGGAGGGCCAATCGGCGCGCAGTGCGGCCGTACATTTCGGGGTCGGCACGGCGACGGCCGTACGGTGGGTGCGCCGCTGGCGTGAGACGGGCGAGCGGGTCGCCCACAAACAGGGCCATCCCGTAGGGTCAAAGCTCGATGTACATGCGGAGTATCTGCTGGGACTGATTGCTGCGGATAAGGGGAACCCGACACTGGAGGCGTTGCGAACCCGTCTCGCCAGGGAGCGCGGAGTGCAGGTCGCCATTAGCACGCTCTGGGGCTTCTACCGTAAGCATGGAGTTACGTTCAAAAAAAGACCAGGCATGCGCAAGAGCCCGCTCGGCAGGACGGACACGCCACACGGGTAGCCCAAGTCAAACGGCAGCCAGCCCTCAATCCTATCCGTTTGATATTCCTTACTGAATGAGAAGCCGGTCGGTCCCTAACCCATTGTCTCGTTTGACCGCTCTCCGTCCTTGGAAGATTGGGTAAAGAAATAATCCAGGCTCAGCCACAGGCTTTTCGAGTGGCGAAAGCACAGGATGGGAAAGCTGACCGCGAAGGCGCTCCAGACCAGCATTTGGTGTGTCAACGACCAATCCGTCCAATAATCCAGAACCAAAAAGCCGGGTGTGGCAATCAGCACGGTTGCGGCGTAATTGAGATAAATCGCGCCCACGTAATAGCCCTGTTCCGGTTCAAAAGACAACGAGCACGCGGGACACTGCTCATAGAGCGTAAAGGCACGCGCAAACAGGCGGCCCTGTCCGCAGCGTGGACACTGAAGGCGGAGACAGCGACCGAGGATGGGCAGAAGGCGGCGGAGCATACGGGAGGTCTTTCTAGGTGCTTATCTGCTGTACCGCCGCGCTGAATGTAAAGACTTTTGGATGCAACAATGACGGCTCAGTATCGACTTAAGCGCGTTCAGCGCATTCCACAACCGCTTGAAACTGTTTTCTCATTTTTCGCCGATGCGGGAAACCTGGAGCGCATTACCCCACCATTTTTGCATTTTCGTATTCTAAACCCATCGCCTGTGACCATGCAGGCCGGCGCGCGTATTGAATATCACCTCAGACTCGTTGGTGTTCCTATCCAGTGGACCACACGCATCGAGGACTATGCGCCCCCGCACCGCTTTGTCGATAGCCAACTCTTCGGGCCCTATAAGAAATGGGTGCATCTGCATGAGTTTTCAGCGAGTGGCGATGAAACCCGGATGCGGGATGTGGTGGATTACGAAATCCCGTACGGCATTATTGGCTCTCTAGCCCAGAAACTTTTTGTTGCCCGTATGCTGGAACGTATCTTTGATTATCGACGGGAGGCGATCACGGCTCTTCTAGGTTGACCTGAGGCGACACGATGTGTGCCAGCCACAGGAGGCCGGGAACGGCCAGACTCCATACTACAACAAGGACCATCAGCGTGGTTTTCGTAGAAGGGACAAAGCTCAGCGCACCCAGGTGGGCGCCGGCATAATAGCTCAGCGGTCCGCCAATCGCACCAAAGAAACAGGCCAGGCGATAGCGTCCGCGCAGCCAGCGCATGGAGTGATTGAGGGTTGAGGCAAACCCCATCCACAGCGCCGTCAGCCATACCGGACACAACCATGAGAGGGTATGATTCGTAAAGGTGTACAGGCCGCTCAGCATGAGCAGCGAATCCAGACTGGTCCCGAGCAGGCCCGTGACTAGGATGAAGCGTAATTCTTGCGTGCGATTTGCCGTAAGAAAGAGATGCAGAGACAGCAACGCAGCCATGACCAGTACGCCAAGCCACGGCATGTTGTGGGTAGCGCCCAGGAGACAGGCAAACCAGCCGAGGTAAAACGAGGCTATGTTGATGGAGGGGTGAACCATAGGCGGTCGGGGTGGGTAGGTTTTAGTCGGGACACTCCAGGATCGCATTGCCACGCGGGTTTCGTCGATACTTTCCGTATATTGCCAAGTCGTTGTTCTCAACACCCTCGCAATGGCTGGAGGGCTTCTCAGTTTGTATTACGTCTATACAATGGGAGGAGCCTGACAGAACGAAAAGCAGGGAAATTGTCCTGGTGTGGAAAGGGAAGGAGCAAGGGGTGGGTAATCCGGTGAGCGGAGAGGGGAAGGCACACGGCCTGTATCGCAGCCAGTCGGGTCGGCCGCTTATTGCGTTACGAGACCTGACCAAGGTATATCAGGAAGGCGAGCGCCTCCATCCGGTCTTGCGACAGGTCAACTTATCCATTCACTCCGGCGAATTTGTTGTGCTGCTCGGACGGAGTGGGTCCGGAAAATCCACCCTGCTCAATGTGCTGAGCGGTATCGACCTGCCGACCAGCGGTGAAGTCGTCTTCTCCACCGATCAGAGTGAAGTGAATCTCACCCGCCTCAGTGAACGCGAGCGGACCTTATTCCGTCGCGTGCATATCGGTTTTATCTTCCAGTTTTTTAATCTGATTCCGACCTTGTCGGTCGAAGAAAATCTGCTCCTGCCGCTGGAACTCAATGGCCGTACAGGACCGGCAGAGCGGGGTCGGGCACACGACCTGCTTGAGACCGTCGGCCTGGGGGACCGTGCCCGGAGCTTTCCCGACCGTCTGTCCGGTGGAGAGCAACAGCGCGTCGCCATAGCCCGGGCCTTGGTCCACGACCCGTTGCTGCTGCTTGCCGACGAACCAACTGGCAACCTTGATCTTGATACCGGGCGGCGGGTGCTGGAACTGCTGGACCAACTGACCCGACAACGGGGTAAAACGCTGATCATGGTCACCCACAGCCCCGAGGTGATAGGGGTCGCTGACCGTTTGCTCACGCTGCACGCCGGTCAAGTGGTTGTGCGTGACTACCCTGCCGAGGCGTCCGGATGAGTCGGCTGTTGTGGCGTTCCAGCCGCCGCTATTTACGGCAACATGTGTGGCAGGCCGGCCTGGCGCTGCTGGGCGTTGCCCTCGGTGTGGCGGTCGTGGTGGCGATTGACGTGGCGAACGAGAGTGCCCGGCGGGCCTTTGTGCTGGCGACCCAGAGTATCGTCGGACGAGCGACGCATCAAATTGTTGGGGGGCCGAATGGCGTATCCGAGGAGGTGTATCGCCGTCTGCGGCTAACGGGAAAGGTCCGGGCTCTTGCGCCCGTGGTTGAAAGCGATGTCGCCGCGACAGATTATCCTGGCCGGATTTTTCATGTGCTCGGGGTTGACGCGTTTGCGGAGGCTCCCTTTCGTCCGTATCTCAGCAGCGGAGGCACGACTCCTGATAATGACTTTTTGGCCTTTCTGACCCAGCCGGCCACCGGTTTGATTGCCGCCGACACGGCCCGACAGCTCAGTCTCGATATTGGAGACCGGCTTAGCATCCGGGTTGGGACCCAGCATCAGTTCATAACTCTTGTGGGTTTGCTCGATCCAAATGATAGCAGCAGCGCAAGCGCGGTAGAGAATCTGCTCATCACGGATATTGCTACGGCTCAGGAAATCCTGGGGCTAGGCGGCCAGTTAAGCCGGATTGATGTACGTGTGCCTGAGGGTGAGGCCGGGCAAAAACTCCTGGCAACGATTCGTCAGCTTTTGCCCGCCGGGGTGGAAGTCCTGTCGTCGCGCGGCCGTTCTCAGGCCATCGAACAAATGACGCGCGCCTTTCAGCTCAATCTGACGGCGTTGAGCCTGTTAGCGCTGATCGTCGGGGTGTTTCTCATTTACAATACCATGACCTTCTCCGTGGTCCAGCGGCGTGGCCTGCTCGGCCTGTTACGTATCCAGGGCGTAACCCGCCGCGAGATTTTCCTGTTGGTGCTGGGTGAAGCCGTATTGATAGGTGGGGTGGGGACCGTGGGAGGGCTTGGTCTGGGGATTCTGCTCAGCCAGGGCTTGGTGCAACTTGTGACGCGGACGATTACCGATCTGTACTTTGTCCTCACTGTACGTGAACTCGCGCTGACCCCGGTCGTGCTCGGCAAAGGCATGGCGCTCGGTATCGGGGCCAGCCTGTTGGCCGCCCTCAGGCCGGCCTGGGAAGCCGCGACGACGCCCCCGCGCGTGACCTTGCAGCGTTCGAGCCTGGAGACGCGCGCGCGGCAAACCGCACCGCGGACGATGTTCCTGGGCCTGCTGGCGCTCGCTGCCGGACTTGGCGGCCTCTGGATATCGGGTACGAATTTATTGCTGAGTTTCGGTTCCCTGTTCGGTGTTCTCCTCGGTTGCGTGCTGATGACGCCGCTGACGACCGTGGGCTGCGTCCGGCTGTTGCAACCCGTGCTGAACGCGTGGGGCGGGACGCTCGGGCGCTTGTGCGGACGAAGCGTGGTGGCCACGCTGAGTCGGACTGCGGTGGCAATTGCCGCGCTGATGGTGGCCGTATCTGTCACCGTCGGCGTGGGAATCATGGTGCAGAGCTTTCGCCAAACTGTCGTGCGTTGGCTGGAATCCTCGCTCCACGCCGATGTCTATATTGCTCCGCCAAGCCTGATTGCCCGTCGGAGTGATTCCACGCTTGATCCGGCGCTGGTGCGGCGACTGGCGTCCGCTCCCGATATTGTACGGGTGAACACCTATCGAGGGCTCCAGGTTGAATCCCGGCTGGGTCTCACCCAGCTGGTTGCTCTTGACCTTGCGGAACGCAGCTATGACGCCTTTACGTTCATTGCCGGTGAGCCGCAAGCTATCTGGCCGACATTCCAAAACGAGGCTGCGGTCATTATTTCCGAGCCCTACGCCTATCGGCATGAGCTGAGCCTCAATGATACGCTTCAACTACGCACGGACCGGGGTGTACACTCGTTTCGGGTCGTCGGGATTTTTACGGATTATGGCTCGGATCAAGGCATTGTGATGATGAGCCGGCACACCTATGACCAGTGGTGGCAGGATACAAAGATTTCCTCTCTCGGTGTGTATGCCGAGCCGAATGTCGATGTTGATCGGCTGGTCGAATCCCTGCGTAGATTGGCCGGGGCAGAGCACGAGGTCCTCATCCGCTCAAATCGGACTTTGCGTGAAGCCTCGCTCAAAATCTTTGATCGCACCTTCACCATCACCACCGTCCTTCACCTGCTCACTACGGTGGTGGCGTTCGTCGGGGTATTGAGCGCGCTGATGGCCCTTCAGCTTGAACGGGCGCGTGAACTGGGAGTACTGCGTGCAACCGGCTGTACCCCCGGTCAGATCTGGGGACTCATGACCTCCCAGACCGGGCTAATGGGTCTTATTGCCGGTCTGCTGGCCGCGCCGGTCGGGGTCGGGTTGGCATTGATTTTAGTCCTGGTGATCAATCGGCGCTCGTTTGGCTGGACCCTGCAAATCGAGATTGCCCCGGAAATCCTCGTGCAGGCGATTGGGATGGCTGTGGTGGCTGCCCTGCTGGCCGGCCTCTACCCGGCCCTGCGCATGGCCCGGACCTCGCCGGCACTGGCCTTGCGTGAAGAATAACGGGTGAGAGGCGAATGCGTCGTATCGTTGGAATCCTGCTGCTGGTAGCCGTCCTGGTCGGGGTAGGGCAGTGGTATCTCGCCGGGCAAGCATCTGACTATATGGCCGCAGAGCCCAGGCTGTCGCTCAGTCAAGCGCTGGGGGGAGAGCTGGCTGGCTTTGCGCGGGCAGACCGCCCGCGGGTATTTCGATTCCCTGACGATCATGGGCCGCACCCGGCCTATCGGACGGAGTGGTGGTATTACACCGGCAATCTGGAGTCTGCCGCAGGCCGCCATTTTGGATTCCAGCTTACGTTCTTCCGAACAGCTCTGAGGGCGCCAACAGACCGGATCGGACGTACCTCGGCCTGGGGTACGCAGGACGTGTACATGGCCCATTTCGCCCTGAGCGACGTGGCAGCGCAGCGTTTTCATGCCTTTCAGCGCCTGAGTCGGGCGGCGCTGGGTTTGGCCGGTGCGTCGGCTGCCCCCTTTCGCGTCTGGCTCGAAGACTGGTCGGTCACTGGCGAGACGGCGGCGGAGCAGCCCGTGTCCATGCAGTTGTCCGCCGAAGAACAGGACGTGGCGCTGGACCTCAGGCTGAGGTCAGAGAAGCCTATCGTCCTGCACGGCCGTAACGGGCTGAGTCAGAAAGGTGCTGCGGCAGGGCAGGCTTCGTATTATTATTCCCTCACCCGTCTGCGCTCAGACGGCGTCATTCGATTGGGGGACGAAGAATTCCAGGTGCAGGGGCTGAGCTGGATGGACCGGGAATGGAGTACGAGCGTGCTGAGCGAGGCGCTCCAGGGTTGGGACTGGTTTGCCATTCAGCTGACAGACGGACAAGAATTGATAGTCTATCAGATACGTCAGCAATCGGGCGACATCCACCCCCTCAGCAGCGGAACCCTGGTCGCCGCGGATGGGACACCGCAGGCCCTGACCTCGGCGGACTTTCAGATCGAGGTGTTGCGAACTTGGCGGAGTCCGGCCGACGGCACTGTCTACCCGGCCAAATGGCGGCTGCGTATTCCGGGCGAGGCAATTGAGCTGACGATTACGCCGTATATGGCTGACCAGGAAATGCACACGCTGATTCGGTATTGGGAAGGCGCGGTCCGGGCGCAGGGGACAGCGCAGGGCCGGTCGCTTGCCGGCGACGGCTATGTCGAGCTGACCGGCTATGGCGAAAAAAAGGCCGGCTCCGCTGTTTTTGGCAGGATGTCATGAGAACAGAGATTTTTATCCGCCGGGTGCATATTCCCGCGCCGGCGACCGAGGTCTTTCACTGGCACGCCCGCCCGGGAGCGTTCGAGCGCCTCACTCCGCCCTGGGAGTCAGTGGAAATTATTGAACGCCGCGGCGGCATTGAAAACGGTGGGCGGGTGCTGCTGCGCATGGGACTGGGGCTCTTCTCCCGGCAATGGATCGCCGAACACTGCGACTATGAAGCAGGAGTCCAATTCCGAGATGTCCAAATCTCCGGCCCCTTTGCCCGCTGGGAGCACACCCACCGGGTTGAAGCGGACGGACGAGAAGGCTGTATTTTGGAGGATCGGATTGAATACGCGCTGCCGGGCGGCAGTCTGGGCCGGGTGCTCGGTGGCGCCTGGACCAGGCGGAAATTGGAGCGACTCTTCACCTATCGGCATGCGGTGACGCGCCAGGACGTGCTCGCACATGATACACGGCGTAATCAGTTGAACTATGGAGGAAGACCGATGAAAGTACTCGTCTCCGGTGCAAGCGGTTTGGTTGGTTCTGCGCTCATTCCCTTTCTGACAACGGGCGGACATAGTGTCACGCGCCTGGTTCGCAAGGACGGGGCGAGCGGGGGAGACGGTGAGGTTGCCTGGGCTCCGGCTGCCGGAACGATTGATCAGGCCGGGCTGGAAGGATTTGACGCGATTGTCCATCTGGCCGGAGAGAACATCGCCGCCGGACGCTGGACCCCCGAGCGCAAACGCCGCATTCGGGACAGCCGGGTCAAGGGAACCCGGCTGCTGTGTGAAGCGTTGACCCAATGTGCCCAGCCGCCCAAGGTCTTTGTCGGTGCCTCGGCGATTGGGTATTACGGCGATCGTGGAGACGAAACCCTGAACGAAGAGAGCGGGGCGGGCGAGGGGTTTCTGGCCGAGGTCTGTCGTGACTGGGAGGCTGCCACGGCCGGGCTGACTGATACGGGGATACGGACCGCCCTGCTGCGGATCGGAATTGTCCTCAGCCCTGCCGGCGGGGCGCTGAAAAAAATGCTGTTGCCGTTTCAACTCGGCCTGGGCGGCGTTATTGGCGCGGGCAGCCAGTATATGAGTTGTATTGCCCTGGACGATGTTATTGGGGTGATACAGTACGCAATAACCAGCGACGAAGTCAGTGGCCCGATCAATGCAGTGTGTCCCGAGGCTGTGACGAATCAGGAATATACCCGAACGCTCGGTACAGTCCTGGGACGTCCGACGTTCTTCCCCGTCCCGGCTTTTGCGGCCCGGTTTGCCTTTGGCGAGATGGCCGACGCTCTGCTGCTTGCCAGCACCCGAGTTGAACCACGGATACTCCTGCGGACAGGCTACGAATTTCGTTATCCGCAACTGGAGAATGCCCTCCGGCATGTGCTGGGCAAAGAGGCCGGGACCGGCCGACCCGAGTAACGGGCGCAGTATGAAGCTTTTTTTTGATCGCCTCTTTGTCTTTATGGAGACGCTTGCCGCCGGTGTCTGGATTGGCGCGCTGGCCGGATTCGGCTTTGCCGTGGCCGGCACGGTTTTTCAAGAACTGCCCACGATCAACCTGGCCGGAAACGTGAACGCCGCAGTGCTGGCCAAGCTGAACCGCCTCGAATTTATTGCGGCTGCGGCTATGGCCGCGTCGGCGATTTACTTTTTGCTACGTTCGGACTGGTGGACGGCCGTGCGCTTGGTGAAGACGGTGCTCGTGGTGGCCATGGTTGCCACGCTGATCTATTACGCTCTGGTCGTGGGCGACCGGTTGGAATATCTGCGGGTCGTCGAGATTCAGGATTTCGATAAATTCGATGCGACAAAACAATACTTTCGGGACGAGTTTACACGGCTTCACCACCGCTACACCCAACTGGTGAAAGCCAACCTGGGTATGGGGATGCTGTATCTCCTGCTCTCCGCGTTTGAACGGCGCTAGGGGTTGGGGGCGAGGCTGCGGAGGGCGTTCAGGATATTGGCGCGCTTTTGGGCCGGGTCGGTTTCAAATGACTGCATTTGCAGAAAGACCGTGTCCACTCCGTTATCCAGATAGCGCTGCACCTGTGCGCTCATCTCTTGCGGCGAGCCCTGAATAAATAAATCCTGCATGACCTCCGGCGGCACTGCGGCCACGGCAGCCTTGCGATCGCCGCCGGCCCACGCTTCCCACATGGGACCTAGCAGGTCGGTCCGACCCAGCCATTGGTGGAATGCCTTATACACTGGTACGTTCAAATAGGTATTGATATGCCGTCGGATGCCGGTCTCCACCGCCGGGCCGGGTGGGTCAACGCTGATGAAAATCCGAGCGGTGATTTCCACCTCGTCAGGATTGCGGCCGGCGGCCTGAGCCGCCTCATGTACGACGGCGACCGACTTTTTGACGTCATCGGCGGAGAGCCAGTTGATAATTGCTCCGTCGGCATACTGCCCGGCGATCCGCAGCATCATCGGTTTCAGCGCGCCGACGTGGATGGGAATGGGAGTCTGTGGCGGGCGGCTGAACCGAAAGCCTTTGACCGTAAAGGTCTCGCCCTCAAAGGTGACGCGCTCCCCGCTAAACGCCTGACGCAGGAAGGCCAGCATTTCTCGTACCCGGACTGCCGGGCGGGCAAACTTGCCACCGTTCCAGAATTCGACAATCGGATGCGAACCCGCGCCGATACCCAGACAGAACCGGTTTGGTGCGAGTTCGGCCAGGCCCGCCGCGCTCATGGCCAAGGTCGCCGGTCCGCGCGTATACACATTGGCAATCGCCGTGCCCAGCCGCAGGTCGGTTGCCTGGGCCAGGGTGGCCAGCGGGGCAAGACAATCGACGCCATCGACCTCCATTGACCAGGCGTCAGTATAGCCGGCCCGTTCGGCTTCCCGCGCGATTTCAACATGCTCTGTAAGGCTGAACCCTTCCAGAGGCACCGATAGCGACCAGCGTTTCTGACCCATGTATCACTCCGTGGCAAATATGCGGTGCCGACTATAGCCGTTCAGGCAGCGCTTGTCGAAGCCCGCTCAGTCGTGTTCAATCCAGTCGATAAGATGCTCCTCAAACGCCTCAGGCGGGACGGTCTCCTCGGAGACCACTCTGCCTCGGACCGAGATGCCAGCCTGGTGGACGGTCTCGGCGCGGCCGGAGACCAGGGGGTGCCACCAGGCCAGGTCGCGGCCCTCGGCTAGGCGTCGATAGGCGCAGGAGTGCGGCAGCCAACCGATTTTCTGAACATTCTCGGGCGAGAGCCGGACGCACTCGGGAACGAGTTGGGTCCGCCGCTCATACCGCTTGCAGCGACAGCGAGTGAGGTCGAGCAGCCAACAGGCCGCATTTGTATAATGAGTGGCCCCGGTCTCGCTGTCCTCCAGTTTATTCAGACAGCAGCGTCCACAACCGTCGCACAAAGACTCCCACTCCTGCTGGTTCATAGCGGCGAGTGATTTTGTCTTCCAGAACGGTTTCATGTGGGGATTGGGGATTAGGGATTGGGGGTTGGGGTGGGAAACCTAACCCCCAATCCCTAATCCCTAATCCCTTCTTTATCCCTTATGCTACGGCAGCCGGGCGATGATTTTGATCTCAACCAAGGCGCCTGGAAATGCCAGCTCGGTGATACCGATCGCGGTCCAGGCCGGGTAGGGGGCTGCCATGTAGTTGTCTTTGACCTTCATGAAGGCCTGGATGTTTTTTTGCAGATCGACGTGAAAGGTCGTCATCTCGACCACATCGTCAAACGACGCGCCGGACGCCTCCAGTGTGGATTTGACATGTTCAAACGCCTGGGTGAATTGCGTTTCCGGATCGTCCGAAACCTTAAACCCCTCGCCCACTCCGATCTGGCCGGAACAGTAGAGGCGATCTCCATCCTTGATTGCCGGAGCAAAATGAAAATCATTGTAATAAGCCTCCATTCCCTTTGGGATGACAGCATCTTTGGCCATACGGTCTCCTTTCTTTTCGTCGTGCAATCTCGGCTCAGACCTTAGCATCATGTGGAAGGAGTTGAAACGGCTCGTTTCCGCTTCTCCTCTCGGGAGGGGATTTGTTGTTCCCTGTCTGTGCCTGTCACTCTATTATGGCTCAGTCGGCTCATCCGGCTGGGGATCTGCTCGCAAGTTGGCGACCCAGAGCAACACGACGCCACCTGTTATGGCGATATCGGCAATATTGAAAATACCCGTTCGGAGTGAGCCCAGACCGAGGTTCAGAAAATCGATGACGCTACCGTCGTGCACCAGCCGATCAATCATATTCCCCAGCCCTCCGGCCAGGACGCACGAGAGTGCAATGAACGAGAGACGCGGCATCTTCCATTGTACGATGAGGAAGATGGCCAAGCCCAGGAGCAGCACGGCGGTCGCAACAGTGAGCAGCCAGAAGCGCAGTTCGGGCGACAAACTATTACCGAGTCCGAGAAAAGCGCCCTGATTCTCGGCATATTGCAGGCGAACAATGTCCTGCATAAAGGAGAGGGGCGGCGTGCCGCGCAACTGTTGGACGGCAAGTTGTTTGGTGGCTTGATCGCAACCCACGCCGCTGAGGATAATCAGTACGGCCAGCGGGAGCCGTGCCCGTTTGGTGACCGCTGTCATGCGTCCCCCATCGGCTGAGGCAGAGGCCCGAACCGGACACCCTTAGCTGCCGGCACTGATTTGATCGATGATTTTCTGGGCATTGGCATGACCCTGTTCGGCCGCTTTGCGTAACCAGTCGATGCCCGTGTCATCGTCTTTGGCCACCCCGCGGCCTTCCAGATACATGGCGCCCAGGTTGTACTGCGCGCCGGAATGGCCCCGCTCCGCGGCCCGGCGGAACCAATGGGCCGCTTCCGCATCGTCTTGTTCCGTGCCGCGACCGGCGAAGTAGATGGTGCCAAGATTGAATAGCGCTCCGGTATGGGCCTGGTCCGCGGCCTTGAGGTACCAGCCTCTGGCCTTGGTCAGGTCTTGCTCCAGGCCGTAGCCGTTATCGTATAGCACGCCGAGATTGTATTGAGCCTCGGCATGGTTCTCATCGGCCGCGTTCCGCAACCAAATGGCGGCGCTGGCATAATCCTGCTCAACACCGCCGCCTTGGATATAGAGCATGCCTAAGCGGTACTGGGCTTTCGTATGTCCGTTCTCGGCCGCTTTTTGGAACCATTTGGCGGCTTCTTTCCTCGCTCGTTCGCTATTTTTCCCGGCGAAATACAAGAGGCCCAGATTATACTGAGAGCCGACATGACCCTGCTTGGCGGCGCGGCGAAACCATCTGACGGCTTCCTTGGCATCTTGCTCAACGCCATCGCCTTTGACATACAGGACTCCAAGGCTGTTTTGCGCGCGGGCATTGCCCTCTTCCGCCGCTTTTCGGACCTCAGCGAGGTCGGCCGCATGCCCGAAGGGTTGGAAGAAGCCGAGCACTCCAAGGACCAGGCCAGCCCGAGCGAATCGTACGAGCGTTTTCATAGCGCCTCCTTACGTCACACCCACCACGGATAATCAAAATGAAAGTACGACTCAATATACTCTCGCCCGCGCTGTCAACCGTAGCTCGACTCCAGTTCGGTTTGACGGCCGTCTATCCGGTCGTTAGACTGCCCGCCGTATGCACGAAGATGCGGCTGGGCGGGAAGTCTCCTGGACGTTGCACGGGCTGCGCGCCCTGTTCGTCCGGGGCGATATTGACGGCTTCTTTGGCCTGTTTATCGACAATCTCTTGCAACTCATGCTGATCGCCGTGCTGTGTCCGTTGGTCTGCGGCCTGCCCCAAGAGCTGGTGATTGGCCGCATCCTGCCTGGGGCGGCACTCTCCATCCTGTTCGGCAATATCTTTTACGCCTGGCAGGCCCGGCGGCTGATGTTGCAAACCGGGCGAAAGGATGTGACGGCTCTTCCGTATGGCATCAATACGCCGAGTTGTTTTGCCTACATCTTTCTCATCATGGGGCCGGTCTATCAGGAAACGCAAGACCCAACCCTGGCCTGGCAGGTTGGGCTGCTGGCCTGTCTGTTCAGCGGAGTGATGGAAACGGCGGGCGCTTTTGTTGGCGACTGGCTGCGCCGGCATACGCCGCGGGCCGCGCTGCTGACGGCACTGGCCGGCGTGGCGGTCACGTTTATTGCCGTCGGTTTTATCTTCCAGATTTTTGCGCAGCCGCTGATTGCGATTGTACCCATGATGATGATCCTGACCGCCTACGCGTCACGCCGGACCCTGCCCGGCGGTCTGCCCGGTGGCCTGGTGGCCGTGCTGACGGGTGTCATCCTGGCGTGGGGGCTGCGTTTGCTGGGGCTGCCGGTCTTTGAGCCGCCGGCAGAGCAGTACGAGTTTGCGCTGTATATACCGACGCCGGTCCCGTCCGACCTCTTTGCCCTGCTGACCAGTGAGCGGGGTTGGCAGTATCTGGCCATTATTTTTCCTATGGGCCTGTTTAATATTATTGGCTCATTACAGAACCTGGAAAGTGCGGAGGCAGCAGGCGATCGCTATGAAACCAAACCCTCACTGCTCGCCAATGGTGCCGGGACGCTCCTGGCCGCCGGGTTTGGCAGCCCGTTTCCCACGACCATCTATATCGGTCACCCGGCCTGGAAGGCGATGGGGGCGCGTGTCGGCTACTCGGTGATTGATGGGGTGGTCATCTGGCTGCTGTGTCTGATTGGCGGAATGACTTTAATTCTCCAAGTCGTTCCGATCGAAGCGACGCTGGGCATTCTGTTATGGATTGGCATTATTATGACTGCCCAGGCATTTCAGGCCGTACCCCAAGCGCACGCGCTGGCGGTTGCCTTCGGGCTGATTCCCGCGCTGGCCGCCTGGGCTTTGGTGTTGATTGAAACCAGCCTGCGCAAAGCTGGCGCTACGCTCTTCGACATCGCGCCGAAGTTCGGGGGCGATTTATACATTCACGGCGTGATTGCCCTCAGCCAGGGTTTTCTGCTGAGCGCCATGATCTTGGCAGCCATTCTGGTCTTTATTATCGAACACCAGTTTCTCCGCGCAGCGGCCTGGTTGCTGGTCGCCGCAGCCCTGTCTTTTGTGGGGGTGATCCACGCCTATGAACTGACTCCCGTGGGAGTCCAGAATGCGTTTGGTTTTGCTGCCGCGCCGGAATTCGCACTCGCGTATGGGCTGAGTGCCGGGCTGCTGGTGGTGTTCCATCTGACGCAGGACCAAAAAGAGTAAACGTATCCTCCCATAAACGTGCAGATGCTGGACACGTTTACTCTTTCAGACGCCTGAGGCGTTCTTCTTTATACGCCTCGGTAAATACCTGCCGCTGCTGAGTGCTGCCCAGCATGATGAGTTCGCTTTCCCCTTGCAGCTTTGTTGAGGCGGGCGGATTGGTAACCAGGCTCCCGTTGTGTTGAATGCCGATCACGTTCAGCCCCGTCCGGGCTCCAATTCCGCTGTCGGATAGGGTTAAGCCCACCAGCATTTGCGGCAGGGATACCGCGAATAACTCAACCCCTTCACCGAGAAGCCCTAACTCGCGGCCTTGCAGCAGGGAGAGGGCCTGCTCAATCCCCAGCGAAGAGTAGCTCAGGGCGAAGTCCGCGCCGGCGCGGTGAATGGCTTCGAGGTTGCGTTCATGAGTAATCCGGCTCACGATACGCAGCTCAGGATTGAGGCGGCGACAGTAGACTGTCAGGTAAATATTCATGGCATCGTCGTTGGTGGTCAGCAGGACGGCGGGGGCATCCTGCAAGCCGGCGCGCATGAGGACCTCTCGGTCGGCCGCATCGCCGATAAAGAGTTGATCCGGGATGTGTTCGATCCGTTCCCGCAGCAATTCGTCATGCTCAACCAGATGCACCGGTATCTCTTTACGCTTCAGGGTCTCGGCGGCGGCACAGCCGACCTTGCCTCCCCCAATGACCAGGACCGGACTGTAATTGGTATCGTAAATGACAAGCAGGGTGTCGAGTTCCAGCATTTGTTCTTCCGAGCCAACTACAACCATCACGCTGGTGTTGGACAGGAAAGTATCGGGAGTCGCAGGCAATAAATGACCCCGTTCCCAAATCCCGACAATATTAAGCCCGATGACCTCGCGCAGCCGGGTTTCACGGATCGTCCGGTTCGCCAGGGGAGTATTGTGGACGGGAAACTCTGCAACCTGGAGGTCGCGAAAACTGCCGATCACATGGGCCTGGGCGTGCCCGATGTTAATACGGTTGGTGAGACGTTCTCCCAGGCGCTGCTTGAGCGGAACCACGTGCGTACAGCCGCTCAATTCAAGGATATCAACCGAGTCTTTTTCCTCGGCCGTTGCCATGATGGGGATATCCGGGGTAACCTCCCGGACGTTCAGGGCAATATTCGTGTTGACGGTGTCCGCGCTGTTGGCAACGATCAACCGCGCTTGGGAGGCCCGGACTTTCTCGTAAGTCTCACGACTATCGATCTCACCAGCAATAACCGAAAGGCCGTCCTCATACATGCGCGCGGCAGTCGCTGGGTCGGGCTCAAGAACATAGTAGGGAACGTCCTGGAGGCGTAGTTGTTCAATCAGGCCGGGAGCAATGGTGTCGTAGGTACAGATAATGACGTGTCCCTGGGTATCTGTCGGCACTTCGCGCGGGGCCTGGAACCGTATCTGCGCTTCCAGCCAGGGAGCGTAAAAGAAGCGAATAAAGGTAAAGGGCAGGACGATAAGCAGCAGGACAATCCCGGAGAGCAGCACCACAATGCTGAAAAACCGCCCAATATCGCTGTGAAAAGTAATGTCACCAAATCCGAGCGTACTCATTACCGTCAGGGTCCAATAGACTCCAGTCAGCCACGAATGATCCTGCCCTTCCGCGTGCAGCATGATCACGTGGAAGAGAACCGAGAAGAGCAGAATAATGCCGACCAAAAAGGCGGCGAATTTGAGGAGTGCGCCAATATTCCGGCGCGTTGCCGGCTCGTTCAGAAAATAGGCGAGTTGCGTGCCGAGCAGCTTCATGGGAGATTTCAACCAAGCAAAAGACCGGGGGGGCCGTCAAGGGCTGGGAAGCTGTCTTCTCTGGGAAAGCCGTCGAGCCTGAGCGTACTTCGACTTCGCCCCTGTGGGGCTATGCTCAGCACGAACGGGAAGGGAGAGCAAGACAAGCTGAGATACGACCGGCGAATTACTGTGCCGGCACCAGTTGGATATCAATTGTGATCTCGACCTGCTCGCCGATCGCCACCCCGCCCGACTCCAGGACCGAGTTGCGGCTGAGCCCATAGTCGGTACGATTGATCGTTGTGGTGGCAGCCCCGCCCAGGCGAGGCTTGCCCCGGAGGTCGGTGATGGCCTGGGGCGAGCCGGTCACATCGAGCACGACCTCTCTGGTGACGCCCATGAGGGTCAGCTCTCCGGTGACCTTATAGCTGTAGTCCTGTATTTTTTCGACCACCTTTGATTTGAAGGTGATGGTCGGATGTTGGGCAGCATTAAAGAAATCCGGCCCGCGTAAATGGTCGTCCCGTTTCTGGTTGCGGGTATTGATGGAGGCCACCTCGATGGTAGCGTCCACCGAGGAGCGGCTGATATCGTCCTCGTCTATGACCGCGGTAACGTCGAATTTGTCGAACGTGCCGCGCACGGTGGCGACCATCAAATGCCTCACGGCAAATTGCACACTAGCATGCGCCGAATCACTCTTCCAGGTTGCCGCCCGGCTCAGACCCGGAACCATAAACGCGATTCCGGCCAGTGCTACTACAATCGTCCGTCGCATAGACTTCTCCTTCTTCTCAAAAAATTCCCTACCAAGCCCGATTAGGGGAAGCAATCCCATGTCCTTACCAACACTAGCGTGTGACGGGGGACGGATCGTGTCAGCCTGGCGACTCGGTCGTATCCCAGCCCCCGCCGAGCGCTGTGTACAAGGCAATAACGTGAGCGGCGAGGGCGGTTTGGCTTTGAGCAAAGGCATCCTGGGCCGTGTGGAGCGCGCGTCGGGCCAGGGCAACGCTCAGATAGTTTTCCAGCCCGTTCAGATAGCGTTCGGTGGAAATCTCCACAGCATCGGTGTGTGCGGTTATTGAGGCGGTCAGCCATTGCTGGCGGACCTGCTCTTTGCTGTATGCCACGAGGGCATTCTCAACCTCTTCGAGTCCGGTGAGAATCACCTGCTCATACTGGGCGAGGGCTTGGGCCTGGCGCGCGTCCTGTACCTTGATGGCCGCCCGGATGCGGCCGGCGTCGAACACCGGCCAGCTCAGCGCCGGGCCGGTGGCCCAGGACAGACCCGCCCCCTTGGCCAGATCCGTCACATCCAAGCCCTGCGTCCCCAGCCGCCCGGTCAAGGTCAGCCGAGGGAACAGGTCGGTGGTGGCTACGCCAACCCGCGCGGTAGCCGCTTCCAGTTCACGTTCGGCCCGCCGAATATCGGGACGCCGGCGTAAGAGCTCGGACGGCAGTCCGATATCACCGGCCAGGTCGGCCCGCGGAATCGGCTGGTCCTGAGAGAGGGATGGTGTGAAAGCGGCGGGCGGCTCGCCCACCAGGACACTCAGACGGTGGAGGGTCTGTTTGACGGTGGTTTGGAGGGGAGGGACCTGAGCGCGGATATTCGCCAGCAAAGCCCCAGCTTCGGCGGCGTCCAAGGCGCTCGTCAGCCCGGCTTGATAGCGGGCCTGCGTGACTTCAACCGAATCATGCTGAGCCTGAATATGACGCTGGGCAATACGGAGTCGCTGTTGCGCCCCGCGGAGTTCGATATAGTTGCGCGCGATCTCGGCCAGCAGCGCCACCAGCACGGCGCGACGGTATTCTTCGGCCGCGCTGACATCCGCCCCCAGGGCATGCTCGGCCCAATGCAGGCGACCGAACAGGTCGATCTCCCAGCTTGCATCCAGGCCCATCTGATAGAAATTTCGTTCTTGTCCAAAGCCCAATGACGTCCCAACCGGACTCTCACTGCTGTCCGTGCGGGTAGCCTCGTCATCGAGAAAATTGGACGACAATGAAGTGGTCGTGCTACTACTCAGACTGCGGGTGTACGACGTGGACGAACCGAGGCGCGGCCAGCGGGGGGCCAGGTTGACCAGACGCGTAGCACGCGTTTCCCGAACCCGGGCAGTGGCTTCGCGTATATCTCGATTCTGGCTGATTCCCCGTTCGATCAGCGTCTGGAGCGCCGAGTCCTGAAAGGTATTCCACCAACGCGCGAGTTCCACAGGTGGCGTGCTGATGGCCGGCTCGGGTCGCTCGCTCCACGTCTCGGGAAGCGTGATTGAGGCGACCGGTCGTTTTGGGCTCACCATGCAACTGGCGACCAGGCAGAAGAGGAGGGGCAGAGTCCAGGCGAGGGAGGACAACCGTAGACTCCCCGTTCTGTGCGGACTCCGACGGGAGCCAGGGTAGGGGGGCCGCAAGATGGCGAATATCCGGTGTCGTGTCAGCATCGTCTGCATGCCGTTTTCCTATCATACACTCCGGCACTATAGCGTAGCACTCTTGTTGGCATGGCCTGCACCGGTCTCCGGGTGCTCCTCATCTTCCATCAATTTCACCCTGGGGGGGACCATGCCGATCCCCAGCCGTTCGCCCACATAAGTCACAAACAGATAGACCACGGGAATGACGAGCAGGGTGAAGGCAGTGGAAAAGGCCAGCCCGCCCACCACCGCGGCACCAATCGGACGGCGACTTTCCGCGCCCGCTCCGGTGGCCAGAGCAAGCGGCAAGGCACCAAAAATAGAGGTGGCGCTGGTCATCAGAATAGGGCGTAAACGGCTGCGTCCCGCGGCCAGTACCGCGGCCAGCAGATCGGTGCCGCGAGCCCGCGACTGATTGGCGGAGTCCACCAGTAAGATGGAGTTTTTTGTCACCAGCCCAATGAGCAGAATAATGCCAATCTGACTGTAGAGGTTCAGTGTATGGCCGGTCGCAAACAGCACCAGAAGGGCTCCAAAGAGCGCCAGGGGCACACTGCCGAGGATGGTCAGGGCGTGCAAGAAGTTCTCGAACTGGGCCGAGAGGACGAGATAGATGAAGACCAGCGCGATCAGAAAAATCACATACATCTCGGCCGAGGATTCCACAAACTCGCGCGCACTGCCTCCCAGGGCGGTGCTGAAACCGACCGGAAGGACCTCGCCCGCAATACGCTGCACCCCGGTCAGCATCGCGCCCAGGGTCGCGCCAGGAGCCAAACTACCCGTGATCGTGGCCGAGCGCTGGAGGTCATAGCGGTTGAGTCGGGCGGGCGCAATACTGGGCGTAGCGTGCACCAGGCTGGACAATGGCACCATCGTCCCGGTCTGGCTGCGGACATAAATTTCACCGATCTGTTCGGGCAGGCTCCGATAGCGTGACGCCAGCGCGGTCACCACGTCGTACTGCTTGCCGCGCATAATGAATTCATCGATCTTGGCCTGCGACAGGAGAATTTGCAAACTCTGGGCCACGGCGGAAACGGGCACTCCGAGGTCGGCGGCCCGGTCGCGGTCAAAGATGAGGTCCAGTTGGGGGTTGTCGAGCCGCAGGTCGCTGTCCACATTAATCAGGCTGGGGAGCTGACGCACCCGGTCCAGCATAGTGCTGACTGTCTGGGTAAATTCCTCCTGAGTCGCGGCGGCGTTCTTGAGGATGAATTCCAGATCGTTGATGCTGCGCTGGTTCAGGGACGGGGGATTAATCGGAAAGACCAGGGCACCGGTCATCGAGAAGAACTCGGGAAAGAGCTGAGCGATAAGAGCCTGCTGTTTAACGCTACGTTCTTTCCAATCGGTCAGGCGGGCGAAGAGGATTCCGTCACTGGTATTGGGTGGCCCGCCAATAGACAGCCCGATGGCCTCGAAGAATGCCTCGACTTCCGGAATGCGTTGGATGCGCTTTTCCACTCGATCCAGGGTCTGGGCGGTATAGGCCAGGGTCGATCCCTGGGGCGCTTTAATCACTGTGATAATCCGCCCCCGGTCTTCGGTCGGGACCAGCGTGGAGGGAATGGCTTGTAGCAGCAGCAGGCCGCAGCCTACAGTCGCGACCAGAAAGAGACCCATGGACAGGCGATGCTGGAGGGCCCACCGGAGGGCTCTGGCATAGCCCCGGTTGAGGCTGGCAAAGAAAGGCTCCAGCACGTAGTAGAAGCGTCCATGCGTTGCCGTCGCCGTCAGAAACTGTGAGCACAGCATCGGCACCAGGGTCAGGGCGACAAAGGTCGAGATGAGGACGCTGGCGGCCATGGTCAGGGCAAACTCACGAAAGAGCCGACCCAGATTGCCGGTCAACAGCGAGAGCGGAATGAGCACGGCGACCAGAGACACGGTGGTGGCAATGACCGGAAAGCCGACTTCCTTTGCCCCGCGGCGGACGCTGACCTGGCGCGTTTCGCCCAGCTCTTGCCGACGGTAGACGTTCTCCATGACCACAATGGAGTCGTCGACCAGGAGACCGATCGCCAGGACCAGGGCGAGCAGGGTCAGGACGTTGACCGAAAAGCCGAGGGCAAGCATGACGGCAAAGGTGCCGACCAGAGAGACGGGGATCGCAATCGAGGAGATAATCGTCGTTGCCGCGGAACGGAGAAAGATCAGGTTCACCACCACCACCAGGACAAAGACCACACCCAACGTAAACCACACCTCGGCGAGGGAGGCGCGCACAAAGATCGTACTATCGACCGCGACCCGGAGATCGACCCCGTCCGGTAAGGCGGCCCGAATGGCTGGCAGGCTGCGACGCACGGCAGCCGAGACTTCAAGCTGGTTTGAGCGCGACTGCCGGACGATGCCGGCGCCGACCGTCGGGCGGCCGTTGAGGCGGGTGAGTACATTATAATTCTCGGACCCCAGTTCGGCCCAGCCAATATCCTTGAGGCGCACCCGGGTCTCGCCATCCTCGCGGATAATGAGATTTTCGTACACGCCAGGGTCGGCAATCTGGGCATCGGCCAGAACGGTAAATTTCCGGGTCGTGCCCTCGACTTCACCCGCCGGGACCTGAAGATTGTTCTCGATAATCGTGCGGTGAATATCGGCCGGGTCCACGCCGTGCAGGGCCATTTTCGCCGGGTCGAGCCAAATGCGCATGGCGTATTTCCGCCCGCCGACAAACACTTCGGCCACACCGGGTAAAATCTGAAGTGGCGGTTTGACAATGCGGTCGACGATATCAGTCAGCTCCTCGGTCGAGTACGCCTCGCTCTGCAAACCGATCCACAGAATCGGGAAGGTATTGGCCCCGGACTTGGCGACAATCGGCCGCTCGGCTTCCTCCGGAATATCGTCAAACGCGCGTTGGATCGCATTGCTGACATCGGTGACGGCCAGATCAATATCGCGCCCAGTAACAAACTCGACTGTAATCGAACTGCGGCTGAAAGCACTGATCGACGTGATATTGCGCACCCCCTCGATGCCGTTGAGGGACTGTTCAAGCGGCTCGGTGAGGGTGCTTTCGACCGTTGTCGGGCTGGCCCCGACATAGGTCGTGGTAATCGAGACCACCGGGTTGTCGATGTCGGGGTATTCTCGAACCGGGATGGACAAAAAGGCGGCAGTCCCGGCCAGGACAATGAGCAGGCTCATCACCGTTGCCAACACCGGACGGGTAATGCACAGGTCGGAAAGAATCATGGATTAAAAATTACACGTCGTCAGCAGCGCACTGCTCGCCCCGAGTTCCAGGTTGGTATTCTCAACCGGTTCATACGGGGCTGGCTGTACCCTGGCTCCGGGCCGCAGTTTCTGGTGGCCGGCAACAATAACGGTATCTCCGGGCTTGAGCCCGCTGAGAATCTCAACCTGCTGCCGGGCGAACTGTCCGAGTTGGACGTACTGACTCGCGACCCGATTATCGTCTTGCAGCGTATACACCAGCCGCTTCGTTCCCTGCCGAATAATGGCTTCCAGGGGAATGGAAATCGCGTCCGAGACCGCAGCGACTTCGAGGCGTAAGGCCGCGGCCATGCCAGGCAACAGGCTGCCCGCTTCGTTTGGGACAATGGCCTGGACCGTGACCGAACGCGTTGCCGGATTGAGGAAGGGGTCTATCACGCTGACGGTTGCCGTGAAGCGGCCCGCACACTGACCGGCTACCCCGCGAATGGGCTGGCCGTTTTTGAGGTCGGACACATAGTGCTGGGGCAGGCTGAAGACCAAGTGCAGAGGATGGGTCTGGGTGATGCGGACTACGGCATCGCCGGGCTCCAGATAGGTGCCCAGGCTGACCTGGCGCAGGCCCAAACGACCGGTGAAGGGGGCACGGATGGTCATTTTGCGTAAGACCGTTTGCGCCTCGTCCAGCTCTCCCTTGGTCGTTCGGACGGCGGCCTGCGCGTTGTCCAGCGCCTGTTGGGAGCGCGCCCTGGGCTGCAGCGTGGCGAGCCGCTCTAAGGTCGTCTGGGCGTTTTGATATTGGGCCTGGGCGACGTCAACCGCAGCCTGTGCCTCGGCGGCATCGATCCGCGCCAGAACGTGACCCTGCTGAACCTCCTGTCCTTCCGGAATATCGAGAAAGACGATTTTGCCGCTCCGGTCGGCGGTCACCTGGGTGGTCTGGGGACTCTCCAGCCCGCCCACCGCCGAAATTGTACGTGGCAGGTGCTGAGCCGTGAGCGTCAGCGTCTGGACGGGGATCGGTGGCGGTGTCGGGCTGCGCGACGGCTCTGCGGTTTTTTGACAGGCCCCGAAAAGCAGGCCGCCGAACACCAGGAACACAAGAGCGGGTGGATAGCCAGACAGCGCGCAGAAGGCGGAGTGCAGATGAACGTGACGGGTATGCATGAGTAACGACTCGGAGAAACTATGCCGCGAGAGAGAAGGAGTGCGCTCGGCACGGCTGTAAAATGTCTACGCGCATAATCTCCTCAACCATTTTCAGCATGGCATAAACACCATGGGGAGTCACTACGATCAAGCCATGACAGAAAACTTCCCTTGACTCAGGCTTGCAGGTGCGTCATGCAAATCCGCCGTGTCCGGCCATTTGAAAGATTCCCAATCAGCTCCCGGCGCTGGACTTCGACCACATTAAGTGTACCTATTACGGTACGAAGAAGATCAACCCGAATCACACTTTCCCCACAGGGCCGAACAAGATTTTTTCCTAAGCGTGTCGCGCACCTCAAAAAGCTCCGAGGGAAAGACTGAGAGGATATCTATGAAAGCCATGCGTCTAGCCGAGTTTGGTAGCCCGGAAAACTTACGTCTTGAAGAAGCGCCTGATCCTGAGCTGAGAGAAGATCACGTGGTAATCCGGGTCAGAGCCACCGGGATCAATCCCGCCGACCTGGTACGCATGTCCGGAAAGTACCCACAACCGCTTCCACTTCCGTATATCCCAGGTACGGATGTCGCGGGTGAGGTCGAAGCGATTGGTGCGGGAGTGGGCCACGTCCGGGTTGGAGAGCGTGTCTTTGGCCGCTCGCTGAACGGAGGTGGCTATGCGGAAAAAGCCTGCCTGCCAACGAATGAGATATTTCCGCTACCGGAAAGTCTCTCATTTGCTGAAGGAGCAGCAATCCCGGTCCCGTTCTACACCGCCTATGTCGCTCTCCATCACAAGGCACAACTCAAAGAGGGTGAGACCGTACTGATCTCGGCCGGTGGCGGTGGCGTTGGTGTTGCTGCCATACAACTCGCCAAAGCGGCTGGGGCGCGGGTGATTACCACGGTCGGTTCACTAGAGAAGGCTGAACGAACAAAGGTGTTAGGCGCGGATATTGCGCTGAATTACAGAGAGCAAGACTTTGCGGCTGAGGTGCAAAGCCTGACTGACGGCAAAGGCGTAGATGTCATTATCGAGAATGTCGCGGCGGACAATTTTGCTCAAGACTTTAGCGCGCTTGGCCGACGCGGCCGTATCGTCCTCATTGGCACCGGAACGGGTAAAGCGCCAGAGTCAACGTTTATGACTGGTGCGGCGTTATTTAAAGAAGCAACGATCTACGGCATGGCCTTGCCGAACTCGATTGCCCTAATCCCCGATATTGCCAACGCACTCATTCCATTGTTCGCAGACCAGAAGATCAAAGCCATGGTGCATAAGAGCTATCCATTAGTGGAAGCACAGCAGGCGCTACGGGATCTCGTTGCAGGAAAAGTGTTTGGGAAGTTAGTGCTTGCACCATGAAGAGGGGCCATTACTAACCACCTCTATTCCTCTCGCTGCTCTAATGCTCGGTTTCCTGCGATCCGGTCATGTCGGTAAAAACTAAGAAGGAAAAGAAAGAATGAGCGGGCGACAGTGGCGCTAGACACTGTTGCACCCAGAAGAGGGCGGTATGGGCAAAGTCGGCATGTATGGCGAGCGAGTGAAGATTACCCGCGGCCCCTTCGACCCCGGCGGACAACCCCAGGTAGACAGCCCGCATCCCCTCGTCCTCGGCTTGTTCGCCTGGAACCTCACCGGTGGCGCCACTATCTCTAAAGCGGTTCAGGCGGACCCTGCGCGCTATCGTGACTTCTGGCACTGGGATACCGCCCGCTATTTGGTCCAGTTCGCCGAGCGTATCGGGCTTGAGTTCCAAGTGCCGTTCGGGCGCTGGCTCGGCCACGGTGGCCCGACCCGCTTTAATGAAGACCAGCTCGATTTTTTGACTACTGCGGCGGCCTTGGCACCCCTCACGCGGCGGATCCTGCTCTTCTCCACGGCTCACGTCACGTATGGCTTTCACCCGCTCCACTTTGCCAAGTTTGGGGCTACGGTCGACTACTTATCGGGGGGGCGATGGGGGCTCAACATTGTGACAGGCTGGATCGAAGATGAGCAGGCGTTGTTCGGGCAGACGTTTCCTGACCATGACTTGCGCTATGAGATGGCAGACGAATTCACGACGTTGATGAAGTGGGCGTGGGCGAGTGAGGAGCCCATTACGTATGAGGGAGAGTTTTACAAGTCGTACGGGGCGTATGTGAGCCCCAAGCCGGTGCGCAAGCCGCGCCCGTATCTTGTCAATGCGGGATCGTCACCGGCGGGCATCGAGTTTACCGCAAAACATTGTGACTGGCTGTTCTCTTCCGGGAATGTAAACAAGATGCGGGCGTCGGCGAATGCGGTACGGGAACGCGCACGCCACTACCAACGCCAGGTAGACACACTCACCACTGCGTACGTCATTATCGAGGGGACCGATGCCAAGGCGAGGGAGGTACGCGACTGGGTGGCAGCCGGGATTGACGAAGAGGCTACGGATACGTTTATCGAGCGGGCAACGTCGCAGCCCCACTCGTTCGCGCCCGATCGGCGACGAGAGCCCAACACCCGGATTCGGCAGCAGACGGGCGAGGAAGCGTATCGCGACGTTGCCCTGGGACTCACCGCCTATAATGTCTATGGCAGTCCAGAGACAGTCGCTGAGCAACTGCGTGAGGTACACCAGAAGGGCGGACAGCGGGGAGTGATGCTGTCGTTTTTCGATCCTGTCAAAGGCTTACACATGTTCCATGATGAGGTGCTGCCGTTGCTGCGCCAGATGGGCCTGCGGAAGTAGGCCTACGGCGTATTGTCCGGTAGTGGAGTCAGTGTGACTCATTGGCGACAGGGTGATCCCAGCGTTTGCCGGATAGAGAGGCCGGTCATTCTGAACCGAAGCAGCGCGCAGGTGAAGAATTTCTCGGTAAGATTTGAGAAGAGAATTTATCCAAGATAGCGGTACACCGTCTCGGCAACACACACGGGTTTCTGGCCGCCTTCGACTTCAAATAACAGGCCCAGCGTCACCTCCTGTCCGTCCTGAACAGAGGTGACGCTCCGAACGCTGGCCCGCAGTCGTACTCGTTTGCCAACGAGCAGCGGAGCGGGGAAGCGCAGTCGATTGATGCCATAGTTCATGCCGAGCCGAGCCCCCTGGAGATACCAGATTTTTTTCAGCAGCCCCGGAGCAAGGGCCAGGATAAAATAGCCGGGGGCGACCGTCCCGCCATAGGGAGACTCTTTTTTCGCTCGCTCCACGTCTTCGCAGAACCACTGGTGGTCATCCGTTGCCGCAGCATAGGCATCGACGGCCTGCTGAGTAACGAGATACCAGTCCGATACGCCGACTTCCTGGCCGACCAGAGTGGGCAGGTCCTGGAGGAGAATCCGTTTTGCCGTCATGGAGAGAACCTCAGACTGATACTAGCGGTATTGATTTCAGCACGGCAAACTTGCGCGACCGTGGTCTAGGGGCGGAGCAGGATGCGGCTGCTGGTTGTCCCGGCGCGAATACGCTGAAAGATATCGTTGACCGCGTCCAAGGGCGCTTCTTCCGTGTCGAGATGAATGCCGAGACGCGCCGCCGCCTGATAGGCTGCCTCCAGGTCGTTCCGCGAACCCACAAACGAGCCCCGCACGGTTATTTCCTTCATAATCAAGGAAAAGATCGGGATCGGGAGGTCGGCCACTGGTAAGCCTATGGCCACGAGTGTGCCTTTACGCCGCAGGGCGTGAAAGCATTGGACAAACGGCTCTACCTTGGTGCTATTACAGATCGCCGCATGGACTCCGCCGATTTGCTTACGGATGTATTTTGCCGGGTCGTCGGCACTGCTGTTGACCATCACCTCCGCACCATTGTCGTTGGCAATATCGAGGGCCTCTTCATGCGCACTGACGGCAACCACCCGTAGGCCGAACGCCTTGGCATACTGGACTGTATATTGTCCGACTGCGCCCAAGCCAAACACGGCACACCATTGGCCAGTCTCAAGCTCGGCCGCCTTGAGCGCCCCCCAGGCGGTCACCCCGGTGCAGGTCAGGTGAGCGGCCTGTTCTATATTCAATCCGTCGGGGATAAGGCCAACGTAGGCGGCGTCGGCTTTGACGTATTGAGCATAGCCGCCATCAACCTGAAACCCGGTCAGAACGACCGCGCTGCACAGCATATGCTGGCCGTTAAAGCAGTATTCACAGTGCCCGCACGAGCGGTGAACAAGTGGCACCCCGACCCGGTCGCCGACCGCAACGCGAGTGACATCCGCGCCAACCGCTTCGACTGTGCCCGCGCCTCGATGGCCCGGAATGCGCGGCAACTGCGGCAGAGCCGGAGTAGGGAAATCACCAGCATGGGCGTCGATATCGCCGTTACATACACCGCTGGCTTGGATTTTGACGAGAATTTCCCCCGGCCCCGGTTCTGGGATGGGGACCTCTTTTACCACAAGCGGTTGCCCGATCGCTTCTATGACGGCAGCTTTCATGCTCTTTCCTCCTGTCTCGCTAAGAAAGACTGCTGATCTCTTTTAATCCGGAGAGTCTGGCTTCTCTCAAAGAGTACATAGTCTCCTCTCAATCCCCTCTTCTGTCTATGGGAGAGCGGAGAGACGGAATTTTAGCGCCGCCCTTCCGTGAGCTTATTGAGATCGAACAGGCCCTCGATATCGATGGGAGCCACCGCGGGATAGTCTATCTCAAAAGTGATGTAGAGTGTGGCCTGCCTGTTTTGCACGTCGATGGTGGGCACTCCCTCGTACCGAGCGATAAAGAGCCCCTGATCGGGATTCGGCTGTTCCACCGTGTCCTCCGACCAGGAGTTCTGCGGCTGCCATATCTTCCATAGCTTGCCGGCCCGATCAAACGCGAGGGCAATCGTAGTCCGGTAGGTCTGCGCGTCCCAAATTTGTATGCAGAGCGGCAGAGCGGCGGGACTGTTTGCTTGAAGCTGCACACCAGGAACTGAACGGCCTCCTCGAACTCTCCCCTGCTGACGCAGGGATGCATCTTGTGGGCTGGCTCCCACGAGATCTCTCTGACCAGGACGCTGCTTCTGCGGCGATAACTCAAGGTGTTGAAACGATTCCCCTGTCTTCCTACACGATGGCACCGCTTTCGCGTGGCGCTCTTCTTCTGGGCTATGCAGACTTTGAGATCGCAGCGATCCGTACAGGCGCCAAGCGACTCGCCGTGGCACTACGTCAGGTGCAGAAGCAGAACACAAACGCGGTGCGTGGCCAGAGGCGCTAACGGTGACGATAGGGAGACACTCCACCAGAGAGAGCCAAAATTATGCCCCTCGTTGTTGGCCCTCGCCCCTAGAAAAACGGCTCACCCGGCTCAAGCCCGAGAAACATCCGTCCCGCGGACTGGTAGGTCTTCTGGGATACGACGACGTGTTGGTTCAGGGTATGGATATCGCGGAAATGCCGATCCAAGGGATGAGCGGCGTATAGGGACGAACCTCCGCCAGACTTATACATCAGTGCCACCGCCTGAACGCAGGAACTGGTCAGATGAGTCATGCTCAGCCGGTAGCCGGCACGCTGCCGGGGGGACGGCGGGTCGCCCGCGCACAGGGTTGCCCACAGGTCGCCCATGACATCGAACAGATAACTGCGGGCTGAGCCTAACAGTGCCTCGGCCTGCGCCACGGCGGCCTGGATATGTGCCTCCTCGCACAGCACATTCGTGCCGAACATCATTGGTTTACGACCGACCAGCTCAACCAGCGTGTCAATGGCACTCCGGGCAATACCCAGCGGTACGCCGGGCAGATTGGAGAGAAACAATGAGGGCAGAGCGTAGAGCGGGCTCTGACGCTGGCTGACCGGCTTGGCCAGGTTAAAGGTTCGCTCTGCTGGGACAAAGACCTCTTTGGCCTCCACATCATGACTGCCGGTTCCACGCAGCCCGGTGGTTGTCCAGGTATCGATGATTTCACACTCCGGTGTGGGCATAAAACATACCAGGACCTCTGGATTGCCTCTTTTATTCAGCCGAGGAGTTGTACCCTCAAAGACGGCACAGGCGTTGGCGATCCAGGTGCTATGCTGACAGCCACTGGCAAACTTCCAGCGCCCGCTGACCCGGTAGCCATCTTTGACTGCGACTGCCTGGCCAGACGGGCGCAGCACTGTGGCAGTAACCGCGTTAATATCCGGATACATCTCATGGGCGACCGCCTGATCCATAAACGCGGTGAAATACCCGCCGTCCGAGCCGATCATAGAGCACCAGCCGACTGAGCCGTCGGCTATGGACAAGGCTTCTACTACCCGTACCTGGGTGAGCGGATCGGCCTCCGGGCCGCCCCACTCGCGTGGCATCGTCATCCGAAAGGCACCGGCCTGCTGCATAGCCTGCACAATAGTGGCTGGTAAACGGCGGCCCTGTTCCATTTCCTCGATAGCGGCCCGAATCTGCGGGCCAAGGGCATGTGCGGCTTCCACAATCTGCTCGGTCGCATCCGTCGTGACTCTCGTGTCGTCAGTCATTGATTGCCTCCCGGGTTCCTGCCAGCCTTCACCGGCGGCTTTGTTTCGTATAGCGCACATATGCTAGGCTGCGAAGTCGCCTGGGGAGAGGAAGCGTGCAGGGCCAGGCGGGACAGGAGAGATGATATGTCTGACAAGATAGGTTCAGTACTCCTCGTCGGCAGTGTCCCGCTGGAGAGCGCCGAGGCGGTTTTCCGCACGTGCTCCCAAGAACTCGGGAAGTATCTGTGGTGTCTCCCTGACGGAGAAGTTGGAGACCGGACCATCTGGGTCGTCTTTCAGGCCTATCGCGTCTTTCACGAACACCCGGACTTGGTCACGCTCCAGCAGCCCCAACGCGGCCCGGAGCCGTGGATACCGGGTGATCTGACCGATGTGTGGCGGTTTGCCATTAAGGACGGTGCCGAAGACATCCAATTCACCGACCTGAAGTACGCCAGCGCAGCCGTTGAGTCCTATCAGACCTTCCGTCGCCTCCGTGATGCGGGCACGATTCCGGCCGCCGTCCGCTTTCAGGTCTGCCTGCCGACTCCGCTCGGCGGTCTGTGTTGGTTCTTTCAGCAGCCTGGGGAACTCGATCGTCTCATCGCTCCCTATCAGGCCGCGATGATTCATGAGGTGGAAAAGATCCTGACGCAGATTCCGGCCCAGGAGTTGGCGATTCAATGGGATGTGTGTTGGGAGGTGTTAGAGATTGAAGGCATCTTTCCCTGGACACCTTCAGGAGACCCCTGGCAGCGCTACGTCAACGAACTCCACGCGCTGTCAGCAGCCATCCCGGAAGAGGCCCTGGTTGGCTACCATTTCTGCTACGCCGACCTCGGTCATCAACATATGAAACAGCCCCAGGATTTAGGCTTGAGTGTACAGATGGCCAACGCTACGGTCGCCGAGTCCGGGAGACGGATCGACTGGGTCCATATGCCGGTGCCACGTGATCGTAGCGATGATGCCTATTTTATGCCCTTACAAGACCTGTCAGTCGGTGACACACCGGTGTTTATCGGTCTGATTCACCATACCGACGGGTTAGCCGGAGCCCGCAGACGCCTCGCTACCGCCCAGAAATATCTCAGTCATTTTGGCGTAGCGACCGAGTGTGGCTTTGGACGGCGGGAACCGGACACTCTGCCTGAGCTGTTACGTATCCATCGAGAGACCGCCGCCCTCCTCCGGCCTTAGACGCTAAGGGAGCGTTCGGCTTTTTAATGAGCAAGCAGCTTGAGTTTTGGTTTGAATTTGGCAGCACCTACTCCTATCCGACGGCCGCCCGTATCGAACGGCTAGCCCATGCGTGCGGCATTACTCTCATCTGGCGGCCCTTTCTGCTAGGACCAATTTTTCGAGAGCAAGGTTGGGAAGATTCTCCCTTCAATATCTATCCGGCCAAAGGTGTGTATATGTGGCGGGATATGGAGCGTCTGTGTGCGGCTCTGGACCTGGCCTTTCAGCGCCCTAGCCAGTTCCCTCGCAATGGCCTATTGGCAGCCCGGATTGCGTGTTGGTTTGAGGTAGAAGCGTGGCTACCAGACTTCGTGCGCAGCGTGTATGACGCAAATTTTGTCCGTGACCAAGACATTTCAAATCCGCGGGTTGTGAGTTCGATTCTTGAAGAGCTGCAACTGCCAGCGAGTGAAATATTCGACGCGGCACAGCGTCCAGAGTCAAAAGCTAAGTTGCGTGCCCGGACCGAGCAGGCGCGGTCGCTCGGTATCTTTGGGGCGCCGTCGTTTCTCGCCGCAGGAGAACTCTTCTGGGGCAATGATCGGCTCGAAGCCGCCTTGGACTGGCTACAACGCGAAGTAACCTAGTCAACTCGTCCCTCTCGATGATTGGTGGAAGACAATCGGCAGACCCTGCGCCCTCTCTAAGCGTTTACAGCTTTCGATGATTCACCTTGCATTTTGGCAATCTACTCCTACCCGTCTTGTCAGGCAGCAGCGTCTTCCCCTTGCCCGCATCCTCCCAATTTCAGCACTCGCTTCGTCGAGGCAGGGTATTTGGCAAGTGTCACGGTTGGCCGAATCGGGTGTTCGACTAAATTCCCGCCGCAATTCGGACAGGCCCAATTCAACCTGTCTTGGGCACAGGTTCGACAGAACGTGCATTCAAATGAACATATAACGGCTTCCGCAGAATCTGGCGGTAAATCTGCATCACCGCATTCACAGTTTGGGCGCCGTTCTAACATCAACGCTCCTTTCAATGAGGCAAGTATTCGGCCAACCGAGAAAACCACCTCAGTCTTCTGACTGCAAATTCTTACGTATACTATATCTCCGAGGGGACCGCCGACACACTCAACGCTTAAATCGAGACGCCGAGCAGCCAGCCGATCCCATAAGAAAGAAAAAAACTCAGCCCACCCAAACCGACCATTTCCAGCCCTTTCCTCAACCAACTGCTGTTCGCCAGCGCACCTCTCCAGCACCCGACGCCAAACAGTCCGACTGCTGTCAGCCCAACCGATGTGACGAGAGCGACCGTTCCCTCACTCCAAAAATAGGAGATCACCGGGACTATACCTCCCAGGGCAAAGGCCACCCCCATGACCATTGCAGCCACGTAGGGATTCAGAACCTCCCCGGCCAGCCCGAGTTCCTCGGCCATCATCACTCGCAACCAGCGCTCAGGATTTTCGGTTAACCGGTCCAGCACCCGTTCCAGCTCTGCCCCGGCAAATCCCTTTTGTCGATAAATTTCCGCCAGCTCTTCCCGTTCCAACTCGGGGACATGCTCAATTTCATACCGCTCGCGTTGCTCTTCCGACTCCCGAAATTCGCGCACGCTCTTGGTCGAGACAAAAGCGCCGAGCGCCATTGAGACCGTACCCGCAACGACGCCGGCCAGACCCGCTATTAAGATGGTGCTCCGATTCGGGGTCGCCCCGGCCATTCCCGAGACCAAAGCCAGGCTGGAGATCAAGCCATCGTTCGCCCCGAACACGACTTCTCGAATCGTACTACCGCCCGCCGGATGCCGCTCATGCCGAGACAGGATGGCCTGGAGCGGCACATATCGGCCAGCTTTGTCTGTCAGCTCAGGTCTCTCAGGCTCCCGAGCCGATTGAGACGCGTCCATACTCTCCTCTCCCTCGTCTTCTCCGTGGATGAACAGTCTGCTCCTTACCACCACAGCCCGCCCTCAAGATACTCCCAGACAAGCGCGGCGCCGATACGGTAATGAAAGGGGTCCGTCCCGGCTATGGGGATTTGGGCGCCAATGCGCAAGGCGACATGACCGCGAAACCGCAGGCCAGTATAGAGTTGAGGGGTCAGGAGGAGCACCTCATTGCTCTCACCTTGCAGATTATGACGAAACTCGACCTCCAGGCTGGGGACGAGGTCGTGCCTCAATAGTGAGGTCGGATAGCTTCCGGCGAGCCGATAGCGCATTTGCCGGTCCGCCCGATCCTCGTCGAGCGGAAGGACCGCTTGGATCTGGTTTTGGAACACGAACTGGCGTAGCGCAATCCCGCCCAAAAGAGAGGGCTCGAACTTGAACGTACCATCGCCAAGTCCACGGTCGTGGTCGCCTGAAGGAAAAACCACTTCGAGGGCGGCAGCCGTCAGCGCGCGCTTTTCCGTGTGAGTGGACAGGACGTGTTTGTACTCGAGTGACAGGTCGCCTGGGCCGGCGGTCGTCTTCTCGCGTGTTTCTTTGACTACATACGGCAGGCTGAGTTCCCACTCACCCCGAGCACCAAGCCGTTGCTCATGCGAGAGCGTTGTTGTCCACTCTTTCGTTCCTTTCTTTCCTTTGATGAATTCCTGTTTGAGAACCGCTTCATTTTCCGGAAACGCTTTGGACGTAAAGAGGGTTTTGTGGAAATTCAGGTCGCCGGATGGCCAGCCTTCTTCCTGACAAAAATTGCGAACATAGGTGAGGACGGTCCGAATTTCTTCCAGGCTGAGTGTCCCGTCAAAGGCGGGCATCTGGTCTGAGAGGCCTATGAACGCGCCGCCATTGGTAATGATATCGGTCCAGTCGCTGGTTGATGCATTGCTGTTGGACGAGCAGTCCGTAAAATCCGGTAGCGGAACGGTCAGACCGGTGCCTTCGGGTGATCCCTGCCCATCCCTACCGTGACAGCTTGCACACTCCTTTGCATACAGGGCTGGTCCGTCGAGAGGTGCGGACCAAGCCGTGCCTCCGAGGAGAAGGATCAAAACGCTGCCGAAGCCCAACCTTCGTCCGAGGTATTTCCCCATCATAAGAATCTACCTACCTATCATGCCCAGCTATCCAAGGGGGGCTGGCCGGGTATATATCAAGACAAGAGGAATAGTCATGTAACGAATCGTCAGTGAATAAGGGGGAGATATGCAAACACCTGGGATGTTGCTGTTCACGGGATCGGCTAGCGTGACGCTGGGGCGTGCGACCGAATATGCAAGGATGGCTGAGGAGCGTGGCTTTCGGAATTTCCTGGTCACCGAAGCGGCCTCAGACGCTTTAGCCCTCACCCAACATCTGGCGAGCGTGACTTCCCGTATTCAGGTCGGCACCGCGATCTTTAATATCTTTCTCCATCCACCCCTCCAGGCGGCTTTGCACGCTCTGACGATTGATGAAATCGCCCCCGGCCGCCTTTTCCTGGGGCTCGGAACGAGCCATGCAGCCCTGAACCAGGCGTATGGCCTGCCTATGGACAAACCGCTGACGGCGATGCGCTCCTATATTGGAGAGCTGCAAAGTGTCTTTCAGGGCGATCATCCCGGACTGTCTCAGCTCGGAGCCGCGGGCCTGTCCATCCCGAAGGCCGAACGAAAAATCCCGATTTATCTCGCTGGCGTATCGCCCAAGAGTATTCAGATGACCGGAGAACTCGCTGACGGGAGTATCCCGGCCCAATATGGCCCGACGATGTTGAAAGAAATTGTTGAGGGCGTTGCGGTCGGGGCGGAGGAAGCTGGTCGTTCGCCACGCGATGTCGAGATTGTGCCTATTGTCCACTGCTGCGTGTGCGAAGATCGTGGCCTCGCGCTTCGCTCGGTTCAACAACAGTTAGCCTTTTACGGCCAGATGCCCTTTTACAATCGCATTTTTGCTCGACATGGCTTTGAGTGGGAAGCGGCCCAAATTATGGATGCCGCGCTCAAGGGAGACCAGACCGGTGCGGCTGATGCCGTGTCGGAACGCATGGTAGCCGAATGCGCTCTGGCGGGTACTCCGCAAGAGTGCCGAGACCAGGCGGAAGCGTTTGAAAAGGCCGGGGCGACTTACTCCATTCTCTATCCGATGGCTATTGATGGAGACATGAACCGGAGTGTACGGGCCGCATTGGACGCCTTCGCGCAGTAGTTGGACCAGGGGGGCTATCCTGCGTGTTGTTCATAATCTTCCCAGATCATGCAGATATGCGTCTCTGTCGTGTCACATTCCTTGAAACCAAGCCTTCGGTATAGCTCGAGGGCCCGGTTCTCTCTGAGGACTTGAAGCCGGAGCGGGGACTTCGCTTCTCGTCCGCGTTGCACCTCCTCGTTGAGGAGTCGAGAGCCAATACCGCGCCCTTGAAACTGCGGGGCAATCACGATTTCGCTTATATGGATGTGATCGGGATGGTCTTCTACTGAAAGGAAACCGCACGGGTTCCCGTCGCAGAGGACGATTTCACATTTGTCCGGCATCCATTTTTCCTCGAACAGACGATCCTGCAGCGCTTCATCCCATGCTCCGAATTGACGAGAGACGACGTCGCGATAGGCTGCATGATGAGTGGTACGCGCAAATTCCGTGTCGCTCGAAGTGGCAGGCCGCCGCTCCAGGATCATGGAACCCTCCAGGGTAAGGAGAAATCGTCATCAAATCCGGTATTGCGGTTTGTGGCGAATCACTCGCACAAACACGTACGCAGGTACCAGAACCAGCAGGCCCAGCGTCAGCACATTCCCAATTTTATCCAGCATCGAAGTGTACACGTGCAAATGCGCCAGGTGGTAGGCGAAGTGAGGGATCTGGGAGACGAGCCAACCGAGCGCGGCGGCAAGAAGCGTCTCGCGGGTTTTGGCAAAGACCGCAATGAGGGTCACCGTGCTCAGGGCTAAATACAGGCCGCCCACATCTCGAACCAGATGTTCATTAAACGGACCATCAACCGAGACCCAACTGCGGCCCAGACCGGGAAAACTATCGTAAAACGCCTGGGGAAAGAATTGCGCCCACGTGCCAACCATGACACCGCTCGCAACGAGAAACCAGAGACTGACTCGCAGACGTGTATCAACATTCATGGCTCACTCCTCTTCAGCTATTGAGCATCTGACGCCAGCCCTCTCTCACACTGGGATAGCGCGGGGTCCAGCCAGTGGTTTGCTTAAAGTGCCTATTCGAGATGCGCTGCGAACGCGTTAAGGCTTCAATGCTCCCAGGCAGCTCTCCTTGTATGGGATCGGGTGGAGCAGGAGACGCCACCCCTTCAAGTTCGGCAATGGCAGCAGCCAACGCTTGACGGGTCAGCGGCTGGTCATCGGCAACGTTATAGATGCCTGCGGGCGCATTGAGCGCGGACACAACGGCCGTAGCCGCATCCTCGGCGTGAATATGACTCATATAGCTGGCCGGGTCGCCGAGAAACGGAGACTGGCCCGCACGGATCGCGGCCTGAAATTCCTGGGTATGCGAGCTGTCATGGGCGTAAAACAGGGCGAAGCGCAGCACGATGCCTCGCCTGCCATTTTCGCTGAACCACGCAGTCTGTGCCTCTGCCACACGGCTGCTGGCCATCTCCGGCGGACAGTTATCCGCATCGCTTTCCTCAATCCATTCCGCCCCTTTATCCGCATACGGAAAAGTAATCGACTCTTGGATAAACGTATGGCAGCCTGCCTCAGCCGCCGCTCGGGCCACGCTCCGGGACGCCTCGTTGCGGAGGCGATCATGCATGTCCCAGGCGGTCGGCTCCAGCGCTCGTTCAAGCGGTGGAACATTGGTCGCCAGATTGGCGACGGTATCGTGACCGGCAAGAACAGGCGTCAGTGCTGCCATGTCAAACAGATCGACTCGAACCGGGATTGCGCCGAACTGGCTCAGGAGTGCTGCCTTCTGGTCGGTGCGCGCAAGGCCGGTCACTTGATGCCCGGCCTGGATGAGCTGGGGAACGACGCGACGGCCAATGACTCCGGTTGCGCCTGTCACAAAAATTTTCATACTCATATCCCTTCATGCCGAAGCAGCCAGTGTTTGCGTTCCAACCCGCCAGCATAGCCGGTAAGCGCGCCGTTGGCACCAATGAGACGATGGCAGGGCAGAACAATGGAGATCGGGTTGAGGGCGTTCGCCCTGCCGACGGCGCGCCAGGCGCTTGGCCGGCCTATCTGTTCGGCCACGTCACGGTAGGTCCGTGTGGTCCCGGGCGGAATCGTGCGCAAAGCCTCCCAGACTTTTTGCTGAAAGGCCGTCCCGCCTGGGTCCACCTGAATGTTGTCGATAGCGTCGAGCTTTCCCCCAAGGTAGGCCCTGAGCTGTTGTGTCACTCTGAGAGGTGTGGAGGCTTCACATAACCGGAACCGGTGATAGCGCTGCCGCAACAACCGGGTCATCCGCTCCGTGTTGTCTGCGTAGTCAAGCGCGCATAAGCGCCCTGCGTCGAATACGAGCACCAAGCGACCGATGGGCGACTCTACTGTGTCGGTGAGTAAGGCCGTCATGCTGATTCCTACTTGAGCACCGCGCGTCTCGGACTACAGCGAGCCGCTGCGCGGCATGGGTGGCGCTCCTCGTCCATGTCCGATTGAAGCCGCTATCGAAGGCGTCGAGGTGACACTCATAATTCTCTCCTGGATCGAGACATTCCACATCCTCATGAAGGGTGCTACTCAGGAGTAACTCGGTCGCATATCTCTTGTCTATACTCAGCCAAGGAGGATCACCAATGGCAGAGCAGGCCTGCGTGGACTTTACGTGGGGGCATGCCAATCAAGGCGGTCAGCATGACTGGCCCTTTGTGATGGCGCTTCAGAAGGGATTTTTCTTAGAGGAAGGGATCAATCTCCACATCCGGGTTGTACCCGGCGGAGACGCGTTGGCGCAGGCGATGGGGCGCGGAGAAATTCAGGTTGGGAGGATGGGGAGTCCGCCTTTTTTGACGGCCATTGGTAAGGGGATATTCCCAGGTAAGATTATTGCCAGTAGCGTGATCGGGAATCTTGATCACTTCCTGTTTGTTGTCCGCCCGGAAATCCAGGAGCTGGCCGAATTGCAGGGGAAGACGGTTGGTGTGTTATCCCGCGGGAGCTGTGACGGGCATCTCATGAAGCTGGAGCTGAAGCGGGCCGGCCTTGATTCCGAGCGAGACGTTACCTACCGGGAGCTCTGGCAAGACTATAATAAGATTGATGGCCTCGCTTCCGGGGAACTGTCCGCCCAACTGATAGTAGAGCCGTGGGTCTCCCTGGGCGAGCGGCAGGGAGCGCTGCGAGTAGTGGCGCCAGCCAGTCGAGTTGAACCCCATTTTCAATGGGGGCTGTTGGTGGCGCGCGAGGATTTTATTGCAGAGCAACCAAGGTTGCTGCGGAAGTTGTTACGGGGATATCTCAAAGGCGCTCAGTATTGTACCGCCCATCCCGAAGAAACCAAAGCCATGGTCTGCGAATACATGCCAGGGTACGAGCCTGCCACTGTCGAGCAGGCGTTGACGCGGACCTTGCCGATTTGGAACACGACCGGCCTGATTGATATGGAAGGCTTGGCTGTGGCGGTAGAGATGATGTGCACCTTAGGGGCGATTTCCCAGCAACTGAGACCTGAAGCGCTGGTTGACCTGAGCGGTTTGCCTGAGGGCGCCATCAGCGGGATATAATACCTCCTCGCGTAAGAAAATAGTGTACCGGCCAATCTTATTTTGAGCCCTTCGATTATCTCATGCTAAACCCCGTACAGAATCTGACCTTCTGGAATTGGTAACGGGAGACTGGCGAATGGGCAGAGTGGGACACTATGGAGAACGGGTACAGATTACCAGGGGACCGTTTGATCCGGGCGGGCAGCCTGCGGTCGAGAGTCCGCATCCGCTCTTATTGGGCCTGTTTGGCTGGAACCTGACCGGTGGGGCGACCATATCCAAAGCCGTGCTCGACGACCCGGACCGGTATCAAAACTTCTGGCACTGGGATACGGCCCAGTATCTGATCCAGTTCGCCGAGCGGATAGGGCTTGAATTCCAGGTGCCGTTTGGCCGATGGCTCGGGCACGGCGGGGAGACGCGCTTTAACGAAGACTCGCTCGATTTCCTGACGACGGCCGCTGCGCTGGCTCCGCTGACACGCCGAATTCTGCTCTTTTCCACGGCCCATGTGTCATACGGATTTCATCCGCTGCACTTCGCCAAATTCGGGGCGACGATCGACTATATCTCGCAAGGCCGTTGGGGTCTGAACGTCGTGACGGGCTGGATTGAAGATGAGCAGGCGTTGTTCGGGCAAACCTTTCCCGACCACGATCTGCGCTACGAAATGGCGGATGAGTTTGTCACCCTCATGAAGTGGGCTTGGTCGAGTCAGGAGCCGATCACCTACGAAGGCGAGTTCTACAAATCCTATGGGGCCTATGTGAGTCCAAAACCCGTCCGCAAGCCTCGGCCGTATCTGGTCAATGCCGGGTCCTCGCCTGCCGGCATCGAGTTTACAGCCAAACACTGTGAGTGGTTGTTCTGCTCCGGAGGCATCGAGAAGATGAAGCTGGCCGCGGATACGGTGAGGGAGCGCGCGGCGCATTATGGCCGGCGCGTTGACCCCATGACGTATGCCTACGTCATTATTGAGGGAACTGACGCCAAGGCGGAAGCCGTCTACAATCGCCTGGTCGAAGAGATTGACGAAGACGCGACGGATACCTTTGTGGAGCGCGCTACGGCACGCCCGATCTCCTTCGCGCCAGACCGGAAACGCGACACCACGAAACGTCTGCGGGAACAGATTGGCGAAGACGCCTACCGTGAGATCGCACTGGGGCTGACGGGGTATCAGATCTGTGGCGGCCCGCAAACGGTGGCAGAGCAGCTCCGCGCGGTCCACGAGCAGGCCGGCCAACGGGGAGTACTACTATCCTTTTTCGATCCGATCAAAGGGTTGCATATATGCCATGATGAGGTGTTGCCCCTCTTGCGCAAAATGGGTCTCCGTAAGTAGGGACCCCTGATCAGCTCTGCGTTTCCACCAGGGCCGCGTCCTCGAAATCCACCAGACCCAACCGTCCACCAAAGACGGACGGATGATACGAGCGATAGCCCAGGAGGTGCTGGGCCTGCTCGGGCAGTTGGCGGGCGACTTCCAAAGGAACGGCCAAGGAATGGTGCTCCTCCGGGCGTAGCCAGCCAAGAACAAAGCTGACGTGCATCCCTCGCCGCCACGTGTCTGGCGTCCGGTTTGCCCCAGCCCCGTGAATGACTTTTCCCGTGTAGAGCAGGGCAGAGCCGGCCGGCATGACTGCCTGGGTCAGTTCTTCGGGGCGGGCCTCGCGCTCCGGGTCCTGCCAGCGATGGCTGCCCGGTGCGACGAGCGTGGCGCCGTTCTCCTCGGTGAAGTCGTTCAGGGCAAACATTGAGCTGACCGTAAGTTCCGGGCCGGGCCAGGGGAAATGGGGCCAGTTGGCCTCATCGCGATGTAGCATCTGGACAGGCTCTCCCCCGCCAACGATCATGGTCTGGGAGGTATTCAGCCAATACGAGCCGCAATTGGGCAAAAGATAATGATCCGCAAACGCCCTGAGCACGGGATGGAGGAGGACCTCAATAAACGCTTTTGATTTGGCAGCCAGACCGCAAAAACGGATCGTTTTCTGACCATGAAAGACTTGCCAGAGTTCTTCGTCGCTACGGCTGCCGGGTGGGTGGGTGGCGATATAGCCGTCGAGTTCGGTATTGAGTCGTCTCAGCAAATCGGGCTCAAGCAGGTTTTCGATAATCACTCCGCCATCCCGCTCGATCACGGACAGATAGGCATCCGCGTTGACGTCAGGCCCTACAGTCGTGAGTGAGACCTTGCTCATATGCCCTCCTTGGCGATTGCTACTGCCTTGTCCCGGTCTGTATACCGCTCTTTACCGGCTCTTTCCAGCCGCCGTCTTATCTCCTGACCCTGACGACTTTGCCCCCATTGGCCTGGAGGAGCGCCTGGGGCGAGGCCCGGACCAAGGCGGTTTCTGAGCCGCCGCCGGTATACACTTCATCTCTCTGCATGACCCGGGGATCAACAAGAAAGGTTGCGGCAAACCCAAACGACGGAGTTCCCCCACAGGGGTAGCCCGTTTTGGCCAGCATTTCGTCCGGCGTCATGGTTCTCACCCGCTCGGTCTGGAGCACCTTGGCAACCCGCGAGGTGCTGGCTCGATCTTCGCCCTTGACAATAGCCACAATCACCTGCCCCTGGACATCCGTCATGCAAATATTCTTGACAAAATGCTCCGGGTCCGTGCCGACCACTGCGGCTGCTTCGGCCACCGAGTGACACGACTGATCGAAGGATAAATGTTCCGCCTCGATACTACCGGTGGCAATAAACTGTTTGAGCTTGTGTGCATAGGCGTCCATAGTTCGGTGTGTATAATGTTTTTCACCACTTCTCCAGACGGATAGAAAAAAGACTGCGGTCTTTCGCTTGCACCTGTCTAGCCTCCGTGCTAGGTGGCGAAAAAACACCATGTGAGGTCGGTCATGACAAAGCGAGTGCTGTACGTGAATCCCATTCATCTCGATGCCAATCCCGCCATAGACGCGCTCGCCTACGGGCTGCAATCGGTCCTACACGCGGCGGATATTCAGATGCCGGTGCTGTTCGCCGATTTTCGCGAACCAGGCATGCGCAAAAAATATGAGGCCGCTATTGACGAAGGAGTGCGCGCCCGCGTTGAAGGTATCGTGATTTATGCCCTCAATCCGACGCTGTTTGGTGAGGCGGTTGCCAAGGCCCGCTCGGCAGGCATTCCCGTTTTTTCTTTTGTCCGACCGCGCTATGCCGTCAATGCCGCCGTAGTGTATCCGAATTTTAACCACGGTGTGTTCATGGCTGAATACCTGGCCTCGGTTTTACCGGCGGACAGTGGGGTGGGGGTGATCGGAGGACCGGATACGGTGGACGATGCAGAAGAAGTGGCCGGTCTGGTCTACGCGCTGAAACGCAGCCACTGTCGCTTGCTGAACGATCCTGAGGATACACAGTATTGCAACGTTCAGGATGTATCAGAAGGAGCGCGCGAGCCAACCCTCCGCCTGTTGGAGGAGGTCTCTGAGTCTCAACTGCAGGGTCTCATTCCCTATAATGACGAGACCATGCTGGGCTGTCTGAGCGTGCTCGAAGAAACAGGAAGGCTGGGTGGCCTCAAGGTCGTCTCCCGGAATGGCTCACCCCAAGCAGTCGAGATGGTGCGGTCAGGAAAAACGCTCGGCACCTGGGACCTGGACGCATCGGGGATAGGCACAACGCTGGGTGATTTGGTTGTTCGCCATCTAGCGGGTGGAGAAGTGCTCGAAGATTATCTGAGCATGAGTCCGGTTGGCCGGATGATTACCCTGGACAATATCGAGAGCTGGAAGCCCTGGTCCGAACGGGTGGACTGCACGCCCTTATCGGTCGGGCTCTAGGGGGATACGGTGCGCGTACTCTATGTAAACGTAATGGAATACGGAGCCCATCCGGGTCTTGACGCCCTCGCCCACGGGCTCGACCATCGTTTGCAAAAGTCGGGGATTGAGCTGCGAACGCTGACGGTCGATGTGCGTCGACCGGACTGGATAGCCGGGCAGGACCAGGCGATTCGGCGCGGCATGCAGGCTGGGGTGGACGGCATCATTGTCTATGTCCTCGACCCCGTACAGCCTGCCGAGGCGGTCGAGGCCGCCCGCCAACAGGGGATTCCAGTCTTTTCGTTTGAGCGGCCACGTTTTCCGGTCGTTGCGTCCTTAGTCTATCCGAACTTTAATCACGGCGTGTATATGGCCGAGTATCTGGCCTCACTCCTGCCCGTCGGGGCGAGGCTGGCGATCATCGGGGGGCCGGAAGTCATTGACGACATCGAGCTTGTCACCGGAATCGTGCACGGCGTCAGACAGAGCGGATTCACCCTGGTCAACGATCCGTTTGAGGAACGCTATCGGAACTTGCAAGACGTTGCCGCGGGCGGTCGGGAGGCCGCGCAGCGTCTACTGGCCGATTTTACGGACCTGGCCGGTCTGATTCCGTTCAACGACGAAACCATGTTGGGCACCCTCGATGCGATTGAGGCGGTCGGCCGCTCCGGTGAGATGAAAATGGTCTCGCGCAATGGTAGTCCGAAGGCCGTCGAAGCCGTCCTGGCCGGAAGGTCTCACGGAACCTGGGATATCGAGATCACCAATATCGGAGCAGCGGTCGGCGATCTGGTCGCGCGGGTACTGGTTGAGGGCGAAGACCTGCACGGAGAGTCTTTTATTGCCGGCCTGGGGCGGCTTATCACGCCCGAGAACGCCCATACGTATAAGCCCTGGACGGAGCGGGTGCCGCATACACCACTGCGGGAGGGGCTGGAGTAGGAGCAGTGCTTTTCCCTCGCCCGTTGGGGGCGAGGGACATATCAAGGGGACTACGCCGCCAATGGCGGATTGTCCAAGAGGCGCTCAATCGGCTCAACCGAGCTGTCCGTTTGGCCCTCAATCTCACGCACGGTGAACTCCAACAAGGCGCGCTCGTGTCGAGTAATCTGCTGGGCGATGGCCAGCCCATCGGACGGGGCCGTTTTCTCGTGCTTTTCAAAGTACCGGATGTACTTCTCAAGCTCGGGTTTCAGCTTATCCATCGCCTCGGACCAGGGCAGTTTGGCAAACCTCTCGCCCCAGGATTTTCCCTCGGCACGTTTTTCGGAGTCCTCCTCGACCGATTCACCGAGGGCTTCGAGCGCAGCCCGAATGCGGCCTTTGGTCTCGCGTTCAAGCTGTTCCACAAAACGCCATTTTTGGCTGTGAACGGGGTCCTGCGCCGCTTCCGCGAGTGCGACTCCAAGAGCTTCTCCCATTACTTCACCCTGAAAACATTCGTGCAGATACCCTACAAATTGATCGTTCATGGTCCTTCCTCCTTAACCCTGCCAATTCTGCCCGCGTGACAAACTCGAGCGTACAATCCAATACAATAACAAATTTCTTAAAGCCTCTCTTTGATTTGACTATGCAGAAACGAATTCAATCCTGAGTGGCGTACACTGCGCCCCATTGGGTTGCTGGCCGTCAATCTCTATATCATACGGACACGCCGAGATCGTAACTAGGCAATCCATCAATGCTTTCAGGGCAACGTATTCGCCAGCTTGAGTTGCCGCGGGGCGTGCGTCGATGGTGCCATCGGAGCGGACCCGCGTATGCTGGAACAGGTTGATGGGGTCGGGCACGTCAAGATAGCCCAGCCCGTACGGCTCCACCGCCTCGGTGAGATTGTCCCGGCAATTGCGATGATTGAGGGCGCCGGCCGCTGCATAGAGAGCGCTGCTGCACGGAGCAAACAGGGCGTCGTGCACGCCGTGGGCCTGATCCTCGACAATCTCGAACATGGGGTGCTGAAGATTGGAGTAGAACCTGCTGCCGACCGTAAAATGCAGGGAACCACTACCGGTCAAGGTATTGAAATTCACGGTTTCACCGGTCGACAGTTTTTCCGCCAGGTGATGCAGATGAAAGCAGACGAAGTCGCAGATCTGTTGGCCTTCCACATCAACAATGCGAATCGTTTCCCCTTGCCGGACCACGCAGGCCGCGCCCTGGGTTGCCGGCACATGCACGTCTCGTTTGTCAGCCATGGTGTCGTTCTCCTTGTCGTGCTCTGCACATGAGTCCTCTTTAGCGTCTCGGTGGGAATGGGACAAGCAATTTTTTCAAAAGTGCTCCTGCTTCATGTTCTCATTCGACGCTGTGTTGACCGGAGCGTCTACGGTCGCGTAGGATGCCGGGCGGCTTCAGTCTGAATAGGGGGAGATGAAACTTATGAAAGACTACGCACATCCTGAGGTGCTGGTTGACCCGCGGTGGGTTGCCGAACATCTGACTGACCCGCAGGTGCAGATCGTTGATGCGCATATTGATCCTGCGCCGTATGAATCCGGCCATATTCCCGGTGCCGTTTTTTGGAACGGCTTTGAGACCCTGCTCAAACCGGACTGGCGCATTAATTTTGACAAAGACGCAGTCGAACAGTTCTGCGGACGGTCGGGCATTGGCAACGACACCACTGTGATCGCCTATAGCGATCACAGCGCAGTTGCTCCGTGGGTGTTCTGGTTTCTCAAATCCGTCGGTCACGCCGATGTGCGTATCCTTAACGGCGGACGCAAGAAATGGGTGGCCGACGGCCACGCACTGACGACCGAGGTGCCGACCGTTACGGCCACGAGTTATGCCGCCCGAGAACCCGACCCGGACCTGCGGGCTTTACAGGAACGCGTCCAGGCTGCCGTTGGGCAAGAGAACCAAGTCTTGCTGGACGTCCGCACCCCCGAGGAATATCGGGGCGAGCTATTTCTGCTGGAGCCGCCCCAAGGCAGCGAGCGGGCCGGCCATATTCCAGGCGCAACCCACCTCTATTATGAGGATGCGCTCAACGAGGACGACACGTTTAAGTCCGCGGACGAGTTGGCTGCCATGTACACCAGCAACGGCGTCACCGCGGACAAGGAAACGATCACCTACTGTGCGGTTGGCATTCGCTCGGCCCATACCTGGTTTGTACTGACGCAACTGCTCGGCTATCCGGCCGTCCGCAGTTTCGATGCCTCGTGGAATCTGTGGGGACGACAGGCGGATACGCCGGTTGAGGCGTAATGGGTCGGGATCATATCTTTACGGGCGTAGGCTCAGGCATTGATGTCACAACCGCACTGACATTTCAGTCGTGCTCGAACTTCCCGTACTGAGTAAAATTCTGTTCCAAATACCAGCGGAGATATTCTTGGGCAGCTATCGGTTCGTCCTGGGGTGGGTTGTCCACATCGTGGCAGGTTGGCAGACATTCAATCACTGTGTCTGGGCTGGGGAGAAAAAAGAAGGGTATGGAGTAGCGATCCTGGCCTGACAGATTGCGTACCCGGTGTGGTGTGGACAGGATGCGACCGTTGGACCAGCGAGTGAGAAGATCGCCCGAATTGACCAGAAAGGCTTCCGGCCAGGCTGGAGCACGAATCCAGTCCTGCTCTTTCGGCTTAATTTCCAGCCCTGGCACATCAGTTGTTGCGAGAAGGGTCAGGAATGTACCGTCTGTATGCGGTGAGGAATTATACTGGTCCTCCTCCAAAGGGTCGGCTGGGTAGTGAGAAAGACGCTGGAAGGCAATATTGCGGTATTTTGGAAAGAACGGATCGAAATAGTCCGAGGGGAGCGACAGAGCCGTGGCAAACAGTGGCAGCAGCTTAATGGAGAGATCCTCCATAGCCTCGAAAAACTCGATCAAGGTTTCCCGATAGCCCGGTAAGCCTTCCGGCCATTGGTTGGGAAATGGCAGTTCAAAAGGAGATCGATCGCGTTGCATAAAGAATGCCTCAACCCGGTCTGGCTTGGTGTGACCCTGATAGTACTCCGAGGTACGGCCGAGTTGTTGTCTATCTCCCATATAGCCAACAAAAACATCGTTGAGTTTGATTCTATTCTTCTGTTCCAGGGGAAGAGAAAGAAACCGCTTGGCTTCCCGAAACACCCCATCGATAACTGCGCGGGGGATGTTGTGGCCAACCAGGTAGAAAAAGCCAACCTGCGTTAAGGCTTGGGAAAGGACGGACGCTAGTTGTTCACACGACCCTGGGACGCCGGAGAGATAATCTCCTACATCGAGAACTGGAATCTCCGTGCTACTTGGAGCATCACTGACCAAGCCAGTCTGTAATGTTTCTGTAACTGTCTCCGGTGCTGTACTCATGGCCACATTCTCCCCATTACGCTTCCTCTATCACATACCCCTCACCGTTGTGTAACAACTAGAACTGATACGTCATCCGCACAACGGTCTCGTCGCGCTTGCGATACAGTCCGCCCAAACCCCAGCTTTCATCCACTTGGCCGCCAAAGCCCGGCACGAAGAAATAATTCTGGGCGAGCCGGAAGATCAGCCGGGGAGTGATATAGTAATCAATCACCCAGCCGAACTGGGAACTGTAGTGGTTGATCGGGTCAATGACAAAGAAGGCCACCGGCAGAAGCTTGCCCCGCATATAGGTGGTACTGGCGGCAATCGTGCCGACGGCTTCCCAATTGCGTACTTTATCCGTGGCCGAAATCTGCCCCTGAAAACGGGACGTGCTGGTCGGAATATATTGCCAGAAGACCTGCGAGGTCAGAAAAAACGTGGAGCGGCGGTTGAGGGTGCGAATCCAGGTCGGCCGGTCAAAGCCGATAAACGCCTGCCAGACATCGCTCTTCTTGATCCCCAGGAAGCCGCTCTCTATGGGGCTCTCGCCCTCGTCCAGAATCATAATGGGCTTGCGTTTATCCGCGAAGGGCTTGCCGAACTCATAAATCGTTTCCATGCGCCACACACCTTCGGTATAGTCATCGTCCGCATAACTGGCGGAGATACCGACCGCATGGGTGTAGGGATAGTAGGCTTCCGCCGGTAGAATGCCGCGCCCCAGCAGGGCGGCATTACTGCGCGCCACATCTACTATTGTCTCGCATCCGACTGCGCCGAGTTGGCACTGGTTGAGGCCGCGCAGAGCGGAGGTGTTGACGCCGTCATCGTGGGCGGTGCGTTGATACAGATAGTTTAGTGTCACGGTTACGCCCTGCGGTGTGGTCGCACCCAGGCGGAAGCCGACCTGGCTGTTCTCATCGATGCTTTTGCTATAGTTGCCCCGCCGGCCCAGGACCGTGCGGTTGAGGAGCTTGAAATTTCCTCCGGTCGGACTCCCCCCAAATGGATTCGCACTCGGTGAACTCCAGGGACGCCCCGGAGAGAAGCCGAACTTGAGCGGCACCCACAGCCCCGGTACCCAATAGGACTCGGTGTACACATCGCTCAAACTCCCAATCCGCCCAAAACGATAGGTGGCACGTATCATCCAATACGGAATACGCAGATCGTCCCAGGTTTCCTGGCCGACGCCGCCCCCGTGCCAGGTGGTATCCAGCGCGTTGGTACGATCGAGCATACGCAGGTTGTCGGACTCGCCCCACACCACCATTTGACGACCGAGTCGCAAGGACAGAGGGATCTTGGCGAACTCGATGTCGGTGAAGACTTCGCGAAACGTGCTCTCAAAGCGCAGGGCGTGGGCCGCTTTGTGAGAGAGGTCGGATAATTTTCCGTCCCGACCGGCCCGGCCGTGATAGGGAAACACGTCCTGGCGCGGACCCGGATGAAAATCGTACACGCTGTCATACACGCCCCGGTACAGGCCGACGAAGTGGGCGTAGTCTATGCCCGGCAGGGAGAAACGGCTGAAGGCCTGGCCGTTTTTAACCCAGTCATACTCCACGCGTGCGCGTATGACGTTGCGCTGCTGAATGATCGACCATTTGTCCGGTTCCGGATGACGAAAGATCTGCTGGGTTTGCAGATTGCCGGACAGGGAAAGATCACCATAGGTGAAGTCCGCGCGGGCAGGGGAGAGGGGAAGGGCAAAGAAGAGCAGGTAAAGAGAAACAAAAGTAGGGCAGGCCCGCGATATAGTCTTTTGGTAAATTTTATTCATAAGCGAGAGGGAACATCGTTTTCCCCTCTTGAGAGGGGTACCGTATAGCGGTGGGGTGTGTTTCATCGGCTAGAGAACCCACCCCGGCCTTCGGCCACCCCTCCAAGGAGGGGATAGAGCATCGAGTCATCGGACAGGGGGGGGGTAATGAGGTGACGGACAAGCGTTTTCGGACTCCGCACTAGCGCCCTCTCGCCACGATTTTGTTGAGATTGAAAAAGTCGGCAGGCATGGGCTCATTATAGATAATCTTGGTCACTTCGGTGACCGACCCAAATTCATTCTGATAGTCAATCATGGTCTCGCCGGTCCACACTGGCACGCGCACATGTTCGTTGCCGGGATTGAATTTCGGGTTTCCGTACAGCTCGAACATGGTCTTGATATGTGCCCCGGCGCGGTCGTACATGAGAGCATAAACGGGCACGAACATCTGGCGGTCGATATACAGAATGCGTTTGCCATACGGATGATCGTCGGCCTTGGGCACGCCTTCGAGAACCACCAGCTCGCGTAACTCCCAGGGATCGACCGGATACCAGCCGCCGCGCCCGCCAAAGGTCGTTTTTACCGCCTGGACACCGACCGGCGCGAGGAGGGTCTGTATGCCGACCAGCTTCCACGTATAACTGCGGATGTAACCGGAGAAGCCAAAGTAGTCGTCGTTCAGCATGCCCGAGTCGAGCGCAGCATCCTCGTGTTTCACGATGATCTTGCGAATCTTGCGCCCGGCCGGGGAATAGACCCAGTCGTCATCCTTGGCCTGGTCACGGATATGACGATGCTTCAGACTGATCGTATTTTTCAGATCAAACGGCGCGGTGATGTGGTAATATTCCTTGTACAGCAATCCCTCTTCCTGCCAGATGTTGGGGTCGGGGCCATCCGTTGGCGGTCGATGCATGCCGAAGGCCACGACATAATAGTTTTCGATCTCCCGATTGACGGCGCCCGACTCTTCGATGAGGCGAAACGTATTCCACACCTGCATGATATTGCCAAAGTCGCGGTGGCGATAATTCCACGCCGCTTTGAGTCCGGCTTGTTCATCGGCCGGGTCGAGAATGGGGAAGGGCATGCCGGCCACATAGCCGCCGAGTTCGCCGTCGGCGCCAAGTTGCACGTGTTCGGCGTGGTTCTGGGTGGCCGTGATATAGGCGTCGCTGACCGGTAGGTCGGTTGTTTCCCGGACCTCAAACGCCAGTTCGCCGGCTTTGATCTTGTCGAGGATTTCGACCGGCAGATAATCCTGGGCGGCCTGCCATGAATCCTGTGCAATCCGCGTGCCGGGAGCCAGACCCTCCACCGACGGCTTGCCATTGGCGTAGGGATGAAACATCGCCTGTATGGCCGTGGCAGACATCTCCGCCCAGGCGGACGACGACCAGAGCAGGCTACAGACGCTCGCGCTCAAAACCCAGAGCAATTTTTGCATATCTCCCCCTGTTGGCCGGCGGTCTCCCTGGTCCGTAAACCCGACCGGATCGCCGACCGATAACGCCGCCTTATACCAGTTCGCTCGGTCTCCAGCAACGAAGCCCGCGCAGTGCTTCTTCTCCTTGTGTCTCGAAGGTTTGCCTGCTAGGTGTCGGCTCACGTGCACTGAGGAGGGACCTATGGCAACTCCAGTCATTATTTCGAGTGATAGTCATATTGTCGAACCGCCCGATCTTTACACCAAGGGCATGCCCTCAAAGTTGCTGGACCGAGCGCCGGTGATGAAGCGCTATAAAACCGAGGATGGAAGAGACGGGGACGCCTGGTTTCTTGGCGACACCCAGGTCGCTACCCTGGGAGGCGTGACCCAAGCGGGTCGGCGTTTTGATGACGGTTCGACAATCGATTTTGTCAGCATTTGGGAAGACGTGAGAGAAGGAGCGTACGAGCCGCAGGCGATGATTGCCGAGTTGGAGATGGATGGCATATGGGGAGCTGTGCTACAGCCGAGTCAGGGGCTGTTCTGGTACCATCTGGAGGACAGCGAGCTCTTGTCCGGTATTTGTTACGCTTACAACGACTGGATTGCCGATTTTTGTACCGCCTATCCTGAACGGCTGCGTGGCATTGGCATGATCAATGTCGATGATCCCGCACAGGCGAGTGTCGAACTCAAGCGCTGTGCTGAGCTCGGATTAGCCGGAGTATTTATCCCCGTCACTCCGCTGCCCGGACGGCCCTACCGTGATCCCCTGTACGACCCATTCTGGGCGGTTGCCCAAGAGACGGACATGCCGCTCTTATTTCACTTGGCGACGCAGCGGGCCAACGTGCCTGGCTGTGAGATCTCGATCAGTTTTTCGACATTTACACCAGCCGGACTCCGGCCAACTCAAGATTACTGGGTCCGCTATGCGCTGACCGATATTATCTTTGCTGGGGTGTGCGAGCGCTATCCACGCCTCAAAATTGGCTCTGTCGAGCACGAGATATCATGGGCTCCTCACTGGCTACAGCAGATGGATTATACGTATACTGACCGCCCAGTATATGCGAAATTCAAATCCAAAGAGGGGCTGTTGCCCAGCGATTACTGGCGCCGGAATATGTTTGCGGTATTTCAGGAAGATGAGGTCGGCGTTCTGCTGCGACACCGGATCGGTATGGACACCATGCTGTGGGGCAACGACTTCCCGCACTCGGAATCGACTTGGCCGAAATCGATGGAATTCCTGGAGAAGATGTTTGCTGGGGTCCCTGCGGACGAACGCCGTCAATTGACGCGGGATAATGCTGTGAAACTCTTTGGGTTTTCTCCTCCAGAGGCATAATGTGGACGACACAAAGCATTGAATTATACAAGATAACAAGGTAGGGTGTCCCAATTGTGCAAACGAACCAAAATAAGGATTTCCCTACTCATAACGGGTGGTAGTGAAGGAGTAACGCTATGCGTATGAAAAAAGGACTCCTGATCGCACCGGAATTCCCGGCTGACTCCTTCTGGAGCTTTAAGTATGTGATGGAGTATATCCGGCGCAAAGCGCCCTTCCCGCCGCTCGGGCTGCTGACCTTCGCGGCCCTGATGCCGCAGGACGAATGGGAATTTGAACTGGTTGATCTGAATGTCGAGCGCCTTTCGTCTCAGAAGCTCCGCAAGAAAATTCAGGACAGCGACGCCGTCTTTACCGGGGCAATGAATGTCCAACGCGACTCCTTGGTTGACCTCCTCAAAGGACCGGCCCAAGGCACGGATACGCCCTGGGTTCTTGGTGGACCCCTGGCCTCGACCTATCGCAGCTCTATTATGGACCCGCGGAACGAGATGGATGCGGTGCTGCATCAAGGGCTTGACTACCTGGTCTGGGGCGAGGCGAGTCCGTGGATTGCCGAGCTCAATCGTCGCCTGGAGGAGGCCCCCAAGCATAGCGACGAGTCCCCCTTTCTGTTCATCCCCGAACGGGTCCTGAACGCCCCTGAAGCATCCCGCAAGTATCTCCAAGACCGTTCCATTTTCGAACCTTTTGACGGTCTGCCCAGCCCCCGCTGGGATTTGATTGAGGTCGGCCACTACCGCGCCTTGATGCTGCAAACGACAGCCGGCTGCCGCTTTCGGTGTAATTTCTGTGACATCATTCAGTTCAATGGTGGCTTCCCCCGGGCAAAGGGGGGCATCGATGTCACGCGAGAACTCCAAGCCATCTATGACACCGGCTTTCGGGGTGGGGTGTTCACGGTTGACGATAATTTCGTGTCCGAACCCAAGGCCATGGAAGAGATCCTGGACGCGATGACGGAATTCCAGCGTCAACACGACTATCCCTTCGAATTCTTTACCCAGGCGAGTATTGACCTGGGTAAAGAGTCGCTGGCCTATCTGGTACCCCTGATGCAGCAGGCCGGGTTTGCCACCGTCTTCTTGGGCATCGAGAATCCTGACCCTGCGGCCCTGCGGCAGATGAATAAAATTCAGAATATCAAAACTGCCCCAAAAGATACGATTAGCTTACTCCAGAAACATGGCATTGAAGTCCAGGCCGGTTTTATCTTTGGTGCCGATACCGATACCCCACAGACGGCTGACACGATTGTTGACTTTGTCGAAAAGAACGGGGTCTTCTCGGCCATGACCGGCACCTTGACCCCGCTGCCGCATACGCCGCTGTACGTCGAGCTCAAAGAACAGGGCCGCCTGCTCGAAGCGGACCTGGCGTGCAATAATGTTGATGATACTGTCCAGTTCAAACCCATGATGGGCCTCGACAATATGCAGAATGGCTTTCTGCATATCCTGGAGTCGTTGTTCAGCCCACAGGCCATGTATGGCAGGGCGGAGCGCCTGATCGGTCGCCTGGATGCCCATATTTTTAGGAACAGCCATCTTGATATGGGCCAGGTCTCTGCCGCTCTGCGCTCACTTGCCAGGCAAAGCCTGAGCGGTGTATGGACGCAGGAGCAACGTGGCTACTTCCACCTGCTCAAGCGGGCCGCCCAGCTTGATAAACAATTTCTGCGGGATATCCGCACGGAAGCCCGGAATCTGGGCTCCTATTGGGACAAGGTCGGGGTCGCGGCCAAGAATTACATTGAGCTGGACGGACAAGATGCCAAGCGGTTTGCCGAGATGCTGTCCTACGCCCAGGATGCGCTGGTGCGCCGCCGGCCCGATATGGGCCTGACCGAAGTCCAGGATTTTGTCCAACGCGTTCGAGAGGCGGTTGCCCAGGGCGTCCTGCCCCGCGCAGAAGCCCAATCGGTCTATGAAGCCGCCCGCGAGTATTTGCAGACGAAGCGTGCCCTGTTTCAGTTTCCGGGATCACATCTGGTGAAGGCGTTTGAACTATCGATTATTGGCATTCACTACGGAACGGTAGTGGAGCACGTTCTCACCAAAATGCGGTCGGGACGTGGGGTGACGCTTCCCACCGAGCCCATGAGTACGCGGCTGGCATAAAGGCTTCTCCTGCCTGACGACTATCGTGTACCTTCCGCGTGCGGCTCTCCCGTTCCCCTTATGACTCGCCTTGCCGCCGCATACGCCTGCTCTCTCCCGTTTGCGGGATCTGGATATGCGCGGACCTTTGAGGCTGAAATTGACAATCTGGTCAACTCGGAAATTCGTGTCCGGGCAACGCTTTCCGACCATCGCTGCGCACTGGCCGCTGAGTGGATCGTGCGGCTGCCTACGTATGAAATTCGCCAGGCCTCGGCGACGCATCTCTCCGGTACTCCCGATATTCTCTCGTCTGCTCTGACCGCACGCCTTCCCGCCCTTCGGGGCGCACGGGTCGGTCAGGGCTTTACCCGGACCATCGGAGAGACCCTGGGTGATCTGCCGGGTCACACCGAGCACCTGACCTTGGCAACGGAGATGGCGCGCGTCAGCCTTCAGGCCTTCCCGGTTCCCAAAGACGATCATGAACGCTTTGCGTCGTCTGTGACGGACATGCCGCCCGGACCGAGCCGGCTGGCGCGGATGCTCTGGGAACGGGATCGCGCTGATTTCAGCACGCTGAAGAACTCGTGCTTTACGTATCGTGACCAGTCGGCCCAGCTGTTTGATGAACGGACGATTGAGCCCTTCGATCCCGATATGGCTGCTCCGGAACCTGGGGAGAAACGCTTCTTTTGGCGTACGAAGCGCTTACGGATTACCCCGCATGCTTACGCGGGTTTTCACTGCCAGCATGCAATGGATGACCCGTTTCAGCAGATGCGGATCGCCTTTGATATCGACGCTGAGGGGACAATCGCCAATGCCACCAGTCGGCCCGGACGACTACCCTTCCGCGGGCTGTGCGAAGAGCCCCACTCTCGAACGGCAGGGCTCAACGGCCTCAAACTCGGGAAAGATTTCACGCCCCCGGTAGCCGACCGGATCGGCGGCTCGACCGGTTGTAGCCATTTGTTTGATTTGGCCACGGACTGCCTGCGTCTCTTTACCTGGCGGGAGTAGTCGGGCTACGTCACTCCGTTTTTTACGAGAGTGCGTCTGCCTGCACGACCCAGGTTGCGCTCGGAAGAGAGACGCGGTTGCCGTCCGCATACGGGAGCAGGGCTGCCCGGATAGACTCCGCAACGCGGCTGCGCGTATCAGCATCGGCCTCGCGCAACAGGGCCGCAACCGGCCCGATGGCAAGGAGGAAGGCGACCGCTCCGTCTACGCCTGTTGCTCCGCCGACGCTCATATCCGTTTCATGGGGCTGGCAGCGCACATTGCGAAACCCGGCGGCGTCAAGAATGTCGCGCACGCGAGCAGGATCGGCCAAAGAAAAGGGGCCGGGAGCGCCGGGCTCGGGGCGAGGCGGAAGCGGCACATGTTGCGCTGCGGCTTGCAGCGGCACCCGAACCCAATCATTCTTGCGTAGCTCCTGCCAGCACAGGAAACACAGCCGCCCCCCAGGGCGGAGTGCAGTCCGCAGATTGCCAAAAGCCTGTGCAGCATCCTCGAAGAACATGACACCGAGACGAGAAAAGATCAGATCAACGCTGGCCGGCTCAAACTGATGCGTCTGGGCATCGGCAGGCAGGAAGATCAGGTTCTGAAGCTGTTGTTCCTGTTGACGCTCACGGGCGCGGCCCAGCATGGGACGAGAGATATCAATTCCCGTCACCGAGCCGCGCGGCCCGACCTGATCCGCCAGGGCGAGCGCGGTGTGTCCGCATCCGCAGCCAACATCGAGAACGGACTCACCCGGCTGCGCGGCCGCTTGTTCCAAGGCGACCAGTCCCAACGGGCCGATCTGGGCATCGAGCCGTTCCTGGAGTTGGACCCATTGCGGACCGCCCTGTTCATTCCAATACTCAATCTGCTCTGCATTGATCTGGCCGTCTGCCATACGCTGCTCCAAACTCAGAACACGATCGGGAGTTCCAAATACTCCTGATAAATAAAATCACGATGCTCCAGCAGGGCCGGCGTAAGCGCCGCGACAACCACCGGCTCCGTCGTCACATAGAAAGATCGGAACGCAGTTACCATCGGGCATTGGTCCTCCGGCAGCGGCTGAACCAGGGCGGCAAATGTCGCCCAATAAATATCGAGTGCGGAAAGCTGATTGCCGATAAAGAACCGGCTGCCCTCGGTTTTCTGCTGCTCAAGCTGAGAGGCGAGCGAGCCAACAATGGTCGCCATGCGTTCCGGCGCGGCTTCGGCTGCTTCCGGGCTGTAGCCGTACTTATTGCCAAAGCCAGCCCAAAAGGCTTTGGTGCCATCGTCTACGTCCGGGTTGGTCAGCATGCTGTGGACCATCATCAGGCGTTTTGACCAGGCATAGCCGCTCTCACCGCAGATCTCGTTGCAATAGCCAAACATGTGCATCCGGTCTTCGATATTATTCGGAATGAGAGGCGGGTTGGGTTCAAGGCGTTCAGCCAGGGCGACCTGCTCAAACCACTTCGAGCGCGGGGGCTCGTCATTCCAAATAGCGACCGGCGCGCTGGACTGGGCCGTCCATTCGCGTAGTGCGGTGTCGTTGCCATCCAGACTGGCCGCAACAACCGGGGTGTAGGGGATGTTTTTGACATAAAAGAGCCCTTTGCAGGCTTCCCGCCACGGGCCGGGAACGGCATAATTGCCCAGGACGAGTCGTAGACCGGACATCTTTTTTGCGTCTTCAATACTGGCGTATTCGATGGTGATGGCGTCGAGACCGACTTCTGCCATGATGTTCTCCTTTTTGCTTGGGGGCTGGCGTTCTCGTGTATCAGTCTGAGGTGTCGCTGACCAGTGAGCGCCTGGTGCTTATGCCGCGGCGATCTTTTGGCGCGTCAGTGTAAGCGGTTCGTGAAAATGTGTTTCCACCAGTGTAATACCCAGACTTTCCGCCATCGCTCGGTCCTCGGCGTCCCAGCCATCCTCGACCCACACGATCTTTTTCCCAGGCCCGACCAGGCCGGCCAGCCCCTCGGTTTTCGTGGCCTTCCAGGACAGTGACGGCAGGTGGATGTCGAGCGCTGCGAATTCCAGGTGGATATGAGCCTGCCACGACGAGAGGATAAGGACGACGTGGAACTGTTCCTGACACCACGCAACGAATTCCTGGACTCCCTCTTTCCAATCCGTTCCGTGTATGGTGCCGGCAGCACCCTGGAGAGATTTCAGTACACCATCGACATCAAGCAAGAGAATATTTGTCGTCATGGGACAGCAAAACTCAGCGGCCGGTGAAGATGGGCGGTCTTTTCTCCTTGAAGGCGCGAACCGCTTCTTGAAAATCCTGTGTCCCCGACGCACGAACCAGCCGGTCCGCTTCCATGTCCAAACAGGCATGCAGGTCTTGGGTCGTGGCTCGGTTCAGATTTTCCTTCATATAGCGCAGAGCCAGCGGCGGGCCGGCGGCAATCCGTTTGGCAAAGGCGAGGGCTTCCGTCTCAAATGCCTCGTCCGGAAAGACCCGATTGAAGATGCCCAGACGCTCACACTCTGCGGCATCGATGCGATCAGAAGTATAATAGAGTTCTCGCGCCTTGGCCGTGCCAACCAGTTGGGTCAAAAACCAGCTTCCCCCGTAATCTCCGGACAGCCCGATTCTCCCAAACCCCGTTGTGACAAACGCCCGCTCTGCGGCAATACGGATATCGCATGCCAGGGCGATCGAAAATCCGGCCCCGGCAGCCGGGCCGGGCAGGGCGGCGACCACGGGTTTTTCGAGTTCGTAGATCATGCCGGTCAGCGTTCTTTGCCGCCGTCGCAAGAGCTGGATCTTGTCCTCCGGCGTCTGCTCTTCTTTGGACCACGAACCAAAGGTTTTGACATCGCCGCCGGCGCAAAAGGCTGTCCCGGCTCCGGTCAGCATAATGCAGCCCACATCGGGGCGGACTGCCAGCTCCGGAATGATGGTGCGCAGCGCTGGAGTCAGCGTATCCGACAGCGCGTTGCGGACTTCAGGACGATTGAACGTCACCACCCCCACACGATCTTCGATATGGCATAGGAGTTGTTCCGTGCCGGTATCTATTGCTTGTCTATGCGATTCTTCGGACATGTTTGCTCCTCGTTCGTGGGATATCACCGGCCCGCTGTATCCAGAAAAATTCTCGCTTCTTGCAGTGCCTCGGGGATATTTTTGTTCCCCCAGCCGGGGCGAGCAGCTTTTAATAACTTTGGCGTGCAGTGCTGATGTCAGCGTTTTTTGCAGCCGCTCGCACCAAGCCACGCAGAGAAAGGCGCCGGTTCGGGGTCCGCTGTAAAGAAGTCTCGAACTGGGTCATCGCTTTTTGCGGCTGGCCAAGCTCAAGCAGGATTTCTCCATACAACTCGTGCGCAGGTTTGATTGGTATGGCTGCTCCATTGGGTAGGCCGAGACTGCTTGCAATAGTCACGGCTTCGTCCATGAGGGCGACCGCTTCGTCGCCCTGGCCCTGTGCCAGACGGACCAGGGCTGCAACCTCAAGACGCATAATGGTCAGTGCCTGTTGGCGGTGTTTGGAGCGAGACGGCGGATCTTCCTGCTCCATTTCTCTTAACCTGGCTTCCACCTGTTGAGCGATTGCCACATCCCCCATGCGGACAGCACTCATGCCTGTTGCCATCAATTCATGTGCAGTCAAGTCGGAAGAAAAGGGCAGTTGCTCCCACTGCTCGCTTTCGACAATAGCGCGGGCCGTCATTTCTCCGACCCCTTCCTTGACCCACCGGACGCTACTCTTCTCTGCCACCGGCCGCAGAAGTGCAATCGCCTGCTTTGCCTTGGCCCAATCCGCCAGTTGCAGCGCGCCGTACTGGCCCCAATCCAAGGCGTGCCAGATATACACATCGTTAAAATAGCGCTGGGTCTCAGAAAAACTGTCTCGCTGTGGCCACTTCGCAAAAGCGGCGTGGTAGGAGGCTTCATTGGAAGCAACCACTTCAGCCCACATGCCGCGCTGAATAAAGATATGCGAGGGCATGTGTAAGGCATGGGAGACGTCCGGGGCGATTTGCGCGTAGCGTTCGGCTGCCGTCAGGGCCAGGGGCGCGTGAATGGGGTCATCGAAGGCGTGAATAATATAATGGGCCGCGCCCGGGTGGTTCGGGTGTTTGCGAAATACCTCCTGGGCTATCGCACCCGCTTTCATCCGTACCCCAAACGTTGACTCTGCTCCCCAAGTGTCTCCAAGATAGCGGACCGTCCCCAGTAGAGCCACGGCGTAAAACGCCTGAAGCTCTTCGTCCTCAGGATATTGGGCAGCCAGCCGACCCATCGCCTCCGCGTAAGCAGATGCGCGCTCGGCACCCTCCCCCTCTCCATACAGAATCTCCACCGCGGCCAGTAAGCCGGCTTCACGTGGGGTGGGGGCTTTGGCTGCCCGCTCAGCTGGCGAGGAACCGAGACGAGCCAGCACGTTTCTCGGCGTTTCAAGGTCACGCGCGGGCTGGAGAGGATGATTGTGGCTCAGCGCCTCTCCCCAGTAGGCCAAGGCGAAGCCGGGCTCTATTTTCGCCGCAGCCCGGAATGCCTCGGCGGCGTCTTCGAAGCCAAAATTATGTAGATATTTGACACCCCGAAGGAAGTGCTCCTGGGCTGCCGCTGAACCGGAGGTTGGGAAATGCAGTTCTCCAAGCTGCTCGGCTTGGGCCGCTGGCAGCAGGCCGACACAGATACTCACAAGCAGCAATATGGCCCTGACGCTGTGTATGATTCTTTGCTTCATCATTGGCCTCCCTGGACGCTCGGCTGGGTTTCTCATTGTGTCGTGTCCGATTATAGGCAAGCGAGATAGGTGCGGCTAGTGAGCTCATTGTCATTCTGCCTATTTATTTCAAAGTGTCATAGAGTTCCTACAGCCAACTCGCTATATAGGCCACAAGCGAAGAGGAGAGCGCTGAACAATGAGTAAACCTGTGTGTGTCATTATTGGTGTGGGACCGGGGAATGGGGTGTCTTTTACCCGGAAATTTACCGCCGAAGGATACGAGGTTGCGATGTGCGCCCGGAATACGGCCTATTTAGACGAACTGGCCGCTGAAATTCCCGGAACGCATGCGTATCCCTACGACGTGTGTGACACTGCGGCGGCGTCCGGTGTCTTTGGTCGCATTCGTCAGGACCTTGGCCCGGTGGCTGTCCTGGTCTACAACGCGGGACCGGGTGAATTTGTCAATATCGACAAGACTTCGCTTGAGATGCTCCAGCAGGCGTGGGAGATCAATACCCGTGGCTTGTTTGTCACCGTCCAAGAAGTGCTGCCCGACATGCGGAAGGCTGGTGGCGGCAACATCGTTGTGAGTGGTGCGACCGCCTCACTCCGGGGGGGAGCAAATGCGGCTCCGTTTGCCTCGGCCAAGGCCGCCCAGCGGAGCCTGGCCCAGTCCATGGCGCGCCACCTTGGGCCGGAAAAAATTCATGTCTCATACGTGATCATCGACGGGATGATTGATATTCCCTACATCCGCGAAATGATGCCGGATAAGCCGACCGAATATTTTCTTTCACCAGACGATATTGCCGCCGCGGTGTTTCACCTGACACAGCAACCGCCCAGCGCCTGGACGTTTGAGTTGGATGTCCGGCCTTTTGGCGAAAAATGGTAAAACCCCGTAGCGCGGATGAGCACAGCCACGGTAACGATAGTAGATGAAGGAGCACGGCATGGCGGCAGATACACAGAGTTTGGAAGCGGCCTTTCACGCTTGGAAGGACGGGCTCAATACCGGCGACCTGGACGCCTTCTGGCAGGCGTTTGACGCAGAGGCGGAAATTCTGGATGAAGACTTTCCGTGGCGCATGGACCTGGACGACTTCAAGGACCATATTGCCTTCCACGCCGGCGGGAAGGGGATGTGGGAATCGTTTGAATGGAAGCCGCGGGAGATGCACTTCAAAGTGTTTGATGAGACCGGCCATGTCAGCGGCTTCTCGACGTTCCGGGGCAAACCGCGCGATGCCGGTTTTCGGCAGCGCTTTATGGGCTTTACCTTGACCTGGGTGTATCGGGACGGAGCCTGGAAGCTGGTCTGCTGGCACCAGAGCCCCTTGATTGGACGGATACTCGAAGCGTCGCCGAGTTAGGAACAGTCCAGAGAACCCACCCCGGCACTATGTGCCACCCCTCCGGGGAGGCTCAGAGGGGTAGGTAAAAGGGCGGAGCCATAGGCAAGCGCAAGGGCCTCCGGCATCATTTGGAGTGCTGAAACTCGAATGGTGTCGGAGGGAGCCCATGCGCTTGCCACGAGAATGTTACCAGATGGAAGAGCAGCTTGCCCAGTATTTACCGGTCTTACGGCCGGCCCAGCGGCGGGGGTTAGCGTTGTGGGTGTATGGGGCCGTGGTCGCCCAGAGTGCGTGTCAGAACGCGGTGGTGAGTGCGTTAGGGGCGGTCGGCCGCTTTCACACGGTCCGGCAATACCTCCGGGAATGGTTGTACGATGGGGCCGATAAAGCGGCGCCGTGTCAGCCGCAAGTGGAGGTCGAGCAATGTTTCGCGCCGTTGCTGGGCTGGCTCTTAGCTTGGTGGCAAGGGCGCGAGTTAGCCTTGGCCGTGGATGCGACCTTGCACGGGCAGCGCGTGGCGGCATTAGTGGTCAGTGTCTTGTATCGCGGGAGTGCGGTGCCAGTGGCGTGGCATATCTTACCGGCGAATCGCAAGGGCGCATGGCTGCGCCCCTTGGGGCGCTTGCTGCGCCAGTTGCGCCCCGCCATTCCCAAGGAGATGCAGGTGGTGGTGTTCGCGGACCGGGGGCTGTGGAGCCCCCGGCTGTGGCGGACGATTCGGGCCGGGGGTTGGCATCCGATGATGCGAGTGCGTCAGGCGACCGCCTTTCAACCGTTCGGGGCCGCGCGCCAGCCAGCCGCGACCTTGGTCCGGGCTCCAGGGGAGGGCTGGGTCGGGCGCGGGGTGCTCTTTCAGGAGCGCCAGCGCCAGCGGGTGGGCACACTCGTAGTGGTCTGGGGCGCGGAGCAACGGGAACCGTGGGTGGTGGTGACCGATCTCGCCCCGGCCCAAGTCGGGCTGTGTTGGTACGGCTTACGGATGTGGATTGAATGCGGCTTCCGCGCTCTGAAAGGCGTAGGCTGGCAGTGGCAGCACACCCGCCGGACCGATCCCGCGCGCGTGGCGCGCCACTGGTTAGTGTTGGCGGTCGCGACCTTGTGGGTCGTGGCCTATGGCACCCGCAGTGAGGACGCCCAGACGCAGGGCGTGCCGCCCGCCCACTTACGGACACCGCGGGACCCGCCGCCGCCCGGCCCCCGCCCCCTCAGTGTCTTCCGCCAAGGCTTGCAGTGGTTCGGCCGCCAACTCCTCCAGGGCCGGCTGTGGCGTAGCTTGTGGCTCCTGCCTGAGCCCTGGCCTCAGCCGCCCCCGCATCTCCAGGTGACGTATGGACCGCCATGACGCGGCGGTTACCTACCCTTGTCAGCTCCGGGGAGGGGATTTTCTGAAGGGGCAATGCATGCATTGTCCCTTCATCAGGATAAAGCCGCTTCTACCCGTTGCCGCAGGCCGCGCAGACGGCTGACGGGCTCGTTCGAGAAAACAAAGCGGACAAAGTTCGCGCTCCGCTCACTGCCCCAGCCCGTCATGGCCGTTGCCGCGATTTTCCCTTTCTCCAACAGACGCTGAGAGGCTTGCGCACCCGTCAGGCCAAAACCCGAGACATCCAGCAGCATGGACCAGCCGCCCTGGGGCTTGACGATAGGGAAGCCTTCAAGTTCCTCCAGGATCGTATCCCGCCGACTTTGCCATTCCGCGCTGGCCGCGGCAATATCAGCGTCAGGCGCTTGCAGAGCCACGATTGCCGCGGCTTGAGCAATGCCGACCGGGCAGACCACGTTGGAGATATTCACTAGGCCGATATCATCAATAATGGCTGGCGGGGCAACGATCCAACCGACGCGCCAGCCGATCATCCGGTATTCCTTGGACACCGCACCAACCGTAATGGTCCGCTGGGCCATACCGGGGAATGCGGCCGGGTGCAGAGAATCCAGACCGTCGAACAGAATACGTTCCATGGCGCTGTCATACAGCAGCCAGGCGTCGGCTTCGCGGCAGGTCGAGCAGATGCTTTCCCAATCCTGGCGCGTAAAGACAGCGCCGGTCGGCATGGAGGGGCTCATCATCAGCAGGACTTTTGTTTTGGCTGTTATGGCCTGCCGCAACCGCTCGCGGTCCAAACGCCAGACGCCGTCTTCAATCTGATATGGAGCAAAAACCGGTACCCCGCCGGCCAACCGCACGCGATTGACCAGACCAATATAGATCGGGTCGGTAAGGATGACCTCATCTCCGGGCTCAAGCAGAGCCAACAGCACGTTGAGAATGCCGTTCAGGCCGCCCGCGCTGACAATGGTGGAATTCCGCCAGTCATACTCCACGCCCGAGAGGCGGCTGACGAGGGCGGCGGCCGTCTGCCGTAGGGCGTCGGCACCCAGAAACGGCAGATAGCTGTTGGCGTCGTCTTTCCCTATCGCCTGCCGGGTCGCCTCTTCCACTCCGGGCGGCGGTCGCAGGTCAGTGTCGAGATTCTCCAAACGCAGTATTGCTCCGTCCTGGGACTGGTCCGCCAGATTACCCATGCGGTCAACCCCAATCCCGGCCATTCCGGCTAGTCTGCTCACTGGCATGGTGACCCTCCTGTCGCCCTGTCGAGACGACTGTTTGCATAGCGTTTTTTCCGATAGAATACATCCCGACTGAGCCAAGACTACGGAAAGATAGAGGAAGGATACGCCATGAAATTCGGAGGTTCGCTGATTTGTCAGAACTATTTCCGGTCGCCCCGACCGGACCACGAGATTTACGCCGAAGACCTGGCCCTGGCCGAAATGTATGAAGATCTCGGGTTCGATATGGTCTGGTCGGTGGAACATCACTTCACGGACTACGAACTCATTCCCGACCCGGTGCAGATGTTGAGCTATGTGTGCGGACGAACGAAGAAGATCGGGCTTGGTACGTTTGTGATCGTGCTGCCCTGGCACGACCCGGTGCGGGTCGCCGAGCAGATTGCCATGCTGGACAATTTTGCGCGCGGACGCGAGCTGCTGCTGGGCTTCGGGCGCGGCGCCGCCCAAGTGGAATATGACGGCTTTCGGGTCTCGATGAGCGAGGCGCGCGAGCGCCTGATCGAGAGCATTGAGGTTGTGAAGCGTGGCCTGGGACAGGACCGTTTTTCCTTTGCCGGCACATATTTCAACATCCCGGAGATGCGCATTCGCCCGCGCCCGGTCAGTGCAGACCTGACCGAGCGAATGTACGGGGCCATTATCAGCCCTGAGACTGGCGAGATCATGGCGCGGGCCGGCTTGGGCATGCTGATCATCCCCCAGAAGAGTTGGGCCGACCACCTGAAGGACTATGAGGCATATCAGGCGGCGTGTACCAAATGCGGAACCGCGGCGCGGCGGCCAATTATTACCGCCTGGATCTATTGCTCCGAGGACGAGTCAGCCCAGGAAGACGGGCGGAAGTGGATCATGGACTATGCCGACACCGCCGTGCAGCATTACGCTTTTGACGAACCCGAACATTTTCGAGCCGCCAAAGGCTATGAGGCCTATGTCGAGTTGGCCCAAGCCAGCCAGCAGCAGGCCAACGCCTTTCAGCAGGAGTTCGCCAAAACGCAGATATTTGGTACCCCGGAGCAGTGTGTTGCCGCCATCCGGGAGCTGCGACAGGTCATGAACCCCAGTCAGTTTGTCGGTGTGTTCAAGTACGGCAGCCTGCCCAACGACCTGGCCGTGCGCAGCACCGAGTTGTTTGCGTCACAGGTGATGCCAGTCCTCCGGACGGATGACGCCACGGCCCAGGAGCAGCCGGCGGCCGCCCTCTGAGGCCCGGAGATGAGATCGTCTTACTGGCCGCGGAGAAGAGGACATTGGCATCGAGAAAGGTACGTTCCACGATTTAGTCTGTTGAAATTCGGTGATGAGGAATTTTATCCGGGTCAAGACCGAGCTTCCGTACCTCTTGGACCGCACCTGCATAATCGTCTGCGTCAACCGCGTTTGACAGCAGGAATTCTGCTCTGCGCTCCGGAGTGTAAATTTCAACGGGAGTAACGACGGCAGGACGGATGAGAATGCCCTCGGCACATTCCTCAGCAATCACAAAGGAACCTTCTTCGATCCCAAAACGACGCCGGAGGCGGGCTGGCAGGACAACCGTTCCCCGCTTTCCTACTTTGCTGGTTTCAGTAGTTCCCACGATTTTGCCTGATATTCAGCCTTTCAGGCATTCTACGTTTTCCCAAAAGGCATAACAAGCGAAAAAGCTGAGCCTAGCATTGAGGCGGGTCTGATGCAGAACAGTTTCTACGCCCGATTGGATATAGGCCGGTAATCACGAAGTTCTGTAAGGGTTGGGACCATTGCAGTCTGGGGCTCAAACCCTCGGTCGGGAAGTCCCACAGATAGTACTCCCGGAAATTCGGCGGGCCGTAATAGCCCGCCCCAAAAATCAAGCCGTCGTGGCGAATGACCCAACTATGCTTGGGTTCTTCTACTCCGCCGGCCGCCGGGTTGGGCCACAGGTAATGGACCCAGTGGCCGGCCTCGGTCGCCGTGGCAATCTCTTTGCCTAGTTCATAGCCGTCCGCGCCCACAATGGTTTTGCCATCCCGCCCGATCAGGTCGGGCCGGACCGGATGCGCGAGGAAGCGATCTTGCTCGTCGAGGATGAACACATACCACGCTCCCTCCCACTCTTCCTCGATGCTCGCTGGGCTGTTGTAGTGGGCGACCGTCGCCTCACGCCCCTCCGAGTCGTAACGGTCCAGTGCGGCTTGTACGAAGTCGCGGGTAAAGGTCGCTTTTTCCTCATCCCCCAGCATGTCCTCCCCGAAGGTAGTGACGGTGACAGAAGATCGCGCGAAGGGAACGCCATCAATAAAAGCCAGGACGGTATGAACCCCGTCTCCGAGGTTGTTCCAGTTCCACAACAGGCTGAAGCCGTTATCGGTATCGCCACAGACCTCCGTGGTATCCTCCCGCACGGTGCCGTAGGCGGCCGTCAGTTTGATCGCCTTCCTCTTGGGCTTGATCCCGACTGTACCCCCTCGAACGGGGGCGTAGGGGATTCTCCCACGGTTGATTTCAATGACAATTTCCTCGGCGTCACACGCCCAGCCGGAGATTGCAGAGACCCCGCTACGGAACGACTGCGGAGTCGGATTCTCCAGGACGGCAGCGATATCAGGAACCCGAGAGTAGTAATCAGGTTCACGGCTATAGCCGTACATATCGACTCCAAGAAAAAAAGTAGCAAATTCGCAGGAATCCGTCGGTTCATAGTAGCCCGATCCAAAAATGAGCCCATCGTGGCGGATGACCCAACTCCGCTTGGGCGCTTCTTCTTCCTCGCACGCCCCGACGGGGGCGGGACACAGGTCGGGGTGAGAACACGGATTGAGGTGGGGAGACCGGGTGGGGTGGGGCCACAGGTAATGAATCCAGTGCCCGTCCTCGGTTGCTGTGGCAATCTCCTTGCCTAATTCATAGCCGTCCGAGCCGACGATAGTTTTGACATCTCGACCGATCAGTTCGGGCATGGCCGGATGCGAGACGAAGAGATCGTTTTCATCAATGATGAACATATACCACTGTCCCTCAACGCTCGCCGGGTCGTTATAGTAGGCTAGCGTTGCTTCGCGGCCATCCCGGTCGTATCGATCCAGCGCGGCCTGTACAAAGTCCTTGGTGAAGGCTGCCGGGTTCCCTTGAATCACGAAGTTCTGAAGTGATTCGGCCCATTGAATACGAATCTCCTCGCCGGTGGTCGGAAAATCGTCGAGAATATACGAACCGCTAGCCTCGCGCAGAAACGGCGTACCAAAGGTGGTCACGGTAACCGTGGCCGTCCCGAACTCTACCCCATCAGACAAGGCCCGGACCGTATGCGCTCCATCCCCGCTGTTGCTCCAGTTCCACAGGAAGCTGAAACCGTTGTCGGTATCGCCACACCTCTCCTGGGTGTCCTCGCGCAGAGTGCCATAGGCGGCGGTGAAGGACATCTCGTCAATCTCGATCACAATCTCCTCTGCCTCACAGGCCCACCCGGAGATCACCGAGACGCCGCTCTGGTGCGAATCGGGCGCGGGGTTTTCCAACATCGCTGATGAGGACGCGGGTGGCCACTGTGGCATCGCCCTGCCGTTCCCGGTCTGAGCAGAGGCTACTCCGCTCCACAGCAGCACACACAACGCAACCGCCGTCAATATGCTTTTCTTCATTTTTGCCTTCTCTCAGACCGACTAGGAAATACGGTGATGAGGAGGATAGCGGGACACGCTACGGCGTCACGCCGGTAATAACAAAGTTCTGCAAGGGTTGAGACCATTGCACCGTGAGCTTCGATCCCTCGGCAGGAAAGTCCACCAGTTCGTATTCCTGGAAATTAGGCGGGCCGTAATGCCCCGACCCAAAAATCAATCCATCGTGGCGGATAACCCACGTATGCTTAGGCTCTTCTACCCCGCCGGCCGCCGGGTTGGGCCACAGGTAATGGACCCAGTGCCCGGCCTCGGTTGCCGTGGCAATCGCCTCGCCCAACTCATAGCCGTCGGAGCCGACGATGGTTTTGATATCCCGACCGATCAGTTCGGGCAGGACCGGATGCGAGACGAAGAGGTCGTTCTCGTCGATGATAAACACATACCACTCTCCCTCCCACTCTCTCTCAATGCTCGCTTGGTTGTTGTAGTAGGCGACCGTCGCCTCACGCCCCTCCGAGTCGTAGCGGTCCAGCGCGGCTTGCACGAAGTCCTGGGTAAAGGTCGCTTTTTCCTCATCCCCGAGCATTCCATCTCCGAAGGTGGTGACGGTGAAACAGGACTGCGCGAAGGGAACGCCGTCAATAAGAGCCCGTACGTAGTGGACCCTGTCCAAGAGGTTGTTGTCCCTGAGGTTGTTCCAGTTCCACAGCAGGCTGAAGCCGTTATCGGTATCACCGCAGACCTCCGCCGTATCCTCCCGAACGGTGCCGTAGGCAGCGGTGAGCGGCTCCCCGTTGATTGCAATAACAATTTCCTCAGCATCACACGCCCAGCCGGAGATTGCGGAGATACCGCTACGGAATGAATACGGAGTTGGATTCTCCAGAACGGCAGTGATATCAGGAACCTGAGAGTACTGCTGTTGTAGGATCTCCGGAAAGTTGCATGGGGAAGCGGTAAGGCCGTGGGGCACTTCACGAGGGGGAATGCTCGGTTCATAGTAGCCTGACCCAAAAATGAGTCCGTCGTGGCGGATAACCCACGTATGCTTAGGCTCTTCAACCCCGCCTGCCGCAGGGTTGGGCCACAGGTAACGAATCCAGTGGCCGGTCTCGGTTGCCTTGGCAATCTCTTTGCCCAACTCATAGCCGTCCGAGCCGACAATGGTTTTGACATCTTGACCGATCAGTTCGGGCATGGCCGGATGCGAGACGAAGAGATCGTCTTCATCACTGATGAACATATACCACTGTCCCTCAATACTCTCCGGGTCATTGTAATAGGCCAGCGTCGCCTCGCGGCTGTCCCGGTCGTAGCGGTCAAGTGCGGCTTGTACAAAGTCCTGGGTAAAAGCCGCCGGGTTATCCCGGATCACCCGGATCACAAAGTTCTGAAGGGACTCAACCCATTTGATCTGAGTCTCCTCGCCGGTGGTCGGAAAATTGTCGAGAATATACGAACCCTGAGCCTCGCGCAGAAACGGCGTGCCAAAGGTAGTCACGGTGACAGTGGCCGTCCCGAACTCCATCCCATCGGACAAGGCCCGGACCGTATGCTCTCCATCCCCGTTGTTGCTCCAGTTCCACAGTAAGCTGAAGCCGTTATCGGTATCGCCGCACACCTCCTGGGTGTCCTCGCGTACCGTACCGTAGGCTGCAAGGAAGGGCATACCGTCAATCTCGATCACAATCTCCTCTGCATCACAGGCCCACCCGGAGATCACCGAGACGCCGCTCTGGTACGAATCGGGCGCGGGGTTTTCCAACATCGCCCTGCCGTTCCCGGTCTGAGCAAAGGCCACTCCGTTCCACAGGGTCACACACAACGCAACAACCGTCAGCACTCTCTGTGTCATCTTTGTCTTCTTTTGGACCGGCTGAGACTTACGGTGAGGAGGAGAAATCACGAGCAGTCTTCGTCAAATCCCATAAAACGCAGCGGCATTTGCCCCCAGGATTTTATCGACCGACTGCGTTGGCAGGGCGGAGAGCAACTCGCGCATGGTCTCCACCGGTTTGGTAAAGCCCTCGGCGTGGGGATAATCCGAGCCAACAAAGAATTTCTCGTCTCCAGCAAACTGGACGATATACGGCAGCAGCTTTTCACTCGGGTCAGCGTTGATCCAGATATTGCGGGCCAGATACTCTCGAATCGGGCGCTTCATCTGCGAGGTGTGGCGCATGTATTGGTAGCGGTAGTCAAAACGTTCAATCCACTCCCCAACCCAACTGCCCATCGATTCCACGGTTGCCGCACGCAATTGGGGAAAGCGCTCAAACACGCCGTCATACACCATGGTGCTCAGCGACATGCGGGGGTCCTGGATCACATTCATGGAGATAAACATGAAGCCGGGGTTGCGGTTCTTATACCAGGCGCTGCCGAGATACTCCTTGTTGCCGGCGGGGTGGATGCTGACGGCGATATTGCAATCCTGGGCGGCTGCCCAGAGCGGATCGTAATCCAGGTGGCCGAAGCTTTTCCCGTTGATAGGCGCGGAGCCGATCATGATGGAACGCGCGCCGAGTTTGGCAACCCGTTGGATCTCCTGCACGGCCAGCGTTGGCTCACGGAGGGAGATATGGGCCGAGGGAAAGAGGCGGTCTCGGTGGCTGGCGCTGACCTCAAACGCCCAGGTGTTATAGGCCCGACAGAGAGCCGCGGCGAGCTGCGGGTCCTGGACCTCGCCTTCCCATAGGAGGCCCAGGGTGGGGTAGAGGACCTGATAATCAATGCCCTCGGCGTCCAGGAACTGCATGCGCTTGTCCATGTCCTGCCACTCGCCACCCTCGTACAGGGACTGGTCAAACTCGTTGAGCGCGCTCCCATCTTCCTTCTGTCCATAACCGACGACTATGCTGAGCATCTCGTCGATCTCGCTCCCCAGCCGCATGGACTTGTTATCCACCACCATGCGGAGCTTGCCGCTGGCGCTATCCTGCTCCACGTGCATGGCCCGCTCGCGGTAAGCTGGTTCAATATACTGGAGGTATAAATTCAGGGGTTCGATCAAGTGGCTGTCACCATCGACGATGTTCATACTGGGCTCCTCTCCTCTATTCCTGTAGGACCTCTTTCATATTAGAAAAATTCTATCCTCTTCCAGGATGTGCCGAAAGATAATGACGCGGCTCAAAGCTGCTTCTGCAAGAATCGATTGATGACTGTGGCGACGTAGACGGGCGCTTCCTGCTGCGGGTAGTGGCCGGCATTGCGGCAGACGGCCATTTCGGCGTTGGGATACCAGGTGAGAAAGGTCTCCTTGGTGATCGCCTCGGTGAACGGCTCCATGTCGAACTCGCCAATAATGATGAGCATGGGGGTGGTATTGCCTTTCATTCGGTCGAGAAATCCCTGGCTGGCCAGGCTCTTCAAATAGCCGGCCTGGGCTTCTTTGCTGCGGGTCGAGCGGGTCTGTCGGATTTTGAAGTCGAGCCATTCCCGGCACAGCCGGTTGCCGGTCAGAACGTCAAAGGCTTGGGCCAGGGCGTCGTTATCGGTGATCGAACCGGTGATGACGGCCAGGCCCTCGGGAGAGAAAGCCAAGCCGGTCGCGGCAACCGGCGTGTTGAGGATCGCCGACTTGACGCGCTCGCCGCCGTCGAGGACGACTCTTTGTGCCAGCATGCCGCTCATGGAATGGCCGACGATGTGGAACCGCTGCCAGCCCAGATTGTCGGCCAGGGCAAGGATGTCGGACGCGGCTTCAACCGGCGTGTATTCGCCGGGAATATGGCGCGACGCGCCGTAGCCGCGTACCTCAACGAACGCAAAAGTGAAATTCCGGGTATCGAAAAAATTACGCGCAAACGCCCAGGTATCCCGGCAGCCGTAGAAGTCGTGCATGATGATAACACCCTCCGGGCCGCTGCCGTACAGTTCGTGACCGATAATCATGAGTGATGCCTCCCTGTGTATTGCGGATGGATATAGCTCACATGTGCTTCCAGTCGCCAGCCTGCTCAAAGGCATGGGCGGCGCGGTAGACTGTCATCTCATCGAAATGTCGACCCACCAGCATCAGCCCCACGGGCAGATCGTTGACCGTCCCGCATGGGAGCGAGAGCGCTGGATGGCCGGTGAGGTCAAAAGCCGGGGTGTTGGGCACCATTTCAAGGGCGCGGGCGACAATTTCCGATGCGGGAGCGTCCGCTGCCGGAATCGCGGGAGCGGTCATGGGGAGCGTTGGCATGAGCAGGAGGTCGTGCTCCTTGAGCACCGCGTCGTAGGCTGCGGTCAGGCGTGGCCGGAGATTCTGAGCCTTGGCATAGTACAGGCCCCCATAGGCCCGCGTCATATACTCTCCCGTGAGCAGCACCAGTTTCGTTTGGGGTCCGAATTTATGCGTGTGGTCGCGCCAGTGCGCATGGGAGCGCATCAGGCTGGGCACATAGCCGCCCGCCCGGTTTTTGCCATAGCCGTTGTCGTGCATCATCGAAACGACCAGACCTTCTACGTAAATCGGCGTCCAGATCGCCGCGCTCACCCGATGCAGAGGGATCGACACGACGGAAACCGTCGCGCCCAGCGTTTCGTATGTCTTGGCTGCGGCCCGGACTTTTTCGTCTACCTGTGGATCAGAATTGGCATGGCCGAAACCCTCTTGTACGAGCGCGATTTTCAGGCCCGCGACCGGTTCTCCCAGCGCGTCGGTGTACCGCTCGGTCGTACAGTCAGGCTGTGCCGGATCGAGTCCGTCAGAGCCGGCCAACACTTCGAGGAGGGTGGCATTGTCGGCGACATCTTTTGTCATGGGGCCGATATAATCGATGGTCATATCGATTGGCATTGCACCGGTATACGGCACGAGGCCAAAGGTGGCCTTCATGCCGACAATGCCGCAGAACGACGCGGGTATACGGCACGAGCCACCGTGGTCTGTCCCGACTGCCAAGTCCACCTCGCCGGCGGCCACTAGCGCGCCACAGCCCGAGGAGGAGCCCCCGGCGGTATGGCCGTGCTTATGCGGGTTATGGATTGGCCCGGTGGCGTTGGTATGACTCCCGCCCGAGGTGCAAAAATATTCGCTATGGGCTTTGCCGGCGACCACCCCGCCAGTATCAAGGACGCGGGTGACCACTGTGGCATCGACGTCGGGAATATAGCCTTCAAGCGTCGAGGAGCCGTTCATCATAGGCACCCCGGCCACCATGATGTTGTCCTTAAAGACAACGCGCCGCCCGCTTAGCGGACCCTGGGTGGCTCCCGAGATATGCGTTTGCCAATACCAGGCGTTATACGGATTATCCGCCGGGCTGGGACGAGAGCCGGGAGTCCGGGGATATTTCACCGGCGGAAGATCGTCCGGAAGTGCATCCAGGGCCTCGTAGATTCGGAGATTGCCGTCAATCAACTCCGCGAACTCTTGGGCTTCGGCAGCCTCAATGTCCATAAAGACGCGCTCGCCTATGCGTTGTATTTCCTGTGCGCTTGGTCGGGTAATACTCATGTTGTTGCCCTATGTACTTGACGAAGAATGCAGTGATATTATCAGCGCCAGCCCTCGGGCCGCTACGGCCTGAGATGGTAATCACCCCTGACGGAGGACGAACGTATGTCTGGTGCAAACGAAGTGACCCCCGAATTTCTGGCGAATTTTACCCAGGCCTGGAACGATAAGGACCTCGACAAACTGATGGAGCATATGGCCGATAACTGTGTGTTCATGGCCTCCGTCGGCACCGAAACCGAAGGGACCAAGTGGGAGGGCAGAGAGGAAGTCCGCAAAGGGTTTGCCAGTCTGTGGGAAGGCTATCCCGATGCCCATTTTGAGCCGGTGGGTACAGACTTTATCGTAGGCAATCGAGGGGTGTGTGAGTGGATATTTACCGGGACCAGGGCAGCGGATGGCACCAAAGTGAGGGCGCGTGGGTGTGACGTGCTGACCTTTAGGGACGGCAAAATCCTGGTCAAGAACTCGATGCGCAAACAACGCCCGTAGCCGTTGGGTTGCTGAACCTGTCTCGGGCCGATGTTACACTAGGTACCGGGCGACTGCATCTTCGTTCCAGGCGATGCCGGTTCCTGGGGCTGAGGAGGGAAATGCCCCGCCGTCTTCAATCCGGGTTGGTTCCTGGAGCACCGGCTCGGCCCAGTCCACATACTCCAGCCAGTGGCGCGTCGGGGTTGCGGCCAGCAGGTGGACGCTGACCTCCGGATACAGATGGGAAGAGACGGGAATCCCGCCCGGCTCGGCCAGGGCGGCGGCCCGCAGCCAGCCGGACACGCCGCCGATTTTATTGACATCGGGCATGAGAAAATCTCCAGACCCGGCCGCGATTGCCTTGGCCATGTCATGTGGCCCCCAGAAGTTCTCTCCAAGCTGAATGGGCGTATGGGTGGCTTGGCGAATCTGGGCATAGCCGGCGTAATCGTCCGCCCGCGTCGGCTCCTCGATCCAACACAACCCTTCGCCGTCAAGAGCGTGGGCGCGTTGTACGGCCTCCGGCACGGTCAAGGACTGATTGTAGTCCGACATGAGCGTGATATCGTCCGGCACGGCATTGCGGATTGCCCGTACGATCTCGACATCGGCTCGGGCATCTTCATAGCCAAGTCGCACCTTGATGGCGCTGAAGCCCGGCTCAACCAACTCGCGGGCCTCACTCCGCACCCGGTCTACGTCCATAATGCTCAGGCCGGTACTGTTATAGGCCGGAATGGGTTGTGATTGCCCGCCCAAGAGTTGCACCAGAGGCTGTCCTGCCGCCTTGGCGCAGGCGTCCCAGGCCGCCGCGTCGATCCCGGCCGCGGCCATGGCCGTAAAACCCTGCGGGCCGAGCAGCCGAAAAGCCTTGTGGAGCTTTTCTTCCAGGGCGAGTGGAATAACCTGATCGCCGCCAATGAACTCGCCCAGATTTTCAAGCAGTTGCACTAGCGGCAGCATGACAAATGGGGCGTAGCAGAAGATGTAGCTACAGCCGCAGATGCCTTCCTCGGTCTCAAGATCGACCAGAACCATGGGAAACTTTGTGACCGATCCACCCCCGGTATAGATCGGGCGATTCATGGGTAAGCTGACCGCGCGGGCGCGCAGGGCACGAATAGTCAGGGCCTCAGCAGACATACAGTCCTCCTCGATATTGCAAAACGCTTATGCAGAACGCCGCAGCGTGAGTATAGCGTATGGTCGGAAGAAAGATAATCTTGTTCGCCGCGTTACAATTTATTATTGATATTGACTACTTCTGGATTCCGAGACTCGAATGGAGGAGGAGGGATTTACATGCACTACAGCGCCGAGCGTATGCTCACCACGCATGTTGGCAGCCTACCGCGTGGTGAAAGACTTCTTCAGATGCTGGTTGATCGAGAAGCCGGTACAGTGATTGGTGAGGCGGCGTTTGAAAAACAGGTCAAGCACGATCTCGATTATGTGCTGCAAAAACAGACCGAAGTGGGGGTGGATATTATCGGCGATGGCGAGCTGCCTCGGCTCGGATTCTCTTTTTATGTCAAGGATCGCATGTCAGGCTTTGGGGGCCACTCGCCACGTGGTACGGTGACTGACTTTGCAAAGTTTCCGGGCTACGCCAAACTCAAGCAACAGCAAGCGTCAAGGGGAGACGAAATTTCCAAGAGCGCAACCCTATACGCTATGCCGGAATGCCAATGCGCCGTGAAATACGACACGGAGAAGCGCGCCGCGCAGCAAGAGCTGCGGCTCTTCAAAGCAGCCCTGGAACGAACGGGGGTCGGAAGCCAAGGAGCCGAGACGTTTGTGACCGCCGCCACTCCGGGCATTGTCTCTACCACTCTGTTGCGTAATCCAAACAATCCCGACTACACCACTGACCGGGACTATGTAATGGCCCTGGCCGAGGAACTCCGCAGCGAATATGAACTCATTGTTGAGCACGGCCATATTCTTCAGGTCGATGGACCCGATCTGGCCCTTGAGCGCCAGATTCTGTATGTGGACAAACCGCTCGATGCCTTTCTCAAACGGGTCGAGCTACATGTTGAGGCGCTCAACGCCGCTCTGATCAACATTCCCAAAGACCGCGTACGCCTGCACGTGTGCTGGGGGAATTGGGACGGCCCGCATATCGACGACATGGATTTGGAACCCCTGTTGCCGCTCCTGTATCAAGCCAATGTGGGCGGGCTGAGCATCCCCTTTGCCAACCCGCGTCATCAGCATGAAGGCGAGCTGTTTGTGTCCTACCCGCTCCCGGACGATATGCTGCTCTTTCCCGGCGTGGTGGATGTGACAACGAATTATCTCGAACACCCCGAGGTCGTTGCCGAACGCCTGGCACGTATTGTCGATGTGGTTGGCGAGCGGGAGCGCATCATTGCCAGCACGGACTGTGGGTTTTCGACATTCGCCGGCTATACCATGGTGGCTGAGGACGTGGTATGGGCAAAATTGCAAGTGCTGAGCCAGGGCGCGGCCTTGGCATCCGAGCGTTTGTGGTAAAATTACGAGTCTGAAGGAGGGTAGCCACATGAACAATGAGGAAAACCGTAATATGACTAAAGAGGAAATTTCCCAGCGGGTCGCCCGGTTCGATCAGCTCCAGCCTATGTCCACGGCCAAGGATATGGCGGACGTGCCGCCGGCCGCGATGGATGTCATCTTTGCGCGCCGCCTGATGCCGGTCATCTTGGAGAAGACCAAGAATCCGTTTGGTGAGACGGCCGCCATATTCGGTGCGGCGGGAACAACGATGAACGTGTCCGTCTGCCCGCCCGGTCAGGGACCGTGTTTGCACGCCCACAATAGCACCTACGAGACCTTCATGGTTCTCGACGGCGCGTTCGAGTTTGCCGTGGGTGAGGAGGGCCAGGAGACGGTCAGGCTCAATAAATGGGATGTGTTCTCCTGTCCGCCGGGCGTGTATCGCGGCTTTCGCAATGTAGCGGACAAGGACAGCGTCTTGCTGACCGTTATTACCGGGGAGGTCGATGCACGTGACGACGTCGGGGTACCGCCGAAGATCACCGAACAGATTCGTGCCGACTACGGGGAAGACGTGCTCAACAGGTTTCGGAAGATCGTGACGTTTAACGAGCGGGAGCCGGCATAGCCGGGTGCAGACTCTTCACCCGACTTGCATGGAATAAGGAAGGGAGACATTCATGGATGCCGAGCAGAAACAAAAACTAGCGAACCTGTGCGCCCAGCAGCACGTGGCCGTCCTCACAACCCAGGGGGAGGCCTGGCCGACGGCCCACCTACAGGCATTTGGACAGACCGACGAGCTGGATTTGATCTTCATCATGCTGGCCGACGCGGAGAAGTATTCCAATCTGCTCACGCGTCCCCAGGCGACAGTTGCGATTGATAATAGAGACACGGCCGATGTTTCGACTCTGCAAGTGGCGCGCGCAACGATACAGGGGCTGGCCACAGAGGTCGCTCGGGACAGTGCCGAATGGGACGAGTTGGAAGAACGTTTCCTGACCAAGAATCCGTTTGAAGAGCCGTTCTTCGGCTATGACAGCCTACGCATGATGCGTCTCACCCCCAAGCGTATCTCTTACGCCAACGGCCTGGCGGATACGTTCAAGGTCGAGCTGTAGGAAAAGACAGGCCCTCAGACCTGCGCCGCGTTTCATGAACTATGGAGCCATAGCGCCGTCTGCGAAATACCTGGTGGCCAGGTCTCTGGCCTGCTCGCGGCTGAGGCCGTGCGACTCCCAGGCGTCACGCGAACGATCCAGGATGTCTTCGAGGTCGGTGGTCTTCTTGAAATCACCGAGTTGGTCGTGCTCGGTCTCAAGCCCTAAGGCTTCGGCAACGATGGAGATGTAATTGCGGACGCTGAGACGGGAGTCGCCGATGTCACACCACTCGCGATGACAGGCGTGTGAGATGGTTGCCAGGGTGTCCGCCCGGCTCGTTTTCTTGAGCGAATGGACCAACTCGGTCCGGATGGCCTGAAAGCGTTGTGGCGGCAGACGTAGGCCAGCCGCCCCGCAGTCGTAGTCCAGTTCCGGCGGAGACTGAAGCTCGTCGAGCAGTTCGATCCCAGGAATCGAATGCAGAAGGGTAGCAGCGGACTCTCGGTCCCGCTTGGCCCGTCTCTGACCCTCTTCATGCCCGGTGCGGCCCACATGGGTATGGAGGGCGACCTTACCGGAAACCGCTCGGTCCCAGGCAATCTCTCCGCGTTGGGCCATCTCGGCCAGGAACTGGGTGGTGTGGGTGATCTCGAACTGCGGCTGGCGGCTGTCGCGGCCAATGATGACGTCCTTGAAATGGACGTTGCAGGACGGGCACCACATGACTACTCGTTTGGGCTGATAAGATTCCAAGCGCCCAACCGTCCGATCAGAAACCTGACTTCCTTTCTTCGGACCGTCAAATTTATCCCAGACAATGCCGCAGCAGAACTGCACCCCGCCGACAGGAATAAAATCGATCCCCAGGTGAGTAAACACGTCAATGACCTGCTTGGCGATATGGGGAGTGCGTAAAATATTGCAGCCCAGATATAGCACGGTCTCGTAGGCGCGGGCGGGCGTGTGATGTTTCTCGACCCAGGAGACATCTTCCGCCCTGATCTGTAACTGCTTGAGGTCCTGAATCCGGCGAAAAAACGCTGAGTAGTTAAACTCTGGCATGGGAGTTACTCCTCAATATCCCACCCCTTCGACATCTTCAAACATTTCGAGCGGGGTCTCGCGGGTTTGCAGTTCGCTCTCCCGGCCATCGACCCAGCCGAGGAAGGTGCCGTGGGCCTGATAGCCGAGCAACTGCTGCAAGCGTTCCGGCAGTTCTTTGGCCCGCTCAACCGGGACAGCCAAATACTGATTCTCTTCCTGCCGCAGCCAACCCACGCTAAAGGAAAAAAACAGGCCGGTACGTGGAGTGTCGGTCGTATTCGTCCCCAGCCCGTGCAGCGTCTTGCCGAGCCACACTACCGTCGATCCCTGTGGCATGACGGCCTGGGCGACTTCCTCTTCGGCGGCCTGCCGGCCTGCCGGCCAGCGATGGCTGCCCGGCACGAGCCGGGTTGCGCCGTTTTCGGCGCTGAAGTCGGAACCGGCGAACATGAAAAAGAGAATATACTCCGGGTCGTCCGGTTTGGGCTGGATAAACGGAGTGTAGGCGTCGAGTTCCCGGTGCAGCGGCTGATTCTGTCCGCCGCCCCAGACCTGAATCGCTCCGGTGGCATGGAGTTGGTAGGTGTTGCAGCTCGGTCCGAGAACCTTGTCCGCGAGGACTTGAACGACCGGATTAAGCGGGAGTTGACTCAGCTCCGGCCCGTGGGAAAACAGCGCGCCTATGCTGCGTTTGCGATAACCGAAAAACTCACCCCCGCCAGTTTTGCGCTCGGCGAGTCTGGGCGCGACCCTGCCCATAATGTCCTGTATGGTGGCCCGATCAATCAACTCCCGGATGATGACCACCCCGTCCCGTTCGAGAGTGGCGAGAATATCGTCCGGCGCAGCAGTGCGCTCTACGCTTTGAATCGGCATGGGCTCCCTCCCTCAATTGTTGCCGTACGCTTTCCGCCATACCACTTCAGGCCGGTTGAGGAAAGGCTTGGACGAATCGAGTGGTGGTGCTTGGAGAGAAAGGAGACACGGGCGCAGGGCCCGTGCCGTTTACTGCAGAAAGGTCGTAACTGAACGAACAAACTCTTCCGGTTGTTCGTAGGGAAGCATGTGACCGGCTTTTTCGATCTCAACAATCTCGGCGTTGGCAATCTGTGCTTTGAACTGTTCTGCGTAGACCGGCGGAATGAGTGCATCACTCTTGCCCCAGATGAGCAGCGTTGGCGCGCTGAGACGATACAGACGTTTTGAAAGCCGCCGGTTGGGAACCGGGAAAAGAATTTTTCCGGCCATGCTCAACCGGCGGGAATTGCCGATATAGAACTCTTTGAGCGCCTCGGGGTTTTTGAGGTCAAGGCCGCCGGTCAACATGGCCTCACCCTGGGACCGGTCATGAAACAGATACTGCGCGAACTCGTGCGGCAGGAAGGAAAAAATATCCGGAATCGGATGCTTCGGGAGCCACAGACCGGCTGAGGCGACCAGGACGAGCTTGGAAACATCGTTCGGCGCCAGGGATGCCATTTCCGCGGCAATCATGCCGCCCATCGAATGACCGACAATATGCGGCCTGGTCAAGCCCAGCTCGTGCACCACATCCCAGCCGTGCAGGGTGAAGTCCAGCATATCTTCCAGCAAGGCTTCGCCGGTCGATTCACCAAAGCCTGGGAATTCCGGGGCGAACACATGGTAGTGCTGGGCCAATTGGTCGAGGAACGGATTCTCTGGGAACAAGCCGCCGGCGCCGTGCATAAAGATCAGCGGCTCGCCGCTGCCCGCGTCGAGGACGCGGACCTTGGTTCCACGTCCCGTCTCGATCATGCGGCTGTTCATAGCGGCATCCTTGCGTCCTGACGCGCCTGCTCAATACCGGTCTCGGGTTGCAGCCGTTCGTCGAGCGGTTGGCACCACCAGCGATTGTCGTCCTTCCACTCCGGCCACATATCGCGCAGGTGGGGCATGACTTGTTCGGCAAACAGCTTGGTCGAGTAGCGCGTTTTCCAGTCGGGCATATTGCCGATATGGATCAGGCAGAAGATATGTCCCACGCGCAGAGACTTGATGAGGTCTTCCATGCGTTCGCGAACCGTGGCCGGGCTACCGGCAATGATATAGCCCTCGTCAACCAGTTCTTTCCAGGTCAGGTTTGGAAACAGACTCTGCATCTCCTCGCTCAAAGCGTTGAGCACATCCGCCTTAATAGTCTTGATCGTGCGATAGCCCGGCGCGTCGGCAAAACCGCCATGGACGTGGAGGCAGCGATTATAGAAATAATTGACGTGCTCGGCGTACATCTCTTCGGCCTGCTGGTCCGTATCGGCAACGCAGATGGTCTGGGCAAAGGCCGCCCGATAGGGGGATTCGTCTTTGCCACGGGCCGCCACGCGGTCCCAATAGCCGTCCAGCAGTTTTTTCCCGCGCAGATAGCCGGTGAAGGACAGGTAGGAGTAGTTGTAGTCGTTATCCAGGCAGAAGTCCCAGGTCTCGACCGAACCGCCACCGGGGATATAGATCGGCGGATTCGGCTTTTGAATCGGCTTGGGCCACAGGTTGACATAGCGCAGTTGGTTGTATTTGCCGTCAAAGGCAAACGGCTCGTCCTCGTGCCAGGCGCGCATGACCAACTCGTGCGCTTCGGCATATTTATCCCGGGTCAGACCTGGAATCTGGCCATAGCAATAATTGGTGTCCATCGAGGTCCCAACCGGAAATCCGGCCAGCAGGCGTCCGCCGGAAATGACGTCCAGCATGGCAAATTCTTCGGCAACCCGAAGTGGCGGATTGTACAGGGCCAGCGAGTTGCCAATTACGGCCAGGGCGGCCTGGGAGGTGCGCCGGGCCAGACCAGCGGCAATGATATTCGGCGAGGGCATCAGGCCATAGCCGTTCTGGTGATGCTCGTTGACGCCGATGCCGTCATAGCCGAGCGAGTCGGCGTATTCGAGCTGGTCCATATACTCATGGTAGACAAAATGGCCCTTGTGGGGGTCGTACAGCCTGTTGGGAATATCCACCCAGACGGAATGGTGTTCTTCGCGAAAATTATCCGGCAGACTCGGCCACGGCATGAGATTAAACCACGTGAATTTCATTGCTTCCTCCGTTTCGTGGATGGTGGGTTTCCGACGATTGCCTGTTCCGAATCTAGCCGACCTTGGCGGAGAATTCTAGGCCGAACGCCTCCCCTAAGCTGCCTGTACCTTGCGGGGCGCGGTCAGCGCCTCCACCACATTATGCATCAAACGTAGGCCCAGGTCTTCCTGAAGGGTGAGGATGGACTCCGGATGAAATTGTACTGCGGCGACGGGCAGGTCGGTATGTTCAACCGCCATGACAACGCCGTCATCGCTCTCAGCGGTAACACTCAGACAGGTGGGCAGGCTGTCCCGCAGGGCAAACAGCGAGTGGTAACGCGCCGCCCGAAATGTTCCTGGGAGACTGTCGTACAGCCCGTGTCCATCAAAAGTGAACGTCTTCCGCATCTTATAAGGTTGAAGAAGACGTTCACTTTTGTCGAGGATACGAATGCGTGACGGTTTGCCGTGCATCGGGTAGGGGAGCGTCGCGAGTCTGCCACCAAAGTACTCGACAATGCCCTGGAGGCCGAGACACACGCCAAAGACGGGGAGATTCCGTTTCAGGATAGCGTTGAGCGTCTCCGAGAGGTTGAAATCTTTTGGTTCCCCCGGACCAGGGGACAGGACAACCAAGTCAGGTTGGTGGGCCTCAAACTCACGTTCGGGAAACCCGGCGCGCAGGGTGAGGACTTCGGCTCCGGTTTGACGCAGATAATTGGCCAGGGTGTGGACAAAGGAATCTTGATGATCGATCAGCAGGATTTTTTTATTCCGACCAACCGGAGCCAGGGGCATACCCTTTTCCGGGGTCAAGCCACGCGGACGGCGGATAGCGTCGAGAAAGGCCGAGGCTTTGATGTGGGTTTCTTCCTCTTCCGCTTGCGGGTCGGAGTCGTACAGCAGGGTTGCGCCGGTCCGAACTTGGGCCACGCCATCTTTCAGGCGAATGGTCCGCAGCGTCAGGCCGGTATTCAGGCTACCGTTAAACCCAATCAGACCGACCGCGCCGCCGTACCAGGCGCGGGGCGATTTTTCGTGGTCTTCAATGAACTGCATAGCCCAGGCCTTGGGAGCGCCGGTGACGGTCACGGCCCAGGTATGGGCCAAAAAGGCGTCGAGTGCGTCAAACTCGTCTCTGAGATAACCCTCCACATGATCGACGGTGTGGATCAGGCGGGAGTACACTTCGATCTGACGCCGCCCGATCACGCGGACGCTGCCCGGTTTGCAAATGCGAGACTTGTCATTGCGGTCCACGTCGGTGCACATGGTCAGCTCGGACTCGTCTTTCTTTGAGGTCAGCAGTTCAAGAATCCGGTCGGCGTCGGTGATCGCGTCCTGTCCGCGGGCAATGGTGCCCGAGATGGGACAGGTCTCGACACGCCTGCCTTCGACCCGGACGTACATCTCGGGCGAGGCCCCTACCAAGTACTCGTCCTGTCCGAGGTTAATGAGAAAGCCGTAGGGAGACGGGTTGCGTTCCCGGAGTCGCCGAAACAGTTCCGCCGGAGAGGCCGTGCAGCCCTCAGAAAATGTTTGTCCCGGCACTACCTCAAACAGGTCGCCTTTTTTGAAGGCTGCTTTGGCCACGGCGACTCCTGCGGCATACTCCCCCGGCTCGTGGTCGCAACTCTGCCTCACCTGGGGGTTGCCCTGATATGCCTGTCTTTCGCCGGTGCGTGGGATGCCATGCGTCGAGTGTCCGTCTACTTCAAATTCATAGCTGCGGCGCATCGCCCGCTCGCGTCGATGGTCAACCACGATCAGTTCGTCCGGGAGATAGAGCACCAGGTCGCGCTGGTCGGCCGGGCGCTCCAAACGCAGCCGCAGCGGCTCAAACTGAAAGGCGAGATCGTAGCCAAACGCACCATACAGACCCAGATGAGGCTCCGCGGTGCTATAAAAGAGCTGCACCAGCACGCGCAGTACGGAAAAAAGAGAGGGTTGCTGACTGCGTTGCTCCTCTGGGAAGCGTTCACGCGTTGGCGTGACGGAGCCAATCAGGTCCGGCCCCTGGACCTCCAACGCGGCAACTGCGGAAAGATTCTCAAGCACTGCGGTAATGGCCGGTAAGAGCAGGACGCCACGTTCGTTCAGGGCTGACACCCAGAAATTCAGGCCACGCCCCCCGACCGCCAGGGGTGGGTTGATAAAGCCCATATCCCAGCGGGTGTAGCGCCCTGGATATTCATAGCTTGAGGCAAACAGGGCGCCGCGCTGACAGTCGAGCGCATCCAGAACGGGTTCGATGGTGTCTGCCGCCGGCAGGTCGTCAATCACCCGATGAACGGTGATTCCCCCACGGGTATGATAATGGTCTGTGTGTTGGAGCAGAGATGTCATATTGGCCTCGCTATCCTGTGTTGTGAAAGAGTGAACGTGCCAGCAACCCTGCATGGTATGGAGCGCGCGTTTACTCTTTCCAGAGCCGGGCCTGTATAAAAAAGGCCGCAACCTTGGGAGAGGCGGCGGCCTAAAAAGAAGAAAAGCCGCCTCACATTTACAAGGCGGCTCCGAGTGCAGGCGTTATCCTACGTCCGGGCCACCTCCTTGGGCAGCCACCACCAATTCCGGCGGTTCTGGAGCGTATAGTAATTCAGACAGCTCATCATGGTTAAGTTATTATACCCGGTAAAAACAAAAAAACAACGTTCCTGGGAGAGAAGACGGATAACTGATATGCCAAATGCGATTGCCGCTGGAAGCCGGCTCTATCTCCGCCCTCTGACACGCGCGGACGCCGCGGCCTTTGTGCCGTGGGTCAACGACCCTGAGGTGACTCGTACGCTGGCTATTGGGTTGCGTGTAATGGATGTCCGAGCGGAAGAAGTCTTTATAGAAAAGACCAATGCAAGTGCACACGATGTGCTCTTCGGTATTGTCGTACGGGAGACAGACCAGCTTATCGGTTCAACCGGACTGGATCAGGTCGACTTTCAGAATCAGAGCGCCAGCTTTAGCATTCTGATCGGCGAGAAAAGTGAATGGGGCAAGGGATTCGGAACGGAGGCGACCAGGCTAGTTGTGTGCCATGCTTTCAGAGAACTCCATCTGAACCGTGTCCAACTCCACGTATACGAATATAATCTACGCGCAATGCACATGTACGAAAAAGTCGGTTTCCGTCGAGAGGGCATACTCCGACAGGAGCATGTATACGACAGCCGTTTCTGGGATACGGTCGTCATGGCGATTCTGCGCGAGGAGTGGGAGAAAATGAACTCTTAGCCTTTGTCCGAGACCAACAGAATCTGAAAAATCTCCTCCCAAGAGGGGATATGTAATGAGTAATGCGCAACCCCTTCCGTATAGGCACAGGCATCTATCTCCGCCCGCTGGAGCCTGAGGATGTTCCCAGCCTGACCGACTGGACAACCCAGCCAGCAATACGGATTACTCTAGACCTCTTTTACCGTCCATGTGACCAGTCCGCCGCAGAGCTGTTTCTGGAACGCACCAAGAGCGATACGCACGATATCGCTCTTGGTATTATCGCGCAGGAAACGGATAGCTTGATCGGTTTCATTGGCCTCAGTCGCATTGACCAGGAAAACAGCCAGATCCAATTAGGATTTTTTCTTGGTGACCAAGAGGCGGACGGTGAGCGCTGTCTGGCTGAAGCTGTCGGCTTGATGAAGAGTTATGTGTTTGAAACTCTGACTATGAACCGTGTGTGGCTGTACGTGGATGCCACCGACGCTCAGACCATTAACCTACTGGAACGGCAGGGCTTCAGCCGTGAAGCAACCCTACGGCAGGACCGCTATCGTAACGGACGATATTACGACACGGTCGTAATGGGACAGGTAAGGGGCAGAACGAGGGGAGAATAACGTGTGGGGGCAGACTTCCCGCCCCCAGAATTTCTATCCCTTCGGCAACCCCAATACCCGCTCACCCATGATATTTTTCTGAATCTCACTCGTTCCGCCGGCAATCGTGTACTGTCGGGCGCTGAGGACACGGTTGAACCAGCGGGGGGCGTCGGGAACGGTCTCGGTCGCCTGTTCGGTAATGGCGGCGCCGGCCAGGAGTTCGCTGGCAAATGCGGCAATGTCAATGCCCAACTCCGAACCGCACAGTTTCAGCATGGAGCCCTCCGGACCGGGGGGCAAGCCCTTGAGCAGTTTGGTCAGGCCGCGCAAGCGGGTGTATTTCAGAGCCTGGCTTTCAATGTGAAATTGGGTCAGCTTCTGTCGCACCCAGGATTGCTCCCAAGCCGGCTCACCGTCGATGGAGACCTGTTGGGACAGTTCCGCCAAACGGCCAATCTGGTCGTCATAATTCCCGACCCCGGCATAGGCACGCTCGAACATTAACGTCGTCATGGCGACCTTCCAGCCCTGGTTGAGCGGGCCAACCAGATTGGTCTTGGGCACGCGCACATCTTCGAAAAAGACTTCGTTGAAATGCGCATGGCCGTTCATCAAAACTAAGGGCCGGACCGTTACACCGGGAGTTTTCATATTGACCAGTATATAGCTGATGCCGCGATGTTTGGGTGCGTCCAGATCGGTCCGGACCAGCATGAATATCCAGTCCGCGTACTGGGCGCCCGAGGTCCAGACCTTCTGGCCGTTAATGATGAAATCGTCGCCCTCGGCAACGGCCTTGGTTTGTAGCCCGGCCAGATCCGAGCCGGCGCCGGGCTCGGAATATCCCTGACACCAGACGTCATCGCCATTCAGTATCCGATTGAGGAAACGTTCCTTTTGTTCGTCCGTGCCCCAGTGCATGAGCGTCGGCCCGCACAGGGCAATGCCGGAATAGCCGGGTAGGACGGGGGCGTGGGCGTTGGTGTATTCTTCGTCAAAAATGACTTGTTCCAGCAGGCCGGCGCCGCGTCCGCCATATTCTGTGGGCCAGGCAACACCGACCCAGCCGCTGTCGTACATGGTGCGCTGCCAGAGACGGCGTTGTTCAAATGTTTCCCGGTCCGGGGCGACTCGCTCATCTTTGGGATCGTCGACACACAGGGTGGGATCCAGATTCGCCGCCAACCAGTCGCGGACCTCAGCCCGAAAGGCGTCCTGTTCGGGTGTATATTGAAAATCCATACTCTTCCTCTCTTTGTTCTGTACTGGGACCGTTTACGCCAGCGTCTTGAGGGCCGGCAAGACTTCTTCGCCCAACCGTTGGATGCATTCGATAACTTGCTCCGGCTGTGGTCCCATGGGGACCCGGCAGCGCAGCACGAAGTGTTCGACTCCGAGTTCCTTTTGCCACAGACTGAGATGTTCGAGCCAGTCGTCTTTGGTGCCGATCACCGTATAGGGACGGACCTTATCCAGGGTGAAATCCGCTTCTGACCGAAAGTCTTTGGTCGGCGTGAGCATGCCCATACGCAGATAAAACTTGCACTCTTCAAGCCAGAGACGGCCAAACGTCTCCTCGGCCTCTTCCATGCTGGAGGCCAGCCAGCCATCCCGCAGGAGCGCCACATGGGGCGTTTTGCCGGCCTTGATTGCTGCCTCCTGATAGATTTCCAGTTGGCCTTTGAGGGTATCAAAGCTGTCAAAAAAGGGTGCCATCGACCAGACGTCTCCCAAGCGTCCGGCCCGCGCGATGGACTTCGGACCAAACGCACCTATCCAAATAGGCGGACGGGGTTTTTGGTAGGGTTTTGGCGTGATGTGGATCGCATCGTAATCGTAATACCGGCCGTGATGGGCAACCGGTCCCGGTGTAGTCCAGGCCTTGTGCAGGATGTCGAGACACTCTTCAAAACGGCCCTCGCGTTGTCGAATCGATACGCCAAAATGGTTAAAGTAATCAACATGATAGCCTACACCAAGGCCCATGATGAGGCGGCCGCGCGACAGGACGTCAATCATGGCGGCCTGCTCGGCCAGATGGACCGGATGGTACAGGGGCGGCATGATGACGTAGGAGCCGATCTTGACGCGCTGGGTGCGGGCGGCTAGCGCGGCCATGAGGGTCAGGGTCGAGGGAAACATGCATTCCGTGCGGGCGTGTCGTTCGGGTACGAACAGGGCGTCAAAGCCGGCCTGTTCCGCCTGCTCGGCCTCGTGCAGCAATTGCTGGGCAAAATCGGCCGCACGCTCCGGGTCGGGTTCCGGCTGTTGATACGGGCCACCGTGGGTATCGGGGACATAGCCAACCGAAATCATGCTGTCTCCTTTTGCATCACCTGCGCTGGAACGTCCAATTTTATATACGCGCTTGATCCGGCGGGCTCAATGCGAGGGGATTGGCTTGACCTGTGACAGCGGTGTCCAATAGGTAAGGGAAGAGCGGAGTGCATACCCGCAGCATCTACCAAGGAAAGGGCAAGGTATGATCAAACTCATGTCATTTTTTAAGCGCAAGCCAGGCATGTCGGTCGAAGCCTTCCAGGAATACTGGCGAACGAAACACGCCGATGTGGTCGTTAAGTTGCCGGGCATTCAGCGCTATGTGCAGTCGCATACGCTGCTGTCCGGCTACCGCAAAAGGGAGCCCGTCTACGACGGCGTGGCCGAGGTATGGGTCGAGGATACCCAGGTGCTACGGGCTCAGGGCGCGACGCCGGAATACGTCGCGGTGCGGGCTGATGAGCCGAATTTCATCGACCTCTCAACAATGGGCAGCATTATCACCCAGGAGCATACGATTAAGGATGGGGGTGTCCCGCCCAATGCGGTCAAGAATATGGAATTTGTCACGCATCGGGCCGACTTGTCGATCGAGGCGTTTCAGCAACACTGGCGGGAAGTTCACGGCCCGCTCGGTGCGGCCATTCCGGTGATCAAACGCTATGTGCAGAGCCACACCCGGCTCTCCGTGTATAAGGCCGGAAAAACGCCGGTCTATGACGGGGTGGCCATTACCTGGTTTGCTGATACGCAGGCCATGCGCACCTCAGCCAGCATGCCGGAATACGCAGCAACCCGGGCGGATGAAGCCAATTTTATCGATGGTACCAGACTGCCGTTTATCATTACCCGCGAGCACGTCATCGCAGGATAAGGGTGACAGTACGGGGCCTATTTTCTCGGTTAGGGAGTGCCGCTGGTTTCCTGCTGTTTCTGGAGGGTGACCAGGGTGGCGAGTTTGTTGACGGGAGGCAGACCCCGGATGAGCCGCCCGTTCACCACTAGGGTAGGGGTGGCTTTGATCTCAAGACGCAGGGCCTCGTCAATATCGTTCTTGACCAGCGCCTCGGTGTGCCCATCGTCCATACACGCACTAAACTGCTCGAAATCCAGTCTGGCAGTTCTGGCATGGGCGTCAAAGTCAGCCCGCTTGAATTTGGCCTGATCCGCAAACAGCAGGTCGGCATACTCCCAGAATTTTCCCTGCTCTGCGGCACACTCGGCCGCCATCGACGCCGCACAAGCGCCCGGATGCACCTGACCCTGCATGCTGGTATTGCATTGCTGGTCAAGCGGATAGTGCCGGAATACGATACGGACATCGTCCGGGTTGGCATGCTGAAACTTCAGCAGGGTGTCCCGGGCATTGGCGCACTGCGGGCACCGGAAATCAACGAACTCATGAATGGTGAGCGCTGCGTCCGCGGGCCCCTCGACGTGCCGTTCCGACCCACGCAGCACGACAGCCGGCTGGTCGTAGTAATAACGCACGAAACTCATGTCCATCTCTGCTGGAGGAGGGGCGAGATATTCCTGAAGTGGGGTCACGTGGGCGGCGTCCTCGGTCTGGGTCAGCCCGATGGCCAGCAGCACGATAGAAAAACCAAGGGCGGCGTAAGCCAGCCGAGGCGGGGTAATCGTATGATCCGTCCGGCCCTGCACAAGGGCACTCACGAAGAGGCCCAAGTTCACCAGATACAGACCGGTACACAAGGGGCACACCGCCCCTATCGTGAAGAATGAGACTGCCGCCATATACAGCGAGAAGACAAACATCCAGCCACACAGCAGAACGGTCAGCCCAGGCGCTGCCAGGAAGGTGCTGGCGAGGAGGATCGCGTAGCTGCCGGCGGCGAGTACGGCAACAGGAATCCCCAAAAGAGTGGCATAGGCACTGCTCAGGACCAGGCTACAATTGACCGTGGTACCGCTGCCGCAAAAAGCCGATTCAATACTGCCGCTTGCCCCCGCCTGATAGTGGAGGACAGAGAGGTAGACCCCGATGACGAGGCCGAGCGCTCCAAGGATACGGATGGCGAGCAGCGGCCAACTAGGAGCGTGGCGCTGCGCGTGACGCGCTGTCTGCACGGCCGGATCGTGTGTGGCCGCCTTACGGCGGGCCGCTTTTGCTTTCTTTGCTGACATGGGCTGAAGCATTACCATACCCCTTTCTGAATCGCCAATAGGGGGTAGGGCTGCCTTGCGCGACGCGGAGAAAGCGGGTAGGGGCGAACAGACCGCTATGAGGAAAGGGAGAGGGTATGGAGACGGATGATCTTGGCTGGATTCCTCGTTCTGTTCGAGACAAGCTCGACCAAGTCCGGATCAAACTCCATCTAAAAGAATGGCAGGCCTTCCCCCTGGAAGACCGCCGGGCCCTGCGCGCTTTACCCTGCCAGACCGCGGCTGAAAAAAGGGCGTTCCAGGACCGCCTCGACGCCTTAGCCTTACAGCACTGCGGAGCGCTGCCGCGGCGGCTGCCTCCAGAGAGACCGGGCGGGAAAGACTAGGGCCGCCCGGCAGGTCGCCCCTATGGATTACTGCGTTGCCAGCATTTCCTCGATCAATTCGGCAAACGCCGAGTAGGGTTGCGAACCGGACAGAAAACGTCCGTTCACAAAAAAGGCCGGTGTGCCGCTCACCCCGAGTTGGGTGCCGAGCGCCAGGTCCTTGCTGACTGCTGCAGTATAGGCGTTATTGTCCAGGCAGGCCGTAAACTGCGCCGTGTCCAGTTTGAGGTCGGCGGCGTATTGTTTCAGTTCATCGGGTTGTAAGGCTTTAATATTGGCAAACAGGATATCGTGGTACTCCCAGTATTTGCCCTGATCTCCGGCACAGCGCGCAGCCTCCGCTGCTTTATATGCCTGGGGATGAAGCCGGGTTAATGGAAAATCCCTGAATACAAATTTAACTTTATCCTTGTAGTTTTCCTGAACTTGAGAGAGTGCAGACTGCACTCGGGCACAATACGGTCATTGATAGTCGGAGAACTCAACCAGCGTAATGGGCGCGTCCCGTGGTCCTTTTGCTGGTGCTCCGGCGGTCGGAACGTCAACAATGGGCGGCGTCAGCTTAAAGTTGATCGTGGCCGCTTTACGCAGTTCGGCAGCAAATGCCTGTTGGCGTTGTTGCTGCTTGCGGGCCTGGAGGGATTGTTTGAGCCGAGCCTGCACCTCCTCCAGCTTTTTCTCGCCAAACCGGGTTTTGTTCTTAGTATAGTAATCCGCGACCTCTACGTCGCTCACCGGTTCCGTTTTATCGGTCACTTCCCGCTGGCGGAGTTGTTGGCGGGTGATCCCCCGCTTCTTTGCTTCCTGCTCTTGCAGGTGCGCGTTGATGATCGAGTCGACCGCTTGCTTTTTGAGCGAGTAGATTTGATTGTTCAAGCGGAGCATCTGGCCTTTGATCTGGTTTTCAATCTCTGCCTCGGTAATGCTTCTCTCGCCAACTGTGGCCAGTACCGCGCTGGTGGTGTCGGCCCTGAGTGCGCCCGGAGCCAGTACCACTCCTGCTAGGAGGAAGGCACTGGCAAAGCGGAGGCTCTTCTGCCCGTGTGGTTTCATTATTGCTCCTTCTCTGAATACTGCTACTAGCCGGTAAAGGTCAAAATAAGAAAGAAGAGCAGCAAGGGGGCGAGCATCCAGATCAGAAAAACAACCCAGGCCGGTCCTTGTCCCTGATTTTCCATATCGTCTCCTCCACTTGAAGCGGTTTGATTGCAGGTTCCTACCATACGGAAAACCGTGCTCCGACTCAATGTGGTCGGTCGTGACGCAAGGGGGCGGTTCACGCATCGCCCCTACTGGGGCTGATCGAAAAGGGACTGCCTGGTAATCCAGAACCGAAAAAGGATCCAAACGATAATAGCGACGAGCAGCAGGCCCCACGCAACGTGCCCAAGACGCTGGATAGAAGCGAGGGCGGCATCAATCTCGGCTCCAAACGAATAGGCCAGCGTAAAAATGACTGGTACGTAGACGGCGATGGCAATCAGAGAAATCCGGACATAGATAAGCGTCGGCATCCCGTGTGCACCAACAATAATATGTGCGGGAAGTCGCAGGCCGGGCAAGAATCGGGTCAAAAAAAGCGCCCGGTTCCGATACTGGTCAAGCCAAGTCTTAAATCGCTCGACCCATTTGCTGCGATGGAGAAAGGGAAACGCTGAGCGTGGACTTCTGCCCCTCCAATGTCGTCCTACCCAAAAACCAACAAAATCGCCGCAAAAAACGCCCAGGCCGAGCAGCATGAGCATGGTGGTCAGCTGAACTTGGTCCGAATAGTAGAGATAGCCGGCGGCAACGAGGGCGATTTCCTCGGCGAGCGGAATGAACCATATCCCCGCAATAAGCAGCAGAAATATGGTTATATAGGGTGAGTACGTAAGGTAAGAAACCCAGTAATCAATAGCGGATGCCGAGAACAATTCAAACACGGGAGCAGAGACTTTCTTGCAATGATACTGCCTGGCGCTCAACAAGAAAAACAGCGCGGCGCATTCCAGGAGAATGTAAGCCTTATTATACCGAGATCAAGTCCCGTGGAAAATACCGGGAGCGGGACAACACCACTCAACAGCGTCATGGGGCATTATTCTTTCCTTCTCGGACTGTTCTGAGTATATTAAAAATTTACTTCAGCAACGCTGGAGGATGAAGAATGACATGGTGGATAGTGTTTCTGAGCGGTATGCTCTGGGTACAGTCGGCCTGGGCAACCGCGGATATTTCTCCTGCTCTCTTGGGCATGTACCGTAAGACCATTGAGATCGAGACTGGTCTCTTCACCCATGCAGCCCGCTACGGGGTAGACCATCGGCTCGCTCGGGCCGTGATTCTACAGGAATCGGGCGGGAACGCCGAATGGGTCTCCCCAGGCGGAGGTGTCGGGTATTTTCAAATGCCCCCCGGAATCGTCCGCTTACTCGGCAGTCCAACCAATATTGAAGCCGGTATACAATACCTGGCACAGTTGCAAAACCAGTTCACGCGTGAGGACTATGTGCTGGCCGCCTATAAGCTCGGTCCTGACCGGGTGCAAGAAGACGAGCCCATCCATTTCAAGACGCTGCAATATATTGTGAGTATTGGGTATTATAAATCCGTTTTGCAGGAATATGAGCCCGAAGTGCGTCGTCGGGCAGGACAGCTTGAGCTCAGAAAAGTCCAGCCTGGGGAGTCGTGGGAATCCACGGCCCAGGCCCTTCGGCTTACACCAACCGTCCTGCGTTTGTACAACCCGATGCTGGCGAAGCGTTTTCTCCAAGGAGGCTCGACTGTTGCCTATCCCACGGAGGTACCTGCGGACTTGGCCGGTGTGGGGGAAAAGCCGGTGTATGTGGTTCGTATTGGGGATACGCCCGAGTTGTTGGCCAACGTCTTTCAGGTTGATCCGCAGACGTTTCGCCAGCAGCATCAGCTGTGGTATTTACATCCACTCGCGGCTGGAAAAGAAATCTCCCTTCCAACGCCCCCGGCGGAAGCGCCGGATAGACGGACGGTGGTGTCCCTGCCGCCACAGATTCCCTCTGCCACGGGACGTGGCGCGGAAGAAAAGAAAAACGGGCAGGACCTCCGATATACCGTGCGTCGCGGGGATTCCCTGGAGAGAATTGCCCGGCGTTACGGGACGACGGTGCGTGCTCTGAGGGTAGCAAACAGTCTGCGCGGGACTCAGATTAACATAGGCGCGGTGCTGCGGATTCCCACCGGCCAGACCGAGACGACGCTCTACCGGGTGCAATGGGGGGACACCCTGGGGGAGATTGCGCAACGGTATAATACAACGATTGCGACCCTAGTACGGATCAACAACCTCCGTAGTCACCGTATTCAGGCGGGCAGGGTGCTGCGTATCCCCGCCTCATAAAGGGAGGAGACAGGCGCGAGCGGCCTTCACTCCGATGTGTCAAGCCGTGCGGGGTACTGATCCTCTATGGCTCTGACCGCCCGATAGGCAAACTCAGTGTAGGGAACGGGAATGCCGAGGCGTTGGCCTTCCTTAAAGACGTGGCCGACGGTTTCTTCGATCTCCGTTTTTTTTCCTGCCAGCACATCCTGGAGCATGGACGGAATGATATGGGTCCGCCCGCTCCGTGCCACCTGTTGGCCTACCCCGACGAGCATTTGTACTGCCTCGTCGAACGGGGCGTCCCGAAGCATCTGCTGCTTGAACAGGCTCCAGGCCGAATGGTCGGACAGTGGAATGCCGAGGGCATCCGCAACGGCCGCAACTTCTCGAAACATATGGACTGAGAGGGTTGCCAGTTCCGGGCTCGCCCACACCAGATGGACGGGCAGGCGGGTCAGGGCCGCCAGCGGGGCAAAGGGGTTTTGGATGGCTTGCTTGGTCCATTCGATCGAGACGATATTCTCGACCGCGGCAGCCTTGAGTCCGGCGTCAACAAACGTCTGAGCCAGACGGTCCACTCGTTTTGAGCGCGTGCCGTCCGGTTCGCCAAAGAACGTAATCCCATCCAGGGTATAATGGACCTCGCCATCGCGGACGAGGGTCGCGCCGATCATCGTGGTCGCGCCAACGACAGTGTCCGCACCAAAAACGCGCGCCATCTGGGCGTTCTTCACTACGCCGTTCTGGAGTGAGGCGACACTGCCGATCCGCAGATGTTTGACGCTGGCTAGGGCGCGCGGCATATCCTTGGTCTTGACGCAAATCAGCACGACATCGGCGCTGTCGAGTATTGACGTATCGGCGTAGGCTGGCAGCCGGACCCGAAAGTCAGACAGTCCGGTGAGTCGCAGCCCGTTTTGCTGGACAGCCCGCGCGTGACCCGGCCGGGCGATCATCACGACATCTACTCCATGCCGGGCAAGATGCCCGGCGACAACCGAACCCACACCCCCGGCCCCCAGAATCAGAACCCGCATATTCGTCCTCCCTTTTTATTGGCACGGGATTATGGCGGGTCCGGCTCGGCGTTGTCAACGAAGGCGCTGAGGTCTAGGAATACTCCGGGAAGCGGACCCGGTACACCCGCGACAGATGGATAAAATACCCCTCTCCCGGTTGCAACCTTTCGAGGTCTTCGGGTGCAACCTTTCTGCCGACGGTCTGACTGATTGCCTCAGCCTCAGCTCCCGCCGCGTGCAAGAGTAGCGTTGTTTCGTACCGTCCGAAGACGAGGTGGGCCGGGTCTGGAAGAAATTCGACCACCACCGTTCCGGTGCGTAAGAAGAAGGTGAGCGTGTGCTCCCAGTCGGTCGTCTCTTGTGCGCTATCAATGATGAGCAGAGGAGGCAGGGAAGGCGTCGCCCCAAGACCGGTCTGAAGGGTCTGAAGCACCTGCTGCGCGATATCATCCGAAACTGTACCCTCCACCGGTAGGGGAATATAAGCCACGTCTTCACGTAGCAGGAGCCGAAAGGGCATTTCGAGTTGCTGACGACCGTGGGCGTCCAGACATACCACCCCGCCGTGTTGGCGCGCTTGACGCAGGGCGAGGCTCAGGCATAGCTCGGTCCGGTCGCGCGGCTGTCCACCCAGTACGGCCAGACGGCCACTGAGGTCGGGCAGCGGAAAGAGACGCTCCTGGGCCATGGAGCGGAGAGCATAGCGCCTCTCCCGCCGCAGGGAAAGTTGACCAACTCTCGGCCATGCACCGTCTCCTCCCCTACTCAGACCGTGCCGAACCGCGTATAAGATTTGCATGGCAACGGCGCGCTCATACAAAGGTGTTTTCCTGGTGCTCGGGCTCCTGACCATAGGTGTGGTAGCGGTGACGATTACCTATCGTCATCGCACTCCACCCCCAGAAACCTTACAGAGTGTCCTGCAATCCCGTGGGATGCCCGCGGCAAAACGGGGGATGCGGCTTTCCCAAGCCGGACGCCAGCTCCTGGCGCCCGCCGAGCGGGCCGAAATGGATGCGATCTATGCCGAGGCCCTCCGGTCGCTACCCGAGCGGGAACGGCTGAAATTTGAGGAGCTGTTGAAGCATGGTGCCGAGGCCGGCGAGCAGGAGGTGACGGAGATGGGTCAGTTGGTCCAAAAGGCGCTTCAGGCTCTGCCACCGGAAAAAAATCAGCGTCTGTTCGCTCTGGTCGAAAAGGCGGTTGACCTCCAGCTTGCAAAACAACAAGCTGCCACCCAGAGCGCACAGCCGAAGTAAGTGGTATGCGACCGCCGTTCTCCGTACACCACGCGGCTGTCGCCCGCCTCCGCCTGCTGGGCATGCTCATCTGTCTGGCCTGGCCCGCCCCGGTTGCCGGCATCCGCTCTGACGCCACGACGCTGTTCGGGATTGAAGGTTTTCGGGTGGCTATTGCGGCCGTGAGCCTTCCGGCGCGGCGACTGGGGTTTTCGGAAACCCAGCTCCACACGCTGGCTGTCACCCATCTGCGCCGTAACGCGCTGACGAACGGAGATTTCCCAGCCGTGCTGAATATTTCGCTCCGGGTTGTGGAACACCCGGCCTCCGTGTTGGCCTATTCGCTCGAACTGCAAGTACAACAAGTCGTCCATCTGAAACGAACCGAGCAGGTCCATTTAATGGCCCCAACCTGGACGGAAGGGACGCTGACCATGGTGCCGCGAGCCGGGTTGAGACGGAGCGTGGAAAGTGCCCTGGCCGAGCTGTTTGATTCGTTGGGCCGCGATTATCGTCTGGTCAACTCATGAAGGGCTGCGCATGAATCACCTGCTCAACCCACAAGACGGCAGTCTGCTCGTCTGCATCCCCGCGGGCGAGTACTGCATCGGAAGCGAGAACGGAACGCCGCCCGAGCGGCCGCCCCACCGGGTCTCGCTGGGGAGTTTCTACATTGCCCAACACCCAGTGACGAACGTCCAGTACCGGCAGTTTATCCTCGATACCGGCCATCGCGTGCCTTATCTTGATGACGCTCGGGCGGAACGCGAGAATTGGGACCAGGAACGAAACGTACCGCCGACAGGACGAGAAGACCATCCAGTGGTCCTGGTGAGCTGGCACGACGCCCAGGCGTACTGTGCCTGGGCCGGGGGGCGGCTGCCGACCGAGGCCGAATGGGAAAGCGCCGCCCGTGGCGGGTTAGCAGACCAGCCCTATCCGTGGGGAGACGGGATCTCTCGGGAGCGGGCAAATTATGACAATCGGGCCGGGACCACCCCGGTCGGGAGCTATCCACCTAATAACTACGGTCTGTATGACATGGCCGGTAATGTCTGGGAGTGGGTGGCGGATTGGTACGCTCCACAGTACTATACGGTCTCTCCGACCGAAGACCCGCAGGGCCCCGCAACCGGAACGGTCAGAGTGTTACGCGGAGGAGCCTGGCTGCTCTTCCCCGAGTTCTGCCGGGTATCCTACCGTTTTCGCAACAACCCCAATTTTCGTTTCAACCTGATTGGCTTTCGTCTGGCGAGGTCGGCCTGAGCAGGCCCTCTTGATACAGCTGGGCCAGGACCTGACGTACCTGGGCAGGAACGCTCTGCCGCCCGTCGGGATGCCGCTGATAGGCATCCAGAATGTCCGCCACAGAACGCTGTGTCTGCACACAGCGCAGCAGGGTCGGGACATTCACCCCGGACAGAAAGCGCAGGCCGCGTGGGTAACGCGGGGTCACGACTGCGGGCCGGAGCTCCACATATGCGCCTTCGATAACAGGCTGCTCCCGGATACGCAGGTCCGGCGTGACCGCCAGGTGCGAAACCGGCTGTGAATCAAACGGAGAAAAGGCAGCGGACGGCGGCTGCTGCGAAGCGGTGGGGCCCGGGTCGGATTTAAGGCGCGGGCGACGATACTGCCAAAAGGGACGGTCCGGCCATCGGCCCTCTTCCGCATAATAGCGGGCCGACTGCCGGTAGTGGCTGTGATAGGTGTCTCGCTGCCCGGCTTCGTACAGCTCGGTGGCCTGGGGCTGCATGGCAGGTCGCTGGAGGACGGTATTGATAACGACAGCGCCGGTAATGGCTGATGCCATGGCTTTGCGGACCCCCTCCGAGGACAAGGGGTCAATGAACAGGCCGGCATCACCGACAAGGAGGGTGCGACCGGCGGCAAACTGCCGCGCGGTGTACAGGCTGGCATCAAAGACCTGGGGTGGGTGGGGGAGGCGTGCATCAGCCAGAAAGCCTGAGACATAGGTCGCCTTACGGACTTCCTCGATATAAAAACGTTGCAGTCCAGTCCGCTTTATGGCGCGGCTGTGCCGCCAGTCAATCAGCAGCGTGACGTTCCGCTCGCCTGTGTGTAGCGGGACTGACCAGACCATGCCGTCTGCATAGGCTTCAAGCAGGGTGTTGGCAAAGTCCACACCGGGTGGATTCCTAGCGTTTTGCCAATAGCCCGTCAGGGCCAGGGTTTGAAAGACACCGTCTCGCTGGCGCAGGTTTTCGCGGGCGTATATGCCCGCGTGACCGGTCGCATCAACACAGAAGGCGGCCCGAATGTGTTCTCCCGAACCATAGCGGACGACCACGCCGTGCTCTCCGTCAGGCCGGACGTCTCGCACAGGCTGTCCCTCCACAACCCGGACCCCGGCCTGGCGGGCGTGATTGAGTAGAATCAGGTCAAAATCGGCGCGCACGGACTGAAAACCGCGCCGGTGGTGATCCGGGCTATAATATGCGGTGCGTGGCCGGGCCGAGCCCCAACACACGCTGTGACCGGCCATACGCAGAAAGCCGGCCTGTTCCACCTGGGTCCGGATGTCCAGAAAGTCGAGGAGGGGAAAGATGCTCGGTGTCAGGGACTCCCCAATCTGGTGCCGCGGAAAACGGTGCTTCTCAATCAGCACGACGCGATAGCCGAAGCCCGCGAGTTGGTGGGCGATGGTTGCCCCGGCCGGACCGCCACCGGCAACCACGATATCTGCTGTGGGAGGGAGTGTCACGTCAGACCTATAAGACTGCCAATAGGAAATCGTGGGATTATTGCCCGGAGCTTATGCCGTCGGACCAGGAAGAGCAACTCAAGTGCCGCGTCTATTTCGTCTCAGACCAAGCTACTGTACAGTCGCCTTGGTATCCGTCCGTTCGAACGGGCCGTCAGGACTGCTGCTATGCACCTTGCCTCGATACTCTCCCGCTTCTATCGGCTGTCGCCCTTTGTGAGGCCGTATGTGCGAAGAATCGGCTTCGTCTTCCTCCTGTCCTCCTTCGGCACTGTTCTCGGCCTGCTCTGGCCGCTGTTCACCAAAATCCTGATTGACGATGTGTTGCTCGCGCGGAATGGGTCGCTGCTGGTGACGCTGTGCGGGATCATGCTGGGTGTTACGCTGCTTGGCTACGGGGTAGGGGCGGTCAATCGTTATCTCTATACCCAGGTCACAGCGCGCGTTTTATTTGCGCTCAGACAGCATCTCTTCTCGCATTTGCAGAAACTTTCTCTCCGCTTCCATACTCAGGTCAAAGTGGGCGATCTGCTGTCGCGGCTGAATACCGATATCGCCGAGATTCAGTCTGTCCTGACCGATGCGGCCTTCACCTTTGTCACCAATATTTTTGTCCTGCTGGCAACCGTGGGGTTTCTCCTCTGGCTCAACTGGCAGCTTTTTCTGGTCAGCCTGATCGTTATCCCGCTCCAAATATATGGGGTACGCAAAATACAGCCGTATATGGTCGAGGAAACTCGTAAGGTGCGAGAGTTGAACGCCTCGATTTCCGCCTTTCTGGTTGAGTCGCTGTCGGCCATAAAATTCGTCAAGCAGTTCGGTGCGGAGCGCATCCAGTTGAACCGCTTGGGTCGCCTGGGTCAGCGTTTTGTTGCGCTTGTGACGCGGTTTGAGATGATCGGCTATATCGGCAGCACGACCGCAACGGCCACAACCTTTCTCGGCAGCACCCTGGTCACCCTGTACGGTGGTTATCTGGTCATTGAGGGCCAGATGAGTATTGGCGGACTGGTTGCTTTCTCGGCCTACCAGTCCCGCGCCTTCAGTCCCATTCAGGTCTTGATGGACCTGTATCTGCGCATCGAACGGGCTGGTGTGTCTGTGGACCGCGTGTTCGAGTTTCTGGATATCGGGCAGGAATATACCGAACCGTCCGATGGGACCTTACGCCTCGAAGACCTGCGGGGCGAGATTGAATTTCGTGATGTGTCGTTCGGCTATCAGCCCAACGCTCCGACCGATCAGCCGGTGTTGCGTCAGGTGAGTTTTCTGGTGGGGGCCGGGCAGCGCCTGACCGTTCTGGGACCGAGTGGAACGGGCAAGTCCACGCTCGTCGATCTCCTGATACGGCTGTATGAGCCCCAGGCCGGGACCATCCGTCTGGACGGTCATGACGTGAGGGAGTTGGACCTGGTATGGCTGCGCCAACACGTGGTTGTCATCGGCCACGAGACCTTTCTGTTTCACGCGTCGATTCTTGAAAACGTGTCGTACGCCAGCCCCGAGGCAACTCGTGAAGAGGTCATTGCGGCGGTCACAGCGGCTGGCTTGCACGAGTATGTGACCGCCTTGCCTGACGGCTACGAGACCACAGTAGGTGAACGCGGCGCACGCCTGTCTGCCGGCCAGCGCCAGCGCATTGCCCTGGCCCGCGCCCTGCTCAAAAAGCCCCGGATTCTGGTGCTGGACGAAGCCCTGTCCGGCCTTGATGTCGAAAGTGAAGCCGATGTCCGCCAGACCTTGTCTGCGCTGATGCAGCGCTGCACGACCCTGGTGGTGACCCATCGGTTCACCTCACTCCACGCTGACGATGCAGTGCTCGTGCTTAGGTCCGGTGCGGTTGAGTGGCAGGGGACCTACCGAGAGTTGACACAATCCCCCGATATATTACAGGCCGCAACCGAATAGTGTCCGCACCTTTTTCGCCCTACTTACGCACGACTCGTTTGCTGGAGATAGGTCCGGGCTGTTTCTGCCGTCAGGTCTGGGTGGTGCTCGGCCCGTAGGGCGAGGGCGGCGGCAATATGCGCGGAGGCAAAACTATGGCCGTAAAAGTTCTGCGTCTGGGCCGGTCCGGGTAGGGGCCGCGGATAGGGATGAGCGCGAAAGGGAACCGGGCTGTCTGTGAGGACACGGTATTCGTCCCAGGCGCAGCTTTCATCCGCGGCCACGCCTATGACATCGGGTAAGGTGGCGGGTAAAACATCCGAGCGGTCCGGGGGAGAAGATGCAATCAGGATGAGTTTTTCTTCTTGCGCCCGGGTGACGATGGTCGAGAGCGGCTGGCGATGCTGCGCATTAATCAGTCCCAGACTCAGATTGATAATTTTCATGCGCTGTCCAATAGCCCATTGTAGGGCCGCTTCCAGGACCGGAAACGAGGTGGCCAGATGGTCGGTAAAGATCTTGACCGCGTACAGCTCAGTCTGGGGAGCTTTGGCACGCACCACACCGGCGAGGGCGGTCCCGTGCCCGATGTGATCAGGATACTCCGGGCTGGTCTGGACCTCGTTCTCCTCGTTCAAGAAAAAATGGATACCGCCCGCGACACCTCCTACATGGGAATGCTGGGCATTCACCCCGCTATCGATAAGCGCGACTTTGACACCTGCCCCGGTTGGCGTCCGGTCCTCGTCCTGACCCATGCTCTGCTCCTGTGAACCAAGCATACCAAATATGTCCGCTGATGCGAGGGAGAAAACGGCATCTGCAACTTCGGTTCTGCCCATTTGACTCCCACTCAGAGAGGTATAGAATCCGGCTATTGCGTCAGAGACGGAGTCCAGTGTTCCAGCCTGGAGGAGAGGACAGGTATGACGACCGGAAAGACATGGAAACGGATGAGAATGCAGAGCTGTATACTGCTCCTTGCAGGTGGGCTGGTTGGTCTGGCTCAGAACGTCGTGGCAGCAGAACACCAAGCAACGCCGTCCGCCCGAGAAACGTTGGTGGTCCGCTGTATACGTTGCCACGCGCCGCAAGGAGAGAATGGCAAGCTTGATGCGATTGAAGCCCAGCGCAAGTCACCCGAAGGCTGGAGCATGACGCTCAGCCGTATGGTCCGAACGCACGGGGTCAAATTGCAGGACGGAGATGCCCGCATTCTGGTCAAATATCTGAGCGATCACTACGGCTTGGCTCCCAAAGAAGTCGAGCCCTATCGCTTTATTCTCGAACAGCGCAATACCCGCACCACCCAGGACGTGCCCAAACCCCTTCAGGCCGGCTGTATCCAGTGTCATACCTACGCGCGGATTGCCTTGCAGCGCCGGACGCAGGACTCGTGGGAGCGGCTGCCAGATGCCAAGGTCGCGCTCATGGCGAATATCGGCAGTGAGACCGCCTCCGCCGGCCAGTTGAAGGATTATTGGTTTGATGACGCAAAGAACAGCGCGGTGCCCCATCTGATCAAGCACCAGCCGTTTGAGACCGAAGCCTGGACGGACTGGCAGGCTGTCAAAAAGCCAAGCTATGCCGGAACCTGGCTGGTGGTTGGTCACGACCCCGGACGTGGTGGAGATTATACCGGACAACTCACGCTGACCGCCGGGGAGGACGATCAATACACGGGCGAGTTTTCCTATACGTTTGCCGACGGCTCGCAGATGGAGGGCTCCACGACCGGGACGATCTACACCGGCTTCCAATGGCGCGGCGTTGCCCAAGCCAAGGAGAGCGGAGCAGCCGGCCGGGAGATGCGGCAGCGCGAGATTTTCTTTGCCTCCGAAGACGGGAACACCGTTTCCGGTCGGCGCCTACTGACGAACTTCGGCGATCTGGGCATGGACGAAACCTGGTATCGCCGCCAGGGTGGAGCGCGGCTGTTGACGGTCAGTCCGGCCATGATCCAAACCGGATCGCCTCAAACAGTAAAACTTTTCGGGATGGGCTTCTCCGGGGATATTCTGTCAGCCGACAAATTTTCCTTTGGCGAGGGTGTGGGCGTGTTGTCCCTGCGGCTTGATGGCAACCAGACGATAGTGGCGGAAGTCTTTGCCAAGGCAGGCGTGGCAGAAGGACCGCGTACGGTCTCCATTCAAGGGGTCGCGGGAGAAAGACAGGTCGCGGTGTATGAGGCGGTCGATTATATCCGCATCACTCCGGAACGGGGGTTCGCCCGCCCTGGTGGCATTCGGACGCCGAAAATCTTTCAGCAGTATGAAGTGGTGGGCTATACGAACGGCCCAGACAATGCCAAGGGCACGGACGACGATGTCAAGCTGGGACGGATCGATCCGGTCAAGTGGAATCTGGAAGAATATGTGAAACGTCCGAACGACGACGATATTCAGTATGTCGGTTCAGTCGATCAAACCGGATTGTTTCACCCCAACGAGGATGGGCCGAATCCCAAACGACACCTGATGGAAGGCAATGTGGGCGATGTCTGGGTAGAAGCCTGGTATACGCCCGAAGGTGCGAAACGACCCATGGGGGCGCGTGCCCACTTATTGGTGATGCCGGCCAAATTTGTCTTCCCACCGATTGAATAGCATGGTAGGGGGTATAGGTACGGATTCTGGGAGGGCATAATGGAATTACACTTCCGTGCGGAAAACGCCCACGCCATAACGCAGGGTGGCCAGAATATTCTGGTCGCGGCCAAGAGCATGTCCATGTTTGTCATGGACCCGGTCTCACACGCTGTCCTGGAGTACGCGCAGGCGCATCCGCACGCGACCCAGGAAGAACTGACCGCCGGCCTGACTGCGCACTTCCCGCTCGAGGAAATAACCGAGACGATCCAGGAGTTTATCGCTTTAGAGATTCTGCAAACCCGGGAGCGTGCCACTTCGTCCGCCCCCCTACCGGTGCTCGACGTTGAACATTTCCCGGTGAGTTCGCTGGTCGTCAATGTGGCCAACAAGTGTAACCTCCACTGTACCTACTGCTATGAACCCGAGGGAGCGAAATACGGTCCGTCACCGGTCCAGATGGATTGGGAGACCGCGCGTGACAGTGTCGATTTTCTGTTCAAGAAGTCCGGTGCCAGCAAAGAGGTCAATCTGATTTTCTTTGGCGGCGAGGCGCTGCTGAACTTCAAGCTCATGCGTCGGACCGTCGCCTATGCGGAAGAAAAGGCTCAGGCCGAGGACAAGGTCGTCGACTTTTCGCTTACGACCAATGGGACGCTGTTGACCGACGAGGTGATTGATTTTTTCCAGGCTCATCGTTTTGGCGTGACCATCAGCATCGATGGCCCCAAAGACCTGCACGACAAACGGCGCATTTTTCTTACCAAGCAGGGTGAACAAAAAGGCTCCTACGATCTCTTACGGCCCCGCCTGGAACGCCTGCTGGAACGTTATACGGTCCGGCCGGTGGTCGCACGGGTGACGGTCACAAAAGATGCCATCGATATCGTGCGCACCTATGAGCATCTGACCCAACTCGGTTTTTTTGAGGTCGGCTTCTCGCCGGTCACCGCCCAGGCCGAGACCGACTACGGTTTGGAGCCTGCCGATTTGCGTGAACTGCTGCGGCAGTTTCGCGAGCTTGGCGCGGTATACGTCGAGCGAGCGCTCAACGGGCAGTATACCGGGTTCTCTAATCTGAGTACCATGCTGACCGATATTCATCTGGGCACCAATAAATTCTTTCCGTGTGGGGCCGGCCTGGGTCTGTTGGACGTGGATGGCAATGGTGACGTGTATTTATGCCACCGTTTTCCGGGCACGGAGGAACATAAATACGGCAATGTCAAAGACGGCATTGAATACGACCGGCTGAACACGTTTATCAACGGTGCCCATCTAGGCAATAAGCCGGTGTGTCAGACCTGTTGGATTCGGGGCCTGTGTGGCGGTGGCTGCTATCACGAAGCCATGACCGAGTTTGGGGATTCGACGCTGCCGAATCTGCACTACTGCGATTTCTTGCGGGAATGGACGGAATATGGCATCGGCGTGTATATGCAGTTGCAAGCGCAAACCCCTGGGTTTGTCGAGCAGTATGTGCTACGCGGACGTGGCGACGCACCAAAAGAATTGACCTAAGGGAGAGTGTGGGATGAAACACCTCAAGGCAGCAAACTCCAAGGCTCGGGCCGTCACCGCCAGTGTGGCGCAAGCGACGAGCAAAACCGTAGAGGAAGATGTCGTCGGGATGGCCCAACCCATTGGTTGCACGACGATTTTTAATCCGGGCTGGGAGGCCAATCCGTGGGGTGGGGCCAGCAGCATGTGTGCTCCCATGGAAGCCGACCTGCTGAGCTGTGCAAATCTGTGCTGGTGGCCGGCCCAGGTGCCGGACAGCCTCCAGAACGCCCCCGAGTGGGCGAAAGGCTGCTCAGGCATGAACCAGGAAGACTGGCGCAACCTCGACGTTGTCTTCCCCAAGACCGATACGTCCGGCTAAGCAACAGCAGCATACTGAAGGAGCGGGTGGTGCACGAGAAAAACTGGCCGCGGCTGGGGAGTGTCATCTTTGTGTTCGGGCTGCTGGTCCTGCCGCAGCCGACCTGGGCCAAGTGGTATCTCCTGGCCAGTACGCATCCCAATAATCTGGTCGTCGTCGATACCGAAACCGATACAGTAGTCAAAGACATTGCCCTTGAGGGCCGTGGGCCGGCACTCTATATCGCGCCCAACCCGGCCCAGCCGCAGTTCGCCTATGTCGTGAACAATCTGGCCAAAAGTGTCGCCATGGTTGATCTGGACGAGGGCAAGCAGGTCAAAAGCTTTGACCTGTCGAGCGACAATGAACTCGTGCGCACCATGGCGATAGATGTGAATACGCAGGGCACGCGGCTGTTCGTGCACGAAATGCCGATCACGCAAGACATGGGTCGCTATACGGCCCAGGACAACCGGATACGGGTCATTAACCTGGAGACCAACGAGACAGTGACAACGTTTACCGCTCCCCGCCAGGTGATGGGGCTGGCCTCTTCACAAGACGGTAAACGCCTCTATCTGTTCAGTGTCGGACAAGACATTTTTGTGCATAGCACGGAGGACGGCAGCCTGCTCGATATCATTCCGCTGGCAAACCGTAACATCAGCGGTGTGGCGAGAACCGATGGCCTGCCGCTCGGCGGGACTTATCAGGAAAGCGGCCACCTCGTCTCTTTTGGGACCTTCACCACCGATTCCATCACCAACCAAGTGACGCTCGGCATTGGGTCGCTTGACCTCACCCAGGAAGACCCGGAACTGAAAATCGTTGAGTTGCAGCCTTTTGTTGAAGGCGATTATGTGCTCACGGGTGCGCTGTCAGCGCATACGAACAAGGCCTATTTCGCGTACAACAGTTTGTGGAAGGTTGACCCGAAAACCCGCCACATCGAGAAAAAGGTGTCGCTGTCCAACACCTATTTTGCGCCGCTCGTTCACCCCGAAGGCAAGAAGGTCTACTGCGGCAGCAACTGGCACGATGTCGCGGTCTACGACGCCGAATCCCTGGATCTGATTACCAAGGTCCCCCTGGGCCATTCGCAGACCGGAGGGGTGAGCGTCTTGCGGTTTGTGAATCGTTAGCGCGCCACATGTCTCGGACAGCACTCACCCGTCGGCATATACTCCAGGGGCTCGGCACCGCCGCCCTCCTCGGTCAGGCGTACAGTCTGGCTCATGCCGTTGAAAACGGCGATACCGCCAGCTTCGCTGCGGTCGTGAAACGCCGACGCATGATCCGCAAGTATGAGGACAGGCCGGTTCCTGAAGAAGAGATCAAAAAACTGCTGCACTACGCAGTGCGCGCGCCCAGCGCGGGCAATCTCCAGCCGTGGGAGTTTATTCTGGTGCGCGACTCTGAGGTCCGGGCCGAACTCGCCAAGGCGGCGATGAATCAGAACTCGGTTGCCACTGCGCCGCTTATCATTGCCACCTGTGCCGATATCCAACGTATGGGCGAGAAATACGGCACGCGCGGCGCTTTTTATAGTTTGGTGGATACCGCGTTTGCCTCATTGCTTATTTTGTTAGGCGCAACCGAGCAGGGGCTCGGAGCCTGTTTTGTTGGTGCGTACAATCCGGAAGAAGTCGCCAGGATATTCCAACTGCCCAGCCACGTCCGCCCGGTCGGACTCATCACCCTCGGCTATCCCGCAGAAAAGCCGCGCAAACCGACGAATAAAAAAATCCCGCTTGAGAACCTGATCCACGAGAATACGTGGTAGGCGCGAGCATAGGCCCCCTGGCAAGTGTGCCGAACTGACAAAAGCCGACTGGTCTTTCTCTGGACGGAAAGGAGAATCGCGGCGGACTCCGACTGCCTCAATCACAACGGGCGGCGTTGAGAAACTCCGAAATAATTTCATATATCGGAGCTCTGGGGCTGGGGTGGGAAAGCATCGTTCGATTCTTGCGAGCGGCTCATGATTCTTAATGAGCCGACTAAGACGGATTACGAAAATAGGGCAGGTTGCCGGTCCGCGCGTCCACGGGAGAGGTGCGAAGGGCCTTTTCCGTTATCGAGGTCAAGGGTCGCAAGCTTTGGTATGGCCTGAACAGCCATTTTGTAATACTCACGGTCCATTTCGATCCCAATGCTGCGATACCCTACCGCACTGGCCGCTGCTATTGTCGCCCCGCCGCCCATAAAAGGATCAAGGATAATCCCTTCCCCCAAGGGAAGGGCGGCACGAACAATCTGCCGCATGAACGCCTGCGGTTTCAAGGATGGATGAGGAGCGATTTCTCGCTCTATCCCTCTGGTCGGAGCGCTTTTGATGACATCCCCAAAAGGCTGCTCCTCCGAGAGACGCCGCAAGCCGCCTGTCTTCCATTTACGAAGATTATCCTGCACTCGACCTCGACAGGGCTTTCTAAAGAGCCCCCAAGGTTCCCAACAGGAGCGAGGCATGACGGTGACGTTCTCAAATTCTTTATGGGCATTCTTTGGTCTGTCACCACCCCGGAGAGTCTGTACGAGGCGGATAATCTCCCCTCTTTTCTCGAAGCCGGCCTCTTCCAAGGCAGTATAAACGAGATGGGAGAGGAGAGGGTTGGTCGCAATGAACACATGTCCGCCTGGGACGAGAACGCGCTGAATTCTTATCGCCCACTGTGTAAAGAACTTTTGTAAGGAATCTTTCTCTTCATGCGTCAGAACGGTGAAACGAGGCAGTGGGCTCCGGGTATATCCATTAAGGGTTGGTGGTATGCGCCAGATGCCACCACGCCCGCGCCGGAGTTTTTGCTTTTCCACAGATGTGTATTCTTTCAGACCGTAGGGCGGATCAGTGACGACAGCATGGATGCTATCGGGAGCGCGGTGTTCCAGCCAGTCAAAACAGTCGGCCTGAATGAGTTCATAAGGCTCTTTTTGAAGCGGCTTTATACTCTGTTTCTTTTGAGGGATTCTCTTTGTTGCACTGACGGATTTACGAGAAGTACCGGGAGAACCATACTCTCCGAACGTCTCTCGAAGGAGGGTAGGGGCGTCTTCAGGATGATGATAAAGGATCTGCCTCACGTCATCGGGTAGGTCTCCTGCAAGAACCCTAAGCGGACCTGGGTCAATCTTCAGGGCTCGTGCGACCGATTCGATAATGCCCTTCGAGGGTTTCGCCTTGCCTCGCTCCAGGCGAGAAAGATAGCCTTTTGTGACTTGTAGTGCCTTGGCTAGGTCCGACAGCGAGCGGCCTGTTGTCTGACGCTCTTTACGGAGCCGCTGCCCAAACGCAGTGCTCTCTTCCGGGCTGGGCTTGACTCGTTGACTCTGCTGGACACTCACGATCTCTAATTTAGAGGAGTTTACTTAAAAAGTAAACCCTTTTCCTATCCGCCAATATTGAACCTTATCTGTTGACATGAATTTTGAGTGGCCTATAGGTGTTGAGAGGTTTCAGACATCCGCAGGTGTGAACGCATAACCGGAAGGTAGGGGGAGCGATCATGCATACCGTATGGGAGAGACGCAGTTTGTTGCTGGGCAAGCTCAGCGGATTCGTCTTGGGCTTCACGCTCTGTTTTGCGGGACCGCCCGCGTGGAGCCAGGAGATGACCGGGCCGGCTCTGCTGGAGACACGCTGCTCGGGTTGCCATCCTCCCCATGAAGAAGGGGGCAAGCTTGACGCGATCGAACATCAGCGTAAGACCCCCGAAGCCTGGGAGATGACCATCTATCGCATGCTGCGCACCCACGGGGCGAATCTGGAAGCGGGCGAGGCCCGCATCCTGATCAAATACCTGAGCGATCGCTACGGCCTGGCACCGGCGGAAGTCAAACCTTTTCGGTACGCCTTGGAGAAACGCAATAATACGATAGAAAAACATGTTCCCAAGGAAGTGAAGGGCACCTGTGTGGCCTGTCACTCCTATGCGCGGATTGCTTTGCAGCGCCGGACGCCCGAATCGTGGGGACGACTGCCGGACCTGACCGCGGCCCTGCTGCCGAATATCGAAAATCAGGTCGCCTCAACCGGTCTGCTGGGTGACTTCTGGTACACGCTGGTGCGGAAAGATACCGTCCCCTATCTGACGCAGACCTACCCGTTTGACTCAACCGCCTGGAAGCAGTGGCAGGCCAAACCCAAACCGGACTACGCCGGGGTCTGGAATGTGGTCGGTCACGACCCTGGAAAGGGCGGGGCCTACACCGGTCGTATGACACTCACCGCTCTGGGGAACGATAACTATGAGGGCCAGCTCGCTTACGACTTTGCCGATGGATCGCGCATGACCGGGAAAAACACTGTGACGATGTATACCGGCTTCCAGTGGCGGGGTGTGGCCGAGGTCGATGGCGGCCAGACCCATAAAGAAATCTTCTTTGCCAATGAGGACGGAACGGTCGTAAGTGGCAGACGGCTGCTGACGCTTGTTGGCGATCTGGGTATGGAGGAAACCCTGTACCGGAATACCGGCCAGGCACGACTTTTTGCCGTCAGTCCGACCGCGCTCAAAGTGGGCGAGCGCTCCACGCTCAGGCTGTTTGGCATGAACCTCCCCGAGAGTCTGGCTGCGGCTTCGGTTTCCCTGGGACCGGGCGTGACGGTCCAGTCCCTGCGGCGGGTTGATGCTGATACGGTCATGGCCGACGTAGTTGTGGGGAAAAAGGCAAAAGTGGGCACTCGCGAGGCTCGTATTCAGGGGGTTGATGGGGAACAGCCGCTGGCTGTCTACAATACGGTTGACTATATCCGTCTCTCGCCGGAACAGGCGTTTTCCCGGCCCGGGGGTGTCCGTACCCCAAAGGTTTTTCAGCAGTTTGAGGCGGTCGGATATGCAAATGGTCTGGACGGACGAAAGGGAACTGACGACGATATAAAGCTGGGGCGCGTCGGTCCGGTGACGTGGAAACTGAACGAGTATGTGAAGCGCGTCAACGATGATGATGTACGCTTTGTCGGTGCCCTGAACGCCCACGGTCTTTTTACGCCGGCCGAGGACGGTCCAAATCCGAAACGCCACTTGTCACAGGGTAATGTTGGCGACGTCTGGGTAGAGGCCTGGTATCAGCCGAATGGCGCCCGTCGGCCTATGGGAGCGCGTGCCCACCTGCTGGTGATGCCGGCAAAGTATAATTTTCAACCGATTGAGTAGAGATCGAACAAACTCTGGCGTTGTAGCGGACGGTATGCTACGAGGCTGGAAGGAGGGGCGAGAATTCTCCGTCCGTCCAAGGAGGGGTTATGAAACATCTCAAGGCCGCGAACCATAAAGCGGAGAGAGTCGAAACCGCCCCGGTCGTCGCAAAACGGCAGGTTCAGGAAGACGTGCTGGGCATGGCTCAGCCGATGGGATGTACGACGATTTTTAACCCAGGCTGGGAGGCGAACCCCTGGGGCGGCACCGCGGGTATGTGCGCGCCAATGGAGGCCGACCTGCTCGGCTGCGCCAATGTGTGCTGGTGGCCGGCTCAGGTGCCTGACAGCCTGCAAAACTACCCTGAATGGGCGAGTGCCTGCTCGGGGATCAACGCCGAGGACTGGCGCAGCCTGGAGCTGGTCTTCCCCGAAAAGAAATAGCCACACAGGACCGGCCTCACAATCCGTGTGGTGAACAACGAGGGGTTTCCAATATGAACCCTGAGCAAAGACAGCGTCTATGGACCCGAGGCGTTTGCTTTGCCGGACTGTTGCTACTCCTGCACGGCTTCCCCCCGCGCGTTGCGGCGGGCTGGTATATCGCCTCGACGACCATCCCGCCAAACTCTTCCCCGTCTGCCTGGCCAATCCCTCAGGTTGTGACGCGGGTTGCTCAGAACCGGCTGACCTACGAGACCCGCGCCTGGACGCAGATTATCGACCTCAACACGCAGCAACTCTCGGTTATCAGCCATCTGGGGCAGGCATATTGGCAAGGACCAATCGAGGCATACGCCACGCTGATGGCCGCGCGCACCCAGGAACGGCGGGCACAGGCGGAACGATTGATGAATCAGCTCCCGCGCAGTCCGCAACGACTCGCGGCAAGACGGGCCGGTCCATTTGATAGTCTGAGTCCTAAACTGACGATTATCGTCACCCCGCTGTCGGAGGCAGAATCGGTCGCCGGGTATACGGCCCACAAGTATCGTATCCAGCGGAATGGTATCGCATATGAAGAAACCTGGCTGGCTGAAAAGATAGACTTGGGGACGGACGTTGATATGTCCAAGCTGAATGCGTTTATAGGCAAGCTGCGGACCTCTCGAACGACACCGCCAGGAGCCGTGCTCGCCGAGTTGACCGAACTGATCAATCGAGGCTACCCGGTCAGGACGGTGAACTTGGTCACCCAGGTGGTTAAGGAAGTGGTGCAGGTAGAGCAGCGGTCGATTAGAGCCGAGGCGTTTCTGGTGCCGAATGGCTATGCCCACAAGGCGCTGGTTGAGATCATGTTTCCAACAAGGAGGCGTTTATGAAGGGCAAGAGTCTGGCAGGGATAGTGTCAACGCTGAGCGCGCTGATCCTCGTTTGCAGTCTACCCGGCCTAGTGTGGGCCAAGTGGTATATCCTGACTGGAGCCCATCCGAACTCCGTATATGTGATTGATGCGGAAACCGATACGGTCGTAAAGACCATCCCGCTTGAGGGCAGCGGGCCCATCTTTACGGTGGCGCCCAATCCGGCCCGGCCCCAATTCGCCTATGCGGTCACCAATCTCAGTCAAAGCGTGGCCCTGGTTGACCTGGACGAGGGCAAAGAGGTCCTGCGCTTCAACCTCTCCAATGACAATGAGCTGGTCAGGACCATGGCCATTGATGTCAACCCCCAGGGCAACCGCCTCTACATTCATGAAATGCCGCTGAAGAAAGACCTGGGCAAATACGAGATACTGGAAACTCGTATCCGCGTCATCGATTTGGACACCAATACGGTCGCCAACGTCTTTCCCGCGCCCCGCCAAGTGATGGCGTTGGCCTCATCTCAAGACGGGAAAAAGCTGTACGCCTTTAGCGTGGGCAAGGATATCTCGGTGCTGAATCCGGAGACGGGTCAGGTTGAGGACGTTATTCCCATGGCAGACTGGAACGTAACCGGCGCCGGGAAGCTGGAGGGACTGCCCTTATGGAATCCCTATCAGGAAAACGATTACCTGGCCTCGTTTGCCGTATATATGACGGACACGATTACCCAGCATGCCACCGTTGGGGTCGCCACCCTTGACCTCAAACAGGCCAATCCCGACCTGCAAGTAGTTGAGCTTCAGCCCTACGAGGCTGAGTGGTGGACCGCCCACGGCGCGGTATCGGCCAAAACCCAGAAGGCGTATCTCGGCTGGGACAAGCTGTGGAAGATGGACATCCCGACGCGCCAGATGGAAGAAGTGGCGCAGTTCGACACCAACAGCGTCTTTGGCTCTTTCATCCATCCCGACGGGACCAAAGTCTACTGCGGCGGGAACTGGAGTGCCTTGTCCGTGTTTGACGCCGACACGCTCAAGCTTCTCAAGAAGATTGATCTGGGGCACTCGCAAGCCGGGGCGGGCATCCGATTTGTCAACCGCGAGAACGGGTTTTAGCAGAGGCGTGCCGAACCGCGCTGGCCCCGGATACAGGTCGGCGGGCGGAGCCTGATTCAACACCACCGGACGGAAAGCGGGACTGCCGATGCAATACGATCTGCTCATCAAGGGCGGCCAAGTCATTGACCCCGGTTGGCCGCCGTACCAAACCCTCCAACCCGCGGACGTGGCGATTCGGAACGGCAAAATAGCGTCTGTCGCCACCGACATCCCGACGACCCAAGCGGCCCGCGTGCGCGAGGTGTCCGGTCATATTGTCTGTCCTGGGTTGATCGACATTCACGCCCATACCTTTGTGAACGCCCACGATATGGGCGCCGAAACCGACCGGCGTTGTGCCGCGAGTGGGGTGACCACGCTGATTGACGCTGGCAGCGCCGGTTCAGCCACCTTCCCCGGACTGCGGCAGTATGTGGCAAATGCGAGTGAAGTCAGGCTGCGCTGTTTCGTCCATCTGTCGGCCCTGGGCCTGATTCACCTGCGGGTCGGAGAGCTGATGAATATGGATTATGCCGACCCTGAGGGCTGTGCACGCACGATTACGGACAACCGTGACCTTGCCATTGGCGTCAAGCTGCGCTTCAGCAATAACGTCGTGCCGGACGCTGCCGGGACCGAACCGCTGCGTCTCGCCCGCCAGGCGGCCGATATGGCAGGCGTGCCATTAATGGTGCATATTACCGATGCGTTGCTTCCGGTTCCGCAGATTCTGGAATTCCTCAAGCCGGGCGATGTGGTGACCCACTGCTTCCACGGATTTGAATACGGCATCATGGGACCGGAAAAGAAAGCCATTCTCAAAGAAGTCTGGGCGGCCCAGAAAGAGGGGATTATTTTTGACTGCGCGCACGGGCGTATGCACTTCCCGTTTCCGTTTGTCCGGCAGGCCCTGGACGCCGGATTTTTGCCTGACACGATCGCGACCGACCTGACGCTCCCCAGCGCGACCAAGGGGCCGGTCTTCGATCTGCCGACGACTATGTCCAAACTCCTCAACCTGGGCATGAGCCTGGAAGACGTGATCCGCTGCGTCACCACCAATCCCGCTCGCGTGATTGGAGAGGCGGAGCAACTCGGAACGCTCAGGCCCGGTGCCACTGCCGATGTCGCCGTGCTCAGCCTTGAACAGGGTGAATTCGATTTTGTCGATACCGACCAGAATCATATGACCGGCGAGAAAAAACTGGTCGCCCAGCTAACGGTCAAAGATGGGCGGGTGTGGTATCAGGCCGACCGAGCGAGATAAGGTAATCTGCCCAAGTTGGGTGTCATTCGTATACCGGATGAGGAAAACCTCCCCCCAACGAAGTCCACTGACAGTACTTCTCAATCCTGTGCTCCGTTCGCTGGCACGACCTCGGCGGACGTGGTAAGCAGACAGCCACGTCTGCCCGTGTGTGAGTGGGCTATACTGTAAGGAGGATCGCATGGCCGGAAAACATTTTGAAGAACTGAACGTTGGTGACGTATTTCAGCATCAACCCGGACGAACAATTACCGAGACCGATAATCTCTTATTCTCAACGATGACCCACAACCCTCAGCCGCTCCATCTGGACGAGGAGTTCTCAAAAAAGGCCGAGTTTGGCCAACGCCTGGTGAACAGTATCTACACCTTGGGGCTGGCGGTGGGCCTGTCGGTTGGCGATACCACCCTGGGAACAACGGTCGGCAACCTCGGCTTTGAAAAGGTGGTTTTTCCTAAGCCTGTTTTCATTGGCGATACCTTATATGCCGAGTCCGAAGTCGTCGAAAAACGGGAATCGCGCTCCCGCCCCCAATGGGGGATCGTGACCTTCGAGCACCGGGCCAAAAACCAGCGGGGTGAAATTGTGATGAGCTGCCGCCGGGGTGCCATGATGCGCAAGAAAGAAGCCCAGATCTCATAGCGAGAGCAGGAAGAGAGAGAAGGGAGACAGAGAGGGGAGAGTATGACCCGCTTACGCCGTGCCGTCCATTTCGTACCTGGGGCCAATGAAAAAATGCTCAATAAATCGTTGGCTCTGGAAGCGGACACGCTTGTGCTGGACCTCGAAGACGCGGTCACACCGGACAATAAGGACGCCGCTCGGGAGACCGTGACAGACTGGCTCAGGCATGTGGACTTTGGTCGTCAGGAACGCATGGTCCGCATGAACCCACTGGATACCCCCTGGGGGGTTACCGACCTCGAAGTGACGATGCACGGACGACCCGATTCCTACCTCGTCCCCAAGGTGAGAACGCGGGATGACGTGCTCAAAATTCATACGATTATCAGCCGCATGGAAAAGGAGTACGGCTATCCGCAGGGCGAGGTCAAGCTGGTGGTATTAGCCACCGAGACGCCCGAGGGTTTACTGAATATCAAGGATTTTGGCTCCTGCCCGCGGGTCGATGCGCTGTCGTGGGGGGCTGAGGACTTGTCGGCCGCGATTGGCGCCCGACGGAACCGGGCTGAAGACGGCAGCTTTCTCGAAGTGTTCCGCTATGCGCGGATTATGACCTTACTGGCGGCAACAGCCGCGGGCGTTCAGCCGCTGGATACGGTCTTCGTCGATATCCGAGATAGCGCCGGGTTACGCCAGGAATGCGTCGAAGGGGCGCGGATGGGCTTTACCGGAAAAATCACCATCCACCCCAATCAGGTGGGAGTCGTCAACGAGGTGTTTACGCCGTCGGCGGAAGAGGTCGCGGAAAGCCAGGAGTTGCTGGCGGCTTTTGAAGAAAACCAAAAGGCTGGAAAAATGGCATTTAGCTTCAAGGGACAGATGGTTGATGTGCCGCATCTCACGCGGGCGCGGACTATCCTTGAACGGGCTAGGCAGGCCGGGCTGGCAGAGGCCGAACGATGATCGGCATTACAAGCTGCGGCTATCATGTGCCCTTCTGTCGCCTGGAGCGCACGCACTTCGGACAGGCCTGGAATCGCCGGGTCGGGAAGGGGGAGCGGGCCGCCATCTATTTTGACGAAGACGCGCTGACCCTCGGCTTTGAGGCGGCCCAGCGCTGCCTGGAATACGTTGGGAACAAAAAAGTCGATGCCCTTTTCTTTGCCTCAACCTCCGCCCCGTTTTGGCAGCGTTCGACCGCCAGCTTTCTGGCTGCGGCCTGCGATCTCTCGGCAGCGTGCGAAACTTCGGACTTCGGAGGCAGCTTACGCTCCGCCACTGCGGCTCTGCGCGCCGGTGTTGATGCGCTCAACAGCCGCCGTCTGTCCACGCTCTTGATCGCCGCCGGCGAGGTACGCGACGGTCAGCCGGGAGAAACCGAAGAAGAGTGGTTCGGCGACGCCGGCAGCGCGGTCACCCTCGGGCGGGAGAACGTGCTGGCCGAAATTATGGGTTTGGCGACCCACTCCAGCGACTTTTGGGATGAGTGGCGGCGTGATGGCGATGACTTTATCCGGACCCAGGCGTCCCGCTTTTCAACCGAGCGGGGCTACCAGAAAAACCTCATCGCGGTCGGTAAAGCGCTACTTGAAAAGCATGGCGTACAAGCCCCGCAGGTGGCGAAGGTGATCCTCCCCTCCCCGGATGGCCGGGCCCATAGCGCGACCGCTAAGAAACTCGGCTTTCAAGAGTCGCAGCTTCTCGATCCGTGCTTTGGGGAGATTGGCGCCCCCGGCAGCGCCGCTCCTTTCCTCTTGCTGGCCGCCGCCCTGGAAGGGGCAAATCCGGGGGACCTGCTGCTGCTGCTCAACTATGGCGACGGTGCAGACGGCGTCCTGTTGCGCGTGACCGAGGCCATTCGAAAGCGTCCGCTTCCGTCCTCGCTCTCGGACCATCTGAGTGAGAAACGACTATATTCCTCCTACCAGATTTTTCAGAAAATGCGCTCCTACTATAAACACCATCAGGAGGCGGCCGAGCTGTCCAACGTCCTCCTGGAGAAAGAAGAGAGCCAGAATATCCGTCTGCACGGTACGCTGTGTATTCGTTGCGGGACGCGCCAATACCCCATCACCCCAGTCTGCGGCGGGTGTCAGAACCGTGACTCTCTTAACGAAGTTCCGCTCGAACACACGGGCCAGATTTTTACCTTTACCCGTGACCATCTGTATGTGGCTCCTGACTCTCCGACCATTATGAGTGTGGTCGATGTCGATCAGGGTGGCCGACTCTATCTCCAGATGACCGACGTGGACCCGGAGGACGTGCGGGTAGAGGATCCGGTTGTCCTGACTCTTAGACGCAGAAAAGAAGGACCCACGATGCACAACTATTACTGGAAATGCCGGCCGGTACGCTAATCTCGGTCTGGCGAAAGGCGACGCGCTCGGCTAGCATGAGGCGACAAAGAGTAAACGTGTCCTCCAAACAAGCATACAAAGCCGGACACGTTTACTCTTTCCGGAAGGGAGAATACGCAGATGGGGACAACACTCAAGGATCAAGTCGCGGTTATTGGTGTTGGCTGTATCAAGTTTGGCGATAATTTCGATCAGGGCTATGAAGATATGGCGGCCGAGGCGGCGTACGCAGCCTTTCATGACGCCCGCATTGCCCCGGAAGAGATCGATGCCGCTTGGCTCGGCACCTACTCGCCGGCGCAGGGCCACGGCAAGGCCGCGGTTTCCCTTGGTGATGCGTTGCGTTTGTACAACAAGCCGATTTCGCGGGTAGAAAATTTCTGCGCGACCGGGACCGATGCGTTTCGGCACGCCGTCCTTGCGGTCGCCTCCGGCATGTATGATACGGCGCTTGTCTTGGGAGTTGAAAAATATAAGGATCGCCCTGGGCGCGGCCTCGCCCGAGAGGGGGTGCATCCGTATTATCACGACGGCTCAACCGCCCCGGGCCTGTTCGCCTTGGCCGCCACCCGCTATATGCACGAGTTTGGCCTGACCCGTGAAACCCTGGCCAAAGTGGCTGTTAAGAACCACCGCAACGGCGCGCTCAACGCCAAAGCCCACCTGCAGAAGGAAGTCACCCCGGAAGCCGTCCTGACGGCACCGATTGTGGCCTATCCGTTTGGGCTGTACGACTGCTGTCCAACGACTGATGGCGCGGCCGCAGCCGTGGTGTGTCGGGCTGATCTGGCGAAAAAATATCGTGCCGACCACATCCTGGTCAAAGGCGTGGGGCTGTCCGTGACGAGTGGGCGACCGTTCATGGACCCGAATTTTGACTATCTCGGTTTTCGGGCTACCCAGAGCGCCTCGGCCCAGGCTTATGCCATGGCTGGTATTACCGACCCGCTGAAGGAGATCGATGTTGCCGAGGTGCATGACTGCTTTACCTGGACGGAAATTTCTAACTATGAAGACCTGGGTTTTGTTCAAAAAGGCCAGGGGGCGAAGTTGATTGAAGAAGGACGCACCGCCCTGGAGGGGGATATCCCGGTCAACCCCAGCGGTGGACTCAAGTCGTTTGGCCATCCCATCGGCGCGAGTGGGGTGCGCATGGTGTATGAGATTGTGACCCAACTCAGAGGGGAAGCCGGACCGCGTCAGGTCACAGATCCGAAGCTGGGTCTGGTGCATAATGTGGGTGGTCCCGGAGCCGTGTCGTGCGTGGCCGTGCTTAGCCAGCCCTAAAGCCGGATTGGGAAGCGAGTAGATAAGTGAGGAGCAGTATGTCACAGACTTCCATTGTTGATGTCATTTGCCAGCGTGCCCTTGAGATTGCCCCCGAGGTGCCCTGGCTGGTTGAGCCGCTGACTCCGGGGCGGGGCCAGGCATTTATCCTGCAACATATTCTGCGAAACCGGTTGTTCAGTGCGGTCATCCGTCCGTCTTGGATAAGTCGGTGTCCCGACTTGGCCATCGTCCGCAAGACCATCGGCCAGATGCGGGAAGAGCTGGTGTTCGATGACGAGATCGCGCAGCCCCATACCACCCTGTTGTGGGAGATGGGCCGCAACGTCGGCTTGACCAATGAAGAAATGGACAATACCCGGGCCGTACCGCTGGTCGATGTTGCGCTGAACGTGTGGGAGAATATTGCCCGCTCAAAACACTGGGTTGCGGGCTGGCTGGCAACTTCGGTGGATGAGTTTATGCTGACGGCCATGTCCGGCGAGCATAATTATCGGCCCGAAGCCTGGCAGGCCACCTTTCAGCTCAATGACGAGCAGGTCTTCTTTTTTTCCTACCATACCAAGGCAGACGACGATCATGCCGGTCGCAAGGTCTGGGAGCCCATCGCCCGGCATGTGACCACTGAGGCTGAGCGTCGAGAAGTCCTGGATGGCATGGAACTGGCGCTGACGGCGGACAAGCTGTTCTACCAGGGTATTTGTGAGTTGGGCGATCATATTGACGCCAGTAAAAACGCCGCCTAGCCGGGCAGAGTGCGTACGCTGAGACTATGCCGATACACGACAATCTCAGACGGCTGGTTGAGCTTGCCGCCCCCTTGTGGGCCGGCGAGGAGGAGATTGTCTGGACCTATTTTCAGAGCCCACAGCGTACGAACGAAACCGATCTACTGTGGCTCAAGCGACAATGTTTCAAAGAGATCTGGGGGTCGGGTATCGGCGATAAGAAGAAGGGGCTCTTTCAGGGACCGGTCGCCTACCTGGACGACGTCTTTCCCAAGATCGATCGTGGAGTTGACCGCCACACGGTCCTGGACGTTATCGACGACTTGCGCTCCGAATTCTATCACTACTGCCTGTTTGCCGACATCTACGACTATATCAGCGGCACCCGGCTGAACCCGCAGCAACTCACCGGCTGGCAGGGAGACGACACGCTCGCCCGGCTGCGCTACAACTGCAGGGAGCAGCGGGGACAACTGGGTCACTTTGCCTCGCGCTTTACCGAGGGTGGGTATTGCAGCATGTTTGTGGCAGGGATGCGGCTGGCGGGCACGGGCGAGCTCAACGACCGCATCGCAAAAGCGTGTGAGCAGGTCTATAACGACGAAATCGGGCATATGCACTTGGGTTTTGTCGGGCTGGCGCAGCAGACCCTGTCTGACGAGGAATGGGAGGAGGTGGCTGATATGGTCCGTACGATTCTGGTCCAGCGGCTCCATATGCGTAACGAACAATTCGGCTATCCGCTCTCAGATACTCGTCTGAAGGCCATTCGGGCGGGCGATATCGAACCCATGCCCTTCGACTACTCCGGTCTTGAGTAGGGGTCCGGCCTACGCCGGCTGGCACTGCGTATCCAAGAGCCATGCAAAAACCTCCAGAGACCCTCAGAGAACCGGCCCGTGCCTGGATATGGGCCATCTTTATTATCCTGCTGTTTGTGTGCGTGCCGTATGGGTTTGTCGGTACCTATCAGCCGCTCGTCTTCGGCCTGCCGCTGTGGTTCCTGGTGACGTTGTTGGGCTCCCTCCTTTTGGGTGGATTCACCATGTATGTGGCGCTCCGGCACTGGCGCCTGGCCGCCTTCATCCTTGATGAGGACTGAGGCAGTATGAGCGGTCCGGCTGAGACGGTCGGCCTGGGCTTTGGCGCCCTGGTTCTCTTGTCGGTGTATCTACTGAGTAATCTGCTGATCGGGTTTTTGGCCTATCGATCAGGGGAGACCTGGACGGCCCGTGACTATTTTCTGGGCGGGAAAACAACCGGCGCGCTGGTGCTGTTCTTCGCCATGCTGGCGACCAAATTCAGCGGCAACACGTTTTTCGGTCTGCCCGGACAGTCTTACCGGATCGGCTTGATGTCGGTCCTGCTGGTGCCATTTATGGTGGTGATTGCGGTAGGCTTTCTCTCCTACGCGCCACGGCTCTACGTTTTGTCAAAGAAATATGACTACCTGACACCGGCCGATTTCTATGCCGACCGCTTTCAGAGCCGGCCTTTGCGACTCATCGTCGCCTGCTTCCTGATCCTGTCGGTGATTCCCTATCTGATGATTCAGACTACGGGCATGGGCCATGCCTTTGTCGGATTCACCAACGGCCAGTATTCATTCACCAGCGGGGTCGTCTATATCTCCGCCGTCATGCTGGCCTATGTGCTATTGAGTGGCTGGCGCGGCGTTGTCTGGGCCGAGGTGTTGCAGGGCAGTCTGCTCTTGGGTTCAATCGTGATTGCCGCGGTGGTGCTGGTCGCGTCCGAAGGCGGGCTGGCCAACGTCATTCAGCAGGCGGTTCGGGTCGCGCCTGAAAAAGTGGCGGTCGTGGACTCGTATGGCACGCTGACACGTTCGTTCTTCTTGTACGCGCTGGTTTTTGCGTTGGGGGGCTCTATGTATCCCCAGATTATCCAGAGCGTATATGCCGCCAAGACCGAGGCTGATTTACGGCGCAGTGTCGTCATGATGATCCCCAACTACATCCTCATCATGCTCTGCGTCGTGTTGATCGGTCTGGTCGGGGTGGTGCGCTTCCACGGGCTGGGAACCATACAGGCCGACCAGATTCTGGGTCTGCTGCTCGGCCAGCAGGCCGAGAGTCTGTACTGGGTCGTCGTCCTGGTCTTTATCGGTGCCGCAGCGGCTATCATGTCGACCGCGGCGGGCGTTTTGCTCACCCTCTCGTCTATTGTGACCCACGATCTCTACCGGCACTGCTTTCGTCTCAACGCGAGTGAGGATGAAATTGCCCGAGCAGGGCGGATTTTCACCGTGCTGCTCCTCGTGCTTGTCATGGGGCTCTCGCTCCAGCCCATGACCACCTTGTGGCAGCTCACGATTATCAAGTTTGAATTTCTGATGCAGCTCTATCTGCCTCTGATCCTGGGTTTGTACTGGCCGCGGTTTACGCGCCGGGCGGCCTTTGCCGGGATTGGCGTTGGGACCCTGAGCGTGACCGCTATGCTACTGGCCGGCTGGAAGCAGGTCTTGATCTTTGACGCCGGTCTGGTCGGTTTTCTGCTTAACGCGGTGGCGTGCGTCGGTGTGGCCCTGCTGACGCCGCCCAATGCGGTCGAACAACGCCGGGTACGGGAACGCTTCTTTTCCCTTTTTGACAGGGCGCGCACGATCCAAGAAAAATCAACAAAGCATCCATGTCTCTCCACACACCTCAGCCAATGACACCGGCCGCATAAAGCGAATACACTGCGAACCATGGAATTCGGCCTGCAATTTTTTCCTGACGTCAGTCCGGCCCAGCGCTCTGGAGAGGATTATTGGGCCGATGCGCTTTACCTCAGCCAATTAGGTGAGGAACTGGGGTTCACGTCTATTCGGACAGTCGAACATTATTTCCACCCGTATGGAGGGTACAGTCCCAACCCCCTGTTGTTCCTGGCCGCGGCGGCCACGATGACCGCTAAAGCCCGGCTGATTACTGGCGCGGTCTTACCGGCGTTTAATCATCCGCTCAAACTGGCAGGCGAAATCGGCATGCTGGATGCGATCTCACATGGCCGCTTAGAAGTCGGCTTTGCCCGGGCGTTTCTCCCGCATGAATTTGAGCGTTTTGGGGTCACGCCGGACGAAAGCATTGCGCGGTTTGAAGAAGGGATTGAACTTGTTCGGCGTCTGCTTGAGGAAGAACATGTGTCTGCTGAGGGACGATTCCACCAATTCAGAGATGTGACCTCTTTACCCCGTCCGACCCAAACTCCCCGTCCTCCGTTTTGGCTTGCCGCATTGGCGACACCATCGAGCTTTGAGCGTGCCGGACGGCTGGGCTACGATGTGATGGCTATCCCCCTAGCCGGTGGCCAAATGGCCGACCTGATCGGCTGTTATCGTGAAGCACGCCGACAGGCCGGCCATACCGGGCCAGGCCGTATCATGCTCGCCTTTCATATGTTGTGTGCTGCCAGTGAGGAGCAAGCAATCAACATAGCCCGCGACCCTTTGAATGCGTATCTCCAATCTCTGGTGGACGGTGCATCGGGCTGGTCGGCAGGTCAATCATCTGCGGACTACCCCAACTATGACAAGATTATTGCCGTGCTGTCCAAGGAAACCTTTGAAACGCAATGTGAGAAGGGCGCAGCCTGGATAGGCACGCCTGACGCTATCAGCCAGCAGATCAAAGATTATTACTCCAGTGTGGGTGGTTTTGATATTGCCTCTATGCAGGTGAATTTCAATGTATTGGAGCGGGTAGAGGCTGAAGCGTCCATGCGTTTATTTGCCGCCCAGGTCTTGCCACAATTCATGCACCAATAACGTACTGAAAGCAAAGCAGGAGAGCCCCGGCTTGCACTCATGCTGCAAATCCCACATGGTGGTGGCAAAATACCCCCGTTCGACTGCTATGACACACAGGAGAAAGAGCGTTCATGCCAGCTCAAGAACCCCGTTTCGCCATTATCACCGATGAAGCCCTGGATTCCCTGCGCAAGCTTATTCGCGTCCCTATCGAGGATACCCTGGAGCCGTGGTGCTATGAGGCCACGCGCGACAACATCCGCCATTATGCGCACGGCATAGGGGACGATAATCCTCTGTGGTGCGACCCGGAATATGCGGCCACAACCCACCACGGCGCGATTACCGCCCCGCCGTCGTTTGTCTTTCCGCTCAATCGGGTCTTGAGCGGCTATGTAGGCGGCCTGCCGGGGATTCACGCCATGTGGGCCGGCGCGGATTTGACCTGGCATAAGCCCATATTCCGCAACGACGCTTTTACGACCAGAGCCTACTTGAAAGACCTGGTCGAGCATGAGACGCGCTTCGCCGGCCGGGCGATTCAGCAGATCTATCACGTTGATTATTACAACCAGGACAACGAGCTGGTGATCGAGGGCGACAGCTGGTGTTTTCGGACCGAGCGCGATACCGCCCGGGAGCGCGGCACAAAATACACAGAGGTCAAACAGCAAGCGCCGGTCAGCTATAGCCGAGAACAAATCGCCGAGATCTTCGCCCAGTACGCGCAGGAAGAAGTGCGCGGAGCAACGCCGCGTTATATCGAGGAGGTCAGCGTTGGCGACAGCCTGCCGACCATGGTCAAAGGCCCGATGACGGTCACCGGCTTTATCGCCTATGCCCAGGGCTGGGGCGGGTTATACATTCGAGCCAACCGCCTGGCCTGGAAGCAACTCCACAAACATCCTGGGCTGGGCATCCCTGACCGTTTTGGTATTCCTGACGTACCTGAGCGCGTCCATTGGGATACCGACCTGGCCCAACGGGTCGGCACGCCCGAAGCCTACGACTATGGACCGGAGCGCACCTCGTGGATGACTCATCATCTGACCGATTGGATGGGTGACCGGGGCTTTCTACGACAGATTTCCGTGAAGATACGGCGTCACAATCCGGTCGGTGATACGCTCTTCATCAACGGCGAGGTGACGCGGATTTTCGAGGAAGGCGGTCATCATTGCGTCGAGGTGCAGCAGAACGCCAAAAACCAGGACGGCGAGCTGTCCGTACTCAGCACGGGTGTGGTGCGGCTGCCCTCCCGAGCCTGATTCCTGTGGACGTGGAAGCTCCATCTAGGAGTGCGGGCATTCCACCTGTTGAACAATACAAATTGCAGACACGAGCGACCCTATACAATTCGGTATTCTTCGGTAATCAGGGTGAACGTTGATGCCGGATCAACGAACTTCGCCCCGTCCGGCTGGGCGTGCTCCTTGTATTCCGCCGACGCCAGAGCAAAATTCAGATCGCCCAGGGTCTCAAACCACAGCTCGGCCACTCCATCATACTGCGGTTCGCCCCGTTCATACGCCGAAGATAGGGCGTGGCACTGGACGTAGCGCTGCACACCGGGCAGGGCGAGTGCCATCGGGCCGTGCACATCTTTCCAGTAGCGAAAGAACTCGTCCCGGTCCCAGTCAGGCTTGCGTTTGATAAAAGACAGCCGTTTGACCCGCGGCTCGGGACCGTTGTGTTCCTCGCCTTTGCGTAGCACATGGTCTGCGGCGACAAGCCGAGCCACGTTTTTAACATCCGCAAAATTCGGTTCATCCGCGTACGCGCCCTCGCGATATTCCTTGCTCTGAAAGGCGGCGGTGATGGCTGCTTCGCTGTCCATCCAGATTTCCACTACACCGTCATAGGCCTGGCTCCGGCTCACCACGGTCGAGTTGTGGTTTTGCACATAGCCGCGCAGACCGGGCATCCGCCTGGCGAGTGGGGCGTGTACCTCGCGCCAGTGACGCGAGAAGTCCGTCAGACTGAGACCATCTTTCCGCTTAAAGGCAATGAGTAAGTGGGCCATTGTGTCCATCCTCCTCGCGGTAGAGAGGGTATGATTTTTTCACAGCCTGGGCAAGCGCGAATCGGTCGCGTCGATGTGCCTGCAGGCGGGTGGTGGGCTATGAAACAGCGTCAGAACGACCCCGCCTCGACATCCTGAATAAACTGCACTACGTCCCGAAAATACGTCTCCTGATCGTCATACATGGCGCAATGGCTGCCGTTTTCACATATGGACACGCGTGAGTTAGGGATCAACTCGCCCATGCGTTCAATCTCAGCTACGCGCATAGTGTCGAAGCGCGCGCCGGAGACCAAGGTCGGACACTGAATCCGGTGCAGGTCCGCCCAGCGATCCCAGTCCTTGAAGGTGCCGGTCACCACAAACTCGTTCGGACCCTGCATGGTGTTATAGACCGGCTTGGCCAGGTTGTGGAACATGCGCACCAGCGGTTCCGGCCAGGGGTCGAGTCGGCACAAATGCTGCCGGTACACGTGGGTGAAAAGGGCCTCCTCGTATTCCGGAGCGTCATAGTCTTCAGTTGCCTCATATTTTTCGAGAACACGCAGGACCTCGGGCGGCTGCTGGGCGCGTAACTCGTTGATATACGCGACATAGGCCGGAATGCTGGCGGTCATATTGGAGAGAATGAGTCCCTTGATGTGCTGCTGATAGGCCAGGGCGTACTCCATGCCGAGCAGCCCGCCCCAGGAATGGCCGAGCAAATAGAAGTGCTCAAGCCCCAGCGCACGTCGGACCTGCTCGACTTCCTCCCGAAAACGCTCCACCGTCCACAGGCTGGTATCGTCCGGCTGGTCAGAATAGGCCGAGCCGAGCTGGTCGTAGTAAATAATCTGAATATCATGCTGAGGCAGGAAGTCTTCAAAACACTCAAAATACTCATGCGTACAGCCAGGCCCACCGTGCAGGGTGAGGAGGGGAATCGACCCGGAGCCAAAGCGCTTGGTCCAGACGGTGTATTTGCCATCAATCGGGATCATCTCAACCCCACCGGTTTTGACATTTTGCATAGTCTTTTTCCCCTTGATTGTATGATTTACCCTCGTTGTTTCCCATATACCACTGCTCGGTCCGGCCTGACCAGAGCGGCCTTTCCCCGAAAATGAGAAACCTCTAATCTTGGTCTCATCTTCCTCTCATACGCAGTTGCCATACTGAACGTCAAAGAACACGGTAATACTCATGAGAGGAGGAGTATGATGCAGATGAAGAAAAAAGTAGTGATCGGAACACTGGCGGTTTCCCTGGCCTTCGGGGGCTTTACCCTGGGCCGGTTGACCCAAATGGATGTGGTCCAAGCGGCACCGGAAACGGCCGCTCCCCGGCTCAGCGCAACGCCGTCCGGATTACCCTCATTCGCCGACTTGGCTGACCACGTCTCGCCGGCTGTGGTCCATGTTCGCGTTGTTGGTGTAGAAAAGGCGGCTGAGCGTAGCCCTCGTTTCGGTGGTCCACGTAATCCGTTCGGTCCCCAATTCCCGTTCCCACCCGGATTTGGCGGCCCGCGTCCTCACCAGGGTATCCCGCGTCGCAGTTCCGGTTCCGGATTTATTATCCGCAAAGACGGGCTGATCATCACCAATAATCATGTGGTCGAGGGCGCAAGCGAGATTATGGTCAACCTCCAGGACGAGCGTGAATATCAGGCGACGGTCCTCGGCCGCGACCCCAAAACCGACCTGGCCGTGCTCAAGGTTGAATCCGAGCAGGATTTGCCGGTCGCCACTCTGGGCGATTCCGAAGACGTGCGCGTCGGTGACTGGGTCATGGCCATTGGCAACCCGTTTGGGCTGAGTAATACCGTGACCGCCGGCATCGTCAGTGCCAAAAGTCGAACCATCGGGGCCGGTCCGTACGATGATTTTATCCAGACCGACGCCTCCATTAACCCCGGCAACTCGGGAGGGCCGCTGTTCAACGAAAAGGGCGAAGTCGTTGGCATCAATACCGCGATCTTCGGTAATGGCGGTGGGAATATCGGTATTGGTTTTGCCATCCCGATCAACCTGGCCAAGCAACTCGTGCCCGACCTGGAGACCAAAGGCCATGTGACGCGCGGCTGGCTGGGGGTCACCATCCAGAAAATGACCACAGAGCTGGCGGAATCCCTCGGTCTCGACGAGCCACATGGTGCCCTGGTTGCCGACGTCACCCCAGACAGCCCGGCCGACAGGGGAGGCCTGGAACGCGGCGATGTTATCGTCAGCTACGACGGCCACACAGTGAAAGAAAATGCCGACCTGCCGCTGCTGGTCGCCAACACGAAAGTCGGGATAAAAGTTCCTATTGACGTGGTGCGCGACGGAAAGACCAGGACACTCACCGTCGAAATTGCCAAACTTGACGAGCCTGAAGTCGCCAGCGGACCTGCGGTTGCCAAAAGAGGCAAGTGGGGGATGGCGCTGCGTGACCTCACTCCGGAGGAACGAGACCGGATGCGTCTCAAAGCCGGTGAAGGAGTCATCGTGGCTGGCGTGCGGCCCGACAGCCCGGCTGCGGACGCGGGAGTCCGTGAGGGAGACATGATCCTTGAGGTCAACCGGACGCCGGTCAAAACGGTGGACGAAATCAAGAAGGCAATCGCCACGGTGGCGGAAGACAAATCGCTGCTGCTCCTGCTCCGGCGGAACAACGGGGTGAACCAATACGCCTCGCTGTCGGTACCATAGGCTATCGGCCTCATTCCCCTCTCCCTCCGGGAGAGGGGAGGGGTATTGCAGAAACGTTCGGAACGAGTCAGGCTTGCGGGTAGACGGTGAATTTACGATAGAAGAAGGAGAAGGATTCATGCAGACAACATTCGCATCTCGATTTTCCCACTGCTGCCTCGCCCTGAGTCTTGGCCTGCTCTTCGCCGGCCAGGTTCGCGCCGACCATCACGCCGCGGCAGAAGGCGTCGATCCTGCCCTGCAAGCCGCCATTGACGGGGAGCATCGCTCGGCCGAGTATAAGGCGCGCGACCAATACCGCCATCCCGCGCAAACGCTGACCTGGCTGGGGCTTAAGCCGGATATGACGGTAGTCGAAATCTCACCGTCAAGAGGCTGGTACACCGAGATTCTGGCTCCCTATCTGAAAGACCAGGGAAGCTTATACCTGGCTGGATTCGATAGAGAGTCCGAGGTTGCGTACATGAAGAAATTGAACGCCCTCCTCGACGAGAAGCTGGCCGCCAAGCCCGAAGTGTACGGCACGCCCACGGTGACCGAACTCGCCCCGCCCAACAAGGTCGATATCGCCCCCGCAGGCTCGGCGGACATGGTGCTGACCTTTCGTAACGTCCACAACTGGATGAGCGCCGGAACGGCTGACGGAGTTTTTGCCGCCATGTATGCGGCGCTCAAGCCCGGCGGGATTCTCGGTCTGGTGGAGCACCGGGCCGATCCCAACACGGAACAGGACCCTAAGGCGTCTTCGGGTTATGTCACCGAAGCGGCGACTGTTCGCATGGCAGAAAAAGCGGGCTTCAAGCTCGTGGACCAGACTGAGATAAACGCCAATCCGAAAGATACGCGCGACCATCCCAAAGGCGTGTGGACCCTGCCGCCCGCCCTGTCACTCGGAGACGAGGATAGGGAAAAGTATCTGGCGATTGGAGAGAGCGACCGCATGACGCTCAAGTTCAAGAAGCCGGCGGAGTGAAGAATCCTCACCCCGGCCCTCTCCTTGAGGAGAATGGCGGTTGTTCTATTCGCTGCTTGTCTGCGCGATTTCCTGAACCGCCTTGACAATGCTGGCATAGCCGGTGCATCGACACAGATTGCCGGCTATGCCGTGCCGGATATCCGCCTCGGTCGGCTGCGATTTTTCCTGTAAAAGTTGCTGCACCGACAACACCATGCCAGGGGTGCAAAAGCCGCACTGTAAGGCGTGGTGTTTGACAAAGGCATCCTGAATCGGGTGCAGGTCGCCCGATTGCCGGGCGGCTTGTGTCCAACCCTCAATGGTGGTGACTGTGGAACCCGCAACGTCGGCCGCCAGAATGGTACACGCCTTGACCGTCAGCCCGTCGAGCATAACGGTACACGCGCCGCAATTGCCGGTGGCACAGCCGAGGTGGGTACCGGTCAGGTCGAGTTGATCGCGCAAAAAATCGACCAGGAGCGTGCGCGTATCGACCGTGGCTTCACACGGAGTATTGTTCACTATGAGCTGAATGGTGGTCTGCATAACCTTCCCATACCGTTCCTTAATCCGCCCGTTCCCAGGCCGTCTTCACCGCCCGACGGGTAAACACCCGGACCATCTCTCGTTTGTAGTCCGCATCGGCGTGCAACTCTGCGACCGGGTCGTGAGCCGACTCATACGCGGCAGCCGCAACCACCTCAACAAAGGCGTCGTCCACGGCCTGGCCTGTCAGCGTGTCCTCGATAGCGGTCAAACGGACCGGGACGGGGGCTGCGCCACAGATGCCGACCCGGATGGACCGACAGGTGTTATCCGGGTTGAGCCTCAGACATGCGCCTGCGCCGACAATGGCAAAGCCGCCCTCTACCCTGGTGAACTTCACGTAGGCCGTACCAGTGTCCGAGGGCAGGACCGGGACGCGAATTTCGGTCAGGACCTCATCCGCGCTCAGACTCGTCGTCATATAATCAACAAAGACGTCTTTGGCGGCAACAGTTCGCTCTCCACTTGGGCCAACAATCTGACAGGCTGCATCAAGCAGGACGAGTACGGGCGGATAGTCAGCCGCGGGATCAAAATGGCCAATCGAGCCGCCCAACGTCCCCCGGTTGCGAACCTGGACATCACCAATACAGGCTGCGGTCTCGCTGAGAATCGGACAATGGGCTTGCACGACCTCGGACTTGGCCAGGGCATGATGGGTAGTCCCCGCTCCGATGGCGAGGATATTCCCGTCCCGGCGAATGGAGTCGAGACCGGCAACATGGTTGAGGCTGACGATATGGGTCGGCGCGACCAAGCCGAGGTTCATGCTTGGCATCAGCGACTGCCCCCCGGCCAGCAGCTTTACGTCTTCACCGTTTTGTACGCACTGGGATAAGAGACGGACGACTTCGTCGATCGAGTGTGGCCTATGGAGCTGAAAGGGTACGCGTATCATGCATCCACCCCTCCGTTAGTGCGATTCTTGGCCGCTTGAATCATGCGCCAGACGCGTTGCGGTGTCAGCGGGGTATCGTGAATTTTCACCCCAAAGGGCACAAGGGCGTTTTCTACCGCGCTGACGATGGTCCCAAATGGGCTGGACACGCCAGACTCGCCCGCACCTTTGGTGCCGAGTGGCGTGAACGGACTCGGGACTTCCTGGTGGTGAATTTCAACACTCGGCACTTCCACGGCGGTAGGCAGGGTATAGTCCATGAACGTCCCGGTCTGGAGTTGTCCGTTGTCATCATAGCTGAGCTGCTCATATATCAGACCGCCGAGTCCCTGCGCGACGGCACCCTGAAATTGTCCTTCGACCAGTAAGGGATTAATGACTGTGCCGCAGTCGTGAACGGTCACATAGCGCAGGAGGGTGATGACGCCGGTTTCAACATCGACCTCAACCACGGCCACACAGGCCGCATAGGGGTAGGACGGATAGGTATTGATCCGGCCTTTGTCGTCTGGCACGTGGTGGATATTGCCCATGCGGAAATAGCGCGTGGACTCCAAGCCCGGTTCCATATCAAAGGCGTGATGGTCGAAGGCGCGTTTGTGGACGTACTCGGCAACATCGTTGAAAGCGACCGCCCGGTCAGCCTGCCCCTTGACGCGAATGCGGCCCTGTTCGCAGTTCAGGTCTTCCGGCGCTGCCTCTAACATACTCGCCGCGACCCGCAGCACCTTATGGTGTACTTCCCGGGCCGCGTACAGTGAGGCTGAGCCGCCCATGAACAGGCTGCGCGAGCTCCAATTGCCCAGTCCATAAGGACACGCCTGGGTATCACCCTGCACGACCCTGACGGTGTCGAGTGGAACGCCGAGGGCATCTGCCACAATCTGGGCAATGCCGGTTTCATTACCCGAACCGGGCGAGGTGACACCGGTCAGGACGGTGACTTGCCCGCTCGGGCTGACGCGGACGGTAGCGCCTTCATAGCCGCCGATAAAGGAGTCGGGGATACAGCCGCCCTCAGGCGTGAGTTCAAAGCCCACACCCATGCCGATATATCGGCCCTGGGCGCGCAGGCGATGTTGTTCCTCAGCGAAAGTATGGTAGCCGGCTTTGTCCATGACGTCGTGCATCGCCTTGACATAATCTCCGCTGTCCAAGGTGGCGCCCGAGATTTGCACGTAAGGAAATTCGTCTTTGGGCACAAAATTTTTGAGCCGCACTGCGGCGCGGTCCATTTGGACCGCATCGGCAACCCGGTCCATGACGCGATCCATGAGAAAAGAAGCTGCCTCCTTGCCAAACCCACGATAGGCGTTCCAGGGGCCCTTGTTGGTCACCACAATGGATAAATCAACCTCACAGTTCGGGATTTTGTACGGGCCGGGTACGACAAAGGAGGCCACATAGGACATGCCCCAACCGGCCACCGCGGCCAGGGCACCGACGTCGCCGATGATACGGACCTTGAGGCCGACCACGGTTCCGTCCGCCTTGCAGGCGGCCGAGAACTTGAGGGTTTGCTCGCGGGCATGGCCACCGGCCATCAAATGTTCGGTGCGTTCTTCGACCCATTTGACTGGCTTACCGGTTCGCTTCGACAGCAGGCAGGCCAGCGGGTCTTCCTGATAGGTCGGAATCTTGACCCCAAACGCACCACCCACCTGGGGCTGAATCACCTGGATGTCGTTCTCATCCATCTCCAAGGTGTTGGCCAGGGTTGTGCGCAGGGGATGGGGTGCTTGGGTGGAGACCCACAGGGTCAGGCGTTCAGCGCGGTCGTCATAATGGGCCAGGGCCGCGCGCGGTTCTATCGGCGTGGCCGTATGCCGGTGCAGGCGGAGGGTGTCGTCCAGGATATGGTCGGCGTCGGCAAAGGCTTGCTCAACATCGCCGCCCTGAAAGCGAACATGCATCAGTTCGTTGGTTTCCCACTCAGGGTAGAGCAGGGGGGAATCCGGCTCCAATGCCCGTTCGGCATCGATCACCACCGGCAGGTCCGCGTACTCGACTTCGATCAGGTTGGCCGCCTCGGTTGCGGCGTGTCTGGTGTCGGCAACCACCGCGGCCACCGGCGTTCCGACATAATGCACCCGGTCAATCGCCAGGCAGTAGATATCGGTCGTTTTTCCCCCAAAGGCGCTGGGGTTCAGCGTATGGGGAATGGGCCTGCTCCACTGCTTGATATCCGCCCCGGTGGCAACGATGCGCACGCCTGGATGCTGCTGCGCCGCGCTCGTGTCGATACTGAGAATCCGGGCGTGGGCATAGGGACTGCGGACAACGGCCATATAGCCCATGTCCGGCAGACTCACGTCTGCGGTGTATTGTCCCTTGCCAGCCACGAGTTTGGCATCCAGGATGCCGCTGACCGCACTGCCGATATACGCCATGCTGAAGAATCCTTTTCTTCTGTATAGAGCTGGAGCCTAGCGCCATGAGGTTTTCAGTGTCAATGCGGTTTCGCCTGGTCCTGCTGCCCCGCTTGCTGTGTCCACCTTTCCGTTTCAACCAAGGCGTGGGCGATCCGTTGGCGGAGGGCGTCGGCCGACTCCGGTGTCCAATCATAGAACCCTTTGCCTGTTTTTACCCCAAGCTCGTTCTGGACAACTTTTGCGGAGAGGACCGGCGGGATCTGCTGCGACGTTGTGAGATGTGGATACAGTCCTTGCATGGCGGCGGCGATCAAGTCCCAGCCGGCCAGCTCAAAAACTTCAAAAATCCCGGCGACCGCCCAGCGTCGGCCAATACTATTCTTCATGGCCGTGTCAATGTCCTGCGGGCTGGCAATACCGTTTTGCACCATGGAAAGGGCTTCACGCAGCAGCGCACCCTGCAAACGATTGAGAATAAAGCCCGGCACTTCTTTTTGCACGACGACGGGTCGTTTGCCCACGCGCGTGAGTAATCCGGACAGGGTGTCGAGTGTCTCATCTGACGTAGCCGGGCCACGCACAATTTCAACAATAGGAATGAGATAGGGGGGGTTGGCATAGTGCGCGACTAAGACCTTGTCGACGCGCTGCACGGTATGCATGAACTGGCTGGGCATGAGCGTCGAGGTATTGCTCGCCAGGATGGTATGCGGCGGACAAAGGCGGTCAAGCTGCTCAAAGATGCGTTGCTTCAGTGCTCCCTCTTCAAACACCGACTCAATCACAAGATCGGCATCCTCGACCGCTCCTTTCAGATCGAGCTCGGCCCGAATATGGGACAGGACCGGCTTGGCTCGGTCCTCAGTCAGCGCGCCGAGTGCGATCAAGCGGGCAAGATTGGCCCGGATATTTTCCTCTGCTCGGGTCAGACTCGCTTGGGTGCGCGCATGCATGGTCACGCGATAGCCGGCCAAGGCAAACTCCTGTGCAATACCATGGCCCATTAAGCCTGCGCCAACGACGCTAATATGTTTGATCGCCTGATCGCTCATGTGATTGCTCATGCGTGAGTGATTAGCGCACTCTTCGCTCTCCTCCTAGTCCCGAGGTTGTAGCCTCTTTGTCTCAAGCGTGGTTGTATACGGGCGAAAAGAGATTGAGGAGCACGGCATGCCAACCCAAGTCGCAGAAATGTTCGGAATTGAATACCCCATCTTTGCCTTCACGCACTGCCGCGATGTGGTCGTTGCCGTCAGCAAGGCCGGCGGACTCGGTGTACTCGGGGCCGCGATTCACACGGACGAACGCCTGGAGATCGATCTGCAATGGATAGACGAACAACTCGGCGACATTCCGTACGGTGTGGACCTGATGATGCCCTCAAACTATGTGGGTGCTGCAACCGGCGGGATGGGGCAAAAAGCGCTTCAGGAATACATACCGGACGAGCATCGGCAGTTCGTCGAGAAACTGCTGGAGGATACCGGGGTGCCCGAGTTGCCGGATCATCTGACCGCCTCAAAAAAGGAACGTGGTTTACGCTATTCCCAGAAACAGGCCAAGGGTATCGTGGATATTGCTTTTGAGCACAAGGCCAAGTTTCTGGTGAGTGCGCTCGGTACGCCGCCGGATTGGGTCACTGAGGCGGCCCATGCGCGGGATCTCTACGTCGGTGCCCTGGCCGGCAAGAAAAAACACGCTGAGCGCCACAAAGCCGCGGGTGTGGACGTGATTATTGCCCAATCCTACGAAGCCGGAGGACATACCGGAGAGATTGGCGGCATGGTACTGATCCCGGAAATTGTCGATGCCGTTGCCCCCACCCCAGTACTCGGCGCCGGTGGCATAGGCAGCGGGCGGCAGATGGCCGCCGCCCTGGCCCTCGGTGCCCAGGGTGTGTGGTGCGGTTCTGTCTGGCTGACGACGGCCGAGTCCGAGTTGGACCGGATGGCCAAGCAAAAAATGCTGGTCGCAGGGACGGATGACACGGTACGAACCCGATCCATGACGGGCAAACACGCCCGGTTTTTACGCTCGGCATGGACCGAGGCCTGGGATCGGCCCGACACCCCGGAGCCCCTCAAAACCCCGCTTCAGAGCGTTCTGAATTATTCTTCACTGCGTCGCATCGACCACGCCATGAAGGCTCCCGGCGTGACCCCGGAGTCCGGCGCCTATCAGCTGTACTCCTATCCCGTCGGGCAGGGCGTCGGCACGCAAAACAGCGTGCGGGCCACCCGCGATGTTGTGCGGGAAATGGTGGAGGGCTATGTTGAAGCCATCGCCAGACTGAATGAGCAGCTTGAAGGGTAGGCGGCCGCAGTCCTCGCCGACGCATCTCAATACTTGCGCATCACCAACTCGGCAAACTCTGCCAGCATCTCCCGGCTGGTCTGGGTCGGAGGCAGGATGGTTAGCTCGCGCATGCCTGCTTGCTCTGCCGCGCGGATGCGTTCGAGAATCTCCTCCGGCGTGCCCACCAGACTCGTGCCCTGAATCGCCTTGGGGGTTACAAAACGCCGCTCGTCCGGCACCAGATAGGTGCTGTGGCCGTCGTGAAGTTGGAGATAGCGTTTGTCGGTCGGCGTCTCCATCTGATCGACATGGGCACAATACTCCTCCCAGGTATCCGCAAACGCCGGCGGAATGACCGCCTCATCCTTGGTCAACTGATAGACCTCATACACAAAATGGAGCGCCGTGGTGACCCAGGCACCGCAGGCGTCGATGATCCGGTCCGATTCCAATGTCTCGCCCGGATGCAGAATGACGGCGGCGGTGACAGCGGAAACGTGAAAGGGGTCCGGCAGGTTGCGTCCGACCTTGGCCGCTCCTGCCCGGATCAACTGCAAATGATCGCGCAGGACGCTGGTGTCTTCGTAGAGCAGGGTCGTGAGGCCGTCCCCGAATTCACCCGTGAGGCCAAGCGCCCGTGGTCCGTTGGCGGCAACATAGATCGGAATGGGGTCTTCCAGGTTGATAAAGCGCAGGTCCTGGTGGAGAAAACGAATCGTGCGGGTGGTGTCGCCAAAGGTGTAGTCAACCTCTTCCCCGCGCAGGAGCGCCCGTACAACGCGCAGATACTCGCGGAAGGGTTTGATGCGCATGGGCTTCATACCCATGACGCGCATAGCAGTATGCCCGGTGCCGAGGCCGAGGAAGACGCGACCGGGTGCGATCTGGTTGATCGAGGCAATGGAATGGGCCGTGACCGGAGCGATGCGGCTGCCGGGAATCGAGACCCCGCTGCCAATATGAATCCGCGAGGTGTTATGCGCGGCCAGAGCCAGGGTGGCATAGCAGTCCGACCAGATCATCTGGGAGTCCGGGACCCAGGCGCGGTCATAGCCCAGGTCCTCGGCGTCTTTCACCAGTTGCCAGTCATCGATGCGGGTGGGAAAGATAATACCAAACTGCATGCGTCCTCCTGTGTGGGATTTAAGCGCGTCTCCTTTGGATTGAAGCCGCAGGCTCAGTAGTCCACCTCGCGAATCAGGTTCGGCTCCAGCGTGCGCACGCTGGTTTGTCCGCACAGGGCCAGGTTGGTTTCCAACTCGTCGCGGAACAATTCTATTGTCCGGTGCACCCCAGCCGCGCCGTCCGCGGCCAGACCCCACAGCATGGGCCGGCCCATGGCCACCAGATTGGCTCCCAACCCCAGGGCTTTAATAATGTCCGTGCCCCGCCGAAAGCCGCCATCGATCACGATTTGGGCTTTGCCCTCAACGGCCGCGACAATGCCCGGCAAGGCATCAATCGTCGCCAGGGTGGAGTCGAGCTGACGGCCGCCGTGGTTCGACACCCAGATGATCTCGGCTCCGACCTCAACGGCCAGCTTGGCGTCTTCCGGGGTGAGAATGCCCTTTAGGCCAAGCGGAACCGACAGAATGCTCTTGAGCCAGGCTACATCGTCCCAGGTCAGGCGGGTCTGATAGTCGAACTCCGGCGGCTGTTCGTTGGGGGCGATTGCTCGTGCCCGCTGCGGATCATACCGCAACTCAACGTCCCGCTCGCGGCGACTATAGGTCTGTACGTCTACCGTCAGGCAGACGGCGTGATAGCCCGAGGCTTCCACCCGGGCGAGCAAATCCTGACACCAGGAACGTGGGCCGCTCCAGTAGAGCTGATATATCAGGGGGCCGCGAGCGGTCTGGGCCAGGTCTTCGACCGACCAGCCGGTGACACCGCTCACAAAGGCGAGGTTGCGGCTGGGGCTTGCTCCGCGTACCATTTCGAGGTCGCCTTCCGGATGAAAAAGCACCAGACCGCCCATCGGCGCGATGGCAAAGGGGGTGGGCAGTTCGAGTCCCAGAAAGGTCGTGCTGATATCGATATGGCGGACATCGCGCAAAACCCGCTGGCGGATGGCCAGGCGCTTGAGCGCCCGGCGGTTGCGGCGGCGCGTGGTTTCCGTTTCTGCGCCCCCAGCACCGAATGCCCACGGCCCGGGCGGCAGCATGGTTTTTGCGGCGCGGCGGATTTCGCGCAAGGTCATAAAGCGGTGTGGCATGGCAGAGTCCTTTCAGGCTGGCTCTTTTTTCTTTCCATACCATACTCTTTCGGAGGCTGCTCGGCCTCTTCCACAAGGCAAGCGGCTCCGCTCATCCCTGGAGCACCAGAGTAACCTATGAAGAAGTGGGTGAAGCCGGGCGAATACGTAATCTGCCGGGCTCGGCGGTAATGATCGCGCCAGCTTCCAAGTCCGTACCGTGTGTAGCGAGTACTTGAATGCAGGCCGCTGCTTGTTGACGTGCTGAGAGATTGACGAGGCGAAGAATGCCTGAATGACGCTGGCCGCGGACGATAACAAGTTCGCCAAAGTCCTTATCTAAAGTCACGAGGATACGACGGTCACGGAAAGCGCGACTGAGAATTTCTTCATCGCCTGGATCTTCGTCCCATTCGCCCGCCCACAGGACGTCATGGCCAGCGGCGCTCACGTCGTGGCGGACTTCACCCCAGACGCAGCTATCGAGCAGGAGCCTCATGAAGAGGGGGACTTAATAAAGAATGGCTCGACGCGTTCATGACTCACAAGCTGACGCGCATAGAGGAGGCACGCCTGGATATCTTCCGACTCAAGCCAAGCATAGCCTGAAAGTATCGTCTCGGCGGTATCTCCCGCCGCCAGCATTCCAAGAACATGTTCGACCGCGAGCCGTCGTCCTCGGACAATAGGCTTACCGCCGAAGATTTTCGGATTGATAGTAATGCGTTCGAGCAGCTTCGCCTCATTCATGTCGGTCTCCCAAAAACATGTTCCAAGGCACCCCGTCTCTTGTTGTCATTGTACTGGCTCCTGACTCTCGTGCAATGCTTATGCTATGAGGTCAGGAAGCGACTGAGGGCCTATGGACAAACATATACCTCCAACCGATCCGGCTGAAGCCGCAGCCTGGGTTGAGTTCTATTACCAGCAGGGCTGGAGTGACGGGCTGCCGCTCGTCCCGCCAACCGAAGAGTCGGTCCGGGCGATGCTGGAGGGCGGACAGGTCGAGGCGGATGAGAGTCTGGGAACTATTGCGGAACGCAACGTGACCATCCCGGCCGAGAAGGTGGCCATCAACGCGGTGATGGCCGGCTGTTTGCCCGAGTATTTCCCCGTTGTGCTGGCTGCGGTACGGGGGCTGTGCCGGCCCGAGTTTCACTATCACAATCCGGCAACCAGCACCGGCGGGTCGGCGATCACCCTGATCGTGAACGGTCCGATTGGTCCCGCGCTCGGGATCAACGCGACCCATAACGCCTTTGGGCCGGGATTTCGTCCCAATGCGACCATCGGCCGGGCGTTGCGCCTGGTCATGCTCAACGTGCTCAATACCCGGCCAGGGCTGCTGGACAAGGCCACCTTGGGTTCACCAGGGAAATATGCCTTCTGTTTTGCCGAGAATGAAGAAAACCATCCCTGGCAACCGCTCCACGTTGAACGCGGCTTTCGACCCGAGGACAGTACGGTGACGTTGTACGCCTCCAATACCCTCATGGGGGTGTATAACCAGCTTGCCAGTACGCCCGAACCCCTGTTGCTGGAATTTGCCGACGCCGTGTGTAATCTCGCCTCGCCAAACATATACGGGTTTAATCAGAGCCTGCTGGTGCTCGCCGGCGAGCATGCCGAAATCATCAAATACAGTGGCTGGAGCCGGCGGCAGGTCCAGGAGAGTGTGATCCAACAGGCGCGGCGGAGCGTGGCCGATTTCAAACGGGCCGGACGGCTGCCGGGCGAGATTAGTCCCGAAGATAAAACAACCTGGCGCTATGTCATGCGTGACCCGGATGATGTGCTGATTGTCTGTGCGGGAGCCCAGGGCGGGAGCTGGTCGGCGTGCCTACCGGGCTGGGGAAATAAGTGGACGCGTAGCGTGACTGAATTGGTTCGGGTGTAACTGAGACGATAAAGGAGGAAGACGAATGCGTCGTACGGTTTTTGATCCGACTCTCCCCTTGGAACCGCAGGAATTTGCGTATGCGCCGCGGCCCGGCGCGTTCCGGGGGCTCCGAATCGGACTGGTCGAAAATACCAAGTTCAATTCCAAGGAATTGCTGTGCAAGGTGGCCGCGCGCCTGGAGCAGCAACACGACATGCGCTTGGTGTCCGTGAATCGCAAGCTGTCATCCGGCCACGCTGTCAGCCAGGAGGCGATTGCGCTGTTTCAGCAACAGGTCGATATTGTTCTGGCCGGCGTGGGTGATTGAGGGTCGTGCAGTTCGAGCAGTGTGCTCGACGGCCTGAAATTGGAGCGCGCCGGTATTCCCACTGCGTCTATCGTGACCACACCTTTTATTGCAACTGGTCGCGCCATGGCAACCAGTTGGGGGGTCCAGGACTATCGGTTTCTGGTGACTGCCCACCCCATCGCCAATCTGACGGAAGACGAGTTGGACACGCGGGCGGACGAACTGGCAGCACAGGTGCTGGACTTTTTTCAAAACGCCGGTCCTGCTTCGGATTGACACCCCCGGAGGGGCACGGTAACAATAATGCCTCATACGAACGGGAGTTTCCAATACGCACAGGCGCATTGACGGAGGAGGGAAGGTGTTTCAAACCTCACGGCTACCGTATGCAGGGGCCATTGATGCCGATGGCCATATCAACGAACCCGCCGATCTGTGGGAACGGTATATCGATCCGGTATATCGTGATCGGGCCATTCGGATTCGGCCTGGCCCGGACGGGCTCGACCATCTGGAATTGAACGGCCAACGCTCGCGCTATTTTGACGCGGAAATCCTGGCCCGTGGCACCAGCATGGGTAGTACGTTTGAAGAGCGCAGTGGCATTAAGCAACAGGGTTACACCAAAAGCGTTCCCTTTGGGGGAAACGATCCCCAGGAACGTTTGGCCCTGCTCGATCAGGAAAACCTGGCCAAAGCACTGATCTATCCGACGATCTGCCTGGAATGGGAAACCGAAGTCGCCGAGCACGATCTGGCCCAGGCCTACACCCGCGCCTATAACCGCTGGATCGTTGATTTTTGTTCCGACTCCGGTGGTCGGCTGATTCCGATCGCTCACATCTGTCTCACTTCTGGTGAAGCCGCGGCCCAGGAACTGGAGCGCGCGGTCAAAGCCGGGGCCAAAGGCGCTTTTATCTCGCCTTATACGCTGACCGACAAAGCCCATGCGCATACGGACCACGATCCGTTCTGGGCTATGGCCCAGGACCTGGACGTTCCGGTCGGGATACATCCCGTGGCCGAGCCGCCGAACCGCCGCGTCTACCAACGCTTTCGGGAGATGTATAAATGGGGCGAATGGTGGGTAGATATGCTGGGCGGCCAGGGTCCCCAACAGGCATTTTTGGGGCTGTTCCAATACGGTCTGTTCGACCGTTTCCCCGGCGTAAAGGTTGTCGTGCTCGAATCCGGGGCGGGCTGGATCGGACACATGCTCGACCGCATGGACGCGGCGTATAAGACCGCACTCGGCAGGAGTGTCCCGCTCAAAGAAGTCCCGAGCTATTACTTCCAGCGTCAGTGTTGGATATCGGCCGACCCGGATGAACGCGCTCTGCCCTACCTGATTGAGTATATCGGCGCGGACAAGTTCTTCTGGGCGAGCGATTTTCCTCACGACGATCATACCTGCGACTATATTAAAGACTTGACGAATATGGTGGCGCCGCTGTCTGAAGAGAGCCGGCGTAAAGTCTTAGGTGAGAATGTGGCCGGCGTGTATGGATTGTCTTGATCCGACGCGCGTGTCTGTATGGGGAAAGAAACGAACGACCAGCAAAAAAGGAGCACGCTATGCAATTCGGTCTTCTGTACGAAATGGAAACGCCCCGCCCGTGGAACAAGCTGAGCGAGTACAATGTCTACCACGAAGCCCTGGCCCAGATAGAACGGGCCGACCAGATTGGCTTTGACTATGTGTGGGAGGTTGAGCACCATTTTCTGGAGGAATACTCCCACAGCCCGGCCCCCGAGGTGTTCTACGGTGCGGTCTCGCAGCGCACCAAGAACATCCGCATCGCCCACGGTGTGCGTCTCCTGCCGCACCGCTTCAATCATCCCATCAAGGTGGCGGAACAGGCCGCCGTGCTCGATATCCTGAGCAACGGGCGGATGGACCTGGGCACGGGCCGGTCAACCACGGCCCAGGAGCTGGACGGCTTTGGGGTGGATTATGACCGGACGCGTGAGGAGGTGCGTGAGGCCCTTGACGTGATCGTGAAGGCCTGGACTGAAGAAATCCTGGAATACAACGGCAAAACGATTCAGGTCCCGCCCAGGCGGGTCGTACCCAAACCTATTCAAGAGCCGCACCCGCCGATGTGGATGGCCTGCGTGGCACCGGACAGCTATGAGATGGCGGCCGACCGCGGCCTGGGCGTGCTCAGCTTCAATCTGAACTGGGAACAGGTCCAGAAGACCATGGACACCTATCGTGAGAAGTGCAAAGACCGCAGCGACGTGGTGTCGCAGGTGATTAACGAGCGGTTTGCCGGGGTGGCCATCTGTCATGTGGCCGAGAGCAAAGAGGAAGAGGCGATCGGGATCGCCGGGGCGCGCTGGTTTCTGCACAACGTGGCCAAGTTATTCGAGCCCCTGATGGTCAAGAATAATCTGTACTCGTATGAATATCTGCGCAGCCTGTTCGACCTGGACGCGGACGCCAACGATTTGAGCGACGCGCAGATCAAAGAGCACCCCATGGTCACGGTCGGCAACCCGGATGAGGTCAACCGCAAGCTCGAAACCTTTGATCAGGCCGGTCTGGACCAGGTGATTTTCTTTAAGCAGGCCGGTCGGATTCCGCACAAGAACATCATGCGCTCGATTGATCGGATCGGACAGTATGTGATTCCGTATTTCAATCCGCACAAAGCAACGCCGACCGAGGAAACGCTGTTCTCGGCAAAATAAGGCCGCTACACAAGGAGAAGCTATACATGCTCAAACCCATTATCTCTTCTGATTCGCATATCACCGAACCACCGGGAACCTATGTGGATCGTATTGACAAGAAGTATAAAGATACCGCGCCGCACATGATCCACGACGAGAAGAAGGGTGATCTATTCGTTATCAGTGGCATGAAGCAGCCGGTCCCCATGGGTCTGGTTGCCGCTGCCGGGCAGAAGGCCGAAGACCTCGCTATGTTCGGTGCCAAGTTTGAGGACCTGCACCGTGGCGGCTGGGACCCGGAAGCGCGTCTGGCCGACCAGGACCGGGACGGCGTTGCCGCCGAGGTAATCTATCCCACCGTCGGCATGCTGCTGTGTAATCACTCCGACTTCGACTATAAAAAAGCCTGCTTTGACGCTTATAACGAATGGATCGCGGAATACTGCTCTACCCATCCGGACCGCCTGATCGGTCTGGGCCAGACCGCCATGCGTTCGGTTGATGAGGGCATAGCCGACCTGCGCAAGATCAAAAAGCTGGGTCTGCGCGGAGTGATGATGCCGGGTAACCCTCAGGTGTCCGATTACGACGACCCGCTCTACGACACGTTCTGGCAGGCTGCCATCGATTTGCAGATGCCGCTGAGTTTTCACATCCTTACCAGCCGGAGCGATGTAGTCGGCTCCTCTCCGCGCGGACCCAAGCTGAACGGCTTCCTGTCCATTATTCGGGGCAACCAGGATCTGATGGGGACGTTTATCCTGGGCGGCGTGTTTGAGCGCAACCCCAAACTGAAAATCGTGTGTGTCGAAGCCGACGCCGGCTGGGTGCCGCACTATATGTACCGCATGGATCATGCCTACGACCGGCATCGCTACTGGCTGAAACCCGGCCAGGAACTGTCAAAGATGCCGAGCGAGTATTTCAGCGAGCATATCTATACGACCTTTCAGGACGACTGGGTGGCGTTCCGCATGAAAGACATGTGCAACCCGCGCCGCCTGATGTGGGCCAACGACTTCCCGCACAGCGACTCGACCTGGCCGTGGTCGCAGGAACTCCTGAAGGAGCATACGGCGCATCTCACCGAAGAAGAGAAGAACTGGATTCTTCACGACAACGTGGCCGAGCTGTACAATCTGGACTAAAAGGCTGGCGAGCGTACCAACCGGGGCGTCCAAAACGGGCGCCCTTTTTTATGTCGTCTTCCAGGCTTGAAGCATGGAGGGGAAGCCGCTTCTAGGCGTCAACCTTCTCGGCCAGCCAGACTTTGATGAGCGACTGGTACGGAACATCCCGCTTGTTGGCCGCGATCTTGATCCGCTCCAGCAGATCGACGGGTAACCTGAGGGAAATCGCTTTGGTGGACGGTTTGAGGTTGGGGAACCGGACACGTTCGGCTCTACTCCAGTCCACATAATCGGTCGAATCGTGGCTTTCCCAAAAGGTCCGCTCTTCCGCCTCGTTCTTGAAAGTCGGAATGGATTTACGTTTCCTGCTCATAACGGGTTCGCTCCTTACGGCTCATATCTCGGGCGGAGATGACGCGAATCAGGGTATTTTCTTCTCGCAACGTCAAGGTTACATGCAGTCGTCGTCCTGCCTTGGTGACGCCGAGGGCATGGAACCGTAGCTCGGACCGACTATGACCGGGATCGCTGACGATTAGAAGCGGTGTGTTGAAGAATACCTCCTCTGCTTCGGACTGACTGACGGTATGCTTCTCAGCACTCTTCCGGGCGTTCCCCCGGTCCCACTGAAAGCCGACGATCTGGTCAAGGTCAATCATCTTTGTATATGCTCATAATATACTGAATGGATCAAGGGAGTCTATAATGACCGGCATCGAAAAGATGTGATACGGTCCAATCTCGATGCATATTGGCAGATAAGTAGAGAGACACCGGCATGGAGAACACGAAGGATGCGGGGAGCAGACAGGGGTCCGAGGGCGTCATCGACCTCAGACAAGAGTTGATTGACCTGTACGCCGGCGAACAAATGCTGGCGTTCTTTGAGTTCACGCTTGAGCGTCCCGGAAACGAGGCGCTCTCCGGGCTGTGCCGCATTGCCCAGCCAAAGCCCCACCGTTCTACGCTGCGCTATCTCTCCCTCATTTTTCTCGTTGACACTGATGACTCTGCGACCCGGCTCGTCGTCCAGAAAGCCCTGGCTCGGCTTGAGGGCAGCGCCCTGAAAACAGCCGTGCCCGGCATGACAGACGGCGCTATCCTCTCAAGCCTGAGTTCCAGCACCGAGAACTATATCGCCCAGACAGACCTGCTGCTGGAGAGCGAGGTGAACAAGGCGTTCATCACGACCCAACTCATTCCCGCCATCGCCCGCATCGCTCAGCTCCACCTGACCCACGTCGAGTGGTGGGAGGAGAGCCGCAGCCTGGCTGCCCCACCAGCCGACCCGCCATCCCCGCCGTCCCTGCTGGCGACGGTCCGGGACTGGTTTCGGCGGAGTACCGAGCGGCGCTAGTGAAAAAACCTGAAAATTCTTGCCCCATTTGGCACCGTATGGAATGATTCGAATGACCATGCTCAAACGCCTTCACATTGACAACTACAAGTGTCTCACTAACTTTACTCTGCCGCAGGCCATATTGATTTCACACCATCCTGAAGCGATCGATCAGATATTCCGGCTCGACAGCCGCAGACGCGATGAGCGCAACGCGGGTAGCGCCCCCCGGCATAGAACGCTGTTTACCAGATGGCTGATTATGAACTGTAGATGGGACCATCATGGTGTAGAGGCAACGTATACGGCGCTCCTATCGGTCGTACAAGCCATCAAACTACGCCCCAAAAGACATTTCACGGTTCAATACGCCGCCCAATTGTGCACAAAAAGGCACCTTGTGGTTCAATAAGGTATTGATTTTATTGCATTCAGGTCAGAGACCCCCCCCTATATTTTCTGGGGACGTTTATTAGAGAAGAACAGGGTTTGATAATAAGTCGTTCCAAGAGCACCCCGCAGACACGATACAACCGGGGCACCCCTTTCTCCTCCCCGCTCGGGGCGGGTGCTGCCTATTGTGTCGATTATCCCCTCCGGGCCGTCCGCTCGCGTCCTCACCTAGCCCCCGTATCAAGTACGGGGCAGGCTCTGCGGTTGGACATTCGAAAATCGTCAGACAGTTGTACCTCACCGTTCCGCGTAGTATGTTCTTGCCGTGATCCATTCATGGCGCAACGTGGCGAGCCGTAAGGTCTGGGAAGGCGCACGGCCAAACCGGTTTCGTAGCCTGGATTTCGATATGGCTATCGATCTGCTGTTAGCGTTGAATGCTGCCGGAACGCTTCAGGACCTGAGCCCGCTCAAGAGCATCGGGTTACACAAACTGAAGGGCGAGCGTAAAAGGCAATGGGCCATGACTGTGAACGGACCCTGGCGGATTTGCTTCGAGTTCCGTAAGGGTGACGCCTTTAATGTTGAGATCGTTGACCACCACAAAGGATAGAACAATGCTCCCTATTTCACATCCCGGCAGACTGCTGAAACGCGAGCTTGAGGCACGCAGCCTGAGCGCCAATAGGTTAGCCCTCGCCCTTGGCGTGCCATCCGGCCGTATCACCGATATTTTGAATGGCCGCCGGTCGATTACCGCCGAGACCGCGGTTCGGCTTGGCTGTTATTTCGGCAACCGACCGGGGTTCTGGCTCGAACTCCAGAGCCAATACGACATTGCCCTGGTCGAACGAGACCGGGGGGAAGAGATAGCCAAGCAGGTACGACCCGCCGGTGCTTGAGCCCATCACCACTCGGAGGCGAAGGACCGTCAGGCCGGAAGAACGGTGCATTGAGGGTGCCGTCTGTTTCCTTGCTCCTTGGAAGAGAGGGCTAGGGAGAGATGCCGCTGGCTCCCTCTGCCCGCTGGATGCCGGATCACAGCCTGCCCCGGACATGATCCGGGGTCCGGCATGACACGAACGCAGCACGGCTACAGCCCATTGTGCAACGTGCTGGTCCGCAAGCCGGCAAGCTGTTTACGCGGCGCTCCGTCTAATTGACCATGAATACGGTTGAACCAGCTTTTTCGTTCAGCCGGGGACACCCTATACCAGTCTAAAGAGAGCATGGCGTGCGAACCACAGTAGGGACAAACCCCTTTGGGGAGGCGGGTCAGTAATGCTTCACAGTCTTGACATTGATAAGTAAACGTCCCCTTCATCCACAACCTCCACTCCTCATCTACAGGAACCGATGGACAACCCATCTCCTACTATAACCAGTTTCTTCTCAGCGGTACATACGCGGCTAGGAGGGGTGGGGGATTGCGCGGGGCTGCTGTTTGCCCATACTCCACCTGCGTGGGGGAATGAACATGGTGCAACCGTTGGCTGGTTTTCGGGTCCTTGATCTCTCGCGCATATTGGCCGGGCCGTTCTGCGCCATGACATTGGGAGACCTGGGGGCCGAGGTCATCAAAGTCGAACGGCCGGGAAGCGGTGATGATACCCGTGCCTGGGGGCCGCCGTTTGCGGGTGGGGAAAGTGCGTATTACCTCTGCGCCAACCGCAATAAGAAAAGTATCACTGTCAATCTCAAATCTGATACGGGCAAGGAGTTGATCCGCCGTCTTGTCCGAGTCAGCGACGTGCTTATTGAAAACTTCAAATCCGGGGAAATGGCGTCGCTGAATCTTGGCTATGAACAGCTCAAGCAGGAGAATGCCGGGCTGGTCTATTGTGCGATTACCGGCTACGGCCAGACCGGACCGGACAAAGACCTGCCCGGGTACGATTTCATTATTCAGGGCCGGGGCGGGGTGATGAGCATCACCGGCGAGGCCGAGGGCGAGCCGATGAAAGTCGGGGTCGCCATTACCGATATCACGGCCGGTTTGTTCGCCGCTAATGCCATTCAGGCCGCCTTGCTCGCCCGAACGAAAACAGGACAAGGGCAGGCGATCGACATCTCTCTGCTGGACGCGCAGGTCGCATGGCTGGCCAATACTGGCAGTAATTATTTGGTGTCCGGTACAAAGCCCGGTCGATATGGCAACGCCCATCCATCCATTGTGCCCTATCAGTCCTTTCTGGCCCAAGACGGCTATTTTTGTCTGGCCGTCGGCAACGATGGCCAATGGCAGAAACTCTGTCAGCTCATTGCCCGCCCTGAGCTGGCGGCGGACGAACGTTTTTCCACCAACCCCGCTCGCGTGCAAAATCGGGCGACTCTCATCCCTCTCCTTCAAAGTGTGTTTGGTACGGACACGGTGGACGGCTGGCTGCGGAAAATTCGTACCGCGGGTATTGCCTGCGGCCCCATTCAGTCCATTGACGAAGTCTTTGCTGATAAACAGGTACTTGCCCGCAACATGCGCGTGGCCATGCCGCATCCGACCGCAGGAGAAGTCCTGCTTGCCGGCTCACCTCTCAAGCTCTCTGCGACCCCTGTCGAGTTCCGCCTCCCGCCGCCTTTATTGGGGGAGCATACGGACGAGGTTTTGACGGGGTTGCTTGGCTATTCGACGCAGGAGATTGGGCGGTTGCGCGAGGATGGGGTGGTCTAACTCCGCTCTACCGCCGTCCCTGGCTTAAGATATTGACGTCGTAGCGTTCTTCGACGTGTTCCATATCAACCTCGGGGTATTCAATAGTGTAGGCGGAGAAAATCGTAGCCTGCTCTTGTTTGACATCAACAATCGTAAAACCGATGTTGCGCGGCACCTGTTTGCCCCGGTCCGACTCGGCTTGACTCGGGTCTTCGGACCAGCCATGCAGCAAGTCGTTGACCTTCCAGAGCTTGCCTTCGGAGTCAAAGACCAGGACCATGGCCGTCTCATAGGTCTCCGCATCCCAAAAGTAAATTTTACTGCTGTAGTTGCGGGTGCTGGTCGGCGTTTGTTCGACAACGGCACATAAACGCAGCTCCCAGCGGTCGTTGGGTAGCCAGCCGTTGGGGCCGTAGAAGCGGGCATATGGGTGCTGGGAGTTCATCACGTGCAACAACACTTTCCATCCCAGAAATTTCCACTCATGGTCAAGGATGCGACCGGAGAATCCGGTAAAATCGTCCAGCGTCATTTCTGTTCCGGCCACGGAATCATCCCGCTCATGCGTGGACAGGCGGCGGACCTTACGCAATTGGGGCAGGAATCCCCAGGCGTCGTCCTGCTGCCGCGGGTTATCATAGCGATAGATCATAAACCGTTGTCCGCGGACATCGTACGGCTCCAGCACTTCGACATAATCCTTGTATTCAAATCGCCCCGCGTCATTGAGGGGCAGGAGATGACCCTGCTGTGACAGTTGCGCCAGATGATTGTGGTAGACGCGTTGGTAGAGGGCAACGAGATGGCGGATGGCTCTCCCTCCGCCCTGAATCAGGTCCTCCGGGAACCCGGACAGGCGTGACGCGCTGCCGCCCTTGGCAATGAGGGCGCCCAGATAGCGCTCGACATTCATGCCGTAGTACTGCCAGCGGTAATTGAAGTTCCAGGCGGCTTTGACCCCTGAGGTCGGGTCGTCGGGATTGATCAGCGCTTGGGCAAATGGTCGCCCGGCAATATAATTCTCAAGTGCCCCGTCCGCGGCGAGGCGGGTTTGATTAGCGTACTGCTCGGTCGCAGCCAGATAATCGGGGTGGGGCGGGTAATGGCCCGTGGGCGCAACATGAAACTCGACTTCAGGAAAATCAAACTCGTCAATATAGCGCGGTGGCAAGAAGGGACGCAGCTTCTCCAGGTCGGCCTGTCTCAGTACATCGCCTTCTTTGAATTGGGGCAGCGTGGTCAGATTTGTGCTGATCCACCCTTGGATATCTTCCCGAGTGGGCAGACCTTGGCCCTGCGAGTGCGCAGCATTCGTGAATACCCCGCCGAGTGCAAGGGCAACCAGGACGCCACAAATAAGGATGGAAAAAGCCGTTTTGTGCATGTCGTCCGTTTCCTTCAGGTTAGATTCTCTTATCATTAGCCTAACCGAGCCCTCGTACTGCCGCAAGGATACGGTCGGCTCAAGCGCTTTGAGAAAGCCCGGCGAAAACGGCTGTGGATGAAGGGTATGGGAAGCAGGGTATGGAAAAGAATGCGTCAGCCCTCCGGCTGGGCTGTTTCTCGCGTCCCCCCTGCTGCTCCAAGCGCGCCGATGAGAGCGACCCCGCCCGCGCACAAAAACATCACCGTAAAATCCGTGTATTCGAGGACCGCCCCCAAGACGATACTGCTCAGCCCCACCCCAACATCGAACGCCCCCATCAGCGTGGCCAGCGCCGCCCCGCGCTCATGCAGGGGCGAGCGATCAACCACCAGGGCCATGATGGAAGGTTGCACCCCTCCGAATCCCAAGCCTTGCAAGGCGGCTGCAACCAGAAGGCCGAAAAGGGACGACGAAAACGCGAGTGTGGTCATTGCGACCGTCAGACAGACCATGCCGGGAACAATCACCGCCGCGCGGCCAAAGCGGTCGGACAGCCGTCCGGCAAAGGGGCGTGAGGCCACGACCACAACGGAATATACGCTGAAGTAGAGGCCCGGATTGCCAAGGTCGGCGGCCTTCACAAAGAGCGGCAGAAAAGAGACCACGGCGCCAAAGGTGACCGTCATACAGACGGCGATAAAGCCGGGAAAGAGCGCGGCCCGGCTCACCCATCTGTGTGGCTGGGTGCCTGCCTGGTGCGGGGACGGAGCGCGCGCCGGCTCCCGGATCAATTGTGACAGGACTAGGCTGCCGAGGCCGAGGGCCGCACACAGCCAGAACAGGGAATCATAACCGATGTGGCCGATGAGCATGACGCCCAACGCCGGGCCGATGGTCATGGCCAGGTTCAGGGACATGCCGTAATACCCCATCCCCTCTCCGCGCCGACTCGGCGGGGCCAGGTCGGCAACGATGACCCCGGCGGCGGTCGTATAGGCCGCTATCCCTAATCCGTGAAAAAAACGCAGGCCCAGCATGACCGGGACGGACTCGGCCTGGGTGTAGAGCGCGGGGGCCAGACAGTAGATGAGGGCACCGATACTGAGAATGGTCTTCCGACTCCACTGGTCAACCAAACGGCCGGTCATGGGACGCACGAGCAGGGCGGAGACGGCGAACGCACCCATGATCAGGCCGACCTGGGAGTCCGCGCCGTGGAGTTCCTCAACTACAAAGACCGGCAGGACGGCAAAGAGCAGGAACATGCTGCCGGCAAACAAAAAGGTCCCCAGACATAGCAGGATAAAATCTCGTGTGAACAAGGCTTCCGGACGTTGCGAGGAGGAGGGAGACTCAGGCACGGCGGCTGAGTCTATAGGCGGCAGTGGGGAGGAGCAAGGGACGCAAATTTAGAGCATGATATCGCCGCCATTGGGGCTGAGGCATTGCCCGACATAGTGGCTCGACTCGTCGGAGGCCAGAAAGACGTAGGTCGGTGCAATATCGTCAACCGTTGCCAGATGGCCTTTGGGAATACTGGCCCGAATCGCCTCAAGCGCCTCGCTGCTGATGCCTTTGAGAATAGGGGTTTGTGTTGCGCCGGGGCCGACGCAATTCGCATTGATATTGCGGGTTCCGATCTCACGCGACAGCGAGCGGGTAAACGCAATGATGGCGGCCTTGGCCGCACAATAATGACTCAGGCCGGGCGAGCCGAGATAGGCGAGTTGCGAGGCAGTGCTAATAATCTTGCCGTAGTCCTGTTTATACATCAGCGGTAAGACCAGGCGCGTACACAGAAAGACACTTCTCAGGTTGACGGCCAACATCTGGTCCCACATGGAAACCGGCATGTCCCCAACGGTTGCGGCAGAGGCAATCCCGGCATTGTTGACCAGAATGTCGATGCGGCCATAGGTCTGTACCGTGGTATCAACGAGGTGCTGCGCCTCGTCTTCCTGGGAAACGTCCGCCCGGATGGCGACCGCTCGACGGCCAAGGGCTTCAATATCTTTCTGGACCGCCGCAGCGTTATCGGTCTGGGAGTCATTCGGGTAATTGAGGGCCAAGTCGGCCCCCTCTTTGGCAAAGGCTATGGCGACCGCTTTTCCAATCCCGCTGCTTGAGCCGGTGATGAGGGCGGTTTTATTGTCGAGCTTTCCCATTGGTCTCTCCTCGCTTTTTGAGGTGCTGCGATTATATGGGTTTATTCTTGATCTGCATGGCCACGAGTGTTTCGTCTGTTTTTTCAAACAGGAGTTGGAGCGCAGTTTCCGCATCAAAAGTATGCGGCGCTTCGAGCCGGGCACCAAGAGCGGCCTTCAGAAATGGATGGTGTGTTATCCAGGTGGTAAGCTGCTGCGGCGGCTGTTCTGTGTGCTGTTGCGCGTGCCACTCCAGCACTTTGTCTGCGACGTGCAGATAGGTCATGATGGTCTCGACGTACGGCCGCATTTCGTGGGGCGTTTCCTCTATCTTTTGCTGCACGACAGTTTGAAACGCCTGGAACTCGGCATGGTAGGTCGGATAATCCAGTCCGGCATACCCCAGGTCCAGCAACGGTCGGAGGGCGGCTGCAATGCCGCGGTGTCCGGTCAACTGTTGGTTACGGAGTTGGTCACAGGAAAAGAGAAGGAAGAAGGCGAGGACGAACACACGCCAGGCTTTTCGATGCAAACCGACAGTAGAAGCGTTGAGGGCTATCATTGGTCTCGAATGACAGGTGAGTGCTCGATGTCCCTGACCTTCATTCTCTTCCTTAGGAACAAGGTAAAGACAAAGGGTCAGGCCGCGACTTTCTTCACCCCGTTTGTTTCCCAGCCGGGTGGTAAGCTGGGAGCCGTGGGCGGCTCCAGCCCGGTTTCCTCTTTACAGCGTGCCAGGAGTTCTTGGAGTGGCGGACCAAAATCGAACGTCTGTAGCTCGCCCCGGCTCTCCTTCATGCGCTGCCGCAAGGCTTGGGTGGCGTCCTCGTCCACTTCAGATGTTTCTGGGTCGCACACCACGCCGTAATCGGAGGCAGCTTTTTTCACGGACACCAACTCGCGCACGACATCAGCCCGGACTTTTTCGATGTCGCGTTCCAGCGGGTCGCCCCAGCCGCCGCCGCCTGCGGTTTGGAAGATGAGCTGGTCGCCCGGTTCGACTTTGATCTGATCGCATTTTGAGGGCAGGACGGTTCGGGTTCCATCGGTGTGGACCAGAATTTTCGTCGAGCGCATCCCCGGTTTGCCCCCGAGAATCCCCCAGGGGGGAGTCAGCCAGCGGTCGTCGTGAATGGCGATCTCGCCCGGCTCGAGAAAGGTGTACCATTTGTCGATGCCGTTCCCGCCCCGATGCAAACCGGCTCCGCCGGAGTCGATGACGGACGAATAGCGGTCTACGCGCAGGGGGCAATAGCTTTCGAGGTATTCGGTCGGAATATTGGTGAAGAGCGGCCACCAGGAGTGACCATCCATACCGTCCCCAATCGGTCGGCCCGGAATGCCGCCATAGCCAATCTCCATAATGAAGAAGAAGTTGTCGTCCTTATCGTTGCCGCTGTACAGCAAGTGAGGGCTGGTGCCGTAGCCGGCCGCGGTCGTCAGTTCCGGGCTCTGCTGGCCGAGACAGCCGCCCATGACATCAAACAGGCGGGCCAGGGCATGGGTGCGGCAGCCCAGCGGAGCGGGGAATTTCGGATGGAGGAGGGAGCCATCCGGCATGCGGGCGTCAATCAGATCGTAAAAGCCGTCGTTAAACAGAATCTGGGGGTCGTAGACCATGATGAGGTAGACGCCGATGAACATCTTGAACATGCCCGGGTTGAGATAAAAATTGATCGGCCCAACGGCCTGCGGGTCGGTGCCGGTCCAGTCGAAGACCGCCTTATCGTCCTCACGCCAGATGGTGAGTTTCATTTTGAACGGGCCGTTGCCGAGCCCGTCATCATCAATATAGTCCTCGAAGGACTGGGGCTCGGTCGGGATATTGCGCTGAATAAGAGTCTGGACGGCCCGATAGGTCCGGTCCAGCAATGCCTGGCAGGCGGCCAGATAGGTATCCCGCCCAAAGCGCTCACACAGTTCTCGTACACGCTGCTCAGCGGTTTTGCAGCCAGCCACAATCCCCATGAGGTCCGAGCGGTTCATCATTGGGATGCGGACATTGTTCAGAATCAGATCCAGGACAGCCTGGTTGAGTTCCCCTTTTTCAAACAGTTTGACGGGCGGAATGCGGAGCCCCTCGCCAAAGATCGAGGTCGCGTTGGTCGGAAACGAGCCGGGCAGCGGGCCGCCCACATCCATCTGATGGCCGAACATCGAGGTCCAGCCGATGAGTTCGTCGCCGTCAAAGACGGGAACCAGCACGAGAAAGTCGTTGATGTGGGAAATAGCTCCCCCGCACAGATAGGGGTCGTTGAGCAGAATGACATCACCGGGATAGAGAGGCTGGTCAAAACGCTCCATCATCTCCCGGATATAGGAGCCGAACTGTCCGACGACCATCCGGCCGTTGGGGTCGCAGATCATGGGGAATTCGTCGTGCTGCTCACGGATCACCGGTGACATGGCCGTGCGGAACAGCACCGCATCCATTTCATAGCGGTAATTCTTGAGTGCACTCTCGATAATGTCGAGAGTAACGGGATCGACCTCAACATCTGGAATCTCAGCAATTTTTACATCGCGCATGATACTGCTCCTCTATGTAGGTCGGATGAGCGAAGGGCAATGAGGCCTCCACCTAGAGCACGTTAGTTTATGTTGTCCTTCAGTCCCAGGTTTTTCCGAATATGCCTTACCAAACGGTTGTCAATCTCTGTATGTCTCGGCACCGGCTGTTTATCCCCTGTAGAAGGATTGAGATAGATGTCATGCCGGGCACCGTGTCTGTGTAGAATACATCCCTCGGCCAGAAGACGGCGGACAAATTCATTCCGCTTCATGTCTGGACTTCGCAGCGAATTGTTTTCGTCTGGTAGTCCTCTGGAACATCATCCATAGCCATCAGCAGGTACGCATCTTTGAGATTTTCTTCCAATTCCTCCAGCGTTTCGCCCTGAGTCATGATCTCAGGATGTTCGAGGAGTTTGCCCAGCCAGAATGTATCCGACTTCCAATACACCATAGTCAACTGTGTGTGCATTGCTTCCCTCTCATTATGCCCTTGGTCGAATCAAGATATTCGCATAACGGTCCACCTCTGCTGCATAATCCGGTAACACGACCGTGGTTGAGTCCATCTCGGTTACAATCGCCGGACCGGGCAGGCGATTACCTGGCTTGAGCTTGGCCCGATCATAAATTGGGGTGGTCAAAAAATCGCCATCAAAATAAATCCGGTGTTCGTCAACTTGGGCGTGGGCCGCGGACGGTCCGTCCGTTTCGCCCTCGGGCCAGTGCAACGTCGTTCCCGTGCCGAGGGCGACCGCACGAAGGTTGACGATCTCACACTCGGCGTCCAGACGAAAACGGTAGAGCTGTTCGTGTAGGGCGTGAAATTGTTCCGCCAGCGCCGTCGTTCCGTTGGTTTGTAACTCGTCGAGTGTTGTCGTCATCGGCAGTTCATAGCCCTGGCGGAAGTAGCGCATATCGGCGTTATAGAAAATCCGCTGCTGCTGTCGAGAGATGCCTTCCTGCTCCAACCAGCCGGTCGCCTCCGCGCTCAGCCCTTCGAGAATCTCAATGACCTCCGGCGCGGTAATCTGATCCAGGGTGCGGAAGACGGTCCGAGAGAATTCTTCCCGGTAGTCGCAACACACGTCGCCCATGGCGCATAAAATACCCGGCGCAGGCGGGACGATAACCGGGAAGGAGCCGATCAGCTTGGCCACCGCGTTGGCGTGCAGCGGCCCGGCGCCACCAAATGCGGCCAGGGCGAAATTGCGTGGATCGTAGCCGCGCTGGACGGAGACCAGACGTAAGGCCCCGTGCATATTCTCATTCACGATGTCCAGGATGCCCTGGGCGGTCTGATATACATCGAGGCCGAGTTTTTTCCCGATGCGCTCGACTGCGGCGTGGGCGGCTTCCGTATCCAGCGTCATCTCGCCGCCCAGCAGATTGGGGGGCAGATGGCCAAGGACAACGTTGGCGTCCGTCACCGTGGGCTCGGTTCCACCCTGGCCGTAACTGGCCGGGCCGGGAGCGGCGCCGGCACTCTGCGGACCGACCCGGAGCGCGCTGGTAATCTCGGGCACATGGGCAATGGAGCCGCCGCCGGCCCCGATACTGCGGACATCGACCGAAGGAACCTTAATCGGGAAATAGCCCAGGGTCGTTTCCCGCGAAATAGTCTGGCTGCCATCCTGACACAGGGCTACATCGGTGGACGTGCCACCCATATCCAGAGTCAACAAATGCGGGAAGCCGGCTTTTTTCGCAATATACAGCGCCCCCGCAACGCCACCGGCCGGGCCTGACATCACAGCGTACACCGGTCGTTCCTGTGCCATACGCAAGGTCATCAGGCCGGCGTCAGAGCGGAGAATATTGACGGCCGCCTTCAGGCCGTGCGCTGTGAGCTGATCTGCAAAGCTGCGCATATACTGGGCGACTTTCGGCCGCACATAGGAATTCATCACCGCGGTGAGAGCGCGTTCGTACTCCCGAAACTCCGGCAACACTTCCGACGAAGCGGTAATCGGCGTGTTGGGTAGCACCTCATGGGCGATCTCTTTGACGCGCTTTTCATGGCTTTGGTTGGCGTACGAGTTGATGAGAGAGATCGTCAGCGCTTCGATTCCTTGTGCGCCCAAATCTTGCAGGTCTGTGCGCAGCGCGTCCTCGTCCAGCGGGGTGACCACCTGCCCGCGGGTGTCGATGCGTTCGATAGCCTCGCGGGTGTATTCGATGGCCGCGGGCGGGTCCGGCTTCTCCATAATCATCCAGCCGGCGAGCGGACCAGGCGTCCAGGAACGTGCCAGGTGGAGGATTTGCTTAAAGCCTTGGGTCGTAATCAGGCCAACCTTGGCGCCCTTGCCCTCAAGGACGGCGTTGGTTGCCACGGTCGTCCCGTGCATAATCTGAGCGATGTCGCCGGGTGAGATGTTGGCCGAGCGGCAGATTTTCTCAATCCCGGCCAGCACGCCTACCGATGGATCGCTGGGGGTAGACGGAGTTTTGGCGCGAACCTGCCGACCATTCTTCTCGTCAAAAAGGATGAGATCGGTAAACGTGCCACCGACATCAACGCCAAGTTTGAAGGACATAAAGAGCCTGCACTTTCTGATTCAGAGGCTGATTCACGGGTACGGGCTGGTCGCTTTTTTCCGTGCTCTCTGGCCGTCAGGACGAAACCGTGCGCACCGCGGCTTGGTATGATTCCGTGGTCTCGCCCTTGTCGGTTTCTTCCAACTCCTGATGGACAACCCGTAGGACCCGTTCGAGGTATTCCGCCCGCCAGCGTTCCCGTTCGGCCATAACGGCGTCATCCGGGCGATAGGCTTCGATGTCGTGCTGCGTGAACAGGCCCTTGGCCGCCGCCAGACGCTCAACGCTGTCGAGGCGCTCCCGCAGCACAGAAACCTCGCCGGCCAGGGCCATGACGATCCCCATAACTGTATCGATCTGGGGGTCGTTGAAAAAAGTCGGGCGCTTGCCTTTTGCTTTGCGCGGCATGAAGGTCTCCTGCTATTTGGTCGCGCCAAAGACGAACCACGCCCCGCCGCCGCCGAAATCGCCGCCTTGAAATTTCTCGGTACGGGCCTGGGCACGTTCCAGGGCACTCGGGATCATCGTCTGGATGACACCCTGTGCGGCAAAACCGGACTCTTCGGCCAGCTTTTGGAGATCCATGGAATGCACCGTCCCCCAGAAGGGTTCGTTGTTGTTATAGGTGTCCCAGTCAAGAATAAATGCCTCGTAGGGCGGCATGCCCTCATATTGCGGCACCTCTTGGTGGAGCATCATGCCCCCCGGCCGTAACAAGCGGTGGCACTCTTTCATGATATTGCGAATGGCCTGACTCGAAGTCTCGTGCAGCAAAATATGGGAGACGATAAGGTCAAACGAGCCCGCCTCGAAATTGGTCCGCTCCGCATTCTGCTGAGAGAAATGGACGCGCTTGCCCAGTGCCTCGGCGCGTGCATGGGCATAGCGCAGGACGGGTGCGCCCACGTCAACGGCAAAGACTTCGGCTTCGGGGTAGGCGTCAACATAGGGCAGGGTGCTATGCCCGACGGTGCAACCCATATCCAGGATGCGAGCGGGCCGGAAGTCCACATGCTGCTCTTTGAGGTGCAGCACAACCGACTGACCCATTTCATCGTTCAGGCTGCCTAAGCGGCTCATGGCGTAAATGTAGACGGCCCGGTCATAGGTCGCTCCGGCGGCTACGTCGTCCTGTCCCAACTCGGTATGATAGCCGCCCGGCTGACAGTGAATGTCTACGGCTGTGTGGTAGGCCGGAATGGCTAAATCCGGATTCAAGCTGAGAGAGCCGAGCGTCTTTCCGTTTGTCGCGGCGCGCTCCCGTAGCTGCGGGAGCTGGCGTTCCACGCTCACATTGACCGCATCCCACATCATTTCCTGGCTGGTCCGCAGCAACGTGCTCCACATCTGGTAATAGGGTTCGTCCTTCATGACGCTGCGGACTTCGTGCCGGTCTTGGGGGGGACGCTGATATTCACGGGCAAAGCGGGGAGCCGCCCTATGCTCGTAAATAGTTTTATTGCCAGGCGAGACTTTGGTGGCCAGATGGACCTTGAGGCTTTGGACGAAGTTTTGCCGGGCCAACTCGTCGTGGGTGGCTGTCGGGAGCAGGTCGTGCTGTAACTGCGTATTCATAATGACTCCTCCATGCAATGTGTCCTCTCTCCATAACGTTATTCGGCAAAGGCGGCAATCATTGCGGCGTTATTGTGACGGACCTCTTCCGGGTCGGCGGCAAAGGAAGGGCTGAGCAAGAGCAGCGTATCAAACAAACCGTCAAACGCGGTGAGCTGTTGCCGGACATCGTCCGGTGTCCCTGCCAAGACCAACGCATCAACCATCTCGTCACTCACAGCCGCAAGCATGGCCGAAACGTCATTGCGTGCCATCGCGTCTCGGATGGTGAGCTTGGCCTGCGTAAAGCCTGGGGGGTCAAGAATCACATCGAAATAGGGCAGGGTGGCGTAAAAGGCGACGGCATGTCTGGCCAAATCACGAGCCCGCTGACGGTTGGTATGCACTGCGCAGCATTTCACGGCGCAAATCTCGAAGCCGTTTCTGTTCCGCCCGCTGCGGCTGAAGCCCTTTTTCAGATTCGGGTGAACGACATCCGTGAAATATCGAGGCGTATTGAGCACGTTGAGGATAATGCCGTCGGCAAGTGCCCCGGCGAGCTGGATCATATTGGGCAGAACCGCGGCCAGATAGATAGGAATGCTGGGATAGACCGGCTCGGTGAGACGTTGATAGTTGCGAACCTGATAAAATTTACCGCTATATTCGACCGCCTGCGTTGGTGAGCCCTGCCACATGGTGCGAATACACTCAACATACTCACGCATTCGGGCAACGGGTTTGCGGTATTCCAGGCCGTGCCACTGCTCGTTCCAGTCCTTTGGTGCGGTCCCAAGCCCAAGAATGAAACGCCCGTGGGTGTATTCGGCAAGGGACATTGCGCTTAACTCGGTCAACATGGGAGGACGAGCAAAATGGGCGACCGCCGTCCCGAGGCGAATGGTCCGGACCGCACTGGCTATGGCAGTCAGGGGCACAAAGGCATCTCGCCACAACTCAGCGGCCCAAATGCTCTCTGCTCCGGCGTCTTCCGCTTGCGTGGCAAAGCGGACAATATGATCAAGGCTCAGCTTATCCCCATTAAAGAGAACGCCCCATTTTAACGACCTGACTTGTGCCATACGAAGAATCTCCTCGCCCTTCCGGTTCTATGCTTCCGCCCGCGGCACCTGCCCTATACGCGAGAGGAAGGGGTAATAATATAACATAGTTTGACAGCGTGTGGCCAAAAAAATGTAGAGTAATGCTTCCGAGTATGCTATAGGAGACCGTTAGTTTTGTAGAGGATGCAAGGACCTGAGCGGTCCTGTTCGGAAAAGCCTTGAAAATTCTTTTGACGATTCTGGTTGGTTGTGTCCTGACCGGATGCGCGAGTCGCCCGACAAAACCTCTGGTTTTGACTGAACAGGTAGGGGCGATTCCGGTCGAATTCACGACGACGAATTGCACGATTCCTATTCTTGATTCTCCTCCCGCGTTAGCCCACGAGGTGATCGCCCGCGTGAAAACGTATGGCAATCCGGGTACGGGCATGGAAGCCATGCAGACCGCGCTGCACCGTGAGGCGTGTTCGATAGGAGCGGAGGCCATTGTCCTGCAACGAATGAAAGCCGGAGAATTCCAGGACGAAATAACGGTGGCCCATGTCGGGGCGAGTACTGCCCGAGACTACCGAAGCCGGTCAGACTACGAATTCCAACTGGTTGGTTTGGCCATTCGATATACACAACAAAACTGAACCGGAAATACCTTCAATGATGCTGGTGAAGTAGCTCTTGAGGGTTACTTGACAGTTCTGTCCGTACTTCATAAGTAAGGGAGCTTAACCTCGGAATCTTACAGCCGACAACACCGTTCCCCGCATCAGTTAAGGAGAGAATATCTTGAAAAGACAAATACGTTTGGTGTGGCGCCACACGGCTTGGAGTGTTCTGGTCGCCGCCCTCTTTACGCTGTCGGCTTGTATTGAAGCAGCCGACGAAGAGGTGCTGCGCGAACTCAACGAAATGGGGGCGTCCAGGGGGAACGTGTTTCCCGACCGCGAAGATTTCTATGACGCCTTTGTCCTCGACGCCAATAATGCCTGGGTCGCCGGCGGACGGGGGCTTATCCTGCACGTGACCAATAACGGACAGGATTTTGCCATGCTGGAGACCGGGGTCCAAAAGGCAATCTACGAGGTTGACTTTGCGAGCGCCGAGGATGGGGTCGCCGTTGGACAGGATGGTATAGTCCTCAAGACCAACGACGGTGGAAAAACCTGGACCCAAATTCCTATCGAATTGCCGCTGCAAGACTGGCAGGTGGCCCAGCCACACTATTTTGCGGTCAGCCGCGGTGCGGACGCGCAACATATATGGGCCGTCGGTCCGGTGGGCGCCGTTATCCGTTCACAAGACGGTGGAGAGACCTGGGAGAATCTCTCGCTGTGGTGTGATTTGAGCTTCGATAATTTTGCAACGTCGGACCCCGCGGATGATCCCGAGTCAACCCTGCGGCTGAATCCATGCGATGTGACGCTGAACGGGGTGTCCTTCCCCACGAATACGGACGGGTGGGTCACGGGTGAATTTGGGATCATCTTGCGCACCCAGGATGGTGGCGTCACTTGGCAGCGGCAGCGCAATGTGCGCAACCTGCCGAAATATACCCGCCCGGAGCTCTCCGAAGAAGAAGCGATCCGGCAGCGTATCCCCCCTCTCTATATTGAAGACCTTTTCCTGATTGATGTGGATTTTCGCAGCGCCCAGGATGGGTATGTCACCGGGGAGAGTGGCACGTTGTTACAAACGACAGATGCGGGGGAGACGTGGACAAACATTCCCAGTGGGAGCTTTAATACGCTCCTGTCCGTCACCGCCGCTCCAGATAGCAGCCGCAGTGACTTTGCCACGGGCGTGCTCGGCACGCTTGCCTCAGCCACAGGTGACTCATGGCAGCTTGACGATAATGTCCGCCAGGATGTGCTGACCTGGATCCGCACGGCGTCTTTCGCCGCTGATGGGCAATTTGGCGTTGCGTGCGGAGGGAAGGGCACGGTCCTGGTCACTACCGATAGTGGCAAGAGTTGGGCCACCGCGGACAAGGCAAAGCTGTATGCCGCGAACCCGTCTCTCTAGGGTGGATGTAGTCATTAGCAAAACAACGCTGTCATGACTGACATGCCTGTAAATACGACATATTACTCACACACTGCTACGCCCTTGCTCGCGTAAGGAGGAATAACATGGCCCATACCCCCCCAGGTCACCCAAAAGGCACCGCCGACCGTATCATTGAAGCCTATCTGGCGGTTCTCTGGCGACACCGCCTTGCGTATATGGTCATTTTGGCGATCGCGACTGTCCTCTGGGGTTATCAAGCCCGTAAGGTCGAAATGTACAGCCAGTTTGCCGACCTCCTGCCCCAAGGCCATGACTATATACAAGCCTACAACCAGCATCGGACGACCTTTGGCGGGGCCAATATCGTGACCGCGGTCCTCCAGGTGGAGGAAGGTGATATTTTCACCAAAGAAAGTCTGGAAAAGGTTCGCTACCTCACGGACCAGCTCGACCAGATTACCGGTGTGGACCATAACCAGGTGGCTTCGCTCTCTCACGTCAAAATCCGCAATATCAAGACCTTGCCGGGTGGCATGGTGCGTTCGTACCCGGTGCTTCCCGTGGATGTCCCGGACGATCCCAATGAACTCAGCGCGCTGAAGTTCGAGATGTTCAATAACGATATCGTTATGAACAAATATGTCTCGGAAGACGGCAAAGCCGCGCTCGTTCTGGCCGGATTTAACGAAGATCGACTGGACTACCGGGAAATTCAACGGGAAATCACGCGCATCCGGAGTGAGATAGAAGACGACAACACAAAAGTATACGTCGCTGGCGAGCCGGCGCTCAAAGGCTGGGTCTGGTTCTTCACCGGCGAGCTGTTCTTGATCTTCACCTTCACCGGAGTAATGGTCTTTCTTGCGCTGATTATCTATTTTCGGCGGGCGTATGGGGTGCTCGTCCCGTTGATTGGCGCAGCAATCCAGACCGTGTGGGGTCTGGGCTGGGTTGGCTGGTGGGGCTTTAACCTTGACCCGCTGATTCTGGTGATTCCGCTGCTGATCACGGCCCGCTCGGTCAGCCATGCGGTGCAGATGATTGAGCGTTATTTTGAAGAGCTTGAGGTCTCGCAGGACCAGGAGAAAGCGGCGTTTACCTGTCTGAGCGACTTGTTTCTACCGGGTGTGACCGGTGTCATCAGCGACTCCGGTGGGATTCTCGTCCTGTCCGTGGCCACCATTCCGCTGATCGAGAAACTCGCTTACTACGGCAGTTTCTGGGCCTTTGCCAATATCTTCTGCATTACGCACACCATGCCCATCCTGCTGTCATATTTCCCAAGGCCAAAGCAAACGAAACATTTTATTCCGCGTTGGATGGAGGTCACGCTGATCACAGTCGGCAATGTCGCCACCGGGCCGATCAGTCGCTGGGTGATTATGGTCGCCGCCGCGGTGACCATCTTCTTTGGCGTGCGGACCGCGATCACCGTACCGATTGGCGAGCAGGAAGCCGGCTCGCCACTCCTCTGGCAGGATGCCCACTATAATGTGTCCGCCCGGACGATTAACGAGCGATTCGCCGGGGCCAACCAACTGGTGATCTACCTCGAAGGCGAGCGTGAGCATATCCTCAAGGAGCCGCACGTGCTCGATACCCTTGAGGAGATGCGCCGCTATCTGTTGGAGCAGGAAGAGGCGGGCGATACACGTGAACTATACACCTTAGCCCGCGACCTCAATCGCCGCTATCATTATGGCGACCCGCGCTGGCAGGTCATTCCGCCTGATAGATCGATCACCGGGAATTTGATTTTTGTGTATGAAGCCTCGGCTCCCATATCGGGTGTTATTCTCGAGTACACCGATATGGTCTACAAAAATGGCCAGTTTGTCGTGTTTTACAAGGACGTAAAAGGCGATACCGTTCGTGAGGCGATCGCCAGGGCGAAGAAATTTATGGTTGAGCACCCCATTGAGGGGGTGAGTCTGCGTCTGGCCGGCGGATTTATCGGCACGACAGCGGCCCTGAATGAGGAGATTGATCGCTCCGAGAAACAGGCCGCCCTGTTAGTCATTGCGACGGTTTACACCCTTGTCCTTTTGAGTTACGGTTCCATCATTGCGGCAACTCTGGTGATGCTTGCGCTGGTTGCCGCAGGGGTGGCCAGTTATATGTATGTCTCCTTTATGGGCATCGGCATTAATATCAACTCGCTGCCAGTGACTGCGGTGGGGATGGGCATTGGGGTGGACTACATCTTATACGTCGTTGACCGGATTCGACTCGAAGTCCCGCGGGCAGGAGGCAATTTGGTTGCCGGCATTAAACGCACCGTATCAACAACAGGTATGGCTGTGACCTTTACCGCCACGACGATGATTGCCGGTGTGATCCCGTGGTATTTCATGTCGAGTTTGCGCTTCTCTGCGGAGATGGCCTTGCTATTGGCCATTCTGCTGGTGACACACTGGTTGTCCGCACTCACTATGGTCCCGGCCATGATTGCGATTGTGAAGCCGAGGTTTGTGGTTGGGCAGCCTGTACAGGTTGAGGAAGAGCAGCCGATGATGGCGGAGCCGAGCCCGCAACCAACGAGCTAAAAGTTTGAGGGATTGTTGTGACAAATGGCCCCTCTGGGGGTAGTAAAGATCTTCCCTTCGTGAGGGCGAAGGGCAAGGAAGGAGGCCTCGTTATGAAACGAGCAGGGAGAGGGAAGCTGACCGGACTCTGGCTGACTATAACAGTCATTGGTCTGAGTATGGCGCTCGCTATTCCGTCTGTGGATGCGGCAGGGCGCAAAGATAGAGGACTTATGGACAGTTTCGATAGAATGGCTATCCACGGCTACGTGGATAATTTCACCATTCTACGGAACGATACCTTCAAGACCGACTATCATGTCGCGTCGTCCCGCTACCGGGCCAGCATACAGTTGGCCGGTCCCATATACGCAATGCAGGACTACTTCGACCGCTTCGAGTATTTCATCGAGTTGCGGCCTCAGTACGAGTCGATCTACGACATAGACGACAAATTCGGAAACGGCCGGAAGGGCGAGAACAAGCGCTTCGTCTCCGGACGTTCCGGTTATCCCAATGCGGGCAATCAGGGATTCCTGAGAGCCTTCGGACTTAATCCGGGCCATTTTGCCGCATTCTGGCCGAAGGAGCCTGCGGCTGGTCCAGGCGGCTCCGTCGAGTTCATGCATGCTCTGGTGCCTGGCTCGACGTATGGGGTAGCCGGTCGCGATATCGATTCGCGCAGCAGAGGCTACTACGGCCTCGACGCCAGTCAGAACGACCTGCGCTTCGGCATGACCCGCGAGACCAATATGGACCTCTACTATCCCGTGCGTGAGGCGTACTTCGACTTCTTCTGGAAGGGCTTCGGCGGTCGCAACTGGCTGCGTATCGGAAAGCAGCAGCACGTGTGGGGGAAGGCCGACTTCTTCCGCCTGCAAGATATCGTGAACCCGGTCGACTTCGGCGACCACTTCTTCATTGACCTGTTCGACGACACCCGCGTGCCGCTGTGGTCGGCCCTGTTCGAGCACCGCTTCGGCAACATCGGCCCACTGCGCGACGTGGCCGGTGGCGTGATCTACGTCTTCGACCGCCACACGCCGACCGGTCTCGGTCACCCGGCCCAGCCGTGGGCCACGGGCTTCGGACGAACGATCGACGGTTTCGTATTCGGAAACGACCTGTTTGCGACGGCCCTTTTCCCCGGCACGGCCGACGATCCGACTATGGCAACTGCGGGCCGTCCGTATCTCCCGTTCAAGAACATGGCGCTGTACAAAAACCGCGCCCCGCACTGGAACCTGAAGAACGGCGGTATCGGTACGCGCTGGGAAGCCACCGTCGGCAACCTGCGTATCCAGCTCACCAACTACTTTGCGTTCCCCGATCTGCCCGTGACCGGATGGGACCGCCTTAACATCCTTAACACTCCAGACTGTACGACGGATGGCAATGGGAACAGCATTCTGCCGGCCGACCGGAATGAGGGACCCATCACGGCGGAACAATTGGCCGGCGCAGACCCCAAGTCATTCCACAAGGTCGGTGGCACGGTCGCTAATGGCGGTGCCCAAATAGTTGGCGTCAAGCCGAAGCATATCAAGATACGTGAGGCTGGCATTTTCAAAGAAGGGGGGCGAGCATACGGTGTCAAGGCGAAAAACCGCCATGCCCGATATGCCAACCTGTGCGGTTTTGGCGGCTCGCTGGCTGCCAGATATCGCAAAACGAACACGCTGGGGCTGTCGCTTGACTGGTTCGAGCCGTACACCGGCTTCGTGGTCCGCTGGGAATCTTCCTGGACTACTAACGCCCTGTTGAACGATACGGCCAAGATCGACCTGATGGGCGACGGCAACGCCTTCAAGTGGGTGTTGGGGATCGACCGGCCGACCCTGATCCGCTGGCTCAATCCGACGCGGAGTTTCTTCCTGAGCGCCCAGGCGTACGGAACCCACTATCCCGACTCGCGGGCTGGCCGTCGCGGTATCGTGAGCGAAAACAACAACTTCATCTTCACCGTGTTCGCGCAGAACCATTTCATGCGCGACCAGTTGGTGTACCTGGTCTTCGGCGCGTTCGGCACGGCAGCCCAAGATGGTACGACCGGCGGTAATATCGAGTATCTGATCACCAACAACTGGTCGGTGACGCTCGGTTTCACCGCATTTCTGGGCGCACGGCATAAACACGACCTCGGCGCGTTCGGAGTTTTTACGGGCGACCCGAGCAACCCATACACGGAAGCCGGCTTTGGCCTGTTCCACATGCAGGCTGGTGGCTCGGAGCGGAACCAGATGAATGAGTTCTGGGGCCGGCTGCGCTATCGGTTCTAGGGTATAGGGGGCGGTGCAGGCATCGCCCCCACTGACGCCAACAGTATAAAAATACCTGCTGAGGTATTATTGACTTCCCAAAAACGGCAACCAAAAATAGAGCGGTCAATTTTCATTAGAGGAGGATTTATGAAACGACTCACAGCGTTTTCGTTTCTCGCGGCCTGCAGCCTGTTGTGGGCACAGACCAGCGCGTGGGCTCAGAGTGGTGACCCCACGCAGTATACGCATGACACCTTTGTCCAATGGTTCAACGAGTCCAAGGACGCTGAGCCGGAATTCAAAGCGGGTGATGTTCTCACCCATGCGGACCTGCCGAAGGTGAAGCCGTTTATGTTCCCCGGCTACTTCGAGCAGTATGAGAAGTGGAACGATGGCTCGCTCCAGATGGAAGTGGTCGAAACCTACCACGTGAAGGCGCACCAAACGGTCTTGGAGTGCGACGAGAAATATCAGAAGCAGGTATCCCTCGCCGCTGACGGCGCGCTTGAGAACTACGTCTGTGGCTATCCGTTTGCCAACGACGACATTATGAGCGAAACCGACGACAGCATCGCCGGCCTCAAGGTGGCCTGGAACTATGACAAACGCTTTTACTGGCGCGGATATTTCGTGGCCAATGCGTTGACCACGTGGCTGCGCTTCGGCGGGACGCATACCGCCCCCGAGCCGACCAAGCCGCCCGATGCCTGGATTGGTGACGAGGTCGATCTCGACACCGACTGGGAATATAATACGGAAGAGATTTATGGCGGCGGCGGTACCTACGAGCGCAGCTTGGGGACCTTCTACCACAAGGCGTATCACTCGCAGTTGCCGATGTTCCCCGATAATAACTACAATCTGCCGGAGAACGACGACGCGGGCACCGTCCACTGGAAAGAGTTCACCGGTTTCTTCGAGCCGTACGATGTCCGGGGGACGGCCTTTATCATCGCGCGCTATATCGACCCTCGCCGGACCGATGATGGCTGGGCCTATGTTCCCAGCCTGCGCCGTGTCCGCCGTATTTCGGCTGAGGTGAAATCTGACTCACTGATGGGGACCGAGCACACGCTGGAAGATTTCTACGGCTTCTCGGGTCGTCCGCTTGAGTGGGACTGGAAGTTCTGGGGTAAGAAGAAATTCCTGACCGTTCATGCCAAAACCAAATGGGATGACGATGGTGTGCGGTACGGCGGACCGGACGGTTGGTTAAATATAGATGTATGGCAGGTCCGTGAGCTCTTCGTGGTGGAACGGATACCGAAAGACCCGCGCCATCCGTACAAGAGCGCTATCATGGCGATCGACCCGGAAACCTGGGAAACCTGGAACCACATCGCTTTCGACCGGAAAGGAAAGCTGTGGAAGCTGTGGCAGTGGGGCTACCAGTGGTCTGACGATTCCAAGAAATACCGATATATGAACGCCGACCGTGGCGCGATTCACTGGCGGAACGTGGACACGGTCGACATCCAGAACGGTCGCGGCAATCTGTGGCGTGAATACGGCGGCGGTCTGCCCGACTTTTCGATGGATTTCATTAACGGCCTGTACGACCTTAACCGTCTGACTGAGCTGCACCGCTAAACAGCCTCAGAAGACATTTCCGGGGGGAGCAGCTAGCTGCTCCCCCTTGTACGTTTCAGTCTGCAATTAAGAACGCGAATGGTGAGAGCATGTGCTTCAGTATGAAAAACATTCTGACTATTGTTCTGAGTCTTGGTGCTGTGTTGATGGCTGGCGATATCCGGGCAGAAGGAGAGCCGCAACCAACTGCACCCAAGGCTTCCGCGTATTACGGCTGGCTCGATAAATTTGAAAACCCGTCTCACCGACCGCTGACACCGACCCGGAAGAATGATGCTGATACGCTGACTGAAAAAAGTCACGCTGAACAGGCTGCGCAGTCTGATATCGCGTCAGTCAAGACACCCCCCTCGATAGAGAGCGGAAGCGCTACGGTTTCCGACACTATTGTCGAGGAGGAAACCGCAGCACCGGGTGAGGGCCTGGGCTGCTATTACCATCGTGCCTACTATTCTCACTTACCCATGTTCAAAGATGACGTGTATTCACTGCGCGGTTCCTTTGACGTAGCGGAAACTTTTCATAAGCCCTCTGAAGACGTCGTTTCTGTCCCTCCTGATCAGATGACGCAGACGGAATAGTCTTCTGTCTCGTAGGGCCATGAACCCGTCCTCATGTCTCGGCTCTCACCTGTAGTGAATAGTCCCAGCCGAATCCTCAGCGTCGCCGTTTCCATTGTCGTACTCTGTTTTGCGCCGTTTGCTTTTGGTACGGACGAAGCGCCGGGTACCCGCCTCAAGCAATTAGCCGAAGAGGCCGGGCGCTTGCACGCGGCTGGAAAATTTCAAGCCGCCGTTCCCGTTGCGCGCGAACTCCTTGAGCAGATGGAAAAGGTCGCCGGCCCCGATCACCCGCTCGTCTCTCAAAGCCTCAATAACCTCGCCCTCCTCCTTCAGCAGACTCGTCAATACACGGAAGCTCATCAGCTCTTCGAACGGGCGCTGGGCATTGATGAAAAGGAACTGGGGAGCGATCATCCCGGCATTGTTCGCAGTCTGAGCAATCTCGCCCTGGTGCTCCAGGATCAGCAACAGTTTGAGGCTGCCCGTCCGCTGCTTGAGCGGGCCCTGAGCATTACAGAGGCAGCCTATGGACAGGCGCATGCTGCGGTTGCCGTGAGTGTCGGCAACCTGGCAATGCTGTACAAAGAGCAAAAGCAGTATGAGCAGGCTCGTCCGCTTTTTGAACGGGCGTTGACGATCCACCAACAGCAACTGGGTGGTGACCATCCAGCTGTCGCTCTCAGCATGATTAATCTGGGCGAGCTTTTTATTGCGACTAAGAATTATAATGGTGCGCGAACCTTGCTCCAGAGTGCGCTCTCCATTCATGAGCGCACGCACGGTGATCAGCATCCGGTGGTTGCTGACGACCTGACTCGGCTGGGTCTACTCTTGAAGGAAATGGGGGACTATGCCGAGGCACGGGCATTGCAGCAACGTGCGCTCGACATCCGAGAGGCCGCGCTGGGCCCGTCACATCCCGATGTGGCGGCGAGTCTCAACAATCTCGGATCGGCGTTATATCAAACAGGAGAATTTGCCATAGCACGGCCCATGTTTGAGCGGGCTGCCGAGATCTATACCACTGCCTATGGTCTGACGCATCCGGACGTTGGGACTAGCCTGAACAACCTGGCCTCTCTCTTGTACCAGGTCCGGAACTACGCTGAGGCCGCAGCGGTCTATGAGCGCGTGATTGCGATCAACGAACAAGCGTTGGGCAAAGACCACCCGGTTGTGGCCATGAATCTGAACAATATGGCCTTGGCCCTGCGCGAGGGGGGGGATAGCGTCCGCCCGTTGCCTTTGTACGAACGGGCGCTTCAGATTACCGAGACGGTCTACGGTAGCGTTCATCCCAATGTTGCAGTCAGCCTGAATAACCTGGCTTCTCTGCACCATCAGAATGGTAATTTTGAGACCGCCCGGCCGCTGTTTGAACGGTCCGTACAGGTGATGAAGACCGCGCTGGGTGAGGATCATCCGAATGTTGCCACGAGCTTGAATCAGTTTGCGCTGTTCCTGCAAGATGCCGGGGATCTCACCGCCTCCCAGCGGTATTACGAAGAAGCTCTGGCGGTTGAGACCAAGGCGTTGGAGCCTGGACAGCGTGATATTGCGGTCAGTCTGAATAATCTGGCCACGACACTGAGCGGCATCGCCGACCTCCTCCAGGACACCCAGGATTATGCGACGTTCTTACCCATATACGAGCAGGCCGCTTCCGTTATGGAAGCGTCGCTTGGTGCGGATCATCCGAATGTCGCGCTGAATATCCGCACCCAGGCGACGTTCTATGCCGAGCAAGGAAGAAACGAAGAGGCCGTGTCGCTCACAGAGCGAGCGGTCCAGATCCAAGAGAAGGCCCTGCCCGCGAACAGCTCGGCGACCCGCGAGACGCTTGAACAACTCGCTCGGCTGTATGAAAAGACTGGCAAGACGGACATGGCCAAACAGACTCGTGGCCGTCTGAGCGCGATGCCAGTGGCTTCTCCTCAAGAGTAAGACTGTTTCCAGGAAGCAGCAGCGCCTTTTCAGCAAACAGAATTCTTGATTAGGTAGGGCTGCCTCAGACAAAAAGGAGTTGTATATGCGTCGGGTTGCCCTGGTTGGGGCGGGACTGTCACGCTTTGGGGTGCGTGCAGCCGGCTTTCGGGAATTGCTGGCCGAGGCCGGACAGGCCTGCTTTGCTTCTGTTCCGCACTTGACACCCAAGGATATCGAAGGGCTGGTTGTCGGTGCTGTCCTGCCTGAGCGGGCGGCCTTTCAAAGTCATATTGCTCCGCTTGCCGCGGAAACGCTAGGCATTCAACCAAGCAAGCTCTCGGCCCGGACCGAACATATGTGTGCCAGTGGCACGGCAGGGATACGCTATGCCTACGCGTTTATTGCCGCCGGTCTGGCCGATGTCGTCATGGTGCTGGGGGTCGAGAAGCTCAATCTCCCCAACATGGGTGAGGCCGTGCTGAATATGGGGGCCGGGGTGGACCGAGACTGGGAAGCCTGTTTCGGACTCACCGCCCCGCCTTCCTTTGCCCTGGCTGCCCAACTGCATATGGCTGAATACGGAACAACAGAAGAGCAACTGGCTCAGGTGGCGGTGAAAAACCATACACATTCAAGCAATAATCCGTACGCCCATTTTCAGAACGGGGTCACCTTGGACGCCGTTGTGTGCTCGCGCATGATCGCATCCCCGCTCCGGCTGTTTATGTGTTCGCCTATCACCGATGGTGCTGCGGCCGTTATTCTGGCGAGCGAAGAGCGAGCCAAGGATATAACGGATAAGCCCGTCTTTATTCGCGGAACCGGACAGGCAGTCCACGGGTTTTCTATCTCTAGCCTAGACCCGGATTATGCCAGTTGGCCGGCTATGAAACAGGCCGCCGGGGACGCCTATGCCATGGCCGGGATACCGGCGAGCGGGGTCGATTTTGCCGAGGTTCACGATTGTTTTGCCATCGCCGAGATTATTGCCTATGAAGAGCTTGGATTCTGTTCTAAGGGCGAAGGCGGTCCGTTCGCTGCGGAGGGGCGGTCCGATTATGGCGGTGACGTGGTTGTTAATCCGCGCGGTGGACTGATGGGCTGCGGACATCCGCTTGGGGCCACGGGGGTGGCTCAGGGGGTCGAAGCCTTTTGGCAACTACGCGGGGAAGCCGGCGAACGCCAAGTCCCGGAGGCGCATATCGGACTGACGCATAATAATAGTGGCATGGGCGAGCATGTGGTTATGATTTACGGGCGGGAGTAGTAGCCCATGAGCGAGTATTTCCGCGCCGTCGACCCCTTTCCACTCCAGGGCAGTAAGAACACCCGACTGGCTCCGTTTTATGAAGCCCTGCGATCACAAAAGCTGCTCACAACGTTTTGTCCGCCGTGTGCCCTGCGCCACTGGCCACCGCGTGTGGTCTGTCCGGAATGTCTCTCGGATCGGCTCGACTGGGTTGAACTGCCGAGCCGGGGGGCAATCCACGCCTATACCATCCAAGACACCGGCGTCCCGCCGGGCTTTCCGCGTCCGTTGATTTTTGCCGTAGTCCTGGTCGAAGGGCTGCGCATCTTCACTCGACTAGTTGAAACGGAGCCCGCCCAGGTCGAGCGGGGCTGCACTGTCCGCCTCTGCCCGTCTGCGGTCGGGCGGGACCCCGAGGGGGACGAACGCTATGTGCCGACTTTTACCCTGGCCCGAGGGGGCGCGGGGGAAACTTCCCCCGTGAAAATTGTCACAGCATGAAATACAAAATCGGCATTGACGTCGGCGGCACGTTCACCGATTTTCTTGTCACCGGCTCGCGGGGATCGACCCAAGTCTATAAAACGCCGACCACGCCACAACAGCCTGCGGTCGGCGTCTTGCAGGGACTCCGCAAGATTGCCACTTCTTTTGAGCTTGATTTGTCGGATTTCCTCGGTCGTGTCAGCGTCATCGTTCATGGGACGACTATTACGACCAATGCTGTCTTGACTGGGGACGGAGCCAAAACCGCCTTGCTGACGACGCGCGGCTTTCGCGATGTGCTCAATATGCGGCGGGGGCTGCGCAAACGTCAGTACGATAGCAAATACGGTCCGCCACCACCTTTGGTTCCTCGGACGCATATTTATCCCATTACCGAACGGGTCAATGTTGAGGGTGCGGTGGTGACCCCCCTGCACGAAGCGGATGTGGTGGACGCGATCGAACACATACGGACGCATGCTATCGAGGCGGTGGCGGTCAGTTATCTGTGGTCTTTCTTAAATCCGGCCCATGAGCGACGAACCGGTCAGCTTATCCAGGAGGCCTTACCCGAGGTGTATGTGTCCTTATCCTCTGAAGTGTTGCCGCAAATCCGGGCCTATGAGCGACATTCCACCACTGTCCTCAACGCCAGCGTTGGCCCCCCGCTGTCGCGTTATCTGACTCAGCTTGAAAGTCAGTTGGACGAATCGGGATTTCCCGGCGTCTTGCTCATTATGCAGTCGAATGGTGGCGTGATGTCGCCTCACCTGACACGACGCTTTGCCGCGAATACCCTCCTATCCGGTCCGGCTGGCGGACCCATGGCCGGCGTGTTCTATGCTGACACCTACGCCCTGCGTGACGTGATCACGGTTGACATGGGCGGGACCAGTTTTGATGCCTGTCTCATTCACGACCGTCAGCCGGTGACAACAACGGAGGGGGAGATTGGCGGCCATCGATTGGCTCTGCCCGTGCTGGATATCCATACGGTTGGCGCCGGTGGGGGGAGTATTGCCTGGATCGATGCCGGGGGGATTCTCCAGGTCGGACCCAAGAGTGCCGGAGCTGAGCCAGGTCCGGTGTGTTATGGCCGCGGTGGAGTCGAACCCACAGTGACAGATGCCAACTTGGTTCTTGGCTATCTTTCCTCAGATGGATTGTTAGGCGGGGAGATGCCCCTCGATTATGATGGGGCTCAGCGTGCGGTGACAAACATGATCGCCGCGCCCTTGGGCCTCTCTCCTATTGAGGCCGCCGAGGGTATCTATCGCATTGTGAACGCTAACATGGCGACGGCGCTTCAGGGTGTTTCGGTCGAACGGGGCTATGATCCGCGTGAGTTTGCTCTTGTGGTTGCCGGTGGAGCCGGGCCGTTGCACGCCGGAATGATAGCCCGAGAATTGGATATTCCGCTGGTTGTGATTCCCCAGGAGTCATCGGTGTTCTGTGCGGCCGGCATGCTGATCTCTGATTTACAGCACGACTACGTTCAGACCTTCACCCGGGAGTGGGACGCCATCGTTCCCGACGAGATCAACCGCACCCTGAGGGAGATTGAAGAGCAGGCACGAACAACCTTAGCGTCGGAAGGCATCCCAACGGAGAAAATACAGATTCGCACAACCTTCGATGTGCGCTACGTTGGCCAATTTCATGAGGTCGAAGTCCCGCTTCAGTCCCCGCTCGTTGCATCGGAACTGGAGGCGACAGCCGCCCGTTTTCACCGTCTCCATGAGGCACTCTATGGCTATGCCATGCCGGGAGCTGCCTTGGAAATGATCAATCTGCGGGTCAAGGCGCTGGGACTTACGGAGAAGCCGCGCCTCACGCCACGTCCGCTTGGAGACGCAGACCCGGCCGTCGCGCTCAAGGGTGAGCGGCAAGCGTACTTCTCCGGGACGCCGTATCAGGTTGCTGTCTATAATGGAGATCAGTTCGACTGCGGCATGGCTCTTGCCGGACCGGCCTTGATCGAACAGGCCAACACCACAGTCCTTGTCCCGCCCGGCTATCGTTTGGTCTGTGATATTTACCGCAATTATGTCATGTACGCGGCTGAGCGACCACTCGACGAAATCCTCGCAGGGTTGGGCGGGCGGACACCCGAGGGGGCTCGGGGGAAACTTCTCCCGTGAAAATTGTCACAGTGCGGAAGGGGCGTGGAATGCAAACGGACAGGATTGATCCGATCCTTGTATCGGTCATTGCGAACCGCTTGGACTCGATTACCAAAGAAATGGGCCAGACCATGTTGCGGACCTCGCGCTCGCCCATTTTTAGTGAGGCGCGCGATTTTGTGACCGCTATTTATGACCGCAAGCTCCGTCTGGTTGCTCAGACGGCCTATATTCCAATCCTCCTTGCTGCAACGCCCTGGGCGGTCCGTTCGATTGCCGAGACCTATGCGGACGATACGCACGAAGGCGATGTCTTCATTCTCAACGATCCGTATCGGGGTAATAATCATCCGCCCGATTTTACGATTGCCAAGCCCGTTCATATTGATGGCGAACTGCGCTTCTGGGCGGTCACGAAAGGACATCAGGCAGACACCGGCGGTGGCGGTGCGGCGGGTTATCACCCGGAAGCACGCGATGTGTGGGACGAGGGGCTGCGGATTCCACCCGCAAAACTCTATGAGCAGGGAAAGATCAGCCGCGGTCTGTGGGAAATGATTGTGTCCAATGTGCGCCTGCGGTTTTTGGTCGAGGGGGATTTGCAGTGTCTGGTTGGTGCCGCCGGCCTGGGCGAACGCAATATCACCGCGCTGGTGAAGAAACATGAAATAACCATTGTCGAGCAGGTTATTGAGCAACTCCTGGATGCCTCGGAAAAACACATGCGCGAGGAAATTCGAACGATCCCGAATGGCACGTATCTGGCCGAGCGACAGATCGACAATGACGGAGTTGTCCACGACCGGCCGGTGACTATTCGGGTCAAAGTCGAAGTGCAGGACGAGTCTGTTGTGTTGGATTACTCAGGCTCAGATGGCCAGGTCCCCGGCTATGTCAACAGTCCGTTTGCCAATACCGCTTCCGCGAGCTACCTGGCGCTGTTTACTCTGGTCAACCCCGAGGTGCCACATAACGAAGGGGCCATGCGTCCGGTTTCCATCGTGGCGCCGCGTGGAAGTTTGGTGAATCCGGTCGAGCCAGCACCAAGCACAGCCTGTACGGTCTTAACGGGCGAAACCATAACCGAAGCAATCTGGCTGGCTCTGTCGGAGGTTATCCCTGAGCGTGTTCAGGCTGCCTGGGGACGCTGGTGTGCGCCAGCCACCACGGGTATGAATCCACGTACCGGGCGGCCGTTTGGGGAGATTCACTTTTTAAGTAAAGGTGGCGGCGGAGCTACGGCCGGCTTTGACGGCTGGGACCACATCGGGACTGCCATATGTCTGGGGGGACTGCGTTCGCCGGACCCTGAACTGCACGAACTGGTCAATCCGTATTTCATTGAACAGTTTGAGTATTGTCAGGATAGTGCCGGAGCCGGGCAATGGCGGGGTGGCATGGGCGTGACCTATCGCTGGCGGGTCGAGGCTGACAATATTGCGTGTGCAAACTTCGGGAGCGGTACCCAACCCGCCACGGCACCGTTCGGCCTGCGGGGAGGACAGGGCGCACCGCCCAACCGGCAGATTTTTCACTATGCCGACGGCCGCACGGAAGAGGTCGCCGTCAACTCCATGAGTACCCTGTCCAAAAGAGATGAAGTGGAACTGATCTCAAGTGGCGGCGGCGGATTTGGCGACCCCAAAAAGCGTGCTATCGAAAAGGTCGTACAAGACGTAAGGGATGGATTGGTTTCGATTGAAAGCGCACAGCGAGACTATGGGGTGGTGGTGGATCCAATAACGTTTGTTGTTGACGAATCGGCAACCGTACAGCTACGCAAGGGTAGATCGGAGAAGGGTGCGACCCACTCTAAGCTGAAGGAAAGAGGAGATGCGATTTAGTGTCATGATCTGGCCCTACTCGGGCCAAACGATAGAACCGGTGGTTCGCCTCGCCCAGTGCGCTGAAGCCGGCGGCTTTGAGACGGTGTATGTCGGTGACTCGCAGATGCTGTGGAACGATGTCTATATGTGTCTGGCCTGCTGCGCCCAAGCCACGCAGCGTGTGAAACTTGGGCCCGGTGTGACGAATCTGGTCACCCGCCATCCAACCGTGACGGCCAATGCAATGGTCTCGCTCAATATGCTCAGCCAGGGCCGCGCCGTGCTCGGTATCGGTGCAGGCGACTCGGCCGTGAGAACCGCGGGCCTATCCCCGGCTAAGCGAGACCAACTGCGTCGGGATGTGGTCTTTATTCGCAGTTTGCTGTCCGGACAAGAGGTGGAAGCTCCGGCTGTGTCCAACCCTGGGAAAAAGAAAACCTGGGGCCAGGAATTACGGCTGAGAGTGGCCGGGGCTGAAGAATGGGGGAAGGTACCCATCGAGGTTGCGGTCATGAGTCCGCGAGCCGCCGCGCTGATCGGTGAAATAGGCGACGGCGTTATTGTTGATGGCCATATGGGCGGAAACGGGGAGGGTGCGCGGGTTGCGATTGAGGCGGCGAGTGAAGGTGCACGAAAAGCGGGTAAGGACCCTGTCCAGCTCCGCTTTATCGCCGCGATTGACGCGGCCATTGACGATGATCGGAGTGTGGCGCTCGATCAAGTGCGTCCGACTGCCGCGCGGAATATCGCCAACAAGCTCTGGCTGCCGGATACGCTTGGCCTTGAGCATGCCGATGTGGTGAAAGCGGTGACCGAAAGCTACCGCTTCTCTGAGCATCTTGACTTGACCGCCAAACATCGGGAACTTATTCCTGATGTCGTTGCCCGGAAATGTACCATTGCCGGAACGCCGCAAGACTGTATTGACAAAGCGTATGAACTCAAAGCCGCCGGCCTGACCGATATTGCTATTTTTGTGACTACCCAGAATGAAGCGGCGGCGCGTACGACGCTGGAACGATTTGCCAAAGAAGTCATCCCGTCAGTGAGATGACGTGTGGAGAGCCGGAAAAAGGGAGACGCCGAAATGGCTGCGGAAGGTATGGTCAAACTCTGGGAAGAGCACGTGATAGGCGAGTTTGTCGAAAAAGACGAAGAGCTGTCTCTTTCGACCATGGTGGAGGATGCATCGGTCATGCATATGCCGACGCGCTCCGGAGGGAAGGGCAAGGCCGAACTCCGTGCCTATTATCGGGATATGTTCATCCCTTCGATTCCCGCTGAATGGGAACACACCATGACAAACCGGGTGGTGACTGACGACTGTATTGTCGAGGAAGCCACAATCCGGATGGTCCATTCAAAACAGATGGACTGGTTCCTGCCCGGGATTCCTCCGACCGGCAAGACCGTCACTGCGGAACTCGTCATTATCATTGAGTTTCGTGAGGGGAAGATGTCCGCGGAACGCATTTACTGGGACCACGCGGCGGTACTGCGGCAGATAGGCCAACTCGCATAGTTGGGCCGCAGGTCGCCCTCTGAGGGAGAGCTGGCAAGCGCGTACCTCGGGCCAGACGAAAGGAGTAAGGATGAAGAAATACCGTCAGGCCTACAGTCTTCTCATTCTCTTGCCCTTGCTGCTGCTCGTCGGCGAGATGCCCTTTGCCACGGCTAGTGAGGAAGAATCCGCAGTGGATCAGGCCAGGCAGGGTGATTTGCTCGGGGCGGTTATCACCTATAAGGCCAGGCATGACCCGACCGCAAGGCACGGGCTTGTGACGCTCCAGCAACTCGCGCTTGAGGTCTTGCGACTGGGGCTGCGATTGGGCGATCCGCATGAGCGGAACGTGGTTGCCGGTATCCTTGGACGACGGGGCGATTCTGCGGGATTAGTCGTTCTTGGTGAGGCACTACAGTCAGACCGGCCCATGCTTCGCCGGACCGCGGCCGACGCCTTGGGCGATATGGCGACGCCTGGTGCGGTTGGGCTGCTGCGTCGGCTCTATTACACAGACTCAGTAGGGAAGCGCTTAGCGTTGTCGGGCTTACGACGGACGCGGGATCGAACCGCGATCCTGCTCTATCTTGATGCCGTGAATAGCACGGATACGCGCCTGCGCACCCAAGGGGCGGGTGGCTTGGGTGAACTCCGCTCTGCGGTTGCGTCGCCAGTATTACACACGCTCCTCAAAACAGAAAAAGACCCTATTGTTGCCATCACGCTGGCGTGGTCGCTCGCGGCGATGGGTGATGCAACCGGATTCGCCTACCTCACCGCTAAATTGAGCGATGCGAGTGAGCAAATCCGTGATGCCGCAGTGGGACTACTCGGATCGCTTGATGACCCAAGCATCGTCGTATTGCTGCGGACTGCCCTTCAATCCGACCCGTCTGAAATGGTCCGCACCACAGCCGCCGCCTCCCTCACACATTTCAAGGACGCGAGTGGCCTCCCCCTTGTCCAGCAGGCGCTGGAGCATGTCGACTTTCGGATTCGTCTGGCCGCCTCCGTTTCCTTTACCCGTATGGACTATGGGACGGCGAAGCCGCTAATTGTGAAAGCGTTGCAGTCCCGGGACCCGTTGACGCGTTCCAGTGCGTATCAGGTGATTGGCCAAAATCAGGATGCCAGCGTCGCGTCTGAGGTGATTGTGGCGGTGGGGCGAGAGCAGGACCTGTATGCCAAGACGCAGGGGTTATGGACGATCGGGCGGATCGGTGGGACCGAGAGTGTTTCTCAACTCCTGGATATGCTCGCCGCAGAAGAAGAAACGGTGCGGCATGCCTCTGCGGAGGCCCTGGTCTTCATCAGTGAACGTCTGTTACAGCAAAGAGGGCGGCAATAGCGGTAGAGGCTGTTCGGCCCTTTACGTCCGACAGGTCGCTTGATAAGAAGCCGTCCTGTTCCGGCTCAGCCTTCGAGTACCGGGGTAAAGAATCTGAGAGAATTAACACAGGAGGAGATATATGGCTGCGTTCGATACAGGCTGGATGGAGCGCTGGCAGGCCCTGGTCAATCAGGACAGCGTGACCAAGATCATTGGCCGGCATTTGACCACGGATGTCCTGCTGGCCTTCGGTGAGACCGCCTACGTCGTGTCGTTTGTGGGCGGGGCGATACCGAAAGTCTCGTCGGATATAGGACCCGAATCGACCTACGCGTTTGCCCTGCGTGGCCCTGCGGAAACTTGGGCAAAATTTATTCAGCCCGTCCCTCCACCTATGTATAATGATATCTGGGCAATGGCCCATCCGCTCCACGGACGCCTGCAAATAGAGGGCGATGTCAAAGTCATGTGGCAGAACCTCCGGGCCTTTACCTGGACGCTTGATTTGATGCGCAACGTACAAGAATAGGAGTAAGAGCCATGGCGAATATTGAACCTATTACCGGTCATTATGTTCGTGTCCCTTACGAGGGAGAAGATTATCGGGTGTTTTATGAGGAAGCCGGGCAGGGGGTCCCCCTTGTGTGTCTTCACACGGCTGGTACGGATACGCGCGAGTGGCGCCACCAATTGTGTGATGCTGATATCAACGGCGACTTTCGGGTGATTGCGCTCGACCTGCCTCGACACGGAAAATCCATCCCGCCCACGGGCTGGTGGAAAGAAGAGTATAAACTGACGGCCCAGTTTTACTCGGAATTCCTGATGGCTTTCTGTAAAGAGCTCGAACTCGACAGTCCGGTCATCATGGGCAGCTCAATGGGCGGGAATATCTGTTTGCACCTGGCGCGCAACTTCTCGTCCGACCTGCGCGCTCTGATTGCGATTGAAGCCTGTGACTACTCGCCCGGCTGGTGGCTGGACTGGCTCTGGAATCCCCATGTGCATGGCGGTGAAGCGTGTGCTACCTCGGTGTATGGGCTGATGGCACCGCAGAGCCCGGAAGAGTATCGTCGAGAGACCTGGTGGTATTATTCACAGAGTGGTCCGGGCATCTTCAAGGGTGACTTGTATTTCTATAGCGTTGATCACGATTTTCGCGAAATAGCGGAAAACCTGCCGGGCGATATTCCCATCTACTTCATGACAGGCGTGTATGATTTTGCCTGTACGCCGGAGATGACGGAAAAAACGGCCAAAAAAGTCAAGAACTCCGAGTGCATCATCATGGAAGAAATCGGCCATTTCCCCATGTGTGAGAATCCTGTCACGTTCAAGAAGTATCTGATGCCAGTGCTAGCCAAGATTCTTCAAACGAGTTAAGGCTGGAAAGCGCACTGGGGTGGGACTGCACCGGTAGTCCGCTCCAGGTCAGGAGGAAGTCCCATGAAGTTTAATCTTTTTGTTTTACCGACCATCCCGGCGACGTTCGAGGAGCGCGAAAGACTCCGACCTATCGGCCGCAATAACGACAAATATCAAGAAATGCTAACGGAGTTGCGTGAGATTGCGCAACTGGCCGAAGAGCTCGGCTTCGATGCCATGTCAACTACCGAGCATCACTTTCACTCCGAGGGCTATGAGGCGTCCATTGCCCCGCTGATGTTGTATACCGATCTTGCGGCGCGAACCGAGCGCATCAAGTTTGCCTCACTGGGACTGGTCTTACCCACCTGGGACCCGCTCCGGGTCGCGGAAGAGATCGCCGTTCTCGATCATTTGACCAAGGGTCGCTTTATTGCCGGCTTTGCCCGAGGCTACCAGGACCGCTGGACCAATGTGCTCGGGCAGCACTATCATGTGACCGGCGCGCCCATGGACGGCTCTGAAGTGGACGCGCATAACCGGGCGGTTTTTGAGGAGGTCTTTAAAATCATGAAGACCGCCTGGACCGAAGAGTCCGTTCGGCTCAAGACCAAGTACTACGAAGTCCCGACCCCCTATGAACACGGCATTCAGCGCTGGCCGGTCGCCAAAAACTGGACTTCGAAATATGGGGCTGAGGGGGAGGTGGATGAAAATGGGGCTGTGCAGCGCATCTGTGTCGTCCCCAAACCCTACACTGAGCCTCACCCGCCGATCTGGCAGCCGTTCTCAGTCAGCGAGAAAACGATCCGCTGGTGCGCCACCGAAGGAATTGTGCCGTGGATTCTGATTTCGCATCCTCCTGCGTTCCGTGAGCTGTGTGAAGCCTATCGTGACGAAGCGGCCAGACATGGCCGGCATCTTGAACTCGGACAGAGCGTTGGCGCCTTTCGGTCGGTGCATATCGGGAATACCTATACCGAAGGCTATTCCCTCGGGGCGGAAACGCAGGGAGCCGGATTCATAGAATACTTCGCCGGGTTCGGCTTCTTTGAGGCCTACCGTTACCCTGGCGAGACAACCCCCGTCCCCTGGAAATTCGAGCGTATGGTCGAGGCGAAATACTCTCTGGTTGGAACTGTCGATGATGTCAAACGTGAGATGGAAGCCCTCCAGAAGAACGCCAATATTGAATGGTTTGGCTGGTTCTTTGATCAAGGGATGATGCCCTGGGAGGAAACCAAGCGTCAGCTCGAAATCTTTGGAACCAAAATCCTGCCGGAATTCAAAGACTAGGCTTGCCCATCAAGATTCCCTTTCTCTTTATCGGGCGTGTCACGGGACACGCCCTTTTTTGTTGGTATGATGGTAATATCGATTGCTAACTTTCTCCTGGACGCTCTTGAGTAAGATCAAAGAGAACAGCATGCACATTCTTCTCACTGGTGCAGGCGGTCAGCTGGGTCATGCCATTCAAGGAATCTTCAGCAATCACGAGGTTTTCGCCTACGACCGACTGCAGCTCGATATTACTCACCTTGAAGCGGTCCGCGCGGCGGTCGCCACGCATACCCCCGACCTGGTACTCAACGCGGCTGCGTATAATGCTGTTGACCAAGCGGAGCGAGACCCTGAGGCCGCGTATCGGGGTAACGCCCTCGGTCCGCGCAATCTCGCCCTCGTGACCGCGGCCCGTGGGATTCCGCTCCTGCATATGTCCACGAATTATGTTTTCGATGGACTGAGCCGCCGGCCGTATCATGAATTCGATATGCCTCGCCCACAGTCTGTTTATGGGCAAGGCAAGCTCGCCGGAGAAGAGGCGGTGCGGGCCTTAAATCCAAAGCATTATATTGTTCGTACCTCGTGGCTGTATCACACGCACGGAAATAATTTTATCAAAACCATGCGCGCCCTTTCACAGCAGCCCGAAGTCCGGGTGGTGGACGATCAATTTGGTTCCCCGACCTATGCCCCGCATTTAGCCGCAGCCTTGGTCCAGCTTGTGACAACGGAAGCCTTTGGGACATACCATATGGCCGGTCGGGGTGGCACGAGCCGCTTTGACTTAATTCAGACTTTATATACACTCCTTGGCATTCGTTCTCAGGTGAAACCCATTCCGAGCACCGAGATGCCCCGCCTGGCAAAATGTCCCTCTTATGCGGTACTGACAACGCTCCAAGAGCCGGCTATACACCTCCCGGCCTGGCAGGATGGTCTTGCCCAGTTTGTGCAGTCTGCGTTATAGCCGGACCATTCCCGCGAATAATAGCTTGAAACGCCAGGGTGAAGCCTGGCAGCTGATACTCTCGGAAGGAAGCATGTACATGGAAGAAGGGCATATGCCTGGAGGAGCCCCTCCTACTCAGGCTGCGAGTAAGAGCCGCCTTTTCGGCAAAATTGCGCTTATTATTATAGGGGTCGTCCTGCTCATCTTCTTAGGACGTCAGGCCGGGGCATACGTGCCGGTGTTTGCCGCCTGGGTGGAGACACTGGGGGTGTGGGGACCGCTGGTCTTCATTGTCGGCTACGCTCTTGCGGCCGTAGCTTTTATCCCCGGCTCTGTCCTCACCCTGGCTGCGGGTGCAATCTTCGGGCTGGCGAGCGGTATTGTGTATGTCTTTATTGCCGCCACCCTGGGTTCCTGCCTCGCGTTTCTGGTTGCGCGTTATCTTGCTCGGGAGGCTATCGAGCGGAAGCTGGCCGATACGCCCCGATTTGCCGCTATCGACCGAGCAGTGAGCGCTCAGGGACGAAAGATCGTCTTTTTATTGCGCCTGTCTCCGGTTTTCCCTTTTAATCTGCTGAACTACGCCCTGGGTCTGACCAATGTGCGCTTTGTGGACTATGCCATCGCTGCCTTTGGTATGCTGCCGGGGACGGTACTGTATGTCTATTACGGGAAACTGGCTGGAGATGTAGCCGCTCTGGCTGGGGGGGCTGCGCCGGAACGAGGGATTGCTGACTACGGAGTTCTACTCCTGGGTCTGGTCGCTACTGTTGTGGTGACCACTATTGTCACACGAACGGCCCGGAAGGCGCTCAAGGAAGCGACCGGAGAAGACTGACGCGCTATGACGAGTCTGCTCAGATGCAGGCAGGCGCTACGCTCATAAAGACGATGGGAGAGTTTGATGGATTTTGGAATTTGTGTTGCCGCAAAAATTGATGACGTCGGTTATATCGCCCACGCGGAAAATCTCGGGTACTCCCACGCTTGGGTCGCTGACAGTCAAATGATCTGGTCAGACTGCTACGCCGTGCTGGCCCTGGCCGCCCAGCAAACCCGCACGATTAACATCGGTACGGGTGTGTCTGTTGCGGGGACGCGTATTGCTCCGGTGACGGCGCATAGCATAGCCACGATTAACCGCTTGGCCCCAGGTCGCACCTTTCTTGGGATTGGCACCGGCAACACCGCCATGCGGATTATGGGTCACAAGCCTATGAAGCTGCGAGAGTTTGGTGAGTATTTACGTGTGCTCAGAGCGCTCCTGCACGGTGAAGAAGTGACCATGACCTGGCAAGGTCAAACCACGCCGGTCCAATTCCAGATGCAGGAGTATAAGTTCATTGATGTCGAACACCACATCCCCCTGTATGTCTCCGGCTTTGGCCCAAAGGCTCAGGCTTTGGCAGGGGAGTATGGCGATGGGTTGGTTGTCTCTATCCCACCAGACCCGGAATTCATGCGTCGGGCACTGCTCAACGCCAAAGCTGGCGCCGAACGTGGCGGGCGGGATGGAGACCATTATTATACGTGCGCACTCAGCGCGGTTGCCTTATTAGAACCAGGTGAATCGCTCAGCTCGGAGCGTATTCTGCGTGAATGCGGCCCGTTTGCCATTGCGTCGCTTCACTACCTGTACGATAAGGTGCGCCAGTTTGGTGGCTCGCCGCCTCGGCACTTCGCCAATATTTGGGACGAATACAGCGCGCTGGTCGAGCGAACGCCGCCCTCGCACCGTCATATGCGTATTCACGCCGGCCACTGCGTCTACCATTTGCCTGAAGAGGAAAAATTCATTACGCCCGAGCTCATCAAATCGACCTGTCTTGCCGGTACACCAGAGGAAGTCATTGAACAAATCAAACAACTTGAAGCAACCGGTCTGGATCAAATCATGCTCCTCCCCTCTCTGGCGACGCAGTATCGGGCGATTGAGGACTTTACGCGGAAAGTCATGGAGAAGCTGTAGGACAGGTTTGAAAGAGGAGCAGGGATAGTCCCTCTATTCAAACGCGGCCGTTACCAGCTCCGTATCCAGATATTCTGTAATCTGCTGGATTTTGCTGTTCTGAAGCTGGATGACTAAACAGTAGGTATTATTATACGCCTTGCCCGTTTTTGTTCGTGACTTGCCTTGGGTTTGCAAGACGACAGAGTCTCCTTCGGCAATCGTATTCAGAATGGTGTTGGTGATGAAGCCGTCGAGTTGCGCAGTCAGCGGGGTAAAGAGCCGCTCAACGATATCTGCTTTGCCGGTATAGGTGTGAGAGTATTTTGTGGTGCCGATAATGGTCCAGCGAATATCATCTGACAAATGGCTGAAAAACTTTTCCGAATCACCGGAATTCAATGCGGCGAATGTGTCGTGAACCAATTGTTTGTTCTCAGCAGCACCCATAATAGTCCCTCCTATAATTGTAGAGTAACGGACATATCGCACGTTTGCGGACGGATTACCACCGCCTGGACGACTAAAGCGCTACTGGCAGAGCCTTGCATATCGTAAGCAGGTCCGGTCACCCAGGGCTTCAACATAATCATCAAACCGTTCCCAATCTCGTGGGTTGGCGCTAGCTTTGGAATGACGTAGTATGGTGACAATATCGTCATAACGCGTGCACATCCAGAACCCGAACATTGCACTCCAGTGGACGGGGTCAGCTTCGCGGAACCGACGATAGGTTGGGTAGGGGTTCTGACGGAAATCCTGCTGCAGGGGGTTAAATTCTAGCGGTATTTCGGGATGAGCCGGTGTTTCAGTATCTGGGACGGACGATTGTGCTTCTTCGAGCATGGGCGCCGTTCCCTTCAGTATGCTACTGCGGCCCTTTGAGTTGCTAATGCAAGCGATATAGACGGGTTGTAGGAAAGTCAAGATGAAGAAGGCCGAGCAATCCGAAGCCACCCGCACGGCGTTACTAGAGGTAGCCCGTGAACTCTTTACCGAGCGTGGCTATGCCGGCACGGCGACCGAAGATATTGCCCACCGGGCCGGGGTGACCCGCGGGGCGCTCTACTACCAGTTCGGAGACAAATCCGGCCTCTTTTATGCGGTCTTGGAAGGTATCAGTCTGAATACTAATGAAAAAGTCGCGACTGCCATGCACTCTGGCCAGGGAGAGCGGGGGGACCGCTGGGATCAGATAGTACGTGCGGGCACGGCAGCGTATCTAGATGCCTGCATGGACCCGGCTGTCCAACGCATCGGGTTGATTGAGGCCCCGGCTGTGCTGGGCTGGGAGGAAAAACGAGAGCTAGATAGAAAATATGGGATTAGCCTCATATCTGGCGCTATCCAAGCACTTATGGACATTGGGTTGATTGCTCCACAGCCAATTGAACCACTGGCTCATCTTGTTTTAAGCGCCGTACTTGAAGCGGCGATGTATATTGCCCGCGCCGATGATATCCCTGCGGCGCGCAAAGAAATGGGCGCAAGTTTGGAACGTCTTCTTGATGGGATGCGGGTGAGGGGCTGAGCTTGCCGATGAAGAAGGCCGAGCAATCCGAAGCCACTCGTGCAGTATTACTCCAGGCAGCCCGCGAGCTCTTTACCGAGCGTGGGTATGCCGACACAGCTACCGAAGATATTGCCCACCGGGCCGGGGTGACCCGCGGCGCGCTTTACTATCAGTTCCGTGACAAGCCCGGTCTCTTTCGTGCGGTCTTGGAAGACCTCAATCTGGACATTTCCACCCAAGTCGCGAGTGCCATGCAAGCTAACCAAGGGGAGCCAGGAGACCTCTGGGACCGGCTCGTCAACGCTGGCAGGGAAGTGTATCTGGATGCCTGCCTGGACCCGGCTTTCCAACGCATCGTGCTGATTGAGGCTGCCACCGTGCTGGGCTGGGAGGAAAAGCGTGAGTTGGACGAAAAATATGGGCTTGGTATCATCCGTGGCATGATTCACGCACTTCTAGGAGCTCGGCTGATTGCTCCACAACCGCTTGAACCGCTGGCCCACCTTGTCTTAAGCGCAATAACTGACGCGGCGATGTATATTGCCCGTGCTGATGACATACCTGCTGCGCGAAAAGAAATGGGCGCCAGCCTGGAACGCCTCTTTAGTGGTCTACGGGTGAAGAGCTGAATTTGCCGATGAAGAAGGCCGAGCAATCGGAATCCACCCGTGCGGCGTTACTCCAGGCGGCCCGCGAGCTCTTTACCGAGAATGGGTATGCCAACACTACGACGGAAGACATTTCTCAACGGGCCGGGGTAACCCGCGGGGCTCTCTATTACCAGTTCCGTGACAAGTTCGGTCTTTTCCGGGCTGTTGTGGAAGACCTCAATCTGCATATTGTTCAAGAAGTCATGAGTGCCATGCAGCCGGGTCAGGAAGAGCAGAAAGACCTCTGGGAGCAGATAGTCCGTGCGGGTACGGAAGCATTTCTGGATGCCTGCCTGGACCCGGCTGTCCAACGCATTGTCTTGATTGAGTCCATCGCCGTCCTGGGCTGGCAGGAAGAGCTGGCGTTGGATGAGAAATATGGGCTGGGTGTCGTCCGTGGTGCCATCCAAGAACTCATGAATGCCGGGCTGGTTGCTCCACAGCCGCTTGAACCGCTGGCTCAGCTTGTCTTAAGTGTAGAGAGGGAAGCGGCCCGATATATCGCACGCACCGATGATATCCCTGCGGCGCGCAAAGAAATGGGCGCAAGTCTGGAACGTCTTCTTGATGGTCTGCGGGGCAAAGACTGAGTCTGTGCATGAAGAAGGCCGAGCAATCAGAGTCCACCCGTACGGCGTTACTCCAGGCGGCCCGCGAACTCTTTACCGAGCGCGGATATGCCGACACAGCTACCGAAGATATTGCCCACCGGGCCGGGGTGACCCGCGGCGCGCTTTACTATCAGTTCCGTGACAAGCCCGGTCTCTTTCGTGCTGTTGTGGAAGACCTCTATCTGCATATTACTCAAAAAGTCGCGAGTGCCATACAGTCTAGCCGGGAAGAGCCGGGGGATCTCTGGGATGCGATAGCCCGTACTGGTACGGAAGCGTTTCTGGATGGCTGCTTGGACCCGACTTTCCAACGCATCGCGCTGATTGAGGCATACGCCGTCCTGGGTTGGGAGGAAGAGCGGGAGTTAGATCTGCAGTATGGACTGGGTCTTATACATGCTATCCTCCAAGAACTTATGGATGCTGGACTGCTTGCCCCGCAACCGCTTGAACCGCTGGCTCACCTTATCTTAAGCGTAGAGAATGAAGCGGCTCGGTATATTGCCCGCGCCGATGATATACCCACTGCACGCAAAGAAATGGGCGCCAGCCTGGAACGCATCTTTAACGGTATACGTTCACAGGGCGCTGAGTCTGCTCCCGCAGATAAGGATGGTGGGGCGTAACCCAACTACCTGTTCTACTACAAATGGCTCAGCGCTCCCCCTTCAATCCACACGGTTTGGCCGGTGATAAAGCCCGCCATGTCTGAGGCCAGATACACCGCGGCTTCGCCGACTTCAGACGGCTGCGCCAGGCGTTTCTGCGGCAAATAGCGACGCAACTGTTCCTGTACGGCGGTGTCTTTGAGTAGGCCCATGCCCTCGGTCCAGCCCGCTCCGACGGCATTCACTGTGATTCCGCTTCGAGCCCATTCAAGGGCCAAGGCGCGGGTGAGATTGAGGACACCACCTTGGGCCGCACAATACGCGCTACCATTGATCATACCTCGCTCGCCGAGCAGTGAGACAATATTAATAATCCGTCCACTGTGTTGAGCCAACATAGGCTCAGCTGCCGTCCTGCAGGCAAAGTACACGCCGGTCAGATTGACCTCCAGCACCCGTCGCCATTCCTTAGATGAAATGTCACGCAGCGGCTTGGCAAACGGCAGGTCGTGAGCATTGACGAGAATATCGAGCGTGCCAAGTTCTGAGATAGTCTGCTCCACCAGTGCCTGCACGTCAGCTTCGTTCGCTGCATCTATCGTCTGAGCCAGGCTCTTTCTGCCCTGGGATTGAATTGCATCTCGGCATAAGAGGACAGCCGCCCGTTCTCGCAGTGTGGCCAGCGTCGAGCCTACTGCGACATCCGCACCAGCCTCGGCTAGCGCACATGCCGCGGCCCTGCCAATAGCCGAACCAGCTCCGAGCACCAATGCGTTTTTGTCCGCTAAAGAAAACGTAGCCAGACTCATACGCTATCCTCTTCCAGCGGGACGACTGGAGCAAATCCACACGGTGCTTGCCCTCCTGCCAGACCACCGCCCTCTAGCGCAAGCATTTGGCCGTTCATATAATTGGACATGTCCGACGCCAGGAAGACACAAGCAGGTCCCAGCTCGGCATCTTGGCCGACCCGTCCAACCGGTATGAACTTCCCGCCACGCCAAAATTCGATCAGTTCGGGATCATCGTGCGGAAAGATGCCGGGCAGAATCAGATTGGCCTGGATGTTGTGCTCGGCGTAATTCATTGCCAGGGCACGGGTGAAATTGATTAAGCCCGCCTTGGCGGCCGTATACATATAATTATTCTTTGCCGCCCGGACACCAAAACCGGAGGTGATATTAATGATCTTCCCTCCGCCTTGCTCAACCATAGAGGGTAGGATTGCTCGGCAACAGTACACCGCGCCCGAGAGATTGGTATCCACGCCCACCCGCCAGTGCGTATCAGGAATGGTATCGAGCGGACGGAACATGCCTTTCGTCGCTCCGCCGGCGTTGTTGACCAGGATGTCAATCTGTCCGAACGTGGCCCGCCCGGCCTCGACCAGGGCGTTGACCGAATGGGAATCCGTAATGTCAACGCTTACCGCCAAGCTGCGGCGGCCTTGGGCTCGAATGAGATCGGCAGTTTCGTCAATCTGGCTCTGCGTTCGTGAAGCGACAACAACAGCAGCTCCCGCTTCCGCAAGATCGAGAGCCATCGCCCGACCCAAACCACGCCCTGCCCCGGTCACCAATGCGGTTTTCCCGTCCAGCCGTAATTTATCGAGTACGCTCACGTAACCTCCTCCGTGTCCGCGTACCCCAGGAAATGGACGAATTCCTGGGCTATTGCAAGGGCCGAGAAATGAATGCGAGTATCGGAAGATATGGTTGATCCTCTTGAATCCTGGTCTGACTTCATCGACGGCCCGGTCTACCCTGACAACGTAGCACCCTGGCGGCATGATCCTGCCTACGCGACCATTCTTGAACACCCCGGACTGCGCGACAGTATCGGGAGTCATGTTACTTCCGCCCTGCGGCAAGCCGTCGGATTGGTCCAGGCGATGACCCAGGTGAATTTTCTGGATATCGCCTGCGGTCACCGTCCGGCAATCGGTCTTAGCCTGGGCTTTGGCAGCAATGCGCAAGAACCCTACGAGTTACTCAAGACCTGCGAACTGGACTGTGTTCACGCCTACGAATGGATCGGTGAACATATCATTGAGGCAGCCAGGGCATTTGAGACGCTCCGCGTGAATGAACCTCGGCTCACGGCACGCATTCGCCTGCATCACGGGACGGTGAGTGACCTGAGTGCACTGAATAGCTCTTCCATTCATCTCATCTACACCGCCAATCTGTTCAACCGTGAGATTCCCATGAGCGGAGATACGTTTGAGCGGTCCATGCAAGAGATTGTGCGTGTCCTTGCTCCAAGAGGATGCCTGATTAGTCGTGGTTCAGCCGGTGTGCTGGAGCAGGCTCTTGCTCAATATCTTCATGTCCTGCTAGAGAACCCGCTGGTTTCTGTTCTGCAAAAAGAGTCCTGACCGGCTGGGAGTGAGTGAAGCAGCCATGATCTGCCTTGACCACGTTCACATCTTTTCCTCTGATGTAGAGAAGACGCTGTGCTTTTATCAGAGCATGTTTGGGGCGCGGATCGTATACGATGCCATGCTTGTAGGACAGCGGAATATCCGCCTTGATATTGGGGGGCAGGCGCTGCATATCTACGCGCAAAAACCTCGGAGTGTGGACCGGGGTTTGGTGCATCATCTTGGCATTCGGACTGATGACCTTGAGGGATTGATCGTCCATATGCGGGCAAACGGAGTCGTCTTTCGGAAAGGCATCGTTGAGGACACATCTTTTCGCTACGCCATGTGCGAAGCGCCGGACGGTGTCCTGTTGGAACTGTATGAGGTGAAGCCGGGCGGGGAATGGATGGTCGGGGAGGGAGGGTAGCACGCTCCTGGCGTGGCGATGGGGGTTGTTCAGTTATCTTTGCTTCGGGCAAAACCTTGCCTTCTGCTCCACAGGTCTTACATTCTTGGAGAGAGAAGAATCGACGATGAAATTTCAGGACTACTACAAAACACTTGGGCTTTCACGGACTGCCTCGCAAGAAGAAATTCAGAAGGCATACCGCAAGCTGGCTCGGAAGTATCATCCTGATGTGAATAAGAGTCAGGAAGCAGAAGAGAAATTCAAAGCCATTAATGAAGCCCATGAAGTCCTGAAAGATCCGGAAAAGCGCAGTAAATACGATACCCTCGGCCCCAATTGGCAGGCAGGACAGGACTTTCGACCGCCGCCCGGTTGGGAGAATTTTAGCAGTCAAGCCGGCTGGCCAGGTGGCGGACGGACGACATTTCACTTCCGAAGCGGATCAGGCGGCCCCAGTGGACCCAATGGACCGGGCGCGTTTGACTTTGGCGGTTTTGGCCAGAGTGGATTCAGTGACTTTTTTGACGCACTCTTCGGGCAGAATATCGACACTGGCACGAGACGCGGGCCTCAGGGGAGTCATCGCCAGACTCGGAGGAACACGCAAAAGGCTGGAGGGTCTGGGGGGCCATCGGTGCGTGGCAAAGACCACGAGGTTGATATTACGATCTCCCTTGAAGAGGCCTATCGAGGCGCGTCAAAGACCCTTACCTTACAAAAGGAGGGGGGGCATGGAGCCGGAAAAGCCAAACGCTACGACATCAAAATCCCGCCTGGCGTCACCGAAGGTGCACGCATTCGTTTGGCAGGCCAAGGCGGAGCGGGCAGAGGTATGGGAGAAAATGGTGATGTCTTTCTCCGCGTGCACCTTGCGCCGCATGATCATTTTACTCTACAGGACCGAGACATATCGGTTGAGGTGCCAGTCACTCCGTGGGAAGCCGCGCTGGGGACAAAGGTCGAGATTCCCACATTAGACGGGCGCATTAAGTTGACCATCCCTCCAGGGACCCAGGGGGGACAAAAATTTCGGAGTCGAGGCAAAGGGCTCCCCCAAAAAGGGGACGAACCTGGCGATCTGTACACTATCGTGCGGATTACTATTCCGAAAACCCTGACGCCCAGAGAAAAGGCCCTGTTTGAAGAACTCCAACACGTCTCTGCCTTTCGTCCGCGGGAGGAAGTCTAAGCATCCCTTCGTCGGCGCGCCCACGTCCCTTCTCTTGGGGGTGTCGTGCTTTGCGCGGATGTGTGAAACGCGCTACAACCGCAGGCAAACCTGAATGAGGGAGAAACGGATTCATGGCCAGCCTGCCACTCGAAGGTCTCAAGGTCGTTGACATTGCCGTCTTGTTTGCAGCACCAACGATTTCCCAGAATATGGGCGATTTTGGGGCGGAGGTGATTAAGGTCGAGCATCCGAAAATGGGTGATAGCCTGCGCTCTCTCGGGGCAACCAAGGATGGCATCCCCCTGTGGTGGAAAATTACCAATCGCAATAAAAAATGTATTACGCTCAACCTGAGCGCTCCAGAAGGACAGGAGATTCTCAAGCAGTTGATCGCTGATGCCGATGTCCTGACAGAAAATTTCCGGCCGGGAACCCTGGAAAAATGGGGTCTCGATTGGGAGACCCTGCACGCGATTAATCCTCGCCTGATCGTTGTCCGGGTATCCGGGTTTGGTCAGACCGGGCCCTATAAAGACAAGCCCGGATTTGGCACTCTTGCCGAGGCCATGAGCGGCTTTGCCCATATCACCGGCCAACCAGACGGACCGCCGACCCTGCCCGGTTATGGCCTGGCAGATTCCATGGCTGGCCAGTTTGGCACTTGGGCGGTCATGTTTGCGCTCTATGAGCGGGATCATAAAAGCGGTAAAGGCCAGATGCTCGACCTGAGCGTTTTGGAGCCACTATTCACGACAACCGGCGATCAAGCGCTTGCCTATGATCAGCTTGGCGTCATTCAGCATCGAACCGGGAACCGGGTGCCGTCTATTGGTGCTCCCCGCAATACTTATCAAACCAAGGACGGACACTGGCTTGCCCTTTCGGCCAATGCGCCCGCCTTGGCCAAACGGGTCTTTGTCGCCATCGGCCGGCCTGAACTGAACGATGATCCACGCTTTGCCGACAACCGTGCCCGGATTGAACATATTGACGAAGTCGATGCCATTGTTGGTGGCTGGATTGGCACGCACACTGCCGAAGAAGCCTTGAAACGGTTTGATGAATTCGAGTGTGCCTGCGCACCGGTATACGACATCACCGGAATTCTCTCCGATCCCCATTTCCAGGCGCGTGAAACGGTCACCACCGTTGCTGACCCGGAGCTGGGACCCATCAAAATGCAGAATGTCGTCCCGAAATTTTCTCGGACGCCTGGCACGATACGCTGGTCGGCGCCCACCCATATGGGACACCACAACGAAGAAATCTATGGACAGCGGCTCGGTCTGTCGTCGCAGCAATTGGTGGAATTAAAAGAAAAAGGGGTGATCTGATGGCACGACTGCGCCGGAGTTCATTATTTGTACCGGCAAGTAGCGAGCGCTTCTTTACCAAAGCCAAAGAGTCGACGGCGGATACGCTGATCTTTGATCTAGAGGATGCGGTAGCTCCTGAGCGCAAGGCTGAAGCGCGTGAGACGATGCGGGAGGTTCTTCAAGACGCTGACTTTGAACGCTTTGAGCGGACCGTCAGGATTAACGGGCTTGATACCCCATACTTCCTGGATGATGTGTTAGCCATGGTTGAGGCTGGAGCCGACGGCCTCGTCGTACCCAAGACAAACAGCGCCGAGAACATCCGATTTGTGGACCAACTCGTTTCCCTAGCCGAACAGCGCGCCGGACGCCAGCCTGGAGACGTTGTCCTGATTCCTCTGTTTGAGCAGCCTCAGGCAATTGGCAACGCGTTTTCCATTGCCTCAGCAACCTCCCGGATTGCTGGGATCGCCTTTGGGCACGGCGACTTCTCCCTATCCATGGGGATTAAAGCCGCACCCTCAACCGACGGTATTGTTTTACAAGCGCGTTGTCAGGTGGTCATGGCAGCCAAGGCTGCGGGCGTGACACCGATCGATAACGTCTATCTCGATATAAAAGATCTCGACGGTCTACGCGCAGAAACGCAGCAGGGCAAGGAGCTCGGTTACGAAGGCAAGGCGTGTATTCACCCCGGCCAGGTTGAGCCCGTGAATGCCGTGTACACACCGACGGCAGAAGAAGTCGAGTATGCGCGCGCCTTGGTCGCCGCTTTTGAACAAGCTGTGGCCGCAGGTCAAGGAGCCGTCTCCTTCCGAGGGCGGATGATTGATGGACCGATTGCCGACATTGAAAAAATCGTATTGGACCGGGCGCGCAAGGCCGGCATGGACGTATCCTCCTAGGAAACCGTGACATATGGTGCGCGATGCTCTGAAACACGGTTCGGCCTATGTGAACGGAGTCCGTTTACATTACGTTACGCAAGGCGCGGGTCCCCTACTCATTCTGCTGCATGGGTTTCCCGAGTTTTGGTATTCGTGGCGGTATCAAATCCCGGTTCTGGCGAAACATTTCACGGTCGTGGCGCCGGACATGCGAGGCTATAACGAGAGCGAGAAGCCGAGCGGTGTCGCCAATTATCATATTGACCGGCTCACCGGGGATGTCGGGGGTCTGATACGTGCCTTTCATGAAGAACGAGCCGTCATTATCGGCCATGATTGGGGTGGCGGCGTGGCTTGGTCGTTTGCTGCCAACTATCCACACATGACCGAACGACTTGTTGTTTTGAATTGTCCCCATCCGGGCACGTTTCAGAAAGCACTGCAAGAGAATCGCCAGCAGCTTCGACGCAGCTGGTATATATTCTACTTTCAGATTCCGTGGTTGCCTGAGCTGGGCCTGCGTTTGTTCCGGCGTCGCTTTATTGCGCAGACGTTTCGTGGCATGGCGGTACGGAAAGAAGCTTTCCCCGACAAAGAGCTACATAAATATGCCGAGGCATTGGAGACCCCCGGCAGTGCTCGGGCCGCCATCAATTATTACCGCGCAGCGTTTCGCCACCGTCTCCGCCACGGTGCCATACACCTCCCTCAAATCTTAAGCCCGACCCTCCTGATTTGGGGTGAGGAAGATACGGCTCTGGGAAAAGAGCTCACCCATGACATGGACGAGTACTTCAGCGATCGTTTTGAGATCAAATATATCTCCAAGTGCAGTCATTGGGTCCAACAGGAACAGCCTGAATTGGTGAATCAGCATCTGCTGGAGTTCCTGTTGGCAAAAGAGAGTAAAGGAGAGGCCGAGCTTTCTCTCCAGTCAGCCCCGACTCAAACGGCTTCATCAGGCTCCAGTTGAGGTCGACAATGAGCAGCCAGAACCCTTACTCTACCGGCCGAAACGCAAAGCGTGGGTCCGCCGCTCGAATGTCGGTCTCTGGCAGCCCGAGTTCTCGACGGACCATATTGGTGCCTTGAACCAGGGCGATACATTTGTAAAAAGCAATGCGGCGCGATAAGCCTTCACGCCCAAAGCCGCAGTCTGCGGTAATAATGAGCCGTTCCGGTGGGACGTATTCGAGCGCTCGACGAATCAAATCGGCGATCATCTGGGGTGGCTCAACCGTGGTGACCGTGTGGTTGATGACGCCAATGGCGATTTTTTTGCCTGTTTTATAGTGCTTGAGCAGTGGCAGGTCGCGGCCTTGGTTGCTCGCTCCTTCCAGGGTGAGCACATCGGCATTGAGCTGGAGCAGATGCGGTAGTGAGCGTTCATAACTGGGTCGCTCCCAGTAGAAGCTCTGCTGGTTGGGATTGCCCCAGCAGGTATGCGCCCAAATCTCAGTGTTGACGCCCTCGACTTCACGGTTGAACGCTTGGGTATAGCTTTCCAGTTCTTTGTCCGTTGCTGGCGGGGTCGTGCAGCAGGCGAAATGATGGGGCGGTTCCTCGATCTGGATGACCGGGCAGCCCGCATCCGCCAACTCCCGTAACTCTTCATTCAGTGCCGCGGCCAGGTCCATGACCAGAGCGTGATCAGTTTTATAATGCTCGTTCCACAGCATCATGGGTAGGCAGGTGGCGCTGATCGAGCCGAACTTCACCGGTTTGCCGGTCATTTTTTGCGCGGTTTTCCAGATAGCAGAAAAATGCAGGGGGCCACGCGTCACTTTGTCCGTGACCGCCGGCGGGTGGTAGGCTTCCTGCACCTCGTACAGGATATGGCCGGGCTTGATATCCGCATAGTCGAGAAAATGCGAAGAGTCGCGAAAGCCGCTCACACCGTTGAGGCGTTCAATCGTATAAAAGAACCAGGAGCGCCCACCCACTTCCAGGTCAAAACGGGTGTCGCCATCGGTGAAGATGTCAAGGCCGGCCTGTTCTTGCTCGTTCATATAACAGGCAACCGCGTCAATATACTGCTCCCGATAGAGTGAGTCGCCCATCGCGACTTTGAATGGTCGGCCGCGTAAGCTCTCGGTAAACCAGGTCGGCTTTGGAAATGAGCCGACCATAGCCGTCGGCAGCTTTTTATCTTTTGTGGCATTAAACATCGTCACTCCTCCTGCTTGAGCCGTATCGCTGGCGAATCATACACCCTGTGGACGGGCGACTGTCAAGCGGGAGTGGCATGGCCGGGCCAAGCCCGGGAGCGTCGTCATCCGACGGCGAGTATCTACGCTGGGCGCTTGGTGTAAAGTGTGCTAGGGGCTGCTGAGAGACAAACCTGGGATCGGCGCCACCGGCCAAAATAGGAAAAAGGAGTAGGGCATGTTACGCGGCATTTATTCGGCGCTTATTACGCCGTTTGATAAAAATGAGAACATCGATGAGCACGGGTTAGAGCAGTTCCTGGAATGGTCAATCGGGAAGGGTCTCAACGGGGTGTTTATTGTCAGTAGCACGGGAGAATCCTGGGCGCTTAGTTTTGAGGAGAAAGTGCGACTCTTTCGGCACACAGTAGAAATCGTTAACAAACGTATTACCGTGATTGCGGGTGTGGGCGTCCCCTCAACGCGTGAAGCGGTGCGGCTGACAGAGGCAGCGCAAGCTGCGGGTGCCGACTCGGTCTGTGCTGTGCCACCGAGTTTTATTCGCCCAACCCAAGACGAAATGATCCAGCACTACGGTGCCATTGCTGAGGCAACGTCCCTGCCCCTGCTGCTGTACAATATTCCGATGTTGGCCGGCAATGTCTTAGAGCCGCCCGCAATCCGAACACTGGCTGAGCGCTACGACCACATTCAGGGGATAAAAGACAGCAGCGGAGATTTGACTCTACTGAACAATCTGGCGTTGCGGCGACGGTCAGATTTCAGCGTTTTGACTGGCATCGATACCCTCCTCCTGCCGGGCCTGTTGGCAGGCAGTCAGGGCGCAATTTTAGGAAGCGCAAATGTGTGCCCTGAACTCTCGCTGGAAGTTCTTCGTCTCTTTGATGCTGGACAGCATGACCGCGCCTGGGAGGTGCAAAATCGCCTGACGCGATTTTGGTTAGTCATGGGCCTTGGCTCGTTTCCTGCGCCGATCAAAGCCGCTATGCAACTCCGCACTCTTCCGGCGGGTCCGACCCGGCAGCCGATTGCACCACTGACCGATACTGCTCGGGATGAGCTGCGGCGAGAGCTGCAAGCCATGGGAGTATTGGACTCATAATGCCAGCACCGGAAGAGCGACTCAAAATATGCAGGGGGTTAAGCGCTTGCAAGAGTTAGCGTTTTTTGTTAGCGTGTCGTATATGGCTCAGAAGCAACCGGACCCATACGCCACACTTGGAGAATTTATTAAGCGTCAGCGCGAGCTGTCGCAGCTTTCTCTGCGGCAACTCGCGGACATATGCGGAATCTCCAATCCCTACCTCAGCCAGATTGAGCGCGGGCTGCGGACGCCGAGCAGCATGATCCTGCAGTCGCTGGCTAAGGGGCTGCGCATTTCAGCCGAAACCCTGTATACCCAAGCCGGTATCCTTGACCCGCAAGAAGCTGAGGAGAGCGATGTGATCAAAGCAGTTATGCACGATCCAGATCTGTCCGCCCGCCAGCGTGAAATGATGATCGATATGTACCGGTCATTTCGACAGGTGAATGAAACCAGCAGCACGACTTAAAAAGAACAGTATTGTCACGTAGGTGACATTTTTTTGTCCTGTGTGCTTGCAAAAGTTAGCGATTGTAGTTAGCATTAAACTAATCAAGAAATAAGCCGACAGCGTCGGTAATCTCACAACCAAGCAAGGAGGTTTCTCATGGCCGATAACGCATGGAATTGCAGTGCTTTCAACAAGATGTTCGACGCCAGCGACAATCCGTTTGTCAAGATGATGAGCGGGATGAATATGCCGTTCAGCGAATCGATGAAGCAAATGGCCGCGCAGTCGCTTGAGTCCGGCGAAAAGTGGGCCAGCCGAGCTTTCGAGATGAATGAAAAGGCAACGGAGTGGGCGAAGGACACGCCGTTTGCGCCAATTTTTGAAACCCAGCGATCATTCGCCCGTCAGATTTTTGACTCGTCAGCTGCCCTGACCCGTCAGATCTGGCAGCTTGAGCCCAAAGCCGAAGAGGCCGCAACAGAAGCGAGCAGTTAAAGCGATCCGCTCTCCTGCGCGGAGGATATCTCCGTCTCTGGGATATCCTCCGCCGTGCCCTCACTTCTCGTCCAACAAGAGGCCGGCGACTTCTCGCAGGCGATCCGGCTGGACGATGAGCTTGCGCCCATCTCGGAGCAATACTTGCTGTCGTGCAAGCTCCTGCATATGCTCCGTCACTTTCTGGCGGGATGCCCCCACTAGGTCGGCGAGATCTTCATGGGTGAGCTGTAAGATCAGCATGGTCCCCCGGGCATCCTGAATCCCGAATTTCTGCGCCAGTTCGAGCAGAGCCAAGGCCAGCTTTTGTCTCAGGCTAGAGCCCTGAAAATGCGTATAACGGTAGAGGAGGGCGAACCAACGGCCGACAGTTCCTTCCATCAGGGCACTGAAATCCGTAAATGGAACGTTGAGCAGTGTCGTCACAAAAATATCCGGACGGACTGAACTGACCCAGCAATCGCTAAACGCTTCTGAGCGAAAGGCGCGGTACATACCCGGCATCAGCGAGGTAATACCAAACAACTCCCCAGGTGAGATGAGACTGACCAGAACGCGTTCTTCATCCGGACTGCGCAAGGAGAGTTTGACAACGCCAGAAATCAGGAAATATACCGAATCTGAGGGCACTCCCTCGTTGAACAGGACGGTGCGTTTTTCGATGTGGTGCAGAGCCATCTGACTCAGAAGCCGCTCCACCTGCTGATCTGAGGCCCAGGGGAATGCCTTCAGTCGCCGGATCGTTGTCACATTAAGGACAGGTATACGTGCCATACGCGCTCTACCACAGCTTAGGCATAAGATCGCCTGATGGTTCACTACCCGAAGGAGATGCTGTTTTCATCAGCCCTTTCCTTATTGTCACTTGGGTGACAATAAAGCAAGGCGCCCTTCTGCTTACTCCACACGACGCAGAGTAGAAATGCATCCTGCCATCCGTAGACCCAAGCATCTTTTCATTGTAGTATGCGACCCTATAGGAAACACAGCGGGACGCTGAGCCTGCTATTCTACGATGGAGGAGGGCGGATGCGAAAAGTATACGCGTATCAGAAGCTATTTTCTTACTTGATCATGGCCAGTTGTCTTTCTCTCTGGGCATGTGGTGAACGGCCCATGGGACAGAAAGAAGAATTGGCGATTCAGATCGTCAAAGCGAATGCGTCTGAAGACGGGTTCAGTATTGTTTCCAATATAGAGAAACGGCGGGATATAGCCGGCCGTGCCGGGAACCCCTGGACTATAGGACCGTGGGAGGCTGGCTTACTCTCTCAGGGAGACCGGATCAACGACGAACTCAGTCAGTATTTCAACATCTTCGAGGCTCCGGGAGGCCGGTGGGTTCGCTTCACGTACACGGATAAGGACGGGACCCACGAGGCGCTCTGGGAGACCCATATCTATAAGAAAAATGTTGAAGGGAAGAACGACCTGGCAAAAGAGTTCATGACGTCGCCGCCTGAGTAAGAAGCCGGTCTCCTCTGGCAAGTCGTTTTTTCACATAACAGCGGTGGCTCGGGGGAAGGGCTGAGTTGCCGCTGCCACGTACCCCTGCACTCTCCTACCTGCTTCTCAGGCCTGCATGTCATCCTGTGAAGACAGGGCAACGGTCAGATGAGGTTCTCGCTTTTGTTTTTGTAAGCGAGAAAGTACGTCTGCCAGAATACGGTAGACCTGCGGGTTCACGATCAGGCCAATATGGCGTCCAGTAACTTCCCGGTTTTCGCGCTCAGGATCGATACTCGCGTTCCATTCTACGACTTCGTCCTGTTTGGAGAAGACCGAGGTAAAGCCGACCTCTTCGGGCATGGATGAAATAACACTGCGGTTAAAGTGGCAGTTGCAGTGGAGCGTCCCACACTCGGACGGAAGCTCTCCGCGCCAGCGCCGAAAGGGTTGCAGCACACGTGAGGCAAACAGAACCAGCGGACTCACATTATTCGTGCGTTGAATGGGAGAACCCATAGTGACAACGTGACGGACTTGGTCGGGAAAATTTGTCCCCAGAAAACGAGCGAGCATACCGCCGAGACTATGCCCAAAAACAATCAGCGGATAGCCGGTCTCCCGAATGATTTGGTTCAGACGCCAGCGGAGCAAATGGCCTGTTCGATTCGGACAATCGATATTCCAGTCCAGCCCGGAGAAATACGGATTATAACCCATGCGGCGTAGCCAACCAGCTAATACTTGTAAGGTCCAATCGCCAGCCAGAAAGCCAGGGATCAACAGAACGGGCTCTCCTGACGCCTGGGGGACTGGTGGACGGCGGTAGATGTCGTCTCGGAGCAGGGCGCACAGTTGGCGGTACGAGTCTGGATAGGCTGCGGTTAATTGCCAGAAAAGCGTACGAAAACGCTGGGTGTCTTCCCGTTCAGTATATGCGTCAGAAAGAAGATTCTCCGGTGCCATGCTGTCCGCTCTCCCTCTGGGATGTCGGCTCAAATTCTGCTTGCAAAAAGTGATAACTTTTGCAAGCGTAGCAAAAAGATCGGGAGAAAGAAACCGGATGGTCCTCTCCCGATATACTGTTGATATGATTGGCTCTTGAGCGGATATCTGCTAGCATCACCCGCTCATTCTTGTTAGCGCCCACGGCGCGACTGATGTGGCTTGAAGGAGGAGCATATGGCTGAAGCACGGATGCACATCGAACGTCCTTATCCTCATACGATTACTCTCCGTGACGGGTCGAGCGTGACGCTACGCTTAATGACCTCCTTTGATGCGGACCGCATTGTGAGTTTTGCGCATAGCTTACCCGCAGACGATCTCCTCCATTTAAGGATAGACATCACGGACTCTGAAGTCGTGAAGCAATGGGTGCGTAATCTTGAAGCCCGTAAGACCGTGACCATCATTGCTGAAAACGGGGAGGAGATAGCTGGTTATGCCATTCTACACCATAATGTGGTGACGTGGCAGCGTCATCTTGGAGAAATTCGTCTCTTGCTTGCCCCGGAGTATCGCTCTCAGGGATTAGGTCGAACGCTAGCAGAGGAAATTATTGCCATTGCGCAGGATTTAGAGCTGAGCAAAGTGGTCGCTCAGATGATGCCGGACCAACCAGGGGCACGTGCGCTCTTCCTGCGCCTTGGCTTCCAAACTGAGGCGCTCCTACCGGACTTCGTCATTGACCGTTCTGGACAAACGCGGGACCTGATTATCATGGCCTACGATATGATGGGCCTGTCCGGCCATGTGCATTCCGCCTAGGATCCATTGAGCGGAGAGAGACTGCCTAGGCTGCACTCGTACGGGCATCGGCCGGGCGCGTATCGGCACTAGCCGGACGCTTTGAAAACCGCTCTGCTGCTTCCCGCAGTTCGAGGAACGACGCCTTCAGACAATCGGCATACTCCCATCCGTCCGGCATGAGTTGCGGGTCAAGCGTGACGCCTATCGAGAGCTTTTTATTATAGCTGGCCACCGCATGGAACAGTCCCACTCGTGCCGCTAACGGGCCCATAGGAAAGAACGCATGGCGTTTATGCCCAGCCAGGTACAGCGGGACCTGCGGGCCAGGAATATTCATGACCACCGTATTCGCCAGCGCACTCATTGAAGGCGCTTGGCCGGCGAGTGCTTGCCAAGCTGGCGGGATACATATCGCCAGGGATTGCAGGGTATGGAAGGTGCCAGCCTGATCCTGCTCGTACAGTTCCTCGACCGTCGCTTTTTGTGCGGACAACCGTAAAATCGGGTCGGTGATACCCACATACAATGGGATTAACATCGTCGCCGTCCGGTCCGTCGGTCGTCGTCCGCGTCTGCTGCGGGGCTCGTGTCGTTTGAGGTTGACGGGAGAAGCAACGCGGAGCTCTAGACCGTCTGTCTTGTGTCCCTTGGCCCGTAGATAGCGTCCAATACCCCCGGCAATAATCGCCAGCACAACATCGTTTACGGTTCCTCTTAGAACTGAACGAATGAAGCGTGCTTCGGCAAAAGAAAATTCGAGCCAGGTCAATTGTCGTTCTCCTGACAGCGCGGCATTAAATGGGGTACGCGGCACAGGTTGCATGAGGGTTGGCATAACACTCATCAGTGCATTGCTTAACCGCGTTGACCGCGAGCCTTGAAACGGAGAGCGAAAGACTTGAAAACTGTGATCAGCCCACCACTCGACAACCTCAGTCATTCGGTCTCGAACCGCTTCCTGCATAAGCGTCACAGCATCGGGAATGACTTCAGGCTCCCACGAAGCACGCGGTGGTGAGCTGTGTACACTCTCTGGTTTCAGGTCATGCAAGATAAGCATCAGATCAATGCCCGAGACGCCTTCCAGCATGGCTTGGTGAACGCGAGCCAGGACCATGGTGTCGCCGTCCGGACGTCCGTGGAGAAGCGTCAGTTTCCATAAGGGCCGGTTTCGGTCCAATGGCGCGCTAAACAGTTGACTGCATACCTGAGAGATCACCCGATCGTCGGCGGGCGGAGGGAGGGTGACTTCGTCTATATGATAGTCAAGGTCGAAATCCGGATCATCCTCCCAGGTCGGATGGGCAATATTCAGAGGAGCGAAAACAGCCTTCTGACGATACTGGGGCAGGCGGTCGAAACGACTTTCAATTAATGAACAGAGTTCATCTTTTGAAAGAGTGCCAGCATACAGACTACAGCCCCCAATATGCATGGGAGCGTGTGGTTTCTCTCTGTAGAGAAATGCTGCCTCAGTCTGAGTGAGACGTCTCTGTATCCTGTCTTGAGCCATATCTGACTTGTTAGAGGATATGCAGATAGAAAAAAAGAGGGACCGCGGTCCCTCTTTTGTATTATTCCAGTGAGTGCAGGAAGCCGAACTATGCTGCTACGCGTTTGAGAGGAGTAGAAGGTTGCTCGATCTTTGGAGATACTTCCCTGCGCTCCGTAGCCTCCCGGAGAGCAATCACTTCCTCCCTGAGCGCACGAATTTCGGCTTGGAGTGCCCGAGTCTCATTCGCTGACGGTAGTCCCGCCGCCTGGGTCAACCCAGTCAGAGCGGTCCTGGTCAGGGCATTACTGACCTGCTGCCAGCGCAAAAACCCGTCCAGTGTACGCGCGGTTGCCTCTGCAAACTGTGGGGTACGGTACAAGTTATCAATGCCCTGAGAGGTCAGCCGGACCATGGCATCATAGCCACCCCAAGCGCTGGTCGCTGTTTCTTGATCATCCGCCAGACCCAAACCCTGCCGTATGCCAGCCACAGGCAAGTCGAAGAATAGGACCTTATATACTCTCATGGCATCCGTCATCATATTCGCGACATTATTCTCTGCCATTGCCATTCTCTCCTTCATGTGTTTCGTGTGAACGTCTTTCACTCTACGACGATTTCAGGACCCAACCAAGCAAGTCATCGTCACCTATGTGACCATCGTTTCTGTTTCTTTGAGACTAACTCTTCTTTTTGTCTCCTCGGTGACATCGAAATGACCCTTGTATGAAAAGAGAAGTCAGAAGCATGAAGCAGCAAATCAAGTGCCAACCCTTGAGACGGAAAATATAGGGGAAATCCAAAGATTTTTTCTCTCACAAGTAGCGTTCAGCCAAGAGATTGCCCGTTTCCTGAGCACCGAGGTGTTGCCTGGGAAACAGGGACCTCCGAGGAGCGATGCGCGTTGCCGTTCGGGGAGTGACTCTTTATAGTGCTCTTCGTTGGCATTATGCTGGGATGGAAGAAATAGAAACAAGGAGCGGAAAAGATGACCCACGCGGAAATGGTTCAAGAACTATGGGACCGGGAACACATCAAAGAACTGACCTACCAATACGGTTTGGCAATCGAGGCTCAGGATGAAGAAAAAATGGCCAATTTGTTCACCGCAGACGGCTCAGTGGATTTCAGTGCCATGGGCCGAGGCGTTATACAGGGAACGGACGCCATTAAGGAATTTTACCGCTCTACGTGGCCCCTCAAGGTCAAGCCATTTTTCACGAATCACGTCATGCATATTCAGGGAGACTCCGCGACCGGCATCTGTTCGGTTGAGAACCGGGCGACCCGCGGTGATGAGAGCTTGATCGGCGCAGGTCGTCTGCATGACGAGTACGTCAAGGTGGACGGGGTGTGGAAGTTCAAATCCCGCCGGGTGGATATGTTCTACTTCACTCCCATATCCGAAGGCTGGGCGAAAGCGGATGGACTCGGGAAATTGGAGGTCAAGCAAGAATCCTGAGAACAGCACAAAAGGTAGGATAACGATGTCGCCAGAATGGACTCGCATGATGGTTGGGGAGGGTTGAATATGGTTGCTGAAGATGCTAGCGAGAAGAGGCAGACGAAGTTTGGCGAGAGTAACTGTACGAAGGGAGGCTACAGATGAAGAGCTGGACAACAGTGATGGCATGGGCCTTGGCCATAGGACTCATGAGTGCTCCTGTCAGCGTGTATGCAGGCGAACACGAGGGTGGTGAGAAGAAAGAAGAAGCTGCTGCGGAAGGCTCGGAAGAGGCAGCGAGCAGCGAAGAAGCAGCTCCTGAAGCATCCGAAGGCGACGGTGCCTGCGGTGGCGGCGATGCGGCGCATGAGGGCTCACACTAAGCCCCTGGGCCTTGTATCTTCCACACAGTAGATAATACGAAACGGGGCGTCCTTCTGAGGGGCGCCCCATTTTTTTGGGAAAGGCCCCTATCCATAGAAAATGTCTTTTTCCAGCCCCATTCTAATGCTAGGCTAAGAAACATCTCCACGCTGGGAGAAGGACAATGGGTCGGACCCCACTGAAGAGCGCTTTCTTTTCGGACACCACATCGGCCGATATCCAACGTGAAAAAAATCGTGCCCGTGAACTGCGCCGCTCAGCTTGGTGGAAGCGGAAACGCGCGAGTGGGGTGTGCTACTACTGTCAGCAGCAGTTTCCACCTGCGGAACTCACTATGGATCATCTTATTCCTCTCGTCCGGGGTGGGAGGTCAACCAAAGGTAACCTTGTTGCCGCATGTAAAGACTGTAATAGCAAAAAGAAGTACGCTCTCCCCTGGGAATGGGAAATCGAGCAAACGCAGTCTCCGCATCATGAGTGAGGAGTCATCAGCGGACCTCGACTTCGAGGGCATCGCCTGTGTGCCGCACAGGATAGGTCCGAACCGGCTTGCGAGCAGGGCCACGAAGGACTGCCCCGGTTTTCAGATCAAAGCGAGCGCCGTGGGCTCGGCATCTAAGGGTGTGACTTGTCACGCTGCCGCTCGACAGCGGAACCCGATTGTGCGGACAGGCATTATGCAGCACATACACCTCTTCGCCCAGCCGAAAAACCACCATTTTTCTTCCGGCGATGACCACCGGCTTACCTTGGCCGTCAGGAAAATCGTCCAACGCGCCGAGTGGAACCCAGACAGGCGGCGGCGGGGGCAGGGGGTCTGGGAATAGGGAGGGGAAGAGGCGGCGAAGAATTGTCTGACGTCGGCTCAACATCGCCCCCAGTCCCTAAACCCGAGTCCCTATATTCTCTCAGTTCTACTCCGCCGGAAAACCATACAGCCTGACACAGTTATCGTGCACGATCCTGCGGGTATCGTCCTCTGGAATAGCCGCAAAATTATTCGCCACCTGCTGGCGCGAAAACGGCCATACCCCTTCGGTGTGCGGGTAATCCGAGCCCCACATCAGGTTCTCGACGCCCATCAACTCGCGGGTGAGCACCCCGGCACGATCATCCTCAAACGTGGCATAAAACTGACGGTGGAAGTAGGTGCTTGGCTGCTCGGGTAAACGTGGCTCCATCCAGCCCTTATGGTCCTGCCACCAGTGATCCATAAAGCCTAGCGCCGCCCCAATCCAGCCGATCCCGCTTTCGACCAGCGCCCACTTCAGCTTGGGGAAGCGGACCGGAGCACCACCCCAAATAAGCTGCTGTAGGGTGTCGTTCATCTCAAACTTCACAATACCGATAATGATGCCACCGGCACCCGGACCGTGGGCTCGGCCAAACGGGTCGCGACCGCCAATGTGGATGCTGGCAATCAGGTTCATGTCCTGCAGCGCGGCCCACAGCGGGTCCCAGTCGGGTAGATTATACGGACGGTCGTCCACCCAGGCTGGCAGCATCACGCTGACGAGACCCAACGAAGCGCAGCGTTCCGTTTCCGCAATGGCCCATTCAATCGGACCCCGGCACGGCACCATGCCCACACCTTTGAGGCGATCTGGATAGGTCGAACAATACTCCGCCAGCCAGTCGTTATACGCCCGACAGCAGGCGTACAGGTACTCGGCATCCGGGGCGCGCACGAGCGTCAGTCCCACCCCCGGATAGATGACCTCCCCGGACACCCCATCCATGTCCTGGTCTTTCAGCCGTTCGTGCGGGTTCCAGCTTCCAGGACGGTTATCCGCATACCGAAAGCCCTTTGGGGAAGGAATATCCATGCCCTGGGCCTTGAGATCCTGCATCGGACCCTCAAAGGCAAGAGGGCGCGGCCGCAGACCGTCAATGACAATATAGTCCCCGCTCTCGTCCAGAGCCTCGATGCGCGGCGCGCGCTCCCGCCATTTTTTGTCCATCCGCGTCAGCCACAGGTCTGCCGGCTCCACAATATGAGAGTCGGCTGAGAGGAGGCGTTGGGTATACGGCTCGGTCATATCTTCACTCCGTCTGCCTTACTTCTTGGGGGCCGCCGACTTTTTCGCCGTCGTCCTCTTTTTTGCCGTCGTTCGCTGCTTGGCGGCCGTCCGTTTTGCCGATGCGGCTCGTTTTCTTGCGGGCTTGAGCGCAACCTTATTACACGTACACGTCCCGACCTGATGCAGCTCGATAATATTATCAAAGGGGTCACGGACAAATACCTGGTCCGAATTCTGGCCGACGAGACCCTGGATGCCCCAATACCAGACGCCGCGTTTATCGAGTTCTTGCCGTGCGGCCTGAATGTCTTTGACCGCCAGGGCAACGTGGGGCAGGGTCGGATCTTCTTTTTTGGAGCGGGCCATCGGTGACTTGCCTTTTGCGCCCATCAGATGAATCTGGGTGGTGTTTTTCCCCTCACCTACATACATCCAAAAACCGGGAATGGATGCAATATTCGGCCGGGCCGGGTCCGTGTCCAAACCCAGCACGTCGGAATAAAACTCCCGCGCTTTTTCCGCATCCTTTTGGGTGTTGCCAATCCGAATCCCGTGATGATGCAGTTCCACGACTTCAATAGCCATACTCCTCCCTCCTTACGTGTAGTGGATAATATTGCTGTTGCTATAGCACAAGCCGCGGCACAAGGGAAAAGCGTCTTCTTGCTCGGTCGTACATCGGAGTAAGTTTTTCCTTGCAATTTCCCTCGCACTAAGAAGGGGCCGTGAGGGCAAGTGACAATGGTCTCAAGAATAGTGTAGGGTGTAAACAGAGAGAAGAGGCACACCTTGCACCATCTCTAAGGAAACTCCATCAATCTCGCTTCCCGGTCAGAGGTATACCGGGAGGATCTGGGAATGTAACAAGGCAACAGAGCCCGCCTGTTACGCAAAAAGGAATGCCGAGCCGTCTATGTCTTCACGAAAACGCACAACGCCGCCCGCCTGCCTGGAGATTGTGAAAAGCCCCTGGACGCCTGCGGCCAAACAGCAGGCGCTCGAGCAAGAAGTGCTGGGACATTATATTGAATATTTCAACCGGGCCATGAAAACGCGCAATTGGTCACCGTGGCACGATTTCCCGCTGAAAGAGATGCATCAGCTCGGGAACCGACTGAGCAAAGAAACGGTCAACCTGCTCGAAGGCTTCCTCGGCGTGGAAGAATATGTTGCCGACTATGTGATGGCAGGACTTGAACTCTTTCGCCACGATCGTACCCGGCGGAACATGCAGTTACAGTGGGGGGCAGAAGAAGCGCGCCACGGCGTTGCCTGGGAAATCGTGTTGCAGCATTCCGGGGTCCGCACCGAGGCGGAAATCCAAGCCTATCTCACTAAGGTGCAAGCAGCGCGGTGGAAACTAGAACAGCACTCCGGCCTCGATACGCCGCTCGGAAGTACGGTCTACGCCATGGTTCAGGAGCGAGCGACCTATTTCAACTATCAAGAAATGCGGGCGCGCGTTCGTGAAGAATACAGCCTGCCGGTCGCACCGACGCTGCAGGAGAAGAAACGCGGCTCTGAGATTGGGGCTTCGGAAGCCGTGCGTGTGGTTGGCCAGGACGAGATCACCCATCATGGTCTTTTTCTAAAAATTGTCCAGAGCCATATCAAATACTTCCCGTCGCTTACGTTCGAGACTCTGAACACTGTCTTTCGCGGGTTTGAGATGCCGGCCCTGCGTTTTATTCCCAACGCCCGGAGCTATCTGCGCGCGGTCTTGCGGACCAAGCTGTACAGCGGTGAAATCCACCGTCAAAAGGTCCATAACCCGGTCTTGAAAGCCTTAGGGCTGGAGGGCAATGACGCCTTTGAGATTGCGGTTCAATCCGCCCGTCACCTGCCTGACGATCTCGGTCCGGACGGTCTGACGCTCAGTCGAACCGGCGAGTGGATTGTCGCGTACAGCTAAGAATGGGGCGGCTGAAGCCGACGAGTCTCAGCGCCGTGCCGCCACCCCGACGCCCACCAGCACAATGAGCCCGCCCACCAGATGGGGCAACGTTAATGCCTCATCAAGAAAGACATAGGCAATCCCAATGGCCATGACCGGCACAAGATTGATAAACACGCCCGCCCGGCTCGGCCCCAGGATTTCAACCGCCTGGTAATACCAGAAGTGGGCGAACGTGCCGAGCGTGCTCTGATACGCCACGGCCAGCCAGGAATCCCAGCGCGTTTCGGCGACCTGCCAGCCCTCCCACTCGGTCAGCCAGCAGGCAATGAGCAAATACGTTGCCCCGGCAATATAGGCATAGGTCGTTGCCGCCAGTGGAGAAACCACCTGCATGAGGTGGCGGCCGTAGGTCGTATAGATGCCCCAGGCAAACAGCGTGGCCACAATAATCAGATCACCCGGGTTGTACGCGCTGGCGGTAATGACCTGCCACGAGCCCCGCGCAACAATTACTCCAACGCCAACAATGGAGATGACAATGCCCAAGAGCATCTTGGCCGACATCTTCTCTCTCAGGAATATGGCGGCCAGGAGCGCAATGGCAATCGGCGACGCCGCGTTGAGCAGGGCCGCATTCGTGGCCGTGGTTAAACGCAGCCCCTGATAGCTGCCGCCCACAGACAGCAGATAGCCGGTAAAACCGAGAAAGAGAAAACTGCCGATCAGGCGGGGTGTCCAGTTGACCGGCATTTCCTGCGCGTCGTTCTTGCGATGGAGATAGAGAAAGAGCAGCGCCGCGCCAATAGTCAGACGAATGGCCGCAAACGGAAAGGGCGGGATGCTGCGCAGGGCGACTTTCCCGGTTGGAAACAGACCGGCCCACACCAGGGCCGTCAGAATCATCAGCACCAGGGCGCGGCGTTGGGAGGACATGGCCATGTGAGCTTGGAGAAAATTGCAGGCAGTGTCAAAGCGAACGGAATGCCACTAGCGCAGGGCCGGCATGACCTCCGTGGCAAAGACACGCACGGCCTCTCGATCATACAGGCCCGGACGACGCAGATTAATAATGAAGTGGGTGACGCCAATATCGATATACGCCTGGAGTTGCGTGCGGATTTCAGCCGGCGTACCGGCGAGAATCGTCCGGCGTGCTTCCGACTCAGTCAGACCGCGCATGGTCATCGCCCGTTGCAGCACCCGTTGCAGCGCTTCGGGGCTTGGATTGAGGTACATCGGGGTCAGATAGGAGCGTTCAATTTCGCTACAGTCTCGGTTGATGTCCGCGCAGTATTGCTCCAATACTTGGTTCTTTTTGGCAAACTGACTGGGCGAAAGGATTGGCACGTTCCACATCTGGGCATAGCGGGCGACAATCGGTAGGGTCAACTTTTCACCGACCCCACCAATCATAATCGGTGGCATTGGTTGCTGCACCGGCTTCGGGACAAATGGTGCGTCCACCAGCGAGTAATATTTGCCCGTATGCGACGCGGTCGGGTTGGCTTGCCAGAGCTTGGTGATCACTTGCAGTGCTTCATCCAGCCGCCGGGCGCGGCCTTTCATCGTAGAGAACTCGACCCCATACGCTTCGTGCTCACGTTTGAACCAGCCCGAGCCAATACCAAAAATAAGCCGACCGTTGCTCAGATGATCCACCGTGGTCGCCATTTTTGCCAGGATGGACGGATGGCGAAAGGTATTGCTCGTCACCATACAGCCAATCTGAATTTTTGAGGTGGAGGCCGCCATTGCCCCGAGCAAGGTCCAGGACTCAAGCATGGCCCCGTCTGACGGACCCACGCTGGGCAGCAGGTGATCGTTCACCCACAAGGTATCGAAACCCAGGGCCTCGGCTTCCTGCCACACGTCCTTGAGTTCTTCGACCGTGGTTTGCTGTTGCGCGACTTGCAGGCCAAAGCGAATAGCCGGCTTCTTTTCTTCGGCTTGCGTCGGAACGCTCAAGAGCACCAGACAGGCAGTTACGAGCCAATACACAGACGTACGCATAGGATATCCCCCTCCCTGGCACGCCTACCAGCTATGCCGAGACTGCTCAAGTTCCTGGACGTGGGATGGAAGAGGGGAGGAGACGCAGAGGAAGGGTCTACACGCCGCTCTGCACGTCTGCACCCGGCGTGTCTTCCTGCTCTACCTCAAACCCGGCGGCTTCAACGAGTTGATGGGCGTCCCGGGCCTGCTGGCCCGGAGTGGTGAGATAGCCCTCGACAAAAATCGAGTTCGCTGGATAGAAGGCTAAGCCCGACCATTGGCCGAGATAGAGTTCGCGTCCCGCAGCCATACGGATTTCGCTACGCGGATTCAAGAAGCGCATCAGACAGAGCGCCTTGAGACCGCGAACGGGATTGAAATCCTTCCGCGAACCGAGGGGCGTGCCGTCAATGGGATACAGGAAATTGACCGGCACGGAGTCAATGCCCAGCGCCCGGACGGCGTAGGCTAACTCAACGATGTCCTCGTCTTTTTCACCCATGCCGATAATACCGCCGCTACACGTGGATAACCCGGCTCGCTTGACGTTTTTGACGGTCTCAACCCGATCCTCATAGGTATGCGTTGAGCAGATCTCCGCGTAGAACTCACGGCTGGTGTTGAGGTTGTGGTTGACCCAGCCGACGCCGGAGTCTTTGAGTGCACGGGCCTGGGGTTCACTCATGAGCCCCAGAGAGACACAAATCTCCAGGCCGGGAAACTCGGCTTTGATCTGACGTGTCGCCGCGGTCAGATGGGCAATATCGCGCTCGCTGGGGCCACGTCCGCTAGCAACCATGCAATAACGCCGCGCACCGGCCTGGGCCGCCTTGCGTGCTCCGGCAAGCAGTTCGTCCGTTGAGAGCAGGCGGTATTTGTCAATCGGAGCTTTGGAGATGGAGGACTGTGAACAGTAATTGCAATCTTCCGGGCATAAGCCGCTACGGGCATTTTGTAAGACACATATCTTGACCTTGCGTCCAAAGAACTTTTCCCGCACCGTGAAGGCCGCATGCAGCAGGTCGGATAGCTCCTCGTCGGTGGTGCGCAAAACAGCAAAGGCGTCTTCACGCGATAGTAACTCGCCAGCTAGTGATTGGGTCGCGAAGTGCGAGAAATTGTTCATACCTTCCCTTTCCGTTAAAACGTGCTGAGCAGGACTCCTGCTCTATCCGAGCAGTCCGGGAAGATCAACTGCTGTGGCGAACAGCTCGCTCAGCACCGCGCGATCCCGGCTGATATCTTCACTCAACGAAAGATGAGGAATACTGCCCCGGCACGGCACATCGGTCAGGTTAGCTAAAGTCGTTGCGTTGGTTGTGATGGCGTCATCCGTGGCCGGGGTCGGATGGTTGAGGATATAGCCGGCCAAGGGTAACGCGCGGGCCGCAATACAGTGCAGCGTCAGCAGGGTATGATTCAACGCGCCGAGCTTTGAGCCGACCACGACGAGAATCGGAATACCGAGATCGCGGGCCAAGTCGGCAAATGAATAGCGACCCACGAGCGGCACCAGCAAGCCGCCGGCACCCTCTACCAGCGTCACATCGTGTTGGTCGACAATCGTGTGAAACACCTCGATAATCCGCTCCGGCTGAATGGTCACGCCGACCTGCTCTGCTGCTACGCTTGGAGCGACCGGCGGGGAAAAACGGTAGGGGCATACGGTCTCAAGCGGTAGGCTGCTCCGGGCATAGTCGGCCAGACGCAAGGCGTCGTCCGGGTATAAGGCCCCGTCTCGTCTGTCGCAGCCCGTTTCTGCCGGTTTGAGCACGCCCACCCGCTTGCCTTGGGCGGTCAGGGCCGCGGCAATGCCACAGCCGACCAGGGTCTTGCCGATGCCGGTATCCGTACCGGTAATAAACAGGCTGGTCATGTGACGGTCTGAATGGCGGTGTGGACGACATCGAGCAGGAGTGACAATTCGTCCTCGGTAATGCTGAGCGGCGGCATGAGAATGATGATGCTACCCAACGGTCGAATCATCACGCCATGTCTGCGCGTTTCCTGGATGACCCGAATACCGATCTTCTCGGCGGGATCATAAGCGATCTTGTTGGCCGGGTCGCGCATCAATTCGATCCCGACCATCATGCCCCACTGTCGAATGTCGGCCACGTGGGAGAGGGGGGCGATATCGGTCCGGAGGCGTTGGGTCAACAGGGCAATCTTGGGCTGCAGATGCTCAAGGACCTGCTCTTCGGCAAAAACCTCCAGGCTGGCCAGGGCCGCGGCGCAGGCCACGGGATTACCGGTATACGTATGGCCATGAAAGAAGGTCTTGAACTCTTCGTAGGGCGCGAGAAAGGCGGAAAAAATTTCCTCGGTGGCCAAGGTGGCCGCGAGTGGCAGATAACCGCCGGTAATGCCCTTGGCCAGACAGAACAAGTCTGGGTTGATAGCGGCATGTTCGCAGGCGAACATTTTCCCGGTGCGACCAAACCCGGTGGCTACCTCGTCACAGATCAGGAGGATGCCGTGCTGACGCGTGAGCTGGCGTAGGGTGCGTACATACTCGACTGAATGTGCCCACATCCCGGCCGCGCCCTGCATGAGGGGTTCTATAATCACGGCTGCCAGCTCGGCGTGCTGCCGGGCGAGGGTATGCTCGGCTTCTTCCTGGGCCGCGGCCAGCGCCCGCTCGGCCGACATGCCGCGGACAAAGCGAAACACGTGCGGCGGGGTCAGTCGGACGGTGTCCGCCAAAAGGGGTCGATAGAAATGATGAAAGAGTTCGGAGTAGCCCACGCTGACCGCGCCCAGGGTATCGCCGTGGTAGGCTTCGACTAATGAGGCAAATTTCGTGCGCCGGGCTTCTCCGCGTAACTGCCAGTACTGAAACGCCAGTTTGAGCGCGATTTCCGTGGCGGTGGCACCCGCGTCCGAATAGAACACGCGGGTCAGCCCGGACGGTGCCAACTCAACCAGCTTTTTCGCCAGCAGGATGGAGGGGATATTGGCCAGCCCGAGCATGGTCGAATGCGATATCCGGTTGACCTGCTCGGTAATGGCCCTGTTGAGGCGGGGATGGGTATGGCCATGAACGTTGCACCATAACGAGGAGACCCCGTCCAGATAGCGCTTACCGTTAACATCAATCACATAATTGCCCTCACCCCTGGCAATAATAATCGGGTCTTCCTGCAACCAGTCCTGCATCTGGGTAAACGGATGCCACACATAGGCATGATCCCAGGCTTTGAGGTCTGCATACGACGGGGTGCTCATCGAATCCCGACCTCCTTGCCAGCCGCGGCAAAAGCGTCCAGCGTGCGCGACAGATGGTCCTGGGTGTGGGTTGCCATGGGAGTCACGCGAATGCGCGAGGTACCCTCCGGAACGGTTGGCGGGCGGATGCCGTGGGCGAAGACGCCGCGCTGGAGGATGGCATGAGCCACGACCATAGTCGCGCGCGCCTCGCCGATGATCACCGGCAGAATCTGCGAGCGGGTCGCGCCCAGCGTATAGCCGAGCGAGCGGAGTCCGTCTGCCAGCACCCGGGTGTTATTCCACAACTGCCGTCGCCGCTCGGGCTCCTGCTCCACGATGTCGAGGGCGGCGAGTACCGCCGCCGCCATCGCGGGCGGAATCGCCGTGGTATAGATGAAACTCCGCGCCCGATTCACCAGCCAATCAATCAGCTCATGACTGCCAGCCACAAAGGCCCCCACGCAGCCCAGCGCCTTCCCCAGGGTTCCCATCTGGATATCGACCTCTTCGGTCAGGCCGAGCTCTTCAACCAGGCCGCCGCCGTGCGGTCCGAACACGCCGGTCGCGTGGGCTTCATCAACCATCACCCAGGCGTCATACTGCCGGGCCAGGCTCACAATCTCCGCTAGTGGGGCTAGGTCACCGTCCATGCTGAACACGCTGTCTGTCACAATCAGGCGCTGGCCGGTCGCTGGGCAGGCTTTCAGCAGTTCACCCAGATGCTCGGTGTCAGCATGACGATAGACCCGAGTGTCAGCCCGTGACAGGCGGCAGCCGTCAATGATGCTGGCGTGGTTCAGGCTGTCACTCAAGATCGTATCGTCCGGTCCCATCAGGGCCGACAGCACCCCGATATTGGCGTGATAGCCCGTCGGAAAAACAAGAGCGGCATCTGTTTTTTTCAGTGTGGCGAGGCGCTGTTCCAGTTCGTGATGGACGGCCATGGAGCCGGAAATCAGGCGCGAAGCGCCACTGCCACAGCCGTACTGCTCAATTGCCTCTTGAGCCGCCCGCTTGAGGGCCGGGTGATTAGCCAAACCCAGGTAGTTGTTGGAAGAAAACAGCACCACCTCTTGGCCTTCAAGGATAATAGCCGCGTCCTGCGCACCTTCAACTGCACGCAAGCGACGATATAGTCCACTCTCTCTGACCTCAGCGAGACGGGCAGTGAGTATCTCTTTGCGCATGTGCATCTCCGGGCCGCTCATACTGCCGGTAAAGAGTAAACGTGTCCAGCATCTCATGTCGATTGGAGGACATGTTTACTCTTTAAATCGCTGCATGCGGTTACCCTTTTGAGAAGACGGGCAAAAGGTGGTACGAGGAACTATGCTTTCTCCAGTCGAAAAACTGAATGCCGCCCTGCGCGAAAACCGGCCCGAAGACTATGTCACACCGGCGCACCGGGAGATTGGTTTACGGCCGGTACGGTTCGGTCCTGGTACATCCGAATGGGAATGGGATGCCAGCCTCCCGCGCGTGTTGAATCCATTCGGCTATGTGGCCGGCGGTTATCTGAGTGTTTTTGCCGACGAGTTGCTGAGCAGTGCAATCGGGTCGGTCATGGACGAAGGCGAATTTGCCACGACCGCGGAACTGAAAATCAGTTTTCTCAAGCCGGTCAAAAAGGGCCTGGTCAAGGGAGCCGGCAAAGTCCTGAGGAAAGGCCAGCGGGTGGCGTTTGTTGAAGCGAGTATACGCAATGCGCAAGATGAAGTCGTTGCCACGGTGAGCAGTACCTGGACCGTGGTGGCAACAAAAGGGTAGGAGTTCCTCGTGTATTCTCGCTGAATGGTGTGATACGGAGACAAAAAACATTCCCAGATCAGACTCGCAAGCCAAACTGACCTGAGAGAAAAAGGAGATCAGCGTATGGGTATTGTTGAACGGTTCCTGGAATATGCACAAGCCTTTGAAGATGCGTATGACAGCGATGACTGGTCGCTGCTTGAGTCTTATTTCACCGAGGACGCGGTGTACGACTTCATTGCCGGACCGCCGCTGGGCGGACGACACGAAAGCCGGGCCACGATCCTGAGCGATTTTCAGGCTGCGGTAAATGGCTTCGACCGTCGCTTTGCCTCGCGCCGCCTTGAGTTCCTTGAAGGACCAATGGAAAAGAACGGTGACGTCTGGATGCGCTGGGCGGCGATCTTCACCCCGGACGGCGGACCCGACTGCCGCATGGAAGGTGAGGAGCGGGCCGTCTTTGAGGGCGACCGCATCAGTCTGCTGGAAGACAAAGTCTCTGACGAGGAATGTCAGCGTCTGGTCGCGTATATGGAAGCGCACGGCGGCAAGCTGAAACCCGCGGCCTGAACAGTGCCCAAAAAAACAGAGTTGAGCATACACGGCCAGATGGGCCCGCAGGAACTGCGAGCAGAGGAAGATACAAACAGGAGGATGTGTTATGCAAATCGGGACAATCGCGCTCTTTCAACGCTATGGCTATGACGACAGGGTGACGGACAGTCAGGTCTACCGGGAAGAATTGGCTCTGGCCTCGCAGCTAGAGGAACTCGGTTATGATTCGCACTGGTCTGTGGAGCATCATTTTGAGGACTACTCCTTTTGTCCCGATAACGCCGTCTATCTGGGCCATCTGGCGGCCATCACCACAACGCTCAAGCTGGCCACCGGCGCGGTCATCGTACCGTGGAACACACCGTTGCGTTCAGCCGAGAAGGTTGCGCTGTTGGACGAGCTGTCGAACGGTCGAGTGATCTTTGGTATGGGTCGCGGCTTGTCACGCCGGGAGTATGACCAGTTCGGCATTGATATGGACACCTCGCGGGAGCGTTTTGACGAAGCTGTGCCCATGATTCTCAACGCCCTGGAGACCGGCATTATTGAGGGTAATGGAAAATACTATCAGCAACCACGGGCGCCGATTCGCCCCAAGCCTACGCGGACATTCCAGGGCCGCACGACCCAGGTGGCAATGTCGCCCGATTCGGCCCTGGAAGCGGCCAAGCACCGCGCCCAGATGATGGTCTTCACCCAAAAGTCGATTGAAGAGCACAATGCGGATTTTGAGCCCTATCGAACTCTGTTTCGCGAACTCCACGGCATTGATGCCCCTCCACCCATGATGGCCGGCATGTCTGTCTGCCACGAAGACGCCGGTCGTGCAGAGGAACTGGCCCATAAGTATATCGCCGGCTATCTGCTGTCCGCCATGCACCATTACGAACTCATGGGCGACCACTTCAAGAATGCTAAGGGCTACGAAGCCTATGGCGACGCCGTGGACACGCTGCGTGAATTGGGCCTTGAAGGTATGGCCCAGATGTATGTCAACGCGCAGGCATGGGGCACCCCGCAGCAGATTCTGGACAAGCTGTCACACTGGCGAGAGGTCGTCGGACGGTTTGATCTGATCTTCGGCTTTCGCGGAGCCGGGATGCCGTTCGAAGATGCCGAGCGCTCGCAGCGTTTAATAGCGCAAAAAGTCATTCCCGAACTCCGGCAGTGGGACGTTGAAGCAAAGGCGGCCTAGGCCGGTTGTTTCGTCCGCATTCCTCCCCACCGCTACCGCCTGGGTTCCTGTGAAAGCGGGAATCCAGGCTTCATTATCTGTTATCCAAATTTGTACTCTTAGCCCCCGCTTTTTGTTCAGATTTGTACTGTTAGAGACTCAAAAATCCTTTGAATTCAAAGGGTTGATTGAAAATCCCATTTTTTCCATATTTATACACAAAATCGGGTCGAAAATTCCCTTTTCGATTATGACGAGCGGGGGATCGAAAAAGGCTTGACATGGGGAACGTCGCCCTTTAACGTTCCATTTCAACTTGCAATGCAATACTAAAGGGCAGGGGTAGCAGAGAATGAGCAGGCCGGTTTCTGAGAAGATAAAGAAAATCCAAGAGGCTCTCAGACCGTTGGAAATACCGGGTAAGCCAGCGGACGCACCCGTCAAGCCGGCCCATCTCGCTAAGCTACTGGATGTCGCCCCGTCCTCACTGTCCCGCTGGATGAAGGACGAGGTAGTACCGAGAGGCCGACAAAAGGAACGGCTTGATATCCTGTATCGGACAATTCTTGAGGCTGAAAGAAGTGAGGACGCCAAGAAGATTTTGAAAAAACTCGTCAGTCCCATGCCCGTTATCGGTCTGGCAGCTGGGGCCGCCACAATTGGTATAGTTCCTAGTCCGATACGTTTCGGTCTGCTTGGAGCCATTGCTGCCGCCGGATTGGACTGGCTCCTTGCCGACAAAGAAAACGAAGGTGCTGATGAAAAGGAACCTGGAAAGGAGGAATAAATTTCCAGGAATTTTGTTATAAAGGGCTTGATTTTATTCCATTAATAATTGCAATGGAATAAAATATGCAATATGGAAAGGAAGTCTCGAATGGCTGATGTGATTATGGCACCTACGGCACAGCGTTTGTGGGAGAAGTTCACGAGAGGGGCCTCCGAAGAGGACGCCCAGCGTATCGAGGAAAAACTTCCCTTCATGAAAAAAGGTCCCATAAAGAAAATCTGGGGCGAAGTGGGACTCCTGTGGAAACTTATTAAGGATCCAAAAGCAGCATGGGGGGCAAGGGCGGCGGCCATTGGCTCTTTAATTTACCTTATCTCCCCGGCAGACGCAGTGCCCGACATCATACCGGGCGGTTTGCTTGACGATGTGATGGTCCTCATATTTGCCTGTAAAATGCTGTCCGATGAGCTCAAGAAATATGTAGAGGACACGACGATAATAAAGACCGAAGGGCACTACAAAATAGTACGAGCATCCGTACTCGGCGCAATAGCCATTGCGGTAATCGTCCTTATTCTCAAGCTCATATGAACTTTGACGAAACCGATTTTTTGACGGCGTATCAGCTGATTCTGCTGTGCGCTGCAATCCCGACACTCGTTACCGCTGTTTGTGGGGTACGGAAGTGGGTCGTCCGGTACCAATATCTGCCGAGGATTTTGCAGCAACCCATCGAGCAGGGTCTGCACTCTGCGGTCAAACATTTTATTCTGGAAGAATGGCCGAGGCTAGTTGAACTCGTTGTCCTCCTGCTCATTCTCGTAGGGCTCACCATTGCAATACGAATGATTTAGGATCGTTTCAGGATTGAAGGATATAACACAACGAGTCAGAGAATCTTATGAGTACGAAACGTCTTGACAAAGTTCGACAGTCAGTTCGACGGGGATATGCAACACACTTTGAGTGGCCCGATAAACAAATTAAGGAGCTAGGTGTTGTCAAAGAATGGCTGCGGTCAATGGAATCAAGAGGCGAAGCGGCGTACTCGAATCCCATTTCAGCTCTTGACGACCCACCAGACTGTGTAGTGCTTGATCGCGGGGGTAGAAAAGTAGCCGTAGAAGTGACGGAATTGGTGTCAAGAGAAGCAATAGAGATCAATCAGGGAAAGAGGTGGGAAGACCACGTCTATCGGGATTGGAGACTGAATGAGGTAATCACCAAGATCAATGACATTCTCCAAAACAAAGACGGTAAGACATTCAAGGGCGGCCCTTATGCGAAGACAATTCTTGTCATCCATACGGACGAGTTCCGCCTCCTTATAGACCGAGAAGAAGTCTATGAGGGATATCTTACCTCCCAATCATTCGGACCAGTCAAGCAGATTGATGAGGCATACCTTTTATTCTCCTATGAGCCGGATGTAGGTTACCCATACATTAGGTTACCTCTCAATCGACTATAAAACCGCATGGCGAAATTTATAGAACTTCTCAAAGGAAACCTGACAAGCTATGCCATAGAATACCGTGAACATGCTACGCGACGAATGTTTCAGAGGCGTATTGATGCAGAGGAAATCACATCGATTATGAAAAACGGTCAAGTCATCGAACGCTATGATGAAGATTTTCCCCTGCCAACAGTTTTGCTGAATGGTCGTACCGCGATGAATCGACCTTTACATGTCGTTGTCGGCATAAACAAGGATGAGAAAATATTGGTTGTCATAACGGCATACGAACCGGACACGCTCCGGTGGACGGGTAACTTTTCACGGAGGGCCTCATGAAATGCGCAATCTGCCAGAACGGAACGACCACAGACGGACACACCACCATTGTCTTGGAGCGCGAGCAGACAACGGTTGTGTTCAAGAAAGTCCCGGCCCAAATCTGTGACAATTGTGGTGAAGAATACGTTTCCGCAGAGGTGAATGAGGCACTGCTGAGCCAGGCTCATGCGGAATGGGAGCGAGGCATTACCCTCGAAATGCTTGACTTTGCCGCGTAGAAAGGCGCGAATCTGGCAGGTATTCGGAAGATGTCGGATTACGCTGTGCTAATCCGACCTGCGGATGGCTAAGAAGACGAGGAAACAACCCATGAAATCTGCACTGATAGCGCCGGCTCCGTTACCGATAGTAATAGTCAGGGAGACATGGTCTAGTATTCGGAGGCTGGTGAGGGCGAAGAAGGCCGGGGGCGACAAAACGTCCCTCCGTAAAGAGATGAAGGTTCTGGCAGCAAAAATTTTGGCCGAAATAATAATCATAAGATGACCTCTGTCATAGAATACCGTAAGCATAACGGATCGTATAAAAAGAAAATCTCATACCGAACCACTACCGGAGGTGCATATGAACGAATATGAACCGGCCAGTCTCGCTATCCGGGAGGCGACGCTGGCCCTCCAGCAGCAGGGGGAATACTTGAAACAACAAGGAGAAGCCTTGCGAACGCTGATTGAACGGACCGCACAACAAAAATAAACCCGGACCTTGAAACGGGCAGAGGTGTGAGGAGATGGCAAACACTCAATGCCGCCGGAGGATGAAAACGAGGGGGACAATATGATTCAACCAGATACGCCGTATCGGAAAAGGCTACTGGAAGAAGTCGAAAAAGTGCCAGTCGAGTATCTTCCTTTTCTTCTCAACATGCTGCGTGCCTTTAGAGAGAGCGTCACCTTAAAGACCGCTGAGGAGAGCTTTCGACAGGGGTGGCAAGAGGCTCTGCGAGGAGAGACTCGACCGGTAGCAGACCTCTGGAACGATCACGATGGCGGATGAAGCAGCCCGACCAGTCCGGGTTGAATTCACGCTGGAGTTCAAACGCAACGTCCGTCAGTTGTCGAGAAAGTACCGCCACTTCCAATCTGATGTGCAACCGATCATCTCTCAGTTGGAAGCGGGCCTGACTCCTGGAGACCGAATCCAAAGAACCGGCTATACAGTTTTCAAAGTCCGGGTCAAGAACTCTGATATCCACAAAGGAAAGCGCTCAGGCTATCGGATGATCTACTCTCTCAAAACCCCCGAGCTTGTAATTCTCATTACGATTTACTCAAAGACTGACCAGGGAGATATATCCGCAGAACAGATTCGTCGGATTCTTGCCGAATATGAGGCTTGATACGGGCGTAACATTCAGGGGGAAGGCTATGAATATTGTACCAGACAACATAAAAACCACGACGCAGATACTTCTTGTCGCCGCATTCGTACTCGTTCCAATCGTTCCCGAGTCAGTGTTCGCTGACCCATCCAGCCGGCCGTATTTCAGCCCCCGCAGCAGCCCATCGTATACGAGTCCGTATTCCAGTTCCTACCGTAGCCCGTCGTATACAAGCCCATCATTGCCGAGCTACACGTACAAATCGCAGAGCCAGAGCTACAGCGTCGGCGATTACAGCCGCCACACCTATAAATACAAGGACAGTCTCGGTAACCGCCATAAGAGTAAGACCCAGGCCCTGCCCAGCGGGACGACCGTAACCAAGGGCAAATATCGCAGTTCGCGCCCGAGTCCGTTGTTACCGGATTATACGTATAAATCGCAGAGCCAGAGCTACAGCGTCGGCGATTACAGCCGCCACACCTATAAATACAAAGACAGTCTCGGCAACCGCCATAAGGGGACCGTCGAAGTGTTCCCTGGTGGTACGGTCAGACACAAAGGCAAGGTCAACGGCAAGAAGTTCAAAGGGACGTATCGAAACAGGTGATAAGCTGCCTTGCCTACCGATTAAGCCATGAACCCCCGAGTCAAAACAGTCACCCCAACAAATATCCTTAGAGTCCCTGCCTCGCCCGTCTGGATTCCCGTTTGCACGGGAATGACAGACCGTTGGGTCATGCCTGCGTAGAGGTATTTAGATCAAGGAAGAGCGAGAAAACCGTTTAGACGCGAAGCAGCATGGCAGAATATACCATCAAGCGTCCGCTGAAACGTCCTCCCGTCCATCCTGGTGAAGTAGTGCGGGAGGATGTCTTACCAGCCTTGAGTTTTTCCATTAGCGAAGCGACCCGTCGCCTCAGAGTTTCGCGTCAGCAACTCCATCGGGTACTCGCCTGCGCCCACCCGGTCTCGACTGAGATGGCACTCCGGCTTGGTAAACTTGCCGGCAACGGCCCTGGGCTCTGGCTTCGGATGCAGCAGAACTATGATGTCTGGCACGCAGAGCAGCGGCTAAAGGACGAATTGAAAAAAATCGAGCCAAGGCTTGTGGAGAGAGCGGGGGCTGGCGCTTAACCACCTCCATACGACCGAAACAAAAGCGACTAAAGACGATGGAAACAACAAAACTAGACCGCTCTGTCACGCGCCTGACACGCCTGGAAGTTGACGATGATGGGTATGTCGAAGGCGACCCTGCGACCCGAATCGCCCTCGTGTGGCCGATTACTCGCGAGACGTGGGCCTTCATGAAACAGACTGATGCTCAACGAAGACTACAAAGAAATGTTGTAAGGCTTGTTAGACGCGAAGATTCTCCGTCAACATGAGGAATAGCCAGTCTGCGTTTCCCCCTCACCCCAGCTCTCTCCCGCCAGGGGCTGAGGACACGACAGTTTTGTAGAGACCGGGAATCCGGGGGACAGGGAACCGCAACTCCCCTCCGTGGAGGGGTGCCGCGTAGCGGCGGGGTGGGTTCTTCGACGGGACTGTGCATGGGGAAACCCACCCCGGCCCTGTGGGCCACCCCTCCCAAGAGGGGATGGGTCGTCCTCTGCCCTCGCTTCCGTAAAACCGTCGTGCCGTGAGCCCGCCAGGGGCGAGGGACGACGGTTTACGCTCCCCCCATCGGCCGTGGCGTGTACTTATACAAATCCTTCCAATAGTGATCCAATACCGCATCGTCGGCGCAGTCGAGACATTCAAGCTCGGGGTCGGATACGTCCAGCAAGCCTTTTTTGATTAACGTCTCGGCATACGGCCCGCGATCAATCAATTTGACCGGACCGCGTGCTTCAGCCAGCCGCTTGCGGAGCTGGGCCGTGGCCGATTGATCGACCTCGTGCGTGACCGGGTCCAGGACGACTCCGTAATCCCGCTCGGCCCGCTCGGAAGAGACGAGCTTGCGGACCACATCCATACGAACGGCGTCGATATCGCGTTCCAGAGGGTCGCCCCAGCCCCCGCCGCCTGGGGTAGTGAGGCGAATAATATCGCCCGCTTTGACCGGAATGGCATCCCGGCTGAAGTAGACCGCCTCTTCCTCCGGGGTGCCGGGATTCTTGATGGACGAACTCGGCGCGCCCCACTTGCCGCCCTTGATACCTGTGCAGGCAAAGGCGGTCCGCTCCGTGACTGTCAGATAATACCCGTCAACCAAGGTCCGTATCTCTTTCTCATAGCCCAGCCCGCCGCGATATTTCCCGGCTCCGCCCGAATCGGTCGCCAGACCAACGCGCAGGACTTCAACCGGGAAGCGCTGTTCAATGAATTCCGCCGGCAGGTTTTTGGAATAGGGCACCAAATCCACGGCATCGGTGCCATCCGCATACGGCCGCGCGCCCGAACCCGCCCCGAAAATTTCGCGCATCAGAAACAACCGGCCCTCAAAGTCCTGTCCGTACAGGCCGTAGATCTGAATGTTCTGCATGTCGGCCACCACCTCGCCGTCAAAGGCTTTGGCCAGGGCGACGGTATAGGCGCTGATCATGCGCAGCATACAAGTCATACGACTCACCACCGGAGCCGGAAACTTCGGGCTCAGAATGGTCCCCTGTGGAATACGACAGCGAAAGACCTGGGTCACGCCTTCGTTAATGATGATGCCGGGAATCTGCGCCTTAAAGAACGCGCCGAGCCATTTGGAGTAATGACGGCCATCGACCGGCCAGTTGATCGGCCCCCTGGCCTGGGGACTGGTGCCGGCGAAATCCAGCACCATCTTGTCCGGATACTTGCGCATGGTGATCTGGAGCTTGACCGGCTTGTCCAGAGTCAGGCCGTCGTTCTCAATAAAATCCTCTCCGATGAATTCTCCCTCGGGGAACAGGGGCAGACCTTTTTCGCGCACCACCTCGGCGCAGCGGTCGAGAATTTCATAGAACGCGGCTTCCACCTCGTTGCCGCCAAAACGATCGCATAATTCCGTCACCCGGCGGCGGATGACCTCATTCGCGCCCACAAAGGCGTCAATATCGCCTCGCAGGTCCTCGGGAAAACGACTGTTCCGCAGCAGAACATCGTACAGCCCTTCGTTGAGCTGACCCTTTTCGTACAGCTTGACCGGCGGACAGATGGTACCCTCCTCAAAAATACTGGTCGAGGTGCTCGGCCAGGAGCCCGCCATACGGCCGCCCACATCGTTGACGTGACCGAAAATCTGCGCAAATCCAATCAGCCGTCCGTCCCAAAAAATGGGAGTGACCACACAATAGTCCGGCAGATGACCGATCGTTCCGGCTGACTCGTAGACGTCGTTATAGATAAACACATCGCCTTCATAGATACGCTCAGCCGGAAACTTCATCCGAATCGGGTCGGCGGTGGCGGCCCAGGAAACGCGCGAGACCGACAGACAGTCGAGCGTGTTGAGCGAGGCCCGGTAGTCGTGCTGTTCGCGGATAATGGTCGAGCGGGCGGTCCGCTCGACCGCAGCCTCGGCTTCCATAATGGCCGCCTCAATCCCGCCGTCCACAATATCGACCAGGATGGGGTCCAGGTTTTTTCTGAGCGCGTCGATGCGGCTGATCGCGTCGGGGTCCTGGGCAACCCGGCCGTATCGAAAGGGGGCGTAGTCCTGAAAGGCCACGTCCTCATCGGCTTTGTCATAATAGGTGTGTGGAAACTGCTGCTGGTCGGCCATGCTGACACTCCGTATCCAGAATGTATTTCTTTTTAGTGCGTGCGCTCAAGCCGGAGCGTCCCCCACTGGTCCACTCGGCCGCTCCAGCCCGGCTCCACAACCGTGGTGGCGTCGTACTGCTGGATGATGGCCGGGCCGCTCAGTTCGTTACCCGTTTGCAAGGCCGACCGATCATACACCGGAGTATCCAGCGTGCTTTTGGAGAAATAGACCGCGGTCTGACCCGTCCGGGCGTGCTCCGGACTCTTGCCTGCCGGTTGCGCTTGCGGCACGTGGGGGCGTGTGAGCAGCCCCAACCCAGTGACGCCCACGTTGACCAACTCGACCAGTTCCTTGCCCGCATAGGAATAGCCGTAGCGATCCTTATGGCTGGCGTGAAAAGCGACGATGGCGCGCTGAATATGGGTTTGGATGTCCGGTGTGGCCCGATCAATCGCGAGGGGAACCCGAATCTCGTAGGCCTGGCCGGCGTACCGCATGTCCACAAAATGGTCGAGTCGGGTCGCCTGGGTGAGCAAACCTTCATCCTCCAGACGGGCGGTCACACGGCGTTCGAGATCCTGAATTTCGGCCGTAATACGACCCACGTCCAGGCGGTCCTCACGCTGGACATCCGTATGCACCAGGTCCACGCGCACATCAGTCAATAATAAACCGTAGGCCGACGTCACGCCTGGGTTGGGCGGGATAATGACGTTCTGCATGCCGAGCCAGTCGGCAAGATAACAGGCGTGGAGCGGCCCTGCTCCGCCAAACGCAACCAGGGCATAGCTGCGCGGGTCGCGCCCGCGCTTCACGGAGACCGTCCGAATGCCGGCGGCAATATTTTCAACGGCAATACGCAAGATGCCCTCTGCCGCGGCGATGGTATCGAGTTTGAGGCCCGCGGCAAGCTCGGCTACAACCTGGGTCGCCTGATCGAGATTCAGGGAAACGCTTCCCCCGGCGATGGTCGGTGTGATACGTCCCAGCACCAAATTGGCGTCCGTTACCGTCGGCTGAGTACCGCCTCGATCGTAGCAGGCCGGTCCCGGATTCGCGCCCGCGCTGTCCGGGCCCACTTTCAGGCTCCGCCCCCCCGCCAGCCAGGCAATCGACCCGCCGCCGGCCCCAACCGTATGCAACTCGATCATGGGCGTTTTGAGGTCATAGATATCGACCTTGCCTTCAGTCAGCATGCGCGGCTGGCCGCCTTCGACCAGGCAAATGTCCGCCGAGGTGCCACCCATATCAAAAGTAATAATGTCCTGGCTGCCGCTCAGCGTGCCAAAATGGGTAGCGGCAATCACGCCCGCCGCCGGGCCGGAGAGGGCCGCGGCAATCGGCAAACGGGCGACCTCCTGGGCCTGGGCCAGCCCGCCGCTTGAGCGCATGATGTAAAACGGCGCGCTGATGTCCTGTTCGCGTAAGTGCTGTTCAATCCGGGTGTGATACGCGGACAGGAGGGGCATCAGCGCGGTGTTCAGGCAGGTCGTATTGGTCCGTTCGTACTCGCGATATTCGCGTAAAATGTCCGACGAGATGGAAATTAAACAGTCCGGATACACCTCGTGGATAATACGCCGGACTTCTTCCTCGTGTGCAGGGTTGCGGTAGGAGTGCAATAATGAAACAGCCACAGCCTGAAGACCGCGCGCTTTGAAGTCCTGCGCAATGGCCGCTACCTCGTCCCGGTCCAGTTCCTGTATGACCATGCCCCGGACATCCATCCGGGCGTTGATTTCACGGATGCGTTCGAGCGGCACCACCCGCGGCGGTTTAATCCACCAGGTGATATCTCCAAATTCTCCGGGGACGGTCTGGCGCGCACACTCCAGGGCTTCCCGGTAGCCGGCGGTGATGATCAGACCAAGCTCTGAATACTTACGCTCCAGGATGGCGTTGGTGGCAACGGTCGTACCATGAAAGACCGCGTTCACCTCGTGAGCCGCGATCTCCCCGTGCTGCGTGATGTGCTCAAGACCGTTCACAAAGCCCTGGGCCGGGTCGTCCGGCGTGCTGCGCACCTTTGCCAGATTCAGGGTCCCGCTGGTCTCTTCGAGCGCAACAACATCAGTAAACGTCCCCCCAATGTCTACCGCTAACCGCCAGGTCATACTGTCCCTCCTTCAGACTAATGTAGGGTGCCTGGTCGGACCTGTCTACAGAAAAATAGCTATCCGTTACGTCTTCTGCGCTGAACGGAGCGTCACAATTGAGATCTCCGGAGGAATCCCCAGCCGCATAGGGTAGCCGTAGAATCCAACACACCGCGTGACAAACATCTGCATATCCGCACGACGATACAGCCCCTGGTCAGGAATACCGAGCAGGCCGACAACACTCAGTGCCCGGTCTTTGCCCAGTTGAATACCCGCGTGCCCACCATGGGTATGGCCGGACAATACCAGGTCGGCACAGCGCGTTGGCAGGGCAACAAAGGCGCGCGGGTCGTGGTTGAGCAGAATGCGCGGAACCGACTGCCGTGGACCCCAGGAACCGATGAGGCGGTGGTAGAGCTCTGCGCGATCAAAACGCTGGAAGAGAAAGTCCAGGCCGGCGAGCTCCAGGGGCTGTCCATCAATCGAGAGCGTCGTCAGGCGATTGCGTAAGGTGGTTACGCCGGACTGACGCAAATACCGGACGAGGCGGTCAGGAGCGTCGAAGTCATGGTTGCCCAAACAGGCCCACTGGCCGTACGGCGCGTTGATCCGGGCCAGCGCTTCGTACAGCGGCAGGTCAAAATCGCCGGTCCGATGCGTTAGAAAGTCTCCGGTATGCAGCACGATGTCGGGTTTGGCTTCATTTGTCAGCGCAGCAACGTGGAGCAGCTTGGGGCGGTCCATTTCTCCACCAACGTGGATGTCCGACAAATGGGCGACCCGCAGCCCGTCGAGCGCTGTAGGCCAGGCGGGCAGCACCAGGTCTCGTTCCTCGACCTGGAAATCATAGGTAAGTTTGACGCTCGACAGCGAAAAGAAAAACGGCGCTCCCGCACCCAGCAGGCCGAGCTGCTGCATGAATTGCCGCCGCTCGGGGGAGGGGAGGCTCTCGTGTCGGGCGTGCCGGGACTGGTGCCGTACGCACCACGCGCTCCCGCGCTGCATCAATCGGATCAAGCCCCGGAGAATGCCCAGGCCGGCATAACCAAAAACGAGGATGCCGTAGGCGCTATACCAAAGAGCGCCGATCCAGGAGATACCGGGCGCGTGCAAGAACGGCAGCGGATCGCCGGACCGGGCAGTCAGAATCTGTAACGCCATAATGGCATCGAACATCATCCCGACCAGGCTGAAGAGCGCGAGCGACAGGGACGAAGGCCCAAGCAGGCTGAGGCAGTAGGCGTGCAAACGTTGCCGGGCATACGAGAAGGGCACGATGGCAATCGGAACCATGGCGACCAGATATACCGCCCGCCAGGTGACCCACTGCCACATGGCACAGGCTGCCAAGAGCAGAAAGAGATTGAGGCAGATATGCCAGACGCATTGCCCGCGACGGCTGGTCAAGGTGTTGAGTCGAGCGTGGATGGGCATGAGATAAATAATCCAACCTATTGGGAAATAGTGCGTTTCAGAATCAGCGTGCCAAACTGATCGACTCTGGCTCGGCAGTCCGGCGGGATGAGCGTGGTAGCATCGTACTGTTCAACCACCGCCGGGCCAGTGAGGGCAGCCCCGGCCCCGAGGTGCGTTCGTGTATAGACCGGACAGGTCAGAAAGCCGCACGTTTCAAAAAAGAAGACTGAGCGCGTGTCTATCGGCTGCACGGGGCCGGTCTGTTCGGCGATCGTGGGCAGCGCCGGCTTTGGCCGCGTGGCAATAGCGGTTATCCGTAGGGTGGACAGGTGGACATCTTTTCGTCCCTGAAAAGAAAAGCCGCAGAGCTGCTCGTGCCGGTGATGAAACTGGGTGACTGCCTGGTGGAGGATATCGCCAGTGAGCCTGCCCCGTGGAATGTCGAGAGTGAGACGGGTTGACATATCGACATAGTGAAAATCCGCTGACCGCCTGAACTGTCTGGGCGCGGCCGGTATGGATTGCTGACTCAAGGCGGCCTCAGCCTGGTGTTCGAGCTGCGTAAAGAGGTGAGTCAGCCGCTGGGGATCAAGCGTGGCGTCGGGTGGGGCGGGCGCGGCATAGTCCTCCCGGACATCGGCATAGAATAAGCCGAAGGGGGCGGCAAACCCCGGCTGGGCTGGAACCACGACTGTTGATATGCCGAGCAGGGCTGACAGGTCGGCGGCGTGCAACGGACCGGCTCCGCCTCCAGCCATCAAAGTCGCCTCCCGAGGATCGAGGCCGCGCTGCGTACACACGCGACGGATGGCTCCACACATGGTGTGATTCACCAATCGGACGATGTCTTGGGCGGTTTCTGTGGCGCTTTTGCAACGCGACTGTCCAAATGCAAAGAGCGCTTTTTCAGCCGCTTCCTGTGAAAGAGGAAGCGCTCCGTCAAGCAGCGACGGGGGGAGACGATGCAGGAGGAGGTTGGCATCGGTGACCGTCACCTGTGTTCCGCCTCTGCCATAACAGCACGGACCGGGATCGGCGCCAGCGCTGAGCGGACCAACGCGCCAGCGTGTATCCGGGTCAACCTGGGCAATGGAGCCACCGCCCGCCCCAATGGAGGTGATATCGACCATGGGCGTGCGGAGCGGATATCCGCCGACTTGGCCGTGTGTGGTGAGCACTGGCTGGCCGGCCCGGACGAGGGCGATATCAGTTGAGGTACCACCCATGTCAAACGTGACCAGGTTGGAGAATCCGCTGGCGTCTCCAACGCGGGCCATGGCGACCGCTGCCGCACTCGGTCCCGAGAAAACGGTTGTCAAAGGCCGCTGACTGACACGCTCTCCGCCGTGCAGTCCGCCGGACGACTGCATGACCAGCGGCGGCTGGTGCAGGCCGCCCTCCTGCATGGAGCGCCCTATCCGACTGAGATGTGCTCCCAGCAACGACTGGAGGGCCGCGTTCAGACAGGTGGCCGCGGTGCGCTCATATTCGCGTGCTTCGGGCAGGACATCGGACGAGAGCAGCACATGTAGAGAGGAATCTTCCGCGAGCAGCAAGGCTCTTAGCCGCCGCTCCGGCTCAGGGTTGCGAGCGCTGTGTAAGAGCGAGATGGCAAGAGTCTTCAGGTTTTGGGCATGGCACCAGGCCGCTATTGCCGGTACCTCTTCTGCGACAATGGATATGTGTACATTTCCCTGGGCATCGAGCCGTTCGGTCACCTCGTGGATGTCTTCAAGCGGAACCACTGGCCGGGAAGGCAGGGACGGAGAGCAGCCATCGTCTGGCTCTTGTTGAGGCTGGTTCAACTCCAAAATATGGCGGAAGCCCGCGGTGATGAGTAGACCGATACGCGGGAGGCGGTGTTGGAGTAAGGCATTCGTGGCAAGCGTCGTGCTGTAGAGGAGCGTGCCTGGGCTCAGATGCTGCGTGCGGAGGACAGCAAAAGCCGTGTGAAGACTCTCGGCCGGATCAGACGAGGACGGGATTTTCTTATGAAAGACGGAGCCGTTACCGTTATAGACCAGGACATCGGTAAATGTCCCGCCAATATCGATGCCAACGGTCGTAGTCATGAGCGTCTGGGACAGGCGTGCAGCGCGGTCCCCTGCTGTAACCGCGCTGCATGAAAGAGGACACCCTGGGAAAGCATGTGCGCTCTAATCGGCAAAGCGAGGCATGACTTTGTTGGCGAACAGGTCAAGCGAACTGAGCACCTGTTCACGCTCATGAATCCCTTGCTGGATGAGGAGAAAGCACTCTTTGATGGGGAATTTCTTGCTCGCTTTTTCAATACGGCGGGAAATCGTATCCGGGTCGCCAACCAATAACTCAGGATGTCCCTGGCCAAACGGGGTAAACCAGGTGTCCCACATCCACATGGGGTCGGTCAGCCACTCCTGCGCCGTCGAGGTATTTTTATGGCAGATCATTGCACCGCCCCAAGCGGCCTCGTCTCCGGGCTGAATATCATGACCGTGTTTCAGCGCCTCCTCGTGATAACCGGACCACAGCCGTTGACAGAAATCGAGGTCTGAGGCCAGGACGATAGGCTTACCGCCGTAGCGTGCCCAGAAGAGCGCCGTGCGCATACTATGGGTGAAACCGCCGTAGATGGGCGGGTGCGGGTCTTGATACGGTTTGGGCGCAATACCAATCTCGCGGATGCGCATATCCGCATCTACACCAGTTCCATAGTGCGTATACACCCCTTGCTGGTGCGGATTGACAAAGTCCTCAGGTGGAATCGTCCAGTATTTGCCCTGATAGCTGAAGGTATCTTCTTTCAAAGCGGTGAGCACCACTTCGACGAACTCACGAAAATATTCGCGGTTCATATTGTCGTCTTCCGAATTGCGATTCCAGTCGCCGACCGCGTTCAGGTCGGGACGGATGCGAAGATTATGCACCCAGCGCGCCTGATAGCCCCGTACCATGCCGACTGCCAAACGGCCTTTGAGCATGTGGTCGAGGGTCGCAATATACTCTGCGGTGCGGACAGGATTATGCGTTGGCGCAACCCAGCCCACCATGTTTACGCGGAGCTTTTTGCTATGTTGACCAATCCACATGGACAACAAGCCCGGCTCGTTGCTGGCTTCAAAGCCTTCGATTTGCAGATGATGTTCGGGATGCCCAAAGCCGGCGTAGCCGACCTCGTCCGCAAACTGGGCATACTCCGCCACTTCATCGAGCATGCGTTGGTAGAGTTCGGGCCGCTTGCCCGCCATGCCGGCTTCGAGTTCGTGACGACGGCCTAGGGTGGCATAGATGAAAAGGTGAAACTTCATGTGACAAACTCCCGTATGGTCGAGACGGCAACGTGCCTGGGCCGCTATGCTATCGGGTCTGCCAAAGAATGTGAAGCTCGATACGGAGCGGGCACGTTCCGGTGAAGCCAGGGTCGCGACAACGTGGGGGCGATTACGACTCGGACACGGGTGAGGCGGCGGCCGGTGCCGGCGGAAAGCTCTCCGCGTTTGTGTCAGGTGCCGGGGCAGGGTCTTCCGTGATAGGGAGTTCTACCCGCACCTCGGTGCCGTGGCCGTGCTGGCTTTGCACTGAGAAACGTCCGCCACAGGAGACCGCCTGCTCTCGCATGTAGAGCAGACCGTAATGGCCGGGAAGGGACTGCTCCGGTTGAAAACCCTGTCCATCGTCCTTAATCATGAGCGACACACCCTGCTGCTCGAAGGTCAGAGCAATCTGCACCCGGTTGGCCTTGGCATGCCGCTGGACATTGTGGAGGGCTTCTTGGGTAATACGAAAAAGCGTTCGACTGGTTTGGGTCGGCAGGGACCGGTCCCCGTCATCCGCCTGCATGACGACCTCAAAGGGCTCCTGCTCCTGCAGGTCGGTTACATAGGCACGGAGTGCCTGGACAAGACCGAAGTCTTCGAGCACGGGGGGCAACAATCCGTTGGTAAACTGGCGGACGAGCACGGAAATTGTATCCAGCTCAGAGGCCAGTTTGGTAAAACGCTCACGACCTGCCGGAGCATGTTGCAGGACGAATTCCTGAAAGCCGTGAAAGTCCTGGAAGACACGAAAGAGTCGTTCTCCTATCTGGTGGTGCCATTCGCTGACAATACGCTGGCGTTCTTCTTCTTGCGCATTGAGCACGGTGTGGAGGAGGCCGCGTAGCTCCGCCACCGACCGGCGGGCCTCAGCAAGTGTGTAGGCCCGCTGCACGGCAGGGAGCGCATACTGCGCAATATCCGCCAGGACCTTGCTGTCTTGAGGGCGAAAGCCTTCACGATGCTTTCTATCCGACAAGAGAAAGCAGCCGAGTAACGAATCATTGCCAAGTTGATGGATGAGGAGATGGCGCTGGGCCAGTTCTTTTTCAGACAGCGCCTGCAGACGAGCATAAATATCCTGCGAGGTATTGAGGACTCCGAGCCCAAGGGTAAGCGCTACCTGCAGAGCGCCTTCTGCAGCAAAGGCATGATCCCAGATAGAAGGTGTAAGCGTCGGAAAAGTTCCCGCCGTTTTGACCTTGACGCAAGCGCGGGTGTCGGGGTCGAGGAGGATAACGCACACACCGCGGCAGGGAATACGCCGTAACACTTCATTGACAAGCTGTTGGAGGAGAGGGTCAATTTCCAAGAGCGCGAGTTTCTCTTGAAGGGTCTCGATTGGATTGGCCTGCAGGGAGTTTGGAATCGTCTTCGGAGCGTTATCCTGCGAGAGGGGCGGTGCAGAAAAAAGACCGGCCAGACCGGCAATGCCAAGCAGCAGGACACAGCGCAGGGCGAGGCTGGGGTAGAGTTCCGGGATTGCGGCGGATGAGGGTAGAGCAAGGAAGAGCAGCAGAACTGAGGCGAGACTCGCAACGAGTGCCATACCCAAGCCAGCCTGCCAGCCAAAGCGGAGCGTTGCGATCAGGGTGAGTCCATACAAATAGACGGACAACGGGCTCAACAGTCCGCCACTGACCCCACACAGCACAGCAGCAAAAACCACGTCACTCAGCCCGATGGGAAAGGGCAGCGGCGTCCCTTTATAGTGACGGTAGGCAAAATATTGACCGAAGAAACAGTACAGGACGCTACCAAGAAGACAGTATGGCGCGGCGGCTTGGTAGAGGACGGGCGGATTGAACCAGAGCAACCCTGCTCCGACCCCCAAGGCGAGCCAGCGCAGCCGTGCCAGGATTTTCTCGCTTGGCGTATGATGGGCTACCTCCCCTTGTAGGGGGGGAGCCCAGAACGCACTAGATATTGTTGCCATAGGAATATACACACCATACCTGATCCCCCTTCACTTTTCCACCGTTCGCAGAAGGTATGGGCTCATGTGAGAGCGTTGGGTGAGATATATTTGACGAACGCGGAGCAGGTCGGTATAGGTCGTGTCAGCGTACTGTGCACGACAGAAAGGAGACCGTTATGCTGCTGATGTTCAAGGCGAGGATTAACAAACCTGCCGATATGTCGAACAAAGATTTTTATACTGTTTGGCGGAAGGAGTCCGAAGCTGCCCTGGAAGCGAAGGAAGCCGGCGTTATTCGAGGGATTTGGAAGGTTGCGGGTAAACCTGAAGTGGTGGTGGTTATGGATGTTGAGTCAGGCGATATGCTTGACCAAGCGATCAATGGATTGCCGATCTGGAAGCTCGGTTACGCGCATATTGTCTCAGACGTAGAAATCCTGCCCCTGCGTCCGTACGAAAACTGGGCCGAAGATTTGAAGACTTTGTCCCAAGGTTAAGCTGTGCGAAGGGAAGAGTAGGGCGGGCCATTTCAGCCATCGCTCTACTCTTCCCCGGCTGGCTTCACTCTCTTTTTGCTCAGTTCTCTTGTTTCACCTCAACTCCACCGAGCTGTTCCAGGACCTTGACTAATGCCTGTGTTCCCTCGTCTCCGCCTCCCCGGCTCTCAAGGGCATGAAAGAGATGGTGGACGAGGCCTGTGGCGGGCAGGGATAGTTTCAGACGGTCGGCCTCTTGCAGCACGAGTCGCAGGTCTTTTTGTTGGAGCTTGACCATAAAACCAGGGGCAAAGTCTCGCTCCAGAACACGGGGGGCGAGGTTCGAGAGTTGCCATGAACCCGCTGCCCCACCCTGAATAGCGTGCTGCATTTTCTTCAGGTCCAGCCCGGCCTTTGCGCCAAAAATTAAGGCTTCGCTCATCGCCAGATTGGTCACCGCTACCGCAATCTGGTTGCACAATTTGGTGAGCTGACCCGCACCGCTCTGCCCGACATGCACAATGTTTTTTCCCAGGGTTTCGAAGACGGGCAAACACCGATTGAAGACAGCCTCCTCTCCACCCACCATGATGGACAGCGTTCCCGCGATGGCTCCTCCCTCTCCGCCACTGACCGGGGCGTCAAGCATAGCCGCCCCTTTTTCTTGAATGATGCCCGCCATTTCCCGGGTTGCTGTGGGGGAGATGGTACTCATGTCAATAACAATACTGTCTTGCGTAATGGCGTGTATGGCGCCGCTTTCCCCGAGGAGCACCTGCTGAACATCAGGAGTATCCGTGACTATGGTCACAATGATGTCCGCACCTGCTGCCACGTCTTGGGGCGATGCCGCAGCGACGGCTCCTTCTGCAACTAATGCTTCAACCGGGTCGTTGCTTCGATTATAAACGGTCAGCGGGTAGCCTGCCTTGAGGAGATTCCGAGCCATGGGCTTCCCCATAATCCCCAGTCCGATGAAACCAATCCGTTCCATATCACGCCCCCTCTCTTCTCCTGTACGGCCTGTTTACGGCAGGGCCCCTTGAAAAACTGAACGACAACCGGTGTGAAGCCCATATAAAAAAAGGACACCCACTTCAGAGTATCCTTTTTCCTCACTTGTCGAGTGCGCTGCCGCGTCAGTCTGACGAAGCGTCCGGTGTTCCCTCAACGGTTTCCAGCTCATCGATCAGTTCCTCTTCGTTGTCTGCCACCTGCTCCGTAGCCCGTGCGGCCACGGGCCGTTTTGCGCGACCGCGTATCGGCATCCGATTGCGAACTTCACGCCAGTGAAAACTACTCGGTGGACTCTGGAGACGCTCAAAGCTGGCAAGCAGCAGGTCCTTACTATCCGCCCGCCCAAAGCAATGGTCACCAATCCACATTTCCCAGCCGGGACGGATGCTCCCATCCGGTCCGATCAGGTCTCGCTTCACAAAAACCGGAGGCGTGGCGGCCGACGAGGATTCCTCTCCGATTTCCTGGTCGGAAGCTTGGGGAGGGGTAACCGGGGGAGGGACTGGCTCTGGTGGGGGAGGAGGGGTAGGGGGGGACGCGGTTTTCACCTCAGCCGGCTCTGGAGGGAGTCTCTTGGCGGCGGCTTCAGTTGGTGTTGTTTTCTTGGCTGCCGTTTTGACTTTTTTCGCGCCTGTTTCTTTCTTGGCAGAGGCTCTGACCGACTTTTTCACTTGTTTTTTTGCGGATTTCGCCGCCGTCGTACTTTTTGTCTTCTTCTTGGCAGGCTTCTCAGACGTACGGCTCTTCATAGTGGGGTCCCTCTTAGCTTCCGGCCCAGAGTTCCATTTTCCCTGAAGAAATTCAATCCCCTCCCCGCATTGAGAGCCCTTTATCGAAGGGGTTTTCTTGATCGGGATGGGTTATTCCGGTCGATGTGAGCGTGTCGCTCTGACGTAGGTACCGCTTTTTCCACCACTCTTGTGTTTGAGACTGATGTCTGAGATGACGATGTCTTTTTCCACGGCCTTACACATGTCATAAACGGTCAGCGCGGCGACGGAAACCGCGGTCAGGGCCTCCATTTCCACTCCGGTCTGTCCGTTGACTTTGACACGCGCTTCAATGTCAATGCGGCCCCTTTCTTCGTCCGGCGTACACTCAACAGCAATCGAGGAAATGGAAAGCGGATGGCACAGCGGGATGAGTTCCGGCGTTTTCTTGGCCGCCATGATACCGGCGACACGAGCGACCGCGAGCGTATCGCCTTTGGGCATCTGACCGGAGGTAATGAGTCGTAGCGTATCCGGGCGCATATGGACAGTACCGGTTGCGATGGCCTCCCGCTCAGTTGCGGATTTCGCTCCCACATCAACCATCCGGGCGCGACCCTGGAAGTCCGTATGACTCAGTTTTTTCATGCTGGTACCTATACGAATCGGAGCATCCGGTCCGCCCGGAGCAGTTTGGCCTGAATCGGAATCTGATGTGGACACGCGCTTTCGCACGGAGCACGACAGTCGATACACTGGGAAGCGTTCCGGGCAAGTGAAAGCTGGGCATATTCTTCCATACCCACCCGCTGCTGGCCGTAGTTTTCATAATACATGGCGTAGCGCAGGACATCATCGATCGGTACATCGGACGGACAGGAAGACAAGCACTCACCACAGCCCGGCGGACAATAGTCGTTGGCAACAAGCCGGTCGTATTTTTCGAGCAATGCCAGGTCGGCCTGCTGAAACGGTTGCCCGGAGGCGTGCAGGTATTCGTCGATGTGGTGGAAGGAGCCGATCGTGACCACCAGCCCGCTCACGTCAGGATTGGACAACACCCATTTAAAGGCGGCCTGGGAGAACGATTCCCGTTCGGTTGGGGTAAAATCCGACAACGCGCTATGGCGCGCGCCCTTGAGGGTCTTCATGGCCACCACGCCGACCCCCTTCCGCTTGGCATCGTGGAAAATATTTGTCAGCTCGGGCCAGTTGCGAAAATTATAGGCGACCATGATGACATCGAAGCGGTCGCTGTCCACCGCGTGACGCATGACGGTTTCGAGCCGCGGGGTATGGGATGAGACGCCGAGAAAACGGAGTTTCCCCTGCTCTTTGAGGCGGTCAAATGCCTCGTGGATGTTCGGATTCATGAGCCGCTCGATAGAATTGCAGGCATGAATATGAGCCAGATCAAGATAGTCGGTGCCGATTCTTTGCAGACTCGCTTCAACCGCAGCAATGACATCTTTGACTGGAGTGGTATCGCTGAGATGACCCCGCGGCGTGCAAAACTTGGAAACGATAAAGAGCTTATCGCGTTGATAGCCCTGGATCCCCTGGCCGAGAGTTTTTTCCGACCCGGCCCGCGAATAATCCGGAGACGTATCAAAATAATTGATACCCCGGTCAATGGCCCGTCGCACGACATCCGCACTGTCGAGCCCGGAGCAACCGAACGAGATATCTGACATTTCCATTCCCGTCCTGCCCAATGGCCGATAGCTGCGAATGCGAGCCTGCTGCCAGTCCGGGCTTTTTTCCTCTGCTTCGGTTTCAGGCTGGCTCAACAGAAACAGTTGGGTCTTATACTCACAGCCGGCTGCCAGAGCCGCAGCGCCACCGACCGTACCTAGCGCGGCATTTCTCAGAAACGTGCGCCGACTTGTCGGCGTTCTGATCTGTTCATCCTGCTGGGGAGAGTCATGAGCCTCAGACTGTTGCTTGCGCATGACGGACGGCCTCCTTTTTCCGTTTGGTTTGAGCGCGCTCGGATTCAGGTGAGCGTGACCCGATGAATTGTTCCTTCTCTCGTCTGCGTATCAAACAGCGCATAAGCACCCCGCCGGTCCCGGTCTCGGGGTTGTGAACACGAACCCGGATTAATGACCACCACGTCGCCCGCCTGGTGGACCAACGGAACATGGGTGTGCCCGAAGCAGACCATATCATAGGGCAGGGTGGCGAACTCGTCCAAGCGTTTGCTGCCCGGATAAATATATTCCTCATAGGGTTCCCACGGACTGGCGTGGATCATGAGAATTCGCAGGCCGTCGCACGCAAACTCCTGGCTAAGTGGGGCGTTTGCCAGAAAGGCGAGCGATGCTGCCGGAAATTTCTCCTGACATTTTTTCAGGTAGGCGGGGTTACGGCCACCAAAAAGAACGACCTCGTGATTGCCCTGAATGCAGTGCACGCCCGCCTCTTGCAGCAGAGAGACCGTGTCCGGACAGAAACGGTATTCACTCACCGCATCTCCAGGACATAATAATAAATCAGTCGCAGGCATGTCGTTGAGCACGCGCCGGAGGGCCGGTGCGTCGGCGTGGATATCGGAGACGATGCCGATTTTCATGGCGATACCGCTCCCTCTCCCCTGGCGGGAGAGGGTTGGGGTGAGGGGGAAAATTCAAAATAAGACACCATCTTGCTGTTTCACCGTTTCGTTGAGTCACTAGGAACCCACCCCGGCCTTCGGCCACCCCTCCCAAGAGGGGATGTATTCCGCTCCCCTCCCTGGAGGGGTGCCGCGTAGCGGCGGGGTGGGTTGTCCTCTATGAGACACTGTTTCGCAGTCTTATTGAGTCAATGTGTATTGTGTGCTCGGCGCTCATGCAAGAGGGACGGCCTGCTATTCGACGTTGTGCTCCTCTATCCGCTCCTCAGCCAGCAGCGGCCCGTCGAGCGGCACGTCCAGACCGCACGCTCGTGCCAGAAACGTTAGCAGCAGGTCGCTGACGACCCGTTCTTCACCCTGTCGGTCTCGTGCGCCCTTGGTCAGCGTGCACGAATAGACGCGGGTTTCCGCTGCGGTACTGATGCCGATGTGAGCGCGGTGCGTCCCCTTTTTGAGCCGGTCCGTCGCCAGCGCGGCGGTGCAGGCAACGCCAACCAGCGGTCCCTCAGCCGCGTGTAAGACGACTGCCCGTTTATAGGCGGCCCTGGCCAGGGCCGCTGCGGTTTCCACGCTCACTGCCCGGTGTGGGCTGGCTCCCAGAAATTCGGCGAGCGCCGCTTCACTATAGGGGACGACCACTTCAAGTACGGTCCGGGAAGCGCCTGGGACGGCGAGCAAATCTGCGACCGCCTGGGTTCCACCGCCGGTCACCACAAGCATGGCCCTACAAGAACTGGCATGTATCCGGGCGATGTGTGTGGTGTGGACGGATTCCATGTCTAGGCTTCTATGATGGCCCGCGCCTCGTCCGGTGTCGCCACCTCGTGCCCCATAGCGGTAATGGTTGCCACGGCGCGCTCGACGAGTTGTGGGTTGGTGGGCTGTCCCTCCTGGGCGTAATGGTGGTCTTCCAGACCCAGCCGGACATGGCCACCCAGGCTGACGATCTGAGGGATAAACGGCAGATTATCTCCGCCGAGCGTGGCCGCAAACCAATTGCAGCGCACGCCGTGGAGCATGTCCAAATAGGCTTCCAGGCTCTTGAGGGAAGGGGGCAGGCCAAACGGTAGCTCCGGTCCGCCAAAATAAAACTTGAGTAACAAGGGTTCGGTCAGCAAGCCCTGGTCAAGAAAGATCAGCACCGCCCGCAGAAAGCTGGGATCAAAAATCTGGAGGGTGGGTCTCACGCCGCACGCCCGCGACTGTTCCAGAAAATACCGATTGGCATCATGCGAATTCTGATAGATGAAGTTTCCGCCCGAGAGCGTTTTGGTGCGCGCGTCATACGAAACCAGATTGACCGAGCCGGGGTCGGCCCAGCCCAGGTCCGGCTTGGTGGCCGGGTCTTTGGCGAGTTCCAGAAAGTGGGCAAACCGTTCCACCGGGTTGCCGCCAAACGGAAACGTGGGCCAGAGAATAGGATTGCACTGCGCGCGCGTCCGCCTGAACACCTCGCTGTAATACCCCACGTCCTGCACCCATTCGCCCGTGTCGGGCTCCCTGACATGAAAATGAACCGCCGCTGCCCCGGCCTGACAGGTCGCAATGGCATCGTTGGCGATGTCTTCCGGGCTGTAGGCAATATTGGGATTCCGGGCTTTATCGGAATTGCCGTTGATGGCTGCCTCAATCATGATCTTGGCCATAGTTCCTCCTTTTGATCGTCTGATTCACTCGTGATGGTAGCCCATACCCCAGGAACCCAGCGCGCACCAGACGTGGGAGCCGCCGGGCCGGGGTGGGTTCCTTCTCGCATCACCCCTGCTAGTCCGAGAGCCGCACCCGTACACCGCGTGCGTCCAGGAAACGCTTGCACTCCTGAATAGTGTGCTCCTGGTAATGGAAGATCGAGGCGGCCAGCGCGGCGTCGGCCTTGCCGGCGGTGAGACCCTCGTGAATATGCTGCAAATTCCCAACCCCGCCCGAAGCAATAACCGGAATCGTGACCGCTTCTGCTATCGCGCAGGTGAGCGCAATGTCATAGCCGGCCTTGGTGCCGTCCCGGTCCATACTCGTCAGCAGGAGTTCGCCCGAGCCATAGGCTTCCATCCGTTGTGCCCATTCGATGGCGTCGATGCCGGTCGGGGTGCGGCCGCCATGAATAAAGACCTCCCAACCGGCCGTCTCGGAGACCGGTCTTCGTTTGGCATCAATCGCCACCACGATGCACTGGCTCCCAAAACGTTCGGCCGCCTCTTTGACAAACTCAGGCCGGTTGACTGCCGCGGTGTTGATGGAGACTTTATCCGCACCGGCGTTGAGCAGGTCGCGAATATCCTGATTCTCCCGCACCCCGCCGCCAACGGTCAGCGGCATAAAAACGGTTTCCGCCGTTTTTCTGACAACATCGAGAATAATCCGCCGCCGTTCGTGCGAGGCCGTAATATCGAGAAAAGTCAGCTCGTCCGCTCCCTCTGCGTCATATCGCTGCGCGACTTCTACTGGGTCGCCGGCATCGCGCAAATCCACAAAATTCACCCCCTTCACCACACGACCTTCTTTCACATCCAGGCACGGAATAATGCGTTTGCTCAGCATGCGCGCAGTGTCAGGCGTTTCCAAAAAACTGTCAAGGGAGGCGGAGACGCTCAACTGGCCCGACCCTGGACGGATGGTACTGAGGAGACCGGGGAAGCGGCGAAGTCTGGCTGAGCTGACGTGGGCGGCACTGTGGTGTGGGCTCGCCCTTCTCCGGCGGTGCTGTCCTCGGCCCAGATGATATTCCGATAATCGAGCCGTTGCGAACCGATGATATTGAATTTAATCGCATGGAAATAAGGCGACAGGTCGAAATCGCGCGGGGTAATGAGGGTGGGGTGTCGCCGACGAAAAACCGGGCGTCCGCGCGAGTCCTGTTCCTTGGTAAAGAAGCGGCGGTAAAAGGGTGGAGATGTTTCCTGAGGGTCAGGGGTGGACTCGACGTGGGGCAGAATAGGAAAGCGGACTTTGCCAAAGGCCGAGGCAATCATGCTGGAACAGATGACTTGGGTTGGCAGTCCGCTCCCAAACTGAAGCGCCCGTCGGCGAAACCGGCGCGGGACCAAACTGACCGGCAGGAAATAGCGTCCCAGATCAAAGATATTCTGGAGATCATACGTATAGCCGAGCTGGCTGATCACATCGTCCAAAATAACTTGGCAGTCCTGAGGCTGGAGGTTGTGCGGGCGGCACAGACGGATATTGTACTCGACGTACTTCGACAGAGAGGACAGTACGACCCCTTCCTCAACCAGCGCTTCCACCAACAGAAACTGGGCGTCGTCGCCAAAAGCGGTCCGGGCCTGCTCCGCCAGCGGATGGTTGCCGCGAATCAGCTCATCCCCAATGTAGATGGCCGAGTGCGACCAGGAACTCTGAGTGAGATATTTAACGACCTCGCTAATGCGCTGAGAGCCCTCCACCAGCAGGACATCCCCTTTGCGTATCTGGCTCTTGAGTGCATCCAAATTGTTCGGAAAACGAACCGCATAGTTGTTGAGGGGTTTGGTCAGCAGGGCGGCGAACTGCTTGATAATCGCCTGACGGAGGCGTCGAAGTGGGTGAAATATCGCTTGTGCCATCCCCTGCGTTCCCTGTCTGTATTGTAGAGGAAGCGAGCCGGAGACGACAAGGGAAGAATGCGTATGCCCGGCGCTTCGATTATATGCTAGGATCGCACGGTGTGAAAACGCTCAGATGGAGTAGGGCCGCATGGCAGCGCAGAAAACCTATCCGCAGCAGGTCAAAGAGGTGATGACCCGAGATGTGGTGGCGCTCAGGCCGCAGCAACCGTTTGCCCAGGCATTGGCGCTCCTGGCCCAGCATCGGTTCCGGCATTTGCTGGTGACCGATGCCGATGCCCGTTTGGCCGGTGTGATTTCCGACCGTGACCTGCTCCGTTGCATGAGCCGGGAAGCCGACCTTGAGCGGGTCACAGTCGCCGACATCATGGGGGCTGCCGTGGTGGCCGTGCAACCGGACACTTCGCTGTCCGAAGCTGCGGCCCAGATGCTGAGCCGTCGTATTAATTGTCTGCCGGTGATCGAGAACGACAAGGTCTGCGGGATTCTGACTTCGACCGACCTGCTCCAGGCTTTTCACAACCTCCAAACGGATATTGAACAGGGCAGTGTCACTGACGCGCCACAGGAATGAGATCGCGGGCCGTCCCGCGACCGCGTCTTATCCCTGGGCGGTCCCCAGCCGAATAGCCTCTGCCAACTGCACCCCTCCGGTATAGAGCGCCCGCCCGATAATCACCCCCATGACACCGAACGGTTCAAGGGGCAGGAGACGCTGAATATCGGCGGTACTCGCCACCCCTCCCGAGGCAATGACCGGGACCGAGACTGCCTGGGCCAGAGCGCCTGTGGCCTCATGATTCACGCCCTGCTGGGTCCCGTCGCGGCTGATATCCGTATAGACGATTTCACTCACCCCCTGGTCCTGACAGCGGAGCGCCAAGTCCGTGGCCTCCAGGTCGGTCGTTTCTGTCCAGCCTTGCACGGCAACCCGCCCGGCCCGGGCGTCAATGCCGACCGTAATGCGGCCGGGGAAACGGGCGCAGGCCTCCGCCACAAGAGTCGGCTGACGATGAGCCACTGTCCCCAGAATCGCGCGACTGACACCGAGCGAGAGAAGGCGTTCGAGCGTGGCAAGGCTGCGGATGCCGCCCCCGACCTGAACCGGAATGCTCAGGGCCTGACAGATGCGCTCAATCGCGCTGGTATTGACCGTAGTCCCGCTGACCGCGGCGTCAAGGTCCACCACGTGCAGCCGCGGGGCTCCTTCCTGCTGCCAGCGCTGCGCGGTTTCAACCGGGTCGTCCGAGTAGACCGTGGCCCGGTCCATATCCCCCTGGTAGAGGCGGACGCACTGTCCGGCTTTCAGGTCAATGGCTGGAATAATCAGCATGGAGATCCGGAGACAGACGAGGAGCGGGAGAGGCTGCCCGGGCGGTACTCGCGAACGAAGTTACCGAAATTGGTCAGAATTCTCAGGCCAATCGCCTGGCTTTTTTCCGGATGAAACTGCGTAGCAAAGATATTTCCCGACCACACACTGGAGGCAAACGGCATCCCATATTCCGTGGTCGTGGCAATAATTGCGGGGTCATCCGGGACTGGATAGTACGAATGCACGAAATACACGCTTGCACCCTCGGCCACGCCGTCGAGATGGGGGGGCCGCTGTTGCACCTGGAGCTGATTCCAGCCCATATGCGGAATTTTCTGCCCGGCCAGGGTAGCCGAATCAAACCGCACGATCTTGCCTTTCAGAATATCCAGCCCCCGGACCCGACCAAACTCGACACTCTCCGAAAACAGAATCTGCATCCCCACGCAGATACCGAGAAACGGTGTGCCCCGCTCAACCACCCGATAGACAGTATCGACCAGGCCGCATTCGGCCAGGCCATCCATGCACGCCCCAAACGCACCCACCCCCGGCAGGACAACGCCGCTGGCGGCCTCAATCCGGGCAGTATCCCGGGTGACGGTTGCCGCATGGCCCATCTTTTCAAAGCCTTTTTGGACGCTCCGCAGATTGCCCATGCCGTAATCAATAATCGCGATCATAGTGGGTGGCTATTATTCCCGCCGGACTGGAGGGAATCAAGGGAGAGCTGGTTACGGGCGAGTCCTCAACGGCCTTTTGAATTTTAGAGGGATCGCGTCACCGAGATAAGGGTTGAGCCCGCGCCCGCAGCCGCCAACTGGGAACTCTTTAGAGCATTAAGAGAAAATATTCAGGCGATAGTAGAATGAGTACGGGGATGGGAATCGTGCGGGGAATGGGCCAAAGTGGTAAAATCTTATCTTTCCTTGATGCCCTACCTATCAATGCGATACCGGAGTCGCTCCGAATTTTCGACCTAATCCGAGACTGACCAGTGTAGCAATTTCGCTTGGGCGATGAGAAGCCGCCAGTCTGCGATTTTCCTCAGCACTCAACCCATTATCCAGCCCCGTCCAATCTCTACGCGTAGGGAAATCGGCAAGCATATTTAGACCCCTGAGCGTCCTCTCGTCCTGTGGATCTCCATCGGACATTGCGGGCAGCCATGAGCCATCATCCACGTCAAGGGCTTGAATGATTCCTGTCGTAACTCCGCCAAATCCTCCGGCCAAATAAATGGGCTGCTTAGATTCCAATGCGATCAGCGCTTCTTCCACAACGCCGGGCAAATCGCCCTGGAATCCTTGACGCTTCCCCCCAATGAAAATCCGTGCATCCGTATTGTGTGCCATGTAAAACCGCATCGCAGTCAGACTCGCCTTGCGCGTTTCCTCATTGGTTTCTGGCGATGGTTCTGCCATCCTGTTCTTATACGGATCGATCACCTGCCCAGTTTGGTCAAGGAAATCAATTTGGCCATATAAACCCAAAGCCTCTTGCTGCTCTTTTATATCACTCGCAGCAAGTTTGCGGTGCTCCGGCCATGCCAGACAGATACGCAGGGGACGATCTCTGCGGTTGTATCTATGCAACTCGTGAATCAAAAAGACTGTATACCCGTCGGGTTGCAAGTGCCCGCCATAGGTCAAGTGTCCCCCGGACACCAAGACACATCTGGCGATCTCACCCAGGGCTAAACGAAAATGTGTCTCTAAAAGGCCCAGACGAGCCAGATCAGGGCTGTCCGAAACGGATATACCCAACCGAATTCCTGTTAGGGCGTTTGGTGGAAGAATCTCTGCTGTCTGTTGCATCCGATTTTCCTCCTATCCACCCCGAGCTGCGAGGAGCCGCGGAGTCATGATATCCAACGTTCCTTTTTGCCGACATAGAGACAATAGTTGTTGCAGCACAAGTTTTTCATCTGGACCAAGCGGCGGAGCAGGATGAAGAATGCGAATATTAGTATCCTCTTCAGGAAGAATTCCAGCCTTCTCAGCCTCTTCTAGCCAGTGCACCAGTGTCAGCGGTTCTGGGGCATGCGGGGCCCACCATGCGATATCCAGCCCAGGAGTGTTGCGCGGGAATGCTCCCTGGTGAATCCATAGCACCCGTTTAAGACATTCATCAACAAGACGATTGAGCGCCTGATAGATGTGCTGTTTGCTCCACCCGTCTTGCGTCGTACGGACTGGGATGCGGGGAACGTGGTCCATTAAAAATGACCCTCTTTCTTCTCCGATCTGAAGGGCATCCATAGTAACGATGGGCATTCCTGCATTCTTAGCAAGTAGAACCTCTCGCTGGCACCATTCACGGCTGGAATATAGGTCAGTCCTGATTGCAACTAGCGCGCTGGTCGATGCTTTTGACAGTAATTCGGTCTCCCAGTCACGACCTGGTTGTAAATCGCTTGCATCGAAGAACTCCCGGAGGTGGGTATTTGCAATAACTTGCCGGACCAACGTTATCAATTCAGCCGTTTCTTCTGCAGGGGCCGGAAGGTTGCGCTTTGTGTGGCTAATGAAAACCGTAAGCCGACCTTCCTCCTTGGAGAGTAGCTGCGCAACACCCTGTGCAAGGTCACGACAGCGTAGAGTTCGCTCTGATTCTCCATCCGGGTCTGGCGGAGAGGCAGCAATTTGCTGGTAGGGATTCAGCAGCTTTCCAAGGACTGTACTGTCGGCTGCTCCAGGATCGAGCAAATACGGAAAAAGACCGACACGCTCGGGCATCTCTTCAGCCGACTGGACCATTTTCTCAATATATCCGTGCCAGGGACCCGTGCCGCTTCCGACCTCTGCCGCCATCTCCGTTCCTATCAACGGTACGATTGCTAAGAACTGGGCAGGCTCAACCCCATTCGGAAGAGGGTCTTGTTCAGACGGAATGGGCCTTGGGGCATCGCCATTCGAGCGCCAGCCTTGGCTACGAACGAAAACCTCAACGGCCTCCCCGATGAGACCGGTAAACGCGGAGCCGTGAAAGTGTTCAAAGAATTCCTCAGCGATTTCAGACCCTTTGCTATCGCTGGGGTGCCACACGACATAGAGTTCTAAGACTGGTGGTAACATTCGGTTTTCCTGGCTTTCGGTTGCTCAACCTTTACTTTGTAGCATAGCGGACACGTAACTAAGTATACTGGAACGGTCCAGTAGAGTTTCCCTTTGAATTTTGTCCTCCGCAGCGTCTGCCACGCCATTCCCAGCCATCCGAGCCCGTTCTGCTACCGTTGTATCCCTCTCCCTCCGTGCTCTCCTAGGCCGTTGGCACGGCCTGAGGGTAACACCTGCGCGGCGGGAGCGGCCAGAGAAGGCCCGGACTCTCAGCCCCTGAGTGGGTATCCTGGCGGAAAGGCCAGCCGGAGGGAAGATTGACAGCAAAGGCATCCTCGGATAGGAGGGAAGATATAGATGCAAACAGTATGCATAATAAGGATGTGCAGAGAAATCTGTGGTTTTCCCGGTCAGAATTTTTCAAAATGAGACGCTACCAACGGCCTAGATTCACTCTTGCACAGAAAGGAGCCTCGTTTCATGGCTGAAGAAACGAAAAACGTGTTCATAAGTCACATTCATGAAGATGACGCAGGTCTTGGGAAACTCAAGGGTTTGCTGAAAGACAATGGGATGGCGGTCAGAGACTATTCAATTACTACGGATAATCCCAACAATGCGCATTCAGAAGACTACATCAAATCTGAGATTCTCGCCCCTCGCATTCAACAATCGAGCACATTGGTTGTTTATATCTCTCCCGAAACCAGAGAGAGCGAGTGGGTCAACTGGGAAATTGAGTACGCGCAGAAGCAGGATAAGCGGATTGTAGGGGTCTGGGAGCATGGGGAAAAAGATTGCGAGATTCCTGAAGCCTTGGACAAGTACCACGACGCCATAGTTGGCTGGACCGGCAACCGCATCATCGACGCTATAAACGGGAAGATCAACGGCTGGGAAGGATCAGACGGTACGCCGGTCGCTCCACGTAATATCGACCGGCATGGGTGCTAGGGGATATACGTTGAGATTATTCTCTTATGTTGTTGCCCGCGACTATGGTTTTGCTCCTAATCCTTTTTTCGGAGTCTGCACTTTAGCTACTTGTAAGCCGATAATTCGGAGGGTTGCCTCTATCGGTGACTGGGTTATCGGCACCGGTAGTAAATCTCAAGATAAGCGAGGGCATCTCGTTTACGGAATGCAGGTAACTGAGATCATGACATTCGATGAATATTGGAACGATGAACGATTTCACCGGAAAAGGCCGAACCTACGAGGAAGTAAGAAACAGGCATTTGGCGATAACATCTATTTCAAAGATGATATCGGGAAGTGGAATCAGCAGGATTCTCATCATAGCCTTAAGGACGGTAGTCCCAACGGGGAAAATATCAAGCATGATACAAAGACGAACAGAATTCTGCTTAGTACGGACTTCGTTTATTGGGGCGGTTCGGGACCGGAAATCCCTTCAAGATTCAGGAGCTACGACGGGGTCGATGTTTGTTGCGCAAGGACCGGGCATAAGAGTCGTTTTCCAGAAGACATGATTAACGATTTCGTTGACTGGTTTCACTCTTTGGATGTAAGCGGTTATTTGGGTGAGCCACTGGACTGGTCGAAAACACCATGACCAAAAAGTCATCTTCCACAAGTCGGCAAGAGAAAACGGTTTCGAAAGTCTCAATCTCCCTGCGTGACTATATGCGGGAAATTGAACCTACCGACAGACTACCTCCAGACGACTTGTACCCAGTCCTTTTAGGACTGTTTGGTGAGGTCGGTGGCATTCTGGCCGCTGCAAAGAAACACCACCGGGAAAAAGAAGCATACGTTGGATATCAACAGGTATTAGAGGAAGAATTTGGTGATGTCCTGTGGTATTTCACCACTTTATGCCGGCGTTTGGGCGTTGATATTGAGACTATCTTTTCCGATGTCGTAAGGCAGGATGGATATAATCAAATCACCGCCGCAGGTGACCTTCCAGAGGGTACAGTTTCTCATGTCTCGTCCTTTGATAAATTGCCTGACTATTCTGAAACGCTCCTGAATCTCGGAGAGGTTACGGCGGCATTGCTGAAGGTCGAGGAGCTGAACGAACAGACGCAGAAAAGGCTACTGAGCTTCTCAGACCATTACTTGCAGGCGCTTCAGGTGGCCAAGGTGAACTTTGCAAAAATTGTGCGTATGAATATCGGAAAGGCGCGAGGACGGTTTCTTGATCCAGAAAAGTCACGTCTGCTAAGGTTCGACGTTGGCTTCCCGGCTGAAGAAAGACTGCCCGAGTATTTCGAGATTAGATTTACGCAGCGAAAGAACGGACAAAGTTATCTACAATGGAACGGGGTGTTTATTGGTGAGCCGCTCACCGACAACATTCTTGATCCAGATGACTACCGCTTCCACGATGTTTTCCATTTTGCGTACGCTGCCATACTCCATTGGTCACCCGTCTTTCGGGCATTGATAAAGCAAAAGCGCAAGAGCAATACAAAAATTGATGAAGCACAGGACGGTGGCAGGGCGATTGCTATTGAGGAAGGACTGACAGCCTGGATATTCTCCTGCGCTAAGCATCTTAATTTTTTTAAGGAGCCAGCCTCAATCTCCTTTGATTTGCTGAAGACAGTGCAGCAATTCGTTCAAGGCTACGAGGTGGAAGACTGCCCGCTTAACCTGTGGGAGCGCGCTATCCTGGACGGATACAAAGTTTTCCGACAGGTTCGGGAAAATAACGGAGGGACCGTGGTTGGAAATCGCGCGGCTCGTACCGTTGAATACAAACCCGTTTGAGGAGGGTGAGCGTGACGACACCAGAGTCCTTTGTCGCGGCACTGGGAAAATTAAAATTTGAGGACACATTTAATCCGTATTCAGACCGATGCTCCGTTCACGACCGTTATAACGCGCCGAGTATCCGATCAAAAACACTACGCTTTGTATTGGAAGCGGCGTCGCAGCGAGAGATCGATTCCCTGTGGATAGGGCGTGATCTGGGCTATGGTGGAGGACGCCGGACAGGGCTTGCTTTCACAGATGACGTGCATCTCCGGGGACACGTTGAGCGCTGGAGTGTGCCATTCGAGCGACCAACAAAAGGCAAAGAGGTCCAAGAGCGAACAGCTACTGCCGTATGGGACATTCTCTCACAGATAAAGAAGCATGTTTTTCTTTGGAATGTCTTCCCCCTACACTCACATAATACTGGAAATCCGCGCAGTAATCGGCCTCATAATGCGCGTGAGCGTAGGGCCGGGGAAAATCTTCTCTCGCAACTTATACATCTCCTGGAACCGCGGCGACTGATTGCGGTCGGCAGAGATGCTGAAGAAGTAGCCCATAGTCTACGGGACGGGCACGAAGTCATATATGTACGACATCCTGCATACGGTGGACAGAAAGAATTTCGAGCTAAAATGTACGCCCTGTATTCTCTGGGAAATAGAAAGACCATAGGAAAGCTCTGGCCTTGAGGCTCCGGGCGAAAACCGATACGTGTTCTCACAGCTCGCAGTAGCGGGAGCTGAAGGAGGAAGCCTATGAAAGCCGGAGTCTTTATGATGCCCTCACACCCACCTGAAAGAGATCTCTACGAGGGCCATGCCTGGGACCTGCAACACCTGGAGTTTGTTGATCGCGTGGGTTTTCACGAGGCATGGATAGGCGAACATTTCACCGCTCCCTGGGAACCCAACCCCGCCCCGGATTTGCTTATCGCCCAGGCCCTCCTGCGCACCCAGCGCATAAAACTCTGTCCCGGTGCCCATCTCCTGCCGTACCATCATCCGGTTGAGCTGGCCCACCGGGTGGCTTTTCTGGATCATATGGCGCGGGGCCGTTTCATGCTGGGGGTCGGCACGAGTGGTCTGCCCAGCGACTGGAAGCTGTTTAATGTGGACGGTGCGGCCGGAGAAAATCGGCGCATGACGCTGGAGGCGCTCAACATCATGCTCCGGTTGTGGCAGAGCGAGGAGCCGTTTGAATATCAGGGTGAGTTCTGGTCGTTCAACCGGATTGACACCATGCTCGACACCCTCAAGTTTCACCTCAGGCCCTTTCAACAACCCCACCCGCCCATCGGTATCGCCGGCCTCACCCCCGGCTCGGACACGCTGAAATTCGCCGGCGAGAACGGCTTCCTGCCCCTCAGCATTGCCCTGAGCAACAGCTATCTCACCACTCACTGGCAGGCCGTGGTCGAAGGCGCCGAACGGTCTGGCGTCACGCCATCTCGCAGCGACTGGCGCATCTCGCGCGAGGTCTATATTGCCGAGACCGATCAAGAGGCCCGTGAGCAAGCCCTGAACGGTATGCTGGGCCGGGTGTGGGGCGAGTATCTGCTACCGCTCTTCAAGTCGTTCGATATGATGAGCTTGTTCAAGCACCATCCCGAAGTCCCGGATTCCGACGTGACCCTGGAATACCTGGCCGATTACGTATGGCTGGTTGGCTCACCGCAAACCGTGACCCAAAAGCTGGGCGATATGTACGAACAAACCGGCGGTTTCGGTTGTTTGCTGGCCCTGACCTTCGACCAGTCCGAAAATAACGAAGCCTGGGAAAACTCGCAGCGCATGCTGGTTGAAGACGTGCTGCCCCATTTCGCAGACGCGTAGGAACAAAAAGAATGGCGGTCGCTTCGCCAACTGACCCGACCCCGACAATCGACTCGCAGGTCCATGCCTATGAACGTGACCGCCCGGAGCGGCCGTGGAGGGGGGCCATCCCCGGTCCGGCCGAGGTCACGGGTGATGACATGGTGGCGGCGATGGATGCCGTTGGCGTTGGCGGAGCCCTGTTGGTCTCGCCGTGGACCATGTACCGCTTTGATGCGAGCTACGCGCTCGAAGTGTATGCGGAGCATCCCGGCCGGTTCGGTCTGATCAAACCGTTCGATCCTCGGGTAGAAACCGTCAGCGACGAGATTGCCGAATGGGCGGCAACGCCGGGCACGGTCGGGGCGCGCATCATGATGATGGGCACCCCAACGGCCGACGATCCGGGGCTGAATCGGATATTGGCGGCTGGCGCACGGCACGGCCTCCCGGTGAACGTGCTGTGTTGGGGAAAACTCCCGCTCCTGGGCGAACTGGCGCGCAGGAACCCAAACACGCAGCTCGTCGTAGATCATGTGGGCCTTCACCAACCCTTCCAACCCCCTGCCCTGCCAGAGCCATTTGCCGATCTCGACAAGGTCATTGCCCTCGCCGAGCACGACAATGTCGCCATCAAGATCTCCGGGGCGTGCACCCTGTCGCACGAGCCATTCCCCTACGCCGACATTTGGGAGCCCCTGGGACAGATCTTCGAGGCGTACGGCTTTGAGCGCTGCCTGTGGGGCACGGACTGGACCCGGGCCGTCGAGTTGCTGACCTACGAGCAGGGTGTCGAGGCGTTCCGGGTCACCGAGCAGTTGTCAGACCCCGAGCGAGCCGCGCTCATGGGCGGTAGCCTCGCCCGTATCTATAACTGGTCGCCCACGGTTACGCGCTGATCAGCCCCATTACGCATACTCTGGAAAACCATTCCAAAGAAAAGGAGAAGCTATGGCAGAAAACAATACATACACGCCGCCGAAAGTCTGGCAGTGGGACAAAGAAAGTGGTGGTCGTTTTGCAAAAATCAACAGACCCATCGCAGGCGCGACGCACGACAAAGAACTCCCGGTCGGCGAACACGACCTACAGCTCTATTCGCTTGCCACGCCCAATGGCGTCAAGGTGACCGTCCTGCTGGAGGAACTGCTCGAACTCGGTATCAAGGCGGCCGAGTACGATGCCTACCTGATCGACATCAGTGAGGGCGATCAGTTCGGCAGTGGTTTTGTGGCGATCAACCCCAATTCCAAAATCCCGGCGCTCCTTGACCGGAGCACCACCCCCCCGACCCGAGTCTTTGAGTCAGGTGCCATGCTCGTCTATCTGGCGGAAAAGTTTGGCGCTTTTCTGCCGACCGAGCCTTCAGTCCGCGCAGAATGTTTGTCGTGGCTGTTCTTTCAGATGGGCAGCGCTCCCTACATAGGCGGCGGGTTTGGGCATTTTTATGCCTACGCGCCGGAAAGGTTCGAGTATCCCATCAATCGCTTCGCCATGGAGACGAAACGCCTCCTCGATGTGTTGAATCGCCATCTCAGCGACCATCAGTATTTGTGTGGTGACGAGTACACCATCGCGGACATCGCGAACTACGCCTGGTATGGTGCCCTAGTAGGACAGAATATCTATGAAGCCGCCGAGTTTCTTGACGTTCAATCGTACACGAATGTGATCCGGTGGACGAAGGAAATTGAAGCCCGGCCCGCCGTACAACGCGGCCGACGCGTGAATAAGTCCTGGGGACCGGAGGAAGAGCGGCTCATCGAACGACACAGCGCCAGCGATTTCGATGCGCCGGCCAGCTAGCGCCATTCACGATACGTTGTAGCCGCGCCAGTCTGCGCTCGTCGGGAAGGATACGGGCCTGCCCCAAGTGGCCGGGGAGGGGATGGGTGTGGCTCCCCGCCTGGGAGAGCGGCCATCTTGGCCGCTTGCGGGCTGGAAGCCCGCACTCCTGGAACTCCCCTCCGAGGTCCCGCGAAACACACGGCCGGCACATTACACCCTTCTCGGCTTCCCCCTGGCTGTGCTATTCCCAGGAAAACCGCTGCTCTTTTTTTACCGTAACGACTGCCGAGGGCATCGCTACCTGACTGGACCGATGTTCAAAGGAGGGGAGACGCATGAGCACGAAGACTGACGAACGGCCGAACGCGCGCGCACGGGAACAACGCCTGGGGTTTGTGAGCCGGCCGCGATTTGAGGACTACCAGGAGAAATACGCCACATACTTTAACATGGAGCGCCACAACGGCATCCTCAAGGTGCACATGCATACCGAGGGAGGCCCCGTCATTTACGGCCTGCCGATTCACAACGCCTGGTCCCAGCTGTGGCTCGACATCGGCAACGACCCCGACAACGAGGTGCTGATCTTCAGCGGCACGGGGGACAAGTGGATCGCCGGCTTTGACCCGGAAATGTCCAAACTGCCCTTCCATGAGATGCCCGCGGATGCGTTCTACGATCAGATCTACGCGGACGCGACCAAGCTGCTGGAGGCATTCATCTTCAACATCGATATTCCCACGATTGCCTGCATCAACGGCTCAGGTTTGCACACGGAATTCGCCCTGCTATGTGATATTACGCTGTGCGCGGAGCACGCCGAGCTGTTCGATCCGCACTTCAAGTTTAACCTGGTACCGGGAGACGGCCAGGGCTTGACGTTCCAAGAGTTGATGGGGCTGAAGCGCGCCGCGTACTTTCTGTATACCAGCGACACGATTGACGCGCAGATGGCCAAGGAACTGGGCCTCGTCAACGAGGTGCTGCCGCTCGACCAGTTGCTGCCACGGGCCTCGGAGATTGCCGAAAAGGTTATGCAGAAGCCGCGTGCCATCCGGCGTATGACGAGCGCGGTGCTGCGGCGACAGTGGAAGCAGCGGCTGGTGCAGGATTTGGGGTTCCATATTGCGCATGAGCTGCTAGGCATGCACCTCAACAAGCCGGAGTGACCCGCACACCTCAGGTATCGGCAATCCAGTCCGGCTCAATGACAGGCGCAACGCGGAGTTCGGCTGGAATACGCTCGATCCCTATGATGGCATCGACCGCTTGATGCCAGTGATACAGGCGGGCTTCTTGATAGTTCAGTGGGACACCACCAAAAGCATAGGACTCGACTCCTTTCTGAATGCCGTTACCAAACTGCGTATCTTCGGCAACAATCATATTGAAATAGTCGATATAGGTGTCCCAACTGCTCGGTTTGGGGGCCTCTCCCCAATCCTCTCCAAACCACCACAGCTCTAGCGTTGTGGTGTTGATACTGGTCGGCCAGAAGGCAAAAATCGGTAGCCCCTTTTCGTTCATGGGCGAGACAAGATTGGGCACGATGTTAAAAGACAGAATACAGGTCCGTGGGATCTCTCCCACGGTTCCAATATCCGGCCGATCATCGACGATTGCGGCCGTCTCCGTATGGTTCTGTACGGTGAGTGGCGCAATCATGCGCCCATGTCCACCTGGGTAGAGCGTATTCACATTGCCGCGATGGTCCAACATCGGCGAAACGGTCTGCGGATGAATCGAGCGGACATGGTAGACCTCCATGTTGGATTCCATGGCGATTTTCCAGTTGCAGTGCAGGGTGAAGGCGTCTTTGTGGACAAAACGCAGGCGATCGAACTGAAACTGCTCCCACTGCGGGAGCAACGGTGCCAACTCTTGCGTTAGTGAACGGGCGTCCGGGTCGAAGTTCGCGAACAGAAACTTGCCCAGGCGTTCGAGACGGACTGAATGCAGAGACCGACAAGAGAAATCGAGATCGACGAAGTCACGCTTATCACGGAGATTCAGCAGCTCGCCGTCATGATTATAGGTCCAGCCGTGATACCCGCAGGTGAAGCGGTCGGCTTTGCCTGTGGCCTCGCGGACGAGCGGGGCGCCGCGGTGGCGGCAGGTATTGTAATACGCCCGGACTTCGCCGGTCCGGGTGTGGAGAATGACGACCGGCTGGCCGGCTGTTTCCCACAGCTTGAAACACCCCGGCTCCGGAATCTCATCAAGATGCCCGGCAAACAGCCATGCTTTACGCCACAGCTGCTGCTTTTCCAGCTCATAAAACCGGGGATCGGTGTACCGTTTTCCCGGTAAGTCGGGGAATTGCGGGAAGCCCTCCGGTGGACCTTGCCGGTCGGTTTCGTACCTGATCTGCGCGCGAATTGATTGGGGGTCTTCCATGCCGCCTCTCTTGAGATGCTCTTTCAATACAGAAGCACGCCGCGTGCCACTTCGCCCTTTTTACAGGGAGCCTTTTGTGGACAAGACTCCCTGAACCCGCGGGTCGTATTCCACCGCGCTGCTGAGCGCCCGGGCAAAGGCTTTGAAGCCCGCTTCGATAATGTGATGGGGGTTGCGGCCCTGAGTCATATTCAGGTGCAGATTCATACCGACCTGATTTGTCAGGGCCAAAAAGAAGTCGTGGACAAGCTCCGTCGAAAAATTTCCCACCCGTTCCTGTCGAATATCCAGGTTATAGGCCAGAAAGGGTCGCCCACTCAGGTCAACCACACACTCGACCAGGGCCTCGTCCAGCGGCACGCTGGCTGCGCCGAAGCGGCGGATGCCGTGTTTGTCGCCCAAGGCTTCGCGTAACGCCTGGCCGAGCGCCAGACCGACATCTTCAACCGTATGGTGATCGTCGATGGCAATATCACCGCTCGCCTGCACGCTGAGATTAAAGAATCCGTGCCGGGCAAACAATTCCAGCATATGGTCGAGAAAGGGGACACCGGTCGAGACCTCGTACTTCCCCTCGCCTTCGACCTGGATGCTCAGGTGGATATCGGTTTCAGTGGTCTGCCGATGTATATCAGCTTTGCGTGCGGCCATGCCTGCCTCCGTCTAAACGATATTGCACGGCCCGCGCGTGGGCCTCAAGTCCCTCAAGCTCGGCCAGCCGCACCACTTCGGGGCCCAAGGTAGACAGTGCCCGCGACGACGCCCGTATGACACTGGTGCGTTTCAAGAAATCGTAGACGCCCAGGGGCGAGGAGAACCGGGCGGTTCCGCCGGTTGGCAGTACGTGATTGGGCCCGGCTATATAATCCCCAAACGGTTCAGTCGAAAGATGACCCAGAAAAATCGCTCCGGTGTGACGAATATCTTTGATCCAGGTGTGTGGGTCTTTGACGGCCAGCTCCAGATGCTCGGGGGCAATCGCATTGGCCAATGTCACGACTTCCTGCCGATGCCGGGCGATAATGACCGCGCCGAAGCGACGTAAGGAGGCCGAGGCGATGGTACGCCGGGGAAGCTGGGCGAGCTGTTCGGCGAGTTCGTGGACGACCGCCTGTCCCAGGCGTCGGGATGTCGTCAGACACAACGGGGCGGCCAGGATGTCATGTTCCGCCTGGGAAAGCATGTCGGCTGCAATATAGTCGGGCTTGGCGGTCCGGTCGGCGATCACAAGAATCTCACTCGGCCCGGCAATCATATCGATATCAACCCGGCCAAAGACGAGCCGTTTGGCTGTGGCGACATAGATATTGCCCGGTCCGACGATTTTATCGACGCGCGGAATCGTTTGGGTGCCGTATGCCAGGGCGGCTACAGCCTGGGCTCCGCCGACCCGAAAAAAGGCGTCCGCTCCCGCAATACGAGCCGCGGCCAGCAGGGCGGGATTCTCCCCTTCGGGAGACGGCGGAGAGACTACGATGACCTCTTTGACCCCGGCAACCTTGGCCGGAATCACATTCATGAGCACCGAAGACGGATAGGCCGCGGTGCCGCCGGGAACATACACTCCGACCCGTTCCAGCGGCGCTATTTTTTGACCCAGAGTGACCCCAAGCTCGTCGCGGTAGGTCCATGATGACTGGCGCTGTTTGCGGTGAAAGCGACGGATGCGTTGAGCCGCGGCCCGTAGCGCCTTTCTGATGGGTGCTGACAGGCTCTTGAGCGCGTGCTCCATCTCGTCCTGGGTCGCACCCAGTTCGCGAGACGAGAGCGACACCTGATCGAATTTTTTGGTGAGGGCCATCAGTGCGCGGTCGCCACGCTTGTGAATATCGTCCAGAATGGAGCGAACCGCGGCTTCAACCTGAGTACTGGCGCTCTCACCACGCGACAGCAGCTTGTCGAGGTGACGCTGGCAGGCGGCGTCTGTTGTGGAGAGCAGCGGAACCGGAGCTTTCGTTGCAGAGCGTGTCATTGGACGGGCCGGCCTGCCTGACGCTGAATTTTCGCCCCGAGCTGGGACAGCTTGGCTTCGACGTGTTCATAGCCGCGATCAAGATGGTAAATGCGAGAGACCTCCGTCTCGCCGCGGGCAGCGAGTCCGGCCAGGATCAGCGACACGCTGGCCCGCAAGTCGGTCGCCATGACGGGTGCGCCGCTTAAAAACGCAACGCCCCGAATGGTCGCGGTATGGCCTTGGACATACACGTCTGCACCTAAACGGACGAGTTCTTGCGCGTGCATGAAGCGATTCTCGAAAATGGTTTCGGTGATGCTGCTCTGCTGCTCGCCGAGGGTCAGCAGGGCCATCATTTGCGCTTGCAGATCGGTTGGAAAACCGGGGTAGGGCCGGGTGTCGAGCTGAACGCCGGTCGGCCGCCCATTGCCCCGGACCCGAATCCCTTCCGGTTCGTGGGTAAGCGTGACGCCTACGCGCTGCAGGGTATCCATAAAACTGGCGAGATGATCGGCGCGAGCCCCTCGGACCAGAACGTTGCCTGATGTGATCGCGCCGGCGATAAGAAAGGTCCCGGCCTCGACACGATCAGGAATAACGCGGTGGCTGACGCCGTGCAGGGCATCAACGCCCTCAATCTCGATCGTCCGGCTCCCCGCTCCATGAATACGGGCACCCATCGCAATAAGCATGGCTGCCAGGTCTTCAATTTCGGGCTCACGAGCGGCATTGTCCAGAATGGTTATGCCTGTGGCCAGGGTAGCGGCCATCATAAGGTTCTCTGTCGCCCCGACAGAGGGGAAATCGAGCGCGATCCGCGCCCCCGTCAGCCGGCTGGCCCGCGCTTCGACATAGCCCTGCCGAATACGTATGGCTGCGCCGAGTTGTTGTAAGCCCGCTAAATGAATATTGACCGGACGGGTGCCAATGGCACAGCCGCCCGGGGTTGAGACACGGGCTCTACCAAAGCGCGCCAACAGCGGTCCAAGCGCCAAAAACGAGGCGCGCATGGTCTTGACCAAGTCATACGGCGCCTCAAATTGATCGACCCGCTTGGCGTTGAGTACCACCTCATCCGTACTCAGCCAATCGGCCTGCACCCCGAGTTCGGTCAGCAATCCCAGGGCGGTCCGAATATCAACCAGACGCGGTACGCCGCGCAGGATGCATTCATCCTGTGTCAGAAGAGAGGCAAAGAGCAACGGTAAGGCGGCATTTTTCGCTCCGCTGACCGTCACCTCCCCACGCAGGGGAATACCGCCCTGGATGAGAATCGTGTCCATTTAGAGCGTTCCGAAGAAGGTCCGTGAAAAATACATGAGCGTCCGTCCCGCTACCTCACCCCTCGTTACTGCTCAACGTCAGCGGTCCTCTGGAAAACGACCACACGGTCCCGACCGGCATAGTCTTGCCTGCATGTCCGGAAACGCAGGTGGCGCTGCGTTTGTCCGAGCCGCACCTTTTGTCCAAGCTGTACCTTTTGTCCGAGCCGCACCACGGCGTCTTTTTGTGCCTCCCCGATTTCCGCGACGAGCCAGCCGCCGGGCCGCAGGTAGTCTGGACTGTCGTACAACAGGCGGCCGTAAAAATCGAGACCGTCCGCCCCGCCGTCCAGGGCGGCCCGCGGCTCCCAGGCTCGGACCTCAGGCTGAAGCGTGTCGAGCACCTGCGAGTCAATATACGGAGGATTGGTCACGAGCAGGTCAAAAAATGGTGGGCCAGGCGGCACGGGGGCGAGCAGGTCTCCGCAGGCAAACGTGATGCGGCGACCGACCCGATGCGTATGGGCATTCTTTTGAGCAATAGACAGGATCGCGTGCGTCCTATCGACCGCCCAGACCTGCGCACGCGGCAATTCAGTTGCGAGGGTAACAGCAATACAGCCACTGCCGGTCCCAATATCGAGGATGCGCGGGGCGGTTATCCGAGCCGCTGTCAGCAGACGGAGAGCCGTCTCAACGAGGAGCTCCGTATCGGGGCGCGGAATAAGCACGCAGGGGTTGACCTGAAACTCCAGCGACCAGAATTCCTGGCGGCCGGTGATGTAGGCAACCGGCTCACGCTGAGTACGGCGGACCACGTACCGCCGGAAGTCATTCTTCTGGACAGTGGAAACAGCATCCTGGAGCCGGCTGTACAGGCAGGACCTGCTGATATGGAGCGTATGCGCCAGCAGGACTTCCGCGTCCAGGCGAGACGTATCAATATCGGCTGTCCTGAGTCTGTTTTCGGCCCAGGCCACGAGCTGGGCAATCGTTTCAACGCGAGATAAGGAATCCGGCTGGAGACGCGGAGGGACCGCGAGCGGGGTGTGGAGATTCTGGGTGTTCTTCACCGGAGGCAATCCCGTGCCGGAAACAATCCCGTCGGGCCTGATTTAGCCGGCCTCGGTTTGAAGTATTTCGGCTTGATGCGAAGTGACCAGAGCATCGACGACGGGGTCGAGCTCGCCATCGAGAATACGCTCAAGCGTGTGGAGCGTCATATTGATCCGATGGTCGGTCATCCGCGATTGGGGGAAATTATAGGTTCGTATCCGCTCGGATCGATCTCCCGAGCCGACCATGCTTCGTCTGGAAGCGGTGATTTCAGCATGTTGTTCTTCCTGTGCCCGTTCGAGGAGTCGGGAACGCAGGATTTTGAGCGCCTTGGTTTTATTTTTGTGTTGTGACTTCTCATCCTGACAGGAGACCACCAGGTTGGTTGGCAGATGCGTAATACGGACGGCCGAATCCGTGGTGTTGACACTCTGCCCGCCCGGACCGGAGGATCGAAAAACATCGACACGGAGTTCTTTTTCGTCAATAGCGATATCGACCTCGTCCGCTTCGGGCAGGACTGCCACCGTGACGGCCGAGGTATGAATTCGACCCGACGCTTCGGTCTCGGGGACCCGCTGGACGCGATGCACCCCGCCCTCGAATTTGAGACGGCTATACGCATTTTTGCCTGTCACCATGCTGATGATTTCTTTAAATCCACCCAGACCGGTTGGGCTTGAACTCAGCACGTCCATACGCCAGTTACGCTGTTCGGCGTAATGCGAATACATCCGAAACAGGTCAGCGGCAAACAAACTGGCTTCCTCGCCACCGGTACCGGCCCGAATTTCAAGGATGACGTTTTTCTCGTCAAGCGGATCCGTGGGAAGCAGCAGGAGGTGGAGTTGGTCTTCAAGCTGGGTGGCCCGTTGGCTCAAACCCTCGATCTCTTCTTGCGCCAGATCGCGCATGTCCGGGTCGCTATCTTCAAGCAGGGCTTTGCTGCCTTCAAGGTCCTCATGGACTTTGCGCCATTTCCGAAAGCACGTCACGACTTCTTCCAGAGAGGCATGCTCCTTGGCCAGCTTGGCATACTCCTTGGCGTCGCTGGCGATCTCGGGACGGCCTAGCGTGCCTTCCACTTCTTCGTAGCGCTTCTCAACCTCGGAGAGTTTTTCGTGCAACGCAACGGCTTCGCTCATAATCGTAACCGGGAGCTATGGCAAGGGATACATACACTGAGGGGCGGTAGAAAACCGCCCCTCCGCTCGCTCGTGCTCTACGTCCGTCCGACGCAGACTATGCGTCTTCTTTTTTCTCCGAGTCTTGCAATCCATATCTCCGGCGGAAGCGCTCAACGCGTCCTGCCGTATCAACAATGCGCTGTTTCCCGGTATAGAACGGATGGGACGCGCTCGAAATATCGAGCTTATACAGCGGATAGGTCTTGCCGTCTTCCCACTCGATTGTTTCGTCCGTCTCGATGCACGCCCGAGTGAGGAAGGCGAAGTTCGCAGCGGTATCCTGAAAGACGACATCTCGATATGTTTCTGGATGAATTCCTGCTTTCATTCTCAACCTCCAGCGGTTAGTATTACCATCTCGTCAGATGGGTCGCAACTCAAGCGAGGAGAGTATGGACGCAGACCGCCTGCGTGAGATTCAGCACGCACTGCAAGAGGAGACGCTCGACGGGTGGCTGTTTTACGATTTTCGGGGCAGTGACCCGCTCGCCTACCGGATTCTCGGGCTCGATGAAACAGAGCTGTCGACGCGACGCTGGTATTATTTCATTCCGGCTGAGGGCGCGCCGGTCGGACTCGTTTCCACCATTGAGCCATATCGTCTGGATAGCCTGCCCGGACCAAAACTGCCGTTTTTTACCTGGCAGCAGCACACAGAACGTCTCACCGAGCTGCTGCGCAATCGGCGACGCGTTGCCATGCAGTATTCGCCGGGGAACGCCATCCCGTACATCTCGCGCGTTGACGCCGGCACAATTGAAACCATCCGTCAGCTCGGGGTTGAGGTGGTCTCGTCTGCGGACCTGGTCCAGCGGTTTGAGGCGGTCTGGACCCGAGAGCAATGGCACAGCCATCGCCGTGCGGCCACCGTGGTTCGCCAGACGGTTGACGCCGCCTTTGGCTACTTGAGAGATAATGCGCCGCTATCTGAATATCAGGTGCAACAATTCATCCTGGACCGTTTTGCCCAAGCTGGGCTGACGACCTACCATCCGCCTGTTGTGGCGGCCAACGCCCATAGCGCGGACCCGCACTACACGCCAACGGCCGAGCAGACGGCGCTGATTCGGCCCGGTGACTTTGTGCTGATTGACCTGTGGGCCAAAGAACCGGACGGGGTGTATGCCGATATCACCTGGACCGGCTTTATGGGCAAGGTCGTCCCCGAGCGCTATCAGGCGATATTTCAACTCGTTCGTGAGGCGCGGGATGCCGCAGTATCCTTTGTCAAAGCGCAGGTGGCAGGCGGCCAGACGTTTTTCGGTCACGAAGTTGACGCTGCTTCCCGAAGTGTTATTACCGATGCCGGCTATGGCGACCAGTTTTTTCATCGCACCGGCCACTCTATCGGCACGGAAGTCCACGGCAACGGCGCAAATATGGATGGCGTCGAGACCCGTGATACGCGCCGGGTGCTGCCTCATACCTGCTTCTCGGTCGAGCCCGGAATTTATCTGGCGGGCGACTTCGGGGTGCGCAGTGAGGTTGACGTCTATATCACCAAGAATGAAGCGATTGTGACCGGCGACCCGGTCCAAACGGAAGTCATCCCTATTCTCACCTGAGGAAAGATGAGTCTATGGCAAAAGTGTGGTTTATCCGACAGGAAAATCGGCTGATTGCCGTTGGCGGCAAGCCGGCTTATGAGCGGCCTTTCGAGAGTGTCCAGTGGCCTTTGGATATTGGCGTCCATCGATTTTATACCGACCACGCGCCTGATCCCGGCCTTCCCGCACAAGAAGTGTCGTCCGCCGATATGGTGCTGGTCGAACTCCAGCCGAGCGATGTCGCTGCCGGATCGAGCTACAAGGTCGGTTTCTACTCGTCTCCGTATTCCCCCCGCGCGGTCGCCGAGCGACTCGGCCAACCCTGGGCCGAGGGCTCTACGGCCTAATCCCGCGTCCGACACCGTTCCGCGGGAATAGCCAACTGTTCGATCAGATACGCCTTGAAGCTTGCGGCGTACGGCTGTTGCTCCAGCGCCTGGTGCATACACGACAGCCAAGCGTCGCGCTGTTTCGTCCCGATATTCAGATGGGCATGCGCGCTCGGAATCCTGATCGAGCCGTATTTTTCGCGATACAGCTGCGGTCCGCCCAACCAGCCACATAAAAACCGGGCCAGTTTGTCTCGGGACTGGGTGAGATCAGCCGGGTGCAGGGCTCGAATTTCCTGGGTTTCGGGCAACTGTTCCATCAACTCGTAAAAATCGTCGACTAAGCGCCGAATCCCCGTCTCCCCGCCGGCAGCCTGAAAGGAAGTATCGCCGTCGCCATACCTCGGCTGTTCGCTGTGGGTGTGTGTTGTCATGTTCTCAGTCCAGTTCTTCTGTTATGCTCTCTCGCCTGAGATATATTCCGTTCGGAAAGGATAGTCACCATGCCAGACTTTGACCTCCGCATCTTTTCCTATCTGCCCAACCCGCGCATTTGGAAGGCCACCATTGCGGCCCGCCTATGCGATATCCGCATTGATATCCGGGGCAGTGCCCCGCCCGACTTGCAGCACTGGCTGTGGGATTTTGAGGCCCGCCCGCTGACCGAAGAAGAAAAAACGGCTCCCCAGGAGACGGAGCGGCAGGCCCGCGCCGGTTTTAGCGGACGTTTGTTCAAGACCGACGCCTTTCTCGAAGCGCACCCGTTCGGGACGGTTCCAGCCGCCTTCAGCCCTGACGGCAAGACCGGGATTTTTGAATCCAACAGTATCATGCGCGCAGTCGGGCGTTTGGGGCAGGAGGCCTATCCGGTGTACGGCACGGACGCATATTCCGCTACACGCATCGACAGCTTCCTGGACGCCAGTCTGGTCTTCGCGCGGGACACGCAGATTTATCTTCTGGCCTTGATGGGCGGCAAGATGACGGCGGATATTCACGCCAGGGCGAAAGATGCCTTTGGGATTTATCTCTCCGGTATTGAGCGAGGGCTTGCCCCAGACCGGGACTATCTGGTTGGCGATAGCGTCACCCTGGCGGATATCTGCTTTGTGGCGGAAATCGCCCTGTTCTCCAACGAAAAGGCTCAGCAGAAATTATTAGCCGACAACGGCCTCGACCTGATATTCCATGCCGACGCGGAAACCGAATATCCACGCGCGCTGGCGCATTTTACCAAGCTGTCCGAGCACCGGGCCTTTGCACCGGATGTCCAACCCTATATGGAGAAGCTGCGCAAGCGGATTGCGCGACAGAACGCTTAGGCCGGAGAAAGCGGCCCTCACGGCCCGGTGACCGCAGTCTGTCCCCGGCTGTTCCGGTTCAGGCTGACCTGGGTATCCGTCAGGGTCACTAATTTCTTCTTATACAGCGCCCCCAGGGCTTTCTTATAGGTCTTCTTGCTCACCCCGAACCACTGCCGGATAGACTCGGGGGTACTCCGGTCGGTAACGGGAATCTGTCCGCCGTGTTGTTCCAGAGCGTCCAGAATTATTGTGCTGATATCCGAGACTTTTGCATATCCCGGCTTGTGCAGACAGACGTCAATCTTCCCGTCCGCTCGCACGGTTTTGACGAAGCCGGCCAGCCGGTGTCCGCTATGAAGCGGCTGAAAGATGTCACTGGAGTGCAACAGGCCCCAGTGCGTCCGATTGATAATGACCTTGCGGCCCAGCGTCGTCTGGGTGCAGACGAAAAGCTCAACTTCCTGACCGGCGTGAAGATCGGTTGTGGTATCGGACAGAAAGCGATCGAGTTTTGCCGAGGCGACGACACGCTGACTCCGCTCATCCAGATAGACTCTGACAATATAGGCACGGCCCTTTTTCATCGGCGTGTTTTGTTCTCGAAAGGGAACCAGCAGATCCTTGGGCAAGCCCCAATCGAGAAAAGCGCCGACCGGTGTCTCGGCGACGACCTTGAGCCGCGCAAAGTCGCCGACCATGGCTAAGGGCGATTGCGTGGTGGCAATCGGACGGTCCTCGGAATCCGTATAGAGAAAAACGGTCAGGCGGTCGCCCATCCGACAATGAGTGGGAACATATCGCTGGGGGAGCAGTATTTCGCCAAGTTCCTCAGCGTCGAGATAGACTCCGCCGTCTGTTGCACTGACCACCCGGAGTGTATTGAGCCTGCCGATGTGTGACATGTGGGCATGACCCTCACGCTAGTGGGACACAAACTCGGGCATGACGTTCTTGACGAAGAGCGTCTGCGTATCCCTGGATGTCGGTATAAAAATGAAATAGGTGAGGCCCAAGTCTTCGATGCGCGTGGTGAGATCACGCCTGACCTCGTCCGGGGTTCCCATACAGAGCAGCGGTGAGCGACGGGCCGTCTCGACATCAGGGAAGCCCAGGCGGGACGCGATTTTGCCAAACGCGGGATCGTCGGCCGTATCGGACACACACAGCATGAGCATGCCGCCCAGCTCAATGTGTTGCGGGTCACGGCCGACCTCGCCGACATACTTGTGGAACATGCCAATCCGCCGTTCGAGTTGAGCCATGTCGAAGGCGACGGTGGCGACCGGGTCGTTCACGAAGTCCTTGCCGTTAAAAATGGGGGGGATGATATTGAGGATGTCGGCTTCGGCTGCGGCGATTTTGAGCAGGCCGCTCCCCGAGCCGCCCAGCATGAGCGGCGGACGGGGCTGTTGCACCGGTCTCGGATTATTATACGCCTTATCGATTGTGTAATACTGGCCGTGAAACGTCGGTTCCGCCTGGGTCCACATGGCTTTGAGCACCTGGATGGCCTCGGCCATTTGGGCCAGACGTTTCGCATTGGAGGGATAGGCATAGCCGTGGGCATCGTATTCCGATTGCTGCCAGCCGGCTCCCAAGCCCAGGGTCAGCCGCCCATTACTGACCTGGTCCAGGGTGGAGGTAATCTTGGCCAGCAGCGGAGGCGGACGAAACGAGGCGGCGGTGACCGTGGGCGTCAGACGGATGCGGCTGGTCACGGCGGCAACCGCAGTCAGCGTGGTGAAGCATTCCAACTGCGGCACCTGGGGTGAGCCCAACGGAGAAAAAAAGTGATCATTGAGCGACACCGAATAAAAGCCGTCGTCCTCGGCACGGAGCGCGACTTCCTTCGCCGCGGCAAAGTCACCAGTAGGTAGGAACAAGCCAAACTTGACATTGTGCATGCGTCTCTCCTCTGCCTCTCGCTGCTATCGAGGACAAAGGCCGATAGGTATATCAGATGGGTGTCGGCTGCAAACGCTTGTCCCTTTTTCCTGCTACCGGTAGGATGTCGGTTATGAAAACCACAGGGCTTTCAAGCAAGGGCCGGGATCATATCCCCAAGGTCACTCGACAAGCCTGCAAACGGCCGGTTGGACAATTGCTTCGTCCTCAAGATCCTTTCCCTCAAACATGTGTGGACGATGTGTCTGGTTGTCTCCAATACAAGGGACGGTCGAAGACAGTGGAAGATATGAATAACGCTATCCGGCAGGGAATTTATGAAAGCCTGCGGAATCGTCGCTGATATTACAACCCTCCGAACGAAAGGACACTAGTATGGCAGAAAAACCAGTTGCCGCGGTGCTTGGAGTTGGTCCTGGCTTAGGGGCTGCTCTGGCCCGCCGGTTCGCTAAAGAATATGCAGTGGCAATCAACGCCCGCCGCACGGAATACCTCGCATCGCTGGCGGAAGAAATTCGTGCTGAAGGGGGCCAGGTCTGTGAGGCTCCGGCTGACCTGAGCGACCGAGCCCAGATAGAGACGCTGTTCAAGACGATCCGTGAACAGCTCGGCCCGCCCGAAATCCTGCTGTATAACGCCGGCGGTGGGACCTTCGGCACAATCGCCGATATAACCCCGGAACAGTACGAGAACTCCTGGCGGGTCAACGCCTATGGCGCGTTTCTGAGCGCGAGGGAAGTAGTCCCGGACATGCTTGAACGCGGACGCGGCAGTATGCTGTTTACCGGCGCGACCGCCGGCGTCAAGGCCGGCCCCCGCTCAGTCGCCTTCGGTCCGGCCAAGTTCGCCCTGCGCGGTTTGGTGCAATCGCTGGCGCGCGACCTGGGGCCCAAGGGCATCCATGTGGGCTGGGTCAATGTCGATGGCGTGATCGACATCCCGGGCCGTAACTATCCCAATATGACCGCGGAGGACATGCTCAAGCCCGAGGCCATTGCCGAGACGTATTGGCATATGGCGCATCAGGATCGCAGTTCCTGGACGACCGAGATCGACGTGCGGCCGTTCAAGGAAAAATTCTGAGGGGAGGGGGTCTGCGAATAGGTCGTTGGGAACCTCTGCGCTTAGCCTCGGAGCTGACTCCCCAACATGATGCGATGACCATCGACCGTTCGCAGGCCAAACTCCCGCATGCCCCACGGCTCATCCCGAATTTCTTTGATGAGCGCTACTCCATGAGCCCGCGCCCTCCGGTGGAATTCATCTACAGCGTCAACGACCAAATAGGCGAAGTACGAGTGATCTCCAAGCTCTGCGGCTGGAATCGCATCTGGACACTCCCCGGCCATGATCCGGCATGACTCCCGTACAAAAAGACGCCAGCCCGGATCTCCGATTTCCTGAATTTCAAACCCGAGTACGTCTCGATAGAACGCTCCCGATCTCTCCAGGTTCGGGACTGCGATAACAAACATCGTGTCGGTGATCATCAGTGACTCGTGGGGTCTATAGGGTCTGTTGGGTCTGTTGGGTCTGTTGGGTCTGTTGGGTCTCAGACGAGGGTGAATCGGCTACCCGGTGCGGGCGGCTCTTCAGGTGGGCCGGCAAAGCACTGCGCTATGGCCATCCATCTGGTAGCCGTAGCGCCACCCACACGAAGTGAGGTGTCCGCGATATTGCGCACCTGCGTGACCACCTGACAGAACTCGACCGCGCTGCCCTCGATCCGGTTCGCCTGATCCGGCTGATTCCACTCCCATATCTCTCCCGACGGGGCGCTGAGCCGCAGGTAGGGGACGTCCGTTGGGACGGCAAGTTTGCGGTTCGCGAAGGTCCAGCCGAAGGTATTCACCCCCATGACGACGATATTCTTGATCCGGTCGGTGTTGGTTCGCGTTTGACCCAGCAGGTCGTATATGGCCTGACTGTGCGCCCAGGTTTCCATCAGACGCGCCGTGACACTGGAACGCACACTCATGTCCGGCCCAAACCATTGCACCCGTCTTTTCGGGTCCGCGGCGGCAAAGCGCCCCGCCATCTCAAGAGAGAAAGTACGCCAGCGATGTAACAGTGCGCGGTCCCGTAGCCCGTTAAGCCAGACATGGGTGAAGGCCAGCCGTCCGTACTGCTTACGGCCGACAGTGAATTCTTTCACTAGGTCCAGGAAGGTATTCGCATCCTGTAACGAAAGATCAGCCGCGTAGTCGCCCATATGCAGATGGGCCACGATATCATTGATCGTCCATGCTTTGAATTGCGTTTTCCTGTCCCAATCCCGATCGTCCAACCCGTCAAGCAGGGTGAAGACCGCTTCGCTCTCCTCCCGGAAATCCAGGGCTTGCTGCAACATCGGTCGCTCCTGTCTGCGCTGTCGCTCATCTGGCCGGGCAAACAAATCACACCCAGGGTAAAAAGACCACTCACCAGGGAATGAGAATATCTTCTATTTCCCCTCCTCGGAGGGGTGGCCCGAAGGGCCGGGGTGGGTTCCTTTTTGCATCACCCCTCCCAAGAGGGGATTACGCACTGTATCGATTTTCCTATACGTAGAAGCCATATGCACAAGCGAAGGCAGCCAAGCGCACCCCTCAGAAGACTCCTGCGGCTTGCGGTCATTGCTATCGTCTGTCTTGGCGGTGGAACGACCAGGGCGGTCGAGGGGATGCGTTTACTCCAAGCCCACGCCGACCATGACAACTGGCTGACCTATGGACACGGCTATGCCAATCAGCGCTACAGTGGGCTTGAGCAGATCACGACCGATAACGTGCACCAATTGGCGCCGAAGTGGCTCTATCAGACCGGTGTGCTCGGGACGTTTCCAACCAATCCCCTTGTTGCCGACGGAACGCTGTATCTCACCACGCCGTACAATCATGTGGTTGCTCTTGATGCAGCAACTGGAGTGGAACGCTGGCGCTACACGCATGAGATGTCGGTTGATACGCTCTGTTGCGGCACCCACAATCGGGGGCTCGCTCTCGGCTACGGGCGACTGTATATGATCACCGCGGACGCGCGTCTGGTAGCGCTCGATGCTGATACGGGAGACCGCGTGTGGGATATGCCGGTTGTCGATCCGACGACCGGGAACCCGGCTGACCTCACGGCGCTCAAAGCAATCAAAGCCACAGACGCGGCACAGCCCGAAAACGCGGCCACACTCACGGCACTGACACGCTTTGCCGGCAATATGGCGCCGGTCGTCTACGACGATAAGGTATTCGTCGGCGTGAGCGGGACCGGCTATAGCGGCGTACTGGGTGAAGCCGAAGCGGACGATCCGTCTCTCCTCGGCCGGCCCGGTCCGCGGCGCGGCCTGCGTGCCTTCCTGTCCGCTTATGATGCAACGACCGGGCAGTTGGTGTGGCGCTGGTATTCGACCGCCTCGGAAGGCTGGGAAGGTGATTTCGTCGGCCAGACTGCGTTTGGTGACGTCCTGGAGCGCGACCTGGCCGCCGAACGTGCCAATGCGGACAAATACCGCGGGGCCTGGAAGACCGGCGGCGGCTCGATTTATTCCTCACCGTCAATCGACCCGGAGTTGGGCCTGATCTATTTCGGGACCGGGAATGCGTCTCCCGGTTATGATGATTACAAACGCCCCGGCGACAATCTGTACACCGCCTCCCTGGTTGCGCTCGACATACAGACCGGCGCGTTGCGCTGGTATCATCAAATCGTCCCGCACGACATCTGGGGCTATGATGTGGCCTCACCCCCGGTTCTGTTTGACTTTTCCGCCAACGGCACAACGGTCCGAGCAGTAGCGGAAGCCTCGAAATCTGGCTGGCTGTATATATTCGACCGAGAGACCGGCAAGCCATTACGCCGCTCGGAAGCCTTTGTTCCCCAGAACGATTTGCTCTTTCACAGACCGACCCCTGAAGGGATGTTGATTGCGCCCGGTGCGGCGGGCGGAGCAAACTGGCCGCCCACGTCGTACAGTCCCCGGACCGGCTGGTTATACGTCTCAGGGACCCACAACCCGACGCGCTATCAACTCAAGCCGGGGGAGGCCGGACAGCCCGAGCGGATTGTCATTTCGTTTGATAAAACCGTGGAACGCTGGGGGACTCTGAGCGCCATAGCGCCCCAGGACGGGAAGATTAAGTGGCAGGTCAAAACGGATCTGCCGCTGGTGAGCGGCTCGCTCGCGACGGCGGGCGGACTGATCTTTTATGGGGAATCGAACGGCAAGTTTGTTGCCCGGAACGCCCAGGACGGTACGGCGCTGTGGCACTTCAACACTGGGGCCGGGGTCAACGCTCCGCCGGTGACCTATGCGGTGGACGGGAAGCAATTTGTGGCGGTTGCTGCCGGTGGACATAAATTGTTCGATTTTCCTCTGGGCAATGCCGTGATCGCCTTTGGTCTTCCTGACTGACCTGACGTTGCTGTTGCAACATATCCCTCGCCTCAGCCGCTTGACCCGTCTTTGCGTTGGGCTTCGAGCCGACGAACATAATGTTCGAGTTCAGTGACATGTACATCCGTCACCTCCATGTCACGCAAGCTCTCGGCGAGTCGGAGCAGATAGTCTCTATTCGAGCCGCTCGGACCCTTTGCATAAAAAATATGGCGTGCCATCTCTGACACGGAGGCAGGGCCGAGATAGTGCGGGTTGTCGTCCTGAGCGATGTAGACAGCAGCGGTGGTCACGGCGGGCGCAGAGGCGTCGATTGCAGTGGTCTTGGGATAAAAGTCCACCTGGTACCGGCGAAACCCACCTTGCTCGCGCTCATCAAGATAGGAAAAGATTGTTGCCAGGGACTCTCCGGCAACCTGATAGGCCACACCCCAGCATATAGATTGGGTATCGGCGACCAGGGTTACGACGCGGCCTGGGGAGCCTGGAATGCCTCTGTGGTCGGGCGAGCCCTGGTAAAAACGTCGCGCCCAGCCTCGGATATAACCGACCTGACGCTGTTCAAAGGGAAAGCCGGGGTGCCAGATCAATGATCCATAGCCAAAAATCCAGACCTTGGTATTCATAGTTATTGCAGGGATGAAGAGAGCGCGAGAAGAGGTATCTGATGGGAATAAAAAGGATGAGCCGGAGCGAATCTAGGCATCATGGCTGAGACAGCATGGGCTCAATGGAACGTTCGAAAACATACCTTGATCCTCTGTCGTTAAGGTGGTGGTAGTCGGAGTAAAGAAGCAGTCCATCACGGTTAAAAAGGATGGAGCCGCTCTTTGTAATGAGGTCACTATAGATATCCAGGTATACGATATTAGGAATGGCTAGCTCCGTAATAAACGATTGTAGGGTTGCATTTGCTTTTGCGACTCCTTCGAAAGGCTCTGCCTGGAACGAGGAATGAGTCCGACCCATTGCCAGCAAATATTTACGAAAGGCTCCCTTATATGTGTCCGGTAAGGAAAACATAGGGACTTGTGAGAGAACAACAACTTTGTCCGAAATATCCGATAACATCTGCAATCTTTCACGTAAAAGCTTACGGTGGTTAGCGAGTGTTATACTTGACCACATGCCAGCAACAAAAGTAATCGAGGGGGTCAGCGTCTGAAGCTTCTCAAATCGTAAAGAATTGATGCGACTCGCGTCGGGCCGCGATGGATAGGAGACCGTCGTGATACCGATCCCTGAAGTGGCCATAATCAAGGCCGGGTTATCTGTTGCTTTTGCGAATGCAGCGAACGGCGGGCTGAGGACACGTGCGTGAGAATCACCAACTAAGGCAATCAAGGAAGATTGGGACACATCGCCGATAACAATCCCCCCTTCTCCACTCCGGATGGAGTCGGTTGACTCATACTCCCAGGCCCGTGTGCGTGCTTGTTCTGATTCAAGATCCGCCAACCCGGCTGGAACTCCTGGACTCGCAGGGTTGAAGTAGATAGGCAGGAGACAGAGACTAATCAATACCGGGATGGCCGCCAGTAACTTCAGCGAACCGGCAAATCCGCGGCGAAACGGCGATTCAATGAAATGATAACTCAGGGAGCTTAAGCCTAGCGTGAGAATTACCAAAGCGAGCGTGTTTTCGTGCGGAGACAGATAACGAGAAAAAACAATCACCGGCCAGTGCCACAAGTATAAAGAGTACGATATTTTCCCGATATAGCGGAGGAAGCCCAGCGTGAGAAAACGGTAGCTTATTCGTTCGGACTGACCAAACATCAGAATGAGAGCCGTTCCGACGCACGGGATCAGCGGATACGGGCCTGGGAAACGCTCATCGTTGTCAATAAAAATGAAAGAGGCAGCAACGAGACAGACACCGAGAAGCGCGAGGAAGGAGAGCCTGGGAGTTTTTTCCAGAGCGTTCGGGTGACTCAAATGAAAGAGACTTAAAAGACTCCCTATCAAAAGCTCCCACATTCGTGTGGGCAAGAGGTAAAAGGAAGCGCTTCTATAGTATGGTGTTCCGTAGATGCTTAAACTGATGCTGACAACTGCAACCACAAATACGATGAGAGAAAGCCGCTTTTTTGCGTATTTGTGCAGCATCAGTAGAAAAACTGGGAAGAATATGTAGAACTGCTCTTCCAGCGACAGAGACCAAGTGTGTAAGAGTGCTATGTTCTCAGAACTGGACGCCCAGTAGCCGCCGGTTGTTCTCCACAGCAGGATGTTGGAAAAAGAAGCGACGGCCCCGAATGATTGGAGGACCAAATCCGTCCGTTCCGGGCTAATAAGGACAAAATTACCCACAATAGCTACAACTGCCACCATCACCAGGAGGGCAGGAAAAATGCGTTGTATTCGGCGCAGCCAGAAGTGGACGAGTGAGAATCTTTTCTCTTTTAAGTCGGTATAGATAATTGAGGTGATGAGAAACCCCGAAATGACAAAAAACACATCTACGCCAAGAAACCCGCCCCTCAGCCAAGTCGAATCCAGGTGGAAAATCATGACGGCCACGACGGCGATAGCTCGTAAGCCGTCAATCTCCGGGCGATAGGTGAGTGACTGGCTCATCGAATTCCTGATCGCTTGTCAAAAGTAAGCCCAGGGTTCCAGATCAATGACCCATAGCCAAAAATCCAGACCTTGGTACGCATGAGTATTGTCGGGATGGCGAGAGGGACGGGGAGATGGGGGCGCTGTTGGGAATGAAAAAGGTGGGGTCGAATGACCCCACCTTATGTTTACAAATGCTCAATCTGCGAATTTATCCCATATGGATGGCATTGAGCTTGTTGCCGTCCAGATCGCGAAAATAGCCGATGGTCATGCCGCCGCCACCGCGTGGTCCGGGCGCTCCTTCGTCCGTACCCCCCAACTCCAGCGCCTTTTTATGGATGGCGGCCACCTGCTCAGCGCTGCTCGCGACGAGGGCGACCATCACACCATTGCCAACCGAGGCGGCATTGCCGTCAAACGGCTTGCACACCGCCAGCATCGGCCCTCCGGTGCCCCATAAGATAATGCGCTCATTCTCCATCATGCGCTTGGCCCCAAGTTCGGCCAGGAGTTCGTCATAATACTTGGCCGCGCGGTCCAGGTCGTTCGTTCCGATTGTGACATAACTAATCATGCTCTACCTCCTTCTTCTGTGGCAGGGTTAAGGTTGGATAAAATCCCGGATCAAGTCGGAGACACGTCCGAGTTGCTCTAACTGGGGTACATGAGCCGCCTGTTCGACCATGGCAATCTGGGAGCCGGCAATCCGACTGCCAAACTCATCGGCATACGCCGGTGGGACGAGCTTGTCCTCGGTGCCCCAGACAATCAGGGTCGGGGCCGTAATCCGATGGATGCGCTTCTTGAGTCCTTTATCTGGAATGGGCCAGATAAATTTCCCGGTACAGGCGAGCGACCAGGTCACTCGAATTTGCAGGTCTTGGGCTTCCTTCTCGTCCTCCGGCACGCTCAACATCTGCTGGGCGAGTGGACCACTCGTGTCGTAGAAGGCGGCTTTGACCACTTCTTCCGCGGGCAGGATCATCCAGTTTTTGACTGGAGCGTCGTCCCGCCAGAGGCCGATTGGACTCAGCAACACCAGCTTGCCAACCCGTTGCGGATAGCAGGCGGCGATTTCCGCGGCGACCATACCGCCAAACGAATGACCGATGACCGTTGGATTGTCTAAGCCGAGCTGGGCAAACAGCTCATCGTAATACAGCACCAGGTCCCATAAATCATCCAGGGCCTTTACGCCGTCCGGATCACCCAGGGTCGTACCCGGATGCTCGGGTGCGTACACGGTATATTGCTCGGCCAGAGTGTCCAGAAAGGGGTCCCAGGTCAGGCCGTAGGCACCGTGCAAGAATACCAGTGCCGGCCCACTGCCGGCGACGTGGACTTTGGGGTTGATCTGATTTTTCCACACACTGACGGTTTGTTCTTGGACTGCAACCATCTATTTTTCCCTTTAGGTCTACCCTTACAAGGCGGCAATTGAGGCCTGGCGCTTGGTCCGCAGCTTTTCCGGCCACCAGTGATTCTCCCACTGGTTGTCCCACATATCGTGGATATGGGGCATGACTTCGCTGCTGAACATATCGATGTTCTTGAGGGTCAAGTCATGCGGCATGGAGCCGATATGCAACAGGACCATCAGATTGCCGACCCGCAGGTCTTTGGCCGCGTCGGCAAGCATGTCACGGACCGTTGCCGGGCTGCCGGCAATCACAAAGCCTTCATCCACAAAGTCTTTGAACTTCCAGTTGGGGATGGAGTCAAGTTTATCGAAATAGCTCTTGAAGATGCCCTTGCGGATATTGTTTTCCAGGCTGCGATAATCCTGGTGGCCCGGCGGGAAGAAGTATTCGGGCGGAATATGCAAGGATTTGTTATAGAAGTACTGGATGTGCTTTTCATACAGGGCTTCGGCCTTGGCGTCGGTTTCGGCCACGGCCACGAGTTGCAGAAAGCCGGCGCGGTAGGGGTTGGGTTCGATGCCGCGATCACCGATGAACTGCCAGAACCCGTCCATCACGCTCTTGCCCGCCTTGGGGCCGTAATAGCTGAGAAAGCAGTAGCAATGGTTATGTTGGGCGGCAAATTCCCAGGTGCTGAGGCTACCGAGTCCGGGGATCCAGACCGGCGGGTGCGGCTGTTGAATCGGCCGCGGCCAGACGTTGACCTTGGGGAGCTGATAATACTTGCCGTTCCAGGCGAAGATATCATCCGCGGTCCAGGCCTTGAGGATCAGATCGTGGGCCTCGTAATAGCGCTCGCGCTGCTCAATCGGGGTAATACCCGCACACAAGGTGGCATCCATGGCCGTTCCCAGCGGCATACCGGCGACTAAACGTCCGCCGCTGATGGTATCCAGCATGCCGTATTCTTCGGCCACGCGCGTGGGCGGGTTGGTCGTCGGGAGCGTAGAGCCCATTTGCACCACCGCTACGTCCATACCGTTGGTGGCGCGGGCCAGGACCGAGCCCATCAGGTTGGGGTTGGGCATGAAGCCGTAGGCATTCTGGTGATGCTCATTGACGCAGATACCGTCCATACCGGATTGGGCGGCATGAATCAGTTCGTCCAGCGACCAGTTGTAATACTGACCGACTTTCTCGGCGTCGCCCAGTTCCGTCCAGGGCGGATCGACCCAGACCGAGTGGTATTTTTGCTCAAAATCGTCCGGCAGGTCCCGGTAGGGCATCAGGTGAAACATGGATACTTTCATACCTGGCCTCCTTTGCGTGTACTGTGTCCGGCCAAAATACCAATTGTGGCGTGGTTTGGCTAGGCGACCTGGAGAGGTTGCTTATCAGGAGTTTCTGTTAGGGCAAGTCCTTCCCATGCCTCCATAACTCGTACTCACTGATGTCTATGCTGCTACTCCACGCCACGGCGTAGCCACCCGGCTCGACCTTCACAGCCTTAAAAAGCGCAGGGTTCTTTAAGGGAGAGAACATGGCTCTCTTGAGTAAGGGAGTAATGTCGAATTGTTTCTTTTGCCTATTGTCGAATTCAACAACAAGAGTGGAGTCGTCTACTGCTGTTGCTGACAGTATTTTGGGAGGGTTCATTGTCTTAGTTCAGAAAAAGGTTTATCGGGTGACTCGTCCCGAGATAGGCAAAATTCGAGATAGTCATCGACAGACTCTCGAAATGCTTTATGGACCTCTTTGACGGAGGTTGCTTGAAAGGTGACGACATCCCGAATGTTGATAACTTCGCCGTGGAGAATATCCGCTTCGTCATCAAACTCAACATGTCCAATATAGCCTTTGTACTCCAGCATGGTTTGATCCCTGCCTCCAATATATGTCCCACGCAAGATCAGCCGTAACAGCATGCGACGAGCTAGAAAGTATGAGGGGATCAGGCGCGGAGCGTTAGAAAAACTTCACGCAATAGCTGATACGCGCGGCGCTATCCAAGTCCGCATCGGCCGGCACGAGTTGCCGATCTTTTACAAGGTCGCGCAGCTCGGTATCAACCACGCTCGAAAAGACCTCGAACCCGCGTGCAAGATAGGCTTTGGGTGGCTGCCCGCCCATAAAAGCCATAACGGCCCGTGGGGTAGGGGTGGCCTTGGCCGTCACCGCCTCGAAGCCGGCCTGCTTGGCCCAGTCCAGAAAATAATCCAAGAGGTGCAGGCCAATACCCCGGCCCTGATAGCGCGGGTCTCGGTCGTCCGTGTCGTCGAGTTGGCCGACATGGTAACAGTAAACGGACAGGCTGCGGTCCGGCAGAGCGGGTGCTGCGCTGCCAAACTCGCCCCAATACAACGGGTCCCACAGCCCCTTGGGCGAGCGGGTGTCCGCGGCGTAGCGCCGAAACTGGAGTTGGCCGACATGCTGAGCCGCGTCAAACGCCAATATCGCGCTTGAGCCAAGGTCCTGGATACGGGCGCGGACCTCCTGCTCGTCGCCCTGATGACCAATCGGCACCGCCCCAACGTCTTCTGAGGTCATCGGTCGGAAGGTAATAGTATCTGTGTCTTTGGGCATGGCTTTCTTCTCCATTCGTGCAGAGTCTCATGCTTTCTCGTCTGGCTCGTCTGGCTCGTCCGGTAGCTCAATGTACCTTCAGAGAGAGCTTGTATATAGGGCCTGAACGGTACGGGGCTGCGAAAACGTAGTCAGGATAGAGAGGCTCCCCGCCTGGGAGGGCGGCCATCCTGGCCGCCATGCGGGCTGGAAGCCCGCCCTCCTCAAGGAGAAGAGAGACGTACTCCACAGCAGCGTGATTTGCTCTAGCCGGCACGTCTGTGGCTGCGCCCACGGCGCGCCGAATGAGGGGGTCTGTTGCGCGCCCGTCCGTCGGGTCGCTTGGGCTTCTCGTTGACATCGGGCTCGAAGCCCTCGACCTGCCGGCGGGGAATGCGTGAGCCGATCATACGTTCGGTCGCCCGTACCCAGCCGGAATCGTCGGCCGTCACGAAGGTACAGGCCTCGCCGTGGCGCTCGGCGCGACCGGTACGCCCGAGACGATGGGTATATGCCTCGGGTGTGTCCGGGACATCGAAGTTAATCACGTGAGAGACACCGCTTACGTCGATGCCACGCGCTACGATGTCTGTTGCCACGAGGATGTTGTGGTGGCGTGAGCGGAAGCTGCGCATAGCCCGGTCGCGCTGAGACTGGGACAAGTTTCCCTGGAGACCTACGGCCCGGTGTCCGGCCTGGCCAAGCCGTGCGGCCAGGCGTCGGGCGCGGTGTTTCGTGCGGGTGAAGACGATAGCCGAGTCGCAGTTGTCCTGGGTGAGTACGTGTTCGAGCAGGGCGTGCTTGCGCTGCTCCGCGACGAGAACCAGGGCGTGTTTGATCGTCGTGGCTGGTGCCATATCGGCTAACTCGACCACGTGTGGCGTTTTCAACAGATCGTCAGCCAGCCCGCGGACTTCTTTCGGCATCGTGGCTGAGAACAACAGGTTCTGCCGGCGGTCGGGCAGCGCGCCGAGAATCTTGCGAATGCCGGGCAGGAAGCCCATATCGAACATATGGTCAGCTTCGTCGAGCACGAGGGTTTCGACCTGGCCGAGGCGGAGTACGCCCTGCTGGAGCAGGTCGAGTACCCGGCCTGGGCAGCCGACGACGACCTCCGGGCGCTGACGGAGCGCACTGACCTGACTGTGTATTGAGACACCGCCGTAGATGGTGGCCATCTTGAGGCGGGTGAACCGGGCCAGCGTCCGGATTTCTTCTGTAATCTGGCTGGCGAGTTCCCGGGTAGGTGCGAGCACCAAAGCGCGCGGGCCCTTGCGGCGTTCTCCGAGGAGCCGGTCGAGCAGGGGGAGGGCGAAAGCGGCCGTCTTGCCGGTGCCGGTCTGTGCCAGGCCGAGCACGTCGCGGCCGTCGAGGCCGGGGGGAATAGTTTCGACCTGGATTGGCCAAGGCGTTTCAAAGCCGGCGGCGTGGATGCCACGGATGAGGGTGTGGTGGAGGCCGAACCGGTCAAACGTGGCCGGTGCAATTGATACTGAATCAGACATAAATAGATGAATCTCCGCCGTAGGCGCACAGGGTGCTCCTGTACGGCCCGGCCGTATTTTCCGACCCAAACAACAGGGAAAGGGAAGAAGGGTTATCTTTTAGCGGCGCGCCCTCGGAGGGACGGAGAGGGCCTGCTGTTCGCCGCGGTCGGGCTGATGCCCGACCACACAGATAAGGCTACACGGTCTGCGCGATTGATGCCACCCCACGGGATCAGCTCTTGTTTTTGAAGGCCGCGAAGTCTCGTTGCATGACGGCATCGACCGCGTTGACCGACGGACGTTCGCCGACCCTTTGCAGATACTCGCCAAGGCCGGGCACGTCAGACGTAATGTCCCAATTGTAGATTTGCGTGGTGTGCAGATTGGTGAAGCGCAGCTCGAAATAGGCGGTCAGGTCGGCGAAGGTGAATGTGTCGCCGGCGATATAGGGCTCGAAGCGGGCGAGCTGCTTGAGTGCCCGCAGCCCGTTTTCCAGCAATGGTCGGACGGCGTCGTACACAGCCTGGTCAACCGGCGCACCGAAATACACGGTCGGCAGATGGCGCCGCGCCGGTGCGTCGAGGTACAGCTCGACAAAGCGGACGATTTCTTTGGCTTTGGCCCTGGCCCAGGGGTCGCTGGGATACAGCGCCGGTTGCGGCTGGATATCTTCGAGATAGTCGAAGATGACGTTTGTCTCGGTCAAGGTCGTGCCCTCGACCTCAATATAGGGCACCTTGCCCATTGGGCTTTTGGCCAGGACTTCCGGTTCTTGACTCGGCATGATCGAGACTTCCTCGAAGGCGAGTCCTTTTTCGACCAGCGCAGCCTTGGCCGTGCTGTAATAATTGCTCAGGGTCGTACCGTAGATTTTGATCATGGTCTCTCTCCTCCTTGCCGTGCGCGTTCAGATATTCAGGGCGATTCGGTTATAGTCTTTTCAATCAGTCTTGGCTCCATCTACTGACGGCCTAATCAGAAGGATTGCTCAACTGCTTGATGATATGCTTGGCGAGATTCTCCTTGATTTCCCGATGCCGAGGAACCGGCTGATAAATTCCAGTTGCAGGGTTGCGATACCAGTCGTGCTTCGCTCCGTGCCTTACCAAGATACAACCGAATTTCTCCAGACGTTTGACTAGAGCGACACGCTTCATGTCAGGGCTAATTCGTCCATCTTGCGGATACCGGGTAGGTGACCGCTGGTCAGGTCGGCGTATAAGTCTCTCAGGTGGTCTTTGAGATCGTCCAGCGTTTCGCCTTGCGTCCAGTAATCAGGATACTCATGGAGATAGCCTAGCCACGCTCCATCTTCTTCCCAATAGACAAATTGCGTTGTGTGCATGGTCGTTCCCTCTTTTTTGTCTCTCTCTTCATAAATGTCAATGCACCCCGCTTTCAGTAGGGGCGACCGGCCGGTCGCCCTCCCTGTCCCCCCCTGGGAGCGCGGCCATCTTGGCCGCTTGCGGGCTGGAAGCCCGCACTCCTCAGGACCTTCGGCCCGTCCCACCGGCTTTGATATGACGTATCCCCTCCCTGGAGGGAAAGAGGAAGCGTGTCCTCCAACAGCCACACACATGCTGGACACGTTTCCTCTTTGTGCCGCGTAGCGCCTGTCCTGAGCTTGTCGAAGGGGCGGGGTGGGTTCTTCGACGGGACCGTGCAGGGGGCAACCCACCCCGGCCTTCGGCCACCCCTCCCTGGACGTGTGATGCATATTAGGGGACCGTGTAGGAGGAGCGTGTCGAGGATAGGCTAAGCTCACATTCCCTACCACAGGAGGTGAGCGGTGCCTATTGATCTCGACACGTTCCTGGTCGCTTTGTATACCATCGTGGACGATCTGTACCAGCAGCATGCGGCGGGGGCCAAGCCGGTGCGGCCGGGTCCCCGGCCCACGGTGTCCGACAGTGAGATACTGACCCTGGTGTTATGTGCCCAGTGGTGGGGGCGCTCGGAGCGGGTGTTTCTGCGCTATGCGCGGACGTACTGGCGGGGGTACTTCCCGCACTTACTCAGCCAGAGTGCGTATAACCGCCGGTGCCGGGACTTGGCCGGGGTGCTGGTCGCCTTGGTGCCGATTGTGGCCCAGGAGTTACGGGCGACCACCGCGGCCTATGAAGTGATCGACACCGTGGCGGTGCCGTTGTTACGGCGCTGTCGGGGGTGTCGGCGGCGGCTGTTTGCCGACGAGGCGGCTATTGGATGGGGGGGAGTGACAAGGACTGGTACTCTGGCTGTAAGTTGCTCCTAGCCGTGTTACCGCAGGGTGGGGTGACCGGCTTCGTGCTTGCCCCGGCCAGTACCGAGGATCGCTGGCTGGCCGAGGCCTTGCTGGGCTGGCGCACCACGCCCCAGGCCCGCCCCCGCCAGCGGCGGGACCTGCGCCGCCCGACGCGCCCCAACGGCAGGCCCTATGTGGGCCCGACGGGGCCGCGCTGGCCGCAGGCTGGCGCTGGAGTGCCGAGTGCCGGGCCGTATCTGGCCGACAAGGGCTTTGGAGGCGCGGAATGGCAAACCCATTGGGCGCAAGACTATGGGGCGCCCGTGCTGACGCCTCCCAAGGCTCGGGGCGCCCCGCGTCCCTGGACCAAACGCCAGCATGGGCGCTGGCGCCAGATCGTCGAGACTATCAATGGGCACCTGACGCGCACCTTTGGCCTCCACTTCCCAGGAGCGCGCACCGCCCACGGCTTACTCACCCGCATCGCGGCCAAGGTCGCTGCGGTCAATCTCGGCATCTGGCTCAATCACCTCTGCGGGCGCCCTGCCTTGGCCCTCGCTACTCTCTTCCCCGGCTAACCCCCTATCTTGCATCACACGTCTTGGGAGGGGATATGCGCTACTCCTTCCGCGCAGGTCAGGTTGAATGCGAGACGGGCAGGAAGTTGATCTCCACCCGATAGCCGACCGCTTCTGCTTTTCGTTCTTTCTCTTCGAGAGCATGTGCGCTTGCTTGACGATGAGGGGAGTATTCTATAGCGGGAGAGTACCGCTGGAGGAAGAAGGAGGGTGCCCACATGGCTCAGGACAATCTCAATGGGAGCATTGATCTTTTTGCCAAAGCCCTACGGGGCCTCGTCAAAGAGGCCGTTGAGGAGGCCATTCCGCCTATTATGGAGAAAATCGAAAAAAACCACATCGACCATGAAGCGTGGCTTCGACGGATTGACGAGAAGGTGACAGGCATAGATGCCCGCCTGACATCGATGTGAGACACGAAATCAGCCGCGACCCCCCCAAGCCCGCCGACCCCCCCCAAGCCCGCGTTGCGCGGGCCGCACGCCCAAGCCGCACTTGAGCGGTGTAAACGAACCCGACCCCCCCAAGCCCGCGTTGCGCGGGCCGTAAGCCCAAGCGGCACTTGAGCGATGTAAATCAGCCGCCGCCCCCCCAAGCCCGCGTTGCGCGGGCCGTGAGCCCAAGCGGCACTTGAGCGGTGTAAAACAACCCCATCACTCCCGCAACAACTCAATAATACGGGTAAGTCTGAGCAACTCTTCATCACTGGCCTCATTGACCAGCCCGTCCAGCTTTTGGCGGAGCTCAACGGGAAGATATCCTTCCTCCCGCCGATACTGAAACAATTCGGAGAGCGGAACCTCCAGACCCGCGGAAAGACGCTCAAGCAGAGCGAGTGTCGGATTCGCCTCCCCCCGCTCAATAACGGCCAGATAGTTGGGGTTGATGTCGATGATCTCTGCCAGCCGTTCCTGTGTATGTCCCTTCGATTTGCGCAGGCTTTTGATCCGTTTTCCTAACAGCTCTCGGTCATTCATACCCGCCTCGTGGTGCAAGACCAGTATGGGTAGACCACTATGTTAGGTGAACGGTCTGACAGGAATAGTTTATTGACAATTTATCTCTATAGATAATAATAAACTGTCTGACAGATGTGATTTGTAAACGAGACTATATCTATCAGACATTGTAAAAGCGGGCGCGAACATTCGTCACTGACGGATAAACGAGTAAATTCGAAGCAAGAAACAAGGGAGGATAAGGAGGAGGCAGATATGAAGGAGTTTGTATGAGAAGAGTTATATTGTTCTGTACGGTCTTCGCGGGAGGGCTCGTGCTCAGTCTTCCCAATCTCGCCAGAGCCACCACACAGTTTCTCGATGTCCCAGCCGATGGCCAACACTATTCGGGTCTGGGCACCGTGCATGGGTGGATATGCGCGCCGCAGGGGGATCTCACGGTGCGATTCGATGGGGGCGATCCCTTTCCCTTGCCCTATGGCATGCGGCGGACGGATGTCTGGGAGGCCGGGTTCTGTACCCATGCGCATGTGGGCTTTGTCATAGCCTGGAACTGGGGCGACCTCGCCGACGGGGAGCATACCGCCATCGTCTATGATGACGGGGTGCCAGTGTTTGAGCGGACGTTTACGGTCGCCACGTTTGGCACCTCGTTCCTAAGCGGGCGCGCCGGAAGTTGCCTCGTAGACCACTTCCCCGACCCTGGGGATATTGCGCGGTTCACGTGGAATGAAGGGACGCAACGGCTCGAACTGGACGAGATTGTTGGCGAGACCGGTGAGTAAGCACCCATGGGGAGCAGCCCTGGATTAAAAAGAGCCTGCTATGGAACCGACATCATCGAAGAAGATCCTAATCGGACAGCGACCTGACAAGAGGCATGACAGAGTCCGATGGGCTCCCTGGTCCAAATTTTTCAACATGAACTCCTACCGACTGTTCCGCAGAGGAGAAGAGAGCTGTACCGTATTATTGCACCTCTTATTGTCCTGTTCATGGTCTCTGCGGCTCACGCGGCTATCCTGGAAAATCCCACACATAATGCCCTGTATTCCGGGATTGGCATCATTTCTGGATGGAAGTGTGAGTCGTCAGGAGAGTTGACCGTCCGTTTTAACGAAGATGACCCTATCCCCTTGGTGTACGGTAGTCGGCGGTCCGATACCCGCTCCGTGTGCGGGGATGATGACAACGGCTTCGTGGCGATCTGGAACTGGTCCAAACTCGGTGACGGGACGCACACCGCAGTCGTCTACGACGATGGGGTAGAGTTCGCTCGCTCTATCTTCGACGTGGCAACGACTGGAGAAGAGTTTCTGCGGGGGGCAAGCGCTCAAGTGTGGATAGACGAATTTCCTGCACCAGGAGAACGAACGCGCTTTGTGTGGAATCAAAGTACACAGCACCTCGAACTCGCCGAAGTCACGGAACAGCCTGACAGTGAGGAAGAGGAAGATGTCCCGCAATCTGGCAATGGAGCGACGGAACAGCCTGGCAACGAAGAAGAGGAAGAGAACCCGCAATATACTCTTCATATAGTAGCGGGGAATGGAGACGCGGAAGCGGTTCGGGCTCTGATTGCCAATGGAGCGGATGTGAATGAGAGGATTATTACAGGGGGCGATACTCCCTTGCATCGGGCTGCGTCAGGGGGAACCGCAGAGGTGGTCGAGATTTTACTGGAGGCGGGCGCGCTTGTGAACGCGCGGAACACCTTCGGGGACGCGCCGTTGCATCATGCCGCAAGGAACGAAAATAGCGGGGAGATCACCCGGGCTCTTCTTGCGGGGGGCGCAGATTTGTACGCGGGAGATAGCGACGAGAGTACACCGTTACATTGGGCCGCGAGAGAAGGAAGCGTGGATATGGTTTGGATTCTCTTGGCGGAGGGCGTAGATGTGAACACGCAGGCTCGGTGGGGTGACACGCCGCTCCATTATGCAGCAGGTGGCGGGAATGCAGAGGCTGTTCGCATATTGCTTGACGCCGGAGCGGATGTGAATGCGCAGACTTCTCGGGGAGAAGCTCCATTACATCGTGGCGCGGGAAGCGGGAGTGTAGAGGTTGTTCGCATATTGCTTGACGCCGGAGCGGATGTCAATGCGCGAGGAGGGGGCGGTAACACGCCGCTACATTCGGCAGTAGGTGGTGGAAACGTAGAAGTTCTCCGGGTGCTACTGGACGCCGGAGCAGATATATATGCGCAAAATAAGGACGGCGACACACCATTTGCACTCGCCGAAAAATATTCAACTCCTGAAGTGGTCGAGTTTCTACGCAATGAAGGAGGGGCAGGTGAAAGGCCCTGCACGCCAAAAACCACAACTGTTCCAGTGGCCATTATCAGTGGAGCAGAAGAATCTCAGTGGTTAATAACGAACTCCTGTGAAGGCACCACGCTGACCATAGATATTACAGTGTTTGGTCTGATCTTTAATCCCAATTTCCCACATTTTCCACTCGATGCAGCAGATTTGATGATCGAACAAAACGGGCGTTACTACACGTCCACGTCAACAACCGTATGGACTCGTCTATTAGGGTGGTTCACGCAAGATTTTTCATGGACATATGATGATGGTAGGGAGAACATAGAAGACTATTTCACGTTATATGGCCCTCCTGAAACTTACACGGTCACGCTCCGCACGATCGTCACGCTTCCCATTGGCGCCAGCCTCAATTTTCGTGAGCCGTTCAAAGTTTTCTATTGGCCTGCAATAGACACACTTGACGACCTGGAGAACCCGCTGTTTGAGTTTCCGTAGCATGGAGAATTCCAACAGGCCGCGAGAAAAACCGGCGTGTTGCATGGACGGCAGCTTGTTCATCTCTGCGACATCCCGCTTAACAATATTATTTTCTCGGGAGGATTGACCAGAGAAGCCGAACAATGGGTTGCCGAATATTGGAACGGAGTAGAAGGATGAATTTAGGACCGATCAGCAATAGCACCTCAACGGTCGAAGTAAGCGAATCCAAGGATGGCATATGGTTGCGTGATGGGGAATGGCAAGGGCTGATGCCCTACGAGGACTTCCCCCAATTCAAGAAAATGCCGCATGACGAAATCGCCAAGGTCGAAAAGCCTGAATCTGAGCAATACTTCTGGCCGCCTTTGGCACTGATGCAATGCCGGTGACCGCGGACTCACCGCGTTGGAATCTGCCCCGTTATGTCTATGGCGCGGATTGGAAGACACGGACGGAATTGCAGCAGCTATTGGCGGACGTGAGATGAGCATGCGGCGATGGAACCTGTGAGAGAAGGGTTACATGACAGAGAAAGAGACCAAAGAACGCCTGGGGTGGGGAGTGACCCTGGAAGCGACGAGAGGAAGCCTTGCTGTGGTGAGGTGAGTACGGAGAGAAACGTGTCCCGCACCGGAATGCGAGTCCGGCACGGGGCCCAACACTGCCCAGGGAGGAACAGTGTCGGCTTGGACCGGGCTGTTGTATCGCACCTCCCTGGGCAGGAAAAGGGAAGGAGATGCGATATGGCACGACTGCGAGTGATCGGTGGCCTGATCGGTGAGTTAGCCGATCGAGTGCTCGACTACCTGGAGGATAAGGCTAACAAGGAGACCGAGGGAATCCAGGATACCGAGCTTATTGAAGCTACACCCTCCTATGAAGATGACCCAGGTCCAGACCCATGGTCCTCCAACGACAGGGGTCCTGATATCCCTCTGCACTTTAATGCCCCGCCTAGTGAGGATGAGGAGGGAAAGTAGTGTATGGCATTATTTGAAGAAGAGGAAATGACTTGGCGTAAATTTGAAAAGCTCTGTGAGAAACTCGTCACAGATACTTTTCACGGGGACACCTGGAGAGTGGCCATACAGCCCGTGAGGACGTATGCCGATGGCCAGACGAAAAGGATGGATATCCACATTGCGGAGCGAAGGCAGGGAGGGAAACATTACGTTGTTGATTGTAAACATTTCCCGAAGGCTGCGCTAAACGAGGAAGAAATTCGGACGACACTCGACTACAAAAGAAGGTCCCGCGCATCCAGAGCTTTTATACTTGTCAGTAGTGCTTCCAATTGCCCGCAATCATTTTTAGATTCGGCCGAACGCCAAGGAGTAAGAGTTGAGGTTGTGAGCACGAAAAAGTACCCAGGACTGTTGAAATGGATGAGAAACGGGTTCTTTGATCTCGATTTGTCGTGATGGAGACGGCACTGCCTAATTTCGCGAGCTACTACCTTATTTGAAGGGGAGCGCGCTGCGCACCATCTCTGTGTCGCGTACTCAACGGCCCGGCAACTCTGCCGGGACCCTCGCCGTGGAAGGAGAATGTCATGGAGCAGAAGGGCACTATCGATGCGAGTTGTATTAATACAAAGGAGATGGAAAAGCGAAATCGCGGGCCGATTCGGGAGGTATGGGAAACAAAAATCGTCCCAATGAAAGCCCTTGCCTTCGACTCTGGCGCGGATTGGACATCGCGAGCGATTGCGATTGGGGCACTGATTTATCTTATTTCTCCGATTGACGCTGTTCCTGATGCCTTACCAGGAGGGCTGTTGGACGACCTCGCCGTCATCCTTGCCGCTGCCGCGCAGATTGTTGACGTGCTGCGGAAGTATGTCAATGACTGACCGGCCCGTCTTTCGCTCTACGGTGCTATGACTAGCCTACACCGAAGAAGAGGCCGAACAGTGGACTGTCGCGTATCGGAACAAGGTAGAAAGATGAATTTAGGACCGGTCAGTAACAGCACCACAACGGTTGAAGTAAACAAATCCAAGGATGGCATATGGTTGCGTGATGGGGAATGGCGCCGCCTAAGCGAACTTCAGTTCATGCGCCGTGTGGCACTTGGGCTACTAGTGCTGATGGGGGTCATATTCGTTATTGCCAGCATCAATATCGGTCAGTATCCCTGGCTGGGCTACGTCCGCGCTTTTGCCGAAGCTGCTATGGTCGGGGCACTAGCGGATTGGTTCGCCGTCACTGCACTGTTCCGGCATCCTCTCGGTCTTCCTATCCCGCACACCAACATTGTGGAGAAGGGGAAAGACGAGATCGGCGAGGGTTTGGCGAACTTTATCAAGAACAGATTTTTAACGCGGCAAACCGCTGAAAAGTGGCTCGACGATATTGACCTTGCTGAGAAGGCCAGCGCTTGGCTCAAGAATGAACAACATGCCCAAGAACTGAGCCGGACCCTCTGCCGCGCCCTGCGAGCCGTCATCGATAATGACAATGGCGAGTTAGAAGCCTTTGTCAGTCGCAACTTTCGAGGAGCTCTTGACCGGATGAACGTGAGCACGCTCATAGCCCGACTGCTAAAGAGACTCGTTAGTGACAACCATACGAAAGTATTGATCGAAAAATTGATCGATGTTGGGCTGGCGTATTTTGATGAACACCGGGAACAGTGGCGCAAAGGAGTAAAGGAACGAGCCAGGTTCTTTACCAAAAATGTCCAAGGCATGGTGTTCGACAAGATGGCAAGAGAAGTACGAAACACGCTCCGCAACGCACGTCACAATCAGCAATTCCGTCAACAATTCGATGAGCGGATAAACCAACTAATCTCGAAGTTTGAAGATGATGTTGAAATGAAAGAGGGTATTGAGTCATCCAAGCAGAAATTTCTCAATGATCCATCTGTTGCCAAAGCGTTTGACTCTCTTGGGGTGGAACTCAAACGTCACATGGTTCAGCGTCTAACCGAAACAAAAGACTCAGACCCTCCACTGGCAAAGGATATCGTCAAACTCCTTGACAGGTTGGGGGATATGCTCGCCGAAGATCCATTCACAAGGCAGATGGTGAATGAACGATTGAGGGCCGCTATTCCTTCTTTTGTAGAGGAGTCTGGTGACACCTTGAGCAGCATAATCAGTAAAACTGTCGAACGCTGGGACGCCAAGCAAACATCGGACCGTATCGAACTTTATATTGGGAAAGACCTTCAATTCATTCGTATCAACGGCACCATTGTTGGCGGCTTAGTTGGCCTTACCATCTACATTGCAAGCCATGTGTTCTTCTAGGAAAAGTGGTGCGACTGCCAGATACTACGAGAGCTACAGGCCGTGCCCACGTATAAGGTACGACCGGCTTTATTGAGCGATCAGCCCGTAACATCTCCGTGACCTCCCGCCTACGCAGGACGCTCAACCCTACTCTGCCCCGCTGCTCAAGGCTGGCACTATTTTATGCGTCCTCGAACAGCCTCCGGACGTGCGACTCGGGCAGGGGCCGGGTCACTTTGGAGACGATGATGGTAAAGGTCACCGAGATGAGGCTGGCACTCCTGCGTGAGTAGGGTGCGGAATAGGGACTATTTCCCGGCACTGCCCCTCGGGGCCGGGGACGGCCGCCAGGGTTTCCCATCTGCACGGCGGGTGGCTACACAGCATCGCGATTTGCTCTATCCGACAGAGGGCTGACGGCTTCAGAATTCAGCCTATGGGTTCATCCGGTAGCTGAGCGCCATGCCATACGCCCACGACCCAGACCGTGTTCTGTTCAGGACGATAGAAAAAGCGATACGGAGCAATAATGATTTCCCGGTAGGGTAACTCTGGAAACTCGGGAATGAATCTTCCGGAATCTGGAAATTGTCCGAGCCGACGGAGAATCTGCTCGGCGCGGTGGCGAAACTGTCTCGCCGCTTCTGGGTTGTCGCGACGGATGTACGTAATGGCAGCCAGGAATTGCGCCCGAGCAGATGGGGTGAATTGGAGGGTCACTGCTCGTCAGCCTCAAGCAGTGCATCGGCCTCGGCGAGCACAGTGTCCAAGTCGATACCACGCCCTTCAGTGATTTCTTTTTCCCCCCGAGCCAGAAGTCTGAGTATCTGTCGTTCGGACTCTGCTCGCCGGTAGGCTTCTGCGCTCAATAACACTGCTGCGGCCCGTCCTCGTTGGGTGATGACAAACGGGTCGTCCGACTTGCTGACTTGCTTTAACACGGTCGCCGCGTCCTGGCGCAGTGCAGTGATAGGGATAATGTTCGGCAAATGCGCCATAATGAATCCTTTTCGGAACGTTTGGATGTATGGCTAAACGTATCAGAGAACGTATGGATGTACAATGTATAATCGTCCAGGCCGTGCGCTATTTCAAACGCTCTCGAACAGCACCCGGACGTGCGTCTCGGGCAGGGGCCGGGTCACTTTGGAGACGATGATGGTAAAGGCCACCGAGGTGAGGCCGGCGAGGGCCGAGCAGGACCAACCGCAGGGAATGCGGAATCGAGCGTGCGTGTACCGGAGGGTGCCCTGCGTGGCCCTAACCATCCGCCGTACTTGAGGGATTGCCCCATCATCACTAACTACATTCGTACACGGTACTTGGTGGTTGACATTGACCGGGAGGCTGAACATGACGAGGAACCGGGAGCAGCAGTACCGGCAAATAGCGGCTCGGAGCAAGTATCAGCGGCTGTATACCCACCTCTGTGGGTTGGCCGCCCAGGAATGGAGAACCCGCTTCAGCGAGATTGAGGCGCTCCTCGGCTTTGCGTTGCCGGCCTCGGCCCGCCGGCAACGGCCCTGGTGGGCCAACCAGCCCGCCGGCAACGGCCACAGTCAGGCCCTGTCGTGGAGCGCCGCCGGCTGGGAGACGGCGGAGGTCGATATGGAAGCGGAGACGCTGCTGCTCCGCCGCAAACCCCCGGCAGGCGTCCAGCCGTTGTCCTTGGACGCCGTGTGGCCAGTCCACGCCGCCGGCGCCTGGCCGGAAGGTCTCAGTCTCCGGCGTGAGGCCCTCTACGCCGAGAGGCTGTAGCCCGCCCGATGTTTGTCGACACCAACGTGCTGGTGCACGCCCGTATTCTGGAGGCTCCGGACAACGTTTATGCCCTATTTCCCAGGCCCCCCAAAGCGGCCGCCCGCCCCAGCGCCTGGAGGCCGGCACGTCCAGGAGGGCCAAGAGGCCGGCCGCTTTTCCACTCGTCAGGCGGCTCGTTCACGAGATACTCGCCACTCGGCTTGCCATCCTTGTCTACCGGCCTGAACTTTCCGTCCTTGCCCGTACCCATGCTGTGCGCACTGAGAAAACTCAGCACTCCCCACCGGTATTCGTCGGAGTGGTCAAGGCGCGCGCTGGGAGGGTGTTGCTTGTGTTCGCCCCGCCAATCTGGTGCGCAGAGAGTACGCTCACGGAACGACCTCAAAGCGCATCTGTCGGAAGTGATGATCCAGCGTCAAGACGCGACGAATGCGCAACTCCCGCATCACCGCAAAGCTACAGCAGTCGGTGAAGGAGAAATCTTTATCTCGGTACCGGAAGAAGAGTGCCCGCGCACGTTCGCTTCGGGATTCATCGATGGACTCAAGGCGCAGGCGAGACGAGCCGTCGATTTGGAGCCACCACGCTTCGGCCGCATCAAGCCCTAAGCGAAATCGGAGGGTCGTCAGCGTCTCGTCAATCACATAGTCGGTCGTCGTCAGTACGCCTCCGGACGCCAACCATTGATCGCGCGCTTTCCGCACAGCCGGCCCTGCGGTATCCCGGCTATCCGCGGCGGCCACCCAGGCAGCCGTGTCTACGAACATATGCCTCACCGGTACAGCACCTCGTCATGCCGGGTAGCAGCGTCGCCTGATTCGGAGGCACCCACAGCCGGCGCCTGGTAGAGCGGGTCCGATTCCAGTGGCGTCCTGTCGAGCGGGGGATTCCCAACCGGGACGATGTCGAAGGCCGGACGGCTCCGATACAACACGGTGAAGCGCTCCCCGCGTCGCACTTTTTCAACCACGGATTGGAGTTGTTCCCGCAACTGCTTGGCGCTGATCATTTCAGGCATGGTTCGGCTCCTCCTTAAGTTAAACTCAAGATAATCTTTGCTCGCGGACGATGCAAGCACTCCGAAATCCCTCTTTTGTGAAGCAAACCAAAAAAACCGCCGCGCTCAGTACTGCCCGAGCACGCCGCTCAGGGTGGACAGCCGGGGATTCCCGTCTGCCGAGAAGGACTGGGACAAGGTCTCGCGGCGTACCCCCGCCCCTTGGGCGACCGTGGGAAACCCCTGGGATTTGACAAGAGCGGTACCGTATTATTCCACCTCTTATGGTCCTGTTCCTGGTCTCTGGGGCTCACGCGGCTCTCCTGGAAAATCCCACACATCATGACGTTTGTGACAGACTGACGCCAAGCCGCCAAGGGGCCATAACAGCGTTTATGGACCCCTCCTAGTATCCCTGGCCAGCCTCCCACCGGGTCCCGCTAATGGGCGCGGGGGTGCGCCCACGGCGCAAGGCGGCCGAGCTGGCCTATCCCTTTACGAGTGACGTAATACCCGTTATGCTTGCGGTCATGATCCGCAGCTTCGGGGACCGGAGGACGCGGCGCTTCTTCGAAGGGCAACGGGTCGCGGCCTTCCAGAGGTTCGCCGAACAAGCGACCCGCCGGCTCACGCTGCTGGACAGTGCCGCGACGCTTCAGGATCTGGCCGCCCTGCCAAGCAATCGGCTCGAAGCCTTACGCGGGGACCGGGCCGGCCACCACAGCATCCGGATTAACACGCAGTGGCGGCTCTGTTTTCGGTGGGAAGCGGACGGGCCATACGACGTAGAGATCGTAGACTATCACTGAGGGAAGATGAGCATGGACGCGAAAAACGGGATGAGACCGGTGCATCCGGGAGAAATCCTACGCGAGGAACTGGATACGCTCGGGCTGTCGGCCAATGCGCTGGCCCGGGCGCTCGGCGTACCGGTGAACCGGATCACGCTGCTCCTGCACGGCCAGCGGGGGGTGACCGCCGATACGGCCCTGCGGCTGGCACGGTATTTCGGGACCACGCCGCAGCTGTGGCTGAATCTGCAGCAGACCTGGGAACTCCGCCGGGCGGAGATGGAGACGGGCCACGAGATCACCGCGCAGGTCCAGCCCCGGCGACCAGCGGCGTAGTAGGAAGGAAAAAAAGAGAGCGGGAGGTTGCGCCATGTGGTTTCGAGCGCGACAATCCCGCGCGGGTGCCGGCCGGGCTGGGGCCACGGCTGAAGCGCATCCTGTTCCGGCTGCAAGAGGCCACGCATCCGCGTAGCGCCGAGGCGCCGGGCTTCCGGCTGCATCCCCTGAAGGCCGCCTGGAAGGAGACGAAATGAGTACGTTCGGCGCTGATCTGATCCAGTCCCTTACGGAAGCGGTCGCCCATGCCAAGGGCGAAGGGCGCGCCATCGTCCACGCTCCCGTGACGCCGCGCGAAGTGCGGAAGCGGGCGAAGCTCACGCAGGCCCAGATGGCACCACTCATGGGCATGAGCCTCTCCGGCTATCGGAAATGGGAGCAGGGCACGCGGCGGGTCAGCGGCCCGGCCGCGACCCTGCTGCACGTGATTGAAAGGGAACCGGAGGCTGTCCGGCGCGTCCTGCTATCCCTCACCCCGGCCCGTTCCTGAAACTTTTCTGTCCCGGCTCTAAATATGTCCAGCACCAAAAAATGAGCCTCTCACTTGCCGTCTACGGGACGATCTCGACCGGGTGAAGGGTAATGGACCTATATTTCCAGAGCCTAGCCCGGCTCTGGAGGGAGCAAGGAAGGTTCGGAAATCTGGGTTTCTGAGATGTATCTATGGTGGCCCTCGGGGGGGTGGAGCGCGCGCGCCCAGGGGGGAGCGGGACAAAAACAGCGGGCGCTGGTGGGGTGCCTTCTGATGGGCTTTGCTCGCTCTCCCTGGGCCGTCCGCGGAAGTTCGCGGTGGCGACTGGCCGGACGCAGGCCCAACTGCCCGCGCACGCCGCTCAGTGTGGACAGCCGGGGATTCCCGTCTGCCGGGAAGGACTGGTACAAGGTCTCGCGGCGGGAAGCCTGACTACTGTCCTGTTCCGGTCCGCTCGATGAGGACCCGCAGCGCGTCCCCCTGCTGCTGGAGCGCGGTCATGGTCTCTTCGTGCTGCTGCCGGGCCTCTTCGCGCCGCTGCTCGGTGCCCAGGCGCATGAGCCGAAAGCCGTAGAGCACCAGGCCACTGGAGACGGCCAACGTCAGGCCGCTCAAGACGGTCTGCCACGTCATCAGGGTCAGGCTCCCTTGCTGGATAGCCAGGCTGGCATTTTGGTAGGCAATCGTCGCTGCCTCAAACTCTGTCATGGTTCCGTTTTCTCCTATCCCTCGTCTTTCGTCAAGATTGCCGGGCTACACCGTATTGCGCAGCGTCACCAGCAAGAGAAGGCTTTTACAAAAGCCCGCGTTGCGCGGGCCGTAAGCCCCAGCGGCGCTTGAGCGGTGTAAATTAACATCACCTCCTTCTTCCAGAACGGCGTCCAAATACGCCGCAATCTCCTCGGGAGTTTTGAGGTGGGCGGCGACATCAAATTCTCTCGTCGTTGCCCCTGCCATTACCCCCCCTATTATACAAGGCTTTCACAAAAGCCCGCGTTGCGCGGGCCGTAAGCCCTAGCGGCGCGTGAGCGGTGGAAAACTCCAATCCACAAGCCCGCGTTGCGCGGGCCGTAAGCGGAGCAACCAGACCGGCCCGCACAAACCCTTCCCCCAAGCCCGCGTTGCGCGGGCCGTAAGCCCCAGCGGCGTTTGAGCGGTGTAAACTCCTAGACATAGTTTATTGACAAACTATCTTTACTAGTAATAATATCCTGTCTGACAGATGCAATTCATAAACGAAATTATATCTATGAGACATTGTAAGAGCAGGGGCGGACCTTCGTCGCCGGCGGACACATACTCACGGGCGAGGGCGGGTGACTAATGCTCCAGCATTACCGTATCTGCCTGCAAGGACTCCGGCCGCTCATCATGCACAATGGGATGACGGGCCTGGATAAGCGGTCGCCGGCCAATCAAGAAAAAGACGCCATTGCCAAGCAACAGGGCCGCAACCGCACCATGCGGGATGCGGAACGCCTGCAAGAACTGGAATGCCAGACAAGTCTGTGGCTGGACGACCAAACCGGTCGGCCGACCATCCCGGCGGCGGCCCTCCGGGCATGTATTGAAACCGCGGCCCGCAAGCTCAAACAGGGGCCGCAAGTCCGGGAGGGGTTGCTGATCGAGTCGGTCGAAGCCTTCTCGTATGACACCAGTCTGGGCACCACGGTCGAAGAGCTGGGCAAGACGGCCCAGTTCACGACCAACGTGGTGGTGCAGCGGAACCGGATTCCGCGCACCCGCGCGAAGTTCGATACCTGGGGCGTGACGTTCCTGGTCGAGGCCGACGATGAACTGGTCGATGTCACCCAGCTCACGCGCTGGCTCACGATTGCCGGGCGGCGGATCGGGCTTGGGGATTGGCGACCGGAGAAATCCGGCGATTACGGACGGTTTACGGTCCTGAGTGTGGAGTTGATGACCAATGGGGCGCATGCCCCGTCAACAGAGACCTAACGATTCTGGGTGGGGCGGGGCGAGGCAAGGCGCGGCAGGTGCATGGCACGGCAAGGCAGGGCACGGCATTTCTTTCAGCAACAGACACGGAGGGAGAAGCGATGATGGGAAAATTGTGGACGAAGGTAGGGGTTGTGTTGGTCGGTGGGTTTCTACTTGGGAGCGGGATGCTGGGTGGCCGGGTCGTTCAGGCGCACACGCAATCGTTGCCCAGTTGTAGCGGGTTGCCGAGTGCCGGTTTTTTTGTCGCCGATGATGGGAGCGCACGGGCCACAGCGGCGGTGACGGCGGATACCGTGACCACAGAGCCGGGCACGGACGAGCGGAATAAGGGGAACACGAAATACCGCTATGCCAAGATCACCGCGCCCCCGCTGTCCGCAGGAGAGCTACGCATCTTCTCGACAACGACCCCCACAGATGCCGTGTTGTGTCATGGCTCCAGGGAGCGGGCACGCTACAAAACGCAGTACGAAGCGAACCATGACCGCGAAGAACGGGCAGCGCGGGCAGCACGCGCCGCCGCAAACAAAGCCGTTGCCGATGAAGTCGATGCACGGACCACCGCCCCAACCGGCGAGACACCCCAACAGGAGGCGATCCGTCTCCGCGGTCAAGAGACAGCGGTCAGAAACATATTGAGCCGCGTGGCCACGGCGCTGACTCATGCCATCAGTGCGCTCAAGACGGCAGACCCGGACAAGGAAGACGATGCCGATGCCGTCTCTACGGCTATCGGTTTGGCTGAAACCGCGCTCCAAGAAGCGCAAGATGCCCAGAAGGATAAATCCACGTCAGATACGCCATCGACTGATGACGACGACCCACGGGACGAAATTGACGCGCTCACGGGAGGAGGGGGAGCCATTGCTGATTTGCGCGCCGCTGCCGCCGCCCTGGAAGACGCTGCCGAGGTGGTTGATCCGCATACGGGTAAGGGCTTCAAGCTCCGTGCGGAGGTGCGCTCTGGCGACAATGAGTTTATTCTGGTGACGGTCCAGCCGGACCCGGTAACGGAACCGAGTCCCCCGAGCGCCCCGACCCTGGCCCTGGCATTCCACGGGGCGCTCTCCGCTACACCCCCCAGCGGGCGGATTCCCAAAGAGGGCGACTCCCAGTTCCATGACCTGAATATCACGGCCCCCGGCCTCCTGACGGTTACGGCGACCGGGTCCGGGAATATCCGGGGTGTGCTCCAAGGAGCGCCGAATGCTCAGACGAGCGGATCAAGCAGGACCTTCACGTTGGCCGTTCCACTCACGGCCTCAGACACTGCCTATACTCTCGCCGTTGTTTCACAGTCTCGGGCAGCCCTCACCTATGACCTGAACATGACCTTTGCCGTGGCGATGACCACGGATAGTGAGGTCACCGACGTCCCGGTCGCAGGCGCCCCCACTTGGGCGAATACGCTTGACGACGATACCGCGCTCACGATTGCCCGTCGGGCCGAAGACGGCAATCAAGCCGACCAGGATGTGTTTGTGTTCACGCCCGCGGCCAATGCTTCCGGCTTGCTGTCTCTGTATGGGGCTGACGGGACAAGTGGCACGCCGACCAAGACCAACGGCGCGCTGTATGGTCCGCTCGGGCAGATCGACACTGATTCCGGGGGTACCCATTTCGGGTTTTCCAATATCCCGGTCCAAAGCGGCAATCATTATGCGGTCGTCGTGACCAGTACCACAGACGGTTCCTACCGGCTCCAGTTTGACCTGGATCCCATTACGGGCACGGTCTCAGACGGGACGGAGAATTTTGCGCAAGCCACCATCGCGCCCACGCGCGACGACCAGCAGAAAAAGAACCGAGACCGCTACCTCTTCAACATTATACACCCAGGGACGTTGTATTTGGAAAGTACCGGCAGTCACGACCCCAGGGCGACACTCTATGGCCCCAATGGAGACATTTTGAGTGTGCCGGACGATGACGACCGTGGGGAGGGTAGGAATTTCCGTATCGTCGCCCCCGTGCAGCCAGGACTCTACATGCTGGAGGTGGAGAGTCAGACCAATGCCGCCGTGACGTATACGCTGAGCGCGAATTTTGCTCGTGGCGTCACCATAGATGACCCGACCGATACGGATACGGACACCGACACGGATACCGACACGGATACCGACACCGACACCGACGGTGATCCCGTTACCCCCCCTACCATTGACTCCCACGGCACTATCGATGCTCCTGCCTTCGGTGACTTCCGCACAGGCGTGAGCATGATCCACGGTTGGGTCTGTGGCGATGGCGATAATGATGTGCGGATTGAGATTCGCCGCGTTGGTAATACCCAGTTGGCCCTCCCCGCCTTCACCATTCCCTACGGATCGCCCCGTCCGGATGTGGTACAGGAGCAGGAATGTGCCCATAATCGCGCTAACGTGGGCTTTGGTGGCGTGTTCAACTACAACCGCCTGGAGGCTGGCACATATATCATGCGAGCCTTTGTCGGGCAGGAACAAATCGGCCTGGACCGACGCAGTGGCGTGCAGCTTGCCACCCCCCGGTTTACGGTCGTGCGGATTTCCAATGCCGAATTTCTCCGGGACACGGAGAGTGACGAAATTCGGGTCGAGGGCTTTCCCGACCCCGACACCACCGTGATTCTGGAATGGCACCAACCCTCACAGAACTTTCATATTACCGATACCGAGGTACAGTAACCTCTCACCGGGCCGGCCCCTCGCCTCCCTAACGGGGCCGGCCCCTCGCCTCCCTAACGGGGCCGGCCCCTCATCCGACCCCTTTCCTCTGGCATAAAACAAGGGCCGGCTGAGTACTCAGCCGGCCCTTGCTGCAGCGCGCTGTATCCTCTCTTGCCATCTTGGTAGAGGTGTCTGAGATTACCCGCAAGACAAACACACTCTGTTGTTGAATGGAGAAAATGATGGATAGATTACCGCTCTTATGACTCCAGGGAAGCGCCTCGATCGATCTACCCGCCCTTTTCAGTATCTCGAACAACGTTTCATGACTCTGGGCCTCCTCAGAGGCGTTTGCGTCTCGCTCGTGCATACCGAGACACCGGATCGCATTCATATCATCTCATTCCGAAAGGCGACCAGAAATGAGCAAATCATCTTCTTCCAAAACGTCTAAGACGGATTGGCCGCGACTCAAGGCGATGCAAGACACCGACATTATGCTCAGTGACGAGCATCCGGCTGCCGAGTTGGACCATATCGTGCGCGGCATTGCTCGCCAGGGCTTGCGGCCCGTTCTCCCAAAAACGTTGATTTCCCTACGAGTGGATGCCGACGTGCTGGCGTGGTTCAAGGCGCAGGGCGCCGGCTATCAGACCCGGATGAACGCCGTATTACGGGCCTTCAAGGAAGCCTCAGGCTGACCTGCCAAGCAATCGGCTCGAAGCCTTACGCGGGGACCGGGCCGGCTACCACAGCATCCGGATTAACACGCAGTGGCGTCCCTGTTTTCTCCTCGGACGAGGAGCCTGAGTAGCTGCCGTTCTGACTCTGCCTGACGGGATAAACTTGCCATAAGAAATTCTCCTTAAAACGTCGCAGATGTACAACTAAACGTAATCTTAGACATATAACCGAACAACAGCCCCTTTGTTCATACCAGACATTTTTCTATATCTATAGAATTGATTTTTTGTCCGGTCTCGGGCATGCTCCCTAATGGAAAACAAACCAGCATAGAGATGAGCTTTATGCCGAATGGGAAGCCAAAGTGGCGAGAGGGAACTGAACATGTCAGAGTTGGCTGCAATGGCCGTCTGGGCGCAAGACCCATTCAGCTATGACATCATTCCGCCTTCTTTCAGCATTTTTCGGAAGCCGGATTTGAGAAAGGTCAATGCGCGGAATGTTTTCGTCCTCACCTCTGTTGACGCCCTGCCGGCGGTCAGCGAGTTTGTCCGGGCTGCAAAGCATCGCAACCATCTCCGCACTCTTTTCGTCCGGGAAGATAACAACGCTCGGTTTTTACCCCAGATGCTTTGTGAGGCAAAACTCCGAATCAGCCGACATATCCTTGTCCACGCGGGGAAAGAGGTCCCAAAGCGGGTGCTCATGGCCTGGAGTCTGGGCTGTCCGAGTCAACTCATTGCCACTGCACATGTCACGCAAGATGACCTCTTCGTTATGGCCTGTGACCACAGCTTGTTCAAGGTTGGCTTTGAAGAAATGCCGGCCCTCAAGGGAAGTCCGCCCCAACACCGTTCTTTCTTTACCATATCCAGCGAAGGCAGCTATCTGCACTGGCCCGAGGGCGATGTCCATATCGATCTCGACGCGATTCGCTGCCTGAAAGACGCGGGCTGGCGCAGGAAAAAGGAGCGGGAAAGACTGCTGTATGACCTGCGATTCGGAGAGGCGGTTGCCGCATTGCGCACGCAGCGCGGAATCAAGCAGGCCGAGATTCAAGGGCTGTCCGAACGCCAGGTGCGAAGAATCGAAAAGGGGGAACGGACAAAGCTCGCTACGCTGGCGGTTGTGGCAGGAAGCCACGGCTTGTCTCTTGAAAAGTATCTGGATGAAATTGCCGAAATGCTCTCATAGGCTTACACGTTCTCGAACAGCACCCGGACGTGCGTCTCGGGCAGGGGCCGGGTCACTTTGGAGACGATGATGGTAAAGGCCACCGAGGTGAGGCCGGCGAGGGCCGAGCAGGACCAACCGCAGGGAATGCGGAATCGAGCGTGCGTGTACCGGAGGGTGCCCTGCGTGGCCCTAACCATCCGCCGTACTTGAGGGATTGCCCCATCATCACTAACTACATTCGTACACGGTACTTGGTGGTTGACATTGACCGGGAGGCTGAACATGACGAGGAACCGGGAGCAGCAGTACCGGCAAATAGCGGCTCGGAGCAAGTATCAGCGGCTGTATACCCACCTCTGTGGGTTGGCCGCCCAGGAATGGAGAACCCGCTTCAGCGAGATTGAGGCGCTCCTCGGCTTTGCGTTGCCGGCCTCGGCCCGCCGGCAACGGCCCTGGTGGGCCAACCAGCCCGCCGGCAACGGCCACAGTCAGGCCCTGTCGTGGAGCGCCGCCGGCTGGGAGACGGCGGAGGTCGATATGGAAGCGGAGACGCTGCTGCTCCGCCGCAAACCCCCGGCAGGTGTCCAGCCGTTGTCCTTGGACGCCGTGTGGCCAGTCCACGCCGCCGGCGCCTGGCCGGAAGGTCTCAGTCTCCGGCGTGAGGCCCTCTACGCCGAGAGGCTGTAGCCCGCCCGATGTTTGTCGACACCAACGTGCTGGTGCACGCCCGTATTCTGGAGGCTCCGGACCACGCGCGCGCCTGGGCCAGCTTGGAACGCGCCTTTGCCGAGCCGGACGCGCCGCGCCTCAACCGCCGAGTCCTGCGGGAATACCTCGCCGTGGTCACCCGCCCACAGACGTGGGTGGTGCCCCTCAGCCGGGCGGACGCCCTGACCGACGTGGAACGGCTGCTCGCCGCCTTCGAGGTGTTGGAGGACGGGCCGGTGGTTACTGACCGGCTGGTTTCGCTCTGCCGCCACGTTCCCGTCGGGGGGAAGCAGATTCACGACGCCAACATCGTCGCAACCATGCTGGCGTACGGGGAGCGCAGACTGTTAACGTTCAACGCGAACGACTTCCGTCGGTACGGAGACCGCATCGAATTGATCGTGGGATAGCCACGTCTTCGGCACCGGGATGAAGGTGCTTGGGGCGCTCGGGGTCCGTGTAGATGGTATCTGTTAAACTTGGCCGTCTCCGGAAGTTCGCGGTGGATACGGGACGGACGCCGCGAAGGCCGGGGGGCTGATGAAGACCCCGTCTCAGCGCGGCAAGCCCAACTGCACCTGGATCGCATCCTCGACCGCCCGCATCCCGATCCGGGAGAGGACCCCCAACTGGCTCTTGAGGCGGGACTTGTCTGCCGCCATGATCTGATCCGCCATCGCCTTGTTGCGTTGCCCACCCACGGTCACGAGGGCTTCGCCGGGATACTGCCGGGCAGTGTTGCTGGTCAGCGGGACGACGATTACCCGCGCCAGCCGGCGGTTCGCCGCGTCGTTGCTCACAATCACCGCGGGACGCGTCTTGCGGATCTCACTGCCGACTGCCGGATCGAACGCCACCCACCACACCTCACCGCGTTTCATCGGCCACGTCTCCGGCCAGGGCGTTGCACCACTCCTGAGCCTCGGCTTCTCGCTCCGTGTCTGCGGCCATGGCCTGATAACCGGCATCGAGCGTGGTATTAACCACATGCGGCCGGACCAAGTCTTCGATGAACTGACTGATCTGGCGTTTGCCCACCGTCCGGTACAGGCCCTCGTAGACCGCTTCCTCCAGCGTGATGGTCAGTTTCCGATGCATGGCGCTCTCCCTTAAATACGTAATACGTATTCAGACGTAGCAGACACCGGCCGATCTAGCCAGCCTGAGATACCTTCGGAAACTCGCTCAAGTCAGGACTCTTTGGACTTCCTTCTTGGGGTGGCGTTCGGTGGCGGCAGCCACGGAGCGGGGAGAATCCGCGTGGACGTCGGGGGGGAGCGCGCACGGGGGGCGGGTGCCTTCTGATAGAGATAGTTTATTGATAAAATATCTTTATTCGTAATAGTATACCGTCTGATAGATGCAATTTATAAGCGAAATCATATCTATCAGGCATTGTAAGAGCAGGGGCGGCCCTTCGTCGCCGGCGGACAAATGAGTCCATTCGAACGTGAGGCAGGTGCAGAATAGGGGCCATTTCCCGGCACTGTCCCTCGGGACCGGGGCCACCCGCCGGGGTTCCCCGTCTACACGGCGGGTGGCCCCTTTGATTTGCCTACCATTAGCAAACGCCGTGGAAGAGACGACACACATTCATTCAGGAGACATCAATGCTTGTGGCCGATAACGGACACATACTCACGGGCGAGGGCGGGTGACTAATGCTCCAGCATTACCGTATCTGCCTGCAAGGACTCCGGCCGCTCATCATGCACAATGGGATGACGGGCCTGGATAAGCGGTCGCCGGCCAATCAAGAAAAAGACGCCATTGCCAAGCAACAGGGCCGCAACCGCACCATGCGGGATGCGGAACGCCTGCAAGAACTGGAATGCCAGACAAGTCTGTGGCTGGACGACCAAACTGGCCGGCCGACCATCCCGGCGGCGGCCCTCAAGGGAAGTCCGCCCCAACACCGTTCTTTCTTTACCATATCCAGCGAAGGCAGCTATCTGCACTGGCCCGAGGGCGATGTCCATATCGATCTCGACGCGATTCGCTGCCTGAAAGACGCGGGCTGGCGCAGGAAAAAGGAGCGGGAAAGACTGCTGTATGACCTGCGATTCGGAGAGGCGGTTGCCGCATTGCGCACGCAGCGCGGAATCAAGCAGGCCGAGATTCAAGGGCTGTCCGAACGCCAGGTGCGAAGAATCGAAAAGGGGGAACGGACAAAGCTCGCTACGCTGGCGGTTGTGGCAGGAAGCCACGGCTTGTCTCTTGAAAAGTATCTGGATGAAATTGCCGAAATGCTCTCATAGGCTTACACGTTCTCGAACAGCACCCGGACGTGCGTCTCGGGCAGGGGCCGGGTCACTTTGGAGACGATGATGGTAAAGGCCACCGAGGTGAGGCCGGCGAGGGCCGAGCAGGAGAACGGGTTGACGCCCTCAATATAGAGCCAGGAGACAACGCTGTGCAGCAGGCCGGGTGCAAACCAGGCCGGGTCGATCAGTTGGGCGTGCAGGACCAGAAAGCTGACAAAGCCGCTGACCAGACCGGCGTAGGCCCCAGTCCGCGTGACCCCGCGCCATAAGGCTCCGAATACCAGGGAACCGGCAAGAGCCGACATGACACAGCCGGTGCCAATCCAGACAATCAGCATGACGTTGGTTTCAACCCACGACCAGGCTATTGCCGCGCAGACAACAAGCACGGCAACGGTTGCTACCCGGCTGATGTATAAGACCTGGCGGTCGAGTCGTTCCCCGGTTGGTGGATGCTTCAATCGCGGGACGATACTCCGACGGTAGAGGTCGTTGGCGATAATCTGGGAGGAAGATACGACGAGTCCGTCCGCAGTGGACATAATGGCGGCCAGGATGCCGACGCCGACGAGCGCCGCCAGCCAGGTCGGAAATAGCTCGATGAAGAGTGTCGGCAGGGCGTGATTCGAGGTCGCTCCCTCGGCAAACAGAGTGTCACCCAGCAGCGCCCTGGCCAACAGGCCTCCCAGGGTCAGCATGGCCAGGGTAATGATGAATATGGTCGTGAGGGTAAGAAAGCGGTTCTGGTGCATACTGTGTTTCAAGGCCCAGAGTTTGTTGCCCAGGTGCGGCAGTACGCCCAGCGGAATGAAGGAAATCACCAACGAGACAATGGACCACCAGGAGTGGTAGAGCGGGGTTTTCGTGTTGAGGGTACTCACCAGGTGCTCGTCCTGGGTGGCCAGATTATCGATCAGTCCTAAGAACCCACTTCTACCCGATTCGCCCACCTCCAGCCCAAAGCCGATGAGGAAGAGCACGACGACCACCACGGCGACCAGCAACATCAGACAGGCCTGGATGCCGTCGGCGATAATGTCGGCATGCGCCCCGCCTAGCACCACGTAAATCAGCAACACAGTCGTGGTGATGATCAGCGCCCAGAGCGGCGGTAAACCCAGCAGAATCTCGAACATGACCAGACCCGATACGAGCTGGCCGGCCAGATAAAAACACAACAACAGGGAAAACAGCGACACCAGCACCCGAATGCCCTCGGACTGATAACGGTCACCGAGGTATTCGGGGATGGAGCGGTTGCCGAACTTATGGCCGGAGCTGGTAATCAGACGCATGGTCAGCAACATGCCCAGACACAGACCGGCGGGACCCAGGAAGACGCCCCACATGGTGGTCAGCCCCCAGGTGTAGCTCAGTCCCGGCATGCCCAGGAAGGTTGCCCCGCTCACGGTGGTGGCCGAAAACGCCAGGGCCAGAAACAGGGGTCCGTACGCGCCACGCGCCGTGGCAAAGTCATCGGCGTGTTTGACCCGCCGCTGGGCCACAACCCCGATGGTTATCATGCCGCCAATATAGATGACGAGGAAAAACCACGACCAAGTAATGAGCGTCATGTGTGGGGAGATCAGGTTGAATGCGAGACGGGAAGGAAGTTGATCTTTATGCGAGAGCCGCCCGCCTCTGCATACTCCGCTCTGACTTCCGGATCATTCAGCGCCTTTTGCTTGAAGCTCGCCAATGTTGGACGGGTCATTTTTTGATCTCCTGCGTTTCCGGTAGGGTATCATATGTGATAACCCGAGCAAAGACGTAGAGATAGAAGCGACCGGGGTTCTGAATTTCACACGCCCTCGAACAGTTCCCGGACGTGGGGTTCGGGCAACGGCCGGGTCGCCTTGGACACGACAACGGTGAACACCACCGAGGTGAGGCTGGCGAGGGCCGAGCAGGAGAACGGATTGACGCCCTCAATGTAGAGCCAGGAGACGACGGAGTGTAGTAGGCCGGGTGTAAACCAGGCCGGGTCGATCAGTTGGGCGTGCAGGACCAGAAAGCTGACAAAGCCGCTGACCAGCCCGGCATATGCCCCGGCCCGGGTGACCCCGCGCCACAGGGCCCCAAAGACCAGAGAACCGGCAAAGGCCGACATGATGCCGCCGGTCCCAATCCAGACAATCAGTAGGACGTTGGTATCGACCCAGGCCCAGGCGATGGCCGCACACAGGACGAGAATGGCTACCGTGGCCACCCGGCTGATGTATAAGACCTGGCGGTCGAGTCGTTCCCCGGTTGGCGGATGCTTCAATCGCGGGACTATACTCCGACGGTAGAGGTCGTTGGCGATAATCTGGGAGGAGGACACGACGAGTCCGTCCGCGGTGGACATGATGGCGGCCAGCACGCCGACCCCGACGAGCGCCGCCAGCCAGGTCGGAAACAGCTCGATGAAGAGTGTCGGCAGGGCGTGATTCGAGGTCGCGCCCTCGGCAAACAGAGTGTCACCCATCAACGCCCTGGCCAGCAGGCCACCCAGGGTCAGCATGGCCAGGGTGAGGATGAAGACGGTCGTGAGGCCAAGAAAGCGGTTCTGGTCCGCGCTGTGTTTTAAGGCCCAGAGCTTGTTGCCCAGGTGCGGCAGCACGCCCAGCGGAATGAGCGAGATCACCAACGAGACAATGGACCACCAGGAGTGATAGAGCGGGGTTTTGGTATTGAGGACACCGACTAGGTGCTCGTCCTGGGTGGCCAGATTGTCGATCAGTCCCAAGAACCCGCTTCTGCCCGATTCGCCCACCTCCAGCCCAAAGCCGATGAGGAAGAGCACGACGACCACCACGGCGACCAGCAGCATCAGACAGGCCTGGATGCCGTCGGCGATAATGTCGGCATGCGCCCCGCCCAGGACAACATAAATCAACAACACGGTGGTGGTGATGATCAGCGCCCAGAGCGGTGGTACACCCAGCAGAATCTCGAACATGACCAGACCCGATACGAGCTGGCCGGCCAGATAAAAACACAACAACAGGGAAAACAGCGACACCAGCACCCGAATGCCCTCGGACTGATAACGGTCACCGAGGTACTCGGGGATGGAGCGGTTGCCGAACTTATGGCCGGAGCTGGTAATCAGGCGCATGGTCAGCAACATGCCCAAACCGAGGCCGACCGGGGTCAGAAAGACGGTCCACATGGTGGTCAGCCCCCAGGTGTAGCTTAGCCCCGGCATGCCCAGGAAGGTTGCCCCGCTCACGGTGGTGGCCGAAAATGCCAGGGCCAGAAACAGAGGGCCGTACGCGCTACGCGCCGTGGCAAAGTCGTCGGCATGTTTGACCCGCCGCTGGGCCACAACCCCGATGGTTATCATGCCGCCAATATAGATGACGAGGAAAAACCACGACCAGCTAACGAGTGTCATGAGCAGGTTTCCTTAGCTCAGGTCTTGGAGCGGATTCTGACTTGTCCTGGTGAGATTACACTGAACGCCTGGAGTAATGCTGTCTCATGGTCATGAAAAACGCTACTGACAATATCCGCTTTCTTCTCTGCTGAGAGTCCGGCAAGGCGGAGCAAAACGACTCCGCCCGCATTGAGTTGGCCTTGACGAAATATCATCTCGCCAAAGTCTTTGTCCGCTGTTACCAGCATCGACATTTGTGCATTCGCTCTTTGAAGAATCTCTTGATCTGATATCCCTGGCTCCATCTCTGCAACATACAGTACGACATGTCCGTCCTGCCGAAGTCGCTCGACTATGGGTCCGTCAACGCCTTCATCTGCGAGAAGGTTCATGCTGCCTTTTCGGGTGGCGGATTCCTGATACATGCTGCGGCATAGGCAAACGCTGCTAACACCGCCTTTCTGGTCAAGCGTGGATGAGACTCCAAAATCATCTCGACCGTCTCTCCTGCCGCCATCTTCTCCAAAAGCAGTTCAACAGTAATACGGGTCCCCACGATTACGGGTTTACCCATCATTACTGAGGGGTCAGAGTGTATGAGGTTGGTCTTCATAGGACCTCAATTATACGTGATAGACGCCCGGTATCTATTGACGCAGTGTCTTTATCGATCGGCCGTCATCCGCAGGGCGACCCGTAGGTGTTGGTACTTCCACTCTCCGTTGACCTTTACGTAGTCGTCGTCATAGCGCAGGGCCAGCCATTTCTCATCGTCGTTTTCAGCATACGTCCACGGCCCCATGATATACCAGATGCCGGTGGCGCGGTCGCCGTTGACCTCGATTATCGGATTCGTGATGTTGTGCTGGGAAAAGCTGAACATTCTTTGGAATTTGCCAAATAACTCGCGAATAGCGGCATGGCCCTCAGCCTTGCCGAAATCGGCACTTTCCCAGATGGCATCTTCGACGAATACCGAATTGACCCTGTCGGGGTTGTGCATATCGTCGCAGATTTCGCAGTAGCGGGCCTTGAGCTGTTTTATCGCCTCAATGTCTTCGAGCCGGGTGATGCGCTGTTCCAGTTCCGACATGGCCATACTAAACCCTCCTTCTTGGCCGAACTCTTGATGTCATTCTTACTACACGGTTCGCTGACGGTATGGCAATTCCCGTGCAGGATTGGTTTCGACCCATGCAGGTTATGCCGCATAGCGGAAGAATGATGCCTATTGTATCCCTAGCGGATCGCGACAGGATGGACGGGGCTCTGCACCGCCCCAACCAGGCGTGGTGCAGCGAGCATGAAGAAGAACTCGTAGGCTTGATCCGCGGCCAGCTCGGCGGTCTTGATATTTTCCAGAATATACACGCCCCGTTTCGTCAGAAGTAAATCGTGAACGGGCAGGAAGTGGTCCGGTAGCTTGTCGTTGGTGGGCCAGCCTTCGATGGTCCAGGTATCCGCACCAACGGCCACAACGTCCTGGTCGGCCAGCCAAGTTGCGCCGTCCAGGCCAATCCCGGGTGGCTTGGCCAGAAAACGCTCCCCGTCCTCGTCGGCAACGCTGAGCCAGCCGGTGTGCAGCAGGACAACATCTCCCGTGCGGAGCTCCGTCCCCTGACGCTGGGCCGCCGCCCGCAGTTCGGCGCTCTCAAAGACGGTCCGCCCGGGCAGTTGAGCGACGCCCGCGGCGGCCGCCATGTCGAGCAGGACACCCCGCCCGACGATGGGCGGCAGGGTATGGATACCGTATTGGATTGCGCCATCTGGACGAATGACTTCCTCGGTCGGGACGCCGTTGTAATGCCTGCCGTCAGCACCGACGTGGGCAAAGCCATCGATCTGGGTGCCAACGCCCAGCCAGGAGATGACCAGATCGTCAAAGCCCTGGAGTTTATTGGCCCCGACGGTTGGACTGTCTCCGACAAAAATCCTATCGGTACGGATTTGGTAATTGCGGGGGCCAAAGGCTGGGGTTTTCGGGCCGGTCGGCATGGCAAGCGAATAGACCTTACCCGTTGTGATCAGACCGGCCGCTTCAACCACGGCCTGCGCCGACAGATTGTTTATCGCTCCCAGCCGGTCCTCCGCACCATACTTCGACGGAAACCAATCCGCCGCATAGGCCGGGCTCAGCCACAGGACAACCAATACGAATGCCAGGATGCTCATACCAGTTCCTTCGCTCCCGAGCAGCGCTGCTCAGTCGTCTCACCAATGAACTGCCCACTCAACCTCGTCCCCTCTATCGCTGGTCTTGAGATCAAATGCCCTTAAAAGCTCGGCTTGGTCGAAAACGGAGTCAATTGGAGTTCGTGCGTCCAACAGGATTTGTCTTGGGTGTGGAGATAATAATACGCCTCCGCGATCTTCACGGGATCCATCACCACTTCAGGCCGCTTCTGGGCTAGCGGCAGAGCGCGGGTGCCTGGAGAGTCGATGAGGCCGTCTATCACGATGTTGGCCACGTGTACGCCATGCTCGGAATACTCCTCCGTCAGCACCTGCGCCAGCGTGCGCATCATTACTCTCGGATAGTACAACGACTGTCCTGTCAGTCGCTTTCGTCCGCGCAAGGACGCCGCGTTATTAGAAATGAAGAACGAGCCCGCGCCGCGTTCCCGCATGGTGGGCAACACCTCCTTGGCGACTAAGAACGGGCCTCGGCTGGAGATATGCTGCGCGGTGTCAAACAGTTCGACCGGGATGTGTTCAAGCAATTCTTTCTCTGGCGGCAGGTCACGCCCCTCCAGGTAGCCCGCGTTGAAGATCAAGACATTCGGGTCACCGGCCTGCTCTCGAATCCGGGCGAACGCCTGTGATATGGAATCGTGCGACACGAGGTCCAGCTCGACAATCATGCCTTCGCCGCCCTGCTCCTGGATTGCCTGCTCCAACCCGGAGGCATTGGCGGCATTCCGGGTCGTCAACACGACGAAGAAGCCTTCTGTGGCAAACTTCTGCGCGACGGCACCGCCGATGCCCCAGCGCGCACCGACGGGTATATCGCTGTCGTCGATCATCTTACCGTGCGCGAGTTTGGTATTACGGCCATCTGACTGCCACTTGGATGTTGCTCCCACCACCACGGCGACCGGTTTACGGGTCGAGTTCATATCGGATTCCTTTGCTCTTGTTGCAAGTCACTCAAGCGTAAGGAAAAAGAGCCACATCCACAACGGCAAACGGAATTATCTTAATTCGTCTGACTGCTTAATGTAGTAGCAATGATAAGAGCCGGTCGGGCCTTTGAGGCCGAAAGGTCAGAAAACGGAAACCTGACGGTGACTACTGAGCCGGGTCTAAGTGAGTCCACGCTTCATCTTCTTCCGGACGGTTCCAGTCTTTCGCAAGTGCTTCTTCGCTGAGTTGTGCAGTTGAGGGGATGCGCGGAGTTTCTTCAAGTATGGTGACGATCGCGCGCCGCGCTTGAGGAAGCTGTACTGGTTCCGACAGGTGGACACGCCCGTCTTTGTCTATGGTTGCTTCGAGGGTGCGAATCATTGGAAACCTCTTTCCCCACATTCCAGTCTTTGGCTTATAGCCAGTCCATGCCCCTTTGAAAGCCGTGTGCTCAAGAGGACGACCGGTCGAATCCAGAGCGAATTTTTGACGTCTACGTCCCTTCAAACAACACCTTCACATGCGACTCAGGCAGCGGTTGCGTTGCTTTGGAGACGACATAAGTACAGGCGACCGACATGAGTTCCCCTATCGTTGCGCAGGAGAACGGGCTCGGTCCCTCGGCGTAAAGCCAGGCGGCGGCGGTGTGCAGCATGCCGGGCGCAAACCAGGCCGGGTCAATCATTTGGGTGTGCAGCACGAGGAAGGTGACGAAGCCGCTGACCAGACCGGCATAGGCACCTTTGCGGGTGACGCCGCGCCAGAGCGCGCCGACCACGAGGGGTCCGGCAAAGGCCGCCATCATGCCGCCGTTCCCGATCCAGACAATCAGCGCGATATTGGTCTCGACCAGAGCCCAGGCCAGGGCGGTACATAGCACCAGCACGACAACGGTCGCCACCCGACTGATGGATAAAACCCGCTGGTCCAGTTGTTCGGCATTCGGAGGATTCTTGAGTCGAGGCACGATGGACCGACGGTAGAGGTCGTTGGCAATCACCTGGGATGAGGAGATGACCAGCCCATCCGCGGTGGACATGATAGCCGCCAGCACGCCCACCCCAATGAGGGCGGCGAGCCAGGTTGGGAACAACTCGATGAAGAGGAGGGGCAGGGCCTGATTCGGGTTCGCTCCCTCGGCATAAAGCGCATCGCCCAATATCGCGCGGGCGAGGAGGCCGCCCAACCCGAGCATGCCCAGCGTCAGCCCAAAAGCGAAGGCCAGCTTGATAAACGATTTCTGTTGGCTCACGCTTTTTAAGGCCCAGAGCTTGTTCCCGAGATGGGGGAGCAGGCCGAGCGGTATGTGCGCAATAAAAATGGCGACAATCGACCACCAGGAGTGATACAGCGCGGTCTCGGCATTGAGCACGCCGACCAGATGCGTATCCTGCTCGGTCAGGCGGTCGATGATGCCCAGCATGCCCGCTCTTTCGCCGTCCACCCCGAATCCGGTCAGAAACAGGACAATCACCATCGCCGCGACCAGCAGCATCATGAAGCCCTGCACCCCATCGGTCAGGATGTCGGCATGCGCGCCGCCAAGCACGACATAAATCAACAAGACGGTAGTGGTGATGAGCAGCGCCCACAGGGGCGACATGCCCAGCATAATCTCGAACATCACCAGCCCGGACACCAACTGCCCGGCCAGATAGAAAAACAACACCAGGGAAAAGACCGAGATGAGTATCCGAATGCCATCGGATTGGTAGCGGTCGCCGAGGTATTCCGGTATGGAGCGGTTCCCGAACCGATGGCCCGAGGTGGTCACCAGGCGCATGGCGACCAACACGCCGACATACATCCCAGCCGGGTACAGGAAGCAACCCCAAATCGTCGGCAGCCCCCACTCGTAACCAAAGCCCGAGCTACCGAGAAAGGTGGCGCCGCTGGCCGTGGTCGCGGCAAAGGCAAACGCGAGAAAGAGCGGTCCGTACGCGCCGCGCGCGGTGGCAAAGTCGTCAGCGTGCTTGACCCGTCGTTGGGCAAACACGCCGATGGCCAGCATGCCGCCGATATAGACGATGAGAAAGATCCACGACCAGGTAATGAGTGACATGCGGGGTGTGGGTGCTCAGTGGCGTCAGATCGCGCCCTCGGTCCGGGCTGCCTCAACCTCTTCGTCATTGTAGCCGACCAGTTCCCGCAGGATTTCCTGGGTATGCTCGCCAAGGCGGGGCGAAGTCGTGACCTCGACCGGTGAATCGGACAGCTTGAGCGGACAGCCGACCGTCTTGAACCGTCCGCGTTCCGGATGCTCGACTTCGGCCACAATGTCCCGCGCGGCCAACGACTCGTCTTCCATCAGCTCTTGCATGTCCAGGACCGGGCCGCAGGGCACGTTGGCCGTGTTGAGGCGTTGCATGGCTTCATACTTGGTGTGCTTTTGGGTCCAGGCTTCGATCGTCGCGAAACAGTCATCCAGGTGGGAGAGACGCGCCTCCGGCGTGGCGTACTCCGGGTTCTCAATAAGGTCCTCGCGGCCGATGAGCTTCATTAACGGTTGCCAGACCTGGGCCTGGACGACCACATAGATGTAGTCGTTGGGGCCGCCGGGTTTGCATTTGAGGGCGACCCCCGGATGGCCACCCCCGGAGGCGTTACCGGAACGCGGCACGGCTGGGCCAAAGGATTTGTTGGGGTATTGTGGATACTCTTTCAAGGGCCCGTACGCCAGGCGCTGCTGGTCGCGCAGCTTGACCCGACACAGATTCAGCACCGCGTCCTGCATGGCGACCTCGACCCGCTGACCGACTCCGGTTTGCTCGCGCTGAAAGAGGGCTGCCAGAATCGCGGCCACCAAATGCATGCCCGTGCCGGAATCTCCAATCTGGGCTCCCGTACTGGTCGGCGGGCCGTCATCCCAGCCCGTCGTGCTCATGGCCCCGCCCATGGCCTGGGCGACGGTCTCGTATGCCTTGCAGTCTGCGAACGGACCGGAGCCGAACCCTTTGCCGGAGGCATAAATTATGCGCGGATTGATCTGCCGGATGACCTCCCAGCTAAATCCCTGGCGGTCCAGCGCGCCGGGCGCAAAGTTTTCGACCAGCACGTCACACTTCTTGATCAGCTTCCGAAAAATCTCCTGTCCTTTTGGGGTCTTGGTGTTAACGGTGATACTGCGCTTATTGCAGTTGAGCATGGTGAAATACAGGCTATCGACATCGGGCAGGTCCCGGAGCTGCTGGCGGGTGATATCGCCCCGCCCCGGCAGTTCGACTTTGATGACATCCGCGCCAAGCCAGGCGAGCATCTGGGTGCAAGAAGGCCCCATCTGGACGTGGGTCATGTCAAGAACACGGATTCCGTCCAAAGCTTTTCCCATGGTTTTCTCCTTGCCAGACGAAGTGACTGCCTTGCGATTACTTGTACCGTGTCTGATTCCCGACGCAAAGAGGGGCGCGGGGTTGCTCCCTTGCCGAGGTCAGGGCCATCCAATATCATGCCGCCTGCAAAAACGCCGGGTAGGACAATACAGAAAAATGAGATCAGCCGTATGAGCAAACAGACTGCAACAACCTCTGTCAAATCAATGGACCCCATTGTCTCGCTATGCCGACGCCGCGGGTTTATCTTTCAGTCGTCCGAGTTGTACGGCGGCATTAACGGTTTCTGGGACTACGGCCCGCTCGGCGCCGAGTTGAAGCGCAACCTCAAGGAAGCCTGGTGGCAAGACGTGGTCCGCTGCCCGGCCCCCGGCCCGGACGGTCGGCCCATCGAGATCGTTCCGGTGGATGCGACCATTATTATGAACCCGAAAGTCTGGGAAGCCTCGGGTCATGTGGGCGGGTTCTCCGATTTGATGAGCACCTGCCGTCACTGCAAGAAGCTCGTACGGTACGATCACATTGAGGAGATGATTCACGAGAGTGACTGGTATGCCTCGCTGAAAGAGCTGCATAGCGCGGGGAATGTGACCATTAAAGGCGTGAAGCGCTGGGGAGAAAAGACCGCGAAAAAACTCGCCCCGAACCTGGCTCTTGTCCGCAAGCCAGCGGAGACGCTGGCTCTCCTGACCGAGGGGCGGGAACAGGAAGAGGCGCCGATTGACATTGGACTGGAGCAATTGGTTCAGCATCTTGCCAACGAGCGCGTTACCAACGAATTACAGCCGCCGTGCCCGTTTTGTGGCGGGGAGATTACTGAGCCACGGCCTTTTAACCTGATGTTCAAGACCACAACCGGCGCGGTCGAAGACCCGTCCGCGGTCACCTATCTGCGCCCGGAGACGGCTCAGGGAATTTTTACCCAGTTCTGGAATGTGCTGGATACCAATCGGGTGCGCGTGCCGTTTGGGATTGCGCAGATCGGCAAGGCGTTCCGCAACGAAGTCACGCCGCGCAATTTTACGTTCCGGTCGCGCGAGTTCGAGCAGATGGAAATCGAGTTCTTTATTCATCCCGAGGAAGCCGCAGAGTGGTATCAGTACTGGCGCGACACCCGTTTTCGCTGGTGGCAGTCCATTGGCTTGGCGGGCGAGAACCTGACGCTACGTGAGCACGACCAGGACGAACTGGCACACTACGCCAAAGAAGGAGCTGGCACGAGCGATGTCGAGTACCGTTTCCCGTTTACCGCACCCGGCTATGGGGAATTGGAAGGCGTGGCCCATCGGGCGGACTATGACCTGCGCCAGCACGCCATCCATTGCGGCCAGGGGGACAAGCTGCGCTATTTTGATGACCAGCGTAAAGAGCGCTATTTCCCGCACGTGATTGAGCCGAGCGCCGGCGCCGACCGTGGGACCCTGGCTGCGCTGTGTGAAGCCTATACACAAGACGAGAGCCGACCGAGCAAAGTCTATATGAAGTTCCACCCCCGGCTGGCCCCGATCAAGGCGGCGGTGTTTCCCCTGGTCAACAAAAGCGGCATGCCCGAGGTGGCCGAAAAGCTCTACCAGGAGTTGCGCCCGCAATACGCCGTTCAGTTGGATGTGAAGCAGAACATCGGCAAACGCTACGCGCGCATGGATGAAGCCGGTACACCTTACTGCTTTACGATTGACGGCGACACGCTCGAAGACCAGACCGTGACCGTGCGTTACCGTGACACCCTGGAGCAGGAACGCATCGGAATTGATAAGGTCAGTGCGTTCCTGGACGAAAAAATGGGGAAATAAGTCGGGATATTCCTGTCCCCCTCCCTGGACGTGTGATGTAAGAAGGAACCCACCCCGGCCCTTCGGGCCACCCCTCCCAAGAGGGGAATTATATACCATCTTACCCAATGACGAAAACTCATAACGTATGGAGGAACCCAGAATCGAACCGAGGTTTGCAAATTTGGAGACTGGTACTCGGCTGCGGCATCCTGCTTGCTGGTTGTACGAGGCCGCAGCCATCAAGCTACTGGGGGCCGGAGTGTTATATTGCAGGAGTGGGCATTCCATCACCTCCACCCCAATGTGGTAAGCCAATCGAAAACGCAGAAAATGCTAGCTGAATGCAGGGGTACGGGTGATCGTAGAAGTGCGCGACATCTCTAACTCTCTGGCTTCACTCTCATCCCCCTTCGGTGCTGTCCTAATTTCAACCATGCTGTCCAGTACGGAAAAAGTCTGGTGAGGTGGCGCGTCCGGTTTTTCCTTGACGCACTATCAAAATCGTCCCCCTGGTTCATTCTCCCCTCAGTTGCAGTGATATACTTTGTACTGTTTACACCACCTCTCGGGAGCGCCAATAAATATCCCTCTCCCTTCGCATCAGGCGCGCTCCGATTAGCTCGCGCCGTAGGGTGGCGCAATCTGGATGATATTGCTTGATGATGGCGTTCACCTCCCGTTCTGGATACTGTTTGTCCTTTTCGAACTGCCGGGCAAGCCAGCGAAGGATAACAGTCCGCTTCTTACGAGTATCCGGAATCTTGGTGAGTCGATCTCCTTTCAGGAAGGTAGTGAGTACCTTACACTCCCAGGTATCCATCTCTTCTCCCAACGTCTGATGCGAATTTTACAAGCCCTAATCCTTATCTTTAATACAATCAGGATTCAGGCCACTCCCACTCAATAGGAGGGTGGGTATATTGATACAAAAAATTCAAATTTGAAGCATTGATAAAAACAGTTTTCTGTTGTTGAAGAGTTCCATAACCCTCATGGATATGCCCAAAAACATGTATTTTAGGATGAATTGATAATGTCTTTTGCAGCAGTTCTTCACAACCGACCCGTTCACCGGAGCTGATCGTGTCCAAAATGCCTTTGGGTGGCCCGTGAGTTATTAAAATGTCGGTATCCAATGGAATTAAATCCCAGTGTTTCTTGATGTCTTCTCCACGTCTTCGGTTAAAAGCCATGTCCTTAAAACAAGGTTGAACAGGAGAGCCCCAAAATTTGATTGTCCCGATTTGTACACCGGAATCATTCAGGTAATACGCTCCGGTAGATCTAATCAGTTCCTCTGCCTGCAATTTCCTTTCATCTTCAAAGGAAAAATCATGATTTCCGGCAATCACTATTTTGTATTTATGAGGTAAGTTCTTCAGAAACAGGGAAAAGGCTTCTATCTCCCGCAACTCCCCTCGGGAGGACATATCCCCACAAAAAATCAGGAAATCACCAATGGGAATTTGCATTTCTTTGTGTTTGTCATGTGTATCTGAAAGAAAAACGAATTTCATATTTTTTCATTCCAGGTTAGCGTCTCTGCTCCAACTCTAGCTTCCGGTATTGATTTTATCCTTCCAGACTCTACGGAGCATGGCTATGTCAACGGCTCAGGCTAAAACTCCATCAGACCAATGTAATTCCCTCCCTGGAGGGAAAGAGGAAACGTGTCCTCCAAACAGCCCTCAATGCTGGACACATTTCCTCTTTGTGCCGCGTAGCGGAGGGATGGGTTTCCCTGTTTATTCAATACCCAGTTCCACTTCACCCAGCCCGTCCATCGCCAACTGCACCCTGTCGCCCTGACTCACAAACTTGGTCGCCACCACGCTGCCGGTCATGACGACCATACTTTGCGACAAACTCTTGCCCTGAGCGGCCAGCGTGCTCGCCAGCCAGGCCAGGGCGTCGAGCGGATGGCCCAGCACATCCCGGCCATAACCTTCTCCAACAACCTCGCCGTTAATGCGCATGGTACCGTGGACGGCGGCCAGGTCGAGCGACTGCCAGTCTGTCAGCGGCGAACCCAGAACAATGCCGCCGTTCCAGGCGTTGTCCGCGAGCAGCGTCAATATATTGTCGGCGATTTTGGTATAGTCCGCGTGGCGGTCGTCAACCAGTTCAAAGGCCGGCATGACCGCCCCGATTGCCTCGGCAACGCTGTCGCGCGTATAGGGAGCCCGCTCGGCTGGCAAATCACGCGCAATCTGCACGGCAATCTCACACTCGACTCCCAGGCGACCAAAGTCGCTCAGGCGTACCTGAGCCGGCGTATGATGGACGGTTTTTTCCATGATGGCGGCGGCAATGGGTTCGTCAAAACCGACCATCTTTTGCATCACCGGCGTGGTCAACGCAATTTTATGCCCGACGATAGGACCGCAGGTCTCTGTCAAAAGTTGTTGAAACGCTGCCTGAATGGCATAGGCGTCTTCAAGAAGGTGCGGGGTATGTGGCTCCGGGATGGGGACAAAGGGCCGGCCGGCCTGGCGTTCGTTCCATAAAAACCGGGCGGCCTCGTGATACGACTGTGTGTCGGCCATTACGATGTCTCCTCGTCTGCATCCCAGACTATTGAGCCTGAAAAAAGCGATTCTCCGGACGGGGTAGGCCAAGGTTTCCACGCAGAGTCGTGCCCTCGTATTCGCGCCGGAACAGGCCGCGGCGCTGGAGTTCGGGCACGACTTGGTCCACAAAGTCGTCCAGTCCGCCCGGCAGATAGGGGAACATGACGTTAAAGCCGTCCGACCCTTCGGTCATGAGCCATTCCTCCATGTGGTCGGCGATCATGCTTGGCGTGCCAGTGAGTTCCAAGGTGCTGAAACTGCCGCCCACATACTGGGCAAGTTGTCTGATGGTCAGATTGTCCCTGCGTGCCATATCGACCAGTTTCTGCCGCCCGGATTGAGTAGCGTTGCTTTCCGGTATGTCGGGCAGCGGACTGTCCAGGTCATAGCCCGACACGTCGTGGCCCAGCAGGACGCAGAGTGTGGCCATGCCGCTGTCCGGGTGGACCAGGCTGTCGAGCTTCGCCTTCTTTGCCCGCGCTTCGGCCAGCGTGTCGCCAATAACAACAAAGGCGCCCGGCAGGATTTTGAGATGCTCGCGACAGCGCCCGCAGGCCTCCATCCGGCCTTTGACATCCGCGTAGTAGGACTGGGCGTCCTTCAGATTATTGACCCCGGAAAACACAACCTCGGCGGTCTCGGCCGCGAGCTGACGACCGGCCTCTGATGCGCCGGCCTGAACGATGACCGGCCAGCCCTGGACGGGCCGGGCGATATTCAGCGGACCGCGCACGGACAGGTGCGGGCCTTTATGGTCGAGCACGTGCAGCTTGTCGGGATCGAAATACACGCCGGCCTCGACATCACGGATAAAGGCATCGTCCGCCCAACTGTCCCACAGGCCGGTGACCACATCGTAGAACTCGCGCGCCAGACGATAGCGCGCGTCATGTTCCATATGGGCCTCGCGTCCGAAATTTAATGCCTCGTCCGGGTTGGCCGAGGTCACCACATTCCAGCCGGCCCGCCCGCCGCTGATATGGTCGAGCGAGGCAAACTTCCGCGCCACGTGGTAGGGATCGTTATAGGTGGTGGAGGCCGTGGCAATCAGACCCAGGTGCGTGGTGACCGTGGCTAGAGCGGGAAGGAGGGTGAGCGGATCAAAGGAGGTGACCGTCGCGCTGCGTTTGAGCGCCGCCATCGGCATATTGAGCACGGCCAGGTGGTCTGCCATGAAAAAGGCGTCGAAGCGGCCACGTTCCAGGGTCTGCACAAAGCGCTGGTAGTGCGCAAAATTGAAGTTGGCATCCGGAAATGCCCCCGGATAGCGCCAGGCCGCAGTATGAATGCTGACCGGCCGCATGAACGCGCCGAGCCGCAGTTGTCGTAAATGCGCCACACTCCCTCCGTGATGGTTCTGGACTTAGAGCCAGGGTAGCAAATCGTTGAGTTATGGCTATACCGGCGAGGGGCCGGCGCGTGCTTCTGATGCGGGGGAGAGGGGGCTGGCTCTGACTATTCGTAGTGTTCGACTTCAGGAAATGGGTCGTAGTAATGATGCAGCAGAGCTTTCCATTCCTGGTATTCTGCCGACCCTCTGAAGCCCTGCGTATGATCTTCGAGCGTTTTCCAATTCACGAGCAAGAGGTAGCGGGAGGGTTTCTCAACGCAACGTTTCAACTCGTGGCCGATATAGCCCGGCATTGATGCAATGATTGTCTGAGCCGTGTTAAACGCCCGCTCGAATGCGTCTTCCTGGCCGGGGATGACGTTGAGAATGGCGACTTCCAGGATCATGGTATTCTGCTCTTGTCTGTCTGCATTTCTAGTGACTTTAGAATACGGACTGGATATAAGTCTAGGCAGAATCGGTCATAAACGTTTGGAGTCTATATGAGCAAAATCTGGCAGGTACAGGACGCGAAGGCGCGGTTCAGCGAACTCCTTGAAGCGAGCCTTGCCGAAGGACCGCAAGTCGTAACCAAACGAGGGGTGGAGGCTGCGGTTCTGGTCTCCATCGATCAGTGGCGGCGGTTAGAGCAGATGAGCAGGCCCGATCTGAAGGAATTGCTCCTCGCACCAGAAGCACGGACTGATACTCTGACGCCGCCACGAGAGCAACGCCGTCACCGCAGTTTGTCGAGCTTCGAGTAAAGCGGTGTACCTTCTTGACACCAATGTTGTTTCGGAACTGCGCCGTCCCAAGCCGCATCAGAGTGTTCTGAATTGGCTCTCGGGGATAGCCGCCGACCAGCTTTTCCTCTCTGCGGTGACCGTAGGAGAGATCCAGGCAGGTATTGAGATCACCCGCGAGCAGGACTCTACCAAGGCGGAAGAACTGGAAGCTTGGCTCAGCCGGGTGCTGGCTTCCTACAACATCTTGCCAATGGACGCGGCTGCCTTTCGAGTATGGGCTCGACTCAAGCACCGACGGTCGGACGCCTTGATGGAGGATGCCATGATTGCGGCGATAGCCGTAGTTCACCGACTGATCGTCGTGACTCGCAACGTCAACGATTTTGCCCAACTTGGTGTGGACATATTGAATCCATTTGAGAGTGGAGGAGAAAGATAATACGGGGGGGCAGGGTTGGGCTCCGGCTCTTGGCGAACGGTGCGGGCGAAGGTGGCTATTTATAAGAATGGTCACGGACGTATGTGACCGAAGCCCCGACCCAAGAGATAACCGCAATCAGCAACATTGTCATTTTTTATCCTCGCGTCAGCGTGACACAGGAATCCGAAAAAATAATCGCGCCTTCATTGGGATAACTGTGGGCGGTTTTGACCGTCACGCGCTGGCTCGGTTTGTCGAGCATCACCCAGACCAGCGTTTGGGGAGCCGGGCCTCGGGGTGTGGCCGGAAAGGAATAGTCAAGACCGGCGCTTGATGAGGGTGCCGTGCCCGCACTGGCCTGGACAATGCGCTGGGCCAATGCCCGAAAGGTGGGCTGGCCGCGCCGGCTGTCCGTCCGCTGGGCTTCAAAATGATAGTGCAGGGCAGGCGTGAGCTGGAGGTCGATAGGGCGAGTCAGGTTCACAATCCAGTCCGAGAATGCCGATTGTAACGCAGAGGGAATATCCGTACAGGCCAGGATTTCGGAAACGTGGTGCGTATTGTCATACGCGATATGAACGATGTGGCTGGCCCCGATAATACTCGCCTGTACCTGGAATCTGGGCTGTTCCAAGCGTACCGTGGCAAGCGGCCTGAAGTGCTGAAAATCCACCCTGTCGGCGAGAACGTGAAGCCGGAGCTCGGCGGCGGACTGGTCCTTGTAGGTGAGCGTGCTCATACGGTGGTTAGAGCGTTTCGCGACAGGTTCTAGCCGTGTTGTTGCGCTCTCGTCATGCCGGACTCGATCCGGCATCCAGTCCTTCGACTTCGCTTCGCTACGCCTGTCCTGAGCTTGTCGAAGGGCTCAGGACGAACGGGAGCCGGGGGCCTGGATTCCCCAGGAATGACGGGCGGCTACATGGAATCATAATTTGTTCTAACATTCGGTAGAGGTCAACTCGCGTCAAGGTTGAGATAGCGCCAACAACGGGCGGAGCCCCTCCCACACCCCGAGTAACTGGAACGCCATGACCACTATTGTTCCGGCCAATATGATCCGAATCCAGCCTTCGCCCTTATTGACACCCCAGTGCGCGCCAAACCACGCACCGATGCTGGACGTTACCGACAGGATCAGACCCGCACTCCAATCGACTTTTCCGTTCAGCGCAAAGACGCAGCAGGCAATGCCGGTCAAGCCCATGACAATAACGACCTTCACGCCGTTTGCCAGCACGAGATTCAAGCCGCCCATAGTGCGCAGCGCCACCAGTATGAAAATACCGACCCCAATGTGCAGTAGGCCACCGTAGAGGCCGAAACCGAAAAAGACGACTTGGAGCAGCCGTCGCCCCCGGCCTGTCTCGCTGACAGCCAGCAGTCTGCTATTGAGGACCGGCTCAAACACGATCGGGATGAGCAGAACCATCATTGTGATGGCCAACAAGGTCTGGAAGACCGCATCATCCAGACGGACCGATACCAGCGCGCCACACACCGAGCCCAGCATGGCCGGGATCGTGAGCGAAACGGCTAAGCCGGAGTCGGTTTGCTTCAGTTTTGTATACGCCGCCAGGGCGGTCAGGCTTTGCAGGACCACGGCTAAACGATTCGTGCCGTTGGCAACTCCCGGCGGCAGGCCGATCAGGATAAGGGTAGGCATGGTCAGCATGACTCCTCCGCCGGAAACCGCGTTAATAAAACCGGCGGCCAGACCGCTGAGGCTAATGAGGAGAATGTCGGTGGGTGACAACATAATAAAAGGGCAGCCACAGGGGGCTGCCCCTACCGTTCGGTACCTGAATTATGGGGTGATTGTTGCCTGTCTCAGTGAGAGCGTCAAGCAGAAGACGCAGGGCAGGAGAGGTTTCCTTGACCCCTACCGTGTCTCTGCCTATGATCCGAGGACGCTGGCCAAAGGAGGGCGGACATGCCTGCGGGGAACCTCAAAGATGTCGCGGCTGTGTGTGGTGTGGGCCATACGGCATACGGTCGAAAAATGAATCGGAGTCAGATCGACCTGGCCGGTGAAGCCATCCGCAACGCGCTCGATGACGCCGGGCTGGGGCGAGACGATCTGGACGGGCTCATCGTCAGTTTTGGGACGCCGATTGGAGCGGATGCGGACACTTTGGCCTATGCGTTGGGATTAAAGCTGCGCGCGTATAATCAAACCTGGGCGCACGGACGGTTTACGGCCAGCAGTATACAGTGGGCGGCGATGATGGTCAGCGCCGGACTGGCCAATGTGGTGGCTTGTATGGCGTCGATCAGCTTCTCCGGTTTCCGTAAACCCATGATGGGCGGGTCTGGAGACGCCGAGGGGGGGCGGGAGGCCGGCGGCGGGCACGGCGAAGACCCGGTGTTCGGCATGACCTCGCCTGGGGCCGGGGCCGCCCTGGTCGCCCGGAAGTATTTTGATCGCTTTGGCGCAACGAGCGAGCAGTTGGCTGCGGTGGCGGTGGCGTTTCGGAAGCACGCTGCCATGAATCCGAACGCCATCATGCGGACACCGATCAGCGTCGAAGACCACCAGAACTCGCGTTTTGTGTGCGAGCCGCTGCACCTGCTGGACTATTGCCTGATTAACGATGGCGCGGCCTGCGTCCTGGTCACTACCCGGGAGCGTGCGCGGGATATGGCCAAACGGCCGGTGTGTATTAGCGGTATGCAGGGCCTGCCCGCAGGACGGGAGGAATTTATCTGGACCTATCCCGGCTTTGGGACCTCTCAACAAACCGCCTCTGATTATGTGCCCGGCCCGCAGCCGGTGTATGAGATGGCGGACGTATCGCCCAAAGACCTGGACGCGCTGTTTACCTATGATGCGTTTGCGATCCTGGCCTGGACGGCGCTGGAGCGCTTTGGGTTCTGTGGGCAGGGCGAAGCCGCGGTATTTACCCAGGATGGGCGCATTGAGCTGGGTGGGGAGCTACCCATGAACACCAATGGCGGACTGATGTCCGAGGGCCACATCATGGGTTGGAATCATCAGGTCGAGATTGTGCGTCAACTGCGTGGGGAGTGTGGGGAACGCCAGATTCCGAATGCGCAGCTCATCCAATGGGCCAACGCGTACGGAGATTCCTTAGTCTATCGTGCGGGCTGAAAAAAAGGAGAGGGCATGGCCGAGTATACAAAACCGCTCCCGGCGATTTCGACGCTCAACCAGCCGTACTGGGATGGCCTGAAACAACGGCAGATGGTGCTGCCCTACTGCGAGGCGTGTGAGGCGGTCTGGTATCCTCCGACTCCGTTTTGCCCGGACTGCTGGTCGCGCGATTTTCGCTGGCAGGCGGTGAGCGGCCGGGGCGTGGTGAACTCCTGGGTTGTTTTTCATCAGGCTTATTTTTCGTCATTCAAGGATGACATTCCGTACTCTGTGGCCGAGGTCGAACTGGAAGAAGGTCCCCGTTTGCTGACCAATCTGGTCGAAGTCGCGAACGAAGACATTGTCATCGGCATGCCGGTGGAAGTGGTCTTCGATGATGTGACCGACGAGGTCACGCTGGCAAAGTTTCGCCCCCGGAAAGGGTAAACAGACCGGAACGACCGCACCGAAGGAGGCATTATGCCCGGTATTCTCGACGGTATTCGCGTGTTTGACCTCAGTATCGCCGCGGTCGGACCCTGGGCGTCCAAATTGCTGGGTGAACTGGGCGCGGATGTGATCAAGGTGGAGTCGCCCGGCGGTGAACTCTCGCATGCTATCCCGCCGCCTATTAAGGGTACGGCCGTTCTGTATATCTCGGCTAATTTCAATAAGCGGAATATTGTGCTTGATCTCAAAGAGGAAGGGGATCGGGCCATTGCGCTCAAGCTGGTTGAAAAGAGCGATGTGTTTGTTCAGAACATGCGTCCGGGCGCGGTCGAGCGTTTGGGTCTGGGCTATGATGTGGTCTCTCAGCTCAATCCACGCCTGGTATATGTGTCTGCGTCTGCGTATGGCCGGACCGGTCCGATGGCAAAAGAGGCCGGGATCGATCCGACCGTCCAGGCATTTGGAGGCTGGTGCAGTATTACCGGCAGGTCCGGTTCGCAGGGCGAGATGTTCCGCCACCTGGCCCATCTCGATATCACGACCAGTACCATGATTGTCGAAGCCGTTTTGCAGGCCTTGCTGGCACGGGAGCGCTCGGGCAAGGGACAGCATGTTGAGATCGATATGGTCTCAGCCGCGATGTCGCTGCAAACCAGCCGTCTGGCGGAGTATTTTGCGACCGGTGAACAACCTCAGCCCATGGGTAGCGCCGTGGCAACGACCGTGCCGCACCAGGCCTTTGTGTGTGAGGATCAGGAATATCTGGCGGTCGGAGTGGTGAGTGAAGACCAGTGGCCGCGCTTCTGTCACGCCATCGGACAGGAAGCCCTGTGCGACGATCCGCGCTTTGCGACCAATCCGAAGCGGGTCGAAAACCGGGCCGCCCTCGTAACCCTGCTTGAAGACCATTTCAAGACCAAGCCGACCCGCTGGTGGAGTCTGCGGCTGACGCAAGCAGGCGTGCCGAATACGCGGGTGGACCGTACGGTTAATTTTCAGGCACTCCGCGCCGACCCCCAAGTCACACGCAATCAACACATTGTTGATCTGGAGACGCCGCATTGGGGCACGCTCAGCGTCGATGGGCTGCCGTGGAAGTTTGAGAAAAATCCGGCCGGTCCGATTCGTCCGGGCGGACTGCAAGGCGAGCAGACCGAGGAAGTCCTGCGTGAGTTTGGGATAGCGGCAGAGACCCCGGAGAAGAACGGAAGAGACAAGAGACTGGAGCCGTAATGCCCGGCGCACTCGACGGTTTTACCATTATTGACTTTACCCAAGGGCTGTGTGGACCGTTTGCCTCCATGCGTCTGGCGGACGCTGGGGCCGAGGTCATCAAAATCGAGCCGCTGAGCGGCGATGCCGCGCGGAGCATGGGACCGCCGTTCATCCAGGATGAAAGCGCGGTCTTCCTGAGTCTCAACCGTAATAAAAAGAGCGTGGCCCTCGACCCCACTACACACGACGGTCGAGAGGTTGCACAAAAACTGATTGCGCGGGCCGATGTTGTGTTGGAGGACTTCGGGCCGGGCCGGGCGGAAAAATTAGGGCTGGGCTACGCAGACCTCAGTCAGAGTCAGGCGACGTTGGTGTATTGCGCGATCAGCGCCTTTGGCGAGGAAGGGCCGCTGCGCGGCCAGCCGGGGGCGGAGCTGGTGGTGCAGGCTCTGGCCGATTACACCCATTCGCTGGGGAAGATTGGAGAGGCCCCGGTTCGCTTAGGGACGGACGTGGCCAGTCTCAACACCGGCATCATGGCCTCCCAAGCGATAACGGCCGGGCTGTTTCATCGTGTGCGCAAAGGCGAGGGGCAGCGGGTAGCGGTCAGTATGCTGGGGACCCTGCTCCATATGCGCGGCATTATGTGGACGTCCATGACGGACCCGGACGAGTGGTACGGCTTCCATCTCGACCATTACACCCGTCCGCCCGACGAAGGTTATAAAACCAAGGACGGTCATGTCTATTTCGGCCTACGGCGGGGCAATAGCGAGGATTGGGACCGGCTGATGCTGACGCTGGGCTTGGCGGACTATATTGCTGATCCGCGTTTTGAGGGCTTCGGACGAGAGGCGACCAGCATTGGCCGCTATGCGCCCGAGGTCAAGCCGATTTGGGAACAGGCGTTTCAGCAGTTGACGAACGCTGAGGTGGTCAAACTCGTCCACGAATTCCACGGGGATGCCGTGCCCTTTAACGATTACCCCACGTTATGCGCCCATCCACAAGTGGCCGAACTCGATATCCTGAAAGACGTTGACCACCCGGCGGGGGGGAGCTTTCGGACCATTGGTCCGGTCTGGCATCTGGCGGATACACCGGCAGAAATCAAAGCTCCCCCACCGACTCTTGGCCAGCATACGGACGAAGTCCTGACCGGAATAGGGATGAACGCGATAGATCTTCAGCGACTCAGAGCGGCCAAGGTCATCGGCTAGCGCCATGAAATCCGGGCCGGTCTGGAACCGGCCCGGATATGTGAAGTCGCCTCAGGCGATATAGCCGCTCTCGTCGTGGTCGGTCAGGTCGAGACCCTGCTGTTCACCCTCTTCGCTGATGCGGGCTCCTCCGGTGAGGGCATTGGCGACAAAATAGGCGATCACAGAGACTACACCACTCCAGATGATGGTGACGATAACGCTCTTGATCTGCTCGATGATCTGGGCCATCGTAGATGTGGCTTCGAGCCCGGCGCCACCCATGAATTCGGCTGCGCACAGGCCGGTCAGGATTGCTCCAACAATACCGCCGACACCGTGCACGCCGAAAACGTCAAGGCTGTCGTCATAGCCAAGGGATCGTTTTATCGTGGTGGCGGCCAGATAGCAGAAGAAGGCTGAGGCTGCGCCGATCAGGAGCGCGCCCATGGGGCCGGCCGTGCCGCTGGCCGGTGTAATGGCGACCAGGCCTGCGATTGCGGCTGTGGCCATACCGAGAATGCTGGGCTTGCCATGCCTGACCCACTCAATGAGCATCCAGACGACAACTGCCGTGGCAGTGGAGATTTGGGTGACGAGCAGGGCCATGCCGGCCGTGCCGTCGGCGGCAAGCTCACTGCCGGCGTTAAAGCCAAACCAGCCCACCCAGAGCATCCCGGCTCCGACCACGGTCAGGACGAGGCTGTGAGGTCGCATCGGCTCGGTGGGGTAGCCGGTGCGCGAGCCGATCATGACGCAGACGACCAGCGCGGCGACCCCGGCATTGATGTGCACGACAGTCCCGCCGGCGAAGTCCAGCACGCCCCAACCGGCGAACAGGCCGCCGCCCCAGGCCATATGCCAGATCGGGATATAGCTGAAGGTGAACCAGATAATCATGAAGATCAACATGGCGCTGAACTTCATACGCTCGGCAAAAGCCCCAACGATGAGCGCCGGTGTGATGATCGCAAAGGTCATCTGGAAGGTCAGGAAGACCGACTCGGGTATGGTGCCACTGAGGGAATCGACCCTGAGGTCATTGAGGAAGAGCTTGGAGGCGTCTCCTATGATGGCGTTCCCCTCGGTGGCGGCAAAGCTGTAGCCGTAGATGATCCAGAGCAGGGTCATGACCCCGGCCATTGCCAGGCATTGGCCCAGGACTGACAGGACATTCTTGGTCCTCACCAGGCCGCCATAGAATAATGCCAAGCCCGGAAGGGTCATGAAGAGTACCAGTGCCGTGGCGGTAATCATCCAGGCGGTGTCTCCGCTATCGAGCGTTGCCGTTTCCTCGGCCCAGGCTGGTACGGCTGTACCGAGCAGGCTGAGTAAACCGAGTGAGCATGTTCTCCACCCACACCAGGCGGATTGTCGCGTCTTCCGAAAAAGTTCCACTGTAGATTCCTCCTTCCCTCACGCCTAAGGACCAAATATGGCCGTTGCCGACTGCCCCGTATTCGCAACAGCAGGCGAGGGTAGTCCTTCGTAGTAGGCAAAAAGAATGCCGACCGGAAAATGCTGAATCTGCTTGATTTTTTGCTCCGAGAGAATCTGCGGTTCTGCTGCTGCTGACTGGATTTTAAGCAGCGCCTATTTTTTCGTCAGCTTTGCGCCGGGAGCAGACGCGGCTGTGGGAAGGTGGCCGCTATTGAGGAGACCAAAAGGCGATATGGCCGTCTGAAAGCCGCTGCGGTGTCGCATCCTTCGTAACCGGGACGATATAGACGGACGGGCTCCGAACGCCTGGGCCCGGGTTCGGGTTGGGATCTGTATGCCCGCTAAAAGTAAAAAACTGGCTGTCCGGAGACCAGAGGCGATGCGAAAGCGCATACTGGTCGAAATACTGGAAAACCAGGATCTGGGGACGAGACGGAATGAAATTGACCACCGGAAAGGATGTCCGGCTGTGGACGTCTACGACCACCCAGGTCCAGTGTGCGCGATCCGGGTTACGTTTGGCATACAGGATACGAGTCCCGTCCGGGGACCAGAAAAAGGCGGCCAGAGGCTCTTGAATCAGGGGATGCAGCGCGCCTGAGCCCACGTCGAATACGCGTACCTCCTCAAAGAGGGGGGCTCTGATAAAGGACGTGGTGGCAATGGCCAAAAGATGTTGAGTTGGGGACCATGCGAGGGCCATGCGTTTGGGCACAAGCGCGACAGATTCAGGCTGACTACCATCGCCGGCAGCGATCATCAGCGCCGCTTTTTCCTGGCCTTCTCGCGTATTGCCATAGGCGAGCCATTTGCCATCGAAAGACCATGACGGTGGTCCAAATACCGAGGGTGAGCGAGAGAGCAGATGCCGTTCGCCAGTAGGAATGGTGACGACGCTAATGGCCGGGCCGGCCCCTCCTCCCCGATTTCCTCCGGTATGAGTGAGCACCGCTTGTCCATCCGCGCGCCAATGAAAATAAAAGGGCGCACCCTGGGCAACCCTTTGAGGACGCTGGCCGCTTGATGGTGGCCAGAGGTTGAGTGAGAAAGGGCCCCGGCCGCCCAAAAGGACGCCCAATTGCTGACTCGTGGGTGACCAATAGGCATAAATGGGTTGGAGACCAGGCTCTTTATAGGCATGGAGAATGCGGGCGCTGAGAGCGTCGAAGATATACAGGCCATCCGTGAGTTGGCCGCCACTCAGCTCAACCCGGAAGCTGGCCAGGCGCTGTCCGTCGGGCGACCAGGCCGGCCAGCTGTAAAAGTCCCGACTGCGCTGGACCGAGCGGGGGGAGAAGCTCGCTTGCTGGAGCATTTCGCCGGAAGCCATTTTTTGGCGACCGGTCCCGTCTGGCCGAATGGTATACAGATCGCCGGCGCGATCAATATAGGCGATCCGATTGGTAGATGGTGCCGCGCTCAGACTCGGCGCGTGCGTCAGGAATAGAGCGGCCGCAAGAAGAAAGGAAAGAGAAACGTGGCAGCGTGCAGTCATGATTGATCCAGCCCGCGGCTACGATAGCAGAGTGTGTGAGAAGGGCAACGATCCGGGATATATGAACAGGCTGAGCTTGACGGCCCCTCGTCCCGTTCGGTACGAATGCTGGTCATGGTGAAAAGTATTCCGTTGTTACGTAGAGAACTGCGGAGAGAGTTGCGCGGAGAACTGCGGAGAGAACCCTGAAGTGCCGTGAGAGGAGGGGTGGAGAAGATGAAGCATATTGCCATTCTCGGTTCAACCGGCTCCATCGGGGTGTCAACGCTCGATATTGTTGGACGCTTTCCTGAAAAATTTCGCGTGGTTGCCCTGGCGGCCGGCAAAAACCTGACGCAACTCATCGAGCAAATCAAATCTTTCCAGCCCCTTTTGGTCTCCCTCGCCCAAGAAGAAGATGCAAAAAAGCTACGGCACGAACTGCCCGATTTCGAGGGAGATATCGTCTGGGGGGCAGACGGATTACACGCGACCGCGACGCATGCAGACGCGGATATGGTCATGGCCGCCCTGGTGGGGGCCATCGGATTACCTCCGGCCCTGGCGGCCATACGGGCGGGCAAAGATGTCGCCTTAGCCAACAAAGAAGCCTTGGTCGTGTCCGGTGAGCTCATGACGCGTGAGGCGGCGCAGCACGGCGTGCAACTCCTGCCGGTTGACAGTGAACATAATGCGGTCTTTCAGGCCCTGCATGGACATAAACAGGAACAGGTCAAGCGGATTATTCTAACCGCTTCCGGCGGGCCGTTTTTACACCGCCCGGCTGAAGACTTTCAGACTATCCGTATAGAAGAAGCGCTACAGCACCCGACCTGGAAGATGGGTAATAAAATTACGATTGACTCGGCAACGCTCATGAACAAAGGGCTGGAAGTCATTGAAGCGCGTTGGCTTTTTAACCTGCCCCCGACGCAAGTATCGGTGATCGTGCATCCCCAAAGTATCGTGCACTCCCTGGTGGAGTATGTGGATGGTTCCGTGCTGGCCCAGTTAGGCATTCCTGACATGCGGGTGCCGATCTCATACATTCTTGCCTATCCAGACCGTTTACCGCTTACGCATCTACCGCAGTTGAATCTCGCCGAGGCCGCACAGCTCGAATTTGTCGAACCGGATTATGACAAGTTTCCCTGCCTGGGTTTAGCCTATACGGCGCTGGAGCGAGGGGGGACGTGTCCCGCAGTACTTAACGCCGCGAACGAAATAGCGGTGGCGTCGTTTCTTTCCGGACAAATAGCTTTCACCGATATCGCCGACATCAATAAGCAGATCCTCACATCCCACACCGCACAGCCGGTGAAAGACCTGGAGAGCGTCCTTGAGGCCGATGGGTGGGCACGCGCCCAGGCGAAAAAGATAGCTGGCGTATCCAGACAGACCGCAGCGGCCTAGGCGGACGAGTAGGGGGCAGTCGGACAGGTAGCATGAGTGAGGACGCCGGCATGTTTCAGGAGCGGCCTGCGGCAGGACTCCCGCCCTCACCGGGGGCTGGTTCGCTCGCGGATGCGTACGCCTATTGCCGCGATATTACCCAGCGCAGTTCGTCAAATTTTTACTATGCGTTTCGGCTCCTGACCCGGGAGCGGCATAATGCGCTGTGCGCGCTGTACGCCTTCTGCCGATTTGTAGATGATATCGCGGATCAGGACCTCTCTCCCGCTGACGGGAAACAACCCCAGAACCGGAAAGAACGACTCGCCCAGCTCCTGGACACGTGGCGAGAGGAACTCACCTGCTGCTATGCGGGGACCCCGCGCCATCCCATTTCGCGCGCCTTGGCCGATGCGGTGCGGCGCTTTCCCATCCAGCAGGAACACCTGGCCGGCATTATCGATGGTGTTGCCATGGATCTCAGTCGGACTCGCTACCAGACGTTCTCGGAATTATATGAATATTGTTACCGGGTGGCCTCTTTGGTCGGCCTCGTCTGCATAGAAATTTTCGGCTACCAGTCACCGCAAGCACGCGACTACGCCATTAATCTGGGTATTGCGTTTCAACTGACAAATATTATGCGGGATGTGGGCGAAGACGCCGGGCGGGGTCGGATTTACCTGCCGCTTGCAGACCTGGACCGGTTTGCATACTCGGAGCAGGAACTCTTGAGCTATGAGTACAACGCGGCATTTCTGAAACTGATGACCTTCGAGGGCCAACGCGCTCAGGAGTATTATAGCCGGGCGGTCAGCTTATTGGACCGTCAAGATCGCCGCTCTCTTGTTGCCGCAGAAGCGATGCGGCTCATCTATCATGGACTGCTCAAAAGAATTGAATTGCAGCAATTCAATGTGTTCCAACGTCGGGTGACGCTGCCCACTCCATTCAAGGTGGGTTTCGCCCTGGCCGCTTGGGGGCGGAGCTTGTTTGTTTTTCCGTAGCCTGACTCTCGAGTTTTCCTCAATCGAAGAGAAGTGGCTGATTGTCTCGATTCCGTCCTGGAGGCAGACCGGACTGGCAGGACAGCCAGAAGGAAGTGTGTCTATCTCTACCGTCGTGACCAGTTGGAGGCATGCCTTACCTGCTTGGCAATGCCAGTCATCCGTAGTCGCCAGTTCATCATGTCTAGGCTAACACGAAAGTGATCGGCCAGGGTTTGGGAATCTCGAGTTGATTGATACGCGACTCGTAGACCAGCACGTGGCACTAACAGAGTAGCCGACAACCAATTAGCCTCATCTTCTTGCTCTCGCTCAAAAGAACTAAGCAACAAATGCCCAGCAGGAGAGAGATCGATCCTATCCGGTTCGTGATCAAGAATGAGATGGGCAAGTTCATGGGCCAAACTGCTACGCTGTCTTGTCGGAGGATGTGTGGAGTTGACAATGGTTAAGTTAGTATTACTGAGTCGTAACGTCACGGCTGACCAACTGTCTCGATCATGTATGGTGAGTTGCTGGAGGCTGTTTATAGGCAGCTCTGGCACATCCTCGGGTCGCCAAACCATGACGCCAAGATGAGCAGCAAGGTCTTCTGGGTTCAGAGGCTCTTCTAGTCTCAGTCTTAGAGCGGCTCGATAATCTGCGGCGGCGTTTTCACACCATGCCTTGAACCCTCGGCGCATCGAATCAGAGTTTGTCCCGTGCAATCAGGGCACGTTGAGCAGCTAAGATCATGTCTGCCAGCGCAGAAGCGGTTTCAAGTTCCAGTGTTTGTTTTTTCCGGAAATGAACTGCGGCAATAGGACGACTAACGGCGTCAGCGTCGAAGCCCAGAATAGTTGATGGATCGACTTTGAGCCAGCGACATATTTTTTGGAAATTTTCCAGGTCAGGGAGATGACCGTTTTCGACCCGAGACAGAGTGGCAGGGGAAATGCCGATCTTTGTGGCAGTCTCTCGAATGCCATGGCTGCCCCGCCTGTCTGTGATCATCTGACCTAAGGTGTCGAGTGAGGGTTTAGTCATAGCAGCCCTCCATGTCTAACATGTGAAACGAATTTGTTTGACATGTTAGACACCTTGTATTATGGTTACAACTGTTTCAGATGTGAGACAGTTTTGGCAGAACCGTCAACATTGGTCAAGGGCGCTGGCCACATCGCGAGACTGAGGTATCCAAATAACATTGCCGGAGGAATATTATGACAATTGACAGAGAAAAATACTCCAGATTTCTGGAGAGAGTTGCGGAAGAGATCGATATTCCGCCAAGCAAGTACCAGGATGCCGTTGATCGCTACCAGTCCATCGGGCGTTGGTTGGAAGAAGGTGAGTACCCTGCATGCGTGGGTGAACCAAGAATATACCCTCAGGGCTCTTTTCGCCTAGGTACGGTCGTAAGGCCGATTAGAGGCGGTGTTGAAGCTAACTACGACATCGATCTTGTCTGCGAGTTGCTGATAGCAAAACATCGGACCGATGCCCGCTCGGTGAAGATGATGGTCGGCAGCCGCCTTTACGAACATGCTAGGTATAGCAAGATGCTCGACGAAGAGGGGAAACGGTGCTGGACACTTGAATATGCGGAACAGGACGGTATCGGCTTTCATCTTGATGTTCTGCCCTCGGTGCCAGACTCGCACGGCCCATTGGATACCTCCATTGCGATCACGAATAAGAATGGCCGGCTCTATGACTGGTCAGCGAGCAACCCGAAGGGTTACGGCAAATGGTTCGACAGCAAAAACCAGAAGGCGTTCAACCTAGTCCTGACGGAACAAAAACGAGCTATACAGTCTCGTGCGTCTACGATCTATGCATCGGTTGATGAGGTGCCCGAACAACTTGTCCGGACGCCCCTTCAGCGTTCGGTTCAGATCATGAAACGTCATCGGGACTCGAAATTTAACAATGGCAACAACGACTACGCGCCGATCTCAATCATCATCACGACTCTCGCAGCACAGCTTTATCAGGGAGAGCCGGATATCTATTCTGCATTGACTGGAATCGTCTCCAAACTCCATGCATATGCGGGCCTTGTCGAAAGTGGGCCTGCCGACTGGGCTCGTGTTCCGTCCGATCTGATCACACGTACATCGAACGGTAAATGGTACATCGGTAATCCGGTCAATCCCGAGGAGAACTTCGCGGACCGCTGGCATGAGAATAACCACGCGCGTGCGCGGGCCTTCTTCTCGTGGGTTGAAGCGCTAAAGGAGGACTTCGTGGATATCCTGGCTGCGACTCGGCCTGAAGCGGTGCGCAAACGATTCGAGGCTGTGCTTGGTGCTTCGGTCGTGTCAAGCCATCTCGGCCTGATCGCGGCACCATTCATCCCACCGAAAGTACGCATCTCAACCCCGGCCAAACCTTGGAGGGCTTGAGTGACGGACTTGACGGCTCAGATTGTCGAGTTGCAAACATTTCACAAAGGGCTGAAAAAGACCGAGGAGAGGGAGCGCGAGATTGTCCTGTCCGGGCCTTTGCCCTTCGACGCAGAGCCCGATGGTCTCGAGCCGATAATAGACAGCTTCGATATTGAAATGCTGATCCCTGACCCATACCCAGGCATGCTACCTTGGGTCAGGGAAACGAGTGGCAAAATCGATAGCGATTACGAGCATGTCTTTACGGACGAAACCTTATGTCTGGGGGTTCCGATAGAGATGCGCAGAATATTTTGTCAACAACCGTCGCTCTTGGGTTTTGTTAATACACTCGTCATTCCGTATTTTTACGGCTATTGCTACTGGAAGAAATACGGTGAGCATCCCTTTGGCGAGCAGAAGCATGGGGGTGAAGGGGTCGTCGAGTACTACGCTGACAAGCTGAATTTGACTGACGAAGTCACAGCATTGGCTTTCGTTTGTTTTCTTTACGAACATGGGTACCGTGGCCATCATGATTGCCCATGCGGCAGTGGGCGTAGGGTCCGGAAGTGCCATGGCCCAACTCTGCTTGATCTCCACCGACACCATACGCCACTTACGCTTCATCATGATCTGTATTCAGCCCTCTGCTATTACGCTGGAAAGCTGAAGGATGAGCAGATTATTTTACCTAAGACACTCACAGTGCAGATTCATCGTATTCTTAATAGACGTAAGCATTAGACGTTTTTTATAAATGCATACGATAACGGATGGGTTTCAGCCCGACACTGTATATGAGGCACTCAGTGGGCAGGATTGCAGGCTCACGGCGTAGAGCGTGCATTTCATCGCTAACATCCAGAGGGTCGGTAGTAGATGGAGTCATTGTGTAGGCACTTTTCCAGGTCGCTGATCGACTGGGTATTCAGACGGCGCTCCTTGGGGCTTCTGGTCCTGCGGTTTGGACTAGGGTGCATAGTACTCGCCGGCGCAGGTTGGGCGCTGGATGTGTCTATCCCATTCCGGGGCGGTCAGGTCGATATAAGTTTCAACAGTGCCGGTGGGACGCCGACTTGGCTGGCCTATGCGGTGGGTATCTTAGGGTCGGTCCTAACGGTATTCGGCCTCGTCTTGTGTAAGGCCGAACAAAAGCGGTTCAGCCGCAAGAAGGTTGTTGTCGTCGAAACTCGGGGACTACGTGATATCGGTGGTACGTCGCTTATCGAGGCAATCCCAGCGAGCTTAGAAGGATATCGGGACCATATCCTGATCGATATGAGACAGCGCATCAAGGACGGCGAGATTGTGGAGCCAGAAGCGGCGCTTGATGATCTGATTTCGCTACCCTCTGACTTAAGGCGACGAGAAGATGGATTCGACCGTAGCGACCTTACGTTCGTTTACGGAGGTCTTGCGCCGGTGCCGTTCACGTTTCTGACAGGCGTACTAATCGATGATGAGTGTGAGATCTCTATTTTTGACTGGGATCGACACAGGGAAGCTTGGCGTGAACTCGACGGTTTGGATGACGGCAATCGCTTCAAGTGCTCTGGGCTCGATAACATACCTAATAACACAGGGAACGTTGCTTTGACGGTGTCTGTCTCCTACGGAGTGAATAAAGACGATGTTCGCGCCAAAGTTGGTGAAATCCCTATTGTTGCGTTAGCGCTTGAAGGTGGCTCGCCAGATTGCCATTGGTCTAAGGATAAGCAGTGCGTACTTGGCAAACAGTTCCTTGAAACTGTAATTGGCCTAGGGAATCGCGGTGTTAGGCGGATTCATCTTTTCCTCGCGGCCCAGAACAGTGTCGTCTTTCGTTTCGGCAGGCTCTATGACAAACGCAATTTACCCGAAGTTGTCGTCTACCAATATCAAAGGTCAGTGACGCCACCGTATCCGTGGGGTGTCCTGATGCCCGTATGTGGAATCGATAGACCTACGATCCTAGGCCCACTAGCTCAAATTACATCGTGTAGTGTCCAAGGGGAGCCGTCGGTTAATCCCCCAGGGCCTCTCGTCTGCTGAGCGAACCAATGGTCGCTATTTCCGTGTTTATCAGCTTACCTCGCTACTTTGAGAACTGCTCTAGGGGCGAGACTGATAACCAATAGGTGACAATGAGGGCCAGGGTGACGTGGCTAAGTAGTTTATCGTAGCGAGTAGTGAGGTAGCGCTAGTCCGTGAGCCGCCAGCACATGCTCTCCTGGGCTGCTCTGATGAGGAAGCCGGGAATCCGGGCGAGGCGCACAGCGTCCCTAGGGTGAATGCAGGCTGATAGAGAGCTGATAGAGAAATGCGAAATAGGGAGGCCCGCCAAACTCGCGAGTCCGGCGGAAGCGCCTCCTGTTTCGATGTTTCCTGGAGACAGAGTCAGGCGACGGCGCGGAGTTTCTTCCCGCCTCGGGAGGAATTCTTCATTCCCTCATTGTCCGGGAGATGGTCTGCGATGTTCGTCTTCGCGTAACGCGAGCCTGGAAACAGTGAACGGATGGCAAACGCGACTTGACCCATCAGGCGCTTGACCCCCACCGTTTTTTCTACTGGGGAAGTCGGCTCAAGGCGAACCATGGCCCCGTTGCTCTTTTTACACACCTGGATAAAAAACTGCTGTTTTTTCCCCGGCTCTATCACGAGCGCTTCGAGCAGCAGTTTGGTACATTCGGTATTGATATAATACTCGCTGATGCGTTTAATGCCATCCGGGTCGCGGAGAAACATCTCTGGCCGACGGATAATGATCTGGCGTAGGTCAATCGGCCCTTGGATTGTTACGTTTGGCATAAGCCTTCTCCTTACGTGTTGACGCCCTGTCCGGAATCACGTTTCCCCTGTTCTCGGCGTGTTCCAGAGCCCTCTCTTTGCATCTTTTTTGCCTACCCCTCCGCAGGCAGGTGTTTGTGCTATGTATCTGTCGCGTGTCGGACGGTCAAGTCTTCGGGGTCATAGGAGGAGCATTCGGCTACTTTACAGATTGTCAGGACACCAGTTATAAGCTCCTGTAAGAACGTTGAAATCCATGAGAAGAGAGAACGATTATGTTTTCGGTCCCTTCGCGTGCCCCCGATCATAAGAGTCCGCATATCGCATCGATCCAGGAAGCGATCGAAGAAATTCGGGCCGGACGCATGATCATCCTCATGGATGATGAAGATCGGGAGAACGAGGGCGATCTGTGCATGGCCGCGGAAAAGGTGACGCCCGAAGCCATTAACTTTATGGCAAAACTCGGACGTGGGTTGATTTGTATGCCCATGGCGGAGGAGCGTATTGACGCCCTCGGGCTGCCGATGATGGTGGCCAAGAACACGGCTCCTCTCGGGACAGCATTCACCATATCTTTTGACGCCCGAAGGGGGGTGACGCGGGGAGTTTCGGCGGAGGACCGCGCCACCACTATTCTGACGGCTACCCGGAAGGACGCGCGACCTGAAGATTTTGTCGTGCCCGGTCATGTGTTCCCGCTGCGCGCACGGAAGGGAGGCGTCCTGGTCCGCACCGGACAGACGGAAGGCTCGGTTGACCTCTCCCGCTTGGCCGGCCTCGACCCGTCCGGGATCATTTGTGAGATTATGCGAGAGGACGGGACGATGGCCCGTCTGCCCGACCTGGAAGAATTTGCGGTTGAATACGGACTGAAAATCGCCACGATTGCCGACCTCATCCATTATCGTCTTGAGCATGACTCCTTGGTCCATCGTGTTGCTGAGGCCCGCCTTCCAACCCAGTATGGAGGAGAATTCACGGCCCACGTCTATACCAGCGATGTGGATGAAGCCGAGCATTTTGTGCTGGTCAAGGGCGAGATCAACCCGGATGAGCCTGTACTCGTTCGGCCGCACGCCGAGTATGTGCCGGGAGATGTCTTCGGCTATACATTCGGGAATACCAGCGCTCTTCTGCAGCAGTCTATGGCCATGATCGCCGCAGCAGAGAAGGGCGTCATCCTCTACTTGCGCCAAGGAGGCCAGGGGGAACAGCTCTTCCGTGATACGAGCCGGGCGGATAAACACACCAACAAGAACGCGGAGCAAGCGAGTACGAATCCGGGTTCTCAGTTGCGGGATTTTCGGGATTATGGCATCGGCGCACAGATTCTCCGCGATCTGGGCGTCCGCAAGATGCGGCTTTTGACGAACTCTCCGCGCCGTTTAGTGAGCCTGCCGGGATACGGACTGGAGGTCGTAGAGACTGTTCCGTTAGACCTGCATTCCCGTCAGCAGTCTGTTGCCAAGAAAAAAAAACGATCCGCCTCAGACGTGCGTGTCTGACCCCATCATGAATCGTTCAACTCCTGCCGATGTGTTGGTAAAGGCAACGGCTGCCAGCAACACCATCCGCGCCCTGGCCGTGGTGACTACTGGTGTTGCGGAAGAAGCACGGGGCCGTCATCAAACTGCGCCCACCGCGACTGCCGCTCTCGGACGTGTCATGACCGCGGGACTGCTCATTGGCAGTATGATGAAAGAGGAGGAGCAGCTCTCTATTCAGTTTATGGGTAATGGACTCCTCCAAGGGGTGGTGACTGACGCCAATGCCAGAGGAGAAGTTCGTGGTTTTGTCTATCAACCCCGGGCGCATCTCCCCGTCAAAAACGGCAAGTTGGATGTCGGTGGCATTGTTGGAGAGGGCACCATGGCTGTCGTGCGACGGCAGCATTGGGATAAAGAACCCTATCGCTCCGTCCTGCCGATTGTGTCGGGAGAAATTGGCCAGGATATTGCCAACTATCTGCTGACATCGGAACAAGTGCCTTCCGCGGTGAGCCTGGGGGTCTTTGTCCGGCCCGACGAAGTCGTCTCTGCTGCCGGTGGTTTCATCATCCAGGCCATGCCGGACGCGGATGACGCGACGCTGGCTCGCATAGAAGAGGCGGTGGCCCAGACGAGGCCGGTCAGCCAGATGGTGCGTGACGGGCTCTCGGCATGGGACATCCTGCAGCAGGTGCTCGCCAATTTTTCACCAACGCTCCTGGACGAAATGCCGGTTCGCTTTGCGTGTCGCTGTTCGCGCGAACGCGTGCACGGTATTATTGTTGCCCTTGGCGCTGAAGAAGTAGAAGAACTGCTTGAGAAAGAGGGCCGAATCTCGGCCGCGTGTGAATTCTGCGCCGAGCAGTACGTCATTGGGTCAGAAGAGGCGCGGGCGCTTGTGGCTGACGCACGAGGTTAACTGATCGGCTCTCCCCTCTCTTCCGTGTCGTTACTCCCCGCCTTTGTGAGCACACTGGAAAGTGCTTCGGGGGGTCCAGGTATATTTCCGGTATTGCCGCTGAAAGCAAAGTGCCGGCCGTGTGCGTGCCCGCCACATCCAGACAGATAACTTACGCCGGGACGGTGAGCGACCGGGTTAACGCACTCGACATGACCCTGAGGGGCGCAGGGTGGCCGGTCCAGAGTTCGAATGCGAGTGCGCCTTGGTGCAATAACATGCGGCGACCGTCCAGTGTCGGGCGCTGGGCGTGATGGGCGCGTTGCAAGAAGACGCCTGGCTGAGGACGATAGACTAAATCATAAAAGAGGCATCGGTGTGGCGTCGCCTCGTAGTCGAGAGCGGGGAAGGTGGCGTCGTGGAGCCCGAGCGGGATACTGTTCACAACGAGAGCGGTGCGTTTCAGGTGGGCAGGGTCCTGGAGCGCATCCAGCGATGCCGCAACGAGCCGTGTTGGGCCCAGCGATTGGTACGTCCGTATCAGCTTTTTCGCATTGGCCTGCGTTCGGTTGGTAATGGTAATCCGTGCGCTGCCTGCCTGAATGAGTGCAACCAAAACGGCCCGGGCTGCCCCGCCGGCGCCAATCAGCACAACCTCACGGTCTCGTACCGAGCGTTTGCGTTCCGCAAGCGAGCGTAAAAATCCCTGCCCATCGGTGTTCTCTCCGTAGAGGGAGCCGTGCCGATTGATGACCGTATTGACGGCTCGATACAGGCTGGCCGCTGGACTGAGTTCATCCAGATAGCGCAGAATCTTTTCCTTGTGGGGGACGGTGACGTTGACCCCGACAAGATTCAGGGAGCGAATACTGGAGGTTGCTTTCCCGAGCGCAGAAGGAGAGACAGCGAAGGGAATATAAATATAGGGTAAGCTCAGCGCTCGGAATGCGGCATTATGCATGGCTGGTGAGCGGGTGTGGGCAATGGGGTGGCCGAAAATCCCGATGACGCGAGTTTCCCCATTCACGCTCAAAGTGGTCATGCCGAAAAGAGACCTCGGTGTGAGAATATGCCTGCTGCTGTGCTAGCCCCGGTGGGTTCACTCTTGCGCAAGGACGGCGCCTGATGGCTTGGCTGATGCTTTCCGCGAAGCTCGCTGCTCGTTCGCCATCTGTTCCTTCAAGACGGCGTGTGCCGCGGCGAGACGCGCAATCGGCACGCGATAGGGCGAACAGGACACATAGTCCAAGCCGATGTTGTGACAGAACTCAACCGAGGCCGGATCGCCTCCATGTTCGCCGCAGATCCCCATTTTTAATCCCTCTCTGACGGCGCGTCCCTTTTGGACGGCAAGATTGACAAGCTGGCCGACACCAGCGAGGTCGAGGGAGGCAAATGGGTCCTGAGGGAAGATTCCCTGTGAGACGTAGTCAGGCAGAAATCTCCCGGAGTCGTCTCGGCTCAGCCCAAGCGTCATTTGTGTCAGGTCGTTTGTCCCAAAGGAGAAGAAGTCGGCGACTTCTGCAATGTGATCTGCTCGCAGGGCTGCACGTGGAACTTCTATCATCGTTCCAATCAAATAATGCGGCGTCGCGCCTTGGGATGAGATAACTTCGGCGCACACATGCGCAACTCGTTTTCGTAAGATTTCAAGTTCTCGCTTATATCCAACCAGGGGAATCATGATCTCGGGGAGAACGTTCACCCCTGCTCGTGTCAGTTCACAAGCGGCTTCCATAATCGCCGTTACCTGGGCCTCATAAATTTCTGGAAATGTGATGCCCAGGCGACAGCCCCGATGCCCTAACATCGGATTCAGTTCGTGCAAAACGTTCCGTTTTGTTCGGAGGCGTCCGGTTGGAATGTTCAGTTTCGCAGCTAACTCGTCAATGTCCTTATCCGTCTGAGGCAAAAACTCATGCAGGGGTGGATCAAAGAGACGGATCGTCACCGGCAGCCCCTCCATCGCGCGTAAAATACCGATAAAGTCTGCCTTTTGCATCGGAACAATTTTTTCCAGGGCACGGATGCGCCCGATCGTATCATCAGCCAGGATCATCTCTCGGACGGCATCAATACGATCACCCTCAAAGAACATATGTTCCGTTCGACACAGGCCTATCCCCTCCGCGCCGAAAGACCGGGCGACTTGCACATCATGCGGGGTATCGGCATTCGCTCGGACACGCAGGCGACGGGTACGGTCCGCCCAGGTCATGAGGGCTTTGAAGGCCGGACTTTCCATGCTCGGCTCACTGGTTGGAACGTATCCCTGAAAGACTTCTCCGGTTGAGCCATCCAAGGTTACCAAATCGCCAGCTCGGATGACGATATCCGTACCACGCACCCGTATCTCTTCCTGGACGTAATCGATGTCGAGCGCCTCACAGCCGACGACGGCACACTTCCCCATACCACGACTCACCAGGGCTGCGTGCGAGCTCGCGCCGCCGCGTGCGGTGAGGATACCTTCTGCGGCATTCATGCCATTGATGTCTTCCGGTGAGGTTTCAATCCGAACCAGGATCACCTGTCGCTTGGTTTGCGCTGCACTTTCGGCATCCTCAGCGGAGAACACCACTTCTCCGCTGACGGCTCCCGGAGAAGCGGGCAAGCCGCGAGTGACGGCTTCCTTTGGTGTATCAGGGTCAAGAATGGGATGGAGCAGTTGGTCGAGCTGAGCTGGTGCGACACGCAGGATCGCTTGCTCTTCATCAATACGACCTTCGTAGACCATGTCCACGGCGACCTGTACGGCTGCCGCCGCCGTTCGCTTGGCCGTTCGCGTTTGGAGCATCCATAACTGACCGTGCTCTGCGGTGAATTCGATATCTTGAGCATCACGGTAGTGAGATTCAAGCGTTTGCGCGATCTCTTTCAACTGATCGAAGCAGGCCGGCATCTGCTCTTCCAGGGCCGGGTAGCGTTCTTTCCGCTCATCTTCCGAATGCCCTTCCCGTTGGGCGCGCTGGCGTGATGCCGAGAGGGTAATCTGCTGGGGGGTGCGGATACCGGCAACGACATCTTCCCCTTGGGCGTTAATGAGAAAATCGCCGTTCAGGTCGGGTGCACCGGTGGACAGGTCGCGGGTAAAGGCGACGCCGGTGGCACAATCATCCCCTGAGTTGCCAAACACCATGGCCTGAACCGTGACCGCAGTGCCCCATTCGTCCGGGATGTTTTCAATCCTTCGATACGTGATTGCTCGGTTATTATTCCACGAACTGAACACTGCGCCGACCGCGCCCCAGAGTTGATCGTGCGGGTCATCGGGAAACGGAAGACCCAAACGTTCCAGGATAAGAGCCTTGAATGCCGAGACGAGTGCTTGGAGGTCCTCTGCCGTAAATTGCGTGTCGTGCTCTATGCCTTTTGCTGTTTTTTTCTCCTCAATGATACGCTCAAAGGGGTCCCGTTCTGCCTTTGATTGCGGCTTGAGGCCGAGTACGACATCACCGTACATCTGGACGAATCGACGGTAGCAGTCATAGGCAAAGCGGGGGTTGCCGGATTGCTGGATCAAACCTTGCACCGTCTTGTCATTGAGGCCGAGGTTCAGCACCGTATCCATCATGCCGGGCATGGAAACGCGGGCGCCCGACCGGACCGACAAGAGCAGTGGATTAGTCGCATTTCCAAAACGCCGTCCAATGATTTTTTCGATACGCCGCAAACCCGTCCGAACCTGCTGTGAGAGCTCCGGCGGGTAGGTATGGCCATAGGTATAATAATGGGTACAGACTTCGGTCGTGATGGTCATACCGGGTGGAACGGGCAGACCCAGGCCCGCCATTTCCGCCAGATTTGCGCCTTTCCCACCGAGGAGCCAATTGAGACTGGCTTTTCCATCGGCTTGTCCCCCGCCAAAAGAGTAGACATAGCGGTTGCGCCGTGGTCGTTTCCGCTGTTTTTGCAGCCCGTTTTGTGCTTTGGTATCCATGCGTTGCGCTTATTATTGCGTTTGTATGACCAGGATTCCAGCCGTCATGACGGAAGGGGGTCGAGCCTTGCCTCGGCGAGCAGCCCTATCACCCACTCTGGACGTCGTCAATGCAAGCGGCCTGACCAGGGACAGCGGCCGCGGGCGACACATCTATGTGCTCAAGAAAGGCGAGTGATTTGAGGGGCCGAGGTAAATGCTGGGCCAAAAGACGTGACACCAGGGAGCGCGTTTCCTGGTAGATGCGCGGCGACCTGTCAGCAGAGACTGCGCCGGGCGGGTGCTCACTTGCCAGCCAGGTCTGGAGGAGGCTGAGCGTTGCAGGGGAAAGGCGAAAGGTTGCACCTCCCTGCGTGTCGCACCGCGGGCACAGCAGGCCGCTGAGACTTGGCGAGAAGAGCAAGGCCGGTCCGTCCGTTTCGCGCGGTGATATGGAGGTCCCGCATACGTGACAGGTCTTCAGGTTTGGGGCATAGCCAACCTCAACCAGGAGGCGCAACTCAAAAGCCGACAGAAACAAAGATGAGAGAGAAGATGACTCTTCAAGGGAAGCTAAAGCGTGCAGGAGGAGGGCGTAGATTTCCTGGCCGGCTTCCCTCCCTGCCACCATGACGTCTGTCAGCTCAACCATATAGCTCGCCAGGGCAAAGCGCTGGAGGTCTTGACTCGGACGGCGGAACGCTTGGACCAGCTCGCAGCCCAGGATAAAGGCCAGGTCATCAGAGCGACTTGGCCGGAATCTGAGGCGAATATGGGTGAACGGTTCAAGAACGTTGACAAACCGTCGTCGTGAGCGTTTTGCCCCTTTTGCTATGCCGGTAATCTTCCCCCAGTCCTGGGTGAGGAAGGTAACGATCTTATCCGATTCTCCGTGTACTCGTGTACGCAGGACAATAGCGGAGGTGCGTTCTTCTTGCATATGCGGCTTGACAGTCCGGGGGGTGATTCTTACATTCCCTGCAACTTCTCTATCTTCCCTACCATAAACACATGAAAAAGCGAACAAAGAGGACGGTGAGAAGAGTCCGGCGGGAGAGCTAGGAATAATGAGGGAATGTATGGAAAGACAGGGAAACGGTCAGCCAGAAGAACAGGAGAAAACGACCAGTTGCGCGTCGGGTCAAACAGCGTTTGAAGGAGCGTCCGGGGCCGCCAATGGGCAAAGCGGGAGCCAGGAGCAAGAAGGCAATCGGGATGAGTTGGAAGGACAGGGGAGTGAAGCACTAGGGGGTGTTGAGGACGCGGAACACGAGGAACATACCGATCAGGATACGCCTGATGAACTGACTCTCGTACGGGCACAACTCAGAGCGCAAGAAGCGCTCGCCAAGGAGCACTACGACCTGTTGCTCAGAGAACGGGCCGAGCTGGAAAATTTCAAACGGCGGATGCAGCGGGAGAAAAACGAGTCCCTGCGTTTTGCGAGTGAACCGCTGCTCCGCGATATCCTGCCCGTCATCGATAATCTGGAGCGCGCAGTCGCACACGCCAGGGGGAACGAAGGCAGTCAGGCGCTGGTTGAAGGAGTCGAATTAGTCTTGCGGTCGCTGCTGGACACCATAGGCAGGCACGGCGTAAGCCGGGTGAAGGCCAAGGGAGAGGCCTTTGATCCGAGTCGGCATGAGGCAGTGGCACAGGTCGAAAATACCGAGCTCGCTCCAAATACCGTGCTGGACGAACATCAGTCCGGATATCAACTGCATGACCGTCTCTTGCGTCCGGCGATGGTGAGCGTTTCCAAAGCAGCGCCACAGGCACAGCAAGAAGGGGAGAAAGAATCAGAGTCGTAACGGTTGCCAACGCGCGAGGTGATGATTAACAAATGCTGTACGAAGGGAGTTGCACGGGCGGGCTCTCGATATAAGGAGAACAGGCATGGGAAAGGTTATTGGGATTGATTTGGGAACAACAAACTCCGTTGTGGCCGTGATGGAAGGTGGTGAGCCCACGGTGATCACGAATGCCGAGGGCAATCGTACGACTCCTTCTGTCGTCGCTTTTTCCGACAGTGGCGAGCGTCTCGTTGGGCAGATTGCCCGACGACAGGCCGTGACCAATCCGGAAAATACGATTTTTTCGATTAAACGCCTCATCGGCCACCGCTATGAAGATAAAGAGGTGGACAAGGCGAAACAACTGCTGCCCTACCAGGTGGTCAAATCCGAGAGTGGCGATGCCTGGGTTGAGAGCCGCGGAAAACAATACAGCGCACCCGAGATTTCGGCCTTCACCTTGCAGAAAATGAAACAAACGGCCGAGGATTATCTTGGCGAGACGGTTTCTGATGCGGTGATTACGGTACCTGCGTATTTTAACGACTCTCAACGGCAGGCAACAAAAGACGCCGGGCGGATCGCCGGATTGAATGTGCAGCGGATTATCAATGAGCCGACTGCGGCTTCGCTGGCCTATGGGCTTGACAAAAAGAAGGACGAAAAGATCGTAGTGTTCGACCTGGGAGGCGGAACGTTTGATGTTTCCATCCTTGAAGTCGGCGACGGCGTGTTTGAGGTCAAGTCAACGAACGGGGACACGTTTCTGGGAGGCGACGATTTCGATCAATGCATTATCGACTATCTTGCCGACGAATTTAAAAAGGATCAGGGCGTTGATCTACGCACCGACCGGATGGCCTTGCAGCGGCTGAAAGAGGCAGGCGAGAAGGCCAAGTGTGAACTGTCGTCTTCGATGGAGACCGAGATCAACCTGCCCTTCATTACCGCGGATCAGAGCGGGCCGAAACATTTGACCATAAAGCTCACGCGGGCCAAGCTGGAAGCGCTGTGCGCCGACCTGCTCAACCGCCTGGACCGGCCCTGTCTCACGGCCCTGAAAGATGCGGGGCTCTCTGCTCAGCAGATCGATGAGGTTGTCCTGGTTGGGGGTATGACGCGGATGCCTGCGGTGCAGGAGCGGGTGGCTAAGATTTTTGGAAAAGAGCCGCATAAAGGCGTGAATCCTGACGAAGTGGTTGCCGTCGGGGCCGCTATTCAGGGAGCGGTGCTTACCGGTGATGTGAAAGATGTGCTCCTGTTAGATGTCACGCCGCTCTCCTTGGGAATCGAGACGCTGGGTGGCGTCTTCACCCGGTTGATTGAGAAAAATACGACGATTCCAACCAAAAAGAGCCAGGTCTTTTCAACCGCGGCCGACAGTCAGCCGGAGGTGACGATTCGCGTGCATCAGGGCGAGCGCGAAATGGCGTCGGACAACAAGCTGTTGGGACAGTTTAATCTTGGCGGTATTCCGCCGGCTCCGCGCGGTGTCCCTCAAATCGAAGTGACCTTTGATATTGACGCCAACGGTATTGTCCACGTGAACGCCAAGGATCTCGGTACCGGGAAAGAGCAATCGATTCAAATTACGGCCTCCAGCGGTCTGTCCGAGGAAGAAATCCAGGATATGGTCCGGGATGCCGAGTCTCACGCCGAAGAGGATCAGAAGAAAAAGGCGCGCATTGAGGCGCATAATCAGCTTGATGCGTTGGTCTATTCAACCGAGAAATCCCTGGCCGACCACAAAGATGAAACGGATGCCGAAACGGTCGGGAATATCGAGGCCGCATTAGACAAGGCCAAAAAAGCCTTGGAGGGGGATGATACCGAGGCCATGCAGGCGGCAACGGAAGAGTTGACCCAGGCCTCGCATAAACTGGCCGAAGCCATGTATGCAAAAGCGGCCCAGGAGCAAGCCGGGGCGCAAGGTGCCGAAGCCGGACCCGGCGAGGGGTCGGCAGGCACCGGTACGGACCGTACCCAGGCAAAAGAGAACGACGACGTTGTTGACGCGGACTTCGAAGAAGTCAAGTAAGATTCCCCCCGTCTCTCGGGACCCTTGTCATAAGACCCCCACTTCTCCTACAGTTGGAGGAGGAGTGGGGGTCTTCAGTATCAGGGAATAGAGGTCGATATGGCAAGCAAAGCCGATTATTACGAGCTGTTGGGCGTGGGCCGCGACATAGGCGCAGAAGAACTGAAGAAGGCCTATCGCAAAGCAGCGCTCCGCTACCACCCGGACCGCAATCCTGGAGACAAGGCGGCCGAAGAGAAATTCAAAAATCTGTCGGAGGCCTATCAAGTACTCAGCGACCCGGAAAAGCGCGCTCAGTATGATCGCTTTGGGCACGCCGCATTTGAGCAAGGGGCGGGCGGATTTAACGGAGGATTCGACTTTTCAACGAACTTTGAAGACATCTTTGGTGACATCTTTGGCGATTTCTTCGGCGGTGGAGGCCGAGCTGGACGTCAGGCGCGTGGGAGTGATCTCAGTTACAGCCTTGAGGTCTCCTTCGAGGAGGCCGCCTTCGGGACGGAAAAAACCGTTTCCATTCCGCGCCGGGCGACGTGTGCGCCCTGTCAGGGGACTGGGGCGAAACCAGGAACGCGGCCACAGACGTGTGGCGCCTGTCGTGGCAGTGGCCAGATGCGTTTTCAACAAGGCTTTTTTACGGTGGCCCGAACGTGCAACCAGTGCGGTGGGCAGGGGTCAGTGGTGACCGACCCGTGTCCGGAGTGTCAGGGTGCCGGTGCGGTGCGGAAAACGTCGAACCTCCAGATTAAAATTCCCGGTGGAGTGGACTCCGGTTCTCGGCTCAAGCTGCGTGGAGAAGGGGAAGCCGGACCGGCCGGCGGTATTGCCGGCGACCTGTATGTCACCATTCAGGTGGGAGCGCATCCGCTTTTTGAGCGGCAGCACAACGAAGTGGTCTGCGAGTTGCCCATCAGCTTCCCACAGGCCGCGCTTGGCGCCGATATCGAGGCCCCTACGCTTGAAGGCAAGATCAAAATGAAGGTGCCTGCCGGCACGCAGTCGGGCAGTGTCTTTCGGCTCCGGGGAAAGGGCATCGTCGATTTGCGCGGTGGCGGGCGCGGCGACCAACTCGTTCGCATCGTGGTGGAAACCCCCACAGACCTTGGGACTAAGCAGAAAGAACTGTTGGAAGAATTCGCCCAGCTCAATGGGGGTGAGGTGCATCCCATCTCCAAAGGATTTTTCGATAAGGTCAAAGAGCTGTTTGGATAGGCGGGTATGAAAATACGGGATCTCGGTGAGTTTCCCTTTTTGCGCCGCCTCCGTGAGCGCCTGCCACACGCCAACCACGACCCGCGGATTCGGCTCGGCGTGGGTGATGACTGTGCCGTCCTCTCCCTCCCCGGGCTGACGGTGTTGACTACGGACGCAATGATTGCGGGCGTTCACTTCCAGTGTGAGTGGGCACCTTTTTTTGTCCTGGGACAGAAAGCCTTTGCCGTCAATGCGAGTGATGTGGCAGCGATGGGCGGCGAGCCGGCCTTCGCCCTCCTCAGTTTAGGTGTCCCCCAAGACTCTGCTGTCGAAGATCTGGACGCCTTTTTTGACGGCTTTCTGGATGCGGCTCAGCGGATGCGGACCACCCTCATCGGCGGCAATATGAGCGCGGCCCCCGTTTTGATGATTTCCGTTTCCCTCCTGGGGCAGACTCCGCACGGGTCTATCTCTCGTTCGGGCGCACACGTCGAGGATGAGGTGTACGTAACCGGGACTCTGGGGGATGCGGCCTTGGGCTTGCGCATCCTCACTGAGGAACTGGCTGGAGATGCTGAGGGCGCTGCTGTCCGACACCTGAAGCAGCGTTTCTTATGCCCGACCGCCCGTGTCACAGTCGGAAAAGAACTCGCGGCCCAAGACCTGGCGACGGCTATGATTGATGTCAGTGACGGACTGCTCCAGGATTTGGGCCACCTGTGCGAAGCGAGCCAGGTCGGGGCCGTGGTCGAAGCCCACACGCTCCCGCTATCCGAGGGCTATCGGACATTCCTGGGCGCACAGGATTGGGCGCTGGCCCTGGCTGGCGGGGAGGATTACGAGTTGCTCTTTAGCGCGCCGGTTACGGCACGCCCCAGGATACAGGACATCGCAGACCGGAGCGGCTGTGCGATCACCCGCATCGGTTCGCTCGTGCCCCAGGCAGACGGCGTCACCGTCAGGTTACCGGACGGGCCGCGGGCGGCGAGCGAGTTCACTGGGTTTAATCATTTCGCGCAGAGCAGACCATGACACCAGATCGTCTGGCTGAAATGCTCACCCAAGTCCAACAGGGGGTGTTGCCGGTCGAGCAAGCACTTGAACGGCTCAAACACCTGCCTTTTGAAGACTTGGGCTTTGCCCGAATCGACCACCACCGGACGTTGCGCAAAGGCTTTTCTGAGGTCATCTGGGGGCCGGGGAAAACGAGTCAGCAGATTGCCGCGATTGCCTCACGTCTGGTTGAGAACGGACAGCCGGCCCTGATTACGCGTCTGGATGAAAAAAAAGCCCAGGAGGTCCAAACTTCTCTACCCGCCCTGGTGTACTATCCGGAGGCGCGTATCGGAGCTCTGGGAAAACAGCCGATTCCCCGCACGCGGTTGTCCATCCTGGTGGTCGCGGCTGGTACTGCGGATATTTCCGTTGCCGAAGAGGCCGTGATTTCAGCCCAGTGGCTCGGCAATACCGTCGAGCGTTTATACGATGTCGGCGTGGCCGGCCTGCACCGCCTGCTTGATAGTCTGGATCGCCTCCGGGCTGCGTCCGTGTTGATTGTGGTGGCCGGTATGGAAGGCGCGCTGCCGAGTGTTATTGGCGGGCTGGTTGATCGACCCATCATCGCGGTCCCGACAAGCATCGGCTACGGTGCCAGTTTCGGTGGCGTCGCTGCCCTCTTGGCCATGCTCAATTCCTGCGCGGCAGGTGTGACCGTGGTGAATATCGATAATGGATTTGGTGCCGCTGCCGCGGCTACTCTGATCAATCGGTCCAACGCTGAGCAAGCCGACAAGAGTTGAACAACGACCTCTTGATTGCGCCTGCTGCTCCACGCTCAACTCGCCTGCTTACAATAGGGCGGACTTATTCTTATGGCCCGCCCACTTCGGCAGCTCATCGGGCATATCCATCACCCGCGTCCCATAGAAAATATGACACGTGGGTTTGAAACTCGGTGGCACCTGAGGCGGGCGCCCAAAATCAAACAGGGAGGGAAACGCCAGCCACATCTTACGCCCTTCATCCGCAATCAGCGTCCCACACCTGGCACAACTGACTTTGCAGGGGAGAATGCGCTCATACTGCCGCCGCTCACTGTTGTAGAAGCGGAGCTGAGCGATGCCGTGCGTGATGCGCACGTGGCGTTTGTGAAAAATGGCGGCCCACTGCATTGGCGCGCCGTGCAGCGTCTGGCAGACTACGCAGTGACAGATTTTCGCGTCCACCGGATCTGCGCTCACTTCGTATTGGACGGCCTGACAGTGGCACCTGGCACGGTATTTTGCCGTAAAGGTCGTATCCTCAATCGACGCAAATGCGTCTCCAAATTCTTTTTGCATAAGGACGCTGCCCTACTCCTCCGCAAGGGGGAGGTTCAAGGTGGCCTCGGCCAGGCACACGAGTGAGCCCGGTTGATTGGTGCCGCGCACGGTACAGCCGACCTGATAGTGATCTCCTCTGGCTTGTGCCGCCGTCACTTCGCCCCGCAGGGTCACTACCTGCCCGGCTCGAAACGGCTCGATAGCGCGCATGAGCAAGCGGCCACCGGCGTAAAACGCGGACAGCGGAAACGACAGGGTGAGCATCTGCTCCACGTAGGATAGGGTGGCGGGCCCGGCGTTGACGGCCCCGCCAAAAATGTTGTGGCGCGCAAACTCCTCATCCGTATGGATATTGCTCGTCATGAGCCGGCCCGCCAACTGGACATCGTTATAGCCCAGTATCGTGTCCCGGCTCTCCGTGACCCGGAGCGCCGGCAGCGTGGTACCCACTGTGGCCTGCTCGGCCGTCAGTACCCGACGCGCTTCGGCTACGGGGTACCCAGGCTTGACTGGAGCTCCCTCCGTCCCGGCCTCCTCCGAGGCGGGGACGGTCTTCTGTCCCTGGGCATAGGCGAAGATGCAGGTGTAATCGTAGTCGGCGACCCTGATCCCGCGCTGGTTGACCGCTTCCACGCGAAAGGTCACAAACTTGCTGCCGCGTCGCTCATACTTGTCCAGGACCCGACGGGTGGCGGTGATGCAATCACCGAGCACGACCGGTGCATGCCACCGAATGTCGCACTTGGCAAACGGCGTCTGGCGGCGCGCGGTCTTGGCGTCTTCGAGCGCCACAAAGCCATTGTGCTCGGCCAGGTCGTAGCGCAATAGCGGCGCGTAGGCCAACACCATGCTGGGCATGGCCAGGACTGCGGCCGGGGTTGTCACATCGTTCGTCTGCTCCAGTTCCGCCCCCCGGGCATGTTGGGTGGCCTGGGCGTACTCGCGTAGTGTGTCCGGGGTGAGGGTGACCGCGGTCTCGGTTCCGGTCTGACCGATGGCCACCGCGTCATAGTCCCACAGTTTCTCGTGTTCGGTTGGCATGCTTACCTCCCTGCTCGTCCGTCCGGCGTTCGCCTGCGTATAGCCGCGCCGCTTAGCCGCCGACTGAAGCGGCTTTGGCCGCGGCAACGTAGCGCTCCGCGTCCTCGGCGAGCAGCAAGCGCGCCTCCTGTAGCTCGGCGGCAGCGCGGCTGACCGCACCGACGTAGGCGTCATGGCTGGGATAGCGCTCTTCCAACGATGGTCGGGGGTCGCGGTTGGCCTGTCGTTCCGCTCTGGTCGCCGCAAACGGGAAATACGAGCCCACCAGCATGAGCGCACCCGGAGAGAATCCGGCCCCACGGAGATTCCAGCCGGTATGCGTACCGAGCGGGACGCTGATAGCGGGCAAGTGGATACCGGCCAGCTCATTGCCGTCGGCATCGACCTTGGGCACCAACACGCGATAGGCTTTGCCGGAGACGGGTACGGGTGGCTGCTGGCTGTAGTCCATTGCCGACAACTCGTTCACCCGCTCCGGGTGACGGACGCCTGGGATGGCCGGAAACCCGGTCTCAGCCTGGGGTGATGGGGGAACAAGGGTGCCGTCGCCCGAACGAGGGACACGACTGTCCGGCGGTGCTATCCCCTGAGTGGCCCATTGATCCAGGGCGATCAGGAGTGAACGATTCAGCGGATTATAGTTCAAAAAGTTCATGGCATAGGCCGGATTCTGAGAGAATACGGCAGCGTGGTTCAGCATAATCGGCCCGGCATGTCCCGTACCTGAGAACAGAAAGACCCGCACCTCATCCGGGACTTCGATATCCTGGCCGTGCTCGTCGGTCACCACTAGCGAACTGCGCCCCAGCCAGAATTCGGTGCTCGAATCGACGTGTATGATCTTGGGGCAGGTGTCGGTCGCCAGGCTGCGCGCCAGGATGCCATCGGTCTTGTCACTGACCGAATCCGTCCGTGTCGCATAGCTGAACGGAAACTGATCGCCCGGATACAGATGGTCTTCCTGTTGGCGGTGAAAGCGACCCGGCTGCGCAAACGGTTCGTTCAAGAAAATACGCCGTGACCCGGCGATGCTGGCATAAATGCCATCGAAGACCTGGCCGCCATTCAGAGCCTGGTTGAAACCCAGGCGGACAAACTCGCGCAAAAAGCGGCCGGGCTGCGAGCGTCCATAGGCAATCACATGATCGATAGCTGGTGCGCCCGGGTCGGGGCTCAGCGGGTGGGGCTGGCCGGCAGTGTCCGGCTCGGTGGAGCGCATATAGGTCACAAAGTCACGCACCGCTACAAAACCGAGGCCCATGACAATGGGATCGCACGCCGGGTAAATGAACTCGTATATGGCACCGGCATCAAAGCCCTCAACCAAGTCGATTTCGATCTGCCTGGGTGAGACATATCGCCAGCGCTCGGCAGGAACGGGTATGCGCGCGTCTGCCTCATACAGCCTGACGGTTAGCGTCGCGTTGCTCTGATCCAAGGAATGCGCCGGATACGTGAGCGGCAGCACGGCCGGGCTATCAGTGTGGCCGAAAATCATTTCCTCGCGCGAGTCGCCGACGATGGGAGCGCCATTATTGGTCGCGACTGGAAACTCGGCGAGCATATGTCCCTCGCCCGGTTGCGTGTCACCCTGCCAGGCGCTGAAAACCAGCACATACCCCTGTCGCATGAGAAAACCGTTACCGGCGTCCGCTGCGCTGACCGGGTCATTGGAAGTCGGACCCTTCTGGGCGTCGTTGATGTCAATCAGGGCCAGCTTGTCACCCCGATTGAGGGTGTCGTACAAAATGCGCCGATTACTCTTGCCGAGGTCGGTGGGTTTGAGCACACAGAAGTCCACCGCGTATTCGACCCGGCCCCTGGTATTCGTCGGTGCCTTGTCGAGGTTGATGATATCTCGATTGAGTGGATGTGTAGGATCGACCTCGCCATAGGCCCGTCCGACTATTTTCTCGTACGTCCCGGTGCTCCCGAAGGACATGCCTTCAAACACGTTTTCAACCCGTTGAATCTCTAATCTCACTGGCACACCTCACGTTGCTATGGAATACGACAGGCGTATAATACTCCTCGCTATAGAGAAATGTGGTCTGATTGACTACCTCGTTGCGAGTGACGCGTGAGTCCTCGGTTGTCGCTTCGGAACCGAGTATACACGTATGCCGCAGGCGGGATACCGACCACACAAAGGAGAACAGTGTGGCAACACCAAAAGTGATTGTACAAATCTACCCCGTGCTTCCGGCCGAGGACCGTGCCGACCGTGAGCGCAAGCGCCCGCTGGGACGCAATCGTGACGTGTATCATCAGGTGCTGCATGAGACCTTCGACCTCGTGAAACAACTTGACGAAATGGGTGTGTGGGGCATCAGTACCATCGAGCACCACCTGCACTCCGAGGGCTACGAGGTGGGGCCGAACCCCGGCGTCCTGAACGCCTGGTGGGCGAGTCAGGTGAAGCATGCCTATGTTGGTGCCCTCGGCTACGTGATGGCGACCCGCGACCCGATTCGGGTGGCGGAGGAAACCGCCATCCTCGATCACATGACCCAGGGCCGCTTCTTTGTGGGTTTGACGCGGGGCTACCAGTCTCGCTGGATGGACACCCTGGGGCAGCATGTCCGGGCCGTGGCGACCGTGTCGGACGGCAGCGCCGCGGACCAGCGCAACCGTGAGATGTTTGAGGAGAGTACGCGCATATTGCTCCAGTGCTGGCAGCAGGAGTCCGTGGCGACCAAGCAGCCGCATTACGAGATTCCGTATCCGTATGAAACCGGTGTACAGGGCTACCCGGCGCGTAAGAGTATCGAGGCTGCCGGCGCGCCGGGGGAACTCGGACCCGACGGCGCCATTCGCCGGGTGAGCGTGGTGCCGAGCCCGTATAGCGACCCCTATCCGCGGGTGTTCGTCCCGATGAGCGGCAGTGCCGCCTCGGTTCCCTTTCTGGCCCAGCACGGTTTTCGGCCGACCTATTTCACGGCACTTGAGACCCTGGTGAACTTCGCCACGCTATATGTTGAAGAGGGGCGGGCTGCCGGTATGGATTATCCGCTGGGTGCCCGACAGAATATCGCGCGCTGGATTCATCTCGGGCGTGACGAACAGGAATTTACCGACAAGCTGCTGCGCTACGATTACGAAATGTGGGTCCAACACTACTCGACGTTCTACGACGGCATCCCCAAGTTCGACACCCAAGCGGCTACGCTCCAGAGCATGAAGGACAGTGGTATTTTTCTGGGCGGCACCGTGGAGCAGTTGAAAGCGGAATGGCGCCATATTTATGCCTCGCTTCCGTGCGAGTACATTACACTCATCTGGCACTATGCGCATTGTCCCAAAGAACTCATGCTGGAGGAACTGGGTGTGTTCATGACCGAGGTGCTGCCCGAGCTGGACGCACCGGCTTCGGACGACGGCTAGAGACCGGTCGTCGTGGCCAAGCCGGGTGAGGGCAAAACCACTCAGGCCCGTACCCTGCTTGCCGGCTGAGAGAGCTATGACACGCATCAGCGCCGCCCCCCATCTGCAACAGCTCGATGGCCTCACCTCGTTTGAGCGAGCGGTCCGCCAACCGCTTATGCTCGGGCTGTTCATGCCCCACCAACAGGGTGCGTGGACACCGTCGAAAGCTCCCAGGAAGACCTCGTGGACCTTCGAGTACAACGCCGAACTCGCCGTCCGCGTTGACGAGGCCGGCTTTGACCTCATCTTTGCCCTTGCCACCTGGCTCGGCAAAGGTGGCTATGGGGGTGACATTCATTTTCGTGAGCACTCAATTGATCCCTTTATCACCAGTGCCGCACTTGCTCCGCTGACCCGCAATGTCCTGCTCATCTCAACGATCCATGTCCTCTACGGCTGGCATCCCTTACACATTGCGAAATATGGAGCTGTCATCGACCATATCAGTCATGGCCGCTGGGGCCTGAATGTCGTAACCGGCTATCGGCCGGACGAAGCCGGTATGTTTGGCCGTGAAGCATTTCCACACAATCAACGCTACGCCATGGCGGATGAATTCACGACCGTGATGAAGCGGCTGTGGACTGAGGACAACAATCTCGATTATGCCGGCGAGTGGTACAAGACGGCCGGCGCTTTTGTTGCGCCCAAACCCGTGCATGGCTTGCCCGTCCTGGTCAGTGCCGGCTCGTCGCCGGCGGGTATGGACTATGCCACCAGTCACGCGGATATCATCTTTGCGACTTCGCCCACGGGAGCTGACCCGGACAAAGCTTGCACATCCTTACCCCAACGTATTGTGCCTATTAAGGCGCAAGCCCGGAAAAAGGGCCGAGAGGTCAAGATTCTCGTCAATCCGCATGTGATTTGTCGCCCAACCGAGCAAGAGGCCCAGGCGTGGTATAAGCGGATTCGGGATGAACGTGATGAGGTGGCAGTTACCAACTTCTTCAACGCCTTCATGGGTGGGGACCAGTCTTCGTGGCGTCAGCATAGCGCGCTCGAGTGGGCAGTTGGGGGCAATCTCCATCTTGTGGGGACACCGGAAATGATCGTGGAGTGGTTCGCCCGCCTGCGTCGGGCCGGCGTAGACGGAGTGCAGGTCAATTTCTTCGACTTCGGGCCAGACCTCGACTACTTTATCAGCACGGTTTTGCCCCTTATGCAGCAAGCCGGCTTGCGCCATGCAATGCCAAAGGAGGAGAGAGGCAGTGAATCGCACGGCAGGATCAATGCAACCCCTCGCGGGTGTCAGAGTGATTGAATTTTGCAATGTGGCGGCCGGTCCTTTTTGCGGCATGCTGTTCGCGGATTTTGGTGCGGACGTGGTGAAGGTGGAGTCACGGCAAGGTGACACTCTGCGTCAATGGCCGCCGATAACGGACGGGTTTAGTGAGAACTTTGCCTCACTCAATCGCAATAAGCGCTCTATCGCGTTGAATTTGAAAGACGCGACCGATAACGACGTGGCGTGCCGATTGATCCGGAGCGCGGATGTTGTGATCGAGAACAACCGGCCTGGGGTGATGGAGCGTCTCGGGCTCGGCTATGAGGACTTCGCCGAGGCGCACCCTCAGCTGATCTACTGCTCACTGTCAGCCTTTGGTCAAAGTGGCCCGCGTGCCCAGCAGGGTGGCTTCGATGTTACGCTCCAGGCGATAGCCGGGATCATGAGCGTGACCGGAGATCCGAATGGAGCGCCCGTCAAATGCGGGGTTCCGTTAGCGGACTTTGCCGCCGGCCTGTACGCCGCCTTTGCCGTCTCGTCCTTGTTGACCCGAGTCCGGGCGGGTGGACCTGGAGGCTATATTGACGTCCCGATGATGGGCGTGAGCATGGCCATTGCCGCCCTCCAAACCAGTGAATTTTTTGGGACTGGAAAAAATCCTCGGAAACTCGGTGCGGCGCATCCCCGGAATGCGCCCTATGACCTGTTTCGGGCGAAGGATGGCCATTTTGTGCTGGCCGCCGGCAACAACAAGCTGTGGCAGATCGTCTGCGAGGAGGTCGGCCAGCCGGACCTGGCGATCGATCCTCGGTTTCTCACGACGACCGACCGCGCTGCCAACCAGACGGCGCTGAAAGCAATCCTCGAAAAGGTGTTCATATCGCGCACTGTGGCCGACTGGCTTGAAACCTTTGAAAACCGAGGGGTGCCGTGTGGCCCCACCAACACATACTCCGAAGCCTTGTCAGACGCGCAGGTTGTCGAGATGGGGTGGGTCCAGCCGTTAACGCTTCCCAACGGCGCAACCACCCGGACTTTCGCCTCACCACTCCGGATAAACGGGGAGGCTCCGTCGATTCGCCGCGGACCGCCTGAGCTCGATGGGCATCGTGCCGAGCTCTTGAACGAGCTTTGAACGCCCTGAAACAGCCGGTCCGGTCGGCGGATGAAAAAGAGCCGGACCTGTTCACCACACGTGAAGTTCGGGCACGGGTAGCGGGCGACTTGCAACTTCGTTAAAGAGAGAGGCGAAAGATCTCGTAACCGAAGATAGGAGGAGACAAGCAATGGACTATGTTGACATCAATCAAGCCATCAACGCGGACGGCCTTCGTCTTATTTTAGTGCAAGGGATGCCCAGTGCCTGGGGCGTGGCTGTGAAGGCGATGATGGAGTACAAGTCCTTGGACTTTACGCTCGGGCCGCAAAAACCGATGCAGGAAAACCCGGAACTGCTGGCGTGGTCGGGGACGAACAGCGGGCCGGTGGTTGCCTGGAACGACGAAAAACCCATCAACCGTTGGGATGATATTTTGCTTTTGCTCGAACGACTCGCGCCGGACAAGCCGCTCGTGCCGGAAGACGCAGCCGAGCGCGTTCAATTGTTCGGCATCGGTCACGAGATTTGCGGCGAGCTTGGTTTCGGCTGGAACCGACGGCTCGACATGATGCGTCCGGCTGATGACGCGACCGGACCGTCCGCATTCGGTTTGAAATATGGCTACCGCGACGTGGACGCGAAGCTGGCCAATCCGCGAGTCGTCGCCTTCATGACAGAACTCGCCGCGACACTCAAAGCGCAAAAGGCCCGCGGGAGCGATTACATTATCGGACAATCCGTTACGGCCGCCGATTTTTACTGGGCCGCGTTCAGCAACTTTGTCGTCCTCCAATCGCCCGAGGACATTTTGCTCGACCTGTCCATTCGGCCCATGTTCGAGAACACGCCAGCCGAGGTCACCGCCGCGGTCGATCCCCTATTGTTGGAACACCGCGACCGGATCATGCACACCTACTTCAAAATGCCCTTGGAGCTGTAACCCACAACGAGCCTTACCCGAGTGCTCGTGATTGCAGGCATACCGGCATATCGGTTGCTAGGCGCTACGCACGATACGCCCCGGCCGAGCGCCGGTGTCTGTGCCGTTCTCTTGCACGACTTCGCCGCTCACAAAGGTCTTTTCATACCCGCCCGCGGTTTGCATCAAACGCGGCATACCGGCGGGAAGATCGTAGATCATTTCCGGGTGACTGACGCTCAGGTTGGCATAATCAATCACATTCACATCGGCCTTCGCACCAGGCTCCAGCGTCCCGCGATCAGTCATCCCAAAGAGACGTGCACTGTCGTGCGTCAACTTCTTGACCATAAACTCCAGCGGCAGTCGGCTTGGATCGCCGGCCGCTTTATCGCGCACCCAATGCGTCAGGGCGTATGTCGGCATGCCCGCGTCTATGATTTGCCGCACATGGGCACCGGCATCACTGCCACCCAGGACCGTAATCGGGTCGCATATCAGCTCGCGCAGGCAGTCGGCGTTGCCATCGGCATAGCCGAATGCGGCATACATCAAAAAGGACCGGCCGTTTTGCTCTAACATCAGATCGTAGACCACCTCGCGTGGGTCACGTTTCTCCCGCGCAGCCGTAGCCGCGATGCTCTGCGTGCTATCCGGCTCGTAACTGAGGGGCCGGCCCATGGGATACGTCCGTTCCCAGACTTTCTCGTTTTGGTAGAGCAGCGACATTCCGGTTGTATGGGGGTCTGTTTCTGTGACGAGTTTTTGTCGTAGCGCAGGGGTGCGCAGGGCGACCATTTTCTCATCGTGCGCAAGTTTTTTAAGCGGCTGAAAGCTGGGGAGATACTCAAACGGATTTTCTCCCTGAAAACTGAACAACACGCACACCGGGCGGGCAAAGACCATGGGCACGATGGGCACGCCGCTCTTCACCGCAGCGGTACACGTGGCCATCACTTCCCGCCATTGCTCCGGGTAGGTGTTGGTCTGAACAAAGGGGAAGGTGAACGGACACCCGGTTGAACGGGCAATCCGGATAAACATCTCGACTTCTTGCAGCAGTTCTGCGTTTTCCCCACCCGCACCACGGGGGACGACTTCGAGGATGCCACGCCCAGTCGATCGCACAGCTTTGGCCATACCCATCAGCTCTTCTGCTTTGGCAAACGTTCCGGGCACAGGTTCACCATCGTTGGCGGTATGGGCTAAAGTCCGCGAGGTCGAGAAGCCCAGCGCGCCAGCGAGTACGGCTTCTTTGACAATAGTCGCCATCCGGGCAACGTCTTTTTCCGTTGCGGGTTCATTCTTGGCCCCGCGTTCGCCCATGACAAAGGCTCGGACCGCGCCATGGGTGATCATACCGCCGACATCCAGGGTGCGTGGCATGGTGTCCAACACATCCAGATATTCGGAAAAACTCTGCCATCCCCAGGGCAAACCGGCTCTTAATGACGGGCCGGGAATATCTTCGACCCCTTCCATCAATCCGATCAGCCAGTCGTGACGGTCCGGGGTGGCTGGTGCAAATCCAACGCCGCAGTTCCCCATGACCACAGTTGATACGCCGTGCCACAGTGACGGGGTCATTTGCTCATCCCAGGCGACTTGGCCGTCATAGTGAGTATGGACGTCCACCCAGGCCGGGGTGACCAGGAGGCCGTCCGCATCAATCGTTTTCTTTGCGCTACCCAGATCCTTGCCCACCGCGGCGACACGACCGACCGCAAGAGCAAGGTCTCCGGTAAACGCCGGTTTACCAGTCCCATCAACAATGGTTCCGCCACGAATCACAACATCATGCATCCGTCTTTCTCCTTACTGACAGGTTGGCCCCAGCAGCATTATGGCCACACGGGATTGGTTCCCTCAGACATGGGCAATCCAGCCCAACTCAATAACCGGCGCGACACTGCGTATCTTCGGCAACTCCCAACTCCGCGGTTTGGGGGCCTCTCCTTGGTATGCAGGTATGATCGAAAAGGCTAGGGCCTGTCATCGGTTAGCGAGAAGTCACGCTCGGCTTTCCTGCCGTGACGCGGTCCGCCGTCCTCCTGACACCCTACGAAAACAGTACTTTTCCCGGCTTGTCCGCTCCTCCTTTATCTTCTCTGGAGCGGGGTCACTCCGTTGCTACTACAAAAGGGAGAGTGCCTCGTTTATGTTAAGCCGCAGCTTAACCGTATCTCGTCAATGTCTTCTAAAAAATCCTCCAACACCTTGACCCAAGGTCGGGCAAGGCGCGCTCTTCAGGTCGGCTCGCTCGCAACCTCGGTCAGCAGTAGCTACGCCTGGAACGCCCTGAAACAGTCGTTTCAGTCGGCGGATGAAAAAGAGCGGGAGCTGTTTGAGCTGCATCTCAAAAACGCGCTGAAGATTGTGGAAGGCTCCCACGAACTCCGCGGCGCCTTCATGAAGCTGATTCAAATACTGAGCATGCGCAGCGATCTCTTTCCGACCGAGGTCCTCGATATTCTCTCGGTCGTCCAGTCGTCCGTCCCGCCGATGGATTATGAGCTTATCCGAGCCCAGGTCAAAAGCGAGCTGGGAAAAGAGCCGGAACAGCTCTTTCGGTCCTTTGACAAAAAGGCCTTTGCCGCGGCCTCGCTTGGACAGGTCCACCGGGCGCAACTCCGGAGCGGTACACAGGTGGTTGTAAAGGTCCAGTATCCAGGGGTTGGCGAGACCGTCGAACAGGACCTCAAGAACCTGAAAGCGCTGCTCAACGCTCTGACCCTTATCGCCCGCGATGTCATGCGCCAAAACTTCGATGCGACTGAGCTCTATCAAGAAATGGAGGAGCGCTTACGAGAAGAGCTCGATTATGTCAATGAAGCCAAAAACATTGCGATTTTTCAGCGCCTTTTCGCTGGCGATGACGAGGTCGTCATTCCCCGTGTCTATCCGGATTTTTCCTCGCAGCACGTCTTAACCTTGGAACGTATTGAGGGCTATAAATTCCAGGATGTGTTAGCTCCCGGCGTCGATAGGGAGCTTAAAGACTGGGTGGCGGTCAAGTATTTTGAGATTACCTGGCGACAGATCTGTTCCTTTGGGGTGCTCCATACGGATCCGCATCCTGGGAATTATCTGATTACCTACCATCCCAAGATTGCCATATTGGACTTTGGCAGTGTACGCCTTTTCCCGGATGAGATTCGAGCAGGATACCGCCGGCTGGCTCAAGCAGTCTTAGCCCGAGACGAAAAAACCATGGCGGGGTGTTTTCTTGAGCTCGGCTATCTCGATCCTGGTGACGATCCTGAGCCGCTTGTGCGGATTATGTATCTTCTTTTTGAGCCCGTCCTGGAAGACCGCCCCTATGACCCTCGCGACTTTCACGCGGTGGAGAGGGCCAGGGAGGTGACAAATATCAGTCTCCGGCATCGGATCTTTAAGACGCCTGGGCATAGGCTCTTCTTAGTCCGGGCGCTACTTGGCCTTGAGTCGTACGTACAGCAATTCGGTACAAGGACCAATTGGCACAGGATTTTCCGGCGGTGCGTGACCGCAACCTCAAAAAAGAAAAGTCGGAAGAAAACGAAAAGGACTTGACCAGGCTTGGGAACGGCTCGCGAGGCTCAACCGCGTGGTCACATCTCTACTCTCTCATCAGCTTCAAGAATATGGCAGCGGAGAATCGTCCACAGAGCGACAAAACCGTCCTGCCAACGGATCTTCTTGCCTTCGGCATAACTGCGTGGACTGTATGAGATCGGGACCTCACAGATGCGGACTCCACCACGAGCGATTCTAGCGGTAATTTCAGGCTCAAATCCAAAGCGTTTTGAACGGAGGGTGAGGCCCTGTAACACCTCGGCGCGGAAGGCTTTATAACAGGTCTCCATGTCTGTCAGTTGGAGGCGGGTGCAGATATTGGAGAGCGTTGTCAGGACCTTGTTCGTGGCAGTGTGCCAGGAGAACGAGCATGTCGGGGAATCCAGAAATCGCGATCCATACACGACATCGGCCCGGCCAGCCAGGAGCGGGGCGAGTATCTGTGGATAATCGGAGGGAGAATATTCGAGGTCCGCATCCTGGATCAGTACGAAAGAGCCGCTGACGTGCCGCAAGGCGGTCTGGACGGCTTGACCTTTCCCCTGATTGGTCGGGTGAAACAGGGCTTTCACCCGACACGGAGCAGGAAGAGGGCTGCCATCCAGCAGCCGTGTCATGTCAGGCAGCTCCCGAAGTAATTCTCGGGTTCCATCAGTCGAGTTGTCATCAACGACAAAGATCTCTTTGGGAAAGGGTGTGCGGGCAACCCGCCTTAAGAGCTCATACATTGTTTCGACCTCGTTATAGACCGGGATAATGACAGAGAGGAGGGGAGTCCAGGAATGGGACCCGTGCCCAGACGCCTGGTTGATTGTACCGTGAGAGGACTCTGCGGTACGTAACGAAGCAGCGGAGGAACGCTTTGAAGATGGCATACTCTGCTCAGCGCGTTGAAGAGCTCCCCTTGAAAGCAGTCGATATTTCAGCAGCCATGCGCAATCATTCTGATATAGACTACTGGTGGGGCCAGCAGCAACATGTATCTTTCCCCTTTAAAAGGAATAATCGAGAGCGAGGATTTCCATGCAGATCATATACTACGGGGTCATCGGAGCGAGCCTCCTCCTCTTGACCCATGCCCTGGCAGAAACCACTCCCAAAGCGATGCCCGGAATGGAGCCGTTTCCGGCGGCGGTGCGGCAACAGCTTGAACGGGCACTCCAGGCAAAAGGAGACGCGTATACACCCCGCACCCGGCATCTCTTTGAAGACGGTCGTCCGCAGTATACGAACCGACTGATCCTTGAACCCAGTCCCTACCTTCTCCAGCACGCCCACAATCCGGTCAATTGGTATCCGTGGGGAGATGAAGCTTTTGCCCGCGCAAAAAAAGAAAACAAACCAGTCTTCCTGTCCATCGGTTATTCGACCTGTCACTGGTGCCATGTGATGGAGCGAGAGTCTTTTGAGGATAGCGCGATTGCCGAATACCTGAACCGCCACTATATCGCGATCAAAGTTGACCGCGAGCAACGGCCGGACGTCGATGGCATTTATATGACAGCCGTCCAAATGTTGACCGGACGAGGCGGCTGGCCCATGAGCGTGTGGCTGACCCCTGATCGCAGCCCCTTTTATGGCGGTACCTACTTCCCGCCGCGCGACGGCATGCGTGGGCAGCAGACCGGACTGCTCACCCTGCTGACCCGATTGCAGACGGTCTATCATCAAGAGCCGAATCAGGTGGCCACGGTGGCCAAGAAGCTGACCCGGAGCATCCAGGCGGCCGCTGCCCCGGAGGCGTCAGCGGAGTATCCGACCCAGACCGCTTTGACGCAGGCAACCGAACATTTCACAGCACGTTTTGACACGCAGTACGGGGGCTTTGGACAGGCGCCGAAATTTCCGCGGAGTGTCAGCTTGGAATTTCTCCTACGCTATAGTCGCCGGACCAATGACCCTCAGATTCAGGATATGGTGGTGCAGACCCTGGAGGCTATGGCGACCGGCGGGATATACGACCAGGTTGGCGGCGGATTTCACCGGTATGCAACGGATCAAAAATGGCGCGTGCCGCATTTTGAGAAAATGCTGTATGACAACGCCCTGCTCGCAGTCGCCTATCTGGAAGGGTATCAAATCACTGGGCGGGAAGACTTCGCCCGTATCGCCCGGGAAGTCCTGGAGTATCTCGACCGCGAGATGAGCGCCCCAGGTGGCGGGTTTTACTCGGCGACAGATGCCGATAGCGGGGGTGAAGAGGGGACCTTCTTCACCTGGACGCTGCCCGAACTCGAACAGCTCCTGAGTCAGAGACAGCTCCAACTTATCCGGTCCCATTATGGCGTGACGCTCCGGGGGAATTTCGAGGGTACGAACATTCTTCATATTGCGCGTCCGCTTGAGACGGTGGCAAAAGAACTCGATCTCAGCCTGGACCAGGCGCAGCGCGAACGCCAGGAGGTCCGAGCGATTCTCTACCGAGCACGGCAGCAGCGTCGTGCGCTGCATACGGACACTAAGGTGCTTGTGGCGTGGAATGGCCTCGCCATTTCGGCTTTTGCCAAAGGGGCGCATATCTTGAACGTTCCCGACTATGCCACGCGCGCAACACGCGCCGCGACGTTTCTGCTGACGCAGGTAAAACGGGATGGGCGGCTACGACGCAGCGCGCTGGGGACGCTGGTGGGCGGAGGTGCCTACCTCAATGATTATGCCTGTCTCATTGCCGGTTTGCTCGATCTGTACGAGGTCACATTTGAACTGCGCTGGCTGCAAGAAGCCATTGCGCTGCAAGCGCTACAGGACACCCACTTCTGGGACAGCAAAAACGGTGGCTACTTCCTGACCGCAGATGACGCGGAGCAACTCCTGGCCCGTGAAAAGCCTGCGTACGACGGAGCTGAACCGTCTGGCAATGCGGTGGCCGCACACAACCTCCTGCGGCTTGCGGAATGGACCCTGAATGCCGACTATCGCCAGCGCGCGCAACGCTGCTTCAAGGCCTTTGCTTCGGAGCTGAAGCAGCGTCCGACAAGCATGCCACGTCTGCTCAGCGCGCTTGATTTTTTCCTGGATCGGCCGAAAGAAATTGCGATCGTCAAAGCGTCGACAGACGACACGGTTGAGCCTTTCTTAGAGCGACTGCGCCAGCATTTCTTGCCCAATCGTGTCGTGACTATTGTGACGCAGGGAGACGAACTCGCCACCCACCAGCAGGTTGTTCCGTGGCTTGAGGCAAAGCGGGCAATCAGAGGCAAAGTGACGGCCTACGTGTGTGAACAGCACGTCTGCTCTTTGCCGACGGCCGATCCGGGGATATTTGCGAAACAGCTTGCCGCGACGCTGCCGCTATCTGTCGTCCCCTGACTTCGGACGGAGTCACCCTCCGCCCGGTAAAGAATACACCCCAGCAGACCTCGGGTTACTCTCGGGAGAGTGGGGCCACCCGCGCTTCCTGCTGGAGCCGGGTCATGCCCTCTCTCGGACCAGCCAGGATGAGTGTCTCGTCTTCCCGGAGCGGCTGATCCGGCTGGGGGAGACGGTCTTCATAGCCGGACGCAGTCGTATTGCGGATGGCCAGCACTGTTACGCCATAGCGGACACGCAGGTCCAGTTCCTGCAGGGTTTTCTCCCGAAAAGGAGCCGGGACCGGCAGGGCCAGAACCGTATATCGGGACGGCATCGCCAGCGTACCTTCGTCCTGCGTAGTCGGGTCCGGCAGCGTCCCGAGAAATTCTTTGCGCAGGACTTCTCGATCGTAGACCTCAAGCAGGTCGGTCTGGGCGACAACGCCAATCACCTGGGTACTGGTTGCATCGGCGGTGACCGGTAAACAATCGAGCTGGGTCTCTCTGAATTTGCGTAAGCACTCTGTCAGGGGCTCGTGCAGATGGGCTACGGTGTGGACCGGCCGCGCCATGTCACGCGCAACGACGAGACCATCAAGCCCCCCTTCGTTGAGGAAGGTTTTAATGTCGTGCAACGAAATCACTCCGGTGAGTTGGTCGCCGGGGCTGACGGTATAATAGTATGGGTCGGGTGAGTCGAGGACGCGGCTCACGACCTGTTGAAACGCCGTATCGTCCGGCAGGGTCGGGGCCGGACGATGCATGACATCTGCGACGTGAAAGGAACGCATCACGGTCTCTTCCCGGCCCAATGAGAGCGAAACGCCACGGCGAGCGAGTTTGAGTGTATAAATCGAATGGGGATGGAGATAGCGCGCCGTCACTGTGCTCAGGGTACAGGCAATCATAACCGGCAGAATAATCTGGTAGCCATCGGTCAACTCAAACAGCATAAGAATGGCGGTCACCGGTGCGTGTGTTGTCCCGGCAACAACCGCACCCATACCAATCATGGCATAGGCTGCAGGCGTGGCGGTTATGCTTGGAAAGACGAAGTGGACGAGTTGCCCGAAGAGTCCTCCTGCGACGACACCAAGAAAGAGTGACGGCGAGAAAATTCCCCCTGAAGCGCCGGACCCCAACGTTGTGCAGGTCGCGAGGAGCTTGAGCAAAAAGAGGAAGATCAGCATCCGCCATGCGGTTGTCTCATGCAGGAGGCGAGACATGGCTTCAAAGCCCGTCCCGTAGACCTCCGGTGCGATAAGCAGCAGGCCTCCCACACACAGACCACCAACGATTGTTCTGGAGAAGGGAGGAAGCGGGCTGCGCTCAAACAAATCTTCGCTTTTATACAGCGCCCAGATAAACACTACGGCAACCAGGCCCATCAGCATGCCGAGGGCGGCATACAGCGGGACCTCCCCATAGTGGACCAAGGTGTACTCCGGGACTACAAATGCCGGCGAGTCCCCCAGATAGGACCGGGCGACAGCGGTGGCCAACACCGAGGAGAGCACGATCGGTGCGAAGGTCGGAATGGAGAAATTCCCAAGAATCACTTCGAGGGCGAAAAATGCCCCGGCAATCGGTGCATTAAAAGTGGCGGCAATGCCGCCCGCCGCCCCACAGCCGACCAGGGTCCGGATGCGCTCAGGGGTAAGACCGAGGAGTTGGCCACACGTCGAGCCTAAGGCCGACCCGATTTGGATAACCGGACCTTCTCGGCCGGTTGAGCCGCCCGTCCCAATGGTCACCGCGGAGGCCAACGCTTTGGCAAAAGCCACCCGGGCACGCATAATCCCGCCATGCAGCGCAACGGCTTCCATCACCTCAGGGACGCCATGGCCCTTGGCTTCCACCGCCCATTTATAGACGATCGGAGCAACCAGTGCTCCACCAAGGGCAGGCAGCACGATTTTCCAATACCACGGCAGGGTCGGCAGAATTGAGAGGGGTGAATCGCCGCCAAGGGCAATGCGCTGGACCAAATGGAGCAGTTCGTGAAAGGCAATGGCCGCAACGCCGACCAGCAGACCGACACCACAGGCCAGGGCAATGGTCAGTCCCTCGCGACCGGTTTGGAGCAGGTCTGTGAGGTGCTTATACCAGGCGCTACGCATGGTTCCGATATCTAAGGGAGCGGGTTTGGAGTGTATTGTTTGTACACATGATATGACCTCGGGGCCAGCCTATGATCCTCGTGCTTGAGACATATCATCCGTACTATCGGTTAAGCGGCGCAGGTGTTCGGCACGACCAACAAGGACAAGAGAATCCTCCTGGCGTAAGGGGATGTCGGGGTCGGGGAGTGCGTCCGGACTGTGGAAGCCTCCACGACGGACTGCGATAGCCGTCACATTAAACCGACTACGTAACTGAGACTCGCCCAGTGTTTTCCCAATGAGCGACGGAGGGACAGGCACGATTTCGACGATATATTCATGCGGTAAATGCACCTGTTGGTGGACCGTCTCGGTGAGTGCTTCGGACCGGAGACTGACGCCGAGGTATTCGTTTCGCAAAATTTCTCGATTATAGAGGTCCAGCACATCGTACCGCGAGACGATCCCCTCTAATTTCTGATCAACCGAAAGAACGGGCAAATGCTCCTGTTCACTCAGGCTGAACTTTTCGAGACAGCGCGCCAGCGTTTCTTGGGCGGTGGTGACCACGCCCGGCGGCCGGGCCAGATCCGCCGCCACAACGAGCGGCGCCAGACTGTCATCCTGAAGGGTTGCCTTCACGTCGTGAATGGAGATGATCCCGAGGAGGCGCTGGTTTCGATCAACCACAAAGCTCAACGGCAGCGTGCTGGCCAGGAAATGGTCCATGACCTCGGGGAAGGGGGCTCCTTCCCGGAAGGTTGGCGGCTCCGGACGCATGACTTGGCCTACGGTGAAACCCTGCATCAGGGTTTGTTCGCGCCGCCTGATATCAATACCGCGCCGTAAGAGCTGTAAGGTGTAAATTGACTCTTCCCGAAAGAGTTTGGCAATCACCGTACTCACCGTACAACTGACCATCAGTGGCAGGATAATGTGATAGTCAGCGGTAATTTCGAAGAGCAGTAGAAAGGCAGTGATCGGACAGTGAACCACGCTGGCCAAGAAGGCAGCCATACCGACCAGCGCGTAACCGCCGCTCGGACCGGTAATCGCGGGAAAGGCGGTGCCGACGACCACGCCACACAGACTGCCTAGTACGGCACCGAGGTAGAGCGCCGGGAAAAAAAGCCCGCCCGAGCCCCCCGACGCCAGGGTCAGGCTGGTGGCCCCTATTTTGAGGGGGAAGAGCAGCAGTAGATATGTCCAGTCCAGGCCGCCGCGTAGAATGATGTCCATGGTGCCGTGGCCCGTGCCGTATACATGCGGGGCAATAAGAATCAGACAGCCGACCAGGAATCCGCCCAGCGCTGGTTTGAGCATATTGGGCAGAGTGATCTGTTCGACTCCTTTCTCCAGACGATCCAGGATGAACATAAAGGCCAGACCGCCGAGGCCACAGACAATGCCGAGCCCGAGATAGAAGGGCAGCTCCCAGGTACTCAGCAGGGCATAGGCGGGAACGACAAACGCGGGATGATCGCCAAAATAGGACCGGCTCACAACCGTGGCCAGGACGGAGGACAACATTACGGGACCAAAGGCCGGCATGGCGAAATTGCCGATGACTACCTCAAGAGCAAAAAAGGCACCGGCAATAGGTGCATTAAAAGCCGCCGCAATACCGCCCGCTACCCCACAGCCCGCCAGGGTCGGCAGTCGGTTGGGAGGCACTTTGAGCAACTGGCCGAGAACCGAGCCAAGCGAGGCCCCAATATGGACGATGGGACCCTCGCGTCCGACTGAGCCTCCGGAGCCAATAGTGAGGGCAGAAGAAACGGATTTGGCCAGGGCCGTCTGCCAGCGAAACTTCCCGTTCCCCAGGGCAACCGACTCAATGACTTCCGGGACCCCGTGCCCTTGCGCGTCCCGCGAACGAAAAAAAGCGACCAGCCCGACCGCCAAGCCGCCGAGTGTGGGCACAAGAAGAATGCGATACCAGGGCAACTCGGGAAGCGCGTGGAGCGGATGGTCGTCCGAACCCAGGGCAACCCCCTGGACCAGATGAATCAGCGCGTCGTACAGAATGGCACCACAGCCGGTGATAATACCGACGGCGCAGGCCTGCGCCATAATGGAGAACGGTTGGATACGGTTGAGCTGCTGGCGGATATGGGCGGGGAGAGCAAGACGTGGAGTTTGCGTACAATACCTCTTTCTTGGGAGTCCCAGGACGGACCCACGGCCGGGCCGTCCCGGATACCGCACCTCACTCAGGCAGGCCAAACATACGCGAGAGCGCCCGGACCTCATCCTTACGCCACGGGAGCGGCGCGGGCTCCTGTATCATTTTATCCTGTTTGAGCTGCTCGACGACGGCCGGGTCCCGTTGCATTGGCACGCCATATTCTCCCTCAAAATACAGGCTTTCAAGCGCGGGGCGCGGCCGTTGTCCTCCCGCCTCCCAAGACTCGGCCGGATAGCCGATAAGCATGGCGTAGAGAGGCATGAAATGGTCCGGCACCTTGAATATCGCCTTGGCCTTTTCTGCGTTAAATGCGGTCAGCAGGGCGCCCAGTCCTTCGTCAAACGCGGTCAGCAGAGCTTGATTCATCGCCACTCCGCTATCCATGGAAACCGCAATGGGATTAATAGTGGGGTCCTTTGAAATCGGATCTAAAATTTGCGCCCAAACGGTCTCCTCAATGAATTTATGGCTCCACCCGTGGGTGGGATTGAGGGCGCCGACATCGAAGAGTTCCTTGAGGGTCTGTCCATGGCTTTCCTGAATTGCGTTGAGATTGCCGTAAAAATAAATATGCACCGGAGCCATGTCGAGTTGGAGTGTTGTTGTGGGGACCTTGAGCGCTTCCAGGTCTTCAGGAGCGAGTTTATCGCGTTCCACAACGATAGCTCGGAGGAATGAAGCATTGACCGCACAGGACGAGAGCCGCGTCGCCTCCATAATGGTCTGAATTTTTTCCCGCTCAACCGGACGGTAGGGGAGGAAGTAGCGAATAGAGCGACGCCGGCCAATGACCTCTTTAAATTCCATGAAGCAGACCTCCTTGAATGCAGCTGTGGGGCCTCCTTAGCGTAGGGGCGGTTTGCCTGTCAAGGCCGTAAGTCCTTCAATCTCTTGACTTTCTGGGGGAAATCCCTAAGCTGGGCGAAGGAGTAATCCAGAAAAGATCCCCAGTCGGGAGGGGGTGAGTCAGCCGTATGGCAGGTGTACGAGTCAAAGACAATGAGCCCATAGAAAGCGCCATCCGCCGTTTTAAAAAGCAGTGTGAAAAGGCGGGTATTCTGCAAGAGTTGAAAAAGCGTGAACACTACGAGAAACCGAGTGTCCGTCGCAAGCGGAAGGCTATTGCTGCACGAAAACGTGCGTTACGCCGAGCAAGTCGATCCATGTATTAAGACGATATGTCGCATTGCTTGAGAGACGAGTGACAGAGAAACACCCACTTGAATAAGGTGGGTGTTTTCTTTTTCAGCGTTTTCTTCTGCTGTCCTCAGTGATGCGTCGGAGCGCTATGGCACACAAAATCCCCGAAGAGACGCTGACTGAGATTCGCTCCCGAGTCAGTATCGTCGAGGTGATTTCCGTCTATGTGTCTCTGCGTAAAGCGGGGAAGAATTACACCGGTTTGTGTCCGTTCCACGAAGAAAAGACCCCATCGTTCAGTGTAAACGACGAGCGCGGCTTCTTTCACTGTTTCGGCTGCGGGGAAGGCGGGAATGCGTTTACTTTTCTGTGCCGGCTCGAAGGCATTTCCTTTCCAGAGGCCGTCAAACGCCTGGCGGCAAAAGCCGGAGTCCCACTGCCACAGGCGCCCGACGATCCGCAGGCGCGAGAGCAGGACCGCCTCTACCGGCTGACAAGTCTGGCCAAAACCTACTTCCGCCACTGTCTGCTTGATGAGCAAGGCGGAGCCGCGGCACGACGCTATCTGGACGAGCGCGGCATCCCCAAGGAAGTAGCTGAGCGCTTCCAGCTTGGCTACGCGCCCGTCGGCTGGAATGGTCTCGTTCGTTTTCTTGCCAACCGGCGCGCGCCCATGGACAAGGCCGCCGCGCTGGGGCTGATTGGCGAGCGCACCGGACGGAACGAACGGAGCAGACCGGGCCCCCAGCAGTGGTACGACAAATTCCGCCATCGCCTCATGTTTCCCATTACCGATGTGACCGGGCGGCCAGTCGGATTTGGTGGTCGACTGCTACCCGACCCGCAGCGAGACGCGGGCAGAGAGCGGCCCCAGCCCAAATATATCAACTCGCCCGAGTCGGCCCTGTATAAGAAAGGGTCGCTGCTGTACGGCCTCTTCCAGGCCAAAGAGCCCATTCGCGAGACCGGTCGGGTGCTTGTGGTCGAGGGCTATACCGACCTCATTTCGCTCGTGCAACGTGGCTTGCGCGAGACCGTCGCCGTGCTCGGGACCGCCCTGACCCTGGAGCAATTACGCCTGCTCAAACGCTTCTCGACGGATATTTATATTTTTTTTGATGGTGATGACGCCGGCCGTCGGGCCGCGACCCGAGCCTTTCCGCTCTGTGTTGAAGCCGGACTGACGGGGCGCGGAGTTTTCCTGCCTCAGGGCGAAGACCCGGACTCGTTCGGACAAGCGCAGGGGCTGGAGGGGCTCGAAGAATTGATCGACACGGCCTCGCCCTTAGAGGAGTTCTATTTTACACAACACGCCCCGCCCCCCGAGGCGTCGGCCTTTCAGCGTGCCCAAGCGGCGAAAGCAGCTGTCGCTGTCTTGTCGCCCATGACCGACTCCCTGGCCCGGGGAGCGCTGCTGACGCAGGTGGCGCAGCGTTTTGGCGTCAGCGAAGAAGAACTCCGCCGGCTGCGACCGAACCGGACTCCACAGCGCTCGGCTCCTTCTCCCGACCCGCAGAGGTCCAGGCCGGGCAGCCCGCCCTCTTCGGCTGAATTGGAGTTAATCCAGCTCATGCTCGTGGACCGGCAGGTGGTGACGCATGTCTGTGAGCGCAACCTGATTCCCGCTTTTCAAGAGTGGGGGGAGGTCGCCGCAGATATCGCGCAAGCCTGGCAGCAGGCTGTCCACACGCCGCAAGCCGGTCGGGCCAGCATCGATATTGGCGCGTTTCTCGACCGTCTACCAAAAAGAGTCGCTGACTACGTCTCAAAAACGCTCAGCGAAGAAGAATCTGAAGAGCGCGTGGCGACGCAGGAGCAACTGATGTGGGACTGCATTGGGAAAATCCAGCAGGTGCAACACAAATCCAAGCGAGTCCGGCTTCAACGAGAGATTCGAGAGGCAGAGCAGCGAGGAGATGATGCGGGGGTACGCCAGCGGCTCGAAGCCCTGCGCGCATTGGGGAGGTCGTAGGAAAACGGCGAGGAGCATGGTATACAAGGGGCCGCTGAGGCGGAGAGATGGGCCCATAGCTCAGTTGGTTAGAGCGACCGGCTCATAACCGGTTGGTCCCAGGTTCGAGTCCTGGTGGGCCCATACAAGACGGAGGGGGTGCCTCTCCACGAAAGCCAGATGTGAAAGGAGGTCAGCATTGACCACGCAGATCGCCCAGCTGGTCAGCCTACAAGAGCTTGACCAGCGCCTTCAGCGGAAAGAGCAACAACTGGAAGATCTCCATCAGCAGATTGCCACTATCAGGTCTGAGAAGGAACTGCGGCAGCGGGAGGCCGAAGAGCGGCAACAGCGTATCAGCGAACTGGAAAGCCAACAGCGCGAGACGGACGGACAACTCAAGCTGGAAGAAGAAAAGATCAAAGAGAAGCGGGTCCGGTTGAATCGTGTTCGGAATGAGCGCGAACAGCTTGCACTCCAGCGCGAAATCGAATTGATGAAAGAGGCGAATGGCCAGATCGAAGAAAGCATCCTGAGTGTGATGCAGCAACTCGAAGAGGAGCAGCAACAACTCGCCGATATCCAAACGCGCCTCGAAGAGCTCCACGCGCAGCTCGCTGAGGAGACGGCCCAGACAGAAACACAAATCGCGACCTTGGAAGAGGAGACGCAGGCCGACCGCAGGCAACGGGAACAACTCGTGGCGGACTTGGACGCGAATTTATGTACGCGCTATGAGCGTATCTTCGGCAATCGTGGAGCCCTGGCGGTTGTGGAAGTCCGCGACGGAACCTGCCAGGGTTGCTATATGCGTATTCCGCCTCATATGTGTAATCAGATTCAGAGTAGCCAGATGCAGGGCAGCCGCGAGATCTTTCATTGCCCGCATCCCTATTGTGGACGGATTGTGTACATACAGGTCGAGGCAGACGGGGCGGCCGACACCTAATAGAGTGTGGGAGGAGATTAAACGGTCGCGGTCCTGTACAGCAGGAGCGAGGAAAGTCCGGACTCCGTGGGGCAGGGTGGCTGCTAATGACAGCCTGCCGTAAGGCTAGGGAAAGTGCCACAGAAAAGAGACCGCCAGCAATTTCGTTGGTAAGGGTGAAAAGGTGAGGTAAGAGCTCACCAATTCCTTGAGAGATCAAGGACGCTGGGTAAACCCCACCTGGAGCAAGATCAAATAAGAGGAGCCCGTTCTACGGGCAAGAGTCGCCCCACTCTCCCTCTGGGTTCGATCGCTCGAGCGTATCGGTAACGATACGCCTAGAGGAATGACCGTTCCCCTTCCTTATTAGGGAAGGGCACAGAATCCGGCTTACCGATCTCCTCCCCTTTTTTATGGAATGGCTCGTATGGGTAGAAACTGTTCAGACCGCCCTACGTCCTAGGATTCACCATCATGCAGCCTTCCAGACTTGCGTTATTACTCTGTATGACCGTTCCCTTGGTCCTGTGGGAGGTCCGGAGTTCTGCTGCGAACGATGGGGGCAGGGCGGCCGTTCAGTCCATAGAGGTCACGGCCGAACAGGTCACGGTCTATCTGTCAGCCGCTTCGGTGTATACTCAGGCGGCGCTGCCAAAGGATCCGCTGCATGGGCGTGCCGACCGCTGCTACGTTGATGTGTCCGGTGTGTTGGGGCAACAGGTAGAGCGCGTGTATGCTGGGGACTCGCAGCATGTCCAGCAGGTCCGGGTGGCCCAGTTTCAGCCCCAGACGGTGCGCGTCGTTCTTGATCTCCTCAGCGCGCAGCCCTGCCAGGTCAGGCAGGCTGCGAATCCGGACCGGCTACAGATTATTGTCGGCCGTTCGACGTGGCAGGATAATATGACCGGCGCACACTTCAGGCCAGCGGAACTGCCAACTCCGGCGATTCAACCGGAGCCCGCTGCTGAACCGCAGGTAAACCACGCCGCTCGACCAGAGCCCGCTGCTGAACCGCAGGTAGACCAGGTCGCTTTACCGGAACCCGCTGCTGAACTCCAGGCCTCTGGAGCGCTCGAGTATCTGGACCTGCGCACCCCGTTTTCGTCCGAAACCCGGCCGGCGCAAGCCATCAGTATTTTCGATCAGCAGACGCCCGAGGGGGCAAGGTCTCAACTCAGTCTTCTCGGGCAGCAGCAGTCCGAAGGGATCACCGCCCAGTCAAGTCTTCTCGGGCAGCAGTCGCCCGAAGGGACAGCTCCCCAATCAAGTCTTTTCAACCGACAGGCGATCGATGAGACCGCGCTGCAATTGGCGCCCCGCGGTCTGTATCTGCTGCAGGGGGAAGGCCAGGATGCGGGTTCTTCGGCCGCCCCGCGGCTGGAATGGTAAGCCCGGCCCGTTGCGCCGTGTAGGCATTTCGGATAGTCGCTGATACATCCTTAATCTATACAGTTCAACGCTCCAGTGCGTGCAATGCCCCGCCCATGATTTGACTCAATGAAGTACGCTTTCCAGTCGTATGCTTTTTTCAGATATGCCTCTTTGTGGTGGACAGGAGGCTGGATCGGCGTGTGTATACTCCTGCTCGCTCCGGCGGCCGTCGCCTCTTCAACTCCTGCCCGGTCGACAGTAGACAAGGCGGGTCCTGTTCGGTCAATAGCAGCCGATGCGGACCGCGTTCTCATTACACTGTCAGAGTCAGTGTCGTTCTCCCAAGCGGCGCTGCCCGGAGATGCCAAGCGTAGCCTCAAGGACCGCTGCTATGTGGACCTGACGCCCGCCATACTCGACCGGCAGGCTCAGCGTTATGTGGCGGTCGACTCGGCAATGATTCTTCAGGTCCGGGCGGCCCAGTTTCGAGCCGATACGGTTCGGGTCGTTCTGGACCTTGTTTCCTCACGTGAGTGTCAGGTGACGCTCTTATCTGACCCGCTACGTTTGCAGATTTCAATCGGCCCTCCCGCAGAAGAGATCCCTCGGGCTGATGCAACAACTGAACCTGAAGAGGCTGTCGCTCGCGTCGAAGAGGAGAGTCCTGAGGCTCCCGTAGCTACACCGTCCATAGAGTCGAAAGTACAGCCACCGGAGGCGGCTGCGCAAACGGCTGCCAAGACACCCCAGCCGGAGGAGGCGGAAGCGGAGCAAACCACAACAAGGGCGACCGCGATCATCCAACCTCTCGCCGAGAGTCCGAGCCGGGTGATCGCCTTGGAAGAGGCATATCAACTTGCTGTCGTCAACGAGGAACAGGTCGCCATAGCGGCGCGCGAGTTGGCAAAAGCGAAACTCTTGCCCTGGCGGGCGGTGGCGCTGATGACGCCGCGCGGAGAAATCGGCGGCGCCTATTCCCGCAATAAGGATGAGATCGCCTTTAATGCCCCGCCTGAGGCGCGGAGTCTTTTTGGTGGCTCCTCGGTCATTCGCCCCCGGAATAACTGGCTGACCACGTTTCAAGTCACCCAGCCGCTTATTGAACCCTCATTTTTCCCGTCCTGGCGACTCGGCAAAGACGCGGTTCGCGAGGAGGAGGAACGCTACGAGTTCACGATTCGTGGCGTGCTGTTCGGCGTTGCCCAAGCCTACTACGAAGTGTTGCGGTTTGAGGCTCAAGTCAAGGTGGCGCAAGATACCCTGAATCTCGCCCAAGAGGAACTGAAACGGGCGCACGTCCGATTTCGCGTCGGTGAGGTCACCAAGACCGATATATTGCGCGCCGAGGTTGCCGTGGAACGTGCCGGACGTGCCCTGGTCGTTGATCGGAACCGTCTGAAACTCGCCCGGACGGTTCTGGCCCGAACTGTGGGGCTGTCGGAAATGGTGGGCGTTATGGAACCCACTCCACCACCGCCCGTTGAGAGTGCATACGCCAGCCTGCTTGACCAGGCGTATGCCCATCGTCAGGACCTGCGCGCTCAGAATCTAGCTGTCCGGGTTGCCAGTGAGCGCAAAAATCTGGTCCTGACCCGTTATTTCCCACAGGTCAACGCCCAATTCTCCTACCCCCGGCTCGATCCGGAAACCTTTGCCAACCGGGATGAATTCTGGACCTTGTTTGTGAATCTCCGCTGGCCGCTCTTTGACGGCGGGAATCGGGAACTTGACCTGCTTGATGCAAACGAGACGCTCTCTCAGACAAAACTGCGCGTGACCGAACTGGAGAAACAGATTCGAGTTGAGGTCCGGGAGGCACTGTTGAGTGTTGAGACCTTACACACGACGCTGGAGACCTTGCACAAAGAGGTCGCGCTTGCTCGCGAGAATTATGAGATGACGTCGAAGCAGTACCGGGTCGGACTCTCGACCAGCCTTGATGTCAATACCGCCCTCAATGCGCTCAACCAGGTCCGGACGCAGTTGATCGATCAGACCTATACCTACCAGATCGCCTTACTGAATCTCGACAACGCCATTGGGGTCTTCGCCCAGGACTACCTGCCTCAACGCTGACGCCCGTTGACGAGGGTAATAAATTCCTCGCGTGTCTCCTGATGAGTCCGAAAGGCGCCCAGGGTGGCGCTGGTCGTGACGATCGAGTTCTGCTTTTCCACTCCCCGCATCCGCATGCACAGGTGTTCGGCGGTGATGATAACGCCAACGCCGAGCGGTTTCAGCTCTTCCATGAGGGTGTTGGCCACTTGGGTGGTGATCCGTTCCTGGACCTGCAAGCGCCGGGCGTACACGTCAACCAGGCGGGCAACCTTGCTGATCCCTACAATACGCTTGTTCGGGATATAGGCCACATTGGCCCGACCAAAAAAGGGCAGGATATGGTGCTCGCACATGGAAAAGAAGTCGATATCCTTGACGACAATCATTTCTGAGTAGTCTTCCTCGGTAAAAATCGCGTCGTTAATGACTTCTTTCGGGTCCTGTTGATAACCTTTAGTGAGATATTCAAACGCGCGGGCCACCCGATACGGAGTCTTGAGTAAACCTTCCCGGTCGGGGTCTTCCCCCATGTGTTTGAGAATCTCGCGTACGTATCCCTCGATGGCGTCTGGTGAGTCCGGCGCTGTCTGAGAGTCCAATTCTGAGTGCATCTCATTGTATAGGGCGCGTTGCGAGTTCATACCAATATACTGCTCCTTACTGCATATGCCGTTACTATCAAGGAGAGAAAGCAGCCATTATAGCGAGTCCGGGCCGTCCGGATAAGCGGGGGACTTCCCACGTTACATGCGAAATACCCCGACCTGATGATCGGGAATGGGTGCGTTGAGTGACATGGCAATGCTGAGTCCGAGAACGTCCCTCGTCTCTTTAGGATCAAGGATGCCGTCGTCCCACAACCGCGCGGTAGAGTAGTAGGGGCTGCCCTCTTCCTCATATTTTGCCAGTGTTGGCGCGGTAAATGCCTGCTGTTCCTCCGCGCTCATCGTCTCTCCTCTGGACGCCAGTTGCTGCAACTTGACGGTCAGCAGAACCGACGACGCCTGCTCTCCGCCCATGACCGAAATCCGGGAATTCGGCCACATAAAAAGCAAACGCGGCGAGTACGCCCGACCACACATCCCATAGTTACCCGCGCCATGCGACGCGCCAATGAGCAGGCTGAACTTGGGCACCTGGGCGTTGGCTACGGCATGGACCATTTTGGCTCCGTCTTTGGCAATGCCCCCCTGTTCGTACTGCTTGCCAACCATAAAGCCGGTGATGTTCTGGAGGAACAGCAGCGGGATTTTCCGCTGATTGCACAGCTCAATAAAGTGAGTGGCTTTGAGGGCGGACTCAGAAAACAGCACACCATTATTGGCCACAATACCAATCAGATAGCCGTGCAGACGCGCAAATCCGGTGACGACCGTCGGACTGTAGCGCGGCTTGAACTCGTGGAAACGGCTCCCATCGACCAGGCGCGCAATGACCTCGTGTATATCGTACGGGACACGGGTATCGTGCGGAATCACGCCATACAGCTCGGCCGGGTCGTAGGCCGGGTCTTCCGGCGTTTCCCGGTCGAGCGAGAATTTCTGGGGTCGGGGTAAATTTTCAAAAATAGAGCGGGTGATTTCCAGGGCGTGGGTATCATCCTCAGCCAGGTGATCCGATACGCCGGACACCCGCGTATGCACGTCTCCGCCGCCGAGTTCTTCCGCCGTCACTTCCTCACCCGTGGCCGCCTTCACCAGCGGCGGACCGCCCAGAAAAATGGTGCCCTGACCTTTGACAATCACATTCTCATCCGCCATGGCCGGCACATACGCTCCCCCGGCCGTGCAGGACCCCATCACCACGGCGATCTGCGGGATGCCTTGGGCGGACATGCGCGCTTCGTTGTAGAAAATACGCCCAAAGTGTTCGCGGTCCGGAAAAATATCGGCCTGAAAGGGCAGGTTGGCGCCACCGGAATCGACCAGATACACACACGGCAGGCGGTTCTCTTGACCGATTTCCTGGGCACGCAGGTGCTTTTTGACGGTCATGGGATAATAGGTGCCGCCTTTGACCGTTGCGTCGTTGGAAACAATAACGGTCTCGCGACCCTGAATCAGCCCGACGCCGGTGACAATGCCGGCCGAGGGCGGATTGTCATACATGCCGTGAGCGGCCAGGGGAGACAGCTCCAGAAACGGCGTATTCGGGTCAAGCAGGGCTTCAATCCGTTCGCGGGCCAGCAGCTTCCCTCGGGCCTTATGCCGCTCGCGCGACGCTTCCGGCCCGCCCAGCCGGGCCGCAGACGTCTCTTTTTTGAGGGTGTCCACCAAGGCGGCCATATGGGCCGTGTTGTCCTGGAACTCGGGTGAGCGCGTTTTGATCTTGCTTTCAATGCGATCCATAAGGGAGTAAACCATCCTCATTCATAACGTAGGTCGTTCAGTCGCCAATAGGCGTCCGTTTCCTTCAACAGCATGTTCTTCTGTAGCAGGTCCCAAGCGGTCTTGCCGTCGGCGGTCTTAGCCTCGGGGTCGGCTCCCGTGTTCAGTAGTACCGTCACCACCGCTGAGTTCTCATTGCTCCGCGCTGCCCAATGCAGCGAGGTAAAGCCGATATCATCTCGTGTCTTATGATCGGCTCCCGCCTCCAGTAATGCCTTTACTACCATCGGGTTCTTATTGCGCGCCGCCGCCCGATGCAGTGGTGTCCAGCCGCGCTCACCCCGGGCCTTAGGGTCGGCTCCCGCGTCCAGTAAGATTGTCACTACCGCTGGATTCTCGTTGGACTCCGCTGCCAGATGCAGGGGGGCGAAGCCGCTCACATTCCGTGCGTTGGGGTCGGCTCCGGCGTCCAATAATGTCGTCACCACTGCTGAATTCTGATTGTTCCCCGCCGCCTCATGCAGGGGGGTGTAGCCATACCGGAAGGGACCGCCGATAGTGGTCCGTGCGTTGGGGTCGGCTCCGGCGTCCAATAATGTCGTCACCACTGCTGAATTCTCATTGTTCCTTGCCGCCTCATGCAGGGGGGTGTGGCCGGTATTAGACCGTGCGTCGGGATCGGCTCCGGCGTCCAACAATGTCGTTACCACTGCTGGGTTCTCATTGTTCCTCGCCGCCTCATGCAGGGGGGTGTGGCCGGTATTAGACCGTGCGTCGGGATCGGCTCCGGCGTCCAACAATGTCGTTACCACTGCTGGGTTCTCATTGTCTGCCGCTGCCAGATGCAGAGGGGTCCCGCCTAGCAGCCCAGCGGTCTCGTCAGGGTGGGCTCCGGCGTCCAATAATGTCGTCACCACTGCTGGGTTCTCATTGTATGCCGCTGCCAGATGCAGAGGGGTCCTGTCATCCTTATTCCGTGCCTGGGGGTCGGAGCCTTTTGCCAACTCGGCCTGTACATCCGTTAGCGTGGCTGATTGCCAGAATTCATCCTTACACCACTGTCCACATGCGCCAACCAATGTGGGTAGGGTACGGGCTAGGATGATCAGCACTACCAGCACTACCAGAGCGCCACCAATAAACGTTTTCAGGCTCGTCGTCTCGTCTCCTGTTTCTTCAGAGCCCGTACCGCGTCAGAGCCGTCACGAGACGAAGTGGGGAACAATTTTTTGTCCAAAGGTCTCGACCTGCCCCACCAATTGGTCCGGTGGGGCAATGGGCCAGAGCACGAATTTGGAGCAGCCTTCATCAATATAGGACTGGACTTTCTCCATACACATTTCTGCCGGCCCGATCGCCGAGCGGGCGATCAGCGGTTCGGCTGACATGGTGGGAAAATCGGACAGAAACGCGCGGGCGATCTCGTCGGCCTTTTTTTGGTTCTCGTTAATGTGGGTAAAGATCAGCACGCCGGTTTCGTCCGGGTCCACCTCGCGGTCATACTGTTTGCCGTACGAGATCAGCTTCTCCAACCCAACCGCATATTCCTGGGGAGTGACGAGCGACGGAAACCAGCCGTCGCCATAGCGCGCCGTGCGTTTGATGGCCAAATCGCTGCCGCCCCCAATCCAGACATCGAGCGCGCCCTTTGCCGGGCGGGGTTCAATGGTCACGTCTTCAAACTGATAAAACTCGCCCTGATGCGTCACATTGGGGCCCGCCCAGAGCTTGCGCATGACTTCAACGGCTTCCGCCATGCGTTTGCCCCGTTTTTCCAGTGGCACGCCGCAGGCTTGGCAGTCTTTGGGGTCGCTCCCCAGGCCGACCGCCATAATCACCCGATTGCAACTGCCCGACAGATAATCCAGGGTGGCATAGGTTTTGGCGACCTGAACAGGATCGCGGGCCGGCATGGTCAACACGCTCGGGCCCATTTTGATGCGCTTCGTGCGGCCGGCCCACATGGCCATAATACAGGCCGTATCAAACGAAGGGTTCCGAGCCACAATATGATCGGACAGCCAGATGGAGTCGATCCCCTGATCCTCGGCCCGCTCCGCGTAGTCACAGATTGTGTCCGGACTCGGTAAGCCCAGTCCCCACAAGCCAAAGCCAATACCTATTTTCGTTCCGCCCATGTGAACGCTCCCTGTTCTGGTGAAGATTGCCGGGTACTGTACCAGAAAGCCCCACGGTGAGAAATGGCGGGCGCCCTCTAACCTAAATCCGCGGACAAATGATGCCGGTCGTTCAGTGTGGCAAGCCGCCACATGGCAAAGGGACCGAACTCGGTAAAAATCAGGCTGCTGATCGAGGCCAGATCAATTTTGAGACGATGGACCTGGGAGAGATCAAGACCGAGCGCGGCGCAGAGCATGACCGCGGTCGTCAGCGTATGGCTGACCACGACAACCGGGCCGGTCAACTCCTTGGGGTCGTGTTGCCGCAGCCGGTCAAGAATGGGCCAGGCGCGCCGTTGGACGGCGCTTAGCGGCTCGCCCCCTGGTGGGGCGGTCCCGGCCGGGTCGGCCAGCCAGCGTTCGAAAAAGCCCGGATAGTCTTGTATCAGTTCCGGGCCGGTCAGTCCTTCCAATCTGCCCTGATCCCACTCCTTGAGTTCGTCATAACACTCAAGCGAGAGCGCATGCGATTGGGCGATCAACGCCGCGGTATCGCGAGCGCGCAGCAAGGGGCTGGTCAGGATGCGACCGATGGGCTGGCGCTCAAGCGCTTTCGCCACCGCCCGGGCCTGGTGGCGGCCTTTCTCGGTCAGCGGGATATCCGTCACGCCCTGGCAGCGACCCTCTTCATTCCAGGCTGTTTCTCCGTGTCGGATCAGATATACTGTCAGCGGTTGCTGGTTGGACATAAGCGTGTCTCAAGACTTCCTTCACAGCCTGTGGTTATGGATGAGAACACCCAATTGACGCAGGACCTCCAACAGATCGACGCACTCGAAGCGGAATACCGCACCTGGCGGGTTGCCGTCATCCGTCTCGGACGAGGCATCGACGAGGTTGAGCGCCGCCTGTGTGAGAGGAATCAGGACGCTCCCGCACGTCCTGCTGACCTCAGGTCCGGGCTGTCCGAAGTCCGAGAGCAGCATGACAGACTCGAAGCCAAACTCGACCGTATACGAGCGCAACTGGATGAAGCGTATGCTCGCCTGGAAGAGACATCCTCCTCTCTCACGGTAAAATCGCAATAATCCGAACCGGGGCGCCCGAGCCTTGGACGATCTTCATGGGCAGCGCAATAAGCGTTGCCCCGCGTGGCGGCAGTTGGTCCAGATTGGCGATATTTTCCAAACCTGGTTTATTGGCACCATTCAGAACTTGGTGGGCAATAAAATCCTGCGACTGGCCGTAGTCGAGGCTGGGCGTATCCACGCCAACCGCATCTATGTCGCGTTGCGAGACAAGGAACTCGGCGGCCTCTCGTGAAAAGCCCGGAAAGTGAAGGTTGGCGACATCACCCGGCTGATCCGTGCCCAAGTAGCGTTTTTTATCCGGCCAGTATTTTCCCCAGCCGCTGAACATGAGCACGAGTGCGCCTGGGGGAATCTCACCGTGGGTGGACTCCCAGGCCTGAATATCCGCCACGCTGACACGGTAGTCCGCATCCTCAGCGGCCTTGGCGCTGACGTCAATCACGACCGCCGGGCCGATGAGCTGTTCGACCGGCACCTCGCTGGCGGTCCGTTTGCCTTCCGCAAAATGAATAGGGGCGTCCATATGCGTGCCGCTATGCTCGGCCAGACAGATATTATTGGCCGCATACCAATAACCCGCGTCCGTTCTTTGTGCGGCTACGACTTCGAGTGCATACGGTTTGGCCGTGGGCCACGAGATGGTGTGTTCATCGTACGGATACGTCAGATCGATAATCTTGCTTTCGTCGAGGGCCAGTCCCGGCCGACTTATCAGCCACAGACCAAACAGCACAAACAATGTCAGGGACCGTTTCATCGATCATCCTCCTCAGCCGTGTTGAGTTGACTATACTGTGTCGAAGCAGACCGTGCCAGGCAAGTCTGTGCCTGTGAGTGCCGTTATCGTGCCCACCTTCGCTGCAGCCAATTGACAAACCCAAAGCTACACCCGAATAATGGCGGCGCACTTTCAGGTCATGCCGTCCGCTCAAAATGTCGAGTCGGACCGGAAGAGTCAGAGCACAGCGAGAGTCGTAAGGAGGCAACATGATTCGCGAATATAAATTCCCCATGCTTGAAAAAGTGATCTTTGGGGTCGGAGCGCTGGAAAAAGTCACGGAAGAACTGGACCGCTTGGGCAAAAAACGAGCGCTCATCCTGACGGGCAACAGCCTTTCGACCAAGACTGATCTGGTGAAAAAACTGGAAAGCCTGCTGGGAGAACGCTGGGCCGGAACGAATAATGGCATTCGCCAACATGTGCCGAGTCAGACCGTCACCGCCGCGGTCGCCCAGGCGCGAGAGGTCCGGGCCGACTCCATTGTTGCCTTTGGCGGCGGCAGTCCGATTGATGCGGCAAAAATTGTGGCCATGGAATTACTCCAGGAGGGCCAGCCCCAGGATGCCATGCCTCAGATTGCGATTTCCACGACCCTGTCCGCAGGTGAATTCACCCCGTTCGCCGGTATTACCGACGAAGACACGCGGGTCAAAGGACTGCGGACAGACCCGCGCATTTGTCCCAAGACGGTGATTCTCGACCCTGAAGTCACTCTGCCTACGCCCAAGCAACTCTGGACCGCTACCGGCATGAAGGCCCTGGATCATGCCATCGAAGCCATCTGGTCGGTCAACCCCCAACCGGTGACGGACGCGCTGGCCATGGAAGCCATTCGCAAACTGCATCGCTCTCTTCCCCTGTCGATTACGGAACCCGACAACCTTGAAGCGCGGGGTGAATGTCAGGTCGCCGCCTGGCTGTCCATCTTCGGGCTGACCAATGTGGGGGTACGCCTGAGTCATATTTTCGGGCATCAGATCGGCGCACGCTGGGACGTTCCGCATGGGGTGACCTCGTGCATCACTGTCCCCCACTGCATGCGTTTTCTGGCTCCGCAAACCTTAAAACAGCAGGGCATGATCGCCGAGGCCCTGGGGATTCAGACCAACGGGCGTAGTCCTGAAGCCGTGGCGGCCGAAGCCGCGGACACGGTTGAAGCCTTTATCCGGTCGCTCGACGTCCCGACCCGCCTGCGCGATGTGGGGGCTATAGAAGAAGAGCTGCCTATCGTTGCCGAGGAAGTGATCAAAGAGAGTTCCCTGTGGCATAACCAACAGGGGGGAGAGGAAGCGCTGCTCGGACTGCTCCGGCAGATGTGGTAGGTGGGGACTGGGGATTAGGGGTTGGGGGTTGGAACGAGCCATAGCGATAGATTTCTGACTCCCTCTCCCAGGGGGAGAGGGTTGGGGTGAGGGGCCAATGTCAAAACCGCTCCGTTTCATCGAAGAGCCTGCGCGCTCAACACCGGTGAAGGCCGAAACCCAAGTCCTCGTGATTGGCGGCGGCTCGGCCGGCGTTTCGGCGGCTGTTGCCGCGGCCCGCCAGGGGGCTGACGTTACCCTGGTTGAACGCCTCGGCTATCTCGGCGGTCTGGCCAGTGGGGGCATGATTATTCTGCTGCTGACGCTTGATGATGGGCGAGGGCGGCAGGTGGTTGGTGGTTTATGTCAGGAAGTGACTGAGCGTTTGGACCAGCGCGGCGCGGCTCAATTTCCATCCCAGGACGAATGGGGCAGCGTGGATGAAGCGCTGGTGCAACGCGACCAGTCCTGGGGGCTGGTCTGGGGCCACGGACCGCATCGTGTACGCTATTCGGTCGCCTACGATCCCGAAGAGCTCAAGTTTGCCCTGAACGGCATGCTTGAAGACACTCGGGTGCAACTGCTGCTGCACACACATGCCTGTGAGGCTCTCGTCGAGGGCGACCGCATTACAGGGGTAACGTTTCAGAGTAAATCCGGCCGTTTTGCCATCCTTGCCGACGTTGTCATCGACGCCAGCGGGGACGGCGATATTTTTGTCTCAGCCGGATCTGCCTATGAAAAAGCAAAGGTACTGCCCTGGCTGTGGTTTTCCATGGGTGGGGTGGAAAACCCGAATGAGGCCATTCGCGCTGGCGGCTGGTTTTTCCATACTATTGGGAAGGACAAAGTCTTATTGCCCTGGGGGGCGACCGACAAGGTCTCCAGAAAGATTGACGCCACCGATCCCGACGACCTGACCTATGCCGAGTTGGAATGCCGCAAGCAGGTCATGGCGGAGGTTGATCGTCTGCGCAAAGAAGCTCCCGGCTTTCGGAATGCCTATTTGTGTCATATTGCCGACCAACTCGGGATTACCGAAAGCCGACGCCTGGTCGGTGAGCATATGCTCAGCCGGGAGGAGATGGATATCCCCTGTGAGGACGTGATTGCCATCACCGGCCATTGGACCAAATACGAAAGCCTCTACTATATTCCGTACCGCTCACTTCTTCCCAAAGAATTCTCAAACCTGCTGGTGGCCGGTCGCTGCATCTCGGTCGATCACCGCGTCCATCATGCCACCAAAGAAATCCCGCCCTGCATGGCAACCGGTGAAGCCGCGGGGACCGCGGCCGCTCTGGCCGTGCAAAACGGCCTTGGCCCAAAAGCGCTGGATGTGAAAAAGCTCCAGCAGCAACTCGAAACCCGTGGGGCTATTTTGCGGCTGTGAGCTGAGGCCGCTCTATAGGCGAGCTTCCTCACTTGACCTGGACCTCCTACCATTTCATACTAGTGTGTATGAAACGCACAAATCTTGTGTTGGATGAGTCTCTACTTAATGAGGCCTTACGTCTTAGCGGAGAGCGGACTTTTTCTGGAGTCGTCAATAAGGCTCTCGATGATTTCGTCCGCCGTATTAAGGCCAGGCGTATTCTAGAACTGGCGCACTCTGGTCTCTGGCAAGGGGACCTCTCCGTTATGCGGAAGGACCAGCATACTGCTGATGGTTCTCGTTGATTCGTCCGTTTGGATTGAAGTATTCCGACGGCAGAGTACCTTTGACATTGGGGCTGTGGTTGATCTCGAAGAGATCGTTATCTGCCTCCCCGTCATCCAAGAGGTCCTGCAAGGCTTCGACGATCAGCAGGCATATGCGGCAGCCCGTGAAGCCATGTTCTCATTCCCTATCGTCGAGTCTCCGATAACGGCTTCAGTCTTTGACTCTGCAATTGACCTGTATAGATCGGCACGACGAAGCGGCTTGACGATCCGGTCTTCGGTCGATTGCCTCATCGCGGCATGTGCCCTTCGCCATTCCCTGATGGTGTTACACGCTGATCGTGACTTTACTTTTCTTGCTCAGGTCTGTCCGCTACAGGTACGGAACATTTTTCATTAACCCTGTCTATTCGCGGCCTTCCCCCCAGGTATTCCAATAGGTGACCTCTTTCCCCGGTCGTCGCTTCGCGGGCCTAAAGTCTTTCCCCGTGTAATAGGCGACCGGCAGCAGGACGGTCTGGGTGACGGAGTCGGGGATGCCGAGGGCTTCGGCAACTTTACGTTCCTCAACCAGATGCAAGGTTGTCCAGGCGGAGCCGAGCCCGCGAGCGCGCAGGGCTAACATCAGCGACCAGGCCGACGGCAGGATCGAGCCGTACAAGCCAGCTTGCGCCGCCGGACTCGGATCGTCCGGTCGGCCCTCAATGCAGCCGATAATCAGCACGGGCACCTCATGCATGTGATCGGACAGATGCCACGCCGAGGCGGCAATGCGCTGACCCGAAGTTGTCGGTGTACCGGTGGGACGTGGGCCGGCGTAACTCTCAAAACTTTGCCGGTACAGCTCCGCGACGATCTTTTTCTTGTCCGGGTCGGTCACGACCATAAAACGCCAGTTCTGCATATTACTACCGCTCGGTGCCTGGAGGGCGATTTCGATGACTTCCTCAATAACCTCCGGTTCAACCGGACGGGTCAGGTCGAGCCGTCTCCGCACCGTGCGCGTGGTCGTCAGTAATTTATCGACAACGGCAAGATCAAGCGGAGCAGATTGCACCTTCCCCTTATCAGCAGCCGCATGCTGATCTCCATACGAAGGGGAGGGCTGGAAACCGAAGCTGGCGACGATAAGCGTTGTCATGAGCCAGACCCTGGCGTTTGTGAGGATGCAAATAGTTGTTCCGCGTTCCATGAATGCTCCTTTCAGTCCTGTCTAGGGACGTACTAATTGAATTCTTGGTGAAGACACCCGGATATTCTTCTGATCCTCCAGGTCTCGCCGCACGCGCCGGCGGAGTGACTCCAGGCGGACTCCGGCGCATTCCTCCGGGAGTGATGAAACTTTCTTCAATCCCTTTCCCAGCATTTTTACCCCGCCCGGATAACCAGAAATGTATTTATGATAGCCCACCGCGATTTGAATCAGGCCGACGAACAGCTCCCAGGTATTGTCATCGTCTTCCACCTCATCCAGCGCTTCTTCCAGATGCTCATGGGCCTCAAAATAGCGACTGGAATTAAAATCCTTAACTGCCCTGAGCAGGGCAGGGTGGTATGTCATGGTCAGGTATTGTAGCTTTTCCTCTGAGAAGAAACAGTGCTCAGACATAACCCAATAAGGAGGGCCACGCTATGGCGAACGTTGCTGAACTGTGTACGAAAACGCTGACCGAGGTTGCCGGGCTCATTAAGACCAAGGAGGTCTCGCCGGTCGAGTTGACCCAGGCCATGCTGGAGCGCATTAACGCACTCGACGGCGCGCTCCACAGCTATATTACGGTTACGGCCGACCTGGCCCTGGAGCAGGCCAAAGCCGCGGAACAGGAAATCCAGAGCGGAACGTATCGCGGGCTGCTGCACGGGGTGCCGATTGCGGTCAAAGACCTGTGTTACACCACGGGCATTCCCACCACTGCGGCCTCGCCGATGTATGCGGATTTCAAGCCGGATTTCAACGCAACCGTCGTGGAGAAATTTTATGAAGCCGGCGCCGTCATGCTGGGTAAACTGGCGATGACCGAGTTTGCCCTGTCCGGCTACCACCCGTCCATGCAGCCGCCGGTCAATCCGTGGAGTGCCGAGCACTGGCCGGGCGCGTCGTCGAGCGGGTCGGGGGTGGCGACCGCGGCCTCGCTGTGTTTTGGCTCATTGGGCTCGGACACGGGCGGTTCGATCCGGTTCCCATCTGCGGCCTGCGGCATTGTTGGGGTGAAACCGACCTATGGCAAGGTCAGCCGCTATGGCGTGTTTCCCTTGGGAGAAACCCTGGATCATGTCGGTCCGATGACACGCAGCGTAGCCGATGCCGCCGTGATTTTACGAACGATTGCCGGCTTTGACCCCAACGATCCGACCACTCGTCGCGAAACGGTGCGTGATTATGTGGACACCGTCTACAACGGAGCCGAGGGTCTCCAGATCGGGGTGGACGAAGCCTACTGCACCAACGGCGTTGACCCGGTCGTGCGCAACGCCGTGCTGGCCACAGTTCAGGTTTTCCGGGACTTGGGAGCCGAGATTCACGAGGTAGACGTGTCACAGATCAATGACGCCACGCCCCTCTGGTATGCCATGTGCGCGGCAGAGGCCGCGGCTGCGCACTCGGAGACCTTTCCGTCTCGGGCGGATGAATACGGACCCACGTTCCGGGCGTTCTTGGAAGACGGGGTCAAAGTCACCGGCGCCCACTACGTCAAAGCACATGTTGCCCGCCAGTATACCCGCCGGTTGATTGACGAGACATTGCAAAAGGTAGACATCCTGCTGTGTCCGGCTATGGCGACCCCGCCCATGGCAGTCAAAGACTTCTCGCCACAAGCCGTGCTCCCGCCCGATAACATCCCGGCCCTGTTGGCCTTTACCGCGCCGATGGATTTCAGCGGCAGTCCGACGGTCAGCCTGCCGTGCGGATTTACGGACGACGGCCTGCCGCTCAGTCTTCAGCTTGTCGGGCGGCATGGAGAAGAGGGCACGATCATGCAGGCCGCCCACGCCTACGAACAGGCAACCGAATGGCATACCAGGCAGCCTGAGGTGTAGGAGATAGGGGTTAGGGATTGGGTATTAGGGGGTGGGGGCCGCGTTGGACTGAAACAGCGGCCTCGCCCGCCACAGCAGGACGACGATAATCGAAATCCCGGCAGTTTGCAGCAGCCCGATAGGCCAGCCCCGACCGTGTGGGCTGAGCTCACTCCAGACCAGATGGCTCAGGGCGACCTGGGCGACATAGAGCGCGGCCCAGGGCCACATCCAGGGCCGCATTTTCCAGAACCCCCAGGTCCCTGCGGCAAAAATGAGCGCGTGCAGCAGGCCGCCGGCCTTTGCCGTCCAGCCCATGAGTTCAAAGCCGAACCAGACCTCAACGTCTTCCGCCACTGGCCTGACTATCAGTTCAATGGGAACGCCCAGAGTCAGTAGGATGCACCAGATAAAGAGGATATTCATCCACCAGGGCCGTGCCTTGAGTTGCTCTCGGAGAAAAGACGTTTCGTTCTGCATGGCTCGAATACCCTAATCCTGCCGGACTTTCACAACCAGCTTCTGCCGCCCCCATTTGAGCGCTTTCTTCCGGGTAGAAAAATACACGTCCAGCCGATTGGGGCCTTTGATAGCGCTGCCAATGTCTTCGACCACACCCTTGCCATAACCGGGGATTTTCATGACCGTTCCATACGGATAATAGCGGGTATCCGCGGCAATGGTGCCATGCTTGGCCTTGGTGCCGCTGGCGGTCTGTCCGACAATCTTCCGTTTGCCCTTATTCGGCCCACTGGCAACATACGCCCGCCAGAAAAATATCCAGCCCCGCCGCCAATTGGTACTGATTTTGTCGGACGAGTAGGCGGTCACAATCATGGTCCGCTTTTCATACGACGCACAGCCGGTCAGGCCGGTCAGCCCGAGCACCAGGCTTACCATGACGCACAGTCCGTATCTGCGCACGTTTTTCCTCCACCTCATACTCCACCTCCACATTCCTTGAACCGGCTCGGTCCGAGTTCATTCGACGAATCGGACTAATCGAGCGATTTGACCGGCCTCGAAGTCATGACCTCGCCGGTGGTGCCACGGTTGATATGGCTCTTCCGAGCCTGCGCTTCCTGTTTCAGGCCAAAGCGTCGCCACATGTCCGGGCCAATGGCCGTCAGGCCGCCGTCAACGACGAGGGCCTCGCCGGTGACGAAGGCTGCATCATCACTCGCCAGGAAGAGTGCGGCACCGGCAATGTTTTCGCCCGTGCCATGCTCCGGCCAGGGCTGAAACGTGGCCAGGGATTTGGCACTTGTTGCCGGATCGCCCTGATCCGTCAGGCCGGTCAGAATCCCCCCAGGACAGATCGCGTTGACGCGAATCCGGTCGGGCGCGAGCTGTACGGCCGCGGCCTTGGTCAGATTGATCACCGCCGCCTTTGCGGCCGAGTAGACGAGCGGCCCGCTGCCGCCGCTTAAGCCTGCGGTTGAGGCGGTGTTAATGATCGCCCCACCGTGGCCCTGCTGCTTCATGGCTCGGGCGGCATGTTTGATGCCAAGGAACACCCCTTTGGTGAGCACATCGAACGTATAGTCCCACTCCTCAACCTCGATATCCCAGACCGGTCCCACCGCTCCGCCTACGCCGGCATTGTTGAATACAATATCGACTTGGCCAAACGCCGACGTTGCCAGAGCAATCATGGCCTCAACATCGGCTTCTTTGGCAACGTCTGTTTTCATAAAACGAACCGCGTCGCCATGGCCTGCATTTGCGGCTTCAGCCACAACTGCGGTACCGTTTGCTTGGTTAAAATCCGCAATCACCACCCGCGCGCCCTCGTCCAGAAAACGCAAGACGGTCGAGCGTCCCATACCGCTGGCCCCGCCAGTGATAACCGCGACCTTTCCTTCGAGTCTCATGCTGCGCCCTTCGTTTTTGTGTCACCGTCTGGAGGAGATTCTTTATATCCTGACCGTATTCTCCGGCTCGGCGACTACCGGGTTTTCCAGCTCGCCCAGCTTGTCGATAGCGATTTTGACCGTATCGCCCGGCTTGAGATAATTGGGCGGCTTCATGGCAAAACCCACACCGCTCGGAGTGCCCGTGGAGATGACATCCCCCGGCTCCAGGGTGAAACTCGTTGACAGGTGCTCAATCAGCTCAAAGCAGTCGAACAGTAACTGACAGGTGTTCGAGCTTTGCCGCAGCTCGCCGTTCACCCAGGTTTTGAGGTCCAGGGTGTGCGGGTCGCCAACTTCATCCGGTGTCACCAGGTAGGGACCCAGCGGACAGTGGGTGTCGAACGATTTGCCCATGGTGAAGGTGGGAACGCGAATTTGCCAATCTCGCACGCTGACATCGTGGGCGATAGTATAGCCGGCAACCACTTCGGCGGCGCGGTTTTTTGGTACGTGGCGGCAATAGCGGCCAATGACCACCCCCAGCTCGCCTTCGTAGTCCACCTGGTCCGAGGCGCGTGGGACGTGGATGCCTTTGCCCGGCCCGGTCACGGAGGTGGATTGCTTATTAAAGATCATGGGAATTTCTGGCGTCTTCATACCGGTTTCTTCAATATGATCTCGGTAGTTGAGGCCGACTGCCAGGATTTTCGGCGGTCGGAGAATGGGTGCTTCCAGGGTCACGTCGGCCAGTGCAATCCGGGCGGTGCTCTTTTCAGCGGCCTGCCGTGCGCTTGCCAGGGCATCCGCGCCCGCGGCCAGGAAGGCGCACATCTCGGTGGGCAGGTCCGGGGCGGCGGCGGACAGGTCAACAACGCCCTCTCCATCCATAACGCCGATGCGGGTCGCTTCGGACTGGGTAAAAGTCACTAATTTCATACGCTTCTCCTTGCAGGCTGCTCTTTCGGGTTAATGGGAAAATTCGAGTTAATGGGAAAATGCGGGTTAATGGGCAAAGCGCTCCCAGGCTTTAGCTGGCTCGGGAACCGGCGGTATGTCCGGCTGCGGCTCCGGTGGCGTGCCGGTGACGGCAAAGGGAACGTGGTCGCCAAAATACATCACATGTTGGTTATAGGGTTTCACCTTCTCCGGTGTGAGCACGAGAGTCGGGCTGTCGAGCAAGGTGTGCTCGTGGGTCTTGGTCCACGCCAACGCAGGCTCCAGGCCGCCGGCGTGCGGCACGCCGACCCCGTGGATGTAGTAATGAGACGGAATAACGATTTTAGCGCCGAGCTTTTTCATAACCACGTCGGCCCACTTGGGCGTCAGGATATGCCCGTCGTCGCTGACCGACAAAAACGCCACGTCAATATCGCCCACCATCTCCCAGATATGTTCGGGCGGGTTCTGTCGGTTGTCGCCCCAGTGCAAAAACCGCAGCCCCCCGGTTTCGATCACGTACATATTATTGTTCCATTGGGTGCTTTCGTCGGGCGGGCAGGGGTCCTTGCCGGTGGCGGCAATGACTGCGCTCCGAAAGGGATACTTGCCTTGGGCCTCGCACATATGTTTTTCGGCAATGCCGAGAATCTTGACATCGCCCAACTCGAACGTTCCGGCCATACGATCCAGAATCATGGCTGCGTCAACCCGTTCGGTTGCGTCGTGATCGAAATGGGCGTGGGTGACGAGGGCGATATCGGTCTGCTGCTTGGGCAGATGCATCTGATACCACATGCCGTACATATGCGTCGGATCGTTGCGCCACGGATCAATGAGCAGCTCGATGCCACGCGGTGAGGTGATCTTGAACGCCATGTGACCGTAATAGGTGACGGTCACCTCTCCGGTGCTCTTGCGCACCCCGCCGTACTTCTGAGCGGCCATGACCCTGTCGTTGTTCGAGTCTTGCTCGTGGGCGACGCTGTGGGCGCTGGCAGCGTGTGGGGCAACCAAGACTGCCAGCAGCATGAGGGACCGGATAGCGGAGAGTGTCAAGCTCCTTTGCTTTGTTCTCATACGCCATTACTCCTTTTTTCTCTGCATTCAGCCTATGGTTCTTTGCCCCAGCGTTCAAGGACTAGAGGGACGTAAGGCCGGTCATTGGCAGGAATGCCGGCGCCTTACCCTTTTCGATAGTCCGGGTTTTCCAATCCCGGCATGCTGAGATAACCGGGCAACTGCTTGAACCGGGCAATCCAGGCTTGGACCGCAGGGTAGGGCTCCAAAGAAACATTGCCCATCGGCGCGAGCGCGATATACGGAAAGCAGGCCACATCGGCAATCGTCGGCCTATCCCCGCACAGCCAGTCCTGCCCGGACAACTGCTTCTCCATAATCGTCAGCGACGTTGCGCCCCGTATGCGGGCCTCCTCAACGTCGCCCTTGAACGTATGCGGCAGGCCATTGGCGGGAATCCCGAACGACACCAGGGCGCGGGCCGTAAACACCCCAAACTGGATCCAACTGGCGGCAAAGGCCAGCCATTCCATGACGGAGGCCGTGCCGGCGTTATTGGCGGGGAGCCATTGCCGGCGCTCATCGTACTGGGTTGCCAGATAGGTCAGGATGGCCATGGAGTCCCGCAAGACCAGGTCGTTGTCAACCAGAACCGGCACTTCACCGCGCGGATTGACGGCCAGAAACGACGCTTGGTGCTGCTCGTCGGTCATCAGGTCGATAATAACGGATTCATATTCAAGACCGAGGAAGGACAGCAGGAGGCGGACCTTGTGGCTATTACCGGATTCCGGGTGTTCGTACAGTTTCATAGGTTTCTCCTTAGGCCCACTCGATGCAAGAGATACATCGCTTCGGTCAAACACGGCCAAGTGGTCAACAGAGACTCGGAGGGGAGTTGTTTTGTGGCGTTAATACACGTGGCGTGGTTTGGGTCGTTCCGATTGATGAGGGTGACAAGCGGACCTGTATCGGTAAGGGTCACGACCGCTCTCGCTTCTGCTCCAGGAGCCCTTCAGAAAAACGTTGGCCACAGTTTTCTGATAACGCCTCGGTGGTTCCGTCTATCATACCGATATGGTCGGAAAGGAAGTCGAACAGGCTAGGCTCTTTGTCTCCAGGCGCTTGCTTTCCTTCTATTTCAAGAGGCAGGGTAATTGTCATCACAAGCCCAGCCCTATCATTGTTCTGGCAATCTTCCAAAGGAGTATCGAAAACACTCGACTACCGCCAGCCTCGCCTCCTGGTAGAGTTGGATAGAGTGCCGGAAATTGGACTGCCGGAATAAGCAGAATTGAAGATTATGATGATAGCGTATATGCTGTCAGTCTATGGTATCTCGGATCGTGGTCGATACGAATGTTCTGGTCTCTGCGATCCTGTCGCCCGATGGCGCGTCGCGAGAAGTTTTACGGCGATGCCTGATAGGTGGCGCTCGACCGCTGATCAGTAACGCTCTGTTTCTGGAGTATGAGGATGTGTTGGCGAGAGAAGACTTATTCACTAAGGCACCTATCAGTGCGAGAGACCGAGCAGTGCTGCTGGACGCTGTCCTCAGCGTCTGCCAGTGGGTCAACATTACATTTCTGTGGCGTCCGAACCTGCCGGACGAGTCCGACAATCATCTGATCGAACTGGCGGTTGCGGGCAATGCAGAGTGGATCATTACGGGTAACACCAAGGATATTGCGGCAGGCGAACTGGTTTTCGACAGCTTCCGTATCGTCACGCCGGGTATCTGGCTGAAGGAGGACGACGAACATGGCAACACTAACAATCCGAATTCCTGATGCGCATCGGGACCGGCTGGCAGCCATGGCTGCCCAGCGCGGCCTGAGCCTGAACAAGCTGATGGAAGAACTCTCCGTGCGGGCGTTGGCCGAGCACGACACCGAAATGCGCTTCCGCATGCGCGCGGCACGCGGCAAGGTTACCCGCGGGCTGAAACTGCTTGACGAATTGGACCGTCGCCATGCCGAGGAGCCGTGAATTCTGGTAGCCTGTCGGAACGTAGCGCCGTCCTCTACAGCATCCTTCCCTGGCACTTCCCGCTAACTCAGGCTATGCTCCCTGCACTCAAAGAGCGATGAAGAAAGGAGATATGCATGAAGCTCGCTACTCCCCGTTTGGAGCCTATTCAACCGGAAGACTGGACTGACGACATCAAGAAAACCTTGCAGCCCAATGTCGAAAAGGGGACGGTTTTTAATATCTTCAAAACCCTGTCCCACCATCCCGACCTGTTCCGCCGTTGGCTCGTATTCGGCAATCATGTGCTGTTCAAATCCACCCTGCCGCCGCGCGAGCGAGAATTGATCATCCTGCGTATCGGCTGGCTGTGTGAGGCCGAGTATGAGTGGGCCCAGCATGTGCTGATCGGCAAAGAAGCCGGGCTGACCGCTGAAGAAATTGACCGGATCAAAGCCGGCCCGAATGCGCGAGGCTGGAGCGAAGCCGATAAGCTGCTGCTGCAAGCTACGGATGAACTGCGGAAAGACGCGTTTATCACCGATACGACCTGGGACGGGTTATGTCAGCATTTTGACAAAAAGCAGCTGATGGACGTGGTGTTTGCCGTGGGGCAGTACAATCTGGTGTCCATGGCGCTGAATACCTTGGGCGTGCAGTTGGACGATGGCCTGGAGGGGTTCTGAGGGGATGTATGAAGGGGAACCCACCCCGGCGCTACGCGCCACCCCTCCGAGGAGGGGATTAAAAAGGAGAGCGTATGGGAGATCGACTGAAGGACAAGGTCGCTATTGTGGTCGGGGCTGGGCAGACGCCAGGCGAGACGATCGGCAACGGCCGGGCCACGGCCATTGTCTATGCCCGTGAGGGAGCCAAGGTGCTGCTGGTGGACCGCCGGCTGGAGTCCGCTCAGGACACCCAGGCCATGATTGAGCAAGAAGGCGGGACTGCGTCTTCTTTTGCCGCTGACGCGACCAGTGAAGCCGACTGCCAAAAAATGACGGAGGCCTGCGTCGAACGCTACGGCCGTATCGACATCCTGCATAATAACGTTGGCATTGGTGACGGCGACTCGGGTGTGACCGGAATGCAGGAAGAAAATTGGGATCGCATTCTCAGCGTCAACATGAAGAGCGTGATTATGCCGAGCAAATGCGTCATTCCCATTATGCGTGGCCAGCGTAGCGGGGCGATTATCAATATCTCCTCCATTGCTGCGGTCTGCGCGGTGGGCATTCTGGCGTATAAGACCTCAAAGGCCGGAGTGAACGCGATTACGCATCAGATGGCGCTGGGCAACGCCAAGCACGGCATTCGGGTGAATTGCATTATGCCCGGTCTGATGGATACGCCCATGGCGATTGAGGGCATTTCAAAAGCCCGCGGCATCTCCAAAGAGCAATTGCGCCAGGAGCGTGACGCCTCGGTCCCGTTGGGCGCGAAAATGGGTACGGGCTGGGATATTGCCAACGCCTCGCTCTTCCTGGCCTCGGACGAAGCAAGGTTCATTACGGGAGTATTGCTGCCGGTTGACGGTGGTCAGAGCGCGCGTATCGGCTAGTTTCGGGGTGTGGGCATAAAGGAGCGTCCAGCCAGATTTCCAGAGAACATACCGTAAGCAGGAGGTGCATGATGCAAATTGGTTGTTTGTATGATTTCCGTAATCCGCCCCAATGGGTCCAGCCTTATACGGACCTGTATAAGGATACGCTGGACGACATGGTCCTGGCCGAAGAGCTGGGGTTTCACACTGTGTGGACCACAGAGCATCATTTTCTTGATGATGGATATCTGCCCTCCCAACTGGCGGTGCTGTCCGCCGTTGCTGCCCGGACCAGTAAGGTGGGACTCGGCACGTTTGTGCTCTTGCTGCCCTTACACGATCCCGTGCGCGTTGCGGAAGACGCCGCAGTCGTCGATCTCATCTCCGGCGGGCGCTTGGTCCTCGGGCTGGGGCAGGGCTACCGGGTCGGGGAGTTTATCGGTTTTGAAAAAGATCACACCCGGCGTGGCCAGGCACTGACCGAAGGCATCCAAGTCCTCCGTCAGTCCTGGGAGGGCAAGCCTTTTTCTCACGAGGGGAAGTTTTGGCAGTACACGAATATCACCGTGACCCCGGCCCCGGCGCAAGCCGGCGGTCCGCCGCTGATGATCGGGGCGCGGAGCGAGAAGGGCATCAAGCGCGTCGCGCGCATGAATTGTCACTTCCTGCCTATTGGTGACAATACGGACATTGAGCTCTATCGCGAGGCATGTCAGGCCGAGGGCCGTGAACCCGGTCAGGTACGCATGCTGCGTTCCTGTCTGGTGACTGATGATTATGACCGGGAATGGGGAAAAGTCTGGCCCCACGTCAAATATCAGATGGACTGCTATGCGCAGTGGATGTTTGAGGCGAACGACAAACCTGAAGACCGTAAGCTGCAATCGGATGGCTTCCGGAGTGTGGATAATTTCTTTGCCGGCTCCGCTCAAAAAGTGCTCGATGAAATCAAACAACTGGAAGAAAAGACCAAACTGGACGAACTCGTTCTTTTCTTCCATTTTCCCGGCATGGACCGCAACATCTCACGCCGTTCTATGGAAAAGTTTGCCGCTGAGGTCCTGCCTCATCTGCGGTAGAGGAGGTTTGTCATGTCAACACTGCTGCATATGTCGTTTCGGGTGAATGATCCGCAACGCTCTGCCGAGCTGTACGCCGACTTGCTGGACGGCAAGGTGGTCGGTTCGGGACCACAGTTGAACAGCATCGGCGTGCGCACGGTCGTGTTCGGCGACTGGCAGCCCGGCCGGCTGAACGACATCCTGGAGTTCTGGCCGCTGGACAAGCACTGGGCCAAGGGCGAGTTTACCGACAGCACGGCGGGCCAGGACCACCACTTCGGGCACGTCGCATTTACGACCGACAAATCCTTCGACCAACTGGCCGCCATCGCCGCCAAGCACAAGGTTGATATCCTCGAAGAGGAACGCGGCCTACCCCATCTCGTGCCGGTTATCTACGACCATGAGGGCAACTTCGTGGAGTTCTTCTCGGAGAGCGACCGCCTGCCCACATCTCGTCGGTCCGATGCCTGACCTTGGCGGTTAAGGTGGAATGCCACGGGCACCGGGCCATTAAGGGCCATAAGCGTACCCCATAAAATCCCCTCCTCGGAGGGGTGGCCCGAAGGGCCGGGGCGGGTTCCTGAGAAGCCCCCTTGCAAACGAGCCGGAACATGAGGGTTACGGCGCTTACCTGCCTATGGTTTTTGTTTTTGGTCCACGTAGCCGGCGGAACGGAGGTTCCGCTTACAGACGCTCCCGGGTTCGACCGGGACAATCCAAAAGCCGGAGGCATTATTCTGTCATTTCACCACTGGCCCGATGAAAAGGAAGCCGTGGCGATTCTTCAAAAGACCACGGCAGCCGGCCTGAATAAGACAAAGAAAATTGAGAAGTTTAAGGCTTGGGTCTTTGAACGGCCGGAGTTGCAGGAGGGGGTAAAGGCACAAAAGGTGTGCGACAGTCTTCCGCAACTGTCCTCTCTGGAGTATTGCGAGCCGGATTATTTACTCGGTCCAGATCATAAAAAGCCTGTAGGTTAGGCGCAGCGTAACCTAACCTCTAATCCAACCTCCCGGGCTATTCTCCGTACATCTCCGTGATGAGGCGGCGGAGTTGAGCCGCTTCCTCTGGAGACAGCTTATCGACCCTCCGCCGCAAGCGTCGTTTGCTGACGGCGCGTATCTGGTCAACTGCGATTTCAGCTTCCTTTCCTGCGCATTGAATCTGTAGCCGGCTCCGCCACTGAGGATGTATCGTGGAGGTAAGGGGACAGACAACGACCGTATCCAGAAACTGGTTCATCTCATCCTGACTGACCACCACGACCGGCCGCACCTTCCGGATTTCTCCGCCTACCATGAGATTGAGGTCGGCAAAGTATAGCATCGCGCCTGGGAAAGGCCGCCATCAATCCAGCCCATCGGTGACCGTCGCGTCGAGGTATCGCCAGTCCTCGTCGGCCTCGGCCATGGCGCGGTAGGTGTCTCTCCAGGAGAGCTTGTTTTTTTCCGGGTCGTGCAAAAAGATACCGTCTCCTGTCTCCTCCAGGACAAGCGAATCGCTCCAGCCGTATTTCTGGATTAACGCCTTTGGCAGACGGATGCCCTTGGAGTTGCCGATAGCGATCAATTTGACGGCTCGCGCGCCGCGGACGCTAGGAGCTTCACTCATTGTCACGGTTCTCCTTAATAGCCCGTAGGTTAGGTTAGCGAAGCGTAACCTAACATCACATCTTTTTCTTTATAGGAAGCCTATGAGTTTCGGCTCATATACAGCGTAAACCGGTAAATGATCGCTCAGGAATCGTCCAGGCTGATAGACAGCGTTAGCGGGCAAATGAGGAGCGGAATCAGATTCAGAGAAAGGATGCAAGTAATCGCAGTCTATCGGTTTTAATGATCGAGATGAGAATATGTGATCAAATCTTCCTTTGGTCTTCTTATTTTTGTTAAAATGACTGTACTGAGTTTTTTCGTATCTGTGTAGTTCTCGATAAATATCAGTCAGATCGTATTTAGCTAAGCCACAAATCACTCGTCTCTCGCGCTGCCCCCATGCGCGTTCATCTGACGGAGTGGTCAGTTCACGTCGAAATGTGTATCCGACATCGTCACCAAACATAATTCTATCCCCATTGCTATGCTCTGCTTCGGGTGAATTGAAATCCCCGCAGAGGACGCGGTGTCGATCCGATTTTTTTGCTAGAGCATCGAATATTCCGTCGAAGGTATCGATCTTGATCCAGCCGTTCGAACTGCCAGGTGGTATGTGGGTCGTATGGATTTCAATTTCTCCGAATGGGGAGTTGATGATTACCGAAAGGACGCTTTCTTCCCACGGCACATCAACCATATCAATCTGTTTAACCTCCCACCGGCTTGCGATTAACAAGCTAGAATTACGCGCTTTGCTTGCGTAAGCTTGGCGTGCTGACCTTGTCTCAGTGTGTTTGAGGTCGCTTTCGGCAAGCTCCTTCTTGAATCGCTCGATGGTCTTGGGGTTCACTTCTTGCAAAGCAAGGATATCGCCACTTTCATTTTTGATTTTTTGGAGTTGTTCGGACAGCGTTTTTTTATTCGAGCGACCGTCAACGTTCCAAGACACTAATTTCATGGTCTTCTTCATGGTCATTGCTCGCTCTCCCATAAGAAGCAGGCCATGGGGCAGGTTAGCGGAATGTAATACGAATCCCTGATCCGATTGCCTGAACCATTGAGACTCACAAATTCCCCACTTCCAACTCCAGCATCTCCCCATACTTCTGAATCGCTTGCTCGCGTAGCGCTGGCAGATGGCCGGTGGGGAACAGGCCCTTGGTGCCTTCGTATTCACGCAATACCTGGCGGGCCACGGTGACCTTGTGTACCTCGGTCGGGCCGTCGGCCAGGCCCATGACGAAGGACTCGGTGATCTGTTTTGAGAACGGCATCTCGTTGGACACACCGAGCGAACCGTGCAGGTAGAGCGCCCGGCAGGCCACGTCGTGAAAGACTGTGGGCATCTGGGCTTTGACTGCGGCAATGTCTTTGCGCACCTTGCGGTAGTCCTTGTACTTGTCGATGCGCCAGGCTGTTTGCAGCACGAGGAGCCGGAACTGCTCGATCTCGATCCAGGAGTCGGCGATTTTCTCCTGGACCATCTGTTTGTTGGCCAGGATTTCGCCCTGGGTTTCGCGCGACAATACTCGCTCGCACATCAGATCGAACGATTTCTTGACCTGGCCGATGGTGCGCATGGCGTGGTGAATCCGCCCGCCGCCCAAGCGCGTCTGGGCCACCTCGAAGCCCTGACCGGGACCGCCCAGGATATGGTCGGCGGGAATCCGCACGTCTTCATAGCTGATATAGGCGTGGTCGCCCTCGTCTTCGGATTCCTCGCCAATGCCGACATTACGAATGATGTTAATGCCCGGCGTGTCCGCCGGCACCACGAACATGGACATACTCTGATAGGGCGCCGCGTCCGGGTCGGTCACGGCCATGACAATCAGAAAGCTGGCCCAGCGGGCGTTGGACGAGAACCACTTCTGTCCGTTAATGACCCACTGGTCCCCGTCCCGTTCAGCCCGGCATTTGAACATCTTGGGGTCAGCACCGGCGTGCGGCTCGGTCATGGAAAAACACGACACGATCTCGTTGTTGAGCAAGGGCGTGAGAAAGCGCTCTTTCAGTTCCGGTGTGCCGTAGTGCGCCAGAATCTCGCTGTTGCCCGTATCCGGTGCCTGGCAGCCGAAGACGATGGACGCAAAGCGAGAGCGACCCAGTATCTCATTCATGAGGGCGAGCTTGAGTTGGCCATAGCCGGGGCCGCCCAGTTCCGGTCCCAGGTGACAGGCCCACAGGCCGCGCTGCCTGACCTGTTCTTGGAGCTTGGGCACGATTTTTCTGTTGCGCGGATTCTGAATATCGTACGGATTCCCTAAGATATGGTCTAAGGGTTCGATCTCTTCACGGACAAATTCTGTAATCCAATCCAGTTCTTTTTGAAATTCCGGCTCGGTTTCAAAACCCCAGGACATACGCTCCTCCTTTATCGTGGTCGTTTCGCTTGCGTAAGCGCCGTCAGAGTAGTCTGTTGCTCCACGTCTGTCGATGTCCCCCATCTGCTGTCTCTTGACATGACATGGCCGTTAATACAGGCTTAGCCAAGTTTAGCTAGTAGGAGAATCCATAATGAAAGTGAACATGCACGAAGCCAAATCGCAACTGTCACGCTTGGCGAAGTTGGCGTGGCAGGGTGAGGAAGTCATCATCGCCAAGGCCGGCGAACCGTATCTGCGGCTGGAACCGTACCGCCCGCGCAGGGCAGAACGAATACCGGGTGGGCTGGAAGGCCAGATCTGGATGTCGCCAGACTTTGACGAGGAAGATGAGGAGATCATCGAGATGTTCGAGAACTCGAAGATATTCCCGGACGAGGACGAATAGGAATGCGCTTACTTTTGGACACCCATGCCCTGGTGTGGTGGATATCTGATGTATCAAGGCTGACCGGAAACGCCTACGCCGCCATTGCCGACCCGCACAACGACATTTTTGTTAGTGCCATAACGGCCTGGGAGATTACGGTCAAGCGAGCGAAGGGGCACCTCTCCGCCCCGGACAATTTATCAAACGTGATTGAAGAAAAGGGCTTTACGCATCTGCCGCTGACGTTCTTTCATGCCGAGCAGGCCGGACTGCTGCCCATGCACCACCGCGACCCGTTTGATCGCTTATTGATCGCCCAGGCCCAGGCCGAAGGGCTGATCCTCGTGACCAGAGACCGCCACATCCGGCGCTACGGTATCCGCACCCTGACAGCGTAAGTGTTCGCGACCGATCATCTAGGGCAAATCACGATGCTGTGTAGCCCGTCTCTCTTCTCCTTGAGGAGTGCGGGCTTCCAGCCCGCAAGCGGCCAGGATGGCCGCTCTCCCAGGAGGGGAGCCACCCCCATCCCTTCTTGGGCCGCTTGGGGGCAGGCCAGTGTCCTTCCCGACGAGAGCGGACTGGCACGGCTACAACTTATCGTGAAAGGCGCTAGCACGGACGAATGGTCACTTCGGTACTGTGGACGCTGGAACTCTCGCCCATATCGGACCGAATCCCCGGATTCAGCGCGTTCACATTGTGACGACCGGCTTCGAGCTTGGGCCAGCGGCCTTTATGCGCCAGGGCCACGCCTCGGGGAGCGATGGCGTCAATCGTTGCGGTCAATTCAAGCTGGCCGGTTTCATTTTCAAGCCGAACACGCGTTCCGTCCGTCACCCCAAGCTGCGCCGCGTCGTCCGGGTGCAGGGTGACGCAGGCCTGACCGGCGCGGTGCTGAATGTTTGCGTCGTTGGCGTATGAATCGTTGAGCCGCCAGCGCGAGGCCGGGCTCAGCAGGCGGAACCGGTTGTTTGTCGGCTGAGTGTCCGCCCAGGGTTGGGGCACGCGCGGCAGGCCCTTTTGCTCGGCCTTGTCTGAGGCAATTTCAATCTTGCCGCTGGGGGTATCAAACCTCAGGTCTTTGTAGAAAATGAGCGGGGCCGGGCTGATCGAACGCCAGCCTGTCTGTTGGAGCGTGCTGAAGTCACAGCCGGTCTGCATTTCAGCGAGCAACCGGTCGATAACAGCCTCGTCCGGCTCAAATAAGGCCGACTCTTCAAATCCCATGGCCGCGGCCAGCCGCCGAAAAATTTCCTGATTGGGCAGAGACTCCCCCATGGGCTCGCGCGTTTTGGACTGCACACCAATATTGAGATGAAAATAGCTGAAGGTCAGGTCGTCAAATTCGAGAAAGCTCGCCGCCGGCAGTACAATGTCGGCAAAATCCGTGGTGTCGGTGGGAAAACAGTCGATGGCTACCGTGAACAGGTCTTCGCGTTTGAGGGCCGCGTGCAGGCGTTGCTGTTGCGGGGCCGACGCCGCGGGATTGGTATTCCAACACAGAAGGGCCTGTGAGGCATTCGTGTCTTCGAGCCGCGCGGTAAAATCCATATGGCTGATGCGTGGCGGCCTCCCATTTGCCAACGAGCCGCCGGCCAGCGCATCAAAGTCCAGGCCCGCAATAGCGGGGGTGATGTTCAGATAGTAAAAGCCGGCACCGGGTTTACCGATATTCCCGGTCAGCGCCGGCAGCAGCCCACAGGCGCGCATGATATTGCCGCCGGTGGTTTGTCTTTGCAGACCCTGTCCGACCCACAGCAGAGAAGGGCCGGGTCCGTACAGATGCGCGGCGCGTTCGATCAGGTCCGCCGGAACGCCGGTTGTCCGCTCTCCCCAGGCGGGAGTACAGGGCGCCAACAAGGGCAGCATTTCGTCGTAACCCACGGTGTGTTCGGCTATGAAGTCAGTCTGAAAAAATCCGTCCCGGTGCAGAACGTGCAGCAGGCTGAAGGCCAGGGCCGCATCAGTCCCAGGGAAAGGCTGGAGGTGGAGGTCGGCCTGGGCCGCGGTCTCCGTACGGACCGGATCGACAACGATCTTGTGGGCGGGGGATTCGGGCAACCAATGCTTGTGTGCGTGCGGGGCGGAATGGGCCGGGTTTGCGCCCCAGACCAGAATGCAGCGCGAGTCCGCGGCCGTGCGGGGGTCAAAGCCGACGGATGAATTCCCGAACAACAGCCCCCAGGCAACATGTCCGGCCATATTGCAGATCGTGTCGGGCTCGACCTCGGTTGCGCCCAGGCGGTGAAAGAAACGCAGGGGAAACATATAGGCCAGCAGCGACAGCGTACCGGTATAATGGGTATGAATGACGGCTTCCGGGCCGGTCGTCTGTACAATATCTCGGAGTTTCGAGGCAATGGCGGTGAGGGCCTCGTCCCAACTGATCCGTTTGAGCTGGCCGTGGCCTTTGGGACCGGTCCGTTTGAGCGGGTATAACAAGCGGGCCTGCTCGTCCTGCCAGACGCCGTTATAGGCCGTGGCGCATTTGCCGCACAGCGCGCCCCGCGAAACCGGATGATCCGGGTCACCCAGCACGCGGCTGATTACTCCGTCTCTTCGCTCGACGACTATGCCGCAGCCGTCATAGCAGTCACGCGGACAGGTGGTCCGTATGCGCTCAAATTGTGGGTCCATACCGTGTCTCCCCTCCGTGTCCCGCGGTGAGCGTTAATCCGGCCTACCCCCCTTTTGTAACCCCCGACGTTCACATAGGCTAGACCGCTCCAGCAGCAAGGGAGGAGCAGGGATGAGGAAGGTTCAGCTTCTGAGAGGTCGTTTGCAGTCGGGAATATGGATGCTGGCGCTGATCGCGATTCTCTCTACCGGCCCCCTCGCGCAGGCCAGCCAACTCACCGCACCGGGGCTGGCCGCCAGCGACGGTATGGTGGTCGGCAACGCGGTGGCCTACCCGTTCAACGCGGCAACCGCCCTGTTTCACAATCCGGCCCAACTCCGTCTGGTGCCGAACTCCTTCTCCACCGGTGCATTCAACATCATGTTTCATCCGTCCTATGAGAACAGGCACGGCATCTTCCTGTCCGACTCTTTGCGCGGGGCGCTGCCGCCCAGCGTCGACCCGGAAGGGTTCCGTGTGCTCAACGAATTCAGTCCGTCGCCCGATCGCTCAGGGTACTACGACAACACCAGTCGCGAGTTCCCGATAGCACCGAACTTTGGCTATCGGACCGACCGGTTCGCCCCTTTTGCCTTCGGCATCGGTATGTATGGCTCGTTGGGGTTCGCCTTCAACTATGGGGCCGAACCCGAACACGGGGTCCCCAACAATTTCTTTACCGAGTTGGTAGCGGTGTCGCTGGCGCCGTCCCTGGCCTATTCGCTGGCATCGAACCTGCACCTCGGTGTCAGTCTCAATCCGACCTATGGACGGCTGAAGACGAAATCGCCCACTCCGCTCGGTCGGCTCGATCTCGATGTACGCGGGCCGGGCCTGTTCGGGACTATCGGGGTGATGTATCAACCCACGGACCGCCTCAACCTGGGGCTGACGTATAAGACGCCGGGCAAAATCTGGATGTTCGGCAACGCCCGGGTGGACGGGATGGGCGACGACGCCACGGTCTATTTTAATATCCCGCAGAACGTCAAGTTCGGCTTTGCCTACCGGATCACCGACCGCCTGACGTTTGTCGGTCAGGCGCGCTGGAGCCACCTGTCCGTATTCGATGAGACGCGCGTTCGGTTCAAGAAGTATACCCCGCTGAATCAACCCGCGGTGGGTCGGGCCAAGGACCGCTGGCGGCTGGGTACCGGGTTCACCTATCAAGTGTCCGAAAACGTCATGCTCGGTGTTGGATTCTCGCATGAGCCGTGGGCCATCAAGGACGACTCGCTCAAGCCCACGCTGGCCGACAATACCGATTATATGGTTGCCTTCGGAGGTCAGTATAAGCACGGTGCGTGGATTTTCGACGTGATCGGTGGTATGGGCCACCTTGAGCCGCGGCGTGCGGACGTTCGGGAAAACCCCGCTTTCCCCGGTCGTTACGATTTGGGTATGAACGTCTTCGGGTTTCAGATGACGCGCCTGCTCGGACCATCAGAAACGGAAGCGACAGGTGATCCCGCAGCGGCGATAAGCCTGGCCTCGTACCGGGACTATGCGGAATCTGCCCGCTACTCTATTGCCGCGTCTCAGCGCAAGCGGAACCCCGAGCGCGGCCTCCTGACCGACCCGAGCCAGGGCGACGCGCTTCTGGATACGCTGATCGCAAAACTCTCACGCAACCGTTGCACCCTGCTGCCCCGGTCCGAGTCCGAGCGCATGTTCGCGCTCTCGGACAAGGAACGCCAGCGGTGGTGCCGGCGCTGGGACGACCTGCGACCGGCGTAAGGCGGCCCTGCCGCGTACTGGCTCCCCATTTGTTGACTTGACCAGACGGAAGGCCGGGCGCTACCTTCATGCGCGCTTGTCCCTTCTCAGATTTTTCGTTAGCCTCAATTCCATGTTGGATTGGTCGTCCTGCCCCGCCGTCGAGCGCGTACCTGGTAGAGTGAGCGGGGCGTGGGTCTTTCGCGACACTCGTGTCCCAGTGAAGGCACTCTTTGAGAATCTGGAAGATGGGACGTGTCTTGATGATTTCCTGCTCTGGTTTCCTGGCGTCACGCGCCAGCAAGTCGAAGCCGTGCTCAACCATACCCAGCAAAGCCTCCAGACCGAGGCAAAGTAAACTCTATGCGGGTACTGTTTGACCAAGGTACCCCGGTTCCCCTGCGTCGTTACCTTGCTCTCCACGCTGTTGCCACTGTCTTCGAAAAGGGATGGAGTACGCTTCAGAATGGAGAACTGCTCAGCACTGCTGAGTATGAAGGGTTCGATGTCTTGGTCACTACGGATCAGAATCTGAGGTATCAACAGAATCTGGAGAATCGTCAGATCGCTGTTGTTGTCCTCATGACTACCAGTTGGCCTCGGATTGAAAGAGCGGTTAACCGTGTCGTTGCCGCTCTCAATTCAGCAAAACCGGGTGGGTATCTGGAAGTGGAGTTCTAATGCATGGTGGCGCTCCCTTACCGCTCCCCTTTATACAACACTCCCTGATCGTGCAGCGTGGTAATCGTGTCCGAAGAGCGGCCCAGGTACTGGCCCAGTACCTCGCCGTTGTGCTGACCGAGCAGGGGAGCCTGGAGGTCGGGTTCATCCGGGAAGGCCGAATACTTGAACGGGAAGCCCGGAATGGTGACCTCGCCAAGAATCTGGTCCGGCACCTGCCGGACCATTTTGCGGGCAATGAAATAGGGGTGGGAGACCGTTTCTTCAATCGATAACACCGGTCCGGCCGGAACGCGGTGGTCGGCCAGGGCTTTGAGCGCGGCCTCATCGCTCGGAAACGCTTGCAGCCAGGCCTCGATCATGGCAATCAGCTCTTTTTGATTTTGGCCGCGCGCCTTGGCGGTGGCAAAACGAGGGTCATCCACAAGTTCCGGCTTGCCCAGCGCTCTGGCCACATTCGGCCACTGGCGGTTCAGGGCTAAAATCACACAATGGCCCTGCCTGCTCTTGAACACGCCCAGCGGACAGGAGGCATAATGATGGGTGCCGAAACGCATGGGTTTGTATCGGCCGTTGCTGGCGGCAAAGGCCTGCACTTCAACCGACTGCATATGATACAGGGCATCGACCATGGAAATATCAACGTGCTGGCCCTGGCCGGTGCGGTCCCGGTGCAGCAGGGCATAGCCGAGCGCCCCAAAGGCACTGACCCCGGCAATGCCGTCGGCTATGGCCACACCAACGAAACGCGGCGGTCCGTCCGGGTCGCCGGTCATATGCATAATGCCGGAAAAGCCCTGGGCGATATAATCGTAGCCGGTCAAATGGGACAGCGGGCTCTTCCGACCGAAGGCCGAGATGGAACACATGACCAGGCCGGGGTTGAGCGCCTTGAGCGCCGCGTAATCCAGGCCGCGCCGTTCCATCACCCCTGGACCGTAGTTTTCAATGGCGACATCGACATGGGGGATGAGCGCCCGAATCAGCTCGACGCCTTCCGGTCGTTTGAAATCAATGCACAGGCTTTTCTTGCCGCGATTCTGCTGAATGAAGTAGATGCTGCGGTTGTCTTTCACAAAGGGCAGGGACCGCGCCGGGTCGCCGCCCGTAGCCTGTTCGACTTTGATGACGTTCGCCCCGAGTTCGGCCATGAGCCGGGTTGCCGTCGGACCGGCCAGATACTGGGTAAAGTCGAGTACGGTCGTACCGGCCAGCATGGATGGTTGTGTGTCTGCCATAGCAGTCCTCCCTTTTGTTGAGCGACTGTATAGCGGAAAGCGGGGCATTAGCGAAGGGGCGATTCACAGTGTCGAGCCGTGCGCTTGTCGAACCGGCTGCGACGCTATAGGAGAGGAACACAAATTTCTCAACAAAGGAGAATGCCATGAAAGTAGGACTGCTCGTCCCCAATCTCGGACCCTTGGCCACCGGACCCGGCTCGGTGGATGTGGTAACGACCATTGCCATGAAGGCGGAAGATCTGGGCTATGATGCACTCTGGGTGGCCGACCATGTGATCATGCCGATGCATATCGAATCCCGCTATCCGTATAACGACACCGGCGAGTTCCCGGCCAATCCGGCCGACGGTTTTCTTGAGCCGTTGTCGCTGCTGGGCTATCTGGCCGGGGCAACCAAGCGGGTCCGGCTGGGGACCTGGGTGCTCGTGCTGCCGCACCGCAACCCGATTGTCACAGCCAAAATGTTCGCTACCTTGGACGTGCTGTCGCGGGGACGCATGATGCTGGGGGCCGGCATTGGCTGGATGGAAGAAGAGATCAGTCTGCTCGGCGCACCGTTCAAGAAACGCGGCAGGCTGAGCGATGAGTATCTGCAAGCCATGCGCGAGCTGTGGACGAATCCCGACCCGCAATTTGACGGTGAGTTCTGCAAGTTCAGCGATATCAAATGTGAGCCCAAGCCGGTCCAGAACCCGCTACCGGTGTGGATTGGCGGGCATTCCGCCCGCGCGATGCGACGGGTAGTCGAACACGGTGATGGCTGGGTTGCGGTAGCCAAGAGTTATGACGGGTTCAAAGAGGGGGTGGAGATGATCAGAGTCGCCGCGGACAAAGCCGGACGGGACATGAGCAGCATCCAAATTTCAGTCGCCCCGTCCTATGCCACCTCGGTTGATACCTTCATTGAAGAGACCAAACGCTATCAGGACCTGGGTTATGACTCTTTTCTGGCGCCGCTGCCGTTATGGAGCGACAAGCTGGAAGAGGGCGTAGGATTTATGGAGGATTTCGCACAAAAAGTGACTCTAGAGCCATAGCAGGCTTACCTCCTCTTACGGGTCGGTTCCTTTTCGCATCACACGTACGGGGAGGGGGTTTCTTTTTGGCTGGTGTAGTGACAATTCACGAATTGCCCCTACGGCTGGTGAGGATTGAAACACAACTATGCGTGCGCTTCACTGGGACGGACAAAACCTACGGGTGCAGGAGCGGTATCCCGCACCGCAGGCAAGTGCTGAGCGGGCGCTGGTGCGCGTCCGACTGGCCGGGGTGTGTTCGACCGATTTGCAAATACTCAAAGGCTATATGGACTTCCGGGGTGTACCGGGGCATGAGTTCGTGGGTGAGGTCTCCGAAGGGCCGGCCGACTGGCCGGGTAAACGGGTTGTCGCTGAGATCAATTTCGGCTGTGGCCGGTGTGAGGCGTGTGGGCGCGGCATGCAGCGGCACTGCCCAACCCGCCAGGTCATGGGCATCCTGGGCGCGGACGGCAGCTTTGCCGAATATCTGTCTGTGCCGATTGCTAATCTGCATCCTGTTCCCGACTCCGTTCCCGACGAAGCCGCGGTTTTTACCGAACCGCTCGCCGCCGCGTTTGAAATCCTGGAACAAATACCTGTCCGGTCTGGAATACCAACGGTAGTGCTTGGCGATGGCAAGCTGGGTTTGCTGTGCGCGTTTGTGCTGCATCAGGCTGGCGCGGCGGTGACCGTTGTCGGTCGGCATGACGCGAAACTCGCCCTGGCGAAGAAGGCCGGCATGAGAGCGGTGAACCTCTCCGACTGGCAATCCCAGGCCGTTGATCTGGTAGTTGAAGCAACCGGCTCGCCCGCCGGTTTGCAACTCGCCATGGCGGCCGTCCGCCCACGTGGTACGCTCGTGCTGAAAAGTACGCTTGCCGAGGACCATACGCTCTCGTTGGCACCGTTAGTCATAAACGAGGTCACGGTGGTCGGCTCGCGCTGCGGCCTGTTCCCCCCGGCCCTGGACGCGTTGGCCCACAACCGGATTCCGGTTGCCGCCCTGATTGAGAAGGCGTATCCGCTCTCCGCCGGTCTACAGGCCCTCAACCACGCCGCCCAGCGTGGGGCTCGTAAAGTGCTGTTGCGCGTCGCTCCTTCTCAGCGCTAGACTGCTGTCATATTATCTTCCTGTCAAAGTAAGGAGGACCGTCCTGTGGATAAGAAAACGCTGATTGCAGTTGGACTCCTGGTTGTGGTGATTGTTGTTTCCCTGGAATGGCTTCGCTCCGGGCCTTCCTCGGACGTCCCGCCGGAAGTAATACAGCGGGACATTTTTATTGGGGCGGCCGGCTCGGGCGATATGCAGACTATGCTGGAGATGCTGGAGCAAGGCGTGGACATCAACGTCCATGCCTCCTTCGGCGGCCCGACGGCCCTCATTGTTGCCGCGCGGTTTGGCCATGTTGCCATTGTCGAAGTGCTGCTTGAGCACGGTGCCGATGTCAACGCCGAAGATGACTACGGCCAGACCGCACTCTATTTCGCTAAGAAAAACAGCAAAACCAGAGTTATTGAACTGCTGGAAGCCGCAGGCGGAACCTCGCCACCAGTCGAACAGGTGGATGCACGGCCGGAGATGAGCGATGTCTGAACTCGGCTCCCTCACCCTAGCCCCCTCCCTCCAGGGGAGAGGGAATGCGACACGGTAGGGGCAACCCCTTGTGATTGCCCGGTCGTGGGGGACGTGAGGCGGATTGACCTTGTCCCATGAGCAGGATAGGACGACCCTCGTCAGAGTGGAGTGCAACCGCTCTTATCATCTCAAAAACTAAAGAAAACGTTTCGCATATTTCGCATATAAGGAGGAATACTATGGCGGCACCCGTATATGTGCTTGGTGGGCATCAGACCGATTTTGCTCGTAACTGGATGAAAGAGGGGAACGACATTGTCGATATGCTCAAAGAAGCGGTAGCGGACGGCTTCTCATCAACGGAGATTGATCCGCAGGAAGTCGATGTCGCCCATGTCGGCAATTTCGCCGCGGAACTCTACTGCAAGCAGGGCCATCTCGGTGCCTTCCTGGCGGAAATCGATCCGGCTCTCTCAGGGATTCCCACCGCGCGGCACGAAGCGGCCTGCGCGTCAGGCAGTATTTCCATGCTGATGGCCTCGGCGGAGATCGAAGCTGGCCGATATGATCTCGCGTTGGTCGTTGGGGTCGAGCAGATGAAGACCGTTGACCCGGCCACGGGCGGAGATTTTCTCGGCACCGCGGCCTGGTACGACCAGGAAGCCAAAGGGGTGGAGTTTGCGTTTCCAAAGCTGTTCGGCCAGCTCGGTGACGTGTATGAAGAACGCTACGGGCTGCGTGAAGAGCACCTTACCCGGATTGCCGAGGTGAATTACTCGAACGCCCGTCGCAACCCCAGAGCACAAACCCGCGGCTGGTTTTCGGACGAATCACAGAATCTGGACTCTGGGAAATATGGGAATCCGGTGGCCGGTCGGCTGCGGGTGCGCGACTGCTCCCAGGTCACCGACGGTGCCACCTCGATTTTCTTGGCCTCGGAATCCTTTGCAAAAAAATACGCCGAACGGAGAGGGGTGGCTTTGGCGAGTCTGCCTCAGATTCTGGGCTGGGGTCACCACACCGCCCCGATCAAGTTTGATACCAAAATCGCCCAGAGCAAGGGCAACCCCTATGTCCTGCCCCATACACGGCAGGCTATTGTGGATGCCTTTCAACGGGCCGGTCTGTCCGATGCCTGGCAGGTGCAGGGTATCGAGACGCACGATTGTTTTACCACCTCCGAGTATATGGCCATCGACCATTTCGGTCTGACCAACCCGGGCGAGTCGTGGCAGGCCATCGAGGATGGCGTGATTGAATTTGGCGGCAAGCTGCCGATTAACGCCAGCGGGGGGTTGATCGGCTGTGGACACCCGGTTGGCGCAACCGGGACGCGGCAGGCCCTGGACGCCTTTCGTCAGGTGACGGAAACGGCTGGAGATTACCAGATTGACGGCGCGAAAAAAATTGCGACCCTGAATATCGGCGGCTCGGGCACGACCAGCGTGGCCATGGTCATTGGCTCCTAGTGCCTGCCGCTCCGGCATCTGGACACCTCCCCTGGGAACGCGGGCATCTTGCCCGCCCTGGGCAGGCTGGAAGCCTGCGCTCCCAGGGTACGGTCCCCTTGGTCTCCCTGGAGGGGTGACTGACCGATCATCCCTCTCAGCGGCCGACCGGATAGACAATCAGCCGTCGAAACGGCTCTTCCCCCTCACTGTGTGAAATCAAGCCATAGCTCTTCACCACTTGGTGCTGCAAGCGTCGCAGCCGCGCGCGTTGTGGCGAAAGCTCGCACTGCTCGTTCTGGGCAATCACCCGCTGCACGCCGGCTTCGGCCTCAGCCAGTGCGGCCCGATCTTCAGGAAATTCCTCGCTGAGATGATCGCGGAGGAACTTCTCCATTTGCGAGGCCGTATCGCTGCGTAAGGCGTACAGCGGCATGCCGCGTTCGACCAGCAAACGGAGCGCTTTTGGTTGGCGTTTGGCCTGGCCTCTGACCGTGAGAATGACATCGGCGTAGGTCGGTTGGGCGACAACCCGAGCCGGGACATCGAGCGCATGTATGGCGTGTTCGAGCCGCTGTCGATTAATGCCGTAGGGATAAATCCGCAGAACCCGGTTTTGCGGTCCCTGGGTGGGAGCGGCGGTCTGGTCCTGAAGCGCGGAATCGGTCTCCGCCAACTGCTCGGTCGTAATGCTGCCGTCCTCCTGGCGGGTGCGTATTTCCAGGCTGGAACTCCAGCCCCGCAGCAAGCCGTCAACCGCGGCTGCCACGTCGGGGTGGACGGCAAAGCGGTGCCGTGTATGGATTTCAATCAGCACGTCGAAGGTCGGGGGTGCCTTCCGTTCCTGTACGGTCTTTTGGGTCCGCCGCCGCCGGGCTTCGTCATCGCCCAGGGTCACCGACTGTACGCCGCCAATGAGGTCTGCCAGGGTGGGATTCAGGACGAGATTCTCCAGCGTCCCGCCATGCGCCGTAGCAATCAGCCGGACGCCGCGCTCGGCAATCGTGCGGGCCGCTTCGGCCTCGGCCTGCGTCCCGATCTCATCCACCACAATGACTTCGGGCATGTGGTTCTCAACCGCTTCGATCATCACCTGGTGCTGACGGTCCGGTGAGGGCACCTGCATCCGCCGGGCACGCCCGATAGCGGCGTGGGAAATATCTCCGTCGCCGGCAATTTCGTTTGAGGTATCCACGATAACGACCCGTTTGCCGTCCTCGTCGGCCAATACACGGGCCGCCTCGCGCAGCAGGGTGGTTTTACCCACACCTGGTGGGCCTAAGAGCAGAATGCTCTTGTCCGGCTGGTGCACCAAATCCTGGACGATATCGAGCGTCCCGAACACGGCCCGTCCGACCCGGCAGGTCAGCCCGATGACACCGCCCGTGCGGTTGCGGAGTGCAGAGATACGATGCAGGGTACGCGGAATGCCGGCCCGATTGTCGTGGCTGAACGCGCCGATGCGTTCCCCCACAAAGGTGATGGTCTCGGCATCGACCGGCTCAGGGGCAAGATCGGTGGTCTTGGCAACATACCGCGCCTCAGGCGGACGACCCAGGTCGAGAATGACTTCCAGCAACTCGTGCAGGGCGCTTTCCCGCAACACGGCCCGACGTAACACCGGTGGAAAAACATCCAGCAGCAGCTCGATGTCGTCAACGGTTTCCAGGCTCATGGCAGGATGCGGAATATTGCTACTGGTCCAGGTACAGACCGTCAATCTCAGCCTGTCGCGTTTGCAGCACGGTGCGGCGTTTGACCTTGAGGGTGGGTGTCAATTCGTTGCTGTCCTGCGAGAACGGTTCGGCCAGCAGGGCGAACTTGCGGGGCTGGGCGTGCCGCGGCAGGCTGCTGTTCACCGTCTCGAAGCACTGCTGAAACAGCGCGCGGATGGTGGGATGGTCCAAAACGGCCGGCCATGCACCGCTCACCCCGTGCGTACCCGCCGTGATTTCCACAAACTCGCGGTCGGGCACCAGTAGTACCGTCAGATAGGGACGTTGGTCTCCAATCAGGCAGGCCTCCTCGATCAGTGGCTCCTGGCGAAAGCGTCCCTCAATGGGCTGCGGCGCGACGTTCTCGCCCTGTGAGGTGATAAGCAGGTCTTTCTTGCGATCGGTAATGGACAGAAAGCCCTGGGCATCGATTGCTCCTATATCGCCAGTGTGCAGCCAGCCCTCGGCGTCCAGAGCCTCGGCCGTGTCTTCCGGACGGTTGTAATAGCCGGCCATGACGTTCGGCCCGCGCACGCACACCTCTCCGTCGTCGGCAATACGGACCGAGACCTGGGGCAAGGGCGTTCCGACGCTGCCGACCCGGTTCCGGTCCGGCGTATTACAGGCCACGACCGGCCCGGCCTCGGTCAGGCCGTAGCCCTCATAGACGGAGATGCCCGCGCCATAAAAGAAGCAGGCCAGGTCCGCGTTGAGCGGAGCACCGCCCGACACCAGAAAACGAATCCGTCCGCCGAGCGCCGAGCGGAGCGCACGGAATACCAGCCGGTCGGCCAGACCGTGTTGCAGGCTGAGCGGGAAGGGCAGGGCAGCCGTGCCGGCGGCGTTGGCCGTGTGTACCCGGCCGGTCGCCTGGCCAACCTCCAGCGCCCAGCTCAGAATTTTCTGTTTCACGAAGGACGCGTTTTCTCTTTCGCCCAGCATATGCTGATAGACCCGTTCCAGCACACGCGGCACACAACACAGTATGGTTGGCCGAACCACAGACAGATCGTCGGTCAGGCTGGCGATTCCGCCGCCGTAGGCTATGGTGCCGCCGGCTCGCAAACTTGTGTAGAGCCCGCCGGTACGCTCGAACCCGTGCGACAGGGGCAGAAAGGACAGGAACAGGTCCTCTTCATTCAGCGGCAGGACCGCGGTCGCATCCTCGGTGTTAGCCAGCATATTGGTATGGCTCAGCATAACGCCCTTGGGCCGGCCGGTCGTGCCCGAGGTGTAGATGATGGTCGCCAGACCGGGGTCGGGCACCGGCTGGGCCGGCCCGCTGCTGTGTTCGCCGCTGGCCAGCAGGTCGGTGAGGCTGAGCGCGGTGAGACGGCTGGGCAATCCGAGGCCCGGCGCGGAATCCGTGTCGAGATGGATAACCTGCCCGAGGCTCGGTACTTCAGACGCGATCTGGGCAATTTTTTGCCGTTGGTCATCGCCAGCCACGGCCAGCACGCTCGCCTCGGCATCGTTGAGGATATAGGCCAGGTCGTCCGGCGGACTGGTCAGGTAGAGCGGCACGTCTACCCCGCCCAGATACAGACAGGCCAGATCAAGCAGCGGCCATTCGGGCCGGTTGTCGGCCAGGATGGCCAGCCGGTCGCCCGGCTGAAAGCCTAATGCAGCCAGCCCGCGGGCGGCCCGAACAATCTGGTCGCCAAACTGCTGCCAGGAGATGTCTTCCCAGGAGTTGTCGCGTTTACACAGAAAAACGCGCCGTGAGCCGTACCGGGCGGCCCGGTCAAGAATCATACTGGTCAGTGACGTATCGCCCATGCTTCAATACCCGTCATCGAAGAACTGCACCCCGTTGAACTCCGCGTCAGGCCACGACCTGTTTCAGGAACTGGGCCAGGTCCGCGTTAAAATCCGCAGGTTTTTCCAATTGGTAAAAATGACCGACATCTTTGAGGATTTTGATCTGGGCATTGGGAATATTATCGGCCAGGAATTGGTTGGCTTCGACCGGCGTGGCCTGATCCTCTTCACCGGCAAAAATGATGGTCGGCTTGGTGATGTTCTTGAGTTGATCCGAAATATTCCACTGAAAGACCCCATTCGGGTCGGTCGCATTGGCAAAAAAGACCTGTTCGGTAAAATTGTCATCCACCGCGAAATTGGCCTTCATCAGATCCAGAATTTCCGGCTTATCCTGTTTGGTCTTCGCCGCGACCGCGCCTTCCATCAGACCGCCGAACGCGCCGCTGAGGTCTTGCTGAAAGGCTTGCATGGCCTCGGGCGGCATACCGGCTCCGAGGTTGGTTCCGCTGCTGACGATAGCCGTGCCCAGGACGCGGTCGGGAAAGTCGAGGTTGAACTGCATGGCAATCATGCCGCCAATCGAATTGCCGACCAGAATCGCCTGCTCGTTGCCGGTTGCATCAAGAATGGCGGCAACGTCCGCGGCCATCTCGGGAATGGCATAGCCGGACTCGGGCTTATCCGAACGCCCATGGCCGCGATGATCGACCGTAATGCACTGATAATCCCGGGCAAACGAGAAGGTCTGAAAATACCAGATATAGCCGTTGGTCGAAAACGGATGCAGAAACACAATCGGTGTTCCCGATCCATAACTTTCGTAATACACATTCACGCCATCTCGATGCACATGCGGCATAGTGCCCCCCTTAGTGATTGATTCTTACGGCCCCGCTGTATCACACCCACAACGCCTTGACGAGGGTGTACGGGTATGTGAGAAAAACGGAGGAGGGCCGACCAGTATGGCGAGCGCCCGCCCAAAGTACGGTCACGCAACAAAGCGCAAAGAAGGAGGATCGGATGGAGATTACAACGGAAAGCATTCATATCAATGTCGACGCGCAGACTATGGACGGCTATATGGCCCGGCCGGCTGACTCGACGCCCCGGCCGGCTGTGCTCGTCTTTATGGAAATTTTTGGGGTGAACTCCCACATTCGAGACGTGACCGAACGGGTAGCAAAAGCGGGCTATGTCGCGTTGGCGCCGGACTTCTTTCATCGAACCGGCCCTGGGGTGGAATACGGATATGACGAAGCGGGTATGGAAGCGGGGATTAAACTCCTTGGCCAACTCAAAGCGGACGAAATGGCCGCTGATGCATTGGCGGCCGTTTCGTTTCTCAAACGCAAGAATTTTGTGATTGGCAATAAAATCGGAGCTATGGGATTTTGTGTTGGTGGGCATATGACCTATTTAACCGCGTGTGAAACCGACGTGGCCGCTGCGGCCAGTTTTTATGGTGGCGGAATCGCCGGAGAGCAAGGCTTTGGTGGCCAGCCGTCAACCGTAGGCCGGACCGGGCAGATCGAAGGCCGTATGCTGTGCCTGTTCGGCGGGAAAGATGCCCATATCCCCATGTCCGATGTGGATACGGTTCGGGGTGCACTCGAAGCCAACGATATTCCGCATGAAGTAGTGGTCTATCCCGAGGCTGACCACGGATTTTTCTGCGACCAGCGCGGGTCGTATGATGAAGCCGCTGCGACCGACGCCTGGGAGCGGGTGAAAGCCCTCTTTGCCGAAGAACTCGGTGCGTAGCCTGCCGCTGACCGAACTGTTCGTTGACCACAAGGGCGCACGGTTGTGCGCCCTTTTATTTGAACAAAAGAGAATGAAGGGAGGGCGTGATGGGCAGCCTTGACGGAAAAGTCGCGATTATCACCGGAGCAGGGCGCTTGCGCGGGATTGGCCGGGCCGCGGCCCTGGCCCTGGCCGAACTGGGAGCCGATATCGTTGTCACCGGAACCGGGCGTGACCCGCAGCATTATCCGGAAGATGAAAAAGCCGTGGGCTGGCGGGATATTGAGAGTACGGCCGATCAGGTGCGAGGCGTTGGCCGACGCTGTTTGCCGCTGGTTGCCAACGTCACCGACAGTGCTGCGGTGCAGGACACCGTCGATGCCACGCTCAAGGAGTTCGGCCGGATTGATATCCTGATCAACAATTCGGCTTTTGCGCGCGGGCCGGACCGGGTGCCGCTGACCGAACTTCCCGAAGACGTGTGGCGGAAAGTCCTCGACATCAAGCTCACCGGCAGTTTTTTGATGAGTCAGGCCGTGGTGCCGACCATGATTCAGCAGGGCCAGGGCGGCAGTATTCTGAATATCTCGTCTATTGCCGGCAAAAAGGGCAACCCGAATATGGTTGCCTATTGTACCTCGAACTTCGGGATTCAGGGCTTTACCCAAGCCCTGGCTATGGAATTGGCCACACATAATATTCGGGTCAACGCAGTATGTCCGGGCATAATTGATACCTCGCGTATGGACGACCTCGGGCGGGAGGAAACCTGGAACAAAACGGTCCAGCAGTTGATTCCTCTGAATCGGCCCGGTTCCGATACGGAGATTGGGAAATTCCTGGCCTATCTGTGTACGCCTGACGCGTCGTATATTACCGGCCAGTCCCTCAATATCGATGGTGGTGTGGTGATGTGGTGATGCTGACTGTCGGAGTGAATATAATGATCCTGCGCTATTGGGAGTGCCGCATTGACACTGCCTCGGCCGTTAGAGATCAGGAAAAGGCACCATGAAAGCATATCTTTTTGCGTACAGTCAGGCGTGCTCACAAGCACAGGTGCATGCCTTTCTCAACGATACCAATACAATCAAGATGTGGGTTGCGCCGTTTCCGTACGTCGCCATCCTCGTATCAGAACTCGATACCCAGGATCTCAGCGCTATCCTTCACGGACATCTATCTGACGCTTGGTTTATAGTGACGGAAATAAACCGTCACACTGCGGACGGATGGCTGCCGGAAAATCTCTGGGAATACGTGAACAAGCCGGAACAGGCGTGGTCACGGAAGTTGTTTGAACAAACTACGCCCCCCGCAAACAAAGTCGCCCGACAACCCGCTTGCGGTCCCCTTACAACGCTGACCTGGAGCTAACGAGGACTGTCAACCAGCTTGATCGACAGCGTATCACGCCGGGCATTTGTTCTCAGGTCCACGCATCGAAATCCAGCATAAGGTTCGTATACCAGTACTGCTTGCGGTTGGCCCGCCACCAGCCGCGTAGCGCCCGCCAGCGGCGGAAGCGCGAGGGGTACTCGCCCTCAAAAAGCAGCGCCTCATCGTTCGAGAACGGAGAGACATATGCCTTGCGTATCTTGAGGACAAAGCGTTTATCATCTCCGTCTTTGCGCGTGCTTGTCGTGACCCAGACCATGCGCCGGTCCGGGCGTTTCTTCTCTCTCCGAAAAAGCGACATGACCGCCTCCGTATGCCGCGCTGACTCGGCGTGACGACGGTATGGTATCATCGCCGACTCTCGATCAGCTTCGCACTCAATGTATCTCCTCTGGCATTGACAATATGGTTTGGCACCCCCCCTGTCAGATTACCACACGGTCTGAACGAACTGGTGATCCTGGAGAAATCCGTCGTGGGTAATAAGGGGGTAGCCTAAGGTATGGGCGGTGGCGACTATCACGCGATCAAAGGGGTCCCGGATGGCCGGAAACTGCTCGGTGGCAAGCAGAATATCTACATTATAATCTTGCACTGAGAAGGGGCTGCCCTGTTGTTGATACTGCGACACTAATTCCCTCAAGGGGAGTTTGAGTCGAACCCGTCCCATTTCACTGAGACGCAAAATTTCTTCCAGAACAGTGATGGGAATAACAATATGCCCGCGTCCACGCTCGGCTTGTTGAAAAGCCCGACGAGCCTGCTGGCCGAGTTTGCGGGTTCTTCCCGTAGAAAAATAGACAAGGGGGTGGGTATCAGTCACGTAGAGCATCGCCGAGTTGATCTCCACTCCGCTTGAGTGCCGCCTCATAGGAGTCGGTGAGCTGACGGGAACCCTCTTCGAGGTCGCCAACAATTTCCATCAGGCCTGAAAAAGAGAGGGTCGGATGGGCGCGCTGCCGGCGACGGTATTGTTCAAGTTCTGCCATATCCGCCTCATAGCGACTGGCCCCAACGAGGACTGCCGCAAGCTTTGATCTTTGGGTTATGGCAATGGCCTCCCCACTTTGAGCGACCTCGCGCGCAAGGCGACTGAGAGAGGATCGTGCCTCGACTAGGCTCACTAATCTCTTTACTCGCATATTTCCTCCTGTACAGTCTACTGTACGCTCGAACTTCCCCTGATGCAAGCGAAAGTATTGGCCATTATGAGAGACACCGCTCATAAACCGGGAGCTAACCCCTGCTGTCAATTAACTTCACGCTCAGTATGTCCCGTCTGGCATTGACGTGGTTGATGCTGACGTGGACTGGGGTGCCGAGGGGGAGCGGTGGCGCATTGTTCATGGGGACGAACAGGAGCGTCTCGTCCAACTCGACGAAAAGCCGGCGGTGTTGGGCGCGTACGACTTGGCCACTGACGACCTCCCCTTGCTGTCCCTCAAGCAAACGCAGTAACCAGAAGCGCGTGCTCTCGCGCTCGCAACGTCGGGCATCTCCAATAGCAGCCTGGGTACTCGCCGCCACGACCTGAAGCTGGCTCTCCTGAAACAGGGCGCTGCCATGTACAAGGTGGTGCTTGATCTGGTGATGCATCTGAAGGTCGGTATAACGCCGGAGCGGGGAGGTCGCCTGGGTATATAATGGCAGCCCTAGGGCGGTATGTGCCTCTGGCAGGGTGCCGAGCTGAGATGGGGACATCAGGCGTCTGGCCGCATGGACATAAGTTTGCCGGGTGGGGAAATCGGAGCGGTCCGGAATGGTATCATCCGGCGGTGGCTGGCCGATATAGAGGGCGGGGAGGTGGTTGGCGTGGCAATAGCGGGCGGCTGTTTCGTTGGCCATGATCATGCATTCACTCACCAGGCCACGGGACGGTGAGTTATAGTCGAGCAGGGTCGTTGAGACCGTTCCGTTGCTCACCTTGACCTTGACTTCGTCTCCGTCGATCACAACGGCTCCCTGGGAGATACGTTGCTCTTTCCGTTTCTGGGCGAGTTGGGCGAGTTGCCGCAGGGTCGAGCCATAGGAGGCCGTGCTGCCTTCGACTAAGGCCGCGTCCGCTTCGGCATAGGACAGGCGATGAGACACCCGAACGATACTGCGGGTGATGCGTTCGGGCTGGAGGTGGCCGGTCTCATCGATCTGGACAAAAAAGCTGAGCGCGCGTCTCTCCGCTTGCGCAATAAGACTGGCCTTCTCTTCGCTGATGACCGGCGGCAGCATGGGAAACTTGCCGCTCGGCAGATAAATGGTCGTGCCTCGCGCCAGGGCGGATTTGTCGAGGATGCTCCGCGGCGGGGCATAGGCACCAGCGTCGGCAATATGGATGCCGATGAGGAGCTTCCCGTCGCGTTCGGTCAGGCTGAGCGCGTCGTCGATCTCGTTCGTATCGGCATCATCAATCGTAAACGTCTCTAAGGCGGTCAGGTCTTCCGGAGTGCCCTGCTCGCCGCTGTCCGCCGTGTCCACCGAAAAGACTGGGAGATCGTTCGCCGCTTGGAGGGCTTCCTCAGAAAAATGCGTCGGAATGTGATAGCGCAGCAGGCAGAGTTCTTCGTCCGGCTGCCAGATGCCGATGTGGACGAGCAATTGAAACGCCGTGTCCCAGGGCTGTCCCTTGCTCTGAAAGCCGATGGCATTCAAGAGTTGCAGAGCTTGGGGGCGTCTGTCATATCCCTCTCCATACAGAGCCAAACCCTGAATCAATGCCAGAAATCGTGTATGGCCTGGGGGTGGTTGGCCTACGGATCGGCCGTGCAATTGCGCTTCCATCCAGGTGAGGAAGGCATGCTGCTCCTGGGCTTTTTCGTGCTCCCGTTGCTGCTGAAGCAGGCGCTCCTCCACACTGTGTGGGTCTCGCGGAGAAAAAGAGCCGGCCTGTTTCTCCTTAAAATACAGGGACTGGTTCCAGAGTGCCTCAAGGACGCCGGCAATGGCGAACGGCTCATCACCGGAAACGATAAATCCGGCCAGTTCTTGCCAGGTGAAGACTGCGCTATGGTCCGCTTCCAACAGTTCCCACAGCTCTTTGAGATCTATCGTCTGGGCATGGTGCCGTATGGTATCGCGCAGCTCGGCGAGACGTCTTTTGCGGTCTGCGGAGGACTGGTCGAGTGGAAACGTCGCTCGACAATCGAAAAATACACGCTCCCTCGATACGGATAGTTTTTTGTCACTCTCCCCGAGGAGTTCCAGACTGCCTTTTCCCGAGGTGCCGATTTTTTGAACAACGCCGAGCGCAAGCTGCCCACGTTCACGATAAACAACGACGGATCCAGGCTGCATAAGGGTTTCAATCTTCTGGCGTATCGTAATGCGTGGGTTTCGAGTCCTGACACAGGCGTCCTACATATCTGTTTGCATTGGCCAGAGAAATACCCTTGGGGGCTGAGGCGAGGTCGGTATCAAAAAGAGTTGTATGCGGGGTAGTATCTCAGTTTGAATTTCTTGCTTCTCCACGTTCCGTAAGCCCCGTCCTCCTCTCCAAGAGGGCCTGCGGGCAACGCGGCATCCCGCTTCCGCCCGGAGTGCCGAGGACGGGAGCAAGGGAGGGGGGGACGGCTAGCCGAATAATTCTTCCATCCTAGTAATTCTTCTAGGGCGTGTCCTCAGTTAGGGAGCCCTCCTAGTCGGCTTTTCTGTCTGGTCTCGGTATACTTCCCTGGTCTGCAAGAGGAAGGAGATCGTCCACAATGGCGAGCCGGTATGCGTGACGCGAGGATCAGTGGGAGCGGATTCAGGGGCTGTTGCCGGGCCGGGAGGGGCACGTCGGGGGCACGGCGCGGGATAACCGGTTGTTTGTGGAAGCGGTCTTATACCGCTATCGCGCGGGGATTCCCTGGCGCGATTTACCGCCCCGGTTTGGGGATTTTCGCGTGATCCATACGCGCCACATGCGCTGGAGTAAAAGCGGGGTGTGGGAGAAGGTGTTTCGGCATCTCGCCACCGATGCGGATAACGAATATGCCATGATCGACGCCACGATTATCCGCGTCCACCAACATGGGGCGGGGGCAAAAGGGGGGACCCCGCCGCCGAAGGCAGCGGCCGCTCCCGAGGGGGCTTGAGCACGAAACTCCATGCGACGTGCGATGCGCTCGGGAATCCGACTGGCTGCCATCTCACGCCCGGCCACGCCGCCGACCTGGCCGGAGTGGAGGCCCTCTTGCCCCCGCTGCTGAAGCACATGCACGCCTTGCTCGCCGATAAAGCCTATGACGCTCAAGAACGGGCCATTGAACGCTTAGAGCAGGCGGAGGTGACGGTGGTCATTCCCCCGAAAGCCAATCGGCGCCACCCTCGCCCGTATGACAAGCACCTCTATCAAGCACGCCATTTGATTGAAAACTTCTTCGCCAAACTCAAGCAATACCGCGCGCTCGCCACCCGCTACGATAAACGCGCCGTCAGCTTTCTCGGAGCCATCTACTTGGCCGCTTCGGTGGTCCTCCTTAACTGATGACACGCCCTAGCAGAGAACGTCAAAAATACTCAGGATCGGCGGCAGTCAGGATTTTTTTGAGGTCAGCGAGAGGAAAGGCGACAATGTAACGGCGGTCGTCGGAGGTCATCTCTTGCACCTTCCTATGAAATGCACCGAGCGCTATCGAGAGCGGGGCATTCCTATTTTCCTTTCGGAATTGGACTAAGGTGAGGAGATGGTCCGCCAACTCCCGGCCAACCTTTTTCGCGAACTCTTGCTTCTCTTCTTCTGCCCTCATTGTATCGTCCCGTGTATCAGCAGGTTTCTCATCCATTTTCCTTTATCCTCCCGAGCTCTCAATGCGTTTTGATCTCTTTTCCCTCCTCAGTCCTCGGGGCTTTCCCTCGATGCCCGTGCACTGCCGCACACCTGGGCATCAAGGGAAGCTCTATACCACCCTCCCTGGCCAGTTGTCCCTAGTAGAATTACTAGGCTGGAAGAATTATTCGGCCAGCCGTCCCCCGCCTCCCTTGCGCCTGGCCTCGGCACTCCGGGCGTGAAGCGGGATGCCGCGTTGCCCGCAGGCCCTCTTGGAGAGGAGGACGGGGCTTACGAAACGCGGAGAAGCCAGAAATCCAAACTGAGACGCTACCGCATCCGGGCCTGGATGTTTGTCTGTTGCCCGAACTGCTATACTACTCGGACACTTGGACAATATCTTGATGAAGCGGGAGGAGTTGATGCGCGACTATGTTCTCTACCACGCCCATTGTCCGGACGGCTTTGGAGCCGCCTGGGCAGCCTGGAAGCGACTGGGCGAGGCGGCGACCTATGTGCCGGTTCGTCACGGTGTGCCGCCACCGCCCCTCCCGGACTGTGCGCGCCTCTTCATGGTTGATTTTGCCTATCCGGCAGAACAGCTGGGGCAACTGAGGCAGAGCGTTACGCATATCACCATCCTGGATCATCATAAATCGGCGCAGGCCGCGCTTGCGGATATCCGGGAGCAACCGCCGCGCTTTGAACCTGACCGGACCCCGCCAGGTCTGTTTGCGCTCTTTGATATGGACGAGTCGGGAGCAACCCTGGCGTGGCAGTATTTTCATCCCGAGACGGATTGCCCGGAACTCCTGCGCTATATTAAAGACCGGGACCTCTGGCAGCATGCCTTGCCGGGCAGCCAGGCGATCAATGCGGCCATTCGAAGCTATCCGTACGATTTTACGGTCTGGGCGGACAAATTAGCTGCGGCAGATGCCCTGCCGCAGCTCCTTGCGGACGGCGAGGCGATTCAGCGTAAACAAGCCCACGACATAGAGGAACTGCTGGCCGCAGTGATGTGGATGGAGCTGGGTGGCTACCGGATTCCCGTCGTCAATGCCACCGGAAATACCTCCGATCTGGGGAACCGCTTGTGCGAGATGTTTCCCTCGGCGGCGTTCAGTGCCAGCTATCGGGATACTGCTGAGGATCGCCGAGCATGGAGTCTCCGCTCGGTGGGAGATTTCGATGTCAGTGCGGTCGCCAAGCGCTACGGCGGGGGCGGACATCGAAATGCCGCCGGCTTTCAAACCGCGCGGCCACCGTTGCTGGTTGAAGCCGATTGATTGCCGAGGACCGGGAATCCGGTTCCGTCGCGCCCCGCCGGGTAACCACCGGGGGTTGCCCCTACAAATGCCCCATGTTTCGCGCTAAGAGGCAGGGGTGTTGATCTCGGTGTTCTCCGTTATAGTGTCCCGACTTGAGACGTATTGCGAAGCGCGCAGAAGCATCGATTCATTATGGCCGAGCTGAAAGTCAAAATACTCAACAGCATGCAGGATGTGGGACGGGAGGAATGGGATGGCCTGCTCGGGCCGGGCTCGCCGTTCCTCGAATGGGACTGGCTGGCGTGTCTGGAAGAGTCGAACTGCGTCCGAGCCAAATCCGGTTGGCAGCCCCAGCATGTGGCGGTCTATGACGGCGAGCGCCTGATTGCGGCCTGTCCGATGTATCTCAAGGGGCACAGTATGGGCGAGTTTGTCTTTGACCACGCCTGGGCTGATGCCGCCCACCGCGCCGGGATCAATTATTATCCCAAGATTTTAGTGGCGTCCCCATTCTCGCCGGCAACGGGTGTGCGGTTTCTGACCGCGGAGGGTTCCGACCGGACGGGTTTAATTCATATCCTGGGCAGAACCCTGCGTGAGGTGTGTAAACGCAACAATCTCTCTTCGGTGCATGTCAATTTCTGTTTGCCGGACGAAGCCGAAGCCCTGTCTCAGATTGGCTATCTCAAACGCCTGGGTATTCAGTATCAATGGCTGAATCATGCCTACCAGACCTTTGATGACTATCTGGCCCACTTCCGCAGTAAACGGCGCAACCAAATTAAGCGTGAAATCCGTGAGATGGACAAGCGCGGCATAGAGATCGAGGTGATGAGTGGTGAGGCTATCCCGGATGAGATGTTTCCGGTCATGTTTAATCTGTACCAGTCCACGGTGAACAATCTGTACTGGGGGCGCCAATATCTCCTGCCCGAGTTCTTTGACCTGCTGGCTCAACGCTTTAAGCGCAACCTGTGTTTTGTGATTGCCCGGCAGCACGGTGAGATCATCGCCGGGACCTTTAATGTCCAAAAGGGCGGGGTGTTTTATGGCCGCTATTGGGGGGTGTTACGCGAGCAGCGGCATATGCATTTCAACGTGAGTTATTATGCCGCCATTCGGCACTGTATTGAAAATGGCTTCATTCGGTTTGAACCCGGCGCGGGAGGGGACTTCAAGCGTTTGCGCGGCTTTGATCCCCAGCCGACGGTGAGTATGCACTATTTGGCCGATTCGCGTCTCCACGAAGCGGTCAGCAACTACCTGGTCCGCGAGCGGGACCACACCGATCAATCCATAGACTGGATGTGGGAAGAGAGCCAGCTCAAGCATACTCCGTCAGAAAAAACGTTTGTATACGGCAGCCTGGATCTGGACCGACCGGATGAAACAGAACAAGAGTGAAGAGACCTGAGGGAGGAGCAGGCGTGGCACACGGACATGCGTTAGTGACCGGAGCGCTGGGTGGCCTGGGGAGTGGTATGGTGCGGCGACTCCTGGCCGATGGATATGCCGTGGTGGCCTGCGACCGCCGTGCTGAGCGGGCTGACGAGTGGCTCGAACATATTCCGACCGAACAGCGTGAGCGCGTGGCCTTCTACCCTCTCGATGTCACCAAGGAAGACCAGGTGAACGAGTTGGCGCGGATGCTGAAAGACCAGGGCGTCCATATTGCGTATTTGGCGAATAATGCCGGTGTGAATGGAGCCGGCGCGGTCTGGGAGCTCGAGTCACGGATCTGGGAAATTGTGCTCCGGGTCAACCTGCACGGCACGTTTTATATGACGCGCGCGTTTAGTGCCGCCATGAAGGAGCAGGGCTTTGGACGCATCGTGAATCTGGCTTCTTTGTACGCCTATCATCCGGGCGAAGCGGAAGCGCCGTACGCCGCCGCGAAGGCTGGCATTACCGGCTACACGCGCTCGACCGCACGTGATCTGGCACCCCATGGGGTGACCGTCAATGTGCTGGCCCCAGGGCTTATCTGGCATGAAGGGCTGAAGGGCGTTTTCCCCGATGAAACCTGGGAGAAGATGCGAAAGAATATTCCGGTTGGTCGTACTGGTCGGCCCGAAGAAATAGCGGCGACGGTTGCCTTCCTCTTCTCTGACGAGGCAGCCTTTATCACTGGCCAGACTCTCCATGTCAACGGTGGAGAGTATTTGCCGGGATAGCTGCCGGACCCGCGTTGCTCGGTTCGCCTGCGTTGACAGCCTGGGACGGGCGGCGTAGCATGATCCGACATCGATCCTAAGGCGTTGGGGGAGCTGAGGTTTTGGCTGAGAGGATGCACTGCGTTGGACAGTGTATCGACCCCTGGAACCTGATCTGGGTAATGCCAGCGAAGGGAGCACGGTCTCAACATCTCCATTGCCCATCAGTGTCGCTCGTAAGGGATACCGGCAGCCCTACGGGGTGTCCTGTGTGTCCAGGTCGGACCAACGATATGGAAGGAGAGGGATATGAAACAGGAGTCTCTGAACGGAACACATCACAATGGGTCCGCCCCACACGACCGCCTCTCGACAACGCCGTTCCCGGCTTCGCGTAAGGTCTATGTTGAAGGGTCGCACGCCGGCGTGCGTGTTCCCATGCGTGAAATCAGCTTAACCTCGCCGCATTCACCGCATACCTCTCAGGGCCAGAGCCCGGAACCCGCCTCGGAGACCGGCCCGAGCAGCATTACCGTGTATGACACCTCCGGCGCATATACCGACCCGGCAGTCTCGATAGATATTCGTCAGGGGCTTGCGCCTGTCCGGCAAGGCTGGATAACCGCCCGGGGGGACTCGGAAGAACTTGCTGGCAGCTCGTCGGACTACGGCCGCTTCCGTGCCGCCGACCGTTCCCTGGCCGACATTCGATTCGCTCACCTCAGGCGCCCACGGCGCGCTCTGGCCGGCCGTAACGTGTCCCAAATGCACTATGCGCGCAAAGGCATCGTGACACCGGAGATGGAATATATTGCCATCCGTGAAAACCAGGCCCGCGAACAACTGCGTGAGCAGGCTGAGGCGAACGGCAATGGCAACGGTCTTCGCGCAGTCGCGCATCAACATCCGGGTAATGCCCGGGGGGCCAGTATTCCTCAGACGATCACCCCTGAATTTGTGCGTGACGAGGTCGCCCGCGGCCGTGCCATTATTCCGGCCAATATCAATCACCCGGAGTTGGAGCCGATGATTATCGGCCGGAACTTCCTGGTCAAGATCAACGCCAATATAGGGAACTCGGCGGTGGCGTCTTCCATCGATGAAGAAGTCGAGAAAATGATCTGGGCGATTCGCTGGGGGTCGGACACGGTCATGGACCTGTCCACCGGTAAAAACATCCACGAAACCCGCGAGTGGATTCTGCGTAATGCTCCGGTTCCTATTGGTACGGTGCCCATCTATCAAGCCTTGGAAAAGGTGGAGGGCAAGGCCGAAGAACTGACCTGGGAAATCTATCGTGACACCCTGATCGAACAGGCCGAACAAGGCGTTGACTACTTCACGATTCATGCCGGGGTGTTGCTGCGTTATGTCCCGCTGACGGCGAAACGCCTGACCGGCATTGTCTCGCGCGGCGGGTCGATTCTGGCCAAGTGGTGCCTCGCCCATCACCAGGAGAATTTCCTGTACACCCACTTTGAAGAGATCTGCGAGATTATGCAGGCGTATGATGTGTCATTCAGCTTGGGCGATGGCCTGCGTCCCGGTTCTATTGCCGATGCAAACGACGAGGCGCAATTCGGCGAGTTGGAAACCCTGGGCGAGTTGACCAAAATTGCCTGGCAGCACGATGTCCAAACCATGATCGAAGGCCCAGGCCATGTGCCGATGCATCTCATTCAAGCCAATATGGAAAAGCAGATTGCCGCCTGCCATGAGGCGCCGTTCTATACGCTTGGGCCGCTGACGACCGATATTGCTCCCGGCTATGACCATATTACGTCCGGTATTGGGGCGGCCATGATTGGCTGGTTCGGCTGCGCCATGCTGTGTTATGTAACGCCCAAGGAGCATCTCGGGCTCCCGGACCGGGAAGATGTCAAAGCGGGGGTGATTGCCTATAAGATCGCGGCCCATGCGGCGGACCTGGCCAAAGGTCATCCGGGGGCGCAAGCCCGCGATAACGCGCTCTCGCAGGCTCGCTTCGAGTTCCGCTGGGAAGATCAGTTTCATCTTTCTCTTGACCCTGAAACAGCCCAGCAGTTTCACGATGAGACGCTCCCCGCCGAAGGAGCCAAAGTGGCCCATTTCTGTTCCATGTGCGGACCGCATTTCTGTTCCATGAAGATTACACAGGATGTGCGGGACTACGCGGAACGTAAGGACATGGACGAACAGACCGCGCTGGAAGCGGGTCTGCAAGAGAAGGCTGAAGAGTTTCGCCAGGGAGGCTCGGAACTATATCGTCAGGCGCGCTGACCTGGGCGCTCAGCCCCGAACCCTTTGCGCAGGGCCCGGACCGCCTTGATGACACCGGCCATGCTGGTGGCCCTTTCCGCTCTGGCAATCTGTGCCAGGGCGTCGCGTTCGGCTTTGCTGAGTCCGTTTTTCTGTTGGAGAGAGGCATTCCGGATGAACTGCTGCCACGGCGAGGCACTCGGCGTAGCCGGTTTTGCCTTCCCCAGCAGAGAGCGCACGCGCGGATTGGCCAAAAGGTAGAGGTCTTGGGCATTGATTTTCAGCGCGGTTGATAATTTTTCGACAACGCGCTGACTCGGGTGGCGCATGCCGCGCTCCAAGTAGCCGATATAATTTGCTCGCACGCCGACTTTTTTCGCGACTGTCTCCTGTGTCAGGCCCAACTCACGGCGGCGACCTTCGATCACTCGCCCAAAACTTCTCTCAGCCATAGTCTATGACCTCCCTGCCCCCTCCGGATGCAAAACGCGTTGACAGATGTAGCATACTTATGGGAGTGACGCAAAAGCGGAGGCAGGGACGCGCACTGTGAGAGATATCACTCTTAGCGTGGCTCCCTCCGGGATTCATCGGAGGAGCGGGGAGGCCCGGAAGAGAAGAACTCCCCTCGTAAAAGAGCCCGCACAGAGGCGGGCTCCTGTATGGTCGCACGGTGACTCGAACACCGGACCTCTTGCATGTGAGGCAAGCGCTCTAGCCTGCTGAGCTATGCGACCCTAGGTGAATTCCCTAGCACGACAATGAGGCTTGTGTAAGAGGGGGAGTCGGTATCAGGAGGCGGAAGAACTCGCCGATTGAGACGAACTCTCACTGGTCGAAGAGGAACTGGAACTCTTGGTGTCGCTCTTGGTTTCACTGTTTTTGGATTCAGTGTTTTTGGATTCAGTGCTTTTGGATTCGTTGTCCTTCGCACCGTCTGAGTCGGACGATTTTGAGCCGTTCTTGCCATAATCGGTCGCATACCAGCCGCTGCCTTTAAGGTGAAAGGAAGACCGGGAGATCAGTTTGGTGACAGCCGCCCTCTTGCCGCAGTGCGGGCACAGATAGCGTTTTAACGGTTCGTCGGTAATACGCTGGGAGACTTCAAATTCCCCATCACATTTTTTACAGGCGTATTCGTAGATCGGCATGACCGCAGGCCTCCGAATCCCCAAGGGATTATCTTATCACGGAACGCTAATCATCCCCGTATTGATTGTCAAGGCGGCGGACGTCACCAGGATCAGCGTAGCGCGAGAGACAGATCGACGAGGCTTTGAACAAGAAAAATCTGGAGAAACTGGATAAAGAGCATGAGCAGCAACGGCGTCAGATCAATCGCACCAATAACCGTCGGAAACGGCAGGAGACGCCGCAGGGCATACAGGACGGGGTCGGTAACGGAACAGAGAAAGCGGACAATGGGGTTATAGGGGTCTGCATTGACCCAGGACAGGACAATACGGATGACCAAGATCCAGAAATAGAGCCAGAGTAAAGAGCCCAGAATGCTGGCCACTGCTTGTAAAAGATTCCCGAGAATAAACATATGCTTCTCTTTCCTGTCCTTAGCCTCGTCCGAGTTCGCGCGACCGACGCGTGGCCGCCGCCACTGCGGCACTGACGGTCTTGGAGAAGGCACCTGTCTTGAGGCGTTTGAGACCGGCCAAGGTCGTGCCACCGGGAGAGCTGACCATTTCTCGAAGTTCCTTGGGACTCTGTTTTGTTTCCTTGAGCATGGCGACCGCGCCTTCCAGGGTCTGGAAGGTGAGACGTTCGGCCACCGTCGGGCTGAGACCCGCTTTGATACCGCCGGCAATCAGCGCTTCCGCGAACAAATACACATAGGCCGGCCCGCTGCCGCTCAGGCCGGTCACCGGGTCAAGCAGTTGCTCGTCCTGTACGGCCAGCGCGTCCCCCACGCCCCGAAAGAACCTGAGGGCAAGTTTTTCGTCCGCAGCCTTCGCTCTCGTACCGCGGACGGCAACCGTCATGCTTTTCCCCAGCAGGGCCGGTGTATTCGGCATGACACGGATCACGCGGGCCTTCTCCCCCAGGCCCTTTTCCAAACGTGTCAGCGTGACGCCGGCGGCAATGGAAATAAAGCGTTTCGTCGGTGTGACCCCGGGTTGAATTTCAGCCAAGACTTGATCGATGATTTGCGGCTTGACCGCAAGCACGATGGTCTGTGCCTGCTGCACAACTGCGCGGTTCTCCCGCGTACCCTCGACCTGATAGCGACGTTTCATTTTGCGCAACTGTGCAGGGAGCGCATCGCTGACGATAATCTCCTGCGGGGTGTAGAGTTGGGCGTTGATGAGGCCCTTAATCAGCGCCCCGGCCATATTCCCCGCGCCAATAAACCCAACCTTTTTCATTCTGGTCCTTCCTCTTCTCGCCTCGCGCGGTGTTACCGCTCGCCAAAAATAGCGCGTCCAACCCGGACGATAGTCGCCCCTTCTTCAATGGCCACACTGAAATCCTGTGTCATACCCATCGAGAGCTCTCGCAGCGGCATCCTGGTCGCTCCCAGTCTAGCATAGCGCTCCCGAAGCCGCGCCAGGGTCCGAAAATAAGGGCGCGCCTCGTTCGGGTCCGAGGCTGCCGGCGGAATGGCCATCAAGCCGTCAATCTGAAGATGAGACAAGGAGCTGACCCCTTCGAGCAGAGCATCGAGCGCATCCGGCCGTACTCCGGACTTGGTCTCCTCCGCAGCAAGATTGACCTCGACCAAGGCGTGCACCGTTATGCCCTGTTTTGCGCCCTGCCGGTCCAGCTCTGTGGCCAGGGAGAGGCTATCGAGGGAATGAACGAGACGAAAAAGTGAGACGGCGACCTTGGCTTTGTTGCGCTGAAGATGACCGATGAGGTGCCAGTTTGCGGGCTCTGGAATGACGCGAATCTTGTGCTGTGCTTCCTGAACGTAGTTTTCTCCAATATCGGTTGCGCCAGCTTGTAGAGCGGCCCGGACGACCTCGGGTCCTTTTGTCTTAGCCGCGCAGACGAGGGTGACCTCGTCTGCGCTACGCCCCGCGCGTTCGGCTGCACGGGCGACCTGCTCGGACACGCGGGCATAATTGCTGGCGATCTCATCCATGATTTTTCCGCTACGGATGTCACGCTGGGAGCAGGCCAACCGTGCGCAGGGCGGCTGTGACCTCGTCCATGGGCAAGCCGATGATATTGGAGTGTGAGCCGGAGACCTGAGCGATAAGGTCGCGCCCTTTACCCTGAAAGGCATACGCGCCGGCCTTGTCAAAGGACTCTCCGGTGGCGAGATAGGCGGTCACCTCTGACGCTGACAGCTCCTTAAAGGTGACCTGACTGGTGACAACTTCGGCGGCGGTCGTGTTGCCGGCTGTATCCAATAAGACAAAGGCCGTCAGGACTTGATGGGGGTGCCCCGAGAGGGTGGTGAGCATTTGCCGCGCGTTGTCCAGATTTGCCGGCTTGCCGAAAACCCGGCCTTCCAATGCGACTATGGTATCCGCAGCCAGGATCCAGAAACCCGGCTGACGCTCGGCGATCGCGCGGGCCTTTTTCGCGGCAATACGTGCCACATAGGTATCCGGAGGTTCCTCACGACGACGGGTTTCCTCCGCGTGGCTGGGAATGACCCGAAACCGGAGGGGGGTTTGTTGTAACAACTCGCGACGCCGAGGCGAGGCTGAAGCCAGGATGAGACGGGGCGGACTTTCTTTGGAGGGCATGGGATCACTTGAAGTGCGGAATGACTTCCGCTCCGAATTGGCGAATACAGGCGACAACGCGCTCTGGCGCCGGACCGAGCGGAAGACGAAAACGCATGATAATATAGTCCGCTCCGACCACCTCTCTCCACATCTCAAGCTGTTCTATGCACTCGCTGGGCGAGCCCATGACCAGGTATTTGCTCAGCTTTTTCACCGTAAAATCCGCCTCCGACGTGAACTCTTCGTTTGGTGAGAGGAGTTTCCAGCGCCAGTAGAAGAGCATCTCTTCGACCCACAGTGGCCCAAACGTGTCTTCGGCCTCTTTGCGGGTGGGGGCGACCCAGCCATCCCGCATGAGCACCACTTTGGGGGAGCGACCGTGTTTGGCCGCACTCTCGCGGTACAGGGCGGCCTGCGCTTGCAAATTCGGTATGGGGTCCCAGAAGGGCAGAATGCCCCAGGCATCACCCAGCCGCCCGGCGCGTTTGATGGCCTCGGGATATGCGGCGCCAATCCACAGCGGCGGCCCGCCAGCCTGATAGGGTTTCGGGGTCAACATGATGTGGTCAAACTCAAAGCGCTTGCCGTGATAGGAGAACGGCGTGTGGCTGCTCCAGGCCAGACGCATGATATCGAGGCTTTCTTCAAAGCGAGAGAAGCGCTGCTTATACGGCTCGTTGAACAGCCGAAAATAGTCGGGGTGATAGCCGAGCCCAACGCCCAATATGACTCGGCCTTTGGACATCAGATCAATCATGGCCACATCTTCAGCCAGATGCATGGGATTGTAATACGGCGTTTGCAGAACAAAGGTACCAAGATCGACCCGCTCGGTGCGGGTGGCATAGCCCGCCAGCATGACCAAGGGCGGCGGAAACATGGTCTCGGTGCGGTGATGCCGCTCGGGCAGAAAGATGCCGTCAAAGCCGGCCTGCTCCGCCTCAATACCCTCGTTCAGCAACTGGTCGCAGAATTGCGCGGCAGCCTCGGGCGAGGGCTCGGGCTGCTCATACGGACCGCCGTGGGTGTCGGGCATATAACCGATTTTCATGGGGCTGGCCTCTCCTTGGAATGACAACTGGTCAGGATGCTCTATCCGCGCAGTGTGTTAGTACGACTTGGGCAGCCCGAGTACGTGTTCGCCCACATAATTCAGCACCATTTCCTGTGAGATGGGCGCGATACGAAACAGCCGCGCCTCGCGCCAATAGCGTTCCACGTCGTATTCTTTTATATAGCCGTAGCCGCCGTGGACCTGAATCGCCCGGTCGGCCGCTTCGCAGGCGGCCTCCGCAGCCATATACTTCGAGATATTGGCTTCTTTGCCACAGGGCTGACCCTGGTCGTATAAAGAGGCGGCCTTCTGGACCATGAGTTCGGCGGTTTCCAGCTTGGCAAAGGATTCGGCCAGCGGGAATTGAATACCCTGGTTTTTACCAATCGGGCGTCCAAAGACCTCGCGTTCTTTGGCATACTGCACAGCTTTCTCGACCGACCGCTTGCCCATGCCGACGCACTCGGCCGCAATCAGAATGCGCTCCGGATTAATGCCGTCAAGAATGTAGTAAAAGCCCCGACCCTCTTCGCCAATGAGATCCTCCTTGGCTACATACAGGTTGTCGATAAACAGCATATTAGTATCGACCGCCTTGCGGCCGAGCTTGTGGAGCTCCTGGATTTCCACGGCCTCGGGGTCGATGTCGGCAAAGAAGAGACTCATCCCCAGCGTTTTCTTCTCCACTTGATCAAACGGGGTGGTCCGCGTCAGCAGCAGCATTTTCTTGGACTCTTGGGCCTTGGTAATAAAGACCTTCTGACCGTTGATGAGGTATCCGTCACCGCTCCGGGTGGCAAAGGTACTGATCTGGGTCGTATTCGTACCGGCATCCGGCTCGGTCACGGCAAACGATACATGAATATCGCCACTGAGGATGGGGGCGAGGTATTTGTCTTTGGCAGCCTGGGTGCCGTATTTGATGAGCGGCTCCAGACCAAAGATGCCCAGATGAATGGCCGAGCAGGCCTGCGTGCCGCCACCACACTCCGCCACCGTCTGCATGACGAGCGCGGCTTCGGTTATACCCAGACCGGCCCCGCCGTATTCTCTGGGGATGGTGATGCCCAGCCAGCCCCCGTCGGCAATGGATTGGTAAAACTCCCAGGGGAATTCCCCGCTCTCATCCCGCTCCCGCCAGTACTCATCCGGAAAACGGGAACACAGCGCACGGACCTGTTTGCGAATCTCTTCTTGCTCGTCCGTCAACTGAAAATCCATAGATATCCTCCTGCGTGCGCCTCATCTCTACCATTTGCCTGCGACCCTGCCAATTCCTCCCAAGGCTTCGCGGGTCGCTTTGGACCACCGTCGGATTCCTTGCGTGAAAAAACCGCCTCAGCTAAGGTGCGGGCCGAGTTGGCCGACTCTCAGAGCGGCTGCAGACGGGGCGAATCAGGAGGAAGACATGGCCGGACGATTGGACGGAAAAGTCGCGCTTATTTCAGGCGGGGCGAGCGGTATTGGCGCGGCTCACGCACGAGTGTTTGCGGCCGAGGGAGCACGGGTCGTTATTGGCGACATCCAGGAGGCCAAAGGCCAGGAAGTTGCTGCCGACGTCAATACGAACGGGGGCGAGTCGGTCTTTGTCCGTCTGGATGTCACGGATGAAAACGACTGGCAGAACGCCGTTCATGAAGCCGTGGCGCGGTTCGGCAAGCTGACCACGCTGATCAATAACGCCGGGGTATACTGGCCGGGTGGGGTCGAGGAGGAAACCCGAGACAAGTGGCAGAAGATGATAGAGATCAACCAGACCGGTGTCTGGCTGGGCATGAAAACCGCGCTGCCGGCGCTGCGTGAATCCGGGAACGCGGCCATCGTGAACATCTCATCCTTGTATGGCCTGATCGGCAGCCCCGGATCGATCGCCTATCATGCCTCAAAGGGCGCCGTCCGACTCATGTCCAAAGCCGCGGCCTTGGAGTATGTACGGCAGGGGATTCGGGTGAACTCCATTCACCCCGGCCAGATCGATACGCCCATTCTGGCCGGACTGACCCCGGAGCAGGATGCCCAGATCAAAGAGGCCACGCCCATGGGCCGCCTGGGTCGCCCGGAAGAAATCGCCTATGGCTCACTCTATCTGTGTTCCGATGAAGCGTCCTATACCACCGGAACCGAGTTGGTCATCGACGGCGGCTGGTTTGCCCAGTAACGCAGAGGGGAGAACGACAGTGAACCGACGGAATCAGATTGCCATGACGGCAGAAGAACTCTCCGCCTACCTGGATGAAGCGCGGAATATGGCGCTGTGTACCATAGGCAAGGATGGCTATCCGCATGTGGTGGCCATGTCATATATGGCCAAAGACGGCCTTATTTACATGTCGTCTTTCAAGAAGGCCCAAAAAGTCGTGAACGCCAAAAGAAATCCTAAAGTCGCGGTCATGGTCGAATCCGGCGATGCCTATAGCGAACTCAAGGGAGTCCTGATCCGGGGCGAGTGTGAAGTGATCGACGAACCGGAAGCAGTCTGGCAGATCATGAAAGAGGTGCGTGACTTCCAGGGAACAACAGTGACACCGACGGAAGACGCGGTGCTGAAAGAGCGCGCCAAGAAACGCGCCGTCCTCAAGATTACGCCGGTCAAAACCTCGAGTTGGGACCATACCAAGTTACCGGAAGGGGTGTACTAAACGTGTCGAGCGGCCAGAAGAGCAAGAGAATTTTGCTCTTCTGGATTGACATCGTTTTGCTCCCTCTCATAGAGTCTAGGTCAACGAGAAGTCGCTATGTCTCAAACTCTCCCTATTTCCGAAGTAAAGGCACGTCTTCCCGAGCTTGTCACTGGTGTTGAGGAGCGAGAAGAAGAAGTCGTGGTAACACGGAAGGGAAAACCCGCGGCCGTGCTGATCAACTTTGCGGAATACGAACGTCTGAAAGAAACGCTTGACGTTTTAAGCGATCCGGCATTGATACGTCAGATTCAAGAGAGTCGGAAATTTTATGCTGATGGTGGGAAAGGGGAGTCTTTTGAAGACGTATTTGGGGAGCCCCTCTTGATTAGGTAATATCTCAATCGGGGCCTTCCCCCTCACCCCAGCCCTCTCCCTCCAGGGGAGAGGGAGCAGAAAATCCCCTCTTGGGAGGGGTGCCGCGTAGCGGCGGGGTGGGTTCTGCGACTAAGTTAAGCTTTCCCCCATTTTCTTCACCAGCCATAGCGATATCTCACCGCCTTTTTTTCTTCCCGTACCGTTGTGGACGGCGGGCGCGGAAGTCGAGCCGGACTGGCGTACCTTCGAGGTCAAACGTGCCTCGGAGTTGATTTTCCAAATAGCGCTCGTAGTGGGCCGGGACGCCGTCCGGCGAACTGGTGTAGACGGCAATTTTGGGTGGCCTGGTCTCGACTTGGGTGGTGTAATAAAAACGTACCGGCTTACGATGATAGATGGGAGCCGGGTGGCGGGTAGTCCACTCGGTAAACGCCTGATTCAAGACCGGAGTCGGGATCTCGGTGCGATGCGCCTGGGCCACGCGGTCAATGCTGGGCAGCAAATGTTTCACGCGAGAGCCGGTCAAGGCGGACAGAAAAACAATCGGCAGCGGCTGCGTGACCGGGAACTCCTCATGCAGCGCCCGTATGAACTGCGGCTGATTTTTTTTGTCTGACGGAATCAGGTCCCATTTATTGACGACAAGCACGATGCCGCGCCCGCGCTCCCAGGCATAGCGAATGAGCCGCGCGTCCTGATCGGTCAGGCCCTCCTGGGCGTCAAAGACCAGCAGGCCAATCTCAGCCCGTTCCAGGGCCTTCAGGGCGATAAGCGAGCTGGCCTGCTCAATATGCTCATGAATACGGGTGCGCCGTCGCACGCCGGCGGTATCGACCAGCAAAATGTGCTTGTCCTGCCAGACCAGCCAGCTATCAACGGCATCGCGCGTCGTCCCCGGAGTTGAGTCCACAATGGAACGCTCCACTCCCACCAGACGGTTGAGAAGGGACGACTTGCCGACGTTGGGACGTCCGATAATAGCCAGCCTGAGGTCCGGTCTGGCAACGGGAACTGCCGCGTCAGGGACGGCGGGGGAGGGGGGGGCTTCCTGTCCCGAAAAGGTCTCGACCACCGTATCCAGTAGATCGGAAACGCCGCGACCGTGGGCGGCCGAAATGGGAAAGAAGGAGGTGAGGCCCAGGGTGTAGAATTCGTTCGAGGTGAGCTCCTGCTTGTCGCCGTCGATCTTGTTGATCGCAAAAAAAACAGGCGTGTCGCTTCGCCGGAGCAGATCAACCGCCTGGGCATCTGCCGGATTGATGCCTTCTTTGCCGTCAAACAGAAAAACAACCCGGTCGGCTTCTTCAATCGCCAGACGCGTCTGCTCCTGCACCCGTCCGACGAGCCCATCCTTTTCGCTCAGATCGATACCGCCGGTGTCCACGAGCAAAAACGGGCTGCCCTTCCATTTTACTTGGGCGAAATTACGGTCCCGGGTGACACCCGGCGTATTGTCCACGACGGCCTTGCGCCTGCGACTCAGACGATTGAACAGCGTGGACTTGCCAACGTTCGGTCGCCCGACCAGAGCAACGACCGGCAGGCGTTCGGGTGAGACGGCTTGGACAGGGATTTCGGTTACGGTTTCCATTTATTATTTGGCATCATACCATTCAGACAAAGTCGCGGGTAAGGGTGGGGGAGCCTGGGGCGTTCCACGCTCGGCGGTCGCCCTTCCGTTCCGCTCTCGTCATGGCTCGTCATGCCGGACGTAATCCAGCATCCAGTGGGTGGGGCTGGGAGGCGGGGTGGGTTGCCTTCAGCGCAGTTGACGACCGCGGAGAAAAAGCATTCTCTTGTGACATCAACACGAACGGAAAAAGGAGGTCATATGCCGAAATTATCAGTTGCCGAACGCGATGCATTTCTCCAGGAGCGGGGTCATTTGGCCCGGATTGCCACCCTTCAGGAAGACGGTAGCCCCAGCGTGGTGCCGGTCTGGTTTGTATACGAGGCCGGAAAAATCATCATCACCCCGCGCAAACACTCGGCCTTCTGGGCCAACATCCAGCAGGACGCGCGCGTTGCCATTACGATTGATGAGGAATCGGGGTTGTATCGCAAGGTGCTGGTCGAAGGCAAAGCCGAGGTGCTCTATCCGCTCGGCCACGACGATGAATGGCGGGACATCTACCGCCGTATCACCCTGCGCTACGTGGACGAGGGGTCGGGCGACTACTATCTGACCGAGACCCACGACCAGCCCCGCGCCCTGATCGGCGTGGCTCTGGAATCGGCCAAGGTCATGACCTGGCGCATGCCTGGCGAAGACGAGCCGTTCAGCGGCATCTGGGCCACGCGCTTCTACGACCAGGGCACCAAAATGCGAGAGCAGGTCGCCAGCGGCGGCGGTGAAGCCGGCGGGGATAAATTGAAGGTGGGGTGAGCGGGCGACATGGAAAATCCAGAGGCCAAAGCGCGCCTTGATTCAGATGGCGACCGGAAGCGGCAAGACTTTTACCGCCATTCTTCCTTCTGCCTTCCTCCTTTTTCCCTTGGCCAGTCTCAGTGCTCACCGAGTCGCAGTTTGGGCGTCCCCCGTCGCGCTTCCCTCCGTGCCGAGCGCCCGCACGACCGAATCCGGGTCGTGGTCTATCACGGTCAGCAGTACGCGGGCGGCCCGGTCTGGAACCCGGCGGCCCTGTTCCCAGTCCTGCACGGCGCGCACATCAAGGCCGAAACGGTCTGCGAATTTCTGCCGGCTCAGCTTCAGACGTTTGCGAAGCGCGACGATCCGCTCAGCGCTGGGGTCGTCCACGATCCGGCAGGAAAGCGCTGTCTCACCGCGCACATGGGCAAGCACCTCGCCCAGGGCTGTTTCAATCTCTTGGCCGATGTGGGTGCGTTCCTTCATCGGCCACCAATTATGCGGCATTGCCGCAGTCTTGGCAAGACGTCATTCGACGGCAAGTGGGGATAAACTCAAGGGCGGCTGACCGCCCTCGCCCGTATTCATCTCAGTAGAATCATACTCCTTATTGGCCATATAATATGTCTATCTTCAAACGGAGAAACGATATGAGGACGATTGGAGCCGCAAAATTCAAGGAACAATGCCTGGCGTTGTTGGACCAGCTTGACGCCGAGGGTTTGATCGTCACCAAGCACGGCAAGCCGGTCGCACGTGTCGTCCCTTATGACCAGCAGTGCGCCGCCCTGATCGGTAGCCTGCAACACAAGATCAAGGTTCGAGGTGACATTTTGACAACCGGCGTACGCTGGAATACAGATGCTCAATCTTGACACACACATTCTGGTCTTCGCGCTCAGCGGTGAACTCCGGCCGGCCGAGCAGGCCCTCTTGGCCCGGAACAGATGGTCCGTGGCGGCCATTGTCCTATGGGAACTAGCCAAGCTTATCGACCTCGGTCGGGTAGACATGGACCTTGACGATCGTGACATAAGCCGTGTCCTGAACCGTATACATGTATGGCCGCTTGATCTTACGGTTGCACGCGCCTCCACTCGTCTCGATTTCGAGGGTGACCCAGCGGATCGGCTCACTGCCGCCAGCAGCAGCGTGCACAACATTCCGTTGCTCACGCGCGACCGCGTCATACGCCGCTCGAAGCTCGTCCCCCTGGCCATTCCCGGAAGCGGCTGAGTAAACGCAAAGAAAGGCCGGTCACATGGGACAACACACGTCACTGTCACGATTCGTAACCCGGCTGAGCCGGACTGCCTGCCCGGCGAAGGCGAACCGTTCAGCGGCATATGGGCCACGCGCTTTTATGAGCAGGGGTCGAAAATGCGAGCGCAGGTTGACGGCGGCGGCGGTGATGCCGGCGGGGATAAGTTGAAGGTGGGGTAGCGTTTGGCTCTCGGTTTCGCTGAAAAGGGGCAGGAAACCCCTCACCCTAGCCCCTTTCAGAGGGAGCCAAGTACCCAACAGTTATGGAACTAGAAAGTGCTGAGTTGCGAGCAGTTTTACTCCCCTCCAGGGAGGGGATTTTCTGCACCAGAAAGTCCACCCGTTGAACTAGTGACAGTCCCACAGGAGAAAACAGATGCCCGCCCACCTGATCAATTTTTCATTTTTTCCGGTGCCCTGATTCTCTCCTGGGTGGTTGGCGCGGTCGTGCCGCCAACCTGGACGGTGAGCCAGGCCGTGCTGGACGTTCACACGGACAGCGACCTGGTCCGAAGACAATCCGGCCGGCCGGACGTTGGCGCTCCTATTCCTACGAAGAGCTTATGCAGCGTGACAAAATCAGCCTCGATATCTTCTGGCTGAAGGACGAAAGCCTGGAAGATTCAGCGACCCGATATTATCGCCGCAGATATTATTGAGGACTTACGCACCGCGTTGGAGCAGTTTGAGGCGATAGGCGAAGAGGTCGTGTGAGCTTGCCCGCTCCACTCCTCTTGAGGCGGCGGCTGTGATAGATGGGGATAAAGCGGTGAAAGGAGACCCGGACATGGCGACCTCCACCATTGATACCCATGAAACCGTGCAGCAATCCGATGGGAAGCGCTCACACACTATGGCGTTGCCTCCATTGGAAAACGGCGATCGGCTGACGCGGGAAGAGTTTGAGAAACGCTATGCCGCCATGCCAGGGGTGAAGAAGGCGGAACTGATTGATGGAGTGGTGCGTATGGGCTCACCGGTTCGTTTTGGGAAACACAGTGAACCTCATGCCGCACTGTTGACATGGCTGGGGACGTATGCCGCGTTTACCCAGGGCGTCCGGCTTGGGGACAACGCAACCGTCCGCCTGGATTCGGATACGGAACCACAGCCAGACGCTCTGCTACGCATAGAGCCAGAGGTGGGAGGCAGTTCGCGTATCAGCGAAGACGATTATATCGAAGGCGCGCCCGAGTTGGTGGCCGAAATCTCTTCCAGTACGGCATCGTACGATCTGCACGACAAAATGGATGCCTACTGTCGGGCGGGTGTGAAAGAGTATCTGGTCTGGCGCGTAGACGACGGGCAGTTTGACTGGTTTGTGCTGCGTGATGGGGCGTATATGCGTCTTGCGCCTGATGCCTCCGGGGGAATGACGAGCCAGACATTTCCGGGCTTGCATCTGGCAGTCCCGGCATTGCTGGCGGGTGACATAGCGCAGGTCGTTGGAGGGCTGCAAAAGGGGCTGGACACTGCCGAGCACGCGGAGTTTGTTACTCGATTAGAGGCACAGACCTAGCCCTGCTGCAAAGGGAATGGAGACCCCTCACCCCAGCCCCCTTTCAGAGGGAGCCAAGTACCCAACAGTTATGGAACTAGAAAGTGCTGAGTTGCGAGCAGTTTTACTCCCCTCCAGGGAGGGGATTTTCTGCACCAGAAAGTCCACCCGTTGAACTAGTGACAGTCCCACAGGAGAAAACAGATGCCTGCCCACCTGCTCAATTTTTTCATTTTTTCCGGTGCCCTGATTCTCTCCTGGGTGGTTGGTGCGGTCGTGCCGCCGACCTGGACGGTGAGCCAGGCAGTGTTGGATGTTCACACGGACAGCGACGGGCGCTCGTACTACATCGCCAGGGGCGAGCCCGCATATTTCGAGCCGGTTCCCATTGAGGATGCAGAACTCAACCCGGACCGGGTCGACGGCTCGAATGTCGCGCCCGCAGTGACGGAGGAGTTTGCTGTGGCCACCGTCACGCGCGACGGACAAGACACGCAGGTCTATTACCGGCTCACTGCTCAGTATCACTGGGGCTATTGGTCGTTGCTGCCCGCGATTGTTGCGGTGCTGCTGTGTTGGGTCACCAGAGAACCCGTCCCCGCGCTGCTGGGCGGTATCGTCTCCGGCGCGCTGATTCTGGGTCAGTACGACCTGACGGGCCAGGTGCTGATTCCCGCCCTGGCCACGACCAATGCGGCCGGAATTCTGGTGCTCTATTTGTGGCTGCTCGGTGGGCTCATGGGAATCTGGTCGCGAACCGGCGCGGCCCAGGCTTTCGCCGAGTTCATGACCGTGCGTTTCGTGCGTGGCCCAAAGACCGCCAAGCTGGTGGCCTGGATGCTGGGCGTCATCTTTTTTCAGGGCGGAACTATGAGCACGGTGCTGGTCGGCACCACGGTCAAGCCGATTGCCGACAAGGAAAATGTGAGTCATGAAGAACTGGCCTATATTGTCGATTCGACTGCCTCACCCATTGCCTCACAGCTCGCGTTTAATGCCTGGCCGGGTTATGTGCAGGCGTTCATCTTTGTCTCCGGGGTCGGTTTTCTGGCGACCGAGGCGGACCGTATCAGCTTTTTCTTTCAGAGCGTTCCATTTTGTTTCTATGCCATTTTCGCGGTCCTCGGTACGTTTTTGCTCGGCATTGAAAAGCCTCTTTTCCTGGGTAAGCGACTGGCTGCGGCCATAGACCGCTCCCGCACTACCGGTCAGCTCGACGCGGACGGGGCCGAGCCGCTGAGCGCCAGGGAATTGCAAGCCAGCCACGTGCCCGCGGGCTATACGCCGCACGTGATGGAGTTCTTCCTGCCGCTGGGCGCGCTGATCGGCATTGCGATTGGCACCTTTGTGGTCACGGACTCGCCCAATGTACACTGGGCGTTTGGTGCGGCCCTCCTGCTGGCGGTGGGTATGGCGCTGGCCAAGGGCATGGCGCTCAAGGAACTCATGGCCGGGTTTCACGATGGCATCCGGGGCGTGGTGCTCGGCTCGGTGATCCTGCTGCTGGCCATCACGATCGGTGGCGTCAACACCCAGACCGGGGGCGCGGTCTTTCTGGTTGACCAGCTCGGCGAGAGCATTCCCTATTTTCTCCTGCCGGTCCTGCTTCAGCTCCTGACCATGATTATTGCCTTTTCCACCGGGACGAGCTGGGGCACCTATGCGGTGGCGTTTCCACTTGCCATGCCGCTGGCCTGGGCCATTGCCGGTGCGCACGGACTCGCCCACCCCGAGCTGTTCATGACGCTGTGCTTTGCCGCGGTCATGGACGGGAGCGTCTATGGCGACCAGTGCTCGCCGATTTCGGATACCACGGTTCTGAGCGCCATGTGCACCGGCTGCGACCTGATGGACCACGTCAAGACACAGATCCCACAAGCCTCGGTTGCCGCCGCTCTGGCGGCCGTCTGCTGGACCGGCATCGCGTTTCTGACCGCGTAAAGCCCAGGGTACGTCAAAATTTGTGTCTCTCCCGTCGAAGAGATACAATATGCCCGTATGATTCTCTCGTTTCTATGAGGAGGTTCTGATGTCTTTTTTCCTGCGACTTTTCGGTTTTGTGGTCCTGCTTCCGTCTCTGGTGCATGCCGCTACGTTAGAGATTCCCGGCAACGGAGCCAAACTATCAGGCGTCAGCGTCATCTCGGGCTGGAAGTGTGAGGCCGAGGGAGACCTGACTATCGTCTTCAACGACGACGGGACACACATCCCCCTGCTGTACGGCACTGAACGCACCGATGTCCGCGCCAACGGTCAATGTCTTGACAATGACCACGACAATGTCGGCTTTGTGGCCATCTGGAACTGGGGCAACCTGAGTGATGGGGAACACACTGCGGTCGCCTACGATAGTGGTGTGAAGTTTGCCGAGAGTACGTTCACGGTCACGACCCCTGGGACGGGATTCCTCACAGGAGCGAGCAAGCAGGTGACAGTCGAGGATTTTCCCAATCCCGGTGATACCACCGTGCTGGAGTGGAATCAGGGCACCCAGCATTTCGAGATCGTGGAGTTCATGGGGAGCGGGCCTATCGATCTTGGAGAGTGTGTAGAGGGATTGACTCTGCATCCGGGAGAAATGTGCATGGGCTCCCTGCTCTCTATCGATTTTGTCGTTTCCGTTAATGAAGCTGGAGAGGCGTGTATAGACACTGGTCTTCCAGAGATTGATGGGTGTTACCCTGATGTCGCCAGCCTCCCGGCGCTCATCGCCACGGCTGGTATTGAAGTCACCAAGAATGCCGATGGGAGCTGGACTATCGATAGCCTGCCGTCCGGTTCGTAAGGAGATGCTGATGTCTTTCTTGCTTCGCCTTTGCCTTGGGCTCATTGTCCTGGTGCCGTCCCTGGCGCACGCCCAACCCACCGGTGTCCTGGAGATTCCCGGTAACGGAGTCACCTTGTCGGGTGTCGGGGTGATCTCAGGCTGGAAGTGTGAGGCCGAGGGGGACATCACCATCAGCCTCAACGACGGAGACCCTATTCCCGCGACGTATGGGTTGCCCCGTGCCGATACCAGCGGGGTCTGTGGCAATGATGGGAATAATGGATTCTTCAGCTATACGAACTGGGGGAACCTTGGCGATGGCGAACACACGGCCGTCGCCTACGATGATGGAGAGGAGTTTGGTCGGAGTACGTTTACGGTCGTCACTTTCGGGACGGCGTTCCTGACCAGAGCAAGCGGTGAGTGCCGTGTCCCGGATTTCCCCATGCCGGGAGAGAGTACGCTGTTTGAATGGAATCAGGCGACTCAGCATCTGGAAGCGGTCTCGCTCGACGCCGCATGTATGGAGGAGCTTACTTTGGAGTCGGGAGAGACGTGCAGCAGCGCCATCCCTCTTCCGACCCCTCTGGGCGATATCAGCCTCGGCTTTACTTTTGCTGTGGATGCCGACGGACAGGGGTGTATCAGTGGGGGTACTCCAGTCGACGGTTGCTATCCGGACAGCCTGCCAGCCGAGCTTGATGGAGTCGGTATTAGTATCATGAAGAATACCGATGGGAGTTGGACCATTGAGAGTTTCCCTCTCGGGGAATGTAAGGAGGGTCTGACCGTAGAACCAGGAGGGATGTGCAGTTTCTTTTTCGGCGATACTACCTTTGGCGATATCGACGGTATTTTTTCCATTAATGCTGAAGGTCAGCTGTGTGTGGAGGTGGATATAGCAACAATTCCTTGTCTGGACACCGACCAGGACTTTGAAAACCTCCTTGACGGTCTGGGAATTTCCGGCGTTGATGTCACCAAGAATGCGGATGGGAGTTGGACGATCATCAGTATGCCGACCACTCTATGAGAAGATAATGAGAAGATGCTGACGTCTTTCCTGCTTCACCTTTGCCTGGGGCTCATTGTCCTGGTGCCGTCTCTGGCGCACGCCCAACCCACCGGTGTCCTGGAGATTCCCGGCGACGGGACCACCGTATCGGGCGTCGGGATAATCGCGGGCTGGAAGTGTGAGGCCGGGGACATCACCATCAGCCTCAACGATGGAGCCCCTATTCCGGCGACGTATGGGCTGCCCCGTGCCGATACCAGTGGGGTCTGTGGCAATGCTGGGAATAATGGATTCTTCAGCTATACGAACTGGGGGAACCTGGGCGATGGAGAACACACGGCCGTCGTCTACGATGATGGCACGGAGTTTGCCCGGAGCACGTTCACGGTGACAACCCTCGGGACGGAGTTTCTGACGGGAGCGGACACCCAGGTCAGTGTCACGGATTTCCCTACACCGGGAGAGACCACGACCTTTCAGTGGAATCAGGCGACGCAGCATCTGGAGGCGGTCTCGCGGGAACCGGCGTGTAGAGAGACGCTCACGATGAAGCCGGGAGAGACGTGCCGTGGCTCCATCTCTCTTGAGCTTGATACCTCCCGCCTGGGTGAGATCAGCACCGGTTTTACTTTTTCTGTTGAGGCTGAGGGCCGGGGGTGCATAGGCATCAGCGGCATTCCTGCATTTAATTATTGCTATTCAGCCCGCCTGCCGAACGTTCTGGGTAAGATCGGGGTTTCCGTCATCAGGAATGAGGATGGGAGTTGGACCATTGATCGCTTCCCACTTGTTAATCTTGGGGAGTGCGTTCTTGACTTAACGGTGAAGCCGGGAGCGAAGTGCAGTGGCTCTATAGATCTCCCCGTTGGCGAGCTCGACTTCGCTTTTTCTGTTGAAGCCGACGGGGAGGCGTGTATCGAGGCCGAGGTGGATTTGGATGTACCTTTTGTGGATGGTAAGGAAATCGATGCGTGCTTTGATACGCGTAAGGATTTCCAAAAGGTTCTTGACAAGATCGACGATGTTATCGAAATCGGCGCTTTTGCCGCCAAGAACGTCGATGGCAGCTGGACTATTCTCGACTTCCTGTAGGTGCGTTCCCCTGTAGCCGGTCTCTGAACCTCATGGCTCAGGCGCCGGCTGCTCACCGAGGGCCACGAGCAATTCCTGGCGGACGTAGGCGTCTCGTTCGCGGTCCAGGGCGGTCTTGAGACTGGCCTTCTGTGTCAGGCGGCCCAGCGCCCAGGCCGCATGACCACGGATCAGGGGTTCAGGGTCGTGGAGAGCCGCTTGCAGCGGGCCGACTGCGGCGGAGTTGTCGCTATTGCCCAGCGCGACGGCGACATTGCGCAGCAAACCGCGGCGCTTGGTGCGCCATACCGCGGAGCGCCGGAAACGGGCTCGAAAGCCGCCTTCGTCCGTTTGTAACAGTTCGGGCAGGGAGGGAAACAACTCGTCCACCAGGTCGTGGCGGGGCTGGCCGAACTTGGTATTCCAGGGGCAGACTTCCTGGCAGATGTCGCAGCCGAAAATCCAATTACCGAGCTTGGATCGTAGCCCGTGTGGAATCGGACCGCGATGCTCGATCGTTAAATAGGAAATACACAAGGGCGACTTGAGGACATAGCCCGTCGCCAGGGCGTCGGTCGGACAATCATCGAGGCAGCGCGTACAACTGCCGCAATGGGCGCTCGGCATGCCTTCGCCTTCGAGGTCAAGGCTGACCAGAATCTCGGCCAGAAAAAACCACGAGCCCATGGCTTTATGCAGCAGCATTGTGTTTTTGCCGAACCAGCCCAGGCCGCTGCGATACGCCCAGTCACGTTCCAGCAAGGGCCCGGTGTCCACATACGGCCGAGCCCATATCCCCGGTCGTTGGTCTTTGAGAAAAGCAACAAACTGTTTCAGCTTTTTTGTGATGATATCGTGATAGTCCGCTCCAGCCGCATAGGCGGCCATGCGGCCCCGCAGTTCGTGTTGCCAATTCACCTCAGGCAGAACGGGTGGAGAGTAGGGGAAGCCCAGGCAGATGACGCTGCGGGCCTCCGGAAACGGAATATATGGGTCAATACGTCTTTGGGGTTCCCTGGCTAAATAGTGCATCTCGCCGGCAAAGCCCTGGGCCAGCCAGTCGCTGAAAAACGACGCGCGTGGCAGCACCGATAGGCGCGTGAAACCGCACAGGGTAAAGTCGAGTTTGGCTGCGTAGGTTTGGATTGCGTTTTCGAGTGACACGGCTTTGTGGTAGCATACACGCATCCGGGTCAAAACGGCCAGCAGAGGAATAGAGGGATTGACGTAGCGCAAGATAGACCTTATCTATCTCCTTTAAGGAGGCCGGTATGGACAATCTGGATCAAGAGACACAAATCCAATCCAATGATACGCCGCAGGAGGCGGTTCCCACAGCTGATGGGCCGGCCCTGTCGCTGTCTGACCTGGCAGTCGAAAAAGTGAAAGAAACCATGCATAAAGAAGGCATGGCGGAGGGTGGGTTGCGGGTCTCGGTGGTCGGCGGTGGCTGTTCCGGCTTCCAGTATAGCCTGGGTCTTGATGCCGCTGCGCGGGAGGATGATATTGTGGTCGAACAGGGTGGTGTCAAACTGTTCGTTGACCCCATCAGCCACCAATACGTGCATGGGACCATGCTCGATTATGTCAACGGGCTGCATGGGGCGGGCTTCAAGTTCGTCAACCCGAATGCGACCCGGACCTGCGGCTGCGGCTCGTCGTTTGCCGTCTGAGTCTCTCTTCCCCAACTGAAGAAATACCGAAGGGCCTGGAACTCTCCAGGCCCTTTTGCTTTCCATGCCCCGCTTCGCTCACCTCATTTTCGATCTCGACGGGACCCTGGTTGATACCAAGGCCGACCTGGCCGCGGCAGCCAATCATATGTTGCGGGAGCTGAACCTTCCGCTCTTGTCCGTCGCCCAGGTTGAAAGCTTTATCGGGCTCGGCGCGCGCGTGCTGATCGAACGGGCGTTGGGCCAAGAGCGGGCTCATCTGGTGGCGGACGGCTTCGCGCTCTTCATGGACTATTACGACGCTCATCTGCTCGATCAGACCAGACCCTATCCAGGTATGGAAACACTGCTCACGGCTGCCCGTGCCCAGGGGATAAGCCTGTCTGTTTTGACGAATAAACCGGAACGGCCAAGCAGGGCAATTCTGTCGGGCCTGGGCTTGATGGATTATTTTAGTGCGGTCATTGGCGGGGATACCCTGCCGAAGAGAAAACCCGATCCGGGAGGGATTTTCGTGCTACAGCAAGCGGCTGGCCGTGCTCTCACTGAGACGCTGCTGATCGGCGACTCTGAGATTGATATGCGTACGGGCCGGGCCGCGGGCATTGCCACCTGTGGGGTGACGTGGGGATTTGGACACGCAGGCTTCGAGAGCTACCCTCCCACGTTTCTGGTTGAAACGGTCCCGGCCCTTCAGCAGATTGCTGTGGGCTGATCGCTACCCCCCTAACGGCCTGCGCAGTCGCTCGGCCATGCGGACCGCTTCCATCGTCTCTTTGACATCATGGGCGCGGATGATGTGGGCTCCGTTAGCCACCGCGATGGCAGCACAGGTCAGCGAGCCAATGAGACGATCCCGGACCTTGGGTTGGTCCAGAATTTTCCCAATAAAGGATTTGCGCGAGGCTCCGACGAGGAGGGGAAATCCGAACGACCGCAAATCTGCGAGCGCCCGCAGCACCAGGCAATCCCACTCGTCCCAGGCGATCCCGGGCTCACGAAAAAATCCAATCCCGGGGTCGAGCACGATCTGCTGCCGAGGAATGCCGGCTTGCTCCGCGCGCGCCAGACTATCCCGCAGGGCGTTCCGAATGCGCTCCAAAGGCGGTCCGCTTTGGGGACGCTGTTCACTCGCCATCAGAATCGCGCCGGCTCCGGAACGGGCAATCAGCGCAGCCATAGCCGGATCATTCCTCAAACCACTGACATCGTTGACAATCCGAGCGCCCGCCCGCAGGGCGGCCTGAGCCGGCTGGGACCGCTTGGTATCAGCCGAAATCGGAATCGAAACAGCCGCTGCGGTGGCTTCGACGGCCTGGGATAAACGTTCGGTTTCTTCTGCTTCTGAAATATCAGTTTTTAGGTACGGGGCGGTGGACATAGCCCCAATATCAATGATATCAGCTCCCTCACCTGCCAGTGCATGCGCCGTTTCCGCTATCTGCTCACGATTGGTATGGATTGAGTCCGGGTAAAAAGACTCAGGGCTGACGTTCAGAACGGCCATAATCCGGACCGGCAGTGTGTCGCCGACCGGAATGCCGGCCAATTGCGCAGAAAGGGAGGGAGGGATGTGGCTCATGAGGGGCATGCTATACCGTTACTGAGCAGAAGTTGAGACCGGCCTGCGGTAGAGACGGCAGGAGCAGCATTTTTTGTTTGCGGGCTCCTGCATTTTTCACTACACTACCGTGGCATGAGTATAGGAGAGTAGAACTATGAAATTGTACGACTTCCCCCTCAGCCCCTACTGCCAGAAAGTACGACTCGTACTGGCTGAAAAAGAGTTATCGTACGATAAAGTCTTTGTTGATCTGACGAAGAGCGAACAGCGCAGCCCTGAATTTCTCCGGCTGAATCCGTACGGTAAGGTGCCGGTCCTGATCGATGACGAAGAAGTCATTTACGACTCGACGTTTATTAACGAATATCTGGATGATGAATATCCGCATCCTTCCCTGCGACCCGAGCCTTCCGGGGACCGGGCCCGGGTGCGGATGTTTGAAGACTTTGCCGACACGTCCTTCACGGCGCAGTGTGGACTGCTGTATGCCGAACTGCGGAAACCCGAAGAGCAAATCGACCAGGAGCGCGTGCAGCACTATCAGGGAGACCTCATTCGTGTGCTCGAATTTCTTGACCGGCATCTGAACGGTAAAGAATATCTGGTTGACGAATTTTCGTTAGCCGACCTTGCGTTTACCCCACGGCTGTTGATTCTGTCGCAACTGGGTGTTGAACTCCCGTCTCGGCTCAGACATGTTTCTGCGTGGATTAAACGCTTATCCCAACGTCCATGCGTGGTACAATTGTTGAAAGAACTCAACATGGCGTAGCCTCCGGTATGATCCCGGAGTAGGGAAATCTCGACAGCTTGGATATTGCGTGTCCCCAGTGAGAAAAGCGAGGCTACTGTGTCTGAACTACCCGACATTATTCCGGTTTTTCCGTTGCCGAATGTCGTCCTTTTCCCGCGTGTCCAGCTTCCGTTGCATATCTTTGAGCCGCGCTACCGCGCCATGGTGCACGATGTCATTGAGGCCGAGCCCCCGCTCATCGGCATGGCCCTGCTCCGGGGTGACTGGCAAGAACAGTATGAAGGCAATCCCCAAGTGTTTCCGATAGGCTGTGTAGGGAAGGTGGTGAAGACCGTGCCGCTCCCGGACGGACGGTTTAATATCCTCCTGCAGGGGCTGCGGGAATATCGTATTCAGGAAGAATTTCACGATAAGAGCTATCGCCAAGCGCAGGTAGAATGGCTCCCCGAGAGAAACCAGACGCTTGAGCCAACGCAACGTGAGGCCATCGGCAGTCTATTAGCGTCCTATTTGCAGAAGGATGAGATTGTCCGGAAATTCTTGGCAGATCCCAATATCAACGACGAATTCTTCATTAATTTCTTTGCCTTCCAGCTCGATCTCCTGCCTATCGAGAAACAAAGCCTGCTGGATGCCGCAACGCTCGACGAACGGGCGACCTGCTTACGGGATATTCTTGACTTCAAGTTGTCAGAAAGTCGCTTACCCGAAGGCGGGGGCGGGAGAAAAGATCGTCTCCACTAAAAACTGCCTTGACAAACACCGGTCCCCTCATAATAGTGAAGTGCGGTGCTGTGGTAGCGGTATGTGTATAGTGGCGAGTCTACTATTATACGGAGGTAGCTAGGACCCCATGCAACGTAAAGAAGAGATGACTTGGTGGGAGCGGCTGTATATCCCGGAAATCGTTCGGGGTCTTCTTGTCACCATGTCCCACTTCTGGAGGAACCTGACCCTGCATATCCTGCACACGTTCGGATTTGCCAAGGAAACGCGCGCCGCGTATACGATTCAATATCCGGAAGAGCGCAAGCGCTACCCGGACGTCTACCGTGGAAGTCATCGTTTGACGCTCAAGGAAGACGGCTCGGTCCGCTGCACCTCGTGCTTTCTGTGTGCAACGGCCTGCCCGGCCAACTGCATTCATATTGAGGCCGGGGAGCATCCCGACCCTGACGTGGAAAAATTCCCGTTGCGCTATGAAATCGATACCTTGCGCTGCATTTACTGCGGGATGTGCGTCGAAGCCTGTCCGTGTGACGCGATCCGGATGGATACCTATGTGCATCCGCGTATTTGGGGTTATGACCGCCAGGATTTTATCGAATCCAAAGAAGTTCTTATGAATCGTTCCCGAACCCTGGCGACGGGGGGACGGGATTCCATCATGACTGAAATGCTGGAGAGCTATCAGGAAGCAGAGCAGAGAGTGGCCCGGGATATCGGCGCTCCCGGAGCCTGAGGCTCTCAAAGAGTACACGTGTTCTCCAATAGGCATGAGATGCGGAACACGTTTACTCTTTCTCGCGGAGGCAGAATATGGCAAAGACCTATCAGGAACTCATGACCGAGGCCCGAGACTCCGTACCGGAAGTCACGATTGACGAGGTGCAGGCCCAAATGGAAAACGGCGCGCGGCCAACCCTGCTCGATGTCCGCGAGCGCGAAGAGTACCGGGAGGGCCACCTCGAAGGCTCGGTTCCGCTCCCACGCGGATTTCTCGAAATGCGCATCGAAGAGGCCGTGCCGGATAAGAGTGCGCCCATCGTGGCGTATTGCGCCGGTGGCGTCCGCTCGCTCATCGCTGCTCGGACGCTCAAGGAAATGGGCTATGAAAATGTGACTTCCATGTCCGGCGGTTATACCGCCTGGAAAAATGCCGGCTATAAATGGGTGGCAGACCGCCAGTTTACCCCAGAGCAGATCACGCGCTATGCGCGTCATTTTACTCTGCCGGAAGTCGGGGAAGCGGGCCAGGCCAAACTGCTTGACGCCAAAGTGTTATGCGTTGGGGCGGGCGGCCTCGGGTCGCCGGTGGCCTTATATCTGGCCGCGGCCGGGGTCGGCACGATCGGGATTGCCGACCATGACACCGTTGATATGAGCAATCTCCAACGCCAGATCCTGCACACCAACGACCGGGTCGGGATGCCCAAGGTGGAGTCGGCGCAACTGACCCTGAACGCGCTCAACCCCGATGTAAATGTCGTCCAGTTCAAAGAGCGCCTCTCTTCCGAAAACGTCATGCGCATTATCGACGGGTTCGATATCGTGGTGAATGGCTGTGATAACTTCCCGACCCGTTATCTCATTAACGATGCCTGCATCATGGCCAAGAAGACCCTCGTCGATGGGTCGATCTTCCAGTTTGAAGGCCAGGTCACGGTGGTCGATCCGACCGAAGGCCCGTGCTATCGCTGCCTGTTTCCCGAGCCTCCACCTCCGGGGATGGCCCCGAGCTGTGCCGAAGCCGGGGTACTCGGTGTTCTGCCCGGACTCGTCGGCTGCGTGCAGGCGCTCGAAGTGATCAAGATCATTCTCGGCGCTGGTAATCCGCTTGTCGGACGAATGATGCATTTTGACACGCTCAGCTCGGAAATTCGGGTGTTAAAACTGCGCAAAGATCCAAACTGCCTGGTGTGCAGCGAAAACCCGAAAATCACGGAACTGATCGATTACGAAGAGTTCTGTGGTTTGCGACCGGTCAACGCCGCCTAGCTCGAAGGGGTCTGTCTCCGCACCACTGCCCATGGCCGATTCCGTCACCATAAGCGTCAAGCTTTTTGCGGCGCTGAAAAAATACATCCCGCAAGGGAGTACGGATGGGATCTCGCTCTCCCTGCCCGCTGGGGCAACTGTCCAGGATGCGGTCGATATGCTAAACATGCCGCGCGAGCAGGCGGGTATGCTTGTGGTGGGTGATACTTATGTCGAAATTGGAACGGTCCTTGAAGATGGGCTGGAACTGAGCATCTTTCCGCCGCTTGCCGGTGGGGTGCGTGGGTAGCCACAGACAAGAAGTGCGCATGCCAGAGTATGGGATAGTAGAAAGGGGCACGGCAGACCGTGCCCCTTTTTTCAATTCCAGGGGGAGGGACAAATCGTGAGGGTTGATCTCAACGCTTTACAGGCGACCGCGGATACATTGCGTATCCATTCACTGCGTGCCACAGCCGCGGCAGGGTCGGGCCACCCGACGTCGTGCATGTCCGCTGCTGACATCATGGCGGCCGTATTCTTTGCCGACATGCGTTTTGACCCTGCCAATCCGGCCCACCCGGCTAATGACCGGTTTGTGCTGTCAAAAGGCCACGCGGCTCCCATCCTCTATGCCGCCCTGGCAGAGGCCGGTGCCCTGCCGTTGGAGCAATTGCCCTCACTTCGCAAGTTCTCCAGTGATCTGGAAGGCCATCCAACGCCGCGCATTCCCTGGGTGGGTGCGGCAACCGGCTCACTTGGGCAAGGGCTCTCGGTTGGTGTCGGTATGGCGCTGAACGGCAAACGCCTGGATAAGCTTGACTACCGCGTATACGTCCTGTTGGGCGACGGAGAAGTCGCAGAAGGCGGCGTCTGGGAAGCGGCGGCCATGGCGTCGTACTATCAGCTCGATAACCTTATCGGGATTGTCGATGTGAATGGCCTGGGGCAGAGCGAACGGACCATGTACAATTTTGACGTGGAAACCTATCAGCGCCGTTTTGCCGCATTTGGTTGGAACGCTTTGGTGGTTGACGGCCATAATATCGAAGAGGTCATAGCCGCGCTCGATCAGGCCCACGCCACCACAGACCGGCCAACCATGCTGGTTGCCAAGACCTTCAAGGGCAAAGGCGTCTCTTTTCTTGAGGATAAACCCGGCTGGCACGGAAAGCCGCTCAAGGGGGAGGATCTGGACAAGGCGCTGGGTGAGTTGGAACTCAGCAGAAGTGCAAATGTGCCCGACGTAACGCGGCCGCAAACCAATGGGTTTTCCCCGGCCAGTGCCAGTGGAGGCGTCCCCGCCCCGGCCTATGAATTAGGAGAGAAGGTTGCGACCCGCGTGGCCTACGGGACCGCCTTGGCCAAGCTCGGAGCCGTGGACCCTCGGGTGGTCGCCCTTGACGGTGACACCAAGAATTCGACGTTTGCCGAAACCTTTCTCAAGGCTCATCCGGAGCGATATTTTGAGAGTTATATAGCCGAGCAAAACATGGTCGGGGCCGCGGTCGGGCTGGCGGCCTGTGGCAAGATTCCGTTTGCCTCGACGTTTGCAGCCTTTCTCACCCGCGCGTTTGACCATATCCGTATGGCTGCCATCTCCGGCGTGACTATCAAATACGTTGGCTCGCACTGTGGGGTCTCGATTGGGGAAGACGGCCCGTCTCAGATGGGGTTGGAAGATTTGGCGATGATGCGGGCCATTCCCAACTCGGTCGTGCTCTACCCCAGCGATGCAGTCGCCACCGAACGTCTGGTGAGCGCCATGCCCGACCTGCCCGGCACGACCTATCTGCGCACGACCCGTCCGGCAACGCCGATGCTCTATCCCAACACCGAGGAGTTTCCCATTGGTGGCAGCAAACTACTCCGGTCCAGCGATAACGATGTACTGACGGTCGTTGCCGCCGGGGTGACGCTGCACGAGGCGCTTGCGGCCAGCGAGACGCTTAAAGGCGAAGGGGTGGCTATCCGTCTGATTGACGCCTATTCGGTAAAACCGATTGATGCCCAGGGCCTACTGACCGCGGCCGGACAAACCAACAACACCCTGCTCGTGGTTGAAGACCATTATTACGACGGCGGTTTGGGCGACGCCGTGCTGAACGCGGTTGCAACTCACGGGGTCAAGGTTCACAAACTTGCTGTGAACGGCGTCCCTCGTTCCGGCGCGCCGGCAGAGTTGCTGGACGCCTTTGGCATCAGCGCTCAACATATTGCCGCCCACGTAAAAAAGCTGGCAGCCTGATCAACCACCCTTATACGGGAAAGGGAGTAGATATCCCCTCTTGGGAGGGGTGCCGCGTAGCGGCGGGGTGGGTTCCTCCTCACCTCGTCATCTCCAGGCGACCTCTGCATATAAACGGTCCGTATCGGGCCGGATAGCCCTATACTTTCTTGCAGAAGCCGGCGTAGTGGATGGGTTTGCCCACGTCCATAAACTGACGTTCAAAGTCGGTCAGGATCAACTTGCCGTTCCGATTCCGCTGATCCCGTTGCCAGGGAAATCGAGTCAGCTCCGTGACTGCTTCCAACTGTCTGACTATTTCGATGAAATACGTATGGACATCGGTGGCGATCAATATCCTTCCGCCGGGAACGAGCGCGCGGGCGAGGGCGACGCAGAAGTCACCCTGAAACAGACGCCGGCGTTGATGCCGCCGCTTCCACCATGGGTCCGGGAAGTAGAGGTGGAAAATTGTCACGGATTCGGGCCGAATCAGGGTGTCGAGCACGCAACCGATATCGGCGGCAAGGGCGAGCACGTTGCCCGGCTGTTCGCGCTCAATCAGCTCTTTGATCCGGTACACCCGCCGTCTGGAGAACTCGACCCCAAAGAAATTATGCTCCGGCGTGCTGTGGGCCGCCGCCAGGAGAAAGGAGCCTTTCCCAGGGCCGATTTCGACTTCAACCGGATTGGCGTTGCCGAATATATCCTCCCAGGCTGGGGGAGATGGCAGGGGTAGCTCGGAGAAATCGGAGTTCATGGCGGGGGAGAGAAAAAACGTTATCACACGTCATGAAAATTGGAACGGATATGGTATCTCAGTTTGAAATAACCAAGACTGTGAATAGTATCACTAGGAGGTGGCCATGAAGGCGAAGGGTATACGGATGAAGAACCCGGCGCATCCGGGCGGGTTCGTGAAGAGCGAGATCATTGAGGCCCTGGGGTTGTCAGTGACCGAAGGAGCGCGGGTGTTGGGAGTTACGCGCCCCGCACTGTCCGCGCTGCTCAACGAGCGTGTACATCTCTCACCTGAGATGGCGCTGAGGATTGAAAAGGCGTTTGGAGTGTCAATGGATACGCTGATGAGGATGCAGAACAGCTACGACATTGCCCAGGCCCGTAAACGGGAAGGCGAAATCAAGATTGTTCCATTCGAGAGACGAGTCGCCTGAGTGGTTCCCGTACTGGTCTGAGTGGACAAAGGCAGATGGCTAGAATAGGACTCTCCTTTCTACTCCAGGCGCTCCAAGTCCTGCACACGGCTCTTAGCGCCTTCCACAGATAGCAGAAAGGTCGCTAGGTCTTGAAGCTCCGCCGCCGATAAATACGCAATCTGCCCGTGGTGGTCCGTGGGGTTACGGGTGATGAATATCTCTTGTTCCATGTGTTTAGAAAATTCCCCACATCCTGCGCCCGTCATTCCCCTAGTCAAGCCGGGGGCGGGCTCTGTGCAAGAACGTCACCCCGTACTTGATACGGGGCAGGAATCCAGGGCCCCGGCCGCTGGATGCCGGATCACGTCCGGCATGACGGGAGCGTAATGGTATGGCTACAACCCATCGTGAAACGCTCTAGCCCGGAGGGGTTTCACTGCAACCCCCGCCCCCCATCCACCGAAAACACCGTCCCCGTGCTAAAGTCGGACTCCGCCACAAAGACCACGAGCTGGGCGACCTCTTCAGGGCTTCCGGCGCGTTTGACCAGGGTCTTCTCGATTTCGCGGCGCTGGACCTCCTGGGGCGTATCGTCCTGAAACAGGACCGGTCCCGGAATAATCGCGTTGACCATGACTTCGGGAGCGAGTTCCATTGCCAGCCCTTGACTGAAAGCCAGCACGCAGGCTTTTGAGACGGAGTAGGGCACATAGTCGGCCCACGGGCGTTGTCCTGCCACATCGGCCATGTTGATAATATGGCCCCAGCCCCCCTCCTTCATGCGCAGACCGATTTTATGCGCGCAATAGAAGGTGCCGTCCATGTTCACGTCCATAATCTGTTCCCAGTCATCAAACGTGACCGTATCAATCGGGGTACGGTAAAAGACGGAAGCGTTGTTGACTAACACGTCGATGCGCCCGAAATGCCCAAGCGCTTGTTCGATCATGCGGTCAACATCCGTTTCACGGCTGATGTCCGCCTGAAGGGCGAGTGCCCCATGCCCGGCGCTTCGGAGTTCTCGAACGGTTTCTTCCGCTTCGGTCTGAGAGGTGTAGTAGTGAACCACGAGTTTGCAGCCCCGTTCGGCAAGCGCAAGGACGATGGCTTTCCCTACACGCTTTGCTCCGCCGGTGACGAGGGCGACTTTGCCGCTGAGGTCCATAGGCGTTTAGGTAAACGGCTCAGATTGGGGCTGTAGGATCACTTCAGCCGGACATGTGCGCGGTGAGGAGGTGACAATCTGATAGGCTGCCTCCGCTACGTCATCCGGACTGAGAAGCTTCTCACGATCCAGCCGCTTGTTGTACGGAATGAGAGCGGTGTCAACCGAGCCCGGACAGAGCAACGAGACCTTGATGCCGTAGCGCCGCACCTCCTCAAACAAGGCTTGCGTAAAGCCCCGCAGACCAAACTTGCTGGCCGCATAGGCGGCCTCGCCGGCCCGCCCGCTCAAACTGGCCGTTGACCCCAACATGATGATGGCGCCGTGTCGGCGTTCGATCATGGCTGGGAGGACGTGTTTGGTGAGGGACATGGCCGCGAACAGATTCACCCGTAAGACGGATTCCCAGTCGGTAAGACGCGATTTCACGATGGGTGTGCGAGGAGGCCCACCACCGGCATTATTGACCAGGATGTCAATGCGTTTGTAGCGCGCGAGCGTTGTCTCCACGAGCGTCGTGACCTGCTCATCCTGCTGTAAGTCCGTCGGAACCGAGAGCGCCTCGCCGCCAGTGTCCTGAATACTCCGTACCGTTGCCTGGAGTTCCTGTTCGGTCCGGGCGGCGAGCATGGTCTTCGCTCCGGCCTGAGCAAGCCTGAGGGCGATAGCTCTGCCGATGCCGCGGCCTGCACCGGTAATCAGGGCAACCTGTTCTGACAGAGGAGAGGGGTGAGCCGCCATTTTGTTGCTTTTACCATGACGGAACGGTAGTATCCAATCCGCTTTTGGCCACGCCAGACACCGCTGGTCAGATGAAAACCGACAGTGAATGAGGGAGGAACTATGACGTACGAATATGCACTCTATGAAAAGGACGGCCATGTTGCCACCATCACCATGAACCGCCCGGAGCGGCTGAATGCCGTCCACCCACCGGCTGCCGAGGAGTTGTCGGCAATCTGGGATGACGCCCTGGCCGATGACAATACCTGGGTGATTGTCCTGACTGGTGCTGGGGAGAAAGCGTTTTCGGCCGGGAACGATCTCAAATACACCGCAGAACACGGTTTCCCGAAAAAGCGGGCCAAAGGCGGCTTTGGGGGCTTAACCGACCGCACCGATATCTGGAAACCAACCATTGCTGCGGTAAATGGTTTTGCCCTGGGTGGCGGGTTTGAGATGGCGCTGGCGTGTGACATCATTGTGGCCGCCGACCATGCGCGGCTCGGGTTGCCTGAACCGCGCGTCGGTTTGGCCGCTGCCGCGGGTGGCGTCCACCGTTTACCGCGCCAAATGCCGCTCAAGATTGCGCTGGGTTATATGCTGACCGGCAAGCATATGACTGCCCAGGAAGCGCATCGCTGGGGCGTTGTGAATGAGGTCGTTCCATTGGCAGACCTCAAGGCGACGGTGAAGCGCTGGACGGACGAAATCCAGGAATGCGCCCCCCTGTCGGTCCGGGCGACCAAACAGTGCGCCATGATGGGGGCGGGGCTGACCTTGGACGAAGCCTTTGCCCAGTCCTACCCGGCGCTCAAGCAGATGATGAACTCCGAAGACGTAGTCGAAGGGCCCCGGGCGTTTGCCGAGAAGCGCAAACCGGACTGGAAGGGAAAGTAGGGGTTAGGGGTTGGGGACTAGGGTTCATGGCAAAGACCGAGCAATCTCCTTCCCCAGTCCCTCCCTCCCACCCCCACACCCTGCGTGTCCGCTACGCCGAGACTGACCAGGCAGGGATGGCGCATCATGCCGCCTATCTGCCCTGGTTTGAAGAGGGGCGGGTAGCGCTCCTGCGCGCGCTGGGTAAGCCGTACCGCGAGCTGGAAGCGGAAGGGTTTCACTTTCCTGTTCGAGAAGTCCAGTGTCGCTACCGGGCCATCGCGCTGTTCGATGACGTCCTCAAGATGACGACGACGATTGAGGCGGTCGGCGGAGCGAGTATTCGATTCGGCTACCGGCTTGTTCGCCCGGCTGACGATATGTTGATCGCAGAGGGGACGACGCAGCACGCCTGTATTGATGATGCGGGGAAAGTGAAACGCTTGCCCCGCGAGTTAAGGGAGATGCTAGGCAGGCGGCTTTGACCGTTGGTTGGGTCGGTTGTCGGATCCCGCCGCTATGCCACGCTCTGCCGCTCCCGTAGCTGTCTCAGATATTTCTTGCGGGCTTGTTTCAGGAAGTCGTGCGTCTCCGGCCAGCGATAATCTTCGTAGGTGTACACAAAGGGATGGTAGGCCGCGTGGTGATAGAGGAGGGTCACCTCGGCATAAATACCCCGTGAGAGGTAGAGCCGATGGGCCTGGTCTTTGGTTGAGGCCAGGACCAGCTTCATCGCATCAATATAGCCGGGGTCGAGATTCACGCGCCGTGGCGAAGCCGGACCCGGTGGAGTGGCAAAGGCGTATTCCAGCTCGTTGGCTTCGAGCTTCAGGCGAATCAGGTCTTCAGGCGTGATGAGTTGCTCAAACGTGACAAAGCGCCGCAGCAGATGATCGCCCATCTCCGCTCGATAATAGTCTGTAGTCTCCCAGGCAAAAACGGCGCTTTCCAAATCAATCCGACCATAGGCCGACTCCAGCCGCGTGGCCACCTGAGCGAAGAGGGCCGTATCCGCGGCGAGCAGACCCATCAATAATTTCACGGGCCGGGGGAGGCTCGGTGTACCCATCTGCGGAGGAACTAGCGCAATTCACGCTTCCGTATAGCCCGCCGTTCCCTTCCGTAGGGTGCATCCCATGCACCAGCTTCCTGGTGCGCAGGGCGCACCCTACGAGAACTCGTCATGCCGGACGTGATCCGGCATCCAGTCCTTCGACTTCGCTTTGCTATGCTCAGGACGAACGGGGGGCCAAGGGGCTGGATGCCTGCCCCTGTTTTCACCGGGGTGACGTTCTTGCGCAGGAATGACGGGCAGCGACACAGCATCGTCATTTGCTCTACGGGGTCGGAGATTTTTTCAGAGCGAGGAGTCGATTGTAGACCGCATGGGCGACAGCGTCTTTGGACATCAGGGGGAGCGGTTCTTGCTGGCCGGTTCGGTCCAACAGGGTTACGATGTTGGTATCGCCGGCAAAGCCAGCCCCTTCCTGCGTCACATCGTTGGCCACGATCATATCGAGGTTTTTCGCGCGTAGCTTGCGCTCGGCGTTTTGGATGACGTCTTCCGTTTCCGTGGCAAAGCCGACCAGGAACCGGTTCCCTTTGTCCCGGCCGAGTCCGGCCAGAATATCCGGATTGCGGTCAAGCGCGATCGAAAAGTCACCGTCCTTTTTTTTGATCTTCTGAGTAGCAATTTGGGCCGGCCGATAGTCGGCAATGGCTGCGGCTGAGACAACTATGGTGGCCCGCGGGTAGTGGGTGAGGACGGCCTGCTGCATTTCGAGTGCGGTGCGCACCGAACACAGCCGCACCCCGAGCGGTGCGGCCAGTGCGGTCGGCCCACTGACCAAGGTAACCTCGGCTCCCCGCTGGTGGGCAATGCGAGCCAGGGCAAAGCCCATTTTCCCAGTCGAGCGATTGGTGATAAAGCGAACCGGATCAATGGGTTCGCAGTTGGGACCGGCCGTCACGATGACATGCTCGCCCTGCATATCTTTTTTTGTCAGTGTGGCTTCCACACACTCGACGATCTGTTCAGGCTCAGCCAAACGGCCTTTGCCTTCGTAGCCACAGGCGAGCTCTCCCTCCGCCGGCTCGATAATGTGGTGGCCAAAACGCTGTAAGGTCTTGAGGTTTTCTTGCGTTGCCGGGTGGGCATACATGTGGACATTCATGGCCGGAGCAATGACGACCGGAGCGCGCGTGACTAAGAGCAGGGTTGAGAGCAGATCGTCGGCGAGTCCGTGCGCAAGCTTGGCCAGAATATTGGCGGTTGCTGGCGCAATAAGAACAAGGTCGGCCGTATCCGCCAGTCGGATATGGCCGATTTCGGATTCTTGAGTCAGGTCAAACGTGTCCGTGGAAACGGGGTTGCCGGACAGCGATTGCAGGGTGAGCGGCGTAATGAACTCCTGGGCGTTTCTGGTCATTACGACACGAACTGTGGCTCCTGCCCTGACCAAGAGGCGGACGACCTCTGCCGCCTTATAGGCGGCAATACCGCCGCTTACTCCAAGAAGGATGTTTTTGTTTTGTAGTACCATGTTGATAGCGGAGCCCGAGGCTCCCTCCACTTTATTTAACCGTATTTTGCATAATACGAGGGAAACGAGGCGGGGGGCAAGGTCTTGAGGCAGGACCAAAGTTCCTCGTGCCGTTGGACATTTCACCTTAATTACAAGATATTCGCACTCCTTGACGTTTTCCCCCCCTTTGGCATTATGTGAGAAGCCTCAGGACGGGTCTGAGGGAATGTTGCCTGATTTGAGTGTAATGTGTCTGCCAAAGCCAACCTCCCGCAACCAGATTCCTTTTCTCCACAAGACTGCGTCGCTGCCGAGCTTGAGAAAGTTGAAGAACGGCTCACCGGGCTCCTCCAATCTCGCGAACAACTGCTGAGTGACATCGGGAATTACCTTGTTGGGGCAGGCGGGAAACGTGCCCGGCCGACCGTAGCCCTCATGGTGTTTCGCGCCTGTGGCGGAAAAAATGTGGATGACATCATCGATGTCGCTGCCGCCCTGGAACTCATTCACTCCGCCTCTCTCCTGCATGACGATATTATTGATGAAGCGGAGACCCGGCGTGGGAAAGAGTCGGCCCTGCACCGCTTCGGGTTGGCCGAGACCTTAATAGCCGGGGATTTTTTATTCGGACGGGCCTTTGCGCTGTGCGGCCGTTTTGAGGAAAAGGTCATTACCTGGGCGACGGATGCCTGTATCAGTCTGACTGAAGGAGAAGTTCTGCAAGACCGTTTGCGCCACGACCCGAGCGTGACGCGAGACGACTATCTGGAAATTATCGAACGCAAAACGGCCTCACTGTTTGCCCAAGGGGCGCGTATGGGGGCTCATCTTGCCGGAGCTTCGCTGGAGGTGGTTGAGGGCCTGGCCGAGTCTGGCTACTGCCTGGGTATGGCCTTCCAGATTGTTGATGATGTCCTTGATGTGGCTGGCGATGGCAACCGGACCGGTAAGCCCACCGGGGCTGATCTCAGGGACGGCAATCCGTCTTTGCCACTTGTGCTGGCGCTTGCCCATGCGCCTGAGGTCAAACGGGTCTTTGAGAAACAGTCGCCGAGTCAGCAGGAAATCGACGGCGCGCTGGAGCAGGTGCGTCGCTCCGGGGTGCTGGACGAAGCCACACGTATGGCCCACGCCTACGGCAAACAGACCCTGAAGGCGTTAGAAGTGCTGCCGCCGTCTCCCTATTACGACGGTCTAGCTTTTTTTGTGTCCCAGCTTGTCAATCGGACTGCCTAGGCATATCCTCGACAGGTAATGGCCACTGACTCGCCACACGCATTACTGGCCCAGGTTACCCACTCCCTGCACGCGTATGCACAGGAGTTGCAGGCTGGCGGAGTCGAAGGCTTCCCTCCCGCTCCGGCCTCTTCGACGACACCGATTGACGAGGGCTCTCCAGGACCGGTTGCCGACAGTCGTGTGGAATCTGTCGAGCATCAGCCACGGCAGGCCGCTGACGCGCCCGCACCGCCCGCGGCTTTTCCGGCTTCGCCCCCGGCCACGCTTGCCCCACCAGCCCCAGCCGAGGAGGCTTCTCTGGGTGCCGTCCACACGCTCACAGAACTCCGCGCCGAAATCGGCGATTGTCGCCGCTGTCGGTTGTGTGAAAAACGCAATACTATCGTCTTTGGGGTCGGCAATCCCGACGCAGAGATTATGTTTATTGGTGAAGGGCCAGGCTACGAAGAGGATAAACAGGGCGAACCCTTTGTTGGACGGGCCGGGCAGTTGCTGACGCAGATCATTACCAAAGGCATGCAAATGCAGCGTTCGGATGTCTATATTGCCAATGTCGTCAAATGCCGTCCGCCTGAGAACCGGAATCCTGAACCTGATGAGATTGCGGCCTGTGAGCCCTTTCTGGTTAAACAACTAGAGATCATTCAGCCCAAGATTATTGTCGCCTTAGGAAAATTTGCCGCCCAGACGTTGCTGAAAGATACGACCCCCATTACCCGCTTACGCGGTAAGTGGCAGTCTTATCACGGGATAAAACTGATGCCGACCTTGCATCCGGCCTACTTGCTGCGCAACCCGAAAGATAAGCGTCTGGTGTGGGAAGATATTAAAGCGGTACTCCGAGAAATAGGACGTCTTTAGCGTGCGAAAGCGTTACCGTACAATTCGACTCGTCCGACTTTTGTCCTGCGTCTGTCTTCTGACAGGCCTGGGTATGCTCATTGGTGCATCCGTACAAAGTCAGTCCGCCCATATTAACCGGATTATTATCGACGCCTCGATTAATCCGGCGGTGGGTGACTTTATTCACGAGAACATTAATCAGTCCGCCCAGGAGGGGGCCTTAGCGCTGATTATTCAGCTCGATACCCCAGGTGGATTGCTGAATTCAACCAAGAGCATCGTCAAAGACATGCTGGGCGCTCCGTTGCCCGTTCTTCTGTACGTCTCTCCGAGCGGGGCGGGGGCTGGCTCGGCGGGTGTGTTTATCACCATGGCCGGTCATATTGCGGCCATGGCTCCAGGCACAACCATCGGTGCGGCCCATCCGGTTGCCAGTGGCGGGCAAAATATCGAAGGCGATATGCGGGAAAAGATCGAAAACTTCACAGTTTCGTTTATCGAGTCCATTGCCCAGAGGCGGGGCCGTAATGTCGAGTGGGCAGAGAAAGCGGTCCGTGAAAGTGTCTCGATCACCGAGGTCGAGGCGCTGGAGAAGAATGTCGTTGATTTTGTTGCGCAGGATGTACACGATTTGCTGACTCAGGCCAGTGGACGCGCCGTTGAGGTGGGCTCGGAAAAGATTACCCTGGATTTTAGCGCCGCCCAACTGGGTGAGGGCCGCTTCAATATCGTCACGGTCGAGATGCGGCTGAAGCATAAGGTGCTGAATATCCTGGCCGATCCCAATATCGCCTACCTGCTCATGATGGCGGGTATGCTGGGCTTGTATCTTGAATTCTCGAACCCCGGCCTGCTGCTTCCCGGTCTGGCGGGCGGTATTTGTTTGATTCTTGCGTTGACCGCCTTTCAGGTCTTACCCATCAATTACACCGGGCTGGTCTTAATCGGCCTCGGCATGGCGCTGCTCATAGCAGAGATGTTTCTCCCCAGTTTCGGCATCTTGGGGGTCAGTGGTATTGCCGCCTTTGTGTTGGGCTCGTTGTTCCTGTTCGATACGCCGGACGCCGAGCTTGCGGTTGATCGGGGTATTATTTTTGCCGCCTCGCTTGCCGTGGGGACCTTCATGTTTATCGTCGGCTCGCTCGCCGTGCGGGCGTGGCGTCGACCGGTCGCCTCCGGCGTAGAGGGGCTACAGGGAGAAATCGGCGAAGTCCGCACCCCGCTCGCCCCGCAAGGGAAAGTCTGGGTGCATGGCGAGTATTGGACGGCTCAGAGCGATGAAGAGATTGAAGTCGGTCAAAAGGTACAGGTTGTTGCAGTCGATCATCTCGTCTTGCAGGTGCGTCGAGCTGCGGGTTGATGACAAAAAGGAGGATGTATGTTTGGCTTTGGTCCGGCGGTCACGTTTCTGATTATAGGTCTGGTACTCTTGGCGAGCGGTATCAAGATTCTGCCCGAATATGAGCGGGGGGTTATTTTCCGACTTGGCCGCTTGGTGAAGCACCGTGGGCCGGGGCTGATCTATGTCATCCCGTTGATTGAACGCATGGTCCGATTGGATATGCGGACGATTACCCTGGACATTCCCCCACAAGACGTGATCACCAAGGACAACGTCTCGATCAAAGTGAATGCGGTTCTCTATTTTCGCGTCCTGGAGCCCAATAAGGCAACGATTGAGATCGAGAATTATCTGTTTGCCACCTCGCAGCTCTCCCAAACGACACTGCGGAGTGTCTGCGGTCAAGCCGAACTGGACGAACTGCTCTCCGAGCGGGATAAGATCAATGCCCATCTGCAAGAGATCGTTGATACCCAGACGGACCCGTGGGGGATCAAGGTTTCACTGGTTGAGGTGAAACACATTGACCTGCCCCAGGAGATGCAGCGGGCGCTGGCCAAACAAGCCGAGGCCGAGCGTGAACGCCGGGCCAAAGTGATTAATGCCGAGGGGGAATTCCAGGCCGCCCAGCGGCTGGCTGATGCCTCTGTCATCATCGAGCAACATCCGGTCGCGCTCCAGCTTCGGTATCTGCAAACGCTTTCCGAAGTGGCCACCGAGAATAATTCGACCACTCTCTTCCCGGTGCCGATAGATCTCTTGCAGCCATTTCTGCGCGGGATGGGTGGGTCAGCACCAACGGACAGCCCGCCAGATAATTCGACAACGTAAGAGGTCTTTCTTGCGAGTCGTTGTTTGAGCAGTTATTCCCCCTCACCCCGACCCTCTCCCTCAAGGGAGAGGGGACTGTTATCTCTTCTGAATGGAACTTGCTGATTTCGACTACGACCTGCCGGCCGAGTTAATCGCTCAAGAGCCGGCAAAACAACGCGATCAGTCCCGCCTGCTGCACGTTGGGAGAGGCGACGCTTCCCTCTCGCATCATCGGTTTTCGGACCTGCTTGGCCTGTTGCCCAAAGACTGTGTGCTGGTCTGTAACAATACCCGGGTTATCCCGGCCCGCTTGCGCGGAAAGAAGACGACGGGTGGAAAAGTCGAACTCCTCCTCGTTCGACGAACCGCGGCTGAGGGAGAAGTCTGGCAAGTCCTGTGTAAAGGTGGCCAAAAACAGAAAGTCGGCGGGCGCATTAATTTTGCGGATAAATTTTGGGGCAAATGGGTGGAAGTGCCGAGGGCCGGTCAGGGAAGTATGCGCTTTTTTCCGGAAAAGAATTTTCAGCGACTTGTAGAACAACACGGAGAAGTCCCGCTGCCGCCGTATATCAGGCGCTCGCCAGGCCGGCACGCGGTAGACCAAGAGCGCTACCAAACGGTGTATGCCCAGCAACCTGGTGCGGTCGCCGCTCCGACTGCCGGGCTGCATTTTACGCCGGCCTTACTCGACAAGCTGGTCCAGAGTGGCATTCAACTGTGTTTTATCACTCTGCATGTTGGTCTGGGGACGTTTCAGCCTATCCGGGTGGAGCAGGTTGAGACGCATACGATGGGAACCGAATCATACGAAATCGATGCGGCTACCGCAGAATGCATAAACACGGCCAAAGCGTCCGGGAGAAAAATTATTGCCGTTGGAACAACCACAACACGCGCGCTCGAATCGTCAGCCCAACAGACGGGCCACGTCCAGCCCGGCCCGAATCAGTCCGATTTGTTTGTTTATCCCGGCTATGAATTTCAGGTAATAGACGGCTTGATCACCAATTTCCATCTGCCCCGTTCGACCCTGCTCCTACTGGTGTCAGCCTTCGCCGGACGCGAGCGCATGCTGCACGCCTATGCGGAAGCGGTGAAGCGGCGCTACCGGTTTTACAGTTATGGGGATGCGATGTTGATTGTGTAGGTGGGGGAGAGGATGTCCCAGGCTTGAAACTGTTCCACTGTAATGAAGTCGAACTATGCCGCTATCCGCTCCGTAGGTATCGGAACGTCGACGTAGGCAAAGACCAGTTCTTGAAATTCGGGGTTCTCCAGATGGTGCTCAATTGATTGACGCTCGGGGACTGCTTGGCCAGCTTCCCGATACGCTTCCACATTGATCCGAATCGCTTCACTGGCCGCTTGCTTTGCCGCTTCGATCGTTTCTCCGTATGTCACGATTGCTAAATCAGGCACTTGGACGGCAAACCCTGCCTCCGTTTGTTCCAGCATAATGAGGTATCGCATTACGTCACCTGTGGTCTGATCAATGCAATATGGGGGTCATGGCAAAGCTCTTTATCCAGTTGCTCTGTTCAAGAGTATCTGGGACCACACATCCCCGGGCCTGACTGATTTGGGCCAGGGCGGCTTCCGGGCCTATCCCGGCTGATACAAGTAAGAGGGCTGCTATAAGGCTTGAGCGTCCAATCCCTTGCCGACAATGGACGGCTACGGATTTGCCAGCTTCAAGTATTTTCTCCAATTTCTCGACTAGATCAGTCGTTGCTCTTCGTGACGCGGGAACTCCTCGATCCAGTATCGGATAGGCGTAGAATTGGATGCCCTGTGCTTGGCATAAAAATTTTTCCTGATTCAGTTCAAGCTCGATGTTTTCATCTTGGGTGAGCAGTGAAACCACTACATCCAGCCCGGTTTCCTGCCAGAAGCGGACCTCCTCTTCGAGCCAGTCACCTCCGCGTGGACGCGGGACTATCGCCAGACGCCCGGGCCAGGGACCTGCTATCCAATACGCCGTCGTTCTCATGCAAGTCTCTTCGTTACGGCAGCGGCTCCTCGTCAAAAAGCTCACGGGGTAGCGCGTCTACGTCAACCCCTCGATCTCGTAAGACTTTAATCCGATGATGGCCATCGACCATAGTTCCATCGCGCTTGACCTTGAGTGCTCCCGCTTGTCCGGGTCTGAGCGATTCTATGAGTTCTTGTATCGTTAGTTTGTCAAATTGGGCCAGCTTCGGCCGACTTAATGAACTTTCAGGGTGTAATGATTTTAAGGATGGTTGATTCATCATTCAGGCAGACTCATCCGCACTCGCAAGCGTTTCCAGCGAGCTCACTTCTTCACTCTAGATCAATAGAAATATATCCATGTATCCCTGTTCTCCTGTTATCGTAAGCTCTACTGGGGAGCCTTCTCATCTCCAATTGGCTTCTCCGGGATAATGAGTTCAGACAGGAAGTCAAGCCAGCGATTCAAAAAATCCCGTAGCGACGGCGGCGTAACAATCAGGAATCGATATGGGGGTGTATTCTTTTTCGGCTTCGTCTGAGAAATCAGCACGAGCTCGGAAATCGGATCGTCCCTAATGAATATATTCCCATGCGCGAGTGCGTTTCGAATCACTGTAAGAAGGTCTCTACAGGTTTCTTTCTCACTAACCGAAGTTGCGTTTTGAAGTTCCTTCCATGAGTCAGGATCACCTTTAGTACTCGATAGAGAACCGAATTTCCACGAATTCGTTAGAGGAGATGACAAAGGAGATTGCAGAAACGAGATTCCACATAAGTCTTCGAATTTCTGGGCTGCGCAGCTGAATCGATCTCGGTCGCCCGAAGGATGAGGCCCAAACACTGGGGAAGGCGGCCTTAGACGGTCGTATGGGACGCAGACGCCAGTGGTCGCTATGGACAACAGGAAAGTTACATCGTACCCATTCTTCTGACTCGAAGAATCGTAGAGATGGAGGACGTCTCGACATCGACCGGGAAAGTCTGACACAAAATTAGCGTATGCAGTCATGTCTATCAGCCTGTGCTTATCGGTAACGATCACTTCCTACACGTATAACCCCTATCTTTTTAACACTTCAACGTTAATCCTATAAGCAGTTGCCAGCCCCTCCAAAAACACATAAAACGGCTCGACAGGTCACAAGAACAATTCGTACTTTCACACTACCCCCGTTCATGTTTCAGTTCACGACGATACAGTCAGATTCGGCGACCCAGGCACGCCTTGGTGCGTTGCAGACCGCGCATGGCAGCGTGGCCACGCCGGCGTTCATGCCGGTGGCAACCCAGGGGACGGTGAAGTCCATGACCCCCCAGGAACTGCGGACTATTGGCGCGGAGATTATCCTGGCGAACGCCTATCACTTGTATCTGCGGCCGGGTGTCGAGTTGGTCGAGCAAGCGGGTGGTTTGCACGCCTTCATGGGCTGGGATGGACCGATTCTCACCGATAGTGGCGGCTATCAGGTGTTCAGCCTGAAGTCGCTGTCCACGGTCACGGAAGAAGGCGTGGAGTTTCGGTCTCATCTGAACGGCTCGCGCCATCAATTGACGCCTGAAAGCGTGGTCCTTGCCCAGGAGCGTCTTGGGGTTGATATTGCCATGGTCCTGGACGAGTGTGTGCCGGCACCGGTGGATGTTTCTGAGGCGGAACGCGCGGCCCATTTGACCGTCCGATGGGCAGAGCGCTCGTTGGCGGCCAAGCAACGGGACGACCAGGCCGTATTTGCCATTGTTCAGGGCGGGATGTTTCCGGCCCTGCGCGAAGAGAATGCACGCGCGCTGGTTGCGCTGGGCTTCCCCGGCTATGCGGTTGGTGGCCTGAGCGTCGGCGAGGCGCCGGCCCTGACGCACGAGTTGGCAGCCTATACGATCCAGTTCCTGCCCGAGAGCTGCCCGCGGTATTTGATGGGGGTGGGGACGCCGGAACAACTCGTTCGCTATGTGTCGCTCGGGTTTGATATGTTTGACTGTGTCATGCCCACGAGGAACGCCCGCAATGGCACGCTCTTTACTTGGCAGGGAAAACTCAATATACGGCGGGCCGAGTATGCGGCTGACTTTCGACCGATTGAAGACGCCTGTGAGTGCTATACCTGTCGGCACTTTTCCCGGGCGTATCTGCGCCATCTGGCCGTGGCTGGCGAGATCCTGTCTGCGCGGCTGAATACCTTGCATAATTTATATTTCTACCAACGTTTGATGCGTACCATGCGCGAAGCCCTGGCTGCGGGCCGCTTTGCCGAATTTGCGCGGCCGTTCCTCGAAGCCCATACGACGGAGAGCGCGCAGTCAACACAGGAGAGTGTCTCATGAGTCTTGCCTTTGCCCAAAGCGGAGCCGCACCGGAAGGTCCCGGGCCGCTGGTCCAGTTTTTTCCGCTGATCCTGATTTTTATCGTTTTCTACTTTTTGCTGATTCGCCCCCAACAGCAAAAGTCCAAAGCACACCGGGCCATGCTCGGTGAACTCAAACGGAATGACGAAGTCGTGACGGTGGGCGGGCTGTACGGGCGCATTATGGAAATTGGGGAAAAAGTCGTGACCCTCGAACTGGCACAAAACGTTCGCATTCGGGTCGAACGCTCCAAGATTGAGGCCCTGGCTGAGGAGGGGGGCAGCCGGAAAGCGACTGGAGACAAGAAGCCGGGAAAGGATAAATAATGCCCCAGGGCCTGCGGTATCGTATCCTTTTGATTGTCGCTCTCACGCTGTGGGGGAGCCTCTATCTGATCCCGTCTTTCAGCCCCGCGTTGCCGAGTTGGTGGCCGTCCTTTCTGCCCTCCCACCAGATTCGTCTGGGCCTTGATCTACGGGGTGGTACGTATTTGTTGTTGACGGTTGACCTGGAGAAGGCCGTGGAAAACAGCCTGGACCGGTATGCCGAAGAATTCCGGCGGGCGCTGAGCGAGGCCGAGGCCGGCATCGTCGATATTCGGCGCGAAGGCAATACCTTGCGCTTTTCCGCCACCTCCGCATCAGACCGAACGACAGTACGCGAAATTCTGGCCGACCGCTTCCCCATTCTCGAACCCCGGATTAGCACAGGTTCAAGCCCGGATATTGTGGCTGATCTCGATAGCCGCCAGGTCGAAGCGCTCCAACAGTATGCGGTCGATCAATCCCTGGAAACCATTCGCAACCGGATTGACCAGTTCGGTGTGGCCGAGCCCGTGATCCAACGTCAGGGCGATCGGGATATTCTGGTCCAACTGCCCGGCATCCAGGACCCTGAACGTGCCAAGGAATTGATCGGCAGAACCGCGGTGTTGGAATTCAAGCTGGTGGCGGAAGAGGGCAGTACGCGCGAAACCGAGACCCTGAACGGTCAAGATCGCGACCCGCTGAGCGGAGAGCCGATTCGGACCACCTACACCCTGGAAAGACAGACCTTGCTCTCCGGCGATGGGGTAGCCGATGCCCGCGTGCGCCCCAGCGTAGACATTGAAGGGCCCTACGTTGAGCTGATCCTGAACAATCGCGGGGCTGAGACCTTTGAAGAAGTAACCGGAGCCAATGTCGGCCGCCGTTTGGCCATTGTGCTCGATAATACCGTCTATTCGGCCCCCGTGATCCGTGACCGGATCGGCGGCGGACACGCCTCCATCACGGGCGGGTTTGACATTAGGGAAGCCCGTGACCTGGCGATTGTCTTACGCGCCGGTGCGCTGCCCGCGCCCGTCACCATCGCCGAAGAACGGACAGTCGGACCGTCTCTGGGGCGGGACTCGATTGAACAAGGAACCATGTCCTTTATTATTGGCGGGGTCTTAGTCGTGGTCTTCATGGTCGTGTACTATAATCTGGCCGGCCTCCTGGCCGACCTCGCCCTGGCGTTGAATATCCTGTTGCTCCTGGCTGCCCTGGCCATGTTTGATGCCACTCTGACCCTGCCGGGCATCGCCGGCATTGTCCTCACCGTGGGCATGGCGGTGGACGCCAATGTGCTGATCAACGAACGCATGCGCGAAGAGGTACGACTCGGCAAAGGGGCGCGGGCCGCGGTGGACTCCGGCTATGAACGCGCCTTGCCGGCTATTTTCGACTCGAATATCACCACGTTTTTATCGGGCCTGATTCTGTTTCAGTTTGGCTCCGGCCCGATCAAAGGCTTTGCCGTCACCCTGTGTATCGGGATTATGAGCACGGTGTTCACCACGGTGTTCTGTACGCGGGCGGTGTATGACTATTTTCTGGCGCGGCGGCGTCTCAACGCCCTGAGCGTCTGAGCCGAGTGGGCAGCCAAGAGTGTAAGACCATGGAATTGATTCAAGCTGGGACAAAGATTGATTTTTTGCGCTACGCCAAAGGTGCGTACCTGTTTTCCGCTCTGCTCATCCTGCTCGGTGTCATCGCCTTCTGGTATCGGGGCGGCTTGAACTATGGGGTTGATTTTGCAGGCGGGACCATTGTCCATGTCAAATTCAGCCAGCAGACCGATGCGGCGAGCATTCGTGCGGTTGTCTCCCAAACGGATATTTCAGACATTACGGTCCAGGATTTCGGACAAAACGGAGATGAATTCCTGATTCGTATTCCCAAGTCGGAAACGGGTGCGGAGAATTTCTCGAATCGGATTCGTCAGAGTCTGGCCGACGGCTACGGGCCTGAGGCATTCGATGTCCAACGGGTTGAAAGCGTTGGCCCGAAAGTCGGCAGAGACCTGCGGCGGAAAGGTATTCTGGCCGTTGTGTTCGCCACCTTCATGATGGGCGGCTATATTGCCTTCCGGTTTGAGCCCCGGTTTGGAGTGGGTGCGGGGGTCGCGCTGATCCATGATGTCCTGGTGACCACCACCGTTTTGCTCGTGGCTGATATTGAGTTCGATCTGACCGTTGTGGCCGCGCTGTTGACCGTCATCGGCTATTCGGTCAACGATACGGTCATTGTGTGTGACCGCGTGCGAGAAAATATGCGCAAGCTGCGCCGTGAAACCATGCGGACGATCATCAACCGCAGCATTAACGAAACCTTGAGCCGCACGGTGATTACGACCGGGACGGTCCTGATGGTCATCCTGGCTCTTTTCTTTTTGGGCGGATCGGTGATCCATGCCTTTGCGCTCGTTCTGCTGGTCGGGATGACGGTCGGAACGTATTCATCCATCTATGTCGCCAGCCCGGTTGTCCTACTGTGGGAAAGAGGGGCTACCCGGCAGTGAACGGGGCTGGCGCTCGGCTCGAAAAACGCTGGTGCCTGCGGCCGGCTGACCCGAGTCAGGTCCAGAACCTGATCGAGTCAACCCAGCCCGAACCGCTCTCTTCGGTTACGGCGCGGCTGCTCGTCAACCGTGGTATCGATACTGCGGAAAAGGCGGCCACATTTTTATCTCCGACCCTGCGTACGGGCCTTCGTTCACCCATGCTCTTCCCGGATATGCGGCGCGCGACAGACCGCTTGCTCCAAGCCCGCGAGCGCGGCGAGCGCGTGTGTATATGGGGAGACTATGACGTTGATGGTGTGACCGGCAGCTCTCAGCTCATCCTGTTCTTGCGGGAAATCGGTATGGACCCGAGGCTATATATTCCCCACCGGACCCGTGAAGGATACGGACTGAACACACCGGCTATTGAGCAACTGGCAGGTGAGGGCACGCGGGTCTTGGTGACGGCCGACTGCGGGGCAAGCAATCATCAGGAGATTGCTCGGGCGCAGCAACTCGGTATCGATGTGATCGTGTGTGATCATCATCACGTCCCGGAGAAAAAACTGCCGGCCTATGCGGTGCTGAATCCTATGGAAGCGGGCTGTCCTTTTTCTTTCTCTGGGCTGTCCGGGGCAGGCGTTGCGTTTTATTTGCTGATGGGGCTGCGGATGCAACTGCGTGAGCAGGGGGAGCAGCCCGTTCCTGACCTGCGGCTCTATTTGGATTTAGTCTGTTTGGGGACGGTGGCTGATCTTGTGCCCTTGACCGAAGAAAATCGTGTGCTGGTCACCCACGGTCTGAGACAAATCGCACACAGCCAACGCCCCGGTATTCGTGCCCTGCGGGCAGTGAGTGGCGATGACGATGTGACGGCGAGTTATATCGGCTTTCGTCTCGGACCGCGCATCAATGCCGGCGGGCGGTTGGCCGAGGCGCAGAAGGCGGTGGAACTGCTCACGACAACGGATGCCGAACGTGCCCGGTTGCTGGCGGCTGAGCTGGACCAGGAAAACATCGATCGCAGAGCCATCGAAGAAAAAATCTTGCAACAGGCGCTCGCCTTGGCGCAGGCTCAACTTGAACAGGGCCTACGCTATAGCTTTGTCTTGGCCTCTCCCGAATGGCACCCTGGGGTAATTGGCATTGTTGCATCCCGCTTGGTTGAGCGCTTTGGGCGCCCGACCGTCCTCATTGCGGTTGACGGCAATATGGGCAAAGGGTCGGGGCGGAGCCCCGCCGCTTTCCACCTCTACAAAGGGATGCAGGCATGTGCCGAGTATCTGGCCGGTTACGGTGGGCATCGCCAAGCCGCCGGGCTGTCGATCCGGGCGGCGTCAATATCGGCCTTTGCAGACCAGTTCGAGGCGGCTGTGCGTCAGCAACTGACGCCTGATGATCTTGTCCCCATTATTGAGTTTGACGCTGATATGGATGTCGGGCTGGTCGGACCGGAACTGCTGGATGAACTGCATCGTCTGCAGCCGTGTGGGTCGGGCAATCCGGAACCGGTATTTCGGTCCTCGCAGACTGAAGTGGTCAGTGCCCGTATCGTCGGCGATCAGTCCCATGGAAAGGCCGGACACCTCAAGCTCGTGCTGCGCTCTGCCCAGGGTGGACGGCCTGTCGATGCTATCGGGTTCGGGATGGGCGACCGTCCTATTGTCCCCCGCCAGCAGGTTGATGTGCTCTACACGCCAACACTGAACGTCTGGAACGGGCAGGCGAGTCTTCAGCTTCGCCTGCGCGATCTGAAAGTGCACTAACCCTGCGAAATTACACGGACATTGACGATTAAAGGGGGGTGTGGTATACCCCAGCCCACCAATCCGAATCGTGCGGGAAATAGAAAGCTGTGGAAGATAAGGAAGAAGTGCTGCTCAATAGCCGACAGGTAGCCGCGCTGCTTGAGTTGAGCCCGGATACGGTCAACGAGCTTGCCCGGAAGAACGTACTTCCAGGTATCAAACGGGGGAGGCAGTGGCGGTTTCGTCGGCAGGACATCACGCTTTTTAAGAAACAGCAGCAAAAGCAGGAAGCCGCCTAGACTTTGAGGGAGGATAGCGGGTGCTGGCTACACAGAATGAGCGGGATACCCGGCACGCTCACGAGAGTAAGATTTACTCCGAGTTTTCCCATCTCTACGACAAAATCTTCGCGCGCTTCTTTACCGACCGTATCTCCGCGGTCATCCAGGGGCTCAACATTCAGCCCAACGCCAGCGTGCTCGAGGTGGGAGTCGGAACCGGCCTGTCCATGGAGGCCTACCCGGCCCATTGTGAGGTGACCGGGGTAGACCTTGCTCCCGACATGTTAGAGCGTGCCCAGCAACGGGCGGACGAGAAGCAGTGGCGCCATTTTCACTTATTGACGATGGATGCCCTGAACCTTGACTTTCCGGACAACTCCTTCGATTATGTGACCTCGTTTCACGTCATTAGCGTCGTGCCTGACCCGGTACGGATGATGCGTGAGATTCATCGGGTCTGTAAACCTGGCGGAAAAATAGCCATTATCAACCATTTCCGATCGACCAAGCCGATTATTGGCGCCCTTATTGGCGCCCTCGACCCTCTCACCAGACGGCTGGGCTGGAGCGCCGCACTGCGTCTGAAACAAGCCTTTGACGATGTTCCTATCCGTATTGAGAAGCGATATAAAACCCACCCGATGTCCTTGTTTACCGTGGTGTTGGCCGAAAATCTGAAGAATGGTGTTGCCCCGGAAAACAGTCCGGACAGGCAACTTGGCGCCGACCGGAACGGTATCCATCTCACGTAATTATACCCCCCAGGCCTGTCCCTGGCTGACCGGAACACGGTTTCCCTCGACCGTGATATTAGAAATTTGCCGGTCGGCCAACCGCGGCCAAGAGCAGATGGGGGAAATCCACGGTCATACCGTCAACCCCTGCGTTAATGGCCACACGCATCATATCGGGGTCTTTTATGCCCCACGCCCGGACTTCGAGGCCCGCGGCTTTCCAGGCTGTGACCATCTCACGCGAAAGAAATGGGGCCGGCGGACAGATTTGGTCAAACCCGGCGTCCAGTACGCGCTGGGTGGTTTCCGGTTTGGCATCGATCGTCAGCTGGCCGACTTTCGCCGTAGGTGCGTGGGTCTTGAGATTATGGACAATGGAAAAGAAAAACGACGAGAAGGTGACCTGGGCCAGCAGGTCCATGTCGCGGACCATGTCGAGCACCCGGAGTTCTATGCCGCGCTGCTTGACTTCGAGCACGAAGTGGGTCCGTTTGCCGTAATGGGCAAGTGTCTCCCGGAGTAAGGGGATCCGCGCGCCAGCATAGCCTTCGCTAAACCAGGATCCCGCATCGAGCTCTTTCACGACTGACCAGGGGGTATCGTGTACAACTCCCGACCCATCGGTCGTCCGGCTCAGGTTTTTGTCATGAATCAGGACCAGCTGGCCGTCGCTGGTGGAATGCACATCGGTCTCGATTGCGTCAACGCCGATCGAGAGCGCCCGGTCAAAGCTGGCCCAGGTGTTCTCCGGCGCGAGTGCCGCCGCGCCGCGATGTCCAATCACTTGCATGATACAAACTGCTGCCCAGACAAATCGCTACTTCCCGTGTCTTAGTTCAACTCCTGACTCGAATAGCCCAAAATACGCCGGGCAATAATGAGCAGGTTGATCTGCTGAGTGCCCTCATAAATATCGCTGATCTTGGCGTCCCGCATCCATTTTTCGAGTAAGGTTTTGCGCGAATAGCCCAGAGGGCCAAGCAGTTCGACCGCCTTCTGCGTGACCTGGGTCACCATACTGCCGGCTTTAGCTTTGGCCATAGACGCTTCGAGATTATTCTGGATGCCCTGATCGAGCATCCAGGCCGCCCGCCACGTCAACAGCCGCGCCGCCTGGAGATTGGCTTCCATCTCCATAAAGTCCCGCTCAAGCGTGGTCAGCTTTGTCGGCGGAGTAGTATAACGAATGGTGATCCCTTCTGCCTCAATCGTCTCGCGGACATAGTCCACCGCGGCCCGCGCCACCCCAAGCGCGCTGGCTGCAACCAGTGGCCGTGTGGCGTCAAACGTGGCCATGACCCCCTTAAAGCCTGTGGTTGATTGTTTGACTTCGGCCTGGCCGAGAATATTATCGAGCGGAATCCGACAGTCTTCAAAGACGAGCATCGCCGTGTCTGAGGCGCGGATACCCATCTTGTCTTCCACCTTGGCGACCGTCATGCCGGGGGTGTGGTGATCGACCACAAAGGCTTTGATTCCCGCGCGCCCGGCCGATTTGTCCAGCGTGGCCCAGACGACCACAAAACCCTCCGATTTTTCGGCAGCCATAAGCCCGCTGGTGCAGAATATCTTGGTGCCATTAATGACCCATTGGTCCCCATCCTGCACCGCAGTTGTGGTAAGAGCGGCTGAGTCCGAACCACAGCCCGGCTCCGTAATCGCCATTGCTCCCCATTTGGGTTCCCCGTCACGGAAGCGAGACAGAAATCGCTCTTTCTGTTCCGGCGTACCGGCCGCGGCGACCGCTGCCCCGCCGAGTGCCGGATGGGGGATACTGAGATACAGACCGACGTCACCCCAGGATAGTTCTTCGATCAGGATCGCTGAACGGATAGTGCGTTCCGAGGGGTGTCGTTCGATCGCCCCCGCCTTCCGGTCGGCTCCCTTCTTCTGCTTGCCATCCCCGAAGCTGACCATGTCTTTGGAGGCTTCCCACATCATGTTCAGCCACTCCGTCGGCTTTTCATGTTCGCGTTCGTCGTACTCGCGCGAGATCGGGCGCATGGTCCCGTCCGCAACGGCGTGGATCAGGTCGCGATTCTTTTTTACTGCCGGGGAAAGGGAGAAGTCGATCATGGTCTGTCTCCGATTTGAGTCTATTGGGTCTGTTGAGTCTATTGGGTCTGTTGAGTCTATTGGGTCTGTTGAGTCTATTGGGTCTGTTGAGTCTATTGGGTCTGTTGAGTCTATTGGGTCGTTAGAGCATGGCCAATCCCTCGAACGTCGCAAATCCGCGCCCGTTGCGGAGCCACAGCTCAACCGGATGGTCTCGAATATAGCCGTGCCCGCCCAGGGTTTGGACGGCATTATCCGTCACGGTGAGGACCATAGTGGCCGCGTAGTTCTTGGCCAAACACGCCTCGCGGGTCGCATCTGCGCCCGTGTCGATTTTCCAGGCCGCCTCCCAGACAAGTAAGCGGGCCGCGTCAATTTCCGTGGCCATCTCGGCCAACATGAAAGCGACGGCCTGTTTCTGGGCAATGGCCGTGCCAAAGGCCCTCCGCTCCTTGGCATACTCCCGCGCATACTCGTAGGCGGCTCTGGCGACCCCAACGGCCATGGCTGAGAGGGCGACCCGCGAGCGGCTCAACACGGGCTGGATATCGCCTTGTAGTTGGGAGGAAGCCGGGACGCGACAACTGTCCAAACCCAGCTCATACGTGGCCACCGCCTTGAGGCCCATATTTTTCTCTCGTTCGCCTATATTGAGGCCCGGCGTATCCTGAGGAAGAAGAAAGGCGGTGATACCATTGTCTCCCCTGGCATAGACCAGGAGATGCGTTGCATCGGCGGCAAGCGGCACAAAACACTTGGTGCCGTTCAGCACAAACTCGCCGTTGTGTTGCTCGGCTGTTGTGGTGAGGGCATTGAGGTCAAAGTCGAAACGAGGTTCCATCACCGCGGCGGTGCCGGCTGTGAAGTGGGGGCCGGCATAGCAACTGAGAATCTGCGCCTTTTGTTCGGGGGTCCCCAGCATTATGACCGGATAAGTCACCAGTTGGGGCGAGAGAATATGCAGCGCCAGAGAGAGGTCCCCCCAGGCCAACTCTTCGCAAATAAGTGAGCCCGTGACCGCCGAAGACCCTGCGCCAACACCACCGTACGCTTCAGGAATCGTGCTTTGCACCAGGCCGAGGTCCCAGGCCTGCTGGACCACTGAGGTGGGGCATATCCCACTCTCATCCGCCTCGTGGGCAAGAGGGCGGAGTCGCTCACGGGCGAATTCCGCAACCGTATCCCGAATCAGTTGTTGTTCGTCGTCGGGTTGAAAACCAAGCATAGCTCCTACCTTAGCATAAAAAGGGAGAATTGAACCTTGACTCTCATATGCGCAAGTGGGATGTTGAGGCATCAACATCATTCCACAGGGAGGGAAGACTATGGGCTTACCAAACGGCGTGCATCATCTGGCGATCTGTACCAAGAATATGAAGGAGCAGATTGAGTTTTTCACCCAAGTCGTCGGTATGGAACTGGTTGCGCTGTACTGGATGCATGGCGTGAAGAATACCTATCACGGCTTTGTCCGGCTGGGTGACAGTTCATCAATTGCCTTTGTCCAGGGCCCGGAAAGTGGTGAGATTCAGCCCCAAACTGGGGTCTCCCATGCGAGCTGGACTGCGGGTCTGGTGGCGCCTGGCGCCATGCAGCATCTGGCCCTCAACGTAGACACGGAAGAAGATCTGCTGACCATGCGGGACCGCGTCCGCTCGCACGGGCACTGGGTCATGGGGCCGCTGGATCACGGTTTTTGCAAGTCCATTTATTTTGCCGGGCCAGAGGGCATGATGCTCGAATTCTCGACTTCCGAGGGCGAAACGATTGACGCCGAGTCGTGGATCGATCCCGAAGTCGTAAAGCTCAACGGCATCAGTCTGGAAGAGCTGGAACAGTATAAAAAACCGCCGACATTCGAGTCCCAAGGGGGCAGCGTCCAGAACCCCGAGGTAGATTTGAATAACCCCCCGATGCAGTTCCCGCCGGGCCAGGAGGTCGTCTATTCGATGTCGGACAAGGACGTGACTGAAAAATTGAGCGAGACGACACCGCCCGTCCAGCCGAATCAGTGACGCCGCGTTTCCGGCTGGTTCGTTCTCGAGCCCGCAGCGTGACCGCAGGAGGGGATATGGCAGCACAGCAAGAGAGCCCGCAATCACAGCTTATTGCCGTCAACGACTTTGCCTGGCAGGAATTGATGCCGGGTGTGCAGGCCCGCAACCTGTGGGTTGACGAAAAAACCAATCGGCGGGCGCTGATGACGCGGATCACACCCGGCCTGCACATGCCCACCCACAAGCATGTGGGTGATGAACTGGTCTATATCATCGAAGGAGCCCTGTCGGACGAGTTTGGCACGATAACCGCGGGCAATATGGGCTATCGGCCTGACGGCTGCGTCCACAGCGTGTCGAGCAGCACCGGGGCAACGGCTATTGCGATTCTCACCGGTGGGGTGGAGCCCGTGACCGAACGGGGGGAGGCCCCACCGTCCCAGGTCTTTTCGCTGAGTGGGCTGGAATGGGTTGAGGCGCGGCCGGGTATCCGCCTGAAATCCGTTTGGGAAGATCCGGCCGCCGGTCGCCGGGCAGTACTCGCGCGTTTTGAGCCGGGGTCGGTATTACCCTTGCATCGCCATAACGGGGATGAACTCATCTTTGTGATCGAAGGGGAAAACGAAGATGAGTCCGGCCCCGTGCCAACCGGTAATATGAGCTACCGACCCAACGGGTGTACCCACACCGTGACGAGCAAAAACGGAGCGACGGCCCTGAATTTTGTCTGGGGCGGGGCAGAGATGATCGAATAGGCGTCTGCGTCAAAAAATTCCAACCCGAAGCCGCACTGTCCGCAGGGCTGGGTGACTCTTGCAGTCGCCAGCCCCGGCTATGAATCGGCTGTCTCGCCCGTTCGTCCTAAACCCCATACCAGCGCGGCACCCAGGCCAACTCCCAGAGGGAGTAAAATAAAGGGCGAGACGCCAAAACCGGCCGGCAGATAGCCCAGACACAGTGAAAGCGCCCCAACGCTGAGTGCATACGGTAACTGCGTCCGCACATGGGTGATGACCTCGACTCCGCTGGCGGTAGCGGACAATATTGTCGTGTCCGAAATCGGTGAGATATGGTCTCCAAAGCAGGCGCCGGCGAGGACAGCACCGACCGTGGCCGGGACCGGCGGGCCGGCTGTCCCAGTTGCCAGGGTAACGGCCAGGGGAACAACCAGCGGGATGAGAATGGCCATCGTACTGAATGAGCTTCCCGTGGCAAAAGAGACCGCCGCCGCCACCAGAAATGTCAGTGCGGGCAGGCTCCACGCGGTCACGCTATTGGTGAGTAGATTGGTCAGGGCGTGAGCCGTGCCTACGGTTTCGAGAGCCTCCCCTAATCCCCAGGCCAGATACAGAATCACCAGTGCTCCAAGAATACGCCGCATGCCGTGCCAGCTCGCCCGTAGCGTTCCGGGGAACGTGAGAGTCCGACTGGATAAGGACAGTGCGATGGAAACAAGGAGGGCAGTGCCGGCACCCAATGCCATGGACCGATAGGCATTGGCAGCCCCCATAATCGACAGGAGCGTGGGATTGGCTGGACCGCTCACGCCTGCACTGGCTCGGCCGTCCAAATACAAACAGGCCAAGGTTGCCAGCAGGAGGCTCAGAATAGGGCCTGCCGCCAACCAGGCGGACCGAGCGGGTTCGAGTGTAGTACGCTGCTCGGACGCGAGCGTTACGGCTCGCGTTTTGTGTTCCAGACGAGCCATGGGCCCAAAGTCCCGGCCTGATAGAGCAACTGTGCCCACGAAAGCCAAAGAATAGATGCTGTAAAAACGAAACGGCAGGGTGCTCACAAAGAAGACCAGGAGACCACCGGCAAGCGGAACGCCTTCGAGTGCATCGGCGAGCAGTCCCAGTTCGTAGCCGATCCAGGTTGAGATAATGGCAAACGAAGCAACCGGAGCCGCGGTTGAATCCACAATATAGGCGAGCTTGGCGTGCGAGAGCTTGTGCCGGTCGTAGAGAGGCCGAAATGTGGTGCCGACCATCAGGCAGTTGGCATAATCGTCGAAGAAGACGAACAGACCGGCCAACCAACTGGCAGCCATAGCGCTCCGTGGGCCGCGCACGACCCGTTCGGCCTTGCGGACAAGCGCGATGGTTCCGCCATTGTGTTCAATGACCGCGACCATGCCGGCTACGAGGAGGGAAAAGGTCGTAATGAGGATGTTGTCGGTAGCAAGCGCCACGTGGAAGAGTAAACCGGCCGTCAGCGTAGCCGCGGCCAGAGGGTCGAGTTGGGTGGCGAGGAGCGCCCCGAACCCCAGGCCGATGCTTAGTGAGAGACGGACCCGTTGGGTGACAATCGCCAGGCCAATCGTGACCAGCGGCGGGAGGAGGGTGAGGGGCGAGCCATACCATTCCATCGGGTGTGCACCCCGGAGTGCTCACAGGCCCAGGCTCATGCCTCCATCAGCGATCAACATTTGGCCGGTGAGGTACGCCGCCAGCGGCGAGGCAAGAAACAGCGCAATCCCGCCCATGTCCTCCGGCGTCCCCCAGCGTTTCATGGGAATAGAGTCAAGCGAATCCTGATAGCGGCGCGGATGACCCCAGGTGACCTTGGTGATCTTGGTAGCGATCAACCCTGGGGCAATGCCGTTTACCCGGATGCCATCAACGGCCCAGGCCTCGGCCAGGGTTTTGGTCAGGGTGACGAGCGCGCCCTTACTGGCACTATACGCAGGATTCCCCAGCACGGAGAAAAAGCTCGCTCCCGAGCCGAGCATAATGATGCTGCCCTGTGTTTTGGCCAGCATGGGATGGAACTTGGTGCAACTGCTCATGACGCTCATGAGATTGACGTCCAGCACTTTCCTGAAGGTTGGCATCTGAAACTCAGCCCGCTTATACTCGACGATGCCCTGTGAGACGACCAGCACATCGAGTGAGTCAAAGGGCGGTTGCAGGGCGGCCACCTTGCCGTCGCTTGACACGTCCCATTGGAAATAGTCCAGGCCGTCCAGTTCGGAGCCTTCTTCGTCCGCGTAATCTTTCGCCCCGGCACGAGTGCCGGAGACAAAAACCCGCGCACCGTGGTCGCGAAACCGTCGCGCTATACCGTTTCCTATCCCGCTCGACCCGCCAATGACCAGAACCGTTTTATTGCTGAAATCGATTTCATTCATGGCTGATTGTCCTTCTTCCGAAAGTTGTTTGCCTGTAGAGAAGCCAGCCTACTGTAGCGAGTGCCACTCGGCTGAGAAAGGGTAGGGGAGGACGCGAACGGCTTGCATCCCGACGCAAGGACAGGCATGTAAAGAGGCACGACTTACAGAAGGAGGGAGGATACTATGGCTCTACCGCAAGAGATTCGTCCGATTAACAGCGAATTGATGGATGCAATTACGCAGTCGTCCGAGGCGGACTGGATTCCTAATCCGGATGACCCGGAACGTGCGTTCATGAGGGTGCTCTGGACCGGAGAAGAGAGCGGTCGCTGGATGGTGCATTTCCGTTGGCTGAAGGGCTATGTTGCCCCTCCGCATAAACATCTGAGTGCGGCGCATACCTATATTCTTTCGGGTAAGCTTAAAGTCCGGGGTGGTACGTTTAATGCCGGCGATTATGTCCATGAGGCCAATGGTATGGTCCACGGAGCCACCACCGCGTTGGAAGATACGGAATATCTGTTCATGTGTGACGGCCCGGTCATCTTCTTTGGTAAAGACGAATTCACTGGCTACCTCGGTTGGGAAGAGATTCGGCGTATGCAGCAAGCTCATGAAGCGTCCAAAAAGAAAGCCGCGGCGCGGAAAAGAGCATCCTCGAAAAAACGAGTGGCAGCCAGAAAGCGAACCACCAAGAAGAAAGCGGCCTAGTCTTTGGGACGGCAGAGTGCTCACCACGCGCTCTGCTCCTCAGGCCACCCCTCGGGTACATTCGATACATGTCAGAAAACAAAACGCCGCCACCCGGCGCAGTCCCCGCCGCCACCGTCATCGTGCTTCGGGATGCGGACAGCGAGCCAAAAGGCATCGAAGTCCTGTTATTACGCCGGAACGTAAAAACTGTCTTTCATGGTGGAGCCTGGGTGTTCCCCGGCGGCCATATCGATCCCGAAGATTATAGCCCGGCCGCGCCGGACGATATGCTGGCTGCTGCCCGGCAGGCCGCCGTCCGCGAGGCCGAGGAAGAAGCCGGCCTCAGCCTCGCGACAGAGACCCTGCTTTATTTTTCACACTGGACTACACCGCTGATTCGCCCGAAGCGTTTTTCAACATGGTTCTTCGTTGCCCAGGCCGGTGGGGATGCCGTCCGGGTCGACGGCACGGAAATCAGTGACCATGCATGGATGCGTCCACATGGGGCGCTGGAGGCACGGCAGGCTGGTGAGATCGAGTTGCCGCCGCCAACATTTGTCTCGCTGACGAAGCTCTCTGCTTTTAGCACGGCCAAGGACGCGCTTGCCTATGTCAGTGGACGTAAGCCGGACACCTTTTTCCCCAAGCTTGAGAAAGTCGAGGGCGGCTACTGTTCGCTATACCACGGCGATGCCGGATACGAATCCTCGAAGGTCGCCGCACCGGGAAGGCGGCACCGTTTATGGATGCTCAAAAGTGGTTGGCACTATGAGCGTGCACGCGAGTGTGCCGGCTGAGATCTGTTCCAATTTTCAGGAGGACATGGACATGGCGGTGTCGTTCTCAAAAATTACAGATGTCTTTGGGGCAGAAATCGAGGGCGTGGATATCGCGGCTGGGGTCAGCGAAACGGCCATGTGCGACATCGTCGATCTATTTAACGAGTATTCCATCCTGATTTTCCACGACCAGAAAATAGACGACGCGCAGCAGATTCGTTTCAGTCGGCTCTTTTCCGAGATCGGCAACTTTGGTGGACTGGAGAAAACCGTCGTCCAGAATGCCGGCGGCGGAACGGAGATTGCCGACCTCTCAAACATTGAGCCTGGGACGAAGAGCATTATCCCGCCGACAGACAAGCGCATGGTCTTTAACTCCGGCAACGAAATGTGGCACACCGACAGTTCGTTCAAGCGTGTTCCGGCGACCGCTTCTCTACTGTCCGGCCGCGAAGTGCCGCCGACCGGGGGAGAGACCGAGTTTGCGACCGAGCGGGCCGCCTACGCCGACCTGCCCGCGGCCATGCGCGAGCGGATCGATCCGCTGATTGCCATTCACGATTTTGCGTATAACCGCAGCTTGATTGATCCGAAGCTGATGACCGAGAACCAGAAGCGGGAGACCCCGCCGGTACCGCAGGCGGTGGTCCGGGCCAACCCGGCCAACGACCGCAGGAATTTCTATGCCGGAGCCCACGCGTCACATGTCCGCGGGATGCCGCTCGAAGAAGGCCGGGCGCTGCTCAGAGAACTGACTACCATAGCCACTCGGCCTCAATACACCCATAGCCACACCTGGCGTGACAACGATCTCGTGATCTGGGACAACCGCTGCTGTCTCCACCGTGGCCGCCCCTGGGACAAGACTCGCTACCGCAGGGTCATGTATCGCACGACGGTTGCGGGGATCGGGCCGACCGCAGAGTAGGAAACGGTCGGGATCGAGTTCTTTTCTTGGGAAGGGCAGCCGAAAGCTGAAGTAGCTCCCTGACATCGGCATATATTGACGAGTTCGCTGACCGCTCCCCTGACCTGGGGCTTGCCCCTGATGCTATTGTCCATCCGATGCCGACCGGAGAGATTCATGCAGCGTTCTCCCCTGCCAGCTCCTTCACCTTCTTTTCCTCCACTAAAACCCCGGCCTCGGTGAGCCGGGTGATCTCGGCTGCGGAATAGCCCAGGTGCGTGCTGAGAATCGCCGCATTATGCTGGCCGACGAGCGGCGCCGGGCCCTGAACCTCACGCGGCGTCTCGGAAAAAACGAACGGCGTATTGGTAATCTCCATCCGGCCAAATACGGGATGCTCGATCTCGGTAACCATGCCGCGCGCTCGGATATGCGGGTGGTGAAAGGCCTGCCCCACATCAAGAATAGGCGCGCAGGGAATACGCGCTTCCGCCAGCGCGTGCAGGGCCGCATCATTGCTCGGGAAGGACTGGAGCCAGGCTTCGATCATGGCGACGAGTTCGTCCCGGTTTTCGAGACGCTGCTCGTTGGTTCCGAACTTTGGATCGGTCACCAGGTCTTCGCGGCCCATAGCCTTTGCCAGTTGGGGGAATTGATGCTCAACCGCCTGGAGCACGACATAGCCGTCTTTGCCTTGGAAGACGCCCAGGGGGGCGACCCCAAAGTGGTGCGCGCCAAAGCGCTTCGGGTTCTGTTCACCGTTTGTGAGCGCGTACAGGGGTACGTTGATCATATCCATAAAGAAGAGCGAATCGACCTGGGCGATATCGATCAGCTGCCCCTTGCCGCTCCGGTCCCGGTAGAAGAGCGCCGCGCACACCGCCAGGGCCGCGTGCACGCCGGTGTTGGTGTCGCCGATATAATTGCCAACGTATTGGGGCGGGCCGTCCGGGTCGCCGGTCATATGCATCACGCTGCTCATGGCCTGTCCGATGATATCGTAACTGGTGTTTTTCGATAACGGACCGGTCTGGCCAAAGCCCGAGCAGGAAGCCATGATGATCTTGGGATTGATCCGGGCCGCACTCTCATAGTCCAGGCCGAGACGCGCCATGACTCCGGGCGCAAAGTTTTCAACCATCACGTCCACCTTGGCGACCAGGCCGGTGGCGATTTTCATGCCGTCCGGCTTTTTCAGATCGACGCACAGGCTTTTCTTGCCGGCACAGGTGTAGAGAAACATCGAACCCAGGCTGCCCTGGACTGGAAAAAGACTGCGGCCAAATTCCCCGTTCGGCGCTGGCTCAAGCTTGATGACCTCGGCTCCAAGATCGCTCAGAATCCGGGTGCAGGTTGGCCCCGCCAAGGCATGGGTAAAGTCGAGTACGGTGATCCCGCTGAGGAGCTTTGAACAGTCTGGGTTGGATGCTGCCATGTCAGTTCTCCCTTTGGCTATCTCGCTGCTGTCATCTCGTCTGTTCATGAATGGACGGCCCTCGTGTTTCTCTATATATCTCGTGTGGGCATCGCAAAAGTCAACGCATGGAAGAAAGGATACACGGATGCGTATTGGTATGATGATCGGTGAAGGGGCGGGCGAGTCGCCCAGTATGGATGAAGTCATTCGGCGGGCGCAGCGCGCTGAGGAGGTGGGGCTCGACACCGGCTGGCTGGCGCAGATTTTTTCACACGACGCCATTAATCTGCTCGCCCTGGTGGGTCGGGAGACCTCCCGCATCGAACTCGGCACGGCTGTCGTTCCGACCTATCCGCGCCACCCCGTGGTGATGGGCCAGGCCGCACTGACTACCCAAGCGGCGTGTAAGGGGCGCTTTACGCTGGGAATCGGGCTGTCGCATCAAATGGTGATCGAGGGCATGTTCGGCATGTCGTATACCCGCCATATGGCGCATATGCGCGACTATCTGAGCGTTTTGAAACCAGTATTGCGCGGCGAGGCGGTGAAGTACCAAGGTGAAGAATATCGCGCCGATCTTGAGGTTGCGGTCCAGGGCGCCGACCCGGTCCCGCTCGTTTTGGCTGCGCTCGGACCCAAAATGCTCGACCTGTGTGGACGTGAGGCCCAGGGCACCGTCACCTGGATGGCCGGCCACAAGGCGCTCAAAGACCATGTCGTCCCACGCATCACCGCGGCGGCCCAGGCGGCCGGCGCGCCGGCGCCGCGCGTCATTGCCGGTGTGCCTATGGCCGTTACCAACGATCGGCAAAACACCCTTGAAGTGGCGGCAAAGGTCTTCGCCATTTATGGCCAACTGCCCGCCTACCGGGACATGCTGGATCGAGGGGGAGCCCAGGCCCCGGTTGACATGATTCTGGCCGGCGACGCCGGTGTCCTCAAGGATGAGGTCAAGCGCCTGGAAGATATCGGCGTCACCGATCTGTGCGCCTTTGTCTTTCATGCCGATGATACGGCGTTTGAGCGCACAGTTGATTTCCTGGGCTCGCTGAACTGAACGGCAGTTTCTCATCTGCGATGACCATCGGCGTGAAAACCCTTGCCCGCAGTTTCCTGTGCCTGATCGTGCTGAGTGCCGCATACACGGGTCTGTACGCCTTTCTGTTGGCCCGCCACGAGCGAGCCGTCCAGCACGCGGCCCTGCAACAGGCCACATTTTTCTCTCTGGTCGGTGCGGGGAATAAGGGCGCGCTTGAAACCGGCATGCAGATGTTTGACCGGGTCCGCAGACTGGAGGTTCGGTCGGCCCCTCGTTTTGGGGACTTTCTGTGGCACGCACCCGAAACCGAAACGCCGAACGCGCCCGTGCTTGAGGACTGGGCCGAGCGTTTCTTTTCCTCCTGTGAAGACACAGTCTGTCAGGATTTGTCTCTGATCGGGCTGAGTCTCCAGGGAATACGCCTGAGCGGTGCCCGTTTAGTCCGGGCCGATTTGAGTGGCAGCGACTTGCAGGGGGCTGATCTCTCCACGGCGGATTTGGACGAAGCCGACCTGCGTGGAGCAAATCTGGCCGGGGCACGCCTGGTCGGAACGCACATGCGTTATGCCAATTTTCTGGATGCCCAGCTAACCCAAGCCGACCTGGAGAGCGCCAACCTGTCAGATGCCGAGTTGCAGGGCGTTAATCTCGGCCACGTCAATCTGCAATGGACCAAGCTGAACCGGACCAATCTGACCGGGGCGAATCTGACCGGAGCCAATCTGTACGGCGCTGACCTGCGCGGCGCAAAGCTCGAAGGGATCAAGCTGCCCGGAGCCGTTCTGGTGGGTGTAGACCTTATTGGCGCCGGCCTTATAAAAGCGGACTTGCAGGGAGCTGACCTCGAAGAGGCTGATTTGATCGAGGCCAGGCTGCGTGGCGCAAACTTGGCGGGGGCGAACCTGAAAGCGGCGAACCTGCATAGGGCGCATCTGTTTCAAACCGATCTGACCCAGGCGACGCTTGCTGGCGCAGACCTGTTTCAAACCAATCTGGTGGGCGCAAGCTTAGCCGATGCTGACCTGAGCGGGGCGGAATTGAGGCAGACCGACTTCAGCGGAGCCAACCTGAAAGGGGCGAATCTGTCGGGAGCCAATCTGGCCGGTGCCGAGTTGTCCGGCGCGGAGATCGACGGCCACACTCAACTAGACGAAAAATGGCGTCTGGTTTGGAATATCGTCAACGAGAAGGGTAAGGTGACTCACCTCGTCGGTGCCAACCTGCGTGACGCGGCCCTGGCCGGCGTGACCTTGGAGGGCGCTGATCTGAATGGCGCCGACCTGAGTGGCGCCATCCTGCGTTATGCCATCCTCACCGATGCCGATATGACGGGCAGTTCACTGCAACGGGCCGATTTGCATGAGGCCGACCTGGCCGGGGCGAATCTGGCCGGGGCCGATTTAAGCGAGGTACAGGGACTGACCAGAGAACAGCTCGAATCGGCCAAAACGTATACGGCCGCGCGGCTGCCCGACTATCTCAACGGGCGGGAGTAAACTGAGGTAGACAGACCGCCCGTCTCTCATAGTGAGATAGTCAGCGTACCGGCTCATCCTTGCTTACGCGAACTGCTTCAGAAAGCCCAGCAGTGCCTCGGTCACCTGTGGAGGGCGTTCCATTTGCACCCAATGGCCGGCGCCCTCGATATACACCTTACCCCGCAAATCCGTCACAAAGTGGTCCATCAGATCAACCCAGCCGCCGCCGCCAAAAGACAGGACCGGGTCCTTTTCCCCGGCAATAAAGAGTGCTGGCCGTTCGATCCTGGCGTTTTCCAACTGTGGGGTCAGCTCAAGATTGTGATCAATATTACGGTACCAGTTGAGCGGACCACGAAAACCACTCTGCTCGTACTGGGTGACATAGTAATCGAGGTCCTCTTCCGTCAACCAGGCCGGGAGCGTTTCCGGCTCGGGCAGGCCATCGAGAAATTGTGCGGTCGCGGGTTTCTGCATCAGCATGGCATTAGCCGGGGCATCGCCGGACGCGATGTAATAGGTCTGGCGTAAGGTCTTCCGAATATCCGTTTCAAACTCCGCTTCCGCCACCCCCGGCGTTTGGAAGTAGACGATATACCAGAAATTATCCCCGAAATTCTCTTGCCTGGTCATGGTCCCGGCCTGACCGCGCACATAGGGAACGCTCAGGCCGGCAACGGCTTTGACCCGCTCCGCGTGGAGCAGGGCCGTGTGCCAGGCAACGGGTGCCCCCCAATCGTGGCCGACAACGAGGAATTGTTCGTGGCCCAGGGCGGTTGCCAAGCCGGCGACATCGTTGCTGAGGTCTACGATATTATAGGCGTCTACGGCTTCGGGGCGATCACTGCCGCCATAGCCACGTTGGTCCGGGACCGCAACCTGAAAACCGGCTTCGACCAGGGGGTCGATCTGATGTCGCCATAAATACCAGCACTGCGGAAAGCCGTGGAGGAGAATGACGAGCGGTCCACCGCCTTCAACAACCGTGCGTAAGCGAACGCCGTTGGTATCAATCATCTGAAAGTTCCGGTTTTGCATGGACGAACTCATGAGAACTGCATCCCTCCAGGTCAGGCCGTATTCGTTTGTCTACTGATTCGCTTCACCCCACCCCCAGGGCGGGGGTAGGGTAGCGCCGCCTACTTCGCGTTGGGCTGTCCTTGGGCGATATCGGCGATGGCCGGACGATAGCCGGTGTCTTTTTCGTAGCGCTCGATTTCCTTTGCCACGGCGTTCATGGCCCTGCCAATAAGCGTGTCGTGGTCTGTCCGGCACCACTCTCTGGAAGACACGGCTCGGTCGGCGGAACTCTGAACGTGGGGAAAGACTTCTTTGGCCAACAGCTCATAGGAGTTGAGACAGGCTCGGCGCTCGGCCCAGTCATTGGCCATCAGCATATAGCAGCCAAAGCCACCGGACTGTTTGGTCAGCCGCTCGAGTTGAGCGATGGCATCATCCGGCGTGCCTATGACGGCGGTTCCGGACTCAATCAGCGCCTGGGGCCATTTGCGCGGGTCTGTTTCCTCGGGGGCGAGGGGCAGGGCCACCACGTTCTGGAAGTAATCGACCCAGTCATAAATGCCGTACTCGACCTCTTTGAAGGCCTGTTCGCGGGTAGGCGCGATATGCATCGGTCCGACCAAGCGCCAGTCTGACCGATCAACCGTGTGACCGTATTCCTTGGCTTGGTCGTTCCAGACCTTCCAGTGATCGCCCAGAACGGCAAAGCCGCCCATACTGGTCGCGCCCAGTGAAAGCAGACCGGCACCATAGCGGCCCGCAGTCCGGGGACCGGCCGGGGAGACGGTTGCGGCGACCGCAATTTCAAAGTGCGGATAGGTGTACGGCCGGAGCTGGAGGCGGGCGTCTTTCAGCGTGAACCAGTCGGTCTCCATATTGACCGGTTCATCCGAGGTCAGCAACTGTATGATCGCGCCGAGTGACTCTTCCATACGTATGCGTTGTGTGTCAGGCGGTATGCCCATCATATACGCGTCCGACGGCAAGGCTCCCGGACCAACGCCGAACATGGTCCGCCCGCGCGTCATATGGTCGAGCTGAACAATACGGTCGGCCAGGATCAAGGGATGGTGGTAAGGCAGCGAGCTCACACCGGTGCCTAAGCGAATATGGTTCGTCCGCTGGGCTGCCGCGGCAATAAACACCTCGGGCGAGGCAATGATTTCCAAACCGGCCGAATGGTGTTCGCCGATCCATGCTTCGTCATAGCCCAGCTCGTCCAGGCGAACGATCAGCTCCAGGTCACGCTCAAGAGCAAGGGTGGGGTTCTGACCCGCGGGATGAAAGGGGGCCATAAAAATGCCAAACCGTAACGGGCGTTCCATACTATCCTCCAGTCCCGAGCGTGACGGCCAGTCCCTGCTGGTCAAACTGCCGCTTCAGCCCGGTGATGCAACACGAGACAATCGAACAACGTAAGCAAACCATAGCGGACTCTCTGCGGGGGCTCAATGCGCGACGTAGCGTCTCAGCTTGCATTTCCCCCCTCACCCCGAAAGGGAGAGGGAGCAGCTCTTCACGCCTCAAGCAGACCTAAAGCCTGGTAGGTCGCACGTTCAAAGCGCTCATACACGGGAATGGCCTTGACATCAAAAAAGGGCAGAATCTGCATCATGATGACGCCGGCGACCCGCTTGGTCGGATCAATCCAATAATAGGAATTGAAAATGCCGGCCCAACTCAGGCTGCCGGCCGCGCGTGCCCCTGGCAGCGCGCTGGTATTAATCAAAAATCCCAGGCCGTGTTTATGCACGACGCCGGGGGAGAATTTCACATCGTTGGAGAGCGGCGGGATGGCGGTGGCCATGTCTCCGGCAGCGAGGTCGCCGATATGGTTCTCTGACATCAACGCAACCGTCTCGGACTTGAGGATCTGCTGCCCGTTATGACTGCCGCCCTTGAGCATCATCTGGACAAAAGCCAGATAGTCGGCCGTGGTAGCACTCAGCCCGTGTCCGCCGCTCTGGTACTCGGCGTCGGGAGCCACCAATTCAATATCCGCCGGGGCGAGCGTGCCGTCTTCACCACGCTGATGGACGCTGACCGTGCGGGTTTCCTGTTCCGCAGAACGTGTAAAACCGGTGTCCGTCATGCCCAGCGGCTCAAACACATTCCGGGCCAGATAGTCGCCCAGGGTTTGGCCGCTGACCGCCTCAACCAGTTGACCGACCCAATCCGTGTTGATCCCGTACTCCCAGCGTTCTCCCGGATCGCATACCAGCGGCATATGCAGAGCTGCTTTTTTGCCGCTGCCAATGCCCGGTTCTCCGGTAGCTTCCTGGTATTGGCCGAGACCGGGATTCCAGATCTCATAGCCAAACCCGGCGGTATGGGTCAGAAGCTGACGGGCGGTGACGGGTCGTTTGGCCGGGCGGAGTTGGGGTTGGCCGGCGGCGTCAAATCCGTCCAGCACCTCAAGCTGAGCGAGGGCAGGCATGATTTCGCCCAAGGGCTGATCAAGGCCGAATTTCCCCTGCTCGTAGAGCTGCATGGCCGCGACCGAGGCAACCGCTTTGGTCATAGACGCGATGCGAAAGACGGTGTCCGTTGTCATGGCCGGGCCGGCATTGAGCTTGCGCGTCCCAAACGCGCCGGCGTACACCGGCCCCGAGTCTGTGGCGACCATGGCGACCACGCCCGGAATATCTCCGGACTCTACAGCCTGATTCAAAACGGCATCAATCTGTTGCATGGCTTTCCCTTCCTTTCCTTACTGTGTGGTATCCGGTGTAACTTTGATGGCTACGGTCTTGCCCGACTCCACACGGCTAACACGTGGCCGCGCAAAGCCCAACCAGGCAAGCCAGTATTTGTTGTTATAGGCTTCACCCATGCGTTCGACGATAGCCGCGTCCGTAAAAATCTCGGCTTTGCCGGTAAACGTGGGACCATCTTTCCCTCCGACGGCGATACGCACCGCGTTGCGACCGCTTGTAATACGCTTGGCTTTATACGAGCTTGGTGAGGCGGTGAGATAGATCACCTCATCGGCATACCAGAACCAGACCGGCGCCGCGCTGCTCCACTCGCCACTCTTGCGTGTGGTGGAAACATAGATCTCCTTTGCCGTCTGGAGCTGAGCAATCGTATCGCTATCCAGGGCCGCTGCCGTCCGGACCATGCCCGGAATGAGTCCGGCCAGGCAGAGCGTGAGTAAGATAAGCAGTGCGGAAAAGGTAGACATCGCATCCTCCAGGCGAGCGTATTATTCCGCTTCGAGCGCGTCCGACAGGCGCACGAAGGCGTTAAAAAAATCTTCTTTGAATTCCTGGACAACAGCCGCGGCTGACATCTGGCGATTCATCAGTCCGACCCCCTGGCCGACCCAATAGGTTGCCAAGTCCTTGGCCCCGGCATGACCACTCTGGGAGAGTTTGTCCACCCTGCCCAGGGCGGGCTCGGTGACCAGGGATTGCAGCGGCATCGGCAGGGGCGCGGGGCTGTCCTCAGTCTCCCAGGCATCTGTCCACGGAGACCTGAGTTGACGTGAATACTTGCCCGTGCGGGCTTTTGATCGCACCGTATCGCGGGATGAGGCGTGCAACATTTTTTCCTTGACGACCGGATTGGTCTCCGCCTCGCTCGTCGTCAGCCATACCGAACCCGTCCAAGCCCCCGCGGCTCCCATGGCCATACAGGCGGCCATTTGGCGACCTGTCACAATACCGCCCGCGGCTAAAATCGGGATATTGCCATATGGCTGTATGGCTGCATGAATTTCGGGAATCAGCACCAGGGTCGAGACATCGCCGCAATGGCCGCCGGCCTCTCCGCCGGCCGCAATCAGAATGTCCACCCCGGCTTGCGCCTGGCGGATGGCATGCTTTTTTGCGCCGACCAGGGCGGCGACTCGCACGTCGTGTCGTTTGCCCATCTCCAGCATGATCTTGGGCGGGACGCCCAGCGCATTGGCCACGAGTTTGATCGGATGCGAAAAGGCCACCTCCAGGGTTTCGGCCGCACCGCTGGCCTGCATATTCTGGCTGGCCCGAAAGGTCTCGTCGCGAAAGCTATACAGCCCCTCCGAAGAGATATCGTGCTGGGCCAGAATCCCGGCCGCGAACTGAAAATATTCTTGAGGAATAGCCGCCTCGACCTTATTGCGATTCAGTCCGCCCGCACTCACCTCGGCCATCTTGTTGGGGACAATCAGATCGATGCCGTACGGCTTGCCCTCAATGTGCGCATCAATCCAGCGCAACTCTTCTTCCAGGCGGTCCGGCGGATGGGCGACCGCGCCAAACACCCCCATGCCGCCCGCCTTGGAGACCGCCACCACGACATCGCGACAGTGGGTAAACGCAATCAGGGGAAACTCAATGCCAAACATTTCGCAAATGGGAGTGTTCATGGTTACGCTCCTAGTCACTCTCCTGGTCACTCTCCTGGTCAACGAGGGCTCTGACTTCAGCCGGACTCGGGCTGCCCGGACGGAGTAGGACGATGGCGTCGTCAAACCCGGCTTGGGCAAAACGCTGGAGAATTGCTTTGGTCTGTCCCAGATCGTGCTCGGCCGTCAACTGAATGGTGGAAACCATGGCTCTCCGCCCGCCGGCGGCGCGATAGCGTCCGAGGGAGTCTATAACTTGGTCGGCGGTCCTGTAGAAAGCGGAAGCAACCCAGCCGTCAAAGTCTTTTGCGGCTCGCTCCACTCCAGCGCCCCAGCTGCCGAAAATGAGGGGTGGACCGCCATTGACCGTTTTCCACGGCGTCAGGTCACAGTGTTCATTCTTTCCCTCGGCGAGCAGTCGTTTCAATTGCGCCAGGCTGGTATCGAAGGTTTTGAACCGATCGGCATAGGAGCGTTCGAAGGCGATGAAGTCCGTTTCCGTAGACCCCGCCCCAAGGCCGAGCGTGAGACGATCTCCACAGATTTGCATGAGGGAGAAAACGCGATGCGCCAGGTCGGTCGGCTGGTACAGCGGGAGCTGGAGAACCGCTGTCCCCAGTTCGACCTCCTGGGTTGCCGTTGCCGCGCTTGCCAGCGCCGTAAACGGGTCCGGCAGCATAAACCCTCGGCCTACCGCCTGAGCCACCCACAGACTGTCGAAGCCCTCTCCGGCATAGCGTTTTGCCTGCTCCGCCAGATCAGTTGACTGGGGTTGCGACGAGAAGAGACCGATGATTGCGCCGAGCCGCATGTCATTTCATCCTTATTTCTTTTCCTTCTTCTCCAGGTCGCGCAAAAACTGAATGTTCAGCTCAAGTCTTTCTCCCAGCCACAGGGCCCGGTGCGAATGGTCGGCGATATCATCGTCAGTCCGGGGGTGAATCAGGACGTTGAGACCGGAATGATTCAACATCAACCAGGGAACGAGGGTCTCAAACTGCTCCGGCTGAAAGGCGACCTGATACATGGATTGCGGATGCGGCCCCACCGGCTTGTCGCGCCAGCGGCCCATTTCGACCTCGAATTGATCGCTGATGGCTTCACGTATGCCCGCCGCAGTCGCGCGGGTGGACTCATCATAATACACATGCGCGTGGAATCCTTTGATTTCGCTCTTGTCCTGTTGCATGGGGCCTCCCTTGTGGCTGGAATGGTGTTATCGAACGCCGCGCGTATTATCGCCGGCCGGCTCTCCGGGCTGCGGCTGCCAGTCAAAACCGATCTGTCGCCACAGGTCGCGATAATCGTAATAGAAGTGATTGGGCACCGCGTCTTCCATGTCGGTAACCCAACTGAAAATTTTCCGGATGATCGGGGCGTCAATACGCTCTGGTTTATTGAGTGCCACACGGGCCATAACGTCACCACCTGTTGATTGTTGATTGGGGTGTTCTGAGGGTCCGGTTGGTTCCGCCCTGATTTTTAATATCCCGCTATCCACCGAGATGCAAAGTCTGTGGTTTCTTGCCAGGTGTGTTTTCGGGGATATGGAGGGTAGGATTCTTACTATGAGGCGGTGGAAATTTCTCAGGACGTGGAGAGAAAGCTGGTCGAGTCCTACCGGGAACATGGCAACCCTCTGCCGAAGGGCTTGCGTCCCATGAATAGGGTGGTCGTAGAGTTAGATGTCCCCGCTGGTGTCTGAAAAAATTATCTCTTCACCTCGAACCAGAAGAGTTCTTCAATAAATCTTCATACATTTCCGGGTCTGGCTCAATTTCCACGACTTTTCCATCCCGCATGACAACAACGCCGGTGCCGGCCTGGTGGGCGGTAAGGTGGGCACGTTGAGCAGCACGGAAAAGAGCGGCTGGAGCCGCTTTCATGTCGGGGTCGGCCGAATTGGATACCGGGACTTTGTACTTGCTCTTTTTCATCCGCTGTTACTTCCTTCGCCTTCCAGAACAGGTATGTCACCACTGTTATTGAATTTTTGCCAGTGGTCAACGCAATAGCGGTACGTCTCACGGAAATTTCGCAAGCCCGCATGGAAACGGCGACGTATGACGTTTTCCGGGACTCCGTGTCCGCCCATGTGTACGCGCTTGGCAACAACCGTCCGGCGCGAATAGCTGCGGTTGCGGGCCGGACGGGGGACAAGCCCACTGCTATCAGGTCGGCATTGACAAAAGCCGGGCAGTCCGCCTCGTTGGGGAGGTATTCAAGCGCAAAGGTCGTCTTGCCGGCCCCGTTTGGGCCGGCGATGATAATGACTTTCTTATCCGGCATTCATCGAGTTCGGTGGTTTCGATGTGTTCGAGTTGGAACATATTCGCTGCTTACAGCGGGTGCTGGGACAGGAACTCCTTGAAGACGGTGAGAAACGGCTCGCGCGCCGAGGATACAAAACCGTGTCCGGCGTTGTCGAAAATGGCCAGTTGCGCGTTTGGAATCTCTCGGGCCAGAATCTCTGAATTGGCCGCCGGAATCAGCACGTCGTCACGCCCGGTGGAGACCAGGGTGGGGGCGGTGATCTCCTTGAGTTGCCGGTACACGCGCAACGTCATGGTCGCATCCAAGTGACGCTTGTAAGCAAAGAAAGGCGTGGCATGTGCCAGGACGCGGCGCATGGTGGCTTCGAGTTCGTCCCGGTGGGCGGCGATGTATTCCTGGGAGTAGGACAACTTCCAGCCCTCCCGAACGGCTTCTTCCGGCGTCTGTCCGGCGCGGCCTTTGAGCGCCTCCATGGATTCCGGCGGGGCCGGGACGGAATGTTTACCGCCTGGGGTGGTACAGCCCAGGGTCAGACTCGCGATGTGCTGCTGGTGGTGGATGCCGATTTCCTGGGCAATCATGCCTCCCATCGAAATACCGAAAATGTGCGCGCGCGGAATGTCGAGCGCGCTGAGCAAGCCTACGGCGTCACTCGCAAACAGCGCAATGGAATACGGCTCGTCCGGTTTATCCGACTGACCGGTGCCGCGATTATCGTAGGTAATGACCTGATAGTCGTCGGCCATGCGCTCAACAAACTCACGGTCCCAGGCCGCCGCCGGCCCGCCCAGCCCCATAATAAGCAACAGCGGTTGACCCTGACCCTGAACCGTATAATGCAGATTGATCCCGTTCACTTGTGCGTATGACATACTCTTCCTCCTTTGTGTGAACGTCTTATCCAGTTGCGGGGAGAAGCGCAAATCGGGGAGAGGATGCTATTTGCCGATGCGTGCAGTTTGGTATAGGTCCATAGCATATGCAAACGGCTGTCTCCGAGATTCCCGCTGTCCGCCAGACGGTGAAGGAGTTGTCCCATATATCGACGCTCCGTGCTGTCTACCATCTGGCTGAAGTCTGGGCCGTGATTGGACTGGCGATCTGGCTGAGCGGCTGGGTGCTGCCTCCGTTGACGGGCATCTGGGGAGCGTGTGTCTACATCGGCGCGGTCGTCGTGATTGCTGCGCGGCAGCACGCCCTGATGGTCCTGGTGCACGAGGCGATTCATAAACGGGTCTCGCGCACGGGATGGGTCAACGATGCCTTGACCCGGGTGGCAGCGGCGTTTCCGGTCTTCATCTCGCTTTCGAAGTGGCGCTTCATCCACCTCTATCACCATCAGTATACGCAGACCAAAGACGATCCGGACCGGGCTATCTATGCCCGCTATCCCCTGGGCAGCGGACCGTTCTGGCGGCTTTTGGCCCGAGACGTATGTGGTCTGAACGTCATCTCGACGCTGAAGTATTTTATTGATCTGCCCTTCGTGACGCGAAGCTTTAACCGGAAATTTTTGGGTGAGGAGCGCGCCAGCCACTATCGGCAGGTTGCTGATATGGGTCTGTTCGCGGCCTTTTGGGGGGTGGTGTTAAGCGGTGGTTTTCTCCTGTGTGGTTTGGAATTCGGGCGATACCTGGTGTTGTACTGGCTCGTACCGTATTGCACGGTGACCCAGGTCTTCTTTCGTATTCGGGGGGCGATTGAGCACGGCAATGTGCCCGATCCTGAGAACGCCTATCAACAGACGCGGACCTATTTTATGCCCGCGATCTTACGTTTTTTCTTTGCGCCCAAGCAGGTGAACTACCACCTGGAGCATCACCTGTATCCCTCCGTGCCTTTCTATAATCTCCCTCGGCTGCACGCCGTTCTCAGCCGTACAGTCTATCCTGTCGAGTCGGGCTATTGCGAGCTGTTCTCTACCGGTCTCAAAAAACTGGTCTACAGATAGGGGAGAAGGCGGACTCTCGACAAAAAAACAGGGCAGCCATACGGCTGCCCTGTATCTCTGCGTTCGTCTACGATTTTCTACAGGTCATACGCCCGGGCCGCGTTATCGCCCAGGATGTTCTGCTGGTCGGGCGGGGGGAGTTCCTTGATCCCATTCTGCAAGGTGTTGAGGGCATCAGGAAAGCCGTCAAAATGGGGAAAATCGGTTGACCAGAAGAACTTGTCCGATCCCCAGCGCGCGGCCGCCGGCGAGATCATGCTTTCGTCCACATCGCAGCCAACCCAGACCTGACGGCGAAAATACTCGCTCGGTGGGCGCTTACAGGCCGTCAGGAATCCACTGTGTTCCCATTTGCTATCCATCCGTTCGATAAAATGCGGCACCCAGCCGGCCCCGACTTCCAACACCAGCAGTTTGAGATTCGGAAAGCGTTCCAGGGTGCCGCCTTCAAACATGCTGACAAAGGACGCCTGGATATCAAAGCCCAGCGTGACCGACAGGAAATAGAAAGGCGAACCGTGAAAGGTGGTATGGTCATACCAGGAGCTGCCGTGAAAGTCGGGCCGCGCAATCACGTGCAGGCCGACCGGCATCTGAATATCCTCCGCAACGGCCCAGAACGGATCGTAGGTCGTATCGCCATAGGCTTTCCCGTTTGCCGGGTACGGGGTCAGCATGACGGCCTTCAGACCCAACTTGGCTGCACGTTTCAGCTCAACAATGGCAGCCTCGGGGTCCATGAGGGAGATGTGCGCGACTCCGTATAAACGGTTGGGGTCGTGATTGCAGAAATCAGCGATCCAGTCGTTGTACACGCGGTTATAGGCCAGGGCGAGACCAGGGTCGTTGACTTCACCTTCCCACAACAGGCCGATCGTGGGAAAGAGTACGGCCGCGTCAATACCGTCTGCGTCCAACTGCTTGATCCGCTCATGCGGGTCGTAGGCCCCCTTGGGACCATCCATATAAAGCTGGTCTTTGGAGAAGACGAGCTCGCCGGGCTTGCCGAAACCGGAGGCAACGCCCATCCCCCTGATGGTCGGAGAAATCTTGCCGTCAATGACGAGCGCCTCCCAGCCTTCCTCGTCTTTGACGATCTGCAAGGCGCGCTCTTTGTATTTTGACTCCAGGTTCTCCTTCCATAAATTGGGCGGCTCTAAGATATGGCCGTCGGCATCAACAATTCGTCCGAGTTGCATTGCGCGTCCCTCCTTGCACACATATAGACTTTGCTCTGCTTCTAGCCCAGTTTGTTCGGGATTACAAACCGCTGCTCGCTTTTTGTGGAGGATGATGAGAGGGGAGGCCTACCCCCGCCGAAAAAAATTCAAATGAGGCCGTTCCACCTGAAATGAGGCCGTTCAGCGTCAAATTAGGCCAGTACCCCGGACGCGCCGCTTCACCCAGGCGTCTCCAGGTACTTGAAGACCCCGTAGCCCGCCCGGTCGCCGGTCTCGTCCGTCACGTAGGCAATCGGGATGATCTGAAGTTCCTTCCATTGCGTGTGCCTGGCGAAATGCAAGGTTTTTGTCAGAAAGAGGCCAACAGAAAAGACCTGCCCCTGTCCGTCTCTGGTCCGGGCCCAGAACTGGCAATCATACCCCGCCGTGAAGGTGGAATCCGCCGGCTGAAAAACGTTCGACAAGTGCAGCATGACATCTGATCGCTTGGCTGTTCTTGCCGAGTGCTCCTGGTAGTCCAGCGTCTGCTTCTCGCAAAATGTCTGGGCAAAAGTCTCGCAGTATCCGGCAACGGGCACCCCGCCGTGCGGATCGGCGTGGCCGTTGTCGGCATGACACCCCACAAGCGCGAGCACCAGAAGGCCGTGGCTCAACCAGCCCATGCTCCACTCCTTTCCGTCGATTATAACCTACCACAGCTCCCCACCGATTGTCCCTCATAATTTCTGAGGAAATTATGAGGGGGGAGGAAAATTATGAGGGAGGGCGACCCCACCCTGGCTTGGCCCCAGGCCGAGGGGCGCCCGGCGGGCGCAAGACTGCCCGGTCACCGCAGGCCCTGAGACGGGAGGGAAGGGCGGATCGAACGCGGAGAAGAACACATTGCAAACTGAGACACTACCCAAATTGCTAGTGGCAAACGCGGGGACATAGGGTAGTATAAGTGTCCTACCTCGTGCGGTGTCGCCTGCTGGGCCAGTGCGTGGGGGCTCGACCCAGGACAGAGCGAGCACACAAGAGAAGAGAATGCGAGGGAGGGTCATACCCAGGCCGTGTGACAAAACCGGCTGGGTCAACTGGCACCATTTTTGGCGACATGAGGAAGATCACTTGCCAGTGTGGAGCAGTCATTCCATGAGAAACACCCTTTCCCTGACTCGCCGCCACAGCGCAACGGGTCAGGGAAAACGGCCGTCTGTGACGCCATAACCACTAGGCGACCACTCGCGTCCGGTCGTGCGGATAGTACGGCCGGACGCCGATACGACAAGGGGGCACAATGAGCACGTTTGTCACGTTGGAAATCGAGTTTCCCAGCAACGAGGATGCCCAGGGTTTCAGCGGGTGGCTCTCTTTGGAAGGCTACCATCGGAAGACCTTCTCCGGGAATAGGGTCACGGTCGTTTTATCGAGTCACGGGAGTCGGTTCGCGGTGATAACGGAGGCCAGAAAACGGGGCAGTACAATCATCATAGAAGGGGCCAAGGATGATCATGAGTCTGAATTGCAACATGAGACCCTCCCCAATATCTCTCGACCGTCTGGAAGGAAGGAGATGCACCTGAGCGGAAGAGTAGACATTCAATGGGAGCGGAAAGACGGAGTGTTGGTTGCCGCGGTCATCGGGCGTGTCGACGGCAGCACTGCCGCGGAATTTCATCAGCTCTTGGAATCCGGTATTGAGCCGGGAGACACGGCCTTGATCCTGGACCTTGAGAAGCTGACTTTCATTAGCAGCCCGGGCCTGCGGGTCGGGCTGATTTTTGCCCGGAAGTTCAACGAACCGGGGAAGCGGTTTGGGGTGTGTACCCTCCCGACCCATATCCGTGGGGTGATCGCCGTCAGTGGCTTTGATCAGCTGATTGCCGTGTATGAGTCACGGGCCGCCGCGCTCAGTGCCATCACAGAGGGTCAGCCGTGAGGGAGAGGCGCCTCCTCGTTGGCTATCTGGAGAACCCCGGGCTGGGGCGAAGGCCGCCCTGACTGGTGCTGATCTCTCTGACTGTGCACGATAAGAGTTGATAACAGAATGGGCGAGCGCAAGTCAGGGGTTCAATTTTGACAGTCTGTGAGGGTACTGCGGTGATTGCCCATACGGGGAATGTTTTTAGCCACCTGTCGAGTCACGGCGCGGCGGGGCAAGGGGGAGCGGTCGCTTTTTCTCCTTCCGAAACTCATATGGGACAAATCGTGACGCTGGCCGCCCGGCTGGCTGACTCACCGGAATAAGGAGGCGGAGGATCGCGGCAGGGCCGGGAATGCCTCGCATCGGCTATTTCCCGGCTCTGAGGGCTTTCTGTGGATTCGGGACCCGACCCACGCTATCCTCCCCCCCCCCAAAGTCCCTTTTGCTGCTGTCACGGGGGTCAGAGTGTGAGGGCCATCGCCCGCGCCGTAAACACCCCGGTGTTCCCGGGCGGGGCTTCGGAGGCCTCCTCGGGAGTGGGCGCACGCTCCGTCGGCAGACGGCGCAGGGAGCCCTCACGGGTCGGGCAGGAAGTGCGCGATCGAGTTGGCGTAGTAGCACAGCAGGTCGTGCTCGGCCGCGTGCGCGCGGTACAGCCCGTCCGACTCCTGCACCACGTGCCGCAGGACCAGCATCCGCAACCCCACGGTGGTCGCATAGTCGTGGTCGGCCCGCGGGATATGGACATAGGCCCTGCGCTGTGCGAGGGCGGTAATCAGGGCCTGGGCGTGTGCCTTGATCTCAAGGGCGCTCATGGCGGTGTGAGGATGGTGGAGAAACACGGTCGCGATGAGCGGAACCGGCAAGGCCGGAATGGCTGCGGCAATCGCGTCGAACACTTCGCGGCCCAGCCGCTCTATGGCCTCAAACCGCGTCGCTGCGTCCAAACAGCGAAAATCGATCTGGGTGCGCGCGGTATAGGCTCGCATGGAAATCGGCGTGCCAAAGTTGACGCAGGCATACCCGAAGCGATACCAGCGCCACTCCAGCAGCAGTCTCACCTGGTGGCCAAGAAACCTGAGAAAGGTGACGACCGTGCCCGTTCGGCTGCGGGGCAGGGCCTGCGGATCGAGTTCGCGCACTAGGGTGCGATCTTCCAGCACCCGGTCGTAATTGATCCCCACCGGGATGAACACGAGGTCACGCTCCCCCTGGGGGTCGAACGCCGAGACCATGTAGCTGAGGAGACCGAGCCGGGGCGGACGCAGAGTCCCGTCGCGGGTCAGGCGGCCCTCGGGGTAGAACGCCTGCACGACCCCACCGGCGGTCGCCATCTGCACGTAGCGCGCCAACACGCGGCGGTAGAGCGGATTCGCGGAGTCCCGTCGCACGAAAAACCCGCCGAGCGCTTTAATCAAGGACTGCAGGGGCCAGATCCGCGCCCATTCGCCCACCGCGTAGCTCAAGGCTGCGCGATTGGCGGCCATGTAGGCGACGATGATGTAATCTGCATTGCTGCGGTGATTCATCACAAACACGACGCTCGCGTTGGGCGCGATGTCAGCCAGCGCGGCGTCGTCGGCATAGCCGAGGCGGACGCGATAGAGCACTTGCAGCAGGCGCCGGGCGAGGGCATAGCCCAGGCGGAAATAGACGTAGACGTTGAACGACGGGACAATCTCCCGTGCATAGCGCGCGACCTCGCGCAGCAGGACTTCGCGTGGCCGCCCGGACTGCTGCGCCTCGGTCTCGACTGCCTCCATCACTGCGGGGTCGTCCGTCAGGCGATCGATCAGCACCTGGCGTTTGGTCCGTTGGAAAAGCGGGATTTGCAGGGGGAGGCGGGTATTGAGCTCGTCGATCACCCGACTGGCGCGCCGGCGGAACAGCCAGCGGGTGCCGGGTACAAGCAGGCGGTCGAGCACCGCCCACAGGACCAGGGCGCCGGCCACCGCCACGACCCAGATTGGCAGGGAGATCGTCTCTGTCATTGTCGTGCCCGGCAGGCGGTCGTCATTACGGCCAGAGGTTCCGATTTCACGCGTAAATCGGCCGATTTTCCCGGCTGGAGGTGCTGGAGCGCCTCTCAGGACCAGGAGCAAGACTTACCACGGTTGTGGGTTCCGCTGCTATCTCCCCTCCCACAACGATGCTGACCGGCACCCCTTCGAGATGGTGGGGAATGAGCGCTCGGCTGTCTTCATGGTCGGGCAACAGGTTCACGACAAAACCATCGGCACCAATCCCCATCCCGCGGACACCGGGAATCGCCCGGAATGCCTGCTCCAGCGCCTCCGGGGTCGCGTTATTCATAAAGGCATAGTCCGGACGGCTCGCACAGTTCGTCATGTCCTCCACCAACCCCCGATACCGGTGGTGCGCCGTGTTGAGCGCGGTGATCGTGAACACGAGAATGCCATTGTAGACCCACCTATAGAGGTTGCCGTCGAGCTACTGAAAGGACTCTTCACACGCAGCAACGGTGTCTGGATCGGTGGCGACTTGATCGGCCCATTCGCGCGTCTCGAACCAATACTGGCGACGCTGTGCGAGCCAGCCATTTGCCTCATGGGCGGCAATCCAGCTGTTCAACACATTCAAGGTATCGAGATCCCCCTTGCGGACGGCCAGCGCATCCACCGCTGAGGCAAAGGGCTCTGCAAAGGGGAGATACAGGGTCTCCGGGCTTGCTTGGACCCAGGTGTCTCGGGTCGTCGCAAAGGCCGCCGCCGCATGGACCTCGCCGCTGGCAACCGCCTGGAACACCGCCGTATCCGTCTCAAACAGCACGATCTGCGCGGCGGGGAACACATTTTCGAGAAACCCGATGGAAGAGAATCCGCGCCGCGTGGCCAAGAGGACCGTGGCCTGGTTGAAATCCGCCAGCGTCTCCATCCCGGTGGTCCGCTCCCGATGGGCGATCAGGAAGACGCCACTGTGATTGTAGGGGACCGTGAAGTTCACTGAGAGGCTGCGGGTCGGCACGATGGACATGCCGGTAATCACGTCGAACTCTTCCGCGAGCAGGCTCGGGATGATGTAGGTCCAGTTGGATGGCACCCATTCCACGGCTACCTCCAGGTCGTCCGCCAGCTTGCGCATCATGTCAAGGTCAAAGCCGATCAGCTCGCCCTCGGTATCACACATGGACCAGGGCTCGAACAACCCGAGCCCGACGCGCAGTGTCCCCCGGTCCTGGACCTCTTCCATGACGCTCTCAAACAGCCCCCACGGGGACCCGTGGGCCATGACCCGCGCGTTGCTGCCCATCAGGGCAAGTATGACCAGACCCCACACCAGACACGTACGACGCATAAAACCCGCCTCAGGAGAAATCGACCAGATGCCAATCCTCACAGCCCTCAGCAATGCAGTCACAGCCATACGTCTTTTGCTCCTCTCCCCCTGGGTAACCGTGGCCCTGTCCGAGGGGGGAACCAGGGCCACGGGATGGAACCCTTGACAGGGAGGTCGGGGTTCCAACGGGTTATGCGCCAAGACCCCGCCGCCCCCTTATTGAAACGAGTCCTCACAGGCGGCAACGGTTTCGGGATCAGTCGCTACTTGCTCGGCCCACTCACGGGTCTCGAACCAATACTGCCAGCGCCGGGGGAGCCAGCCATCCGCCGTGTTGGCCGTAATCCAGCTATTGAAGAAATTGAGCGCATCCAAGTCCCCCTTGCGCACGGCCATGGCCGCTGGGTATTCCGCCAGCGGCTCCGTAAAGGGGAGATGGAGCATCTCTGGGTGGGCGGCGACCCAGGTCCGGCGGGTGGTGGAGAACGCGGTCCCGGCGTGAACCTCGCCGGCCACCAGGGCGCGGAGGACCTCCACATCGCTGTCAAAGAGCCGGATGGTCGCCTCAGGAAACGTGCGCCGGATCGCAGGGATGGACGACGAACCCCGCAGGGCCGCAATCGTGACGCTGGGCTGGTTGAAATCGTCGCGCGTCTCCAGGTCGGCGGTGTTGGCGGTATGCGCCACGAGATAGACCCCGCCGAAGGAATACGGGACCGTAAAATTGATCCGGAGATTGCGGTCCGGCAGAATCGCCATCCCACTGATAATCACATCAAACTCCTCCGCGATCAGTGCCGAGATGATGTAGTTCCAGTTCGTCCGCGCAAACTCGACCTCCACCCCCATGTCCGCAGCCACTTTGGTCGCGACATCGATCTCGAAGCCGATCAGCTCGCCGTCGGCATTGCAGGCCGACCAGGGCTCGAACAGCCCGAGCCCGACGCGCAATGTCCCCCGGTCCTGGACTTCCTCAATCACACTGTCAAAGGCCCACCAGGGGAAAAACTCGGCCATCGCACGCGAGTGGAAACCGCCCAGCAGGGCCACCACGACCAGACTACACACGACTATTTTCTGCATAAACTCTCTCCTCCTGCTGGTTGATATCGACCCGGCCCTGCTGCAGAACCCACAAACCGATCAAGAGAAGCAGCACAGGGCGGAGGTGCACCGATCTACGCATCTACTGTTTCCCTCCACCCGCAAACGGCACGCCGTACCCGCTGATTTCGATGCTGACCGGCCCGAAAAGGAGTGAGAGACCCATGGCAGCCTTCAATCATTTTCGGTCGGGGGTGACTTCACGCGCCGCTTTCCACCGGGATACGCGCAACTTCTCATTCAGCCAAAGCGGAATCTCCACATGCACGAACTCCACGCGTGCGGGAACACGTCCTTTCTGCGCCTCTGCAACCCACCAATTGTACATGTCCTGCTCCGTCAACAGCATAAGCGTGCGCTCGGCCTTCACTAACAGTAAAAAGAACACGTCTGATCGAATCTTGTGGACCTTCCCTGAGCCGTACTTTCCGCTACTGGTCTTCAGGCCGCCCGTCGAAATGTTCGCCACGATCCTACCGTCTGTACTGACCGCATCAAACGTGAACGTCCCCCCTGAACACAGCGACACGTCTTTTTCTGAGAAGTCTTGGTGGTGGTGCTTCGGCATCCACTCCTGACGAATCCACTCTTCCACTTGTTTTTGTATGTGCGTATTGGCCATCGTACACCTGAAATCGCCTCTCACTCATCTCCACGGTCCTGCACGGTGCGTTCGTGCTGCCACCGTTGATAGTGACGGAGGGAAACGGCGATAGCTGCCTCCACGCCGAATGTAGCTTGGCTGGTGGCGCAGTGCTCCAGATACACGCAACACGCCTCCAGCAACTCGTCGGCATCGTTGGCGATAAGGGGGAAGGAAAATGGGGGATAGTTCGGCATGTGTGAATAACTCCTCTGTAAAAAGTAGGCCGCCCGCCGTGGTGGCAACGCAGCAACGGGCGGCCCAGCCCTGGCCGGAGATCAGGAGCGAACCTAGCCAGGGAACCGTGGTTTCTCTTTATTCCCCCTCTTCTCCGACCACCAAGCCATGCAGGTGACTGCCGGAGAAACAAGCACAAGGCCGGCCTGCTCCACCGTAATCCATTCCGCATTCTTGATTTCCAAAGGCATACCTATTCTTCCTTCTGCGTCTCGCCCAAGTTCCGCTGCAGCTCGTCCCGGCGCATCTGCAACAACTCCTCCCGATTCAAGCGGGGGCGGTCGGTGAGGCGCACGTTGTCCTTCCGCTCGGGCGGCGACTCGACGCAGGACCGTACGATAATGACGGCGAGCAGAAGGAACACGAACCCCAGCAAGAGCAGCCAGTGGATCATGGTGCACCTGCGTCGGTAGAGGTGATGCCGGTTGGCTTCGTCCTCGGCTTGGTCGATCTCTGCGGCGTCGGCTTCCGCGCTCTGGTCGGCAAGGACCTGGCCATAGGTGGGGGAGGTGGCGCGCTCAATCTGGACCGCGGGCTCTCAGAGCCGTGTCTCATTTCTGTCCCTTCCTCCGCCCCGCCTGAAAATTAAGCGGCCGCTCACACCGGGGACACACATACTCCAGATAGCCGATCTGGTGGCACTTCCGCAGAATGCTCCTATACCGCCCAAAATGCCCCTGGCTCGGCTTCGCCACGTCCATGAACCGCAACACCGTCTCGCCACTCGCCGTGGCCACCTCCGCCGCGTCCATGAACCGCTGGGTATGCGAGAACCGCTTCCCCATCCCCTGCGCCACGCGAATCTTTTTATGGTGCGGGGTGAGCCGGTAGAAATCGTACACACTGCGGTACGGGATGGCCGCGCCGCAGGGACAGGCAACCGTGTGCTTCCGCCAGGGGTCCATGCGTTAGTCCTCCTGGAGCTGCTCGCGAATCTCGTCCGGCGTCTCCTTCACCCGCAGGTCCACATCTGCATCGAGCTTGAGCTGCGTCCGATCGCCCCGCCGAATGAAGAACAGAATCCGGTTCACATTGACCCACATTTCCCGCTCATAGCCTTCCGACTCATAATGCACACTCACAAATGTTCGCATCCCTCTCCTCCCATCCTCGGCTTTCCCCAGGGCGGCCGAAGCCGCCCCGTGGTGTGGGGAAAGGAGGCAGGCCGGAGGGTAGAGGCTACTGGTTGACACCCCGGGCTGCCCTTCAGCACCAAGGCTGTTTTCCGGTGCTGAAATCGTGCGGATCTCGTCGTAGTGGTCATGCGCGCCCCTTGGGAGCACAGCGCGCGGACCAGATGGGTACTCAGGTCAAGCGGCAGCGGTCTGATCACTCCCTCGGCGCATAACTGCGCAAAAACGGCATGCAGGAACTGCGTCCCCGGCGACTGGCGGTGCGCGCGGGACCACCCCAGGACGATCGGTCCATCCACATAGACAATCCGCTGCACACTCGGGCGCCCGAGTTGGTCCGGTAACACGCCCAGGCTCGCCATAAACCGCCCCCAGGTCTCCCCTTCAGCCGTCTCCATCCGCGTTTGCACCGCGTGGAGGCACTCCCGGCAGATTTCCGCAAACACGGTGGCGAAGAGCACGGTTTTACTGGGAAAGTGATGGTAAACCGCTCCGCGGGTCACCCCCACCCGCCGGACAATCGCTCCGGTCGAGGTGTGGGTATAGCCGGAGTCGGTGAACAACGCCCGGCCTACATCCGGTAGGGCGCGCCGGGTCCGGCGGGAGCGTTCGGCATTCGAGCGTAGAGGGGGCATACCATCTTCCTGCTACGCTTCTCGTACGACATTCCGTCGCTCCTGTCCCTAGTAGAATTATGAGGATCATCGATAAATATTGCCGGGCACGGCCAGGGGCCGGTCACCCCCGCAGTCAGACCACCTCGGCGAGCGAGAGCACCAGGCGGACCAAGTCGGCTTGCCGGGCGACCCCCCACTTCTGATACATCTGATGCAGGTGGTAATGGATGGTGGCTTCCGTGCGTCCCGTCGTCGCCGCGATCTCGCGTACGGTCTGGCCGTGCGCCAACCGGATCGCGACTTGGCCCTCCGCCAGGGTGAGCCCCAGAGTCTCGACCATTATGTTGAGATCGAGGCGGGGCCACCAACCCGGCTCGACAAGCAGCACCAGCGCGGCCACGCGCGGCGCTCCAAAGTCCGGCTGCCGGATCCCCACGGGTTTGATGTGCACCACGACCGGGAGCAACCCGGACGCCCGGCGGAGTGTCATTGATCCACTGATGGTGGGGGCACCGGCCGTCGGCAACGCCCCGGCTATCAGCCGCTCCAGCCGGGCGTGGTCGGCCGGCTGGCGAGCCCGCAGTTCCCCGCCTCGGTCCGCTACCGCGTCGCCCTGTCGGAGCAGGGCGCGGGCGCGGTCATTCGCCTCCACGATGCGCCCGCGCCGGTCCAGGTGGATGACACCGACCCGGGTATTGTCGAGCAGGGCGGTCTCGGATACTCCCTGCGCCTCGGCGCTGACCAACGCCTGCCGGACGCGGACAAATTGCCGGATATGGGGCAGGAGGCCCTGCAGCAGCGCGCGCTGCGGGGCTTCCCAGCCCTCCGCGCCGACGGGGTCGCCGCTGGCCCAGGTGATGATGCAGCCCGCCGGCCCGTCCAGCCGCGCCATCACACCCTGCTGCGCGCGCATCCGACGCAACCCCTCGTTATAGGCACGCGAGGTTTTCAACTCCTCAGCGGTGTACAGGTCGGGGGCGAGGACCAGTTGGCTGTCGGGCAGTTGCCGGAACCGTGGCAGGCATTCGTTGATCGGGGTGTACACGTCGAGCCACTCACGTTCCAGGTCTTCGCGGCGCTGCCCCCGACGGCAGAGCCCGACGAAGTGGGTCCGGATATCGTCCGGCGGGCCTTCGCCGACCAACAGGGCGTTACCCACCGTGCCGCAGGCTTCATCGATCAGGGCCGAGGTGGCCGGCCACAGCGTATCGTCGAGCATGGCGTCGTACAACGACGCCAGAATCCTTTCAAATACGTCTTGGTCGCTCATGCTGCCTTCGTACAACATTAGATCACTTTTTTCCCTAGTAGAATTATGAGGATAACCGTAAAAAATAATACGCTACCTGAGCCGCTCCCGGGTCGGGCAGGGCCGGCTTGTCCTCGACGCCCCGCGCGGCCTGTCGGAGGGGCGGGGCTCAGCGTGGCGCTGCGAGACCTCGCCCCGGTGTGCCCGCGTGTAGGCCGGGTCCGGCGTCCGCTGCGTTTTTGCGACACTGCATCGCTCCCTAACAATTTTACTAGTGGCAAACGCGGGAACAGAGGGTAGTAAGTGTCTTACCTCGCGCGTTGGCGTCTGCCGGGGTGGTGGGTGGGGGACTGACCGAAGACGTGATGAGGACACAGGAGGAGAGGGGAGAGCAGAGTGAAAAAGAAGGGGATATTCGGCACTGTTCAGGCTGCGTTCTTCTGGGACAAGATGAATAAGCGTGATGGGGACTAAGATATGTACGTCCGCATGTTCTGCATCGGTGTGTTCATCGTCGTGGTCGGCCTGATCGTAAGCGCGGTGTTTCCCGAGGCCCTCTATTTGGTGCATTTGCTGATATTCGGCCGGGAGGGTGAACCATGAGGTACGGGGTCATGCTGCTCGTCGGCGTCCTGTTCGCTGGCTGTCCTACCCCACTTGCGGCACTGGACTCAGACCCCCCTATCCTCGAAGAGTGGTGTCTACCAGAAGAGGAGCAGAGGATTCCCACCGACACGGTGCAGATGTGTGCACGGGCTATCAATGGTACGGATGACATGCTCATCTATGGCGCAGCCGCCTTCCAACTCCATCGGCGCGAGCAGGGGCACTAATGATTTCGTAGATTATTGGAGAAGGGGTAGGAACAGGATGGACTGAGGGGATGTACCCCCGCCGGGAATCGAACCCAGACCCCAGGTTCCGGAGACCTGTGTGATATCCATTTCACCACGGGGGCACGGCGGGTACAGTATCACATACCAGCGGAGAAGCAATTATGGGGAAGCCGGCTCCGTGCGCAAGGCAGGGAACGGGCAGGCAGGTGTGCTCAGCGGTGAGTACAATGGCTGAGGGGGGAGGCTACTGGTCCTCTCTCTCAATCGTCAATACGGCGTCTTCGTCATACAGCCGGTTGCCGAGATACAGCTCAGGGTAGCGGGCCTGCGTCTCCAGACTCTCGTCTACACCGATTGCGGTTGCGTCCTCGTCGTTCTCGGTGTCGCTGCCGGCCGCCAGATTGCCCCCGTACAACTCGGGGTAGCGCATCCTGAGTTCCAGACTCTCATCTATACTGTCGGCTGTATTCTCCGCTTCTTCTTCGTCGCTGGTCTCCAATCCGAAGTCTTCACCAAAGAGTGAACCTGACGAGTCCGGACGAATGGAATAGAGGGACTGAGACAGCCCGTTCGACGCAAAGAAGAGCAGCAGAGCAAGCGCACTGACCAGTGTCTTCATGTCGGAATCCTCCATATGACGTTCGGTCCAGGCTGATAGGCGACACGCAGGGCGGATACCCGAGCCGCGGACGCTGGGGGCGCGTGAACCAGCAGGCAGCCCCTCAGCCGGACATGCACCCTTTTCCCAGCTCCATAGCCTTTGACAATAACGCGCTGGCCGGACTGAAGTTGTTGGATGCGCTGGACCTGGGATTGATGAAGGAGACACTCGACGCCACTCAGGCGTGACGGGTCTCCCTGTAAAATAAGGGCCACCTGTCCTGAGTCATCCTGTTCAATACGCGTGACCTGTCCCGATACCTGGATGACCTTATCTCGATACTTTTTATCCGCGACCACACGGTCGGTGTAAAAGGTCTGGTAGAGGAAGGTGGCTGAGGTTCTGAACTCGGGTTTCTGTTCAGGCTCAACGGGTGGCTGGTCCGTCGTGCGGAAAAACAGGATGACGATGAGGCACAGGATGGGAATCGCTATAAATCGCATACGCCTTACTCGGACTCCTCAAAATTAGGACATTCCTGCCGGTCAGGTCAAGAGAGGCGGGAGCAGTGGAGGTGAGAGGCGTCCCGAGACAGGTGGAGTGGTGCGTTAGCCGACCGGCTCTGACCTTGCCAGGAGCGTTTCAACGTCTTGGAGAAGCTGGGCTATCGATTCCGTGTCATCGCCCCGATAATAGCCGCGGATGCGTCGCTGCCGGTCAATCAGCACGAAACGGTTGCTGTGCACGATGGGCTCGTGGGTCGTCAGGCGGGGATCGTTCGGTGCGAGGACTTCCACGCCAAGCCGAAAGCCGTTGCGGATTAAGGTATACATGGCAGAGCGTTCACCGGTCAGGAAGAGCCAGCGCTGGTCGTCCGCGCGGTAGCGCCGCGCATAGACTTGCAGCACCTCGGGCGTATCTCGCTCCGGATCGACACTAAAGGAAATAAAGCGGACCGGTTTGGTGCGCAGGGTCGTGTGCAAGTGGGCCATCCGCTGGCTGAGGAGTGGGCACCTGCCTGGACAGTGGGTGAAGATGAAGTTGGCGACCCAGACGGACCCGGTCAGGTCGGAGTGACCAAAGGGCTGGTGCGCTCGCTCGGTCAGCGAAAAGGTGGGGACTATTCCCAGGATGGGAAGCCGGCCGGGCGGGGCCGGCTTAGCGGCGTCTGAGAAGAGAGAGAAAATGCCGTAGCCGACAACAAAGGTAAGAACAAGACCAAGCGCGCCCCAGATAAGGCGTTGTGAGGTGGGTTCTGGGGGGGCGCTTGAGAGTCTGTCAGGCACAACAGACTAATGGTCAGCCGTTTCGCTCATCGCGGCCGGCTCGACCGGCGTATACGTCCTGGTGGTTGAGGTCAGATCCGGCAGGAGCATGATAATCAAAAAGACACAAATGGCCATGGGTGTCAGGGCAATCACGCTGAGCGTGGTGCGCTCAAAGCGCAGATGCATGAAATACAGCGCGACGAGGAGCGCCTTGGCAACCGCGAGGATGACAAGCAGAGAGCCAGCCGTGAGTTTGGCGGAGACCAGGGGGGGCACCATGAGTTCGAGAATAGTCAAAATGGTGAGGATCACCATAATGGCGAAATAATTCGGTTCGACGTGGTCAGCATGTGCGGCAGCTTCGTTTGCCATCGTGTCTCCCTCTACAGCAGGTATACAAAAGTAAAGACCAAGATCCAGACCAGGTCCACGAAGTGCCAGTAGAGGCCGACGATTTCCACCGGGCTGGAGTTTTCGCCTAAGAACCTCCCATTCATGCCGGTGAAGAGCACGCAGGTCAGATACACCACGCCGCCGAAGACATGACAGCCGTGAAAGCCGGTCAGAATATAGAAGGTCGTGCCAAACAGCGGCGCGCCCCACGGGTTGCCGCTCATGGTCATGCCGATATGGGTCAAATGTGTCCACTCATAGGCCTGCAGCCCCAAAAATACGGTCCCGCCAATAATGGTCAGTAAGAGATATTTGCGGAAGTTCGGCAGGTCATTGTGCTTTGCCGCGGACAAGGCTTTCACCATGGTGAAGCTGCTGACAATGAGTAAAAAGGTCATGAACGCGGTGAGCTCAATACCCAGGGCTTCGAGTGGATTGGGCCAGTCCGGACTGCTGGCGCGCATGGCTCCATATCCAGCTAACAGGCCACCAAAAGACATGGCATCACCCGCCAGAAAGACCCACATACCGAGTTTGCCCCAACTCTCCGGGGTGACGGGTGACTCTGCCGGCTGCTTGACTGCTGAGTGGGCGTGAGAATCAACAACGGCTTCGCTCAAGGTTGCTCCTCCTCTGGGGCCGTCACTTCCCGAAGGGATGGTAACGCTCCCTGTGCTCGATGCGAACGATTCGTCTTCCAGTAGCGGTAAAAAATCCAGCCGCCGATGGAGCCAAAAACGACGAAGGGCATAGTCATCATGAAAAAGGCGCTGCGTAACATGCCTTGCGTCACCTGCTCATTCGCGCCGGATAAGAGAGTCTGACACATTGCGCAGCCTTGCGCTAGGGCCTCCTGGGGTGCTCCACCAGTGCTATATGCTGCCAAAAAGGTCAGCGCTGAAACACCGAACAGGCGAGAGACAAAAGAGGAGAATCGAGTGCGCATACGGCCCGTTTAATTCAAATACACCAGCGGGAAAAGGACCACCCAGACCGCGCCAACGTAATACCAATACATGCTACATATTTCGACCCCGATAGCGTGCTGTTGAGAGAATTTGCCGTGTCTGGCTTGAAACAGCACGACGCCGAGCCAGAGGACGGCGGCCAGGACATGCAGACCGTGGCAGCCGATCAGGGTATAAAAGGTGGCGCCATACATGCCGGCTGAAATGGTGAGTCCGTCGTGGACCAACTGCACCCACTCAAAGCCTTGCACCCCAAGAAAAATACTCCCCAGGAGAGCCGTAACCGCGAGCCAGCGCACAAACGGCTGCTGTTGGTCGGCTTGAATGCAGCGCATTGCCCTCCACATCGTGTAACAACTGAACAGCAGAAAGCCGGTATTCACCCAGGTGATGCCTACGGGCAGGTATAAATGGCCTGACGGCCAAACCGGACTCCCAAAACGAAAGACCACGTAGGCGCCAATCAACCCGGCAAAGAACATGGTCTCTGCCCCAATGAGCATCAGCATGCCCATGCGGGCATTACTGACCGGTGGTCGGGGGATGCTGGGCGGCGGTGGGCCACCGCCATGGCCGGGGACAGCCACCAGAGTTTCTGGGGTGTCGTGGGTCGGTGGTTGAGAAGCCGGAAGTCCGGCTGCGAGGGCTGATCCGCGTGGCATAGACACTGCCTCTCTCAGGCACAGGCTACGCAAAGATAATGAAACACGTCGTTGCAGCAATATACAGCACAATAAAAAACGCGAGTTTCTTGCCGAGTGAAGAATTCACTTCCTGTCGCTCGGCGCGTGTCACTAAGGGCATGGGCGTCTCTCGTTCTTCGATAATACTGGTACTTACAGAGGTAACTTATCGAGAGCCATGGCTGTCAGCAAGACCGGCAAATAGACGAGTGAAACAAACATGAGTTGACGGGCGGAGGCACGCGAACGGGTGCGTGCCAGACGAATACCGTACCACAGAAACAGACAGCCCAGCCCGAACGCAATGATAAAATAGCGCGGGCCGGTCATCCCGACCAAAGTCGGGAGAAGGCCCACCGCTAACAAGGCCAGACAGTTGAGCACGACCTGCCGACCCGTACTTTTCCCATCCGGCTCAATCACGGGTAAAAGCTGGAAGCCGGCCCGGGTATAATCCTCCCGATACAGCCACGCAATAGCGAGCGAGTGGGGCATCTGCCACAAAAACATAATGGTGAATAAAATCCCGGCTTCGATTCCCAGCGTTTCATTGACGGCGGCCCAGCCTATGACCGGGGGAAGGGCACCAGGAACGGCACCCACAACACCGCACAAGGAGGTCTTCTTCTTCAGCGGAGTGTAGGCGAACAAGTAGCTAATGGTGATAAAGGCGGTGACCAGGGCACTCAACGGATTGACGCTTAGCATGAGGTAGAGGAGGCCGATCATCGTGAGCGCGGCACCAAAGACTAGGGCCTCCAGAGGTTGCAACCTGCCATCAGGCAGCGGACGTGTCCTGGTCCGCTCCATTAAGGCGTCAGCTTCACATTCCATGAGTTGATTGAGGGCCAGGGTGCCGCCGCCAGCCAGGGCCGTCCCAATCAGCGTATGCAAGAGCAGTGTGTAGTCAAGGACGAGCCAGGAGCCCAGATAAAACCCTACGGTTGTGGTGACCAGGATCATACTGACCAGGCGCGGCTTGGTCAGCTCGACAAAGGCGGCGAGCCGCCGCAGGCGCGGCAGGTCGAAGACGACTGTCTGTGTTCGCTGTATCATACGGTGACCTGCTCCGAAAAAATATGTGACGATGACTCCTGAGGGCTGCGTCCGGTATGATAGGCCCACAGGGTAAACCGGACACTGGTGACCAACATGAATGCTCCGACGATGACGTGACTGGTTGCGAGAAGAACCGCCTGAGGCGTCAAGGGACCACCCGGGGCCAAATATTTCACGACATAGGCAAAGAGGCCGAGCCCGACCTGAAGGAGAAGAAGGCGACGTAAGATGACGCCTGCGCGTAGCAAGGGACGCTGGGTGGCGTGATAGTGCTGGACATGATCAAGCAGGAGAAAGGTTGCGATGAAGACCGCAATAGCTCCCAGGATATGGAGACTCAGGCCAGTCCCGGTATGGCGGAAGAGCGCGCCCAGGATCAACTGGGCGTAGATCAGGCCGACCGTGAGCAGGCCGAGCTGCTGTGCTTTTTTCGTATCGCCTGCGGGCGACCCCGATTGGCCTGCCCGCCATTCCGCGGAAGTAAACAGGCTGATACTGACAATGAGCGCAAAAAACGCCTGTGCCAGACAGGCATGAATGATGGCGATTTTTTGCTCAATCAGCACCACGCGCAGTCCCCCCAGGACACCTTGAACGGTAACTGCGACCAAGGCAATAAGACCCAATCGGCGCAGCCACTGCCGTTGCTCTGTGAACCAGAGGACGGTCGCCAGGACAATCGTAAGCAAGCCAACCACCGAGCCCAGCAGGCGATGACTATGTTCGTAGAAGATCCCGCCCACCATCTTTGACCACGGGTATAAGAACATATTATAGCCAAAGGTTGTCGGCCAATCGGGCACCACCATACCGACCTCGAGGCTGGTGACCAGACCACCCAAAAACAGCAGCGGGAGGGTCATCGCTGCCGTCAGGACGGCAATCCGGTGAGGCCAAGCAGAGTCGTGATCGAGAGCAGCCAAGACAGTCTCCTGTGCGAAAACATGGACGTACGCCGTCTCAAGCCCGGCCATCCTCCCGAGTACGGCGGAAACGACCGGGCATGGTGCCAGCCATACGGCCTCACACTGCGCTACTGTGAGGCCGTGACGGCTTCGGGTCCGAGCTTCCGGTCCTGAGGCAACCAGTCTTCTTTGACCAGCGGCGAACTGTATTCATACGGACCGCGATAGACCGTGGGTGTTGTCTCGAAGTTGCCGTGGCCCGGAGGAGAGGGGGCAGTCCATTCGAGAGTGTTGGCTTCCCACGGATTCTTGTCCGCTTTCTTCCCGGCAATCAGGCTCCAGATGAAGTTTGCGAAAAAGATAAGCTGCGAAAGGCCCAGACAGAAGGCACTCATGGTGATGAACACATTCCACCACTGCAGGTCGTGCAGGAATTCATACTGCAGGGGGTTATAGATACGCCGCATGTGGCCGCCTACACCCAGGAAATGCATGGGGAAAAAGGCAAGGTTGAAGAAGATATAGGTCAGGGCAAAATGCACTTTGCCCAGGGTTTCGTTCATCATCCGGCCAAATATTTTGGGGAACCAATAGTACAGAGCGGCAAACATGCCAAAGATGATGCCGGCCACCACATAGTGGAAGTGGGCCACGATAAAATAAGTATCGTGGATAAAGATATCGACCGGCGTGGAGGCCATATAAATGCCGCTTAAGCCGCCAATGACAAAGTTGGAAACAAAGCCTAGGGCGAAGAGCATCGGACTGGTGAAACGGATATTGCCGCCCCAGAGGGTCCCCAGCCAGTTAAACGTCTTAATAGCGGAGGGCACGGCAATGACCATCGTGGTCAGCATAAAGGCGGTCCCCAGGACGGGATTCATGCCGCTGACAAACATATGGTGGCCCCAGACGATCCAGGACAGGAAGGCCAGGGCAATCATGGAAAAGGCCATGGCTTTATAGCCGAAAATCGGTTTACGGGAAAAGGTGGACAGGATATCGGACGTGACACCCATGGCCGGCAACACGAGAATATACACCTCGGGATGACCGAAGAACCAGAACAAATGCTGCCATAAGATGGGCTCGCCGCCACCGCCCGGCATAAAGAAGCTCGTTCCCATGGTCCGGTCAAAGAGCAGCATCCCCAGGGCGGCCGTGAGAACCGGCAAAGCCAGCAGCAGCAGAATGGCGGTGACGAACAGCGACCAGATCACCAGCGGCATACGGAACCAGGTCATGCCCGGCGCGCGCATATTCACGACGGTGGTGATATAGTTGATTGCCCCCATGAGAGAGGAAACACCCAGGATCAACAGGCTGATGACCCATAGATCGGCACCAGTATCGACCCCGCTCAGGGTGGGGTCTGCCGAGAGGGTGGCGTACATGGTCCAGCCGCCCGCCGCGGCGCCACCTTCAACAAAGAAGCTGTACACAATCATGATCGTCGCCGGGACGGCCGTCCAGAAAGACAGCATATTCAGCACGGGAAAGGCCATGTCGCCGGCACCGATCATCAGTGGAATGAGGTAATTCCCAAACCCGCCAACCATAAACGGCATCACGACAAAAAAGATCATAATCGTCGCGTGCATGGTAAAAACGGAGTTGTAAAAGGCAGGGTCCATATGCGCCCCGCCCACAGAGCCCAGGGATTTGGCAAAGTTTGCGCCCGGATAGGGGTCCACGTATTCGCTCAGGCCCTCGACTGCGCCAACCGTGCTGTCCTCGTCCGCAGGATACATAAAGGGCTCGGATATCCAACTGGTAAAAGGCACCGGGGTCTCCGGCCAGGCGAGTTCCCAGCGCATCATCATGGCTAAGAGACCACCGACGATGAGCATGAGGATGCTGGCGAATATGAACTGGCGGCCGATCATCTTGTGGTCGGTCGAGAAAATATAGGTGCGAATAAACCCGAGCTCGTGATGCTCTGCGTGGGCGTCGTGGGCGGCAGTTGCTCCTGCTTCACTCATGGACTCTCTCCTGTGTTGATCCTGGCCGGATGCTGTGTGTGGGCTCCCACCATTCGGGCTCGATTACTCAGTTGCTTTGAGCGGCGCTGTCAGCCGGAACGTCTTCGGCACTTACGGCTTCTTCCTCCGTTGCCGCCGGTTCAGCCTCTGCCTCGGGCATGGTCTCGGCATCCATGACTGCACCGCTCGCCAGGACTTCCTCGGTTGTTTCTGCCGCGCTGGCGTCGCTACCGTTCGTTTCGGCAGGCGGCCAGCGCTTATCATACCAGGCGGCGTAGTCTTCCGGCGTATCGACGTAGAGCGTCCCTTTCATCCCCGAATGACCGAAGCCGCACAGCTCCGCGCAGGGCGCCTCATAGATGCCGGCCTTATTCGCCTGGAACCAGGCTTCGATGAGCCGGCCGGGCAGCATATCCTGCTTGAAGCGCAGGTTGGGCAGGAAGAGACTGTGGATGACATCCTTGGAGCCCAAAAAGACGCGCACCGGCTTGCCCACCGGGACATGCATGTCATTGTCAACCTGATAGTCGTCGGCGGTTTCAAATTCTCCATCCGGCCCCGGATAGAGCACCTCCCAGTTGAACTGTTTCCCGGTGACGCGGATTTCGACGTCCGTTTCCGGAACGTTGAGCTTGACCTCTTCCCATATGCTTTTGCTGGCGAGTCCCAGACCGATAAAGACCAGGGCGGGAACAATGGTCCAGACGAGTTCCAGGCCGGTGTTGCCATGCGTGTAAACGGCGCGCCGGCTGTCGTCTCGGCGATACTGATAGAGGAAGATGATCATCAACGCCGTGACCAGAATAAAGGCGGCCGCAGTGATGTAATAGATAAAGTAGAAGAGCGCATCAATGCTTCCCCCGTATGGGGATACATCCTCCGGAAGCCATTGCATCATGAGATTTCTCAGCCCCTTATGTGTGAAGAATTGTTCCTCTTTATACCGGAAAGCAGGACTACCGCAAGGGGAGGGATGGCCTGCTGAATGCGGGGAAATGTGGGTGGAATATCACGCCCGGTATCTCGGGTCGTCGGCTGTGAAGGGTCGGACCACAGCCGACGCGCTTCGATATTGACAACGTCTCGCGGACTCGATACTTCTCCTACTCAATGGTGAACAAAACAGGCTGGGATCAGTTTTTAGAAATTATTCTGAAGCCCGATAACATCCCCATCGTGGGCTTGATGTTTTTGATCTTCTATTTTACCTGGCTGGCGTTTCGCGAGGCGCGGAAAAACGACCAACTGATCGAAGAAGGTCGCGCCGACGAGATCCTGCGGGAGATGCAGAAGTAGGGAGGCGGACTGCATGCCGTTTACTATCATCGCCGAGAACTGCACGGGGTGCAGCGCGTGTGAACAACGCTGTCCAACCAAAGCCATCAGTGGCGATCCCAAAAAAGCCTATCTGATTGAACCGACGATGTGCATCGACTGCGGTGCGTGTGGGGTTATCTGTCCCGATGACGCCATCCTTGACACGTATGGCAATCTGACCCAGGTCCTGAAGCGGGTTGACCGCCCCATAGCCGTTGTCCACCAGGATAACTGTAACGGCTGCGGGGTGTGTATTGATGTCTGTCCTTTTGACTGTATCTCTCCCTCGGCCGACAACGGCCCACAATACCTCGGCCGGGTGCAGGTCGAAGAGAAGACCTGTGTGGGCTGTAAGCTGTGTGAGGAAGTATGCGGCTGGGAAGGCATTTATATTATGGCGACCAGGGAAAAAGAGCCCTTCCTGACCTCGATCGGGGTCGAACTCGAAGAATCAACCGCATAGCCGACCGTTTCACCCGTCGGTAGACCCTTTTCAGATAATCTTGTTGAGCGGGTACTCGATAATGCCGACCGCTCCATTCTGAATGAGCTGGGGAATCAGCTCACGCACAATCCCCTCGTCAATCACGCTTTCCACGGCGAACCACTCGGACTCGTACAGGGGCGAGACGGTTGGGGCGGTCAGGCTCGGCAGCATTTTGACAATCCGGTCAAGATATTCCTTTGGCACGTTCATCTTGAGGCCGACTTTCGCTTCTGCGCTCAGGGCGCCTTTGAGCAGCAGGGCAATCTGATTGATCTTGTCTCGCTTTTTCGCGTCCTGCATGGCCCGTTTATTGGCAATGAGCTGCGGGTTGGACCGAAACAGCTCGTGAATGATCTTGAGCCCGTGGGCACGAATGGTTGAGCCTGATTCCGTTACTTCAACAATGGCGTCAACCAGGCCATCGGCGGCCTTGGCCTCGGTTGCTCCCCAGGAAAATTCGACATCGACCCGAATACCCCGTTCGTCGAAATAGCGCTGGGTATAACGTACCAGTTCGGTCGCGATTTTTTTCCCGTTCAGATCATCGAGCTCTCGAATGGGCGAATCCTGCGGAATGGCGAGCACCCAGCGTGTCGGCTGAAAGCTGGCTTTGGAATACACCAGGTCGATAATGGGTTCGACGTCAGCGTTATTTTCCATAATCCAGTCTTTACCGGTGATGCCGGCATCCAGGGTACCGGACTCGACATAGCGCGCCATTTCCTGAGCCCGGACCAGCGCGCAGCGCAGGCTTGGGTCATCAATACTGGGGAAATAGCTGCGTGAGCTGGTCGATACTTTCCAACCGGACTTTTTAAAAAGCTCAATTGTCGTTGCCTCCAGACTTCCTTTGGGAAGTCCAAGCCTCAAAATTTCCATATCGTCTCTTTTACTAACCCTGTGGTGTTTGGATTTTTGTGTGGTGTGTAACGGCCCGACACGCCCGCTCCGACTGAGGGAACCCGTCCTGGCCTGACGCAAGTCTGTCTATTTCTTGCCCGCATCTCCTACCACAACGGCCCGTCTGCCGCAAGTAAAGCCCGCCGCATGGTGGAGAGCCCAGGAGCGGAGCGAGCAGCACCGCAATAGGCGTTCTCCCGCGTCTTTGCTACATATGGCACGGCGACGAATGGAATATGTTTGAACCGCGAAAATGCGATTCAGCGGGAGATGATGCCTATGAAGCTGTCCGAGATTGCCGAACGCCTCCAGTGTGAGCTGCACGGGAACGCCGATCCGGTGATTACCGACCTCAAGCCCATTGACGAGGCCGGTCCCCAAGACCTCACTTTTGTGAGTAATAAAAAATATTTTGCAAAATTACCGACGACACGGGCTGCGGCCGTTATGCTACCGTCCGACGCTCCATCCGTCCCGCTGCCCTCGCTACGTACCGACAATCCCGACCTTGCTGTCGCCCAGGTGCTGGGCTGGCTGTATCCTCCGTATGAGCCGCCTGAAGGTATCCATCCCACGGCTGTTGTCTCTTCCTCTGCCAGCATCGGCGCGCACGCCTTCATTGGCCCCTACGCGGTGATTGGTGACGGTGCCGTGATCGGTGAGTATGCGCGTATCTTTGCGCATGTGGTGATTTATCCCGAGGCGCGCATTGGTCATCACTTTACGGCCCATGCCGGAGCGGTCGTGCGTGAACGCGTTATGATCGGCAATCGTGTGGTCTTGCAGAGTGGCGTTGTTGTTGGTGGAGACGGATTTGGCTACGTCCCACTGCCCGACGGGTCGATTATGCCCAAGCCGCAGGCCGGTATCGTCGAGTTGCAGGACGAAGTCGAGTTGGGTGCAAATACGACTGTTGATCGGGCCACCGTGGGAACAACGCGCGTGCGGAAGGGCACCAAGATCGACAACCTGGTGCAAATCGGCCATGGCTCGGATGTTGGCGCGTTCGCATTTATCTGTGCCCAGGCTGGCCTGGCCGGCAGTACGACGCTGGAGGATCGGGTCCAACTCGGCGGCCAGGTTGGTGTGGCCGGTCATCTTACGGTCGGCAAGAATACCATGGTCGTGGCCCAGAGCGGCATTCCCAACGACGTCCCGGCCAATAGTGTTATCGGTGGCTACCCCGCAGTGAATGTCCTTTCCTGGCGACGAACCTCCGCCGCCCTGCCCAAGCTGCCGGAATTGCTGCGCAGGGTACGGAAACTGGAACAGGAACTGGCCGCATTACAGAAGGAAGCAGAATAACTACATGCTGGAGAGCGATGGCTTGGCCGCATCGGATACAACGGCCACGAGCGAGGTAGCGCCGCTCTGGTTGTTCACGGCAACGATATTTATTGGCGCGACGCTCCTGTTCCTGGTTCAGCCGCTGTTCGCAAAAATGGTCTTGCCCCTGCTCGGTGGCTCACCGTCGGTCTGGAACACCGCCCTGGTGTTCTTCCAGGCCGTTCTGCTGGCCGGGTATGGGTACGCGCATTGGCTCATGCGCCGGCTCGGTCAGCGCAGCCAGATCGTCGTGCATGTCTGTGTGCTGGCTACGGCGGCTCTCGTGCTGCCAATCGGCGTCGCCTCAGGCTGGCGACCCCACGCCGGTACGCCGCCGGCAATCTGGCTGCTGGGTCTTCTCACCGTCTCGGTCGGCGCGCCGTTTTTCGCCGTTTCCGCGACGGCACCACTGATCCAGCGGTGGTTTGCGCGCACCGGCCATCCGCATGCGCACGACCCGTATTTCCTCTATAGCGCGAGTAATATCGGCAGTGTGCTCGCGCTGTTGGCGTTTCCGTTTGTTCTTGAGCCCACGCTCAATAGCCATGCCCAGAGTACCGTCTGGAGCATTGGTTTTGGTGTCTTGACGGTGGGCATCATTGGCTGCGGTGTCATGGTGTGGCGGCGCACCGACGCCGTCGATAGTACATCCCGGCCGAAAGCAGCGAGTCGCTCGAACTGGCGGCAGCGTGCGGCCTGGATTATCCATGCTGCGGTGCCCTCCGCTCTTTTGCTTGGTGTCACCGCCCATATCAGTACGGACATCGCTGCGGCCCCGCTGCTGTGGGTGATACCACTGACGCTCTACCTGCTCACCTTCGCCATTGCCTTTGCCCGGCACCCCTTGATCCCGCATTGGGTTGCGGTGCGAGCCATGCCCCTGGCGTTGGTGGCCCTGGTAGCACTCTTCGCTTGGCGCGAGCCTATCGGCGTTTTCCTGCCGCTCCACCTGCTGGTGTTCTTTGTGATCGCGCTCATGTGCCACGGCGAGTTGGTGCGTCGCCGTCCCGGGGTGGAATCTCTGACCGAATTCTATCTGTTCCTCTCACTCGGCGGTGTCATTGGCGGTGCATTTGTCGCCTTATGTGCACCTGTGCTGTTCAACACCGTCTTCGAGTATCCGCTGAGCCTGACCCTGGCCGCAGCGTTATTGCCCAGTGCACGCCCGCGGGCCAGCCGTGGCGATATCATCCTGGCGCTGGTGATATTGGCCGTGTTGGTTGGCGGAAAAACAGCGGCGAGTGGCCTTGGCTGGCAGCCCCACACGTTCGTGGTCCCCGGTATTTGTGCGGTTTTCGCACTGCTCATCTTCGCCCGCCAAACGCGCCCGTTCGGCTTTGCGCTGTGCGTTGGCGTGCTTTTGGTCAGTAGCGCGTACGCCCTGACGAGCAGCGAGGTCCTGTGGCGGGGTCGTAGCTTCTTTGGCGTCTACCGGATCTCCGAGTCGGGTGATCCGCCTAACCGTAGTTTGGTCCACGGCACGACCAACCACGGCGGCCAACTGATGGCGGCCAACGGCGATGTCAGCCCAACCGCCTATTACACGGCTTCGAGTCCAATCGCCGAGGTGCTGGTCGCCACGCAAGCGCGTAGCGTCGGCCAGCGTGTGGGTGTGGTCGGTCTGGGAAGTGGCGCACTGGCCTGCTATCGCCGCGCTGGCGACGCGTGGCGCTATTTCGAGATCGACCCGCTGATGGCCTGGGTGGCGGTCGAGAGCGGCCACTTCGAGTTGATGGCGCGCTGTGCCGAGTCCGTACCCGAGCCCGTACCGATCGTGCTTGGTGATGCACGTCTGACCCTGACCGAGGAGCCCGACAGACACTTGGATCTGCTGGTCATTGACGCGTTCTCGTCAGATGCGATCCCGATACACCTGTTGACCCGCGAAGCCGTCACGCTGTACATGGACAAGCTCGCCGAGGACGGCGTCCTGATGATGCATATCTCGAACCGCTTCCTCAATCTTGCCCCGGTGCTCGCTCGCATTGTCGAGGAACTGGGCCATGCAGCGGTGCGGGGCATCCGTAATAAGATTGATCGTGAGATCGACATCGCAGGAACGAAGTCAGTGTGGGTGCTGATCGCTCGCGACCAAGCGACGATCGATGCGCTCGCGCTGGGCGAGATGTGGGGGCCGCTCGAAGCGCCTGCGGGACAGCGCGTGTGGAGTGACGATTTCTCCAATCTGCTCGAAGTGATTCGCTGGACTGGCTGACGTGACGAACAAGAAGTTAGGGCCGTTTCGTGATGTCGATGCCAATCCCGCCTAACATCACCGGGACGCCCCAGGGGTCAACGATGGGGAATTTGCTGACCAGCCATTCCCGCGGACCGTCAGGGGAGGGGATCGTCTCTGTGAGTTGTTCGCTCTGTCCGTCGGAGAGGACGCGCTGGTCGTTTTTTCGGACTTGCTCCGCCACACCCGGCGGTAAAATATCGAAGTCGGTCTGACCGAGCCAGGTGAGGGCCTTGTCCGAGAGCAGGGTCTTCCACAGATTTACCAAGGTCTCATTCGCGTATAAATAGTGCCCCTCCAGGTCCTTGATAAAGGCGACACCGGGCAAGTGATGGAGGAATAGAGACAGACGTTCTTCAGTTTGCTGGAGCGTTTCTTCGATATGTCTGCGCTCCGTAATGTCCAGGGTTGCGCCATCAATACGGACCGGCTGGCCATCCGACCTGACGCGGGCTCGCGCCCGCGAACGGAGCCACTTGATGCTGCCGTCTTGCGTGACAATGCGAAATTCATATTCGGTTGTCTGCTCGGATGACAGGGACTGCAAGGTCTGTGTCACCAGCGCTAAGTCATCCGGATGAATATACTGTTGGAGTGGATTGGGCTTGCCGATCAGTGCCTCGGTGGCGTACCCGGTGATCCGGGTGAAACTCTCAGTCAACCAGTCCAGGACGAGGCGGTCCTGGTCATTGACGCGAAAGGAAAACGCATAATCAAAGGCCGATTCGTTAATGATCCGTTGTCGTGCTTCACTCTCGCGTAAGGCGGCCTCCGCCTGTTGGTGTTCGGTTTCAATCGCTTCGAGCTGTGTTACCCGGCTGCGCAGGGCAGCTATTTCCTGCTCCAGCGCGGCTCGCGTTTTTCTCGTCCCGCCCATTCCGCTCGCCTTGCTGTCTTTGCTCGTCCTACCCATCGTCTCCAGCCTGCTCTTTCTCTTGTCAGACCGGGCCTGAATTCTTCTCCCATATAGACGAAGACCTCTATTGAAGTAAAGAAGAATCTGTCAGGCTCTGTGAGGCTTTCAGGAGTGAAGAGGAGAAGCCGCGAGTCAGCGGCTCTTCGCTGACTCGCAGGACGGGGAGCTTTGTGATTGAAACCCGGCTGCCTGGAAAGCGAGTGCCGCGGTCAAGCCCCCTCCCGCTGGCCCGGATGCAGCAGGGTGGGCCGTGGCGGGAGGGTCAGGACTTCCTCGGAAAAGAACTCGGCGAGATACTGGACGATATGCTTGACGGATAACAGACCGACCGGCTGCCCTTTATCGTCAACGAGCGGTAGCCGCCGAAATGCGCCCTCTCCCATGAGGTTGAGGGCAAAGGCAATGGGAGCATCAACGACGAGAGTTTCCGGGTCGGGTGTCATGACACTTTCGACCAGGGTCTGATTCAGGTCCAGTCGAGGCCCGATCACGCGGTTCAACAGGTCCCGTTCTGTGAAGATACCAATAATGGTCTGCTCGTGTCGGACGAGCACGCAGCCAATTTTGTTCTCCCGCATCTGGATGATGGCATCCGAGACTGTTGTCTTCGGACCAACAATCACCGACGGGACATACGGCAGCCTGCTGATCGGCTCGTTCAGCAGGCTCTCATCCAGCCGCTTGCTCGGTTCGGAGAGGCGCTCCGTTATGGTCTGCTCTTCCTCCACGAGGCCTTCGCCGGGGTAGGCGTCCGTATTGACTTGGGGTGAGGCTTTTACCTGTGCCATAAGTTTCCCTCCTCGACATGAGAATGTCCTCAAGCATTCCTTAGCACCGAGTCAGAGATAAATACAAGAAAAAATGGAGGTGTCGCCGGGTGCCTCGTCCCCCTCTCCCCCAGGGGAGAAGGCGCAATTCCTAATGTCCGACGGCTTCATCCCGTTCTCGCAGCCAGGAGACGACCTGGGGCCAGAGTTTTTTCTGTGCACTCGAACTGACTGCAGCGCCGATATGGCCGGTGGGGAACACAATCGTGCCGGCGTCCGGGCTGCCCACCAGGTCTTCCAACGGCAGGCTGGATTTGGGATGGACAACATCGTCGTGTTCACCGATGACGTTGAGGACGGGACAGGTAATGTCTTTGAGATTGGCCCGGCGCGCCCCGACCTGCATCCGGTTTTTCATAATCAGGTTGTGGCGTGAGATATCACCGGCCATCTCCTTAAAAATTTGGCCGGCCATCGGCACATCGCTATTCATCCAGCGCTCAAAGAGCTCAAACATCTCGGCGTAGCCCTTTTGATCCTTACTCCGATACAGGCCGACATATTTGTCCAAGGCGTGGTGGACTGGTGCCATGGCGTCGAAGTTGGCCTTCATGAACCAAGCCGGACAGTTGCCGTACACACTGGTGACGAGGTCAATGGTCTGCGGCGAGATTTTGCTCATCAGCTGCTGGCTGGGCAGATCCTGTACGCTCATGTCGAGGGGCAGGGTAAAATCAATCAGATTTTTGACCTGCTGCGGAAAGAGGGCCGTATACAGCGTGGTCAGGAGCCCGCCAAAGCAATAGCCGAGGAGGGAGACGTGGTCGTTGCCGTCCCGTTCTTGAATCGCGCGAACCGCGTTGCCGATATCGCCATTCACATAGGCGTCAAAGCCGCGCCAGCTATCCGCCCGTGTCGGTGGAATCCAGTCTATGAAATACACCTCTACGCCGTGTTTGGTCAGCGTTTCGACCACGCTCCGACCCGGCAGCAGGTCAAGGATGAACGGGCGTTTCACCAGGGAATAGACCAGGAGCAAGGGCGTACGCAGCCGCTGCCCTTGGGCCGGATAGTGGCGCAGGCGAACCTTGCCCCCCTCGTAGACTACCGTATAGGGCGTGGTCGGTGCCGGGTCTTCATCAACGGGATATTCATCCATGAAACCGCGCCGCCAGCCTTCGAGAGACCGGACCGCCCCTTCCATCCAATACTGTGAAACCTCGGTAAACACTGACATGGCGACCTCCTCAGAGACTTTTGCTACTCCAAAATTTTCTTCACGATACGCTGTCCGGCGAAGAGTGCAAAGAAAACGCCTGTCACCTATGTGACGGAAGCCTGTCTTTCTTGTGGACTATGTAGGATTTCTGTCACTTGGGTAACAGTTTCTGCCCAACACCTTGCCTTCTCATGAGAGAGAATGAGCAAGATATGGGCCGAAACCCGGAAATACCTGAACAGGCCGAAAAGATTGGATTTTTGGGCGAAAGGTCAGGAACAGGCAGCTCGGCTGCATAAAAACACAGCAGCGCCTGCTGCTCTGGAAACGTGTGGCCCAGAATGCCTGACAGTCTTCTTACGTGTGATGCACCTTCCCAGGAACCATCGCTCGTCAGACGTAGGGGGCCGCCAAACCGGGGTGGGTTCCTGTTCGCCTCACACGTCTGATTATGGAGCGAATTTATACGACTCCAAGGGAGAGTAGTCCATGCCGAGGATGACCCATTTCCCGTCGAGCCTGGTATAGGTGAAGATATAGCGGCCGTGCGCATAGGTCATCTTACCGCCCTGGGGTGTTGCGGCGAGTTGGTAGTGGCCCCACGCCAGCGCGGTGGTCCCGACAATGCGGAACTGTGGGGTGACCGGGGAGAGTTCGGCTTCTTCATACTGGCCAAAATATGCCTGAACAGCTTTCTGAAAATCACCCTTGCCCTGGACCGGAAACGGGGAAAAAATGCCGTACAGGACAACATCATCATGAACAGTCGCGACTGCGGCGTCCAGCTCTCGATGGTTGAGCGCGTCAATTTGCGTATTGAAAGCCGATTTGAGCGCGTCCATATCCTCATCAGCCCTTACGCTCGAAGACAAGCAGAGGACGGTCAGGAGCAGTGAAAAAAGGCCGGCCCGTACACAATACTTCAGCATTCGCTCTATCCCTCCACACGGTATGATACCGCTGCAATATCACTTTGTCCCAGGGCAAAAAAGGTCGTTGCGTCTTACCCAGTCCCCAACTCCCAACTCCTAATCCCCTTCCTTGGCCTGTGTTGCGGCCAGCAGTTCATCAAAAGAGTCCCGCAGGCAGTCGGCGTATGACCAGGGATCGGAGACGAGGCTGGGGTCAACCGTCCCGCCGATAACGAGGGTCTGATGATAGCTGACTATGGCATTGAAGAGGCCGATGCCGGCCGACAACAGGCCGATCGGTCGGAGAGCGATCAGTTCGTGTCCCGCCAAATAGAGCGGGGCTTGCGGCCCTGGGACGTTGGTGGTCACCGTATTCAACACCAGGTTGGCCGCCGGCAGTTGTCCGGCCATGATTTGCCACACCGGCGGGACCCAGCCAAAACGATTCAGGAGATCATACAAGAAACCGGCCTGATTCTGTTTTTTAATCTGATCGACCGCCGCCCGCTGCGCGGTGTAACGTTTGAGCGGGTCCTGTTCATCGATGAAGAGCGGGGCGAGCAGCATGGAAACCCGATTGCCCAAGCTGCCCTGTTCATCTTCCTGTCGCATACTGACCGGACACATAGTCCGCAGCACTCTCTTGGCGGTGGAGTACTGCTGGGCGCGCAGATACTTCCCTAGCCCTCCGGCGATGACGGTCAGCACGACATCGTTGACTGTACCCCCCGACCTGGCCCGGATCGTACGGATATCCGCGAAAGGAAAATCGGCCCAGACAAACTGCCGTGTTGACGACAAGGTCTTATTAAACGGTGTTGTCGGTATGGGCTGGGCCAGGCTGGGCAGCGTTTGCATGAAGGAGAACAGGGCCTGTGAGGACTCCTGGAGGGCCTGTACCGTCTGTGACGGTCGGAACCATTGGGCGCTATCGGTCCAGCTTCGGATGGTCTCAGCCAGTCGATCATTGATGGCGTCTTGCAGTTGGCTGGCAACATCGGGCAGGGGCTGTGGCTGCCACGGCTGGGGCGGGGACGCGGGTGAAGAAGCTTGCGGTGAGCTGTCATGCATGACCGTCATCAGGTCAACCCCGGACACGCCATCGACCATGGCATGGTGGACTTTCCAGATAATGGGCGTCGTCCCATCCGGCCGGCCGCGCAAGATAATCATCTTCCACAGAGGCTGGCTGCGGTCGAGTGGCGGCGCGTAGAGCCTGCCCCCAAATTCAGACAATACCCGGTCGTCTCCGGGCGCGGGCAGGTCCGCCTCTTCGATGTGCTGCTGGATGTCGAATCCGGGGTCATCCTGCCAGGTGGGGTGGGCGATCCGCAAAGGTGGAAACATGACCTTTTGGCGATAGCGCGGCAGCAGGTGGAGTCGTTCCTGGAGGACCTGAACCAACTCTGCTTTGGAAATATAGCCGTCGTAGACGAAGCATGAGCCCACGTGCAGAGGTTCGTTGGGCTTCTCAAAGTACAAAAAGGCCGCGTCTGCCGCGCTTAAACGCTGGCTGAGGGGCGGCTGGGCCGGCGATTCCGTGAGTCTGTCCATTGTCTTCTCCTGGGCGTTGGCCGGATATATTGTCCTGAGATCAGCGGCCAAACAAGGTGTCGAGTCCTTTTCGGAGCAATTGTTGTTCCAGGCTGGGTGCCCTTTCCGGCTCTTCAGACTCAGGCTTTCTCTTTGGAGGCAGAATTTTGTCCAGGACTTTTTCTTGAATTTTGTCCTGGACCACGTCTTGCAGGGCTCTGGTCGCCGCGCGCTGGATAAGGGTGCCGATCTGCTGAGCGTCCAGGGTTGGGCGAACGGCGGGAAAAACGCCGGCCAGAGCAAACGGAATTTCCACGCGGTCCTCGGCGTTGGCAATATATCGCAGCTCTTTGGTCGCTCGCATGAGGTCGGACGAGAGGGCTTGAGAAAGCGTCAGCGAAGCGGTCGCATCGACCTGTTGTTCAAAGTCCATCCAGCCGGCTGCCTGTGTCCGAAAGTCACGCGCGGCAATATGGAGGCGGTCGAGATTGATTTTTCCATTGCCGAGCGAGAACTGGCTGGCAAACTCATCAAACTCGGTATGGGGAGAGGCGAAAACTTCCGGATATTTATCCCGGAGCCGTTGCGGCAGGACGAGCGATAAGCCCGGAACGCCGGTCAGGCCGGACAAAACGCCTTCAGCCAGATTGAACTCTCGTAGTTCTCCATCCGTAATTTCGGCCTTTCCCTGCCCGTGCAGGGTTGGCTTGAGGGCATCCCAGGTGTGTCCGCTGCCCGAGAGCGTAAAGTCGAGCGAGGCCGCCCCCTGGACCGGCGGGTCTGTCAGAGCAAGTCCTGAGCGAAAGAATTCCGTGAGATTGACGGCATCGACCTGAGTGGTGACAGCCATGCGCGGGGGGTCTGCTCCAAAATTATACTGCCCGCTGCCATCAAGTCTGCCCTCAAAGGCGTGCAGCTTGAAACTGTCGATCTTGGCGACCTGGTCGGCGACTGAGGAATCAAGCTGCAAGTCGGTATAGTACACCTGGGCAACGTGGCCCTGTTTGGATGACAGTTGACCTGCATGGCGGAGGTCTCCGTTTTGCAGCCAGACTCGGCCTGTGGCGGACACCGCTTCGAGCCGGTCCTCTGAGGCTTGGGGTTGAATGTCTGCCATTTTCAGTACCGGCGCGTGCAATTCATAGGCGACTCTCAGTGGCTGAAATTGTTCAACCTGAGCCTCAAGTTGAAGCACTGATTCTCCAATGCGGGCCGTCGTCTTGGTCAACTCGGCCCTCTGACCCGTCAAGGTGACTGCTGCCTGAATATCCGTCAGCGGCTTTGGTAACTGTTCTGGAGTGGCGCTTCCGTCTTGGAGGCTCAAAGTCCCTGTGAGTTGGGGGAATTGTTCTGTTGTGAGTGGCCCGGATACTTGCAAATGCGTCTCGAAGCTGCCCGCCATGCCATAGTCCTGGAGGAGGGGCAGGAAGCTATGCAGTTCTGCAAGCTCGGCCCGATTCGAGTCAATCGTCAGGTCGAGGCTGGGAGTGGCGTCAAAGCCGACATTCCCGCTAACCGTCAGAATCAGCGTATGCAGACTGAGCGTGAGTTCCTGGAAGGCGGCCGCCTGTGGTGTCAGTCGTGCCTGAGTCGAGAGGGCGAAGACATTACCGGTCGGCTTGTTGAAGAGTTCGCCAAAACGCAGCGCGCTGTCGGTTGCCTCGACCTGGCCCGTCAGCGCCATATTGTTGGGCCTGCCGCTCGCCCGGACGGTTACGGAGATGGGTCCCTCAACGCTGAGGTCTGGGGGCAGATGTTCACCCACCGGATCAAACTGTCGGACGCGCTCAAGGGCAAGCGGTCCTAGCGTCACAACGACGTCCAGGGTGCTGTCGGCGAGCGGATCCTGGACCTCAGCACCAAGCGGACCGAAGCTGCCCGTGACTTGGATATTGGGTGCTCTGGAATCGAAGAGAGCCGCTTGCAGGTCCATATTGGAGAGGTGCAGGGCACCGACACGACCGGATACATCGGTCGTCAGATTGAGTGGACCGGAAATGCCCAGCCCTGATGGGATGTGTTGGGCAATATCCGGCAGGGTTTGTTGCAGGGTGTTCAGGTCGAGTTGACTGATCGTGAGGCTGCCTTCGAGTGGAATGGTGTTGACATCATCCAGCCCTTGGTCGACCGGCCCGGCCTGCACGTCCAGGCTGATATTCTGCTGGTCTGAGAGGATGGCCGCGTCAAGTTCGAGACGCACCGGCTCATCAAGACTCACATCGTGCGCCCGCAGGTCGAGTCGGGTCACCCGAAAATCCGTCCCGGCCTGTTGGTCCATATAGCGGACATCGCCATTTTGGATATCGAGGAAGGCGACCAGGAACAGCAGGGGCGGGGCGGCTGTTTCGTCACTCTCTTGCAATGTCTCTTGCGGCGTTTCTTGCAGTGTGCTCGCCGTTGCGGTCTGGCTCAGGCTAGCGAAGTTGAACTGTCCCTGCTCATCGCGAATAAGCTGAATCCGCGGGTGGTGAAGGATCAGACGGCTGACCTGGATTTCCTGAGACAAGAGCGGCCACAGAGCAACATTCACCTGAAGATCGTCGGCCCGGACAAAGGCGTCAGCCGAAAAGGCCGGATCGTCGGCAATGCGAAACTGTGTCAGGCGCGCGCCTATCCCGCCCCACACGGTCACACCGATTTCCTGGACCTCAACCTCTCGACCGAGAATCTGTTCGACTTGGTGCAGAATCCGGTCTTTGTTACTGGCAATCAGGCTGTTGAGGTTGATGAGGGCAAAGACGAGCAGGCCGACTGCAATAAGAAGAACCGAGCCAATGATCAGTAGGATACGCATCTTGGTATCTCCCCACTATGAATATGCTCTTGTCAGGCTCGCTGTAGCCAGAGAACCTATACGATGTCCAAAATTTCGGAAATGCTGCGGATCACATGCCGGGGCTGAGTCGAGCTGGCCGGTGGATCAGTGTCCGACCGCGACCAGATTAAAACCGAGCGCATACCCGCCCGATTGGCGCCGGGAATATCCTGCTGGAGGGAATCTCCGACAAAATATGCCTGATCCGGCGCACAGCCGGCTTGGGCAAGGGCGTGCGAAAAAATGGCTGGGTCCGGCTTGCAGGACTGGGCGTCCTCACTGCTGAGGAGGGAGTCAAAGCAGGGGTCGAGTCGAGAGAGTTGTAGCAGGTGTGAAAACTGGTCGTTGTCGGCATTGCTGACAATACCGAGGTGGAGGCCGCGCTGACGTAACGCGGCCAAGGTCTCAGTGACCCCGTCCCGCAGTTGAAAGTCCTGCTCGCGGCGTTGGTGTTGAGCGGCCCGGTAGCGGGCGAGCTGTTCCTGGGTGAAGGTGGTTCCAAACTGGGCCGCGGTAGCCTGCAAGGCGTCCTGGAACATATCGCGGTGCAGATAATACGGGCGGGGCAGGTATTGGTAAAACACGTTTTTCAGAGCTGCCCGATAGGACCGTCGAATGTCTTGCGACGTTGCCGTGATCCCCGCTGCCTGGGCCAACTCGATTAAGCAGGCACGTTCTCCCGGTGCGGTTGTTTCATAGTCAAACAGGGTGCCGCCAAAATCAAAGAAAACTGCTCGTGCGTCTGCCATACCGTGTCCTGACTCTTTTCAGTTCTGGGGCAGGAGAGTAGAGAGGCCATGGAGGCGTGTCAAGCAAAGACGCGGGTGACGGCAGGATTAGGGACCACAGGGCGTTTTGCCCTTGAAGTACGATTGATCAAGTAATACTCTTACTGGTAATGCTCAATGTTTAGTGGAGGAGATATCATGAAAGTCACGGTGAAAGGGCAGGTGACTATTCCGATACAGATTCGGGAAAAACTGGGCATTACGCCTAACAGCGAGGTGGACTTTGTTGAAGAAGACGGGCGGGTGTACATCAAAAGAAAAATCTCGCCTATTCCACCCATCAGTCGCTTTCATCGGTTCCGTGGGGCCGCAACCGTCAAAATGACAACGGACGAAATTCTCGCGTTGACCAGAGGCGAAGAATGACCCCCTTTCTCGTGGACTCCAATATTCTCCTGGATATTTTTGAGGACGATGCACAATGGGCGGACTGGTCTGAAACAACCTTGCACCAGTATGCAACGTCACTCACCCCAGCGATCAACCCGATCATCTACGCTGAGGTATCCGTCGGTTTCGCCCGCATTGAGGAACTGGAAGCGGCCTTGTCCGGCTGCGGAATCCATATGATCGCCATACCCAGAGAAGCCCTCTTTCTGTCCGGAAAAGCATTCCTCGCTTACAAGAAGAGAGGTGGGACAAAAAGCTCGGTCCTGCCCGACTTTTTCATTGGTGCGCATGCCGCGGTAAGCGGCTTATCGCTGATGACGCGGGATGCGTCCCGGTATCAGTCCTATTTCTCCAGCGTGCAACTGATCACCCCCACGACTCGGTTGAGCTGACGGAGGGTCGGCGAAGGCAACACCGAGCAGGACGAAGATATATGCAGGCTCCTATATCCGCAGGACTGCCGCGCCGTTGAGCTGTCCGTTTTTCATGCGCCTTAATGCGGTGTTCGCCTGCGCCAGCGGGTATTCTTCGGTCTCGGTATGAAGCGGGATGCTGTGAGCCAGGTGGAGCAAGTCCTGCCCGTCCTGGCGCGTGTTGGCCGTGACGCTGCAAATGGTGCGCTCATAGAAGAGGGTATCGGCATAATCGAGCGGCGGAATCCGGGTCATATGAACGCCGGCCAGGGCCAGGGTTCCGCCCCGGTCCAGCGCTATCAGGGCCGGAGGGACCAGGTTCCCGGCTGGGGCAAAAATAATCGCGGCATGAAGCTTCTCCGGCAGAGGGTCGGTGATCTCTCCGGCCCAGGTGGCCCCTAACCGGATAGCGAGGGCGCGGTGTGTCTGGCCGCGCGTCACCACATAGACCTCGCAGTCCCAATGCCGGGCAATCTGGATGACAATATGGGCGGACCCACCAAAGCCGTACAAGCCCAGGCGCTGTTTGGGTTGGATGCCACACCGCTGCAAGGCGCGGTAACCAATAATCCCCGCACACAGAAACGGAGCCGCTTCCACTGAGGAGAGCGCAGCGGGCAGGGGATAGACAAATGCCTCCGGAGCGACAACATGCTCGGCATAACCACCATGTTTGGTATAGCCGGTAAATTGCGGCTGCTGGCACAGATTCTCATCTCCGCGTCGACAGTAGTCACATTGCGTACAGGCGGCGTACAGCCAAGCTACGCCGACCCGGTCGCCTTCCCTGAGGTGCTGCACGCCGGCTCCGCGGCGGGTCACGCTGCCGACGATTTCATGGCCCGGAATAACGGGACTGCGCCGGGCCGGCAGGTCGCCTTCGGCAATATGCAGGTCGGTCCGACACACCCCGCAGACCTCAACCCGAATAAGGACTTCGCCTTGGGCCGGCTGGGGAGTTGGGAGGTCCAGGGCGTGGAGCGGGTGGGTCTCAATCGGTCCGGGAGCAACAACAGCCATGGCGTACATCGGATTCCCCTTATGCGGTCAACCGAAAATACCGAAAGCCGCCACCGCCTCTCCAGCGCAGGCGCTTACTGACGCCGGTCTGATCCGTTCCCTCGATAACGGCTCGGAGGCGAGGCAGGATGTGCGTATTGCACTGGGGACCGTTCTCAATCAGGAGCCACTGGCGGCCCATTTTGTGCGCCACCGCGCCGGTGGTGCCGGACCCGGCGTAGGCATCCAGGACCCAGTCGCCGGGCTGGGTGGTCATGCCGATAATGCGTTTGAGCAGGGCTTCCGGTTTCTTTCCCTTGATGAAGGTCACGCCTCCTTCCTCCCCCAGGCTGGTGGTTTTGATGTCGGCCCAGAAGTCGCCCGGATGAAGTGTCAGATAGTCATCGGCAAATAATAAGCGCATGCGTGGCTGGGCGCTGTGCATATTGTAGTGGGCCGTGACGATATAGAGCCGGCGTTGGACAGTTTCGACGCTGAACGCCCCGGTGTGAGGGGGGAGGGTCGCCCGTTTCCGGTCCGCGCGCTGTTTTGCCGTGGCGCTGGTTGAGCAGGTTCGGACGATACGCCAGGCATTCTCAGCCAGCCATTCCGGTGTTGGATGGGAGCGGCCCTCACGCTGGCAGACGGTGGCCACGGGTTCCAGGGAGAAAGACCTGCAGATCGCATCGGCTCGCTGAATATCGTCTGCGGTTCGGTCCTGATTAGCCAGAATCGCTTTAAGCCTGCGGATGGCCTGTCGAGAAGCCTGACCGACGACCCAGCGATACTCCGGGTCCCAACTGGCTTTGGCGATGCGTTCGGGATGCAGGTTGCGAATGCCCGACTTGCCGACCAGGATGATGTACTCTTTGAGTCGCGGCAGACTGCCCTGCGTAATGACGTGGACCATCTTGAAGCCGGTTGGCTCGGCCATTTTGACACAGATCGTCTTCAGGTTCTGCTCGCCCATCATGTCGGCCAGCAGGAGATAGAGGCGGGCAAATTCATTGTCATCGATCTGGATGGCGAGAAAGCCATCTTCGTGTAGCAAGGCCCACAGGAGTTCGAGCCGGGGCTTGAGTGCCTCAATCCATTGGTGATGGTCGCTGCCGTCCGGGTAGAGCGGGATGGCATTGCCGGTATTGTAGGGCGGATCGAGGTAAATACATTGAATGCTGTTGGTATATTCTTTCGACAATGCTTTCAGCGCGGGTAAATTATCGCCAAAAATAATCCGATTATCGAAAAAGGCAGGCCCAAGCGGTAAGGTGGGCGCAGTCCAGGCCAGGCTGGGGTCTGCAACGAGGCGAAACGTGGTGTCAGTGCATGTGGTCATGGGCGCTACACGAACGGGCTGCTCTTCAGTCCATACCGCTTTGGAGGTCTTTTGGGTCTGTTGAGTCTTTAGGGCCTTTTGGGTCAAGACTCAACAGACTCAATGACTCAACGGACTCAACGAACCCATGTCGTGGGAAGAGTCTACTCCAGGGTAAACGCCTGGGTTTCTCCTGGTCTGAGTTCGGAGACCTGTCCGGCAATGCCAATACGAGCCGGCGGATGCCAACCGGAGTCAAATGTCACGTGCAAGGTGTGTTGCGTCGCTCTGACGGAGAACCAATTGCCGCGGTATTGAAAGCGAAAGGCGAGGCCGGAGGACAGAGACTCGGGCAGACAGGGCCGAAACCAGACCGTATCGTCCCGTGTTTCCATTCCCATATAACAGCGCTGGACCAGGTCGATTGTGCCGGCCATCACCCCGGCGTGAATCCCTTCGGCCGTCGTGCCGCCCTGAATATCGTTGATATCGCTTTCCAATGCCTCAAGAAAAAGCTGCCACGAGCGCTGGGGGTCGATCCGGGCCAAAACCCAGGCATGGACGACCCGGCTCAAGGTTGAGCCATGCGAGGTCCGCTGAAAATAGTAGTCGATGGTGGTGCGGAGCGTGGGAGGGTCCACGGGATAGCCGAGCTGCCGCAAGAGGCGAATGACTTCATCCATAGGCAGCAGGTAGAACAACATTAAGGCGTCGGCTTGCTTGGCGACCTGATAGCGATCCGGGCTATCGTTTTCCGCCTCAAGGATGCGGTCGAGCCGATGAATGTCACCGTATTTCTTCCGATAGCCGTCCCAGTCAAACTCCTGCAAAGTTTCAAAACCCTCAAATTGACTCAGCATACCGTCGCCGTGGAAGACCACCCGCATCTTCCTGGTGATGTCTGTCCAGCGCTCCAGGGCCTGCTCGCTCAGCTCCAGTTGTGATCGCAGGACCTTGCTCCTCTCCGCCGGCAGGAGGGCGAGGACATCGAGGGCGCGCTGGAGGGTCCAGACCACCATGACGTTGGTGTAGGCGTTATTGTTCAGACCGGGTGTCTCGGAGCCAGGATAGCTTTCATGGTATTCGTCCGGTCCCATCACACCGCGGATTTCATAGCGTTCGAGCTCTGGATTATACGTTGCAGCGCTGGCCCAGAACCGGGCAATGTCCACGATCATCTCCGCGCCATAGAGCGATAAAAAGTCGATATCCAGGGTCGTCTGATAATACTGCCAGACATTATAGGCAATTGCGATGTTCACGTGTCGCTGGAGCGCACTATGGTCCGGAATCCACCGCCCCGAACTGGGGTTGAGGTGGACGACCTGGCTTTCTTCGCGCCCGTCACTACCACTCTGCCAGGGATACATCGCGCCCTGATACCCGGCCAGACGAGCGGCTGCACGCGCCTGGGGAAGGCGCCGATACCGATAGAGTAACAGGGATCGGGTCAACTCGGGCAGGCGAAAGGTGAAGAACGGCAGAACAAACAGTTCATCCCAAAAGATATGCCCCCGATATGCCTCGCCGTGGAGGCCGCGCGCCGGGATGCTGACATCGAGGTCGCGGGTATGCGCTGACACGGTTTGGAGCAGATGGAAGGCGTGCAGGCGTAGTACGCGCTGTATATGTGGCTGCTCGACGATGGTGATATCGCACAGCTCCCAGACCTGCTGCCAGGCCTGCGCGTGCCGCTCGACCAGGGGCGTAAACCGCTCGGCATGATCGATGGCCTGTTTCGCGGCGAGGCGGCATTCGGCAATCGCTCGGTCGCGGGATGTAAAGAGGGCCACGATTTTTTCAATGGTGAGGGTTTCTCCCGGCGCGACAGTGAGCGCCATATCCTGGACGACGTAACCGTTCGCGGTCTCGGTCGTGCGCTCAGGCGTGACGACTGCCGATTGCCGGAAGAGCTGGGTCCGGGCGGCTTGCGCGATGGTTATCTGGGACTGGTTTGTACGGACCAGCAGGGCTATCCCCTCCTCACCGATTGGCTGGCTGAGGAAGGCTTCCAGATGGTCGCTGCGTAACTGTTGGTAGCGCTTCACCCCGGCGTTACGTACCCGTCCATCCAGCGCAGAGCGAATGTGCAGCCCGCCCGTCCAGTTCCCGGGAGTCAGGGTGAGACTGCTGCCGGCAAGGTGTGGGTCGGCCAGACTGACAAAGCGCCGATAGCACAGGCGTGTCTCCCGGCCCTGGGGGTCACGCACGTGCAGCGTCCGCGTCAGGATGCCCTGTCTGAGGTCTATCTCCCGTGTCCAGGTCAGAATTTCGTAGGCGTTCGGATGAAACCACTCTCCGTCTTCCGGCCGAAAGGTCAGGCCGAGCCAGTTCGGCAGATTCACGAAATCTTCATTTTCAACAGTCCGTCCGGCTATTTCCGTTTTCCGGCGATTATAGCCGCCGGCGAGATAGGTGCCCGGATAGTGGATGGCGTCAGCTTCGGTCTCTTCTGCCGCTCCCCGGGTAGCAAAATAGCCGTTGCCGAGCGTGCACAAGGTTTCCCGCAGTCGCTCCTGTTCCGGGTCGAAACCATCGAATCGGACTATCCAGTCAGTCTGGTCGGCCATGATAGGTCAGGCGTTGTTACATGGACAGCGACGCGGCGAGTCGCTGGAGCAGGGTCTGGACTTGAGCGGGATTCTGAAGCGCATAGCGAGCCGCCGTCCGGCGCGGTGTATCGGCCACGACTATGGTGAGACCGTAGCCGGCCAAGGTGTGGAACGCATCCTCATCCGTGATGTCATCTCCGATATAGATGAGGACGACGTCCGGGGTATGAAGGGCGAGGGTGTCAAGCAGCCACAGGACGGCCTTGCCTTTATGCCAATCGAGTCGCGGTTGAAGCTCGAAGACTTTTTTCCCCAGCCCCTTACGGAGTTGTGGGTGCTTCTTCAGCTCTGCGTCGACCAGCGACTCGATGGACCCAACCTGTTCAGACGCAACATTTCGAAAATGGACCGCGATGGTGAACTTTTTCCGCTCGACAAGGGCGCCCTGGATTGTGCCGAGCTGGTGTTGCAATTGGGTCTCTACTTCATCGAGCAACGGGAGAAATTCAAGCCCTTCGGCATGCTGCATGCGCACCTGATGAGGGCCCGCAATGTCAAAGCCATGACTCCCGGCATAGTAGACGGAGTCGAGCTGTACCAGGGCCTGAATATCGGCGCGGTCCCGGCCGCTCACCACGGCAACCGGACACCGCTCGGCCAGCACGGCAAGGGTGTGCCGCATGTCGGGCGCCAAGGTGGCGAGTTCGGGGCGGCTGACAATCGGGGTCAGCGTGCCATCGTAATCGAGAAAAACAACCGGTCGCTTCTCCTGTAGACTGTGTACCGGCAGATGGCTGAGGGCAGACGGCAGGTTCAGGGCATTCCGGATACGTGGTTGCTCTGGATTATCGTCGATCCGCACGTCCTTAAGGTCGGTCACAACCGCATCGGCTCCGTGCTGTTCCAAAGCGGCTTGGTTGTCCTGTCTGGCAACGCCCAGGACAAGGCCGAAGCCGCCTCTATGCCCGGCCTCAACCCCTGAATTGGCATCCTCGACAATGGCTGCGCGCTCCGGTCTGACGGCCAGCCGTCGGGCTGCCTCCAGATAGGTATCCGGAGCCGGCTTGCCCGGCAGCTTATAGGTCGCACTCTCAACCCCATCGACACGCGTGTCAAACAGGTCTGTCAGCCCGGCCTGCTCCAGCACGATTTTGCAGTTCTTACTCGATGAAACGATCGCTATTTTGAGTCCTTTTTGTCGAAGCGCCTTGATGAGGACGATAGTCGACTCAAAAACCTCGACGCCTTTTTCTGCCAGACAAGCAAGAAAGGTAGAGTTTTTCTTGTTGCCCAAGCCACAGACCGTTTCGCGGCTGCTGTCGTCTTCCGGGTCCCCATACGGGAGCGGAATATCCCGCGCCGCAAGAAAGCTGGTAACGCCGTCATAGCGCTGTTTGCCGTCCACGTACTGCAAATAGTCGGTCTCGGCATCAAACGGCACAAACGGCGTTCCGTTTCTTTGGGCAAAACGGCTGAGAAACTCATCAAAGAGGGCTTTCCAGGCAATCGTGTGCAACTTTTCGGTTTGGGTCACAACCCCATCAAGGTCGAACAGGACCGCGTCAAAGTCTGTGGTTGAGATCGTAACGGGCATGGCTGAAATCTACGTGCTGGGCGGGACGCGCCGCCGGGTCGGCGGTTCGTACGGGGTCCGTCGTGTGCCTATGAAGCGGAGGGAGCGGCTGACATTTGTATCAGTTTCGCCTGGAGCCTCCGCACCAATTCTTCATAGGAGCTCTTCCCGATAATACGATAAAATTGGGTGCGAAAATTCCGGACCATGCTGATATTCTCTACGACAACGTCATAGATGAGCCACTGCCCATCGACCTGATGCAGACGATAATTGATCGAGAAATGCTTATTCTGAGAAGGGACGAAGATGCGGGTGCTGACCTCGGCAAACTTCCCGTCTATCGTCTCCTGATCGTATAAAAACTCGACTTGATCCAAATATTTTTCAGCCTGCTTATCGAACGTTTCCCCGTAGGACTTCTCGACCAGTTCGGTAAAAATTTCGATGAATTCTTCGCGCTGCTCCTCCGTCCGGTCACGCCAGTACACACCCAGGGTTCGCCGGGCAACCTCTCGTCTGTCAAACAAGGGTCGAACAATTTCGCTGACTTGTTTAATGCGCTTCTCCCGCAGGTGAGGACCTTGATTCTCCGGAGCCCTGAGGACCAGGACGACCTGATTTGTGGTGGAACGAACGGCTTCCAGCGGGGAGTCTGTGGTCAGCCCTCGTATCGGCAGGAAAAAGAGCGCGAGGCCGCCAAGCGTCAGCAGGAAGGGAAGTCGTGGCAGTTTCATGGCCCGGATTCCTATTCCTCCGCTATCGCTTCTTGAATAGTCCGTTCGCGTTGTTGGAGGTAGCCGTCTTGAACGGCGCCGTACAAGTCAACAGAGAATCGGTCAACATTCTCAAAAAGTTCAAGATTGAGCGAGCGGAAGTTGGCCGCACTTCCCATCACCCAGCCGCCCCGCGCTGCGATGGTCTCGGGATACGTCGGTAAGAGGTAGTTCATGGGTTGCATAGCCCCATCAACGCTGAGACCGACCGCGTCGCGAACGGTTGAGGGACCGAAGAAAGGTAAGACGAGATACGGGCCGGGGGCTATGCCGTACTGCGCCAGCGTTTGCCCAAAGTCCGCATGCCCGGCTTCCAAGCCGAACCAACTGTCCGCTACGTCAAAAAACCCCAGACCTCCGAGAGAGGTATTGATGACGAAGCGGCTGAACTCCTTGCCGGCCCCGACCAGTTTCATTTGCAGCAACTTATTGCCCAGACGTGGGGCAATATTGATGTTGTGAAAGAAGCGTCCGACTCCTTGCCGGGCACCGAGCGGCAGGACGGCTGCATAGCCTGAGGCCACTGGGTGGAGAATATACTCGTCCAGCTTCAAGTTAAAGCTGAGCATGGCCTGGTTAAAGGGCTCAAACGGATCGTCAATGGGTTGAGGAGCTACCTCGTCTTGACCTGCACTCCCCATTTGTGCCCGGGCCTCGGTGGGAGAGAATCCAGATGAAAATGCTCCCACTATGCTTATTGTCAGTACCAGTTTTTTCAGCATCCTCCCCCCCTTATCGACTCACAAGGACTCATCAAGACCGAGTGACCACAAGTCCGTACTCTCCCCGCCGTTCTGGCGGTCCTGACCATTTTCCGTTGCCTGCTCAGGCGTCTGACTGCTTCCGACATTACCGAAAATGAATTCTCCTATTAATTGTTGAATGTCGACCGGCTCTACAGTCCTGTCAATAGTCCCTCCAGGTGCAATGGTGGCAGAGGAATAGCCCGGAGTGATGACGACATAGCGTTCGCCAATCAGGCCCTTGGTCTTGATTGCCGCCTGCGTGTCTTCGTGTAATGTAATATCGTCCCGAATTTTTAAGGTGACGCGGGCCTTGTAATCAGCCAAGCGAACACGTTCGACCCTGCCTATTTCCACTCCTGCGAGCTCGATAACCGCCCCGTCTTGCAGTCCGCCCGCTGTTATAAAATCCGCATATACCGGATAGCTGTCAGAGCCCAGCTCAACCTGGCCCAACTGAAGAGAAAGATATCCCAGAAAGCCGCAGATGCCAAGCAGAAGCGTGCCAAAGAACAGTTCCGCGTCAGCCTTCATACGCACCTAGCACGGGTTCTAGTACACATCGATAGGACCTTCGAGCTGGCCGCTCATAAACTGCCGCACTACCGGATTGTTTGACTCCTGTAGGGCGCTGGGCGAGCCGGACTCAACAATCACCCCTTGATGCAGCATAGCGATATGGGTGGCCAGAGAAAAGACCGCTGGAATTTCGTGGCTGACAATAACCGCAGTAAAGTCCAGCATTTGATGGAGGTCAAGAATAAGTCGATGAATGGCATTGACTCGGATCGGATCAAGGCCGGTTGTCGGTTCATCAAATAAGAGAATCTCAGGATCGGAGACGAGCGAGCGAGCCAGCGCCGCACGTTTGCGCATCCCGCCCGATAGCTCGGAGGGGAATTTGGCATCCACGCCGGCCAGTCCGACCTGGAAAAGACGTTCATGGACCTTATCCCGAATTTCAGCCTCGCTTTTTCGAGTCTTTTCCCGCAGGGGAAAGGCCACGTTGTCATACACGGACATGGAATCGAACAGCGCTCCACCCTGGAAGAGCATGCCGAACCGGTTCCGAACCTGATTGAGGGCACGGCGTCCCAAGCTGGTGATCTCTATATCGTCTATCCAGACCTGCCCGGAATCGGGGCGCATTAAACCGATCAGATGCTTGAGTAAACAGCTTTTCCCGGCTCCGCTGACTCCGACCACCACATACACAGCCCGGTCGGGGATATCGAGATTGAGCCCGGACAAGACCGTTTGGCTGCCAAAGGATTTACGGACATTGACGAGGCGGATCATGCGGCACTTCTCGATAACGGTTTCCTATGGCTACACGAGGACAGAACCAATGAAATAATCCCACACCAGGATCAGGACCGCACACATCACCACGGCTTGTGTGGTGGCGTGACTGACCCCTTCGGCCCCATGCGCGGCGTAGAAGCCCTTAAAACAGCTGACCCAGGCAACAATCATTCCAAACGAGAGCGATTTATATACACCCATCCAAATGTCGCTGGAATCCGCTGCACTGCTCATCTGCGTAAAATACGCCCCCGAACTCCCGCCCAGCAACTCAACGCCGACAATATAGCCGCCATAAATACCCACCGTCACAAAAACACTGTTCAAAAGAGGAAAGGTAATGCAGGCCGCCAGAAAAATGGGGACCACGAGATACTTGATGGGATTGAGGGCCATGACTTCGAGCGCGTCTATTTGCTCGGTAATTCGCATAATCCCGAGTTCTGCGGTCAGGGCCGAGCCGGCGCGGGCCGTGATCATCAGCGCAGACAGGACCGGACCAAGCTCGCGAATCAAACTCAGTCCGACCATCGGGCCGAGTGCCTCTTCGCCACCAAAGCGCCGCAGGGCAATATATCCCTGCAGGGCAACGACCATACCCGTAAAGGCTCCGGTAAAGACGATGAGCAAGAGAGAGCGGCTGCCGATAAAGTAGATCCGGCGGACAAGCTGACCGCCTTGCAGGGGAGGGCGAAAGATATCGACCAGGGTTGTCCCAAGAAAGATCCCCATGCGGCCCATTTCGCGCAAAGTGCGGAGGGTCAGACGTCCACACGAGCGTACAAGGCGGAGCACTCCTCTTCCTTTCTCATGATAGTCTGGGGACTGACGACATGTGGCGCGTAATGAGCGGGTCTGCTGAGGGCACGCTGGGAATGAAGCCTCTCTAACAATGACACGTCCCCTACCATAGGCGCTCCGCTTCCTCAAGGGAGCCTCACGCTCGGGGAGGGTCGAAAAGGGGGTACGGTCCTCTTGTCAGACTGCGTGAAAGAGGGATATGTTCTTCCTATTGTCTACAGTACGTGGAGGAGACACCATGGCAAACGCTACTGGAGTATCGCCTGTAGAAGAGCCCCCGCTACGGGTTGTTGAAAACAGTGCTGTTGCTGAAGAAGAATCACCCAAAAAGCAATGGAAAAAACTGCGTGAGATACTGGCCCGCCACCACGGGGAAAAAATCCTCATCATCCTGGTGGGCTACCCGGACCCCGATAATATCGCTTCCGGTTTGGCGCATCAGTTCTTAGCCAAAGAGTTCGACATCGAAGCCACGCTGCTGTGCTTTCATGAAGTCAGCCACCATGAAAACCGTGCGTTGGTGAAGCGCCTTGAGATTGACCTGCAACTCTATGACGAGGAATTCGACCTCACGCCATACTCTGCCTACGCGCTGGTTGATACCCAAAATCCAGAGACGCCTATTTCGGATCAGCTGGGCGGCAAGACCCTCCTCTCCTTTATCGATCACCACCGTCGTCTTGGGACCCCGCTGGCTGAATTTGTTGATATACGGGAGGACGCAGCCTCGACCTGCGCCATCTATACCGAATATTTACGGGCGCAATATCCCGACGGCCTGAACCCCGGCGAGACTGACCAGGTGCGACTGGCAACCGCGCTCATGCACGGCATTCGTTCCGATACCATGGCGTTGATTGAGGCCAGTCGGTTGGAATTTGAGGCGGCGGCGTATTTATGGCCGTGCGTGGATCAGCCCCTCCTCAAGGCGATCTCGGAAAAATCCTTACCGCCGATTGTCATGGATATGATTCAAAAGGCCCTGGAGCGGAAGCAGGTGTTCGACTCCTTTGTGTTTACCGATGTGGGCTTTGTGCGGGGCGAACACCGCGATGGCATCCCCCAGGTGGCAGAATTCCTGCTTCAGCGAGAAGGAACAGACTCGGTCCTTGTTTTTGGCATTGTGGACGGCAAGACGGTTGATGGCTCGCTCCGGACACGGAGCGATACCGTGAACCCTGATGCGTTTTTGAAAAAGCTTTTTGGCTTTGATGAAGACCGAAAGTCGTACTACGGTGGCGGGAACATCAAAGATAAGGGCGGCTTTCAAATCCCGCTGGGCTTCCTGGCTCAGTCGCCCAACAGGGATATGCTCTACGAAATGACCTGTAGCGTCGTGCAGGAGCGCTTCTTCAAGGCGATCGGTATCAAAGAATAAGCCGTTAATCAGTATCCTCGCTCGCTCCAGCGCTTCATTCTCCAATGATATGAACCCATGCCGCCGGAAGGGCGGGAAGCGTCTCCATGAGAGATGCTTCTCATCCGATCTTCCTTGAACAGGCAATATGCGAGCCTACCCGGCTATACGGAGCTCGACGCAGAGCTAAGTACAGGAGGCCATTATGGCAGACGAACAAAGCGGTGATCTGACGTATGATATTCCTGCTGCGGTACAAGGGCAGACGGCCATTGACCCGGATACGTATCAGCAGATGTATGAGCGCTCAATCCACGACCCGGAAGGATTCTGGGCGGAACAGGCTGAAAAACAGCTTGAGTGGTTTCAAAAATGGGACACGGTTCTCGAATGGGATTTTCACAAGGCTGATATCAAATGGTTTCTCAACGGCAAGCTCAACGTCTCGCATAATTGCCTGGACCGGCATGTCAACGCCGGGGCCGGCGACCAGACTGCTCTCATCTGGCAGGGCAATAATCAGGACGAAAGCAAAAAGTTTTCGTACACCGAGCTTTTGGACCAGGTCTGCCAGTTTGCCAATGCGCTCCGGGCGCTTGGAGTGAAAAAAGGGGATCGCGTGTGTCTTTACATGCAGATGATCCCCGAGCTGCCGGTGGCCATGTTGGCCTGTACGCGTATTGGGGCGGTCCACTCCATTGTGTTCGGCGCCTTTTCGCCGGATTCCCTGCGTGATCGTATCCAGGACTCTGCATGCAAGCTCTTGATTACCCAAGATACGGGACTGCGTGGGGCGAAGAACGATATCCCCATGAAGACCAACGCCGATACCGCGGCGGCTGAATGTCCGTCTATTGAGCATGTTGTTGTCGTCCGGCGTACCGGACACGAGGTCCCCATGCAGTCCGGCCGTGACGTCTGGTGGCACGAGCAGGTGGCAACCCAGCCGACGACGTGCGAGCCGGAATCCATGGACGCAGAAGATCCGTTATTCATCCTGTATACCTCCGGCTCGACCGGCAAGCCCAAGGGCGTACTGCATACGACGGGTGGCTATCTGGTCTATGCCTCCATGACCCACCGCTATGTGTTCGACTATCGGCCGGGGGATATCTACTGGTGTACGGCCGATATTGGCTGGGTGACCGGGCATAGCTATATCGTCTACGGCCCGATGGCGAACCGGGCGACGACCATGATGTTCGAGGGTGTCCCCAATTACCCGGATTTTGGCCGTTTCTGGCAGATTGTTGAACAGCATAAGGTCAATATTTTCTATACCGCGCCCACCGCGTTACGCGCGCTGATGAAAGAAGGCGACACTTGGCCGGCCAAGTACGATCTGTCGAGTCTGCGTATTCTCGGCACGGTCGGCGAGCCGATCAAGAGCCCCGAATGGCACTGGTATTTTCAGACCATCGGCCAAGAACGCTGCCCGATTGTCGATACCTGGTGGCAGACCGAAACCGGCGGGATTCTGATCACTCCCCTTCCGGGTGCAACGAAAACCAAGCCGGGGTCGGCTACGCGGCCCTTCTTCGGCGTCCAGCCCTGTCTGGTAGACGACCAAGGCGCGGAGATCGAGGGCAACGGTGTATCCGGGAATTTATGCCTCAAGTTCCCGTGGCCGGGTATTATGCGCACGGTGTACGGCGACCACGAACGCTTCATTCAGACCTATTTCTCCGCCTACCCCGGCAAGTATTTCTCGGGCGATGGCTGCCGGCGGGACGAAGACGGTTATTACTGGATTACCGGACGGGTGGACGACGTGATCAACGTGTCCGGCCATCGTTTGGGAACCGCCGAGATTGAGGGCGCATTGGGCACGCATCCGGCTGTGGCCGAGGCCGCAGTAGTGGGAATGCCGCACGATCTCAAAGGGCAGGGCATCTATGCCTTTGTGACGCTCAAGACCGGACAGCAGTCCTCTCCGGATATGGTGAAAGAGCTGAATAGCACGGTCCGCCGAGAGATCGGCCCGCACGCCACCCCGGACAAGGTACAGTTCGCCGACGGGCTGCCCAAGACGCGGAGCGGAAAAATCATGCGGCGTATCCTGCGGAAAATTGGTGAGGGCGCGATCGATCAGCTCGGGGACACATCAACCCTGGCCGATCCTTCCGTGGTCGATCAATTAGTCGAGGGACGTCTCTAGGCAGGGGGGAGCCCAATCGTATGGCTCTGCGTTTTCACAACACCCTGACGGGTAAAACCGAAGAGTTTGTCCCGCTCAGGTCTGGCGAAGCCCGTATGTATGTGTGTGGGGTCACGGTGTATGACCGTTCTCATATTGGTCATGCACGGGCCCTGGTCGCCTTTGATGTCATCTATCGTTATCTCAAGTTCTCCGGTTATGAAGTGACTTTTGTCCGCAATTTTACGGACGTGGATGACAAGATTATCAACCGCGCCAACGAGCGAGGCATTTCTGCCGAAGAGCTGACCGACACCTATATTCAGGATTTTAACAACGACATGCGGGCCCTGCGCTGCCTGCCGCCCACGCATGAACCCCGGGCCACCGAACACATTCCGGCCATGCTCGCCCTTATCCAGGAGCTCGAAGCCAAACAACTCGCCTATGCCGTGGATGGAGATGTGTATTATGCGGTGGACCGCTTTGCCGCATACGGCAAGCTGGCCCACCGGCGTCTGGAAGACATGGCGGCCGGGGCGCGCATAGAAGTGGACACGCGCAAGCGTCATCCCATGGACTTTGCCCTGTGGAAGTCCAGCAAGCCCGGCGAGCCGGCCTGGGACAGCCCCTGGGGCAAGGGCCGGCCCGGCTGGCATATCGAGTGCTCGGCCATGAGCAGCAAATATCTGGGCCAGCCCTTCGATATTCACGGCGGCGGCGCCGACCTGATTTTCCCCCATCATGAAAACGAGATCGCCCAGTCCGAAGGAGCCAAGGGCTGTGCCCTGGCCCGCTACTGGCTGCATAACGGTATGGTGACCGTTGAGCAGGAAAAGATGTCAAAGTCTTTGGGCAATTTCCTGACCATCGAGGCCGCGCTGAGCAAGGTCTCCACGCCGGAAGTCTTACGTCAGGTCTTACTCTCGTCTCACTATCGAATGGCGCTTGATTTCTCGACCCAAAAACTGACAGAGGCGGAAAAGGGACTGGCGCGCATCTATGAAACGCTCGCCCGTGCCGACGAAGCGATTGGTGACGGTACAATGAGCGTGCCCGATGACTCTTTCTTCATCAAAATTTTCCGTGAGGCAATGGATGATGACTGCAATACGCCCCGCGCCCTTGGCGTAATCTTTGACGTTGTGCGCGAGATCAACCGCTCGTTGGACGCTGGCCAGATCACGGAGGCAGCAATATTCCGATCTGAAATCGCAAGGATTGGAAAGGTCCTCGGCCTGCTTGAAGAGCCTCCTACACAATTTTTAGAGCATCAAAAGCAGACTGGCCTGGCTGAAGCCAGCCTCACGCCTGAGGCCATCGAGGCCCTGATAGCCGAGAGGTCCGCGGCGCGGAAAGAGAAGAATTTTCAGCGTGCGGACGAAATTCGCGCGCAGCTTGCTGAGCAAGGAATCGTGCTCAAGGATAGTCCGACGGGGACGACGTGGACGGTGAAGTAACGGCCGCTGAGGGCCATGTCGAGCCCGCCACACGGTGAATCCACATCAACCATCGTCCAGAGACGTTCCTTTTCCCAGGCCGATTCGGGTCGGTGCAAAGGTGAGACCTGTTGGTTTTGCGCTGGCAGTACTCGCGTTCACGCTGCTGTCCGTGGGGTGTGACAATAACGGCTCGTCCGGACAGGAGAAGCCGTCGGTCGTGGTGTTTGCCGCCGCCAGCCTGCGCGATGTTGTCCGGGGCATCGGCGCGCGCTTTTCCGAGACGCACGGAGTTGACCTGGTCTATAATTTTGCCGGCTCCAATACCCTGGCGCAGCAGCTTCAGGCCGCTCCGGTGGCTGATGTTTTTTTGTCGGCGAACCCGGACTGGGTCAATGTACTCGAAAGGGCGGAGTTGATCCTGCCCGAATCGCGCCGCAACTTTCTGTCAAATCGTCTCGTGCTCATCAGTCGAAAGGATGCCGAGTTTCAGTTGTCCGAGCCTGGTCTGCTGCCCACACTCTCATTCACCTTCCTGGCAATGGCCGATCCTGCGGCCGTGCCTGCCGGACGATACGCTCGGGCTTTTTTGCAGGCCGTTGAAACGGCAGACCGCTCGGTCTGGGAAGCCGTCAAAGATAAAATCGTCCCCACTACCGATGTCCGGGCGGCTCTCGGCCTGGTGGAGTCTGATCCACACATCATCGGCATTGTGTATCGAACGGATGCCATGAGCTCAGACCGGGTGCAGGTCGTGTATAAGATTCCGCCCAATCTGCACCAACCGATCATGTACTGTGCCGTGGCCCTCAAAAATCGTCCGCAGTCTGAAATCGCGACCCGATTTCTCAACTTTTTGAGCAGCCCTGAAGCCGTAGCAATTTACAACATGAAGGGATTTGTTGTAGACGAAGGAGGCTCTCGTCCGCTGTCGTGACTGCCATGAGTCCTGAAGTATTGTCGGTTATTCTCCTGACGCTCCAGGTTGCAACGGTATCAACTCTACTGGTGCTGCTGCCGGCCACGGTCCTGGGCTATGTTCTGGCCCGCTATGAGTTTTATGGCAAGACGGTCCTGTCTGCGCTGGTCGGCTTACCACTCGTTCTGCCGCCCACCGCAGTCGGCTTTCTTTTATTGCGGCTGTTTGCGGTCGATGGACCGTTTGGGCGCGAGACGCTCGGATTTGATTTGACCATCCTGCTGACCTGGAAAGGGGCGGTCATTGCAACGGCGACCATGTCCCTGCCGCTCGTTGCACGTACGGCAAGAGCTACGTTTGAAGGGATCAATCCCCGGCTCGAATTGATGGCCCATACCTTAGGCCACGGTCGGCTGGCCACTTTTTTTCAGTACAGCTTACCCATGGCCCGGCGCGGCTTGCTCGGGGCGGTCATTCTCGGTTTTACACGTGCCATGGGTGAGTTCGGCGCCACGGTCACCATTGCCGGCAACATACCGGGTCGAACGCAAACGATAGCCGCGGCTATTTTCAGCGCCCAGCAGGTCGGCGCGCAGGCGAGAGCTGATTTTCTCATGCTGGTCGCCATCGTACTGGGCTTCCTGGCCATTCTGAGTGCTGAACTGCTGGGACACGGCCGCTCACTGCCCCGTCTGGCCCGACCATAATGACGCAGCTCTTACCCCCTCACGACAGCCTACAGGCCGGTTCTCTGGATGGCCTGACCGTGCAGGTCCGCCTCCCGCTGGACCGTTTTGAGTTGGATATCGATGTGCAGACCGAAAAACACGTGACCGGGATTTTCGGAGTCTCCGGGGCGGGTAAAACCAGTCTGCTGGAAACGATCTGTGGCGTCCGGCGCCAGGCGCGAGGCGTTATTGCGCTTGGCGCAGAAACGTGGCTGGATAGCGACCGAGGGGTGTTTGTCAAGCCATCGCAACGCCATATCGGGTATGTCCCCCAGGATGGTTTACTCTTCCCGCACAAGAATGTCCGGCAGAATCTTCTGGCTGGCAAGAAACGCGGGTTACGGCGAGGTCATGCTGTTCAGCAGACGTTTGAAATCGTGGTTCACATCCTCGAACTCGGCCCGCTCCTTGAGCGTGCCGTGCACGCCTTGTCCGGTGGAGAGCGACAGCGCGTCGCCCTCGGACGTGCCCTGTGTTCCGGGCCGCGACTGCTCCTGCTCGACGAGCCGTTTGCCTCGTTGGACGTTGCCCTGAGACGCAAGCTCCTGCCCTTTCTGCGGCGGGTGCGGGCTGAATTTCAGACTCCCATGCTGTTCGTGTCGCACGACCCGCTCGAAGTACAGGCCCTGTGTGACGATCTGGTTGTACTCAAAGATGGTGCGGTCATCTCGCATGGCGACCCGCGCGCGGTGCTGACCGCCTCCCATATTTTCCCCCTGGCCGAACAGTATGGCTTCGAGAATATTTTGCCCTGCTATACCGTGGCAGGAAGCGGGAGTACGGGGCAGGTACGCTTGGGCGAAAGGGAAGGCGGTGAACGAGCGCCGGTCGAGTTGGTGACTGTCCAGTCCGAGGCCCAGCCGGGTGAGGCGCTGCTGGCCGGTATTCCCGCACACGATATTATGTTGGCCACGCAGCGGCCAGAAGGGCTGTCTGCCCGCAATGTTCTGCCCGCTCGTATTACGCAACTCCGTTCCGTCGGGCATGTTGGATTGGCAACGGCCGAACTCGGTCCCGACCTGCCTCCCCTGACCGTTGAGGTGACTGAGAAGTCGTTTGTCGAGCTGGGTCTGCGGGTTGGGAGTGAGGTCTTTTTGGTGATTAAGGCAACCTCGTGCCGATTATACCGCACGGGGGAAAGTCGTGGAGAAAAATCCCCTCTTGGGAGGGGTGCCGCGTAGCGGCGGGGTGGGTTACGCACGCCTTATCGACATTACCCCTCTCGACCTCAGAACGTCCAACAAGCTAGACCACGGGCCGGAGAGGAAGAGCCTTTCTCACTTCGACAGCCGGACTTGCGCTTTCACGGTCTGCCACATAGATTTGTGCCCCGATTTTTCCTCTGTTTTCGTAGGACGCGCCCGTAGCTCAATTGGATAGAGCACCGGGCTTCGAACCCGTAGGTTGGGTGTTCGAGTCACCCCGGGCGCGCCTTTTCCCTACCGAGGTCTATCCCCGCGTGTACGGGGGAACCAGGAGAGGATGGCGTTGACGAGCGGCCGTTTAGGGGCTATCCCCGCGTGTACGGGGGAACTCGCCGCCCTTGACTGCGGAGCCTCTTTTTTTGCTTTCCGGGTGAGCAATTTTTGTCCGGAAAGGAGGACGGTATGGAACACGAAATCATCACCGTGTGGGCGGGGGTCGGGATTGGGGTCGGACAATTGCTGCTGATCGCCTGGGGCTTACAGCAGATGGGCAAAGCCTCGGAGGAGCGCAACCGCAAGATGGATCAACAGGACGAAGCCTTGCGCCAACAGGCCCAAATGATTGCCGAGTTGCTGCGACGCTCCAACCCCGCCTAGCCCCTCCCAATCCCCCAGCCGGGTGGGGTCAAGCCTGGCATAGCAGTCTATCCCCGCGTGTACGGGGGAACCCTCTTTTTAATATCGGGCATTTCTTAGCTGCCTGTACGGCAGTGAACTTTCAGACGGCGGCCGGAGCCGGCGTCCGCATTTTCTTAGCTGCCTGTACGGCAGTGAACGAGACCGGATGGAAGAGGGCCAGTGGACTGCACCCCTTGACTGAGACATAGAGATAAGCTCGTGGTGGTGGTCAAAGGGGAGCACTCCAAGGCATCTACGGATAAGGGTAGAGGGGACTACCCATGAGCTACTGAGATATGCTTAATGAATCGCTCAGACTTTCGCCATTTTTCTGTCACGGCGAAGAATCTTCGCTACCTCCATGTCCGACCAACGCCTTTCCCTCTGGCTGACCGTTCTCGGCGTGCTCTCGCTTGTTCTCTATGCCATCACCACCTGGCTGAGCCAGTCGTTCAGCTATGGCCACGGGCACCAGGACCGGCCGATCTTGGGCTTTGTGGGGGTGTACGGCCTTGCGTTTATTGTTTATGCCGTGGCGGTGTGGCGGGTCAAACGACAGGCTGCCGAGTCCGGGCCACTCCCGCTGGTGTTGATCTTTGCCGCGCTCTTCCGGCTTGTCCTTCTCTTTTCCGAGCCCATTCAGGAGGACGACTTCTATCGTTATCTGTGGGATGGCAAGGTCGTGGCCAGCGGTCTGAACCCCTACCGTTTCACTCCGCGAGAGGTACAAACGGCCAACGGAAAAGAAGGGTTGCTCCAACCCTACCGGGAGTTGGCCGAAACGGACGCGCATTCTGCCCTGCTCTTGTCGCGCATCAATCACCCGGACGTGCCGACCCTCTACCCCCCGGTTGCGCAAGCCGTATTCGGTTTGGCTGCCCTGGTTGCGCCGGGCAGCCTGCTCGCCTTACGCCTCATCTTCTTCTGCTTTGACCTGGCGGTGTGTCTCGTCATAGTCAAACTATTATGCCACCTGGGGCGTTCACCGCTGTGGGTGCTGATTTACGCCTGGTCACCGCTGGTCATCAAAGAAACGATCAACTCGTCGCATTATGACGTTGTGCCGACCTTTCTGCTGGTACTGGCCTTGCTGGCGTTGGTCACCGGACGGCTGTCGGTCGGATTTCTCAGCTTGGGCGGAGCCATATTGGGCAAGGTCTTTCCGGTTGTTCTGCTGCCCCTTTTTGTCTGGCATGCCTGGCGGCGTTGTGGGTCTGGAAGGGCGTGCGGCGGACTGGTGCTGACCGGTCTGGTGATCCTTGGCGGCTATGCTCCGTTTGCGGCTGCCGGGAGCGGGTTGTGGCAGGGCGTTGTCACCTTTGCCGAGCACTGGCAAACCAACAGCTTTGTCTTCCCTCTCTTACAGCAGATGATCGCCGACCGCTGGCTGGCGAACGGCATTGTGGCAGGCTGTCTGGCCGGCGCGGTGTGGGTTGCCCTACGCTGGAATCGTGAGGGGAATGATGTCGGGTTCTTACGTGGATGTTTCTTTGTGATGGGGACCTTGCTCTTGCTCAGCCCGGTCGGCAATCCGTGGTATTTTCTGTGGGTGATGCCGTTTGTCTGCCTCTTTCCACGTGTGTCCTGGTTGCTCTTGTCCGGCCTCCTGGGGCTGTACTACACTGCCTTTTACTTTCTCTATCGCGGTGAGCCGGAGACGTTTCGCTGGGTGGTCTGGTTGGAATATCTGCCCTTTTACGCCGTACTGGCCTGGGAAACATGGCGGACGAGGATGGGGAGAGCCACGCTGGTATGAAGAGCCCCGGTATGGCATGGAAATTGTGCGCCATCGGCCTGAGCGTCGTTTGCTGCTTGGGGGGGAGTGCGTCGCTCGTCCGGGCGATGCACTCGGCAACGCCTGAGACGCCGCTCGTTATCCATCCAGAGTCGAAACAGGTCATCCTCTATGGCGTCATCTATCCGGCCCGCTTTAACCGGGCCGAGGGAGACGAGGCGCACTATCACCTGTTGACCTGGAAGGGCGGCCACTCCAAAAATGCGCTCATTGAAACACCGGCTGATGATCTGGCTTTTCACGACGCCTTGGTCAAAATAGGTGCCCAACCGGGCAATACGCTGTCGATGGCGGCCTGGACGCAGCGGGCCGACCCGGACAGTCCTGCCCCACGGCAGAAAGCCAAGGGCAGCCACCTGGCCGTTTTTCTCTCCTGGCAGGATCAGCCCGAGCGCCTGCCGGTTCACCGTATTTTGCGGCCGCCTCCCGTCAGCCCCCAGCTCCCGGTCTGGACGTTTGAAGGTAATCGGGACCGATGGTTTAATCGGGTGCCGTTTGCCCTGCGGCCGGGCTGCCTGGTGTGTTTATACAGTTGCCCGAGTGGTAAGCTCAGCAACGGCAGGCTGAGTATCGCCGACTATATGTCCCATCCAGGGCGGTTTCGAGCAGATACGGAGAGATTGCCGCCTGATGATACCCCCGTGCGTGTCATCTTTGAGTTGCTGCCTTAGTGTATGAAGACAGCGTATGAAGACAGAAAACTCGCAACAGTCGCGTATTGCCGTGGTCATTCCCGCCCTCAATGAAGAAGCGTCCCTGCCCAAGGTGCTGGGAGACTTGCCGTGGGAGCGGCTTGTGGAAGTCGTGGTTGTAGACAACGGGTCATCCGACCAGACCGCAGCGGTGGCCCAAGCCCACGGTGCGACTGTTCTCAGCGAGCCGCGCCGGGGCTATGGCTGGGCCTGTCTGGCGGGCATTGATTATCTGCAGGACAAACAACCCGATATCCTCGTTTTTCTCGATGGCGATTACAGTGATTATCCCGACGAACTCGTCGACGTGGTGCGGCCCATTCTTGAGGAGGGCTATGACATGGTAATCGGCTCCCGGCCGCAGCGTGCCTGCTCCGGCGCGCTGCTCCGACATGCCCAGTTGGGCAATGCGCTGGCAACCTGGCTCATCCGCCGCCTGTATGGTTTCAGCTATACCGATCTTGGGCCGTTTCGCGCGATCCGCTTTCCGCAACTCCTGGCTATCGAGATGCAGGATAAAACCTATGGCTGGACGGTCGAAATGCAGATTAAAGCCATACGCCACAGACTCCGCATCACTGAGGTGCCGGTCCGCTATCGTCAGCGGATCGGCACCTCAAAAGTAAGTGGAACGCTCAAAGGGACCATCTTGGCTGGCTGGAAAATCCTCTGGACGGTCTTTCGCTATGCGAGGCGAGCCGCATGACAGAGACCACCATGGAATGGAATGTGGCGTTTCCCCCGGACGAGGTTATCCCGCGCCTCGAAAACTTGTTTCGTCAGTATGACTATACGTATACCCAAGAAGACAGCGGCGCCGACCGACATTACCGGACGGCACTCGGCCAGGGGACGCTTGAGTTGGTCATGCATCCGCTCGAACCGAAGCGCAGTCCGTTCAGCCAATCAATCCTTATCCAGCGGACGCTCCTGCATATGACGTACAAAAGCGTCAGTAGCGCGGACCAGGCACGCTTTAAGCACCAACTGACCATGGCTTTTCTGCGGGTAGGGGGCTGATGCGCGTCAGCGTTATTATCCCAACCCTGAACGAGGCCGGCACCATTGAACAGACGCTCAGTTGGGTTCGACAGGCGAGTGACTGCGAGATCGTTGTGGTGGATGGCGGCAGCGACGATGATACGGTGGAGTGTGCGCGGCCATACGCCGACCAGCTTATTTCCGCGCCGCGTGGCCGCGCCCGTCAGATGAATGCCGGCGCCCGGGCCGCAGACGGGGAAGCCCTGCTCTTTCTCCATGCGGATACACTGCCGCCTGCTCAGTTTGCAGAGCTGATCGTGGCTGCTTTAGCCGACCCTGAGGTTGTGGGCGGCCGTTTTGACGTCCATGTGGACGCGCCGGGCTTGGCCTTCCGGACGATCGGCGGGCTGATGAATCTCCGCTCTCGGTTCACCGGTATTGCCACCGGCGATCAGGGGATTTTTGTTCGGCGCGACGTGTTTGAAACGATTGGCGGCTATCCGGAGTGGGATATTATGGAAGACCTGGAGTTCAGCCATCAGCTCAAACGGGCGGGAAAAATCGCCTGTCTCCGAGCGCGGGTAAAGACCTCTGCCCGTCGCTGGCAGAAGCACGGCGTCACAAAAACCATTCTGCTCATGTGGGGTCTGCGGTTGTGCCATTTCTTTGGCGTTTCGCCGACTGCCCTCAAGGCGTTTTACGCGGATACGCGCTAACCGTTGAGAGGGGCACGTCGTGCCTCTCTCCAGGAAAAATTCGTGGCCTGTCCGGACGACGGGTTACTGTACCGACCCTTCGTAGATCCCCATTACCGTGTCCAGGAATTGATGCGCGTCTTCTTTGATACGCTGAAAGGAATTCCGACCAATGATAGACCCGAACCCGCCGCCGTCACGAATCGCACGGACTTCATCGAAGAATTCCAGATCGCCCTTGGCCGCACCGCCAGAGAAGATCACAATCCGTTTATTATTGAACGCGCTCTGCACAACGTGGCGAACACGTTCCGCCTGTGTCTCAATAGGCACGTGATGTTTCTGATACGCCTTTTGCGCGTCAGACAATTCAATATGGCTGCTCGGCAGCTTCACCTTAATGATATGCGCACCCATCTGGGCGGCGATCTGGGCGGCATAGGCCACGACATCAATCGCCGTCTCCCCGGCCTTGCTCAGGTCTGAGCCGCGCGGATACGACCACACCACGACCGCCAGCCCTTTGGACTTGGCTTCTTTGGTGATCTCCCGCAGTTGTTCATACATGGTCTGGGCTGCGGATGAGCCCGGATAGATCGTAAACCCTACCGCGGCACAGCCGAGCCGGAGTGCGTCGTCAACGCTGCTCGTCACGGCCGAGAGCGGGTCTTTTTCATCGTGCAGCACATCGTGGTTGTTGAGCTTGAGAATGAGGGGAACCCGGTCGAGGAAGGTGTCGGCTCCCGCTTCGAGAAAACCCAGTGGGGCGGCATAGGCATTACAGCCGGCGTCAATAGCAAGCTGGAAGTGGTAGTCCGGGTCATAGCCCGCAGGATTCGGCGCAAAGCTGCGGGCCGGCCCGTGCTCAAAGCCCTGGTCAACCGGCAGGATGACCAGCTTGCCGGTGCCGCCGAGACGGCCATGATTAAGCAGGCGGGCGATATTCGTCCGCGTGCCAGGGTTGTCGCCATCATACCAACTCAGGATTTCTTGTACGCGTTCCGTCATGATTCGACCTCCTCAACGTGCGCTCTTGAGATGTATCAATATCCGTTTAGCTCATGCATAAAAAGACTCTGCCGTTTCCACGTCCTCGGCGCTGCCAATGAGGAGGGGGGTGCGTTGGTGCAGAGCCTGAGGAACGAGGTCCAGGATCGGCTGCCGCCCATTGCTGGCCCGGCCGCCGGCTTGTTCGATGATCAGGGCCATAGGCGAGGCCTCGTACATCAGCCGCAGCTTGCCGTTCGTATTCTTGGGGTCGGCTGGATAGATAAAGATGCCGCCTTTCAGCAGGGTGCGGTGAAAATCTGCGACAAAGGAACCCACGTAGCGTCCGGAGTAGGGTCGTCCGGACGCTTTGTCTTTCCTCTGTACATATTCGACATAGTCGCGCGTCTCAGAAAACCAGTCGTTGCGGCGACCTTCGTTGATGCTGTACGTCGAGCCGCGGCGCGGAATATGGATATTCTCGTGCGAAAGAAAAAAATCACCAATACCGGGGTCAAGGGTAAAACCGTGCACGCCCGCGCCCGCGGTGTAGACCAGCATGGTACTGGGACCGTATAAAGCATAGCCGGCCGCAACCTGGTCTCTGCCTTTGAGGTGTAGCGCCTTTTTTAAGGCGTCTCCGCTACCCGCCGGACGGCGGTGTATTGAGAAGATAGAGCCGATCGTGACATCGACGTCAATATTGGATGAGCCATCCAGCGGATCGACAAAGACCACATATTTCCCCTTGTCGGCGTTTCCCAGGATTTGTGCCGGCTGGTCCATCTCTTCAGACACCATGTCCGACACGAGCTCGCCGTAGGCAAACGATTCGAGGAAGGCGTCATTCGAGATTTCGTCCAGTTTCTGAACGATTTCACCTTGTATATTGATCTCGTCTTTTGCTCCGAGCGCCCCGGTCAGCCCGGCCACCCTGAGCCGCCGGGAAATTCTCTTGGCGGCCAGCGCAATCTGGGACAGGAGAATGGAAAATTCTCCGGTTGCACCCGGATGTTGCTGTTGCTGCATTAAAATATGACGGGTTAACGTGATGCTCTCGGTGGACATACCATCCTCCCTGGCTTACTTGTACGGCGAAAAGGAACCCACCCCGGCCCTTTGGGCCACCCCTCCGAGGAGGGGAAGCGTGCATATCCCCTCTCGGGAGGGGTGGCGCGTAAGCGGTGGGGTGGGTTTGCTCCGGCACGACAGCCCCCCATGCCTGGCGCGCGCTGGTTCCTGGAAAAGTACATCACTCCTTACCTCAGCTTGACGACAGCTCGATTTCTTTCCTGTCACAGGCTTTTCCTATCATAGGAGAGGAGGGAGCGCCAAAGCGAGTACTGTCCCGTGCGGATTTAAGGGGCGGCTCTCTAGATTATGGGCGACTCAAAGGCCGGTGCGCTGGGTACCACATGCTCTACTTCGGGCGCCTTTTCTTGCCAGAACTCCGCCCGCGCCAGACTGAAAAGGAGGGCCACACCAACGAGGTAGACCAGGGAGATTAACGCATGCCTGGCGCCCATATCAGCTTGGGCTTTGCTGTAAAAATCGCGCGACGATTTCTGCCGCGTGTTGGGGTTGCTCAAGCCAGACAGCATGCGCGGCATCCGCAATACGGATGACCTGGGCATCGGGCAGGCCGGCCTGATACACATCCGCGGCAGTCGTCGGCACCAGCCTGTCTCCTGTCGCGGAGACAAGAAGCGTCGGAGTTGTGACCCGGAAGAGACGATCTTTCAGTCGGGGGTTATAGAGCGACGGGGGGGTCCAGCCGATGCGAGCCGAGACCATTTGCGCCTTATAGAATAAAAACTGGGCCTCGGGTGACATGTCATCCGGGATAGCCCCCATGGCCAATTCCGAATGCTGATCCGAAAAGATCAGCTCCCGGACCTCGTGATTGCCACCTTCCGCCTTGGGTGTCACGGTATAGAAGAAGTTGCCAATACGAGCCTCCGGTGTGGAGATGCCAAGCGGGTTAATGAGCACGAGCCTGCGTAAGCGGTGCGCATGACGGGTTGCCAGTTCGGTTGCGACCCAGCCACCCAGGGCCGTGCCGACCAGGTGCACGGTGTCTATGTTCAAGGCATCAAGTACATCGAGACAGAAGAAGACCATGTCCTCAATCGTCTCCAGTTCGTCATAGCCCTCGGTCTCCGCATAGCCGGGCAGGGCTGGGGCGTAGACGGTGAACGACTGTGCGAGCGCTTCATGAAAAGCCGTCAGCCCGCTGTCCGCCGGGAGGCTATGAATATCGGCAACAATGCCGTGCAGATAGAGCACGGGAGGGCCGGCACCGCCTTGCAGGAGGTGGATTTTTTGATTGCGGATGGTCAACGTTTCTGAGCGGAGTGTCATAGAGATATGTCCTGTTGGTCTGGGTGGTGTGCAGGCAAGCGGGGCGGGGAGGTCGGCACCCAACCGACCTCGCTCTCTCGCTTAGGCCGAAGCCGGAGCGGGTTGGGCTTCCAGCGTAGGGACACTCTCAAACTCTGCTCCGACATGTTTGCGCACGTAGGGAAAGACTTCGCCGGCCAGCAGTTCCATATTCTTGCGGGTCAAATGATCGGGCAGACTGCCGAACTGCGGCAGGGCAAGAATATGTCCGACCTTGAACTCCGCTACATATTTGAGCAGTTTTTCCCGCACCGTCTGCGGACTGCCAATCAGGACCGAGCCGCCCGCTTCGATATCGTCCCAGTTGGTGGCATGACCGAGCTGCCACTTGCTCGCCGCAGCGTGGCCGCTGCCCGGATCGTTGAGTTCCTGGAGGCGCTGAAGCGACTGGAGAGAAGTGTAGCCTGGGGGCATCCAGGTTCGACCCTTGCCGGCAAAGCCTTTGAGCAGCTTATCAATGAAATACCAGATGTGCTCTTCTGCTTCTTCGCGCGCCTTCCGGTCGGTCTCCGCCACATACATGGGCACCAGCCAACCCAGCATTTCCGGGTGATACGGCGACGTGCCAACCCGCGCGACGGTCTCTTGAAAGAAGGCGGCATTGCGACGAAAGGCCTCAACGTGCGAATAGGTCAGGGCCGCGTAAATAAGCCCTTTCTGGGCGACGAACTCCATGGTTTCAATACTGCCTACACCGGGGATCCACACGGGCGGGTGCGGGGACTGCACGGGCCGTGGCCAAGTGTTGACGTATTGGAGCGGAAAATGTTTGCCCTCCCAGGAGAACGGACCTGGGTCGGTCCAGGCCCTGAGAATAAGTTCGGTGGCTTCGCGGAAGCGTTCTCGGGCATGGGTCGGGTTCTTACTGTATGAGTAGTATTCCGGGCCGCCGCCCACGACAAAGCCACAGTCGAATTTCCCCCGGAACATATTGTCGAGCATGGCAAATTCTTCGGCGATCTTGAGCGGGACATCGTACAGCGGCAGGCCGTTGCCCAATACCATGACGCGCGCCTGTGTGATCCGCTGCGACAGCGCGGCGGCTATCAAATTGGGAGAAGGCATAATGCCGTAGGCATTCTGGTGATGCTCATTGATAACTACCCCGTCGAAGCCCAGCGTATCGGCATAGACGAGCTGATCGATATACTGATGATAGACCTCCGGACCGCGCGCGGGGTCAAACAGGCTGTTTGAACACGTGACCCAGGCCGTGTCGTATTGCTCGGTAAAATTCTCGGGCAGATATGGCCACGGCATGAGATGAAACATCCAGAATTTCATACATTTTCCCCTTGAGAGTCGAGTATCCGCTTTTGACTACCATAGACAACCGCAGAAGCGCAAAGGTGAATGCAGGTCGGAGCACGAGCGGGAAGCGGTGGGTCACCCGGCTGCCGCGGGGGTGTCGTTGTCCGTGTCCTGGGGCGGTTCGAGCGGGAGGATCACCCGCATCTCGGTGAAGACGCCCTCCTCGGTGTCGAGCCGGATGGAGCCACCGTGGCGGGTGAGGATATCTGTGATCAGCGACAGGCCAAGCCCTGTCCCCTCGCCCGGCTTCTTCGTGGTCACGAAGGGCTCGAAAATCCGTTCGCGCAGTTCCTCCGGAATACCGGTGCCGTTGTCGCGGATGTCGAACTCGGCATGGTCCTCCAGGCGGCGGCTGGTGATCCGCAGTTCCGGCTCAAAACCCCCGTCCGACGTTTGGCGTTTTTCATCAAGGGCATGGCAGGCATTGTTGACGAGATTGAGGAACACCCGACCGATATCCTGGGGAACAACTGTGAGCATACCCATTGCCGGGTCGAGGTCCTGGGTCAGCGTCACATTGAAGTCTGTATTGCGGGCGCGCATCGCATGATAGGAAAGGTCCACGTATTGTTTCAGCAGTGCGTTCAGGTCGGTCTCGCGCCAATCTCCCGGCCCACTGCGGGAATGTTCGAGCATGCTCCGTACAATATCGTCGGCGCGTTTGCTATGCTCCTTGACCTTCTGGAGGTTCAGCCTGAGGTCGGAGAGGATGGGCGTGACTTCTTCAGACAACTCGACCTCTCCGCTCTTCGCCTCTTCCATAACTTCCTCGATCTCATCAACCAGTTCGACAGACACCTCGGAGAAGTTGCTCACAAAATTGAGCGGATTCTTGATTTCATGGGCCACCCCGGCGGTGAGTTGGCCGAGCGAAGCGAGTTTTTGCTCGGCGACGATCTGTTCTTGCGCCTGTTCGAGATGTTCCAAGGTCTGCTCAAGGGTCTGGTTCTTCGCGTCCAGTTCCTTGGCCAGCTTCTCGACCAGGTTCAGCCGCTGTACTTCGAGGGCGTAACGTCGGAACACTTCCAGGGCGTTGGCCATATCCGTCACTTCGTCATTGCCCTTCACCTCAACCGGCACCTCCAGGTCGCCGCCGGCCATGGAGCGCATGGCCGTGGCCAACCCGACAAGACGGCGGATCATATAGCGCCCCACAAACAACCAGCCGAGGAGGAGGGCGCCCGAGACGGTCAGGACGTTGAGGACTCCGAGGATCAACCGCCCGGTCTGGGCGGCGGACTGGGCGGCGTTACTGGATTCGACAGCCTCATCGTTGATCTCTTCTACCAGGGTGTTCACCTCGGTGAGGAGCAGGGCAGAAGCCTCGCGGCCTTTTGCCAGCGCTGCCTGTTCCTGCTCCAGGCGAAGCAGGGTTTCTTCGCGCAGGGGAATAATCCCAGTATCGATTACTGCACTGGTCAACGAGGGAAGGGCTTCTTCGCGCAAGGGGGCGCTCCCTTCATCAGCCTCCCCCATATGGGCCAGGCGCTCCAGGTCTGTTCCGAGAACGTTGTCCAGGGTCCGCGCCGACAGCCGCGCATGGGCGCGCCGGAAGTTCTGCACCGTACTGCGGAAGCGCTCGCGGAGGGGCGGAAGCAGGCCGCGGTCGGACAGGGCCAGGGCATTGCTCAACAGGAGCACGGCGAGATTGGCCTGGTGATTGAGGCTCGTCAGGTCTCGGGAGTAGGTCAACTCAGCTTCGGAAGCGCGCTCATTGATCGGGCTCGGCTGGTCTTGCAGGCGGCGCAGCCCCTCCACCAGATAGAATTCCTGGTCATCGATCAGAGTCACGATGTGTTGCCCGATACGTCGGTTCGTCTCGTCAAGTTCCAGCTTGAGGCCCTCCAGCATCTGAGCGATGATCAGCCGACGGGCGGCCGATTGTTGGATGAGTTCCAGGTGGACGCTCAGTTCGGCGAGGTGGTCTTCGATCAGCCGGGTCTGCTGACCAAAGGCGGTACGAGAGGCGAGTTCCTGGATGAGGGTGCTGAGGGCAGATTGTTCTCTGGCCAGTTCTCGGGCGACTGTCCCGTGCTCCTGGAGTGAGGAGGCGGAGATGAGGCGGAGGGCGCCGTTCACCACCACAGAACTCTGGCGCGCCGCGTCCACGGCGCTGCTCAGGTTCGGGATGCTGGACTCCGTCAGCCGAGACCCGTGCTGGACAATCTGGTGAAAGGAGAAATAGGCCACCAGGCTGGCACTCAGGGTCAGCAGGACGCCACCCAGCAGACCGAGATAGAGTTGTGGCCCGATCCCGAGACGGAACCTGCGTTTCTTTTCCGGTTCCACTCCTTCTGAAAGAGGGGAAGGGCGCAGGGCCAGTGCTTCTCCAGGGTCGGTGACAGAGCGGTCGTCATGGCTCATTGCGACACCATGCTCTGCACAGACTGAAAACGTCCCTGCCTGTCGATGATGGTCAGATAGACCTGGTCGGAGCCCTGATTGTCGGCCGGACCATAGCGCAGCAGGAAGCCGTCAAGGTCGATGGTCTCAGCCTTCCGCAGCGCGTCCAGAAATCCTGTCCGGGTCGGGTTGGGTCCGGCCAGACGGAGGCCCTCTGCCACGAGGCGGCCCGCCAGATAGCCTTCCAGTGACACGAAGCCCGGCGTACTCTCCCGGTCCACTGCGGCCAGGGCTTGCTGATAGTGGGCGACAACGGGGAGGCTGACGTCGGTGGGGAAGGGAACGACCTGGGTAACATAGACCCCGGCCCCGTCAGCACCGAGTTCTCTCGCCAGGGCCGAACTGCCGACAAAGGAGATATTGATGAAATGCGGGTTGAAGTCGAGCCGCCTCGCCCAGCGGATCAGGGCGGCCGCGGGCCTGTAGGCGCCGATGATGACAATCGCCTCTGGCCGGGAGCGGCGCAGGTCGAGCAACGCGACTTTTATCGCCTCGGTATTGCGCGGATAGTCCGCTTCTACGACGAGGGACAGGTTGTGGCGAGCGACAGCACGCCGGACGCCCGCTAGTCCGGCGCGTCCGTAGGAGTCGTTCTGGTAGAGAATCCCGATACGCTGCACACCCAGGTCGGCAGTCAGACGGGTCACCATCTCTTCGGTTTCCTGATAGTACGAGGCCCGCATATTGAGCACGTTTGGCCGGATCTGGGCGTCGCGTAGGAACTCCGCCCCGGTAAAGGGCGCGATATAGGGGACACCGGCCTCGGTGGCAATCGGCTGGGCGGCCAGAGATGTTGGGGTCCCAACCGCACCGACCAGGGCGAAGACGTTACGCTGGATGAGTTCACGGGTGTTGGCAATTGCCGCCTCGGGCTCATAGGCATCGTCCAGGGAATCCAGGACGAGACGCTGGCCGTGTACCCCACCTTGCTGGTTGATCGCCTCGAAAGCGGCGAGGAGGCCGACACGCATCCCCTGGCCCAGGGCGCGGGCCGGTCCGCTCAGGGCTGCGGACTGGCCGAAGACAATGTCTGCGGCACGGGCCGTCTGTACGGCCGGCAACATCACGCCGACCCAGGCGACGAGCCCCAGGACGGCGCGAAAAAGGGCTGGGCGAAAGCGCATCATGTCCCGTCGCCAGTGGAGGAAGAGAGAGGGGCGGCGAAGCGCATGGCGACGCAGGTAATGTCGTCCGATTGCGGCGCATCTCCGGCAAAGGCACGCACCTCATCGACGACCGTGGTTACGATCTCACGGGCAGGTATCTGTCCAAGGCTGGCAAGTTTTGCATCAAGGCGCTCCTCACCAAACTCCTCATCGTTGGAGTTCTGGGCCTCGGTAATACCGTCCGTATACAGGAAAAGGGCATCTCCAGGGGCCAGCCGGATCTCACCGTTGCGATATTCGTGTCCGGGGGCAATCCCGAGGACCAGATTCTCAGTGGGGGGAATCTCCTCGATCCGGGAATCGCTTCGCACCAAACGGGGCGGGTTGTGCCCACCGTTGCTGTAACGGAGGACGCCGGTCCGCAGATCAAACACCCCATAGAAAAGGGTGATGAAAATACAGGTTTCGTTGTCCTCGGCCAGCAGATCGTTCACTAGGCTCAGGCAGTCAGCGGGTGACGGGGAATCTCGGGCTGTCCCTTTGAGGAGGGTCCGTGTCATGAGTGTAAACAGCGCCGCCGGAATCCCCTTACCTGAGACATCGGCGATGACCAGACCGATCAGTTCATCGCTCAGAGGAAAAAAATCGTAGAAGTCCCCGCCGACTTCCCGGGCCGGGATCATCAGGGCCTGGACATCGTGGGTCTCGCTGCTCGGGAGGTCCTTGGGCAGGGCGGACATTTGCACTTGCTGGGCGACATCGAGTTCCCGCTTGAGGACGACGAGGCGATCCCGCGCCTCCTGGGCCGTTTCCAGGGCGCGGATATGGTTGAGCGTCTTTTCAATCGTGATGTCGAGATCGTCAAAATTGATCGGTTTGGTCACAAAATCGAAAGCGCCCCGGTTCATGGCGGTGCGGATGTTCTCCATGTCACCGTAGGCGGAAACGATGACCGCCTGGACGTCAGGGTTGGTGTCTTCGAGTTTGCTCAGCAGGGCGAGCCCGTCCATGACGGGCATGTTGATATCCGAGAGTACCAGATGAATGTCCGGGTTCTCGGCGAGCTTTTCGAGCGCTTCCTGGCCATTATGGGCAAAAACGAAGTCGAATTCGCCCTTACGGATGCGACGGCGGAATTTCTGGCGGATGAGCAATTCGAGGTCTTCTTCGTCATCTACCACGAGGAGGCGAACGGGTGATGTTGTCAAGGTCTGGTCCCTCTCTATCGGAGTCGGAGTCTACAAGGCCGCCAGCGCCTCGCTGCGGCTCTGGCAGATCGTCAAGATGTTCGTGAAACCGCTGATCTCAAAGACATGGGCGATGTGCTCGGCCAGCCCGCAAAACAGGGCCTTGCCTCCTTCCGCCTGTGCCTGTCGGGCCGTCACCAGCAGCACGCGCAAGCCGGCACTGCTGATGTAGTTCAGGCCCCCAAAATCGAAGACGAGCGTCTGCTCGCCCGCATCGAGCTGCTCCTTTATGGCGCTTTCCAGGACCCCGACATTGCTCCCGTCCACTCGCCCTACCGGGCAGACGATCACCGCCTTTTCAGTGCGTTCGGTTTGCACGGACAGCGCATTTTCATTCGTCATTGGTTTGCCCTCCAATCACGTGTTTCAGGGTAATGCGGTTGCGCCCGTCGATGCGCTCATAGATGCTGCTGTCGGTGAGCTGCTTCACAAAAAATATACCGAGACCGCCGATGGGGCGCTCCGCAAGTCCCAGACGAGTATCCGGCTCTGGAGCCTCCTCAAAAGGGTTGTACTCCGCGCCGTTGTCCTCAAGCTGAGCTACGATGCTGCCTTGGTCAACGAAGAGACGCAACCGCAGCTCGGGCTCGGGAAGGTCCGGCAGGGCATAGCACACGCTGTTCGTTACCAGTTCGTCCAGAACGAGGTTGAGGCGACTCTGAAGGTCTCGACTGAGCGCATGGGCCGCCCCGAATTCCTGGATAGCCTGGGCGAGCATACGAAGGGCAGAAAGGTCCGAGGCGAGGGAGACCTCGATGGTCTCACTGCTCGGTCGGGATTCACGGGGTGGCACCGGCTTCATCATGATACGTGCGGTACGTCCATCGGACATTCAGGAAGCAGTCTGTGCTTCTGTTGGATAGTAGACATAGGTCCGCTCCAGGGCCTCATGGAAGTTCCGACATAATATAACGAGATCGGTGAGGTCATACCAGCCTCCGCCACCGGCGACCAGATTGACCATATGGTGGGAGAGGGCCGAATCCAGCCGCCCAACGATTTCATATGGCTCGACAGGCAAGCGTCCACGGACCGGCGGGTCAATGACCTCCAGGCTGGCCCGGATCCGGTTGACTGCGAAACGCAATGAATAGGACAACTCGGCATCGTACACCAGAAAGCCCAGCACCTTTTCTCTCCCGACCTGGGCACCGTGGAGCTGACAGTAGGCTTCAAAGGCATTACAGACCCGGAGGAGGCCCGCCCAGTCACCGTCCTCCTCGGCCGTGTCCTTGACGTTCGCACAATGTGCCTCCAGGAGAGAGCTGACGAGCTGAGCCCGCTCGATGAATCGTCCGATGCGCATAAAATGCCAGCCCGCGTCCCGGCGCAGAGAACTCGCGCAGACGCCGTCGAAGAGTTGGACCGCCTCGACAATGTCGCGGTAAAGCATAACGGGTTCCCTGGACCAGATATCCACAAGGTCGGTGTCCCGTATGCGCAGGTAGGCACGGTTGAGGCTTGACCAAATCCCGTTGCTGATGGCGTCGCGTACCTGACGGGCGTTTTCCCGAGCCGCGGTCAGGCAGGACACGATAGAGGTCGGATTAGTGGTATCGAAGGTGAGATAGTCGGTCAGGGTATAGCCGTCGGCGAAAAAGAAATCGTCATCGTCCTCCGGGCCACCATAGATATCCGCGCCTGGAGGGTGGGCATCCAGACTGCTGAAGAGCCGTCGCCAGCCATTGGCGATTTCCTGGACCGGGCTGGAGGGGAGGTGTTCGAGTTGTAACCCAAGGAGACGGGCGGTGTGTTCCACCCGTTCCAGGTAGCGGTTCATCCAGTAGAAAGAATCTGCGACACGGGCAAGTATCACGGCGCATCCTCCTCAATGATCCAGGCATCTTTGGAACCGCCGCCCTGGCTCGAATTCACCACCAGGCTGCCCTTGCGCAGAGCGACCCGGCACAGCCCGCCAGGCACTATCCGGGTCTCCTGCCCGTGCAGCACGAAGGGTCTGAGGTCGACGTGGCGCGCCTCAAGCCGCCCGTCAATAAGGCACGGGGCGCGCGACAGGTCCAGGGTGGGCTGAGAGATATAATTCTCGGGCCGGTCCCGGAGCTTGGCGGCAAAGGCTTCCCGCTCTTCCCGGCTGGCGTGCGGCCCGACCAACATGCCGTACCCGCCAGACTCGCCCACCGCCTTGACCACCAGGTTTTCAAGGTGCTCAAGCGTGTAGGCCAGCCCCTCGGGTTCCCGGCAGAGAAAGGTTTCGACGTTGTCGAGAATCGGTTCCTGGTCAAGGTAATAGCGGATCATGCGGGGCACATAGGCATATACTGACTTGTCGTCCGCAACCCCGGTGCCGGGCGCGTTGGCCAGCGCGAGATTTCCGGTCCGATAGACCTCAAAAAGACCCGGAACGCCCAGACGGGAATCCGGGCGGAAGGCCTGGGGGTCGATAAAGTCATCGTCGAGTCGCCGATAGAGAACGTCTACGGGACGCAACCCCTGGACCGTGCGCATATATAGGTGTGCTCCTCGCACGAGCAGGTCGTCGCCCGTGACGAGTTCAATGCCCATTTCCCGTGCCAGAAAGGCGTGTTCGTAGTAGGCCGAGTTATACACGCCGGGTGTAAGCAGGGCGATGCTCGGCTCTTCTCCCTTCCGAGGCGAGAGGGAGCGCAGGACGCGCAGGAGTTCCTGGCCGTAGTGATCGACCGACCGGACGTGGTAGCGGCGAAAAACACGCGGGAAGGAGCGCCGGATCGCCTCCCGGCAGGCGAGCATATACGACACCCCTGAGGGCACCCGGAGGTTGTCCTCCAGCACCATGAAGCCGTCCGCGGTCCGCACGATGTCACTCCCGCACACTGACACGTAGGCTCCGAGCGGCACCTGGACCCCTTCCATCTCGGGGCGGTAATTCGGACAGCCATGCACAAGGTCACGTGGGACGGTACCGTCACTAATAATATGCCCCTTGCCGTAGACATCGGCGAGAAAGAGGTTCAGCGCCTGGACACGCTGAATGAGCCCACGCTCGATATGCTCCCACTCCCGGGCGAGCACGAGGCGGGGGACGCAATCGATGGGGATAACCCGCTCGATGGACTCCTCGTCTCCGTACACGGTGAAGGTGATGCCCTCGTCGAGAAATGAGCGGGTCACGCGCTCCTGAAGTCGCTCGACCTCCTCTGGGGACATCCGCTCCATTTCGTCGATGAGGAGCCGGTAGTGCGCGCGGGGCTGCCCTTCGGACTCAAAGGTCTCGTCGAAAAACTGGGCGTCAAGCTCGTAGTGCCCAAAGAGTGAGGGAGCAGGGTCGGCGTCTCGACTGTGCCGCGCTTCAGCCACATCACGCGAAGCCATTGTGATAATGCCACCCTTTCCGCCATAGTCGGCCAGACAGTCGGAATTATCGTCAAGTTCGATCGATCAGGCTAAATACTAACACCGGACTACTCACGCCACAACTTTTTCTCAGATATCCCTGACCCCGCTCCATACGGGGGGTTACACTCAAGGTCCGCCGAGCAGCAGTGGTGCCTCAGTTTGAAAGTGGCCTAATTGATTGCTCGCTTCTTGGCGATCAACTTCTCCAACGCCCCGAGTAATTCATCCATATCCGACAGCGCCTCGGCGATGGCGCGTTGTTCGGGGAGAGGTGCAGGACAATCGGTGCTGGCTGCATTTGCCCTGTAGTGGCGGAAGTTGGACGGGAGGGTGGCTGCATTTAGATATTTCCCCCGCAATGGCAAAGCAAATGCAGCCACTCTGGCGGGCAAACGCAGCCACTATCGCGAGGTGGGACGGGGTGGGGTCTTGCGCTTCATCTCACCTGAGTTTCTTGTCCCGCCATGCCTGACGCGCTATGGTTAGCTGCATGGAACAGGATGCGACGACGGCCTGGATTGCGGAGCGGGCCAAATGTAATATGCGCTCCTTATTTACGGACTTCCACTCCTTAGTGGAGCAGCATGTGAACGCGATGCAGGCGGAATGCAAGCGTCGGGGGTGGGAGACGAACTTTTCTCACGAGTCCTATGACCACTGCTCCTTTCGGGTCCAACGCCGCCGGCCGGGCACCCACTTCTGTACCTTTCGCTATGATCCCGCAGACGACGTGATTACGGTTACCACGAATGGCGCAGTGAAGGTGATTCGTACCCGCTGGGATGCGGAGGCCAGTCAATGCAAGGTCATTATCAGTCAGTCCCGTGATCCACTGGACACGGGAACGCATGTGGAGTTCCCCCATGATCCGCTCTGGAAGGTCGCCCAAGCGGTCTTGGAGCCCTTCTTCTTTGCCGAGGTTCGGTGATGGTCACGTCCTATCGAATCTTCCCGCCTCGCACCACATGCAAGCGAAACGGCTTCCGCCCTGGCCGAGGAAAGACTGCCGTCGGCTGGGTCGGGAGCGGGTCAATCGGCGGTGCCTCCTCTGCGGCCCGCAGCAATTCGCCTACACTCCAGACATGATCGGTCAGCCCGAGTTCGATAGCCGGCGTGACTCGTAGCGTCTCGTGGACGCGGCAAAAATTGTAATACGCGATATGCAGGGCAACGGCCGCTCGGTGCGGCTCTAATTTCTTGCTGAACGCATTGGTCCGACGGGCACACCGGCGCAGGTGCATACGCACGGTGAGGTTGGCCCGCTCCACATAGGACGTAGAGACATGCTCCGGGTCAGGGTCGCCTTGGCGGACTCCTTTCGTGATGCCAAAACACGTATCATCGGGGCCGCCGACCTGTTTCCGCAACACGGCATAATCGACCGCTGCACCGAATCCTTGCTCAATGGCACCCGAATAGACGGCGTGCCCGTCCGTGGTAATTTGTGGCCGATTCAGGATGCGGCCACGGAGGTCGGTAACGAACAGGCGGGCATCCTCAGCCTCCCGTTTGCCCACGTGATAGGCGACAATGGCCTTCCCGTCCGCATCTACGCCCAGCCAGCACCACACGTCTCGACATTCCTCCGAGTGATCGGGCTGTAAATTTTTCTGTTTCACTTTCACATAGGACTACATTTCGTCCAATTGCAGCCGGGCGACGTGCAGGGTCCGCATCCGGGCATGATGCAGCCGGTGGCAGCCGTCGCCCACCCGCCTATTCAGACGCATGATCGTATTGCGGTCCACGTCGGTCAGGCGCGCCGTCGCCCGCAGCGAATCGCCCTCGGTCAGGAGGGAGACCACTTCTACCTGTTTAGCGAAGGGCAATGTATTCATGGTAGCTCTCTTTCTTCGAGCCACGGGGGGTGCTATACAGGAAGGGATGTTGTTCTTGCTGCGCACCCAGCGTGGCGGTTAAGCCCCGATCAGATGGCAGTCTGATTCGGGGCTTTGTTTTGGTCCATGAAACTCTCTAAGCCATTGTTTTTATTGAAAATATTATGCCGAAGACGAGGCCAAAAGTCAAGCTCAAAGCTGGCCGAGATGCCCGCACCAAATGGTCGAATATACCTGTAAAGTCACAGGCTTAGGGGCAAAATCACCTTGACATTTGATTCGTTTTGAATAGGTTGTCCCACCATAACTGAGAGTTGTGGCAGAGAGGAGCAAAGATGATTCTCGTTTTTGTGGGAGCGGGCGGCTCTGCCGCCGTTGACCCAGAGCAGTATCCAACGACAGTCGAATTTTTTGAGAGGCTTCCAGATGAAGTCACGAGTGACTCTTTGTTTCCCCCAATTCGTAAGTTTCTACAAACTCAAAAAGGGAAAGACACCATAGATATTGAAGACGTGTTGGGAGCTTTGGATGAACTCCAAGAGACCTCCAAAAAAATCGGCGACCGGACGAGTATAGTAGGACATGCTATGCGGGGACAGCTTGGCTCTATCAGTGGACACGGTGGATTTGCAAATGTCCAAGAATCAATAAGAGAGTGGGAAAGAAACTGCGTTACACCGCTCAAGGACAATATCAATAAGCAGGTCTATGAGTTCTATGGAACACCCCCCGACCCCAAGAAATTGGTTAATTGGATAAGACTCCTCAAAGGACTTGAAGGGATTGATCCAGTCCTTGAAATTTTCACGACAAATTACGACCTCGTGTTGGAAGACGCGATTAAGCAGGCCGAGATAAAGGTGAACCTTGGCTTAGCCCCCGACTATCGTCGCATGACACTGGACATGACCCCCTGGCACACTCCCCCCGCTCTAGGGAGCGATCCAATGTTTACCAAATTGCATGGGTCCGTGAACTGGCAGCATGACAATGGGAACATTACTATCAGCACTCCCCGTTTCACTGAGGATCATGACAACCACTGCATCCTATATCCAGGATATAAAGGAACGCCGACCGAGGAACCCTTCTCCGTGTTCCATACACGTCTACAAAGAGTCGTGCGGGGGGAACATGGGTCACTGACCGCAGCCGTTTTCATCGGGTTTGCCTTTCGTGATAACCATATCAACAGCATACTTGATGATCTCCCGTCAAAGCCCCTCAAGTATGTCATCACCAAATCCGACGGGAAGCATATTGATGCGAAACCACCGGAGAACGCTCCTGCCTCTTTCAGAGATAATTGCCTACACCGTAGGGATGGGCTGACAATAGAGGCAACCGAATCCTGTCTAGAAAACATCACTGCGAGTATGGAAGGCAAGCCACGGCGAGTGAGAATCAAACAAGATTGATCGAGGCCGCCTTGCTGTCATGCCGCAAAGGCAACAGTCCTCGTTCCTTCGCCTTTCTTGTGCTTTTCTTAAGGCATTGGTGGTGTTGACCCTACATAATACACTGCCAAGCTGCACCACTCCCCGATTCAAATTGCACCACTCGAACGAGTCAAAATGGTAAAGGTGGCGCAGGTTCACTTTTTTTCACGCAGAGTGGCTGAATTCAGCCAGTACCGGACAATCGGCAGCTTGTGGATATCGTTACGGTTAATCCCTGGTACGCCGCTCTTACCGCTATGTGATGCGAAATCGACAGTACGCAGCAGATATGAGAGATAGAGGGGGTCGTTGCCTTTGAATTCTCGTACATAAAGCGTGGTGTTTAACGGCCAAAAGTTTTCCGCGATGTAGAAAACTTCGCCTATCGTACCGTCCAGTCACGACGCCCGGACCGCAGACTTTGGTGCTATCGCGCATGTCGCTGATTCCAGATGACGACACGATCAGTATATCGCCTTTACGGCGCAACCTATGTGGTAGATCAAAGCCTCGCTGAAGCGTCAGAGCCTCGCCAAGTTCGCAGCGTCTCCACTCGGTCGCACGACCCACGAGCACACCACTCCTATCTTCTTCAGATATCACCCAACCTTCCTGCTGGGCATGGGGCCAACCGTTGCACTTCGCTCTCTGTGGCGTTCCCCAGAAAGAGATTACAGGGAGGCGTTGCCATTCAGTCGGCTATCCTGATTTCTCTCGTGTGGGTGATGTCCGTGCGGGCGACCGGGCGCACCTGGGGCGGCAAAGCCGTGGCGAGTGCTGCGGTGTTCCCGTCGAGAGCCAGGAACTCCACCTCGAACGCTTCTACGTTGGGATAGACATGGACGATTGTTCCGACATCTCCCGCCTTCAAGTCCGTCTCGGAAATATCATCCGCGAGCACGGCGCGGTCATGTTCTGCGAGCATGTTTCCTTCACTTCATGCGGTCAATTTCAGGAACTCAGCGGGCGTGACAATCTCTATACCGCGAAACGGGTTGAGGACGAGCAAATCGGCATCTCCGGTGACGATGTATGTGGCATTGCCGTTGACAGCCAACTCCAAGATTTGGTCGTCTTCGGGATCGCGGCATACTTGGACAGCCTGGGAGATTTCGATCAGGCTCGATTCCCGTATCAGAGATGAAAGAAAAGCGTCGCGCTCTTCACGGGTAACATACCGGTCGAACCTGTCTCGGCCAAGTACTCGGTTCAACTCTCCCACCAGGGCCTTGGAAACCAGAACCCTTCCATGATTCAACGCACGGATGAACGCCTGCCCTGGTACGGAATTATTGAAGAGTACGGCACTGATAATGACGTTCGTATCGAAGACGAAGCGGGTCATTCGTCGGCCAGGATAGACTGCAAAATTTCTGGAGTCAGACCGCGACGTTGCGCCTTGCTGCTGATTTCCAGCATGGTGTCCTTCAGCGATTTCCCGGAGGCTGTCGCATCACGCAAACACAAATTGACAAGCAAATCCAGTTTGCGACGCTCAGGGTTGGAGGCCGAACGGTAGCGCGTGGCTACATCGGAATCAACTGACACGGTTATGTGCTCTGCCATTATTGTTCCTCTAAAGTGAACGACTTCAGGTTGCCGGTCAACGACCAACTATCATACTACGCTTCAAAATACGGAACGCAACGCTCCGAATTCCTCCCTCACGAGGAGAGCCCTATCTTCTTCAGATGGCCTTCGACTTTTGCACCGAACTCCCCCACCTCCCGCTCTAGCTCCGGGAGTGGGCTGGCGTAGCGTTCTTCCAACTCTTTCACTCGCCCAGCAAGCCGCTGGGTCAACCGCTGCACCTCGCTCTCAAGGGCGGCCCGGATGCTGGTGAACCACTTGTCTTCGACCACCAGGGTCTTGATCTAGGCTTCGGTGAGCACGGCGTAGTGGTCCGACACCTTTTGATCCCACTCTTCCTGAGAACCTTTGACTGCCTTGCCAGCGCTGGATTCAACCTCAATCAGGGCAAGACAGCGCTGGAGAGCGCTCCGTTCCTCGTCGCTCTCCAGCTCGTCCTGAATAGCCTTGAGCCGATCCTGCATTTCTTTGCCGCTGCCGAGCTTGGTTTCGTCATTGAAATCGGCCTGGTCGATGACACCCTTGAGGTCGTTAGCTTCGGCGAGGCGACCGATGATTTTGTTGATCTTGTCGCCAATCTCCTTGTCGCCCTTGAGTTGCACCATGTCGGCAAAGCTGCCTCCGGCAGGTATGTCGAGGAGCGTATCGGGCTTGTCCGACACATACTTCATGAACAGCAGCGTCAGGATGTAATCCTTGTATTGCGAAGCATCCATGCCGCCGCGCAACTCGTCGCAGCTTTGCCAGAGGGAGGAGTAGAGTTGAGATTTCTTCAGCGCCATGCGCCAGTGCCTTTTCTTGCTATCCGCGCGAGAACAATCTGGGGAAGGCTGCTGTCAGTCTCTGGATGCCGGACCACGCCCTTCGACAGGCTCAGGACACGTCCGGCATGACGAGAGCGGAACGGCATGGCGACAGCTTAGCGTGCAACGCGCTAGCGAAACAGGTCGGCGTCCGCCGGGCGTTTCAGGGACTCGCTGCCAACGTCGGCTGGTTTGAAGCGATAGCCACGGATCAGAACGGCGGGCATGGCGGCACTCTTTTCCATCAGCAGGCCGGCGGCCGCGGCGAGTTCGTCGGCTACGGCAATGACGGTGTGATGCAGTTCGCGGCCCTGGAGATCTTCCTCTCCGCGTTGATCATCGAGTGGGTCAAGACCGGAAACACCGAGCGCGAATTCGACCAGACCGTCACGCCACGGCCGGCCAAACGTGTCGGTAATAATGACGCCCATAGAGATGTGACGCTGCTGCTCAATGGCCAGCCGTAGATGCCGGGCTGAAGCATCGGGGTCTTTCGGCAGGAGAATGACGACATCGTCAGCGAGAGTATTGGAGGCGTCAACGCCGGAGTTGGCACACACCCAGCCGTGTTTGCTCTCGGTGATGACCACGCCGTTCTTCATGCGGACAATCCGACTACTCTCGGTCAGCACCACCTCGACCATGCGCGGGTCTTTTTCCCACATCTCCGCAATTTGTGTAGCAAACGGCGACGGGGTGACGGTCCGCAGGTCAATGACGGCGCCCTCGGCTTTGGAGACGATCTTTTGGCAGAGGACCAGAATGTCCCCATCCTTGAGGCCGACTTTGGCGTCATCAATGGCTTTGAGCAAGATGGCGGGCAGATCATCGCCAGGCTTGATCTGAGGAACACCGGGAACGGGGATAATGGCAATCGTACTCATGCAAGGTCCTTAAATTACGTGTGGCGTGGGGATGATGACGCAGCTTTGGGGCGTTTCTGATGGGCAAACTCCATAACCGTTTGGGCCAGAGCAACCGACTTGTCCATATCGTTCATGACGGTATCGGTGACAATAACAGCCAGCCCCATTTTTTCCAGGCGTTCGCGCGGTGCTGGGTCGTGTTCGATATCTTGCCAGTCGAGCACAAAGGTATCCACGAAATCCTGATACAGCGTAGCGACCCCAACCGACGAGACTTCGATCCCCAGACCGGCCAGCATCCGGTCGGCCGGCCCTTTGATGGGCTTCCCGGCGACCAGGGGGCTGATGGCAACCACCGGAGCGGGGGTGTCTCGAAGGGCTTGGCGCACGCCGGGTAAGGAAAGAATGGGGCCAATACTGACAATGGGGTTGCTCGGCGGGAGGATAATCAGGTCGGCGCCGTGAATGGCATTGACGACTCCAGGTGCGGCCTGGGCCGTTTCAATGCCGCTGAATTCCACTTTCGAGACCTGCCCCTCACTGCGCTGTTTCACGAAATATTCCTGAAAGGGCAGGGCACCGGCCTCGGTATGCACAACGGTCCGAACACGCTCATTACTCATTGGTAGCACGGTGGCTTCAATGCCCCACTTTCGGGCAATAGCGGCGGTCACTTGGCTGAGCGTCTGCCCCTGGCGTAGTTCTTGGGTCCGAAACAGATGGGTTGCCAGATCAGCATCACCTAAGCCAAACCAGGTATCGGGATAATAGCGCCCGAGCGCTGCAAGGCAGCGATGGGTTTCCTGGGGTAAGCCCCAGCCTTTTTCGGGGTCAACGGTATTGGCCAAGGTATAGGTCACCGTGTCCAAGTCAGGAGAAACCGACAGGCCAAAGAATTCTTCGTCATCGCCGGTATTGACGATCACGCTCAGGTCGGTCCCTGGGACAATACGCACGACCCCACGCAGGAACCGCGCGGCTCCCACACCGCCGGCGAGGGCGGTGATGCGTGAGGAAGTCAGGGTAGACACGGTCGAACGGGCGGAGGAGCCTCCTCCGCCTCCGGATTAGTGCGCGGTTTCGTGTTTGTCCCGCTCGAACGGGTGAACGTAACGGAACTGGTCTGAGGCGGCGAGCCGCCGATAGGAGCCGAATTGCTCGTCGGCATTCTCCACCATATCCAGGGGACTGAGCTTGTCGTCGGTGCCGTTGAAGACCGTCCGCAGCTTATAGGTGGTCGAACGTTCGGCCGGGGTGCGACCCACGTCGCGGATCAAGCGCCGCAACTCTTTGGGGGGAACCAACTGGCCGTACTGCGCGCCGGCTGAGGTCGAAATGCTCTCGTTGATCAGCGTTCCTCCAAGATCGTTTGCGCCCACCGTCAGCAAGTATTGCGATAGCTTGGGACCCTCTTTGACCCAGGAGGACTGGATATTACGGAAGGTGGGGCCCAGCATCAGCCGGGCAATCGCGTGCATCTTGATGACCTCCACACCGGTCGCTCCCTCGCGGACGCCTTTGACGAGTTTGCGCTGATACATGGGCGCTTCCTGGTGGATGAGCGACAGCGGCACAAATTCGGTAAACCCGCCGGTCTCCTTTTGAATATCCCGCAACAGGTTCATATGTTTGACCCAGTGTTCTTGTGTCTCGATATGGCCATACATAATGGTTGAGGTGGTCGGGATGCCGAGGCTATGGGCCGAGGTAATGACCTCGATCCATTGTTTGGTCGAAATGCGCCCTGGGGCGATGATATCGCGGATTTCCTGATCCAGGATTTCGGCTGAGGTGCCGGGGAGGGTGTCCAAACCCGCGTTTTGGAGTTCTCGTACATATTCGAGAATGGAGACCCCCGAGCGGAGCGATCCGTACAGGACTTCTTCGGGCGAAAAGGCGTGGATATGGAGGTCTGGAAATGCTTTCTTCACGGCTCGGGTCAGGTCGATATAGAGGCTGCCGTTCATCTTGGGTGGCAGACCGGCCTGCATGCAGACTTCGGTTGCGCCCATGTCAACCGCTTCCTGAGCCCGCCGCACGATCTCCTCTTCGGGCAGGAAATAGCCTTCTTCCTCGCGGTACTCCCGGCTGAAGGCGCAGAACGTGCAGTGTTTGATGCACACATTGGTGAAGTTGATATTCCGGTTGACCACATAGGTCACCACCTCACCGACCTGGCGGCGGCGCATTTCGTCGGCGACCAGGCAGACGGCGTGAAAATCGATACCATTGGTCTGGCAGAGTTGAAGGCCATCCTGCCAGGAGAGTTCTTCCCCTTCTAATGCGCGATACAGGATGGTACGAACCTGCGGGTCAATGTGATCGAGGATGCCGGCAATGTGATTGGTTGCCACGGCTGGGTCTCCTTACGCTCGAAGATTTGAGGGGCTGTGTTTGCCCTCAGATGCGAAAATAGGCGCGAAAATCATGCCGTCACTTCGGCTTGTAACTCGCGAGTACGCGGCTGTAAGGCCGGCAAGAGGAAGCCTGGACGGTCTATATACTCTTCATAAATGGCCAGCCGCTCCCGTAAGGTAAAGCCGGCGTCCGTGCACGTCTGGGCTAATAAATTGAGATGTGGCCAGGCTGCCTCGGGATTGACATAATCGATCGAAACCGGCGAGATGCCGCCCCAGTCATTAATCCCCGCGCGCAACAGCAGCCGGTGGTCGTGCGGACTGAGATTGGGGGGAGCTTGCACATTCATGGGTCCTCCCAAGAGCAGCCGCGCAACGGCAACCGTTCGCGCCATCTCATAACTTTCCGGCTCGGGGGCATCGGCCATTCTGGTATTCGGCTTGGCCCGGAAATTCTGTACGATCACTTCTTGAATATGGCCGTATTCTTCGTGCAGGTCACGAATCGCAAGCAAACTGTCCACGACTTCTTCATGGGTTTCTCCGATACCAATGAGAATGCCGGTGGTAAAGGGAATTTCCAGTTCGCCAGCCTCGCGGATCATTTTGACGCGGACTTCGGGCCGCTTGTCGGGTGCGGAAAAGTGCGCCATGCCGCGCTCACACAGTCGGGGGCTGATGTTTTCCAACATGAGTCCGAGACTGACGTTCACGTCTTTGAGCGACTTCATTTCGTCATAGCTCAGCACGCCGGCATTGGTATGGGGCAGGATGCCATAGGACAGCGCGATTTCACACGCCTGATAGACATAGGCTGTTGTCGTGGTGTGGCCAAAGCGAGCCAGGGTTTCCCGATAGCTCGAAAAGGCGTTCTCGGGCTTATCGCCCAAGCACATGAGGGCCTCTTTACAGCCCTGTTTCTGGGCACGCTCCAACCAGCTCTGAAGGTCCTCCGGGCTCATGGTCCAGGCGTCCGGGTCGCGAGGGTCCTTCCGAAAGGTACAGTATGAGCAGCGGTCTCGACACAGATTGGTGACGGGTAGAAAGACTTTCCGGGAATAGGTCACCGTCCGGCCTTTGTGGCGGTCGCGTAAGGTCCCCGCCGCCTCCAGGAGGGCCGGAAAGTCCTCCTCTGAGCAGTTGATGAGTTGGTATCCGTCCTCAGCGGACAAAGCGACATCTGAAAACGCTTTGTCTAATATCACCGAAATGTGAGATTGCACCCGATATCCCCCATGCTGAAATGCCTTTGCGACACTAGTAGAGCAGGGGGGTAATGTCAACTGGGGAATCGGAGCAAATATCACTTTTTAGTGATATTTGGAGCGGGGCGGTTCAAATGGGTCCGGGGCGGGCTGTCATGGGACTCTTGCCGCTTCACGCGGAGGTGGACAAAAAAGGATGGATGCCGGGTCTAGGGCGACATCCAGCGGGGCTGCCGATAGCGCTGGCGACGAACCGCCATAATCGTACACAGCAGGCCGATACACAGTATGGGCCAACCGACGTTGTGCAGCAGATAATAGAAGTCAAGTTTGGCTTGGTTGAGGGCGTGCCGGCTCCAGGCTTCACTCGAGAAGTGGTGCAGCCGGGTGTTTCTCCCGAACGTTTGCTCGGCCGCAACCGGAGGGGGTGTACGGGCCAGGGCGCTCTGATACTCCCGGACTTTGAAGTGGGCCACCAGCGTGTTGCCCAGACCAAGGGCAACCAGGATAACGCCGGCAACGAAAAGGGTATTGCGAAACAGCGCGGAGAGAGTACGCATAGCAGACACACTCGCGCTACCACCTGAAGAAAAGACGGTCAAGAGAGTATCTGCTACCAGAAACGGGCTGCTACCTCGCACGGTACTTGAAGATAACGAGAAAGCGCACGTATGGACACTGATTACAGGAGAAGATCCAAGACGCGACGTACCAGCATTCAATGCGTACAACTGGGTCTGACCGACTATGCCCAGGCGCTTCAGGTACAGCGCCGCTGGCACGCGCAGTGTGTTGCCCGGCGGACAAACGCTCTCCTGCTGACCCAACACCAGCCTGTGATCACGCTCGGCTACCGCCGGCCGTGTGAGCAGATCAAGCTCTCAGCCGCCCGGCTACGGGAGAAAGGGCTGAGCATCGAGTATGCGGAGCGGGGCGGGGGCGCGACCTATCATGCCCCAGGGCAACTCGTTGTCTATCCGGTCTTTTCTTCCCTGTTAGAGAAATACGGAGTGCGACGTTTCATTACGCAGCTTGAGGAGGTCATGCGACAGACCTGTCTCCGCTTTGGAGTCCGTACGAGCCGCCAGAACGGATATCCCGGGGTCTGGGTGAATGAGAAAAAAATCGGAGCGGTTGGCATTGCGGTCCGGCGGCGGGTCTCCTTGCACGGCTTTGCGCTCAATGTTGATCTTGATCTGCGACCGTTTGCCTACATCGTGGCCTGTGGCCTTGCCGATAGGGGAGTGACCAGTTTAAGACAGGAGTGCGCTCGGCCTATCGCTTTTCCCGATGTCGAGCAGGCTATGATCGAGAATATGGCCTCGATTTTCGAGGCACGCATGGAGGGGGTGTGAGATGGAGAATCTCCTGAATGACAAACAAGACTCTGTCCGATGGCTGACGCTGAATCGGCCCGCGCGTCGTAACGCGCTTGATCGTGATACCATCTATGCCCTGAAGGCCGGGTTGGCCGAAAGTGCGCGTGACTCTGATACCCGCCTGGTAGTGTTGACTGGGGCTGGCGGTGCTTTTTCCTCTGGCGCGGACTTACTGGCCGCTCCCTCATCTCCGACGACTCCCGGCGAAGAACTGACCGAGGACGGCTTTAACGCCGTGATTCGAATGATCTGGAATCTGCCCAAACCGGTGATTGCTGCGGTTGACGGGGTTGCCACCGGATATGGCTGCTCCTTGGCCTTGGCCGCTGATATCCGTCTGGCTTCATCAGCAGCGCGCTTTTCCTTGATTTTTGTGAAACGGGGACTGACGATTGACGGTGGGGCCAGCTATTTCCTCCCCCGCCTGGCGGGCCTGCGCGGCATGGAAATGGCTCTCACCGGAGAGATGGTCGATGCAAAGGAAGCGGCCAATATGGGCCTGGTCAACCGGATTCTCACCGGAGACAACTTCCGAGAGCAGGTGGCAGCGTATGCCGCTCGTCTGGCAAAGAATGCTCCCCTGGCGCTCGCGACGATCAAGGCGTCCATACATAATGCGTTGGGCGCCGGTCTGGGAGACGTGCTGACCGCTGAAATGGCAGAGCAGCGAAAACTGCTCCAGTCCGAAGATGTGAAAGAAGGGATTCGCGCGTTTCGTGAGAAACGCGACCCGGTCTACACGGGACGATAAGGAGGCGCTGTGGCAGAGCGACCCGGCCGATTGTGTATCCTTGGTGATATCCACGCCTGTCCGGCAGAACTTGAGACCCTGCTCAGTGCGTTGTCATTACAGCCCGAAGACCATCTGGTGTGCTTGGGCGACTATATCGACCGCGGGCCGGATGCCAAGGCCGTTGTTGATCTGCTCTTAGGGATACAGATGGCTGCGGTCTGTCGCTGTACGTTTCTCAAGGGCAATCACGAGGATATGTTCCTCGACTTTCTGGGTTATGACGGCTTGTACGGTGAGTCCTTCCTGATGAACGGCGGAGACCAGACCCTTGCCAGCTATCGGTGCGATCCCTGGACTCCCGGCCACGAGGTTGCGGCGCTCATGCCCGACACTCATCGTGAGTTTTTTCTGAATCTTCAGCTCTATCTGCCGGCCGAGGCCGTCTTATGCGTGCATGCCGGGATCAATCCGGGCTATAGCCTGGAGGACCAGATGGCGGAAGATCTGCTGTGGATTCGTGAGGATTTTTTTGCTCACCCGCATGACCTGCCGTACACCGTGGTCTTTGGCCATACCCCCCAACGGGAAGTTGGTTTTGACCTCCCGTATAAAATCGGGATTGATACCGGCCTCGTCTATGGCGGAAAATTGACCTGTCTCGAAATCACGGAGAAAAGGCTCTTTCAGATCGAACGGGACAGCCGACGGGTCGCGATGATCGATGCGCAGGCGTATTGGACGGGCGCTCGCGCCGCAAGGTAAGCCCTGGGTGCCCATCAAACCGGATGCGGTCCGGCCCCTCCTCTTGACTTTCCCCGAACTGCCGGATTTAACACCCTGTGGCGGCGTAGCTCAGGAGGCTAGAGCGAGGGTCTCATAATCCCTAGGTCGGCGGTTCAAGTCCGCCCGCCGCTAGGCTGGAGCGATCCCACGTGGCGGCCAGAATTGCCGTCCCATGAAGGAGGATAATATGGACCCACTCGCGATATTTATGCAGATCGTCGCCGGGATTGGGGTGCTCTGTGCGCTCGTTTCCACCGTCGCCGTTGTGCTGCGGAACGCAAAAGGCGATGGATAAATATCCACCGCAGAACCTGTGACCCAGAGACTAGTACGGTAAGGGCGTTCCTCAGGAGCGCCTTTTTTATTTCAGGCGTATGCTGCCACTTGAGCACAAACTTTGGGCCTCTCTCCAAAAACTGCTCCCGGACGCGTCCGGCCTGCGTATCGGCGTGGCCTGTTCCGGTGGCCCCGATTCAGTTGCCCTGCTCTCCGCCCTGCTAGCGATTACGCCGCTGCGGAGCTATCGCCTGAGGGTGCTCCACGTCAATCACGGCCTCCGCCCCGCATCCGACCGGGAACAAGACATGTTGCAAACCATGTGTCAGCAGTGGCGAGTGCCGCTCTCGGTCAAAAAACTCCAGCCTCCTTCCGGCCCGAAAGGAATAGAAGCCTGGGCGCGCGAAGCGCGCTATACGTTTTTTCAGGAGAGCGTCGCCGCGGACCCGCTCGACTATGTTGCCACCGCTCATACGCAGGACGATCAGGCTGAGACCGTTCTCTTTCACGCCATGCGCGGAAGCGCACGACGTGGATTGGCTGGCATTCCGCCTGTGAGAGACAACTGGCTGATTCGGCCTTTCCTGCACTGTTCACGGCGTGAAATCGACGCCTACACCCAGGAAAAAAAGTTGCCCTATGTCACAGACCCGAGTAACGCCGACCTGCGTTTTACCCGGAATAAGATCAGACACGTTCTCTTGCCCTTTTTGGAACAGGAGTTTTCTCCGCAAATCCGTCGTCATCTGGCTGCCCTGGCGGAAACGACCCGAGAAGAGGAGGACTGGCTCGAAGGGCTGGCTACGAATGCCCGCACGCGCACCAGAGGGCGTGACAATAGCGTGTCTCTTCCCGCCTTGGATAAAGAGCCTGTTGCCCTACGGCTGCGCATTCTCCGCCAGTGGGTTGAAGAGCATGTACACGATGTAAAAACCGTCCATCTGTTCCGCTTGAGAGATCTCAGTGAAGGAAAGATCCGGGGCCGTGTGGAGTTGCCGGGGCGGCAGGTAGTCGTTCGCCGGGGAACACGGCTGATTCTCCAAACCCGGCGACCACCTATCATGGAGCGGGACTATTCCTATGTCTTACAGGCCGGGCAGAGTCGGCGATTAGCCTCACGCTGGGACCTGAGCGTTTCTTCCGCTATCGAATGGCACGGCGATTTGAATGCGGCGCGGTGTACGGACCGCTGGTCGGCCCTGTTCGATTGTGACCTGTCCGGCACTGAGGAGACGTGTATTGTCCGCAATGCTCGTGTCGGGGATCGTATTCGTCCTTTCGGCATGCGAGGCCATAGGAAAGTTCAGGATGCCTTTGTGGATGCAAAAGTCCCGCAAGTGCTCCGTTCCGGATTTCCCGTGGTTGAAATGAACGGTGAGATCGCCTGGGTCCCCGGCTGTGTCAGAGGCCAGAGGGCGCTGGTGACGGCGGCGACCCGGCAGGTTTACCGCATACAGGTCAACCCGTTGCCGGTCGATGAAGAACTATGGTAGGCTAGGATCGGACAGGATATAGGAAAGGTGACGGAGTGAACAAGGTTTCTTCTAATCTCGCACTGTGGTTGGTTCTCGGGGTGATCTTCCTGTTCATGTTTAACCTGTTCAATCGCCAACAACCGAGAGAACCTGAAGTTGTCTTCAGCGATTTTTTTACGGCCGTGGAAAAAGGTGAAGTCTCCGAGGTCGTCATTCAGGGGCAGATCATTCGTGGGAAATTCCGCAATGACGACCGCTTTAAGACCTATGCTCCCACCGACGATCCCGACCTCATGCGGACCTTGCGCGACAAGGGGGTGCGGGTGGCTGCGCGGCCGGAAGAAGGCGACCCCTGGTATATTACCATCCTGATCCAGTGGTTTCCGATGCTACTCCTCATCGGCGTCTGGATCTTCTTTATGCGCCAGATGCAAATGGGCGGCGGCAAGGCCATGTCTTTTGGCAAGAGCCGGGCCAAACTGCTGACGGAAAATCAACAACGTGTCACGTTCAGCGATGTTGCCGGCGTGGAGGAACCCAAACAGGAGTTGGAAGAAATTATCGCCTTTCTCAAGGACCCGAAAAAGTTCACGCGCTTGGGGGGTCGCATCCCCAAAGGCGTATTGCTGGTTGGGTCTCCCGGAACCGGAAAAACCCTACTTGCCCGGGCGATTGCCGGGGAAGCCGGAGTGCCGTTTTTCTCGATCAGTGGCTCCGATTTTGTTGAGATGTTTGTTGGGGTCGGGGCCTCGCGTGTCCGTGACCTTTTTATTCAAGGGAAGAAGCAGGCGCCGTGCATTATCTTCATCGATGAGATTGACGCGGTCGGTCGCCATCGCGGCGCCGGCCTCGGCGGCGGGCACGACGAGCGCGAGCAGACCTTAAACCAGCTCCTGGTGGAGATGGATGGCTTTGAGGCAAACGAGGGTGTCATTCTGATTGCGGCGACCAACCGTCCGGACGTCCTGGACCCGGCACTACTGCGCCCTGGACGGTTTGACCGGCGGGTTGTTGTTCCCTCACCGGATGTCCGGGGTCGCGAGGAAATTCTTAATGTCCATACGCGCCGGGTCCCGATGGATGACAAGGTTGACGTCTCCCGACTGGCTCGGGGCACCCCGGGGTTTTCCGGGGCTGATCTTGAAAACCTGGTGAACGAGGCTGCGCTCCTGGCGGCGCGCAAAAACAAAGACAAAGTCGAAATGGACGATTTCGAGTTGTCCAAGGACAAGGTCCTCATGGGTGCCGAGCGTCGCAGTATGATTCTCAGCCTTGATGAGCGCCGCAACACGGCCTACCATGAGGCCGGCCACGCCTTGGTTGCCCGACTCACTCCGGGGACGGACCCGGTCCATAAGGTTACCATCATTCCGCGCGGTATGGCTTTGGGCGTGACTCAGCAGCTTCCCGTCGATGATCGCCACACTTTTTCAAAAGATTATATTCTGAAACGTCTGGCCATCATGTTTGGCGGTCGCGTTGCTGAAGAGTTGGTCCTTGGCCATACGACCACCGGCGCTGGAGACGATCTCGAAAAAGCGACCGACCTGGCTCGCCGCATGGTGTGTGAGTGGGGCATGAGCGAGAGCCTTGGCCCCATGACCTTTGGGAAAAAGGAAGAACAGATCTTCCTGGGCCGGGATATCACCCAGACCAAAGACTACTCTGAAAAGACGGCCATTGAGATCGATACCGAGGTGCGCAACATCATTAAGGATGCCTTTAACCGGGCGCAGGACCTCCTCCAGACGCATATCGAAATCCTGCACAAGATGGCTGAAGTCCTGCTGGAAAAAGAAGCCTTGGACGGACCTGAGATCGACGGCATCCTGAAACAGTTCAACGTCGAAGTTGACCCGGAGCCGACAGGCGCGTAGCCAGGCATAGGCAGTCGTGGTCCCTTCTGCATCCCAGGGCCGTCGATGGATAATAGCCTGAAGGGCGGGTGTAAAAAGGCTTCCACTGTTTTGCGCCCGCCTCTTTTTTTGCCTGTTGACCACCTGTCTGCCGGTGTACTGGAGGAGAGGACTCTCTGAATGTCGCTCGACGGAGCGCTCAATACAAGATTATTCGGCACCGACGGGATTCGCGGTGTGGCCAATAATGAGCCGATGACGCCGGAGACCGCCCTGCGCGTTGGCCGCGCCCTGACCGCCGTTTTCCAGAACCGTCCCGGTCAGCACAGAATCGTTATCGGCACAGATACCCGTGTATCGGGTTATATGCTGGAGGCTGCCCTCGCGTCCGGTGTGTGTTCTACGGGCGGGGAGGCCCTGCTCGTGGGCACCATGCCAACACCCGGCATCGCCTTTCTCACCCGTAGCCTGCGCGCGGATGCCGGCGTGGTCATCTCCGCTTCGCATAACCCATTTCAGGATAATGGCATCAAAATATTCTCGGGCGACGGATTCAAACTGCCCGATGCGGTGGAGGATGAGATTGCGGAATTGGTGTTGAGTCACACGCTCGATGACGAGCGTCCTACAGCCGAGTCGGTCGGAAAAGCCGTCCGCATTGACGATGCCCTGGACCGCTATCAGGGATTTGTCAAAAGCGCCTTTCCACGCCAGCTCACGCTGGACGGAATGAAAGTTGTGATCGACTGCGCCAATGGAGCCGCCTATACCATAGCGCCGGCCGTGTTAGCCGCGCTTGGCGCTGAGGTGATTCCGATAGGGACGGCGCCAAATGGCAAAAATATCAACCTTGACTGCGGGGCCTTATATCCACAGCGGGTGCAACGGCTTGTCCGCGAGCACGGCGCCCAGGTCGGTATCACCCTGGACGGAGACGCCGACCGAGTCATTCTGGTTGACGAGAGCGGAGCAACTGTTGATGGCGATGCCATGCTGGCTATTGTCGCCCAAGAGCACCTCCAGAAGGGCACGCTGCCCCACAGGACGATAGTGGCGACTGTGATGAGTAATCTGGGCCTTGAGATGGCGTTGCGTCAGATGGATGGCCGACTGGTCCGGACCCCGGTTGGTGATCGGTATGTTGTCGAGGAGATGCTCCGCGGGGGGTATCGTATCGGTGGCGAACAATCCGGACATATTATCTTCTTAGATGTGAACACAACGGGCGATGGCCTTGTCACCTTTCTCTCTCTACTGGCGATTCTCATCCAGAGACAGCAGCCACTCTCCGAGCTTCGTCAACTCGTGCGACGCTACCCTCAAACGTTGATTAACGTGCGCGTCCGAGAACGACAGGATTTGCGGACCATTGCACCGGTGTCACAAGTCATCCAGCATGTCACCGATAAACTAGGCGAGAATGGACGGCTCTTAGTCCGCTATTCCGGGACTGAGCCGCTGCTCCGGGTCATGGTCGAGGGCGAAGACGAAAGCCTGGTCCGCGCCTATGGTGAGGAAGTCGCCGACGCCGTGCGGACCCACCTTGGGGCGGGAGAAGCGGCCTAAACGTAGCGTCGCATGTATCTCGTCTCTGCCGCCCAGATGCGTGAGCTCGATCGGCTCACAATCGAGAAATATGGCACTCCCGGCCATGTCCTGATGGAGCGGGCCGGCAGTGGTGCGACGCAGGCTCTGCTCGACTTTTTTGAGAAGCGGCCCAAACGCGTGGTCGTGGTTGCCGGCAGAGGTAATAACGGCGGAGACGGCTTTGTCATGGCGCGCCTGCTGAAAAAGCAGGGCATCGCGTGTGAGGTGATTCTTGCGGCCAAAAAGCGGGAGGTAGGGGGCGATGCCAAGCGCAATCTGCAGGCGTTCTTGCGCCTCAGGGGCCGAGTCGAAGAAGTCTGCGCACCGGATCAACTACCCGCTGCCGAGAAACGACTCGGACGGTGCGACGTGATTATTGACGCCCTGCTTGGGACCGGGCTGAATACCACGGTCAAAGGTATCCAGGCGGCGCTTATCGCCCGCATGAACGCCCGCGGTGTGCCCATCGTAGCGGTTGATATGCCGTCCGGTTTGCACGCCGATTCCGGACAGCCCGTCGGCTGCGCCGCCGAGGCGACGCTGACGGTGACATTCGGCTATCCCAAGCTCGGCCAGGTGCTCTATCCTGGGACGGCGCATGTCGGACAACTCGCCTGTGTCGATATCGGGATTGCCCCGCAAGCGCTGACCGAGGTTGCGCCCCAACTGCACGTCCTGACACGGCGCGAGGTGGGTGGACAGATACGCGGGCGTCAGCCCGAATCGCATAAGGGCGATTTTGGCCATGTGCTGGTCCTTGCCGGCGCGCGTGGGAAGAGCGGCGCGGCTGTGTTAAGCGCCTCTGCCGCCTTACGGACCGGAACCGGCCTGGTCACCCTAGCCGGTCCACAGGGACTTATCCCCATATTCTCCTCTGTTTTGCTCGAAGCCATGACCGCACCTCAGCCCGAGCGCGCGGATGGGAGTCTGAAACTGAACGTACGCATATTAAGCCAATCCCTGCATGGGAAAAGCGCCCTCGTTTTTGGGCCCGGTATCGGCGTGTCTGCCGAAACGAAGCGGATGGCACGCTGGCTTCTCAAAAACAGCCAAGTCCCCCTTCTCATCGACGCCGACGGGCTGAACTGTGTGGCGTCTCAGGTAGCCCTGCTGAAAACGGCCCAGGTGCCGGTCATACTCACCCCCCACCCTGGAGAAATGTCTCGGCTGGCCGCACTGTCAACCGCAGACATTCAAGCCCAGCGGCTGGAGGTCGCCCGTCAGTTTGCCACTCGATACGGCTGCTATCTCGTCCTCAAGGGAGCCCGGAGCATTATCGCTGCTCCTGACGGTCGGGCCTGGATCAACCCGACCGGGAATCCGGGTATGGCCAGCGGTGGCATGGGCGATGTTCTGTCCGGCATTATCGGCGGCCTGCTCGCCCAGGGCTATGTGCCTGATGTGGCGTGTTGCCTCGGCGTGTTTCTGCACGGTGCTGCCGCCGATATCTTTGCCCAACAGCATGGCCAGGCCGGGATGCTGGCGCGTGACGTGATTGATAATCTTCCCGACACGCTGGGCGATCTCTCTCGGGCCGGCCAGGTCGATGCGCATGCCGCATATTATTCAAACATTCTCGGCTGAAGAGACGTTATCCCTTGGACGCCAGATTGGGCGACTCCTGGCCCCCGGCATGATCCTCGGGCTGTGTGGTGACTTGGGCGCGGGCAAGACCTGCCTGGTGAAAGGTATAGCGGAGGGACTTGGGATTGCCCCTGAAACCGTTACCAGCCCCACCTTTACTCTTGTGGCCGAGCATTATAGGGGAAGGGTGCCACTCTATCATATCGATCTCTACCGGCTTGAAGGGGTAGAAGGCGAAGAATTGGGCTATGAGGAATATCTCTTTGGGCAGGGTGTAGCCGTCGTTGAGTGGTTTCCGTTTCTGCCGAACGATATGCGCGAGGTGGTAGAAGAATACCTGCTGATTGCGATTGAGTGTGGGGCGGGAGACACGCGCACGCTAGCACTGACTCCCTACGGGAAACGGTACGACCGGCTGCTTGCCCAGGTGGGCACCATACGCACGGAGAGTCATAAGCGCTGATGTTGATTGTTCAGAAATATGGTGGCACTTCGGTCGGCTCTATTGAGCGTATCCAGGAAGTGGCCGCACGTGTGGCCGCGACGCACGACACGGGCCATCAGGTCGCCGTCGTGCTGTCCGCGATGAGTGGCGAAACAAATCGCCTGCTCGCCCTGGCGCGGCAGATTGTCGAGCAGCCCGATGCGCGTGAGAGCGACGTGCTTGTTTCTACTGGTGAACAGGTCTCGATTGCCCTGCTGGCCATGGTCCTCAAAGAGCGCGGTTCGCCGGCGGTGTCTCTGCTTGGCCATCAGGTCCGGATCGAGACCGATACTGCCTATGGTCGGGCGCGGATCAGGCAGGTCCAGACGACACGTCTGTCGAACGCGCTGAAGGACGGCAATATTGTCGTGATTGCTGGCTTCCAGGGTGTGAATGCGCAGCAGGATATTACCACCCTGGGACGGGGTGGCTCGGACACGACCGCGGTGGCCATTGCCGCGGCACTCCAGGCGGATGTGTGCGAGATCTACACGGATGTTGACGGTGTGTATAGCGCCGACCCGCGCATCTGTCCCCAAGCTCATAAGCTGGAGCGTATCTCCTATGACGAGATGCTCGAACTCGCCAGTTTGGGCGCAAAAGTACTCCAAATCCGCTCAGTAGAATTTGCCAAGCGCTATCAGGTCCCGGTGCATGTCCGCTCAAGCTTTTCGCCGGACGAAGGGACGTGGTTAGTGCCGGAGGATCAAAGCATGGAAGAGGTGACGGTCTCGGGTGTTACGTCCGATCTGGATCAGGCGAAAATTACGCTGATGCGGGTGCCTGACCGGCCAGGCTTGGCTGCCAAGCTGTTCGCGCCCATTGCGCAGGACAATATCGTCGTGGACATGATTCTCCAGAACGCCAGCGTGGACGAAAAGACCGATGTCACGTTTACGGTCCCGCGCGGAGATGTGCACAAGGCTCTTGAGCAGGTCAAAAATGTGGCACCGGAGATCGGGGCAGAGGATATTGTCTACGACACCGAAGTCGTCAAGGTCTCGATTGTCGGGCTGGGCATGCGCAGCCACGCGGGGGTGGCTTCCCGCATGTTTGAGGTGTTGGCCGCAGAAGGAATCAACATCCAGATGATTTCAACCTCGGAGATTAAAATCTCTATCGTGATTGCCGCCAAATACGCCGAGCTAGCCGTGCGGGTGCTGCACGATGCCTTTATCTCCTCGGCCTAGCCAACGCGGCGGGTATCCAAGACGGTCGGGAAATATGTGAGAGAGTTATGAACAAGACGCCCACAATCACTCTATACGATACAACCCTACGGGACGGGTGTCAGTCCGAGGATGTTTCACTCACCCTGGATGATAAATTACGCATTGCCCAGGAACTGGACACTTTTGGTGTGCACTACATCGAAGGCGGCTGGCCGGGCTCGAATCCCCGCGACGAAGAATTCTTTGCGGCAGTCAAAAAGCTTAGCCTGAAGCAGGCCCGGATTGCCGCCTTTGGGTCCACCCGGCGGGTGAATAGTACCGCCGCGGACGACCTGAATATCCGCTTGCTCATACAGGCCGCCACCCCGGTGGCAACTGTTGTGGGCAAGACCTGGGACCTCCACGTGCGGGACGATCTGCGCATCTCAAAAGAGGCCAACATCGAAGTCATTGGCGATTCGATTGCCTATCTGAAACAGCACGTCGATGAAGTCATTTTCGATGCGGAACATTTCTTTGACGGTTTCAAGGCCAACCCGAGCTACGCGCTGGAATGCCTCACCGCCGCAGCTCAGGCCGGCGCGGACGTCCTGGTGTTATGCGACACGCGCGGGGGGAGTATGCCGCTCGACATTCGTGCTGGTATGCAGGCCGCCTCCCAGGTAGTCGAGGCAAACCTCGGCATTCACTGTCACAACGACTGTGAATTGGCCGTAGCAAACTCGCTCGCCGGGGTGGAAAGTGGGGCCGTTCAGGTCCAGGGAACGATTAACGGCTTTGGCGAGCGCTGTGGCAATGCCAACCTGTGCTCCGTCATTCCTAATTTGCAGCTCAAGATGGGCTACCGTTGTGTTGGTCCTCAGCAGCTTAAGCATCTCCCTCAGTTATCCCGCCTGGTGTACGAGTTGGCCAATATCGAGCCGAATAAACGCCAGGCCTATGTCGGAGCGAGCGCCTTTGCGCATAAGGGCGGCCTGCATGTCGCCGCAGTCCAGAAAAACAGTGAGACCTATGAACACATCGACCCGGAACTGATTGGCAACACCCAGCGCGTGCTGGTCTCCGACCTGTCCGGACGGAGTAATGTCATCTACAAAGCCAAAGAGTTCGGCCTGGATGTCGAGAGCGCCGATCCAGCGGTCAAGAACATCCTGAACGAGGTCAAGCAGCTTGAGCACTCAGGCTTTCAGTACGAAGGGGCCGAGGCCTCATTTGAGCTCTTAATGCGCAAAGCCCTGAATGGCACGGTCCGTCATTTTCGTCTCATCGGGTTTCGGGTGATAGACGAAAAACGGAAAGAGGATGAGCCGCCGCTGTCCGAAGCCACCATTATGCTGGAAGGACCGGACGGCCAGATAGAGCACACTGCGGCGCAGGGCAACGGGCCGGTCAATGCTCTGGACCAGGCTTTGCGTAAAGCCCTGACCAAATTTTACCCCCAGCTCGAATCGGTCGAACTGCACGACTATAAAGTCCGGGTCCTGGGCGCGGGCGAGGGGACCAGTGCCACGGTGCGGGTCCTGATTGAATCCGGTGATGAAACCGACCGGTGGGGCACTGTGGGCGTGTCGCATAACGTCATAGAGGCGAGCTGGCAGGCACTAGTGGACAGTATGGAGTTCAAGCTGCAAAAAGATACCAACTAATATGGCCGAACAATCCAGTACGCTCGTCCACGCCGTCATTGGCGGAGCGCTGATGGGACTGGCCAATCTCGTCCCTGGTATCAGTGGCGGCACCATGCTGCTGATCGCCGGTGTCTATCCAGGTTTTATTGGGGCCATAGCCGAAGTCACGACCCTGCGCTGGCGGTGGTCGTCCGTGGTATTGCTGGGGACGATAGGAGGCGTCGCAGTCCTGGCCATCCTTCTCCTTGCCGGACCCACCAAAACACTCGTTATTGAGTACCGCTGGGTCATGTACAGCCTATTCATTGGTCTCACGCTGGGGAGTGTGCCGCTCCTCTGGCGTCTTGCTCAGCCGGCGTCGCGGCGTTTCTTCATCAGTGCCGGGGTCACTTTTCTGCTGATGGTCCTGCTTGCCTTCGGGACTCCGCTGCAAACGGGACCGGGGGACGAGTCTTTCGGGTTGCTCTTTGTTGCCGGTCTGGCCGGGGCCAGTGCGATGGTGCTGCCCGGCGTATCCGGGGGATATCTGCTCCTCTTGCTCGGCCAATATGTGCCCATCCTCAGGAGCATAGAAAAGCTGCGCCTGGGCCTGTTTGGCGCAGACGAACAGGCCGGGCTGGATTGGCCCCTCGTTCACGAGGCGTTATGGGTCGTCATCCCGGTCGGCCTGGGCGTGGCGGCGGGTATTATTGGGGTCAGCAATCTCATCCGCTGGTTGTTGGAACACCATCGGACAGCCACCCTGGGCGCCCTCATGGGCCTGGTGCTCGGCGCGATTATTGGCCTGTGGCCATTTCAGGCTGGGGTCCCGCCTCAGGTCGGTGATCGGCTACACGGTCAAGTGGTCACCCCAGAAACCCTGTCCCGGATCGAGGCCGAAGACTGGCCCGTCCGGCGGTTCCCGCCCAGCGTTGGGCAGCTGGGCGCTGCGCTGGGGTTGATCGCGCTTGGCGCGGGAATAACCCTCGGCCTGGACCGGCTCAAGAACCACGTCGCTCCAGTGCGTTGAGTTGTCTTTCACCTGTCTTCTTTCTTGACAAAGCGGCGCGGGCGTCTGACAATAGTCCATAGCGCGCATGATTGCGGGCGAATAGTTTGCTCTAGGAGAGGAAGAAGCAGTGTGGCGGTGGGGTGGAGTGGTCCTCGGCGTCTTCCTATGTGTGCTGGTCGGCCTTTCAGCCTGTTCCCGCACCCAGTACAGATATCACGTCGTTCGGCCCGGAGAGACGCTGTCCGAGATCGGGTATGCGTACCGCATTCCGTATCGGAAATTGGCAGCGCTGAATGGGATTCGCAATCCTGACCGTATAGAGGCTGGGCAGCGCCTCCGTATGCCGCACGGAGCCAGATACAACAGGTCCAGAGCAGCAACAGCCCGGTCTTCCCGCTCCAGGTCCGAGAAGAGGCATGCCCGGTCACGCTGGAGACCGAAAGCGCCCGCCGCCCACCAGCCTATTCCCAAGGATACGGAAAAGCTCTTCAGTTGGCCGCTCAACGGCAGGGTGACCTCCCGTTTCGGTCCGCGCAATGGGAGCTTCCACGATGGCATCGACATTGCCGCTCCAGCCGGCACCCCGGTCCGTGCGGCCGCCGCGGGGCGGGTCATCTTTAGCGATGCCTTACGCGGCTATGGCAATGTTGTTATTATCAAGCATGCGAACGGCTTTACCACCGTGTACGCCCACCATCACCGCAATCTGGTGAAAGACGGTCAAGCGGTCCAGCGGGGCGATGTTGTCGGCGAGGTTGGAGAAACCGGCCGGGTTACAGGCCCAAGCTTACACTTTGAGGTCCGCAGTGGTAAAAACGCCCGCAACCCGCTCCATTATTTGCGCCCTGTCCACCACGCGACGCAGCGGAAATAAAACCGGACAAAGACAAACGGCAGCAGGTCAGAGACTGAGGAGGAGTGCATGTTGGATCTGAAAACGTTTATTCGTGAGGTCCCGGATTTTCCCAAACCAGGTATCTTCTTTAAGGATATTACGCCCTTACTCGCCAATGGGCCGGCCTGGAGGCAGGTGATCGATCAACTCGTCGAGCGGTATCGAAACAAAATCGACACCATCCTGGGGATTGAGTCGCGCGGATTCATTTTTGGTTCGGCACTGGCCTATGCCTTAGGCTGTGGCCATGTCCTGATTCGAAAACCCGGCAAGCTGCCGGCGGCAACTTTTGCGGCAAGCTACGAACTCGAGTATGGAATAGACACGGTAGAGATTCATCAGGATGCATTTCCGCCGAATAGCCGCGTCTTGCTGATTGATGACCTCCTCGCAACCGGCGGCACGGCACAAGCTGCTCTTTCCCTGGCGGAAAGATTCGACGCCCACATCGTCGAAGCCGCCTTTCTGATAGAGCTGTCCTTTTTGGGCGGTCGAGAGCGTCTTGCCCCGCATGCCGTTTTTTCCTTTATCCAGTATGACGGGGAGTGAGGGCGCCGGTCGGTAGCGGTAAAAAAGTTGCCGCACCCCTGACTGTGATTAAAGGATAAGGCGTACGTGGCGGCCTATTTTCTCCTTTTTGGCGTGGTGTGTTTATGGGCAATGAATTTCCCGGCCGGGAAATTCATGCTTGATGCGGTCGGCCCGCTGACCTTGATCGCTCTCCGCACGGTCGTCGGCGCGGTGCTCCTGACGCTCATGGGCTGGAAGTCGCAGCCTGATTGGTGGGCGGAGCTCCGAAAAGACCTGAAGAGTACGGCTGTGATGACCCTCACCGGCGTGATTGGAGCCGGAACGCTTTTTTATATTGGTCTCAAGACGACATCCGCCTCGAATGCGGGGATTATCGCCGCCTCCACTCCGATGTGGGTCGCCCTCTGTTCCTGGGCCTTCTTGAAAGACCGGCTTTCCCTCATCAATGTCTCGGGCATTCTGCTGTCCTTTGTGGGCCTCGTTGCCATTATTTGTCAGGGCTCGCTGGATATCCTCTTTGATCTGTCTTTGAATTGGGGAGATTTATATATCCTGCTCGGCCAACTCAGCTGGTCGTCGTATACCGTCTATAGTCGGGTGGCCCTGGCACAGCGTTCGGCGGCTGCGGCAACAGCGAGTTCGTATATCGCCGGGACCTTTATCCTGGTCCCGCTGTGTTTAATTGAAGCACCGTTCAGCGCGGGCTTTGATTTTTCACCCCTCGTCCTGATCGCCTTGGGCTTTCTCTCGGTGCTGTCGCCGCTGACGAATCTCCTGTACTACCAGGCCCTGACCAGAGTGAGTCCCCATCGGGCGGCGGTGTTCATGAACCTCATTCCGATCATCGTGATGATCTCGTCAGCCATTTTTCTCGGCGAACAGATCACGCGGGTACAGATCCTGGGGACCGCCTGCGTGATCGGTGGCGTCGTGCTGACGACAAAGCGGTGATGGCCCGTTCCGGTTCTCACTGCGTAATATGTAGATGCGCTTGCGAGAGGAGGGGCCTATCAGCTAAATCGATAGGGCCAAAAGAGTACTCTCTCCACGTAGGAGTAAAATATGCAGGAGCCTTCTCGTCCAGTTGAAGTGCAAAAGCTCCGTCGAGCGAAACGCTCACGAGAAAGTCTGATGAAGGGGACGGCGCTTCTCCTTCTGGTTATCTTCGGCACGACAACCCTGCTGCGATCCTTTGGTCCGAGTTCCATTTTGTGGCTGGCGGGTGGTGTTGGGGTCTGGTTGCTTATCAGTACTTTTACGCGTCGGCGCCCCAATGGCGTGGGAAGCTCTCAGCAAGCTGAAGCGTCCCAGCTGATTGAGATCGACAAGATGGAGGACTCAGAATTCCTGGAACAGGCCGTTGGCGTCCTTCAGGCGCAAGGGTATGAAACCCAGATACAGAACGTGTCCGATACCGCGGCAACCTATCTACAGCTTGTGAGAGGCGGCGAGCGGGTCTGGTGTCTGGTCGAATATACACCAGTGGATGAGGCGGTGATTGACGCAGCCCGTGAGGCGTTGAAAAAGACCGACTGCAACCAAGTCATGGTCCTGAGCCCGCACAAATCGTCAGCGCAAGTACAGGTGGCCGCGTTACAGCAGGGGGTGGTGCTGATCGACCAGGCCGAGTTTCTGAGATTACGATCCTTGCAGGTAAAGGGGCACCGCGTGCATGCATTTCGCTCCGGGGCGGCGCACGAAACCCCCACCCGGATACCCCGCCGTAGACGATAACATCGGCTGTCGTGTGTTGTCATGCTGACTTTTATCTCCGGGAACACCAACAAGGTCCGGGAATGCGAACGTCTGCTTGGCGCTCCGCTGGCGTATGAGTCGCTGCCGCTTGACGAAATTCAGTCGATCGACTCACTCCCGGTCGTCGAACACAAGGCCCGGCTGGCCTACGCTGCCCTCAAGCGTCCCGTCCTGGTTGAAGACACGAGCCTGGCCTTTGCCGCCTGGACCGGATTGCCCGGTGCGTTAATCAAATGGTTCCTCAGCAGTCTGGGGACCGAGGGCCTGTGTCGGCTGATGCGGGCGGAGACGAATCGGGCGGCAACAGCCACAACGCTGCTGGGCTATTGCGACGGTGAAAGCGTGCGTACCTTTGCCGGAACGGTCCAGGGCTCCATCCCCGATTACCCACGAGGCACGGATGGTTTTGGCTGGGATGCCATTTTTCAGCCAGAGGCGAGCGTCCTCACCTTTGCCGAAATGAGCGCTGTGGAAAAAGATCGTTTCTCTATGCGGCGCAAGGCGCTTGAGGCATTCCGAGTGTCAGGTTTGCTGGACGGCTGAGCCGTTGACCTGCATGAGTCTGACGCGCATGGTAGGCACGCGCTCCGCTGAAAACAGGCTCCTGTTCGACATCCTGCCGCGGGTGAGTCGATCATTCTATTTGAGTGTCCGCATTCTCCCCGCAGCGCTCCGCCGGCCGATCGGGCTGGCCTATTTGTTCTGCCGGGCGGCGGACACCATCGCGGATACGCGTCTCGTTCCGCGCGCGGGGCGCCTGGAGCGTCTGCTGGAGTACCGCGCAGCATTTGCCGAGCAGAATCTGGCGATCTGCCAGACTTTGGCGACCGAGCTTGCCCCGCGCCAGGACAATCCCGCAGAGCGCACTTTACTCTCAAGCCTCGGACAGTGTTTCTCGTGTCTGGACACGCTCGACCCGCAAGACCAGGCTCATATCCGGACGCTGGTCTTAACCCTGACGCAGGGGATGCAAATGGATTTGACGCTTTTCCCGGCCGAAGAGGCGGGGCGGGTCGGCGTGCTTGAGACGCGGGCCGACCTGGACCGGTACACCTACTTTGTCGCCGGCTGTGTCGGCGAATTCTGGACGAAAATATCGCTGGATCATGTCGCCTCGCTGCAATACTGGCATGCCGAGGACATGCTTGCGCGGGCGGTACGATTTGGCAAAGGCTTGCAACTCACCAATATCCTGCGCGACTTGGCGCAAGACCTGCGGATCGGACGCTGCTATCTCCCCCGGACCGATCTCATTGCCCTAGGGGTGGAACCGGAACAATTATGCGGCGCAGACCGGCTGGAAGCCATGCAGAAGGTCCGGCCGCTGCTGAACGAGTTGCTGGAAGTCACCCTGAGGCATTATCAAGAGGGCTGGGTCTATACCCAGGCCATCCCCAGACGCGAGTGGCAACTGCGTCTGGCCTGTGTCTGGCCTCTCCTCATCGGGGCCGCCACCGTCCGCCTCCTGCGTGATGCGCCCGACCTGCTTGACCCGGCCATCCGGGTGAAGATTCCCCGTGCCCACCTGTATCGACTCCTCCTCGGCTCTGTGGTGACGGTCTGGTCAAATCGGGCGTTGACACGCCAGTACCATGCGGTCCGCTTTTCAAACCAGGGGCCGGATTGCCCACTTCCTATGAAAAAAAGAACCCGATGAAAAAAGGAACACAGAAAATCTCCGGACGGGGTCGGCGCGGAGACGCCTGGCAGGGGCGGACCTTGCCCGACTATTTACGAAAAAACCTGGATATCGTGTTTGTGGGCCTGAATCCCGGCCTCTATTCGGCCGAAGTCGGCCATTATTTTGCCAACAAGGTCAATCGTTTCTGGGAGGCGCTGTCCGCTTCAGGTCTGGTTCCCGACCCGGTCGGGCCGGAAGACGACGCTCGACTCATGGGCTGGGGCATTGGGCTGACCGATATCGTCAAGCGTCCGACCGGGGGCATTCATGAGGTTTCGCGGGCTGAGTTTCGTCGCGGCGCAAAAGCGCTGCGCGAGAAGATTGTGCACTATGCGCCGCGTATCGTATGCTTTAACGGCCTGACCGGCTACCGCATCTGTTGTGGCAAAGATGCCGGGCTGGGCGACCGGGACCATCGTTTTGGCGGTGCCCACGTGTTCGCGGTGCCGTCGACCAGCCCGCGGAATGCGCACTACTCGCTGAGTGATATTGTTGCGGCGCTACGCGATCTCAAGGAGTTCAAAGAGTCGCTCCAGGCCAGGGGGCGCTAGACCGGAGTCTCACACCAAGTTTAGGCATCACCCCGATACGGACGGGTCACCACCCGAGCGCCGTTATGAATAAAGAAGGAACGGACGATATTCTCCAAATCGTGTCCGACGCGGGGATTCGAGGTCTGGGTTTTGACGAATTTCTTGAGACGGCGAATAAAATCGACCTTCTCTCCTCTGTCCGCGAGGGCCTCGGCAATAACCGTATCCGGGTCCTTTTCCTCAGACCGGCAGAAATCGGCCAGGGTCTGAAGGCGACTCTCCCACTCCTCATCGCTGAGATTGTAATAGCGATTGACGTTCTCGATCCACTTTTGGACGCTGGGACAAGCTTTCAAGTCGTTCATGGCTGCTGGATTTTTCTCTGTCGGCCGGCCCCTACAGCGGAAAACCCAACATGCGGGCCAGATGCTTGAGTTCTTCAAAACGTCCGGGCTTGGGCATTTCTTCTTGGAGTAGTTTTTCTTCTTCCAATTTTTCGACAACCCCGGCATCACGCGCAAACGGCTCGCCATAGGCGCCGTCATAATAGAGCGTTTCAAAGGGCAGGCGGGGTCGTTGGCCGCCCCCATCCGGGGATTCCGCGGGATAGCCAACTAACTGGCACCAGACCGGGACCCAGCCCTCAGGAGCCTTCAGGACAGTGTGGAGGTCTGGAGTTTTCTCGGCCGAAGCAGCCATATGCAGGCAGGTGCCGAGTCCCTCGTTGACGGCGGCCAGAACGGCGACCGCGCACGCTCCGACCGTCTCCTGCCGGGCAACCGCTTCTGCTGCCTCACGCGGGAGGCCGTGAATCAGCGAGTGGATGGCCGGCATGCCCTCGGGTGCGGTCTCGCCTTTGACAATGGCCGAATCAATCGTCTCATGCGTCCAGCCGTAGAAGGTCGGCAGCGCACCGAGGTCTACCAGGTCATGAACCCGGGTCCGAAAGGTGTCGGCGGTAGAACCCTCCACATCGGCAAACCAGTAGATCCAGACCGGTGCGTTGACGTGTGCCCCCTGATAGTTGTCACACGCCAGCAGGGTTTCCCGGTCTTCTTTTGACAGCTTGTCTCGTTCAACAACAATAGCGCGCCAGGGCTGGAGGTTGCCCGGACAGGTGGTCAAACGGACCACTTCGAGAATCCGCTGTATCTTCTCCTTTTCGACCTGCTCCCAGGGCTTGAAAATCCGAATGCTGCGTCGTGAACCAACCACTTCGAGAAAATCCATGGTCGCCTCCTTATTCCGTGGGCCAGCTTATGACAGTGGACTCGTTTGTAACAGGACGCCGTTATGGATCAAAAAGCTGCGGATATAATTCCCCATTTGTCGCTTTTCGCCCGCGCCTCCTCCGATGCTGGATTCAAACTCGGTGATCCGGTCCGCGTAAAAACGCCGCCCCTTGGCCCGAATTTTTTTCCCGCTCTCAACCTCGCGCAAGCACTCCGCAATGATCTGATCCGGCTCTTTGTCTACCATGGCGCAGAAATCCTGTAAGACCGCCACGCGCTGCAATCCCTCGTCGCGGGACACGCCGGACTGGTCTTCCAGGCCCTTCAGCCAGACCTGAACCGTTTTGGTGTTCTCTATATCCGTCGTCATCGTGTGCGTATCCTTCTCTATCTTCCGGCTATTCTTCCGGCAGGCCCAGCATCCGGCTCACCGCCCGGACTTCCTCTTTCCGCCACGAGAAGGGCGCCGGGTCCTGAATCATTTTCTCGGCCCGCAGCCGGGCCGCGCCTTCCTCTGTGCCCCGAAACGGCTGGCCATACTTCCCCTCATGGAACAGTTCGCCCAGCGGAGGACGGGGGCGTTGGCCGCCGGCTTCCCAGCTCTCTGCCGGGTAGCCGACAAACTGGACCCACAACGAGGTCCAGGAGTCCGGCACCCCGAGCACCTGGCGGGCGGGTTCTTCAGGATAGGTACACAGCATGGTCCCCAGTCCTTCATCGACCGCGGCAAGGAGGGCCTGCGATATGGCCAGACCTGCTTCACAGCCCGTCACCTTGGCGCATAACACCTCGTCAGAACTGAAGGCCTGGACGACCTGTGGGTAGGCGACTTCGTTGATAAAGGTATGCGTCCAGCCATGACTGATATTGAGAATGCCCATATCGACCTGCTCCGCCGCTCGGGAGGGCATGTCGCGGGCAAAGGCTTTGAGGTCGCCCCACCAGTAGATATGGATGGGGGCCATTTCGATCATGCCGGCATTCACCGGTAGCGTCAGCGACGCAAGGTCCGCCTGCGAGAGAGCATCCCGCTCGACAACGATGGCCCGCGCAAAGTCGGCGTTCCCGGCTCGGCTCGCCAAGCGCGCCGCCTCAAGAATCGTCTGCACTTTGTCCCGTTCCACCGGCCGCCACGGCAGGAAATACCGAATTGAGCGTCTGCGACCAACAACCTCTTTGAATTCCACCGATCTGTCCTCCGCAAGATAGGCTGCGCTGTGAGCAGCGCGTAACCGGCAGGAGTGTATCGATTTTTCTGACCTGCCGGAAGGGTAGGCGGAGGGACTCCTCCAGTCGATCTCCCCCCGACGCTATGGTAGGATGCCTGCCATCCAGACACGCCTGCAAGGAGCAAGTTCCATGAAGATGACCGTCCGTCCCACTTACCTGACTATATGTGCCGTCTCGGTTTTTCTCGTCAGTTGTGCCGCCCAAAAGACGCCGCCTCGGGTGGTGATGGAAAAGCCCAAGCTGACGGCAACGTCCTGTGAAGAGGCGAACCGGCTGGTCTACAAAGCCGTCCAGACCATGGGCTACACCATCGCCGAATACAACCTGGCACGACCGGGTCAGGTAGGGCGCATCTCGGCAACCAAGGAAAACGCGACTGATGGCGTGGTCACCATTACGTGTACCGAGAGCAGTGCCACCATCGACGCCCGGAATGCAGTCAATATGCCGTCGCTGATTGGCGCGGCTGAGCGCCCGCACCATTTTGTGAACAGCTTTCCCATGACGTATCAGATGGTCCAGCGGCGCGAGGCGTATGAAACCGCGAACCCTGAAACCGGTACTCTTCAACTGACCATTGTGCCGCTCAACAATTTTGAATCGCAGAATATCCTGGGCTCTGATATGCAGGCGAGTGGGGTTCTGCCCGTGCGGGTGACGGTCCAGAACAACACGCCCCGTCCGTATGCAATAGAGGCCAGCAAGATTTTTCTGGTGCCCGAAAGTGGGGGTCGGGTTGCTCCGGTCTCCTCACCGGGCGGGGGCAGCGCGCTCCAGGATATGACGGTCGAGCCCGGCCAAAGTGCGTCCGGCTTTCTCTACTACCCCGCCGGCAACTACTCTTCCGCCCGCACTTCCGTGATTGACAAAGAGAATGACGAACGCGAAGGATTTTCGGTTCAGTTCTGACAGGGGTGATACCTACAAACTGACTACCTCAACATCAAGATGTTCTTTGACCTCGTGATCGGCCGAAAGATGCTGGTCAATCTCATCAAGGGTCGCAGCCTGAAAATAATGCTCCCTGCACTCCAGACAAACCTCCGCAGGAACATTCTCAACAATATAGAGTTTGCCGCGGAGCCAATGTTGACGCCTGACTTTCTTCTTTCTTGTCTTTCCACTACAGAACTCGCAGATCATAACTCCTCCGTCAGGGCATAGGCAGTGATGATGATGAGGATCGCGGTCTCCTTAAAGCGACACATGACATGAATTAACCGCCCATCTTCCGCCGGTCCTTCTATCCGATATCGGACGCCCCGGATATCCTCCGATAGTTTTCTTTGAATCCGTCCCTTGAGTATCGCGTTCTCAATGTCTCTTCGGTCTAATCTATCATACAACATTTCGACTTCTGCATGAGAAGACAAATAGTAGGCGCGATCGAGAATTTTTTGTCGGATTCTCTGAATCCTGGTCATGTGGCGTTTATCTCGATAGTCAGAGTGTCCGCTTTATGAAGACGTGACGGAATGCCTATCCTAGAGCGTTTTACGATAAGTTATAGCTATGCCATTGCGCTCTCGTCATGCCGGACTTGATCCGGCATCTAGGAGCCGAGGGGCTGAGGGCCTGGATTCCTGCTTTCGCAGGAATGACGGGCGGCTACACAGCATCATAATTTACCCTAATGTCCCACCTGCTCGCGCGCTTTGTCAACATAGCGCTGAATCAGCAGGCGCATGGTTTCCGCGGGTTGAATACCGATGAGCGGGAACTCGCCGAGCAGGAAAGTGGGATACCCGACCACTCCAAACCTGGCGGCTTCCTGTTCGGTTGCCCGGACTCGCCGGGTCAGCTCACCGGACTGTAGCGACTGCTCCAATTCAGCCACGGGTAAGCCCACCTGTTCTGCTACGCCAAGCAAAACAGACAGGTCGCCAATATCCTGCTCTTCCTCAAACGCGGCCACAAAAACCGCTTCGTGATAGGCGGCAAACAGGTCGTGGTCTTTGGCGAATTCGGCCGCTTCCAAGGCGTGGGCCGAGTCCAGCCATTTTACCGGAATGCGTAGCGGGACGCCGGTTTCGCGCGAGATGCGGACAATTTTCCCTTTGGCGTCATCTCCGACCACTTCTCCATTTTTCCAGCCCTTGTGCCGGCGGGCGATATTTACGCCTTTCCACAACAGCTCGATTGCGAGTTGACCGCTGAGCTGTTCCATCACGCGCTTGGCGATATAGCTGAGGGAAGAGGCATAATCGTAGTAGACCGGGATTTTGACATTCGCCATGAGGATGCACTCTCTTCATTCCTGGTGGCCAAAACTGTACCCGGCGTTCCATTGCACGGGCAAGAGGGTTGGACTAGAGTGGCTATCAACGCTCGACTCTGTTCACCTCAAGAGAAAGGAATAGCCGCTTTACGATTGATATCGGCCGTAGGCGGTCTACTCGTCACCCTTGGTCTGGCGGTTGCGGGCTGGAGACAACGCGTTCGGACGCAGCAACTCGTCGAGGAGATTAAGGAGACAGCATGACTGGGATAGAGATTTTTGCCGCAGGTGTCGGGCTGGCGATCTTGGCGACCATTGGGGTGTTTGTCTGGAGACTGACAAGACCGTGAAATCATTGCAGGAGGTGCGTATGGGACAGATTGAAGTCCTCAGTCCAATCGGAGAAGCGCAAGTCGGGGACCTGCCGCTTGCCCGACGAGGTGGCAGTCTACGTGGAAAAACAATCGGCTTTCTGAATAACCGCAAGGCTAATGCCGGCCTGCTGCTCGAACAGGTTGAAGCGCTGCTGCACGAACGCTGCGGAGATTTCGCCGTTATCAAGGGTGAAAAGAATGCCTCACTCGGCGCACCCAAAGAGGTCATGGCCCGCCTGTCAACCTGCGATGTGGTTGTCGCGGCCATAGGCGATTGAGGCTCGTGCACGTCGTGGGGTCTCCACGACACCATTGAACTGGAAAAGCAGGGCGTTCCGACCGCTATCATTTGCAGCGACGAGTTTGCACCGCTCGGCCGGGCCGAGTCCCGCACCCTGGGCATGAGCGGTGTGCCCATTGCGGTAGTCCCCCATCCCCTGGCCGGCAATACGCCGCAGGTGGTACAGGCCAAAGCCGCGGCCGTGGTGGATGAAATCCTGGCCATTCTGACCCAGCCGGCCGAGCAGTTGGCCGACGCGTATCGCGGGCGGTTTCTCAGGCCGATGGAGAAAAAGATCGAGCGGGTGTCGGCGTAATCAGCCCCTTATCGGCCCCCTCACCCCAGCCCTCTCCCTCCAGGGGAGAGGGAGCAAGAGGGAGCAATGGCATCATGGATTTCCAATCAGACAAAATCTCCCTGGACGATTCTCTCGAATCCGTCAACGACTGGTTTTACGACCAGGGCTGGACGGATGGGTTGCCAATTATTCCACCCACGCCCGAGCGGGTGGAAAAGATGCTGGCCTGGACGGATCGCAGCCCCCAAGACGTACTGGGGCCGATCCCGCCAAAATACGGCATGGCCACCCTGGAAAAACTCGCCGTGAACGCGGTCATGGCCGGCTGTGTGCCCGAATACTTCCCGGTCATTATTGCCGCGGTCGAGGCGCTGCTCGAAGGCCCGTTCAATCTGTATGGAGTGCAGAGCACGACCCACCCCTGCGCGCCGCTGCTGATTCTCAACGGCCCGATTGCGGCGGAAATCGGTGTCAACTCGCGCTATAACGCCTTTGGCCAGGGCTGGCGACCAAACGCCACGATCGGGCGAGCGATTCGCCTGGTATTGCTGAATATCGGCGGGGGAACGCCGGGCATGCTGGACCGCTCAACCCAGGGCCAGCCCTCCAAGTACAGCTATTGCATTGCCGAGAACGAAGAGGAAAACCCCTGGGGACCGCTACACGTCGAACGCGGATTTGCGGCTGAGACCAGCACGGTCACGGTCTGCGGAGCGGAAGGGCCGCATAACATCAACGACCATATCAGCAGTGCCGCGCCCGGGATTCTGACGACCATTGCCAGCACCATGGCCGGTATGGGCTCGAATAATGCCTACGCCTTTGGTGAACCGATTCTCGCGCTTGGACCCGAGCACGCCGATATCCTGGCCCGAGACGGCATCTCAAAAGACGACATCCGCGCCTATGTTTTTGAGCACGCCAGGGTGCCGCGCGAACAATGGGAGGCGGGCGGTATGATCGGTATGGGCTTTACCCCGGATGACGCCTTTCCCGACGCGGACGCCATCCCGCTGATTCGCAAGCCGGAACGGCTCATGGTTCTTGTCGTCGGCGGTCCGGGTCGCCACTCGTGCTGGATGCCCACATTTGGGGCCATGACCCGCTCCGTGACCCGCCAGATCGCCCTCAAAGACGGCCGGCCGGCCACGTCCATTCAAGAGTTTCGTCATGCGTGAAAACACCAGGCCCGCGTTGCGCGGGCTGTGAGCCCGAGCGGCGCTTGAGCGGTGCAAATGTACACCTAAGCTGCTAGACTCCGGCCCATGAAAGTCGGTTTAGTCGGATTTGCCCGCTCGGGAAAAACCACGATCTTCAACGCTCTGACCGGCATGAGCGCCGCGGTCGGCAGCTTTGAGACCAAACGCGACACGGCGATTGCCGTGGTCAAAGTGCCCGATCCCAGGGTCGATGCCCTGGCCGAGATCGTTCAGCCGGACCGGAAAAAATACGCGGAAGTGACCTTTCTCGACTTTCCGCCCTCGGCCGAGCGCAAGGCCGCGCTGGATACGCGCTCGCTGGCCCAGATGCGCGAGGTCGAAGCCCTGACGCAGGTGGTGCGCGCCTTTGACGACCCGCTGGCGCCTGCCCCGGCCGACCCTCTCCGTGCCTTACGTGACTTTCAGTCGGAATTGATTCTGGCTGATATGGGAGTAATTGAGAAACGCCTGGAACGGCTGCGCAAGGAAAAGGGCAAGGAGCGCGAACGCGAGTTGCTGGAGAAATGCCAGGCCGTGCTCGAAGCCGAGCGGCCCTTGCGGAACGAATCGTTTCTACCCGAAGAAGAAATGCTCCTGTCGGGCTTTGCCTTTCTGAGTCAAAAACCTCTGCTGATTGTCTATAACCGGGCAGAAGAAGAGATGCATGCCGCAGTGCCGCAGGAAGTTGCGTCCTATATTGAGGAACAGGGACTCACCGCCGTGCCCATCTGCGGCAAGGTAGAGATGGAAATCGCCGAGCTGGAGGAAGACGAACGCGGCCTCTTTCTGGCCGACCTCGGCGTGGAGGAGTCGGCCCGGGATCGGTTTATTCAGTATGCCTATCGGATGCTGAACCTCATGAGCTTTTTCACCGCAGGACCGATGGAAGCCCGCGCCTGGACCATAGAGCGCGGCCTGCCGGCGCTCAAAGCCGCGGGGAAAATTCATTCGGATATCGAACGCGGCTTTATTCGCGCCGAAGTCATCGCCTACGAGGCGTATATCGAATACGGCGGGGAATCAGGCTGTCGGGACGCGGGAAAAATGCGGCTCGAAGGCAAAGAATACGTCATTCAGGATGGCGATGTGGTCCATTTCCGGTTCAAGGTGTGAGACGGAGCCTGCGCCGAAAGGGCGCAGGGCGGAACACCGCGTCTCAGCCGGTGGAGAAAACATGACCCCACCGGCCCTGCGCCAGGTTGGTGACAAAGGCGATATTACCCTCAAGAAAGTCGTAGTCGAGGAGCCGCGTCGGCTCCACCCAGGCGAAGGTCTCAAAAACCTTATTGGCCAGCGTCCCTTGATAGGCGGGAATATGGAAAAAGGTCAGGGCCACACACCGGCCGTTCGGATAGCTATGGCTGGTCCGGTGGAGTTCTTCTCCCAGCGTGGCCTGAATGCCGAGTTCTTCCTCTAATTCCCGCAGCAGGCAGGCCGCCTCATCTTCGCCGTCTTTGACCTTGCCGCCGGGGAATTCCCATTTCAGGGCGTGCAGGGCGTCTCTGCGCCGTTGACAGACAAGTAGCTTACCGGAGCGGGTTATGAGACCGGCTGAGACACGAACAGGCCGAATGGCATTGGCCATTATCTCAGTTCAACTGGGCGACCGAGCGCTGGATAAGGGCACGGATGTTGGCCGCATCTTCGGCCTTGGGTGCCAATTGCAGATATTTCTTGAAGTCGCGGACGGCACCCTGCATGCGGCCCAAGCGTTGCTGAACGGCTCCGCGGTCGCGTATCTCCATGGCAAAATCCGGTGCCAGCAAAAGAATCCGATCAATAATGCTGAGGGCTCGTTCAAAATCGCCCTTTTGCAGATAGACGCCTTTCAGGTTGCGGAGCATGCGGATGAGGATTTCTTTTTTCGTTGCCGGGGTAAGCAACTGAGGGATTTGGGCCATAAAAGGGTTATTGTCCCCATACATGCTTTTCAGCTTGGCGGCGAGCTGCTCTTCGGTTACTGCTGCCCCGCCGGCAAAAGGGTCGAGAATCTGCTCTTCATCCGGGCCGGTATATTTGACTAAAAAATGACCCGGAAATCCCACCCCGGCCAGAGACAGGCCCAGGCGCCGGCCCACCTCCATATACAGAACGGACAGCGTGATCGGGATACCGGTCTTGCGCTCCAGGACTTCATTCAGAAAGCTGTTGCGCGGGTCATAATACTCGCCGGCATTGCCCCTCAGACCCTCCTCAAAAAAGAGATGGGTGTTGAGGGCCTGAATCCGGTCCTGGGGGGTAGGGGACGCGGGCAGCTTGGCCCGTACCGTGTCCGCGAGCTGGTCGAGACGCTGCAAGTAGTGGGCAACGTCGAGGTCCGGTTGTTCTTCCTGGGCAATCAGCAGGGCGGCTTCGGCAAGGTCCAGTTCTGCTTCGGGTCCCGAGACCAGAGCGGTGAAACGTTCACGTGCCGGTGTCGCCATACAAACCTCTCTTCCTTGCACCTTATACTGCCCGGAAAAGGGCAGGGGTGCAAGGAAGAGTCCGTGCACATTCCCCCTCATTGTCCCTCATGGCTCGACCGTTTTACGGAAGCCAGGGCCGGGCCACCCCCGGGGCCGCCCCTGGCCTCGGCTGGGGACCAGGAGTGCGGGCTTCCAGCCCGCATGGCGGCCAGGATGGCCGCTCTCCCAGGCCAGAGTCCCTTACTTCAGAACTGGGTATTGGTTGTCCGCCCCGAAGTCCCACGGATCGTCCACTGTGTTGTCGCCGTTCACATCCACATCATCCCAGTTCTCGTAGATGCCGGTGTAGCCGGTGGGCATCTGCAACTGATCGGCGGGGTGGGTTCCCCCGGGCCGGCAGCACACGTGTTTTGACAAGTGGAGCGGGGTCTTCTATGTCTCATGAGGCTGTGTGAGAAAGGAAGACCGACTATGGCACTCGCCCGTATCCCGCGCTATTCGGCCCAGGGCCTCAGCCTGATTTCATTTGAGACGCTCTCGTCACCCACAAACGCCGAGGTTATTCCGTTTACCGCGGAAGACCGGGGTGAATCAAAAGGCGTGCTATATACCCGTGGCGGAGAGAAAACCGTGGTGTGTCTGATGCACCCGCGGGCCGATATGAGCCGCCACTATGCCATTCCCTATCTGCTTGACAGTGGTTATGCCGCGTTTGGTCAGGAAAGTCGCTGGCCCAGCAACGATATTGCCTGTATCCACGAAATGCTGCTGCTGGATATCGCCGCCAGCCTGCGTTACCTCAGAGAAGAGCGGGGCTTTGAGCAGATCGTGCTGATCGGCAATAGCGGTGGGGGTTCCTTATATTCCTTTTATCTGGCCCAGGCTGTGACCGACCCGCCGGGCCGGCTGACAACAACTCCGGCGGGCGACCCGTACGATCTGAATCGATTTCAACTGCCGGGCGCAGACGGGATGGTTTTTCTGGCGGCCCATCTTGGGGAAGGGAAATTCCTGGAAGGCGCCATCGACCCCTCCGTAACGGACGAGGACGACCCGCTCTCCTGTGATCCCAGTCTGGATATGTATCATCCGGCCAATGGCTTTTGTGAGCCGCCACAGCCCAGCGCGTACAGCGCCGAGTTCATCGCCCGCTACCGGGCCGCCCAGGTGCAGCGGGTGCAGCGGATTGACGCCATCGCCCGTCGCCATGTGGACGAGCAACGCTATTTTCAAGAGCAGATTCGACAGCCGGACTTTGACGACCAGCCGCTGGAACGGAGAACTTTTCTCAGCCGGCGGGCTCTCGTCGGGCGCTATATGGAGATTCACCGCACGGAGGCGAATCTGGCCTATACGGACCCGTCGATTCACCCGTCATCACGGGACTATGGCTCGCTCTGGTCGCCGCGGCCGGACCTGTTCAACTATCTTGAGGCCGGCTTTGCCAAATACCAGACACCGCGCGCCTGGCTGAGCACCTGGTCGGGCCAGTCGTCGCGAGCGGCCGTGCTCGACAATATGGCCCACCTCAGCCTGCCAACCCTGGTCGTGAATCACACCGGAGACCACGCCATTTACCCGCAGGAGTCGGAAGCCGTCTATCAACGCTCGCCGGCTGACGACAAACACCTCGCGCATGTGGACGCCGATCACTTTGGTTTTCCGCTTCCATCGCAGCCCGATCACGGTGGGCGCGACGCGACGATGAAGGTGATTGTAGACTGGCTGCGTGAACGATTCCCCGGACGCTAGGAGCAGACGGCTGCGAGGGCAAACGGTGCGTGAGTGTCTCATCTTGACACCCTTTTGTCATCCGGCGTACAGTTCTCCCGGCGAAGAACATTTCACAGGAGGAAATCATGGGTGCAGCAGAGAATAAGGAAATCATCAGAAATATGTTTGCCGAACTCTCGAAAGGGAATGCGGAGGCTTTTTTGAGTACCTTGGCGGACGATGTCAATTTCAGCCTGATCGGCTCGACCAAATTCTCGGGTGTGTTCAAGGGCAAGGCGGAGTTCGTTGAAAAGGTCCTGGCCCCCCTCGGGGCACAGCTCGAAAACGGGCTGACCATGCACGTGGACAATCTGATTGCGGAAGGGGACAATGTTGTCATGCAGGGCCGCGGCGAGTCCATGACCAAGTCCGGTAAGGCGTATAACAACACCTACGCCCAGGTCTTCCGACTTGAAAACGGGAAGGTGCAGCAGGTCACCGAATATCTGGATACCGAGTTGGTCAACGCGGTTTTTGGAAAGTAAGTCCCAAGGGGCGTCGGGTCCGGCGTCCCGCCCTAATCCATGCCCAGCCAAGAATCTGTCACCGCGCCGGATCGGACCTGCCTGATCGGTCGTGCTCTGTCTCCCGTTCGCTACACCATTCGCGAGGACGATATCCAGGACTATCTTCCGGTTGCGGGCGAGGAGCAGGCCGCCTTTCTGAGTGATGAAGCCGCCCTGACGGCCGGCTACGAACGCCGGGTTATTCCACCTTCGTTTGCCCCGTTTGTTGCGGTGCAAGCACTACTGCGGGCTTTCGATTGGGAGCGGGATTTTTTGTTTAACTACCGGACCGGAACCGCCATGTTCGGCGAGCAGGAATTGGAATACCTGCGGCCCCTCTACGTGGGCGAGACGCTGACCGTTCGGTCCGAAGTGGCGGACGTGTACGAGAAAAAGGGGAAACGTACGTTTGACGTGATCCAGGTCCGTTTTACGGCAACGGACGACTCCGAGGTGGTGGCCTTTCAGGGAGCGCAGTCGTACATCCTGTTCAAATAGCCTATGGACACCCGACCGAAGATATTTTTTGACGAGGCGTATGAGGGCATGCCGCTCCCCCAGGCGACCTATGGTCCGATGGACCGTCTGTCCTATATCCCCGTGGCTATTATTCTGCGTGACAACAACCCGCTGCATCTTGACCGTGTCTACGCCCAGGAACGGGGACTGCCCGACGTTGTACAGCAAGGTCCCCTCAACGAAACTTTTCTGTACCGTTTTCTGACCGATTGGCTGCATCATCCCTGGGACCTGCGCAAAACCAAGCTCCGTTTTGCTGCCAATGTTTTTCCGGGTGATGACTTGACCTGTGGTGGAGTGGTGAAGCGGACATATCATGCCAATGACGAGCCCCTGGTCGATTGTGAGATCTGGCAGCAGAATCAAAAAGGGGAGAAGATTCTGACTGGTGAGGCGACCTTTACCTTGCCAAAACGCGGGTAGGGGAGTCGGGTGGGTCTATAGGGTCCATTGAGTCTGTTGGGTTGATTGGGCCGGGTGGTGTGTATGCTGGCTGAAAAACGACGCCTGCGCACGTTGCTCCGTCAGCAGCGGCTGGCCCTCTCAGCCCAGGATGTCAGGAAAAACAGTCAGCGGATTGCGGCTCGTTTGTGCGTGCAGGCGATGTTTCACCAGGCCCGGCAGATTCTGCTGTACAGTCCCGATGAAAATGAGGTAGACACCGAAGGACTGTGGCAGGAAGCCCGTCGGCAAGGAAAATATGTCTACTATCCGAGAGTGACGGCAGATAAACAGGAGGTTGAGTTTGTCAGGCGTCACGATAACGAGCCTTTGATTCCAGGGGTTTTTGATATCCTGGTCCCACCCGGAGAAAACCTGCTCACGAGTGTCGCCCAAACTGATCTGGTGCTGATCCCCGGCGTTGGTTTTGATCGGGCCGGACACCGACTTGGACGGGGCCGAGGCTATTATGACCGGGCTTTGAGAGACATATTAGCCGGAGCGCTACGGGTTGGTCTTGCCCATGACTACCAAATCGTCTCGCATATCCCTATTGATGAGCATGACGAGCGTGTGGACTACATTGTCACGGAAAAGCGACTGATCGAATGTGCCGGGACCAGGCTGAGAAAAAATGCCTAAACGACGGCCTGGAGAGTGGAAAGAACCGCCGCCGGCAGGGCGCTTGGCTGGATTTGCCCTTCTCGTGCCATTTCGGTTATAGTGGCCTGCGCTAGAGAGTGTCTATGCTCAAGTACGATGTTCTTATTGTCGGTGGCGGGGTTGCCGGACTCCGGGCCGCCCTTGCGGCCAAGCAGGCCGGCGTACAGGTTGCCCTGCTCAGCAAGACCCATCCGCTACGCAGCCATTCCGCGACCTCGTCAGACGGGCTGAACGCAGCCTTTGGAAAAGACGATTCGTGGCAGCAGCACGCCCAGGATACGGTACGGGCCGGAGCGGGCCTGTGCGATCACGCGGCTGTTGAAGAGATGTGCCGCACGGCGTCAGACGACATTATTCAGCTCGACCATATCGGGGTGCCGTTTAACCGGAATACTGAGGGCAAACTCGACCGGTGGACCCTCGGCGGGCATACCAGCCCGCGCACGGCATTTTCTGCCGATATGACCGGTCATGCAGTGCTCAACACGCTCTATGAGCAATGTATACGGGAAGAGATTCCCAGTCATGAAGAGTGGCTCGCGACCTCCCTCGTTGTTGAGGACGGCATCTGTCGCGGGGTGCTCGCCCTGGAACTTGGCACAGGTAAGCTCGATGCGTTCAGTGCGTCCGCTGTGGTACTGGCCACGGGTGGCGCCGGGCGTGTCTATACCCCGAGCACGGCCTCGCAATCGTGCTGCGGTGACGGTATGAGCCTGGCCTATAGGGCCGGGCTGGGCCTCAGGGATATGGAAATGGTGCAATACCATCCCCTGGGCTTTTGCGAACGGGCGGCCTTTGCCTCTGAAGGCGCCTTGGGCGAGGGTGCCGTGCTGTGCAACCCGGACGGACAGCCCATCCTTCAGACAGAGAACCTGCCGCTTCGGGACGCGCTGTGTCGCTCGCTCGCTTCCGCCGAGAATGGCGCGACACTCGATTTCCGCTCGATTGGCAAAGAGCGTATTGGCGCCCGATTCCTCTATTTGGAGCGAGCGGCCAATGATATGGCTGGCGTCAGTCTGGACAGCGCGCCGCTGCCTGTCATGCCGCGCATGCATCGGGTCCTGGGTGGCATCCGGACCGATACGAACGGGGCAACGGCTGTCTCCGGTCTGTTTGCCGCTGGAGAGTGTGCCTCCCCTGGGGTGCACGGAGCCAACGCCTTGACTGGAAATGCCCTGACCGCCAGCGTTGTCTTTGGTCGGCGGGCCGGCAGCGCCGCGGCTGCCCATGCCTCGAACTCCTCTCCCCAGGCGATTGCCGATGCTGCCCTGCCGGACACTCGCCGCACCCTGGAGGCAATTTTTTCCCGCCCTGCGTCTGAGGATACGGTGGTCACGATTCAGCGTGCGCTGGCGAACACAATGGCCGAGCACGTTGGGCTGGTACGGGACGAAGCCGGGTTACAAGAGGCCGCCCGCTGTGTCGCCGACTTGCAGGCACGCTACACTCAGGTTGGGCTCCGCCATCACGGAAAAATGTACAACCATGAATTGCTCACTTTTTATGAGCTGGGAGCGCTGCTCGACGTTGCCGGAGCCATTGTGACCGCGGCCCAGGAACGACAGGAAAGCCGCGGCGTCCACCACCGGAGTGACTTCCCGGCAACGAACGATGCGGAATGGCAGCATCACTCGCTTGTGACATGTGGACCCGATGGACCAAGCCTGACCACCAGTCCGGTCAATGCCGGACAGTCTGCGTGACGGGAGTCTCTTACTGTAAGGTAGAGAATCTGAAGGTAGAGAATCTGAAGGCAGAGAATGGAGGGGACCTATGGAAACAACATTTAAGGTCTACCGTTTCGACCCTGAAAACGGGAGCAAACCGGATTTTGCGACCTACCAGGTAGACCTGCCGGATTCGGCCACCGTGATGGACGGGCTCAGACAGATTCGGGATGAACAGGATCCCAGCCTGGCGTTTCGGGCTTCGTGTGAGCGGGGGTCGTGTGGTGACTGTGCGCTCCGTATAAACAAAAAAGGCCGGCTCGGCTGTAGCCTGAAAATCGCCAAAACGGTCAAGAATGGTGTTGTGACCGTCGAGCCTATCCGCAATATCCCGGTGCTGAAAGACCTGGTGTATGACCTTGAGGGCTTCCTCTGGAAGAAAATAAAGTCGGTCCAGCCCTGGATCACGCCCCGCGAGCCGGAACCCGAGGGCGAATACGTGGTCGCCGAGGAGCAACTGGCCGAAGTCCGCAAGGCGATGAGCTGTGTCATGTGTGGCCTGTGTGACGAGGGCTGCGCGGTGATTAAAATCGACAAGGACTTTGTCGGTCCGGCCGCCCTGACCAAGGCGTATCGAGCCGTTTTCGACCCGCGCGACGGGCAGCACGATGAGCGCTTAACGCTGGTCAGCGAGCCTGGTGGTGTCTGGGACTGCACGCACTGTTTTGAGGCCAATGGGCATTGCCCTCTGGGTCTGGAACCGACCGACCGACTGTTCGAGGTGCGTGACGAGGCGATTCGACAGGGCATTCGCTCCGGCACCAGGAATCCCAAGGTGCAGCGGCATTACGATAGCTTCCTGAATTCGGTCAAGCGGAGCGGCTGGCTGGATGAAGGCCGGCTGGCGATCGAGAGTGAGGGCCTGACCAATATTGCCGGCTTGGCGAAACTCCTGCCCACGGTAATCAGGGCCATCCCCAAGGGCAAGGCCCCGCTACCGTATTTCCATCACAAGCGGCCGGGCGCCGAGGCGATTCGACGCATCATAGACAAAGCCCAGAGGAGCGAAGTATGAAGTACGCATTTTATCCAGGCTGTGTGTCGCGTGGGGCCTGTCCTGAACTCTATCCCGCTTCGGTCAAGGTGGCGGAAACACTCGGGATCGAAATCGAAGAAGTGACCGATGTCGGCTGTACTGGTGCCGGGGTGTTGAGCCGTGATCTGTCCGACCCCATCAACGCACGCACCTTGGCCAAGGTGGAAGCCATGGGGCTTTCCTCTCTCATGACGATCTGCAGTACCTGTCAGGGGATCTTTACCCAGGCCAACCACCGCTTCAAAAACGAGCCTGAGTATCGCCAAAAGATTAACACCGAATATCTGGCCGAGGAGGGGCTGGAATACAAAGGCACCGTGGAGGTCAAGCACCTCTTATGGGTGCTTATGGAAGACTATGGGGTGGAGAACCTCAAGCCGTATATCAAGCGGAAACTGACCGGGCTCAAGGTCGCGCCGTTCTATGGCTGTTATATCCGTCGTCCGACCTCCATTATTGCGCCCAAGGGCTTGTCGGGACGGAAAACCTATTTAGAAGACTTGCTCGACGTTCTTGGTGCCGAGTCCGTAGATTCGAGCGGCAAGTCAAAATGCTGCGGCTTTCCGATTCTGACGGTCAACGAAGAAAATTCAATGCGGATGGTGAGCGACCATACCGGTGACGCCAAGACGAAGGGGGCCGACTGCATGGTGACGCCCTGTCCCCTGTGTCATCTGAATCTTGACGCCAACCAGCCCACGGCAGAGAAACAGGCGGGGACCCAGATTGGGATGCCGATTATCCATCTCCCGCAGCTCCTGGGTCTGGCCTTTGGCTTCGATGAGAAGGAAATGGAACTCCAGCGGCATATCGTTTCGACCGAAGCCGTTTCGCGTCAACTGGAGGTCAGTATCAGATCATAGCGCGCCCCTCGATGCAGACGAGAAAGACGTTTCGCCAACCTGACGAAATTTTTGCGCTCCTGACCAAAGAGCCACTCTACCCGCTCTACCTTTTTCATGGTGAGGAGGCATACTTCATTCATCGCGCCATCGCCTTGGTGCGGGCGCGTCTGGGTGAAAACCCGGCAGTGCATACGTTTTATGCGGGAGAAGATCCTCTTGAGCAATTACTTGAGGCCTGGGGCAGCGCCTCACTTTTTGCCGAACGTCAGTTAGTCGTACTCAAGGGCGCGGGCCAACTGTCCGCCGCCGACCGGGAACGTCTGGCGACTGAAGCCGAACTCCGGGATGAAAGTCAGCCCCTGGTGGTCTGTGTGCAAGGCAGGGCCAATCTCAGCCAGAAATTCTTTTCTGTGTGTGCAAAGCGGGGGTTTGTTGGCGAATTCCGCTCGCCTTTTATCAACCAGATCCCCGGCTGGGCGCAGCGTTTTGCCAGGGAAAAGGGGGTCCGTCTCAACGCTGAGGCAGCCTCGTATTTGGCCGACCATATTGGAACCGATCTGCTTGCCTTGTCCACCGAGATTGACAAGCTGGTTGCTTTTGTTTTCCCGGCAACCGAAATAGACCAGGCCGTGGTCAGGCAATGTACGGGAGATCTGCATCAGCACTCGGCCTTTGATCTGGCCGAGGCTTTGGGGCGACGCAACAGCAAGCGGGCGGTCCGCCTGGTACAGGAAGTATTGAGCGATGAGAAGCGCGCGCTCCCCGCCCTGCACGCGCTGGTCAGTCATTTCCGGCGTCTGTGGCAGGTCAAGGACTTATCCGATGGTCATACTCCGAGCAGTCAGATTGAGCGGGCGGTCGGGTTGCGCGGCCAGCGGCTGCGCGCTGCCGTGGAGCAGAGTCGCGTCTTCTCAAGTGCAGACCTGCGCCGCATCTTGCGACATGCCTCGCAATTAGACCTGGCCCTCAAATCGAGTCCGACTTCCCCACGTCTCTTGTTCGATGCCTTTGTGTTGGATGTCTGTGGGAGAGGAGCTACTGAAGGCAGGCCCAGACTGTGACAGACAAAACGGACCTCTCACACAACTCCGGTCAACTCGGCTTTGCGTTTTTTTCTGCTGTAAGTGAGCCCGCAACTCCGCGTCGAGGAAACGGGAGTCGCACTCAGGCATCGCTGGCTCCCCTGCTGCCCCATTTCCAGGCCGTATGCCTTGAGACTCCTCTGGACGAGGTGGACCGGGAACTCGTGCCCTTACTTGAGTTATGCGAATCGGTCCTGACGCGGGCCCTTGACGTTGCTCGGCAAAGAGGGGCTCAGGGCTGGTCCGAGGCTGAATACCGCAGCCTGCGCGGGATCGGTCAAGCGCAATGGTTGCTGATTGAGGCTCAAGCCAAAAAACGCTAGTCCGGTTTACGCTACGTTGTCGCCGTGCCCGTCCGCTCTCGGCTCGGGCTTTCGGAGGGTGCGCCCTGCGCACCAGGAGGCTGGTGCATGGGAGGCACCCTGCGGACGGGAACGGCTGGCTATACGGAAGCGTAAATTGCTCTCACCCTCCAGCCGGAATTTCTGCCATCGGAAAGTTGAGTTCTCAAGAAAAAACCCCGACAGTGCTACGTCCGCAAGGACGTCCCGTGGGTGATGAACACGGGCTGCCGGGGTCACGGTGGTGCCTGGTCCTCCCAAGCGACCACCCGATTTGGGATAGGTCGGCCTAAGAGGCCACCACCTCACTGATCACCGTCGTTGATAACTGCACTAGACCACCTCCTTTCTCGGCGCACCCAGCGCGGGTCCAGAATCCGCTTCAGCCAGGAACCGATCGCCGCTACCGGCCCGAGGCTCGGTCCGCTCTGTCCTATCGCATCATAGGGACAGAAACGCCGCGGGCTGTGTCAGCCCGACCGAAAAACTATCCCCAGCCTACGCCCAAATGTCTCAAAGGTCTAGTGTCTACAAGAGAAGGGAGTGGTTCCGTTCGCTTATTCCCCATTTCCGCTCGGGCGGGGTGCCGCGCGAGCGGTGGGCTGGGTCTCCAGGAGTGCGGGCTTCCAGCCCGCAAGCGGCCAGGATGGCCGCGCTCCCAGGAAAAGAGGCTTCAGGCGGGCGGGCTTCCCGTCCGCCAGGGGAGAGGGAATGTGTCTTGTAGGGGCACCCCCTTGTGGTTGCCCCGCCCCCGGCTGTCCGTTTTCTATCCTGGCGGCTCTTGCGGATATGCGCCGCGCTCTATACAGTCCTGTGGGATATGCCCAACTTTCATGCCTTAGCCGTTTTTGAAGCCTGCGGCTCTTCAACAGAAGAGATCAAAGAATCCGTCTCATCCCTCTTCGCGTCCTTCTCTCATCAACGTGTCCGTTACCATGAGCACGAACTGAGTGCAGGCCCCAGCGCTACGCCGGCAGGGAAAAGCTTCTACTGCATGGTGTTTGTCGACTGCGATGTCGATGCATATACCGAAGAAAAAGCGCTGGACTTTGCGAATGATGCCTTTGAGTATATTTCGACGGAGGCCTGCCAATATCTGGCCTTCGGGCTCGTCCCCGGTCGTCAGCGGGTACAGCGCCGACGGGAAGAAGCGCGCGATACCGACGCCAACGAACGGGGCGGGCGGCGGCGTGGTGCGCCGGGTCGGGGTCGGAGGAGACGAGACGATCAGGAACGCGACAGAGGGGTGCGACAGGAAACGGGTCAGACCCAGGTATCCCAGGGAGAAGCCCCGTCAACACCTGCTGCTGAGTCAACACCTGCTGCTGAACCAGGTGAAACGCCCTCCGCTCCGGAGCCGGAGATACAGGCGGTTGCAGTTGAGCCGGAAGAGGTTGAAGCGCCAACCGAACTTGAGGTGGACGTTGAGGCCGGCGAGCCGCCCGCACCGCCACCCCGCAGCTCTGCGGCAATGCAGGTGACCGTCACCGTCAAGCTCCGGGCTTCCGAGCTTAAAGACTCGTTGAATGGCGAGGCGCCGTCCGCACAGCAAGACCTGGTTCAGATGGCGATTGCCGAGGCGCGCAACCGACACCCGGAAGTGCCCGCCGATATCGCACCCGAGTCAGAATCCACCCCGCTCCCCGGTGGCGACACGCTGCTGTCGTTGACCTGGAAATACCCGGCCCCGGTTCCTTCTTCAAAAGCATCGGCATCGTAAAGTCTTCGGCAGTTGCTCACTTCTGTCAGTCCCCTTGAACAGTACCGCTCTTCTTGTGAACGCCTGAAAAAGCCTCGCTTTTTCAGGGGACCCGTGTTACACAGCCGTCGTACCGGTACGGATAAAGCGGAGGTGCAGCATGCAAGAGACCCAAGAGACCCATATGCTTTCCGGCGTAACCGTCCTGGATTTTACCCAATACCTGGCCGGACCGACCGTGACCCGTCTCATGGCAGAGATGGGGGCCAATATCATTAAGGTCGAACAGGCGCCCATGGGCGACCCTTCGCGTTTGCTGCCGTTTATTCAGGATGAGCGCAGCGCGTATTTTGTCCAGCAGAATCGCGGTAAAAAAAGCCTCTGTCTGGATTTCGACAAGCCTGAATCCCTTGAAATCCTGCGTGCCTTGATTCCGACCGTGGATGTGGTGGTTGAGAATTTCGGGCCAGGCGTGATGGAAAAACGGAATCTTGACTATCCGTCGCTCAAGACCATCAATCCCAAGATTATCATGGTCTCGATTTCCGCCTTTGGGCGAAAAGGTCCATTGTCTCACAAAGTGGGTTACGATTTCATTGCGCAAGCCTTCTCCGGCATTATGCATATGACCGGCAGCCCGGATGGGCCGCCGCAGTTCGTCGGGCTCGGGATTGCCGATGTCAGCAGTGGCGTCCACGCCTTTGCGGCCCTTGGCTATGCCTTATACCACCGGGAACGGACCCGTGTCGGCCAGTATATCGATCTGTCCATGATTGACGCCATGTTCCACATGCACGAGGTCAATGTGCAGGGCCACACCCTGAGCAAGGGGGAGTTTGTGCCGCTCCGAATGGGGTCCCACCATCCTCTGGTGTGCCCATGTGGAGTGTTCAAAGGGCCCGAAGGCTGGATCGTCGTCCTCGTCCTGGACCGACAGTGGGCCAATATGTGTAAGGCTATGGGCCGGCCGGAGCTGATTGACGATACCCGCTTTGCGACCAATGCCGTGCGGGGGGAGAATCAGGGCGAACTCATTCCGATTATCGAAGCGTGGATGCAGGCGCAGCCGAGTGATGAAGCCGTCCTCCAAATCTTTGAAGAGCATCGAGTTCCTTCCGCTCCCGTCATGTCCATCACCGATATATTGAAGCACCCGTATTTCAAGGCGCGGGAGATGGTCCGGACGGTGCCCGACCCCATCCTGGGGGAAGTCACCATCCCCGGTTTCCCGCTGAAGTACTCCGAGTTCCCCCGGCTCCCGGACATTCAAGCTCCGCTTTTAGGCCAGCACAGCGCCGAGGTACTGCAAGAGCAGCTGCGCTATAGCAAGGAAACCATCGCCGCACTCCAAGCGAAGGGGGTGCTGTACGCAGAGGATCGTTAGCGTGTACCGGACAGACCCGGCTACACCGGTCGGTCTCCAGGTCAAGGAAAAAACAGGGAGAAGGTATGGCAATGATTCCCGTTGAGCAGGTGGAAATTTTTGGCGCCGGCGTACTCAGAGCTGAAGGCGTGGTCATTGATAAAGAAGGCAACGCCTGGGGCGGCGGGCGTAATGGCATCGTCTATAAAGTCAGTCCGGACGGGGTCGTGCACGAGGTCGCCCAGTTGCCGGACCGGGCCATCCCCAACGGCGTCACGCTGGACCGGGAGGGGAACTTCGTCTACTGCGATCTCAGACACAAAGCCGTAATGCGGCTGTCACAGGACGGGAAGGTTTCCCTGGTCGCCGACCATGCCGGAGACTTTCCGATTTCGATCCCGAACTTCGCCAGCTATGACGCCGAGGGCAATCTCTACGTCTCGAACTCCAGCTCACAGCCAGGCCGTGAGGTGTTTAAGGAATTTGTGAATCCCCAGCCCAACGGCGCGGTTGTGCGCATCCGTCCTGACGGCCGGGGCGAGGTCGTCGCCACCGGAATTTATTTTGCCAATGGGACGGCTATCGACCCCAACGAAGATGCAGTCTACGTTCTGGAGAGCTCGCGCAACGACTGCGTCCGTATCCAGATCAACAAAGACGGCAGCTTTGGTCCGCCTGAAATTTATGCCAAAGATTTTCCGGCCCTGCCGGACGGAATGGCTTTTGATGTGGACCGCAACCTGTATATCACGCTGCCCGGTGTGCCCGAGAACGGCAAGCTGGAGCCCCGCAACAGAGTCATCAAGGTTGATCCGAACGGCAACTGGGAGACATTCGTCCACGACCCGGACAGTACCGTGCTGGCCTTTCCAACCAACTGCGCGTTTGGCGGCCCTGACATGCAGGACCTCTTTATCGCCAATCTGGAAGGGGATCATATGAACAAGGTTCGGACCGCAGTCCGGGGTCATCCCCTGTATCACCAACGCTAAGCGTATCACCAACGCTAAGCGTACCAAGCGCTGACCATACGGAGCCTGCTTATGCAAAAGAGCGACGAACGGATTCTCACCACCCACGTCGGTAGCCTGCCGCGCAATCCCGAGCTGACCGATCTGCTGATTGACCAGGAGCAGGGTAAGGCCATAGATGCCGCGGCCCTGGAGCACCAATCCGAAAGAGCCGTCCAACACGTGATTGATGAACAGCTCAAAGCCGGTGTGGATATCATCAATGACGGCGAACAGCCGCGTATCGGTTTTCAGACCTATGTGCCGCAGCGCATGCGCGGCTTTGGCGGGGAAAGCAAGCGGCCCACCCCGCAAGACATGGCCGAATTCCCGGATTTCATGGCCATGATGCAGCGGCGCAATATGATGCGGGCCAAGGTCTTCAACGCCCCGCAGGCGGTTGCCGAGCTTGCCTACGACGATCTGTCCGCCGTGCAGCAGGAATGTGCGTTGTTTCTGCGCTGTACGGAGCAGGCGACATTCACCGAGCGCTTCATGACCGCGGCTTCGCCCGGCATCATTGCCACCACTATGCTGAACGCCCATTACGACTCGCACGCGGCGTATGTGCTGGCCGTGGCCGAGCAGATGAAGAAGGAGTACGAATACATCCACGCCCAGGGTTTACTGCTGCAACTCGACGCCCCCGACCTGGCCATGGAGCGGACCTTCCTCTTTCAGGATCAGACACTCGCCGAATTTCAGAAGACCATCGAGGTCCATATTGAGGCCGTCAATCGCGCCACCGAGAATATCCCGGCCGAGCGTATCCGGTTGCACGTCTGCTGGGGAAATTATGACGGTCCCCACAATTACGATGTGCCGCTGGCCGATCTTCTGCCCGTTCTCTATCAGGCCCAGGTTGGAGCCCTGTCCATCGAGCTGGCGAATCCCCGCCACCAACACGAATATAAAGCCTTCCGGCAGTACCCCTTACCCGACTCGATGCTGCTCATTCCCGGTGTGATCGATTCCACCACCAACTATATCGAGCACCCGGAAGTCGTCGCCGACCGCCTGTGTCAGGTGGTTGACGCTATCGGCGACCGGAGTCGGGTCATTGCCGGTTCGGACTGTGGCTTCGGCACGTTTGCCGGCTGGGAGATGGTGTCCGAGAGCGTGGTGTGGGCCAAGCTAGGAGCGTGTGCCGAAGGCGCGCGCCTCGCCTCGCAACGCTTGTGGGGATGAGCGGACTCGGCGCCATACTGACCGAGAATATGTGAGACGCGGTATCCTAAGCGTTCCAGGCGGGTGCGAGCGACGTTGAGTTCATCCTCAGTACGTCAGCTCGACCAACTCATCTCAGGCGCCCTGCATGGACTCCGCAGGGAGCTCTCTCAATAAACGCCGGGAAAAATCCGGTACTTCACCCGTGCCTGATACTCTGCCCACTTCTCGGCGCCGTATTTCTCGGCACAGAGCCTGTCGTCTTCAAGTTGACGCCACACAAACAGCGAGACGATGAAGACAAAGTAGGTCCAAGCCCAGGGATTCGTGAAGTAGCCGAATACCAGGGCAATTGACAGGGCAAGGAACCCCTCACCCAGGTAGTTGAAGTGGCGAGCGACCCCCCATAGACCGTTGCACAGAATCTTGCGGTCACCGGCCTCAATATACTCAGGCTCGATGAGCCCGAGAAACCTGCGCTCGGGCCAGCGCTTGAACGTGTATTTCTGCAAGTTGGCGCCGCGCGAGATGCTCCAGCCGAAGAAGAACAGCACAGCCGTTCCGATAAGCCAGACATACGTCCATGCCGAAGAGAATCCGGGGTCCGGGTAAGCGGCCATGCCCCACAACGGGAGGATGAACAGCCACCCGTAGACCACGAGGCCACCCCAGAACAATTTGAAGCCGAGATTCTCATGGATCAGATCGTAGGTATAGAGCTGGACGCGCTCAAAGATGAAGTAGTCCAGTATGTAGAATGTGAAGAACGCCGCATACAGGAAAACGCCTGGATTGGCGCTTGCGCCAAAGAGTTCGTAGTGGTACGCGGCCCCGGACAGGGCGTTGAGCGCAAACATCGTTCCACCGACGGCATAGAAATACATCTTTACGTCGAAGCGGTTGTTGAAGAACGACAGCTCATGAGCCCGCCCAACCCACAGATCCACGATGGGGTTCTTTATCTTCCCCTGCGGCTGGCTGTACACCGCTACGATGGTAAAGAGAGTGGTGAAGACTGTTCCGCCAGCCACAGCATAGACCGAGGACCGGTAGAACCAATCACGCGGCATCCCGGTGAGCTCGAAGGCCCACACGACCAGCGCGATGGCAAACACCAGAAGACCGTTGAGCCGGTAGTTGCGGGGTTCGCCGGTCTGCGGATTGATGACGTAGCCGGGAACCCGCCTGCCTGGCAGCACGAGCTGCGCCAGGAAAAACACGGCGAAGATCACCAGCGGGGTGAAAAACCCCGCAATCGCTTCCGTCCGGGAAAGCTCGAAGAGGTGGCCAATCCCAAGCCACTCAATCATGACCGAGTCCCCCTTCCTCCAGTGACGTGGTCATTATGGATAGGGGTGAAGTCTCCTCTGAAACGGACAGGCAATGGTCTCTCAGTCAGCGCGCGAGTACCGATCTCCGGCTTTTTGTTTTAGGCTCCGGTCACATTTGCCGTCCAGCCTTTGTCTTTATCGACCGTTATGGCTGAGATCTTCTTTGAAGCGTAAAAGCCGACCAGCCCCAGGGCGTCTTTGATCTGCAACCGCCCGATCGGTCCCGAGGTATAGGTCACATTCAGGATATTGCGTGCGGGGTCAATGATAAACGCTGCCGGTTGGATGATATTGCGCTTCTCTTCGTACCAGCAGGTCAGGGTCGCGGCCGTGGCCGGGCCGTCCACGCCGTAGATGACGGGAAACGTCAGCCCCGACTTATCGACCGTCTGCCGGGCTTTGTCGAGCGGGTCGGTTGAGATGGCGTAGACCGAAATCCCGGTTGCCTGGGCCTGCTCAAGATTGGCCTGATAATCAGCCAACTGCTGATCGCAGAACGGTCACCAGTGAGCCCGGTAGGTCAGGACGATAGCGTACGGGGTCGAGATGTCGGCCGGCAGATTGACCGTCCCTCCGCCGACGCTCGGACCGCTGATGGCGGGAAAAGGATCTCCGGGGTGAAGGCGTTCCATAGCTGTGCTCCTTTCAGGGATGTGCGCCGGGTCAGGGCGGGCAAGACACGGTGGGCCACCTATAGCCATGACCCGGTGGTGAGTCAAGGCGCGCGCCGGTCTTCTGCAACAGGCCGGCCCTGTGCTACACTCCGGCCCATGACTCGCCTGCTGCTTCCGTCTCACGAGCCTCCTGACCTTGTTTCAGAAGTTGCCGCGCTCAGCCTGTGACATATTGCCCGCATGCCCAGAGACTCTCGATCCACTGCGTCTAAGCAGGCCGCCAAGAAAACCCCGGCCCAGACCCTGCTGGGTGCCATTGGTGCCGGACTGCGGAAAATCCCGACCACCTTTGTTCTGGTGCTGATCGGACTTTTTATTTTTTTTCGCTCGCCGGACGAGGAGCAGCCACCAGAGCAACAACCCGAAGACTCGATATCACAGGAAGAGCCGCAGCCACCGGATGATCTTCCTGCCAATATCAGCCCGGCCTTTTGGACCTGTGTCTACCGCACCGACACTCAGCTCTCCGAAAGTCTCTGGTCGGATGTGTACTACGGCATGGAAGCCAGCGACGCCGGGCGCTCGGTATCCGTCTCCGTCTCTCCGAAATGGACTGACCTGACACCCGACCAACGCTCCACCGTAGTCGAACTGGTGGCGACGACCTGGCAAAAGAACAGCCAGGACTTGGCGCTGTTTGATCCGGGAGCCGGGCTGGAAAGCGTGACGCTCAAAAGCGCGGACGACGACACGATTGTGGCGGTCTGGACGCCGCACGACGGAGTCCAACTCGTTGAGGGGGAGTCCGAATCGCCAAGCCACGGATAGCCAAACCTCGCGGGGAATAACGGGGATACGAGGCGAAAGGAAGGCATGAAGTCAGCCGCGTTTTTTACCATAGACTGGCGGGACGGTGCCGTGGTGATGATCGATCAGCGCGCTTTACCCACCCGGGAAGTCTACCGCAGCTACACGGATTACCGCAGCGTCGCGCGCGCCATTACCGATATGGTGATTCGCGGCGCCCCCGCGATCGGAGTAGCCGCTGCCATGGGGATTGCGCTTGGAGCGCGACAGCTCAAGCGGAGTGCCGAGCCCGCCGTTTTTGCGCGTATCTGTCAGGTATTTGCCGCCACCCGGCCGACCGCGGTCAACCTCTTTTGGGCCATTGACCGCATGCGACGCCGGTATGAGAAAGTGCGGGCCAAAGGCCGTGATGCCCTCATTGAAGCTCTGGAGCAGGAAGCCCTGAAAATTTATCAGGAAGACATAACCGCCAATCAGCGTATCGGTCGCCACGGCGCAAAATTGATTTCCAAAGGGGCGACGGTTTTAACGCATTGTAACGCCGGGGCGCTGGCAACGGCCGGGTATGGAACCGCCCTGGGGGTGATCCGGTCCGCCTGGGAGCAGGGCAAGAATATCTCCGTCTTTGTGCCGGAAACCCGGCCGTATTTACAAGGCGCACGTTTAACCGCCTGGGAACTCGTCCGCGAGGGGATTCCCGCAACCCTGATTACCGACAATATGATCGGTCATTTCATGCAAAAGGGCGCGATTGATTGTGTTGTTGTGGGCACCGACCGCACCGCGGCCAATGGAGACGTGGCCAATAAGATCGGGACGTATACGTCCGCCGTGCTGGCCGAACGACACAAGGTGCCGTTCTATGTGGCCGCCCCAACCACGTCGATTGATCTGGATTGTCCCTCGGGCAAGAAGATTCCGATTGAAGAGCGCTCCGCTCGGGAAATCACCCATGTGCTGCGCCAGCAGATTGCCCCCAGCGAGGTCGCGGTCGCTCACCCAGCCTTTGATGTCACCCCCCATCGCCTGGTCAGTGCGATCATCACGGAAAAGGGGGTCGCCCGCGGTCCCTATGCGCAGTCGTTGCCGAAATTTGTCAAAAGAAAACGGTGAGACCCAGAGCGGCTTACGATAAATTGCAACCTTCGTCATGCCGGACTTGATCCGGCATCCAGCGGCCGGGGTTGGGATATCTGGATTCCTGTTTTCACAGGAATGACGGGCGGCTACACAGCATCGGAATTTGCTTTAGGCCGGTTCAGACGGCATGATGGGCGGCGAGCGCTGAGCACATTTGGACTAGCCGCTGGCGTAGCTCGTCCGGACGTTCCACGGTTACGCTGTCTCCCCAGGTGAAGAGGTGCCAGCACATCTCGTTGAGACCGCCTGCCGTGAAGCGCACCGTCAGCGACCCGTCGTCGTTCTCGGAGACGGTCTGGTCAGGATGGAACAGGAACGCCCTTACGTCCGACGCCACGCTGGGCTCGAACCGCAGGGCTACCTCGACCGGCTCTTCCTGAAAGGTACCAAATGAACGCTTGGCGTAGCGCCGCAAGTCGAACGCCGGGTCGCGCTCGAATGTTTTATTGGTGATTCGGGTATCGCTCATGTTCGCCAGCCGCCAGAGCCGCGTGTCATTCGCCCAATCGGTCTGTCCTACCAGGAACGCGCGGTTGCCGTAGAGCACCCCGTAGGGTTGGACACGCTGGCGGCTGTACCGTCCCGTCCATTGAGCGAGGTAGCAGAACTCGACCACGCGCTCCGCCTTGATGGCGTTACGGAGGAGCGAGAGCAGGCCCTCTTCCAGGCTTTCTCTCGGACCGGCGCGCATGGCGAGTCCTTCTGCCTCCATCAGTGACTCTAGCGCGAAGTCGAACTCTTCGGCGGAGTATCGACTCAATGCAGCACGCAGCTTAACCGCAAGTTCGCGAATTCTATTAGCGCGCTCCTCAAGGCCGGTGCGCTCCAGACTGTCGACCATTTTTTCGAGTTCTGTCAGTTCTTCGGGCGAGACGCGAAGGAATGGGGGTAGGGCACGCGACTGGAGTTGCCAACGAATACGGCGATCTCCAGTATCCGCGTCCACGGCCTCCAGCGGCCCGAATGCCGCCTCAACGGCATCGCGCATCCGCTCCGCCGTGCGTCGGCTGACAGAGAACTCGTCTTGAATATCGGCGAGGGTCAGGCCGCCTCGGCTTCCTTGGAGATGGATGGCGAGGCGTACAATGTCGCCAACTCGTTCGTAACGCATGATTTCTATCCTGCGACGGTCCCCTCAATCTGTCCACGAACGGTATAGGGATTTCGACGCTAGGCAATGCCATCCAGTCCAAACACTAATTCAGGTACATGCTTAATCACAAACTTTGCTACGTCAGCGGATGCCAGCAGATCTATTGGGACCTCTACACGCTCCGAAGCTTGCCGCACTGCACTCTCTAATTCCTCCGTCTCCTCTGCCGTGGTAATTATCATTCCCGCCGTCCCAGAAAATTGTCTTATGCCGCTCTCTACTTGTTCAACCGCACCGAGATCATAATGCCTATCTTCAAAAGACTTGATCTGCACTATGATTTTGTTGTCAAATTGAAGGTGCCCTAGCGACACACTTGTCGTGACTATTAAATCAGCGCCGTAGTCCGTTCCCCACCCACTGCCATTTTCCTTGACGTCAACCACTCCGGGAATTTTTCGGAAAACTTCAGCAAGGAAACTCTCCAGCTTTTTGCCCTGATGCGTTCTTTGAATAAGTTCTGTAATTTTCTTTAGGTATTCTTCGGTTTTCTCTTTCAGAAAATATGTCTCTCTCCTTTCTCCCTCACTCAGATTGACCCTGTTTCTTCTCAAATTTTCGATCGATTGAAGAAAATCATCGACATCATAGATTCTCTGGCATCTGCGTCGTGGACGTAGATTGACCGTTGGTAAAACATTTTGGTCATTGCGATCAAACTCGATTACTGTCTCTTTGTCGATTCTAAAGAAATGCCTGTAGTCTCTCCCCCAACTGACTTCCAGCCCGTCGTCGAGATCATAGCCGCAAAGAACTTGTGCGGCGGTGCATCTTCCCCACTTGGGGACATTGATGTGAACTATCCAATCGTCTTTCTTTACGTCGAGAAGCAACAACTGCTGCCTCCACCCTCTCCCTTCTTCATCAGTCCACTCGTTACTTAGATTTAGATTGGCTCTATCCTCGCTCGAATATCCAAATCTGGATTTTCCAGACCGCACGGATTCAGCCACGAGCTTCCTGATCCGGTCTCTCTCGTTATTTTCCGTATCTTTGTCAGTAGGATCGTTAAATGCCCAAATTGTCATTCTCTCACTCCTTCCTTGATGTTCTTGAACGGTAGGTCTGTCCTCTAACGTTTCAGAAGGCGATTTCCTCTGAAATAACCGCATCTTTTTTGAGCCGTCATGCCGGACGTGATCCGGCATCCAGAGGGCAGGGGGCAGGAAGCCTGGATTCCGGCTTTCGCCGGAATGACGATGCTGGTGGCTGCACGGCATCGTAAAGCATTCTAGGCTGAATCGACATTTAGGGTACCCAGAGCGGCAAGGCAGCGAGATAGAGGAAAGCGAGGAAGTGAGCCGTTTTCCGATCATAGCGGGTGGCAAGGCGGCGCCAGTGTTTGAGCCGGTTAAAGGTGCGTTCAATCCAGTTCCGCTGCTTGTAGAGCGTGGCGTCGTAGGGGCGAGGCACCCGGCGGCGGGCTCGGGGAGGAATGACGGGGGTCGCCCCCAGGCCTTCAATGTACTCAATAAGCGCTTGGCTATCATACCCCTTGTCGGCAATGACGTAGGTCGCGGTGAAGCCCGTCAGGAGGGCCCGCGCTTGGGTACTGTCATGGCGCTGGCCCCCGGTCACGATAAAGCGTAGAGGCCGCCCCCAGGTATCGACCGCCATGGGAATCTTCGTCGTTAATCCCCCTCGGGAACGCCCCAGCGTCGGGGGCCAGTCCCCCCTTTTCCCGTCGCCGCCTGTTGATGAGCCCGCACGAGCGTACTGTCGAGCATGAGGTACTCGTTATGGGCGTCGGCCGTGAGGTGTGTAAATACCTGCTCCCACACCCCGGCCCGCGCCCAGCGCGTAAAGCGCTTATGGACACTCTTCCATTTGCCATAGCGCGCCGGCAGGTCACACCAGCGCGCCCCGCTGCGGAGGACCCACAGCACGCCGTTGACGAACTGGCGATTGTCGGCCGCCGGCCGCCCCCGATCCGTCACTTTGCCGGGCAGCAAGTCCTTGATCCGCTCCCATTGTCGAGAAGTCACTTCGTATCGCTTCGCCATGCTCGCCTCCTTGCGCGGCTTCGCAGGACTTCTACCGAGGATCAGGTTAATTGTCGATTCACCCTAGTCTCCACCTAAAAGCATGGCGCTAGCAGTCAGAGCTGGAATTTCTATGTTGCGCTTCAGGTTGTAAACTTTCAGGAGAGCTACCTTGTTATCCTCGGACATTGTGAACGTAAACTTTGCATCCGCATTAGAATAATGACAAACGAGGTCATGACTCCTACTTGAGGAAAACCAGCTTTGTCCTTCCCATTCGCATCCTCTCTTTCTATCCAGAAGAGGGGACAGGTAGATTCTTCCAATATATTCGTCAACAGTCATTCCAAGATCATCTATCCCTCGTCTTACAATAACGAGAGCGTTGGCAATTTCCGGCGGCACCTTCACTTTGATTTTGGAGATTTCTTCAAGCGCCTTCTCCATTCTTCTCCGAGCTTCTACTCTTTCTTGCTCTAGCTGTTCAAGATACTTCGCGTGCTCTTCTTCTTGCCGTTTCAGTTCTTCCTGATATCTCCTCTCCCTTTCTTCCTGCTCTCTGAGTCGTCTTTCTTCCATTTGTTCTCTGGCTTTTTGTAAATCATCAGCCACCGCTGAATTGTGCGGGGGTAAAAGAAAAGTAAAGGTACAGACCAAGAGTAAAAATATAACTGAATTCTTCATACTGTATTTCCTCCTTGAAAGACCAAGACCTTCCGTGGCTTGTACGAGTAAGGTTAGCGCAACAATACGTCAGATTCGGACGTATTCGGTCATGGGAAATTTTTTAGACTAGGGCGAGAGTTGTAAATAACGACTTGACAACTAACTGAATTAACGAAAATTTAGTCATTTGTATGGCTGATTTCTACATACCCCAAGCGCAACTGGCCCGGCTCAAGCGTGTGGTCGCGCCTGGTAAGGTTGTGGTCGTGTATGGCCCGAGGCGAGTGGGGAAGACCACCTTGATCCGGCGTTACGTGCAACAGCACGACCGGGATGCCCTTGTAGTGACTGGTGAAGACATCGTCGTGCGCGAATACCTGGAAAGCCAGTCTCTGGCCAAGCTGAAGGCTTTTGTCGGAGGGCGGCGGACGCTGATTGTGGATGAAGCCCAATACGTGCGGCAGATCGGCTTGAATTTGAAGCTGTTAGCCGATCACGTTGAGGGGCTTCGCATTATCGCTACGGGCTCGTCTTCCTTTGATCTTGCCCAGCAGACCGGCGAGCCCCTGACGGGCCGAAAAACCACGCTGCTCCTCCTGCCCCTCGCACAACTGGAGTTGCGCGAAGTGGAAAGCGCCCATGAGACAGCGGCGAATCTCGAAATGCGTCTGATCTATGGCTCCTACCCGGAAGTCATCCTCATGGAATCGAACGAAGACCGCGAACTCTATATCAAGGAACTTGTCGCCTCCTACCTGTTCAAGGATATCCTCCAGTTAGAAGGCATCCGGCATACTGACAAATTGCTGCGTCTGCTCCAGTTGGCCGCCTTCCAGATCGGCCACGAGGTTTCGGTAACGGAGTTGGGAGCGCAACTGGGCATGAACAAGAATACGGTGGACCGCTATCTGGACCTGCTGGAAAAGGCCTACGTCATCTACGGTCGGCGAGGTTTCAGCCGTAATCTGCGTAAGGAAATCACGAAGAGCCGGCGGTATTATTTCTACGACAACGGCATCAGGAACGGGCTCATCAGCAATTTCAACGCCCTGTCGTTGCGCGACGACGCCGGTGCCTTGTGGGAGAACTATATTCTCGCCGAGCGGCTGAAATACAACCTGTACACGGGGCACTTGGCGGAAAGCTATTTCTGGCGCACCTACGACCAGCAAGAGATAGACCTGATCGAAGAGTGGGGCGGGCGCTTGCACGCAGCGGAAATAAAATGGTCGCCCCGAGCCGCGGCCCGCGCGCCCCGCGGCTGGCGCCAAGCCTATCCCGCCAGTTCGTTCCAGATCGTTCACCAAGGGAACTATCTGAATTTCATCACCGCTTAGGCACGGGCTTGCCGAACGATCGTATCGACCAGCCGGGCGTGTTCCGGCGCTCCAATTACAGGCAGCGGGAGGGACGGCCGGTCGGCAATACGCTGCTTCAACCGCTCGACACGACGCTGCGCTTCGTTCAAACGGCTCTCGGTCAACGCGCCTTGTTGCAACGCCTGCCGGCACGCATCCCGAGCGCTGAGGGCGTGCTCCAGGCTCTGGCAGACCAATAAGAGATCAGCTCCGGCGCTGAGCGCCTGAACCGCAGCGGCTGCCACCGAGGAATGCCGGACAATAGCGCCCATCTCCAGATCGTCCGAGACAATGACGCCCTGGAATCCTAATCGTTTCCGCAGCAGGTCGTTCATAATGACGGAGGAGAGCGAGGCCGGCTGCTGCGGGTCCAGGGCCGGATAGACCACATGGGCGGTCATCAGGAGCTCGATCTCCTGAGCAATAGCGGCTTGAAACGGGGGGAGGTCAACTGCCTCCAGGGTCGCTCTATCTCGCTCATCGTAGGGCAGGTCGTCGTGCGAATCGATGACGGTCGCCCCATGCCCAGGAAAATGCTTGCCGCACGGGAGTACACCCGCCGCGCGCAGTCCGGCGGCAAGGGCACAGCCGAACTCCGCCACCCGTTGCGGGTCAGAGCCAAACGCACGGTCGCCAATAACCGTGTTGTCAGGGTTGCTATACACGTCGAGTACGGGCGCAAAGTCAATATCTATCCCCACGCTGCGCAGCTCCTGTCCAAGGGCGACTCCGACGGCATGGGCGAGTTGCGGGGAGCCGGTCTGGCCTATCTGAAGAGCGGGCGGGAAATGGGTGAAGGGCGGTGAGAGACGATGGACGCGCCCGCCTTCGGCGTCAAGCGCAATCAAGGGTAGGTGCTCGGGGGTCAGGGCGTGTATATCCGCACACAGGGCCTGGAGCGTGTCCGGGTCCGTATAATTCCGCTGAAAGAGGATGATGCCCCCGGGCTGCAAGTCAGCAAGTACCCGGCGCGTCTCAGCATCAAGGGTTGGATGGGGAATACCAACCATCAGGCACTGACCAATGGCGTCTTGAGAGAAACGGTTATTCATAACCATACTCTAACAAGAAGGCTGATACGAGAAAAGAAAATCCCGCAGTACCTAGACAATCCTCAAACAAATATGCTATCAGCACGCCCATGCTATCGCTTTGCCCCGGACGGAAGGCTGGGGAAAGAGCCGCCGGGCGACAAACCGGTCGACCCAAATAGGCTCTGGAGGGGCAAAAAGATAGTTGTGGTAGACCGCTTGGATCCCATTGTTGTACGGACCGAGACGGACGGCAGAAAAGCCATACGACAGGGAAGGGTGACAGCGTGCGGCTCCGGCAGCAGCCCGCATGATCCTTAACCCATCTTCCCTGCCTCGATGCCCTCCGACTGTGGTCCATGGAGAAACCGTAGTAAGGAGGGACAGCATGCAATCCACAAAGATTTCGGTTCCTGAACTGCAACGGCTGAAAGCGTCGGGGCAGAAGATCACGGCCCTGACCGCCTACGACTACCCGTTTGCACGCATCCTGGACGAATGTGGTATCGACTTTCTCCTGGTTGGCGATTCTTTGGGCACGACCGTGCAGGGGGCGGATACGACCCTGCCGGTCACGATGGACGATATGGTCTACCACCTCAGGCTGGTCAATCGAGCCCGCCCGCGTGCCCTCATTGTGGGGGACATGCCGTTTTTGTCCTACCAGGCCGGTATTTGTGACGCCATTGCCAATGCCGGACGCTTACTCAAGGAAGGCGGGGCCGAGGCCGTCAAACTGGAAGGTGGGGTCAACATCGCCCGGGTCATCAAGGCTATCGTCAATGTGGATATCCCCGTGATGGGCCATATTGGTCTGACGCCGCAGTCGGTGCATCGCATGGGCGGCTATAAGGTCCAGGGCAAGAAGTCGGGTCGCCAGCCCGGCGCTCGGGAACGTCTCATCGAAGACGCGGAAGCCGTCACCAACGCCGGCGCGTTTGCCGTGGTCTTGGAAGGGGTCCCGATGGACCTGGCCGCCGAGGTAACGGATATGCTGCCCATTCCCACCATTGGTATCGGTGCCGGCCCGCACTGTGATGGCCAGATTCTGGTGATGCATGACCTGCTGGGCATGTCCGGTGATTTCACGCCCAAATTCGTCAAACGCTATGCCAACCTGGAGCGTGTCGTTGCCGACGCGGTGAGCGCCTATATCAGCGAGGTGCGGGAGCAGGCCTTCCCCCAGGATGAGCATTCGTTCCATTAAAGCCTTCCGGGAAACCTGACGTGCATATTATTCAGACCGTTCGGGAGATGCAGCGTTGGTCGGAAGATCAACGCTTGGGGCGTAAGACCGTAGCCTTTGTCCCTACTATGGGCTTTTTGCACGAGGGCCATCTCAGCCTGGTGCGCGAAGCGAAGAATCGAGGCGATGTCGTCGTGGTCTCCATTTTCGTCAACCCCATGCAGTTCAATCAGTCGTCCGATTTCGACAAATACCCGCGTAACGAGGCCCAGGACGAACGTGCCCTGAAGGAATTAGGCACCGATGTTTTGTTCATGCCGCCGCCCGCTGAAATCTATCCCGATGGCTACCAGAGCGCGGTTGAGGTCGAGAAAGTCAGCCAACCCTTGTGCGGTGCCTTTCGGCCTGGCCATTTTCGGGGGGTGACAACGGTAGTGGCCAAGCTGTTCAATATGGTCAAGCCGCACTGTGCCCTGTTCGGCGAAAAGGATTTCCAGCAGTGTGTTGTTATCAAGCGTATGGTCCAAGACCTGAACTTTGACATCGATATCGTCAGCCTGCCGACGGTGCGCGAAGACGACGGCTTGGCCATGAGTTCCCGGAATGCCCGGCTGAGTGCGGCTGAACGAGAGACGAGCCTGTGTGTGTCGCGGGCGCTCGGGGCCGCCCAGGAGTTGGTCTCCGACGGGCAAACTTCCGTGGCCGTTATTCTTCAGACCGTGCAGCAGATATTAACCCAAAACGCCGAGGTGCGGGTCGAGTACGCCTCCCTGTGCCACCCGGAAACGCTCGAAGAAGTGGAGCGGATATCCGGTCCCACACTGTTGGCCATCGCGGTCTGGGTCGGCGAGGTCCGGCTGATTGATAACTGCGTGTTACATTAGTCGCAGAGTTCGCGTATGGCCAAAGAGAAATCTACCGAGAGAGCGATCTGCGTCAACCGAAAGGCGCGGCACGACTATATCATTAACGAAACCCTCGAAGCCGGGATTGTGCTGAACGGTGGAGAGGTCAAATCGCTCCGGGACGGTCGGGCCAATCTCAAAGACAGCTATGGCCGGATCGACAAGGGCGAGGCATTTTTATTGAACGCGCATATCAGCGACTATAAACCGGCCCATTATTTCAACGGTGATCCCAACCGCAGGCGCAAGCTCCTCCTGCACAAAAAAGAAATCATGCGTCTGATGGGTAAGACAAAAGAGCAGGGACTGACCCTGGTTCCTCTGCGGCTGTACTTTAAGGAAGGCCGGGTCAAGGTTGAGTTGGCTTTGGCCAAGGGCAAACGGACGTATGACAAGCGTGCTGCCATTCGCGAACGCGAGATGAAGCGCGATGTTCAGCGGGCCATGCATAGACGAACGGGCTAGGGGGGTGTACTCTCTCCACTCTTCCCTTCCGCGGGGACGAAATAATTCTGATAAGGGGGCGATCTGGTTTCGACGTGGGCTAGAAAGCCAGGGCTGCATGCCGGGGTTCTGTCCCGCCCGTAAAACGGACAGGCTGCAATTTAACTGCAGACGATTTTGATTACGCTCTTGCTGCCTAGAGCAGCTTGCGTCTTACTGATCCGCGCCCGTAGGGTTGGCTAAGGCGACACAAATCGGGATAGGGCTCGCATCGTGCCGAAGGGTGCGCGCCCGAAACCTTACTTTGGCTGGTCTGAGGGCATCCTGCTCGTAGGAGGCCCGAGGATGAGATTAAACTACGAGCTACGCATTGTAGATGCCTTGAGTGGACTACTCTCGGACGCGGGTTCGATTCCCGCCGCCTCCATCCCTTTCCTCTAAGAGTCCCAAGGCGGTTCGTATGTTTGACTCAATCGAATTTCAGAATTTCAAAGTATTACGAAACACGACGCTTCCGCTTGTTCCTTTTACTTTAATAGTCGGACCGAACGGGAGCGGGAAGAGTACGGCCTTACAAGCCCTCTTAGCGATTAAGGAACGAGCGCTCCGGGAACGAGGGGGGCAGCAAACTGATTCGACCAATTTTGAAAGGTTTGTCACCGCAGGTCTGGGAGCAACATTTGGTGTAGAAGTAGAGATTAGACTCCAATGGAGCGAATTATTAAAATGGGGAAAGTTACTAGCAGGAGCGACAACGGTTGCGCCTTGGCCTCGCTCCGACTTTTCTACTCTCCATCACTATCGACACCCTCAACGAGGGGGTGGCCAAGAGATATCTCACACTGCTCCTGGACGTGTTCTGGATTCCGTCTTATCCAGAATCCGAGTTTATTCGTTAGACGCTTCGGCCATAATTCAACCCGTCAGACTTGAACCTGATGCTGACCTTTCTCCGAACGGAGGCAATCTCGTGGGCGTTATGGATAGCCTCAGGGATAAGGAGCCCGAGCGATTTGAGGCGTTGAATAATGAACTTGGACGTTGGCTCCCGGAATTCGATCATATCCTTTTCGAAACGCCAGAGACTGGACAGCGAGCCTTCTTATTACGTACCCGGAAAGGCCATCATAAGATACCGGCTAGAGACCTGTCCCAAGGGACGGTGCTGGCCCTGGCCATTCTCACTTTGGCGTACCTCCCTGATCCTCCGCCGCTCATCGGGATAGAGGAACCGGAACGGGGGATCCATCCCCGCCTTTTACGGAATATCCAGACGGCGCTCTATCGGTTAAGCTACCCAGAGCAGTTCGGCGAAGAGCGTCGACCAGTTCAAGTGATCGCAACAACGCATTCTCCATACTTCCTGGACCTCTATAAAGATCATCCGGAAGAGATTGTCATTGCTCAAAAGACTGCCGATGGAGCCCAATTCGAACGGTTGTCCGACAAACCCGATATTATGGAAGTGCTGGGCGATGCTCCATTGGGCGAGGTTTGGTATAGTGGCATTCTTGGTGGCGTGCCGGCCGAGCAATGAGGGTAGCGGTCCTGAGCGAATCGCCAGCGGACGAGGCGGCGATCCGTATTCTCATTGACGGCATTCTCGGCAGTCACACTCAATCGGTTGATATGCCTCAAATCCGAACACGCGGTGACTCTGGTGTGTTCAACATTCTTCCAACCGTACTCAAGCATTTACACTACCAAACACACGCGGATGCTCTCGTCATTGTGGTTGATTCCGACCTGACACCGGTACATAAGCCAGAGCATGAAGAGTCTGGCGGCACTGATGAGAGATGCAAGCTTTGCAAAATACGCCAGACTGTTGATTCGGTTCTTAGCCAACTTCGGCCTGTTCAGGGCCGCCCTCAGATTAAGGTTGCAGTCGGTATAGCCGTTCCCGCAGTTGAAGCCTGGTATAGATGTGGTCTTGACCCGCACGTCACTGAGGCAGCTTGGATAGCAGGACTTCCGTCAGGTCCTTTCCCCTATACCACGAGAAGCCTGAAAGAAGATGTGTACGAAACGTCGCGTCCTTCGCTGGACCTGGAAACCCGTCGTGCAACAGAAGAAGCGCAACGGCTCGCCCAGGATTTACAGCTCCTCGAACAATGCTTTCCTACTGGATTTGGTGCCCTAGCTCGTGAGGTAAGGAGTTGGTAGCGGCTGAGAGGATGCCGTCGCCTGTTCGTCGCCAGGGTAAAAATCAAGAAGCCCCTCCCATCCTCGACCGGTTGGTGCACAACGCCTACCGCATCGAGCTGAAGGGCGAATCGATGCGAAAAATCAACGCTGGAAGAGGTAGACGACTCAAAGCCAAGGTTTTAATGTACGAAGGCGATGAAGGAGAACCACAATGGGTTCCGATAAAACCGGCGGCCCCGTAGGCGCGCCGACAGACAGCGAGTTGCGTGCGGCCGCGCAGGCTTTATTCCTCGATCTGGATCGGGGCGACTTGGATTTCTTCGCCACCGCGATGGGCGGGTTCGTCGACGACTACAATGCCATCGACGCCATGGACGCGCCGTCCCTGCCGACGAAATACCCGCGCGGTGAGGGTTATCGCCCGACCGGCGGTGAGAACCGTTATGGTGCCTGGCAGTGGAAGTGTTCGATCAAAGGCGCGGCGTCCGGCAAGCTCGTCGGTAAACGCGTTGCTATCAAGGACAACATCAGCGTTGCGTGCATGCCTATGCTGAACGGCTCGGCGCTGTATGAAGGCTTTATCGCCGACGAAGACGCGACCGTCGTGACCCGCGTGCTCGATGCCGGCGGCGAAGTAGTTGGCAAGGCCGTGTGCGAAAACTTCTGCTATTCCGGCGGCAGCCATACGTCGGCTTCGGGCCCGGTGAGGAACCCGCGCGCCCCCGACTTCATGACTGGTGGCTCGTCGAGCGGCTGCGCCGCATTGATTCTGACGGGTGAATGCGACATGGTGATCGGCAGCGACCAGGGCGGCTCCGTACGCATGCCGAGTTCCTGGTCTGGCTGCGTCGGGATCAAGCCGACGCACGGCCTCGTGCCCTATACCGGCGCCGGACCCATTGAGCACACGATCGATCACCTCGGGCCGATGGCTGCCTCGAGCCTCGATTGCGCCCTGTTACTCGAAGTCATCGCGGGCTACGACGATGGCCTCGACCCGCGCCAGGTGGCGGCGTTGCAGGCAAAACCCTATAGCGAACTCGTTGGCCGGGGGATCGAGGGGCTGCGGATCGGTATCGTTCGCGAAGGCTTTGGCGCACCGGGCTCGGAAGCGGACGTGGATGAATCCGTGATGGCCGCGGCCTGGCGGCTGCGGGAAGCCGGTGCCGTGGTCGAAGAAATCTCCATCCCAATGCACACCGAGGCCCTGAAGATCATGTTCGCAAGTTCCGTCGACGGGACGCTGTCAACGTGGAGCGATCAGGGTCCGGCGGGCGGAAACGCAGATGGCCACCACCCGCTCGGAGCGATCCGCTTCTTTCAGGAGGCGCGCAAAACCCGGGCGGCGGAGCTGCCGGACATGGCCAAGACCGTGCTGTTGTTCGCGCAGGTCATGCGCGCCCGTTACGGCAACTATTATTCCGCCAAGGCACAAAATCTCGTCCGCACGCTACGCGCAGCCTACGATCTCGCGTTCGATACCTGCGACCTGCTCGTGATGCCGACGACCGTGATGAAAGCCCACCGGATCCCACCACCGGACGCATCCCGTGAAGTCGTCATGGGGCTCACGCTCGACATGATCGGCAACACCGCGCCCTTCGATGCGACGAGCCATCCGTCGATGAGCGTGCCGACCGGTCTGTCGAACGGCCTGCCCGTCGGCATGATGATCACGGGTCGCTACGGTGAAGACGACGTCGTGCTGCGCGCCGGGCATGCGTTCGAGACGTTGCGTGGACCGTTTTGAGCGCTCGCGGAACGCTGCCGACGGATTGGCCGTGCCGCATCGGCGCCGGGCGACCGCCAGGAAGAGACCCGTTCATGACGGGTTCGCAGAACTCCGGCATTCATGGTCGCAAGCCTAATCAGGGGAGAGTGCGATGGGTTCACATAGCGAAATTCACCACGAAGTCGTCTGGCCGAAATCACCGCTCGCGGTACAGACACGGCCTCTCGCCGAGCGGCTCGATACGCTCGAGGGCAAACGAGTCGGGTTCCTGTGGGATTTCCTGTTTCGCGGTCACGAGCTTTTTCCGGTCATCGAAAAAGAGTTGCAGAACCGTTTCACCGGGATTGAAATCGTCGGGTACGACGCATTCGGCAACACACACGGGGGCGATGAAGCCGAGGTGATTGCCGCCCTCCCCAACCGGTTGCGCGACCACCGTATCGATGCCGTCGTCTCCGGGGTGGGGTGTTGAGGGAGTTGTACGCCCGCCGTGATGCGGGCGTCGGTTGTCGCGGAAGCCGCTGGGGTGCCGTCGGTGTCGCTGGTCTGTGAAGGTTTCGAACGCCAGGCGTCGGCCACCGGTCGCGGCGCAGGATTCGACGGGCTTCCTCTCGGCGTGCTGCACGGGCACGTGGACACTCAGAGCCACGACGAGATGATCGGTTACCTGCGCGACTTGACACTCGACCAGATCATAGCCGGCCTCACCAGCGCACGCGTCGTCAGTGAGGGCGCTGCCGCCGAGCCCGCGCCACTGGATGTCGTTGCCACGGGAACGATTGACGATATCAACGAACGTTTCACCGTTGAGGGGTGGAGCGATGGACTGCCGGTCATTCCGCCGACCCGGGACCGGGTCACGGCGTTTCTCGCCGCGCTGAACGATAACCCCTGGAGAGTAATCGGCACCGCCCGGCCCTCGGGCCGCGAGATCACGGTCTGGTCGGTTGCCGTCAATGCCGTCATGACCGGTTGTCAGCCCCGGCACCTGCCCGTGCTCTTGGCGCTTGCCGAAATCATCGCCGATCCCGGTTACGGCGTAGAGCACTCGGGCAACACCACCGGGGCCGACGCCCTCGTCATCGTTAATGGGCCGTTGATGGCCGAACTCGGCTTCAACGCTCGGCAGGGGGTACTTCGGGAGGGAGCCCACGCGAATACCAGTGTCGCCCGATGGCTCCGGCTGTACCTGCGCAATGTGTGTGGATTCACCGCCGACGAACACGACAAGGCCACGTTCGGTAACAGTACCCGGGTGGTATTGGCCGAAGATGAGCAGACGCTGACCGACATCGGCTGGCAACCACTGAGTGCGGAGTTCGGGTTCGGACGGGGCGACGACGTGGTCACCATGGCCCGCATGAACAGCGGCCTTATCCTCGGCAGCGTCTTCGGATCGACGGGCGATGCGATCGTGCCGTATCTGGCCGACGGCCTCGTTCGAGTCAGTGGCTGGGACCTCGCGCACATCTACGGGTTCGGACAGGGCCATTATCGACCGCTACTGATACTTTCTCCGATGCTGGCGCGCACATTTGCCCGATCCGGCTGGAGTAAGGATGACGTCAAGCAGGCGCTGTTCGTGAAGGCACGGCTGCCGGCGACCAGGTTCGAGCAGTTCGTCGGCGAGTGGAGCAACATCGATGCGGGGCGCCGCACTCTGTTCGAACTGGCGACCGAGGGTCTGATCCCGCCGGTCTTCGGCGAGTCCAACGACCCGCAACGCCTCGTGCCGATCGTGACCGATGCCGCGAAGTTTCTGATCGCCGTTGCAGGCGACCCGAACCGGAACAATGCGTACGTAATGAGTAACGACGGCCCGCACGGTGACTGGACGGCTAAGGCCGTTGTGCGTGGGCTCTAGCGTCAGATGTTTCATCGCCGCGTCGTTCATTGCGCCATGAACGCAGTGCTACAATGCGGCGATGGAAGACCTGAGCCTGGACGATGGGGTGGCGAAAATCAGAGTTGGTACGCCGAACATCGGCCAGGCCGCATGGCCACCCATAAAATATCGAGCCTAATCGGTCCTGCGGGACTCCAGTCTTGGCAGGATGTGTTCGCCAAATGTATCGATGTCGTGCTCAAAGTCGGGAAAGGCGAACATACAGGCAGCCACTTTGGCCTCATCGTAGATCCTGTCCAGGTAAGAGGCCACTTTCCGGTAAGAGCCCACCAAGGTCGGCAAGCCCATGAACATGGATTTACGTTTCAGGCTCTCGGACATGCCTTCGGACTTGTCCAATTCTGCCTGGCCGACGAGGTTTGCGATGGCCACCTCATCGGCGCCAGCGACGATATGCTCGAAACGTTTCTCCGCCTCCGCGCCCGTCTCCGCGGCGAAGACATTGAACAGGGCAATGGTGCCCACGTTACGGCCGAGCTCTCCGGCGTGGTCCTGGAGCTTTGACGTGATGGCGCTGAACGTCTTGATGTCCGCTTCGATGTCGTGCGTGTTGCCGCCGGCAATGACAAAATTCCGGTCACCCATTTCGGCGGTATAGCGAATGCCGCGTTCCGACTGGCCGGCACATACCAGGGGAATGCGCGTCGACGGCACCGGTTGAATCTCGGCACCGTCCATTGTGAAGTAGCTGCCCTTAAAATTGCTCCTGCCGGTGTTCCAGAGGTCCGTCAGGACCGTGACATATTCGGTCGCATAATCGTAGCGGGTCTCGTAATGTTCGTCGCCCGGCCATAAGCCCATTTGATTGAACTCATCCTTGTACCAGCCGGAAACGATATTGAGCCCGAAACGTCCTGGGCAGACGGCTTCGATAGTCGCAGCCATGCGGGCCGCCACCGCTGGATGAATGGACAGAGTGGTGACCGAAGGGAACAGATGGATGGTCCTGGTCACCGGAGCCAATGACGCGGTTAAGGTAAAGGAATCAAGGGCATGGTCCCAATATTCCGTTTCTCCGCCAAAGCCTCGGAACTTCACCATGGACAGGGCGAACTCGAATCCCAGCGCTTCGCATTTCAAGGTGACGTCCCGGTTCAGCTCCCACGTGGGCCAAGTGGGCGGTACATTGCGTGAAATGATGAAGCCGCCCTTGGCGATGGGCAGGAAAATGCCAATTTCCATCATGGAGCGGTCTCCCCCTTGTCATCTATCCTAGCAACGCCATTTTCCATTGGATAGTCCAGGAAAACCGTTTGTGACAGTAGGGGCGAGGTGAGAGCTTACGGAACAGAGGTGAGCCTTGCGGGTCGTGGAGCATGCGTCAATCCCTTCTCCTACACGGAGGAGACACTCGAAGAAGTCGAAGCTGCGATGCATTGACGACTGGCCGTGTTACGCGCACAACATGGAGTGCGATGGCGGCCCCGGGTGGCAGGCAGCGGATTGCCTGACGCGCTCGAAAGCGGGCGGATACACACGTACCACTATGAACCCCTACGCCTTCGGCATCATCACGAGCATCGTGATCTATCTGTTGATCGGAAGTTACGCCGGCCGGCGGATAAAAGATGTCGATGATTATTTCGTTGCGGGGCGTGACAGCTCGACCTTGCTGATAGCCGGCACCCTGGTCGCGAGTTACCTGAGCACTGCCGCGTTCCTGGGTGAAACCGGGTTTACGTATCAGGGGCACGGCGCGATCCTCATGATCCTGGTCGGGGTCAATATCGCCGGCTACGTCCTGGGCGCGGCGTTCTTTGGCCGCTATGTCAGACGTAGCCAGGCGATCACCGTCGCCGAGTTCTTCGGCAAGCGCTTCAACAGTCGGCGCGTTCAGGCCGCCGCGGGCATGACGGTTATCGGGGGTGTCACCGCCTATTTGCTGGCGGTGACCCAGGGAGCATCGCTGGCTATATCGGAAGTGATGCATATTCCCTATGACGTGACTCTGCTGATCGTCTGGGTCGGTTACACCTCGTTCACGATATATTCCGGCTCGAAAGGCGTGGTGTTGACGGATACCGTCATGTACCTGCTGTTCACCTTTGTCGGTTTCCTCTCGCTCTACTACATCCTGGGTGAGACCGGGGGATGGTTCGCCACTATCGAGTCCCTGGCGGTCTACGAAGCCAAGCCGGAAATCATCTCCTGGCACGGTGTCGTCGGAGCCGATTCGCGCTGGCAGACGCCGTTCGATTCGGTTGGCTGGGGTCTCGTGCTCGGGATCGCGTGGGCATTCACGATTGCGGTGAGTCCGTGGCAATCGAGCCGCTACCTCATGGCGAAAAACGAGCACACCGTGATGCGGTCGGCCTGCTTTGCGAGCGCGTCGGTCGTGGTGCTGTATTGGGCGTTGGTGGTATCCGCCGCCGCTGTCAATCTTCTCAACCCGGATATCGAGCCCAACGAAAGGGCAATGATTTGGGCGGCCTTCAACGCCATGCCGACCTATGCGGGTGTGTTGTTCATGACCGGTGTGGTGGCTGCCGCCCTGTCATCGGCGTCAACGTTTCTCTCCCTGATCGGGTTCAGCGCGACGAACGACCTGGTCGAGATGCGGGAGGGCGACGAACGCCGCAAGCTCCGATTGAGCCGCTCCACCATGCTGGCGGTCGGGATCGTCATCCTGATCGTGGCGTATTTCCAGCCGCCCGCGATCATGATGATCAGCTATTTTGCGGCGACATTGTTTTCATCGTCGTGGGGACCGGTGGCCTTCATGAGCGTGTGGAGTAGACGCATCACGGCAGACGGCGCTTTTTGGGGGATCGTCGTCGGCTTCGTCGGAAACCTGATACCGAAAATACTCTCGGTATTCGAGGTGATATCCCTGCCGGTTTATCTCGATCCATTCGTGATCGGCATCGTCTTGAGCTTCATCACGATCATGCTCGTATCGCGGAATGGCCGGGTCACCGAGGAGGAACGTCTGTATCGCATGAAGGTCCATCAAACACCGCCCACCGAACACGATCCCGCGCTGACCGCCAAAACTTTGTGGTTCGCGAGGGGTTTGATGGTCTGCGGTGCGGCTGTGACGATACTCATGATCGTGTTTTATGTGTTGCCGTACGAACATGCGGTCAGGCTACCTGTGTCTGGCCCGGTGGTTCTTGCCATGAGCGGCGAACTGATTCTCTCGATAGGGTACGGCGGTATCCTCTTCCTCTGCGGCGCGTTCGCCTACTGGTGGACCAAGCGCTCCTACGGCGAACGTCACAAGGGGCCGAATCAACCTTCGTAGCCCGCGACGGATACACGCTATGAAAAAGCTGACCGCCTCCGAGGCGAGGAAAAATTGGTTTCAAGTGCTTGATGAAGTCGCTGCCGGGGAAGTCGTTGTCCTGGAGCGGAAGGGGCAGAGGCTTGTTTTACGCAGGGAAGACAAAAAAGTCACAAAATCGAAGCAACAATTTCCTGACTATACAGGTCTCCTACGTGCTCCTGATGCCGATCAAGCTGACCGGTGGAGTTGGGACTGGCAGGGGGAAATCCAAGACATTGTGTCGGTCTCTCGGAAAAAACAGTGACGCTTCTGCTGAATATTCATTTCCTGATTTGGCTCGTACTTGGGTCAAGTCGACTCAAGGAGTTTTCCTACACGTCCGTTGAGTCTGATTAGAGTTGGACGGACACCTGCCATGTCTCCGATTTTGCACGAGCTACAATATCGGCGACTGAAGTCAAAAGAAGTTCGTCCGACTTCGCATTGAAAAGCGCAACGCGATACCTGTCACCAAGCTGTTCCGCTGCAGATATTTCATTTTCGGTTAAAGCAAAGAAGAATCCGTCAAACCCAGGCTTTACCCTTTTTTGATTCGCCGTCTTAATTTCAATGAATATCATTTTCGGCAAATAGTGTTGAATTACCGCGGGGTCCTCGAAATCAATTGGTTGGGGTATGTCGATCGCATCAAAGCTGGACCACTTGACCGAAACACCAGTTTTGCTCAGCTCATTAAGGAGAAGTTTTAGTTTAGAGCCCTTGGGTCGTGGAATCCAAGAATCCATTGTTTCTATAACCGCGAGTTCGCCAGTAGCTCCCTTTTTATTCGAAAGCCGCTTTAGATGAGCTTTTTTGGCCATGATGACGTCTAGCGGCTTCATCTTCACGCCTCTCTGCCGGGAAGGGGCCTATCCTGGCGCTGTTCTTTTTCCCAATCTAAAGGATCAACATCCTGTGGGAACGTACTCAATCGTGCGATTTTCTCCAGTGTGTTTGCCATGCGTTGACCGCTATCACTGTCGGATGCTGGGGCTAGTAATTTCTCTTGCAAAATCGTCACTTGAACAGGAACAGGCCGCTCCTCGGGAAGAGTCTGCGGCCTTCCGTCGCTCCACTCCAATTGGTTACCGCGAAGGGTTGCTCTGTATGTTGTCGGCATGGCTCTACACTACCCCGTTCAAGATACAAAAGCGAGTCTTCCGCAAAAGGAAACCGGCGTTCCTGCTCATAATATATGCCCATCCTTCGATAATTTAAAACCGAACGCAGAAGCACAAATAAAAAGGGCGCACCGCCGTGCGCCCCTCTATGCTCGGATGTGAATTGAGGTGTGTCTGCTACTCCAGCACCTCGGCAATCACTAACTCGGTGATCTTCTCTTCGTTATAGCCCAGAATATTCTCCAGCACGCTCTGGTTCTCACGTCCCAGTGTCGGAGCCGCCGGGTTGATCTGGGCCGGGGTACGGGAGAATTTGAATCGGGTGCCCTCGACGGTGGTCTTGCCGAAGTCGGGATGCTCCAGGTCTACAAAGTGCTCACGGTGCTGAAGCTGCTTGTCCTCGTACAGCTCGTTTATGGTTTCCACCGCACTGGCCGGGACGTTTTTGGCCTGGAGTTTTTCTTCGGCCTCATGCGGGCCGAATTGGTTGCTCCAGGCGTTGATGGCCTTGTCGATTTCGTCCTGATTGGCCAACCGGCCTTTGGCCGTGGCAAGACGCTCATCACTGCCAAGGTCCGGGCGGTTCATGGTCTCGCACAGCGAGCGCCACTGGTCGTCAGTCTCCACGCCGATCGCTACCCAGCGATCCTCTCCTGCGGACTGATACACTCCGTGCGGGGCGAAGTTCATATCCCGGTTGCCCATACGGGTCTGAGTCCGTCCGTTGACGGTTTGGTCTAAAAGAAACGGCGCCAGAAAGTGGAGGGCGGCTTCGGCCTGCGCCAGGTCAATATGCTGGCCCTTGCCGGTCTGATGCTTGTGTTCCAATGCCGCTAGCACGGCCGCGGCGTTATACCACGGTGCAATATAGTCGGTGTAGGCACCGAACGGCCCCGCCGGCTCGCGGTCGGGCCAGCCGGTGGGATCGAAAAAGCCTGAGACGGCAGCCGCCAGATTACCAAACCCGGCGAAGTGAGAATGCGGCCCAGTCTGACCCATTAAGCAGGTACTGAGCATGATGATGTCAGGCTTGATTTTTGTGAGCGACTCGTAGTCAAAGCCCCACTCCCGCATGGCTTTGGGAGAAAAAGACTCAGTCACCACGTCTGCCCAGCGCACCAAGTCAAAAATAATCTCGCGCGACTCCGGTTTGGATAGGTTCAGGGTCATCGGCAGTTTGCCGGTATTCATATTATTGTACAAACCGGAATTATTCGGACCGGGTTGCTTGTTTTGAAAGGGTCCGACCATGCGCACCGCGTCAAAGCGGGTAGTGGATTCAACCCGCACAACGGTCGCCCCGTAGTCGGCCAAAATACGAGTCGAACCAGGGCCGGCCATCGCCCACATGAAATCGAGCACTTTGACCCCGGCCAGGGCTTGATTGTTTTCACTGCCGGTCTGTTGTCCATCTGCCATGGTTGTCCCTCCTGAGTGAGAGTCTCGGTTAGATTATCCCCTTGTTCTGTAGCTCTTCCAACGCTTGCGCATCAAGGCCGAGTTCGCCATAGACCTGGGCATTGTGCTCACCAATCTTTGGCGGGCGGCGCTTATAGTCAATCGGCTGCTCGCTGAACTTGGCAAACGGACCGGGATAGGCGAACGCTTTGCCGATCTCCTCATGGTCAACCGCGGTCCAGTATTGACGCGACTCCAACTGCTCGCTCTCGACAACCTCGTCAATCGTGGTGACCGGGGCGACAAGCAGGCCGCGGTCCAGGGCGTTCTGGAACAGCTCTTCTTTGGTTTTGGTCTTGGTGAAATCTTCAACGATCAGTTTGAGGCGTTCATAGTCTTCAAGCGTTTTCGGATCGCCACCAAACAGGCCACCGCCCATATCAACCCAGTCCATCTGTTGGACTTCTTTGTCACAAAACCCCTCTTCATAGATCCAGTCCATCAGACGCTTGGTGAAATGGGCAAACGCCGAGCCAAACAGATAGGCAATCGAAACATGACCGTCTTTCGCCGGCCAGAGCAGGCGGATTTCCAACGGCCCCATTTTTGCCCCACCGGCCATGCGGCGGGTTTCGGCATCGTTGAGCGGAGCCGCGAGTATGGTCGATTGGGTTGCCTGGGCCGCGGCCTGCTGGGCGGAAATGTCAATGTGCTGACCACGGTTCGAACGGTGGGATTCGTGCAGGGCAATCAGCGCGGCCGGCGCTGCAGCGGCGCTGGCGTGCAGATAGCCCTGGGGAACGCTCAGGCGGACCGGTGGACGGTCTTCGTCTCCGGTAATGACGAGCGGTCCGCTGCTGGCCAGAATCACCAGGTCGCTGTCCGCATAGCTGGCCTTTGGGCCGTCTTGTCCGAAAGGAGTAATCGAGACATAAATCAGCCCCGGATTGTCCGCCGCTAACTCGTCATAGCTCAGGCCGTATTGGGCCAGGGTGCCGGGATTGTCCGATTCGATCAGAAATTTTGCGTCTCGCGCCAGACGCCGAAGAAGGTCCTGGCCTTCGGACCGCGTGATATCGAGCGTGACCCCCCGTTTATTGCGGTTATAAGCCCACCAGTAGAGCGAGTTTTCCGCATCCTCCTGATCCTGATAGAAGGGCCCCAGCTTGCGGGCCGAGGAACCTCCGGGGGGCTCGACTTTAATCACATCGGCGCCAAGATCGGCCAGGATTTGGCCACACAGCAATCCGCGTTCTGTTGTCAGGTCAAGGACTCGATAAGGGTTGAGCATTCGGCGACTCCCACACTAGCAATGGCGGTGATTTCTCATCATCCGCGTAAGGTCTCCCCATAGCTCCCTTGACGAGAACAGGCAAGCCCCGATTTGATACTCACAGGATAATCAGGATGGGCTCTGCTCAGACGATATGGTATGGACGGAGTGCATCATGATCTGTCCGCGCTGCCGAACAAAAATGAAAGTAGAGGCGCACCGGCCCCACAAACACGAAAAATGGCGCTGCCCTCAGTGTGGCAAAATCCGTATGAAACCCGCGTCATACCGTCGGCATAAACGCCGGGAGCGAGTTGAGTAGAGAAGCAACTGAGGTTATGGAGCCGGGATGCTCGTCCTCAGGGGGCAGGAAGCTCCTTGACTGGCTCCTTGCGGCTGTCAACATAGGCCTTCATGAGTCCTGGCAGGTCAATAGGCGACTCTGTCTCTCTGAGCACGCCGCCGGGTGGGATAATTGTATCCGACCCGCCAAGCGAGATCAGGACATAGGGGCCACCGAGCAAACCCTTGGTATGAACGGACGCGATCGCGTCTTCCTGAATTTCAATATCACTGTCCATGGTCAGGCGGACTCTCGCCCGCGTGCCCGTGAGCTGGACGGTATCAACCCGACCGACGCGGACACCGGCGATCTCGACAGGGGTGCCGGGCCCCAGGCCGGTAGCACTTTCAAAGTCGGCATAGATGGTATACCCCCAGGCGTTATAGAGCACGGTTTCTCCGAGTGACGAGAACAGGTAGAAGGCGCTTGTGGTTCCAAGAATCAGGAAGCCAACGACGCTGAGGCCGATCCGGTGCATGGCCCGGCAGCCTAGCAGACCACTCCTTATATCCCAAGACCCGCCACCCATTCTCATGGTAGATAAACCGGCTCTCCAAGGGGATATGAAAAACGCAGGCGAGAAGAGCTCTGGGCGGCTTCTTTGTCTTGTTCTTCTTTTCTCCAGCTTTCTATTCGGCCCTCTCCAAAACGTCTGGGCCGATAATGCCGCTCTGGTCGCCCAGGGACAGTATGTCTTTGCCTTAGCCGGCGGGTGTGGCTGCCATACGGCGGATAAGGGATCCACAAACGCAGGCGGCCGGCCGATTGAAACCCCCTACGGGCGGTTTTACGGGACGAATATTACGCCCGACCCGGTCCACGGTATTGGGACCTGGACGGACCGGGAAATCATCGACGCGATCCGGCTGGGGGTGAAACCCGATGGGACGGTCATGAGTCCGGTCATGCCATACCCGGCCCTGAGCGGTATGACGGATGAAGATGTCACGGCATTGGTGGCCTTCCTGCGCAGCCGCGAGTCCGTCGCGCAGGAAAATCTCCCCCACGAGATCTCCATTCCGTTTTCCGGGCTTGCCATGCGCGTCTGGCGCTGGCTGTTTTTTGAACCGGTTGAAACCCAGGCGACGGCCTGGGCCGACCCCATTGCCCGAGGCCGCTACATTAGCGAGCACCTCGCCCATTGTCAGGAATGCCATACGCCGCGTACCGTGTTTGGCACACTCGACCGGACGCACGATTTAGCCGGGAATCCGGCTGGCATTGATGGTGAGGTCGCGCCCAATATTACCCCGGATGACGAGACGGGTATTGGGCGGTGGAGTGAGGGAGAGATCGTTTCCCTGCTGCGCACCGGATTTCTCCCGAATTTTGATAATGTCCAGGGGCTGATGGCGGTGGTGATTGATGGAGTGCCTGGGGGCGGGTACAAAGACATGACTGATGACGACGCCCACGCTGTTGCCAAATATCTGAAATCGACTCCTCCGAGGAGTCAGGTAGAACAGGAATAGCGTAGGGCTCTCGTAAGAGGAGGGAGTGCAATGAGAGGGATAGTTAGCCGTATGGTGCGTGGAGTTTTAATCAGTGTAAGCGTGATGGCAGGGGGGCTGCATACTATGGGTGGGTTGAGTTTTGGGCATGAAAACCACCCCACCCAGATGCCGGACCCGCAACAGACGGTGGCGTTTCGCACCTATCTGATGGAGAATATCGGGGCCAATGCCAAGGAGATGAAGGGCAAGATCGATGCCGGTAAGCTCTCAGAGGCAAAAATGAATGCGGCCGCCATAGCCCTTCATTCCACCCGCATCGCGGCACTCTTTCCCGAGGGCAGCACGTCGGACGCCTCTCGGGCAAAAGAAGAAATTTGGCAAACCTGGGACGCTTTTCTCGCCTCAGCCACAGAGCTGAGTACGGAAGCGAACGCGCTGACCGTGGCTGCGGGAGAAGATAATGCCACCGCAGTCAAAGAACATATGCAAAAGATGTTTGGGACGTGTAAGGACTGTCACGACCAGTTTCGCAAGCCGGAGGAATAATCTCGCGTGGGAGTTATATTGCTCCCCGGCAAAAAACGTGAGATAAAAAAATTCAATAAACTTCCCGGCAAAAGGAGGCTTTCGTGTCCGGTGCTGTTGGGTTCCAAGCGCTGACAAGCCGCAATGCCGTCCTGAGCAGTGCGGAAAATTTCATCCTGTACCTGCTCATGGAGACCAAGCCGCAGGGTGGGGGCGTGCGTCTGCCGCTCAACCTTGGCATTGTTCTTGACCGTAGCGGTTCGATGTACGACGAACAGCGGCTTGATTATGTCATCGAGGCCATCAAATATCTGATCGATAATCTTGGCCCGGACGATAAGGCCGCGGTGGTCGCGTTTGCCGACCGGGCCGAAGTGGCGGCAACGGCGGACCGGGTCGCGACGGATGCCGCTGGGGTGAAACGGGCCATTGACGATCTCGATCTCCTGGAGATTGGCGGCGGGACGCAAATGGCCCTGGGCATGGAAGCCGCGCTGGCCGAGGTGGAGAAGTATTATTCGCCGAACCGCCTGAACCGGCTACTGCTTCTGACCGACGGTCAGACGTATGAGGAGCGCAAATGTCTCGAGCTCGCCCGCCAACACCGGGAGCGCATTTCGTGCAGCACGCTCGGGGTGGGGATCGAGTTCAATGAAAAACTGCTGATGGAAATGGCCGAGGTGAGTGGCGCCAATTATCACTTTATTGACGCCCCGGCCTCCATTCCGAATATCTTCTCCGGTGAACTCCAGGGCCTGCGGAATGTCGCCCTGACCAACGCGCGGATTGAGATGCAACTCAGCGCCGGGGTGCAGGTGAAAGAAGCCTTTCGCGCCAGTCCTCAGATTTACCCGATAAAAGAGACTATGCCCGACGCCAACCGGACGCTTTCCCTGCCTCTGGGAGATATTGAAGCCGGAACGCCAAGTTCGGCCTTAGCCGTCTTGGTCTTACCGCCGCGCCGACCCGGTCGGGTTCGGCTGGCGCAAGCTGCGCTGTATTACGATACGCCCGAGGCCCAGAACCAATACGAAAGCGTGGACGTGGTGGTGAATTACACGCTTGAGCGCTCGGCCATGGGCCAGGCAAACGGCTATGTGATGAATCTGGTCGATCAGGTCAGCGTCGCCAAGATTCAGTTGCAGGCCGAGGCGGCCATGGCTGCCGGCAATACGGATAAAGCCACACGCTTGTTGGGGAATGCCATAGCTGGCACACAACGACTGGGGAATGCGAAAGCAACCCAGGCGCTTGAGGGGCTCCAGAGTGAGTTGAAGAAAACCCAGAGTCTGGCGACCGGGGCAGCCAAGACCCAGTTGCTCACCGCTCAGGCAAGCCTCCGCAAGACGCAGCAACTCGACCCTGAGAGTGTCAAAGACGCGCTGCAAGATTAGGCTTCATCCCAGATGCAGCCCATGAAGGAGAGGTGAAAATGATTCACTGTGCGGAATGCAATGAAGAACAAATGGATGGCCTGGAGTACTGCGATAGCTGCGGCGCGAAACTTGAAGCCTTCGTGCCGCTGCCCGTCGAACACCCTACGAGCGATAGCGACGGCGCGAAACTTGAGGCCGTAGCGACGGAAGCCGAGGCCCCGGAAGCTGAGACTGCCGCTTCTGACAGCCCAGCCGCAGAGGAAGCTCCCGCTGTAGTTGAGGCAAGTACGGAGACCGAGGCAGAAGAAGCCGCGCCAGAAGAAGCTGCGGCTGAGACCTCGGAAGCTGAGGGCGAGGAGAGTGCCAGGGCCGCTGGAGATGAGCCCGCCGAGGCTCCGGCTGCTGAAGCAGCCCCTGAAGCCGTAGCCCTCAGCGACGATCAAGTCGCAGCCGGCAGCGCTTCGCTCACCATCACCCGGGGTGGCACTGTGGGAAAGGTCTTTGAGCTCCAAGCCGGAGACAATCTGGTTGGTCGGTGGGACCCGGATTCCGGTTCTTTTCCCGAAGTTGATATGGAAAACGACGACCCGGAGGCACGGATCTCCCGCAAGCATGCGCTGATAAAGTTCGAGGCCGAGCTGACGATTGAAGATATCGGGAGCCTGAACGGGACGTTTGTCAATCGGGGACAACGCCTTGAGCCCGGCTCGCCCGTCCCGCTTAAAGACGGAGATGAGATCATCGTCGGCAAAACCTTTTTCAAGGTGTCACGCGCCCAATGAGGCTGGCTTGGCCTTTCTGGAACAGGCGAGACCGAGAACCTTCAGTGGACTGGTGATGCATGGGTTCTGCGCCGCTGACGACCGAGCCGATAGACCTTGAGGAGAGTTGTGTTTGTGGTGAGTGTGGACAGGCCAATGTCATCGGCGAAACGTTTTGCACGGCCTGTGGCGTAGCGCTTGAAGAAGACGGTGAGGGGGAGTCGGTTACTTCACTTGAACCGCTACCTATCGGCACCGTTCTGGCTGCTACCTATCGTTTGACCGCACTCCTCTCGACCGGACAGGAAAATCGTTACCGGGCGGTTCGTCAGACGGACGACGGCCAGACTTACCTCATAGCGGAGCGGTCAAGCGACCAGGCCGATGCCCATTTGGGTGGCGCGTTTCGCTTGTCCGAACAGCTTGTCGAGATTCGCCATCCGGCCCTGATTCTCCCCCAGGAATGTTGTGAACGTGACGGCCGGGTCTATCTCGTCACGCCGAGTCAGTCCGGTCTCCCGCTGAGTCAGCGTATTGGCCAGACATCGGAGCGGGAGGCGGCCGGCTGGGGGGTCCAGCTCTGTCAGGCCGTGGAGGTTTTGCACCGGCACGGCCTCCTGTGTGTTGAGCTGCCTCCGGAGAATATCCTGCTCGACAAGACGGGTCGGCTGCACCTCGCCCAATTTGACGCGATCCGTCTTAAAGACTCGGTTGAGGAGAGCCCCGTATTGACGGATGGCTATGCTGCGCCCGAGGCCTACAAGACCCAGGTATTAAACGAAGCCGCGGACGTGTTTGCGCTTGGCGCCTGCTTGTATGCCGTGTTGGTAGGGCGGCGTTTGCCCGTTGAGGGCTGGGCGGTTCAGCCTGAGCCGCCAGTCTTCTATCCGGAGAAAGTTCTGACCCCCGAGTTCGAGCGCGTTTTAAGCAGAGCCTTGGCCCTTGAGCCTGCGGAGCGCTATGCGGACCTGCACGCGCTCAAACACGAATTGCTTGCGTTGGGTCAGTCCGGGCACATCCGCTCGGCCTGGCGGACCGATGTCGGACAGGTGCGCGAGCATAACGAAGATGCTGTGCTGGTCAAAGAGGTCGGGCGGGGCAGCATAGCCGGTAATGATTTCCGGGGGCTGTATATTGTGTCAGACGGGATGGGTGGCGCCGAAGCCGGGGAGGTCGCGAGCCAGATCGCCATCCAGACCGTAGCGCGCCAGGTCGAGGCCGCCTGGGCTGATGCTGAGGCGGAAGAGGGCGTTGATATTGCCGCCTGGGAGGGCCGTTTGCGTGAGGCGGTCGAGACGGCCAATAGCCGGATTGTCCAATACGGAAAAGATCATCCCGAGTCGGCTGGTCTGGGAGCCACGATCGTGGCCGTGTTGATGCAGGCGGGACAACTGGCACTGGCCTGGGTCGGGGACAGTCGGGTCTATCTGCTGGAAAACGGAGTGTTGCAGCAGCTCTCGCACGATCATTCCCTGGTCGCCCGTTTGGTCGAAATCGGTCAATTGACCGAAGAAGAGGCGTTGACCCACGAGCACCGCAACGTTCTGATCCGGTCTTTGGGCAGCAAGGAAAACGTAAAGGTCGATACGCTCTCGCGACCGCTGAAGCGCGGCGTCCGCCTCCTCCTGTGCAGCGATGGGCTGACCAGCCATGTGCTTGATCCGGCGATCGCCGATATCATGAGTCGCCACCGGACTCCGCACGAAGCCGCCTTGGAACTGACTGTCGCGGCCAATACCGCGGGCGGCAGCGATAATACCTCGGTGGTGGTTGTCTTTCACGAGTAGTGAGGCATTGTCGATGTCGCGGAATGAAAGCGGTCAACTCGAACCCGGAACGGTCCTGGCGGACCGCTATCAGATCGAGCGCTTTCTTGCGGGCGGTGGGATGGGTGTCGTCTATGTCGCCCAGGACCAGCGTCTGGCTGAGAGACAGGTCGCGATCAAAGAAATTTTTGACCGATTCACGAATCCCGAAGAACGCGCCCAGGCCATCGAGTATTTTCATCGCGAGGCCGACACGCTGGCCCAGCTCACCCATCCTGCCATTCCCGCCATTTTTGATCGTTTTGGTGAAGGCAATTGCCATTATTTGGTGATGGATTTTGTCGAAGGGGTCAATCTGGAGCAGGAAATCGCCGGACTGGGCGGTCAGCTTCCCGAGAGCCGGGTCATCGAGATTGGCCGGGAACTGTGCGATGTGTTGACCTATCTGCATAGCTTTTCTCCGCCCATCATCTATCGGGATATGAAACCGGGCAATGTGATCCTCCGGCCGGACGGGCGCATCACGCTGATTGACTTCGGCATTGCCAGAATTTTCTCACCCCAGGGTAAAGCCACCCTGATTGGTACGCCTGGATTTGCCCCGCCGGAGCAATACTCGGGACAGGTCGATGAACGGTCCGATCTTTATGGCCTGGCCGCCACCCTGCACTATATCCTGACCGGCCGTGACCCGGAGAAATACCCGCCGTTCTCGTGTCCGCCGGTACTTTCGGAGAAACCCGACGCCTCTCCTTTCCTCGCCCAGGCGATTGACCAGGCTCTGGCCTATAAAGCGGAAGAGCGGCCAAAGAGCGCGGAAGCGTTTAAGGACATGTTTCTGTATGGGCGCGGGTTGAGCGCGGCTTCCCATCCTAGCTCGTCCCAGGCCGCGACCCAGATCCTGGAGCCCTTGCCGGAGCCGGTTGAGGAGTCCTTCGCCGCCGCACCGCCGCAAAAGAAACGGCGCTGGGGGCGTATGGTTGCGGCCCTTGTTTTCTTACTGCTGCTGACCGGCGGGGCGTATGGACTGTTCACCTCCCCTGAGTTGCTGCAAGGCAATCCGATCGCGCGCGTGGGAGAAAAAATACCGTGGCAGCAGATTGAAACCTGGCTGCCGGAATCCCAGCGTGCAGGGTTTCGGGCGTTTGTTGCGGATTTACCCTGGGAGCGGGAGAAACGCCTGCGCGCGCTACGGGCCGATCCGCTCGAACTGGTGTCTCTCAATCTGCTGAATACTTCGCGTGACGGCACGCCGCTGTCGGAGGTCCAGGACAAATATACGGTCAGTGAGGTGCAATACCTGACCTGGGAAGTAGTGCTGAAAAACAGGCTGTTTGAGGTCGAAGGTGGGAATCATCGCCTGGAAGGCCGCTTTTTCGATCCTGAAGGTGGCTTGGCCGGGAAAAGCGAAGCCGGTCGGTTTGTCCGGCCCGAAGAAGAGCAGCTTGAGCTGCGGGGAGTGACCCTGCTTGAGGGGCTCAAAGAGCGGGCGACCGGTGATTATCAGCTTGAGCTCTACCTTGGGGATGCCAAGTTGGCCAGTCAAACAATCCAGATAGAAGCCGACCCGGTCCAGGTCGCAAAAGTCGACGTGGCAGAAGAAAAAGAAGGCGGTGTCGCTGGTGGAGCTGATGTCCCGGTAGTAATTGGCCCGTCACCGGAGGAAGAACGTGCACGACGTGCGGTAGAGGAAAAACGGCTGGCCCTCATCCAGGAACGGAGCAAGGAACCACTTTCTCTGGTCTCCGTCCGCTTTTTCAATACGGCAAAAAATGGTGACCCTTTATCCAAGCCGGCGACCTTGTTTGGTGCATCACAGCTTCGATATCTGGCCTGGGAGGCGGATTTTCAGAACCAACTGCATGACCTGTTGCCTTCTCACCACCGGGTCACCGCAACCTATTTTGCCCCGAATGGTCAGATTCTTGGGACGGTCGAAGACGGGAAAGAAGTCTCGGATAAAACAGAGAGGGTGACGTTTACGGCCAGAATCGGCAATGCCAGTGGGGGCGCCTTTCTCCCGGGCGACTACCGGGTTGACTTTTATGTCAATGGCTATCCGCTCTCGTCCAGAAAATTCAGCGTAAGGGATGATCGAGACTTGGCCCATATCCTCAACTCGCACCAAGGAAGCATCCTCGGGCTCGGTCCTGAGCGTGAGGCGCTGCTTGAAGCGCATTTCCAACCGCATAGTAATGGCGCCTTGCGTGGCCGCCTGGTGATTCACGCGCGCGGCTTTGGGGCGGCCTCTCTGGAAGGAGCTACGCAGGGCAACCAGATTGAGTTTGCCAGTAAGGTTGGCAATCGCGTCTATCATTTCCAGGGCTGGCGTGAAGAAAATTGGCTCAGAGGAACCTATCGTGTCGGGTCGTCCGAGGATGTGAGCGGAAATTGGTCACTGCAACTCTAGGCCGGGTTATGATGACGGTTTCCGGCATGGGGGAACGTGGGGCATTGAGCAGACCTTGAGCGGAGCAGTATGGAACTTTCACGCGAACGACTTGTCCTGTATAGCGGGGCCGGGCTTCTGGGTGGTCTTGCCGGCTGGGCCGCGGCCGACCCCCTGGCTGCGGTGGGGAATGTCCATCTCCGGGCCATGGCCCTGGGAGGGGTGACCGGTATTTGTGTTGGCGCATTTATGGGCGCCATTGAAGGGCTGAGTGCCGGGCATAAGAACAAGACGTGGCAAGGCGTGAAGCTGGGCGGACTGGCCGGTCTGGTGGGTGGGGCGGTCGGTCTCCTCATGGGGGAGCTGGTGTTTGGCCTGTTTGGCGGTCTTGGCGGACGCGTTATAGGCTGGGGGATTTTCGGGCTTGCCGTCGGGCTGGGAGCCGGTTGGGTCGGCCAGTCGGTGGTCCGTTTACGCAATGGCGCGATTGGCGGTTGCATCGGCGGGGCCATTGGGGGCGCACTCTTTCAGATTGTCACCTCCCTCCTGCCGCAGACCGCCGGCCGTGGGGTCGCCCTGGCCATCTTGGGAGCGATGATTGGTCTCTGGATCGGTCTGGTCAGTGAGATGTTGAAGCGCGGCTGGTTTATGGTGATTCGCTCGCAAAGCCGCAATGCCCGTGAGGGCCGTGAATATCATCTGACCAAGCCTAAAACGACAATCGGTCGAGCCGAAGAAAGTGATGTCGGCCTGTTTGGCGACCGCTCCATTGCCAACTTGCACGCGGTGATCGAAAAACGCAAAAACACCTTCGTGCTTGCCAAAAACGAAGGACAGGTCAGCGTCAACCGGACGCCGGTCTCTCAGCCCGTCCAACTGAAAAATGGCGACCGGGTGGAGGTCGGCGGAACCTTACTCCTCTTTCGAGAGCGTGCCGGGAAAGAATAGGTAGGCCGGAGAGTGATGTCAGGTGGAGAGTAGTATGAGATTGAAAGCCCGTTCCTCTCAGCAGAGGGTGACCCAAGCTGCGCGTGCGTTCCTCTATGGCCTGGCCTTCTGTTCGTTTCTGGCATCTCATGCCTCTGCGGCAGATTCAGTGGTTGTCTCTGTCACCAACCCCCAACTGGAGAATTTTACCAATGGCGGCGCGGTTGGCCTGTATTTTAATGCGACCGATTTGCGCGGGCAGCCGATCGGACAACTCACGCCGGAGCATGTGACGGTGCAGGAGGACGGGCAGGACACCCAGATCATTGATTTCCGAGGCGAAGAACAGGGCCGGCCGGTCGATATCGTGGTGGTCTTCGATGTCACGGAAAGCATGGGGCCGTTCATTGACGGTATGAAAGAAGCGGCCATTGATTTTGCCGACCGCCTGGCCAAGGCCAATCGGGATTATCGCTTGGGCTTGGTTACTTTTGAGGATTACGTGATTCGGGACGAGCGGGAATTCACCCGGAGCGCCCGGGAGTTCAAAAGCTGGGTTGGCGCGCTACGCCCGGCAGGTGGGGGAGATATTCCGGAAAACTCGCTCGATGCCATGTTGCTGGCCAGCCGCTTTCCGTTTCGCCCGGACGCACAGGCTGTCATCATCCTGATTACCGATGCCCCCAATCATACGCGTGGAGACGGCTCGGAAAAAAATAATCCCTACGGTCGGGAGGTCACCCAACTGTCCGGCGCGGAAGTCTTGGCCGAAATCAAGAAGGCGAATCTGAACGTGTATGCGATCTCTCCCCCGCCCTTTATGGCTCCCGACCTGCATAGGATCGCAAAGGAGAGCGCCGGGCGGCACTACAATATTGTCAGTGAGGGCGAACGCTTTCCTGAGTTGATCGGTGAGATCGGCCGCTCGCTCGCGTCGCAATATTTTCTGACATATACCAGCCCTCGCCCGGTTGAGGATGGGGCGGAACGCGAAATCGTGCTGACCCTTCAGCACCCGAATGGGGAAGGGGAGGCGCGCGTGTCCTATCAGGTGCGTGGGATTGGCGGTGCGCGAGTCGTCTCAACCAGCTCAGGGTCGGGCACTACCCACCCGCAAACCCTTATTGCCTATGGGGTGTGGAATATGCTGGTTCCGCTATTCGCCGCCGGAGGACTGCTGCTGCTGGCGCGCGTCCGGCTTAACGAGATCCCGGCCGAAGTGCTGAGTCTGGTGAAGACGGCAACCGGGGGGCCCGGTTCCACGAGCCAAAACCCTCCCATGGGTTCTGTTGTGCCGAAGAACTCTGCACCGTACGCTCGACTCGTGCGCCAGAGCCCGTTTGAAGACGCGCCGCGCGAAATCGCTTTTTCCCGCGATGAAATGACGATTGGCCGTGGAGAGGAATGTGAGGCGATTATTCTCCACTCCTCCATATCGCGCGAACATGCCCGCATAAAAAAAGTTAAACAGGGCTATGTGCTGCTCGATTTGCAGAGCAGAAACGGCATCCACATCAACGGGAAAAAGGTTGCCGAAAATCTGCTCAGAGATGGCATGCAGGTCCGTATCGGAGACGTGGAGTTTATCTTCTACGCCGCAAATACGTGAAATCGAAATGAGCGGAAGACTTTCGACACCTGTATCCTAGCGGTACAACTCCTCGTGTTTGACCGTGTAATCTGGCAGACGAATACGCGGGTAGAGTGAGGGCAGGCCGTCGCGGCCGAGGAGGAGGAAGTCAACCGGCACGAGTGGCATGGGGACTTCGAGGCCGACATAGCTGCTGAACTGATCTCTGCCAAATGCCAGTCGGGTACCGAGGATGTCTCTGGGCAGCGTCCCTCGGACATCGAACCCTTCTCCCAGACTTCCGGTGAGATAGGGGAGAACACGCCAACCGTCTTCGTCGTTTTTTTCAAACTGACTCTTAAGGGTGATATCTGCGGGTTCCGCCCCTTGAACCAGTTTGGCAATTTTCCGGTCCCCACGATAACGGGCGTCTTCATAGCCCTTTTCGCGGAACTTGCGCCAAAACTGTTGCCACGACGCGGTTGGTACCCCGTATACTTTGGGGCGAGGGCCGGTGTCGCTCTCCAACAGCAGCGTAATATCGCCATGTGGGGAGAGGATGATGCCGTCGTCCGTGAGCTCGACATTTCGCCAGTTGCCATCATACAGTTCTCTTTTGAGTCCGAGGCCCTGGGCGCCAAATAGGTCTGGGTTGTCGCGCAGGAACATTTTGCTGAGCTGCAAGCCTTGGTTTTCAGGCCGACTGACCTGCCGAAACTCTTCCGCTGCTTCTTTTGCTGCCTCAGTCTTGGGATAGTTCTCCAGTAGGCGACGCAGGTAGGCCTGCTTGTCCGTTTGATGCGGACTGGCTTTGGCTTGTTCCAGCAGGGCTTCTGCCGCGTTTTCTTGGAGCTTGGGAATCTCTTCTTCCCTGCCCGCCAGCGTGTAATACTCAATGGCCTTCTCAACCTTGCCTTCCCTGGCATAGGCTTTGGCGAGGATGGGATAGATTTCTGGAGAGCGTTCCTCCGGGGGGGTCTGCTGCACGTATTTTTCGCCCTCGGTAATAATTTTTTCTTGAGAGACGGCTCGTCCGGTCATGACGTGCCAGAGTTTTCCCAAGGTTTGGATCATGGTCAGCCCACCAAAGGTCGCCGCGCCGACCAACCCCTCGGTACCGAGTTGGAGGCCTGCCACAACAATATTGTCTTTGACAAAACCACCCCCTGGCAGCATATAGGTCAAGGTTTCTTTGCTGTGCTCCCACTCTGCCTCTTTCACGCCCGCCAGCGGGTCTTGAGGGACCTCCGGATCGTACTGGGTGAGGGCGTCATAGTGTTGCAGGCGAGACTCGACCTGCCGGACCCCAGCCTTGGCCTTTTCAGTGTTTTCGTCAACCAGCAGGGCGAGTTGATAATGAAAATTGGCCTGCCAATAGTCCTCTTCAGCGAATGCCTGCTCAGCCCGGTCTAACTCCGCCTTGACAAGGGCTTCTTTTCGTTTCGTATCCAGGGTTTCCATCTTGGCCTGGACTTCCGGAGCCCGTGGGTCATTTGGAGCTTCTTCGAGGAAACGCCGATACAGGGCCAGTGCTTTTCGTTCTCGGGGACCTGGCCCTGAGTGCTGGCCAACCGAAGAGACCACGCCTTGCGCGGCGTAGGGACTTGGGCTGGTGGGCGCACCAAGGAACAGCCGGGCCACGTCAAAGGTCGAGAGCACCCAATTGAACAGCCGGCCAACACGGTGCCGCTTTTCCGAGGCGTAGAGTCGGTCTGCCTGGGAGAGCAGCTCATCCGGCGTCGCGTTCAGTTCCATAAGCGGCAGGTCCTCCTGCTCATCCTGGTCTATTGACCGGTACAGCAGGGCATACACCAGGGGGGTGACGCCGGTTGCCTCCTCTCCCTGCGCTTCGAGCTGAGTGTCGTGCTGCGCCAGTTGAACGATCCGGCCGCGTAATGCCGACGGGTCTTGCAGGTAGCCATCAATAATCGCGTCGGCAACGTGTCCGCCGACCTCATCCGGAAAATATCGCTCTGGGGGTAACGGGGGCACAAAAGGATTATAGGCCGGCAAAAATTCCGTCACCCGCTGGGCTAAGGGATCGGCGAAATCCCGAGCCTGCAGGGGCATCGCGAATACGAGCTGGCAGCACAGGAACAGAGGGATGACACGATACCACATGTCGTTTTCTTCGTGGGCGGCTTAGCGGCCTAAACGTCCAACCTTGGCCATATAGGCTTCAAGCGCTTCGAGTTTGCCCTTGGCTTCAAGTTTTTCCATAATGCCGTCCTGTTGTGCAACCGCGGCGTAATGCTGGAGCGCGGCTCGTCCGAGGGTTTCAAAGATGTCCGCATTAAAACGTAAACTTTCCGGATCGTTCTGGGCCGTATATTCGTGGGCGAGGGAGACATAGAAGTCACCTAACTCCAGCCGATACCGATACCGATTTTTGCTCTCCCGGTGTTTATCAAGCAACTGTTGATAGGCCAAGATAACGCTCTCGTTGCCATCCTCGATCCGGTAGCGGTTGAGGATAAAGAAAGCAACCTTCGCCCGCTCAAGCCGTTCTTCTTCTTCTCGTGCCAGGGAACCATAGGACGTGTTGTCATACTGCTGAGCCAGATCCCTCCAGCGTTGCGCCTGTTCGTCCAGCGCCTGCACATACTCCACCGCGGTTGTGGCCGTCGGTACCTGTTGGGCGAGCGACTGAAAGGCGGTGAGCGCTTCGACTGCTTGACCTGCCTTTTGCTTGAGTCGGCTCTTACCCTGGGCGACGCGTTGGTACTCGGCCAAGGCCCGTTCATAGGCGTGCAGCCCTTCATACGCCCGCCCTCGAGTAAAGGCGATAATGGCGGGGTAGGCCCCGGGATGCCTGGTTTCATAATCGTTGATGCGCGTGAGTGTGGCCTTATGCACATTCGCTCCGGTCACATCTTTGGGAAGCGGAAAGCGGTAGGTGTCTTTTGTCGCCACGCGCTGAAACTCGGCAACAACCTTGAGGAGGTCCTGCTCGGTCCGGTACTGCGCACTGCCGTTTGGGCCTGACTCGTCAGCAGACACACCCGGTACCCACGTGAGCCAGCCCGAGGATTCTCCTTCTTGGGCTGGACCAAGCGCCGGGAGGGGTGGCAGGGGTTCATCCGGCTGAGCGGGCGGTAGTGCGGGCGGAGCGGACTCGGCCGCCGGAGGGTGTGGAGAGATGAGGCCCATCTCATCGACGCGGGCTAAAAAGTCCCACGCCAGTTCTGCCTCTGGGTCGTCCACAATGTCGCTTTCCGCTTTCTTTTGCGGCGCGGACGGTGGGGCTGACTGAACGGCAGCTTGTACGGGCTCTTGGCTGAGGAGCGGGGGGGGACGCCTCGCCTGACAGCCGGCGAAGAGCAGGCCAGCTCCAACTGCGCAGAGCCAGAAGATCGGGCCGACAGAAAATTCTCTGATCGTGTCAGGATAGCGACGTAACATGGCTCTATGAAGTATAGACTGCCGCAGCCGTTCCATCCGTTCGGATGCCGGCTGACTGCCCATAGACTCGTTACCAGCTTAAAGTGGGAAGCAAGGCGAGTCAAAGGCGGATGGTCAGGAACCTGGAAGAGGTGCGAAAAGGGGAGGCGGGAGAAATTGCGGTTGCCCGGAGCGAATGATACAGACAGGCGGTAATTCACTGACGAGGAGGAATAACATGCAATTCAGTATTACGGCCCATACCAAAGTCGATAACTGGGACCTCTATCCCTATGTTGAGAATTTAGGCTTTGACGCGGCCTGGGTGCCTGACTCCCAGATGATCTGGTCGGACTGTTATGCCACCCTGGCGCTGGCCGCTCAGCACACCTCGCGCCTTCGTATCGGCACCGGGGTCGCTATTCCGGGGACGCGCATCGCCCCGGTGACGGCGCACTCCATTGCCTCGATTAACCGCCTCGCCCCTGGCCGGACCTTTCTTGGTGTTGGGACCGGTCATACGGCCATGCGGGTCATGGGCATGCAGCCTATGAAGATCAGAGATTTTCGTGAATACCTGCGCGTGGTCCGTACGCTGCTGCGCGGGGGAGAGGTCGAATATACCCTGAATGGAACGACACGGACGATCAAATTCCTGCACCAGGACCTGAAATTCATCGATCTGGAACAGCCGATTCCCATCCATGTTGCGGCCAATGGACCGCTGGCTTTGCGAACTGCGGGAGAGTTTGGTGATGGACTGGTTTCGCTGTTTAACGAGCAGGGTGAGGTCTTGCAGGCGAATGTCAGCCGGGTCCAGGCCGGGGCTGAGCGAGCCGGGCGGACCTTGCCCGAGAATTTTCATACCACGGCCCTGACCACTGCGGTCGTATTGAAACCGGGAGAAGATTTAACCTCGGACCGGGTGATTGAAGCGTGTGGCTCCTGGGTCACCTGTGCCCTGCATTTTGTATATGAAATTTACGAACAAACCGGGGATGAGAGCACTGTGCCCGAAGCGTTCCAGGATGTCTGGGAAGAGTACCGGGATCAGGTCGAGAACATGCCCACGCCTCAGGCCAAGCGTTACCTTCAGATTCATGATGGACACTGCACTTATCATGTCCCTGAGGAGCGCAAATTCATCACGCCGAAAACGATCAAGGGGTCGTGCATGGTCGGTGAGCCGGATGAACTGATTGCGGCTATCCGTCAGGCGGAGCAGGCCGGACTCCGAGAGATTTCTCTTTTGCCACCGCTCAAAACAAGCCGCGAAGTCTACAAGGATTTTGCCGAACAGGTGATCGCGAAATATTAATCAGGCTGTGCCATAAACGAGAGGAAAGGTTGAGGCGCCTGGGTGAATGTATTCTCTGTTGCTGTGCTGTCCCTCCTGTCTGTCTTTTCTTCTCACATTGTATGGGCACAAGGCAAAGGAGTGTTGGAGAATCCGGGGCCAGGGTCGTATCAGAGCGGCGTCGGGATGATTTCCGGTTGGGTGTGTGAGGCCGGGAGGATTGAGATTGTCTTTAACGGGAATAAGGCTGATAGATGGCAAGTCGGCTACGGCACCCGGCGGACGGATACACAAAAAGAATGTGGCGATATCAACAACGGTTTCGGACTCTTGTTCAACTGGAATATGCTCGGTGAGGGAGAGCATACGGTCGTGGCTCAGGTAGACGGTGTAGAGTTTGGTCGGGCCACCGTGACCGTAACCACTGTGGGGGAAGGGGAGGAGGAAGAGTTTTTACAAGGTGTTGGCGGAACATTCATCTTGCCCGGCTTCCCCAATGTAAAGACCGCCGTACAGGTCCAGTGGCAAGAGGCTCAACAGAATTTTGTCATTATTGCCCGGGAACCGCGGGATACTGAGGACGGCCCCAAACCCCTCATCTGTGAGGAAGAGGTCGTCATCGAAGAGGCAAGAATCATTGACGCCGACACACTCACTCTCTGTGAGGAACGCATACGGTTGGTTGGTATCGACACGCCAGAAACTTGGCCAGAACAGCAATTCTGCCTCAACGCGGATGGCATGTGCTATCCGTGTGGCCAAGACGCAACGGAGGCGCTCAGGGAGAAGATTGGGGCCGACAACAGGGTCTCCTGCTACCTCGAACCCGAATTGGACAGATACGGTCGGGCGCTTGGTGTCTGCTTCAGCAGTGACGGCACGGACTTGAACGGCTGGCTGGTCGCAAACGGACATGCTGTGGCCTATTTCTCTGACGCTTATATGCCACACGAAGAGATAGCGATTGTGGAGCAGCGGGGTATCCACGCTGGAGAATTTATTGATCCAAGTGAATGGCGACGCGGGGCAAGGCTTGAAAAATGTGAAGGATAATATGCTATAGGCCATAGGAGGAAGCATAGGGGAATTCTTCATTGTCTTATCTCTTTCATGCTGGGATACAGGTGTATCCTCCATCCCGACCCGTCCCCGAGTGGTGTAATATGTGCGTGGGCTAAAGATTGCCGAGGAAGTCTAATGTCTGAACGGCAAAAGCCTAAAGAGAGAAAACTATGAATATCAATGCCAGTATTATCGATCAGAGGGTGTCGGGCATTGTTGAAGATCACCCTGAATGGCTGCTGGGAGGGAATGATAGCAACAAAAAGAAGTCTGCCGCATTCGTACTTCTGTGTATGTCAACTTGCCTTGAAATGACGCTTGAAGAAAGCGTTGAGTTACTGACCGATGGTGGGAACGATGCTGGCGTTGACGGACTGCACGTTAGCGAAGTGGAAGGCGGGGAGTTTCTCGTAACAGTGTTCCAAGGCAAGTACAAGATAAAAGACCTGCGTGGGGTAGCAAATTTTCGGGAAAATGACGTGCAAAAAGCCGTCAATACTATTCAAGTACTGCTTGATCCTTATCGGCAGGTCATGCTGAACGAAAAGATCAAACCAAAGATCGAGGAGATTCGTTCATTAATCCGTGATGGAGATATCCCCCATGTTCGAGTCATTCTCTGCAACAATGGAGCGAAATGGACGGACCAGGCAGATACATGGATCTCTGAAGCCAAAAAGAATTACGGTGATAAAGTGGAGTTCGTCCATTTTAATCATGATGCTCTTGTCAGCATCCTACAGCGTAGCAAAACGGTGGATGCAACCCTGACGCTCAGCGGGGAAGTCCTTGTAGAAGATATGAATTATATGCGTGTGCTGGTTGGACGCGTTTCCGTTCAGGAGATCCAACGACTGTTCAACGAACACGGAGACAAATTGCTGGAGCGTAATATCCGCCGCTACCTCGGGCTGCATACTAATCGCGTCAACACTGCAATTCATGCGACGCTTTGCGACCAGGAGAAATCCGACAAATTCTACTTCTACAATAACGGTATTACAGTGGTTTGTGACAAGTTTGACTATAATGCTTTTCAGAGAACAGACTACACTGTGCAACTCAAAAATATGCAGGTGATTAACGGGGGGCAGACCTGCAAGACGATCCAAGAAACGCTGAATGAAAATCAGCCTAACATGGCCGGCGAATCGGCATACGTCATAATACGTGTGTATCAGTTATCCGATACCCATCAAGAATTTGTCCAGGACATTACCTACGCCACCAACAGTCAAAATCCTGTAGACCTGAGGGATTTGCGTTCCAACGACGAGATACAAAGGCAATTGGAATTGGGCATGTCGGGGTTGAACTTAGGATATACGTATAAACGCCAGCGAGAAGAAGGTGGGGGTGGGTCGGTAGTCATAACCAGCTCAATTGTGGCGGAAGCCGTGCTTGCTATTTGGAAGGAACGGCCACACCAAGCCAAATTTCGTCGTAAAGAGCATTTTGGTAAGCTGTATGAAGACATTTTTACGGACCTCAACGCCGCCCAGGCGCTGCTTGCCGTCTTGATCTTCAGGGAGGTCGAGAACGAAAGAAAACGTCCGACAACGGAAACGCCACCAGAGTTTCTTCCCTATGCGTCGCACTACATCTCTATGCTGATCGGCCGCAAGCTCCTACATGATCAAGGCAAGACCTCTAACCAAATTTCCCATCAAAACATTCAAGGTCTCTTACAGGAGTTTGAGGATAATCAAGCTCAATACTACGCAGATGCAATCCATTCCTTAGAGGATGCGTTGAAGGAGTGCTATGGCGACAGGGACGTTTCGCTCCAGCAATTGGCAGCGACCTTCAGGCGTGGTGACTTGATGGAAATGCTTGACGGCATTCCGTAAAGAGAAAAATCAAGAGGGTATAACTACATCAGGAAAAGCTGTTTCTGCAATGCCGGAGGCGGGGCTCGAACCCGCACGGGGCAAAGCCCCATGGGATTTTAAGTCCCATGTGTCTACCAGTTCCACCACTCCGGCACGCGGGCAGATTGTAGGCGAAGGGCTATCATCCCGCAACACTGTGGAGGCGGGATGGGGTACAAGATGACCCACGGAGAGGACGGGAGCAACAAAATAATCCCCTCCTTGGAGGGAAAGAGGAAACGTGTCCGGCATTTGTTTGGCGGTTGGAGGACACGCTTCCTCTTTGTACCGCGTAGCGGCGGGGTGGGTTTCTTTTACCCGGCCTCAAGCTCCTTGGTGCGACCCAGCGCCTCGTCTACGACGCTGGCCGGAACCTTATCGTAGTGATCGAACTCCATGGTGTAGGTCGCCCGCCCCTGGGTGAGTGACCGAATGGTTGTGGCATAGCCGAACATCGTCGCCAGCGGGACGTGGGCGGTGACCGTGCGCTGGCCTCCGGCACGCTCGCCCAGTTCGGTCACCTTGCCGCGGCGTGACTGCAAGTCTCCCATGGCCGTTCCCATATAGTCTTCGGGCACGACCACTTCGACCTCCATCATGGGTTCCAACAAAACGGGCTTGGCTTTATTCACGGCGGCTTTGAATCCCATGGAGCCCGCCATGTGGAAGGCCAGCTCTGATGAGTCCACATCATGATAGTTGCCGTCATACAAGGTGACGGTCGTGTTGAGGAGGGGATAACCGTAGGTCACCCCGTTCTCTGCGGCTTCCCGTACGCCCTTCTCGACCGAGTTGATATACTCCCTGGGAATAGCGCCGCCTTTAATTGCGTTGACAAAGACCAGGCCCTCGTTGTCATTGGGTTCGATCTTGAGAAAGACATGGCCAAACTGACCCCGCCCGCCCGTTTGTCGCACATAGCGCCCTTCGGCTTCTGCTCCTCGGGTAATGGTTTCGCGATAGGAGACCTGCGGTGCGCCGGTGTTGACTTCGACCTTAAACTCTCGCATCAGCCGGTCCAAAATGACTTCGAGGTGGAGCTCCCCCATGCCGGACAGAATCGTTTGGCCGGTCTCGGCGTTGGTTTGAATGACCAGGGTCGGGTCCTCCGAGGACAGGCGTTGGAGGGCGAGCCCCAGCTTTTCGGAATCGATCTTGGTTTTGGGCTCAATCGCGACCGAGATCACCGGCTCCTTGAATGAAATCGATTCGAGCAAAACGGGATGCTGCTTGACTGCGATGGTGTCGCCGGTCGTAAAGTTCTTTAGGCCGACGATAGCGATGATGTCTCCGGCCGAGGCACTCTCCAGGTCTTCTTTCTTATTGGCGTGCATACGGACCAGGCGGCCAATACGCTCGCTGCGTTCGGTGCGTGGGTTAAAAATCGAAGAGCCGGTTTTTAGGTCTCCACTATACAGGCGGACAAAGGTCAGTTGTCCGGAGTAGGGGTCGTGCATGGTTTTGAAAGCCAAGCCGGTCAGGATGTCATCCGTGACCTGCCAGGTGCGTTCTTTTCCGGCAAGAGTTTGTCCGGTCACCGGTCGGACCGGTGGCGGGAGATAGTCGACCACGGCATCCAATAGCGGCTGAATACCCTTGTTGCGTAGCGCGGTTCCACACAGGACCGGGAAGACATCGAGCGACTGCGTCTTGACGCGGACCGCAGCCGTGACTTCTTCTGGCGTGAGAGCTTCGCCGCCAAGATACTTCTCCAATAACGCGTCATCGGCATCGGCTACGCTTTCAACCAGTAACTCAGAGAATTTCGCCGCCTCCGCTTGGAGTTCTGGCGGAATCTCCTCTTCGTGAAACCGCGCCCCAAGTGTATCTTCCTCCCAGACGAGGGCCTTCTGCTGAACCAGATCGACCACACCTGTCATTGCATCTTCGGTGCCGATCGGCAGTTGGAGAATCAGCGGCTGCGCTCCCAGCCGGTTCTTGATTTGATCGACCACGTTGTGAAAATCGGCACCGATACGGTCCAGTTTATTGATAAAGACAATGCGGGGTACGCCGTATTTGTCTGCCTGGCGCCACACGGTTTCCGACTGTGGTTCGACACCGCCAACGCCACAGAAGACGACGATAGCGCCATCCAGCACACGCAGGCTGCGCTCAACCTCAGTGGTAAAATCCACATGGCCGGGCGTATCAATGATATTGATCTGATGGTCATTCCAGTCGCAGGTAATGGCTGCCGCCGTAATGGTGATCCCCCGCTCACGTTCCTGAGGCATCCAGTCGGTAACGGCCGTCCCTTCGTGCACCTCACCGATTTTGTGCGAGAGCCCCGTATAGTACAGGACACGTTCGCTCACGGTGGTCTTGCCGCTGTCAACGTGAGCAACGATGCCGATGTTTCGAGTCTTTTCTAAGGTAGTAGACATGTTCTTCTCCCGACTCGGTGCACTGCTCCGAGAAGTCCGCTCAATTCAACACAAAAATGTAGCGTTCGGTTAGAGGGAAGGGTCGGTGGGTGAGCCCGACCTGTGTTGGTAGAAAACCATAGCGAACAATGCAAATAGCTGAGTATTTTCCCTACAATACACAAAACACGCGGATATTCCAAGCCAAAAGACGGGCCGGGAGTGGCACCTAGGTGACAAAATCGTGAGAAACAAAGACGGTTCTGCGCAGCGACTCTATATTCGATATTTTTTCAGGAGGTTGCGGGCGATCACCAGTTTCTGAATTTCGCTCGTGCCTTCCCCGATAATCATGAGGGGCGCGTCTCGATAAAAACGCTCGACCGGAAACTCCTGGGTGTAGCCATACCCGCCCAGCACGCGCATCGCTTCCAGGGCGACTTCTTCACACGCCTCAGACGCGAACAGTTTTGCCATGCCGGCTTCCAGGTCACACCGCTCGCCTCGGTCTTTCTTCTCGGCCGCTTGGCGGACCAGTAAGCGGGAGGCTTCGACCTTGGTGGCCATGTCAGCCAGCTTGAGCTGAATGGCCTGATGTTCACAGATTGGTTTGCCAAAGGTTTCGCGCTGCTGGGAATAGCGAATGGCTTCCTCAAAGGCAGCCTGGGCGACGCCGACCGCCCGGGCCGCAACATTGATCCGGCCCACTTCCAAGCCGCCCATGACTTGCTTGAAGCCCAGGCCCTCTTCGCCACCGATCAGCGAGGCGGCTGGTGTCGGAAAGTCCTCAAAGGCCAGCTCACACGTATCCAGGCCTTTATACCCGAGCTTCTTGATGTCCCGGCTGACGGTGAGTCCCGGAGCGCCTTTCTCGGCAGCAAACAGGCTGATGCCGGCATAGGCGGGCTCGGTGTCGGGGTTCGTCTTGGCGGCAACAGCCAGAATATTGCCATGCCGCGCATTGGTGATGAACATTTTAGAGCCGTTGATCAGATAGCTGTCGCCCTGCTTTTTGGCCGTCGTCCGAATCCGCTGCACATCACTCCCGGCATGCGGCTCGGTCAGGGCAAGACCACCGCGTTTCTCGCCGGTGGCCATAGCTGGCAGGAGACGCTGTTTTTGTTCTTCTGTTCCGAACAGAGCCAGAATGTGAGCGAACAGCAGGTGGGAGTTCAGGACCCCGGTCAGGCTCATCCAACCACGACAGATTTCTTCGATAATCATGGCGTAGGTGGTAAAGGACAGCCCCATGCCGCCATACTCGGTTGGGATAATCGCGCCGAACAAACCCAGCTCTTTCATCCGCTCAACCAGGGCGTGCGGGTATTCGTCGCGATGCTCCATTTCGCTGGCGACCGGCTTGACCTCACGCTCTACGAAACGGTTGAGTGTGGACAGGATTTGTTGTTGTTCCGGGTCGAGCTCGGGCATGGGTGGCATCCTTTCTGCCTGGGGCTGTTACGGACTGGTGTTCATTCTCCAGCTTTATAGCCCGAGATCAAGGGAGAGCCCGCGCGCCCGCCGGACTGGCTGGACAAGGCGAAAGAAGATAAGAAAAGAAAACAACCGTGCTCCTGGTCGCAGGCACCCGGTAACGAAGAAGAACAGCATGGCTCACACCCCCCTGATGCAGCAGTATTTGTCGGTCAAGCAACAGCATCAGGACGCGATTGTGCTGTGCCGCCTGGGGGATTTCTACGAGATCTTTTTTGATGATGCGCCGCTGGTCGCGGACCTGCTTGATCTCACCCTGACTGCCCGCGACGGCGGAGACGGCAAGATCCCTATGTGCGGCGTGCCCTATCATGCCGTCCAAGGCTATATCGCCCGTCTGGTCAAGGCTGGGAAGAAAGTTGCGCTGTACGACCAGGTCGAAGATCCGAAAACGGCCAAGGGTTTGGTCAAGCGCGCAGTCACGCGGGTCATTACCCCTTCCACGTATGTTGAGAACGAGGCCGACGCAACAAGCCCGACCTTGCTGGGGATGTTTGCCAGCGGGCGACAGTGGGGGCTGGCGCTGCTCGAACCAACGACCGGGGCGTTCCAATTCTGGAACGAGACGGAAGCTGCCCTGGCCGACTCCCTGGCTCATCTCGCGCCGCGTGAGATTGTCATCACCAAGGGCCTGACCGGGCATCCCGTCCTGGCTGAGTACAGGAGCGGTCAAGCCGGGATTACCCTGACAACTCTGGAAGACTGGCAGGCTGCCTTCGATGACAGCGTCGAGTGCGTCCGGTCTTTTTTCGGGTTGGATTCCTTGCGTGCCTTGGAATTGGACCCGGAAAACACCGTCGCCATCGCCCTGGTGCTCCGTTTTCTCCAGCAGCATATGCCGGTCAGCCTGCCGCATATTGGCCTGCCGAAACGGCTCCATACCGGCGAAACCATGTTGTTGGGCCCGGTTGTCGAGCGCAGCCTGGAAATCTTTCGTCCGGCGAACCCCGATATTCGGGGCAAGGCGCTGATCGATGTATTAGATGCCACGGTCACGCCTATGGGCAGGCGACTGTTGCAGCACTGGCTGAAGAATCCGCTCTTATCCGTGGCGGCTATTGAAGCCCGGCATGCCGGGGTGGCCGAGTTTGTCGACGCGCCCGCCGTGCTGGAGGCGGTGCGCGGCGCGCTTGCCCCTGTTCGTGACCTGGAACGTTTGGTTGCCCGTTTTAGTTGTCGAGTGGCGAATCCCAAAGACAGCGCGGCCCTGCGAGACTCGCTGGCGCAAATTCCCGATGTGCGCCGCGCGTTGGAAACGGTCCAGAGCCCGCTGCTGAGCCAACAGCGTGAACACCTGCAATCCGACCTCGGTCCCTTGCCGGGTACCCTCGCCAGCGCCTTGGTTGAGGTGCCGCCCAGTCACCTCCGAGAAGGTGGCGTCTTTGCTCCAGGCTATCATGCGGAACTGGACCGCCTGCAAACGATTGCCTCGGATGCCAAGCAGTGGCTTGCCGCGCTCCAGGCTCGAGAAAGTGAGCGCACGGGCATTCCCTCGCTCAGAATCGGGTATAACCGGGTCTTTGGCTACTACCTGGAAGTCTCCAAGGCCCACCTCAATAAGGTGCCTGACGCGTATACGCGGAAACAAACCCTCGCCAATGCGGAGCGATTCGTTACGCCTGAGCTGAAAGAGTACGAGGATCAGATTCTCAACGCCCAGGACCGCTCGGTCGCCCTGGAGCAGGAGCTCTTTGCCGAATTATGCGAGCTGGTCCTTCAGTATATGACCCAGATTCAAGCGCTTGCGCAGGCATGTGCCCAGCTTGACGTCCTGGCCGACTTTGCCTGGGTGGCGGTCAATCAGCACTATGTGCGACCCGAAATGTCAGAGGCGGCCGAACTGGCGATTATTGGCGGACGGCATCCGGTTGTCGAGTCGCTGCTGGGACGAAGCGTCTTTGTCGAGAATGATGTGCTGCTCAATCGGTCGGACCAGCAGTTCCTGCTGTTGACCGCCCCTAATATGAGCGGAAAATCCGTGTATTTACGCCAGGCTGCACTGATTGTACTGCTGGCCCAGGTCGGTTCATTTGTTCCGGCCGCACGTGCCCGGATTGGTATTGTGGATCGGATTTTTACCCGTATCGGAGCCTCCGATAATCTGGCCCTGGGGGAAAGCACGTTTGCCGTAGAAATGATTGAAACCGCCCAGATCCTGAACGCAGCCACGGAACGGAGTCTGCTGTTGCTGGACGAGATCGGGCGTGGAACCTCGACGTCGGACGGTCTGTCCATTGCCCGGGCGATTATCGAGTTCCTGGTTGATGACGACGGGCCGCGGCCCCGGACCCTATTTGCCACGCATTTCCATGAACTCACCGACTTGCAGGGCCTCCTGCCCGGCCTGATGAATTATACCTTTGCCGTTCGTGAATGGCAGGGTGAGGTTGTTTTTCTGTATAAGGTTATCGCTGGCGCGTCGGATCAATCGTATGGCATCCATGTCGCCAAGCTGGCCGGACTGCCGCGGATGGTGACGGAGCGGGCGGAGGAGGTCCTCAAGGACCTCGAAGGCTCGGCCGGACTGGTCCGACCGGCCAAAAAACGTGCTCGGGGAAGGGCACCGAAGGCCCCGACTAGGGTAAGAGAAGCCTCTGCTCAACTCGGTCTATTCGGGCACGCCGGTGAGTCGTAGCATGAACCATATTCGTCTTCTGGACTCGCATACGATTGAGCAGCTCCGGGCGGGCGAAGTGATTGAGCGTCCCGCCTCGATTGTCAAGGAGTTGGTCGAAAATGCGATCGACGCCGGTGCGCGCTCAATCAGCGTATCGATTACCAAGGGCGGGATTGATGAAATCGTTGTCCAGGACGATGGGAGCGGCCTGACGCCGGAGGATGCGTCGCTCGCATTCCAGCGCCACGCGACCAGTAAAATCCAATCCAGCAATGATCTCTTTCTCCTGACGACCTTAGGCTTTCGGGGGGAGGCGCTGGCCAGCATTGCTGCGGTGACGCAGGTCGAATTGCTCTCCCGGACAGCGGACGCCATCGAAGGGGTGCGCGTCCGGGCGGGCGGCAGTACGCCGTTAGAGACAAGCCCTGCCGGCTGTCCGCAGGGAACGACGGTGACCACGCGACATTTATTTTTTAATACCCCACCGCGGCGGGCCTTCCTCAAATCCCCGACTGCCGAAGGTCATCAGGTGCATGAGGTATTGGTCGCTCTGGCGTTGTCGCGTCCGTCCATTCACTTTCGTTTTCAGTCAGACGGACGCGAGGTGTTTCAGGCACCTGCTCAAACTGAGCTCGCCCTGCGCGCCCGCGCGGTTATCGGCAAGGAGTGGGCCCAGGAATTCCTCCCGCTCCCGAGTGCGGAAACAACCCTGGCCGAAGAGGGCGTTGGGCTGACTGGCCTCGTCAGTCCGCCCGGTCGTACCCGCAATACCCGGACCGGGCAATACTTCTTCGTGAACGAACGTCCGGTGAAAAGCCAGCCCTTATCGTCTGCCTTGAGTCGCGGCTACGGAGAACTGCTGCCGGCGGGACGTTTTCCCTTGGGGGTACTCTTTCTGACCGTCCCGACCGACCAGGTTGACGTCAATGTCCATCCCACCAAACGCGAAGTGAAATTTCAAGCGGAACGCGAACTCCTCCAAATGGTCGTCCGGACCGTCAGAAAAACTCTTGATCGGGCCAATCTGTTCAAAAAAATTGAGCTTCCGGCCTCTGATCCGCCGCGCGACCAGCGACGGGCTAACAACCGAAGCGAGAGTCTGTCTCGTGCTGAGAGTCGTGCCTTGGACAGTGCGGTTCCGAGACCCGACCCGGCCGATTACCCAAGGCCCCACAGACGCCACAAGACCGCCGACTCTTATGGAGCCCGGTCTGAGCCAGGCTTACGTATGCTGGACAAGCCGCTGGTCCACGAGGCGGAGGCAGCCCCGCTGAATCCGGTCCCCTCACAAACGACCTTGTGGCAACGACCCGATGGAAGCGAATTCCGTGTGGTTGGTCAGAGCCATGAGTTGTTTGTCCTGGTTGAAGTGGCAGGCGAACTCTGGATTGTGGATCAGCACGCGGCGCATGAGCGTATTATGTATGAGCAGGTACTCGACAGCCTGCAACACCAACACGGTGCGACGCAGCCGTTGTTGATACCAGAGACTTTTGATTTATCGCCCGCCGCGTGTAGTGCATTGGAAGAACTGCACGACTATCTCGTCCAGGTCGGCTTTGATATTCAGCCGTTTGGGGGAAATACGTTTCAGGTGCAAGCTGCGCCGGCGTATTTTCGCCCGACTGACACTCCGGCACTGTTAAATGAACTGGCCGAAGCCCAGGCCGAAGGGCGCTCGGACAATTCCGTTGAGGCCAAACAACAGGACTTGGCGGCGCGTATCGCCTGTAAGGTGAAGTCGATTAAAGCCGGCCAGACGCTGACCCCGGAGGCCATGCACGCCCTGGTGAAAACCTTGCTGGATTGTACCTCACCGTTTACCTGCCCGCATGGCCGGCCAACCATGGTCCGCTATTCGGTGCGCCAGCTCGAACGCCAATTTGACCGGCGCTGAGAGTGGAGCGCTGGCTGGCGTTGATATCAGTAGCTTTGGGACGATCCGTATTGCATCATTACATCATCTTCTTTATGTCTTGATGTATGAGAACAACGCTCACCATTGATGATGATGTTGCGGCTCTTCTGCAGCAGATATGGGATGGAAAAAAAGGAAAACTCAAGGAGATCGTCAACGAAGCACTCCGGGTGGGGCTCCGCCAGATGACGAAGCCCGATAAGCGTTCGACCCGGTACCAGACCTCAACAGTTTCTTTGGGGAAATGCTTGGTTGGCAGTTTGGACGATGTCGCCGGAGCCCTTGCTGCGGGTGAAGGGGAGCGGTTTCGTTGATCCTCATTGATGCCAACCTTCTCGTCTATGCTCACGTCGAGAGCATGGCGCAGCATGACGGTGCCCGGAAGTGGCTAGATACTCAACTGAACGGTGTCGCACCGGTGGGTCTCCCTTGGCCGAGTGTACTCGCCTTTGTCCGTCTGGTGTCGAATCCTCGCGTCTTTGAGAGACCTGAGCCTATTATGAGCGCGTGGAATCAGGTGACACAGTGGCTTTCGCTCGAACCGGTCTGGATTCCTCAGCCGACGGGTCATCATCAGGAAATACTGGGACGGCTGATCGGACAGGTTCAACGGCCGGAGGTTGTTCCAGATGCACATCTTGCAGCCCTGGCGCTGGAACATGGTTTAACGCTTTGCTCAGCGGATGCTGATTTCGCCCGCTTCCCGGACCTGAAGTGGATGAATCCGCTATCGCCAATGTCACAAGGGTCTTCCTGAAATTATGATGCCCCTACACATAGGCACCCTCCCGCTTGCGACCAATCTGTTCCTGGCTCCGCTTGCGGGTTATACGACCCTCCCGTTTCGGTGGTGCATGCGCGAAGTGGGCGGATTTGGTCTGGCGACAACCGAATTGGTCCATGCCCGGTCGTTGCTTGAAAAAAATCGCCGGGCTTTTGAACTGATCGAGACGCGCCCGGACGACAGCCCGCTGAGCGTCCAACTCTTTGGTCCGGTGGCTGAAGAAGTCCGCGATGCAGCCGTCTGGCTTGAGGAGCAGGGGGCGGACGCCATTGATATCAATATGGGCTGCCCGGTTGAAAAGGTCGTCAAAATCGGTGCCGGCGCGGCCATGTTGAAAGACCCGAAAAAAACCGGCGCGTTCGTCCGAACGGTGACCCGGGCGGTCAAAATTCCGGTCACGGTGAAGACGCGTCTGGGCTGGGACCAGACGCAGCTTGATGCGCCGGTGCTGGCACCTATTCTTGAAGACGCGGGTGTTGCGGCCCTCACTATTCACGGCCGCACGCGGGCCGAGGCATTCCGGGGCTCGGTCGATATGGAGGGTATTCGCTCGGTCGTGGAATCTGTGCAGGCCATGCCCGTTTTCGGAAACGGCGATGTGTGTGACACGACAACAGCCAAACGCATGCTCGAAGAAACGGGCTGCGCGGGTCTCGTGGTCGGCCGCGGCGCACTGGCCAATCCCTGGGTCTTTCACAATATTCAGGCCGGCCTGCTGGGGCATACAGCTCCGCCCGAGCCACCATTGGTAGAACGTGTTGCCTTTATGACCCGTCATTTTGAACGGGCGGTGCAGCAGCGTGGGGAGAAGCTGGCCTGCACCCAATTCAGGAAGACCATAGACTGGTATGCAAAGTCTTTTGGACCCTGTCGGCCGTTACGGCTAGCCATGAAGGAACTCAACAGCCGCCAGCACTATTACCACCTGGTCGGCCAGTTTTTGGAATATCGCAATCGTCATCCGCTCCCCCCGCGTGAGAACCCTCCGGCTGGTGAAGCCGTGCCCGCCTGATCCTACTCCACTCCCTCTGTTTCCTTCCTGATTCTCTCGCTCAAGCGGGAGGAGCACTATCGGATCATTTTTGCTGTTCCCGAGGGTCCCGCAAACGCGGCAGTTTCGGCAGCATGCCGGGAACAGCAACTGTCCAGCGATTCCAAAGGGTTAGACCTTGAAAAAAAGCTGTTCCGCTGTTCCCGACCTCTAATGGGGAACAGAAAGAACAGAAAATCTGCATCGGAGGTCGTGGCCTATGTGGACGACATCGCACTCGGCTGGGCGACCTCATGATCTCTCAACACGGACGCGGTCGCTCAGCCCGAGATCGTCCAGAATCTGTTTCAAATCCATCTCCATAGTCTGGGCAAACTGAGTGCCGACGCTGACCGAAAACTCGATACCCACGCTGAGGTCGTCCCCGGACCGCAGTTTGGGCAACATCTTGGTTCCAAGCCGGTTCCAGACTTCGGGGGGAACGGTGCCTGCAAGCCGGAGCATCGTTTTCTGAGTGTTTGGGGGTGTTCCAGGGCTGGGTCCCGGCTCAGGCTCAGGATCGGGTTCTGGCCCTGGCTGCGGCTCGGGGTCCGGTTGCGGCTGTGGCGGCTCTCCAGACTCTTTTTGCAATGCTTCGGCTTTGGTCTTGGTCAGCAGGAAGACATCTGTCTCGAACGCTACCTCTTCCGGGCGGGTCGGTTCCGTATACCACAGCCGACCGTAGCTACCATCTTCCTTGACGCCGGATGCCAAGCCAAAGTCCCCCTTCGAGACGAATTCGGTAATTTGCCGGCGGAGGATCGTGTCAGGATCGGTCAGTCGTGTTAGCGAGCCGTCAAGAAAGCTTTGGCGTAAACTCGTGAGCGGCCAAGCTTCGGTATCTTTGAACGCGGGCGGCCAATGGCGGTCAATGTAACCGGCGCCCACATTCTCGTTCAGCAGCGCCTCGGATTTCAATGCGCCCATGATCCGCCCGCAGAGCGTTTCGCTTGCGCTGGCGTGTCCAGCCCCGAGGTCGATGACGTTGAGCCCATGTTGCTTCTGCGTATCCGAGAGCGCCACGAAACGATAGCTTGCCCAGACTTCGTCCTTAGCAGCTTCCTCCGCGTCTTTGACCTTGGCCCGCACTTCGGCCTGCTCGGTGCGGTCGAACTCTGGGCCCAAGACGCCTGTGGCCACCTCATGCGCCACGCGCTGCCAGGCGAGCCACACCTCAACCTTTTCGCGAAGCTCCCGCCCTGGTTTCCTCGCACACCAGACCAACGAGCCTGGGTAGAGTCGTGGCGAATTGCCCCGTTCCTTCGTCCAACTGGCAACGCGCTCGGCGACTTGGTTATCGTCCTGCCATTCCGTCTCGGGGTCGAGGACAACCAGAGCAAGCCTTGGAGAGTCCTGGATAGCAGCGCTCTCCGCCGGAAAGAAAATACTGGGAAGGGTTGCCCCGCGTTTGAACTCCCCCTCAACAAGCTTGCGGAGTTCTGGCCGAATCTCTGCTTCCTCATCAAGCGAAGCGCGCCGGTCGCTGACGACTTTCTTCAATGTCGCTTGGTGGTGGATGCGATACCCATCGGTCCCCACCCTGCGCATAAAGAACCCGGATGTCTCCAGGGCTGTAGCGGCGCTGTCGATGCTGGTGGTCTCAACCTCCGGCTCACCCAGCGCGAAGCGTAACTCGGGCAAATGCGCGACTTTGTCCACCTGTCCACCAGAGGACTCGAACAGGATGGTCGCGCCCACACGGCGGTGGATGTCGCGCAGAGACCCCGTAGCGTCCGCATCCAGAGCTTTGGCATGTGCCTGCGGGCCTGCAAGGTCGGCTTCAATAGCCACGCCAAGCTGCGTCTCGCCCAGTTGTCCAAGAACGACAGCACGGAACTCAGGCACGTCCAACGGCGCCGATCCCAGCGTAATTAGCGGCTCCGTGCGTGCCTTATGAAACTGCTCGCGGGCGGCCCCGGAGATCCATTGCGCCAGCATGGCCAGCGCCCCACGGGTCTGCTGAAACTGGGGTAGCGCGCTCCACTTGCGCTGAAAGACCGAAAGGGTCGCAGGATGGAAGGGATAGCACGCCTCGAACCGTTCCCTCAGAAACTCTTTTGCTTTAGCTTCTGTTGTCGTGGTATCGACCGCCAGCCATTCAGCGGGAAGGCGAGCGGTCCGGTCGAAGCACCACGTCGCATAGGTCTTGGCGATCTTCTTCCGCAGGCGCTCGTTCCCGAGATCCTTGAACAGCCGTCGGCGCACGACCTCACTAATCTCAGATTCGTCATTCGCAATCAGGTCACGGGCAACACGACGAACGATCTTAGTGAGCCGCTCTTGCCACTCTTGATCCCATGCGGTCATCTCGACCTGGCTGCGTGGCAGACTGATCATCGCCGTAGCGTGGGTAGTACCAGTGACGGCAACAGTCAGATTCTGAATGAAGGCGTAAAAGCCCTCAGCCATCCTCCGGTGGCGGTTAACGAAGTTCAGGACTTCATCGAACAACAGCAACACTGGCGCTTCCGCAGCAGCGAACACTTGAGTCAGTGCCTCGGTTCCCGGCGCTGTAGTCCGCGCGGCAGTGCCGAGCGCGGCGACGCCCTTATCACCCGCTACTTGGCGGGCCAGGTCGATCCAGGGAGTCTCCCGCCCCTCTGCCGGGTCCCAGGCGTTACCGACGAAGACGCCAACGCGGGCGGAGGGAACTTCTGCTGCCCCGGCCTCGTTCAGAAGGTCCGCCACGCCGGGGAGTGTAGAGGCAGCCGCGCCGGCCTTGGCAAGATGGTAGAGCGCGGTAAGCGTGTGCGTCTTACCGCCGCCGAATTGGGTGATCAGCGTAAGAACTGGCGCCGTGTTCTCGGTTTTGCCGGACAGTCGCCGGAGTACCATACCGGCATGCTCCTTTAACGCGCGGGTGAAACAGGTGCGCGAAAAGAACTGGGGCGGATCGCAGTAATCCACAGGAGCAGTCCCAGCGATTACCTGTTCAAGGGCGATGGCAAACTCGTCCGGGCTAAACGAGCGGCCTTCCCGCACTTCTTGGCGGAGCGTCACAACTTTGTACCACGGGTCCAACATTTCAAGCCACCAACCTATTGAAATCCAAATGCACGGTTTCCGCCCGAAAGACCGACATAGCCGCTTCCGTGCGCTCTACTGCGCCAACGCGCATACTTAGGACTACCCAGCTCTGCCACGTCTAGTTCAAAGAAGGCCCCTTCTTTGTCTCTTCGACGCTTGAAACAGATGACTCTACCAGGATAGTCAAACCCACCACTAGCCTTAGTGGGCAAGCTCAGGCGCCATATCTCAACGCCAAAGGTAGTAGTCTTTGGCGTTAATGGTCGATCATCCCACATTTCGCCATGTGCAGCGATACGAAGCTTTCTACTCTGTTCACTGATCTGACCAAAGAAGCCTGCAAGTTCATGATTGAATTCCACCTGATTCCGGGAACCTCCAGACATGGCACCAGATTCAATCCAGAGGATTTTTGCTGCCGCCAAATTGTCCAAAGACGGTGGGTCCAAATCGCTCAACGTGTCCGGGTTTTTTCTAAGAAACCTGTCTCGCAATTCGGCATAGCGATCAATAACGTCGTCCGTGACGCCAATAGACGCCCGCCAGGCAGATCGCCACCACAGATCGAATTCTGTCATGTGTGACTTTCCAATCGCGTCCCCTGATAGCACAATCCCAGCTTCGTAGTTTCTGGCCCTAGGACCTAATGCAGCGCCTGTCAGATTGGCAGAAGAGGCCAGAAAGCAGGCTGGTCGACGCCTAAAACCTTGTTCAATGCAAAGCACTTTCGCATGAAAATGTGGCCCGGCATGAAGGCACTTTGCCGTTAGCCGTTGACCTCCCGTAAATACTCTGACTTTGCTACGTTTTTCGGAGCGAAGTCGAGCAATAGCTGCCGGTTCGGTGATTCCATGATGTACCCCAAGTATCCATCGCTTTTGCGTGGTTCCCCATTGCCTTATTTCGTTTAGCTCGCGAAGAAGCACTTCGAGTCCAGACACGCTGACATACGCGAATCCAAAACGTGCATGCCAGTGTTGCGCTGACATTCCATACGCGCGGCGAAGGGCAGTCCTCAGATCAGGCGGACTGTTCAGCATGCCACCGAAGAAATTTGCTGAAGAGGTGTTTGCATCAGTCATTTGGGGACCGCGAGTAGCATAGCATCTAGGAGGCGCTTTTCCTCACTACGGCGTGGATAGAGAGCAGAGAGGGCGTTGGCGAGATGTAGAAAACCGGATCCACGCTCCTGTTCATCCTTCAGCAAATTTTGTAATGTCTGGCTGTTTCCCGAAGCTTGCATGAGCATCGCTACGTGAACGCGGTCGAGCGTTGTTGCCTGGTTCCAGGTCTCCGATGAAGCTGAGGTCTTGATGCTGGCGGTTCGACTGCGGCTCCGGTCGCGGACACTCCGAGCTTCCTCAGGAAACAACGTAAGCTGCGCCGTGGCCAACGAGTTCGCCTCGACCTCGTCGTATAAGGTACCTACTCCCGACTCGCCGAAGAGTTGCTTTGCTCGTTCGGAGACCGCCATTAGGCGCACCACGCCCTTCTGGGTCTCGATTATCCGACCCTCCCAATCGGGAAGACGTATACCGAGCGGCTGGGCGAAACGGCGAGCGACGTCATAGACGAGGCTATAGCCTCTCGAATTGCCGCGTGGCGGCTCGGCTTCATCGACGAACTCCTCGTCCTCGAGGGTGTTATGAGGTTCATCGGAGCTGGAAACGCCATTTGTGACCTGAATTGACCACAGAAACAGAGCGGTCAACCGGGCGTCCTCTTCCAGTCCGCCGGTCAACCCATTCTCAGCTCCGACCTCTACCGTGCCGAGGACCTTCTCTAGCGCAGTGCGGCCGACGACCTCCCAGACCTTTTCCAGATACTCGGGCAAACCGACCTCTCGGCCTTCTGCCGTCTCGACTCTTGCGTAACGACTGAAAATCTCAAGCGCCGGGCCAATGCACGCGAAGACTAAATCGGCGCCGCGGACACCCTCACCTTGGAGGTGTTCCATCCAAGAGCCAACCCGACCGGGAAGCTCTTTGAGGACCACATCCCAATCCCCAACAATCACGCTCTCTCGCGGACGACAAATCAAATGCACGCTAGTCGACAGCACAGCACTCTCTCTAGCACGTAGCCGAGTGGCTCCCTCCGTAGCGATCGGCCATGACGCAGTAATGACCCAGCCACCACCGATTAACGCAGACAATAGAGCCTCCCATCCTTCGGTCGTTTTGTGGGCGAAAACGACGCACCCAATACCAGTTTCTTGGGTAACCCGACGGCCCTCTGTAAAGGCTTCTGCCATTGAGTTTTCGAAAAAGGCCTTGTCTTTCGTCCGATTTCCTACCTTCTTGGTCTTATCCTGGACAATCTCATTTGTTTTGGGGGTAAGCGGATTCGTGGGATCGGTAGGGTCACACAATATCACGTTACCAGGAAGAGCACGCTTTAGCCAAACATAGAAGAAATCTGAAAGGTCAGAGTATGGAACCGCGTCATAGTAAGGCGGGTCAGTAAACCATACACTGGCCGAGGCATCTGGAAGAGAACTTGTCCGTGCATCGGACAAGTCGACGGTCCCTACGCTTCGCAGAGTGGTTGAATCGATCACATCGCTTACTAGAGCTATCGCGCCTTCCCAACTTCCAGGTGAATCCGTAAGGGGACAAAGCTCGGCAAAGTCCCACACCATAGGTAAAGCCTGACGGCCAAACGTGTGTTGCATTTTTTCGGCTGACGCGTTCCATCGTGTGAGCGACATGTTGCTCATCGCGACACGATCAAGCGCCAACGCCAAGAGATGCCGTAAAGAGACCGGTTCTGTGCTCGCAATTCTATCGGCTAATGAGGCAGATAGAAGCTTCTGTCGCGCAGTAAACAAGTCTCCCCAAGTTTCGACACCGTACCGTTGGACTCGGAAGCCTAGTGTACCCTCCGGTGGCATCGGTTCATCAGGTATTGGGAGATCATTATGGCCAACGGATGTCGTACTACGCTTCTTTAGTTTCTGTTGGGCAGCCCAGACGGCATCGTAATCGTGCCTGGTTGGGAGACGGTACTCTCGTCCTTTTCGGCCAGGTTCCTTAGTAACTACTGCCAGAAGAAATGCGCCACCTAAGCGCTTTCCCTTGTCATCAAACTGCACGTCGGCTCCGCCACGCTGTGCGCGAATCTGCACAACGGTCCTGGGTGATGATTTGTTACCCGGAACAACCGAACCGCAACAAGGACACCGTACGTTGGCGTTGTTACCTGCTGCCTTCGTGCCCTCAAGCTTGATAAAGCCGGGACAGGCATTCTCCGTTCCGATACCACGAGCGATTCGAAACGCTATTGGTCCTCCCTTTGGTGCGGAGTCGATAAGAAGCGCTCTGGATAGGCCTGTTGGATCTTCCCTAAAGTATCTGGCGTTCGATTTGCCACGTTTCGACAACCACGGCGTTCTGAAAATTGGAATTTCGGTACCGCAGTCCGGTGCTTCACATCGCACTGTTCGCGCCCAAAGGTATACGATGGGCTGTGCGCCGTTTGGATCTGGAGGATAAAGAGCATGCAGTTCCTCCTCTGTTAAGTGCTTGATGTCATAGCACGCACTTTGCAGCTTGCTTTTCAAATTGCGTCTATCATGAGGTATATCATAAAGCATCGCCTTAAGAATTAGATAGACTACTGGGTTGACGTCACTAGCGAAGCTTTCGCATCCGACTCGCAGAGCTTCGAACGGTATAGAGCCTCCGCCCGCAAACGGGTCGACGACCAATGGAGGTTCTTCTGGATGCGCGGCGTCCACAAGTCCGCGAGCGGCGCGTAACCAGTTAGGATCGCCTGAAATTTTCCAGTTTGCGAAGCCGCCGATGAACTTGAGAAGTTTTGCCCTCAAATCGGCGTCTCTAGACCCAACCGGGCCTATGATGGGTGGAAGGAGTCTATGCGCCTTTTCCTTAAAATCTCCCGGGCAGTACTCGTCGCACGGGTCGGGAAGGAGTAAGGCCAGCATCATTGCACGGCAGGCAGCCAGAGGTCGACGAGCCCACCAAAGGTGTAGCAAGAAGGGATGGCCGCCTGCTCCGTATCGTTCCTTAACCGCAACCTGGCCAACTGTTTGAAGTGGAAAGTCCACTTCCGCTAGCCGTTTGCACTCCTTAGGAATCATTTAGTCTATCCTCAAAAGATCAGAAACAGCAGCCCGAACAACTTGCCAGCAAATAGAACATGTATCTCCATCCGGCATATCACTGCTCAGCCTCTGCACATAAGGGTGGACGAGGTTGCGAGAGTCTCGCAAGGCGTGACTAAAGCGCTTTACATCGCCCTGAAGCCAGCCCACTTCGTGGGCAACGTCGATCAGGGCAGAAAGTCCCCACTCATGTATTGGTCTGGGTTTTCCAGTCTTCTTGTCCTTTGGCGAGCACTTCGCCCGATTCCCAGCTTCAAGATTACTTTCGACTTTGTGCAGTAAAGCTCCTTCTAAAATACTTCCCATCATTACGATGGCAGAGAGATAGGCACCCGCTTGTGAGCACTTCTGCGCTTCTTGCCACCGAAATGACAAAACGTCTGCTAATATGTCGCCTTGCACCAACCTGTGGAAGTCGGGCGAAGCTTCTATTGGGGTCTCTTCCGGCTTTGGCGTAGCAGTAGCAGCTCCCCGTTCTCTGATAGCGGGGGTGACGCCAAGTAATTCAACCCTCAGTCCCTCGACCTGAAGAATTTGGTTCAAATGATCGATCACCTCTTGCGTCACACTAGCGTCACCGCGATATTCTTTTGGAGAAGCGAGTCTACAGAGTACCGATTCAAGGCGCTGCGTCCCGTTTACGGCCTGCAAAGATTCCAACACGAACCACTTTCTGGTCGAAGATTCTCCTTGGGGAGAAACTTCTGCACGCTGGAAGAATGCAAAAATCTCACCTTTGGTGCGATAGGGGCCAGGAGAACTATATCCACTCCCACCGCCACCATCGGAGCCGCAGATTAACTCGGCAACAGCTTCAAGTGTACTGTCATCAATTCGTTTCATTCGTTTTCTTCTACTCGTTTCTTTCCTAATGACATGGCTTCACAAAACGGGCGGCTAGAACCTAGTGGTGCCGATAACCTTGGACGTATCTCCAAAGATAGATTGGTACCGAGCGTCCGGCCCGCTGGCTTCGACTATCCACTTTTTCACAATTTGTCTTTCTCCCCGTAGTGCCCCTCGTCTTCCCGCACCTCCATCGGCTCCTTCAGGGCATTCACGTTTAGGTAGTAATGGGCAACCTTGGTGACCTTGTGCCAAGGGAATCGTGCAGGGTCTGGGACCGGTTCCTGAAGTTCGGGTTCTGTAGCACAGTTTTTCACCACATAAAGCCAGTAGCAGTCGGGGCGATCCTCAGCCACACGACGCTCGTTCGGTGTGAGCAGGATGCTGCCGGTAGCGCCAGCAAGACCCTTTATCTCGATCAGGCGCAACTCACCCGACTGCGGATCAAGACTGGTCACATCGTAGCCGAGGTTCTTCTCGTGAACGTCATCGACTTGGCGTCCCTGCGCGGTCTCGTGTTCCATAACTACCCGCATAGCCGTCATCTCGGTTTCGGGGTGCGGACGCAGACGCCGGACATCCAGGGTTTCGCGTTCAGGGTGGGGCAGAATAAGCACACTTGCTAACCGCTCGACTCCCTGCAACGTCACCGCTCTCTGTCGTTTGAGTTCCTCGCGGCGGTGCTCGCGTCGTGTCATTACCTCGGCATGGCGGGTTTCGGCCTGGGCGAGGCGTCCCTCGGCACCGGTGATTTCTTTGCCCACTTCCTCTGCGGCACGGCCAATCTCGTCATCGGTTCGCTGGAGAACCTCAGTCAAGGATAGCTCGACGTGCTCAGCAATGCGCTCGACCTCGGCCAGCCGCTCCATGCGGACCTCGTTGATAAAAGGGGCCAGAGCGTTTTCGTTGAGCCAGACAGTCGCCTCCGGCAGAGCGGCTACAGGCGGTAGATGACCCGGAGAGTCGGCAGGGCTCAAGTTGCCCAGGACATCAGGCTCACACAGGCGAGGGTGACCGTCATCCTTTAGTTCAACAGTGAATAGCCGTTCGTGGATGACTTGGCCGAGACCATCCACGACTCGTGCACGGTAGAAGTCGAGACGGGCCGGCGCTTCGTGTGCGAGAGAATAGAAACAGGCACCGCTGGCAAAGGCATCCTGACCAAGACCGAGACTGTGCCGTCGCAGGGCCTCGAACAGTGGATGCCCAGGCGTCACCCACTCCAAGTTGTTCTCCTCCGCCGTATCGCGATCCGTTGACAAGCGCGGATACCGAGTTGCCAGCTCGGGTAGCTTCCAACTCGGCTCGTGTTCGTACTTTTTCAAGCTGGGTGGTATCCGACCCGGATCGAACGTATGCGCCAGGTTACTCACCGGCTTCAGAGTCAGGCTCGCGTTCCGGGCGCACTCCGCCATGAAGCGCGCGATTGTCTCGGGCACGACGCGTCGCTCCTGCGCCCGAGCTCGGCGCTCGATGAGTATGTCAAGGTTGAGTCTCTTGGCGGCCAAACCCTCAAGCGCCGTTTGACAGATGGCCCGGAAATGACCTTCATCCACGTCTTTTAAGAGTCGTTCCTCCAGATCGGCGTCACCCAGCTTGCCCGCGTAGTAGTCCCGCAGTACGCGCTCCACGTGGGCGGATGGCAAGACTTCGCCAACCACGTTGAACACCGCGTCGTCATCAAGAGCGTCGCGGATTTCCTGGAGCTTGTCTAACAAGCGCTGGAGTACTCGCCCCTCGATGGTGTTCGTCGCAACGAAGTTGAATATCAGGCAGTCGTGTCGCTGTCCGTAGCGGTGGATACGGCCCATGCGCTGTTCGAGCCGGTTCGGATTCCAGGGAATGTCGTAGTTGAAAAGGATGTGGCAGCACTGAAGATTGATGCCTTCGCCGGCTGCCTCCGTGGCAATCAGCACCTGAATGGCTCCGTCCCGGAACTGCTGCTCGGTATGGAGCCGGGTACCCGGTTCTTCACGTGAGCCGGGTTTCATGCCGCCGTGGATGCAGCCAACGCTGAACCCCCAGGCTTTTAACTGCTCCATTAAATAGTTGAGAGTGTCCTTGAACTCGGTGAAGATCAGCAATCGCTGGTCGGGACGGTCAAAGAAGCCCTCGTCCTGCATAATCTCTCGGAGATGCCGGAGTTTCGCTTGGCTGTCAGAAGTTTCGACTGTCTTTGCCTCTTCGGCAAGGTCCAGGAGTTCGCCGATCTCTTCACGTATCTGCTCGGCGTTACCAGCCAGAGTAATCGCTTCGAGCATTCTTTCCAGACGCTCACGCTCGGCGTCCTCGAACTCCTCAAGCTCCTCCAGGTCGGGTAGGTCCGGTGGCGCTGTCCGTACCAACTCCTGAGCACGCTTGAGGCCGTCCTCCAGGCGCTTTGCACGGTTCTCAAGCGAACGTCGCACGGCGTACGTGCTGGAGGCGAGACGCCTCTGGTATAGCGACATCAAAAAACCGACGGCACGCGCCCGAGGGTCGTCATCTTGTGCGGCAGCGCGGGCGCTCTGCCGTTTCACAAAACGGGTGATCTTCTGATAGAGTTCAAGCTCAGAATCTTCAATAGCGAAGTCAGCCGTGCGCGGGATACGCCTGGTGAAGACCGGCTTCGCAGTCCACGTTCCGTCCTTCTGATGCTCTGGGAAATAGACCATCGCCTCCTTGGTACGACGCAGGTAGAACGGGGCTTGCCGCCGTTCCATAGCTTCGCGGATAGAGCGCACGTCGGCATAGGCATCCCGGTCAAGCAGTTGTAGGAACAAGGTGAAATTCTGCGGGTCGCCTTTGTGTGGCGTGGCGGTCAAGAGAAGGATGTGATCGGCGCTATCGCGGAGTAATTCTCCCAGCCGGTAGCGTTGGCTCTTGTGGGTCTCGTCGCGGGCCGACATCCGGTGTGCCTCGTCAACGATCACCAAATCCCAGTGCACTTGTCGTAGTCCAGGTAAAATCTCGGTCCGTTTGGCAAGGTCGAGCGAGGTGATAACCTGCTTTTGCTCCAACCACTGATTGACGCCGAATTGATCACGGATGTCGCCGCCCTTGAGGATGAGGAATTTCTCGTCGAACTTCTCCTTGAGTTCGCGCTGCCACTGGAAGGCCAGGTTCGCGGGGCAGACGACAAGCGCCCGTTCGATGAGACCCCGAAGCTTGAGCTCGCGGATCAGAAGACCGGCCATGATGGTCTTGCCCGCACCGGCGTCGTCGGCGAGCAGGAAGCGTACGCTGGGCAGCTTGAGGAGGTGCTCATAGACTGCTTCAAGTTGGTGCGGTAGCGGGTCCACGCGAGAGATGGAGAGTCCGAAATAGGGGTCAAATTCGTAGGCTATGCCGAGCGAGTATGCCTGGAGGGCGAGGCGTAGAAGCCTGCCATCACCATCGTAGGAAAGAGCAGAGTCGGTGATGGTCAGGTTGGAAATATCATCGGACGTAAGCGTGACCCGGCGGAACTGCTCAGACTGTTGGCCAACGAGACCTGCAACCCAGACATTGAGGCCGTTTGAGCGAACGGTCTCGACCTGCATCGGCTCGCTGAACAGTGGTCCGGTCAGAACTTGTCCTTCACGTATAGGTACTTCAACACTCAACGGAGCCCTTCCTGCCTTTATGTATCCTTGTATGGGGCAGAACCGACCCCCAGACATATGGAAATCAGCTCTCGGGGTCAATTCAAGACTTGCTCGTCATAAGTGATCACCCCTCGGGTCGGTCCCTCGCGGTGCCGGATTGAGGAGTGTGCTCGGGTGCCTCTCGGTGCCGCTTTGGACGCATTCGACAGCCCGACCAAAAAACCCCATATATTTCAATTGTTTGCGTATTTTTAATAACGGACACTCCCATTGATATCAATATGGGCTGCCCGGTTGAAAAGGTCGTCAAAATCGGTGCCGGCGCGGCCATGTTGAAAGACCCGAAAAAAACCGGCGCGTTCGTCCGAACGGTGACCCGGGCGGTCAAAATTCCGGTCACGGTGAAGACGCGTCTGGGCTGGGACCAGACGCAGCTTGATGCGCCGGTGCTGGCACCTATTCTTGAAGACGCGGGTTCGGCATCCGCTCCCCCCGCGTGAGAACCCTCCGGCTGTGGACTCCGTGTCCGTCTGATCTTTCTCCCACTCCGGTTGACAATTATCTCCGGTTTGCGTCACAATGACGCAAAAGTATGCGTCTATATTACGTAAACTAAAGCGTGCGAACTGGAGAGCCATTATGCCCAACGGATCGACCGGCCCTCAAGAAAAGACTCCACACCAGCTCTACGAGCATCTGGCGCAACTCGACAGTGGCTATACACTGGACGCTTGCGCACAATACGCAGCCTGGATTCATGAGATTCACGAGCTGAAACGCCGGCATAACGCCGTCATACTGGCGCACAATTACCAACGCCCGGAGATTTTTGAGGTCGCTGACGTGATAGGTGATTCTCTCGAATTGGCCCGCCAGTCAAAACAGGTTGCGTCTGATGTCGTTGTCTTTTGTGGTGTGCATTTTATGGCCGAGACGGCCAAGATTGTGAATCCGGAGCGAATGGTGCTCCTGCCTGACTTGCAGGCCGGCTGCTCTCTGGCCGAGAGCATCACGGGGGAGGCGTTGGCTGATCGGAAGGAAGAACTGCGCCAAGTCTATCCCGATCTCCAGGTGGTTTGTTACGTCAATACGACCGCGGATGTCAAAGCCGAATCCGATGTGTGTTGCACCTCGTCAAACGCGATCCAAGTGGTAGAAGCGCTCGACACCGAGAATATTCTCTTTGTGCCCGATGAGAATCTGGCCCGTTATGTCCAGAACGAAACCAGTAAGAATATTATTGCCTGGCAGGGAAACTGCTACGTCCATCATCAGATCACGCCGGAACAGATTCAAGAGGTACGGGACAAACTCCCGCAGGTAAAAGTGCTCGTCCATCCCGAGTGCCGGGAAGATGTGCTCGCCCTGGCGGATGCCGTGCTCTCAACGAGTGCCATGATGCGCTACGCTAAAGACAGTCCGGCCCAGGAGTTTCTGATCGTTACGGAGTGCGGTCTGTCGGACCGCTTGCTGTTGGAAGTCCCGGAGAAGAAATTCTACAAGAGCTGCAAGCTGTGTGCCTATATGAAAATGATTACGCTCGAAGGGGTGCGGGACTCTCTGCGTGACGGACGTTTTGAGATTACGCTCCCGGAAGAGACCCGGATCGGTGCCCAGCGTTCACTTGACCGTATGCTGGCACTCAATGCATAGTATGCTCCTGTGGGCAGAGCAAACGAGGGTCAGCGCAGCGCAAAACAAACTCATCCGCGTGTAGCCGTTGATGCGGTGCTCTTTACCCTCACCCAGGGAGCCCTCCGCACGCTGCTGGTGAAAATTAAGAAGGGTGGGTTCGCGGGCCGCTGGGCGTTCCCCGGTGGTCTGGTTCAGTTGGACGAATCGCTCGATGCCGCGGCTCAGCGCGAGCTGTATGAAAAAACAGGCGTGCAGGACCTCTACCTGGAGCAATTGTATACGTTTGGCAGTGCGACCCGAGACCCCTCCGCACGAACCGTATCGGTCGCGTATTTTGCCCTCATCCCGCCGCTCGCGCAGACCCCCCATCTCGGGGAAAAATATGCGGATATTGCCTGGTTCCCGGTGCATGATCTGCCTGAGCTTGCCTACGACCATAACGCCATAGCGGAATATGCGCTGCAACGGCTCCAGAGCAAATTGGGCTACGCGAATATCGTCTACAGCCTCCTGCCGCAGGAATTTACGGTTGCGGAGCTACAGGGGGTCTATGAAATCATCCTCGATCGTCAGCTGGATCGTCGCAATTTCAGACGAAAAATTATCAGCTCCGGTCTGCTCAAGCCCCTCTTGAAAACACGGCGAGGCGCGCATCGACCGGCCCAACTCTATACGTTTTCCCAGCGCCAGCCCATGCAGCTTGACGTGCTATAACCGCATATGAGAGCCGGCTACTGCGTGGTTGGGCCGGGTAGCGATGTATGGTAGCGTGAGAGTCGGCTCACTGACCGAAAGGAGATGGTACGCATGGTCATCCGTATCGTAGGCGCCCTCATGCTCGTCTTGGGGCTTAGTACAGTGCTCGCTGCACCAGGGCACTCTCCGGCTATTGTCTTGGCCGAGACGAATCTGGCTGCCGAAACCACGCCTGGGTCAGAAAAAAAACCATCAGTAACCCCGCTCTCAACCCATACCAGTCTGCCTGCTACCTTATCGCCCGAACTGTTCAGCGGAGCAGTCAGAGACGGTTATGTTATTGCCCAAACCATCCCGGACGTGCTGGCCGGGCTGCACTGCTACTGTGGCTGTGATCGGTCCATGGGGCACGGCAACCTCCTGGATTGCTTTGTGGACGATCACGCCGCCGGCTGAATGCACTGTTTGCACGAAGCGCAGGATGCGCTGACGTTATTTGAGGCAGGGGCCCCGCCGGAAGTCATCCGGGATTTTATTGATCAGAAGTACGGCAATTAGGGCAGGGCGCGGCCTACGCGTCTTTGAGATAAAAACGGACGCCACAGACCTGCACCTGATCATCTGACACCCGGCACCCGCGTTGCTCTGCCGTGGTCAGGAGTCCCTGGACATCAGTAACAACCAGATCCACTCCGCCCAGACCATCTCCGCGCCCATCCGTGGCCTCAACAAACCGTACGTCGGCATTCTCCAGCGGAAAGCTCAGGCGACCGTGATCGTCCTGCTGGAGTGGGATGCCGGCGATGTCTGCCCACCGCTGGGCCATTGATTGCGGGTCGTGGGACTGCAACTCAACCGCTGAATAGCCGCTGACCACATCCGTCCGCCGGGCGGTGTCCCAGCCATCCCCACCAGCGGGTTCCCAATGCCCTTCAGGTTCATTCTTCGGGTCCCAGTCGAGTTCAAAGAAGGCGCCCCCCGTGTCGCCGGGGTGGAGCTGCATACACTGAAAGCCGTGAATATCCTGCTCCCAGGCAATACGGACGCCGAGCTCCTGAGCCCGGGCCTTGCGCGCCTGTTGCGTTTCGTGGCGGTCGCACTGGCAAATGACCATATAGCCGCCGTTGCCGTTGCGCCGTTGCAGAAAGCGACCGGCCGCGGTGTTGTCTTTCGTCGGTGCGACGACCTCAAAAAAGTTTGAGCCGATTGGAAAGAGGGAGTTCTCTAAGCCGAAAACGCCTACGCCTTCATCAACAAAACACACCTCAAGGCCGAATATGGCTGTGAGGTCCTCGACCACAGGCGCGATCTTGTCCGCAACGAAACAGATCTGTCGTAACCGTATAGTCATCACTCTCTCCTCTCAGGTGGTAGTGTATTTCCGACTCCGGTTCTGGTATCGGAACTCTGTGTGCATTTCTACCTGTCTGGCGCTTGCTCGGGCTGCGGGAAGTATTGTAACGTTGGACCTCAGATCATAAGGAGGCCCAATGGCTCAAGCTGAACGTGGCAGTGTACTCACGGTCTTTGCCGTCCTGTTTGCTATTCTGGCAATATCAAATTTTCTGAAACCCCTCCAGATTAATGAAACGACCGGCTTTGTACTCTTCGGTTCCCGGCTGTCCGGGATGCCCAACGCGATAGCCGGCATCGTGGCCGGCCTCTATTTGCTCGTCTACGCCTACGGCATCTGGCAGATGAAACGTTTCGTCGTGGGTATGGCGCATGCGTATGCGCTGTACGTTATCCTGAACCTCTTGCTCTTTATGTACCGAGATACCCCAGAGGCTAATCAGTTGGGTCTCTTCTACCTCCTCTACTCCATTGTTGGGGTGGGTGTCTCCCTGGGATCGGCCATCATTCTGACGAAGCGCAAGACCGAGCTCGGGTAGGGACCGACCGGCCTGAGATAAAAAGGAATCTTCGACTAGTATTCTCACTCTTTGTCAGGTATGCTGGGGTTGTATAACACGAGAACGAACCGCGAGCAGGTCTCTTTTCCTTTGTAAGAAATCCCGCTCAGAAGCGGGTCTCTGGTTGCCCAGACCCGAGTTCCACGTTTCCCAGGTTCTGTCCAATAACACGGTGCGCCGATGCTTTGTCCGCGCCCATATTCGTCCGTGCCGCTGGGCCGCACGGAGAAAGAGATGGTCCTTTGACAACAGAGAGTATACAGAACGATCCTGCCGATTGTTCAGAGTTTTCCGAGCTAGGGCTCATACCCGAGCTCTTACGTGCCCTTGAAGATGTCCAATACGAAACCCCAACCCCGATTCAATCCCAAGCGATTCCGGTTGCCCTGAGCGGTAAAGATATGCTCGCTTGTGCCCAGACCGGGACGGGCAAGACGGCCGGATTTATCCTGCCCATCCTGCAACGTTTTACCCGCGCAGAGTCGAAAACAGTCCGGGCTTTGGTGCTGACCCCGACGCGCGAACTCGCCGTCCAAATAGGGGAGAGTGCCCGAACCTACGGAAAACACGTGCCGGTTCGCTCAACCGTGGTCTATGGTGGTGTCGGGCTCGGCCCGCAAGCCGACCGGCTGCGGCGCGGGGTGGAACTGCTCATCGCAACCCCCGGACGCCTGCTCGATCACTTGAATCGGGGCAACGTCCGGCTTGCTGACGTCGAGGTGCTCGTCCTGGACGAAGCCGACCGTATGCTGGATATGGGCTTTCTGCCCGATGTCCGGCGTATCCTGGCCACATTACCGAAAACGCGCCAAACGCTCTTGTTTTCCGCAACCATGCCACAGGAGATTGAGCGTCTGGCCCAGGACACCTTGAGAGAGCCTGAGGTGATTGATGTCGGGCGACGGGCGACGCCGGTCGCGACGCTGCGCCACGTACTCTATCTGGTGGAAGCCGAACGCAAAAACGATCTGTTATCCTATCTCCTCCAGCACGGCAGCCTCAAACACGTTCTGATCTTTACGCGGACCAAGGTTCGTGCGGAACGCCTATCCAGGCGTCTGTCCCAGACGAACCGCCGGGTCGCCGCCCTGCATGGCGATAAGAGTCAGCGCGTCCGTACCCAAGTGCTCAATGATTTTAAGAGCGGAAAGGTTGATGTCTTGGTTGCAACCGATGTGGCCGCGCGTGGCCTTGACGTCGAGGGCATTTCCCATGTGGTGAATTTTGACGTTCCCAATCGAGCGGAAGATTACGTCCACCGCATCGGCCGGACCGCCCGCGCCATGGCGACCGGAGAGGCACTCACCTTTGCCTCGTCCGAAGAGGTCGAAGCCGTGCGCGCTATCGAGAGCCTGTTGGGCAAAGAGGTCCCCCGCAAGATGATCAAGGGGTTTGAACCCACGCATTTCACTCTCCGCCGCTTTGCGAAGCCGGAGGCTTCGCGTGGGGCGCGTATTGCCAGCGGCGCCATCCGGCACTTCAGTCCGGGTGGCCGGCGGCGGAAGAGCGCGTAAAGGCGCTGAGCAGGTTGGTGATAAAGGCGCTCACTCGGGAAGCGCTACACGCAGGGAGTGGGAAGATGACTCCCTGTGTTCTTTCGGCACGACATAACGCCGTGAGTGGTGTGAGATCAATGGGGCAGGCCACGGCCCGTGGCCTGCTGTCCGTACTTTAGCCGCGCTCGACAAACTCCAGAATATTACCTTCGGGGTCCCTGATCATGGCGATCCGGGTGCCGGGACGGATTTCGGTTTCGGGGATGGTGAACTCCGCGCCCTTGTCCCTGAGAGCCGCACACAGACCGCTCAGGTCTTTAATGACAAAGGTGAGATAGCCGATACCCAGGCGCTTGCCAAAACCGTTTGGTGCGGCCGGTGGAATTTCTTTTGGGTCCATGAGCTTGATGTCGCTCGTACCGTGCCGGAAGCGATGGATAGTGCCAAAGGCGGTCGGTACTTCCTCGGTCTTTTCCAGACCCAGCGTGCCCTGGTAAAAATCGAGCATGGCGTTGATGTCTTTGACAAAAATACCGACGTCAATTGAATCTTTTGCGGGTTGTAGCACGGGAAACTCCTTTTCGTGATCTTCTATCCACGGGCGCCTTTGAGATCGATCAGTTCGACCTTGTAGCCATTGGGGTCTTCAATAAAGGCGATGACAGCGCCGCCGTGCGCCATCGGGCCGGGCTCACGAACGACGTTGATGCCTTTCCCCTTGAGTTCGTCGCAGGTCTGATAGATATCATCCACGCCGATCGCCAAATGACCAAAGGCGTTCCCTTGGTCATAACTCGAGGTCCCCCAGTTATGCGTCAGTTCGACGACGGTACTGTTCTTTTCGTCGCCGTAGCCGACAAAGGCCAGGGTAAATTCACCGCCTGGATAGTCCTGTTTGCGCAGCAGCTTCATGCCCAGCCCGTCGCAGTAGAATTTGAGTGATTCGTCCAAATCGTTGACCCGGATCATGGTGTGTAAGAACTCCATACTTTGCCCTCCTCGTATTCCTGAGATTCGCTCGTACCTGCTCCTGCTTCCCCTATCCGGTTGTGACTCCGACTGTCAAGCAAGACCGTCGCCGATCACCCGGAAGATTGCTCGTTCTATCCGGGTCGCCTCGGCTTCGGAGACGTGTGCCTCGTACACCGGAAAAAGGTCGCGTTCTTCACATCGAATATGCTGCTCTAAGAGTGTCCCGAACGACGCCAGTAATTCCGTCAACTGCGGCCCGTCGGGAGACTGCCGGGCGATGTGATGCACCAATTCCCGCATGGCCGTATGTTCTTGAATGAGCCGGTCGAGCAGGGCGGACGCTTGAGGCTGCATGGCCCGAATCGCTGGAAAGAGGATGTCGGTTTCTGCAGCAAAATGGGATGCCAAACCGCTCTTGAAAAAGTGCACCGTATCAGCCGCTTGCTCTTGCGGACTGTCGTGTGGCCGGCGCGTTTTGGGTAGCCCGTGTTTGATGCGGAACGCGAGAAGAAGGCCGTGATGATGCTCCCGCGAGAGGGGGACCAGGCTGGGATGACGCTTGGGCATTACACGTCTACGTCTTCGACCTTGGGCGCCCGCTCCATGATAAAGCTGAAGCGCGGCTGGACATCTTTGCCCATCAGCGTTTGGATGGCCTTTTCGGTTCGCTCGGCGTCCTGAATAGAGACCTGGAGCAAGGTGCGCGTACGCGGGTCGAGGGTCGTTTCCTTGAGAGTATGTGGATTCATCTCGCCTAAGCCCTTAAAACGCTGAACCTGGGCCTTGCTGGCATGCCCATTTTGTCGGGCCAACAGGCGTTCCTTGGCGGCGTCATCGTCCGCCCAATGAACTTCCTTGCCGACCTCGATTTTATACAACGGCGGCTTGGCAATATAGACACAGCCGGCCTGAATCAGCTCGGGCAGGTGACGGTAGAAAAAGGTCAGCAGGAGCGTGCAAATATGGTTGCCGTCCGAGTCGGCATCCATCAACAGGCAGATTTTGTGATAACGGAGCTTGGACAGATCAAACGTCTTGCCCACGCCGCAGCCCAGGGCCGACACAAGATCGTTTAATTCTTTATTGGTCAGAATTTTATTGAGCGAGGCCTGTTCCGTATTTAGAACCTTGCCGCGTAGCGGCAGGATGGCCTGAAATCCCCGGTCGCGGCCCTGCTTGGCTGAGCCGCCGGCAGAATCGCCCTCAACAATGAAGAGTTCGCTGTTGGCCGGGCTGGTTGAGGAACAGTCGGCCAGCTTGCCGGGCAGGTTCAGACGATGGGAAACCGACCCCTTACTCCGCACGCTTTCCAATGCCGCGCGCGAGGCAGTGCGTGCTCGGGCCGCCAATATCACCCGCTGGGCAATCGTCTCCGCCTGGGAGCGATTATTGAGCAAAAAATTTTCCAAGGAGGTCCGGACCAGGTTGTCAACTTGCGCTGTTGTTTCCGGGTTGCCGAGCTTTTCTTTGGTCTGACCCTGAAACTGGGGCTGTTTGAGATACAGGCTGAGGATGGCGACCAGCCCTTCGCGCGTGTCGTCGGCGGTAATGTTCATCCCTTTGGGCGTCAGGTTATTGACGTTGATGTAATTACGAACCGCCTTGACAATGGCGGTCTTTAAGCCGGCTTCATGCGTCCCGCCGAAGGGCGTGGGAATGCCATTCACAAACGAGTGGATGCGCTCTTCCGGTGATTCCGTCCAGGTCAGCACGCACTCCAGGGGAGGTGCGGTGTCGCGTTCGATATGGAAGACATCCTGAATAACCGCTTTTTTGTCGCCGTCGGCGAGCAGCTTGCGGAGATAGGCTTTGAGGCCGTCTTTATACAGGAACTGCTGCGTTTGCCCGGTTGTCTCGTTCCGAAAGACGAGCATCAGCCCTTTATGCAGATAGGCTTTGGCTTCCAATCTTTCGGCAATGCGCTCGGGTGTGAAGGTAATAGACGGAAAAATATCGGGGTCGGGATGAAAGGTGAGGGTGGTGCCATGTCCGCGCGCCGCGCCGATTTGTTTGAGTGGTTTTGTGGCCTTGCCGCGGCGAAAGCACTGCTCCCACTCCACTCCATCCCGGCGGATACGGGCCTGCATATGGTCGGCCAGCGCATTGACGACGGAAGCTCCCACGCCGTGCAGCCCGCCGGAATGGGCGTAATTCTGGTCGCCAAATTTCCCGCCGGCATGCAGGGTGGTCAGAATCAGTTCCAGCGCGGGCTTCTTGAACTGCGGATGCAGGTCTACCGGAATCCCGCGACCGTTGTCGGCCACGGTGACGGTCGAGCCATCCTTATGCAGGCTCACCTCAATGCGGTTGGCATGGCCGTTCATGGCTTCATCCACTGCGTTGTCGAGGAGTTCCCAGACGAGGTGATGCAGCCCCGTGCCATCAACCCCACCGATATACATGCCGGGCCGTTTGCGAACCGGGTCGAGACCCTCAAGAACGGTAATATCTTTTGCCGTATAGGCTTGCTTTTGTACTGCCATATTACGCCTCAGCCTCCTCCACTCCGCCATTTGCGCCGCGCCGGGTACCGTTTTGCCGCACCCCAACCAGCCCCGAGCGTTTGACCACCCGCCGGCCCTTTCCGGCCCGTTTGCCTAACGGAATCTCCCGCAGTGGGATTTTCCGCTCTTTCCCGTCTGTATTGATAACCGTCACACCTGCGCCGGGTTCGCTGGTGACCGCCCCAACCAAACGATCGTCTTGCTCCAGGCGCATGAGAATAACTCCGCGTCCGGCTCCGGATAATTCGGCAATATCTTCGGTTGGAAAAGCCAAGATATACCCGGTCGCGGTGGCACACACCGTTCGGCCGCTGCGCGCCGGCTGAACGGTAATGACTTCGTCGTCTGCGGACAAACGGGCGATTTTTCTCCCATTACGGGTGGTTTCTTCGACATTGGGTTCAAAACGAAACCCCAGGCCCTTGGCCGTCGCCAGGAGCAGGGCCGGTCCCCGCTCACCGGCCGGCTGGCGAGCGGCAGGGGGTGTGAACAGGTCGGTCTGGTCTGGTCTGGCCGCTCCTGCTCCATTCTGTTGGGCCGGGCTCTCCGACGGGCGGTCGTGGATAAGACGAACTGTCACAATCTGTTCGCCATCCTGAAAATTGAACAGGGTCTGGATGGGTTCGCCATAGCCGGTGGTCGCCGGCACGGTGTTAATACGAATGACGTAGAGCATACCCCGGTTGGTGAAAACGGCCAGGCGATCGCGGGTTGTACCCTGAAGAACGGCCTTGATGTCGTCACCTTCACGTAGCCGGGTGCTGGTTGGGTCCTTGAGTTCTCTGACCCGCTTAATCCAGCCATCCCGGCTGAGGACGACCGTGGCTTCTTCATGGACGATATAGGCGTCCGGGTCGTAATTGAGCTGTTCGCCCGAACGCAGGGCCGTCCGGCGTCGGTCGCCATACTGCTTGCCCAGCGCTTCCAGTTCGTCCCGTATGATCGTCCAGCGCTGGCCTTCACTACTCAACAACCGGCGCAACTCCTGGGCGCGGGCTTCTTTCTCCCGGCGTTCGGTCTGAATTTTTTCGACTTCCAGGCGGGCGAGCTGGTAGAGGCGAATATCGAGAATGGCGTCGGCCTGGACCTCGGTCAATTGAAAACTCTGCTGGAGTTTTTCCCGCGCGTTCTTGCGGGAGGCCGCATTCCGGATGAGGCGGATGACGGTGTCGAGCTGGTCGGCAATGAAGGCCAGACCGGCAAGAATATGCAGGCGGGTTTCCAACTCGTCTAACTCATGCTCAAAGCGTTTGGTGACCACCGCAAAACGGAAGTCCAGGAAGTGTCGACACATGTCGGACAGGGTGGCGCGCAGGGGTTGACCGACTTCCGGGTTGCCGGTTGGAACCAGACAGGTCAGGTTGACCGAAAAGGAGGTTTGCAGCGACGTATGCCGACATAAATACGCCATGGCGAGTTCGTCCGAGGTATTGCCTTTGAGCTCAAGGACAATGCGGATGTCGTCGGTCGATTCGTCCCGGACATCGACGATCTGCGGGATTTTCCGGCTGCTGACGAATTCGGCGATCTTTTCCACCAGTTGGGCCTTGTTGACGGTATACGGCAGGGAGGTAATGACGACCTGGCGCTTGCCCCGCGGCAGGCTCTCGACCTTCCATTCCCCGCGCAATTTGATCGTCCCCTGGCCCTTTTCATACATCTCGCGCAACTCGCGCTTGCTGGTCAGGATTTCCCCTCCGGTTGGAAAATCCGGGCCTTTGATATATTTGAGCAATCCCGCGCTGGTCAGCGTCGGGTCATCAATCAGGGCCAGCAGGGCCTTGATGACTTCCGTAAAATTATGGGGCGGAATGCTGGTGGCCATGCCAACCGCAATGCCGCTGGCGCCGTTGAGCAGGAGTTGGGGAATACCGGACGGCAGGACGACCGGCTCATCCAGGGTGGCGTCATAGTTGGGACGATAGGGGATGGTTGCGCCGCGCAGGTCGCGGAACAGCTCTTCAGACAGGGGTGCGAGCTTGGCTTCGGTGTAGCGCATGGCCGCCGCGCCATCGCCGTCGAGCGAGCCGAAATTGCCTTCTCCCTGCACCAGCGGATAGCGGAGCGAGAACGGCTGTGCCAAGCGCACCATGGCCTCATAGGCGGCCTGGTCCCCATGCGGATGATATTTGCCCAGGACCTCACCCACCACCGCTGCGGATTTGCGCGGCCGGGCATCGCCTCCGAGCCGCAGGTTTTGGTGCATGGCGTACAGCAGCCGGCGCTGGACCGGCTTGAGACCGTCACGGATGTCGGGTAGGGCCCGCGAGGTAATCACGCTCAGGGCGTAATTCAGATAGCGCGCTTCCGCTTCAGCCCCGAGGTCTGTGGTCAGGATTTGTTCCGCCACCGCCGCTTTCTTCATACATCCACCTCCACCCACCGGATTATAGGCGAAGTCACGCTTGGTTCCAACGACCGAGGAAACGGCCGCTCACCCCGTGCCTATTCTTGCAAAGGGCCAAAAAACTCCCGCGCCTGAGCAATCACAAAATCCGGCTTTTCTTCCGCAATAAAGTGACCGCACTCTTCGACCTGGCCGCCTTCGACGTTGTCCGCCACGCCTTGCCAGATCGGCACAAGATCACCCAGGAAGGTCTGGCCGCCCCAGGCTCGGACAGGCATCTTGAGTTTTTCCGTGCATGAGCTCAGGTTCTCCAGATCTTCATTGATGCCCGTGCGGTAATACTGGAATCCGGCGCGTAGCGCCCCTGGTGCGGAATAGACCCGGACGTATTCGGCCACATCCTCGTCCGTGAACACCTTTGGGCTATAATTGTACACGGTCGAATTATAGAAATGCCGTAAATAGGTTTCGACATTATTGCTGACCAGCTTTTCGGCCAGGTCGGGCATACCGGCGTGAAAGAAGACGTGCCACAGCCGCTGGGCAACCCCGATGTCCATCTTTTCGCCCTTGCGACCCAGACCCGGAATCATATCCAGGATCATCAGTCGCTCGACCATTTCCGGGTGATCGTAAGCCAGATAGTAGGTGACCGCGCCACCCCAGTCATGGCCGGTCAGGCCGATTTTCTCAAAGCCGAGTGATTTAACGAGTTCATATACATCCGAGGCCAGGGTGCGTTTGTCATAGCCGCTCAGCGGGCGCTCGGAATCTCCCAAGCCTCGCAAGTCGGGCGTGATGACCGTGAACTGCTCCGACAACGGACCGATGATCTTGTGCCACTCATAGCTGCTCTGCGGCCAGCCGTGAACAAAAACCAGGGGGTAGCCTGATCCGGCAATCACATAGTGCATCCGAAAGCCGTTGACCGTTACCACATGATGGGTGCCTGTGTCTGTCATATTTGTACTCCTTTTATTCCTGTTTTGTATCCGAAGCCCGGAACGGACAGCAAGAGGAGTGGGGCTGCTGCCGTCCGTTCCGTGTGATAATGAGCGAGTGATGGAGACGCCGGTTTTTCTGCGCGCCTGCCGGGGAGAGCCAACCCCGCACACCCCCGTCTGGCTCATGCGACAGGCCGGGCGGTATATGGCCGAATACCGGGCGTTGCGCGAACGTGTGCCCTTTCTCGAATTGTGCAAGACGCCTGACCTGGCCGCGCAGGTAACGCTTGAAGCGGTTGAACGCCTGGGCGTGGATGCTGCCATTCTCTTTTCGGATATCCTCCTCATTGTTGAACCCATGGGCGTTGGACTGGAATTTTCCGCAGGCGACGGCCCTGTGATTCATCGCCCGGTTCGTTCGGGCCAAGATATTGGCGCTCTGCGTGAGGTGCCGCCCGAAGAATCCGTCCCCTTTGTATTTGAAACAGTCCGCAAGATTCGCGGCAGCTTACCCAGCGACATCCCTCTGATCGGCTTCTCAGGCGCGCCCTTCACCCTGGCATCGTATTTGATTGAGGGCGGCGCGTCACGTCAGTATCTGGAAACCAAGCGCCTCATGTATCAGGACTCCGGGGCCTGGAACGCGCTGATGGATCAATTGGTGCGTGCTATCACCGCCTATGTAAATGCTCAGATTACGGCCGGTGCGCAGGCCATTCAGCTCTTCGATTCCTGGGTTGGCTGTCTGGCCCCCCAGGACTATCGAACCTTTTTGTTACCCCATATGCAGACGCTCATCCAAGGAGTGACGCCGGGTGTTCCCCTCATTCATTTCGGTACGGGCACGGCCGGCCTGCTGGAACTGCTGGCCGAAGCGGGTGGGGATGTGATTGGGGTGGACTGGCGGGTCGATCTTGGTGCGGCCTGGGAGCGGATCGGTGCAGACCGAGCCGTCCAGGGCAATCTTGATCCATTGGCTCTTTTTGCTCCTCTGGATACCTTACGCCAACAGGTGCAACGTATTCTGGATCAGGCCAGGGGCAGAGAAGGACATATTTTCAACCTGGGACACGGTATTGTGCCGCAAACTCCGGTGGATAATGTGATTGCGCTGGTCGATATGGTGCACGAACTTTCGAGTCGTCAAACCTGATACGTCACGTCATCAGAAAAACGCAACTCACAGCCTACTTCTTATGCAATACGACGCGGTTCTGCTGATCGCCTTTGGCGGGCCGGAAAAAATGGATGACGTGCGGCCCTTTCTGGCAAATGTCCTGCGCGGTCGTCCCGTGCCGCCGACCCGTCTGCAAGAAGTCGTCCGGCACTACGAGCTTTTTGACGGTCGCTCACCTTTGAACGAGATTACCTTCGGTCAAGCGCAGGCACTCCAACACCTTTTCGCTCAAGAAGGAACCCAACTGCCGGTGTATATCGGCATGCGGAATTGGCATCCCTATATAGCCGAGACACTGGAACAGATGGGGCGGGATGGAGTGAAAAATGCCGTGGGCTTCATTCTTTCCGCTCAGCAGAGCGAGGCCGGCTGGGAGCGGTATAAGACAAATGTGGAGGAGGCGAGAGAAAGGGTAGGGCCGCTTGCTCCCCAGGTGAGCTTCACCCCTGGCTGGCATAATCACCCTTTATTTATCCACGCGGTTACCGATCTGACGAAGCAGGCGTTTTCGTCTATTCCAGCGAATCGTTGGGGGGTGACTCCTCTGGTCTACACGGCTCACAGTATACCAACGGCCATACCTGGCAGCCAGGAGTACGTCCGACAGGTCGCAGAGGGCGCGCGTTTGGTCGCGGAGCGCATCGGACACGAAAACTGGACCGTTGCCTACCAGAGTCGCAGCGGCCCGCCCCAGGTGCCGTGGCTGAAGCCGGATATCGGCGATTTGCTCACGGACCTCGCCGCTCAGGGGGCACGTGATACGGTCGTTGTTCCCATCGGCTTTGTGTGTGACCACATCGAAGTGCTGTATGATCTGGATACGGAGGCGAGAGAGATTGCCGAACGGAACGGACTGCATATGGTTCGTGCCCGGACGGTCAATACGCATCCAAGCTTTATTCGGATGATCGCCGAGGTGGTCCGGGCGACCCTGAAGCAATAGACCGGGTGGGTATCGCATAACCCGCCACGAAACTGCCGTATGTCTCTTTCTCCAGAGAGCAATCCCAGAGTGCCCCATGTTGTTATTGTCGGTGGTGGTATTGCCGGTCTGGCCGCGGCCTACAGACTCGAAGAATTGAGCCGGGAGCGAGAGCAGCCGCTGCGGTTTACGCTGCTGGAGGCCAGCGACCGGCTTGGCGGCGTCATTGCAACGGAACAGCGAGACGATTTTCTGCTTGAGCTCGGACCGGATTCCTTTATTTCGGAAAAACCTTGGGCTTTAGCCCTGTGTCGTCGTCTCGGACTTGAACCAGAACTCCTGGGCACCAACGACGCGTACCGGGCTACCTTTGTTGTGCGCCAGGGGAGGCTTGAGCCCCTGCCGCAAGGCTTCATGTTACTGGCCCCCACCCAGTTTGGTCCCCTGCTGCGCTCGCGTATTTTTTCCTGGCCGGGCAAATTGCGCATGGCGCTCGATCTCGTATTGCCCAGGGCCACGGAACAAGGCGATGAAAGTCTGGGCTCATTTGTACGAAGACGGCTCGGGCGAGAAGCGCTCGAACGTATCGCCCAACCTCTCATGGGCGGCATCTACACCGCCGACCCCGACCAACTCAGTCTGGCCGCGACCATGCCGCGTTTTCTGTACATGGAACGTGACCACCGAAGTGTGATTTATGCGCTCTGGCGAGCGGCTCGTCGTAATCCTCAGACAACCAAGGGAACGAGTGGGGCGCGCTGGAGTTTGTTTGTGACGCTGCAAACCGGTATGCATCGCCTCGTTTCCGCGCTGACCGAACGCCTCAGCCTCGGAACGCTGCGTCAGCGCCGTCCGGTAACGAGCGTGCGCTATCAGCCGGCAGGCCCGGATGAGACCCGCTGGACGGTGGGCTGTGCCGACGGCTCCAGCCTGCACGCCGACGGCCTGGTGCTGGCGACGCCGGCCTTTGCCGCGGCGCAGCTTGTACATGGACTTGATGGCACTTTGAGTCAGCACCTTTCCGACATCCCCTATAGCTCCACGGCCACGGTGAATATGGCCTATCGTCGCGACCAGATTCCCCATCCGCTGAACGGCTTCGGTTTTGTGGTGCCACGGGTAGAGCAGCGTTCCATTCTTGCCGGGACTTTCTCGAGCGTGAAATATGCAGGACGAGCGCCGAGCGATCATGCCCTGTTACGCACCTTTGTCGGGGGCGCGCTCCAGGCCGAGCTGTTTGAGCGGGATGACGCTGAAATCCGGGCTCTGGTCCGCACTGAATTGCGCCAGTTGCTTGGGATTGAAGCCGAACCCCTTCTGACCCGCATTGCCCGCTATCCACGGTCCATGCCGCAGTACCGCGTCGGGCATCTTCAGCTCGTTGACGAGATCGAAAAACGGGTGGCCGAGCATCCGGGTCTGGCGCTGGCCGGCAATGCCTATCGCGGCGTTGGTCTGGCCGACTGCGTGCGGAGTGGAGAGGCCGCGGCTGAGGCGGTGTTTGCCGAGTGTGTGACAATACGGGTCTGACACCTGTCCCCTTAACAGTAATCAGTTAGTTGTCTTCGCTTGGCTTGATATCCAATATGCGAATATCTTCCAAGTCTTTTGGACGACCTACGGCTCGCTTTGATGCGATGACGTCTTGACGCGAGGCGACATGAAACTTCTGGCCATGATAGTCCATTGTTTCACAACGCTCCCAGGCTGCCTTAAAGGTGAGCCCAGGAGTCGTCGTTAGTACATCGATCCGTACCCGATCATTAAAAATTGTTATCTCATTTTCCAAGATACCTTGGACATCGACGAGGTCTGCTGTACCAAAGCCGGCTTCTCGCAATGCCTGGAGTAAGCGAGCAACATTTGCCTCTGTGGCTTCAATGAGGATGTCGAGGTCAAACGTTGCTCGCGGGACACCGTGTAATACGGCGGCGATCCCTCCAATGATTACATAGCGTACGTCATGTGACTGAAAGGACCTGAATACGCTCTGAAGGCGATTGAGCACGTTCTACCTCTGCCATTTGGGGATTATTTTCGAGAACAAGGTCGGTGAGTTCACAGAAAATGTCCATGCGTTCTTCGAGAGACAGAGCTTGAAACCAACGAGCCTTCGCTTCAAGGCTTTCGTCGTCACGGCTATGGGAAATCATCTGGCTCATGCCTTCTTATACCACAGTAATGAGGTGAGTTCACTGTAGCCGCACGCTGTCTTACAGACCAAGCTTTCTTGCCATTTCGATAACGTGCAGGGAGGGGTGGGAGGGTAATATGTCTGTTTTCCCCGTAGGAACAAAACCTGAGGATTGATACAGTTTCATGGCCGGGCTATGGCGGTGTTTGCCGGGTGTGTGACAATGCTAACCTAACACCTGTTGTCGTCAGACCGCTAAGGTTGCTGATCGTCGTCCCCTGGTATCTTTTCGGATTGCTCCTCGTAGCCAGGGTCAGGTTCCTACGCTGGCTCTACGGTTACTCGATAGTATCATCCCCATACTTCTCAGCCAGAAATCTTTCTCGGTAGAGGTAATAGGCGGCATCACAGACCTTTGTCGTATAGTACGCGTTATAACCACCGCCCACGCCTGCACCAACAACCGGAACAGCTTGAGCCAGCTTCGCCTTGGTGAGTCGTATACCTAGAGCCTTTGCTATTTGTTGGATGATCTTCACAAAGGCATGTTCCTCAAGAGCCTTCCATGTTTTCTTCTTGGCGACATCTTGGGCGATTCTTGCGAGTTGGGCCATTGCAGCTGCTTTTGCTGTATCCTCTGGGCTAGACGCTAAGCCTAACACCTTCATGGCGAACAAGCGTTCTTGTTGTAAAGAAACGTCAAAGCCGTAATACGTGGCATATTCACTGATCGCGCGGAGATTCAGAGTTACAAGGGCGGGTATGTCAACAGCAATTCCGAGAGCACCGGCCGTACCCGTAGCCGCCCCCTCTCCAAGCGCCAAAAGCCTATACTTCGCGTCAAGCCGACCGACCACTTTGTCAACATCCTCCAGGTCGAGAGAGAAGATATCGGAGCGTTCATGAATATCATGGTCGGCGGTACGAAACTTCCTGTAAATAGCTTCTGGTCTTACAAGCCACCGAGCAACGTCATTCAAGGCATTAAAAATTCCTTCAATCACTTTTTTTATCAAATTGCCTAAGCCAGGGATTCCCATAATGAAATCACCAGCTTTATCGAGGGGTCGATTTATTATTTGCAAAACTCGGCCAAACCGACTGGGTTTTGAAGTTTTCCATGCGTGAATTTGCTCAAGGGCGCGACGTTCGTAGACTGATGGATGTTTGTTCATATCTTCTATGTTCTTAAAGAGTTCTCAAGGAGGTCAAGGCCCCACGTCTCTGCAAGTCTTCTAAGGTGGTCTAATATATCCATCCCTGGGAGAACACCTGTAAGGGCAAAATAGCGATTCTGTGAAATGTCCTGAATTTCTCCATTCAACCGGGATTTTGTCGGATCAAAATATACACCCTCTCTCCGAATCCATACGTGCGCTGATGGTAAGTCTGGGCAATCATGGTCTACCTGGAAATGCTGATTTACAATAAAAGCAAAGCCTCCAACCACCTCCCAACCCAACTCACCACGGGCGTTCATACCCTCTATGACGCACCGACTGTTATCTTCGCAGGTGGAGAAGTTCATCGGCTTTTGTTGATATATCTCCCTACTTTTTGCGTCGCCGACCTCGAAAACATACGTTGGTGGAACACTCACTCTAACCAGTATGAGTTTGCCAGACTCTGTACACTCCTCAATTGAGCGCATCTTCTTCTCCATTGGATAAGACGTGGACCCTCTCTCATCAATATAAAGCCACAGTGCCGAGATCATATTATGAAGTCAGTTAAACCTCTGGTCTCGATATCTGCCTGGGCGCACGTCACGACACTCAACACAGGTTACCTTCTCGGATGTTTACTTGAGTACTCGGGGAGGGGTTGCTATGGTGCTGCCCTAATTGCAGGTAATGGAGAGGGGTTGGGGCAAGTGATTCGGGTATTCCCCCGTATTGAGAACGCCAAGCTCATGGAGCTGTTTCGGAAGGGCGTTGAGGGGCAGTGGTCGGCGGCCGAAATTGACTGGACGCAGCCGTTGTCGCTCGATCGTCACGAACAGCGTGCTCTGGCTATGGTGCTGACCCCAATCTATCTGGGTGAGCAAACGGCTATGATCGGAGCCAGTTCGACCATCCCGCAGTGTTTTGCCGCCCATGAGACCGAAGCCCAACTCTATCTCTCCACGTTTCTTTTGGACGAAGCTCGTCATTTCGAGACCTTGACTCGATTCTATAACACCCTGAACCAGCGTCCGCTTGAGGTCCGCCAGCTCAAAGACATGTTCCGCTACCAGGCGCGCCTGTTTAAGTCGCGCGATCGGATTGAATGGCTGTGGGGGATACTGCTCAGTGATATTCTGGCCCGCCATTTCTACAGCATTTTGGCGAAAGCTCATCCGACTTCTCTCTTTGCCACTATTGCGAGTCGAATCTTACGAGATGAGGCCCGCCATCTGGCCTTTGCCGAACTCTATTTACGCGCGGTGTTGGAACGTGAACCGCAGTTCGGTCCGGTCTTTCTCAAAATGCGAGACGAATTACTACGGCTGATGGAGGCGATGTATGAGGCCCTGAAAGCCGAGGCGCTGCTGGTCGGCATTGATGGGCAGACTTTGTTCGGGAAGGTAAAGCGGGACATTGAGAGCAAGGCCCGGCGGCTTCACCTCCCCGAAGCAGAAAGCCCGACAGAAGAATGAGTCGGCCAACCCCACCGACTAAAAATACCTCCGCCGCCCGCTTCCCCCGCTGGCCGCGGGGCAATACGCCCCAATGGATTGCCGAACGCCAAGAACGCCTGCGGACACTGGCCCACTGGGGTGCTGAATACCAGCACGTGTTAGACGGCCAACTCGATGCCCTGACCCCTTTCCAGGAATGTCTGACCGGCCAGATAACACTGCCGGTTGGTGTCGTCGGGCCGCTGAGACTGAACTGGGGCCAGTACGAACTCGACCGGCAAGGCCAACTGCACGAACGCGACCGACAGGAAGATCAGGTCTTCGTGCCTCTGGCCCATACTGAAGGCGGACTCTCGGCATCGATTCAACGCGGAGTGACTGCCGTGGCGCTGGCCGGTAGTGTCCGCACCTATGTCCTGGCCGACCGGATTACCCGAGACTCGTGCTTTGTGTTCTCTTCCACGCAAGAGGCCCTTGCCCTGGCTGATTGGGTCGCCGCGCACGTCGATGATATGGCTGCGTGGCTCAAAGACTCAGCTCACTCCTCGCTCCCAAACCATTTGCTCAGCCGACATGCGCTGCTGCATGAGGTGCAGACCCATGTGGTCGGACCCATGTGCCACGTCTTATACCGTTTCACGACTGGCGATGCCTGTGGCCCCAATATGATGACGCGCAACGCCTATGCGCTCAACCATGCCTATATTGGCGAACGCTTTACCGCCGAGTCCGGCATCAGGCCGCTGCGGATATTTCTCGAAGCCAACATGGGCGGCGATAAAAAACCGAGTCATGCCTTTTTTCAGTTTCCAGGGCACGGCAAGCTTGTCCATGCCGAAATCACCCTGCCCGACACGGTCCTGCGACGAGTCCTGCGGGTTGAGGCCACAGACATCCTCGCCCTGGAACATGCCGGACTCCACGGCGCGCACGCGAGTGGCATGCAGTCTTTTGCGTTTACTCCAGCCTCAGCCATTGCGGCTATTTTTGCCGCTACCGGCCAAGACCTGGGCATGGTTGGCACAAGCAGCATGGCGCAGGTGACGGTCAGCCCGGTCAGCACCGGCCTGCACCTTTCCATTCGGTTTGCCGGCTTGGAAGTGGGCACGCTCGGCGGAGGAACGAGCCTGCCGCACGCGCGCTCGTATCTGCAACTGCTGGACTGCTGGGGCGAGGGCAAGGTGTACCGGTTTGCCCAAATTATTGCAGCGACCGCGCTGTGCCTCGAACTCTCAGCCTCGGCCAGCATGGCCGCGGACGGGAGCCGTAACTTCCTGCAGGCCCATCTTGAACGCGGCGGACTGCGAGCGAGCGAGTAAAGACGAGCAACCGGATGCCCACGGCTCGCCTTATTGTCAACCCGACCTCGGGGGGAGGACGGGGAGCGAGGATTGCCCGCCAGGCCAGCCTGGAACTGCAACGGCGCGGCTGCCAACACGAAGTGCTGTACAGCAGCTCGCCAACCGACCCCGCTGCGCTGGCCGCTCAGGCAGTTCGGGATGGCTGCACCCTGGTGGTTGGCCTGGGCGGCGACGGCTTGGTCCATGCGGTCGCCAACAGCCTGGTCGGGACGCCGACGACGCTGGGCATTATTCCGGCCGGGCGCGGAAACGATATTGCGCGCGGCCTGGGTATCCCGCTACGCCTGACCGAGGCGTGTGAGCTCATCGCTCAATATGGCGCGCACGCTGCCCAGCCCGTCCCCCGTATAGACGTTGGGCAGGCGCATGGGCGCTATTTCTTGTCGGTTGCCCTGGTCGGCCTCGCGGCAGAGATTAACCGTCGGTCAAATCTGCTGGGTCGCTTTCGCTTTAACGCGGTGTATTCGGCATTGACCGTCCTCTCGGTCTTTCTTTCCGCGCCACAGACTTTCACGATTCGTTGCGATGGCCATGAGCAGCGCTGCTATAGCTGGCTGATTGCGGTCGGCAACGCGTGGAGTTCGGGGCGGGGTATGCAACTCGTGCCCGGCGCTCGGGTTGATGATGGTATCCTGGATGCCTGTGTGGCGCATGGGATGGGTAAGTGGGAACTCCTGTTACGGGCTTTCCCGCGCGTCTTTAACGGCAGCCACATCCACTTGACTGGAATCGAGAGTCTGCGCGGAAGAGAAATGGTTATCCGTTCGGAAACCCCGGGAGATATTTACGCCGACGGCGAGCGCCTGGGCCCTCTGCCAGTCACGTTACGGGCTATTCCTCGGGCCTTATCGGTCATCCGTCCGGCTCACAATCGCTAGGCAAACTGCCGGGGGTGTGGTACACGAGGGGCGGAGCTGCCGCAAGGATTGTTGCTGAAAAAAGGAGAGATCATGGCCTTCCGGGAAGAGTTTCTTGATATCCGTGGCAAGAATATCCAAATGCTCAGCGGGGGGGCCGGAGACCCGCTGCTGTATCTCCATAGTGCGGGCGGCGAGGTGGTCTGGCTGCCTTTTTTCGAGCAACTCGCGCAACATTACACCGTGTATGTGCCCGGCCATCCGGGCTTTAGCCGCTCTGAGGGCTTGGATCAGATCGATACTATAGAAGACCTGGTCTTTCACTATACGGACTTGATGGACCAAATCGGACTCGACCAGCCCTATGTGGCCGGTCTCTCGCTCGGAGGCTGGCTGGCCGCCGAACTCGCGACGCGCTATAGCAATCGCCTGAGAAAGTTGGCCCTGATCAACCCGGCCGGGCTCCGCGTGCCCGGCTCTCCTATGGCCGATATCTTTGCGGCAGACCCACAGGAAACACGCCGTTTAGTCTTCCATGCGCCGGAGTCGGAACTCGCCAGGAGCTTTATCCCGGATGATCCACCCCAAGAAGTCCTGGAAAATGCCCTGCGCGCCCGCGAAGCCACGGCCCGGGTGGGCTGGAATCCCTATCTCTGTAACCCCAAGCTGCGCAGTCGACTGTACCGGGTGACCGTCCCGACCATGATTGTCTGGGGCGAGTCCGACCAGTTGATCCCGCTCGCCCACGGGCATGCCTATCATGAGGGGATTGAAGGGTCGCAATTGGTTATGATTTCCGACTGCGGCCACGCGCCGCCGTTTGAAAAACCGGAAGAAACTGTGACGCATCTAGCCGCGTTTTTTCAGTAAGGCTCCGTCCTGACGACACGCCATGGATCACCGTTTGACCCCGGACATGTTCGAGCGGCTCGACGAAAACGACGACGCGCTCTTTTACACGCTGCCGCGCAAACTGGTGCATATCGATGAGGGAGCGATTGCCGCCGCCGGCCAATGCATTGCCCAAACGTTTGCGCCGGGCGGCGTCCTCCTGGATCTTATGAGCAGTTGGCGCACGCATCTGCCCAAAGGATTTGTGAAGCAAAAATGCATCGGCCTCGGGCTCAACGCCGAGGAGATGGCGGACAACCCGGACCTGGATGACTATATCGTCCACAATCTTAACGTTGATCCGCAGCTCCCCTTTGCGGATGCCTCCTTTGACGGTGTGGTCGTAACCGTCTCAATTCAATACATGGTCCGACCGGTTGAAGTGTTTGCCGAAGTGAATCGGATATTGAAGCCCGGCTGCCCCTTTCTGGCGCTGTACTCCAACCGGATGTTTCCAACCAAAGCCATCCGCCTGTGGCAGATGTTGAGAGATAAGGGTCGGGCCGAACTGATTACCGCCTATTTCCAGCAGGCGGGCGGCTACGAGGCTGCGGTCTTTGAGGACTGGAGCCCAAATCCTGGCGGCTCTGATCCCATGTTTGCCGTCCATGCGCGCAAGCAAACCGCCCCGGAAGAATCGGGCGCCCGATAGAAAACTCCGTGGCTTCCCGCCTGATTTATCCGAAACTCGTTGTCGAGCAAAATTTGTGGCGGGCCGGGCTCCACATTGTTGCTGGCGTAGACGAGGTCGGCATGGGCCCCCTCGCCGGTCCGGTGGTGGCCGCAGCAGCTGTTTTTCCCCCAAGCCTGTCGGACGCACGGCTGCCGGAGTCTTTTCCAGCAGGCGTGCGCGATTCCAAAACCTTGACGCACAAGGCTCGGGAACGCCTTGAGCCGGAGATCCGTCAGACCGCAACCGGCATTGGCATTGGGCTGGTTGAGGCCGGGGAGATCGATCGGATCAATATCTATCAGGCGGGCTTGAAAGCCATGCGTTTGGCCCTCGACCACCTCCCGATGCAACCAGAGCACGTGCTGATAGATGGTCGTCTGCTGCCAGACTACCCGATACCGCAGTCCACTTTTACGAAGGGAGATCGGAATATTTACTCCATTGCCGCGGCCTCTATTATTGCGAAAACCTACCGCGATCAACTCATGCTTGAACTGGACCAACGCTATCCCCAGTACGGATTTGCCCGTCATCGAGGATACGGCACGGCCGCCCATCGTGAGGCCCTGCGCACCTACGGACCGTGCCCGGCTCATCGACGCTCATTTCGTTTGCTCTAGGAGTCTCGGTTCGCTTTCAACCAGCCCCTCATGGTGGCTATACTAAGAGAGAGGTCAGGAGGAATGTATGGCGACTGAAGTGATCATGCCGCGCATGAGCGATACTATGGAGGAGGGGAAGATCCTCAAGTGGCTTAAAAAGGTTGGGGATCGGGTTGAGGTCGGCGATATTATTGCCGAGGTGGAAACCGATAAGGCTGACATGGAAATGGAAGCCCTGGATGATGGCTTTCTGACCGAGATTCGAGCTCAGGAGGGTGAGTCTGCCCCGGTTGGCGCGGTGATTGCCCTATTGGGAGAAGAGGCGGAAATCGGAGTTGCCCCAACGCCACCGGCTCGAACCGCAAGCTCATCTGCATCGACTCCACCTGCCGAGAAGAGGGTGGAGGCCAAAGCCAGCCCGCCGCCGGCCAAGCCGGCAGCGAAGAAAGTTCGGAAAATCCGTGAAGCCACTCCCAAGAAGCCGCCGCCCCGAAAGAAGGATGAACGGATTCTTGCCTCACCCATTGTACGGAAGATCGCCGCAGAGCGCGGTATTGAACTGGCCAGGGTGCAGGGCAGCGGACCGGGGGGGCGCATCATTAAGCAGGATCTTGAAAGCGCTGAGGCCACGCCGGTGGCGGCCGAATTGAAGACCCCCCCGGTTTCCTCGCCAACAGTCACCTCGCCGACCGGAAGGGTAGAGCCGTTTTCCCGGATGCGGGCGACGATTGCTAAACGTATGGCTGACAGTATGCGGGAGGCGCCGCATTTTTATGTCACCACTGAGATCGATATGTCCGAGGCCGTTCGCCTGCGGACCTCGCTAAAGCTGAGCGACCGGGTGAGCGCCGATGTGACGTATACCCATTTATTGGTCAAGGCGGTCACGGTTGCCTTGGGGCGCCATCCACGGCTGAATGCGTCCTTTAGCGGTGACGGCCGGGAACTCAAGGATGAGATCAATATCGGGATTGCGGTTGCCCTGGATGACGGCTTGATTGTCCCGGTGCTGCACGACTGTCAGACGCTGTCGTTGCTGGACATCGCCGCCCAAGCCAACGGGCTGGTGGAACGGGCACGGACGGGCAAGCCGACGACACGGGACCTCTCCGGAGGCACCTTTACCATTTCCAATTTGGGCATGTATCCTGTGGAGCACTTTACCGCGGTGATTAATCCGCCCCAGGCGGCGATTCTGGCGACGAGTGCCATTAAAGAGCGTCCCACGGTCAGAGATGGGCAGGTGGTCATCTCGCGGACCATGATGGCAACACTGTCGTGCGACCATCGGGTATTGGATGGGGCGACCGGTGCCCAATTTCTCGAAGAACTGAAAAATTTACTCGAAAATCCCGTGGGTTTAATGGTGTAAAGGAGCGCAATGGAACGCTACGACTTGGTGGTAATTGGAGCAGGGCCTGGGGGCTATGTGGCAGCGATTCGAGCCGCCCAGCTTGGCCTGAATGTCGCGGTCGTGGAGAAAGACCAGCCTGGTGGGGTGTGCCTGAACTGGGGCTGCATTCCGTCCAAAGCCATTCTGACCTCGGCCGAGATGTATGAAGACCTCAAACATGGGGAGCCCTACGGCATCAAGGTGAGCGGGCTGTCTTTTGATTATCCCCAGGTCATTAAGCGTTCGCGCCAGGTTGCCGGCCGACTGGCCAAGGGGGTGGAATACCTGCTCAAAAAGAACAAGGTACCGCTCCTCAAGGGAACGGGCCGGCTGGAGGGGAATAATCGTGTGGTGATCGAAGGTCAGGAGACACAGCAGGTCGAAGCCGAGCGTATTCTGATTGCGACCGGTTCGCGTGAGCGGACGCTGCCCGGTCTTGAGGTCGATGGTAAGCAGGTCTTAACCAGTTATGAGGCCCTGACGGAGCAAGCCATCCCCGAATCCATCGTCATCATTGGCGGCGGTGCGATTGGGGTGGAGTTCGCCTATATCTACAGCACGTTTGGCTGCCGGGTGACGGTTGTTGAGATGGAAAAGCAACTCCTGCCGGGGGTCGATGCCGAAATCGCCAAAGAACTGGAACGCGCGTTTAAGAAAAAGGGCATCGAGGTCCTGACCCAGACCATGTTTCACAGTCTGGAAAAATATCCGGGCCGGGTCGAGGTCAACCTGGATAGCGCCGGTACCCTCAAGGAACGCACAGCCAATAAAGTCCTGGTGGCTGTCGGTCGGGCGCCGATTAGTGCCGATCTTGGTCTGGAAGAGGCCGGTGTCGGGATTGAGCGGGGCTATGTGCAGATCAACGAGCAAATGCAGACCGCCAATACCGCAGTCTATGCGATCGGTGATGTGAACGGGCCACCGCTGCTGGCCCATGCCGCCTCGGAAGAAGGGATTGCCGCGGTTGAATATATGACCGGCGAACGGGAGAAGGGGATTGATGCGTCCCGTATCCCGGCGTGTATTTATTGTCAGCCGCAGGTGGCGGTCTTTGGTCTGAGCGAAGAGCAGGCCCAGGCGCAGGGCTATGAAGTGAAAGTCGGGCGCTTCCCGTTCCGCGCCCTGGGTAAGGCGCTCGCTGCCGGCCATGACGAAGGGATGGTCAAGCTGGTGGTTGATAAAGAGTATGGTGAGATCCTGGGTTGCCACATCGTCGGGCGTGGCGCGACGGACCTTATTGCCGAGGTCGGTCTCGCCCGAACGCTGGAAGCGACTACGGCTGAGCTGAGCGAGACCGTCCATGCTCATCCGACGTTGTCTGAAGCGATTATGGAAGCCGCGCTGGACGCCGAAGGGCGGGGCATTAATTTTTAGGGCAGGCGGTCCGAAGGGGTCGAATGAAACTCGCGTGTATAACCCCCGGCTTAGTGGACTACGCTACCGCCTTGGCATGGCAGCAGACCTTGGTCGAACAACGGATAGCGGCTGAGATTCCGGACGCTCTCGTTCTGCTCGAACACCCACCCGTGTTTACCTTGGGCCGGGGGGGCGACGAGCGATACCTGCTCGACCCTGGTCAGGTGCCGGTCCATCGCGTCGGTCGTGGTGGGGAGGTCACGTTTCACGGGCCGGGCCAGTTGGTTGGCTATCCCATTTTTGACCTGAAACCGCATGGCAAGGATATCCATCGCTATCTGCGTCTGCTTGAAGACGTTCTCATAGCCACGCTTGCCGTATGGGGCATTACCGCGACTCGGAGAGATGGCCTCACCGGCGTGTGGGTAGGAACTGACAAAATCGCTTCAATCGGTATTGGCGTCCGTCGCTGGGTCACGTTTCACGGCTTTGCCCTGAACGTGAATCCTGACCTGTCGTATTTCTCTGCTATTGTTCCTTGCGGACTGCCTGGGGTACGCATGACGTCCATGCAGGAATTGTTGAAGGAAGAACTCCCGCTCGATACAGTGCAAGCCTCCGTTGCGCAAAGCTTTGCCCGAACATTTGGTTATCAGGAGATTGTATGGAACACGAGTTGGCCAACTCCGGCTCTCAAGCCTCCTCCAACGGAACGTCCGGCAACCGCCCCGTAAAGCGTCGCCACCCGGACTGGATTAAAGTCCGCATGCCTGCCGGTCCGGGCTATACGCAGACCAAGGCCATTGTCTCGACGTTCAAGCTCAATACGGTGTGCCAGGAGGCCCAGTGCCCCAATATTGGTGAATGCTGGGGACATGGGACGGCGACATTCATGCTCATGGGCGACGTGTGTACTCGTAACTGCCGGTTCTGCGCGGTCAGTCACGGCCGTATGGTGGCCCTCGACCCCGGAGAACCCCGTCGCGTGGCTGAGGCGGCCCGAAAGATGAACCTCGCCCATATTGTCGTCACGTCGGTCAACCGAGATGACCTGCCGGACGGCGGTGCCCAACACTTTGCCGAGACCGTACACGCGATCAAAGACTTGAATCCCGACTGTGCGATTGAAGTGCTGACCCCTGATTTTCAGGGAAACGAGAGCGCCGTTGCCACCGTTGCCGCATCGCCGATCAAAATTTTCAATCACAATACCGAGAGTGTACCGCGGTTGTATAAGCGGGTACGCCCAGGGGCAAAGTACGAGCGCTCCCTCCGTGTCCTGGAGAAAGCCAAATCAGTCCGCTCGAACCTGAAGACCAAGACCGGGATCATGCTCGGACTGGGCGAGACCTATGCAGAACTCCTGACCGTCTTCGGCGACCTGCGCGCGGTGGAGTGCGATATTCTGACGCTCGGGCAGTATCTCCAACCGTCGAAGGAGCAGCTCCCGGTTGAACGCTACGTCCATCCGGATGAGTTCAAAGCCCTACGGGAAGAGGCCCTGAGTCTGGGCTTCCGTCATGTCGAATCCGGCCCGCTGGTGCGCAGTTCCTACCACGCCTGGAAACATGTTGAGTAAGAAACGACGAGCGTCTTTACTCGTAATGCGTCCACATCCGAATAATTTTGATAACTTTTTCTCTGCGGTAAACCTGGTAGACGATACGGTGTTGGATATTGATTCTCCGTGAGTAAAGCCCGGCGAGATCACCAACAAGTTTTTCAAACGGAGGAGGGGTTCTTAACGGATCTTTCTCGAGAAAAGCCAGAAGTGGCTGGACTTTGTTCTTTAATCCACTGGCAGCGATCTTTTTGGCATCTTTTAATGCTTGTTTCGTATAGACCAGCCTCCAACTCACCAGTCCAACTCCTGGTCACATTCTTCAAGAGGGGCAGCCATCCCCTCACGTAGCGACTCACGCATTCCTGGAATTGAAAGCAGAAATAAGGTCTCTTGTATTGCGGACCAATCTTCCTCAGCAAGGAGCACGGCATTGTTTCGCCTGCTCGTGATGAGAATGGGTTCGTGAGAATGCGCTGTTGCGTCAATGAGCCGATACAGATTTGCTCGTGCCTCACTTGCGGTTCTGCTCTCCATAATGGTATCCCCGGTGACAGTATGTATTTTCCAAAGCGTACGGAATGCGGTACGCTCTGTCAAGTTGAGAAGGGATGGAGGCAAATCCATGACACTCCCCAGCAAAGTCAAAATTGTCGATCTGACCGCCAGAGACGGCTTGGAAGGCTTCAAGCATTTGATCCCGGTGGACTTCCGTATCGAGTTGGTCAACCGGCTCTCCGCTGCCGGGTTTCCCGCCATTGAGGTGGGAGAGTTCGTGAGCCCCAAGGTCATTCCGGCTATGCAGGGCTCGGATCAGGTTGCCCAACAGATCGAGCCCAAAGCAGGGGTGGAATATAGCGCGCTTGTTCCGAATATGCGGGGCCTTCACGATGCGCTCAAAGCCGGGGTGAATGTCATTACAATTTTTGGTGCGGCGACTGAACAGTTCAGTCAGGCCAATATCAATTGCTCGATTGAAGAGAGCTTCGGACGCTTTGAGCCGGTTGTTGCCGCGGCAAAAGAACAGAATGTCAAAGTACGCGGAGCGGTCTCTTGCGTTGCCGGCTGTCCGTATGAAGGTGATGTCGACCCTCAAGCAGTCGGCAGGCTGGTCAAAAGATTCCACGCTATGGGCTGTTACGAAATCGCCCTGGGCGACAGCATTGGGGTAGGTACGCCGCGGTCGATCAAAGCTATCATCCAGGCCTGCGAAGACCAGGGTGTCCCTGCCTCGGTATTAACCGCGCATTTTCACAACACCTGCGGAATGGCGCTGGCCAACTGCTATGCCGCCATGGAAATGGGCGTGTCCATTCTTGAGAGTGCCTGCGGCGGGCTGGGTGGCTGTCCAAATGCGCCGGGCGCAACGGGTAATCTGTCCTCAGAAGAGCTGGTCTATATGCTGAACGGTCTTGGGATTGAAACCGGAGTAGACCTCGACCAGGCCGTTGCCATAGGCAAATGGGCCACGGAGGCGATGAATCACCGGCTTGATTCAAAGCTGGGAGAGGCCATGACCAATCCCAATATGACCTATTTCGAGAAGGTCGTCCGTGGGCCGCAGGCTCCGGCCTAGCGAGTTCCCTGTCAGGTTCAGGAATTTCCCTCTGAGAAATTGGAGGGCATGTGACCCCATGTGATTGAGTCAGATCACGCCCATCCAACTTACTCCACCGCCGGTATGACGTGGGTGGCGAAGTCGGTCATCTCTTGCTCTCCGCCGGTTATGCAGGCCTGGCTGACGCCCAACTCCTTCATCTTCCGCACCCGTTCCTGAAGCTCCTCAGGTGTGCCGGTCAGCGTGGTTTCCTTAATCATTTTTTCGGTGACCAGGGGTGCGTGTTCCGGCTTAAACGCGGCACAATAGTCCGTGTAGAGGTCCAGATGGCGGGTCTCGATCGGAGCGTTTGGAGTGCGATAGGCGTCCTTAAAGGCCATGAGGTCATCCCGGATGTCTCCCGGCAACTGAAAGGGGTCCTTCACTGATAGGGCGAAGATATTGCACTCCGAAGAAACCAGCGGGCCGACCGCCTGTTGAAGGTCTTCCAGGGTCTCTCCGGGTTTTCTCAGATGGAAGGCCGTCACTACGGTGATATAGAGGTCTTCCAGGCTCTTGCCGGCGCGTTCGGCGCCACGTCGGATATGGTCCAGGGTGTATTTGAGCAGGCTGTCACCCACCGTGCCGAAGAGGATCACACCGTCCCCGATTTCCCCGGCCAACTCCAGCGTCTTGGGGCCGCTGCCGGCCACGTGAATCGGGATGGGGTTCTTCAGATTGACGAACTGGCCGTCAGGGTTGAGAAACCTGATTTGGCGCTTGCGCTCTCCCTCTTGATACGGAACGGTGTCTCCTTTCAACAGCCCGCGACACACTTCCACATTGGCCCGCAGGGTTGCCAGCCGGGCCGCCGGCATGCCGAGCGTCCGCCGGGCCGTATTGCCCGTCCCGATGCCCATGATGACCCGACCCGGAGCGAGCACATTCAGGGTGCCAAAGCTACAGGCCGTCACCGGAGCAATCCGCGAGCTGGGGTTGGTCACGTTGGTGCCGAGTTTGATCGTCTTGGTATGGGTCGCACTCAGCGCCATGCACTGGTACACATCGCTCCAGACCATCTGGGAGTCTCCGAACCAGGCATGGGTATAGCCCTTGTCCTCGGCAATCATGACGTCTTTGTAGGCCTCAACATGAGAAAGAAAAATCACTCCGTAGTCCATTCGCGCCTCCTTGTTCGTAATCCTGTTCGAGTGGAACTGCTGATTTTTTTACGGCGGGCTGCTCAGGCACTCCGCAGTTCCTTTAAGGGTGTATGCACAATGCCAGGCAATTGAATTCCATACCACGAAGGAGAAATCTCAAACATCTGGCGGTCCTTCTCCTGGGCATTATGGGTTGGACTATGCTTCGGCCCTGGGAAACTCAAACACCGGCGTCTCGATGACACGACTTGGAGCTTTCTCATCCCAGACAATGGCCTGTAATTGCTCGACTGTGTCCGGCGAGAAGAATCGCTCCCCGGTTTGCAGGGAAACACGGGCAGGTACGTGTTCAACGATGATAAAACGACCGTGGACTTCGAGGGTGTATGTGACTTCTTGTTCTACAAATGTCTCTTCTGGCATCTCCCCAGGCATGTCACTTCCTCCGCTGTTCATAATCAATCCATAAGGATGGGTCAGGTTCGTAGAGTGTAATAATCTTGATTAAGGGACGAGATGGATAGCTGCATTGGACGTGGATCGGTCGGCCATCTGTGGTAAACCCGAGAATCAGACAACTTGGCCCATACTTATCGTCAGGATAATCCTCGATCACTTTACCCACCATAATAGAATCGCGAAGCTCCTGCACGCTTATGTGACGGAGGATGCTTTGATCCACAGCATGTTGGGAGAACTCGAACGCCCCTACGGCTATTTTCTCGCGGATTTTTTGAATCAGCACTCTGCCCGCGATCGTAACTGAGTAGAAATTGTTGAACAAGAATGAAGCTCATGCCGATCCATCCCAAAAGTACGACCGGATGCTACGTGGGTTTCCCTACCCACTAAAGCACCTTCAGCAACTCATCTCTTTCACTGTAGACAAACCGCACCTCCTGGCCATTCCGCCGAGCCCGAATACCGGCCTGCGGCGTGACGGTCCCGATGACCTGAGCAGGAATGTTTTCCGACTGGAAGAGATGTTCGAGATTTGGCCACCTATCCGCAGGAATGGTCAGGAGCAGGGTGCCGGAACTGATCAATCCGAGTGGATTGATATTGAAATGCTCACATACAGCTCGGGTGGAGGGGAGGGTGGGAATAGTGTCGAGGTCAATCTGCATGCCGAGGCCGCTGACAACGGTCAGCTCATACAACCCCATAGCTACGCCGCCCTCTGTCGGGTCGTGCATGGCCGTTGCGCCGTGTTGGGCGGCTAACAGGGCTTCTTTAACGATGGAGATTCCCCACGTCGTGCGGATATTCTGCGCCTCGTCCCGAAGCTCCGGTCCAAGAATATCCTCCAGTTCTTTGCGCTTCTCAGCAAACACAATGCCGGTCCCCTCAAGACCGGCTGTCTTGGTCATTACGACCAAGTCTCCGACCCGGACTCCCTGTGTGGTCACTAATCGGTCCTTGGCGACCACACCAGTCATATTGCCGACAACGACCGGCTGAGACACGGCCGCGGTCACTTCCGTGTGGCCACCGGTAACGCTAATGCCCAAATCTCGACAGGTGGAGTCAATCTGGACAAAGACTTGTCTGACGTTGTGTTCTGAGGTATCGGGCGGAAAGAGGAGGCAGGCTTGAAACCAGGCCGGCTTGGCACCCATGGTTGCGACGTCGTTGGCATTGATATGCACGGCGTACCAGCCCACGTCTTCGGCCGTGAATGTCACCGGGTCTGTTTTGACCACAAGATACTGCTCGCCCACATCGAGGACGGCGCAGTCTTCACCAAACCGCGGGCCGATGAGAACACGAGGATCTTCCGTCCCGGCGTCTTGGATACAGGTTTTGAGAAAATCGGCTGGGAGTTTGCCTGGGAGAAGCATGTACGCTCGCTCCGCGTGTCGGGCGGCGCCTCAATCCGCCATTGTCGCGGCGGGGTTTGGCTCTTCCGGTGCCGTGTGTTCCGTGTTTCCATCGGACACGTCGGCGCTAGTCTCGGCCCGTTCCAGGCCAGCCTTTTCCAGATCGGCGACCACGACCTGAACGAATTGATCCGGATGGAGGTGGTTCTTTGCCGCCGTTCTGACCTGCTCAAGCGTCACCGAGCCAATAATATCCGGGTAGCGATCCGGGTAATCGAGTCCCAGTCCGTAGAACTCGAGCACCGGAAGCATCCCGGCGACATCCCTGTTGGAAACGAGCCGGAGCGGAAAGCTATTGATGAGATAGGCTTTTGCCGCTTCGAGTTCCTCTTCGGTTGCGCCTTCTTTCCTGAAGTGCCGAATGACGGCCAGGATTTCATCGATGGCCTGCCGGGCGCTTTCATTCTTGGTTTGCAAGGCAACAGTGAAAGGCCCCGGATGCTTACGAGCGGAGAAATAGCTGCCGATAGAGTAGGCATAGCCTTGCTCTTCTCGAATGCGATCCATGAGTCGCGAGCCAAATCCCCCACCCCCGAGAATGTGATTCATGATCAGAACGGCGTAATAATCAGGGTGCGAGCGGGCGATGCCCGAATGGCCAATCATGATGTTGGCCTGGGTGACCTCTTTATTCAGGTTGACCTGTTGGGCCGCTCGCTCGGGTGGGTCCGGCCACGAGAAATCGGGTAGGTCGGCCGCTTGCCAGTCGGCAAAATGAGCAGCGAGGAGGGAACCGATCCGGTCCTGGGTGATTTCTCCGGCAACGGCGATGATGGCATTATTGGGACGATAATAGGTGGCGTGGAACTGCTCGATATCAGCCGGCGTAATACGTGCCAGCGTCTCTGCCTGGCCCGAGATCAACCGTCCGTAGGGATGCTGAGGGTAGAGATGCTCTTTGAAGGCTTTGCCGGCGACCCAGCCGGGGTCTTCCTGGTTGCTGTGCAGACGGCCCTCAATCTCCTTGCGGATGCGCTCGAATTCGTCCTGGGGGAAGGTTGGAGACAGGACGACTTCGGCCAAGAGAGCGAAAGACCGGTCCAGATTCTTGGTCAAGGTCGTCAGACCGATGGTCGTGGCATCGCTGCCGGCTTCAACCGATAATGACGTTCCCAGGAAGTCGAGTTCTTCGGCCAGCGCCTGGGCGGAGTAATTCTTGGTCCCGCGCGTGAGTAATTCGGCGGTGAGATTTGCTACTCCCTGTTTGCCCTGTGGGTCAATTGCGGCACCGGTTTTGAGGATCATGCTTAGTACGACCATAGGCAGACCGGGGCGCTCGGCAACGAGCAGCGTCGCGTTGTTATCGAGCACGGTCCGGACGCCCAGCGGCGCGGCTGAGAGAGACGGCGCAAAACCGAGGCTGAGAATAAGGCTGATAAGAAGGCGTCGTGTCATAGCATGCTTCCTTCACGCGCTAGGAAGGGTCGGAGCGAGCAGGAACGGATTTGTTAATGCGCCCCCCGGCGTCCTGGGCCTCCCTGGGGCACTTCCCGAATGGGGGTGCCATCAGGTTCCAGGATGCCGACGGTTCGGTTCGTATCGATCAGATATTTTTGGGCCACCTGTCGGACCTGTTCCGCTGTGACGGCCCTGAGGCCAGGAATGACTTTGAGGATGAGACTCCAGTCGCCCAGAGCGGCGTACTGCCCGAGTTGCAGAGCACGATAGAAGAACGAGTCCTGGGAATAGGTAAAACTCGACTCAATCAGATTCTTGGCCCGCTCCAGCTCTTTTTCCGTCACCGGTTCAGTCTTGAGCCGGGCGATCTCCTCAGACAACGCCTGTTCCGCGGCCTGCCAGGTTTTCCCCGGAGCGATCCGCATGGACAAGGTAAAGAGTGTGGGATCGAGTGAGGTTCGGTCATACCCGGCGTTCGCGCTCAGGGCAATCTGCTGGTCTTCAACCAGCGAGCGTTGCAAGCGGGCGCTCCGGCCGCCGCCCAGAATAGTGGCTGCAATGGAGAGCGCAAAACTCTCGTCCTGGTTGAAGGTCGGGACGTGATAGCCGGCAATATACAGCGGCAGCGATGCCGGGCGCTTGAGAAAAACGCGCCGTTCGCCCCGCTGTGGCGGTTCCACTGAGGTGATCTCGGGAATTGCCGGCCCGGCCGGAACCTGGCCAAACGTCCGGCGGATGCGGGGCAGGAGGGTCTCTGGGGTCACGTCCCCGGCGATCACCAGGATGGCATTGCCGGGAGCGTAATAGGTCTGATGATAGGCTTTGACATCTGCCAGGGTGACGGTCTCCAGGTCGTGCATCCAGCCGACAACGGGCCAGCCGTAGGGATGTGCGGTAAACGCGGCGGCACTGACCTGCTCCCACAGATCGGAACTCGGCTCATCCGCCGTCCGCAGCCGCCGCTCTTCCATGACAATTTTCTGCTCCGACAGAAAGCCTTCCTCATCCAGCATGACATGGGCCATGCGGTCCGCTTCGAGTTCAAGAAAGAGGTCGAGATGCTGGACTGCCGCGCTTTCAAAATAGACGGTCTGGTCGGCAGAGGTGAACGCGTTGAGCCGTCCGCCACGTTCCTGAATCAAACGAGAGAATTCTCCTTTGCCGTAGGTCGGCGTTCCTCTGAACATAAGGTGCTCAAGCAGATGAGAAATACCCGTGATGCCCGGCCGCTCATTACGTGAGCCGACTTGGTACCAGACCTGAAGGGTGGCGACAGGAGCACGATGGTCTTCCAATATGATGACGGTCAGTCCGTTGTCGAGAACGTGTTGGGTAACCTGCCAGCCGCTCGTGTCGATGGGTTGGCTCTGGCCGGCCCGAAAGTCAACCAGGAGGACGAGTACGCAAACGAGCACAGAAAAGAATCTCACCAGTTGCCGCCGTATAACCATAGGAGCCATAGTTGCGAACGCCAGACCTGTTTGCAAGGGGAGGGCAAACCGGAACGAGAGGACAAAAGTCCAGTGGAAGAGGCGGGCGTTTTAGTACACCCATTCCCCTTTGGTGTAACGAAATATCTCGGACACCTGGCTGGTCTCGGCGTGCTCAAACAGGCCGTTGATCGCCTGTTTTTCTGTTTTACCGACGCTGCGCATGGTCTTTTTGTAATAGGTGAGAATGCCGATAAAAGGGGTGGCCTCTGATTGGGTCAGCTTGATCTTTGTATAGCGATAGGGAAGATAGCCGATATATTCGGCGATAAATCCCTCCTGTGTTTGTGTGATCTGCATCCTCTTTTGCTGAAAATCTTCCGTTTCTGCCAGCTTCCGCATCCATTTGCGGGTAAAGACATCAAAACTCGCCCGGGCTTGATCTTCCGCCTCTTCCCCGACTGAAGAGGTGGGGCTGGAGAGTGTTTGGTTTTGCGCAGGTTGGGCCTCTCCCGTATGAAGCGGTGGAGTGCTTTGCTGAGGAGATGTCTCCTCGGCTGTCGCCAAGCAGAAGAAAAAGAACACAAGCAGGCCGGGAGCGTAAAAAAGATATTTAAGTGGCAGCATACAGGTGAGATGCGAAAAGGGCGGGGCTGGTTTTTCTCACCAAGCGCCCGCCCCGTTAATGCTGGGTAAGGCTGAGACACGCCAGCGTGTCTCAGCCTGTGCAGAGCGACGCATCATTCACCGGCAGATTGAACAATGAGTTCCGCCCGTCGGTTCATAGCCCGGCCTTCCGAGTTGTCCGTCCCGTTGTCGTTCGTATTGGGGGCGACCGGGTCGTTTTCCCCACGTCCGACGGCTTCGAGACGACTTGCGTCTACGCCTTTATCGACCAAGTACGCCTGTACTGCGGCGGCACGCTCTTCTGACAAGCTCTGATTATAGGACTCAGAGCCTATCGAGTCCGTGTGCCCTTCGATAAGGACGGTACGATCCGGATTATCCTGAAGAATCTGGACCGCTTCGTCCAGAACCGGCTCGAACTCAGGCTTCACATCCGACTTGTCAAAGTCGAAGTTAATCCCGCGCAGGATGATCTCCTTGGGCTCAGGTGGCGGCGGTGGCGGTGGCGGCGGTGGTGGCGGCGGTGGCGGTGGCGGCGGTGGTGGCGGTGGTGGCGGTGGTGGCGGTGGATCGTCCGCCGAATAATAGCCTAAGACCGCACCGACCAGTGCTCCAATTCCGGCCCCGGCCCCGACTGCCGCATCAGTATCGTTGTCACTTACTCCGCTCCCGGCTGCGGCTCCAATACCGGCACCGAGGGTGGCACCATAGAGTGCACGCTTCTGTCTTTCCGTTGCACAGCCTGCAACCAGAAAGAGGAGGGCCATAACCCAAATGAAATGAAAGCCTCTACCTCCTCGAATCATCTCCTGATCTCCTTTCTTTCCTGTGGGCCTGTCCGAAAAAAGACTCATCCGAACGGGGATGCCTTGCAGACCTCTAACAGAAAACAGGTACTCCGACAAGATCAAAACTGAGGGACACGAAGACGTCAGGCCGCTCAGCGGTTTACGACCGTAATGCCGCAAGACCGGGTAGGTCTCCCGATTCGAGAAAGGCCAAGGAAGCCCCGCCTCCAGTTGATATATGACTGATTCGGTCGGTCAGGCCTGCCTGACTCAAAGCGGCAACCGTATCTCCGCCGCCGGCAACACTAAAACAGGACGAGAGGGAGGCGACCGCTTCTGCAATAGCGCGGGTCCCCCGGTCATACGGAGACATTTCAAAAACACCCATGGGACCGTTCCAGAGGATAGTCCTGGCGGACTGCACAACTGCCCGAAACGCGGCAATACTGTGTGGTCCGATGTCTACCCCAAGCTGAGTATCGGGAATGTCGGATCCCGCCGTAGCGACAGCGGCGGCTCCTGCGCTCAGCTCCGCTGTCACAATATGATCTTGCGGGAGATGGATGCTGACGCCCAGCTGTTGAGCCTGTTGCAGTACATTTCTGGCCTCGTCAATTTTCTCTGGCTCGACTAGTGAGCAGCCCGTTTTCACCCCTTGTGCACGCAAGAGGGTATAGGCCATGGCTCCACCGATGATGATAGCGTCTGCGCGTGGCAGCAGGCTGTGTATCAGTCCGATCTTGTCCGACACTTTCGCTCCACCCAGTATGGCTACAAAAGGGCGATCCGGTGCAGACAAGAGAGATGACAGCGCCTCAACCTCTCTGCGCACAAGAAATCCGGCCCCTTTGTCCTCGAAATGTTGCACAACGCCTACAACCGAGGCATGAGACCGGTGGGATGAGCCAAACGCATCATTCACGTAGATGTCGGCCAGATCGGCCAGTGCACGACTGAACGCCGGGTCATTAGCTTCTTCCTCAGCATGGAAACGCAGGTTCTCAAGCACGATAACCGCCCCGGCCGGAAGCTGGCTGACCTGGTGTTGAACCGCGGCTCCCACACAATCTGGAGCGAGATGCACCGGACGACCCAGCGATTCCTGGAGGAGCGCGGCCACCGGTTTGAGACTGAGAGCCGGAGTGACGGTTCCCCGAGGACGCCCAAGATGAGACGCGAGCAGGACGGTCGCACCCTGGGCGAGGGCGTGCTGTATGGTGGGCAAGGCTTCCCGGATTCGCGTGGCGTCGCTGATTTTTTGTTCTGACGCTTTTTGTCCCGGCGCTTCTTGTCCCCGCGTCAGGGGTACGTTGAAATCAACGCGGAGCAGCACGCACTTATGTGCCAGGGAGAGCTGATCAATCGTTTTGAGTTCCATGCGCTGCTCTTGAGGCATAGCCGCCCTTACGAGGGCGGGACCTCGGGCTGAAATCCCGCCTGAGTGGCGGTGACGTCAACCGGGGTCGCTTCCAGCGCATGCTCAAGCACCTCGTCGATAAACTCAACAAAGCGAAACTGCATTTCCTCTCGCACCGTGGGCGGGACATCCTCCAGGTCTTTTTCGTTGCGTTGGGGCACGATGACGGTCGTGACGCCGGCTCGCCGGGCTGCCAATACTTTTTCTTTGAGACCGCCTATGGGCATTACTTTCCCCCGCAGGGTAATCTCGCCTGTCATGGCAACGTCCTGGCGGACTTTGCGACCGGTCAGCAGGGAAGCCAGGGCCGTCACCATGGTAATCCCCGCAGAGGGGCCATCTTTGGGAATGGCACCCGAGGGGACGTGGATATGGATATCGCAATTGTCATAAAAATCGGCTGGAATACGCAACTGGTCGGCCTGGGAGCGGACATAGGACAGGGCGGTTTGGGCCGACTCTTTCATCACGTCGCCGAGGTGGCCGGTCAGGGTCAGGCCCTTTTTCCCAACCATACGGGTCGCCTCAATGAACAGGATATCGCCTCCATTCGGAGTCCAGGCCAGTCCGATAGCGACTCCGGGCCTCTGGGTGCGCTCGGCCACTTCCGGGAAGAACTTAATCGGCCCCAGCATATCCGAGACTTTCTCCCGGGTCACTGTGATTTTTTCTGTGTTCCCTTCGGTGACGCCTCGGGCGACTTTGCGACACACGGCCCCAATCTCGCGTTCCAGGTTCCGAACGCCGGCCTCGTGGGTATATCCACCCGCAATATTCAACACCGCCTCATCGGTAAACTCGACCTGTTCGTCTGTGAGACCATGCTCGACGACCTGTTTGGGAATAATGTGGCGCTTGGCAATTTCGAGCTTTTCCTCTTCCGTATAGCCGGCCAGTTCAATGACCTCCATCCGATCCTTGAGGGCCGGCGGAACCGGCTCCAGGTAGTTGGCGGTAGTAATGAACATGACCTTGGACAGGTCGAAGGGGACTTCCAGATAGTGGTCGGAGAACGAGAAATTCTGTTCGGGATCAAGCACTTCCAGTAGGGCCGAGGCCGGGTCGCCACGAAAATCCATGCCCAGCTTGTCTATCTCGTCCAGCATGAACAGCGGGTTATTGGACCCGGCGGAGCGCAAGGACTGAACGATGCGACCCGGTAGAGAGCCGATATACGTCCGGCGATGACCGCGGATTTCCGCTTCGTCTCTGACTCCGCCCAGGGAGAGACGGATAAATTTGCGGCCCATGGCCCGCGCAATTGAGCGTCCCAGCGATGTCTTGCCGACCCCCGGAGGACCGACGAAACAGAGAATGGGTCCTTTCGAGTCCTGCTTGAGCTTACGCACGGCCAAATATTCGAGGATACGATCCTTAATTTTCTCCAGGTCGTAGTGGTCTTCGTCCAGGACTTGGCGGGCGTGAGGAATATCCAGGTTGTCATCCGTCGTGACGGCCCAGGGGAGGTGGATGAGCCATTCGAGGTAGGTCCGTACCATCGAGTGCTCCGCCGACTCGGGGGGAATGATTTTCAGGCGCTCGAATTCATTGTTTGCCGCCTTGAGTGCCTCCTCAGGCATCTTGGCTTCGTCTATTTTTTGGCGGAGGTCGTCAAGTTCATTGGAACGGGAATCTCCTTCTCCCAGCTCCTTTTGAATCGCCCGCATCTGCTGGCGTAAATAGAATTCTTTCTGGTTTTTGTTGAGCTCGTTCTGGACCTGAGACTGGATTTTATTTCCCAGCTCAACCAGTTCGACTTCACGGTTCAGAATGGCGGACAGCTTTTCCAACCGGGTGCGGACACTCAAGGTATTCAGCAGGTCCTGTTTCTCATCAACCGAGATATTGAGGTTCGAGCCAATCAGGTCCGTCACCTTGGCCGGGTCTTTGATGTTCATGACCACGCCCTGGAGTTCATCCGGCAGGTAGGGAACCATGGAGACGAATTTGGCAAATTGGCTGACGAGATGGGCTTGGCGCGCATCCAAATCGCGGGATGCTTCCGTTTCGTTCTCCAGCGGTGTGACCTGCGCACGATAATAGGGCTCGATTTGCCCGTATTCTCGAATATCGATCCGCTTCAGCCCCTGGACCAGAATACGGACGCTGTCGTCCGGGTATTTCAGCATTTTCAGGATACGACCGGCACTCCCACGCGAAAAAAGAGCCTGCGGCCCAGGGGCTTCATCTTCTGGATTCTTCTGGGCTGCTAAGCCTAAGAGATTATTGCTTTTCCGGCAGTCTTCAACCAGCTTGAGGGAAGAGGCGCGTGAAATCAGGAGCGGGACAATGGCGGAAGGAAAGATGACGACGCCCCGCAGAGGCAGGATCGGGAGCTCTTGAGGAAGTTCGACGTCACTCAGGTCTTCTTCAAACCCCACCACACTCTGTTCAGTGATTTCTTCCCCTGCACCGACCTTGCTGTCTGCCATAGGTCTCCTCCCGTAGTGTTCCCGGTACTCTCTAAGACTATCCAAAACCATAATACATGGTCTCTGCTTGCACAAGTAGGAAACTCCGGTTAAAAACTTCGGCACTCTGAGGACAAAAACGTAAAGAATGGCTGCGCAAAAAACTCTCTTTATCCTGTTGGGGCTCGGCCGCGGAATGCAATACGCTCAGTGCATCGGTAAAGGACTAGCGTGAAACATTACGACGCTGTGCTGTTTGACCTCTTTGGGACCATTGCGCTGTTTAATCCGGGGAAATTGCCGGTTTTTGAGTGGAAGGGGCAGACGACACGCTCGACCATGGGTCGGCTGCGCGACGTGGTGACGGACGTGGTTCCGTCAGTGCCTTTTGAACGGTTTCATCAGGCTCTGGGCGAAGTGAACCAAGAACTCGGCGCAATCCGTTCAGCAGAAATGCGTGAAATCAGCTCCGCGGAACGATTCCGTCGCACCCTGGTCCACGCCGGCCTGGACGATACCCCTGAAACCGCTCGTTTGGGGACCTCTTTGTCTCTGGCCCATATGGACCTGCTCGCCCACGCGACCGAAGTTCCTCCCGCCCATACTCAGTTGGTCGTTCGCGTGAGCGAACACTACCCGACTGCTCTGATCTCAAATTTTGATCATGCTCCAACTGCGAAACGGGTGATTCAAGAAGGACAGGTCGCCGACTGCTTTCGCTGTACGGTTATCTCGGCGGAACATGGCTGGCGCAAACCCCACCAAAAGATATTTCATGATACGCTCGCCCAATTGCAGGTTGCGCCCCAATCCGCCCTGTTTGTTGGCGACTCTCCCCATGACGATGTGACCGGTGCTCAACGGGCGGGGATGGATATCGCCTGGGTCAACGCCTCCGGGGCTGAACTGCCTGCGGACTGTCCACGCCCTCAATATACGATTCGGGCCATCCCGGAGTTGGCATCACTGCTGTTGCCATAAGGCGTGCGCGCACACGAACATCTGAACGACCGCCGGTTTACGCATGCCACGCAAGATTCAAATCGCCGTTATTGGTGACAGCCAGCCCTCGGCGGAAGTCGCCGAATGGGCAGAGGAGGTTGGCCGGCTGATTGCCCAGCACGACGCCGTCGTCGTGTGCGGCGGACTCGGCGGTGTGATGGCCGCGGCCGCCCGGGGCGCGGCGCAAAACAAGGGCACAAGTATCGGTATTCTGCCAACGTATGAGGCGACCGGTGCCGCGCCTGACATTTCGATCGCCATCCCCAGTGGGCTGGGGCATGCCCGCAATATGCTGGTAGTCGCCTCGGGGGACGCGGTGATTGCCTTGCCTGGCGCGACTGGGACGCTGTCCGAAGTCGCACTGGCACTGACGCTTGGAAAAACGGTGACTGCCATACGGGCCTGGTCCCATATTCAAGGCGTGTCCGTCGTGCAGACACCCCAAGAGGCCGTACAACAGGCCCTTCACGCTGCCAAAGACTTTCAGAAAAAAGGTCTCCGATGGTAGAAATTGAGAAACGGTCACGGACACCCTAATATAAGGCACCCTATATAAAGAGCTGCCCGGAACAGGTGAATGGAGAAAGGAGAGCGCATGCCGCCTAAGGATTCTCGTTCTACAGATGAGACAACCGTCGTCATGAAACGGGTTGATAAATTTCTTCGGCTCCTCAGCTTTCAACTCTTTTTTATTATTGCCCTTTTGGCCTATCTGGCCTACCGTCCGCAGGCCGGACGGTATCAGGTCATCTCTGCACAAGCGGTCATGGAGGGCACAGTTATTTTTTTTGATACGATTACAGGACAGGCTGGCGGAACGTCGGTTGAGGTCCGAGAGCGGGGCGATGCTCCCGTGCCGCTCGATTAAGACTGGAGCACCCCCTCGCGTTACCGGCCCTGTACGGCCAGACAAAGGAAGAACGCATGCATCCATTGGGTATTGTCCTCTCGACGGCAACCGCCGCACCCCCACAGGAGTTTGTTGAAATCGGCCGAATTGCCGAAGACCGGGGCTTTGACGCTGTCTTTGTCAACGAAGGTCGGGGGGATGCCTTGGCGTGTGCCGAAGCGATTGCATTGGGAACGTCCCGCATCAAGGTGGGAACGAATATCGCCAATATCTATTTCCGCCATCCGTTTCTGGCCGGCATGACTGCCACCACTATTTCGGAGCTCTCACAGGGGCGGATGATACTCGGACTGGGCATGAGCCACCGCCCGTTGCTCGAATCCCTGGGCATCACCATGGAGCAGCCGCGGCAGTATATGCGTGGGTATGTGACGGCGCTGAATACCCTGTTTCGCGGGGAGTCGCTGAGCGCCTTTCATCGTCCGCAGCAGAGCAACTATAGCGTACCGGTCTATGTCGGTGCGGTGACGGCTGAAAGCGCCGAAATCGGTGGCGAGCTGGCTGATGGGATTATGCCGTTTCTGCCGGCCTTGCCCTATCTGACGCAGCTCGTTGAGGCGGCGCAGGCCGCGGCGCAGCGCGTGGGGCGGGATCCGGACCAGGTAGGGTGTATTGTGAGTATCCCGACGTTTATTTCAGACGATATTGAGCAGGCCCGCTCTGCGGCGCGCTATAATCTGGCGTTTTTCGGGAATTTGCCTTTCTATCGCAAGCAGTGGCGACGTTGCGGCTTTCGGGATGAAGTTACAGCCATGCAAGAAGCCTGGAAAAGCGGCAACCGCCGTGCTGCGGCCGCCTGTGTGTCCGAAGCCATGGTGGATCAGGTCTGCGTGTTTGGCCCTCCCAGCCAGTGCCGAAAACAGCTTGCGGCCTTCCATGAAGCCGGAGCGGCCATGCCGGTCCTGGCCGTCAGTCCGGTCAACGAAGACCGCCTGGCCGCAACCCGCAAAGCGCTCGACCTGCTGGCTCCAGGATAAGGACTGTCCGAGTCCGCGCGGTCCGGCTCCTTCATCATACATAATCAAAACTACTACAATTTTTACAAAGAATTCATGTTGCTTATATTGCTGAACGAATGTTCAGACCTTATAGTGCTGCAACATTGACGTTGGGGTAAGGTAGTATTCATGTCCCGTAGCCGTATAGCCTGCTGTGTTCTGCTCATCTGTAGTGTCCTCGCACTTCCCCATTTTGTCCTGGGGGCTGAGCCGTCGACCCAATCGACTCAACGGACCCAACAGACCCAAAAAACCTGGAAAACGGTCGAAGAGATGTCGGAAGGAGAGTTGGCCCAGGTCCAGCTTGAGGTCGATACGCCGCGTCATGCCCAGGTCCCGTACCTTCCAGCCGAAGCCCATCCCTTCGTCCCTCCTTATACGGCGGAGGAAATGGGCTACCGCGCCATGGAATTCACGCCGCGCACGCGCTGGTCATCTGTCGTGGCCAACTCCTGGGCGTCTATTGCGCCGCAAGGGGTGCTTCTCAACCCCGGCACCTCCATCACCTTTGTCAGCTATGATTCCGAAACAAGCGGGGTGGGCAAAGTCCTGTCTGCCGCACCGGGTGAAGAGATCTATCGCTCGTTGAGCCAGGCGATTGCTCCCCCGGCGGCCGAAGGAGGCCAGTGGCTGGCGATCCGGTATCGGACGGACAAAGAACATATCACCAAGGAGGAACGCTTCGCCTATTCGTCTTCCATTCGACGGGTGCGCCACCAGGCCCCGCCTCGGCGTCAGAGCAATTTCCCCAACATGGCCCTCACCCCGGACGATGCCTGGGGACGGGCCGCCTGGGAGTTTTCGTGGCGGCTGATCGGCACCGACGTACTGTACCAGACCGTTCGCTTTCCTAACACCCGTCCGACGATAATCTTGCGCAACGGCGAAACCGGACAGTCCCAGACCGTGCAGACCGCGAACATCAAGCTGATGGGTGAGGTCTTTCCGCACTATACGCTGGACGGCGGGGTTGAATGCTATGTGGTTGAGTCGGTGGCGCGCCCAGACTGGTTGCCCGACTATTATATGCCCCGTCTTCTCTATTGGCTGGAGAAATCCTCATTCTTCCCGCTACGCGGCGAGCAATACGGACAGGACGGGGAGCTTGACCATATTGAGGTCAGGCTGGCCGAGCTTTTCAATCCCGGACGCAAAGAACTGGGCTACGGTACCCTGTTTATCTCCCACTGGGACCTGCGGACGGACATTATGTCCTATCTGGTTAATGACAGTCACAAGCTCATGGATTGGAAACCGGAAGAAGCAACGGTCTTTTTTAGTCCGGACTTCATGCGTCGCCAGTGGTATCTCGATACCTCCATCAAGACCCAGGCGGCCGTCTCTCATCCGGACGAGTACTTTATGCGTCCGGCCGTTGAGGCCGATAAATTCCCGAACGAGCGTCCGATCAATCTGCCGTCTGACATGGCCGCCCGGATTGAGGCCCAGAACGCCGCCGGGCGTTTAGTCTTTGACGGCACCTGAGCTACAGGCGATATCTTTTTTTATAGTCCCCTCTCGGAAGTGTGGCCTCGTGAGGGCACTTCTTTCCTTGCCCCTGCGTTCCGTATGGGATAGGCAGCGGATATGCGGGCTCGCTACGGCATGGTTCATGGTCGCTTTCAGCCCTTTCATACCGGCCATCTGCACTACACCCTGGAGGCACTCAGGCGCAGTGAGCATCTGATTATCGGCATCACCAATCCTGACCCGGCCGAAACGCAGAGAGAAGTTACAGATATGCAGCGGCATACACCGGAGGCCAATCCCTTTACTTTTTTTGAGCGACAATGGATGATTCGGGCCGCACTGGTCGAGGCAGCGGTTGAACTGAGTCGGGTCTCCATCGTGCCCTTTCCGATTCATGCGCCCGAGCGCTGGTCGTATTATTGTCCCAGGGAAACCGTACAGTTTATCCGTGTATTCTCGGAGTGGGGCAGGAAGAAAGTCTCGCGCTTCCAAGCGGCCGGTTGGCCGGTCGATGTCCTTGACCCCGGTGCGACCAAGCAAGAAAGCGGCAGTACGGTCCGCCGCTGCTTAGCCCAAGGACAAGGCTGGGAACAACTCGTGCCGCGCGGCGTGAATGCCGTCCTGAAGCAGATTGGGGCCCCCAGGCGACTGGCTCGATACGCCCCCGCGTAAGCGCTGCACATGCCCTCCTTGCCCATCCTTTTCATTATTCTTGACGGGCTGGCAGACCGGCCCCAGCGTATCCTGAATGGAAAAACCCCGCTTGAGGCGGCCCATACCCCACACCTGGATCAACTGGCCGCCTTCGGCACGACCGGTTTGCTCACGCCGCTCGCACCTGGTGTTCCCCTGGAGAGCGAGACGGCGCACTTCATTCTGTTTGGCTATGGGTTGGAGCAATTCCCTGGCCGAGCCGCGTTTGAGTCCATCGGGCGGGGCTTTGAGGTACAGCCCGAGTCTGTTGTGCTGCTGGCAAGTTTTGCCGAGACAACGGTGATTGACGGCAAAGTGCGTCGAGATGCCCTCTTGTGGGAAAAACGGCAAGCCCAGGATGAGGAGGAGTGCGCCCGGCTGTGTGTAGCCATCGCCGCGTACGAAACCCACGGGCTGCAATTTGCCTTGACCTCCTGCGGGCGCTGTGAAGCCATACTGACGTTGCGCGGCCATCCGAGCCGAGACATTACCGATGTCGATCCATTCTATAACGATGCCTATGTTGCGCGCGCTCAACCCCTGGGGGAATCTTCACACCCGCGGCAGGCCGCACGTACTGCCGACGCGCTCAACGCCTATCTTAGCTGGGTACATTACCAACTCAGCCAGCATCCGCTGAACCGGGAACGCCAGGCGCGCGGTTGCGCCAGCATCAATTTTGTCCTTACCAAGTGGGCCGCGGTGCGGCCCGATATCGCGCCGTTTCAGGAGCAAAACGGTCTGTGCGCAGCCAGCATTGAGAATTATCCGTTGTATGTTGGAATTGCCCGCGTGTGTGGTATGACGCCGGTCTCCACCCCACGGGAGACAGACACGACCGCGGACTTCAGACAGAAACTACGAACCGCGGAGTCCCTCTTTGCCCAGGGATATGAATTCGTGCATGTCCATTCCAAGGCCCCGGACGTGGCGGCCCATCACAAAGACCCGCTGGGCAAAATGCAGGCCCTTGAGGCGCTCGACGCTGCGCTCGGTCCGGTTGTCGAGCGAGTCACCAATCAAGCTGACCTGCTGGTTGTGGTAACCGGCGACCATGCCACGCCGAGCAGTGGGCCGCTCATCCATTCGGGCGAAGCCGTACCCATACTGTTTACTGGCGGTCCCAACATCTTGTCCGACCCGGTGACCACGTTTCACGAACGGGCGGTGATATCGGGCGGGCTCGGCCACATTCGCGGGGCGGATGTCATGCCGCTGCTGCTCAATGCGACCGATCGCGTCCGCTTGCACGGCGTGCGGCACCAGGCCGAAGCCCGGCCGTATTGGCAGGGGCGGCCCGAACCGTTTAGGCTGAACGGGTGATCGCGCGCCTCAACCCACAAAATCGGACATGACCTCCTGAACAAACCAACTCAATGCCTTGCGGGTCGCGCACTTGCCTTCGGTCTATCCCCGCGTGTGCGGGAGAACCGATCTCGCGTTGGCGATATTACAGACCCATTATTTCACCAGCAGGTAAAGGCCGTATACACCGCCGGCTAGGGCAAAAGGCGCAAGGGGTGAAGGGGTAAAGCCGAGAGTGACGGCAAGGCCAATAAGTACGATTGCGAGAAGCTTCATACGCCAACTCCTTACAAAGATGAAATATCCCAAACCCTTCGAGTTTCGATAGCTAGCGTTTCTCGTACTGACCGGCACCGAACAGCAGATTCTTGGCCTGCTGGTCCATCTGCCGGGGGGAGCGGCTCTCTTCTTCGAGTACGGCGAGCCCTCGCCGGACCGCCGGCCGTGCGCTGATGGCGTCGTACCAGCGTTTGAGGTGCGGATAGTCCTCCAGCTTCTGACCCTGATTTTCGTGGTAGCGCAGCCAGGGATAGGTCGCCATATCGGCAATCGAATAGTCTCCGGCCAAATACTCGAATTCGGCCAGCCGGGTGTCCACCACGCGGTATAAGCGGCTGGCTTCATTGGTATACCGATTGAAGGCATACTCGATCTTTTCCGGTGCGTATAATCGGAAGTGATGCGCCTGCCCCAGCATGGGGCCGATTCCGCCCATCTGAAACATCAGCCATTGGATCACCGTATAACGCTCGGCCATGCCTGCGGGCATGAATTGGCCTGTTTTTTCCGCCAGATAGAGAAGCATGGCGCCGGATTCAAACACGGCATACGGCTTACCGTCCGGCCCGTCGCGGTCCACCATGGCCGGCATTTTATTGTTCGGGCTGATTTTCAGAAACTCGGGATCGAACTGATCCCCGGTCAAGATGTTCACCGGAATGACGGTGTACTCCAGACCCGTCTCTTCCAGGAAAATGTGGACCTTATGTCCATTCGGCGTTGGCCAGGTATACAGATCGATCATGCTGCGTGTTCCTCCCTTGGGATTCTACTATCGCGTAGCCTACCCAAGACCACCTGCTGTGTCGATCTCGGCGCTTCCGCGTGAGCGTCCCGGCCTTGTCAGAACCGGTCCATGTGTGAAAATACAGAACAGTTGTCACAAGAAGGATAGCTGCATGCCACGACCCTTGCGCTTCGGGACCTATGTTGAATTTCAATGCCCGCCCGGCAAAGATCATGCCCAGTTGATCGAAGATGTGATCGCCCTCGGTATTCATGCCGACCAGAACGGCTTTTCCGTTTTCACCACGCTTGAACACCCGTTCTTTGAACAGTTTGCCATTAATCCCAATCCGTTAGCCCTGTATTGCACCCTGGCCGAGCGGACCACCCAGATTCGCTTCCGCACGCTGTGCCATACGCTGCCGCTGCATAATCCCATGATTCTGGCCGGCGAAATCGCGGAGGCGGATATTCTGACCAAGGGTCGGATCGAGTGCGGAGTAGGGCGGGGACACGCCTGGCTGAATGAACCGGCCAATATCGTGCTGGAAGAGAACCAGGAGCGTTATGTTGAGGCGCTCGATATTCTGATCAAAGCCTGGACCGAAGAGCGGTTCTCGTACGACGGCAAGTATTACCAGGTCAAAGACCTGTCGGTGGTGCCCAAACCCTACCAGAAACCGCACCCCCAAATTTTCCAGGTCGGCACCAGCGCCAAGTGGTTCAGCATGGCGGCCCAAAGAGAGTGGGGCGTATGCATTGGGGGGCCGGCTCCAACCTCGGTGTTTCGGGAACCGGCCGCGCTGTACCGCCAGGCCTGCCGGAAGGCGGGAAAACCCTCTTACCTTGGCTGGGTCAAGGCTATCTATATTGCCGAGGACGCCCAAACGGCTCTGCGCGAAGCCGAGCAGCCAGTCCGTAATTTTATTGATTTCAACGTATCGCCTATGGACTCGCTACCCAGAAACACCCCGGCAGAAAAACAGCGTCTGACCGACGCCGGCTATGCGTTTTACGCCGCGGATGATTTCCCGAACCTGCGCAATCTCTCGTATCAGGAACTCATTGACGCCGGCATCGTGTTCGTCGGGTCGCCGGATACCGTGGGTAAACAATTGCTCGCGCTGTGGAAAGAGTTTCGGTTCGACGAAATGATCGTGATCAGCCACTATGGCGGCATTGACAAAGACCGGGCGCTGAGAACGCAGGATTTATTCGCCAAAAGAGTCATGCCCATGATGCAGGCTGAGGTGCAAAATGCGTAACCTGGGGAGAACCCACCCCGCCGCTGATGCGGCACCCCTCCAGGGAGGGGATAAAAAAAACTCCCCTCCTCGGAGGGGTGGCCGAAGGCCGGGGTGGGTTCCTTTCCGCATCACACGCCAGATAGGGGAGGGATATGACAACCGCTGTCTTTGATGTCAACAAGCGTTGGTCGGAAGAGTATCCCGAGTTGGGAACCGAGCCCGTGCCAACCGAGCCCTGTATCTCGCCCGCCTATTTTGAGCTGGAGCGCGAACGGGTGTTCCGCAAGGTCTGGCTGTACGTGGGTCGTGAGGAAGAAATCCCCCATCCCGGTGATTATATGGTGCGCAATCTCAAAGCCTGCCGGACTTCGGTGATTTTTGTCCGCGGACAAGACGGCACCATCCGTGGCTTTCATAATATCTGCTCGCACCGCGGCAATAAGCTGGCCTGGGAAGAGCGGGGAAGCTGTCGGAACTTTTCGTGCAAATTCCACGGCTGGGTGTATGATACTGAAGGCCAGCTGGTCGGCGTGCCGGATGAAGCGTTTTTTCACAATCTCGACAAAGCTGCCAACGGCCTGGTGCCGGTGGCGACCGAACTCTGGCAGGGGTTTCTGTTCGTCCATATGGACCCGCCGCCGGCGCAGTCGCTGGCGGACTATCTGGGCGAGTTGGGCCAGCGCATGAGCAGCTTTCCGTATGCCGATCTGACTGCGCGCTACGCCTATCAGACGGAGATTCGATGTAACTGGAAAGTCGCCCTGGACGCCTTCTCCGAGGGTTATCATGTGAATGTGATCCACGGTCAGTCCTACCCGGACACGTTTACGGGCAAGAACAACCCCATGTGTCATCTGCCCGAGGTGCGCTTCTACGGCCCGCACCGCTCCTGCATTGTGTACGGCAACCCCAAGCACAAGCCGAGCCCGGCCGCAGCGGTGGCCTATCGATTCGGCGAGACGGTGACCAAACGGTCCGCGGCCCAAGACCAGCTCCCGCTCGAGGTGAACCCCACCCGGAGTGCGGAATTCGGATTTGATCTGGACGTGATCTTTCCCAACCTGATTCTGCACGTTCTGCCGGGCATGTGGTTCACACATCAGTTCTGGCCGCTCGACGTGGACCGGACGCTGTGGGAAGGCCGCGCCTACTGGCCGCCAGCCGTAACGCCGGGCGAACGGTTTGCCCAGGAGTTTAACAACACTGTGCTGCGGAACGCCTGGCTCGAAGACACGGGGACCATGGAAGCAACCCAGGAGGCGCTCTCCTCCGGGGTGAAAACCCACTTCCATCTGCAAGAGCAGGAGATCCTGATCCGCCACAGCTATAAAGTGCTCGAAGACTACGTTGGCTTTTACACCGCCAACGGAAACGCCTAGAGGCGAGCCATGGCCACCACCTTACCCAAACCGTTTGCCGACCTCGAAGTGTTTGTGGCGGACTGGTCGCTGGCGACCCAGCGTGAGCGGGAACGGCAACGTTCCGACAGCACCGCCGGAGAGCTCACCACTCTATACCAGGTCCTGCTGCCTCGGCTCGACGCCATGCTGGAATACTTGAACCAATACGAACTGGACTCACTCCCCGCAGACGCCAAGCGGCTCTTTTATCTCAGCCTGTCGTTTGCCGAGATCGCCCCGTTTGTTGAATGCTATCAGGGCGAGCCGCGGGTGCCCAACAGCTTTGACGAGTCCCGTTTTATTGCGGTCCACGCCGACCGCTTACCCTGAGGGAGAGGAGCCATGGCTGAGATCGATGTCCAGCAACTCGCCGCCCGCGTCCAACGCCTGGAAGACATTGAGGCGATCAAACTCCTGGTGGTGCGCTACGCCCAAGGCGCAGACCGGGGTAATGACCCCGACATCATGGTTCCCCTGTTTGCGGACACCGGGGTCTGGGACGGTGGGGAACGCTTCGGGGTCTACGCCGGCAAAGAAGCCATTCGTCAGTTTCTGGCCGAGTCGGGCGCGTTTATCGGCTGGACGCTACACTATATGGTCTCGCCTGCAGTAGACGTGGACCCCGGCGGCCAGACAGCCAGAGCGTTTTGGTATTTATGGGAGACGGCGAATATGCCCAACCAGGAGAGCGGAGAAGACGACGCCTTTTGGATCGGCGGCACCTATGAGAGCGAACTGGCCAAACAGGCCGACGGGGCATGGAAGTTCACCCGCGTGGCCCTCAATCTCAAACTGCTGAGCCCGTATGCGGAAGGCTGGGCCAGGAAACAGCTACCCTGAGAGAGGGGAGGCGAAAAGCCATGAGTATCGAAACCGCCGCCTATATTGCAATCGACCGTGCCAAAACCCTCCAGGAAGAGCCGTCTCTTGGCCATAACCGCTGGCATCCCGATATCGAGCCGGTCGCGGAAGTCGAGCCCGGCCAAGTGGTCGGCCTGGAAACACGGGATGCGTTTGACGGCTTTATCAGCCCGGCAACCACGGCGGCTGATCTGCAAAACGCCAATCTCGGTGTCGTGCATCCGCTGACCGGGCCGGTTTATGTCAAAGGCGCGCAACCCGGCGATGTGCTGGAAGTCACCCTGGTTGAAGTCGAGCCCCAACCCTTTGGCTTTACCGTCCAGGTGCCGGGCTTCGGCTTTCTGCGAAACGACTTTACCGAGCCGTATATCGTGCGCTGGACGATTGAGAACGGTTTTGCGACCTCCGACGACCTGCCTGGGGTGCGCATTCCCGGCGCGCCTTTTATGGGGGTCATCGGCCTGGCTCCCTCGCATGAACTGCTGCAACAGATTAACCAGCGCGAGGCCGAACTGGCCGAACGTGGGGGTGTCGTCCTGTTGCCGCAGGCTCAAGACGCGGTTCCCGCAGATGCTGGCATTGCCTCGACTGCTATGCGGACCATTGCCCCGCATGAGACCGGCGGAAATCTGGATATCAAGCAACTGACCAAAGGGACGACCATCCGTTTCCCCGTTTTTACGCCGGGTGGCTTACTCTCGGTTGGCGATGCCCATTTTGCTCAGGGAGACGGGGAAGCCTGCGGCACCGCGGTCGAGATGGGCGCCACCTGTTACTGTTCTTTCAAAATCCTCAAGGGTCTGGCAGCGCAGCACAATATTCGTGAGATTCAGTTTTATCGCGAGGATTATTATACGACGCCCGAGATGGCCGCTCCCAAACGCTTCTTTGCAACTACCGGCCAGTCGTATACGCGCGACGGTGTGGCCCACTCCGAGGACGCCACCCTGGCTGCTCGCAACGCCTTGCTCAATATGATCGATCACCTGGTGAGCGAGCGGGGCTATACCCGCCAGCAGGCCTACGCCATTTGTAGTGTGGCGGTAGACCTGAAAGTCAGCGAACTGGTCGATGTTCCGAACTTTGTGGTCTCGGCATTCTTGCCACTCGATATTTTCGTGTGAGGCCGCCGCTGACAGTGGAAGAGCAGTCGATGAAACATATCCGCCACGACTTCATGCAGACCGCCCGAGATCGAGCCAAAGCCGCCATTCAGGCCGGCCGTACCCAAGACGCCCTGCAAGCCGTTGACGACATCTGGGAAGAAGGCCGGCCGATTCATGACTTGTATGGTGATATGTCCGCCGTTTTTCTCGACTACATCCAGGAAAAGCTGGGGGAAGATGCGGTGGAAGAAGCCTGGCGTTATGTGGGCGAAAAACTCTGGCGGCCGGTGCTGGAGGCTTATGGGGACAAAGACCCGGCCCTGCTGGCTGCAACCTATGCCATGTTTCTGCGTTCCCACGGATACGACTTTACCTGTGAAGAAGACGACGAGAAGTTTCAGTTTTTCCTGCACTACTGTCCGAGCGGAGGGCGGATGCTTCAGGAGGGCAAGGCCGAAACCTCCGCGCGCCATCCCACCGCTCTAGGAGTGACGAAGCGGCCCCACGCCTGGAGTTTTCACCAAAAGGACGTCCTGTATTACTGCGGGCATACCAAGCTCTGGTTTGACACCCAGCCCCGAGAATGGGGCATGGATGTGTTCCAATCGGAGTATGGCGAGTTCAACGACAAAGGCGAGGTAGTAGGGCGGCCCTGCGCGGTCACGATTTATAAAAGAGCGAGGGATGGTGCTACATCTGGGACTCAATAGCAGAGTGGAATTCATTTCCAGATTGTCGGAGAAATTGCCAACGTGGAGACCATTGCCTCTGGGAACCGCATTCGAATACTCGCGTTTCTCAGAAAGCAGTACGGACCGGGGCGTTGGCGAAAGCTGAAAGGGGTCGCTCGGGTTCGGCTCTCTGACGGGACTCTACGCCGGGCAGAAATCCACTGGTTTGAGGCACATGGAATTGGTAGAAAGAAAATGAGGATAAAAAGATTCTTGGATTGACCAGTATGGCTACCCCGATTATTCCCAGGCAAAAGTTTGCAATCTGCATCCATTCCGACGACGCGGACTTGTTGACCCCCCGTCGAGTTTATGAAGTGCTTCCTGATGAAAGCGCGGCTCAATCTCAATACGTTCGGGTTATAGATAACGAAGGCGAAGACTATCTCTACCCGCTAGAGAATTTTGTTTTCATAGATATTCCCCCGGCAGTTGAAGAGGCGTTGCGGCGGGCTTCCTGAGCGCTACGAAGAGCAGCGCTGAAATAATAATGGCAAGAGGCGACCATCTCAGCGTGCGGCGCGGCTGGTACACCCACCACGCGATTGATCTCGGAGACGGCTATGTCGTGCAATACGGGCGCGGTGTGTCAGATGGAATCAATGCCACGGTTCAGGTCAGTTCCTATGAAACATTTGCCAAAGGCCGTCCGATGGAGACCGTCACCTCCCCGGCCTCGTATGAGGCGCATGAGGTCGCGCTCCGGGCGCTGAGCTGCATCGGTGAGCAGGACTATCACATTCTGTGGAATAACTGCGAGCATTTCGTCACTTGGTGCCGCAGCGGCCATCGCCAGAGTCAGCAGGTGGATCGCCTCATGCAGACCGCCTCCGAAGTGGTAACCAAGGTGGCCGTTGGCCTGGTCGCCACGGGCGCGGCCAGACTGGCGCTCAAGACTTCGTCCAAACTCTCCACCAAAGCCGCGGGCAGGGTGGCAACGACGCCTTGGCTGATTGCCGCGGATGCCGCCCAACTGATTGCCGAATCGACGGCGAGTGCGCTCGGGCGGGAGCAGAACGCGGCGAAACGCACCGGTCAAGCGGTTGGGGCCGGTACCTCGGCCGGGATAGGGGCGCTCACCGCCGGTCCGGTCGGGGCGGCGCTTGCCGTTGGCCTGTGGGCAGTCGGCGAAGCGGTCGGAACAGCGCTCTCGTCCAGGAAACGCGGCTGAAAAGGACAGGCATGACACACGAACCCTTGGTGTATATCAACGGCGAGTATAAACCCCTGAGTCAGGCTAACATCTCGGTGCTCGATCAGGGCTTCCTGCTGGGTGACGGCGTGTTTGACGTGGTCTCGGCTTGGCAGGGCACGATCTTCAAGCTGGACGAACATCTCGACCGGTTTTTTCAGTCTCTCCAGGCCGCCCGGCTGACGACCACCCTGACGCGAGACGAGTGGCGCCAGGCGATCATCGAAACCGTGCGCCGCAACGAACTGCACGACGCCACCATCCGCTTTATTGTGACCAGGGGCGTGGCCAAACAGGTGGTCGCCGACCCACGCGATTACGATCCGACCATCATTATCTGGGCGGCGCCGTATATCTTCTTAGTTGATGAGGAAAAGCGGAATAGCGGCATTCGCCTATTCATCAGTCATTTACGCAGCTTTACGCCGGACACGCTCGACCCACGCTATAAATGTCTGGATCGCCTGCATTTTCAACTGGCCAAAATCGAGGCCCTGGAGGCGGGCTATGACGATGTGGTCTGGCTGTCGGCTGACGGCTATGTGAGCGAGGGGCCGGCCTCGAATGTCTTTATGGTCCGACAGGGGACGCTCTACACCCCCGGACGACAGGTGCTGCGCGGCATTACCCGCCAGACCTTTCTCGATCTGGCCCAGGAGGCGGGTATCCCGGCGGTCGAGGGGGATGTCACGGCCTTTGATCTCTACTCGGCGGACGAAGTGTTTACCTGTAGCACGGCAGGCGGTGCCTTAGCGATCCGGGAAGTGGCCGGACGCCCCTTGCAGGGCGCGGTACCCGGTCCGCTGACCCAGCGCCTCAATCGTCTGTATTGGCAGTTGCGCGAGGCCGGGAAGCATGGCACGCCGGTGTATGCCTGAATAAGCCGGTACGGCGAGGGGGCGGAGGCATGCCAAAGAAGAAAGTCGTGCATACGGCTGACAGCTTTGAGATCAGAAAGTCTCCTGGCCGTGGAAAGGGTGTGTTTGCCAAAGTCCGCATCAAGAAGGGCGAGACCATAGGCTATTACACCGGGGATATCATTCGTGACTGGCACGCGAACCGGGAACCCCACCGTTCCTCGCGGTATCTGATGTGGGTGTGCAAAAACCACTGGATTAACGGCGTCGGGCCACGCTCGAACTACACGCGCTATATCAATCATAGTGACAAGCCCAACGCCGAATTGATCATTTCGACACGTTGGAAGACGGCCCGAATCGTCAGCCTGCGCAGCATTCGACCCGGCGAGGAAATTTTTTATAGCTACGGCGACGAGTACTGGGAGGCCATGGAAGTCGATCCACTCTAAAGAGTAAACGTGTCCTCCAATCAATATAGAGATGCCGGACACGTTTACTCTTCGACGCAGGCGCATGCATAATCCGCAAAACTGTCTTGAGCGATTGTATCTGAAAGTGGTACATTCCGGCCTAACCTTGATGAATAGCCGGGAACGCGTGAGTAATAGGAGGGCATGATGGCTGATCGGCGAGAAACCGCAACTCTGGGAGCGGGCTGTTTCTGGTGTATTGAGGCGGTGTATTTGGAGGTCGAAGGCGTCGAGAGCGTGGTGTCCGGGTATACGGGCGGCGCGGTCGAACATCCAAGCTACGAAGCGGTCTGCTCGGGGACAACCGGACACGCCGAGGTTGCCCAGATTACCTTTGATCCCGCCATTATCTCGTTTACGGAAATACTGGAAATCTTTTGGCAGACCCACGATCCAACGACGCTCAATCGGCAGGGCAATGATGTCGGTACGCAGTACCGCTCGGCCATCTTCTACCATGATGAAGAGCAACAGCGCATAGCCGAGCAGTCCAAAAAGGAGGCTGATGCCTCCGACCTGTGGATCAACCCGATTGTCACCGAGATCGCTCCGCTGGCCACTTTCTATCCGGCGGAAGGCTACCACCAGAACTTTTATCAGCAGAACCCCTACCAGCCGTACTGCATGATGGTCATTCATCCCAAGATGCGAAAATTCCGCAAGGCGTTTGAAAACAAATTGAAAGCGTCAGCCTCGGCGGCCTGAGGTCAACCGGCCTCTATACGGGCGGGGCAGGTGAGCAGAAAGGGGAGGGTATGACTGCGACCTTGGACTGGATGGGGTGTGCCACGTTTCGATTGACGCTGGGCGAGCAGGTCATCATGCTGGACGCGTATATCGACCGGGTGGCCAGCGCCGCGCTCCGCATACCGAGCAGGTCGAGTTGGGCTATATGAGCGCATCTCCAGTTTTTGCTTGACGTGCCTGCGTAGCACGGAAGCAAAGGATATGTTTTGCCAGCGTGTCTCAGGCGTTGAGAAACAAAAATCACGTCAAATAAACAGAGGTTTTTTTATGGGCTTGTTCGATAAACTGATCAATCGGGCAGAGTCGCTTTCTACCCACGTTCAAGACGCCTTCAGTGAGATCAAACAGGACTGGTCTCTGTCGGATGTCGAGCAGAAGCTGAGAATGGCTTTTGCTCGAATGGTAGTGCAATTGGCAAAGCAATCTCCCGATGCTGAGACAGAAAGCCAACTGCGCAATAACAACATGGCGATTCTTCTTGAACTTGCAAATGGTACGAGTAAAGTCGATCTCAATGTGTATGAGGAAGATGAGCGGGTTAATAGAGAACTCTCGAATCAACTCGACAATCTCGTCGAGTATCTCATGGATGAACGCCCAGATATTTCTCCTCTCGTCGATAATCTCCCGGTAGAACTCGCACCGATGATCCGTGAGATTGAAGGAATCTTGATTGAGATCAACGAGTTAGAGGAGGAAAACTCTCAGGTATCCGCAGAACGGCAGGCGCGTAGAGAAACGCTTGAGCAGGAATATGCGGAGATGGCTGAGAAATCTGACTATTCGGAACTTGAGAAAACGACTGCGCTTGCTGACTTGACCAAAACGATGAGCGTCGGGCGTTCAATTGTAGAAAGTCTCTACGATATTCCTCGGCTGGAGGCTGAGGTTCATGAAAGCCCCCATGATCCTATGGGTTATGTGAATTTAGCGGAGGCGCTTATCCGAAGTCGGACGACAGAAAATATCCGAAAAGGAATCAGTGCCGTCTTCAACCCCAGGGCGCTCGTCGTTGATGGAGTAGGCAGCATGATCCGTGGAGCAAAGGGGGGTATAGCGAAAGAGGTAGCACTTGCGAGAACTAGCCTGTGCCTGAGTAGGCGTTCCCTTGAACAAGATCCGATGGACTTTTGGGCCCTGGCCGCTGCGGGAAGGGCATACTTATTACTCGAAGAGCCTTTGTTGGCGGCTAAATACCTCAAAACAGCGGTATTGCTCAGACCGGATTGTGCAGACCTCTATTATTATTTAGCGCAGGCCTATGCGACAAAAGAGCCGATGAAAAATGCTGTCTCATATTTGATCCATGGGGCGAAGCTCGGCAACCAACGCTGTGCTGTCTCTCTCTATGAGACAATAGAAGACTTTGAGGAGGAGGCGGAGGAGAGCCTTGATAACTCAATAGAACTCCGCGAACGTCTGATGAGGGTGGTTGAAGAGCAGGAGAAAGATGGAGAGGACACGGGGGTTCTCGAACAGTTTCTTGAAGATAAGACAAAATCCTTTGGACGTCTTGGTAAACGCCTTGAGCGAGCAATGGATACGTTTGTTGGAGGCCGGGAGGAAACACGATGATAGATCATATCATGGACGAAACAGTCGATAGCCTCTCAGCCCTGGGCATTGATGCTGAAGATATCGGTCTCGACCAGGACGACTTGGATCAGATATTTGACCCGGAACTTGGGGCACTCGCGGTGCTTTCCGAAAATGGGTTTGAGAATCTACTCCGGGCAATCGCCCGCAGTCGGAGCGACCTTGATGACATATCGGCTTCTATCGCTGAAATAGATGATTATGTAGATGGTTTCGAAAATGCCCCGGAACGACTGAGTGGGCTTTTATCAAATATCAAAGGAATTTATGGAGAGCTTGGTGAAGATGCCCGTGCTGCCATAGAAATCCTGAGTACTCACGAACCGGCATTCGACGACTTGGCCGCTTCGGTACCTTTCGCTGAGTATATTCGCGCAAAGGGCATCGCCTTCGTTTAGAGACATCATACCGAGAGACAAATGTTTGTTCCTTCACTCTCGTAAGGTTGCTGTTCACAAGACGTTAAGATTAAGAACGAAAGACAAAACGAAACCCCCCGTTATTACTGACGATCCGCCCGGCCGTTGGTGTCGCAAAATGGGCCGGAAGGATCAGCGTATTCGAGTCGGCGTAGCGCTCAATAAATTTTTGGCGCGTCTGACGGGACTGCTCCGGGTCAAAGCAGAAGGCGCTGGAGACCTCCGGATATACGACTTGGAGGGGGTAGTGTATCACGTCGCCAGACAATACGACGTGTAAACCGTCCCGCTCTATCCTGAGTATGGCATTACCCGGCGTATGACCGGGCGCAGCCTCAACCCAAATGCCCTTCTCAATATGGCGGCCGTCGGTAATCAATTGAGATTGCCCCGCTTCGACTACCGGTAAAACGCTATCCTGGTAGGAGTCGCGCAGCACCTGCCGAACCGGCGGAGGGTAGGGATCGTCCGGGTGAGAAGTGTCTGTCGCATAGGCGTGCCAATGCTCCCATTCCCGCCTGGCAAAAAGATAGGTCGCATTGGGAAACGTTGGCACCCAGCGACCATCCTCCAGGCGTGTATTCCAGCCGATGTGATCGACGTGCAGGTGGGTGCAAAAGACGAAATCAACGTCTTCGAGCGCGATGCCCAACGCGTTGAGGTTTTCGACATAGGGCGTGTGTTGATGATGCCAGTCGCCAAAATCGGGCCGGTGTTTATTGTTGCCAACACAGGTATCGACCAGAATGACGTGCTGCGGAGTCCGGATAATAAAGGTATGCAGACTCATCACCAACAGGTTCGTTTCCGGATGAAAAAATCGGGGAGCCAGCCAGTCTCGATGTTCGTCAATGACCGACTGGTCCAAATCGGGAAGGAGAACATGCAGGGGATACAGAGGGCCTTCTGACTCAATCAGCCGCTCAATGCGTATGGTGTCTGTGACAATTGGTTGCATAGTTTCCCCCCTTTTGAAAAAGTGGCTGTCCTTGTGAACCGGACACTGTACGCTCTCGGCCCGCTTTTTCCAACGTAGAAGTAGATGTATGGCAACCGGACACGCTGAAATTGCTGGAGCCGGCTTTGCCGGTCTTGTGGCCGCTATTGCCCTGGCTGATCGTGGTTGGAGCGTGCGGGTGCATGAACGGACTCCTTTTTTGCGAGCCGAAGGATTTGCGTTGACCATCCACGGCAATGGCGTGAAGGTTCTCAAGGCGCTCGGCGTTTTTGAGGCTGCCGTAGAGGGAGCCATGCGAATCAGCCGCCTGGAAACGCGGAACGTCCGAAACGAGACCACCTTAGCCTTGACTCCTGCGAGTGCCCTCTATCGCATCTCCCGCCAGCACCTTATTGCGACATTAGCCGCGGCAGCTGAGCAGCGTGGAGTTGAAGTCCTGGTTGACTCTCCGGTTGTGTCTGCCAAGCCGGATGGACAATTAGTGTTGGAAAATGGCCAAGTCTGCAAAGCCGATCTGGTCATTGGGGCTGAGGGGGTCAACTCGCACGTGCGCGATGCCATCGGTGTTCGCGTCAGTCGGATTGTCCTCCAGGCCGGCGGAGCGTGCCGTATGGTTATTCCTCGGAGCGCTGCCGAAAAGGCGCTGGAGCCGGGAGACGCAGCGGTCAATTACGAATACTGGTCAGGCACGCGACGGATCATCGCGAACCCGTGTAGTCGCGATGAGCTGTACCTCGCCTTGAGTTGTCAAGATGCCGATGTATCAGGCAAACAGATACCGCTCGACGTCCCGTCCTGGCAGAATGCCTTTCCCCATTTGAGCGCGGTCATAGAGCGCGTTGGGCGGGATACCGATTGGGAGCGGGTGCTGTGGGCGCGCTTTCTTATCATCCGGCTCTCGCGTTGGTCTGCGGGACGAGTCGCCATTATCGGCGACGCCGCCCACGCCATGCCTCCGGACCTCGGGCAGGGTGGGGGGACCGCAATGATGAACGCCCTCGCACTTGCTGTGGCCTTAGCGGAATCGGCTGATGTTGAGGCAGGTCTCTCCTTATGGGAACAACGCGAACGGCCGTTGACCGAGCACACTCAGCGTCTGGCGCGTATCTATAATCATTCGACATTATGGCCGGAACGTTTGAGGACGGGCGTGTTTAAGCTCGTTGGTCGAACGGCTTTTTTGCGTGAACAAGTGCAGCGAACGGCGAACCACATCCCGCGTGGATACAATGACGAAGGAGGGTGCCATGTTTCTCGACCTCACGGCTGACCAGGAGCGTATTATTGCTATTGCTAAGGAGCTTGCAGCCGAGTTTGTCGTGCGGGCCGAACAGCACGACCGCGAGGGCAGCTTTCCGTTTGAGAACCTCGCCCGGCTCAAAGAGACCGGCTATACGACCATGACCACGCCGCGCGAGTTTGGCGGCTGGGAGGCCAGCCCGCTCACTTTTGTGCTGGCCCAGGAGCAGTTCGTCCAAGGCTGCGCGGCCACGGCCTTTGCCATCAATATGCACTGCAACAGTGTTGGCTTTTACACGCCGTTCATGACGCAAGGACAAAAGGAACTGTATCTGGGCAACGTCGGTCGCAAAAAAATGCTCCTGAACGGCTTTTATACCGAGGGCGGCGGGGCGCGCTCAATCATGTCGCCGGCCTCGACCGCGCGTAAGGTCGCGGGCGGCTATATCCTCAACGGCAAGAAAGTCTTTGCCACGCTCGTCCCGGCGGTGGACTATTTTGGTATCAGCGTCTCGCTGGCCGACTATACCGGTCCGGATTCCGGGGGCTGTGTCTTTCTCCTCCCACGCGACACGCCGGGGCTGGAGGTTGAGGAAACCTGGGATGCCATGGGCATGCGAGCCACCGGCAGCCATACCATTACCATACAGGACGTCTTTGCCTCGCCTGAGCAGCGCATTGGTGAAGAAGGCCGCTTGTTTGAAGAGTTTTCTCAGGTCGCGCACTGGTATTGTCTGTCGTTTTCCGCCTGCTATCTGGGCATCGGCCAGACCATGTACACCCACGTCCTGGACTACGCCCGGACGCGCAAGGTGCAAAAGACCGGCCAGCGGGTTGGTGATCTGGCCTGGAATCGGTTTGCCATAGGCGAGATGTATAACCGCTTGGAAGCCTGTCGCACGCTGCTCTACACCACAGCCCGAGAAATATCAGAGCAACGTCCGTATGCCGAGCGTCAGATTCCCACCGTAGAGATGCTCCGCACCTATATGGCCGAAAACATGCTGGAGGTCGGCAATCTTGCCACCCGCATCGCCGGCGGGCTGGGCTATCTGAAGGGCAGTCCGGTAGAGCGGGCCTTTCGCGACCTGCGCTCCGCCCCGCTGCATACCCTGAAACGCGACGAGGTGCTGGAACTGCTGGCTGAAATGGAGCTGGGGTTTTAGGCCGTTTCCGAAACTGTCACCTGCTCCCCGGCCTCGTTATAAACCTGGTCTCCCAGGGCAAAATTCTCTTCCAGAAACCACTGCAAATAAGCTGCGCTGGTAATGGGTGGTTCTTTGGCCGGATTGTCGGGCCCACAACACGTGGGTAGACATTCGATGACAGTCTCCGGGGTCGGGTGCAAGAAGAACGGAATGGAATAGCGATAGGTATCCGAGGCGTTCATCACCCGATGTGGGGTGGACAGCACACGGCCGTTCGACCAGCGGGTCAGCATATCCCCGGAATTGATGACAAAAGCATTCGGAATGAGCGGCATTTTCAGCCAACGGCCGGACTGGGTTCGGATTTCCAAGCCGGGCTGGTCTGAGGTAGCCAGCAAAGTCATAAATGAGCTGTCCGTGTGCGGCCCCACGTTGAATTCGTCCTCATCCAGCCTGTCGGGCGGCATCCGCGCCACGCGCAGAAAGTTCAAACCCTGACATTTGGGGAATTTATCGTCAAAGAAATCCGGCTCCAGATCCAGAACCAGGGCATACAGCGGCAACATGCGGAGACTCAAATCTTCCGCAGCCTCAAAGAACTCCATCACGGTAGTACGAAAGCCACTCCCATTCTCGGGCCATTGATTCTGCGTGGGCCGATGACCTGGACCCCAGTCACGCTGGAGAAGATAGCACTCGCTCACATCAGGCTTTCTGGTCCCGGTGTAATATGGCGACGTTTTGGGCAGTTCACCGCGGGTCGGGACATACCCGTTGCCTTCTTCATTCACTTTGAGGGCCATCTTCTGTTCAAGTGGCAGAGCGTAAAAACGGGCGGTGGCCTCCACCAGTTTATCTCGGAGGGATTTGGGGATGCCGTGATTGATAATAAAAAAGAAGCCGATGCGTTCCAGGGCGTCGCGCATCTCGGCAGCCGTTGTGCGAGCCGATCCCGGCTCTCCGGCCAGGAAGGGACCCAAGTCAATAATCGGAACGATTTCCCCGGCAATCGCGTACTCTTCCTGTAACGCGTGTTTGTCTTGTGCGGTCTGCATACTGCCCCTCCCTGGTCAGCGCACGAACGGCTCCGGATCGAGAAATCGCTCCAGTACGTTGTGCGTAATGCGCGAAACATTATTGTCGTAATGATTGTGTGACAGACTGCCGGCCCAGGCAATCGAGCTCGACGACCATACGGCCCCGCCGCCCTGGGTTTCATAGAACACCATATCCGCCCGGACCAACTCGTTCTCGGTTCCGCCCAGACCCGGTGTGGTAACCAGTAATTCCTCGCACACCACCAGATAGATATCCGTGTGACCGCCCTGGGAGGTTGCCAGCACGAGAGTGTGCGGGGGCGTGCCCAGGCGCTCGTCCGCCCGGTCGATTTCCAGGCCCGCGGCCCCGCCGCCGATCAGACCGAAATCACCGATAACCTCGTCCTTGCCGATGCCCTCAAAAATAAAGGCCGCCCGCGCGTCAAAACTGCCCGGCAGGCGGTGATAGGGCGCCGAAATATCAAAGCCCTGGGCGCTGAACCCCGTACCCAGCATCACCTGGGGGGCTCGGCCCTGATTGCGCCACAGGCCGCCGTATTCACCGGTGAAGCTGTGGTAGTACTCGCCCGGATCGGCGGCCCAGGTCCGAATGCCGCCCTCGTTCCGCCGCACTTCCATGAGCCCCGGACAGTCGGGATGAAAGGCCACCCGCCAATACCAGCCGTTGGCCCCCATATACATGAGTCGTCCGCCCTGATGCTGATATGCCTTCATCGCGTCCCACATCTGGAGGGAGTGATATTCCGGATGGGTGCCGGACAGAATCACTTGGTAGGGCTTCAGCAGGGCGAGCCCTTCATAGTGCAAATCCTCATCGGTAATCACATCAAAGTCATAGCCCTTGGTCTCAAGCCAGTCGGTAATATGCGTGTCAGCATTAAACTGCCACAGGGACGATCCGTCCCCGCCCAGCGCGGAGATATGCTTGGGCCGCATATTCAGAATGGGCCGCAGACGGGACGAATAACACACACCCGAGCCGTCCGAGTGGGAGTCATAGCACGAGCCGCCGTACTCGCGGTGTTCGTTGAGAAACAGGCTGTTCTTATCGAACGGAGCCAGGCGACCGCTGAGCAGCTCCATCATGCCGGCGTTGGTAGCCATATGCTCGTTGGCATAGGCCATATAGCTGGCGGTGGGGAGCAGAAAGGCCAGCTTTTTCTCCTTGCCCTTGGCCGGTTTGACGACAAAGGGAATATAATCCTCCTCGGTTCCCGAACGCAGCCGGGCGGCGTACAGGCCGCTCTTGAGGTCCGCCGGAACGGTCAGCGAAAAATCGACCTCCCAGCCGGCGTCATACACGTCATCATCGTGGAAGTGGATCGCTCCATACTGTTCCGGCGTCTGTTTCCAGTCCATGCTCTCGCCGTTCCAGTTATGGCCCTTCATGCCCCGCGCCGGCATATTGACCGTCTCACCGTGCAGCCGATTGGGCGACGTGTCGGTCACCCTGGTCGAGCTGATACCCTGGGAAAAATCCCAGGCACCGACCACACTCTGCTGGAGTTGGGCGGGGACACTGCGCTTGAGTTGTTCCATCTCGGCCCGCTCCAGGACGCGATTGGCCAGGCGCGGGCTGTCTATTTTGCCGTTGAATTTCTGGTCGAGCCGGCCGCGACCCGAACCCGCCCGTAGCGCGCCGAACATCAGGGCAGACTGATTGGAACCCACGCGCTCGAGCTGGATTTTCTTCCGCACACGGCCCGCGTCCGCAACCGTGGGATAGTCGGTCTGGGGTTCTTGATACAATGTGACCCGCCGGGTTTCCGCGTCATAGCTTGCCGCCACAAAATACCACTGCCGGGCGAGGAGTTGTTTATTGGTGCTCACGACCTCGACATTGCCGCGTCCGTCGCCCAGTTGCAGGGCCAGCCGCCCGGCCTGAATCACCAGGGCAAAGCCCGAACGCCGCCGGTCCTGCCACTTCGACACGATGGCCTGGCTGCCCTTGTCCGGCGTAGTCGGCCACAGCATGGCCTGGACGGTAAAACTTTTGAGGTCTTGCAGCGGCGGGCTGTTCGAGATCAGCACATACGAGCCGGATTCGATCGTCTGAGCTCGGCCCTTATACGACTTATTGGCCGGTGTCGGCACGACGTGTTCCCTGATCCCCGGACCCTCGGGATTCAGGTCACCGCAGACCAGACGAACAATGTCGGCCCGGTAGCGTGGTCGTTCGCAGTTGACCATGAACTGAAGCGTTTCGCCGGGACGCGCACTGATTTTATCGGCGTAACCAGTAATTTTCATACGTCTTTCCTCTGCTCGTGCATTTTCCTCGCTCAGTCCTTCACGCTAGAGCGTTTCACAATAAGTTGTAGCACTCTCGTCATGCCGGACTTGATCCGACATGACGAGGCCGGGGATTGGGGCTGGATTCCTGCTTTCGCAGGAATGACGGGTGGCTACACAGCATCGTGATTTGCTCCGGTATGCAGCTCCCAGCGGCGTCGAAATATCTCCCGCTCCGCATCCACAACCGAGCTGAAGACTTGGCCCTTGAACATTCGGACCGGCTTGCCCCGTTCGCCGGTGAGCTGACCGAGCGTCCATTCCTTATGGGGTTTGGTGCAGATGAGCACGTATTTATCCCGAACCGGTTGGCCGCGAATGACGTTCAGCACGCGCTGTAAGGCGGGACTGTGGTGGCCAATCGGCTTGGCGTTGAATTCCTCGACCACGTCCCGGTCGTCCGCACTGATCTTGTAGACCGTATGCATGCGCCCCCTCCTTTGGCTGGCAGGTCAATACAGACGGAGACTAGCACACCGCTCGGTCACAAGTCGAGAATTATGGTGCATCCGAGAGGAGACCTAGACCCTGCCTCCCGCATTTGAAAAGATACGAGCCTTCACGGAACAGTCAGGAGGAAGGCATGAAAGCGGCCGTCTTATACGAGGTTGATACCCCCCTCAAAGTCGAAGACGTTGATCTGGACAATCCCAAGAGCGGAGAGGTCAGGGTCAGGATTGTTGCCAATGGGGTGTGTCATAGCGACTACTCGATTATTCATGGCGTCTTGCGTAGCCCGCTGCCCATGGTTCCCGGCCACGAGGGTGCGGGTATTGTCGAAGAGGTCGGGCCGAACGTCTCCCTGGTCAAGCCGGGTGACCATGTCGTCCTGTCCCTCGCCCCGTATTGCGGCCACTGTTACTACTGCGCCATCGGCAAGCAGAATCTATGCGTCAATATGTTTCAGACCATGGTGAAGGCGGCAATGGTTGACGGGACGTGCCGCCTCAAGAAGAACGGCAAGGACATCCACCATATGGCTGGCATCTCCAGCTTTGCCGAGCAGGCCGTGGTGGCAGAACAGGCCTGTATCAAGGTGCCGGACGAGGTGCCGCTCGACGTGGTATGCTTGGTCGGCTGTGGCGTCATGACGGGGGTGGGCGCGGCCATGAACACGGCCCAGGTCGAGCCGGGCAGCAGCGCGGTGGTGATCGGCTGTGGCGGCGTCGGGCTCAACGTCATCCAGGGCTGTGTGCTCGCCGGTGCCAGCACGATTATCGGGGTGGATTTACTGGACAATAAACTGGACTACGCCCTCCAGTTCGGCGCTACCCATACCATCAACCCGAGTCGGGATGAGTTGGTGCGATCGGTACGCAAGCTTACCGGGGGCCGGGGTGCGGATTACGCCTTTGAGGTCATCGGCTTGTCCCAGACCGTGGAGCAGGCCTACGCCTGCACCCGTCAGGCCGGCACGACGATTGTGGTCGGCGCAGGGTCGCGGCGGGACACGGTCTCCATTCCGATGGGAACCTTCCTGACCGAGAAGATCATCAAAGGCTCGGGCTATGGCTCGGCCCGTCCTCACATAGATATGCCCCGACTGGTCGAGCACTACCGGAACGGCCGACTCAAACTGGACGAAATGATTACCCGGACCTATGCTCTGGAGGAAGTGAACGAGGCTATGACCGCGCTTGAGAAGGGCGAAGTGGCGCGTAGCGTCGTGGTCATGTAAGATCCGCTTCTATCGCTTCGTGTTTATGAGTTTGCCGTAAGCGCGCGGCGGACGGCCTCCGGCTCGCGGTCAATCACCAGCAGAAACGCCCGCGACGCCCCTGACGGTACCCGTCTACCCTGTTCCCAATCCTGCACCGTGCGGACGCTCACCCCAAAATATGAGGCAAATTCTGACTGGCTCATCGCCGCCTTCCGCCGGATGCGGCGAACATTGATTTCTTTCGGAATATGCACGATACAGCCGTGCTCCTTCTCCCCCCGGGCAAAGGCCACCGCCTGCCGGGCACTACGAATCATCCGTTCTCCTGCTTTCGACATTTTCTTTGTGTACGGCAGTGCCGTAGTATAGTCAACAGATTGGTGCCGGGTGTTGCCGTAGACAGCGGTACCGGAGAAATTGAGTCGGACTGAAGCAATGATCGGCCTTAGTCTGTTGACATAGGGGAGAGGCGGGACGTAGATACCACGGCGTCTCGCGCTGACTCGCCTTAGGATATCTCTTCGTGTATGATTGCGCCTTCGTTCCCCGTGGGTGTGAAGGAGAGGGAATAGCAGAGACGAGGAGACTGAAACCATGAGCGCAGTGCAGGTTGACCCATCCATTTCCAAGGTGCCGATTGAAACCAATGCCAAGGACCAGACGACCGTCTGTGTGCTGTGCAGTCACAACTGCGGCCTGACGGTCGATATCGACGAGGGACATATCGAGAACATCCGGGCCGATGCCTCCAACCCGCTCTCGCACGGCTATATCTGTAATAAAGGCTTCAGCGTTGACCATTATGTCAACCATGCCCAACGGCTCAGCCATCCACTCAAACGCAAGCCGGACGGTGGGTTTGAACAGATCAGTTGGGAGCGGGCGATTGCCGAAATAGCCGAGAAGCTCACGACTATTATTGATCGACATTCCCCGCGTGCCTGCGGTTTGGTGGGCATCGGTGGTCAGGCCAACCATCTGGACGCGCCGTATGGCGTCACGTTTCTCTCCCTGATGAAATCCCGCCGCTTTTTCAACTCCCTGGCCCAAGAGAAGAGCCAGCACTGGCTGGTCGAAAAATGGATGTTGGACAGCTCGTCCGGGACCACGCTGCATCCCGACCACGATCATGCCGACTTTCTGCTGGTCATGGGCACCAACCCGCACATCAGCAATCGCGGCCATAATCCCACCGACGCGCTGAAAAGTCTGGCCCGCGATGAAAACCGGACCATGGTGGTGGTAGACCCGCGCATTACCGAAACCAGCCGCCAGGCCAACCGTCACCTCAGAGTCCGGCCCGGCACGGACGTCTATCTGCTCCTGGCCATGCTTAAGGTCATTGTCGAACAAGACCTCGGGGACGCCGAATTTATTACCAACAAAACGCTCGGCTACGAAAAACTCAAGGCCCAACTGGCGGATATTGACATCGCCGACATGGCTCAGCGCTGCGACCTTGAGGTGGCCGATGTTGTGGCTACGGCCACCGAATACGCCACCGCGAAAAGCGCCGCGTTGTTGTGGGACCTCGGGGTGGAGATGACGCTGTTCTCAACCCTGAACTCCTATCTGATTCATCTGCTGATTGCCCTGACCGGTAACATGGGTCGCCGGGGAGGTAATGTCTTCACCTCGAATTTGAACCCCCCAACGCCGGATAAGCGGCGTCACGATGAGCCCGAACGCGCCCTGGCTTCCGGCATTAGTGCGGTCTCGGCCCTGACCCGGCTGGGTATATTCTCGCCGGTGCTGGTGCCCGAAGAAATCCTGCACGACCACCCCGAACGGCTGCGGGCCCTGATTGTGGAAGGCTCCAACCCGCTCTTATCTTTTCCCGATACCCAGCGCTGGCTGGAGGCGCGTGAACATCTGGACCTGCTGGTCGTGATCGAACCGACCATGACCGAGACGGCTCTGGTGGCCGACTATATTCTGCCGACCCCGACCGGTTACGAAAAATGGGAAATGGCCAGCTTCCCGCGCGGTTATCCGCGCGTCCAGGCCCAGTTGCGCCCACCCATCCTGCCCGCGCCGGGTGAAGCTCTGCCCGAAGGCGAAATCTATAATCGGCTGGCCGAGGCCATGGGTCTGGTTCCCGAACCGCCCCAGGAACTCTACGAGCTGGCGAAAGACGCGCACGAACCTGCGGGAGCTGGGGCCTACCTGAAGGCGCTCCAGACCGCGGCAAAGGCGGCGAAGTTTTCGGCCCCCTTATACTGGGCCTACCGTACTCTGGGGCCGCAGCTTGATTCGCCGGTTCTCTCCAGCGTCTGGTTCCAGGCCGTGATGAATGGCGTTGTCCGCAAGGACGCGGTCGTGCGTGTCCTCGGGCCGGAATGGCAGGACAAAGATGCCTTTGAAGTCGGTATCGAGCTGTTCAGACGTCTCCTGGCTCACCCCGAGGGGACCGAGGTGGCCGAGCTTGATATGGAAGCCAACCTCGATGAACGCATTGGCTTTGAGGACGGAAAAATCCGTCTCATGCCCGAAGAAATCGTGGGCGAGCTGGACCGCGCCGTCACAACCAGACCGGCTGAAGATCCGGACTATCCCTTTGTGCTGGCCTCCGGCCTGCGGACCCGCTGGACCGCCAACACCATTCAGCGCGACCCGGGCTGGCGTAAGGGCCGCGGCCCCCACTGCGCCCTGAACCTCTCTCCCGGAGATGCCCAACGCATGGGGGTGATTGACGGCGACACGGTTCGGCTCCGCACCCGGCGGGGACAGGTCGAACTGCCGGCCGTTGTGGACAAAAAACTGATGGAGGGCCATGTCTGGATGCCGAACGGCTTCGGCATGATCTATCCGACGGAGGGCAATGGCGCAAATGCGGACCTGAACGGCGTCAATATGAACGCCTACACGGATACGGCCGCCCGCGACCCCTTTACCGGCTGCCCCCATCATCGCTTTGTGCCGTGTCAGATTGAGCGCGTATAAGATTCGGCAGAATAGCCCATAATCTGCAGACGAATGGGAGGTCCTTATGGCTACGCAAGCTGAGACCCGGCCGCCGGTTGCCATCGGTCATGCCACGCTGCGAGTGACCGATCTCACACGGGCAACCGAGTATTTTGTCTCATTGGGGATGCGCTTTATTCATCAATCGGACACGATTGCCGTGCTGGAATTGCGGGGTGGTACGCACGTCGTGTTGCGTCCCACCGACGAATCCATCCCTCCACGGACAAAAGCTCCCTTTGATCTGATGGTCGATGATGTCGAGGCGACCAGACAGACGTATACGGATATGGGCCTACAGCCGTCGGAAATCGAATCGGGCACGGTCCATCGCTGGTTTACGCTCGTCGGGCCGGACGCCTACGAGTTGACCATCACTTCATCACACGCGGGAAAACGGGCGGTGTAAATCAAGCCTGACGATTGAGAGGATCTATGCAGCAGCGCGTTCTTGGCAAAACCGGCTTTTCCGTCTCGGCCATTACTTTGGGTGGGGGCGGGATCGGGATGGTATGGGGGGCAACGACCGAAGACGAGTGCATTGAGACGGTCAAGTACGCTGTGGCCTGCGGAATCAATATCATTGATGTTGCTCCCGTGTACGGAAAGGGCAAGGCCGAGGAGGTCGTTGGGACAGCCTGGCCCGACCTGGCCACCAAGCCGCTGCTCGCAACCAAAGTAATGATCCGTCCCCAGGAGCGGAGCGATCTGTCCGGAGCCACCCGACGCTCTCTGGAGGGCAGCCTCACCCGTTTGGGGCGCGAACAGATCGATATATTCCAGCTGCACAACCAGATTGAACCCCGGGAGCCCGTCTCTCCACTGCGACTGACCCTGCAAGAGGTGGTTGGAACCGGTGGTGTTCTTGAGACCATGCAGCAACTCAAGGAAGAAGGACTTGTCCGAGAGATTGGGTTTACTGGCATTGCTCGCCACGATGTTGTGAGGGAACTTTTTAGCGATGGCCGGCTGGCGACGGTTCAGCTCGTGACCAATATCCTCAATTCAGAAGGAGAGATGGGGGTCGCAGAGGATGGGCCATACCGGGATCATCTGGAAATGGTAGGCTTGGCGCGGTCTGCGCAGCTCGGCGTATTTGGCATCCGGCCCTTTGCGGCCGGTTCTCTGACCGCGGCCGTTGATCGCTCGCTACCCGCGGATCATCCCGTGGCCGCAGACTTCGATTTTGGGCAGCGGCATTTGGGCTTCCTGACTGCCGAGACCGGCTCTTCTCTGGCAGTCGACGCCATGCGCTATGCGTTAAGTGTACCTGGTGTGAGTACGGTCGTAACCGGAGCCAAGAACCGGGCCGAACTCGATGACGCAATAGCCGCCGCACAAGCAGGGCCCCTCCCGTCTGCTCTCATGGAGCGGATTGCGACCCTTCAACAGACACGCACGCCGTAAGGAGAAAGGGGCATCGTACTCATGGGCAACACGCACTCAGACGACCTGCCCAGCATTGCCGGCGTGCTCGCCCCAGTTGTGGCCCGCTTTCCGCGCCAGCAGCAGAAACTCCTCATTGCCTGGGCCGAACGCCAGGCCGCCAGGCGGTATCAAAGCTGGGCCGAACATGTCGGGGATTCGGAGCGTGCCGGCTTCCTCGGGTGTGCCGCGCGGGAGGAAGATATTGCGGCCCGGATTGAGGCCCTCGACCCGGATGCAACCGCCATCCAGCAGCAAGTCCTGGCCGAGTTGCCCGACCTGGAGGCCCAAGTCCTGTCGGTCTACGCCGACCGCTCGCTCGAAGAGCAGTGGGAAATCCAGCGCCGGGGCGAGCGGGCCGGAAAAAAAACCTGGGAGGCTTTCGCCGCCGCAGAGGACGACGCCCAGGCCCATGCCGTGCTGTTAGCCTGCGCCGCGCTGGAAGACGAAAACGCGAGTTTTTTGCATAGCGTCCTAGAGGAGCGGGGAGGGCGCTAGCCTCTAGTCCCGCTCGATATCAACCTCGTCCGTATGAAAGTGCGGCATGTCCAGAACGCCGCGCTCTTTGATAAAATCCCAAAAGGTATCCGGGTGCTTCTGCATGCCCTCATAGTAGTGGTCCAGCGGCTGGGCGTACTCGTATAGACGCCGCAGTTGGGTCACCGCATGCGGATGGTAGTCCACCCGCAGGTCAACCTTGGGATACGGATTTTTCCCGTCGGCCACAAAAACGGCGCACGACAGCTCGCCCCAGTGCTTGCCCGTTCTGGCATCACCCTGTCCACCCGCATCCCGGCCCGCTTCAAGGGCGCGGACAATCCGCTCGCCCAAGGGCCGACCCGCACTCTCTCGCATCGAAGCTGCCATACCCTCGACGGTCTTGCTGCTGGTCAGGGCATTCCCGGACACGGCCCACTGTCCTTCCACAATATGGCCGGCGTACTCAAACGCCTTGCCGCCGGTATGCACCCAGAGGTCGCCGGCGACGGTGAGCACACTATACTGGCGGTAGCTGAAATACGGGTCCGTTTTCGGGAGTTCCGCCTTGAGCTGTTCCAGGCTATAGCCTTGCTCAAGCAGCCGAAACGTGTCGTACGCCAACTGCCGATTGGCATACGAATGGGGCAGGACTATGGCGCCACTCTCCCGGAAGGTCGGCAGCAGGCCGCTGACGACCGGGCTCACACGACCGACATTCACTGAAAAGGTTGTCATTCCGGCACCGATGGCTCCGGTTTCCGGGCATTTCCCGATGACGGCAAAGGTCATGTCTGTCTCCTCTCGCTCTTCTCGATTAAGTGATTGCGGTGGCTCGCAGACCGATCCTAGTCCCTTTTCTTAAGCGGTAACAGAGGTCTCCTTCATTGCCGAGGGAGGCTGTGCTACAGCTTCAAACAACGCTGGCTCTGGAGTGATAGCCATGACTCGGAAGACACCACGGCTACTCGTCTTTCAGCATCTCAACGTCGAACATCCCGGCGTATTCCGGGATTTCATGCGGGAAGACGGCATTGAATGGCAGGCGGTCGAACTCGACCGGGGCGAGCCCATTCCCGACCTGAGTGACTACGACGGGCTGTGGGTGATGGGGGGGCCCATGGATGTCTGGGAAGAGGAGCAATACCCCTGGCTGAAGGCGGAGAAAGCGGCCATCCGCGAGGCCGTCGTCGACCGGCAGATGCCCTTTCTGGGGGTCTGCCTCGGCCACCAACTGCTGGCGGACGCGCTCGGCGGTAGCGTAGGGCCGGCCGCTGCCCCGGAGGTCGGCATCTATGAAGTCGAGAAAACCGCGGCCGGTGAAACGAGTCCGTTTCTGCTGGGTCTGCCCGGCACGATGAAATGCCTCCAGTGGCACGCCGCCGAAGTGCAGCAGCCTCCCGCTGGCGCATCTGTCCTGGCGACGAATGCCGGGTGTGCCATCCAGAGCCTGTCGTTTGGCGAAAAAGCGCTCAGCACCCAATATCATACGGAGATATCGGCCGTGACGGTCGCCGAATGGGCCGGCATTCCCACCTATCGTGCCGCGCTGGAAAAAATACTCGGCCCAGATGCGCTCTCTCGGTTTGAAGCCGAGACCAATCAACATCTCACGCTCCTGACCCAATCCGCTCGCCGCCTGTTTGACAACTGGAAAACGATTGCGTTTGGAGCGCTCGAGTAAGGTGCTGAGGTGAAGCTGCCTTTCGACGCACTGTTTAATGGGGACGAGTGAAAGGAAACCGGGTATGGCAATCCGTCAACGACGAGCTCCTGCTGACACGGTCCTGCTGAACGGGACTATTTTGACTGTCGACAAGGCATTCAGCCGGGCCAGGGCAGTTGCGATGTCCGGGGGCAGGTTTGTGGCTGTTGGTAAGAACGCCGAGGTGAAGAAGCTGGTCGGTCCCGACACAAGAGTCCTTGATGTGGCGGGGAGAACCGTCGTCCCTGGCTTTATTGATACCCACGGGCATATCGGCTTATTTGGCTTAGAGACCCTGGCTGTTTCCCTGGCTGGCGCTGGGTCGATTCCCGAGATACAGCAACGTATAGACGGCCGGGCAAGGGAGACTCCCCCTGGCCAATGGATCGTGACCCTGCCGGTTGGAGATCCTCCGTACTTTTTCAACGTTCCGAACATTCTCCAGGAAAATCGTTTTCCTAACCGCTGGGATCTCGACCCGGTCTCCCCAGATCATCCGGTCTATATTACTGCCCCGACGAATCGGGTGCCGAATTCGGCCGTGCTGAACAGTCAGGCTCTCCATTTAGCCGGTATTACGAAGGACACGCCGCAACCAGAGCATATAGAAATTGTCAAAGACCCTGACTCGGGCGAGCCGACAGGAGAGCTGCGTGGCGCCCTGCAGCCGATTTACAATCCGAATCCTTTCTTTGTAGAACTGACCAAACTGATTCCTCCGCCAACCTATGCGCACGTACGTGAGGGCATTAAAAGACTCGCGCCGGAGTTCCTTGCTGGTGGCACAACAACGTTACTGGAGGCGCATTTAAATTCTCCAGAGGAGCTACGAGCCTACGCTCAGTTGCAGGCGCAAGGCGAGCTTCCCCTGCGGATATTTTATACCTATGAAATCGATCCGCATCAGTCGCTTGAAACGATTGCCGACTATCTGCGGACGGTGAGCTTTGCCGCGGGACGTGGCTTTGGGACCGACCACCTCAAGGTCGTTGGCGTGAGTATCGGGCTCGACGGCCCCTATTGGCACGGGGCTGCGGTGAACGATGCGCCCTATACCGGCCCCTTCGGTCAGAAGGTCGCTCCGGAACCCCTGGTACCGTGGGAAAAATATGTTGCGATTCTGCGCCTGGCGGCAGAGTTCGACCTCCGCGTGCATGCCGAGGCCGCGGGTCGAGGTTCGATTGAGATAGCGCTCCGTGCCATGCGCGAAGCCCATGCGGTGGCGCCGATCCACGACAAACGTTGGGTCATTGAACATGTAGAATTTCCCACCCAGGAGCAGATTGCGCAATGTCGGGAGCTTGGCGTGATTCCTACAACGGCAACAAATTTCATCTGGGGGAAAGGGGCAGAAGTCTATAAGGATCGCCTCGGGCCGCGCTATGCCAAAGACGCGATTCCTCTGCGATGGTGGCTCGATGCGGGTGTGCCCGTGAGCCAAAGTACGGACTGGGGGCCGCGCGGGGCACTGTTCACGCTCTGGCAGTCAATTGCGCGGCAGGCTGGGTTAACCGGCGAAGTGATCGGCCCAGCCCAGCGCATCTCACGTGAAGAGGCACTCAGGATTTTTACCAATAACGGAGCGTATGCCTTATGGATGGAAGATGAGCTAGGCTCCATAGAGGTTGGGAAACTTGCCGACTGTGTGGTGCTTTCCGGCAATCCTCTCAAAGGAAAACGTGATGCCATTCGAGATATCCAGGTTGATCTCACTATAGTCGGGGGGAGTGTCGCCTACGGGGAACGCTTTTAGGCGCCTAAAAACGCGAAAATACTGTTCCTGATGGCACGGTCGTTCAACACCTGAGAATGTTCGGTTCGACTGTCGCGTTCCGTCACTGTTGCTAGCGCGTGGGTAAAGGCCGGAGGCAGTTGGGCCGACTGAACGCTGACTGTCTCATCCCCGTCTTCAAAGAGCGCTCGATAGGGCTGTTGTGGCAGATGCTTGGCAAACTCATCTCTATGAAAGAGCAAGGCCGGAGCGGGCTCAGCGTCAAGCAGAACCGCCCGCGCAAGCGTAGGATGCGACTTGGCAAAGACATACAGCATCTGCGTTGACAGTTGTGGCGAGTGCCGGAGAGGGGCGTGTAGCCGCTCGTACAGTTGCTTGCCTATGTGTAACGCCACTGTGACTAGAGCTAACCTTTTTTGCCTGACTTGTTCCGACACGCTGGTAGCCGTGTTCAAGAAACCCCAGCCATAACGCTCCCACAGCTCGCTCTCATATAGCGTATAGGGGAGGGGGGTGAGCCCGCCATCGAGAAGAACCGGCGTATACGTAGGCATCATCTCATAGACCGATGGAAAAGTCGCAAACGCCTGGGCCTTTATCAGGGTGGTGTTGAGACCAAAGCGAGCGCCGTGTTTCATATTGTGGAAGGCGGTCATGGAGCCTTTGAAGGGCACGGTCGCGAGCACGACCTTGTCTATATGGCTGGCTCCCTCCCAGGTTTCGACGGCCTCTTCGGGAGCCTGGGACCCATAGCGCAAATAATAGCTGGTGATGAGCCCACCCATGCTATGGGCGATAATGGTAATTGACGCAGCGCCTTGATGTTGCAGCTCAGAGACCAGACGGGCCAGTTGTTTCACTGCCGCAAAATAATCCTCGCGCCAATCGTAGGCGAAAAGGTGGAGATGGGAGCGCGTCCCGAGTCGGGCTCGAAGTTTGCCGAGAAATGCGGCGTATACATCCTTGGCATAGATGCCAGGAATGACGGGGATGCAGTCCAGCACCGTACCGGGAACCAGTGCTCTTTCCCCGGCCACTCCAAATCCGGTGCGTGCTGCCGTCTTTGAACCGAACAGGGCTTGCCAGGCCGAGAGCCAGACGATTTTCCGGTCACTTGTTTGGACAAGTCGCGTTCCGTAAAAACCTGGGATAAAGATGAGGTGCTGCATATCCGGATTACACCGTGTGAACGGCTTTCGGCCCGTGATACTACGTGGCGGTGAAGCGAGAGCCAAGCACTTCCGCTCTCGTCGTGCCGGACGTGATCCGGCATCCAGTCCTTCGACTTCGCTTCGCTACGCTCAGGACGAACGGGAGCTGGGGGCCGGGAGCCTGAATTCCGGCTTTCGCCGGAATGACGGAGCAGTATAAAAAATGTCCATACCACCCATTGACGCCTGGAGTGTGTTTATTGACCTGGGCTGCGTCTCGGTTCTGATCTTAATTGGATTTGCCATTCGGACTGCGTCCGTGTGGGTGCAACGGCTGTTTCTTCCCACCAGTGTCATCGCCGGGTGTGGCGGTTTGATATGTGGTCCGAACGGGCTCGATATTCTGCCGTTTTCGAGCTTGCTGCCGCAATATCCCAGTGTCCTGATCACGCTGGTGTTTGCCGCTTTGCCGTTCACCTCCCGGTCTGTCAGCCGGGAAAGCGGTTCGCGACGCGCAGTCGAGATCGGGTCGTATTCGTCCGCCATCGTCCTGCTGCAATGGGGGCTGGGTGTCTTGTTCAGCCTGACCGTGCTGGCCTTCGTCTGGCCGGATTTGCCGCGCGGCTTCGGAACCATACTTGCCAGCGGGTTCGTAGGTGGACACGGCACCGCCGCGGCGCTGGGCACGGCCTTTAACAGCCTGGGTGAACAAAGCTGGTCCGAGGCCGGCGCCTTAGCCATGACCTCGGCCACCGTCGGCATTCTGAGTGCGGTGGTCGGCGGTATGCTATGGGTACAGTGGGCGGCCCGAAACGGCACGACCCGGTTCCTGGCCCGATTTGACGACCTGCCCGACGAATTGCGCACCGGTCGCGTCCCCGACAACCGGCGCAGCCCGCTCGGCTACGAAACCCTCTCGCCCCTGGCCCTCGACCCGTTGATCTTCCATGTCGCGCTCATTGTCACGGCGGCCTTTGGCGGCTACCTGCTCACCGGTTTGGGCAGCGTGTATCTGGGGGCTTACCGTCCGCCCAGTTTCTGCCTGGCGTTCGTGTGCGGCTTTGGTCTCAAATGGCTGTGTATCCGCCTGCGGTTCGCAGACGCGGTTGACCGCACGGTCATGCTGCGGTTGAGCGGTGCGCTCACCGACGTGCTGGTCGTGTGTGGCATTGCTGCGGTCAGTCTTGAGGTCGTGGCCCGCCACGCCCTGCCACTGCTGGTGCTGTTTATCTTTGGTCTGGCGCTGTGCTGGGCGATGTTCTATGTCGGTGGCCCGCGTATATTTCGTGAACTCTGGTTTGAAAAGGCGCTATTTACCTGGGGCTGGGTGACCGGTGTGATGGCCATCGCCCTGGCGCTGTTGCGTGTGGTCGACCCGCGCGATGAGTCGGAGATTCTGGACCCGTTCGCCCGTGCCTATTTGTTCGTGGCACCGCTGGAAGTCGCTCTGGTATCGTTTGCGCCGCTGCTGATTGTGCAGGGCTTTGCCTGGAGCTTTGTCGGGGTGACCGTCCTTGCCGGTTTTGCCGCCCTGCTGTGGGGTGGGTGGCGGGATGCGAGGTGAGGCGCGAGTCAATCCGTCGCACTTCAGAAAGAAAAACCCACCCCGCCGCTACGCGGCACCCCTCCGAGGAGGGGATTTTTTGGAGTTGGTGTCGATCCCAGTCAGAGCGGAAGAAAGCAAATCCGATTGACCCACTCATCTGCTTCAGAGGCAGACCAGATAAGCAGCAAATCCTCCACCGCAGAGAAAAGCGAGAGACGTTGTGGAATCACGATGAGACCGGGGCTTGTGTTCGAGGCGATAAAATCAGCAAAATGACGCGGCATGGTTGTTTGGTCGTGTGAGACAAGAACACGTCCTTCTCTCATTGCCATAGCCAATACGTCTTGATCTGTAAGCCCGGCCAGGACTGCCTGTGTTGCAGTCTGGAAGTCAACCTCTGGCTCGTGGCGTATAAATGCCCGAAGGATAATCTGGTTCAGGTCTGCGTCGGCCTGAAAACGTACTTTCATGGACGTGCCGCCGGCTCTTGGGGCCGGGCAGCAGCGAGCTTTTGGTAGAAGGCGGGGTCGGCGTCTCGGGCTGCTTGCCTGAGCGCCTCGAATGTTTTCTCGGCTTTCGCCAGGTAGGTACCGATTTCAGAGCGATTAGCAAGGTAGAAAGCGATCGCGCCATACACTTGTTCAAGGCTCAGAACGGGAAAAGCCTGGGCGATGCTCTCAGCGGTCTGCCCTGCCAGGAAAGCGTAGACAATGGAATCCAATGAAACGCGCGTGCCCGCCACCCAATAACCGCCCTCATGCTGCTCGACATAAACCGTATGCATAGACGTGTTTATATCTTCAGAGAAAGAAAAAACCCACCCCGCCGCTGACGCGGCACAAAGAGGAAACGTGTCCTTCAACAGATAGGTAGATGTTGACACGTTTCCTCTTTCCCTCCCAAGAGGGGATTTTTTCTACTCCCTCTCCCCTGGAGGGAGAGGGCTGGAGTGAGGGGGAATACGCAAACGGAAGCACTCCCCGGCTTCGCCTCAGTACAACCCGAGATAATTCTCCACTTCCCACTGTGAAACGGAATCGTGGTAGCTCTTCCACTCGTCGCGCTTCACCTGGATATAATACTCGGCGTACTCGCGCCCGAGCGCCTCTTTGATGACCTCGTCCTGCGCAAGCTCGTCAAGGGCTTCGCTCAGGTTGGTTGGTAGAAATCCAATGCCTTCGGCTTTCAACTCTGCTTCCGGGACTTCGTACAAATTCCGGTCGTTGCGACTTCCGGCTGCCATCTTGTGCTCAATGCCGTCGAGGCCGGCAGCCAGCATGACGGTCGGGGCCAAATAGGGATTGGCCGCGCCGTCCACCGTCCGATTTTCAATCCGGCCCGGCCCGGGAATCCGAATCATCTGGGTGCGGTTTGAAGCCCCATAGGTCACGTAGACCGGAGCCCAGGTTGCCCCGGAGAGAGGAGCGCCGCGGATCAGCCGTTTATAGGAATTCACGATCGGTGCCGTCACCGCTGCGATCGCCCGCGCGTGGTGCTTGAGGCCGCCGATGAAGTGATAGGCCAGCTCGGATAGACCGTTTTCGTCCGACTCGTCGAGAAACAGATTAGCGTCGCTCTCTGCGTCCCACAGGCTGGTGTGAAAATGGCAACCGTTGCCGGTCAGGTGCGAAAACGGCTTGGGCATGAAGGTGGCGATGCTGCCCCGCTCTTCGGCCAGGGTGCGGACCATCCAGCGAAAGAAGGTGTGCCGGTCCGCGGTGGTCAGGCAGTCGGAGTAGGTCCAGTTGATCTCAAACTGACAGTTGGCGTCCTCATGATCGTTGGCGTAGGGGTCCCAGCCAAGCCCCTGCATATAGCTCAGCAGGGTGGTGGTGAAATCCAGGTTGCGGTTCAGTGCGCGCAGGTCGTAACAGGGCTTGCTCAGCGTATCCAGTGCATCGAACGGCTCAAAACCGCCCTGCTCGGTGCGCCGGGTCAGAATGAACTCCGGCTCGACCCCGGTTTTGAGGGCATAGCCTTTCTCTCGTGCCGCGGCCAATTGACGCTGCAAAATCGTACGAGGACAGTAGGGCCAGGCCTGGGCGTCGACGGTGATGTCGCTGGCGACCCAGGCCACGTTGGGACGCCAGGGTAAAATGGCGAGGCTGTTAAAATCCGGCAGGGCCAGCATATCGGTATCGTGCGGTCCCTGACCCATATTGCCTGCGGCAAAGCCGGCAAAGCCGGCGCTGCCCTCGGCCATGTCGTTGAGATGAACGGCCGGCACCACTTTGGCCTTGGGCGCCCCGCTCATCTCCACAAAGGAGCACAGAAAGAACTCGATGCCGTTGTCCTGAACAATTTTTTCCACGTCTTGCACTGTTGCCATGAGCCTCTCCTTTTGGTGTCGAACCTGTATTGCCTAATGCGACACTGCGGCCGCGGCCTTCTCTCCGACTAAGCGATCCTCGTAAAACCGAGACAGCGCAAAAGGTTCGATTAATGTGGGTGTCTTATGCGTCACAATCAACTCGGCGACCGTTTTTCCTCCGGCAGGTCCGGCTTTGAAACCATAGGTTCCCCAACCGACGTTGACGATGAAACCCTTGACCTCCGGCACTGTGCTGATGATGGGGCTGAAGTCGGGTGTCATATCACAGATGCCGCTCCACTGGCGTAAAACCCGGGCTTCTTCCAGTATCGGAAACAGTTCCAGGGCATGGGCGGCCATCATCTCCAGGGTGGGCAGCGTGGAGGTGCTGTTGTACGAGGCGTAAGGGTCGATCTCCGCACCGATGACGACCTCTCCCCGGTCGGTCTGGTTCACATATACGTGCAGCGTAGCGGACACGATAACCTTGTCCAGAAAGGGCTTTAAGGGCTCGGTGACGCAGGCCTGGAGCGGATGGGAGACAATGGGTAGATCAACGTCCACCATGTGTGCAACGGTTGAACACCAGCCCGAGGTGGCGTTGACAACGGTGTTGGTTGCAATGCGGCCGCGACTGGTGTGGACCGCGCTAATCTGCCCGTTATCGGTGTCTATGGCGTGGACTTCCGTATGCGGATGGATTTCTATACCCATCCGGTCCGCGCCGCGGGCATAGCCCCAGACCACCGCATCATGCCGGATGATGCCGCCCGGAGGGTGGTAGAGCGCAGCCTGGATGGGGGCATGGGCCGTTTTGCTGACATCCATGGCCGGCACGAGGCTCTTGATCTCCTCGGGAAAAATGAGCCGGCTGTTGACGCCAAGCAAGGCGTTGGCCTCAGCCCGGACGCGCAAACCATCAACACCGGTGTCCGTATGCGCCAGCGTCAGATGGCCAACCTGAGAAAAAAGAACGTTAAAATCAACTTCTTGAGACAACTCCTGGTATAGCCGCAGGCTCTCATCGTAAAAAGGAATGGCTTCGGCTGTGCGATAATTCGCGCGCAGAATAGCCGTATTGCGGCCACTATTACCCCCACCGAGATAACCCCGGTCGAGCACCGCAACGTTTTTTACACCCAGTTTGCCGAGATAATAGGCGGTGGCCAAGCCGTGAACGCCGGCACCGATAATCACGACATCGTAGCGGTCTTTCAACTCGTGCTGACGCCACATCCGTTGGGTGCGAAAGAGCTGCAACATGACTCATCCTTGTGCGTGTAACTGGCGCTGGGCGGCCAGACCAAACGGGCGCGCGCCGAACTCCTGCCCTGCATCTAGCAATGCGTCCCACAGGTATTCCCCAAACTCCCGTCCACAATAGACCTGGTAGGCCAGATGCGCCTGGATGTCTGCGCGAATGACCAGAGTATGAATGCCCGCCAGACTGCCTTGCGCGCAGGACAAATCCGGGAACTGGGTCGGCCTGAGGTCCAGGGCGGTGAGTTTCCGCAACAAGTCCCGACTGTGCGGACCGGCGATCTGTATAGCGGTAAAATTTGACGTAACATCGGTCGAGTGAATGCATGCTGAGGCATCGGTCTGCCGCGTTACCGATTCAACTTGGACCTGGACTGTGCTGGCTGTTCCGGGTGGGGAGATGAGCCGCGCATGGTTCCTGGCCAGGGAACACAACAGTCCGTCCGTCTGTACGTCGAGGGCTTGGGCAGGAACGCGAACGACACGCCCGACGGGGACGGTCTCAAGGGCGAGCCCAAGCGAGAGCTTTTGGCCGAGCGCGGCGAATATGTCGTTGCCTTGAATATCGAGCTTGGCCAGCGGACTGATATCGCTGAGCCCGACCTGTTCCCGGACCGCCTGCACTTCGGCGTCAACCGCGCCATAGGAGTCGGCACACTGCCAGTCCCGGTCTTCGGTCATGCTAGCCTCAGCCAGATGAAAAGCGTGCAGCGCCGAGCGCCGGATGAGGGGGGCATCTGCCATATCCTAGCTCCTGAGGCGCTCGCCTTGAGGATCGTAGAAGGCGTCGTCAATGATATCGGCTTGGGCAACCGTGCCGTTGATACGAATCTGCAATGGACTCGTGCCGCTCGCTACCTCAACCGGTACCCAGGCCAAGCCGACACACTTCCCGGCAGTCGGGCTGAAGGCCGCGCTGGCGACCCTGCCGGCCGGTTGCCCGTTCACTACGACCGCCTGGCCGCCTTCAGCCATACCGGAGTCGTGCAGCGCAAAACCAACCAGTTTATGACGCGGACCACGTTCCTGTATGGCCTGGAGGCCACGCTTGCCGATAAAGTCGTCCTTATTGAACTTGACCACCCATTCCATATCGGCTTCCAAGGGATTGGACAGCGCGTCCGTATCCTGGCCGACGATGACATGTTTTTTCTCCAAACGTAAAATACGCTGTGCTCCAACGCCAAACGGGACAATTTGAAACTCTGCCCCCGCCGTCATCATGGCGTCCCAGACCTGTTCCCCGCATTCAGCCGGAACATGAATTTCCCAGCCGGTCTCTCCGACAAAGCCGATGCGCAACAACAGCGCCGGCACCCCGGCTACCGTGGCGCGCCGACACGCCATATAGGGAAAGGCTTCCGCAGACAGATCAGTATCCGTAAGCTGGCTGAGCACCTGCCTGGCGTTCGGACCGGCGATATTCATGGCCGCCAGCCCGCCGGTCACATTAGTCACATGCGCGCATAGGTCGGTGCCGGCCGTCCACCATTTGAGCCATTGTTCGACGAATTCGACATTGCCCGTGGTGGTCGTCAAAAAGAAATGATCGTCGGCCAGACGTGAAACTGTGCCATCATCAATAATGATCCCGCTGTCGTCACACATCACTCCATACCGGATGCGTCCAACCCGAAGCGTCGAAAAGGTATGGGTATACACTTTATCCAGCAGGCGCGCGGCGTCTTTGCCTTTGACCTCCAGTTTTCCCAGGGTGCTGACGTCTATGAGGCCGACCCGTTCGCGAACCGCTCCGTGTTCTTCGCTCGGTGTGGTATACGCATACGGACGTTTCCAACTGCCCAGCAGCATCATCTCCGCGCCAAGCGCGATATGGCGATGGTGCAGAGGGGTATGTTTTTCCGGCTGATGCCCACGTCCGGCCAGTACGCCGAGGGGAACTGGCGTCACGGGCGGACGGGCCGTGGTCGTTCGTGTTGCCAGCTCAGAGCCGGCGTATCGGGCGCACAGCCGCGCTGACGAAGTCGCGCACATGCGACCCTGACACGGCCCCATTGAAAACGTGCTATAGCGTTTGAGAGTTTCGACCTCGTCAAAGCCCTCGGCGACACCCTGGGCCAGGTCCTTATGGGTAATGTCTTCGCAGACACACACAAATTGCTTTTTGTTGGCCCAGACGTGGCTAAGCTGAGGGTAGGGCTCATAATGGTGCCGGTATTCCTGCTCCAGGGCATCGAGCTCGTGTTGTAAGGCCTGGATATGAGAAGCAGGAGCGGATGTTTCTGAAGCGCGCAGACTGTGAACGGCTTGGAGTCCGGCCAAACGTCCTTGGACAAGCGTTGCCGGTAGATAATGAATGCCGGTCACGTCCCCCGCACAGAACACCTGGGGAGGAAGCTGCTGCGGAACCGTCTGTCCCAGCGCCTCATCATAGCGAAGCTCGCCTCCACTCTGCGCCACCAGGGCAGTCGCCGGAGCCCGGTCGGTCGAAAGACAAATCAAGTCACACGGGATAAAACGGCCGGCATGTGGAAAAGGCCGGTGCTGGGCATCAAGGGGAGCAACCAGAGCTCCCTCAACATGATTCGTCCCGCGGGCTGCTTGGATAGCGTAGGAGGTGAGCACCTCGACGCCACTGCGTTGGAGCTGTTGGGCGGAATCCTGGGCTTCCGGCGGCCTGTATCGAGAGTCAACAACCGCTGCGACCCGGATGCCGGCACTGAGCAACTCAGTGGCGAGACTCCAACCTGTCTCATCATGACAGACAACAACGGCTCGGGTACCGGGCTGTACGCCATACAGGTGCAGCAGTCGCCGGACACCGCTGCCGAGCATGACGCCAGGTAAATCATTGTTTGCAAAAACGGCGGGATATTCGTGACTCCCGGTTGCAATAATCACGCGTTGAGTGCGTAGATGGATCAGCCGCTTGGCCTGCATCACGCCCAGCAGCCCGCCTTCATAGCCACCAAAAACGGTCGCGGACGAAAGAATATCAACGTCCGGCTGTGAAGTGACTTGCTCCCGTAATGATCGGGCCAGGGCAAAGCCGGTCAGGCCGCTCTGCTCGCCGCAGTTATCATAGGTCCCGGTCTGAAACCGTAAATGACCCCCGAGTTCCGGCTGGTCGTCAATCAGCGTCACCTGACAGCCGAGGCTGGCGGCTTCGTACGCCGCGGTCAGACCGGCCGGTCCGCCGCCAATAACCGTAATATCGGTGTGGCGATACTCGTGGTCATAGTCACCTTTTGGCTTTGCCCGGGTATTGATTTCTCCTAAGCCGGCGACTCGGCGCAGAAATTTTTCTGCCAGGGGCCAGAAAAAACGCGGACGGATAAAAGTCTTATAGTAGAAGCCGACCGGCAGCAGCCAGTCGAAGCGGTCAATAATGGACAGCAGGTCGTGCCTGAGCGAGGGCCATGCGTTCTGTGGCTGGACGCGCATGCCCTGCCGGACGGGTTCGGTACAGGCACGGACACTGGGCGTGCCATCCACATTCATCAGGCAGTTCGGGCATTGGCCTGCGCCGCATAACAGCCCGCGCGGACGATGATATTTGAAACTCCGACTGAAAGTCCGCTGGCCCGCGGCATAGAGCGCCGAGGCGATGGTATCGCCCGCCCGTGCCTGTATGCGTTCCCCGGCAAAGGTGAAGGTCAGGGTTTGTTCGTGGTCGATGACATGGGCCGGGTGGGGCGGGAGTCTAGTCGTGCTCATAGGTTTCTTTGACGAGATTTGTGCGTGTGTCGCGAACGGCTAAAAACCAGCTCCGACAGCCCAACTGATGATACCACCACTCGGTCGTCTCACCCGCCTCATTTTTTCGGAGATACAGGTAGCGCGCCCACTCGTGTGATGAAACCGATGCGGGCGGGCGTTGCCGAAACTCCCCGCCCGAGCGAAACTCGTACACGCTCCGCTCACCGCAGTTGGGACAGGCCAGAAGAAATGACATGGAGACTACCGTTCGGACGACGGTTTCCAGCCCGGCCCTCCGGCAAAGACCACGTTGGTTCCAACCAGGGGGATACCGGTGATCATGGAGGACTCAAGCGTTAAGGCGCGCAGGTCTTCAGGCTCTAAAGCATGGACGTCCGACTTCCCGCACGAGCGCGCTAACATTTGGATTTCCAGGGTCGCCGCGTTAAAGAAATTACCAACCCGCTCGGCACCCGCGTCAATATCCAGCCGTTTCATCAGCTCCGGGTCCTGGGTCGTAATGCCGACCGGGCAGCGTCCGGTATGACAGTGATGGCAGGCGTAGGGTTCGGCCCCGATGGCATGATAATCGTCCACGTATAACGGCTTGTTACAGTTCAGTGCGATCAGAGCAGCGGTGCCGATATAAACGGCATCGGCGCCGAGCGCCAGTGCTTTCGCCGCGGCGGTACCGCTGTGTATGCCGCCGGCAATAATGAGCTGGACCGTGCCGTACAGCCCACACTCCTCCAGGGCAACACGGGCTTCGCTCACCGCAGCCAGGGTCGGAATCCCGGTATGGTCAAGCAAGATGTCTGGCGAGGCGCCCGTGCCGCCCTCCATCCCATCGACCACAACGACATCGGCTCCCGCCTTGGCCGCCAACTTTACATCGTCGTACACGCGCGCCGCACCCATTTTGACAAAAATCGGAACCTGCCAATCGGTTGCCTCGCGCAACTCCTCGATTTTTGTCAGCATATCGTCCGGGCCGAGCCAATCCGGATGACGGCACGGACTGCGCTGGTCAACGCCCGGAGGCAGGTCGCGCAGTTCGGCGATTTCGTCCGAGACCTTGGACTCAAGCAGTAGCCCGCCCGTACCGGGCTTTGCCCCTTGTCCCACCGTCAGCTCAATCGCATTGGCCTGCCGAAGATGGTGCACGTCGATGCCGTAGCGGCTGGGTAAGACTTCGTAGATCAGAATATCCGAATGCTCGCGCTCGGCAGCCAACATCCCCCCATCGCCGGTTGTCGTGGATGTTCCGGCACGCGCCGCAGCCTTGGCCAAGGCCACTTTGGCGTTATAGGACAGCGCGCCATAGCTCATCCCGGTCACCATAATGGGGATGTCGATCTCAATCGGCTTTTTGGCAAAACGGGTGCCGAGCACGGTCTTGGTCGAACATTTTTCACGGTAGCCTTCGAGGGGCACCCGGGTGAGGGTACAGGGCACAAATGTCAGGTCGTCAAAAGAGGGCAGGGGACGGTCGCGCAGGGCACTGAAGCCCCGAATACGATAACGGCCCAGGTCGGCTTTGGCCTGGATATCTTCGATAGTTTCAGGTTTCCAGGTGGTGCTGTGTCGGACAACAGGGCGCTCGCTCGTTCTGTGCTCGTTCACAGGGCCTCCCGCCAGGTGTCAAAGTCTTTTTTGTCAAACTGCCATAAGCGTCTGCCGGAGACGATCTTTTGAAAGGATGCCGGCGCGGCAATATCGTACTGAGCCAGGGTGGTTGCCAGAAATTCCTGGTCCTGGTTCGTAACCTCCTCAATGACCGCGTCGTTGCCCAGGTCCGCGATGCGGCCACCCACAAAGATACGTCCCTCATACATGGAATCACCCAGCGCTTCGGCCGTATCGCCGCAGACAATAATGGTGCCTTTCTGCATCATGAAACCGGTCATATAGCCACTATTACCCTGGACGATCATTGTCCCGCCCTTCATGGCGATACCGGCGCGTGAACTCGCACTCCCCCGGACTACAACCGTTCCTCCCCGAATGGATGCAGCGGCGCTATTACCCGCGTTCTGGTTCACAATGACTGTGCCGTTCAGCATGCTTTCCGCCAAGCCCCAGCCGCAACTTCCCTGCACCTCAATCCGTGGTCCGTCAATAAGCCCGCCACAGTAATAGCCCACACTGCCACTCATGGTCAGGCTGACCTGCTGGAGAACCGCCACGCCGAGATTATGGCGTGCCTGGGGATGCTGGACGCGTATATCGGTTTCGCCGGCCTGGATGTGGTGGCGGATCTCCTGATTGATGACTCGGGAGGTTTTGCCCGTACAGTCGATGTCTTTCACGATACGTCCTTACGAACCGACGCCATCCTCTACCGTCCAGGTCATGACGGTATTCACCCCCGGCTCCCACACCGGAAAGTCATCGCCCAGGGCGGAGCGCAGGGCCTGTTCTTCGGTGGCAATGGCGACATAGGCCGGTGTGTCAGTCACCACCAGGGGTTTGAAAGCAAACGGGTCTTTGACGTAACCCAGACTGTCCGCGCTTGCGGCCAGATAGCTGAACGCTCCGTCAAAATCGGTCAGCGAGGTCTGGAGCGCATCCGCAAAGCTGGCGCCCTGCGCCATATGGTCGGCGAGATACAGGCCGATAATTTCCGAGTCGTTCCCCGTATAAAAACGATGTCCCTGTTGTTCATAGATGCGCCGCATCTTGTGGTAGTTGGTGATATGTCCGTTATGGACGACAGCAACGTCGGCGCGGCCATGCGCCCAAAAGGGCTGAGAATGGCTGAGGTCAACGCGACTCTCGGTAGACATGCGGGTATGGCCAATACCATGCGTGCCGACATACGACGAGACCGCGTAGGTAGCTTCAAGATTTGCCGGAGAACCAACCTGTTTGACCAACTCAAGGCGGCTGCCCAGGCTGACGACTTCGATGCTGCTATCCACCGCTTCAATGACCCGTTCCAGAGATTCCGGGTTCTCCGGAGGCGTGACGACCAAACGCAGAGACGGACCCTGGAGGTCCACCGTAGATACCGAAACGAGACTTTTGACTCGCTCGACAACCACGTCCGCCAGGGTCTCAAACGGCCCGTGCTCGCCCAGCTTGATCCGCAGGACGCAGGCGTCTACGCCACGGTCGGCATAGACGGCAACTCCGCTCGAATCCGGACCACGGCGGTCAAGGGCGGACAACATGTCGAGCAAGGTTTGCCCCACCGCCGCCTGGCGATTGCCGCTTTTGTCTAGAAATCCGACGATGCCACACATAACTGTCTTCTCGTTCGGTCTGTCCTCGGTGTTGTAGATAACGAGGCTTTCGATGTGTATACGGCCTACCGGCGCAGGGTGTCAAGTTTGAAAATAGCAAATGGAAGCTTGACGTGACGTATATGTCAGAATATATGTACGTCATGAATACAAAGCTCACCTTACGAATGGATGAAAGACTCGTCGAAAAAGGAAAATTTGAGGCAGACCGCCGAGGCAAATCAGTCTCTCAGATGGTTGGCGACTTTTTTGACTCGCTCAGTACGCCCAATCAGCGCGCCGTAAAGAAACTCCCCCCGCTTACGGCTTCGCTTGTCGGCGTACTGAAAGGGCACCGGACGGATGCGGACTCATACAAACAGCATCTCCGGGAGAAATATCTGTGAAAATACTGATCGATACAAATGTCGTGCTTGACGCTCTATTGGACCGAGAACCGTTTGTCCAATCTGCGACGCAAATCTTTGCGCTGACCGAGCAATCCCGGCTGGAATCCTATCTCTGTGCAACCACTATCACGACTGTCGATTATCTTTTATCGCAAGCGCTGAAAAAACATGTAGCGCGCTCCGCCTTAAAGCGTCTGATAGAACTCTTTGAAATCGCGCCGGTCAATCGACCGGTGATTGAGGCTGCGCTCAGAAGCAAGACAACGGATTTTGAAGACGCAGTGCTGGAGCAAGCAGCGTATCTGGTCGGTGCGCAGTCAATAATCAGTCGGGACGCTAAGGATTTCAAAAAGTCAATCGTCAAAGTTCTCGATCCTGCGGAGTTGTTGAACTCGCTCGAACTTTAGAGGCCAGCGAGTGTCTGAACGAATTGTTTGAGCCATCCCTATTTCATGAAATTCAGCGGGCTGTCGGCGATGAGGGGCTGGAGGTTGCGCCGGTACTCCTCCGGTTTGGCAACCTCTTCGACCAGCCACTCAATATCGCGTTCGTAAAAATACGACATCAGCGTAAACAAGGTGTTATAGGCATCGACATAGCGGTTGCACACATACGCGACCGTCTCCGCCCCGCGGCGTTCGACTGGGGCGTAGTGGGTGATCAGGTCGGCATCGCTCAGCGCCCGCGGGGTATCGTCATCGACAAAGCGCCGATTCTCCTGCTCCATGTCGGTCACCAAATCATTCGCCTCGTGGCACAGATCAAGCTCGACCGTGACCGGTAGGGCAATATCCAGAGTTGGTGGTTTCCGCTTGGCAAAGCGCTGCAGGGCGCGTCGTGCGCCCTCGCGAATACGGGCGTGGCTCTCGCTCAGGGGAAGATGCTGGCCCTTAAAATAGCCGAGCGATTTTTTGACCTCGACATACTCGATGTCGCCGAGCAGCGGACGGGCCTGCTCAATGGTCTTGTCGTCACCGGACAGCATCAGAATAGGCACGCCGAAGCTGCTGACCAGAAAGCCGTTCAGGCCATACTCCCCAACCGACAGGCCGTTTATCCGCACATCCTGAAAGGCCGGAATCCAGGTGTGGCTGAGGATACCGTCCGGCGTCCCGGCTTTTGAGTGATAGCCAATAAACAGGGCTCCATCAAAGCCGGGGTTAAAGCCCTTGAACTGGCATAGATTGCGCTTCATCCCGGACTTCAGGGTGGCCTTACGATGCACGTCCTTGGGCCGGATATTGCACATATAACCGTGCGAGTCCGAGACCACGATGTCGGTCGCCCCCCCTTCGATCGCACCCTGAACGGCGGCGTTCACGTCCCCGGCCATGATCTGCCGAAAAGTTTTATAGCCCGGCAGGCCCTGAAAGACCTCCTCCACGGTTTCCACTCCGGAGATGCCTTCCATATCCACCGATATGAAGATTCGCATATGACCCCCTTGCTCAGCTTGCCCAGGTAGAGCGCCCGTCGGGCAGGTCAGTCCACTCCGACAGGCACGCGTACTCGCCCGTCACTCACCATCCTGCCAGGCCGCGGCCGCCTCGCGCATGGTTGTGAACCAGACCCCGGGCTTGGCGTAGACGTGTTGGATCACGCTCTCCAGCCAGGCTGGCTTAAAATCCCGTCCGCAGCACTGCGGGTGAAGGATCGTATTCCATATGCCACCCGGGACGTGTTCATAACAATAGTCGAAACTCGACGTGAAAATTTCCTTCGACTGGGAAGGAGTGTGGAAAGGGGCCGGGTTGAACCAGGGATTTTTGGGATCGAGATAATAGCCCATGAATTCAAACTGGGCGAAGTCATTGGTATCCCAGTGCAGGGGAATCTCAAGCAGTTCCGAGGGCTGCCCCCAGGTGACCTCAAAAGGCTCCTCGGTCTGGATCGTATCGCCAATCCGCAGCCGATAGGGCAAAAAATCATGGCCCTGCAAACTGCTGTCATAGACAAAATCCAGGTCGATCAGATGCTGCGGCACGTGCTCACCCAACCAATCTCCAATGGGCGAGCGGAACCCGATGGGCCGTTCGCCCACGGTTTTTTCCAACAGCTCAATCTGCTGTTCGAGATAGACGCGTTGCTCGTCCGGCGAGGCCGGCTCAACCCCGCTCATGGCCAGACCGACCTCGGAAGGTTGGTGATACATGCTATGGGCCGCAATTTCATGGCCCCGACGATGCGCCTCCTGCACCACATCCCGAAAAAGTTTGGCGCTGTGACCGGGAGTAAAGAAGGTCGCTTTGATAGAATATTTATCGAGGATGTCCAGGATACGCGGCATGGCCACCCGAGGGCCGAATTCTCCGCGCGACAGGGGATTGGCAGTCGGAGAGCGGAAAAACCCCAGCCATAAGGCCATGGCGTCGATATCAAAACAAAAACAGCAGGCCATTTTTTTGCCGTCCGGCATCTGTACCTTGCCCATAGACCCTCCTTAGTCCGAGCGTTGAGACTGCTTTGTCGTGTGGTGTGTGCTGGCGCGTGATACGTCTCCTGGTCTGACCCTCCCCCAGTGCGCGTTTCGACTCATTTCCTTCTACTCAACCTGAGAAGAGGAAGGCAAGAGCGCGCGCCATAATTTTTTCGTGAAGTCGTGCCGGCTAACGAAAATGAGGCATGACTTTTTCCGCAAACAGGCGCATGGAGCGTTCAACCCGGTCTTGGGGCAGCCCCCCGAAATTCATCCAGCACAGTAGCTCTCCCACCCCGGCCGCTTCCATTTCACGCACCCGGTCTACAATCCGCTCGGGCGAGCCGAACAGCACGGTCTCTGCCACAAGCTGCTCCCAGGTGATGGTAGCCAAACGGTCGGCCAGAGCGCGAAACTGAGGCTGAAGGGTAGGGGGGGCGGCCTCGATATGCTCGGGGACGAGAAAGCGGGCCAGGGCCTGTTGATACCACAGCTCGGCTGCCTGGGCTTCGCGCAGGGCCTGAGCGTCGGTTGGCGCGACATAGATATGGCGCGATACCCCCCACGACCGGAGCGCCGCTTGTATGGCGGCCTCGGAACGCCCGGCTTCACTCAGGGCCGCAGTATAGATATCCCGATTGTGTTCGATTTGGCTGAACGGACCGAACAGAATGGAATTCAACATGGACCAGCCGCTCCTGGCCGCCAGTTGGATGGTCTCGGGACTGACGCAGACGAGCGATAGCGGAGGATGGGGTTTCTGGTGAGGCTTGGGAATGACCGGGATGTCGTCAAAGGTAAAAAACTTACCGTGATGGGAGACGCGCTCCTGGGTCCAGGCCTGAATCATAACGGCCAGGGTTTCGCTGAAGCGCTCGCGGTTTTCTATCTGCGGAACCCGGTAGCCGACAAACTCGATGGGCCGATTGCCCCGACCCACCCCGACGCGCAGACGGCCGCGGCTGAGAATATCGACAAAGGCAATTTCTTCGGCCAGACGAATAGGGTCATGAAAGGGCAGGATCACCGCGGCCAGCCCGATGCCGAGACGCTCGGTCCGCGCGGCAATCGCCGCGGCCAGCGCCATGGGGCTGGTTGAAATGCCGTACTCAATAAAGTGGTGCTCGGTCAGCCAGACGCTGTCGTAGCCGAGCTCTTCGCTGAGCAGGATCTGGGCAAATTCCCGATGAATGACCTCTTCGTGGGAGGCGTCCGGCGGGGCCTGAAGAAAATAATAGGTGCCAAAGCGCATAGCGTTGTCCTTTACTCAGGAGTCAGGCCTACCGCAATCTTCAGGAGCGACATATCCGCCCCGCATGGCCCAATGAGGGATAAGCCAATCGGGCAACAATCAAGACTACCGAACGGCAGATTGACTTGAGGGAGACGGGCCAAGCCGGCGACACATAAGAGACTCAGCGCCTGAGCCCGAAACGCCTCCAACTCATCCGCAGGCGTGTTCCGAAGCGGGGCAATGCCAGGTGCGGTGGGGAGACATAAGACGGTATCTTCTCCGAGTAATGCCTCCATACGAGTTGCGACCTGCTCTCGTTTTTCCTTGGCTCTGTCTACAGCCGCTTGCGGAATCGTTGCCGTCCACTCGAAACGTTCACGAATACCCGGCCCGAAAGCGGGTTGAACCTCTCGAATCCAAGTGCCGTGATTGGCCCAGATCTCCGCCCCTTGAAGGACACGGAAAAGCTGCATCCATTCCGAGAGTCCTTCAGGGCTGATCGCTACGGGCCGGACCGGACCGACCGCTGTGCTGATCCTGTTGAGTGCGGGTTGGAGTGCTGCGGTGACGGCGTCGCCTGCCAGAGTAAATGCGTCCGAGGCCAAGAGCAGTTGGCGTGGAGGCCGAGCGTCGGTCTGAGCGGCCAGGAGCACACGCCCGACCTTTTCCAAGAGTCTGGCGTCTCGGGCAAACCAACCAACGGTGTCAAAGCTTGATGCGAGTGGGACTATCCCGTCGAGCGGAATACGCCCGTGGGTCGGTCGAAAACCAAATATCCCGGCGTAGCTGGCCGGTAAACGTACCGAACCGCCACAATCGGTTCCAATGGCAAAATCAACGAGACCGCCGGCTACCGCCGCCGCCGAGCCACTGGAAGATCCGCCTGGGATACGACCCACTGCGTTTGGATTCACTGGCGTGCCGTAGTGGACATTTTCACCATTGAGGCTGTAAGCCAGCTCATCCGTGTGCGTTTTGCCCACAATATGGGCGCCGGCATCAAGCAAACGTTGCACTGCAGGAGCGGTTGTCTCGGCTGCGGAATGGGTGCGGAGCCAGTCTGGATTGCCGGCTCCAGTCCGGTGTCCTTTGACATGGAAGACGTCTTTTACCGCAAGAGACAGACCCGCGAGCGGCCCTGTCTCTGAACTGATACGCGTGACGTGGGTATGACGACAGAATGCGCCTAAGGGGTCGTGCATTGTGGACTCAGGGCCGGTGCAGTTCCGCCGGTTTTCTGGTGAATGTCTGCCGGCCACGTTTGAAACCGTACAGAGGGACGGCCACTTCTGCTATAGCGGCTTCAGGAGCCGTACAGTCCAGGACAACCAGATCGGCTGATTTTCCTACCTCCACGCCATAGTCTGCGAGTTCCAGTATTTGGGCTGAACACTGCGTGACCATATCAAAGCAGGCCCGAACTTCCTCTTGATTATCCACCTGGCAGATATTGGCATACAGGTTGGCCATGCGGATCAACGAACAGTCGCCAAACGGGGTGAAGGGATTGAGGACATTATTGGTTGAGAGGGAACAGGTCACGCCTTGCTGTATGAGTTTATGCACCGGGGTAACGCCACGAATGATGTTGTGATCCTGGTGACGACCCATCAGATACAGATCGGTGGATGGCAGCACAGTGACCGCTACGCCAACATTTGCCAAGCGTTGGGCGATGGCGGAAAATCGTTCTGGAGCAATTGTTGACAGTTTGGTCACATGGCCGACCGTGACCCGGCCCCCATAGCCGAACCTTTCCGTGAGATTGCACACATACTCAATATCCATCTCGTCCGCGGTATGGCCGAAGTCTAAATGCATATCGATAGCAACGTTGAACTCGCGAGCCAGTTCAAAGATGCGATCTATCTGACCGTGTGGATCAGTGTCCGTGTAAGGGGCGGCACCAATAACGCTCGCGCCCCGATTGAGTGCGGCAACTAAAAGTTCATCGGTCCCTGGATTGTTGAGCAAGCCTTCTTGCGGAAAGACACACACCTCAAGGTCCAGCGCCCACTTATATTCCTGGATGAGGGGGAGCACGCCGTCGAGGCCACGCAGGCCTATACCAGGGTCAACCTCAAGATGAGTGCGTATATGGGTGGTACCGTGCAGTATGCATTTTTCTAGGGTGCGGGCTGCGCGCTGATGTACGTCTTCCGCCGTAAACGCCTGTTTGGCAGCCGTGACTTGGACCAGGACTTCCTCCAGATTCCCTTCGGCCGACTGGCAGCGATCCAGAATGCAGGACTTGTCCAAATGGATATGGGTTTCAATGAAACCGGGTGCGACTAAACGACCCTGCAGGGCAAGCTCACGCCCCTCGGCTGACAGATTGGCTTCGATAGCTGCTATGCGGCCATTCTGGATACCAATATCAACGGTCGTTTGCTCATCCTGTCCGGCAATACGTCCATTTCTGAGAATAAGGTCCATGCTGGTCTCCTTTTCCCTCGTGGTTCCCAGCGTACGGTTTCACCTAAACTTTAGTGAAATATATACCCTTTGGTTCTCTCTGACGACCGTCTGCAAAAATGGCCTGGCTAGTTGTCCTTCTGAACTATCCACCCTACAATCCCCCGACCACAAGGAGGGCGGCTTGGCTTCGCATATTACGCCACTCAAAACTGCGGATCTGCCACCGCGCACCCGCTCGTTCTGGCAATTGGCCGGGCCGGGGGCGGTTCTGGTCGGTCTTTCCATAGGCGCCGGCGAGCTGGTGATGTGGCCGTGGATTACGGCCAAGTTTGGGGCCAGCATGATCTGGGCCGCGGCGCTAGGGGTCTTTCTGCAACTCTGGGTCAACCTTGAGATTGGCCGCTGGACCATCGTGACCGGCGAAGCGCCGTATACCGGCTTTGCCCGGGTCTGGATGGGCTTTATTTATATCCTGTTGTTTCTGACTTTTGCCGGACTATTCCTGCCCGGCTGGGCCCGTGTTTCCGGCGCGGCCCTGAAGGGCCTCATCTTCGGACCGGACGGCCCCGGCGCCGACTGGATGTGGACCGGCCTGACCTTTGTGTTGATCGCCGTTACGCTCTTTGGTCCCAAAGTCATGTACCAGGCCATGGAACGGATCGTCATCGGTATGGTCGTCTTCATTACGCTGGGGCTGGTTTTTGTGGCCTTCCAGGTCGGAACCATGGAACATGTTTTCGAGATGGCTCGCGGACTGGTGAATTTTGGCCACATTGAATTGACGGAGGATTTCCCCTTCAGCCGCTTTTTCGGAGCCGTGGTGTTCGCCGGCGCCGGCGGAGCTGGCAATCTATGGTACGCCTTTTATCTGCGCGACAAGAACATCGGCATGGGGGCGCGTATGCCTCAGCTCCAAAACCCGCTGCGGGGCGGGTCGAACGAGGAAGAGGCAACCGGCTATCTCTATCCGGAAACGGAAGCCAACCAGCGCGCCTTCAAAGGCTGGTTTCGCTGGATACGCCTGGATCAATGCCTGTTCTTCTGGGGGCTGAACAGTTTTACCATGTTCCTGTTCATGTTTGGGGTGCTGTGCGTCTTACGTCCCAGCGGTGTCGTTCCGGCCGAGGGACGGATTATCTGGGATATGTCACTGATTCTGGAAAACTCCATGGGTGCGGTGGGATTTTATCTCTTTCTGGCAATCGGCATGGCCACGCTCTTCAGCACGCAATTGGTCAGCGTCGATGGCAACGCCCGTGTCTGGTCCTATATCGTCCGCACCACCTTCCCGTTTGGGGCAAAGATAGACCAGGCCAAACTCTACGTTCCTTTTGCCGTCCTCTTTATGGTCGCCGGTACGGCCAGCACCTGGTTTTTTGAGCGTTTTGCCGTCACCGGCCTGGGCTTTCTGTTTAACGCCGCTCTGCTCAGCGGTCTGACCATGGCCCTGTATGTGCCCTTGATGCTGTATATGAATCTGCGCAATCTGCCGCCCTCGGCCCGACCGGGGCCGGTGTCGATTGTCATGATGCTCATCGCCTCGGTGGTGTACGGCGGCTTTGCGCTGTACTCGCTATGGGTCACGATTTTCTAAAGGCGACTCTACCTTTCGGCCTGTCAACGTGGCGGGACAACGCGGAATTTCCGTCTCCCAACAATACGATAGGTCTCGAAATCATTATGGTCGATCGTGCAGATCGTGGACAACGACTCCCGCTGAGCAAGACGCACCAGGGTCGCGTCGGCAAAGTCCATGGGATGGTCGCTGTATCGTTTCATGAGCCGGTCCAAGTCTGACATATCGGAGTCCGTTATCGGCAAAACAACAATGGCCCCTGAGCGCACGAACCGCCATGCCGCTTCAACATCATGTGGGTGATCACTGAGAAGATGGAAGAGTTCTGTAAGGACGGCGGCTGTCGTAGCAAGGGGAAGACGAAGTGCGGTGAAAGCTGTGACACATTGATCATGCCAGCGATCCTTCCCATTCAGAAGGGCGAGAATCGCTCCGGTATCAATGAGCCCGTATGCCTGCATGTCGCTCTCGGATTTTTCTGCGAACTCGCTCTTTCGCCAGTGTTGCCAGATCGGGGTCTCCGCTGCTCAGCGTTCCGAAACACTCTTGGGCGGTTGAGTGTAAACGCTGCTGTTGTTCGTCCTCTCCATTGAGCGAGGAAGATTCTTGCAACCAGTTGCGCACGATATGGTCCAGTAATTGGGCAAGGCTGGTCTTTTCGGTCCGAGCGACTTGTTCGAGCGCACTTTTCAAGTTGGTATCCATCCGCCAGCTATATACCTCTGTCTTGTTCATGCACGACAGTGTAGTGCATTCTTGATGAAGAGTCAAAAGGGGATCGGCGTAATCCAACAACGCGAGGAAGTAGGTTGCGGGGTGTGGCACTTCTGGGTAGAAGTTTCTCACTCTATTGTCTGGAGGCCGATATGTCCCTGCTGATAAAAATGGCCGGACTCCTGCTGCTCTCTTTAGGCGGGATTATCTGCTGAGTCTGCACGGACGGTGAGAAGGGAAGAGATATGGCTGGATCTGTGTGTTTGATTACTGGTGTGGGCCCTGGAACCGGCGCGTCGCTCAGCCGTCGCTTTGCCCAAGGCGGCTATCGCGTGGCCATGCTGGCCCGGACCCAGGAACGTTTGTCGCAACTGGAAAAAGAAATTGCAGGCTCGCGCGGCTACGTATGCGACGTGTCTGACGAGGCTGCTGTCAACGCCACTATCGCCCGCGTGAAAGAAGAAATGGGCGCGCCCGAAATCCTGATCCACAATGCGGTGGGCGGCGCGTTCGGCACATTCCTCGAAATTGAGCCGCAAACGCTGTCCGATAACTTCCAGGTCAACACGATGGGGCTGCTGTATCTGGCCAGGGCGGTCGCACCGGATATGATCGAAGCCGGCAAGGGCGTTATCATATCCTCCGGGAACACTTCTGCGTTACGCGGGAAGCCCCGTTTTGCCGGCTTTGCCCCGACCAAAGCCGCCCAGCGTATCCTCTCGGAGTCCATGGCCCGCACCCTGGGGCCGCAGGGTATTCATGTTGCCTATATCGTGATCGATGCGGTGATTGACCTGGCCTGGACGCGCAGGATGCTGCCCGACAAGCCGGACGATTTTTTCATTCAGCCGTCGGCCATCGCCGATACCGCCTACCACGTTGCCCATCAGGACCGCTCGGGCTGGTCGTTCAATGTGGAAGTCCGGCCGTTTGGGGAGGAATGGTAGCGGCTGTTGCGGGTCGGCGGCTTTAATAGGGCCTCCCGTCTTTATGCGTAAACGCCCAGGTGCTATCGGCTTCGGACTTTGCGCAGATATCATCGTCAGGATAGACCACCTCATCTCCTGAGGTTCGATCACCTATCTCATTCCGCAGGTATTGGTCTCGGATAACTCATAAAATTTCCTCCTCTGGGTGGAGTATAGGGTAACCCTAGTGCCATGCAGAAGGCAGGCTATTTGGCGAGGAGTAGTAGACATGGTTGAGAGCGGCCTATAGATTCCTGAGCCGTCATAAAAATAAGGAAGGGCCTCCGTATGACGGTCCTTTCCCCGCCCGCACCCGTCTCACGGAAAACCCTGAAGGAATACTCCTCCAATGGAATCACAAACCGCGAACTCTTCGCACAGTGTCCGCTACCAACCGGACGAGCGGCCGCCGCGTGCGCTTGCCATCGGCCTCGGCCTCCAGGCCGCCATCCTCACGTTCACACCGGTGATCATAGTGCCTCTTGTTGTGCTGCAAGCGGCAGATCAGAGTGGTGCCTATATGTCGTGGGCCATCTTCATGGCCGTGCTCATCAGTGGGATCACCACGCTCGTGCAGGTCGTGCGGGTCGGGCGGTTCGGGGCCGGGCATGTCTTGATCATGGGCACATCCGGCTCATTCATCGCCGTCTCCATCTCGGCGCTCACGGAGGGTGGGCCGGCCCTGCTCGCAACCCTGATTATGATATCATCGGCGATCCAGTTTGTGCTGGCGGCGCGCTTGTCGTTGCTCCGGCGTATTGTCACGCCGGTTGTGTCCGGCACGGTCCTCGCCCTGATTGCCATTTCCATTGCCCCGATCATATTCGATATGTTGACGGATGTGCCCGAGGGCACGCCGGCGTCCGCGGCTCCGATGTGCGCCGTGATAACGCTGGGTCTGATCACAGCTCTGACCTTGCGCGCGCCGGACGCGTGGCGGCTGTGGGCTCCGATCATCGGGATGGGCGGAGGCTGTATCGTTGCCGCGTTCTTCGGCCTCTACGACATGCAGCGCGTTGCCGATGCAGCGTGGATAGGCCTGCCGAATATCGCCTGGCCGGGTCTTGATCTGACGTTTGATGGCCGCTTTTGGCTGCTCCTGCCGTCATTCGTATTCGTGACTCTGATCGGAGCTGTCGATACGATAGCGGACGCCACAGCCATCCAGCGTATCTCGTGGCGCGACCGGCGAGCGGTTGATCTGCGCGTCGTCCAGGGCGCAGTCAATGCTGACGGCCTCGGTAATCTGCTGTCCGGCCTGGCCGGCACCATCCCGAACGCCACCTATTCAAACAGCCTGTCGCTGGCCGAAATGACCGGGGTCGGGGCGCGCAGCGTCGGCGTGTATATCGGGCTCATCTTCCTCGGGCTGGCCTTCCTGCCCAAAGTGACGGCCCTCCTGATCGCCATTCCCGCGCCTGTGGTCGGTGCCTATGTGTTCGTGCTGCTGGCATTGATCTTCGTGCAGGCATTGAAGCTGATGGTGCAGGATGGGATCGACACTCGCATGTCGCTCATCGTCGGGCTCGGGTTCTGGGTCGGGGTGGGTTTTCAGAATCAGGCTATCTTCACAGACTATCTCGGCGGGACCTTGGGCAAGGTGCTCGAAAACGGCATGACGGCCGGCGGCCTGACCTTGCTCGTACTGCTCCTGTTCATGGAATTGACGGCACCTCGGCGGAGCCGCCTTGCCATGGAATTGGATATTGCGGGCCTGCCCCAGCTCGACGCTTTCCTGCGTGCATTAGCGGCACGCATGCGCTGGAACGCTGGGTCCACCGAACGTCTCTGCTCGGCCGGGGAGGAGGCGCTGTTGAGTCTTGTCCATCAGGAGGAGGATGAGACCGAGCGTGAAGGGCGGCACCTGCTCGTGGTGGCGCGGAACGATCACGGAACTGCGGAATTGGACTTCATCGCCGCCCTTGGAGAAGATAATCTGGAAGACCGCATGCTGATTCTGAGGGAGCAGGTCGACAGACCGAACGAACGCGAACTCTCGCTCCGTCTGCTCCGGCACTTTGCGTCGTCCGTCCGGCACCAGCAGTACCATGACATCGACATCGTGACCGTACGCGTAGACGGCTCCGGGTAGCCTCTCCCCCAGGGACGGTGCTCACCGCTCAAAGTCGCTGGCACTGCGGACAAAAATGCGTGCTGCGCTGCCCGACCAGGGTGCGTTCAATCGGGGTCCGACAACGCCGGCAGGGCTGGCCCGTTCGGCCATAGACCCGAAAGAAATTCTGGTAGTTGCCCTCAGGATAAACCCAATCAATAGCCGCGCCGTTGTGCTTGATGCCGTCGTTCAGCGCTGCTCGAATTGCTTTGTGCAGCGCTGCAACTTGGCGGTCATCGAGGTCCGCTGCCCGGAAAAAAGGATGGAGTCTGGCGCGCCAGAGCGCTTCGTCCGCATAGATATTGCCGACCCCGGCAATAAAAGACTGATTCAGCAGCAGCGCCTTGAGCCCACCGGTTTTTTTGGCAATGAGCGGCCGAAAGCGCCGTAGCGTAAAGCCCGGCTCTAACGGTTCAGGGCCGAGATGGCCGGTCACGGTTTCGAGGTCGTCCACGCAATAGACCCGCCCAAACTTGCGCGCGTCATGAAAATGCAGGGTATAGCTCGTATTGAAATCACAGGTGAAATGTACATGCTTGTGTCGCGGATAGCCGGTTTCACGAACCTCAATTCGTCCGCTCATTTTGAGATGGATGACGAGATATCGAACGGAGGCATCTGCGCCGGATCGCAAGGTCAAAACGATATATTTTCCGCGCCGCCCGAGGGATTCGATCCGGTGGCCGGGCAAGGTGCAGGTGACGGCGCGAATGGACGGTCGTATGGAATTGTGCCAATTCCCCCAGGCGTGGGTGATCTCCGCTCCGATGAGAGAAGGGTAGGTCGGCAGTCCGGCCTCCGCGGGTTCACCGCGTGTGAGCTTACGGACAATGGTTTCCACTTCCGGGAGTTCGGGCATAGCCTATAGCCTCTCTATTAAAAAATTGATAGCTGGACGCCAAGGAAAGAGGAGGAGATTCGGACATGGCAGTGAAAAAGTTTTCAAGCGCGTATTACGTAGTCAACAATATGGATCATGCGGTCAATTTTTACCAGGACATCCTGGGTCTGGATGTCAAATTTCGCGACGGTGATCGCTGGACCCAGTTCGATGTGAATGGGGTCGGGGTGGCGCTAGCCGACCCGAGCGAAGGCTCGGTGCCTCCGGGTGGCGGGGCAACCGTCGTACTTGAAGTCGAGGATCTCGAAGAAATGCGCGAGAAGCTGACCCAAAACGGCGTCACGGTCAATGACACCGTGGACATGGGCGGACACGGCAAATACTTCACCGCGGTGGACCCGGCCGGCAATATCGTCCAGATCTTCGCCCGCTCGTAGAGGTGCGATACGCCTCTACCAATGCCGTTCAAATCTGGTATGGAACACACATCCCCTCTTGTCAGGAGAAGATGTCATGAAGCAGCTGTGGTCGGACTGGATGAAAAGCCTTGTTGTGGTCGTGGGCCTCGGCGTGCTGGTGGGGCCGGCTTCGATTGCTTGGGGTCACGGGACGGGTGAAGATAAAGTTCCGCTCTGGCAGTGGGAGCCGGAGCAGTTCCAGCAGCATGTGGCCGCGGTCAGGAGCGGCAAAGACCTGACACCTGAGTCCTGGCCGGACGGGACGCGGGTTGCGGTGAGTCTTTCGTTTGACTTTGACACCGAGCCGGTCTGGATGGGGTTTCAGGGCCAGCAGAGCCCCTCGTATATGTCGCGGGGGGAGTATGGCGCGCGCTCGGGCATGCCGCGCATCTTCAAACTCTTGGAAAAGCACGACATCCCGGCCACGTTTTTTATTCCCGCCATCTCGATGGTCCTGCATCCGCAGGTCATTGAGGACATCAAAAAACACGCCGACTATGAAATCGGTTTTCATTCCTACGTACATGAAAATCCGTTGACGCTAAGTGCTGCGGAAGAGCGCGCCGTGTATGAGAAGGCCATGAAAATCTTTGTCGAAAGAGTGGGCAAACGACCGGCCGGCTTTCGGTCCGCGGCCTGGGACCTGACCCCGGCGACCATTCAGATCGTCAAGGAAATGGGCTTCTTATACGAGAGCAGCATGATGGCGGATGACCGTCCCTACAGCCTGCTGGCCAACGGAGAAGAAACCGGACTGATTGAGCTTCCGGTCGAATGGATCCTCGACGATTGGCCGTTATTTCAAATAAGCTGGCCGAGTCAGCACGTCAGTATCCGCAATGCCGATGACGTCTACTCGATCTGGAAAGACGAATTTGACGGGGCCTATGAAGAAGGGTCCATGTATATTCTCACCATGCACCCCCAAGTCATTGGTCATCGCTACCGCATGAAAATGCTCGACAAGCTCGTCACCTATATGAAGAGCAAACCTGGGGTGTGGTTCGCCACCCACGAACAGATCGCTCTCTATGTCAAAGAGCAGGCCGGACTCGGGGACGACGACACCTCGGTGGCAAAGCCCGCAGAGGATAAACCTGCCGGATGAGTACGGGATCTGAGTTTGGAGACGAATAAAGGGGGAAGCATGGCCTACGACCTGCTCATTACAGACGCTCAGATTTGTGACGGCACTGGCGCGGCGCTCTTTCCTGGCGCTGTCGGAGTCAAGGACGGAGTCATTACCGACGTTGGCTCGGTATCCGGACCGGCAACGCGGACAATTCACGCCGACGGCTGCGTGGTCGCACCGGGCTTTATCGATATCCATACCCACTATGACGCGCAGGTCTCCTGGGACCCGCTGCTCACCTGTTCAGGCTGGCACGGTGTGACCAGCGTCCTGATGGGCAACTGCGGGGTCGGTGTTGCGCCGTGTCGCCCGCAGGAGAAAGACATCGTCTCGTGGGACTTGGTCAATGTGGAGGCCATGCCGCAAGAGGTACTGCTGAATGGCGTGGCCTGGGATGAGTGGGAGAGTTTTCCACAATATATGCAGGCCATTGTGCAGCGCGGCACGGCCCTCAACGTCGGTTTTCTGGTGCCGTTATCCAGCTTTCGCTATTTTGTCATGGGCGCCGAAGCCTCCGAGCGCGAAGCCCATGACGAAGAACTCGCTCACATGACCGCGCTTTTTCGGGAAGCCATGCAGGCCGGGGCGTATGGCTATTCGCTGAGCTTGCTCGACCAGCACATCGGCTACCAGGGCAAACCGCTGGCGAGTCGGATGGCTACTCAGAAAGAGCTCTGCACGCTCGGTCAGGTGATGAACGAGCTGGACAAGGGCGTCATCGAAATCGCGCTGACCCGGAGCGTGAGTGTGTTGACCGACGAAGAGTTGGAGTTGCTACTCGCCCTTGCCGAAGCCAGCCAGCGCCCGATCACCTGGCTGGCCCTCCTGGGCCGGTCGGATAAACCTGGTGTCTACCGGTCGGCCCTGGACCGCCTGGAGCCCTTTTTCGACAAAGGGCTGCGGATTCCTCCCCAAGTCACCCCGCGCCCCATCCAGCAGTACTACACCCTCAAAGTGCCTTTTATCTTTGCCAGCCTGCCGTCGTGGAAGGAGGCGTTCAATCGACCGGTTGCAGAACAAATCGCCCTCTACCGGAAGCCGGAGTTCCGCGCGGCCTTTCGCCAGGACCTGCAAATAGGTGGTGCCATTTTTACCAACCAGTGGAATCAGGTTCACGTTGTCAAGGTGACGAAAGACCATAACACCCAACATTTGAACAAAAGCATTGCGGACATTGCCGCGGAAACGCACAGTGATCCTGTTGATACGATCCTGGATTTGGCCATTGACGAAGACCTGGAGATGGGCATTACGCTCTCGGTCATCAATACCAACCCTGACGAAGTGCGTGAGTTGATCACCCATCCCGACTGTCTCATCGGGCTGTCCGATGCAGGAGCGCACGTGGACCAGCATTGCGACGCCGGGGTGCCGACCTATCTGCTCGGAGAGTGGGTGAGAGAGCGCCAGGCCATGCCGCTTGAAGAAGGCGTGCGCCGCCTGACCTCAGAGCCGGCCCGGTTTCTCAACCAGCCCAGGAAGGGTCGTATTGCCGCGGGCCTTGATGCGGACCTCGTCATTTTTGATCCCGAGACGATCGGTCCTCAGCCGCCCGAATGGGTCAACGATCTGCCGGGAGAGAAGCCACGCTTGATCGAACGGGCAACCGGCGTCCAGCATACCATTGTCGGCGGCAATATCGTTTTTTCGGATAATGTCCACCAGGGCGGGCTGCCTGGCACGATACTCCGGCCGGTCTGATGGAGCTGTCGGATTACGCGCCGCTCGTCCGGCCAGCGAGACTTGACGACATAAGCAACACTCAGGTGCCTCGCCCGGCGAGAAGGCGTCATTGAGCAAATGGAATACATCGCTCGGGGACTGTCTGGGAAAAACCTGAAATATAGTGACTTGGTAGTATGATTGGCTAAAAGATGGATGCGCTCAAAACCTACTTTGCCGCAATTATGAAACAGGTGGTGGGGAAGGAAATCCAGGAAGACACAAACGACTGATGAAAACGATTCTCAGCCTCTTTCTTGTCCTCCTGCTCCCTGCTATGGCCGTGGCGCAAGAGGATGCCTATAACGCGACCTTTTGCACCAGCATGGGCGGGGAAACAGAAGTCCGGCACGAATACACCTATCCCACGGGAACAAGCTATGTCCGGGTGGATTGTGAGACGGCGGACACGGTATATAAGGGTAGCTTAGACCGGCGCAGCAGTCTCGACAGCGTGCAGCAAGCGCTCTTCTTTGCTCATCTCACAGGCAAGAAGCCCGCCGTGGTGATCTACAACACAGACGGGAAAATCGGTCGGTATGAACACCGGATTAAAGTCGCCTGTGAGCGGGCCGGGGTGGCGTTCTACAGCATCCCGTGAATATGACTTTGGTATATAATTCCCTCTAAGGATGGGAGAGGGGATGAACCTACGCGCGGCCAAAATGCTCGAAGATGCCGGTGTAAGCCTTCTTTTCCGGCGGGCGGTAGGTTTTATACTTGCTGGTGGTCTTGCCCAATTCGACCAGCGACTCGACCATCTTGACGGCGCACACCACGCCGTCAAGGACGGGTATCTCAAGCTCTCGCTCCAACTCGTCTGCAAACTGGGTAAACCCGGCGCAGCCGAGTAAAATGGCCTCTGCATCGTCTTCGTCCCGAGCCCGACGCGCTTCGACACGCAGCTTTTCGAGCGCTCCGGCCGGGTCTTTTTCCACATCAAGCACATACAGAGGAGAGGTGCGGATACTCACTACTTTTTCCCGAAAGCCGTAGCCGGCGACCATTTCTTCGAGCATGGTGCGCGTCCGTGGAATCACGGTCACAATAGAGAAACGCGCCGCCAGCATGGAGGCCATATACAGAGAGGCTTCGGCGATGCCGACAACCGGCCTGGTGGTGCATTCGCGTGCCGCGTGCAAGCCTGGGTCGCCATAACAGGCGATAATATAGGCGTCGTACTGTTCGGCCTCTCCCTTTTGGATCTCTTCGAGCAGACCGGGAATACTCAGATAGTCATCGTAGTAGGACTCGATGGAGGCCGGCCCGAATCGGGGGCTGACCGCTGTGATCTGGGTGCCCGGCCGGGCCACCGACTCGCCGGCCGCACCGATTGCGCGCGTCATTTCCTCGGAGGTGTTGGGATTGATGATCTTGATCTTCATGCCAGTCCTTTCTGACGAGCCAATAATGCCACCGTGTCAGCCAGAATATCTGCACCCAGACAGATATCTGCCGCGCTGGTGTCCTCCGCTATATCGTGGCTACGCCCACCGATACTGGGGATGAAGAGCATGGCGGTTGCGACATGCCGACTCAGGACCATGGCATCATGCCCGGCTCCACTGGGCATACGCAGGGCCGGGACGGCCCGCTGCTGGGTCGCGGCCTCAAGGGTATCGACCAGGGCAGTGTCCATATCCGCCGGGGCGATGCTCAGCAGATGGGCCACCTCAACGCTGACACTCTGTTGTCCCTGAAACGCAGCAACCGCCGCATTGATTTCAGCTTCCAGACGATCGAGAACCTCCGGTTGAGGGTCGCGGAACTCGACCAGGACCTGGGCCGAACTGGGCACGACGTTGCCGGCGCCCGGTTCAAAAACAATATGGCCCAGGTTCCACACGCTCAGCTCGCTGCCGGCATTTGCAAACCGGTTGAGTAACTCGGCACAGAGACGAATCAGGACGGCCCCGGCGTCTTTGCGCAAATGCATCGGTGTTGTGCCGGCGTGGTCAGCCTGACCGGTACAGGTGATGCGGCTGCGGCGAATGCCGACGATGGCGGTTACCAGACCGATTTTTTGTCCTTCGACCTCAAGCCGCGGCCCCTGCTCAATATGGCCTTCAAAATAGGCCAGATGGCGACTCGGGTCGATCCGGGCGCGGGGTTGTCCGGCATATCCGGCTTCAGTCAGAGCGTGGGTGAGTGAGACGCCATGCGTATTTTTCGCGTCTTTAATATCCGCGTCCGATAACTCGCCGCAAAACGACAAGCTGCCGGCCAGGGCCCGATACGTCCCTTCTTCATCGGCAAAGGAGATCACGTCAACGCCAAGGCCGGGCAGAGTGCTCGATTCATTCCGTGTCCGGGCGACCTCCAGGCCGTATAGCACCCCCATGGCGCCATCCAGCCAGCCGCCCTTCGGCACGGAGTCGGTATGCGAGCCGATCAGCACGGCGGTGTCCACCTCGCGTGTCCGCCCGTACACATTCCCAATCCCGTCGATCTCCGCATCGAGACCGGCCTCGCGCATCTGCTCGACCAGCCACTGCCGGGCGGCGCGATCTTCTTGTGTAAAGGACAGCCGATTCACCCCGGTACCGACTTTTCCGAATTGGGCGAGTTGTGTGAGGCTGTTCAGCAGACGGGCGTGATTGAGTTGCATAAGTGTATCCTTATGGGGAAATGCTATCTCACGGAAATATGTGAAAGTCCATCCCGCGCTTTTTGAGAGTGTCTGAGTGCTCATGGCGAGATGTCGCCAAGTTGACTTTTGTGATTTTTTGTTTAGGGAGTGGACTGTCGACCCTACGGCCTCAGGCTTCACATATTCAGGTCGGCATCACCCCAATTCCACCAAGAGACATTGGGAAAAGCGTTTGAGGAGAACTTTGGAGGAAGCGACATGACCGAAGAACAGCACGACCGGGACAAAACGGCCATCGCCGAGCTGATCGCCCGGTATAATTTCGCCATTGACCACGAAGACTATCAGGGCTGGGCAGACTGCTTCGCGCCGGACGGCGTCTTTGACGGGGTGATCGGCAAATTTGATGCCCATCGGGAACTCGACCGCTTTACCGCCGAGGTCAAGCGGCTGGCGGCCGAGAGTCCCAAGCTGCGCCACTATGTGACCAATATTCTGACCGAGGTGGACGGTGATACGGCCCGCTCGAAGTGTTTTTTGCTGTTGACCTCAACCACCAAGGAGGGCGGCAGCCGGGTGGCCATGGCCGGGGAGTACGAGGACCGGCTGGTCAAACACGAGGGTCGGTGGCTGTTTTCGTATCGCAAGGTCCATATTGACGGGGCGCTGGGATAAGGGCATCGCTCCTATCGTCTCGGGTGTTATGTTTTTGACATAATGCATCAATTAGTCTCATCCTCTACTATAACGGGTAAAACATGTTGACGTATAAAGCCCTGTATAAATTCCTCGACCACGGTGTCCATGCCGAAGTGTTGGATTTTCCGGGCACGATCACCTGTGGTGTAAACCTCGAAGAGGCTCGACGCTTGCTGGCAAGCGCACTGGCGGACATGGCCGAGACGAATCTGCTGCGGGGTGAGCCTTTACCCCAGCCCGACCCCTCACTGACTGATCCGGAGGCTGACATAGAAGAGCCTATTCACCTGCTGTTGACTGCGGCGTCTCATGTCAGGATCGTTCCTCAAGCGCCCGTACCACGATCCTAAAGGTACGAAGATCATACGATGGGGACGAATCGCCTTCGCCCTTATCGCTCTCATTGGAGTCATAATAAGTGCAATCCATGCACGATCTTTCACGCCACCGGTTAAGGAGAGAGCGGCTTCCTATTGGATTTGGGCCGGGGTCGGAATCGAAGAGGATATACGGACAGAAAGTCTCTATATCTACCAAGGAATCATTCGCTCCCGTGGAAGTGAACTCGTTTTTGAGAGGCGAGGCTTATATCCACATCCCACGCAGGCTCGGGAAATTCACTTGGTTTTTCGTCTGGAGAAATTAGATCTGAGTCGCGCATTCCGAGAAGTCATGCTCAGGCTGGCAGCTCGTTGGAAACGTAAGGGAAACCGGATTGCTGGGTTTCAAATAGATTATGATGCACCCACCGCTAAGCTAGGAGAATATCATCAGTATCTTCGTCAACTGCGTAGCCAGCTACCTGTGGAATACCGTCTAAGTATAACCGGCCTGGGAGACTGGTTATTCTCTGCTCGCCCTGGAATCCTGAAGCAAATCTCGGAGGATGTGGGAATCATTACGTTTCAGCTCTATCAGGGTGGCGAGTATGTGAAGGGATTGCCGCACTATATCAGGAGACTGGAGACCCGTGATTTTCCTTTCAAGGTTGGATTACTACTGAAACGTCCCCAAAATGCTCAAATCATGCAGTCGCTACAAAGAAATACGAATTTTCAAGGACCCATCTACTTCTTACGCCGAACACGGGGAGAACAGAGATGAGACTATTCTTCGCCGCCACGCTCCTTGTCGTTTCCATTCCGGCCCTCCTTCATGCCGGTGCGGACCCCTGCTTCGTCTCTTGTAGTGACTATCAGCTGCCATGTGAAAGAACGGCTTACATCCATCGCACAACTCCGTCATCAGCCGCATTTGTATCCATTTTGGAGCAATATTTCCCGGATATTACCTCGGACGAAACACGGCACGATTGGATGAGTTTTCAAGAGTATCGAAAACGAGTCTCAGGCATTCTTATCGCTGCGGGTTTTGAGCCAATTACCTTAAAGGAAGGCAGAAGAGGCTGGTGGTATCCAGACCCGTGTGCGAGCAATTCTTATCTGAATAAATTGTTGTTTATAGAGTCGGCAGCCAGGGACAGAAATGCGGTCCAAAAGCTCCCGGATTTAGTAAGCGTCAGAGACAAAATCGGGGAGCTCTGTCTCCGTATTGGTGCAAACAAAGAGAGGCGGCTGGAAATCCTGGAATCTATACAGGGTTTAAAAACCTCTCGGGAAATTGACGATTACTCAAACTATCTGACTGCCATATTTTTCTTTTATACGGAGAATTATACCAAAGCGCTTGAGACCTTTGGAACGCTCCATATGGCTTCCTCAGGCTGGGTTCGGGAAACCGCCCAGTATCTAACCGGCAGAATATTCATGATAATGGCCCAGGAGGAATGGAGCGGATATGGGTCCCTGGAGAGCATAGACTCCGCAATGCTCAGCGACGCCGAGCGCGCATTCGACGCTTATCTCCTGGCATATCCACAAGGCCGATATGCTGAATCAGCAAAGAATATTAAACGTCGGATATATTATTTGGCAGGCGATCAGACGCGCTTAAACAGAGCATTACAAGAAAAATTTGAAGAGAGCTTATATGCGGATAGCCCTAATAATTCAGCGCCTATTATCAGGGAAGTTTTGACACATTACGAATGTATAAACGTCCCGCAGAACTCTCCCTTTTTAGTGGCGTTCTGCTTACTGAAAGGTCGAAATCTATCGCTTGCTGAAGGAAAGACAGACCAGAACATAGATGGGTCGTATCCGGAGTTGTCGCGGTGGATATTCAACAGGCGCCTCTTTGATCAAGGAAGGTTCGATGAAATAGTCGAAGCATTTCCTCAGGGAAACCTTACTGAGTCAGTCTTCAGTACTGGTAATTATATTTTGCTGGCGGAAGCGTTAGAGCGTCTGGCGAGATACGATGAAGCGAGGCGGATATGGCTGGATATCTTGTCCTTGGATGGTCGAGAAAGCGACCACTTACCTCAAATTGCCTTAGCAAACAACTATCTTTTAAGCGGTGAGATTGAAGCATTGGTAGCCGAGGGATCAGGAATTTCCAATAAGGGCCTCATGAAGGAAATTCTTGAGCATTTGGCCTCGGACGCCCTGTTAGAAAGGATATTGAAGTCGGAAGCAACCCAAGAACCTACGAGAGAAATCACAAAGCACGTGCTGCTCACTCGATATCTCTTACAGAAACAATACAGAAGATTCTTGGAATTCTTACATTACGGCCCTGATCCGGGCATATTTCTCCAGGTCGAAACAGCAGTCCGAACGCTGGCGTCTCATAAAGACGATCCAAAGGCGTTATTGAACGTCGGCTATTTTCTCCACCATCATCAGATGCGCCCCCCCGAATCATGCCAATATTCAGGGTTAGTGTACAGGTTCAAGGGGCAGTACGGGTCTGCCTTCGGGGGCGATACGGTCGAGCCCCCTTTCTATTATTACAAGCGGGGCTTAGCACAATTTGACGCCGACGATCATAGTATTGTCGAGGCGAAACTCCTTCACTACGCGACCTATTGTTTCCGCTACACGGGCTGTCATTGGTATGACGTTCCTCAGGAGGAAAACAAAGGCAAACAATGGTTTGCCAAAATTCATAGGAAATATCCCGGTACGAAATGGGCAAAGAAAACAAAATATTACTACTGAGATTATGGACAACGCTCATTCTTCCGCTCGCGCCGAAGCCGCTCTGTCCCCTCACGGTCCAACTGCATCTCTTCGGTAATCACGACGCCATACTCCCGCCGGGCGGTGTCTCGGGTGTAGTATTCGTCCAACACATCCTCCAGGACCTGTTGCGAGTCACGCTGGAAAGGGTCGCCGTAGCCGCCGCCGGTGGCACCAATGGTAATCAGACGCTCTCCGGCCTTGACGCTGCGATAGGGAACTTTTGAGGGCAGGGCGATTTCTTCGTTATCGAGGGTTCTCAAGGTCAAGGTGCCGGGTATACCCGTGCTGCCTCCGTCAAAACCCCAGGCGCCATAGACAAAACCGTCGGCCTCAACCGACGTGCCGCCGTCACTCAGATAGTGCAGCTCCTTGATTGACCCCATACCGCCCCGCCACTGTCCAGGCGCACACGCATCCTCTCTTAGCTCGTAGCGTTCGACCCGGAGGGGCACGTGGGACTCAACGTCTTCAATCGGATTGTTACGGGTGTTGGCATACAGCGTATCCACAGTGTCCATGCCGTCGTGACCGTACCGACCGCCATAGCTGCCTTCAAAAATTTCCAAATGCACCCAGGGGCTGTTGTTCCGTCGCATCCCGCTTGAGGCAATGGCCTTGAGATTACCGATGCCGGCACTGACCTGGCGGGGAACCGCCTGGGCCAGGGCCTTCATGACGGTATCGCTTAAGACATTGCCGGTGACAAAGCGGGCAATGGTCGGTGCCGGAAAAATAGGATTGGCCAGCGTGCCGCGGGGCGCAATGATTTCAATGGGCCGGTAGAGTCCGGCATTTTGCGGCAGATCGCCATAGATTTCGGTGTCGAGCAGGACAGAGCGCAGCACCAGCCAGATGGCTACATCAACCGTGCCAACCAGCGGCATATTGATGGGCCGGTCCGACACCTGCGGCGCGGTGCCGGTCAAGTCTACGCGCAGCTCCGAGCCGCTGACCGTCAGGGTCACACAAATGGGCAGGTTGCACCGGCTCGGGTCGGGATCGTCAACATAGCCATCCATATGTCCGGTGGCCGCATAGCTACCGTCCGGAATCTGTTCGATCGCCTGCCGCATCAAGCGCTCGGAGTAATCAAACAGGGAGGCGCAGGCGGCTTCGACCGTGTGGAGCCCATAGCGCTCGATGAGTTCGATATAGCGTTCGGCACCGATACGACAGGCCGCGATCTGGGCCTCCATATCGCCTACCACCAGATCTGAGATGCGAATATTGTCGCGCAACAACTGCCACACCGCGGCGTTCCTGTTGCTCTGCTCATACACCTTGATCGCCTTGAACTGCAAACCCTCGGCATAGGCGTCAAACGCCTCGACAATGCCGGTGCTGCCCGGGGTCTGACAGCCGATATCGAGGTGGTGGGCCGTGGTGACGGAAAAACCGATGAGATCACTCCGGTAGAAAACCGGCACGCAAAACCCGACATCCGGGCCGTGGCTGGCCCCGCCATACGGGTCGTTATGCATGATGACGTCGCCGGGCAGGACAGATTCTCCCCGCTTGGCGAGCGCGTCGAGTATCCCCCGTACATAGCCGGGAATAGGGCCGGACTGGAGAGGTGTGCTCTGCTTTGACTCACATAATTGTTCGCCACGCGCGTTGACCAGGGCCGTGCCGAAATCCTCGGACTCCCGAATAATGCTCGAATACGACATGCGCATGAGCTTATAGCCCATCTCCACCGCGATATTCTCCAGCGCCCCCAGGATGACGCTGGCCGTAATCGGATCAATGTCGTGACCATTGGGAGCGTTGTCTGCTGGGGTCCTCATGTGGCCCCTCCTAGCTGAATGAGCAGATTCCCGTGGGGGTCGAGCCGAAAATGACAATCCGGCGGAACCACGGTGGTCGAGTCTGTTTGCAGGATGATCGCCGGACCGGCAACCACCTCTTCGACCGGGAGCTGTTCTCGCCGGTAAAAGGCGGTATCCAGGCTGCGTAGCGCGTTCTGAACCCGAAACACCGACGGCTGGGTTTTGACCAGCGCGGCCTGGAGTGAGCCTGCGCTGGATGCAGACGCGGTCCGGATTTTCTGCGCCTGACCGATTCCGACCAGACGGATGGTCACGATTTCAAGCGGGCTGTCCGCAAAGAAATGCCCGTACTCCAACTCGTGCTGCCGGTGAAAACGGTCAGTGATGCGGTCAAGCGCGGCTGCATCGAGCGAGCCCTCGGGCACGGCGACCCGTAGCTCATAGCCCTGGCCGACGTAGCGCACATCGGCAAAACGCGTAAACGTGACTGCGGTCTGGGCGATGCCGTCATCGCTGAACTGTTGGTGCAGTTCGTTTTGCATCTGCGTAAAGGCCGCGTTGAGCCGGGGCGGATCAAAATCGGTCGAGACCTGAAAGGCGGTCCGGGTGGCATCGTATTTGACATCCGTGGTGAGCAGGCCAACGGCCGAGGTGATACCGGGGTAGGGGGGGATGATGCACTCCGGAACGCCCAGCAGGCGGGCGACCTCCGCGCCGTGGAGCGGACCGGCCCCGCCAAAGGCGACCAGCGCGTAGGCGCGCGGGTCTATGCCTTTCTGTACGGTGCGCGAGCGTATGGCATTGGCCATATTGCTATTGAGAATCGTGACGATCCCTTCGGCCGCTTCAAGCTCGGACATCCCAAGCTGGTCCGCCAGGGCCTGAATGGCCTGCCTGGCGGCTGCGGCATCAAGCGCCATGGCACCGCCGAGAAAATTACCCGTGTCCAGCCGACCCAGGAGAATGTTGGCGTCCGTGACCGTGGGCTGGGTCCCCCCGCGACCATAGGCCGCCGGGCCCGGCTGGGAGCCGGCGCTCTGTGGCCCGACCCGAAAACCTCCGCCTGGGTCAATATGGGCAATACTGCCACCGCCGGCGCCAATGGTGTGAATGTCGATCATCGGGACCAGAACCGGATAGCCGGCTATCCAGGTATCGCGGGCCGTGGCTTCGCTGAATTGCCCGTCCGTAACCACACCGATATCGGCGCTGGTGCCACCTACATCAAAGGTAATGAGCCGGTTGCGCTGCGACCGCTCGCCCGTCCAGGCTCCACCGAGCACGCCCGCGGCCGGGCCGGACAGCAGGGTCAGGGCGGGCTTCTGGGCAACCACCCGTGGCGTAGCCAGCCCGCCGTTGGAGCGAATGACACGCAGCTCAGCCCCAATCCCGGCACGATGTAAGCGTTGCTCCAATTGCGAAATATAGCGGTGGACAGTGGGGCCGATAAAGGCGTTAATGGCGGCCGTAGTAAACCGTTCAAACTCGCGGAATTGGGGGGAGAGGGAGGCCGAGGTCGTGACAAAGACCTCCGGGTATTCTTCGAGGATGATCTCACGCGCCCGATTTTCATGCCCGGCGTTGAGGTACGAAAACAAGAAACAGACGGCGATCGATTCAACCTGGGCGTCTTTGAGCTCGCGGGCCGCCTGACGGACCGCGGTTTCATCGAGCGGAATCAGGACCTCGCCATGCGGCGGAATGAGCCGCTCCGGAACGCCCTTGCGATAACGGCGGCGGACTAGGGGACGGTCCTGCCAGGGAATCTCCTGCTGGATGGAGTAGTGATGGGGCCGCTGGTGGCGACCGATGTGGAGAATGTCGCGGTAGCCCTGGGTGGTAAGCATGCCGGCAGTCGCGCCTTTATGTTCCAGCAGAGCATTGGTTGCGATCGTCGTGCCATGGTAGATCAGGGCAATGCTGTCGAGCGGAATGGTCTGGTGGTGGCACAGCTCGGTGATTGCGCGCATGACTCCCAGAGAAGGATCGTCTGGGGACGTCGGCACTTTATGGATGGCCAATCGATCCGTCTGGGTGTCTGCCAAGACCGCGTCGGTGAATGTCCCGCCTACGTCAACTCCAATGAGTCGCATATATCGCCCCGCCCTTGGGGCTACTCTAGCGAGTTTCCTCCGGCTTGACAAAAGACCGGCCCGTATCGTATGAGCTTGGAATGAACATTCACTCAGTTTACATCGCGCACCGGACTCTGGCGAAAGGCGCTCAGCAGTGAAATCCCAGGTCTTACGCAAAAAACGCAAATCCCCATCTCAGGTGACCGACGAAAAGCGGCTGCAGGAAGGCCAGGAGCGCATTGCCGCCGCGGCGCTCAATTTCTTTCTCCAGAACGGCTATCACAACACCAGCGTGCGTGAGATTGCCCAAAAAGCCGGGCTCAGTGTGGGCTCGGTTTTCAACTATTTTACCAGTAAGGAAGAGATTCTCTTTTTTCTGCTCTCTTCCGGCCAGGTCCGGACCGAGGCCGGATTTCAAAAACAGCGCGCCGAGTTTGAGCGGCTCAAGCAGAACGGCGCCAGTCCGCGCGCCCTGTTTTTGCAGGCCTACGAGCGGTACGCCGTGTTGACTGACGAATTGCGGCGCAACACGGTTCTGGCCTATCAGGAAACAAAATCGCTGACGCTGGCGGAACGTAAGCGCTTTCTTGAGGGCGAAGAACGGATTCAGCATTTTTTCGAGGAGATCATTGCCTATGGGGTTGCCCAAGGGGCATTCCCGGCCGGGAATATCCAACTCAAGGCTCACTGCTTATTGGTGCTGGCCCAGTCTTGGGCGGTGCGGCATTGGGCACTCAGCAGCTTTACCAAGCTCGATGAGTATCTGAAGCCCTTACAGTCGATTGCCTTGGGGATTCTTGAGAGTGACTCCCAGCAGACACCTGCCCTGGTCGCGGCGCAGGATGGCAAGGATTTCGTCCTCTCACGAGAGCTGACGAGTTGAGATCATATGCGGTGCAACGGATTCCAGTACCACGCCACACCTCTTCCTGACACCCTCTGTGCAGCGCGTTGGCGGCTGCCTGGAGACTTCGGGGAACCCTAGGAATAAAGGAGGGGAGGGCCACTGGCCCTCCTTCCTGGGGGCAGCGGTATGGATGGATTTCTGTTTGATGTCAAAGTCCTGGAACTCGCAGATGAAAAGGGGGAGTTCTACGGCAAGTTGCTGGCCGGGGCTGGCGCGGATGTACTCAAAATCGAGCCGCCAGGCGGGCAAGCCACGCGCGAGATTGGGCCCTTTTATCATGACGAGGCCCACCCCGAACGCAGCCTGTATTTTTGGCACTATAATTTTGGGAAGCGCGGCATTACGCTCGATATAGAGTCGTCGCCGGGAACGGACCTGCTCAAGCAGCTCATTGCGGAGGCAGACGTCCTGATTGATGCCCAGCAGCCGGGAACGCTTGAAAAACTCGGGCTGAGCTGGAACGCCCTGCAGGCGCTCAACCCGCGCTTGATTTATGTAGTGCTGTCTCCGTTTGGGAGCAGCGGTCCGTGGCGTGACTATAAAGCCACGGACTTGGTCCATCTGGCGCTGGGCGGGCAAATGATGTGTTGCGGCTACAGCCCCACAGACGACGGCAGCTATGACACCCCGCCTATTGCCCCGCAGATGTGGCACGCCTATCACATCGCCGGCAATCAGGCATTTATTGCCACCGTTGGCGCGCTCATCGGGCGCGAGATGACCGAAGTCGGAGAGATGATTGAGCTGCCCATTCACCAGGCCGTTAGCGTCTGCACCGAGATCGACGTCCCGCACTGGATCTATGGTCAGACGCCGTGCTACCGCCAGACCGGGCGGCATGCCCAACCGGCCATCGGACCCGAGGTGCAGTTCCCAACCAAAGACGGGCGTTACTCCATTATTTTGCCCAATCCCTTTCCGGGCGGATATGAAACCCTGGTCGAATTTCTGGAGAGCAAGGGTAAGGCCGGCGACCTGAACGCAGAACACTATAAAGAACCCAAGAATCGCCGAGGGCGCGCCTTTACCGAGCATTTTGCCGATATCCAGGCGGCGTGTGTAGCCGACTTTGACATGGAGGAAATCTGGCATGGGGCGCAAGAGCTGGGCATTCCCTGGTCCCCCATTCGACTGCCGGAAGAAAATCCCGACGATATACAGTGGCAAACCCGCGCCACGTTTTCTCAGGTTGAACATCCCGAGTTGGGTGAATCCTACACCTATACGGGTGCGCCCATGCTGCCGCATCAATGTGCCTGGCGGCAGGGCCCGCGGGCGCCGCTTATCGGCGAGCACAACCGGACGGTCTTGTGTGAGCAACTCGGGCTGAGCGCGGAAGAGCTTGCGGACTTACAGGACAAAGGAATCGTGTAGGGTGGGCATGAAAAAAAAGCGACCCTTGGAAGGCGTTCGTATTGCCGACCTGACCTGGCTGCTGGCCGGGGCGGGCGGGCCGCGCTTATTGGCCAGTCTTGGGGCGGAAGTCATTCGTATTGAATGGCGCGACCGGCTGGATTTTCTGCGCTATATGCCGCCGTTCGCCTCAAAGAAGAAGAAAGAGTCTACCGAAAAGGCCGGAGCCATGGACTTAACCGGCCTGGACACCGGCAAGGTCCAAAGCGTCAACCGCGCCGGCTATTTCAATGACATCAATGCCGGCAAATACGGGATCAGCCTGAATATGAAAGCGCCCCAGGGCCGCGAGCTGTTCAAAAAGCTGGTGGCGGTCAGCGATGTGGTGGTTGAGGCATTTACGGCCGAGACCATGCAAAAATGGGGACTCGGCTATGACACCCTAAAAGCCATTAAGCCGGATATTATTTATATGCAGCAGCCCGGTTGGGGCTACAAAGGTCCCTACGTGAAATACGCTTCCTACGGACCGATTGCCCAGGCCGTGAGCGGCCTGACCGAACAGTCGGGTTTACCCGCACCCCATCCTCCTGCCGGCTGGGGCTTTTCGTATATGGATTGGAGTGGCGCGTATTATTGCGCCATGACCATTCTGATGGCCCTGTACTATAAAAAACGGACCGGCAAGGGCCAGTATCTGGATTGCTCGCAAGTCGAGCCCGGTATTGGCATGACCGGCACTGCGGTGCTGGATCATGCGGTCAATGGCCGCCACTATCAGCGTACGGGCAATCGTTCGCCCTACACACCCGCCGCGCCGCATGGAGCCTACCCCTGCGCTGGCCAGGGCGCTGAGAAGGACCGCTGGATTGCCCTAGCCGTGACTTCCGAAGAAGAATGGCAGGCTCTGGTCCGCGTAATGGGCAACCCCGACTGGGCGGCACAGGACCGATTTGTCTCGCTGGCCGAGCGGATCAAGCACCAGGACGAGTTGGACCGTCTGGTGAGTGCCTGGACGCAGGAGCAGGAGCCCTTTGGCCTGCAAGAGCGTTTACAGGCCGATGGTGTTCCCGCCGGCGTGTGCCAGACCGCGCAAGATAGGATCGAACGCGACCCGCAGCTCAAACACCTGAACTGGCTGCTCCCCCTGGAGCATACCGAAATCGGAACCTGGCCGATCAAGGATATTCCATTTCATTTTGCCAACGGGCAGGTGAGTCAGGGCGGACCGACCGAACGCGCTGCGCCGTGCTATGCGGAAGATAATGAATATGTCTACAAAGAATTGCTCGGCTTGAGCCAGGCAGAAATGGACGCGTTTCAGGACGAGGGAGTGATTTAACAATGAGGGATTGGGGATGAAAACCTAACCCCCAGAACTAGAGGAGGGTGTCATGTCATACGATCTTATCATCAAAAACGGAACCGTTGTGGATGGAACCGGCGCCGAACGCTACCGGGCCGATATTGCGGTGGCCAACGGAAAAATTGCTGAAATCGGCAAAGTCTCGGACGGAGCCAAGAAGGTCGTGGATGCCTCCGACCTGATTGTGGCACCGGGCTTTGTTGATCCGCACACTCACTATGACGCCCAGATTTGCTGGGATCCGCTCATCACGTCTTCTTCCTGGCATGGGGTCACGAGTCTGGTAATGGGCAATTGTGGGGTCGGCCTGGCTCCGTGTAAGCCTGAGGTGCAGGAAATCGCCGCCTGGGACTTGGTCAACGTGGAAGCCATCCCGTTTGACGTGCTGGGCAAAGGCGTGACCTGGGATTGGGTCACCTTCCCCGAATATATGAATGCGGCCGAAAAGCGCGGAAGCGGCATCAATATCGGCTTTATGGCCGCGCTGACTCCGTTTCGCCATTTTGTGATGGGCGAAGAGTCGATGGAGCGGGGCGCAACACAAGAGGAAATCGTACAGATCAAGGCCCTGATTAAAGAGGCGGTGGCTGCCGGCGCCTTTGGCTTTTCGACCACGAATGTCGCCCAGCATATCGGCTATAAGGGCCGTCCGATTGCTTGCCGCAACGCCAGTTGGGACGAACTCAAGGCCTACTGCAACGCGCTTAAAGAACTCGGCAAGGGCAGTATCGAACTCGCCCTGACCAATAATGTCTCTATTGTTGACGAAACGGAACATGCCTTACTGGACATGCTTCTGACCGAAAGCGGCCGTCAGGTCACGTGGCTGGCGTTGCTGAACCGGGATGATCAACCGGATGCGGCCATGAACACCCTGCGCACGATTGAGCCACTGTTCGAGAAGGGCGCCGTTCCGCAGGTGACCTGTCGTCCGCTGATTATTCAGATCGACCTGCGCAAGCCCTTCATTTTTGCCAATCTGCCCTGTTGGAAGCCGGCCTTTGACCAGCCGATTGAGAAGCAGAAGGAATTCTACAGGGATGAATCCTTTCGGGCGGCATTCCGCAAAGAGATGGAGTCGCCCAAGGTATTCTCGGGCAAATGGGAACGCGCCATCGTCCATGAGGTTGGGAATCCCGCCATGCGATCCATGATCGGCAAGAGCGTGGCCGATATTGCCAGAGAGCGCGGCAAAGACGGGCTCGATACCTTTTTGGACCTGTGCATCGAAGACGACCTGCAACTCCAGTACACCTACGAGCTGTTCAACGCGGATGAAGACCGCATCCCTGAGCTGATTACGCACGATCAGGTCATGGTCGGCCTGTCAGACGGTGGCGCCCATGTGGACATGCTGTGTGACGCCGGCTACTGCACCTATCTGCTCGGCACCTGGGTGAGGGACCGGCAGGCCATGACGCTTGAGCACGCGGTGAGGCGGATTACCTCCGAGCCGGCTGCGTTCTACGGGATGACCACGCGCGGCAAGATCGCGACAGGCATGGCGGCCGACTTTGCGATCTTTGACTACAACACGGTTGGCTCGGCACGCCGCGGCGAAATGCGGGCCGACCTGCCCGGCGGCGGGCGGCGCTTGGTCATGCCGGCCCAGGGCGTGCAGTACACGATCGTGAACGGAGAAGTGCTGTTCGACGATGGCAAACATACCGGGGCCATGCCGGGCCAGGTACTGCGTTCGGGTCAAGTCTAGCCTCTTCCTGCTCCCTCTGAGAATCGGGCAACCACAGGGGGTTGCCCCTACTCCCTCTCCCCTTGAGGGAGAGGGCTGGGGTGAGGGGCCTTTGTAACGTCATCAACGCCTGATGCATGGAACGCCTGAGCTATTCCTTTTCTGCTGGTGTTCTGTTTCTGGCTATTCTTTTCCTTTGGTACAGCTTTTACCAACTCTCTTGTCTGGCCCTCATCTTTCTAGCGCTGATATACTTCGTCATATTTTATGGATTGCTGGAAAGTAGGCTGGAAGCAAAAAATTCTTCCCTCAAGCGCTTTCTGAGAGATACTTCTTCCCTTTATAAACGACTTCAAGGTAAGGGACTGTCCGCGGTATTTTGTTTGATCCTTTCCGTGCCGCTGACTTTGTTTCTCGCGGTGTTTGTGGCGCTCTCTCGTCCGACCGACTGGTATTTCTTCGGTTTTGCAGTATGTGCATTCCCCGTTGTCTTCAATGTCGCAGTGATTAGGAAGCACCTCAGAGAGGGTTCCGAAAACGTTCTTGCAAAAAATATCGCAGGGTGGTTGGTGTTTGGAGTTGTTGCCATCGCGTATTTTCTCGCAAGCTATTATCTGATCCCAGTTCCTGGCGATAAGATATTCCCAGACTCACTTGAAAAGACACTGGAGGCGTTCACCGCGGGTGTGGGCTCACGATGCAGCCCCATTGAATATGCGCTAGTGGTTGCGGCTGAGATTGAGGGACTATCCTGGTATCTCATGATTGTCGCCTCGTCATTCTTGACAACGAATTGGGTGAAATTACTGCTCTGGGGAGTTTTCTTTTTGAATACTGCAGCAGTTTATCTCGGGTTTGTTCAAGGCTTGGGAGGGGTAAGTCTGTTGGCCTGTAAGGGAATTGAAAAATACCGAAAATCAGATGGAAGAGGGTGAGGAAAGGTCGTATGCCGGTTTCTGAAAATGACGATCAACCTGTTCAACAATCGAGTGGATCAGAAAATCCGACAAAACCAGTCGGAATGCTTACGTATTTCTGGTGGACAATTCTTACTCTCATATCTGTCACGGTTGTTTTGCTGATCCTGGCAACAATCAATCAAAACTCTCAGCCGGAAGAAGAACGGAGGGTGAGAATAGAGCAAGGGAAAGAATGCCTCCAGTCAGAAGAAGAGTTGAGGGCGAGGGCAGAACAAAGAAAAGGGCCTGTTCTCAGAAGTGTGCTTCATCCAGAATTATTTGAAGAGACTGGCAAGACCATAGATGAACAAATCGATTTGGTATTCGAGCCAATATATGCACGAATACCAAAATTTCTTAAGTGGCATTACTCTGTAGTCGGGCAGTATCAGCAGCTTAGTGCAGCCGCTTTTGGAAATTTGGAAAGCGAAATGGAAAGACGATTATTTTCAGGAGTCAATGAACAACTTGAAAGCGTTCCTGTCAAGTTTGACAAAATCTTCAAAACTGAGTTTCGTTCCTTGCTCTCACAAAAAATACAGGACGAAGTTCAGACTGTAGATGAAGAGTGCAGAAATACTTATGAACACATGCTGACTAAAATAATGAAAGATTCTATCCGACGATTCACATCGTTTGTCCCTGCCTCGGGTCTTGCTGCTTTCAAGGGTGGGATTGGTGGCAAGGCTCTTTTTGGTGCCGTATCAAAAAAATTGCTTACTTCGGTAGGAATTAAAACAGCAGTCAAAACGGCCGCAAAAATGGGCGGAGCGGGTGGTGCAGCGGCTAGTGGGGCGGCAGTCGGGTCTATCCTTGGGCCGATTGGCACCGCAATCGGCGGTGTCCTAGGAGGAGTGGCTGGATGGCTTGGGGTGGATACCGCAGTAGTGAAGGGTGATGAATACCTCAATGGAGATGAATTTAAACAGGAACTCATTGCACTTGTTGACAAGTCGAAGAAACAGGTAAAGTCTGATATGAAATTGTCGATACACGAGGCCCTGGAAGGCATGACGCCTTCCGAACTCTAAACTAAAGGAGGGGAACATGCTGACTCGTTTATTTCACGTTAATGTCTGCGTTCGTGATATGGAGCGCTCCATCGGATTTTATGAAAAACTCGGGTTTAACAAGGTCAATGACTTTACGCTTGAGGATCCGACCGTCGGTGAGGCGCTTGGCCTCGACGCCCGGAAGCTGCGCGGCGTGTTCATGCGCCTCGGAGACGACGAGAACGCTCCGGTTCTGGACCTGGTCCAGTTCATTGATCCGCCTCCACAGGGCGAGCCTTACCCGTCTCTCAATAACATCGGGATTTGTCGTATCGCCTTCGACGTGGACGATATCGACAAGACCTATGCCGACCTCCAGGAAATGCAGGTTGAATTCTTAGCCCCGCTCAAAAAAATAGAAGGGCCCGGAGGCGCGGAGATTGGAGTCGTCTGCTTCAAAGACCCGGACGGAACCATCCTCGAACTGATCAGCGGGATGTAGCTGTGTGAGCGATCCTCACTCCAGCTCCTAAAAATATGTGGCGCTTACTAACACGCTCTTGCCTGACTCACTGTTGCCGCCGGAAACCCTCCAGGGAGGGGATTTTCTCTTGCTCCCCTCTTGGGAGGGGTGGCCCGAAGGGCCGGGGTGGGTTTCGCCGGTTCCGATAGACGCCGGCCCTGCCTCGTTTGAGACATGGGCCCTTTAATTTGAGGTAACGCGCTCTTGGAGAATCTAAGCATATGTCAACACAGCAGCCCCGCGAGCAGATAGACCCGGACAAACTCAAGGCAGGCGGCCAAAAGGTCTTTGGCCTGCTGAGCGGCGCGTTAATCTCGGCAATGATCCACCTGGGTGACCGGCTCGGGCTGTACCGGGCGCTGCATGGCGCCGGAGCGGTGACTAGCGAGGAGCTTGCCGAAAAAACGGGCTTGAGCGAACGCTGGGTGCGGGAGTGGCTCCGAGGACAGGCCGCGGCCCAATTGCTTGAGTATTCAGGGAAGGGGCGTTTTTCCCTCTCGCCGGAAATGGCCATGATTCTTGCGGACGAAGACAGTCCCAAGTTTGCCGCGGGTATTTTCAGCGACTTTCCGCAACGCATGGCCATATTGGAGAAACTGCCCGAGGCCTTTCGTACCGGCCTGGGCCTGCCCTACGACGCGCGTGGCTCAGAGGGCGCACGGGGCATTGAGCGGGTCTTTGCCCCCTGGTATCGGCATGCGCTGATCCCCGTTGTGCTGCCTGCCCTGGACGGTGTCGAGTCCAGGTTGCAAGCCGGTGCAAAGGTGGCGGACGTGGGCTGCGGCGCCGGGATTGCGCTGGTCCAAATGGCCACAGCCTTTCCGCAGGCCGACTTTCATGGCTATGACATCTCGGAGCACGCGCTGGCTCGCGCCAACGCGAACAAGGATGAGGCCGGACTGACCAACCTCCAGTTTCATCATGCGGCTCAGGACGGGTTGCCGGCTGATGCGAGTTTTGACTTCATCACCACCTTTGACTGCATCCATGATATGACCCATCCGGCCGAAGCCATTCGGGCCATTCGGTCGGCGCTCAAGCCGGATGGAACCTGGCTGATCGCCGATATCAAGAGTGCCCCGACGTTTGAAGAAAATCTGAAGAAGCCCATGACCGGGCTGATGTATGCCTTCTCGGTTATGGGCTGCATGTCCTCGGCCTTATCCGAGCCGGACGGGGCTGGCCTGGGCACCCTGGGCTTTAACGAACAGGTCGCGCGGAGCATGACGCGCGACGCCGGCTTCACTCGCTTTGCCCGCCACGATTTTGACAATCCGTTTAACGCCTATTATGAAGTGCGGCCCTGACGCGATAAACCCCCTCACCCCAGCCCCCTCCCTCAAGGGGAGAGGGAGCAAAATGTAGGGGCAACCCCCTGTGGTCGCCCGGTTCGCAGGGAAAGAGAGGAATAGGAGAAACGTATGGAAAAGGAGTTTCTGAATCCCGCCGGTCTGCCCGTTTTGCCGGGCTTCTCTCAGGTTGTGACCGCAACCGAGGGAAAAATTGTTTTCATCTCGGGCCAGGTCGCCTTGGACGCGAACAACGAGGTGGTGGGCAAGGGCGACCTGGGCGCCCAGGTCGCCCAAACCTTTGAAAACCTCAAACGAGCGCTGGCCGCGGTTGGGGCCACGTTTGACGACGTACTGAAGACCAATACGTATATTGTTAATTATACGCCTGACATGATCGGCGTGGTCCGTGAGGTTCGCAGCCAGTATCTGCCCCAGGAAAAACCACCGGCCAGCACCCTCATCGGCGTTCAGGCGCTGGTGCTTGAAGACCTGCTCATTGAGATTGAGGCCTTTGCTCTGCTCAAGGCTTGAGGCCGGCGCGTATGCGCCTCTCCCTCCTCTGAGCCCAGCATAACCCGGCATGTCTACTCCTGCCAGCCTTCGCGTTGCCTTTGACATTGGTGGAACCTTCACCGATGTCGTCATAGCCGGAGCCGACGGCGAGCTGCTGACCTATAAAATTTTGACCTTGCCGGATTCTGTTGGTGCGGACGTTGGACGCTGTATTGCCGATGCCGAGCGCCAGCGCCCGGAGAGCTCCATTACGAGCCTCGTCCACGGCACAACCATCGCCTCCAATGCGGTCTTGGAAGAACAGGGCGCACGGACCGGACTGATTACCACCACAGGCTTTCGGGATGAATTGGAAATCCGACGCCTGGGGCGTCCCGGCGTATACAACGTTTTTTGGCAACGTACGCCGCCCCTGATCCCGCGTCGCCGCCGACTTGAAGTCAGCGAGCGTCTGACCGTTCGGGGCGAGGTGGAAACGCCGCTCAACGACGAAGAGGTCCGTCAAGCTATACTCAGCCTCAAACGCCAGGGTGTTGAAGCCATTGCCGTGGCGTTTCTGCACTCCTACGTCAATCCCAGCCATGAACAACGGGCCGTGGCTCTTATCCGTGAGGTGTTCCCGGAAGTCATGGTCTGCTCCTCAGCCGACATCCTGCCCGAGGTGCGCGAGTACGAACGCACTTCCACCACGGCGCTGAACGCTTACCTGATGCCCGTGGTCGGACGATACCTGGACCAGTTGGAAACGCAGCTACGGGCATATCCCCCACCACTGCAAATCATGCAGTCCAACGGAGGGATCATGCCCGCTGCGCATGCCCGCCGCCGCCCGGTGCATATGATTGAATCCGGTCCCGCGGCTGGTGCGTTGGCTGCGGCCGGCCTGGCGCAGGAAATCGGTCTGGCGCAGGCGGTGGCGTTTGATATGGGCGGGACGACCGCCAAAGGCTGCCTGATAGAAAATGGCAAGCCGGTTGAAACCGCCGAGGGCGAGGTCGGCGCGGGAATCAACCGAGCCGGGCGACTGAGCAAGGGGGCCGGCTATGCGCTGCGCGTTCCCGCCTACGATATTGTCGAGGTCGGCGCGGGAGGGGGCAGCCTGGCCTGGGTAGACGACGGTGGCGCGCTGCGCGTCGGTCCACGTAGCGCCGGCGCCGTCCCCGGACCGGCCTGCTATGGCCGCAGCGGAACCGAGCCGACCATCACCGACGCCAACGTGGCCCTGGGGTATATGAATCCGGCCAGCATCGCCGGTGGTACCGTCCCCATTGACGCCGCGGCTGCACGGACCGCAATCGAGACGCGGCTGGGCGCCCGTCTCGGTCTATCGGTCCACGAGGTTGCCTTCGGAATTCATCAGGTGGCTGACGCGACCATGACGCGCGCCATACGTGCGGTCACGACCGAGCGGGGCCGTGATCCACGTGAGTTTACTCTGATCGCTTTCGGTGGATCAGGCCCGCTGCACGCGGCGACGCTGGCCGACAATCTGGGTATGTCGCGGGTGTATATTCCGCTCTTTCCCGGGGTGTTCAGTGCGCTGGGCCTGCTGGTAGCCGACCTGCGCTCTGACTACGTGCAAAGTGTGCCGCAGGATTTGGACGCGGTTGACCCCGCAGCGCTACTCCAGGAATTTGACACCCTGGCAGACCGCGCAGCGCAGGAGGCCCGGCATGAGCAGCGCGAGCGGCCTAGTCTCACCTATGAGCGCCTGATCGACTTACGCTATAAGCGCCAGTCATCGGAACTGACCCTGCCGCTCCCGGCTCAGGTTGAGGCGGCTGACATTCGGCAGGTTTTGGCCGAGAGCTTTCATGCCGCGCATGAACAAACGTATGGCTATCGACGTGAAGACGATACCATTGCCATCGTCAGCATTCGCCTGAAAGCAACCATCCGGACACAAAGCCTGTCCTTCAGAGAGTTGGGCGTGTCTTTCAGCCAATCGGCAGAAAAGACCGCACAGCCGGACTCTCGACGCGCCTATTTCGGCCCGCAACAGGGTGAGCTCGATACCCGTATTCTGAGCCGCGGTGACTTGGTCGAACAGGCCGTTGCCGGTCCCCTGATTGTCGAAGAGTTTGACACCACGGTCGTCGTCCCGCCGCAATGGCAGGCGAGCGTCGATGCGTATGGGAACATTGTCTTACAGGTCGTGAAGTGAAATTACCCAATCGACGCCGTGCCTATATTCCTCAAGGAAAATTATCAGGATACCTGCTCTACGTCATTGAAGGGACACTGGAAACAAAGACAAAGAGGAAAGTCCGTATTCGTACTATTTGGATTATTGAGGAACATCAGCATAATCCTCGCTTTGTCACGGCCTACCCGTTATAGGTAAGAAAAGAGGAAGGAATATATGTTCCAAGAGCTTGATACGGTTGTCCTGACCCATAACGTTGAAAATCATGGGCTCAAGGAAGGCGATATAGGCGTTGTGGTGCATTGCTACCAGGATAGGCAAGGGCTTGAGGTTGAATTCGTGACAGCAGAAGGGAAGACTATAGCGCTATTAACGCTGACTCCATCCGACGTTCGCCTCATGCGGGAGCGAGAAATTTTACACGTGCGCGAACTTTCCGCCGCATAAGGGGCAAGTGAAGGGAGCCGGTTCATGCCAAGCGCATTTGACCCCATTCTTATCGAAGTCATGAAAAACGAGCTGACCGCGGTTGCCGAAGAAATGGGCATTACCATGAAGCGGACGGCGCGCTCGCTGGGAGCCAAGGAAGGCTCTGATTTTTCCACCGCGCTGGTCGATGCCCGGGGCCTGTTGATCGCCCAGGGCCTGACCATCGGCGTCCATCTGGGCTACATCATGGGGGTCATGCCGTGGGTGCTGAAGAAATTTGGCGACGACCTCCACCCCGGCGATGTGATTGTCTCAAACGACCCCTATGGCGGGGTGTCTCACTTCCCGGACATCGTTCTGGTCATGCCGATCTTCTGGCAGGAACAATTGGTCGGTTTTGCGGCCATCGTGGAACACCACACCGATATCGGCGGGCGCTTCCCCGGCGGTATGGGCATAGCCAGTGCCGAAGTCTACGAAGAAGGGGTGTGTATTCCGGGGGTCAAGCTCTTCAGTCAAGGCGAGCTGAATCACGACCTGGTTGATATGATTGCCGCCAATGTCCGTGCACCTGAGGATGTGCGCGGCGACCTGGACGCCCAGGCCGCCGCCTGCCGGCGCGGTGCCCAGGGGGTCCGGGATTTGCTTGACCGCCACGGACTGGAACAATTTGCAGCCTGTAACGAACAGTTACGCCAGTACAGCGAACGGGCCATGCGAGCCTGCATTGCTGCCATCCCGGATGGCTCATACGTGTGTACGGATCTGTTTGAAGATGACGGCTTGGGCGGGGAAGGGGTCAATTTGCGTCTCACGGTAACCGTTGCCGGCGAGTCCGTCCGGGTTGACTTCGACGGAACCGGCCCACAGGTGCGCAGCGCGATTAACGTCCCCTTCAATCTCACCCGCGCCTGTGTGTACGTGGCCTTTCGGTCCATTCTTGAGACGGATGCGCCGGCAAACTCGGGGCTGATGGCTCCTATTCAGGTGACTGCCCCCGAGGGCTGTGTGGTCAATCCCAAATTTCCCGGTGCGGTGGGTGCACGCGGAATGCTGATGTGGCGGATTATCGACATGGTGTTTGCCGCCCTGGCCCAGGCCATTCCGGACAAAGTCTACGCCGCGGGCGAGGGCGGGGCGAACCTGCTGGTGTATACGCCCCAGGTTGACGCCGGTGTGCCGTCCATGCTGCTGGATATTTACACCTCGGGCTGGGGTGCGCGGCCCGATAGCGATGGCGTGGAAGGTGTCACTCCCATGGCTGCGGGTGGTGCCATGCGCAGCATTCCCGCCGAAATGATCGAGCGTGAGTGTCCGGTCATGCTGGAGGGATTCGGCTTTTTGCCGGATACCGGTGGTGCGGGACAATATCGCGGCGCCCTGTCCGTGTACCGCCAATGGCGCTTTCTGGGGGAGGGCCGGGTGATGCTCCGAACTTGTCGGGTCAAATCCGTTCCCTATGGGCTGGCCGGCGGAAAGGACGGCACCCCGTTTGCTGCCAGACTGCGCTCCGGCGAGGCGGAAACCCAACTCCCACACGAAATGCTGATCGACACTGAGGTGCGGTCCGGAGAAACCCTGCTGCATGTCCAACCGGGTGCGGGCGGCTACGGCGACCCGCTCGTGCGTGACCCCCAGCTCGTCCTGGACGACGTGTTGGACGAAAAAATCTCGCCCGCATACGCCGAGCGGGAATACGGGGTCGCTATTGACGAGCGCACGGAGCAGGTTGACTGGCAGCGGACGGCACAACTCCGGGCGACATTGCAGGCTGACCTGGGAGGATGACGGCTAAATGCGTCGGCCCGCGTCCTGTCCGTTGCCGGCGCGCGGCCCGAGAGGAGAGCTATGGCATTTGATCCTATTCTGGTTGAGGTGGTGAAAAACGAGTTGGCCGCCATTACCGAAGAAATGGCGATTGCGGTCTGGAAAACCGGCCGCTCGCCCATGGTCAAAACCGGAGATTTTGCTACCGCTATCTGCGACGGTCAGGGTCGGTTAGTCGGTCAGGGCTATGCGGCTCCGTTTCAACTGGCGTTCTTTATTGCGGTGATGCCGCACATCCTCAAAAAATACGGGGAAGACTTTGCGCCCGGCGACGTGATTGTGGTGAACGATCCGTATTCCGGTGTCACCCATATGCCGGACGTGATGATCATTGCGCCCACGTTCTGGCAGGGGCAGCGGGTCGCCTTTACCTTAGCCTATTCGCACCACACCGACATTGGCGGGCGCTTTCCGGGCGGGTTCAGCAGTCAGTGTACCGAGACCTTTGAAGAGGGTCTCCGCCTGCCGCCGATCAAACTGTACAAAGGTGGGGAGCGCAACGACGCCCTCCTGGAGACGATTCTGGCCAACGTCCGGGTATCCGATGAATGGCTCGGGGACGTTGAGGCGAAAATCGCGGGCTGCTGGCGTGGCGAGCAAGAACTGAAAACAATGCTCGAAAAATACGGCTTGGACACCTTCAACTCGTGCTGTGACTATTTGATCAGCTATGCGGAAAAGGCTACGCGGGCGGCCATCAAAGAGATTCCGCCTGGTGAATATGTGTATGAGGACGCCTTTGAGGACGACGGTTTTGGCTCAGACGGTGTGGCCTTACCGATCAAGGTGACCCTGCGCGCCCAGGGCGAAACCTTGAGCGTTGATTTCACCGGGACCGGTCCGCAGGCGCGCGGTGCCATCAACCTGCCGCTGAGCATGACGCAAGCCACCGTGTACGGCGCGGTCAAGAGCATTGTCAGTCCGGAGGTATTAACCAATGTCGGCTTCATTCGACCCATACAGGTCGTTGCGCCGGTCGGCAGCCTGGTGAATCCGCGCTTTCCTGCCGCGGTCGGTGGCCGCGCCCCATTATTCTTTCGGGTTTTTGATATGCTGTTTCGTGCCCTGGCCCAGGCCCTGCCCGACCGGGTGCCCATCCCAGGAGAGGGTGGGGATGTCCTGCACTTTACCGGTGAGAAAGAAGACGGGACACCGTTTGCGGTGATGGATATTTTCTTTGGGGGTTGGGGGGGACGGCCGCGCAAGGATGGTATTGATGGCGTAGCCCCCATGGCCTTCGGGTCCTACGGAACGATTCCGGCTGAGATGCTCGAACGTGAGTTCCCGCTGGTTGTTGACGGGTTTGGCTATGTGCCGGATACGGGCGGCGCCGGCAAGCATCGGGGCTCGGTATCCATCTATAAACAGTGGCGCTTCCTGAGCCCCGGAAAAGTCATGGTCCGCACCAATCGCCTCATTCGCGCCTCCGGCGGGCTGGCTGGCGGCGCGTCCGGCGCGCTGTCCAAGAACATTCTGAACCCCGAAACAGAGAATCGGGAACTGCCGCGCAAAGCCCATATGCATATGGATGTGAGACCGGGCGATCGCATTCACCACATCGTGTCCGGCTCGGGCGGGCACGGCAATCCTCTGGAGCGTGACCCCGCCCGGGTGCTGGCCGACGTACAGGACGAAAAGCTGTCCGTCGCGCAGGCACGAGTGCAGTATGGAGTGGTGATTGACGCGGACGCGGCTGCGGTGAATATGCCGGAAACCGAGGCATTGCGGGCCGCTCGCCTGCAACCGGCTGCGGCAGCAGACTAGTCGAGAGTTGGGCTGATTGCCTTCTGAAAGGTCTCTCTACTCGGACTGTCGTTCCTTCCGGCGTAATCCATTATCCAGGAAGAGAATGAGAACGCCTACACCGTTTGGATAGACGATTCGATATGGTATAGGCTCCCCATGCGCATAGGCTTTGATATAGGCGGAACGTTTACCGATGTTGTTGTGGTTGGCGACGACGGACGCCTGTTTACCACCAAAGTGCTCTCGCTGCTTGATCGGGTTGGCGAAGATATTGTCCAATGTGTGCGCGAAGTCGATGCGCGAGCCCAGGTCGAAGGCTTCGTCCACGGTACGACCATTGCCTCGAACGCGGTCATCGAAGACACCACTGCGCGGACCGGACTGATTACCACCCAGGGCTTTCGGGATGAACTCGAAATGCGCGGCCAGCGCCGGCCCAATATCTATGACGCAGACTGGGACCGGTTGCCCCCTCTCGTACCTCGTTCCCTGCGTCTGGAAGTGCAGGAGCGCATCCTGGGTAATGGCCAGATCGAGCGTGCGCTCGATCCGACGCAGGCCCGAGCGGTGATAGACCAGCTTTTGACCGCCGGAGTGGAAGCGATTGCCGTTTGCCTGGTGAATTCCTATCTCAATCCCACGCACGAACAGCAACTGGGACAGCTTATCGCTGAAGTGGCGCCGGATATGGTGGTGTGTCTGTCGTGCGATATTCATCCCGAGATTCGCGAGTATGAACGCACCAGCACGACCGTCATTAACGCGTCGCTGATTCCGGTTGTTGACCGCTATCTCACCCGACTGGAACAGCACCTTTCGACTTATAGCCAGCGCGTCCTGATTATGCAGTCCAACGGCGGCATCATGAGCGCCCAGGCCGCCCGGCGCCGGCCCGCGTATATGATTGAGTCGGGTCCGGCTGCCGGCGTGCTGGCTGCGGCGCGCTTCGCCCAGGAGACGCAGCAGGATCAGGTGCTCTCGTTTGACATGGGGGGGACGACCGCCAAGGCCTGTTTGATTGAAAACGGCCTGCCACTTGAAAAGCCGGGCGGAGAGGTCGGGGGTGGCGCAACCACGACCACGCGTCTGTTCGGTGGCGGCGGACATGCGCTGCGCGTCCCCTCACTCGATATCGTCGAAGTGGGTGCCGGAGGCGGCAGTATTGCCTGGATAGATGACGGGGGCGCATTACGGGTCGGTCCCCAGAGTGCGAGTGCGGACCCTGGCCCGGCCTGTTATGGCCGGGGCGGAACCGAGCCGACGGTGACTGATGCCAATGTGGTGCTTGGCTATATGAATCCTGACGCTATCGCCGGGGCAACTCTGACCATTGACCGCCAGGCCGCCTGGACCGCGATTGAGCAAAAAATCGCTCAACCGCTCAATGTGGAAGTCCTGGCCGCGGCCTATGGCATCACGCAGGTAGCGAATGCGACCATGATGCGCGCCCTGCGGGCCGTCTCGACCGAACGCGGACGAGACCCGCGGGATTTTACCCTGATCGCGTTCGGTGGGGCTGGACCAATGCACGCTGCCGCGCTGGCGGATAGCCTGAGTATGACGCAGGTGCAGATTCCGCTCTACCCCGGCCTGTTCAGCGCGCTTGGGTTGTTATTGGCAGATTATCGCCACGACTATATTCGCAGCGTGGCCGTAGCTTTGGACCAAATCGACCCGCAGGCTGTGCTGCGTCACTACCAGGAGCTTGAGACTCAGGCCCGGGCCGAGTTGGTCGAAGAAGGCATTGCCGTGGATCAGATTCGCTTCGCGCGCCAGGTCGATCTCAAATATGGCTATCAGGTAGCGGAGTTGAGTCTGCCTTTTCCCGACGTGTCGGTCGCGGATATGCAGGAGCGCTTGGTACAACTCTTCACCGAAGCGCACCGACAGGCATTTGGCTATGATCGAGCCGATACGATTGAGTTGGTCAGCGTCCGGCTGCGGGCCTTGGCCTCCTCCGGCCACCTGCGCTTTACCGAACTGACTGGAGCAGGGAGCGTAAGTCCTCCTGCGTCTCCAGCCTCACGCACGGCGTATTTTGGCCCGCAGGTGGGCGAATGCCAGGCTGCGGTGTATCAGCGCACCGCTCTTGAACAGGCGCGGAGCGGCCCACTCATCGTGGAAGAGCCGGATACCACGGTGGTTGTACCGCCCGGCTGGACAGTCCAGTATGACGTGAGCGGGAATCTGCTCTTACAGCGTGCATAGCATCACAGCGTGTTTCGCTTCGGGCCGGGAACCCACCCCGGCCTTCGGCCACCCCTCCAAGGAGGGGAAGTTTTGTCCCGATTATCCCCTCTTGGGAGGGGTACCGCGTAGCGGCGGGGTGGGTTCCTGCCGGGCTGAAGGATATCTTTTGTGAGGCCGACATCCACTCCGGTAGTCAAAGATTTGGTCCTGATTGGCGGTGGCCACAGTCATGTCACGGTGCTGAAACGCTTTGGGATGCAGCCGCTGCCGGGCGTACGTCTGACGCTGATTTGCCGGGATAGCCACGCGCCGTATTCCGGCATGTTACCCGGCTATATCGCCGGACATTATACCTTCGATCAGGCCCACATCGATCTTGGACCGCTGTCCCGGTTTGCAGGAGCGCGATTTTTTCACGATGAAGTGATCGGTCTGGACCTGGCGAATAGGCAGGTTGTGTGTCGCACCCGGCCGCCAGTGGCCTATGATGTTTTGTCCATTAATATCGGGGCGACGCCTGCCATTGCGCATATCCCCGGTGCTACGTACACCGGTGTGGCCGTCAAGCCCATAGACGGTTTTTGGCGGCAGTGGGAAAAGCTCCGTGAGCGTTGTCTGGCTCGCACCGAACGCACGACGATCGGTGTCATCGGCGGCGGAGCTGGGAGCGTGGAACTCTTACTGGCCGTCCAGTATCGTCTCGAACATCTGCTCGCCCAGCAAAAGCGGTCGGCCGATCATCTCGTTTTTTCTCTCATTAGCGCGGCGTCCGAAATTCTGCCGACCCACAACCCGCGCGTCCGCGCCGCGTTTCGGCGCATTCTCAAGCAGCGAGGGGTTGAGGTTCGAACGGATTGTCTTGTCACCAGCGCCGCCGAGGGTTGCGTTCGACTTGCCGATAACACCCAACTCGCTCTGGATGAGATACTGTGGGTCACCACGGCCGGCGCCGCCGGCTGGCCGGGGGAGTCCGGCCTGGCCACGGACGAGCAGGGTTTCATCTCCGTGCAGGATACGCTCCAGTCCGTTTCCCATCCCGAGGTCTTTGCCGCCGGAGATATCGCGGCGGTCGTCAACCATCCCCGCCCAAAATCGGGCGTGTTCGCCGTACGCCAGGGGCCGCCGTTGGCCAAGAATCTCCGCCGCTTCCTGCGCGGCCAAGCAGTCAAAGCCTTTGCACCGCAAAAGCAGTTTCTGAGCCTGATCTCTACCGGAGACCGGTATGCAGTGGCCTCACGGTCGGGTTGGGCGGGTGAAGGCAAGTGGGTCTGGAGGTGGAAGGACTGGATCGACCGGCGCTTTATCCGCAAATACAACGAGCTGCCGGACATGCCCGAAGATGAGCCGGCTCAGCCGGCTCACATAGCGCAGGGTCTGGCCGACACGCATATCCTCAAGGAGATTTCCGCCTTTGCCATGCGCTGCGGTGGCTGCGGTTCCAAAATTGGCAGCACGGTCCTGAACCAGGCCCTGGCGCGTCTTGAGCCGGTTGACCGCTCCGATGTCATTGTCGGTCTGCACGCACCGGACGATGCGGCTGTGGTCACCGTTCCGCCCGGAAAGGCGGTGGTGCAGACGGTTGATTTTTTTCGAGCCTTTATTGACGACCCGTTTGTCTTTGGCCAAATCGCGGCCACCCATGCCCTGGGCGATATCTTTGCCATGGGTGCCGAGCCACAGACTGCTCTGGCCATGGTTACCATTCCGTATAGCTTGGAAGACAAGGTACAGGATCAGCTCACCCAGCTCATGGCTGGGGCCTTGGAGGTCCTCAACCGTGAACACACCGCTCTGGTTGGCGGGCATACCAGTGAGGGCAGCGAGCTGGCGCTGGGATTTGCCATCAACGGTTTGGCCAGCCAGGAATCCGTACTGAAAAAAAGTGGCATGCAGCCGGGACAGGCGCTGATTCTAACCAAGGCGTTGGGAACCGGCGCGCTGTTTGCCGCAGACATGCGCCACAAGGCCAAGGGTCGCTGGATCGAAACCGCGCTCACCTCCATGCGGCAGTCAAATCGAGCCGGAGCAGACTGCCTGCGTCAGCACGGCGCAACCGCCATGACCGACGTGACCGGATTCGGCCTGCTGGGCCATCTGGTTGAAATGGTTCGCGCCTCGGCCGTTGACGCGGTTCTCAATATGGAACGGCTGCCGATCCTGCCCGGAGCTCTGGAGGTCGTTCGACAGGGTATTTTTTCGTCCCTGCAACCGCAGAATATTCGGCTGCGGCGGGCTATTCGCGAGGTGGAGCGGGCGGCCCTGCATCCGTACTACGCTCTGCTGTTCGACCCACAAACCGCCGGCGGACTCCTGGCCAGCGTCCCATCCGAGCAGGCCCAGGCGTGTATCCGGGAGCTTCAGACTCTGGGCTATCAGGACGCGGCCATTATCGGCACGGTACAGGCGCAGGATGATGCGCTTGAGCCGATTACACTGCAAGTTTAACCTCCAGCCTTGCAAGTCGGTCGGAGTCGAGAACCCACCTCGCCGCTGAGCGGCACCCCTCCCAAGAGTGGATGTGCTCTGCTCCCCTCCTTGGAGGCTCAGAGGGGTAGGTAAAAGGGCGGAGCCATAGGCAAGCGCAAGGGCCTCCGGCATCATTTGGAGTGCTGAAACTCGAATGGTGTCGGAGGGAGCCCATGCGCTTGCCACGAGAATGTTACCAGATGGAAGAGCAGCTTGCCCAGTATTTACCGGTCTTACGGCCGGCCCAGCGGCGGGGGTTAGCGTTGTGGGTGTATGGGGCCGTGGTCGCCCAGAGTGCGTGTCAGAACGCGGTGGTGAGTGCGTTAGGGGCGGTCGGCCGCTTTCACACGGTCCGGCAATACCTCCGGGAATGGTTGTACGATGGGGCCGATAAAGCGGCGCCGTGTCAGCCGCAAGTGGAGGTCGAGCAATGTTTCGCGCCGTTGCTGGGCTGGCTCTTAGCTTGGTGGCAAGGGCGCGAGTTAGCCTTGGCCGTGGATGCGACCTTGCACGGGCAGCGCGTGGCGGCATTAGTGGTCAGTGTCTTGTATCGCGGGAGTGCGGTGCCAGTGGCGTGGCATATCTTACCGGCGAATCGCAAGGGCGCATGGCTGCGCCCCTTGGGGCGCTTGCTGCGCCAGTTGCGTCCCGCCATTCCCAAGGAGATGCAGGTGGTGGTGTTCGCGGACCGGGGGCTGTGGAGCCCCCGGCTGTGGCGGACGATTCGGGCCGGGGGTTGGCATCCGATGATGCGAGTGCGTCAGGCGACCGCCTTTCAACCGTTCGGGGCCGCGCGCCAGCCAGCCGCGACCTTGGTCCGGGCTCCAGGGGAGGGCTGGGTCGGGCGCGGGGTGCTCTTTCAGGAGCGCCAGCGCCAGCGGGTGGGCACACTCGTAGTGGTCTGGGGCGCGGAGCAACGGGAACCGTGGGTGGTGGTGACCGATCTCGCCCCGGCCCAAGTCGGGCTGTGTTGGTACGGCTTACGGATGTGGATTGAATGCGGCTTCCGCGCTCTGAAAGGCGTAGGCTGGCAGTGGCAGCACACCCGCCGGACCGATCCCGCGCGCGTGGCGCGCCACTGGTTAGTGTTGGCGGTCGCGACCTTGTGGGTCGTGGCCTATGGCACCCGCAGTGAGGACGCCCAGACGCAGGGCGTGCCGCCCGCCCACTTACGGACACCGCGGGACCCGCCGCCGCCCGGCCCCCGCCCCCTCAGTGTCTTCCGCCAAGGCTTGCAGTGGTTCGGCCGCCAACTCCTCCAGGGCCGGCTGTGGCGTAGCTTGTGGCTCCTGCCTGAGCCCTGGCCTCAGCCGCCCCCGCATCTCCAGGTGACGTATGGACCGCCATGACGCGGCGGTTACCTACCCTTGTCAGCTCCGGGGAGGGGTGGCCGAAGGCCGGGGTGGGTTGCCTCCATTCACGTATAGGCCCTGAGAAAAAAGAAGACGAGCACGCCGGTGACCGAGACGTAGAGCCAGACCGGGAAGGTGTAGCGCGCGATCTTTTTGTGGGCCTCAAACTGGGAACGGGCCGCATGGTAGAGCGTGGTAAAGACCAGGGGCAGGGCGACAATGGACAGCACGATGTGGCTGATCAGGATGAAAAAATACAACAGCCGAATCGGTCCCTGTCCAGGAAAGGGCGTATCGCCATGAAAATGGTGATAGACGATATAACTCGCCAGAAAGAGGACTGAGAACACCAGCGCGGCCAGCATACAGCGTATATGCCTCTCCCGGTTGCCGCGCTTGATATTGACAAACCCGCCGATCAAACAGCAGGCGCACAGCGCGTTAAAACAGGCGTTGGCCGCCGGGAGATAGGTCACCCACTCGCCCTCTGTCGTGGCCGCCGGCTTATAGTAAATCAACCAGATCAAAAACCCGCTCAGGAGCAAGCCGAGGAGCAGGAACCAGAAAAACGGGTTGCGCGTAATGGCCGGTGTTGGCATGGGTCCGAGGCTAACGGTGGGAGAGATGGAGATCAAGTCTCCGCGTATCGCGCCTGCCGCACTATTCCGCTAGAATGCCGCTTCATCAGAACGAAGCGAAGGAGGACGGTATGCAGTTTGTAAGTCTGGAAGAAGCCAAGCAGGCATCGGGTCTGCGCCTGACGTTTGTGGCTAATGCGCCGAGTCCGTGGGGAGAAGCGATCAAGGGTATGCTCAAGACCAAGGATATCCCCTTTACCGCCACGCTCTATATGCCCGGTGATCCCGCGGCCAATAAGGGCCTGGTAGAGTGGACGGGTGAAGATAGTGCGCCGTCCGCCATGTATGAAGACGAAGCGCCCCGGTCCGGCTGGGCGGAGATCCTGCTCTTGCTCGAACGCCTGCAGCCCGAACCCCGCCTCATCCCGGCTGACCCGGAGCAACGCGCGCTGATGTTCGGGCTCTCATATGAAATCTGTGGCGAAATGGGCCTGGGCTGGTCGACTCGTCTCATGATGTGCGATGCCGCTATAGACCCGAATGTGGACTATCCCCTTCCTGCCGAGATGGGCCACTATCTTGGGGCGAAATACGGCTACCGGCCCGGCATCGGCCCAGAGGCAACCAAACGGGTGACCGATATTCTGGGCCTCCTGTCTGCCCGCCTCAAAGCCGAGCAGGCAAAGGGCAACCGCTTCCTCATGGGTGAACACGTCACGGCCCTGGACTTCTATTGGGCGACGTTTTGCGCCCTGATGAAACCGCTGCCGCCCGAGCAGTGCAATATCATGGAGGTGCTACGCGCGGCCCTCGAGTTCCCCAATCCGGCGATTGAACAGGCCCTTGACCCGGCTCTGATCGAGCATCGGGACTTTATGTATAACGAATACCTCGGGCTGCCCATGGTGCTTTCGTAATTCTACCGGGAGACGCTCCTGCGTCTCCCGATTCATTTTTATGCCCATCCCCGAACGCTACAACAGCGGCTACAACCTTGGTGTTGGTGGTGCGGTCGTGCGTGGCAACCGCCTGCTGCTCGTGCGCCGGGCATCACGGCGGGGCAGGGGGAACTGGCAGGTGCCGGGTGGCTTTGTCGAGCCGGACGAAACCATTGAACGGGCTGTTGTCCGCGAGGTCCGGGAGGAATCCGGCGTGACCGGAGAAGTGCAGGGCGTCGTTGGCCTACGGAATCGGTGTGATCCCGACATTGGCAACAGTCTGTATATCGTCCTGCTGATGAAACCGCTGAGCGGTGAGCCGCAACCCGATATGGAAGAGGTTGACCGCGCCGAGTATCTGACCCTGGAGCAGATCGAGCGGTTGGAGCAGGTGCCGCCCATTAATCGGGAGATCGCCAGCCGCGTACTCTCTAAGGAAAAATGCCTGCTGGCTCCGCAAGAGCTTATTCATCTGAACGGTCAACCCTACACACTCTTTGTTGGCTAGTTTCTACGACCCCGTATTTTTCCGATCAAATAAAAAATAATGAGTATAGTCAAAAATAAATATTCCAGGCTGTAGAACTGCTGGACCTATGCTAACTCTAACCACAAAAGGGGAAATCCGTGAGTATAGCTCCACAACAAGAAACGCTTGAGCTGCGTGGAGATGGGGTGGCGCGGGCCGCTATTCGATTTTGCTACCGTCAGGCTGGCCAGGGGCCACCGTTGGTATGGCTCCACTGGTTGTGGGGCGAGCCGGGCTGGATGGACTACCACCAACGGCTAGCCGAACGTTTCCAGGTGTTTGTTCCCGACCTGCCGGGCTATGGGCAATCCGTCTTGCCGGAGTGGGCGAAGACGCCGCATGACCTGGCGGTGTTGCTGCTGCAATTCTTTGATGCACTGTCGCTTGAACGACCGATGGTTGTCGGCTCGTGCCTGGGTGGATGGGTAGGAGCTGAACTCGCTCTGCTCAGACCGGAGCGGATTGCCAAGCTGGTTTTGATTAGCCCGCTGGGCTTAGTGCAGGACTGGACCAAGGTCCCCAATCTCTTCTATACGGATCCGGCGCGCTTGCCGCAGTATCTTTTTGCGGACGCGGCTCTGGAGAAGGCTTCAGTGTACGTTCCGGAGCTGAGTAACTGGACCGACGCATTCATCAACAACCGAAACGCGAGTATCCGCCTGGTGTTTGACCCCTATCTCCACAGTCGTAGCCTGCGCCATCACTTGCATCTTTTGACCACCCCAACGCTTGTCATCTGGGGCGAGCAGGACCCCCTCCTGGCCCCGGCCCACGCCGCGCTGTGGACTGCCTCGCTGCCGCACGCTCACCGCGTGATAATTCCGGGGGCTGGACATCTCCCGTACGTGGAGGATTGCGAGACTGTTATCCAGGCCATTCACACCTTCATTCCGCCAGAGGGGGAAGCATGAGAATCTTCAATATGGTGCTGTTCGGCTGGCCGCATCTGCCTGACGATGCTCCCGTTGGTACGCCTGGATCGTATCCCCTTTCGAATCAGTATTTCGATCCTGTTCGGGGAAATGCATTACTGCAACAAGAGCTGGACCGGATCACGCTCAGTGATGAGCTTGGGTTGGATGGCTTCACCTGTCAGGAGCATCATGGCGGTGGCGGATTTTGTGCCATGGTGCCCTCGACGCACCTTATGGCAGCAGCCGTCTCACAACGCACCAAACATCTTCAAGTGGCGGTCACCGGCACGTGCATTCCGTTACACCACCCGCTTGCCATTGCGGAAGAGGTCGCCATGCTGGATCACCTGAGCAATGGGCGTTTCATTTGGGGAGCGCTGCGTGGCTTTCCGACCGAGTACCTGTCCTACAACGTCAACCCGGCGGAATCTCAGGCGCGGTTCCGAGAAGGTTTTTCCTTAGTCCTGAAAGCGCTTTCGAGTGAGGGGCGGTTTAATTTTGATGGCCAGTTTTACCGCGTCCGGGACTACAATATCTGGCCTAAGCCCTTGCAGCAGCCCTATCCGAAAATCTGGATGGCGGCCAATAGCCTGGACTCGCTCGATTTTGCGGTCAGGAATCGCACCTATATTGCCACGCCGTGGGTCAGTATTGAGCGGACGCGCTCGGTGCACGAGACGTATTATCGACTGGCTCAAGAGCAAAGCATCACCATCCCCGAGGATTTTGATGATATGTTTGCCTCGATCTGCGCATTATACGTTGGCGAGAGCGATAAAAAGGCACGCCAAGAGGCTGAAACGCATTTGGAATACCACTTCTTCCGCGCGCTGGCGTCATTCGATATCGGCACGGTCTCGCTTATCCCCGGACATATGAGTGTCGGTGGTATGCGTGATTGGCTGAAAAACGTCACGAGTAAAGAGACGGGCAAGGCCATGGGCTATAGCGTGGACGAAGGAATTGAGAATGGGACGGTCATTTTGGGCGGCCCGGAAAGTGTGATCGCCCAAATCAAACGCCAACGCGAAGAGGGTAAACGCGGAACCCTCTTGGCGATGTTTCAATTTGGTTCCCTACCGGATGACCTCGCGACGCAGAGCCTGCGCCTCTTTGCACAGGAGGTATTGCCCAAGATTCGTGCCATTTGAGGAGGCGTCGCTCCGCCCTCCGTCAAAAACGACCGCCCCGCCTTGGCTCTCGCCATCCTCTTCCCCGGCTAAAGCGCTATACTTGCATCACACGCCCCAAGAGGGGAGTTTTCTTATCCCCTCCTTGGAGGGTGGCCGTAGGCCGGGGTGGGTTGCCCTTGCATGGGCCGTGCGTCTGACCCACCCCGCCGCTGACGCGGCACCCCTCCCAAGACGTGTGATGCAAATTACATTATTCGGCGACCCCCCGCTCCCCTGCGCCGTGCCTGTCTGCGGCAGGGAGCCAGGAGTGCGGGCTTCCAGCCCGCAAGCGGCCAAGATGGCCGCTCTCCCAGGCAGCGGGCGGGCGAGCGGACCGGGCCTGGGAGGCTCACGCCACAATGCACATCTCACGTCCCAAGAGGGGATGTGTTTTGCTCCCCTCCCTGGGTGGCCTGGACTCTCGCTGGTGTCCTGGACGGTGGCCGTGTGGAACTCTATCGTAGCCCTATGGCAGGTCGGGACGGAGGATTGAGCGAGGGGTCGCCCGCGTTTTTCTACGGCTGGTGGATTGTTGTGGCATGCTTTGTCAGCATGTCGATGGCCGGTGGTATTGGCAATCTGTCCTTCCCCGTCTTTCTCAAGCCGTTGACCGCAGAGTTCGGCTGGAGCCGGGCGGAGGTATCAGGCGGGATTTCAGCCTTTATGTTGGCTATTGCGCTCACCGCTCCCTTTGTCGGACGAGCGGTGGGTCTGTACGGGCCGCGGGCGGTCATGATTCCGGCGGCCGTGTTGGTGGGCCTGTGCCTGATGCTGCTGTCACAGCTGACAGCCTTGTGGCAACTCTATCTGCTGCGTCTCGGGGTGGGGGTTGGGTTTACGGCCCTGGCACATGTGCCGGTCAATATCGCCATTTCACGTTGGTTTACGCGTAAGCGCGGTCGGGCCATGGGCACGGCCATGATCGGTGCTCCTGTGGGCGGACTGCTCATGACGCCCTTTGCCTCGTCTTGTATCGAGTGGGTGGACTGGCGTCTCACCCTGTTGATCCTGGGCGGGCTGCTGTGGCTCATCCTGGTTCCGGTGTTGTTTGGGCTGCTGCGCGATACCCCGGCTGACCTGGGTCTGCTGCCGGACGGCGAGACGGGCCGGACCGCGGACGATACACCGCTTGGTGGGGGCGTAGGGGAGGGGATATCCGCCCGCGATACGCTCCGGACTGGCCGTTTCTGGGCCCTCATCGGCATCTATTTTCTGGCCTATGGCTGTCTCTTTTCCGTGATGATTCATCAGCATCCCTATTTTACGGATCAAGGCTTTTCCGCCCAGCATGCAGCCCTGCTGGTGAGTGTGCTGCTCAGCGCGTCGGTGATCAGCGGGCTGGGTTTTGGCTGGGCGAGTGAGCGCTATGATCCGATGCAACTGGCTGCGGCCTGTTATGCCCTGGGCGGTGTGGGCATAGCCCTGCTCTTATGGGCTTCCCCCGTGGTTGCCGTGGTCGGCTTTGTTGTCTGCTTCGGCTTATTCTTTGGTGGCACCACTCCGCTGACCGCTCTCGTGACCGGGCACATGTTCGGCATGAAAGCGCACGGCGTGATTTACGGTTTCTATCAGACCGTTATCTGTTTGAGCGGTTTCGTTGGCCCAACGGTGATGGGCTTTATCTATGACACGACCGGAAGCTATCAACTCGGGTTTACCGGAGTTAGTATCGGTCTGCTGTGTGCTGCCGCGCTGATGCTGGTCGTATGGGCAAGAACCGCTCTCCTTCCGGTGTCTGTTGCTTCCGCCTGAACAAACAGATCGGATTTTCCTCTTGTGGCTCAAATCTCCGGCTGATACAACTTTTTGCACAAGGATAAGGAACCCACCCCGGCCCTACGGGCCGTCCCTCCAAGGAGGGGAGCGGCATTCATCCCCTCTTGGGAGAGGTGTTGCGAAGCAGCGGGGTGGGTTTCTGATGTTCGTTCTGAGCCGTCAATGAGGAGGGCCTGTTATGAAATGCCATTGGTTCCATTTGATGCCGTATCAAGATCTGCCCGAGGACTTTAAGGAAAAACATCCGAGTGTATGGGTGGATGTTTCCAGTGAATTGTACGACCCCGCTCGGGGCCATCAATTTTACAACGAATATCTGGACCAACTGGAGTTTGCGGACAGCCTGGGGTTTGACGGTATTTGCGTGAATGAGCACCACGCCAACGCCTACGGTCTGATGCCGTCCCCCAACCTCATTCTGGCCGCGCTCGCGCGGCGGACTTCCAATTCCTCACTCATTGTGCTGGGTAACTCGATTGCGCTGTATAACCCGCCTATTCGCATTGCCGAAGAAATGGCCATGCTCGATTGTATATCGGGTGGTCGTTTTGTAGGCGGCTTTCCGGTTGGCACGTCGATGGACACCAATTTTGCGTATGGCCAGACTCCCCTGACGCTACGCGAGAAATATCGGGAAGGCCATGATCTGATTATTAAGGCCTGGACCGAGCCGGAACCGTTTGCCTTTAACGGCAAATACAACCAACTCCGGTATGTGAACATCTGGCCCCGCCCGATTCAAAAGCCCCATCCACCGGTGTGGATTCCAGGCGGCGGCAGCGTCGAGACCTGGGACTGGGTAGCGGAGCACGACTATATGTATGCCTTCCTGAGTTATTTCGGCTACGAGCCGGCCACGCAAGTCATGAAGGGCTATTGGGAGGCGGTAGACCGCGCCGGCCGAGACCGGAACCCCTACCGCGCCGGCTATCTGCAACTCATTGGGGTATCCGAGACGGACGCCCAGGCGGAAAAGGACTATGCCGAGGCGGCTTCGTATTTTTACCACCGCTGCCTGCACGTGCCCGATCATTGGGCCGCCGCACCGGGCTATCTGACGCTCAAGACCATCAAGTCGCTCAAGTCGCCCTTCAGTTTCGAGCAGTTGGCTGATCTCAAATGGAAAGATTTTGTTGAGCAGGGCTATGTCATTGCCGGCTCTCCGGCAACCGTGCGCGAACGGCTGGTGGAAGTCATTAAGGAAATGAACGTCGGCCAGCTCTTCTCCCTGCTCCACTTCGGCAACCTGAGCGCCGAGCTGACCCGCAAGAATACCGAACTGTACGCCAAAGAGGTTTTACCCTTTTTGCGTGAGCAGTTGTGGAACGAATGGGAAGACCGTTGGGCACCGCACCCGCTGAAGGAAGAAGATCGTATGCCGGTCGCCGCCCTCTGAGATGCCGCCGCCCTGAATGGAGATTGTTTGGAATGCAAGAAGTGAAGGTTGCTATTCGGAATGGAAAATTTACCACCTCAATGCAGTGGGGCGGCAGCGGTGAGCCGCTGCTGTTTCTGCACGGTGCCGGTGGCCCTATGGTGGGGGCACCGTTTCTTGAGGAACTCGCTCAGGTTTTTACCGTCTACGCTCCGGCCCATCCCGGCTTTGGATCTGGAACCGGTATCGAGCATATTGACGACGTGATTGACTTCGCCCTGTACTATCACGATTTTCTTGACGAGTTGCAGATCGATAGCCCGCATATCATGGGTCACTCGCTAGGCGGCATGTTGGCTGCAGAGATTGCTGCACTCGCTCCGTACCGGATCAATCGTCTCGTGCTGGTCTGTCCGGCAGGACTCTGGCTTGAGGACAATCCCATTCCGGATTTCTTTACCTTTAACCCGCAGCAGATGGTCGAACATGTGTTTCATGACCCCAGCGGTCCCATGAGCCACATGTTCACCGAACAGCTGCAATCCCCCGAAGCCCAGCTTGAGATGTATAAATGCCTGGCCTCAACCGGTAAATTCCTGTGGCCGATTCCTGACAAAGGGCTCAAGAAACGTATCCATCGGCTGCAACTGCCCACCCTGTTGCTGTGGGGAGAATCCGACAAGCTCATTCCCCCGGTCTATGGGGAGGCGTTTCAGCGCGCCATTCCCGGTTCGCGTCTGGTCCACTTCGCGAGTTCGGGCCATATGATTATGCTGGAGGAGCAGGACGCTTTTGTTGAAGCCGTGTCAGATTTTTTATTGGAGTAACCCGAAAGGAGGAGACAATGATTAAGGCAAAATCGATCCGCCATACTGGGGTACCGGTCTCGGATGTGAGAAAGGCCAAGCGGTTTTATGGAGAGATTCTCGGCTTGGGTGAGATCGAGCGGCCCAAGATCAAGGGCGTACCTGGGGCCTGGTATGAGGTGGATGGCACCCAGGTGCATATCATTGGCCAGCGCAACACGATGGCCGACAAGGATATCCCGGGTATCGGCACCCACATCGCGGTCCAGGTCGAAGACCTCGAAGAGGCCAAACGTGTGCTCAAGAGAAGGCGGGTAAAGTTCCAGGAATTTGCCCCGCCGCCCAGTATGGGGTTGGCTCCGGTGGTCTTTGTGCGTGACCCGGACGGCAATGTGGTCGAGTTGCGGGCGGAAGCCTAAACATATTTGAGCGGCATACGGCGGAGAGGAACCCACCCCGGCCTTCGGCCACCCCTCCTTGGAGGCTCAGAGGGGTAGGTAAAAGGGCGGAGCCATAGGCAAGCGCAAGGGCCTCCGGCATCATTTGGAGTGCTGAAACTCGAATGGTGTCGGAGGGAGCCCATGCGCTTGCCACGAGAATGTTACCAGATGGAAGAGCAGCTTGCCCAGTATTTACCGGTCTTACGGCCGGCCCAGCGGCGGGGGTTAGCGTTGTGGGTGTATGGGGCCGTGGTCGCCCAGAGTGCGTGTCAGAACGCGGTGGTGAGTGCGTTAGGGGCGGTCGGCCGCTTTCACACGGTCCGGCAATACCTCCGGGAATGGTTGTACGATGGGGCCGATAAAGCGGCGCCGTGTCAGCCGCAAGTGGAGGTCGAGCAATGTTTCGCGCCGTTGCTGGGCTGGCTCTTAGCTTGGTGGCAAGGGCGCGAGTTAGCCTTGGCCGTGGATGCGACCTTGCACGGGCAGCGCGTGGCGGCATTAGTGGTCAGTGTCTTGTATCGCGGGAGTGCGGTGCCAGTGGCGTGGCATATCTTACCGGCGAATCGCAAGGGCGCATGGCTGCGCCCCTTGGGGCGCTTGCTGCGCCAGTTGCGTCCCGCCATTCCCAAGGAGATGCAGGTGGTGGTGTTCGCGGACCGGGGGCTGTGGAGCCCCCGGCTGTGGCGGACGATTCGGGCCGGGGGTTGGCATCCGATGATGCGAGTGCGTCAGGCGACCGCCTTTCAACCGTTCGGGGCCGCGCGCCAGCCAGCCGCGACCTTGGTCCGGGCTCCAGGGGAGGGCTGGGTCGGGCGCGGGGTGCTCTTTCAGGAGCGCCAGCGCCAGCGGGTGGGCACACTCGTAGTGGTCTGGGGCGCGGAGCAACGGGAACCGTGGGTGGTGGTGACCGATCTCGCCCCGGCCCAAGTCGGGCTGTGTTGGTACGGCTTACGGATGTGGATTGAATGCGGCTTCCGCGCTCTGAAAGGCGTAGGCTGGCAGTGGCAGCACACCCGCCGGACCGATCCCGCGCGCGTGGCGCGCCACTGGTTAGTGTTGGCGGTCGCGACCTTGTGGGTCGTGGCCTATGGCACCCGCAGTGAGGACGCCCAGACGCAGGGCGTGCCGCCCGCCCACTTACGGACACCGCGGGACCCGCCGCCGCCCGGCCCCCGCCCCCTCAGTGTCTTCCGCCAAGGCTTGCAGTGGTTCGGCCGCCAACTCCTCCAGGGCCGGCTGTGGCGTAGCTTGTGGCTCCTGCCTGAGCCCTGGCCTCAGCCGCCCCCGCATCTCCAGGTGACGTATGGACCGCCATGACGCGGCGGTTACCTACCCTTGTCAGCTCCGAGGAGGGGATGTGTTCCGCCGGGGTGGGTTTCTTTTATCGAGACATAAACGGGAGAGGTCTGATGCTGATCGAAATCTATCCAAAACCCGACGGCATGCAGCATATCAATCTCATGTTCTGTGAGGCCGAGCCTGATCCCGAGGATGGCTGGGTGCGCGCTCATATTGACGCGTTTCCTACTCCGCCCAAGCGGATTTTCGAAGAGGAACGGGCCGGCCGGACGTATACCACGCTCCAGTACGGCCAGTGTGTCATCGGGCATTCCATGTTCTATATCGAAAAGCACAAGGGCGTGGTCGACAAGCTGCTCGGGGTCTGTACGAGTGAGCTTGAGCGGGCCGACCTGGACCATCTTACCCGCAATGCGCTTATCTCCCGTCTGGCGCTGGAACTGGATAAACACACCCGATTTTCGGTTGACGAGCAGGGCAATCTGACTATTGCCCTGAAAGATATGGAGGCAGCCGAGATTCACAAACGCCTGGGTGAGCTGATAGCCGAAGAAACTTCTGTCCGGCCTGTCGAAACCGTAGCCATAGGAAATGAGGCCTGATGTGGCAGGGGTGGAAGGAAGAGTCGCGTTTATAACCGGAGCCGGGTCGGGTATCGGGCGCGCGACCGCGAGGGTCTTAGCCACAGGCGGTGCCGATATTGTGGTGACGGATATCAACCTGGCCGGGGCTGAGGAAACGGCCCAAGCCGTCACTGAACTGGGCCGTAAGGCGCTCGCGCTTCAGGTCGATGTGTCAGACCTGCATGCGGTTGAAACGGCGACGGCCCAGGCACGCCAGGAGCTGGGCGCGATTGCTATTCTGTTCAGCAACGCCGGCATAGGAACCCAGGTTGCGTTTACGGATATGACCGAGGAGGATTGGGACCATATGTTCGACGTTCATCTCAACGGCACGTATCACTGCTTTCGCGCGGTCCTACCTGAGATGAAAACGGCCGGCTGGGGCCGGTTGATCAGTACTTCCTCTATGGGGGCTTTTACCGGAGGAGTCCGTCTGGCCCATTACTGTGCGGCCAAGGCCGGTATTGCCGGACTCACGGTTGCCATGGCAAGTGAGTTGGCGCGGACGGGTATTACGGTCAACGCGGTTGCCCCCGGTGTGATTGATACGCCAATGGTCCGGCAGAGTCCCGAGCGCTGGGTCAAGAATATGACCAAGACGATTCCGATGCGCAAACTGGGACAACCCGAGGACATCGCTCATGCCGTGGCCTATTTGGCTTCGGAGGAAGCCGGATTCATGACGGGTCAGATTCTCAGTCCGAACGGCGGCTCGTATATGAAGTGGTGTTGATATGCGACTGTCAGGAAAAACCGCACTGATAACCGGTGCCGGGTCGGGCCTGGGCCAGGCGACCGCTCATCTCTTTGCTCAGGAGGGAGCGCGCGTCGTTGTGGCCGATATCAGCCAGCGTCGCGCAGAGGCGGTCGCCGCCGAGATCAGTCAAATCAACGCTTCTCCGGCCATGGGTCTTCAGGCTGATGTGACACAGCGTCAGGACGTCAACGCTCTGGTTGATCAGGCCAAGAGTGAGTATGGACCGATCGATATCCTTGTGAATAACGCCGGGATTGCCCAGATCAAGGACCTGCTCGATATCACGCCTGAAGACTGGCAGCGCATGATCGACGTCCACATGAAGGGCACCTTTCTGTGCACCCGGGCCGTGATCGAAGATATGATCGCCGCCCAGTGGGGGCGGGTGATTAACACTGCCTCTGTGGCCGGCATGACCGGCGGGCCGCAAAACGCGCACTACGCTGCGGCAAAGGCCGCCATTATCGGTTTTACCCGCTCGCTGGCCCTGGAGTACGCGCGGTCGGGCATTACGGTGAACGCAGTTGCCCCCGGATTGATTGAAACACCCATGGTCAAACAAGGCACCGGCCCTGCCGCCGAGAAGGTGGTGGACTTCTTTATCCGCCGTATTCCCATGCGCCAAATGGGTACGCCCGGAGACATTGCCGCGGCCCATTTGTATCTGGCCTCAGACGATGCCGCCTATGTGACCGGGCAAGTGCTGAGCCCGAACGGTGGCTATCTGGTGTAAGGCGTTTTTCCTTGACGTTTACGGATGCTGGTTGTAGCGTGGCGGTGTGAACGAAGCTTTTGAACACCGTTCGCTGGTTGACCGCACCCTGCTGCGCGCCCTTCAGCAGCGCCAGGACTTACCCTCCATTCTCCGGCTGACCCTCCATCTGTCCGCTTTCCTGCTGTGTGCGTATGGCGTGCTGCTCGTCACTCCGTATTCTCACGTTGCGGCAGGCTTGCTCTCGATCGTGCTGAGTGGGATCTGGGCCTCGTTGTTCGCTCCCTTTCATGAGTGTACGCATCAGACCGCTTTTAAGTCCGCCTGGCTGAACTCTCTGGGTGCGTGGCTCAGCGGCTTCCCCTTTGGCATGGCACCGGCGGTGTACCGCGCCTTCCATTTCGATCATCATCGCTACACCCAATATGCCGATAAGGACCCTGAACTGTTGTTTCTGGGCGGGCAGCCGGTGTCCTGGCCGACCCGATGGAAAAACTGGCTGCTCATGATTAGCGGCTGGGGCCTTATTCAGTTCAAAACAGGCGCTTTGGTACGCTTTCCTTTCCTGGCCTACGAGAAATGGGAGGCTTTCGCGCCCTGGGCGCCGCTCGACCAACGTCCCACATTGGCCTGGCAATCGGGGGTGATCGCCCTCTTTTGGGTCGGGCTGATTAGTGCTGCCTGTATCGGCCCCGCGGGCATGGGCTGGGTGCTGTTTGCGGGTCTTCTCAGCCATATGTTTCAAGCCATATGGGTGACCACCGAGCATACCGGATTGCCGAACGAAGGCTCTATTCTGGCGCGTACGCGCACCATGCAGACTAGGCCATTTTTCAGCTGGTGGCTGTGGAATATGAACTTTCACGCCGAGCATCATGCCTGGCCGGCGGTCCCGTGGTATGGGCTGCCCGCCCTGCACCAGGAAGTGTCAGAACACCTCGACGCCACGGAGCACGGCTATGCCCGATTCCAGTTCAAGGTCTGGAGCAAGGTCGGTGTGTAACGTCGGCTGAGAGATGACCGCGACGATTCCCCCATCCCTTCCGCGGAGGTAGGGGCGATTCATGAATCGCCCCTACGGGGTATTGAAATGAAAACCCGTCGTATCTGAACCATTCCCCGCTCACCTTGACCCTCTGAAACCCAGCGTCTAGGCTCAAACCAACAGTATATCAGGAGGTTAGGAATTACGATGCTCACTGCACCGACGCGCTTTTTTACCGAAGATCATGAGATATTCCGCGAACAGGTTCGGAATTTTGTGGCCAAGGAAGTCCATCCGCATATTGACCAATGGGAAGAAGAAGCTCTTTTCCCCAAGTCGCTCTACCAACGTATGGGTGAACTCGGGTTTCTGGGTATTCGCCACCCCGTAGAGTATGGGGGCAGTGCCGGGGATATCTGGATGACGCTCGTCTTTTGTGAGGAGTTGTGTCGTTGTCGGGCCTTGGGCCTACCCACGAGTGTCCTGGTCCATACCGATATGTCTTCGACCCATATCGCGCGCAACGGCACGCCGGAGCAGAAAGAGAAATACCTGCGGCCCATGATTACGGGCGAGGCGGTCTGTGCCATAGGCGTGACGGAGCCCTCGGGCGGGTCCGACGTCGCCAGCATCCGCACCACGGCAGTGAAAGACGGCGATTCCTACGTTATCAACGGCTCCAAGATTTTTATCACCAACTCCGTCCACGCCGATGTCTTTTGCGTGGCTGCCAAAACCGACAAGGATGCCCAGGCACGTGGCATTTCCATGTTCCTTGTTGAGCGCGATACTCCTGGGTTCAGCTTGGCCAAAAAGCTGGACAAAATGGGCTGCCATAGTTCGGATACCGGCGAGTTGGTCTTTGAAGATGTGCGCGTGCCACGTCACAACCTCTTGGGACAGGAGGGCAAGGGGTTTTACTATATTATGCAGAACTTTCAGGACGAGCGCCTGATTGCAGCCAGTATGGCCGTGAGCGCGGCCCAGCAGGCTCTTGAAGATACGCTTACCTATACGCGTGAGCGGGAGACGTTTGGCAAACGTATATTTGACCATCAGGTCGTGTCGCATCGTCTGGCGGATATGGCGACCGAATTGGAAGCCGCCCGTCAGTTGACATACTACGCGGCCGACGTGCTGGCCAGCGGGCGTGACTGTAGTACCGAAGTCTCGATGGCAAAGCTGTACGGCTGTAATATGGCCAACAAGGTCGCCTATGAGTGCGTCCAACTGCACGGCGGCTACGGCTATATGAAAGAATTTGCGGTCGAACGGTTCTACCGCGACATCCGTCAGTCTACGATTGCCGGCGGATCCGCCGAGATCATGAAGGAAATCATCGTCAAGCGCGGGCTGGATCGGGATCTGTAGGTCGGAAGGGGGAATAGTCACCAAACCTTCATGGCATGGCCTCGTTGGCCATGCGCTCGGTTCGCTGGAGCTTCCCACGTGGCGATATGCACTGTTTCCCAACACGGAAACGAAGACACTCAGCACCTCGGGTGGGCATTCGTTCTTGTGGTAGATCACCCCGGAAACACAATGGAAAAGCCCGGTAGGAGCAGCAATTATGGCAGTTGTTCAAGCAGTAACCGGCGATCTTGAATTCGCAGCAGACTTGTTCAAGGCCGCCGATAAGCTGCGCGGCAATCTTGAGCCCTCGGAGTACAAGCATGTCGTGCTCGGTCTGATCTTCCTAAAGTACATCTCAGACGCCTTCGACATCCTCCACCGGAAGCTCGCGGAGGACGAGTACGCCGACGAGGAGGATCCGGAGGAATACCTCGCGGAGAATGTCTTCTGGGTCCCACAGGAGGCCCGGTGGGAATACCTCCGGGCCAATGCCAAGCGATCCGAGATTGAGCTCCCAGACGGTAAGAAGGTCGCTCTCGGCGGACTGATCGACCGGGCCATGGAGACCATTGAGAACGTCCCAACCAACGAGACGCTCAAGGGTGTCCTGCCGAAAAACTACGCCCGCCCGACTCTGAATAAGGTCATGCTGGGCGAGCTGATCGACCTATTCTCAAACGTCGGGCTCCATGATGGTACTGACCATGCCCGCGACCTGTTGGGGCGCGTCTACGAATACTTCCTCTCAGGCTTTGCCTCCTCCGAGGGTAAACGTGGCGGCGAGTTCTTCACCCCCCGTTCCGTCGTTCGCACGCTCGTTGAGATGTTGGAACCTTTCGAGGGTCGCGTCTACGACCCATGCTGCGGCTCTGGAGGCATGTTCGTGCAGTCCGAGAAATTCATTGAGGACCACGGCGGGCGGCGTGACGCAATCTCGGTCTACGGGCAGGAGATCAACCACACGACATGGCGGCTGGCTAAAATGAACCTCGCCGTGCAAGGGATCGACGCCGACATTCGGTGGAACAACGAGGGTAGCTTCCACCGGGACGAACTACCTGACCTCCGTGCCGACTTCATTCTCGCCAATCCGCCCTTTAACGTCTCCGACTGGGGTGGCGACCGGCTACGCGATGACGTCCGGTGGAAATTCGGCACACCGCCTGTCGGAAATGCCAACTTCGCGTGGCTTCAACATATATATCACCACCTCGCCCCGTGCGGTACGGCGGGCGTGGTGCTCGCCAACGGTTCCATGTCCTCGCAGCAATCGGGCGAAGGGGATATCCGCAGGGCGATGATTGAGGCGGATGCTATCGACGCTATGGTAGCGCTGCCAGGGCAGCTATTCTATTCAACGCAGATTCCCGCCTGCCTTTGGATTCTGGCGAAGGACAAGAGCGCCAACGGACACCGCGACCGGTACGGCGAAATCTTGTTCATAGATGCCCGCAATCTCGGTTTTATGATAGACCGCGTTCGGAGGGATTTCCGCCCCGAAGATATCACGAAGATCGCCGAGGTCTATCATCGCTGGCGTAACAAGGATCATGACGAGGCTCACGAGGATATTCCGGGGTTCTGCAAATCCGTCTCGCTCAACGAAGTACGTGATCACGGCCACTTTCTTACCCCAGGGAGGTATGTTGGCTCGGCAGCGCTTGAAGAAGATGAAGATCCATTTGAGGAACGCTTTAGGCGACTACGTGGGACGCTCATTGATCAATTTGCGCGTGCATCCGATCTTGAGAATCAAATAGTCCGTGCCTTCGATTTGGTGGAGTCGGATGGCTGATTGGACTGATAGGCCACTTGAGGACTGTTTGGACGTGTTGATCGACTATCGTGGAAAATCACCGCAGAAGTCGCCAACAGGTATCCCGGTAATTTCCGCAAAGGTCGTCAAGGATGGCTTGATCTCTGATCAAGTCGAGCAGACAATCGCTCCAGACTCCTACGGTGAATGGATGCGCCGGGGCTTGCCCAGAGTTGGAGACGTTGTCATGACGACAGAGGCTCCATTGGGTGAAGTTGCGCAGCTCGACGAGAAGACCGCACGCTACGCACTTGGTCAACGTATTGTCACGCTTCGAGGAAAAGCCGGTGAGGTATCAAACGAATTCCTGAAGTATGCGCTCATGAGTCCGCTGATGCAGCAACGTTTAGCTGCAAGGGCAACCGGTACTACGGTATTTGGAATTAGTCAGAAGGCACTTCGAACCGTACCATTGCGTCTTCCAAATCTCGCAACTCAAGTTGCGGTCGCTGGGCTACTCAAGATCCTAGACGACAAGATAGAGTTGAACAGGAGAATGAACAAAACGTTGGAGGCGATGGCACAGGCAATCTTCCGGGATTGGTTCGTCGATTTCGGCCCGACCCGGCGCAAGATGGAAGGTGCGAGCGCCCCCGTCGCCATCGTCGGCAGCCTGACCCTAAACTCCGAAAAAGCCGCTGCCCTCGCCCCCCTCTTTCCCGTCGCTTTCGCCGACAACGGGCTGCCGGAAGGGTGGGAAGAACGCCCGTTCGTATCCTTCATCGATATCGTCGGAGGAGGCACACCAGAGACAAAGGTCGCGGAATATTGGGATGGTGATATCCCGTGGTTTTCGGTTGTCGATACGCCGCCCAAGGGTGCTGTATTTGTACGCTCAACTGAGAGGTCGATCACGGAAGAAGGACTTCTGGAAAGTTCCGCAAGGCTGGTCCCGGCAGGAGCCACCATAATTACGGCGCGCGGAACGGTCGGCAACATCGCTATAGCGGCGCGAGAGATGACATTCAATCAGTCCTGCTACGCCTTACGTGCCCAAGCTCCGGTCGGCGATCGTTTCGTTTATCTTGCGACGGAGCGAATGGTTCAGCGCCTTCAAGCGATGGCTCATGGCTCAGTATTCTCTACAATCACACGTACGACCTTCGAGGGATTGAGTTTCCCATGGGTAGGAGAGCGTCTGTTTAAGGAGTTTGAAACCCTTCTTGAGCCGGTCTTAGCCAAGATCGATGCAAACGGGATGGAAAGCGCAATTCTCGCCGAGGCGCGCGATTTGCTTCTTCCGAGGCTAATGTCTGGCGAGGTACGCCTTCGTAGTGCGGAGGCGCGAATTTGAAAAATTACTTCGAAAAGCGTTTCTGCGAGTATCTCGACTCCGAATGGCCAGTTGTAATTGGAAATAACGAATATCAAGGTTCCGATGTATTCAAGGTTTATGCGCCTGCTGATTATGAAAGCGCGTTGTCGGAGTGGATCGAAATCCAAAAATCCGAAGCAAGAGAGAAGGTAAAGGAAATTCTCTCCGACAATGGCTGTCTTCAGCGGTTTAATCGATTGGCGGAACGAACTATCGAGGATCAGGTGCTACCATTTGTCGGTGCCGGAATGTCAAAACCTAGCGGCTTCCTGCTTTGGGAAGCATTTTTAAAGGAGGTTGCCCGAGAAGACCCTGCACTTCTCCTGAAGATTGAAGCGCGGATCAACGATTATGACTATGAGGGAGCAGCGCAGGAAATCGCCGACCACTTCAACGAAAATATCCTGGCGGAGAGCGTTGAAAACCATTTCGACCGACGAGTATTTGAGATCAGGGGGCCAGTTGGGTTGCTGCCGGCGCTATTCAAACGCGGCTGCGTAACTACAAACTTTGATTGCATTTTGGAGCGTGTCTTCAAAGATAACCAGCTTGAGTTCGAGGAAGTGTTCGCGGGAGAAGAGGTTCGGGGCATGCCTAGAGCCGTGGCGAACGATGGTCATGTCATCGCCAAACTGCACGGGGCCGCCAATAATCCACGGGGTCGCGTCCTTACGACAGCGGAGTACGATTCCGCTTATGGTGATGAAGGAGCGCTCTCGCAGATTCTGAGTCTGCTTGTCTCGAACCGAAGCTTGCTATTCATGGGATGTAGCCTAGGTACGGATAGAACAATTTCCGCACTGCGTCATTTAAAGACGGAAAATCGTCTTGATCTACCCAGACACTACGCATTTCTTGAGGATCCTGGACCGGAGCAACGTGTGGATAGGCGTTCTGAACTAGATCAGGCTGAAATCCATCCGATTTGGTATCCGGTCGAGAACCCAGAGTTCGATCATGACGGTTGGATAGAAAGTCTCTTGGTCTCTCTGCATGGGGGACCGATTGATGATTAACGAAGACATGGTGGAGCAAGCTGTTCTGGCGACGCTTCGTGCCCTCGACTACTCGGTGCTTCGTACTGAGGAAGTGTCTCCTGATGCGGCGGAACCGGAACGACACGCGTATTCTGAGGTTGTGTTATCTAAGCGGCTCAGCGAGAGCGTCCGCCGGCTAAATCCCTCGATCCCCAACGACGCGCTCGACGAGGTACTGCGGCGGCTGCTGCGCCAGGAGACGCCAAGTCTGATCGAAGAGAACCGTCGTATCCATCGTATGATGGTCGATGGGGTTGATGTCGAGTTCGCAGATGACGACGGCACAGTAAAGGGGGACAAGGTTTGGGTTGTCGACTTCTCGAACCCGGCAAACAACGACTGGGTGGTCACGAATCAGTTCACGGTCGTTGAGGGGAAGTATAACCGTCGCCTGGATGTCGTGGTGTTCCTCAATGGCTTGCCGATTGCCATCATCGAACTTAAGAACGCTGGCGCCGAGGCTGCGACCGTCGAGGTGGCCTTTGAACAGATACAGACTTACAAGGAGCAGGTCCCCTCGATATTCCGAACTAACGGAATCCTAGTCGTATCGGATGGATTAACAGCGCGTGTCGGCTCTCTCACCGCAGACCAAGGGCGTTTCATGCCCTGGCGCTCTGTGACCGGTGAATCTGGGGATTTCACTCCGAGTGGCCCTCACGAGATGAGTACGCTTTTGCGTGGTGTTTTCGATCAGAGGCATTTGTTGGCACTTATCCGAGATTTCTCGATCTTTGTTGATAAGGGCGATGGCCCATTTAAGATCGTTGCGGGTTATCATCAGTTCTTTGGGGCGAGGAAGGCGCTCAACAGAGCAATTGAAGCCTCTGCACCTGACGGAGATCGTCGTATTGGTGTGATCTGGCATACACAAGGATCGGGTAAGAGCCTGCTGATGGCCTTCTTTGCCGGGCTTCTTGTGCGAGCGGAGGAGCTTGAGAACCCGACGCTTTTGGTTTTGACTGATCGAAATGACCTGGATGACCAGCTCTTCACAACGTTCGGGATGTGCAAGGACCTTATCCGCCAAACACCGCAGCAGGCGGACAGCCGGGAAGAACTGAGGCGACTTCTGCAAAGGTCGTCAGGAGGAGTAATCTTCACGACCATGCAGAAATTCGCGCCGGAGAGGGGAGAAGAGCGGTTCCCGAAGCTTACAGACCGCAAGAACGTCATTGTTATCGCGGACGAGGCACACAGGAGTCAGTATGGTTTCGATGTCAAACTCGACCAAAGGTCAGGGGCACGTCGCTATGGTTACGCGCACTATGTGCATCAGAGTCTCCCGAATGCCTCGTTCATCGGCTTTACCGGTACACCGATTGAGAGTGAGGACAGGAGCACGCGAGCCATCTTTGGCAATGATATCGACGTGTACGACATCACAAGGGCTGTCGAGGATGGGACGACGGTCTCAATCTACTACGAGAGCCGCGTCGCCCGAATCGAACTAGCCGAAGACCAGAAGCCCTTGATCGACGCTGAGATCGAAGCTCTCCTCGAAGACACAACGATCTCTGAGCAGGAGAAGGCGAAGGCGAAATGGGCGAGCGTTGAGGCACTGGTTGGAGCCGAAGAACGCCTGAGCCAAGTCGCGGCAGACCTCGTCGAACACCTCGAAGCACGATTAGCAGGCATGAGCGGCAAGGCCATGGCGGTCTGCATGAGTCGCAAGATATGCGTTTCCCTGTACAATCAGCTCGTAGCCCTACGCCCTGACTGGCACTCCGAAGACGATGACAAAGGAATGATCAAAGTCGTGATGACGGGGGCAGCATCGGACCCGCCCGACTGGCAACAACATATCCGCAATAAGAAGCGTCGTGACGATATTGCAAAACGTGCTAGGGACCCAGACGACCCACTAAAACTAGTGATAGTCCGCGACATGTGGCTGACCGGGTTCGATGCCCCTTGTATGCATACGATGTATATCGACAAGCCCATGCGTAGGCATAATCTCATGCAAGCCATTGCCCGCGTGAACCGTGTATTTAATGACAAGCCAGGCGGTCTTGTTGTCGATTATATTGGCGTTTACCAGAACCTCAGAAATGCGCTCGCTGAGTATTCCGACGCGGACAAAGAGCGCACTGGTATTGTTGAGGAACAGGCCGTTGCTGTGCTGAAGGAGAAGCTCGACGTCATCCGGGGTATGTTCCATAGGCACGACTACTTGAAAGGGGTATCCGGCGATCCTTCCGAGCGCCTTGCGGCGCTGGCGGACGCCATCGACTGGATACTCGAGGTGCAGCTAGCCACAGCATCGAAGGCTGAGGGGGATGAGCTAAAGGCGAAGGAGCGGCAGCGGTTTCAAAGCGCTGTTCTCGAATTAAGTAAGGCGTTTGCGCTCGCTGCGGCAAGCGATTTCGCTCGTGAAGTGAAGGAGGAAGTCGGTTTCTTCCAGGCGATTAGGGCAGCCCTCGTAAAGAGTTCCACGACAGGCGAACTGTCCGCGCGTTCAAAGCAGTTCGCCATCGAACAACTCATCAATTCGTCGGTCGCGAAAGCGGAAATCGTGGATGTCCTTAGGGCCGCAGGACTGCGATCGCCAGACATTTCCGTCCTCTCAGATGAGTTTCTGCTTGAAGTACAGAACATGAGGCACAAGAACCTTGCACTCGACGTTTTGAGAAAGCTGCTAAACGGCGAGATTAAGAGTCGAGCCAAACGCAATATCGTTCAGAGCAAGGCGTTTTCACAGCGTCTCGAAGAAGCAGTCGTGCGCTACCATGCCAACACGATCTCGACAGTCGAAATGATTCAAGAATTGATCGATCTAGCGAAAGACATCAAAGCGTCTGCGGATCGATCTATAGAAGAGGGCTTATCGGACGACGAGTTGGCCTTCTATGACGCGCTTGCACAGAACAAGAGCGCAGTTGAAGTTATGGGCAACGAGCAGCTTAGGATAATTGCACACGAACTGCTTGAAGCAATGAAATCGAACGTCACGGTCGATTGGCACAAGAAGGAGAGCGCACGTGCGAAGATGCGCATACTTGTTCGACGCACCTTGAAGAAGTTTGGTTATCCTCCCGATCTAGCAAAGGAGGCCGTGAGGACAGTGATTGCGCAGGCTGAGGCAGTATTGGCTGAGATAGAATGAGCATGAGCCAAGAGTTCAGACTGCATCCTCGGACGCCTTGGTCATATGGTGGGATGTGACACTCATGGGCACAGGAACCTCCACGAAGCAACTACGCCCTTTCCCGTACCCACTGTCCCTCGTTCCGCAAGACTAGAGCAGTTTCCACTGTGGAGTAGCGGGTGGGCGGCAGGCATGTTAAGCGGGACAGAACCAGTAGCCAGGAGGACTGATGCACGCGTATTCGCTGGATCTGCGAGAGCGAGTGGTGGCCGATCGGGAGGCGGGACTCCAGACCGCCGAGGTGGCCCGCAAGTATCGGGTGAGTCCGGCCTGGGTGCGGCGGCTGATGCAGCGGTACCGGGCGAGCGGGCAGGTGGCGCCGAAGCGCCGGACGCAGTATCGGGCGCCGACCTTAGCGCCCTATCTTCCCCAACTTGCGGCCCTCATCGCCGCGCAACCCGACGCGACCCTGGCCGAGTTGCGGACCGCCCTGGGCGTGCCCGTGGGGCTCACCACGGTCTGGCGGGCCGTGTGCCGCCTCGGGCTGACCGTAAAAAAAAGTCCTGCGCGCCACCGAACAAGATCGACCTGATGTCGGAGCGGCCCGGCAGCACTGGCGCGCCCAAGCGACTCAACTCGACGGCTCCCGGCTCGTCTTCCTGGACGAGACGGCGCTCCAGACGAAGATGACCCGGCGCTATGGCCGCAGTCGGCGCGGCACCCGCCTCGTGGCGAAAGTCCCCCACGGCCATTGGAAGACGACCACCGTCATTGCTGCCCTCCGCGCCCACCAACTGACCGCTCCCGCCGTCCTCGACGGCCCGGTCGATGGCCCGAGCTTTGTCGCCTATGTCGAACAGGTCCTGGCCCCCACGCTCCGCCCAGGCGACTCTGTCGTCCTGGACAATCTGGCCTGTCATAAAGTGGCTGGGGTGCGTCACGCAATCGAGGCGACTGGGGCGCAGTTGCTCTACCTGCCGCCCTACAGCCCCGCCTTCAATCCCATCGAACAGGGCTTTGCCAAACTCAAAGCCCGCCTGCGCGCGGTCGCCCCGCGTACGGTGGCCCGCTTGTGGGCGGCGGTCGGGCCTGCCCTCGCCGCCTTCTCCCCTACGGAATGTGCTCACTATGTCCGCCACGCTGGCTATCGCCTCGCTACACGAGAATGAAAACTGCTCTAGAGCGTGTTAGGGACTTTGGCACAAGCCCTCCACCAGCCGTTTGAGCATCAGAATAGCGAATGTCAGGAAGTGGAGGCCAGCCAGGGTCGCGGGTAGGCGTTCATAGTCGCGGGCCAAGCGTCGAAAGCGGGCCGTCCAGCCGAAACTCCGCTCGACCACCCACCGGCGCGGGAGGAGGACGAAGCCTTTCTTGGCAGCAGGTAACTTAACGACCTCAAGGGTGATCCCCGCTTGGGCAGCGTCCTGCGTGGGCTGCGCGCCCGTATAGCCTTGATCACCATAAGCCACCTCAACCGTCTCCCCCGTGGCCACCTGGACTTGGGTCGCTAATGCCTTTACCCGTGCCCGATCCTGTTCGTTCGCCGGGGTCACATGCAGGGCCAGGAGGTAGCCGAGCGTATCGACGGCCATATGCACCTTACTCCCCCGCCGCCGTTTCGCCCCATCATAGCCTGCGCGCCCCCCACTCTCGGGACTCGATTGTAACGTCCGACTATCGAGAATCGCTGCCGACGGCTGTCCAGGGCGCCCCGCCGCCACCCGCAGCACGGCCCGTAAATCATGCACCAGCGCCTCAAATACCCCCGCCTTCACCCACCGTTGCGTTTGTTGATACACCACCTCCCACGGCGGCAGATCATTGGGTAACATGCGCCACGGTGCCCCCGCCCGTACCAGCCAGCGCAGCCCATTAAAGACTTCGCGTAACGCATGCCGCCGCTGAGGGGCCGCTTCGGTCATCAACGTCACATAGGGCGCCACTAACGCCCACTCCTCATCGCTCACATCGCTCGGATACGCTCTCCGCTCCATCCGCCTAGCATAGCCCGCCCCTCCACAAGTGCATAACACCCTCTAGAGCAGTTTTCACGGTAGTGTAGCGGGCAGGCGGGAGGAGTGCTAAACGGGGCAGCACCAGGAGCCAGGAGGAGGTATGCGAGCGTATTCGCTGGATCTGCGGAAGCGGGTGGTGGCGGATCGGGAGACGGGACTCTCGACCGCCGAGGTGGCCCACAAGTATCGGGTGAGTGGGGCCTGGGTGCGGCGGCTGATGCAGCGCTACCGGGCGAGTGGGCAGGTGGCCCCGAAGCGCCGGACGCAGTATCAGGCCCCACTCTTAGCCCCCTATCGGGCGCAACTCGCCGCCCTCATCGCCGCGCAGCCCGACGCGACGCTCGCCGAGTTGCGGACCGCCTTGGGCGTGCCCGTGGGGCTCACCACAGTCTGGCGGGCCGTGCGCCACCTGGGGCTGACTGTAAAAAAAAGTCCTGCGCGCCACCGAACAAGACCGGCCTGATGTCGTAGTAGCCCGGCAGCACTGGCGCGCCCAGGCTGCTCACCTAGACGGCTTCCGGCTCGTCTTCCTCGATGAGACTGCGCTCCAGACGAAGATGACGCGCCGCTATGGGCGGAGTCGGCGCGGTACCCGCCTCGTGGCGAAAGTCCCCCACGGCCATTGGAAGACAACCACCCTCATTGCCGCCCTCCGCGCCCACCAACTGACCGCCCCCGCCGTCCTCGACGGTCCGCTCGATGGTCCCGCCTTTGTGGCGTACGTCGAACAGGTCCTGGCCCCCACGCTCCGCCCAGGCGACTCTGTCGTCCTAGATAATCTGGCCTGTCATAAAGTGGCTGGGGTCCGCCAAGCGATTGAGGCGACCGGCGCGCGGCTGCTTTACCTGCCCCCGTACAGCCCGGACTTTAATCCCATCGAACAGGTCTTTGCCAAACTCAAAGCCCGCCTGCGCGCTATCGCCCCGCGCACGGTGCCCCGCTTGTGGGCGGCGGTCGGGCCAGCCCTCGCGGCCGTCTCCCCTACGGAATGCGCCCACTATGTCCGCCACGCTGGCTATCGCCTCGCTACAGCAGCATGAAAACTGCGCTAGGGCCAGGGAGCACGCTAAACACTCTGGGTCGAACCGTCGCGCGCTCAGAACAAGTCCCTGAGCGCCGTCCGGGGCTCTACCGCAGGGATGGGGGAGCGCGCGTAGTCCCGGACGTTCCGCGTGACGATGTGCCGCGCGCCGCAGGCACGCGCGGCCGCCACCTGCAGCGCGTCCTCGAAGTCCGCCATCGGTAGTTCCGTAGCGTACCGAATAGACTCGGTGCCAGTAGCGGCCACTGCGACGAAGTGGGTCAATTCGACGATAAAATCACGGGCGTCCCCCCCGCCGCGCGCCGAAGCGACGATGTAATAGAAGTTCGACACCGTGTGCCACGCAATGCAGGCGCGCTCGGCACCGCGCTCAATATGGTCCAGGAGTTCGGCAGACGGGCCAGCGTACGGGCGTCTGTCGAGGGCGATGTCGATGAGGATATCGGTATCCAGGAGGATCATTGCAGGTACTTCCGCGCCAGGGCGTCGTACCGTGGGTCGTTACGCCCGGCGGCCCGAAACTTGCCCCGCCAGCGGGCGGCAAAGGACGGCACGTCCGCGCCCGCCACCTCCCGGAGGGACTGTTCAATGAGTGACGACAACGACACGCCCCGGGACCGGGCGTAGCGCTTGGCGAGCGGGAGGAGCTCGGCGTCCACGGTGACGGTGAGCTTTTGCTTCATCGCGAGGGGTGTCCTTTCTCTCAGTATACTATTCTATAAGGGAGTATACGTATATAGGAATACGGTTCAAGGCCATCTGCGCGATCTGGTCACTCTCAGGAGAGGGCGAAAAGCGGCGGCCACGCTGCCCGAGGTCGATCCCCTCGCTGCCGACCCCCCCCTGGACGACACCCTCGACACCGACGCCCCTACCGGACCGCTCCCACACGACGCCGGAGGTGTTGCCTATTAGTCACGGAGACCCCTATGTTGTGCTACACAGAAAGTGTGAGACTGTGCCCATGAAAAACATCACCGTATCCGTTGACGAAGAAACCCACGGGCTCGCTCGTATCCGGGCGGCGGAGTTGGACACTTCGGTGTCGGCCCTGGTGCGGAACTACCTGAGAAGCCTGGTGAGCGACACGAGTGGAGACCCCACGTTCACCTTGCAAGGTGGGGAAACAGAGAGCGAACGCCGGCGGCGGAGGTTGCGCGAGGTCATTGCGGACATTCGCGCCGCTTCGAGCGGATTCAGGGCCGCCGACAGCCTGCCCCGCGAAGAACTGTACGACCGGGCCAGAGCCAGGGCGGAAGCGCAGGCAGCGGCCGCCGGAGAAGACGAGCACCGCAAACGTTGGTGAGCGCCGTGCGCTTTGTCGATACCAACATCCTGATCCACGCGGCTAGTCCCGCTCCGCACGAAGCGGACAAGCAGAACGCGGCGCAGCGGCTGCTGGAAGCGGGAGACTTGGCGCTGTCGGTGCAGGTGCTGCAAGAGTTCTATCATCAGGCAACGCGCCCCAACCGCCAAGGAGCGATTAGCCAAGACCATGCGCTGCGATTCATTGAGAGCATCAGTCACTTTCCGGTGCAGGATGTCACCCTTGAGGTGTTTCGCACCGGCGCTGCCATCAGCCGGCGCTTTCGGCTGTCATACTGGGACGGCGCGATCCTCGCGGCAGTACGCGTCCTGGGCTGCGACGCCGTCTATTCCGAGGACTTGAGCCCACAGCAGGACTACGGCGGCCTCCGGGTTATCAACCCGTTTCCGGAAGAATCTCTGGCGTAATGCCTCTCATTAGGCCGTTCCCCTTCAAGTGATGCTACTTTACTTTGAATCTGTTATATTCTACTAAAGACGAGCAACACCTCTGGCGGTGTCGTATGTGGATGTGTGGAATGGATCCGTTGTGTGGTGGTGGATTGGTGGTATGTGGAGGAGGAATCCATGGGAGTGGTGCTGGAGGTCGAAGTCCCACAAAGGGCGTTTAATCGTCGTATCCAACCGTTTGCTATTGCCCTTGCCGAAGTCTCCTGGCGCGTAAAGATGTTTACGCACGAAGGAGTGGTTCTGGCGGCCCTCTATCTTGAAGAGCCCGACCTCATTCTCGCCCTGGCATTGTGGCCGAATGCGGACTCCGCGCGGCGTCTGTTTAAAGGACATTTTGAAATCTGCTTGTGCTCGGCCGCAGACCCGACGGGACGGGTGCGTCTTGCCGTGCAGATTGATCCTGCCATGGTCGAGGAACTCTTTGTCGCCGCCGAGCTGATTAACCCCAAGCCGTCAAAGGCGAGTGCGAAACGGGCCGAAAAATATTTTACCGAGTTCCTGGCCTTAGGCTTCCCGGACTCTCAAGTCGTCTGGGCGCGGTCGTGTCGATGGCAGGATGCGCCCGAGTACCTGGAGGCGACGACACCCATCCGGGTGGGCTAGGAAACGGGCTCGCATTCGGACAAAGGACGTGGTATGCCGTGAACTCTACGCACCTTCCGGGTGACCGAAGTTCAAATGTCACTATACCGAAAGGCCGGCGATACGCCTGCTTTCCCGCTGGAAAACCACATGCCTGAACGAATCGAAAATTCCCATCTCACTGAGATGACCCCCTTGGTATCCCCTCGGACAATCAAAGCCAAACTTCCGCTGACCGAAGGTGCAGCTGGCCTGGTTATGCAAACCCGGCACGCGATCTGCGATATCCTGCACGGTCGGGACCGACACCGTCTGCTCGTCGTCACTGGCCCATGCTCCATCCATGATCCCCAAGCCGCCTATGAATATGCCGAGCGTCTCAAACCGGTGATTGACGCAACACGCGATCATCTCGTTGTTGTGATGCGGACCTATTTTGAAAAGCCGCGCACAACCATAGGCTGGAAGGGGTTGATTAACGACCCGCATCTTGACGGTTCGTGCGATATTCCGACCGGTCTGGAACTGGCCCGAGAAATTTTACTCCATATCAACCATATGGGCGTACCCTGCGCGAGTGAAATGTTAGACCCGGTGACCCCGCAGTATGTGGCTGACCTGCTGAGTTGGGCAGCCATAGGCGCGCGGACGACCGAGAGCCAAACGCATAGAGAAATGGCAAGCGGGCTCTCCATGCCGATCGGTTTCAAGAATACGACCGGTGGGGAGGTGTCCGGGGCGATCAACGCCATGATTTCGGCTGGTCACCCGCACAGTTTCCTCGGCATTAATGCCGATGGCATGACCTCTGTCATCAAGACCCTGGGGAATCCCGACCGTCATATTATTTTACGGGGTGGGGGAGGGCGGCCCAATTACCGTCAGGCGGATATTGCGCAGGTGACGGAGATGGTTGCCAAAGAGGGGATAGCGCGCCCGATTATGGTGGACTGCTCCCACGGCAATTCAAACAAGGATTATACCCGTCAGTCTGCGATCTGCCGGGACGTGTTACGTCTGCGCCAAGAGCAGGAGTACGATGTCATGGGCATCCTCTTGGAGAGCAATTTGAAGCCGGGGAATCAGTCCTGGAAAGAAGGCTCCCATCTCGAATATGGAGTGTCCATTACCGATGCCTGCATCGGGTGGGAAGAGTCGCGCGATTTACTGTATGAAATGGCTGAAGTGGTGCAGTCCAACCCGTGTGCCGTTCCCGCATGATAAACGGTCTGTACGGCCCGTCGGAAGACTGGTCTGCCGAGTCCTTTGTCTGTACAGCCTGCTGGCATTCGTTGCCATAGGTGCTGCCTCGTGTACCTATGCCGAACGCAAGTGGAATCAGAAAATTGCAGAGTTCAATAAGGGCATTGATCAACAAATGGCCCAATCCGAAGGCAAGGCCGGCCGCTGTCAGGCCCGAGGCGGCGTCCTCTATAATGAGCAATGCTATATGCCCGATATGAACCCGGCCGTTCGGGACGAACAGACGTGTCGTCTGCACGGTGGTCTGTTCATCAATGAGGAATGCCTGACCGACCAACGCCGGAAGGCCTCCTTTCAATAGCCGCCGGCAGCAGAACCGGCCAACCCAAGGGGCGCGATCTCCAAAGAGGAGGAAGTCATGGACGAACCTGGGAAAAAAACAGAACTGGTTCGCGGAAGCTGTTTTTGTGGCATCGTCCGGTTTGAGTTTGCCCTGCCGACGCTCTTCTGCGGCCATTGTCACTGCTCGATGTGCCGGCGTATGCACGGGGCCGGCTATGTGACCTGGATAGGGGTGCCCACGCCGAAATTCGACCTGACTGCCGGGCAGGACCAGTTGACCGTTTTTGCCTCCTCGGAGCATGGTAAACGGTCGTTCTGCAACACCTGCGGCAGCTCGCTGTTCTGTCAGTCGAGCAAGCATCCGGAGATCATGGACATTGTCCTGGCGAATCTGCACGACGCCATCGACCGCGAACCGCAAGCCCATTACTACTTCTCTGACCGCGCGGACTGGACGGCCATAGGAGACAGCTTACCCCGCTTCGGCGGAGAAACCGGAACCGAACCCCTGGCAGTGAAGTCTGCCAGCCATATGATAACGGAGAAACACGCATGAGTTACGAGCAGATTTTATACGATACTCAGGGCGGTATTGCGACGATTACGCTGAATCGACCGGAGAAGCTCAACGCCTGGACAAACGTGCTGGAGCAGGAAGTCCGCCACGCCATGACCGAGGCGACAACCGATGCGGACGTCCGGGTGATTATTCTCACCGGCGCCGGACGCGGGTTTTGCGCCGGAGCGGATATGTCTCTGCTGAACGCGGTCCGAGAGCGGTCCGAAACCACAGCGGCGACCGAGCGCCCGGCGGCCTTTCCCGGACCGATCCCGGGCGGGCTCGATCTGCCCCAGGCGTTCTCCTATCGCTACGCGTATTTCCCCACCGTACCGAAGCCCATCATCGCGGCCATCAACGGGCCGGTCGCCGGCTTGGGGCTGATCCTCTCCCTGTACGCGGACCTCCGCTTTGCGTCGGATACGGCGGTCTTCACCACGGCCTTCTCGCGGCGCGGGCTCATTGCCGAACACGGGGTTGATTGGATTCTGCCGCGGGTGGTCGGTCTGCCGAACGCTCTGGATTTGATGCTCTCGGCCCGAAAAATAACCGCCCAGGAAGCCCTTCACATGGGTCTGGTGAATCGCCTCTATCCGGCTGACTCTTTTCTGTCGGAAGTCCGGGACTATGCGCTTGAGCTGGCAACGATGGTGTCGCCGCGTTCCATGCGGGTCATGAAATCTCAGCTCTTTCGGGCGCAGGACGTTGATTTCGCGACCTCGCTGCAGGCCGGTCTGAGCGAGATGAGCGCGAGTTTCGGCAGCGAAGACTTTAAGGAAGGGGTGGCCCATTTTGTGGAAAAGCGTCGGCCCGAGTTTTCCGGCAAATAGGGTGCTCACAGAGAGCGAGGGAGGACAGGATGCGAGTCGGGACAATCAAACAGATCTGGCGCTATCCGTTCAAGAGCATGCTGGGCGAACTGCTGGAGCAGACCGAGGTCAGCCCCCAGGGCGTGGTGGGCGACCGGGGCTGGGCCGTGCGGGACGAGGTCCGGGGGGGAATTACGAGCGCCAAAAAAATCCCGACCCTGATGCACTGTCAGGCCCACTATCCGGACAGCCCGACAAAAGAACAGATCGGCCCGGTTGAAATCACCGTTCCGGACGGCACGACCTTCTTGTCCAACGCTCCGGATGCCGCAGCCCAACTCAGTCAGGCTTTGGACCGTCAGGTTTCCATCTGGCCGATTCAGCCCGCCGAAAACCTGGAGCACTATCGACGCGGAAAGCCGACGCACAGCAATCCGGCAGAAGAGTTACGAAGCCTCCTCGGTTTGGAGCCCGACGAACCTCTACCGGATTTATCCATCTTTCCCAAAGAGATTCTGCAATACGCCTCGCCTCCGGGCACCTATTTCGATGCCTTCCCGCTGCTGCTGGTGACCGAGGCGTCGTTGCAGCAGCTACGATCCCTGAGCCCGACTTCGCAGATCGACGCCCGGCGCTTTCGTCCCAATTTTTTGATTGAGACCGAGGAGGCGAGCGGTTTTGTTGAGACTGCGTGGCCGGGTAAACAGCTCCGCATCGGGAATATGACCCTCGACGTGACGATGAACTGTCTGCGCTGCGTTATGACCACCCTCGGCTGCGCAAACCTGCCCAAAGACCCCAAGATCATGCGCACCCTGGTACGGGAGGCCAACCAGAATTTTGGAGTCTATGCCACCGTGAAAACCCCCGGGCAGGTCGCGGTTGGTGACCCGGTCGAGATTGTAACGTAGCCCTCATCGCCTGATGTCTCCTCTTGGGAGGGGTGGGGCCCGTAGGGCCGGGGTCGGTTCGGCCCTACGCGTACGCTCTTCTTTAATACCGCGCCATGACCTTGTCTTTAAAATCGGTCAGCACTTTGCGGGCGCTGGCCATCGGCGGAAGCAGGCTGACTTCTTTGAGTCCGTTTTTCTCCGCGGCGCGCAGCTTGTCAATAATCTCGTCCGGCGTGCCTACGATGCACGAACCCTCAATGGCTTTAGGCGTGATAAAGCGTCGCTCCTCGGGCATCAGAAACGTGCAGTGGCCGTTGTGAATCTGGAGATAGCGTTTCTCCGCGGGGGTCTCCATTTTTTTCACATAGGCGCAGTATTCGTCCCAAATATCGTGGATGGACGGAGGAATCATCTCTTCCTTGCCGGTGAACTCGTAGATTTCATAGGCAAAATGCAGGACAGCGGACACCCATGAGCCGCATTCGTCTATGACCCGCTCCGAGGTGAGGTCCTCGCCCGGTTCCAGCACGACGACCGATGTGAGCGAGACGGTATGATAGTCGCTCAGGTCCCGGCCCGCTCTGGCGGCCCCCTGACCCACATAGTCCATATTGAGATTGAGAACGGCCTCTTGCTCGTTCAACACCGAGATCAGACCATCGCCAAATTCGCCTGCGGCTTTGAGGGCCAACGGTCCATTGGCCGCCACAATAATGGGAATGGGATGCTCCAGGTCGATGAATTTCAAATCCTGGTGCAAAAACCGGATGGTCCGCGTGGTGTCATTGAAGGTGTACTCGACCTCCTCGCCTTGCAGCAGAGTCCGGAGGACGCGCAGGTACTCGCGGAAGTCGCGGATTTTCATGGGATTCATGCCCATGACGCGCATAGCGGTATGTCCGGTCCCGATGCCGAGAAAGGCGCGGCCCGGCGCAAGCCGATTGACCGAAGCAATCGAGTGGGCGGTGACCGGAGCGATCCGGGTGCCGGGGATGGCGACCCCGGTGCCGAGTTTAATCCGTGACGTGTTTTGCGCCGCCACGGCCAGCGTGGCGTAGCAGTCGGACCAGATCATCTGGGAATCGGGCACCCAGGCCCGGTCATAGCCCAGGTCTTCGGCAAATTTAATGAGTTGCCAGTCTCCGATATTCGTTGCCACCGTGACGCTGAACTCCATGGCCTCCTCCTTAACAGGGAAAAATTCTCTTGGGGACCATCGGAGGCATACCATACCGGGATGTCTTGCGCCATGTCCGGAGCAGCACAAAACAATTGACAAAAGGTAGGACTGAATGAGACAACCGCCTACAGGGCAGGCCGGAGGAGAGGAGAACGAGAGACCGAGGTCAGGCGAAGGGAGTCGTCAAATGGAAAGCTGCGATTTTCTCATTATCGGGGCCGGTATAGCCGGAGCGTCGGTTGCCTTTGAGCTGGCTCCACACGGTCGGGTCATTGTCCTTGAGCGAGAAGCCGTACCCGGTCATCATTCGACTGGCCGGTCAGCCGCCGTCTTAACCCAGAATTACGGGAACTCCGTTATTCGCCGTCTCACCCTGGCGACCCGCCCTTTTTTGGAACACCCGCCGGACGGGTTTACCGAATATCCACTGACCGCTCCCCGCCAGATGCTGTGGATCGCCCGCGAGGATCAAAAGGCCGGTCTGGAGGCAACGCTTGGTGAGGCCCAACGGCTGGTCCCCACGATTCGTGCGGTTGAACCGGCAGAGGCATACACTCTCTGTTCTGCCTTACGAAACGACTATGTCGCCTATGCCATCCTGGAGCCCCACGCCCTGGACCTCGATGTGCATGCCATCCATCAGGGGTTTTTACGAGGATTAAGAAACCAGGGCGGAACGATAGTCACAAACGCCGAAGTGGTCCGGTTTCGGCAGACGGATGCGAGCTGGGAGGTCCAGACGCCTGACCAGCAGTACGCAGCCGCGGTCGTGGTGAATGCGGCTGGTGCGTGGTGTGATGTCATTGGTCGGCTGGCAGGGGCGCGACCGGTCGGCTTAGTGCCGAAACGCCGCACGGCTTTTACCTGTGATGGTCCTGCCGGGATAGCGCCAGAAGAGCTCGCAGCTTGGCCGGTTGTCATAGATAGCGATGAAGAGTTCTACTTTAAGCCTGAGTCCGGCGGGATTCTTGCCTCTCCCGCGGATGAAACCCCGATGGACCCGTGTGACGTGTTCCCGGACGACTACGATGTGGCGCTTGCCATAGACCGGATTCACAAAGCCACGACCTTGTCCATTGCTCATATCAATCGCAGATGGGCTGGATTGCGCAGCTTTGTCCCGGATAAAACACCCGTCGTGGGTATGGATAGCGAACGAGCCGGATTTTTCTGGTTGGCCGGGCAGGGCGGCTATGGCATCCAGACTTCGTCTGCCATGGGCCGTACGGCGGCTAGCCTGGTAGTAAACCAGCGTTTACCTCAAGACTTAACCGATATGGGGCTCACGCCTGAGGACCTGGCGCCGATTCGGGTACAAACGGAAAGAGACTAAGGAGGGCAGGTGCGGAAGAAGGACAACCGAATACAGAGACGTGTCGCGCTGAAATGGATTGCCGCTTCAGGCGCCGCAGCGTTCCTGGGACACTCCACATCCGTATGGCCTGTCTTTGCCAGGGAACAAACCGTCCGCATTGGAGCCTTAATCCCCCTCACCGGAGATGCCGATGCATATGCCCAGCAAATGCGACTTGGCATTGACACTGCGGTCGCCGAGATCAATGGAAACGGCGGGATTCTGGGCCGGAAGATAGCCGTCGAATACCGTGACTCGGAGACGACTCCGGCAGTCCTGCCCGAGCGCTGTCGGGAGTTGATTGACGAGTGGGGGGCGATTGCTCTGATCGGACCCTGGGCAGCGGCCGGGCGGAAGTATGCGGCCCGTTTTCTATCCGAGCGCAACATTCCCCTGGTGAATGCGAGCAATCACGCGGGCGGCTTTTGTTCGCCCGTCCTGTTTTCTCTGGGCCCGACCACGAGTCAGGATGGCCATGCCCTCGTCGGCTACCTGGATGAAGAAGGGCAGATCAAAGATTATTTCATGCTGGGCTCGTATCCCAGTTGGCAAAATACGATGTTCCGCCAACTGCGCCTTCCGATGTACCAGCGCGGCCACCACGTCCACGGCCAAGCCCTGACCGCGACCGGGGAGCAGCAATTCCGGCCCATCATCCGTTGGATTCAAGAGACGAATACGGCCTCGGTGTTGTTTTGTGTGATGCGGAAGCACGGTCAAGAATTCCTGCATCAAGCCAGCGAGCTCGGTCTGCTGAACAACCTCACCGTCGGTTGGATTGGGTTTAACGACACTCTGGTTGACGGGCTCACCCCTGAAGAACTGAAACGGATTGTCACCACGAGTCCGTTTGTCGCGAGTGACCCCGAAGACGGCGTGCCCGATTTCGTTGCGCGGGTGCGTTCACTGCACGACAGCAGTACCCCCATCGGTTATCACGCCCTGACGCACTATAACGCTATTCACGCGCTCAAGGCGGCTTGGGAAAAAAGCGGAGAGATTAGTGCCGAAGCGGTCATGACGGGACTGCGCGGGCTCAGCTTCGAGTCGCCCACAGGTCAGGTCAGCATAGACGCGGAGAGCCAGCATGCGACCATGCCTATCGTGGTTGCCCGAGGCAGCAAGGAGGGGTTACAGGTTGTCAAAAGGCTCGGTCCGATTGACCCGGACCCGGGTTGCAGTATCTGAATGCGGAGAAACATATGCCTGACTCAGAGCCGCTCTCTCCGAGAAGATTCTTCCGCCGATATGGCTGGTTGATTGCGTTTGGGCTCCTGGGCGCGTGCGCTCCACGACCGCAAGGTGACCTTGCGGCGCTGCGGCGGGCTGAAATCCCGAGCGGTATCGCGGACGCACGTGGTCGAGCCGTCTCAAGTCGGGCGCTGAAAGCCTATAAAACCTCTCAAGTCCGCACCATCGAAAGACGGTACACAACGGCAGATCATGCCCTGTCACAACTGCCGGGGGTGGTGGCGGTTCGGCCCGGCTCCGGGGTTGTGTATGTATATACAACTCGGCCCGCGGAACTGCCTGCGGAATTTGAGGGAACCCCCATCAGAGCCTTACCGCCGGAGTTTGTGAACGGCGTCTCCGAAGAATGGGTGACGCCGGATCAGCTTCCACCGCTTGGTCAGGGCAATTAACAGCAGAAGCAAAAGGAGAACATCTATGGCCGAATATGTCAGTGTTGCAGAAGCGAGAAAGCAATCCGGTATGCGGATGGTCCTGGGCCAAGGCATTCCCGGTCCGTGGGCGGAAGGGATCCGGGGCATTCTGGACGTGAAGAAGATTCCGTATACGCGCGGGCTGTTCGAGATTGGCTCCGACCATGCCGACCTGATTGCCTGGACGGCACAGGCCTCTGCGCCGGCGATCGCCTGGAATGACGAATTTCCAAAATCAAACTGGGCCGAGCAGCTCTATCTGGCGGAACGCATTCAACCCGAGCCGGCGCTCATTCCGGCCAACCAAGCCGACCGGATCAAAATGTTCGGCTATGCAAGTGAACTATGCGGCATGCACGGCTTTGGCTGGAGTCGGCGCTTGATGATGGTCCATCAGGGTCTGTCCACGCCGGACCTGCCGGAAGAGCAGCGGGCTTTTTTCCAAGCCTTTGGCGCAAAATACGGCTACTCGCCCGAGGCCGCGGAAGCGGCTCCCGCGCGGGTGATCGCAATCCTGAACGCTCTGAGCAGCCTGCTTGAAGAGCAACAGGCCCAGGGCAGTCGCTATTTTATTGGCAAGACGCTGTCAGCGTTGGACATTTATTGGGCCGGCTTCTCTCACCTGATTGAGCCCTTGCCGCATGACGAGTGCCCGATGCTCGAAGACTTCCGTCCGCTCTACCAGAACCATGATCCCGGCGTGGCTGCCGCGGCCACGCCAACACTCATGGATCACCGGCATTTTATCTACGCGGAGCACTTGGGTCTGCCCATGGATTTGTAAAGCCCATTTCCGGCTCCCTCGTCCCTTGAGGGGAGAGGGTTGGGGTGAGGGATGGCAGGAGCGCTGTCGGATTACGCCACGCTAATCCGACCTACTTATCTGCGGTCACAATAGAGCGCAGTTCTCTCCCGCAAACTCCGGGTCAAACCACTTTCTGACACGGTCGGTCGGGACGAAACTCAGCTCCTGCAGCTTGTCTCTGTCGTTGAATACAGCCAGCGTCCCGGTCGAATTACCACCATTGGGGAGGCTTACCATTGCGATCGTATTCAGATTTTGTTGAGGAGACGCCTCATAGCAGCCAGAGCGGATCACGGTGCTCATCAACTGATCGACAGCGGATTCACCAGACAGGTGGGAGCTCCACTTTTCCTGCTCTGGAAAGGCTTGCTGATCCGAAATATGAAGCGAGAAACTATTGACGTCCTCTAGAAGCGAAACGAATTCATCCCTTTCTTGTCGCCTTAGCGCGGTGGTTATCGGATGCATTAGGCTTTCCACTCTCTGCTTTCTATCTTGTTCAGTCCTTCGTGTAAGATCGAGTACTATGAACGTGGCGTTCATTTGAAGTAGCCTGTCTTTCTCGGATTCATTCAAACACGAAGGCCTGCGAAGTGCGCGTAAATTTAGGTACTCGGTATAGAAACGGAGAACGGCAAAACGAACCGCCAACGCGTCATCGTCTGTAAAATACCCTGCCAAAACTGAGGGGAGGTTGACACAAAGATTCGCTAATGCATCGGAATTCTCTATCCGCATTGCATCGGCAATTCTCACACCGTCGATTTCCTCTGATAGGAAGGATTTGAGTGTATGGTCTTCAGTGCTCCCAAGGCGGTGAGCCAGAATCCGGTCAGAGTTCATGTACTTGCCATTGAGCGCAAAAAACGACTCCAGATACTCGGGAGAAATCCTTACCGATGGAACATTTTCCGGTTTAACTTCGACCCCTAGCGGTGTCGCTATGAGCGAAGCTGCATTAAACTCAATTCCGCCCTTATAGTCGGACCAGTTTCCATCACGGGGGTATGTTTTGATCGCCAAGCTGATGTCGTGCAGGCTTTCCACGGTCTCATGTTGGGAAAGACTATCATCTATAGCACTCGTCGCTTTACCCACTATCTCAGGCGCGATGGCGGACAAAATGTTAGTGTTCGCATCTGTAAGAGGGGACAGTATTCTAACAGCATTCATTAGGCTTTTAGCGAGGTACATATCTGCTTTCTTTGCCCATCGGATTGACATGTCTAAATCGAACGATTCGTTGGGTCCAACGATAGAATAAGGGGTGATAGAGCGATTAACGACGTAGGTGCGGCATCGACCTTGATCCTCGTTTATCGTGGACACATAAAGCGGGGATGATATTGTTAAACTTCCTCCCGGTGCCCTGACCTTTGCGATAAGTGCGACCTCGCCGGCCTCTTGTCCGACGAAGAATTGCCGCAACAAAGAAAGTACGGAGTCATCGACGCATTCGTGTTCACTGGGCACCCGAAGCGCCTCAGAGCGAAGTCGAACGTAGTAGGATTGTGGGGTTTTCTTATTCTTGACAAACTCTGGGGTCTTGGTACGCACCCTCTGAAAGCTGTCCTCAAACGGTCTCTTCCTCTCAGCCTGAGTTTTAGGTTCTGCAGGCTTCTCTGGCGGTAGTGACTCTGGCGCGGTAAACCGAGTCACGACCCCGCAGGAAGCGATGAGGAACGCCATGACAGCAAGGGACACCAACTGCTTCGTTGTATTTATCATAGAATTTCTCATCCTTGGCTGTAATCTTAGAGGGCATAACAGAAAAAGAGACCAGCAATTGTTGATAAGGACTTAGAGAAAACAACTATTGGGAAAAAGACACATGATATGAGACCACGTCTAGTCATCCGGCAGCCGTTCGAGGTCACGAATTTCTCCGTCCTTTGCTTCCTGGAACACTTTCAACGCGGGCAAGGGCTCCGTATCACTGGCAAACAGCCCCGTTGACTCCTGCTCTGGGGTCGATGGCTCGTTAGTCATCCCTGGAAACCAATCCGGATAGAAGTAGAAGAAGCCTGCGATGTTCTCGTTAGAGGTTATGAATCGGAGCTGGCGCCGTACCCACGCGGCCTGCCCAGCCGGCGTATACGGGAAGTCCTGCATGGGCGGGCTCAAAACACCTGGGGTAGCGTGGGCATACGCGACCTCGCTGAAGATGACCGGCTTCCCGAGCGAAGCCAGAAAATCGATGGTCTCTTGCAGACGCTGAAACCAGCACGTGGTTGAGTACTCTGACAGACGCGGCTCCGAGGGATAGGGGTGGGTCAGCCCGGCAAAGTCAAACTCTACACCAAACTCCACCATGGTCTGAAAAAACGTCTTGACAAACAGGTCCCCAGGACTGCTCGTTAAGTTGGTGATGTGGAGCACGATCTGGGCGTCCGGGTCAGCTTGTTTGACTCCTTCGATTGCACTTTTAAGCAAGGTCGCTTCGATATTCCAGACATGGTGGCGCATATAGTCCATGTTGCGGAGCAAATCGACTCCTGGCGGCAAGGTGATACGCTCTCCCGGCCGAAAGTTGAGGATACCGGTGTCGATCTCATTCCCAATGTCATACAGTTCAATATCGAGTCCCTTATTCAGAAAATATGCGGTTGTCTCAAAGGTATAGGCTTTGACCCGGCGGGCGGTCTCTTCCACGCTCAGGCCAGCCCACTCCGGCGGGGCGTTCTGCTGGCCACCATGCGCGGCTTCATCGCTGAGAAAGAAGAAGACATTGAGCCGGAGTCTTTCAGCGACTGCCTCTCGCATAATTTGCTCCGCCCACTCCCGTGACGACCAATAATCGCCCCACGGCAGGCTGGACCACTGCGCTGGTGGGGTGTCGCGCAACGCCGGTGCGCTCCGCGTCGTTACCCCGACCCGCACCCACTCAAATCCGTGGTCCGCGAGCGTCTCCACCGGATTGAGAGAGCGCCAGTGCTCGCCCCAGTCTCGGACCGCAAGATAATCAGCCAGAACGCCACCAAGACGGAAATTGGGCGGCTGCCTGAAGGCGACCGGTTCGATATACGGGCGGAAGGTGGTCTCCCCAGAGTTGACCATAAAGTTATCAAAATATGCCGTGAAAGCATGGGCTGTTCCTATACTCGTCGCTTGGAAAGTCAGATACCCTGGGCTGGAAAATCCCACGGTCGAGCTCAATTCTTCCCACCCGCTCCCCAAGTCAATAAAGAACCGAAACAAGGCATCCTCACGGCGAATGCGGAGCTTTCCGCCCTGATTGACATTCCTGGGAATACGGCTCACAACCTGAAACTGACCGTTAAGATGAGAGAAAATAACAATATCAGCAGTCTCAGCCTGATGTTTATTGATCCCAAGAGATAGCCAGTTACTTTCATCCTGATACACGCCTAAGCCGACATCTAAGTGGGCATCGGGCGAGTTGGACGAAATTGACCTATTCCATCTCTCCCCTAGTTGGAAGTCTACTTGCACGTCGAAGTCGCCGGTCAGCGTATATTGCGAGTAGACCTCCCCCAAAGAGACCGCAGCGGAGTCGCTAGTTGTGATGGCAAGCGCGTTATCTTGCGTGACAGTCGCCTGGTGTCCCCAGTCGAACCAGCGACACGTATCCAAAGCCGTTCCATCAAAGGTATCATGGGGAAGAGAAGCAGCCGGGTGCTGAGCCCAGACCCAAGCAGGAGACGGCGTCCATATCCGTAGCGCGGCTCCAAGGATGACAAGGCTTCCTACCACGATCATCCAGAGAGGAAACCGGAACCTGTGTACACCGAGAGCATTCCATCTGACGGAATCAACACCGTTCACAATTCCACTCTCTCAATGACAGACTCTGTCAAGACTCATTCCAACGTAAGAAGACGAGTCTCCGCCTCAGTGGTAGTGTCTCACTTTGAAACTTCTGACCAGGAAAAGCAGGGCAGTCCGCCCTCTCCCGAGCGCTCTCAGACACCGTGTTCTCCTCTCGGCTCCCGGACACCGCGCGGACGCGTGTCCGGGAGGTCGTTCATTCCCTAACACGGCTCCCCACCGGTTGTCCCTAGTAATTTCTGAGGAAATGATGAGGGGGGAGTACAATTATGAGGGGGGATGGTCCCGCTCCGGCTTGGCCCCAGGCCGAGGGGCGTCAGGCGGGAGCAAGACGGCCCGGTCACCGCAGGCCCGGAGACGAGAGGGAAGGGCGAACCGAACGCGGAGAAGAACAAATTTCAAACTGAGACACTACCCCCTGAGTCACAATAAGTTGACAGGTGTTCCCTCGCTCCGTTCAAGACGGCAGATGAAAAATTCAAGAAAGAGCGGCAACGACAGGAAGCGAGGAAGCGCCCCCCACGATGAACATCATCTCGGCCGGTTTACAGCCTGTAGGTCGGCTTACGCTGCGCTAATCCGACCTGTTCGTCCGCCCATGGATTTGTGAGGTTCGGGGTAGGGGCGATTCATGAATCGCCCCTACAGGTTTAGCGCTGATGATAGAGCGGATGCCCGCGTACGCTGGTACGCACGCGGCTGAAGTGATCGCCTTCCAAATTGGCAAAATAGAGGTCCTGCATATCCGAACCGCCGAACGCGCAGTTAGTGGGAAAATTCAGCTTTTGGCCCTCAGGGTCGTCAATCAACAGACTCCACTGACCATTGGTATCCACTTTGATGATCTGATGGGCCGGAGCCATGTTGACACCCTGATGGGCAATACCCTGGAGTGCATGTGAGCCGCCGATCTTGGCCGGTAGCGTGACGTAGAGATTGCCGTCAACGTCAAAGGCCATCCCGTCGGGCAGGGCGGGAAAGTCTTTTGAGTATATTTCGGGTGGGCCAAAAGTCCCGTCTTTCTTGATTTGAATGCGCAGACAGTCGTCCCGAGTGCTTTCCAGCACGTAGACCGCGTCTTCGTTCGGCGCAATGGCGGTGCCGTTGGCAAGGTAAATACCGGTGGCAACGACATCGCCCTGGCCGTCCGGTCGGATACGGACCAGCGCGCCGTTCGGGGCCGGCTGGGCCAGTTCGTCCAGCGCCTTTTCCAGCGTCGGAGCGCTCGAAGAATTGGAGACGTATAAATTCCCCTCTGCATCATAGCTGGCGAAATTCGGCATAGTGAGCTTTACATCGCCCACCTGGTCGGCAATGAGCGAGACCTGGCCGCTCTGGGAAACGCGCAGCACGGCCTGTTTGGCCAGGTCGCAGTAGACGATATTGCCCTCGCGGTCCATGGTTACGCCGTTGGGCATCGACCCCTCCGGTAAATGGGCCATCTCGCCGACTGCCCCGTCCGGGGTCACACGGTACACAATGCCGTTGCGACCCGCGCCATAGGCCGAGCCATCTTTGTCAATGACCACGCCTTCGGCCTGAAGAACGCCTTGTCCGAAAATTTCTACCCGGTCCAGAGAAAATGTCGCCACAGGTACGCTCCTTTTGCTGTCCTAATGAAGCCCTTACGGTGTCAGACGGACCCGTTCTCCGCCCAGTTCAAGCGTCGTCTTGGAGTAGGTGAGTTTCTGAATGATCTTGCCGTCTTTGAAGTGCAGGACATCAATCCCGCGCCGGGCTTCGTGTTTGTTTTCCTGGCCTTTCTCAAACGAGGGGGAGTCGAGCTGCCAGCGGTAGAGCATTTTTTGTTCGACCTCGTCGATGAAGGTCTCTTCGTCCGTAAACTTGAAGCCGCCATGATTGGCAAACCAGGGCGTCCAGGCCTGACGCAGATTCTCCTTGCCCCTGACCCAGCCACCGGTCCAGTTCTCGAAATAAATCTCGTCGTGAAATAAATCCATCACGCCGTCGAGGTCGTGCTCGTTCCAGGCAACCCCCCATTGGGCGAACGCGCTGGACATTTCGTCTCGTGTCAGCATGGTCTTCTCCTTTCGTGAGGGTAGGGGCAATTCATGCATTGCCCCTACGGGTTACGATACGTCCTGCACTTGCTTGGCAAACGAGCGGACCTCTTGAGCGATACTATCCGGGTCGCGGCTGAGCGGAACGGTGTATAAAACTTTCACTCCCAGGTCGCGGTAGGTTTTTATATCGTCCGGTGTGGTCCGGGTCGGGTCGGTCATGGCCGTCAGTTCGAGGTCGTCATAATTCCGTCCGGCCTCATCCATGAGTCGTTTCAATTGCTCCAGCATGGGCCGGATCTGGTTAAAGGTCAGCAGGGCAATATGCCAGCCGTCGCCAAACCGGGCCACCCGTTTCAGGGCGTACACGGATTCTCCGCCAACCCAGATGGGCGGGTGGGGTTTCTGGAGGGGCCGCGGGAGCACGTTGACATCTTCTTCCAGCGTGACGAACTCACCCGCATAGCGCGGGCTGTCTTCGGTCCACAGCGCCTTCATCATCTCAATATATTCCCGCGTGCGTTTGCCGCGGCGCTGAAAGGGAACGCCCAGCAGGTTGAATTCTTCTTCCAGCCAGCCGACTCCGGTGCCGAGAATGAAGCGCCCGCCGGACAGGACGTCGATGGTTGCAACCCGCCGCGCCACATCGAACGGGTGGCGGTAGGGGACAATCAGGACGCTCAGGCCGAGCCGAATCTTTTCGGTAATACCCGCGACAAAGGCGATGGTGTCGAAGGGGTCCAGCCATTCCATGCTGGTGTAAATATCGTAATTGGGTTTACCGTCGTTATACTCCTCATACGGCCATGGAGAGGCAATGGTTTTGGGCAGGACAATATGGTCGCCAATGAGGAGCGAGTCACAGCCTTCCTCCTCGGCAATACGGGCAACGTCCATGAGGACCTTTCGGTCACACACCGAGGCGCCGCCGGCCAAGTGCAAACCGTATTTCATGAATCCCCTCCTTCAGGCACCGATAGAGAATAAAACTGCCCACGTCGTAGCGAAAAGATGGGTATCACGCAAGGGAGAACGGCTGCTTGCCTATTTTTTCGGCGTCCTCATAATTTTTTGGTTATTTCCCCATAATTTATGTAGGGACAGGAGCGGTAGAGTTATAGCCGGGAGCGGCGTAATCTGACCTCCGGGCCTCTGTATGATAGGATAGAAAAAAGCGACTTCTGGCACCAGAAGTCGCCCTATCGCACTTCGAGGTGGGGGAGGATTCAGACCAATGAGGAGAGAGGAACTGGAAGGAGCGTTGAATCGCCTGGCCGTAGACGCAAAAAAAACAGGAGGGTGGGGCCGCGAGAAATGGACGCGCAAAACCAAAAAGCTACTGGTATGCCTGGGCGACCGGGAGAAGTATCAAACTTGTGCCACGAAAATTGAGACGGCAACCTGGTCCACGGAATGGCTCTACGACGTGGTGTGGCTGAAGGCGAGCGCGGAATTTCTGGTCCGCGATGTCATACTCGTAGCGGAAATTGAGTGGGGGAACGAGCGGGATGTGTGGGACGCCTTCCAGAAGCTCCCGCTGGCCCGGGCCGACTATCGGGTGATGATTTTCGACGACAAGCCCGGCTTGCGAGGCCGACTGATGAAGCAGGCGAGAAAATTCGGGAAACGCAGACCAGGCGACCGATACTTCCTGGCGAGTTATGCAGACGGGGAATTCACCGTTTACGAAGAAGTTGCCCGTCGGCCGGAGGAGTCGGAGGCGTAATCCAACGGCCCGGTTTGTCGGCTTACGCTGCGCTAAGCCGACCTGCGCCATTGTCCGTGGCTTAACTCGGTTAGATAGGTTTCGACTGCTGTCGCCAGTTTGGTATGCGGTGCGGCCATTCCGTCTGTTGTTGCCGAGACCGGCGCGACATGCAAGCGGGGCCATAGGGTGCACGCTGGAAATCGGACTCGGCATCTGCCATAAAGGTATTTCATGGACGAGCAGAGCAAGGTGATGCGACGAAGTGCAAGAACAGCCCCATACCGACGGAGCCCGTGGCTCTGGAGTTGTGGCCTGACCCTCGTTGCCTGCTGCGCCTTGCTGCTCTCGGCTTGCTCCTCCTCCAGTCCGCTTGACCGGCTGAAATCCCAGCTCGCCTCTGCGCCCGAATACGCTATTATTCTCAGCGATATGCGCGAAGAGGGAACGTTTTTCTCTTCGTATTTTCATCAGTATCAAGTTGTCCAAGGAGAAAACTCCTGGACCACCGACTGGTTGCAAGTGCCGGAATCCGTTTATCGCGCCAATGAAAATTTTCTGGGCATGACGCTTGCCTCCAAAACTCCTGACGGGGAGAACAATGTCCCTCATCCGCCCGGTTATGACTATGTTGGCAATCCGCGCTACGGCTCGTGGCAGACGAATAGCAGCGGCATGTCGTTCTGGGCGTTTTACGGCCAGTACGCGCTCATGCGTGACCTCCTCGGGATGGGGCGGGGGTCCATTTTCCGGAACGACTATGATGACTATCAACGCTCGCGCTCGCAGCGACGGCCGTACTACGGTCGGACGGGAAGCGAATATGGGACGCGGGGTACGGTCACGCAGCAGCAGAAACCGTCTTTTTTCGCCCGTCGTCGCGCCCGAGATGTCGCGCAGCGACAACGCTTCCAACAGAGATTCAATAATCGCTTGGGACGGAGCAGCGTCCCGACGCGCTCGCGTGGTTTTGGCTTTGGCAAATAGAGGTAAGTCATGACCCTCGACTCTGCGATTCTGGCCAGCATCTATCTCCTGGTTGCCTATGTCCTGTTCTGGCTGGGGAAGCGCGTATTTGATTTCCTGCACCGCGATTTTCATATTCACGAGGAACTGGTTGAGCGGAAAAACTCGGCCCTGGCGCTGGCCCTGGTGGGCTATTATCTCGGCGTTGTGTTTGCCATTGGCGGAGCCATTGTGGGTCCGTCGAGCGGTTTGGTCGATGATGTGTTGGATCTGTTTCTGTACGGTATCCTGGCCATCATCCTGCTGAATATCTCAACCCTGATCAGCGATCGCTTGATTCTCTTCCAGTTCAGCAACACCAAGGAGATCATTCAAGATCAAAACGCGGGAACGGGCGTCACCGCCGGGGGTGTATACGCGGCAACCGGTCTGATTCTGTTTGGCGCCATTTCCGGTGAGGGCGGCACGGTCTGGACGGCCATCGGCTTTTGGGGGCTGGGCCAATTGGCCCTGATTCTGACCGGACTCGTGTACGAGTGGATCACGCCCTACAGCATTCATGACGAGATCGAAAAGGATAATGTCGCCGTTGGGGTTAGCTTTGCCGGCGCGCTGCTGAGTATGGGCAATATCCTGCGCTACGCGGTGAGTGGCGATTTTTATGCCTGGCAGGACAATCTGATGACCTTCTGCTCCCTGGCCGTGGTCGGCCTGGTCGCGCTGCCGATTATCCGCTGGGCTACGGACAAAGTGCTCTTACCGGGAACGACCATTACGGCCGAGCTGGTTGAGCATGAACAGCCGAATCTCGGGGCTGCCTATATCGAGATGTTCTCCTATATTGGTGCGTCTTTCCTCATCACTTGGTGTCTCTAGTCTGCTGAAGCTGTGCCTGTTTGCTACAGGCTGTGCCGGCATCGTCGCCGAGTTTGTGCTGTGCACGCTTGCGACTTATTTCCTTGGCAACGCGGTGTTGCAGTGGACGCTGATGATGTCCTTCATGCTGTTTGCCATGGGTCTGGGCAGTCATCTGAGTCGTTATTGCAGCGCACATCTGCTGGACACCTTTACCGTTCTTGAGTTCGTGCTGTCCCTGCTGTGCGCCAGCGCTGCGGCCGCTGCCTACGTGCTGTCTCCTTTTCTCACTAATGTGGGGGTGGTGATTTATCCCCTCGGCATCGCCATCGGCTTGTTGATCGGTATGGAGATTCCGCTCATTGCTCGGGTCAATGCCGCCTATGAAGAACTCCGGGTCAACATCTCTTCCGTGATGGAGAAAGATTATTACGGTGCACTTATCGGGGGGCTGTTCTTTGCCTTTGTGGCCCTGCCGTATTTCGGCCTGACCTATACCCCGATAGCGCTGGGCGCGGTGAACTTCGGGGTTGCCTCGCTCCTGTTGTTTCGCTTTCGGTCTCTGCTGAGCGCACCGCGACTGCTGAGCGGCCTCTGGGCCGGGGCCGGCGCTGTGCTTATCGGACTGTTCGTCCTGGCAGAACCCATTCTCCTGTTTGGCGAGCAAGCTCTGTATAAAGACACGGTTATCCTGGTCAGGCAAACGCCCTATCAGCGGCTGGTCATGACGCGCTGGCGGAATGACTACTGGCTCTATATCAACGGCAACCAGCAGTTCAGCAGTTACGATGAAGAGCGCTACCACGAACCGCTCGTCCATCCGGCTATGGCTCTGACCGGCAATCGTGAAGAGGTGCTCATTCTCGGCGGCGGCGATGGATTGGCCTTACGGGAGGTACTCAAATACTCCCAGGTCAAAGCCGTGACCCTGGTCGATCTCGACCCGGAGATGACAACCCTGGCCGCCACCCATCCGGTCTTCCTGCAACTCAACGCGCAGGCATTCGCCGATCCGCGGGTGTCGATTGTCAATGCCGATGCCTTTTCCTTTCTCCAGGACACGTCGCATTTATTCGACGTGATCATTATCGATCTGCCCGACCCCAACTCCGCAGAACTGGCCCGGCTGTATTCGCTCAATTTCTACCGCCTGTGCAAGAAACATCTCAAACGGGGCGGTACCTTGGTCACGCAGGCGACCAGCCCGTTTTTCAGCCGTCAGGCTTTTGTGTGTATTCAGAAAACGATGGCGGAAGCCGGCTTCAGCGTCCTGCCCTACCACAACCATGTCCCGACGCTGGGCGAGTGGGGCTTCGTGCTGGGGGTAGATACCGAACTACTTGAGGCTGCGGCCCTGAAGGAAACCGTACAAGAGCTATCTTTTCAAGGAGTTGAGACGCGCTTTCTTAACCAGGACGCAATGATTGCGATGGCACATTTTGGGAAAGGTGTTTTTCGGGACACCGACGAGATCGAGGTGAACCGAGAGAGCCGGCCCGTTTTACAGGCGTATTATCAGCAGGGCAGGTGGGAGGTGTATTAGGCCCAAGACCATTCGCAGGAAATGGCGTCAACACAGCAGTCGAAAATTCACGATTTCTCTCGTGGCAGAATATGGGAAAATTCGTACTCGTTGACGTATTTGCCGACAGCGGCTTCAAATTCGTCTTCGTCCCACTGTTCGATGGTCAGAGTATTGTCTTCCGAGGCGTCCATATAATCCCAATAGATCATCTCATCGCCGGCAACCCGCCCGTTGGGATGATAATAGCCGGCCCCGCTTTCGACTAACCGAAAACGTATCCCCTGATATTCGATTTCCTCAGGCGGATCGTCATGCTGCCTGATATGCGCCCGAACACCTTGACCCAGGGCCGAAAAATCTATTTTGCGCGAGATATTCCATTCGACGCCATCGTCCTCCTCGCGCTCCAGGAAGAACGAATCATCTCCGGCGTCGAGTTCCCACTCCTGCGTCTTGGTGTCGTCAAAAGTGTAGCTGCTCTGGCCTTTGACCTGCCAGGTCTTGAGGTCATAGTCGACCAGATAGCCGACTTTCAAATTTGAGAGGGTTAAATCGCTGAGCGGATCGAGGGCCGCTTGCTCGTCTTTTTTCCCAAAGAGTTTTTGCCAGAGAGACATGAAGACTCCTCTGTTTACCCGAAAAATCCCTTCCTCGAAGGGCTGGTCCTCATTCAGAGCGTCGTACTAATGAGGAACCCACCCCGGCCTGCGGCCACCCCTCCGAGGAGGGGATAGAGGTGGGCTATGCCGAAATCCCCATCTTGGCCTTGAGCGCAGCCAGGGAATCATTCGCCGTGGCGTTGCCCTGGCTCAGGGCCGCATCAATCTCATTATCGACGCTTTTATCGACATCGGCGACCTGGCCGTACGCCTGGGCTAAGGACTCGTCTTCTTCAACCTTGTTGCGCATTTTTTCCAGCATGGCGATTGTGCTGGATGAATCGACCTTGGCGAGTTGCTGGTTGATCTTCTTGGTCGATGCCGCGGTGCGTGCGCGGGCCTTTAAGGTAATGAGATCATTCTCATATTTGGTGGTCATGGATTTCAGCTTCTCGATCTTGCCCTGCAACTGGTTGGCCATGCTGTCCTGATTTTCCCAATCCTTAAGAGCCTGGGCCGCCCTCTGGCTGGCCTCTTCTTTCTTTTTCAGGGCCTCGGCCGCCAGACGCTCGGCTTCGGCCTGATCCATCTCGCCACTCTGCATCTTTTGCAGCAGCAGCATGGCCTTGCGTTCATATTCGGCCGCCAGAGATTTGCTGCTGTCCGCGTCTTTTCTCAGGCGAATGGCCACGCTCTTGACCTCGGCTAAACTCGTCATGCTGGCTTGGAGATCATTCTTGAGATCTCGGATACCCTGCTCGGTCATGCGGATGGGGTCTTCCATGTTGTCAAGAACGGCATGGGCTTCGGATTGTCCGATTTTGAATAGGCGTTGAAAAAAACCTGCCATAATATACCTCCAGATTGGTTAGTGCTTTGTGATTGGTTAGTGCTTTGTATAGGAGAGTAGCTCTCCTGCATTCTCGGCCAGGGCCAGACTCAGCGCTTCAATCGAGCCTTCCAGTTCATTGCTGTCCAGATTCTCGATGCGCAGCGTGTCACGAAAAAGAATGGTCTGCGTCTCCTCGTCCAGCACAAAGGCGCCATGCACCAGGAGCCGGTTCATTTGCAGCAAACGCCGGAATAAATTCCCCGGCTCCTGCGGAATGGGCATAATGACCTGCTCCAACACGAGCAGGGGGTCCTCGCAGTCAACGATCAGGTTGTTGATGCCGCTGTCTTCGTCATTGACGATAAACAACTCCTGGCCTTCGTCCTCGTGCGTAATCGCGTAGTCCAAATCAAGCAGCAGCGATTTTATTTTCTCAAAATACTCTGACGGCATACGTCGCTTCCTCCACACTTATCTCTGGTTGGGACGTTCCTGTCCGATAACGATGAGTTGGTCTTCTGTCTGGATTATATAGTCGCTCGGTGGGTTTGCAAGAAACCTTGCCTGTGCCCGGCTTTCGACGGCTACAAGCAGGAGATTCTGTTCTCTTTTCAGTTCAATCAGCGCATCCACAAAAGCGTGGCCAACACAGGCTCGCGGCACCGGAATGGTGTACAGCGCACTCCCGAAGCGGTTGCTGACGAGTTCGTTGACCAGCAGGGGTACGCCACGGTTCAAGGCGGCCTGAACCAGCAAGTTGGTGCTCAATGCACCGGTGACAATCACTTCATCTGCCTTGGCTCGCTTGCCGTGGGCAATATTTTGCTGTTCAAGCAGTTCAACGCACGTATACAGGCTCGGGTAGGTGGTTTTGATGGTGAGCGTATCCAAAATCGTCTTGGCATCCCGCGTGTGGACCTCGCCCTGTTCATCAGCCAGCACGATGGCGACCTCTGCCTCTTGAGCATTGGCCCGTGCCAGGGTTTCCGGGCTGACGACCCCGCTGACAAATTGAACCCGTTCACCGTCCAAAGGATTCTCGGGCAAGTCGGCGATCAGCACAATCGAACGGTGGCGGGCTTTTTCGTCGGCCCTGACCTCTTCAATAATTTCCTTGGCTTTATAATTCCAGCCGCACAGCACGATATGGCCGGTACTTGAGAGCGGTTTCATCCCTTTTCCCTCCTGCCGTCGGTTCTCAACAAAGGTGCTGGCCAGGGTGGCCGTCAGCATGCCGAGAAACCCGATGCCGAACAGCATCAGAAAGATGCCGACGATCCGGCCTCCCAACGAGATTGGGTAGATATCGCCATAGCCGACCGTGGTAATAGTTACGAGCGTCCACCACAACGCATCCAACGCGGAAAACTGCGGCTCAAAAAACGAGATGCCCACCATCCCCGTAATAGAGATGAAAACCAGCACCAGGAGGACCACATCCAAATGGTCTTTCCGTAGCTGCTGGGCGAAGCGTCTCAAAAGGACCAGGATAGTGGGCATGAGGAACAGATTATGATTTGTCTGGCTTTTCCACAGGCAGCCCGGCCTCGGCCCAGCCGTTAAACCCGGCTTCCAGATGCGCAATATTGGGAAAACCCATATCTTGTAACACGTCAGCCGCCAGCGCAGACCGGCCACCTGCGGCACAGTAGACGACAATACGTTTTTCGGGATCAACCTTTCCGCTGCAATACGGGGAGGTTGGGTCAAGCCAGAATTCCAGCATCCCACGCGGCACATGCATGGCGCTTGGAATCCAGCCCAGCTTCTGACGTTCACGCAGGTCTCGAATATCGAGTAGCTGCGTCTCTCCAGACTCTAATTCTTGTTGTAATCGTCCCACGGACAGGTTCTCAATACGGGTCTTCGCCTCCTCCACCATCTGCTCCGCCGTTTTCTTGAGTTTGAACATGCCAGTCCTTTCTTCTGCATCTCTGCCGCAATGCTAAAAGGTTTCCGCATAAACGGCTACTCCCTGTCACGACGAACCAGGTTCCGGACCTGCGTCTGCCGGCAGTATGGGAGCTTGGTAGGGGTTACTCTGGACTACAGGTTAAGCGGTCTCGGGGAGCGTTCTGACAGGCAATGGTGTCGGTGACACCTGAGGCGAGCAGGGCGCAGGCATTGGTAATTGCCGCCATCTGGGCCTCATGCTCTGTCGCCCCGTCCACTGCACGGCAAACCTGCCGGCCGTGGAAGGTAATACAGACCTCACAGCGGACGCCACCAATCTGGAATGTCGAATAGACGACAATCGCCATCACTGCGAGAATCGCTCCAAGTGCCACCCAACTCGCCCGCTTCATAGCCAGGTCATATTCCTTTGTTTGTGAGACTGCTATATTTCCGCCCGAACAAAAGAGTGAACGTGTCCTCCAACGGACATGGAGATGCTGGACACGTTTACTCTTCGGTGTGTAGCATAGCTTCAAACGCTCTGCAGCCGCTCCTCCATCATCTATGAACTGGATTTGGTTCGGCCTTATTGTCGGCTCTGTTGTGACCGCCGCCTTTACCGGCAAGATGGCTGAGGTTACGGCTGCCTCGATAGACTCAGCCAAATCCGCGGTAACGCTGGCCATCGGTCTGATTGGCGTGATGGCCTTTTGGTTGGGCATGCTGCGCATTGTGCAGGTTGGCGGTTTCCTGCACACTCTGGCGCGCTGGCTACATCCTCTCATGGTGCGCTTGTTTCCCGACGTGCCGGCCGACCACCCCGCTCTGAGCGCCATGATCATGAATATCGCCTCCAATATGCTGGGCCTGGGGAACGCGGCCACACCCTTCGGGATCAAGGCCATGCAGGAGCTGGACAGCCTCAATCCCCATAAAGGCACGGCGACCAATGCCATGGTCTTATTTCTGGCCATCAATACCTCGAATGTTGCCCTGGCCCCGCTTGGCGTGATTGCGCTGAGAGCGTCGATAGGGTCAGAAAACGCGGCTGGAATTTGGCTGCCCACGCTTCTGGCTACCTCATTCTCGACCTGTGTTGGTATTCTCGCGGCGAAGCTCTTGCAGGGATTACCCGTATTCAGTGTGGGCGACCGAACTGCCGGGCAGGAAGAAAGTGCCTCTGAGATCGACTTGCCGGATGAGGAAACGCTGGGCACTGAGCAGCCGACCTCCCGACCGGGCTGTCTGCTGGCCCTCTTGTCTGTTGGAGCGATTGGCGTCGCCTTTCTCTTGTTCCTGCAATCCGGATTGAGCGATGGTCAGACGCTTGGTCCGCTGCTGCGTAACGCTGTGTCGGCCTGGCTGTTGCCAGTGCTCATCGTAGTGATGCTGGGCTACGGCATTGCCAAAAGAGTGGCGGTGTATGATGCCATGATCGAAGGAGCAAAAGAGGGCTTTCAGGTTGCCATCAGGATCATTCCGTTTCTTGTCGCTATTCTGGTTGCCGCCGGTATGTTCCGGGCCTCGGGTTTATTGGATGTGATGATCGCCAGCGTGCAGCCCATCCTGAGCCTGATCGGATTTCCCGCCGAGGCATTGCCGATGGCCATCCTGCGACCCTTATCCGGCTCTGGAGCCTATGCCATTATGGCTGAGATTCTGCAAGCCGAAGGGCCGGACAGTCTGGTTGGCTATCTCGTTTCTACACTCCAGGGCAGCACGGAAACGACCTTTTATGTCTTGGCTGTATATTTTGGTGCGGTCGGCGTGATCCGCATTAGACACGCTTTGGTTGCCGGCTTGACCGCAGACCTGGCTGGCGTCATCGGCGCGGTTGTCGCCGTCCAGTGGCTATTAGCGGGATAACAACCACTGGTCGGCGTTCGTATCACAGCTTCAGTCAGGCAGAGGTTATTCGGAAGAGGGTGCCGTTTGGGCACCAGCGCGTAGCTCCTCCACATCGTCCGGGTCGGGCATGACAACAAACTCCGGGTAGGCTTCGATGCCGAGTTCCATGGCATCCTGACCGACCTCTTCAACGCTGCGCGAAACCCGGACCCCAACGGTCTTTTCCAGCACCAGCCATATTCCCCACGAAGTCACGAAGGCAAACACGCCTATCGCCAGCACTCCGAGGAGCTGTACGCCGAGATTGCCGCCCGCCGCGATACAGACCGCCAGGGTTCCCCAGGCACCGGCGAACAGATGGGCCGGTATCGCGCCGACTACGTCGTCCAGCTTCATATTCTCCAGCAGCTTCATGCCGCCCAGACACACTACCCCGCCAATCGCTCCGATGATGACCGCCCAATATGGCTTCACAATATCCGGTCCCGCGGTAATCGAGACGAGGCCGGCAATCGCCCCGTTCAGAACGGCAAGCAGATCGACCCGTCCGAGTAAGGGTCGTGAGACGCATAAGGCGGCCACGACCCCCGCCGCCGCCGCCAGGTTCGTGTTCGCAAGCACATTGCTCATGGCCACGGCGTCCACCGCGCCACCCAGGGCGAGTTGTGAGCCACCGTTAAAGCCGAGCCAGCCAAACCACAGAATAAGTACGCCCAAGGTAACGAAGGGGACGTTCGAGGGAGGGGTGGGTTTGACGCTGCCATCGGATCTGAACTTGCCTGTTCGTGGCCCCACGACTATGGCGCCGGCCAGCGCGGCCCAGCCGCCGGTCGAATGGACAATGGTGGAACCGGCGAAGTCCTGAAAGCCCATTTCATTGAGCCAACCCCCACCCCAGGTCCAGGCCCCAATAATGGGATAGATAATTGCCGTCAAGACGGTCGTGAAGGCAAGAAACGACCAGAGCTTGACCCGTTCGGCCAGGGTGCCGGACACAATTGAAGCCGCCGTCGCGACGAAGACCATCTGGAAGAACCAGTCCGACATCGTGGCATAGCCGTTTGCGACGACAGCGGCCAGGGCTTCTGTCTGGTCGGACAGCAGGGCCAATTCATCGGCGGAAGGACCGTAGAGAAAGGTCACCGAGCCGACCCAGGAGCCGACATCGACGTACATCAGATTGTAGCCGATGAAGTAATAGGCCAGCCCGGCGACTGAGTACAGCCCGATGTTCTTGAGACAGATCACCGAGGCGTTCTTTGTGCGCACCGAACCGGACTCCAGCATGGTGAAGCCTGCGCACATCCACATTACCAGGGCTCCCCAGATGAGAAAGGAGAATGTGTTCAGAACAAACTGTGACTCTTCATCCACGGCCGCCTGCGCAGCATCAGCCTGTAACAGGAGGCTGAAAGCCACTAGCAAGGCCCCTGTTCTCGCGACACTCCGACCGGACCTCCCTCGTCCATCTCTGCTTCTGTTCATGCTCGCCTCCAATCCTGTCTCGATTAACTGGCTGCCACAAGAACTACGAAAAAGAGTAAACGTGTCTAGCTTTTTTAGATGATTGGAGGACACATTTACTCTTTCAAGCAGATACATGCAGGCTCGGGCAAGGCCAGACCCATACATGTATTCCGGGTAGGGGAGTCCTCAGACCGATAAGACTTCGGACTTCTCTACCGTATATTTTTTTGCGTCCAGGGCTCCGGCCAGTAGGCTGGGAGCTTCTTTGAGAAAGTTTTGCAGATGCTCGGTCTGAAAGTGGGCGGCAAGGGCCTCTTCCGACTCCCACTCCTCGAAGAGGAAGAAGGTATGTTCAGCGGTTGCCGCAGTGTGGAATTGATAACTGATGCAGCCCGGCTCTTTGAGAGTCTCCTCCACCATCTTGGCGGCAAGAGCCTTGGCGTCATTCCAGCGTTCGGCCTTGACTGGGATTGTCCCTGCAATAACGATCATGCGTCCCCTCCTTCTCTGTTGAGTCCGTTGAGATACCGGCTGGCTGAGATCATGACAAATTCGCACTGAAAGCAGACTTTAGGCATAGAACTACTGGCAAAATCTGTCAAACGGAATAATGATCGAGCCGGTGAGTTGTAGAAAATATAAAGATAAATAATAGACTATAGTCAAAAACTAATATTCCGGGATTTCGGGATTATCCATTTGGCTAAAATGGACATTTCCCTATATTGGAGTCAGATGGCTGTTTTCCAGCCTCCCTGCGGTCGGATGTTCTTGGCTTCGGGGATAACGCTGGTGCTGAACTGTTGCATCTGGTCTTCAAGCTCGGACAATTGTCCGGACGGACAGTCAAAGAAACACACCACTAGCCCATAGCCTTCTTTGGCAAAACCGTGCAGGTCTTCGAGGATTTGTTCCGCCGTGCCCGTACAGATGCGACGTGGTTGCTCTTGACTGAGAGGATCAGCGGGCGAGGTCATACGGGCGGAACTCACGCCCATCATGATAAATCCATCGTGCGGGCGACCGATTGCGTCCAGCTCCGTTCGGATTATTTCCTGTTCTTTGGCGTAACGGTCCGGCTTCGCAAACGGATCGAGAAAAATCGGATAAAAGCCGTCACATGAGCGTGCTGACCGCCGGGCACCGCCAGGGGTGACACCGCCATAGATGATCGGGGGCGGCTGTTGGCGCGGCTTGGGGTCCATGGACAGAGCGGCAAACTGATAGAACCGCCCCTGGTAGCTGACGACATCGTCCGTCCACGAGCGTTTATAGACCTCAATACACTCGTCCGTCCGTGGGCCGCGTTCGGCATAGGGAATACCGATTGCGGCAAACTCCTCCTGCATCCAGCCGGCGCCAACTCCGAACAGCAACCGTCCATTCGAGAGCTGATCGATAGTCGCAAACTGGCGGGCGTCGCTCAGAGGATTGCGATAGGGGGAAATGAGGACGCTCGTGCCGAGCTTGAGGCTGGTCGTCGTGTGCGCAACGGCGCCCATTACCACGGCGGCATCGAACATGGTATGGCGCGGTTCATAGGCGCGACTGCCTGACGCGTTGGCGACATGCTCGCTTTCCGAGGCCATGGGCATACACACGTGATCTGGAAACCACATGGAGTGAAAGCCCAGGCGTTCCGCGAGTTGTGCGGTTTCTACGGGCCGGAGCTGACCCGCAGGAAGGGAACGGGCCAATACGTTCTGGTCGTCCCGATAGGCCAGACCGTGTGTGGTCGCATATATGCCGATTTCCATAGGTCTCCCTGTGTTCAGGTGTTACAGTGACATCAATGTTAACGAAAACCTTCATAGCGAGGCCGCACCGGTGTCTTTATATCCTACGAAACGGCCCGACTAGGCGGCTTGCTTCTCCAGGGCGGCTTGGACTTTGTCATTGTCGGGAAAAACGCCGGTTTCGAGCTTGGAGTAAATCTTCGTCCCATTGACAATGACCTCGAACCGACCGTCGTCATACGGAACCAGGGTCAAGCCCTGAACCTGTTGTTTATTGTGGGTCAATACATATTCCGCCAAACTGACGGCTTCCGGCTCATAACTTCACGCTGCGCAATATTCAATCCGAATATCCATAACTGCCTCCTCACCCGTGATCCCTACCATACCGGGGAATCGTGCTCAACGAAATGCGAGACGCGATGCGGACTGACTTTGCTTTCTTGACCGGTGTGGTTTATGCTCCGGCCAAAGAATTGCAAATTCCTTTTGTCGAGGAGGGTTCTATGAATTGGCGCGATCAATGCGGTGATAAGCTGGTCTCTGCGCAAGAGGCGGTCCGGGGTGTGCGGAACGGAGACTCCGTGCAGTTCAACTGGCTGCACGCAACCCCTCTCTCGCTGTGCGACGCTCTGCTCGCGCGTAAAGAAGAACTGCGCGAGGTGAAAATTGGCACCATAGGCCCACTCTTTGACTGGGACCAACCGGGTGTGGACCAGGCCTTCACCATTCAGACGCCCTACTTGGGCGTGACCACCCGCCCGCTCATGGGAAAAAAGAATATGGACTTCATTCCGGTGATGTATTACCGCCGGGGTGAGCTCCCGCCAGGCATCGTCTGCGACGTGTATATGACCCCGGTTTCCGCGCCCGACAAGCACGGTTATTGCAGTTTTGGGCATGGCCTGTTCATGTCCAAAACCATGGCTGCCGCGGCGCGGACGGTTGTGGCCGAGGTCCAGGACGACCTTATCCGAACCGGCGGGGAGAATTATATCCATGTGTCCGAGATCGATTATTTTGTGGAACCGACGCGGCCCGCGGCCGAACTCCCGACAACGCAACGCAACGAAGAAGAAGTCGCGCTGACGGAGGTCATCTGCACCCTGGTGGCCAACGAACTCATTCACGACGGCGACACCGTCCAAATCGGTTTGGGTAGCGTTTCCTCTCCGCTCGGCATGTATCTAGGCAACAAGAACGACCTGGGTATTCACACTGAGGTGATTCCCGCCGGCATTGCCCGCCTGGTGCAGGAGGGTGTTATTACCGGGAAGTACAAGACCGTGAACCCTGGCAAGGTCGTTGCCAGTGCCGGGATCGGGGTGTTCCCGGACGAGCTGGCGATTATTGATGGCAACCCGAAATTCGAGTTTTATGACTTTACCTACACGGATGATTTGCGCCTGCTGGTCAATCAAGAGCACTACGTTGCCGTCAATAATGCCCTGGCCGTAGACCTGGGCGGGCAGGCCTGCTCCGAGTCGTTCGGCCCGTTCATGTATACCGGAACGGGTGGCCAGACCATTTTTACCATTACCGCGGCCTACTGTAACCCGGGCCGGTCGGTGATCGTCACACCGTCGAGCGCCGTGATTAACGGCCGCCGGGTCTCGCGAATCGTGCCCATGCTTGAGCCTGGTAGCGTGGTGACTGCGCAGCGGACCTTTGTTGACTATGTGGTGACCGAATTCGGGATTGCCGAACTCAAGGGCAAGTCCCTCAAACAGCGCGCCGCCGCCCTCCTGGAGATTGCTCATCCCGATTTTCAGCCGGACCTCAGACGGGAAGCCGAGCGCATTTATCATATCTGAGACCTCCGCCCCGACCTCTCCCTCACGGGGAGAGGGAGTAAGCAGGATGGCCATGCCGGAAAAATTCACTAACCGTTTATCGACAGAGACGAGTCCCTATTTGCTCCAACACGCCCACAACCCGGTAGACTGGTACCCGTGGGGCGAAGAAGCTTTTGCCAAAGCCAAATCTGAAGACAAACCGATCCTGTTGAGCGTCGGCTATTCGGCCTGCCACTGGTGTCATGTCATGGCCCACGAATCCTTTGAGAACGAAGGCATTGCGGCACTGATGAATAAGCTGTTCGTCAATATCAAGGTTGACCGGGAAGAACGGCCGGATGTTGATGAAATCTATATGAATGCGGTTCAGATGCTGACCGGCCGCGGCGGCTGGCCGATGACGGTGTTTCTCACCCCGGATGGTAAGCCGTTCTATGGCGGAACCTATTTCCCGCCTGAGGATCGTCATAATATCCCCGCGTTTCCGCGCGTCCTGGCGGGTATCGCCCAAGCCTATCGGGAAAAGCCCGCGGACGTCTCCCAATCGACCGCCGAGATTCTGTCCCGGCTCGAGCAACTGGCCCGGCGTGAACAAACGACGCGACCGCTCGATGTGTCGGCGTTGGAGAAAGCGGTCGAAGGGCTGGCCCAACATTATGACGAGACCCACGGCGGGCTAGGTCAGGCTCCCAAATTCCCGAACACCTCCGTTTTTTCGCTTTTTCTGCGTCACGCCCACGCAACCGGTAATCGGCATTACCTGGACATGACCATTCACACGCTGCGCAAAATGGCCCAAGGCGGTATGTACGACCATCTCGGGGGAGGCTTCCATCGCTATTCGGTCGACGAGCGCTGGCTGGTGCCCCATTTTGAGAAGATGCTGTACGACAATGCCCTCCTGGCCCGGCTCTATCTTGAAGGCTACCAGGCCAGCGGAGAGCCTTTCTTTCGGCAGGTTGTGGAGGACATCCTGGCCTATGTCGGGCGGGAGATGGTCAGTCCGGAGGGAGGATTTTATTCAACCCAGGATGCCGACTCGGAAGGCAAAGAGGGCAAATTCTTTGTCTGGGACCAAGACGAAGTGATGCGAGTCTTAGGCGACGAGGTGGGAGAGATATTCTGTCGTTATTACGATGTCACGGATGTCGGGAATTTCGAGCAGAAGAACATCCTGCATCCTACGCTGGAGCTGGAACAACTGGCTCGGCTCTTTCGGCGTGAGGTGGACGACATCACGCGATTAATTGACCAGGCTAAGGACACCCTCTTCGACGTCCGTGAACAGCGGGTGAAACCGGACCGTGATGAGAAAATCCTGACCAGTTGGAACGGCCTCATGATTTCGGCGTTTGCCGAGGCGTATAAGGTGTTGGGCAATCCCGACTATCTCGAAGTCGCCCGGTGCGGGATCCGTTTTATTCAGACTGCGTTGTCTCATGAGGGCCGCTTGCTGCGCAGTTATACGAACGGGCAAGCCAAATTCAACGCCTATCTTGACGACTACGCCTGTTTTGGCGCGGCCTTACTCGACGTGTATGAGGCGACCTTTGAGCCAGCATATCTGGACGAGGCAGTGGCTGTGGCCGACGTGCTGCTGGAGCGCTTTTGGGACGCACAGGAGGGAGGCTTCTTTTTTACCAGCTCCGACCACGAAGCGCTGATCAGCCGCTCAAAGTCCGCTTTCGATGGGTCTGTGCCGTCGGGGAACTCCGTGGCGGCTTTTGTTCTGCTGCGCCTCTATTATGCTACCGAGCAGCAGGACTACCTGACCAAAGCGGAAACGATCTTCCGACTGTTCTACGACGCTCTGGAGCAAAACCCCTTCGGCTTCAGTAATATGCTGTGCGGACTGGATTTTTACCTGCGTCGGCCCAAGGAAATCGTGCTCCTGGGAGACCCGGTCAGCCCTGAAACCACAGCGCTGCTGCGCAATATTCATGGGAGATTTATTCCGAATAAGACGCTGTTGTGTTTCGATCCTGAACGGCCCCCACAGCATGGCATCCCGAGTTTGCTCGAAGGTAAGACACGGATTGATGACCAACTGACCGCCTATGTCTGTCATAATTTTGCCTGTTCCCTGCCGGTTACAAGTTGGGAAGAGTTACGACCACTGATTATGCAGGATGGACTGTGATTTGTGTGACAAGACATACCTGATGGGAGGGGGCTATGCGATTTATGAGTGGGCTCTTACAGGTTGTTTTTTTTCTGGCTGTGGTGTGGGCGTCTCTCCTGGCTGCCGGGCTTATTTCCAACGACCTGCCGTGGAGTGATCCCCCAGGGATGGGAACTCGGCTGCTGACCTATCTGTCAACGAATGTTGCGGAAACAACACCAGACACGGCCTTTCCCGAACTCCGGCCACGTACCTATGCGGCTCCCGCAGCCTTGATGTTTGATGTTGCTCGCCGGGCAGCCGAGGCCCTCCACTGGGAGTTAAGTACGGTTGAGCCTGAAGAGCGGAAAATAGAAGCCGTGGTGACGACGAGAGTCATTAAATTCAAGGATGATGTCACCATCTGGGTGGAGGCTGACGGAGACGAGCGGAGTACGCTCTTCGCGCGTTCCGCCTCACGCGTCGGCAAGTGGGATTTAGGAGCAAATACCCGCCACCTCATGAACTTGTTTGAAACCGTGGATATCCTTGCGCCGGTAACGGCCATCGTGGATGAAGAGGATACGGCTGAAGAAGCCCAGGCCTCTCCCGAAGCAACACCCACAGAAAGTGATACCCCGTCTACAACGGAAGATCAGCCGCAGGAATAACGTAGAAGCGATGCCTCAACAGCCGCGTGTCGGGATCATCTATTGTACGCAATGTCGCTGGCTCTTGCGGGCGGGCTGGATAGCGCAAGAACTGCTCTCCACTTTTCCTGATGAACTCGGCGAGGTCGCGTTGATTCCGGGTGGAAGCGGCGTTTTTGAAATACGGCTGAATGATGAACTGATCTGGTCACGTCATGAACAGGGTGGCTTTCCTGAAATCAAAGTCCTCAAACAATCCCTCCGAGATAAAGTCGCCCCGCACAGGAGCCTGGGCCACATTGATCGCTAATGGCATCCCACCGTGACCTGGGTTGAAATCTCTATTGCCGCCGGCGTTTTCCTGACCCTGCGGAACGCGCTGGCGCGGACCTTGTCTGGCAGGGTTTCTCCCGCCCTCATCAGTTGGGCGCGTTTTACGTTTAATCTGCCGTTCTCAGGCCCCGCAGTGCTCATGCTGATAGCCGCGAGCGGCGTACCGCAGTTGTCGTTCGCATTCTATGGATATTGCTTTTTGACAGGGGTTACCCAGATTCTTGCCAATATCGCTCTGGTCTCTGCCTTTCAGCATACCAATTTTGCGCAGGCCATTGTCTTGCACAAACTGGAAGTGCTCTTCACCGCCTTGTGTGGCCTCATGTTTTTTGCAGAGTATCCGTCAGTTTTCGGCTGGGTCGGTATCATCGCTTCCAGCCTGGGTGTGATGCTGATGAACCTCGGTAAAGAGGGCGGGCCTGCGGGCTGGCGTCGAGCCCTGCATTTTGACCTGGGAGCCTTACTCGCTGGTGCATGTGCCATCTTTCTTGTATTTGCCAGTTTTCTATTGAAAGAGGCTACCACGGAGTTTGTCGCCTTAAACCCTCACTTTGGAACAAGTCGCTTCGAGGCCGCTGTTCACGCCGTGTTTCATACCACCTGGATGGAGGTTGTGATGTTGACGGCCTACCTGTGGTGGCTGAAACGCGAGGAATTGCAGTCTATTACAACCCACTGGCGCCGGATGTCGCTCATTGGGGCAGCAAGCTTTTGCGGTAGTATCTGTGCCTTTTGGTCTTACTCGCTGACTCTGGTGGTGTACGCCAAGGCGGTTGCTCAAATCGAAGCTGTTGTGGCTATTGGACTGGCGCTCGTTCTGTGGCGTGAAAAAGAAGTCTGGCGTCAAATCCCGGGTGTCGTCCTTGTCGTGAGCGGGATAGCCATGATTCTGCTGGGGTGAACGTACACACCGCTCCAGGATTGACTACTGTGGGTCTCCGATGTTTTCCGATGCATTCCCTCTCAAACATTTCGTCCGGAATATTTTTCTGGACGGCTGCCACATTGTGGCATACGATTAAATCCGCCAACTTCGTATGAGGAGACTTTGCCGTGGGCCTGCCACAATCGAGTCGTCTGCAATTCACTCAGGATCTCACCATCTGTCGTATTCTTAACGGCTTATGGCAGGTGTCTGGAGGGCACGGGCGCATTGATCCCAAAGCCGCGGTCCGGGAGATGTTTGATTATCATGAGACTGGCTTCACCTCGTGGGATCTTGCGGATCACTATGGCCCGGCCGAAGATTTTATCGGCGATTTCCGGCGTCAGCTCGCGAAGTCGCGCGGTACCGAAGCACTCTCTAGCATCCAAGCCTTTACCAAATGGGTTCCGCGTCCCGGTCGCATGACACGCGAGGTAGTAGAGCATAATATCGACATCTCTCTACGTCGCATGGATGTGGAGGCGCTTGATCTCTTGCAGTTTCACTGGTGGGACTACAGCGACAAACGCTATTTGGATGCACTCAAACACCTCTCCGATCTCAAAGAGGAAGGCAAGATTCGTCATCTTGCCTTGACCAATTTCGATACTGAGCATATCAGAATCATTACAGAGCACGACATCACAGTCGTTTCCAATCAAGTCCAGTTCTCCCTGATTGACCGCCGCCCGGAGATCGAGATGATCCCGTTTTGCCAAGCGCATGACATCCAGTTGCTGACCTATGGGACCGTGTGCGGCGGGCTGCTGTCTGAACAGTTTCTTGGCCGGCGCGAACCGGGCCAATGGTCGCTGAAGACAGCCAGCCTTCAGAAATATAAACAGATGATCGATGCTTGGGGCGGGTGGCAACTCTTCCAAGAGCTGTTGGACTGTCTCAAGGATATCGCCGAGAGGCATGCCGTGAGTATCGCTAATATCGCCACCTATTATATCCTTGCCAAACCCTGCGTGGCTGGCGTTATTCTCGGCGCCCGGCTGGGTGTTTCTGAGCACCGGGCCGACAACGCGCGCGTTTTTGATATGACGCTCGACGCAGGGGAGCTTGATCGGGTGCATAGCCTCCTGAGCCACTCGAACAACCTCTTTCAATCCATTGGCGATTGTGGAGATGAGTACCGGAATTAGACTGAGCATGGCAATCAGTTGTAGTGGACGAGGACAGAAACGGAGCGTGTCAGCGTGAACCTTCCTTCGCATGCGCAGGTCGTCATTATTGGCGGTGGCATAATCGGTTGTAGCGTGGCCTATCATCTCTGCAAACTTGGCCTCAGCGATGTGGTCCTGCTTGAACGTAAAAGCCTCACCAGCGGCACGACCTGGCACGCTGCTGGCCTGGTGGGACAATTACGGGCAACCCAGAATCTGACCCGACTCGCCCAATATACGACGACACTCTTGCAGGAACTTGAAGCCGAAACCGGACAAGCAACCGGCTTTAAGCAAACCGGCTCCTTGGCTGTTGCCAATAATGCCGAGCGTTTTGAGGAGCTGAAGCGCGGGGCGTCCATGGCAAAATGCTTCGGGCTTGAGGTGGAAGTCATTACCCCCCGGGAAGCGGCCGACCTGTGGCCACTCATGAATGCCTCAGATTTGGTGGGGGCGGTGTATTTACCGGGCGACGGGCAGACGAACCCGACCGATACCACCCAGGCCTATGCCAAAGGTGCCAAATTGCGCGGCGCCCAGATATTCGAGAATGTGAAGGCGACAGGCATTCACCAAAAAGACGGTAGGGTCAGCGGAGTTGCCACCGAACACGGCGACATCCAGTCTGAATATGTGGTCAACTGTGCCGGTATGTGGGCGCGGCAGATCGGCCGCCTGGCCGGGGTCAGTATTCCCCTTCACGCGGCGGAACATTTTTATGTGGTGACCGAGCCGATTGCCGGTCTGGCCTCAGGTTTACCGACGCTACGCGACCCTGGGAGTGCAACGTATTTCAAGGAAGAAGTCGGCTGTGTCCTGGCGGGTTTCTTTGAACTCCAGGCCAAGCCGTGGGGCAGGGGAGGCGAGGCCATTCCTGAAGATTTTGCATTTGGCACTTTTGGTGAGGACTGGGACCATCTGGAGGGTGTATTCAGCAAGGCGATGCACCGTCTGCCGGCGTTGGAGACCGCGGGTATCAAACTCTTCCTCAACGGACCCGAAAGTTTCACCCCGGACGATCGCTACCATTTGGGCGAAGCGCCCGAGCTCAAGAATTTCTATGTCGCCGCGGGCTTTAACTCTATCGGCATTCAGTCTTCCGGTGGGGCCGGGAAAGTTCTGGCAGAATGGATTGCGCACGGACATCCGCCCGTCGATCTATGGGACGTTGATATTCGGCGCAATCGACCCTTTCAGAACAATCGACGCTATTTGGAAAAACGGGTCTCGGAAACCCTGGGCCTCCTCTATGATATGCACTGGCCGTTTCGGCAGTACGCAACCAGCCGTAACGTGCGCCTGTCGCCGCTGCACGACCGGTTGGTCGCCCAGGGGGCGTGTTTTGGGGAAGTCGCCGGCTGGGAGCGCGCCAATTGGTTTGCTCCTCCGGGCGTGGAACCTACGTACCAATATTCGTACGGCAAACAAAACTGGTTTGCCTATTCGGCGGCTGAGCATCGAGCCGTACGTGAGAATGTCGGTCTGTTCGACCAAACCTCTTTCAGCAAGTTTCTCCTCCAGGGGAAGGATGCGCTGAGCGTGCTCAATCGTCTGTGCGGGAACCAGATTGACGTTGTGCCAGGGAAGGTGGTCTATACCCAAATGTTGAATGAGCGGGGTGGGGTCGAGGCCGACGTGACTATCACCCGTGTTGCTCCGGACTGCTTCTATATCGTGGATGCTGCGGCCACGCAGACAAAAACGTTTTCCTATATACAGTCGCATATTGCTGCGGACGAATACGCCTTTCTCACCGACGTAACCTCAGCCTACGCTGTGCTGGGCGTGATGGGTCCGAATGCTCGGAGGCTCTTGAGCAGCTTGACCGATACGGACCTCTCCAACCCCGCCTTCCCGTTTGCCAGCTCGCAGGAAATCGACTTTGCCGATGCCCGGCTCCGCGCCATCCGTATTACCTACGTGGGTGAGCTGGGCTGGGAGCTGCACATCCCGACCGAATTCGCTCTTCCAGTCTACGACGCCATCACGCAAGCCGGCAAAGCCGTATCGCTGCAACACTGCGGCTATCACGCCCTCAATTCCTTGCGCATGGAAAAAGGCTACCGTCACTGGGGACACGACGTGGCCGACGAAGACACACCGTTCGAAGCCGGGCTGGGGTTTGCCGTCCGGCTGAATAAGGACGCTTTCTTAGGCCGAGAAGTCCTGCTGAAGCAACACCATAACGGCGTCAAAAAGCGGATCGTCCAATTTGCATTAGAAGACCCGGAGGCATTGCTCTACCACAACGAACCGATTTGGCGGGATAATGAAATTGTCGGTTTTATTACCTCCGGGATGTTCGGCCATACCCTGGGTGCGGCAATTGGCCTGGGGTACGTCAATCATGCGGATGGCGTCACACTCGAGTACATTCAGTCCGGCCACTACGAAATAGAGGTCGCGGGCGGGCGTATTCCGGCTCGGGCTTCGTTGCGTCCTTTCTATGACCCGGAGAACAAACGGATAAAAATATAGGAATAATTTTTCCCTCCCCCAGGGGCGAGAAGGCTCACTACGCCGAAAAGAGTAAACGTATCCTCCAATAGACAGGCAGATGCTGGACACGTCTACTCTTTGAAATGTTTTGTAACGTTCCGGGCGAACTCGGCCACGATTTTATCCGCCCTTTTCCGAATGACGGGCTGGCCGAACTCACCCAGTTTGCCCATGAGCCGGGCTTCGGTCTGGATGGACAGTTGGGTTTGCGCCTCTGCTTGCTCGACTAAGGCCAGCGCAGCGCTGATATGGACGCCGCCGCCAACGCGTCGATCGTGGGCTTCCGCCCGACCAACCGCACGCCAATTCGTTCGATCGAACTCCTGGATGCGGAGCTCGCCCTGTAAGGTGAGTCGAATAGGTCCGAAGGTGATTTTCATCCGGCCGGAATATTGATCCTCACCGGTGGCGACAACCTCGCTCACCCCCGGTATACAGGTCGCCATCCGCGGCACATCCATCAGAAAATCCCACAGGGTCTCGCGCGCAACCGGGACCGTACAGTGATGCTCGAAGTTCATCCGTTCCCGCTCGCTTCCCTGGCCCGTGTCACTGCCTGTTCGATGGTCCGCTGGGTAAATACGACGGCCATATCGCGCTTGTATTCCGCCGAGCCGCGAAAGTCTGCGAGCGGATCAACCTCTTCGGCAACAAGAACGGCCGCGTCACGCATAAGCTTGGGGGTCGGGGTCTGACCCTGGAGGGCGGTTTCAACCGCTTTTGCCCGGAGTGGGGTGGCTGCGGTCGCACCCAAGGCGATGCGGGCGTGGGCAATAACATCGCCGTCCAAGGATATCCGTGCGGCGACGGCAACGGTTGCGTAATCGTCGTGCGTCTGGGGCAGGAATTTAGAAAAAGCAGTCCCCGCGCCGGCGGGTTGGGGCGGGATGACAACGGTGGTGATGAGTTCCTCGGGTTCGAGCGCGGTTTCATAATAATCAACAAAAAAATCGTTCAGATCAATTTCCCGCGCGCCGCGGGTTGATTGAACCCGAATCTGCGCGTCCAGGACGAGCAACGCGGGCGGCGGGTCCTGGTTTGGGTCGGCATGCGCCAATGAGCCGCCAATGGTCGCAGCCGTCCGAATACGAACACTGGCCACATGCTGAAAGGTCGTAGCCAAAAGGGGAAGGCGGTGTTGAATCAGGGCTGAGGTTTCTACCGTGCGATGCGAACACAGCGCCCCAATAGTGAGGCCACCGTTGGGCCGAATCTCAGCGAGTTCCGGGCTGTGTGCCAGACGGCGGAGACCGATCAGATACGCGGGCTGAACCAGACGCTGCTTCATCAGGTTGACCAGCCCGGTTCCACCGGCCAGGACCTTGGCATCCTCGCCGTACTGTTCAAGCAGGGCGAGAACCTCTTCGAGGCTTTCCGGCTCGACATATTCAAAGGCAATCATGATGTGACCCTTCCGTCCGCCACCGCCTGGATCGACTCGATGATTTTATAATAGCCGGTACAGCGGCACAGATTGCCCATCATCCAGCTTTGAATCTCGTCTTTTGACGGATGCGGGTTTTCGTCCAACAGCGCTTTAGCCGACATGATCTGACCCGGCGTACAAATACCGCACTGAAAGCCGCCATAGTCGATAAACGCTTTTTGGAGCGGGTGTAGCCTGTTGCCTTCGGACAATCCTTCAATAGTGGTGACCGCACAGCCGTCCGCCGTGACCGCTAGAGTCAAGCAGGAACTGACGGGCTGACCGTCCAGCAGGACGGTACACGCCCCGCACACGCCCACGCTACAGCCTTCTTTGGTCCCGGTGAGATCAAGACCGTTGCGTAATAAATCGATGAGCAAGGTGTTGTCCGGAATGTCCCGCTCAACAGCTTGTCCGTTTACTCGGAGTCGAATGGATTTCATGTCTAGCTGTTTCCCCTACGCATCGTTCTTGAACGTACTGTTTTTTTCTCGGAGGACTGCATAGACTTTTTCTGCGGTTACGGGCAAATCCATCAGCCGGACTCCCACCGCATCAAAGACGGCGTTTGCCACCGCCGCCGGTACGGCCACATTACTGTGCTCGCCAATGGCCTTGCCTGCATAGGGCGCAGGGCCGGCGTTGCTTTCGACCAGAACGGTCTTCAGCTCCGGAATATCCATGCTGGTCGGCAGCTTATAGTCACCCAGATGGACATTCGTCACGACTCCGTCCTGCACGATCAGATGTTCGGTCAGCGCGTGGCCAACCCCTTGGATGGCCCCGCCTTCAACTTGTCCCTGGTGGGTGAGCGGATTGAGGATGGTGCCGACATCGTGCGCGGTCGTGAGCTTCTTGAGCGTCACCTGGCCGGTTGCCGGATCAACAGCGACTTCGGCTATTTGGGCGCAGAACGAGGTCACATCCACGGGGTCTTCGGCCACATATTCTCCGGTGTAGCGTAAGGGCAGCTCTTCCCGGTCGGCGAGTGCGGCTATCAGCGCGGGGAGCGCAAGACGCTGCCCGTTCGTATTCACAAACGCACCCGCCCGATATGCGACCTGCTCCGGCGGACTTTCCATATGCCGTGCCGCAAATGCGGTGAGGCCTTCCTTTAATTTTTGAACGGCGGCAAGGGTCGCCTGACCGGCCATATGCGTCAGACGGCTCCCCCCAGCACCCACTTCCCACTGTGCAGAGTCGGTACTGCCCTGCACGACCCTGACGGATTCCAAGGGGACCTGTAATTCTTCAGCCACGACCTGCTGCAGCACCGTATACGAACCCGTGCCCGTATCTGCCGCTCCCGTCATAAGGGTCAGCGTAGCATCGGCAGCGATACTCAAGGTTGCACTCGATGGACCAAACGCCCCGGGCTCGCGGTCATACATGCCAATGCCGCGGCCAATATGGGTCGCCTTTTCCGTGTCCCACTCGGCTTCCTTAGCCGCGGCTTCCAGGGTCTCTTTACAGCGAATCTTCCTCCACTTTTCGCCCAGCGGGGCGGCATCGCCTTCGACCAGCGTATTGCGCAGCCGAAATTCCAAGGGATCGAGCCCCAGCTCTTGGGCAATGAGGTCCATATGGCTTTCAACCCCAAAAACGATCTGGGGCGCGCCGGGCGCACGCATATGCCCGGCGGGAACGGTGTTGGTGTAGACGCGCAAGACCTCGATTTCGACATTGGGCATCCGGTACGGACCGGCGGCGTGGACACTACCGTGTACGGTATGCAGTGGCGTGAAGGCGCTATAGGCGCCACAGCTGAAAACCAGCTTGGCCTTACGCGCAACAATGCGTCCGTCGGCGTCTACGCCGGTCCGCAGCGTAATGACGGCCGGATGACGCGGATTGCCGGCCAACAGTTCTTCGGTATAGCTCATGACCATTTTGACCGGTCGGCCTGCAACTGCGGCCAGGTGATAGCACACGACACTGTCCATTAATGAGCCTTTCCCCCCAAAATCACCGCCAATGGGCGCAGTGTTGACGCAGACTCGGTCCTCGGTCACATCCAGCGCAGCCGCAAATTGAGACCGAGCCACAAAGGGGGTCTTATTCGAGATCCACAGATTGACTTTACCGTCTGGCTCAATCCGGACGACACTGGCATGCGGCTCAATATAACCCTGATGAACCGGGGGAATGGTAAACGTATGGATAAACTCGCGGGTGGCTTGAGCAAATCCGGCTTCAACATCGCCGTGGGTGTAGAAGACCTGGGATACCACATTGGGAATGTCCGGGTACAGGCGGTCATCACCCGGATGAACGAAATCGGGTACGGGAGGATGGGTGTAGGCGCTGGTATCGGTATGGACGCGCGGCGCGTTTCCCTGCATGGCTTCGACGGGATCAAAGACTGCGGGCAGGGCTTCATACTCCACCGCTATGCGGGTGAGCGCTTCCTCGGCAATGTCCATGGACTCGGCCGCAACCGCGACCACCTTCTCGCCTACAAAACGAACCACGTCCCGCGCGAGCACGGGCTTATCCAAAAAGAAACGACCAATGCGGCGGTCAGGCAGCTCCGCTCCGGTAATGACCGCGTGGACGCCGGCTAGCGCTTTTGCCTGCGCGGTATCAATCGAGACAATCCGGGCGTGGGGAAACGGGCTGCGCAGGCACTTGCCGTACAGCAAACCGGGCAGCCGAACATCCGCGGTATAGCGGGCCTGTCCGGTGACTTTGGACGGTCCTTCAACATGACCCGCCGGCCGACCAACGTTGACTAAACTCGCCATAATACCCTCCACGGTCAGACACGACCCAAAGTACGGATATCGTCATGAATACTGTTCGCAGTCAAGCGCCGTAGGTGTTTGTTGAGTCGGTTGAGTCATTGGGTCTATTGAGTCTTGACCCAAAAGACTCTAAAGACTCAATAGACCCAAAAGACCTCCTTTGCCTATGGGAGCGGGTGATTGGGATGCCGAGTTTCGATATTGGCGTTGGACATGGTTCGGCCTATCACCTGATTGAAGAAAATGTCGCACACTATGTGGTCAAGGCATATCGTGGCCGGCCCGACCGCGGGCTGACGGCCGGCAGCATTGTTCGGCATATTCTACAGGAGCTGGGTGTCGCTGGATTCTGCTTACAGCCGGAACATATTGTGAGGTGGGTCTCGGTATTTGAGGAACGGACGGGTCGAAAGATTCTTGAAGAAGAGAGCGGCACGTTTCCGGTCCGCTATCGGTGCGTGTATCACAAAGACATTCGGATTCTCTGAGTAAGATGGTCCAGAGCGGGGGGGCCGCCGACTCCAGTCAAAACGGCCAAGGGCAGATGCCCTTGGCCGTTCCTTTTGAGCGCGGTGCACTGAAATTTCAGGCGTTCAACTTGGCTTCGTCCGCTGCGGTCGGACCTTCGACTCTATACAGCTTCTGTCCGTTGTCCCACAGGATTTTACGCCGGACCTCTTCGTCACAATCCTCTAAGCCTTCCTTGATACGGTCGTGGACTTCATCGCCATAGAGCGAAGTTGGATGGGGAAAGTCGGTTTCAAACATGATCCGGTCAGCCCCGACTTTGTCGATCAGACGACGCGGGGCGATCTGCTCGAACCAGTAACAGGCGTAGATGTTCCGTGCAAAATACTCGGACGGTAACATATCCAGGTCGGGCCGCTCTTCTGGAACACGGTTGCCGAGGAACTGATAATCCAGGGCTTCGAGAGCAAACGGAATCCAGCCGATCCCGCTTTCAACCGAAACAAATTTAATACTGGGATAGCGTGCCAGGACACCAGAAATGATCAGATCGCTCAACTGAATGCCGTTGCGCATGAAGATATCAACCGAGAGCTCGGCAAACGCTGCCATTTTTCCGTAGGTCTTCACCTTGTCGCGCCGCAGTCCGCCGTCCATATTGCCGGAGCCAATATGAAAGCTGATCGGCTGGTCGAGCTCGCAGGCCACTTCCCACAATGGATTCCAGTGCGGGTCGCCCAGGAGGGGTTGGCCGAGCGATTGCGGGTCGCCGGTGAAGAGGATGCCTTTGTGACCCATGGCGTGACAGCGTCGGATTTCTTCAACCGAGGCGTCAACATCCCAGAAGGGTGTTGAGGTGATCGGGAGCAGGCGGCGCGAATCGGCCGAGGCCCACTCGGTCTGCCAATCATTATACACCTTGACACAGGTCAGCTTGAGCTCGGAGTCTTCAAGGCGCAGAAACTCCTGGCTGCCAAACCCCCCGACGTTGGGATACATGACCATCGCCCAGATACCCATTTCATCCATGTATTTGAGGCGTTCCTTGGCGTCGAATGCGCCTGGGTGCATCTCGTCATACGACTTGGGCCAGTTGGCCATATCGCCGACCCCCGCGGTGGCGGTCAGACCCGGATTGGCTATACGCCGATCTCCGAGGAACCACCACTGACGTCCCCTGGCGTCGAGGTCAACGCGGGGGACCGCCTCTTTTAATTTGTCGGGGACCCGACTGGTCCACAGGTCCGGCGTCTCTGTTACGTGGGTATCAACGTCAATGATCGTGTAGCCACTCATATGCGTGCCTCCTTCAGCCGCCATTTTAAGGCTCTAGCCTAGCTGAGGACTCGACAATTGCCAAGTCGGACGGAAGGAGCCAACGGTTCCAGTGGGGGTGTCGTTGTAATCAACCCGCCCGTGCATATAAACTGGATATGGGCATACCGACGTGGCAAGGGAGGAGCGAATGGCAACAAAAAAAGATATCGTCCTGGTAAGAGGACTGCGGTCCAGTAATCCAGCCGAAGAACAAGTAACCGCAAAGGAGCCCGCTCTGGTAGAAAAGTTTCGGCTCACGAGTCTGGCAGCGGAATTTGAGCAGCATAGCCAAGCAGAAATCGAGCGTTTAGGTAGTGAGAATCCTGATTTTGATGAGCCACTCTACCACGAAGCCGTCTCCCTCGTCCTGCGGAAACTCAGCCGGTATCGATAATAAGGAAGCTTTCATGATCATTACGAGTGTTCACGCGAAAAATGTGCTGCGTTATTCGGAACTGAAGCTGACAAATATTCCCCGGCGGGGAGTGATTGGAATAAGCGGCGCCAATGAATCCGGCAAAACGACCATTGCCGAAATTCTGTGTCTGGCGCTGTTTGGCCGGACATTCTCTCACCCTGAGGACGAATTCCAAAAAAATATTAAATGGGGCGAGTTTGGCGCTTCCGTCACTGTTGGCTTCTTTGCCAAGGATAAACAAAGCTATCTGATTACCCGCTCTTTTGACGCAGACGGGAATCATTTAGCCCAGCTTCGCAGGGAAGGGGAAGCGGATCCTTTTGTTCGTGGGGCTACCGCGGTGAACGAGAATGTGGCCCAGCTGTGCGGGTTTACCTATCAACGCTTTATCGATTCCTTCTATTTAGCTCAGCGGAATATTGCTTCTCCGTCTATTCTCCTGCAGACCGCTAAGGCGCTGGCCGGTGTCGAAACCTTTGAGCACGTGGCGACTGAATGTGCGTCCGATATTCAGACCTTCCAGGAAGAACTTGCCCCTCTGCATGGCGGCCTTGCCGAGACTCGTCGGCAGCACAGTGAACTCAATATCCAGGCTGATGCGTTGCCCAATTTGAAGGCAGAACATAATGCCCAAACCACGGCCATATCTGAGCGAAAAAAGGAAAATACGGCGCGTGGCCTAAGGCTTGACCGCCTGCGCGCGGCAACCGCAGAGATCGCTGCTCAGGTGGAAAAGACGACACAAGCCAATCTCGATACCAGCCTGGAGCAGTGGCTGCACTATACGGATCACATCGATACCGCCACAAAAGCCGTGGACGCGGCGAGTCAAGGTGCAGAATCCGGTTCGGGTCCGCGGCTGACTGGGGCGCTACAGTCTTGGAGTGATGATCTGCGTAAGCGTCTTCAGGCTTTTACCCCTGTGCGGAACGCGGCCGCCGTGTACCGCGAACGTCTGGCCTGGCTCATCGGCCGGGGAGCGCGGCCGGCTGAGGTTGACGCGCGCGTACGCTCTTTACCCGATCATCAGGCGCTTCTCCTCAGTCAGGGGGAAGGCTTACGCGGGAAGCGGACCGGTCCTATGATCGGCCTTTTTGTCACGTTTCTGCTTATGATTATGAGTTGGACCGTGCTCTGGTTTCTGAACTATGCGCCAAATCACGCCATCGGACAGTGGCTCGGAAATGATCTGCAATTAGTGACGTACAATACCGTGCTTTTCCTTGTCGCCGCGGTCTCTAGTGGGCTGAGCCTATTGTTGCTCGTTATGGTTTTTATTCTTACGGAGCAGATTCTGACCGCACGGCAGAAGGCCACCCGCCTCCAGGCCGACCAAGAAGCAATCAAAGCCCAACTCCAAAGCTTAGACGATCTTCCCCAGCAGTCCCTGGTCGCTGAGGTGGCGACTCTTGATATCTGTGATGATCCGCCATTGAAAGAGGCTCTGACCCAGTTTGTCAGTGGCCCTGGCGCAGCGCTGCTCGATGCAGAGGCGCTCGCAGCGTTTCTTGCTCCGCTGGAGGCCGCGAGCCTCACCTGCCAGGAGGATGCTGACGCCATCACTAGACGGGTAACTGAAGAAATACAGTCTGTTGAGACGAGCTTGGGTGCCATACGTCAAGACCTGGACCGTCTGGATCAGGCCATCGCGGAAGAAGAGCGTCGCCTCAATAAAGCGGCACAACTGGACCAGGAGATCGCCGCGTTCGAAAGGGATATTGAGAGCAAAACCCGCAGTATTGAAGTACGGCGAATCGCTCAAAATCTCCTCTCTGGCTCGCACCGGCGTTTACTGAGCCGGTTTAACCTGGAGATGCGGCACGTTGTGAGTAAAATCATGCCGAAGCTCACTGAGGGGCGCTACGAGACCATGCAAATCGATAATGACCTCAACGTCCGGGTATGGTCGAGTGAAAAGGGTCATTTTGTTGGTCTGAACGAAATTTCGGGAGGAACCTATAATCAGGTCATGCTGGCTATCCGTCTGGCCCTGTCGCAAGCCTTGATTAGCTCATCACTGTGTGGTGTTGAGTGCCTTATCCTTGATGAGCCGTTCGCCTTTTTTGACGCCCAGCGTACCCGAAAGACTCTGGAAATGTTGCCCCAGGTCAGTCCTGAAATTGAACAGATGTGGATTATTGCCCAGCAGTTTGATGACACCAGCTCCCTTGCCCTGCACCTGAGTTGCTCACGCGACTCGGAGGCTTTGATTGCCCCAGTGGGCGAATATGAGGCGCTGGAGGAAGGGTAGGGACTAGGGGAGTCTTTTGAGTCTTTTGAGTCGATTGAGTCCTTGAGACCCAACAGACCCAATCTCAGTCAAGGAGATAGTATGGATTTTGCTCTCACCGGGGAACAAGAAGCGTTTCGTGCAGAAATCCGGGAATTCCTGTCGAGCGAGGTACGGGCCGAGGAACGGGTTGAAGACGGCTGGATTAGCGGCTACTCGCGCGAATTTTCTCAGAAACTTGGCCAGCAAGGCTGGATCGGGTTGACCTGGCCCAAGAAATACGGCGGTCAGGAAAAGTCGTATCTTGACCGCTTGATCCTGACCGAAGAACTGCTGCGCGCCGGAGCTCCAGTCGCGGCCCATTGGCTGGGGGACCGTCAGGTTGGGCCGGCGCTTCTCGCGTATGGTAGTGAGGAGCAAAAACAGGAGATACTCCCGCAAGTCTGTAAAGGTGAGGTCGTCTTTTGTCTGGGTATGAGTGAACCTGGGTCCGGCTCCGACTTGGCTTCGCTCCAGACCCGGGCAAACGAGGAGGGCGATCACTATACCTTGAACGGCCAAAAGATCTGGACCAGCTTCGCCCACGTTGCCGATTATGCCTATCTGGTTGCTCGCACGGACCCAGATGCCCCGAAGCATAGAGGGATCAGTGAATTCCTGGTTGCTATGGATACACCGGGCGTTGATGTGCGGCCCCTCATCGATGCAACCGGGGAACATCATTTTAATGAGGTCTTTTTTGACAATGTTGAGGTACCGAAAAACCGGCTGATTGGTGAAAAAAATCGAGGCTGGTATCAGATTGCCTCTCAGCTTGACTACGAACGTAGCGGTATTGAGCGGCTGTTGAGCAATTATCCCCTCTTTCAGGATGCGGTTCGATATGCCAAGGAACGGGGCCTGACGAAAGACCCGCTTGTCCGGGATACCTTGTCTCAGCTTCAGATCGAACTCGATTTGGGCCGCTCCATGGTCTACAAGGTCGCGTGGTATCTGACACAGAAGATCGTGCCGAACTATGAAGCCGCCATGGCAAAGTGCTTTTGCACCGAAGTGGAACAGCGTATCGCCAAAGCGGTGAGCGAACTGCTGGGCGATTATGCGGTCCTCCTGCCGGGCTCGCCCCATGCCCGTTTAGCCGGCCGAGCGGCCCGAGAATATCTGTACGCCCCGGCCTATACGATCCAGGGTGGAACGAGCAATATTCTGCGCAATATCATTGCGATCCGGGGCCTCGGTCTACAGCCGGGGTAGGGGCTGTGTAAGACCGGGGACAAAGCTCGATCATCTTCGGTTTGTGAGGTGGGCCAGTCGGTCCCGACTGAGGGAATATCTATGCTTCTGAAAAATAAAGTTGCACTTATTACTGGATCCGTCCGGGGTACCGGAGCTGGCATTGCCCGTGTTTTCGCCAGTGAGGGAGCCAGGGTTGTCATTAACCAAGTCAAGGAGGAAGGGAATCCTCAACAGGTGCTTGAAGAAATCGAGTCGGCCGGCCAGCAAGCACTGTTTGTCAAGGCAGATATTACCGATGAAGCCCAAGTTGCTGATATGGTTAGTCAAACCGAAGATCGATTTGGGCAGGTTGATATCCTCGTTAACAATTATGCTGGCAGTATTCCGCAGAAGCTGTTTCAGGACACTACCTGGATGGACTGGCAGTATCAACTCGATACGACGGTCAAAGCCGCCTTTTTGTGTGCGCAAGCGGTTTTGCCTGGAATGAAGACGCGCCGGTGGGGGCGGATCATCAGCATCAACACGATTGGCATTCATCAACCAAATCCAAACTACCACGCCTATACCTCAGCAAAAACAGCTATGTTGGGCTTCTCGCGGAATCTGGCGGTTGAGTTTGGTCAATATAATATTACCACCAATATCGTCTCTCCCGGTTTGACCCTCACTCAGGAAGTAAAAAGCATGCTGACTCCGGAAACTCAGGCGAAGCATGAAAGTAAAGTGCCGTTGCGCAGAACAGGAACGGTTGAGGATACGGCAAACGCAGCGCTGTTTTTCGCGTCCGAGTTGAGCAGCTTCGTCACCGGCCACTACCTGCCAGTGTGTGGTGGACTGGTGTTGGAGTAGGCCGGAATATTTCCCGTTCGATAAATTGAGACTGATAATGTTTCTTCTGTCAAATAAGCTCTTCTATAAATAATGAGGGGGACGTATGCAGCGACGTGGAATCGCTCTTTTTACACCGACAATCCGCGATATGATGGAAATCGCTCAACTCGCCGATGAGGCCGGCTTTGATTCTCTTTGGAATGGTGAGTTTTTTAATCGCAACGGTCTGGTCACCTTAGCCGCAGTTGCCACGTGTACCCAGCGCGCCAAAATTGCTACCGGCATCGCCTATGCATATATGCGGAACCCTGTGCTGAATGCGGCCGGGGCAATGGATATTGACGAACTCTCGAACGGCCGTCTGATTCTTGGCTTGGGGAGTGGGACCCGTTCCATGAATGAAATGTGGTACGGAGAGAAGTTTGAGCCCCGCTCCGCTCTGAAAATGAAAGAGTGTGTCGCATTGATCAGGAAACTATGGGCATCACACGCAGGCGGCGGTATGAAGTTTGAGGGAGATTACTACAGGTTGAACATCCCGGCGTACGTGCGTCCGCATATCGTCCGTGATCGTATTCCTCTCTATCTGGCCGCAGTGCAAAAGGGCATGTTGCGGACGACTGGCGAGATTGCCGATGGTTTAGTTGGCCACCCTCTCTACAGCCGCAAATATATCGTTGAATTTATTCGACCGAATATAGAGGTCGGAGCGAAGCGGGCGGGCCGGAACCCTGAGGATATCGACCTGACAACATTGCTGATCACCGCTGTCAGCCATGACCGTGAGCAAGCCCTACGCGACGCGAAAAATCAGATCGCCTTTTATGCCTCGGTGAAATCCTACGAGGGCATTCTGAATCTGCATGGTTGGGAGGAACAAAAGCGGACGATATGGGAACATTTCAAAACTTTTAACCTGCCGAAGATGGCTGCTGCCGTGACGGATGATATGGTCGAACAGATCGCGATTGCGGGCACGCCCGAAGAATGTCGTGAGCAGATTGAGAAATGGAAAGATGTTGTAGACCTGCCTATTCTGTATACACCGACGGCGGGGGTAAAAGCTGATCGGGTGCGAGAGAACCACAGGCTCATTGTTGAGACGTTTGGTCAGTAATGCCTCCTGAAAAAGAAAGGCTGGTGTCACCGGAGGAAAATGTTTCGTGTGAAACAGCTAAGGTATTAGGTGAGATATTCAGGTTTTTCAAGGATTTTCTCCGATTGGTAAATGGAAAATATATCAATCAGTTAGATGGGAAGATGCAAAATACTCCTGGATGTAACATCACTCTTTGATATATTTCGATGTACCGCTGTCGATGAGGGAAAAACGATCAAGGTGAATGATGTGAGTGGAGACGCGGCCATCGGAATTTTTGACTCCGGCATAGGCGGACTCACGGTCTATCAGCAAATTGCGGCGCTCTTGCCTGCTGAGAACTTGATATATCTCGGAGATACTGCGCGCTGTCCGTATGGGACAAAGTCGCACGATGTTGTAACGCAGTATGCGTGTGAGAATAGTGACTTTCTTGCTGAACGAAATATCAAGATGCTGGTGGTGGCGTGCAATACTGCCTCGGCAGTGGCGCTCATGGCTTTACAGGAACGCTATACGATACCCGTTATTGGTGTGATACGGCCCGGTGCTTTGGCCGCCGTTCGGTCCAGTCAAAACAGGAAAATAGGGGTGATCGGGACTGAGGCAACCATAGCGAGTGGCGCCTATACAAAAGCGCTGCGCGCCTTGGACCCGTCTCTTGAGATTTATACGCGTGCGTGTCCATTGCTTGTTCCCTTAGTGGAGGAGGGTTGGGTGGAGAACGATGTAGCCCGCTCGACAGTGGCGACGTATCTCAGTAGTCTCAAACAGAGTGGGATAGATACGTTGATTTTAGGCTGTACACATTATCCCTTATTAAAAAAGACGATTGCGGTGTATCTCGGCGACCATGTCGAGCTGATTGATTCTGCCGAGGAAACAGCCAAGGTGGTGGTGGAAACCTTATCCGACAACCACCGGACCCAGTCGAATGGACCGGGCCGAGGCAGCTTTTTCGTAACAGACAGTCCAGACCAGTTCATTAAAGTCGGCGCTCGCTTTCTCGGGGATGTGGTTGAATCAGCAGTACGTCTGGAACGTTAATATCTAAAGGTAACACCATCATGTTAGCACGTTTTGTACAGAAGATTTTTGGGAGCAAAAACGAGCGCGAGCTCAAGCGGATGCGTCCATTGGTGGAAGAGATCGGCCAGCTTGAACCCGAACTGCAACCGCTCAGCATGGATGAACTGCGGGCGAAAACGGATATCTTCCGCAGCCGGATCCAGGAAGCCACTGCGGCCACGCGTGCGCAGTTGGATGAGCTTGCCCAGCAGGCGGCCGAGATTGCTCCGGAAGGTATCCCTGACGAAGAGGTGCTGGAGAAGCTGGACTACTTCCAAGAAGAACGAACCAGCCTGGAGAAAGAACTCCATGAGGCTGAAGCCGACGTGATTGACGACATCCTGCCCGAAGCCTATGCGACCGTCCGAGAAGTCTCGCGTCGGGTCACCGGCATGCGCCATTTTGACAGCCAGCTCCTTGGCGGGATTGTCCTCCATCAGGGGCGCATCGCTGAGATGAAAACCGGCGAGGGCAAGACGCTGGTTGCAACCCTGCCGCTCTACCTCAACGCCCTGCTCGGGCGCGGCTCGCATCTGGTAACGGTCAACGACTACCTGGCCCGACGCGACGTGCAGTGGATGGGGCCTATTTATCATGCCCTTGGACTGTCCGTTGCTTCTGTCGTCCACGACACGAGCTTTATCTTTGACCCGACCCATGTGGTCAAGGATTATCGGTATATGAATCTGCGTCCGGTCAGCCGCAAAGAAGCCTACGCGGCCGATATCACCTATGGAACGAATAACGAATACGGCTTCGACTATTTGCGCGACAACATGAAGTTCAATCTTGAAGATTATGTCCAGCGCGAGTTGCATTTTTCCATTGTTGATGAAGTGGATAACATCTTGATTGACGAAGCCCGGACGCCGCTTATTATTTCCGGTCCGGCAGAAGAATCCACCCAGAAATATTACTCGCTCAATCGAGTCATTCCACGTCTCCAGCGCGAGGTCGATTACGCCATCGACGAAAAACTCAAAACCGCCACACTCACCGAAGAGGGGGTGGCGAAAGTTGAGCGTATTCTCGGCGTGCGTAACCTGTACGACCCGGCTGAGATCGGGACTTTGCACCATGTCAACCAGGCGCTGAAGGCCCATGCCATTTTTAAGCGCGATGTTGACTACGTGATCAAGGATGGCGAAGTCGTCATTGTGGATGAATTTACCGGCCGTCTGATGCCCGGTCGACGCTGGTCGGATGGGCTGCACCAGGCTGTCGAAGCCAAGGAAGGCGTCCGAATTCGTGAGGAAAATCAAACTCTTGCGACCATCACGATCCAGAACTACTTCCGCATGTACCGCAAATTGGGGGGTATGACCGGGACGGCGGATACGGAAGCGGTTGAATTCAAGAAAATCTACGATCTTGATGTCGTGGTCATTCCACCCAACCGCCCCATGGTCCGGGTGGATCACCCCGACGTGGTATACAAGACCGAGCGTGAGAAATTCGAGGCCGTGATCGACGATATCCTGGATTGTCACGAACGGGGACAACCGGTGTTAGTGGGCACGGTTTCGGTCGAAAAATCAGAGCATCTGGGGAGACTCCTCAAGCGAAAAAAGATCAAGCACAACGTCTTGAATGCGGTCAACCATGAGGCTGAGGCAAATATTATTGCGCAGGCGGGTCGCCTCGGTGCCGTGACCATTGCCACGAATATGGCTGGCCGGGGGACTGATATTTTGCTCGGCGGGAACCCGGAATTCCTGGCCCGCTCCGAGATTGAAAAAAAATGGGTCAATAAGGCCAGTGCCGCTCGGACCAAAAAAGGTGCAAAAACAGCGACGACAACCGAAAAGAGCTACGAAGACCGACTGGAAGAAATCCGCGCAGAGTATAACACGGCAATCGCCCGAGCCCAGGAGAAATATGAGCCTCAATGGACGCCTTTCGAGGAGGCGCGCAATGCGGGATTGAAGCGGATGGCGGAGACCTATCGTCCCTACCTGCACGCTACGCTGCAGAAAGCCCGAGCCGACTATGAAGAGGCCGCGCGCGTGTTTGCTGAGTCTATTGAGTCTATTGAGTCTATTGAGTCTATTGAGTCAAGACCCAACGGACCCAATGACTCAACGGACCCAAGAGACCTCCTTAAAACGTATAGCCAGGCGCGGGAAGCGTATGAGTCGGCACTGTCAGAATACGACAAAGTGATCGGCCCGGCGCTGAATGAAGAGCAACAACAAGAATATGAGACTGCGCGTGCCGATTTCATTGCGGTCTTGACTGAAGATGGGACAGGGGAGGAGGCGTCTGAACGCCTGAACCTGAACCGGAGCCGCTACGAGCGTTGGCTGGAAGATTACTGTCAGTCCATTATCCAAATGGCTGGTTTAGCCCTGAGTGAAAACGGCCGTGTACAAGAGGTATACGAAGCCGCTCGCCAAGCGTATGAAGAAAACCAACAGGCATACCAGGAGGCTGACCAGCGCCACGAAGAGGCGCGGAAACCGTATGAAGCCGCTGTCGCCGAGGCAGAACGCGTATACGAACAGCAGCGCAAGGAACACGTGCAGGTCATAGAAGAAGTCCGGGAACAATTGGAGAAAGCCCCTGCCGCGTATAGCCAGGATTTTAATGCAATTCTTGAGAAATATGAGAAAACGTGCAGCGAGGAGCGGGAAAAAGTTGTTGCTGCCGGTGGAGTACACATTCTGGGAACGGAGCGTCACGAGTCACGGCGAATTGATAACCAGCTCCGCGGGCGTGCAGGCCGCCAGGGAGACCCTGGTTCATCCCGGTTCTTCCTCTCGCTCGAAGACGACCTCCTGCGTATTTTTGGTGCCGAGCGCGTCCAAAAGATAATGGACCGGCTGGGCATGGAAGAGGGAGAACCCATAGAGGCCGGTTTAGTCACCAAGGCGATCGAAAACGCCCAGGGACGTGTCGAAGGCCATAACTTCGATATCCGCAAACATCTACTGGAATATGATGATGTCATTAACAAGCAGCGCGAAGTCATCTATGAGCAGCGCCGGGGATTCCTGGGCGGTGAGAACCTGAAAGGCCAGGTGCTGGAAATTGTTGAAGAGATGGCTGAAGAAAGTGTGCTGAACTATGCAGATAAAGGAATCGACCCGACGGAGTGGGACTGGAAAGGGCTTGATGACACGGTGTTTCGTCAATTCAATATGCGTCTTGGCCTGAGTGAGGAACAGCAAGAAGAGCTGATAACGGAAGATCTTCAGGACCTGGTGCGGGATCGAGCATTACAACACTACGAAGAGCGAGAGCAGGATTTTACCCCGCCTGTTATGCGTTATCTCGAAAAGGTGATCATGCTGCAAACCATGGACAGTCTGTGGAAAGATCACCTGTTTGCCATGGATCACCTCAAAGAAGGGATTGGTCTGCGCGGCTACGGCCAGAAAAACCCCCTGCAAGAGTATAAGAAAGAGGCGTTTAGTCTGTTTGATGACCTCTCCCGTCGGATGCAGGAAGATGTTGTTGAAAAGCTCTATAGCGTCCAAGTGGCGCGCCAGGAAGATGTCCAGCGGATGGAGGAGGGACAGGCCGCACAGCGACCCATGCAGATGTTGCACGGCGGACAGGCCGCGCTCCAACCACAGCCGGCCACGCAACCCACACCCGGGAGACCAGGCGGGCAGCCGCCCGCGGCAAGACCCGTCCAAGCCATACGGGATACGCCCAAGGTTGGCCGCAACGAACCCTGTCCCTGCGGCAGCGGAAAGAAATACAAGAAGTGTCATGGCGCATAAGGGTCTATGGAGTCTATGGAGTCCATTGGGTCGGTTGAGTCAGTAGGTCCGTTGAGTCTTGACCCAAAGGACCCAAAAGCCACTCAGCACTAGAAACTAAATCAAATCATGAAGATCACAGTCAAAAAATCTCCAATCGTTGTCCCCGGCTTTCGATTTTCCGGGGTAGCCTGCGGGCTCAAACCGAGCGGCAAAAAAGATCTGTCGCTCCTGGTATCGGACGTGCCTGCGACGGCCGTCGCCGCGTTTACGACCAACCAGGTGAAGGCCGCGCCGGTCCTCATAGGTGAAGAGCGCCTCCGGGCCGGACGTTTGCAAGCCATTGTCGTCAACAGCGGAAATGCCAACGCTTCGACTGCCCGACCCGGACTCAAGCTGGCCCGGGACACCTGCGCGCTGGTCGGCCGCGAACTCGCCATTGATGCGCACCTGGTGCTGCCGTCGTCTACCGGGGTGATCGGCCTGCTGCCCGACTGGCGGAAAATGCGGACCGGCATTCCCGCCGCCGCCGCGGCCCTGTCGCCACGCGGTTTCTGGAACGCGACGGCCGGTATCATGACGACCGACGCCTTTCCCAAGGTCGCAACCCGACAGGTGACGCTGAACGGACGGACGCTGACCGTTGCCGGCATGGCCAAGGGCGCCGGCATGATTAACCCGAACATGGCGACTATGCTGTGTTATGTATGCACCGACGCGGCCGTGAGCCGGGCCGCGCTCCAGCAGGTGCTCGACCAGACCCTGCCCGACTCCTTCAATGCGATCTCCGTCGATGGCGATACCAGTACAAACGACACCCTGGTCCTGCTCGCCAATGGCCAGGCCGGCAACCGGGAGATCACGCCGCGCAGTCGCGGATATGCAGCCTTTCGAGACGCAGTCCGGGAAGCCCTGTGCAGCCTGGCCCGGATGTGTGTCAAAGACGGGGAGGGGGCGACCAAGGTGGTCGATATTTATGTCAACGGTGCAAAGAATACTGCGGATGCGGAAAAAGTCGCCCGCAGCATCGCCTATTCACCCCTGGTCAAAACCGCTTTTTTCGGGGGCGACCCAAACTGGGGGCGCATTGCTTGCGCGGTGGGCTATGCTGGCGCGCGATTGGATCAGGACCGGCTGGCCATCAGTGTCGGCGATGTTCCCATCGGTCGCAACGGCATGAGCACCGGGTCACGCAACGAACACCGGGCCGCCCGGATCATGCAACAGGACGAGTTCTCCATAGATATCCATTTGCATCTGGGTCGAGGCCGTGCCCACGTCGTGACCTCCGACCTGTCCACCGGCTATGTCCATTTTAATTCGGCCTATACGACGTAGGCCGGACGCCGGCTTGTCCTGACAGACAGTCTCAATTATTTGGAGGGATATGATGCGCGAGATATCCTTGATGACCGCCAACCAGGAATTCTCCAAATTAATCCGAGAAGTCGAGCGTGGTCAGGAGTATCTGATCACCCGGTGCGGCCAGCCCATCGCCAGACTGATTCCCCACGCGGCCGACAAGTCTGCCGACCCTGTTTGGGCGGCCGCCTACCGTGGCATGATGGCAAGACTAGAGCAAGGGGTCTCACTCGGTGGCTTGAGAGTTGAGCGGGAAGACATCTATGACCGTTAAGGGTCGTTTCTCGTTAGACACCAATATCCTCATCTATGCTGTTGATAGAGATGCAGGCGGGCGGCACAAGCGTTCAAAAGAGATAGTGGCGAGGGCGGCGTTGCACGACTGCGTGCTGACCGTCCAGGCGCTCGCCGAGTTCTTCCATGCAACGATGCGGAAGAATCTGCTTGCTCTCTCTCATGCGGGCACCTTCGTGCGCGACTGGATCGACGTATTTCGAGTCGTATCCGCCACCGACACGGCTTTTATCAATGTGATTGAAGGGGTTGAGGAACGCCGGCTGGCGTTTTGGGACGCGCTGCTGTGGGCTACGGCTCGACAAAGCGGCTGCTCCGCGATCATCAGCGAAGACATGCAGGACGGTCGCCGCCTGGGTGGCGTCGAAATCATCAACCCCTTTGCGGACGATTCCGAGGCGCGTCTGGCGTCTCTGCTCGATTCATAAAACACAACATCTAGGCCGTGCCCATGTCGTTACCTCCGACCTGTCCACCGGCTGTGTCCATTTTAACTCGGCCTATACGACCTGGGGTGTTTCACGAGAGGCTGTCGCCATGCCGTTCCGCTCTCGTCATGCCGGACGTGATCCGGCATCTATGCTTCGACTCCGCCTTTCGATTTGACTCAGGACAGGCTCAGCACAAACGGCCTCGCATTTGTCCTGAGCGTCCTTCGACTAATGCACTTGTCGGCTTACGCTCTGCTCAGCCGCCCTATGGGACTACCGGTTGACGGCCCATCCTTCCCACGCAACCGAGCCCACGTGTTCATGCTAACAGGGGAACGGCGCACAGGGTCAGGGAGTTCTCACCAGGCGGAAGCCGACGTCCTGGGAGCGACCGCTAGGCGCAGTGTTGACGCGCCTAGCCACGCGGCAATCACGGGCGTCGTTGCCAAAACCCCCGCCTCGAATGATCCGCATGTCACCCGTACTAGGGCCACGAGGGTCGGTCACCGCACCGCTGGGATAGGGCCCATACCAGTCCGCTACCCACTCCCAGACGTTCCCGTGTATGTCGTACAGATTCCAGGAGTTCGGCCACTTCTGCCCGACCTCAAAGGTTCTCCTAAATCCCCCCAGATCAGTGTTCTCGACATACCAGGCATAAAAGCCCAACAGATTCGCCGCACTCCCAAAGTGGTACGCCGCCTGCGTCCCCGCCCGCGCCGCATACTCCCACTCCGCTTCGGTCGGCAGCCGGTACTTGTTGACCCCTTCCTGAGAGTTCAGCTCCTCAATAAAACCCTGCACATCATCCCAGGACACGCTCTCCACCGGGCAGTTGCCACAGTTGGACCATACCGATGGACTCGTCCCCATCACCGCCTGCCACTGCGCTTGGGTCACTTCGTATTTGCCCAGGTAAAACGGCTGGCTGATTGTCACTTGATACACCGGCCCTTCATCGGACTCACTCACCGCCTCCGACGCACCCATATGAAACCTCCCCGGCTCGATCCGCACAAACTCCATGCCGATGGAATTTGTAAAGGTCCCCCCCGAGGGAATGCTTGGAAGGTCTTCTCCCACCACCTCGAAATGTTGGGTATTCTGATTCCACTCCAATGTCGTAGTCTCTCCCGATGATGGAAAATTCTGAACTCTGCACTCTCCGCTCGCCCCGCTGACAAACGCCTCCCCGAGGGTCGCCACCTCAAACGTACTGCGGGCAAACTCCACATTATTATCGTAGACCACGGCAGTGTAAGTCCCGTCACCGAGATTGGCCCAGTTCCAGATGGCCACAAAGCCGACATTGTCATGGTCATTGTCAAGACATTGGCCGTCCTTGCGGACATCGGTCCGCTCTGTGCCGTACACCAGCGGAATGGAGTCCATCCAATCCGGGTGTGGGTCTCCGTCGGTGGTGAAGAAGCGCACGGTGAGCAGTCCGTTGGCCTCACACTTCCAACCCGAGATGACTCCGACACCCGAATAAAACAGACCGTTCCCCGGATTCCCCAGCGCGGCGGCGTGTGCTAAAGACGGAGCCAAGAGAACGAAAACAATGCCGATGCGTAGTAGCGAAGACATAAGACCTCATCAAATTTGATAGGACGTTAGTTTGAAAATAAAACGAGACGAATCAGCAGCAAACGTGGAGGAATCGACTTCAAAAATCTGAATGATGGAGACCCCGTACCACACTCCCCGACCGGTTGTCCCTAGTAATTTCATAGGAAAATGCCCTGCTGCGGAAAAAAAGAGCGGCGACATGATACCCACCCCGGCCTCCGGTCCCCCCCATGGGACGTGTGATGTGCATTATTAGGCCGGGAAGAGGGTGGCAAAGGCGAAGGGGGGGTGCCCGAAAAGGTGATTGAGCCAGCGACCGAGATGAACGGCGGCTAGAGCAATTGACGCTTCCGTATAGCCCGCCGTTCCCTTCCGTAGGGTGCATCCCATGCACCAACCTCCTGGTGCGCAGGGCGCACCCTACGAAAGCCCGAGCCGAGAGCGGATGGGCACGGCTACAACTTATCGTGAAACGTTCTAGCTTAGCCGCAATTCCTGTGGTGGGGAATGTGAGCTTCGTCTATCCTCGACACGCTCCTGCTACACGACTCCCTAATATGCATCACACGTCTTCTGGTGAGTTTACGTTTGACTCCCTATACAAGACTATCGCCAGGCTGTCCCTAGTAGAATTACTAGGCTGGACGCCCCTGCTCCGGCCTTGCTCCTATCCTGGACCCTCAGGGCAGGAGTGGGCCTCACCGAGCACCAAAGACGTTCGGACGGGAGGGCGCGGTTGCCGCTATCGTGTAAGCCCTGCACGCCTTAGCAACGCCCACATGGACCGATGTTGTGCAAGCTGTTGTCGGCTTGCTCCAGTGTGGCCTGATCTACTTCGGGCTGCGTCAAATGGGTGAGGCGTCAGATGAACGCAACCGCGACAACTTGACCACCACGGAGAATCCCTGGCCGCTCTTGGTGCGTGAATCCCCGCACTGCTGAAGGAGAGAAGTCGAGAAGGGCAGGGTTGAGAGGATGGTTGCCGGTCCTGCCCTCTGGATGCCGGATCAAGTCCGGAATGACGATATGGCTACAGCTTCGCGCGAAACGCTCTGGTTAGCGGCCCTTGGGCAGTTGGAGGACGCGTTCGGCGATGATGTTGCGCAGGATTTCGGAGGTGCCGCCCTCAATGGTATTGGCTCGGGCTCGGAGAAAACCGTACTGCCAATAATGTTCCGCTTCGGCTTCGTCATAGAGTTGCCCAGCGGCTCCCTGCATCTCGACGGCCAAATCTTGCATGCGCTGGTTGGTTTCGGCCCAGTGCAGCTTGGCAATCGAGCCTTCCGGTCCGGCCGGGTTACCGCGCAGCAACCGCGTCAAGGCGCGATAATTATTCAACTTCAAGACTTCGCAATCGATATACGCCTGGGCCATTTTCTGGCGCAGCCGACGGTCAGTCCGGCCAGAGCCTGCCCTGAGCCCAGTTGAAGGGGCCGGATCGGAATCACACAGCCAGGCACGCAGGTCTTCGTAGGTCCGTTTTTGGGCGAAGGTAAAATAGAAGCCCAGCCCCTGCCGCTCAAACATGAGCGAGGTAATAATGACCTTCCAGCCTTGGTTCATCTCGCCCAGAAGACTGGCCTTGGGGACCTGGACATTCTCGAAAAAGACCTCGTTAAACTCGCTCTCGCCGGTCATGGTCCGAAGCGGTTTAATCGTAATGCCCGGACTCTGCATATCAACCAGGAGAGCTGACAGGCCATTATGTTTGGGTGCGTCCGGGTCGGTCCGCACCAGGAGTAAGCACCAGTTGGCATAGCGGGCTAAACTCGTCCATACTTTCTGGCCGTTCACTAAAAAATGATCGCCCTGGTCAACTGCGCGCGTCTGGAGTGAGCCCAGGTCCGAGCCCGAGTTCGGCTCGGAATAGCCCTGGCTCCAGATATCCGCACCACTCAAGATAGGGGCTAAATGCTTTTTTTTCTGCGCTTCGGTTCCGTAGACAATAATCGTCGGACCGACTATCTCCAAACCCAGGACATTCAGCAGCCCAGGCGCTTTATGGTTGGCCATTTCTTCATCGAAAATCATCCGTTCGATCAGAGAAGCGCCGCGGCCGCCGTACTCTTTGGGCCAGGAAATCCCGGTCCAGCCGCCTTCAAAGACTGTGCGCTGCCAGTCTTTCAGGAAGGTGAGGTCCGCGGCTGAGGCCTGCGGCTGAAGGTGACGCAGCGGGCCATGGTCTTGTGGAACGTTGGCCGCGAGCCAGGTGCGGAGTTCCTGCCGAAAAGCGTCCTGCGCTGGGGTAAAATGAAAATCCATGCTGGGCTCCTGTACTGAACTGGTCGAATCGCTGGCGACGCTATTGGGAGAGCTTTTGCCGTAAGAGTGTATTGACCATCTGGGGATTGGCCTTGCCCTGGGTGGCGCGCATGACCTGCCCGACAAAGAAGCCGAGCAGCTTTTCTTTGCCGCCACGATATGCCTTCACTTTGTCCGGGTTGGCCGTCAATACTTCGGCAATGGCGGCCTGTAAGGTGTCGGTATCACTGACCTGACGCAGGCCCTTGGACTCAATGATTTCCTCCGGGGAATGTCCGGTTCGGCGCATGTCTTCGTAGACAGTCTTGGCGATAGTCGTGCTGATGGTACCGTCCTGTATCAACCCAATTAATGCGCCCAGGCGCTCGGGCGGGCAGGGCCAGGTCTCGATCTTCAGCGCCGCGTCCAGTTTTTCTTCCTTCACGAAGCGCAGTACGCTGTCCATGACCCAGTTGCTGACGACTTTGGGTGCTGCGGGACAGGCGCGCAGGCTGGCCTCGAAATAGTCAGCCACATCCTTGCGGGCCGTCAGTACCTCGGCATCATAAGCCGGCAGGCCGTAGTCGTGTATGAAGCGGGCTCGCCGCGCAGCCGGCAACTCGGGCAGGTCGGTCCGAACGCGTTCGACCCAGGCCTGGTCCACGACCAGGGGTAATAAATCCGGGTCGGGGAAATAACGGTAATCGTGGGCGAACTCCTTGCTGCGCATGGGGCGGGTGACCTCTCGGTCCGCATCCCAGAGGCGGGTTTCCTGGACGACGCGACCGCCGGCTTCGACGACCTCGGTCTGGCGCTGAATTTCATGCTCAATTGCCTTTTCGACAGCACGAAAGGAATTGAGATTCTTGGTCTCTGTCCGGGTACCGAGCTCAGTGCTCCCCCGCGGACGTATGGACACGTTGGCGTCGCAGCGCAGGCTACCCTCTTCCATATTGCCGTCACAGACCTCGATATATTGGAGCAGGGCGCGCAAGCTGCGCAGATAACTGCCGGCTTCCGCGGCAGACCGGATATCCGGTTCGCTGACAATCTCTAATAGGGGAACACCGGTACGATTCAGGTCAACAAGACTCGCGCCTGCCTCAGCATCATGGATACTCTTGCCGGCGTCTTCCTCCATATGAATTCGGGTTAAACGCACCTTTTTTGCCTGTTCTTCGGCAGTAACCTCAACATAGCCGTGTTCGGCAATAGGCAGTTCGTACATGCTGATCTGGTAGCCCTTGGGCAGGTCCGGATAAAAATAGTTTTTCCGCGCCCAGCGGCTCGTGGTTGTAATGGTGCAGTGGGTTGCCAGTGCGGCACGGAGGGCGAAATCGACAACCTTCTTATTGAGTACGGGTAAGACCCCGGGCAGGCCCAGGCAGACCGGGCAGGTATGCTGGTTGGGGGCCGCGCCAAAGCGGGTAGAACAGCCACAAAAAATTTTTGACTCAGTCAGTAACTGGGCGTGTACTTCCAGGCCAATGACGGATTCGTAAGGCATAGGGTCCTTTGGGTTTTTTGGGTTCTCGGGGTCTTTTGGGTCCTTTGGGTTCTCGGGGTTCTTAGGGTCTTTTGGGTCAGGACTCAACAGACTCAACAGACTCAACAGACTCAACAGACTCAACAGACTCAACTAGAGCGGCGGCTTCCGGGTCCGCCAGTCATGATCCTGCTCGTAAGCGTAACCGGCCCGAAGCAATACCTCTTCCTCAAAGGGAGGCCCTATCAACTGGAGCCCAATAGGTAACCCGTGCTGATCAAAGCCACACGGCACGGACAGCCCTGGTAAGCCCGCCAAATTGACCGCTATGGTAAAAATATCCGAGAGATACATGGTGAGGGGGTCGGCCAGCTTCTCTCCCAGCCGAAACGCGGTTGTCGGAGCGACCGGAGTCGCAATAGTATCGCAGGCTTCAAAGGCGTTCAGGAAATCCTGCCGAATAAGAGTCCGAACCTTCTGCGCCTTCAAATAATAGGCGTCGTAATATCCGGCAGATAAGACATAGGTGCCGAGCGCAATCCGCCGTTTGACCTCGCTGCCAAACCCCTGAGCGCGGGTCGTCTGATATAGCGCTCCCAGGTCTTCGACCTCAGATGCACGGTAGCCATAGCGAACCCCATCGTAGCGGGCCAGATTGGAACTCGCCTCAGCCATGGCAATAATATAATAGGCGGCAACCGCGTATTCGGTATGTGGCAGAGAAATCGGGACGACCTCTGCACCTAATGACTGTAAATGGGCAATCGCCTCTCTGACCGCTGTTTCTACTTCCGGCTGCATCCCCTCAATAAAGTATTCTTGCGGTATACCGATACGCAGACCACTGACGCCTCGCTCCAGGTGCGCGGTGTAGCTGGGCGTAGGTCTGTTGACGGAAGTCGAATCACGGGGGTCATGGCCGGCAATGACATCCAGAAGAATTGCGCAGTCCCGGACGTCCTTGGTACACGGGCCGACCTGGTCCAGGGACGAGGCATAGGCTACAACGCCAAACCGGCTCACCCGCCCGTAGGTTGGTTTCAGGCCAACAATACCGCAGAATGCAGCCGGCAGGCGAATGGAACCTCCCGTATCCGTTCCCAAGGCCGCACATGCCAGGTCGGCCGCGACGGAGACCGCCGACCCGCCGGAGGAGCCACCCGGCACCCGGTCCGTATCCCATGGATTGCGACAGGGAGTGAAAGCCGAATTCTCATTCGACGAGCCCATTGCAAATTCGTCACAGTTGACCTTGCCGATAATCACGGCGCCGGCCTCCTTGAGGCGGTGCGTCACGGTGGCATCATATGGTGCAATAAATTGTTCGAGGATTTTTGAACCCGCGGTTGAGCGCACCCCCTGGGCGAGGATGACGTCCTTGAGCGCAACCGGAATACCGCACAGTGGAGGGGGAGTCGCTCCGTTTGCAAGTGTCCGGTCTGCGGCTTCTGCCTGGGCGAGCGCTTCTTCGGCACACACGGTCAGATATGAATGCAGGTGCTCATCTGTCTCTTGAATCCGGTTCAGCACCGACTGCGATAGCTCGACCGCACTGACTTCTCGGGTGCGCAGTTTTTCCTGGGCTTGATGAATGGTCAGGGCATAGTGCGACATGTTTACTCAATGATTTTTGGCACGCGAAAGAAATGGGTTTTCCGACTCGGTGCGTTCGCTAGCAGGGCGTCGGTTTTTGCGGCATTTGGCGTATTGGTGACCACGTCGTCTCGGAGTGGAGCGGACACCGCTACTGCATGAGCGGTCGGCTCAACGCCGTCGATCTGCAATTCGTCCAATTTATCGACATAGGTTAAGATTGTATCAAAATGCTGGGTCAGCTCTGCCAGTTCTTCCTCTGTAAACGACAGGCGGGCCAGTACGGCAATCTGTCGAATTTCATCCGGTGTAATGCGCATATACGCGTGTCAGTGTGTCACACCACTCCTTGCAATTCAATAAAGAGTAAAGGTGTCCAGCATCTGCCTGTCTATGGGATGACACCTTTACTCTTCGCAGTAGGCCAAAGTGAGACACTATCCCCTAGAACAGTACCAGAAGTCGTGCAAGTTTCACAGAAACCACCTTATCGGACATTACCAGCCGGGCGGCTGTGTAACAAAATCACGCCCTTACCACGCTCGGCAATTTCCCCCCCCTGAATAAATCGCGGGTAAAAGGGACGGATGGCCGAAAAAAAAGAAGTCAACGAGTTGGATCGGGCGGACCGTTCAGAGAAGGCGATAAGCTGTGTAATCTGGGTATCAACTATCTCGTATATCCTAGGGATTGGCTATCTCTTTGGTTGCGACGTATGGTGTTTGACTCAGACCAATCGCATAGGTGAGGCTGGAGACTTCCTTGCTGGATTTATCACTCCACTCGTCTTTCTCTGGCTGATTTATGGGCATCTCCTCCAGCGGAAAGAGTTAAAGGAAACACGAAAGACCCTTGGCGAGCAGGTCGAGGTGCTACGGGACCAAAGAGAGGCAGAGCGGCGGCGGCTTATGCCATACTTCGACCTCATACGAGAACCCCTAGGAGGAGGCTTTAATTTGACGCTCCGAAACACTAGAGGAGCCGCACACGCCCTCACTTTCTTGCAGGATAGTGGCAAAGAGGACGAAAGATATTACCAACGTTGGAGCGTGGAATTACCGGGCGGACCCCGTATGACAATTAAGGAAATCACAGAAGGACCAATTCTATTGAAAGACGGCGAAAGTCCACCTGGACTAGAAATCCAGAGGATGACGCCACAGTAAAGTGCCCTAAGTGCGGTAAACTCATACGACCATCCTAAAGAAGGAGGCCAAGTAAAGTACATAATTCCCTCCCAGAAACCAGGTTTCCGAACCTTCCTGGGCACTCCGGAGCCGTGCCTGGCTCTGGAAATATAGGTCCTTTACCCTTCGACCAAGTGAGATCGGCCCGTAGACGGCAACTGAGCGCGCCGTTTTTTGGGTTGCTTCACAAAATGGGGATTTCGGCGTGCTGGCATCTCCTGTTCCATCGATTCCCGACGAGTACACAGAAGGCAAAGAGGTGACAAGGCGGTTTGAGGAGGTTTGCCATCTTCCGCCTCAATTCTGCCCAATTGACCTGGCCGTTAATTATAATTAACTTATCCGTGTGGAACACGGAACGCGCGCGCTCGAACTGGCGGACGGCAGCGTGCCTTTCGAAGAGTGGCTCAACGGACTTCGGGATCTGGGTGCGAAGGCGCGCATCCTGGCCGCGGTCAGTAAGATGTCGGTCGGGAACTTCGGCGGTGCAAGGTCTATTAAAGGAGTCCCAGCTCTGTTTGAGTATCGCATCGACGCCGGTCCAGGGTACCGGCTATATTACCGTATCAGCGGGCGAACGGTGGTCCTGCTGTGGGGCGGGACAAAGCGCACCCAAACGCGAGACATTGAACGGGCACGGATATTCGCACGGCTCCTGGACTAAGGAGGAGACATAATGGCAGGTGCAACGACGAGAGAATTTGATGTCGCCGACCACCTCGGCAGCCCCGAGGAGATTGCCGCGTACTTGGACGCCGTTCTGGAAGAAGGGGATGACAAGCTCTTACTGGTGGCGCTGCGCACGGTTGTCAAATCCAAGGGGTTTACCACGGTCGCCCAAGGGGCGGGGTTACGCCGCGAGACCTTGTACCAGTCCTTCTCGGCAGACGGGAATCCCCGGCTCTCCACATTGAGCGGTGTGCTCGGGCAGTTGGGCATGCGGCTCAGCGTGACCCCCCAAGCGAAACGCGCCTGAGCGGTGTCTTGACAGAATACCATGTTATCAGCGTCCGGGCGGCCAGTCTCCGCCGCGAACTTCCAGAGACGGCCAAGTTTCACAGAAAAGCCGTTATCGGACGAAGAAGGGGCTTATAGCCACGGCCCTGGATATCTCTTTTCGAGAGCCGGAATAAACCAGTGATGGCGCGGCAAGGATGAGGAGGGAAGGAGTCTGTCATGCGACTAACAAGACGCGGACGTAGGACAAATACGAACCACAAACCTAGGGAATTAGCCAACATAGAGTTTCCCGAGATTTCTATGATTTTCGATTCACGTACAAGATTAGAGCGCTCCTTCGATGGAAAGAATTTCACCGTACTCATGTCTGGCGTGGACGGTTGGAAGAATAGTCCAAGCCAGTATGAGTACGAGATTACCCTCTCACTCAAAGAGATACGGTCTCTCTTATCGTGGCCCTTCGACAGTCTTCCCAAAGAATTCCCTGGGGGGCGGGAAATATCAGATGCTGAAAAAAAATTGTGGAATACGCTTTTCGATCAGTGGGAGAAGCGGATTAGAGCACTCGGTCGAAAACGAAAATAGAATCCCTTGTTCGTATGGTCCGAATCTAGTCTTGACTGGCTATTTTCTTTGGCTACGCTCGGGCGATCTTGAGGAGATGAGGAGGAAGGGATGTCAGAAAATATCTCAGTCTGGCCGTGGAACGACTTGGTGGATTTATATCAAGGCTCAGATGTCCGCTGCCCGCGATGTGAAGAGTTAATCTCACCACCAAGTAGGGAATCAGGTCAAGCAGTATCTCTTACAATTCAGAACGGAGCTGAGAGTAGCATATTCGACGGGTACGAGAAGATTTGCTGGCTGGCGACAAATGAGGAGGAGCGAAGAGTCTATCATGCGCATTGTGGAGCGGAGCTAAAGCAGGCACAGCCGGACACTCCTATTGAGAAAATATGTGCGTTTCAAGACCAAGGAAAGATTGAGGGAGGAGCGAGGTTCTTCAGAGATGTGGATGCCCAGTGGAGGACAGTGAAGTGTTTCCCAGAATGAAGATACCTTTGCCCAAGTTTGACACAAATCATCTTATCAGACATAGGCCGCCGGACAGGACTACTCTGAGGAAAAGGAGGCACGTATGAGCAGGGCGGATAGGGCATGGGTCCAAACCGTGCTGGCATCCCTGCAACACGGAAAGGCAGAAATGCGGAGGTGGTTGAACTCTGTCGGCAGACCCGGCCTCAACGAAGCCGTCCCCCTGCCCGCACCGGAGGCATAATGAAGTGGCTGATACCCATTTTAATCGTCCTGGGCCTCCAGACCCTCTATCGTGGACCATATCTGCCGAAAGACAGCCCGTGCCCCCCCCCGCAGCGGACGAGTGGGATCCTCCTGGATGCCTGGTGGGATTCACGAGCGTTTGGCTCTTCGATCAGGCGAGCCGCGTAGTGACCTTAGACATCGTCTGGGGTCCCCGAGAAGTCTGCTATTATGAGTGGTATGGTTCAATGGCCAACATGTGCTTCGTCTTGCGCAAAGACGACGAGGTGGTCTTGACGAACGCCATCTACTGGCAGATGTTCACTTTTTACGAGGTCTTCGATGAGCATGGAAGAATATCCGGTGGGGTCGTCGATGATCCCACCGATGTGGGAGCTATGGGCATCGACTTTCCGGTTGCTCTGGAGGCCGTCAACAATTACCAAGTGTGGGATATCGACACCCACGCTCTCCTGGGGGCGGGGCCGATGATCGCACCAGAAGAAGACGAGGAGCCGGACACGGCCCCCGGCCCTCAGGAACGCTAGGCGGTCAAGCACTCGGGCCACCACGGGCAGGAGATGGACCATGGGCCGTCATGACACGGATGGTGGTGCAGGGTCTGCGGGAAGGGCGGGGCGGGTGCCATCCGGCGGCTGCTCTGCACCCTGGCCCCATCTCAACCTGCCCGCCGCTCAGCGAGGCAAGGAGGATTTCTATGGTCTGGCCGGCTGTCCTGCTCATGCTGCTGCTCGTCCCCGGCCGGGGCGCGGCACAAAGCCTGATCTGTGACGAGTCCACTGCGCGCCGCATTGCCGCTGGGGACTTCCCGGAAGACCGGTGGAGTCAGCGCGGCTTCTTCGTCGATCCGGCCCAACAGACCCGCTTATTTTTGAGAGTCCGGCTGAATGAAAAGGAGTTTCCCTCTTACGAATGCTTCCTCCAGCACGAGGACGGGCCGCTGTCGCCAGCGGGGAGCTATTGGACGGGGTTCGCCGGGCGCTGCCGCGATCCCGTCTCCGGTCGCGACCACGTCATTCTCTCCGCAAACCCCGGCGGGACGAGCGGGTACGCCTGGCTGGAGTATTGGTCGGTCCACCCGGCCACCGAGCAGCTGACATCGGAATATGAGCAAGTTGACTCCAGCCACCCCGAGTTTGGTCCGCGACCTGAACCTCGCGTGGATGCAGATGGCCAGTGTCTATGGCGTCAGCAGGAAAGGGCACGCGACGTGTTTAACGGCGCCATGGCCGCGTTGGGCGTCGGGGTCGAGCTGGAGGCAGAGGCCCTGGCGCTGGCGGTTGGTGACACCCACACCCTGCCGACTCGTCCGCTGCCCGCCGCCGTCGTGCGGCACTGGCTGCACGCGCTCCACACCCACGCCCCGGGGCTGGTGACCTTTCAGACCGCGCGGTCCAGCGACGCGTCCCCCCCGCCGCCGTGGCGGATCATCCAGATCCTGGGTCGGCAACTATGCAATGACCCCGGGGTCGTGTTGCTCCAGGACACGCGGAGCGGGCAATGGCGCAGCCTGTACGATGTCCGCTCGGGGTGTACGGAAAGTGAGAGCTTGCCCCTGCGGGATATGCGCCTCACCGGCGAGACCTTGTTCGCAGAATTCTGTATAGAGTGTGGTTGGGGGTGGCGATACGGCAAGTTTCGGCTTGATCTCTCGACCAATCGGGTCACCAGGCTTGAGGGAGAGGGATCACGGGGAGCGAATATTCCCGTCACTGATCCGCTCGCCTTTGTGGACCAGGGTGGGAGTGATACGCCCAGCGCAGCGGATGCCGCGCGGTAGCACCGTGTTTCCCGGCTGCCCGGCTGTCGTGGAGCAAGTTGAACAGAAAGGTTCTCATCAGCCGTAGAAGGGCCCCGCTTTGGATCGATCTGAATGAATCGCGGGCCTGGAAGTCGCTCCCGCACTTGTCTATAAGGTGACGAGGAAGGAGGCCAACCCATGTGTCGGCTTTTCACCCCGCGTCTCTTGGTCCTGTGCCTGGCGGTGCTCTCCGCCCGTCCAGCCGTGGCCCAGGCGTTGCTCGATGGGGACTGGCTGGCCCAGGCGACCCCGGCCGCTGTCCAAGCGCTCCTCGCCCGGGGCGCCGATCTCACGGCGCGGGACGGGTTGGGCCGGACGCCGTTGCACCTGGCGGCGCTGTACAACGGGACCCCGGCGGTGACCGCGCTGCTGCTCGCCCAGGGCGCCGCCCCCACGGCGCGGGACAGGCTGGGGAAGACCCCGTTGCATTATGCGGCACAGTACAACGCGAATCCGGCGGTGGTGAGTCGGCTGCTGGACCGGGGCGCCTATCTCACGGCGCGGGACGAGTACGGCCGTATGCCGTTGCACTTGGCGACACAGTTCAACGAGACCTCGGCGGTGGTGAGTCGGCTGCTGGACCGGGGCGCCGATCTCACGGCGCAGACCCAGGACAGCAAGACCCCGTTGCACTTGGCGGCGATTTCCAACGAGAACCCGGCGGTGGTAAGCCTGCTGCTCGCCTGGGGCGCCGACCCCGCACTGCGGGACAAAGATGGGAAGCTGCCCGTTGATTATGCGGCACAGAACCATTCACTCCAGGGCACCGATGTGTACTGGCGGCTGCATGACGCCCAGTATTGAGGCCGGTCCTTTCCGGGTCAGCTGTGCCGCATAAGAATTTATCAGACAAGGAAGGAGGCCAGCCCATGCGCCGACGTTTCACCCCGAGTCTCTTGGTCCTGTGCCTGGCCATAGTGCCCGCCCGCCCCGCCGCCCCGACCGAAATTATAAAGCTGATCAATCTGGACGCCGCCCCTACGGCGCGGGACGAGTACGGCCGGACGCCGTTGCATGCAGCGGTGCTTACCAACGCGAGTCCGGCGGTGGTGAGCCTGCTGCTGGACCGGGGCGTCGCCCTCACGGCGCGGGACCTGAAGGGGAAAACCCCATTGCACTATGCGGCACAGTACAACGCGAGTTCGGCGGTGGTGAGCCTGCTGCTCGCCCGGGGCGCCACCCCCACGGCGCGGGACGAGGAGGGCCGGACGCCGTTACACCTGGCAGCGCGTTCCAACGAGACCTCGGCGGTGGTGAGCCTGCTGCTCGCCCGGGGCGCCGATCTCACGGCGCGAGACGAGGAGGGTCGGACGCCGTTGCACCTAGCAGCGCAGTTCAACGAGACCTCGGCGGTGGTGAGCCTGCTGCTCGCCCGGGGCGCCGATCTCACGGCGCGAGACGGGTTGGGGAAGACGCCGTTGCATTATGCGGCACAGTACAATGCGAATCCGGCGGTGGTGAGTCGGCTCCTCGCCCGGGGCGCCGCCCCTAAACTCCGCGACAAAGACGGGAAGCTGCCCGTTGACTACGGGGCGGAGAACGCGGCACTCAAGGGCACGGATGTATACTGGCGGCTGCAATACGCCTCGTTTTTTTAACACAAACCATCTTATCAGACCTAGGACGCTGGACAGGACTACTCTGAGGAAAAGGAGGCAGGTATGCGGAGGGCGGATAGGGCATGGATGGTCCCGCTGGTGGCCGTGCTGTTGCTCGGGCCATCCCGCGCGGGGGCAGAATGGGCGACCGTGAAGCCGCAGCACTATCAGGCGGGGTGGGCGTCCTGCTATGTCGAGACGCGGGTCAACACCCAAGCCGTCCTCAACGAAGAGGACCATACCGAGCAACATTGGCTGCAGTGCCGCGAAGAGATAGACGAAGATCACCCGACGGCCATCTCCGTGCACTTCACTGAGCACGGGGACCTCCGCGTGACGCTCTACGGCCGCGGTATCACAGAAGAGACCGGGGAGATGATTGCCGTCGCCATTCGCATTGATGATACGCCGACGATGCGCCGAGAGGTGCCCCTGGATGGGAATAAGATTTCCGCGATCCAGGAGCCGGCGTTCGCGCACATGCTCCTGGCCCTCCTCGCCACAGGTGAGCGGGCCGTCATCGGCGTGGGGAGCCGGAGTGGGCTGATCCTGCTCACCGCGGAGGTGCATGCGGCCGTGCGGGATTTCCAGAGCCGGCTACCGCGGGAGGAATGAAGCGGGGGGGCGGTCCCACCGCGCATTCTCGGCCCTAAGAGCCGCCACCTCTTCCAGCTTTCCGCTGGTGTGTCTCCTTGCGGCTGAGTACTCCCTCGTGGGTCACATTTCAGTCTAGCAGGAACAGTAGGGCGGGGGAGTATCCACAGACGGCGGGCGGTTGCTGTCCCCTGTCCGAGCAAACGAGGGTTTTGTGAGACCGGGCCGGGCCGGGCGGGACGGGGGGCGGAAACGGGGGAATCTGTACTATATCATTGCCTTAGCTGCGGAGAAAAAATTCAAAGTGAGACATTCCTCAGTAGGCCGGCTACCGGAGGACGCTCTTGATCCACGCAAGCCGTGTCAGCTACCCTGTATGTGTTCGTTGAGTCCGTTGAGTCTTTAGGGTCTTTGGGGTCAAGACTCAACAGACCCAATGACTCAACAGACCCGAAAGACCTTGTTATGGTGAGAGGCGACCGGCGACGCCTGTTCGGCCAACATGGCGAGCAGCGCGCCGCGCAATTTTTACGCAACCTCGGCTATGTGATAGTTGAGCGAAATTATCGATGCCCTCGCGGAGAAATTGATCTCGTTGCCCAAGATAAAGAAACGCTTGTCTTCGTTGAGGTCCGGACGCATCGTTCTCGGGAGTTCGGAAACCCTCTGGCCTCAGTCAATAAGCGGAAGCAGCGTCAAATCGCCATGACTGCCCTGCATTATCTTTCGCGTTTCCAACTCCACGACCACGCTGCTCGATTTGACGTCATTGGGATTATGGGAGAAGGGGACACGGCGCAATTGACCCATGTCAAAGCGGCCTTTGAATTTCCAACTGCAAGATGAAGAGTGAAGAACCCGTATGCTTGATATTAAACTGATCCGAGACAACCCAGACGGGGTGAAAGAGCGCCTGGCAACAGTCGGCGTTCCAGGGGGTGAGGTTGACGCCCTGCTCGATAGTGATCGAGCCCGGCGCACGTGTATACGCGAAGTCGAGACGTTGCGTGCTGAACGAACGACACGTTCAAAAGAGATCCGAAAAATTTCGGACCCCACCGAACGCGATACTGCCGTTCGATCCATGCGAGCGCTCGGAGAGCGCGTGAGCCAACTGGAGAAACAGCTCGCTCAGGAGGAAGAAGACTTCCAGCAGCGGCTCTTAGAGCTTCCCAACCTGCCTCATCCAGACGTTCCAGTTGGGAAAGACGAAGATGAAAACGTCGTTATCCGAACGGAGGGGAAACCGCCGACTTTTGCGTTTTCTCCTCGTCCGCATTGGGAGCTGGGCGAAACCCTGGGCATTATTGATTTTGAGCGTGGGGTGAAAATTTCGGGTAGCCGCTTTTACATACTCAAGGGGCTGGGCGCGCGACTTCAGCGCGCACTGATTAATTGGATGCTGGACCTGCATGTCAATGAGCACGGGTATATCGAAGTATACCCACCGGTCATGGTTAAACAGGATTGTTTGGTTGGGACCGGTAACCTCCCAAAATTCGGGGAGAATCTCTACCGGGATATTGAAGAAGACTTTTGGTTTATTCCCACTGCAGAAGTGCCGGTGACCAACCTCTATAGAGAGGAAGTGATCGAACCCGGACAGCTCCCAGTGTACCATGTGGCGTATACGCCCTGCTTCCGTCGCGAAAAAATGTCTGCAGGTCGCGACGTTCGCGGCATTAAGCGCGGCCATCAGTTCGACAAGGTGGAAATGGTGAAATTTGTTGAGCCGTCGCACTCAGATGCGGAGCTGCTGGCCCTGGTCGACAATGCGGAGGATGTGTGCCGAAAACTCGACATCCCGCATCGGGTCGTTCAGATGTGTACCGGAGATCTGAGCTTTGTCGCGGCCTGTAAATATGACGTTGAAATGTGGGCGCCGGGCTGTGAAGAATGGCTCGAAGTGAGCTCATGCTCCAATTTTCGTGATTTCCAGGCCCGTCGGGCGAAAATACGTTACCGACCCGAACCTGGTGCAAAACCCGAATTAGTGCATACCCTGAACGGCTCCGGACTGGCTCTCCCACGGGTTGTCATCGCCATTCTTGAAACCTATCAGCAAGAGGATGGGAGTGTTGTGATACCAGATGTACTCCGCCCCTATATGGGGGGACAGGAGAAAATCGATATGGCTCAATGACCCGCTCCTTGAACAGGGAGGGGGAGTTGACGACTGAGGGGCAGCCCGTTACTAAATTGCCCAAGAAAACGGCGAAACTCTGTGGCAGAAGACGCGCACAAACCAGCGCCCGGTCAGGATGTCGAGAATACCATCGAGGACCTGACGAAAGAGCTGTCTCGCTTAATCAACGAAGCCGGGACGGACGGGCGTGAAGAACTGCGCGACTACGCAGTAAGCCTGCTGCAGGGCGAAACGGAAACAACACAAACGGAAGAGCCAGTGGAGGAAGACTCGGCTCAGCCTGCTTCTTCTTTTAGCCCAGTTGCTTTGAGCATTCCATTTCTCCTTATTGGTATCATTCTCTTGCCGCTCTTTGCCCCGGTAGGGTTGATGCTGCTGTTGTTGGCTGTGATCATGGGGGTAGGGGGTTGGCTGGCCCTCATGTTCAGAAGGAAATAAGAGAACAAGGCATAATCACTAGCACTAAGGAGTAAGCTCCATGGCAAAAAAACCAACTTCTCCTGAAGAAATCCAGGCATACGAAGAGCGCCGCCGTGTCGAGCAAAGGGCGGAGCGCGAGAAACGGCTCCGCGAACGCGCGCAAAGAGGGGGCCTGTGGTCACGGCGTGATTTTTTTGGCCGGCTCAGTTGGGGCGGTTTCGGGTTGATTTCGCTCGTGAGCCTGCTGGCCTTTGTCCGTTCTGCCTTTCCTCGGGTGCTCTTTGTTCCGCCGTCAACCTTCAAGGCTGGCTTTCCTGGAGACTACCCGGTTGGCGAGGTGAGCGAGAAATACCGCTCAGACCAACGCACCTGGATCGTCCGAGAACCGCAGGGATTCTACGCGATCTTTGCCAATTGTACGCATCTAGGTTGTACTCCGCGCTGGTCGTCGTCGGAGAATAAATACAAATGCCCCTGTCATGGCAGTGGGTACTACCGGACTGGATACAATTTTGAAGGTCCGGCGCCCAGACCAATGGATCGCTTTAAATTATCGTTGGCTGACGATGGGCAGCTGCTCGTCGATAAGAGCACAATTTTTAAAATGCAGCCCGGCGTTGACCCCAATAAACAACATCCCGACAGCATCTTGCGCATCTAGCCGCCAGTGGCAGGGCGAGTGTAAAGGCAAGGAAAGAGTATGAGCAGTCAATTCGATGAACTCAAACGCCAGGTTATGGAGTCGCAGGCCTGGCAGTCGATTTTCCGCCACGGCTACGAAGATACGCCGCGCAACCGCATTCTGATGGTCTCAGGCAATGTCTGGCTCCATCTGCACCCCTCGAAAGTTCGCAAGCATGCCACGCGCTTACGTTTCACCTGGTGTATGGGTGGCATCACCTTTCTGATGTATCTGGTAACGGTGGTCACCGGCGTGTATCTCATGTTTTACTACCGGCCGGTGGCGGAATATGCCTACGCCGATATCAAATATCTCGAATTCGATATGCCGTTTGGCATGTTGATGCGCAATATGCATCGCTGGGCCGCTCACGGCATGGTGATTGCCGTCTGGCTGCATATGTTTCGCGTCTTTATGACGGGTTCGTATAAACCACCGCGCGAGTTCAATTGGGTCGTGGGTGTCCTGCTCTTAGTGTTGACCTTACTCCTCTCCTTCACGGGATATCTGTTGCCGTGGGATCAGCTCGCTATCTGGGCCGTTTCGGTCGGATCGAACATGGGACGGGCAACCCCGCTGTTGGGATATGAAGGGCCTTTCAACGAGGTGCTCGGGGTGAACCCGATTTACGATGCCCGTGCCTTTCTCTTTGGTGGCGGAGAGATTGGGGCACATACTTTACTCCGTTTCTATATTCTGCACTGTATCTTTATTCCGCTGGTGACGAGTTTATTTCTGGCGGTTCATTTCTGGCGTATCCGGCGCGACGGATTCTCAGGACCCGCCCTCTAGCAGAGGTGTATTATGCGCGTGCTTGTTATTCCTATTTTAATAGGAGTCGTGTGCTGGCTGCTATACATAGTGGCAAAACCAAAGGCGTCTTCTTCTGAAGACCGGTAAGAAAAGGGAGCTGTTATGGCGGAAATGGGCTCAGCTGCCACGCGGGTCGAAGTCACGCTCAAAAAAGCGAGCGGCCCCGGAGACGATAAGGTCCATACCTGGCCGAATCTGGTCCGAGCGGAATTTCTGTGCACCCTGTTTACGATTATCTTCCTGCTCTTATGGTCGCTGCTGGTCGACGCGCCGCTTGAAGAGCCAGCTGACCCTGGGCGCACGCCCAATCCGTCCAAAGCGCCCTGGTATTTCCTGGGACTACAAGAAATACTGGTCTTCTTCGACCCCTGGCACGCTGGAGTGGTAGCGCCGACCTTCATTATTATGGGGCTGATGGTTATTCCCTTTATTGATATTAATCCCAAGGGAAACGGCTACTACACCTTTAAGGAACGGAAGTATGAAATCCTGACCTTTATCTTTGGCTTCCACGTTCTGTGGATTTCAACCATTATTATTGGCACCTTTGTCAGGGGACCGGGCTGGAACTGGTTCTGGCCCTGGGAGGTCTGGGACGCTCACCTGGTTGAAGCGTTGACCAACCAGGACCTGCCGTATCTTGTCGGCATCCGGGACTACTGGACCGCGGCTGCTTTTGGCCTGTCACTCATCATTGGTTTCTTTGTGGTCGGTACCGCTGCCATGTATTGGTGGGTGGTGTGGCTCAAGGGCCGTGAATTCATGCAGCGCTGGGGCGCAGCCCGATTTTTCTTAACGTCATTTCTCACACTGAACATGATCGCCGTAGTGATTAAGATGCTGCTGCGTCACATACTGAATGTAAAATATATTTTAGTCACGCCGTGGATTAATGTTTGAAAAGAGTAAACGTATCCAACATCTCGCATCTATAGGAGAAGACCTTTACTCTTTATGATGTTCTATCTGGCAAAAATTCTTCAGGCACTTGGGATTGCAGACGTTGGATACGCCTTATTCGTTGGTCTGACTGAAGAAAAGAGTATGGGTAAGGAACTATGGCTCCTTGGGATTGGAGTGGTGGTATTTTATCTGGGTCGCTTCCTTGAGACGCGAGCAAGCAAAGAGTAAACGTATCCAGCATTTCATATCTAGTAGGAGGACACGTTTACTCTTTTGACTCATAGTGGATTATTATGGCACGTAGAGAAGTTGACGACGAAAAGAAATCGTATAGTGGAGTATTTCTCTTCGCAGTGGGGCTGCTGCTGGTCGGGTCGGTCTGGTCGGTCTGGGACGATGCGATTTCGCGCCGGCCCTGGAAGAAATATCAGGCCGAATTCTCGATGCTTGCCTACAATCAAACCCTGGCGGAAATCCAGGCTGAAGAAGAGCGTCTGGCCGCGGACCCGGCTTACCAGGAGGTCCTGGCCTCCTTAGACTCGGCCCAGACCGATATCGTGGGCGGGGAAGGGGGGCAGCGTCTCGCCACGTTGCAGACCGAACTGGCGGCCGCCGAAATTCGGACGAGTGACGCGGAGAACGCCTTACGCATCGTCCGTAGCGAGATCGAGGCCGCCTGGTACGAATACGACCATGCGATTCAGTTAGAACACTCGACAAAAGACGAGAAAGCCTACCTTGATGCGCTTCTGGCTGAGGCGGACGCGCGTGAGAAAGTCTTTCTGGCCGAGCAGTCGGAGCGGGACCGGATTGAAAACGAAATCAATGAGATCAACGCGCGTGTTATTGAAGCCCGAGACACGCTCCGCAAAATGAACCAGCAAAAAGATTTCCTGGAACAGCGTCTCGGTAATTACGTGATACGGCCGCTCCCAGGGCTTGTCCTCCCCACAGTTCCCGCTATTACGCAGGTGGTCGTACCGGAATTTGACCGGAGCAATTTTGATACGCCTTTGGCGCGCGTTGACCGCTGCCAGTCCTGTCATGTCGGTATTGACAAGCGAGGCTTTGAAGATCAGCCCAATCCGCACAAAACGCATCCGCAGTATGACGTCATAATGGCAAACCATCCACCGGAATCGTTCGGCTGCACCTCGTGTCATAATGGCCAGGGGGTCGCGACCAGCAGCGTGGATATTGCCCACGGCTATGTGCAGTTCTGGGAGCATCCGCTGCTGCTCGGTCCCAAAATGGAAGCTAACTGCCTGAGCTGTCACACCGATATGCAGACGGTGGCCACGCAGAATACCACAGTTGGTCAGCATATCGCTCGCGGTGAAAAACTCTTCATGCAGCTCGGCTGTACCGGCTGTCATTTGGTTGAAGGGTATGGCGAGACCAAGAAAATAGGTCCCTACCTGCGGCGGGTCGCCGTCAAGTCCGACCCGGCCTGGATGGTTGAATGGGTCACCAACCCCCATGAATTTCGACCGCATACCCGGATGCCGCACTTCTTCTTTACCGAGGACCAAGGTCGGGCGGTGACGGCCTATCTGATGAAGGCCAGCATGGAGGAAGGGCAGGCATGGTTGGAATCTCATCCTGAGCCTGAAGGGATTGATTCGACAAATGCCGAACTCGTCCAAAAAGGTGAGCAATTGGTCAACGCTCTTGGCTGCCGAGCCTGCCACGGATTCAGCTCCGAACAGACCGCCACCATGGTCGGGCAGAACAAAAATCATGCGCCGAATCTGGCCCGTGTTGCAGAGAAGACGAATGCGCGCTGGTTATACCACTGGATCAAAAATCCGCGTGATTACTCACCAGATACGGCCATGCCGGACCTGCGTCTGAGTGACGAGGAGGCGCAGGCCATCGTGTCCTATCTTTTGACCCTCAAGACGGACATTGAACGGCCGGACATTCGAGCCGAGTTGGAGGACCCGGACTTGGTGCTCGAAGGGGAGGGCCTGGTCCGAAGATATGGCTGCCACGGTTGCCACGACATCCCCGGCATGGAAAAAGAGGCCCGGATTGGGGTGGAGTTGACCTCATTTGGGGAGAAGAGCCTGGAAGAACTCTTCTTTGGGAACCGGACCGATGTCCCGCATACCTGGGAAGATTGGACGTATGAGAAGGTCAATGCCCCGCGGGGCTACGCCACGGAGCGGATTGAGCAGCTCATGCCGTCGTTCGATCTCTCGGACGAGGATATTCTCTCTGTCCGCGTCTTTTTGAAGAGTCAGACCGGACATCATGTGCCTGAGCAATTCACCGCCCACAGTGACTGGACCGACGCCATTGTCAAAGGGCAGCGGCTGGTCCAGTACTACAATTGTACCGGTTGTCATGTCATCGAAGGTGGCGGCGGAGATGTGCGCTCGCTTTATTTGGATAATCCATCCTTTGCCCCGCCCATCCTGACCGGCCAAGGGAAAAAGGTGCAGCCTGAGTGGTTCTACGGCTTTCTCCAACAGCCGATTCCCATCCGTCCCTGGCTTGAACTGCGGATGCCGACCTTTCATTTTGCCAATGACGAGGCCAGCGGTATCGTGGATTATTTTAACGCTTTGAGTAAGCTGGATATTCCGTACACCTATTTTGACCGCTCCCGGACCTCGCCAGAAATGGTTCATGCGGGCGAGGTGCTCATGTCAGAGGACTATTTTGCGTGTTTCTCCTGCCATCAGCAGGGCGACCGCAAGCCGGAGGGACCGCCGGCCGGCTGGGCACCGGACTTGGCTCTGGCAAAAGAACGCCTGAATCCAGAGTGGATTGTCGAGTGGATTCAAGATCCCCAGGCTCTCATGCCGGGGACGAATATGCCGGCCTTTTACCCCGGTGGTCCGGATGATGTCCTTGCGGGCGATGAAGACAAGCAAATTGTGGCCATGCGGGATTATATCATGCTGCTTGGCATCGACGATCCGTTTGCCAGTATGAATGGGAATGGAGCGAGTGGAACGGCGGCGGTGGCGGCGACAGTTCAGGAAGCAGCTGATGATACAGCAACGCTGGTAGAGGAGTCGACCCAATCTGCTGACGAAGCAAGAGAGGCCGAAAGTACTGAAGCGACCGAAACAAACATGTAGAGGAGGAAGCATGCGTAGTATGAATATCAAAACGGTTATTTCCCTGGTCGTAGGAGCCAGTCTGTCTCTGGCTACTGTGGCCCTTGGGTACGACGCTGGCGCGGTCAATAACGGTGGGAGCATTAGTGGAAGCATTACGTTTGCCGGTGATGCGCCTGAAGCAAAACCGATTGAAGTCACTAAGGATACGAAAGTCTGTGCGCAGACGCAAAAGTATGATGAGAGTCTCGTCGTTGGCGAGAACAAAGGTATCAAAAACGCGGTTATCTCAATCTCGAATATCTCCAGTGGAAAAGATTTTGGCGAGGTCATGCCCCTGGATCAAAAAGAATGTGTCTACACGCCGCATATCGTGCTCACGCCGGCTGGGTCGGAACTCGAGATTCTCAATAACGATGGTATCCTGCACAACATTCATACCTATAGCGAAGCGAACCCGGCCTTCAATCAGGCGCAGCCGAAATTTAAGAAGAAATTGAAGAAGAAATTTGATCAGCCCGAGTACGTGAAAGTGACCTGCGATGCGCATAACTGGATGACCGGCTGGATCGTGGTCATTGACCACCCTTATTACGCAGTGACCGACGGGGAGGGCAAGTTTAGCTTGGGCGATGTGCCAGCTGGTGAATACGAGGTGAAGATCTGGCATGAAACTTTAGGGGAAACCACGCAAAAAGTGACAGTGGAAGCTGGTAGTGATGCCAGTCTTGCGGTAGAGCTCTCGCAGTCCTGAGCGAGTTGAATTTCGGAGCAAAAAAGGAGCCCAAGTCGGGCTCCTTTTTTTATGTTCAGTCTGAGGGATTTGTCTATATAGGCATGACAACAAGAAAATATTGACTATAGTCTAAATCGTATATACCGAAATCGGGGACCTAAATTAATCCCCCTATATTCAGAAAATACAAGGCAAATTTTGCTATCTTTTTCTCGGTAATAGTATTCTTGACTATAGTCATATAAATTTACTTGAAAGAGGGCTATACTGAAGACTATCCCCTAGCGCGTTTCGCAATAAGTTGTAGCGGTGCCAGTGCGCTTACGTCATGCCGGACGTGATCCGGCATCCAGCGGGCGGGAGACTGGGGACCTGGATTCCTGCTTTCGCAGGAATGACGGACGGCTAACAGCATCGTGATTTGCCCTAGACCCAGCCATTCCGTCGCTGAACATACCTGTACTTTTCTAAAGATCCTCATTCCGAGCGCCGGCGATACAATCAGGCCCGTCAGAATACTCGCCTCGATCTGGGCGTCAGCGAGACCAAGCGGTAGCCCGATCCGTGTTGGGAGGCCTGCTCAGTGGGGGCGGAGGCCTAAATACGAGCCGAGCCTGACGGTCGCGCGAGAACACGCTATGACTTCTGGAAAATCAGGCAGAAAGCCTTAAAAATACGCAAATGCGCATCGGATGGCCGCTGTTCTTTCCGTCCTCCTCGCCAACGGCCTAATCAGGATCGTATTCACCATAGATATAAATAGATATAATTTGACAGAATATATATTATCAGACATAAAACATATTATAAAAACTCACTTGCCCGTCTTGGTGCGAACCATGTCAGCAAGTGGAGAGTCGGGGAATTGCTCTAGCAAATCAAAATATGCTTGGGGAACACTTGCCCCATCCTGTCTCTCTAAGGCTTCTCCCAGGGCCAGCAGTGCCTCACTCTTACTTGGTCCATCCAGTCTGGAAGCCTCACCGTACCACTGTGCCGCAGCATCGAACTCTTCTGCTTCTTCCGCACCGTGGCCTAAACGTAAGAGCGCAATCTGTTTCACATACGGTCCAGCATCATGGAAGGTGGCGACTCGCTCGTAGGCATCCTTCGCCTCCAACAGCTGATTGCTCTTCTCAAACGCTTCCCCTAAGTGCAACGTAGCGACCCCCCTACTCTCACCGCGAAGCGCCGCTTCGGCCTGGGTTAATGCGGCAACAGCCCTATCGTACTCTTTCGATTCTATCGCGAGGAGCCCGACTCGAAAATGTTCCAGCCCCTGACTCTGGCGATACTGTGCCCAGGCTGCCCAGGAAATGCCGGATATGGCGCATACGACGACAACGACCCCCCCAAGAACAATCTGCTGTTTGTAGTGCGTGATGACGTCCGACTGCTTCCGGAGCCATTCGACCAGTCGTGCTGAAGGATATGAAGATGGGGAGAGTTCTTGCTTACGAGTACGTGCCATGGACCGTATGGAGTAGTCTACGAAAAAGATTACATTTTGTACTTAAAGTCGTCCGGAGACATCTTCTCCAGGATCTCTGCCCACTTGTCCCGGGAGACGCTCGACAAATCCGCTTCTTCCTCACCGTCTTCCTTCTGTTGGAGCACGCTTGACGATTCCAGCACCTCGGCCGCCACAAAAATGGGACTTTTCGTCCGAAGCGCAAGCGAGATAGCATCACTAGGCCGGGAATCAATCACAATATCCCGTTCTCCAACCTTGAGGCAAATGGCGGCGTAATACGTATTGTCCTGGAGATTCGTCACCTCAATAGCCTCGACCTTGCCACCGACTTCCTTGATCATGTTATGGAGAAGGTCATGGGTCATGGGCCGCGCCATTTTGATCCCTTCCAACTCGGTCGCCATTGAAGTCGCTTCCATCAAGCCAATCCAGATCGGCAGGTTCAGCTTGTTCTCAGCGTCTTTCAGGATGACGATTGGGGTCTTGGTCACCGGGTCAAGCGTCAACCCACCGACTTTCATTTCAATAAAACCCTCGCGGTCCATTCCTCCTCCATTTGCGCGGGATCACACAAAGGATACCACCTTCAAGGGGGTATGCCTACCGCAAAGAGTAAATGTGTCCAGCATATTCTGTCTAGGGGAGGACACGTTCACTCTTCTAGGCGGTCACCAAATGATCAATAACGCGGTAGAGCTGGTTGAGATTACGACACTCTTCAACCAGATCACAATACGGCGCATAGCGGTCCATCTCGCTATCTCCAAATCCCCACGTCAGCCGGCTTTCAGGGTTCAGCCAAATCACCTGTTTGGCTTTTTGTTGCAAGTCCCGAATAACCCAGTCGTGCGGCAGATTATAATTATTGCGCGCGTCGCCCAGCACCAACACCGTGGTCCGCTTATTGATGATAGAGAGATAATCCCGATGAAACGTCTTGAACGCCCGGCCAAAATCCGAGTGCGCGTAGATATTAATAAAATTGCCCCGTAAGGCTAGATCTATGGCCTGGTGGACTTCATTATCCTCGAACAGTTTTGTTACGTCGCCAATGTCCGCCACAAAAATAAAGCTGCGCACCTTGGAATAGAGGTCCTGCACGGAGTAGACAAATTGCAACATAAAGCGCGAGACGTTCCGCACCGAGTCGGACACGTCACACAGAATAACAACCTGCGGTTTTTCTTTCTTTTTCACATCAAGAATAATGTGAAAGGGCACACCGCCGTATTGCAGATTCTTTCGGAGCGTTCGCTGCAAATCCAACCGCCCTCGTTTGCCCCGTTTGCGCCGAATCGCAATAATATGTTTCAGCCGCTGGGCCAGCTTGGTGACCGCCTCCTTCATTTTCCGAATTTCGTCCTCAGACAAATAGTAGAAACTCTTGTCCGCCAGGCTCCTCATTTTTTGCTGGTCGCGCAACTCCGAGTCTTTTTTCTCTAACTCGGCCCGGACGTAGCTGCGGATCATATGCGCGAGGTCTTGGAGGCGCTGGTCAATATATTGAGACAATTGTTCTATTTGTTCTGGACTTAAACCGGCCTGCTGTAAGGCATCCTTGAGGTTTTGCAGTTCCTGCTGGATATTGCCGAAACCCATCATCTGGGCGAGCGCATTCGCGAACTGTCCTTCCTGAAAAGAGCGCTGAATATCCTGGAGATTCGCCTGCTGGGCCGCCTCTTGAAGCATTTTTTCAAGTTGCCCCGTATTATTGGTCAGCAAAGCGCGCGCCAAGTCTGACATTTCTTGGTCCATGTTCTGCAAGGCGTCTTCTAGCTGTTCGAGGAATTCTTGAAATTCTTCCTCGGTCATCTCCATCGCCTGCATGGTGGACGCGGCCGCAGCCTTGATCACTTCACCCAGGCCAGTGAAGAACATATCGAAGAGCTCGTCATACACCGAGATGTCTACCTGACGTTTGACAAAGGTCGCTCGCAACGTATCTTTCAGTAATTGTTTATCCCGGATTCCAACCAACCCAAGAGCGGCAAAGGTATCCATATTTTCTGCGGCTGAGACTTTCAGGCCGTTCTCCCGCAGCAAGTGGGCGAATTCAATAATCTTGTCGTCCATACAGCCTCACGTGGGCCTATCTAGTGCAGGAGATCTTTGTCGTCTTGTTCCTGGCTCGTCGCCTGTGTCTCGACCTTTGCCTTCTGACGGCTGATATATTCCTTTAACTCCGCCTCTGCCTTGCGCACGTCCCCTTCGTATTTCAGGATCGTGTTCAGGGTCTCATTCACCTGAGATTCTTCAAGCCGGTGCACATTGAGCAGGGTGAGCGCTTTCGCCCAGTCCAGGGTCTCGCTAATGCTGGGAACTTTTTTCAGGTCCAGTTTGCGGATCGACTGGACGACCTCAACCACCTGACTGGCTAACTGCGTGGCGATCCCCGGCACCTTGAGCTTCACAATTTCGAGCTCTTGCTCCTGGTTCGGAAAATCTATGAAGAGGTGGAGGCAGCGCCGTTTGAGCGCGTCTGACATCTCGCGCGCATTATTACTGGTCAAGACCACAACCGGGAGCTGTTGGGCTTGAATCGTTCCCAGCTCTGGCACACTCACCTGAAAGTCGCTCAAGACCTCAAGCAAAAAGGCTTCGAACTCACTGTCCGATTTATCGATCTCGTCGATGAGTAAGACCAGGGGATGGTCGGCCGATATGGCCTGCAACAAGGGTCGGGGCAGAATAAAGCGTTCCGAGAAGAAGACACTATCCTGCTTGCCGATGCGCTCGACCGCTTCCTTCAACGTACTCGTGCCTTTCAACACTTCACTGATTTTGTCCTTGAGGATCTGCGTATAGAGCAGTTGTTTGGCATATTCCCACTCGTAGAGGGCTTTCGCCTCATCCAGGCCTTCGTAGCACTGCAGGCGTAACAATTCACAGTCCATCGCCCCGGCCACTACCTTTGCCAGTTCCGTCTTCCCGACACCAGCGGGCCCTTCGACGAGGATCGGTTTGCGCAGTTGGCTGGCCAAATAGACAACGGTCGCGATTTGTCGATTACAAATATATTTCTGGTCTGAGAGCCTTGAAACAACGTCATCAACAGATTCGAACATTCTTCCTCCTCAGTGCATACATGATGCCGGCAGACCCTATCATAGGGGTAGCTGAAACACAACGCGAAGCCCCTTCCCTCTTGCGACGCCTCGCTCCCCATCTTATACTGCCGCGCGGCATGTGTACGCTCGCCTTATACTTTCAAATTTTTCCGGATTATCCTGTCGTGGTAGCGGCAAACCGGGATGAATACTTGAATCGCCCCTCTACCGCACCCGTCGTGCTCCAGCACACACCCTGGATTTTCGGCGGGAAGGATCTTGTTGCCGGAGGAACCTGGCTGGGTGTCAACGCGCATGGTCTTGTCGCTGGCATGTTAAACCGGCATACGCCCCAACCGGCTGACCCGCGCCGGCGGTCGCGTGGATTGTTGAGCCTGGACGCCCTTCAGGCGCCGTCCGCCCACCAGGCCACTACGTCCGTTCAGCACCAACCTGCCGATCGCTATAACCCCTTCAACCTCCTCCTGGTTGACAGCCAGGCGGCGTACGTCGTCTACCCGATTGAGCGGACCATTCGTATCCAGCAACTCGAACCAGGGGTCCACCTGTTGACCAATATGAACCTCAACGATCCCGAATGTCCCAAGATTGCGCACTCTTTTCAGTATTTTCAGACCGTGGCAGAAAAGATGACCACAGCACCCCAGGCATCTTTTTCCCTAACGGAGCTTTTTCGCCTCCTCCATGAGCGACTTGCAGACCACGCCACACCGCTCGACCCACGAACCGAAGACCCGCGCAACGGCCTGTGTATCCACCTCGACGGCTATGGCACCTGCTCTTCAACATTACTTGCGTATTCTTCACGACAGCGCCGATTTATCTATCATTTTGCCCCTGGCGCGCCGTGTCAGACCGATTATAGTGAGGTCTCGGTGCCATCAGGCCCCTGAGCCAGCCAACCGCCGTCAACCACGTAACTGGCACCGGTCACAAAATCCCCCGATTCCAGAAGAAAGCGGACCGTGCGCGCAATGTCGTGCGGGCTCCCGAAGCGTTGCAGCGGTGTACGGGTACGCAGCTCTTCTTGCCGGCCTGGGCCATAGTCCGCCGGGAGTAAGACCGGTCCAGGAGCGACCTCGTTGACCTGAACATGTGGAGCAAATGCCTTTGCGAGCGCTTGCGTCAGTGCAGATACCCCTGCCTTAGACACGCAGTAGGGAAGAAAATTTCGACTTGGTCGCTGGCCGCTCCAATCGCCAAGAAAAACGATTTTTCCGCGCCTGTGTTGATACATTTGTCTTCCGATGAGCAAGGAGAGGAAAAAGGGCGCCGATATATTCGTCTGACGGAAGGCGCGCCACTCCTGCGCAGTCAGGGTGGCGATGGGAGTAGGAAAGAAAACAGCGGCATTATTGATGAGAATGTCGATTTTTCCTGTTTTTTCCAGGGCTTCACGGGCTACTCGTTGGATGTCGCGGCGGTCTGCCAAATCGCCACGTATAACCCAGGCGCGGCGACCATATTGTTGCACCGCCTGCTGTGTCTCCTCTCCTGATGACGTATAGGTGTGCAGGACCACATCGGCCCCTCCTTGAGACAAAGCCACAGCAATTTCTCGTCCCAGGCGGCGGCCCGCGCCCGTCACCAGTGCGAGTGCATTCCGTAACTGCATGCGCTTCGCTATCCTTTGTGTTCCGGCACAGTGAGTGGAATGGCAAAGGTAAAGGTCGCCCCTCCCTCTCGATTATTGTGTGCCGTGATCGTCCCATTATGAAGTTCGATGATCTTTTGCGTAAAGGCGAGGCCCAGGCCGGAGCCGGTTTTCTTGGTGGAGACAAAGGGGGCAAAGAGCTGTTCGCCCACGCCTTCCGGAATACCAGTACCCGTATCTCGGATTGTGACCCGCATCTGATCGTGTACCTGTCGCGCACCAATTGTAATCTGCCCATCGTCAGATGAGGCTTCCAGCGCGTTCGTCAACAGATTCAAAATGGCCTGCTTGAGCTTGATACGATCAAAGGGCACGAGCGGTCCTTCACCCGGCATTTCCAGCTCATAGCGGAGGGTCACCCCGCGTGTTCGAGCGGCCTCGTGAATTTCTCGCCCCGCCTCTTGCAGGAGTTTGCTCAATAACCCAGGCTCACGATGGACGGCAAAGTCACGGGAAAAGACCAGCAGATCAGACAGGGTGGTGTTCAAGTCCGTAATGGCCGCGTCGAGTTGTTCGACCCGTTGGGATGCCTCGTCCAACCTCTCGTGGCTGGGCGGCTGCGTCTCGTCTAGCGTGTCGCGCAACAGGTCGCACTGGAGACCCAGGAGGCCGATTTTTTGGAGGAGTTGATGCGAGATAGTAGACGACATATGTCCGATTGCCGCCATGCGTTCGCTTCTGGCCATGTCTACATTCATCAACTGCAACTGCGTATTTTGACGCTCAATTTCTTTTTTGCGGAGCGTGAGTGTTCGCATAAGTACATGGGCGGCCCCAACTGGAATGGCGCTCAAGTAGAGCCCCGCCCCCCCAAAAGTATTGACCCCAAGGATCATGATCGCACTATACGGCGTAACCAGCAGCAACCCCGTAATCATTAACGTCGGGAAATTGCCCGCAAAATCGAGCCCAGACGTATACAATGTCCCATACCGCGCCCGGTGCTGTAATCCATAGCCCAAGGCAAAAACAGCCCAGCCGCCGGCTTCACTCAGTATGAATCGTGCCAGTTCTTCAAATTCTCCAATGTGAATAGGAATGCGGCCACCGCTTGAACGATAGATAATATAACGGCAAAAGAGCGCTATTTGCAGCAGCGCGCACAATTCAAGAATCCGTCGGACTGGGTAGGCGTCCTCGCGTACGGTTTGTGGCACGGCATCCATGCCCCACCATCTCACCACAAAGGCGAAAGGGAGACTGAGGAGTATTGATCCGAGGAGTAAGGGTAAGGCAAACAGCCCAACCGTGTACAGCAAGGAACTCGTCACCGCAAAGAGTAAGAGTGACAGGAACCAGTCCTGTCCCACCTCAACCCGCAACAATACTCCTACACACAGCAGGGGCACGAACGCCTGATAGAGATCAAGATAGCCAAGGTTAAACGCGGCGAAACCACTCACCGCCAACAGGAGACCCAGCAGACCTCCAGCGGTTCCAGCTTGAAGAGTGCTGAGTCCCCTCTCGTCGCCCATCACTCCCGTCCCGTCAGAAACCAATCAAGCCACGGGACCCGCCGGAATAAGAGAAAACCGTATTCCAGGTTTGCGGAGTTAAAGTCATATTCATTCAGAGAGACGTTGAAACGGAGATCCTGAAACCCGTAGCGTGTATCCAACTGATTGTTCCAATCGTAGGCTTCTTGTTTGACCGGCACACGATAGACAATGTCCCAGTGCAGCACGATACGATAATACGGATGGGTGCGCCATTGACTATTCGGGAAGACAAACTCCAAGACGTAGCAGGGCCGGCCATCGTGTTCCTGAATACCACGGAATTGCACTTCCAACTCGCTCTGGAGCCATCCTTGTAAGAGTTGCCTCTGTAGCCGTTCGACAACCTGACCAAACCCAAACTCTGTGAGAGAAGAGTGCAATTCTCTTCGCATCCATGAGCCGTCCGGTACGAGGTCACCAATGATCGGGATACCGAACAACGAGGTTCGGACCCGGACCCGTTCTCTATTCCACCCCGTCCGAAAGAGGGCTTCCTTGAGTCGGCCACTCTCCTGTTCCCACGCGATATACACATCGAACGGTTTCCGAAACTTGAAGCTCGCCGTCCGTCGGCTCAATTGACCTCCACGACGCGCTTCAGTCACCCATACCCCGGTATAGTCTTGTATTTCACCTGCACGGCGCAGCCAATTTTGGGCAAATCCGCGGACATCCAGGTCGGTCCCAGGTCGAAACAGGCTCGGGTCCCCGGATGCAGGAGATTCGCGCTCAAAGACTTGTTGTAAAATCCCGGTATTGATCTGGAGATCAGTATACGACAAGCGTTGGCGGACTTCTCCGGATGCCCCTCGCAGTATGAGTTCGAGCGGCAGGCCGGTTCCCCGCTCGATCACGAACTCATACGTAGTCACCGTGTTGTCACGAAATGGAATGAGGAAAGCCGGCACTGACAGAATCACCCGCCCTTCGGCCAATTGTGGGTCTCCCGGCTGAAGAGCGACGAGTTGGAGGCTACGGTCGGCGCTGGGCCTTTGGGAGAGAGCTCTCAGCGCATATAGCCACGCGTTCACATCTTTGAGGGCTGGGGCAAAAGGGTCGCTGATTTCCGTGGACGGAATATTGACCCGGACGTAATCGAACCAGCCACCGAGTCTGATGAAAATTGTTCCCAGAGCCCGGGTTGGCCTGGTGAGCAGGGTTGTTCCGCGGTATAAGCCCGATTGCCACTGCATGAGCAGAGAAGAGGGCTTGCGAAAGGTGACCGCAATTTCATGCTGCCTGTGGACGCCCCCTTTTTCCCATATCTCGTGCCGTAATATACCGCGATAATCGACGAGGCGGTGATATGCAGATTGACACTCGGCCAGGAGCTCCTGCACACGCGTCTCCGCCGTTTCGGCCCCTGCCCCTCTTGGTATACACAACACCAGACAGAGCGTGTACAGCATCACCGGGGCCAGCTGCGTCATTCGTCCCCCAAACCGGCTTTCAGCGCCAGCACCGCCGCTTTCGTCCGGTCATTCACCTGCAACTTTCGGAAAATACTCGCAAGATGCATCTTGACCGTGAGTTCACTGATAAAGAGTTGCTGACTGATTTCTTTATTCGAGGCGCCGGTTGCTACCAGGCGTAACACTTCTTCCTCTCGATTCGTGAGTGTTTGGACCAAGCGTCTCAGCTCTTCGACCTCTTGATCGCGCTGAAACTCGTGCAAGAACTTACGGGCCAGGTCAGGATTCAAAAACACTTCTCCGTCCGCGACTTTTCGGAGTGTTTCAAGAATCTCCTTAGAGCGGGTATTCTTGAGCAGGTATCCGACTGCCCCAACCTTCAGGGCACGAAAGATAAGCGGCGGATTGTCATAGCCGGTGAGCATCACAACCTTCGTTTCCGGTGACTGCTTGCGAACAAAAGCGGTCGCACTAATCCCATCTCCCTCGGGCAGCTCGAAATCCATAAGAATGACCTGAGGCTTTGCCTTTTCGAGGAGATTCTCAAGATCTGCGACACTCTCGGCTACGCCAAGGAGTTCAAAGTCAGGCTGTTTTCGAAACAACTGCTGAAGGCCGGACAGAAAAATCGGGTGATCATCCACGAGAATAATGGAAATCTTTCCACCAGAACGTTCCGCCGGCTTGGGCGGCCGCTTCTTTTTCACGCCCTTGCTGAGACTTTGGTTCGACATATTACCCCCGCCTGAAGCATAGAAACTCTCGTCCAGAGGGTCAAGAAACAATTGTCCGCTGCATAGCTTTGACGTTTTCAACTCGTCGCCTGATTTAATTAGTAATAATTAGATATTTATAAAATTTATATCATTGAAGAAGAGTAATTTATTTACTTTAATAATTTTTAGCTATTATATTCAAATATGATGAGCTTGAATATCTTATTAGAAGAAATAATTACTGATTTATTATGTGCTCTTTTGTTCAATGCTAGCCTGCCCGCCCAGTCGAATCCGGCAATACCAGGTATATCGCTCAGGCACGGAATCTCTTTGACCGTTTACCCTCATTATTCGGGGATTGGACATTGAATTGTCGCACCCTATTTAGTAATATTTACTTACTATTTATAGTTGAATATTACTTAGCGGATAATATATTACTGTATCCACATCTTCCGTTTCCTGTGGATAACTATTTCGTAGGAGGTAAAGGATGGAGAGTCTGCCACTTGGGGCGAAAACCACTCGGGCGAAAAGTCCGAATGCTCCTTCATATAGCCTCCAAGAGTGCCTTGAGGATACGCGGAAGGTATTTCGTATTGAAAATCAGGTCGCAACAAGTCGGGAATCCATTGCGGAACACATTGCGCTTGCCCCTCAATCTGGACCTTTTAACAGAAAACTCAGCAGCTTACGCCAGTACGGCCTCCTCGAAGCCATTGGTAAAGATCTCCGGGTCAGCGATCTTTTCATCAGAATAGAGCATGCCACGGGCGAGACAGAACGTTGTCGGGCCTTACGTGAAGCTCTCGGCCGACCGACGGTCTTTCAACGACTGCTGTCCCAGTATGAGCAGACTGGCCTGCCTTCGGATATCAATCTGACAAACCAGCTTATAATAAAACATAGATTTACCAAAAAGAACGCGGAAGTCGTTTCTCGTGCATTCTTGGATTCATCACGTTTCGCCGGCCTGGGTCTTCTTCGTCCTCAAACAGCTCCCTCACCTCTCCCGCCTCAATCCACTCGTACGCCCCAGGAAGAGGCATTGACTCTTTCCCCTCCCCTCCCCTCTCAGCCACCCCCTCCCCCTTTTCAGGCGATGGCCGACGTTTCCCTGTGTAGACAGGAGATCCCACTCGGCACGGGGCGTCGGGCAGTCGTTGAGTTGCCTGAAGATATCAAACCTGAGGAGATCCAACGTCTGATGCGCATCTTGCAGGCCTTGGCCGACCCTATTGCCTAATCAGACGACCAACTCCGCCGGGCCAGCCCGTCTTTACTTTAGCTCCACTCCCCTCTAGCTTCGGGTATTGCATTTCAGTCTCCCAAATCCGACGGAGTATGACTGTGCCAACTGCTCAGACGAAAACCCCACCATACCAACTCGCGTCGAGAGCTTTCCATTGGATTTCGAGCGTTTTCTTTGCGAACTTCTTCATACTCCTTTTAATCACGATCAGCTTGTCTCAATGGATTGTACCGGTTTGGTTTTTGAGCGTCTTTTTTCCGCTTCACTCTGCACCTTCCGCAGCCACCGCCCTGACTCTCACACCGATCCTTTTTTGTCTGAATCTCTTTCTCCTTCGCTTCTCTCGGCGCCTGCCCACCCTGCCCACAGTCCTCGGTTTGCCTCTCCGGATTTATTTTGCCTCGGCTTTTATCGCCGCCTTTTGCTTCGTTTTTCTCGTATTATGTGGCGTGGCATGGGCACTCCTCTCTTTCCTCGTCGCCATATGCGGCTTCTTCCTCCCCTTTACAGAACTCCACCTGTCGGTTCAGCCCGTGCTGACACTGGGCTTTCAACTCTTTGCGGGTGTGAGTCTCATGCTCATTACCGGTCTTTTCATCTATGGCTACCTTGGAGGGCAGCGCCAACTCCACGTATCCGAGATCGAACTCCCCCTTGCCCATTGGCCGGCCACAAGCCCTCACCTCACAATCGCCCATATCAGTGATCTCCATATCGGGACGAATCTCACCGCACAGGAACTCAAAACCTATGTACAGCGGGTCAATGAACTCCGGCCAGACCTCATTCTCCTGACCGGCGATATACTCGATTCCAACCCTGCGTATATCCCGGACTTCTTCCCGTATCTGAACGCGCTCCACGCCCGGCACGGCGTCTTTGCCTGTCTTGGCAACCATGATCGATATGCGGGAGCGCAGGCGGTTGCGGCTGGCCTGGCAGACTACACCCATATTACGCTTCTGCAGGACCAGGTCAGCCATCTTGCCATTGCCGACACAACGCTCCACCTCATCGGTCTGGACGACCGCGGGAAGGATTGGGCCCGCGGGCTCGACGCGGATACTACCCTCACCCACCTCAGAGCAGGCATTCCGAGCCGTGAGCCCACTATTTTATTGTCGCACCGTCCCGACATTTTTCCGGCGGCATCCAGTCTTGGTATTGATCTCACCCTGTCGGGCCATACCCATGGCGGTCAATTTGCCCTGCCCTTTCAGCCGCAGCAGTTCAATTTGGCCCGCTTTATTACCCGCTTTCCGCGTGGCCAGTATAGCCTCAAGAATTGTTTTCTGTATGTAAATCGAGGCTTGGGTGTCACGGGCCAGCGCATCCGTCTTTTCACTCCACGCGAGATCGCTCTCCTGACTTGTCGAGCCTAGCCTCATGCCGGAGCGCTCTGAGCGCACTACCCGCTCCGCCGGATTTTGCCGCGTCAAACGCCGCGGTTGTCCTACTTGACCCCCTGCACCCATTACTGCATCCTCAGGGGGTAACCCTACTGGTGATGCAATGTATCATCTCACCCGCTTTGTTGAATTTGAGGCGTCTCACCGCTATTGGAATCCCGATTTTTCAGAGGAAAAAAATTGGCGGACCTTTGGTAAATGCGTCAGTCCGTACGGCCACGGGCATAATTACGTCTTGCGTGTGACCGTTCACGGAGAGAGCGACCCGCAAACCGGGATGGTGATTAATATCAAGGAACTTGACCGCTTGCTCAAAGAGGTCACCAGCCAGTTTGACCATAAATTCATCAATCTCGACCATCCGGCCTTTAGCCGTCGCATTCCTACGACGGAGAACCTCGCAGCCTATATGCGAGATTATCTTGAAGACCGGTTACGTGCGGAGCAGATGGCAGCACAGCTCTTGCGCGTTCGCCTGTATGAAGAACCAACACTCTGGTCCGATGTGTCGGGCGGAGAGGGAAAGACTATGGCCGCACTCACAAAATCGTTCAGCTTTAGCGCAGCCCACCGTCTCCATAGTCCGCACTTATCCGACGAGCAGAACAGAGAGATTTTCGGCAAGTGTAATAATCTGCATGGCCATGGCCATAATTACGAACTGGAAGTGACCGTCACCGGCTCTATCGATCCGCAGACCGGTATGGTTTTTGACCTGGTCGAGCTTATGCAGGTTGTGCAAGAAGAAGTGATCGAGCGTTTTGACCATAAACATCTCAATCGAGACACAGAGGAATTTCGCAATCTGAACCCCACGGGAGAAAACATTGTCCACGTTATTTGGGACTTGCTGAAACCGCGTCTGGACGCACACCTGGTGCGTATTGGTTTATGGGAAACCCCGAAGAATTTCTTTGAATATCACGGAGAGAACGCGTAAGAGCCCCGCGTAAGGAATCCAGCATGTCATCCCCCAAGCTTCACGGACAGGTTGCCGTTGTTACCGGCGCGAGTTCCGGCCTAGGCCGTGCCACCGCCCTCGCCCTCGCTCGGGCCGGCGTGCGGGTCGTGCTCGCTGCCCGGACCCAGGCCACGCTGGATGGAGTTGCCCAAGAATGTGCGCAGGCCGGCGCCCGAGCCGTCGCGGTTCCCACCGATGTCACCGACGAGCGAGCAATCGCAAGTCTGATGGATCAAGCCGTCCAAGAGTTCGGACAGCTTGATATTCTGGTGACGAGCGCCGGTGGCGCAGCCTTTGGTCCCATCATGGAGTCCCGTACCGAGGACTGGGACATGCTCATGAACGTCAATCTGCGTGGGACATATCTCTGCTGTAAAAGTGCCCTCAAACACATGCTGCCCCGAAAAAGCGGCCATATCCTCAACGTATTGTCCATTGCCAGCCACATGATCTTACCCGGCTCAACCGCCTATACCGCCTCCAAATTCGGCGCCCTCGGTCTGACGAAAGTCCTGGCGGCTGAAGTCCGTTCAGAGGGGATAAAAGTCACCGCGGTTATTCCCGGCGCTGTCGATACTCCCCTGTGGGACAAAAGCGGCGGAGACCTGGACCGGACAAAAATGCTGTCTCCGGACGATGTGGCAGATGCCATGCTGAGCGTCCTTGCCCAGCCCGCCGGTATTCATACCGACGAGCTTCACCTCATGCCGCCCCTCGGCGTACTGTAGTGCCGGACAGTAGGTCTCGCACTACGTTGAGGCAGATTACGTCCGATAAGACTACTTCTGTTAAACTGGAGGCGGGAGGACAGTTTGCCTTAGTCTTGTCGTCAAGGCGCGAGCGCAGTCTGGATTGAACGCTCCCGACGCGATGGCTCTGGCAGTCGAGGAAACAAGACGTTTTCGTGAAGAGCAATCGCGCTGAGCGACGTCTCTGTGACTTCCCCTCGTGGTTTCGTGGATACGTTTTTGCCCCCCAAAGAAATCTGATCGGCTCTCCTCGTAGCCTCGCCTCCCCTTGAACGGAACGATCAAACGCATTCCTGCCGTTTGGTGGCTTACGCTTCACGAGCGATTTTAAGTCTTTGTCCTAGCAGTATTTTCTCCTTACCAAAAGATAACATCAGAATTTTTGCCAAAAAATCTATTGCCAAAAATATCTTTGTCATTTATCGTGGTGCCACACTAAAATCTCCACAGGAGATTCATATATGCGCAACGTCACTGGCCAGGCAGTCGTCGGCGACGACCTCTATGGACGAGATTACGAGATAGCCCGCCTCTGGGAAAAGCTGGAACAAGGAGAGCACATTCTAATGCTCGCCCCCAGGCGGGTGGGCAAGACCAGCTTAATGCTGGAGCTCCGCCGCGCGCCGCGCGAGAACTGGGATGTCATCTATGTGGATGTTGAAAGTGGGGACGACCCGGCGGACTGCATGGCGGCGATTATCGCTGCTCTGGCAGCCAATCCTCAATATCGAAGCCGTTTCGAGGCGATTCCATTCTCGAACGCCATCAAGGGTGTCTTTGGACGCCTGTCCGCCAGTGTTGATACTGGCATAGTGCGTGTCGAACTCAGACGGGCGATTGGCCGTGAGTGGGACCACGCTGCGGACCAACTCACGGCGCGCCTGACGAGCCTGCCGGACACCGGCGGGAATCTTCTGATCATCATTGATGAACTACCGCTCCTCCTTTCGCGGATGCTGCGGAATGAGGAGCGGAAACATGATGCTGAATTACTACTGTCCAGGCTTCGGTCTTGGCGCCAAGCGCCAGAATTGCGCACCAGGGTCCGTACACTTGTCGGCGGATCGATCGGACTTGAAGGAGTCCTGCGCCGCGCGGGCCTTTCAGGGCTGATTAACGATCTCTCTCCGTTCCGCCTGGACTCGTGGAACAGGCCGACCGCTGTCGAATTTCTGAAAGGGCTGGGCGGTGATTCTAGTTTTCCTCTCGACGAAAAAGCTATCACGCATATCCTGGACCTGCTGCGGGAGCCCGTTCCGTACCATGTTCAGCTTTTCTTCTCGGCGCTTCGCGATGCTTGCAGAGGCGAAGCTTCTCACGTTTCGTTGGAAGTGATTGAGCGGTGTTTCGCGGAACGTCTGGCGGGAGCCAGTGGCACCGCCCATCTGGACCATTATGCAGCGCGCCTCGAAATTGCATTTGACGAGAACGAACACGAAGCGGCACGTGATATCCTGAGCCGCGTCTGCCGGCGAGAGGACGGTGTGGCTCTCGCGGAACTCGAAGAGTTGCGACAGCGCAACGAGCAAACGTTCCAGTCCGTGCTCCGCGACCTGGAGGCCGACGGTTACGTAAAACAGGAAGACAGTCACCTGAAATTCCGCTCGAATCTCTTGCGGGAATGGTGGCGGAAATACCACGGGAGTGTCGCGTCATGATCCGCCAGCGTCTGTACAACCCGGCCCAGCTTACTCCTGACGAGTTGAAGGCGTCGTTCGTCGCTCGTAAAAAAACTCTCGCAGAGATGCTCCGCCTGATTCGCGAGCAGCAGCGCGGACGACCGTGTCAGCATATGCTGCTCATCGGCCCGCGCGGAATGGGAAAAACTACCCTTGGGCTACGGTTTCTGCACGCAGTTGGAGAGTCGCCCGACCTTGCCGCGAACTGGCAACCCGTCCCGTTCTACGAGGAAAGCTACGATGTCGGTAACTTGGCGGACTTCTGGCTTGTCGCTCTGCGCCATCTGACCCGCGCCACCGAGGACTCGCAGTGGGAGGACAGAGCCAACGCTCTAGCCCAGGACGAAAGAGACACGGAACGGCTCGCCGCGTACGCGCTCGCAGCGCTTATGGACTTTTGCCGGGCAAGCGGCAAACGGTTGATCCTGTTCGTCGAGAACCTCGACGCCGTCTTCGAGCAGTTGCGCGACGAGCGCGAAGTTCACGCGTTGCGGGCCAGTCTGATTGAATGTCCGAATATCCTGTTGGTCGGTTCTGCTAACGCCGTCTTCGAAGCCATCCGAGGACACGGCGAGCCGTTTTACGAGTTCTTCCGGCTCTTCCTGCTCGAAGGTCTGGGGCAGGAAGAGACTCTCCGCATACTTGAAACACTCGCGGCTTGCGACGGCAAGCCAGGAATTGCGGAAACCCTGCGTCATGAACGTGGCCGGCTGGAGACCCTGCGTCGGCTGACGGGCGGGAACCCGCGGTTGCTGGTTCTTGCCTGTCGGCTCCTGATCGAATCGCCGCTCGGCTCTGCCTTTGAGGATCTGGAACGGCTCATCGACGAACAGACGCCTTATTTCAAAGCCCGGATCGAGGAATTACCGGGTCAGTCCCGCAAAGTATTTCACTGTCTCGCGGAGGGATGGAAGCCGATGCTGGCGAGGGAGGTTGCCGACGCCGCGAATCTAAACTCCTCGCACGCTAGCGCCCAACTCAAGCAACTTATGGAAAAGGGCTATGCAAAAGAGATCCGGCTACGAGGAGCAAAGCGGATACGATATGAAGTCAGCGATCGATTTTACAACATCTACTATCTGCTACGCTTCTCGCGTGCAGGCCGGCACCGCTTAGAGCGACTCGTCGCCTTCCTTCACGATCTTTTCGGTCCATCCGGAATGCGGATGATGTATCCGGCGGTACTGTCGGCGTTACGAGTGAACGGCTCACACGGCGGAGAAGCGTCCGATTGGCTCACCATCCTGGCTGGCTACGTAGCTGGAGATACGGACTTCAAAGGGCGGGAGGACTGGCAACGCGAGGCGCTCGATCTTGCTAAGAACTTTATCAGTCCGAACGCGCCGGTCGTTGAGAAAATTCAGGAGGCGTTTGCAGGCCAAGATAAAGCAAGCCTAGAGCGTCTTGTCGAGTGGGTGGAACGCAGCGTCACGCTGATTGAAGAGGGCCGTTTCAAAGACGCCATAGCCGCCTCCGATCGTGTCTTGGAGCAGACGAGTCCGTCTGGTTCGCCAGAATTACGCGGCGTAGTCGTCGCGGCATTGGCAAGCAAGGGCCTTGCTTTTTTCCAACTGGAGCGGCACGAAGACGCCATCGCCACATGGGAGCAGGCATCGGAATATATCCGTCCGGATGACTCGGTAGAATTGCGCAACATGGCCGCCTGGGCTCACGGGACCAACAGCATGGCTCTCACCAAATTGGGTCGTCATGAAGAGGCTATCGCTGCTTGGCAGCGTGTCACGGAATACGTCCATCCAGATGACTCTGTGGACTTACGCCAATTGGCCGCCGAGGCGTTCAACGCCAAGGGTGACCTTCTTGCCAAGCTGGGACGCAACGAAAAAGCCACCGCTGCTTGGGAGCGGACCACCGAGTATGTCCGCACGGAGGACCCAAAGGAACTGCGTGATGTAGCCATTAGAGCGCTAGGCAGAAAAGCCATTAGCATTGGTGGCCTGAAACGGTACGAAGACGTAGCCGCCATTTTTCAACGTTCCTCGGATTATGTACGCTCAAACGACCCGATGGAACTACGTCGTCCAGTCGCAAAATGGCTGATAGCTGGCGGTCGGTTATCGAACGTACTTGGAAGGCACGATGAAGCGGAAGCTGGTTGTAGAAGGGCGACGGATATCGCACCGACGTATGATGAAGCATGGCGTATTCTGGCAACAGCGATTCTTGACCAGAATGACGCCGCGCGTCTGCTGGAGGCCGAGGAATGCGCCCGCCGCGCGATAGAACTGGGGCCGAAGAATCCGAGCACTTTTCAAACGCTCTCCGATGTCTTGGCTCATCGTGGCCAATGGACAGAAGCGCTGGACCAGATCGAACACGCGCTACGCATCGGCGGCGACTTCCAGGAACAGGAATGGCCTAGTTTAACAGAGTCGTTGATCCGGGCCGTCGCCGCCGGCCACGGCCCGCGCGTCAAGCAGATAATGGAGGAAGCCGGACTGGCCGAGCCAATGGAGCCGCTCTGGCACGCTGTACGGGAAGAATTGGGCGAAGAACTTGAACCCCTACCTGCGGAGATCAGGGATACCGTGACAGAAATCCGACAAGAGTTTACCGAGAAACGACGTTGAATACGATGCAATGAACCCCGTCGCTCTCCCCCAGCCCCTGTTGACTCCGCTTTCAGAGGGACCTACTCCATCGGTCACAGCCTAATATGTATTACACGTCCCGAGAGGGGAGTCGGGTCGCCCATAGCCCTATAGGTTGGATGAGCCGGGGGCGTAATCCGACATCCCCGAGACTCGCGAGGGGGAGAGTTCCCTTTGAAGAGTGGGACATGTAGATTGTCGGTATGGTGTTATGGTGCTTGCAGCATTGAATCGGCGCTTATGAACAGGAGTGTATCCTCATGCCCCGCCTGACCATCAGTTTAGCCGACCGGACACACCGGGCACTGAAGGAAGCGGCGGCCCGGCAGAATCGTTCCATGGCTTCAATCATCGAGGAAAGCCTGGAACTGAGAGGGATCCGACCCTACGATACCGCCAAGGAGATTGTCGCCAAGGCGCGAGCGCAGTTTGGATTGAACGCTCCCGACGCGATGGCCCTGGCAGTCGAGGAAACAAGACGTTTTCGTGACGAGCAGTCGCGCTGAGCGGCGTCAGCGGCCAAGTTCGAGAGGTGCGGAAGAGAGCCGATGACGCCGAAGGCTTGTATTATCGACACCAATGTCATCGTTTCGGGGCTGATCGGCGCGGATTCGAGCAGTCCCCCAGCACGGATACTGGACGCCATGCTTGATGGCGACCTCCTTTACCTCATGTCGGACGACCTGCTCAACGAGTATTCGTCCGTGTTGCGCCGTCCGCGTCTCGTCCGGCTCCACGGACGGACAGACGACGAAATCGACAGGCTCCTGACCGACCTGGATGACAAAAAGACAAGAAAAAACCGACCGGGAAAATCCGTAAAAAGAAAAACGCTAACCACCAAAAGTTAGCGTTGAAGGCGACTGACTTCAGCGAGTCGCTCAGGCAACTCTGTCAGTCACAGCAAAACCATATGCGTCTCAAATTAGCTTGTCAACTTCTTAGATGTGCCATCTTCCGCCTAGTCCATATCAGGCAACGAACCCGCTGAGTTCCAGAGGTCGGATGAGACGGAGGCTACGGGGCTGAAGAAGTCGGCTACGCCACCCGTGAGAAGGTCAGTTTGGCCCGATAGCCTAAGCCGGCCATGATGCGGAGCATCAGGTCAGTAGAGACATCTTGGGTATTACGGTTGAGAATTGCCGTCATACGGGACCGGGAAGTCCGAGCCAGTTTGGCAACCTGAGCGTGGGTGAGTCCGCTTTTCTCCACAACCTCAATAATTTTGTCATTCAAGTCGCTCCGCAACTGGATTTCCGCTCCATCAATGGGAGTCAGTCCTAAAATTTCCGCCAGCGCAGTCGCGTCTTCTGCAACGACAGGTTTAGCTGAGTTCATGGAGCATCTCCTTAAGCCGTTTCCTTCCGGTCTCAATCTCTCGTAACGGCGTTTTCTGCGTCTTTTTAATAAACGCGTGAAAGATCAAGACCCCACGCGCTGCCTTTGTATAGTAAAAGGTTCGATAAATTCCCGTACGATCACGGATTCTGAGTTCATTTGTCCCTAGAGCCACGGACGGCATAGGCCGAGAGAGGGGCGGGCCTACAGAAGCCCCTTTCTGCAAATCTATAATAGCCTTGCCCAACTCTTTTCGTACTGTTTCTGGAAAAGTCCGCAAGATGTCTCTCGCTTTGGGATGAAAGAAGGCGGGCCTCACGGAAGAATAGTGTCCCGGATATGGGACATGTTGTCAACGGCTTCAAGAGCGTCCCGTAGGTCGGATGAACCGGCGGCGTAATCCGACATTCCCAGCCCTGTCCCTGTCCTATTCTCTCTCCCCTATAGAGGGTGAGGGTGAAGGAGTCCCTGGCTTGCATCCCATCCGCTCGCAATCGGACAAGTGAAAATCGTCCAGATGAAGTCAGGCTGCTTCTAGGGAAATTTTGTGGAGTTCGTGGGGTTGGGTTGCCAGAGGTGTGAGCGTCTAGTTAATCAATGAGAGATTGCTAATGGTGAGCCTCATAAATGTTCACTATCCTTCTCAATTTATCAATAGAAGGAGAATTCTTGCCCGTACAGAAGGCGGGGGCAGAGTGCTCGTAGAAATCGAGTTCTCTCCTGCATAAATCGTATGCGGCTTTTTCCTTATTCAATCTCAGTAGACAAAGGGCATAGACTACAGCGAATCCGGGACGCTGTGGATCATAGCTAGCCATATCAAAACCCTTGTGGGCATAACCACAAGCACGCCGTGTCTCCCCCTCATCTGCATCCTCAAGACAGTAGATCGTCCAAGCCGTATTCATGTAATAGTGCGCTCCTGCTTGATTCATGTAACAACGCACTCTTTCTCGGTCGGCGTCATCAGAGTAACTGGCTTTAACCATTGCCTCTCTACGATCTCTCTGAGAATGCCAGTATTGGAGGGCTTCCTCAAAATAAGGACGCCCAGCCCTCGGTTGTCTATGTAACAAACTAATATCCTTCGCTAAGTTATAGTACTCAGCATCGGTAAAACCGTCGGTAGACACCTCCTTGCCGTTCGCTACAGCCTCGCCAAGAGCATACCAATCATCCATGAGCGCTTTCTCTGATATGGAGAAAAAGTAGCGCAACTCATTGAGTATTCGCTTCTTGCTGCTGGCCTCAATTATGACTGATTTGCATTTAGCCTCCTCAACCCTCTCAATCCCTAGGACAAAGGATGATGCTTGCTTATCGATCCGAGAAACATAGCTTTTGTGAGGACTTCTGGTATTGCCTCTGGGATTGTACTGAAAACTTGTAGGAAATAGGTACGATCTATCGAGAGTGTACAAATCTGAATGGTTGCCCCGAATATAATCATCGATATGCGGGAGCCCTACCTCGTCTAAAATATCAATTGAAACAGCAAAGACTTTTCCGTCTTCTTTCCGGTGCTCCTTTTCTTGACAAGCGAACCATAGGGCAATAAGCGGCCTTATAGTAAAGTCGGTCAGTATAGTCTTTTTTCCAGTCTCACCTCCATAATGCTGTATAATTGCTACTTTATCCCAATCTGTAAGAAGACTCGGATTCTCTCTGGAAAGGTCTCTTACGTATCCAGGTAGAGAATCAAAGGAAGGAAAATCGCGTATCAGGTCTGAATGGTAGGAAAGGCAGTCCCAATGTGTTTGGCCTTTAAATGCGCGAGCCCATGAGGAGCATACCGGCCATGCACTGTTAGATTGTCCCCTATACCTGTAGGCATGTGCATTGCGCAAAGATTGTAAAGAGCGTAGGTACTCATCCACGCTTTTTATCTTCTCTAGTTCCATCCATCACCTTCTACAATCCGCTATCGTTCGTAGACGGATAATTCGCATGTAACTAAGTTAAGAATATCGTCAGTGCAACTCTGGCGCCAACGCCTCATGTAACACCGCTTCCACCAACCGCCCCCGCGTCTCCTCACCCCCAGCAAGGCTCGCCTCCAACCGGTCACACACCGCCATCAGTTCATCAACCTTGGCAACAATGCGGTGTTGTTCGGCAAGCGGCGGAAGAGCAAGAGGATAGTTTCGCAGGAAACTAAGTGAGACGAATGGTTGCAAACCACCGGCAGCAAGAGCCTTCATCTCGTTAGCAGCATTTAGAAGGAAAAACCGTAAAAATCTGGGATTAGAATAGTCTGGATCAAAATATTTTAGCAGGGCGACATTTTTGATTGCGAATGGTTGATCAGTATCGACGATCACTGGATTTCCGATGCTCCCAATCATCGCCAAAAGTATATCGCCTTTTACGACTGCAGATCGCTGCGAGATTTTAATGTAGTCCTCTTCGCTAATCAATTTCGTCTCGTCAAAGGATAAGTACCCGGAAGATAGGTTTTTGCTAGTGATAAGTGGATACCCCTCATCAACGTACCTCGGTGAGTCATGAGTTCCGTCACGAACGTCATACGCGACGCCCATACGAGTAACGGCCCATCCTGCTGGTATACCAAACTTAATCTCTTGATCCTCTACTGGCGGCAGGTCCTTTGAACGCTTCATTTTACGTTCAGCGACTAGAGCCTTCCGGGTCTCAGCTACTTTTCTCAACAGTTCCCCCGCCGGTTCATCCTCCGGGTCCTGCTCCACCAGCTTCCCCCGTGCCGCCAAGTTAAGGATGGTCTGACGTAGCGCCTTGATCTGGTCTGGACGGGTAGTAAGCGGAGTGAGGTTGTTGAGGGCAAAGGCCGTGTGGTTCTGAAAGACCGCCGGGTCGGGGTCGGGTGCGTTGAGGCGGGCGAGGCTTGCCGTTGCCAGTCGGTTGCGTGTCGCTTCCCGCTCCTCCCGCGCTGTTTCCAGCCGGTCACACAGGGCCATCAGTTCATCAACTTTGGCGACGATGCGGTGTTGTTCGGCAAGGGGTGGGAGGGGGATGGAAAGCCTCCGCACCTTATCCGCATTTAGATTTTGTACTACTGCCCCTGCCGCAGCATTTGAAAACGTGTTCCTAGAATGGCTTGAAAGGAGCAAATTGTAGAGAAACAGTTTATCCAACAAACCATCTGGAGTTCGTATGACTAACCATCCGTCGTGTATGCATCCTTGAATATTCAAGATATATGGATAACCAAAACTCATAGAGTTCGATAGAATCAGATCATTGGGGAAGACCATTCTTGATTTCTTTAGGCCGTCAGGCCGAATTTTTTCTTTCGTCTCGTTTATGTAGATACTGCCTCTCTCTGAATCGCCGATCTTTATCCAGTTGATGCCGTCCCTGTCATCCGTGAGATAAGCTTTGATGGGTCGTGGCGACCCGCCTCTGGCAATTGCTGCTATATCATCCAGGCGACACCACACCCAATTAGCAGGGATTGAGAATGAAACATTCTCTGCTCCATTATCGAATTCGGTAGTATCTAGCGATTTGAATTTCCCCTCAGCCACAAGTCGTTGCTTCTCAGGCGTAATCCGCTTCAACAGCTCCCCCGCCGGCTCATCCTCCGGGTCCTGCTCCACCAGCTTGCCGCGTACCGCCAGATCAAGAATAAACCGGCGCAAGCGCGGAATAGCGTCCGGTGCGTCGGCGAGGCGGTCGAAGTGGGTGAGCAGGTGTTCGGCGTTCATTGAAGGGGTAACGATGCGGCGAGCTGTTCGCGCGTTAAAGCGCCGTGTCAGATTGCTGGTTATCCTTATCCTGAGAACTCTTTGCGGTCTCAATCAGCCGGTCCTGGTACTGCTTCTGCATTTCCATGTAGAAGGCTACCAACCGTGTGGGGTCATGGCCAAAGCACGCCGAGATGCGGTGCCGCACTTCTCGAATCTCATCAATCACCGGGTCACTCTGATTCTGTTTCATCGCTCCCTCCAAAGAGTTCCAACGGGGTCACGAGCGCCGGAATAAAAAGGCCGAGCATCGTATTCACACGGCGGATATGGCCAAACTTGTTCGCGTTTGCCAGATGTCGACAATTCCACGTTACCAGAAAGTCGCATTTGTGGTAGGAGGCGAGCGCCAAGTGCAAGGCGTCACCACCAGGATCCGCCGGCATCAGCTTGTGCCTGATATACCCTTGGACGATCTCGGTGATAGCCAATTCGACGGGCAGGAGCGGGAGATTGCGCACCAGCGACAGGCGTCTCTCACTGCGTTCCGGGATCCCGCGGGCCAGCTCGTCCAGAACGGCCGGGCTGGTGACAAGCTCGTAGTGCTCGGGCGCACTGTCCCACCATCGCCGCGTCCATTCCCGGCGCGCTACGATGTCGGGAGCAGAGCGCTCTTCGTGGTAAAAGCTGGGAATCGTGGTCTCAACATACACGCGTGGTTTAGTCATATCGGCAGCCTCGTAGCCTAGGCGAGCGAAGCGTCACCTGCGCCGCGTCGGCTATGCGGTCGAAGTGGGTGAGCAGGTGTTCGGCATTCATTGAAGAGGTAACGCGGAGGTCAGGCAGCCTTTGTTTCCGGGGGCTTCACCGTCACACTCAGTTTCAGCCCAAGACTCTTCAACACGGCCTCAAGCGTGGAAAAGCGAGGGTTCCCCTTACGGGACAATGTTCGGTACAAGCTCTCCCGGCTGAGTTGCGTGTCCTGAGCGAGTTGTTTCATACCACGAGCCTTGGCAACATCACGGAGGGCTAAGAGAAAGACCTCTGCCCCCTGTGCATATTCGTCGTCCAGGGCAGCGTTCAGATACGCCACAGCCTCTTCGGGGTCTTGGAGGTCCTGATAGAGGAGGTCTTCGTACGGAATGGTGCGCCTTGCCATATGCTCATCTCCCAGGCATACCCTCCAGTAGCGTATAGGCTACTTTTTGGCAATGCTTTAGGAGTGTAACCGGCCAACAGCCTCGTAGGCCAAGTGAGCGAAGCTTCACCTGACATTTTCCTCAGCCACCCTGCGGACTAACGAAGTTGCTCCCAGAACGTTCGCGGCGAGACGATGGAAACGGGCACTTCAGCAGCGACTTCAAGCAGGTCACGATCACCAGTGACAAGAAAATCAACGCCTCCCTCTATCGCTGCCGCAACGACCCATCGGTCGTCCGGGTCACGTTTCGGCCACACGGAGGGAGCGACAGGGTCAACGATGTCGGCCTGTCTTCGTAAGAAAGATGACAGTGTTTTTACTTGCGGAAGAGGCAAGCGGAGCTTCTGCACCAGGACGCGCTCAAATTCGGCGAGCACGGTCTCGCTCACGACGAGTTCGTGTTCTGCTAATATGACTCGAAAGACATCCTCACAAAGTCCGCGCGTCGCGTAGGCGGCAACCAGCACGTTGGTGTCCAAGAATACCCTCATGAGACGTTCTGGAAAACGTCTTCATCCGTAAGCCACCCTCTGGCCTCTGCGAACGGCGCGACACCCTGACGCAGTTCTTCAAAACGAGCCAATGCCAGTTGGCGGCGTAACGCACGGCGAATCAACTCGCTTTTGGGGCGTCCCGTACGTTTCGCGAGTTTTGTCAACTCAAGGGCAAGCTCTGCATCCAGGCGAACAGTGACCGTGTTCATGGAGACCATTGTGAAATAGAAAGACGAGAGAGGCAAGCGCTATTCACAACGCACACTCACGGACCGGACTCCGAACACTATCTCCACCGAACGTGATACGGCTCAGCGGAGATTGGGACAGGAGTTCGTGTAAGCTGCCCGATTGCTCCCGCGCCTGGAGGGCTTCGAATGTGTCTGCCGCGACGATGACCACGGCGTCCTTCCCGTGAACCGTGACCCGTTGCGGCTGCCCGGACGCGGCAAGGCGAACGAGTTCACTGAACTTTGCCTTGGCCTCTCCCAGCTTCCAGCCGGAAGTCCGTGCCGGGCCGGTCTGCCTGGCTTGACGGGATTTATTCAAGAGTGATTCCCCTTATGACTAGGATCAGTCAAATTTAGGGGGAATAGCCGTATGCATCAAACTCGTTCCGCAGGTTGGATGAGCCGGAGGCGTTCCAATACGGTGGTAAAGGACAGGCCTGTGCTCTTCTCTCCTCTCGGGACGTGTGATGCGAAAAGGAACCCACCCCGGCCCTTCGGGCCACCCCTCCAAGGAGGGGATATGAAGGCCACAGAGGAGAGCGAGAGAGGGGCTGAAACGGTGGATTGCAAGCGGCCCTTACCGCAGCAACGCCTCGGCCAATATCGCCTTTAACTGGTCCCGCAAGTCCGTGACCTCGGCCTCGGTTGCGCTGAGCTTGGCCAGCAGTTCTTGCGGGTCGCCGAGGTCGTCTGCCTGGGTATGCGGGTTTTTGATGTCCAGGTTGTAGCCGCGCGCCTTGACGGCTTCGGCGGTCACCTTCCAGGCGCGCTCCGTTTCCGTGCGGTCCGTGCGCTCCGCCCCACCCCACCAGTCGATGCAGGGCTGTAAATGGTCCAGCCGGATCGGCCTGGTCATGGAATAGGCTTTCTGACCTGCGGGCACGCGGTGCTCGTAGAACCAGATGTCAGTGGTTGGTGCGCCCTTCTCAAAGAACAGCAGATTGGTGCCGATAGAGGCATACGGCCGGAACACGGAATTGGGCAGGCGCACGATGGTATGCAGGTTGCACTCCTCCATCAAGTGCTCCTTGAGCCGCGTTTTGACGCCCTCGCCAAACAGCGAGCCGTCGGGCAGCACCACGGCGGCGCGCCCACCCGGCTTCAGCAGGCGGATAATAAGAGCCAGGAACAGGTCTGCGGTCTCCTTGGTCCGAAACTCTTTCGGAAAGTTGGCCTCAATACCGTCTTCCTCCCTGCCGCCAAAAGGCGGGTTGGTCAGGACAATGTCCACCCGGTGCTTTTGCTCCCAGCTAATGTAGGGCCGCGCCAGGGTGTTGTCGTGGCGCACAAAGCTCGGGTCTTCAACGCCGTGCAGCAGCATATTGGTCACGCACAGCATGTGGGGGAGCTGCTTCTTTTCAACGGCACGCAGGGCAGCCTGTATGGTCGGTTCGTCTTCGGGCCGTTTGGCATAACGCTCACGCATGTGACGCAGTGCACAGGTCAAAAAGCCACCGGTCCCGCAGGCCGGGTCGAATACGGTCTCGTCCGGCTTGGGGTCGATACGATCAACCATAAAGGCGGTTACGGCGCGGGGCGTATAATACTCGCCGGCATTGCCCGCGGATTGCAGGTCGTTGAGAATCTGCTCGTAGATGTCGCCGAAATGCTGACGCTCGGTCAGGTCATTAAAGTCAATATCGTTGATCTTGTTGACCACCTGACGCACCAACTGGCCGGACTTCATGTAGTTGTAGGCATCCTCAAAAACATCGCGCACAACGCGGCTACGGGCTCCTGCCTGGTCAATTTCCAGGTTCTTCAGCGACGGGAACAAGTCGGCGTTGATAAAGTTCAACAGTTCCTCACCGGTCATGCCCTCGGGGTCGGCCGCCCAGGTCCGCCATTGAAACTGCTCGGGTATAGGGGACGTGTAGCCCTCCCCCTCCCTCTCCATCTCCATTTCCTGGTCCTGGTCGTCAATGATCTTGAGAAAGAACATCCAGCACAACTGACTGATACGCTGGGCGTCACCGTCCACGCCCGTGTCCTGGCGCATGATGTCCTGAATGGATTTGACCAGAGTGCGAACGGACATGAATTACGCGCTCTCCCTATACAGCTCGGCTTGCAGATCGTGAACGGCCTGGACGAACCTTCCCTTGCCGCCAAAGGCCTTAAGAAGCTGCAGCGGGGTGCCCAGGTTGCTCAAGGGTGGGATGCGCAGCACGTTGGTATCGTCCAGATTCAGCACGCCCTCGTCGGCATACTTGGCGAGTAATGCGTCGAGCACGGTGCGGGCCCGGTCTCCGTACTTGGCGAACACGTCGCGCTTCTTGACGTTTTCAGCCCGTTCGCGCCGGGTCAGCGGCTTGGCGTCAAAAGCTACATGGCAAATCAGGTCAAAAGGGTCGAGGTCCTTGCCGAGTTCCTGGGCAATCGTGTCGAGCGCCAGCCCCTCGGCAGCCAATTCCTCAAGAATGGCCTGCTTGCGTTCGGCCGCTTTCCAGCGCCGGAGAAAATCGTCCAGGCTGGCAAAGCGCTTTTTCAGCGCCTTTCGGGTAAAGTCACGTAAGGACTCGGTGACCAGCTTGCCGTATTGGTCCAGATACTCAACCCGCTCGGCAACGATGCCGGCGCTCACACTATCCACATATATCTTGCGGGGTTTCTGCCTATCGGGTGGCAGACCATCTACAATCGTCTCATCCTCGCCCGGTTGCGGGGGCGTTGTTTCGTCGTCGGGCGGCGTGATGGGATCGTCCTCGCCGGGTTCGTATATCTGCACCGGCTCGCCGTCAAAGTCCGGGTCGGCAAAATGACCGGTCGCGCCCCGAAAATCCATCAGCGTAAAGTAGAACTTGCGTGTGTCTTCGTGCACACGGGTGCCGCGACCGACAATCTGCTTGAACTCGGTCATGGAGCCCACCTCCCGGTCAAGCACGATGAGCCGGCAGGTCTGGATATCCACCCCGGTCGAGAGCAAACGCGAAGTGGTGACCAATACGGGGTATCGGGATTCCGGGTCAATGAAGTTGTCCAGTTGAGCCTGCCCCTCGGTGTCGCCGCCGGTGATCCGCATGACATAGCGGTGATTCTCGCCTACCAGGGCGGCGTTCTCGTTGATGAGGGCCTGGCGCATCCGGGCCGCGTGCTCCCGGTCAACGCAGAAGACAATCGTCTTCTGGAAGCGGTCGCCGCTTTCCTTCAGGAATTGGGTGATCTTGCGGGCCACCAGCTTGGTCCGTTCGTCCAATACCAGATTGCGGTCAAAATCCTTGGTGTTGTAGAGGCGGTCCTCGACCTCGTGCCCGTCCCGGTCCAACTGGCCGGATTCGGGTCGGTAGCCCTCTACGTCGCGGTCGATATGCACCTTGATGACTTTGTAGGGGGCCAGAAATCCGTCGTGGATGCCCTGTTTGAGCGAGTAGGTATAGACCGGCTCGCCAAAGTATTCGATGTTGGACACATAGGCCGTTTCCTTGGGCGTGGCCGTCAGACCAATGTGGGTGGCGGACGAGAAATAGTCCAGGATTTCCCGCCAGGCCGAATCCTCGGCCGCGCTGCCGCGGTGGCACTCGTCAATCACAATCAGGTCGAAGAAGCCGGGCGAAAACTGTTGAAAGACTTTCTGACGGTCCTCCGGCCCGGTCAGGGCCTGGTACAGGCCGAGATAGATTTCATACGAGGTGTCAATCCGCCGCCTGCGGTCAATCGCGGCGCTCAGGTCCTCGGAGGCACCGTCCGCGCGCTCGATGGTCCCGGCCCTGGGCGACAGCTTGGCCATGGCCGGACCGAAAGGCCGGAAGTCGTTGACCATCGTCTGGTCAATCAGCACATTGCGGTCGGCCAGAAACAGAATGCGCTTTTTACCGCCCGCCTTCCACAACCGCCAGATGATCTGAAAGGCGGTATAGGTCTTGCCCGTTCCGGTAGCCATGACCAGCAGGAGGCGCTCGCGGCCCTTGGCAATAGCCTCAATGGCGGCGTTGATGGCGTTGACCTGATAGTAGCGCGGGGTCTTCCCGCCGCCGTCGCTGAAATAGTCCTGCGAAACAACGGACTCGGCCTCTGGTGTCAGGTCCTTCCAGGCACGATAGCGCTCCCACAGCTCGGCCGGCGCGGGAAAGGCGTCCAGGCTGAGGGTGGTTTCCCGCTCAGGGCTCAGGCCGGTCCGGTCGTGGAACACAAAACCCTCGCCGTTGGAGGAAAAAACAAAGGGGATATGCAGCGTCTCGGCATAGCCCAGGGCCTGCTGCATGCCATCACCAACCGCGTGCATGTTGTCCTTGGCTTCAATCAGCGCAATGGGGAGGTTGGGCTTGTAGTGCAGGACGTAATCGGCCTGCTTGCCCTCACCCCGGCTGACCAGCTTGCCGCGCACGATAATGCGGCCCTTGGTGAAGCTGACCTCGCGCCGAATCTGCGCCTCGTCCCAGCCGGCCTGATGCAGGGCTGGCGTAATATACTTGGCGCGGACATCGCTTTCGCTGAGACGGGTCTTCTGCATGGCGGGATTCTTTCATTCATCACATCTCACCCTCTTGCGCCAGCATAGTACCGCCTCGTCCATTGTCAGCGTATGGTCATATTTTCTGTTCTTTCTGTTCCCCATTAGAGGTCGGGAACAGCGGAACAGCTTTTTTTTCAAGGGCTAACCCTTTGGAATCGCTGGACAGTTACTGTTCCCGGCATGCTGCCGAAACTGCCGCGTTTTCGGGCCCCTCGGGAACAGCAAAATAGAGGGCGGCATTGTGTGGCTCTGTAAAAAACCTACATAAAATCAATAGGTTGTCAGAAGTGCCTAACACCCTCTAGGGAATTTCATCTCTACCTCAGAGCCTCGTTGTCACCACAAATAGAAGCCTTCTTTCCCCTGTGCTTCCATTTCTCTGTTGTGCTTGTACCCCTCCCATGCAAGGAGAAGACCGAGCACGGTAATCAAGAGCATGATGCCTATAAACTTCAGCCGCAACTTCGTAGCTGCTTTCCCTTCCTCACTCATATCATCATAGGTCTTAAACCGGCCGTCCTCATACCTCTCTGCCGGCCGGAAGAACTGACGTAGCTTGCTCATCACTTGCCCCTTTCCCTACAGCCGTCGTATGGGACCCTCAAAACTTGTCAGCGGAGATTTTACCCACCCATCCTTTTCGTAGGCGCTGACAACCCCGCTCCAATCGGGACCAAGCGGCTTCCAAGGGCCAGACTCGGGAGACCCTGGGTTATGAGCACGTTTACAGCTTTTGCCATTTATCAAGTATTCGTTCTCTTTGGAGTCTTTTTCTCTGTCTGTAAAGTATCCCTCTTTGAACCCGTTATCCCCATTTCTTTTAAGCACCATACAGTATGCCTTTCCTTCTTTTTCAAACACGAAGCCCATCATTCTTCCTTATCCTTGTCTTTCTTCAATCGATCAATCAGTTGTTTGTTCCGTTCCAATAGCTTATCAGCCGTCTGTTTCATCTTACCGATCTTGCTCCGTGGGGTCGTCATCCTCTTGAGTCTCCGAGTTGATTCCTCCAATTCCTCAGGCATGGCTATCTTACGACGCGACATCCCTACTCCTCTCTCTTGATATTAACATTATCACATTCCCTTCCCTGACCAATCGTTGGGCGCTGGGGCAAACGGGCGGGAACAAAGGGAATCAAGGGGACGCGGAGGGAGTGGGATTCGAACCCACGAGAGCCTTTTGGACTCTACCGATTTTCAAGACCGGCGCCTTCAACCGCTCGGCCATCCCTCCACGTGGCCGGTCTTATCCGGCTTTCTTCGACTTTGAAAGGGGGTATGGAAAAGGCGTTACAGAGGCTTGGGCACCGACCCTCTTCAGCCTGCCGGCGAGGTATCGGGGCAAACCTTGCGTTCCTTAAAACGCCACTGTCCGGCAACTTTCTCAATCTCGTCCTCATAACGCCCGGAAATCACAAGTTCAGTTTTTCCTTGCGCCGCGTGCGTCATGAGCAGATAGCTCTCTGCGGTAGCCGTATCACCGTCAAGGTCAATCAGAATATTCATGACGCAGTGACGGGGCTGCGCGTCTCCAGTCCATTCTTTATAGCGCGAGGTAAAGGCCAGCAGTTTCTCCGGCCCTTGCCATACGCCGAGAATCGGACTGTTAAACGTGCCATCCTCGGTAAAACATTGAACCCACTCCTCATAACGTCCGGCATCAATCGAGAGGCAGTACCGCGTCATTAAATCACGAATAGCCTCTTTATCCTCTAAAGCGTTCATGACCATACTCCTTTTTGATTCACTCTTTGACCGTTATTCATCGCAGCATAAGGATGACATCGATATTCCGTCCGGAACGTCGGACGAGAAGACGGACGGACTGATTCTCCTGCAAAGTTTTCTGCTGAAAGTCTGAGATATTCCGGATGAGTTCGCCCTCCAGGGCCAGAATGACATCGCCGCGTTGCAGTGTCCCCCGATCCTGAGCAGCATTTGTCACGAGCACTCCCTCTGCGGTCGGCAGCTGAAAATGTTCTGCCAGTTCAGCGGTCAGATTCTGCACCTCAATACCCATGACCGTCGCGCTGATGGTCTGGAGTGGTGCGGGTAACCGCTGACTGCTTTCCGCAAAGACGTCCTCCGCAACGAAAATAGGCCGGTCGAACCTGAGAGCAAGCGCAATAGCATCACTCGGGCGACTGTCAATCTCGACCGACCGGTCGGTGAAGAGTAAATGAATCTGCGCGAAATACGTATTATCTTTAAGCGCGCTCACCACGATCTTTTGAAACTCAACACCCATGTGTTCCAGGACGTTTTTCATCAGGTCGTGCGTCAGAGGACGGGGAGCGGGTGTCCCGGCCAGCGCCAGCGCAATGGCCCGGGCTTCAAATGGACCGACCCAGATCGGGAGGAAGCGCGAACTCTCAGCGTCGGCAAGAATCACCACAGGAGCCTGTGCGTGCCGATCAAATCCGACATGATGGACCTGGACGGGGACGGTAGACACCGCAGGAGCACGGCCGGGCAGGAGCATGAGGAGAGCAAACATGGACAGCCCAACGAGCAGGCCACGCCGAGACGAGTGGAGCCGGAACGGGAAGGAAGTATGGGTCTGGTGCTGTCGCATGCGACTTCCTGGAATTCAGAGGGGGTCCTCGTGAACGTGTACACGGGAAACACGACGCTGGCGGCGCCCGATACGCTACCTGTCGCCGCTGCATTCTTGCTAGTATATTGCACGGGAATGTGCAAGGGATAGACAGCCTGCCAATGGCAGGAAGAACGGCAAGACTCTCTACGATTGTTCAGTCCGCCCTACTCGTCGCGCACGCTTCACACAGATTTTCAGTATTATCAGGATCTTCGACAATGCCTTCATCCAGGCTATGGCATATCTGAGAGCAGCGCGCGCAGATAAAATAGATCCCCTCAATAGTCTTATTGATCCGCTCCCGATTCAACACGCGTCCACGCAGCTTGGAGACCCGAATCCCGAGGAGTTCTTCATAGCGCTTTTTTATCTTGCGTCGTCCAGCTTCGTCTTTTGGAAGTTCCTCTTCGTCGAGATCCTCCCCGTGCTCTTCTTCGTCAAAGAGCCCTAGTGCACGCTTCTTCTCAGCTTGCTTCGCCCGCGGCATTTACAGACTCCGGACTGAGCTTGTTGTGACTGCGTGTTCTATGTTCTTTTCACACACCCAATAGAACCCTTTTTTCCCGAATCCGGCAAACTGCACGACCCGACTGGTCGCTCCACACATTGGACATATTTGTTGTGAGTCGGATTTTTTGTCTTTTTGGGCGGTTTTCGCTCTCTCTGCCATGTTCTTTCCTCCGCTATTATTTCGCCAGAATAGGCGATAGCTTGCCTGACTGTCAAGGGTGAAGGGTTCTTGTCAGTCTGTGACACGCGTGGTACCGTCGCCATATGAATGTTAAATTTATCCTTCAAAATCAAATACTTATATTTTTTATCGGAAGGGGCACGCGAACGCTGCAGGGGGGAGGATGACGCCGCCGTCCGTATCAGATCGGGCGATCCTGCAGCCGGGCGACAGCGTTCTCTTCGTTGACCAGAAAGAGCGCGAATATATTCGTATCCTGCATCCCGGTAGTATTATTGCGCTGCGTGGCGGGAATATTCCTGCTGAGCAGTTTATTGGGCTTGTAGAAGGAAGTGTGGTCCAAGTTGGTCAAGGCGAAAGATTCCGCATATTGCGACCAACCTATGCGCGCTTGATTCCCAATCTGCCTCGCCAGGCCCAGGTAATCTATCCTAAAGATATTGGCCCTATCCTGCTCTGGGGAGATGTCTTCCCTGGTGCCCGGGTGCTTGAGGTTGGATCAGGTCCGGGCGCTCTGAGTATCGCTTTGCTTCGGGCCATAGGGCCGGAGGGACGTTTACTCACCGTTGATATTCGGACCGACCATTGCAAGATGGCACGCAACAACGTCAGACGTTTTATTGGCGCTACGCCAAACTGGATAGTAGCCCAAACTGATGCCTATCAGGGTTTGCCGATTCGGGAGGTTGATCGCGTCCTGGTCGACCTCCCGGAGCCGTGGCAGGTCCTGCCCCACGCACGAGAAGTCGTCCGGCCTGGCGGGGTGCTCGTCGGCTATCTCCCCACGGTGCTGCAAGTCAAGGAGCTGGTAGATGCGCTCCACGCGGATCCCGGGTTTGCCTGCGTAGAGGTCATGGAAAACATGCTGCGATTCTGGCATGTCAAGGACCGCTCCATACGCCCGGAACACCGTATGGTCGCACATACGGGATTTATTATAGTCGCCAGGCGGGTAGCGGAGGCGTCCGTCGTTCAGGTCAAGTCCGAAAAGCAGGTCAGGCAGGAGCAGCAAGAAGTGCAACGATTCGAAGCGCCCAGGAAGGAGTCCGAATAATATTATGGCTGAGAATTTTCAAAGAATCGGTTCAACCAGCAACTCCCGTGTTGGCAGAGATTTTGAACAATTGGCCATGGCCGTATTAGCGGAAAGAGGTATTCACGTTGTAAAGAATTTTTCTATAGATGTTGGCGTTTACAGACAAAAGAAGCCTCATTCTTTTGACCTTGGTTCTGAAGAACCGCCTGTGCTCGTCGAGTGCAAGTCTCATAAATGGACTTCCAGCGGGAATGTTCCTAGCGCAAAGATGACGGTTTGGAACGAAGCGATGTACTACTTCTATTGCGGCCCAAGGAAATATCGAAAGATACTCTTTGTTCTCCGCCATGAGAGACCAAGAACAAAGGAGACCCTTACGCATTACTATATACGAACGTACCAACACCTGATCCCAAAAGATGTGGAAATTTGGGAGTACGACGAGTCTCGCCAAAGCTGCGAAATTGTATACTGCCAGGCGAAAACCAGGCTCAAAAGACTATCCAAGACTGCTAAGGTTCACGATGTCATCTCGCCAATAGGCGTTCAATGGAACGCTATCTCATTAACATAGACTGTATCTCTCAATCCCCCTCACCCGCCAGGGGAGAGGGGACAGGCACCCAACCCCTAATCCCCAATCCCCTCACCCTACCCCCTCTTCCCCTTGCCTCTCTGACCTCTCACCTGATAGCTGACGATGGGAAGGAGGGAGTTATGTCAAAAGTGCTTTTTGAGAAAAAAGGTCATATTGCCTATGTGACCATTAACCGCCCGGAACGCCTCAACGCCTGTGACTTTGAAACCTATAATATGCTGGCCGATATCTGGACCGAATTTCGGGACGATCCGAACTTGCGGGTCGCTATTATGACCGGAACCGGGGAGCGGGCGTTTAGTGCCGGGAGTGACATAAAGTCCAATTATGTCAATCGTCCAAAAAACGAAAATACCAATCTCTTCCCGACCCTGTTCGACCTGTATAAACCCATCATCGCCGCAATCAACGGCCACGCCAATGGTGGCGGCCTGGAGCAGGCCCTGGCGTGCGATATCCGCGTGGCTGCGGAACATGCCCAATTCGGGTTTGGTGAAGTCCGCCTGGGCTGGCTGCCGGGCGGCGGGGGGACGCAACGCTTACCCCGAATCATTCCTCTGGGACGGGCCTTAGAGCTGCTGTATACCGGCGCGCGTATTTCCGCGGAAGAAGCCTACCGTCTCGGTCTGGTTGACCACCTCGTCCCCATGAACCAGCTTATGAGCAAGTGTGAAGAGATCGCCGAGGAGATTTGCAAGAGCGCGCCGCTGGCCGTGCAGCATATCAAGCAAGCCTCCTTACGCGGTCTGGATGTGCCCCTTGAGGAAGGGCTGAAATTAGAACGCGCGCTCTATAATGAGTTGCAAGCGACCGAGGATGCCCGCGAAGGCGCCCTCGCCTTTGCTGAAAAACGGGCACCGAATTGGCAGGGCAAGTGAGCGGAGACGAGGCCCGTAGCGCTGAACAAGACAGAGGTGAGATATGGCAGAGCCCGAAATAATTCAGGAAGCCGCGCGGCACCTTCTTTCGGCTAAATATGTCATGGCCATGACCGGGGCCGGTATCTCTGTTGAGAGCGGGATTCCACCCTTTCGTGGGCCGGGCGGTTTGTGGACAAAGTATGGAGAGCCGCCCATGAATGGCTACGAGCTGTTTCTCCAAGACCCAAAGAAAGCCTGGGAAGAGCGCTTATCACCCTCGGGACCAAGCAAGGAGATATGGCAGACCCTGGGCACGGCGGAGCCGAATGCCGGGCACACTGCGTTGGTTGAGTTGGAAAACATGGGCATATTGCGCAGCATGATTACGCAGAACGTTGACAACCTGCACCGGCGAGCCGGCAGCCGGCACCTCATCGAAATCCATGGCAATTATACTCTGGTGCGCTGCATTGCCTGCAACTCTCGCTTTCCAGGCGCCGAGGTGCCCCTGCACCAGCTGCCGCCGGAATGTCCCAACTGTTCCGGTATTCTCAAAAGCGACACCGTCTCGTTTGGTGAACCCATTCCACAAGATGCGATTGAGCGATGTTATAGCGAAACGCAGTTGTGCGACTGTATGATCGTCGCCGGCACCTCGGCGACCGTGTATCCGGCCGCCGGCTTTCCCATTGCCGTCAGCCAGAAAGGCGGTACGCTGATCGAGGTAAATTTATACGAAAGCGAATTAACTCCCCTATGCACGCTGAGCCTGCGCGGAACGTCAGCTTCCATCCTCAGTCAGCTGGTTGAAGCCGTAAAGGCACAACGCGCATAATCATTACCGTCCACAGACGCCAAGGAATTGCTCGTGAAACAATGGTTCGCGTTATCCGCCATCGGTCGGGACCGGCCCGGCATAGTCGCCGATTTGGCTGAACTGATTTTCGAGTGCGATTGCAACCTCGAAGACTCCAGCATGACTATTCTGGGGGGTGAGTTTGCCGTGCTCCTCCTCCTCTCGGGTCGGAGCCCGGACTGTCAGCAACGGCTCTCAGCGGCTTGCAAACGGCTCGAATGGGAAAAACGTCTGACCGTCTTTTTTCGGCCACTTGAAGAAGAGCCCCTCCCCTATGGTGCCAATGAGGAGACGCGCGGTTATGAACTTGTGGCAACCGGTGTGGATAAAGCTGGCATTGTCGCTCGTGTGGCCCGCTGCTTAGCCGAGCGGGGGGCGAATATTGTGCACATGCAGACCTCCACGCAGCCAGAGCCGGGCCACGGCACAGTCATCTATCATATGCGGATCTCTCTGGCTGTTCCGAGCGACGTTGCTGAGACGACCCTGAGAGACCAGCTCGACCGTATTGCAGATGACTTACGTATTCATATAGACCTCACAGCATCCAAAGCGTAAACATGTCCAGCATCCCATCTCTATTGGAGGACATGTTTGCTCTTCGTTTCGCACAACTAAAGGAGGATCGCATGAAGCTGGGATTTGTTGGTGTAGGCAATATGGGTAACCCTATGGCACTCAATCTTCTGAAGGCCGGCCATTCCCTTCAGGTGTATGACATCAAACAAGAGGCAGCCGGCAATCTGATCGAAGATGGCGCGACCTGGGTCGAGAGTCCCAAGGCCGCGGCCACCGGTGTGGAAGTGGTCTGTCTTTCCTTACCCATGCCCGCCCATGTCGAAGAAGTCGTCCTGGCTGACAACGGGGCCTTGGCCGGTATTGCCAGAGGAAAAACCATTATCGATATGAGCACAAATTCACCAACCGTCGTTCAAAGACTGGCGGAACAGGTGAATGCCCAGGGGGTGCATTTTCTTGACGCACCAGTCAGCGGCGGGGTGCGCGGTGCACGCAAAGGCACGCTGGCCATCATGGTTGGCGGGGATAAGGCGGTGTACGATTCGTGTGAGTCCGTACTGCAATGCATGGGCAGCAATGTGTTTCATGTCGGGGCTATTGGTGCGGGTAATGTCGCCAAGCTGGTGAACAATATGCTGGCCTTTATTCATATGATGGGTGGCGCCGAAGCCCTCATTCTCGGAGCTAAAGCCGGTGTCGATCCAAATGCGCTGTGGAAAATCGTCAAAGCCAGCAGCGGCAATAGTTTTATCTGGGAGTCCGGGACCAGAGCCATTTTACGCGACCGGCTCGCGCCAACGTTTACGATTGATCTCGCCTGCAAAGATATGGGTCTCGCCACCGATCTTGGCGCGGAATTGGACGTGCCCCTGACCATGGCTTCAGCCGCACAGGGACTGCTCAAAGCCTATCAGTCGGGTGGGTTTGCTCAGGAAGATGTGTTGGCAACGATCAAAGCCCTCGAACAACAAACGGAGACAACCGTGCGTGGCACCTGGGACGACGCGAACGAGTCGTAGGGGGCTGCATGCAGCTCTATACAAAGATTCTCATCGGGATGGCGGTTGGCGCGGTGGTGGGCCTTCTGCTCGGTCCCAATTCGCTCTTGCTGACGCACGATGTCTATGCCATTCGCGACGCCTCGCAGATCGTCTTCCAGCAAAATCCGGCTGATGCGTCATCTCGCGTTCAGATGCCGGCTGGTGTCCCGATCCAGATGAGGTTGCTCGAAACCAAATTCGAGCAGCATCCCGATCTTCTTGGAGCAGATAGAGAAGTTCCCATTTGGGCGAAAGTCCGGTTTCCTTTCAGTCAACGGCTGGCGCTGGCAGACCAGTCCGGCCACATCCGCCAACAACTCGGAGCGCTCTCTCCGGGCGGCTCTGTAGAAGGCTGGCTGCAAATTTCCAGGACTCCATTGGAGGGAGGCGGCTTTGCTTTTTCCCCACGGCCTATCAGCCGGCTGGGTGAGCAGGTGATCGACGTCGTACGCCCCATAGGGCAGCTATTCATGCGTCTGATCAAGATGGTCGTCGTCCCCCTGGTTTTCGCTTCACTTCTTGTAGGTGTGGCTAGCCTGGGCGATATTCGCAAACTTGGCCGCCTGGGGAGTCGAACGCTGGGCCTCTACCTGGGAACAACCGCCGTCGCGGTCTCCATCGGCCTCGTCTGTGCATACGTCGTCCAACCCGGCCAGTTTATTGACCCAGCCGACCGCACCGTACTACTCGCCCAGTTCGGAGCTGCGGCGGGCGACCGGATGTCCGCCGCCGCCGTTTCTCCCTCCATGGTCGATACCCTGCTTGATATTATCCCGACGAATCCCATCGACTCGCTCACCAGCGGCAATATGCTCCAGATTATTTTCTTCGCTATTGTCCTGGGTGTTGCAATTACCGCTCTGGGTCCTGAGGAGAGCGCCAGTGTGGTCTCGCTCTTTGAGAAGCTTCAGAACGCGATGATCGTCATCATAGGCTGGGTGATGGCCTTGGCTCCGTATGGCGTTGCCGCCCTTGTCGCAGAAGTGATCGGGACGAGTGGTATCAGCGTACTGACAGCCCTGCTCGTGTATGGCTGTACGGTCGTTCTTGGCTTAGCCATTCATGGCGGTCTTGTGTATGGTGGCCTGGTCCACCTGATCGGTCGCTTGCCGTGGACGGCGTTTATGCGTGCCGCCCGCCCGGCTCAACTCATCGCCTTTTCTACCTCTTCTTCGTCAGCCACCCTGCCCGTTTCCATAGAGTGCGCCGAGAAGAATATCGGCGTGAGTAATCCCGTGGCGAGTTTTGTCCTCCCCCTCGGCTCTACCGTGAATATGGACGGGACGGCGCTCTATCAAGGCGTTGCGGCAATTTTTATTGCCCAGGTATTCCAAACCGACCTGTCGTTCGGCAGTCAACTCAGCATTGTGCTGGCCGCCACCATGGCCTCGATTGGTGCGGCGGGTGTTCCTGGAGCCGGGATGATTACCTTGGCCCTCGTCCTGACTTCGACCGGGATCCCGACTGTGGGGCTGGCATTAATCCTCGGTGTTGATCGTATTCTCGATATGTTTCGGACCGCGGTGAATGTCACCGGAGACTTGGCGATCACAACCGTAATGGCCAAGAGTGAAGGCGAACAGTTGTCCATTCAATCATCGGCATGATGCACCGCGCGTCCCTCTCCCACGAGCGGTAGCACAGGAAAGATGCGCCCCTATGAGCGAACTCCTTTTCGATCACACCGGCTCGGATGGCTCCATAGCGACGGTGACCTTTAACCGGCCCGAGGCGCGGAATGCCCTCACCTGGAATATGTACGCCGCGCTGGAGGAAGCCTGCGATATCGTTGACCGGGACGACACCATCAAAGTGCTTATCCTGCAGGGAGCTGGCGACAAAGCCTTTGTCTCCGGTACGGACATCAGCCAGTTTACCTCGTTCAAGGAAGACTCTGACGCGATTGAATACGAGCGCAAACTCGAAGGGATTATCAGCCGCCTCGAAAGTGTCAAAAAGCCGGTTATTGCTGCTATTCAAGGCGTTGCCGTCGGGGCCGGTGCGGCTTTGGCTCTGGTGAGTGACTTGCGCTATTGTACCCCGGAGAGCCGGATGGGGTTTCCCATTGCCCGCACCTTGGGAAACTGCCTGAGCGTGGCCATCCATGCCCGTATTATTGATGCCATAGGCCCGGCGAGAACGAAGGAGCTGATGTTTCGGGCCAGACTGGTCGGAGCCCAGGAGGCCCTGCAACTCGGTCTGGTCAATGAGATTTTCGAGGCGGGCCAGCTTGACCATCAGGTTCGTCAGATAGCCGAGGAAATATCTCAGAACGCTCCCCTGACCCTCCAGGTCACCAAAGAAGCTCTTCGGCGCTTACAACACCATAGACGCGCGGTCGGCGAGGATATTTTAGGAGAAGATCTGGTTGTCCGCGCCTATATGAGTGAGGATTTTCGTGAGGGCGTGGCGGCGTTCCTGGCCAAGCGGCCACCCCATTTTCGGGGACGGTAGAAAGCACCTATCCCAGGCCCATACAAAAACAGCGCAGGCAGTGAAACGGAGATGCCGATGCCGCTCTCGGGAGTAAAAATTGTTGAGGTTGGCATGAACCTGGCCGGCCCTTTAGCCGGAGCCATTATGGCCGACCTCGGTGCGGACGTGATTAAAGTCGAGCGGCCTGAAACCGGCGACGACGCCAGGGCGTGGGGGCCGCCGTTTGTCGATGACACCTCCCTGCCCTTTCATAATATGAACCGCAACAAACGCTCAGTCGTGATCGACTTCAAAGACGCGGCAGACATGGAACGACTGTATCAACTCATCGAACAGGCCGACGTGTTTCTCCATAATCTCCGTCCTGGGGTCGCCGCTCAAGTTGGACTGGAAGCAGACCTCCTCCTGTCTCGCAACCCTACACTCGTCTATTGTGGGGTAACGGCCTTTGGGCATACCGGACCGCTCAAGGATAAGCCCGGCTACGAAGTGCTGCTGCAAGCCTTTGGCGGGCTGATGAGTATGACTGGCCAGGAAAATGGTCCGCCGGTACGTATGGGGACCTCGGTCGTCGATTATGGCACCGGCATGTGGACAACCATTGCTGCGCTGGCCGCCCTGCGCAAACGAGACCGGACCGGTCGCGGCTGCGTGATTACGACGTCACTCTTTGAGACGGCTGTCTTCTATGTCAGCACGGCGCTGATCCAATATAAGAAGACCGGCAAAGCGCCTGCTCGCCACGCAACCGGCAGTCCTCGTCAGGTTGCCTTCGGCGCCTTTGAAACGCAGAACGGCCCCCTCGTCCTGGGCGTCGCCAATAGTCGGCTGTTCTTCAAACTCGCCAAAGCCCTTGGCCGCGACGAGTGGGTAACCGATTCTCGCTATCAAACGAATGCGAGCCGCATGGAACATCGGGATTATCTGATACAAGAAATCGCCGCGCATATGGCTCAAGAGACCAAAGAAACCTGGATGGAGCGTCTGGAAGCGATAGGCGTTCCGTGCGCCCCGATTCTGACGATTCCTGAAGTCATTGCTCAACCCCAAACCCAGGCGATGGATATGATTCGCCAGGTGCCCGGCACTGCTCTTGAGGCCATGGGTTTACCCTTTTCGATCGACGGCCAGCGGCCCGATTTTCGGTCTCGCGCTCCACAGCTGGGGGAGCATACGGATGAAGTGTTCAACACTAAGCACTCTGAAAAATAATTGGGTTTCCCCTGAGATATTGCATATGGATGCTGAGCATTTCAGGGGGTCTTGCCGATTCTTATAAAATCAGCGCATATAGGAAAAAATGTACAGAGAAGGAGGAGAATATGTCAGACCCTGACAAACCCTTATCAGCCTCGGGCACGCAGGAAGGCCCGACCGAACGGTTAGTTCAACATCTATTACGCCAGCCACATGACCTCGTCGATGCACGTCGATTGTTCCAACGCTTTCGGGTCACTACGCAAGAGTTCCAGCGCGCCCTTCGTCAATTTGAAGATATTCGTTCCACAGGAGACATCCCACCCCAACCTGCATAGTTGTTACGCATTCGGCACCCGCTTACCTCACTCGTCCAGAGAGTCTGGAAAAAACGAGGGGAAGTCGGTGCCGAAAGAGCGGCTCGGGTCAAAACCCCGTAGCGCTTTTCTCTCGGTCGTGACAGACAACCGGTCTTCACATCCGAGGTGGATATCCGTGTCCGAAGCCTTGGATACTTGTCCTACGTGAAGAGAAAAATAGGGTCTCGTCATGATTGAAGTAAACGGGATTGCACATATTATTCTGACGGTCAGTCGGTTCAAGGAATGCCAGGCGTTCTATAAAAGCTACTGCCGTTTCTTGGCCTCCAACTCGTCTTTGATGGCGAAGATATGTGCTACCATGTTGGCGCCCGGACGGGTGTTGGCATACAGCCTTGTGCCCCCGAGCACCAAGACGAACGTTTCGTCCAAACACGCACCGGGCTGCACCATTTCTGTTTTCGCGCCCGTTCCACGCAGGATGTCGATCAGGTCTATGACCTGTTGAAAGAACTCAACGCGACCATCGTCACCCCACCCCAGGAAGGCCCGTGGGCACCGGGCTACTACTCGGTCTTATTTGAGGACCCGGACGGCATCCGGGTCGAGGTGAATTATGTTCCGGGTAAGGGCGTATTAGCCAAAGACGCCAAGTTTAATCCGAGCGGAGATTATCAGTAAGCCTGTCGAGCGGCTTCCCGGCCCGCAATACGGCCAAACACGGCACCGCGTAAAACCGAGGTTGCGCCCATATAGTTGTAGTAATACAACTCGCCCATAGGCTCGCCGGCGACGTACAGGCCGGGGATAGCGCGGCCCGTAGAGTGGATGACTTCGGCTTTCGGGTTGGATTTGAGGCCGCCGAAGGTGAAAGTAATGCCCCCAGTCACCGGATAGGCCAGATAGGGCGGCGTGTCGAGCGGACGTGCCCAGTTGGTCTTATTGACGACCAGGCCCTGCGTAGCCAGGCCGTCGAGTGTGAGCGGATCAAACGTCCCGGTAGGGCAGGCGGCGTTGTATTCCTCAATAGTGCGCTCCAGGCGGTCGCCCGGAACCTTGATGCGTTCGGCTAACTCCTGAATACTCGGCGCTTCAAATGCCTCCTCGTCCGTCCGAATCGCCCGTTTCCAGGCTTCCGGGTCTTCAGCGCGCGGTTTGTTGTCGAAGACGTTAAAGGCCACCCCGCTTTTATGCGCCATAATGGCCTTACTGAATTTCACATAGGTCTGATCGCGAAAGTCTTCCCCTTCATCGAGAAAGCGTTCCCCGTCTTCATCAACGAAGAGGCCAAGTTGAAAGATGTAGATCGCCGTCACCCCACACTCAAAAGGCGAGGAACGCGCATCAAGCACGGCAGAGTGGAAATCTCCCCATTGGCCGGCCGGCATCGCCCCGATGGCCAGGGCCATACGCAGCCCATCCCCAGTATTGTAGCGGCTGCCGCGCAGGATGAGCCCGTCCATATGCCGGCCCAAATACCGCACCCGCATTTCCGGGTTGGCCTCGAAACCGCCACAGGCAATAACGACCCCGCCACGGGCTTTAATATCGGTATAGCCCTCGGGTTCGAGCGCACGCACACCAACCACGCGGCCACTCCGGTTGGTGAGGAGTGTTTCAGCCGCAGTCTCATACGCAACATGCACCCCGCCCCGTTCCAGATGTTTGTAAAGAGTATCGATCAACTGCCAGCCGCCGCCCACGGGCTGGCGTCGATAGCCGGCGACGTTGGGATAGCCCTTTTCCCATGCGATCCCCATCCCGGTCAGCCAATCGACGACGTCGGCCGCGTTATCCACCACGACCTGCACCAACTCTTTGTTCGCCCGTCCACGCGAGACCCGCATAAAAGCGTCAAGGAAATCTTCTTTGGTCTGTCGAGTCGGACAGTACTCATCAGCTTCGTGAGGATAGCGGATCTGGGCATCGGCAATGGCGGAGTTCCCACCACGTTGCAGCCTGGGAGCCTTTTCGAGCAGGATGACCTCGGCGCCTTCGTTCAGTGCGCTAATAGCTGCCGAAAGACCGGCAATACCGCCCCCGATAACCACGACATCACAATCTATTTCAGGGATGGATTCGGGCATGGGCTTGATTGCGGAATGGGGGATAAGGGTTTGGGGATTGGGGAAGTATTCCCTCTCCCCTGGAGGGAGAGGGGGTCAGACGGCGTCTAGCCTCCGGCAATACCGACCATAAAGGAGACGGTTTCCCCGTCCGCCAAGGTATCGTCGATAAAGAGTCGCCGTCCACTGGAGTCAATGAACAGCGTCCCGTTCGTATTCAGGTCCTGCGTATTGGGATCAATAAGCAACGCCTGCATTTGCGGCCCATATTTATCGGTCAGCATCTGCGCCAACTCGGCCATATTGGCCTGTTCGAGTTGGATGGTCTCACTCGTAGTCTGTGTAATTTCCTTAAAACGAGCGGTATACTCTGCCTGAACCGTAATCACGTCCTGTTCCTTTCCACAAAAGAGTCAACGTGTCCTCTTTTCAATCAGTCCGGAATACCGGGGTCATCCGCGATCTTGACATCCACGTGGACCGCGCGGTCGGCGCGACGTTCACCAGCCATGGCGTTGTCCGCAGCCAGCACATCGGCCACATCTTCCAATCCCAATTCCTCCATCTTTTGACGCGTTTGGAGTCCGGTTTCCTTGTCCCAACCACGCCACTCATAATATTCCTCAAGCACCTGCTCAAACATGTCGCCGGCCACACGGCCTTTGTTGGGTCCTTCGGGACACGGTTCATGCATCCAGCGCTCGCAGATCGTATCGTGCTCACGCCGCATGCCGAGGCGGGAGTTGAAGGCCTTTTCGAGATTGCAAATGCGCTCCCCATCAAGCATTCGCTCCTCTTTGGTCCGATCAATACCGGTCACTGCCGTATACACCTCACCGTAATAACTCTCAGGTGCATATCCGAGGGGATCAAGCATCCAGTGGAACATGCACACACCGTACGAATTAATGAGGGCAACCTGATTCTCAATGAGGGCGGTACTCGCTCCCTTGAGATCCGGAATCGTCGGATCTCCGGCTTCGGTCCTGCCGTTGAAATAGACCTTCGACAAGTCTCTGCGTTGGAATTTCTCGATCAGGCCAATGCCTTTGAGGTGGTCGGCCCCGCGCGAAGCCACGGCCATGTTGTTCATCCAGGTGGGAAAAGGTCGCATCTCTTCGGTGAAACTCGCCCCACCCTTGCCATACATGGCATACTTCATAAAATTCTGGCCTTGTTGTTCCGAGTAGCGCAGGGCGCCATGATAGGCCCCATCCCGGAACAGCCAGCCAAAAGGATTTCTCTGGTAGACGACATCTTCAACCAAGGCTTCGATGTCTTCCATCTTGCCCCATTCCAGACTTTGGGGTCTGCCAAAGAGCTCTTCCACGTCACGATCGGAAATAATCTCACGCTGTTTGAGCTCCATGAGGAAACTAATCGAGCAGGACAAATCTTGATTGTCGATGCCGTAGTCGTTGGTGATCTTGCCCCAGTGGGCGACCTCGGCCCAATCCCGGACATCCAGGGCGCCTGCGCTACTCCCCGTCGTCAGATATTCCGGGTGGCGAAAAGACTCGCCGACATACTTTTGAGCTGCGTCGGATTCGTGCCCTTCGATCTTATAACGGCCATCGCAGGCAATATAACAGTCCGAGGAGCAGACTTCCGAGTACTTATGATATTTCTTGACCCAGTTGTCGGAGCGCACTTCCTCACCACGAAACATCGCCCCTTGGTTATTACGCCAAAAATTGCCGCCAATCTTTTGGTACATCTCGACAGCACCCAGGGTGCCACGGCGCTTAAAGCCATAGGCGGCTTCGTTGGCGTCGAGCTTTTGGCGAAATCCATCCGACCATTCGAGCAGACTAGATGGGTCATCAATCTTAATGCCCTGAGTACCTTGGGTCACAATGGCCTTGAGATTCTTTGAACCCATGACTCCGCCACCACCACAGCGCGCGTGAATCCGCCAGCCATCAGCAATCACACCAGCAATGCCAACCTGGTTTTCACCCGCCTGACCAATAGACAGGGTGTAGGCTTCAGAGGGATAGTCGCCTAGCTCTTTTCTGAGCATCTGATGCGTTTCCGCACTGTCTTTCCCCCATAAGTGGGTCGCGTCGCAGATGGTGACTTCTCCGTTACAAATATGGATATACACCGGCTTGGGCGCTTTCCCGGTCACCACGATATAGTCATAGCCGCTGAAGCGCACGACGTAAGGAAATTTACCCCCACCTGTCGAATCACCGAAAGACCCATAACATGGGCTTTTGAACGTCAGCCGGCCTTTCACCCCAATACCCGACCCGACACCGGCCAGTGGACCCACACCAAAGATAAGGACATTTTCCGGGCTCCGCGCATCGCACATGATGTCATGCTTCAGAAAATGCTCCCACAAAAGCCAATCGTTAATCCCCGAGCCGCCGACCCAGCGTTCAAACATGGAATGCGGGAGTATTTCGCGTTTAATTTCCCCTGTTGTGAGATCGACTCGTAATAAGCCACTTTCCATGATGCTGACTCCTTTTGTCTTCCGTCCGCTGTGCTCCACTCCAATTGCGATAACGCCATTCGGCTTACGCCGCACTGCTCACTTTTCCTTTTGACAACATGGCCTGCATGATCCCGACTTCATCTTTCGCTTCGGGCTTTTGGCGTAAAATTTGACCAAAGGCCGCCTTCTCTTCATAAAAGAGAACCGGCATGCGGGAGTATTGTTTGCCCGCGTTGAGCATCTCGGGTCGCGTGGAACAGGCTTTTACACAGGCCGGGTCCCCACCACACAAGTCACATTTGAGCAGCTCACCGGTCGGCGCAACAAAGACTGTGTCAAACGGACAACCGGGAACGCATTCCATGCACTGAATGCACTTGTCCTGGTCAATCACCGCCGCCTGGGTCTTGGGATCATAATAGAACGCATCCGTCGGACAGACTTCAGCACACGGGGGCGGATTGGCACAGTGATGACAGATGGCCGGCATAAACCCGAAGCCGTCTTTTGAGACGCGCGAGACCTGGGGCGCATGGTCGATTTTAATGCGTGTCCAGACCGGGTTCAGCTCGCCTTCCGGTGAGTGGATCAGCGAGCACGCCACCTCGCACATTTTGCAGTCAGTACACAGGTTTTGGAGCGCAAAGAGCTTGGTTGGGACGTTGGGGACATCGTCTCCGGGCGAGTACCATACCTCCCCGTTGACGAGTTCTTTTTGTCTGGTTTCCTGCATAGGGATACGCGCCCTCCTTAATTAAGGCCGTATGCTATGCCGGATGCGGTTTGCCTGTCAAGCCAAAACCCCGTAAATAAATACGACCAGCACGCGCTGGAGAGTCCATCCTGGAAGGAAGCAGCATGAAAAAGCGTGAGACCCTGATTCACCCCACGCTGGGCCGCCTGCCGGCCCGAAAGGTGTTGGAATGTGTCTTCGCCCTCTCCCCCACTGGGAGATTTGCGCATCACCATCTTGAGGAGGTCAGCACCAGTGAGAGCGGTGGAGAAACGGACGGCGAGATCGAGTACACACTGACAGGCGCACTGCCGGCGGCCGGCCGAGAACGCTGCCGCATAATCCCGCCCTTTGTGCGGGAATTCGACCCACCGGAATTTCCGACTCCACAGGAGTCCCGTTCATGAGTAGCACGACTCTCACCCCCCAAGAAGCGTTTGAGCGCCTGAAGAACGACGACGCTACGACGTATGTTGATGTCCGCACGGTGGCCGAATTCGCCACCGGTCATCCAAAAGGCAAAATCATCAACGTCCCGATTGTCTTCTTTCATCCAACCACGAAGTCAGTCTTCCAGAACGAAAGCTTTGATCTGGTCATGGAAGAGGTGTGCCCTAAAGAGACTCCGTTGATTGTCGGTTGTGAGAAAGGCTCGCGGGCAAAGCAGGCGGTCGAGCGACTCGCTGCTGCGGGCTATGAAAACGTACACCTCATGGAGGCCGGTCATACCGGCTGGAAAGCCGCCGCCCTGCCGGTCACGACCGATAACAGAGACGGGATCAGCTACGTTTCTCTCCTCACCCCGGCTAAACGGAAGCAGAAAAAGAAGAAAAAGGCCAAGCATTAGGGGTAGCGGCATCATACTGCAGGCCCCCGAAACTGAAGATGCTTCACCCTCGGCTGACGCCCCTCCTCTCCTGCCTGCTCGTCTGCCTCTGTGTCATATTCATGCCGCTGCCAATAGCAGCAGAGCCGGTACAAGATGACTACCAGTCCGTCATTGCGCGTCAGGAGAGAGATGTACTCCGCTTCCTGCAGGCCTTTGAGCATATCCAGGAACAGCTCCACCCGGCCAAATTCACGCAACTCCAGACTGGCCTCAGCCAAACGGTTGGCGAACTGTTTGTTCGCCTCCGGTCTGAATTGAGCGGACTTAAGCCACTGCCAGAGCGACAGGAATTCCACCAGACCTGGCTTGAGGCCGTCGGCTTGTTGGATACGGCCTATGGTATTTTTATACGGAGCGATCAGTCCGGTTTTATCGGGGCGTTTATGCAGAGCCGCGCAGCCTTCACCAGGGCGCGCTATCTTCTGTACGAGGTTCGTCTGGACACACCGACACTGCACCCCTACTGGGTTCTGCCGGAGGCGGTTGCCCACCTCCCCAAGCTCGAAGAGCGCGTCCCTGCCCAGCAGCAGCAGGTCGGTATTTCCCACCATCCGTCGTCAAGCAACCACGGAGCCTACTCCCTCTATGTTCCGGAGCAGTATGACCCGAAACAACACTGGCCGCTGATTATCGCCCTGCACGGCGGGGGTGGAGCCAATGACGAATACTTGCTGACCTGGCTGCGGCCAGCCAAGAGCGAGGGCTATATCGTACTCGCGCCCAAATCGCTCGGGCCGACCTGGGCGATTGAGAAGCCGGAGCGGGACGTCGTGTCCGTGACCTCCACGCTCATGGCCGTACGCCAACGCTACGCCATTGATCCCGATCGGATTCTTGTCACCGGTTTGTCGGACGGCGGTACGTTCTCGTATGCCTTGGGCGCCAGGCGCCCCCATCTCTTTGGGGCAATTGCTCCTGTCGCCGGGGTCCTCCCTCCCTGGCTGGATATGCAGAAGGCCACCACCCTGCCCTTTCTGATTATCCATGGCAGCCAGGATTTTATTTTTCCGGTGGCGGTCGCTCGCCTGGCACACGCCACGCTTGTCGAAAACGGTCTGAAAGAAGTGACATTTACCGAGCTGCCTGAGTGGGGCCACGCCTATACCTATTCGATTAACGAGACATATGTTCTGCCCTGGTTTGAGCGCTTGTTTGAGTGAACACGCACCTGTGTGTTCATTCGGCGTTTCTACTTGCATTCGCCCAAGCCACGTGAAAGATTGCCCTCTTAGCGTTCTGAGCCAATGAGGAGAGTTGAATGAGTACGCGTCTGGATGCTTCTCTGCCCGCCCAACCAACCGAGAGGGTGCAAGTTTCGTTACAGAAAGACTTTGACGCCAGTGTGCATCGCTGGCACGAGAAATATCCAGAACTCGGGACCGGGCCGGTCTCTATCGAACCCCTGGTCTCCAAGCAGTGGTTTGAGGCTGAGCGCGAATATATTTACAAAAAATGTTGGCTGCACGTCGGAACGGTTGATGCCATTCCCAACCCCGGCGACTATTTCGTCCATGAGATCGCCATTGCCAAGGCTTCCATCGTTCTCATTCGGGGCAAAGACAATATTGTTCGGGGTTTCTACAACGTTTGCCGTCATCGGGGCAATAAATTGGTCTGGGACTATAAAGGGTCAAGCTCGTGCTATTTGAGCTGCAAGTTTCATGGCTGGGTCTATGATGCCGAAGGCACCCTCAGAGACGTACCCGACGGTGAGCGCTTTTACGAGAATCTTGAGGGCCAAGCCAATCTTATTCCGGTGCATACTGCGGTGTGGGAGGGCTTTATCTTTGTCAATCTCGACCCCCACCCGACCGAGACCTTAGAGGAGTATCTGGGAGAAGCCGGCCAACGCATGCAGGACTTTCCGTTTCAGCGCGTTCCTCTCCAGTTTCATTATCAGTCCTATCAGCGCGCCAACTGGAAGTTGATGCTGGACGCGCAGTCCGAAATCTATCATGTGCGCTATCTGCACAGTTATTCCTGGCCGGACGTCTTTACCCGCCCGGACAACCCCTACGGTCATGCCTATGAGCTGGACCTGTACGACCGCCACCGCGTCGGCAACTGGCCGGGCAATAAGTATTTTCAGCCCAAGGATGTTGAGGGACTGGCACTCGGCAAATCGGCCGCCATCACCTCCAGAGACAATGATTTCGTTCTGCCCACCGGTCAGGGCATCAATGTCACCAACGCAGACGACTGGGGCTTTGATATTGTCCACATTTTTCCGAATCTCAACATCCTCATTCTGCCCGGCGTGTGGCATACTCATCAGTTCTGGCCGGTCTCGGAAAACGAAGCGCTGTGGGAACTCAAGATTCACATGCCAAGCGCCGCAACCCCCAGCGAGCGCTTCGGGCAGGAATACAATAAAATTCTCCTGCGGGATGCCCTGCTCGAAGACGGCGCCACACATGAACATACCCAGGATGCCCTGGAGACCGGGGCGATTGAGCAGATTTACCTGCAAGACGAAGAACTCTTCGTCCGGCACTCATATTGGGCGGTCGAGCAGGAGATTCGCGCCAGACGCGATGGCGTCCGCGACTCGCTGTTCGATTAGGACCGACGATGGCCGACTCTCTCCTGCCTCAGGAATTCGCCGACCTGGAACCATTGGCCCAGGCCGGCTGGTGCCTGGCGACCGAACGAGAACGCACCAAAAAACGGCGCACCAGTACGACCGAAGAGCTACGCACATTTTACGTCGCGGTTCGGCCCCGCCTTGAAAAAGCATTGGATTACCTGGACCAATTCTCTCTGGACGCTCTGCCGACCAAAGAGCAAAACCTTTTCAACCTGACCCTCAGCATGACGGAAGTGGCGTTTGCCGTGGAGAAATACAAAGGCAATCCCAGCGGCTTTCAGGCTATCGAGGCCTCACGCTTTGTCCCGGTGCACGATCTACCCTCGGGAGCGGCGCCGAAACCGACGCTGTATAAAGCCGGGGATTAAACACCCGACAGGAGTATTCCAATGATCAAAGGATTTGCGCTGATACCAAAGAAGCCGGATATCAGTCACGAGCATTTTCATCGCCACTGGCGTGATATTCATGCTCCCCTGGCCGTCCGCATCAAAGCGCTGAGACGTTATGTGCAGAGCCATCGCATGCCAGATGACATCCCCGGAGTCCCGACCAGCCCATACGAAGGTCTGGCCGAGATCTGGTTTGACGACCTGGAAACCGGCCGGGGGCTGGGCACCAACCCCGATTATATGAATGGAGCCTACCCGGATGAGCCGAATTTCATTGCCGACGAGGGTCCGTCGTTTTTGATGACCAGGGAAAATGTTGTCGTCCCAGGGCCCGAGTTGGCCAAAGACGCGCCCGGAGTCAAAGCCCTTTTTCTACTCAAACGAAAACCGGGGCTCAGCGTTGCCGAGTTTCAGGATCATTGGCGTAATGTCCACGCCCCCATTGTCCCCAGAACGCCGGGGCTCAGACGCTATGTCCAATGCCACGTCGCTCCCGAAATCTACGAAGCCGAGACACCCGCTTTTGACGGTGTCGCGGAGCTGTCTTGGGCTGATATGGCCGCCTTTGAAAAGGGCTGGCAGTCGGACGAGATGCAGATTGAGCAGATTCAAGGTGATGTGCCGAACTTCATCGACCTCAAAAATTCAGTTGGTCTGCTGGTCGAGGAAATCCGTATTATCTGGCCATAAAATACTCTAACCTCTCTTCCCCGAAAATCCCCTCCCAGGAGGGGTGCCGCGTAGCGGCGGGGTGGGTTCCTCCCACCTCAGGCTGCAGCGCGGCGCCGGCGGACAGCGTGTTTTTTCCAATCGGGAATGTGCGCCGCCATCACCGCCTTGAAGAGTTTTCCATAGTTGGGAACGCGCAGATGCAACTGTGTACTCTGGTCAGCGCTCCCGAAGATTATGATCGAGGTTGGCTGCTTGACATAATATCCGTATTAGTCATATGCTTAGCTAATCACAGATCAAGGGAGCAGCGATGCCAGTGGTGAATGTCCATCAAGCGAAGACCCAGTTGTCTCGTCTGCTCGTGCAAGTCGAGAACGGTCAAGAGGTCATCATCGCCCGCAACGGCAAACCGGTGGCGCGACTGGTGAGCGTCCAAAAGCGCGGTAAGCGACAGCCCGATATTTTCAAGGGAAAGATTGTCATTCCAGACAGTTTCTTCGACCCACTGCCGGAGGAAGAGTTGAAAGCATGGGAAGGTGAATAGCAGTGCGAGCACTGTTGGACACTCATACCTTTCTTTGGTGGATGACAGACAGCAGGCGTCTATCTGAGACAGTACACCGCGCGATTGCGGATGAGGCAAATGAAGTGTTGATAAGCGCAGCGTCGGCCTGGGAAATCACCACCAAGCATCGGCTCGGCAAACTCCCGGGCGCTGACCTGATCGCCGCCGACGTTGCCGAAGCTATAGCAAACCAGGGTTTCGGCGAGCTTGCCATCACAGTGGATGACGCCAGTCGCGCCGGAGCTTTACCTGGTCCCCATCGCGACCCCTTCGACCGGATGCTCATCGCCCAGGCACTGACGCACAATCTCGTTTTCATTTCGAACGAATCACTCTTCGACCGGTACGGCGTTCGCCGTCTCTGGTAAGCCATACTTTCCATCGGAAGCCCTCTCGAAAGCCTCTTCAAGCGTGCGAGTCATGTTATTACCTCGTGAGGAATCTTTGAGATCGCGCACGACTCGTTCTTAGGCCGCCATCGTAACCGTTCGGGCATGAGTGAGGTCAGCACCCGTCACCGGACGCATCTGTGACGGCAACACCGTAGCGAGAGCCACTGTTCCGCCATCCAGCGAGAGGAACTCCACCACGGCGGCTTCTTCATTGGGGTGGATGTGGATGAGTGTGCCCACGTCGCCCGGTTTTAGTGCTTCTCCCTCATCACCAAACACCTCAGCGGTAAGCACGATCTGCTCATGTTCCTTGAACACTTCTCACCTCCTGTGCGGGTACGCTGTAATGAGTCTGGGATATGCACTTCCCTGGTCGGTTTGCCAGACGGTCCTTACGACCGGATTGCGCCCGTCCGGTGTCTCCAGCGCGCCGTCCACATGATAGCGTGGACCGTATGCGGTCTCTACAACTCGGGCGACCTCATAAGATGCGGCATGAGCTTTCAGTGCCTTCGCGAACTCTTCCCAGTGATCTCTGCTGAAACCGAAACTCAGAAAAAAATCTGCCTTGGCTCTGCTACGTGGATTGGCGGGTGATAGCAGGTAATCCATGATCTTTTCCCGTTCGATCTGCGCCCGACGCACGTTTGGTAATTTCATCAGCTACCCTCATCAGCAGGCAACTGGAGACCGATTGGATTCGCGTCTATTAACTCTACCACTTTTGGTCGAAGAAAATCGCATTATCTGGCCCCGAGCTTGACGCGTCCTTGAACACCCGCAGCACGGTATTTATCCGCGTCTGGTATCTTGCTCCTTGAGCTTCGAACCACCCCAATACATGGTCGTGTTCTTCATCTTCCTCAGTGTTGTGGGGCCTCACCGCCGAGTTTCCTGATTATAAAAGGCATTCTCATTATCTATGGTTTCTCTTGGTGGAGGTGGTGAACCGTATTCGGAACTTAGTCTACCTAATCCGAGCACTGAACGGGCAAGATGTCCTGATAGATGCTGAAAGAATCTATAGAAAGCATTTTGTGGCTCTTGGTAATTCACCTGCAAGATGAGAGGCTCTTGCCGGTCTGTCATAAAAGTCGCGTTGTACGGTTCACCACTCCTAACAGAGTACCACGCTGTTCCTTGGTCAAGAATACACAGCATTGTGACCATCTGGTCTCGATTGAGACAGGCGTTGATTTGGTCGAATCTACGAGCAATGTCGTGAAACTCGATTCCGTCTTGTATTCTTGTCCCAAATACGGTGGTATGAAGTGGATTTAATATAGCACCCTCCCTATCTAAGGACGGAAAGTGCTGGTTTTCCGTTATGTGACCATACGGATTCCGAGGGCGGTCTAAGCGAGAAAGTGTAACGAGCTTCTCCATGGCTTTATCGAGTTGCTGGAAACCCAATGTTTGTTTGACTTCTATTGCTGCATATATTGCCTCGAAAGGAAAATGAGAGCGGCGTGATTGAGACGTCGCCTTGAGTTTAACTACATTGGTCCATGTCTGGTCTCTGACTACTATATCAAAGTCTCCAGCGGTTTTACCCGTTTGGTCATTAATCACCCCAGCATCGACGCAGTACCTCTGAGGCATGAGCTTGGATAACTCTTGGCGCACGATGTCCTCGACACCTGGGCCGGAATCGTAGTTGTCGATATTGAATTTCCTCTCGTTCTCGGCCTCATTTATAATTCTGGTTTGAGATGCTTGGCAGGTAACCATCAAGCCGGTACTCAGATTCTCTTGCCTATCGCTTCTGGGTTGCCATGAACTGACATCAGGTAAGCCATCATTCCATTCCATGGAGTCTCCTTTTAGATGCGTCCTCCTTACGGAGACTTAATCTCTTGCGCTGTGCTTCTTCAGCAGAGATGGAGCCAAACCGACCCTGAGCTCGCCGAAGGGGCGAAGATTGCTCAACTCAGGCAGCCTTTTGTCGCATGGTAACAAATTCTTCGGCTGAGGTCGGATGGATGCCGATGGTGGCATCGAACTGCGCTTTGGTGGCCTGGCATTTGATGGCGACGGCCAGGCCCTGAATAATCTCCCCTGCCTCCGGGCCGGTCATATGGCAGCCAACCACCCGGTCTGATTTTGGGTCAACAATAATCTTCATAAAGGTCTTCTCATCCCGCCCGCTCAGCGTGTGCTTCAAGGCCCGGAACGAGGATTTATAGATATCTATCGCGTCGTATTCCTGGCGCGCCTCCTCTTCCGTCAGACCTACCGTACCGATGTTCGGATGGCTGAAGACTGCCGTTGCCACATTCATATGGTCCGGTCGAGTAGGGTTATTATTGAACAGGGTTTCCGCCACGGCGTGGCCTTCGGCAATAGCCATGGGCGTCAGGTTGAGCCTGTCGGTGACATCTCCGACAGCATAGATATGGGGGATGTTGGTTTGCGAATAGACATCCACACACACGGCACCGATCTCGTTCGTCTCAACGCCGGCTGTTTCAAGGCCGAGCCCTTTTGAGTTGGGTAAGCGGCCGGTGGCGTACATGATGATATCGGCCTCAAGCTCGCTCTTGTCGTTCAGCGTGGCTCTGATTCCGTGCGGTGTTTTTTCAATACCACTCACGTCTGAGTTAAAGCGCAAATCTACTCCTCGTTTGCGTATTTCATCAGCCAGGACTTGCCTGACGTCGGTATCAAAGCCACGCAGAAACAGCTCATCCCGATAGAGTTCGGTCACCTCTGACCCTAGACCGTGAAAAATGGTCGCAAACTCGACCGCAATATAGCCGCCACCCACAATAATTACGCGTTTGGGCAACGCATCCAGATAAAAAGCTTCATTTGAGGTAATGGCATGTTCAATGCCCGGAGTTTGGGGAAAAGTTGGCCAGCTTCCGGTCGCAACCAGAATATATTCTGAGGTGTACTGCTTGCCGTCCACCTCTATGGTGTGGTCGTCAATCAGGCGGGCGGTGCCTTCAATGATTTCCGCGCCCGCGCCTTCGAGCAGATTGCGATAAATGCCGTTCAGCCTGTTGATTTCTTTGTCTTTATTCTCAATTAGCTTTTTCCAATCAACCGTCCGCTCTCCGACCGTCCACCCAAAGCCGGCGGCATCCTCGAAATGGTCCCGGAACTCCGAAGCGTACACCAGGAGTTTCTTTGGAATGCAGCCCACGTTGACGCAGGTTCCGCCCAGATAGCGTTCCTCAACAACCGCGGTCTTGGCCCCATACGAAGCCGCAATCCGGCTCGCCCGCACGCCACCGGAGCCGGCCCCTAAAACAAAGAAATCATAATCGTAGCGACCCATACGTTCTCTCTCCTGACTCACCCCTTCGCATTATCGCGGCGCACATCACACCGGATAATGCCGGCGAATGCAAGCAAGGAAGGGTTAGTGCTGCGGAGTACAGGCAAAGCAGGGCGGAGTCTCGCCTGCAGAGCATGGGGCCGATTGGCACACGCCGAGCGGCCCGCCCGGAAGCTGACACTGCACGCCGATTTGAGAGCACGCGGTCGATGGAGCGGACTCGACTGAGTTGCTCAGATTACAGGCCGAAAGCAGAAGCAGAATGCTGAAGGACAGTATCACCAGATTCCCTCCTTGGACGTGTGATACGAAGAGGAACCCACTCCGCCGCTACCGCGGCACAAAGAGGAAACGTGTCCTTCAACAGCTAGGCAGATGCTGACACGTTTCCTCTTTCCCTCCCAAGAGGGAAATTTTTCTATCCCCTCCTCGGAGGGGTGGCCCGAAGGGCCGGGGTGGGTTCCCCTACTCCCCGCCCTTTGGTCCGTAAAAAATCGCCCACAGCATCAGACCGTCAGTGCAGTCTTCAAAGCGATGCTCGGCGTGGGCCGGGACAAACAGCATATCGCCGGTCTTGAACGAGTGGCGTTCGTCATCAACGATGAGCGTCCCGCTGCCGTTCATGGGAATATACAGTTCGTCCTGGTCGTGAGGCTCCTGGTCGTCCGGATTGGGAGGACGGTAGACCAGCGTAAACATCGAACCGTGCGTCAACCCGAGACCGAACGGACGCGGTCCGTGGCTGCCGATCTTGGCGATCGTCTCCTGGTAATCAGACACCAGCCCTTTAGTTTTGCTTTCACTCATAGTGTTCCGCCGTAGTTGAGAGTCCTCGAATAGCTTGAAGGCAGGCCAGTGGAAATTTCTATCGTGGCCAGACCTGAGGGTTCTTTGCGGCATCATGTCCGAGGGGAGTACCGTCGGGTAGTGAGCTGAGGTCTTGCGGTGGGGCGTGACGACGGAATTTGTGGGTGACATCGTCACCGCCGTAGCGCACCGTCACTCCACTGCGCGTACGCGTTGGGGAGAGGTTCCCGCCGGCCCCGTGCAAACTGGCTAGATGATGCACCACCACATCCCCAGGCTGGGGCGCGAAGGTGGCGATATCGAAATCGTCTTCGTGTCCGTCGATGCGTGGAACGTCGAGTCCGCCATCATCGTCCGCATGGGCATTGCTGATGAAAAAATTAACCTTGTAAATCTGGCCCGACTTGTGAACACCCTTCAGATAGTGGACCAGGCCCATGTCCGCACTCTCGGCATACGCCGGAACGCGCACGCCACAAACCTGGCTGCCCTGGATGTTGTCATAGCCCAAGTCCTGGTGCCACGAGGTTTTCTCCAGGGTGAGGGGCGGTTTGACCAGGACTTGATCGTCGTACAGAAAAACTTTCTGCGATTGCATCAACGTGGCCGCGATTTCCGGCAGAGGTGAATGAATGGCCACATCGCGCAGGACATCGCTAACCTGCCATGAGCCGGTGATGGAGAGATAATGGCCCCGCTTGTCCGTTTCCGGCTGAATACTGTCTTCGAGCAACACTGTACCGGCTAATTGCCGAGGCGAGCCCCATTCCTTCTGACCTTCCGACCACTTGTCACGAGCCTGGAAACCGGAAACAGCTTCAGGCGTATTCGCGGCCAGACCAAGATTCGTAAAATCCACCGCCTGTCCCTGAGGGTTTTTGACCAATTCATTGATTCCGCGGGCGAGGTAATCAGCCCACTCCGGATCGAGAATACCCGGCAACCAGACAACGCCATCCTCTTCGTAGGTCCGCATCTCTCTGTCCGTGATAGGGCGCCGCAGGTTGGTATCCATCAGTAGCCTCATTCGGCACTGGAATTCGCTTGAGCCCGGTCCAGCATGCTGAGTACGCGCTCCGGGGTCAGCGGAACCTCGTTGATCCGCACGCCAAAGGGTGACAGCGCGTCGGCTACGGCATTGGCAATCGCCGAGGGCGGGGCAATCGCCCCACCCTCGCCCATGCCCTTGATGCCGTTGAGCGTATACGGCGACGGCGTTTCAATATGTCCGATTTCTACCTGGGGCACATCTGCGGCTGTGGGAATCAGATAGTCCATGAATGTGCCGGTCAGGAATTGGCCAGTGTCATCGTATACAGCGTTCTCGTACAGCGCGGAACCGATCCCCTGGGCTACCCCGCCCTGAATCTGACCATTCACAATAATGGGATTGATAATCGTGCCGCAGTCTTCAACCACGATATAGCGCAAGAGTCGAACCTGGCCGGTTTCAATATCGACTTCAACCGCGGCCACATGGGTCGCGTTGGAGTGCGTTATCGGCGGCGGTTCGTAGGCCACGGTCACGTCCAGCCCCGGCTCTTCGTCGGGAGGCAGGCTCGTCGGCTGGGCGATAATTCGATGCGCCAACTCAGGAATGGAAAGCAGGCGTACCCCGCCGGTTTTGCGTTGGACGACACCCTGGGCAAGTTCGAGGTCGTCTGCGGGCACCTCGGTCAGGCGCGCCGCAATGCGCAGCAACTTATCACGTAGCTTTCGCGCCGCCGAAGTCACGGCCCCCCCACCCGTTACCGCACTCCGACTGGCCCAGGTCCCCCAGCCACGCGGGGTGGCCTGTGTATCACCCTGGACAACCGCGACGTCTTCGAGCGCCACGCCCAGCGTGTCCGCGATCAGTTGGGCATAGACGGTGTGGTGGCCCTGGCCGTGCGAATGCGTCCCAACGAAGACTGTCACCTTGCCCGACTCATCAATGCGCAGCGTCGCCGCCTCATAGCCACCGATCTTGACACCAAAGGAATCAAACACGGCCGAGTTGTGGGCCGTACCTTCCACATACGAGCCGATCCCCGCCCCAAGATAACGGCCGTTCTCGCGGGCTTTCTGCTGTTCAGTCCGAAAATCGCCGTAGCCGAGGATATCCAGCGCCTGTTGTAATGAGGCCTGGTGGCTGCCGCTCTCGATCTCCGCACCCATCAGGGTCGTATACGGATGCTCGTCCTGCGGGATCATATTCCGCAGCCGGATCTCTGCCGGGTCAAGACCGAGCTTTTGGGCACCCATATCCAGAAGACGCTCCATGGCCAGAGCCGCAACCGGGATACCCACGCCCCGGTACACCCCAATGGAGGCTTTGTTGGTTGCGACTGTACAGGTTTCAAAGCTAAAGGCCGGAATCTTATAGGGACCCGTTATGGTCCCGGCCGCATGTTTTGGCTCAAAAGCCGAACTCCATGGATAGGACGAATAGCCACCCGCATCGCTCAGGAAACGTGCCTTGAGGCCCAGCACGCTACCGTCGCTCTTGAGAGCCAATTCCGCATTGACAATCTGATGCTTGGCCTGGAGAGAGGCCGACAAATGCTCACGTCGGTCTTCAATCCATTTGACCGGTTTGCGCAGGGCTCCGGCCAGATAGGTCACCACCACTTCTTCAGGAAAAGGATGTGCTTTGAGGCCAAAGCCTCCACCCACATCAGGAGAAATGACCCGGATGCGGTGCTCCGCCAGGTCCAGCAGCGTCGCCAGACTGGCCCGCAGGGTATGGGGTACTTGGGTGGAGGACCAGACGGTCAGCGACTCCGTTGCGACATCAAACTGGGCGACACAACCCCGCGTTTCCATGGGTGAGGCCATGTGACGACCAGTCACAAACCGTTCGGACACTACACAGTCGGCCTCTTGAAACGCCTTGCCTACCTCACCAATCTGGGCTTCGAGCCGTTCCATGACATTGTCGCCCCACTCTTCGTGCACGAGTGGGGCATCGGCGAGCAGTGCGTGTTCCATGTCGGCCACGGCCTCAAGTGGCTCATAGTCGACTTCGACAAGCTCGGCGGCGTCCTCGGCGGTATAGCGATCCGTCGCCACAACCGCCGCAACCATATCACCCACAAAACGGACCTTGTCAGGCGTGAGGACGTGCCAGTTGCACGATTTGTGAAAAGGGACTTTCTGCGTATCAAATTCGACTCGGAGCGGCTTGATCGTTTCCAGAATGTCCTTGCCGGTCAGGACACATGCCACGCCGGACTTGGTCAGCGCAGCCTGAACATCGATGTTCGTAATTTTGGCGTGGGCGTACGGACTGCGGACAAAGGCGACTGCCAGCATGTCGGGCAATACGAGGTCGTCAACGTATTGGGTTTTCCCCAGTAAAACGCGCGGATCTTCGACCCGGCGTACCTGCGCTCCCAGCATTTTTCCTGTTCCCTCACGACTCATGGATAACCCCCCGATCGAAGACACGCTGCTGTCATTCGCTATCAGGCTGCCGCTTTACGCCGTTCAATCCAGTCCAACACCCGTTCCGGAGTGAGGGGGATGGCATTCACCCGCACCTCAAATGGAGCCAGCGCATCGGCAACCGCATTCGCTATCGCTGCCGGGGGAGCGATAGCCCCCCCCTCTCCCGCGCCTTTGATGCCGTGGGGCGTATGCGGAGATGGGCTTTCAATGTGACCGATTTCCACCTGTGGTACATCAATTGCGGTGGGGATCAGATAGTCCATCAACGTCCCGGTCAGAAACTGGCCGTTCTCATCGTAGAGGGCGTGTTCGTACAGCGCCGAGCCTATCCCCTGCGCCACGCCGCCTTGAATCTGACCATCGACGACGGTGGGGTTGATAATCGTGCCGCAGTCTTCAACCACAATATAGCGCAGCAGGGTTACCTTGCCGGTGTCGCTGTCCACTTCGACCAAGGCGATATGGGTCGCGTTGGCGTGGGTGGACGGTGGGGGTTCATAGTGGGCCGTGGCGTCCAGACCAGGCTCTTCATCCCGTGGCAGATCGCCAGCCTGCACCAGCACGCGATAGGCAAACTCCTTGATGGGCAGCAGCGGGGTAGCATCCGCTTTGCGCCGGATCATCCCCGCGGCCAGTTCCAGATCGTCGTCCGGCACCTCGGTCATACGCGAGGCGATACGCAACATCTTGCTGCGCAGCTTTTCGGACGCCTTGGAGATCGCGCCTCCGCCGGTGACGGCACTTCGACTGCCCCAAGTGCCCATGCCGTAGGGAACAGCGTTGGTATCGCCCTCAATGATTCTGATATCGGCGAGCGGAACACCGAGTTCGTCGGCCGCAACCTGGGCCAGGGTTGTTTCGTGGCTCTGACCGTGGGAGTGGGTCCCGACCAGTACAGTGACCGTGCCGGCTACGTCCATCCGTACCGTTGCCGATTCATAGCCGCCCAGATTCAGTCCCATCAATGCAAAGGCCGCCGAGCTCGGTGCGGTACCTTCCAGATAACAGCCGATACCGATACCCAGATAGCGGCCTTGGGCTCGAGCCCGCTGCTGTTCGGCTCTGCACTCCTGGTAGCCCAGGATGTCAAGCGCTTTCTGGAGGGATTCTCGGTGGCTGCCGCTCTCGACTTCCGCACCGATAATGGTGGTATACGGATGTTCTTCTTTTCGGATCATATTCCGCAGCCGAATCTCGGCCGGGTCGAGTCCCAGTTTTTGGGCGGCCAAGTCCATAAGCCGCTCCATGGTCAGCACTCCAATGGGCAGTCCCACTCCGCGGTACACCCCGATAGTGGCTTTATTGGTGGCAACCGACACGGCCTCGAAGCTGAAGGCCGGGGTCTTATACGGTCCGGGCATACTGGAAGCGGCGTGTCCGGCTTCGAACGCAGACCCCCACGGATATTCGGAATATGCGCCCACATCGCCGACAAACCGGCCTCTGATGCCGAGGATGGTACCGTCCTGCCGGACGGCAAGTTCGGCCTGGGCAATTTGTTGTTTGGCGTGGAGCGAGGCCGACAGATTTTCGCGGCGGTCTTCAATCCATTTGACCGGGCGACCGAGACGGCGCGCGAGGTAGGCAGCCACGGCCTCCTCGGGAAAGAGATGTGCCTTTTGCCCGAACCCGCCGCCGACGTCCGGGGCCACCACCCGGATATGATGTTCGGGGAAACCCAGCACCAGAGCAATATGTGAGCGGAGGACATGCGGCACCTGCGTGGACGACCACACCGTCAGCATGTCCGTGGCACGCTCAAACGATGCCACACAGCCCCGCGTCTCCATGGGCAGGGCCATATGACGACCGGTGGTGAGGCGTTCCGAAACAACGCAATCAGCAGTCTGGAACGCTGAGGCCACGTCACCAATCTCGGCCTGGAGCGTTTGCATGACGTTATCGCCCCACTCCTCGTGCACGAGTGGGGCGTCTGCTGCGAGCGCCTGTTCGACATCGGAAACGGGCTCAAGCGGCTCGTACTCCACATCGATCAAACCGGCGGCGTCTTCTGCCGCATACCGGTCGGCGGCCACTACGACCGCCACGGCCTCACCCACGAAACGCACCTTGTCTTGGGCCAGGACGGGCCAATCGCAGGGTTTATGCGTGGGGGCTTTGTCCGGCTCGTATTCGACCCGGAGCGGCTTGATGGTCTCGGCAATGTCGGCTCCGGTTAAAATAAGCTGGACACCGGATTGATTCTGGGCCGTGCCCACGTCAACAGACAGAATCCGCGCGTGCGCATACGGGCTGCGGACAAAGGCGAGCGCGACCGAGTTGGGCAGGTCAAGATCGTCCACATACTGCGATTTGCCCAACAAGACGCGCGGGTCTTCGACCCGACGTACCTGCGCGCCGACCATCTTTCCGGTTCCACCTTGGGAGGATGCCATATGGCTGTGTCCTAGGATCGGGACTGTTCCGCGACGGCCTGAACGGCTTTGACGATGTTCGCGTAGCCGGTACAACGGCATAGATTGCCGGACAGTCCGTGCCGAATTTCTTCTTCGCTCGGCTGCGGGTTCTTGTCGAGCAGATCAACCGCGCTCATGAGAAACCCGGATGTACAGAAGCCGCATTGGAGTGCATGGTTGTCCCAAAAGGCCTGCTGTAGCGGATGCATTTCATCCCCATCGGCCAGCCCCTCAAGTGTCCGGAGTTCCGCCCCGTCGGCTTGAACGGCAAACAAGAGGCATGACCGTACGCTTTCGCCATCCATGATGATGGTACAGGCACCGCACACGCCGTGTTCGCAGCCAAGGTGGGTTGCGGTCAGACCCAGGTCGTGACGGATGAAGTCGGCCAAGAGTCGACGCACCGGAACTTCCCGTTCATATTCCTGGCCATTGACACGGACGCGGATGGTCTGACTTTCGGCGAATTGCGTTTCTGCCATATCCTTTCCCCTTGTTTACAAAGAGTAAACGTGTCCAGCATCTGCATGTCTATTGAAGGACACGTTCACTCTTTGCCGCCTTGTCCCAGGCTTCTTTCAATGCGCGTTGGGTCAGTACTTTGACCATTCTGCGTCGATAGTCGGCAGAACCGTGGACGTCCCCTGACGGATCGACCGCAGCGGCGGCTTTTTCCGCAGCGGCAGTCATCACCGCGGCATCGCCCTGACTGCCGACGAGGATCGGTTCTACTTCAGCGACATGGAGTGGCGTGGAATGTGCTCCCCCAACCGCCAAAGACACCGCCGAGCACGTTCCATCGGCGTCCAGCGTCAACTGACACGCAATGGCCACGATAGCAAAATCGCCCGGTCGGCGGCACAACTCCTGGAAGCCCCAGACCGCGCCCGCAGGAGCGACCGGGAAACGGACCTCACATAGAATTTCGTGCGGTTCAATCGCGGTCATGAGCGGGGCGAGAAAAAATTCACGCGCCGCGATCGTCCGGGAGTTGTCCTGAGAGCGCAGCACGAACTGGGCGTCCAACGCCGCGGCAACGAAGGGCCATTCCGCGGCAGGATCGGCATGGACCAGGCTACCCCCAATAGTTCCCCGGTTCCGTATCGCCAGGTGGCCGACCTCAGCCGCGGCCCGACACAGTAACGGCTGGGCGGCCCGAACCTCATCGGACACTTCGATCTGTCTATGTCGCGTCATTGCGCCAATGCACAGAGTGTCGTTGTCCCGTTTGATATAGGCGAGATCATCCAGGCGATTCAGATCTACGATGGACTCAACCGAGGCCATGCGCAGGTTGAGCAGCGGCACAAAACTCTGCCCACCGGCCAGTACTTTGGCCTCATCACCACCCGCCTGAAGCAAAGCCAAGGCTTCGTCAACAGAGCCGGGACGCGCATATTTGAATGGTGCGGGTTTCATATATTCCAGCTAACAGGTTTCAGATATCAGAGCAAACAAAAATAAGGACCGGTGAGGCGCGTTCTGGTTGACAGACACAGCGCCCAACCGTAGGACGGGACCCATGGGATGCGCGGACTGTCTTCTCATCTTCGGGATCGAGAGATTCTGAGACCATGCTACAGCTTGACGCACAGGCGATTCAGGATATTGCCGTTGGAACAGCCGTTCTCGGAACCGGCGGCGGCGGCGACCCGACGCTGGGCCGACTCATGGCGCAACAGGCCGTTGCCCAACACGGTCCCATTACGCTGCTTTCACTTGATGAACTCGCCGATGAGGAGTGGGTGATTCCCACCGCAATGATGGGGGCGCCAACGGTTTTAGTTGAGAAGATTCCGAGCGGGAACGAGGTGATCGAGGCGTTCCAGATGATCGAGCGTCACCTGCAATGTCAGGCGGCCGCCACCGCCTCGATCGAGGCGGGTGGTGTCAACTCCATGATACCGCTTGTGGTGGCTGCGGCCCTGCATATTCCCGTGCTCGACGCGGACGGTATGGGACGCGCGTTTCCTGAGCTTCAAATGGTCACTCCTACCCTGCACGGGGTCGCGGCGACACCGATGGTCGTAGCGGATGAAAAAGGTAACCGGGTGTTACTGCAAACGCCTGACAATCAGTGGACCGAACGGCTGGCCCGAACGGCGACCATCGCGATGGGCTGTTCAGCCTGTATTGCGCTGTATGCCATGCAGGGCCGCGTTGCGAAACGCGCCCTGATTCCGGGGACCCTCAGCCTCGCGGCCAGAATCGGTTACACCCTTCGCACCAGTAAACGGACCAATCCTCTGCAAGCGTTGACCAGCCTGCTGGCCGGTCGCCAGTTGTGCCGGGGAAAGATCACGGACGTTCAGCGCCGGACTGAGGGCGGGTTTGCGCAAGGCGAGTTGCAGATCGCGGGGGCCGGCCCGGATGCCGGACAAACGTTTCGGCTGTCCTTCCAAAATGAAAATCTCGTTTTCTGGCGTGGCGACCGGCCCGAGGTCACGGTCCCGGACCTGCTCAGCGTGGTTGACGAACAGACCGGGCTGCCGATTACCACCGAGGCGCTCAGATATGGCCTGCGTATCGCCGTGCTAGCCTTTCCGTGTCATGCTCAGTGGCGCACCCCTGAGGGGTTGGCGCTAGTAGGTCCGCGTTATTTTGGCTACGACATAGACTATGTCCCCCTCCACAGTTGAGCACACAGACCAGGCTGATCAGGCGCGCCGCCGAGACCGCTCGTTTCGGCTCGGCATCGATGTGGGCGGCACCCATACCGATGCCGTTATTCTTGACGCCACCGACCGGGTCATTGCCAGCACCAAGACGCCGACCACTGAGGATATCACCACCGGGATTGTCCAAGCCCTGCACGACGTCTTGACCGCCTCGCGGCTCCCACCGGCCGCGATCGCCTACGCCATGCTCGGCACCACGCATTGCACTAATGCCGTGGTTACGCGCCGGGAATTGAATGCGGTCGGGGTTATTCGCCTTGGGGCACCAGCGACCCGTGCAATTGAGCCTCTCCTGACCTGGCCGCAGGATCTCAAGCGCGTCGTCGGTGTCCGGCATGCGATTCTTCACGGCGGACATGAATATAACGGTGAGCCCTTGTCCGAGCTGGATGAGCAGGAAGTGCGGCAGACTACCCGCACGTTCAAAGGACACGTTCACTCTATTGCCGTCAGCGGGGTGTTTTCTTCGGTCAATGCCACCCATGAGTTGCGCGTTCGTGAGATCGTAGAGGAGGAATTGGGCGCGGATATTCCCGTCAGCCTGTCAAGTGAAATCGGCAGCATCAGCCTGCTGGAGCGCGAAAATGCCACTGTCCTGAATGCGGCCTTAATGCGGGTGGCGCAGCGGGCGATGCAGGGCTTTGAACAAGCCGTTCGCCAGCTCAACATCCCGGCGGCCCTGTTCTTGGGACAAAATGACGGCAGCCTGATGTCTCTGGACTATGCTATGCAGTATCCCATCTTTACGATCGCCTCAGGTCCGGCCAATAGCATTCGTGGGGCCGCCGCGTTAAGCCAGCTTCGCGACGCAGTTGTGGTTGACATTGGTGGGACCACAACCGATATCGGTGTATTGTACAAAGGCTTTCCACGAGAATCGCAATTAGCCGTCGAGATTGGCGGTGTGGCCACCAATTTCCGCATGCCGGACCTGATTTCGATCGGTTTGGGTGGCGGAAGTCGGGTGCACCCGGAAGAGGCGGTGTGCGTTGGACCGGACAGCGTTGGCTATCGACTCCAAACGGAAGCCAGGGTGTTTGGCGGCCCTCAGCTTACCGCGACCGACCTGGCCGTCGCAGCCGGACGCATACGGCTCGGCAATCCCGGCCGGCTCCAAGCGCTCCCCAAGACCACGCTCGACCGGGGGCTGGCCTATATTCGGCACACTCTTGAAGAGTATATTGACCGCGTAAAATTGTCGGCCGACCCGGTTCCGGTTGTTGCGGTCGGCGGTGGTAACATGTTGTTTCCCGGTACGCTCCGAGGCGCGTCTGAGATTATCCGACCAGAACAGGCTGGAGTTGCCAATGCCATTGGCGTGGCGATTGCGCAAGTCAGCGGGACGGTGGACAGCGTGTTTTCGCTGGAAAGGCTAAGCCGAACTGAGGCCCTGGACCAAGCGACAGCCCTGGCCTCTGAGCGTGCCATCGCAGCCGGTGCCGCACCAGATGGGGTTGAAGTGCTCGACCTCGAAGAAGTCCCCCTGGCCTATTTGCCGGGCAATGCGGTGCGGATCAAAGTCAAGGCGGTGGGGAGTCTGAAGATGGTATGAGGTGAAGGAAAAGCAACGATGAAAATATACGCCGCCGTCCTGAAATCGTCCCTTCTCGCTCTCTTCGTTGTTACCTTATGCGTGCTTTTCCCAGCTTCTGCCTATCCCTTTGGAGTTGGTACTGGAGTTGGAGGGTTGGGGACGGGAAGGCCGGGCGCAGATGACGAGAGCTCGCGCTTCCCCATACAGGTCAGGCTGGAAGGATTCCTCCAGTACATGCCGGCAGTCAGCCAGCGACCTGAGATCGATGTCGTAACCTTGGGGATTGCACGCTATGGCGAGCAGTATCCGTTTGTCGTCGTCGCGATTGAAGCCGTGGACTTACCACGGCTCACTCCCCGCCAGTTACTCAAAATTGTGAAAAAGTGGCAACTCAATTTCGATATCGTCGGCCCCGAGGACCTGCTGTCTGAAATAGCCCAGGCTCTCCCTGGAACTCCGTTAACCATTGTGGGCTTCTTGACTCCACGCCAGCGAAGATTTCAGTTGTGGAGTGTCGAGGGGTTTGGGTTTGATATGCCTGGCAGCGGGACGCAAGCTGAGCTGCTGCTTAAAAAGGACCCTGCGTCGCCACCGGTTGAAGGCGGCAAGGAAAATGATCAGAACGACCAGAATGACCTTCTCCCGTTCGACTAATGGGGCCGATTCCTCAACTCCAGGCAACACTATTGACGTATTCCCTATAAAATCTGCACAGGCCACCCCGTCGGAAATGTCCATTTTAGGCAAATGGATAGAAAAAATCCCCGGAGTAATAGTTTTTGACTATAGTCATATATTTTCCTATTGTTCTCTTCAACGGAACCTGACAGCTTTCCCCAGCGTCGGATTCATCGTATAGCTAAGGCAAACAGGAATCGTCAGTAACGCGAAACTTCACAATTGGGATAAGCAAACAGGAATTGTTATGCGTATTGCCGTTGATGTTGGTGGCACGTTTACGGACGTGATCCTCCTGAACGAAGAGACCCAGGAACTGCGGCTGGAGAAGGTCGAGACCACACCCCACAATCCGGCCAGCGGAGTCCTGCAAGGATTTCATAAAGCAGACGCGACACCCAGTACGATCGACTATTTCGTGCATGGCACAACGCTGGGACTCAATGCCTTGCTGACCCGCACGGCCGCCCGGGTGGCCATTCTCACCACCAAGGGATTCCGCGATGTGTATGAACTGGGCCGCACGGCCCGCGACCCCATGTATGACCTCACCTACCGGAAACCCAGGCCACTCGTGCCCCGCTCTCTCGCCTTTGAGGTGACCGAGCGCCTGGACTATCAGGGCAATGTGCTGACCGCCTTTGACGAGCAGGAAGCCAGAGCGGTGGCCCGCAAACTGCGCGAACACGAAGTCGAGGCGGTGGCGGTGTGTTTTCTGCATAGCTACGCCAACCCCCAACACGAGTTGGCGGCACAGGCCGTCTTGCAGCAGGAGTGCCCGGCCCTCTTCGTGACATTGTCTCATCAACTCAGCCGCGAATATCGGGAGTACGAGCGGACCAGTACGACCGTGATTGACGCCGGCATTAAACCGATCATGCGCAGCTATTTGGAGCAACTCGACGGCGAGTTACGGGCCGGGGGCTTTGCCGGTCATTTCCTGCTGACGCGCTCGGGCGGCGGGGCCATGACCGCGGCTTCGGCCAAAGAACAGCCAGTGCATTTGGTGCTGTCCGGGCCGGCGGGCGGCGTGATCGGCGCAAGCGCGCTGAGCTCACTTGTTGGAGCGCAGAACCTGATCACGCTGGACATGGGCGGGACGAGCCTGGACGCCTCACTCATTGTTGACGGTCACGCACAAGTTGACAACGATGCCGCCTTTGAGCATTTTCCGATCTCCCTCCCTATTCTCGACATTAAGACGATTGGAGCTGGCGGCGGGAGTATCGGCTGGATAGATGAGGGTGGGCATCTGCAAATGGGACCACACAGCGCCGGGTCCGTACCGGGACCGGCCTGCTATGCCAAGGGCGGTCAGCAGCCGACCTTCACCGACGCCGCCCTGCTGGCCGGCTATCTTGATCCGGCCAATTTTCTTGGAGGTGAAATCGGCCTCGATTCGCAGTTGGCCCGCCTGACGCTCCAGGAGCAGCTCGCCATCCCGCTGGGCCTCTCCGTGCCACAAGTGGCAACCGGCATGCTGCGCATGAGTGAGGCGAAAATTACGGGCGCGATCCGTGAAATCTCAATCGAGCGCGGCTTTCACCCTGGAGATTTCGCCCTGTTTGCTTTTGGCGGCGGTGGTGGTTTTGTGGCGGCCGGCGTAGCGCGGGAACTCGGGCTGCCGCGCGTGATCATTCCGCCCGGCCCGGCAAATTTCTCCGCCCTGGGAATGCTGATGGTCGACGTGGTCCACGATTTTTCGCAGACCCTGGTCACCGACCTCCACGCGGCTGACCTGGCCGCCATTCGCGTGGCCTATGCCCGTTTGGCCCAACAGGGAACGCATGCCCTTGAACAGGACGGCTTCAGCCTCGCCGACCAGTGCTTGGTTCGCTCGGCAGAGCTCCGCTACCACGGCCAGGAGCACACGGTGAATGTGACGCTCCCCAGTCATGAAATCACCGCCGATGACCTCAGCCGGCTGACCACCACGTTTAATGAATCTCACCGTATGCAGTACGGCCATAGCATGGACGATCCCATTGAGCTGGTGACGCTGCGGGTGCGGGCGGTCGGACTGCTTCCGCGCCCGCGCCTGCCAAAGATCGCCTCAGGGACGAAGAATGTCGAGGCTGCGCGGAAGGGAGAGCGGCCGGTCTACCGACCGGGCCTCGCTCAACGCGAGCACCAGGTCGGTTACGCCGTGTATGACCGCCTCAAATTGCACCGAGCGGATCGGATTGCCGGTCCGGCCATCATCGAAGAGCCGACGTCAACCACTATCCTCCATACGGGTGATACGATGGCGGTTGGGGAGTATGGGGAATTAGTGCTGACTATTGGAGAGTTGCCCTGATACGGACAGGAGAAGGCTATGCAGACGGTCGATTCCATTACGGTTGAAGTGATCCACAACTACTTACTGTCCGCTGCCCGTGAGATGAACCGCAACCTGATGCGTACGGCGTATAACACGATTGTGTACGAGGTGCGGGATTTTGGATTAGGCCTGTATGACCGTCACTGCCGCTTACTGGCTGAAGCGCCGGGGCTGGCGATTTTTACGCGGGCGAACGATTATGCGCTCAGAAAAATCGTTGAGTTTCTGGGTGAAGACAATCTTCATCCGGGTGACGTGATTTTACTCAACTATCCGTTCTGGAGTTCGACCCATACCCTTGACGTAACGGCTTCATCGCCGATCTTCTATGAAGATCAACTGGTCGGTTTTACTGCAGTCAAAATCCACTGGTTGGACCTGGACCAGAAAGATGCCGGCTATTGTCTCGATACCACGGACATGCACCAGGAGGGCTTATTTTTCCCGTGCTCGAAAATCTATAAACGTGGAGTATTGAATAAAGAACTCGAAGATATCATCCGCTTTAACTGCCGCATGCCCGAGCGTGTCCTGGGCGATATGAATGCCCAGATATCGTCGTGTCGGACGGGTGAACGACGGGTCCAGGAACTGGTTAAGAAGTTTGGTCTTGAAACCTTTACCCAGGCAACAGCCCAGATACTTGACCACGGCGAGCGGCTGGCACGAGCCCGCCTGTCTGCCCTGCCCAAAGGTAGCTGGTCGGCTGAGGACTGGGTGGATGATGACGGAATTGATAAGGATACCATGCTCAAGATAAAGGCAACCGTGACTATCTCAGAAGACGAGTTGCTGGTTGACTTCAGCGGCTCTTCAGCCGCGGTCAAAGGTCCGGTGAATATTCCCATCGGACTCACCATGGGCGTGGGGGCGCTCATCTTCAAAGCGATTACAACCCCGGATACGCCGGCCAACGACGGCAACTTCCGTCCGCTGCGGGTTGAGGCTCCGCCGGGCAGCCTGATGCATGCCGTCCCGCCGGCGGCCACGTTTACCTTATGGCCGGGTATCCTGGCGACCGAGGTCGTCACCAAGGCGCTCGCCCAAGGCATTCCGGATATTGTTCCCGCCTGCTCGGGGGGAGACCTGTGTTCCATGATGGGGGTCGGCACCCACCCGCGCACGGGGAAAATCTGGCTTGAAAGCACGAACGAGGGGGTCGGATTTGGGGGCCATGCGGGCGGCGATGGGGAACATGGTATCATGCATTTGACGGAACCGGGCTGCCAGAACGTTCCCATTGAAGTCATGGAAACGAAAGCGCCCTTATTGATCGAACAGTACGGTTTGCGTCAGGACTCGGGCGGTGCGGGTGAACATCCCGGCGGACTGGGTGTGAGCCGAAAGTATCGGTTTTTGTCTGAGGCGTCGGCATTAACGCTGATTAAAAAGACGAAAACCCGCCCCTGGGGCATGGCGGGCGGTCAGCCAGGAGAAAATTGTCACGTAATTCTTCGCCCTGGAACAGACCGGGAGCAAACCACGGGAATGGTCTATGAGGCCATGGCCCCGGGTGAGGTTTTGGTGAACTGTTCTGGCGGAGGCGGTGGTTGGGGAGATCCACTCAAGCGCGATCCGGAAAAAGTACTTAATGACGTCAGGAACGGATATATTTCGCCGACGAGTGCCGCGCGAGATTATGGCGTTGTTATCGATCCGGACACGTGGACGCTGGAGGCAGCGGCAACCGAGACATTACGGAACGAGAAGAAAACCAGTACCGGGGCGACGTGACACGAGGACCGCCGTGGGGTTCTTTCCTCTAACCGTCTTCAGACGGCTTTCCCAGGCGGCGACGGCGGACGGTCAGGAGTGACTCAAAGGCTGCTCTGACCTCAGGGTTGTCGATGGGCGGAATAGAGATATCACGAAACGGCGGCAGTGTCCGTTGCGGAGGGGATGTTGTTACGGCATCCTCCTGTCGTATTGGCCCCCGCCCAAAATAGATGTGCGTAATCACCTCCGCCCCAATGTGGTAGTTCAGCCGGCGGCGGATCCGCTCCTTCACAAATTGCAACTCTTGCATCAGGGCGGGATGAAAGACTGTCACAAAGAGTTTTCCGTTCCGGAACCTGGTCGGCTGCGCCCTTTTTGCATTGGCCGAACCGACGACCTCAGGCCACGCTTCCCAGGCCCGATACACACGTAGTTTTTCAGGCTCGGCACTGTCGGGGAAAACGGTGCGGAGGACTCCGGCGACGGAATTCCAGTGCGAATTCTTCGTTTGACTGCCCATCTCTGCACCAGGATAGAGCAAAACCCCCGAAAACAGAAGAGATTTCGCAACCTACCAAGTCTTGCGTCTCAAGAACTTGACAACACAATATATAGTATGTAATTCAGTCTCTTATTCATTATATTTTGTTGGAGAGGGAGAGGAGGAGGCCATGGCAGCGAAGGTGCGGAGGAAAGAGCGGGCGGAGGAAACAGCCAAGGCAGATGAGGGACACGTGGCAGAACAGGCCAAACCACAAGCAGCGCGCAGAGGCGGGGGGCTGACGGTCCGGCGGCATTTCACCCAGTCGAACGTCGATCCGTTCGATACGGTTGAATGGGAGAAGCGGAGGGCCGTGATCTCGGGCGAAAACGGCGAGGTCGTTTTTGAACAGCACGATGTAGATATCCCGAAATCCTGGTCCCAGCTCGCGACCAACGTCGTAGTTTCAAAGTATTTTCGTGGTCCGCTCGGGACCCCACAGCGAGAGTCCAGCGTCCGCCAGATGATCGGGCGCGTGGTCAACACGCTTACCACCTGGGGGAAGCAGGACAATTATTTTGCCAGTGCAGACGACGCACAGGCTTTTTCAGACGAACTGACCCACTTGCTTGTCCAGCAAAAATTGGCCTTTAATAGTCCGGTCTGGTTCAACGTCGGCGTTGAACCCCACCCCCAATGCTCGGCGTGTTTTATTCTGTCGGTCAACGACACGATGGACTCCATCCTGGACTGGTATCGTAGGGAAGGAGTGATCTTTAAGGGCGGCTCGGGCGCGGGTGTCAATCTGTCTGCGATCCGCTCTGCAAAGGAACAGCTCGGTGGCGGAGGAACGGCGTCGGGACCGGTTTCTTTTATGCGAGCCGCCGATGCTTCTGCCGGGGTCATTAAGTCCGGCGGGAAAACACGCCGGGCCGCGAAAATGGTGGTCCTCAACGCCGACCATCCAGACATCGTCGAGTTTATTCAATGTAAGGCGGAAGAGGAGAAAAAAGCCTGGACCTTGATTGAGGCCGGCTATGATGGCTCCATCGACGGAGATGCGTATAGCTCCATTTTCTTCCAGAATGCCAACAACTCTGTCCGCGCGACTGATGGCTTTATGCAGGCCGTGGTGAATAACACCGCGTGGCAGACGCATTTTGTCCTGACCGGCGATCCCTGCGAATCCTATCAGGCGCGCGACCTCATGCACATGATCGCCACCGCAACGCACCACTGTGGCGATCCGGGCATGCAGTTCGATACCACGATTAACAACTGGCATACCTGTCCGAACACCGGTCGGATTAATGCCTCGAACCCCTGTTCGGAGTATATGCACCTCGACGACAGCGCTTGCAATTTGGCGTCTCTCAATCTACTCAAATTTCTCAAAGACGATGGGAGTTTTGATACCGCCGCGTTTAAGCATGCCGTCGATATCAGCATCATGGCGCAGGACATCGTCGTCGATAATTCAAGCTATCCGACGGAGGAAATCACCGCCAATGCCAGGGCGTTTCGTGAACTCGGTCTCGGCTATGCCAACCTCGGCGCCCTGCTCATGTCCCTCGGCTTGCCCTATGATTCAGAAGCCGGACGGCAGTATGCCGGAGCGCTCACGGCCCTGATGACGGGGCAAGCATATCTCCAGTCGGCGCGTCTGGCAGAAGAGATTGGACCGTTCTCTGGGTATGCGGAAAACAGCAAGCCCATGCTGAAAGTGATCGACCAGCACCGTTCCTATGCGTATAAGCTTGACCCTGCTCTCGTTCCGCTCGATCTGCTGTCGGATGCGCGTAAGGTCTGGGATGAAGCCTTGGTGCTGGGACAGGCCGTCGGCTATCGCAACTCACAAGCCAGCGTACTAGCCCCGACTGGCACCATCGCCTTCATGATGGACTGTGACACCACCGGCGTTGAACCGGATATCGCCCTGGTCAAATACAAGCGTCTGGTCGGCGGTGGCATGCTTAAGATTGTGAACAATACGGTTCCCCGCTCTCTCAAACGCCTGGGCTACGACAGCAAGGAAATCCAGTCCATTGTTGAATATATCGACGAGCATGAAACGATCGAGGGAGCTCCAAAGTTACGTGACGAACACCTCAGCGTGTTTGACTGTGCGTTTAAGCCGGCGAATGGGAGTCGGACAATTCATCATTTAGGCCATTTACGCATGATGGGCGCGGTCCAACCCTTTATTTCAGGGGCCATCTCAAAAACGATCAATATGCCTAATGATGCCACCGTCGAAGACATCACCCACGCCTATATCGAGGCGTGGAAGCTCGGACTGAAGGCCGTCGCTATCTATCGGGATGGCTGCAAACGGGTTCAGCCGCTCGGAACACAGAAGCAGTCTCCTCAAGCGGGACAGCAAACCAACCAGACCGCCACCCCTGCTGAGCCCAAACCGGTTCGCAGGCATTTGCCAGAAGACCGGAGTGCAATTTGTCACAAGTTCGAGATTGCTGGGCACGAGGGCTATATTCACATCGGCTTTTATGAGGATGGGACGCCGGGTGAGATGTTCATCCGTATGGCGAAAGAAGGCAGCACGATCTCGGGCTTAATGGATACGATTGCCACCCTGACCTCGGTCTCGTTGCAGTATGGCGTGCCGCTCGAAGCCTTAGTCTCTAAATTCAGCCACGTCCGATTTGAGCCGTCGGGCTTCACCCGGAACCCCGATATTCCGTTCGCGAAATCTTTAACCGATTATATTTTTCGTTTTCTGGGCACCCGCTTCTTGTCCACTGAGCAGAAACAAGACGTTGGACTAGCCGAAATGGAGTCCGAATCTCTCCAGACCGAGGCTCACGCTCCACAGCCTGTCGCACCGGTTCAACATGTCGTAGAGACCACACGCGCTGCTATTGATAAGCGTATACAACAAACACCAGTGGACACCGCCTATACCCGCCCGACTTGGCAGACCCAAGCCGATGCCCCAAGTTGTGCGGACTGTGGCTCAATCATGATCCGGAATGGTTCGTGCTATAAGTGCCTGGATTGTGGTTCAACCAGCGGTTGTTCGTAGACTTTGCCCAGCGGGGTAGAGAGTATGTTGTGGGGAACGGGAGGCAAGGGGCGGCATACGGGGAAACTGAGGGCCTCTCTGGGGCGGGCCGGTATCAAACCGGGCGGGGCGCTGCACAGCGCCCCGTGGTTGGCCTCGGTCGGGGCGCTGGGACAGATTTCTTCTACCGCCAAGGGCTTGGCCGCCCCCTTGAACGCAACGCCAATAAGCGTAGGCGGACCCAGTCGTGGCCTACAAGATTCATACCCCCGCTCAGAGTACGAGCCTGATCGGTTCTCCGCCACGCATTAATTACTCAGCGTCACCGGCATAGGGATAGGATAGGCATACGATATGCCATAAATCAGATGCGGACCCGCAGACTTTGCCATTTTCAGTTCTTTTGGCTTGGTCCGCGGGGAGAGGTGTAGGACAAATCCGTTTTTTGCCGTCAAAAGACGCCGCTGTTTGTGCAAATGCTTTGCTGGAGGCTGCATAGTGTGTGAGTGGATTCTTTTGGTGAGATCTGGACTAGTGGCCAACTTCTTTGACTACTCCTGAGGAATTATTCTCCTCGGCCTGATCAAGTAAATAACCGAGTTCCCGTAGCCCTTCACTCATATGGTAGGCCACGGACAAGAGCGAGCTATAGGTATCCTCGTCCGGGTCATACAATTTGAGGTGGTCGTTGATGACACATAGGAGCTCTCGCATCTGCTCTTCAGCATGTATGAGATGCTCGCATGGAGCCATCGCCTCCTCCGTCTCATTGAGCAGTCTTCCCATAGGGGGTATTGTAGCCGACCCACCGCGCGGCGCCTAGGGGGAGATATCTTTCCCCGACCTCTACGTAGCGGTCTTGACGCGTAGGGGGGAAAAGCGTTCAGATACCAGCCATAAAGGCTGGTGAGCCAAGCTCGTACTCTAGTAAGGCATATCGGAGGCATTGTGAGACGTATATATACGGGTCTATTGGCCCTCGTCGTAAGCGCTAGCGCGGTTGGGCTACTTGCCGCGAATCCTCAGGATTATATCGACAGCGGCCGCAAGTTTGAGAACGAAATGCGCTGGGGCGAGGCCATGGCCGAATACCATTGGATTCTCACCGAAATCGACCCGAACCATGTGGAGGCGCACTACCGTCTCGGCGTTGTACGCGAAAAAGTTGGCGCAATAGAGGACGCCATTCAATCTTATACAACGGTCCTGCAACTCAACCCCAGCCATCCTGGGGCGAGGAGTTTTCTTGAAGGCTATTATGTAAACGAAGGAATTGCGTTTCGCCGAGAAGAGCAATTTGAGAAGGCCAAGGCTGCATTCCAACAGGCGCTCAGGATTAATGGTTCATCGGCCGCTGCCCATTTTGAACTGGGCCAGGAACTCGCACGACAAGGACAGCTCGATCAAGCAATACAGGAATATCAAGAATCGATTCGACTCGATCCAGATAAGAGTACCGCCCATACGCGTCTGGCGGCGGCCTACACAGAAAAAGGGCAGTACGAGCAGGCTATTCAGGCCTACCAAGAGGTCATTAAACAGCATCCCCGAGACCCTGCCGCACACGATGGACTCGGCGTGGCGTACAGTAAAACCGGGCAGCGAGAGAAAGCCATAGAGACGCTCGGACAAGCGGTTCGGTTTTATCTCGTCCGCGGCGAACGGGAACAGGCCCGGCCAGCCTATGAACTACAAAAGAAATTGCTCGCGGAAAAAAATTCAGGGCAGAAGCAATAAACGATCGGACAATCGCTTTCAGCTCGACAGGTCCAGCGCGTCCAGCCTTGGAAAGAAGGTTCGGCATAAGCGCGAGAGCGTTTCGGCAGCTTGCTTCCGACATTGCTGGAGTCGTACGAAAAACGGTAGATGTTGCGGATGGGTCGCGATGTGGGCCACGGCTTTGGAGAGTCGGATTTTTCCTTCCGCGGTTGTGACTCCTTTCATAGGCGGGATGACCATATCAACCGAATCGAGGATAACGCGTAGGACTAAAAATGGGAGCGTACGCTCCGCAGCAAAGGCAGCGTGCACGCCACTTTCCATCTCAACGGCAATACAATCTGTCTCTCGTCCTCGCGCTTCTTTTTCTTGCTGGGTAAAGAGGACACGAGGACTCGTGACTATTCCCCCTTCCCTCGTTTCGATACCCACCTGCTGGGCGGCGTTCTGAGCGGCACTGAACAGGCGCGTATCGACTCCAAAGGTACCGAGCGGTCCTTCCGGCTCTTTGGCACACATACGCACAGCTGGAGCCAGAACGAGCTGGCCGGTGGTCAGCCCTGGAATCAGCGCCCCAGCACACCCAACAGAGAGTACGGCCGAAAGTGGTGTATCGGTAAATTCTTGAACCGTTTGACGAGCCCGATGCGGCCCTATCCCGCCGGTAACAATGAGGATGTCACGCTGCCCACTTGAGCCGCGCCAGACTCCCTCTCTTTCTCGTCGGACCTGACGTAATACCGAACGCACTGCCGCGCTTTCCCAGGCAAGCGCGGTAAAGATAATAATAGGCCGTGTCATGCTATCCCTTGTCCAAACGCATTCCGTGACCTAACGCCAGTCAACGCGTTTTTTCCGTAAGTGGCGGAATGCCGAATCGAGCGTCATCACTTCATAGAGTATTGCAGCCAACGGCAAACTGAATCCCCAGACTCTGCGTAAATCAAAAAAACGAACGCCAGGGAGATACACCGCAGTCATCAGCCCCCAGGCAATCCCTCCTTCGAGCATCAAAAGGAGAGCGAGCTGTGCCGAAACCCCGATATCAACAATTGAGGAAAGACCGAAAAACACGAGGCCACAAAGAAAAAAAATGGGAGGGAGACTGAACGCGACAGCCATACCGACAACAGTGCCGATGAGTCGGAGCCAGGAATACTTGAGCTGGGTAAAGGCAGTCCGCCGGACCATACCCCAAATACTGTCTACCGTATCGTAGATACGCAGACTTTTGACGTCAGTCCGACTCAGGGAGAGCCGAATCGTCATTCCCTCCCCCTTCACTAACTGGCCAAGAGTGACATCGTCTATAAGTTGGTCTCGCAAAGCCTGAAATCCACCGATGCGGATGAGGGCCTGCGAGGAGAGCAGGACACATCCGCCAGCAGATGCGGCAGTTTTTTTTCGGGGATCGTTTACCCAACGCAAGGGATATAACAGGATAAAAAAGAAGACAAACGGCGGGATGAGTAGGCGCTCGGCAAAGGACGCACAGCGTAGCCGCGCCATCCGGCTATTGAGCGCGAGTTGCTCAACTTCACTTTCCGTCACTAAACATCGGAGAGAATCGGGGGCGTGCCAGATGTCGGCATCGGTCAGCAGGAAATAGTCGGGAAGTCCCTCATTCGAGTCCTGTTCAAAGCCACACGCTACGGCTCCTTGTTGGAGCGCCCACACCTTGCCAACCCAGCCTGATGGGAGTGCTGTCCCTGAAACAACACGCAAACGGTCCGTGGGCTTGCATTGCTGGGCGATTGCAGCAGCAGCGCTCGCAGTCTGGTCTTGAGAGCGATCATCAATGACGCTCACTGAAAACGGTCCTGGATAGTCTTGATGCAGGAGTGAGGGCAACGTATCGAGCAATATCGCTGCTTCGTTTCTGGCTGGGATCAAGACCTGAACGGAGGGCCATTGATACGGTTCAGGAGATAAAACACCATCCTCTCCAACAGGACGAAAATCCCACGGACGCGCCGGATGCAGCGCGATGCTGACCCAGGTGAGCAGAACAAGCGCCCCGAATACGAGACAGACGACCACAGCTTTGCTCCTAGAGGGCGGCCTCGTCCCCCTACCCCTTCACATAGCCGTGTGCGTGAAACCACGTAATGGCCTTGCGGAAGGCTTCACGTACGGGAGTTTGCGGGAGTCCTAATTCACGGATGGCCTTGGCCGGACTGAAAAACATTTTTTTCTTACTCAGTCGAACTCCAACCGGGGGGGCGAAAGGCTCACGGCCGGGAATGAGACGGGCGAGTGCCGCATCACCATAGGCAACCCCTAAGGCAAGCGCGTACGGAACCTTCAAGCGAGGTGCTGGGCGGCCGGTAAGGTCAGCCAGGAGTTGAAGAATCTGCCGGAGGGTCAGGTTTTCATTACCGAGAATATATTTTCCTCCTATTTTCCCATGGGTCGCGGCCAAAAGATGGCCCTGGGCAACGTCCTCAACGTCGACCACATTCAGCCCGGTGTCCACATAGCCCGGCATATTGCCGTTCAGGAAATCCACAATCAACTTTCCGGTGGGTGTGGGCTTGATATCACCCCCACCAACTGGGGTACTCGGATTCACGATCACAATGGGCAAACCGTCTTGGGCATATTGCAGTGCCACTTGTTCGGCTAGAAATTTGCTCCGTTTGTAATGCCCGACCATATCAGACAGGCTGACGGGCGTGTCCTCCGTTCCTTGATGGCCATCACCCGGAAGGCCGAGCGTCGCTACGGAACTCGTGTATACGACTTTTTCCACTCCCACCTCACGCGCCGCCCGTAAAATATTCTCCGTGCCGAGGACATTGCAGTCATACATGTCTTGCTTACGACGGACCCATAATTTATAGAGCGCGGCAACATGGTAGACCTGGTGACAGCCACGGGCCGCCTGGAGGACGCTGTGATAATTCCGCACGTCGCCGGTAACGATATCTATCGGAAGATCTTTCACCAAATCGGTATTTGCCGTCTGGCGCAGGAGGACCCGGACGCGTGAGCCGGCCTGAACGAGCGCACGAGCAACCGCTCCACCAACAAACCCAGACGCACCGGTCACCAACACGGACATAGCTCTTTCCCGTAAATTGCCTCCCGTCAGGTGTCAAGGGTATAGGTTCACCGGCTTGTGTCTGCTATGAGAGGAAAAGCTTTTTTATGAGGAGGCAAGCGATGGCTGATATTCAACAGGTTTCAGATTCCAGTTTTGACGGCGACGTTCTGAAAGCGGATATCCCGGTTCTGATCGATTTTTGGGCTCCGTGGTGCGGCCCCTGTCGGGCTATTGCGCCAATTGTTGAAGAACTCGCCGGCGAATATGATGGCAAGCTCAAGATCGTAAAAATGAACGTTGACGACAACCCCCAGACACCGGCACAGTACGGGGTGCGTGGCATTCCGAATCTCATCTTGTTCAAGGGTGGCGAAGTCAAGCAGCAGATTGTGGGGGCGGTTCCTAAAGCCCACCTCGTGAAAGCTATTGACGACGTTGTCTAAGGCAGGCGGACCGTATTCAAAAGAATAGACGTCTAGTGCTCACATTGAGCGCCAGGCCGATCGCCACCAGCGTCGTGAGCAAGGAAGAGCCCCCGTAGCTCAAAAGAGGCAGGGGAACCCCCACGACAGGCAGCGCGCCAACGTTCATCCCGGTATTGATCACGATCTGCCAAAATATAATCCCGGCGACCCCAACGGAGAGGAGTAAACCGAACCGTTCACGTGCCCGAAGGGCAATGACGAGCAGACGTGCCAGCAGAGCGCAGTACAAGACTAACAGGCCGAGGGCTCCGACAAATCCCCACTCCTCAGCAAAGACGGCGAAGACAAAGTCCGTATGCTTCTCCGGCAGAAAATCGAGACGATTCTGCGTCCCCAACAGGAAGCCTTTGCCCCAGAACATCCCCGACCCAACCGTCACCTGTGATTGAATCATATGATAGCCTGCACCGAGCGGGTCGACATCCGGGTACAAGAACGACAAGACTCTTTGCTGCTGGTAGGGTTTGAGATAGGTCCAGATAAAGGGCAGAATGCTCCCGCCGGCCAGGGCGAGAACGGACAGGGATCGCAAGCGCAGGCCCGCTGTAAAGGTCAGAGTGAGAAAGAGGAGTCCGAGCGTGACAGTCGTTCCGAGATTCGGCTGCCAGAGGACGAGGATCGCTGGAGCAGAGAAAAATACGGCTGGAGCGAAAAGATCTCTGATACCATACCCCCCTGGAGGGGCAACGCGATGATACCACCGAGCCAGCACGAGGAGCAGACCAATTTTCATGAATTCAGCCGGCTGGAGTGAAAACATGCCAACATAGAGCCAGCGGCGTGCGCCACCGCCAAAAGAGCCTATAAGGGGCACGAGAATGAGGAGACCGAGCGTCGCTCCGTACAGGATATAGGCCCACTGTTCGAGCCGACGATAGTCAATGGCAAAGGCAAGACCCATCCCGCAAAAGCCCACGGCAGCCCAGATGAGCTGCCGGATGAACTGCGGATTCGCCTGCGGTGACCCGTCATAGGTTGCGCTATAGAGCCCGAGCAGGCCAAGACCCAGCAGCCCGACCGTCAGACAAAACAACAGCCAGTCGAAATGCTCAACCAGACGTCTGTCGAATCCCACCATTTTCTCGCTTCCGTTGTTCAACGATACGAAAATATGCCTCTAAAACCTGACGAACAACAGGCGCGGCAACGGCTCCACCTCCCTTACCGGCGTGCTCAATCAGACAGGCCACAGCGATTTTAGGGGTCTGTACCGGCGCAAATGCGATAAACCAGGCGTGATCGCGGTGGTGACGCGGGACCTTTTCCTCTTTACCGATTATGCGACTCACTACCTGAGAGGTTCCCGTCTTACCGGCGACTTCAACATCGGGGAGGAAGGCTTTCTTTCCCGTCCCCCGCTCGCCATGAACCACCTCTCGCATACCGTCCCGAACGATGCGGAGGTGCTCTTCAGGGATTTTGGTTTGCGTCAGGATCTCCGGAGAATAGGTCTGAATGGACTCTCCATCGACGCTACTCACTTGTGTAACGAAGAAAGGGCGATTGATGACCCCTCCGTTTGCGAGAGCCGCAGTCGCAGCAGCCATTTGGAGTGGAGTTGCGAGGACATAGCTTTGCCCGATCACAACGGACAGCGTCTCACCCTCATACCAGGGGGCGTTGAAGCGACGCCGTTTCCACTCGACATCGGGGATCAAGCCTGGTGACGCAGCAAGGGCAAGACCGAGGTCTTGGCCTAATCCAAACCGACGGGCGGCCTGCGCAATCTTCTGTATCCCGAGACGTTGGCCAACCTTGTAAAAATAGACGTCACACGACTGGGCGAGGGCTTGTTTCAAGTCCACCCGGCCGTGTCCGGGCCGCTTCCAACAGTGGAAAGTTCGCCCACCGAAGGGCAGCTCTCCCTGGCAGTTGAACCGTGTCTCAGGCGTAATAATCCCTTCCTCCAGGGCTGCCAATGCCATAAAAGGCTTAAATGTAGAGCCTGGAGGATATTGGCCCCGGAGAGCTCGATTGGTCAGCGGGCGTAGGGGATCCTCTACGAGCGTCCGCCATTCGTTGGGCTTGATACTGAGCGCGAAGAGATTCGGATCGAATGTAGGACGATTGGCCAGAGCCAGGACTTCTCCAGTCTCGACGTCAAGGACCACAACGGCTCCCTCTGCCTCTCCCAGAGCCTGTTCGACCTGTTCTTGCAGTTCAAGATCAAGCGTGAGGTGTATATTGTACCCGGGTTGGGTCTTCACTTCGTCTAGAACACGTAGTTTTCTTCCCGTGGCATCAACTTCGATCTGTTGGCCGCCATTATATCCACGTAAAACTTCTTCCCAGGCTTTCTCTAACCCGACCTTACCAATGAGGTCGCCCTGCCGGTATCTCTTATATTCAGCCATTTCAGCCTGATTCACTTCACCGATGTAGCCGACGAGGTGGGCAGCAAGGTTCCCGGCAGCATAGAAGCGCTTGAGACTCGCCTCAACGGAGACACCCGGCAGGTCTAACTGGTGGGATTCGATCATGGCCAGTGTATCCCAAGAGATATCACGGGCTACAGAGATACCTTCGTATGCGGGCCGAAGTGGATTCCGCGGAGCCTTCCCCTCTAAAAAATCGACCGCCTCGGGCAAATACGACGCGAGAGTATGGAGCGTTGTCAGACGGTCTTGTGCGTCCTCCGGGACCAGAATGACATCAAACGACGGGTGATTCCCGACGACGACACGGCCGGTTCGATCAAGCATGAGCCCCCGTATAGACGGCAGTCGCTTCAGACGAATACGATTCTTTTCCGACAGAGTTCGGAAACGATCGCCCTCAACGATCTGAAGCTGCCACAAACGAAAGCCCAGAGCACAAAAAACAAACAAGATGATGAGACTGATGGCACCGATGCGGCGATAGCACGCGGTCAGTGTTTCCTGAGACGCAAAGATCTCTGACTGCTCGTCCATTTATGCTCTGGCGATAGCGCGCTCCCCCGTCGTCAGGAGGGCAAAGATGAGTGGGGTCAGGAAGAGCGCCAGAAGTAAATCCCACAGCACGTATTGTGTGAGAAAAGACCAAATGGGAGCGACTGCCCAGTGGGATTCGAGCAGTGCAAAAAAAGTGACGGCCTTCAAGAGCACCGCACCGGCGACGAGTCCGAGAACACAGAGGGGATTCTGAACCCACAGCCTTTGGGACAGGAGTTTTGTCGCGGTAAAAACAAGACTCATGGCGAGAGTCCACATTCCCGCCGGAACTCCTGAACAACTATCCAGAAGATATCCCAAGAAAAAGGCGCCCGCCGCCCCAGCCAGGGCGCCATGGTAAATACCAAGATAGACACACAGGATGAGTAGCAGATCAGGAACAAGGGGAAAATGAGGAAAAGCTGTTGTTTGTAAAAGAACCGCCCCAATTCCGCAGACTCCCAGTAGTCCAAATGTCTGGAGCCTATTCGTTCCGGAAGTGCTCGGCTCCTGCTCGGACGACAGCCGGGGCAACCACCAAGACTTCTTCGATCTCTGCGAGTTCGGCACTGAGCGTCACCTCTATGTCTTGGAATATCTCGTCATCTCGTGTGGCAACACGCGTCACGCGCCCAATCTGCTGCCCTTTCGGAAAGACTCCGTCCAGTCCAGAGGTGATGATCACATCTCCAACCACAACATCACCACCCTGCTGAACATATTTCAATTGACAGTTCCCAGCAATGGAGCCGGATACGATACCGGAGACACGCGAACGCTGAACGAGGGCATCGACTCCACTATTGGCAGAAGAGATAAGGAGAAGGTGGGCGGCATGTGGGCTGACAGACACAATTTTTCCGACAACACCAGCTGGGGTGAGCACGGCCATTTCTTTCTGGACTCCGTTCCGTTCCCCCTTGTCTAACACAGCCGTGTGTGTCCACGTCCCAGGATTTCGTCCGATAACGCGGGCGGCAATTGACGTATCTGAGCTTTGCGCCCGTAAACCCAACAGGAGCTCTAAACGCTGATTCGCCAACTCTAATTCGAACAACCGTTCCTGCGTCTGCTCAAGCGCTTCAAGCCGGGCACGGAGAACTTCATTGGCTTGATGGACGGAGAGCAGGTCGCGATATTGATCAAAGACTGCTCCCGTGCCTTGAACCACTATTGTCGCTCCGACTTGAAGGGGTTTCATCACTTCGAGAAACAGCACCCCAACAGGATCGATTCGGTACGGGGACCGGGCGTTCACTGTCGCCAACAGTAGCGAGACAAAGAGAAAAAATCCGCAGGATAAGAGCAGACGGTATCTGTAGAGGATCTCAAGCATGCTTCACACTCAGGGCACCGTAACCTCTCTGAGAAAGGAGAGTTCTTCGAGCGCTTTTCCCGCTCCCATCACAACCGCAGTCAAGGGATCCTCAGCCTGGACTACCGGTAGCCCGGTTTCAGCACTTAACAGAACGTCGAGATTCCGCAGGAGGGCACCGCCTCCCGCTAACACGATGCCGCTCTCAACGATGTCCGAGGCCAACTCAGGCGGCGTTCGTTCCAGAGCGACTTGTACCGCCTCGATAATCTGATTAATGGGCTCAATCAAGGGTTCACGCATCTCTTCAGCCGAGAGTTCCACCGTTTTTGGTATCCCAGTCATCAGATCGCGGCCTTTAATGTCCATGGTGAGCGTTTCTTCTATAGGATGAGCTGAGCCTATAGTAATTTTTATCAATTCGGCGGTTCGTTCACCAATCAAGAGGTTATATTTTCGTTTGACATACTGAATGATCGCCTCATCCATTTTATCGCCACCAGACCGCACCGAACACGAGAACACAATACCCGCAAGTGAAATCACGGCGACTTCCGTCGTCCCACCACCGATGTCAACAATCATGCTGCCAATAGGTTCGGTCACCGGGAGTCCCGCTCCGATAGCAGCCGCCATCGGTTCCTCCATCAGATAGACCTCACGTGCCCCTGCGGACTCAGCAGACTCCTTGACAGCTCGCTTTTCTACCGCTGTACTCCCATTGGGTATACAAATAACAATACGTGGCCGCATCAGGGCACGGCGGCTGTGGACTTTGCGAATAAAATAGCGCAGCATCGCCTCGGTTGTTTCGAAATCCGCAATCACTCCGTCCCTCAGCGGTCGGATAGCGACAATATTTCCGGGCGTTCTGCCGAGCATCCGCTTTGCTTCAATGCCGACCGCAAGAACGCGTCGTGCCCCTCGAGTCGCTTCCTGTTGTACGGCAACAACGGAAGACTCATTACACATTATCCCATGACCCTTGACATAGATCAGGGTATTTGCCGTGCCTAGGTCAACTGCCATGTCAACAGACAGCGCTCCCCATAGCGCATTAAGAACCATGTTTTATTTCCTTCGTTCTCAAAGCGGCCCTAATAGAACAAGGTTTCTAGCAGAATTTTGATAGCTGGACAAGTCCTTGTAATACAGTTGCTTTTTCTTCAGCTATCAACTATGGCATGGTGAAACAGGAGGTCAACCCATATGCTTGACTTTATGCGTCAACGGGCTCGGTCCCTATGGATCAAAGCGCTTTTTTTGGTTATTGCCCTGGTCTTCGTGTTCTTTGGTATTGGGAGCTTTGGAGAAGACTCACAAGTACAAATAGTCGTAACGGTTGATGATGAGCCGATCACCCTTCAGGAATTCCAGCGAGCCTATCGGAACGTCGAGTCCAACTACCGTGAAATCTACAAAGAACGTTTTACTCCAGAGCTCGCCCAGCAAATGAATCTGCGACAACAGACGCTTGATCAGCTCGTTGACGCAAGGTTGTTGGCCAAAGAAGCGCGCCGGATTGGTTTCAGTGCATCGGATGAAGACGTGCGACAAGAGATCGCGACCTCCCCTACCTTTCACAGCTTCGGCGCTTTCAGCCCAGATCGCTACCGTCGGCTATTACGGTATTTGCGGATGACTCCTCAGGAGTTCGAAGAGCAGCAACGAGACCGGCTCGTTATCGAGCGATTCCAAAAATTCATGGACGGATCAATCCGCGCTACGGATTATGAGGTGGAGGAATTATTTCGCTTTGAACAAGAACAAGTGAATCTCGCCTTCCTTAAAATCGCCTCGGCCGATCTCGTGGATATGGTCACAATCAGTGAGCAGCAGGTGCGCGAATTCTACACCAGCAACACCGAGTCTTTTCGGATACCGGAGCGTGTCCGCCTGTATTATGTCTCGTACACGCCGGAAGACTTTGAAACAGAGGCCTCGGTCTCTGAAGAGGAAGTGCTCGATTTTTACAACACCTATAAAGATGATCGCTTTACGGAGGAGAAGCAGGTCCAAGCCCGTCATATTCTCTTCCCCATAGCGGATAGTGCCTCAGATGAGAGGAGGGCGGACACGCGAAGCACGGCGCAAATGATCCTCGAACGCGCGCGCGCAGGAGAAGATTTTGCCGCTCTGGCCAAGGAGTATTCACAAGATACGGGGACGGCAAGCAACGGCGGCGATCTCGGTTTTTTTGGTCGGGGTCGTATGGTCAAACCGTTTGAAGAGGCCGCTTTCGGTATGGATGCTGGGCAGGTGAGCGACCTCGTAGAAACAACCTTCGGCTTTCATATCATCAAGGTTGAGGCGATCCAGCCTGAGCATATCAGACCGCTTGAAGAAGTCGCCGATACGGTCACTGAAGAATTACTGGAACAGAAAAGTCGTACTATTGCAGAGAGGCGGGCACGGGAGGATCGGAATAAAATTGCAGATGGTATGACGCTCCTCCAGTTTGCCGAATCCGTGGGATTGGAGGCAGAGGAAACCCCGCTTGTGACTCAGAACGAGACGATTCCAGGTCTTGGTCATCGTCCAAAACTCGTTGAAACGGCCTTCGGACAGTCCCCGGGACAAATCAGCGGCCCCGTTCAAGTTGAGAATACCTGGTTCCTTGTGTCCCTTGCGGAACGCGTACCCTCTCGGATTCCTGAATTTACGGCAGTGCAAGAGGAGGCTGAAGAACGGTACCGGAGCGAACAAGCCGAACGCTTAGCCCAGGAGAAAGCGGACAAACTCCTTACAAAACTCAAGGAGACCAAGGATTTGGCCAGTTTGGCAAAAGCAGAGGCACTCACAGTAGAAGAGACTGGGGCATTTGCCCGTCGGGGCGGCTATATCCCAAAGATCGGCGTTGTGCCGGACCTGAAAACCCAGGCCTTTCGATTAACACCAGACGCCCCTGTCGCCTCTCAGAGTTATATTTGGGGGGGCAATGCTTTTATTGCGGTTCTGAAAGAATATATTCCTGCCGACCCAGAGCAACTCGAAGAGCAGCGGGACGACCTGCGTCAGTCGCTTCTCCAAAGGAAAAAAACGGCGGCATATCAGGAGTTCACAAAATATTTAAAAGAGCGGGCAAAGATTGAATATAATCAGCGGAATCTGCTCAGTGCGCTCTAACTGAAAAGAGCTCAGCCTGACCATAGGGAGAATAAGCATCATGTTACAAGTAGGAGAGACCGCGCCGGATTTTACGGTCAAGACACATGAAGGCAACGAGCTGTCCCTGTCGGCTTTACGTGGTAAGAAGGTCCTTTTATGGTTTTATCCAAAAGCCGATACTCCCGGCTGAACGATTGAAGGTCGTGGGTTCTGCGACCAAATTGAAACCTTCAAATCACAAAATGTTGAGGTTTTGGGAATCAGCTTCGATACGGTTGAGGAAAACGCCGCTTTTGCGAAAAGATTCAGCTTTCCGTATGCGCTCCTGTGTGACACGACTCGGAGTATAGGGCTGGCGTATGGTGCGTGTAATGATGTCGGCGCGGGCTTTGCCAATCGGATCAGTTACCTGATCGATGAGGAGGGTACGGTCCAGCGCGTGTACGCCTCCGTCAATCCCCGCGTTCACCCTGCTGAGGTTCTGGCCGATCTCCTTTCGTAAGGGATTCGTCCTGCCTGTACTCGCTCTGCACATTCTGTAGAGCCGCCTCATATACCCGCTTAAGCGCAATATTTTTTTCTTGGGCGAGGCGTTTGCAGTCATCATATTCCGGAGCACAGTTGACCTGTCCGTTGGGCTGGTGGGCAATTTTGACTCTGACCCTGCCGTACTTGGTTTGCACCTCTTTCTGCTCCCGCCGGAGTGCCAGACGATCGACCGCATAGGAGCGGATGCCTAATGTCGAAGTCTCGTTAAAGAGAATACCGGAAAGCTGGCTCTCGTCTTGAGGATCGCATAAAACCCACAGAAAAATGCCCGGTCGATTTTTCTTCATATGAATCGGTGAGAGAGAGACATCCCGGGCACCTGCAGCAAAGAGCTGCTCCATGACATGCTCGTACCACTCTGGATTGAGGTCATCAATGTTCGTCTCCAGCACGAGTAGTTGTTCGCGTCGCACCTCGGGGACTGGGTGTCCGAGACAGATTCGCAAGACATTGGGCCGATCAGACAAGGTACGTTCTCCCGCGCCATAGCCGACCTGCGCAATGGAAAACAAGGGGGGCCTCGGCTGGGCCAAGGCGGCAAGAATCGCCGCCCCAGTAGGCGTGACCAGTTCGGACTGGCCGTCCTCGAATCGAACCGGCAGTCCTTTTACCAGCTCCGCAGTAGCAGGACCGGGCACGGGCAGCATGCCATGGCGGGAGGATACGAATCCGCCTCCCATAGGGAGCGGACTCGTGTATATGGCCTGTATTCCTAATGCCTCAAAGCCGATGGCGGCACCAACAATGTCAAGAATCGAATCAACCGCACCGACCTCATGAAAGTGGACATCCTCAACTGAGGTGTTGTGAACGTGGGCCTCGGCTTCAGCGAGTCGGGTAAAAATCTTGAGCGCAGTTGTTTTTACCGTCCCACTCAGCGGGCTTGTGTCGAGCATATCAGCAATGGAACGAAAGCTGCGTTCGTGCTGTTGCGCACTGACTCCTACATCGAACTTGATCGCGCGAATGCCATGTTGAACCCGCTCCGACTGATGCAGCGCGTAACCGCTGAGCTGGAGCTTGGAGAATTCGGCTTTCAGCAGATCAAGCGATAGACCCAGGTCAAGGAGCGCGCCGATGACCATGTCACCGCTGATACCAGAGAACGCATCGAAGTAGGCAATTTTTATAAAATCACTCATAGTGTATCAGGCCCGAGGTTCATCAGGGCTTTGCCCTAATTTTCAATGGCTATACCGTTGAGTTGGGCAGGAACAAGAGAGAGATCAAACCAGAGCATGAGCGTGGGAGAGGCTCAGTTCATAAATAATCCAGATTCCTAATGCCACGCTTGTAGCACCGGCCGCAATACGGAGAGACAGGTTTGCCCCTTGAAGGTGTCTTTGCATGAGCGAAAAGAGGCTCCCAAGGAGAAGACTTGCGGCCCCCATGCCCAGTATGGATCCACAGCCAAAAGACACGATATAGAGCAGGCTTTCCACGGGAGATGGAGCCGTTGCCACTGTCAGCAGGAGCACGGCGGCGCTGCCGGCTAATCCATGGACCATACCGATGAGGAGAGGCCTCCATCCCGTTTCCCCTCCATGTTGATGGAAGTGTTCCGGACCCTCCACATGTGAATGAAAGTGGAGGTGGGTGTTTCCTCCATGGGTATGTTGGTGGAGGTGAATCCGCCGACGCCGGCAGTCGAGTAGGGTCATGAGTCCTAAACCAACGAGCATGACCCCGACCAAGCCTTCCAGAGAAAGCTCTAGAAAGGGGGGAATGCTCACCTGAAGGATGAGCACAACTCCGCCAACAGCCAGGAGTGTGGCTGAGTGGCCAAGCCCCCAGGTAACGCCAAAACGGATATTCTTCCACAGAGAGCGCTTAGGCGTAACGAGTGTTGAGACAGCAACGAGGTGGTCTGCCTCAAAAGCGTGCCTGAGCCCGAGCAAAAGGCCAAAGACAAGAACTGATGTGAAACTCACCGCTCACATCCTCCTTCCGTGATTCCCTTCGTAGCATAGGGGAGGCAGCCCTGTCTCGGCCAGTTACATCTCAGCCGAGGCGCAGGTGTTTGCATTGGCCTGGGTGAGAGACTGTGATAAAAGAGAGGGATGGTGCGAGTCGTCCTCCTTAGCATTGTCTGTTTCAGTCTGGCGCTCAATCCGCCCATCCTGGCACAGCCTTCACACCATGACGATACAGGGGACAACCTCGGGACGTGGAAGTGGGGGGCAACATCTCCTAATCAAGTTGATGACTTTGAAGAAGAGGATGACTACTACGGGACAACCTGGGAGCAGATGTATGAGGATCGTCTCTATGAGCAGGAACTTGAAAAAGAAGACGAGCCTGCTTCATTGTCGCTGTTAAACGCTCCTGTCAAGATATGGCGTTTCTTTTGGCCCCAAAAAGACGACGACACGTTTGAGTAATACACAAAACTCCCCTGGACACTATTCGCTACTCCCCTGCCCCTCTGCTGTTCGTATTGCAATCTTCTCCACAGCAACCAGATACAAGGTCAGCTTTGTCCGTTCCAGGGTAAAACGGATATGGTCGCCGGACTTGAGTTTATGGAGCAGACTGGGTTTGTTCACTTCAAAGCTCATAGTCATGGCATCCATGAAGCCTGGAATGTCTTCGTGTGCGACGATGACGCGTCGGTCTGGGATCACGACCTTTTCGACAATCCCTTCGCCCGTAAGAATTTCAGGGGCAGGTGCAGGGCCACAGCCCACACTCAGGCCAAAGAGTACCCACAAAACAAGGCTGACTTTCTTCACAGTGACGAATGGGCGAGCGCTTATTGTATGGGAGAAAATTTCGTTGGGCTCAGAATTTTATTACTCTGACTGAGGATCACCCCACGCAGCCGCCTGGCCACTTCGGCCCGACGCGGGTCCTTGGCCCAGCTCGCCCACTTTGCCTGCCGCTCATTCAGGTCGTTATACGCCCAGAGGTGGACGACTTCGTTCAACTGGCCGATCTCGCTATACCAGAATCCAGCGGGTTTGATCCCGTGTTCGGCTACACCGGGTAGGATAATCGTTTCTGCAACTTCGAGGTATTCAGGCAGGCCGCCAAAGGCGAGTTGGTAGGTGCGTAGTTCATAAATCATACGGCTTCCTCCATAAAGGGTAGAATCTTCCATCTATCCCACCCGGGTCAGAAGTCAAGCTTGTCTAGCGCTTGACTCTTCCGCCCCTCTTCCGTTACAGCTCACACGTATCGAGTGAGAATAAAGAGGAGGCACTCATGGCTCTTGATCCCAAGAAAACAGCGTTGATCGTCATAGACGTTCAGAATGAATACTTTGATGGCAAATGGCCTATCCCGGATGGAAACGTCGCGTTGGACAGAATCGAAGCGGCGATTGAGGCCAGCCAGCAGGCGGGTGCAAAGATCATCTATGTTCAGCACGAAGTCCTGAATCCTGAGCGCGGGCTATTCATTCGGGGGACCAAGGGCTTTGAACTCCACCCGCGCCTCACACCTCGCCCCGAAGACCATCGTATCGTCAAGAATTATCCTGGGTCATTTTCCAAAACTGACCTGGAGGAAACGCTACGAAAAAATGGCATCGAGACCTTGGTCGTCTCAGGGTATATGACGCATATGTGCTGCGACACGACCGCACGGGAAGGGTTTCACCGGGATTTTCGCGTCTTATTTCTCAATGATGCCACCGCAACGCGCGACGGTGAGCACCCCACGCTGGGGAAAATAGCACACGGTGAATTGCACCGCTCCACCCTGATTACCCAAGCGTCGATGTTTGCTGAGGTCTTGCCCACCCAGGAATTGGTTGAGCGTTTGCAGACGAGTTAGACACGCCGGCAAAGCGGAGAGACCGCGTATCACCGCGTCTCTCCACTCACTTCCTGAAATACGGGATAATGTGTTCGCCTAGCAGTTCCACTACCCGGTAGGCATGAGAGGCTTCCATACCTGGCCACCAGATTCGGAAAATAAAATGGTCAATGCCGAGCTGACGATGATGGGCTTCGATTTGTTCAGTGACCTCTTCAACGCTGCCCAGAATAAAACGATCTCTGGCCAGTTCCTCAAACGATACGCGAAACGATTCCTCGCCGGGCAGTTCCTTGTCCTGCCCCCAGTCGGCATAGGCTTGATATTTTTTCTCCAAATACGGCTGAGCAATGGCCAGCGATTCATCACGCGTTTTGGCGACGTGCATTTCTTTGATGATAGGAACCTCCAGCGCGCCGGTATGACCAGAGGCGGCCAAAGTGGCTTTATACAGCGCCATCTGTCGTTGTAACGTGTGGGTAGTGGCGTGGGGATTGACCAACCACGAACACCCCAGCCGGCCGGCACGCTCAATGGCGCTATCATTGTTCGCAGCAATCCAGATAGGCGGATGCGGTTGCTGGACGGGCCGAATCGTACTCGTCGCGTTTTCCAGACTGAAATGGCTGCCCCGGAAGGACACATTCTCTTCTGTCCACAGGCGACGGATGAGTTCCAGGGACTCCTCGAAGCGAGGAATACGGTCACGGCGGCGCGTATTAAATCCCTGGTACTCGATATCTCGGTAGCCGAGCCCGACGCCGAAGACGGCCCGGCCGTCACTCACGACATCAAGCGACGCCACATCTTCAGCCAGACCCACCGGGCTATACAGCGGGAGCAGAATCACCGACAGCACGAGTGACATCGAGCCACTCTCGGCCGCCAGCCGCGACAGCAGAGGCAGGCTTTGGATATTCTGATACGGCGGGGCAAGAAAGTGCTGACCACAGGCAATCGAGTCGAGGCCAGCATCACGTGCCAATCGGGTCAGTTCGACCGTTTCCCTGAAGCGTTCAACGGGCGAATCCGTTCGGGGATGCTGGGGCATGGCCATGATACCAAATTTGATCATGCGGCTTCTCCTGGAGAAAAAGGGCAGGCACAAACGGACCGCCCCTTCCCTAGCCCGGTGACAATCCGTTCCCCCTAGAGCACTTCTTTGGCCAGGGATTCCAATTCCGCAAGAACGGCGTCCTCGCCCGCTTCACTCTGCGTCAGCCATATGGTGACATGGTCCACACCGGCGGATTGCAGTTCGCTAATTTCCTCTTTGGTCCGAAACTTTTCAGGCCAGCCAAAGGCCAGGACAGAGATTTCTTTGGGATCACGGCCGGCCTGTTCGGCCATCTCGTTGAGGCGCTGCCGCCCTTCTTTAATGTATTCCACTGGTGAGAGAACGGGCATCCAGCCGTCTCCCCATTCGACCACCCGCTTAAAGACATACTTTGACGAGCCACCCATGTACACCGGTGGGTGAGGTTTCCGTGCGGGTTTCGGGAATGAGCGGACGGCAGGGAAATCGTAGTACTTGCCGTGATATTCGGCCTCGTCCTGCGTCCAGAGTTCCTTCATGGCCAGGATGGCATCCTTGGTTTGTCCCCAACGGTGATCAAAGTCACCCCCCATGATCTCCGTCTCTTCTCTCAGCCAGCCCGCCCCAATGCCAAAGATGAAGCGCCCACCCGAGAAGTGATCCAGGGTCGCGACTTCTTTAGCCAATTCGAGCGGATTGCGCTCCGGGATCAAACAAATTCCCGTGCCGAGTTCAATTGTCTTGGTCACCGCCGAGGCACGAGCCAAGGATACAAACGGATCGGTGATGCGGCCATATTCGTCTGGAATGAGGCCGTCTTCCGAGCCTGGATAGGGCGAACTGGTTTTAATCGGAATAATCGCATGTTCCGGCACCCAATAGGAGGCAAAACCCAATTCCTCCGCCCGTTTGGCAATGACAGCCGGATCAACGGATTTATCAATACAGAACTCGAAAACTCCAATTTTCATATATTCCTCCTTCTCGTCTGTCTGAATACAGCGCTCCTGACTCTACCACGAGCCTCCCGGCACGCCTAGCAGTGAGAGTGTTCCTTCGATAGTATTCATCCCATCTTCATGATTTCAGGCGGCAGCGAGCTGTCGTACCAGAGGGAGGATTGACATCTATGCGGATGATTTTAGTCGGACCGCCGGGGGCGGGCAAAGGGACGCAGGCCGTGCATCTCGTCGAACGGTTCAAGATTTCCCATATCTCAACCGGCGATATGCTACGCGCTGCGGTGAGCGAAGGGACCGAGTTGGGCAAACAGGCGGACGGCTATATGAAGGCCGGCGGATTGGTGCCGGATGAACTCGTCATCGCGATGGTGATAGAGCGGATTGGAAAGCCGGACTGCGCAAAAGGGTTTATGTTAGATGGCTTTCCGCGCACCCGGCCCCAGGCTGAGGCGCTGGATATCGAACTGCAGAAGGCTGGGGTTGCCCTGGATGTGGTGCTGCAAATTGAAGTCCCGGACGATTTGATTGTCGAACGCATTACCGGTCGACGCCTGGACCCCGATACGGGAGATATTTACCATATGAAATTCAAGCCGCCACCGGCGGATATTGCCGGTCGGGTGACGCAGCGTAAAGACGACACCGAAGAAGCCTGCCGAGCCAGGCTCGGGAAATACCACTCGGAAACGGCACCCATTATCCCTTTTTATGAGGCTCAAGGAAGGCTGAAACGGGTAGATGGCAATGCCGCACCGGATGAGGTCAGTCGGCGTATTGAGCAAGTGTTGGGTTAGGGGTTTCCAATCCGCACAAAAGCGTAGGGGCAATTCATGAATTGCCCCTACCTATCTGACCTATTTTGTCACTGAGAATTCACGGCAGCGCAAAGACCGCAACAGCGCTCCCCGGTGTGGTATGGGGATATTTGCCAACGATATCCACGACCAGGCCCCCAGCGCCACTCGGAACAGCAAGATATTGTTTACCACCGACCTTGTAGGAAATCGGTTGCCCCCGCACTGCTGACCCGGTCTGAAACTTCCACAAGACTTCACCCGTGGCGTCATCCAGAGCAAGGGCGTACCCCTTTTGGTTGCCCGTAAAGACGAGTCCGCCGGCTGTGGCCAGCGCCCCACCCACCATCGGCCACTCGTCCTTGTAGCGCCACTTCACCTCACCGCTGGTGGGGTCTATAGCCGTGACGTGACCGTAGGCCGTACCAAGGTCGCCCTGGGTTTGTCCAGGTCCTCCGCCCCAGAATGGGATTCCTTTGATAAAAATGGACCTGGCTTTCTCCATTTTGCCGCAGCTCTCAATCGTCGGGACAAAGATCAGGTTGGCCAGCGGACTGTAGGCCGCAGCATACGAGCCATTTTGTCCGCCCACGTTCCCAGGACAGATGAGTTCAGGATTGCCCCCTTCCATGGGCACATACTGAGGGTCAACGATCGGACGACCATTTTCATCCAGTCCTTTCGCCCAGTTGAGCTGCTCGACATACTGAGAGCCATGCAGAAACTTCCCATCTCCACGGTCCAGGACATACATATAGCCGTTCCGATTGGGCTGGGCTAAAGCTTTCACAGACTCTCCGCTACGCGTGACGTCGAGCAGAAACATGCCCGTGTTGCCATCATAGTCCCAGACATCGTGTGGGGTGAATTGGAAGTACCATTTGACCTCGCCACTATCTGGGTCGAGGGCTAACGCCGAGTTCGTGTAGAGATTATCGCCCTCACGTCCATCACCGTTCCAGTCAGGGGCTGGGTTGCCTGTTGCCCAATACACCAAGTCAAGGTCCGCATCGTATGAGCCCGTCACCCAGGCCGGACCACCGCCTTGTTTATACGAATCACCAGCCCAGGTCTCGACACCGGGCTCGCCTTCGTCAGGCACGGTATAACGCCGCCACTTCCGCTCCCCCGTCTCAAGATCATAGGCATCGATATATCCGCGAATACCGTATTCACCGCCCGCAATACCAACGATGACGTTATCTCGAACAATCAGGGGTGCTAGGGTAAAGCTGAAGCCACCCGCATAGTCGTCGGCTTTAGTGTTCCACACGACAGTACCGGTTTTTCTGTCGAGCGCGACAACACGCGCATCCAGGGTAGCCATAATGACCTTGTCTCCAGCCAAGGCTACACCCCGATTTCCAGGCCCGCAGCAAATTCGCATATCGTCCGGCAATTCATGATCGTATTTCCAGAGCGGTTTGCCCGTTGCCGCATCTAGGGCAAACAGCTTGTTGTAGGCCGCGGTGAGATACATGACACCATCGGCCACCACGGGCGAGGCTTGCATTTGTGCCGGCACACCTGTTTGGAAAATCCAGGAGGCCTGGAGTTTTTTGACGTTCTGGCGGTCAATATCCGTCAGCGGGCTGAAGCGCCAGCCGGCATAATTCCCCCCGTACATCAACCAGTCATTGGCCGGCTCCTGGAGCAAGCGCTCATGCGTCACCGGCTGAAGCGCGTCGGCGTAAAGCGCACAGGGAGAGAGAATGAGAGCGGCTGCGATTGCTACAAACTTCCACGACCAGGAACCTCGCATGAGTAATGCCTCCTCAGAGTAATTTCTAATCGAAAAATGTGGTCGAACCCTACTGATTTTTATACCAGAGGTCAAGAAAGAGGATACGGCATACGCCCCGGACTCTCAGGCAAGGAAGCGCAATTTTCTCCCCACGAAGAGCGCCCCGGCGATGCCGAATAGAACGACCGCTCCGTGCGTCCAGCCGTGCCAGACGAGGACATACGGCTCCCGCAGGCGCGGTCCGGTCACGCCGGGAATACTGGGGAGGTCCCCATCTCCAGCCCCAACCTTGAGCTGCGCCTTCATTCCCTTTTCCATATGCTGAGGAACGTCACAGTGCACTAAATAGGTCTTGTCTCCGGGCGGGAGGATAAAAGTGCTTGTCCGCTGTCCTTTACCTGCCACCTCAAGCGTAAACATGCCCATGGGATAGATATAGCGTGGCAGGCCGTGCAGCATCCACTGGTGACGAACGTTGTCCGTATTGATGAGCGTTACCGTGAGCTTCGTACATGGCGCAAAACTCCATTCGCTTCGATCATACGCGAACATCGTCCCCGGACGGGCAAATTCTTTTCCGGCGCGAACAGTGATCTCGTGTTCACCAGAGAGACGTGGGCAGCCCCGGGGGAGTTGGTCCGTGTTTTCATTCATCACCATCCCCGCAGTATCGAGTTGCATGCCATGATGTGCATGATGGTGGTGGGACTCGTGCTCTTGAGTCGAACCAACCTCACTGGAAAGCAAGACAGACAAGGCGCACGCGATCAGTGGAGAGACAGTCTTCTGGAGTTGTCCTCCCCAGAACATCACTGACCCCTTCTGACCATTTTTCCTCAGAAAAATTCCCATTGAAGATTCCTCCTACCGGTATCGGATCCATCGCTTTCTCAGGGCGAAGGCTGCACCGATGAGGAGACCGATGCCTATCCCAAGTATAAGGGCATAACTCAAGGGCAAGGAGCGAGCGCTCGTTTCTCCGAGCAGACCGAAATCCTCCAGCTCAGCCCAGACGGGAAGCTTTTTTTGATAGTACTCCTTGGTGAAAAACGGCGCCCAGTCCATCCCCTGCGTTTTCGGCTGGCCAGATGTATCCAAGTAGTCCTGGTAAACAATGGCACTGATATTACCACCAGGGTTGATCCCATCAGTGGTAATAGCCTTTTCCTTATGGTCGTGGAGCAGCCAGATGCCTGGTCCGTAATTGTGCAAACCGTCATCAGTGGTGTTGAGGAGGAGGTCTACCCGTTGGGCCGGGCTAATCCAGACGACATCACGGGTAATTTGCGCAATCGGATTATGTTCGACGCCGTCATAATGCGTCAGCCTGACTTTATGCCCATGCGTATGCAGCGAGATGCCTTCTGCTCCGCCGTTGAGTACGCGCAGTTTGACGCGTTCATTCGGGGCGACAACAATAAGCGACTCACGGGTCGTGTAGGGAAAGGAACGGCCGTTGAGTAAGAAATAGTCGGGGTCTTGGTCTGTAATATCATAGCGGCGGTTAGTCGCTTCGGCGATTAAGCGCGGATCACTTGCAATCTGGATAATATTATTCAACGCCGGGTCAATGTCCTGGTAGTGGAGATCGAATTCTCGGTCATAGGACTCTCTGACTGCGGCAGAGACGGAGCGCACCCGACCGGCCCCAATATTGAGCGTTTGGAGCCAGTTATTTGGTCGGTTGTCCTCAACCACAAACATACCCTGGAGTCCCATCAGAATATGGACATGAGGCTGGACGTGGCAGTGATAAAACATCGTACCCGTTTGACGTGGGGTCATTTCATAGGTGCGACTCGTCCCTGGTGTGACTGGCATTTCACTCGCAATCGGCACCCCGTCGTTTCCCTCGCCGGTGGCGTCAACATAGGGATGGTCTACCCCATGGAAGTGTATGGTGTGCGGCAGATAGTGCGCATTCTCCAAGGTCACCCGGAGCGTATCACCCTGCTCTACGCGAATCACCGGAGACGGGGCTCGCAAGGTCGGATGAGCCCACTCGCTCTCAAAATTTTCAGTCGCCATACCGCGCGATTTCGGCGCAAAAACCCACAGCCCTGGCTGGACACCCGGCGCAATGGCATAGGCGGGGAACGGTGCAGGATCATCCGGTGAGTGCCCATTGAGTTCTACAACTTCAAGCCGGATATGAATCTCATCCGGATCGCCATCCCCATCTCTGTCGTTCTCTTTCACCACCGTATTGGGCGTCAGCCGGGTCTCCATAAGGGTGTGCAGACTGATATTATTCGTTCCTTTGACAAAGGCCGCAATTTCCGCCGGATTGTCCGGGTCACACACGGGCGAGGCTTCTATGGTGACACCTTCAAGCGTCTGAGATTTCCGCCAGTCGGCATGTCTATCCAGACAGAATGGCTCCACGCTGACAGGGCTTATTTGACGACTGGGAGGTGGCTCCTGGTAGGACTCTTCACCGATATATTGATACGCAAGATCTTGTATTGGGCGAGGAAGCCAGGCACGCGGAACGAGAAAGAGTGCACCGATAGCAAGCACACTGAGCAAAAGGAAGAAGAACAGACCGCGTAGCCACATCGTTCAACATGTACTGTGAACAGAGTGTTCGGGAAAGGGGGGCTGTCCGGTTCTGCAGCTATCCCTTGAGCAGGGACGGAACTTTTTTCACAGGAAACGGCGGCCAACCGAGTTTACCACCGACAACGTAATAACCCACGCCACAGCCAATGAGCAGGCCCGCGATCAAGACCAGCATGGTATTTGAGAGTGAAGCGACGCGAATTGGAAACCGCACTGCCCCATCAACTCCATCAACTGTCATCAGGGCCGTATACTGTCCAGGCGTGTCAAAATTGACCTCAGCGTTCACCACGCCGCTGGGGTATACCCGCGCCGGGATATCGAGTAGCAGTCGTGGTTCAGCAGTATTAGTTTCCTCAACAATACGAACCGCGGCCGATTTCTTGCGCAGTTCAGGATCAATCAGATCAAAAACAAGAATCGCACTCCCAGTCTGAGGAACGCTCCGGCAGAATTCCTCGGTTGCGTACTCCTGCGGCTGGTAGGCAGAAAAATGGACCAGATAGACCCCTGCCCGCTCTATGCAGGGATCCAGGTCCATGGCGACACCCCCATGTCCCCAGGCTCCCGTTGGAACGAGGAGCAGGGCAACAAGGAGGAACAGTTTCACAGTGCTGTCCAGTTGCACTCCAGAGCGGGATATGGGCTCCCCGCTCTGGATTTTATGGCAGATAGGTGGAACGGAACTGAGTGGGGACGACGTTTGAACGGACCGTCACTAACTCATGACCGTCGTTCCCATTCTCAAAGCGTAAGACTGCGCCAATAAACTGCTGCGGTGCCTGTGTCGGGATGAGACGCTCTTCGCTGAAAATACTACTTGAAATAGTCAGGGTCAGCTCTTTATTTTCACCCGGAGCAATCGGCCCGTCCGGCTGGACTTCGAGGCGACCAACAAAATCACTCGGCCCAGCTTTGGCCTGTTCGGCTTCAGGTCCGTTCACGAAGGTCGCCATCGCCATAGTCAGTTGCTTGAGTTCGATGTCGCTCTCGATAACATTCGTCACCTGGACCTTCATCTCAAGCGTTTCACTCGCTTCGTCATACGTCGCCTCGCTGGCCCGAGCCTCGGCCATTTTCTCGCCGGAAGAAATGAATTCCGGTGTAAACCAGTCCGTTTGCTGAGGCCAGCGAACTGGCGCATTTGAGGTGGCATACGTCCAACCGACCACCAGCATCACCAAGGTCACGCCCACGATAACATTCATCCACATATGGTCGCGGGGCGTGATGAGGCCAATATCGGGGGCATCATCGTTCACGGGAAGCTGGACAGTCACGGCGAGATTGGTCACCGTTCTTTTATTCGTCGTCCAGTACAGTATCCAAGCGACCCCCAGGACAAATCCGGCAAACGACCACCACCAGACAAACGCACCTCCATAGGTGCTGAGTTCAATCGTCTCACCAGACATCAGGGTGAGTGGGAAGGAGAACGGCTCGTCACTCGGTTTGACGGTCACCCACTCGCCAGGTCCAATCAGTGTACCGGTTCCATAGACGGCGATACCGGGATGCACATGCCAGTCCCCAGGCTCTTTGCCAACAAGCTCCATTTCAAACTCGTAAATGCCCCCCTTTTGGGCAAAAAACGAGCCGATCGCAGCCGTTCCATTGACAAAACGCTCTTTGAGTACAAAGACCGGTCCGGGGACGACCGGCATAATAGAAGCGATTTCCGGCGTTTCCAGCGTATGTGGCCACGTCTCGAGAATCTTGACCGACCCTGTAACCTTGACCGGCTCTCCAACCTCGATTTCAGTCGGTGACACGCTGACATTGAAGAAAGCCGTGGTCATGTTTTTCAAGAACGGCTCGTCGGCAGCCTCACCGTGGGCAGCGACGTTCGGCGTATTGGCAACGATAGCGGCCAGTACCAATAACACGCCAACACTGCCAAGCACGAATCGCTTACCCATCGGCCGCCCTCCTGGTTTCAGGCTGTTCGTCCAGTTGGGGCTTGGTTTCTATGACACGCAATCGGGGCTTGCGCTTGATACGAATGACCGGACCCGTTTCCGGCAACCCGCGTCCGTCCGTCTCTACACTCTTCGATGCTGGCCACAAAACCACCAGCCAATAACACACAAAGGCTAAGATACTTGCGGTAATGACGGGCGGGGCTATTTCGGAGATATTCATGCCGTGCGCATACACGGGGGAAGGAAACAGAGACAGGCCGGCAAGAAGAGCCATGAGCACAGAGCAGACTCTTCCGTATCGGACGGGCTGCTGAGGTTCGAAAGACATACCGCACCTCATATTTGTCTCACACAGTTTTCAGATAGCGCCGAATCGGCCACACTGCCAGATACCGGCCAATAAACTGACCGATCCAGTAGCCAACAAAAGCCGCCGTTCCAGCAAAGGCCAGCGAGACGTATTGCGTCTCACCCAGGAAACTCCGCAACGCGCCGCGTTCAATCAACCGGAGGTATTCCGGGGTTTGAGAGCGGATATAGGCAATGCCCTGAACATCAGCAACCGTCACCACATGATCCATAAAATGGGCCGGTTGGAGAAAGGCAGCTAAGGGGACGTAATTATAGGCCCACACCGCAATCGCCCACACGTGGGCGCCGATCAGCGAGGTGAGGATAAAACTCTTGGTTTTCATTAAGGTCCAGTCCATCAAGATCCCGGCGCAGACGACGGAGGCAGGCCACACGAAGTTCATAGGGTAGGTCGCTGCGAGGTCCCACTGAAAATACCGCCCAACCCAGGCCGCAAAAAACAAGCAACACGCAGTGTAGGTCGCACCGGTCGGAAAGCGCCAGGCGGTCCACTGGATGTATTGCAACGTCGAGGGAATAATGATTGTGGCAAAGGCCGTGACTACCGGCCACCACTGCGGATCTTTCCAATCCGTCCAGAAATCCCAGTCACCGGCAAATAGCTGCTTGGTGATATCAGCGGCACCTGCCACCACAAAAACCGCCGTGGTCCAGAAGACAAGGTCCCACTTCCAATCAATCCATTTATATTTCTTGTTGAGCAGTTCTTTGAGTTCGAGCCGCCGTTGCCGTTCCGCCGCATCTGCGAGGTCGGTTACGGTTGTGGTTTCCGTCGCCATGCGCACTTCCTCTCTACACGAGGATTTTCGATCCGTTTATCGACCAAGCCCACACCGCCGTTGTTAGTCGGCGGCGATCGGCGACTCAAGCGAGGCTTCTGGGTTGGTCTCCTCTTCGATCTTCTCTATCTCGAACATGCGCACCAGCGTCTCGCCCCACACCGCAAACATACCCGCCGCAAGCCAGCCGTAAATCACAAACGGCCAGTGAAACGGAACAGAGAAGATTTCTTCAGAGATCCACAGGCTATGGCCCCACTCATTGGCAGCAACCGCCATGCATTCGAGCACACAGGCGCTGATCAGCAGAAAGAACGACCAGGGAAATCCCTTGTCCCTCCCGTACAGCGCGGGGATATGGAACCGCCCGTAGATATAGGTCCCGACGGCCAATATGACCGAGAGGGGGAAGAAAAAGTAGAACATCGGGATATGGGTCGGGGTGAATGCCGTGTCACGAACCATGGTTTGGTGCCACGATCCGTCCCAGTTCGGCCAGAAGCTGGCCATCAGATAGATAGCCAAACTCGTCGCGCCAATGAGGCTCCACAAAATCGCAATCCGGCGCGTCTCTTCGGCGGGTGAGCATTCTTGCCCTTCAATGGCCCGGCCATTCCGTATGAGCCAGCCCAACCACACACCGCTGAATACGCCTAAGACGATCAATTCACCCCAGAACAGCGTCCAGTAATACATCGTGAATTCAGCGCTTGCTGAGTTCAGTCCAGCAGTGAACATAAAAGCGTAGTTCCAGTACCAGAAAAAGACATTGGACAGCATGATCAGCCCGCACCCCCAGAAGAGAGGATGCCAGCCGACTGACCAATCAGTCGGGTTGGCAGGATTGCCAGTTGTCATGGAACCATCGCCAGAACCTCGCGGTGCATTTTGTACTGCTTGCGCCTGAGCCATGCCTATCCCTCCTCGATAGTAATAACGCTGTGAGTGTATACTCTCTTTCTTTATTTCACCAGCTCTTCTCTACTCCGAGCAGTCATCTTATAACGAATCACCGAGACTGCAAGAATGATAACCACTCCGAGCACGATCAGCGCCGGCCCGACCAGAGCTTTATACCATGCCGCAACCTGAAAGGGAAATGCAAATTTGCGCGGTTCGCGTTCATCAGCAAGCCCGAGCATTACCCGCACCTCGTAGCGCAGTCCCGCCTTGACAACGACTTCAGCGTTAGCCACGCCACGTTCATATACTTGGAAAGGCAGGGACAGAATCGTATCCGACTGTCCGGATTCATCCGAAGCAAGGAGTTCAACGCCGATCGGCCTTTCCCACAGATCGGGCGTCACGTCCACGACCAGAAAGGCAGTACCCACCCGCGGGATTTCTTCACAATACTCGGTAACCGGGTCAAATTGGGTCTGATAAAACGTAATATGCAAGAGCGAAGCGCCGACCTCTCGGCGGCACGGGTCTCCAGGCCCTCTATCCCGATGCGCCCAGGACGGCACGGGAAGCACCAGGCAAAGTGTCACAACGACAGCTACAAGACAGGAGATTCGGCCGGCACGTCTCATCAGTCATTCTTACGGAATTTCAGCATTGACCAAAGACCCCGAGATAACAGGATGAGGGAGCAGGGACAACTCCAGGGCGGGAGCTCGACTTAGTGAAGAGAGCGGTCGATATCAACAAAAAACGACAGGAGGGCGGTATTGAGCGCGGGCCACTGCCTGTGAGCCCCCGTTCCTTCACAGTATATGGTTTTGCTGTTTGCCTGACATCCCGAGTAGGCCATACAGCCGTTTTCGTCCCTGTCAACTAAACGAGACCGACACTTGTTACACGACGCGAGCCAAGCAGCCGCCTCAGCCCCGTAGCCGGGGAAAAGATGGTCGTTGGTACTGTGCATAATCAGAGCAGACAATGTTTCGGGACACGAGAATGTTTCGAGGTCGGCCCGCCTGAACCCGGCGGCACTCGGCGCCGCCGCAGTCGGGATGTGGCGGGTCTCGTCCAAAAGCGCGAGTGCCAGGGCGACCGTTCCGCCGTCAGAATGGCCGGTCATATAGACTCGCCGTTCGTCAACACACCATTTTTTGGCGATAAGCTGCGGGATCGTACCGAGTTCATGAATGACTTCCAGTGAAAGACGGCGGGAGTCGGCATAGGCAACGACAAAGCCGGCCGTCGTTGCCTCAAAAGTCAGATTGGTCAGGCGCTCGGAGCGAAACCGACTTGAGCCTGCCGGGGCATAGACCGTGAGAAGCGGATGAAGAATTCCTGGATTGTAGTTGGCCGGCGTCCGAACCGCATACGTAATCCCGTGGTCGGTCTGCTCGTCGTTGCTCATCCCGCCGTGTCCGCTCCGTTCACCGAGCGGACACGGCTCGGCGCTGGGATCGTTACTATACGCATGCCGGCCTAACTCGGGTGGTCCGCCTGGCAATTCGGAACATCCAGCCCCCCAGAGGGCGAAGACAACGAGACAGAGCACCCGATACTGAATCCTGCTCGTCGCTATGAGGCGACAGTAACGTCTCTCCTCTTGTCCCAATGGCCCTCTCCTGCTTGCCGCGTCAACCCCTCTCAGTTTATACTGCCTGCTCTATCTGAGGGAACAGCAATCGGTAAGGAGGGATATATATGCTCTCGGTTTTTTCAGCCCCAAGCCACTATGTACAGGGGAAACACGCCACCGCGGCCTTAGGAACGGAAATGCAGCGTATTGGCTTGCAGGGACCTGCCTGCATCGTTGCTGGGAAAAGCGCCATTCGGCTGCTCTCGGAAGTCTGGCAGAAACATTTGAACGATGCCGGCATCACCCACGTCGTCCATCAGTTCGGGGGAGAATGCTCCTACCCTGAGATCGAACGTATTAAAGAAACGGCGCGGACGAATAAGGCTCAGGTCATTATTGGAGCGGGCGGCGGGAAGGTATTGGACGCAGCCCGTGCAGCGGCGGACGACCTTGATCTGTCCGTCGTCAACTGTCCGAGTATTGCCTCAAGTGACGCGCCGTGCAGCGCGCTGTCGGTGATCTATACGCCCGAGGGGGTATTTCAGGAATATCGCTTTTATCGGAAGAACCCTGATTTGGTTGTGGTGGATACCTATGTCGTCGCCCAAGCTCCGGCCAGACTGCTGGTGGCAGGGATGGGAGATGCGCTGGCTACGTGGTTCGAGGCCAAAACCTGTGTTGCCGGTCATGTCCAGAATATGCGTGGGGGGGCCTCAACGCGCAGCGCCGAAAAGCTGGCTGAGCTGTGCTACAACATCCTGGTTGAAGACGGTCCGGATGCGAAACGGGCTGTGGAACGTCACGTTGTCAATCCAGCCCTGGAGCGGCTGGTAGAAGCCAACACCCTGCTGTCGGGTCTGGGCTTTGAGTCCTCAGGGCTTGCCGCAGCCCATGCCATCCATAACGGCCTCACCGCAGCCCCGCTCACCCATCCCTACTATCATGGGGAAAAAGTCGCCTACGGCCTGATGGCTCAATTGGTGCTTGAAGGTCAGCCCCGCTCGGTTATCGATCCGGTGCTGGAGTTTTCATCCGCGGTCGGCCTGCCCATCACTCTGGCCGAGATCGGGCTCAACGAGTTCCCAGAAGACATGCTTGAACAAGTGGCCGCGCGGGCAGCCGCAGAAGGAGAGACCATCCATAACGAACCGTTTGACGTGCGGCCCGACATGGTTGCCGACGCCATTCTGGCCGCGGATTCGATGGGCCGCTCCTGGCAGGCTACACACACGACGGAGTAAGACGCGCTGAGGGGACCGGCAACTGCAACGCCCGTGGTATCCTGCTGACGCGCTCAGCCGTCTCCCCTCCCCTCCTCAAACACCAGCTTACCCTCGCGCTCCTGGGCCTCAATCAAGGCCCGTACTTCAGGTGACAAATTGATAGAGCGCGAGTCCGGGAATTTCCCCTCTTCGAGCGGGGGCCGCAGGTAGAATTCGTCCGGCGAGTTGAGACTCATCAGGCCCTTGGGCGGCGCCAGGAACCATTCGCGGCGCATGAATCCCGAGCTGAAGAAAATCTTTTTATCTTCCTCTGTCCATGTCTGTGGAACAAAGCCGTGGGTCGAGGCGGACAGAAAGTCAATAGACACGTCCCACCACAGATCAAACTGAACCGCGTAGCCATGTTCCTGAAGAGCCGGGTTGGCAAGACTCGCAATCCGAGTGTTCACAAAGCTCAGATTCCCCTGTCGGTCATATTCTTCCACCCGCAAGGGAAAGAACGCATGCTGGTCAACCCAGTAGATCAGCTTATGGGCGTAGTAGTCACGTAGCCACTCGGATTTTGGTATGGCTTCGAGCACATAGCATTTGACCCCACCGTCTGTGGTATAGAGCGGATATTCTTTGCCCATGAGGGAGAGATCTTTGGCGTCAACCTCAACATACTGCCCTTTCTCGTCGGTCAGCACGGCGGTTTGGCGCGTCTTGGGGAAACGCACCGTCTGATGCAAAACATCCGTCCCGAGAATGCGCCACGAGAACTCCCAGGCATCGCGTCCGATCAGATTATCGAAGGTTGCGGCGCTGTTTGGTAAACGGTCTTCCCGCCGAGGTTGCGGCTGACGACGGATTCGGCGAAGCGATGGAGAATAGGCGAACATGTCTATTTTCGTCCGGAACGTCTTATCCGTCCGATAGCCTATCCATAAGGTCTGATTCCCGTACCGTTCGGGTGGAGAGACGCTTTGGGAGAGCCAGCGATAGATTTCCTGGCCGGGCTGCGCCGCGTACAGATGTTCTCCAAAGCCGTTCTCAGGAAAATACAGAATAGGAATAAGCGTCACACGTTGGTCCATAAATCCCGAGTTCGTCACCGAGAACGCCATATCGATCAGGATACAGTCCCAGAACGGCGAGTGGGGGAACTCCATGGCTCGCAGCGCCATTTCTTCCGCGGTATAGGGCAGCTGAAATGGGAAGGGCTCGGCCGGCAGATAGGGGACGCTGGCATCCCGCGGCGTGTCCGTACGGAAATCCAGCGCTCTTTTTTCTTCGGCCGTGAGCTCGGCAGCCGTTGTCCAGGTTTTCTGCGGCGGCAGACCGTCTTGGTCTGCCACTACGGTCGCGGCCCCCAGACTGCCGGAACACAGCAGGCAGCAAACAAGCAGCCACAAGAGCTGCCGCGCGCGAAGAGCCATGTTACTGCTGCACTTTGGCCTCAATGAGCGGAGAGGAGCTGTCGAAGACGAGATGTCCTGCTTCTTCTTGCAAACGGTAGCGCTGCTCCAACTCTACGGAAATGGCAACGTTGCGGTCTTGTGGAAATTTATCTGGATACAAGCGGGGCCGGAGGAAGAATTTTTCCGGAGAATACACCAGGGATTGGGATTTGAGAGGATACTTGAGCCAATTGCGACGCATAAAATCGGGCTCAAACATCGTCGATTGGTCTTCTTCCGACCACTCCTTCACCCAATGGGCATCATGCGCGCTGTAGCTCATCAAATCGAGCGCGAGGTCGTAGTATACCGTAAACAGTCCGGCATAGCCGCGGTCTTCCAGCGCCGGGTTGACGAGATAGGCATTCCGCACCTCAATCACCCGCAGTTGATTGTCGTTGTCGTACTGCTCAATGCGTAGCGGATAGAAACTGTGCTGATCGAGCCAGTATATCAGCCGGCTCATACGGTAGTGAGGCAACCAGTCTTCTTTCCGGGTCGCCTCAACCACATAGCAGACCACTCCCCCGTCCGGCGTATAATGCGGATAGGTGTCACCCAACATTTTGATCTGAGCCGACGGGATCTCGTTAAAATTCCCCTCGGGCGTGGCCAAGGTCACCGTCGGACGGGTATTGGGGAAGCGCACGGTCTCATGCAGCACATCCGTGCCGAGTAGACGCCAGGAGAACTCCCAGGCATCGCGCCCTACCACATCGTCAAAGGTCTGAACATTATTGGGGAACTGGGCATCCCGGCGTGGCTGGGGCTGGCGGCGTACACGGCGTAGGGTTGGGCTATAGATGAAATTGTCTAGTTTGGTCGTTTCTTTTCTGTCCGTCCGTCTCAGTATCCACAGGTCCTGCAAGCCCTGATTCTCGGGCGGATAGGTATAAAAGAAAACCATCCGAAAATAGTCCTCCCCTGGCGTCATGCTGAGTTGGCCAGGCACACCGTCTTCGTCCGGGAGGTAATGGCTATAGCCTAGCGTGATCCCTTCATCCAGAAAGCCGTTACTGGTAATGGCGCCGAATACGTCGGCCATGGCATGCGACCAGCGGGATACATGAGGGAATTCCATGGAACGATAGCCCATCTCTTCCGCAGTATAGGGTGGCTGAAAGGGATAGGCTTCTGCCGGGAGGTAGGGAACCGTCGTATCTCGGGGGGTATCGACCCGGAAATCAATGCGCGATCTTTCCGCTTCGGACAGATCTTCCACTGTTTTCCAGGTCATCCGATGGCTACCGTTCTGCTCGGCAGCCCCGGCGATCAATACAGTAAGACAGGAGAGGACAAAGAATGCCAAGACCGTCAGGGGGAAAAAGTGGCTGTTCATAAGATGGTCATCCGGTAAGAGATCTCCGAAATGGGGATGCGCCCCTGATCCAAGCAGGTCGCGCTTAGAACTCGTAACTCAGTTCCCAGCCGATATTGTCCCATTTGTTGAATTGGCCGTATAAATCAGTCCGGTCACCGCTACTGAACGCCGTATAAATGAGGCGACCGGTAACAAATTGGGAAAAGCGATAGCTCGAAACAAATTTCGTTTTGATGCCCTGCCATTTTTTCTGCGGCAGACTGATAACGGGAACGACGGTCAACTCCAGGCGCAAACGGTCACGGGTGAAGCGAAACGGGCGCCCAATAAACATAACCGGAAGGAGGCTCATTTCATCTCCGATCCCTCCGCCAAATCCCCCACCGAGATTGCGACGCCAGTCAAAGGTGTACAGCAGGGAAGGCTGTATAATCGCAGAGGTATTGCCGGGAAAGGCGAACTCCAGCGCAATCGCGGCCCGCAGGGTATCGCGCCGAATGATCCCAGAGTTGAGATATCCGTCCCGTGCGCGGTCCTGATGGTCAAAGTCGGCGAAAGGCACGTCTTTGGTCCACAAACCCTCAACCCGCAGCACAATCGGCAGTTCGCCGACAAGCGGCATATTCGAGAGGGCGGAAGCATAATCGGCGGTGATACCCAGATGATGCAAGCGGGTAAAGCGAGGCTGAAAGGTCAGATAGGGGTCTCCGGCGGCATCAATATCGCGATCGACAATGAAGGACGTCGGGTTTTTATTCCAGGCGTAATAATAGATGAGACCCCAGGTGAGCGGCTCCATGGAAACGTCCAGGCGCAGGCCGTATTGATGGTCGCCGAAGTCTCCCGTAGACGGCCGCTTCGTCTCTCTGAACTGATCCCCTGTCGCATCCTGCCGGCCGTCCAGGATCGCTTTCGTCTCCGTATCCCTGGGCGAAGCCAGAGGCGAGTACCACGGCGAGCCGGGAACCGGATTGCGGTCCTGCTCAAAGTTCGGAATCCACAGGAAGTTGAGAGAATTTGCCCCAAAGAAATAGGTCACATTTGCCATCCAGGCCGGCAGCCGTCGCCACTCGTAGTCACTCGCCTCAAGCTGGACGGACTCGCGCCGGTCCATACCGTTGATGACGTCAATGTATTGACCGTCCATTTTACCCCAGGCGATTTGCTGTTTGCCCAGGACCACATCGAGGTTGTGGGTGCGATAGCTGATATACAACTCGCGAACGATACGCTCGAAGTTATGATAGGCACGGAAGGTCTCGCTCGTCCGGGGGGCAAACAGACCGGCAGAATCCTGCCAGTTATACACGCTGTCGTACACGAAGTTATTGATATTGGTTATCTCGATATTGGGTGAGACCTGGTAGTGGAGTTCCAACTCCAACAAATTCTGCATCTGGGAAAAACGGAAGTCTTTCTGGCGATGGCCGACACGGCGGTCGCCCGAGAGTTGGATATCGGACCATTGGCGGAGAAATCCCCGGAACGTCAGGGCCGGGACCTGACGCTCGATGGGTTGGCGGACGTAGCGCCCCGCCGGATCGAAGGTGGACAGAAAGCGATCGAAGCGTGACCAGGTATTCACGACCGCATCGACCTGTTTGTCCATGAAATAGCCATAACAGGGAGAAACATTGGCCGAGAGTGCCAAGAGTAACAGTCCGCCGAGGACGCTACCGACTACGGATAGGAGCCCGCGTTTACCGTGCATGCAATATCTTTCCTTACTCGTATTCTACCGGTGTTGGGCGGCTGACCAGGATGCCGTCCCGGGCTAAGCGCTCCAGTTGGTCAGGGCTATAGTCCAGATAATCACGCAAGATGGACGCATTGTGTTCGCCCAAATCCGGCGCCTCAAACGGGGCATCGGTTCGGGCCGAACTCGAAAAGCGAAACGGAAAGCCGGGCAGGACAAAATCACCCAACACCTTATCCTGTATCGGCCGGATGGCCTCCCGCTCAAGCAAATGGGGATGATTGACCACTTCCGGAATAGTCAGGACGGGTGCGGCCGGCACGCGTTCACGGTGCAGAGCGGCAACCGCTTCTTCCCGATTCGGCATGGTATCGAGCCAGGCTTCAATGGCCTGGATGAGTTCTTTTTTATGATGGACCCGATCCCGATTGGTGCGGAAACGCGGATCTTCCACAAATTCCGGATGTCCGATGGTCCGCGCCACACCCTGCCATTGGTGGTCAAGGGCACCCACGATGACGACAAACCCATCCTTTGCCTGAAAAATACCGCACGGGGCCAGACCCATATGGTGGGCACCACTCCGGGTCGGAACGAACTTACCACCCGAGGCGCTATGCGACTGGATCGTAAAGTCGTGGGAATGGATATAGGCATCGAGCAGCGACACGTCGATATACTGGCCTTCGTCTGTCCGCTCGCGGTGCAACAGCGCACACGCAATCGCGCCAAAGGCATGCACTCCTGTACTCACATCGCCAATCGCAGCCTGGGGCATGGCCGGCGCACGGCCGCGTTCGCCAGTGACTTCATTAAAGCCAGAATATGCTTGGGCGATGAAATCATAGCCGGGCACATGGGACAGCGGGCCGGTCTGCCCGAGAGCCGATATCGAGCACATGATGATACGCGGGTTCAGCTTTTGCAGTTCTTCATAGGCGAAACCGAGCCGTTTTATCGCGCCCGGACTATAGTTCTCGACCACCACATCCATATGCGGAATGAGCCCGCGTACGATGTCCCGCCCTTCCTCCGTTTTGAGATTCACACACAGGCTTTGTTTGCAGACATTGTGCTGGATGAAATAGCCGCTGCGGCCCTGTTTCAGAATCCCGTTGAGACGGGCCGGGTCTCCTTTCGGCGCCTGCTCAACCTTAATGACCTCAGCCCCCATTTCGGCCAGCAGGCGCGTCGTCGTCGGTCCGGCAACAATCTGCGTAAAGTCCAGCACTTTATAGCCAGCTAACATACCCTGACGTGACGCGCCTGCCATGTAAAGTTCCTTTCTTCTAATAGAGTCTGCCGTGAACGACTGAATGAAGGTTCAGTTATAGGAAAGTCGGGATACTACCCGCAAGCCGCTACCCATGCAAGGAGGGAATAGTCAGAATATTATAGACTCTTCTGAGATGAGTCTTCTCTGATAACGCTATTATTCGCCGCCATATCAATCCTCAAATCCCCCTACGTCAACACTTGTCCGTCCCGCAGCTTTTGCACCTCGTCGCCGGAATAGCCGAGCAGGTCCCGCAACACGTAGTCCGTGTGTTGCCCGCGTTGTGGGGCTGCGGCCTGGACTTCGCACGGAGAGCCGCTCATCTGCCACGGGATACCGGCATGAATCCGTTTACCGAATTCGGGATGTTCCTTTTGCACCAGATAGCCGCGTTCTTCCAGATGCGGATTGGTTGCCAGGTCTTTATTGCTCTGAGACGGGTAGGCAGCCACACCGGATTTCTGCAGCACCTCCGTCACCTCCCAGCGGTCGCGTTCGCTCGTCCAGGCCGTGATGAGTGCTTCGAGCGCGTCCTCGTTCGCTTTCCGAGCAGCCGCATCGGTGAAACGTTTATCCGTAGCCAGTTCCGGCTGGCCTACGGCTTGGCATAAGGCCCGCCACTCCGCGTCGCTACCGCACACAATGGTCACCCATTTCTCGGCATCGCCTTTGCACTTAAAGCATCCGTGGGGCGCCATCCAGCGGTCCCGGTTGCCGTCGCGTTCCGGCTGGGTCTGATTCATCACATAATCCATAATACCCTCGGGCATCAGGACGAGTAGAGCTTCCCAGAGTGCCAGGTCAACGTGAATCCCCTTGCCGGTACGGTGACGATAGGCCAGCGCCGCCATGGCGGCAAACGAGCCAAAGATGCCGGCGTTCGGGTCGCCATACGAAATACCGATCTCCGCCGGTCCAACTCCCGGATAGCCGGTCAGCGATGAGATCCCCGCCAGCGGAACGGAGGCCGGACCATAACCCATATATTTGCGTTCCGGCCCGGTTTGTCCGTAGCCACAGATGGAAATCATAATGATATCGGGTTTGAGTTGCTTGAGCGTGTCATATCCAAAGCCCATGCGATCAATCGCCCCGGTCGAGAAGTTCTGTACGACGATATCGCTCTTGGCAATGAGCTTTTTGACAATCTCTGTTGCCTCGGGCCGAGCCAGGTCGAGTTGGAGGCTTTTCTTGCCCTGACTGTATTGGTTGAAATAGCCGGCTCGGTTCGGCCCCGGTTCGTTATCGGCAAACGGCGGGATCAATCGGGTGACACACGGACGCTTCTCACTTTCAATACGAATCACTTCCGCACCCATATGCGCCATTTGGAGCGTACAATACGGCCCTGCCCAGGCCCAGGTGAAATCGGTTACGCGAATGCCTTCTAATGGTCGTCGTGCCATGATGTTCTCCTTTAGTCTTGTTCCGAGGCCAGGACAGTCAGCTCCCCTAAATAATCCCGCCCTGCTTCAGCTCATCGATCTCGGCTTGAGAGAGCCCAATTCGGGCATAGACCTCATTATTATGCTCGCCGAGCCGCGGCGCCGGACGCCGCACGGAGTAGCCAACGTCCTCTACCTTAAAGGGGGCGCCGGGATATTGTAGCGTACCGGCTACCTGATGGCTGATTTCGGTAAAGAATTCACGCGCTTTCAGGTGTTCCGAGTTCAACAGGTCGGCCATGGTGTTTACTGGAGCCATGCAGATACGGCGCTCTTGCCCGGCTTTATACAGCTCGGCAACCGTCCACTCTGCGGCGAACTCTTGGAGAAAAGGCATCAGAGCATCATAGTTCTGGCCCCGGACGACGCGGTCTTCAAAAATCTCCAGGGTCGCCCACTCAGGATTACCCATCAGCTCGACAAAACGCTGCCACTGGTCTTCTTCGACGCAAATCACAAAGAGCTTTCCGTCTTTACAGTCAAGCATGCACCAGGGATAGATGGACCGCCGTCCCAGCCGCGAGGTTTCCAGACCGCTATAGGTGTAGTGCATAAAATTCATTTCCAGGATGGCGGCAATACACTCCTGGATGGAGACATCGAGGTGTTGGCCTTCGCCCGTCAGGCATTTATGGTAATACGCGCCAAGCGTTGCAACGCCGGCGTGCACCCCGCCCTGAAAGTCCGTCTGATGGCCAAACGCTTTGAGGGGCGGCAGGTCCGGGTAATCGGAAGCACCTGGACTGATAAACGCCCATCCCCCGGCGTTACTCGCCGTCAGGTCATAGCCGTGATAGTCACGGTGCGGGCCGGTTTGACCAAAGTAGGAAATCGAGGTCATGATCAGACCCGGATTGATCTGACTCAGTTTTTCGTAATCCATACCGACCCCGGGCATCTCGCGCGGGCTGTAATTATGCAGCAGGATATCGGCTCGGGCGCATAAACTCTGCAAGACCGCCTGCCCCTTGGATTCTCGCAGGTCCAGCGTCACGCCTTGCTTATTGGCATTCAAGTACAGGAATAGGCCGCTCTTTTCGGCATGCGGGGTATCGCCGGGAAATGGGCCACGCTGGCGGGAGATGTCACCGCTCGGCGCTTCGACTTTGACCACCTCCGCGCCAAAGTCGGCCAGCAGCTTGCCGGCATAGGCGGCGGAAACCATATTGCCGCACTCAACGACGTTAATTCCTGACAGGAGTTGTTCAGCCATGATAGTCCTCCCTCATCGTTCTCTCATATGCTTCTTTGGCTTTTCAGATGACTCCACGCTCCGCTAAGGCAGACATCTCATCCGTACTCAACTGCAACAAACGGGAATAGATGTCCTGGTTATGCTCTCCGATCTCCGCCCCCAGCCACTGGGCCTCGCCAGGTGTCTCACTGAGTTTGGGAACGATGCCGGGTACTTTGAGTTCGCCCAGCACCCGATCATGGAGAGACAACAACATATCGCGCGCCGCAAAATGCGGGTCGTGAACGATGTCTGCGATACTATAGACTGGCCCGGCAGGAATCGTTGCACCCTCAACCAGAGGCAGCAATTCCGAAAGTTCATAGGTCGCCGTCCAGTCCGAGACAATGGCATCGATGGCCTCACGGTTTTCGGCTCGGACAACCTGGTTCTCAAAGCGTGGATCGGTAAGTAATTCTTCGCGATTCATGAGCGTACACAGCCGCGCAAACAGCCCGTCGGTGTTGGCGGCAATCACAATCCACTGTCCCTGTTTACACGGATAGAGATTCGACGGCGCAAAGCCGGGCAGGAGGGTTCCGGTCCGGGTCCGCTGGTAGCCGGTTTTTTCGTACTCGGTCAGGGTCGCCTCCATCACGGCAAACACGGCCTCATATAGGGCCGTATCTATCACTTGGCCGGTTCCGCCATTGACATCACGATTGTAGAGCGCCATCAGGGTGCCCATAGCGGCAAACATACCGGCCAGGGAGTCGCCAATGCTGATACCCACCCGACAAGGCGGTCGGTCCGGAAAGCCGACCAGGTGGCGCAGGCCTCCAAAGGCTTCGGCCACTGCCGCAAAGCCGGGTTTTTCCCGATACGGGCCGGTTTGGCCATAACCGGAGACCCGCGCAAAGACGAGACCCGGATTCAACTCACGCAGGGTCTCATAGCCGAGACCCCACTCTTCAAACACTCCTGGACGAAAATTTTCCACCAGGACATCGGACTGGCAGACCAATCGGCGAAGCAGTTCCTGTCCTTCCGGATCACGCAGATTGAGAGAAATGCATTTTTTATTGCGCGCAACGCTCGGCCACCACAGGCTCTTACCGTTCACCAGAGACTGGCCGACCGTGCGCATGGGGTCGCCCTTATGAGGCGCTTCGACTTTAATGACTTCAGCCCCAAAGTCGGCCAGCAGACGGGCGCAAAACGGGCCGGCCAGAAGAACACCACATTCAATAACCCGAATACCGGCCAACGGACCGCCATGTTGACTGCCCTTTGTTCCCATATCGTTCCGCCTATCCGCGCGCGTACCGTTTCGCGGGCACGATAAGCCCTCTGGGTGCCATGGTCAAGATCGTTACTGCTACGACCAACTTGCACCAGGCTGTCAAAAATGGTCAGTATGCGCAGGAGTTCAAGAAAGCCGGCCAGACAAAATGAAACCCAATCAGCCTCCCTTCCCTGCTATCGATGACGACCTGGACGCCGAGGAACAGCGCACGGCTGAAATCCTCAAAGAACTCGCTCAACTCAGCAATCCAACCTGCTTTCGCTGCTCGCAGTCGCTCTGCTTCCACGAATACGTCCTGAGCGTCGTGACCGGATTCAAAACCACGCCGCACTGTACTACCTGCCTCGCCAGCGGCTTAGGACGTTCACCAGCAGATTTCTTGGGAGACGCTTACAGTTATATTCGTCGCCAGACCTGCTACCGCAGCGGTTGGCACTGGGCGAGCCAACAAGAAAATCAATCCATTGAGCAGCCTGCCTGTATCTGGCCCGCCACTCCCTCACAACCTCAGACCCGTATGGCAACACCGGCAGCAGACATCCCAGCTACCCCAAACGACACCTGGGATGCCGGAGACATGGCCTGCGGCGAGTTGGTGTTGAAACTCCGCCTGCGTCTTAAGTCTCTGCAACCCGGCCAGGTCCTGCTCCTCATCGCCCAAGACCCCGGCGCACCAGCGGATATCCCGGCCTGGTGCACCCTCACCGGCCACAGCCTCCTATCGGCCGAGCCTCCAGCGTATCGTATACAACGCAAAAACGGGTAATCACAGGCGGCCAACCGCCCCATAGACGCAACCGAGATGGTCCAAAGAAAGCCGGTCGTCACCGTAGTTGTCACGCTTGCCGTGGCCTTCGGCGTGGCTCTGGTGCTCAACTAGGCTATCCTCGGTTTCTTCGGGCAGGAGAGCGCCGACCGAGCTGAGCCCAATCTGGTCGGTATCCTACTGCTCCTGGGCTATATGGCAGCCGGCGCGGGTAGTCCGACAAATATCGGTCAGGCGGTCGGCATTTTTTCGCGGCCCTTGTGCCGTACTACCTGGGCACGGTCTTCCCGGACCTGGATATCAGGCTGCTGGGGATTAGCGGCCACCGAAATCCACTCTTCCACAGTAGCGTGTCGTTCTTTGTCCTGGGCCTGCTGGCCGGACGGCAGGCGCGATTCCTGCATATCCTGGTTGCCGGGTATGGAGTCGGTCTGGCAAGCCATCTGTGGTGGGACATCGTCTACTATGGCGACGTCCGGTGGCTACCGGGTGGTACTATTGGCCGCCTGCGGCTTGGTGTCCATGGGCTGCTGTGCCTCATGACGCCGAGCAGCGCTCGCTACGCGGGGGTGGGCCAGAATAAGGATGTGGGAGCAGTGGACTACCAGGCGGACGGAGTCATACTCCGTCCGCCTGGTTAAAGAGAAGGTTTACTTGCCAACGCGAGCTTCTGCAGCAGCCACATCGACCGGCGCTTGGGCCTGCGGGATCCAGGCGTGCATCATCGGACCGACTTCTTTGGCAAACAGACGCATGCTGTCTTCGACCTGATCAAAGGGCTGGCTCTGGAAGCTGAAGCAGCCGTTGACTTCAAAGTCACCGATCTGGCCACGCCGCGTTTCCAGCTTCTCGACGATCATGTCCGGCGTGCCCCACAGGTTGGCAGCCAGAAAGTCTTCCAGAATGGCCTCGTTGCCGGCTTCCTTCATCATCTTGGCCGCTTCGGCATAGTGGGCGTAGGATTTGCCCGTCTGCGCAAAGTGGTCGCCCAGCATCTCGTAGTGCTCCATCACACTGAAGTAGTAACCCACGATTTTTTCCCGTGCGATCTCTTCAGCCTTCTTGGCGTCGTGCGAGCAGACGACAAAGTCGGCGCAGTTCACCGGGGGCGCCTCTTCGCCATCGTTATGCTGACGATACAAGTCGCGGTAGTTGTGGATGCCGTCGGCAACTTTATCCCATGTCGTCTGAGAAAACATCATGGCGCCCAGACCGAGCTTAGCCGCGACTTCAAAAGACTCGGGCGACATACACACCATATAGCGCCGGCCTTTGAAGCTCTTGATCGGCCGGGGCCGCACCTCAATGCGATTCTGCTTGTAGTACTTGGTATCCGCTTCAACAAAGCCGTCTTCCAAGCCATTCACAATAATCTCGGCGGCCTCGTTAAAACGGTCGCGGGCCTCACTCATGTCCACGCCAAAACCTGCATACTCGCGCCGGGCAAGACCGCGTCCGAGCCCAAGGATCGCCCGTCCGTCCGACAGGTGGTCAAGCAGAACCATTTTTTCTACCGCCCGCATGGGGTTGTTCCACGGCACGATGATCGCACCGGTGGCCAATTGCAGCTTTTCCGTCCTGGCGGCGATATAGCTCAGATACTGCATATTATCCGGGCAAATGGAATAGTCAAAAAAGTGATGCTCTACCGGCCAGACAACATCGAACCCCATCTCCTCGGATTCAATCGCCAAGCGGGTTTCGTTTTTGTACATCACCCGATCATCGTGCTCCTTATGGTTCTGAAGCACCATCTGAATACCAATGCGCATGCTGACTCCTTTCTGGTCTGACTTCCGCGCATTGTATTCATGCGGTGAGCCACTAGAGCATCCCCCTGCCTTCACTTTGCACCTCGGGAACGTTCCGCTTACCGTCGCTCTTCGTGCGCGAAGCCGTAAAGTTTTGATGACACTATCGAAATATCCGGCAAGCGACAAGACGAGCCCGCAGAAAAGTTGTCACGGCAAACCCACTCTTTGACCTGCCGCTCGGCGGGACGACGGAAGTTTTGGCCGGAGCTTGTCCGCGGGCGCACTTCATGATGAGTATTGAGCACGCTCAAGGAAAGGAAGCCTCCATGCCAGCGGTCAAAAAAAGAAGGCGGGTTGTTCAGTCACACCGTCTCGTCGGCGACAAGCCACCGACGGATTATTCCATCTGGACCTTGGCCTACTGTCAGGCGGACATGCCGTATGACTTCTTCGGTGGCTCAGGACTCATGAGCAACCAGGGCACGATCCAGATTCCCATGCTCTACACCGTGCTCGTCGGGGGGGCACAAGGTCAGGACAAGCACGTCGTGCTGGTTGATGCCGGGTTCGGCAATCAGGACTGGCTGTCGCGCTATCAATTCTTTGGCTGGGAAGATCCTTCGACCGTACTGGCAAAGATCGGACTTACTCCCGCAGATGTGGATACCATTCTGGTGACGCATCTGCACTTTGATCATATTGGCAATTTCTCGGCCTTTCCCAACGCTCATCTGTATATTCAACTGGACGAGTACATGGGCTGGCTGCGCACCCTGTCCTTGCCAAAAGACTTCGGGGGCGGTGAGCGAAGCTGGATTCTATCCTCGCTTGACCCGCAGGACATTCATAATGTGGCGATCGCGATGAGTCAGGACAAAGCCACCTTGATTGAGGGTGATGTCGAAGTCCTGCCGGGCATTACGGCGCACCTGGCCAAGGATTCCCATACCTTTGGTACGCAGTGGTTTGAGGTCCAAACCCGCAACGGTCTCTTTGCCATCGCCGGTGATGCCGTATACTGGTATTCCAATATCGAGCAGATGTGGCCACCCGGTTACAATCAGGGCAATCCGTTTAACCAGCTCTTTACCTATGAGCGCATCCGCAAAACCTTGAGCCGCGAACTCGAACGCCTCATTCCCGGCCATGACCCCCTCGTCTGGCAACACCACCGGACATGGACCACTGGTCCGAATGAAGTCGCCGAAGTCAATCTGGCGAAAGGGCAGCGATCCCAAAAGCATCTGAAGAAGAATGGGAAAGCATAGGTGCACCGGACCGAGCTGGGCCAAGCGCTCCGAAAAACCGGACGCGGACGGATAAAAAGGTTCGGGCGAATCAGGCCGGCTCTTCAACCCCAGCGTCATATTCTTCGGAAGAAGGCGGTTCGTCTTGGGTGACGCGCATCACTTCCGACACTGTGGTAATGCCGGCGCGAACTTTGCGCCAGCCATCATCTCGGAGCGTACGCATGCCATTCCCGACCGCATACTCCTTCAACACATCTGCTGATGAGCGCTTCAGAATGAGTTGGCGTAAGCCTTCGTCAATGAGCATGAGTTCGAAAATGCCCTTTCGACCTCGATAGCCGGTCATGGCACATTCTTCGCACTCCCCAGCCTCATACGAGAGTACGGGTTCAGGCGCATGCCCGTTTGTTGGCAACTCCAGATGAGGGGACGAGGCATCCTCTCCGACCGGCCGTCGACACACTGGACACAGGTGTCGCACTAACCGTTGGGCCATCACCCCAAGCAGAGACGAAGCCAGGAGATAATCTTCCACCCCCATTTCCAGGAGACGTGAGACCGCGCCGGCAGCATCATTGGTATGCAGGGTCGAGAAGACCAAGTGGCCCGTCAAGGCGGACTGGATGGCGATTTCAGCCGTTTCGTAATCGCGAATCTCACCGATCATGATCACGTCCGGGTCCTGCCGCACAATGGAGCGCAGTCCGGCGGAAAAGGTCAGTCCGATTTGTGACTTGACATGAATCTGGTTGACACCGTTGAGTTGGTATTCAACCGGATCTTCAATCGTAATGATTTTTTTCTCAGGCGAGTTGATTTTGTCCAAGGCACCATACAGGGTGGTCGTTTTGCCACTACCGGTCGGGCCGGTGACCAGAATCATTCCGTACGGCTGAAAAATAAGGTTTTCAAACGCGGACAAGGTATCTTCGGGAAAACCCAGCGATTCCAGGCTGACGTCAATACTTGACCGGTCGAGGATACGCAGCACAACGCTCTCGCCATACAGGGTCGGCAGGGTTGAAACACGCAGGTCTACCTCACGCCCCAACATCCGCAGCTTGATCCGCCCGTCTTGCGGCAGGCGGCGCTCCGCAATATTGAGCTTGGCCATGAGCTTGACCCGTGAGATCAGAGCGGCTTGCAGCTTACGGGGCGGCGCTTCGACATCGTGCAGAATGCCGTCAATGCGGTAGCGTACACGGAGTTCCTTTTCAAACGGCTCGATATGAATATCCGATGCGCGCTGCTCCATGGCCCGGGCGATGAGCATATTCACGAGTCGAATGACAGGCGCCTCACTCGCCAAGTCTCGCAGATGGGCTTCATCTTCTTGATCATCTTCCAGGTACTCGACCGCGCCGACCTCCTGGGCGTCGGACTGACCGTCGGTAACCCCGTCGGCATAATAGGTGTTCAAGCTCTCAAGGATGTCGCGCTCACGTGCCAAGCGGGGTGCAAGACGCAGCTTCGTCGCCTTCTCCAATGCCTCAATAACGTAGAAATCGCCAGGGTCAGCCATGGCAATGGTCAGGCCACCATCGTGGACCGCCAGGGGACAGACCCGCGCTTGGCGCAGGAAATCGGTGTTCATATCGGACAGGGGGGGCGGCTGCGGCGGAAAGTCCCGCGCGCTCATGAGGGGGGCCTGATAGTATTCGGCCAGGACTGGCAGGAGATCGTCCTCAGACATGAATCCGAGCTCTACCAGTAAACGCTCAAGCGTTTCTCCGCGCTCTTGCTGGACGAGCTGAATCCGGCGCAAGTCGTCCTGAGAGACTTTGCCACTCTCAAGCAACATGTCTTCGAGCCTTGGCACTCCGACCCCCAGTATGGGCGAAAAAGTAAACGCGCCCTACAAAATCCATGGAAAGACTAGGCGAGTTTACCTTTTATGCTAGTAAATAAGCGCGCCGAGTCGCTCCCAACGCACCCAGCGGTCCTGGCCGTCCCATGACCAGTATATCAAAAAGGCCTTGCCTTTCACGTCTTGGGTATCCACAAAGCCCCAGAAGCGACTATCGTGGCTATGGTCCCGATTATCCCCCATGACAAACAATTTGCCGTGCGGCACGACGACAGATTCATCGGACCTGTCAGGAAGCAGGGGAGGATAATTGTCACGCGGACCGGGAATGATACGGCCAGGATTGGCAAAATGGGCATACGGGCTCTCATCCGCCACGTTATTGACAAAAAGCTGCTTATTGCGAATCCGCACCTCGTCACCGGCGACGGCGACGACCCGCTTAATAAAGTCTTTAGTTTCATCTTTTGGATAGACAAAAACAACGACGTCACCCGGTTCCGGTCGCGCCCACTCGAACACCAGGGTTTCGAAGGGATATGGCAGGCGCAGTCCATAGGAAAATTTACTGACCAAAATGTGATCCCCAATTTGGAGCGTCGGCAGCATGGAGCCAGATGGAATTTTGAACGCCTGTACAACAAAACTCCGAATAAAAAGCGCCAGAACGAGGGCGAAAAACAGCGCTTCGGCGTATTCACGAACGGCCGATTTCTGTTTGGGGGGGGTCGTCGACGTGGAGAGCAGTCTGCCGTCTGTCTGCTGGTTCGCCAGGCCGACAAAGAGTAAACGTGTCCAGCATCTCGTATCTCTTTTGGAGGACGCGTTCACTCTTTCAGATCCTGCCGCCTCTGGGGCCGATGTTTTTCCTCTGGCCATACCCGCTACTCTCTACCCGCGCCGTTGCGTCTCACCCTCGCCCACCTGAAGCAGGGCCAGGAATGCCTCTTGGGGAATTTCTACCCGCCCAACCTGTTTCATCCGGCGTTTTCCTTCTTTCTGTTTCTCTAGCAGCTTTCGTTTACGGGTTATATCCCCACCGTAGCATTTGGAGGTGACATTTTTGCGCAACGCCTTCACGGTTTCTCGGGCGATCACCCGAGTCCCGATGGCAGCCTGGACGGCCACCTCGAACATTTGACGCGGAATCAGGGCTCGCATTTTTTGCACGAGTTCGCGTCCGCGAGCATAGGCGTGCTCGGCGTGAACGATCAGGGACAAGGCATCGACCATATCGCCATTAATCCGGATATCAATCCGCACCAAGTTGGCCGGTCGCATATCCAAGAATTCATAATCAAACGAGGCATAGCCACGGCTGATCGATTTGATCCGGTCGTAGAAATCAACCACAATCTCGTTGAGCGGCAGCTCATACTCCAGGGCGACGCGGGCAGTCCCCAGGTATTTCATGGCGCGTTGTTCTCCGCGTCGCTCCTGGCAGAGCCGCATGACATTACCGACATACTCTTCGGGCACATGAATACTCGCCAGGATAAACGGCTCTTGGATGGACTCGATTTCCTGTACCGGGGGGAGCGAGGACGGATTCTCGACGTGTAATATTTCTCCGTCGAGCGTCAGGACTTGATACTCAACCGTGGGCGTAGTGGTAATTAAATCGAGGCCGAACTCTCGTTCCAAACGCTCCTGGACGATCTCCATATGGAGCAGACCCAGGAACCCGCAGCGAAACCCAAACCCGAGGGCCAGCGAGGTTTCTTTCTCGTACGAAAAAGCGGCATCGTTCAAACGGAGTTTTTCGACCGCATCACGCAGCGCCTCGTAGTGTTTCGATTCGACCGGATACAAACCGCTAAAGACCATGGGTTTCGCCGCCTTAAAGCCCGGCAACATGACCGCTGTCGGCCGGCGGGCTTCCGTAATCGTGTCACCGATGCGCGCTTCGCGGACCTCTTTAATACCGGCCATGAGAAAGCCGACCTCTCCTGGCCCGAGCGCTTTGACCGCTTGGGCATGCGGGGCGAAAATCCCAACCTGTCCGACTTCATATTCTTTGCCGCTCGACATGAGCCGAATGGACATCCCCGGCCTCAGCACCCCATCGAACACCCGGACGAGCACAACCGCCCCCTGGTAAGGATCAAACCAGCTATCAAAAAGCAGCGCTTTGACCGGCGCGCTGGGATCGCCCTGAGGAGGCGGCATGAGTCGCAGGATGCCCTCCAGCACCTCAGCGATCCCTCTGCCTTCTTTCGCGCTGGTTAAGACCGCATCACTGCCGTCCAGTCCGATGATGTCTTCGAGTTCCTGCCGGACGCGCTCGGGTTCGGCACTGGGCAGATCGATTTTGTTAATCACGGGGAAAATTTCAAGCTGATGATCGAGCGCCAGGTAGGTGTTGGCCAGCGTTTGCGCCTCGACCCCTTGGGTCGCGTCAACGACCAGGATGGCACCTTCGCAGGCGGACAAACTGCGCGACACCTCATAGGCAAAATCAACGTGACCGGGGGTATCAATCAGGTTCAGATAATACTCGGCACCGTCCTGGGCCTGGTAACGTAGGCGGACGGTCCGGGCTTTAATCGTAATGCCCCGCTCTTGTTCGAGATCCATGGTGTCCAGAAACTGCGCCCCGCTTTCACGCTCGCTAATGGAGCCCGTCTGGGAGAGAAGCTGGTCGGCCAGGGTCGATTTTCCATGATCAATATGAGCGATAATGCTGAAGTTTCGTATCTGTTCACTATTCATATGCTGTCCGCAGGGAAGCGACTGTTTTCTCAAGGCCGTCGGCGAGCGATACCAGCGGTTTCCAGTTCAGCCTGTCCGCGGCTCGGTTCCAGGACAAGACACTGCGGCGCTGTTCTCCCGGCTTGGCGGCACCGTACTGCACCCGGTCGCCTGAGCCGGTTATCCGCTGTAAATGCTCAGCCAGGGTATTCACCGTCGTCTCAAGGCTCGTACCGATGTTGAGCGCGCCGGTATAGTCGGCAGTCAACGCAGCCAGGTTCGCCTGGGCTACGTCGTCGACAAATACATAGTCTCGCGTCTGTTGACCGTCGCCGTTAATCGTAATCGTCTCTCCCGCCAGCAGGCGCTGGGTGAAAATGGCCACCACGCCGGCTTCGCCGTGGGGGTCCTGTCGCGGCCCATACACGTTTGCATAGCGCAGGCTCAGCGACGGGATACCATGCTCTCTGTGGTAAAAATACAGATACCGTTCTCCGGCCAGCTTACTGACACCGTACGGACTGATCGGACGGGCGGTATGGTCTTCGGTTGCCGGAAAGATTTCCTGTTCCCCGTAGACCGTCCCGCCAGAAGACGCAAAAATAATGCGCCGACACTGGGCCTGCCGTGCGCCTTCAAGAATATTGAGCAGTCCGAGGATATTCACCCGCGCGTCAAACAGCGGATCGGCAACCGAGCGACGGACATCCATTTGCGCCGCATGATGGTTGACCACCTCAATGTGTTCGTCAACGAGCAGTCGCCGCACTGCGGCAGCGGCGATATCCGCGTGGACAAAGTGCGCGTCGGATGGAATATTGGCCGGCTTGCCGGTTGATAAGTCGTCGACTATCCAGACTTCGTGGCCCGCCCTGAGATAGATTTCTGCGACGTGGGAACCGATAAAGCCCGCTCCCCCGGTGACCATGATCTTCATGCGCTACATCTCTCCTGCGCCGTATGACTGCCTTTTTCATTCCCCTGTTTCCAGAGGCCGGAAGCTAATCGACCTCCAGCCTTTCCCGGAAATAGGCGATGGTTTTGCTCAGTCCGTCTTCGAGGGAGACGTTTGGCTCCCACTCCAATATATGGCGGGCAGCACTCACATCGGGTTGGCGGACTTTCGGGTCGTCCACTGGCAAAGGCTGAAACACAAGGGGGCTGGCACTCCCGGTCAGCCGGATAATCGTCTCGGCGAATGCGCGGACCGATAATTCGTGCGGATTCCCCAGATTCACGGGTTGGGTGCAATCAGAGCGCAGGAGGCGGACGATCCCCTCGACTAAATCGTCCACAAAACAAAAACTCCGGGTTTGACTCCCGTCACCATACACCGTTAAGGCTTCTCCTCGCAGCGCCTGGGTAATGAAATTGGGCACGACACGGCCGTCCCCGAGGCGCATCCGTGGACCGTAGGTATTAAAGATACGGACAATACGGGTCGCCACGCCGTGACTGCGATGGTAGGCCATAGTCAGGGCTTCGGCAAACCGTTTAGCCTCGTCATACACCCCCCGCGGGCCGATCGGATTCACATTGCCCCAATAATCTTCTGGCTGCGGATGGACGAGCGGGTCGCCATAGACCTCGGAGGTAGAAGCGAGCAGGAAACGGGCGGCTTTCACTCGGGCCAAGCCAAGTCCTTTATGGGTGCCGAGCGAGCCCACTTTCAGGGTCTGAATCGGCAGTTCAAGGTAATCGATGGGACTCGCCGGTGAGGCAAAGTGGAGAATCGCATCAATATGACCGCTGACGTAAATATAGTTCGTCACGTCCTGATGGACAAAGGAAAAGCACGGATTGACGAACAGGTGGGCCACGTTGTCCATATCGCCCGTAATGAGGTTGTCCAGACACACCACCTCATCCCCGTCGGCCAGGAAGCGCTCACACAGATGCGAGCCGATAAACCCGGCCCCTCCAGTGATTAAGATGCGTGCGATGACCCTTCTCCTTTCAACTCGCGCTCGGGCAGCGACGCGCGGAAACAGGACAGCCCATCTATTCTAGCACATCCTTAATCCAGTAGACGGGCTTTTCCTGACTCTCGTGGTAGGTGCGAGCCAGCATCTCGGCGATGAGGCCAGTGGTCACCAACTGAACACCGGTGACAAGCAGGAGAATCCCCAAGAGCAGAATGGGACGGTTGGCTAATTGCACGTCAAACAGGAGGCGTTGTATTCCCAGGACAGTCGTAATCCCCCCGCCAACGAGTACGGCAATCAACCCCAGAAAGCCAAATAAATGACTCGGGCGGGTCGCATAGCTCGACAGGAATTTAACGGTAAGCAAATCCAGTACGACCCACAGGGTTCGGGTTAAGCCGTATTTTGAGCTGCCGTGCGTGCGCGCATGATGGGTGACCGGCAGCTCGGCAATCCGCGCGCCCATATCCCCGGCCAGCGCCGGGATAAACCGGTGCATTTCTCCGTACAGCTTGAGGCCCTTTGCCACCTCGCGGCGAAACGCCTTGAGCGTACAGCCATAATCGTGCAGTTTGACCCGCGTTGTGAGCGAGATCATACGGTTGGCGATCTGAGACGGGAGACGCCGGTGCAAAAACGGGTCCTGTCGATTGACCCGCCAGCCGTTCACCAGGTCGTACCCCTCGTCCAGCTTTGCCAGCAAACGCGGAATATCGATGGGATCATTCTGGAGGTCACCGTCCAGCGAAACAATGACGTCCCCTTGGGCGTATTCAAACCCTGCGGCCAGCGCCGCGGTCTGGCCGAAGTTACGTCGAAAGCGGAGGACCTTGAGCGTCTCGTCCTCGGCGTGCAACTCGGCCAGCAGCTCACTACTCCCGTCCTGACTGCCGTCGTCGATGAGGATGAGTTCGTAACTCCAGTCCATCGGTGCCAGGACGGCATGGACCCGCTGGCACAACGGACGCAGATTCTCGACTTCATTATAGATCGGTACGACGATGGAAAGGTCCATAGTGATTCGACGGTGACGGGCTAGAATTCGGTTAGGCTCACGAACTGGCGATAGCGCTGTTCAATGGCATCCCGACTCAGGGCGTGCAGACGCCGCAGGCTGAAATCTTCCACCGTGAACGAAGCCACCACACTGCCGTAGACAATGGCTTTGCGCAGTCCGGCCTCAGACGTGTCGTTTGACTCGGCCAAATAGCCGAGAAACCCGCCGGCAAAGGAGTCACCGGCCCCGGTCGGATCGACCACGTCTTCCAGGGGATAGGCGGGGACGGCGAAAACCGACTGGGGGGAAAACAGCAATACCCCGTATTCGCCACGCTTGATGAGCAGCGTCTTGGGTCCCATGTCCAGAATCCTGCGTGCGGATTTCACGACATTGGACTCACCGCTGATCATACCCGCCTCCTCATCGTTGATGACCAGCACATCGACCCGTTTCAGTACGGCTTCGAGCGCAGCGCGATCATGCTCAATCCAATGACTGATCGTGTCGCAGCCGATCAGGCGCGCCCCGTCGATTTGGTCTAGAACCTGACTCTGCAAGCCGGGGTCGATATTCCCCAGAAACACAAAGGGCGAGCGACGATATTGTTCGGGCAGCTTCGGAGCGAAGTCCGCAACCACATTCATCTGGAGGTCTAATGTATCTCGGATGTTGAGATTTTCGTGATAGCGGCCGGTCCACCGAAACGTCCGTCCCGCCCCGACCTCCAATCCCTCCAGGTTGATATTCGGCGCGGTCAGGGTTGCCCGTGCATCTGCGGGAAAGTCTTCACCGATAACGGCAACAACGTTCACCGGTGCAAAATAGCTTGCCGCGACCGCGAAATAGGCCGCCGAGCCACCCAGGACTTCGTCAGCCCTACCGGACGGCGTTTCAATAGAATCCAAGGCGACCGAACCGACAACGACAATACTCATTCCAGCCTCTTTGTGTTTATCCATTGATGTATTTCCCAATAATCGGCTCAAGTTCGTGTTTCACCGTTTCTGGAATCATCGCCCGGTCGGTGATGATCGCATTTGTGAGCGCGGTTTCACAGCCGCACACCTGCTCGGAAGACAACCGCCGGGCAGTGTCCCGTACAATACGCTGGGCGGTGACAACATTTTTGTTCAGAATTGCCAGCACCTCTTCTATCACGACATCACCGGCCTCGGTATTCCAGCAGTCGTAATCGGTTGCCATGGCTAAGGTGGCAAAACAGATTTCGGCTTCACGCGCGAGCTTGGCTTCTTGCAGATTTGTCATGCCGATGATATCGGCCCCCCAGCTCCGATACAGCAGAGATTCGGCCCGTGTGGAAAATTGTGGACCTTCCATACAGATATACGTTCCCCCTTGGTGAACAGATATGTCCAGGCTGTCACTGGCTTCAACCAAAAACTGCGATAAGAGCGGACACACCGGGTCGGCAAAGGCGACATGGGCGACAATGCCGCGGCCAAAGAAGGTACCGATGCGGCCACGGGTGCGATCGATGAATTGGTCCGGAATGACGATATGGCCGGGCGCAATCTCCTGCTTCAAACTACCCACCGCACCGACGGCAATCAAGCGCCGCACACCCAGCTTTTTCATCCCATAGATATTGGCGCGGAAATTCAGCTCGGAGGGCAAGAGGCGATGTCCGCGGCCATGACGAGGCAGGAAAACCGCGCGAATGCCGTCTAGCTCGCCGACAAAATATTCATCCGACGGAGCCCCAAACGGCGTCTCAACACTCACCCACTCGCCGTGCTCAATACCGTCCATCTGATACAGACCGCTGCCACCAATAACACCAAGCGTGATCATGATTGTCCCTTTTCCTAGGCCGCTTGCTCCAGAGGGGCGGCCAGTTGCCCGCAGGCGGCCTGTACATCCTGGCCGCGACTTTCACGAATGCTGGCATGAACGCCCCGGTCGAGTAAGATTTGACGAAAACGCAGGAGTCGGTTCCGCGGCGAGACGGAAAATGAGGTTCCGGGGAAGGGGTTAAACGGAATGAGATTGACTTTGGCTCGGATGCCGTGCAGGAGCGACACCAGGCGTTTTGCGTCGGCCTCAGCGTCATTCACCCCGTTCAGCAACGTGTAGGCGAAGGTAACCCGATTGCGCGGTGCCACAGGGAAGGATCGACATGCCTCGAATATCACGTCTAAAGGATAGCGCCGATTAATCGGCATGAGCGTGTCGCGCACGGCATCAATCGTTGCGCTTAGGGAGATAGTGAGGTTGACTTTGGTGTCGTATAACAAACGCTGCATTTGCGGCACTAATCCAACCGTCGATACGGTGATGCGGCGGGGAGAGAGATGATACCCCCAGGCGGCGGTCAGGATGGTGACAGCCTTCACCACGTGATCGTAATTGGCCAACGGTTCGCCCATACCCATAAAGACGACGTTGGTCACCGCTTGATGTTGAGGCCGTCGGTACTGGACTTCCCAGATTTGGCTGACTATTTCCCCAGCCGTCAGGTCACGCACGGGCCGTACTTGGGCAGTCGCACAAAATTGACAGCCCATTGCACAGCCAGCCTGGGAGGAGATGCACAGCGTCTGGCGGCGCTCACTCGGAATCAGAACGCTCTCAATCCGGCGTCCATCGGCAAGGCTAAAGAGATATTTTTCCGTCCCGTCAGCTGCTGTGGTGTGTCTGCTACAGTCCAGGCGGGCAAGGCTGAAATGTTGAGCCAACTCCTCACGTAGGGCCAGTGGCACATTGCCCATCTGCCTCACATCCGTGAGCCGGTGTTGATGCACCCATTTTAGAATTTGCGAGGCACGAAAAGATCTGTGTCCACGCGCGGTCAGCCACCGGGCCAACTCGTCTTGGGTGAAATTTTTGAGATCCATACCAATCCAGACAGACGCGCACAGTGCACAGGTCAGGGAGCGGGTCCAGGCCGCAGAAGAAACGACCTAGGCGATTTCCACCCCACTAAAGAAATAACCGATTTCCCATTGGGCCGTTTCGGGCGCATCGGAGCCATGCACGGCATTCTGTTCGATATTCGCAGCGAAATCCTTCCGGATTGTGCCCTCATCCGCCTCGGCTGGATTGGTCGCTCCCATAATTTTCCGATGGGCTTGAATGGCCCCTTCCCCCTCAAGCACGGAGACGAGAATCGGGCCCGAGGACATGAAGTCGGTCAGACTCCCAAAAAATGGGCGTTCTTTATGGACCGTATAAAAGCCTTCGGCCTCGGCTTTGCTCAGGGAAACCATTTTGGTAGCGACGATTCTGAGACCGGCGGCTTCAAAGCGACGAAGGATTTCACCAATGACATTCTTCTTAACGGCATCAGGCTTCACAATAGAGAGGGTTCGTTCGACCATATATGTCCTTTCTTGTACGGCAAGAGAGTCTATCCAGGCCCGCTAGAGGGGTCAATGTTCATGCTCTCAGGGCAAGTTCAACGGCGGCGGGAGAGGAGTGAAATACAAGCCGCAGTTGCGATAGGCTTGTTTCACCACCCGCCAGTCAGGACTTTCCGCTACTAGGGCAAGACCAGCAAGCGCGTGACAGGCTTCCGCCTGATAGCCAAAGCGTTGAGTCAAATCAGCGCAGCGAGCAAAGGCGGCTGCGGCTTGTTTGTGTTTTCCTTGTAAAAACGCTAATTCCCCGGTTCCCAAACGACAGTAGACTGTACCGCGGATGTCGCGTGTTTCGTGGAAGAGCTGTTGCGCCCGTCCAAATGTCGCTCGGCTGCGTTCATGGTCGCCCTGCATTTTGAAGACCGTGGCCATCGCCCAGATCGTATAGGCAAAGCTCGCCTTATCACCAATCCGCCGGTATAACCGCTCGGCTTTGGCAAAGAGCCGCAAAGCGGGTGTAAATTCTTGACGCATACGGGCGGCATTACCTAGGCCGCAGTAGGAATAGGCCCGGCCGTACACATCGTCTTCAACCTCAAACACCGCGTTTGCCTCTGCGTAATAGTTCTGGGTATCTGCAAATCGGCCCATCAGACGCGATGCGCCTCCCAGGCCGCACAGCGCATATCCGGCTCCGAGCGTGTCGCCCTCGCGTTCGGCTAGTCTGCGGGCTTGTTTGAAATGGCTCAGCGCTTTTTTGAGGTCGCCACAGAAACGGTACGTTCCGCCCATAGCCCAGACAATAAAGCCCTCCCGGTCGTACACCTGAGCTTGACGATAACGGGCCCGCGCCTCCGCTAGATACGGTAAGGCGCGCTGTGGATTCCCCCGAGCGCGGACGCTGAGGCCGATACCGGCCAGACTCTCCGCCTCCCCTTCTACATCGGCTAGGCGGTCAGCCAGGCGGCTGGCCCGCTCATAGGCGCGTTGAGCGAGCCCGAATTGTCCCTGCATGCGCAAACAATCGCCAATACCGAGGTGGGCATCAAGCTCACATTCTCCAAGGTCTACGGCTTTTGCCGCCTGGCGTGCCTGGCGATAGAGCACGAGCGCTTCGGCAAAGCGACTCTTCTGGCGAGCGCGTTCGCCTTGTTGAAACAAGGCGTGCGGTGTCTGGACCGAAGCTGGCGACATAGAAATCAGAGGGGCGATTTAAGAACCACCCCTCCCCTGCTTGACAGGATTTGATAGCGGGACCTACTCGAATCCCTTAGCCCAGAGCGGCAGCCATGGTTTTGCCCATCTCAGCCGGACTCGAAATAATGGCCACACCGGCATCCCGGAAGGCTTGGACCTTCTCGGCTGCGGTTCCCTTACCACCGGCAATAATCGCCCCGGCATGTCCCATGCGTTTGCCTTTCGGCGCGGTTTGGCCGGCGATGAATGCCGCGACCGGCTTGGTCATATGCTCCTTAATAAAGGCAGCAGCAGCTTCTTCCGCCGAACCACCAATTTCGCCTATCAGCACCACGCCTTCGGTTTGGGGATCGTCCTGAAAGAGCCGTAAGACGTCGATAAAACCGGTTCCGTTCACCGGGTCGCCGCCTATCCCAACGCACGACGACTGACCGATACCCAACTGGGTGAGTTGATGCACGGCTTCATAGGTTAAGGTTCCGCTGCGCGACACTACGCCGATGGCTCCGGGGGTGTGGATATAGCCCGGCATAATCCCGATCTTGCATTCCCCCGGGGTAATCACGCCCGGGCAGTTGGGACCGATAAGACGGGATTTTTTGCCGGCCAAATAGCGATTGACTCGGACCATATCGAGCACCGGAATCCCCTCGGTAATGCAAATCACCAACTCCACCTCGGCATCGACCGCTTCCATGATAGCGTCGGCGGCAAACGGCGGCGGCACATAGATAACGGAGGCGTTTGCCCCCGTTTCCGCGACCGCCTCCACGACCGTATTAAAAATAGGAATGCCTTCGAAATCCGTCCCACCCCGACCGGGCGTGACCCCCGCCACCATCTGGGTTCCGTAGTCTCTACAGCCCCGGGTGTGCAGTTGGCCGGTTGAGCCGGTAATTCCCTGCGTCAGGACTTTGGTGTTTTTATCAACAAGAATGCTCACGACCGCGCTCCTCGATTTCTCAGCCTACGCATAATCCGAACGGTTGAGCCGGTGCGTCGCCTAGGCGCCTATCGCCTCGACGATCTTCTTTGCGCCGTCGGCTAAATCGTCCGCCGGAATGATAGCCAGCCCGGACTCGGCCAGAATCGTTTTCCCCAGCTCAACATTCGTGCCCTCTAAGCGAACGACCAAGGGGACCGACAGATTCACCTGCTTGGCGGCCTCAACCACCCCATTGGCCACCACATCGCAGCGCATAATCCCGCCAAAGATATTGACCAGAACGCCTTTAACATTCTCGTCCGACAGAATAATCTTAAACGCCTCGGTGACCTTTTCCGTGGTCGCGCCTCCGCCCACATCCAGAAAGTTGGCCGGCTCGGCCCCGTAGTGTTTGATGATATCCATGGTCGCCATCGCCAGCCCGGCCCCATTGACCATGCAGCCGATGTTACCGTCCAAGGCAATATAGTTGAGGTCAAACTTGGACGCCGCGACCTCTTTCTCGTTTTCCTCCGTCACATCCCGCATCTCACGGATATCGGCGTGACGGAATAGCGCGTTGTCATCAAAACCCATCTTGGCATCCAGGGCTAAAAGATCACCGGATTTCGTCAGTACCAGCGGATTAATCTCAGCCATGGAGGCATCGCTCTCGGAAAATGCCTTGTATAAGCCGCGCATAAATGCGACAGCTTTGTTGACCGCATCTTTGGGCAGACCCAGGCCGTACGCGAGTTGGCGGCCTTGGAAAGCCCCGAAGCCGACGGCAGGATCAATGGCGGCGCGAAGAATCTTCTCGGGCGAGCGCTCAGCCACTTCCTCGATTTCCACACCGCCTTCGGAACTGGCCATCATTGTCACCCGCGCGGTCGCACGGTCAATGACCATACCGAGATAGAACTCCTGATCAATATCACAGCCCTGCTCAACAAAGACTTTTTGGACTTCTTTACCCTCGGGTCCAGTTTGGTGCGTCACCAGAGTTGTGCCCAGCAGAGCCGCCGCATATTCGCGCGCTTCCTGCGGCGTCTTGGCGAGCTTGACACCACCGGCTTTGCCACGCCCACCAGCATGGATCTGGGCTTTAACGACACACAGACCGCCACCCAGTTCATGGGCCGCGGCTTCGGCTTCATCCGGGGTTGTAGCGACCCGGCCGTCTAACACGGCCACTCCATTTTTCCGTAGAATCTCTTTTGCTTGGTATTCGTGAATATTCATACACTCTTACCTTCTGGGGGAGATTACTCGCCCTTCTCCAGGAGGGCGTCCATGGCCGTCACCAATTCACGCACATGGCCGACGGACACTTCCATTTCTTGCTTTTCTTTGTCGCTCAGGTCCACTTCGATGACGCGCTCAACGCCACCGGCACCGATAGACACCGGTACGCCAAAGTATACGCCGTCAATTCCGTATTCGCCTTCGAGGTAGGCGGCGCAGGGCAGAATTTGTTTTCTATCCTGCAGATAGGCCGCCGCCATCTGCACCGCGGCTGAAGCCGGAGAATAAAACGCGGAACCCGTCTTGAGCAAAGCGACAATCTCACCACCAGCCTGACGAGTGCGCTGCTCGATTTCTTCCAGACGGGCCGCGGAAATCAGCTTCTCAACCGGCACCCCACCGACCTGGCAATAGCTGCGTACCGGGACCATGTCGTCGCCGTGACCGCCGAGGACCATAGCCGTCACATTCTGGACAGACACACCGAGTTCCTGGGCAATAAAGGTCCGGTAACGGGCGGAGTCCAGGACACCGGCTTGGCCCACAACCCTGTTCTTGGGGAAACCGGTCACACGCTTGGTCAGGGTCACCATGGCATCAAGCGGATTGGTAATCACAATCACCAGCGAATCCGACGCATATTGCTTGATGTTGCTGGACACGTCACTCATGATCTTGCAATTAATACCCAGCAAATCGTCCCGACTCATGCCCGGCTTGCGGGCAATACCGGCCGTCACAATGCAGACATCCGCACCGGCAATATCAGCATAGCTCGTCGTCCCGGTAATGTTGGCGTCATAGCCTTCAATGGGACCGGCTTCGAGCATATCCAGGGCCTTCCCCTGAGGCAGGCCATCAATCACATCAAACAGGACTACATCGCCAAGTCCCTTGAGCACGCACAGGTGGGCAAGGGTGCCGCCAATATTACCTGCGCCAATGAGTGCGATTTTTTTCCGAGCCATAATATTCTTCCCTCCGGCCTCGCATCCATGAATAGTATAGAAGGAGGACAGCCAGGACGTCTGTCCTCATCTCAATTCGCTGAGATATTGCTTGTTCGGCAAGTTTTTGGGGAAGAATGCCAAAATTCCCACGACCTGTCTAGGCCAGAAGGCTGCCGAAAGACTCGCTTTTGTCGACCGGGACGTGTATCAGCTGCTCTTCGTTATCGAGAGAGCACCAAGGAGCAACCCATCCTCATCGCCCCAGTTTTCCAGAACGCTGTTTTATCCAATTTCGTTCGGCGTCGGAGCGACGGATGTAGTGAGGAACGAGCTGTGAGGCGTCGTCGTGATCTCCCTGTTTGAATCGTGTCCAGGCTAAGCGGGCGACAATGCTGCCGCGTGGCGGGACAGCAGTCAGCGGCAGAAATTCCGTATGGGGCCCGCAGTGTTCTCGAATTATTGCACCGTAGCGCTCAACACCATCCCCAACAAAGAGGCAGGGCGTACTGATTTGGTTGGCCAGATCTTCGGGCGAGAGGACCATATCGTCAGTCAGACGGGTAATCTGCCCTCCTGCCTCACGGGCGAAGAAAGCCGCATACACTTCGCGTTTGCGAGCATCCAGCACGACGCACAGCCTGCCGTTCCACTGCGTCACCGCATGGGCAAGCGTGAGAAGCGTCGAGACGCCGGCAACCCGTTGAGACAGGGCATAGGCAAAACCTTTTGTCATGCCAAGCGCGATACGCAGCCCGGAGAAGGTTCCGGGACCGATCGTCACCCCTATACCTGCGATCTCGGGCAGGCTGACGTGCGACTGGTCGAGGACGCGACAGATCAACGGTAAAAGATTTTCCACATGACTCGCCGCGGCGCCAGCGGACTGTTCTGCCAGCACACTGCCATCCTGTATCAGGCCGACACTCGCCATCGGGGTAGCCGTGTCAATACCGAGAACGAGCATGTCAAAAGATCAACTGATAAGTCGTGAAATATCGTTGTAAAAGACCAGAACGATGAGCGAGACAATAACCAGAAAGCCGACGCGCAGAGCCATCTCTTTGGAACGATTGCTCAACGGGCGGCCGATAAGGAGCTCGATGAGCATGAGCAGCAGATGGCCACCGTCAAGGATCGGAATAGGCAGCAGATTAAAGACTGCCAGGTTGACGTTCACGATGGCTGTGAAGCGCAGCAAATAATCCAATCCCAGACGCGCCTGCTGCCCGGCTACCTGCGCAATGAGAATGGGACCACCCAACTCTTTGGTTGAAACCTCTCCACTCACGAGTTTGACAACGCTATCTAAAATAAGGTGCGTCCACAGCCAGGTTTGCTCAGCTCCGAGCGTTACCGCGCGCCCGACCGTGACAGGTTCGGTCGTAAAGGCTCGCTCAATACCAATCACGTAGACTTGTCCGCCGACGGGGTTGTCACGCAGTTGGGGGGTTACCGTTGTCGCGATAATCTGACCACGGTTCGCCTTTTTAATGACGAGGTGAATCTCATTCCCATTGCTGTGCTGAATCTGCTCCGCCAATTCCTCCCAGGTGTGGACGGCAACTCCATCGATCTTGAGGATCTCGTCTTCCGGCTCTAGACCGGCCGCTTCCGCAGGCATATTCGCCACGATGCCTCCAACTGTGGGCTGATCAATCGGGACATTGACGCCGAATTGGGCAAAGGCCAGACTAAAGACAACGAAAGCCATCAGAAAGTTAGCCAATGGCCCGGCAGAGACAATCAGAAAGCGTTTGGGCAAGGATTTATGAGTGAAGGAACGGTCCAGATCAGTCTCGTCCACCTCCTCACCGATCTCCTCTCCAATCATCTTCACATAGCCTCCCAGAGGGATCGCACTGAGTAAATACTCCGTTTCGCCGATCTTACGACCGATGAGTTTCGGACCAAATCCGAGCGAGAATCGCTCAACCCCAACGCCGGCCCATTTGGCGGTCAGGAAGTGCCCTAGTTCGTGCACAAAAATAATGAGCCCAAAGACAATAATTACTCGTAGCGCAACATCAAAAGTCGAAAGATCCATGCCCACATACTCCTCAGTTCTCGGGCCAGATTTAATCCCACAGCGTATTATAGTAATAGATAAAGGCAATCGGGAAAAGCAAACTATCAATACGATCAAGAACGCCGCCATGGCCGGGAAAGAAACGGCCTGAGTCTTTCGCGCCGCAGGCCCGCTTCAAGGCAGACTCACACAGGTCACCCAACTGGGCGAGCAGCCCCATAAGAAGGGCAAGCACCACTAATTCGGACGCCGATCGATTAGGCAGGAGATACTGCCAGGCGATGAGCGCGGCGACGCCGTTCCCGCATATCGATCCGACGCCCCCCTCTATTGTTTTGCCGGGACTGATATGCGGTAGCAGTTTCCGCTTTCCCCATGTCCGTCCGACGACATACCCTCCGGTGTCTCCAAGCATAGCCACAAGCAATATGAAAAAAACCCATTCCGCACCTTCCGGGCCGCGGTGTATCCACAGTACGTGCGGAAAAAGAAACCCAATATACACCACCCCAAGCACGAAGAGGCTCGTTGTCTGGATTCCTCGCGCTGGATAACGGCCTCGCAGACTCAGGATAAAAATCAGCATGAAACCAAGGCTCAAGGCGGTTCCAATGAGCCGCATATCGCCCGATACCATGCTGAATGCGACAAGCATGCCCCACAGTTTGCCAATGACCGGAGAGAGAGTGCATTGGGCTCGCGTGAGTGAGAAGTATTCCCATAAGCCGATACCAGTGAGAACCAGAATGGTACCCGAAAAGCTCCATTCCGGAGCATAGCCTATCAGGAAGATCAGGAGGGGGAGCGCACCTGCTGCGGTCAGGAGCCTAGTGCGCAGCACGTTTGAGCTCAGTCTCAATCAACTGCTCGGCCGTCCGACCGAAACGTCGATCTCGTTGTTGATAATCAGCTAAGGCTTGCAAGAAGGCGTCACGGTCGAAATCTGGCCACAGAGTATCGGTCACATAGAGTTCCGTGTAGGCCAACTGCCAGAGCATGAAATTACTGATCCGAAACTCTCCACTGGTCCGAATAAGGAGGTCTGGGGCGGGAATATCTGCCGTCCACAGCGATTGTTCGATAGCTTGTTGGTCAATCTCGAATGGCCGTAGTCGTCCCGCCTGTACGGCGGTCGCCAGCGTCTGCACGGCGGCAACGATTTCTTCCCGCGCGCTATAGCTCACGGCTAAGACGACAGTCAGGCCAGTGTTGTCTTGTGTTGCCGCAATCACGTCAAGCAGCGATTTCCGAACAGTCGCGGGAAGGCGACCCAAATCACCGATGGCCCGGAGGCGGATATTATACCGCATCATACGGCGCAATTCCGTCCGGAGATAGCGATTGAGAAGCCCCATGAGCGCCCGGACTTCACGTGGCGGCCGCTGCCAGTTCTCCGAAGAAAATGCGTAGAGGGTCAGATACGAGAGTCCTATGCCGCGACTTGTCTCGACAATATTACGAACTGCCTCTTTTCCGCGCTTGTGGCCTTCAATACGGCTCAGTCCGCGTCGCTGCGCCCACCGTCCGTTGCCATCCATAATGATGGCAACATGACGGGGCAATTGGTCTTTCTCGATAATAACGCTCACGCGTGTAAATAGCAGGTTAGAATGGATTGTCCGTGTTGACCGTCACAGAGAAACACCAACCCTTAGACCGCCATCAGTTCTTCCTCTTTGAGCTTGAGGATATGGTCGAGTTTTTCAATATATTCATTCGTCATCTTTTGTACGCGATCCTGGGCGGCGTGCAATTCATCTTCGGTAATTTCTTTCTCTTTTTGCATTTCCTTAAGATAGTCATTGGCATCGCGTCTATGGTTCCGCATAGAAACCCGGTAGCCCTCTGCGCTCTTACGGATTTTTCGGACAAAATCTTTTCGCCGCTCTTCGGTGAGTTCGGGTATGGGGACTCGAATGACTTTCCCATCGTTGATTGGAGTCAGGCCTAAGTCAGCCTGATAAATCGCCTTTTCCACATCCCCGATAATATTTTTTTCGTACGGCTGCACAACCAGGAGGCGCGCTTCTGGTGCAGATAAGGAGGCGAGTTGGTTGAGTGGGGTTGGGGACCCGTAATACTGGACCATCACACCCTCGATTAACGCTGTGGAGGCCCGACCGGTACGGACTTTCGAAAACTCTCCACGGAGCGACCCCAACGTTTGCTCCATTTCCTGCTTCATCTGTTCCAAAACTTCGGCGCTCATAACTCCCCCCCATTGACCACCGTTCCAATAGGCTCTCCACGGATCACGCGCTGGATATTCCCAGGCTCAAGCATACTAAACACAATGATGGGGAGATGATTATCCATACACAATGATATAGCAGTGGAGTCCATGACCTTGAGATTTTGCTGCAAGACTTCAAGGTAGGTCAGGGTTTGATACCGCTCGGCCGTCGCATCCTTCATCGGGTCAGCGCTATAGATCCCATCAACCTTGGTTGCTTTGAAAATGGCTTGTGCCCCGATTTCCATCGCCCGCAAGCTGGCAGCGGTGTCCGTGGTGAAATACGGATTACCGGTACCGGAGGCAAAAATAACGATACGACCTTTCTCAAGATGGCGCGTTGCGCGCCGTCTAATATACGGTTCCGCCACCTGCGCTACTGCCAGGGCTGACATCACGCGCGTCGGAACCTCCACCCTCTCCAAAGCTTCCTGCATGGCTAAGCTATTGATCACCGTGGCCAGCATCCCCATATAATCGCCGGTCGCCCGCGCAATCCCTCTTGAGCTCGCGTCTACTCCACGCAGGATATTTCCTCCACCCAGGACCAAAGCGATCTCACACCCCAGCGCATGAATCTCCTGAATCTCTCTAGCGATACGAGTTAAGACAACATCGTCAATCCCATAACCTCGTTTGCCAGCGAGTGCTTCTCCTCCCAACTTGAGCAGGACACGCTGGTATGGTGCAGACTTTGTCGCCATGCGACCTACTCAGGCCCCTTTTCAGCAGTACTTGCTTCTCCAATTTGGAAACGCGCAAACCGATGAACGACAATATTTTCGCCCGTTTTACTCACCGCATCATTGACAATCTCTTGGACGCTTTTACTCGGCTCCCGGATATAGGCTTGTTCGAGCAGACATACTTCGCTGTAAAACTTCTCGACTTTTCCGGAAACGATCTTCTCAATCACCTGCGTCGGCTTTCCAGACGCCTCGGCCTGGGTCTGGTAGACCGTCCGCTCCCGCTCGAGCTCGTCCTCAGAGATGTCTTCCCGACGTACGCAGCGTGGATTTGCGGCCGCCACTTGCATCGCGAGGTCTTTGACAAGCTGTTGGAACTCCTCAGTCCGGGCCACAAAGTCAGTCTCACAATTCACTTCAACCAAGACGCCGATCTTGCCACCACCGTGAATATAGGAGCCCACCACTCCCTGCTCTGCTGCGCGCCCAGCTCTCTTTGCGGCAGCGGCTAACCCTTTCTCGCGAAGAAAGTCAATGGCTTTTTCAATATCACCGTTATTTTCGGCAAGCGCGTTTTTGCAGTTGACAATACCCGCGCCTGTCCGCTCGCGTAGTTCTTTTACCTGGGCCATAGAAATACCGCTCACGCCGCGCCCCCTTCCTCAACAGGCGTTGCCTCCGTCAGAGTGTCTTCGGCTTGCGCCTCGTGAGATGGCGATCCAGGCTCTGGCGGTTCAGCCTGACCTCCAGACGAGTCTCCCGGTTCGCCCGAATCATCTGGTCCTCCTTGCTGCTCTTGGTACAGCGTCCGTCCTTCTATGGAGGCGTCAGCTATCGCCTCCACAAAAAGACGAATGGCACGAATAGCATCATCATTCCCCGGGATTTTATGCGTGACCAGATCCGGGTCACAGTTGGAATCAATCGCAGCGACAACGGGCAGACCGAGCTTATTCGCCTCCCGCACGGCAATTTCTTCCTTCTTGGTATCAACGACAAACATCGCGTCAGGCAGCTTCCGCATGGTTTTGATACCACCTAACACACTCATCAGCTTATCCCGCTCCCGGCTAATCCCCAAGAGTTCTTTCTTCGTCAACGCGTCAGCAATCGAGGCTGTTTCGAGCATCTCTTCGACGCGTTTCAGTCGATCGATAGACTTCCGGATGGTTTGAAAATTCGTTAACATTCCGCCCAGCCAGCGGTTATGGACATAAAACATCTCACATCGCTCGGCTGCCTCGCGCACAACTTCCTGCGCTTGTTTCTTGGTACCGACGAAAAGAATCTGACCACCATCTCCTACCAGATCACGAATGAAGCCGCACGCATCACGCAACATCCCCACGGTCTGCTGCAAATCAATGATGTGGATTCCGTTGCGGGCACCAAAAATATAGGGCTTCATCTTTGGGTTCCAGCGACTCGTCTGGTGGCCGAAGTGCACCCCAGCTTCAAGCAGTTGCTTGATTGTAATGTCAACCATGTACAGGTCACCTTTCTTTCTTAACTACGGGTGGAATACTCTTGATTTCAGGGAGAAATTTTGTATCAAAGGCGAAAAATCTTTGCAACGCGCCGGAGAGTGCTATTGATTCATAGATTCAAGAAATTCTTGATTATCCTTTGTCCCCTGGATTTTATCCATAAAAAATTCCATTGCTTCGACTGCGTTCATTTGGGTCAGCAATTGTCTGAGAAGCCGCATTCGGTCCAAGGTCTTCTTCGTCAGCAACATCTCTTCCTTTCGGGTACCAGAGCGGCCAATATCCATGGCAGGGAAAATCCGTTTGTCCATGAGGCGGCGGTCCAGGTGGATTTCCATATTACCGGTCCCTTTGAATTCTTCAAAGATAACTTCATCCATACGACTACCAGTATCGACCAGGGCCGTCCCAATAATGGTTAAGCTTCCCCCATCTTCAATGTTCCGTGCCGCTCCAAAGAATTTTTTCGGCATCCGTAAGGCATTGGCATCCACACCACCGGACAGTAATTTTCCACTCGGCGGAACCACGGCGTTATTCGCGCGCGCTAAGCGGGTAATACTGTCGAGTAAGACGACAACGTCTTTTCCGTGCTCGACAAGACGTTTTGCCTTTTCCAGGACCATTTCCGCCACCTGCACGTGCCGATTCGCCGGTTCGTCAAACGTCGAACTCACGACCTCGGCACGGACTGAGCGCTGCATATCGGTGACTTCCTCCGGTCGCTCGTCAATCAATAAGACAATTAAAATGACTTCTTTATGATTGTGAACAATGCCATGCGCCAAATTTTGCAGCATCATGGTTTTGCCCGTACGAGGAGCGGCAACGATCAAACCACGCTGACCTTTTCCGATGGGCGTGAACAGATCAATGGTCCGCGTGGTATATTCCTCAAGATTGTGCTCAAGCCGGAGTTGTTCCTCTGGATAGAGCGGCGTCAAATTGTCAAAGAGGATTTTGTCTCGGGCGCGTTCAGGTTCCTCATAGTTCGTTGCTTCAACTTTCAGCAACGCAAAATAGCGCTCTCCTTCCTTGGGCGGGCGGATTTGCCCAGCCACAACGTCTCCGGTACGCAAATTAAACCGCCGAATCTGACTCGGGGACACATAAATGTCATCCGGCCCTGGCAGATAATTGTAGTCAGGAGAACGGAGAAAACCGAACCCGTCAGAGAGAATCTCTAACACCCCCTCGCCATAGATAAAGCCGCTCTGCTCGGCCTGAGCTTGGAGAATAGAAAAAATTAAGTCTTGCTTCCGGAGACTGGACGCGCCCTCGACATTAAAATTTCGTGCGATCTCCGCCAGTTCTTCAATTTTCTTCGATTTCAGAGACTTCAGGTTCAGACCGACATCTTCGCCGTCCCCATTAATGCGAACTTCTTGGAGTCCATTTGCATTATTACTCTTTGTGGTCGCTCGACCCATATTTTCCTCCTAATTGTCCGCAGTAGTAAACTGGAGGGACGTAGCCTTGGTATTACGTATTGCCGAGGTATGTCCGCCTCGGACGCCGGTTGCCCGTGTTAGGGGAAAAACCATCAAGAAACAGCAGTATGACCGGTGAGAAATTCTTTTTCGGAGCGGTCTACAGAGGGCGATTTATCCTCTGCAAGGCACTTTCATATAATACATCATCGCAAACCTGTCAACGAAAAGACTCACTCCCAGACAGCGGACAGTTCCAGCAGGAGCCCAGCAAAATCAGCGGGATAAGGCGCCTGAATTGTCATCACGGTATGATCTTGGGGATGCATGAATTCAATAGCCTCTGCGTGCAATGCTTGACGAGGAAAGTGCCGAATCTCAGCGGGTAGTGTTTTCTCCATACGCCGAGAGCCATACAGGTCATCCCCGATAATAGGGTGGTTAAGCGCAGCGAGGTGGACCCGCAGTTGGTGGGTCCGGCCAGTCTTGGGAAAGAGCTGGACAAGGGACACGTTGCGACCTGACTCCAGGACTTCGTACCGACTAACCGCCGGACGGCTCTTCCGTGCATGTATGGACATTTTCTTCCGGTCCTGTGGATGCCGACCGATGGGAAAAGAAATCTCTCCCTCATGCTGCGGCAGGTATCCGACCACGACAGCTCGGTAGGTTTTGCGCACCTGTCTCGACTTGAACTGCTCAGCGAGAGCTTCCAACGTCGTCCGATTCTTTGCGACGAGCAAGACGCCGGACGTATCTTTATCAAGTCTATGGACGATCCCCGGACGGAGTGATGTCTCCTCGACATGCCACCCCCAGTATGACAGCAAGGCGTTCACCACCGTACCGTGCCACTGGCCAGGAGCGGGATGAACAACCATACCGGGCGGTTTGTTAATCGCGGCCAGACTATCATCTTCATACAAGATATCGAGCGGAATATCTTCAGGCGTAGCCGTCGTTGGTCGTGAAAGCGGGGGAGAGACTTCTATGATTTCACCAGTGCGGACAGGATAACTCGCCTTTTGGGGAGTGCCGTCTACCAAAACATGGCGACGTGTAATCAACAGCTTTGCCTGAGACCGACTAATCTCCGCTAGGGAGGCAACCACCAAGTCTAAACGCTGACCGATCTGAGAAAGCGGAACCTGAAAATGCTGGACTGTCACGAGGGAGTATTTCCGGTTGAGGAGAGAAAGCTACGAGCTCGATCAGCATCCTCTCGTATCTGCTGCACGAGATCTTCGACCGACGAGAACTTGCGCTCTTCCCGAAGGTGCTTGACAAAGCTCACCCGAAGACGTTTTCCGTACAGGTCGGCGGAAAAGTCAAAGAGGTTCGTTTCAACCGTTCTCTGATTCGCGCCAAAAGTGGGATTCACCCCAACATTTGCTACAGCATCATACTCTCCGTCGTCCACACAAGCCCGGACCGCGTACACTCCATTCGGTAACAGGACTGATGTCCGAGGACGTATATTCGCCGTCGGGAACCCAATCTGCCGACCCCGCTGAAATCCCTTAACAACTCGGCCACTTACCGCGTATGGCTGTGCCAGCAGCGTGGTTGCCTCATACAGTTTGCCAGTTTGGAGCAGTGCGCGCACCACCGTACTGCTGACCTCCTGCTGCCCCACGGTAACCGACCCTATGACCTCGACCTCGAATCCCCACCGTTTTCCCAGGGAACTGAGCAGGCCGGCATTCCCAGCCCGGTCCCGGCCAAAACTGAAATTATGGCCAACCAAAATCTTTTCCACACCAATTGAGTCGAGTAGATATTGGCGCACAAACGCTTCGGGGGCGAGTTGAGAAAAATCAAGCCCAAACCGTTGTACCACGATCCCGTCAACACCTAAGTCGGCAATCCTCCGGAGCTTCTCACGTAAACTGAGAATTAACGGCACCGGACTGCCGGGCCGTAACACCGAAAGGGGGTGGGGGTAAAACGTCATAGCCAGAGCGGTCCCCTGGCGCGCTCTGGCTTCTTCGACAAGCCGAGAGAGAATCCTCTGATGGCCTAAGTGCACCCCATCAAAATTTCCGAGCCCAATGACCGGATGGGGGAGCGGCGTGTGGCGCGAGGCGTGGCGGATAATTTTCATACTCAGTGCCCCGAGGAAGTCCAGGGGCGGGTATGCTAACGTACAAGCGTCTGGAGCATGGTTTGTGCTTCAACCGTTTCGGCGGCTGACGGATGATCGCTGACGAGCTTCTGAAGGATCAGGCGCGCGTCAGTCTTGTCTCCAATCGCAAGAAATGCCTGGGCTTGTCGCAGGAGGGCTGCGGCAACGCGATCACCCCGTCGGTATGAGAGGACATCATTAAACTCAAGGATGGCCCGATTATAGTCATTCTGGACGTAGTGGCTCTCACCAATCCAATACTGTGCATCATCTGCCATTTGTGATTCAGGGCAACGACGCTGGAAGGTGCGGAATTCCTGAATCGCTGGGTTATATTCCTGGTCTTGAAAAAGCCGGACTGCTCCGCGGTAGAGGTCTTGACACTCTGGGGTGTCATTAGTCGAGGGGGTACTGGTCGAGGGCTGGGATGGAGGCGTTCTCGGTGGAACCGGCAGGACAGGCGAGCGGTTCGGCGGCCGAAGGCCGGATAGAGCAGATTCGTCCGGTCCATACCCGGGTCTCCGTCTCACAGAGCGCATCTGCCCTTCAAGGGCGACTAAGCGTTCCTCAAGGTTGCGCAATTGTGGACCGGTTCCACTCTCTTGTTTGGAGACCTGGGCCAAGCGGTGCCGGAGTTCTTCAATCTGACCTTGAAGCTGTTGGACCTTGCGCTGGAGGCCATCAATCGAGGCGCCGGTATTTGCCACTTGGGTGCGTATTGCCTTGCGCTCGTTCTGCACCAGTTGCAGGTCTGCTTGGGTTGCGCATCCAGCAAGCCAGAAGCCTAGCAGAATCAAGGGGCATAGCGCCCGGCGGCTAGCTCTCACAGCACGTGTGTATAGCCAGGACTGACGCCCGTTGCCTAGCGTAGGACTGAGAAATGGCCGCGTCGATTTCGCTGCCAGCATGATTCATTCGAGTCGGTACACTGGGGCAGTTCTTCCCCATAACTAATGACGGAAAGCCGCTCAGCAGGGACCCCTAACGTAATCAGATAATCCTGCACGGCACGGGCACGTTTTGCGCCAAGGGCGAGATTGTATTCGGCCGTCCCCCGATCATCGCAGTGCCCTTCAACTTCCACTTTCACCTCGGCATTATTTTGCAACCAGTCGGCATTCGCTTGCAGGGTTTGCCTCGCCTCTTCAGACAGCTCAAACGAGTCATAGCTAAAGAAGACGTCTTGCAAGGGCCCGCCCGCCCCCTCCTGCTGGACGCGCTCTTGGATGCGTTCGTCCTCCCCAACTGCGGATTCATCCATCCCCGGCCCGCCAGAGCCCGTACTCGGAGTGCTTCCATAACTCATCGGCTGAGGAGACTGTTTCGGACATCCGATCAAGCCCAAGGAGAGCAGGAGTACACTGATCAGCCACCCACCACGGAATTTATTGTTGTGCATTCTTCACCATTTTTCCTCGCCCCACGCGTACTTATGGAAGGCGTGGCGACCACGCCGGACTAGTATCATTTCCACTTCCCCCGGTCAATTGCTGTAGGCTCTGGCCGTCTCGACTCACCAGATAGAGCCGCCCTCTTCGCGTCACCGCGAGATAGCGCCCGTCCGGCGACCACGAAGGGTGTTCACCACGGACAATGTGCGTGGCTTCCCCGCCATCCGGATCGGTCCACATCACACGAAATCCGCCTGAGCGGGCCGTATAAGCGATCCGATCTCCTTTTGGAGACCAGGCGGGATCAGTATTATAGGCGCTCTGAAACGTAATCCGTTTGGACTGTCCGGTCTCGATGTCCATCACATAAATCTGGGGGCCGCCACTCCGGCTCGAACAAAACGCCAGTTGGCGCCCGTCTGGCGACCAGGCGGGCGAGACGTCGATGCCACTGTGGTGGGTTAAACGACGAATTAACCGACCTTGGGACGAGAGCAAGAAAATATCGGCGTTGCCGTTCTGATCGAGACTGACAGCGATATGGGTGCCGTCCGGCGACCAACTTGCTCCATAGGCAATACGGGCGTCGAGCTGCGCCGCCCGTCCAGTCGCCAAATCGAGCTTAAACGAATGAGGTCCACCCTGCTTGTACGAGATAAACAAGAGTTCTGCCCCAGTTGGACTCCAGCTCGGTCCGAGGCTCAGCGTCCTGTCCTGCGTGATCCGGCGCACTTCGCTTCCACTCAGGTCAGTCACATAGACTTCTTTGACCCGTCCATCAACACGGTTCGAGATGAAAGCGATCTTTGAATTAAAAGGTCCTTCTTCGCCGGTCAGGAAGAGCATGATCTGGTCGGCAAAGCGATGCGCCATGCGGCGCACGTCACGTTTATGTCCGATATACCGTCTGCCGCCAAGCTGTTTCTGCTGGGTCACATCGAACAGGCGCGCCTCGATAGTCAACCGTTCCCCGTTCAGCCAAAAACCGCCTTTGACCAGGGCTAACGCATCCAGGACAGACCAGTTTTGAAAATTAATGCGGTCGAGCACAAACCCTTCCGGCCCCTCGATATACGCGCGCTGGTCGAGCACCCGGAAAAGACCGGAGAGGGTGAGATCCCTGGCAATAGTACTGGCAAAGGTTTCCCCGATTTGCCGCTCAGCGTGGGAGTCCGGGTTCGACAGGGGCGAAAGGGCAATCGGAACTCCCGCCCCGCCGGGTTTTGGCACTTCAATACGTATTTGGGCAAGAGTCGGCGGAGCAAAGGCAACAAGTGCAGCAATTACCGTCAGCAGCACCTCCAGTCGAGTCATCCGCAGCGGCGGTCTTCCCCGGCTCATTTCACTCGCCCCGAACCTGCTGCGACCGAACGCGCTGCGTCTCGCCAAAAACTACCTCAACCTTTTGCCGGGTAAATTCGTTCCGGTAGGCCTCTGGGGGAGGGGGAAGCGGACTGGCCTTTCTCACCGCGCGCATTGCGGATTCATCAAAAACAATATCACCGGACCGTTCGGCCAGCTCCACCTCGACAACCTCGCCATTGGCCAGGATACCAAACCGCACCACTGCCGTGAGACCAAGCTTGGGCTCAGCGACGATCCAACTTTGCTTCACCCGCTGCTTCACCTCCTGGGTGTAGAGGATGAAGGGGAGTCCGCGCAGCGTATCACCGCCGCCCTGCCCCCCGGACGCCGTACTTGGAGGGGTCTCGGCCTGCAGCCGCTGCCGGACCCTTTCCAGGGCCGCCCCGATCTGCTGCTCGCGATCCTCGGCGCTCGGGCCTCGCTCCTCGGGCTCTTTGGGCGGCTGCGGTTCTTTGGCTCGCTCGGGTTTTTGAGCCGGCGTTTTTTTTGGCCGCGGTTTCTTCTTCGCCGCTATGTTTACCGGCTTTTCCTCTTCAGGCTTGGCTACCTTGGGTTTCTTTTCTACTTTTTTTTCTCTTTTTGGTTTCTTGGCCTCGACTTTTGGCTTCTTAGATTCAACCTTCGGCTTCTTGGCCTCGACTTTTGGCTTCTCGGCCTCCACCTTCGGCGGCTGCGGCTTGGGGACGGGCGGAGGCGCGGGGGCAGGCTCCAAGGCAGCCGGAGCAACCAGAGAGACGCTATAGCTCTGGGGCGTCCGGGGCTTTGAGCGGGAAGGATCGACCACAGAGACCAAGGCCAGGAGGAGCACGGCGTGGAGCAGCCCGGAAAGCATTACCATCCGACCGAGCCGCTTATCCTTGGGCGGTACGCTGGGCGATGCCTCACGCGGACTCGGCCTTTTTTGGTTTTTTTCGCTCACGGTTCAGGCTTGGTTTTGTCGTTGTATGGAGTCCGATTCCGGCAGTGGCTCGGTCACCATGCCCAGCTTGGTTATACCTGCGCCCCGTATTGCCGCCATGACCGCAACAACCCTGCCATACGCCACATCTTTATCCGCTCGGAGATAGACGGTCCGGTCTGCCCGCAGCTTCACAATTGCGGTCAGTTTTTCCCCCAAAGTGACAAGATCGAGCGGCGTATCGTTCAGGTGAACGCGCCCCTCACCATCTATCGCCACAACCAACTGCTCCTCTGTATCAGCGACAAGGGGACCAGCTTCTACAGCGGGCAACTCGACGTTGACGCCTTGCTGCAGGATAGGCGCAGTCACCATAAAGATGACTAACAGGACCAACATGACGTCAACGAAAGGAGTCACATTGATCTGTGAAATACTCCCTTCATCGTACTGATCAAAAGCCATGGTCTGGCATCCCCTTATCTAGAGAAAGTGACGTTCGGCAATATTGAGGAATTCGGCTGAGAAATTCTCCATGTCCGTTGCCAGGACTCGGACTTTTCGGCTGAAATGATTGTACGCCATCACTGAGGGAATCGCAGCAGCTAGGCCAATCGCGGTTGCAATCAGCGCCTCAGCAATACCGGGCGCGACGGCTTGAATGGTCGATGTCCGCGTGAGACTCAAGCCCCGGAATGCATTCATAATACCCCAGACCGTCCCAAAAAGACCGATAAACGGCGCGGTACTGGCCGTTGTGGCTAAAAAAGTCAGCGCGCGCTCCAAATGAGTTACCTGCTCGCGCACGGCCCGGCGCATAGCTCGCTCGATATTATCAATCCCGCCTTCTTCCGGAATGGTCAGTGGAACAGGGTCGGCGGGGGCTTCGAGCGGCTTCTTCTTCGTCCGAGTGAGACGCATGAGTTCTTGATAGCCCGCCCGGAAGACCTGGGCGAGTGGACTTTCCTTCATTTCGAGGGCCGCAGTGTGAATAGCGGGGAGATTCTTGGTTTCCCAAAATATCGTGGTAAAGCGCTCAGACTCTCGCCTAGCTTGACGCAGTTGGCGGAATTTATAGAGCATGATGCCCCAACTGACGATGGAGAAGCCCAGGAGAATATAGAGGACGGCCAGGACCACCGGTCCTGAGCCGGTAATCATATCGACAATGCTGTGGGTCTGCCGAAGCGGAACGTCGGCTTGAATCGCAAAACGCCCAAGAAAACCATCCATAATCCACTCCCCACCCTCCACCACATATCGGTTGGCATACATTGGGGGCTTCGATTCCTCTCGTGATCGGGAAAGCCTCAAATCAGGATCATTGATTGGTAGGACTAATACATGCGGAGAATCGAGTCAATCGTTTTCCTGGGCCGGCCGTTTTTCCGTGACGGGCTTTCACCGGATACGAAAGTATGAAAAAAGACTTGGCGAAGTCACTCCCATACAGAAGAGGCGATCATGGCGATACGTGTAGGAATCAACGGATTTGGCCGTATTGGACGAAACGTTTTTCGTGCCAGTCTCAACGAACCCGAACTTGAGTTTGTTGCCATTAATGACATAACAGATGCCAAAACTCTGGCGCATTTGTTACGCTATGACTCTGTCCACGGCCAACTTGACGCCAATATTGTTGCCGAAGACAACGCCTTGATCGTCGATGGTAAAAGGATTGAGATTATCCAAGAGCGTGATCCAGGCAAGCTGCCTTGGGGAAACCTTGGTGTCGAGATTGCTCTTGAATCAACCGGCCTGTTTACCGCGCGAGAACAAGCCTCATTGCATCTGTCGGCCGGTGCCAAAAAGGTCATTATTTCTGCCCCAGCCAAAAATCCTGACATTACGGTCTGCTACGGCGTCAACCATACGAACTACGATCCAGCATCCCACCACATCGTCTCGAATGCATCGTGCACGACCAATTGTCTCTCGCCCGTGGCCAAAGTCCTGCACGAATCTTTTGGCATCACGCATGGCCTGATGACGACTGTGCACGCCTATACCAACGACCAGCGCATCCTGGACCTACCCCACTCGGACATTCGCCGAGCAAGAGCTGCTGCACAGTCGATGATTCCGACCTCTACCGGCGCCGCCCGCGCCGTAGGCGAAGTGCTCCCGGAACTCAAAGGGAAACTCGACGGCATGGCCGTCCGTGTCCCAACCGCGAATGTCTCGGTCGTCGACCTGGTCGCCGAACTCGGTAAAGCCGTCTCGGCAGACGCAGTCAACGATGCCATGCGCGCCGCAGCCGAAGGTCCGCTCAAGGGCGTATTACAATATTGCGAGGAAGAGCTGGTCTCCGTTGATTTCAATGGCAATCCCCATTCGTCGATTTTTGACTCGGCCCTCACCAAGGTGATGGACGACAATTTTGTGAAAGTCCTTTCCTGGTACGATAATGAATGGGGGTTCTCCAATCGTATGCGCGATATGACCCTGTTCATCGGAAGCCAACTCTAGATAATTCCATGTTCACGCGGCTGCCCCTTATTGCTGGCAACTGGAAAATGCATAAAACGCCGGCTGAGACAGCTGAGCTGCTCTCAGCCCTAGTCACGCAGCTACCCGCGACGCTTTCAGATCGAGAAGTTGTAGTCGCTCCCCCCTTTACCGCCTTGGAGATCGCGGCCCGAACGCTGCGTGGCAGCCCGGTCCGTCTCTCCGCCCAGAACCTCCACGCAGAGACGCACGGCGCGTTCACCGGCGAGGTCTCCGGGCCAATGCTGAAGGCAATTGGCTGTCAGTACGTTATTGTCGGGCATTCAGAACGCCGGCAGTATTATGGAGAAACCGACAAACAGGTCGCTCAAAAAATCAGAGCCGCCCAGCGGGATAGCTTGACGCCCATCGTGTGCGTGGGAGAAACCTTAGCCGAGCGCGAGCGCGGCGATACGCTGACGGTGATCTCACGCCAGATTCGGGCCGGTCTTGCGGGTCAGACCGCCCAGGCCATTGCCGCCCTCGTCCTAGCCTATGAGCCGATCTGGGCCATTGGAACGGGGCAGACCGCTTCGCCGGAACAGGCACAGGAGGTACATGCGGCCATTCGGCGGACGCTCATCGAACTCGCCGGCCAGTCCAGTGCCGCTGCGGTCCGTATTGTATATGGCGGTAGCGTCAAGCCTGACAACGTCGATGGACTGCTGGCCCAGCCCGACATTGATGGCGCGCTGGTCGGTGGGGCCAGCTTGCAGGCGGACTCGTTTGCTCGTATCGTTCACTTTGAGTAGGATATGCTCCCATGATGTATACAGCCTTGATTGGCCTGCATGTTTTCGCCTGTATTTTTCTGATTGCGGTCGTACTTTTACAAACCGGCAAGGGCGCTGACATGGGAGCCGTGTTTGGCGGCGGCTCGAGTGAAACCGTCTTTGGCAGTTCCGGGGCAGGTAATTTTCTGACAAAGCTGACAACCGGTATCGCCATCCTTTTTATGTTGACCTCGCTGGTTATGACCTACGGGCTCGCACGTCAAACATCACAAAGTTTGTTCGACGATGTCCCTGCCCCGGCTGTTCCCCAAGAGGCAACGGACGAGATTCCTCCGGCTGACACAGAAGAAGGCCAAGACTCGGACGCCCAATCCGCCGCTCCTCCGCTGACTGAGACCGACGCAGGAGTGGGCGGCCCGGCAACGGAATACGGGGCGGAAGCTGACTCAGAAGCGGCAGCGCCGGTGGTATCCGAAAGCGAAGAACCTCAGGCCGAAGCGCCGGCGGCAACGCCGGGCAACTAATCCTTGAGAGCGTCGAGTAGGACTCGCATGCCGCATGCGCTACGCAGTATTTACGGCGAGTGCGGGTTAGCCCACGCCGTCCGACACCTATTCAATTCCGTCTGAACATGATCTTGCAGCGGTAGACGCACAGGAGCAACGCATGTCGCATACTCACGCGGTCGTCATTGGTGGCAGTATGGCCGGCTTATGCACCGCACGCATACTCAGCACGTATTTTGACAGGGTCACCGTCCTGGACCGGGATATCTGTCCCGACGGCGCACAGGAACGTGCCGGGGTTCCGCAGAGCCGCCACGTCCATGCTTTGCTCGTACGCGGTCGGCGAGAGCTCAACCGTCTCTTTCCAGGCTTTGACACCCTGATGCTTGAGCGCGGGGCGCATGAGATTGACTTTGGAAACGACTTCGCCACGCTCCGGAACTGGGGCTGGGAACGCCGTCGCCCTACCGGCATGATGACCCTGTTCGCCAGTCGCAACCTCATTGAATCAACCGTCCGCGAGTTGTTCTATACGCTGCCCAATGTCGAGGTACGCGAGCAAACGAGCGCGACCGGCCTGGGCATGGCCGTCGCCGGCCCTCCACGCATTGATACGGTGCGTATCGTACCGCGCGACACGGGGGAGCCTAGTCCGATTCGGGCTAACTTGGTCGTTGACGCCAGTGGGCGGACGTCAAAAGCACCGAACTGGCTCCAGGAACTCGGCATCCCACTTCCGCCTGAGACTATTGTGGATGCGCATACAGGCTATAGTTCTCGTTGGTATCAAGCACCGGACCAACTCCCCAAGGACTGGTGGTGGAAGGGTGTTTGGCTTGACCTCAAACTGCCGGAACACCCCTTGGCCGGCGTACTTTTCCCGGTCGAACGCAACCGTTGGATTGTCACCCTGGCAGGAGTCTCCAAACACTATCCACCCAAGGACGAAGAGGAATTTACGGCGGCGCTGTCGCAACTGCGCTCTCCGGTTTTGGCCGATGCGGTACGTCTGGCGGAGCCTATCTCTTCAGTCTATGCCTACCGGAAAATGGCGAACCGATTTCGCCGGTATGAAAAATGGAAGGCCGGCGTGGGCGGCTTTATTGCTGTGGGAGACTCCACGTGCGCGTTTAATCCCGTATATGGACAAGGCATGACAACCGGAACCCTCTCGGCCGGTGCGCTGGACGAGTGCCTCAAAAAATACGGCCCGACGCATCCGGACCTGTCGCGGCATTTCTTTAAGGCCCAGGCTCGGGTCCAGGCCGCTCCGTGGGGTCTCGCAACCGGGGCCGACTTCAGTTTGCCGACAACGGAAGGCGAGCGTCCAAAAGGCGCACGGATTGTTGGCCCCTATATGAATGCCCTCTTCATGGCAGCGATCGAAGATATGACCCTCCGGCGTCACGTCGGTGAGGTCCTGCAGATGCTCAAGCCCCCCTCCAGCTTCTTTACCCCGGCAGTCATGGGGCGTGTTGCCAAGGGCACACTCCGTCGGTGGTGGCAACATCAATCCGAGCAGCCCGCTCCTCCTGCCATGCCACCAACGCCAATGCCTGTGGTCTAGGAAGATAACAGCGCACCCCTTGCCCCCCTAGACCAGCCAGGAAGAGCGCGGTATTATCCCCCGTCCACTCACCTTTATGGTGAAAGTGCCCTATTTTCGCGAGGATGGCGGAACTGGTAGACGCGCTAGTTTGAGGGACTAGTGGGGTGACACCCGTGGGGGTTCAAGTCCCCCTCCTCGCAGGCCGGACTCTCCGTCTGTTCTTTTATCCACACGCTTCCTGCTCCCGTATTCCTTGACTCCCTTCCGGGGGTGTGAAACACAGGGGGGCCATGTCGAACGTCGCGTCGCATCACCAAACTGACCCAAAACAGAATCCAGACCGTCTTCTTTTCACCCTCGAAAACGGCCTTCGTGTCGCCATTCAAGAAGACCATTTTGCGCCCGTCGTTGCCATCCAGATATGGGTCAAGGCTGGCAGTGCCGATGAAACTCCCGATGTTGCCGGTGCCGCCCACGTCCATGAGCACATGCTCTTTAAGGGCACCCAGCGTCGGCCAGTTGGAGCCATCGCCACGGAAATCGAATCATCTGGCGGCAGCATCAACGCGTTTACGACTGCAGACCATACCGTCTACCACATCGTCCTGGCCTCCCGGCATTTTTCAGACGGACTCGATATTTTGACCGACGCCATCCAAAACTCGACTTTTGACCCACATGAACTGGACAAAGAACTCCAGGTCGTGATGGAAGAATGGAAGCGCGGCGAGGATTCACCCGCCACCCGAGCGGCAACCGAACTGTTCGAGGTTGCCTATACACAACACCCATACGGTCGTCCAATTATTGGCTATCGCGCAACCATTGAGGCGTTGAATCGTGAGCGTGTCGTACACTTCTACCAACGCTGGTACCACCCCAATAACATGACGTTGGTGATCGTTGGGGATATTGACCGCGAAAAAGCTCAACAAGAAGTCCAGCGGCTCTTTGACCATACCCCCTCCGTGCCACTTCCCGCCCGTCCTCGTCCGCCCGAACCAGCCCAGACCGAGCTGCGCCTCTCCAGCGTGGAGATGAACGTCGAGGAATTCTACCTCTATATGGGCTTTCCCCTCCCCCCGGCTGAGCATGAAGATATTTTTGCCCTTGATCTCCTCAGCTTTATCGTAGGCGGCGGAGAGAGCTCTCCCCTGGTCCAAAAACTCCAAGCCGAACAGGAATTGGTCAACTGGATTACGGCCAGTGCCTATACACCGGCCGATTCGGGCCTATTCATCCTGGCGGCGGCGCTGGAACAAGAGAAGATTCGGCCAGCGCTCGAACAGAGCCTCTCCCTGCTTTTCCGGTACAAGCACACACTTGTAACCCAGGTAGAACTCGACCGGGCTCGCACAAATTTAGCCAGTGATTTTGTTTACCGACGGGAAACCGTCCAAGGCCAAGCCCGCCAACTGGGATATTTTCTCACGGTCTTCTCTGACCTCGACTATGAGCAACGCTATCTCAAGGGCTTGGCTGCTGTGACGCCCCAGGACATTCAACGCGTCGCGCGTCAGTATCTCTCGGCAGCACGGCTTAATGCCGTCATCCTGGGCAAGACGCAGGCCTCCAGTATCCCGACCGCCGAGGACATCACCCAATTATGCCACCGCCTCGACCAGCCAGTCAGCACGGCCGGCGCCCCAGCGAGAACGAACGGGGCGAACGGCAGCCCGGTGAAAGCCATTCGCCTCGATAATGGCGTCCGTCTGCTGGTGAAGGAGCACCACAGCGTCCCGGTCATGGCGGTGCAGGCGGCAACGCTCGGTGGCCTTTTGTTTGAAAGCGAACACAACGTTGGTATCAGTAATTTTATTGCCGGTATGCTGACACGCGGCAGCCAACAGTTCTCACGCCTTAGTCTGGCGGAAGCGGTTGAATCGCTGGCTGGCGGCTTAAACGGTTTTTCCGGACGGAATAGTTTAGGCTTATCCGGCTCGTTTCTCACGACCCATGTCGATGAGGGCATTGATATTTTCCTTGAGACCCTACTCCACCCGACTTTTCCAGCCGGTGAGGTGGAAAAACGGCGACGTGAGATATTGCTGGCCCTCAAGAATCGTGAGGATGATCTCGCCCAGGTTGCGTTTGATTTGTTTTACCAGACCTTGTACGAGACGCATCCCTATCGACTGCTTACCCTCGGCAGCGAAGCCAGCATTGGCTCCATGACGCAAGAGCAGGTGGCCGCTTACTACCGAACCCTCCTCGACCCGGAACGCTTGGTGCTGAGTGTTGTTGGTGACGTTGAGACGACCCAGATGGTTGACCGACTGAGTGCCGGCTTATCAACCTTGCCCGCAGTCACGCCACCCTCCGCCCCAGCGCCAGAGGCCCGCCCAAGCGATGTTCGGACCGCCACCAAAAGTGCGAAGAAACAACAAGCCCACGTGGTCCTGGGTTTTCAAGGCGTCACCCTTGACAATCCGGACCGGTATGCGCTGAAAGTCCTTGATACCATCCTGTCTCGCCAAGGGGGACGGCTGTTCTATGAGGTGCGTGAACTGCGTGCCCTGGCCTATTCTGTGACCGCGTTCCATGTTGAAGGACTCGCCCCAGGGGTGTTTGGGGTGTACTTGGGCACAGACCCAGGCAGCGTGGACGAAGCGGTGAGCGCCACACAAACGGAGCTGGAACGCCTCCGCCAGGAAAAAGTCACGGCTGATGAGCTTGGGCGGGCCAAGAAATATATGACCGGCAGCTATGAGATTTCACTCCAATCCAATGCCGCGCAATCCGAAGAATTGGCCTTCAACGAACTGTACGGCCTTGGTCATACACATGGCCGTCTCTATCTCGATCATATCCAGCAGGTGACGCAGGCAGATGTGCAGCGCGTTGCCAATACCTATCTCAATCCAGCCGAGCAGACTCTGGTTATTGTTGGCCGATGAGTTCGGTAGGTTATGGTTGCAGAGCAATGGCTGCGGATTGCGGTGTCCGTCCCCACTGAGGCGGTCGAGGCGGTCTCTTATTTCCTGGTCGAACTCGGCTCAATCGGTATTGCTGAGGGAGAATGGAGACCGGACACGCCACCGCCAGCCTGGACGCTCGTCCAAGGCTTTTTTCCCGTAGACCGGGACGGCGCGGCATTGTTGGCGAGCCTCGCGACACATCTCCGGAGTATCGCTACTGAGTATCCCGCCCTGGCCACCTGTGTTCCTGAGTGTGCAGTCATCACTAGCGACACCTGGCAAGAGCGCTGGAAAACCCACTTTCCCCCCCTCCCGGTTGGACAACGCTTGCTTATTCTTCCGCCCTGGGAAGTACGCCCCGTACAATCGCAACGAGCGGTGATTGGGATTAATCCCAGCATGGCATTCGGTACAGGGCATCACGCCACTACGCACACCTGTCTGGAAGCACTCGAAGCGTTGTGCGACACGTATGGCCCTCCGGCGCGAGCCCTGGACCTGGGCACCGGGTCCGGGGTGCTGTCTATTGCCTTAGCCAAGCTGGGAGTCTCCTCAGTTTGGGCAACGGATATCGATCCTACCGCGCTCGAAGAAGCGCGGAAGAACGCAAGGGTGAACGGTGTCGATACAGCCATCCATATCAGCGCCACCAGCCTCAGCGAACTACCTGCACCTTTTCAGTTGGTCGTGGCTAATCTTTTTGCTTCAACGCTGATTACATTATGTCCGGCAATCACTCAAATACTGACACGTTCCGGTCATGCCATCCTATCCGGTATCCAGAGCGACCAGGCCGAGACCGTGCTTGAGACATTCAGTGCGCCAGACTGGACTCTGGTCGAACACCGTCCCAAAGACGGCTGGACAACCCTGGTCTTACGTCGGGCCTCAGACTGACCGGACATGCGACGTTTCTTCATCTCATCCCAGGCCATCACGCAAGACCGAGCCCAGCTCAGCGGGGCGGAGTTCCATCATCTGCGGCACGTCCTGCGGCTCGACCGCGGCGTACGCGTCATCCTGTACGATGAAAGCGGCGCGACCTACCACGGAGAGATTCTGCATATCGCGCCAACGTATGCTGAGGTCGGCATTACGCAAGACGCTCCTGCCGAGACACGCGCCTTTCACCTCACACTGGCTCAGAGCATGCTCAAAGGGCGCAAAATGGACCTCGTGATTGAAAAAGCCACCGAGCTTGGCGTTCACACCATTGTGCCCTTTGTCTCGGCCTTTACGGTTGCCCGTATTCCTGACGGCAAACGAGTCGAACGTGTCGCGCGCTGGCAGCACCTCGCCCGCGCCGCGACCAAACAATCGGGCGGCCTGCCGCCGGAGATTCGTCCTCCGCAATCTTTTCCGGCTCTCTTACGCTCCCTCCCTCAGAGCCCTGGAAAAATTATTTTCTCGGAACGAGAACGCGCGTTACATCTCAGGGAGTTTGCACAAGACTCCGCTCAATTCGACGCCCTCCATATTCTGGTCGGTCCGGAGGGTGGCTTTGCCCCTGAAGAAATCGAGCAGGCGCAGGCCGCCGGATTTGTGTCAGTCAGTTTGGGCGCTTCGGTCCTGCGGGCAGAGACGGCGAGCATAGCCGCTATCGCCCTGTGTCAGTTTCTGTGGCGAGACCCCCAATTCCCCCCCTTGTCTTAAGCCCGACGACTGCCTAGCATGCCGCACCTGTGGGCAGAGGAAATCCTTCTCCATTCTTCGGTCCGACGGGAGCGCGCAGGCGCATAGGCTAAGAGGAGACAGCATGAGTCGATTGCGTATCGCCTTTATTATGGACCCGATTCAACACGTCCTCATCGACAAAGACACCACCTTTGTTTTCATGTTTGAGGCACAGACCCGGGGCCACGAGATCTGGTATCTGGAAATGTCGGACCTGTTTATTGAACGCGCGCGCGCCATGGGCCGGGCCCGCCGGATCGAACTGCGCCGAGAGGTGAACAGCCATTTTACCTTTGGCCCGGAACACACCGGCCCGTTGGGTGAGTTTGACGCGATCTTTATGCGCAAAGATCCGCCCTTTGATATTGCCTATCTGCACGCGACCCAGTTGCTCGACCTGGCTCAGAATGAAGGCGCGGTGGTCCTCAATCGTCCCGCCGGCCTACGCGCGGCAAACGAGAAACTCTACGCCCTCAACTTTCCCAGCGTCATCCCTGCCACCCTGATTACCCACGACACCATGCGCCTCAAATCCTTTCTCGACGAGTTAGGCGGCGAGATGATTATTAAACCCGTAGACGGTCATGGCGGGGCCGGCATTTTTTATGTCCGTACGGATGATCGGAATCTCAATTCCATCCTCGAAACCATGACCCAGGACGGTCGCGCGGCCATCATCGCCCAGCAGTATATCCCGGAAGTCCGTCAGGGCGACAAGCGTCTCATCGCCCTGAACGGCGAACCCATTGGCTGTACCCTGCGGGTGCCTCGGGCCGATGAAAATCGGGGTAATATCCACGTAGGCGGAACCTGCGTCAAGGCGGATATCACCGACCGGGATACAGAGATATGTCGCACCGTCGCCCCGTTTCTCCAAAGGGACGGGCTGTATTTTGTCGGGCTTGACATCATTGGCGACTATCTGACCGAGGTCAATGTCACCAGCCCAACCGGTGTGCAGGAAATTGATCGGCTTAACCAGACCTGCCTGGAAGCCCAGGTTATTGATTTTGCCGAGCAGCAGGTGGCAGCGCAGCCGCGTCCCCGTGCGTAACTGACGTCCAATGCCGCGCGACACTCGCATTCCGCCTGGTCGGGCTTGGTCGGCGCATACCCGCGAGGTCTTCTATTCCTTTCTGGCCGGAATTTTCCTCACCTCGCTCACCTTGGGGAATGTAGTCGGGATTACGAAGTTCGTCGATCTTGGCTGGTTTGTGATTCCGGCGGGGCTGTTGGCCTACCCCTTTACCTTTTTGGCCACCGACCTAATCAGCGAGCTCTACGGCCGGCGGCGGGCGCAGTCCATCGTCTGGGTTGGTTTTTGCATGAATTTCTTCATGCTTTTCCTCATGTGGTTTGGCCACGTGTTGCCGGATGCCTCGGGCGTATCAGGGGCAACCGCAACGTTTGACGCGGTGTACACCTTTATGAAGCCGGGCGTTATCGCCTCTATGATTGCCTATCTGGTCGCTCAGTCCGTTGATGTCCAACTCTTCCATTTCTGGCAACAGCTCACCAAGGGGCGACATTTGTGGCTGCGCAATAATGGCTCGACCATGCTCAGCCAAATCGTTGATACGTTTCTCATCTCGTCCATCCTGTATGCGTCCGGCGCGCTCGGCTCAGCCGTTGATTCGATAGACAAACTCATTCCGCTGGCGCTGTCCTCGTATGCCTTTAAGCTCGTCTTTGCCCTGCTCGATACACCTCTATTCTATCTGGGAGTGTATTGCCTGAGAGATCGCGTCCCCACCGCAGACGAGAGTCGTCCCACAGTCTAACCGGCACGCTCAGGCGTACGCCATCGCCATGTCAGCCGGCTATTCAGATTGCCGGGCCGCCCACTCCTCAAACCGGACCATGCGCAGACTATTGGGCGTTTCGTGGAGAATATAGGTGACTGGTTCGCGAAAGGTTCTGGCCTGAAACGATCTTTGAGCTCGTTTCCACAGGTCGAGGTCTTCTCCATAGTTCAGGTCACAAAATCCGCCTAACTCGATAAAGACGGTGCGCTTTCCGAACAGCGTCCCACCGATCACACACTCGGATATGCGGATGAGCTTGGTCGGATCAAAGAAGTCGACGACCCATTGCTTGCCAGCGACCTGGACGCCGCCTTGAATCAAATCAAGCTCATGGCGACGCAACAGCGCGAGCCGCGTCTCCAAATGGGCGGGACAGTATTCATCATCACTATCGAGACAGGCAATATATTCTCCTCGGGCTTCCGCAACACCACGGTTGCGTGCGGCCCCAACCCCCTGATTTGCCTGTCGGACATAGCGAATCCGGTCGGACCGTTGCTGCCACGCCGCGACAACGTCGGCCGTATTATCGGTGCTGCCATCGTCGATAACGATCAACTCCCAGTCCGTGAACGTCTGGGCCAGCACCGATGCGATACTCCGCGGCAATAAATCCGCTCGATCAAAAGTCGGCAGGATCACGGATATCAGTGGCGTGTTGCGTCCTGCGTCTCGTCTCCCCGACATTGCTGCGTCCCTCCCCGCCCAACGTCACTCTCACTGGACGTTGATTACCGCCCGCCAGTGGTCAAATCGTCCGCCTCCCCTCCACGCGCTATCATCACCGACTCATCAACGTCAACGGTTCGAGTCTGACTCCTTGCGCACCCACAACAGGGCTTGCCAAGAAACTGGATTAACTGCTAAGAGGATGCCCCACCGTGTGGGCAGGTAGCTCAGTCGGTAGAGCAGAGGACTGAAAATCCTCGTGTCGACGGTTCGATTCCGCCCCTGCCCACATCTTTTTTTCAACTTCCAACCCGTTATCTCTAAAAGCTTGTCGGCCACAACAGAACCGGGTAGGCTGTCAGCCATGACGTTTAACCGGATCAGTGTAGACCCCAATATCTGTCTAGGACAGCCGACTGTGACAGGCACCCGGATTACAGTCTCACTCATTCTCCGCATGATCGCCTCAGGCATGTCGTGCCAGGAAATCGCGCACGAGTATCCAGAACTGAGCGAAGAAGATGTTCAACAGGCGGCTGCCTACGGTGCGTGGTTAGCTTCTGAGCAGTCGCGGGCGTACCCTTCTTAGATCGTGCGTTACTTGGCTGACCACCACATCTCCCCTCGTACCGTTACTCTTCTTAAAACGAGTGGGCACGATGTTATCCGCGTCAGCGACATCCTCCCCCAAGATGCCGATGCCCCGGATTCTCTTATTCTTGAACGTGCCCGCCTCGATAGACAGACCGTAATCACCCAAGACCTTGATTACTCGGCCCTTCTTGCGAGTACCCACTACACCCAGCCTAGCGTGGTATCTCTCCGTCTCCAAAACAATCGTCCAGAACGCTTGGCATCCATACTGCTGAAAATACTGCCAACGATTGAGGATGATCTCCGAACCGGAGCTATTGTTGTTGTGGAAGAAAACCGTATTCGCGTCCGTTCCCTTCCGTTGCCGTGATCTCGGCGCTCTCCTGTTATTTAACTCCACGGTACGCGAATCTTTTCAACCATGTCCTGGACCGCGATTGGTGGCGGGCTGGTGAAAGAGGAGACGACAAGCGCGATGCCAAAGTTGATCAGCATACCAACCCCGCCGATGCCTTCGGGCGAGATACCCCACAACCAGTGCTCGGCGGTATTGGCTTCGGGGCTGATAAATTTGAAATAGATGATGTAGGCGGTGGTAAAACTCATGCCGCAGATCATCCCGGCAATCGCCCCGGCTCGGTTCATGCGTTTGGAAAAAATCCCCAAGACAATCACCGGAAAGAAGCTCGAAGCGGCCAGGCCGAAGGCAAACGCCACCACTTGGGCGACAAATCCCGGCGGATTAATGCCGAAATAACCGGCGATGATTACCGCTCCGGCCGCGGCGAGACGGGCATAGCGGAGTTCTTGCTGCTCTGTGATGTCCGGACGGATCACCTTTTTCATCAGATCGTGGGAGACCGACATCGACAGGACGAGCAGCAAACCGGCAGCGGTAGACAGGGCGGCCGCCAGACCGCCCGCCGCAACCAAGGCGATGATCCAGGCCGGCAGTTGGGCAATTTCCGGATTAGCGAGCACGATAATATCCCGGTCGATGTACAACTCGTTTCCCTGCCAGCCTTGCCCTGCAGCGTACTCGGCAAAGACTGGATTGCGATCATTATAATACTGAATCCGGCCATCCTGGTTCTTGTCGGAAAACCGAATCAGGCCTGTTTCCTCCCATTTTGAGAACCAGTCAGGCACCCGGGCATATTCTGCATTGTGCACGGTTGTTAAGAGATTGGTCCGGGCAAACGCCGCAACCGCAGGCGCCGTGGCATACAGGATGACAATAAACAACAGAGCCCAGCCGGCTGAGAGCCGCGCATCTTTCACTCTCGGGACCGTAAAGAAACGGGTGATGACATGCGGCAGACCGGCAGTCCCAACCATCAGCGAGAGAGTAATAAAAAAGACATCGATAACCGTTTTACTCCCCCGACCCGTATAGGCCGCAAAACCAAGGTCCTGACTTAAACCGTCAAGTTTATCCAGCAGAGACGTCCCGGGCTCCGTTGTCAGTTCCGCTCCAAACCCGATTTGGGGCAGCAGCGTATCCGTCATCAGTAGGGAGATGAAAAAAGTGGGCAACATATAGGCAAAGATCAGCACACAGTATTGGGCGACCTGAGTATAGGTAATGCCTTTTTGTCCGCCGGTCACGGCGTAGATAAAGACGATGGCCATGCCGATGATCACCCCGAATTCAACCGGCACCTCTAAAAAACGCGCAAACACAACACCCACACCCCGCATCTGACCGGCCACATAGGTAAACGAGACAAAGATGGCGCAGACGAGCGCGGCGACCCGAGCAGTTTGCGAATAATAGCGCTCGCCCACGAAGTCCGGCACGGTATATTTCCCGAACTTCCGCAAGTATGGCGCAAGTAACAGGGCCAGGAGGACATACCCGCCCGTCCAGCCCATCAGATACATCGCCCCGTCACGCCCCAGGAAGGACATCATGCCCGCCATCGAGATAAACGAGGCCGCACTCATCCAACCGGCGGCGGTCGCCATGCCGTTAGCGACGGCACCGACCCGTGAGCCGGCAACATAAAAGTCACTCGTTGACTCGGCTTTGGCTCGCCAGGCGATACCGATATAGAGCGCAAACGAGAGGCCAACAATGATGAAGGTCCAAATTTTGACCGGATCTGTCGAGAAGAGGTCCATCATTGGCCACCCCGCTCGCTGCTGACCTCTTCTTTTTCCTCCAGGTCATGTTCCCGGTCCAAACGATTCATCAGCCATACGTACACAAAGATCAGGATGACAAAGACATACATCGAGCCTTGTTGCGCCATCCAAAAACCCAGCCGAAAGCTGCCCAGCCGGATGGTGTTCAGATCGTCAACAAAGACAATCGACAACCCAAAAGAAACAACAAACCAGACGCTGAGCAATACTCCGACAATGAGAAGATTCGTGCGCCAGTAGGCACGCAGGGACAGATGAGAGACGGAGTCATTTTTCATACACGACGCACCACTTGATAGGTCAGACGGAACAACTGAGGAGCCACAGCCGAGGTCTTCTTTTGGGATGACAATCAACTAGGCAGCGTCCGGGGGCGAGGGGAATTCATGCGAGACAATATAGTGGAGCACGCTCTGGGGGGTAATCAGACCAACCACAACACCTTGGCGTACTACAGGCAGGTGATGGATTTTCTGCTCTCGTAAAATGGTGAGCACCTGATCCGCAGGAGTAAATTCGTCGACGGTTATCACATGTTCCGTCATTAGTGTCTCCACAGTCACATCGTTGGCGCGCTGGGCGAGAAAGGCATCAAGCATGTCGCTTTCGGTAATAATGCCAACAACCCGTCCGTTCGCATCGGTGACGGGCAGGCCGGTGATGTCCAACCGAGCGAGTTGGCGTGCAGCCTCGGCTAGGGTCGTCTCAGGAGAGACAACCACATCGTTTACCGCCATAAATTGTCGGGCGTGCCCCTTCACTGACACCTCCCTCTCTCCCCACCGAGTGTATTGGGTCTGGCGTGGGCATTGTGACACACTCAACCTATCACGTCGAGATTGTCCATACGTCGATATCTTTTTTGCCACCCTGCTCACCCACGGCAGAATTACCATAAGATCGGCTCGAAGACAGCTCACTTCTGTGGTATTGGTACGGCAACGTCTTTTGGAGGAGGAATGACATGCCCGTCGTCCACAACGCAGCAATAGAGAAATTTGCCCTCCCCGGCTTGGACCACCAGACCCTGGCCGGCCCGGAACATGGAATGCAAACCTTAGAGATGTGGATGCAAACCATCAAACCTGACAGTGGGACGCCCGTCCACCGTCACGACTGTGAAGAGGCCATCGTGGTTTTACGAGGCTCGGGACGCCTGACGGTTGAGGGTGAGGATACAGATTTCGGTCCGAACTCAACCCTTCAGATACCGCGCGATGCGATCCACCAGATCGTCAATACAGGGACAGAAGATATGTTCATTGTTGCCGCTCTCGGCCAGGCACCGGTCAGAGTCTGCACCGCGGACAATGAACACATGCCCCTCCCCTGGCAACGCTAAGGCGCCGGCGGACGGCCTGAGGGTCGGGCGTCTTCCTCGGCCCTTCTTCTTGTCCACAAAAAGAAACCGCCCGCGCCCAGTCCGCCACCTATCACATCCGCGACGACGTCGACCGTACTGGATACACGGCCCGGCACGAAACTCTGATGCCATTCATCACTGAGCCCATACCCAAGGGTGAAAATGAGGGCGAAAAGCACGGCTGTCAGGGACGAACATCCCGCCCACGTCTCTCTGAGCGCCACTGTCCAGAGCCAGCCCAATACGGCATAGGCGGTCACATGGGCTAACGTATCAGAGGAAGGAAGCACGTGGGGCAGACGCAGTCTGGGTTGATCGGACAGATAGTAGAGCAACCCGCAATAACCGACGACCGCCGACCATGCGAGGAACCGTCTGCCCCATGTCGCCCTCCCCTTTTGTCCCACCTGTTCGTGCAGCAATGGTATGATCTTCCACACGTCCTTAGCCATCTCCTAGCTGACGTCCATGATCTGCGTATTCACAAAATAGGGAAAGTCGAACGTGGTCATCTCACCGACCTGCCTGCCTGGGATAGGCAGCACACGAACAGAGAGCGGTTTCTGCAACTTCCAGCCTAAAGCCCCCACATCTGAAAGGAGTCCCATAAGATGCTGTTGAGAGACGTTGCCGGCAAGCGGTATGGTATCCAGCCCCGTGCCGCACACCGCGGAATAGGTCAGCAGCTGAGGCAGACTGATTTTTCCTTGATTATTGCGTTCGGCGAGACCGACATCTTCGAGGACTGGCAACATGAGTCCACAATAGCCGCATTGCTCGAGGGCGGTCGCTTTGAGTGCGGCGGTGACCAGGGCGGCTGCCGCCAGCGTGCCCGGACTACCAAAGGGAGCGGCGCTGATCCGCTCAATTGCCCAAGCGATACTGCTCTCGGGACCCGGCGCCGGTGAAAGGTCAAAACCGGCAAAGCGGAAAGGCTGCGGTTCCAAGCGCTCCAGACGCTGCTCAAGGGGACGAAGCTGGCGTTCAAATTCCTGTTGTATCCGGGCGACAAGCCCGGCCGGACTGAGATCAGGCTGGGCAACGGATGCCACCACATCGGCCGCTTCAAGGGCAAGGGAGACGGCCGGCGGTCCAGCGTGGAAGGCTGCCGGGAAAAAAGGGGTTTGGGCCCGAATGTGTATCCCTGCCGCAAACCGGAGATTGCCAAATCCGTCCGGCGTTACATCTGCGATCTTCCTCATAATACCGGCGATCGCCTGGGTCACGGGCCGGGTAGGAACCTGATCGCCGTTGCCGAGACGCGCACTGACGAACACTGCTTCAGTCCCGGCGATCAGGTCTGGCAACAAGTCAACAAACTTCTGCTCCTCGGGCAGGCCGGGGTCTACCGGACCGAGCGCACAATAATCCAGCCCGTTGGCGAGACAGCAGGCTTCCAGTTCCTGGGCAAAGCGTAGGACCGCAGCAGGAGAACAGCCGGCCAGGTATTGAGGAAATGGGGGAGTGGCTAAACGCAGGGTTTGTACCGCCAGTCCCTCCGCCTCGCAGATGGTCTTGACTTCTTGGGCAAAGCGTCCACCGTGCGTGATCCGAGCGGTCTTCAACGGAAAGCCAGGGTCGAGTCCTATCGTAATGGACCGAATCTTCATCGGTTCCCCTCTCCATCAGCGGCGGGCGGAGCCATCTCCAGCATTGTCGCAGCCACGTTCTGCCCATTGGCACCGTTTCCATTTATCAGTATTATGCACGGGAAAAATAGAGTGACCCGACTATGGCGAAAAAAGAGGAGCCGACCACCCTATTGGACGAACAGGCCACGGGAGAGGGAGCTGATGTTCAGATTCGCCTGACGCGCCGCCCCCCATGGCAACCATCCCCGCGCCTCCCCGACTATCTGCTGGAAGACGAGTTGAATAGGCTCATGGACCCGCGCGAGTGGAAAACCTACCGGGCCCTGTGGCGGCACTCCATCGGTTTACGCCGGACTCCACTGATTACGGCAGGCTATGCCGAAATCTGTGAGATGACGGGTCTGTCCCGCGCCTCGGTTATTCGAGCATTGAAAGGACTCATGAAGAAACGCTATGTTATCCGCATTCTCGGACCAGAGGCGAAGGGTGAGAGCCGGGTCGAAAAGGCCCGGCTCCCAACCAAACCGCGAGACGGACATCGATATCTGGTCTGTACGTATCGTGAAGTCATAGAAGGGCGGCTCAAGGACGGCACGCCGCTCAAGGATATTCCCGAAGGCGGCCTTTTCCCGGAAGAGGTCCAGGTCTTTCGTCGTGAAGAGCAAGACCCTTTATTCTCGACCTAGCGCCCTTGCATCCGGTCTCCGCGTGGGGCATTCTCGGTCAATTACGAGTGACGATAAACCTATGAGTGCAGGAGTGACGCAACGGTATTGTGGACAGAGATCAGGACTGGTGTTCGGCATCGTCGTCTTCCTTGCATTCAGCCTGTTCGACTGGACCGTGCCACGCGTCTCTGAGGCACAATTCCTGGGCCAGGGCACGCGCTTGGGAAACCGCTTGACACGCGAGAGTCGGGTGCGGCTCCGCCAGGAAAAGCAAAAAAGAGGGTCGGGACCGGAACTGGAAGAGATTATTCGTCGTCTGGGGAATGACCGGCCGGAAACACGCATGAGCGCGGTGAAGTCGCTCGGAGAAATGAAAAACCCGAAGACGATTGACTATCTGCTCAATGCCACCGCGGATGCTGATATCCGTGTCAAAGTCAAAGCCATTGAATATCTGGGCAATATGCGGGCGACCGATGCCACCCCGGCCCTGGCCCAGCAGTTGTTTTTACGTGACGTGCATGCCGGGGTCAAAAAAAAGGTCCTGATTGCCTTAGGCAAAATTGGGGACCCGCGTGGCGCCATGCCCATTATGGAGTTTCTTCGACGCGACCTTGATGTGCCGACAAAGGGCACAGCTCTGTTTGCCCTGAAAGAGGTGGGGACGGAGGATGTTCTCACATTTCTCGACGAATTCTCCCGTATCGAGGAGTCCGTCCCGTTGCGGAGGCTGGCTGCCGATGCAGCGATGGATATCCGTCACCGCCTCTCGCCGGAATTCGCTCCTGTGGTCCCCTCGTTCGTGAAACAAGTTGAGCTGCGAGAAAAGATGAATAAGGGCGCACAACCGTAATCCTTGGGTGTAGCTGGAATGTTTGTCTCTGGATTGTTGCTGGAAAGGGAAGGAATGCATGCGTAAGAGCGGATCGGTACGACACGGCGTTTTCACCGCTGGCCTCCTCCTCCTGTCAGGATTGCTGCTGGTGGACCGCCCCCCCCTGCACGCCCTGGAATTATTCGGTTCAAAAAAAAAGGAGGAAAAGAGCGAGGCGGAAGCGCGGCAACCGGTAGTCACAGGTGTGAGCCAGCTTCCCGATTTTGCCAATATAGCGAAAACGACCATGCCCGCGGTCGTGAATATCTCAACAACCCAGACATCGACCCGGCGCCCCCAGCGTCGTCAGAGACCAATGCCGGGTCCAAACCCATTTGGCGGGGAAGACCCCTTTGAAGAATTCTTCCGTCGCTTTTTTGGCGATCGTCCTCCCCCGCGCCAGCAGCGTAGTCTAGGCTCCGGCTTCATCATCAGCCCGGACGGCTATATTGTCACCAATGAGCATGTTGTAGGCGAGGCCGACAAAATTACGGTCCGTCTCTCAGACGAGGATGAGTTTGAGGCGACAATTATTGGGACCGACGATAAGACGGACCTGGCCCTGATCAAAATTGAGTCGGAAGAGTCCTTTCAGAGTGTCCCGCTCGGCAGCTCGTCGGATTTGCAGATTGGCGACTGGGTCATGGCCATCGGCAACCCGTTCGGTCTCGAACAAACAGTAACGGCTGGCATCGTCAGCGCCAAAGGGCGGGTTATCGGTGCCGGACCGTATGACGATTTTATCCAGACGGATGCCTCGATTAACCCCGGCAACTCTGGCGGTCCGCTCTTGAACCTCCGGGGCCAGGTCGTGGGTATTAACTCGGCCATTTTTAGCCAGGGCGGCGGCAATATCGGTATCGGCTTTGCCATTCCCATCGATATGGCCAAGTCGATCATTAACCAACTCAAAGACTCGGGGAAAGTCACCCGTGGCTGGTTGGGGGTCGCTATTCAAACGGTCACGGCAGAGCTGGCAAAATCCTTTGATCTGGAAGAGCCCCTCGGCGCCCTGGTCGCTGAGGTTACCGAGGGTGGACCCGCAGAAAAGGCGGGTATTGAGCGGGGCGATATCATTACCCACTTCAAGGGTGAACAAATTCTGAAATCACACGACCTCCCGGCTATGGTGGCGCGCACCCCGGTTGGGGAAAAGGTCAACGTCACCATTCTGCGTGGTGGGAAAGAACAAACCATCTCCGTCGCGCTTGGAGAATTGACCGATCAGATCGCCCAAGCGGATGGCGGCGAAGAGAGCGAGGCAAGTTGGGGCCTGACCGTCGCCGACATCTCAGACGAACATCTCCAACGCTACCGCCTGCCAGACGACCAAAAAGGCGTCGTTGTCACGGCGGTTGAGCCTGGCAGCCCGGCCGAAATGGCCGGTATCCGTCCCGGAGATGTGATCGAAGAGGTGAACCGGCAGACCGTAAAATCGGTGCGCGATTTCACGACGGCCGTAGAGGAAGTCAAAGACGCAGAGACCCTCTTGCTCCTGGCCCGTCGAGGGAATTTCACGTCGTTCTTTGCACTCCGTAAACAAGGCTAAAAGACGCCTGCGGGGCGCCTAGCGTCCCACAGGCGTATGCCATGCCCGGCTTTTTCAGGCAAACAGAGGCGCACCGACAACGACGCCAGACCTCAGGCTATAGTCCCTGAGCCAACTCAATCAAATAGCCGTCCGGATCACGCACGTAGGCCGTCCGCTGTCCCCACGGGCGGGTTGTCGGCGGGGTGACCGGTGTTGCTCCACCAGCCAGTATTTCCGCATACGCCGCATCAACATCGACGACTTTGAAGCCCAACTCGAAGCCCGGAGCAGTCTGTTGAGCGGGCTCCAGGGCGAAGCCGACCACGGCTTCCATGGCCGGGCGGGTATAGAATCCAATGCGGGTCACACCGGTGTCGAGTTGGGCATAGTCTCCGGAACGATGGCCGAGTTTGAGCCCGAGAACCTGGGTATAGAAATCGAGGGCGCGGTCGAGGTCATCAACAATCAGGATGATATAGTCTGCCACTTCAAGTTGCATACGGGTATCCTGGCAGGACCGGCCTCAGACCGTTGCTGGCGTAGTAGAGGGATAGGGCTGCAAGACCTCTTCCATTGTTCGTGACTGGTCAAAGAAAGACAGCACCCGCAGCAGGACTTCGTCCACAATGGCATCCGGGCAGGACGCTCCGCAGGTGAGGGCGATATCAAGTGGACGGTGTTCGGGTAGCCAGTCCTGCGTGGTCTCGACCTGTTGCCGGTCTAAAACAAAATGGTTGATGTGGGCCGGGGAGACGATGTCCTTTGCACCTTGAACGAAATACGTCCGCATAGCCGCCCGGCAGAGCTCGACAATATGCGAGGTGTTTGACGAATTATACCCGCCGACAACAAGGCTCAGGTCAGCCCCATGCTCAATTAACGCATACGTGGCGTGCTGATTCTCATTGGTCGCATAACACAAGGTATCAGACGTGTCGGCAAAGGTCTCACTCAACCGCTCCTCGCCGTAACGGTCGGCCAGGGCCTGACGCAGAATCTGGGCAACCTGTCGAGTTTCAGAAGCCAACATCGTGGTCTGATTGACGACCCCCAGCCGTTGCAAATCTCGCTCAGGGTCGAAACCGCGAGAGCAGGTATGGCCGAAGTGCGCAAAGAAAACGTTCGGTTCAAGTCGGCCACGGATAATATCACCTAAGATATGCGTCTCTTCGAGATTGAGGACGACGACAGTCGGCGCATTTTGAATACTATGCGAGAAGGTCGCACGGGTTTCTTCATGGGAAGCTTTTCCGTGCACGATAACGGTATAACCGCTACTCCCAAGCTGAGCGCTGCGTTTCCAGACGCGCTCTACAAACGGACAGGTCGTGTTATAGGTGTACGGGTCTAAGCCGCGTTGGGCTAAGGCGTCCTGGACTTCCACACTCGCACCAAAGGCTGGGACGACCACAATGTCCTCCGCGGTGAGCTCATCCCAGGCGATCAGGTGTTCGCCCGCTGAGGAGAAGATAAAGCGCACCCCCCGCTCCTGGAGATCCTGGTTCACCGCCGGATTGTGGATCATTTCGCTTAGGAAAAAAATACGCTTATCGCTATTCTCCTGAAGCGTCCGATACGCGATCTCGACCGCATTCTCCACGCCAAAGCAGAAACCGAAATGACGGGCAAGGATAAAACGGACCGGACCAAAGTCGAGCACTGTGGGCAGTAAGTCCTGCTTGCGGGGGTCATGCAGTTGGCGGTATTTTTTCACCCGCGAGATAATCGGGCTTTTATAGAAGTCTGGGATATGAAACTGCCGAGCCATGCAATGTCCTCTCTGCCCTACCCTGACTCAGTATGCTCTGGACGGACGGAAAACCTTGAAAACCTGCTCACTCTCCTCTACCCGATTGCCTCATCCTTCGCAATATTGTCGGGATTCTTCACCCCTTTGAGGCGGTATGGGCCTCGGCGTCAAGGCTCCGCTTGTTCGTGCCTAAGGGCTGTGGTACGGGGGGCAGGTGTACTCACGCATACGGGGAGGCAATATGAAAACACGCGCAGCAGTAGCCTGGGAAGCCGGCAAACCACTCGAACTGGAAGAAGTTGATGTCCAAGGTCCGCAAAAAGGCGAAGTGCTGGTCCAGATCAAGGCGACCGGTGTGTGTCATACCGATGCCTTTACCCTGTCAGGAGATGATCCGGAAGGCGTGTTCCCCGCTATTCTCGGTCACGAAGGCGGGGGCGTTGTGGTCGAGGTTGGCGCGGACGTCAGCAGCGTCAAAGAAGGCGATCATGTCATTCCCCTCTACACACCGGAAGACCCCAATTGTCCGTTCATCAAATCGGGCAAGACCAACCTGTGCCAGACGATACGCGGGACACAAGGCCGTGGGCTCATGCCTGACGAGTCCAGCCGTTTTTCGCACAACGGCAAGACCATCCACCATTACATGGGAACCAGTACCTTTAGCGAATACACCGTGCTGCCTGAGATCAGTACTGCGGTGATCCAAAAAGACGCCCCGCTTGAGAAAGTCTGCCTCCTCGGCTGCGGAGTCACTACCGGGATCGGCGCGGTCAAAAACACGGCAAAAGTGGAGCCGGGCAGTACCGTTGCAGTGTTCGGTCTGGGCGGAATCGGTCTGGCCGTTATCGTCGGAGCCGGCATGGCCAAGGCGGAACGCATCATTGCCATTGACGTGAATCCTGGCAAATTCGACTTGGCCAGGAAGTTCGGAGCAACCGATGTCGTCAATCCACAGGATCATGCCACGCCCATCCAGGATGTGATTGTGGATATAACCGGCGGCGGCGTCGACTACTCGTTCGAGTGCATCGGGAACGTGAATACCATGCGGGCCGCGCTGGAATGCTGTCACAAAGGCTGGGGGGAGGCGACGATTATTGGGGTGGCAGGAGCGGGTCAGGAGATTGCGACACGACCTTTCATGCTGGTCACGGGCCGCGTCTGGCGTGGCACTGCGTTTGGCGGAGTGAAGGGCCGTTCAGAACTCCCCTGGTTTGTCGAACGTGCCATGACGGGCGAGATCCCGCTTGACGATTTCATTACGCATACTATGCCGCTCGATGAGATCAATACGGCATTCGAGCTCATGCATGAGGGCAAAAGCATTCGGTCGGTGATTCATTATTAAAGGCCCCCCTCCCTGAGACAGACAGGAAAGCGGCCTGTCCCGCTGCCGCTTTCCTGTGAGACTTAGTATGGATATCTCTGATCAAGCGGATAGTCTCCTCAAGGTCGTGCATGACCTCGCTCCCCACGTTCGTTCGCTCAGTCATCAGATTGAAACCCAGCGTCGCCTCCCCCAGTCTCTTGTCGATGCCATGGCCGTCGCGGGCCTCTTTCGTCTGCTGATTCCTCGTTCGGTGGGCGGTCTTGAGGTCGACGTCGCTACGTTCATCCAGACTATTGAGGCGGCTGCGGCCCTGGACGGATCAGTCGGCTGGTCGGCCATGATCGGTGCAACAGGAGGACTGACGAGTGGCTATCTTCCGCTGGAAACTGCTCAGGAGATCTACGGCAGCGATCCTCATATCGTCACTGCCGGTGCCCTCGCTCCGTACGGTCGGGCCAGGCCGGTCGAGGGCGGCTACCAGGTAACGGGACGTTGGCCCTTTAACAGTGGTTGTGAATATTGCGCCTGGCTCATGGGGAACTGCATTATCCATGAGGCTAATGAGGCTCCACGGCTGCGTTCGGATGGACAGCCAGACATTCGTCTGATGCTCTTTCCTGCGGCGGAAGCCGACATCATCGACACTTGGTCAGTCTCCGGCCTTCGAGGAAGCGGCAGTCACGATATTGCGATCCAGGATCTCTTTATCCCCGCGGAAAGAACAGTCGCCTATGGCCTTGAGCCCCCTACGCAGCCCGGCCCGCTCTATGCCTTCCCAACCTTCGGATTGTTGGCGATCAGCGTTGCCAGCGTAGCCGTGGGCATTGCCCGAGGCAGCATTGACTGTCTGATGGAGGTTGCCCGCACCAAAATTCCCACCGGAGGGCGTCGCCCGCTCTGCGAACGCCCCTTTGTCCACATGCAGCTTGCACAGGCCCAAGCACGGTTCCAGGCAGCACGTGCCGGACTCCTGGCAGTAGCCCAGGAGATATGGGATATGACGTGTCAGGGGAAAGCGGTTCCCCTTGAGCAGCGTGCGGCTATTCGACTTGCCGCCAACCACGCCACCAGCGAGTCGGCCGCAGTGGTGGATGCCATGTATACTGTCGCTGGAACCAGCGCTATCTGGGATACAAGTCCGCTCCAGCGGGCCTTCCGCGACATCCATGTGCTGACCCAACACGCGGTCATCGCCCCACCCTTATATGAACTTGCCGGCCGTGTATTGTTTGGTCTCAGGGCCGATACGTCGATGCTGTAGCCGTCTGTCCACTTTCCTGCTCTCGCCTGTCAGGGAACGACTTTTTTGAGCAATTGGAGGCTGACGTGAGGGTCCTGGTAGGGGCCGCTGACCTGAAACGGCAGTGCCGTGAGTCTGTCGGTGCTCTGGGCGAGCAGTTTGCCCGCCAACGGTACCTTTTCAACCACACTCGTAAGACCGCGCAGCGGAATAACCTCGGTCGTGATATCGAGCACTTTCTGCCGTAAGTTCACCCGACCTCGGGCGTCCAGGCGCACCGCCTCTCCGATGAGAGACAGGTTCTCGGTGGTGAGCTGCCCGTGTTTCACGACAACATCTCCGGTCAGCGAAGAAAAGGGCAACCCTTCGCGGGGGAACTGCGGCAACGAAAAACTGAGCAGGCTTTGCAGACTGACGGCGGTCCAGAGCCGAACGAGAATCGGGAGTTGCTGGGCAACACCGTCTTGAACTGAGAGCGTCACTGTCCCATCCCATTCCTCTGGATCGTCCCAGAACTCCCAATTGACAACCTCGATGTCGCCGCTGGCATCTAAGGTGCCTGAGAGGGTATCGGTTGGATGGCCAAGCGCGGCAAAAAAATCTGCCGCATCAACCTGACTCGCCTGTGGTGCGAATGAGAGGGCGGACGAGTCAAGCCAGAACGTCCCTTCGCCTTGGAGAGCGCCGGCTGAGACACCGGCTTCTTCAAGGCGAAAATCGATCTGACGTTCATGCCGGTAGACAGAAGCCCGGACCGGCGCCGCGGTAAACGTCCTATATTGCACTCGGTCGCAGTGGACATCGACACGTATCTTGTCCTGTTCTGTTGCCTCTTTCTTCTCTGATCGAACGGCATTAGGGATCAAGACCGAGTCGAAATCCAGAGCATCACACTCCACGGTGACATCCAGCTCTAGGGGCTCAAGGCTTCGCACTTCACCCGAGCCCGTCACTCCAGCACCGGACAGGCTGCCCTGCTCGATCACAAATCTACCCTGCTGTCCACCCCAAGAGAATTGTCCGCGCATGATATCGAGCGGTTCAAAGAACGACAGCACGTCCACACGGGCCTGACTCAGAACAATACTCCCCTCCGTTTCCAGGAGGTGGCTTTCCGGACCGAACCAAGCATCCACCCGCCCACTGATCTGTCCGTAGTGTGGTTGCACCACCGCATCAGCAAGCAGCGGAATAACGTCCCGGATGGTCGCCTGTGGAATGGAGAGAGTCACGCGTCCTTGCTGCGAGGCTGTGAAAGGACGCTCAATCGTCCCCTCAAGCATCCCAACAGAGGTCCCAATACGAAAACTGATATCCCGCAATGAGGCCAATTCCGGCGTGAGGTGGACGGCGCCATTCACCTCAGATACACCCAGCCCCCACTCGGGGAAGACGCCTCCGGCCGAACGCCATTCCATCCTCGCTGAGTACGAGCTTTGGTTTTTCTTGTCAGAAGGAATTTGTGCACTCAACCGAATGTCAACGTGGCCCGACGGCTGCTGCACTGCTTGCCTGTATGCCTCTCGTTCTTCGCTTGGCACAAATGAGAGCAGTGGGTCCAGATCATCGGCCAGGTTCATCTGCGCGGTAAGATTCACCGTGAGCGTTGGCAAATTTTTTGAGAAGAGAGGCGCCCAATCAGCGCTCAAATTCGTCAGCGCAGAAGACTCTCCGTACGAGCCCTTCAGTTTCGAGGCACGCAGTTGACCAGCCTGCAAATGAAGCTGCCCTGAGGTCAAATGAACCGGAGTATTGGTCTTTCCGAGCCGACCTTGCATCCTCTCAATCGTGGCGTTGAAGGTGAGTGATTCCGGACTTTGAGCCAGGTTTTCGAGCAGCCCAGCTATCGGTGCGACCACCAACCATGAGGAAGCATACGCTGGATTATCCCAGCGCAAATTGGTCATGCCGATTCTTCCCTTCTCAATCGTCAGTTGTGAAAAACGGGCCTCTCGGACGCTCACTAGACCCGAGACATTCGTACTCGTATTCGCTTCCCCGGTATACTTCCCGGAAAAGTCCACGCGTGCCGGAGGCCAATTCGCGCCGAACCACTCACCCAACTCATGGACGGCAACATCCTGGAGACGAATGTCGCCTTGCCATACTGCTGGAGATGCGTCCGATGTCGGCTGCCAGTGTGTAGCGCGAGAGCGGAGCGTCAACTGTCCCACCTCCCCGTTCTGCCCAAGGTTCGCACCCAACCGCGCCTCTACTCTGCCGTCCGGCTCCAGAGAAAGCCGGAGATGCGCGCGGGTGAAGACCAAGGGAACTTCAGCAGATGCCTGCTGAAAGACAAACGTCGCATCTTCCAAGACAAGTTGGTGGACCAGCAGTTGAGGCGAGAACCAGAGGTTGGCATCGGACGGAGTTTCTTCAGCGTCTTGGGCAGACGGCTTCACTTGGCGAGAGAACAGGCGGGCAACCGGAGCGGCCGGCTCGGCATTCGATGTCGGTCGCATGAGCTGGACGCTCGGCTTTAAGAAGAATATCTGGCGAAAGAGGAGCTGTCCGCGCAAGAGCGCTTTGAGATCAAGCACGAGATCAATGCGTTCGGCCGTCACAAAGGGAGCGGTGCTACCGTACTCTTGCATACTGACCGTCTGAAACTGGACCCCCACCCCCTGCCGAAAGGAGAGCGTACTTGATGCAATCTCCACCTCTGCGCGCAAGAACCGTTCCAGTTCCTGTTCAAGGAAGGCGACATAGCGCTGCTCGGATAAGAACCAGCCAGCGAGTAAAAACCCTACCAGGACACCACCCGACACAAGGGCAATCAGACCCAGCGTCAGTCGCCGTAGTCCCCGTAGATAGCGAAATATTCGGGGCCGTGCTTCTTCCGTCCCCGTCTCAGATTGGGCCATGCTTGCGTCTATTCAGTCGTACTAGGAGAAGGTTCATCAGCTACGAAGTCGTGAATAGTTTGGAAATAGCGTTGCCCAGCGACCCTGTACAGGCCAACATGTTCCCCACCTGGGATTTCATAAAACTGCTTGGGTGGGGGGGCCAGTTCATACAGGTCGCGACCCTGCTGAAAGGGCACGAGCCCATCCCGGGTGCCATGAATAACGAGCAGTGGAGCCGGTAGTTTTGGAATAAGCCTGGCTGAGTTGAGATCGTCTTTCACTAAGAAGGCCAGGGGGCGGAGGAGAAGCAGGGCTTGTCCCATCGCGTGCAGGGAGTAAAACGGGGCTTCCAGAATAATATGTTCCGGGCGCACCTCCAGTGCGGGGTCAACCGCAAGGGCAATCGCGACCGCCCCGCCCAAGGATTCGCCAAAAAAGACGAGTCGCTTTCCTTTGCTCCAGCCCCGTTCCTGAATGAGCCGGATAGCGGCCCGGCCATCGGATATGATGCCGGGAATCGACGGACGACCATGACTCAGACCGTAGCCCTGGTAGTCAAACAGGAGGTGACTGCCGCCAACATGCGTGTGCATCAAATAGGCGTGCTCTAATCGGTTCTGAATATTTCCGCCATTCCCGTGAAACCAGATAAAGATGACGTCTCCCGGGCCGGGGATGTACCAGCCGTGCAAGAGCGTCCCACTCTCTCCTCCAAAGCGGATGTCCTCGTAGGCAAGCTCATAAACTGCTGGTGTTACGTCCACAGTTGAGCTGGGATGGAAAAGGAAAAAGTTCTTCAGCCACTCAGCCGGAGCGACAAGAGTCGAGGCAAAAAAAGCACTCCAGCCAAGAACGATCTGCGTCATGCTTGTCACTGTATGGTTGCTCTACTCGCGCTGGCCGGAAGATGGAGTCCGGAGGTGTTTCTACGGTTTCCCCTTCTGATGGGCCGGTCGTTTCTTCTTTTGATATAAGCCAGTCCGCCCTTCTAACAAATCACGTTGAGCCAGCTCTTCTTCTGGATTGCCCTGACCACTCACAAAGCCGTAGCTGGCCTGCACGAACTCGTCGATCTTGTCTTCGTCCGTCAAGGTCCCTGCACTGAGCGCCAGATATTCCCGCATCACAAACTCCCCACCACCAGGATGAAAAAGGTCTCCAGCCCGACTGGCACTCGCGGAAATCAGCTGCATAGCCGGGAGTTTCAAGGCCAGGTCTTCACCCAGGAGAAAAGAAAAGGGATTACCATTGGCGTAGTAGCACAAGCCACCAAACATGCGTCGCTGCGTGACCCCCGTCAGTCCCAAACGTGCAATGGCTTCATCTAAAGTCAACTGATGACGTGGCGGCGGACGTTTTGCCCTTTGCTTTGCTGTCTTTTGTGCCATGGCGATCGAGACCGAGGGATGAGACAGAGCGGATACACGCGAATGCGGCCTATAAGAGCCCCTGCGGACCCTCTCCCTCCACCACGGTTCCGGGGGCGATTACCAGCCCCAATCCGACCAGTATCCAGAGCAGGACAATGCCGCATACAATCCCTATAGCAATTGCGCTCCAGTACGATGCAAGCTCACCACCTTGTTGGAGGTGCAAGACAAGAGCCCGCCCCTGCAGACGAGTCGCGAGGAAATACATGACAAACACCTGGAGACCAACCAGGAGCGCCTCAATCATACGTTGCTCTTGCGGTATCAATCTGCTGAGGAGCAACGAGCCTACCGTCAGCATTCCTGTCCAGATGAAAATATCCCGAATAGCACGGGGTTGAGACAGTCTCCGGCAATTCATTGACAGCAGAACACCCCCGGCAAGGGGAGAACCGAGGAAGGTGGCTAAGACGACGGCCCATACAGAATAGAGAGGCTCCTGCGAGGTATTCGTCCTGGAGTTGGGTAGATCGGTCGGCGGCATGGCACCTCTCCACAAAAGATATCCATCGGTCACGGTTAACGCCCGAAGGCGCCCTGAGGCTACCCTTTGCCCCAGGACAATTCAACTGAGTACGACACCGGTGCTCGTGCGTGTATTTGCTTCCCCACCACGGGCTATGCCACACTCAGGGTCTGCCGTCCAGGAGGCCAGTGTATGGCAAGAGACATAGTCATAATCATTTGGAGTTTCGGGGCCCTTGGCTGGCCGCATGTGGGACTTGGGCGAGACGAAGATTTCGCGCTCGGTCGGGATAGGCCGTTCGACGCAGACTCCAGCAATGCGTTTGAGGACTAAAGCGCGATGCGGGAGAGTAGTCGCTCGGTGGAGGTCACGAATATTTGACTGGAGAGGTCACCAGGTGGAAGCGTCCAGCCGGAACAGTGAGGACCGTCCGGACGCTTCCACCCGCAGCCAACTATTCAAAGGATTCATCGCACGCAGCAACGGTTTCAGGATCGGTCGCGACTTGGTCGGCCCACTCACGGGTCTCGAACCAATACTGGCGGCGCTGTTCGAGCCAGCCGCTAGCCGTGTTGGCTGCGATCCAGGTATTGAAGAAATTTAAGGTGTCGAGGTCCCCTTTCCGCACGGCTATCGCTCCCACTTCCGAGGCAAACGGCTCCTCGAAGGGCAGATTCAGGGTCTCCGGGTGAGCCTCAACCCACGTGGTCCGTGTCGTCGCAAACGCCGCCGCCGCATGGGCGTCACCGGCGACGACTGCCTGGAGGACAGCGTTATCGGTATCAAAGAGCAGTAACGTGGCCTCAGGAAAAGTATTCTCGACAAAAACCACGGACGAGGCTCCCCGACGGGTCGCAATCGTGACATCGGAACTGTTGAAATCGGCCAGCGTTGCCAGGGCTGCGGTTTGCTCTGTATTCGCCACCAAGTAGACACCGCTGGAGTTGTACGGGGACGTGAAATTGACCCTGAGATTGCGTTCCGGCAGGATCGTCATCCCACTGATAATGACATCAAACTGCTCCGCGATCAGTTCCGAGATGATATAGGTCCAGTTCGTCCGGGCAAATTCGATCTCCACCCCCATGTCCTCGGCCACTCTTTTCGCCACATCAATCTCGAAGCCGATCAACTCGCCGTCGGCATTGCAGGCCGACCAGGGCTCGAACAGCCCGAGCCCGACGCGCAACGTCCCCCGCTCCTGGACCTCCTCGATGACGCTGTCAAACGCCCACCACGGGAAAAACTCGGCCGTCGCGCGCGAGTGGAAGCCGCCCATCAGGACAACCACGACCAGACCACACACTACGTGCTTTGTCCGCATCAGACACCTCCTTGAGACATGCGCTCCTACTTCCCAGCCCCCTAGCACACATGACGCGGTTTTCAAAATCCAAGTGTTCCATTATCCGCATCTATCGTTCCGCAAGACTTGGCTGGGAGATTTTCAGATTATCGACCGACTGTTTCAGGCGAGGTCTGGTCGAAGGCAGAGAACAGCGCTAGTATTGGCTCATATTCACTACGACGTTCGTCAACAGGTACGCTACTGCCAAACAAAAAAGGGGGTGCAGTGTGAGCGCGTTGGATCATATTCGAATACTCGATTTAACCCAATTTGAGGCTGGCCCTTCGTGTACTGAAATCCTGGCCTTTCTGGGCGCAGACGTGGTGAAGGTTGAACCGCCCAAAGGCGGGGACCAGGGCCGGTATCTCATTACCGATAAGCCGGGGCTCGATTCGCCCTACTTTCTCTTGTTGAATGCCAGCAAAAAGAGCATCAGTATCAATCTCAAAAGTGAAAAAGGGATGAGCCTGTTTAAGCAACTCGTGCCGCATTTTGACGTCCTGGTCGAGAATTACGGCCCGGGCGCCATCGCCAATCTGGGTCTGGGGTACGATGTTGTCTCGGCAATCAATCCGCGGATTGTCTACGCTCAAGTCAAAGGGTTTGGGACCTACGGTCCATATTCTGGATTCAAGAGCTTTGACATGATTGCGCAGGCCACCGGCGGAGCCATGAGTGTCACCGGCACTCAGGACACGCCACCGCTCCGTCCTGGTCCGACCATAGGCGATACCGGAACCGGGATCCACTGTGCGGTTGGCATTCTCTCGGCCCTGCTCCAGCGCGAGAAAACCGGTACCGGTCAGCGGGTCGAGGTAGCCATGCAGGATGCGGTGGTGAATCTGACCCGCATTGGCATGATGAGTCATTATTACGGCAGCGTCCCGGCCCAACGCTCGGGCAATCGGCTAGCGGCCATGGCTCCAACCGATCTCTACCCATGCGCGCCGGGCGGTCCCAACGATTATGCCTACATGATCAACACCACCCCGGCGATGTGGGAGGGCACCCTGACGACAATCGGACGCGCGGACCTCATCGACGATCCGCGTTTCTGCGACCAGAAAAGCCGCAATAAGCACTTTGACGAAGTGTTTGCCATCATTGCGGACTGGACGAAACAGCGCGACAAATTTGCGGTGATGGAAGCCTTCGGCCAGGCCGGCGTGCCATGTGGAGCCGTACTCGACAGCGGCGATATCCTCGCCAACGAACATCTCAAAGAGCGCGGCATGATCACGACCGTCGAGCATCCAACGCGTGGGTGTTTCACCATGCCGGGCTGCGCAGTCCAGATGTCAGATTCTCCCGCCGAAGTGCAGCCCGCTCCGCTCTTGGGGCAGAACAATGCAGATATTTTCGGCTCCCTACTGGGTCTGACGGAAGGAGATTTGGCGGGACTCAAGGACGACGGCATTATCTAGTCGGTGGCCTCGTTCCTCAAGAGAGACACCCTTGCGGCTCTGCCTCAAAGCTGACACAAAAAAGAGCCGTACAGGAGGACAGGCATGGAAGAGGTCACCAGAGAAATTTTGTGGAATATCTCACTGACAGGCAAGGTAGTGATGTATATCCTACTGTTCACTACCTTCTTTGGTGCGCCGCTCTATCTCGCCTACGAATGGTGGCACCGGATTAAGCACGGGGCAGCCGCCACCCGTATTGATAATATTCCGGAGCGGACCAAACTGTTTCTGCTCGAAGCCTTTGGGCAGGGCAACGTCGTGCAGGAAAAGCCGGGTGGTCTCTACCATCTGACACTCTTTGTCGCTTTCTTCGGCCTGTTCATTGGCACCGGGTTGGTCACCCTTGAGCACGACACGCCCATGCATTTCTATTTTGGGGCCTTTTATAAAGTCTATAAATTTGTCCTCGACACCTGCGGAGTATTGCTCATTGCCGCCTGCGGCCTGTTTCTGTATCGCCGCTACGTCCAGCGGCCGGCGGCCCATGCCGGTCCGGCTGAAGAAAAAATGGTTGATAATTTCGAGAACCGCGTCGGCTATGGCCTGCCGCTGCTGCTCATCTTGCTCATTGGCGTAACCGGTCTCATGCTGGAAGGGGTTCGTATTCACACCAACCCCGCGAGTCATCCGGGCTGGGCCTATGCGGGGATGGCGTTCGCCGGTGTCTTTGCCCTGGCCGACGCCGGCGAAGGCACGCATCAAGTCGTGTGGTGGGTACACCTGCTCATTATCACCGCATTTTTCGGTCTGATTCCGTTTACCAAAATGCGGCATATATTCCTGGCACCGGTCAATATCTTCTTCAGCAATCTGAAACCCCGCGGGCGCCTGGAGCCGATTACCGACTTTGAGACCGCGGAGACCTTTGGCGTCTCGCAGGTTGAAGAGTATAGCTGGAAACAACTGCTCGACATGGCATCCTGCCTTGAGTGTGGACGCTGTACGCTCAACTGTCCCACGGTCAATACGGAGAAGCCACTGAACCCCAAGAAGCTGGTCATGGTGCAACGCGAGCATCTCATCCAAAAGACGCCCTTTCTCTTACAGCTTGCCGCGGTCAAAGCGCGGAACGCGCAAAACGGCGCGCAGGTCGAACTGCCGGTCTGGGATGGGGCGGATATGATTACCGAGGTGGCGACTGAGGATGTCATCTGGGGCTGTACGACGTGTGGCTGGTGTGAGGAAGGCTGCCCGGTCAATATCGAGCATATCCAACGTATTGTGGACATGCGGCGCTACGACGTGATGATGGAAGCGCGGTTTCCACAAGAAGTCGTCAACGTCTTCAAGGGCCTGGAAACCAATTCCAACCCGTGGAATCTGGGTTTTGACAAACGCGCGGATTGGGCGGCCGGTCTGGGTGTGAAGACCCTGGCCGAAGACCCCGAAGCCGAGGTGCTCTACTGGGTCGGCTGTGCCGGTTCGTTTGACGAACGCAACCAAAAAGTCTCTACCGCCATGGTCAATATCTTACAGAAAGCCGGTGTGCGCTTCGCCATTCTGGGCAAAGAGGAAGGCTGTACGGGCGACCCGGCGCGGCGTTTGGGCAACGAGTATCTCTACAGCACGCTTGCTGAGCAGAATGTCCAGACCCTGAATGGCTATAATGTCAAGGAAGTGATTACCCAGTGTCCGCACTGCTTCCACACGATTGCCAACGAATATCCGGACCTGGGCGGGAATTACAAAGTTTATCACAGCTCTGAGTATATTGAGGAGCTGGTCAAGCGAGACAAGATCAGCCCGCGCGTCCTGAATGAGCAGAACACGACCTTCCACGACCCCTGCTATCTCAGTCGCCACAATGGTCGTTACGCGCCGCCTCGGGAGGCCTTGCGGGCCATTCCGGGCATCAAGCTCAATGACGTCGAGCAGTCGAAAAGCCGTACCTTCTGTTGCGGAGCTGGCGGCGGCTCAGTCTGGAAAGAGGAGACCCAGGGTTCACGGATTAACTACACCCGCGTGGACCAGCTCATGAAGGCCGAACCCGAGACCATTGCCGTCGGCTGCCCTTACTGTATGATCATGATGGACGATGCCGTCAAAGGGAAAGACCTTGACGAGAAAGTTCAGGTCAAAGATCTCGTTGAACTCGTCTCCGAATCACTCAATGACGAAGAAGAGACGGCGCACACGGAAGAGGCAGAAACGACCCATTAAGTTATCGAACGTTGCAGACTCTTCCGTTTCAAAGACACCACTCTCTCTCGAAGAGGGATAGGGCGAGGGGGAATGCCCTGCTCCTTCTCGTCTCCCTTCTTCTTCTCGCCTGCCCTTTCCCTTCCTCCTCTTCTCCCCAGGTTATCATCCACCCTCAAGGCAGGGACCCCGTCCACGTCACAGTCGAAGTTGCGGACACGCGGGAAAAACGTCAGCTCGGCCTCATGTATCGCAACGAACTGCCGGCGTTCAGCGGTATGCTCTTTATTTTCCCGCAGGAAACCTTGCTCAGCTTTTGGATGAAAAACACCCCGCTGCCGCTCGACATCATCTACATCAACGCGAGCTTCACCATCGTCCATATCGCCGAAAACACAACGCCCTATTCCACCGCCCGCATCCCCTCCAAATACCCCGCCAAATATGTGCTTGAAGTCAACAGCGGATTTTGCCAGCGACATGGCATCGTAGCCAAGAATCGGGTTAAATTCTCACAGGCGACCTCAAAACTCCCGTAACAGATGAGGGGTCGAGAATAATTTGGCTGCGCAGTCAAAGAATGGTAAGGTTTCGTATCGTGACGGTCGTATCATACGTCATTCTCCCTGTTTTAGCCGTGCTCACGCTCGGAGTGACACTGCCCTCTGGGCATTCGTCGGCCCCCCGCGGATTCTTCTCCGTCTCACCTCCTGCCGTCTCAGACGAAAGACTGGAGAAAGGGAAATTCCTCGTCGCAGCAAATCATCTTCATGATCCCAATTTCTCACAGACCGTTATCTATCTCGTTGCCTACAGCCAACGGGGTGCCATGGGCGTGGTGGTCAATCGTCCAACGGATGTCCAGTTGGCTCGTGCACTGCCACATTTGGCAGACCAACCGCATGCGGAGGATGTGATCTATGCCGGAGGTCCGGTCGGACGAGCCCAGATGCTCTTGCTTGTTCGCTCACAGACATTTCCGCTTGGAGAAACCCTGCCTATCACGGAAGAGGTTTCGGTGACGTCCAGCCCCGATAATTTAACCCGATTGGCCGCGACAGCGACGGCACAGTTTTACGTGTACGCGGGCTATGCCGGCTGGTCACCCCGTCAACTTGACTCCGAAGTCGCACGAGGCGATTGGCACGTGATGCCCGGAGATCCGACGACGCTTTTTGAGACAGACCTGAAAAACGCCTGGTCAGCCCTGAGCAATAAGGACACCCGCAGCGCTGCGGAGTGGATTCACTCCAGACAGCCCATATATCCGAAAAGACCGCGAGTCAGCTATTAACCAGCTACTAAAGGGTTCAGGAGGAAACACCATGGCAAGCGTAGAATGGACTACCCGCTTATTTCACTCCATTGATACCAACGATACCCATACTTTTGCGAGCTTCCTCACCCCCGACGCGCTTTTTAAGTTTGCCAACCAAGAGCCAGTCGTCGGGCAAGAGGCCGCGCGTCAAACGGTGGCCGAATTTCTCTTGAGCATTAAAGCCATCCATCACGACGTCCTGGACATCTGGGAGAAGGAAGGGGCGACCGCGTGCCACGGCACCGTCACCTACACGCGCCACGACTCCAGCCAACTCCGTGTCCCATTTGCCAATGTGTTCAAAATGCAGGGGAATTTGATTCAGGAATATTTGATCTACGTCGATGCGTCACAGCTCTATGCCCCAGACGCGTCCTAGGGTTCTTGAATGCAAATTAAGGAAGAACGAGAACGGTCGTAGGGAAGATTGACAAAAAAGACGTTCTTGGATAGGGGCCTCTAGATGCAAACATAATGTATGGTGGGGAATAGAGAAGCCTCTGTTTTTCCTGGTCAGAATTCTTCAAACTGAGACGCTGTCAATAATTTGACTTATTCGCCGGGATATATTAGCAACCTGTTTACTGACCCCATGCGGGCGCGGTAGGAATGGTTCACGAAGGAGACATAGGAGAATTATGACACATAAGACATACCTCACATGGCTGCTCGTGTGGGCCTGTTTGAGTGGCTGGTCGGAACACGTTGGTGCCCAGCCGCTTGAACAATTGATAGAAACGCAAGATGCTGCGGTAACGGAGGCCATCCGCTCTCAAGATACCATCGATGCACTTGCGGACGAAACACAGCGCATGCTGAGCACCTATCGGAACACCATCCGGCAGACGGAAAGTCTGCAAGTCTATGTTGAGCAACTCGACCGTCTCCTTGACTCCCAACAGAAAGAAGCCGCATCGCTCGAAACTCAACTCCAGGAAATTGAGGTCACCCAACGCGACATTGTGCCTTTGCTGGTACGCATGCTGGATCATCTCGTCCAGTTTGTCGCCCTGGATCTTCCTTTTTTACCTGGAGAACGTCAGGAGCGGCTGAATCGTCTCCGAAACACCTTCGATCAATCGGATCTGACGATTACCGAGAAATATCGCAGCATCATGGAGGCGTATCAGATTGAGACGGACTATGGCCGGACGATTGAGGGCTATCGTGGGGCCGTCAATGTTGACGGGCAGGAGCGCACGGTTGACTTTTTACGGGTCGGACGGCTGGCGCTGCTGTATCAGAGCCTGGATGGCCAAGAGGTAGGACACTGGAACCGGCTCACCCAGGAATGGGAACCCCTCCCGGGCAGTTATCAACGTGCCATCAATCGGGGGTTACAGATAGCGGCAAAACAATCCGTGCCCAACCTCCTGTTGCTCCCCGTTCCAGCTCCCAGCGAGGTGACGCAGTGAACATATCACGATGGGGTGTTGTGTGGCTACTCTTCCTGGTCGGGTCTCCTCGACTGGAGGTTTTTGCGCAAGAAGGTCCCCAATCCCTCCAGGAATTGTTTGACCAAGTCCGTGCTGAGCGGCAGGCCGACTCCAAACTGCATGGCGAGCGCGAGTCTCGCTTCCTGGCAGAGCGCGACCAACGTCAAAGCATGCTCCAGCAGGCCGAGAGAGAACTCTCCGGCGTCAGACAACAGAGCGAAGAGAAACAGGCGGTCTTCAGGACAAACGAAGACAACCTAGTGCAACTCCGGAGCCAACTCAAAGAGCGGGCCGCCTCACTGGGCGAACTGTTCGGTGTCGTCCGGCAAATTTCACGCGATACGGCTGGGATGATCGAAGGGTCGTTCGTTTCCGTCCAGTCCGGCGAGCGCGTCGATTTTCTCAACATGATGGCCGAAAGCACGGAACTCGCTTCGCTGGAAGAGCTTGAGCGGTTGTGGCTCATCCTGCTGGAGGAAATGACACAGTCCGGACAAGTAGTAAAATTTCCCACAACCGTGACCGAGCCGGATGGTGCGCAATCGGAGAGAGCAGTTGTCCGGGTCGGGACGTTCAATGGTGTTTCTGAAGGACAGTATCTCCGGTATGTGCCGGAGACACGCCAGCTCGCCGAGTTGGCACGCCAGCCCGAGGGGCAGTATATCAGCGCTGCGCAAGACCTTGAGCAGACAACGGAAGGGTATACGGCGTTTGGTGTTGATCCGTCCCGAGGAGCCATTCTGGCGGCTCTCGTGCAAAGGCCAGGCGCGTGGGAACGGATTGAGCAAGGTGGTATCATTGGTTTCGTTATCCTCGCCATCGGCTTGATTGCCGCAGGGTTGATTGTGGAGCGTACGGTCTATCTGTGGCGGGAAGACCGGCGCATGCGGGCCCAACGTCAAATGGATGAGCTCAAAGCCGACAACGCTTTGGGACGCGTCATGCTCGTGTACCAGTATGACACGGATCAAAATGTTGAAACCCTGGAAGCGCGCTTGGAAGAAGCGATCCTGGAACAAATTCCGATCCTGGAACGCGGCTTGGCGACGCTCGGAATTTTTGCTGCGGTCGCCCCGCTGCTCGGGCTGCTCGGCACGGTCGTCGGTATGATTGATACCTTTCAGTCCATCACACTGTTTGGAGCAGGTGATCCGCGGGTCATGTCGGATGGCATTTCGCAGGCGCTCGTGACCACCCAGCTTGGGTTAAGCGTGGCGATTCCGATCGTCCTCCTGCATTCCCTGCTGTCCAGCAAGAGTGGTCGCCTCGTTCATACATTAGAAGAACAGAGTGCGGGGATGATTGCCCTGCTAGCCGGGCGGTCGTCCTTACTAGCCGAGCAGCCTAGTGAGTCCTCCTGATGCTCTATAATCTTCTTGTTGGTCCACTCCAACAGTTCTTTGCAACCGGCGGGTCGGCGCTGTGGGCCATCTTTGTGGTCGCTATCACCCTGTGGGCGCTCATTATCGAACGCTTTGTTTTCTTTTGGACACGCTGTCCATTGCTGGAGAATGAAGTCGTCTCTCGCTGGCAAGCCCGTAGCGACCACCAGTCGTGGTATGCTTTCCAGGTTCGCAAGATGGAGATCGTCCAGATGGAGTTTCAGCTCCGTAAGGGTCTTTCTCTGATTCGGACCTTGACCATTGTGCTGCCCATCTTAGGACTCCTGGGAACAGTCAACGGCATGATTTTCACCTTTACGGTCATGCAATTATTTGGAACCGGAAATGCCAACGGTTTGGCCGGTGGCATTTCCGAGGCGCTGGTCACCACGATGGCCGGATTGGTGTGTGCCGTTCCCGGACTCTATTTCAGCTCCGACTTAGACCGGAGAGCGGCAAAATCCGCTCGAAAGGTAGCCAGTCTCTTACGTGTGGAGTAAGACCATAGAGTTATAGTGAAGGATGGTACCGAATGAGACGTCGCCGGGACAGACACGACAGTTCTCCTGAGATCAACCTGACTCCGATGATCGATATGGTGTTCATCCTCCTGATCTTCTTTCTGGTCGCGTCCTCGTTCGTGAAGGAAGCCGGAATTGAGGTCAACCGACCCGTCGCCCAGACGGCTCAGACGCAAGGGCGTGGGACGATTCGCATTGCGCTCTCAGAAACGGGTGAAATCTGGATGGAGCGGCGCTCGATCGATATTCGAGCCGTCCGGGCAAACGTCGAGCGGATGTTAGCCGAGAGCCCTGAGGCCAGTGTCGTGGTATTAGCCGATGAAACGGCCTACACCGGACTGCTGGTCCAGGTCATGGATCAAGTTCGCTTGGCCGGCGTGACTGATATCGCGGTTGCCGCCCGACAACAGGAGGGCTGAGGATGTTCGGGCGAGCCGCCGTGTCAGGGATAGTCGGCCTGACAATTGCCGCCCTGCTATTTCTGCTCATGCAGGCGATGATTGCACGCTCCCAGCGCGCGCGGTCCTACCCGGATGCCTACCCTATCGTTGATTTTGTTCGTCTCCCACCTGAAGCACAGCCCCCTCCCAGAGATGAGCGCGAGCCACCCGATGAGCCCCCCCCGCCCGAGGTACCACCAACCCCGAGCCTCACATTACAGGCGGCGAATCAGCCTCAACTCCCGGCACCACAGATTGAGATGACAGCCGCCATTTCTTCTGGTCCTCTGCTCGATATGACCCCCCTGGCTGCACCGGCCAGCAATAAGCAAACGGTCCTGTCAGGACATGAGTTGATGCCGCTGGTTCGGGTCCCGCCTCGTTATCCGGGGCGTGCTGCGCGTCTTCAGATCGAAGGCTCTGTCACAGTTGAGTTCACCATTACGGCAGACGGCAGCGTAGCCGATCCCACAGTTATCAAATCCGAGCCCCCCAAAGTCTTTGATAAGGCGGCGCTACAAGCCATTGTCCAGTGGAAATTCAAACCACGCGTAGAGGATGGACAGGCGGTTGAGTCGCGGGCGTCGCAGCGGATTGAGTTTGCCCTGGGAGGAGGCTGATAGTGATCAGGAAAGCGTACCGTATTGCAACTTTGCTACGCGCGCTGTGCAGCCTGGGGATGGTCTCTTTGTGTTTAGCCGCGCCCGGAATCGCTGCCGGCCAGGAGTCGAGTCTGTCTCAGGAGGTCCACGAGCAGCTGGTGGCAGTGCAGGAGCTGATACAAAACGAACAGCATCAAAAAGCCCTGTCACAATTACAAACACTCGCTGCAGACACCTCGTTAAGTCCATATGAAGCCGCGCTTGCCCAGCAAACTCTGGGCTACGCTCATGCCGGTCTGGAGCAATACGATCAAGCAGTCCGTGCTTTTCAAGCAAGTTTGTCCGACGGAGCCCTACCACCGGACAACACCCAAATCATCCGATACAATCTGGCCCAAATGCTGATGAGCGCCGAGCGTTACGAAGAGGGCGCGCGTGCGCTGGAAACCTGGTTTGCCAACGAGAAGAATCCTCGCCCACAGGCTCGGATTTTTCTTGCTCAGGCATACATTCAACTCAACCGCTACGCCCGGGCCGAGCAAAATATTCAGCAAGCAATCGACGAGACAACGAAATTCCACGAAGCCTGGTACCAGATGTTAATTGTCGTCCAGATTGAGCAGGAGAAATTCTCTCAGGCTGCTGCCACACTCCAGCGACTACTCGGTCAGTACCCACAGAAAAAAACCTATTGGCAACAACTCTCACAGATCTACAGTCAGGAGGAAAAGCATAAACGAGCCGTTGCCACCCTAGCCATGGCCTACAAGTTAGGACTTCTAAACGAACGGGAAGCCCTACAGGTCGTGCAATACTATCTGCATCTCGGCCTGCCCTATAAAGCCGCCAACCTGTTGATGGATGGGCTGGAGAAAAAGATCGTGCAGGATGTGGAGACCAATCGCGAATTACTCGTGACGTGTTGGCTCCACGCGAGAGAGAATCAGCGGGCGTTGGATGTTCTTGAGCAGCTCGCCGGCCGTGCTCAAACGGGCAAGATTGATCTCCGGCGTGCCGAGATATTCGCCCAATTGGAACGCTGGCCGGAAGTGGCCACCACCGTCTCCGAGGGATTGAGAAAAGGCGGCCTGACCAATACGGGCAAGGCATTCATGCTCCTTGGTATTGCCGAGTACCGGTCCGGCAAACTCGACGAGAGCAAAGCCGCCTTTACCAAGGCGACTGCCCACAAAACTGCGGCCAAACAAGCGCGCCAATGGCTCAGGCTTATTGAACAGGAAACTGCCGCACAAGAATAATCCAGAGATCGTACAGATAGTGCGTCAAACCTCCCCTGCTCGCCACGTTCTCGTTTTCGGTGAGATGCCACGCCCTGAGAAGCACCGGAACCTGACCACCCTTCCTTGATCTTTTTTGTCTCGCATAATACAAGACCAAGGTCCCGCGACTTTGCAAACGGAAGAATAGGAAAGAGTATGGGTCTTAAGGAAACCATCAACAGACTTGAAAACCTCAACCAGCAAGCACTCCAGGGTGGTGGTGCAAAACGGATTGAACGCCAACACGAACTCGGCAAAAAAACAGCGCGGGAACGGATCGACGCCTTTCTTGATCCAGGCAGTTTTGTTGAATTGGACCGGCTGAAAACCCATCGCTGTACCGACTTTGAGATGGACCAGACCAAAATCCCGGGCGATGGCGTCGTCACCGGTTATGGGACGGTCGATGGTCGTCAGGTTTTTGTTTTTTCACAAGATTTTACCGTTTTTGGCGGCAGTCTCTCCAGCGCGTTTTCTGAGAAAGTGTGTAAGGTTATGGACTTGGCCATGAAAACGGGTTGTCCGGTGGTTGGCATCAATGACTCGGGTGGCGCCCGGATTCAGGAGGGGGTCGAGAGTCTGGCAGGCTATGGAGAGATATTTCTTCGCAACGTCCTGAGCTCAGGCGTCGTGCCCCAAATATCCGCTATCATGGGCCCCTGTGCCGGCGGCGCGGTCTATTCTCCCGCCATGACAGACTTTATCTTCATGGTTGAGAATTCCAGCTATATGTTTATCACCGGGCCGGATGTCATTAAGACGGTCACGCATGAAGAGGTGACCATGCAGGAGTTGGGTGGGGCAGCCACGCATAATGCGACCAGCGGGGTCGCTCATTTTGCTTCCCCGGATGAAGATGAGTGTTTCCACTCGATTCGCGAGTTGCTGGGCTATCTCCCCAGCAATAATATGGAAGACCCACCGTTCCAGCCAACCACGGATGACCCGAATCGGCGCGATGAAGCGCTCAACCAGATTGTGCCTGATAACCCCAACCGCCCCTACGACGTCACAGAAATCATTCGGTCGGTGGCGGACGAGCAGCATTTCTTCGAAGTCCAGAAAGACTACGCACGTAATATCGTTGTTGGGTTTGCCCGGCTTGGCGGGAAACCCGTCGGCGTAGTCGCCAATCAGCCCGCCTTTCTGGCTGGCGTGCTCGATATTGACGCCTCGGTCAAAGGGAGCCGGTTCGTCCGTTTCTGCGATTGTTTTAACATCCCCATTATCAGCTTTATCGATGTACCGGGTTTTCTTCCAGGGACATCTCAGGAATACGGCGGCATTATTCGTCACGGCGCGAAACTGCTCTACGCCTACTGCGAGGCCACCGTGCCAAAGATTTCGGTCATTACACGCAAAGCGTACGGCGGTGCCTATGTCGTCATGTCGAGTAAGGCCATTCGGGGGGATATCAATCTCGCCTATCCGACCGGCGAAATCGCGGTCATGGGTCCAGACGGCGCGGTAAACATCATTTTCCGTAATGCAATCAAAGACGCACCAGACCAAGACGCCGAGCGGACCAGATTAGTTGACGAATACCGCGAGACCTTTGCCAATCCATTCAAAGCGGCAGAGTTAGGCTATATCGACGAAATCATTCTACCCGCGGATACCCGTCCCCGCCTCATCCAGTCGCTCGCCATGCTGCAGAACAAACGTGAGAAAAATCCACCCAAGAAGCATGGCAATATCCCCTTATAAGGGAGACAGACTACGGATGAGGGATGAGCAAACAATCACGACACCCCAGCTCCTAAGCCCGCCAAGGTAGGATTTATGTTCAAACGTGTACTGATCGCAAATCGGGGAGAAATTGCCGTTCGAGTCATTCGTGCCTGTCGTGAACTCGGCATCGAGACCGTTGCCGTCTATTCAGACGCGGACCGCTCTGCCCTGCATGTCCAATACGCCGACCATGCCTACCCGATTGGCCCGGCCCCGTCTTCAGAGAGCTATCTGGTGATTGAAAAAATCCTTGACGTGGCCAAGCAAAGCGGTGCGGACGCTATTCACCCAGGGTACGGCTTTCTGTCTGAACGCGCGCCGTTTTCCAGAGCGTGTAGTGAGGCGGGCATAACCTTTATTGGTCCGCAACCTGAAGCGATTGAAAAGATGGGCGATAAGGTGACCGCGCGGGCTATCATGCAAGAAGCGAATGTCCCGGTTGTGCCAGGCACCGATGTGTTAGGCGATGAGGACGACGTTGTTGCCGCAGCGGAAAAAATCGGCTTTCCCGTCATGTTCAAGGCCTCAGCCGGTGGCGGTGGCAAAGGCATGCGGCTGGTCGAGAAAAAAGAAGACGTGCTGTCCGCCCTGCGAGGAGTGCGCTCCGAGGCGCAATCCTCGTTTGGCGATGACCGCATGTATATGGAGAAATTTGTTGAAAAGCCGCGCCACGTTGAAGTCCAGGTGTTGGGCGATATGCACGGCAACATCATTCACTTGTATGAACGTGAATGTTCATTGCAACGTCGGCACCAAAAGGTCATCGAAGAGTCACCCTCGATGGCCATTAATCAGGACGTCCGCGAGCAAATGGGTAAGGTGGCGGTTGAGGCGGCTAAGGCCGTAGATTATGTCGGAGCCGGAACCGTGGAGTTTTTGGTTGATGCCCAGCAGAACTTCTACTTCCTGGAGATGAATACCCGCATCCAGGTCGAGCATCCTATTACCGAGCTCGTCACTGGAGTGGACTTGGTGAAAGCCCAAATCGAGATCGCGACCGGAGAGCCCTTGGCCATACAGCAACCCGCAGTCCAACAGCGCGGCTGGGCGATCGAATGTCGGATTTATGCCGAGGACCCGGCGCGGGACTTCTTTCCATCCCCTGGGAAGATACAAATCTTGCGCACTCCGGGCGGCTATGGCGTTCGGGATGACAGCGGCGTGTATGAAGGCTGGGAGGTCCCGATCCATTACGACCCCATGATCTCCAAGCTGTGCGCCTACGGTCGCACCCGAGACGAAGCCATTCAACGCATGCTGCGGGCGCTCCAAGAATACACCGTTGAAGGGATTATCACCAATATTCCTTTCCACCGTTGGGCGCTGACCCATCCGCGCTTTGTGTCAGGCGATTTGGACACCGGCTTTATTCCCCAGGAGTACGGGGGCTTACCAGAAGAAGAAGACCACCTCCGGCATGAGATCATTCTGGCGGCGGCAGCCCTCGCCGCCTATCATAAGGACAAAGAATTCGCCCAATCGGTCTCCAGCCCGCAGGGAAGCCCTGGAAACGTCTCGGCCTGGCGCACCACTGGCTGGCGCGAAGGCGTCCGGTAGCGGACGAAAGTCACCGCCCAAGCAAGGACTGCATCTCTATGGCCTATAAAGCAACGCTCGGCGACCGGACCTACACCATCAGCATACACGAGTTGGATGAACACCAGTATAAGGTCGTCATCGACGATGAAGAGCATATCATCGATGGCAGACAACTGACCGGCCATGTGTACTCGCTCATTGTTGAGAACAAATCGTTCACCGTCGATGTGGCGGAAAAAGACGATGCGTATACCGTCGCCTATGAAGGGAAAAGTTTTCAGGTCGGCGTGCTCGATGAACGCAAAGCCCGCCGGGGCGGAGCCGGGGCCGACCTTGGTGGAACGGGCGAGAAAGAGGTCTGTTCGATGATGCCGGGGAAAGTGGTCGAACTCTTGGTGCAGGCAGGCGATGCGGTGGAAAAAGACCAGGGCGTCATCATTATCGAAGCAATGAAGATGGAAAATGAAATCCGTGCCGCCGTTGCTGGAACGGTCAAAGCCGTTCACGTCGAGGCGGGTCAGGCGGTTGAGTCCGGAGAGCTTCTCATCGAACTTGAATAAGAATCCCCTAGTTGGGTGGCCGCTCGCAGAGCCACACGATTCGCCAGTATGAGCGAAGCCTTTTCTCCCGCAGACACGCACAAGCTTGCTCCCTTCTTCACCAGTCTGACTGAGCCCATCTTTGGCCTGAAACTCCCACAAGAAGTCGCCGGCGCCCTCTTCTCCCGCTACAGCCGGTCGTCAAAAAGCCTGCGTCAAATTTTTCTGGACGAATTTCTCGGTCAGGCGGACCTACAGGACAGCCAGTTTGGCGGCGGAGCCGCGCCCAGCGACAATAGCCAGGCAATCCAAAAGGCGCGGGCGTTCTATGACCGCGTCCTCGTCGGCTATGGAGACGATTCGGTGGCTCAACTTGGTGGCGCGCATATCGCATGTGAAGGAATCTCAAACGTTGCCGCCAAGATTCTTGAAGACGCCCGGATCGGCATTGCTCCGCTAGAGAAGTCGACCCGCTATGTCCGGTTTGATACCCCCGGTCCTGACGGCGATTATCTCTTCTATAAAGAACCGACGATTATGGGCTCGCCGCATCGGACAGCGTATCTCACCTGCATGCGCCATCTGTTCGAGACCTATGCCGCTCAAATCGAGCCCATGATCGCCTTTGTGCGAGACAGTCTGCCCATCGATACCGTCGAGTGGAAGCATCCACAAACGGGCCACCCCCTCACCTATGCCAACGCACAGAAGGATGAAACCCTCAGAAAATGGGCCGAGGGAGCGTATCGCTCGACCGTCAAAGCGCAGGCGTGCGACATCCTTCGTTCGTATCTCCCGGCAGCGACGCTGACGAACGTAGGACTCTTCGGTGTCGGCCAGGCATTTGAACATCTGCTCAATAAACTGTATTCACTGCATATTGCCGAAGCTCGTGGCATTGCCGAACCTATGCACTCGGCTCTCAACCTGCTGATCCCCTCTTTCGTCAAACGCGCGCAACGAAGTGAATACCTGGTCCAGACAACGGCTGATAGCCGAGCGCTGACACAAACCCTCCTGAACGGCTATGCCGTTCAATCGACCGAGCCAGTCAGCCTTATCGACTACGACCGTCACGCGGAAGATCAGGTTCTCGCAGCCATTCTCTACCCAAATGCCCGCCTGCCGCTCGGTCAGGTGCGCTCGCTGGTCAAAAAACTTGCGGCAGAACAACGGGAACAGGTCTTCGACGCCTACATCGGACAACGCCGGCATCGTCGCGACAAACCTGGCCGTGCGCTTGAGCACGCCTATTATACGTTTGACATCATTGGCAATCTGGGACTCTACCGTGACTTGCAGCGGCATAGGATCCTCACCCAGGAGCGCCAAGATTTCACCACCGCGCACGGCTATGACACGCCGCCTGAGATTGAGCAGGCCGGCTTTCAAGCGTCATTTACGGATTGTATGGAACGGGCGGCCGCAGTGTATGAGCAAATCTCCGCCGATCTTCCGTCCGAGGCACAATACGTCGTACCGTTTGCCTATCGGGTCCGCTGGTATATGAAACTCAACCTGCGCGAGGCCATTCATCTGGGTGAACTCCGCACCCTGCCACAAGGCCACCCGGACTATCGTTTTATTATCCAGGAAATGTGGCGGCTCATCGGCGAGGTCCACCCGACCCTCGCCCGGAGCGCTACCTTCCTCGATTGGCAGACGTATCGCTTAGGTCGTCTACAGGCTGAAATGCGGACCGAGTATAAAAAGTCTCGACTTACCCCGGCCACTTGACCTGATGCTCTTGGGCCATGAAGTTGGTAATGAGCTCTTGATCCAGGAATTTCGCACCATCCGGCCACGAACCTTCGGTAAATTCTTTTGAATTGACCAGCCTATCCCAGGCCGCCAGGTCTTCGACCCAAAGTTGGGCCACGCCATCCCATTTCGGTTCGGCATAGCTATAGGCCGCGTCGATGGTATGGCACTGCACATAGCGCTGGAGACCCGGCAACTCACACACGATCGGGCCGTGGACCTCAATCCAGTATTTTCGAAAGTCCGCAAGGTTCATGCCTGGCTTTCGTTTGAGCTTAAAAATGCCTTTCACCTGCTGTGGGGTTTGCGGACCGTCCTTGATGACGTGGTCTTGTGTCACCAACCATTCCACGCGGTTCATATCGATGAAATTCGGTTCATCAGCGAGCGCACCGTTCACATATTCATCACTTACGCGCAGGGTGTCCATCGCCGCCTGGTCCTCAATCCACGCCTCCGCCGCCCCGTCATAGGGCGAATTCGTTCCCTCCAACGGGATACGGTGACTCTGCTCATACCGCCAGGTCTGAGCGATACGCGCGGCAATCGGTCCGTGGGTGTCCTTCCAATAGTGATGGAACTCCTCATCACTCAAAGATCGCTTTCTGGTAATGAAATAGAGCAGGTGCAGCATGTCTTGTCCTCCTTTATATCTATGCTCACTCGCTGTCTTGTATACTTTTGTAGCAGCCTGGACAAACGCTTCGTGGGGCGGGTGTCACCTCGACTCCGTCGTGGACAGCTTCTCTTCCTGTTCATTAAACCACCTGAAGGCACGCGATAAATACTGAAATCCCGAGACAGTGACGGTGGCTCCGGCAAGAATTTCACTTGTATCCCGGAGGAGTGGGATTTGCCAAGCGACGTTATGCAGGGCGACCAGAGCCATGATGACCGTCAACAACTGAAAAAAAGTACTGGCCTTGCCAATGAGCGTTGGGCGGACTTCGATGGCATGGCCTGTAACAAAAAACAGCACACTATAGCCGATCAGAATAATAACATCCCGCATGATGACCAGGACCGCAAGCCAGCGAGGAATATCACCTAAAAAGGCGAGAATGACAAAGGAACTCACCAGGAGCAGTTTATCGGCCAGGGGATCAATGAAGGCACCGAGGGTCGTGCGCGCGTCCAGCCAGCGAGCAAGCAAGCCATCCAGGGAGTCGGTAATGCCCGCCAGAATGAAGACGATCAGCGCTTCGGTGTACCGTTCGTCCACCAGCAGGATCAAAAAGACAGGAATCGCCCCTATGCGTAATAGGGTAATGAAATTTGGAAGATTGAGTACAGAGAACACCGGGAATCAGGAATCCTCTTCTTTAATATCTAGGCCTTAGCGCTCAAGTCGGCCTGGGCCAGACGTTTCTTGAGTTGGCCTGCTACTTTTGCCGAGACCCGCGTCGCCACCTGCACGCCGGTCTCCGTATACGTTTCTTCTATCACCGTTCCGCTGCGCCGCAACCAGGCCATCAGCTCACCACTGCCAAGCGGCACCTCAACCTCGATCACCTCTTGATCGAGGCTACACAGCCGGGCGATTTCCTCTACCAGCGGGGCGATGCCAATCCCGTGCTTTGCAGAGAGGTGAAGTACCCTATCCCGGTCATAGTCTCGCCCGTTCATCGTAGACGCTGAGGGAGCACCCCACCAGTCATCCGCATCGCATTCGGCATCCCATTGAGCCTTACCATCTGCCGTTTGAGTCAGGCCGTCAATCTTATTGAAAGCGGTAATGGTCGGTTTATTCCCCACCCCCATGTCTTCGAGCACACCTTCGGCAATACGTTGATGCTCGGACCAGCGCGGATGGGTCGCATCAATCACGTGCAGCAGCACATCCGCCGTCCGTATCTCTTCCAGCGTCCCCTTGAACGCGTCCACGAGTTGGTGCGGAAGTTTATTGATAAGACCGACCGTATCAATTAGAAGAACAGCTTGGCCGTTCGGCAGATCAAGCCGACGGCTGGTTGGGTCAAGCGTGGCAAACAGCTTGTCTTCGACAAAGACCTCAGCTTGGGTCAGACGATTCATCAAGGTCGATTTTCCTGCATTGGTATACCCGACGAGAGCAACACAGGGGAAGGGAACCCTCCGCCGTTCCTGCCGGTGCAGAGCGCGGGTGCGTTCGACCTCGCGCAGTTTGCGGCGCAGGGTCGCAATGCGCTCGCGAATACGGCGTCGGTCCACTTCAAGCTGCGATTCGCCGGGGCCGCGTGTCCCTACCCCGCCACCCAGGCGCGACAGGTGCGTCCATTGGCGCGTGAGTCGGGGACGCAGGTATTCAAGCTGAGCCAGCTCAACTTGTAATTTACCCGCTTGACTGCGGGCGCGTTGGGCAAAGATATCGAGGATCAATTGGCTCCGGTCAATGACCTTACAACACAGACCCCGTTCTAAATTACGCTGCTGAGCCGGAGACAAGCCCTCGTCAAAGATCACAACCCCGGCCTGAAGCTCCTCTCGGATTTGCCTCACTTCCTCAATTTTGCCGGTCCCGATAAACGAGGCGGGATGGACCCCTTGGCGCAGATGCTGAATAGTCTGACCTGAGACCGTCAGACCGGCGGTCTCGCTCAGGCGGGCGAGTTCTTCGATCGACTCTTGCGCTGAGAGGAGCCTGGGCCCGGCCGCCCCATTTGGCCCCCCATAGTCCACACCGACAAGAAAAGCCTGCTCCGGCGGTGGAGTGCGTTCAGGTGGGTGTCGACGCCGGCGGCCAGCCACAGGAAGTTGTATCCTTTTCTTTCCTATGGACATGCTACTGAAACGAGGCGACGCCGCGGTCAAATAATTGTTCGACATCCGTCAGCATCTCCGCAGTCGGCGCAACCTTCAGTTGTTCCGGCAATGAGATCACAGTCTCGGAATGGTCTGGATGGAGCACGTGTAAAAATGTTTGACACTGGCCCTGATGTTTCGCCAATACGGTCTTGAGTTCTACGATATCTTCCTTAGTCGTGCTGTCGGCCGGTACTTGGATATGGACCTGCTTGACCTCACCTTTCGCCACAGAGTCAAGCGGCACGATCTCACTGACAATAATTTGACACCGATCTTCATCGACATCGAGTGATCCACTCACCAGAACCGGCTGGTCGGAATGGACTTCGGCTTCATGACGCCGATAGGCTTCCGGCCACACGATGACCTCAACGCCTCCAGCCTTGTCCTCCAGGGTATAGGTCGCGTACCGATCGCCTTTTTTGTTATTCTTGAGCTTCAGAGACTGAATCACGCCAGCGAGGCGGACTTTTTCCTGATGGCTGCGTCCTTTGAGTTCCGCCGTCGTCAGGGAGGTCACGCCGTGTAGCCGCCCAACGTATTTATCCAGCGGATGACCGGTAATAAAAAAGCCGAGTGTCTCCCGTTCTTTATTCAGTTTCTCAATATCTGACCACTCTTCAATCTGAGGCAAATCAGGCTGGGCGGGGTCTGCTCCACCGTTCGCAAATAAGCCCATCTGATTGGCATTGCTGTGACCACTCGCCTTTTGGGCGGCCCAGCGCATGACGTCTTCAATGCCGGCCAAAAGTTGGGCGCGGAGCGCATGAAACGAGTCAAACGCCCCGCATTTAATCAAACTCTCCATGACCCGTTTATTCGCCTGCGAACTCTGTACCCGGGTGCAGAAATCGTGGATATCCGTAAAAGGGCCAGCCTGACGGGCTTCCTGAATGACTTCAATCGCCTTCGACCCAACCCCCTTCACCGCGCCGAGTCCAAAGCGAATGGTCTGGCCACGAACGGTAAAATCTTCGCCGCTTTCATTCACATCGGGTGGCAGCACCGGGATATTATGCACCCGGCATTCCGCAATGTTTTTATACGTCTTATTGGTATCACCCATTTCCAGGCTGGTAAGTGCCGCCATGAATTCCTGCGGAAAGTGAGTTTTCAAATACGCGGTTTGGTAGGAAATCAGGGCATAGGAGGCCGCGTGGGATTTATTAAATCCATACGCGGCAAAGGTTTCCATCGCGTCAAAAATCTCTCCGGCGAGTTTGTCCTTAATCTTATTCTCCGACGCGCCTTTCAGGAATTTTGTCCGCTCCTCCTGCATGGCTTCCTTTTTCTTTTTTCCCATGGCGCGACGCAAATTATCCGCATCGCTCAAAGAGTAGCCGGCCAGGGTCTGCGCGATCTGCATGACCTGCTCTTGGTAAATCGTGACCCCGTAGGTTTCTTTGAGAACGGGTTCAAGCAAAGGATGAGGATAGGACACCACCTCTTTACCATGTTTGCGCTTAATAAATTGTTCGGCCGCCCCGCTGTCGAGCGGTCCGGGGCGAAACAGCGCAATCACGGCAAAAATGTCTTCAAAACAGCTTGGCTTGAGCTGCGTGATCAGCTTGCGAATGCCACTGCCCTCCATCTGGAAAACGCCGACCGTGTCCCCTCGGGTCAGCGAGCGATAGGTCTGCCGATCGTCAATCGGAATCGTACTCAGATCAACGGCAATATCTCGACTCTCCTCAATCCGCCGCACCACGTCGTGAATCAGCGTCAATGTTTTTAAGCCGAGAAAATCGAACTTGATCAACCCAATGGTATCGACATCCGGACCGGCATATTGGGTTAGAACATTCTTTTCTTTATCAACATAGAGCGGCAGGTGCTCAACCAGAGGGTTGGGCGCAATCACAATCCCGGCCGCATGTTTCGAGGCGTGGCGCAATAATCCCTCAAGTTTGAGTGAGTGCTCAAAGAGCTTGTGTTCGCGCTCCCCGCGTTCGCGCACCTCGCGCAGGCGCGGCTCCATATCGAGCGCGGTTTCCAGCGGGTGATCCTTACCCTGTTTTGGTGCGGGATAGAGTTTGGCAATACGGTCGGTTTCACCGTACGAGAACTCTAAAGCCCGTCCCACATCCTTAATCGCTTGTTTGCCCTTGAGGGTTCCGAAGGTAATGATCTGGGCAACCTTGTCTTCGCCATATTTATCCTTGATATAGCGGATGACCTCGTCCCGCCGCTCGTAGCAGAAGTCCACATCAATATCGGGCATACTCTTCCGGCCCGGATTCAGAAACCGCTCAAACAGCAACTGGTAGCGGATGGGGTCGATGTCCGTAATCTTGAGCGCATAGGCGACGAGACTGCCGGCCGCCGACCCGCGACCCGGACCAACCGGAATCCCTTGCGAACGGGCATAGCCAATGAAGTCGGCCACAATCAGGAAGTATCCCGGGAAACCCATTTCCCCGATGACCTTGAGTTCATAGTCCAAGCGGTCCCGATACGCCTCTTCTTCATCGATATTCCAGCCTTCCGCGGCGCGGAGGGGCTTGAGGCGTTCTTCCAGACCTTCACGGGCCGTCTGTTCCAAACAGTCTTCCAGCGTCCCATCGGACTGCACATCATAGTTCGGGAAATAGAAGTTGCCAAAGGACAAGTCGAGGTTGCACCGGTCTGCGACTTCGACCGTATTGGCAATCGCGTCGGGACAGTGGGAAAACTCTGCGACCATTTCCTCCGGGGTTTTGACGTAGAGCTGGTCGGTCCCGAACCGCCAGCGATTCTCGTCGGACATGACCTTGGCACTCTGAACACACAGCAGGACTTCGTGGGCTTCGGCATCCCCGGCCTTCAGGTAATGACAGTCATTGGTGGCAATCAGGGGGAGCGACTTCTGGCGGGCCAGTTCGATCAGGGCCGGGTTGACCTTTTCCTGTTGCGGCAGGTGATTGGCCTGAATCTCGACATAAAAACGCTCATCAAAAATCGCGGCGTATTCGTCGGCTGCGGCCCGGGCGCGTTTGCCGTCGTCGCGCAGCATGGCGCGGGCCAGTTCGCCGCTGAGGCAGCCGGACAGAGCAATCAGGCCACCATTGAGTTCGCGTAGCAGTTCGCGGTCGACGCGCGGTTTGCGGTAGAAGCCTTCGGTAAAGCCGGCGGTGACGAGGCGGCACAGGTTGCGGTAGCCCTCCTGGTTCATGGCCAGCAGAATCAGATGGAAATTCCCACCGTGTTCCAGGTCGTGTGCGCCGGCCGGCTGTTTGTCAAAGCGGCTCTGGGGCGCGACATACATTTCGCAGCCGATGATGGGTTTGATGCCGTGGCTGGCCGCAGTCCGGTAGAAATCGATCGCGCCAAACATATTGCCATGATCGGTCATGGCTACCGCCGACATCCCGTGCTCTGCCACCCGCGGCATGAGATTTGAGACCTTATTGGCCCCATCAAGCAAGCTGTACTGCGTGTGCAAATGGAGATGTACAAACTCCTTCACTGCGCCCCTCCCCTCATTCCCATTCAATGGTTGCCGGTGGTTTGGAAGAAATGTCGTAGACGACCCGGTTGATGCCACGGACTTCGTTAATAATGCGATTGGATATCGTCCCCAGCAACTCACCAGGCAGACGCGCCCAGTCTGCCGTCATACCATCTACACTCTCAACGGCCCGGATGGCCACCACATACTCATACGTCCGCGCATCACCCATGACGCCAACCGTCTTGACCGGTAATAACACGGCGAAGGCCTGCCAGACCCGGTCATAATAGCCCGCCGCTCGAATTTCCTCGTCGACAATGGCGTCTGAGGCGCGCAGCAGGTCCAGGAACTCCGCCCGCACCGGACCCAATATACGAATCGCCAAACCCGGCCCAGGGAAAGGCTGGCGACCGACGATTTCCTCGGAAAGACCAAGCAGCCGGCCCAGCCCGCGCACCTCGTCTTTGAATAATTCTCGCAACGGTTCCACCAAGCGGAGCCGCATCCGTTCCGGCAGGCCACCGACATTATGATGGCTCTTGATGGTGGCCGCCGGACCTTTAAAGGAAACGGACTCAATCACGTCAGGATACAGGGTGCCTTGGGCCAGGAATTCCACATCCGGCAGCGAAGCCGCTTCTTCTTCGAAGACCTCAATAAAGACGTGGCCGATAATGCGCCGCTTACGTTCCGGGTCGTCGACCCCAGCAAGGCGCTCAAGAAAACGTTTAGCCGCGTTGACTGGCCGAATATCCAGCCCCTGTTGGGAGAACACGCGCACGACACTGTCCGCCTCACCCTGACGCAAGAGGCCGTTGTCAACAAAAATACAGGTCAGACGGTCGCCAATCGCCCGATGTATCAAGAGGGCGACCACGGCTGAATCCACACCGCCGCTCAGACCACACACGACCCGCTTGTCTCCAACTTGGTCACGAATGCGTTGGATTTCGCGTTCGATAAAGCCTTCCATCGTCCAGTCTGCGGCACAGCCACAAATCCGGAAGAGAAAATTGTGGAGGACATCTTTCCCCCTCTCGGTATGGATAACTTCGGGGTGGAACTGGACACCGAAATATCGACCCGAACCATCGCGGCAGGCGGCTATGGGTGAGTTGTCCGAATGGGCCAGGACCGTCCAGCCGGCTGGCAGGGATTCCATTTTGTCGCCATGGCTCATCCAGACCTGAGTCGATGCCGTAGACGAAAAACCGGCGAACAGGTCGGTCGTATCATCGACCATCAGTTGGGCCGGACCAAACTCGCGCCGTTCCGCCTGAGCGACCTGCCCCCCGGCCAGTTGGTGCAGCACTCCCATGCCATAGCAAATCCCCAAAAAAGGAACCGGCAGACCAAGGATTGAGGCGGCGAGCGCCGGAGCGTCTTCGTCGTACACACTGGCAGGCCCGCCCGACAGAATAATGCCTTCGGGATTTAGGGCCTGAATACGATCCACGGAGATATTGTAGGGGTGAATTTCGCAGTAGACCTGCGCTTCACGAACGCGCCGGGCAATCAACTGCGTATACTGACTGCCGAAATCAAGAACCAGAATCATACCTTCCACCACCAGGGCCGGCCCTCAGCGCACAGCGGCTTTGGGCCGAAGTGCCCATCTTCCCTACTCCAGCCGATAATTAGGCGCTTCCTTGGTAATAATCACGTCGTGGACGTGGTTTTCTCGCAACCCGGCCGGAGAGACCCGGACAAAACGGACCTTGGTTCTGAGCTCCTCCAGGTTGTGGCAGCCGGTATAGCCCATGCCGGCTTTCAGGCCACCAACCAACTGATCGATGACAACCGATAATGGCCCCTTGTACGGCACTCGCCCCTCAATCCCCTCGGGCACCAGCTTACCCGCGCTCTCCTCCGTGTCTTGAAAATACCGGTTCCGGCTTCCTTCCCGCTCGCGCATGGCCTCAAGCGAGCCCATGCCTCGGTATTGTTTATATGAACGGCCTTGATACAGAATGGTTTCCCCTGGGCTTTCTTCTGTGCCAGCGAAGAGACTGCCGATCATCACCGCCTGCGCACCGGCGGCCAACGCCTTCACAATATCGCCGGAAAATCGAATCCCGCCGTCAGAAATCACCGGGACTCCGGCCCGTTCAGCAACTCGAACCGTGTCGACCACTGCCGTCAGCTGCGGCACCCCAACACCCGAGACCATCCGCGTAGTACAGATGGACGCGGGCCCGATACCGACTTTAATCGCATCCGCACCGGCCTCGATCAGCGCTTGCGCGCCCTCGGCAGTGGCGACATTGCCAGCTACAACCTCCACCCCGCTGAAATTCTGTTTCAGAGCTCTGACCGTCTTAATAACGCTGGTCGTGTGCCCGTGAGCCGTATCAAGGACGACCACATCGGCACCCGCTTCAACCACGGCTTCCGTCCGGGCTTCCCGATCATCCCCTGTGCCAATGGCGGCCGCGACTCGAAGACGGCCGTACTCATCCTTGCAGGCGTGTGGGTGCTGGCTCGTTTTCTCAATATCTTTCACAGTGATGAGGCCCTTGAGATGCATGGCCTCATCAACAACCAGCAATTTTTCAATCCGATGCGTATGCAGAATTTCTTTCGCTTCTTCACGGCTGATCCCCGGCCAGGCGGTCACGAGATTGTCTTTGGTCATCACTTCCGAGACCAGTCGGTCTAGCCGTTTTTCAAAACGGAGATCACGGTTGGTTAAAATACCAACCAGCTTGTCATCCTTGATGACGGGCAACCCGGATATATGGGAGCGGTCCATGATCTCTCGTGCCTGGGCGATAGTGGTGTCGGGAGTCACGGTAATGGGGTTAATAATGACGCCGCTTTCATGCTTTTTGACCTTGGCGATCTCTGCGGCCTGGGCTGGAATACCGAGATTGCGATGGATCACTCCGAGGCCGCCCGCTTGTGCCATGGCAATGGCCGTCCGCGCCTCAGTCACCGTATCCATAGCCGCGCTCACCAAGGGCGTATTCAGGCGAATCGTCCGCGTCACACGGGTCGAGACATCCGCATCTTTCGGCAAAAAGTCAGATTCACCAGGCAAGAGGAGAATGTCGTCAAAGGTGAGACCTTCGGGGATTTCTACGGGCAGCATAAGCATATTCCTCGGCTCATAGTTGCAAAAAAGCCCATCTCATCCACGGATAAGACGGGCTCCGTTTCTTGTCGTGTCAGACAGTCGTTGCTACCATGCCTCTCTCTATCAAACCCCTACCCCTTTCGCAAGTCGAAGCGTGAGGCACAATATATAGGGGTGTTCGCGCATTTTCAAATTAGGCGATCTCTTTCATTTTCTGATAGGTCGCATGGTCCATCCAGCCGGATACCTTGCGCGGATTCGTTTCCACCTCAACGTCATCCAGGACTTGGGTCTGGCAGGCCAAACGGTACGCCTTCCCTTCCCAGGCAACGTGCTTCTCTTCCTTGACACTCAGCGGTGAGAGCGCTCTATGATCGTTCACTTTCACCCGACACGTCCCACAAAACCCTTTGCCCCGACAATTGAGCAATTTTGCAGGAAACGGCATTCCGGTAAATGGATCAGGGCCGAAGAGCGGATAGAGGTCTATCTTGTTTTCCAAGGCGACCTCACGCAGGTTCGATCCTTTGGCAACCTCAATTGTCAATTCCTGCTTAATAAACGTTACTGACGGCATGCGCTTGCAGCCTCCTTCACCCTCGTGTTAGGCAGTTGTTTATCTGGTCTGACCACACAAATCCAGAGGTGGGGCATGTACGTTGATGTGAGTTGTAGAAAATGTGGACAGCAAAAACGGATGGATATTGGCACTCCCCGCAATGAGGCCCTTGAAGACCATCTGCACTACCTGAAAGAACGCCTCACCCACCAGCCCAGTTTTCAGTGTTTTGGCGGCCATTTTGAACTGTCCGCCCCGCTCCCCGACTTCTGGGACATCCAATGGGAGACGCTCGGAGACACCTAGCCGATTCCCTTCCTATTCATGAAACAGTCGACCTGACTCAATATGACCGACATTGGAGCACGTATGGCACAGCAACCGGAACAGAGCGAAGAATTTTTCCCCGAGACGACCGCGCCACAAGCCTCGCAAGAAGTCGAGCGGTGGCGGCAAGACCCTGACTATCCCCCTCCGTTTCGTATTATCCGCTGGCGTGTGATTGATGAAGTGTGGAACGGGCAAAGCGCCATCGATGCGGTTGTCCTGGTTGAAGTGGAGAAACAACACGATTTTGGCGCAGCACAAGGGGTGGGAGGTGTCCATGCGCTGGACCAGGCCCTGCGTCAGGTCCTAACGAAACACTTCCCCTTTCTTGAGGGCGTGGGCCTGGTTGAATTATATACCCACCGAGGCGGTGCCGGGACGGCAGCAGAGGTTGTTTCCATCATGAAGTTCAGCGATGGCAGACGGCAGTGGAGCACCATGCGTCAGTCACGCGACCTGCTCGAATCCGCCTGGCTCGCCCTGATTGACGGGTATGAGTGGATTATTACGAAATCTCGCCAGAAAAAAATGGCACGCTAACAGAAAGAAAGAGGAAACGAGATGCCCAAAGGAAAAACGCGCCTGGACTGGCAGTATCATCGCCCGAGTTGAGTGACCTGTAAAAAAGCGCAAGAGTTTCTTGCACAGAAAGAGGTGACCGCCGCCAGCGTTGTGAATGCACGCAAAGAGCAATTTGATCGCGTTCGGACACGGGAATTGCTACAACCGCTCAGCGAAGTTGTTGCCGTAAAGGGCAAAAAGATTCTTCGTTTTTCCCTGACAAAAAAACAGCAACCACCTGACGCCCTGCTTTCGGCCGTCATCGGCCCGTCAGGCAATCTACGCGCCCCGGCCATACGCGCAGGGAAAATACTTGTCGTTGGCTTTCATCCCGACGTCTATGGTGAGCTTTTTGGGTAGCAGGATACCCACAGACATGGGATGGGCACCTCCCCTCGACCTGGCGTTTTATGCCGGTCGTTTCAACGGCGTCCCCCACCGATCCACGCAGGTGATTTCTTCAACCGCCATCCGGCGCACGGGACCGAATTTCCCCATGGGGTAGCCGACCGGAAGGAGGGCATAGGTCGAGATATTATCCGGCAGATTGAGGACCGGCTTCAGTTCTTCCTCGTGCAGCGAACAGACCGTGGTGAGCGTGGCACCGAGCCCCAGGGCACGACAGGCCAGCAACATATTCTGTACGGCAGGATAGATGCTCGACCCTGACAGACGGGCCAGCTTCGCCGCTAATTGCGCACCAGCCTCACCCGGCGGCATAGGTCGTTCTTTGAGACAGGCAAAGATAAGGACCGGCACTTCAGCCAGATTGTCGGCCAAATAGCTGGCAGCGTCCAGTAATTTTCTGAATTTTCCTTCTTCCATATGGCTCGGTCCTGGCCGGCCATCATAAATGGTCCGCGCTTGTTCCCAACCTTTTTGATAGATTTCTTGGACTTTCCGTTTGACTTCCGCATCTTTCACGACGAGAAAGCGCCAGTGCTGGGTATTGCCCCCACTGGCAGCCCGAATACCCGCGTCGAGGATCTGATAAATAATATCGTCCGAGACCGGGTCGGTTTTCAGCCGACGCATACTCCGGGTCGAAAACATGATGTCAAACAATGCTGCTTCTGCTGCCATGAACCGCCTCCTTACTTATGCCTCGATGTATGCGTTTTCTCCGGTATCCCCTTGTCGGAATTCCTCAGCACGGCTAGAGTAGCCGGCCAGAATTTCATGATCCAGCAAATAAGGTACCGGATGAATGATGCAGGCGCATTGTGCGCGTCCGCCCGTCCTGTGTCAAATGGAACACCGCAGTCTTCTCAGGCTGACACGATAAGGAGTACGCAGGTTATGGATGAACTTCGAAACCAGCAACGATCACATACAGGCAGAGGCCTACTCCTGGCGGTCGCCCTCATCTTGACCGGCTGCGGAGGTTCGGCGCCAAGCCTGACCGGAGAGGAAATTCAAGCCAGGAATCCAAAGCATACCTATGTGGAAATTGAGGGTGTTGCGCTGCATTACCGGCAAACCGGCCTGGGCCGTCCGCTTATTTTTATCCACGGCCTGCTTGAAGATTACCGTATCTGGCGGCATGTCACCCCAGGGCTGACCTATGGCAATACGGTCTATGAGCTGGACTTGATGGGCTTTGGCCTGTCTGAAAAGCCGCAGGATAAAACCTATGACCTGGACACCTATCTGAGGCAGCTCACTGCCTATATTGAGAATTTCCATTTAGAAAATGTTATTCTTGCAGGTCACGACTTCGGGGCGGTCATCGCCGCGGCCTATGCCATCCAGAGCCCGACCAACGTTCATAAACTGATTCTGATGAGCGCCCCAATCTCGGCGCAGGAAAGTCTGCCGCTCAACATGCGCCTGCTCGGGATTCCCCTGATTGGCAGCCTGCTGAGCGGAGACTGGTTTCTCAAACGCATCCTTCAGGAGGGCGTATTTGACAAGCAAGTCATGAGCGACGCTATGGTCAAGCAGTATCTTGAACCCTTCGAAGAGGATCCCGGCGCCCGTGCGGCTCTGCACAAATTTCTCCGCGAGTTTAATCTCACGCGCGTGGTTGAAGAGGATATCTTTCCCAATCTGAGTGCCCTCAGCATGCCAACCTTGCTCCTCTACGGCGGTCAAGATCAATTTACCTCCATGGATGTTGCCCGTGAACTGGATGTGGCAATCCCAGGTGCGGATTTACAAGTCGTCACCCGCAGCGGCCACTACATCCTTGAAGACCGGCCGGAAGACGTCCGCCAGCAAATCAAAGAATGGATCGACAAGCGTTAAAGAGAAGTCTCAAAGACCAATTGACAATATAGACCTTAGCAGTCTAGCTTGGGAGGCAGAAAGAAGATGCAGTATCTGGTGAAGGAGTCAAACCATGAGCTACGAAGAAATTGAATTCAGCCGGCACTGTGATGCCATCCAGATCCCACAAGGCATCAAGGTGACTATCCCCAAAGGCACGCCCGGCGTCATCACCCAATCCTTGGGCGATACTTATACCCTCCAGCTTCCAACGCTGGGCGGTCTCTACCGCGTCTCCGATCAGGATGCGGACGCTATTGGAAAAGAAAGTAAGGGGCCTGCTCCAGAAGTCGCTCCGGGTGCGGGCGGCCTGGTCACTGAGGATCAAGTCTGGACGCAACTCAAGAATGTCTACGACCCGGAAATCCCGGTGAATATCGTTGATCTCGGTCTGGTGTACGACCTCAGCGTGAAAGACCGGCCGGAAGGGGGGACCGACGTTGATGTCAAAATGACCCTGACCGCTCAGGGCTGCGGCATGGGACCGGCTATTGCGATGGACGCCCAGATGCGGATTGAAGGTATCCCTGGGGTTGAAGATGCCAACGTCGAGGTGGTGTGGGACCCACCCTGGACACCGGCCATGATTTCACCCGAAGGCAAAGAAAAACTCGGTCTTGATTAGACACCAACGGGGTGGTCAGACAGGCTGCCCCGCCTCCACGTTCAGCCGTTTTCCTCACTTCGACTGAAACGCAATCCGCTCGCTGTAATAATATTTCTCAATGCCAACGGCGGCCCGAGTCGAATGCGCCCCCTATTATTCTATTGGAGATAACAGTTCAGGGGTTGTGACTATTGTTCTTATGCCGTGGGCATGGTCCTCTTCAAATGGATTTTCCTTACACCATTCGTGTAAAGAGTTAATATCTAATAACTGACAGCTTTGACTCACATTCCAGGTAACCTGGAGAGGAGAACACGTTTGTTCAGTATACTTTGGCCCAGTGGTGGAACCTAAAAACTCCAGAGCGTCACTACGGTCGGGGAGCTGTGTAACTTGCTGAAATCCATCTTTAGAAGTCGTCACTGTATGGCGAGCAAAACTTGGTGCTTCGTTGTCATTGACTAATAAAAACACCTTGGTCTCAACTCTTAGCTGTGGATTTGCACATGATTCTGAAGAACATGCCTGCAGGCCTTTTCCTGGTTTAACATCACAGCTTGAGTACACCCAGTGAACTTCTATGGTATCCCCAGGTACAACGTTTTTACAGAGTTGATTAGATGCGGGAGCTTCCAGCTGTGAAGAGGTTAAGGATTGGGTTTCGTTACATTTCCACCCCCCGGCGCCATTGCTCTCCGCTGGGAGTGAAAAACCGGATGCTTTGTGTTCAGCATGTTTATGAAAGTGGATGTTACACAAATTTAACTGCTTATGGTTGGGAGAAAGGTTAAATTTGACTGGGTTTTCACCGTCTCTTTGAGTTAAATCCCGCGGTGTTTGTGGGCCAAAGTTTTGGCAAATTTCAGCGTTTGATACGCTTGCGAATAGCACTAAAAAAACAGTTAATACGGATAGTCTATACATGCAGGAACTCCTTTTTATACCATACCGCCTGCTTCACGAATTTATGTATCCTGTTCCTTCCATTTGGGTTGAAAGTTTTCCCTGCCCATGAGCTTTCGGTATGCCTCGGGCGGCGGACAGTCGGTGAGCGCCACCTGAAAGAAACTCCCGCCTCCGTCCGCTCGCAAGACATTCACAATGATCTCTTCACGCGGATTATACCTCTGCAACAAGCGTATCGCGTCTTTTTTCTGTGGGGTTTGTGACAGCGCGGCAACCCGACCTTCAGGCAGGTAGCCGAGTTGGGCTTCTCTGGATGCGGTCTCCTCGTTTATGTCTTGGTCATCTTTACTCGGCCAGTTCCGCGCGTCCATGAGAACGATGCCGCGGCCATAGCGCAACAGTCCGCTCCAGCTCAACGCGCCGAACTTCTGTCGGTTCTCCCAGATAAAGCGTTCATAGGGATCCTTGAGGTCAGGAACGTTCCGGCCTGCCTCGTCGGGGGGAGCGGCTGTCAGTTTGTCGACGTCAGCTTGAGAGTCGTCTTGTTCGCTCATACAGCGTCGGAGCCTTTAGCAGGGAATCACTCAGTCCTCAATGATAGCGCTCAACGACGTCCGCCAGCCGGACATGGCAAAGCGTTGCTCCAGGCCGTACTGCTTGATTTCGTCGAGTCCGGGCATGCGCGTGACCTTCCAGCCCTCACATTTTGCCGAGCCGCAGGTACAGGGGTCTGTCATTGCGTCGAGCAGCGCGGGCGGCATATCCAGCCCTTTTGCCACACGGGCGACAAATTCTTCTTTTGGAATATGAGCCATACCGCTAGGCGTTTTTCTTTCCTTCTGAAACGGCAATCACGAGAACGGCGATGATCACGCCCAGAGCCGCGCCAACAAGAATCGGACTGTCTGAAAAGAACTCATACAGTGCGCCCATGGTGCTCCGCCTAGCCAGAACGTTCCTGTTGCAGTTCGGCCCGGACCAGCCAGGCGCCATCGGCAAGGGCCTGCATCTTTCCCTGCGCCGCGGTGCGCGAGCGCGGAATCATGCCGCAGTCCGTGCAGGGGTAGAGATGCTCAGGTGCCACATACTGCAACGCCATGCGAATACGCTCCGCGACCGTTTCCCGCGTTTCCACCTCTTCGGTGCCAACGTCGATGACCCCAACCATCAAATCTTTCCCCTTGGCCTCAGCTAACACTGCCGGATCAACACCAGAGGCAGCACACTCGACCGAGATCATATCAATCATGCTGGTCCGTAACAGCGGCAGCGTGCGTGCATAATGGCTCCAGTCCGTATTCTTGCTTTTCCACTCAACGACGGCCGGGATACCGTATCCATAGCAGATATGGACCGCGGTTTTGGCTTGGACCCCTTGAGTGCACTGTTCAAGCGTCCGAACGCCCCACTCTTCCACCGCGTCGAGATAAATATTGAAACACGGCTCGTCGAATTGCACGATATCACATCCGTTCTCTGCCAGTTCACACGCCTCTTCATTCACCAGCCGCGCCAGTTCGGCCGCCAGCCTTCGGCGGTCCCCATAGTACTCATCCGCAACCGTATCCGCGATGGTCATCGGACCGGGCAAGGTGACCTTGACCGGTTTTGTCGTGTGCTGCTTCAGAAAACGGAGCGCCTCAACCAACACCGACCGCGGACGACGCAACTGTTCTACCACCCGGGCGGCCCGGACTTTGATGCCATAGCGGTTCCCTCGCGTTTCAATCTCAACCAAACGGCTGAAGTCCAAGCCCGTCAGCCCCTCAACAAATCCCCAGATATAGTGCCGGCGGCGCTGTTCGCCGTCGGTCACGATATTGAGGCCCGCATCTTCTTGGTCCGCCAGCGCGAGCAGAACGGCATCGTCCTGGCCTTCACGCAGCGCGGCGTCCTTCAGTTTCCACGAGACATACATGGCGTTCGGCGGAACGAGCCAGGTGGGACGGGGCAAGCTCCCGACCAGCATGGTTTGCAGCATCTATAGTTCCTGTTCTCTATACCAGCCGAGGGCCTTCATGACCGGGGCGTCCGAAAAAGAAAAAAGAATCGCGTCTTGGGACGCCGATGGATTCTCATGCGCGTGATTCGCCCAGGTTGGGACGGCAAACACGTCACCCGGCTGCCATTCAAGGGTCCTGCCATTGACGACCGTCTGTCCGGCCCCCTCAACCGCGAGATAGACCTTGCTCACGCTTTGCCGGCGCGCCTGCGTTTTCTGTCCAGGTCGGAGGCGCTGTAGAAAGCTGGCCATGGTCGCGAGCGACGGGCCACCTGTCACCGGATTCACATATTCCAGCATGGTGCCGTCAAACGGACTGTCCGCGTCCCGGCCAAGGTCCATCAGGGCGGGACGCGCCTCGCTCCACGCATACTTGAGTAAGGGTGATTGCCCGCCAGCCGCACGTTGCCAGGTTGGCAGGAGTCCGCCGCGTTTGTAGCCGCGCGTTGAGTTATCCTCCGGCTTGGTCAAGTCCTGCGACTCGGTCTGACCGGGTTCAAAAAACGTTCCGGCCAGCATGCCGGCCAAGGGCAGGTCCAACCCGTCGAGCCATACGACAGGCTCGGTGCCTTCGCTGCCATGCTCATGCCACGTCCAATTTGGCGTTAGGACAAAATCTCCCGGCTGCATGGGCATTTTTTCACCATCGACGACCGTATAGGCCCCCTGTCCTTCCATAATGAAACGGAGCGCGTTGGGCGTGTGCCGATGGGTTCGGGCGACTTCACCAGGCAGGATCAACTGAATCCCGGCATACAGCGTATGGGTGGTGGCAACTCGGCCTTCAAGCCCTGGGTTGAGCAGCATGAGCACCCGCCGTTCGGCTTCAGCCGCGGAGACGAGTTCCCCCGACCGCAAGAGTTGGGGACGCAGGTCTTTCCAGCGCCACAGATGTGGTTTGACCGGCGTTTCCGGCGTGGGCGTGAGTTGTTTGCCGAGCACCTGCCACAACGGCCCGACATCGTACTGAGACAGGCCGGCCAGAAAGGTCTCCACTTCGTGCGATTGGGTTGGTTGCGCCACAGTGTTGTGCTCAGTTCCCAGCGCGGTCGTTTAATCGGGCGCGGCGATCTCCTCGCACAGCATGACCTGAAAATTCAGACCGGCGTATTTTTCATCAGGACCGTGTACGGACCAGCGCTGCGTCCAGCCCTGGGCAAATTTCTGGAGTTCCTCATTCCCCCAGACTTTCTCCCAGGCTTCCAGATCGTCGATCTCAAGCAGGTCATAGTGCGTAAACTGCACCGCCCCCAGTTTTTCATCCAGCACTTTCCAGTTCGCATAGCGCTTAACACCCGGCACGCTATTGAAAAACGGATTATCCACTTCACGCAGCCACTGCTCGTACTCCTCATGATTAACATGTTCCCCAAGGGTATAGGTCAATAGCAGCATTGCTCGGCGTGTGGTCATTTCAAAAGCCTCGTATCAGGCCAGACCATACCGCACCCAGAAGCGTAACGTCAACGAGGAAAGCATCAGTTGTCGGGGCATAGTATGCCATATTGGGCGAGCTAGGCCCCTGGCGGCAGAAGGACACTCACACTACTTTGGCGGAGTCGCTCAAAAATCAGCTGGGTCGCTCGGGAGCGATTCAGGGTGTAGAAGTGGATACCGGGTGCGCCACCGGCGAGCAGGGCTTCACATTGCTGCCACGCCCAGTCAACCCCAATTTCAAACACCGCGTCGGTATCCTCAGCGACCGGCTCCAGGCGCTCTTGCAGCGCGAGCGGAATGGATGCCCCGCACATCCGGGTGAAGCGGACAATCTGGCGGTAGTTCAGAATGGGCATGATGCCAGGAATAATACGCTGCCGAATCTCCATCTGTCTCGCTCGCGCCACAAAATCAAAGTAGTCCTGGGCGTCGAAAAACAACTGGGTAGTCACAAAGTCAACCCCACAGTCCACCTTTGCCTTGAGATGCTGCAAATCCTGAAGTGCATTCACACTTTCCGGGTGCGCTTCGGGATAGCCTGCTACTCCAATACAAAAGTCCCCACTGCGTCGGGCTAGCGCAACTAACTCAGCGGCATGAGCAAAACCGTCCGGGACCGGGGTAAACGCGGTTTCGCCACGGGGCGGGTCACCGCGCAGACACATAAGGTTCTCGACACCACGGTCTTGCAGCTCAACCAGAATGTCGCTGAGTTCCGTTTGGCTGTGCCCCACACAGGTGAGGTGGGCCATGCCGATGAGCCCCAGGTCGGCTTGGAAGCGACACACCAGATCGATAGTATTCTTTCGTGTCGAACCACCAGCGCCGTAGGTCACAGAGCAAAAACTGGCCCCCAGTTGCTGGAGTTCGCGGGCTCGATCAAAAAGCGCCTCGCCATCTTCTGCTGTCTTCGGGGGGAAAAATTCAAACGAAAACGTCTGTGGGTGAGCATCAAAGAGTGTTCGGATTTTCATATTCGACAAGCTATATTTTCCACCTGTAAGACAAAACTTTTAGTGAGTCATTCGCTATGCTACCAAGCAACCCGAAACGAGTCAAAACCAGTCTGAGTCAGACGTTCTGCCGTTTCACCTTTACAACCCGATCTTTCCCAGTATACGATTCAGCGCGCATACGGAAAGCAAAGGAGGACTTATGTACCCGCTGAAAGACCAAGCCTGTATCGTCGGCGTGGGCGAGACCGCTTATACCCGGGGGTCGGGGAAGACCGATCTCGCGCTGATGCTCGAAGCCTCAATGCACGCCCTGAGCGATGCGGGCCTGAGTCCGCATGATATCGACGGCATTATCCCTCCTCCGCTGCCGTCAACCTCCGAACACTTTGCCGCCAACCTTGGAGTCGAGGATCTGCGCTATGCGGTCACGGTACACATGGGCGGGGCCAGTCCGGTCACTTCGCTCCAGAGCGCGGCCATGGCGGTTGCCTGCGGGGTAGCGAAAAATGTCCTCGTGCCGCTGGGCTGGAATGGCTACTCCACGATGCGCGTTCGCGATATGGGAAATAAGAGTAAAGGCAACGGCGGTGGGGGCAGTGGCGCACCCGGCGCCCTGGCCAACACGATTGGTGAATACTATCTTCCCTATGGAGCCAACGTTCCGGTACAGTGGTACGCTTGGCTCGCCACCCGCCATAAAGAACTGTATGGCACCCCGGACGAGGCTATGGGCACCGTGGCGGTCACCTCACGCAAACATGCCCAACTGAACGATAAAGCCTATATGCAGGGCCGCCCGCTCAGCATGGAGGACTATTTGAACGCCCGCTGGGTCTCCAAACCCTTCCGGTTGTTTGACTGTTGTTTGGAAACGGATGGGGCTGCCGCAGTGGTCGTGACCTCGCCGGAACGGGCTCGCGACCTCAAACACGACCCGGTGTATATCTCGGGTATTGCCGAGGGTCATCCCTACCCTGCGGATGACATTCCAGCCCGGCCCGATCCGTTTACGATCGGGCTCAGCTTTGCCACGCCGAATGCGCTGCAAATGGCTGAGGTCGATCTCAAAGATCTCGACTTTGCCGAAATATACGACTGCTTTACCTATGTCGTACTGCTCCAGATGGAAGCACTCGGGCTGTGCGAACGGGGTGAGGTTGGGGAGTACGCGCGGGGAAATCGGTTTGCGCTTGACGGTGAACTGCCCTTGAATACCCATGGTGGCCTGCATTCCGAGGCGCATGTGTGGGGCATGAACCACGTTGTAGAAGCCACCCATCAACTCCGTCATGAAGCCGGTGAGCGTCAAGTCAAAGACGCCCAACTCGGCCTGGTCACGGGCTGGGGAGATTTTGGTGACGGCAGCCTGGCAATTATGCGCCGCTAACAGGAGAAAGGCTATCATGGCGGAAACACAGGAATATCGGCGTCCGGTACCGAAAATGCGGGGCTTCGCAGCCGAGTTTTATGCGTATTGCAAACAGCACGAGCTCCGCTTTCAGCGTTGCACGGATTGCGGTACCTGGCGGCATGTGCCGCGTGATATGTGCGCCAAGTGCGGCTCGTTTGCGTGGGAGTGGGCTAAATCCTCGGGCAAAGGCACACTCTTTTCCTGGACGACAGCCATGCAGCCCATGTTACCCCAATTTGCCGATCTCGTGCCCTACAGTCCGGTGGTGGTAGAACTGGAAGAGGGAGTCCGGATGCTCAGTTGGCTGATCGACGTGGAAGACGCGGATTTACAGCTTGACCTGCCGGTTGAGGTTGTGTTTGACGATGTCACACCAGAGGTGACCTTACCCAAATTCAGACGGGCGGGTTGATCCTCCCCTCCCCGATCGCGAGCATGTCTCATGAATGATTTCCAAGGCTATACGCTGCCCGAAGAACTCACCTTGCTGCAATACCAAATTCGTCGTTTTATCCGTGAGGAAGTTATCCCGGCTGAACACGCCGTTGATCCCGATGCAGCCGACCTGCCCGACGATGTCTATGCGCGACTGTCAGCCAAAACCAAGGCCACGGGCTTGTGGTGTCCCGGCGCCCCCAAGGAGTACGGAGGCGGGGGCCTGAACACCTTTAGCATGTCCCTCGCCTTGGAAGAGATGTCCCAGCACCGCATGGGCCTATACAATCCCGGCTGTGGAACGTTCGGGCGCTATCCTCCGAACCCTATTTATGCCGGCAGCCCGGAACAGATTCAAAAATATGCCGTGCCCACGCTGAAAAACGGCCTGTATACCTTCTTTGCGATTACTGAGCCAAGCGGCGGTTCAGATCCGGCTGGGGCCATTCAAACCCGGGCCGTGCGCGATGGGGATTCATGGGTGATTAACGGCTCAAAGATTTTTATCTCGCACGCGCATGAAGCCGAATGGGGCGTAGTCTTTGTCCGGACCGATCCGGAAAAAGGTCGCAAAGGCATTAGCTGCTTTATTATTGACAAAGGGACCCCTGGCTTTACCGCCCGTCCGTTCAGGACCATTCGGACCGTCTCGCTGCCCAACGAGGTCTCATTTGAAGATTGCCGTGTGCCTGCCGAAAATATGATCGGTGAAGAAGGTCAGGGACTCTACCTGTGCTTTGACCTGCTGACCAAAGCGCGCTTTCCCTACTCAGCCGCAAACCTCGGGGTTGCCGTGGCTGCCCATCGGATGGCGATCGAACACGCCAAGCAACGGGAAACGTTTGGCGAACTCTTGAGCCAACGTCAGGCGATTCAGTGGATGCTGGCCGATGCGGAGGTTGAATTGCGCGCAACGCGCTTGCTCATCTGGGACGGCGCCTGGAAGGCTGACCGCGGAGAAGATGCCCGTGTTGAAGCCTCAATAGCCAAACTGTATTCGAGCGAGGTCCTGGGCCGGGTGATCGATAATGCCGTACAGATTCATGGCGGCTATGGCGTGTCAAAAGAGTTTCCGCTGGAACGCTGGTATCGTGAGGCCCGAGTCCGGCGTATTGGAGAAGGGCCGTCCGAGGTCCACCGTATGGTGATTGCGCGGGCGTTGTTGCGTTAGTACAGAACTGCGTTAGCACAGAACCTTGTTCGCACAGAGAAACCCCAGAGAGATGCGCGCCACTCTGACGCGCCGAGCCGCGGTACCCGCAGATTCGCCCCCGTACCGGTACCACACTTTACTCGGACTCGCCTTTATCCTGGCGGGCATCGCCCTATGGGCTGTGGGCTTTGCACTCCCGTCGGGTGTCCGGGCTCAGCCTGCTCCGAAAGCACTCACACGCTTGCTCCAACAACATCGGCTGGACCCCCAGGATGTTGGCTACCACCTGTTTCGTCTGACGGATGGGCAGGTTGTTGACACTTACGATGCTGACACCCCCCGTATCCCGGCTTCGACCACGAAACTCATTACCGCCCTCGCGGCTCTAGAAATTTTAGGGGAAGACTATCGATTTCAGACCCGCCTGCTCGTAAGCGGGAAAGTCCACAAGTCCACCCTGCAGGGAGACCTGTATCTGGTCGGGGGTGGAGATCCAACGCTATCAACGAATGACCTCCAAGGCTTTGTTGACGCCCTGAAGACCGCCGGTATTACCCAAGTGAGCGGACGGTTTGCTTTTGATGAGAGCTTTCTCACAACAACGCAGGAGATTAATCCCAAGCAACCGATTGCGGCCGCGTATAACCCTGGTGTGAGCGCCCTCTCACTCAACTACAACCGTGTTCAGCTGCGCTGGAAGGGCAAACCCGAAGCCAAAAATTTTCAGACTTGGTTGCGGTCGCCGGCGGACGGTATTTTTCTTCCGGTTGCCGGCGTCAGCACTGGGCTGATTCCCATAGGCGTGCAATCTGATGCCCCTTTTCTCCTTGACGGAGGGAGCAGGGACCACTGGCTGCTTTCGCGTCAGCTTCCGGCACGAGGTTTCAAAGAACTGCCGATCAGGCGCGCCCCAGGGAAGGTCGCGGCCTCTTTGTTCCGCACCTACTGTCTGCAACGAGGGATTACCCTGCCCCCGCCCCAAGCTGCTTCGGCCCCAACCAACGCACGCCTTCTCTATACTCATGACAGCAAGCCCTTGCCGGAAATTCTGAGTGGGATGCTGTTCCACAGTAATAATCTGTCTGCAGAACTCACCGGCCTCGTCACCTCACGCGCGTTGCGAGACCTCCCGTTATCCATCGCAGACTCAGCAGCCCTGTTGACAGACTGGTATCAGCGTCGTCTTCCGCAGACAGACTGGACCGGATTTGTGAGCATGAACCATTCGGGCCTGAGCAGCATGTCCCGCCACTCGCCGCGCCAGCTCGCCGCAATACTCTATAACGGAGCGACCCTCACATCCGAACAAACCGGGCACGGCGGGCCAAATGCGACCCCTCCTCTGCTCGACCTCCTGCCGCATCCGGAATGGGAGAACGAGTGGGCCGAACTCGGAGAAAAGGTACGGGCCAAGTCAGGCACGATGAGCTACATCGATGGTTTGATCGGCATCCTGACAACACGCAAAGGACACCAGTTAGGCTTCGCCCTCCTCCTGACGGACTTTGCCAAACGAGTGGCATTTGACACGGCCCGTCATGCCGAGAGAGTCCAAACGCCCCCAGAAGCAGAAGCCTGGACTGAGCGGGCCAAAGCATTTGAGCAGGCCCTGCTCTCACATTGGAGACGCACCTATTGACGATTCGGTCGGTTGACGGCTTGACAATCTTGGGGTGGGCAGTCAGAGCTGCAACGGGATCAGGAACAACGCCACCAGATTAAACACGACCAGAAATCCGGCCAAGAGCAGGCAGTAGCCCATAATATCGCCAAAGCGCAGCCCGGCAACGGTGAGAATGGGAATCGCCCAGAACGGTTGCAACAAATTGGTCGTCATATCTCCATACGCATAGCTCAGGGTGACGGTGGGGATAGAGAGCCCCAAGGTCTGTCCTGCCGGGATGAGATAGGAGGCTTCAACGATCCATTTCGACCCGCCCGACGGCACGAAATAGTTCAGCACCCCGGAATACAGATACACAATGGATGGAAAGGTGCGCGGTGAACTGGCGTCAATGAAAAAGGCCGTCAGCACCTCACCCAGAGCCGTATATGACATCAGTCCGAAAATCCCCGCGTACAAGGGATACTGGATGACGATCCCCCAGGTGTTGCGAATCCCTTGTTCACAGGCGTGCAAAAAGGATTTGGGATACCAGTGTAGGAGAAGCCCCAAAGCCAGGAAAATGAGATTGTAGTTGTCAATCGTCCAGGTCTGGCCAAAACCTTTTTCGAGAATCTGAAGTCCGAAGTAGAGCAGCATGGCGCTACTGGCAATCAGAGACCAGCCCGGCCACCATTCCATTTTCTCTGCCGGGCGCGTCGCGTCCGGTTTCTGTATGGGTTGGTTCAACGCTTCCAAACGATCGGCCTGTTCGGTCGAGGCAGTCACCGCGTCCGCTGCCGGCGGGACGAGAATGGCCGCAACGAGAATGCCCACCAACCCGGCCACCAGCGCGTACCATAAATTAAATGTAGCAAACATGGTCTGTGTGGTCGGAATGGTTTCCGATAAGATTCCGGCCTGGATGAGGAAATTATCCGGTGTGGCAATAATGAGCGGAGCCGAGCCGGACAGGCCGGTATGCCACACGGTTCCAACGCCGAGATAGGCACAGGTTACGAGCAAGCGGAAGTCTACGCGCGGGTTAGCGCGCACGATAAAAGGGAGAAATGCCGCCGAAATGACCAGACACAAGGCCCAGTTGAGCCACGCGGTGACGGTCGAAAACAGCGCCATGAGGACGATTGCCTGGCGTGGCTTGTCAGGGTCGGGGCGCGAGGCCAGCCATACAAATACCCGCTTGAGCGGCGGGGATACGGCGCAGGCATACGCCACGACCATCATGACGGTAAACTGCATGGTCAGGCTGAGTAGGGCCCACAGGCCATCTCCCCACGCGGTCAATACCGTTGCCGGAGAAGCACCTCCGACCGTAAGGGCCAGGAGGGCCACCACGAGCGTCAACATGACGGCAATGACCCACGAGTCGGGTATCCAGCGCTCTGTCCAACGCGTCAGACTCATGCCCCAGCGGGCCAACCATCCCATTATTATACTCCGTTATACCCTCTCGTTCGTCGGGCCGTGAGCGCTCGTAAGCGGCTCTGCCGCTTACTTCAACAATTCCAGTTCGCGCAACATTCCAGGGCTATTCGTCCATCCTTTTGAAACTTTGACAAAGAGTTCCAAATACACCCGGCAGCCAAAAAAGACCTCCATACGCTGGCGCGCAGCCTGGCCGATTTTTTTGAGCCGTGCTCCCTTTTGACCAATCACAATAGCCTTCTGGGATGGCCGTTCAACGTAGATGGTCGCGTAAATACGTAATAGCGGCTTCTCGGCTGGCTCTTCAAAATGCTCAACAATAACAGCCGTACGGTACGGGATTTCCTGCTGAGTATGGAAAAAGAGCTGTTCCCGGACCATCTCCTGGGCGAGGACCCGCTCGCTTTGGTCCGTGATATTATCGTCCGGGTAGAGTGCCGGACCGGGCGGGAGAACGGCCAGCAGGGTGGACATGAGCTCGGCCGTATTCTCTCCTTTGAGCGCACTGATGGGAATGACGTCACGCTCAGGTAGCAGACGCCCCACCTGTTCAAGGAGTGGAATGAGCGTTCTTTTTTGGACAAGGTCAATCTTGTTCAGTCCGACCAGGACTTGGGTCTTGAGTTGGGTAAGGCGCTGGGCAATCTGGGCATCAGCCGGGGTCAGCCCATACGCCGCATCGAGCAAGAAGAGCGTGACGTCGGTTTCTTGCAAAGCACGCACGGCAGTATCAACCATATGTCGGTTGAGCAGAGACTGCTGGCCGCCATGAATCCCCGGCGTATCAACAAAAATGAGTTGTGCATTGGACTGGGTTTTGATCCCGGTTATGCGCGTCCGCGTCGTTTGGGGTTTGGGCGAGACGATGGCAATCGGCGCCCCTATCAGCGTATTGAGCAGCGTTGATTTTCCAACGTTGGGACGGCCGACGAGCGCGATAAAACCACATCGATGGGTCAAAGAGTCAGGCGAGGATGACATAGCACGTCAAGAAGGTGTCGTTGCTGCTGGTCCGAAGACGACCTTCAGAATGCGCCGTTTCCCGACCTGGAGGACCACCTCGCCTCGCGCGAGGACCTGCAACTCCGCGTCACTGACCCGTTCACCGTCTATTCTCACCCCACCCTGGCTAATGAGACGACGAGCCTCACTCGTGGATTTCACCAAGTCTGAGGTCTTCAGCAAATGGCACACCCACACCTGGGGCTCTGTACCGGACCAGGCGTACGACGGTATCTCTTCTGGACGTTGCCTGTGCTGAAAGCGTCGGGAAAATTCTTCGGCTGCTCGCGCGGCCGCCGAGCCATCATGAAAACGGGTCACCAACTCGGCCGCTAACTGTTTCTTGGCCTCCATCGGATGGGTGTGTCCATCTGCCACCGCCCGAACATGGGCGGCATCAACGGCACTCAGCAGTTCGTAATAGCTCAGCATCAGTTCGTCGGAGATTGACATGATCTTGCCATACATGTCGTCCGGCGGGTCGGTGATACCCACTGCATTGCCGAGAGATTTGCTCATCTTTTGCGTCCCATTAATACCTTCGAGAATAGGCGTCGTCAGAATCACCTGCGGTTCCTGACCAAAGCCGCGCTGCATCTCACGTCCGACCAGGAGGTTGAAGCGCTGATCCGTACCCCCGAGTTCGACGTCAGCCTCAAGGGCAACGGAATCATAGCCCTGGATCAGCGGGTACAGAAACTCATGCACATGAATAGGCACCCCGGTTTTCAAGCGTTTGGAAAAATCATCTCGCTCAAGCAGTCGGGCCACGGTGTAATGGCCGCACAGTTTGACCATGTCGGAGGGCGAAAGTGGATCGATCCATTCTGAATTAAAGCGGAGTTCGGTTCGGTCCGGATCAAGAACCTTGAAGACCTGCTGGGTGTAGGTCTCCGCATTCGCCTTGACCTGCTCGCGCGTCAGGGCCTTGCGTGTTTCAGAACGACCGGTGGGGTCGCCGATCATAGCCGTAAAATCACCGATTAAGAAAATGACCGTATGCCCTAACTCCTGAAACTGGCGGAGTTTATTCAGCACGACAGTGTGACCGAGATGCAGGTCCGGGGCGGACGGGTCCGCGCCCCATTTCACGCGTAAAGGTTTTCCGCGTTCGAGCTTTTGCTTGAGTTCTTCCAGCGGAATAATATCCACGGCTCCACGTTCGATTTCTTTAAGTTGTGCTGCAACTGACAGGGTCATAGCAATCACTGACCTTTTAACGCGCATATTCGGTGGAGCGTGATTCACGGATGACGGTGACTTTAATCTGACCGGGATACGTCATCTCAGTCTCAATTTGCTTGGCCACCTCTCTGGCGATACTTGATGCATCGCCGTCCGACACTGAGCCTGGATTCACCATAATACGCACTTCGCGTCCGGCTTGCACGGCAAATGACTTCTCTACGCCATTGAACGCACCACTGATACGCTCCAGGTCTTCGAGTCGTTTGACATAGCTCTCCAGCACCTCTCGCCGGGCGCCGGGCCGGGCGCCGGATAATGCATCCGCGGCATCAACAATGGGGGCCAGCACGGTTTCCGCCCGGACCTCCTCGTGGTGGGCCGCAATGGCGTTGACTATTTTTGCCGACTCGCCATATTTCCGGGCCACTTCTCCGCCGATGATCGCGTGCGATCCTTCAATCTCATGCGAGACGGCTTTCCCGATATCGTGGAGCAGTCCGGAACGTTTGGCCTGCTTCTCGTTCAGCCCTAATTCGGCAGCGATAATACCGCAGATATAGGCCGTTTCTATTGAATGCATGAGGACATTCTGGCCATAGCTATATCGATACTTCAACATCCCAATCAGTTTAACGATCTCGGGATGGACCCCATGAATCCCAAGTTCAAGCACGGCTCGTTGACCAGCCTCACGGACCGAGTCTTCAACTTCACTTTCAGCTTTTTTGACGACCTCCTCAATACGGCCGGGATTAATGCGTCCATCCGAGATCAGGCGCTCGAGCGCGACGCGCGTAATTTCTCGTCGGATGGGACTATGACTCGAAATCAACACCGTCTCTGGAGTATCATCAATCACCAGATCGACCCCAGTCGCAGCCTCAAACGCTCTGATGTTGCGTCCTTCACGGCCAATAATACGACCCTTCATATCGTCGCTGGGGAGATGAATAACCGACGCGGTCCGCTCGGAAACAAACTCGCCGGACAGGCGTTCAATCGCAATACTGATAATTTTCCGAGCCCGCCGGGTCGCTTCTTCTCGGGCTTCCTCTTCTATGGTCATAATCCGCCGTGAGGCGTCTTGACGGGCCTCTTCGGTCATCTGGTCAACCAGAACCTGTTTCGCCTCATCCCGACTCAGGCCGGCTATTTGTTCGAGTTTCTGACGCGTTTGGTCTATTAGGAGGTCGTACTCTTGTTCTTTTTTCTGCTGACTGTCGGCTCTACTCTTGAGGCTCTGTTCGCGCCGATTCAAGCCGTCCTCCCGATCAGCCAGGACCTCGGAGCGCTTCTCCAACGCTTCATCCCGTCCTTGGATACGGCGCTCAGTCTGCTGAATTTCTTTCCGTCTTTCGTTTATTTCCCTCTCTGCTTCGCTCTTCGCCTGCAAAACCGTGTCTTTAGCCTGAACTTGGGCCTCTCGTTTGATGACCGAGCCTTCTTTTTTTGCCTCATCAAGAATCTGTTGCGCAGCCTCCTCTGCGCTGTGTATGGTTTCCTGGTTCCATTTTTGCCGCAGGAAGACGAGTCCTACCGCACCAACTGCACCTATCAGCAGTCCGAAAAAAAGTTCCATGATTACCCTCCTTACCACACACAGGTCGGGTGACCTCGCTGTGGTAGCTACTACCCCCTATACACATCCGCTTCGTAGATATCCTTTCTGATCAATAAGTATGGGCTCAGGAGACACGCTCAACAGAGAGCGGCTCCTGAAATAACAACCAACACATGTCAGTCTTCATGATCTCCTTCCTTCTTCACCCAAGGGCGGAAGGAGCGCAAGAGGGGGGCGTGCAATCGAAGCCACTCGCCTTCAGGATACGAGTGGTGTTACGTTTTCTTTTCTCCGTCGAGAGTTGCAGACAACTAGCCGGCAGAATGTGAGTTCAACGTATTATCAGCCGTTGTCTCACTGACGTGGCTTTCGGCTTTTTCCAAACGCTCAAGGAGTCGGCTTGAAATCAGCTCCGCTTCCTGGATGAGCTGAGTTTCTTGCTGGCTCGACTTCTGCTGACCGGACTTGGCCAATTCGTCGGCAATACTCAATGCCGCCATAATCGCGACTCGAAAAGGGACCGTCACTTTTGCACTTTCCGTAATCTGGCGCATGCGCTGGTCAACAAAAGAAGCTATTTCTCGAACATATTGCTCATCATCTTCACTCGTCACAGTGAAGGTTTGTCCAAAAATATGCACTTCCATTAATCGCTTCATCGCCTAACCCTCATCCTCCAAGGCAATTCCTAAATGGCCGAATTGAGTCAGGATTTTCTCTAAGCGGCTACGAATCTCGTTCCGCTCCGCTTCGTATTGCTGAATTTGCTTGAGCAAGAGTGCATATTCATGCTCTTGTTCATCAATCCGAACCAGCAGTGCACTATTTGCACTTTGGACCTGCTCGTGGCGTTCCAAAAATCCACTCAGTTTCGCCTCAAGAAGTTTTAGGTTTTCCAGCGCCATTACCACCCTAGGATAAAGTAAAAGTTTACCCTATTGCCTCTTGGACGTAGCGTCAAGAGAAATATTTATCCGATAGGCTGGTCGAAAAGGGCCGTAAGAAAATCCTCCGGGGAGAAGACTTCCAAATCTTCAAGCTGTTCCCCAAGTCCGATATACTGAATCGGCACTCCAAGCTGACTCCCAACGGCCAGGGCAACTCCGCCTTTTGCTGACCCATCCATTTTCGACAAGATCACACCGGTCAGCGGGAAAGCCGTCTGAAAAGTCCGTGCCTGGCTCAGGGCATTCTGTCCGGTTCCGGCATCCAAGACCAGCAGGACCTCATGCGGTGCCCCAGGAATCTCCCGCCCAATGACTCGGTGTATTTTTTTGAGTTCCTCCATAAGCGGCGTTTTCGTATGGAGCCGGCCGGCCGTATCAATCAGGACGATATCGACCGCGCGTGCCACCGCAGCACGGACACCGTCAAAGACCACGGCTGAGGGCGAGGCGCCGTCCTGATGTTTAATGATATCAATGCCTAAGCGTTCGGCCCAGACTGAGAGCTGTTCAATGGCAGCCGCTCGAAAAGTATCTCCGGCGACCAGCAGGACCGTTTTTCCTTCTTTTTTCAGCCGTGCTGCCAACTTCGCGATGGAGGTCGTCTTCCCCGCTCCATTGACACCGACAACGAGAATGACTCTTGGACGCGCTTCATCACTCCGTTCAACGGGCTGAGCCCCCCGCTCAAGAAGGGACCGGAGCTCGACCTTGAGGTCAGAGCGAAACGCTTCGGCCTGGGTCTGTTTGCCTGTCCGGGCCGTATTCGTACGAGTGCGCAGATGATCGACAATCTGCAAGGAGGTCTCGACTCCAACATCGGCTTGGATCAGGACTTCCTCCAGGTCGGAGAAGAAGCTTTCTCTCGACTGCTTACTCTGCTCTGACGAGGCATCAAAAGGACGACCCAAAAGGTCCCGTAATCGGGTGAGTCCACGTCGCCAGCGCGCGTCTTTCGTAATCGGAGCAGGTGTAGTCTCTTGGGTATGGGGGTCTGCGACTGAGGAAGAAGCAGAGGCCGTCTGCACTCTCTTTTTTCGCTGCCAAAATCGGAGAGCCATCAGGACACACGCACGGACACCATGGTCGACACGCCCGGCTCCTGCATGGTGACGCCGTAAAGCGTATCTGCCACCTCCATAGTGCGCTTATTATGCGTAATCAAAACAATCTGGGTCGTCTCACTCATTTCCCGCAATAACTGATTAAACCGCCCGACGTTGGCGTCGTCCAGCGGCGCATCGACCTCATCGAGAATGCAGAACGGACTCGGCCGTATCAAAAACAGGGCAAAGGTGAAACTCAGCGCCGCCAGGGCCTTCTCTCCTCCGGAAAGAAGCTGCATGGAGCGGAGACGTTTGCCTGGGGGTTGAACCTCGAGTTCGACACCACTCTCAGACAAATCCGCTTCATTGGTTAGCGTAATATGTGCCTGACCACCGTCAACCAAACGCGCGTATACCTCGCCGAACTTCGCGTTCACACGGTGGAAGGTTTCTCGAAAACGATCCCGTGACTCCCGGTTTAACTTATTGATTGTACTTTGCAAATCATCAATCGAGCGCAACAGGTCGGCCTTCTGGGATTCAACAAAAGTAAAGCGGTCCTGGACCTCCTTGAGCTCAACCGCGGCGTTCGGATTGACCTCACCAAGTCGAGCCAACTTCTCACGTAATTCCTGACGGCGCGCTTCTCCCTCAGCCTGGTCAAATTCCTGGTGACTATAGGCTGCAAGGACCTCTGTCAGCCTCACCTGATAGCGGTCCTGGACCGTCTCCTCAAGATGTTCTCGACTCACCCGCCTTTCAGCCAGACTCACTTCAATGCGCGTTTTTTCCTCTTGCAGCCGAGTGGCTTCCTGTCGATTCTCTTCGATCAGCGTTTCACACTGCTGAGCAGTCGCCCGGAGTTGGGCACACTCAGCGTGGCGACGGGCGCGTTCCTCTTTCACCGCATCAAGACAGGATCCTGTCTGTGTCACCTGATCCTCTAACGCAGCCTTTTCCAACAGGAGACGCTCTGCCTCCTGCTTGCCGGCCTGGATATCAGCCTGACCGACCTGTCTCCGTTCTTCCAATTCCTGAATCTGTCGCCTGAGTTGGTCCACCTGAGCCTGGAGGCCATCGGAGCGTTCTCGATGTTTGGCAAGGCGGACACGCAGATTATCCATCTGCGTCCGGTGCTGGTCACACGCGACCTTTGCTTCTTCCAGCTCTACTTGCTGAACGGCCAGCAGGTCTTCACGCTCTTGACGTTGCGTCGCAATAGCGAGTTCCTGCGCGTGGGCCTGCTGCATATCCGCTTGTAAAGACTGATTTTCTTGCTCCAAGGCGTTCTGCTCGTAGCTCACCCCTTCTCCACGGTCAAGCAAGCGTCGCAATTCACCTTCAAGCTGTCCCGCCTCGTGCTGAAGTGCCTCACTCTCTTGACCCAGTTGCTGAGCCTGCTCGTCAAGACTCCGCAACTCGCCTTCGAGTGCCTGCTGGCGTTGCTTTAGAGTTTTTCGCCGCTCGACCAAGTCGGTTACACGCTCGGCCTGTTGGGACAGTTCCTGCCGTAACCCTCGAATTTCACGCCGCCGCTCAAGAAAGACTGCTTCCACCACGCCACCACTCCCTCCGCTGACTCCGCCAAGAGCGGAAATCACCTCTCCCTGGGGCGTGACATAGGTTCGGGCGTCCTCGCTCTGGTTCCAGAGCTCCAACCCAACCCGGAGGCTGGGAACGAGCACGACATCACCAAGGAGGGCTTCGACCATCTGTCTATAGTCGGACTGAATATCAACGTGGCGGATGAGAGGTGAGACCCCTTCTCCCACAGTCGCCCACCTCGGTCCGTCGGCCTCAGTAGGACTTGGTGTCTGTTTGTCATACTGGAGTTGGAGCGGAATAAAGTGTCCGTGCCCGGACTGCATCTGGTTCAAATAGTCTACCGCAACGACACCGGCCTCGGTGTCTGTCACCACCATATACTCCAGCTTCTCCCGTAACACCGCGGCAACCGCGCGCTCATAGGCCTGCGGCACTTCTATCATTTGCGCCACGACTCCAAGAATGGCCGCAGGAAAATCGCAGTCGGTCATGACCGACTGGACACCTTGGTCATAGCGGTCGTACTCCTGTTCGAGTTCTTCCAAGGTTGTCAAGCGCGCCCGCAATTCCGCTTGCTTGGCCCCCGCCTCAGAGAGCGCCGTATCAAGTTGTTCTCCAACCTGAAGAGCCGCCCGCAGCTCACCATTCTTTTCTTCACGCTGCTGCTGTCCGTGTTGGACACGCAGGTGAAGAGCCGATGATTTCTCCTGGAGCACGGCAAGCGTCTGCTCCCGCTCTGATCGGAGTTGGCCAACCTGCTTGGCTTCGTGAGCCAACACCCCTAACCGCTGAGTGACCTCCTCAGTCCGCTTACGGGAATACACCAGCGCGTTCTGGACTTGCGATTCCTGGGTGAGGAGATCAACAATTTCGGTTTTGAGTTCTTCAACCTGAGACTCGTGCTGCAGGGCGGCGTCTTGCAGATCAACGAGGGTATGCTCTTGCGCCTGTAGGGAGTCTTCATCGTGTCGTGTCTGCTGCGCCACCTCTGCCGCACTCGCCGCACGCTGAGCCAACTCTTGTTCCACCTGCACTTTTTTCTCTGATACCAGGCGATAATCATGATCCGCGTTGGCGAGACGTGTGTGAACCTGTTCCTCCTGTTGTGCTCGGAAAGACTGTTTTTGCTCGGACCGCTGAAGCGTACTCTCCAGTTCATGGACACGCGCCTCAAGCTCCCGGAGCGCGTCTTCCTCACGCGCAAGCCGCTCTGCCGTGGACATCCGCTCTGCTTGGAGGGTGTCAACCTTTTGGGTGAGTTGCTCTTCTTCCCGTCCGACTGCGGCCTGTCGGCTATCCAAGCTACGGACATCTGCTGTCAATGCTTGGTAAGCGCGACTCTGGAGGGTGAGATCAATGGTTTTCAACTCGCCTTGGAGTACTTTATATTGTTCGGCTTTTTTTGCCTGGCGGCGGAGGGTGCCCAACTGACGGTCCATCTCATGTAGAAGGTCAGACACCCGAGACAAATTCTCTCGGGTTCGTTCGAGTTTGCGCTCAGCAGCCAAACGGCGACTACGATACAAACTCACCCCGGCGGCTTCTTCCACGAGTGCCCGGATTTCCTGTGCTTTGGCATTAATCAACGCTTCGACACGACCCTGCTCAATAATGGAGTAGGCTTTCGTGCCCGCTCCGGTCCCAAGGAAAAATTCAACGATATCGCGCAGACGACAGGGGACTTTATTGAATAAATACTCAGAGTCTCCCGACCGAAAATAGCGCCGCGAGACCATGACCTCGGCCCAGTCCGGCCCGGTGCCATTCTCATGGGCACCGTTATGGTCGTGATTCCCGTTGGCGAGCGGGCCGGGGGAAGCCGGATTCTCCAGAAGGAGGGAAACATCGGCCATGCCGAGCGGCGCACTCCCGTCATTCCCGGCAAAGACGACATCACTCATCTCTTGGCCGCGGAGATGTTTCGCGCTCTGCTCGCCTAAGACCCAGCGTAAGGCGTCTACGATGTTCGACTTCCCGCAGCCGTTTGGACCAACGACGGCCGTGATTCCTTTTGGAAAGGTAAGCGTCGTCTTATGCTTAAAGGACTTAAATCCGAGGAGTTCAAGCTGTTTGATCCGCATGTGCCCCACAACGCCTCCAAATCCTCCCCCGCCTCTTTCCTCATGCCTTTCCTCATATTCAGGAGGGGTAGCACCAACGACCGGGCTACACACGCAAGAGAAAGGACTCTGGGACCATACGGCCACTATATCTTGTGGATACAAGAAAATCCAGCCGGAATGAGAGAGAATCAGGAATGAAGACTACCGTTCCAGGAGCTCGGTATTCCAGTAGGCCGCATCGACTTCGTTGAGAAAAGGCAACCATTCCTGGTAGCGCTTGAAAGTAAAGGTCTCCAGCGTAAAAGGAGTCCACTCGGGCTGAACCGGCTTCTTGATCAACCGCATACCTGCTTCTTCAGGCCGGCGGCCGCCTTTCACGCGGTTACACCGCAAACAGGAGCAAACAATATTTGCCCAGGTCGAGAGACCACCCTGAGAGCGAGGAATGACATGGTCGAGATTCAGCTCGCTCCGCGAGAAGCGCCGGCCACAGTACTGACACGTATTCTTATCCCGAGCAAAGACGTTGAACCGGCTGAACCGTACCTGGCGTCGAGGGACTCGGTCGTACGAAACGAGCAGAATGACGCGCGGCACCCGGATTGCGCGACCAATAAGACCGATGGTCTCATCGTGGACCGTTGCTGACAGTGCGCTCCAACTCTCATAGTCAAACGTGCGATACTGTTGATCGACCGCTTTCGCAATTCCCTGATAGAGCAGGGAGAATGCTCGCCGGACCGATGTGATATGCACCGGGAAATAGGACCGGTTGAGGACGAGCACTTTGGTATTGAGAACGCTCATGTGCCCCTAACCCACCAAGAAAAACAGGGTTTTCCGCTGACCGAGAATATCGGACCCGTATACCCAGCCCGGTTCTATGTGTCAAGGTTTTCACCAGAATTTAATGGCTTGGCGTGACGCACCATCTAGCGTGAAAGGCTTCTCCTTGCAGGGCTGTCGGGGTTTCCGGTATAAAGAGACATGAAGAGAGGTATCTATTGAGTGTGGGGATGAGGAAGGAGACCGACCTCCGGCAGGCGTACGCCACCATTCTTCCGTTGGTTGAACAGCCTTCACGCTATACAGGCGGTGAACTCGGGACCATCATCAAAGACCCTACGGATATACGCCTGCGCTTCGCGCTGGCCTTCCCCGAGGTCTACGAGATCGCGCAGTCTCACTTCGGCTTACAAGTTCTGTATAATTTGCTCAACAATCGTCCCGATATTCAGGCGGAGCGCGTCTATGCACCGTGGCTGGATATGGAGGAGCAGCTTCGCCAGCACCATCTGCCGCTTGTCTCCCTTGAGACCTACCGGCCGTTATCTGCCTTTGAGATTATTGGCTTCAGTCTCCAGTACGAACTGACCTATACCAACGTCCTGGCTATGCTGGACCTTGGTGGGGTTCCCCTACTCTCGCGTGACCGCAACGCGTCTCACCCGCTGGTGATTGCCGGTGGACCCTGCGCTTTTCATCCGGAGCCCATCGCCGACTTTATCGATGCCTTCCTCCTCGGCGATGGTGAGGAAGCGATTTTTGATATCTGTGACGCCTATTTAGCCTGGGATGGAAAAGACCGGGAATCCCTCCTCCACGCGCTACGCCGCATCCCGGGGGTCTACGTCCCGGCCTTTTTTGAGCCGGCATATACCCCGAGCGGCACGTTGAGCGACATCCGCCCCTGCTATGCCGACTACTCGGTTGTCAAAAAACGCATTGTTGAAGACCTCAATACCGTCCCTCAACTCACCACCCAGGTCGTACCGAATGTGAACATCGTGCACGACCGCGTTGCGGCGGAAGTCATGCGCGGCTGCGTGCGTGGCTGTCGTTTCTGCCAGGCGGGCTATATCTATCGTCCCTTGCGGGAGCGCGACCCACGCGCCCTTCAGGAGCAGATAGACCAATTAGTCAAACAAAGCGGCTATGAAGAGGTTTCTCTGCTCAGCTTAAGTACCGGCGACTATAGCTGCGTGAACCCTCTCCTGCGGTCGATTATGAATCGCTTTTCAGACCTCAAAGTATCGGTCTCTCTGCCCTCAACGCGCGTAGACGCCCTTTCCCCCCATATCCTGGAGGAAATCCGTCGGGTACGAAAAACGGGTTTTACCCTTGCCCCCGAGGCCGGTTCCCAGCGTCTGCGTGATGTGATCCAAAAAGAATATCAGGAAGAAGAACTGATTGAGGCTGCGCGGCTGTTGTTTGGTCTCGGTTGGAAAAGCGTCAAGTTATACTTCATGCTAGGACAGCCGACCGAGACAGAAGAGGACCTGCTGGGTATCGTCGACCTGTGTCGTAAGGTCTCTGCGGCCGGCAAGCATCAGCGCCAAGTCACGGCCAGTGTTTCGACCTTTATCCCCAAACCGCATACCCCGTTTCAGTGGGCCGCCCAGGTAGACCTGGAGGAAACCGAAGCGCGGCAGCAACTCCTACGACGCGAACTGCGACGCTACGGTGTTCAATTCAAATGGCACGACGCACGGTTGTCCTTCCTTGAGGGTGTTTTCGCTCGGGGCGACCGTCGCCTCGGGGCCCCGCTCCTGACCGCCTATCACCTCGGTTGTCGGTTTGACGGCTGGACAGAGCAATTTCGACTCGACCTGTGGCAGCAGGCCTTTCGCGCGCACCATATCGAGCCCAATTTTCATCTCCGCCGGCGCCTGCTTGATGAGCCGCTTCCCTGGGACCATTTGGATAGCGGTGTCACCAAGCAATGGCTCCAACGCGACCTGGCCAAAGCGTTTGAAGGCACCCTCACCCCGGACTGTAGCGTCGAACGCTGCTCGTATTGTGGGGCGTGTGATTTTAAGAGTGTCCGTAATGTCACCTATCATATGAACGGCGCCAAAGGCGCTGACCATAGAGGACCGGCGGTTGATCCCTGGGCGCAAGCGGCCCTGCCCACGCATGATGTGTGGGGCACCCGGCAATGGCAGATGATGCAGCAGAAGAAAGCAGAACAACAGCAGGCAAGAATCAAACGCTCTAGCGGCATATTGGATGAAGACAAGCTGAAAGCGACCCCCCTTGGAGTGCTGAGCACTGCTCCATCCAAGGCACCCCAGCCTGCCGCTCAGCCTCCCATTTCGGGCAACGCCGATGAATGGCTTGCCGGTGACCCCAATACCATTGCGGCGAGCCAAGGCAAGCCGCAACGGGCCGTCATACGTTTTCGGCTGCGGTATAGCAAGCTCGACATGGCCCGCTTTCTGGGCGCAAAAGAAGTTGCGACACTCTTTGCCCGCTCCTGTCGCCGGGCGTGCCTCCCCCTTGCCTACAGCCAGGGCTTTCATCCCTTACCTCGTCTGAGTTTTGGCCCGGCTCTCCCGGTCGGCATGGAGAGCAAGGAGGAATTTCTTGATATCCTCTTGCATGAAGTGATGCCGGCAAAAGAGGTACAGCAGCGTCTGAATGCCGAGCTGCCGAGCGGCTTTCAGATCCAGCAGGTGCAGCAGATCGACCTGGACAGGCCAAGTATCGATGTCAGTATTGCTACCCAGCGCTACCAGGTCGCCCTCGATACGCTTCCCCTGGAAAAACGCGATCCGAGCTTCGTGCAGGAACGGTTAGGCCAGTTTCATCACGCCCAGACCTTCCCCATACGCAAACGGACCCGTCATCGGGAGCGCACCCTTGATGCCAAGCAGTTGATACCAGCCATTACTCTGGAAACACCGCTCGCCCTCTCCATCGCCATCGCTATGACAGAGGTGGGCACCCTCAAACCGCATGAATTCATTGGTGCGCTCCTCACCCTGTCCCCACAAGAGGTGAAACTCTTACGGGTGACAAAAACCGTGACACAATTTCGCTCGGATGCCTTCTCTCAGAAGGGGCCACTGCATCATGAGCAAGAACCGCTTCCAACAACAGGCTAATACTCGTGCGTCAAAGAATCGTTATTAATTCCACCCATCAAGAGGCTCGTGTTGCTCTGCTCGAAAACGAAACGCTCGTAGAGATTCACATTGAGCGCGCGCAGCAGCGCAATGTTGCGGGCAATATCTATCTCGGGCGCGTGAATCGCGTCCTTCCAGGCATGCAGGCCGCGTTCGTTGATATCGGACTAGAAAAAGCCGGCTTCATCCATGCTTCGGATGTCTTTGGCGGCCCGTTACCCCCCGGTATGATCGATGATACCGACGACCAGGGCTCAGATACCGACGATCTACTGGACGATTTTGACCTGGCCGACTCGGAGAGCGAGATCAACGAGGAAGCGGAGTCACCTCCAAACGACGAGCCCCGACCCGCAAAGGGACGCCGTCGGTCCCGTTCTGGGCCGCATATTCCACTCGAACAAAAGCTGAAAGAGAATCAGGAAATTCTTGTCCAGGTCGCCAAAGATCCGATCGGGACGAAAGGTCCCCGACTCACCGCGCATCTCTCTCTGCCCGGACGGCAGCTGGTGTACACACCGACCATCGAACATATTGGTGTGTCCCGGCGCATTGCGGACGGCAAAGAGCGGAGCCGGCTCAGAGAAGCGGTCACCAGCCTGCGGCCGGCTGAGGGCGGTTTTATTGTCCGCACCGCCTGCGAGGGTCTGACCAAAAAAGAAATTCACGACGACATGAAATTCCTGCTCAAGCTCTGGGGCAGGATCACCAAAAAACGTGAGCAGCACGCGGCCCCGGCCCTCGTGCACGACGATATGGATGTCGTCCTGCGTATCATTCGTGATGTCTTCACGCCGGATATTAATGAGATCATTATCGATAATGCGAATGATTACGAGCGCATTAACGAATTCATCGCAACCTTCATGCCGCGTTTAACCGGTCGCGTGAAGCTCCACGACAAACAGACCCCCCTCTTTGAGCATTACAAAATAGAGCAGCAGATTACCAAAGCGCTCGACAGGCGCGTCCCCCTCAAATCCGGCGGCCACATCGTTATTGATCACACCGAAGCGCTCACTGCAATTGACGTGAACACAGGTCGCTTTGTTGGGAAACGGAACCAAGAAGAGACCATGCTCCAGACCAACCTTGAAGCCGCCCAGGTCGTGGTCGAACAGCTCCGCCTGCGCAATATTGGGGGTCTCATTATCGTTGACTTTATCGATATGGAGCGAGCGGCCAACCGCACCAAAGTCACAGAAGCGCTCCGCACGGCCCTGAAGAAAGATAAAACCCGCAGCAATATGCGGAAGATCAGCGAACTCGGGCTGGTTCAGATGACGCGCAAACGGACGCGGGAGAGCCTCCAGCAGCAACTCTGCGCTCCCTGCGAATATTGTGACGGTCGGGGTCATAGACAGTCGATTCCCACTATTACCTACAATCTCATCCGCCAGTTACATAAAGAAGTGGCGCTTCAGCCACACGCCCAAGCCGTCACTGTCTATGCCCATCCAGATATCCTCGCTTTTTTATACGAAGAGGAGGAAGAATGGCTGGATGCCCTTGAGACCCAACTCAACGCCCGTTTCTTTTTTCGTACCGCCTCCGACTTTCATATGGAACAGTATGAAATCGAGATCACCGAAAAACGCCCAATACCCAAGGCAAAACCGAAAAAGGCCCGGCCGAAGAAAAGCACTACACCCAGAAAGCGACGCACGACAAAACGGGCGACCCGGGCAGCCAAACAGAAGACGAGCGCAGACGCAGTATTGCTCTGATCACGGCAGACGAGAACCTTATGCCAAGGTGACCCCACCATCAACAATAATGTTCTGACCCGTTACGAAGTCCGAAGCCGGGGCGGCCAGGAACAAGGCAGCCCCGACCAGGTCACGCGGCTCACCCAAACGGCGCAACGGGGTCTGACGCAGCATTTCTTTTTCGACCTCAGGCCGGGTGAGATGTGGAGCCGTCATTCCGGTGCGAATATAGCCGGGGCTGAAACAATTCACATACACGCCGTGCCTCGCCCACCGCATGGCCAGCACCCGGGTGAGCTGAATAACACCAGCTTTGGCGGTCGAATAGGTCAGCCCCGAGTTGACAACCAAGCCCGAAATAGAGGCCGTATTCACAATTTTCCCGCCGCCGTGGTCGATCATATAGCGGCCCGCGGCCTGGCAACACAGAAACACGCCGGTCAAGTCAACATTGAGTTCCTCTTGCCAATCGGCTTGGCTGAGATCTTCCGGCTTCCCAAGTTTGAGGATGCCGGCATTATTAAAGGCAAAGTCCAGTCCGCCCAGCTCTTCCGTGGTAGTCTGGATCAGCTTTTCAACCTGGTCTTTTTGCGACACGTCTATAGCCAGGGAACGAGCCTCCCCACGCTGGGCGCGAATCTCTTCCGCCACTTTCCGGGCCGCCTCCTGATTGATATCGCTCACCACAATTGCTGCGCCGGCCTCGGCCATACCCAGGGCAATGGCGCGCCCCAGTCCCGAGCCGCCGCCGGTGACATACCCTCTCTTGCCGCTGACATCGAATAGACTATGCCCGCTCATGACCCGTCCTTTTCTCGTCTTTTTTCGGAGTCTGTTTGTATCGAGCTTCTTCGGTCGGAACAAGGCAAGTCGTCTGGCCCGATCACCCTTCGTCGTTGAAGAAGTTGCTTGGGTATGGCATAAGCGCGAGACAGGCCACTGGGAAGCACTACGAACCAGATTCCACCTAGACACAAGGTAGGACCACTCGCATGATGACCCAGACCCAAAAGTTGAGAGGCACGGACCGCCGTATTTGGTTGTCTCTGCTCTTTGTCTTCCCGCTCGTCTTCGTTCGACCCCTTCCAGCGGAGACCCAGGCCATCCCGGACATAGACTGGTCGGCGGTTGAAAAAGAGGCCGGCGAGTTGCTCAGCCAAGTTGTACAAATTGACACGTCCAACCCACCGGGGAACGAGACGGCCGCGGCACAGTTCTGGCAGAACATCCTCGTCCAGGAAGGCATTGAGGCCCAGGTCTACGAGTCGGAGCCGGGCCGGGGCATTATCTACGGCCGGCTCAAAGGCAGCGGTAAGAAAAAAGCGCTCATCCTCCTGCATCATCTCGATGTGGTCCCCGCCGACCCGGCGGAATGGGATTTCGACCCATTTGGCGGGATGATCAAAGACGGCTACGTCCACGGCCGAGGCGCGATCGACTGTAAAGGCGTAAGTGTCGTCCAGTTTCTTGCGCTGGCCTTACTCAAGCGGAGTGGCCTGAGTCTTGAACGGGACATTATTTTTCTCGGTACCGGGGATGAAGAAGTCGGGGGCAGAAAAGGTGCCGGCTGGTTTGTTGACCAGCATTTTGACCTCATTGCCGACGCGGAGTTTCTCCTGACCGAAGGGGGCGGCATTCGGCAGCGCGATGGCAAGCGTTCGTATCGCGTCTCAGTGGCGGAAAAGGCGCCGTGTTGGATTGAACTCAAGGCGACAGGACCGGCAGGCCATGGAGCGAGTCCGAAGCCTGAGACGGCGGTGACCCGCCTTGTGCGGGCCCTGGATAAAATTCGTCGCCATCAGACGACTTTCAAGGTCGTGCCTGTGGTCCAGGCGTATTTTAGCGCCCTGGCTGACTCCGAAGATGCGGAAACGGCCCGACACTACCGGGTGCTTGAACAGGCCCTCCGGGACGAGACGTTTCGCAAGAAATTCACGGCAAATCCGAGCCATAATGCCCTGGTGCGGAATACCATCTCCCTGACCGTTCTCAACGGCAGCCCCAAAACCAACGTCGTACCGGCCTTGGCATCCGCCCACCTTGACTGCCGTCTCTTGCCGGGAGAAGACCCGCAACAATTCATCGCAGAACTCAAACAGGTGGTGGATGATCCGAACATCCAGTTCTCAACCCTATTGAACTTTCCTTCCGCTGCCTCGGACCCGGGTACCCCCCTCTTCGAGGCGATCCGTTCCGTTGCCGCGCGTAGAGACCCGCACGCTCCCGTTCTACCCAGCGTCCTGGGCGGCTTCACCGACACACATTATTTCAGAGAAAAAGGCATTACCAGTTATGGCTTTTCAGGCTTGGCACTCGCAGCGGAAGATGCTCGTGGCGTACATGGTCTGAACGAGCGTATGCCCCTGGCGGCCTTACGGGACGCCGTGCAGGTGCTGCTTGAGGTCGTGCTGTCCATCGACGCTCAGTCTGGAGGAGGGAACGCGCATGGCAGTTAGTCAGGAGCTACTGGCTATCCTGGTGTGTCCGGAGACCAAGCAGCCTGTGGCACTGGCCCCGACTGAGTTGGTGGACACACTCAATGTCCATATTCAAAACGGCAGCCTCAAAAACCGAGTGGGCGAGGTCGTCTCCGCAGCAATGGACGCGGCCCTGGTCCGCGAAGACCAGCGCTATTGCTACCCCATTCGAGACGATATCCCGGTCATGTTGATTGACGAAGCTATCCCTCTGCCCTCACCTGGAGAATCGGACTAGGCCGCAGGAGCGACGCATGTGTTACCCCTCCTCCAGGGCGGTATTGCGTTAGAACGTTGTCCGCAGGCCGACCGTCACCACCCGTCCGGGCTCGAACACTTCCCGGCCGGTAAACGGATTCTCTCGGGTGATATGCTCGTTATAGTTTTTGTCAAACAGGTTCTCGACCTGCACCATGAGTTCGTGACGCCCGAACAAGTGCCAGCCAGCCCCGATATCGACCGTCACATGCCCCTGCGTCGCGTCTTCGCCGAACGCGGTATCAATGCGACGCTGGCTTTGGACGAGACGCAGCATCGGGTTGAACCAGAGGCCCCAGTGTGGATACTCGTATCGTAGCCCAAATCGACCTTCCAAAGGCGGAATCTCGGGCAACGCCCGGTCGTCTTCCTCGTTTTCTCCATGCACATAGGCAAAGGAGCCGTGCAGCGACAGATTCTCGCGCAGGACATAGCTCAGGCTCAGATCCGCACCCAGCAACGTCGCGTGATCGATATTGCGAAACCCACGCAAGTTGCACGGCCCGTGCGGACACTGGAATGTGCGGTCCAGAATGTATTGCAAGATGTAGTCATCGATCCTGTTGTAGAAGAGTGCCCCATCTACAGCCAATCGGCCCCACCGGGTGTGTATGCCCGTATCGACCTCAAAGCTCTCTTCCGGGTCAAGACCGGGATTACCGATATAAAAGCCGCCCGGTCCGGGTCCCAACGCCAAATACCGCTCGGTCGCATCCGCGGTGCGCGCTGCGCGGCCCACTCCGATAAACAGGTCGAGCGAGGAAACTGGCGAATAGACCAAACGAGCGTTGGCGCTTACATTCGTCTCAAAGGCGTCCACGTCGTCGGCACCATCACCATAATAGCTGCGATACTGCACGCGCTCGGTCGGGCCTGGCCTCGCACCGGCATCGACAAAATCGATCCGCGCGCCAACGATCAGACGCCACTTCGGGGCCGGCAGATAGACGTACTCACCAAAGATGCCGCCATCCATGATGTGCGTCTCCGGCCAGGCGTGGAAATAGCGGGTGGTACCGGCCATGTCTCCGCTGAGAAACGAGAGATGATTAGTCCCCTCGCGTTCGAGTCTGTACATGTCTCCGCCGAGCGACAGGCGGCCCCCAAAGCCCGGCAGGATATTGGCCTGCACCCGTCCGCCGAATGTGCGGGCGTCCAGCGGAAAAACAATATCGATCATGCCGCGGGTGGGCTTATGCTCATTGTTCATGCGGTGGTGCACATAGTTGTAGTAGCCGCTGAATTGCAGGCTCTCCACAAGCGGGAAGGGGTTGCTGAAGGTATAGGACACGGAGCCGAGATAGGCATCGTCTTCTTCCATATGCAGCGGCAGCGCGTCGAAACGGGTATCCCGGTCGGATTCCCGGCTCATGGACAGGAAAAAACGATGATCGGTGTGTGGTTGCCAGAGGAGAGTGCCGGAGATCGATTGGCTCTGAAACCCGGACTGTATCCGTTCGCCGTCACCCGAATCATAGTCCTGATAGTCGTGATAGCTGCCGGCTAGACGAAATGCCAGAGCCGGCCCACCGGCACTGATTGATGCCTTGGTAGTAAACCCGTTGTAATTACTGGTGTAAGCCGCTCCAACCGAACCGTGTGCATCCCAGTGTGGTGAAAGCTCTGGCTTCTTAGTGACCAGGTTGATCGTTCCACCGATACTGCTTGGACCGCGCGTCACCGAGTACGGCCCCTTGATCACCTCGATGGCTTCCAGTTCATCCACATCCAGCAGCGAGGTCGGCGGGTCCATACGAAACGGCCCGCCGCCCCATATCTTTGTGCCATTAGTCATGACACTCAAACGGTCTTCACGCAGCCCGCGGATAACCGGGTCAAGATTGATGCCCCCACTCCGCTTGCCGGTTACGCCAGGGACCCTACCCTTCAGGGCTTCAGCGACATCCTTGGCCTGAGATTCTCGAATCTGCTCAGCCGTCACCAGAGCAGTCGATGCCCCGCTGACAGGGGTAATACGTTCGACCGAGACGAGCATATCTTCAAGTTCAACCGCTTCCGGTCGTGCGAGTTCTTCTCCAGAGTCTGAAGTCTCTTCTTGAGCTTGCGCCAGGCGCGTCCGTTCTCCGACAGCTACAGACAGGCTCAGAGCAATCAGGCCCCAGACACACCTTCTCCAGATGTATGAGTACAGTGCTAACATCGTGTTATTCTCCACTTTCAGTCGGCTGGACGCGAGTCGTCCGGCACCTCAACCCGCTCGCATGGCAATATCCTCACTGCGATGAGCGGACGGTCTTTTAAGGCGTGCTGTCTGCTGAGACAGCACAAATGAGGCTTAGACCAACTGTGGAGAACGGGGCGGGGGCGTGGGAGGTGTAATAGCCAGCTCGGCATAGTGGAGCGGCTGTGCGTAATGGAAACGTCGCTCAGGCTGAGGGCCGGGCAGTCCGACGCTCTGCGTCAGCACGAATCGCAGGGACTGCGCTGACATCACTCCAGCCGGCCCGGATGGATGACAGGTTTGCAAGGCACACTGGAAGCTGGCCCGTGCTTTCTTATGCGCATGCGGGCAGTCCGGGCTATGGTGGGAATGGACAGGTGCCTTCTTCCCGTAGGAGATGGGACAGTGCTGTTTCGTCTGACAGCAGGCATACTGGTCTGCAAGGAGGAGAGACCGGATTCCCTGCCCGACTCGACCCTGGCCCATAAAGGCAAGGACGAGCAGCAGAACGAGACAGCGAATGATAGAGGGTCGTTTCAATACAAATCCCCCAACCTCCCTGTACTATAAGACGCTGCCCCCAGGGGCAAGACACATCCTTGTCTGTACGAGTCCTCGTCCGACAAAGTATGGTATACTTTCACAGGAGTTGAAAACGGTCCGCCTAATAGACCAGAGTAAGGAGTCATTCATGGACGTACACAAAAAGAGCGATACTGCTCCCGCCGAGCTAGCCACCATAAAACGCCGCGATGTCCTGCTGGGCGTCTCGGGCGCTGCCCTGGCCGGGCTGGTGGCCTCCCCAGCCCTGGCCGCCCATCACGAACAGGCTGAACATGCACACGACGCGGCCCCAAAACACCGTGATCTCGTCCTGGTAGCCCAAGCCTGTGTGGGCATCGGGTCGATGTGTCTCAAGCATTGTCTGAACCTGTTTGCAACAGGTGACACGTCGCTGTCCGCCTGTGCTGCGCGCATTCAAGAGATGAACGCTGTGAGTGAAGCGCTAGGTGTGCTCGCCGCAGCCGATTCCGCCCACCTCAAAGCCTTTATCCCCGTCTGCATAGCTGTTCATGACGCGTGTGAGGCGGAATGTCGCAAGCATACCCACCATCCGCTCTGCATAGAGACCGCCGAGGCATGCGCTAAAGTCACCGCTGAATGCAAAAAAGTGCTGGCCTGAGAAGAGACTCTACTTCTTACCCCTCCCCCTCTAATCCACCCCACGCTTCCGGGAAGGCCGCTTTACGGAAGCTTTCCGTAAACGGACCCTTTTTGAACCCGCCACGGCGCGCTTGCGTGGCTGTGGGCCGTCAAACGCATAATCGTAATCGATACTCAGTGGTGCGTGATCCGAAAAACGTTCTTCCTTGTAGATCGCGGTCTGTGTTGCCAGTTTGGCTAAGCCCGGTGTGACCACCTGGTAATCGATCCGCCAGCCAACGTCTTTTGCCCAAGCCCGGCCGCGAAACGACCACCAGGTATATTCCTCCGCGTCCGGATTAACCCGTCGAAACGCATCCACCAGACCGACTTCATCAAATATCTGCGTCATCCAGGCGCGCTCTTCGGGGAGAAAACCGGAGTTCTTCTGATTACCGCGCCAATTTTTTATATCCTTCCTGGTATGGGCGATATTCCAGTCCCCACACAACACGACATGGCGGCGACGGGCGCGCAGCGCTTTCAACTCCGGTAAGAGATTGTCCATGAACCGATATTTCACGCCCTGGCGCTCTTCGGAGCTCGAACCGGACGGCAGGTAGAGCGAAATCACCGCAAGCCGCCCGAAGTCCGCCCGCAGATAACGTCCTTCGCGGTCCGCGTCGGGCCAGCCCCAGCCAATGCGAACGCTATCCGGTTGACGCCGGGCATAGATGCCCACGCCGGAATAACCCGGCTTTTCCGCGTAGTGAAACGTCCCGGTCAGGCCGCCGACTTCCTGATAGGTAGGGATGACGTCTTTTTCCTGGGCCTTGAGCTCTTGGACACACACCATGTCGGCGTTTTGTTTTTCCAGCCAGGCAAAAAACCCTTTACTCGCCGCCGACCGGATGCCGTTCAGATTACAGGTAATGATCCGCATCGCCGTGTTCCTCCCCACGCAGCTTGAATGCTACCCTGCCCCACCGACGGTAGGCGGTCAACAACCCGCTCTCCCCTACAAGACAGTCTTCTTTGAGCACGGTATAATACGGGCCGTATCTCTCGTGAGTCAGAGGAGGAGACATGACACAGTTACACGTTGAAGGCGAAGTCCGGTCACCCCAAGCCTTTGGTTTTACCGAGCTACGGGCACTCTCGGATCAGATTGAGGACGTGAGCCAGCTTATTCCCGGCCGAGATGGCAGCGCCGTCCGCCTGCAAACGGTATTGGAGCAGGTCGGGCCAGAAGAAACCGTCCGCTATATCACCCTGGAGTCCACCGACGGAAAATTCTCCGCCAGCGTACCGCTGGAAGCCGTACAAGAGGGCATTATTGCCTATCGTTTCAACGATACGGCCCTACCGGAGAACAAAGGCGGGCCGTATCGCTTTTTTATTCCGAACGTTGCGGAGTGTCATGTGGACGAGATTGACGCCTGCGCCAATGTCAAATTTCTGGGCCGCATCTGCCTCAGTCACGAGAAAGGTCGGGATGTCCGCCCGATCGGTCCGCAGGCGCACGAGGAACATCATCAAAAGCCCGGCCACGAGCATCTGGACTGAGTTCGCTCCCGCTCCCACCGGGAACGAAAAAAATCCCCTCCCCGGAGGGGTGGCCGAAGGCCGGGGTGGGTTCTTCCGGGCACGCCCCTATCGCAGAACCCACCCCGCCGCTACGCGGCACCCCTCCAAGACGTGTGATGTGCATTGTTAGGCAGGGAAGAGAGTAGCAAAGGCCAGAGGGGAGCGCTCGAAGAGGTGATTGAGCCAGTGTCCCAGATTGACGGCGACGAGCTTGGCGGCAATGCGGGTGAGGAGGCCCTGTTTGCTGCGCGCCCCCGGAAAGTGTAGCCCGAAGGTGCGGATCAGATGGCCGTTCATCGTCTCGATCACCTGGCGCCAGCGAGCGTGTTGGCGTTTGGCTGCGGCAGCCTGCGGCCCCTGATAATCGGGGGGTGTAATGAGGGAAGCCCCATAGACGCGACGCCAGTGGTGTTGCCACCACGCCCCACGGAAGCCCGCATCAGCGAGATACGGCCCACTACTGTGGGTACCCGCCCCGCTCGGCGGCCAGCGCGGGCCGGTAGGCCCCACATAGGGGATACCATTGGGGCGGGTCGGCGCCGGTAAGTCCGTCACCTGGAGGGGGGGCGCCTGTTGATTCTCCCGCCAGCAGAATAAGGCGTCCGCCAGCCAGCGGTCGGCCATGTTGGCCGGGGCGAGCACGAAGCCCGTGACCACCCCGGTGGGCGTGACGGCCAGGAGCAGTTTACAGCCATAATACCACGCCTTATCACTGCCCCCCCGCCCGATGGCGGCTTCGTCCGCAAACAGCCGGCGGTGCTGGCCCCGACAGCGCCGCAGCAATGGGACGGCCACCGTGTCCACCACTTCATAGGCTGCTGTGGCCGCCTGTAGCTCCTGCGCTACCACTGGCACCAGAGCGACTAGCACCCCCGCCAAGTCCCGACACCGCCGATTATACGCACTCTGGCTCAGCAAGCGTGGAAAATATGCCCGCCAGTACGCCTGCGCATAGCGCAAAAAGGCCCGCTCCGAGCGCCCCCACCACTGCGCACACAAGGCCAGGGTCAGCACCTCGCTGTCCGAGACCGTCGGCCGCGGGCCCGGCCGCACCGGCTTCAGGGGCGCTGCCTGCTGCTGGTACAGATCGTCCACAATGGTATAGAGTGCGACCAGGAACGTGTCGAGATCGATAGGCATCGCTCACCTCCTGTGGTAGGGAATGTGAGCTCAGCCTATCCTCGACACGCTCCTTCTACACGGCCCCTAATATGCATCACACGTCCAAGGAGGGGAGTAAGAATTGCGGGCAAGATGCCCGCGCTCCCAGGATGATACGCCTAGCGCGTGAAATTCAGCTTCAGGCCCGGACGCGGCCAGTCCATGGCCACCAGCTTACCCGTTCCCGACAACGTGATGTAGGCCGTTTTCAGATCCGGTCCACCAAAACAGATATTGGTCACTACCGGGTCACCGGGCACGGGCACATGCTCGACCGATGAGCCGTCCGGCGCAAACACGGTAATACCACCATTTAAGATAGTCGCCACACACACGTTGCCGTTGGCCTCAACCGCTAATGAATCCAGCAGTTGATAGCCCGGCAAACCAGCCACCAGGACGCCACCACCCGGACCGGCCAAGAGCGGACCACCCGCCCCTTCCACGCGTTCCAACTCGCCCGGACCGGTAACATTCCAACCCCACACACGGGCTTCAAACGTCTGGGCCGCATACAAAGTGGCATCGCCAGGGGCCAAGCCGATGCCGTTCGGCCCCTGGATCGGATAGACGACTTCCTTAATGAGCGAGCCGTCCGGCTTGGCGAAATAGAGGCCGCATACGTCGCGGTCACGGTCGCGGATCTTACCGAAGTCGCTGAACCACATGCCGCCTTGGGCATCGAACACAATATCGTTCGGGCCGCACAGCCTATGGCCGTCACACTCGGTATAAATCGTTTCCGCCGCGCCGGTGTCCATATCGACCCGTTGGATATAGCCGTTGGTATAGCTGTCGGGGATGCCGTGCGGCACGGTCAGCCCGCCGGCTTCCATCCATTCAAAGCCACCGTTATTACATACATAGATTTTGCCGTCCGGCCCGATTGCCGCGCCGTTCGGTCCGCCGCCAGTTTTGGCCACAACTTCCTTGGTCCCATCAGGCTTGACCCGCGTCAGCGTGCCGCGCTTGATCTCCGTTAGGATGACGCTGCCGTCATCCATGGCAATCGGGCCTTCGGGGAATTCCAGGCCGGAGGTTATTTCACGTATTTCTGCCATATCTACTCTCCTTTCGTTTTTTCCTCCGGCTGTATGTAGCATGCTCCGATAGGGCGTGTCAGGTAGCCTCGTCTTTGGGTCTTTTGGGTTTCTTGGGTCTATAGGGTCTCTTGGGTCTCAAAGACTCAATGGACTCAATGGACCCTATAGACTTCAACGGACCCTATTCTCCTTTATGCGATACGGGCAACCCTGCCCCTGCCCATCCGAGCATGCCGCCGGACAGAACCAGGAGAGAAGAGAAGCCGTTTTGCCCTAACACGTCCGCCGCTCTGACTGAGCGACGTTCCGTCTTTCACACAAGGACGACCGTTTGGGAACGACGGGGAGCCAGCTCGTTCATTCGTTTGTCTATATCGGAGACCGGCATCAAGCGAGCCCCTTCGATATGACCAAGCTCGCCTGTAAATTCGTCCGGTTCTCGTACGTCGAGCACATAGGGTGGATTTTCTTCTCCCAGCATTTCGCTGAGCTGGAGGGGGGAGATTTCTTTCCAGGTTTTCTCCAGGGGAATACGAGCCTGAAAGGGGAGGAGCAATAACTGCCCGAGGTGAAACGAATCTCGGTAGTATGACAATCCAATCTCAAGTCCCAGTTGCCCTAAAGCCGGCTCGGCCCGGTAGGTTCCGCACAGCCGATCCCACCAGGGGACGGAAAAACCGAAGTTTGCATTGGTTTCCACCGCTCGTGTGGAATGATGGATCCGGTGCATATCTGGCGTCACCAGGAACCAGCGTAGACACCGGTCAAGCCGTTCGGGAAGACTGACATTACTGTGGTTAAAAACAGACGTGGCGTTCAGGATGATTTCAAAGACGACGGCGGCCCAAGCAGGTGCTCCTAGCGCAATAATGACCACCGCTTTGTAGGCGAGAGAGAGCAAAACCTCGATAGGATGAAAACGGAGGCCAGTCGTGGCATCGACTCCAAGATCAGCATGATGGACCTGATGCAGACGCCACAGAAGAGAGAAGATGTGGAAGAGGCGGTGCTGGATGTAGAGGGCGAAGTCGAGGACAAGGATGGTGACCGGGACGGCGAACCAGAAAGGCGCTGACATCCAATGCAGCAGTCCAATCTGTTGTTTTGCCGCAAAAGTGGCCGCCATATATGCCACGGCACCGACCAGAGCCCATACCAAAACCACATTGAGCAGAGTCAGCCCCAAGTTCGTAGGCCAGCGTTCTTGTCTTCTTTGAGCAAGAATGCGGCGCGGGGAGAGAAATTCCCAGGTTACCATTATGGAAAAGACTGCGAGAAAGGGCCAAAAGCGAATCCACATTTCCATAACGGATGCTCCTCTAAAACGGGCGGATTCGCCCTCTTATCTTGGGTGCGCGAAAAGCCGTTAAAAATTTGGACCGGCTAGAACAGAACGTCCGCTCCCGCATAGTCAAGGCTGTCCTCATTGAGCTTGGGAAACCGGAGCGTGCTCAGTGCGCTCCGGGAGGATTTTACCGGTTGCAACAGCCTGAACATGTTTGAGGATTTCGGCGCTATAATAACGATTGGCGCACGTATCACAGACTCCAATCAGTACATCCTCCAGGATGACAAAACCGGCTCTATGCTTGAACGCTTCCCGCTCAACGCGCTTCTCTTGAACCGTTCCTTCACAATACTCGCACCGATAGCCGAAGTGTTCTTTCATAGTACTGGCTCCGTTACTTCATACACGGTGATAAGGTCTGCCAGCGTCTTAGGGTCATGCTCCTGGTCTGGGCTCTCGTTCGACGGCGTCTGAGAGGTGGGGAGATGAGCGGCAATCCACGCCAGCGGGCTGAGGCCACTAGCGGCGGCCTCCTGTAAAGCGGCATACAACGCGTCGGGGACTTCAAGCATCTGACTCATACGGCTTCTCCTCTGGCTGTATGTACCATGCTCTGGCCGGGAATGTTATGGAGAATCGGGGAGTGGTTCAGTTTCAAATCACTTTTGACCGCTGCCTGCGGAGGGCCGCCCTCCCTGGCCTCGACACGCCTCCTGGGAGGGCGGCCATCTTGGCCGCTTGCGGGCTTCCAGCCCGCACTCCTGAAGCACCACCCTGCCGAGAACCTGCGAAACAAGGTGCACCTCAAAATCCCCTCCTTGGAGGGGTGGCCCGAAGGGTCGGGGTGGGTTCCTTTCGTAGAACGGTGTCAGCACGGAGAAACGGAGAGCCGGCAGATAATCCTTGGACGCTTTGCGTATCATGCTTAGGTATATGTATCCGGCACAGGTTGGCTTTTCAGGATGGCATAGAATGCCATCCTCATTGAGCTTGGGAAACTGGAAACGGCTTATCGTATCCGTGATGCTCTCGCCAAGCGGCGGGTCGTGTCCTGATAGATACTCGTCCGTGGGCCTATGGCGCCCACTTCGAGAATTGTTCGGATTGTCCGGTAAATAATCCGAACGCGCCCAACCCGGAAACTCCACCACCCGGCGAGTTCACGCCGTAACGGCTTCCCTGCTGACGGACTCACCCGAAGGGTGTCTAAAGCCGCCCGAATGCGTTGCTTGAGTGCCGGGTGCATGGCCCGGATAGCCGCCTGGACTTCGTGCGGGAGTCGGACCCGGCGCACGCTAGGCTTCATCAGAAAAGAGCTGGTCGAGGTCGGTATCCGTCAACGGCTTGCCGCGGCCCTGTCTAAGCTGCTGGATTCCGGTGTGAATCTCTTTGACCAACTCCTGGTCCGACAGGACAGCAAGGGTCTCCTGCCAGCTCTCAAACTCCTCGTAGCTCACCAAGACAGCAGTCGCCTGGCCGTTTTTGGTGATCGTAACCTCCTCGTCGGTAGTCGCAATATCGGCCACGAGTTGACTCAGCTTTGCCTTGACTTCGGCTAACGGCAGGATACGCATATAGGTCTCCACTAGTCCGAATTCAGACTACTTTAGCGCAGGGCCGGCAGGTTCGCAATCAAGACGAAAGGAGGACAGGTGCGGGGGCGGCCATTACCAATCCCCCTCACCCCAGCCCTCTCCCAGGAGGAGAGGGAGAAAAATGGATATATTGCCCATAGAGACTGAGAGCGCTACGTTAGCAAAAATACAGGGAATAGTTATGATCAGCGTAACCCCCTTAGACATCCCCACTGCAACCGCCGGCACGACGCAAGCCGCGCCTGTCTATCGCTATCTGATGCAGCAGCCAGACCATTGGCTCCGACAGGCATTCTTTGTTGGCCGACCTAAGTTGCCGGTGTCCCGAGTCATCGAGTCCATGCGGGCGAATAGCCAGAGTCTTGAGAGCGCCGCTCAAGATTGGTCCCTCCCGGTGGCGGCTCTTGAGGAAGCCCTTGACTACTATGGGCGTTTTCACGACGTGATCGAGGCTGATACGGCTGACGAATTGGCCCTCAGTAAAGAACTTGCCCAGTCACATCCGCCGAAACCGTGAAGATTCTCGTTGATGAAGATAGTGCCAGCGCTGCCCTTCTCTCACGTCTGAAAGCGGCCGGGCATGATGTCGTCCAGTTGCCAACAGGAACTTCCGATGAGGAAGTCTTCGCCGTAGCTCAACGCTTGGCCCTCCCCATTCTGACCACGAATGTTGGCCGAAAGGGTCGTCGTGATCCGATAGGGCTCTATCGACTCGCCTTGGAGCGTCTCCCACACCACGGAGTTATTGGGGTTTTCCGACCTGGGTCAGGTCGTTGGCTGTCGGATAAGCTTATTGTTGATGCTCTGAATCGGATCATGGAACAGGAGCAAGTTCAGCCGGGCATGATCTTGCGAACCGACGGAATCACCCGTCTTAATGACTTTCTGGGCTCTTCATAGGAAACCGGAATCATCACACCTTCTGAGCCCCGCAGGCCGGTTAGCGGAGCGTCATCCGACCACCCTCTCGGATCATGTTTCCGGCTCACGCATCCAGGCCGGGAGGTCACGCTGGCTATGGAACACACGCCACACGTCAATGTGGTCGTCCCGCTCAACACAGAATACCAAGTAGGGGTAACGCTTCAGCGGCCAGGCGCGTAGACCCGGCAAATCCAACTCCTGAGCGTAGCGGGGTGCCCCCGACGCGGGATGCCGAGCGATATGCCGATACGCCTTTTCCAGCACATCAATAAAGCCCAATCCGACCCGCTCTCCGCCCTCGTCCAGATAGTGATCGATGGCCTGGTCCACGTCGCGGCTGGCCAGCGCCCGGGGAATGACCGGCTTGACGCTCACCCCTGCCGCCGTAAAGAGTAAACGTGTCCAGCATCTCTGTCTGATTGGAGGACACGTTTACTCTTCTGCCCCGTTCTTTTACGAAGCGTCTTGCGTAGCGTGTCGAAATAGATGGCATCGGCAGCGGAAGAGGGCTCAGACGCGGCTCCCGCGAGCAACAAAGCGCGTAAATGCTGTCGGTCCTGGTCTTTACGGATCAACTCGCGGACATATTCGCTACTGCTGCCGTAGCCGCGTTGCGTGACCTGTTCGTCGACAAAGGACTTGAGTGAGACTGGCAGGGAAATGTTCATAGTACCCATTTGTCCAGGATAGGTCATTTGACAAAAATTGGCAAACTCGCAAGTCAGGTTAGAGAAGCGTAACCTGACTTCCCCGGCCACTGCTTATCGTATCCGTGATGCTCTCGCCAGCCGGCGGAAAGGCCGACTCTCACGCCTTCTGAGCGCCCAGCCACGCCTGGGCCGCGGTCGCGACCAACCGCAAGGCGTCACGACTGCCGGCCCCTTCACCCTTTTCAAAATCGCCCTCGACCCGGCCCATCTGATTGGTGACATGGGCAAAACATACGACCGCCTTGTCTCGCGCCTGAGCGAAGGCGTACAGGGCGGCGGCTTCCATTTCGACGGCAAGAATCCCGCGCTGTTCCGCGTGCCGAATCGCTTCTTGCGTTTCTCGAAACGGGGCGTCGGTTGTCCAGGTCGCCCCACGATAGACTGGTGGATCTCCATCTGAGAGGGCGCGGGTAAACAGTTCCAACAGGTCCGGTTTCAAAAACGAGAAATCAGACGGCGGTAAGTAATGATAGCTCGTGCCTTCGTCGCGCAGGGCTTTTTCGACCAGGATAAAAAACGGCGGTTCTTCTTTTTGGACAATCTGCCCGGAGGAGGTGACATGGATGAGCAACTGACAGCCGGAGGCAAATAATTCCTCAGCGACCAAAACGGCAAACGGCGCGCCCACAACATGCCGGATAATGCCGATCTCGATCCCGTTGAGCGTGAACCGGTGTAAGGTCGTATGGTAACAGGCCCAGGAGTCGTATTCGTGCGCTTCACCCCGATCCAGCAGGCTGGCGACAATGTCCCCGTCCGGGTCAAGTACACAGATGCTCGGCACTTGGCCTTCTGGCAAGCCCATTTGACGCCGCGCTTCGCGCAACAGATTTTCCGGGACAAACTGCGACGGCCGGTCGTAGGCTTTATGTTGGAGAACAGGAGGAGACGAGCGGGTGTCGGCCATGTTCGCAGGAGAACGTCACACCGTGCCTTACAAGCGCTGCAACGCGAAGACGGCGGTGGTGGCGCGTAGGTTTTTATAGCGCAGACTCTGCAAACGCCGGCTGCGGGATAGATAGATCTCTTCCAGTATGCCGAAGCCCAAATGGTGACAGAAGTCGCAAAAGTCCGCCACGGTGAACGCCTGCCAGCGCGGCGCTTCGTACCAGCGTTCGGCCAGATCAAAGACTTGTGGAATGCGACCGGCAACGAGCATTTCGAGCCGACAGCGCCAAAAGCCCCAGTTCGGAAAACTGACGAGCGCACGGCTGCCAACCCGGAGCATCTCGCTCAGGATCATGGCCGGATCGTTCAAAAAGGGCAACGTCTGGCTCAAAATCACCGAGTCAAAACTCGTATCCGGGTAATCGGCCAAGCCCTCTTCCAGATTTCCCTGGCGTACACTCAGCCCGCGCCGGACACAGGCCAGCATGCCCTCTTCGCTGCGTTCTACGCCCCGTCCCATCACCTGCTTGCTATGCACCAGATATTCGAGCAGAGCCCCGTCACCACAGCCCAGGTCCAACACTCGCGATCCGGTTGGGACCATATCGGCAATGGCAAGCAGGTCTGACCGCAGCAGGACCGGACTCCCACTCGACAGATCCGGACGCGGAGGCGCAGACGGTTCAACCTCACCACTCATGCCGCGGCCTCGGTCTTTGTCTGCTCCTTTGGTGGGACGGTTGGCGGGAGACCGGGCGGGATGGCCACCCGCTCCGATTGGACCAAGCGCTCCAGAAAGCCGCTGAGCAGCTTGGTCATGGTTTCGACCTCAAGCAGAAACGCATCATGTCCCCATGAGCTCTGGACATCCAAATAGGTCACATCGGCACCGGCCGCAGTAAGCGCACTGACCAACTCCTTGCTGTGGTAGCTGGGGTAAAGCCAATCGCTAGTAAAGCTCAGCACCAGGTAGCGCAGGTCGGCCGAGTTGGCAAAGGCGGCCGCCACTGAGCCGGTCTCGGCGCTCAGATCAAAATAGTCCATCGCCTTGGTCACATACAGATAGCTGTTGGCGTCAAACCGGCGTGTAAAATTATGGCCTTTGTATTTGAGATAACTCTCGACCTGAAACTCGGAACGAAACTCATAGCCATACCGCACCTGGTCCTGGAGCCGCCGCCCGAACTTCTGCTGCATGGACTCTTCGCTCAGATAGGTAATATGGCCGACCATGCGGGCGACCGCCAAGCCGGCATCGGGTTTGAGGCCATCGGCGTAATAGTCCCCATTATTCCAGGCCGGATCGGCATAAATCGCCTGCCGCCCCACCTCGCTCAGGGCAATCAGCATGGGGCTGTGATGGGCGGTGGTCGCAATGGGAATGGCGGCTTTCAACCGGTGCGGATAATGCGCTGCCCACTCAAGCGCCTGCATCCCGCCCATGGAGCCACCAGCCACACACAGCAGGCTGTCTATGCCCAGATGATCGATCAGCCGGACCTGGGCGCGCACCATGTCCCCAATGGTCACAACCGGAAAGTGCATGCCGTACGGTTTACCGGTCGCCGGGTCAGGGTCTGACGGCCCGGTCGATCCGTAGCAGCCGCCCAGGACATTGCTACAAATGATAAAGAATTTATTAGTGTCGAAGGCTTTGCCCGGTCCGATACAGTCATCCCACCAGCCGGCTTTGGCTTCGTCCGGCTGATGGTAACCGGCCGCATGCGCGCTGCCACTCAGGGCGTGCGTAATCAGGATGGCGTTGGTCCGGTCGGCATTGAGTTGGCCGTAGGTTTCATATGCCACGGTCACCGGACCAAGGGTCGCCCCACTATCCAACTGAAAGGGCTCATCCTCAGCAAAGGTCAGCCGCTGCGGCTGAACGAGCCCGACTGAGCCATTCGTACTCATGCCCTATCCCGTCACTCCTCAGAACCGACCCTGGCCTACTTGGCGGCGTGCAAGGCTTGATCCAGATCCCAGATAATGTCGTCAATATCTTCCAAGCCAACACTCAGCCGGACAAAATCCACTGTTGCACCAGCACTGATCAACTCGTCTTCATTGAGCTGACTGTGGGTCGTACTGGCCGGGTGAATCGCCAGACTCTTGGCATCTCCGACATTGGCGACATGGCTGTGCAGCTTGAGACTGTTAATGAATTTCTCACCCGCGGCCCGGCCACCCTTGATCTGAAAGCCCATGATCGAGCCGGGTCCGAGCGGCAAATACTTCTTGGCCTTTTCATGGTCCGGGCTATCGGCCAGTCCGGGGAAAGCGACCGCGTTCACGCCAACATGACCTTCCAGAAACTCGGCGACCTGCTGGGCGTTTGCGATGTGGCGTTCCATGCGCAGGCTCAGCGTCTCGATCCCGAGCAAGGTCGTAAAACTGTCAAACGGGGCCTGGCAGCCGCCCACGTCGCGCAGGATCTGCACCCGCGATTTGAGTATCATAGCCGGCGCTCCAAGGTCGGCGTATACCAGGCCGTGGTACGACGGGTCCGGCTCGGTAAAATTCGGAAAGCGTCCGCTGGCCCAATCGAAATTACCGCCATCGACGATCATGCCGCCGATGGCCGTCCCGTGGCCACTCAGGAACTTGGTCGTGCTATGCGTCACAATATGTGCGCCCCACTCAAACGGCCGGCACAGATACGGCGTAGCAAACGTATTGTCTATCATTACCGGGATATGATGCGCCTCGGAAATGGCCGACACTTCCTCGAAAGGGAAAACCGTAATATCCGGGTTGCCCAAGGTCTCGCCGTAGATAATTTTGGTATTGGGCTGGATGGCCTTTTCAAATTCTTCCGGCTTGGTCGGGTCTACAAAGGTCGAGCTAATGCCCATGCGCGGGAAGGTATGCGCGAACTGATTAAACGTGCCGCCATACAGCCGACTGCTGGTCACAATATGGTCGCCCTGGCCACACAGCGCCATGATGGCCATCATCTGCGCCGCGTGCCCGCTGCTGGCCGCTAACGCTCCGACCCCACCCTCAAGGGCGGCAACCCGTTGCTCCAACACATCATTGGTCGGGTTCATGATGCGCGTATAGATATTGCCGGGTTCGCTCAGCGCGAACAGATTAGCCGCGTGCTCGGTATTCTTAAACTGATAACTCGTGGTGTGGTAAATTGGGACGGCTCGGCTGCCCGTCGTCGGGTCGGGGTTTTGTCCTGCGTGCAACTGACGCGTATTAAAGCCGTATTTGCGTTCGTTAGTGTCGTCTGCGCCCATGCGATTCTCCTCTTCCTTTCATGGCTCATACAGTCTTAGCCGATTCCGGCGCATAGGGCTATAACACGGCTTCCGCTTGTCCCTATCCCCTCTCGGGAGGGATGCCGAAGGCGGGGTGGGTTCCCTCCTGCCGGGCGCGAGGCAGCACCCGCCCCGGCCCTTCAGGCCACCCCTCCGAGGAGGGGATTTTCACTCTGCTCGGCCGAGCGTTGTTGTTTGCACCAGTCTGGCTGGCTATGATACCGCTCTCAACAACGACACCCGGCAAAGGAGTACACGTTATGGCAGGACAATTCTGTGTTTCACTGACTCACTCAAAGGATAATACCGACAAGGCAACTGTCGCCTTTGTGATTGCCAATGCCGCGGTCGGCTCGGACCAGGAAACCCTGGTCTTCTTGAGCACCGAGGGCGTGCGTCTGGCCGTCAACGGCTATGCCGACGATATTCATGAGGACGGCTTTGCTCCGCTCAAAGAACTGATGACCAATTTTGCCGAAGCCGACGGCACGATATACGTGTGTTCGCCCTGCTTTAAGAAACGTGGCCTGGATGAGAACAACCTGGTGCCTGGGGCCAAGATTGTTGGTGGGGCCAAGCTGGTCGAGTTCCTGGCCGGCGGGACACCGAGCGTGTCGTATTAGGGCAGACCCTCACCCTCTCCTTCTGGGAGAGGGAAACGAAGCGTAGGAATAGGCAGGCATGGACTCCGATACTCAGACGCACCCGTATCAGCCGACGGACAGTTTTGACGGTGGGGACCTCGACTGTGGCAATGGCCTGTTGTTGCTGATCCGCAAGCATATTGACCCCCTCACCCCAGGCCAACTGCTCGAAATCCTGTCCACCGAAACCTCGGTGGTCGAAGACCTGCCGGCCTGGTGCCGTCTGACCGGAAACGATCTGGTCTCCCACATCAGCCGGGGCAAACAGAACAGCTTCCTGGTTTCAAAAGGCTCAGCTGCGGATCTCCATGCTGCGGAACCCGAGTCGGCTACGCCTCTAAAAAAGAAAAAAAAGAAGGCGAAACCCCGTTCAGCACGCGAAAAGGAATACGCCCCGATTACCCAGCCCATCGCCGAGGTCGTGATTCCCGACCGTCTTCCATCGCCGGCCCCGGCTCCGAGCATTGCGCCCCTGGCAGTCATGGGCGTCGGCAGTTGGCCACGGCCGCCCTGGCTGTTGCGCGCCCTCAACGATCATCTCGAAGGCCGTATGTCTGCTAAAGAGTTTGGCCAGACCGCGGATGACGCCGTACGACTGACGGTGGCTGCCCAGCAGCGTGCCGGCGTCGATGTTCTCACCGACGGCGAGCAGCGTCGGGATAACTACGCCAGCTTCGTCGGCGGGCTGCTCGATAACTGCCAGCTGATTCCCATTACCGACCTCCTGCCGTATGTCGATGATCCCGAAGAGTTCGAGCGCGAGTTGCGTGCCTTGGACGTCCCGGCCGGCAAGGTACGCCATCCGGCGGTTTTCGGACCGTTGGGCCGAAGCCGCTCGCTGACCGTTCACGAAGCAACTTTTCTTGCCAGCCTGACCGACCGGCCACTCAAGGTCGCCCTACCCGGCCCCTATCTGCTGACCCGTACGATGTGGATGGAATGCATCTCCGACCGAGCCTATGACACGCGGGAAGAACTCGCCACGGATATCGTTCGTGTCTTGCGTGAGGAACTCCACTCCTTGCTCGCCGCGGGTGTCTCGATGGTTCAGTTGGACGAGCCGGTCCTGACCGAGGTTGTCTTCAGCGGCAGCTCGAACAATCGCACATTTATGTGTGGCGCGCTGGGAGAGAAACGCGAGGCTACGGAGGAATTGGCCCTGGCCGAATCGCTCATTAACCAAGTGGTCGCCAATCTGCCCCAAGAACGACTGGCGCTGCATATCTGTCGTGGCAACTGGACGCCGGATGAAAGCGTGGCCCTGGCCGGCGACTATGAGCCACTTCTACCCCTGCTGAAGAACGTCGCAGTGGGCACGCTTATGCTGGAACTCTGCACGCCCCGGGCTGGAGATGAGGCTGTGCTGCGCGGTCTGCCGGACGACCGGCGCGTCGGCGTTGGAGTTGTGAATCAGAAGACGCAAAGCCTTGAGACAGTAGACCAGATTGTCACAAAGGCGGAAAAAGCTATTCGTCTTTTTGGAGCCGAGCGCCTTCTCCTGACCCCCGACTGCGGCTTTGCCACGTTTGCGGATAATCCCATCGCGTCAACCACGCTTGCCGAACAAAAACTGATGGCCATCACTCAGGCTGCAACCATCCTTCGCGACCGACACGGCCTATAGGTCGTCGTTACCGGTCCACTCCGCCCGGAAGAACGCCGGACAGTCCCTACACACGTCGGTTTGACCCCTCCCTCAATCCTGGCTCCTCGCCCGTCCAGATTGATGGACAACGATATTTTTACAACCCAGTTGCAAATACATTAAACCCTTGGTATTAGACTCTCGTTTATCAAAAGAGAAAGACTCCCCTGTGAGAAGAAGGAAATAAGAATCATGCGCCACAGAAGTATATTCCTACGAGGCTTCATCATTCGCTGGAGTATCGCTTTCCTCTTTCTGTTCGCCTGGGCACTACCGGCTCTTGCCCAAAACGATGGGCAGCTCATCGTCGCCGACCCGGCGGCAGAGAAGCTCTACGTCTATGAACTCCCATCACTCACCTTGCAGGCGGAGTTCGATAACATACGCATGGCTCCACAGGCGGGTTTTCTTCCCCTCAAAGGAGAACGGCTCATTTTTATCAATGAAGGGGCCGCCCCACACGACGAGCACGGTCATGAGGACGAGCACGGCCATGAGGATGAGCACGGCCATGAGGATGAGCACGGCCATGAGGATGAGCACGGCCATGAGGATGAGCACGGCCATGAGGATGAGCACGGCCATGAGGATGAGCACGGCCATGAGGATGAGCACGGTCATGAGGACGAGCACGGTCATGAGGACGAGCACGGACACGCTGACACCCACGGCGAGGCCAGACCGAGCGGCGAGATGATCATGCTCAAGATGAACCTCAAAGGGGAACCGGCCATCATTGGTCGCGCAGTCGTGAGCTGGACGGGTGGTGTCGGCCAGATTGCAGTGCATCCAAAGATGGAATTTGCCGCGGTTGCTTCGGGCACAGTGCATGCCGAGGACGGCGACCACGAGGACCACGGTGACCATGACGAGGGCGCGCATGACGACCATGACGCGGATGAGCATGGTCATGAGGATGAGCACGACGAGGAGCATGGTGACCACGACGAGTACGGCCACCACGATGATGACAGCGACCATGACGCGGATGAGCATGGACATGAGGATGAGCACGACGAGGATGAGCACGGCCACCATGACGAGGATAGCGCTCAAGGAGGGATTGTCTCCGTGGTCGATTTACGCTGGTGGACTTCTTCGTCCTATAGCACGATTACAACCAACCCTATTGAGAGTGAAGCGCCTGGCATAGCAATCGCCCGAAGCCCCGACATGCTTTTACAGCGCCTCGGAAGCGAGTTGCCTTTTGCGTATAGCGCTCAGGCTCATGATGACCACGAGGGTGAGCACGACCACGAAGGCGAAGAAGACCACGACCACGAAGGCGAAGAAGACCACGACCACGAAGGCGAAGAAGACCACGAGGGTGAGGAAGAGCACGAGGGTGAGGAAGAGCACGAGGGTGAGGAAGAGCACGACCACGAGGGTGAAGAAGACCACGAAGGCGAAGAAGACCACGAGGGTGAGGAAGAACACGACCACGAAGGCGAGGAAGAACACGACCACGAGGGTGAGGAAGAACACGACCACGAGGGTGAAGAAGACCACGAGGGTGAAGAAGACCACGAGGGTGAGCACGACCACGAAGGCGAAGAAGACCACGAAGGCGAAGAAGACCACGACCACGAAGGCGAAGAAGACCACGACCACGAAGGCGAAGAAGACCACGAACATCATGAAGAAGGCCTTCATGAAGCCTTTCGTCTCAGCCGCCTCATCAGTAACGAAGAGGCATTCCTCAGCGAGGTTGAATTAGGTTCCCGGCCTCAGGGTGATGTGATCAGCCATAAGCTGAAAGTATATTGCTCAGCGACGGACATGGGCATTGAGTGTTCCGATATCGAGGGCGGTGATCTGACGCCTGGTATTACCCTGCCCTATGACACTGCTGAGCGCAGTGGAGGGCGTGCGGTGTATGTACGCCTTGCCGAGGACCAACGGACGATTTTTTCCTTTATTCGAGATGATTCTGCGGATCCGGACGATTGGACCCAATGGTCAAACGACGCGTATATCGGCAACCTCGAAACCGGGGCAGTCACCCGAGTCGCCCTCGGTCAGGGATTGTTGCACCGCTTTGCCCTCTCCAAAACCGTGGCGCTCTACATTCTGCAAGGCCCGCAGGGCGATCGCGCGTTCCTGCTTGATGCCGACCCCCAATCTCCGACATTCACGCAGATTAGGGCCACGGTTGCGCTTCCTGCCCTACAGGAGCCACTTGACCCGGACTTATCGCCATTTGCAGCGGGACAGCAGTTGCGACTCCCGGCACTGACTCCAGACGGGCAATGGGGATTTGTCACGCACGGCGGAGATGGCCTGATCTCGGTCCTCAACACGGCTCAGGCGGAGGTCGTTCAGCAGCTTGAGGTTCCCACACCGCTGGGCGGTGGAGGCTATGTCACTGCCGTCCAGAAAAAGATGAAGCTGTCAGATACGATTGGACGCTAGGGTTGCGGGTGACCGTTGTGCGCGGCCCCGGCCCTCGCCGCTGAGCGAGGGCCGGGGCTACCGTCCGAGTTTAGGCGGTGCAACGGTCGCACAGGCCGGTGATCTGTACCTCAAAATGGTTGTTTCTGATTGCACGAGGCGTACGGTCTGGTGCGGATACCTCGATGCTCGTATCGGGCAGGCACTCGACCTCGCCACAATCGATACAGGTAAAATGAGGATGTTGTTTGGTCTGGCCATGCGCCTGGTCACGCAATTCAAAACGCCAGACATGATCGCCATGATCCGTTCGCGACAAGAGGCCCACGTCAGTCAGGTCAATGAGATTCCGGTAGAGCGTGGCCCGGTCCAATCCCGCCGGCTCCAGGGCTTCGGCGATCTCCGCATGACTCATAGGAGTAATTGCCTGCTGAAGCCGCTGCAACACAGCAACACGGGGCCCTGTGCTCCGCAGCCCGGTGGATCGAACCAGGGCGCGGAGTTCTGTGATTGATCGAACGGTCCTTTCCTTTTTCATAGCGTCACCTATCCTACCGATTTCTGTAGCCTCCGGCAAGAAAAAAGTGCCGCAGGTCTACCGCTTACAACCGACAACGGAAGGCCACGTGCCCCCCGCTCTACACTTCTCCCTCTATGTGAGATCTTTGCCACAATAACCTTTTTACAATATAGTTGCAAATACATCGAATACTTGATACTAGAGACCCGTGATGGACCGCATTTCGTTTTCCCAGGGTTCACCGTCTCTCAATCCCTCTCCGGGCAGAGGAGAGAGGGTGCTATGAGCGCCGGCCTTCCTTGCCCGGCCCCCCGACAGAGTTTCCCTCCTGTTACTCTGTTGGGGGTGCCTTTTTGTCTCACTCGGCTGGTTCCTGCGTTATGCTGTCTGTAAAAACACTATTCGAGCACGCTCCCAGCACCCCCATCTACGTCATTTCCGGCTTCCTGGGGAGTGGCAAAACGACCTTCCTGCAGGGTCTCCTAGCCTATGCCGCGTCACAGGGTCTCAAACCTGCGATCCTGATTAACGATTATGGAGACGTGAGCACCGATAGTGAACGCCTCCGGGGGCAAGGCTATCCGGCCAAAACGTTTGCCGATGGCTGTATTTGCTGTACCCTACGGCCGGATCTGAACGCCGCCCTCACGGCTCTCATCACCCAGCAGCCCGATGTCATATTTATCGAAGCAACCGGGCTGGCCGACCCCGTCCGCCTGTTGGATCAACTCACCCATATAGAGATGCTGTCACAAGCGTTTGTTGCCGCGATGATTGCCGTCATCGACGCGCGGGGCTCATCCCAACAGATGGCAGGCTATGGTCTGCGTTCGTTTGCTGAGACGGCAGACTTCGTTTTGATTAACAAATGTGACCTCGCCCATTGGATGCAGCTCGCAAGAACGGCTCAAGCCGTCCGACACAAAAACTCTCGGGCCAAAATCCTCCTGACTACGTACGCCGATGTGGATTTTTCCGAGGTACTGAGTCAGCAGGGGACTCGGTCGGCCCCTACCACTGCTCGCGCACCCCAGCATGACCATTTCCATACACTGACCTATCGCGCGCCGTGCTCCTTTGTCCCGGAGCCCTTTGCCGAAGTGATGCAAGCATTGCCCGACGAAGTCTGGCGGGCGAAGGGCTTCGTTCGCTTTCACGACTCCTCGAAACAATGGGAGTTACAGTTCACTGGAAAAGAGTTTTTTATCGGACAGGTATCCCTGACCCCACAACCTCAGGATCATCTGGTGTTTATTGGCGCGGCGTTTGACCGTTCGGCGCTTCTTGCTGCGCTCGATTCGTGTCTCGTACCGCACTAGAACCATGGCAGTCCGGGTCGGCTTGACAATCCCCGGTCGTTCTTTAATAATGCCCCTATTACAACTATTATGCATATGCAACAAGGAACCCCCATGCGCACAACACTCGTGATCGCTCTCATCTCGGCCACCTCTATCCTTTTGTCCCCGCCAGGCGCCAGCGCCCAGGCCGGCGACCCGGCCGAGGTCCAAGCCCTCCGCAGTCAGGTTGACCGTCTTCAACAAACTGTCGAGCAACTCCAGCACACCATCTTGCAGATGCAGAAGGACTCGACCTCGCGAGATCAGGCACTCGAGCAAAAAGTCGAGGCACAAGAGGCGCAGGTCCAGGCAATACAGCGACAACAAGTTGACCCTATGGCCGCCCAGGTCTCCTCTCCGCTGGACCAGGCGCTGGACGAACTCGGTGTCCCGGACTTTGAGTCGGCGCCGGACCGGCGGGCGCTGTGGTCACAGCCACTGGGCGGAAATACGCAGTTGCGCCTGATTGACATTGCGGCTGACGTGATGCTCTACGCCGGTGGCTCCAGCGAGCGAGACGCCGCGATTTCGACAATACAGGGAGGAAGCCACGACCCGAAACAACGCGGCTTCACCCTGGGTCAGGCCGAGTTTTCCCTGTCCGGCGCGGTTGACCCCTACTTTACCGGCGATGCGCATATCCTCACCTCGGTCAACCCGAGCACCGGCGAGACCACGCTTGAGCTTGAAGAGGCATTTCTCACCTCGTCGGCCCTGCCCTACGGGCTTCAGCTTGAGGTCGGCCATTTTCTGACCGAGTTCGGTCAGATCAACCGGCAACACCCCCACTCCTGGGATTGGATCGATCAACCGGTGGTCAACTCCCGCATGTTCGGTGGAGACGGCATGCGGCAGGCCGGTTTTCGGGCTTCGTGGCTTCCTCCCACGCCGTGGTTCTCCGAGTTTCACTTCGGCATGCAGAACGCCAATGGCGTGACCATGGCCAGCTTCCTGGGCGGAGAAGTGGCCCATGTCCACGGGGGTGGCGGTCACGACGCGCACGGGGATGAACACGCCGACGAACACGGGGATGAACATGCCGACGAACACGGACACGGAGGGGGCGACACGCACGCGGACGAACAGGCCGGCGGCATTCATGGCGACGGCATCGCCGGCCGGCCGATTATCGCCCAAGACGTGCGCGGCTTTGGAGATTTCCTCTATCTGACCCGTTTGGAAAACTCGTTCGACTTCACCGACGACGTGACTGCGGTGTTCGGCCTGTCCGGTCTGTACGGGCCGAACTCGACCGGGCGGGATGCCGACACCTGGCTGTACGGGCTGGACATGAAGTGGCGCTGGCAGCCGGCCGGCAATTTCGGTTATCCGTTCCTGACCTGGCAGACCGAGATCATGAAGCGCGACTACCACATGGACCGCTACACCCAGGAAACCGAGACCGGCGATCTCGCCACCCTGCCGGGCCGCACGCTCAAGGACTGGGGCCTGTACACCCAGCTTTTATACGGGTTTCGGACCGGATGGGCCGCCGGCCTGCGCTATGAGTATGCCGGCGGGAGTGGGCAGAGCATCGGCGGACGCAAGAACGACCCGTTCCGGGATGACCGCCACCGCCTCTCTCCGTTGCTGGTCTGGCGACCGACCGAGTTCTCGCGCATCCGGCTCCAGTACAACTACGATATGGCCAGCCACCTCAATGACGATGACGCGCACTCCATCTGGCTCGGCTTCGAGTGGCTATACGGGGCCCATGCCGCGCACCAATTCTAAGCGAACAGCAGGAGAATAGGCCATGTTGATGATCCGTTTTCTTATCTCTGTCATAACACTCGTGAGTCTGGTTACCGGCTTGTGGTTGACCCCGTTCGCCCAGGCCCAGCCGCTCAAAGTCTGTGCCACGGTTCCCGAACTCGGCAGTCTGGTCCAGGAGGTCGGCGGCGAGCAGACGACGCTGACGGTCTTTGCCAAAGGGCCGGAAAACGCCCACTTCGTGGTACCCAAGCCGAGCTTCATCAAGGCCCTGAGTACTTGCGATGTGTACGTCCAGATCGGTCTGGACCTGGAAATTGGCTGGGCGCCGCCCCTGCTGCAAAATGCCCGGAACGGCGCTATTCTCCCCGGCGGCCAAGGCTATATCGATGCGTCCACGGCCATCACTCCGCTTGAGGTCTCGAGCGCGCCGGTCGACCGCTCCATGGGAGATGTCCATCCATTCGGCAACCCGCACTATCTGCTCGACCCCGTGAACGGCCTGCGTGTCGCACGGCTGCTGCGGGACCGGCTGAGCGCTCTCCGGCCGACCAATGCCCCGTATTTCGCCGAGCGCTATGCCGACTTCCGGCGACGTTTGGGCGTGGCTCTGGTCGGCGAAGCCCTGGCCGACGCCTACGACTTCGAGAAACTGGCAGTGCTGGCCCGGCACGGACGGCTGGAAACCTTTCTCAAGAGTCAGGGCCAGGAGGCCCTGCTGGGCGGCTGGATCGGCAGCCTGCGGCCCCATGCCGGCAACAAGCTCGTCGGCGACCATAACGCCTGGGTGTATTTTGCCGAACTCTTCGGGTTCGACATGGTTGCCTATCTCGAACCCCTGCCGGGCATTCCCCCAACAACGAAACATCTGAATACGGTGATTGAGTTGATGAAGGCGAACGGAGTGAGAGCCGTCCTGGCGGTAGCCTATTACGACCCCCGCTATGCCCGATTCATCTCAGAGAATTCCGGCGCCGCAGTTGTGCCCATGGCTGTACAGGCCAATTCTCGCCCTGGCACGGCGCACTACCTCGATATGCTTGACTACAATGTGAAGCAGCTCTCAGCGGTGTTAGGAGGAACATCAGAGTAGAGTCGTCAGGGGAACGCATGCTTTCACATCCAGCTCTCGCCCTTTTTCCTAAGCCAGGTACAGCCCCTCTGTGGATTGACCAGGTCGGGGCGGGACTGTCGCTGGCCTGCGCTGCTCATTGCATGGCGACCCCCCTGCTCCTGTCTCTGCTCCCGTTCGTAGGGCTCGGCTTTCTTGCTGACGAATCGGTGGAAACGCTACTGCTGGGTACTTCACTTGTACTGGCCGTAGGGAGCCTGTGCTGGGGATTTCGCATTCACCACCAACGCCGTACTCTGCTGCTGCTCGGGGCGGCACTCCTGCTCATCGTCGGGGGGCGCCTTTCTCCCGAAGAGACGACCGAGGTCGTGGGTGTCGTGCTCGGAGCCATGCTGCTGGCGGGCGGGCATCTGCTGAACCGGCATCTCTGTAAGACCTGTTTGCAGTGTCAGACCGATGAAGTACAGTCCGGTCCCATGGACAGCGAGATTGTTTTGCAAACGACCAATCTGTCGGTCGGGTATGGCAACCTTGTTGTGCTCGGGCGCGTCAATCTGACGATCCGGGCTGGTGAATTGTGGTTCGTGCTGGGTCGGAACGGCAGCGGCAAGACCACCCTGCTTCAGGCCTTGCTCGGACTACTCAAGCCGCAGACGGGTCGCCTTCACCGTCAGGTAGCCAACGGGGTCGGATTCGTGCCGCAGCGCTGTGACATCAATCCCACGCTGCCGATTACGATTCGTGAGTTCGTCGGCCTGGGCCTGGTCGGTACCGGCCTGAACCGGACCACACAACAGGAGTATCTGGACCGGGCGCTGAGCGCACTTGATCTGGACCAACTGAGGCATAAGAACTACTGGACGCTGTCGGGTGGCCAGCGCCAGCGTGCACTGGTTGCCCGAGCGCTGGTAAGACGCCCGGCCCTGTTGATTCTGGACGAGCCCACGAACAATCTTGACCTGGCCGCGGAAAACGATTTTCTACAGACCTTGACCGATATTCACAAGCAGGAGCACAACACCAGCCTGTTCGTCACCCATAATCTTGTCCTGGCCGAACGCTACGCCACCCATATCGGCCTGGCTGCGCAGGGGACTGTTATTGCCGGTCCCAAAGCCCAGGTGCTGAATGAATCCAACCTGGACCGCGTCTATGGTCGCGGCCAGCGTATTCATCTGCACGTCTCACCAGAGGATTCGTCCGACCTGCATTCCCAGGCTCCGTAATGATCGACAGCTTCGTGAGTTCGTGGCCGCTCTTCCAGAACGCCTATCTGTCCGGCTGGTTGATTGGCATGCTGCTGTCGCTGATCGGAGTGCTGGTGGTGGCCCGCGATCAGATATTCATCGGCGCGGCGGTCTCGCAGGCGTCGTTGTTGGGCATTGCCGTAGGAATCTGGTCCGGCAACCTGCTCAGCCCGGATTCCTGGTGGAATTCCGACTTGGCCCACTCCCTCATGGGTGGGCTGTTTGCCGTGCTGGCCGCCTTTCTCACAACGGGCGGCGGACGGCGGGCCGGTCAGGAAACGCACGAGGCCATCACCGGCTGGGTCTTTCTGTTCTCCGTGAGCGCCTCCATTCTGCTGCTCTCCCACAGTCCACACGGTATGGAGGAAGTCAACCGCCTGTTGTCCAGCACGATCATTGGGGCGCGGACCGAAGATGTCTGGATTTTCGCCAGTATGACGCTGCTGACCGGCTCGGCCCTGGTTGTGTATTACCGCTCCGTCCTGCTGATTACCCTTGACCCGGTCATGGCCCGTGCGGCCGGCCTGAGAACCGGGCTCTGGAACGGCCTGCTCTCGACCTGGCTCGGTCTGACCGTCGGGTTTTCCATCCGTGTTTCCGGCGTCGTGTTTGCCTTTGCGAGTCTGGTGCTGCCAGCCCTGGTTGCCAAGAGCCTGGGCCGGACGGCCGGCAGCCTGTTCATCCTGGCTCCGCTGATCTCTCTCGGCATGAATGTCTTCGCCTTTATTGCGGCGAATGCGTACGATTACCCCCCCGGTCAGATGGCCGCGGCCTGCCTTGCCTTGCTGTTGGCCGCGGCCTGGCTCTTTCGTGCAATCCGACCGCGTTAGATGCCCGTCCTTTTCGTCGAGTTTTTCTTTCTTCTCCGTCCATGAAAAGGTATGAGGACAGAGGTAGGGGGAGGGCGACGGATGGAGAAAGCACAGGGTTCCCCATACTGGCTGCGGGTCGGGATCATCCTGGTAGTTACCACCATGCTCTATAACGTGGTGGAGGCCGTTATCGCGCTGTGGGCCGGTATTGAAGCGGCGAGTATTGCCCTGATTGAATTTGGCTCCAACAGTGTCATCGAATTCGTGGCCGCCAGCGTCCTCATCTGGCGGCTGCGTCTTGAGGCGCGCGGGGCGGATTCTGAGCGGGTCGCCCGCGCCGACTTGGTGGTCCATCGCTTTGTGGGTCTGTCTTTTATGGCTCTCGCCCTGTATGTCCTGATCCAGTCCGTTTGGATGCTGTGGCATCAAGAGGTCCCGAACGTGAGTTATATCGGCCTGCTGCTGGCCACAGCCTCTCTCATCATCATGCCGTTGGTCTCATTCGGAAAGTTGCGGGCGGCAACAGAGGTCGGCAGCCGGGCGCTACGGGCTGAGGCCAAAGAGACGCTGGCCTGCTCCTATCTTTCGTTTACTCTATTATTGGGACTTGGGGCAAACGCAGCTCTTAGCTGGTGGTGGGCGGACCCGGTCGCCGCCCTCCTGATGATTCCCTGGTTGGTGAAAGAGGGGCTAGAGGGCCTGTCTGGCAAGGCGCATGAAGCCGAGTCACGAGTCGCCCCGGCATCCGTCAGTTCTTCATGACATATACCCACACGGGTGAACTGCTTCATCTTTACAACAGGACAGCCACTACATCTGGCTTGTATTGGCAGCTCTAAGGGGATAGTACCGCGTGCTCCAAATTGGTAGGCTGACCCATCCCGGTCAGAGTATTCTCCAGGCACGATTTTTTGTGGAACGCGGCCATGACAGCATTCTGGGTAGCTGGCGCAACTTTTGTTCTGACCCTTGGTGGCGGGCTGCTCGTTTTGCGCCTCCAGGTCTATCAGGGTGTAGTTTTTGCTTTTTGCGCGGGTGTGCTGATTGCCGGGGCATTGATGGAGGTGATTCCGGAGTCGCTGGAATTGCTCTCGACCACCGGCTCAACCTTCCACCATCATCATATCTTATTGTCCTGCGCCTTGGGGTTTCTGTGTTTCTATCTCGTTGAGCATCTCACCCATCAGCGAGAGACACCCACCGAACAAGCCGCACATCATGCCCACGCTCCGCACGCCGGTATCTGGGGCGCAACCGGCATTCTGGTGCATAGTCTTTTTGACGGGTTTGCCATAGGCCAAGGCTTCCACGCTGGCGAGCATGTGGGCTGGGCGATCGCCCTGGGTATTACGCTGCACAAGATAGCGGACGGCGCGAGTATTGCCGGTGTCATGCTCGGTACACAGCAAACCATTCGGGCCACTAGAATCATGCTCGTTCTTACCGCCCTGGCCCCACTTGTCGGCGTCTATGCCCAGTCGTTCGTGACTTTTCAAACATCACTACTCGCCCTGTTGCTGGCGTGGTTTGGCGGGGTTTTTCTCTATCTGGGAGCCGGGAGCCTCCTCCCCGCGGCGCATGACGCCAGCCATTCACGCCAACTCCCAGTGGCAACCCTTGCCGGCGTGCTGTTTGTCTATGGGGCACAGCTCTTGACGCATCATTGAGGAGAGTCAGGCCGCGTCGCTATGACTCCGGCCTTTTCCAATTCCTGAATCTCAGCCTGCGTCCAGCCAATCTCGGCTAGCACCTCGGCGGTATGCTCACCGTACAGCGGAGACCGGCGCGCCAGCCGTACCGGTGTCCCGGACAGTTTGGCTGCCGGCCCCAACACCTGCACGGTCCCCCCAACCGGATGTTTCATCTCCTGCACCATACCACGCGCCTGAATATGCGGATCGGCAAACACCTCGGCATAATTTGAGATTGGTCCGCACGGTACGCCGATTTCTTCAAGCACGGCGAGCCAGTGCGAGCGCGGCTGCTGCGTCGTGACGGCTTCTATTTCTCGTGTGAGTTGATGGCGGTTCTGGACGCGGAGACCGTCTTCTGCATATTCGGGCCGATCGAGCAGTTCGGGGCGCCCGATGGCGTGGGCAAACTTCTCCCATGTTCGCGTATTGGCCGCACCCAAATTGATATAGCCGTCTGCGCAGCGGATCGCTTGATACGGAGCCGACATCCGATGGGCCGAGCCCATCGGCTCGGGGATGCCCCCAGTCGAGAAATATTGGGTCGATTCCCAGACAGACAGGGCAACGCCGGCTTCCAGCAGCGACGTATCTATATATTGGCCTTCGCCGGTTTTGAGACGATGAATATACGCGGCAAGAATGGCTTGTTCGGCAAAGAGACCGGCGCCAAGGTCGGTCACGGGAATCCCGCATTTGACCGGCGGCCTGCCGTCCTCGCCCGTCACGGACATGATACCTGACATGCCCTGGGCCACGAGGTCAAATCCCCCCTTGTGCGCATACGGGCCGGTCGCGCCAAAGCCGGATACCGAGGCATAAATGAGGCCGGGCTGCTCCTGCCTCAGACTGTCATAATCCAAGCCGAATCCGGCCATCACACCCGGACGATAATTCTCCACAACAACGTCAGCCTGTCGCACAAGTGTCCGGGTAATATCCTGGGCACGACCGTCTTTGAGATTGAGTACAATACCGCGCTTATTCCGGTTGACCGCCCAATAGCCGGTGCTTTCCATTCCCTGTCGTTGCCCCATGCGCCGGGTGGTATCTCCACCGGGCGGCTCGACCTTAATGACATCGGCCCCCAAGTCCCCAAGAAGCATGGCGCAAAACGGCCCGGCCATGACCTGGGTAAATTCAAGGACACGGACTCCCGTGAGTGCTTGTTTCATATCTTCCCCTCATTTCTCATGTTCTCATACCAAGGGTGGACGGAGCAAAACAAGCGAAGACCGGAGCTGAGGATCGCTCATTTGGGAGCGATATGAATCGGAGAAAATAGGGAGAAAAACGGGCTGGAAAAAGAGGGGATCGACCGGGAGCTATCCTTGCGAGCGACGATACTCGTGGTGACGCCTTGAGTCGGTCTCCCCGAAGCCGTAGTGAACAACCCCTTTGTCAATCCGAATAGTAAAGCAACAGGTCGGATTCGTACACGCCCAGACTTTGAAGTCGAGATCTGATCCTCGCGGACCGTAATCGGATAAAGGAACAAGCACTCCTTTTGGGCACTTTCGACATCGAGGGAGATCCACGCCAACTACCTCCAGGGGCAACTAATTAAACCTGCACCTTATAGTATGCCAGAGAAAGGGTTTGAGAGACAAGAAATTTTTTACAAATGTACTGCCCGTCAAGAAGGGTCACTCTTCTCCCCGTATGTCCGGCTTAGGGCTTTTGGCCGTACAATAAAGGTGGTATGCATCCCTGGGGTATATATGGACCAATATCGTCCGGAACTAATCGTCCGGTAAAAAGAGACGGGTAAGGTGGATGACAATGGATGTTTTTAAGCAGGTCGCCGACCAGATTGCCTTTGCGTCCGAGAAGATGAAAAAAGTCAATCTGTTTACAACCGATCGCATGTTCTGCGATGTGTACTGCTTTGAACCTGGACAGGCACAGACGCCCCACACGCATACCGGCTCCGACAAAATCTATTACGTGCTTGACGGACGGGCCACGGTCCGGATTGGACAGGAAACCAGGGAACTCGAAGCGGGCGACATTGCCCTGGCTCCGTCCGGGGCCGAGCACGGCGTCAGCAATACAAGTGCCGGTCAACTGACCGTCCTGGTTTTCATGGCCCCAAAACCATCATAGGGAAGGCATATGGAAGAACGCGACGCCGTCACTGCGGCAAACCAGGCATTTTACCGCGCCTTTGAAACGCTGAACATCACAGAGATGGAAAAGGTCTGGCTGCAAGCCAGTCACATCAAATGCATCCATCCGGGCTGGCCGCTCCTGGCAGGCTGGGGGCCGGTTATGGCGAGTTGGGAGCGGATTTTTGCCAATACGCAATCCATGCGGTTTGATTTGACAGATGTCCGCGTCGAAGTGGCAGGGAACCTGGGCTGGACGGTCCTGATCGAAAATCTCGAATCGGGCGGACCGGACGGAACCTCCCGGTCGCGGATTCTGACGACGAATCTGTTTGAAAAGCGGGATGGCCAGTGGTTCATCGTGCATCATCATGGCTCGCCGATTTTCGCGCCCCCAACTCCGGCTGAAGATCAACTCCACTAGCGTGACTCACCTTGCCTGCTTTGCCAGGCCAATGGTAGAGTAACACGACTGAACATAGCCACGAACAGGAGGATTAAGGACGAATGCTGATACCAGCGACTCAGCTGCGCGTGGGGGCGCTTGTCATCTATCAAAGCGATCTCCATCGTATCATGGACCTGATACACGTGACCCCCGGCAATAAACGCGGCTTTGTGCAAACCAAACTCCGCAATCTGCGGAGCGGCTTACAAACCGAGCATAAATTCAGCTCGAACGACAAGGTAGACCGGGTCACGCTCGAACAGCGAGAAATGGAATATCTGTACGAATCCGGCGAGGAATACTGCTTCATGAGCTCCGAGGATTACGAGCAGATTACGTTATCGAAAGACCTGCTTGGCGATTCGGTGCACTATCTTGTCCCCAATATGAAGATCACCCTCGATCTGTACGAAGATAATCCGGTCGGCATCAGCCTGCCGAAGACAGTCGATCTCACCGTGACCGACACCCCACCCGCCATGAAGGGGGCCACCGTCACCAACGAGTTGAAGCCAGCCACCATGGAAACCGGTCTGGTCGTCCGCGTTCCCGGCTTTATCGACGTGGGCGAAGCCGTCCGGGTAGACACTGAAACCGGAGCATATGTCTCCCGGGCCAAATAGGCCGAACAGCGACACGGGAAAGCGCCGGGCATGAAACATTTTTTCCTGGGTCTGGGGGTCGGCCTGGTGCTGGCGCTATTCGGCCTCGGGGCGGGCCTTGCGATTCTGGTCTACACGCCAGTGAGCGCCGCCGGTACTACGGTCAAACCGATCCTGCTTATCGACCACGAGCGCATTGCCGTCTGGAAACTCGTACTGGAACCCGGCCAGTCCACCAGGCAGCATACGCACGAGTTTGACGAGGTGGTGATTTGCCTTGAGGGCTCAAAGCTCAGGGCAACACTCGCCGGGCCGGAGCCCGAACGTCAGACGCATTACCCTGAGGCCGGCCAAGTCATTATGCCCCCGGTCAAAGGCGTGACCCACACGCTGACCAACGTCGGCGACACACGCTACAGCCAGATTTCCATTGATTTGAAAGAGTAGCGAGTAGCGGCCGGCCCCAGAAAAGAGCAGCGCCTATCCCCCAAAATAGTTCTTGGGATTTTCAACCGTCATAGTATGGATGGTGCCCTCGCTCACCCCGGCTCTGCTCAGTTGCGGAATGATGTTTTTCAGGATGTGCGAATAGTTCCAGTTCGGGCAGGCCGCAATGAACTGCTCCCACGCCTCGCTCTGGCGGCCCATCATGCAGTGCACAGCATCGTGCGACAGCATAATCCGGTCATAGCCAACGGCCAGGAGGCCGATGAGGGAGGCCAGGCGCATTTTATCGGAAGCGATAGTCTCTACGCCAAAGCGGTCAAAGCCGATCCAGGCGCCCCGCTCAAGCACGTCAAAGTAGTAGCGCATATCACCCACACCACACGCGTGGCCGATCATTACCCGGTTAAAATCGACCCCTTCGTCTTCAAAGACGTCCAAGGTCTCACGTCCGAACGGACCCAACTCGTCGTTGTGGCACAGAATGGGCAGCCCCGTGGCCTTATGCGTGCGCGCCGCGGCCCGCAAACACGTCTCTTCGTGCTTACCAATACTCGTCGCCGTCTCGGTCATGCCCGGAATGCCGCCGGTGGCGGTTTTAATGATACCGGCCTTGATACCGGTGTTCCCGATTCCTTCAGTGATCTCACGTACATACACCTCGGCGATATCGTCCGCCCCAAGACTGCGGAAGTGCGGCGGGATGCCCAGGGCTTCATTGTACAAGCCCGTGGCAATAATGACGTTCAGCCCGGACCGCTCGGCGCATTCGGCAGCAAATTCCGGGTCGCGACCCAATTCCATGGGGCAGGGATCAACAAACGAGGTCACTCCCAGCTCTTTAATCTCTTTGAGCTTGACCACTGCTCCATCAAGCTCTTTCCGGCGATCAAAACTGGTATTGTCCCACTCATAACCGGGGAAGCCGGCCGTCAGATGCTCATGTACGAGCGTGAACCCCAGCTCGTCCGAAGTCTTATCACCAAGAACGGTTTGTACCTTTGCCATCACATTCCCTCCTCTATGATGTTGATCATTTCTCTCTATCCCAGCCGAAAAAAGATGTGTAGGCACAGCGATTAGGCCGCGGCCGGCTGCCAGGTCTGATGCATGATCTGTAACGCCTCATCTATGTCCGCGTGCGATATGCCGTAATGCGTCACGGCGCGGAAGCGTTCGCCGCCGATATCGCCGATTTTAACGCCGGCCTGTCCAAGCACCTCGGCAAAAGAGCCGCCGTTGGCGTGGGGTGTCGGTACGGAAAAAATCACCAGATTGGTCTGGACCGTCTCAAGGTCGATGTGCACGCCCGGCAGCTCAGCCAGGCCCTCAGCCAGCCGGCGTGCGGTCTGGTGGTCTTCGGCCAAACGTTCGACCATTTCATTCAGGGCCACGATTCCGGCCGCGGCAATAATGCCAGCCTGACGCATCCCGCCGCCGACCATTTTCCGATAACGCCGAGCCCGCCGGATAAACTCCTGACTCCCACACACGAGAGAGCCGACCGGAGCGGACAGTCCTTTGGACAGACAAAATTGGACCGAATCGACAGACTGGGTTAAGGCAGGCACCTCACAGCCCAAAGCTACCGCGGCATTAAAGATGCGGGAGCCGTCAAGATGTACCGGCACGCCGGCCGTATCAGCCAGGATACGCACAGAATGAAAATACTCGACCGGCAGGGTCGTCCCCCCGCAACGATTATGCGTGTTCTCCAAACAGATCAGACCCGGCGGGGCGTAGTGCTCATCAGCGGGATATATGGCCCGTTCTATATCCGGCAGGGCGAGTTCTCCAAAACGGCCCGTGGGCACGGTGTGAAAAGCCAGCCCACCCAGAGCCGACGCTCCCCCAGCTTCATATTTGAAAATATGACACTGATCGCCAAGAATGACGTCCTGCCCCCGAGCGCAGTGACTGAGTAGGGAGACCAGATTTCCCATGGTTCCACTGCTCACCAGTAGAGCGGCCTCTTTGCCTATCTTTTCCGCGGCGAGTTCTTCCAGCCGATTGACAGTCGGGTCTTCGCCCATGACATCGTCACCCAGCTCGGCCTGCGCAATGGCGTCGCGCATAGCCTGGCTCGGTAAGGTTACCGTATCGCTCCGCAGATCAATCATCGTATTTCCCTCGCGTCCTCAGCCTGATTATTCATTTATCGTCTGCGTAACCACTCGGTCTCGCGGCGCTCACGCTTGGTCGGACGCCCGCTGCCCCGGTCCCGAGCGGACGGATGCTCAAAGAAATCAAATCCCACGTCTGCGGGCGGCGGGGGCGAATGGTCTTCGTACAGCAGGCGAGCCTCCGTTGCCGGCCCTCGGCGTTCGGATACCGCCCGCACTTTAAGCTTTTTTGGTCCGTGCGGATGGCTGAACTCAAGCATGTCGGCCGCCCGCACCAGCTTATGCGCTTTTGCCGTATGCCCGTTAATCTCGACCTTCCCGCCCTCACAGGCTTCAGCCGCCAGGGAACGGCTCTTATAAAACCGCGCGGCCCACAGCCAGCGGTCGGCCCGTACTGCCGGCACGCTCGTGTCGAGGGCCGAGCCCGTCGTTTTTTTCGTTCTTCGACTCATGAGGGAAGATACCTCATGCAGAGAGCCGCCCTACCCGCCAAACGCATCCAGGACCGCGTTGACACCTCGCTCATAATCACCGTCAATCGCGGTCGGATACAGTATCACATACGACGCCCCAGCCTGCTCAAATTCTTCAACCTTTTTCTGACACTCCTGCGGGCTACCCAAGGCGGCAACCTGCTCGGCCATTTCTTCGGACACCGCCTCGGCGGCCGCAGCCATGTCGTTCTTTTCGGCCGCCGCCATAATACCGGCCGCTTCTTTCTCAAAGCCCTGTCGGACAAAGAGACGGTTGTAATACGGCATGCGTCCATAAAAAGACAGAGTTTGCCGCACGGAGCGCAGCGCAACCGCTTTATCTGCGCACACACAACAGTGCATGATGAGCCCAATGGAGACATCCGCAGGCGAACGCCCGGCCTCTTGGGCACCGGTCGCAATCCCCTCCACCACTTCGTGCAGTCCGTGCGGCGCGTAATTCAGCGGCAGGCTGCCATCGGCCAGTTCGCCGGTCAGGTGAATACTCTTGGGCGAAATACCGGCCAGATAAATGGGAATCCTGTTATCGGCCTTCATAGGCGGCAGCCCGAGCGCGGCCGCCGCCTCATCTTTCCCCTCAAAAATGTTCCGCACCGCCTGCACATATTCCCGCAGGGCAGTCAACGGTTTTGCCATATCTATCCCGAACATGCTGTTTAAGGGGACATGACTGGTACCTAAACCGAGTAAGAGCCGTCCCGGCGCAAGCCGATCTATGGTCATGGCGTGCAGGGCCGCAATGAGCGGGTTACGCAGATAGAGGTTGGTAATGCCCGTGCCGACCTGGATTTTCGAGGTCACGGACGCCAGATGCTGGGCGAGCGCCAAAGAGTCGGTAAACGATTCCGTTACCAGGAAATTGCGTAGACTGCGCTCCTCTGCCTTTTTGACATAGGTGGTGTACTGCTCCAGGGAGCCTGGGGCCATATTGCTCATTATCAACATACCGGGCGTTGCCATACAGAGAGTCCTCCTGAGGTGAGATCAGCTCTTCAAATCACAAGCTGTCGGGAGCCGCAATGGAATACCGCTATTCGTCAGAAAGGAGCGACGTGGCGTTTTGCGCCAGCACACCGAACTCTTCTTTGACCGCAACCCCGCTGAGTTGTGCGCGTCGCATGCGTTCAGCCAGACGCAGAATACGGTCGGCGGCTTCCTCAACCGCCACACCGCGGACATGAATGTTTGAGATCAGATTTCGCTCGGCGTCGGTATGGCCGCTCCGAGGACGATAGGCCATATACGCCGAGAGGCTCTCTGCGGTCATCAGCCCCGGCCGTTCTCCAATGAGGAGTACCAGAACGGTCGGAGCGAGCAACTCGCCAATATCGTTCAGCACCCCGACACGGCAATAGCGGACGGCAAAGGGCCGACCAAAGCGCCAACCTCGTTTTTCCGCCCCGTCATGGAGCAGCGGCAACAGGTGGGGCACCTGTCTGATAACGGCAGCGACCGAGAGCCCGTCGCCGATAACAACCTGGAGATCGGCACCGACAGCGCAACGGCTCGCGACCTCCGCCCGAGCCTGCTCACTGAGTCGGCGTCCCAGGTCGGGTCGCATCAGATATCCGGCTTTGCTCCGCGCCTGGCTGGAGACGGCAAACACATCCCACGCTCGTAGAAAGTCCGGCCCGAGGTCCCCCTCCCAATCAATATCGGTCTGCACCGCGTCTCTGGCTGACGCATGATCCAAACGCAGACTGAGCTGCGTCTGGGTCCGATAAGCCGACCCGGACCGCCCGGTAAATATCCGGGCTGGGGTCCGCGTCCGAATTGCCGCCAGCGGGTCGCGATTGTCCGATGCCGCAGGAGTCTTCATCATCCTTACGTCTACGCAATCAGCCTGACCCCTTCCTCAAGGCGTTGTCGAGCGGAACTATCCGCTGTCACCAGGCCCCCATTCCGCACGATGTCCATCTGCTCCAACCAGGCCAAAAACTCCGGGGCTGGCCGTAAGCCAAAGAGCTGACGGGCACCGAGTGCGTCGTGAAAGCTGGTTGACTGATAGCTCAGCATCACATCGTCGGCGCACGGCACCCCCATAAAATAATTGCAGCCGGCCGCGGTCAGCAGCAGCAAGAGATTATCCGCCGAGTTCTGGTCAGCCTGAGCGTGGTTGGTGTAACACACGTCACACCCCATGGGCAGTCCGAGTAGCTTGCCCATAAAATGATCTTCCAAACCGGCACGAACAATCTGGCGTTCGTCATATAAGTATTCGGGCCCGATAAAGCCCACGACCGTATTGACGAGAAAGGGCGCAAAGGCACGGGCCACGCCGTAGGTTCGGGCTTCGAGCGTGAGTTGATCCACGCCGTGGTGGGCGTTGGCCGACAGCGCACTCCCCTGCCCGGTTTCAAAATACATGACCGCGTCACCCACCCAAGCCACCTCGCGACTCTGATGATGTTCGAGAACACGCTCGCGACCCTCGCGCAGAATATTCAGATTGATCCCAAAACTCGTATTGGCCGCTTCCGTCCCGGCAATAGACTGAAACAGCAGGTCTACCGGCGCACCCCGCTCCAGGCTGTCGAGTTGCGTGCTGATATGCGCCAGACAGCACGATTGGGTGGGGATGTCATAGGCTTCCATCAAACGCTGAAGTCCGTGCAGAATCCGGCTGACCGTTTCCACGGACTCGATCGCCGGGTTCACGCCGATGACGGCATCTCCACACCCGAACAGCAAGCCATCAATGGCAGACAGCAGAATCCCGCCGAGATCGTCGGTCGGATGATTGGGCTGCACCCGAATGCCCAGGACGCCGGGCTGGCCCATGGTATTCCGACAGCGCGTGATATTACGGATTTTACTGGCGGCCATCACCAGATCTTTATTGCTCATCAGCTTGGTGACCGCCGCTGCGACCTCCGGGACAATCGCCCAGTGGAGTGCCCCCAAACGGTCACTATCCTGGTCCTCGTCCAGTACATACTCACGCAACTCGCCGACGGTCAGATGGGCGAGCGGACGGAACGCCGCCTGGTCGTGGGTTTCAAGGATAAGCCGGCTCACTTCGTCCTGGGCGGGGTCTATGAGCGGATTCGCCACGATGTCCGACAGCGGAATGTCGGCCAGGGTCAGCTTGGCCGCAACCCGTTCCTGCTCGGAGCTTGCGGCAATCCCGGCCAGGCGGTCGCCCGACTTGTCTTCATTGGCCTTGGCAAGCACTTCGCGCAGATCGGCGAAGGAAAAACGCTGGCCACGAACGGTTGTGGAGTAGCTCATACGACGCATCCTGTCGGCCGTGCCCGACGCATCAAGGGACAGACTCTCCTAAGCGTATCGTCCGTAATCGCAAGGAATTCGTCAACACCGAGACCGAACTCAAGGCCATGGCGGACGCGGCAACCATGGGGTCGAGCAGAATCCCAAAGAACGGATAGAGCAGTCCGGCGGCAAGCGGGATACCCGCGGTATTATAGGCAAAGGCCCAGAATAAATTCTGTCGGATGACCTGGACCGTTCGCCGCGACAGGTCAATGGCCGTGGCCACGCCGCTCAATTCACCTCGCAGCAGCGTAATATCCGCTGCCTCAAGAGCAATATCCGTCCCGGTGCCCACGGCAATGCCGACCGTCGCCTGGGCCAGGGCCGGAGCGTCATTGATCCCGTCGCCGACCATGGCGACGGCCGCACCGTTGGCCTGGATGCGCGCGATCTCGGCAGCCTTATCCTCGGGTAGGATTTCGGCCAATACTCGTGCAATACCAGCCTGACGGGCAATCGCATGGGCGGTGTGGCGATTGTCTCCGGTCAACATGACCACTTCGAGCCCCATGCGCTGAAGCCGACGGACGTCTTCGGCAGCTTGGGGCTTGAGCGTATCAGCGACCGCGATCAGTCCGACGACCCGCCGGTTGACCACAACATAGAGCGGCGTCTTGCCCTCACGCGAGAGGCGCTCAGCCTGTTCCGGCATGTCGCCGGACTGGATGCCGCGCTGGGCGAGGAGCTGCCTGCTGCCAACCAAAATCAACTTTCCCTCCAGCCGGGCTTCAACGCCGTGTCCGGCCAGGGCCACAAACGACTCGACCGGCCCGAGCGTCATACCCTGGGTCTGGGCGTGTTGCACGACGGCCTGTCCCAGCGGATGCTCGCTGTGCCATTCCGCACACGCGGCCATGCGCAGGACCTCTGCGCGGCTCAGCCTTGCCCGCTCAGGCAGCGTCTCGGACGGAATGATCTCGGTCACCGCGGGCTTTCCAGTCGTCAGGGTGCCGGTTTTGTCAAAGACCACGGTGGTCAGCGTATGCGCCCGCTCCAATATCTCTCCGCCTTTGATGAGCACACCGGACTCGGCCCCACGTCCGGTCCCGACCATGATGGCGGTCGGGGTTGCCAAGCCCAGCGAACACGGACAGGCAATAATCAGCACGGCTACAAAGGTCATCAGGGCAAAAGTGAGAGACGGGTCCGGCCCGAGTATCAGCCAGAGGCAAAAGGTGACAACAGCAGTCGCAATAACCGCCGGTACAAAATAGGCCGCAATCGTGTCGGCCAGACGTTGAATCGGCGCTTTTGAGCCCTGGGCCCGGCGGACGAGATCGATGATGCGCGCCAGGGCCGTCTCTTTGCCAACCTTGGTCGCCAACACGGTCAGCGCACCCACGGTGTTGAGCGTCGCCCCCGTCACCCTGTCTCCGGGCTGCTTTTCAACCGGCAGGCTCTCACCGGTCAGCATGGATTCATCAACTGCGGATGAGCCGGCCCGGACAATACCATCTACAGGAATGGACTCACCGGGCCGGACGAGGACCCGATCGCCAAGCTGTACCTGCTCGATGGGAACAACCACAGCTTCCTGTTCTCCCTCGCCGTGCAGTAGCGTCGCCGTTTTAGGTTGCAACTGAGCAAGCCGCCGAATGGCCTCGGTCGTTCTTCGCTTCGCTCGCGCTTCCAGCAAACGACCTAGCAGGATCAGGGTCATAATCACCGCGGCTGTATCGAAATACATCTGGGGCTGCTGGCCGACTGTCACGAAAAAACCAGGCGCAAACACCGCCACCGTGCTGTAGAGATAGGCCGCCGAGGTCCCAACTACGATCAGGGTATTCATATCGCTGGAGCCGTGCCGCGCCCTGGCCCAAGCACTCCGGTAAAATTGTCCGCCGACCCAGAACTGGACCGGAGTAGTGAGGACGAATAACCACACCGGGACGCCGAACGGCAGGAAGGACAGCAGCGGAGTCATGGACCCGATCAGGATCGCCACCGTCAACAGAGCGCTGACGATCAGCTTCCTTTTCAGCAGGAGGTAGTCGTCCCGGTGTTGGCGTTCGACTTCCTCTTGGACGGCCTCTCCGCGTTCGACCATTTCAAAGCCGGTTGAGGCAACCGCCGCGCCAAGGCCGGGCAGGCTGACCTGAGCGGGTAGATATTCCACCTGGGCTTCTTCACTCGCCAGGTTGACGCTCGCTCGCAGGACTCCCGGCGTTTGGGATAGGGCCCGTTCGACCTTGGCAACGCACGCGGCACAGTGCATGCCGCGAATACCAATACGGGTCGAGGTCGGGTTTTGTGCGGATTCGGCAACAGCTACCATTCACTCCCCTTCCATGGCATGCAAAATAGGACAGCCGTCGATTGAGCCCTTACCATCACACAAGGCGGTCACGTGTGCCAAAGCGTCTCGCATTTCCGTGAGATGCTGAATCTTTGCCTCAATGTCTTCTAATTTCGCCTCCGCCCGGTCTTTAACCGCTGCGCGGCTCGTCTTAGGATCCCTACGGAGGAAGAGCAGATCCGAAATCTCATTCAGCGAAAAACCGAGTCTTTGGGTACGTTTAATAAAACGGACCTGTTGAACGGCCGCCTCAGGATAGCGGCGATAGTTCGTCCCATTCCGCGGCGGTTTGGGCAGAATTCCTCGCCGTTCATAATAGCGCAGGGTTTCGATATTCACCTCGGCCTGCTTTGCCACCTCGCCTATAGTTAATCCGCTGATGCCTGTCATACGGTTTCCTATCTGTACAATACCATACACCCCGGACCTAGGTACGGAGTCAAGAGCGATTTTCATCTCCCGCTGGACGTCAGATACGCCGGTGTGTTAGGGCGGAGGAAATCCTCATCTCAGCCTTCGCCCTGAGGAAGAGGGAAAAAAGGAGAACCTTATGGATGCGAAGTCCGGCGCGCAGGAACGATTCACCCAAGCTCAAGATGACCTGATTGCCCTGAGCCATCGGATTCACGCCCATCCCGAGCTTGGTTTTGAGGAGGAGAAAGCCTGCGCCTGGATTGCAGAAACGCTCAGCAACGCTGGCTTTCGCGTAGAAACCGGCATTTGTGACCTGCCAACCGCTTTTGTGGCACGTGCCGGCAGTGGACCGCTGCATATTACCATCTGCGCCGAATACGACTGCCTGCCCGGCATCGGCCATGCCTGCGGTCATAATATCATCGCCGCATCCGCTGTTGGCGCCGGGATTGCCGCAGCAAAGATTGCGGACGAAGTGGGACTGACCGTGAGTGTGCTCGGGACCCCCGCCGAAGAAGCCGGGGACGCCGGGGGGAAAATTCTCCTCTTGGAACGGGACGCCTTCACAGATGCTCATGCCGCCATGATGGTCCACCCGGCTCCTATGGATGTGGTTGATCCAGCTATTATTGCCTGCTCCATGTTTCATGTGCACTATACGGGAAAGGCCGCCCACGCCTCGGCCTTTCCCGAACACGGCATCAATGCGGCTGACGCCTTGACAGTGGCGCAAACGGCCATCGGTCTCCTGCGGCAGCACATTCGCTCGACAGATCGCATTCACGGCATTATCACCCAGGGTGGGGACGCGCCGAACATCATCCCCGCTCAGACCGAGGCCAAATATATTGTCCGCGCCAAGACCCTGGACGAGTTGGATAGCATCAAAGAAAAGGTCCAGCGCTGTTTTGAAGCGGGTGCCTTGGCAACCGGGTCAACGCTCGAAATCATCGGTGGAGACAAGCCCTATGCGGAGCATCGCTCCGATATGGAGATCGCGCAGTTCTACCAGCGCAACGCGGAAGCACTCGGGCGCAATTTTCCAGAGCGTGGCCCGGCAATTGAGCGCGCCGCTGGCTCAACGGACATGGGCAATGTGTCTTTGGCCCTGCCCTCGATCCATCCGTTTATCGGGATTGACTCGTTGCCTGCCGTGAATCACCAACCCGAATTCACCGCGCACTGCGTGACACAGGCCGCGGACAAAGCCCTGATCGACGGCGCTCTGTCCATGGCCTGGACAGCCATTGATATGGCGACCGATGAGCAGATACGTGACCGGCTGATACGGCGGAAAGCCTCCGAGGCCACCGCCTAGGGCATCATCCGCCCAGGATGGCAAAGCCCAGCAGCGCCACGGCAAAGTAGGCGGCGATCACTGCCGCGCCGGCGTAATCTTGGGCCAGGCGTTGGCCGAAGAACAGACACAGCAACGAGACGGTTGCGAACACCAGCCCCCACACGGCCATACCCGTTCCCATGCCGAACAGGAGCATCAGCGCGCCAAGGCCACTCAACACGCCGGCCAGCGATTCAAGGACCGTAATAGTCCAGAACATCGCCGGAACCATGCCGGCTAGCGGACTGTTGGAAAAATGTCCGCTGAAAAACTCGATATTCCCCGCGCTATCAACCCACTTGTCTGCGGCTGATTGTAAAAAAGCGATGGCAAAAAAGACCGAAACAGCGAGTTGGCCACACCAGACGGTATCCATACGCAATCCTCCTTCTTCTCTCTCGCTCTCACAGGCGCCTTGCCTTCATGTACCACGTTCTTTCGTCGATTTGGAAGGACATTTTCTCCTGGACGCCAAAGAAGGACGTGTGGTAAGGCAGACAGAGAAAAAGGAGAATATATGGATGCCAAGGCTGGAGCCCAGGAACGATTTGATCGGGCACGAGACGAGATCATTGCCCTGAGTCACCGGATTCACGCCAATCCGGAAACTGGTTTTGAAGAAGAAAAGGCGGCCCACTGGCTATCGGAAACGCTGGCCGACGCGGGTTTCTCGGTTGAAACGGGCATCTGCGATCTGCCGACCGCGTTCATCGCCCGGGCCGGGAGTGGACCGCTGCATATCGGCATCTGTGCCGAATATGACAGCCTGCCGGGGATCGGCCATGCCTGTGGTCATAATATTATTGCCGCGGCCTCGGTTGGGGCCGGGATTGCCGCGGCAAAAATTGCGGATGAGGTGGGCCTGAGCGTGAGCGTGATCGGCACTCCGGCAGAGGAAGTGTGTGACGCCGGGGGGAAAATTCTCTTGCTCGAACGCGGCGCGTTTGCAGGCATGCACGCGGCGATGATGGTCCATCCCGCACCACTGGACGTGGTCGAATTCCCCATTATTGCCGCCTCCATGTTTGAGGTCTGCTATCACGGCAAAGAGGCGCATGCCTCAGCCTTTCCCGAGCGTGGCATTAATGCCGCGGATGCCCTGACCGTCGCCCAAACCGCCATTGGCCTGCTCCGCCAACACATCCGATCCACAGACCGCATTCACGGCATGATTACCAAGGGAGGTGACGCGCCCAACATCATCCCGGCCCACACGGTGGCGAAGTATATTGTCCGGGCGAACACCCTGGCGGACCTCGACGAGATCAAACAGAAGGTTGTCAGGTGCTTTGAAGCGGGCGCGCTGGCAACCGGCTCCAAGCTTGAAATACACGGCGGGGAAAAACCATATGCAGAAATGCTGCACGACCCGGATATGGCAGCCGCCTATCGTCAGAATGCCGAAGCGCTGGGCCGAGTTTTTCCACCGGTTGATGTGTCTCTCAAACGGGCGGCCGGCTCAACGGACATGGGCAATGTCTCCCTTGCCATGCCCGCCATTCACCCCGCCATCGGTATTGATTCGCTGCCCGCCGTCAACCACCAGCCCGAGTTTACCGCGCACTGCGTGACCGAAGCCGCGGACAAAGCCATTATTGACGGAGCCCTGTCACTGGCCTGGACGGCGGTTGACTTGGCGACAAATGCAACGGTCCGAGAGCGGCTCTTGGACCGCATTATGAAGGTCGAGTGAAGTCGATTGCCGGAGGTCCCCACCCTACGCGCTAAATGCTTGCCGGCGTCACCGCCAGACCGGGGGTATCCACCCGAGTACGGAAAATCGTTCCCTTACGGTCCGGCTCTTCGGTATTATCGGCCGTCACAATATACAGGTCGCGCCGGTCCGCGCCGCCGAAACATAAACTCGTGACCGCCTTGGCCGGCACCGCAACCTTTTGGTCTTCCTTGCCTTCAGGGGTGTAACGGAGTGCGCAGCCGCCGCCATAGACAGCGACCCACACGCAGCCGTCCTCATCAACCGCCAGACCATCGGGCACCCAATCGGCGGGCAGACTGGCCAGAACGCGGCGGTTCGTCATCGACCCGTCAGCCGCCACGTCGTGCAAGATGATATGACGCGGCACGCTGTCCGAATGGTAGAGCTTGCTCCTATCCGGTGAGAAGCCAATGCCGTTGGTGATACCGACATCGCCGTACAGTTCAACCGCCGAGTCCTCGCCCGCCAGCCGCCACAGCTCGCCAGGGACCTGGGCCTTGAGCTTGAAGGGGTCGGAGCGTAGCGAGCCGACCAGGACACGGCCTTGAGAATCCGTGAAGAGGTCGTTAAAGCCAGGAATATCATCGCGCTGGAACAGGATACGCGTTGTGCCGTCTTTGACGTGACACACGTTCTTGCCGGAGATGACCAAGCCGCCAGCCGCATGCAGAGCGATACCCCCCACCCCGCGCCGACGCGGTACAACGGTCGAAATCTCTCCGCCCGGCGCGCGACAGTATACCCCGCCGTTGGTCACATCACTGAAGTATAAATTGTCCGCGTCATCTACCCGCGGACCTTCAAGCAGTCCGTATCCGGAAGCAATGGTCTCAAGCATACCCTCCCCTTTTCTTTGACGCTGATGCGGTCACCAATTCAGTCCATAGACTTTGGCAACGCTGTCACCCGGCAGATTCTTTCGGATCCATCGTCCCAAAGGGTGCCGCTTCGGCACCCGCATGGAGTCGCCCACAAGCTACAAGATGACTCCCGACTGTCAAGGGTGACGGCCGGGCTACAAGCTTGCGCTGAGTCGTCCGACAAGACTATAGAGCAGGAAGAGCATATTATTGCTTTGCCACTATTGCTTTACCGAGAAGGAGGGTGCTATGGCGTTCAATCCCAAACACTCCAGTCACATCATTACCGAGGGCCGCGACCGCGCCGGGGCGCGCTCCATGTTCAAGGCTATCGGCTTTACGGATGACGATCTGGCCAAGCCGCTGGTCGGCGTGGCGCACACCTGGATTGAGACCATGCCGTGCAACTTCAATCAGCGCCGGCTGGCCGACAAAGTCAAGCAGGGCGTGCGGGAGGCTGGCGGCACGCCCATGGAGATCAATACCATCTCCATCAGCGACGCGGTCACCATGGGGACGGAGGGCATGAAAGCCTCACTCGTCAGCCGCGAAGTCATTGCCGACTCGATTGAGCTGGTCGGGCGGGGCTATATGTTTGACGCCATGGTCATTATCGTGGGGTGCGACAAGACCATTCCCGCCGGTGCCCTGGCCCTGGCCCGCCTCAATGTTCCAGGGCTGCTGCTGTATGGCGGCTCGATCGCCCCTGGTCGCTTTCAGGACAAAGACGTGACCATTCAGGATGTGTTCGAGGCCATTGGAGCCAATGCCGCCGGACGCATGAGTGACACCGACCTCAAACATATCGAAGACTTCGCCTGTCCGGGGGCCGGGGCCTGCGGGGGACAGTATACCGCCAACACCATGGCCACCGTCATGGAATTCATCGGCCTGTCGCCCATGGGTACGGGCAGCGTGCCGGCGACCGCTACGCGCAAAGACGCGGTCGCGGTCCAGTGCGGGCAACGCGTGATGGACCTGCTCAACAAGAATCTCCGGCCGCTGGATATCTTGACCCGTCAGGCGTTTGAGAACGCCATTGCCTGTGTGGCCGCAACCGGCGGGTCAACCAACGCGGTATTACATTTACTGGCAATGGCGCGGGAAGCCGGCATTCCGCTCGCTATCGACGATTTTGATGCGGTCAGTCGCCGTACCCCGCTCATTGCCGACCTCAAGCCCGGCGGGAAATATGTGGCCACTGACGTGGATAAAGCCGGCGGCATCCAACTGATTGCCCAGCGTCTGGTTGACGGTGGGCTCGTTGACGGCGGACAACTGACCGCCAGCGGAGAAACCCTTGCGGTTGAGGCGGCAAAAGCCGTTGAAACACCGGACCAGGATGTCATTCTGCCGCTGGCCCAGCCGCTCAAACACACCGGCGGTCTGGTTATTCTGCGGGGAAATCTCGCGCCTGACGGCTGTGTCATCAAGGTCGCCGGGCATGAGCGCCCGTATCATCGCGGGCCGGCCCGTCTCTTCGAGTGTGAGGAAGACGCCATGGCCGCGGTCACGCAACGCCACATCAAAGAGGGCGATGTCGTGGTCATTCGCTATGAAGGCCCGAGGGGCGGGCCGGGCATGCGAGAGATGTTGGGCGTGACCGCTGCCATCGTGGGCGAAGGGCTCGGCGACTCCGTGTCCTTAATCACGGACGGGCGTTTCAGCGGAGCGACGCGCGGCCTCATGGCCGGTCATATTGCGCCGGAAGCCGCGGTTGGCGGCCCTATCGCGATTCTCCGGGAAGGCGACGTGGTGGTGATTGATATTGAAAACCGTCAGCTCAATGTTGAGCTGAGCGATGCCGAAATACAAACCCGCTTGTCTGCCTGGCAACCACCGACCCCGCGTTACACCTCCGGCGTGTTCGCCAAATATGCGGCCCAAGTCACCTCCGCCTCCGAGGGCGCGGTTACCCAGCCGGGCAGTGTCTAGATGCTCTGCATAAAATGGTTCTGGCCTATCAACAGCAGAACCAGGGGTTGATCAGACATGTCCCGCCACCGGTTCGCTTGCGCAGCCTCAGACAGGTGGGCTATAAGGAGGCATCTTAACTCTGACCGGCATCGGTGTGACGATGCACAGCAAAGGAGGTTGTATATGAGTGACGCGAGTAAAGGTGTTGTCCTAGGATTCTTTGAGAATTTTTCCGCCGGGAATTTTGACGCCGCACTGGGTCAGATGACCGACGACGCCACGTGGTGGGTGGCCGGTAAGTTCGAGTTGTCCGGCACCAAGACCAAAGCGGAGTTCGGCGAACTGGTCAAAGGGATTGGCGCGGCTATGCCCAACGGTCTGAAAATCACGCCCAAAAGCGTGATTGCCGAGGGGGACCGGGTTGCGGTTGAGGCCGAGTCGTATGGCGAGCTGGCCAACGGCAAGGTCTATAACAACCAGTATCACTTTCTGATTGAATTATCGGACGGCAAAATCAAAGCCGTGCGGGAATACCTGGATACGATCCACGCCAAAGAAATTCTGGTTGGTTAATATCTCATGAGGGCGACGCTCCCGTCGCCCTCACTCCGGGATCGCAAAGCCGCCCGGTAACCGGGTGTTGGAACCCGGCTCACCTAGCCGCTCCCGGAATACTGTGCTCGCCCATTGTAGATAGGGCGCGTCTTCCACCTTTTCGATGGCGTCGGCCTTAATGCCACTGATCTCGGACTCCCTGCCCTGTGTTCTTTTAATGAGGAACACACCGGTGACTTTACAAATCTGATCCAGCTCACACGAGGAAGTGCCTGGAATGAAAACCGGGATCGTTCCGCTGCTGTCTGTGAGCTTGAACTTCTGGTACGTCCGGGCCCCATAGCGGGTGGTCAGGCTGGTCACCTGTCCGGTCACACTCACGAAGCGTCGATCAAACTGCGCCTGATCGGCGAGCAGATCGCGCACCGCATAGACCGGCGCCGTATAGGCGGGGGGTTCCGCCGGCTCGTCTGTCGGAGCCTCGGCTACCGGCACGGGCACGGGTTCCGGTTCGACTGGCTCAACCGTCCCAGCCACAATACCGCTCACCTCACCTGTTCCGTCATTAGTCGGCTTCACCAGAAAAACGCCATCGACCTCATACGATTCACCTTCAGTCAGCAACCCGACACCACGCATGAAAACCGGGATCTCGCCGCTGACATCGTGCAGCTTGAACCGCGTGGAGGGATTGTCGCCCTCGGTGACTCTCAGGGTCGTGACTTCACCCGCAAGGCTGATAGCCAGCCGATCAAACGCAGCCGGGTCTTCTAACAGGTCAGCCACTAAGAGACCTGAGGGGCCCTCCACAGCCGCCTCTTCAAACTCCAGCGGCTCGTCCACCTGCCCTTGCGACTCGAACTCCTCAGCCGTTTCCTCTTCCGCAAACTCCAGCGGCTCTTCTATCTGGGGTTCCTGCTCCAGAGGAAGAACAGTCTGGCCCACAATCCCGCTGACCTGCGTCGACCCGTCGCCAGCCGGTTTGACCAGAAACACCCCGCCAACCTCATACCTCTCACCCTCAGTCAACGTCTGGACGCCGCGCATAAAGACCGGGATCTCGCCACTGGCATCGTGTAGCTTAAACTTGATGGAAGGATTATCTCCCTCGGTGACTCTCAGGGTCGTGACTTCACCCGCAAGGCTGACTACCTGTCGATCAAACGCCTCTGGGTCCTCTAACAGGTCGGCCACCAAGAGGCCCGGTATGTCATCCGCAGCCGTCTCTTCAGATTCTGCCAGCTCGTCCGCCAGCCCTTGCGACTCGAACTCTTCAGCCGTTTCCTCTTCCGCAAACTCCAGCGGCTCTTCTGCCAGGGGTTCCTGCTCCAATGGAAGAACGGTCTGACCCACAATCCCGCTGACCTGCGTCGATCCGTCGCTGGCCGGTTTGACCAGAAAAACGCCATCGACCTCATACGATTCACCTTCAGTCAGCGCCTGGACACCGCGCATAAAGACCGAGATCGTCCGTTCCGTATCACCGAGCTTAAACTTGGTGTGCGGTTTTTCGCCTTCCTCAACAATGAGGGTCGTGACTTGGCCGGTCACTTTAACTTTTTGCCGGTCAAAGGCCGCCGGGTTGGAGAGCAGTTCGTCAACGCTTTGGGACCAAGTCGGTACGGGCAGGAGCAGGACGAACAGCGCTGCCAACCCCACCGCACTCCGACGAAAAAGGCAGCCCCATGGGGCTGCCCCTAGCCTTACGTCCTGAAGGGCCGTAAACCAACGTACTCGCAATGTTTCTCCCTCGGATCGGTCTGACCTAGGGCCAGAACATTTTCTTTGCCGCGCGTTTCAGCTCGGGCTGAAAGTCGGGATGCGCAATACTGATCAGGGCCTCGGCGCGCTGGCGTTGCGTCTTACCTTGAAGATTGACCATGCCAAACTCGGTCACCACATAGTCCGTGTACTGACGTGGCGTGGTCAGCGTACTTCCCGGCTCCAGCATGGGCACAATACGGGACAGCGAGCCTCGGCGCGCCGTGGATGGCAACACCATGATGGATCGCCCCCCCTCCGAGTACATCGAGCCCATCATAAACGTCATCTGCCCACCGATACCGGAGTACATCTGCGGGCCGAGCGACTCGGCCGCTGCCTGCCCGGTCAGATCAATGGACAGCGTGCTGTTCACAGCGACCTGACTCTTCTGGGCGGCAATCGTCAGCAGCGAGTTCGTATACAGCACGCTGTACAACTCAAAGGCCGGGTTGTCATTCACGAATTCCAAATCCGCGCCACCAACGACCATGGCCGCGACCGCCTTGCCTTTATGCATCGACTTGTATTTACCCGTCGCCACGCCGCGTTTGACCAGTTCAACGTGGCTGGCGGTCATGATTTCGCTATGAATCCCCAGATCGTTCCGATCCAGCAGAAACAGGCCAATAGCCTCGGAGATCGCACCGATACCCATTTGAACGGTGTCGCCGTCCTTGATCAGGGTTGAGGCAAATTCCCCAATGACCTCCAAGGTGCCCTGTTCCTCGTCCGGCGGCGGGGGGGTCCCGAGCGGAAACGGTTTGGTCTCTTCGACCAGATAGTCGATCTCAGACACATGAATCCAGTTGTCACCGTGGGTCCGGATACAGGCCGGATCAACCTCTGCGACAAAACACTTGGCCGCCCTGGCCACGTCCTTGTTATACCAGAGGGCGTTACCGAAGCTGCAATAACCTTTTTCATCCGGCGGCGAGACCACGCCAAAGAAGACATCGGAGTTCCAGGTATTGGTCCGACCCTGTTCGGCCTGCTTGGCATACTGGGGATAGTCGAGCGGCATGAAATCCACATAGTGCTTTTTCATACCCATCCGGCAGCCGGCCCCCACATAGTCAACGATCCGTTCGAACGAGGCGTCGTAGGCGGCCTCGTTCCAGATGGGATGTTCGAACAAAGGATAACATTGGATGAGGGTCACCTGTTCCAGCTCTCCATTCCGTGCGGCCAAGGCGTCCAGAATGGGGATAGGCGGTTTGCCGATATGCAGCCGGACTAAACTGTCCGACTTGACGAGGTGGGCAGCCTGTTCGGCTGAGATGAGCTTATCCTTATACGTATGCTGCCAGGGTTCCATACTTTCCTCCCGGTTTCTGTCTCAGCTTACCCAACCAGACTATGTCCGCCATCAACGAAGAGCGTCGTGCCGGTCATGAAGGTATTCGCGTCCGATGACAGAAAGATAATCGCCGGTTTGAGTTCTTTGGGGTCACCGACCCGCTGCATCGGGATTTTACCGATAATCCCCTTACCGCCCTTGGTCTCCCAGAATTCATGGTTCATCGGCGTATCAAAATAGCCCGGACACAGGGCATTCACCCGGATATTATCCCGAGCCCATTCGAGCGCCAGGGTACGGGTAAAAGACACCAGGGCCGCCTTGGTCGCCCCATAGGCGGCCATATAGCGCGCAACAATTTTCGAAAACAGGGAAGACACGTTGATAATATTGCCCTTTTTGCGTTTGGCCATCTCTACCCCAACATGCTTGGCACACAGCACCGGACCCTTGAGGTTGAGGTTCATAAAGCGATCCCACTCTTCTTCGCTCAGATCGTGCACCGGAGTCGTCCCGCCGATACCGGCGTTGTTAATCAAAATGTCGATCTGGCCGAATTCGGCCATGACCGTTTGCACCATGGCCCGAATATCGGCGTCTTTGGTAACATCCGCGGCAACGCCGATCACCGTGCGTCCGGTGGCTGCGTGGATGGCGGACGAGACCGCATCGAGGTCGGCCTGCGTCCGGCTGACGAGCGCCACATCCGCCCCGGCCTCCGCCAGGGCGTAGGCCATCTGTTCGCCCAGGCCCTTGCTGCCGCCAGTGATAATGGCCGTTTTCCCGGAAAGATCAAAATATGGAAGCATCGTAGGAATCCTTCAGGGGTGAGGGATTGGAGAGCCATTCCCGAATCCCCTGTTCCCAATCCCCAGTTTTAACAGCCCAACTGGCGGGCAATCACCATCCGCTGCACTTCGCTGGTTCCTTCACCAATGGTGAGAATCTTTGAGTCCAGATAGAAACGGGAGACGGGCGATTCGCGCATATAGCCATACCCACCGTGAATCTGGACGGCTTCCTCCGCCGTCTTGACCGCGATTTCAGACGAGGCCAACTTGGCCATGGCCGCCTCTTTGGCGTAGGGTTTGCCCTCGTCGCGGAGCGTGGCAGCGCGGTAGATCATCAATCGCGCCATCTCGGCCTGGGTCGCCATATCGGCCAGTTTGAACTGGATAGCCTGATGTGAGGCCAGGGGCCGACCAAAGGTTTGACGCTCCAAGGCATGTCTGAGCGATAAATCCAGGCAGGCTTCGGCCAGCGACAGGCCGAGCGTGGCGACTGAAATGCGCCCGCATTCGAGCGTCTTCAAAAACGCCCGAAAGCCCGCGCCTTGCTCGCCCAGGAGATTTTCGCGCGGCACCCGGACATTCTCAAAAATCTGCTCCCGCGTATCGACTGTATGCCAGCCTATTTTTTTATACCGCTGGCCAACCGTATAACCGGGCATGCCCTTGGGAATAATCAGCGCGCTGTATTGTTTTTTGCCATTGTCGCTGCTGCCATTCGTGGTGAGCGCAACCAGGCCGTAACTCAGCGGCGTGCCCGCGTTGGAGATAAAGCTCTTGGTGCCATTCACTACCCAATAATCGCCCTCAAGACGGGACGTGGTCATGATATTGGCGGCATCCGAACCGGCCTGGGGCTCGGTCAGACCAAAGGCTCCGAGGTGTTCCCCTTGGGCCAGGGGAGTCAGCCATTTTTTCTTTTGTTCGTCCGTGCCAAAGTGCAGATACGGTAGCGAGCCTATGGTCAGATGGGCCTGGAGGGTGGTGGCAATCGACTGATCGACCTTGCCCAACTCCTCAATCGCCATGACCATGCCCATGGTACCGGCGTTGGAGCCTCCATACTCCTCGGGGATGAGCAGCCCCATCAACTGCAACTCGGCCAATTTGTGAAAAATTTCCGTCGGAAAATGCTCTGCGGCGGACCACTCGTCCGCGTATGGAGCGATCTCTTTTTTAGCGAAATCACGACACAGGTCGCGGATCATTAGCTGTTCTTGCGTCAGTTCAAAATCCATAGCCGTCTTACTCCGGCACTGTCGGACAAGATGGGATTCATTGCATGTCCGTGGCGTCTCGGGCGTTCCTGGCATCTTGTCTGTGGTCCTCATGATTGTCAAGGTAAAATCCCTCGCTGCCACGGCAATAGACGCCGCGCGGCCGAGACGATAATAAATAGCGAGTCGACCGCACGCCCTGACGCAGGAGAGGAGAATCCTATGGACCGCCCTATTCAGTTTGGTCTTTTTCAGCCCCAAATCGGCCTGCCGTTTCCGCTGCTCAAAGAACGCGCCCTGGCCTGCGAGGAGTATGGTTTTCACTCCATCTGGTTTACCGATCACATGTGGCCGCGCGGCATGACCCAGGTCGATTTCCTGGAGGGCTGGACGGTCATGTCGTCCATGGCCATGGTCACCAAAACGCTCCGTATTGGCGGCCTGGTGCTGTGCAACTCCTATCGCAACCCGGCCTTTCTGGCCAAGATGGCGGCCAGCCTGGACAATATCAGCGCAGGCCGGGTTGAAATCGGCCTGGGAGCCGGCTGGATGAACGAGGAGTATGAGGCATACGGCTACCCCTTTCCCTCTGGCGGTACCCGAGCGGACCAGATGAAAGAGGGCGTCGAAATCATGAAGAGGATGTTCACCGAAGACGCTGCCTCGTATGCGGGCGAACACTACACCATCGCAGAGGCGCACTGTAACCCCAAACCGGTCCAGCAGCCCTACCCCCCCATTACGATCGGGGCGATGGCCGAGCGCAAGGGGCTCAAGATCGTGGCCGAACACGCCGACCGCTGGAACTGTCCGGCGGCCGCGGCGCATAAAATAGAGCAGAAGTGGGCGGTCATTACCGACCATTGTAAAACCATCGGCCGCAACCCGGAAGAAATTGAGATCTCCGAACAAACCCTGGTTGCCCTGGGCAAAGACAAACAAGATTTTGACAGCAAATACCCTCGGGCCAAAAAGACCCTGGGCCGTTTGGCCAACCTCGACAAATGCGGCGTATGCGGCGACCCGGACGGAGTCATCCGCGCCTTGCAGGAGAAAAACAAGAAAGGCGTGACGCTGTTCACCATGATGTTCAGCGATATGGCGCAGGACGATTTTCTGGCCACGCTCAAAATCTTTGCCAACGAAGTCATGCCCGCCTTCCGGTAAGCAGCCATGAAGTCGCAGCCAAAATCCTTTGACGCCATAGAGATCGGCGACGAGATCGGGCCGGTCTGGAAAACCCCGACGAAAGAGACGGTGCTCCGCTATGCCGATGCAGTCCGGATCACCGGCCTCAAATTCTTCTTCCATCAGAAGGACGCCGAGCAGGCCGGGCTGACCAAGCCCATTATTCCCGGTCCTCTGAGCACCACATATCTCTGTCAGATGCTCAAGGATTTTTTTGTGGGCTGGCGGCTGCGCAGCCTGAACACCACCTTTCGCACCCCCGTGCGCCACGGCGACACAATTGCGCTGTGGGGCATGATCACCGAGAAAAACGAGGAAGACGGCGTGCCGACCGTGTACTGCGATTTAGTTGTTGAGAACGAGCACGGCGAGCGCGCCATTACCGGCACTGCCGTGCTCATTCCATACACTTCGCAGCGATAGGCACGGTTTTCCTCCCAGGCTGCTATTTCATCTTGCGAATAACGGCACGGGCGAAGGCGTCAATGGTTGTCCGGGCGTCCGTCACTGGCTGGACCGCGACCTGCTTGATGCCGGCTTTCTTCATGGCCTTGACCGATTCCAGCACTTCTTCCTTGGTACCGGTCAGCGTGGTGGCCCGAATCATCTTCTCCGTGACCAGCGGCTCGTGCTCCTTCTTAAAGCCTTGCAGATAATCGGCGTAGAGCTTGAGGTGGCGGGTTTCGATCGAACCCTCGGGGGCACGGTAGGCGTTTTTGAAGGCCATCAGGTCGTCCCGCACATCGGCCGGCAGGTCTTTCGGGTCGGGACAGGAAAAAGCAAAAATATTACTGGAAGACGAGACAAACGGACCCACGGCGCTACGGACTTTCGAGGTTTCGAGGGACTCGCCCTTGTTGGTAAGATGGAAGGCGGTCATACATAAAGTATAAATTCGCTTGGGGTTGCGCCCGGCCCGCTCGGCTCCGGTCCGGATGTGATTCATCACAAACTCAATCAGGCTGGGGCTGACGGCGCCAAACAGAATAATACCGTCAGCAATTTCACCTGCAAGTTCCAGGGTCTTGGGACCACTCGCCGCGACATAAATTGGCACTTTTTTCCTGATATTGATCCAGCCGCCCTTGGGGTTGAGGAACTTCACCATGCGGCGCCGGTGGCCTTCCTGGTAGGGCGTGGTCTTGCCGGACAACAGGTCGCGGCAGGTCTCGATATGCTCGCGCATGTCTATCAGCCGGGCCGCCGGCATGCCCAGGGTCCGCCGGGCGGTATTCCCCGTTCCGATCCCGAGGATGGTCCGACCGGGTGCCAACTCGTTTATGGAAGCAATGGAACAGGCCGTGACCGGGGCAATACGCGAGGCCGGATTGGTCACCCCAGGCCCCAGCTTGATCTTTTTGGTATTCACTGCGCACAGGGCCAGGGAGGCATAGACATCACTGAACAACATTTGGGAATCATACAGCCAGGCGTGCGTATAGCCGCGCTTTTCCGCCAGCATGACATCTTTGTAGACATGCACTCCACCAGGAAACACATAACCATAATCCATTCTTCATTCCTCCAGTACGACGCTCGCTTTTAATTACAACTCTTGGGTCACCTTGCGCAGATCGGATTCGGCTTCAAGCGCCCGAACCGCCTCGCACACCCGGCTCACGCGTGAGTCCGTCCATACCGCGGTCGCAAGATCGGCGTATTTCGCCGTCAGTTCATCCCACGACAACGGATTCTCCGGGTCACCTTTTGGGAAACGCACCTGAGCGGAGACTTCACGGCCGGTATCCAGACAAACACGCGCCCAGGCCGGCCATTCCCTGGGATAGTTTTCTTCCAGTTGCGGGTCATGTTCATACCTGACCTTGGCCATGAGGGCTCCGACTGCGGCATCTTCCAGCATGGCGTCGGAAAATTCATCCAGCCCGGCCCGCCGTTTGACCAACGCTACTGCAACGCCAAAGGGCAGGCTGAACTGGGCCTCAACCACATTCGTGGGACGATATTTACGCTCGGCCGGCTCGCAGATGACCGGAATACCGGTTTCGAGCATGCCGATGGTAACCTGCTCAACCTGCTCGGGTTGCACATCGTGTTCCCGTACGAGGCTAAGCACTGCGTCGATCGGGGCCTGGGTGTAGCGGCAGCAGGCGTGCGGCTTGACCGCGGTTTGCAGAATCTGGAAATCCTCGCCCAACCCCTCGCTGATTTTGCCTGGCTCGGGCCGCACCCCATACGCCTTGAGAAAGCCGTCCCGTCCTTCGAGGATCGTACGCGGGCCAATGAAGCCCTCTTTTGCCAGCAGGGCGGCATGAACGCCGCTGAACGCGGCCCAGCCCGGATGGAAGCGTTTTGTCCAGGCCCCCTCGGCCAGGAACTCCATCGACCCAGCGGACTGACTACCGGCAATACCGAGGGCGGACAGCAGTTGGGCTTCACTCAACCCCAGCAGCTTGGCCGCGCTGGCCGCAGCGCCAAAGGTGCCGCAGGTCGCCGTGGGATGAAACCCGCGGCCGTAGTGCTCGGTCGGTTTAAGGGCCATGGCCAGCCGGGACGCGACCTCAAAGCCCACCACACTGGCGGTGAGAAAATCCTTGCCGCTCGCACCAACCTGTTCCGCCACAGCGAGTGCCGCAGAAAAGACCGACACACCCAGATGAATCGACCCCGCCTGATGGGTGTCGTCCAGTTCCAGGCTATGGGCTGAGGTGCCGTTGGCCAGGGCCGCATACGGGAAGTTCGCCTTCTCCGTCCGGCCCAGGACCGTTCCCTGCCCGGCCGAGGCCAGACTATCCGCCAGGCGGTAGAGCGGCTGGCTGGAATCGGACAGCGAGCCCCGCACCGCAACACCGAGATAGTCGAGAAAGAAGTATTTGGCCCGATCGACCACCTCAGCCGGCAGGCTGTCATAATCGAGCCGGGTACAGAATGCTGCCAAGTGTTGGGTCAGCGGAATTTCCATAGACTCCCCTCCCCCTCTCCCCCTCGGGTCGGGGTGAGGGTCACTGGAAAAGAAACGCCCCTACAACTTCGGGATCACCTTTTCGCCGAAGGTGCGTATGGCTTGCAGCGTATTCTCGTGCGACGGACCACCCGGCTGTCGAAAACGCATAATCAAATAATCCGGCCGAATCGCTTCCTTCCACATCTGGAGTTGCTCCAGACAGTCTTCGGGCGAGCCCACAATCAGCCGCTCCTTGGAAGCTATGTCAAAGCTCAGCTCCTCGGGCGTCTTGACGGCCTTAATGTGTTCATCCTGGACATAGGCGTCATACTGAAAGTAGAAGCGGTGGGTATACATGGTCGGCTCGCTGGCGGCTTCGGCGCCGGCCATGCTGTCGGCCAGTACAGCATCGCGCATCAAACAGATATACGGCTTGCGACCTGCCTTTTCCGCGGCTGCCCGGTAGCGGGTGGCATAGTCTTTAATGACCCCGAGGCTCTGCACCGGGTCGGCGATCCAGCCATCCGCCAGCCGCCCTGCCCGGCGCAGCCCGACCGGCGTCCAGGACGCCATCCAGATCGGCGGGCCGGGCTGTTGACTCGGACCGGGCGTAATCAGGGTATCCTGATAGTGAAAATGCTTGCCCTCAAAAGAGAAGCGCTCCCCGGTCCAGCTCTTGCGGATAATATCGATGGCTTCTTCGGTCCGGGTGGCCCGTTCGGTGATCGGAATCTCGAACGCGTCGAAATCGTGCTGCTGATACCCCACACCGAGACTCAAGACGAGACGCCCCTTGGTCGCCTGGTCAATCACAGCGCAGTCTTCCGCAACATGGACGGGATGGTGGAGCGGCATCAATAGCACGCACGTGCCGACCTTTATGCGTTCGGTCTTCATCCCGACCAGGCCGGCCAGCAGCAACGGATTGGGCAGATAGCCGTCCTCCTGCTGGTGGTGCTCGGTCAGAAAGCAGCCGTCCCAGCCACTGGCCTCTGCGGCCTGGGCCTCGGCAACAATTTCATCAATCACCCGTCCCATATTCGTCCCGGACGGGGGGTCTTGTGTGCAGGGGAGATAACCAACTGGCAGCATACGCGTTCTCCTTTTGAGTTCGTAGTAGAGGCTGCCTAGAAAAACAAAAACTCCCGCGCTTGTCTATCGTGGGGGCACGATATGCTGCCCTATCACAGTGATTTTAGCTCCGTCAGGATATTGGCAAGTCGATCCGAGAGAAGGTCAAGGTGCTGCGCTGCGCCGTGGTAATTGACCGACCACGCGGCAACCCCTTTGCTTGAAGCATCCGTGGTGAAACTGTCGGCTCTAAATAGATTCACCCACTGCTCAAGAACAGTGCTCAATTCCTTGGCTAGATCGTAGTCAAGTATGTCGGCTCCGAAAGTACATTTTCGATTTTTATACCACCCTTTGTCGGTTGACGGCGGGGAAAGCCAAGCGACGGAGACTGGCTGTTCGCGAAGCGAGCACCGCATGCGGACGGTAACACTACTCTTTCCCCATTCAAGAGCGGCACCAGAATCCTGCGCTACATCTAAAAGGCGTTGGGCAGCATGACGCTCTTTTTCGTTGGTGAAATCATCCAGGAACACCTCTCTCGTTAGTCTCTGGCGTGAGCCTGACGAACGGCGTGTGGGCACATTTGAAACTCTGCCGAGGACGCGCGGGACGAGCGTTTGAGTAGATTCGCCCCTGAACTGTTTGATCTCCACTGCCAGGACTTCGATGTTCGGCATCTGAGCGTTGAGGAACATCACGATCCGCTCCAGGGTGTCAGGTATTTCATCTGCGACGAACAGAAAACGCAGTCGGGTAGCAGTCAGGTTAGTGGCAACTTGTTCCCAGAAACCATCAGCGTCTGGTTCACCGTCTACCTGTAACAGCCTCCCCAACTCTTCATCGGGGTCGAGTCCATCGTCCTTGGCTGCATCCTCGAAGGTCCGACGCAGTTCATCTCCCGTCCAGGTTCGCGCAGCGTTTGCCGCATACTCAAGCATCTGCCCAACTATGGTACGCCGAATCTCGGGATTTGAGCCGCGCTTCACCTCCACGAGTGTCGGCATCGCGTCTTGGTCGACGATCAGGTGGTCCAGCGACCATCTGAAGCCTGTGTCGGAGGATTCCGCAATCCCTTTCTCGCGCTTTATCAGGAGCCAGCGACGGGGGTCTCCCGGTCGTACCTGCTCGCCATCGAGCAGCTCGGGATGTTCGGCAAGCAGCTCTTGGAGTTCGTTCTCAGTCGCGAATGGCTCTTCATCCAGGGAATCCAGCGATCCAGTCGTACTTAGGTTGTAGATGCGTTCGGCCATGTCGCGCTCCCTATGAGAGGTGGTTTCCTACTTACGCGCCTCGGCAATATGATGCCGCGCGGAGGCCAGCGCTTTTTCATCTACAATGCCCGCTACCGCCTCAAGCAGAGCATCAACCAAACCGTCATCCCCTCCAACGCGGAGCAGGGCTTTGTAGTGAAACGCGATCTGGGGTGCCCCTTGGGCAATCAGCGTGCCGAGCACAATGGCCTCGCGTTCGATCAGGAGTAGCCCGTCTCGACCAAAGACCCGACCAAAGTCGTCATAGCGTACCCATTCGGCCAGTTCGGGACTGAGCTGACTGATCTGCTGGATAAGCTTTTTGTTCTCTTCACTGCCACCGGTGAGCTGCTCTTGAATCTGCATCCCGCGTTCTCCCCAGATGGTTGGGGCGTACTCCGGCCAGGGTTCGGTCGGCTGCAGGCTCTGCCCCTGGGAACGTTGGCTGATGTAGTCGGGATATACCTGCTGCAAGCGTCCCAGCGTACTCAGGGTCCGCGGATAGCCGATGTAGGGCAGCAGGTTCAAGACGGCCTCGTACATCTGGAGTTCGCTGAGCCCGGCGTCCTTGCCCTCGCTGAAGAGTTGCTCGGCGGTGTCGAACCGACCCGAGGCGCCGGCGGCGGATATCTGACACAGCGCGACCAGAGCGGTCTGGTTATAGGCTGTGCTTTGGGCGTAAGCGGTCAGCGGCAGCAGGCCCACAGTGCAGACGAGCCCGATTGTCAGCCTCCTGCTCGTCCTCCAAAGGCCCGTCATTTTTTTCTGCTTCTGCATATGTTCTCCTTGTCATGAGCCGAGAACACGTCAGTCTTACTGCAAATACCTGTTTCGTGCCAAGCGCTTGTCGGATCCCCGACCGCTCGCGTAGTATAGGGACTAGGGAGATGCAAGCATGCCACGTCCAGCAAAGTTTTGGGATACGTGTCTAGGAGTTTTTGATCCGGGTGAGGTGTTGGTCGGCCAGCGCAGCCTAGACTTATATTGTGAACGTGACGGTAGCCCAGTTGACGACCTTCGCGTTGATTTCAGTCCAACGGTTCAAGCGACTCGCCCTCCAATTGGCTTCTTCACAGGCCATCGAGGCAGCGGAAAGAGTTCGATGCTGTTCCGCCTGCTGGAGCACTTCACCGACGACTGCTTTGTGGTGTACTTCGATATTGAGCACAATTTGGATCATCACACGGCAACGCAGGTGGATCTTCTCTATCTCCTAGGAGCGGCAATCTTCAAGACGGCAAAGAAGGAGGGCCTCAATCCAACTCAAGCACACCTCGAAGAGTTAGCAAAATCTGTTTACACGATCACCCAGGAGATGACAGCAAAGGGTAACCAAACGCTCGACATTGCTCAACTCATCGAAAAGATCGTCTGCTTTGGCGCGAGCATTCTGGGGGGTAAAGTCGGCGAGGAGCTAGCAAAGGCAGTCCTCCAACCCTTTACATTGACTTCAGGAGTCAGCGAAGAGATTGCCCGCAAACGGACAATCGAGCCACAGATCCAGGCCATCATCACGAATGTGAATCTCATCATAGCTGACGTCGAAACAAAAGCAGAGAAACCCCTACTAGTTGTTGTTGACGGGCTGGATAAACTCCCACGCTTTGAGCAAGCAAAGCTGGTCTTCCTCGACAGTCGCGCATTACTGGGACCTGTCTGTCGCATCATTTACACCGTGCCGATGTCCATCTATACATCCCCGCTTTTTCGTCAGGTGGAAGAGGGGTGTCCTTCGTATCTCCTGCCGAATATCAAACTATATGAGAAGGAGGCAGAACAGCAGCAGTACGATCCCGGCTATCAGATACTCCGGGAGGTAGTCACGAGGCGCCTTCAATCAGCAAATCTTCAGCTCCAGGAAGTCTTTGGCCCAGCAGCGCTCGATGCGTGGCTTATTCCAAAGAGTGGAGGAGTTCTGCGCGAATTTATTGGCTTGGCCCACGATGCTATTCGAGAGGCAAAAAACATGAATCTGGATACGGTCAATCCAGAGGCCGCCCAGAAAGCGGTGGAGAAGCGCGTGGCGAAGCTAACCTTACGTCTGACAACGACTAGTGTGGATGAGTTACACAAGGTCCGCCGAGAAAAGCGCCCTTCTGGGACTCCTGCGAGCACGGAGTTGCTACACGGATTGTTCATTGTCGCCTATCAGAACCACCAGACGTGGTTCGATGCCCATCCTCTCCTATGGGAAGAGCTGTCGGAGACATAACCAAAGATGAACACGATATTTGAACCTGGAAAGCCACTCAATGAGCGAATACGGCAGATCGTTTCAGGACTCCACGATCCTACCCGCTCCCACATCGTCCTTGTCACAGTGGACGATGCCACCCTCCGGCGTGAAACGTTCGCTGAGTTGGCCAGACAGCTCAGCGGGCACTATCTCTTGCAGGAATTCGACTACACCACGTCCGACTTGCTCAGCCTGCCGCGTTCTTGTAGGACCTTGCCTCACGACCGACCGGTGTGTGTGTTTGGGTCTCACTTGGAACAGTTGAAACAGCAGGACGAAGAGAGTTACGAAACCGCTCTGCATTTTCTCAACGCCCATCGTGAAGACATCCGCCTCACCCGGACTACGGTTGTTCTGTGGCTCACAGTCCAAACGTATAAAGACCTGTGGGCCTCGGCCCCTGACTTCGCCGATTGGCGGACAACAGACGTGAACCTTTCCTTACCCGACGGTTGGCGGGTGCAAGAAACCCGGCTGGGGAAGCTATCTCTGAAAGAAGCGGAAGAGCTGCGCCGTCAAATTCGGCGGTTTGAAGATATGCTCGCTCGGGACGGCCTTGAGCCAGCTATGCGAGCCGAACTTGAGAAACAACGCGCGCTGTCGTTTGCACAGCTCGGCCAGGAGAAGGACAGCAAAGCCGCAGTCGAAGCCTCGTCACAGGCGGCTGCCGAACTCGGCGACTATCGGCACTTTGCTGACCTCTACCGCCAACACGTCATCGACCGCTTTGGAAAGCTCACGCTGTACTCTATCTCGTCCGACGCACCGTTGGCAATCGATTTGGAACAGGTGTTTGTCACTCTTACCACAATTCAGTCGGGAATAGGGGACAGGGCCGACCCCAAGGAAAGAAGACCGAAAGCTCGCCTCCCAGAGGACGTTGAACATGATGAGCGGCCTGCTCCTCGTCAAGAGGAAAGCAGCGTTCCTCTCTCAATCGGCGAAGCGCTTGCCAAGCATACCAATCTGGTAATTCTCGGCGCGCCGGGCTCAGGGAAAACCACCTTGTTGCGCTATCTCGCCCTCAGCTTCGCACGTCGTCAAGCTGAAGAGCGGCTGTCGCTCGACGAAGACCGTTTACCGCTGTTCATTATTCTGCGCGACTTCAGCCGCTTTTTGGATAATCTCAATCAGGCTGGTAATCTGCTTGACCTCGGCCCGCAGCTGCTGCCTCAGTTTCTCAATTATCATACTAAAGCGGTCGCCCCCTATCTGAATCTACCGGACGATTTTTTCTCTCGGCGGTTGGACACGCGCAACTGCATTGTCTTTTTTGACGGGCTGGATGAGGTAGCCGACCCCATCAAGCGTGGTCGGGTGGCTGAAGCCATCGCTACCTTTGTCCACTATTATCGTAAGAACCGCTTTGTAGTTTCCTCCCGGCCACGCGGCTATGAAGGGGAGGCGCATCAACGCCTAGCTACCCTGTGTCCGGACTGTACAATTCGCGACTTCGACGATGAGGATATGCGATCCTTTGCTACCAATTGGTATACTGCAGTGACCCGTGAGCGCTTGGGCTATAAGCCGGACGCAGATGTCGAGGCTCGCCGCCAAGCTGATGATTTACTTCGAGCCATCCGAGCCGATGGACGAGTTAAATCGTTGGCTCATACCCCTCTTCTACTGTCCGTCTTGGCCATGGTGCATCAGCGCGGTGTCGGTTTGCCACAGCGACGAGCCGAACTGTACGACGAATGTACAGATATGCTCCTGGGCTATTGGGATCAAGTCAAAGGCGGCGAAGCCGCGCGCGAGTTGGCGAGTTATGGCGAGCTAGACCGCAGTGAAAGACGGACTTTGCTGGAGCCGATTGCTCTGTGGTTTCATGAACGTGGCGAGCAGGGGGTTGAAGCCGATAAAGAAGACCTGGAGCAGGAAGTTGCCCGCCATTTTGAGGACATCTTTGGTGATGATGACACGAAGGCCCGACACCGGGCGGCGAATTTCCTCAGAGTGATTGAGGAACGGGCAGGTTTGTTAGTCGAACGCGAGACCGGCGTGTATGCCTTTGCCCATCTGACCTTTCAGGAATATCTGGCTGCTCGGGCGCTTGCCGACTGTGAAGACTATATCGACCAAACTTTGCATCATCTGCACGACCCCTGGTGGAGAGAGGTGATTCTGCTGGAAGTTGGACACCTCAGTGAGGTGCGCCATTTTGGCCGTCGGGCTCAGAGATTGACTACAAAATTGATCAAGGCAGTCCGAGGAGTCAACAGTCCATTTGAAAAGATCCTAAAACGTGACCTGCTGTTCGCCGGTCGGGCACTCGCTGACGTTGGATCTTTAGGGATTGATGAAAAGCTCCGCCACGGCCTCTTAGACGAAATCCTGGTCTTGTGGTACGAGACTCCTTATTCATCGCAGCGGAGGGAAGTTGGCGAACTGCTCTCCTATACGGCACCAACTGTAAGCGGAAAGTATCTCTCTGAGAAATTCCAATTCCGTTTGAAAGCTCCTGACCCAGACGCACGCCGGATCGCCGTTTTGGCCCTCAGAGAACTCGCCACACCTGCCGCCATGGAAGCCCTGCTCACTGCCCTCAAAGACTCTGACCCAGACGTACGCCGGACTGCCGCCCGAGCCCTCAGAAACCACCCTACACCTGCCGCCATGGAAGCCCTGCTCACTGCCCTCAAAGACTCTGACCCAGACGTACGCCGGGCTGCCGCCCGAGCCCTCAGAAACCACCCTACACCTGCCACCATGGAAGCCCTGCTCACTGCCCTCAAAGACTCTGACCCAGACGTACGCCGGGCTGCCGCCGACGCCCTCGGAGACCACCCTACACCTGCCACCATGGAAGCCCTGCTCACTGCCCTCAAAGACTCTGACCCAGACGTACGCCGGGCTGCCGCCGACGCCCTCGGAGACCACCCTACACCTGCCACCATGGAAGCCCTGCTCACTGCCCTCAAAGCCCCTGACCCAGATGTACGCCAGAGCGCCGCTTTGGCCCTCGGAAACCACCCTACACCTGCCACCATGGAAGCCCTGCTCACTGCCCTCAAAGACTCTGACCCAGGCGTACGCCGGGCTGCCGCCGACGCCCTCAGAAACCACCCTACGCCTGCCGCCACGGAAGCCCTGCTCACTGCCCTCAAAGACTCTGACCCAGACGTACGCCGGGCTGCCGCCCGAGCCCTCAGAAACCACCCTACACCTGCCACCACGGAAGCCCTGCTCACTGCCCTCAAAGACTCTGACCCAGATGTACGCCAGAGCGCCGCTTTGGCCCTCGGAGACCACCCTACGCCTGCCGCCACGGAAGCCCTGCTCACTGCCCTTAAAGCCCCTGACCCAGACGTACGCCGGGCTGCCGCCGACGCCCTCGGAGACCACCCTACGCCTGCCGCCACGGAAGCCCTGCTCACTGCCCTCAAAGACTCTGACCCAGATGTACGCCAGAGCGCCGCTTTGGCCCTCGGAGACCACCCTACACCTGCCACCATGGAAGCCCTGCTCACTGCCCTCAAAGACTCTGACCCAGACGTACGCCGGACTGCCGCCCGAGCCCTCAGAAACCACCCTACACCTGCCGCCACGGAAGCCCTGCTCACTGCCCTCAAAGACTCTGACCCAGACGTACGCCGGACTGCCGCCGCCGCCCTCGGAAACCACCCTGCATCTACTACCCCGGATGTATTGCCCCGGTTAGAAGAGTTTTGGGAGAGCCAATTGCAAGAGTTAGGGCCTCCTATGGATAGTTTTGAGTACGTTCGCGGGACTACCTATAGAGAATTGCGCCGAATAGCTGATCTCCTCGCTTTTTCTCAGAGGTAAAGAGAACTAGGCATGAGACGGTCAGGTGTTGATGGAGGATTAAGCCCTTGGAAAAGACGAATCCAGTGCTTGAACAAAAGCGTGCCGATGAAGGCACCCAAGGCATAGCCAAATACGCCCACCAGCACCTCCGTCATCACAAGGTTACGCCAAACTCTGGCAACCACGAACACCGGCGTTGTCGTCGCTCCCAGAATCACCGCGTTGAAGATGGTAATCAACTCGGACAGGCAGACTAAATAGGCAATACAGGACAATGAAATGCTCTGGGCTTGCTGAGCGCTCTTTCAACTCCGAGGCGCGCCATTTGGTAATAAGTTGGCTTGGCATCATGGCCTTATCGGCACGAACCTTTCAGCCAAGCAAGGGTTGTAGCATCCTGGCTACCCGTCCGTATTCTCAACAAGGATGCCCTGGTCCTTTAATTCCTGTATTTGCTCGGCCGTATAGCCGCATAAGCCGCCCAGCAACTCGGCCGTATGTTGGCCAAGGCGTGACGCCGGGCCGGGTATGCGCGGCGGGGTCTTGGAGAATTTGTGGGGTGATTGGAGCAGTTTCAGCTCGCCGTAGTCGGGGTTGGGCATGGTTTCGACCATGCGTTTGCTTAAATGTGGGTCTTCCGCGAATTGGCCGATGGACAGAATCGGGGCGACCGGCAGGCGGAGTTCGTCGGCCATGATCCGAATCGCCTCTTCGTCGCTCGGTAGCGATTGCAGCCACTCTTCGATAATGACCCGCAGGGCGGCCGCGTTCTGAATACGCCAGCGGTTGGTCTTGAATTCAGGCGAGGTCAGGAGCTCTTCGTGTCCCATGCGCTTGACCAGGGTCACCCAGTGGTCCTCGGTAATCAGTCCGATGGCGATATAGCCGTCCTTTGATTTGAACGCCCCGTAGGGGAACGCCCCGGCCCGCTGCGAGCCGCCGCGTTGCGGGTCGATCGCGCCGTCGGTCACGCTATAGGCCGCCAGCGCCCAGTCGTGCGAGTTATAGGTGCAGTCCACCAGGGCCAGGTCGATATGCTGGCCCTCGCCCGTGCGCTGGCGGTGAAACAGGGCCGCCATAATCGCGCCAAAGGCGTTGAGCGCGGTCATGTGATCGCCAATGGCCGAGGCGGGATAGGCCGGATAGCCGTCCGGCTCGCCGACCAGATGTAGCAATCCGCCTGCTGCCAGGGCGACCAGGTCGTTGCCGATGCGGCGTGAGTATGGACCGGTCTGCCCATAGGTCGAGACCGAGCACATGACGAGGCTCGGGTTGATGGCGGACAGGCTGTCGTAGGTCAGGCCGTAGCGCTCCATGATACCGGGTGTGAAGTTCTCGAACAGCACATCGCAGTGCCGGACCAAATCTTTAATGACAGCTTGGCCGGCCGGGGTTTTGATATCCACGCACAGGCTCTTCTTGCCCCGATTGTGCATGATGAAATAGCTCGGCGTGGCGCCATCCTTACCATCCTTGGGCACGATGCGGATATGCCGGCTGTGTTCGCCCTTGGGGGGGAGTTCAACCTTGATGACTTCCGCCCCGAGGTCCACCATCAGCCGCGTGGCCTGCGGGCCGGCCAGCCATTGGGTCAGGTCAAGAATACGGACCCCTTCAAGAATCTGTTTCTGTTCGGCCATATCACACTCCCTTAGATAGCCTTGCCGGCTACAAACCCGCCGTCAATCGGAATCGTTGCGCCAGTCATGAAGTCTGCGTCCTCAGACGCCAGGAATAACATCAACCGGGCAATTTCTTCCGGCTGAGCCCAGCGTCCGGCCGGGTGCGCCTTTTTGAGCGAGGCTACGATATCCGGCTTGTCAAAATAGCCCGCGGTCATGGCGGTCTCGACCACACCAGGGGCAATGGCATTAACCTGGATGCGCTTATCGGCCAGCTCCATGCCCATTTCCTTGGTCAGACCGACCACCCCATGCTTGGAGGCTACATAGGCCGCCCGGTTCGGTACGCCCACGAGACCGGCGACTGACGACAGGTTAATGATTTTTCCGCTTTTATTCTGCGCAATCAGGTGCTGGGCAACGGTTTGACTGCACAAAAACGTCCCGGTCAGGTTCGTACCAATGACCTTCGTCCATTCTTCGGCGGGCAATTCCAGGAACGGTACGATCTCACGCACCCCCGCGCTGTTGATCAGCACATCGAGCGAGCCAAGCCCGGCCACGGCCTGCTCGACCAGAGCCTGCACCGAATCCGGTTGCGTAACATCGACCTGGAGGGCCACGGCCTTCCGGCCTAGTTCCTCAACCGCGCTGGCGGTTGCCTGGGCTGCTTCAAGCCGGAGGTCCGCTGCTGCAATAGCAGCGCCTTCCGTGGCAAAGGCCAGGCTTGCCGCTCGACCAATCCCGCTCCCCGCGCCAGTAATCAGGACACCCGTGTTTTCAAATCGCATGATCGCTCACCCCCGGAAGCTCGGCATGATCTCCTTGGCGAACAGCTCCAGCGAGCGGGTCGATTTCTTGGGGTCCATGCCGGCCAGTTGCGTGCTCATGATGAAATGCGTGCATTGGAACTCGTCTTTGAAGCGTTCCATTTTTCGGGCGACCTGGTCCGGCGTGCCGATCATCACCGCTTCACCAAAGGCCGAGTGGCGGAGTTCGCTCGGCTCGGTGAACTGCCATACATCTTTATCTCCAGGCGCATCGTTCGCTTCAGCCAGAATATGGCCGTAGAACTCCATCATGCTGAACAAATGATCCTGGCAGTCCTCCCAGGCCTGGTCTTCAGTGTCGGCCAGATACACCAGGCGCAGTTGCGCGATGTTGAAATCGTCCGGGTTGCGCCCGCATTTTTTGAGCTCGTCAATATACCACGGTGCCGGGTCGGGTCCGATGGTTGCCATGAGATGACAGCCCAGCCGGGCCGCGTTGCGGGTCGCCTTCTCGGCCCGCGCGCCGATCCACAGCGGCATGGGCTGCTGCACCGGCTTGGGACTCAAGGTCAGATCTTTCACCTGGGTAAAACGCCCGTCAAACGTGACCGCATCCTCAGTCCAGACTTTTTGAATCAACTCAACGCCTTCGCGCAAACGCGCCGAACGTTCCTTGCGCGGCATACACAGGGCGTCAAACTCCATATACGAATAGCCCTGCCCGACGCCCAGGTCGAACCGGCCGTTTGACCAGATATCGACACAGGTGGCATCTTCCGCTACCCGAATCGGATGCTGAAACGGCAGCAGCAGAATAAACGTCCCGATCCGAATGGTGCTGGTTCGAGTAGCAATCGCCGCCGCGGTCGGCAGCAGCGACGGATTATAGCCATCCTCAGTAAAGTGGTGCTCGGTCAGCCAGACATGATCATAGCCAAGTTCCTCGGCCCGAACGGTTTGGTCTAAGATCGCGTTATACAGCTCGGGAAATGGCCGCGCCCAAGGTTCCGGGTTCCGAAAATCCTCCATAAAACCAAATTGCATGGGATAGTCCTCCTCTCTCTTGTACGAATTGATAGGCTCAGAACGCTGTCGGATTATATGCCGTTCGTCCCTCAGCTTCCCCCTCACCCCAACCCTCTCCCTCCAGGGGAGAGGGGGAAAAGTACCAACTCCCAGTCCCTAATCCCCAACCCCTGGCCTTCTTTTCCCTACCCGCGTGGCCTGCTCAAACGCATGGGCTAACTGAAGCACGCCCAGTTCGTTCTGATGCCGACCAACGATCTGTACACCAACGGGTAATCCCTCTGGCGTGAAACCACACGGCACTGAGATAGCCGGCAATCCGGTGACGCTGATGTAGTAACACGAGCGCATCCAGTCCAAATACGTCTCCATCTGGACGCCGTTAATCTCACGCACGTAGCGCTGTTTGACATCAAACGGCGGCACTTGTGAGACGGGCAGAATCAGGAACTCGTACTGTTCCATGAACTCACGCACCCGATGATAGAGCAGCGTGCGCTTTTTCTCGGCCTGCCCGATTTGCGGGCCGGTGAGTTTTGTCCCTTCTTCGATATTCCAGATAACCGTGTCTTTCATTTTGTCCCGGTGTTCGGGCAGCAGTTCGCCCAAGGACAGATCGAAATACCACGCCCGCCAGACGCGAAAGACCTCGTCGGCGTCTTTGAAATCAGGCGTCGCCTCCTCAATGACGCAGCCCAGGTCGGCAAATACGCCACGCTGGCTTTCGAGCACCGCGGTCACGCGGGCGTCCACCGGCAGGCCGCCCAGCGTCGGACTCCAGGCAATCGGGGTATCCGTAAAAGATCGCTCAAGCGGCTGAAGGAACTGCTCGCCCGATTCACTATTGGCAATCGGCACGCGAGGGTCAGGCCCGGCCATGACGCTCAGCAACAGCGCCACATCCTGCACGGTACGAGCCATTGGCCCCTCGACGGCAAACGGGAACCAGCCGACCCGGTGCGGCCAGGTGGGCACGCGGCCGGGCGAGGGCCGAAACCCCACCACATTACAAAAACTGGCCGGATTGCGCAGCGAGCCGCCCAGGTCGCTGCCATCGGCAATCGGCAGCATCCCGGTCGCCAGCGACACCGCAGCTCCACCGCTACTGCCACCACAGGTCGTGGAGAGATCATATGGGTTGAGTGTCTCCCCAAATACTTCGTTATACGTTTGCGAGCCGGCCCCGAACTCGGGCGTATTCGTCTTGCCGATGGCAATAGCGCCGGCCGCACGCAGGCGTTCGACAATAATCTCGTCCTGGTCGGGAACAAAGTCGGCAAAGATCGGCGAGCCGAGCGTAGTGCGTACGCCTTTAGTCAAGACCAGATCCTTGTGGGCAATGGGCAAGCCGTGCAACGGGCCGACCTCCTGGCCTCGCCCGAGCGCTGCATCGGCCTCGGTCGCCCGCTCCAGTCCATGCTCCGCCAACAGGGTCACAATCGCGTTTACCCGCGGATTGATGTGATCGATCCGCGCTAGGTACGCTTCCATGACTTCCCGGCATGACACCTCACGCCGGCGTATGCGTATGGCCAGTTCGGTGGCGCTGAGAAAGCAGAGTTCAGCAGCAGACATACTCCCTCCCTTGGACGAGCCCGTCCTTCCTGTTCGTCCGAGCAGCCTAGCGTCAGTGTCATCAAAGGACAACGGCGCTTGAAAGGCGCACCAATATGCAGTCCAATATGCACACCCTCAACCGCAAAACGGGAGGACAAAATGAGCCGGCCTTTTCCTGACGATCCATTTCTCCGGGGGAATTATGCCCCCTGGCCCATGGAGGGCGAGATTCACGACCTGGTCGTCACGGGCGAAATCCCGGCCGAGTTGAACGGCACCCTGTACCGGAACGGCTCAAACCCGCAGTTTGCACCCCGCGGACAGTATCACTGGTTTGACGGCGACGGCATGATCCACGCGTTTACTCTGAGTGCGGGTAAGGCGCATTATCGGAATCGCTGGGTCCGAACGGAGCGATTCAAGCTTGAGCGCCAGCACGGGGAAGCGCTCTTTGCCGGCCTCAGTGACCTGAGCAATACGGACGAACGAGCCCAGGGAGTTTTTCCGAATGCTGCCAATACGAATATCATCTTCCATGCGGGGCGATTGCTCGCCCTGTGGGAGGGTGGTCCGCCCTATGAGCTTGAGCCATCAACCCTCGAAACCATTGGCGTGTACGATTTTAACGGTAAGCTCCAGGGAGCCATGACCGCTCATCCCAAGGTCGATCCGGAAACGGGTGAGCTCCTCTTTTTTGGCTACGGACCGTTCCCGCCGAACCTGCGCTACACGGTCGTCTCCGCGGATGGGGATATTACACGGAACGAAGAGATTCCCCTGCCGGTACCGACCATGATGCACGATTTCATTGTCACCCGAGAGCACGTCATCTTCATGGTTTTTCCGGCTACGCTCCGCCCGGAAAATCTGACCTCCGGTTCTCCTGTACGCTGGGAGCCGGAACTCGGAACGCGCATCGGAGTCATGCCACGCGACGGGGGGAACAAGGATATCGTCTGGTTTGAAACCGACCCCTGCTTTGTGTTTCATGCCATGAATGCCTACACCCAGGGCAATACGGTCACTGCCGACGTATGCCAGTTTCGCCTGCTGCCACTGTTTCAGGTTGACGGAGAAGACCTGGAGACCAATATCCCGGTCTTCACTCGCTGGTCGCTTGACCTGACGGACCGCTCGATCATCCAGGCACAACGGGACGACCGGCTCAGCGAGTTTCCTCGCCTGGACGAACGCTATGCCGGCCTGCCCTATCGGAAGGGGTATGCGGCGGGCCAAGAGGGTTCCGTTCCTCCCTCGGAAGGTCTTTTTAGCACGGTCATTGAGTATGACCATTTTCATGGTCATACCCATACTCATGCGTTCGGCCCGGACAGCTATTCCTCGGAGCCAATTTTTGTCCCACGCTCTGCGCGGTCAGCCGAAGGCGAAGGCTTTCTGCTCGTGGGTGTGTACCGCAAAGGGGAAAATCGGAGCGACCTGGTCATTCTCGACGCCGAAAATATCGCACACGAGCCACTGGCGACCGTTCACCTGCCCCACCGGGTGCCGTATGGCTTTCACGGCAATTGGGTTGGGGGGTTATCGGTGGAGTGATGCCTTGACCCGCCTTCACCAAAGCCGTCATGTATACAGCGTGACGCTTTACACATCAGTCTGCTGGCGCGCCAGCTTGCTCATATTATTTGTCCTTGCCCCGCCTACCTACGCCTACCGAGAAATCGCGGTCGAGGACGGCGGCAGCATCAGCGGACAGGTCGTATTCGACGGGCAAGTGCTACCACCAGCCACCCTGCCCGTCCATAAGAACAGAGCAGTCTGCGGGGAAAGCATGCCGGATGAGAGCCTGCTGCTCGATGCTCACGGCGGACTCAGGAATGTCGTTGTCATCCTGGACGGCATTCACGCCGGGAAAGGTCACCCTGCCCTTCCGGCACTGCTGGACAATAAAAACTGCGCCTTTGTCCCCCGCGTCCAAACCATAGCTGTCGGGCAGCCACTTGAATTGCGTAACAGCGACTTCATCCTGCATAACGTCCACGCCCGCCAAAATGGTCACAAGACCATATTCAATCTGGGTCTGCCGTATTGGTCCGAGAAAACCTACCGTTTTACGCAACCGGGTCATGTGCTGATCGATTGTGACGTGCTGCATACCTGGATGCGGGCGCATATCATTGTCACCGACCACCCCTATACTGCGGTAACGGACGCCGCCGGCCGGTTCGATATCAGCCACATCCCGCCGGGAGAGTATGGCTTGCGCCTGTGGCACGAGCGGCTTGGGGAACAAACTCGGTCGGTGTCCGTCCGCACGGCCCAGGAGACCCGCGTCCGGCTTACCTATACAGCCAGGGCGCAAAGGGATAAGGGACACTGAGCTTGCAGAGGAGAAAATCAATGTCAAACAATCCGGTGTACTATGAACTGAACGAGGCAATTGCCATTCTGCGTCTCGACGACGGCAAGGCCAACGCGGTCAACCATGCGCTGATTCAGGGTATAAACGACGCTCTGGACAAAGCTGCGCAGGAAGCCAAGGCGGTGGTCTTAACGGGCCGCCCCGGTCGTTTTTCCGCGGGATTCGATCTCACCGTCCTCCAGTCCGGCCCAGAGGCCGGCCACACGCTCGTGACTGCCGGCGCACGGATGCTGCTCAAATTGTTTACCCAGCCGCAACCGGTTGTTGCCGCCAGCACGGGCCACGCTATTGCCGCCGGCGGCTTTATGCTGCTCGCCAGCGATACCCGTTTGGGCGTCCAGGGTGATTTCAAAATAGGACTCAATGAGGTCGCTATTGGGATGACGCTGCCGGAATTTGGTCTGATGTTCGCGCGCGAACGGCTGTCCAAGCGGCACTTTACCAACGCAGTGATCCAGGCCCGCCTGTACAGCCCGGCCGAGGCCGTCGATGTCGGTTTCTTGGATCGGGTGTGCCCGGCTGAAACCCTGTTAGACGAGGCGCTCGGCGAAGCCCGTCGCCTCGCGGCGCTCGACCTGCCGTCCTACGGACGTACCAAGGGACGCGCCCGGAACGCGCTGGCCGAGCAGATCCGCAGCGGTTTGGACGAAGATATCGCCCGCTTAATGACCTAGGGGCAGTGTGCGCACCGCCCTTACTTCGACAACTGACTCGTCGCGTGACCGTTCGGCCTCGTTTCGACTGTCCCCTCCGACAGAATCGCACTGGCAGTCTCTTCCACCACGGTTCCCTTGAAAAAGTCCGGGTTGGCCTCGCCCCAGAAACGGATGGGATTGGTACACATAAAGTCTCGAAAACCAGCCTCGCTGACCAGACCTTTTTCAACCAGTTCATACGCTTCGGGCACCACGTGGCTCATATTCGCGACATCAAAGTGGCCGATGTCCGACCCGAACAGTGCATTGAGCTGCGCACCAAACGGATTACACTGTCGATTAAAGGCCCAGGCGTTCATCTTGTCATCCGACTCACAGCCAAAATAGAAATTCTTGACAAACAAGTCATGAATGTCGGACGCCTGGGTGATCCCGCAGGCCGAAAAGTCGTCCAGATTATCGATGCCGCCGACGGCCGTTGAGCCTTGTGCACTCAGTACGGTATCCAGGGCTGCGTCGCGCTGGGTGAACGCCTCGGCCATGTCTGTGTTGCCGTATTGCCGTACCAATTCGCCCAGGAGTTTCTGGTCCAGATTAGCCGGATCAACCTCCGCCAGCGCCTCGATATTGCGCTTCTCCCAGTGTTCGATCAGATCGGCGTATAACTGACACGCCCAACCAACCCCACCCTCCAGAAAGGCGAATTTGAGCGTGGGGAAACGCCGGGTGACGCCACCGAGAAAGAGGGCTTTACACACGGCTTCGTTTGCCGCGGCAAAATGGCCAATGTGGTTGTACACAAAATTGGAGGGTGAAATCCGTAGCGCATATCCACGCGAGCCGGTATGAAACGTCGGCGACAGGCCACGCTCAACGCACATTTCCCAGACCGGGTCGTAGTCGTATTCGCTGTCCAGCCCCAGCACGTCACGCCACGTCAGCAGTTCTTCGGTACCGGGGTAGTGCTCGACCGCGGCGGGAATGGGCCGTTTGATCATACTGCCCAGCATGATGACCTTCATCCCGAGCTGCGCAGTCACATAGTCGATTTCTTCCAGTGCCTCTTCCGGCGTGTTCATCGGAATCACCGCCGTCGGGGTCATACGGTCGGCATAGGCACGAAAATAGTCTGCGCTGAAAATGTTGAACGCCCGGCAGGCGGCTTTCCGCAGTTCGGTATCACTACCGCGGGTCAACCCCAGACCCGCGGTGGGATAGAGGATGGTAAAATCTATGCCGAACTCGTCCAGGCGTTCATACAGCAACTGGGGCATCATGGCCGTGGCCCGGTCGCGCGTATTCTTGGTTGGAATCCCCCAGAAGGCTTGCTGCGCGGTCCGCTGGTGGCGCCGTTCGGCCACCGACAGGCGTAAATGTTCTTGGACAAGGGTGGTGAACATGGAGAAACCTTCGACTGCCTTGGCGCCGCCGATTTTTCTCAACTGCTCGCGCACCAGCGGCCCAAACTCCAGCCAGTGTCCGTCTGCGTCTATAATCGGATGCTGTAATCGGGCGCGTACACTCGCCCCGTTCGTCCGGCCATTGCTACTCATAAAAACCTCCCCGAGAGAGATACCGCCCCTCCGCCGGTTGATTCCTTTTTAGGAAAACTAGGCCGAGTATAGGAAGTCAGACAGATGTTTACAATGCTTCGCCCCTAATCCCCAATCCCCTAATCCCCAGCCCCCAGTCCCTATCTATGCATGAACCGGTGTAAGCTCGTCCAGCAATATCTTCGCCGCCAGCAGGTCGGGCGTGTCGAATCCCTCGGTAAACCATCCGTAGATATTCGACAGGAGTCGGTAGGCGTCGTCCGGCTTTCCATGCGCCTGCCAGAATGCGGCCAAGCGGGTTGCGCCGCGGAGTTCCAGGGATTTTGCCTGCTGGTCGTGGGCGGTTCGGATGGCGCGCTGAAAACAGTCTGTGATTTCCTGACTGTTGTGACCCATACCGTCTTTGGAAGCGAGTAATAATTCCCCCCGGACGCGCAGCAGTTCGGCCTGCCACCATTTTTCGTTGCTCTTGTCCAGCTCGGCTTCCGCCTGGGACAACACGGCCAAGCCATCCTCAACGCGACCGAGTTTGCCATAGGCCTCTACCAAAGGCAGAGACACCTGACCGAGTTGCCGAATACCGGACTCCTGCCAGATGCGCTGGCCCTCCAGCATATCGGCAATCCCCTCTTCCACCTGGCCCTGTTCTGCTAGGGCCCACCCGCGCAAATAGGTTCCGGCGGCGTGAAAATAGGGGAAGCCCTGCTCACTCGCCAACGCGACCACACCCTCTGCCTGGGTTTGGGCCAGCGCCCCTTCTCGTCGAAAGCGATGGACTGCAGTTCCAAAATGCAGGGCAAAGACCAGACTGTAGGGATGTGAAATCTCACGCGCGAGCGCAATGGCCTCCCGGCTGCGCTGGAGGGCTTGATCGGGATAGCCAAGATGCCACAGCATCCAGGCCAGAAAGGCCAGACTGGCAACACCGGGATCCTGGCCTATCACGCCCTGCGCATTCTCCGGGCCGTGGACACTCGGGTCATACATGTCCACGGCGCGTTCCAGATGCGCTCTGGCGTCGGTAAATGCTCCGAGCCGAAAAGCAGTCAATCCAAGCGCCTGCTGGGCGGGCAGGAATTGATCGGAGTCCGGCATGCACTCGGACAGACGCTGGAGCTTTTCGGTCATTTCCCCTGCCGCAGCATACTCTCCGCGCACCAGATGAAACCGCCATAAACCAAAAAGCACGGGGAACTTCTGCGGCAGGTCTCCGATCCCGCGCGCCAATTCGCGAGCACGTGTATACACGCGCTCCACTTCGGGCGCGGCATAGCCCTTGGTCGCCATCAGGCAGGAGCCGAGTGAGATGAGTAGAGTTAGCTCTTGCTGCGGACGGTCCGGGGTGTGGGGCAGTGCTGGTAACAGGTCTAGCGCGTAGTTGAAATCCCGAATTGCCTCAGTATAGGTCGAACGCTTCAGCGCCATCTCTCCAGCACGTTGAGAATACTCAACGGCTTTCTCCGTATTACCACTCTGGGCGGAATGATAGGCGAGTTCCCTGAGGCGACGATCATTCAACTGCTCGTGGAACAGGGACGCAATGGCTTGGGCTGTCCGAGCGTGGACTTCCTGGCGGCGTTCGGACAAGAGCGAATTATAGGCCACATCCTGGGTAAGCGCGTGCTTAAAGGTATATTCGACTTCGGGAAAGGCGGGCTGCTCATAGATGAACTCCGCCGTTTGCAAATGAGATAACAACGGCACGAGCGTATCCTCATTCTGTTGAGCGACCTGGGTCAGGAGGCTGAGCGAGAACTCCCGACCAATCACCGCGGCGGTCTGGAGCAACTCTTTTTCTACAGCCCCTAATTGGTCAATCCGACCGGCCAGAACACCCTGGACCGTCGCCGGGATATGGACCTCATCGAGTGGCCTGGTAAGGGAGAGGCCACCCATGCTGTGGACCAGGACACCGTTGTCAAACAGCGCCCGGACCATTTCCTCCATGAAAAAGGGCGTGCCCTCTGTTTTCTCCAAGATGAGCTGTTTGAGGGGCTTGAGCGAAGCGGCCGTAACCGGCCAATTTGCTTCGTCAAGAAGCGCGGCCAGGAGCTCTTTGGCATCTTCCAGACCCAGCGCGTCAAGTCGGAGCTGGCTGTAGTAGGTCTTACTTCCCCACTCGTGTCGGTATTCCGGTCGGTAGTTGACCAACAGCAGCACAGGCGCGGTGGCCAGGCTCTCACTCAGGCTATCGAGAAAGGCCTGCGTGCCTTCGTCCAGCCACTGCAAGTCCTCAAAAATCAGCACTACAGGCTGAGTGAGACTCTCACGCACAAGGAGTCGTTTAATAACATCGAAGGAGCGTTGTTGGCGGATGTGGGGGTCCATCTGCTGAAGCGCCGTAGCGAATTCCGCATGGCCCAAGAGGCTCAACAGATAGGGCAGTCCGTCTTCGAGTTCACGCTCAAGCGCCACCACCCGCCCGGCGACTTTTTCATGCAGCGTCCGTTCGTCGTCATGAGGGCGAATACGGAAGTAATTCCTCAGTAACTCGATCAAGGGCAAATACGCATAGCCGCTGCCATGGGCGGCACAAAATGTTTCGAGGACAAGACAGCGCCGCTCGGACAGCAGCTTGAATTCGTGAAACAGCCGAGACTTGCCAACGCCCGGCTCACCCACCACGCCAACCATCTGCCCCTGTCCGTTTCTCGCTTGTTCGCGGGCCTGTTTGAGATGCTCGATCTCTTGCTTCCGCCCGACAAAACGAGACAGGCCACGTGCGGCTGACACCTGGAGACGGGTGCGCAGGGCGCCAACCCCGAGGACTTCATAAATCTGTAAGGGCTCGCTAACGCCCTTGATCTTCGCCGCGCCCAAATCCTTGAACTCGAAATAGCCCTCAGTAAGCTGGTGGGTATACGCACTCACAACCGTCGTACCCGGCGTGGCCAGCCCTTCCATGCGGGCCGCCAGGCTGGTCGCATGACCAACCGGAACATAGTCGGTATGCAGATCGTTTTTACGAATGGAGCGCACCACGACCTCGCCAGTATTGACGCCCACCCGCATCCGAAGATTGACCCCTTTGTCACGCCGGAGCCGTTCGGCATAGGCTTTGCCTTCTTCTTGCATGCGTAAGGCGGCAAACAGAGCACGCTGGGCGTGGTCTTCGTGGGCGATCGGCGCGCCAAAGAGCGCAAAAATACCATCGCCCATGGACTGGGCGACGTAGCCTTCATAGCGATGCACGGCGACCATCATGAGTTGCAGGGCCGGGTCAATAATGGAGCGCGCGTCTTCCGGGTCGAGGTCCTCGATGAGTTCCATCGAACCTTTGATATCGGCGAACAGGGCGGTAATGGTTTTCCGCTCGCCCTCAGTCGCCCCACGAGCTTCAAGCGCGGCCTGCTCAGCGCGGATACGCTCGGCCAGATGGGGCGGGGTGTAGGTGTGGGGGCTGGGGGTTGGGGGTTGGGGGTTGGGCGACTGGGTGAGCGCCGTTCCGCACTCCATACAGAACTTGGCTCTGGCGACGTTCTCACTGCCGCAGTTCGGACAGCGATTCTGGAGTGCGCTTCCGCATTCGATACAAAACTTTGCGCCGTCCGGATTGTCGGTGTCACACTGGAGACATTGCATGGGCTTTCATATCGCAGATAGCGGTAAAGACGCTACTCCAGCGTCCGCAGCTTATAGCGCTGAATTTTTCCGGTCGCGGTCTTGGGCAACTCGGATACGAATTCGACCCAGCGGGGGTATTTGTGCGGCAACGTGCGGTCTTTGACAAACACGCTCAATTCCTGGGCCAGCTCTACTGAGACGGCCTGACCTGCTTTGAGCACCACAAATGCCTTGGGTTTGAGTAGGCGATTGTCGTCTTCCCAGCCGACAATCGCGGCCTCCAGCACGGCCGGATGTTCAAACAGAATGCCCTCGACCTCGGCCGGTGAGACCCACTGACCCGAGACCTTGAGCATATCATCCGCACGGCCACAGTAGGTAAAATACCCCGCTTCGTCTTGGACATAGGTATCTCCGGTGTTGATCCAGTCTCCGAGCATGGTTTGGGCGGTCTTCTCAGGGTTGTTCCAGTAATAGGTGGCCCCGGACTGGCCCCGAATCAGGAGGCGACCCATCTCGCCGGTAGCGACCGGATTCCCGCTTTCATCTACAATCTTGGCCTCATAGCCGGGAACCGGGCGGCCGCTGGTGCCTGGCTGATAATCGTCCGGACGGTTGGAGATGAAAATATGCAGTAGTTCGGTCGAGCCGATGCCATCCAGAATCGTCAGGCCGGTGTGCTCCTTCCAGCGGCGGAAGACTTCGGCTGGCAGCGCCTCGCCGGCCGAGACACAGGCACGTAAGGACGGGAACGCGTGCGGGTCTTGCTCTTTTTCTTGCTCCAGGGCGAGCAGTTGGGCCGCATACAGAGTTGGCACCCCGAAATAGAGCGTGGGCTGGAAACGGTCAATCAGGGCAAACGTCATATCCGGTGAGGGACGCTGATCGCTTAAGATTGCAGTTGCTCCGCACCAGAGTGGAAACGTCATAGCGTTACCCAGACCGTAGGCAAAGAACAGCTTGGCCGCGGAAAAACACACGTCCTGTTCAGTCATGCCCAGCACACCCTGGGCGTACCGGACACAGGTGACCACCATGTCGCGCTGGCGATGGACCGCGCCTTTGGGCCGACCGGTCGAGCCTGAAGAATACAGCCAGAAACAGTCGTCTTCGGCCGCAGCCGGCGCGGGTTCCAGCTCGGCAGACGCGGACCGTATAAATGCGGCGAAGGGAGTGTCCTCCCCTGCGACGCATACGGACTGCGGTGTGCGTTCAGTTCCGGCCAGGGCAGGTTCCACGGTCGGCGCATACTCTGCGGAATAGGCGACCAGCGCACACTCGGAGTCGTCTATCATATATTGATAATCGGTCGCCCGGAGCAACGTATTGACCGGCACAGGTACGATCCCGGCCTTGATGGCTCCCCAAAAGAGCGAGAAAAATTCGGGGCAGTCCTTCACGATCATCAGTATCCGGTCGCCGCTCCCGAGTCCCATCGAGCGCAAAGCATTGCCACACCGATTGACCTGCTCGGCAAGCTGACCATAGGTCACATCGCCGTGGACCGTGCGGATGGCAATGTTGTGCGCCCGTCCCTCTTCCAGATGCCGGTCGATAAACGGCACGGCTACGTTGAAACGTGGAGCAAACCGGATGGACGCTGAAGAGCCTGTTGGATCAATGCTGACGGTATTGGCCTGCATGCCTACTGTCCTCTTGAGCTATGCGTTTTCTGCCCATTGCACATACGGAAAGTCGAGGGACTGATTGTTGATTCCACGGGCCGGCGGGGCAATCCAGCTTGCCATTGCGCCAGGTTCGGTGACCGGCTGCATGAGCGAAGCCACAAAGGCGTGATCGTCCTCGGTCGGCAACCACGAAGTAAGCTGGTGCTGCCACTCTTCGGCCGTCACCACATTTCCCCGTGGAGAGATATGAACATCGGAAAAAGTCCCGATCCTGCGGTGAAAGCCCCGATGGGGCAAGGACAGTGGGCTTTCAATACCCTGCTGGACGATAACCTTGTTCCAGCGGTCCAGCCCTCGCTGCGAGTCGGCAATATAATCGTCGCGTAAACGTTCGTTAATGGCGAGTAAAGCCGGTACGTCCTCACATACGATACCGCCGTCTGCCGGACGCTGGACCGGCCAGGTCAGATCCGAGAGACGATGATCATCTTTGATGCGGGTTTCGCGATAGCGGCCTTTGAGGCCGGTCGTAAAGTAGTCGGCGGCGTTGGTCGAACGTTCTTGGCCGAACAGGTCGAGCGAGACGCTGTAATGAAAATTTATGAAGCGCTGCAAGGTCGGCAGGTCTATGGCCCCTGCCGCCCGGATACGCGCAGGGTCATCCGTCTTGAGTTCGTTCATGACTTCGCATGTGCGTTGGATAATCCGCATTACACCGGTCTCACCCACAAACATGTGATGCGCCTCCTCCGTCAGCATGAACTGGCAGGTCCGGGCGAGGGGATCGAAGCTGGATTCGGCCAGTGCGGCGAGCTGATATTTCCCATCCCGGTCGGTGAAAAAGGTAAACATGAAATAGGATAGCCAGTGCGGCGTCTCTTCGTTAAACGCGCCCAGGATACGCGGTTTATCCACATCGCCGGAATGGCGCTCCAGCATCATCTCAGCTTCTTCCCGGCCATCCCGACCAAAATAGGCGTGCAGGATATAGACCATGGCCCACAGATGACGGCCCTCTTCAACATTGATCTGAAACAGATTACGCAAGTCATACAGCGAGGGACAGGTCTGGCCCAGGCGGCGCTGCTGTTCGACGGAGGCCGGCTCGGTATCCCCTTGGGTCACGACCAAGCGGCGTAACAGGCTGCGATATTCCCCCGGGACTTCTTGCCAGACAGGCTCTCCAAGGTGGTCGCCAAAGGCGATCTGCCGCTCTTCCTGCGGCTTGGCCAGGAAAATACCCCACCGATAGTCGGGCATTTTCACATAGTCAAAATGGGCCCAGCCGTCGGACTCGACGCTAATAGCCGTCCGCAGATAGACGTCATACGCCTGCGTTCCCTCAGGACCGCAGGTATCCCACCAGCGTAAATAATTCGGCTGCCATGATTCCAATGCGCGTTGGAGGCGGCGGTTCTCGGCTAGGGCAACATTGTTCGGAATACGCTCGGTATAATCAATCGCCATAGCTACACCCTCTGTTTCCGAAAACGGCTCTGTCTCCCCGTGCCATACAGCGTCAACGCCCCGTCTTCGCCAACGGCATTCGGCCGCTGAAAGATCCAGTTCTGCCACGCGCTCAGACGCCCGAATATCTTAGTCTGGAGGGTTTCCTGGCCGGCAAAGCGCAGGCTGGCCTCCATGCCGGTCAGAGCGTCTGGTGAGAAACTGGCACGTTCTTCCAGGGCCAGCCTGACTTCGTCTTCCCAGTCGATATCATCCGGAGTAAAGGTGACCAGCCCCAGTGAGTCAGCCGTCTCGGCGTCGATATCCCGGCCCATATATGACTGCAATTCCGCCATATGCTCCGGTTGCGCAGGGAAACGACTGGTCAGGCGCGTGCTGGCATTATTCATGGGTAGTGGCCCAAAGTTTATCGGCGTCAAACGGAGAGTGGCCGGAGGCAGTTCGCTCTCCTCAAACCGGCCGTCCAGCATATACGCCCGGTCAGCGGCCAGTACGAGTTCGAGCAACGTGCCGGTGAAACAACTGCCCGGCTCGATCAGGGCGATCAGGCTCCGCGCGCTCACATCCAGACGCTGGAAGGTACGTTTGAGATAGAGGATAATCTCGCGGATCAGCCAGTCATCAGCATGCTCGGACAGGAGGCGGTCGGCGGCTTCGACCAGCGCGGCCTCACCTCTGGTACGAAAAACCCAGGTCCCGATCTCTTCTTCATTCAGCCGCAGGTGCAGAATGGCGTCGTCAAACTCACGCGCGAGCGCCAGGGGCCAGAAGCGCGCACCAGCAGCATGGACGGCTTCCAGTGTGAGCGGCAGGTCGCCGCTTGGCGCGTGGACCGTGAATGCAGCGGTCCGCAGCGCTCGGTCCAGCTCGATTGAGATATGCTCGTAGGCAATGGTCGTGTCCTCGATGGATCGGGCCAGCGGAGTCAGGGCGATGCCGGCCGCATCGGTGGGCCGGTCCGATTGGGCGGCAAAAGTCGAAGCACGGGCGTGAACCGTTTCCTCAAAACGCGAGCGCGGAGCGATTTCATCAACCAGATTCCACTCCTGGGCTCGTTTTCCACGCAGCCCCTCGGACGTGGTACACAAGAAATCGGCCCGATCACGCCGCACATGCCGTTTATCGACCAGCCGCGTCAGGCCGCCGGTTCCGGGCAACACCGCTAAAAGCGGCAACTCAGGCAGGGCAACTGCACTTGAGCCGTCGTCAATGAGAATAATGTGTTCACACGCCAGGGCCAGTTCATAGCCACCGCCTGAGGCTGCCCCATTCACAGCGCAGACATAGGTTTGCCCGGAGTAGGCACTGGCATCCTCAATGCTATTGCGCGTCTCGTTCGTAAACTTGCAGAAGTTGACCTTATGCGCGTGTGAAGACTGGGCCAGCATGCGAATGTTTGCCCCGGCACAAAAGACCTGAGGCTTAGCCGAACAGAGCACCACCGCAGCAACTTCAGGGTGCTCAAAGCGGAGACGCTGAACCGCGTCGTAGAGTTCAATGTCCACGCCCAGGTCGTACGAATTGAGTTTGAGCTCATAGCCCGGAACCAGGGACGCGTCTTCCTGCACATCCATTGCCAGGGTGGCAATACGGCCGTCAATCGACAGGGTCCAGTGCCGATAGTGCTCAGGTTGGGTTGCAAATTCGATTCTGCTCGGAGTTGACTGGGCTAACTCGGTTTGCACCTCAGGTCGTTGTGCCTGTTCATCAACGTGTATGGCCGTACTCATGGGACGCCTCGTCTTTGCTTGCTGTCCGTCACTCTAACGTTATTGAAAAATCTATGCCACCGGCCGGGTCTTGCGTGTTGGGCGGTTTGGGCCGGAGGGCCGTTTTTTCGGCGTTTTGTACTGCGCTGGAGCCTTGGACAGATAGGCCGTGCTTGCCACGGTGTGATCGGAAGAGGCGAGACAGGCTTGCTGTCCTTTAAGATAAGCGGGCAGAAACTGTTCATACGGAAGATCATAACTCTGGACCAGCAATTTTTTCGATTCCCGAAAGGCGGTCGGAGCTGTTTGGAGAAACATATCTGCGGCACTATTCAGAGTTTTTTCCAGGTCTTTGGCTTTGACAACTTGGTCTACGAGTCCCCATTCCAGCGCTTGTTGGGCTTTGATCTGTGAGGTCGCCAGGGCAAGCAGCCGACCGCGGCCCAGACCAACGACACGGGGCAAACGGAACGTACCAAGACCGGGAATGATGCTATGCCGTACCGCGGTGAGGCTGAAAAAGGCATTATCCGCGGCAATCCGCATATCGCAGGTTAATGAAAACTGAAGCCCTCCACCGATGCAGGCACCGTGAATGCCGCAGATCACGACCTTATCGTACATGGTCTCAAACAGACGCAGGGTCTCTTCCCACTCTCGAAACCAGGGCATCTGAATCTCATCCTGGGACACGGCCTTGAGATCAATGCCCGAACAAAACCCTCGTCCGGCCCCGGTGATGATAACCGCCCTGAGGTCTTTGGCCTCAGCCAGAGCCTGACCTATGGTATGCAGTTCCCTCACAAAGCACCCATCCGTAGCATTTACAACCTCGGGTCGGTTAAAAATAATGCGGGCAATGGGCGGGGCCTTTTCCAAAAGGATGCGAGCCATTGTTCTCTCCGGTTTCTTAGTATATCATTTATAAAGTGCATAATATATAATTTGTTATATAAGTCAAGCAAAGTATTGCTACTTCACCTATGATTTGAGCAACATGCGTCCACGTTCTCTCCTATTCACTCTGTTCGGCGACTTTGTTCGTAATTACGGCGGTGAGATCTGGGTTGGCAGCCTGATCCGTCTCATGCAGGAGTTTGATATTGCTCCGCAAGCGGTACGAGTCGCGCTTTCACGCATCACTGCCGACGGTTGGCTACGCAATCGTCGGCTTGGCAAGAAAAGTTTCTACGGACTGACCGCTCAAGGCGAGCGGCGCATGGCTGAGGCGGCGAGTCGGATCTATAAACTCGATAATCCGGCCTGGAATGGCGAATGGCTGATTGTGACCTACACCATTCCGGAGAAACGGAAAGTCGTTCGGGATAAAATCCGACGTGAGTTAAGTTGGACCGGCTTTGGCCAACTTGCCAGCAGCGTGTGGATCAGTCCTCGCGACCTGCGACCGCAGCTCATCGAAATTGCCGAGCGCTATGATATTGCTCCCCATCTTGACTTTTTCACCGCCCGGTACCGCGGTCCGGCTGAGAATCAGCACCTCATTGACAAGTGTTGGAATCTTGATGCGATCCGGCAGGGCTATGCGGCCTTCATCGAAGTGTACCGGAGCAAACTCGACCGGCAGCTCCTCTCTGATGAAATCTGTTTTTGTGAAGAGATCCAACTCATTCATGAATATCGCAAGTTTTTATTCAGTGACCCTGGTCTGCCGGATGATCTCTTACCCGACACCTGGCTCGGGCGCGAGGCCGTCCACATCATGCGCGAATATTATCAACACGTTGCCCCAGGAGCTCGTCGTTTTTTTGAGAGCGTTTTTGTTGGGCACCCGGATAATGCCGCCTTCATCAAAAAGCTTGGGCGGCATCTCCGTCTTGATCCGTTTGCGGAAGAACTCCGTCGTCAACAGCAGCAGTACTCCGCTGCCGCTCGATAGCCCCCTCTGCAGATTGGTATCCAGCGGAGAACCGCGATACAGTCAATTGAAATCCCGTACGAGAGCGATACCCCATGACGCGCCAGATAGGCCCAAGCCCGCAAGAGCTCCAACGTGCGCTCTCTGACGCGGCGGCATGGGTCGCATCCTATTTGCAGCAAGTCGGCGACCGGCCTGTCCTGGCACGTATTTCACCGGGCAGCATCGCAGCAAGTCTGCCTGAGAGCCCACCCGAACATGGCGAGTCGCTGGATGATATTCTCACCGACATCGACCGTCTCATTCTGCCCGGCATTACCCACTGGAATCATCCGGCCTTCTTTGCCTATTTTGGGATTAGCGGATCGGGCCCCGGTATTGTAGGCGAACTGATTTCCGCGGCGCTCAACGTCAATGCCATGCTGTGGCGCACCTCGCCCGCGGCAACCGAACTGGAACAGCGCACGCTGCAATGGGTGGCCGAGATGCTCGGTTTGCCCACTGACTGGTTCGGAGAAATCACAGATACGGCCTCAGCCTCCTCTTTATACGCGCTGGCCGCAGCGCGTGAGGCAGCGGGCCTGGACATTCGCGAGCACGGCATGGCCGGTCGGGACGACCTGCCGCCACTGGCTCTGTATACGTCAACCCAGGCGCATAGTTCGATTGATAAAGCGGCGATTGCGCTGGGAATCGGACGGCGTTGGACCAGGCATATTGAGACGGACGACGCATTTCGGATGCGACCGGACCATTTGGAGCAGGCCGTTACGAGCGACTTGGCAGCCGGGGTCAAACCCGTCGCCGTTGTGGCAACGGTTGGCACGACCTCGTCAACCAGTATTGACCCAGTTCCAGCTATTGCGGATATTTGCGAACGATATCAGGTGTGGCTGCACGTTGACGCCGCCTATGGTGGAGCCGCAGCCCTGGTCCCCTCACATCGAGATGTACTGGCCGGCTGTGAGCGGGCCGATTCGTTTGTCACCAACCCTCACAAGTGGCTGCTGACCCCAATCGATTGCAGCCTGCTGTATACCCGCCGGCCCGACGACCTCAAACGCGCCTTTTCGCTGGTGGCCGAATATCTGAGGACCGACGAGCAGGATGTGGTCAACTTCATGGACTACGGACTGTCTCTGGGCCGGCGCTTTCGGGCGCTCAAACTGTGGATGGTCATCCGTGCCTATGGCCGGGCTGGGCTGGCCTCCATCATCGGCGGCCATGTGCGGGAAGCACACTGGCTGGCCGAGCAAATCGACGCAGCGTCAGACTGGGAACGGCTGGCACCGGTCCCGTTCTCCACCGTCTGTTTCCGTCACCTGCCAGCCGACGCCCGAGACCTGGATGCGCATAATGCCGCCCTCATTGACGCAGTGAACGTCAGCGGACAGGCATTCTTGTCGCACACCAAGTTGAACGACCGGTATGCCATCCGCGTTGCCATTGGCAACCAAGCCACCACGCATGTGCACGTGGCGCGGGTGTGGGAGTTATTGCAGACTGCGGCGGAGCGGTCGGAATAAGAGACAGCCTTACGACGTCTGGCGCGCAGTGCCGTTTTGCTCTGTTTGTTGTGGTGGAGACGGGCGTTCCTTGAGACGGACACTCACGCTCGACGGGTCCATACCAGCAACTTGGAGACCGAGTGGGATGTTGACATCGTGCTCGGTCAGAGGAAAGCGGCTCCGTCCAGCCTGGGCACTTGAGAGATCAACCTGCGCCCGAAGGCCGCGCGGGTCAAGCAAGGCCAACAGTTCACGCGACCCTCGCACCCGCAGGTAGACCTCTTGGGTGTTCTTGCCGGTCATGTCCAAATTCCCTGGGATATTGTAGTAGACCACAGGAACCGCAAACCCGACCTCGGTGTTTTGCGGGCCGACCAGGATGAGCCAGAGGATGCAGACAGCCGCCAGGGCACCCAGCTTGGGACGAAGGTTAGCCTCCAGCATCTCACGCCAGCGCCATTGGGTACGCCTTTTCTTGGCACCGGAAAGACGCAAGTTCAGCCATGTCAATAGCTCGGACGATCCCGGCAGGGTCACCATACCGCCCCGGTCGACAACGGAGACCGCGCCCCGCTCTTCCGAAACAACGACAGCCAGCGCGTCGGAACGCTCCGTAATCCCCAGCGCGGCCCGATGACGAGTCCCATACGTATAGGGCAACGAGCGTGATTCTGAAAGCGGCAAAATACAGCCAGCCCGGCAGACCCGCCCGGCCCGGAAATAAACGGCGCCGTCGTGCAATGGGCTGGAGGGCGTAAACAGATTATCAAGCAGCAAATCGCTGACTGCGGCATCAATCAGGACGCCCTGGCTGCGCAAGAGGGGTTCTACCGGATCGTTCCGTTCAAAAACAAGGATGGCGCCGCGACGATTTTTCGCCAGGTTGAAACACGTGTCCGCTATCGTGACCAGGAAATCAGCAATCCGGGCTTCGGTAGGGGTTCGACGAAAAATCCTTGGGGTGGAGAGAACAGGGTTGACCTGCTCAAGAATCTGACGGATTTCAGCCTGGAATACGACAACGACCAGAATAAAGGCTGCGGCCCAAATACCACCCAGCACCCAGGTGGTTAAAAAGAGACCGGCCTGGCTGGCAAGGAAATAAAACAGACCGAGTACGGCCAGCCCAACGCCTATCCGCGCGGCCTGCGTGCCACGAAAGCGGATATAGGCTTGGTAGACGACAAACGCCATACAGGCGATGTCAATCCCGTCCTGCCAGCGAAATTCCCAGCCGAGCGGGATGAAATCGAAAAATTCTATCACGCCTTGTTACTCGGTGTAGTTCTCGTAGAAGACATAGCTGGTCGAGTAATCACTAAATTCAAAATAGACCTTCTTCTCTCCTTCATCGACCCGGAAATTCAAATTCCTGTCGGCATAGCCATAGCCAAAACGGTAGGGTCTCGCTGTGCTGCCATCACCGGTTGCTGCCGCAGTGCTGAGCTTGTCGATCTCAATAAAGCGCAGCACAAGCTTTTCTCCGGCATAAATATCCAACACGCCGTTGGTACCCGTCCAGTTTTGAATGGAACGACTCAGCATATTCTGCGATTCCTGCGTACAACCGGAGAGTCCTCCTCCCATACCGAGCAGGACGGCGACAACAGCAATGATGATTCGAGAGCGCTTCCACAAGCACTGCATAAAGGACTCCTTACACGCGACCGTCTCTCATAGTTCAGATTATCATTCCTCCTTGCCGCACGCAAAATATGTCGTAGTTTTTCCGCTCTCCTGCACGTCTAAACCGTGCACTCTTGACCCTGCCCCAGGGAACCCGTACTGAGCGGAGAGAAGGGAAAGAAGACTGCTGCATGGCTGTCCCTCTGCTCGATCTCAAAGCGCAATACGTCACACTCCGGCAGGAAATCCAGGCTGCGATTGAGCGCGTTCTGGAGTCCCAGCAATTCATTTTGGGACCGGAGGTGGAAACCTTGGAGAGCGAGGTCGCAGCCTACTCCGCGTGTCGCTACGGGATCGGGGTATCGTCCGGTACGGATGCCCTGCTGGTCGCCCTGATGGCGATCGACATTCGGCCGGACGCTGAAGTCATCACTTCGCCGTATACCTTTTTCGCCTCGGTCGGGAGCATTGCCCGCCTCGGAGCACGACCGGTTTTTGTTGATATTGACCCGCTGACGTATAACCTTGACCCGGCCCGGATCGAAGCCGTTATCACCCCACGGACCCGAGCCATTATCCCGGTTCATCTGTTTGGCCAGATGGCGGACATGGACCCGATTCTTGAGATTGCCGCGCGCCGGAATCTTTTTCTTATAGAAGATGCCGCTCAGGCAGTCGGTGCAGAATACAAAGATAAGCGAGCCGGCTCGCTTGGGCATTTGGGATGTTTGAGTTTTTTCCCTTCTAAGAATCTCGGCGGCTATGGTGACGGCGGGATGGTGATCACCAATGACACACAGCTTGCGCAGCGGGTCAGACAGCTACGGAGCCATGGGGAGCAGTCCAGGTATGAGCATACCCGGGTGGGAGGGAACTTCCGTCTGGATGCCCTCCAGGCCGCGGTGCTACGCGTCAAACTGCGGCATCTGGATGCCTGGACGGCCGCCCGGCAGCATAATGCCGACACGTATCGCCGGCTGTTTGCCTCCCACGGACTCGGAGAGATGAGCCTGCCGGTCGAGGCTTCGCAGCGGCGACATATCTATAATCAGTTTGTTGTCCAGAGCGCTCACCGGGACGTTCTGTTGGCAAGGCTTCAGCGCGAGGGTATCGGTACGGCAATTTACTATCCGACACCGCTACATCTCCAGCCCTGTTTTGCCGCTTTGGGCTATGAGCGTGGCGCCTTCCCCCACAGCGAATACGCGGCAAGACGTAGCCTGGCCCTACCCATCTATCCGGAACTCACCCCGGCCATGCAAGAAGAGGTGGTACGGGCTATTGCGGCATTTCACCGAAACTAAGAGGATGCCCGCTCCGTCCAAACATTGACAGTTCATCTGTGGAGAGCGATAATTCCTCACGCTTTCAGCCCCTGCAGGAGGAGCATCCACCATGCGATTCGGTCTTGGTCCATTCTCGATGCAGTCGCCGTCAGGCTCCGGGAAGACGCACGCCGAGCTCTACCGGGAAATGCTTGAGCAGGTTGTCATTGCCGAGGACATCGGTTTTGAATCAGCCTGGCTGGTCGAGCACCATTTTATGGAAGACGGCATGTGCCCTTCCCTGCTCGTCACCGCCTCAGCCATGGCGGCCCGGACATCCACGCTCACCATCGGGACGAGTATGTACCTCCTACCGCTGCATCGCCCTGTGCAGACCGCGGAAGATGTTGCTGTACTCGACGCGATTGCAGAGGGTCGTTTGATCTTCGGTGTGGCCACCGGCTATCGTCCGGAGGAATATGCCGGCTACGAGGAGCAGCGTAGCGGACGTGAAAAACGCATGGAGGAGGAACTCGAAATCCTCATCAAGAGCTGGACAACCGAAAGCTTCTCGTTCTCGGGTCAATATTACACAGTGAAAAATCTGAGTGTGACACCCAAACCCCATCAGCACCCCCATCCCCCCATCTGGATCGGAGCCTCAACTCCCGGCGGTGTGCGCCGAGCGGCCCAGTGGGGCTCCGCGCTGGTGGCGTCCCCGCGCCATCATATCAACGAGCTGAAAGAGCACTATCGGCTCTATCGCCAGCAGTTGGAGCGGTTTCATAAAACGGCCAGCGCAACGCCGGTTATTCGTGAAGTCTATGTGGCAGAAAGCACGGCCCAGGCGGAAGAAGAAGCGCGTGAAGGCATTATGTACATCCATGGCGGCATGTATGGAAAATGGGCCAATGTTCGGCCGCTGAGAGATGACGCCGGCCGGGTTGTGGAAAATCCCGACACCGTCACATTTGATACCCATCGAGAACGGTTCATTATTGGTGACCCCGATCATTGCATTCGGGAAATTGAAAAATATCAGCGAGAGCTTGGCATGGATTACCTGATCTGCTGGATGCACTACCCGGGGGCAGATCACGCCAAGACCGTGCGCGCTATGCGCTTATTTGCCAAAGAAGTGATGCCCCATTTTCAAGACTGAAGAACGGAGGACACAATGGGCAGAAATTGGATTGATCTCAATAGTGATATGGGCGAGTCGTTTGGCAACTTCGTGCTGGGCCGACCGGAAGAGGTCATGAAGCGCATCTCTCACGCCAATATTGCCTGCGGTTTTCATGCCGGCGACCCGAGCTGGATGAGTCGCACGGTGGAATGGGCCAAGCAGTACGGGGTCACCGTGGGCGCCCACCCTGGCTTTCCTGATTTGCTGGGCTTTGGCCGACGGCTGATGAACATCACCCATCAGGAGGCGACCGATTATGTCGTCTATCAAGCCGGCGCCCTCAAGGCCTTTTGCGAAATGCACGGCCTCGCGCTGCAGGCCGCCAAACCGCATGGCGCATTCTATTCGTGGGGCATCCAGTCCGAAGACAATGCCCGCGCCATTCTGGAGGGCTTTCAGGCGGTTGATCCACGCCTCACCGTCTATCTGCCCGCCCTGCCCTCTTTTCCGCTTATCTCTACCGCGGAAAGGATGGGGTTCCGGGTTGTCAAGGAATTCTATCCGGGCCTCAACTACGACGAGACTGGTGCGATTACCGTCAAGCGCTCGTATGGCACCGAAGATGTGGAAGAGATCGTTGAACTGGTACTGCGCTTTGCCGTTGACGGACAGACAACCGCAGATAGCGGAGCGGTGATCGACGTTGAAGGAGAAAGCGTGTGCGTCCACGGGGATGTAGTCAATGCGCCGGAAGTCCTTGACGGGCTGCATGCCGCCCTCCAGCGGGAAGGTATAACCATTCGGAGCGCGATTCATACCGAGAATACGGACATTCTGCCTTTGCAGCAGCGTGTGAGCGCGTAACATCTGATTCGCAACTCTGCCTCAGCGATTCTGATCTGGAGCAGCGGTTGCGTGGAACAGGGTGGAGCCATGTCAGAGACGCGCTATGACTACGGTGGCGATGAATATCTGCTGGTGGTCTTCAGTGAGGCAATGGACCTCGCCATTAATTTCAAACTGCTGTCAATCTGCCGCGAGATTGAGCGCCGGCACCTCCCCGGTGTCATTGAGGTCTGCCCGGCCAACGCCTCCTATCTGGTCCATTTCCGTCCCGAAGAGACCCATCCCGACGCCTTGATCCGAACGCTCAAGGACCTCGAACGCGAGATTCAGTCTGCGGAGACGCTGACCTCCCGGCTGGTCGATATCCCGGTGCTGTTCGATGATCCCTGGACCCAGGAGTGCGCCAAACGCTTTGCCGACCGGCACCAGGACCCGTCGGTGTCCAACCTCGAATATCTGATGCGGGTGAACGGCTATTCCTCGAAGGAGGAATTTATTACCGCTTACTGCGACCGGCCGTACTGGATCTCCATGGTTGGTTTTGTCCCCGGCACGGCCTGGTGCTATCGCATGTGCCCGCCCGAGCAGGCCATTCAGGCCCCCAAATACATTCGCCCACGCACGGATACTCCCGAGCGCGCCGTCGCCCATGCCGGCGTGTTTCTATGCATTTACCCCGTGCAGGGACCGGGCGGGTATCAGATGATCGGCATGTCTGCGGTGCCCGTGTATGATCCGGAGGAGCGTCTGCCAGACCTCCAGGGGCGCTATATTCTGGCCAATGCCGGAGATCGCTGGCAATTCCGGCCTATTGATATGGATGAGTATAATGATATCCGCGCGCAGGTCGAAGCCGGCAGCTATCGCTACCGCATTATCGAACAGGATTTTCGTCCGGGCGAATATATGCGCGATCCAGAGAGCTACCTCAAACACCTGAAAGAAGAAGCTGCCCATGCTTAGCGTCCTTGAGCCCGGCCTGTTGACTACCATCCAAGACCTGGGTCGCTTGCACTGGTATCATATCGGCATGCCGCCTTCAGGCGCGCTGGACAATTTCGCGTTCCGGGTCGGCAACCTCCTGGTCGGCAACCCAGAGGACGCCGCCGGGCTGGAAGTCACCTATTCCGGACCGTCGTTCGAAGTGACGAGTGAGAGTTTGATCGCCATAACCGGAGCGGACGTCGCGTTTACGATCAACAATCAGCCCGTAGCACAGTGGCGCGCCCACACCCTGCACCCCGGCGACCGCGTCAGCCTGGGCGGAGTGCGCCGCGGGGCGCGGGCCTATATCTGCCTGGCCGGCGGGATTACGGTGTCCGAGCGGCTCGGCAGCCGCTCGACGTATATGCTGGGCCGCTTTGGCGGCCTGGACGGACGCAAGCTTGAAGCCGGCGACGCTCTCCCACTCGGTACGCCACACACCGCGCCCGACGCGATGCTGGGACGCAGCTTCGATCCGACGCTGATCCCGGTCCCACAAAAGGAACTTGAGGTACGCGTCGTAATGGGGATGTGCAGCCATCGTGTGACCCCGGACAGCCTGAGAGAGTTTCTGGCGGTGGACTGGGAAGTCTCGACCGAAGCCGACCGGATCGGCTATCGTCTCAAAGGCCCGACATTCGAGTTCAACGCGGGCGAGCAGCCGTTTGGTGCGGGCGCCGATCCCTCCAATGTGGTCGATCTGGGCTATCCGATCGGCTCGATCCAGATTCCGGGTGGGCTGGAGGCTATCGTCCTCCTGAACGACGCGGTGACGGGCGGTGGCTATACCACCATAGGCACGGTCATAACAGCCGACCTCGATCTGATTGCGCAGGCCTCGCCCGGCTGTCATATCCGCTTTCACGAGGTCACGATTAACGAGGCGCTGCAAGCACGCCGAGAACGCGAGGCGTGTCTGGAGTTGATTCGGCTAGAGTTGGGTCTGTTCGATCAGGCCAGTCTGCTAGGGCAGTAGAAAAGGCCGCGATTGAGGTCGTCTCCTCTTCAATGGCTGAACCGTTCTACTCCGTCCGCCGGGTGCCCATTCCGTCCGCGGGAGTTCCGTCTGGAAGAGTAGCCGTTTCAAGCTTCGGACCATTTTCATTGGTCCCCGGAGGTATGAGGTAAGGCAGCGTCCGGGCAACGCGGAACCCGACGTGGAAGTATCGATAGTCCGAGGCATATCCGTGGCGGCTGGCGGAACGGAGGACTTTCGGAGAGAATATCCAAGAGCCGCCGCGTAGGATACGCCGACTGCAATCCCCGCTTGTCCGCGCCCGCCCGTCCCGTAGCGCTTCAGAGTGATCGCTGTTCCAGCAGTCTTGCGTCCATTCCCACGCGTTGCCGTGCACATCGTACAGCCCAAACGTATTTGGTAGAAAACTCCCCACGGGGATAGTTCGTCTGCGGTCCAGACCTTTCCATCCCCCTCCGTAGATGTACAGCGCATCATAGTTCGCTTGCGGGGGTGTGATGGTCCGCCCAAAGTGGAACGGCGTCTGCGTCCCGGCCCGGGTCGCGTATTCCCACTCTGCTTCGCTCGGGAGCCGATACGCCCTGCCCGTCTCCTCCGCCAGCCACCGCACATATGCTTGCGCGTCCGCCCAACTCACGTCGATCACCGGCTGCCGCCTCCGACCCCAGCCAGCGTCATCCGGGCGAAATCCGTTGCACCCCCCGTTGCTCACACAAGCGTTCCATTCGGCAAACGTCACTTCGTACACCCCTACCGCTAACGGCTGGGCGATCGTCACCTCGACCTGCGGCCCTTCGGTGTCGTCATACCCCTCTTCGGAGGCCAGCGCACCCATCAGAAACGAGCCCGCCGGTACGACGACGACCTCCGGGCACACCGGACAGTCCCGAAAGCGCTCGCCCACCTGCCGCCGAGGCTCGGCTTTGACCAACACGACCCGGCGCGCTGTCGGCTTCGTCTCGTGCTTGATCGTCTCCCGTTTCGTCCAATATCCCGACGCATTCACTTCGACCTCATACCCCCCCGGTGGTAACACCATCCCTGGCACATACGGCTCCTCGCTGTTGACAAACCGCACCGACGCCACCGCTGGATAGGCGATGACGGTGAAGGGATACATCTCTTCCTGCGGGATCTCTTCCTGCGGGATCTTGACCTGGAACGGCTTGAGCAACGGCGGCTCAGCTTGGGCCGGCGCAGCCCGCTGGGAAGCACCGCGCAGTATACGCAGAGACTCAGTCAAGTTATTGGGTGGGGGAAGACTGGAATCGCGCAAAAACGCCTGGAGGGCCTGGTTCGTGCGCCGGCCCCAATAACCATCGACGGGGCCGGGCCGGTAGCCCAGAGTGGTCAGGAGGCTCTGGACTTCACGAATCGCCTCGGCCGACATATCCTCCTGGCTCACCGCTGGTAGGGTCACACTCGTCTCGGCCTCCGTCTCCTCCTGGCTCACCGCTGGCCGGACCGTACTCGCCTCGGTCGCTGCGCTGTCCGGCTGATACTCCAGGGCCAGCTTCCGACCCTCCGCTCGTTCTTGCAGGGACATCTCGGCGGTCAGCGCATCGCGCTCGGCCACGGCTGCCCCCTCTCCCCGGCTGGCCGCCAAGTTGAACCACTTATACGCCTGCACGTAATCCTGCAGCACGCCCATCCCCTGTACATACGCCCATCCCAGAGCCAACATGGCCTTGGTATCGCCCGCCTGCGCACTACTCTGCCATTCGGCCATGGCCTCGCTCCGTTGACCCGCATCCCACGCCCGCTGCCCGGCCTCATAATCTGCCTCCGCTAGTGTAACTAGCGCGAGTATCAGTATCAGTGTCTTAAAAGTAAGCTGCTGTATCATGGTTCCCCCTGTTCATGAGTATGGCCGCCGCTCCCCTGAATGTGCCGTTTTCCCTCCCAACGCTCCCCGCTTTTAAGTAAAAGGCGTCCAGCAAATTTTTTATACACCTCCCCAGCTCGGGTTCTGTCGTTGATCTTGTTACGTGCCCGTCCACCTCCTTTCCTGTCCATGGCAACCGATGTCATATATCGGTAGTGTCTCAGTTTGAAACTGCTAATCAGGAAAAATGGGGCAGTCCGCCCTCTCCCGAGCGCTCTCAGGCACCGTGTTCTCCTCTCGGCTCCCGGACACCGCGCGGACGCGTGTCCGGGAGGCCATTCGTTCCCTAACACGGCTCCCCACCGGTTGTCCCTAGTAATTTCTGAGGAAATTATGGGGGGTGGTCCCGCTCCGGCTTGGCCCCAGGCCGAGGGGTGTCAGGCGGGAGCAAGACGGCGCGGTCATCGCAGGCCCGGAGACGGGAGGGCAGGGCGAACCGAACGCGGAGAAGAACAAATTTCAAACTGAGACACTACCCATATATCACCTCTCATTGTCTGATCACCTGATTCCTCTGAGGTCGGCGGCGTGGCCCGCGACGGGCGGAAGGGGGAGCAGGTCTGCGGGTATGAAGGGGAGAGGGAGAAAGACGCGGAGGCGGGTCATTCCGTTATATCTATAAACACTTGATTTTACTGATTATTTGAGGGAGGGGGGAGGGAGCTTTCAACCAATAGGGGGTGTTCATAATAGCGAACTATTGGCGGCATCCCGTATATAACGTATACACGGGACTCTAATGAATTGATGGTCTGTGTGTCAAGCTTCTCTTTCATGGCGGACGAAGAACGCGGTGCGAGCGTTCAGCGCGTAGGGCACACCGTCATCACATACACCCCGGGGTTGTCCAGCCGGACCTGCCAGCCGGGAAAGACCACGATTGAGGTCGTGATTTCCTCAATAATGGCCGGCCCGACGACCACGTTGCCCACGAGCAATTTGGCTCCGTCGTAGACCGGTGTCGTCACAAAGGCATTGTGCTCTTCAAAGAAGGCCGGACGTTCACCGCTCTGGGCGGAGGCGGGGTCAGGAGTTCCACTGGCGAGTGGCGGCAGTTGAGGCCGCGCCACTTTGCCCACGACAGTGGACTCCAGATTCATGATCTCGACCGCATTATCCCGCTCGCAATAGGTGAACAGTTCTTCGTGGCGGGTGTGAAACGCCTCGGCAATCGCGTCTATATTGCTGGCCGAGAGGTCTTCCAGCGGAATATCAACTTGGCATTCATGGACCTGATCGACGTAACGCATGTCCAGCGAGCGGGAGATTGTTATCGCGTCCGGGTCCACCCCAGCGCTGCCCAGGTCGTGCCGTCCCTGCGCTTCCATGGCCGTAAAGGTGTCGTTGAGGTGCGCGTAGTCCATAGCGTCCAGACGGACTGCGCTGGACGACAGATAGCTGTGTTTCATATCCGCCAGAATCTCACCGAACGCACAGAAGGCGGAGGACACCTTGGGGATGAGGATGGTCGGAATGCCGAGTTCACTGGCCAACCGACCGGCATGGGCAGGACCGGCTCCACCGCCAACAACCATCATGAAGTCGCGCGGATCATAGCCACGTTCGATTGACACCCGCCGGATGCCGCTGACCATATTGGAGTTCACCAGGGTAAAAATCCCCTGGGCGGCACGTTCGATATCCAGCTTGAGCGGGCCGGCAATCTCGGCCGCAATCACGCGGCGGGCCGCCTCGGCGTCGATCCGTAGCCGGCCGCCCAGCAGTGCTTCCTGGTTCAGATAGCCCAGCACGACCAGAGCATCGGTCACGGTCGGGCGCTGCCCGTCCTGGCCATAGGCGGCCGGTCCCGGCTGCGCGCCGGCGCTCTCCGGCCCGACCTGCAACAGCCCCATACGATTCACAAAGGCGATGCTGCCACCGCCCGCTCCGAGGGTCTCGACCTGCAGCATGGGGATGCCGATCCGGTAGCGCAGAAAATCAACGTCTTTGACGATATTCGTCTTGCCGTCCTTGCTCAGGCTGATATCGAAGCTGGTACCGCCCATATCCACCGTGATGATGTCACGCGGCCGATCACCGTCGTGCTCTTTACCCTCATGAAAGAACAGGCCGGCGTTCGGCCCCGCAGCCGGTCCCGAGTTCAGGGCGTAGATGCCTTTGTCGGCCAGAAAGCGACCGGAGGTCAGACCCCCATTGCTCTGCATATAGCGCACCGGATTATCGTAGCCCAGGTCGCGCAGCAGGCCCTCCATACGCTCGACATATTGCTGGATGAGCGGACCGATATAGGCGTTCATCACGGTCGTGCTGGTCCGCGTGTACTCACGGATCTGGGGCAGCAGACCAACCGACAGCGTTATATAGGTCCCAGGCATTTCTGCCCGAACCAACTCGGCGATACGCCGCTCGTGTTCGGGGTGCAGGAACGACCAGACCAGAGAGATGGCCACGGCCTCAACCCCCTCTTCCCGAAAGTGACGGATACCGCGCCGGACATCGGCTTCGTTGAGCGGGACACGCACCTCCCCCGTACTCAGCACGCGCTCTTCGACCGGGAACCGCAGAGCGCGAGGAACCAGCATGGTCGCTTGGGGAAAATCCGCGTCGTAGCGGTGCCCGTCTTCCTTATGGCCAAGACGAATTTCGAACGAGTCTTCGTGGCCGGCGGTGCAGAACAGGCCGGTCTTGGCCCCCTTGTGTTCGATCAGGGCGTTGACACCGACGGTCGTGCCGAGAATGACCAGGTCGCAGTCCCGCAGGAAGTCGGCCACGCTACAGCCGAGGTCAGCCCCGATCTGCTCAAGCCCTTCGCGCACGGCAATGGGCGGATCGTGCGGGGTGGACGGCGTCTTATAGAGACGGATACCTTCGCCGGCCGAGGCCAGAATAAAGTCGGTAAACGTTCCACCGGTATCGATGCCGAGACGGTAGGCGTGCTGTGACATGGTTACTTTCCGGCGAGGTACTTCTCTTGGGTACGGACCGCATAAGGCCGGTCCCTCTGGGCGTCGTCCTCAATCCGGACGCCGTACTCCTCCCAGGCGGCCTGGACGGACACGAAGCCGTTGCGTACGTCTTCGAGTACCTTGTCCCGGTCGCGTTCATGCGGGTCGCCTACGCCGCCGCCGCCGGGGTTCTGGTTGGCGAAGCGTTCGCCCGGCTCGATTTCGGCAATCCGGTTGGTCTTGATCTCCTCGACGCTGCCGTCTTTCTTGTAATACAGCGCCCGTCCCACCTTGGGCTCGCACAGCTTCGAGACCGCACCGAGCGCACCCTGAGCCGGGTAGCGCCGTCCTTCGCCGAACATGACAACCGTCATGGGGTCGTGGAGCGGTTCGACTTCCCAGTGCGTCCCCGATCCGCCGCGCAGTTTCCCGGCTCCGCCCGAGTCCGTCATCAGGCCGTAGCGGTGAATGATAATCGGATATTGGTATTCAAGAATTTCAACATCGCCGCTCGTCAGGGCACCAAAACAGCACTGCGGTCCCACGGCCGGCCAGCCGTCCGTCTTATGCGAGGCGCCGCCACCGCTGATGATGGTAGCCAGGATCATGGAAACGTATTCTTCGCCCGAGCGGTAATCCTGCCCAGCAATGTTCAGCCCGTTTGAATGTCCCCAGGAAGCCACCGCCTTTTCGGGCAGGGCTTGTTCGAGCGCCATACGTACGGCATCCGTAATCGACTCTGACGGGGTGGTTGTGCAGTTGGCGTGCGGCGCCGGTTCCTGGGCGTTGGTCAGGGTACCTTCCGGGCCGACATCAACCGTAATGGGCCGATACAGACCCTCGTTATACGGCGGGGGCAGTTGGGCGAACATCATCACCCCAAGATACACCCCGGACAGCGAGTTGGCCGCATAGGAATTGATGAAATACGGAATCTGGGGTGGGCTCGACAGCGAGACCGCCATGGCGTCTCCGGCAATCTCAACGGTCGCGGCAATCTCGATATCGCCATAACCATGCCCGGCGTCCTCGAGAACGGATTTACCGTGGTAGGTCCCGTCAGGAATAGCGCTGATAAACGTCCGCATCTGGTGTTCAGCCAAGTCGAGTAATTCCGCCATGCAGGCCATGACCATATCCTTGCCGTATTTCTCAAGCAGACCGATCAGGTTGCGCTCGCCAATCGTGACCGCGGCAAGCTGGGCACGCATATCGCCGGCTTGGAGTCGGCGGGAGCGGACGTTGGTCAGAATAAAATTCACCACATCTCGCCGCTCTACCCCGCGGTCCCGTATCTTCAGCGGCGGGATACGCAGGCCTTCGGCATAAATCTCTTTGGCTTCGGGGTTATAACCGGCGGGCACGGGGCCGCCGATGTCGGTGACATGGCCTTTGCTGACCGTCCAGAACACGAGTTCGTCCTGGTAGAAGACCGGCTTATACATGCAGCAGTCAACAATATGAGAGCCACTCCAGGCCGGATCGTTATGATAGAACACATCCCCCGGATGAATATCGTCGCCGAAATAGTCGGCAACGGTCCGCAAGGCCGGCATCAGTGAGCCTAAATGAATAGGGATATCCTGGCCTTGCAGAATCATCTCGCCGGAGCCGAGAAACAGGGCGTTGGAGTAATCGCGCGCAATATTGAACACGGACGAGCGCGACGTTTTCTCGATAGTCAGCGTCATCTCACGCTGGGTTGATTCAAGCATGCCCTGGACAACCGCCAAGGTAATCGGATCGGTCTTTGCCATACTATCCTCTCATGTCGCACTTGTTCTTTTGCCGGTAGGAGCAGTCCATACGCATCGGAGCAACATAGCCAGCCGGCCCCTCCTCAGCAAGCCGTATTTGGCACGCTGGGCGAGTTTCTGCTATCTCCTCAGGAGGAAAACAACAAGGAGGACGACATGGGCCGTTTAGATGGAAAAGTCGCGATCATTACCGGAGCCGCGCGCGGTCAAGGCGCGGTGGCCGCCCAGACCTTTGCCCAAGAAGGCGCTTCGTTGGTGATCAGCGATATCCTGCCAGAGATCGAACACACCGCCACGCATATTCCTTCAGCCGGAGCCCGGGTCGAATGGGTCCAGGCTGACACTGCGGACCCAGACGGGATCAAGGCGGTTGTCGAGAAAGCCATGGCAAGCTTTGGTCGCATCGATGTTCTGTATAACAACGCCGGGGTTATTTTAGGTAAACCGTTTCAGGAGACGACCCTGGAAGAATGGGAACGCATTATTCGGATCGATCTGACCGGACCGTTCCTGATGAGCCAGGCGGTGGTCGCGCATATGGAGCAACAACACAGCGGCTCGATTATTAATATCTCATCAGCCGGCGGTATTCTTGGCTATCCGCAGATGTCGGCCTATGGGGCGGCTAAAGGCGGGCTGGTGAATCTGACCCGTTGTATGGCGGTGGACCTGGCTGCGTATAATATTCGGGTCAATGCCATCTGTCCGGGTGCGATCGATACCCCCATGCCACGCGAGTACATCAAGGACATGGAAAATAAAGAGGCCGTGTGGCAACAGATTGCAGACACGCATCTGCTCAAGCGCTTTGGGAACTCGCACGAAGTGGTCTCCCTCGCCCTCTATCTGGCCTCGGATGAGGCCAGCTTCATGACAGGCGCGGTCATTCCGGTTGATGGCGGCCACAGTGCGCATTAGGTCAACGCTGCGTCCCCATTTCCCTCGGGGTAGCGCGGACGTGGGTCGAGGGAGTTGATTGTGGAGCATCGGGCAGGATACTGTCTGCGTCTACTCGAAATGAGCGCGCTATCATGATCCAAGCCTCAGGTCTGACCAAACTCTACGGAACGTTTCGCGCCGTCTCAGAGGTAAGTTTTTCCGTTGAGCACGGAGAGATCGTCGGTCTCCTCGGCCCAAACGGAGCGGGCAAGTCTACGACTATCCGCATGCTGGCCTGTATTCTGTCTCCGACCACGGGCACGGCCAGCGTTGCCGGCCATAGCGTGCTGAGCGAATCGCTGGCCGTCAGACGCCAGCTCGGCTATATGCCGGAACACATCTCGCTATACCCAGAGATGGAGGTAGCCACCTATCTCGATTTTGTGGGTAAGCTCAAAGGGCTGGGCGGTACAGCGCGGCGGGTCCGCGTGTCCCAGGTCATTGAAGAGTTGGATCTCGGCTCTGTCATCCGCGTCTACATCGGCACGCTCTCAAAAGGCTACCGTCAACGTGTCGGCTTGGCCCAGGCCATGCTGCACGACCCCAGCGTGCTCATTCTCGATGAGCCGACTATCGGCCTCGACCCTGAGCAGGCGTCCGAGTTTCGCCAGCTCATCCGCGGCATGCGGGGGAATCGGACTGTCTTGCTGTCCACGCATATCTTGCCTGAGGTACGGATGACGTGCGATCGGGTGATGATCCTGGCCAGAGGCCAGTTGCTGGCCCTGGATACCCCAGACAACCTGACCCTTCGGCTGCGCGATGCGAGTGAGATTGTCGCCCATATTGACGGCCCGCAAGCCGAAGTGGAAACCCTCCTGCATAGCCTGCCGGGTATCCACGAGGTCCAGGCAACCTCCCAGGAGAGTGGTGGTCCGATCGCCTATACGGTGCGCGCTGCTCAGCACGAGGACGTCCGGCCCAGCATTGTGGAAGCCGTATCCGGACGCGGCTGGCGTTTATTTGAACTCCGCGCTCGGGAGATGGACCTTGAGGAAATCTTCCACCGGGTGGTTGATCAGCCGCAGCCATAAATAACAGCATCAATGAGACCGACGTATGGTTCTCCGCGCGATTTTTGTTAAAGAACTGCAATCATACTTTGGCCTGTTTCTGGCGTACGCCATTGTGGCGGTTGCCCTGGCTTTGTGCGGCTTCTTTTTTTACACCGACATCAGCTTCTTCATGATGTGGGGCGGCCAGAACCTGGAGCGGGGTCTGTGGGAATTCTTTTTCCACGACCTCCGCTATGTCCTCCTGCTGCTCGTCCCGGCCATCACCGCGCGCTCGTTTGCGGAAGAAAAAAAACTCGGCACTCTCGACCTGTTATGGACCTACCCGATCCCGGAGAGCAGCGTCTTACTGGGTAAATTCCTGGCGGCCGCCACCCTGCTGCTGGTCGTTCTGGGATTAACCCTGGTGTATCCCTTCGTCCTCTCGCACTGGCATCCCGAGGTATATTGGCCGGCGTTAATACCCGGCTATCTCGGTCTGCTGCTCATTGGCTTGGTGTTCATCAGCGTGGGCCTGCTCTTATCAGCGCTCACCGACAGCCAGGCGATTGCGGCCATGGCAACCCTCGGCGTCCTGGTCCTGTTCTGGTCACTGACGTGGAACGAGCAGGCCATAAGTGAAGCCTGGCTCCATGCCCTGCTGCAAATTTCGCTCTTTGATCGCTTTTACAATTTCGCCCGCGGTGCGATTGACAGCCAGGAAATCACCTTTTTTCTCTTCTTTTTCTCATTCTTTTTGTTACTGACCTGGCAAGCGCTCCGCGCACGGCGGTGGCGTGGTAAGGGGGAATTCTCCTCGTTCAGGACGTTTCTGGCCACACCAAGCCGAAAGCAGTGGGTCACGGTGGCCGTTCTGGATCTGCTGATTTTGCTCGGCCTGGTCGGTCTCCAGACGCTCTCCATTCGCAATAATCAGCGCTGGGACTTCACCCCCACGCAGACCTTATCCCTGTCAAAACAGACCCAAAGCCTGCTGGCCGACCTGGACAAAGACGCGCTGCTGACCTTGTTTTTTGGCGGCTCTCCAGATGCGTATCAACGCCATGAGGATGTACTCAAGCGCTTTACCGCGGAAAACGCCTACTTCCAGTATCGGATTCTGCACCGGGACCGGAACATCGGGCTTGCCCGGCAGTACGGGGCGACCCATTACGGAACCGCAGTCCTCGAGTACGACGGGCAGCACAAACTCCTGCCGGGTGCGGGCGAGAAGACTATCACCGAGGCCCTGTTTCAGTTTCTCCGCAAAGAGCAAAAGACTATCTATTTTGTTGGCGGCCACGGCGAAAAAGACCCCCAGAGCGGTCAGCCGCAGTTGGGCTATAGCCAAGCCGCTTCAGCTTTACGCAACGAAAACTTTGTGATCCGCCCCGTCTTTCTCGCTCGGGCCGAGCGCATCCCCGAAGACGCGGCTCTCGTCATTGTCAGTGGCCCGCAGACCGACTTCTTACCGGACGAGCTTGAGCGTCTTGCCCACTATCTCTCGGCAGGCGGGAGCCTCCTCTTCATGCTTGACCCCATGCCGGCACCCAACCTGACCGCTTTCCTCGCCCAGTACGGTGTCGAGCTTGACCAGGATATTGTCTATGATCCACAAAACAGGCTCTTCGGAGGCGATGCGCTGAGCCCGCTGGTGTCGCTGTATAATACCGGAGTCGAGATCGTAAAAGACTTCCAGGTCGGCACCATTTTCCCGCTCTCCCGTTCGGTTGAGCCGGCCGACCCATTGCCGAGCAGCGTGCTCTCAGCCGAACCGTTCTGCCGCACCGGACCGGGCGCCTGGGCTCGCTTTCGTGCCGGAGCCGACTCACCCGAAGGCGTGATAGACTTTGAGGGTACGAAGGCCCGGCCGGGACCGATTTCCCTGGCGGTGGCGGCAACGCTACGCCAAAACCAGCCAACGAACGGGGACACGCCACCCGCCGGCGGAGACCAACCAGCGGAACCCAGTGCCCGCCTGGTTGTGTATGGAGACAGTGATTTTGCCAGCAATTCCAGGCTGTCCTTGCTGGGCAATCGAGACCTCTTTCTCAACACGGTGCAGTGGCTGGTGCAGGACGAGGAGTTTATTACCGAACGCCCCCGGGATGCCTCCATTCAGCAGAAAATTTCTACCCTGGTGCTCACCACGGAACAGACGCGGCAGTTATTCCTGATCGCCATTGTTGCTGAGCCCGGCATGATTCTTCTTCTTGGCGTGCTGGTTTCCATCTATCGACGCAGACACCGGCGCTAGGCAAAAGGCTCACTCATACGAGCCTCACGAATCCGCTCTCCATAGATTATTCGTCTGCTATGGCTGGTCCGACGTGCCATTCGGTCAGCCATAAACTGACCCTGCCCTGGCGCGGACCAGCCTCGTCGCCCAAGCCGCCAAGAAGGGTAAGGACTCATCCCGCTGGACCATGCCAACACCAGGAGCGTACAGCGTCACCGCCTTGGCTTGGCCATTGCGACTCCAAAAGGTGACTTCGATACAGTCTTCAAATACGCCCGCCGGCACCGCAGCCAACGCATCCAGCCCGGTGATTTCGTAGCGTCCGGCAGCCGTTTGCCAGGTCACCCCGAATGTAAGTGGCGTTTTGAGGATGAACTGAGGCTGCCCATCTTCGGACGCGGTGTCGCTCGGCTGCATAACCACCCCGGCAGACGATGCGGAGATAAACTCCGCAGGCGCATCTCTGGCCAGGAGACTCTGCTGAATACGCAGCACATAGCCCGCCCCTTTACGGCTCACCACTTCCCAGGTCTCGGTCACGGGGCTTATTGGCGTGCCTTCGCTCGACTCGTACTGCCAACGGTTTGCCAGAGCGAGGGGAAAATAGTCGCCAGGACGTTCGGTCGCTTGGCTGGTCCCTCCGGTCAGCAGGAGGGTCCCGATCCACAAGGGAAACAGACGCAGCATAGGAGAGGTGAACTGCCTAGCCCATCATCTTTTCCGCAAAGTCTTCGATAGCCGTGAGCGTCTTCTGGGTATCAGCCGTCGTCATAAACAGGATCAATTCCTGCACGCCCAGTTCGCTGAGCTGAGGAATGACCTCTGGCTTGCGGAGCAAGGGGCCGGCGGCGCTCAGGGCCGAGACGGACAGGCCGGCATAGTCTCGTCCGCGTTCAGCCATGAGGGCTTTGAGTTGAGGAACGCTTTTTGACAGCACCTTGAGGGAGGCCGTGCCCGGCTGCCAGCCGTCGCCCAAGTCGGCCACCCGCTTGAGGGCCGGCAGACTCTCACCGCCGAAAATAATGGGCGGATGCGGCTTTTGGACCGGCAGAGGCATATTGTGAATGTCTGAAAATTTGAGGAACTCGCCGGAAAAACTCGCGGGCTCGGCCTGCCAGGTCGTTTTCATGATGTGCAGATATTCTCGGGTTTGTCGTGCCCGCCGGGCGAATTCTTCCCCTAAAGCGTCGAACTCTTCTTTGAGCCAGCCGACCCCAACACCAAATTGGAGCCGTCCATGAGATAACAGATCGACAGTGGTGACCGCCTTGGCAACCGCCAGCGGGTTTCGATAGGGAATGACGATCACGCTCGTGCCCAGCAGAATCCGCGAGGTGGCCAGGGCCAGACCGCCGAGCATAACAAAGGGGTCGGGGAACGGAGCCCGCCGTGGAAAGCCGGCCGCTCCGTCCGCCGAATATGGGTAGGCCGCCTCAATTTTTTCCGGGATCACAATATGGTCCCCCAGCCAGAGCGAGTGGTAGCCACACTCTTCCGCCTTTTGGGCGACCCGGATATAATCCTCTGCCTCGGGATTCGCGTTGACGCCAATGGAATAGTGAATACCGAATTTCATAGGTGCCCTCCTCCTGCCGTACCGTCTGGGTCACACACATCATATCCCTACCATTGACGTAAAGGACACGGCGCGTCATCGTGGAGGCAGAAACACCCACCAAAGAGAGGCAAGCGCATGGATGGTGCTATCGATATCGTCTGTAATCTCTTCACCCCACAAGAGGTCCAGCAGGGTCAGACCGGGGTGGATGAGTATTTTCTCGACCAGGTCCGGTTTCCAGCCGAGTTACGGCCCGGCGTACCGATGAAGACCTATCTGGAGAAAATGGACCGCGCCCGGATTCAGCGCTCCCTGCTGGTTGCGGTGCGGGCCGGCGACCTGCGCATCAGAGGTTCATTCGAGATTCCGTATACCCGGGTGGCCGACATCTGTCAGCGCTACCCGGATCGCTTTTCCGGTCTGGCCGGGGTTGATCCCACCCGAGGGATGCAGGGCCTGCGCGACCTGGAATACGCGGTCAAGGAGTACGGCTTCGTGGGCGCCCATCTCTACCCGCACTGGTTTGGCCTGCCACCCGACCATGCCCGCTATTATCCCATTTATGCCAAGTGCTGCGAGCTGGAAATTCCGATTATGATGCAGGTCGGCCACTGCCTGCGCTACCAGCGCGAGCGGATTTTGCCGAGTGTCGGCCGACCGATTACGCTGGATCAAATTGCCATTGATTTTCCTGAGTTAGTGCTCATTGGGATTCATCTGGGATATCCCTGGACTGAGGAAATGATCTCGGTGGCCTGGAAGCATGAGAATGTCTATATCGGCTCCGATGCCTATGCGCCGCGCCACTGGCCGGAGTCTTTTGTCCATTTCATCAATACCTGGGGCAAAGACAAAGTCCTGTTCGGAACGGACTGGCCGGTGATTGACCCCGAACGGGCCATCACGGAGATCGAGGCGCTTGAACTCAGGCCGGAATCAAAGCAGAAGTTCTTGCGCGATACGGCCCTGCGGCTGTTCCGCCTGCCCGAGTCGCCTGCGGCCTAGAAGAGTATCGTTCTTGATCCAGTCGTCACCACGGTTATACTCTGCCAAGAAGAATGCTGCTCCGTCACGGAAAAATATGGACGCTGACCTATGGCAACGACCGACACACCCCAATCCACCGACTTTATTCGGACGATTATCGCCGCGGACCTGAAGACCAATAAACATAACGGCCGAGTCGCTACCCGATTTCCGCCCGAACCGAACGGCCATCTCCATATCGGTCATGCTAAATCCATCTGCCTGAACTTTGGGGTGGCGCTGGAACATGGCGGGACGTGCAACCTCCGCTTCGACGATACCAACCCAACCAAAGAAAACATCGACTACGTCGAGTCCATTAAACGAGATGTCAAATGGCTCGGTTTTGATTGGGACGACCGGGAATACTACGCCTCTGACTATTTCGAGCAGTTGTATGACTATGCGGTCCAACTTATCGAAGACGGGCACGCCTATGTGTGCAGCCTGAGTCCTGACGAAATACGCGCCTATCGTGGCACCCTGACCGAGCCGGGTCGAGATAGCCCCTATCGGCAGCGCTCGGTTGAGGAAAATCTCGATTTATTTGCCCGTATGCGCGCCGGCGAGTTTCCGGAAGGTACCCACGTTCTGCGGGCCAGGATCGATATGGCCTCGCCCAACATCAATATGCGCGACCCGACGCTGTACCGGATTCTGAAGGCCCCGCACCACCGCACAGGGGATAGCTGGTGCATCTATCCTATGTATGACTTCACCCACTGCCTGAGCGACGCGCTCGAAGAGATTACCCACTCGCTGTGTACCCTGGAGTTCGAGGATCATCGCCCCCTGTACGACTGGGCGCTGAACGTCCTACCCGTTCCGAGCCATCCCCAACAGATCGAGTTCGCCCGCTTGAACCTGACCTATACAGTCATGAGCAAACGCAAGCTCCTGACTCTGGTGACAGACAACTACGTGAGCGGCTGGGACGACCCGCGCATGCCAACCCTGGCCGGACTCCGCCGCCGGGGGTATACGTCACAGTCGATTCGGACCTTCTGCGAACGCATCGGCCTCGCCAAACGGAACAGCACGGTTGACTATGCCATGCTCGAACACTGCATCCGCGAAGAGCTGAATCGAACCGCCCCACGGGTCATGGCGGTCCTCCGCCCCCTGCGAATTGTCATAGACAATTATTCCCAAGATCAGGTTGAATACCTCGACGCGATCAATAACCCGGAAGATGCCGGCGCCGGCACGCGGCAGGTCCCCTTCTCGCGAGTGATCTATGTTGAGCGTGAGGATTTTCGTGAAGAGCCGCCGCGTAAATTTTTTCGTCTCGCGCCCGGCCGGGAAGTGCGCTTACGCTACGCCTATATCGTCAAATGCGTCGGCGTTGTCAAAGATGACACCGGAGAAATTACGGAAATCCACTGCACCTATGATCCTGAGACGCGTAGTGGCGGGCCGGCCGCCGGTCGTAAGGTCAAAGCTACCATTCACTGGGTGTCAGCCGAGCACGCCGTCAACGCCGAGGTCCGGCTGTACGATCATTTTTTCACCAAGCCCGACCCGGACAATGTGGAAGACGGAGCGGCGTTCACCGATTATCTGAATCCACACTCGCTCGAAATCCTGACCGATTGCAAAGTCGAGCCGAGTCTGGCCCAGGCCGAAGCCGGGAGTCGATTTCAGTTTGAACGGCAGGGCTATTTCTGTGTGGATACAGTTGACTCGTCTCCGGGCCGCCCGGTCTTTAACCGAACCGTGACCTTGCGTGATACCTGGGCCAAAATCCAAAAAGCGGAGCGGCAGAAAAAGGTATAGGCGCGCATGGCAACTTCGCTTCGAGCGCTGCAATTTGCGCCAACGGAACAGGCCGGGGCCGTCTCTGCGCTGCTCCTCCGACCCGCACCCGCCCGTGCCCTGCTCGTGCTGGGTCATGGGGCCGGAGCCGGGATGCGCCACCCCTTTATGCAGGCCGTGGCAGAACAGCTTGCCGCCCAAAAAATTGCGACGTTTCGCTATCAGTTTCCGTATATGGAAAAAGGAAAGAAAAGTCCGGACTCTCAAACGGTATTACGCGCGACCATCGTCTCAGCGGTTGCCGCCGCAAAAAAAGTCGCCCGGGGGTTGCCCCTGCTGGCCGGCGGGAAATCCATGGGAGGACGGTTGACCTCGCTGGTTGCAGCCGAGGGTCGCCTGCCGGACGTTCAAGGACTGATCTTTTTCGGCTTTCCCCTCCATGCGGCAGGCAAACCATCGAGCGAGCGGGGTGCGCATTTAGCCGAGGTAACCGCCCCCATGCTCTTCTTACAAGGGACGCGGGACAGGCTGGCCGAACTCGACTATATCACGCCCTTATGCCGCAGCCTGGGCAAGCGCGTGACCCTCCATATTGTTGAGGGTGGCGACCACTCCTTTCACGTCCTCAAACGCTCGGGACGGACGGATGAGGACGTGCAAAACGAACTGGGCGAGACCGTGGGCTCATGGGTCTCAGGGTTGTAGAATGGAGATATGGCCGGGTTGTACCCGGATGCGGTCAAGCCACACCTTAATCGCCTCAAAACGCTCCAGTTCAAAGCCGCCCTCGTGAGCGACGTGGGTGTAGGCGTATAACGCGATGTCCGCAACCGTATAGCGCTCGCTCACAAAAAAAGTCCGTTTTGCCAGGTGCTGCTCCATGACCTCAAGCGCGGCATAGCCGAGGGGACGTTTTTGCTCCAGTCCGGCGCGCCGTTCGTCTGTCAGCTCACCATGCATCAGCCAAAAACGCGACGTGGCAATATTGGGCTCATGGCTGTACTGCTCAAAAAACATCCATTGGAGAATCTGCGCCCGGGCCAAGTGGTGGTCGGGTAGGAAAGCTGTGCTCTCGGCTAAATAGAAGAGAATCGCGTTGGACTCGGACAGACAGGTGCCGTCCTCCAACTCCAGGACGGGGATACGACCGTTGGGGTTGAGCTGCAGAAAGTCTGGCGTGCGCGTCTCACCCTGGAGGATATCGTGCTCAATGCGTTCAAAGGGAATCCCAAGCTGAGTGAGCAATAATCGAACCTTGTACCCGTTTCCGGAAGATAAATAATCGTGCAGTTTGAGCATCTCTCCGCCTCTGTCTCTCAGCCAATTACCTGCGATTCCCGCACGGCGTCAAGAATGGCCAGGCGGGTGACTTCGGCGGCTATCGTCCCGACCAGGGTGACATCACTCCGCACCTGTCCGGCAGACACACTGAACACCAGATCACCGTCCCACGGGCTAAAGGCTGGTGAGAGCGCTCGGGCGAACCCGGCGGTGGCCATTTTTGCCACGATAAAGAGAGCCTCCTGGCTCAGGGTCGCATTGGTCACGACGGCGACCAGGGTGGTGTTTTGGGGGAGTGAGGTTCTGGCCTCGGCACTCCCACGCAGCAGATGCTGTTCGATGTTAAGAAACTGCCCGTGTGTATCAACCGCGCCAGCGATGATTTTGTCATTTTCTCTGACATCACCGAAGGCATTCACCGCCGCACAGGCCAACACCTTGAGTTCGCCCGCCTGTATATGCCCGACGCCGAACCCGCCGGTCATGGGGCGGCCGTTCTCCAGCCCCTTGCCGACAGTCGCGCCACGCCCGACGCCGACCCTCCCGCGTGCATACTCGCTATTGGTGGCGGCTTTGCAGGCAGCATAGGCATCCTGGGCCGCCGGATAAGCCGGCTCACCATAGGCGAGATCAAAAATACACGCGGTGGGAACAATTGGCACAATCCGACCCGGTGTCGCCAGCCCCCGGCCTTGTCCCTGCTGATATTCCATGACGCCAGTAGACGCGCCGAGCCCATACGCGCTCCCGCCGGTAAACACCAGCGCATCAATCTCCTCAACCGAGTTTCCCAGATTGAGCGGGACAACATCGCGCGTGCCTGGGGCCGAACCACACAGATGATACGCGCAGACCACCCGCTGCGTAAAAAGAAGTACGGAGATACCCGTGTTTCCCGCCAGACTCTGATGTCCGATCAAGAGGTTCTCAAGATGCATTATTCTTCCCTTGCGCCCCGTAACGGCCTAGCGATCTTGGGCCAGATGCATACGGAGATGGACTATTGGGCAGTCACACCGCCATCGATGATCAGTTCTGTGCCGGTCACAAATGTCGCCTCTTTAGACGCCAGATAGACCACGCCGTACGCAATCTCGTCTGACTCGGCCATGCGGCCAACCGGGTGCCACTTGGCGGCACGTTGTTTCCACTTCTCGCCGAACGGGTCAAGAATCGCGGTATCTACTCCGCCCGGATGAACCGAGTTCACCCGAATCTTCTCCTTGGCATACTGGATCGCTGCGGTCTTGGTCAGCAAGCGCAAGCCCCCTTTACTGGCATGATAGGCGGGCAACCCGCCACCACCGACAATCCCCGCAATTGACGAAATATTGACGATGGAGCCGTGGCCAGCCTTCCGCATCTCGGGCACAGAGTATTTCATGCCCAAGAAAGCTCCAGTCAAATTCACCGCCAGCACTTTATTCCACACGTCCAACGGCGTTTGCTCCACACCATAGTCTTCCCTCAGCCCGATACCGGCATTATTAACCAAGACCGTTAGCGTCCCAAAAGTTGCGACGGTGTCCCGGACCACTTTCTGCCATTGGTCTTCTTGCGACACATCGAGGTGAAAATAACGAGCGGCCGTGCCAATCTCCCGGGCCACTGTCTCGCCTCGCTCGTCCAGAATATCCGTCAGCACGACTCGTGCTCCTTCACGGGCAAACATCCGCGCCTCGGCCTCACCTTGGCCACGTGCGGCACCGGTAATAATTGCCACCTCACCCTCAAGTCGTCCTGCCATATATGCTCCTTCTGAAAAAAATCATCCTCTTCTTTACTTTGCGGTAAAGCCGCCATCCACCATTAACAAACTGCCCGTTACATAATCCGCCTCTGACGAGGCCAGGAAAATCACCGGACCGACCATATCGGGAATCTTCCCCCAGCGACCGAGCGGAGTAAGTGCTTCGACTGTAGACTTAATGTCTTGATTTTCGTGAAACGGGCGGGTCATGGCGGTCGTCAAGAAGTTGGGGCAGATAGCGTTGACATGTATCCCATGCGGACCGTAGTCCACCGCGAGCTGACGGGTGAGGTTCGCCGCGGCCGCCTTGGAGGCGCAGTAGGCCGGCTCCTCGGGTAAGCCTATCACCCCGGCAATCGAGACGATATTCACGATCTTTCCTCCGTCGCCCTGCTTCAGAAACTGGCGAATGGCTTGCTGGCAGCCATTCCATACGCCCTTGGCATTCACCCCCATGGTAAAGTCGTACTCTTCTTCAGTCTTTTCATGGATAGGAGCTAAACGCGTGAACACACCGGCATTATTGACCATGATGTCAAGCCGACCAAAGCGCTCAACCGCCTGTCGAATAACGGCTTCGACCTCCGGGCCTTTGGTCACATCCGCTTGCACAAAACAGGCCTGACTCCCCTGGGCCTCAATTACCTCAGCAGTCGCTCGCTGAGTGTCAGCATCGTAGCCCTCGGGCCGGGCATCAGACCGGATGTCCGAGCAGACGATTCGAGCCCCCTCGTTGGCGAAGCCAATGGCAATGGCCCGACCGATGCCGGAGCTGGCACCGGTGATCACTGCAACTTTTTCCTGCAAGCGTCCCATTCTTTTCTCCTCTCCCTTTTTCCCTGGGCTTTCGTCTTCCCTCAGGTTTCATTCCTCTTCCCGGCACTTGATACCTGCCCGAGGAAAAGAGTACAACACGCTGGAAAGGTGGTCGTATAGCCTCGACAATGCCTGAACATCCGATATGGTAGGCGACATGACACGAAGATCACGCTAGCCGGAGGATACCAGCGTGCGAACAATCACCCTGTGTAGCGGAAAAGGTGGTGTTGGGAAGACCTTATTGGCAACCAGCTTAGGAAGGATTATCCAGCGTCAGGAGAAGTGTAATGTGCTTCTCGTCGATTTGGATTTGTCAGTCCGCGGCCTCACCCTCCTGGCCTTTCAAAACAAATATGAGCTCGATCGGCTTCCGTTTTCCTTAACTGATTATTTTTATTCGGAAGATGGTGATCAGCCAGCACTCCTGCACGAACTCCAAAAAGGACTCGCCCAAAACAACGGCAATGCCGAGGAGAGCCCAGAGCTCATGGCGCAGGTAACGGCTCGTACGAATACCTCGACCTATCAACGGTTGGACGGGCTCTTTATCATCCCTTCTTCTACCGAAAGCGAGCGACCCGACTGGACGCCGTTGCACCACTTGGAACTCACCGAAACGGTCGAGAAGCTTGGCAGGCTCTACGAGTTTGCAACATCGTCGTTACACGTCGATTATATCATTTTTGACACGCAGGCCGGGCTCGGAAGTTTGAGTTTGGCTGCTACAACCCTGAGCGACATGAACCTTATTGTGTTGGAAGAGGACGATATCAGCTGGCGGACTTCGCTCAATGCCCTCATGGAAATCTCAGCCCTCAACAAACGACTCCAGCGAAAATCCCACAGTTATTTTCTCGCCAACAAGGTCAGCTCCAGCATGATGGATGTGGCGGATAAGCTCAAATCCTTTTCCTTTCTCCCCCCCGTCCCGTTTGATGCCTGGGTGCAAAAGCTCTTTGCGCACGCCACAACCACCGTGCTGGAAAAGGATTTCGAGGAGAGTGATTTCTTCAAGCAGGTAGAATCACAGGTGTGGCAGGAGTTAGCCGTCATTCTGGGCGTGCAGCAACGAACAGCTGGACCCAGCCCAAAGGCTTCATGGTGGCGAGGATAGCCTGCGGGAGACAGTCTCGGGCAGCTTTCCTCACCGCCATGTTACAAAAAACGCTCCCTACTCCCGCTCCAGCCAGACGTCCGGGCAGGTGACCACACCATTGCGTTCAAAGATCGTGTCGATTTCGGCAAAGTCCGCTTGCCTGATATCCCACCCCAGAGCACCGACATTATCTTCTACCTCGGCCGCTTTGCGACAGCCAACCAAGGCTGTGCTGACCGCCGGATGCGAGAGCGTCCAGCGCAGCGCAAACTGCGGCAGGCTTTTGTCATAACCGGCGGCCAGACCCTTCAGCTCTTCCACCGCCTTAATGTTGTTGGGAAAGTGGTCCGGGCCGAACATGGTCTGGAACAGATTGATGCCGCCCATACGGCCCTGACGCGCCCGCCAGTCTCCTTCATCAAAGGTCATATCCGCACGAAAAGTACCGGTTAGCAGACCGTAGGCGAGCGAGCCATAGGCCATGACGCCCATACTATGCTCACGACAGTAGGGCAGAATCTCCTGGTCCATCCGGCGGTCGAACATATTCCAGCAGTATTGGGCGACGTCCACCCGGCGGGCTGTCATACTGGCTTCAATCTGCTCACGCCGGAAGTTCGAGATGCCGATGGCCCGCGCCTTGCCCTGCTGCACAATGTCGTCCAGGGCCCGCATGGTCTCTTCAAAAGGCGTGTTCAGGTCCGGCCAGTGGACCATATAGACGTCCACGTAGTCGGTGTTCAGATTCTTCAGGCTTTTCTCGATCGAGACCATGACCCGCTCGCGGCTGCTGTCTCGATAATTCGGCGCTTCTTTGTAGCCAATGCCAAACTTGGTCACGATAACCGCGTCTTTCCGACGGTCGCCGAGCGCCTTGGCCAACGAACGCTCCGAGGCCCCAAACCCATAGGCTTCGGCGGTATCAAAACACGTAATGCCCAGGTCCAAGGCGGTGTGTACCGCGGCACTAAATTCTTGTTCTTCAATTGACCCATAGCCGCCGCCAATCTCCCAACAGCCGACGCCAATGGCAGACACTTCGATGCCGGTTTGGCCAAAAGGACGGTATTCCATGAGCGAGTCTCCCTCTAGTGTAGTTCGATGCCACCATCGACGTTGATGGCCTGTCCGGTCACGTTCTCGGCAAGGGCGAGGTATACGGCCAGTTGCCCGATATCGTCCGGCGTTTGAGGCCGGCCCTGGGGAATCACGTTCTTGACCCAGCGTTGCCAGGAGTCCTCCTTGGATTCGTCCGGCTGTTTGAGCGATTCGGCCAGGTATTCCCACATCTGGGTGCGCAAAATGCCCGGACAAATGGCGTTGACACGGATATTGGCCTGGGCCAGCTCTTTGGCCAGAGAATTGGTAAAGCCCACCACCGCAAACTTTGAGGCGCAGTAGTGCGCCAGACCGCCGAAGCCGCTCTTGCCCGCGATCGAGGCAATATTAATAATCAGACCCCCACCCCGGTTTTTGAGGGCGGGAATCGCGGCCTGACAGGAGAGAAAGACCCCTTTGGTATTGACCGCAAAGGTCAGGTCCCAGGCATCTTCGGACATCTCTTCGACTTTCGCCATATTCACCACGCCCGCGTTACAGACCATGATGTCGAGGCCGCCCAACGCGCCGGTAGTCTCCTCGACCATACGCAGGGTATCGCTCTTTTGAGTCACGTCGGCTTGAATCGCCAGTGACCGCCGCCCGAGCGCAATGATCTCTTCCGCAGTTTTCTGCGCCTGTGTAAACCCCCCGACCGCGGTCGCGCCATACTGCTGGGCCGTACTCGTCATGGTTTCAATGTCCGACACGGCCACATCGGCTCCGGCGTTTGCCAGCGCCAGGGCGATGCCCCGCCCAATCCCTCGTGCTCCACCCGTCACCAGGGCTGCTTTTCCATCCAGTTGTGACATACGTCTTCCTTTCTCCGTCTGCTTTAGAAACCGGCCGGGCGCGGACACCCGCCCATCATTTCAAACAGATGTTTCGCCACGTGCAGGGTTGTCCGGTCTTCAAGATAAGGGCCAACGATCTGGACACCAATCGGCAATCCATTATCGAGCTGTCCCACTGGAATCACTGTGGCCGGCAGCAGACAGGCCCCGGCCGGCGCCATCCACGTCACCAGGTCCCAATACGGCCGTTGCTGCCCGCCAACAAGGGCCGTCCGTCCGGCTTGGGGCTCAGAGTGGTCGTGCTTGATGGCAGGACACGGCATGACCGGCAGCAGCATCACGTCCCAGTCCTGGAAGAACTCTTCCCAGCGTTTGCGCATCTGCATCCGGCGTTCGTTATAGCTCAACCATTCGCGATGCCGCATGGCAAACAGCCGCCGGGTCTGGTCCGTTGAGGTGTTGCCGCCCGACTGCGCGTACTCTTCGATTTTGTCTCGCGAGACACCGCCGGACAGCGCGGACTGCAACAGGGCCATAAAGGTCGCCGCAATTTTTTCCAGGCTGAATTCGGGCCGCGCATCGGCACTCACCGTCGCCCCGGCCCGTGCTAATGCGCTGGCAGCGTTTTCCAAAAGGGTGCGTACTTCCGGCTCGACCGGACAACGAGGATCGTCCAGCCAAGTTGCAATGCGGTAGTCCTTGAGCGCGTGTTTGCGCGGAGCCGGCAGTTCCAAGCGCCACGCCGGTTGCTCCCAGCGATTGGGGCCGGCCATGATATCGAGCCCTAATTCCAGGTCTTCGACACTCCGGGCCATGGGCCCGGCGACCGCCAAGTCGGCCATTGTCAGGGTTCCCGGCGGACCCGGAATCTGCCCGTGGGCGGGAACAATGCCATAGCTCGGCTTGTGGCCGGTCACGCCGGACATATGGGACGGCAGACGAATCGAACCACCGATATCACTCCCCAATTCCAACGGCGTGAAGCCACAAGCCAGCGCGGCGCCTGAGCCACCGGACGAGCCGCCCGGCGTGCGCGTGGTATCGTGCGGATTATTGGTCGTACCAAAAATCTCGTTATAGCTCTGCAAGTCACCGGCGTAGATCGGCAGATTGGTCTTACCGTAGATAATAGCCCCGGCTTCGCGCAGTCGGGCCACTGGCCAGGCGTCCTCCTCTGGAATGAAATCCGTGAGTTCCGGCGCACCCGACGTCGTCCGCATGCCTTTGGTTTGATACGAATCCTTGATCGTCATCGGCACGCCGTGCAGCGGCCCTCGGGAGGTTCCTCCGGCCAACTCCGTATCTGCGGCATCAGCCTCCGCTCGCGCTCGTTCCGCATCAATCGTCACCACGCTATTAATGGCTTTATCGAGCGCTTCGACCCGGTCAAGAAAAAAGTCGACGGCTTCGCGGCTTGAAACCTCTTTCCTTTGGATCATGGCGGCGACTTCTGCGGTCGTCGCATAGGCAAGCTGAGACAGATCAGACATGGCTCCCCCCTTCTTCAGGCTGCCGTTAGAGTTTGGCTTGTGCCAGGCAGCAGCATTTTGCCACGCACCCGGCAGGGACACAAGCTTGCAGAGCTGATACCTAGTGCAGGTCGGACGAGTAAAGCCCAACCTCTTATGGCCCACACAGGAGGCAGTATGACCGCGACACAAGAGGCACTCATCGATAACCTCTACCACGCCCGCCGAAACGGAACCCGACCCGCCCACATTGATCCCATCCCTTCGGATTTGGACGAAGCGCTCGCCGTACAACTCGGTGTTCTCCAGCGATTTGAGACAGCAGGAGAACACCTTGGTGGCTGGAAGGTCGGGCTGACATCGGGGAAAGCCCGCGACCGTATGGGAAAAGACGTACGGCCGTTTGGCTATGTCCTCCAGAGTCGGGTCTTTTCGTCCGGTGCGACCCTTCCGATCTCTTCGATCATGCATTGTCATATTGAGCCCGAACTCTGCCTGATAGTCGGCTCAGCCTTGCGTGGCCCAGGAGTCGACCGCGAACAGGCCAAAGCCGCGGTTCGAGCCGTTGCTCCGGCATTTGAGATCAACGAAGTTCGCGTCCAGCCAGGTCAGGGCTCCCTCCCCTTGGTGGCAGACGGCTTAGCCCAGTGGGGGATCGTCGTTGGACCGGAAGCCCCGGTCCGAGACGGGCTGATCGATACTACGGTGACATTCTCGCATGACGGCCAGGTGGTCGAGACCAAGACGCCAGGTACAACAATGGATGATCCCTATCTCTCGCTGTCACGCCTGTGCCACCGCCTGTATCCATTCGGTCTGGGCCTGGAGCCGGGCCAACCCGTTATTACCGGCTCATTTTGTCATCACGCTGTCACGCAGCCGGGGAGCTATAGCGCAGATTTTTCCGGCGTCGGAACCGTGTCGGTTCAGTTTCGCTAAGCCGCCGCCTGCGGACGCCTAGTCTCACCGGCGTAAATTCTATAGGCTGCGCAGGACGGCACTCGCCAGGGCGAGAATCCATACATCCGGGAAAGAGAGAAGATGATGAGCGAACACACCAACCCGCGGGTATTTTTTGATATCACAATCGGAGATGATGCAGCCGGACGGATCGTTTTTGAACTCCGGACTGACGTAGTTCCTGAAACCGCAGAAAATTTTCGGGCGTTGTGTACCGGCGAGAAAGGGAGCGGCCAGTCCGGCAAACCCCTGCACTACAAGGGTTCGACGTTTCACCGCGTCATTCCCGACTTCATGTGCCAGGGGGGAGACTTTACCAACGGCAACGGCACCGGGGGAGAGTCCATCTACGGCTCCAAATTTGCCGACGAGAATTTTCAACTCAAGCATACCGACCCCGGTTTGCTGAGCATGGCCAACGCCGGTCCCGGGACGAATGGTTCCCAATTCTTTATCACCACCACCCAGACACCGTGGCTGGATGGCAAGCATGTGGTGTTTGGCAGTGTGGTTGAAGGCATGGACGTGGTCCGCGCCATGGAGGCCCAGGGCAGTCAGAGCGGACAACCCAGACAGCGGATTGTCATTGCCGATTGTGGCCAGCTCGACTAGAGCGCCCAAGCGAGGCCAGACAGCGTCCGCAGGTGACGAAAAGGAGGTGAAGACAGCATGCCGACCGTCTCTGCCAATCAGTGTGAGATGTATTATGAGGTCGATGACTTCACCGATCCCTGGATAACAGAGAAGGAAACGGTATGGCTCCAACACGGGGTCGGTCGGAGTACCAGGTTCTGGTACCATTGGGTCCCTTCCCTGGCGCGCCACTATCGGGTGCTCCGCCGTGATATGCGTGGCCACGGCCAGTCGGCTGACCCCGGTCCGGACCATCGCTGGTCTCTGGACGAGTTGGTCACGGATATGCGCGACTTCATGGACGCGCTGGGGCTCCAGCAGGTGCATTATGTGGGCGAGTCCATTGGCGGCATCCTCGGTGTACTGTTTGCCACGCGTTGGCCGGAGCGACTCAAGAGCCTGACGATTTGCAATTCACCAACGACGATTCGTCCAGCAGGCACACGCGCCTTGTCCGGTGAGCAAGGCAACCTGCACAAGCTCCTGGCCTCAGAAGGTTCTGTTGGATGGGGCCGTTTGATGATTGAGCGCAAGATCATCAGCGGACACAGCCCCGAGCATATTGAATGGGTGCTCAAGGAGTGGGCGAAAACACCAGCCCATGTCTTACAGGGTATCACCAAGACGCTGGACGGTGCGGATACGGCCACGCTGCTGCCCCAGGTCACAGTCCCAACGCTGGTGTTGGCTCCTGCCAACAGCCCGATCACACCCTTGACCGACCAGCTCTCCATGCGTACGGGGATTCCCAACGCGCGGATTACCGTTGTCGAAGGCCCCGGACACGAAATCTATGTGGATAGGCCCGAGGAGTGTCTGAGCGCCTTGCAGAACTTCTTGGAGTCGCTCCAACCGTAAGGCTTTGAGCCACTTCGTCGTAGAGGTCAGGAAGCGGGGCGGAAGGGGAGAGCGACCTTCCGCCCTCAGCGGTGCAGCTAACCGCCCATACCGCCCATAAACACCGCGACACACAGTACGACGCCGCCGATATACGTACCGAGAGCACCGACGACACGGAGAGGATGAGGTTGCGCCAGCGTCGAACTGGCGATCATACCGATGGCGTGCAGATAGCGACAGGCGGTCACCAGTATCATCGTCCACATGGCCCAAGCCGGGACGCCGCCCTCGCCCATCGCCACGATGAGCATGAGTAAGGCTAACATGGGCGCGTACTCGGTCGCGTTGCCGTGTGCGCGTACCATTTTATGTAAGCGGTCGGCGGGGTCCGAACCGTCGCCACTGTCGGGGTCCGTCTTCCCGCGTGTCATAGAAACCATAAAGCCGAGTACAAAGACCAACAAACCCAGTAAACCGGAACATAGGACTGCCGTTTCCATATGCGCCTCCTTCGTGTTGAACACTGTAATCTGGGAAGTATGTTGCTCTCCTCGACCTCTTACCTGGGGCCTCCTGTATCGTGCGTCCGAAAGGTCATTCGAGTCAAGGCTTGGGGGGAAATAGTTCTGTCAGCTCATAGAGCACTCTATTGAACCCTCCCTCGAAGTGGCCTTTACCTGCCCGCCAGGGACTATTCCGCTGTCAGCTTGTCGGTTTAGCCACCGCGCAGAGAGTTGAGAGCTTGGATCAGTATGTTGTAGCCGTGCCAGTATACGCTCTGGATGCCGGACGTGATCCGGCATCCAGAGATCGGGGGCTGGGAGCCTGGATTCAGGCCGAGCCACTATTGATACTGGCGTTCACCGTTGACATTGCTCGGCTACTACCTCCCGCCCCTGCGCCATTAACGTGTCCGCCTGTTCTCGTGTCAGATACCCCGTCCCTGCAAATTCCTTCCCTGCCTGCCACTCCCGCAGGGCTTTCCGGGTCGCCGGCCCGAACAGCCCATCTGCCGCCCCGACCGAGTAGTCGAGCGCTGCCAACCCCTGCTGCACCAAGATTTGTTCCGCTCGGTCTAAGCCAAGCTGCCCCTCCAGACAGGCGTGGGCCTCCGCTACGTAGCGGCCTGTTGGATAGACCTCCAGGTATACCTGCACCTGGCGCGCACTCTTACACTCTACGCTCTCCCAAAATACCTTTTCGATCTCCTCATCTGTCTGCCCGATGGCCGGACCGGCCGGAGGAAAAAGAGTCCGATGCTCCACGGAATCAAGGACTTCCTCATGGGGGCATACAACGCAGCACTGCTGGGAAAGTCAAGCAACGGACGACCCAGGCGGTAGCGTAATGACGGGAGGGTAACGGTAGGGTGAGGGCGCATTATAAAACGCTCTCGCCCAACTCAAATGAACACGGCGGGCGAGACATGAAATCGTTTGGCAAGGGCGCGTATATGTTCGACGTTTAGCTCTCGCTTGCCACTCAGGACCTCTGCCACAATCCCCTGAGAGCCGATTTCAGGAAAACTGGCTTGCGTCAGTCCATCTTCCTCCATGAAGAAACCAAGCATTTCCCGTCCACTACAATCAGGGATAGCGTGGTACCGCTCTTCATATGCATGGATGAGAGTACCCAGGGTATCCAGAAGTTCATATAGCGGGTGGGCCTCGTCCGTACCGATTTCGTCAATGAGGTCGTTGAGGTGTCCAACAGCTTGCGCGTATTGCTCCTCGTTCCGTATGGATAAGAGCGGACGAAGGGCCAGCCAATGATGTTGGAGGTTTTTTTCAAGCGTGTTCATTGCTTCCACCTCTCTCGATCATATTCCCCGTGCGTCAAGACACGGCGAATATAGACCTTACCTCGGTTAAAATGAACCGAGGCTATCAAGCGATATTTGTTCCCACCGATGTTGAATACAATCAGATCGTCAACATAATCTGCGGCAGAAAAGGTCGCTCGGAGTTCGGAAAAATTCTGAAAATCCGTCGTCCTCATAATTTTGAACCACCGGACCAGCCCACTCTTACTGTCAGGGTGTTCTTCCCAGAAATCTTTCAACGCTTTACGGCTAATGACGTGCACGACTGCGCAATATCTTATAGCAAGCTGTCTCTCAACTCAGCAGGCATACAGATTACGTGTTTTCTTCCGACTCCCCTTGGCGTAGAGTGTGGCTGTACAACGACGTACTGAGGAGGCTAGTATGACCAGCGTATCACAACTCGGATATTTGGGACTCAGCGTCAGTGACATGGCCGCCTGGGAACAATTCGCGACCACGGTGCTTGGGTTGGCCGTCAACGAGCACGCCGACGATGGCTCGCTCTATCTGCGTATGGATGAGTACCATCATCGATTTCTTGTGCATCCGACGGGCGCTGACGACCTCGCCTATATTGGCTGGGAAGTTGCCGATGAACACGCTTTACACGCCGTGGCTGACCAGCTTGGGGCAGCCGGAGTCGAAGTCACCCCGGGCACGTCTGAAGAGCGGGCTATTCGCCGGGTGGCTGGGCTGATTCGCTTCCAGGACCCCAGCGGTATTCCGTCAGAGATATTCTATGGTCCGCTCGTTCATTTTGATAAACCGTTTCAGTCTCCGCGACCGATCTCGGGCTTTAAAACCGGAGAGCAAGGCTTAGGACATTTTGTGATCCTGGTGAATGACGCCGAGCAGAGCATCAACTTTTATCGAGATGTCCTGGGGATGCGGATCAGCGATTATGTCCATATCACGCCTGCCCCAGGCACAACTTTTCAGGCCACCTTTTTCCACTGCAATCCGCGCCATCATTCGCTCGCCTTTATCGAAGCCCCCAACCCGCCCAAGCGTTTGAATCATTTCATGTTGCAGACACAGTCGCTGAACGATGTGGGTTCGACCTATTATCTGTGCCAGGACCAGGACGTGCCGATTACGATGAGTCTGGGCCGTCATACCAACGACCATATGACCTCGTTCTATATGCAAACACCCTCCGGCTTTGCGGTTGAGTATGGCTGGGGGGCGCGTGAAGTCGATGACACGACTTGGCAGGTCCAAATGCACACCTCAGGCAGCATTTGGGGCCATGTCCGCCGGACAGCCAGTCTGGGCGGAGTCGCGCAGGAGCAGGCGTAGGACGGTGTAAGGTTCCGGTTATTCGGAAGCGCCCAATTAATTGAGAAAACCCTCCCCCCAGCCCTCTCCCAGGGGGAGAGGGAACAAAAGGCTGAACGACCGTAGCCTCCTCAGGACGGCAGATTGTCCAGATAGGATCGGACAATACGGTCAAAGGTTTCGGGTTGCTCTTCGTAAGTCCAGTGGCCAGCCTGAGGGATGACTGCCAGCTGACAGTGCGGCATCCGATCGTGGAAGTACTCGGCATATTTGACCGGCGTAAAATAGTCCTCGTCCCCGCAGATGGCGATCGACGGGGTCTGGATATTAGCGACTCGACTCATACAGTCGAAGGTGTCATCGCTGATCCAATCCTTGTAAGTCACCTGCGGATCGGTCCCTGCCGTCAGCTCGTTGATCGTATCGACGAGGGACTGAGGCGTGCTTTTGGCGAAACCTAGACGCGGATCAATGGCAATCCCGGCTTCACCCGCAGCCAGTTGGCGGGAGTTCTCAAGGACGTTCGGGTCTACCCGCAGCCGTGCACCCGTATCAATGAGCATCATGCCGGCGAGACGATCCGCATAATAGATGGCCGCGGTCAGGGCGATCCCACCACCGAGCGAATGCCCGGCGATCACAAACCGGTCCCAGCCCAAATGATCGGCCAGCCGGACAGCATAATGGGTGTAATCCGCGGCGCCACGAAACCCGCTGCCGGACGATTGGCCGTGCCCCGGCAGGTCGATCGCCACCGGCACATGACGGTCGGCTATCGCCCGCATATGCCTGTGCCACACCCGGCCGTCACAGCCGGTTCCGTGGACGTATAAAATGCACTGTCCTTTTGGGACACTCAGGTGTCCGACGCTGTGATAATGTATCCGCAGACCGTCAATATCAGCATATCCCATGCGTTCTCCTCTGTTGGCGGTCTGCTTGGCTATGCAGAGACGCCCGTATCGGCCGTCAGCCCGGCCGCTTCAATGCCGGCCACGGCACATTCCTCATCAATATCCGAGGTATCACCCGATATCCCAACCGCCCCGATAATGGACTGAGCCCCATCCCGGATCAGCACCCCACCCGGCACAGGCACGAGTTTACCCTGAGCGACCGCCGTCAGGGCTTGCACGAAATGCGGACGCTCGGCCGCAACGCTGCCCAGCACCCGAGACGAACGCCCCATGCCCAGCGCGCCCCAGGCCTTACCGATCGCCACATCGGCCCGCATCAGGCTGGTCTCGTCCTCGCGTTGAAAAGACTGAAGTTGCCCGGTTTCATCCAATACCGCGACCGCGAGTGGGGAGGCGTTCATGGCACGCGCCTTTTGAAGTGCCGCAGTGACAATCGTATTTGCCGTTTCCAGTTGTAAGCGAGCCATGGCTTCCTCCGTCTGCTCGTTTTCTTCCTGTGTTACCCCATGGGATCGACATCGGGTAGACCGAGCAGAAACTGCCCGTAATTTTCATAGGATGAATCACTGACCATCAAATGGGCCGCAGCGGTATGCAAATCTCGCAGACAGCGCTGCAATACATGTTCCAAACGCACGGCGCTGCCTGCGCCAGCGCGAAAGGCGTTCGTCGTGATCTCAAGCGCCACGTCCGTGGCCAGGGTTGCGACGCTACGCATTTCGGCCTGGAGCGCCGGACCCGGCAACTGGCCGGCGCTGGCCGTCTGCCAGGCTTTTTCGAGGATGTCGATAACGACCAGGCGTGTTCCGCGTAGCCGGAGGTCTGCCTGGGCTATCATGCGCTGAACGACGGCCCGGTCGCTCAGGCGCTGTTGGGGTCCATAGCCCCGTTTTTTTGATTGGGCCAGATCGATAATCGCGTCAAGCGCACAGCGGGCAATCCCCAGCGCAAAGGCTGCGTGTTCGTTCGCCACATAGCCTGGCCAGCCCATGAGATATAAGGGCCCACCGCGCTGTGGTGGTGTGCTGCCTACTGCGAAAGTAAACGCCTCGGGAACAAACAGGTCCGAGACCGCGTAGTCACAACTGCCGGTACCTTTCATGCCCAGCACATACCAGTTGTCGATGACCTGAGCTTGGGCAACGGGGAAGACCACGGCCCGCACCTCGGGCGGCTGGGAGCCACGCTCGACCAGGGTTTGGACCAACACCCATTCGGCATGACGGATGCCACTGCCCCACGACCAGCGGCCGGTGACACGGTAGCCACCCTGCTCGGGCACAGCCCGGCCGGGCATCAATCCGCCCGCCATGGTCGGGACGCGGCCCTGTGGAAACACGCTGGCGATGGTTTCGTCCGGCAGAAAGGCGCCCGCCATGCCAACAATGGCAGCACCGATAAACATGCACCAGCCCGCAGACGGATTGATCGTCGTCACGGCCTCAATCACTTCCAGTTGCGTCACCGGGTCGGCCTCGGCCCCACCGAGTTCCGCCGGTAGTTTCAGCTTGAACAGGCCGGCCTCGCGCAGGGCTACCACGGAGGCGTCGGGCAGCGTCCGAGCTTCCTCGGCTTGGTCTATCTGGGCGGCAAGCGTCCCATGGACCTGTTCGACCGCCTGTAGGAGCACCTGCCGCTTCTCAGCTCGGTCTGCGGGGAAGGATACCGGCATGAGCGGACCTCTTTTACTCCTCGGCGTACGTGTGAGCGTTGAGTTTTGGACCGGTCTTTGCCTCAGCCATCACTCGCTCCTTTCTCCTCTCCAGAGCCGGCGAGCCTGGCAATCGCCTTGAGTAAACTGTCCAGCGAATCGGGGTCAATCAGGCGATGTTCGCTGCCGGTCCGAATCAAGGCCGAATCGGGCAGGCCGCTCTTGCGGACCAATTCGACACTGTGAGCAAAAGGAACGGCTTCATCAGCCTCGGCGTGAAGGATCAGGGTATTCGGCTTGACCGTTGGCGCCCTCCCCCAGCGTTTCCAGGCCGGGCAGAGCAGCACGAGCGGCGTCTGTCCGCTGTCGATATTGAGCGCGACCGCACCGCCTCGACTGGAACCTACGATCACGTCGGGCTGATAACGCTCACACTCGGCCTGCGCAATACGTACACAGGCGTCGAAGTCATCATTCGGCAGAAGAGGATTACAGACTTCAAAACCATTGGCCTTGAGAAACGTCGGCTTGGTCCCTCCAGGAGTTGCGCCAAAGCCGTGCAGGAAGAGAATTTTCATTGCGTGGCACACCTGTGCTGCGGGAATTGAGCCAGGCGGAGCAGAAAAACGGGGCGGGAGACTCTCTCCCCGCCCCGCAGCAGCAGGGCTAAAACATGGCAATGGGGTTCACTGGTGAGGCCGTCCCCTTGACCAGAACCAATGGAGCCACCGTCAGCATGAACGTCCAGCGTGAGCGCGCGGCACAAGCGGCGCTCAGGTCATCCAACATGCAGTTGTCAAGCAGGTGTATACCCATGGCCACCAGGGTACACGAGTGGATGGGCATGATGAGAGTGTCATAGCCGCTCGGCACAACGTCACTCACTCCGTCACAGCCGAGCACGGCAATCTTCCGCTCGTGAATCCAGGGCAGACAGGCCGCGCCCAGCCCGGCCAGGCCGTCCTGAAGCGCATCCCAGTTGCCCTGGGCTTTTTGGCGCACATGGCGTCCAGTCCGCACAAAAAGCACATCGCCTTCTTCAACTTTGAAGTTTCCGGCCTGCTCCGCAGCTTCCAGGTCCGCCGGCGTAATCGCCTCACCCGGTTCCAGATAGTCACGGTTCTTGAGCGACGGAATATCGATCAACACTCCGCGTGACACAATGCCGTTTTTAGTCGAATGGATCGCCCCGTTCAGCGCGCCCTGGGCGGTCACGTCAGAGGAGGGATAGCCGTTATACATCTTATCGTTATGAAACACGTGGCACAGGGCATCGATATGCGTATTCGCAACCCCGTGCGGGGCGATGGCGAAATAATCGGCACTATACGGCAGGGGGACCAGGCTCTCCTCACCCGGCGCACCGGTCTTCATCATCAAGTGCATGACCGGGGTCGGATTATCCGGCCCGTGATGCGTTGCCAAGGGGAGAGATAACGACACGGAGTGTCCGTCTTTCACCTCGGCAGCGGCCTGCGCGCGTTTCTCAGACGTAATATAGTTAAGCGCGCCAAGCTGATCGTCCGCTCCCCATTTTCCCCAGTTGCTCAAGGTCGAGAAGAACTCCTCCACTTGGGCTTCACTCAGATCATCGTTGACTGCCATAACATCCTCCTTTTTTCATTCCGTCTCGTTCCACGCTTTTAGCGCAAAAGCGCGAAAAAGCAAAAGAGGCCCGGAGAGGCTCTCGTTTTTACATTGACAGGCTGCCCCGTTTGGTTCGATAATCGCCTCGGACTTGTTTTATTCCACATACCTAAAAAGGAGGCTGCTGTGTCATATGACATCGTCCTGAAGAACGGCTTGGTCGTCACGCCGAACGGCGTGATCCGGGGCGGGATTGCCATTGAAGGGGAACAGATCGTCGCGGTCGGCGCGAGTTCAGGACTCGGGCAGGCCAAGCGTGAGATCGACGTTGAGGGCAAAATCCTGTTCCCTGGGACGTTTGACCCCCACGTCCACTTCGGCATCTCGGACCGCTTTGGCGATGAGGCCATGGTCGAGGACTTCTTGCGCGACACCAAGGATTGTCTGATCGGCGGAGTCACGACGATTGCTACCACGACCCTGATCGGCAAGGATCCGATGTTGGACCTGTTTGACCAGGCGGTCGAGTGCGGCACCAATCATTCGTGGTGCGACTTCAAGGTGACCTGTGTGGTTAACACGCTCGATCAGGTCGCCCAAATCCCGGCCGTGGCCGCAAAGGGAGGCGTGTCGTATAAATTCTTTACCGGTTATTCCGGCCCGCAGGCCGAAGCCTTTGGCATGAATCCGGACGGTATCACGCCCTCTTTCTTTCATGCGGCGTGCGAGCAGTTGGCCCACTGTGGACCCCCGACTTTTGCCAAGATTCATGCCGAAGACCCGCACGTCCGTGGCATCCTCATTGACCGCTTGCGTGAAATGGGTCGGGCCGACCAACTCACGGCCTGGGCCGAGTCCAGCCCGGAGTGGGCCGAAAGTGTCCAAGTCTATACCTATGGGATGATTGCCAATCAGCTCCGCGTCCCGCTCTACCCGGTTCACATAAGCGCCGCCCATACCGTGGAAACCGTCAAGCGCCTGCACGCCGAAGGACTGAACATTGTAGGGGAAACGGTGGCCTGTTTTCTCAACACCACCGCTCCGGAGATGGACGCCCACGGCATGGGCGGCAAAGCGAAAATTCAGCCGCCGATTCGTTTTGAGAAAGACAAGGAGCGGCTGTGGCGCGGGCTTCAGGAAGGCACGTTATCTGTCGTCGGAACGGACAGCCTGACCTACTCCTCGTCGTTCAAGACCGATGGAGACTTTTGGGACTGCCGTGTCGGCATTAATCTCCAGGTTGCCGATACCTTGCCCCTCCTGTTCCACGAAGGGGTGAACAAAGGCCGGATCGATCTGGTAACGCTCTCAAAAATCCTGTCCGAAAATGCGGCCAAGCTGTACGGCCTCTACCCCAAGAAGGGCGCCCTGGCCATCGGTTCCGATGCGGACATCGTAGTCCTCGACCCGGAAAAGGAAGCCGTGCTTGGGGTCGACCGGATGCGCTCACGCGCGGATTATTCGCTATGGGAGGGCCGTCAGGTCAAGGGCATCCCGGTCAAGACCTTCCTGCGCGGCCAGTTGGTTATGGAGGACGGCGAGATTGTAGCCGAACAGCCAAACGGCCGATTTGTTGAACAGGTTGTTCGACCGCGAGGATTATAACAAAGGAGACGGTTATGGCTCAGACGGAAGACAAAGACGCGATCTATGAACATGCCCAACTCGGCCATAAACTCGGCTTCGGGAAAAAGCCCGCGCTGATTGTGGTGGACTTTCAACTGGGCTTTACCGTTCCGGAACAGTCTCCACTTGCCGGCAATCTGGACGCCGAAGTCGCGGCGACAAACGAACTTATCGCTGCGGCTCGCAAGAAAGACATTCCGGTTATTTTTACGGTCGTGGGCTATGACCCCCACCGGCAGGACGATGCCGGCCTGTGGCCCGAAAAGGCACCCTCGCTGCGTATGCTCACCCTCGGGAGCGATTTGGTCAAGCTCGACCCGCGCCTCAATCAGGAGCCCGGCGATCTGGTGATTACCAAAAAATACGCCTCCGGCTTCTTCGGCACCTATCTGGCCTCGACCCTCACCATGCAGTCGGTCGATACCGCCATCGTCACCGGCTGCACCACGAGCGGGTGTGTCCGTGCAACGGTGATGGATGCCCTGGCCAACGGCTTTCGGCCCATTGTGCCGATTGAGTGTGTCGGCGACCGCGCCCAAGAGCCACACCAGGCCAATCTGTTCGATATCGGCGCAAAGTACGGGGATGTCATGCCGCTTCAGGAGGTGTTGACGTATCTGGAGCAGTTGTAACTCCACAGCGTGTTGAGCGCCCTGCTCAGGCACTTCCCTTCGTCCCCAGGCTGGGTTAGGTTGTCGGGCGGTTGAAGTCGAATGTTTGGAGGAAAGCCAATGTGGGGAGTGAAGCAGTTCGTTGTTTTTTCGGTCGTCTTACTGGTCAATCTGCCTGGGTGTTCGGAGGCGGGTGGCGGAGCAGCCGGCGGGCCGGTGGTTCTCATGGCGACGTCCCAGGGAGAGGTGAAGATCGAACTGTTTGAGAAAGAGGCACCGGAAACGGTCACAAACTTTCTCGCCTATGTCAACGATGGATTTTATGACGGGACGATTTTCCATCGGGTGATTCCCGGCTTCATGATCCAAGGGGGCGGCTTTACCGAGGCCATGCAGCAGAAGCCGACCAAGCCGGCCATCAAGAACGAGGCCGCCAACGGTCTGACCAATGATACCGGAACGCTGGCCATGGCCCGCACAAACGTGGTTGATTCCGCCACCTCTCAGTTCTTCATCAACGTCAATGATAATGACTTTCTGAACCATAAGGATACCTCGATGCAGGGCTTCGGGTATTGCGTGTTTGGCAGGGTCATAGAGGGTATGGACGTCGTGAGTGCCATCGAACGGGTGCAGACCGGGCGGAAGGGCATGCACGCCGACGTGCCGCAGGAGCCCATTATTATTCAGTCGATGAAAGTTGTCTCTGAAGCGCAGTATGACGCTGAGAGTGAGTCGTAAATCCAATATGTAGCGGAGGTAGTATGCGTTTACACACACGTTTCCATTGGTCTTCCTGGGTTCTCCTGACTGTGCTGAGTGGTGCGTTCGTTTTCTTCGCTGCGCCACAGCAGTCCGCAGCCGAGTTCTCCTCGGAACTGCAACAGGCGCTGGACTCCAGCAAATATGTCTATATCCAATCCGAGCGGAAGAGCGGCGAGTTGGGCTCAAAGGCCGAGATCTGGTTTTTCGAGCATGACGGGGCCGTCTGGGTGGGGACGCCAAAGTCTACCTACCGCGTCAGGCGCATCCAGGCCGGACGCACAAAAGCCAAGGTCTGGATCGGCTCGCGCGATGGGCAGTCGTTTGAGGCGACCGGCTCTCTGGTGAAGGACGAGGCCGTCAACGAAATCATGTTTAAGACCTTTGCCGAAAAATACCCGGACGGCTGGCCGCAATATGAAGAAGGCTTTCGGAGCGGTTTTGCCGACGGCTCGCGCACCCTGGTGCGCTATGACCCAGCGGGCATGTAGGGTCAGCGGAACTTCCCGGCAAAGGCAGTAGTCTGACAAGGGCGGGGAAAGTCTCCGCCCTTTTTCTGTTTCCCCGCTGATAGACTCAAAAGGGGAATGACGGAGACGAGGGGCGATGGTGCAAAGCAGGGGCAACTGGTCAGGGACGCTGGGCTTCGTGCTGGCCGCTATGGGGTCGGCGGTCGGCCTGGGCAATATCTGGCGCTTTTCGTATATCACGGGTGAAAACGGCGGAGCGGCGTTTATTCTCGTATATATTGGCTGCGTCGCCGCGATCGGCCTCCCACTGCTGATTGCCGAATTGCTCATCGGCCGACGGACGCAACGCAACGTCGTCGGCGCTCTCTCCACGTTGCGACCCGGCTCGGTGTGGCCCATCACCGGCTGGCTGGGCGTGGCCACCGGCTTTTTCATTTTATCGTATTATTCGATCGTCGGCGGTTGGGTGTTGGACTACGTCGTGCTGTCCGGCCTGGACAGCTTCAGCGGGCAGTCGGCACCGGCCATCGGAGAGCTGTTTGACTCGCTGCGGCTGAGCGGGCCGCGACAGGTGTTTTGGCACGCCGTGTTCATGGTCCTGACCATCTGGTTTGTCTCGCATGGCGTGGCGCGCGGCATCGAGCTGGCCAATCGGGTCATGATGCCCACCCTCCTCCTGTTGTTGGTGTTTTTGCTCGTCTACGCCTGCACGACCGGCGGAGCCGCGCAGGGCATCGCGTTTTTGATGACACCGGACTGGAGCAAGATCGGCCCCCAGACGATGCTGCAAGCGATTGGGCAGGCGTTTTTCTCCATCGGGGTGGGCGCGGGCATCATGATCACCTATGGCAGCTACCTGCAACGCCAGACCAGCCTGCCGCGCGCGGCGCTGATCGTGGCCGGCTGCGACACGGGAGTCGCCATCCTGTCCGGGTTCATGATTTTTCCGCTGGTGTTTACATTCGCGCTGCAACCCGACGCCGGGCCGGCGCTGATTTTCAAGACCCTGCCGGTCGCATTTGGCCAACTGCCGTTCGGCAACCTGCTCGCCGTCCTCTTTTTCCTGCTGCTGACGTTTGCGGCGCTGAGTTCGGCCATCTCCATGCTGGAAGTCGTTGTCGCCTATTTTGTCGATGAGCGGGGCTGGAGCCGCGTAGCGGTCAGTTGGATAGTCGGCGGCGTGATCTTCGCGCTCGGCATTCCCTCGGCCCTGGAGGGAGGAGTCTTCGACTTTATCAACACCGCGACAAGTGACTATATGTTGCCCGCCGGCGGGCTGCTGATCGCCGTATTTGCCGGCTGGTCGCTGACGCATCAAGAACGGCAAGCGGAAATCCCCGCCAGCGACCTGAGACCGATCCTCTATCTGGGCTGGGTGTTTCTGCTGCGCTTTGTTGCGCCGATTGCCGTGACGATTATTTTGTTGCAATCGATCGGATTGTTTTAGCGTGAGTACGCACGAGACCGCGTGCTGCATCGTTGGTGGCGGTCCGGCCGGGGTCATGCTCGCCCTCCTGTTGGCGCGCCAGGACGTGCCGGTCACGCTACTTGAAAGCCATCTCAATTTTGATCGTGATTTTCGCGGCGATACCCTCCATCCGTCGGTCATGGAGATACTGGATTCGATTGGTCTGGCCGACCGTCTGTTGAGCCGGCGCCATGCCAAGATCGACCGCCTCTCCATCCAGACGCCCGAAGAATCGCTCCAGTTGATTGACCTGCGCCGCCTCAGAACACCATATCCGTATATCACCCTGATTCCCCAGGTCGATTTTCTGGACTTCATCACCGCCGAGGCAAAACGCTATCCCCATTTTCAGCTTCGGATGGGAGCCAATGTCCAGGAGTTGGTCAAAAAGAACGGTAGCGTCCAGGGCGTTCGCTATCGGACTACGAATGGGGACTGGCACGAGGTGCACGCTCAGCTCACGATTGGGGCGGACGGCCGTTTCTCTCGGCTGCGCCGTCTTGCCGGGCTGGAACCGCAGACGACCAGGCCACCGATGGATATCCTGTGGTTCCGGTTGCCGCGGCAGCCGGACGACCCGGTGGATGCCGGCGCGACGCTCCGCATCGGACCGGGACATCTGCTCGTCCTTCAGAATCGGCAGACCTATTGGCAAATCGGCTATGCCATCCTCAAAGGCAGCTACAGCCACGTCCGGGCCGCCGGTCTGGAAGCCCTGCAACGCTCCGTTGGTGAGCTTGTTCCCTGGGCTCACGCCCGCGTGGACCAGCTCTCGACCTGGCAGAATATTGCCGTCCTGTCCGTTGGTGCAGATCGGCTTTCGCAGTGGTGTCAAGCCGGCCTGCTGTTAATAGGCGACGCGGCTCATGTCATGTCTCCAGTCGGCGGTGTCGGTATTAACTATGCTATCCATGATGCCGTGGTCGCGGCAAATATCCTGGCTCGGCCCCTGCGGAGTCACACTGTCCACGAGCGTCACCTGGCGGACATACAGCGGCGACGCGAGTGGCCGACGCGCGTTATCCAGGCGTTTCAGGCGCAGATTCAGCAGCGCCTTGTTGCGCCGGCATTACGCGGCAGCGCGTCTTTTCGGCTCCCCCTAGCCATACGGCTGGTCCCACGTATTCCGCTGCTGCGCACGTTTCCCGCCCATATGATTGCCTTTGGACCAAAGCGGGTCCGCGTGGAAGCCAGGACGTAGGGACCATTTCCTCGCATAAGCCGACCATGATACCACTCTCCCCAGCGGCGATGAGGCCCCAGCGGTGATGAGGCCCCAGCGGCGATGAGGCCCCAGCGGTGGTGAGGAGGAGTCATGGATTGGAATGCCCTGGTAGCAGCGACGCTTACTCTCTATAGACAAGCGGCAAGAGAGACGGTCGAGAAACTCGGGAAAGGCTGGTGGGTCGCCCTCCTGCCACTGGTATACACGCCGCTCATCTTTCTTGCGGCAACCTTTTTTGGGCGTATGGGTTTTGCCGGGGGGCTCCTGGTTGGGCTGGTCATGGCCCTGTGCACCGGCTCGTATTTATACTTTATTGACGGCGTTGTGCACGGCCAGCGCGTTCAGCCACAAGAATTGCTCGACAGTTGGCGGCCCTACTTTGGCTCGGTGATCAGCATTTTGTTCTTCCTGATGCTGATCCGCCTGCTGTTCTCGATGATGCCCGGTGGGGCTGGCTCTCAAGCGCTGTACGTTTTAGTCCATCTCGTTCTCCCCATCCTGCTCAGCCCGGTCACGGAGGTTATCTACCAGGGTCGGACTGACGGACTAGCTATGCTTCAGGAGAGCGTTGAGTTTTTGCGTGAAAGTGGCGTGGAGTGGTTTGTGCCCCTGGTTGGGCTGGTTGTGGTGGTGTCGATTCTCGGTGGTTTACCGCCAATGGCCCTCGCCTCGTCGCTGTTCTTTCCGCTCGACATTCTGGCCATGCCGATGCAGCTTGGTCGATCCATGTTGTTGCCCTTTGGCATCGGGTTTTGGAATTCGTCGGCGGAAATCATCTGGGCCGCAGGCAGTTCTTTTTTCCTCTACGTGGTGATGGTTTTTCGCGGTCTGTTATTTCGGGCGCTCGCCGCGGGGACTCGCCGGCAGCGTATCTTTCGCTCCCGCATGAACTAGAGATAAGCCCTACTCAATAGGGCCGAGTTCTATCTCCTCTAATATCTCTTCTTCTTCAGGACTCAGCTCTATATCCTCTAGGGCATCGTCTTCCACAGAATCGGAGCCCAGAACCTCCTCTAATGCGCTGAATTCCGTTTCCTCAAACTCCTCCTGCTCTTCCAGCTCTGCTTCGCTCTCTTCTTCAAAGTCTCCGCCCAAGGCTTCTTCTAAAGGACTTGGCTCCGTTTCGACGTCTACGGTCTCGGATGTCTCGTCTACCTCTCCCGTCCATTCGGCAACAGCTGCCAGCATGGGTCTGACCAGAGCGGTCGGAATGCCATAGGCGGCTTCGGGTCCAGGCTTACCCATGGTGACATAGGATGCCTCATCGTCATCCTTTTCTTTGAAGAAAACTCCAGACATGATCCTGCGCCCGCCGACAAACTGAATCGTCTCAACGCGGAAAAACTTCCCTGTCACCTCACCATTGATATTCCTTTGGTCCCCCCTGGCGCTGACCTCCCAGCCGTTTTCCGTCGCCACGTCCTGGAACAGCATGAGCGCCACTTGCGGCGGGACCTTCAGATTCAGCTTCTCACCCGCCTTGATCCGCTCTTCTTTTTTTGGCTCTACACCCGGAATGATGGTTGACATGGATGACACTGTTGATTTCACAGAGCCACAGCTCGCCAGGCTGAATAGGCTCAGGCTGACCGCCCAGGCCACACTGCGTATTATATCTGTTTTCATATACCGTACGCCTCTATCTCTCTTTCACCTGTGAGTTGACGCTTATACGTGTTGAGCCCGCTCAACAACAGGCGCGAGTTGCTTGATGGCTTCAACTCCATTACCGAAAGCAGCTTGGGCCGCGGCCATTATAACTCGGGTAACACCGGCTTCCTGGTAGTGTTTGAGCGTATCGCCATCCAGGCCGCCTTCGGGTGAAGAGAGCAGGAGGACGGAGAATTCAAGGGCTTCGGGGTCACGGCCAGCCTCCCGGGCCAGTTGCTTGATGACCGGAATGTCTTCCTTGGCCTGCTCGGGCGTGAGCCCTCCAGGACACCAGCCATCGGCATAGCGGGCCACTCGCTTGAGGGCGTAGCGCCGATCATGTGCGCCGAGAAAGATCGGCGGTGTTGGCTTTTGGACCGGCTTGGGAAAGAGTTTAACCGAAGGGAAGCGAACAAATTCGCCGTCATAGCTGGCTTCCTCTTTGGTCCACAGCTCTCGGAGGGCTTCCACTGATTCACGCAGATGTTGCCAGCGTTTGGCAAACTGCACCCCCATAATTTCGGCTTCCTCAGGGAGCCAGCCCGCTCCGACCCCGAGGAGGAGCCGCCCGTTTGAGTATAGATCAATACTCGCTGCGGCCTTTGCGGTCGTGATCGTGTCACGCTCCGGCAGGAGGCAAATGCCCGTCCCCAGCCGAATCGTCCGTGTCGCCTGCGCTGCCGCCGCCAAGGCCACAAACGGGTCAACCAGATGCGCATAGAATTCAGGTATTTTTCCATCCGGTGAGCGGGGATAATAGGTCGTAGAGTACGTCGGTATAACGAGATGCTCGGCCACCCAAAATGACTCAAACCCGAGACGCTCGGCCTCGTGGGCAAGATTCCCTGGCTCTCCGGACTGTTCGGTTAAAAACGCGAGTACTCCGATCTGCATGGCTGGCCTCCCTTACCTCGTGTCACTTTTTCTGTAAGAATTTGACCTTAATAGGAAATGGTCAGAGACTCAATTGCGGCATCTGTCCTACTACCCAAAACGCAGGCATTACCTTCCCTGATACAGCACCGTATGCGCCTTCTCTTCCTTTTTCTACTGTGTTTCATCTCAGCCTTCGTCTGGTCTCAAGCTCACGCTGACGAGGCGCCGGTTGGCCCACCAGGATTGAATCAAAATCCTGATCCACCAACTGCTTCAGCAGTTCCAGCAGACGCTTCCCCCTCCGCGGACATATCGTCCTCCCCCGTCTTTCTGCACGGCTATCGCGCGTTTCAGAACGAAGACTGGGGGGCTGCTCGCACAGCCTTTGAACACGTACAGCAACACGAGCCCCTACTGGCCGATTACAGCTTGTACTTTTTAGGGGAACTCCACCTCAAATCTGGTCACCCGGTGGAAGCGCGCGCTGTTTTCGAGCGGCTTTTGGACGAATATCCGATAACAGTCTGGCGGAGCAACGTAGCCCTGGCATTAGCCCGGCTCACCTTTGCGGAAGAACGATGGGAACGTACGCGTGCCTATGCCAAACAAGCGCAACAAGCCCCGCTGGTGACCGACGCGGTTCGGCATCAATGCACGCTTCTCATTGCCCAAGCCGACGAACGACAAGGAAAGCGGTCTCTCGCCTATCAACGCTATCAGGCCCTGCGGGCAAGCGCACCGCGAACGACGGTCGGAAAAACGGCCAAAGCCCGAGTCGCCGAGCTTCACGAGCGGTATCCGGAGGATTTTCCACTCCGGACGGCGCGGGCGTATTACGACGAGGTGCGGCTGTTAGTGAAAGAGGAAGATGTTGAAACAGCACAGAACCTCGCCGAGCAGTTTCAGACACGCTTCTCCACCAGCAGTCTGAGGCCGGCCGGCCTGTTCTTACTCGCAGGGCTCTATAAAAGCCAAGGGCAGCGAGAGGCAGCCATCGCACAGTGGCAGGAAATTGTCGAACGCTATCCAAATACGGAATTTGCTCCCAAAGCCCTGTACCGCTGGGCTCGATTTTTCTGGAATCAAGACGAGGATGACGCGGCCCTACTGCTCTTCAAACGGCTGACCAAAGAGTATCCACGCCACGACTTGGCCGCAGAGGCATGGAATGCCACAGGGCGTATCTTTCAATCCAAGCAGGACAATGCCAACGCTGCTTCAGCCTATCAACACCTCAGAAAGCAGTTCTCTCGCTCACCATTGGCCCGTGAAGCGCACTGGCGCCAAGGCTGGATGGCTTATAGCCAAGGGGATTATCAAACCGCGCGGAAGATATTTCAAAAACTCACGCAGTCGGTACCCGGAACTGCCGAAGGTAAACGAGCTCTGTACTGGCAAGCGCGCGCAACCGGTCGTTTAGGTCAGTCCGAGGAAGCGGCCACCGTGTATCGACGGATACTGCGTCGCTACCCGCATGACTATTATGCGCTGTGGGCGGAAAAATACCTGGGAACAGCGCTAGCGGCCCTCCCCCGCCGGACCCCACCATCCTCCCCTCCCCCTCACCTCTCTACGACCCAGAACGCACACTATCAGCGCTACAGCACCCTCGTAGACCTTGGACTCCTGGAGCTGGCACGTCGTGAGCTCGACTTCGTCCGCCACCACGCACCGAGGGGAACATCCTGGACAAAATTTTTTATCCCTGCGTATCAACACGTCAATGATCATACCTCAGTGTTTCGGTTGCTGTCGCGGCTGAACGTGCGCGACGCAGCCAAGCAGGTGTATCTCTACCCCCAAGCCTATTGGAACCTCGTCCTCACACACGCCGAAAAAAATGACCTTGATCCCTATCTCGTTATTGCTCTGATTCGGCAGGAAAGCCTGTTTGACGCTGCAGCAGTCTCACCGGCGAACGCCTATGGACTGATGCAGCTCTTACCGACAACTGCGGCCCGCCTCACGGAGTTGCCGCTGAACGCCGGGAGTGCTTTAACCGATCCGGCGCTCAATATTCACCTCGGGACAACCTATCTGCGTGGGCTCTTGGAGCGCTATCAGGGGAGCTTTATTTTGGCTTTAGGCGCCTACAACGCCGGCGAAAAGGCAGCGGATAAATGGCTCGCTCGCTTTGGCGGGCTGGAACCGGATGAGTTTATTGAGAATATCAGTTACGGTGAGACACGCCGATATGTGAAATTGGTTCTGCGCAACTATCGAACCTATGTACGAATGTACGGGAATGGAGCAACGGTCTCTGAAATCCACTTGCCTTAACTGTCCTGCAACGTCGCGAAGAGTTTGCGTGGTAGCCCCCCAAATGCACCGTTCGACATCACCAGCACGACATCACCGGCCCGACACTCCGCGGTGAGATGTGTACAAAGATCCTGTACACTGTGGCCGGCATGGGCATATTTGCCACGGGCCTGGAGGTCGGCGGCAAGTTCAGCCGGGGCGAACAGCTCGGCGGCGGCAAGTGGGTCCTGCGGTTTGGTAGCCACCGGGCCAAGCAGGATGCGATCGGCCCGCGCAAGCGCCTCGGTCAGGGGTTTCTGAAAGATCTTTCTCCGACACGTATTGGAGCGCGGCTCAAAGACTGCCCAGACCCGGCGTCCGGGGTAGCGCAACTGTACGGCTTCGATCGCCACCGTAACGGCAGTGGGATGATGCGCAAAGTCGTCAATAATCGCAACCTCCTTGACTTCCCCAACCAGTTCCTGACGACGCTCTACCCCGAGAAAACTGGCCATACCGGGTGCCACCTCTCGTGCGGACAATCCGATCATCGAAGCCAGAGCACTCGCCCCCAAGGCATTCCGCACATTCATGCGTCCCATCAGCGGACAGGTGAAATGCCCCCAGGCGTGCTGGCCATGCGTAATCGTGAAAACCAGCTGGTGACCGTCGTCCTGTACGTCGTGTGCTTGCCAGTCAGCCTGTTCGTTCAAACCAAACGTCACAAATGGTTTGCCTACCGACCGCGCAACGTGCAGCACCTCCGGGAAATCGTTACAGGCGACGATCGGGGCTCCAGACGGGAGGAGCTCAAGCAGCCGCCGAAAGGCAACTTTAATCTGGTCGAGGTCCTGATAAATGTCAGCATGGTCAAATTCAATAGCGTTCAGAAGAACCGCCTGCGGACGGTAGTGTAGAAATTTCGGACCCTTGTCAAAAAAGGCCGAGTCATATTCGTCGCCCTCAATCACAAAATCTCGACCACTTCCCAAACAATAGCCCTGGCCGAAATTCCGGCTGATCCCACCAACCAGCAGTCCCGGCGACCGGCCAGCCTGGGATAGGACCCAGGCTAACAGCGCCGTTGAGGTGGTCTTGCCATGCGTTCCGGCAACAACCAGCGGGCGTTTGTCCGCAAGAAAGAAGGTGCCCACCGCCTGCGGGAAGGAGATATAGGGGATGTTCGTGTTCAGTAAGGCCGCGACTTCGAGATTCGTGCGGGAGACCGCATTTCCAACCACGACGAGGTCTGGCGCGGGACTCAGGTTTTCCCCTTGATAGCCCTGGATGACGGAGATGTCCGCCTGCGCGAGAAAATCACTCATCGGGGGATAGATTTCCCGGTCCGAGCCGGTCACCCGATATCCGCGCGCTTTCAACATGGCGGCCAGCGTTGCCATGCCAACGCCGGCTATGGCAATGCAGTGGATGTGGCGGACCTCCCTCAGGTCCGGTTCAGCAACATGCGGCATACAGGGCTCGGCTCACGCAGCCGTGTTCAGCCTGCGATTTACGAAGCTAGAGGGAGGGCGCCGGAGTCTCCGAGGGCTGCCTCGCCTTGCGTATCCGGATGTCCTGTTGTCTCAGACGCGGGCTCACTCGTCCCCTGACTCTCGGCATCAAGCAGGGTCTTCATGACTGCATTATGCAGGATTGGTCGAAAAGCGGTGATCTTTTCGTTCTGCCGGCGTGGATGGACTCGGTTACTCAGCATAATGATGTGGATGTTCCGTTCCAGATCAATCCATACCGAGGTTCCGGTAAAGCCCAAATGGCCAATGGAGCGGGACGAGAAAAACTCCCCAGCACTTGACCCCTGCGGTGAAGGCGTATCCCATCCGCAGGCCCAGGTTGAGTTCGGCACGGCTGTATTCACGGTCCAAAATTCGCGCACGACATCGGCGGGCAGAAAAGGATGGGTGCCGGCATGACATTCTACCAGCGTACTGACTAACCGATCGACCTCATCAATGGGCGCAAAGAGACCGGCATGACCAGCGACTCCACCCATGGCATAGGCGTTGTCGTCGTGGACCTCGCCACACAAGATACGTCCACGCCACGGACAGCGTTCGGTCGGAGCAATCATTTCGGTGGCTGTCTCGTATTTTTTCTGGCGCAGCATCTCGATATTAATAAACCCAACCGCTTGCAGGCCGAGTGGACGATAAATTTTATTCCAACAGTATTGGTCAAGACTCATGCCGCTCATATCCTCAATCAATGCGCCGAGCAGCATAAAGCCGAGATCGCTGTACAGCGTGCGCGCGCCCGGTTCATATTCAGCTTTTTCACGCTGGATTTGGGCATAGATAAAATCTCGCGCACTTTGTGAACCCAGCGTCGCAAGCCGGGTGGTCTTCTGTTTTTGCGTTCTGAGCTCTTCATAGTACGGCTGCCAAGCGGGTAGCCCAGATGAATGAGAGAGCAGTTGCCGTATCGTCGTCGCTGTTTTGCCGCACGTCCCGAAATTTGGGAAAAAGCGACTGATCCGGTCATCGAGGCGGACCTTCTTTTCCGCCACAAAGCGCATCAGAGCCATTGTGGTTGCCAGCGGCTTGGTGAGGGAAGCCAGATCAAAAACTGTCTCTTCGCTGAGCGGCGTGCGCTCAGGCTCCAGACTCCGATATCCATGCGCCTTGCGATAGACGACCTCTCCGTCCCGGTTAACCAAGACAACAGCTCCAGGAAACGTCCCGTCTCGCACCGCCTCTTCTAACACCACATCCACCGTCGAGAAGTCCATCTTCCCTCCCTCCGCTTATGTTACTGCAGACTCAAGGAATACTAACTGTTGCTGCCTCGCATCGAGGCGGACGCGGGTACCCAGCGGGAGAGCAAAGTTCTCTCCGCCGTGCCCGGCCGGCAGACCAAACCCGACTGGATATGTGTAATCTGCAAATACGTCAGCAATAACAGACAAGAGCAAGGTCGGATCATCCTCCGCTCCCCAACACCCTTGCATATCCCCAAACACAACCCCTGCGAGATGCTTCAACACACCACCCTGCTTGAGCTGAACTAACATTCTGTCAATACGATACGGCTTTTCACCAATATCTTCAAGGAATAGAATAGCGCCTCGCGGGTCAAAAACAAAGGGCGTTCCCAGTGTTGCGACGAGAACAGATAAACATCCGCCCACTAACGGCCCCTCAGCAACACCTGTCCGGAGGGTCGTCGAGAAGGGCAAATACTCCTCTCCTGTACCGTGAGCCAGCAGATTGAACAGATGTGCGCTGGAGCGGGCAGATAGGCCCTCAGCGAACTCACCGGCGACGAGGGGGCCATGAAAGCAGACCAAGCCAGCCCTTTGGACAAACGCATTCAGCAGCAGCGTGACATCGCTATAGCCGACGAAAATTTTCGGCTGCCGCGAGAAGGTCGTAAAATCGAGCAGAGGAAGGAGACGACCGGAGCCATAGCCTGCCCGGCTACAAAAGACAGCCTGAACACTCGGATCAGTGAGCATGTCGGTCAACTCCTCAGCTCGGGTCTGATCCGTCCCCGCGAAGAAGCGGTCACGTTGGAGCGCTTGGGCTCCAACCTGGACTGAAAATCCGCACCGCTGAAGCGCGAGACAACCCTCCTCCAGCTTGTCTGCCTGGACGGCAGCCGCGGGAGAGACAATGCCGATTCGATCGCCTGGATTGAGCCGTGGCGGCTTGTAAATGGCCATCCGTTACCGTGCACCAAAGAAGCGGCGCTTGTCCTCGGCGACTCGCGTCTCGTAGTCCCGTTCGAGTACGGCACTGGGCACGTAGAGGGGTTCGAGGCGTTGGCGCGTCTCCCAGACCTGTTCGCAGGCGGTGACGAGATGCTTCAGTTGTTCCGGGAACAAGCCTTGAAAGCCGTCCGATTTGGCAATGAGCGGATTGGGATGGCATTCCACCAGGACGATAGAGGCTCCGGCCATGACACCGGCCAGAGTCATTGGATGCACCAAGTCGCGCAGGCCAGTTCCATGCGAGGCGTCTATGGCAATCGGCAGACAGGACAATTGATAGTGAAAGGCGGCCACCCCACCGAGGTCTAAGGTATTGCGCGTATACTTGTTGGCGCTCATGATCCCACGCTCACACAGGATGACATTTTCCTTGCCCAAAGCCATCACCCGCTCGACCCACAGCAAATAGGCTTCCATGTCCAGTGAGTTGCCGCGTTTATGGATGATGGGTAGCGGCGTGTCGCGCAAGCGGTTCAGCAAGGCCTGATTTTTGGCATTGGGTTCACCAATCTGGAAACAGTCCACTCCCAAGTCTTCATACAGAGACACGTCGCCTGGATCGAGAACTTCAACAACAGTCGGCAACTCGAAGGCCCGTCCGGCTTTGACAATCAAATTGAGTCCGTTGCGCAGGGCGTCGTCGGAGCTCGACCCGATCCCCTCCCAGCCGCTATACGGGCTGGATCGGTATTTGACCACGCCGCCGCGCAGCACTTTCCCCCCAGCTTCTTTGACAATCCGAGCGGCTTCCATAATCTGGGCTTCACTCTCAACCGAACACGGGCCGGCAATGACCGTAATGTCGCCGCCCCCAACCTCGACCGCACCGATCCGGACGCGATGATGCATGAGGTTGCCGGGCGAGCCTTTTTGCGCCGCTCGCTTATACGCCCGCGAGATAGGAATCAAGCTCTCCACCCCTCCCATTTCTTGGACTTCACCAGTCGGCAGGCGGGTAATATCCCCATACACCCCGATCAGGGTAATCTCCTCGCCAACCATTTTGCCGGTTTTATAACCCCAGCCATGGAGCTTGTTTTCAACAGCGGCAACTTCGTCTTGGGTTGCCCGCTTCGTCATTTTAATCAGCATAGTTGCACCTCAGCGGTTGCTTGCTCCAGCAAGTAGAGTGAGAAAGACAAAAAGAGACCTGCGATAAGAACAAAAAGATGTGCCCCCTAGGGGGCAAAATAGAAAGCAAAGGAAGGAAAAAACGGGAAAGAAGAGAGACGGTCCGCCATAATTTTTTATCACTACCGCTTCTACGGAAGTGTTGTCAATATAGCGGGCAGGGAAACCAGCGGCTCTTTCGTTTACCAAGGCTGCAACGTCATCATAACCGGTCGATTCGGGCGCAAGGTAAAAACAGGGTCGGGCTCGACCGTACAGCCGGGAATCAAACTCAGCCGATATTTTTGGCCCACCGTGGCCAGGACGAGTTGGGCTTCCATGAGTGCAAAGGTATTGCCAATACATTGACGCGGGCCACCGCCAAACGGGAAGTAGGCGTAGCGTGGACGTTCGGCCACCCGTTCGGGCGTAAAACGTTCGGGTTCAAAGCCCTCCGGATTATCCCAGATATCAGGCCGCCGGTGGGTAACGTACGGACTGACAATCATTATGCCGCCCTTCTTGATCTTGAAGCGACCAATCACATCATCCGCTACGATGCCCCGACCTATCGCCCAGGCGGCCGGATACAGCCGCATGGTCTCTTCAATAATCATGCGGGTGTATGAGAGTTGGGGCAGGTCTTTGGCACTGGGCGTGCGGCCTCCGAGGACCGCATCCAATTCGGCGTACAGCTTACGTCCTACCTCTGGATGTTTGGAGAGGAGATACCAGGCCCAGGCCAGTGTAACGGCGGTCGTTTCGTTGCCAGCTCCAATAAAAGTCGTGACCTCATTACGGAGTTCCTGATCGCTTAAGCCCTCGCCAGTCTCTTCGTCTCGCGCGTCCAGCAACATGCTCAGCAAATCGTTGGGTCCGTCAGTGCTCAGCGCGATCTTCTTGCGGCGTTCCCGAATAATTCTGAAGACTCTCTCATCGGACAGCCGCACAGCTTTCCGAAGGCGTCGATTGGCCGGAGTTGGGACCCAGAGCGGCAGGGAGAGCGGACGCCGCGTGCGCCGACTCAGATACTCCAGGGTGATCCGCGACCACTGCCGCATCTCATCGGTATCGGTCGCACTGAGATCGGTGCTGAACAGCGCCCGGCCGACAATCATCGTGGCGAGGTCCTGCATTTCAGCCATCACATCAAATGGCTTGTCTGCCCGCTGGACTGTTGCCCAGCGCTCCAGCATGGCCGTGGTCTCCTTGACCATGGTCGTCGCAAAATTCTCAATCTGCCGGCGGTGAAACGCGGGCTGAGCCAGCCTCCGGCGTCGCCGCCAGACCTCACCCTCGCTGGTGATGAGGCCATTGCCAAAGACCTGCTTCACCACTTCATTGAAAGCAGATTGCCTACTGTAGTTATGGTTATTGCTCTGTAGGACGTGTTGGACGTAGTCCGGATGACTGACAAAGTAAAACTGCCACGCTCCCGCCCCCATGCGGACCACATCGCCATACTCTCGCGCCATGTCCATATAGATACGTGTCAGGTCACGGGGAGAGCCAAACACAAGAAAAGAAAGGAAGCCGAGGAGATTTGCAGGGGGGCCTGGAGGATCGATTATCGCTGGTGACTGACCGGGCCGGGAGTGAAGTTCAGGCTCGGTCGCTTGGGCATCGGTTTGCATCTACCGCCTCCTTGGGGGATATCCGTTTAGGCTCATATCGGCTAAATAGTCTGCATTCGTATCGTGGCCTGACCGACAATGAGCCTAACACGGAGAGCAGAGAAAATCCCGGAAAAACAACGCTATTACGGTAGTGTTATGGTAGTATTTCGGTAGCGTCACCAGTGGTCCCGGACCTACATTACGTCTTTCCGCCCTTTCGCCTCGACCCAACCAATGCCTGCCTGTGGCGAAGTGTCCAAGTTACCCTGTCACTTCCGGAAAAAGTCCAGGCATCCAGCGCGAGGCAAGCTTTGCCGGAAAAGCTAAGCGTAGCGGTGCACGCGAGCTTCTCGATACCAGTATTTCGTGCTCAAGCAGGACGGAAGTCACCCGGCGCGCCTGCCGTTCCATGGTCCCTAGGATTGCGGCGACATCGCCGCGCGGCAGTTCCCCCCGGAACAGTACTGCCTCGAGCACGGCCCCTGATTTCGGCGGCAGGGTACCTGCGCGCACCTCCTCTTCCACCCAGATCAGAATTCGGTTCCGAAGCCGGTCCGGAGCGACCAGTTCTTCCATGAATTTCACTTGATCGATACAGACACGGAGAAAGAACTGCGTGAACTCGGCCAGCGTCTCTTCGCTCAGATTGCCACGCCCGTCGAGGTCGTTACGGCGGGGAAGATCGCAAGCCGCAAGCTGCGCCTTGTAGTCGACAACATTGCGCGCGAGGCCGCGCGAGATCGACCAGACGCCGCCCGTGTCGAGCGTAGCCCTCAGCATGGCGTCGGACATCAGACGCGCCACACGCCCGTTACCGTCCAGGAAAGGGTGGATCCACAGCAAACGGTGATGTGCGGCGGCCGAAGCCAGGATCGAGTCCGTCGTACCGAGATTGCCGTAGACGGCCTCGAAGCGTTCCAGGAAGCGAGTAACGGCCCCTGGGCTTACCGGGATGTGCTGGCCAACCTGGACGTGGTGATCGCGCAACGCGCCGGGGACGACCCGGAGGAGCTGTTTTGTATCAGGCCCTTCGACCCAAAGTAGTTCCTCCGGGAGTCGTTCGCAAAATCGCCGGTGGATTTCCATGAGCTCACCCACCGTCACGGCGCGGCCCTCGATCCCGCCGTCGTCGATCCATTCCTGGACTGCGATATGGGCCTCGGCCTCAAGCTGGAGACTGCGTATTTCCGGCTCAGTGCTGTAATCGCCCTTCAGCGCGCGTTCGATATCGACTGGGTGAGTATTGTGTCCCTCGATCAGGTTGCTGTAATAACAGTTCATCGTCCGGAGGAGCGTCGCAAGCGCCGTGTGTACACCCTGTGGCAGACTGCGGGTGAAACCCGCGGAGCGCGCGGCCAGTTCAACGGCGAGGTCAGTCAGCCCGGTTCGGTGCCTTGAGCCTTCTGCGATTAGCATAGGCTCCATCAAGGCTGTATTTTCCTTTCGATCTTCTACCTTGCTAGAGGCCGTAGGAATGGCCGGTTCAATGTCCTTTTCGACATCCTTCATAGATTAGTAATATCAAAAGGTTGCCTGTTATTCTATCATATCCAGACCTTGAATATGACCTCTTTCAAGACCGCTTATTGAGAGGTAGGGAGGCACCTTCGGCAAGGACTTGCATGTCACCCACTTTCAATCGACAGCCGCGTGGCTTTCTGAAAACGTCGATTGGCTGGTTCACAGAGGGGGTTACGACTGCGGACCTCATAGCCACGCAGACATTGCAAAACGTTTGACCGTCAGCCATTTGCCCAAGTGCGGCCGTTTGCGTTCCGAAAAAGAATGATTATTGAAAAGAACGGAACGCTCTGTAAAACTGCCACGCTCCCGCCCCCATGCGGACCACATCGCCATACTCTCGCGCCATGTCCATATAGATACGTGTCAGGTCACGGGGAGAGCCAAACACAAGAAAAGAAAGGAAGCCGAGGAGATTTGCAGGGGGGCCTGGAGGATCGATTATCGCTGGTGACTGACCGGGCCGGGAGTGAAGTTCAGGCTCGGTCGCTTGGGCATCGGTTTGCATCTACCGCCTCCTTGGGGGATATCCGTTTAGGCTCATATCGGCTAAATAGTCTGCATTCGTATCGTGGCCTGACCGACAATGAGCCTAACACGGAGAGCAGAGAAAATCCCGGAAAAACAACGCTATTACGGTAGTGTTATGGTAGTATTTCGGTAGCGTCACCAGTGGTCCCGGACCTACATTACGTCTTTCCGCCCTTTCGCCTCGACCCAACCAATGCCTGCCTGTGGCGAGACAGTATCCGTATTGCCCTTCGCCCAACCCCTTTTGCCATTCTTCAGTATTTCACCGAACATCCCGGACGACTTGTGACGAAGGAAGAACTCCTCCGCGCTGTCTGGTCTGACACGCAGGTCAGCGCCGCTGTCCTCAAAGGATATATTCAGCAGATTCGTAAAGCTTTGGGGGACGACGCGAAAGCGCCACGATTCATTGAAACCATCCAACGACGAGGCTATCGCTTCATCGCCCCACTCACCACAGCCCAACTCCCCCTACGTTCTGAGTCCCCAGGACAGCAACCGCTCCCCCTCACCCCCCAATCCGCCACTATCGTGGGCAGAGAAAAAGAACTGGCCCAATTACAGACGTGGTTTGAAGTCGCTCGGTCCGGTCAACGCCAGATTGTCTTTGTGAGTGGTGAAGCAGGTATTGGGAAGACGACTTTGGTTGAGGCATTTCTTGAGCGTGTTAGTAGTATCGACGGCCAACGCCAACGCGTTGCGCGTGGACAGTGTGTCGAATCGTATGGCACTGGAGAAGCCTATTTGCCTATCCTTGAAGCGCTGGGTCGTCTGTGTCGTGCTGAAGAGCACGAACAGGACGGCTCAATCCTGGCGGTCTTGGACAGATACGCTCCGACTTGGCTTGTCCAGATGCCCTGGCTTGTTGATGGGACCCGGCTAGCCGATTTACAGCGCAAGACACACGGCACGACGCAGACACGCATGTTGCGCGAGATGGCAGAAGCCGTAGAGGCAATGACGGCGGCAACACCCTTGCTCTTGGTGATAGAAGATCTGCACTGGAGCGACCACGCCACGCTCAATCTCATTTCCCGTCTTGCCCAGCGACCCGAGCCCGCGCGCCTTTTGGTGATCGCTACCTATCGATCAACAGCAGTTCGAACCAGCGGGCACCCTGTACAATCACTCACACAAGAGCTCCAACTCCATAATCGGTGTCAGAGTCTTTCTCTTCCGTTCCTGACAGCAGAAGCTATAGAGGCTTATCTGGCTCAACGCTTTCCAGGTGTCCCATCCCGGACGCTTAGTAGAACATTCTACCAACGGACCGAAGGGAATCCCCTCTTCTTCGTCAGTATGGCAAATGACCTGATAGCGCGGGATATCCTGACCCCAGAGGGAGCAACATGGAGTTTGAAGGAGGAAGAGACAACCATAGCCGCCCACGTCCCCACGAGCCTCAGGCAGATGATTGAGCGGTATATCGAGCGTCTCGGCCCGGAACAGCAACGCGCGCTTGAAGCAGCGAGTATCGCCGGTATGGAGTTCTCGGCCGCAGCCACCACTCCTGCCCTTAACGCCTCCCTTATCCGTGTCGAGCGCCTCTATGCGGACCTTGGCCAGCACGGACACCTCATAGAAGCAAATGGCCGGACGGAATGGCCGGATGGGACCGTTGCAGGTGGCTACCGATTCACCCATGCCCTGTACCGGAGCATTCTGCATGATCGCATTCCCGCGGGTTCGCAAGTGCTGCTCCATCAAGAAATAGGAAAGTACAAAGAGCGGGGGTATGCAGACCGAACGCATGAGATTGCAGCAGAACTCGCTGCGCACTTTGAGGCTGGGCATGACGCTCCGCAAGCAGTCAAATACCTCTACCAAGCCGGTGAAAATGCGATCCTGCGGCATGCGCACCGTGAAGCCGTTCACCTGTTTACAAAAGCGCTCATTGTATTAAGGGAGCTGCCGCCTACCCCGGAGCGTAACCATCAGGAATTATCTCTCCTGATGGCTCTCGGAACGTCTCTCACGGCAATAAAGGGGTGGGGAGATGCGGAGGTCAAGCGAACCTATGATCAGGCTCAGTCGCTCTGTCAACACGAGAAGGACCCGCTGCTTCAGCACTCCGCTCTTATCGGACTCTGGGCATACCATTTTACGCGGGCAGAGCTGGAGACCGCCTCCAGATTGGCGGCCCAATTGCTCGCCACCGCCCAGGAATTTGCTATCGAGCCCCTTCTCCTCGGCGCTCGACTTGAGCTTGGCGCAACCGCTCTCTACGCAGGCGAGATCCAGACAGCTAAATCTCACCTGGAGCAATGCTTGAGTCACTATCACCGCTATACGACCCCAGAGACGGGCTATATGGTTGACCCAGGAGTTGTCAGCGGTTCGCTTCTCGCCCAAACGCTCTGGCTCTTAGGCTACCCGGATCAAGCCCTGGCCCAAGGTGAGAACACGCTGAGGCTCGCTCGTCGCCTGGCTCATCCGTTTAGCTTGGCCTATGCCCTCCAGGTTCTTGGCAACGTGCGCTGGATGTGTGGCCAGCGCCGGGACGCTACCGCGCTTGGCGAAGAACTCAACCAATTGGCTCGCGAGCATGATTTTGCCTTATGTCTAGCATGGGTCTCTATCTCTCGAGGCCGCCGTCTTGCCGAGCAAGGACACTACGCCGACGGGATTGAGCAGATATTACAGGGACTCTCCATGTCCAGCGACCTCGGAGCTGTGCTGGGCCGCCCTTACACGCTACTTCTTCTGGCTCAGGCGTATGGGGGATTGGACCAAACAGACAAAGGGCTCAAAACCATCGCAGAGGCGCTACGGATAGTTCGTCACACCGGGGAAGAATGGATTACCCCTGAATTATATAGGGTCAAAGGAGAAGCCCTCCAGCAAAAAGCCACTACAGTAGCGTTCAAAGAAAGTGAATCCTGTTTTCAAAAGGCGCTGTATGTGGCTCGAAAACGACAGGCCAAGGCGTGGGAGCTGCGTGCGGCAATCAGCTTATCCCGGTTGTGGCAACAACGCGGAAAAACACAAGATGCCCAGGCCTTGCTGAAAGACATGTATGGCTGGTTCACAGAGGGGTTTACGACCGCGGACCTCATAACCGCAAAGACATTGCAGAACTTCTGACCGTCAGCCCTTTACCCGAGCACGGGCATTTGCGTTCCGAAAAAGAATGATTATTGAAAAGAATGGAACGCTATAGGCGCCGGAGGGCGGGCTCTGTCCAACGAGGCATGTTTTTATAATGGAGGAGAAAACAATGGGTGAGCAATCGAATCAAGCTGCTGAGACTTTTGCCTTTCAGGCGGAAACCAAACAACTTCTGAATCTCGTTATTCACTCGCTCTATACCAATAAGGATATTTTCCTGCGCGAACTGATCTCAAATGCGTCGGATGCGTTGGACAAACTGCGCTTTGAGTCGCTGACGAAGTCTGAGCTGTTACCAGACGCGGCCGCGCTCGAAATTCGTCTGGAAGTGGACAGGCAGAACCGTACGCTCACCATTACCGATAATGGTATCGGTATGAGCCGGGACGAGGTGATGAACAATATCGGAACCATTGCCAAATCCGGCACGCGTACCCTGCTCGAACAGGTCCGGCAGGACGGGCAGTCGCCGGAAGCCTTATCCGAGCTGATTGGCCGTTTTGGCGTGGGATTTTACTCGGCGTTTATGGTGGCGGACAAGGTAACCCTGGTCACCCGCCGCGCTGGCGAGGACATCGCCACGGAGTGGGAATCTACGGGAGACGGCGAGTATGCGCTGCGAACAGCCGAGCGTTCCCAGAGCGGAACCTCAATCACCCTCCAACTCAAGCCGGCTGACCCGGAAAACGGGATTGAGGATTTCACGGACTCTTGGGTACTGAGCAGTATTGTGAAACGGCACTCCGATTTTGTCACCTATCCTATTAAGAACAAACAGGAACGCGAAGAAATCGAGCGGGACGATGAGGGCAAGCCCAAGGAAGGCGCGCAACCGACCATCGTGGTGGAAGACAAGACCCTCAACTCCATGAAACCCATCTGGACGCGGACACCGTCCGAGGTCACAGAAGACGAATATACCGAATTCTACAAGCATATTGCCCACGACTGGAATCCACCGCTCAAGACGCTCAATTTTCGGGCCGAGGGCCGCTTTGAGTTTCAGGCCTTGGTCTTCTTGCCCGCACAAGCCCCGTTCGATCTCGCGTTTCATGCCTCGCCGTTCGGGCTTCAACTCTACGCCCAACGGGTCATGATCATGGAGCAGTGCGAAGACCTCATTCCGCGCTACCTCCGTTTTCTGAAAGGCGTGGTGGATTCTGCTGACCTGCCGCTGAACGTTTCGCGCCAACGGCTCCAACAGGATCGGCATATTACCCAAATCCGTAATTGGCTGACCAAGAAAGTCCTGGACTCGTTGAGCAGCCTCGCTCAGCAGGATGCCGAGACCTATCTCACGTTTTGGGAACAGTTTGGTCGGGTGCTCAAGGAGGGACTGAGTACGGACTTTGAGAATAAAGACCGTATCGCCCCGCTGCTGCTCTTCCCGTCCTCCGAAGACCCGGAAAAGCTTGTCAGCTTGAAAGACTACGTCGAACGCATGCCTCTCGCTCAGCCGGAGATTTTTTATCTGACTGGCGAGTCACGTAACGCCGTTGAGAACTCTCCGCATGTGGAGGCCTTCAAGGAAAAAGGCCATGAAGTCTTGTATCTGATTGACCCGGTGGATGAACTTGTCGTGCAATCCCTGACTGAGTTCGAGGGGAAAAAGCTCAAATCCATTGGGAAAGGTACGGTCCACATTGGCAGCGAGAGTGAACGGGAAGCGGCAGAGCAAGAGCTTAAGCAGCAGTCCGAGAGCTATACGGATTTACTCCAAACACTCCAGAAAATGCTGGACGAACATATTAAAGAAGTCCGCCTGTCCAATCGGCTGACGGCCTCTCCAGCCTGTCTGGTGAGTGAGGAGAACGACCCCAGCCCCCAAATGGAGCGGCTGTTACGCCAGGCTCAGCAGGCTCTGCCCACGCAAAAGCGCATCATGGAGCTGAACCCGACCCATCCACTCTTGGAGAAACTCCAAGAGTGTTTTCAACATGACAACGACGATCCACGCCTGAAGACCTACGCCGAGTTGCTGTTTGGCTATGGCCTCCTGGCCGAGGGTTCGGAACTCCCCGACCCGGTGCGTTTTAATACTCATCTGGTGGAACTGATGGCGACCAACCTGTAGGTTCGGGACCGGTATGTCTTTTCGTATTGGTCAGGGCGTAGACATTCACCGGCTCGTGCCGGGACGCAAGCTGGTTCTCGGCGGTGTAGAGGTCCCGTGGGAGAAGGGGCTCCTGGGCCACTCCGACGCCGATGTCCTCTGTCATGCCCTGAGCAACGCGCTCTTGGGCGCCCTGGGCGAGGGAGACATCGGCCAGCACTTCCCGGACTCCGACCCACGCTATCGGGATGCGTCAAGCCTTGCCCTGCTGCGGGTTGTTATGCAGAAAGTCAAAGCCCAGGGCTACCGCGTGTGCAATGCGGATGTGACCATCCTGGCACAACGGCCCAAGCTCGCCGCCTACAAAGACGCCATGCGTCAAAACCTGGCAGAAGTGCTGGAGGTCGAGCCCTCAGGGATGAACATCAAAGCGACCACGGGCGAGGGCCTGGGCTTTATCGGGCGTGCGGAAGGCATGCGGGCTGAGGCCGTTGTCCTTCTGGAGACCACTCACACCGAGACACTCGACTAGGGCCACGTCGCCCCGTCTACAATATCTTTCCAAGATATGGGCAGGGCAGGACCGAGCGCTATTTGAGCGGTTTGGCGGAAAATCCGTCGTCGCTGTACGACAGGAGCGCCCGTTTGTTATTGACTACCGTCTCCAACACGACCTCGTGGCCCCACAGGCGATGCAGGTAAGAAAGCGCTTTCTCCGCATATTCGAGCTGGAGGTCGCGGCCCTCGTGGTAATGTTTGACATACAGGCTGCGGTTCTGATTGTAGTCCGCGTCTTCAACTTTAATGACCGGCACCCCGCCCATGCCCACGTTCTTGATCAGGGTTTCCTTGATGTCGCGCCAGTCTTCCTTATCTGAGACCTTGGAGATCACGAGATCCTCGCCACGCGGTTCATATTCGAACATATCCATTTCGCGCATGAGTTCTTCGGTCAGAAAGCGGCGCAGGAAAGAGGCGTCCCGGTCCACCTCGCGAGCTTCGAAAAGCGCCTGGGTACCGGTTTTGGTTGGCCGGCCATATTTCTCGATCTCCTCCGGGGTCGGGTCGTCGTGACGGCGTTTAATATCATCCCACACTTTGAGACCCAGGTAATACGGGTTCAGGCCCTTGGGGAAGGGGCGCACAACCTGGTTATGGCGGACGAGAAATTCAAGATACAGATCCTGGGGCAGATCGAGGCTGTTCATGATTTCGCGGTGCCAATAGCTGGCCCAGCCCTCGTTCATAATCTTCGTCTCCATCTGAGGGATAAAATACTGGGCGGTCTCGTGCACGATGGTCAGCAGGTCACGCTCCCAATCGCTCAGGGTACGGTTATGGTCGCGGATAAACAGCAGGAGATCCTCTTCCGGAGAAGCCGGAATTTTGTTGAGGTTCGGGACTTCAGTATCTTCCTGCTGGTGCAGGTCTGCAAACGGATCAGCGGCGGGACGCGCAGCCTCTAGCATCCGTTTCCGCTGCTCTCGGAGCGTGAGCTTTTTGATCGCAAGATTTCGCCGGCACTGCAACGAAAGGCCATGGGCGGCGTCCAAAATCCGTTCGACCTTTTCAACGCCAATGGAAGGATCTTCAAGATAGGAGCGGACCCGGTCGGCATGGACCTTAAAACGACTGATGGTGTACTCGGCCTGGGTACTTTTGAAGGTGAAATTATTTTTGAAAAAATCGTTATGGCCGTAGACATGGGCAATCGTCAGGACCTGGAGACAGAACGAGTTGTCGGTCATCAGGTATGCGATCGACGGGTCAGAGTTGATGACCATCTCATACGGCAGGCCGGACACCCCGTAGTCGTACATGGTTTTGAGCTTCTCAAAGCTCTTCCCGTAGGACCAGTGCGGGTAATGCGACGGCATGCCCGAATAGGCCATATAGCCCAGCATCTGGTTATGGTCACAGACTTCAAACTCTTGATCAAAACAGGATAAGCCGAACTCCTGGACTTTGACCCGAATTTTTTCGTCCCAGCCTTCCAGATCTTTCACATCCCACTCAGCCATACCTGCTCCTCGGCCGTTGTCGCGACGCCTCTATTGTTCGGCCGCCGCGGGTTTTTCCGTAGCGACCGGCGTGCGTTCTTTGGACATAAAGGTCTTAAAGCTCGGCCAAATGTCTTCTTTACGTTCGATCAGCACGGTCTGGAAGTTCTCGGCTTCCAGGCGACGGAAAATATTGAGCATGGAGCTCTCGTAATAGCGCGACCCGAGCGGCTTGATCTCCCCATAGCCAAACAGGTTGCACAGCTCACACAGCTCCTGGGCCGCCTTGAGCGCCGCGGGGTTGTCAGAGTCGAAATTATCTCCATCCGAACAGTGAAAGGCGTACAGATTCCACAATGAGGGGTGATAGCGGGCCTGGATCACTTCGAGCGCTTTATTGTAGCCGGAAGAGATAAACGTCCCACCAGACTCCCCCTTATAGAAAAATTCTTCCTCGGTGACTTCTTTCCCCTCGGTATGATGGGCGATAAAGGCAATCTCGACATTGCGGTATTTGGTGCTGACAAATTGATACAACAAAAAGAAGAAGCTCCGCGCCAGATATTTTTTCAGGGTGTCCATAGAGCCCGAGGTATCCATGATGCACAGGACCGCGGCGTTGGACTCCGGGCGGACATCTTCGACCAGGTGGCGATAGATGAGGTCCTCTTTGCGAAAGGGGAAGCGTTGCTCCTCATCCGTTGGATCGCCGCCCTGTTGGGTGGTGGCCAGGCGGCGTTTAATACGCGACTTGACGGTCCGTTTTTTATCCAGTCGAATCCGGATGCCCGCTTTTCGAAAGCCCTTGCGCTTGCTGATGCGGTCGGACATGACCTCGCGCAAAATTTTGCGTTCCATATCCGGCAGTTCGAGGTCCTCGAACATGATCTCGACCAGCTCCTCCAGGGTCACATCGGTCTCATAATAATCAACACCGGGCTGGTCGCCGGCTTTATCCTCGCCCTGCCCTTGGCCGGTTCCATCGGTCTTGCCAATGACCTGGCCTTTTTCTGAGTTGCCGTCTCCCTGTCCGACGCCGGACGAGTTTTCGCCATAGATAAAGCGGTATTCCTTGACTCCCCGGATGGGGACTTTGATGACTCTATCTTTGTTCTTGCCGATGATGGACTCTTCGGCAATCAGGTCGGCGATGTTCTCACGCACCGCCTCTCTGACTTTCTGTCGGTGTCGTTGCCGGTCGCCAGCGCTGCGGTCGGAACGTAGCGCATCGGACGAAGAGTACGGACGAAAGATCGCGTTGATAGTCGGTTTCATATCCTGCACCGCCTTAACTCACCTCCGAAGAGCAAACCATAGAGGAGTGGCAAGTTGCAGATCAATCTTTCCACAAATGATTGGCTGCGTATTTTAAGATCACGTCAACACTGTCCTCCGGATAACCGAGTTCGATCAAGCGCTGCACCATGGCCGCGTGCTTTTGCTGCTGTTCTTCGTCTCGCGTCCGCGCCTTGGTAATAATGCGGCTGATATCGCGCACGGAACTCATCAGTTTCTTCTCAATCGCGTCCTTCAGCGGCTCATAGCTCTCATACCCAACCTTCTCACTCCGGCGTAATGATGCCCAGAGATAGGCAATCACCTCCTGGCGGAAGCCGTCTGCCGCCGAGCCGATAATCGCAATCTGCTCCTCAATGGATTTGAGAAAGCCTTCGTCCGGCAAGAGTTCTTCCTTGGTATTGCGGTCTTTGACCTTCGTCTGGTTCACATACGCTTCGGCGTGGTCCAGGTAGTTCTGAAAGAGGGATTCGGCCTGTTCCTGATAGGAATAAACAAAGGCTTTGGTGATCTCTTTCTCCAGAATTTCGAGATATTCTTTATGGATGGTGTCTTGCAGAAACTCCAGATACTGCTTGCGCGTATCGTCGGCAATTTCCATTTCCTTGACCATCCGAATAATAGCCTCCCGTACGCTAATCGGATTGATCGAGGACCCGCCGTCCGACAGAGCATTATCAAGCGCTTTCATGACAAAGCGGGTGGATATGCCGGACATGCCTTCGCGCTTGGCATCCTCACGCAGTTCTTTGACGGTGATCTTTTTGGTGCGGCCTTTTTCAACCACTTCCTCTCCGTTGTACAGGCGCAGCTTGGTCATCAGATCGCATTTTGGCGAGGGCTCCAAACGTGACAGGATGGCGAACATCGCCGCTATTTCGAGCGTATGCGGCGCCACGCTGGCCCGGAAGTCGGAATTGTGCAGCATCTTCTGGTAGATTTTGACCTCTTCCGACTGACGTAAATTATAGGGCACCTTGACTACAACGATGCGGTCGAGAATCGCCTCGTTGGTATGATCGGCCTTGAACTTCTGCCACTCCGCTTCGTTCGAATGGGCCACAATAACCGTGTCGACAAACACCGTCCCGTGGCGACCCGGCGCGGGCACGAATTTCTCCTGGGTGGCCGTAATCATTGCGTGCAGATATTCCGTCTCGTTCTTAAAGACCTCAATGAACTCGACCATGCCGCGGTTGCCGACGTTGAAGGCTCCATTCAGTTCGAGGACACGCGGGTCGCCTTCTGAGTAGCGGTCCAATTTTGAGATGTCCTCCGAGCCGATCAGCACCGAAGTGTCCTGATTGTTGGGGTCAACGGGCGGCACGACCCCAATCCCGCGCCGGTTCCGTTTGGAAAAACCGACCGTGGTGACCGGCATCTCTTCATACCGGTTTTTGAACTCCTCCCGCAGGCGCCAGCGGGTGACCGGACAGAGGTCGCCCTCGATCCGCACATCGAGCATCTTCTCGAATTCCTTGCGTAGATGGCGCGGGATGAGCAGGAGCGGCTCTTCGTGCATGGGGGAGCCCGCTATCGCATAGATCGGATCGAGTCCTTCGAGTCCGCGCTGCATCTTCTCAACCAGCGAACTCTTACCCGCCCCAACCGGCCCCATCAGATAGAGGACCTGGCGACTCTCTTCGCCGCGCATGGCTGCGGACTGGAAGTAGCGCACGATCTGGGCCAGGGCTTCCTCAATGCCGAAGAATTCGTCCTTGAAGAAATTATACACTTTGAGCGATTCGTCTTTGAACAGCCGCCTGATGCGTGGATCATCGGTCTCGTTGATATGCGAGACCCCCTCGCGCAGGATCATGTCATAGGTCCGCGCATGGGCGTGCTTTACCAGCGAGGGGTCTTTGCGGATCTTTTCCAGATACTCGATGAAGGTCCCGCTCCAGTGTTTGCTCTCTTGATTCTCACGGTCTGCCCTGATCATCCGCTCAAAGACATTTTGTTCTGGTGCCATTAGAGAGCTCCTTGTATACGTCCAACGGGTTACGTTGACAGTTACTTACCACCGCTTCCTCTGAGTGGCATTATAGGAAGTCTAAGGCATTATAGTAAAGCCTAGCAGTAGCGAATCAAGCCTTGGGTTTTCAGGCCCACAAAAACAGGGGATGTGAGGAGTGGTCCCAACGGGATTTGAACCCGTGTCGCCGGCGTGAGAGGCCGGTGTCCTAGGCCAGGCTAGACGATGGGACCGCAGGAGAAGCTGAGGTGGTAGGACTCGAACCTACAATCGCCTGATCCAGAGTCAGGTGGCTTACCAATTAGCCCACACCTCAGTGCTGTTCAAAATAAATAAGCAATCAGAGGAAGTCAAGATTCAGCTGCGACCGGCGGCTCCGCTAAAACGCGGTCAATCCGGGCCAGACAGCGTTCCTTTCCCAACACCTCCATGACTTCAAAAAGACCAGGGCTCGCCGTCTTTCCGGTGAGCGCGACCCGGACCGGTTGAGCGATTTTGCCCAATTTAACCTGCTCGGTTTCCATAAACGCGGCAAATATCCCATGGAGGGTCGGTTCGTCCCATATCATCACGTCCTGCAGTTGGGCACGCAAACGCGCCAGCAGCGGGAGAGTGGCAGCCTTCAGAAATTTCTTCACCGCCTTCTCTTCCAACGTGATATTGTCCGTCAGGTAGAATTGGGACTGCGTACCCAACTCTGCCAGCGTTTTGGCCCGGGGTTGCAGCGTGGTTACCATCCGTGCCAGCCAGTCGTCATCGGGCACGGGACGTTCCGTTTTGGGTAGAAAGGACTTTACTTCTTGCGTCAGTTGCTCGGCAGTCCGCGCGTTGAGATAGTGCGCATTCAGCCACTCCAACTTTTCCGAGTTAAAGACGCCGGCTGAGGCTCCGACATCTTCGAGCTTGAATTTTTCCTCAAGCTCCTGCCACGAGAAGACTTCGTCGTCTCCATGTGCCCAGCCGAGACGCGCCAGAAAATTCACCAAGGCATCTGGCAAATAGCCGGCCTCTCGATACGCGCGGACGGCGGTCGCTCCATGGCGCTTGCTCAGCGGCGCCCGGTCATTGCCTAAAATGAGCGGCAGGTGAGCGAAATGGGGAAGCGAGGCACCCATTGCCTGAAAGAGCAGAACCTGACGCGGCGTATTCGTCAGATGATCATCGCCCCGAACGATATGAGAGATATGAAGATCGGCATCATCGAAGACCGAGCAGAAGTTATACGTTGGTGAGCCGTCGGAGCGCACAAGAATCAGATCATCCAGCTCCTGATTCTGAAACACCACCCTTCCCTTCAGCAGATCGTCAACAACCGTTTCGCCTTCTTTGGGACTTCGGAAACGCAGCGTGTAGGGGCGGGACTCGCCCGGCTCGGGTCGGGAGTCCCGACAGGTCCCGTCGTAGGCCGGACTTCTACCGGCAGCGAGCGCGGCTTTCCGTTTTGCCTCAAGCTCCTCAGGTGTACAAAAACAGCGAAAGGCCCGGCCTTGGCTGAGCAGCCGTTCCGCCATGTCGCGGTACTGTGCCGAGCGCTGGCTTTGGTAGTACGGGCCCTCGTCCCAAGCCAGGCCAAGCCACTGCATCGAATCCAGAATATCGTCGTGGAATTCTTGGGTAGAGCGCTGCCTGTCGGTGTCATCAATACGCAGCACGAAAGTCCCGGACTGTTGCCGCGCAGCCAGGAGGGCAAACAGAGCGGTCCGAGCCCCACCAATATGCAGGAAGCCGGTCGGGCTCGGGGCAAAACGCGAACGCACGGTCGTCATGTCCGAACGCTACCCACGGGCAGCCCACAAGTCAACGCCGGGCGGAATGGCTCGTTCGGCTCCTGGTAGCGGTCCGTATATCCCACACAGCGGAGGGGGTTTGAGTTCTTAAAATGTATCAGCTAAGGTGCGTCGGGCTGAGCCGATAGCTCAGTTGGTAGAGCATCTGCCTTTTAAGCAGAGGGTCCCGGGTTCGAGCCCCGGTCGGCTCATTCCTCTTTTACAATCCATATCTGTCCCCGTCGTCTAGCCTGGCCCAGGACACCGGCCTTTCACGCCGGCGACACGGGTTCAAATCCCGTCGGGGACACTCCCCTTACACGAACATTCCAAGCGTTTCGAACTCCTCTCGGAGCAACGCTTTCGTATCATCGTAGCCCAGCCACTCCTGAATCAGCGTGGCGTAGACCCGACGGAAGTCGGTCGTATAGCGCAGGTTGCCGTCATCCAAATCGGTCAGACTGGGTGGAGTGCTGTAGAATCCACCTTTGACATTCTCCCCAATGACGTACACCGGTGTGGCCGTACCATGGTCAGTGCCTTTGCTGGCATTCTCGGGGACACGCCGGCCAAATTCAGTAAAGACCATAATCGCGACATCATCAGCCCGACCGAGGCGGTTGAGGTCTTGCATAAAGCCACGTAACGCGTCGGTGGTATAGGTCAGGAGACGGAAATGGAGATCATTTTGATGGACATGCGTATCAAAGACATTGCCCGCATAACTGACGTAGTACAGCCGGGTCGGGATCTCGGCCTTGATAAGTGCCGCGACCTTGCGCAAATCAAGCCCGAGACCAGCAGCCCGCACGCCATAGTCGACCGGGGTCTGATAGTCCGCCCACGCCTGACGGACAAAGGCCGCGCTTTCTGTCGCGTTTTCAGCCAAGCCTGTCAGGAAGTCCAAGGAAGCGTTGGAAGTGTCCCGCTTGTCACTCAGCCGCGGGAAGAGCGGTTGTTGCTGGTGAACCCCATTCCGTTTAAACCCTTCGGGGTCATAGAAGACCAGGGGCGAGTGATGGCGACTCCGCACGGCCAGCGATTGCGCGGTGGCAATATTGACCAGATAGTTGCGTTGCACCTCGGGGTCGAGCGCATCGGCCAGGCGGCCCAACCAGCCGAGCTTTTCGCCCGCATGGGGACTGCCCGTATGCCAGAAGCCCATGGACGCAAAATGCGACAGGATCGGATTTTCGTATCCGCAGGCATGCACGATAGCCAGCTTGCCATCTTTGTATAAATGCTCGAAGCCAGCCATGGCCGGATGAAAGCCAAAGTGCGCGTCGATCTTCCGCACGTCTTGGGCCGGAATCCCAATGGTCGGACGCTGTTGGTAATAGGCATCGTCGCCGTACGGGATAATGGTATTCACCCCGTCGTTCCCACCTGAGAGTTCGACCACGACAAGGATGCGTTCTGGATGCGCATGGGGTGACGGAGCAGCATCGGCTTGATTTGTCAGTGCACGGGGCACAAGAGGAGTACCGAGCAGTCCTGCCCCAACGCCGAGGCTGTACATGCCTACTCGAAGTGCATCGCGCCGGGAGAGTGACCTATGCAGGAAAGATGTTTTGATCGCGGTCTTAGCCATACGTCTTATCCTTTATACATATATAGACTAACCCAACTGATATTCCGGCGTGCTCATCAGGAGATGGACCAGATGACGGACCGGTTCCTCCAGATAGGACATTGCCGGCTTTATCCTATCTGTCCCTAACTCCTGAGTGAGGAAATCAATAAGCGCTTGCCGGTCGTCTGCCGCCGGGGGAACCCGCAGCAGACGCCCAAGAAAATAATCAACGACTTCAGACGTTGAGGCGAGCCCGGCCTGGCGCACGATATTGGTCAGGGAGAGCTGTGCCGCAAAACGAGGAATGGGTTTCACCCGCCGAAAAGCTTCCTGCCAGCCGTGAGTACTCCCGTAGCGCGTGTTATAGTCTTCGTCCGCTCCCGCCATCATATTGAACATCGACATGGACTCGGAGCCTGACGGGCTCATGGCGTTATCGGCGGTCTCGATCGTTGCCGCCGTGATTTCATAGCCTTGCGCGATCTTGGTCGCGACCTTTTGGTTGGTCACCGGCATGAGACGGTCCGGCGGCCGAAAATTCACCATATCGGGAAAGAAGACCGCACGGGCGAAGTTCCCTCGTTCCAGCAGCAAAGCGGGCGTAATCCAGCTCCGTCCGCCCTCCCAGCCGGCGACGTTCGGTGGATGAAATAATTCCTGACCCAGGTCGCGGGTGGTAGTGTTGAAATCGGGCACTCCGGGAATGTCGGTCAACCCGAGCTTGCGATAGGTCGAAACCACAAGATGCACCGGGCTTTTGATCTGCGTTGCGTAGGCTGACGGACTGTAGAAGTCGCGCGAGAGAAAAATCGTCGTCAACAGTGGTGCGATTTCGTAGTGATGCTCTCGCAGGATCGCGCCGAGCTGCACTACCAGCTCGGGCGAGGGATTTTGTCGAACAAAATAACGATACAACTTGGCCGCAATAAAGCGGGCGGTCACATCCTGTTCCAGAACAATATCGATAATATCGATGCCGTCGTAATTCCCGGTGCGTCCGAGGAAGGTCTTCTGCCCTTCGTCGTGCAGCTCGGGCTTGACGACAAAGTCCAGTCCGACATGGGTCCAGCCGGTAAACGCCCGGGAGGCCTCGCGAATGTCAGTCTCGGTATAATTGCCCACACCCAGGGTAAAGAGTTCCAGGATTTCTCTACCAAAGTTCTCGTTGGGGTGGCCTTTGATATTCTCTCCGGCATCAAGATAGACCAGCATGGCCGGGTCCTGGGCGACGCCGATGAGAAGATCACGAAAATTCCCATTCCCCTGTTGCCAGAATAATTCGAGCTGTTTGAGGAGCTTACGGTAGTCCCGCACCTTGGTATCCGAGGTCGCAAAATGGCCGTGCCAGAACAGGGCGAGCTTTTCCTGGAGCGGGCGCTTTGTCACCAGCATACGCTGGGCCCACCACTGTCCGGCGCGCCGCATTTCCAGTGCGTCGGCCCGCAGCCAATAGAAAAAACGATCGACAACCGGCTGGAGGGGACGACTCCCGCCGGGTTTGACCTTGACCCCCATGGACTCGCCGTTGACCCGGGCAATACGCACGGCATCGGCCCGACTTTTGGGAAACGGGTCCAGCGTTGCATCGAACACTCCGGATTCGTCGAACGGCGGGACATGGCTGTTATCGATGTCTTGGTAGTGCACCAGATGCCGAACCGCGGCGGCTGGCGTCATCGCCGCCAGTTGGTCAACTTCTTGGGGTGGGCCGCCAAAACCGGCCCGCTCCAAGAGATGGGCGGCCCGGTCCGGGCTCCAGTCTTGGGCAGTGATGGGCGTCAGGTCGCCCGTCCAGGCATGGGGTCCGGCTCGCAGATTCTGTTGCTGGGAGCGAGCCTCCTCAGCGAAGAGAGAAGTCAGCAGCAGGACGAGAAAGATACCAGTTCCAGCCCCTGCCCTGCTGACAAGCCTCCTCGGTCTCGGGTTCCAGATCCATTGCATGGGCTATCCTTTCCTACCCCAGGTATATACTCGCTGAGCCGGCCACCGCACAAGATGCCAAAAAACCCTCCGATTCAGAGTTCCTGTCCTGCGCCGCTCCCTTGCCTTGATTGGCGAGAGAATATATCCGCTTAGCCAAGCACGGCGTTACCATTTTGCAATAAGCGACAAAGACGTGGAGGGATTTTTGTATGGCACACAACCTTTTTCATTCCTTGCAAACTTTTACCACCGAGGCCGGAAAAACCGGCCAGTTTTACGCCCTACCCCAACTTGAGAAAGCGGGCGTGGGACCAATTTCTCGGCTTCCGATCAGTATCCGTATCGTGCTTGAGTCGGTCTTACGCAACTATGACGCCCAGAAAATTACCGAAGCGGACATCCGGACACTTGCCAATTGGGGACCAACAGAGACCCGCACGGCGGAAATTCCCTTTGTGGTGGCGCGGATTATCCTGCAGGACTTTACCGGCGTTCCCCTGCTGGTCGACTTGGCCGCCATGCGCTCAGCCGTGGCCAGGCTGGGCAAAGATCCCAAACTGATCGAACCGCTGGTGCCCGTGGACCTGGTAGTCGACCACTCTATTCAGGTCGATCACTCAGGGGTGGGGAATGCCTTACAGCGGAATATGGAGATCGAATTCGAGCGCAATCAGCCCCGGTATCAGTTCCTGAAATGGGGCATGCAGGCGTTCGACAGTTTTCAGGTCGTGCCGCCGGGTATCGGCATTGTCCACCAGGTCAATCTGGAATACCTGGCCAAAGGCGTCCTTGAGAGAGATGGCGTCTATTATCCGGATACTCTTGTCGGAACAGACTCGCATACCACCATGATTAACGGCCTTGGAGTTGTCGCCTGGGGTGTGGGCGGGATTGAGGCAGAGGCCGGCATGTTAGGGCAGCCGGTCTACTTTCTCACCCCGGACGTCGTCGGGGTGCATCTGACCGGTCGCCTGCGTGAGGGGGTCACCGCGACCGACTTGGTGCTGCACTGTACGGAGATGCTCCGCGCGGCCAAGGTCGTCGGGAAGTTCGTAGAGTATTTTGGCGAAGGGGCGGCCTCCCTGGCCCTGACCGATCGCGCGACAATTGCCAATATGGCGCCGGAGTACGGCGCGACCATGGGGTTTTTCCCCATTGATGAGGAAACCTGTACCTACCTGACGGCGACGGGTCGAAGCGCGGAACAGGTTGATGCGTTCCGCAGCTATTTCCAGGCCCAGCAGATGTTTGGCATTCCGCGTCAGGGCGAGGTTGACTACAGCCAGGTGCTCGAACTCGATTTGGCCGATGTGCAGCCAGGTCTGGCCGGTCCACGCCGCCCGCAGGACCGGATCGACCTTCCTGATATGAAGGAGACGTTTCAGCAACTCCTCACAACCTCGCTCGACGAGGGAGGGTTCCAGGCCGACCGATCGATGCTCGACCAGCGTCATGCCGTAGCGAAAGACAAACCTTCGAATTTTGGCGCTATCGGGCATGGCGATGTGCTCATTGCCGCCATTACCTCGTGTACAAACACCTCAAACCCGAGTGTCATGTTGGCAGCCGGTCTCGTAGCCAGGAAAGCGGTCGAGCGCGGCATGACGATCAAACCGACGGTCAAAACGTCTCTGGGTCCGGGCTCGCGGGTCGTAACGGAATATCTGGAGAAAACCGGCTTACAACAGCATCTCAACCAAGTCGGCTTTCAGACCGTGGGTTATGGCTGTACCACCTGTATCGGGAACTCCGGCCCCCTCGATCCGGACATCGAACAGACGGTGATACAGCATAATCTGGTGGCCGCCAGCGTATTGAGCGGCAATCGCAACTTCGAGGCGCGCGTCCATCAAAATATTCGGGCCAATTTTCTGATGAGCCCGCCGCTGGTCGTAGTGTTTGCCCTGGCAGGCCGCGTTGATATTGATCTGTCCGAGGAGCCGGTGGGCCAGGACAAAGACGGAAACGACGTCTACTTGCGTGACCTGTGGCCGAACACGAGTGAAATTCAAGACCTCATGGCGTCCGCCATGGACTCGGATACCTATCGCAGGTTGTATGCCGATTTTGAGGAGCAAAATCCGCTCTGGAATGACATTTCAAGCTCAACCGGCGCGGTATACGAGTGGAATGCTGAATCGACTTATATTCAGGAACCGCCCTTCTTTGATGCGTTCGGCCTCCAGGCCGGGACGATTCAAGACATTACCGGCGCCCGTCCGCTGGCCGTGCTGGGCGATTCCGTCACTACCGACCACATCAGTCCCGCAGGAGCCATTAAGCCGGATGCGCCAGCCGGACAATATCTCCAGGAGCAGGGAGTTGAAGTCAAAGACTTCAATAGTTATGGCTCACGGCGCGGCAACGATCGCATCATGACCCGCGGCACGTTTGCGAACGTGCGGATTAAGAACTTGATGGTACCCGGAGTTGAGGGCGGGGTCACGCAGTATCATGCGGCTCACGGGAATGGTGGCGAGCAGATGGCGATCTACGATGCGGCCATGAAATATCAGGCCGCGGGCACCCCTCTGGTCGTGCTGGCCGGGCAGGAGTACGGCACGGGAAGTTCGCGTGACTGGGCCGCCAAAGGGACGCGACTGCTTGGGGTGAAAGCGGTCGTCGCCCAAAGCTTTGAGCGGATTCACCGCAGCAATTTGGTCTTTATGGGTGTGATACCCTGTCAGTTCAAAGAGGGTACCAGCGTGCAGACACTACGCCTTGACGGGACGGAGACCTTTGATCTCATTGGACTCAACTCCGACCTCAAACCTCTCCAGGACGCGACCCTGGTCGTCCACCGCGCCAATGGACAGTCAACAGCTGTCCAGGTTACCGTTCGCATCGATACCCCTATTGAGGTCGAATACTACCGGCATGGGGGTATTTTGCCCTACGTGTTACGGCAGTTGGTTGCCTAAGGCTACCGGGCGATTCAAGAATCGCCCCTCTCCAGATCGTCCCTTCACTGCGGGCTCTTATTGAGCGCCGCCTGCGGGTATTTTATACTTGCAAAGTGCCCGTTTGCTTCCTATGATCCGGCCACATGGCCTTACGAATCTTCTCTTTTCTTCTGAGTTTCCTCCTCGTTTGCCTTGCGCTCCCACCACAGGGCCGGCCAAAGACTGATCTGATGGATCAGTATCTCTCCTTATCGGGTGCGTTCTCTTTCGTACGCCGGGCCCCAGAGGGAACGGTCTCAAAAAAGATCGTGCTCACTGTCTTTGAGGACTTTCTGTGCCTACATTGCTATGATGTCTTCTCCAACCTCATCCCTGCTCTCAAGCAGAAATATCCGAATCAGCTCGACATCCACTTTCGCGCGGTCCCGCTTGTCCACGCATCCTCTCAAATTCCAGCCCGCGCCTATGCCATCTCTCACGAATTAGGGCTGAGTGAAGAAATGCAGCGTGCATTATTTCAGGCGCGCTTTGAGGAAGATATTGATACGGGCAGCCGAGACGGCATCGCCCTGGTTGCCCATCGCATCGGCCTCGATCCTGAATCGCTCCTGAGCCAACTCGATGCAGACGGGGGGAAGGCCGAGCTTGAAGCCACCGTTGCCCTGGGGAATAGCTATCATATTGAGAGTGTCCCGACCCTCATCATCGATGGGTGGATCCGGGTGCAGGACCTTTCTCCTCAGAACATCGAAACGATTATTGACGAGCTACTTGAGCGGAAACAGGTGGACCAGTGAGTCCAAAGCGAAACTCCGGCATCCGTTAGGACGACAGTGTAACGCCAAAAGGGAGCGACATGAGCACTGCAGAGCGCAGCTATCTATATACACTGGGGGAACAGATTATTGCGCGGCGCAAGCTTGTTTTACTGCTCGTGACCCTCGCTACCCTGGTCTTTGCCTCATTTGCCGCTCAGCTTGACCTCGTCACGCGGTTCGATGAACAACTGCCGGAGAACCACCCTTTCATTCAGGTCCATAAGACCTACGCGCCGACCTTTGGCGGAGCCAACACCGTCATGCTGATGTTGGAGGTCGAAGAAGGCACCATCTTCAATCAGGCCACGTTAACCAAAATTTTCAATATGACCCAGGCCCTGGAGCGGGTGTATGGCGTGAATAATGAATTGGTCAACTCCATCGCCCACCGGACCAACCGCCGCGTGATCATGAAAAGTGGCGGGATGCAGGAAGTCGAACCGGTCATGGAACGGGCACCCGAGACCGAGGCAGAAGTCGAACGCATACGCCGCATCGTACATTCCTCGCGGAATTTATACGGCGTGCTGGTTTCGCTGGACGAGAAAGCCGCCCTGCTGAATGCCACTTTTATCGAGCAGCGGCTCGATTATCGACGATTGTTTGAGGAAGTCCGGCGCTCTGTGGTTGAACCGTATGAGGACGACAACACGCGGATCTATCTGGCCGGTCAACCGGCTCTGTACGGCTGGGTGTATTTCTACGCCAAGCAGGTCTACGTCATTTTTCTGGCAACGACGGTGCTGCTGTGGTTGCTGCTGTACTGGTATTTTCACGATGTCCGAGGGGCGCTGCGGCCTACTTTGACCGGTGTCATCTCGGCCATTTGGGGGCTGGGATTTATCAAGATGATCGGCTTCAGCCTCGACCCCCTCACCCTCGTCATTCCCTTCTTTATCACCGCCCGGGCGGTCAGCCACTCCGTCCAGATGCATGAACGCTATTATGAGGAGTATCGCAAGGCGAATGGGCAAAAAGAGCCGGCCATTATTGCCTCGTTCGCCGAACTGTTCGTGCCGACCCTGTCGGGTATCCTGACCGATGCCCTGGGTTTGCTGGTAATCCTGTTCGTGCCCATTGTGCTCTTGCAGAAACTCGCCATTAGTGCGGCGGTGTGGATTCTCGCCATTACCGTGAGCGAACTCTTGCTGAATCCGATTGTCTACCACTACCTGCGTGAACCCGACATCCGGGTCGTTGAACGGCGCGAGAACGGCCTCTTCAAGCGGATTGTCTCGGCTGCGGCAAATTTTCTCGTCTCTTCCGCAGGCAAAGGGCTGACGCTTGCCAGTTGGGCCCTTGTTTTGATCGTCAGCGTCTACTTCTGGCAAAATCTGGTGATTGGCGACCCGACCGCGGCCACCCCACTCCTGTACCGCGACTCTCCGCATAATACCGCCCATGCGCGTATTCAAGACACCTTTGGTGGGGTCGAGCAGCTCATGGTTGTGGTTGAGCGTAAGGAGCCGGAGAAAAAAGAAGAGGCCGAAGACGCGAGCAAAAACCAGAGTGCGCTCGACCGATTTCGTCAGCAAAGCGAGCAGCCCTCATTAGCGACTCCTGAGGTCTTGCCCTGGATCGAACAGTTTCAGCGCGCGCTCGAACGCGACCCGGCGGTAGGGTTGAGCTTCTCATTTGTGGATATTTTGTCGGTCGTAAATGGAGCCATTCATGAACAAGAGCCTAAATGGGAGGTCCTTCCCCGACGCACGAGTGAAGTCCGGCTCCTGCTCGCCTCCTATTTCTTCGGCACCTCATTTCAGGAAAGCGCGCAAGTCATTGATCACCAGTATCGCTCTGCCCCCGTCCGTTTCTTTCTGACCGACCATCAGGGAGAAACCATTCGGCGGGTTATTCAGCGGGCTCGCGACTATATCGATGCCCATCCCAGTGACGTCGCGCAGTTCCGGCTCGCCGGCGGCCCGATTGGCGTATTGGCCGCTGCCAACGAGGAGCTGTTTCGGAATGATATTCTGGTCAACGTCCTTGGTTTTGGCACGATCTTCCTCGTCCTCGTTATTACCTACCGCTCGGTCATGGCCGGGGTGTATATGATTATCCCTCTACTCGTCGCAAATGCCGTTATTAACGCGTATATGGGTGCCCGTGATATTGGCATTAATATCCATACTCTGCCGGTGGTGACTGTTGGCGTCGGATTTGGCATTGACTATGCCCTGTATGTTGTAAGTCGTATTATCGAAGAACACCGGCTGGGCATGGGGCTGGATGACGCGGTGAGGACGGCACTCGCAACGTCCGGGAAAGCGGTGACCTTTACCGCCCTGACCATGATCCTCGGTACGCTGTTCTGGACCATGTCCAGCCTCCGTTTTAGTGCAGAGATGGGACTGCTGCTCGCCCTCTGGATGGGGGTGAGTTTCTTGGCGACCATGACGCTTTTACCCGTTCTGGTTGCGCTCTTCAAACCGCGCTTTGTCACGGCACAAGCCGCCGGAGCCGCAGATTAACCGTTTTGTCCTTGGAACACTTGAGGAGAAGAACCGAAGGAGAATATTTCCCTGGCCCTGCCGCCCCTCCCAGAGGAGGGGGAAAAAGCCTCTTCTGAAACTATTGACAAATATGCCCTCTAATAAAGATAAAGCCTTTATAGAAAGGATATAATCATGAGCCGTGCCCCTCCGTGCTGACCAAACCGCCGCTCGTATATATCTCGCAGGAATATTATAAAAAGGAGAGGATTTTATGAGAACCTATTGGTGGACCAGAATTGCTTGCGCACTCACGCTCGTAGGTGCGATGAGTCTGTCAGCCCCGAGCTGGGTGGCTGCCGATGTCAACCCAGGGGACACCATCACCAAAGAGAACATGGCTGAGGCAGGAGAACTCCTTATCCCAGGCATACAGTGGTTTGTCGAAAACGGCATGCCCATTCAGGTCACTGAGTATAAGAAAGTCAATCTGCCTAAACTCTATGCCGAAGCGACCGAGAAATACTCAGGCCAAGTCCAAATCTCGGCCGACGGCCGGGAAATGATTAACTACGTAGCGGGTCTCCCGTTCCCAAACATTGATCCCAACGACTCCCTGGCTGGGGCGAAGATCATGTGGAACCAGGAGCAGAAGCCTTCTTATGTGGACAACGTGGGAACCGAATGGATCATGGAACTCGTCAATAACCGGGGCGAGATGGAACGGATGTACGGCTCCCAGTTCTGGCGTCGGATGATGTGGACCGGTCGTCTGTACACCGATCCCAAACCGATTGTCCCCAACAATCCGCCAATGCGGTATACGGAGCAGTTTGGTCCGCTCTTTATTCCAAACGACCTGAAAGGCGCAGGTGTGCTCAATACACGCTATCTGCCGACGAACATTCCGGATGACTCCTATATGTATCTGCCTGAGCTGCGTCGTGTGCGGCGTATCAGCGTGGCGAACCGTTCGGATGCCTTCTGGGGCACTGACATGGATCTCGACTCCCTGTGGGGTATGAATTCCAAGCACGCCTACTGGAAGTGGCGCCTCTTGGCCGAAAAGCAGATCCTGGCTCCGGTCCATATGGGAAAATACGGCACCAGAGATGTCTGGTGTGCACAGCCGGACGGCAGGAGCGGCGTGCTCGCGGGTATGCCGTGCAATATCAACTGGGAAAAGCGCAACGTTTATGTTGTTGAAGGGCTCCCGGTTGCCTACAGCCAGTATGCCTATTCCAAGCGTATCATGTATGTCGACAAAGACTTCTGGGCTCAGAACTTCTCGGAAATGTACGACAACGGTGGTGAGCTGTGGAAACTCTGGTTTAACATGTTTGAGTACGGCCCCCTGCCGTACGAAGGATATCCGGTAAAACCTATCCGTGGTGCCAAATACAATTACACGGATGACTGGGCCTTTACTCCTCATGGGATGCAGATGGACCTCCAGCTTGCCCACTTCAGCAAGTGGGATGCGCCGTCCGGCTATGAGAAGCAGGAAGACTGGATCAACGAGTGGTATTTCAACGAGGCAATTGAATTTAATACCTCCAAAGCGTTCTCGGTGAACTTCCTCATCCAAAGCGCCCGTTAACCCTACAAACCAGCAGAGAGGGGTAACATGTCCGTTACCCCTCTCGCTCATAACAGACTAGCCGGCGACTTTTTCTCTATTTTCTTTTTTGCTAGGGTGTCCGCACTTTCATTTTGCGGAGGGGGAATTATGGCCAGTGATACAGAGCAGACGGGCGGAGACAGTAATCTTTCAAAAGCGGCTTGGCATTACATTAGCGTTGGGGTGCTGTGGATTGGGTTAATACTTACTGGCCTCGCCTTTGAGCGCCTCGGACTGACCACATCGTATCTGACAGGCATACTCCCAGGCGAGGTGAACAGCCTCAGGACACAGGTCGCAGAGCTTGAGGGTACCAACAAAGAGCTCACCCACGATAGGGACCGCGCGGCGAAAACACGCAACACGCTTGAGGTCGAGGTGAATAAGCTGAAACGGCTCCAGCGGGAACTCGAGGCCGAAATTGATGAATTGAAAGCCGCGCCGGCAGCAATGGCCACGCCCTCGGCATCATAGTCCAGCCAGCAAGATTTTTGTAGGGTTTTTATGATCGGAGTTCAGAACGTTACCAAATATTATGGGCAAGTTTGCGCCCTTGACCGAGTTTCCTTTGATGTCAAGAGCGGGGAAATTGTCGGCCTGCTCGGGCCAAACGGTTCGGGCAAAACGACGCTCATGCGTATCCTGACCGGATTTTTTTCGGCAACTGAAGGGACAGTCCACGTGGCCGGGCTTGACGTGTCAACGTCTTCGCTTGCAGTCCGCAGCCGTCTGGGCTATCTGCCGGAAAACGTCGTCCTCTACCCGGACATGTCGGTCCGAGCGTTTCTGAATTTCTGTGCTCGGGTCAAGATTAATGGCGTGTCACAGCAGCGCACCAATGTCGAACGCGTCCTCAGCGAGTGCGCGCTTGAGGACATGGCTCATCGTCAAATGGGAACGCTGTCGAAGGGCTACCGCCAGCGGGTAGGATTAGCCCAAGCTCTCCTGAGTGAGCCTGAGGTTCTCATCCTGGACGAGCCCACGGTTGGCCTTGATCCGAATCAAGTGATCGACATCCGTGAGCTCATCAAGGGACTGGGCAGGAAAGCAACCATCCTGCTGTCAAGTCATATTCTGCACGAGGTGGAATTGACCTGCGAGCGGGTGATCATTATCGATAAGGGTCGCATCATTGCCGAAGACACCACGGAACGCCTGAGCGAGCGGATCCAGGGCACGGCAAGCGTGCGGGTCCGAGTGGGCGGGCCGCGCCAAGGCATTCTGCAGGCACTCCGGGCGATCAAGGCGGTCGTCCAAGTCACCGAGCAAAACAAGAAAGACGGTGGCGGACCGGAGGATGCTGTTTTTACGGTTCAGTCCTCCAATCAAGATATCGCCCGAGAGATTGCCCAGACAGTCATCAATAACGGCTGGGCTCTGCATGAGCTCAGACCGGTCACCCTTGACCTTGAAGCCCTCTTTGTCCGTTTGACCAGAAGAGAAGAGCAAAAGGAGGCGGCGTGAAGAGTCACAGAGCCCGTCACATCTCAGCATCGAGGTCAGGCGATCAGTGTCATCGGACGGAGAGTGGATAAGGCATCTTTATAGAAGGTAGGATGATGTTTGCGAATTTTTGGGCCGTCCTGAATAAGGAATTACGCTCGTATTTTCTGTCGCCGTTTATTTATCTGATCTCGGCGGTCTTCCTGTTGCTGAGTGGCTATTATTTTTACTCCGATCTGGTTTTCTATGTCCAGTTTGGCTTTGGGCTGAATATCATGGAAAACTTTTGGCAGCTCATGTTCACCGACCTGCGTCTGGTCATCATGCTCACTGTCCCCTTCCTGACCATGCGTCTCTTTGCCGAAGAAAAGCGGCTCGGTACGATCGAACTCCTGCTGACCTACCCGATGCGTGACGCCGATCTCTTTTGGGGCAAATTTGTCGCGTGTGCTATTGCCACGCTGTTTATGCTGTCGTTTACCCTGATCTATCCCGTGTTGATGTTTTCCCTGCAACCGTTCAATTGGACGCTGGTCGTGCCCGGATATGTTGGGCTGGTGATGCTCTCCCTGGCGTTTATTGCCTGTGGCCTGTTTATTTCGTCGCTCACGGATAACATCGTCGTTGCCGGTTTGGGCTCGCTCGGGGCGCTGCTCTTTTTTTGGATTCTGAGCTGGAATGACGGGGCGACGCAATTCGGGCTCATCAGCACGATTGCCTCCGTCTCCATGGTCACCCATTTCCAGAGCTTTGCCCTTGGGTTCATCGATGCAAAAGAAATCACCTTCTTTTTGCTCTTTATTATCTTTTTCAGCTTTCTGACCCTTCGCTCCCTGGAAGCGCGGCAGTGGAGGGGACGCCGATGAATGCCAACATTCGCAACACGATTAAACTCGTTATTGGAACTCTGGGGTTCTTTGCTCTGATTGTTGCTGTCCAATCTATCCTAGCTGGACACAATCAGCGGCTTGACCTGACTCCACAGAAAAAGTTTACGCTCTCGCCGCGGGCGCAACAGGTCGTATCCGGCCTGAAACGCGATGTCCAGGTCATGGCCTTTGTGCACAGTGACCGTCCGGAAAATTTCTTTATCAAGGACATGCTCAGCCGCATGGCCAACCTCTCGCCGCACTTCAACTACAGTATTATTGACATCAATCGGAATCCTGCCCTGGCCCGAGAATACCAGGCTACCCAATACGGAACCATGGTGTTTGAGTCGGGCGGGATACGCAGAGGAACGCTGCTGGGCAGGGGCGAATCCGCGGCCGTTGCCACCCTGCTGCAGGTTACGCGCGCGCAGGGCGACAAGGTCATCTATTTTCTTACCGGGCATGGGGAGGCCGCCCTGCCCGATACGTCTCCGACTCGGGGCTATAGCAAACTCCGGGGAGCCCTGGTTGATGAGTTTTATGATGAAAAAACCCTCTCGCTCGGCGAGAGCGGCGCGGTCCCGGAGGATGCGACCGCGGTTGTCATCTTCGGCCCAACATCTGATTTTCTCCCGTTTGAGCTGGAAGCGCTGGACGCCTATGTGCGGCGTGGTGGCGCCCTGTTCGTATTGCTGGATCCGGACAGCTCGCCCTCATTTGTTACCTTTCTTGAGAGATACGGCATTAGCCTGCCGCCCCTTATTGCGGTCGATCCCACTAAGCGTCTGTTTGCCGGCGAGATGTTGACCTTCCGGGCTTCAGCCACCAAGAAACCGCACCCGATGATCCGCTCGGTTAATGCACCGCCTATTTTTTCACTCGCCCGCGTGGTGTACATGGAGCCAGATGAGGAAAAGGGCTTGATTGCCACAGCCATTCTGGCTACCTCGCCCCAGGGCTGGGCCAGTGCCCAGGAAAACATCCCACGCACCGGGATTACAAAATTTGAGGAGGGACGGGATTTTCGTGGCCCAATTCCCATTGCCGGTGAGATGGCTATTCGGACTGGAGATACGCTCGGACGTATTGTGGTGTTTGGCGATGCGGATTTCGTCAATAATAATTTAGTCGAACAGGGCGGCAATAAAGACCTCTTCATCAATGCCATCAATTGGCTCGCCGAGGACCAGAGTCAGATGGCGGCCAGGCCGGAGACCCAGCACTCGGGTGTCAATCAACTCTTTCTCTCCTCGGATCAAATTCAGACCGTTCTTGTCACAAGCACCGTCATTATACCGGGCTCTTTCTTGTTAATCGGGGTGGGTGTCTTTACGTGGCGGAGGTATCGCGGATGACGTGGCAGCGGGTCGGCCTATACTATCTTTTTGCTATTGTCCTCGGGGGGTATTACCTTCTTTTTGAGTGGCGTCCGGGCGGCCCGGAGGCACCTATCTTTGAACCGCGCCCAGTCCTGGAGGGGACTTTTCTCACCCTCAAACGTGGCACGATTCATAAGCTCTCCATCCATCGCCAGAAGCATACCTTTGTCTCGCAGCGCAACGAGGCTCAGCCGGGTGAGATTCAGGCGGAGTGGCGGACCCTTGAGCCGTCAGGTGCACCGGTCACCTCTGCGCTTGTGATCAGTTTTCTTGAAAACCTCACCCCGGATAGAAAGGTCCCCATCGTCCATGAGGCCCCGGAGGACTTGGCATCGTACGGTCTGGCTCCCCCTGCCTCAACCGTTATCGTTGAAGGCGATGGAGAGCAAGGCAAAGAAACCGTTTTCATTGGCGGCTATAATCCGACGAAAACAGCCGTCTATGCCCGTAAAGACGGCTCCCCCGAAGTGCTCCTATTGGGCTATAATGTGAAATATTACGAAGACCTTATCTTTCAGGCGACACGGCGTGATACGGAAGAGAGTTCCTAACCGGCGACCAGTCTTAAGCCGACACTCGAGCAAGAAAAGTCAGATGAACAAGCACTCCCAGCGGTTTTGTTCAAGGCTGCTCACATTATCGCTCTTGTCTATCTGGCTCGCCGTGCTGCCCGGCTGCCAGTTTGAAGAAACAAGTATCCAGGACGACCTGACGACGTATATGGACCAGGCACGTTTATGGGCGGCGACCGAGGCAAAAATCAACAACGCGATCGCCAGCGCCCGGGAAGACCAGTTCGTTCATGACGACTTTGTGCTGGAAACCATGCGCCCGGCGATCGGGATCGCCCAGGAGTATGTTGTCGAATTGGAGCGCTATGAACCACGGTCCCCGGCCCTGATGCAGATACATCAGGGCTATATCGAATCCTGGCGCGCCCATGAGTTTGCTCTGGTGTCGGTCGTCGATGCCGTTGAACGACAGGACTATATTCAGCTCTCACGGGCAAACGATGAATTGCTAGAGGCGCAGCGCTCGGTTTCGGATGTGCTTGCCGCTCTTGCGCGGCTGCTGCGTGAAGCTGGCCTGGCTCCGGACACACCGACCGGACGGCCGCTCACCCCCCCCCGTGAGGGGTTCAGCATTGACCCTTCGTCCTAAAGATACCCCTTCAGGACGACAAAAACACGGTGTCATCAGAGTATGGCAAAAGCCCTTGGGACCCCTCCCCTTCTGCGGTAGTAGAAAAAAACCTGCCGCTGAGCTATTGATCCTTATCCCCACGCTCCATATGACAGTGGGAGGAAATTTCACCCAGGGCAGAGGTTTTCGAAAGGAGACTTGTATGATGAAGCTGAAAGCATATTTTTCCGCTGCGCTTGTATGCGCGGCAGTGGGGAGTTGGGTCGTCCCAGCCTCTGCTCAATTCCCTCAACCGGGGGACGTTGTCAATCAGAGCAATATGGCCGAGGCGGCTGATGTCCTCAATCCAACCGCGAACTGGATGATCAACCAGGGCATGAATATGAAGGTCGTCGAGTACCGCGAGTACAAATGGCCCAAAGCGTACGCAGAGGCCACAGAGAAATTTGCCGGTCAAGTGAATTTGTCGGAAGATGGTCGGACGTTGACCAACTACGTCGCCGGGTGCCCGTTTCCCAACATCGACGTCAACGATCCCCTCGCCGGCGCCAAGGCCATGTGGAACCACGAGTACTTTCCCGATTTTACGGACAACGTGGGCTGCCCCTGGATTCTCGAGCTGGTGAACTACAAGGGCGAGATGGAGCGCTTTTATGCCTCGCACTTCTGGCGGCGTATGAAGTGGGAAGGCCGGCTGCACATGGACCCGAAGCCGGTCGCGCCGTTTAACCCACAGATTACCTATACCGAGCAATGGGGGCCGCTATACGCCCCGAACGATCTGAAGGGTGCTGGCGTGCTGAACTTCCGGTATACCCCGCTCGAAAATCCGGATGACTCGTATATGTATCTGCCCGAGCTGCGCCGCGTGCGGCGTATCAGCGTGGCGAACCGCTCGGACGCCTTCTGGGGCACGGACATCGATATCGACTCGATCTGGGGCTTCAACGCCAAGCCCGGATACTGGACCTGGCGCGTCTTGGCCGAGAAAGAGACCCTCATGGCCGCCCACTCAGGCCATTATCAGGATCGAGAGGTCTGGGCTGCTGCACCGGACGGCCGGAGCGGATCGGCCGCCTTTCTCTGGTCGGACACAGTGCAGTGGGAACGCCGGCCGGTATGGGTCGTCGAAGGCATCCCGACCGGGTATAACCAGTATGCCTACTCCAAGCGGGTTATCTATCTCGACAAGGAGTATTTCAACACCTCCTGGTCAGAGACGTATGACCAGGGTGGTGAGATCTGGAAAACCTGGACTCAGCTCATGAACATCTCGACGAAGCCCTCAGACAAGTATATTGCCGCGGACTACGACGAGGAGCAGGTCTTTACCCACAACGGTCAGGTGGTCGATATGCAGATCACCCACAGCTCCAAGTGGGACTGCCCTCCGGGGTATGACGAGTACTACGTGCCGAAGTACGACTGGTACTTCAATACCGCCAAGGAGTGGAACACGCCTGAGGCGTTCACCGTGAATTTCCTGATCCAGAGCGCCCGCTAAACGTCACAGTCCCCTGCCCTGCTGTGATGAAGAAAATCCCCCGTACAACCCTGTACGGGGGATTTTTATTTTGATAAGAGGAACATTCATTTTGAGGAGGGAAGCTGCGGCAAGGTCAAGGTTTCATCCCCCATCGTCTCTTGACTTTTGCCGGAAAAAAATGCAAAGGACGGAAGGCACGAAATCTTGTTGGGGAAGCCTAGTGCAAGTCGTCCATACCAAAAGGGAGGTCACCACATTATGAATACTGAGAGGGCCGGCTTGGCCCACAGATGCACCAGCCTTTTCGCCTCGCTGTTTACCGCCGCAGCCCTACTCGGTCTGGCGGGATGCCACGGAGAACAGCCAACCGCATGGAGCACATCGCTGCTGGCACGGACCGACAAATTTTTTGGCGCCGCCCACGTCACGGGCGACACCTTTGTGGCCGTGGGCTATGCCGGTCGCATATTGCGGAGCGAGGATGCCGGCCACACCTGGGCAGACGTTGACAGTGGCGTGCCCTGGACGCTCAACAACGTCAGCTTCGCCGGCGAGCATGGCTGGGCAGTCGGCCATAATGGGGCTGTCATCCACTCCCGGGACGGCGGCAAAACCTGGACAGCGCAAACCGCCGACACGGACAAGACCCTGATGGCGGTCTCCTTCGTTGACCAACTGCACGGCTGGGTGTGTGGTGATGAATCAACCTGGATGTGGACCGACAACGGCGGGGAGACCTGGAATGTCGAGCGCATGGACGTGTCTCAGATCGGCTTGTCCGAGTTCACCAGTCTGGCCGTGCCTGACATCATCTATTACAGCGTACAGTTTCTGGACAAAAACACCGGCTGGATAGTAGGTGAATACGGCAATGTCCGTTACACAACAGACGGCGGCAAAACCTGGGGGGCACAGCACGACAGTCTGCTCGATGAACTCGTTGAGCAGGGGGGTGTGCGGGACGTCATGGTGATGGGCGCGTTCTTTAAGGTGCACTTCAGCGACCCCAATAATGGGGTGATGGTCGGCGCTGGTGGGGCTATTACAAAAACCAGTGACGGCGGTCAGACCTGGACCTGGGTAGCGCGTGAGGGCAGCAATGCGGATATTCCGGCGCTGCATCTCTACGATGTTGCTACGCCGGGTGAGAATGGTCGTCTCATCCTCGCGGGCATGAATGCGGTCGTGCTTGATACCACCGACGGCGGAACCAACTGGAGCCCGACCGAGATGCCGGATGGCGTATATACCTGGATCAATTCGGTTGCCTTTGGAGAGAACGGCAAGGGTGTTCTGGTAGGCGGGAAAGGCACCATCATGATCACCAGCGATGGCGGCAAGAGTTGGGAGATGGTTGAGCAGGAAATGGTCGAGGAGGAAGCTGCCGCGCACTAGTCAGGCGTCCGGGCGCCTGCTCACATCAGTATCACGTAGAGTGAACGATTAGAAAAAAGGAGAAAACCGTGGCTGAGAGAAAGATGCCGACTATTGAAGAGCTCGAAGCGCATTCCAGGGAGCGCGCCGCCCTCTATCGTTTGGGAGAAGGCCTGATCCGTAATCGCTTTCTGATCACGCTCGGGGTATTACTTGTCACCGGATTCATGGCCTGGCAGGCGTTATCGATTGAAATGTCCACCAGCTTTAACGACCTGCTTCCGTATCGTCATCCCTTCGTCCGTGTGCATTTCCGCTTTGCCGATCAATTCGGTGGGGCGAATAATGTCAACGTTATGCTGAAAGTGGATAAGGGCGACGTCTTCTCGGTACCTATGCTCCGAAAAATCTACGAGATGACGCAGGCCATGGACCGCGTCACCGGGGTGAACCACGACCAGATTGAGTCGATCGGTCATCGCACGACACGCTATCTCACGGTGTCGGGCGGGACGATTGCCACTCCCCCGGTCATGCGTCGTCCACCCAAGTCAGACCGGGAGGTCGCCGAAATCCAGGAAATTTGTTATAATACCGAAACCATCTACGGCCAGTTGGTCGCCCTGAACGGTCAGGCCCTCCTGCTGAAAGCCAATTTCATTGAGGGCAAGCTCGACTATAAGACCGTCTTTGAAGAGATCCGCCGGACCGTCAAAGAGCCCTTTGAGACCGCTGAGGAGACGATCTGGGTGGCTGGCGAGCCCCAGCTCTACGGCTGGATATACTACTACGCGAACGAGGTGTTTTACATCTTCCTGGCCGCGACGGTGGTGTGCTGGATATTGCTCTACCTCTACTTCCACGATTGGCGCGGAGCACTGCGCCCGACCATCACCGGCATTGTGTCGGCCTTTTGGGGTCTGGGTATTCAGGCCATGATGGGTTTCTCCATGGACCCGCTTGCCCTGGTGATTCCCTTCTTTGTCACGGCCCGGGCCATAAGCCACTCGGTGCAGATGCACGAGCGCTATTACGAGGAATACCGCAAGTGGCAGTGGAATAAAGAGAAGGCGATTGTCGCCGCGTTTGCCGAATTATTCGTGCCAACCCTGAGCGGGATTATTACCGACTCGTTGGGCATGCTCGTCATCGTGGTTGTGCCGGTGGTCATCCTGCAAAAGATCGCCATCTCGGCTTCGATCTGGGTCGCCTCGGTTGCGGTCAGCGAACTGCTCATGAATCCGGTTGTGTACTATTACCTCAGAGCGCCCGAACCGGAAAAGGTCATGCAACGTGAGAACGGCTGGCTCCAACGTTTTGCTGACAGCTGCGCAGCCTGGATCACGACTCCCAAAAACGCCAAGATGATTGTTATTTTCTGGGTCGCGTCCTTTCTGGTTGCCCTGACCCAGATTCGGCACCTCACCATCGGCGACCCAACCGCGGCCACGCCGCTATTGCATCTGGAGTCGCCGTATAATCAGGCCCATATCGAGATTCAGAAGTATTTCGGTGGAATTGAACCGCTCATCATTGTGGTTGAGGGACGAGACAAAGAAGTGCTCAAGAACCCCGATTTATTGCGGCAGCTTGAAAAATTCCAGCGTCACATGGAACGGGATAGGGACATCGGCTATAGCTTCTCACTGGCTGACATCATTCAAGCCATTAATATGACCTTCTATGATATGCAGCCACGCTGGGGGTCCATCCCGGCCAGTTCCCGGCGGGTGAGTTCGCTCTTCTTTTACTATTTTGCCGGCACGCCGCCCGGCGAGTCGTCGAAATTCCTCGACCCGAGCTATACGGTCTCGCGGGTGACGTTCTACTGCGCCAATCACCAAGGGGACAATATCGCCCGGATTATTCAGGAAGCGCGAAAATTCGTTGCCGACAACCCGCTGCCCAATGCGGACTGGCGTCTGGCCGGTGGTTTGATCGGGGTGACGGCCGCAGCGAATGAGGAGATTATCAAAAACAACCTGTATATGCACGGCCTGGGCTTCGGGACGATCTTCCTGATCGTGATGTTTACCTACCGTTCCCCGGTCGCCGCAGTCGTGATGATGATCGGCCTGTTTCTGGCCGACGGCGTTGTGAACGCGTATATGGGTGTCCGTAATATCGGTATCAACTTGCAGTCGCTGCCGGTGGTGACCGTCGGGGTTGGATTTGGTATCGACTACGCCTTATATATCGTCAGTCGAGCAGTGGAAGAATATGACGGTGATATCAACGACGCGGTCCGGTTAGGACTCTCGACAGCAGGGAAAGCGGTGGCCTTTACCGCGGCAACCCTGATCACAGCCACGGTTCTGTGGGCGTTCTCGAACATCCGTTTCTGCTCGGAAATGGGCCTGCTGCTGGCCTTGTGGATGGGCATCAGCTTCCTTGGCGCCTGTACCTTCGTGCCTGCGGCATTGGTGCTCTGGCATCCGAAGTTCTTTGTTCGTGCCGCCAGAGAAGGTATTATTGCCTAGATCGCTATCCCTTCCTTACTGAAGGCAAAAGAGGCAGCCTCGTGAGGCTGCCTCTTTTTTTGTCCAAAGACAGGGGAGGAACTGATGCGTGTAAGCAAATGGATGCGGTCCTGCATCAGGGTCGGCCGATTCGTACCGGTTGGCCAGGACCTCCGGTAATTGAACCGTCTCAAGAGCAACACGCTACGGGAGTAACGGTTCTCTTGTCGTCGGAGCCGCTCAAAGAAAGTCGCCTGTTCGTGGGAATGGACCGGGCGGGGGCAAGCGCGTGGTTGTTATTACCACGCGCGAGTTGTTGTTGCGTAGGGAACAGTCCGGAGAGTAAGGCGGAGTGCTTTGTTACTCTTTCTCCAGATCGTCGCCGCCCTTTTGCATCGCCCCTTCAGGGTTTGTCAACAGGGACTCACCCAAGGCTTTCGGGTTCGCAGCCAATCCGGGGTCTCGGCTATCCTTATTGGCTTGCTTATACTGGTCAACCAAAGACGGTTTGGGCTCAGCATCCTTGACTTCATCGATTGGTGGGGCGCCGAGTTCACACCCGCCCAGCACGACAATCGATCCAATTCCACACGCGACAAGCCCGTGCCGCAGCCATTTGCCGTAACGAGAAAAAATATCTTGCATGCAGCGGTCTATTAAAGAAAGCCGGCGCATTTGTCAAGAGCAGAAAGCCGGGGCGTAGTGGTTCAATTTCACATCGTTCTCGGTCTCTGCCGGCGTAGCGCCTCCCTCCCTGGCCCTCCCCGCCAGGGCTCACTACCCGACAGTTTTGCGGAAGCAAGGGCAGGAGCCCCCTCATCCCCTCTTGGGAGGGGATTTGCTGCGTCCTTCCCTCCGGATTCCCGGTCTCGGTGAAACTGGCGTGTACTCAGCCTCCAGGGGGGAGGGAATTTTCTACTCCCTCCCCCCTGGAACGTGTGCTGTCAATTAGTTAGCCAGGGAAGAGGGTGGTGAGAGCTAAGGCGGGCCGGCCGCAGAGGTGATGAAGCCACAGGCCGAGATTGCCGGCAGCCAGCTTGGCCGCGCTGCGCGTCAGCAAGCCGTGGGGGGTCCGGGTGCCCGGACAGTGCCGGCCCAAGGGGCGCGTGAGGAGGCCCTTGCTGGTCTCGACGCTCTGGCGCCAGCGGCCATACTGGCGTTTGACGTGAGCCCGCGTTGCCGCCCGCCCCTTGGGGGGCGGGAGGACCGGCGTCCCGACAGCGAGCGGGCACTCCTGGGAATGCCGGTATTGCATAGCGGCCCATGCGCGCATACATTCCGGCTCGACAGCCGCAGCCGCGATGAGCGCAACGCGAGCGGCCCCCAGGAATAGAACGCTGTTTACCAGATGGCTGATTATGAACTGGTGATGGGACCATCATGGTGTAGAGGCAACGTATACGGCGCCCCTATCGGTCGTACAAGCCATCAAATTACACCCCAAAAGACATTTCACGGTTCAATACGCCGCCCAATTGTGCACAAAAAGGCACCTTGCGGTTCAATAAGTTATTGATTTTATTGCATTCAGGTCGGAGACCCCCCCTATATTTTTTGGAAGCGTTTGTTAGGGAAGAACAGGGTTTGATAATAAGTCGTCCCAAGAGCACCCCGCAGACACGATACAACCGGGGCGCTCCCTTCTCCTTCCCGCTCGGGACGGGTGATGTGTAGTGCATGACTCGGCGGCCCCTCGCGCCCCTGCGCAGTGCAGGGGGCCAGGAGTGCGGGCTTCCAGCCCGCAAGCGGCCAAGATGGCCGCTCTCCCAGGAAGTGGGGGAGCCAGTGGCCGAGCTTGGCGGCCAGTCTGGGCAACCAGCCCCAGGGGCTGCGGGCGCCCGGACAGGGCAAGCCCAGGCTATCCTCGACACCCTCCTTCTAAAGTGCTCCCTAATCTGCATCACACGTCCGGAGGGAGAGGGTTGGGCTGAGGGGTAAGAAACATCGGGAATACCCGTCCAGGTAGTTGCAAAATATGAAGAATAACGCTAGAAGCAGCCTGGAATACTAAATTGTCTTTTGTACGATACGCTGGCATAAGGATATGGGGAAAGGGGGTGACCTGCCGCAGCCAGGGAAACAGAGAGTGAAACTAAGGTAGGGAGGATAATTCTTTGTTACAGGAGGGAAGGTTTATGACCAAACACAACAGGAAATGGCGCTCGGGCCTGCGAGGACTCGTGGCCGGGTTAGCCGTCGCAGCGGGACTCGTATGGCTGACGAGCCCCGCGCAAGCGGTGGTCCGAGTGGGCGACTCAGAGATTCAAGTCGTGTACGAGATGCAGCACGCATTTCAATTTGACGGCAGCCCAGGGGATAACTTCGAGTGGGTACAGTGGCGCAACGAGATGCGCGTGGAGTACGAGTATCAAGATCTGGTGTCAACCGAAGGCGGGTTGTTCGGTAAGAACATCAAAATCCCGGGGGTACGACGCGCCGACTTCTCCTTCATGTATCGCGGTCGCTTTGACCCGGTCTATGAAGTGCGCGACAAGTATGACGACATGTACTCCCACCGCATCAAGCAGTTCAAGTCCTTTACCTTTCCCGAGAACGGGTTTCGGGAAATGAACCTGGACGTGGACTTTGGGGATGTGATGGGCCACCGACTGTCGATGAAGCTGGGCAAGCAGCAGATCGTGTGGGGCGAGTCGGATCTGTTCCGTTCCATTGACATTGCCAACCCGCTACGGCTGGACCAGAACCAGGCCGTGGGTGAAGCCTTTGAGGACTTTCGGACCCCCATCTGGGCCGTCAAGTTTCTGTACGACATCGGGAACGTCGGAACGTTTCTATCCAACGTGGGTCTGGAGTTTTTCTACACACCCCGCTGGCGTCCCATCACCCAACACCTGGTGTTGGAAGGCGGCTGGGGTGGCCTGCGCTATGACGACCCGAATCATGTTGGCGACGTAGAAGATTATTTTGATTCACCGACCTCACCGGGAGTGTTGACTACCAAGGGCGTGCCCTGGGCCCCCTATCGCGACTACGCTCGAATTCGCCACCCTTGGTCCGTGTTCCGGGTCGGGCGCAACATGGCGAATATGGCCCCGGACAGCGGCTGTAATCCCGACGTGCCGTGTACGGACGACGCAGCTGGCCGCGCTGGCAACTTCCTGTACCGAATTGGCGGCGGCCGCCACACCCACCATATCCGGGGTACGAAGTGGTCCAACAGCATGGTTGGCGTGCGGATGATGGGGAAGATGTTCGACAATTTCGACTTTACCCTGAACTATATGTTCAAGCGCACAGACCCGGCCGCCGTGTTTGACCTGCCATCTTTCTTTGGGCGGGACCACGCCGACGGCCTCGGCGGGGTGGACGAATACGGCCGGCGGCTCGGTTCCTTCAGCAACACTTTGCTGGGCTCAGAGGGAGGGTTTTTTGCGCACGACCCGACCAACCCGGACAATTCGCTTCATTTTCGCCGCGCCCTGGACCGGTGCTTCAGGGAGAACAAGGCCACGTTTTTCTCCGGGGTCGATTCGTATGGCTACAGCCAGGACGGTAACCCGAACAACGACCGGAATTCGACGGCCTGTTTCGAGGTTGCCCACTGGATGCCGTGGACGAACGTGTTTGGCTTTACGGTCACCTATAACGACTTCGACTATACCGGCGCGGTGTTCCGCCTGGAGCAGAGTTGGTCCACCAATGAGCCACGTAACTGGGGCGGCGCGAACTACGGCGGGCAGTCTCAAGCGCACTTTGATGCCAAGTTGCAGCACGCTCGGGAGACCTATCTGGCCAGACTGGATGACAATCCGGAGTACGCCGCAGCGGTCGATGCGTATGCCGCCGAAAACGGGGTTGACCGTCGTGGCGCGGTATTTGGTGCACCGGACGTTGACCCGCTCATCACCGGACCGCACCACGATGGTGAGGGCCATCTCTGCGCACCGGGTGTGAACGTGTGTCCGGGTAAGAAGATCAACGGCGCACGGATCAAGCAGGGCTCGTCCGTATGGCGGAGCATGATCGGCTTTGACCTGATTCAGTCCATAGGTAGTCTACCGGGCATGTCCTGGGCGCGCACCTTGCCGGGCGGCATTGGCGACCAGGCGACCTTCTACACCTTCCAGGCCCTGACCACCTATCAGAACAACAACAGACCCTCGGGTGTCAACGCCTTCACCAATGCGCCGCGAGACCGGCACCATCGGTTCAATCAGTTGTACACTTTTGGCCTGTCGGGCTTCTACTTCCGAGGCAAGCTGGAGCCGCTGTTCGCGTTCGCCTACTCCGTGAACGCCGAGCAGCCGTTGATTCTGGCCCAGACCTACTGGCACGGCTTCCTCTTCCGCAACCTCGACATCTTTGCCGGTACGGTCATGTATATGGGCGGTCGCAACGACACGGACGCCACGGGGCTGCACCTGTGGGCCGACCGCGATCTGTTCTGGATCCGTCTCCAGTACTACCTGCTGTAGTCACAACCGGAGAGGTGCAACGCCTCTCCTACAAACTCGATCTCGAAAAGGGAGGCTCCTCAACAGGGCCTCCCTTTTTACGTTCGGATGTATATCTCATGGTTTTGGTGTTCGCCTAACATTTTCGCTTGACATTCAGGTACGCAACGTACTATCCATGGGGGACACATTCTTTTCAAAGGAGGGAAGGCTATGGTCGAACGCAATAGGGGGCGAAGGCGAAGGGCAGGCCTGAGGGGATTCGTGGCCGGGCTAGCCATCGCAGCGGGACTTGTGTGGCTGACGAGCCCCGCACAAGCGACGATCCGAGTGGGGAATTCGGAGATTCAAGTCGTGTACGAGATGCAGCACGCATTTCAATATGACGGCAGCCCAGGGGATAACTTCGAGTGGGTGCAGTGGCGCAACGAGATGCGCGTGGAGTACGAGTATAGTGATCTTGTGACACCCGAGGGCGGGTTGTTCGACAAGAACATCAAGATCCCGGGGGTGCGGCGCGCCGACTTCTCCTTCATGTATCGCGGTCGCTTTGACCCGGTCTATGAAGTGCGCGACAAGTATGACGACATGTATCCCCACCGCATCAAGCAGTTCAAGTCCTTTACCTTTCCCGAGAATGGCTTCCGGGAGATGAACCTGGACGTGGACTTCGGGAATGTGATGGGCTATGGGCTGTCGATGAAGCTGGGCAAGCAGCAGATCGTGTGGGGCGAATCCGATCTGTTCCGCTCCATTGACATTGCCAACCCGCTACGGCTGGACCAGAACCAGGCGGTGGGCGAATCCTTTGAGGACTTTCGGACCCCCATCTGGGCTATCAAGTTTCTGTACGACATCGGGAACGTGGGGACCCTGCTGTCCAACGTGGGTCTGGAGTTATTCTACACCCCGCGCTGGCGGCCCATCACCCAACACCTGGTGTTGGAAGGTGGCTGGGGCGGCCTGCGTTACGACGACCCGAGCTTCATTGGCGATCCGACTGATTACTTTGATTCGCCGACCTCACCGGGGGTGTTGACCACCAAGGGCGTCCCGTGGGGACCATACCATGACTATTCCCGGATTCGCCATCCCTGGTCGTTGTTCCGGGTCGGGCGCAACCAGGCAAGGATGGCAGGTGATTCCGGGTGCAGTGGTTCAGGACCGTGTACAGACGATGCCGCCGGCCGTCCTGCCAACTTCCTGTACCGGATTGGTGGCGGATCGAAAACCCACCACATTCGGGGCACGAAGTGGGACAACAGCATGGTCGGCGTCCGGTTGATGGGGAAAATTTTCGACAATTTTGACTTTACTCTGAACTATATGTACAAGCGCGTCGATCCGGGTGGCGTGTTCCATTTCGACACCTTCTTTGCCGACTCACCGCTCGATGCGGATGGCAAACGGACGGTGGGCTTGGACGGCCGACCGCAATCGGCCGGATATGCAGGAGGTGTCCCAACGGAGGGGAGATTTGCGGGAAGATATGTCGCCCCTGGGACGTTTATCCACGACCCGTCGGATCCGAACAATATGCTTAACTTCCGCCGCGCCCTGGACCGCTGTTTCGAGGATAACATTGCGACCAACTTCGTCGGGGTCGACATGTACGGCTATGCTCAGGATAGCAACCCGAACAACGACCGGGCTCAGACCGCGTGTTTCGACGTGTCCCACTGGATGCCGTGGACGAACGTGTTCGGGTTCACGGTCACGTATAACGACTTCGATTACACTGGCGCAGTGTTCCGCCTGGAGCAGAGTTGGTCCACCAATGAGGCGCGCAACATCGCGCCGGTCGCGAACGGCGGCCGGTCGCAAGCGCACTACGACGCACGCGTAGCCGCGGCGCAAGCCAACGCTATTGCAGAGGGCAGGACGGGGTCGCAGATTCCGACCCATCCCTTTACGGACGGCGACGGCAATCCATGCGCCGAGGGACACGGCAGCTTCTGCCCCAGCCCACGCCAGCGCGTTGCGCGGATTAAGACCGGCACGTCCGTATGGCGGAGCATGATCGGCTTTGACCTGATTCAGTCCATTCAGTCCTTTCCGGGCATGGGCTGGGCGCGCGGCCTGCCGGGCGGTATTGGTGACCAGACCACCTTCTACACCTTCCAGGCTCTGACCACCTACCAGAACGATAACCGCGCAACAGGCCTGAACGCCTTCACCAATGCGCCGCGAGACCGGCACAGTCGGTTTAATCAGTTGTACACCTTTGGCATGTCGGGCTTTTACTTCCGAGGCAAGCTGGAGCCGTTGTTTGCATTCGCCTACTCGGTGAACGCCAAGCAGCCGTTGCTTCTGGCCCAGACCTACTGGCACGGCCTCTACTTCCGCAACCTCGACCTCTTTGCCGGTACGGTCATGTATATGGGCAGCACCAACCAGGTCGATGCTACGGGGCTGCACCTGTGGGCGGAGCGCGACCTGTTCTGGATTCGTCTCCAGTACTACCTGCTGTAATACCAACCGGAGAGGCGCAACGCCTCTCCTACAAACTCGATCTCGAAAAGGGAGGTTCCTCAACAGGACCTCCCTTTTTTCTTTGTGTGAAATATGGGAAGATGCCGCCTGCTTGAGTAGGGTCAGGACGAATTAAAGGAGGAGTATAGATATGGCGACAGTTGATGGCGGGACGCTGATTGGACGGATATTAAAGGAACAGGACGTGAAGTATATGTTTGCCGTGAATGGCGGACATACCTTCCCCATTCTGGCCACCCTCAGAGATAATGGCATCAAACTCATTCATATGCGCCACGAGCAAGCCACCGCCTATGCCGCGGATGGCTACGCCCGTGTGACCGGCAAACCCGGCATCTGCTGTGTCACTGCCGGTTGTGGCCTGACTAATGCGGTGACGGGCCTGTGTGGCGCCGGTCTGACCAATAGTGCGGTCGTCTGTCTCGCGGGTCAGCACCCCACTACCGAGGACTTTATCGGCTCTTTCCAGGAAGCCTACGGGTCTGATGTGGTGAGTTCGTTCTCGAAATTTGCCAAGCGCGTACTCGACTGGTCAACCATTGAAATCGACCTGCGTCAGGCATTTCGTGAAGCCACCTCAGCTCCCCAAGGCGTCTCCCTGCTCGAAATTCCAACCAATATTCTCTACCACCAGGATGACGAAGCCAAGCAGCGCAAGGGCGCAAAAGTCTATGGTCCGGATGAACTCCGCTTTCAGGGAGACCCGCGCCAGATCGAACGCGCGGTTGAACTCATCTTTCAGGCGAAAAAGCCGATCATTGCCGGTGGAGACGGGATTTTCTGGTCCGGAGCCGAGGCCGAACTGAAAGAACTGGCCGAACTCACCAGTACCCCGGTCTACTGCCGCCGGGCCGGCCAGGGTGCGGTTGACGAAGACCATGCGCTCGCCATTCGTGGCGCGTGGAAAAAGCCGTTTACGGGCGAAGCCGATGTGGTGCTGGCAATTGGATTCAAATTCTGGAGTGGAGAAAAATTCGGGCAACCTCCAACCTGGAGCGATAAAGCCACCTATATTCAGGTCGATGCCACCGCCCAGCGGGTTGGCTGGCACGTCCCTGCCGAAGTCGGCATTGTCGGCGACCCCAAGCTGGTGCTGCGTCAGATGATCGACACGGCCAAGGCGATGCAACTTGACTTTAGCGCCAAGCGGGAGAGTCCCTGGCTCCAGAACATGGTTGAGGTGCGCGAGAACTATAATAAGCTCATCAGCGACCGTGAGCAGCAGCATCACGGTGCCACCCCTATCCACCCCGACCGTCTGGCCAAGGACCTCACCTCTGTTATCGATAAGGATGCAACCCTCATCGTCGACAGCTTCACGCTGAGTGGTTACACGAGTCAGTGGTTTACCGCCCATGAGCCGGGTCAGATTGTCGACGCCGGGCCACTGGCCCCAGTCGGACACGGCGTGGGTATGGGTATTGGTGTGCAGCTCGGGCGTCCGGGCAAACAAGTCATCGTTGTCAGTGGGGACGGGGGTCTGGGCATTGGCGGCATGGATATGGAGACCGCAGCCAAATACAACATCCCGATTATTACCCTGTTGTGGAACAATAGCTCGTGGGGGCCGACGTTTGAGTCCATGCCCCTGCTCAAAGGCCGTACCGACCCGTTCGATATGATTAAGGACATTCGCTACGACAAGGTGTTTGAGCCTATGGGGGTCTACACCGAGCATGTGGAGCAGCCGGATGAGATTGTTCCGGCTCTGGAGCGTGCCCTCTCCTCCGGTAAGACCTCGCTGATTAACGTGTTCGGCGATAAGAGCGTCGGGCACCCATCGCTCGGCGGAAACTTGTTAGGCTCAACTCAGGTCTAAGGAAAGAAGCGCCAATCCAAAAAAAGGGCAGGCATAACGCCTGCCCTTTTTTCTTGGTCGATATAGGTCTCACTGTCCCCTGAGCAACCGCCCTACCCGCCCTCTTTGCGCATCACGATTTCGATTTCATCAAGCGGAGAAACCCCTCGATTGCGAATATGACAGTTCCAGCCGGCAAACTGGCGTAAGTACGTAAACACTTCCCGGACCAGACCTGGCTTTACTTCTCTTTCCCATTCGTTCAGCCATTCGTCCCCCTCAAAATCGTCATCGTCCCAGGCCTCGGGGGGGATGTCCGCGCTCAGGGAGAAGCGCAGATTGAACGTATGCCCGTCTTTTTCTGCCATACAGCGCCTTTATGTGACGTCCAGCGCCGCCAGGTCTTCCAGATAGGTTTCGGCCGGTACCATGCCGATTTGGCGCCGTTTCCCGCCAATCAGGACGGTCGGTACCGCACTCACGAAATACGTATTCATCGCGTCTTCACACTGCTGACGCACCTGGTCCTGGAGGGTGGTATCTGCGATATCGTTCAGAAAGGCGTTCACATCCAGGCCTGCCTGCCGGGCAACCTCAACACAGGTCTCCTTTTCAATCAGACTCTTGTTCTCGATAAAAAAGGCTCGGAAGAGTCCTGAGTGAAAGCGGAGGAAGGCGTCTTCGCCCTGACGCTGAGCAGCCGTCCCAGCTTCCAGGCCGGGCATGCTCCAGCGCGGAAATTCGGCGTGCGGCCACATGGAATATTCCAGGCCATCCGGTTCGGCCAGGGCTGACGCCTTACGCCAGGCCTGCTCCACATAGCTGTCCTTAAATTGAAACGGAGTGGCCTCATAGTGCGGGCGGAGGGCAAAAGGATGCCATTTGACACTGACCCGATCACCAAAGCGTTCCTTGATCTTGCGAAGCCGCTCCGCGGCCGGGAAACACCATGGTCACAGATAGTCCGAGAACTCGATGATTTCAATTGGCGTATCCATACGGTTACCCCCCTGTTGTACTGCCCCAGTTCTATCCGAAACAGGCTACGCCGACCAGGGGCCGATCCGATTCTCTTGCATTTTTCCCAAAACAGCAGTACCACCATAAAAATACCAGACACCGCCTCACAGTAAGGAGAACGAGTCATGCGAGTCATTGATGGAGATGCCCATTTTCTCGAACCGTTGGATCTTTTTCGGCGCTATATTGACCCTACCTACCGCGAGCGGGCGATGCAGATTGAAACCGACCGGGTGAGCGGGGAAAAAAAGTTTCTGGTCAACGAGAAACCCATGCAGATCTTCGATGTCGAACAATTTCTGAGCGCGGTTGCCGGCTACGGCCAAAAGGAACAAGGCAAGGACCTGAACACCTTCGACCGGTACCATTATTACAGTACCGAGTGGGCAGACATGGGCCAGCGGGTGCAATTCCTCAATGACGAACAGATGGCCTGCCAGGTCATCTACCCGACGCTCGGCCTGTTCTGGGAGGGCGAGGTGGACGACCCCTATCTGGCTGACGCCCACTGCCGCGCGTATAACACCTGGACATTTGAGGTATGCCACTCACACAAGGATCGTCTCTACCCCGCAGCGCATATCTCCCTCCGTGACCCGCAGTTGGCCGTGCAAGAAATGGAACGCGTCGCCAAGCTCGGCTGCCGGACGATCTTTGTGGCGGCCGCACCCATTGACGGCAAGAGTTTTGGCCTACCGGAGTACGACCCGGTCTGGGCCGCGGCCCAGGACCTTGACCTGAGTATCGGTCTCCACCTCGTCGGCCATAAAAACTACGCTGGCAGCGAGTGGTTTCGGGATCGCGACCCTGGCTTTATGTATCTGACCATGAGCATCATCCAAGACCCGCGTCATGCCGTAACGGCCATGATGTATGATGGCGTGTTTGAACGCTTTCCCAAGCTGCGGGTCGCGACCATCGAGGCCATGGTCGGCTGGATAGGCGAGTGGCTGGAGCGGGTGGACTATCGCTACCAGTACATGGGCCACACCTCACAGATGAAACGCCCGGCGAGCGAGTATTTTGCCCGTAATATCTGGGTCAACGGTGACCCGGAGGAAAAGATGTTTCCCTTGATGGTTCAGTTTGCCGGCGACGACCGCTTCTTCATCGGCTCCGACTACCCACACGCCGAAGGATTCGTCGACCCGGTCCAAAAGGCGCGTGATGTCCTCTCCTCCCTACCAACGGAGTCCGTGGATAAGATTCTGGGCACCAACGCGGCGACGTTCTACGGTATTTAATAGTCCTGGCACGTTGAGCCAGCATGGGACGTTGTCTCCATGCTGGCTCCATCAGCCTTGCAGCAGACAGAGAATCTCGTCGTGCAGATGTCCGTTCGAGATCACCGCGTCGCCGGTGTAAATAGACGGTGTGCCGGCAAAATCGGAGAACCGCCCGCCCGCTTCGGTGAGCAGAATCTTGGTTGCCGCCACGTCCCAGGGCTTGATCTCCGGCTCCAGGGCGACCTCGGCCAGTCCCTTCGCCACCAGACTGTGTCCTAACGCATCCCCAAAGCCTCGCTGTCGAGCGGTCGCGTCAATTAAGCGCAAAAAAGGTTGCCAACACGGCCGGGCTTTCAGGTCATTCAGACCGCCATGAATCAGCATGGCATCCTGCAGTTGGGCGACCTCCGAGACAGACACCTGTTTGCCGTTGGCAAAGGTGCCCTGCCCTTTCCGGGCATACAGCAGGTCGTCAAGGGCTGGTGCGTACATCACGCCGGCAGTGATTTCCCCGCCTTCTTCAAGAGCAATGAGGGTAGCAAAAAAAGGAATCCCGCGAATAAAATTCTTGGTGCCGTCAATAGGGTCGATAATCCACCGGGCGGATGTGTTGCCCAACTGCTCGCCGAGTTCTTCGCCCAGAAAGCCATGGTCCGGGAAGTGCGTGTGCAGCACGTCGATAATGCGTGCTTCACACTCCCGGTCGGCTCTGGTGACGGGGGTACGATCAGCTTTCAGCTCAACCGTCAGATTGGTTTTGAAATAGCGCAGGGCAATATCGCCAGCGGTATGCGCGGCGGTTACCGCGGCGTGAAGAACAGGGTCCACGCTAGAGCAGCCCCCGAACCGCGCCACCATCAATCTGAAGGCTCGTTCCAGTAATATAACTGGCTGCCTCCGAGGCCAGAAAGACAATACCGTTGGCCATTTCCAGCGGCTCTCCAATCCGGCCGAGCGGCACGTCTTTCCCACCCTCCTCCAGGGCCTGTTCCAGGGAGATACCGGCCTTTTCAGCCCTGATGGCCAGCGCCCCGGTGAGACGGTCTGTGAGAATACGGCCGGGTAAGACCGTGTTGACCGTGATATTATACTTGCCAACCTCGCGCGACAGCGTTTTTGCCATGCCGACCACCGCCGGACGTACCCCGTTCGACAGGATGAGACCGTCAAGCGGTTCTTTGACCGACATGGACATGACGCTGACAATACGGCCCCAACGCTGTTGCTGCATATAGGGCAGCGCTTTGCGAATCAGCCGGACGGTGCTGAGGAAATTGAGCGCAAAAGCCTGCTCCCAGGCGGTGTCGTCCATGTCTCCAAAGCCGCCCAATGGCGGGCCGCCGGTATTCGGCACAAGGACGTGGACGGTGCCAAATTTGGCAACCGTCTCATCGACCAGCCTTTCGGCTGCTTCGGCTTGCGCAAGGTCTCCGGCTACGGCTAATACCTCGGCTCCTGTCTCACTCTGCATCTCGCGCGCAGCCTGGTCCAAGAGTTCCGGGTTACGGGCGCAGATGACGACTTTTGCCCCCTCTTTGGCAAACGCCAATGCGGTCGCCTGACCAATACCCTTGCTGGCGCCACCGACAATGACAACTTTATCCTTGAGACCGAGATCCATATATCTCTCCCCATGCGTTCTGGCCGCATCTCTTGGATGGCCTACAGATACCCCTTTTTCTCATAAAACCCGCGGACCGCTGACTCAAACCCCTGCGGATTATCTCCCATGACAGAATGACCCGCCTTGGGTACGAGGGCAAATTCCGAACCAGGAATCAGTTCTTGTAAGTCTCGTGCGCCATCCAGGGAGAAGACATCGCTCTCGCCGCCCTTGACTACCAAGGTTGGACATTGGATCTTTTTGACCGCCGCAGACAGTTCCTCCTGCATCTGTTTGACATCAACCTTACGGTGGCCGTCGCTGAAATAGGTGTCGTATTTCCAGGTCCACTTGCCCTCTGGGGTCTCTTTGAGATTATACACCACCGTATATTTGCGGATGACTTCGAGCGGACGCCGTGGATTAAACCGATGGATCACCTCTGCCGCCTGATCCAGGGAGTCAAACTCACGGTAGTTTTTCATAAAATCACGGATATGCTTGACGCCTTTGGGCTCCACTCGCGGGCCAACATCCACGACAACCAGGGCTTCGACTTTGTCGGGATGTTTCGCGGTGAAGGCGAGCGAGTTTGCTCCCCCCATCGACATGCCGGTCAAGAAAAAATGCTCCAGGCCGAGGGCGTCAGTGAAGGCATTCGCATCCTCGACCATACTGGCGCGTGAATAGTCCTTATCGGCAGCCCAGTCCGTATCCCCATGGCCACGCTGATCGAAAGCCATGACGTGAAAATGATCAGCCATGGCCGCCGCAAACAGATCCCAGGTATGACAGGTCTGCCCTACCCCATGCAGCAGGACTAATGGTGGCTTTTCCGGGCTGCCCCAGTCGAGATAATGAAACCGCAGTCCGTTCGCCTGAACGTAGTGGTCCGTGAACTGTTTTGCGTCCGAGTTTGATTCCTGGGCCGTCATGCATCGTCCTCCTTTGGTGCGCTTCCCCTGCACTGTTGAGGGGCTACAATAAAGGAAAAGCTGCGTCCGGGAAAGGTATTAGAGCAATGACCGCACCACCTCGGGCGTCACTTCTCCGAGGTCGGACAGGACGAGGACCGCCTGACTAAAGTCGTTGTTTCGGGTATATGCGTTCGGAACGGCGATACAGGCAATGCCGGCTCTGGAAGCCGCGGTGACGCCGCGATACGTGTCTTCCACGACCACGCACCGCTCTCGGGCCAAGCCGAGCCTTTTTGCCGCGGCTAGGAAGGCGTCCGGCTCGGGTTTTGCCCGTTCGTAATCCTGGCGCGCGACCGTGTAATCGAAAAACCGGTCGAGACCAAACCGCCTCAGGACGAAGTCCAAGTGTTCACGCCGGCTATTGGTTGCAACGGTCAGTCCAAAGTGCTGAGACAACTGGGTGAGGGTCTCCTCCACATAGGGCATGAGCGTGGCTTCCGTTTTCAACAACTGAAGAAAGATGGGCGAGCGAAGCTGGCGCAAGGTGTCCGGCGCGACCGGCAATTTGTGCTTTTCCACGATGTATTCGGGTCCGATTCCCCGGGCGATCCAGTACTCTTCATATTCGCTTGGGGCCACACTGACGCCATACGGCTTGAGCACTTCGCTATACGCGCGATAGTACAGCCCCTCAGAGTCAATCAGCACCCCGTCCAAATCGAAGATGACGCCAGCGTCTGCCATCCTTCCCCCACTTTCTCCAACACGCAATTCATTCGTTGCCTGTTTTGTAGTACACTTTCTGGCATGAAGGATCAGAATCCAGACCCGATCCAGCCTCGGAAAGCGACCCAAGACAATCCGTCCGCAGCCTGGGTCGAGATATTTCGTGAGCTTGGCTTTCCAGCCTACCCTGTTCGGGTAGACGGAGACACGGTCTGCATTATGGCCCCGGCAGCGGATTGTCCGCGTTTACTCGAAGAGACCATCCGTGAACCGTTGATTCAACATGGTAAAGCCCTGGGCTATCGGTTTATTACACTCGACATCGGACACTTTGTGGAGTAACGGGCAGCGCGTTCACTGCGTGTCAAGGTCGGCCCGAGCCTGCTCCCAGTCCTGGCCGTTGAAGCGCTCGATTTCCAACTCTTCCAGATTCACGCCATCCACACAGCGCAGATTCACATCGATCATATCGGGGTGTGAACGCGGAATATAGTATGAAGAGATGCCACACGTAGAACAAAAGTAATGCTTGGCCGTCTCGGTATGAAATTCGTACAGGCTGAGGGCGTCTGGAGCGGACAGGAGTCGAAACTGCTCAGGTTCGACGATCCAGTGCAGAAACCCCTTCTTCCGGCAGATTGAGCAATTACAGTCCAGTACCCGATCAATCTGACCGGAGACCTCAAACCGGACGCGCCCGCAGTGACAACCCCCTGTGTAGCTTGGCATATTCGCCTCTCATCAGCCTCGGCATTCTCGGCGGAGGTCGCATGACCTCTCCCCTGCATAGCAAGAAACAACCGACCAGAGAAGCCGTCAGGCCCTTGACCCTTTGAGCCTCCAAGCGATATGAGGGAGCTGATCGGGGTGTGGCGCAGTCTGGTAGCGTACTCGCTTGGGGTGCGAGTGGTCGGCCGTTCAAATCGGCTCACCCCGACCACATTGGCTCCGTGAGGAGAGGCGATCACACCGGTGGTCGCCTTTTCTTTTTCTCAGCTTTCTGGTGGAATATCGCTATGATGATTCTGGTGTCGAACGACGACGGTATCCAGTCAGAAGGCCTCCGTTGCCTCGAAGAAACCCTCGCCGGTGTTGGTGAGGTCTATACCGTTGCTCCCGACAAAGAGCAAAGCGCGGTCAGTCATTCGCTGACCTTACACCGGCCCCTGCGGATCGAAGAGGTTGCCCCACACCGCTTTGCCGTCAACGGCACGCCGACCGATTGTATCAATATTGCCGTCAAGGGGTTTTTACCCGTTCGGCCCGATCTGATCGTTTCAGGCATCAACAAAGGGCCGAATATGGGAGACGATATTACGTATTCGGGTACAGTCGCGGCGGCACTGGAAGGAGCCCTTTTAGGCATTCCGGCCATTGCCGTTTCGCTGGTCACGTTCACCCCTCCCTACCATTTCCAAGCGGCCGCCGAATTCTCGGCCATGCTGGCAGCGGAAATCCGGACCCCTCGGTTTCCAGCGGACAGCCTGTTGAACGTCAACGTGCCGAACCTGCTGCCTGATCAGATCAGAGGCTATCGTTTTACCCGCCAGGGCAAACGGCACTATGGCGAGAATATCGACGTCCGCACGGACCCGAGAGGCAGAAAATACTACTGGATCGGTGGTGATGACCTTGGCTTCGATCCCATAGAAGGCTCGGACTGCGTCGCCGTCCACGACGGTTATATTTCAGTCACCCCCTTACGCGCAGACCTCACCCACCACAGCGCCCTCGAAGCCCTTCAGGACATCCGGCTACCGTGGCGCTAGGGAGCGGATCGGCCGATATTCCATGCAGCAGATCTATCTTGACCATAATGCAACGACGCCCATACGGCCGGAAGTCGTAGAGTCCATGCTGTCCTGTTTCACGGGGACGTTCGGCAATCCGTCAAGCGTGCACTGGGCGGGCCGTCAGGCCAAACAGGCGCTGGAAACGGCCCGCGATCGGGTGGCGACACTGATTGGAGCCAAGTCCTCGGAAATACTGTTTACCAGCGGCGGGACAGAGAGCAATAATCTTGCCGTGCACGGGGTGCTCAAGCCGTGTGGAGCAAATCCCGCCCGTATCGTGACCACTCCCATCGAACACTCGTCTGTTCTGGAAACCGTCAAAGCCCTTGGCGCCGATGGCGCGCCGGTTGACATCGTAACGCTCACGGTGGATAGCCAGGGGCGGATCAGTCCGGGAGAACTTGAAGCAGCCTTGACCCCAGATACCGTCCTCGTGAGCATCGGGCTTGCCAACCACGAGATTGGCACCCTCCAGCCTATTCGGGAGTTGAGCCTCACGATTCGAGAACGCGCTATCCCGTTCCATGTGGATGCGGTCCAGGCCGTGGGGAAAATCCCGGTTGATGTGAACCAGCTTGGGGTCGATATCTTATCACTGTCCGCGCACAAAATTTACGGCCCCAAAGGGATCGGGGCGCTGTATGTGCGACAGGGGACTGCGTTATCTCCCGTTTTTCGTGGCGGTCCCCAGGAGCGTGAAAAACGGCCCGGCACGGAGAATGTGGCTGCCGCCGTCGGCTTTGGATGCGCGGCTCAACTCTGCGCCCACGATATTGAAACCACGCACCCGCGTCTGATACATCTCATAGCTCGCCTGTGGGACGGCATACAGCGGCATATCCCGGATGTCGCCCGCTACACGCCAACGCAGGCCTGCTTGCCGAACACTCTGAATGTCGGCTTTGCGGGAGCCTCAGGCGAAGGCTTAATGATGGGTCTCGATCTCGCCGGTATTGCCGTTTCCACCGGCTCCGCGTGTGCGGCAGGGTCGGTTGAACCGTCTCATGTGCTCCTGGCCGTGGGCTGCGACGAAGCCGGAGCCAAGAGTGCGATTCGGTTCAGCGCGGGCAGAGACACGACGGAAGAAGACATTGAGGCGGTGACACACATACTGCCCGGTATTGTGGAACGAGTCCGAAAGGCAGGCCGGAGCGGCTGAGAGAAACAGCCGCGTACTTCTCTATGACAAACCCTCTCCACGACACTCAAGAGAATCAGGGCACCCGCGTCCTTGCCGCGCTGAGTGGTGGGGTGGATAGCGCGGTCGCAACGGCCCTACTTGTCGAAGCCGGCTACGAGGTCATTGCAATTTCCATGTTGCTCGCCGGCTCGGCCGAAGGTCATGCCGGCAGTTGCTGCTCTATTGATGATTTTCAGGATGCGCGCCGCGTGGCCGAACAGCTCGGCATTCCGTATTACGTCCTCAACCTGAAAGAAGCCTTCCAAACACGTGTCATTGATGTTTTCACACAGGAATACCAGCGCGGTCGCACACCGAATCCCTGCCTGCTGTGCAATCGCGATCTCAAGTTTGACCTGTTATGGCAACGCGCCCGCGAACTCGACGCCGCGTATGTGGCCACCGGCCATTATGCCCGGATTGATTGGAATGCAGCGACCCGGACCGCCCACCTCTTACGCGGGACAGATCCGTATAAGGATCAGTCCTACTTCCTGTTTACGCTCAATCAAGCCCAGCTCAAACGCACTCTCTTTCCGGTTGGTCATTTGACCAAAGAGCAGGTCCGGGCCAAGGCCCGTGTGCTTGATCTGCGCGTGGCCGAGAAGCCGGAAAGTCAAGATATCTGTTTTGTCCCGGATGGAAATTACGCCCGCTTTCTCGACCAGCGTATAGACTCCGATCACGTGATATCAGGGGAAATTGTCGATCAGACGGGGCAGGTTTTGGGTTCGCATGCCGGCATCCATCGCTTTACGATCGGCCAGCGGCGCGGCCTGGGGCTCGGCGGATTGACCCGGCCCCATTATGTCACCCATATTGACTCGGCCTCTGGCCGCGTAACCGTTGGCACGCAGGAGCACCTCAAGCGGCACGGCCTGCGGGCCAAGGACGTCAATTGGGTCTCAGGTAATCAACCGGATGAAATCCAGGTTGCGGCCAAAATTCGCTATCGGCAGGACCCCATTGCCGCAACGGTCAGTGCCACCAGCGCCACCAGCGCAGAGGTGTGGTTTCGGGAGGCTTCTCCAGCCATCACGCCGGGACAGGCCGTCGTGTTTTATGACGGTGATCTCGTGCTGGGTGGCGGCTGGATTGAAGGCCCCCTGCCGTAAAGGACCCTGTATTCATGTCGCTTGTCACCTCACCTGACGTGCCCTCCTCGCCCCAGACCTCGCGTCGCGTTGCCATCACTACCCTGGGCTGCAAGGTGAATCAGTACGACGCGGCCACGCTGCAAGAGCGACTCTCTGCCGCGGGCCACCAGTGTGTTCCTTTCAGCGATGCGGCTGAGGTCTACATCGTCAATAGTTGCACAGTCACCAATCAGGCTGACGCCGAGAGCCGCCAGTTGGTGCGCCGGGCAAAGCGGCGCAACCCGGAGGCCCAAGTCATCATGACCGGCTGTTATGCCCAAGTGAGTCCTGAGGCCGTGGCGCGCCTGCCCGAAGTGGATTACGTTGTTGGGCTCAATCGGCTCGATGATCTGGTCCGCTTGGTCGCTCAGGGGGACTCCTCCGCTCGGCCACCAGACCAGAAAGTCTTTGTCAGCAAGCTGCGAACCGCCAAGCATGAAGCCACGCCGGGTATCAATACCTTTGGGGCAGTGACCTTTCAGGGCCAGACTCGGGCATTTCTCAAAATTCAGGAAGGCTGCGACCTGTTCTGCACGTTTTGCATTGTGCCTATGTCACGTGGGAAAAGCCGCAGTATTGCTCCGCGCGTCATCCTGGACCAGTTCGACCGCTTGGCCGACCAAGGCTTTCAGGAAGTGGTCCTGACCGGTATTCATCTGGGCGGCTATGGCACAGACCTCAGTCCCCAGGTCAGCCTGACCTGGCTGCTCGAAGCGCTCGAGGAACGGCGGCCGGTTCCGCGCGTACGCCTGAGTTCGCTCGACCCGCATGAAATCAGTCCGGCCTTGATACAGCTCCTCGCCTACTCCGAGATTCTGTGCCCCCATTTGCATATTCCGCTCCAATGGGGACAAGATTCCGTTCTGGCTCGGATGCGGAGGCGTTACGACACCGCCCTCGCCAGAGACATTCTGACCGAACTGCGCGAGCGTCTGCCCCACGCAGCCCTGGGGACAGACCTCATTGTCGGTTTTCCCGGTGAGGGCGAGGCGGAATTTGCCCAGGGCATGGACTTTTTGGAGGACAGCCCCTTCACGTATTTTCACGTCTTTCCCTACTCGGTCCGGAGCGGGACAACCGCGGCAAAGTTCACAGACCGAGTCCCTCCAGCTATTATACAGGAGAGAGCGCGGCAGGTGCGTGCACTCGGCGAACGCAAGAAAGCCGCCTTTATCCGTCAATTCGAGTCTGAGACTTTGCCTGTCCTCTTTGAGCACCAGCGGGACAAGGCCAGCGGTCGCCTCAAAGGCTATAGCCGCAACTATATCAGAGTCTATGCAGACGGCAGCGACGACGCCATAAACCGGGAAGTTCCAGTGAGCATTACGCGGGCCGGTGAGGGGTTACTGTCCGGTACCATTCTTCAGGCTACCCCATGAGGAGTGTGCCCGCTCCCTAAAGCTTATGTCTGATCCGACCGACATGACTCCCCTTCAGTCCATCCTTGAGTATACCTTTGCCAACCCGGAACTCCTCCAACTCGCATTAACGCACCGGTCCGCCCAACTTGAAGAGGGCGAAGACCAGAACGAAAAACTGGAATTCTTAGGTGACGCAGTTTTAGGGCTGGTGATGAGCGATCTCCTTTTCCGCCAGTTTCCACAATACCGCGAAGGCGACCTATCAAAGATGCGCGCTTCGCTGGTCAATGCGGAAGTGCTCGCTATCAAAGCCCAGACTCTCTCTCTCGGAGACTGGCTGCGGATGGGACGGGGCGAGGAGCGTAGCGGCGGTCGAGAAAAACCGTCTCTCCTGGCCGCTGCGTACGAGGCCGTACTGGGTGCCATCTATCTTGACGGTGGCTTTCCGCCCGCAACCCGGCTGATCGCCAAGCATTTTGCCGCAGACCTGCAAGAGACAGAACGGATGGCTACGTTTGATAGCAAAACCCGTTTGCAGGAGATCACCCAAAAAATCTTCAAACAAACACCGTCCTACGAGGTGGTCATGGTGAAGGGCCCTGACCATGAAAAGCGGTTTGTCAGCCAAGTGTCCATAGCCGGAGAAAGATACGGCCGGGGCGAAGGACGCAGCAAAAAACGTGCCCATCAGGCAGCAGCGTCCCAAACCCTCGAACTGCTGAAGCACAGGAACCTCACGTCTCTGAAAGACGTGTAAATCGAAGCATGGTCTATTCCTTTCTGCGCCCACTGTTTTTTGCCCTCGACCCTGAACATGCTCACCACCTGTCAATCACCGCGCTGAAGCTGCTCCAAGCGTCCCAGCGAAAACCGCCGCCAGCATTCAGCCATCAACGGCTCGTCCAAGACCTGTGGGGTCTCCGCTTTCCCAATCCCGTCGGTCTGGCGGCTGGCTACGACAAAAATGCGGCGGTTCCCTTGGTCTGGTCCACCTTGGGATTCGGGTTTGCCGAATTAGGCACAATTACGGCCAAAGCCCAGCCGGGTAATCCAAAACCGCGTATTTTTCGTCTTGCTCAGGACCGGGCACTTATTAACCGCCTGGGTTTTAACAACGATGGCGTGCGTGCCATCGCCCAGCGCTTGCCGTCCCTTTTGTCTCCACAAGATTCTCGGCCTCTTCCGTTGGGGTTCAACATCGGCAAATCAAAGCTCACCCCCCTCGGCGATGCCGTAGCGGACTATCTCGAAAGTTGCGAAAAACTCCTCCCTTTTACGGACTACGTGGTCGTGAATGTCAGCTCCCCCAACACGCCAGAGCTGCGCAAACTGCAAGAGACGGAACGATTGGGTCGATTACTCGAAGCCCTTCTCTCCTGTATGCGACGATTCGCCGAGACGGAGCAGGCCCCACCCAAACCACTCCTGGTCAAAATCGCTCCGGACCTCAGCCCGGCTGCCGTTGAAGAAGTCGCCCAGTTGGCTCTGTCGGTCGGCGTCTCCGGTCTGGTTGCAACCAATACCACCGTTGAGCGACCCGGACTCCGCGCCGCCTCACCTGAAGCAGGAGGGCTGAGTGGTCTGCCCCTCGCCGCGCGCGCGCATGCAGTGCTGCGGACTGCCTATCGCGCAGTGGAAGGCAAGCTTCCACTTATTGGGGTGGGCGGTATATTCTCGGCACAGGAGGCGTACCAGCGCATCCGTGCCGGGGCGTCATTGATCCAGATTTATACCGGGATGATTTATGAAGGCCCTTTTCTCGCCCAGCGGATCGCGCACGGGCTGATACGGATTATAGAGAGAGAAGGATTTCTCCATCTGCGAGACGCAGTCGGGAGAGACGCCTGATGTGCAGAAAAGGAAGAGACTGGATGCCTGCCTCCGCAGGCCTGACCAAAAAGCAGCCATTCCCGCGGGAGCGGGCATCTGGCAGGAGGGAAATCGGCCATGGCAGGAGCACTCGCAGGCATACGCGTCCTTGAATGTGCCCAAGGCATAGCAGCCCCTTACACGGGCATGCTCCTTGCCGAGCAAGGGGCTGAGGCCATCAAGATCGAACACCCACAGGGCGCCTCCATGCGCGACACGCCCGGATTTCATATTTGGAACCGGAGTAAACGGAGCATTGTGGCCGATCTTTCTTCTCAATCTGGTCGGCAGTTACTTCAGCAGCTTGTCTCAGAATCTGACATCCTCATTACCGATCACAAGCCTGGGACAGGAACAGCGCTCGGTCTTTCGTATGATGCACTCCGCGAGGAGAATCCAGGTCTCATCTACTGTCACATGCCAGCCTTTGGTACGACGGGACCGCATACCGAGCGGTACGCGGACGATGCCCTGGTTGCCGCATTCGGCGGACTCCACGGCAGTCAGTGGTCGCATCGTGATGGCGGCGTGTATCTCGTCGTACCTATTGCCAGTTATGGAGCGGCGTTTATCGCTTCGGGCGCTATCTGCGCCGCGTTATTTGAGCGCCAGAGGAGCCAGAAAGGCCAGCAACTCGAAGTCTCGTGGTTAGCTGGCGTATTTGCCATGCAAACAGGGGCGACACTCTACCACCCTGATATGTTGCGCTTGTTTAGCAGCCGTCAAGACCCGCTCGGGCCTATTCCTGTCTACCGCCTGTATAAAGCCTCTGACGACTGGCTGTTTGTCGCCTGTGGGAATACCACTTTTTGGAATAAATTCTGCCTGGCGCTGGAACGTCCGGAATGGACCGCAGACCCGCGCTATGAAAAAGCACCCTGGGGCATCCGGCCAGAAGATTGCCAAGAACTTGTAGCTACCATCTCCGCCATTATGGAGACCAAATCACGCGAAGAGTGGTTAGGTATTCTGCGTGAGAATGATGTTCCTTCGGCACCGGTCATGAGTCGTCAGGAATTCATTGAGCATCCACAAGTCATTTACAACGGCATGCGAGTGGAAGTGGAAGACCCGGAACTCGGACCGACCATCCAAATGGGTGTGCCCATACGGATGTCTGATACGCCAGGTTCCATCACCAGTCCTGCACCAGTGTTAGGACAACATGCGGATGAACTGCAATCCGGCTTGTGGCAATCGGAGCCCCGTCATGTTCCCAGAGCTGTCTCAGCATCCAGGAAAACAAACTTCCCTTCCCCACCGCTTGCCGGTGTTCGCGTTCTTGACTTCGCGAGCTATATCGCCGGAACCTTAGGACCGATGGTCCTGGCCCAGCTTGGCGCGGATGTCATTAAGGTTGAGACTTTCTCTGGTGATGCGTTCCGTACTTTTGGTTTTGGCTTTTTGGGTTGGAACCAAGGGAAGCGCGGTATAGCAGTCAATCTGAATACGCCTGAAGGACAAGAGGTCGTCTATGACCTGGTACGCAACGCTGACGTTGTGGTCGAAAATTTGCGGCCCGGCGCAACAAAGCGCTATGGCATCGATTACGAGACGTTGAGCAGCATCAATCCGCGCATTATTCATGCCTCTGTCACAGGCTTTGGCGCGGACGGCCCGGATTACAATCAGCCGGGATTTGACCCCCTCCTCCAGGCGCGCTCCGGCGTGATGCGCGCGCAAGGCGGCCATGGCCAGCCACCATTCTATTTGACCTGTGGAATATGCGATTACGCCGCGGCGACCTTAACCGCCTATGGTGTGAGTGCGGCGCTGTACGCGCGGACTCGAACGGACAAGGGACAACATGTTGAGACCTCTTTGGCCAATGCCGCCATGGCCGTCCAATCCGGTGATTTCATTTTCTATCCCAACCGACCGGACTGTGAAAACGGTGGAGCTGATCTGTGGGGAAAGAACCCCCTGTATCGTATTTATCCGAGTGCTGATTCTTCGTTCTTCCTGGCCGTGATGGAAGATGTGCACTGGCAGAAACTTGGTCAGGCATTAGGCTACCCGTCCCTATTCCAGGATTTTTCGTTCGACACAGCACGGGCGGACGAGGTCGAAGGACTACTAGCGCAATCTCTCGCTACCATCTTTACAAAACAGCCAACCGCGGACTGGATCGCTCAACTCGACCGAGTTGGAGTCCCCTGCGCCCCGGTTCTATCAATTGCAGAACTCTTTGAGGATGAACACATTGCAGCAAACGGCTTGATCGCGACCCATACCCATCCGGAATGGGGAGAAGTGCGACAAACCGGTCTCTTTGCCAAATTCTCCCGGACCCCTACGAGTATTCCTCGCGTTGCGCCGATGTTGGGCCAGCATACACGAGAAGTCCTCCGAGAAGTTGTTGGATACGATCAGGACCGGATTGATCAGTTGATGCAAGCAGGAGCGGTGAAGCAGGGAGAGTAAACGCGGCTCCGGGACTCGTACGCGTATCGCCCTACTCGTCCTCAAGGTTCATGATCTGCAAGCCGGCCGGCAGCGCCTCGTCCAAAATACGCGCCTGCTCCCTGGCCTCAAGCGGAACGACCTCTCGGACCTGCCTGGCCCACCGCTGGCCGGAAGAAAGGGATGCGAGTCGCTCGGCAACCCGTTCACGCAAGGCTTCATCCAGGTCGCGAGTTCGGTCGCCCGTACACCGGGCGATTTGCGTTAGCGCAAACGCAGTCGCTTCAGGCTGACGCCAGGTTTTTTCAAGCAGACGCTGGACCCACCGGGTCGCTTTTTCTTTGCGGACTACACAGTTTGCCGGTCCGTACATGAGCGACCGCGCTCCAAGACGGGACAGCGCCCAGAGGTCTTGGTCTGACGCCTTCCCTTTTTCGATGAGCCGGACCAGAGCCTCACCCATAGTATTTTTGGCTTCGGTATTGAGCCGCTCACAGCTTGCCGCCACCTGCCACATCTCTCGAACTTCCTGCGGACCGGCTTTCCGGTTTCCGGATTTCTTGGGCGTTTTTACCCGAGACGAACCTGGGAGAATGCGCGTTGCAATCTCACGCTGGAGTACCGTCTGCTGCTGTTGACTCAACCCCCCTGCCACCCGCTTCCACAGCGTCCACCATTCGGCCCGACACTGGGTCGCCCTCGCATACACGATGCCCCAGCCGTAGAGTTTCCAGATTTGTTGCATGCGCCATTCATCCGTGGGATGGCCAAACCCTGGGCGTAACAGAAAGCCGGCAAGATTCAGCCAACGGGCTTCATACTCAGGCCCCTTTCCCCGTCCTTTTTGCACCTCCCATAAGACATCCCATAATGCGCGAATAGCGCTCAGCGGCCAACTGTCCCGTGTGGTTCCCAGGGTTTCTTCAAGCTGGCGGGTCAGGGTCTGGGGCTTCGTCTCCTGCCCTGCTGTTTTTCCGGTCGCAAACACCCGCTGCAAGAAAGACGCGGCGTTCGTCAAACGCGCTTCATCGATGACCAGTTCTTCGCTGACCGACGCGTGGGCGGGCGGCGAGAGCGGCCCTTCTCCACGTAGTTGAAACTGCAAGCGCCAACGATGGCCAGTCTTGCGCGCCTCGCACCACAGTTCGAGCGTCCCGACTTCAGTGAAACGAGCGGAGACCTGGACTGGAATTTTGGTGACCCCGGTTTTTTTGCCAAACCGCAGGACTGTCGTGATGGGAGGGAGGTGCGTCAGCGTGTCCGAGTCCAGCCTGAGCACCTCCCCCGGCTGGTCACCGCTGCGCGTGCCCGAAGCGTAGAGCGGGAAACTCACCGGCTGATTGGCCAGGACCTCGAACTCCTGTTCCGTCAGATGAATCTCTTCACCCTCCTCCATGCCCCTGCGTACGAGACAGACGGCGGAGACCGCATCGTCAGCCAGTTTGGCTTGCTGCTGCCCATTCCGGGAGCTTCCTCCAACGCCCAGGTAGTACGAACGGGCACTCCCCCCACCGATTCGGACCCCGTGGCCGCGCCGCACCAGGCCGTAATAGGCTGCTCCATGGGCGACAGCTAAATCGAGATGCGCGTGGGAAAGGCTGGCGAGCTGCCACTCGTCTTGCCCGCGAGATGCTTCGTTTTGGAACCACGACGCAACTGTCCGTGCAATCCGCTCCCGTATGGCCAGCGGAGTCAGCGCTCCACCGTTAAACAGCAGGGCATCCGGGCGTGCCAGCCCGAGCGATGTCTGTTCTACATCAGCGACATGCTGTCTCAGAAAAAACGCGATATGGCGCAAGATCTCCGATTCTGTTTCATACGGCAGACCGAACTCCTGGAGTCCGGCCCGTTCATCTTGCCGAGGTGTGACCTCAGCTTCGACGTTGGGGAAAAACCCGTCAAGGACGACCCGTTCGATATCTGTTCGAGTCAGGCGGTCGCTCAGCGTACCGCCAATAACCGAGCTGCCGCGACCAGGGATAGTTAGCGTCACCTGCTCTTTCAACGGGTCGGCAAACAGGTCTTCTTTGGCCGACCGACACAAATGGCACAATAGATGCCAGCGTTGGGGGTCGAGCCGTTTGCCCTTGTTGAGACGTTCTTCGACCAGACGGGCCAGCGCCACGTCCATATTGTCGCCCCCAAGCAGCAGATGATCGCCGACCGCGACCCGTTCCAAGCCGAGTTGATTCTTGCCCGGCGTAACCGTCATCAGACTCAGATCAGTCGTCCCCCCACCAACGTCACAGACTAAAATAACGTCTCCGGGTTTGAGTTGGGTCTGCCATGAGTCGCTATGCGCAACTAACCAGGCGTATAAGGCCGCTTGCGGCTCTTCTAAAAGCGTCAGTTGCGAGAGGCCGGCGCGTCCGGCAGCTTCTACGGTCAGTTCGCGGGCGACTTCATCGAAAGAGGCGGGAACGGTCAGGATGATGTGTTGCTCTTCCAGCGGATGGACCTTGCCCATTTCGTGCAGCCACGCCTGACGAAGGTGCAGCAGATAACGAGACGCCGCCTCAACCGGAGATATTTTTTGTACTTCAGACAGTCCGTCCCAGGGCAAAATAGCGGCCTGTCTGTCTACCTCGGCATGACACAGCCACGACTTAGCCGAAGAGACGAGCCGGCCAGGGATGCGAGCGCCCTGGACCCGGGCGAACTGTCCCACCGCAAATGCCGGTTCACGCTCCCACGGCAGGCTCAGGCTCCCCTCCGGCAGATCGTGCGGACCGGGTAAATACAGGAACGACGGAAGCGTCGGGTGAGCGCCCACCGCTGCTTCGCGGCTTAATTGTGGGATGGGAAAGTGGAGGACTTCGGACGAGCGGGCGGTATCAATATAGGCGACCGCACAGTTTGTCGTGCCCAAGTCTATACCAACAATGTAACGGGAATCGGCCGTCATGATATTCGCATAGCAAAAATGACAAAATTATACGTCAGGGAGGCTCGCGACCAGCCCTGATACTTTATCGTTTGACTTGGTGGATATTCTCCCGAAAGGCGTGACGCCTACTCTGGGATTTCCACTTCCGCGGGCGCAATGATCTGTGGATTCTGGCCTGTTGGTTGTTCGGGCAGGGTCACCGAGACAGCTTTCCAGCCAACATGACGCAACTCGCCTCGAAAGGGCGCTACGCCGCTGACATTGCCAGTCAGCCGAACGGCCGAGGGGTCAAAATCCGCAGGAACGGTGACCGTATCACCTTCGGTTCCGTCCAAGACCGGTTCGATATTGAGGTGCTCGGTCAGAACCTTTCGACACGACGCATGGATCGTCCGCACGGCAGCACCGACCTGCGTATCGTCATACGCGCCGATATCCTCACGCAGGAAATCAACCAGCCGCCCTTCGCGCTGCAAGAGTGCCAAAAGGCGGACAGCCGTATCCGCAGGGGTCCCTGCCGGTGCCGGTGCTTCCTGCGGCCGCTCTTGTGCCAGCAGTCGCTCTTCGGCCGACTCTTGCGCAGTTCCTTCAAGCGCGACACAGCGGGGAACGATCAGCAAAAGCAGCAGTCCGATGACGATGGGCGCTCCAGTAAAGTATACCAACGACGCAGAGTGGCCTTCTCCAGCCAGATTCCCGAGCGAGCTCATACCGACCTGGACAAGAAGGTCGCCCTGCACGACGACGTAATTCCCAACCGCCAATACGCTACTCAGCAAAATAATTGTCAGTAGAGCGGTCGAGGTCAGCTTTGGTTTCATAGGTCTCTGTGCCCCAGCGCATCAACCCTGCGATTCAGTCAACAACACACGCCTGAGCCAAATCCGAAAATAGCGCCCAGCGCTCAATGCTGCGCGGCTCTTCAATAAGACCGCTGGTCAGACCCACGAAGGTGAGAGCCCGAACCGGGTCGGCCCAGGCCATGATACTGCTGGCACCGGCATGTCCGTAGGTCCGTGGCGAGGCGAGTGAGCCAAAATATGAGGGGAAGATACCGCTCCCACGTATCCAATACCCCAAGCCGCGATTCGCCGGGGCAAGCGGCCATTGTTTGGCCACGCGCATAGGCTCAATCAAGCGGTCTTCCATAGCACCGGTATGAATCGTGGTCGCCAGCTCAACCAAGGCCGGGCTGAGCAAACGGACGCCGTCAAGCTCGCCGCCGTTGAGCCACATTTGGTAGAAACGGGCCAAATCATACACAGTGGAATACGAGCCACCGCCCGGAATAGCCGCAGCCTGCACTTCAGGGGCGTTGAATGCCTCCAGAAACGACATGGGAAACGGCACGCCACCCTCATCAAGCGCTTGAACTGGCACCCGGCGTTCTTGCATGTCGGGCCGGACACCCATATGGGAGTCGTGCATGCCTAATGGGCCATACAGATCTTCTGCACACATTTGCGCAAAGCTGCGCTTGCCACCGTCTACCCGGCGGGCAATCTCGGCTAAAATCCACGATCCCGTCAGCGCGTGATAGTGGACGGCTTTTCCGGGTTCAAACTCCAACGGCTGGGCACAGATACGCGCAATCGTGGCCTCCCAATCGCCCCACTTTGACATCGGCCAGTCCATAGCCATGGTCGGGAATCCTGCCGTGTGGGTCATTACCTGAGAGATGGTCACACTCCGCTTGCCGGCGGCGGCAAACTCCGGGATATAATCCGCGACCTTGTCAAACAGTTGGACCTCACCCTGGTCAACTTTCATGAGTAACATCGTCGCGGTAATGGGCTTGGTGGTTGAAAACAAACAGAAGATGTCATCCGTTTTCGCCGTCCGACCCTCCCGCGGTTGGGCATGGCCAAGCGCGCGCGCGGCAGCGATCTTGCCGTGCCGGGCGAGCAGAAACGCACCGCCAAATAACCAGCCTGCCTCGATTTTACGCTCTACGACGGAAAAGAAACGCTCGACACGGGCCGGGTCCATACCAACTGCTTGGGGCTCAGCTGTTTGCATGTTTTATTCTCCTTTTGGCGATTTCCAGTGAAACTTCCTCGACGCTCCGGCTAGGCTTCTGGGGGCTTTATCGTCATCCCCATAATGTTATAGCCGCCGTCAATATGCACGATCTCCCCGGTAATTTTTTCAGCCATTGGACTGCATAAGAAAAGGGCAGCTTTGCCGGCGTCAGTGTTCCGAATTTCCTCTCGCAACGGCGCATATTCGCGCATATGATTCTGCATGATATCGAAACCGGGGATACTGGTGCCGGCCTTGGTGGCAGTCGGACCGGGTGAAAGAGCATTGACCCGAATGCGGTGCGGAGCCAGATCAAAGGCGAGATTCCTGATAATATTGTCGAGCGCCGCCTTGGTTACACTCATCAGCTGATAGCCGGGAATAACCTTTTCGCCGGCGTAATAGGTCATGGCCAGAATGCACCCGCCCCGGTCCTTCATGAGCGGGAACGCGCCCCTTGCCAGTGTAATCAGCGAATACGCACTGACGTCCATGGCCAAAGCGAAATCCGCACGCGAGATGTTCACAAAACGCTGCCCAAAAGACGTTGGCGGGGCATACGCAATGGAGTGAATCAGATAGTCCAGATGCCCGAACTCCTGTTCGACCTGTGAGAAAAGCCGCTCGACCTGTTCGTCCTTACTCACATCGCACTCGGCGATCAGCGGATTATTCAGTTGGTTCGGGATGCCGCCCATCATACGCCGAACGGCCTTGCGCTGAATGGAGAGCGCAATCCGGGCACCGCCATCGTTAAGCAGCTTGGCGATGGGCCAGCCTATGGAATTTTCGTCCAGCACCCCCGCTACCAAGGCGGTTTTCCCGGAAAAGTCGAGAAAGCTTCCCACATTTTCAGTACGATCAACCATTATCCCTCCAGTTTTCCCCCATGCGGCCCGCGTGCCCTGAAACACTTCACACGAACTTCCTGCGGTACGGAAAGGTAAGCGCCAGCAGAATAAGGAGTATCACAACATAGAATAGACCAAAGCCAACGATGTACTCAGACTCGTTATAGACCTGTGCCCATATCACGTATGAGACCAGCATATAACCGGCGCTGAACACGACCAAATGCCAACCAAAACGCTGCATTTTCCAGAGATGATACGCGAGGCTGCCCGCGACCATTAGTTGCAAGGCGTGCATGAGTTGGGCAGACAGACCGAACACGCGAAAGCCCAAAACGACACTGACCGGACCTTCGGCATAGGGCCGCTCAAACGGAGCAATAATATCCCAGACAATGAATACAGCCGCATAGACAGCCACCAGGCAGGCTGCAATGGTGACCATAATCGGCCGGGTCGGACGAGACGAATAGCGGGACTGGGTGCGCGTCGCAGCCATTAAGCACGAAAATCCTCAGGGATATCCTTTCCTGGTGTTTATTTCCCTGTGAATCGGGGCTCCCGTTTCTCCACAAAGGACTGGATCGCTTCTTTGTGGTCTGCCGTATGAAAACAGTGTTTTTCTATCGACAGTGAAGTATCGAGAACCAGATTGACCGTCTCACGGAGAATTTTATTCACTGAAACCTTGGTCCCCCGGATTGCCATCCGCGGGCCATTGGCCATGCGGATGGCAAAGGCCATGGCTTTCTCCATGAGCTGATCCGCAGGAACAACGTGATTGACGAGACCAATACGCTCGGCCTCCTCGGCCCCTACCAAGTCGCCGGTCATGAGAAACTCCTTGGCTTTGGCCGTTCCAATCAGCCAGGGCCAGATAATGGCACCCCCGTCTCCGGCAACAACACCGACACGGACATGTGGATCACCAATTTTTGCGTTATCCGCCGCATAAATGACATCGGAGAAGAGCGCCAGGGTGGCACCCAGACCGGTTGCCGGGCCGTTGACCGCAGCGATAATCGGCTGTTCTACCTCCAGCATGTCGATAATAATTTTGCGCGCCTCGGCGAAGAGCGCATCCAACTGCGTGGCCGTCATATCCTGGAACCACTTGATATCGCCACCCGCGCAAAACGCGCGGCCTTTACCCGTCAGCACTACAGCCTCCGTCTCCGAATCCTGGGCGATATCAGCGAATATCTGGGACAGCTCTGTATGTAACCGGGCGTTAATGGCATTCAGTGCTTGCGGACGATTGAATGCAACCGTCAACACCTTCCCGTCGCGCTGGGCGCTGAGACAATCATACCGGCTATAATCCATAGGGTCTCCCTCCTTTTCTTCTTAACCCTTTTCTTCTTGACTGGGGCAGCCTATCATCAGGGCGGCTTATTATCGGCCAGGCAGCATAAACGATCAAGGGAAGGTGTTATGCGGATTTACTTTTGCCGACAGGGTTTGACCTATGTGCGCCAGATCCTTCAACAGGAACTGCCTGAGGATGATATTCTGGATTGTCCACCCAATGCAGTTCCGGAAGCAGCCCAACAGGCGGATGTATTAATCCCAACGGTCTCACCTATTGGCAGCGCTGCGCTCCGTTCACCTCGGTTGAAGCTCGTCCAGCAGTACGGCGCGGGTCTGGACTCGGTCGATATTCCGGCGGCCACTGCGGCAGGTGTCTATGTTGCGAATGTGCCAACGGCAGGCACTGGCAATGCCGAATCCGTTGCCGAGCTTGCCCTGTTTTTCATGCTCGGTCTGGCCAGAAAATACAGGCAGACTCAAGAGAGTATCCAAAACAGAGTCCTCGGGTCGCCCATGGGACAAGCCCTCAAGGGTAAAACCGTCGCCATTATTGGCTATGGCGGCATTGGGCAGGCGCTTGCCCAGCGTTTGGCCGGCTTTGAAATGCATATCCTGGCCGTTTCCCGCCGGGGACCGACACCCGACAAGCCGGACAACGGTATTCCTCTCACCCATGTTGCCCAAGACGGGTTTCATGCGGTCCTGCGAGCGGCCGACTTTGTGATTACTGCCCCGCCCCTCAATGACGAAACGCGCGGCCTCATGGGTCAGGCTGAATTCGCCTGTATGAAGCCGGAAGCCTTTGTGATCAATGTCGCCCGCGGGCCGGTGTTAGACTACGCTGCCCTGCTGACCGCCCTGAGGGAAGGCCGCATCGCTGGCGCGGGCCTGGACGTGTTCTGGTCCGAACCCTTTGATCCGAGCGACGAAATTTTCCAGTACAACGTCCTGGCGACCCCGCATATAGGCGGCGCAACCGATGTCAGCCTCCAAGGCATAGCCAAGCGGGTGGCTGAGAATGTAAACCGGCTACGCAGGGGCGAAAGGCCTCTGAACTGCGTCAACGCAGAGGTGAAGCCGAAGGGGTAAATCTACAGAGTATTTCCGGCATACGCGTATGCGGCCTGATAGACTCTCTATCAAGGACGAATGGATACAAAGAACGATTGATACTCCAGCATCAGAGGAGGTTCAGGCCGATGCATGAAGGTAGACTATTGTAAGGATACAGATACTGCACTCTTAGAATTTTCCGACTGCCCGATCCGGGAGACACAAGCAGTCAACGAGAACATCTCTCTTGATCTCGACGCTGATGGAAACCTGGTCAGCATAACGATTGAGCACGCCACACACACCACGACTCTGCCTGAGGTTGTCGTGCAACAGTTCGACCACCAAGTCGCTCCATAGGTTCCGTACTTCAGACTTCAGACATAAAGAAAGGCGGAGAGTTTTCTCCTCTCCGCCTCATAGTAGGTCGCTGAATGAGCGCTACGACCGCTGCTCTGACGAGATATACGGGGATTGGTGACTCCCGGTGTAGACTTGCGTCGGTCGAAAGATACGATTGTTCTTGAGCTGCTCGTGCCAATGAGCCAGCCAGCCAGCCACCCGGGCAATGGCAAAAATCGGTGTGAACTGGTCAATGGGAATATCCAGCTTGTCATAGACGACACCAGAGTAAAAATCGACGTTCGAGGCAATCCCCTTCGCCCCGACTCGCTCGCTGATCACCTTCTCAACCTCTTGGGCGACCTTGTACAGCGGATGCTCACCTTTGGCTTCAAACAGCTTGAGGGCAAGACCTTGCAGGGCGTTCGCCCGTGGGTCCTTAACCTTGTATACCCGGTGGCCCATGCCCATGATTTTTTGTTTGGCTGCCAGACGCGCTTCGATAAACGGCCTGGCATTGTCCACCGTTTCGATCTCCTGGAACATCTTGAGCGCCTGTTCGTTGGCTCCACCGTGGAGGGGACCGGTCAGGGCGCCAATGGCCGACGACACCATGGTATACGGGTCAGCCTCTGTAGATCCGACAACCAAGCCACTAAACGTCGAGGCATTCATCGTATGCTCAGCGTGTAAGATCAGACACACGTCCATAATGCGCGCGTCAAGCGGGTCGGGCTCCTCCTCGTTCAGCATCCACAGAAAATTCGCGGCATGAGACAGGTCGTCTCGGGGCCGGACCGGTTCGTCGCCGTGGCGCATACGCTCAAATGCCGCCACAATAGTCGGCAGTTTGGCAATGAGACGGATGGTCGACCAATAGCGCTGCGTTTCGTCTCGGATATCCCGAGCCGGATAAAACATGCCCATAGCAGCCACCGCGGCCTGGAGCATGTCCATAGGATGACCATTTTCCGGCATGCATTTCATCATGTCGAGAATGCGATACTTGACCCGCCGGTGGGTGCGCAGATCTTGATCAAAGTTCTTGAGTTCATCACGAGTGGGCAGTTTCCCAAACAGGAGCAGATACGCCACCTCCTCATAGGTACTCTTCTCAGCCAGCTCCTCAATTGAGATGCCACGGTATTCCAGGATGCCCTCCAGGCCATTAATGAAGCCGATTTCCGACTCCATAATGGGCACCCCTTCAAGTCCGGGTACCAGTTTCTCCATAATCAACCTTTCTGCACGTTCACCAAGCTTCCACACGCAAGCCAAGCCACGACCTTAGCCCATCTGTTTGTTAAACGATTCGAGATCAAAGTAATCGCGCCAGGCAGAGATCTTGCCGTCCGTAATTTCAAATATACCCGCCACCGGTAAGGAGATCGTCTTTGGTCCCACGACAAAGGTATCAACCCGCTCGTTCATCACCACGTTCCCCGCTGAGGTGGTATGCTTGATCTCGAACTGCGCGCTTTGCGCGTTCTTTAAGAACGGCTCGGCAAAGGCGCGAAAGGCAGCGTGTCCGACACAGGGCTCCATGGGGATATTGTGATAGAAACAATCTTCACTCAGGTAGTCCAACAGCTCATCTACGTTGAGGTTTGACCAGGCGTTACAGAAATCCGTAACAAATTTTTCGTTTTCTGCACTCATAACAAGACCCTCCTTCGGTATTGGTTGGACACTGGTTCCCCAGCTGCCCCGTTATTCCTATCGGAAATGGGCCATGCATAGCAAGCCTCCATCGAATTCGGTTTTTCGGGTTGTGTTGACGCCCGTGCAACCCTTGTTTACTTTGCACGGATGGCCGATTTCTACCACCCTTTTGCGCCCACAGCAGGCATGCTGCGCACCCGCCGACCTGACGTCAGCGAGATACTCCCCAACCTCTTTGTTGGAGAGTATCCGAGCGTTGAAGATGTACCATGGCTCAGACAAGCCTTTGGGATTTCTGCTGTTTTAAACCTCCAGGATGCTGATGATCTCAGTCTGAAGGGACTGGATATCGCAGCGCTCCATAGCGCCTATCGTACCAATCAGATGACATTCTTACGAACGCCGGTGGCCGATTATGATTGTGACAGCCTAGCCGAGGCTCTGCCGCAGGCCCTTGAACTACTCCGGGCCAGCCTCCAGAGTGGCAACCGGGTGTTCCTTCACTGTAATGCCGGCTGCAATCGTGCCCCGACGGTTGCGATTGCCTATCTGCATGTCTATCACGCCCTGGCACTCGAAGAAGCGCGCGACTTTTTTAAGGCACGTCGTCCGTGCGGCCCGTATATGAAGGTGCTATATCGGTATTTTGGCCAAGATACGGGCTCCGAAGGCTAAAAAAAGCTCGCAAAAACACTATCCGCCACCAGCAAGCCCTTGGAGGTGAGTCTGACCTTTCCCCTACTCTGGGTCAGCAGCCCTTCGCTCAGCAGGTCGGCCGTGTGCGGAAACTGCGCAAAAAATGGCTGTCCAAACCGCCTCGCAAATCCACTCAGGGACATGCCATCCCTTTGGCGAAGATTGAGAAAGAGAAACTCGCCACGCGCCTGCTCTTTGGTCAATTGCTCGACATAGTGGTCTGTCCGGCCCGTAGAGAGCGCCCTATCCATATAGGTTTTTGGATTCCGTATATTACTCCAACGCGTCCCCCAGCCTGGCGTACGTGCGAACGAATGCGCTCCGGCTCCCAGCCCGAGGTAGGCCCCGCCCTGCCAATAGCGCAGATTGTGCTGAGACGCATACCCAGGGCGGGCAAAGTTGGAGATCTCATATCGCTCATAGCCGTGGGCGGCACATGCCGCCTGGACCTGAGCATACATGGCGGTCTCGGTCTCTTCATCCACCGGTTGCAAGACTCCCTTTTGCCTCATTGCATAAAATGGAGTGTTCTCTTCATAGGTCAAACCATACATCGAAATATGTTCCGGTTCACAGCCGAATACCTGGTTGAGGTCGCGCGCAAGCAGGTCCGTCGTCTGATTTGGTACACCGAATATGAGGTCGATATTCAGGTTGAAAAACTTGGCTGCTCTCGCCAGTTCGATTGCCCATAACGCTTCCTCTCCCGTGTGGAGTCGGCCTAGCGTCCGCAGCACAGACGGCTCAAATGATTGGATGCCGAGACTCAGCCGGCTTATCCCGAGCGCCCGATATCTGGAGAGTCTTTCGAGCGAACCAGTAGCCGGGTCGACTTCAAGAGACATCTCTACGTCAGGAGCCAGCGTACAGTGATCGGAGACGCAGGTGAGAAAACGCCTCAGCGATTCGGGCTGAAAGAGCGACGGTGTTCCGCCGCCGAAATAGATCGTTTCAAGCGTTTCGCCCTGCCAGGGCGGAGCCTGCATATAGGAGGTAAACTCTTTGCACAGGGCGTCGATATAACGCGCCTCAGGCCAGCTTTGGGCGGCGTAGGCGTTAAAGTCACAGTAGGGGCATTTGCTGAGACAATAGGGGATATGCACGTAGAGGGAAAAGGGCACGGCTCAGCCTACTTCCCATATTTTCTCAGCACGGCGACCACAATGCCGCGCACTTCTACCTTCTCTTCCGGCGCAAGAATCGGCTCCATGCTTGGGTTGGCTGGTTGGAGACGTATCAGGCCATCGGCTTGTCGATGGAATGTCTTGACGGTTGCCTCACCGTCGACAAGAGCGACAACGGTCTCTCCGTTGTCCGCGCTGGAGCGTGACTCGACAACGATAAAATCACCATCGAGAATGCCTTCGCCGCCCATCGAGCCGCCCCGGACACGGAGCGTGAACGCGGAGTGTGGCCGGCGGACGAAATCAACCGGCACGGCGAGTTTCCCCTCGGTTTCCAGGGCCTCAATGGGCGAACCAGCCGCAACTTCTCCAAGCAGCGGCAATTCAATAGCTTCGACTGGATTTTCAGGCGGTGTGAGCTCAATGGCCCGGCTGAGGTTCCACCTTCTGGTAATCAGTCCTTTGCGTTCGAGGTTGCTCAGATGCTTGTGGACGGTCGCCAGAGAGGAGAGGCCGAAGTGGGCACCGATTTCCTCAAGGGTCGGGGCGTAGCCATGCCCTTCGACATACGCGTCCAGATAGTCCCAGATTTCCTTTTGTCTCCGGGTCAGTGTCATGCTGTTCCCTTGTCAGCGTTATGCCAGCGAACAGAGAGCGAATCAAGCTGGCCGGCAGAGCGCAGCCTCCCCCCATCAGCGTGTTTCCATTGTCAAAGCAGAGTTTTAGTGATAGGGGCTGCGAGGGACACCGAGCGAAACGAGTCACATGATGAAGTATAGCGTTCTTATACTCGTCAACCTGCTTCTCTTTATGCAGCCACTCTCCCCTGTCTTTGCCAAGGAACCGTTAAAAGAGAACCTGGAGGAATTCATGACCGGCGTCCAAAAGGTCATAGAGCAGACGGAACCTGTTTTTCAAGATAGTATCTTGTTGCAGTGGGCAAAGTTGACCTTTGGTATCCGGCATATGACCTATATTGTGGACACCCGTAATCCAGAAAAGACTCTGGGGATCGTCACTTTTACCTGCAAAGTGACACAGAGCGACTTTTTTGAGACCAGGGAGGAGGCTGAACAGGCGCCCGTCAAAAATATGATTCCCCGCCTTATCCCGTGTCAGGCAACCTATGAGTGGAAAGCGGACCGGTGGGAGTACACTGGCGGAGCGACCTATATCCGCGGCGGCGACTGGAAGCCCATCCCAACAGATAAACCCGACGCCTTTCCTCAACTCTACTTCGATCTGATGAAAGGTCCATCTACCAGCTCGCTGAGTCTCCCCAGTACGCAAGAAGAGGCGCCACAGGAACAATCTTCACAAGCCCTAACGGCAGAAACTGCGTCTTAATTTCGGGAACCGATGGTATCAGGCAGATCCTTCCTATCCTGCGTTATAGGCGTTGCGCTCTCTTTTGCGCAGATATGGATACCGTTTGCAGCTGACGAGTGTGCTTCTGCAGGGCACAGGATGTCTCACCCCTGAGAGAGCAGGCTGATGGCTGAGCCGAGGAGTCCTTTGCCGTCTTCACACGCATCATCTCCGCAGGGCGTCCCGCTTCGGGCCGGCGTTGTTGGGGTTGGCTATCTCGGACGCTTTCATGCCCACAAGTATACCAATGTAGAGGGCGTCGATTTAGTTGGCGTGGTCGATACCAATCCTGCGCGGGCTAAAGAAGTCGCCCAGGAATGTCAGACCTCAGCCCAGACCGATTATCGCGCGATGTTCGGACACGTAGACTGTGTCAGCATCGCCGTGCCCACCCAATTGCACGCTACAGTCGCCCGGGATTTTCTCATGCAGGGTATTGACGTCCTGGTTGAAAAGCCACTCACGGCGACGGGCGATGAAGGCCGCCGACTCGTCAACCTCGCGCATGAGCGCGGCTGTATACTTCAGGTCGGGCATTTGGAACGTTTTAACCCCGCGCTCCGTTCGTTGACTGGCATATTAACTGCGCCACGCTTTATTGAGTGTCAGCGCGTCGCACCTTTTATTGAGCGGGGGACAGACGTTGACGTGGTACGGGATCTCATGATTCACGACCTGGACGTTATTCTCAGCCTGGTCCGCTCGCCGGTTGTGTCACGCGAGGCGTTCGGCGTACCCGTTCTGACGGACGAGCCCGATATCGCGAATGTCCGCCTGCGGTTTGCTTCGGGCTGTATCGCGAATATTACCGCCAGCCGGGTGGCCCTCAAGCGGGAGCGGAAAATGCGCGTTTTCCAACCCGACACCTATCTTGTGGTGGATTATGGCGCGCATACCATCCGCATTTGTCGCCGGGAGCCGGCAACAAACGAGACCGCCATGCCCAACCTCTCTTTTGAGGAGCGCGCGGTAGGGGGTGAAGATGCGCTGGAAGAAGAAATCAGAGCCTTTATCCGCTCCGTGCAAGACCGCAGCACCCCGCTCGTCAGCGGCCTGGACGGTCTCCAAGCCTTAGAAGAGGCCGAGCGTATTGTTGAAAGTCTGGAGATTCCCTAGTGCGGATTCTGCTCGTGGCTGGGGAAGCTTCAGGTGACGCGCACGGAGCCGACCTGGTCTCAGCCCTAAAGGCGCAGCAGCCACAGCTTGACATTTTCGGGGTGGGTGGCCCGGCCCTGCGAGAGGCCGGTATGCAGACCCTGGTCGATTCGGCAGCCATTGCCGGTATGGGCTTATTCGAGGCTGCGGATAAGCTCACCGCCCTGTTGCGGACCTATCGGGCACTGACCCAAATCCTGCGCAGGCACCCCCCGGATTTGCTGGTGCTTATTGATTTTCCGGAGTTTAATCTGCGGCTGGCCAAAGTCGCCAAGCACGTCAACGTCCCCGTCTTTTACTATATTAGCCCTCAGGTCTGGGCCTGGCGGAGGAGGCGGGTCTATACTATTGCCAAGTGGGTGGATCTGCTTGCCGCCGTGTTTCCGTTTGAGCCAAGCTTTTATAGCGCGCATGGCTGCTCGGTTGAATTTGTTGGCCATCCACTGGTTGGTCGTGTCCGGCCAACCCGTTCTCGGGACGATACCCTCCGTCTGTACCACCTCAATCCAGCGCAAAAGACGATTGTCCTGCTGCCGGGCAGTCGGACGCAAGAGGTACGTTATTTGCTGTCTCCGCTGCTTCACGCCACAACCGCGCTGGGAGAGAGGTATCAATTCATTCTCGCCGTCGCCTCAACCCTTGACCGCGACCAAATCGAAACGACAGTCCGCGCCCACTCAGCCGCCATTCGGGTTGTTCAAGGCGACACCTATAACATTACACATGCCGCCGACCTCGCTGTCGTGGCCTCTGGTACCGCTACACTGGAGGTAGCCCTGCTCGAACGGCCCATGGTGATTGTGTATCGCCTGGCTCCAGTGACCTATGCCCTGGCCCGTTTGTTTGTGCGCGTCCCCTTCATTGGGATGCCCAATCTCATTGCCGAACGACAGATCGTACCCGAGTTGATTCAAAGCGCGGTCACGCCCGAGCGGATTGCCACTGAAGCGCAGCGGTTGCTAACCGATGCGCAGGCATATAGCGTTGCCCAAGACGGGTTACGGGAGGTACGGGTCAGGCTTGGGGAACCTGGGGCTGCCAAACGGACGGCGGACTTGATTTTCAATTTGTTGGCCCGGCGCTAGTTTGGCCTTGCAGAGTTATGACTGTTTATCGGCGCCTGCTGTTGTATTTGCGACCCTACCTCTACCGCGCCTTTCTTCCCGCGGTCGTGTGTATGGTCTTATTCAGCGCCACCAACGGGGTGCTGCCCTTTCTGGTCGAGTATGTGTTTGATGATATTTTTGCCGACAAGGATCTTACCGCCCTTAAGACCCTGCCCCTCATTATTATCTTGACCTTCAGTTTTCGGAGCGCGTGTAATTTTGGCCATATCTATCTGATGGAATACGTGGGCCAACGGATCGTTGAGGATTTACGCAATACCCTGAATGCTCATCTCCAATCTCTCTCCCTATCCTTTTTTCAGCGCCACCCAACGGGCACCCTGATCTCGCGGGTGACGAATGACACACTGCTCGTCCGTCAGGCGCTCACCCAAGCCACGGCGTCGATGATGCGGGATGCAACGACGCTTATGGTCTTGGTGACGGTGGCGTTCGTAAAGGATTGGGTGCTGGCCAGTATCGCCTTCATTGCCTTTCCCGCAACCATACTGCCGCTCATGCGGATATATCAGAAGGTCCGTCGTTTGAGTCGAAAAGGCCAAGGCTCCCTCGGGTATTTGTCGGCATTATTGCAAGAAACCATCCAGGGGACACGCGTAGTCAAAGCCTTTGGGATGGAAGACTATGAACGGCAACGCTTTGCCGCCGAGAATCATCGGCTATACAAGCATGCCATTCGGGCTGGGCGACTCAAGGCGTTCGTACCCTCCATGGTCGAACTCCTGGCCGCCTGTGGCATTGCCGGAGTGGTATGGTACGGCGGGATGAGCGTCATTGAGGGGGAGCGGACCCAGGGCGAATTTGTGGCCTTTCTGACGGCCATGCTGCTTATTTATCAACCCTTCAAACATCTCACCCGAACGCAGGCTGCGGTGCAAAACGGATTGGCTGGGGCAGAACGGTTGTTCGAGGTCTTGGACGAGTGCAGCGATGTCCAGGAACGGCCGCAGGCGCACAGCCTGTTCCCTTTCAGGCAACGGGTCCAGTTCCACGACGTCTCCTTTCGCTATCAAGAGGAGTGGGTCTTACGGCACGTCAACCTCACTATAGCTACCGGACAGGTCGTGGCCTTAGTCGGCCCCAGTGGGGGCGGCAAGAGTACCCTGGCCGATTTGATTCCGCGCTTCTACGATGTCAGTGAAGGACAGATCACTGTAGACGGAACAGACCTCCGCGACCTAACACTCGCCTCACTGCGCTCCCAGATTGCCGTGGTCACCCAAGCCACTTTTTTGTTTAATGATACCGTACGCAATAATATTGCCTACGGTCTACCTCACCGGCCTGAGGAGGAGATTATTGCCGCGGCCAAGGCCGCCCATGCCCACGACTTCATCATGGCGCTGCCAGAAGGATATGCGACCCAGATTGGCGAGCTGGGGGTGCTGCTGTCCGGAGGCCAACGCCAACGACTCGCTATTGCGCGAGCGCTCTTGAAAAACGCACCCATGTTGATCCTTGATGAGGCAACCTCTTCACTCGATAACGAATCGGAACGCCTGGTCCAAGACGCCATCGAACATCTGATGGTTGGGCGGACCGTGCTGGTGATTGCCCACCGCTTATCAACCATTCAGAAGGCCGACCGGATTGTTGTCTTAGACAACGGCCACATCATGGAAGAAGGACCGCATGAAGAACTCCTGGCACGGAACACTCACTACCGACGCCTGTATGAGCTCCAATTTCGCGCCGTGCCACTTTCGGCTGCCTGACACGTATGCCCGATTCAACTCAGCCTTCTTCCGAGCCTGCCCCCGCTGACTCTTCGCAACAGCCACACCCGTTCAGTCAGCACCCACGATTCCCATTCAGGGAAGAGATAAAAATTCGTGTATGGGCCAGCCTTACCTTTGCGCTCCTGTGGTTGCTCAAGGTGACAACCAGAAAACAGTATATCGGCGCGGATGATTTGTTCGCGCGGTGGAATCGCGGCGAACAAGTCATCATGGCATTCTGGCATAGCCGCATTGTGCTCATGCGCTTTGGTTATCGCGGCTCAAAGGCTTGTGTCATGAATAGTATCCACCGAGACGGAGAAATCATCACTCGCGTGCTCAAGCGCTTCGGGATTACCGCGGTCCGAGGCTCGTCTTCTCGCGGTTGGGTCGGTGGTCTCAAAGGCATGGTCGAGGCATATCGACTCGGCTACGATCTCATCGTTGTTCCGGACGGACCCCGAGGACCGTATCAGCGTGCCAAATCCGGTGTACTCCAGCTTGCCCGCGCCACCGGTGCCCCTGTATATCCGACCACGTATAGTGCCGCGTGGCATACCAGAATTAGAAGCTGGGACCGGCTTATGATCCCCTTCCCTTTTAGTCGGGTCGTCTACATGGTAGGGTCCCCTATCTCCGTTCCGGAAGATACCACCCCCGCGCAACTGGAACAGAAGCGACAAGAACTGGAAGAGCGTTTACGGACCATTACCGGGCAGGCGGACGCCTATTTCGAGCACTCATGAGTCTCGCTGTCTATAATGTTCTTTTAACGGTTCTGCTTGTCATCACTTTTCCTTTTGTGGTCATTGCGCTCATTCTGAGGCCACGCTATCGCATCGGATTGGGGCAACGACTCGGACGGCTGCCCTCAGACCTTATCCAGCTGACACGGAACACGGCGCCGTTCTGGCTCCACGCTCCTTCTGTAGGCGAACTCCTCGCCGCGCGGCCCTTTTTATACGCGCTGAAGGAGCGCTTTCCAGACACACCGCTTCTGGTTTCCGTGCAAACCGCAACGGCCTACCAAACCGCGACCGAACGGTGCCCCGAAGCGGATGGGGTGTTCTATTTCCCCCTCGACTATCCGCTGGTGAGTCGCCGCGTACTCAAGCGTATCGGACCCCAGGTATTCTTTTTCACCGAAACAGAGATCTGGCCAAATACGTTAGCGATCCTCGCACGTCAGCGTATCCCGACCCTGCTAGTGAGCGGTCGCTTCTCTAGACGTGCACGCCGGCGCTATGGCCAGCTCTCCCTCGTTTTTCGTCCAGTCTTGCAGAGCATTACCGCGTGTTGCATGCAGACGCAGGAAGATGCACAGCGCCTTATTGCCGCTGGCGCAGATGCCCGACGTGTTCAGGTGACAGGAAATTTCAAAGTTGACGGCGTGAACGCTGGTGGAGATGCCGGCAGGGAAATCTTGGCCCAGGCAGGTTGTGGCGACCGTCCGTTGCTTATTGGCGCAAGCACCCATGATTCCGAAGAGGCAGTGCTCCTCCAAGCTGTTCGGGAGCTTCGGAGCCATCTTCCCCATCTTCTTTTACTGCTTGCTCCACGTCATCCAGAACGTTTTTCTCACGTCGAGGCGTTATTACAGCAGCAGGGCTGGTGCTATATCAAACGGAGCGCGTGCTCCGCACCGGCACCGCCTGGCACCGAGGTGTTTCTCTTGGATACACTCGGCGAGCTTGCCAGTTTTTATGCCGGGGCTTCTCTCGTCTTTGTTGGTGGCAGCCTGATCCGAGGTCCTGGCGGGCATAGCATGATTGAACCGGCCCTCGCCGGGGTGCCAGTCTGTTTTGGTCCGCATACGCAAAATTTTTCGTCGATTGCCGCAGAGCTGCAAAAAGATCAGGGAGGGATTGAAATTCACGATGCCCGAAGTTTGTGTAACACAGCTCTACCGTTGCTGACTGATAGCCACTTACAACAGCAGACTGGAGCGCGAGCACGCAAAACCATTGAGCAGCAACAAGGGGCGGTTGAGCGTACCTTAACCGTTGTCCTTCAGCACTGTCCGACCCGCGCTCCTTCCCGCCCATAGCATGCGTATGATTTCCCTCCAGCGTCTCGTCCAGAAAATATGGGCTCGTCAGGGCATCCTCGGTGTATTGGGCTGGCTGGCGGCCGTTCCCCTCTCGCTCCTGTTCTTATCCGTCGTTCGAGTCCGCAATTTTTTATATGAGAGGGGAGTCCTTCGGAGCGAGCAACTCCCCCTCCATATTATTAGCGTGGGCAATCTCGCTGTCGGCGGGACGGGGAAGACGCCTTTCGTTCTCTGGCTCGCTCGTTTGCTGCACGCTCAGCAGCACCGGGTCGGCATTCTCTCAAGAGGCTATAAGGGAAAAAACAATGGCGTCACAACAGTGGGTACGGACGGGCGCGCTCAGGCAACGCCGGAAGAGGTCGGAGACGAAGCCGTGATGCTGGCCAGAACCTTTTCCGGTGTCGTTCTGGCCGGACGTGATCGCGTCCGAGCGGCTCGGTTCGCGCAAAAAGCCCATGGCGTCAAGGTATTGATTCTGGATGATGGTTTTCAGTATCGACGCTTGGGCCGTAGCCTCGACATTCTGCTGCTTAATGCCCAGCAAAGAGAGACCACGGGGTGGCTGCTCCCTGCCGGCCCATTCCGTGAACCGTCTACCTCTATACATCGAGCAGACCTAGTCGTTGTGACGAAGGGGGAGACGGTGCAGGCCCAGCGGGCCTACGCTGCCTCCCTTCACATACAGGAGAAATCCCTCTTTTTTGCGAACCCACGTCCGGCTGCGCTTGTTCACTCCACACATGGAGAGTGGCAAGAGTTGCCCTTATTCTTATTGGCGCATAAGAAGGTTATGACAGTAAGCGGTGTTGCGGTTCCGGCTCTGTTCCACCGTTTTGTCAGAGAGGCAGAAGCAGAAATTATAGACATGATGGTATTTCCAGACCACCATGTCTATACAGAAAGGGACTGGCAAACGATTACGTCAGTCAGCCGAGCGTGTGATTTTGTGGTGACAACGGAAAAAGATCTGGTGAAGCTTGAGAAGTTCCCGTTTGCCACGGATAAGCTCGTTGCTCTCCGTATCGATATGGAGATCAACGATGTCGAGCAGTTCTTAGCGTCTATTGAGTCTCAACTCAAAGGAATAGGAAAGCAAAAAAACGGAGAGTAAGAGCGCTATGGCAGCTTCGTTCCTTATTCAAGCCGTTTCCGCCCTGCTGGCTGATATTCCTGACGATGGGAAAACCCTCCTCGATATTAGCTGTAAAGAAGGGGATGTTTTAGCGTCGCTGCAACATCGACGTTTCACGCTCAGAGGGACCAATTTTGAAGCGAGCGGACCGGACAAGAACGGCATCCCCATTGATTACGACGTAGACCTGCGTCAACGGCTGCCCTACGACGATGCTAGTTTTGATGTGGTTTTGCTGATTGAGGTCATCGAGCACCTGTCAGATCATCAAGCCGCACTGGGCGAGTTAGCTCGTATTCTCAAACCCGGCGGATCGTTAATTTTAACCACGCCCAATGTTATGCGCCTCAACTCGCGAATGCATTTTATGCTCAGCGGATACCACAAGACCAAACGACGCTTTATTCCGTTTGAGACTCCCCTCAACCACGCCCATCGGTTTCACAACTATCCGATTGAGCTCCCGATCCTATACTACCTGTGTAAGCAAAACGGGCTCAATCTGGAACGTCTGGGGCACAGTAAGGTCAAGTTCTATTCGCGTTTCTTGCTGGCGACACTGGGCTTACCCGTAATTGCCTACACCTGGTATACGCTGTGGATACGGGAGAAAAATCCGAACCAGCGACGGGAGAACAGGAAGCTGCTGCGCTGGCTGTGTCACCCCCGTCTCCTGATGGAAGATAATTTAGTGTTGCGCCTCCGGAAAGGTGAGACCGCCTGATGGAGCGTCTCCTCGTTGCCCAGACCGGTTTTCTTGGAGACGTGATTTTGACCACTCCGCTCCTGAGTACCCTGCGGCGCGAACTCGACCTTGAATCGCTAACTGTCCTCACAACCCCCCAGGCACGACCACTGGTCCAGGATCACCCCGCAGTGGACAGCGTTCTTGTGGATAGCAAACGTGAGGACGACCGAGGATTTCTCGGTATGCTGCGGACCGCCCGTCGGCTCCGACGCCAACGGTTTACGCTGACGGTCGCACCGCATAAATCCTTTCGGACTGCACTGCTGCTGGCCCTGACTGGCATTCCGCACCGCGTGGGATTTCGCCAGAGCCCCGGTTGGTTTTTCTATCACCGGACCGTCCAGCGAGACACCGACCGCCACGAAGTTGAGCGTATTTTGTGCATTATGCGCGCTTTTGGTCTTGAGCCCGAAGCCTGCGGCCGCACACCCTATGTCGCCTATCACTCCGCCATCCAAACCAAGGCCCAGCGCTTCCTTGACGAGGCCCGGATTGCCGCCTCCGACCCGGTGTTTATCGTGTGTCCAGGCTCGGTCTGGTATACTAAACGTTGGACAACAGCAGGCTATAGTACCCTTGTTCGTTCTCTTGCACGTCACTACGGACGCGTGGTGTTGTGTGGCGGTCCGGATGACGTACCCCTAGCGCAGGAGATCGAAAAGCAGGCTCAGGCAGCGGGCCTTCTCAACCTTGCCGGTCGGGCCGACCTGCAAACGTTTATGGCTCTCATTGATCGGGCCCGGGTGGTTATTAGCAATGACAGTGCGCCTATGCACCTTGCCGTTGCGCGGCAGGTTCCGGTTGTGGCGATCTTTTGCGCGACGACGCCGAGCTTAGGGTACGGTCCGTATAGCGATAATGCGGTGATTGTTGAAAAAAAGGATTTGTTTTGTCGTCCCTGCCGCCGGCATGGTGGTCCTTCCTGCCCACGTGGCACTGAAGAGTGTATGCACCTGGTAACGGCCCACGATGTGTTAGCCGGGGTTGATAAGCTTCTCAGACGCTCTGCGCCTCGGACTGCGCCGGCGAGCCATAGCCAGTAGGGTTACCATGACACTCCAAGAACGCTTTGCCGCACTCAATGTCACAACGTCAGCAAACGCCGAAGAATGGGCCAGGCAAAACAAGCAGGCCAAATCCTGGCATTTTATCTTTCCCCCGCTTGGCATGTTCTTTTCTTCTTATCTTGGCAGGTGCAAGTGGCGGCACGGAATGACTGGCTTCACGACAGCGCTGTTCGATTCCTACGCTGTGTTTGTCACCTATGCCAAGCTGTGGGAAATGCAAAATGGACTGACAGCCGAGCCGCCTGAACCGCAGGGCAGTGCACCCCATCCTTCCGGTCGTTCACACTCGGACGCGGCATAATTGTCAGCAAGTGGCAGACGGAAGATGAAACGCCTTGCCAGCAATGCCGCCCCCCGACCGAGGTTCGCCTTCTTCCGTTCTCTAATACCCCCAAACGGATTTACTGAGCACACGACCACCGTCTGCACCTGGTGGCTCAAAGACGGCCACAGGCAGGCACTGTTGGGCGTCCTGGCAGAAATCAAAGCCGGCAGAGCTGACCGTCTCCAGGGCGGGCGAGGCATAATCCAGCGCGTTCCGTTCGACGCCCGGAGCCCGGCTATCGTCCGACGCTATCAACGTGGGGGCCTAGTTCGCCATTTTGTGCATGACCTGTATTGGGATCGCCCACTGCGTCCCTTTGTCGAACTCTGCACGACAGTCATAGCCCGCGAACGCAGCATTCCAACAGTTGAGGTCCTGGGCGCTGGGGTTGAGTGGCAGTCTTTTGGGTTCTATCGTGGAACCCTGATCACCCGTGAGGCCCAAGGGTTCCTTAACTGGCGGGAGTGGTTACAAACCAAACCGCCAGTTGAGGAACGTCAGATTGTTACTGACAAAGTCTTGCAGACGATCAACTTCATGCATGAGAGTGGCATCTCTCATGCAGACCTCAATCTGACGAATATTCTCGTTCGGAATGACTCTACTCAGCACGAGGTGCTCATTATCGACTTCGACCGTGCACGCCTCTTTTCCACGCCCCTCCCCTCTTCTTATCGCAAACTCAACCTTGCCCGCCTTCGACGTTCGATCGCGAAACTCGACGCCGAGGAGCAGTTACTTGGGCAGAAAGAGACTCTCGAGAGGTGATAGAGGGCTGTACGACACACGTGGGGGAGAACGGCCTCTCGCGGACTCAAATTGCCGGTTCTTGCTTGGAGCCAGGAGACGGAGGAGCGCATTTATTATACCATCCATCGTGTGATGCAGCCCACTGTTGCCATCCAACCTGATCGCATTCTCATCCTTCTCTTTGGGGCAATTGGGGATGTGACCCGAGCGCTGCCTTTGCTCACCCGAGTCCGGCGGGGCTATCCACAAGCGCATATTGCCTGGGCGGTAGAGCCAGCGTCAGCTCCTTTGCTTGAAGCGCACCCTGCCCTCAATGAGATATTAATCTATGACCGATCTCAAGGGCCTCAACAGTTTTGGCCCTTTCTCCAAACGATCCGGGCTAAACAGTTTGATCTGGTCCTGGACCTGCAACGCCATGCCAAGAGTGGTCTGGTCAGTCTCTGGTCGCGGGCACCGGTTCGGATGGGGTTTCATCGTCAGAATACAAAAGAAGGCAATTGGCTATGTAATACCCACACGATTGATCCCGTTCCAGACTTTTCGCTCAAACTTTGGCAATATCTATGCTTTGCGGACGCGCTGGGTCTTCCCGACAACGGGGTAGCCTTTGACCTCCGGCTGCGGAAAGAAGAAGAGCAGCATATCGACGCCTTACTCGCCGATACCCCACGTCCATATGTCACCTTTTTTCTTGGCTCGCGCTGGCCAAGTCGGTTCTGGTTTCCAACGGCAACCGCTCAGGTGGCACGGACCCTTCAGCAAGAGTATGATATGGGCACGGTGCTGATTGGAGGGCCGGGAGAGGTAGTGTTTGCGAGCCAAGTCAGCACCGCGCTGGGAGAAACCAAGGCGACGGATTTGAGTGGGAAAACGAGTGTACGTGATCTGATCGGTATTTTTTCGCGGACCCGGCTCGGCATTGGACCGGATTCAGGCCCCATGCATATTGCAGCGGCAGTTGGAACACCCGTGATTTCCTTGTGGGGCGCCACCAGCCCTATCCGCTCGGCCCCATGGGGTTCGGAAGATTTCGTTCTGCGCGGACCGGCATCGTGTAGTCCGTGTTATACGCGAGACTGTAGAATTCAGCGGACGTGCATGCAGCGCATTACCCCCGAGCAAGTACTTGAGAAGGCGCGTGCCATCCTTGCTCGTGGCCGCTGACATAAGCACGGCCCAGGAATCAGCGTCAACCGGTATATCTATATGAATCGTCCTAATATCCTCTTTCTCCTAATTGACTGTTTACGCGCAGACGCCGTTGTCGGCGATGACCGAGGCGCGCGGACGCCGACTCTGGATCGTCTTGTTCGTTCCGGTGTGGCCTGTACGCAGGCCATAGCCTCGGCTTCGTCGACAACGCCCTGCGTGGCCAGCTTGCTGACGGGGACCTACTCTTTCGTGCACGGTATTCGTTCAATTTTCGGTCTGAAACTGAATCCGTCAGTCCTGTCTTTGGCCGACGCCTTCCGGGCGCAGGGCTACCACACCTGGGCGGAAGTGAGTGGCCCACTCTTTCCTGAGACCGATCTGGATCGCGGTTTTGACGTCTATCACTTTCGAGAGGGGTCAGCTTATCTGTCCACCTCTTGGGGTACGGATTTTCGGCAGCGCCTGCAAGGCCTGACGGCACGGCAACCGTGGTTCGGCTTTTTACACTTGTGGGAACTGCATCATCACCGTCATATCCTGCCGGCTTTCCGAGGCCGGGCCTACGGCCGAAATCGCTACGAGCGTGCGCTCTCGTGTCTGGATGTTGAGTTGGACAGACTGCTGGCCGTGCTTCCTGAGAATACCCTGGTCGTGGTGCATGGCGACCACGGCGAACATGTCGTCAAGACCGACCTCCAATACCGTTGGTATCGCCTCGTGCGTGACTTATCCGGACGAAAAACGATCAAGCGCGAAGGGCATGAGATGGACGTTTCTGAGGATCTCGTCCGTGTGCCGCTGGTCTTTTCTATGGAGGGAGCCGGGGCAGACTCCCTCCGTCTGCCGATGGGCAAACGCGTCCCTCAACTCGTCCGCCAGATCGACGCCCTGCCTACCCTGCTGGACCTCGTTGGCACTCCAGTTCCAAGTGGGGTTCATGGCGTCAGTATCAAACCGGCGCTACTGGATGATACCCCTCTCGGCCTGGAGGCATATATTGAAGCGTTTTTGCGCGTTCGTTCAGATCCGCGCGATCAGCGGGTCGGTTGGCGTACGCCCGAGTGGAAATACATCTACGCCCCCAACAATCCGCAGATTCCGGCAGAGCTGTATAACCTCCCGAACGATCCTTCGGAACAGTACAACTTGGCCGACCAACGCCAAGATATGGTCGGGCTGCTTCAGCACCGGATTGAGGACATCCGACGCGGCCCGCTTGCCGCAACACCGGAGTTCGTTATGTCAGAGACCGAAAAAGCCGACCTGGAAAAGCGCCTGACCGATCTCGGCTATATGTAGGGAAGCCCGTCGTTGTGAGCGTTACGAGTTCTGCAAGAACGACTTTGCCCGTCATTATCTATTCACACCTGGACGCTGCGCGAGTCACCGACCTCGTTTCTTCACAGCCAACCCATTGGCAGTGCACCCGTATTCTCAAACATGACGCGGGCACGACCGTGACGCTCATGTCCGACTCAATCCAGTCAGTCGTTGTCAAACATCACCGACTGACACGCTGGCGTCGTCGTGCGGATGCCTTGATCCATGGCTCCCCGGCCCGCCGGTCGTGGCGTGGAGCACGATTATTGCAGACGTATGGCTTTCCCGTTCCTCAACCATTGGCCGTTGTGGAGAAGCGGAAAGCTGGCTTGGTGCAGGAAAGTGTCTATATCAGCCAAGCGCTGCCGCATCCCCCACTTTCGGACTATTGGCGGGAATCCGCGCCCCACTGGTCTGTGGCGCAGCGTCGTCTCTTTCTCCGCGAACTGGCTCTCTTCGTACGATCTTTTCATGCGGCCGGTCTGTATAGCGGAGATCTGAGAGACGCCAACCTCCTCGTGGAAGAATGCGACGAACAGCAGGGCCCGAGGTGGCAGTTTTGCCTGGTTGATCTTGATCGCATCAAATACGATCCGAGCCTAGGGCTACGGCGACGCGTCAAAAATCTGGTGCAGCTCGATCGGACCATAGGCCGTCGAGCCCGGAAGACCGAGCGGCTGTTCTTTTTGTATGCCTATCTCGGTCCTTCGCTGCCATCAGCCAAGCAGCGCCGGGTCTTGCTCGAAAAATTGCAGTCTGTGCGTCATCAGAAAGACCGCGAATACGCCAAACGAAAACGGTATCGCACGGTGTCTGGAGCAAACGAACAGCCACTCGGCGCTCCCCGGCGCCCCGTCTCGTGCTGTATTGTCTGCTTTAATGAGGAGCAGGTTGTTCAACGCTGTCTTGAAAGCGTCAAGTGGTGCGACGAGATCATTGTGGTTGACTCATTTTCCACCGATAAGACCCTGGAGATCTGTCAAGACTATTCGACTCGTATCATTCAGCGTGCGTGGCCGGGCTATGTTGAGCAAAAACGGTTTGCCCTCTCTCAGGCAAGCTATGAGTGGATACTTAACATTGATGCTGATGAAGAAGTCAGTCCGCTCCTTCAGAATGAGATTCAGGCGGTGTTGCAACGGGATGACCCCGCAGTCGACGGCTTTTACATACCACGTCTCGTCCACTATTTAGGCCGCTGGTGGTGGCACGGCTGGTACCCGAGCTATCGGCTTCGGCTCTTTCGGAAACACAAGGTTAGGTGGGGAGGTGTCGATCCCCATGAGAAAGTGCTCCTGCATGGCCGCTCCGAGCGCCTGAGCGGCAACCTCCATCACTATACTTACACCGATATCAGTGACCATCTTCGCACCGTAAACAGCCTGACAGATATCTCGTCCCGCGAGCTGAGTCTGCGGAAGCGCCAGAGGTATCTGAGCGACGTCTTGTTGCGCCCATTATGGCGCTTCCTGAGTTTTTATTTTCTCCGCGGCTGTATCAGAGACGGACTTCCCGGCCTTTTTGTTGCTGTGACCTCGGCCTTCTACGTTTTCCTGAAATATGCCAAGCTGTGGGAGCAAGCCTCAGATCCTACGTAGCACTCGCCCCGGAACACTTCTCATGACACGCCGGTTACGGATCCTGCACGTTGACCCAGAACGGAACTGGGGAGGCGGAGAGGTCCAAGTGCTGGGTCTGACCCGCTACCTCCACCGAGTTGGCCATGTCTCCCACGTTGCAACTCCGCTGCACGGCGTCCTAGCCCAGCGCCTCCAGCACGACCACCTCGCCGTTCGGCCTCTCTCGGTCCGTAATCATCTTGATGGCCTGGCGGGTTGGCGGCTGCGCCGTCTGGTCTGTAGAGAACACTACGACCTGGTGCATTTTCATACGGCCAGAGCCCATACCCTCAGCCCTTGGCTCCACGCCCTGCCAGTTTGCCGCCTAGTCACGCGTCGGATGGATTATCCGATCAAGACGGGCTGGTGGAGTCGGCTTCTGTATGGCAGCCAAGTTGACATGATCATCGCGATCTCCTCAAGCGTGGCGACCGTACTGGGAACCGCGCATGTTTCCGATAGGGCTATCCGTATCATCCCGAGCGGGATTGACACCAAGCAGTTTCGGCCAACTGCCGCCCAACGCAGGGCTATTCGACGCCAATACGGACTCGGCGAGGATACTACGGTTATTCTCACGGCCGGTGCGCTGACGCAGCGTAAATCACCTCATACACTGATCGAAGCCGCCGCCCAACTCCACTCCAGCCGTCAGCAAGGAGTGCCATCCCTACATTACCTCGTCTGTGGGGATGGACCACTCCGACAGGAATTAGAAGCCCGTGTGCGTGCGCTTGGCCTAGCTTCCGTGTTTCACTTTGCTGGATTCTGTCGAGACGTGCCCGCGTATCTAGCTGCCGCAGACATCTTTGTCCATACTCCTGTCTGGGAAGGTTTGGGCGTCGCCGTTATTGAAGCGCTGGCGGCGGGTCTCCCTGTGGTGGCAAGTCAGGTTGGTGGTATTCCTGAGCTCATAACCGATAGGGAAACTGGTCTCCTGATACCAGCCCAGGATCCCTCAGCCTTACGTAACGCTCTCCTCCAGTGCATGCACTGTCCAGACTGGGCGAAGACTTTAGGCATCCAGGGACAAGCCAAAGTCCGGACGTCTTTTGATATCGAGACAACGGCACGCGCCAATGAAGCCCTCTATTACGAACTCCTGGCTCCAGCACCGTGAGCGACTGAAAGGATCGCTATGAAGCCCCCATTTTTTCATCGACGTCAGTCGTTCGGTAAACTTGCCCCCATACTACCACACTTCTCAGGCGTGCGGGTACTGGTCATTGGCGACCTCATGCTCGATCGTTACATTTGGGGTCAGGTCAACCGCATCTCACCCGAAGCACCGGTGCCTGTTGTACGGGTCACGCGAGAGAGCCTACACGCCGGAGGAGCTGGGAATGTGGTGACCAATATCCGCGCCCTGGGCGGTAGTGTGACGGTCTGTGGCGTCGTAGGTAAAGACCAGGCGGGCCGACTCCTGCGAGAAGCATTGCGGAAACACGGCGCAGGCGTCGAGGGGATTGTCACCTGTATTCCGTATGAAACGATTAGCAAAACCCGTATCATTGCTCACAGCCAGCAGGTCGTCCGACTCGACCGTGACCCGAGCGATAGCCCGAGCGCGCGCGTGCGCTCGCGCCTGCGGACCTTTATCCAGCGACATATACACGACTTTGATGTCTGCGTGGTGTCGGACTATGGCAAGGGACTGATTGAGGCCGATCTGCTCGACCTGTTGGCCACGCTACGGACACAACTGGGCTTTGTCTACGTGATCGATCCGAAACGCCGAAATTTCGTTCATTATCGCGGCGCGAGTCTAATCAAGCCCAATAAAGAAGAAGCGGGACAAGCCACGCAGATCGACATTGTTAACGATGTCGCCTTGCAACAGGCCGGCACCCAACTTCTCGATCTGTGGGGCGCGGATGCCGTTCTTGTTTCTCGTGGCGAAGAAGGCATGAGCTTATTTCAACCAGATCGGCGCGCAGCCCATTTCTCAACCACCGCCCGTGAGGTCTTTGACGTCACTGGGGCAGGCGACACCGTCATTGCCGTGTGTGCGCTCGCCCTCGGGGCCGGTGCCGGACTCGAAGCCGCCACTATTCTCGCCAACCATGCGGCTGGAGTCGTTGTCGGTAAAGTCGGCACGGCAACCGTTAATCTGAAAGAATTGAAAGCAGCATTAAGGACCCCCCAGCCATGAAAAGTATGACCGGATTTGGGAACAGGAGTCTCGCCTTTTCGGGCGGACGGGCGACGGTTGATATCCGCGCGGTCAATCACCGTTTTCTCGAAATCAAACTCCACCTGCCCCGCGGCTTTCTGGCACTTGAGGATGAATTGCGAGCCCTAGTTGCCGCCCAGGTGAAGCGGGGGCGGATTGAAGTCTTCCTCACGCTCTCAGGACAGGCAGCGCGCTCGTATTCAGTTGTTCCCAATATTAAGCTCGCGCGAGCGTATCTACAGGCTGCGAAGGAACTCAAGGATGTGCTCGACCTCAATGGAGATCTTACTATCCAGTTTTTTATGTCCCGGCCAGAAGTATTCCAGGTCGCCGAAGCGCACCAGCCTTCCAACGCCGAAATTGAGGCGTCAAAGAAAGCGCTGCAACGTGCCCTCACTGCACTGGAGCGACACCGTCGACGTGAAGGGAAATTTTTGCAACGGGATCTCCGGAAGCGAATTGTCACTCTTGAAAAAATACGTCAGGATGTCGGGCGGCGTAGCGCGCGCACTCAACAGGCCACGCGCCAGAAATTGGCAGACAAGGTCACCGCGCTCTTGCCCCATCTCGACGCTGAACGACGGCGAGTTCTCCAAGATGTGGCGAGTCTGGCCCAAAAGAGCGATATCACTGAGGAATGCGTCCGGCTCCAAAGCCACTTCGGCGCGTTCTCTGATCTCCTCCGACTAGCCGAACCGGTTGGGAAACGGATGGACTTTCTCCTCCAAGAGATGCAACGCGAGATTAACACGATCGGTGCAAAGGCAGATGATGCGTCCATTCGTCATCTCGTCGTCCAAGCCAAGGAAGAGGTGGAAAAAATTCGCGAACAAGTGCAGAATATAGAATGACGTATGCTGGATGATGCCGATCAACGCGTAAGCTTCTCTCGGCGCGGGATTCTTCTGATCCTTTCAGCCCCCTCTGGGGCTGGGAAAACCACCCTGGCGCATGAACTGATTGCGAGAACGGCCAACCTCGGTTGGTCGATTTCGCATACCACTCGATCTCGCCGAGTAGGGGAAGTCGACGGCGAGGACTATCACTTTGTGAGTGAGGCGACTTTTCTTTCGCTTCGGGCTCAGAGGGCCTTTGCCGAATGGGCGCAGGTTCACACAGCCTACTACGGTACGACGCGCACGACTATTGAGAGTACACTCAGCATGGGTCGAGACCTCGTGTTGGACATTGATGTCCAGGGGGCTGAACAGCTCAAGTCATGTTACCCAGAGGCCGTGCTCGTTTTTATCCTACCGCCCTCGTGGCAAACACTGGAAGACCGCCTCCGCGCGCGGGGGACAGATGAGGAAACGGCTATTACACAGCGCATTCGACGTGCGCAGGAAGAGATGCGGGAGTTAGCCCGTTATGACTATTGCGTCATCAACGATCAGCTCGAGTCCAGCGTCGCCGCGTTACAGGCCATTCTCTGTGCAGAAAGAATCCGCGTATCACGCCTGGACCTCTCCCCCCTGCGTACCGATTCAGCTCCCTCAACGTGCGACGCACCACCCATAGGAACCGGATGAACCAACACCGCGACCTGGATAAAATTATTACGAAAGTCCAGTCCTATCATCCTGAGGCGAAGGTCAGCCTGATCACAGATGCGTACGCGTTTTCAGAGCGTATGCATCAGGGCCAGAAGCGCCACTCTGGCGAACCCTACTTCATACATCCGGTTGGGGTGGCCGAAATTATTACGGATATGAAGCTCGATGTGCCGAGCGTCGTCACCAGCCTGCTGCACGATACGGTGGAGGATACCCTAACCACCCTCGATCAGATCGGACAGCATTTCGGTAGTGAGGTCGCGGGCCTGGTCGATGGAGTGACAAAAATCAGCAAAATCCACTTCACTACTCGGGAAGAGCGTCAAGCCGAAAATTTTCGGAAAATGATTTTTGCCATGGCGCGAGATATCCGAGTTATTCTGGTGAAACTCGCCGACCGCGCCCATAATATGCGAACGCTCTCCTATCTGAGCGAGGACAAACAACGTGAGATTTCGTCGGAGACGCTGGAAATTTATGCGCCGCTCGCCCACCGTTTGGGTATCTATTGGATGAAGAGCGAACTCGAGGACAACGCGCTACGCTATATGTACCCGAAGGTGTATTCTGAACTGAAGCGGAATATTATTAAGAAAAAGAGCGAGCGGAAGCAATACATTACCGAGGTCATGGGCATCCTCAAAAAGATTTCAACGGAGGCCGGCATTACGGCTCAGGTCTCCGGTCGCCCGAAACACTTCTATTCAATTTATCAAAAAATGCAGTCTCAAAATCTGGTCTTTAGTCAGATTTATGACTTGGTCGGCTTCCGCATTGTCGTGCAATCCGTGCGCGAATGTTATCAAGCGTTGGGCATCGTGCACAGTCACTGGCGCCCCGTTCCCGGCCGCTTTAAGGATTATATTGCCCTCCCTAAAGCGAATATGTATCAGTCGCTTCATACCACCGTCATTGGTCCGTATGGGGAACGGATCGAGATCCAGATTCGGACACGCGAGATGCATCGGGTGGCAGAGGAAGGGATCGCCGCCCATTGGACGTATAAAGACGGCCAAGGACAGGAGGAAGCACAGCGTTTCGCCTGGCTGCGCCAAATGGTTGAGTTACAACAGCATGTCCAGGACCCGCAAGAGTTTCTGCACACTATCAAGGAAGACCTCTTTACCGAAGAAGTGTACGCCTTCACCCCGCAAGGCGACCTCAACAGTTTCCCGCGTGGCGCGTCCGTGATCGATTTTGCCTACCGCATTCATTCGGAAGTCGGCAATCATTGCACCGGCGCCAGGGTAAATGGCCGTCAAGTTCCTTTGCGCTATCAGATCCAAAACGGCGATGTTGTCGAAATCGTCACAACCAAAAACCAATCACCCAGCAAAGACTGGCTCAAGGTCGTCAAAACCCCGAAGGCCAAGGCACGGATTCGGCACTGGCTCAAAGAAGAACAGCGAGAACGCAGCGTTGCCCTTGGGCAAGAGCTCCTTGAGCGGGAGTTAGCCCGCAATCACAGCTCGCTGACTGCAGTGCGCAAACAACGCAGAATCGGGCCAACCCTAGAGGTGCTGGGATTCAGCGATGAAGAAACCCTTTTTGCGGCCCTGGGTTACGGGCAAGTGACTGCAGGGCAGGTACTCGGCCACCTCCTACCTCAATCCACCAAAGTGCCCGATCAGACGACCCGTACCATCGAGCTTGAAAAAATCCGCCAGAAACCTCCAGCAGAGGATTCAAGTGGCGTGAAGGTCGGTGGGATCGGGAATGTCCTGATTCGGTTTGGACGCTGTTGTAACCCCCTACCTGGGGAACGCATTGTGGGCGTTATCACGCGCGGCAAAGGAGTCACCGTTCATACTATTGCCTGTCAGCGCCTGCTGGAAAGCGACCCCCAACGACATATTGCCGTCAGTTGGGATCCCACCGCAGAGTATGCACGTCTCGTGAAAATCGAAGTCCTGTCCGAAGACCGCCCCGGCCTCCTGACCAATATGAGTAAAGCGATCAGCACAGTTGGCCTCAATATCTCCAATGCTAATGTCCGGACCCTTTCGGACAAACGCGCCCTCAATGTATTTGAAATCCTCATCCCGAGTGCCGACGATCTTCAGCGTGTCATGCGCAACCTGGAACGGGTGAGAGGTGTAGTCAAGGTGTCACGCGTGGCTCCCTAAGGAGCGTTGCACCCAGTCTCTTCCCCTTGGTGATCGGTATCAAAAAAGGGGGCTCAGACGAACAATTTATAGCGACAAAGGGGAAGGACGGAGGATTTTAAGCCGCCTTCACAATTTTTCCAGAACGAATACAGCGCGTGCAGACGCGCAGGCGCTTCACCGAACCGGCGACCTTTGCCCTCACGCGTTGCAGGTTCGGTAACCAGCGGCGTTTCGTCTTGTTATTTGCGTGACTCACATTATTGCCCACTGCGGGGCCTTTTCCGCAAATTTCGTATCTCTGGGCCACAATCATCCTCCTGAGAGACCTGCGTATGCCACAGGCGTGCCACGCGCGCAACATAGAGGAGCCGAGCCCCTCCCTATTCCTGATAAGCGACAAGAATTCGTTCAATCAGATTTGTCGTTGAAAACCCATCCTGATGACGGATAGCAACGACCCGTCCACCGGCGTGTTCAACAACTTCTTTTCCCACAATAGCCTCGAGCCGCCAATCTCCCCCTTTGACCAGGATATGCGGTTGAAGCCGACGAATCAGTGCGAGCGGCGTATCTTCTTCAAACGTGGTGACATAGTCAACGACTTCAAGGGCAGCCAGCAGCGTCAAGCGACTCGCTTGATCCAGAATTGGTCGCTTGTCTCCTTTCAGCCGTTTGACCGAAGCATCGGCGTTCACACCAACCACAAGAATATCGCCAAACGTCTTTGCCTGAGCCAGCGTATAGACATGACCGCTATGTATCAGGTCAAAGCAGCCATTGGTAAAGACGATGCGTTTACCCTGACGACGCAGTCGAGTCAGCTGCTCTGCTAGATGTTCTTTGGAAAATATCTTTTGCATAGCAGTCCAATACAGCCGTCTCGAGCAGACGATCCCCGAGTAAATGATCGTAGACTACTCTCAAAACGCGCTCTTTCCAGCTGAAGTAATGCCAACCAAAGACAAGGAAAATCGAAACTCAACCTCATCAGGATTCACTTTCTCAACAACCCCGAAATCAAACGTCCAACACTTCTGCGGAGAGAGGACACGAAAGAAATAGCGCGACCCGATAAACGATTGATCATTCAGATCATAGCGTGTGAAATAGGCGAGCGTCAGATATTCATTCAAGCGGAGGACAACCCGGGAATTGATCTCTTTCAGCAGCCGGTCGGCAATAGTCCGATACGAAACCCCGAGGCTCGTCCGTCGTTGCAGATGGCGCAGCAATGGGCTCGTCTCGGGGAGCGGACGTGGATCACGAATATATCCCCCAATGCGGGCGGCAATCATATCTCCTTGGTCAACATCATACGTCGTCTCCGCCGCAAGGGTAAAGAGTGAGAATGGACGGATGTGCGCGTTGATATCCACATCAGAAAAATGCTGGTCCGTCTCACTCAGGCCAAACCGCTCGCCTTCTTCTCGTAGACGCCGGCTCGTATCGTAAGCCTGGGTCACCGATACACGGAGCAGTTCACGGACGCGTGCCTGCCGATTGGAAGCGCCAGGGAGCGGATCAAATTTTCCAAGGAGTCTGTTTGAAACACCATAGACGAAGAGGCTACGTCGGTTAATCCGGTCGAGCACATCATAGAGCGGCAGGTCATCCTGACCAACCCGAGGAACGTAGGAGAACGAGACATGCGGCTCGATGACGTGCTGGAGTTTGCTCACCCGTCCCCAACCGACATCGAAAACCCGAGAGAGACGGGTTCCGAGCTCAGCCTGAAGCTGGACTGTCTCTCTGGTCTGCGTATTCTTCAGCCGTCTGGAACCAGGCACGGTCGGTCGTCCAAGAGCGCGAGAACTCATATGGTAGACGGTCTCTCGCCCAACCGCCGTCACTGAGCCATGGACGTATCCGCCTAGGGAGAAGGGAATTGATACCCAGGGAGCAAGATCAAAGCGTTGACCATAGTAGCCACGATTCCGAAAAAAATGGCTGCCTTGCATGGTCACCCCGGCTTCAAGACGGTCGTTCCAGAAACGGCGTTGGCCCTGAAAATTGATCTGGGGCAGAACCTGAAAGGCATCATCCTGATCGTTCCGCAAATCTTGATAATACCGTGCCTCGGAACGGAGCTGGGCATTCTTCCAGGTTTTCAGGCCACCGATGCGGGAGGCGGTAAACCGCCGTGAACGGAGCTGATGATCTTCAAGACCTGGATGGAAGGAGATATTGAGCTCGCGCAAGAAGAAGTCATCGCTCACAAAAAAGAGGTCACTATAGACCTCCACATCATCGGCCAAACGCTGCCGATGCGCTCCCGTGACGCTCCAGCGGTCAACAGGTGAAGTCGTCGAAGCCGGTCCCCGAATCTGTTCATTAAAATAGGAAGCGGCAAACTCGCCCTCCACCCTCTCATTGGGTGCATAGCGGTATTCTCCCAGGAGTCCCACCCGGGAAGAGGTTTCAATATCCGCCGTGAGCGTGAGATCCTGACTCTTACTGATGGCCCAGTAGAAGGGTTGTTCCCACTGAAAACCGCGCTTACTCGAAAAACCGGCCCGAGGCGCGAGCGCGCCACTTTGTCGTTCCTTGCGAACAGGAATCACACCATAGGGGATATACAGCAGCGGGATGCCTCGAGCCCGCAGGAGTCCGCCACGCAGTGTTCCTGTTCCACCCAGCGCAACATCGAACTCGGTCGCATCCAGCCGCCAATCCGTCCGTTCGGGGTCTTCACACTCACAAGTTGTTATCGTTCCGTCTTCAATATGATAGGTCTGGCCATACGATTTTTGGAGTTTCCTACCCGTAATCGTATAATGACGCTGGGGCATGTGAATGATGCCATTTTCAATTTCGCCGGTTTCATCTGTTAATTCCAGGCGTAACGCCTCAGCCTGAATGTCCCCTTGAGGGTCTTGCAGCACCACATTGCCGCGGGCCTTCAGTTCATTCCGGGTCTGGCTTACACTCACCGTATCGGCGGTGAGCGTTGTTTGCCCCTTGGTGACAACGACGTTCCCTTGCGCCGATACTGTCTCCCCGTCTTCTTCATAGCTCAGCGTGTCGGCGGTGACCTCTACGGATTCTTGTGCGGAGACGGTCCCTGCCTCGATGAGCCGGGAAAGCGTGAGCCAGAGAAGAAGACAGAAAATTCTTTTCATGACCACCTACTCTCTCAGGCCAGCGGTCGTGCGGACTGAGAGATCGTGGGAGCAACACCGGCTTCAGGAAAGAGCGGCAGCACCTCCCCAACCAAGAACAACGATCCACACACCACAATGACATCTTGAGAACCGACTTGATGGAGCAGTTGACGACAGGCTTCTGCGGCCCCCTCAACGGTACGCACGGGACAGTCGGCGGAGAAGGCCCTTTGCACCGCATACGGATCTTCGGCACGTGATTGTGCGACCGCTGTCACAACAACCTCGGTAGCCATCTGTTCCAAGGCGGCTACCATCGGGCGCCACTCCTTATCTCGCATGACCCCAAAAAGAAAAAGAGGGCGCCGATTCGGGGCGAGGTCAGGGAGTTCGGCCAGTAACGCTTGCAGGGCATGGATATTATGCGCCCCGTCAAGAATGACAAGGGGGTGCGTCGACACAATGTCCAACCTACCCGGCCAGTGTACCGACCGTAATCCCATCCGCATCTGAGCCGCCGTGACCGGGAGAGAGTCGTGGAGACATTCCAGACTCGCCAAAGCAACCGCAGCGTTGTGGACCTGGAATTTGCCGTTTAAGGAGAGCTGAAGATTCTCATATTGAGATCGCTTTCCGCCGTAGCAATATCGACCGGAAGCGTCTTTCTCAAGGGTGAAGTCCTGGCCATACGACAGAATCGCGCTGCCTTGATCTCGAGCCCTTCGATATAAAACGTCACGACTCTCCTGGTCGAGCTTCCCGAGAACGACCGGTACCGCAGGCTTAATAATCCCGCCCTTTTCACACGCAATCTCGGCCAGAGTTGATCCCAGATATTGCTGGTGGTCAAGTCCGATACTGGTGATGATGGACACCAGGGGAGTGAGGACATTTGTGGCATCGAGTCTTCCACCTAAGCCCACCTCCACAATAGCAATATCCACACGGGCTTGGGCAAAGATATGAAAGGCCAACACCGTCATCATCTCGAACGGAGTCAACCGAATCCCCGCTGGCTCGAGGTAGGACTTGATTGCCCCCACGGTATCCACCACCTCTGGACGAGAGACCCACCGCGTGCCGATCCGAATCCGCTCACAGAAGTCCACCAGATGTGGAGACGTAAACAAGCCTACCCGATACCCCGCAGCGCTGAGGATGGCATGCAGGATGGCTGCGGTGGATCCCTTCCCGTTTGTGCCAGCTATATGAATGCTGGGGAATTGGCGCTGCGGGTCATCACCCAAACGGAGCGCGAGCGTGGTTCGCTCAAGCTTGAGGTCCATACGCTCGACTTCAAGCCCATATAACCACGCCAATGTATCTGAGTAGTCAGACATCCTGTCTTTCTGAATAGCAGCTTACAGGATGGCGCGTTATGGGGGAGAGTGAGACGCCTTTTGGGTTGAGTCAGCAGTGGGTACAGGCGTGCATAAGAGACCGAGCAACTGGCCTAACACCCCGCGCAAATCCTTGCGCTCAACAACAAGGTCTACCATCCCATGTTCCAACAAGAATTCTGCTCGTTGAAAACCCGGAGGAAGCTTTTCCCGGATCGTCTGTTCAATCACGCGTTGTCCGGCAAAGCCAATCAAGGCTCCCGGCTCAGCAATATTGATATCTCCCAGCATACCCAACGAGGCGGCAACGCCACCCGTCGTGGGATCAGTCAACACCGATATATAAGGCAGCCCAGCTTCTCGCAAACGACCTAGCGCCATAGAGATCTTTGCCATCTGCATCAGCGAGAGCACCCCTTCCTGCATCCTAGCACCACCGGAGGCAGAGAAGAAAATAACGGGCAGTTGTTCTGCACGGGCGTGCTCGATAATCCGCGTCAGTTTTTCCCCCACAGCAGTCCCCATACTGCCACCGAGAAAAAAGAAGTCGAAACAACCAAGGGCAATACGACGTCCGTCAAGAGTCGCCTCCCCACAGACAACGGCTTCGGTACGTCCCGACCGACTGCGCGCATCAGCTAATCGCTGCGCATAAGGTTTTCGATCAGTGAAAGCGAGAGGGTCGGTAGAGTGTACATGCGGCGCATGCTCAATAAACGAGCCACGATCAACGATAGTGAGCAGTCGTTGTTCGGCGGTCAGTCGGAGATGAGCCCCACATTTGGGACAAATAAAAAGGCGACGCTCGACTTCCTTCCGAAACAAAATTTCTTGACACGTTGCGCATTTGAGCCAAATCGCCTCCCCCTCCTCTTGACTCACCGTGCCTGCCTGTTCCGCCATACCCGCTTCTTCCTTCAGTGCTCTTCGCCTACCGTCAGGGCCGTGGTGAGGAGGCAGTCCCAGTATCGTTTCGCGCGGCGGCTGCGATACTGCGCAAGGCTGTTTTGAGTTCGGCAACAAGCGCCCCCACTCGCGGCACTAGGTCCGGCTGTCCTAGCGATTGCTCAATGACCTGTGAGATGGCGCTTCCGACGATAGCAGCATCAGCTACGCCCGCGACCTGCACGACATGTTCCGATGAGGAGATACCGAACCCAACACCAACAGGCACGGGAGAAATGGCGCGAATACGTCGAACCATATCGCTCAAATCCGCAGGGAGTGTAGTCCGTACGCCGGTCACGCCGGTCACTGCAACATAATAGATAAATCCGCGCGCACGAGTCAGTACCCTCTGGGCTCGGTCAAGGGAGCTGGTCGGGGCAAGGAGAAAGATCATATCCAAATCGTGGCGGTCCGTTTCCCGTTTCAACTCTTCAGCTTCTTCGGGCGGTAAATCAACGCACAGTACGCCGTCAACACCCGCCTGGCGAGCATCGGCGGCAAAGCGCTCCCCGCCGTAGCGCCAGATCGGATTATAATAACCAAAGAGCAGGATTGGGATCGTGAGTGACCGGCGTAAACGACGCACGAGTTCAAATACGTGGGCCAACGACGTGCCATGCTGCAAGGCACGTTCTGCGGCACGTTGCAACGTCGGCCCATCAGCCATCGGGTCAGAAAAAGGAACGCCGAGTTCGATGATGTCGGCCCCTTGCCGTGCCATTTCATGGACTAACGCGAATGTCGTCTCGATATCAGGATCTCCTGCGGTGATGAATGGAATGAGACCGACTTCTCCGCGGGCATGCAACTGGGCAAAGGTGTCGGCAATGCGCGTCATAGAGCGTTTTCACCAAGGAAGCTGGCCACGCTTTGGAGATCTTTGTCCCCTCGGCCAGAAACGTTAATCACCACAATGGCCGTGGCTGGGAGTTGGGGGACGAGGGTCGCAGCATAGGCGACGGCGTGCGCACTCTCCAAGGCAGGAATAATTCCCTCTGTCTCAGCCAAGAGCCGCATCCCTTCAACTGCTTGCGCGTCCTGGACCGTCACACAGCGAAGGCGTTGCCGGTCGCTCCAATAGCTCAATTCCGGTCCAACTCCTGGATAGTCCAATCCAGGAGCGAGCGAATGCGTTGCGGCAATCTGACCGGTCTCGTCTTGTAGCACATAGGTCTTGCTGCCGTGCAATACGCCAGCATACCCGTTTGACATTGAGGCGGCATTCCGCCCCGCACCGATTCCCCCGGCCTCGACCGCAACCATATGGACTGCGGTTTCGGATAGAAAGGGAGCAAACAGGCCCATCGCGTTGCTCCCACCCCCAACGCAGGCAATCAGGTAGTCAGGTAAACGACCTTCGTGCTGCACAATCTGCTTTTTGGTCTCGCGTCCGATAACAGACTGAAAGTCGCGGACCAACATGGGATATGGATGAGGACCAGCGACTGTTCCGATGACATAAAAGGTGTGCGCCACATGCGTAATCCAGTCACGCAGGGCTTCATTCATTGCGTCTTTAAGGGTCTGGCTGCCGGAAACGACCTCCCGTAGCGTTGCTCCCAAGAGTCGCATTCGGAAAACATTGGGCGCTTGGCGTACGGTATCTTCACGGCCCATAAAGACTTCGCACGAGAACCCGAGGAGGGCCGCAACGGTCGCCGTTGCAACCCCATGTTGGCCAGCCCCGGTTTCAGCAATGAGCCGTTCTTTGCCCATGCGTTTTGCCAATAAGGCTTGGCCGATGGTGTTATTGATCTTATGGGCACCGGTATGACACAGATCTTCACGCTTAAGATAAACCTTTGCTCCTCCAAGCTGCTCAGTCAATCGAGAAGCAAAGGTTAACGGTGTCGGTCGGCCGATATATTCTCGCTGAAGTGCGCGAAGGTCCCGCTTAAACGTCGAGTCTGTGCGGCATTGGCGATAGACCTCTTCGAGCTCAAGCAGAGCCGGCATCAGTGTCTCCGCGACATAGCGGCCGCCATAGAGACCAAAATGTCCATATTTATCAGGAAGTTTTGGCATTATTAATGAACGCGTACAGTTTTTCTGCGTCTTTCCGTCCGGGAGCCGACTCAACACCACTGGCGACATCGACAGCCCATGGCCGCACGGCCTCAACCGCGGTGGCTACATTCTCTGCATTGAGCCCTCCAGCCAAAATCGTCCGGTCCAAGGCCAACCGAGGAAGAGTCGCAGCTTGCTCCCAGGCAAAGGTCTCGCCCGTCCCTCCGTATCCGCGGGAACTATACGTGTCAAGGAGGAGGTAATCGGCCTGAATCCCTTCGAGTTGATCAGGGAGAAATGTCTCCGAGCCAATCCGAACCGCCTTGATGGTCGCCACTGACCAGTCTGTCAGGACAGCGGCGTCCTCATCACCATGAAACTGAATTGCGTCAAGCGAGAGTGCCCGAACATAGGCGTCGATATGCTCCCGCTCCGCATTAACGAAAACACCTACACAGCGAACGTGCTGGGGAAGAATGCTCCGGATCACTTTGGCAGTTGACTCAGAAACATAGCGTGGGCTAGGTGGATAAAAGTTCAGACCAATCAGATCAGCACCAGCCTGCACGGCAAGTCGGGCATCGGCGACCGTCGTGATACCACAGATTTTGACGTGGACGGACATGAGCAAGCTACGTGGGATGTCCTAACAGCGAGCGGAGCGGCTCCCCAGGGTCTGGAGCCGCCATAAAAGTCTCACCGATTAAGAATGCCCGTACCCCCTGAGCCTCGAGTTGGTCTAATTGGTGCCGGGCTGACAGGCCACTTTCAGATACTACCAGTACATCGGAGGGCAGACCTTGCACAAGACGCTCACTGGTCTCGATCGTCGTATGAAAGGTACGCAGATCCCGGTTGTTAATACCCAGCAGAGACACCCCATGGGCCAGGGCACGTTCACATTCTACCTCATCATGCACTTCGATCAGACAGTCGATCTTCAGCGTTTGAGCTAGATGCATCAGGTCTTGCAGTTGGTCATCTTCGAGAATCGCGACGATTAAGAGGATGGCGCTCGCTCCGTGGGCGCGAGCTTCGTACACCTGGTAGTCGTCAAAAACAAAATCTTTTCTGAGGAGGGGGAGCGCTACCTGCTGACGGATCTGTTTGAGATAATCGAGACTGCCCTGAAAAAACTTCTTTTCCGTGAGTACGGAGATGGCTGCTGCTCCCGAGGATTCATAGCTGCGGGCAAGAGCGAGGGGATCAAAGTCTTGCCGAATCACGCCCTTAGAGGGAGAGGCTTTTTTCACCTCAGCAATAATCGCCCGTCCGTTCCAGGTAGACAATGTCTGGAAAAGACCGGGCGGCTGAGAGTGGAACAGTGGCATGTCTTGAAGCTGGCCGAGCGATACCTGCTGTTTCTGAAACGTAAGTTCCTCACGTTTATTGGCCACGATATCGTCAAGAATCATACCACTTCCCTATGCGTCAGAGGGATAAAACCTTCCAGCGTCCGAGCTGCGGCTCCACTGTCAACCGTTGCACTGGCAAGCGCAATCCCGTCTTCGAGTGAAGCAGCCGCATTCCCGGCATACAGGGCTGCTCCAGCATTGAGCAATACAACGTCTCGGTGGGGGCCTGGAGTGCCAGCTAAGACAGACCGGATGATATCTGCCGATTCCTGGGCACTGGAGACCTGTAGGGCGGTTAACGGACGACACTGAAAGCCGTAGTCAGTCGGATTGATGCGATACGTTAGGACTCCCCGTGGCCCCCATTCAGCAACTTGCGTCGGGCCGCTCAGAGACACTTCATCGAGTCCATCCTCTCCATGCACGATCAGGCCGTGCTGACAGCCCAATCGTCCGAGTGCGGCAGCCAGCGGCTGAACCCAACGCTGATCAAAGACGCCAATGAGTTGGTATTGCGCTCCCGCCGGATTCGTGAGGGGCCCAAGGATATTGAAGATGGTCCGTATCCCAACTTCCCGACGTGGGCCAACGGCATGGCGCATGGCTCGGTGGAAAGCTGGGGCAAGCAGGAACCCGAAGCCGACTTTCCGCATGCAATATGCCACTTGCTGCGGAGACAGCTCAATACGAGCGCCAAGGGTTTCTAGGACATCGGCACCACCGACCGTTCCAGACATTGCCCGATTGCCGTGTTTCGCCACACATAAACCCGCAGCGGCAACCACAAAGGCAGCACAGGTCGAGATATTAAACGTATGACAGCCGTCCCCACCAGTCCCGCAGGTATCAATGACCGCGCGCCCCGGACGAACTGGTGTCGCCATAGCACGCATAGCCCCAGCCGCCCCAGAGATCTCTGCAACGGTCTCACCCTTGATGTGAAGCGCGGTCAATAAGGCTCCAATCTGAGCTGGGGTGGCCTGTCCATCCATCAGATCGGTAATGACGGCATACATCTCTTCTTCAGTCAGATCTGCGCCGGCAACCACGTGAGCGATGGCATCTTTGACCGTCATAGATACAGCACGAGGGGTTAATCCGAGACCAGGTAGGCCTGGGCGAATTTCTCTTCGCGTCGAAAGCGCGCAGCCACGCGTTGGGCCTCTTCTTGGGTAAATGTTCCGACGCGCAAACGATATAATGTTTTTCCGTTCTTTGTCAGCCTGTTGACGGAGGCCGTATAACCTCTTTTGCGGAGTTCCGAGGCTAGTTGACGTGCCGTACTTCGACTCTTTGTGACATGGACCTGAATGCTCCACCCACTCACAACCTGCTGCTCTTTTTGGCCTGGCGCTTTGTCTTCGCTTGGAGCAGGTGCAGTCAGTGCAGTCTCTCGTTTTTTATTTTGCGGCGTCAGTGCTGGGTTCGGAGAAACGCTCTCTCCGACAGGCGGGGTTGGGGGCTTCGTCTGCGATTGGCTATTTTGAGCCTGTTTCTCTATGGTCTTCCTCAAAGTCAGCGGAAAGGCCTGGGGCGCGGGAATCTCAGCCTCGCTGTGGTCAGCATGCCCAACGGGAAAACGTACGGTTCTCGTTTCTTGGGCAGTTTTGTGCGCCTGTACTTCTTTTCCGATATAGATCCCAAAAGCAAAGATAAGAAGAAAACTCACCACAGTACTCAAGAATACGATACACCCCTCAGGAAGGTTGAAGTGAAAGGCATACTGCCGAACAACCATGGCGGGTCCTTCCTTCTATTTCCTACTATCCATCCGTCTCGTCCAGGAGAACGACAAAGGGGGAGCTACGCTCCCCCTTCCCGACTCGTCTTCTGAGATGTGCCCATCGAAGAGCTATTCAGATTCTCGACCACCTTGGCTGAAACACCGACCATTAACATTGCTGCTATGCGCTCCCAGTGTCTCCTCCCGTTGGGGGAGTACTTGCCCGTTCAGTAAACTCGACAAGTGAGACAGGAGCGGCATCTCCCCGGCGAGGTCCTATTTTCAGCACACGTGTGTATCCACCTGCCCGCCCATGAAAACGCGGGGCCACTTCATCAAATAAACGTTGTACCAGTTTTCGGCTGCCAAGATACGAGAAGGCAAGGCGGCGCGCATGGACCGAATTCTTTTTTCCAAGAGTCACCATACGGTCCGCCCAGCAGCGGAGTTCTTTGGCCTTCGCGTCAGTCGTTCGGACTTGTTCACGCAGTACCAATGCTTTCAGCAAGTTCCGCAGTAGCGCCTTTCTATGCGCTGCCGTACGATTCAATTTTCGTCCTGCTTTCAGATGTCGCATCTTCCTTGCTTCCCTGTTGCCCTGACTCTCTATTAGGTCAGGTTACCCTCGCGGGATACTCGTATCCGATCCAACTCTTCCCGAGGAGGGAAGGCTTCCAGATGCATCCCAAGTTCCAACCCCATCTCATGGAGCAATTCCTTAATCTCGTTAAGTGATTTCCGTCCGAAATTTTTCGTTTTGAGGAGTTCAGGCTCGGCCTTGACAACGAGCTCTCCCACATACCGGATATCTGCACTTTGGAGGCAGTTAGCAGAACGAACAGAGAGCGCCAATTCTTCAATAGGTCGAAAAAGATTCTCATTCGTCGGTGCCTGGTCTTCCTGCCCCATGTGCTCTTCTTGGCTGTCGATCTCTTCCGTAGGACCGGAAAAAATTGCCAGTTGGTCCTGAGCGATCCGTGCGGCCTCGGCCACAGCTTCCTTCGGCTCAATACTGCCATCGGTCCATATTTCAAGCGCCAGTCTTTCGTAGTCCGTCCGCTGACCAACGCGCGCATTGGTCACAGTGACATTGACTTTTCGAACAGGGGAAAACACTGCATCAAGGGGGATTGTGCCAACAGGGTCCTCTTCGGACTTGTTCCGTTCAGCCGCGACATATCCACGCCCCGAGCGAATCTCGGCTTCAACTTCGAGCTTTCCGTCCTTACTCAGTTTTGCAACATGGGCCTTTGGATTGAGAATATCGACCTGGGGGCCTACTACCAAATCCCCGGCGCTGACACTCTTCGCGCCATCTACTTTTAGCGTGGCGGTTTCTACAGCGCTGTCATGGAGATGAAATCGTACTTCTTTGAGGTTCAGAAGGATATCCGTAACATCTTCCGTGACACCGGGAAGCGTCGAGAATTCATGCACAACATCTTGAATCCGCACCTTGGTGATGGCCGCCCCAGGTAAGGAGGAAAGAAGAATGCGTCTCAGGGCATTGCCCAATGTTGTGCCGAATCCACGTTCAAAGGGCTCACCAATAAAGCGGCCATATGTGGGGGTCAGGGTTTTGTCCTCAACATCGAGTGTCTTGGGCTTGATGAGATCACTCTCCTGCATGCTGCTCCCTCTTTCGTCCTGCGTCCATGCCTAATACGATCCGCCGCGCCAACCCATTCCGCTAGACTTTCGAGTACAGCTCAACAATAAGCTGTTCGTTGATAGGCAGGGTGATCTCCGACCGAGCCGGCAGGGCACGGACTTTTCCAGAAAAAGAATCTGTTTGGACCTCAAGCCATTCCGGCACTCCGCGTCGCTGGGCGAGCTCGACGGATTCCTGAATACGGGTGATTTTTCGGCTCGCCTCGCGTACCTGCACCTCGTCTCCGGCCTTTACACAATACGATGGAATCGTCACTCTACGTCCGTTGACGTGAAAATGGCCATGACGTATCAACTGTCGAGACTCTGAGCGTGAGGTTGCGAATCCCATTCGGTATATCATGTTATCGAGACGGCTCTCGAGCAGAATCAAAAGATTTTCCCCGGTGATTCCACGTTGGCGCTCGGCCCGTGCGAAAAGACGACGGAAGGGCCCCTCAAGCGTCCCATAGATGCGTTTCAGCTTTTGCTTCTCTCGTAGCTGAACACTGTACTCGGTCGCCTTTCTGCCTCTCCCTTGGCCATGCTGTCCCGGCGGATAGCTTCTCCTCTCAATTGCACATTTATCCGTGTAACACCGTTCGCCTTTCAGAAAGAGTTTCAATCCTTCTCGGCGGCATAGACGGCAGGATGGGCCTCTATATCGTGCCACAAAAACCTCCTGACTCTAGTATCAGCTCCCTGCTCGTATACCCAAACTCTTAGACTCTGCGACGCTTGGGCGGACGACAGCCATTGTGAGGGATAGGCGTGACGTCCCGGATAAGACTCACCGCAAACCCGGCGGACTGCAGTGCTCGCAGAGCGGACTCTCTCCCGGCACCGGGCCCCTTCACGTGTACTTGAACCGAGCGCATACCAGCATCGGCCGCCTTACGCGCGGCGCTCTCCGCCGCCATCTGGGCGGCAAACGGCGTGCCCTTACGTGACCCCTTCAGTCCCACACTTCCCGCGCTCGCCCAGGCCACAGTATTACCTTGCGGGTCGGCAATGGTCACAATAGTATTGTTGAAGGTCGAATAGATATTCACCACACCTTCTGGAATGTTTTTCCGAATTTTCTTCTTCCGTGAGACAGATCGCCTCGCAGCTTTTGCCATACAGTGACCCTCTCCTTACGCCATGTCTTATTTGGGAGTAGGCGCGACTTTCTTTCCGGCCACGGTCCGTCTCGGCCCCTTACGCGTCCGAGAATTATTTTTTGTCTTTTGGCCACGGGCCGGCAGATTTCGGCGGTGTCGGAGGCCCCGATATGCCCCAATGTCAATATAATGTTTAATATGACTCGCAACATCCCGCCTGAGGTCCCCCTCGACACGGTGGTCTTGATCGATAACCCGCCGAATATTTGCGATCTCATCATCCGCTAGCGTGTCAGAATTTGCATCCGGGGCAACTCCCGCCTCGGCAAGAATTTTGAGTGCGGTGACCCGTCCGATCCCATAGATGTAGGTGAGACCGACGCCGATTTTCTTGTTCCGGGGTAATTCGATACCCGCAATCCGTGCCATACGCTTTCTCCGCTCTTGCTTTCGCCCGCGCCAGGAAAATCCTAGCCTTGTCGTTGCTTGTGTCGCGGGTTTTCACAGATGACCCGTATAATTCCCCTACGCTTAATAATCTTACACTTTCGACACATTGGTTTCACAGAAGCACGAACTTTCATGCCAACCCCATTCTGAACTGAAGACGGTTAAGTAAATGAGTACTTGTCTCTTACATCTTACTGAGCACCAGCGGTCCATCTGTCAGGATCGCGACCGAATGCTCAAAGTGTGCTGAGAGGCTGCCGTCCTTTGTCACGGCAGTCCACCCATCCTCTAGCATAGTGACTTCCGGAACGCCCATATTCACCATGGGCTCAATCGCGATGACCATCCCTTCGCGCAAACGGACGCCCCGATTCCGCACACCATAATTGGGAACAGGCGGGTCTTCATGGAGCCTGCGCCCAACCCCGTGGCCAACAAATTCTCGCACCACAGAGAAGCCATTCCGCTCGACATGCTCCTGAACTGCGGCAGATATGTCGCCAAGACGGTTCCCAACACAGGCGTGACATATTCCGGCTTCAAGAGCGGCAGTTGTCGTCTTTAAAAGCTGCTGTACGGAGGGGTCAACTTCTCCGACCGCAAAGGATACAGCAGCGTCACCATAAAATCCATCATACACTACACCAAAATCCAAGCTGACAACATCCCCATCTTGAATGATACGCTGGTGAGAGGGGATGCCATGGACTACTTCATTATTCAAAGAGATACAAATATGGGCCGGGAACGGAACGGAACCATTCCGGATCGTATATCCTTTGAATGCGGTTTTTGCCTTCTTTTTTGCAATCCATTCTCCCGCAATACCATCAAGCTCTCCGGTTGAGACACCTGGTCGGACACACCCTCGCAGTTCACTCAGAGCTTCTGCAACAATGCGGTTCGCAGTCCGCATTATCTCTATCTCTTCAAGAGATTTCAGAAAAATCATCGCTGAGAAAATCGTGCCGGGTCCGCTACCCTCGTCTTCCTCTGAGACGACCGCGCTTCATAAAGCCCTCATAGTTTCTCATAATGAGCTGTGTTTCAATCTGAGCTACGGTGTCCAGAGCAACGCCGACGACAATAAGCAGCGCCGTTCCCCCAAAGAAAAATGGGACATTAAACGACCCAACCAGGAGGTTGGGCAAAACACAGACAATGGAAACATAAATGGCTCCAGTCAGCGTTATCCGACTTAAGACCCGATCGATATAGTCCGCTGTTCGTTGCCCAGGGCGGATGCCAGGAATAAATCCGCCATTTTTTTTCATATTGTCGGCAACGTCAGTCGGGTTGAAGACAACAGCCGTATAAAAATAGCAGAAGAAGATGATCATCGCGACATAGCTAACGTTATAGATCGACCCTCCCGGCGTCAGAACATTTGCAACGGTTTGGGCCCACGGATGGTCGGCAAAGCCGGCAATGGTCGCCGGAAAAATCAAGACCGAGGAGGCGAAAATCGGGGGAATCACCCCAGCGGTGTTCACTTTCAGTGGCAGATGAGAACTCTGCCCGCCATAGACTCTTCGACCTACTACCCGTTTTGCATACTGAACCGGAATGCGCCGCTGCCCGCGTTCCATAAAAATCACGGCGGCAACAATGGCAACCATGCCGACTAACAGGAGCAGCAACAAAAGGATGCTTAATTCGCCCTCTCGAACAAACTCCGTCGTTGCGGTCACCGCAGAGGGAATACTGGCGACAATGCCGGCGAAGATGATGAGAGAGATGCCATTGCCCACTCCACGCTCGGTAATCTGTTCGCCCAACCACATGATGAAAGCCGTACCGGCGGCAAGCGTGAGCATCGTCATGAGGCGAAATCCCCAGCCTGGATTAAAAACAACCAAACTCCCTCCAGGTGCCTGAATCTGTTCGAGTCCGATGCTGATAAAGAGGCCCTGGAGAAGAGCGAGACCGACAGTGCTGTAGCGTGTGTACTGGGTAATCTTCCGTCGCCCCTGTTCCCCTTCTTTTGACAAACGCTCAAGGGTAGGGACTACGACGGTCAGAAGCTGAAAAATAATTGAGGCACTAATATAAGGCATAATGCCCAGCGCAAAGATAGAGAAGCGCTCCAGGGCACCGCCAGAGAAGAGATTCACCAAGCCAAAAACGGTACTCGCCGCCTGCTCGAAGAACGCCGCAAGAGCCTCTCCATCAATACCCGGAGTTGGGATCGCCACTCCGATTCGGTAGACGGCCAGCATGCCAAAGGTGAAGAGGAGCCGGCGGCGCAGATCTGATATCTTTGTCGCGTTTTGTAAGCCTTCGAGCATGACTACCCGACCTCGGCTGTCCCCCCCAGCGCAGTAATCTTTTCACGTGCTTGCGCACTAAAGGCATGGGCTCTTACGGTCAGGGCCTTGGTCAGTTCTCCCTTGGCCAATATTTTTACTTTATACTTCCGGCCACTCACGAGACCAGACTGGCGGAAAACATCAAGGTCAACGACGCTACCAGCTTCAAAGCGTTCCAGACTCCCAATGTTAATGACGGCGTACTCTTGTCGAAACGGATTGTGAAATCCCCGTTTGGGCAGCCGGCGGGAGAGCGGCATTTGTCCGCCTTCATAGCCAGGTGGTATATTGCCACCAGAGCGCGCGCCGCTTCCTTTATGTCCTCGACCTGCTGTTTTGCCGAGCCCGGAACCTGGCCCGCGGCCGACCCGCTTCCGTTTTTTCATCGCCCCAGGGGCGGGCTGCAAGTGACTAAGATCCATTCTCACGTACCTCAATAAGATGGGATACTCGATTCACCATCCCTTGGAGTGAGGGCGAATCGTTCCGCAGCACAGTCTTCCCAACGTGGGTGAGGCCAAGGCCGCGCAGTGTCTCGCGCTGACGCCGTGTGCCCCCAATGGCACTCCGCTTCAGGGTGATGACTAAGACCTGCCCTTTTCCTGTGTTGGCCATGCCCTATCCTTTCATGCTCAGCGCGGGTTTCCCCCTCCGCTCGGCAACCTGTTCCGGACCGTCCAGGCTCTCCAGGGCGGCCAGTGTGGCTTTGACAGAGTTATGCGGATTCGTCGATCCGAGACATTTTGTGAGCGCGTTCCGAACACCGGCCAATTCCATAACGATACGTACACCGCCACCCGCGATGAGACCGGTGCCAGCCGCGGCGGGTTTGAGCAGTACCTTGCCTGCGCCGTGCCGACCAATAACCGCATAGGGCAACGTATTTTCGACGAGCGGGACACGAATCAAGGACTTCTTCGCGCGTTCAACGCCTTTCCGGATCGCTTCTGGAACTTCGTGAGCCTTCCCCAGGCCGTAGCCAACATGTCCCGCGCCGTCCCCAGCCACAACAACGGCGCTGAAACTGAAACGGCGCCCGCCCTTGACCACCTTACTCACGCGATTGATATGGACGACCTTCTCTTGAATATCGAGTTCGTCAGGATTAATCCGATCATCGTCAGCCGCCACAGGCATACTCCTTAGAGTTGGAGACCAGCCTCGCGCGCCGCATCGGCGACCGCGCGGACCTGTCCATGAAAGAGGAATCCATTCCGATCAAAAATGACGGTCTGTATCCCCTGCTCTTGACACTTTTTCGCGATGAGCTGCCCCACCTCTTTTGCTGCGGAGACCGTCGCCGCTTTTTGTTGCATACGTTCTTTGAGGTCTGCTGAAAGGGTTGAGACAGACGCTAAGGATCGACCACTCTCATCAGATATCACTTGGGCATAGAGATGTTTATTGCTGCGGTAGATACATAAGCGCGGTCGGCTGTCCGTTCCACGCACTTTCCGTCTGATCCGCCTTCGACGGAGCAGGCGACTCCGTTCACGAGGGTTCATCCCTGCCATGCCTATCCTCCAGCAACCGCGGTCTTTCCAGATTTTCTCCGCACGTGCTCATCTACGTATTTAATCCCTTTTCCCTTATATGGTTCAGGCGGTCGGAGCCGACGGATTGAGGCCGCAACTTCTCCGACCAGTTGTTTATCGACTCCCTCAATGGTGATCTGTGTCTGGCGATCAACCTTGGCGCTAATACCCGTAGGAAGTTGGAAAAAAATAGGATGAGAAAACCCGAGGTTCAGTTGGAGGATATCCTTCACCACGTCCGCCCGATACCCTACCCCGTTAATTTCCAGCACTTTTACAAACCCGGTCGAGACCCCGTGAACCGCATTGGCCACAAGCTTCCGGGTCAGCCCTTGTCGTGCTTTAGCACGGCGGGAGTCATCCACCCGCGTCAACAGCACACCGGATACCGTAATATCGACCGAGAGCGCAGCGTCAACCGGCACCTGCAAGGCCCCCTTTGGCCCTTCAGCCGTGAGCGTTCCCTGATCATATGAAACTTTTACCGTATCCGGTAGCGGGACCGGCTTGTGCCCAACGCCAGACATACCTTATTTTCCTCTTTCTCCTTTACCACGCGCTACACAGGACTTCCCCACCCACGCGAAGCGTGCGGGCTTCCCGGTCAACGATAACGCCACGAGAGGTCGACAGAATACTCACTCCAAGTCCGTTCCGTACGGCTGGAATCGCATCTGCCCGCACATAGGTTCGCAGACTCGGCTTACTCACGCGCTGCACACCGTGGAGCGCGGGGCGTCCTGCTGCGTCATACTTGAGCTCAATGGTGAGAGAGAGAAATCCGTTATGCTCAGCATTGCGATAATTCTGGATGAAGCCTTCAGCAACAAGGATTTGCACAATGGCTTCCTTGAGGCGAGAGCGCGGCACCGAAACGGTCTTTTTCCGCGCCCGTAAGGCGTTGCGGATGCTCGTCAGCAAATCGGCAATCGGGTCAGTTTGCATGATCCTCTTCCCTACCAACTTGCCTTGGTCATGCCGGGGATCTGGCCCTTCAGGGCATAGGTCCGTAGGCAGATACGACACATGCGGAAGCGACGATAGAAACCACGAGAGCGGCCGCACAGCGGACAGCGATTATATTCCCGAACGCGAAATTTAGGCTTCCGTTGTGCCTTTACGCGCAAACATGTTCGTGCCATAACTCTTAACTCCGAAAAGGCATACCCAGAGCCCGCAGTAACGCACGCCCCTCGATATCCGTTTTTGCCGTCGTTACCATAGAGACGGTAAATCCCTTTATTTGATCAACCTTGTCTAAGTTTATTTCAGGGAAGATGGTATGTTCCCGAACCCCGAGAGAGTAATTCCCTCGGCCGTCAAAAGAACTATCCGATATGCCTCGAAAGTCTCTCACGCGGGGAAGCGCCACATTGACCAAGCGGTCAAAAAATTCATACATGCGCTCTCCGCGTAGCGTGACCGCGCACCCGATCGTCATTCCTTCACGGAGTTTAAAATTCGCAATGGATCGGTGGGCCCGAGTGACCACCGGCTTCTGTCCCACAATAAGTCCAATTTCCTCGACGCTACTTTCGAGCAATTTCGCGTTTGTGGCCCCTTCTCCCAGCCCCATGTTGACAACAATTTTCGACAGACGAGGGACCTGCATCACATTGGCACACCCCAACTCTTGCTTCAGAGCGGGCAGTATCTGTTTATAGTAGAGGTCTTTAATACGAGCCATAGATATTAGTCCAACACATTCCCGGTTCGTCGACTCACCCGCATCTTCCGTCCATCGACGACCTTGAATCCGACTCGAGTAGGACGCCCGTCTTGAGGGTCGACCAGCATCAAATTCGAGAGATGGATGGAAGCCTCTTTTTCCAGTATCCCGCCAGAGTCCTGTGGCCCACGCGGCTTGACGTGGCGCTTGACCATATTGAGGCGCTCAACAACGGCGCGCTCCTGTTGCGGCTGTACCCGGATGACCTTTCCGATTTTTCCCCGTTCTTTTCCGGCGATAATCATCACAGAATCATTTTTTTTAATACGCGCAGCCATGGCCTGTCCTACAGCACCTCTGGGGCGAGGGAAATAATTTTCATAAAGCGCTTCGCCCGCAGCTCACGCGCTACAGGTCCGAAAATACGTGTCCCAAGCGGCTCGCGTTGGTTATCGAGCAGCACAGCAGAGTTGGTATCAAAACGAATATACGAGCCATCTGGACGACCGAGCTCCTTAGCTGTCCGGACAACGACAGCGCGCATTACATCGCCTTTTTTCACTTTCGCATTCGGGATAGCTTCCCGGACCGAAACAACAACTTCATCACCAACCGACGCATATCTCCGACGTGTCCCACCCAGGACACGCACACACCGGACACGTCGTGCCCCCGAATTATCGGCAACGTCAAGCACGGACTCCACCTGAATCATACGCCTCCCTCTTTACTGTGCTTCCCCTGACGTCTCCGATTTCAGTACCGCTTGTACGCGCCAGTGTTTATCTCGGCTGAGGGGTCTCGTTTCTGTAATGGTGACAAGGTCTCCGGTCCGGCACTCGTTTGCGGGGTCATGCGCCTTGTATTTCTTCCGTTGACGAATATATTTCTTATACATCGGATGGCGGACAAGCCGCTCAACCTGGACCGTGACAGTTCTGTCCATCTTATCACTGACGACGACCCCTTGTCTGACTTTCCGGTTTCCAGGCACACCTAGCTCCGTTCTTTATTCGCGGTGCGAACACGTTCGCTTTGGATAGTCTTCACCCGAGCAATATCCCGACGAATTTTTCGGATCCGCAGGGCGTCTTCAATTTGCCCTGTTCCTCTCCTCAGGCGGAGACGAAAGAGCTCTTCGCTCAGCTCTTGCGCTTTGCCCTGTATTTCTTCGTCGGTCAACTCTCGGACTTCACTCGCCCGCATATGTCGCTCCTAGTCGCTCTCGTATCTGCGTACTGACGGGCAGTTTATTGGCAGCCAGCCGCAACGCCTCGCGGGCGGTCTCGCGCGGGACACCTTCAATTTCAAAGAGCATCCGTCCCGGCTTGACAACGGCCACCCAAAATTCGGGCGATGCCTTGCCCTTCCCCATACGTGTTTCCGTTGGCTTTTTGGTCACTGGCTTATCGGGGAAGACCCGTATCCAAATACGCCCCCCGCGTCGGACATGACGGGTCAGCGCAATCCGGGCGGCTTCTATCTGTCGAGCGGTCACCCAGCCACGCTCAAGCGTTTGCAGGCCATAGTCGCCAAACGAGAGTACCGCGCCACGCTGGGCGTTTCCGTAGATGCGTCTCCGTTGCTGTTTTCGGAATTTCGTTTTCCTGGGCGAGAGCATGTCCGGCGTCCTTTATGCGCTCACGGTTGAGCGATGCTGCTCTTCGTCTTTGGTGAGGATCTCACCTCGGAATATCCACACCTTTACCCCGATCACACCATATGTGGTTCGGGCTTCTGCTACACCATAACTAATATCGGCACGCAAGGTATGCAGCGGAACCCGTCCTTCTCGGTACCACTCGGTCCGGGCGATCTCCGCCCCACCGAGCCGCCCCGAACAACGCACCTTCACTCCTTGTGCTCCCATACGAATGGCCCGTGTCACACTCTCCTTCATGGCACGCCGAAAGGCCACCCGTCGCTCAAGCTGAAGTGCGACATTTTCAGAGACGAGTTGCGCGTCCAGGTCAGGACGGCGTACTTCGTGAATATTCAGATAGACTTCCCGGTCGGTCCGCTGGACAAGATCGGCCTTCAGTTTTTCTATCTCTACTCCTTTTTTCCCAATCACAATACCGGGACGAGCGGTATAAATATTGATCTTTGCCTTATTCGCGGCGCGCTCTACTTCAATTTTTGCAATCCCAGCATGATAGAGACGCTTTTTGATGAACTCCCGGATACGGATATCATCGTGCAGTAACGTGGCGTAGTCTCTTTCTGCAAACCAGCGAGACTCCCACCCTTCGAGCACGCCAACCCGGAACCCTTTTGGATGTACTTTCTGCCCCATCCTATTCTTCTTTCGTCTATTTCTCGTCTACAACAATGGTGAAATGACTCGTGCGCTTCCGAATCGGTGTTGCACGTCCATGTGCACGTGGGGTAAAGCGTCGAAAAGTTGCTCCCCCGTTTACGGTGGCCTGCTTCACATACAACGTGTCAGGATCAACGTTCTGCGTATCTGTGGCGTTGGCAATGGCAGACTGAAGAGTTTTTATAAAAACACGAGCGGCCTTCTTTTGAGAAAAGCGTAGGACCATCAGCGCTTCTTCAACCTGTTTCCCACGGATGAGGTCCGCTACTAAACGAGCTTTCCGCGGCGCCATCCGCACCTGACGAGTAATTGAGCGAACCTCCATAGCCGATCTATCTCCTTTTTACGTCGCCCTTCTTATCTCCGGCATGGCCATAGAATGTCCGCGTTGGAGAAAATTCACCGAGTTTATGGCCAACCATATTCTCAGTCACATAGACGGGGATAAATTTTCTTCCATTGTGAACGGCGAATGTCAATCCGATCATTTCAGGGGTAATCGTGGAACGGCGTGACCACGTTTTAATCACCTTTTTATCACCGCTTTGCACAGCAGTGTCGACCTTCTTCAACAAGTGGTCGTCAATGAATGGACCTTTTTTGACTGAGCGGGGCATCTTATTTCTTTCTCTTTTGGACAATATATTTGTCTGACTTTGAGCGCCGTCTGGTCTTATACCCCTTGGCCAGTACGCCCCAGGGACTCATGGGATGATTGCCTTTGCTTCTTCCCTCACCTCCCCCAAGTGGGTGGTCTACCGGATTCATGGCAATGCCTCGCACACGCGGTCGGCGGCCAAACCACCGACTCCGACCAGCTTTCCCGTATGCGACATTCTCATGATCAAGGTTGCCGACCTGACCGATGGTAGCTTTACAGTTTTGATGCACCAGCCGCATTTCTCCCGAAGGGAGCTTCACTGTTGCGTACACGCCTTCTCTCGCCATCAGTTGCGCGGAGGTCCCGGCACTCCTGACAATCTGAGCCCCTTTGCCTATCTTCAGCTCTATGTTGTGGATAATCGTCCCGACCGGAATACACCGCAACGGCAAACAATTGCCAGGACGAATATCTGCTGATTCTCCTGACATGACAGCATTCCCAACAACCAGACCGACAGGGGCGAGGATGTAGCGCTTCTCTCCATCCCGATAATGGAGTCGAGCAATATGTGCAGAGCGATTTGGATCATACTCTATGGCAGCAACTGTCGCCCCAATCCCGTCCTTGTCGCGACGGAAGTCTATCAAACGATAACGCCTTTTATGTCCACCGCCACGGTGCAGGATAGTGAGTCGCCCTCTATTATTCCGCCCACCATGCTTATGGAGGGGTGCCAGCAAGGACCGCTCCGGCCCTTTTTTTGTCTTCGTCACATCACTGAAGCTGGAGACACTTTGGAAGCGCCTCCCAGCAGACGTTGGTTTGTACTGTCGGACAGCCACAAGTTATGCCCCTTCAAAAAAGTCGATCCGGTCGCCATCACGTAGGGTGACATAAGCTTTCTTCCAGGCTGCTCTTCTCCCCTGCGACCGACCAACGCGCCGATGTTTGCCGATATATTGAATAGTCCGCACTTGTTTGACTTTCACGTCAAAAAGTGTCTCAACCGCGTTTTTAATACTCATCTTATTGGCCTGTGGATGGACACGAAAGACAACCTGATTGCCGACCTCACTGGCCAGGGTTGACTTCTCGGTGATCAATGGCGCGACAAGAACAGTATAGACATCCATATTACTCTCCGCCTAGTCGCTCACTGACCTGTTGCATCGCTGCTTGTGTCACTAATACCTTTCGGTAGCGGAGCAGATCATACACATTCAGCCCTTTACTCAGCAGAACTTTTACCCCCGGCAAATTGCGGGCAGATTTCTGCACGTTGGCGTCTGCATCCGCCAAGACGAGCAGAACGCTATCACCCATCTCGAGTTGTGCCAGCAAGGTGACCATCTGCTTTGTTTTTGGCTCGTCAAACTGAATGGCATCGATGACAACCACCTCGTCTTGGCGCAGCTTCTGCGCGAGTGCGACTCGTAGAGCGGTCTTCCGGGCTGATCGCGGCATACGGTACGCATAAGAACGTGGCTGGGGGCCAAACACCGTTGCTCCACCGACCCACACTGGAGACCGGTTACTACCTGCCCGCGCCCGCCCCGTTCCTTTTTGTCGCCACGGTTTTCTTCCTCCACCGCGCACCTGCGCCCGCGTCTTTGTCGCCGCCGTCCCGGAGCGACGATTGGCCAACTGCATTCTCACTGTTTCGAACAAGAGGTGCTCCCGCTGCGGCTGCTCGGATATCACAGCGGGAAGAAGAATCTCTCCAACCTTCTCTCGTTGGGCAGAGAGAACGCTAATAGGCGTTTCCTGGGCTGCCATTGGTTATCCCTTACTTATGGCTTATGGATAAGGACAACCTGTCCTCTCGCACCGGGTACAGACCCATGTAGAAAGAGAAGATTCTCATCTGGCTGGACGTCAACTACTTGCAGATTTAACGCCTTCATCCGATCATTCCCGTAATGGCCCGCCATTCTCTTGCCTTTGAAGATTTTTCCAGGGTAGGAGCGGTTTCCAATGGCCCCACCATGGCGAAAGTACTCATGCGTTCCATGACTCTTCGGAAACCCACCCATGCCGTGTCGTTTCATCACTCCGGCATAGCCCCGACCTTTTGTCCGACCAACAACGTTGACCCGGTCTCCAGACTGGAAGACGTGTCCAACTGTAATTTCACGGCCGACCTCGTAGTCGTCGGTATCATCTATCCGAAACTCGCGGAGGACAGCGAAGGGACCAGCACCAGACTTCTGAGTATGTCCTAAAACAGGCTGAGAAACACGTTGGGGTTTTTGACTTCCGAATCCCAGTTGGAGCGCCACATAACCATCTCTCTGCTGAGTTTTCTTTTGCACAACTGTACATGGTCCAGCCTGTATCACCGTGACCGGAACGAGGTCCCCTTCGGCGGAAAAAACCTGAGTCATGCCAAGCTTCTTTCCTATTAACCCTTGCATCCTCTCCCCCTATTCCAGCTTGATTTCAACATCGACTCCAGCGGCCAATTCCAGTTTCCCGAGCGCGTCAATTGTTTGCTGAGTTGGGTCAAGGATATCGAGCAAACGCTTGTGGGTCCGTATCTCGAACTGTTCCCGCGACTTTTTGTCAACATGGGGGGAACGGTTCACCGTAAACCGTTCGATCCGCGTCGGAAGCGGGATAGGGCCAGCGACCCGCCCTCCGGTCCGCCTGACTGTTTCGACGATCTCTCTGACCGATTGATCAAGTACCCGGTGGTCATAGGCTTTGAGGCGGATACGGATCTTTTCATTCATGATAGTGGTCATAGGACCCTACTCCAAGATTTTGGTAACGACCCCCGCGCCCACCGTGCGGCCGCCCTCCCGAATCGCAAACCGTAGCCCCTCATCCATCGCAATCGGGGTCAATAACGCCACCGTCATCTGCGTGTTGTCCCCCGGCATCACCATCTCCGTCCCCTCTTGTAACGTCACCGACCCGGTCACGTCTGTCGTCCGAAAGTAAAATTGCGGCCGATACCCATTGAAAAATGGCGTGTGCCGCCCCCCCTCATCCTTCGTCAACACATACACCTCGGCCTCATACTTCGTGTGCGGCGTGATACTCCCCGGCTTGGCCAACACCTGCCCCCGCTCGATCTCCTCCCGCTTGACCCCCCGCAGTAAACACCCCACATTGTCCCCCGCCACGCCTTCATCCAATAGCTTGCGGAACATCTCGACTCCCGTCACGGTCGTCTTCTGTGTCTCCCGAATCCCGACGATCTCAACCTCTTCTCCCACCTTGATACGCCCCCGCTCCACGCGCCCCGTCGCCACGGTCCCACGCCCGGAGATCGTAAACACATCTTCTACGGACATTAAAAACTCTTGGTCCACATCCCGCGCCGGCTCGGGAATAAAACTGTCTACCGCTTCCATCAATTCCAGTACTTGCGCCTCCCCGTCGGCTTCCCCCTCTAACGCCCGGAGCGCACTCCCCCGAATGATGGGCGTGTCATCGCCCGGAAAGTCGTACTTCGACAATAACTCCCGCATCTCCAACTCGACTAAGTCCAACAACTCCTCATCATCGACCATGTCCACTTTGTTCATGAACACGACGATCGCCGGAACCCCCACTTGCCGCGCTAATAAGATATGCTCCCGCGTCTGCGGCATCGGCCCGTCTGAGGCCGCCACCACCAGGATCGCCCCGTCCATCTGCGCCGCCCCGGTAATCATGTTCTTGATATAGTCCGCATGCCCCGGACAATCCACATGCGCATAGTGCCGCTGCTCGGTCTCGTATTCCACGTGCGCCGTGTTGATCGTGATCCCCCGCTCCTTCTCCTCCGGCGCTTTGTCGATCTCGTCAAACGCGATGGCCTCTGCCATCGCCCGCGCCGCCAACACCTTCGTGATCGCCGCCGTCAGCGTCGTCTTCCCATGGTCAATATGCCCAATCGTCCCCACATTCATGTGCGGCTTCGTCCGCTCAAACCGCTCCTTCGCCATCGCTCTCCCTTTCTGCCCTGTACGGTAAAGGTTTCTATTACGAACAGAGGGGGCCTGTACGACCACCTCATCGTTGGAGCTCGTCTTCGGAGGAGCATACCAGAATCCGGCACGCTCCTTATTCTGAAGTTCGCAATTCTAAATGCTATTTCAGAAGAGTCAACCGCCTACGGCAGTAGATCGTTAGGACCGCTCTCCTCTGCTCTTCCCTCGTCTTTTCTTCAGGTCACAAGTGATAAAAATATGAAAAAGAAATCCGTTTATCCGCCCGATGAGTAATACGTATCTAGGCTACCAGCGATAATGGGCGAAGGCCTTATTCGCCTCCGCCATGCGATGTGTATCTTCACGTTTCTTCACGGCACCCCCTCGATTCTGAGACGCCTCAAAGAGTTCGCCAGCCAGCTTCTGTTCCATGCTCTTTTCCGAGCGTTGCCGGGAAGATTGGACAAGCCAGCGCATAGCCAGGGAATTCCGCCGAACTTGGCGTACTTCAACCGGCACCTGGTAGGTCGCACCACCAACTCGACGTGAGCGGACCTCAACCAGAGGTTTTACATTTTCTAATGCACGCTTAAAAACCTCAAGCGCCTCCTCTCCCGTTCTCTGCTGGATCAGGTCCATTGCCCCGTATATGATCTTCTCGACTTTTCCCTTTTCTCCATCGAGCATCATCATATTGGCGAATTTTGATACACTAATATCGTGATATTTTGGGTCTGGTATAATCTCACGTCGTACAGCAGGTCCCTTCCGTGGCATACTCTTCCCTCTCGTTTACTTGGGCTTCTTTGCGCCGTATTTTGACCGGCTCTGCTTTCGTTCCTGGACACCGATGGAGTCAAGCGTGCCACGAACAATATGATACCGGACGCCAGGTAAGTCCTTGACTCGACCGCCACGGATAAGCACAACCGAGTGTTCCTGCAGATTATGTCCGATTCCGGGGATATACGCCGTCACTTCAATACCGTTGGTCAGTCGAACACGGGCGACTTTTCTCAAGGCTGAGTTTGGCTTTTTCGGAGTCGTCGTATAGACCCGCGTACACACCCCCCGCCGTTGGGGGCAGGATTGCAGAGCAGGAGCGGTCAGTTTTCTGCGTTGTTGCACTCTTCCTTTTCGTACGAGTTGCTGAACTGTAGGCATTCATCCTCCTTGCGAGCCTCGGCCTTCTGTATCTCAAAGAGGGAACGTGTCCTCCAACACATGATGATGCTGGATACGTTCCCTCTTTCTATGCTTCGAGTATTTGGGCAATGGGCAAAGGCTCTTCTTCCTCGGGCAAAATTTCTGGGCTTCCGGCGGTGAGCTGCGTATAACTCGGGGTGCCTGTCCCGGCAGGAATGAGTCGCCCCATGATGACATTCTCTTTGAGTCCCAACAGATAATCGACTTTGCCGTTAATGGCCGCTTCCGTCAGCACCTTGGTCGTTTCTTGGAACGAGGCAGCTGAGATGAAACTATCGGTCGAGAGACTCGCTTTTGTAATGCCCATCAGGAGCGATTTTGCTTCCGGAGGAGTTCCTCCATCAGCCAGCACCCGTTCCGTCTCTTCTTGGAAGCGCCACTTCTCTACTTGCTCGCCAACCAAGAAATCAGAATCTCCGACCTCGGTCACGAGCACACGCCGCATCATTTGTCTCACAATCACTTCGATATGTTTATCATGGATACGCACCCCCTGGAGACGATAGATCTCTTGAATCGCATCCACCAGAGACTTGGCGAGTTCGCGCTCTCCGAGAACGCCAAGGATGTCATGAGGATTTGAGGAACCGTCCATCAGCGGCTCTCCCGGCCGAACATAGTCGCCTTCTCGTACGCTGATATGTTTTCCCCGAGGAATGAGATACTCCCGCGCTTCGCCCACCTCAGGAGTAATCAACACCTTCCTTTTCCCTTTGGTATCTTTCCCAAAGGAGACTGTCCCTTCAATTTCGCTGATAACGGCGAACTCTTTCGGCTTGCGGGCCTCAAAGAGCTCGGCAACCCGAGGCAGGCCACCAGTAATATCTTTCGTTTTGGTGGTTTCTCGTGGGATCTTGGCAAGCACATCGCCGGCTTCAACACGCTGGCCCGCGCCCACATTGATGTTGGAGCCAACTGGCAGCAGATAGCGCGCGTCCAATCCATTCGACAGCTTCGCTGTTTTACCGCTGTCATCTTTGATTGATACCCGCGGTCGCATATTCGGATCGCGGAATTCGATAATGACCCGTGTGGACAGACCCGTCCTCTCATCGACCTTTTCCTGCATGGTCCGGTCGTCGATATCACCGAATCTGACCTCACCGCTGACTTCAGTCAGGATGGGGACGGTATAGGGGTCCCATTCCGCGATCAAGTCGTTGGTTTTGACCTTTGCTCCATCTTTCTTTTTCAGCTTCGCACCATAGACGATCTGATACCGTTCCCTTTCACGCTCTCGTCCTGGCTCTAGGACTTCAGTAACCGCAACCTCTCCGTTGCGGTTCATCACGACCAGGTCCCCGTCGCGGTCGACCACGGTCTTGAGATTGATGTAGCGGAGGACGCCCTCATACCGAACCGTCAGCGTCGTCTGCTCGGCCAGCCGACTGGCCGTCCCACCAATGTGGAACGTCCGCATGGTCAGTTGGGTGCCTGGTTCGCCAATCGACTGCGCGGCAATGATACCGACCGCTTCGCCCAAATGCACCATCCGTCCACGGGCAAGGTCGCGGCCATAGCACCACGCACAGATGCCTCGCCTGGTCGTGCAGGTCAGCGCGGACCGTATCCATACGCGCTCAATCCCGGCTTCTTCGATGCGCACGACGCGGTCTTCATCAATTTCTTCGTTTGCGCGAACAACGACCTCTTGGGTAAAGGGGTCACGAATATCATCCAGAGCCACCCGTCCTAAGACGCGCTCCCCAAGGCCTTCTATTATTTCTCCACCCTCAACCAGCGGGGTCATCTCGATGCCATCAATCGTACCGCAGTCCTGTTCACTCACGATCGAGTCCTGAGCGACATCGACCAGCCGTCGGGTCAGATAGCCAGAATTCGCTGTCTTGAGAGCAGTGTCAGCTAACCCCTTCCGCGCCCCGTGGGTTGAGATAAAATACTGGAGCACGGAGAGGCCTTCACGGAAATTGGCCGTAATCGGCGTTTCGATAATTTCTCCCGAGGGCTTTGCCATTAAGCCGCGCATCCCCGCCAGCTGGCGAATTTGCTGAGCACTCCCGCGCGACCCAGAGTCCGCCATCATATAGATGGGGCTAAACCCGCCCTTGTCTTCTTGAAGCCCTCTGAACATCTCATTGGCCGCTTCGTCGGTGACCGATGCCCAGGTATCCACAACCTTGTTATGACGCTCACCATCCGTAATCAGACCTTTTGTATACTGGCCTTGGATCTCTTGCAGACTTTTTTGCGCTTGATCCAGGAGATGGCCCTTCTCTTTCGGGATCACCATGTCCTTGATGCCAATGGAGATACCGGCCCGAGTGGCATACTCGAAGCCAAGATCTTTCAAACGGTCCGCGAAAATCACGGTGGCCTTGTTACCCGCTTTCGAGAAGGCGGCATCAATTAAGGCACCGAGTTCCTTTTTCTTCATCACCCGGTTGATATCCGAGAAGGGAATCTCGGACGGCGCAATTTCCGCCAGCAAGATGCGGCCCACCGTCGTTTCGACCCGCTCATCATTCATACGCACAGTGATCTTTGCCTGCAAGTCAACCGCGCCTTGATCATAGGCGACCCGGACCTCACCCGGACTACTGAAAATCTTTCCCGCACCGAGCGCACCGGGACGTTCACGGGTCGCGTTATACAGTCCAAGGACGACATCTTGGGTGGGGGCGATTACCGCCTTACCATGAGCAGGCGAGAGAATGTTATTGGTTGACATCATCAAGCTGCGGGCCTCAACCTGGGCCTCAACCGACAGCGGGACATGCACGGCCATTTGGTCGCCGTCAAAGTCGGCATTATACGCCATACAGACGAGAGGGTGCAGCTGAATGGCTTTGCCCTCAATCAGGATGGGTTCAAAGGCCTGGATGCCGAGCCGATGCAGGGTTGGGGCGCGGTTGAGCAGAACCGGATGCTCCTTGATCACCTCGTCCAGGATATCCCAGACTTCCGGCCGTTCCTTTTCCACCATCTTCTTGGCACTCTTGATCGTGGTCGTATAGCCCCGCTCCTCAAGCTTGTTGTAGATGAAAGGTTTGAACAATTCTAAAGCCATATACTTGGGCAGGCCGCACTGATGCAGGCGTAATTCCGGTCCGACAACAATGACCGAACGCCCTGAATAATCAACGCGCTTTCCAAGCAGGTTCTGGCGAAAACGCCCACTTTTTCCTTTCAGCATGTCGGACAAAGACTTGAGGGGACGCTTATTGGGTCCAGTCAATGGTCGGCCCCGACGGCCGTTATCAAAGAGGGCATCGACCGCCTCTTGAAGCATGCGCTTCTCGTTTCGAATAATGATATCTGGCGCGCCCAACTCCATGAGCCGTTTGAGGCGATTGTTGCGATTAATCACACGACGATATAGGTCGTTCAGATCTGAGGTCGCAAAGCGTCCTCCATCGAGCGGGACGAGGGGACGGAGGTCTGGTGGAATGACGGGGATGACTTCCAGAATCATCTCTTCCGGATGGTTGCCCGACTGCCGAAAAGCATTGACGACCTTCAGACGTTTCGCGGTTTTCTTTCGTCGAGCTTCGCTTGATGTCTCGATCATTTCAATCCGGAGCTCTCGCGCCAACTGTTCCAGGTCAAAGTCTTGTAATAACTCACGGACCGCCTCCGCACCCATCCCTGCTCGGAAGCTGCCCGGACCAAATTCCTCAACGGCTTTCCGATACTGGGTTTCACTCAGCAGTTCTTTTTTCTTGAGCGGCGTTTCACCCGGATCAAGAACGATATAGGACTCGAAGTACAGCACACGCTCAAGTTCTTTGAGCGTCATATCCATGAGTGTCCCGATCCGGCTGGGGAGGCTCTTCAAAAACCAAATGTGTGCCACCGGACTGGCAAGGTCAATATGGCCCATTCGTTCGCGACGGACTTTCGACTGGATGACCTCGACCCCGCACTTCTCGCAGACGACGCCTCGGTGGCGCATCCGTTTGTATTTGCCACAATTACACTCATAGTCTTTGGTCGGTCCAAATATTTTTGCGCAAAACAGCCCGTCACGCTCAGGTTTAAACGTTCGATAATTAATGGTTTCAGGCTTCTTGACCTCGCCATGGGACCAAGAGCAGACCATCTCTTTGGACGCCAACGAGACCTGGATCGCATTAAAACGGAGCGGATTTTGGGGTTTTTCGAAAAGACCCAGAAAATCTTCCATTTTGTCCTCACCTCACCTTATTGGTTTTCTTCCAGCAGCTCGACATTGAGCGCCAGGCTCTGGAGTTCACGAATCATCACATTGAATGACTCGGGCAGTCCAGGTTCCAGGACATTTTCTCCCTTGACAATCGCTTCATACATTCGAGTGCGGCCCGCAACATCGTCCGATTTGACCGTGAGCATCTCTTGCAGGCTATACGCGGCACCATAGGCTTCCAGTGCCCACACTTCCATTTCCCCGAGCCGTTGTCCCCCAAACTGGGCTTTGCCACCAAGCGGCTGTTGCGTCACAAGGGAGTAGGGCCCGGTTGAGCGCGCGTGAATCTTGTCTTCAACAAGATGGTGCAGTTTCAGGATATACATCACACCAACGGTCACCGGCTGACTGAACGGTTCCCCGGTTCGCCCATCGTAGAGCGTTGTCTGCCCGGTATCAGGCAGGCCGGCCTGCTCAAGCAGGGAGAAAATTTCGGTCTCCGGGGCACCGTCAAAGACCGGCGTCGCAACGTGAGAGCCGTTTTTCGAGCGACCGGCCAACTCTTTGACCTCGGCCTCCGAGAGTCCGTCAATCAGCCGGGAAACTTCGGTTGAACGAGCGAAGTCCTTCAGCCGTGCACGCAGGCTGTCGACCGCCGCTTTTCCCCGTCCCCCCGCATCATTGCCGACCTGTTTGCCAAGGGACTGCACCGCCCAACCGAGATGGGTTTCCAGGATTTGTCCGACATTCATACGGGAAGGTACGCCCAGGGGATTCAGGACAACATCGACCGGAGTACCGTCCTCAAGATATGGCATGTCCTCTTCTGGGAGAATCCGGGATAGCACCCCTTTGTTCCCGTGTCTCCCAGCCATCTTGTCCCCAACTTGGAGGCGACGTTTTATGGCGATAAAGACCTTCACCATCTTGATAATCCCTGGGGGCAACTCGTCTCCGCTCTTCAGTCTCTCAACTTTTCTTTCACATTCCTCACGGATAGAGCCAACATGGTCGGCAAGGGAATCTACTGTCTTCCGAATCTCTTCCTCTACCGTCTCATCCCCGACTCGAACTCTGCTCCACAACTGATCTGGCAACGTCTCCAGCAGCTCTGCCGTAAGCTCCTGCCCTTTCGCGACCACGACGCGTCGAGAATCGTCGTCACTGATCCGCATCGTTGCTGTCTTCCCGACCAACAGTTGCGTGATCTTGCCACGTGTACTGTCTCGAATAACGCGGATCTCCTCATCTCGATCTTGTTGCAGCCGTTGAATCTCGGCGTCTTCGAGATCCTGGCTGCGCTCATCCTTGGTAATGCCTTTCCGTGAGAACACACGAACATTAATCACCGTGCCTTCGACCCCAGGGGGGACACGGAGTGAGGTATCACGAACCTCTCCGGCTTTTTCACCAAAAATTGCTCGGAGCAGTTTCTCTTCTGGAGAAAGTTGCGTCTCGCCTTTGGGCGTTATTTTTCCAACGAGAATATCGCCCGGCCGTACTTCAGCACCGATTCTGACGATGCCGCTCTCGTCGAGGTCCTTGAGCGCTTCTTCTCCAACATTCGGAATGTCTTGGGTGATTTCCTCCGGTCCGAGTTTTGTGTCTCGGGCGACACACTCAAATTCCTCGATATGGACCGAGGTAAAGACATCGTCGCGGATAAGTCGCTCACTCACCAGGATAGAATCCTCGAAATTATAGCCCCCCCAGATCATAAAGGCGACCAGGACGTTTCTCCCCAGCGCGAGTTCTCCCATTTCTGTGGCTGGGCCATCGGCGATGACATCTCCCGCCTCAACCCGATCGCCAATCTGAACGATGGGGCGCTGGTTAATACACGTATTTTGGTTAGAACGTTGGTATTTCGTGAGACCGTAGATATCAACACCAACGTCGCCCTGTGTAGTCTGCGATTCAGCCTTGATCACGACCCGAGTGGAATCTACACTCTCGACGATTCCGTCACGCTGGGCGACAAGAGCGGCGCCAGAGTCCCGAGCCACGACCTGCTCCATTCCAGTGCCAACAAGCGGGGCTTCTGTCCTCAGCAGGGGCACCGCTTGCCGCTGCATATTGGAGCCCATCAAGGCCCGGTTCGCATCATCATGCTCTAAGAAGGGAATCAGGGCGGCTGCTACACTCACCAACTGCGTCGGAGAGACATCCATGAGCTGGACCTGATCGGGGGGCACCATCACGAACTCCCCGCCAAGTCGGGCGGAAACCAAGGTGTTGACAAAATTGCCTGTGGCATCAACCGGCGCGTTCGCCTGCGCGATTGTCTGACTCTCTTCCTCCAGGGCGGATAAATAGCGAACGTTCTCCGTCACTCGTCCACTCCCTACTGTCCGGTAGGGCGTCTCAATGAACCCGAACTCATTGACCCGAGCATAGGTCGAAAGACTCGAAATCAGCCCGATATTGGGGCCCTCCGGCGTTTCAATCGGACAGACGCGGCCATAGTGGGTGGGGTGAACGTCACGCACCTCAAAGCCGGCACGTTCCCGTGTCAGCCCGCCAGGCCCCAGCGCGGAGAGCCGACGCTTGTGGGTGACCTCCGACAACGGGTTCGTTTGGTCCATGAATTGAGAGAGTTGGCTTGATCCGAAAAACTCCTTGAGTGCCGCTGACACCGGCTTATAATTGACCAATTCCTGCGGCATTAAGGTCTCAACATCCTGGAGACTCATCCGTTCTTTCACCGCCCGCTCCATCCGGACTAAGCCGATACGGAACTGGTTTTCGACGAGCTCTCCGACTGCACGGACGCGACGATTTCCTAAGTGGTCAATATCATCAACAACGCCATTACCGTTTTTGAGTTCGACAAGATACCGAACGGCCTCCAAGATATCTTCACGACGGAGGGTCCCCTGATCCAGCGGGGCGGTGAGTCCAAGCTTATGGTTAAGCTTCAGACGCCCCACTCGGGAGAGATTATAACGCTCGGGATTAAAGAACAGGTTGTGAAAAAACGACGTAGCCGCCTCGTTAGTCGGTGGATCGCCAGGGCGGAGACGACGATAGATCTCAATCATGGCCTCTGCTGGAGAAACGATCTTGTCCTGGAGGAGGGTGTTGCGAAACGAAGAGCCTACATATGCATCGTCAATGAACAAGACTTCAAACTGAGGCACGCCACGCTCAATGAGGAGGTCGAGATAGTCCTGTGTCATTTCCTCATTACACTGGACGAGTACTTCTTGTGTCGCGGGATCGATGATATCATGTGCCGCTACACGTCCGAGCAGTTCCTCCCGCGTGATGGGTATCTGCTCAAGGCCAGCCGCCTCCAATTGTCTGAGGGCTCCGCGGGTAAACTTCCGCCCCTCCTTTACCAACACGTCACCTGTTTCAGGGTTGCGCACGTCCTGCGTTGCCCGCAGACCGAGGAGGTGGGCTGGTAGAAAAGCCCGTGTCAACGGTTGGTCACCCGTACCGTTGAGAAAGATAGTATCTCTTCGATAGAAATAATTGAGCAAATCTTCGGTTGACATCCCCAACGCTCGTAAGAGCACGGTTGCGTGAAACTTGCGACGGCGGTCAATCCGGACATAGAGAATATCTTTGGGGTCAAACTCAAAGTCGATCCACGACCCCCGGTAGGGAATGACGCGCGCAGAGTAGAGTAATTTCCCGCTCGCATGCGTTTTCCCTTTGTCATGATCGAAAAAGACTCCGGGGGACCGGTGGAGCTGGCTCACAATCACCCGTTCAGTCCCGTTGACCATAAAAGTACCATGATTGGTCATTAACGGGACTTCGCCGAAATAGACTTCCTGCTCTTTCACATTTTTGATCGTCCGCGCCCCGCTACTGGCATCAACATCCCACAGGACGAGTTGAATGGTGACTTTGAGGGGAGCGGCATAGGTCATCCCTCTTTGGTGGCACTCTTCGACTGAGTATTTCGGTTCGCCCAGCGCATAATCCACGAACTCAAGGGACGCCGTCTCGTTGAAGTCTTTGATCGGGAAAACGGATCGAAAAACCCCTTGGAGTCCGGCATCGGTCCTCTGGTCAGCAGTCAGCAACCGTTGGAGAAATTCGTCGTAAGAATGGCGTTGGATTTCCAACAGATGCGGGAATTCGATAATTTTTTCGATATGACCAAAGGACCGTCGAATACGGAAGTTATGCGCTAGATTTCCAGCCATATCAGCCATACATGCCCCCCTCCCATTCAAATCTATTGCAACTCAACCGATCCTCCAGCCTCTTCCAGCTTGTTTTTGATCTCTTCCGCTTCCGCCTTGGATGCTCCTTCTTTGACTGCTTTGGGCGCGCTATCGACAAGCTCTTTGGCTTCTTTGAGTCCGAGTCCGGTCAATTCACGTACGACCTTAATAACCTGGATCTTTTTCTCCCCAGGCCCTGTCAGCATAACGTTGAATTCGTCTTTCTCCGCTTCTGCAGCAGGCGCAGCATCACCCCCAGCGGCTCCTCCTCCAGCAACCACGACAGGGGCTGCAGCGCTGACTCCCCATTTTTCTTCGAGCTTCTTGACTAAATCGGAAGCCTCAAGAATCGTGAGGTCAGAAAGCGTGGTAATGAGTTCATCCATCTTCTCTTCTGTCAGAGCCATACATTCCTCCTTCAGGAAAGTAATTTTCGATTAGTCCGATTTCAGTTGGGACATGCGTTCATTCAGCAATCGGGCAAGTTGGCCCCCAGAGGCGGACAACGCCCCGACAAGGCGGGTGGCAGGTTGAGAGAGCGTCCCAAGCAATTGTGCCTGGAGCACCTCACGACTCGGCAGTGTCGCTAACTCCTCTATGCCTGCAGTCTCTAGGAATTGCCCCTCTGTTACCCCTCCCTTAATAGTAAACTTCTCATTTTCAGAAGCATAACGAGCAACAATCTTTGTGAGCCCAACAACATCACCGTATCCAAGGACCAAGCCATTCTGACCGGCAAGAAGTTCCTTCAAGGACAGATACGGCGTGCCATCAATAGCGAGCGCTACCAGCGTATTCTTGGCGACGCGATATTCTCCAGATACTTCGCGCAGTTCGCGACGTAGAACATTGAGCTCTTCAACTGTTAAACCTTTATATTCGGTCACCACTGCTGCAGTCGCACTGGCGAATCGACTCTGCAGGTCAATAACCGTTTCTTCCTTTGTTTGTCGGTCCATTGTTTCTCTTTCGTCGCGCCGAGAGGAATAGTGCCGCTTTTCCTTGCCTTAACGGGAGGAACCAGCCGGGTCGACTCGGACTCCTGGCCCCATGCTGGTACTCACCGTAATACTCTTGAGATAGGTGCCTTTTGCCGAGGCAGGTTTCGCGCGTACCAAGCTCTCGAGAAGAGACTGGGCATTGTCAATAAGCTGCGTCTTTTCAAATGATGCTTTACCGATAGGCACATGCACATTGCCCGCTTTGTCAACCCGATATTCAACCTTTCCTCCTTTAAGGTCTTGGACCGCCTGGGCAATATCTGTGGTCACCGTCCCAACTTTCGGGTTCGGCATCAGGCCTCGCGGCCCGAGAATTTTTCCGAGTCGCCCAACGACTCCCATCATGTCCGGAGTAGCAACCGCCTTATCGAACTCCAGCCATCCTTCATCACTAATACGCTTTGCAAGGTCCTCACCACCGACAACGTCAGCACCCGCCGCCTCTGCCTCTTGGGCCTTCTCCCCTTTTGCGAAAACGGCAACACATACGGATTTGCCGGTTCCATGAGGAAGGAGCACTGTCCCACGGATGTTTTGGTCGGCCTTCCTCGGATCAACACCGAGTCGTACCGCGAGCTCGACACTCTCATCGAACTTGGCGCGTTTCGTCTCGCTAGCAAGGACGAGCGCTTCCTCTAAGGGGTAGCGCTGAGTCCGGTCGACCTTCTCCTGAGCAGAACGATAGCTTTTGCTTTTTCGAGCCATATCAGTTCACCACCTCAAGTCCCATGCTGCGCGCCGTCCCTGCAATAATACGTATTGCACCCTCAAGGTCTTTCGCATTCAGATCCGGCATCTTAGTATTTGCAATCTCTTCAATCTGTTTTCGGGTCACGGAGCCTGCCATCCGCTTCGCCGGTTCACTGGAGGCTTTTTCCAGTCCGGCAGCCTTTTTCAGAAGCGTGGAGGCAGGCGGCGTCTTGGTGATAAAAGAAAAGGAGCGGTCTGCATAAACGGTAATCACGACCGGAATCAGCAACCCTTGCTGGTCCTGAGTTCTCGCATTGAACGCTTTACAGAACTCCATGATATTGACCCCCCTTTGTCCAAGGGCAGGGCCAACGGGCGGGCTGGGGTTCGCTTGGCCGGCCGGAATCTGAAGCTTAATCGTTGTGTCTATTTTCTTTGCCATTGCTTCTCACCACTACTTATGCTTTTTCAACTTGGACAAGATCAAGCTCAACTGGAGTGGCTCGCCCAAATATACTAATCAAGACACGCAACTTCCCCTTATCCGGCTTCACTTCCTCAACAACGCCGGTAAAATCCTGAAAAGGGCCATCAACAACTTTCACGCCCTCTCCTGTCGCAAATGAAATTTTTGGCTTCGGCCGCAAGGCCCCCTCTTCAACTTGCTGGTGAATCTCGGAAACCTCGGCTTCTGACACTGACGGAATAGTCTGGGGGTCATTTGTTCCACCAACAAAGCCAGTCACTTTTGGCGTTGCCCGGACGACATGCCAAGTCTCATCATTCATCTCCATCTGAACGAGAATATAGCCTGGAAAAAATTTCCGAGCCGATGTGCGCTTTCTTCCTTTTACTAACTCAACGACCTGCTCCTCTGGCACTAGCACATCCCCAAACGCTTCCTGCTTCCCCAAAGTCCGAATACGTTCCTCTAAAGCGGCTTTCGCTTTACGTTCGTACCCGGAATAGGTATGGACGATATACCATTGCTTGCCCATAACCTCAGGCCCCTTTATGCCGACAGTTAATTTCCAAGGAACGAGCGAAACAGCCACGACAGCACAGCATCGACCGAGAACAAGAACAGTGCAACGATTGCAACAAGGAGGAGCACAACCAGAGTCGCAGAGCGAACCTCTCTACGACTCGGCCAATGGACCTTCTGGGTCTCTGCCCATGCCTCTTGGCAATATGCCCGTGCCGTTTCAAACGCACCCATATAGTACTACCCTCATCACACTAGAGGAAACGCACCTCCCCAAAGGAGACGGGTCAGGCAGGACTCGAACCTGCAACCCCCGGATTTGGAGTCCGGTGCTCTATCCAATTCGAGCTACTGACCCTCCTCTCTCACACCTTTACTTCTTTGTGTGAGGTATGAGAGCGACAGACCGGGCAAAATTTCCGTCGAACAAGTTTATCGGGAGTGAGCTTCTTATTTTTGAAAGTCCGACAAGGTCCCTCATAACAACTTCTCTCTTCCCCTACTCCAAGATTTTGGTAACGACCCCCGCGCCCACCGTGCGGCCGCCCTCCCGAATCGCAAACCGTAGCCCCTCATCCATCGCAATCGGGGTCAATAACGCCACCGTCATCTGCGTGTTGTCCCCCGGCATCACCATCTCCGTCCCCTCTTGTAACGTCACCGACCCGGTCACGTCTGTCGTCCGAAAGTAAAATTGCGGCCGATACCCATTGAAAAATGGCGTGTGCCGCCCCCCCTCATCCTTCGTCAACACATACACCTCGGCCTCATACTTCGTGTGCGGCGTGATACTCCCCGGCTTGGCCAACACCTGCCCCCGCTCGATCTCCTCCCGCTTGACCCCCCGCAGTAAACACCCCACATTGTCCCCCGCCACGCCTTCATCCAATAGCTTGCGGAACATCTCGACTCCCGTCACGGTCGTCTTCTGTGTCTCCCGAATCCCGACGATCTCAACCTCTTCTCCCACCTTGATACGCCCCCGCTCCACGCGCCCCGTCGCCACGGTCCCACGCCCGGAGATCGTAAACACATCTTCTACGGACATTAAAAACTCTTGGTCCACATCCCGCGCCGGCTCGGGAATAAAACTGTCTACCGCTTCCATCAATTCCAGTACTTGCGCCTCCCCGTCGGCTTCCCCCTCTAACGCCCGGAGCGCACTCCCCCGAATGATGGGCGTGTCATCGCCCGGAAAGTCGTACTTCGACAATAACTCCCGCATCTCCAACTCGACTAAGTCCAACAACTCCTCATCATCGACCATGTCCACTTTGTTCATGAACACGACGATCGCCGGAACCCCCACTTGCCGCGCTAATAAGATATGCTCCCGCGTCTGCGGCATCGGCCCGTCTGAGGCCGCCACCACCAGGATCGCCCCGTCCATCTGCGCCGCCCCGGTAATCATGTTCTTGATATAGTCCGCATGCCCCGGACAATCCACATGCGCATAGTGCCGCTGCTCGGTCTCGTATTCCACGTGCGCCGTGTTGATCGTGATCCCCCGCTCCTTCTCCTCCGGCGCTTTGTCGATCTCGTCAAACGCGATGGCCTCTGCCATCGCCCGCGCCGCCAACACCTTCGTGATCGCCGCCGTCAGCGTCGTCTTCCCATGGTCAATATGCCCAATCGTCCCCACATTCATGTGCGGCTTCGTCCGCTCAAACCGCTCCTTCGCCATCGCTCTCCCTTTCTGCCCTGTACGCTCAACAGTGAGAAACTTGTCCCAACCTTCTCGACAGTCAAGCTTTTAGCAGTCCGTTTCTTTCGTAAAAATGGGACAAGCCCAGGAGCGGGCTTGAACCGCCGACCTCGTCCTTACCAAGGACGTGCTCTACCTACTGAGCTACCTGGGCATTGTGGTCAGTTTTCTCACTATCACAACCTATAGAATGAAGGACCTGTCCTATAAAATACCAGAAGAATTGTAGGGAGACGCCGTTCCCTCTTACAAAATGTTGGAGCGGGAAACGGGACTCGAACCCGCGACCCCGAGCTTGGAAGGCTCGCGCTCTAGCCAACTGAGCTATTCCCGCCCAAAGTCTTCCCTGCTTTATAGTGGAGAGGGAAGGATTCGAACCTTCGAAGGCATGTGCCGGCAGATTTACAGTCTGCTCCCTTTGGCCGCTCGGGCACCTCTCCATGTACACGGTTTTCATCTCGACGAAGGCTGGCGATAGGAATTGAACCTACAACCTACTGATTACAAATCAGTTGCTCTACCGTTGAGCTACGCCAGCGTTCCAGAGTATGGTTTCCCGTAGCTCAATAATTATGCGGATTTCAGGATCTCCTCAAACGAAACCTTGTTATATCTCAGAAGAGCGACCTATCCTACCCCAGCTCATTACAGCAGTCAATAGCAATCAAATATCTTAATCCGTTTTCTCCTGGAGAAATAAAATCTCCTTCAATTTCCACACCTTACAGATGGATAGCAAAAAAACAACCTGCAGACAAGCAAGTCCGCTCTCATGAGACTTTATAGTACTATGGTTTACGAATTTGACGGAGACGTTCATAGAGTACGATGGCACCGGCAACAGAAACATTCAGAGAGGAAATCCGCCCTTCCATCGGTATTGATACTAAGTAGTCACAGGTGTTCTGGACGAGCGGGCGAATTCCCTTCCCTTCGCCACCTAGAACGAGAGCAACTTTTCCACGCATATCGAGATCATACACCGTGGAGGTTGCCTGCGGATTGAGTCCGACAAGCCAGAAATTCGCTTGTTTTAATGCCGTGAGGGCATGCTGCAAATTTCCAACTCGACATATAGGAAGATATGCCGTTGCCCCAGTCGCTGCTTTTTCAACACTCGCCGAGAGTTGCGCAGAACGTCGTTTCGTCAGTATCACGCCTCCAACTTTCGCTGACTCCGCTGTTCTCAGCAGCGCCCCAAGATTCTGAGGATCCACTATCTCATCAAGTACCAGAATACAGTCTATCGAACTCTGCATGAGGTCAGTCAGGGCAGCATACTGAAACGGACGCATCTGAGCGGCGATTCCTTGGTGATTTCCCCCGTGCGTCAGGGTATCAAGGAAAGCCACGGATTGGTATTGAACGGGTATGTGAAGCTGCCGAGCAGATTGAATTATACCCTCTGTTTTCTGCAATCGGAGAGCATAGATGGTCTCGATTGTCTCCGGCTGTGTGTGGAGGTACTCGTTGAGGGGGTGGAGTCCGTATAGTACACGCGATTTACAGTGTAAGGTATTTCTTCTAGGATTTCGTTTCATGGGCAAAATTCTGACACGCTACATCTTCTTCGAAATTACCATGCCCTTCTGTCTCAGCTTGCTCATCTTTACCTGCATTTTGTTCACGGCTCGCGTCCTGGAACTCGTTGATTTAGTCGTCAGTCGGGGCGTATCAATCCTGCATATTAGCAAAATGCTATTTTTTGTCCTTCCTTCTTTTCTCGAGGTGACCGTACCGATGGCCTTCCTCCTAGCCATTCTCTGGGGATTTGGCCGTCTCTCGACAGACAAAGAAATCATTGCGTTGAAAAGTTGCGGCATGAGTCTCTCTCAAATGGCCGTGCCACTGTATCTGCTGACAGGGGTCCTTTTAGGGATATCTTTTTTCCTTACCCTCTCTGTCCGTCCGTGGAGTAATGCTGGACTCGATCGTGTGTTCTATGATGTTTCGAAAACACGGGCAACCGCAGGCTTAAAAGAAAAGACATTTAATAGTGAGTTTTCAGGTCTGGTTATCTATGCAGAAGAAATTGAACCGCCCGGGACGGTTCTCAAGGGAATCATGATCGCTGATAGTCGGACTCCACACAGAAAAGATACCATTTTTGCCCATGATGGCCTCATTGTTCCTAGTGCTGAAGGCAATCTGTTGACCCTCCGCTTAAACAAGGGGACGGTGCATAGTATGCAACAGACAGAAAAGGGCCATCAGACAACCCATTTTTCTGTCTATGATGTGATTTTGGATACTGCTGCACTGCTCGCTCACGTGAGCGAACCGAACCATAGCCCCAAAGATATGACAATAGTGGAGCTCCTCCACCGCTTGTCTCAGAGTCAAGAGGCATCTTCACAACATAATAAAGCGCTTGTTGAATTGCATCGTCGCCTTGCCCTGCCGTTCGCGTGTGTGGTCTTTAGTCTGATCGCTCTTCCTCTCAGCGTGCGAACGACCTGGGCCTTTCGTTCGATCGGATTTGGCATGAGCCTCGGTATTATCCTGCTCTATTATCTTCTGCTTACTGCAGGAGAGACCTTTGGAGAAAGAGGGGTACTCTCTCCTGCAATTGCCCTGTGGATACCGAATGGCGTCTTAGGCGGTCTCGGTGCCTATCTCTTCTCTCGGGTGACGCAAGAAAAGCCTCTTTTCCCTCTCTTGACCTGGTTGTCGCAGGGTTTTTCCAAGCGCCCATTGTCCTCTTTGGTCATCCAATGAGTCCGACACGGGTTATGGGTCAAACCGGATTTTCTTTTCCTTCTCGACTCATCGCAGTCTATCTGTGCAAAGAATTTATTCGTCTTTTTGCACTCTGCCTACTCCTTTTTCTCGGACTTTCACTGCTGGTTGATTTTTTTGATCGCTTTAATAGTTTCGTAAAATACAAAGCACCCCTGTCCGCTATAGGTAGCTATTTCCTTTTTAAATTACCCCTCTTTGTCACCCAAGCTGTCCCTGCCGCGGCACTCGCCGGATCGCTGCTAAGCCTCGGAATGCTCTCCCGCCATAAGGAACTCCAGGCACTCAAGGCCTGTGGTGTGAGCGCCTGGCAGATGGCTGCCCCACTCCTCTTAGCTGCTGGTGTATTAAGCCTTGGTGGATGGGTGTGGAACGAGAATGTCGTTCCGTACGCCTTCCACAAGTCTCGCTATATCAATACGGTGGAGATTAAAGGCAAGGCTTTTAAAGGTCTCTTTCAGGCGCGAGGGTTCTGGTACCATGGAGCAAACAGCTTCTACCATATCAATCACTTTGATTCGCGCCGGAATATCATTTCCGGTCTCACTATTTATACCCTCGGTGAGAATTTTCAGGTGCAGGCTTTAACAAAGATTGCTCAAGCCTCTTGGCGAAACGAAAAATGGTATTTTGAAGGAGTCCAGGAAAGCAAGCTAGAACGAGGAGACGCGCATCATTCGCTGCCGCTATCCCTTTTGCTCAAGGAAAAGCCAGAAGACTTCTCCCTTGTTGCCATGAAATCCGAAGAGTTTTCATCACAGGCACTCAGGGCTTATATCGCAGACCTCCAACAAAAGGGTCTCGATACGACAGAGTATCAAGTAGATCTCAAACTCAAGGGAGCGATCCCTTTTGCGGCGTTCGTTATGACACTGTTAGGAGCAGCACTCGCGATACCCGGCGCGAAGCAGCTTACCGTACCAACAGCACTCGGTTCGGCGCTGCTTGTCGGATTTGGCTACTGGGTCTTTCTCGCTCTCACCGTTTCTCTGGGTAACGGTGGGATTCTTCCTCCGACCCTCTCCGCTTGGCTCGCTAATGGGACGTTAGGCTTAGTCGGTATTTATTTCCTGCTCGGCATTGACTAATTGGCCTATAAGATATTACCGCTTTGAGTACTGAGGACGCTTCCGCGCCTTGTGCCTGCCGTACTTTTTGCGCTCAACTTCTCGCGAGTCGCGGGTAATAAATCCTTCTTTTTTCAGGAGGGTCCGAAAGTCTGGGTTGGCTTTGAGAAGGGCTCGGGTAATCCCATGACGAATCGCAGCTGCCTGGGCAGAGTTTCCGCCCCCTTGGACATTGACCTTGACGTCGTATTGGTCTTCCATTTGCGTTACGATGAGTGGCTGCCGCGCAATCATACGGATCGCTTCACGGCCAAAATATTCGTTAAGGGGTTTTCTGTTGACCGTGCACCGCCCTTCCCCAGGAAGAAGGCGGACTCTGGCAATCGCAGTTTTTCGTTTTCCAGTTCCCCAACATTCTGATTGATTCTCAGCCATACAAAGCGCCTTCCTTCTCTCGTTCTCGACCCTACCTCTATCTGGCGGTTGGCATCTGGGCGGCGTGCGGGTGGGATGCGTCAGGATAAATTTTTAATTTCTTTACCAACTGGCGTCCGAGCGCATTCTTCGGCAGCATCCCCGCCACCGCTTTTTTCAGGATATGTTCAGGAGACGATTGGATAATCTGTTCCGCAGACTGTTGTCGTATACCACCCGGGTAGCCCGTATGACGGTAATATTGTTTATCCTGAAGCTTCTTTCCCGTCAGTCTCACATGGCGGGCATTAATGACGACAATAAAGTCTCCAGTGTCAGTATGAGGGGAAAAAGCGGGGTTTCCCTTGCCGCGTAAGGCGCTCGCGATGTGGCTTGCAAGACGCCCAACAACTTGGTCTTTCGCATCTACAAGATACCAATGACGGGCCGGAAGCGCTTGCTCCTGGGGTAGTGTTTGAGTTTCTTTCTTCATAGGTCACAGCGCCTTCACCTAAAAGTATGGGGATGGCGGGGCCGACGAGACTCGAACTCGCGACCTCCGGCGTGACAGGCCGGCGTTCTAAACCAGCTGAACTACGACCCCACCATATGGGCGGTATCCGATTTGAACGGATGGCCCTCGGCTTGTAAGGCCGATGCTCTTCCTCTGAGCTAACCGCCCTACATACAAGGACGAAAGAGGTGAGCGGACGAGCCTTACCCTAAACGAGGCTCTGAGCTCTACCACTGCTCCCTTTCCCAGTCAATCCCCTCATGTGCATTAATGTGTCACGATCTCGGTTGATTCGGTTGGGTCAGGTGTACCTGAAGAATAGAGGGGATCCTCATCAACCACGGCCTCATTCTTTGCCAGGAACTCATCGGGCTCGGCAAGGACGAGAGCATTTCGTAGCACCGCGTCGAGATGGTCAACAGGTTCGACATGGACTGCTCGCAGGATATTCGCTGGAACTTCCTGTAAATCTTTTTCATTTTCAATTGGGATAAGTATCCTGGTTATCCCTCCACGATGGGCAGCAAGTATCTTCTCCTTGAGACCACCAATGGGGAGCACACGACCACGAAGGGTGATTTCTCCGGTCATAGCCGTATCATGTCGAACCGGGATCTTTGTCAGGGCTGAGACCAGACAGGTTGCCATCGTCACGCCGGCCGATGGACCATCTTTCGGGATAGCACCTTCCGGAATGTGGATATGCACATCAATGTTCTGGTAAAAATCCTTGTCGAGCCCCAACTCATCGGCCCGTGAGCGGACATAGCTCATCGCCGCCTGGGCCGACTCCTGCATCACGTCACCAATTTTCCCAGTAATAGTTAACTTGCCTTTACCAGGGACAATGGTTACCTCAGTGGCAAGCAGTTCGCCTCCCATATCCGTCCAGGCCAAACCGGTCACGACACCAATCTTATCTTCCTGTTCTGTCTTACTCACCCGATAGCGGGCGGGCCCCAGATATTTTTCGAGTCGTTTCTGATTCAATCGAACATGCGTGTCTTTTCCTTTTTTGACAACTTCGACGGCAACCTTTCTACACAGCGTCGCAATTTCTCGCTCGAGATTCCTGACTCCAGATTCTCGCGTATACGAGCGGACCACGGTAGACAAGACACGGTCAGAGCAGGTGATATTATGCTCGGTCAGACCGTTTGCGTCACGTTGCTTTTTAAACAAAAAATGCTTCGCGATGTTCAATTTTTCCCACTCGGTATAACCAGGGATTCTAATAATCTCCATGCGATCCTGTAGGGGACGTGGAATCCGCTCAAGACTATTTGCCGTGCAGATAAAAAGGATTTTTGACAGATCATAATCCACATCAAGGTAATGGTCGTTGAAGGTCGTATTCTGTTCTGGATCAAGGACTTCCATCAACGCGGCAGACGGATCTCCTCGGAAATCGGTTGACATCTTGTCAACCTCATCCAGCAGAAAGACCGGGTTCCCCGATCCCGCTTTTTTCATTCCTTGGATTATTTTCCCCGGCATTGCTCCGATATAGGTTCGTCGGTGCCCCCGGATTTCTGCCTCGTCGCGCACTCCACCGAGGGAGATCCGAACAAACTCCCGGTCCGTCGAGCGGGCAATGGATTTTCCCAAGGAAGTTTTTCCCACTCCCGGAGGGCCGACAAAGCAGAGAATCGGCCCCTTCAACTCGCCGACCAGGCTTTGGACGGCAAGGTATTCCAGGATTCGCTCCTTGACCTTTTCCAAGCCGTAGTGGTCCTCGTCCAGAATCTTTTCTGCATCCTGAATGTCCAGCTTATCTTCCGTGTATTCATACCAGGGCAGGACGAGCAACCAATCAATATAGTTGCGCACAACCGTCGCCTCGGCAGACATCGGAGACATCATCTTGAGCTTCTTGAGCTCTTTTTCTACTTTGTCTCGAGCCTCTTGAGACAGCTTCTTTTGCCGGATTTTTTCTTCGAGCTCTTGCAACTCGTTCTTGAATTCGTCTTTTTCTCCGAGCTCTTTTTGAATGGCCCGCATTTGCTCGTTGAGATAGTACTCCTTCTGAGTCTTTTCCATTTGCTTTTTGACTCGGTTACGTATCCTGCGTTCCACTTCAAGTATCTCAATCTCGGAACGCGTAAAGCTCAGCACTTTCTCTAACCGGTCGGCAGGATCAATCGTTTCCAGCAGGGTCTGTTTATCTTCCAATTTAATCCCAAGATGCGCAATAATGGTATCGGCGAGCCGGGACGGGTCATCAAGCGCCGAGACCGACATAATCATCTCTGGAGGAATCTTCTTATTCAGACGAACATAGTTCTCAAATGCCGTATTAACACTTTTCACCAACGCGTCGATTTCAGCTTGTCGTTGTGATGTTTCTTCAACCTCTTCAACCTCAGCCCAGAAGAAATCATTCTGCTCTACATATTGGACAACCTGTCCGCGCTGTTTCCCCTCAACCAGCACCTTCACGGTCCCGTCTGGCAACCGGAGGAGTTGCACCACATGCCCGATGGTGCCCATGGAATAAATATCATTGGCAATCGGATCATTGACTTTCGCATCACGCTGCGTTGCGAGAAAAATCAGTTTATCGCCGGCGACTGACTCTTCGAGCGCCTTAATCGACTTTTGCCGCCCCACAAAGAGGGGAACGACCATATGAGGAAAAACAATAATGTCTCGTAAGGGTAAAAGCGGTAGACGCACGGCCCCTCCTTTTTCCGATCTCTCTTTATTGGTCATTCTGGAACAACATGGCTCTGCTTTCCGAGTAGGGCTGTCAGGCACTCTCGGCCGTTGCCTTTTGGTACATCACAATAGGCTGCACATTGCGCGACACCACTTCTTCGGAAATGAGAACTTCTTTGATGTTCGGCTGTGAGGGGATATCATACATGATATCCAGCATGATGTTTTCCATGATGGCGCGCAGCCCACGAGCCCCGGTTTTTCTAGCTAATGCCTCACGGGCAATCGCAGTCAGCGCGCCTTCAGTAAAGCGCAGGTGCACACTCTCCAATTCAAAGAGCTTTTGGTATTGACGAACAAGAGCATTTTTTGGCTCACGCAAGATACGGACTAACGCCTGATCGTCCAATTCCTTGAGCGTCGCTAAAACGGGAAGACGACCAATAAATTCCGGGATCATGCCAAATTTCAGGAGATCTTCGGGTTGCACTTCTGTAAGCAGACTCCTCCCCTTCCGGCTGGTGCTCCGAACATCTGCCCCAAACCCAAGGCTCTTCCCCCCAATCCGTCGTTGAATAACATCTTCCAGACCGACAAATGCGCCACCACAGATAAAGAGGATATTCGTCGTATCGACCTGAACAAACTCTTGCTGCGGGTGTTTTCGGCCTCCTTTTGGAGGGACGCTCGCGACCGTCCCTTCAATAATCTTGAGCAACGCTTGTTGGACACCTTCACCGGAAACATCTCGCGTAATCGAAGGATTATCTCCTTTTCGGGCAATCTTATCGATCTCATCGATATAGACAATTCCCTTCTGACATTTCTCGACGTCATAGTCCGCGTTTTGTAACAAACTTAAAACAATATTCTCGACATCTTCCCCAACGTACCCAGCCTCAGTCAGGCTGGTTGCATCACCAATCGTAAAGGGAACCTGGAGGAAACGCGCCAAGGTTTGGGCCAGGAGGGTTTTCCCTGAGCCCGTCGGACCAAGAAGGAGAATATTGGATTTTTGGAGTTCCACCTCACTTGTCATCAACTGTGAATCAACGCGTTTGTAGTGATTATGAACGGCGACAGAGAGAATTTTCTTTGCTTGCTCTTGCCCGATGACGTATTGGTCCAAAACACGCTTTATCTCTGCCGGCTTGGGGACGGCCGAGGAGGCCGCCAACGTGTCTTCCTGGTCACACTCTTCCGCGATAATGTCATTACACAGATCTATACATTCGTCACAGATATAGACCGTAGGGCCCGCAATCAGTTTACGAACCTCATCCTGACTCTTGCCACAAAAAGAACAGACCAAATTTCCGGGACGATCATCGCCATTTCTGGGCATATCGACTCCTTGGATCGTTTTTATACCGTACGGTATAGGGATGCATGCTCCAGGTTAGCGCAGCGTCCCTTCGCTCGGAAGAAAAAACAGTATCCATGCTAGCTCACCTATTCGTACTGGGTAACCGACCGATACATAGTGTTACAGAGAGGAGCATTCATCTGTTAGTCCAATCACATGAGGAGCGAAAAAGGTCCTTCACAAAGAGCCCATACTAATCGTTTTCCTCGGCCCCAGCAACGTCTTCTTGGACCACTCGAATATGGGCCTTCCCGACAACTGCCTGAATTGCCTTTTCTCTGCACAGCCGCCCTTGCAGCATCTGACGATTCGTCGGATCAGCGTAGAACGCCTCAATCTGCTGTCGCTGCTCGACACTCGCCGCTCCAAAGTCTTCAATCTTCAGATCAACCTCATCCTCCGTGCTTGAGATACCGAGTTGCTCCACGAGTGCATCAAGAAGTAGCGTCGTCTCAATCTGCCGCTTTGCCCGCTGGGAGAAGTCCTCACGTATAGCCTCAGGAATAGTCGGGTCATCAAAGCTGCCATTGCCCCGCCCCTGCATGCCCGACTCAACGAATAACTGCTGCGCTTGTTCACGAATAAGGCCAGGGGGGACCTCAAAGGGATTTTTATTGAGTATTTGGCTCAGCACAGCGTCATGCATCTGCCCCTCGGCTGTTCGCTCCGCCATCTGTTCCATATTCTCCCGAATCTTGGCGCGCAATTCTTCGAGGGTATCACACTCTCCGTGGTCTTTTGCAAATTCATCGTCTAGAAGAGGCACTTCCTTTTGAGCGATATCGTGTATGGTGACACGGAAAGTAGCGGTAGGCAGGGCCTCCTGCTGATCGGAGTCCGTCTCTTGAGGCCCCTGGGGTAATGGCAGCGAAAATTCAACAGTCTGTCCTTTCTTGATGCCAATGAGTCGCTCTTGAAACCCAGGCAGGAAAGACTCTTTGCCCAACTCAACCAATCGCCCCTTTCCTTCGAGCCCCGGAATGGCTCGCCCCTGTTGTACGGCACGGTAGTCCAGGGTAACAACATCTCCCGACTCAGCCTGATCTCGATCCGTTACGGGATGAAGCTGGGCAAAAGATTCGGCAAGTCGCGCTAAGGACTCGTCAACCTCCTTCTCCGCTACTGACGAGATCACTTTGTCAACCGCTATCCCCTCGTACTCAACATTCGCAACTTCAGGCTTCGTCTCGACAGTCGCTGAATAACAGAAAGGATTTCCCGCAACCAAACGCTCAGTCACAATTTGAGGCTTTGTCACAATGGCAAGTTCATGTTCCTCTATTGCTTTGGTCAGCGACTCCTCGACCAGAGAGGAACTCACTTCCGCAGCAATCTCTTCTCCAAAGCGACGTTCGAGCACCTGCCTTGGCACCCGCCCAACACGAAAGCCTTTCAGTCGAACGCGGTTTTGATAGCTTCGATACGCCTTCTCCAGTCCAGCTTGGACTTGATCCGCAGGAATCTCAAAAGCAATTTTTTTCTGGACCGAACTCAGCCTCTCAATCGAAATCTTCATACAACAGTAACCTACTACGGATCTCTTCCTACCACCCGGATAAGACGCGCATGCGAGAGGGGGGACTTGAACCCCCATCCGCTTCAAGCGGACTAGATCCTAAGTCTAGCGCGTCTGCCAATTTCGCCACTCTCGCATATGTCCTCACCAAGGGTGATGGGCCGCCGGAGATTCGAACTCCGGACCCGCTGATTAAGAGTCAGCTGCTCTGCCAACTGAGCTAGCGGCCCACGGGCACCATAACCACTATTCCTAGTGATGGCAACCGGAGCTATGACCGCACTGATCAGGAGAATATTACGCTCTGGAGTGAAAAGAACAGGTGGGTGAAGGGACTTGAACCCTCGACTCCTGGGACCACAACCCAGTGCTCTACCAACTGAGCTACACCCACCCTATGCGCCAGAAGGGATTCGAACCCCTGACCCACGGCTTAGAAGGCCGTTGCTCTATCCAGCTGAGCTACTGGCGCCCGCAAGGCCTCACGTGTCAGGAGCATCGGACTTTTCCTCCTGACTATGACATCGTATCGGGGCGAGCCGATTTGAACGGCCGACCCCCTGCTCCCAAGGCAGGTGCGCTACCAGGCTGCGCTACGCCCCGACATGGTTCAGCTCCCGTTCAACGTGGAGATTGCGACGTTCTCGCTTCCCCCACCCTAACATGCCGTCAAACGCCGGACAAATCGAGTCCTGTTCCCGCTCCAACGCAGCCTCGTTCGTTAGCTGCCCAAGAAAAAACGTGTTGAACGGTCGGCAAAATCGAAAACGGGCGCCCAATACACCCCGAGGACAACAGTCGCCACACTCAAGATTGCCAATAAGGAGCCATTGTGTGGATCGAGAGCGACCTCCCCTTCCAAATCAGATGGCTCATCCAGGAACATCGTCTTTACAATGCGGGCATAATAGTAGAGGGACACGACACTGTTCAATATCCCAACCACGGCAAGCCAATAGAATTGGCCCTTCACCACCGCGGCAAAGAGGTAGAATTTTCCAATAAAGCCAGCAAGCGGGGGAAGGCCCGTGAGCGAAAAGAGGAAAATTGCCATTGCTGCCGCAGGCAAAGCTCCCCCTCTCCAGGCCAGCCCACGGAAGCCTTCTAGGTCTTCGCGACCAGTATTATTCGCCACAACCATGACGACGATAAACGCCCCGAGGTTCATCAAATAATAGACGACGATATAGAACAGCATCGCCCGTAGCCCTTCGTCGCTGAGCACAACAAATCCCATGAGGATGTAGCCAGCGTGAGCGATGCTGGAATAGGCTAAGAGACGCTTCACGTTATGCTGGTTTAGGGCAGCGAGGTTTCCAAGCGTCATGGTCACCATCGCCACAATCAGCATGAGTTGTGGCCACTCGACGCCGGGGACGAATTGCCACATGCCGGCGTCTCCACTTTGAGAGAGCGCTGGATAGAAAAATCTCATGAGAAGAGCAAAACCCGCCGCCTTTGAGCCGACCGAAAGAAAAGCCGTCACCGGAATAGGAGCCCCGTGGTAGACATCGGGCGCCCACATATGGAAGGGAACCGCGGCAATTTTATAGCCGAACCCAGCCAACATGAGGACAAGAGCGATGAAGAGCGTGAGATGATCCGGAGCATTTTGCAGCAGCGCCGCGTTGATTTCCGCATAATCCAGGCTACCGGTCAAACCAAAGATCCAACTCATGCCATAGATCATGGTCCCCGAGGCGACACCACCGTAAATGAGATATTTCAGCGCGGCTTCTCCAGATCTTCGATTTCGCGTCAAATATCCTGTGAGCACATACGACGTCAGACTGACGAACTCTAAAGACAGGTAGGCCAGGAGCAGATTCGTTGCCGAGGCCATGAAAAACATGCCCAGCCCGCTCGCCAGTAAAATCCCATAGTATTCACCCTGATTCGGCCCGTTGATCTCCCGTGAGCCAAGAGACATCCAGACGGTCCCCACTACCGACAGGGAAAGGATCACTTTAAAGAAAATGGCAAAACTATCTAGCGCAATCATGCGATGAAACAGCCACCCCTCCCCGGCACCTTGTAATCCTTCGATAAAGCGGACGCCAAAGAAGGACAGGCCTGAAGTAAAGACTAGGGCCAGAGCGGCTCCAACCAGGGCAATATTGCCGAGCCGCTCTTTATCCTCCACACACAGATCAACAAGAAAAATCGCCAGAATGGAGAGAACAAGAATCCCTTCAGGGTAGAGATATGCCAGGCTTTCAATACTGCCGAGGTTCATGGCATGCTTTCTCTCTCGTTCAATACGCTAGCGCAGCGCAACTGCCGCAGCATCAGAACTATTCGTGCTTGCCGACAGCACGACCTCGTTGAGCCCCTGGAGCGAGACGTCGAGCAGGTCCAGAACAGCGTGCGGATAAAATCCCAGGATTACAACAATAGCCCCAAGCGGGACCAACATACACAGCTCTCTCGTATTGATTTCTGAGAGATGCATGTCTGCATACTCCTCACGTGGCTTTCCGAGAAACATTTGTTGGATCGTCCAGAGCAGGTAACTCGCTGTAATGATTACGGTCAGAGCGCCAAGCAAGGTCGGAATTTTATGCGTGTGCCAGGCACCGAGGAGACACAGGACTTCGGAAATAAAGGCCGATAAACCAGGGAGTCCCATGGCGGCAAAAAAAGCGAGCCCCATCACGCCGGTATAGACCGGCATCACCGAAGCTAAGCCACCAAACCCGTCAATACGCCTATGGTGAGCCCGGTCATAGATTACTCCGACGATGAGGAAGAGCATGGCGGTAATCGTGCCGTGATTGAACATCTGTAAGACCGCACCATTGATCCCTTGTGGAGTAAACGATGCCATGCCCAACATGACATACCCCATGTGGCTGATACTAGAATATGCCACGAGCTTTTTCAGATCCTTGGGCTCAGTAAAACACTGGGATAAGGCGCAGAAGGCCCCGTAGACGATATTCCATGCTCCCAAGGCAGCCAAACAGTACGGCGCAAAAAAGAAGGTTTCTGCCGGGAGCAGGGGATAATTCACTCGTAGAATCCCATACGTTCCCATTTTCAGGAGGACCCCTGCCAGAATAACGGAGATCGCGGTTGGCGCTTCGACGTGGGCGTCCGGCAGCCAGGTGTGGAAGGGGAAAGCCGGAATTTTCACGGCAAAGTTGATAAAGAGCGCGAGCCACATGATTTGTGGCAAAGAAAAGCCAAGCAAGAGCGGCTCGGTCTGAAAGTGCTGCGCCACGGCGGGGAGTTGGGTCAGATCAAAAGTGTAGCCGACACCTTCGACAGCCCCGGCTTGAAAGTAGAAGACCAGCATACAGACCAACATCAGCGCACTGCCGAGCATGGTATACAGAAAAAATTTAATTGCCGCATATTCACGCCGTGGCCCACCCCATATGCCAATCAGGAAATACATCGGCAGCAGCATCAACTCCCAGAATATGAAGAACAAGAAGAAGTCCATGGCGCAAAAAACACCCGTCATGGCCGTATCCAACAGCAGGAACAGGGCGAAATAGCCCTTCTCGGCCCGCTCAATATTCCACGAAGCGAGAATGCAGATAGGACACAGAACGACGGTCAGCAAGATCATGGATATGCTGACTCCATCGACTCCAACAAAGTAGCGGATATTAAATGATTCAATCCACGGGACATTCACAACAAACTGAAGCGCTGTGGTCGTGGTATCAAAGTTCTGGTAGAGCCAGATTCCCAAAAAGAAGGCCGGCAGGGTAAAAGCAAAAGCAGTCCATCGAATGAGATCTTTTGCTTGACTCGGCAGGCAGAAGACGGTGACCATGCCGGCCAGAGGAAAGAAAATCATTAAGGTGAGAATAGAGGACTCCATAACGGCTCCTTACCGCACATCCACACAATGGGCTTGATAAAAGGTCTGGTTCACCGGAGCTCCGAGACTCCCTCTTTTGTAAACATCAGACGCCACTGGATTCGTCTGGTGGAGAGCCACAGCGCTATTCCGACCACGATCACCAGAGAGAGAAACGCGATAACGACAGGGACTAATATGTCCGCCCCTACGCGCGGTAAGAATTGGGAGACGGCAATCGCACCAACAATGACATACAGATAAATACTGAGGTTGCCGGTCTGGATTTGGCGCAACCGATTGCCAATACCAAAGGTGACATCGGCCAGTCCGTTCACCAACCCATCAATGATATAATGATCAAATCGTCCAACCGCCCAGCCTATCACACCGGTGACTTTGGCAACGTTGTTGACGATAAAGTCGATGACATTACGATCAAAGGCGGAGCATAACCAACTGACAGCCAGGGTCCCTCGGACGGCGGTCGCATGGTAGAGTTCGTCAATATAGTATTTATTAAATACGGCTTGGTACGGGACACCGCCTCCGACCGCAGTAAACGTGTCAGCTGATACGGACTGCCGATAGTAAATCAGATACGCGAGGAATATACCGACTGCCGCAATGCCAACGGAAGCTGCCATCAGGACATACTCAATCACCTCAACATGGTGATGGGCAGTATGGCCACCGCCAAAGACGGGCTCCAACCAGTGTTCTAGGATATTACTCCCGCCAAGGGCGGGTGGCACCCCGAGAAAACCGGCAAAGAGCGCACCCACGGCCAGAACAATTAACGGGTACGTCATCACCGGAGGGGATTCGTGCAAATGCTCTTTGGTGTGCTCATCCGCACGATTCTCTCCAAAAAACACCATGAAGACCTGACGAAACATATAAAACGCGGTCATCCCGGCAGCAGCGAACCCGATCAACCATAGGAGCGGATGTCCACCGGAAAACGTCAGCCACAGAATTTCGTCTTTTGAAAAAAATCCGGCCAGTGGCGGGATACCCGCAATAGCAATAGTGGAGATCAAAAATGTCCAAAAGGTGAGCGGCATTTTCTCTCTGAGGCCGCCCATCTTGCGCATATCCTGCTCATCGCCCATCGCATGAATCACGCTTCCCGAGCCAAGAAACAGGCAGGCCTTAAAAAAGGCATGCGTCATCAGATGAAAAACAGCGGCGCCATACGCGCCCACGCCGATGCCAAGTACCATATAGCCGAGCTGACTGACAGTTGAATACGCGAGCACCTTCTTAATATCGAACTGGGCGAGGCCGATGGTTGCCGCAACGAGCGCGGTGAGGGCTCCAACCGTCGCCACCACGCCGAGTGCAACCGGCGACATGGAAAAGAGAAAGTGCATCCGAGCCATCATATACACGCCGGCGGTCACCATGGTCGCAGCATGGATCAAAGCACTCACCGGAGTCGGCCCGGCCATCGCATCCGGCAACCACACATAGAGGGGAATTTGGGCGGACTTCCCAGTCGCCCCGACAAAAAGACAGAGCGCCGCGAGCGTTGCCGCCGGGATGCCCCAGACTAGCTGACCTTCCAGGTGATGAACCAGCTGACCCAGGTCACGAAAGACCGCGGTCGTGCCGTGTCCCGCCTCAAAGAGACTCCAGAAAATAATAAAAATACCCAGCGTAAAGCCTGCGTCACCAATCCGGTTGACGATAAAAGCCTTGTTTCCAGCAGTGGTGTTCGCATGTTCCTTATACCAGAATCCAATCAGTCCATATGAGCACAGCCCGACGCCTTCCCAGCCTACAAACATCAACACGAGATTATCGGCCAGCACCAAGGTCAACATCGCCGCGGTAAAAAGATTGAGGTAGGCGAAAAAGCGCCAGTACGCTTCGTCATCATGCATATAGCCGATCGAATACAGATGGATCAGGCCGCCAATGCCGGTAACGATCAGGATCATCATGGCGGATAGTGGATCGACAGCGAAAGCAATATCGACCTGAAGAGAACCGATGTGTATCCAACGCAGGAGCGTATCGAGCAGATAACGTTCTTCGGGCGCTACGCCGGCGAGCTGAAAAAAGGCACGTAGCGCAAGGATAAAGGCAAGGCCAACAGCAGCGCAGGCAACGATGCTGATTCCATTCTTCCCAAAGCGCTCCTGGATCTTCGCCCCGAAAACACCATTGATAACGGCTCCGAGCAGGGGAAGGAGGACGATCCAGCGCAGGTAGGAGACGAGAAGCGGGTGATCCATAGACTAGCCTTGCAAACTATCGACGGCTTCGATATCGATTGACGAAAAATTTTGGTATATCCCGAGCACGATAGCCAAACCAATCACCGCTTCGGCAGCGGCGAGCATAATCACGAAAATCGCAAACACCTGGCCATCGTAATTGCCGGAAGAAAAATGTGAAAAGGCAATATAGTTGATGTTTGCGGAGTTCAGAATCAGCTCCACGCCCAAAAGAATTCCGATGGCGTTCTTCCGGGTTAGGACACAATAGAGACCAAGCACAAAAACAGCCAGACTGACAAACAGGAAGTGCCGTAGCCCTATATCGAGCAGTAGTCCATCCATAATCATTCGTAGCGTGAGGAGGGTTGTCCCGTCTTAAATGGGAGGATGAAAAAAATCAAGGGAGGCCGTCGAGAGCGCGCAGAACCTTGACTCAGCCATCATCCGTCGACCATGGGCCCACGCAGTTCCTTCCGTGATACGACAACCGCTCCAATCAACGCCACGAGCAACACGACTGAAGCGAGCTCGAATGGCAAGATATACGGCCCAAGGAAAGCCTCTCCAATACCGGACGTCGTCGGCTCGACCACCGGTTCAGCATGCTGTACCCATTCAGCCGCCCCAATACAGACTCCCATGACTGTCCCAACAATGCCAAGAATCAACGCCGCGGGAATACGTCCGACCGTACGATTCGAGACCTCGACATCGGCGATCCGATGGGTGAGCATCACCGCAAAAAGGATGAGCACGAGAATGCCACCGATGTAGAGCATGACCTGAATCACCGCGACAAAGTCAGCGGCTAACAGGGCGTACAAGCCGGCGACCCCCATGAATGTTCCCAACAGCGCAAAGGCGGAATACACCAAGTTGTGAGAGCCCGCGACGATGAGCGCCGACCCGATAGTCAAAGCGGCTAGCAGATAGAAAACCAACGCTTCCAAAGGCATGGCGATATCTCCTCATCCGCAACTTATGGGGCGGCCTCTTCTTGCTCTTTTTTATATTTCTTCATATCAATGGGCTCCGCCCATTCTGCAAGAAATTCCATGCCACGGTCCAAGATCGGCGCAATCAACGGATCAGTCTCCTCCCCCTTCTTCGCCTTATACGCCAATACGGGGTCCTTCACGAAACGACGGATCATGCTCTCCAGTGAGTAGTCCGCCCCTTCAAACTCGGTCGTATGATGGATCGATCCGGTGGGACAGACCTCGCTACACAGGCCGCAGTACATACATTTGGCGATGTCGATATCAAAACGACTGAGGAGCATCGCCCGAGTCACTTTGTCCTTTGGCGCGTCAATCACAATACAGTCAATCGGACACGCCCGCTCGCACGCCAAACAGCCAGTGCAAATCTCCAAGTCAACTTCAAGAATGCCGCGATAGCGCAGGGGCAGCGTATCTTGAACGCGGACCGCCGTCCGGTCAGGGTACTGAATAGTATATGGCTTACGGACGAAGTGAGACATGGTGACACTCATTCCTTCAAAAATCGTGGCAACCGCATCCTTCGCGTGCTTCAGATATCGGCCCATACTACTCGCCATAGAGGTTCCCCTAGTCATCACTTTAGATTGCCGGATTAAAATAGAGTTCCGGCTTAGCCCGACGTAAATGGTATAGGACACGTCGAAAGAAAATGACAATAAGAGCCAGCGTACCGACAACCATGAAATATGGCACGAACGCATTCCCCTCGGGCCAAATCACCATCCAGACCGCTGTCCCAACCAAATTCACAAATCCAAGCGGCACCAAATACTTCCAACACAACGACATCATCTGATCCACCCGGATACGAGGCAGGGTGGCACGTATCCACATGGCCAAGAAAACCCAGAAATACGCCTTGAGGAAAAAGACCGTGAGTTGCGCAATATTCAACACCACTGTGTTATTTGTCCAGCCAGTCGGGATCTGCCAGCCACCTAAAAATAAGACGGCCATAATGGCACCCGTCACGTATAAGCTGCCCCATTCTGCCAAGAAGAAGAGCGCAAACCGGAAGCCACTGTACTCGGTCGCAAATCCAGCCACCAATTCCGATTCCGCCTCTGGAATATCAAAAGGCGTCCGGTTGGTTTCCGCAAGGGCGGAAATATAGAAAGCAAAGGCGGCAATAAACGTAAACGGGCTATGGAAGAGGAACCAGTCCCAAGGTGCCCAGCCTTGCGCTTGAATAATGCCTTGGGTACTCAACGTTCCGGTAAGCAACACGACGGGCAGCAAGGCCAGTCCAGCGGGGATTTCATAACTCACGACCTGGGCGGCAGAGCGAATACCTCCCAGCAAGGACCATTTATTATTCGATGCCCAGCCCGCCATGAGGACGCCGACAGCGGAGAGCGCAACGATTGCCACGATGTAGAGAATTCCCACGTTGAGGTCGGCAATAACGAGCGCACTGCTGAACGGAATAACGACAAAGGTCGCCAAAAACCCCCAGACCAGCAGATAGGGCGCAAACACAAACAGCGGACGGTCCGCGGCATCGGGAACCACGTCTTCCTTCAGGATATTTTTCACCCCATCAGCCAACCCTTGCAGGACGCCTTGAGGCCCAACCCGATTCGGCCCAACCCGTGACTGAATGCGCGACCAGACCCGCCGCTCAAGCCAGATGGTAATCGTCACCAGGGGTAAAACAAAGCCAAAGACGACCAGGGAGGCAAACAGAAACATCATGGCGGGGTAGACCGCCTCCGCAGGAAGCCCTCCAAATACACCGCTGGCAATTAGACCATCAATAAAGCTCTGCATAGCGCCGCACTCGTACCGTATTTCCCTCTACCGGTCAACTTCAGGAGCCACCACATCGAGGCTGGCAATCAACGCAATCAAGTCGGCAATCATAATCCCGCGACTGAGTTTGTCCACTATGCTCATCGCTGAAAACGAGCCAGTTCTAATTTTTGTTCGATAGGGGAACTCACTCCCGTCACTGACCACATACCAACCCATATCCCCCCGAGAGGCTTCGACACGGACATGCGCGTCGCCAACCGGCGGTTTGAGCTTCTTGGCCACTCTCGCCAGGACCGGCCCGTCAGGAATCATATCCAGACATTGACGGACGATTTTGCAGGATTCTTTTAATTCTTTAATCCGCACCATATAGCGGTCAAAGCAATCGCCCAAGGTGCCGACTTCGCCAGTCCCGACAGGCACTTCAAAGTCTAATTCCGGGTAAATCGAATAGGGCTCATCCCGGCGCACATCATACTGAAAGCCACAGCCGCGCAGATTGGGACCAACCAAGTTGTAGTTAATCGCCTCTTCTTTGCTGACCGCCGCAACATTGGCTAAGCGTTCGACATAGATCTTATTATAGGAAATCAGGTCGTTGTATTCAGCAATGAGGGGTTCAAATTGATCCAGGAAGGCCGTCACCTGTTCGGCGTATCCGGGGGGTAAATCCCAGGCGACACCACCAATGCGCATATAGTTAAAGGTCAACCGCGCACCGCACAGATCTTCAAGCAGGTTATTCACCTTCTCCCGCTCCCGAATCGCATGCGTAAATGGGGTCATACCACCGATATCCATGACCATGGTCCCAACCGAGAGCAGGTGGCTAGCGATCCGGCCTAATTCGCAAGCAATAATTCGACAAAATTCTCCCCGCCGAGGAACCTCAATCCCGGCCGCACGCTCGCAGACCATGGCCCAGCCTTGGTTACACTGCATAGCCGAGACATAATCGACGCGGTCCGTATAAGGCATGAAGCCGTGATAGCCGACTTTCTCGGATATCTTCTCTATGGAGCGATGCAGATAACCGATATCAGGAAGTGCCGTCCGCATGATTTCGCCATCAGCCTTGACCACGAAACGCAACACCCCATGCGTACTCGGGTGTTGGGGACCCATATTCAGGGTCATCTCTTCTGTTGCCAGACCATCATCACGTTGGACTTCAAACTCATACCCTGCCAGGCTCATAGATGCCTCCCGCTTTGGGTTTGCATACAAGGGGCGATAGAAAAGACAAAGGTGGGTTGGAACACTAGCGTGGATTTATTTCAGCAAGCTCTCTCGACGCGTGCTGATGCCATGGTACTCTTCAGGCTCGACAAAATCCTTGCGGAGCGGATGCCCAACCCAGTCTTCCGGCATTAATAAACGCCGCAAGTCCGAGTGTCCGGTAAAAACGACGCCAAGCAAGTCGTAGATCTCGCGTTCCAGCCAATTGGCGGCTTTCCAGACCACTTCCACAGAAGGCATGCTCGGCTCTTCGCGCGATACATTCGCCTTGACCACTATCGAATGTCGATGGGTATAGGAGTACAGGTGGAGAACCACTTGGATGTAGTCCTCTTTTAAGAAGTCAACACCGGACATATTCGTTAGACAGTCAAAGGCCAAATCCGGGTCGTCGTGAAGAAATCGACATACCTCCACGATAGAGTCTGACTTGATAAGGACAAAGGGGTCGAGGGCGTCAGCCTCAAAGGCTGTAATGGCGTCGCCATGCTGGTCTTGTAATCTTTGGTGTATCTCGGTGGGACTCATAGTTCACACACTACCGTGCCCTTCCTGATGCGCCGCTTGTCGTCGATATTCTTTATGCCGCAGCTTGCGCAGAGGAGCCCTTCACCAACCAGCGCTCCTGCATCATCTTTTCTTGGAGTTTGAGCAAGCCCTCTGTCAGGGCTTCAGGACGGGGCGGACAGCCGGGAACGTATACATCAACGGGAATCACCTTATCGACACCATCGCAGACCGAGTACGCTAACTGAAACAACCCTCCGCAATTTGAACAACTCCCCATAGAAATCACATATTTAGGATCGGGCATTTGATCGTAAAGGACTTTAGTCCGGAGTGCCATCTTCAATGTGAGCGTCCCAGCAATAATCATCATATCGGACTGACGCGGGGTTGCCCGTGGGGCCGCCCCGAAACGCTCCAAGTCCGCTCGGGGGCCGCCGGTTTGCATGAGCTCAATCGCACAGCACGCAAGGCCGAAGAGCATGTACCACACCGATGATTTCCGGGTCCAATTAAGAACCTCATCAAGCTTGGTTGTGATCACCATCTCTGGAATACTATTGATCAGGGACATGTTTCCTCCTCAGGCGGCTTTCGGCAATTCGGGTTCTTTCGCGGCGGTCTGAGCTTCGGCGGCGGTTGGTTGCAGTCGCTTGAGCCATTCAAGGTCACGCTTGGCCCAGACATAGACCAGCCCAACGACTAGAATGCCCAGAAAGATCAAGATCTCGGTAAGAGCAAAGAGCCCCTGCCCATTGAGCAGCCAGTCGCGAAAAGCGACGGCAACCGGGAAAATAAAAGCAACCTCGATTTCAAAGATCACAAACACGAGGGCGATTAGGTAGAAGCGAATATTAAAATTAATCCAGGCGCTCCCGGTCGGCGGCTCTCCACACTCATACGTGGTCAGCTTCTTTGCTTCTGGGTTGTGCGGACGCAGGAGCTTTCCCAAAGCGAGGTGCACCGCACAGAACGCAATGGCAAGGATGGAAAAAACCAGAACATTCCCAAGATTAAACAGCACCGTACACACTCCTTCTGTTTAACAGGTTTCTCCCAGACGGCCGTGCTCCCAGTTGGAAAGTAGTCCACCTTCAGAGCGATGGCTCAGGACTGTGGTGACGAGCAGATTCTGTATACTCTCCCTGCCCGCGATGAGCAAGCTCCTCTCGCAACCCCACCTTGTGTGCGATTTGTCCGATGGAGACCTCAGCCAGATACGACCTGAGCAATCGTTGAGCCTCCCCCCACACAGAAATCTGGTTGCATACCGGATTATAGCAGCAGGCATTCCCGTCCTCGTCGAGACATTCCATCAGCAATAGCGGTCCCTCCAAACACTCGTACACCGCTCGCAAGCTGATATCAGACGCCGGTTTCTTGAGCATAAACCCGCCACGAGCCCCCATATAGGACTCAACCAATCCTCCACTCGCAAGCTGTTTCATGATCTTCGATAGGAAGTGCGCAGGAATATCTTGTTTTGTCTGGATCTCCCGCCTTGGTACGACCCTGTCCCGAGGCTGGGCGGCAAGATAGGTCAACGCACGGACAGCGTAGTCCACCCTTCGTCCGATATTCATCAGAGAGCTACGCTCGGTTGATCTTGAGGATGCTCCGATACCCATAGCCTCACTTTTGCGTGCCGTGGTTGAGGCCCATTGACGTGCGCTCCCCGCTCACTACAACTCAACTCCGCGGAATTTCTGCTTTTGGCTTTGAATTTTGCGCTGCAAAGCCATGAGGGCATCCAAGACATTCTCAGGACGGGGTGGACAGCCAGGCACATATACGTCAACAGGGACAATATGGTCGATACCCGCGACGGTGGTGTAGTTATCGTAAAACCCACCGGTTGAAGCACAGGCACCAAAAGCCATTACCCAGTTCGGCTCTGCCATTTGCTCGTATACACGTTTCAGGATAGGAGCTTGGCGACACGTCACCGTTCCAATCACCATCAACAAATCAGCTTGTCTGGGGCTAAACCGGGGCAGTAAAGCCCCAAAACGATCAATATCATACGGCGTCATCGACAGCGCCATATACTCCATGGCACAACACGCGGTTGCAAATGGGTAAGGGAAAATCGAATACTTCCGAGCCCAACCAATGGCTTTATCCAATTGGGTCAGAACAACCGCATCACCCAGCAAGGCTTCTTCTCCGCCCTGTAGCCGTGTGGCCGTTACTTGCGTGGCGTTGTTTTCCATATCTTCCCCGTCTCGGTTCCGCTCTCGCTACGCCCTTGTCTAGGCGGCATCTTTCTTGGTTGAGCCTTGGTCCCGCCAGTCCGCCACCGCGGCCTTGATCGCATCCTCCGCTAAGACCGAACAGTGAATCTTCACCGGCGGTAACGCCAACTCCTCCACGATCTGCGTGTTCTTGATCGCCCCTGCCTCAGCCACTGTCTTGCCCTTGACTAACTCGGTCACATAGCTCGAGGACGCAATCGCCGACCCACACCCAAAGGTCTTGAATTTCGCATCTTCAATCACTTCGGTCTGCGGGTTGATCTTGAGCTGTAACTTCATCACGTCCCCGCACTCCGGGGCGCCCACGACCCCGGTGCCCACATTCGCTTCCGCCGCCTCAAAACTCCCCACGTTCCGCGGCCGCTCATAATGCTCTACCACGCGCTCGGTGTATGCCATCGGTTTCTCCTTATAAAAAACTGTTATGCAGAAAATCTCTCACTCATTGATTGACCCGATGATAGAGTTCTAAAGTCCAACTTGTCAACCGTTCCGCTGTGGAAGAAGTACCGGACAGATTCCTTTCTGACGGTTGTTCAACATTATAGCGCTACCATTTTTCATATTTCACCGTCTGACGCTCGTATCCGGCTCCACGGAGGAGGTCTCTCAATAACAGAACGGACCGCCCTATCCCACAGATATAAAACTGTCGGTTGTGCGGTCTCGCCTCTTTGACAAAATGCTGCTCGACGTAAGGTAAAAGCCCCTTCTCTATGGAATACTCCTCCGATTCACACTCGGCGACGAGCGGTTGAAAGGAAAAATGAGCGCACTGGCCCTCCCACCTTTGCCACTCGGCAGCGTACAGCAAGTCCCCTGCCTGTGGCGCAGCATACAGCAACCGGGCGGTGTGATGTCCGCTCGCAGCCAGGAGACGAGCAATCATAGGTCGAAAAGGCACGACGCCAACCCGGTCGGCAATAAAAATGTATTCGGCGTTCGTTGGCTGGTCGAGGACAAAGTTTCCCCACGGGCCGGTAAAACAAAGGACGTCGGATTCTTTCCGGCTGAAAAGGTAGGAGGAGCCGGGACCACCATCAACCTGATTCAAACAAATCTCAAAACATTCCTCTTCCCCAGGCAGGGAAGCAATCGTGTATGCCCGGGTGAGCGTCTCGCCACCGACCGGGAGCAAAAACGAGAGGAATTGACCCGGCAGAAATGAGAGCTTCCGGCCGTTCGCCACCCGGAGAAAAAAAGAACGGGTGTCTAGAGTTCGTTCAACAATCTTTTCGATAGTTGCGGTAAAGGTCGGCGAGGAAGACATGCGCGCAGTTGCTCTCCATCTAGACCTGTTGGTTAATGGTGTAGCGAGGAATACGGATTTTCACTTCCCCTTCAGCCATAACCGCTTGACAACCCAGCCGCGACGTTGACACCAAACCAGGGGCCTTGTCGAGCATATCGTCTTCTTCCTCTTCGTTCTCGGTCAAATGCACCATGCCCTGGGTGACAATCACGTGGCAGGTTGTACAGGCACAATTGCCGCCACACGCGTGTTCGAGCTCAACGCCATGACCAAGTAAGATGTCGAGGATGGAACCCGGTTCCCCGTCATGATGAAACGGAGCCTGGGAGGGATCAAATTCAATCACCTGTTCAGGACTCCCGTTTTCAAACGAGACGTATAATTTTGCCATACCGATGGACGGAGATTGCCCTATTGGAGAGTCCCGGGGCTGACCAGCGGTGTTTCGACCTGCTTCAGGACTTGCTGGGCAATCTCAAGAAAGGTCTGACTCTGCGGGTGGTCGGGCTGGGCGACAACAAGCGGGATGCCTGCATCCCCTCCGGCGACAATCTCATGGACGAGGGGCACCTGGCCGAGGAACGGCAGATTAAATTGCTCGGCCATTTTTGCTCCGTTGCCATGAGAAAAAATATGCGCTTCGTGCCCACAGGAACGACAGATCAGGTAACTCATATTTTCAATAACGCCCAAGACTGGAACGTCGACTTCCTCAAACATCTTGATGCCCCGCCGCGCATCAAGCAACGCCACATCCTGGGGCGTCGTTACAATGACCCCGCCGGAGAGCGGAACCTTTTGCACCATGGTCAGCTGCGCGTCCCCGGTGCCAGGAGGCAGGTCCACGACGAGCACATCCAATTCTCCCCACTTGACCTTGGTAATAAACTCGGTCAGCAGCTTATCGATCATCGGTCCGCGCCAAATGACGGCGTGGCTGTCCGGAATCAGAAAGCCCATGGACATGATCCGCATGTCGTATTTGGTCACTGGGATCAAGCGTTTATCTTCCGTACTCTTGGGCTTCTCGGTAATACCCAACATGAGGGGAATACTCGGTCCATAGACATCAGCATCCATCACCCCAACCCGCTGGCCCGTTCGAGCTAGCGCGGTTGCCAGGTTCACCGAGACCGTTGATTTTCCAACTCCACCTTTGCCACTGGCCACCGCGACCACATGCCGCACCCCTGAAATCTCAGGCTTGGACTGAGGTGTGGGTTTTGGGGCGTCCGGCTGCTGGATGGAAATCTCTACGGGCAGCTGGACGAGCGGGCTCAGCGTTTCAATCACACTCCGCCGGATGTTCGCTATGACCTCTGCATTGCCGGTTGAAGGGGCGAGTTCTACCGTCACCGCCGCGCCGCCGACAGCAATATCCTTGACCACGCCAAAGGCGACAATATCTCGGCTAAAGCCAGGATATTTGACCTGTTTGAGCGCTTCTAATAATTCCTGGGGTGTTGGTGGTGTTGACATAGATTAGGCCTTTAGTGGGGCTCCTCGGGATTATTGTGGCTGTACGGATGATCTTGGCTCTCGCCTAAACTCCGCAGGTAGGCATAGGTGTAAATGCCCGTTTCGTGGCCGTCATCCCAGGTCGGATTCACAGCATAATTACCGACCATATCGATACTCACAAGCTGAGGATTTTCCACCTCAATAAAGTGGCGTTCGCCACCATGCCCCTGGCAGACCGCACACGGACACCAGCCCCGCAGATAGGCGAAGGGATAGTCATTCAGGGTATCGTCATCCCACAGCACACGCAGGAGTTGGTCTTCCATAATGGGCGTGAGGAGAAGGGGAGTCGGCATAGCATCCTCGTTATTCAGCCCTAGTGGACGGACTGGGGCAACTGCATTTCCTCTGCCGCGACAACCTGCCGGGCGATCCCGAAAAACTCTTGGGCCACAGGATGGTCAGGGGCCGAGATGACCACCGGCTTGCCCGCGTCGGCACCAGCGCGTACTTCTTCAACCAAGGGGACTTCGCCCAGAACTTTCAAGCCTGTTTTCTGTGCGCCCCCGTGACCGAATATTTCTTCTTTTTCGTGGCAGATCGGGCACTCGTAGAAACTCATATTCTCGATTATCCCCAGAAGCGGGACATTGACCTGTTTGAACATGCTGATCCCGCGCTGGACGTCAAGCAGGGCCACATCTTGCGGCGTTGTCACGACAACGCCCCCGTGCAGGGGAACTTCCTGAGCCAGGGTGAGGGCAATATCTCCGGTACCGGGCGGTAGGTCCACAACCAAGTAATCCAACTCACTCCAGATCACGTCACGCAGGAACTGGCGGACAATGCTCATCACAATGGGGCCTCGCCAGATCACCGGAGACTGGTCATCCAGAAAAAAACCCATTGAGATGAGACTCACCCCATACTTTTCAACCGGGTAGATCTTTTTGTCCTGCCCCGCCCGTGGCGTGGCCTCGGTCCCCATCATCAGCGGCACGCTGGGTCCATAAATGTCGGCATCAAGCAGCCCAACCTTATGTCCCAACGACCCTAGAGCCAGGGTGAGGTTGACCGCAACCGTAGATTTCCCGACCCCGCCTTTCCCGCTGGCCACCGCCAGAATACGCCGAACCCCAGGAATATCCGCGCGCTCTCGCACAGCTTGATTCCCCGCTTGGCCCGCTTGGTACGGTTCTCCAGCTTGAGCGGCAAACGCGTGGATATGGACGTGCATGATCTCGGGTAAGGTCGTCAATTCTTGCGTGATGCGTCCGCGCAAGTGGCGGAGGACATCTTCTTTGATACTGCTTGCCCGAATCTGCACCACCACACTATCTGCCTGGACCTGGACCTTGCCAACAAGTCCTAGGGTCACAATATCTCGCTGTGAGCCTGGATATTGAATCTGCCTGAGACGCTCAGTGATACGAGTGTGGATGTCAGGGGTGTTGTGTTCGTCCACTCGGTCCTCTCCTCAGCATCAAATCTGCTGCCGATTTCTCCTTAAATACATTGGCGACAACGAAATATGTGCAAATATAGACTTTTAAAGTCTTCATTATCAAGCCCAGATGATCCGTTCAAGAATGGTCGAGTTGCGCTTTAGAAAGGCCACGCGCCCCAAGTCATACCGTTCGTGTCCCTCACATTCTCTGGTTATCGGGCTCGGTTGTAAGGAAGCACGCACTGACGTTCGGATTCCACCGTGTCTCGGTTGACCCTGAAGGCGCTCGTCGTCATATGAGAGTACTGAACAGTGTGAACATGTTGCCTGTACGCGCGTTGAGGAGAGGCAAAAGTCAATCGAGCCTCCAGACTCTGAGCTGCGTCACCGCTTTATCCGACATATCGCCCACCATAACGACCGAACGGAGAGGCGATGAAGACGGCTCCGAGAGGAGGCCAACGCCAATTGCAAAGGCTTAGTCGGCGTCTTCTTTCTCTTTCTTTTGGGGTGGCAGAGGGAGCGTATCCGGGGGGTTGGCTGAGACGCTCCTGAGCAAAATATACGGATCGCCACCAACGCCCATTCCCCGCGTAATGCCCATCGTCCCGTACTGATAGCCAATCAACGTCCCGGTAAACCAGTACGACTCGCCCTTGAGAGGGATATCTTTCACCAAAGCCCGGTCCGAATAGAATAGGAGCATCCGGGTCATGATACTCGCCTTCATAGAAACGGTACCGTTGCCAACAACCAAGGTCGGCAGCATCGTCATCCCATAGTATTCCACGTACTCAACCTCACCCGTCTGCCTATCTCGTACAAAATAGCGTCGTTTGTCTCGATCGGGGAAACGTCGGAAGCCACCGGTCACGATGATCTCCTGTCCGATTTTCTGGTTTGCGAAAAAGCGAACAAAGCCATTCGCCCGGACCTCCGTACCGAGCGAGAGGAACGCAATGCCCGTCAGGAGGTAGAGCCAGAGTGTCGCCGCCCAACCGACCCGCATCGTCTTCTCCTCTTGATCAAACGCTGAGCGCTCGCAGTCTATGCCATTATCCGGCAAAAGAAAATGATTGCTGCCCTTGCCGCTCTCTTGCCGTCCTGCTCCTTTCAGGCCACAATAAGTGAGGACGGGCAGGAGGGTGTAATGCGGCGACACTGGCGGGCAAAACTGACTCCTTTTCAGCAGCGAATCTTTGACCGGAGCACTGTGGTCACGACGATTGAATTTGACCCAACTACACAACTTCGAGCGGCGGTTAAAGCCCTGCCCGCCGCTCTCGAGGCAGAGGAGCAAGCCCGTGTCGCAGCGCTCTCCCAAACCATTGTCAATCACATCTGCTGGCAGCTCAGGGTCCGCACGGTCCAGGTCCGCGTACACGGTACTCGTCCGTCGAACCGGCAGGGAGAACTCCACGGGCTCTACACGCAATACGGCGGGGGCAGTAAGAATGATTCGATCCAAGTCTGGATGCGAACGGCAAAACGCAAACAAACCGTTGCGTTCCGAACCTTTCTCAGGACCCTGCTACATGAGGTCTGTCATCATTTAGACTATACTTACTTCCACTTCCGGGAATCCTACCATACCGAGGGATTCTTTCAGCGCGAGTCCAGCCTCTTTCACCGCGTCATGTCGCCAACGACAAAATCGTGGCCAGTGGCTCAGAAGCCGTCCCAATCATTATCCTCCCTAGTGCAAGAATTCCTCCCAAGTCAGAGACATCCTCAGCCAGAACAATAGGAAGCCATGCCCAAGGCTCTCGAGTGTCCGACTCGGCCTCATGTCTTCCTCTTCCTTTATGCTATAGTGCCCTTCTGAACAGCGTTCGGCAATCCAGGAAGGAAATGCTTATGCCTGAGTGGGTTTATGTCAAGGATATTGCCCAATACGAAGGGCAAGAGGTCGAGCTTCGAGGCTGGTTGTATAATAAGCGCTCCAGCGGGAAGCTGCACTTTCTTCAGGTGCGCGACGGCACCGGGACGATCCAGTGTGTAGTGTTCAAGGGCGACGTCTCAGCCGAAACCTTTACCTTGGGCCAGGACCTTACCCAGGAATCGTCCGTTGTGGTCCAGGGCACGGTCCGGGCGGATACGCGCTCGCAGATTGGATTTGAACTTGGCGTGAGCGCCTTGCACCTCACCCAGCAGGCTCATGCCTACCCGATTAGTCCCAAAGAACACGGAGTTGCCTTTCTGCTCGACCACCGCCACCTGTGGCTGCGCTCCTCACGCCAGCAGGCTCTCTTGCGTATTCGCAGTGAAGTCATCAAAGCGTGTCGAGACTACTTCGATACGCGGGGCTTTACCCTGCTCGATGCCCCGATCTTCACCCCTGCCGCCTGTGAAGGCACAACGACCCTCTTTCCAGTCGACTATTTCGATGACACCGTCTATCTCACCCAGAGCGGTCAGCTCTATATGGAAGCTGGCGCCATGGCGTTCGGCAAAGTCTACTGCTGCGGTCCAACCTTTCGGGCCGAAAAATCCAAAACGCGGCGCCATCTGACTGAATTTTGGATGATTGAGCCCGAAGTGGCCTACTGCGACCTGGAGGGCGATATGGACCTGGCCGAAGATTTTCTGGAGGCCGTTGTCCAGCGTGTCCTGACCAGCCGGCAGGCAGAACTCCAGACGCTTGAGCGTGATATCGCCAAACTCGCTCAGGTCAGGAGGCCGTTTCCACGTATCAGCTACGGCGAGGCTATCGAACGCCTACAAGCGACAGGCGTTGACATTCAGTGGGGGGACGACTTTGGCGGCGATGACGAGACCATTTTATCCGAACAATTTGACCGTCCGGTTATGGTGCATCGCTATCCGATAGCGAACAAAGCCTTTTATATGAAGACCGACCCGCAGGATACCACAGTTGCCTTATGCATGGACGTCTTAGCGCCAGAAGGCTACGGCGAGATCATCGGAGGCGGCCAGCGTGAGGACGACCTGTCCGCCTTACAAGGAAAACTGGAGGCGCACGACCTGTCCGAAGAAGCCTTCTCTTGGTATCTTGACCTGCGACGCTACGGCTCCGTTCCCCATGCCGGTTTCGGCATGGGTATTGAGCGGATGGTCACTTGGCTGTGCGGCCTGCATCACGTCCGGGAATCCATTCCATTTCCCAGAATGTTGGAGCGGGTGACACCCTAAGGAGTTACTGGGGAGCCGCAGTTGTTTTCGGCGCAGGCCCCGGCACGCGTGGAGCCTGCTCTTCGCGGATTGCCCGCAGCAGCGCGATATTGTCGCCATGTCCCGTCCGGCAGGCAGTCACCTTGCCGCGGATGGGTTGGCCTAACAGATAGAGGTCGCCGAGCAGATCAAGAACCTTGTGGCGGACAAGCTCATCCTCAAAGCGGAGTGGCGGATTGATGATCCCTTGCTCACCAATCACGAGGCAATTATTCAGCCGGCCACCATTGGCAAGACCCATCTCTTCAAGTGCCTCAATCTCCTTGAGAAAGCCGAAGGTCCGCGCTGGCGCAATAGTCTCACGATAACTGTCAGCATCGCGCTGGACGTAGTGGAACTCCTGTCTCCCGACTGGCTCTGGGTATTCCAGACAGTAGTCGATCTCAAGCTGCTCCGAGGGCTCAATGCGGAGGAATTTCCCCGCGCTGTGGTCACCGACCTGATAGGTCCGGTCTACGCTCAATGCCTCTACATCTTCGTCTTGTTCAACAATGCCGGCACTGTCGAGCAATTGACAGAATTCCAGCGCCGACCCGTCGAGAATAGGAACCTCCCCCTGCATTTTGATGAGTAGATTGGTGATGCCATAGCCGTGCAGAGCCGAGAGCAGATGTTCAACCGTTTTCACCCCCGCTCCCTCCCGATACAGGCTGGTTGCGTAGCCGGTCGATTGGACATACTCGACGGTTGCCGGAATCATCATGTCCGAGGACAAGGGACCGAACACAATACCGCTCCCTGGCGATAAGGGATGTAAAATAATCCCGGTACGCACACCCGAGTGGAGCCCTCGGCCATGCACGACAACGCTCTGACGAATGGTCCGAGCCGGGATTTTTCGCGTCGCGTGCCCGGCGGGGATATCTGCGTCAGCCGCGGCGGCGACCTGGGCGGCAGTGGCGTGGCGTGGCTCTTTTCCCAGAGCACGCTGGACCGAACGGAGCAAGGTGTCTAGCGAGAAGGGCTTTTCGAGGAAATCCGCCGCGCCGAGTTTTGTAGCACGAACAGCCGTTTCGATCGTTCCATGACCGGAAATCACAATAACTGGCAATTCGGGGTCCCGGGACTGGAGCTGTTCGAGGAGAGCAATTCCGTCCACATGTGGCATCCAGATGTCGAGAAGTACCAGGCGCGGATGCCACTTGGCGACTAAGTCGAGAACCTCTTCACCTGAGTCCGCCTCAAGCGTACGGAATCCTTCATCTTGCAAAACTCCGCGTAACATCGTCCGGATTTTTTCTTCATCGTCCACGATTAAGATGGGCTCTTCCATTGACGTCCCTCCCCTACCTCAGGCTGCGTTTTCAATTGACGCTGACGAGGGCTTCTCACGTCGCATATCTGTCTGACGCGCGCTTCCACGCACAGGCATCTCAATAATAAACCGGCTGCCCCGTGGCGTATTGTCCCGTACGCGGATAAATGCCTGATGATCAGCTACCACAGTGGCAACAATGGCCAGCCCGAGTCCGGTCCCGTCCTTTTTGGTTGAAAAATACGGCTCGAACAAGCGTTCCTTGATGTCAGGCGGAATCCCGCAGCCATTATCGGCGACTTCGATACAGGCAATACCAAGCGAGCGCAAATATCGGGTCGTGACTTCGATCCGTCCCTGAGTCCCATCCGTCCCTTCTCGGCAGGCGACAACGGCATTGTCTAACAGATTGCGCAGAACACGGCGCATCCCCTCGCGATCCAACTCGAACAACGGCAGTGAGCGATCCGGCACGAAGGCAATATCCAGATCGCGGTAGGCTTCGGCGATCAGGACAATTGTCTCTTGTGCCAACGCATTCAGGTCATGCAGATTATGTTTTCCTGCCGGCAGACGAGCAAACGTGGAGAATTCGTTGACGAGTTTTTTAATCGCGTCGACTTCATGCGCGATGCTCTGCACACACTCGTCAAACACTTCGCTCCCGTCCGTAATCTGGGGACCAAATCGGCGCTGAAGGCGCTGGGCCGCAAGCTGAATCGGTGTCAGCGGATTTTTGATTTCATGCGCAATCCGACGGGCGACCTCACGCCAGGCTTCCATCCGTTCGACTTGGACGATCTGCGTCACGTCCTCAAAAAAGCATAACACCCCGAGGGCATGATCGCGGTCGTCAGGCAGAGAGGTGCCGGTTATCAGGAGGGAGTGGACGTGCCCATCACGATCCAAACGGAGCTGGCCCCGCTGTTCCTGACTAGCGACGTTGCCGTTGTCGTGTTGCACCAGAAGGAGTTCATGAACGATGCGCTGCACTGCTTGGAATTCGCTTGCAGAGAAAACATCACGATAGTCCTGCCCAATGACGCTCTCGGCATGCAGACGCAGCAACTGCTCTGCCGCCCGGTTCAGGGTGGAAAGCCGACCATCCCGATTAAACGAGACGACGCCAGCGTTGATATTCCCGAGCAGGATCTCCATATAGCGACGCCGGGTCTCAAGTTCCTGGTGGCTCTGCTGGAGGTCAACGGTCATCCGATTGAAGGCGGAAACGAGCGTTCCGATCTCATCCTCCCCTTCTCCCTCAATCCGGTGCGCCCAGTGGCCCTGAGCGACCTCCCGTGTCGCGGCCGATAATTGTTGGAGGGGAACAGTAATTTTTTTCGCCAGATAGACACCGACCCAGATCGCCGAGAAGATGACAACGAGTGTGACCAGGAACATCGTAATCACATAATTATTTTTGATCGGCTGCTTCAAGATTCTGAGTTGGCGATATTCACCCAACGCCTCGACCACCTGCAACCCTTGTCTGACGACGTCCTCAGGAACCTGAGTGCCGGCCACAACAACACCAGCAAGGTGTTCTCCTATGATGACGGGAACACCTCCGTACACCAACTCGGCTTGCTCTAGTGTCGCGATTTGCTGGACCTCTTCGATCTCAGACCGGACCCGCTCCAGGAGGTCCTCGCTGAGTTGGGGGGCCGTCAACACTCCGCTCGTCTCCGGCGCATTGGCCACAAGGGTGAGCGCAGCGGAGTACACGACGAGCTGGGTCAGACCACGTTCGTGCTGCTCGCGGTTCATGCGGGCTTGCAAGCTCTCGTAATGCGTCGGCTCAAGGAGTTCCTGGGAGATAATCGTCCGGGCGATCGCCCGCGCGTGAGTGAGGGTCTCATCCGTAAGACGGGCATAGACCCCATCAACGACCTCAAGCGAGCTGCTTAACGAGCGCTCAACACGTAAGGCGAACCAATTCTCGATCGACTTCGTCATAAAGCCGATCCCGATAAAGAACAGGAGTACTGCCGGGAAAAGGGAAATGCCTAAAAAAGCGAGGACGAGTCGAGAGCGCAGGTGTGCGCCAGGCAGCTTTCGACGGCGTTCGTAAAACAGCTTCAGCAGGTTCCGCCCAACCAGGAAAACGAGCAAAACAAGCAGGATGATATTGAGATTGATCAGTAGGATGAAAATAAGGTTGCCGATGAGACTTTCGCTGTCGCTGAGTTGTGGAGAGCGGCTCTGGAGAAAGGCGAATAAAAAGACACCCAGCCCTGCCGCGAGGATGACCAAACCCTCCCAGAACTGACGGCGTTTGTGCTCCTCCGAGCGATTTTCGTGGACCGAGGCTTCCATATTCTCTCGCCCTGCTCATATCAGCAGCAAGGACACCCGAGATATACCATCATAATCAACGTTCCACCATCATTCCTTTTGGCCGCTCTCGTTAGAACAAATCGCCCTGCTCTTTTTTCCGAGGCTGGTCAATCTGCAAATGCTGGTACGCCTTGAGGGTGGCCACCCGTCCCCGCGGCGTGCGTTGCAAAAACCCTTCCTGCAAGAGATACGGCTCGTATACGTCTTCAATGGTGTTCTTCTCTTCGCCGATGGCTGCCGCTATGGTCTCGACGCCGACCGGTCCACCGTTGAATTTCTCGATAATCGTCCGCAGAATCGCCAGGTCCATTTTATCAAATCCGGCCTCATCCACTTCAACCAGCGTCAGGGCGACATGAGCTACTTCTTGCGTCACCACGGGCTCTTTCTTCACTTGGGCATAGTCCCGTACCCGTCGGAGTAAACGATTGGCAATCCGTGGTGTTCCCCGTGAGCGACGCGCGATTTCCTCGGTTCCGCCCGCATCGGTCTCAACCTCCAGAATTGAGGCCGACCGACGAATGATCTGTTCCAACTCGGACACCTGATAAAAATCCAGTCGAAACGTTGCCCCAAAACGATCACGCAGCGGTGAGGTTAACAGCCCGGCGCGGGTCGTGGCACCGACTAAAGTGAAGTGCTTGAGTGGTAACTTGACCGTTCGCGCTGAAGGGCCCTGACCGACGACGAGGTCAAGTTCAAAGTCCTCCATTGCCGGATACAAAAATTCCTCAACCACGTGATTGAGTCGATGGATCTCGTCAATGAAGAGAACATCCCCCTCTTCCAGGTTGGTCAGAATAGCAGCCAAGTCACCGGGCCGTTCAATCACCGGGCCGGTGGTGGCCCGAATCGTTCCATCCATTTCCCGCGCAATAATATGCGCCAGGGATGTTTTTCCTAATCCGGGCGGCCCACAGAAGAGCAGGTGGTCAAGAACATCATCCCGCTGTTTGGCGGCTTCAATCGCGATCGCCAGATTCTGTTTTGTACCTGCCTGTCCGATGTATTCTTCAAGGCTGCGCGGTCGGAGCGAACCCTCGACACGGGGTTCGTCATGCCAGGCAGTGTCACCATCCGACAGAGCGTCCACCGGTGACACTTGGGGATTCAGCAAGTCGCGTCCCGGACTATCCGGATCGTCGTGCGTCTCTTTTGGTACGTCTTTCGCGGCGCGGCTCATGTGCTGAGCCTCCGTAACGATTCTCGGATCACATCGGCAATAGCCGTGTGCCTATCCCGGACAACCGCGCGCACGGTCTTCTCGGCTTGCGCCTGGCGATAGCCCAGATTCACCAAAGCAGAGGTCGCTTCAGTCAAGAGTGGACTGGGCATTGCCGCTGGCATCCCGTTCTCCTGTTCACTCGCACCGACTCTCTCCTGGAGTTCCACAACCAGACGTTCAGCCGTCTTTTTTCCAACGCCCGGAGTCGCAACCAGGCGAGTCACGTCGCGCGTATGAAGCGCGCTCTCAAGCTCGTTCACTGGAATGCCCGACAGGATATTGAGGGCTAGGCGGGGACCGATACCACTCACGCTGCGCAGCAGCAGAAAATAGGACTTTTCCTTTTCTTCCAGAAAGCCGAACAACTGGAGAGCATCTTCTCGCGCATGTGTATGGATGAGCAAACTGACCCGTTCCCCTACTCCCGGCAGATGATAGAAGGTTTGCAACGACACCAACACCTGATAGCCGACCCCGCCAACGTCGACAATGAGCTGCTCAGGGGTCTTTTCGTGGAGCACTCCGTGGAGGCGCGCAATCATAATCTGTTGCCGTGCGAGCTGTTACCGATGCTTTTTCGGGTCTGCGGCGAGCATCTGAGCGACCGTCTGTTCGGTAAAGACGTCGCGCAAAGAGCGAGCCTTCCTGCCCCCAGACCGCCGTGGCTGAGCACCAGCCTGGCGGAGCATATCGGGCATGCGGGCAGCGCTACAGTAACAAATGGCCGCCGCGAGCGCATCCGTTGCGTCCTGGCTTGACGGAAAGACCCCGGCTTCTCCGTCTGGATGGCGCAGTTGGGAAAAAACCGCTTTTTGGACCTGCATTTTTCCGGCCCGGCCATAACCGGCCACCGCCGTCTTGATTTCCGTCGGATTATACTCGGCAATTCGCAGACCGGCCTGGGCCGCAGCCAGGAGCACCACGCCCCGCGCCTCGCCGAGGCGCAGGGCGCTCTGGACGTTATGTGCCACAAAGGCTTTTTCAAGACTCAAGACGTGGGGAGTCCAGCGGTCAATCACCGTCACAAGCTCTTCATAGATGAGACGCAGGCGTTCGGGCAGGGAGCGGAAGCCTTTGACAGAGACGACATCGCCGGCACAAAAGGTCAACGTCCGGCGCGTCTTCTCAATGACACCCCATCCGGTCCGCAGGGTGCCGGGGTCTATCCCCAACACGCGCAATGGAGCCTGAGCGTTGTGAGAGTCGATGATTTTCCCCTTCCTTAGGCCGCACTGAGTCGTTCCATCTCCTCTTCCGCAATTTCTACATTAGCGGAAACGGTTTGGACATCGTCGAGTTCCTGGAGTGCGTCGAGCAGACGTAAGGTTTGTTCGGCCTCCTTGCCGGAGAGACTGACCGTGTTTTGGGGCACCATCGTCGCCTCAACCGACACCGTCCCAATATCGGCGTTTTCGAGCGCCTGCCGCACGTCTTCGAGACCGTCAGGCGCTGTCACAATCTCAAACAGATCATCGCCCGTTGTGACATCTTCCGCTCCGGCGTCAAGGGCGATTTCCATGAGTTGATCTTCCTCAGCCTGATCTTTTTCTATGGTGATAATACCCTTGTGGGTGAACATCCACGCAACAGAATTGGGCTGACCTAAGCTCCCACCGTTTTTAGTGAACAGATGACGCACTTCAGAAACCGTTCGCTTCTTATTGTCCGTCAGCGTCTGAAGCATAATGGCCGCCCCGCCTGGCGCATGCCCCTCGTAGGTCACCTCTTCATAGCTGACGCCCTCAAGCTCTCCGGCGCCCTTTTTCACCGCCCGGTCTATCGTATCTCCCGGCATACTAGCTGCCTTTGCCGCAGCGATGGCCGTGCGTAAGCGGGGGTTTGCGGCTGGGTCGCTCCCACCCATCCGGGCCGCAATCGAGAGGTCTTTAATCAATTTTGTGAACATCTTGCCCCGACGGGCGTCCTTGACCGCCTTCTTATGCTTAATTGTGCTCCATTTGGAATGGCCGGACATGACCGCCTCCTCCCGGCGTAAGACTTATGGGTAGGGGTAACATATTTCCGGGGACGAGTAAACGCACGGGCACTCTGTTGGCGCGTTCGTTCTGACACAGTAAGGCCCCGCAATAATTAGACTTTCAGCTTTTCTCATTACAGTCGGACGCCCTGCGGGGAGTGGCCGGGAACAAAAAAACACGCTACACCCGAACCTCGCAGATACCTGCTTCCCGTGGGGAAAGGACATTCCGAGTGCGACTCATTACCATTCTTGCTCATACCGGTGTGGTCACCGGACTCGCCGGCTTATTTTTCGGTGGCCTCGCCTGGCTGTATGATTCTCCGTTTGGGGCCGTCATGGTTCTCGGCAGCCTCGTGCTTCTGTTCGTCAGCGGCCAGTTAGGCTGGTATTACGGTTTTAGTCCCCTGTGGCAGCCGGCTGGATGGGAAGAGCAGGTCACCCACGACGATCATCATTATGTGGTATCAACGCAACGCTACCCACCCTATCTCGTTCGCCAGGCAAAGAAGCAGGGCGGCATGCAGTTTGGAACCGCCGTGTATGCTGTACACGCAGCGGACCAGGAAGTGGCCGAGGAAGCCCAGGCCGTATACGGACTGCAATGGAAGGAACTCCAGGAGGCACAGGAGGGGCATCAGTGGGTGGTGCAGGTCTTGCGACAGGGCCGCCTGACCGAGTTGGAAGGGTTTCGGCCGGTGGCAGAGGACATGATCTAAAGACACCCTGGTTCTACACTCTCGTTTTCAAACTCCGGCAGCATCATGCCGGAGGAGGCGTCCGTTGCGGGTTCCGCGGTGACGACCCTGCTCTATGGTGACTATTCCGTTCACAATAACCGAGTAAATACCAGGAGGATGACGGCGGGGTTCTTGATAGGTCCCAACATCGGCAACCGTCTGGGGATCAAAGATGACAAGGTCTGCATAGGAACCGTCACAAATGAGACCACGGTCTCGAAGGCGGAATTTTTGTGCGGGTAAGCCAGTCATTCGATGAACCGCTTCTTCTAGCGTCAGTAGTTGTGTGTCCCGGACGTATTTCCCCAGGACACAGGCAAACGTGCCGTACAGACGAGGATGCGGATTACCCGCAACAGACGGAATACCATCAGAGCCGATCATGGTTGTAGGGTGCGCTAAAACGCGACGGACATCTGCCTCATCCATCCCGAAAATAATAGCGACCGTACTTTCCCCTTCTCCGGCAATAAGCTCAGCCACAGTCTGCTGGAGGGACTTTCCCGTCAGTTGGCAAATGTCTTCCAGGGTCTTGCCATCATACTCATGCTGGACGAGCGTTGAGGCAATCAAGACATCGCTCGGAGCGGCACGTTCAATCACACCGCCCTGGACGAGCGCCGCCAGCGTAGTACTGCCTGCGGTATACGGATAGGCGTCAGAGGAAATATCGAGACCGCGCGCCCGCGCCTGCTCAACCAGGGCCAAAGAGTCTCGCACTTTGCCCCAATTCTTTCGACCCATAGCTTTGTGATGGGAAATCTGGACCCCCGCGCCGGACTCTTCACCAATACGGATCGTTTCCTGAATGGAGTCGAGCAGGTGATCGGCTTCATCGCGCATATGCGTCGCATAGACACCATTGTATGCGGCCACCACTTTTGCCAAGGCAATCACTTCTTCTGTCTGAGCATAACGACCAGGCGCATAGAATAGGCCGGTTGACAGGCCAGCCGCCCCGGCCTCCATCCCTTCTTGGACAAGGGCCTGCATGCGCTCAATATCCTGAGCGGCAGGCTCCTGCTTTTCATCAGATAGCGCTCCGTACCGAACGGCTGCGTGAGGAATGAGACAGGCCACATTGACGGCGGCTGGTCGGGATTCGAGCGCATGATAAAACTCAGCCGTTGTCTCCCACGAAAAGTCGCCCATCGGACCGAACAAGAGCGGCCCAAAACTCCGTAAAAAGTTGCGATAGGCATCATTTGCCGGAGCGGCCCCAAAGCCACAGTTGCCTATGACCTCAGTCGTGACGCCCTGCAGAATCTTGAAATCGCACAGCGGACGATCAAGCAGAGCAAAGTCATCGTGGGAGTGGACATCGATAAAACCAGGGGTAACCACACGACCCGTTGCGTCAATCGCCTGACCCGCATCACCACTCAGGCTGCCAACAGCGACGATCCGATCGCCCCGGACCCCAATATCTGCCTGCACACCGGGTTGACCAGTGCCATCGATAATCGTTCCGTTCCGAATAACGATGTCGTAATGCATGCGTAACCTCTACACTTATGCCAGAACCGGCCGGAACTTCAGCACCGCTATGTCCTCTGACCAGTCCTCGAAAACGCTCTCGACCGGCATGCCAATCGCCACTTGCTCAGGGTCACACTCGATAATATTACTCATCAGTTGTGGACCTTCCTCCAGGGTGACAAGCGCCACGACATAGGGCACCTCCTCGGCAAACGCTTTGGTCACCGGACGATAGACAACGGTAAACGACAAGACCGTTCCGCGGCCGGACGCCCGCACCCATTCGACTTGCTCGCTCATGCAGGCCGTACAATAGAGACGCGGATAAAATTGGTAGTGGCCACAGGCGCCACACTGCTGTATGCGCAACTCATGATTCCGACAGCCTTCCCAGAACGGTTGCGTTTCGCCGGTCGGAACGGGCAGGGCCTTTGCTATTGGCGTTGTCATCATCCAACCTCCTTCCCAAGAATCATGGAGCAGTGCGTGGACATAATGCCCCCTTGCGCATGAACAAAAGCGATGTTGGCATCTTTGACCTGACGTGGTCCGCATGCGCCGCGCAGCTGGAAGACCGCTTCCGTTACCGAGAACATCGAGCCGGGATGCCCAGGGTGACAGTGCGACATCATCCCGCCATGCGTATTCACCGGGAGCTCACCCCCTAACTCAATCCGGCCGCCCTCGACAAATCGCCCCCCTTCCCCCTTGGGACAAAAACCCAAGTCTTCCAGCTCAATGACCACGACCGGGGTAAAGCAGTCGTACAGCTCAGCCACGTCAATATCCTTGGGCTCCAGCCCGGCCATGGCATAGGCGCGTTCGCCAGCCTCTTTTGCCGCCGAGGTCGTGAGGCTGCGGGCTTGACTGATGTGTTCGTGCGAATGCCCCTCCCCGACCCCCAGCATATAGACGGGAGGATGTGGGAAATCCCTGGCCCGTTCGGCCGAGGTAAGAATAAGAGCCGCTCCACCGTCGGACACCAGCGAGCAGTCCAGCAGGTGCAAGGGCGAGGCAATCATCCTCGAGTTGACGACATCGTCAACCGTAATCGGGTCGCGCATCTGCGCGGCCGGATTCATCGAGGCGTGCCGCCGACAGGCCACCGCCACCGCGGCCAATTGTTCGCTAGTGGTTCCATAGGCGTGCATATGCGCCTGGGCGATCAGCGCGTAAAACGCCGGGATAGGGGGACCGTAGGGTCGTTCAAACTGGGCGTGTCCGGCCGTTGACATGGCTTCAATCGCCCGATCCCGAGAGAGGCCGGACAGCATATTGTCCGCCATAGTGATGAGTACCGTGTGACACATGCCACTGGCAATCGCCGCGGCGGCATGATGCAGAATCGCCAGGGTTGTCCCGCCGCCCGTGGCCACGTTGAGACAGTAGCGCGGGAAGATCTGCATATACTCGGCGATCATCTCCGCATGATACATATAGGGCTCGACAAACGAATTGCAGGTAATCAACCCATCGACCTCAGCCTTGGTGATGCCCGCGTCTTCCAGCGCTCGTTTGGCTGCGTTGACGTAGAGTTGGGTGGCGCTCAGCTGGGGCACAACACCAACCTCAGTATCGGCCGCCCCTACAATGGCGACTTTTCCTCGGAGCGATTCCATAAGCTCTCCTCCGTATGCCTGTGTTTTAGCGATTCTCCGTTCTTGGCATCATCTCGGCCCACACGCAAGGCACCAGGCGGGCCGTAGCGCGGCGTTCACGGACCAAGCAGGGGTTCAACCAGATCAATCCCCGGTGGCAACTCGAACCTGAAGAGATCGTCGCCCAGCGCCGTCTCACGGTCGATATTCGTAAAGGATATCCTCGTGGTATTGCCCAGCGGGTCAGTAACTACAGCTTGGAGGATATCGAACGTTGCTTTACTTACCTCGATATCCAACAGGCCTACAGCCTCAGCCGCTTGCTTGGGCGTGAGACGCAGCCGGTGCACGCTGCGGGTCTCCCCTTGAAGGAGGACGGAGAAGTCCTCTTCCAAGCGTCCGACTCCGGTGAGAAACGAGATCGGAGTCTGCGAGCTGAAGGCGTATTGAAAAGGTGTCTTTATCACTTGTCGCTCTGAGGGTTGATATAGCCAGAGGGCGCTGCCATCGGCGACCACGAGCTGCTGCGGGTCCGTAAATTCCCAACGCATCCGGCCCGGTTTCTTGAAGAACACCTGTCCGCGAGAGCTAAGCGTATGTCCTAGTGTGGCCGAGGTGACCTCCTGGACAAAGTCGGCTCGGAAGCCCTCTGTTTCGTCGTAACGCGCTTGGAGACGGGCCACAATCGTTGCGCTTGCGGCCGTCTCGCTCGGCGCTTTCGTACCAGCAGATTGTCCCTGGGCCTCCTCGGCCGCAGGAGCGACAAAAAAATAGCCCTCAGGCAAGACGAGCAGGAGGAAGAGCAAGCTGGTCCTAAAAAAACGCATGGACGGTCTTCGCACAGGATGAGAACCAACGCAAAGCGTAGTACTGGTTGGCGGAAAGAAGGGTAGTCCAGCCAACTGCCCCCAGCCTACTCGGCCTCGGCCTGGGCCGGCACCAGGACCTCACGTGGTTTCCCGGCTTCGCCGGCAGGCGCGATGAGACCTTCACGCTCCATCCGTTCAATCATGCGCGCAGCCCGGTTATAGCCGACGCGCAAGCGGCGTTGCAGCCAGGAGATGGAGGCCTGGCGACTTTCCATCACCAGATCACGCGCCTGCTCATACATTTCGTCGTAATCCTCTTCCTCGTGCGGACCGGCCCCCTTCTGCGTTCGTGCCGATTCGAGCGCAGTGACCAACTCTTCATCGAAAACCGGTTTGCCCTGCTTCTTGATAGCCACGGCGAATTTTCTGATCTCGGGTTCCGAGACAAAGGCGCCATGGATACGCTGGGGTTTGGCGCTGCCCGGCGGTAGGAACAGCATATCGCCATCGCCCAACAGACGCTCGGCACCAACGGCGTCCAGGATCGTCCGGGAGTCGATACGAGAGGAGACTTGAAAGGAAACCCGGGCCGGAAAGTTCGCTTTAATCAACCCCGTGATCACATCCACAGACGGTCGCTGGGTTGCCAGAATCAGATGAATACCGGCCGCACGCCCCATCTGAGCCAGCCGGGTAATCGGCTCCTCGATTTCCCGACCGACCGTCAACATCAGATCGGCGAGTTCATCAACCAGAACAATCAGATAGGGTAGGCGTTGATGGTTGAGTTCAAGCTGGGGCTTGGACTGCGATTGCACGGAAGTCAACTCGTCTTCGTCGTCGTGGACAACCTCTGTCAGCTTGATAACCCCGTCGGTGTCCGTTTCCCCGGTTTCGAGGGCGCGGTTATAAGCCGCAATATTTCGGACGCCTTTATCCTTGAGCAGCTTATAGCGGTACTCCATGCGCCGCACGACTTCCTGGAGGGCGACGCCGGCCTCCTTGGGATTGGTAATGACATGCGACAGTTGGTGCGGCAGGCCCTCGTATAAGGAAAGTTCCAGCATTTTCGGATCAATCATAATAAAGCGCACGTCGCGTGGCGTCGCCCGGGCCAGAATGCTCATAATCATCACATTAAGCGAGACTGACTTCCCGGTCCCGGTTGCCCCCGCCACAAGCAGGTGGGGCATCCGCGCCAGATCAGTCACCACAGGGTTGCCAACCGTATCCTTGCCTAAGGCCAGCGCCAGGGGCGACTCGGTCTGGTGGCAGGCGCCACTGTCCAGAATCTCGCGCAGACACACCTTCTCGCGCTTGGAATTGGAGACCTCGATCCCTACGACGGCTTTGCCCGGTATGGGGGCCAGGATACGGACGGACACGGCGCGTAAGGCCATTTGCAGATCATCGGCTAATGACACGACGCGATTGACCTTGACTCCTGGCGCCGGCTCAAACTCATAGGTCGTAATGACCGGGCCAGGCCGCACGGCGACCACACTGCCGGAAACACCAAAATCACTCAGTTTATTTTCCAATATCTGAGAGCTGGCGTGCAACGCTTCTTCATCGACCTTCACCGCCAAACGGACGGGCGGGTCAAGCAGAGCCAGAGGGGGTAAGGTATACGGTCTATTGTCCGCGCCACCGGTCGGGCTTGGAGGCTGCGCCGGAGGGGCTGGCTTGTCCTCGTCCGTCGCCGCGGGTGGCCGACTAATAATAATGGGCGGCTTACTCTCTTCTGGCTCATCGAGAGCGTCGAGTGGCTCAGATTCAGGTGCCGGTTCGCGCGTTTTCTTCTTTGGCAGCGGCCGAGACGACGGCGCCTCTTTTTTGAGCGTATAGACTTCGGCCTCTTCTCCTCCACAGAATACCGGTTCGGACGGCGGTGTTTGTCGCTCCGTCCGCCGGGCAGCCCAGCGTGTCGTCACCTGTTCCAACCGGCTTGAGATCTGACCCGCGACCTGCCCTGAGAGAGCCCGCAGCCGAGACCAGCCGAACCGCCCGAGCGCGCGTCCGCCTGTAGCCAGCCCACTCCCCAGTTTCACAAGAGAGAGCTGAGTTATGCCCATAAACGAGACCAGCAAAACGGGAGACAAGAGTAAGTAGGCACCGACAAGATTCCCAGCCTGGCGCAGATGGAGAGCCAGGAAGCTCCCCACCCATCCTCCGGCCTGGAAGACCGGCTGTCCATCGAACCGGAGGGCCAGAAAGGCTGAAGCCGCCAGGGTAAAGACAACAAACGAGATGCCCTGGACGAATGGGGCGGCGCACCGCAGCCAGTGAAAGCGGAGGGCCATAGCGTACAGCAAGAGAGCCGGGAACAGATACGCCGTCAGGCCGAAGGCTCGACACAAAACGTGGGCAACAAGGTGACCTGCCTGGCCGACCTGATTACTGTCCGCAGCCTCAGGCTGATACGAAAAAAAGGCGAGTCCCAGAAAGATGGTGAGCGTCACGCACAGGACACCAATCCCCTCGCCCAAGGCGGAACGTTCCTGGGAAACGGAACGTTCTTGAACAGTACGGTGTTCTTGCTCGGCATCTTTGTCTTGCCGGCGTAAGTTTTTCCTGACTGCCATTCCACCCTCCCCACATCTACATCTCCATGACAAACGGCAAGACAACAGGCCGGCGCCCTAGTGTCTTGCGAAAATAACGCCGCAAGGTCAGCCGAACCTGCTCCTTCACGACACCACTATCAGTCCGAGACTCGACCGGCAGCTCATCAAGCATAGCACGGACCGCCTCTTTGGCGGCGGCATATCCGTCTCCGTTCGTTGATGGAAGAAAGCCGCGCGAGAGCAGATCGGGTCCGCTCAAGAGCTCGCCGGTCTGTTGTTCTAGCCCGATGATGGCGACAACCAGGCCGTCCTCTGCCACGTGTCGGCGGTCACGCAGGACTTCTTCTTCGATCCCGGCCAGCCCGTCAACAAACACCCGACCGGCGGGAACCGACCCGGTCAGATGCGCGTCTCCGGCCTGTATCTCTAATACCTGTCCATCTTCGAGCAGAAAGACGTTATTGGGATCCACTCCAACCTCTCGGGCCAACCCACAGTGCCGCGCCAGGAAACGATACTCCCCGTGTATGGGCACGAAGTACTGGGGGCGCACCAGGTTGAGCATCAAACGCAATTCGTCCTGGGCCGCATGACCGGACACATGCACACAGGCAATGGCCTCATAATAGACCTCGGCTCCCCGTCGGGAGAGATGATCAATCAGCCGCGCAATGGTCCGCTCGTTGCCGGGAATAACCCGTGATGAGAGGATAACGGTATCCCCAGCCTCTAGCTGTATCCGCTTGTGATCTCCAACCGCAATCCGGGATAAGGCCGACAGAGGCTCGCCTTGTGATCCGGTTGTGAGCAAGGTCACGGTATTCGGAGCGAGGTCCGGTACGCGCGCAATATCGACCAGCGCCTCTTGGGGCAGCGGCAAATGCCCGGCCTCCTCAGCAATGTCAATATTGCTCACCAGCCGTTTGCCCACAACGCCAACCTGGCGTCCCTGTTTGACCGACACATCAACAACCTGGCGTATGCGGTGAATATGCGAGGCAAAGGTTGCCACCAGGACTTTACCCTGGGCGTGGGCAATAATCTCCTCAAGCGGTCGGGTGATCGTTCGTTCGGACGGGGTAGCGCCGGCGCGCTCAACATTGGTCGAGTCGGACATCAAGAGCAGCACCCCTTGCTCTCCCCATTCGGCAAAACGACTCAGGTCGGACCGCTGCCCGTCTATCGGCGTCTGATCGAACCGGAAATCTCCGGTGTGAATGATGGTCCCGAGCGGCGTGGTAATGGCCAGAGCCGAGGCATCGACAATACTGTGTGTGACATGAATCCCTTCAAGACGGAAAGGGCCGATCTCCCAGGATTCCCGAGGCCGGAATTCGTTCAGCTGAACCTCATCGGCAAGGTGATGTTCACGCAGTTTGTCACGCACCAGGCCAAGGGTGAACGGCGTCCCATAGACCGGCACCCGAAATTCTTTGAGCAGATGCGGCAGAGCGCCGATATGATCCTCGTGTCCATGTGTCAATACCACTGCGAGCAGATGGTGCTGCTCGCGCAGATAACTCAGGTCGGGGATGACGATATCTATCCCCAACATCTCCTGTTCCGGAAACATCAGCCCGCAGTCTATGGCGATCGCGACGGTTTCCGCAGAGCCAGCCGGACAGTACTCAATCAACATCAGATTGAGCCCAATCTCGCCCAGGCCGCCTAATGGCACAATACGCAGGCGACCGTCACTCATGGTGCGGCCCTATATGCGGTCTCACGGGCGGCTTGTTCATACCGGCGTTCCGGTTGTTCGGCTTGTGGCGGGGGTAACGGGTTCTCGGCACCCGTCGGCGGGGACGTAGCGGCTTTCAACCGGGCGGCAATCGCTGTCTCAACCTGCGTCAGCAGGGCGATGCGGGCCGCTTTTCTGGTACCGTCTCGACGAATCGGAATAGGCGTGCCAAAGATAATCTCAATTTCTCCAGAACGGACCTTCCAGTCTCCAGGGGGGAGAATCGACCGGCTGCCGTTAATCGTGATGGGGACGACTGGCACACCCGCCTCCACTGCGGCCATAAAACCTCCGGGCTTAAACGGCAAGAGACGACCGTCTTCCCCACGCGTCCCTTCAGGGAAAAACAGGACGGAGATATGCACGCCAAGGAGTTCCTTAACTTTACGCAAGGTAGCAACGGCCTGAGTCCGGCTTCCCCGGTCGACGAATACTTGATGGGTCCGCTGCATACATGCTCCCAGGATGGGTACTTTGCGCAGTTCGTGCTTCGCCACCCACCGCAGGGGGAAATCTTCCAGCGCAGCCATGAGAGCCAGGATATCAAACTGGCTCTGGTGGTTCGACATAAAAAGATAGGCCGAGTGGGGATTCAGCTGACTCAGGCCCTGTACACGGATGGACACACCGCACGCCAAGAGGTTTCCTTTTGCCCACAATCGGATGAGGCGGGCCGCGCGCTCGGCGTACGGATCAAGAAAAGAGAAGAGATAGACCGGACCGCCCCAGAACACGGTATGCAGGATAATGAAGGCCATACGTAGTGTGGCAAGAATGATCAAAGATCGCCCCTCTTCACCCTCTCGATAGTCACCCTCCCATTATAGTTTCTTCTCCAATTGGCCGTCAACGCAGTTGATTTTTCTCCACTTGAGCATACACTTGAAATGGATTACAGGAGGTGGGGTGTGATTGTGGAATGCCCTTCCTGCCATACTCGTTATCGGACCGACGCGGCAGGGGTGGTTGATGAGACAACGTTTTTTGAATGTTCGCAACCAGACTGCGGACATGTTTTCCAGTTTGTCCCGCCGCTTGTCCAAATAGACCACCTTCCAGAACAAGGCATTGATCCAGAAGTCGCACCACCCGAGGCTTCTGCCGACGACCCGGCCTTTACGTCGTCTGGCTCCTTCTCCCCTTCCGATACGCTTTCGACACAACTGTCCGTTTCTGATTTGTCCACCGATCAAGACTGGTCGGATAGCCTAGCCCCGGCCCCGGATGGAGAATCAGAAGCCGCAGAGGCAACCGGTTCCGCAAGGCCTGCAAAATCTGCAAGGCCGAGGACGAGCCACACCACACCAACTCAATTCATCCCAGCCACGCCGCGAGCGCCTGATACTCTTCCGTCAGCCACAGCCTCTTTCTCTGACACAGGCCGTACTGGCGGAGGCAGGGTTGAGCAGCCGTCCCACCCGACTCCGGCCTCGCACAGGACAGTCTTTTCATCTCAGTTACTCATCCTGCTCCTCGGCCTGATCATTGCCGGATATGCCGGCGTTACCTTTGTCGCGTCCTCATATATAGAGCAGACTGCGGTGGTGTTCTCCCACCTCCCTGTACTTGGCCCCCTACTCGACGCTGAACGCCCTTCCGCGCGGCACATTGCCCTCACAAAGATGCGGGGAGGCTTTTGGCACACAAAGGACGGAAACCAGATCTTTGCTATTGCAGGTAGGGCGGAGAACCAAGCCACGGCACCTGCACAGCGTATTCAAATCGAGGGCACGCTACTCGGCGACAATGGTCAGGTGTTAGGCCAGCGGCTCATTTTCTGTGGCACTGAGACGGCACCAGAAGTGCTCGAAAGTCTCACCCGCCGGCAGGTGCATATCTTGCAGAGCCTCATGCCGCCCAAGCAGTTCTGGGTCGCGGCCGGAGAAAGTGTTGATTTTCTGATTGCGTTCACCGATCCGCCCGACCGGGTCGTCGAATTCAGCAGCCGTGTTGTCGCGGCCCAATTCGGGCAGTCTTCTTAAGACTGCTCGTCAGTGCCTTTGCCTGATCCCTGCTCGGGAGTGACATCGATCTCGTCTGAGGTTTTCACGGCTTTTCGAAAGCTACGTATGCCTTTGCCGAGTCCCTCACCGATCTCCGGCAATTTCCCTGCCCCAAATATAATGAGGACGATAACGAGAATAATGGCGAGTTCGCCAACACCGAGACCAAACATGGTGTCCCCACTATAAGCCGGCCCGCGCCGCCGGGCAAGGCACACGCGTTTCCTTGCGGCCCGTGTCCGAGACAGCTAGAATGCCCCAAATGTCGGCTGCGGTTTTAATACCTTCCCCTCCTGCACAGCGTGACCCACTCGCGCGCTTCCTCCTATTCTCCCTCCTCCTGCATCTGCTCCTGCTCCTGTTGTGGCCCCAATTCAAACGCGCCACAGCCCCGCCACAAGAACAATTAACGGCGGTTGAGCTGTTGCCGCCGGAGGCGTTCATCCCGCCCCAGGTCGCGCAGGTGCCGCCTCAGGTCCAGGAACCGGAGCCAGCCGAGGAACCGCCCAAGGAGGAACAACAGCCACCCCCGGCCGTCCCGGAGCAACAGATCGTCAGTGTACCGGATGAGGTCAACGATCAAGTTCCGGATAAGACCCGTTTTCTCAGCGACCGAAATACTACGGTCAAAGAGCAGACCGTCGCAGTTGGGACACCGCTGACCAAGCCGCCCGAAGAAAAAAATCAGCCAACGCCGGACAAGGCGGACGCAGTCACCCAGAAAGAGCCGACCCAGCTCGCCCTCAACACCCCAGGCCGCAGTCGCAAACCACCGGTTGACAATCCCTTGGAAGAAGCGCTGAAGGACACCAAACACAAGCGGTCGCCACTACAAGGGGATCCCAAGGCGCGGAGAGCCAAACCCCAACTCTTTGCCCGACCGGATGACGTATTGGCAAAAGGCTGGCTGTCAACAGACGGCGAAGCCGAAGATGAAGAAGAAGCCCAGCGCACCCCGCCCTCGGGCAATGAACTCCTGGCCATGGCTCCGCCGCCGGCCCGCGAAAATTTTCTCACCATGCCGGGACCGCGCGGCACCCTCGACTTTCTACCCGACGTGCGTAAGGGCAACCTCACCTTTCTCAATACCAAGGCGAGTCGCTTTGCGCCGTTTGTCCGCCGAGTTGCCCAGCGCGTGTTTCAGCATCTCCTGATTCGGCAGCGCCGCAATCTCCAGGTTGACGATGTCGTGGCCGCCCGCAACTACGTGCAACTCCAGGCCAAGCTGGACGACAAAGGGATTCTACGCGGCGTGACCCTGCATACCCGTTCGGGCAGCTATGCGGTTGATGAGAGCCTGTTGGACGCCTGCCAGCAGGGCGCCTGGGACGAAAATCCGCCGCCGGAAGCAAAATCCGAAGACGGGTTTTATCACTTTATTTTCCGCTCCCGCATCAACGCCCGTTTCGACGCCACCGGCCTGCGTGGGATCCTCACCTTCCTGGAAGTTGGCCTAGTCTAACCTTTCTTCCAAAAGCGCCCTCAAATTCCACTTCCAAGGGTACTTTGTTCACCCTTGCAAAGCCTAAAAGCGACTGCTAGCCTGTCTGGAATTCTTCTGGCAGCCCCCTACCCATCCGACCTGCCAGATATCTTTCCTGTGGGGCCGTAGCTCAGTTGGGAGAGCGCTAGAATCGCACTCTAGAGGTCGTGAGTTCAATTCTCATCGGCTCCACTTTTCCTCTCAAACAGTGGACGCTTCTGGCCTGCTTCCTCTAAGAGACCAATACGCCCCAGAAGACTCAGCCTGCTCGGACTGGTGACTTTCGGCGTGTTACCTCCGAGGGATGCCCGGGTCGTTAAGACGGTCGAGGCCATCCGGCGAAATCTCTTGTCGCATACTCCAATCGGGGGGTCGCGCGCTATCAGAATGACCAGTATCAACGGGCGCATGACGTTCCGCAGGATGTTCTCGGTAATCCCTGGTTTATCTCGACGCTCTGGTTAGAAGAGTATGAAATCACGCGGGCAGAGAATCTTCAGCAACATGTAGAGGGATTTCATGCTTTAGGCTCCGGACTCATAACCAATAGGTGACGATAGCGGCGAGGGCGACGGCGGCAAGGTAATTGTGGGCGAGCTTATCGTAGCGGGTGGCAACCCGCCGCCAGTCCTTGAGGCGGCAGAAGGTGCGCTCAATCACATTGCGTGCCCGGTAGGCGACTTTGTCGAAGGGATGTTTCCGTTTCCGCGTCGGGTGGTTAGGGATGACGGGCTGGCAGCCACGGGTCCACAGCCAAGTGCGCAACGCATCCCTATCATAGGCGGTATCAGCCAGGCAGCGGGCCGGACGCAGGGTGGCCACCAAGGCGGCTCCAACGGGGGCGTCCCCTCGATGCCCTGGCCCGAGAATCAGCCGCCGGGGGCGCCCGGCCTCATCGACCGCCGCATGGATTTTGGTCGTCCGCCCTCCACGTGACCGCCCGATTGCCTGCTGCTGCGCCCCCCTTTTCCCCCGGCCGCCGACCGCTGCGCCTTGACGTGCGTCGCATCCCGCATCAGCGTCTCAGGGGGGCCGCCGGCCGCCGCCAGTTCCATGAACACCCGCTCCCAGACGCCCTTACGAGCCCAGCGCACGAACCGGTTGTACCGCGTCTTGGGCGGACCATACACCGGCGGCGCAGCGCGCCACCGGCACCCGCTCTGCAACACGTGGACGATCCCCGAGATGACCCGCCGGTCGTCCACCCGGGGCACGCCGCGGGTGTCCGTCGGTAACAGCGGCTGGAGTCGGGCGAATTGCCCTTCAGAAAGCCAGAAATAGGGAGCCATTGCCTCTTCCCTCCCCAGTGAAAGTGGAGGGAAAGAGAATCACAATCCGCTGGCAATGCACATCCCGTTTATAGGGCCTGACCCTAGGGGGTAACGAATGAATTGCACCACAGATTTGCTGCTGGCATAGCCCAGATCTCTTAACCTGTTCCTATCCGTCAGCCTTCGCCAGCCCTACCCTTGACACCACTCCAGCATAGGCGGAGAGTGGGTAAGCCAACCCTGGGCGATCCCGGCTTACATCTTTTCCCGTCACACTAAGCAGCCATCCTCCATTGTTGACCGGTTTTTGACCCCTCACCGGGTGGAGGGGTCCCTTTTCTCGACAAGGAGCTCCGGTTGTGTCAGAAGACTCTCTGCCCAAAGTGGATATATTACTGAAAGAATCCGGCTCCACTATTCCTCCAGACGTGGACGGCAACGAAGGAAAGCCGCCGCAGGGATACAACATCGACGAGGAGCCGACTCTTACCGCAGCTACCGATACAATCAAACTCGTCCCAAACAGCACGTTTGTCTCTAGTCCACCCTCTGACCAAGGTTCCACGGGTTCTCCAAGTGCGAGGAGCTTGAAGCGCTCCCCATGGGAGCAGGACATCTTAACACCAGACCAGTTTGCTCGCCCGGCTCGGGAATCGCTGGCGGCGTGGACCGGAGAGCGGCGCCTGTTACTGGCAGTCCTCAAGGAAGCAGTCCATACCTACCACAGATATTGCCAGGCCCACACGCGGCGGGAGCAACGGTTGTTCGGCGAGGTCCAAGAGTGGATTTGGGCACGGGATACGGACCACTTATACGCCTTTGAGAGTATCTGCTCGTATCTCGATCTTGATCCAAATTTTATCCGCACCGGCCTGCCGCGTGAATACGCCCAGCCTACTTCGTCCACGTTTCCTGTAGGAACGAGACGAAAGGAGCAACCTCTGCCTGCTGAGGCAACCTCGTTCGTCTGGGGCGTCTAAGCAAGAACCCCCACGGTCACGTCGAGGCTGCATGGAGAAAAGGAAACGCTGGTAAGAATTGCCCCCAACCTTATCGTACATCCCTCAAGAACGAAGATGAATCACTTTGACCGGCCCGAGGGGCTGCTACCAATCAGGACGCCAGCGTGGACCGGATTGTCATGGCTGAGCCAGGCTCCTGCGTGGCTTGTGTCCAGACGAAGAGTCTGCTAATCATAGACTCATAGTTGACCTTGTTTGTTCGCTGAGTTTAGTTCGAGATCGCTAAGGCCCCTGGAACTGTGCTCGTAGTTCTTGGGGCCTTTTTGTATTCATATAGAGGTTTGTATGGCAACGAATTTGTATATCGGTAATCTCTCTTTTGAGACGACGACTCCTGACCTCGAGACCTTGTTTGGTCAGGCCGGGACCGTCACGTCCGCCAATATCATTATGGATAGAGACACTGGTCGCTCGCGTGGGTTTGGATTTGTCGAGATGGGGAGCGCGAGTGAAGCCCAAGCGGCCATCAAGCAGTTCGATGGCTATGAGTTCCAAGGCCGAGCCTTGAAGGTCAACGAGGCAAAACCTCGCGAGCCACGCTCAGGAGGGCATCGCTCGTCCGGTGGCGGTCGCGAGCGGCGTTGGTAGTGCAGGTAAGCGGAGCTGTCCAACCGCTTCCGCGAGAGTATACTTGTCGCTTTTGAAGAGAGGGATGGCGACGAGGACGATGACTAGATAAGAGTCCCCCTGTCTCACTTTGTGGGGCAGGGTCAAACCCATCTGCTGTCTCCGCCCTATTCCACCCGAAGAATTGGACCTTTCTCTGGACGGCTCTCCGACGCCCTGCCCCCTGCCCGACTTTTCGGAAGGTCATAAACTCATTCCTCCCATTGCTAGAAGAAAGACTACCGGCCTCTCTTTCGGATTGGGCGGACGCATGCGAAGAGAAGCGTCATTAAGAGGATGGAGGGGCTTCTTGCAGGTAGGTACGCAACCAACCGTCCCGAATTCCCCGGGAGACAAAACTGGGAACCGATTGGCCCGCCATGCGGTCAAATTCAACCACATGGCCCTGCCGGGCATGCCGCAGACAGGCATGTTCCTGGTCTTCCTCAAACCCCAATCGCGTGAGCAAGTCCTGAATTGAGGCAAAGCGCAGCATCTCGGCCTGGGACAGGCGCACCAACGCCCCTGTGGGCGGATCAACGCGGACCAGGCGCGACAGCGTTTCGATATCATACCAGCCACGGAACCGGGCCCGCTCCCATTGAATGGCCACCACGTCCATACCGACCGATATGTCAATCACCTCGCCCGCGTCCGGCCCCTTAACCCGAAATCCTCCGCCTAAATCCAGGATGGACCCCTCACGCAGAGCCACATGGTCTCCAATATTAAGAATAAAGGCCGCCATACGCTGTGGACCGGAACCGTTCTCAGGCGATTCTTCCTGCTCCGTGTCGTTTTACATAGCACGCTGTGCCGGAACGAGAACACCGCTCTATCTCAGACCATCGCTTGAACAACGCTCCATCTTCTCCAGGCCGTAGACCCTGTGCTATGGAGAGGGATATCGAAACCGAGCAGAGACAAGGAGACCCGCACCATGGCAGTCAAACGCCCGACCATTGATGACTTGGCCGATATTGCAACCGGCTACGGTTTGGAACTGACCGATGACGACCTGGAATCGTTTCAGGGCCTCATGGCTGGGGTTCTGGAATCCTACACCCGACTGGATGAACTCACCGAGCCGAGCCTGCCGGTCACCCACCCCCGGACGCCGGGCTATCGGCCCCAGCCGGAAGACAATCCACTCGGGGCCTGGTACTGGCGAACGGACATCCAGGGTGCATCCTCAGGACCGTTAGCGGGCAAAACCCTGGCCATCAAGGACAACGTCTGTGTCGCCGGCGTCCCCATGATGAACGGCAGCAGTATTCTCGAAGGCTATACCCCGGAAATCGACGCCACCATTGTAACCCGTATTCTTGATGCCGGCGGACATATTGTGGGCAAGGCGGTGTGTGAGAATCTGTGCTTCTCCGGCGGCAGCCATACCAATGCCACCGGTCCGGTGCTCAACCCGCACAACCACAGTCGCACCACCGGGGGCTCTTCGTGCGGCAGCGGGGCGCTGGTCGCGGCTGGCATGGTCGATATGGCGATTGGCGGCGACCAGGGCGGCTCGATTCGCATGCCGGCCTCATGGTGCGGAATCTACGGGCATAAACCAACCTACGGCTTGGTTCCGTATACCGGCATCATGCCGATTGAAATTACGCTGGATCATACCGGGCCGATGACGCGCAGCGTGTCTGAGGCGGCCCTGCTGCTTGAGGTCTTGGCCGGTCCGGACGGACTGGACCCGCGTCAGCAGGCCGGGCTCCAGGGCCAGGCCTACACTCAGGCCCTCAGCGGAGAGGTCAGCGGGCTGCGAATTGGCGTTGTGGAAGAGGGCTTTGGCTGGGGCGTGTCAGAACCGGACGTAGATGACAGCGTCAGGGAAGCGGCCCAGGCATTTGAGAAACTCGGGGCTACGGTCACAACCGTATCCTTACCCTGGCACCGCGATGGCCGGCATGTCTGGAACAGTATTGCCACCGAAGGCCCGACCCTGCTGATGGTTGAAGGCGGCGGCATGGGAACGAATTGGAAGGGGCATTATACCACCAGCCTGCTTGATGCCGCGGCGCGCGGACGGCTCACCCGCCCGAACGACCTGTCGGAAACCGTCAAAATGGTCATCCTGCTCGGCCGCTATATGCAGGAACACTATCACGGTCATTATTACGCCAAGGCCCAGAACATGGCCCGCTCTCTGAGGGCGGCCTACGATACCGCTCTGCAAGAGTACGACCTGCTGCTCATGCCTACCCTGCCGATGAAAGCCACCGAAATTCCCGGACCGGACGCCAGTCGCGAAGAGTACGTGCAGCGTGCGCTCGAAATGCTGCACAATACCTGTCCGTTTGACGTGACCGGCCATCCTGCACTGACGGCTCCCTGTGCAGTCTCGGAAGGCTTGCCGGTGGGCATGATGCTGATCGGCCGGCACGGGGATGACGCTGCCATCTTACGGGCCGCGGACGCGTTCGAGAAAAACGTGTTTGCCGCGCCCACCCCGCCGCAGGCATAGAAGCGACATGATTACGGTGGCTGCACTCTATATCTATCCCGTGAAATCGTGCGCGGGTGTCCGTCGTGCGCAGGCCACCCTCGACGCGCGCGGGCTCCGACACGACCGGGGCTGGATGATCGTTGATGGTCACGACGAGTTCGTGACCCAGCGCGAGCATCCTCGCCTGGCCCTGATTACCCCCCAGCTTGAGGTTGACACGCTATGCCTTACAACACCCGAGGGACAGGCGGTCTCAGTATCAACGCGAGGCGTCCCAGGGCCAACGCGCCGTGTACGGGTCTGGCGAGATTGGTGCGAGGCAGTCGATCAGGGCGACACAGCAGCCCAGTTCTTTTCCGACTGGTTGGGGGAATCCGTCCGGCTGGTCAAAATGGCTGATTCTTTCGAGCGCCGAGTTGACCCACACTATGCCAGAATCCCAGCGCTCACCGGTTTCTCCGATGGCTATCCGCTGCTGCTCGTTTCGGAGGCGTCCCTGGACGACCTCAACACCCGGCTCGGCACACCGCTACCCATAAACCGTTTCCGCCCCAACCTGGTAGTCACCGGCTGCGGCCCTCATGCCGAGGACGGCTGGCAACAGGTGCAGATCAACACCATCACCTTTGATGTCGTAAAACCGTGTGAGCGATGTACAGTCACCACCACCGACCAGGCGACGGGTGAACGCGGCGTCGAACCGCTACGTACCCTGGCGACCTATCGGCGGGTCGGTACAAAAGTCTATTTTGGGCAGAACATCGTTCATCGGACGGTAGGCACTCTCGCGGTGGGAGAGCCGGTTGAGATGGTGCTAAGAGAACGACCACGCTCGTGAGTGAAGAGGCCAATCAGGAGGACTCCATGCTCGTAGACGGTAAATGGGAAGACGACTGGCAGATGAAAAAGCGCACGGACGCCCAGGGCCGCTTTGTCCGGCAGGAATCGACGTTTCGGCATTGGATCACCCCGGACGGCTCAGCCGGTCCGACCGGAGACGGCGGCTTTCAGGCGGAGCCGGGCCGCTATCACCTGTATATTGCCTATAACTGCCCGTGGGCCTGCCGAGCCCTGCTCTATCGCAAGCTGAAAAAACTGGAGGATGTGATCTCCCTTTCGATCGCCATCCCGGAATTCACCGACCAGGGCTATAGCTTTGGTGAATACCCCGGCTCCGTTCCCGACCCACTGTTCAATATCCACTACGTCCACGAACTCTACACCCGTGCCGATCCCCATTTTACCGGCCGTCCGACCGTTCCGGTTCTGTGGGATAAGCAGCGGAGCACGATGGTCAATAATGAATCGGCCGACATTATCCGCATATTCAATACCGCCTTTAACGCCTATGGGGATGCTGCAGTCGATTTTTATCCTGCGGACTTACGACCCGAGATCGACGCCCTGAATGAGCGGATATACGAGGGCCTCAACAACGGCGTCTACCGGACTGGATTTGCCGTGAGCCAAGCGGCGTATGAGGCGGCTGTGAACGATGTGTTCACCTGCCTGGACGAATTGGAACAACGGCTGGAGGGACAGTCCTATCTCCTTGGCGAGCGGCTCACCGAGACGGATTGGCGGGCGTTTGTGACCCTGATTCGTTTTGATATTGCCTATCACGGCCTCTTCAAGTGCAATATCCGCCGCATTATCGACTACCCTAATCTATCGGCCTATCTCAAACGGCTGTATGACGTGCCCGGTGTGGCCGAGACGGTAAATTTTGAGCACATCAAACGGACGTATTATACCATTCGGAGAGTGAATCCGAGCTGCATTATTCCTGCCGGCCCGGAGCGGGTATTTGCCGTCTGAGACCCGCGGCTGAACCTTACAAGCGGTCCAATGACGGCTCGGCAATTTTCAATAATTGTTTGCCCTGATTCTTGCCTTCAAAAAGCCGTAGAAACGTGCGTGGCGCGTTTTCAAATCCCTCTTGAATGTCCTCCTGAAAGGTCAACCGGTCGTTGGTGATCCATTCCGTCAGCTCTTGAGCCGCCTGACCGAACCGGGCGGCATAGTCGATGACAATAAAGCCCTCCATCCGTGCCCGTTGGATCACCAGATTCATATAGTTTTTCGGTCCGGGCGGCGGCGTTGCCTCGTTGTAGCGCGAAATTCCGCCACACAGCACCACACGCGCGTTGAGCGCAATATGCGCCAGCGCCGCGTCCAGGATGTCCCCCCCAACATTATCAAAATACAGGTTGATGCCGTCCGGGCATAACGCGCCGAGCCGCGCTTCCACATCTTCGGCCTTGTAATCGATGGCCGCGTCATAGTGGGCCTCTTCGGTCAGCCAGCGGCATTTTTCCGGTCCGCCAGCAATCCCGATGACCCGGCAGCCCTTGAGCTTGGCAACCTGTCCGGCAATCGAGCCGGTTGCCCCGGCCGCGCCGGACACCACACAGGTCTCGCCAGCTTTGGGCTGTCCGATGTCCAAAATACCGAAATACGCGGTCAGACCAGTCACCCCCAGGACGCCCAACGGCCAAGTTAATGGGGCGCCAGCCGGAATCTTCGTCGGCGACATCAGACCACCCCGTTCACTGGCGGCCGCATACTCCTGCCAGCCAAAGCCGCCCTGTACGCACTCACCCGGCCGGAAATTCGGATGGCGCGACTCAACCACCTGGCCTACGCTCAGGGCCCGCATGACCTCACCAATCTGGACCGGCGGGATATAGCTCTTGCGATCCTCGATCCAACCCCGCATCGCCGGCTCAAAGGCGAGGTAGAGATTACGAACCAGAAACTGCCCGTCTTCAAGCTGCGGTATCTCGGCTTCGTGATACGCAAAGTCCGATTCCTTGACCATGCCCTGCGGGCGGCAGGCCAAATGCCACTGCCGATTGATATGCTGGCTCACGAATAGTCTCCTTCCGAACTCGTCGTCTTCATACAAGCCCTTATAGCATTGCGTCCATATATCCGGCTATGACGGGCCGGCGAGAGCCCAAGGGTGCCTACCAGCCACCCCGCCACTAGACCGAGTTGTCCCCCTGCTCCACTTGGCTTACAATCGTGACTGCGCCTACACCACCCCAAGAGACGGAGGAGTGGAAACATGGAGCGAAAACCGACTGCAAACAAAAACGAGAAAGGATGATGTGCATGGCTGTGCTTTATGTGTGCCTCTCGCTGCTCCTCTTGAGCCTACCGGCATGCAGCAGGAGTCTTATTCCAAAACTCTCAGGTCCCGACAAATCGGCTTCAACCGCCCCACTCGCAGAAGAGGGGAAAGTCGATGCAGACTCGCAAACCGCTCATTTTTCAGTGCCGCCGCAACAACTGGCCGCCCTGTTGATCAAAACGGCCAAGGACGAGGGTTGGGCGCCCAAGCAAAAGGCGGTTGAAAACGATGAGCGCTGGGTGGTGACCATTCGCGACCCGGACAAACCGCTCGGCAAGTCAGAGCAGAACGTCTTTATTGAAAGCAATTCCGATAGTGGCAGCATCATTCGGGTTGGCTCCGGCATGGCGTCGCTGCCCGAGCGCTTACTGACACCGCTCAAAGCCAACGTGACGACCTATTATGAGCCACCCAAGCAGGTGGCGCAGACACCGGCGTTGACGGGGGAGCGAGACTATTCCGATAGAAAGTCTGCGGCCGATGTGGTGGTCACGGCCGGGACGCCAATGCGGCCCTACCGGAAACTGGGGAAGGTCCGATCAAGCGTGCAGCGTAACGAAAAAACCCTCTCCCAGAAAATCTGGGACGCGCCGCTCTCTCTGATTCGAGACACCGACGAGGAGAGTACCAGCAAGACTCGGCTGTTCAACAAACTTAGCGCCAATGCGATACGCAAATACGGCAGCCAGGTCGATGCGATTATTAAAGCCCGCTACAAAGCCCGCACGGACGGCAGCGCGTTTGCGTCAGGGCTGGCGGTGCAGTACGTCGCAACCGAGGAGCGCTTGCAGGAGATCGAACGTCTGCACGAGCGCGGCTATTTGACCGATACCGAGTACGCGGACAAACGGGCGAAAATTCTGCAGGGACTCTAAGGCCTGCTCCGGGAGCGCGGGCATCTCGCCCGCGTCCGGCTTCACTTCACCACAATCGGGTTAATCGGCGAGCCGGCAGCGCCGACAATCTTGAGTGGAGTACAGGCATACAGGAAAGCATACTGGCCGTCTTGCGCACAATCGGTGGCTAGGTCTTCGAGCCAGTTGATTTCGCTAAACAGGACGCCGAGATTGCGCATGAGCGCCCCATGGAGCGGTACAAAGCAGCCGGACTCGGGGTGAGACGTCTGTTCGCTGGCCAGGGTATCGCTGCCTAGGCTGGGAATTTCCATTGCGTGGAACCAGTTCACCAGTTCGGGACTGTACGCAATCCCCGGTTCACTCATGGCCTGGACAGCGGTATCGGGCGAGTCATCCGTTGCGTTTTCACCGTAATAGGCCGCCGGTCCTTCGGCAAAAAAGCGATTCAGCCAGCCGGTCCGAATCAGGAGAATATCATGTTTTTCTATGGTCAACTTTTGATGTTCGGCCGTCTGTTTCAACTCGTCCAGACTGATACCATACCCGGCAGGCAAATGGGGCAGGTTTTTGTAGCGAGCCACATCGAGCAATACGCCGCGGCCGACCACGCCGCGTTCCGCTACGGGCAGAATGCTGTCTTTACTGAGTCCGCCACCCATGGTGGTTCTAGCGTCATAGCCATTATAGAGTTTATCGTCGAACCAGACGTGACCCAAGGCATCATACTGCGTCGTGGCCTGAAGATTGGTCATCATGACGTCATCGGCATACTCGATCCCGCCCGGAAACGGCTGGGCTTTCCCGCTCAGATAATGGCCCTTGTCCATGACCATCATCCGGCTCGGTTGGCTGCGCCCCTTATAGCCAGGGTCACCGTCGGGATGACACATGCGTACCTGGAGCGTAAAGACTTTTCCGTTCTGGACAGCCCGCACCCCGCGCAAGACTTCCGCTTGGGTCAGAAAATTCAGAGAACCGAGTTCATCGTCCGCACCCCAGCGTCCCCAGTTTTGGGGCGCACCTTTTAAGAGTTCTGTAAGCGTCTGAGCCATGTCCGCCTCCTTTTGACAGAATTGAAGGGACGGATAGCAAACCTCGGATACCCAGACAAGCATTCATCTGACCGGTGGCGACCCGTGTGAGACGTTCTGCAGCACCCACCCCCGCTGGCACGTCGCTGTCGTTCCTGGCAATAAAGAAGAGCAAAATATCAGAGCGGATTCAGACACGTGATTCACAGACCGGACAGCAGTCGATTGCGGATCCTGTTTTTTACCCTTGTTATTGGTGTGGCACTCTGTAGCAGTCCCGGCGCTACCGCAGAGTCAGACGAGCCGCCAACACTCGGCCAGGAGAACTTTCGCCTCGTAGACGAGGGCGGCAATTCCACGACCGATCTTGGCATAGACCCGCATATCGACCCGCTCCAGGTCGGCCTCGACCCGACGGCTATCGTGACCGCCCACAACATCCTCGGATTAGTGTTTCAGCAGTCGGCAGCCGCCCGACAACTCTGGTTCATCTTTGCCGGAGTTGGACTGGGGCTGCTGATTTTTTCTGCGGTCCTCGTCCGGCTCATTGATCGGCCCCGAACCGCCACCGCTCTCTTGGTGTCCTGGGCGCTGGCCTTCAGCGTGTTCGCCTATCTGCACTGGACCGCCCTGGACTCGGTTCAGCAGCAGCACCGGCTCCTGACACGGCTGGTTCAACATGCGGCAGACGAGGCTTCCGCGCCAGATTTTCTTGTCCCTCTGGCGGCCACAATCCAACCCCTTCCCCGAGAGTTGCTGGCCGCCGCGCATCTCTGTCTGGACCTGCTGGTCTTGGGGTCAATGCTGCTCCTGTGGCGACACGGGAGACGGAACAGAGCCTGATCGGTTCGTTGGTACTCACAGCGCGGGATTATCCAGAGGCAGACCGACCCGGACTCGTCCGTGGGTTGCGCCGTTCACGTCCCAGATATGGGTGAAATGGCGGGTTGCCGTACAGATATCGCGATAGGCGCGCGCAATGGGGTTATTCATATACACTCCGCGACCGCCGCCAGCATCCCAGATCAGGTTTGCTGCTTGGAAGGCCAGCTTGCCAGCGTAAGCGCCCGCGGCACGATATTTGGTCCGCTGCTCGGGCGACGGCAGGTCGCCCGCTTCGATGATCTGCATGATCTCGTCGCAGTTTCTGTGCAGCAGGGCTTTGGCGGCCTCGACCGCCAGCGTTGCTTCCGAAATTTTCGTGTGTTGCAACACCTGCTCGTGCAGGCCCTGGCCGGACATGAGCGCGACCCGGCTTTTAACCTGCTCAACGTAGTCGCGCACAATGCCCTCGGCGATTCCGACCGACGCGCTGGAGATGAGAATGCCGAACGTCATATAGCTGGGTGAGCGGTAGAGCGGCGCACGATTGACCTTGCGCCCCGGACTCGTCTCACCGCCTTTCAGATGCCGGAGCGGCAGCGTCATATGGGTCGGGATAAACACGCGGTTGGCTTTGACATCGTGGCTGGCCGAGCCCCGCAGTCCGATGGCGTCCCAGGTATCGAGAATCTCAAAGGCGCCCTGGGGCAGGATGAAATAACGCTCTTCAGGCTTACCGCCCGGTCCGTTTTCCACCATAGCCGCAAACAGGCACCAGTCACAGCTCGTGACCCCACTCACGAACGGAAACTGCCCGGACAGCTCATACCCGCCCCGGACCTTTCGGGCTTTGCCTAAAAGGGGGATGAGAATGCCGCTCAACAGATTTTGCGGACTCGTCCCCCAGACCGTTTCCTGGGCACGTTCCGGCCACTGCGCAACCATGAAGTTATGACCGATGTATTGGGCCAGACACCAGGCGGTTGATCCACAGCCGCTGCCGACCGTCGTCAGAATATCAACCATACCGGACAGGTGGGCCTCACACCCCCCATAGCGCGCAGGTTGGAGAATCCGGGCGAGACCGGCCGCCCGCAGTTCCTGGCGGGTTTCATCGGGTAGATGTCGGATGTCATCGGTATGCGGCGCGCGTTGGCGGAGAATTGGTGCCAGCGCTCGAGCCCGGCGGACGAGTTCCTCGAGTGAGCCAACCCGGGGATAGCGCCTGCGGCGCGGTTCTATTTTCGCCGTGGATATACGCTTGCTCATGCTGTCCTCCTCGTTTTGTGTATTGCACTGGAGCACGGGCCGGGCAACCACAGGGGGTTGCCCCTACATGGTCCTCCCTTGCAGGAGGGCTGGCGGATAGGCTAGATTCGAGCCGCAACCACGAAGACAGGAGCACCCGTATGGCGATTACCACCATCACCCATTATTTTGATTATAAGAGCCCGTATGCCTACCTTGCCCAGGAGGAAACATTTCAGCTCGAAAACGAGTTTGATGTGACAGTAAACTTTCTGCCGTTGACACTGGACATTCCTAAATTTCTGGGTTCTGCCGAGGTCGATAACGCTGGCAAAGTCATGGCTGAGGAGAGGAATGCCCATCAGTGGCGGCGGGTGAAATACAGCTATATGGACTGTCGGCGGGAGGCCACGCGACGCGGTCTGACGATTCGGGGACCCCGTCATATTTTCGACTCCTCGCTGAGCCATATCGGCATGTTGTACGCCAAACAGCATGGGGATTTTCGGCCCTACCACCAACTCGTGTATGAACGCTTTTGGAAACGCGAACTGGCTATTGAGGACCCCCAAGTGCTGAAGCACGTGCTGGAAGAAGTCGGTATCGATACTCAGGGGTTTCTCGATTACCTGAACGGCGACGGTCGCCGCGAGTTGGAGCGCATACAAGCCAAGGCCGAAAAGGTGGGCGTGTTCGGCGTCCCGAGCTATGTGGTCAACGGCGAGCTGTTCTGGGGCGCTGAGCGCCTGGTCCGCGTGCGCGAGCGACTGGCAGCCTAGGCCACTGTTGCCCGAAGGCGCGTTGGTGTTAGAGTCTGGCCGGGAGAGACCCGAGGGGTAAGGCTCAGCGATTATGGTCGTCCTGCTCGTCACACTATTGGCCATTCTGTTCCTCTTCTACGTCTGGTCCCGAGGACGCGAACAGACTCATAGCGTCCCGTCCTATTTCTTCAATGCGGTCAAAGTCTACGCCTTGCTTGGGGAGGAGGACGCCAAAGTCGCGGCCCGGGCCGCCGGCAAGATCGCCACCCCTCGTCAGCGGACCATGATGCTGGATTATCTGAACAGACGGACGTCTGAGTTGCTGCTGGAGACAGCGGAACAGAACGCTGGTCAGAACCCGCTGGTGATCGTCGAGCGCCTCTTGCAGCTCAAACAGGAGATGAGCCTCCAGGCCGAGCCCACGGACGAGCGAGCGCCTGACCCCATCCCTGAAAAACAGTGGTTGCAGGACCATAATCAAGCCTATCTGCGAGCGCTGGGGCGGGGCGACCCCAGCGTCTTTGTTGCCCAACATCCAGACCTGTTCTCCTCCCAAACCACCAAGCCGGTCACGGCCAAAAACGATGAAGCAGTCTGATCCCCCCCAGGCGCGCCCTCCCCTTGCCACCCTTTCTCAATCCGCAGTCGCGCTCTCCGCTTCGCACTCAGCGGCAGCCCCCACTCTCGCGCGGACGACTCGGCCGCGCTGGCTGTTACTCGGCCTGGCGGTGGCCATTATTTTCACCGATGCCGTGGGCTATACAGTTATCATCCCGGCGCTGCCGAGCTTTGCGGCGGAATTGGGTCTGGGAGAAACCCGCACGGGTACGCTATATGCCTCATACGGCCTCATTTCTCTGCTGCTATATCTCCCCTTCGGTCTGCTGGTGGATCGCTGGGGCGAACGGCGGTGGCTGACGGTGGGTATGCTGACCCTGGGACTCGCCTCGCTCGGATTCTGGCAGGCCGGCGGATTCTGGACCCTGCTCGGCTGCCGCGTTACGCAGGGGGTCGCCGCGTCCGCAACCTGGGCTGCGGCCCTTCCCCTTGCGGCCCGGCTGGCGACCACAGAGCGGCGTGGCGTAGAAATGAGCGTCCTGATGATGGCCTTCAGCATCGGCGTGGTTGCCGGGCCTGCCCTCGGCAGTCTGGGTCAGGTGCGTGACCCCTTCCTGTATTTTGCCGGGGTGCCGTTCGGCCTGGCCGTATGCGTCTTTGCCCTGCTACCGCGCCAGGCTCCCCCCACCACTCGTGTGGTTGCCGACTCTGTCGCTCCATCTTTTTTCCGAGATGGATTACGACGCGAGCTTGTGTGCGCCTGCTTGGTGATTCTCGTCACCTGTGCCACGCTGGGGGCCATTGAGATATTGCTGCCGCTCCAATTCTCCCGGCTGGGTTGGACGCGCCAGCACATCGGCCTGTTCTTTTCGGGCTGGGGTCTGGCCATGCTGATTATTCAGCCACTCATCGGTTGGTGGTCGGATCGGCGCGGGCGACGGGAACCCATCCAATTCGGCCTGTTCGTCGCGGCGGTCCTCACGCCCAGCCTGTTTTCTGCCCTTGATTCGATCTGGCTGTTCCCCCTCGCCCTGGGAACAATTTTTGCCCTGTCAGCCGCCCTTGTCCCGACCCTGCCCCTGATGGTTGACTATCTCACCGAAGGTCAGTCCGGGAGAGCCTTTGGGTTTTATAATATGGCCTTCAGTCTGGGCATCGTGTTGGGACCGTGGTCAGGGGGCTATATCACCGAGCGCTTCGATGTACTCTGGGCCGCAGTCCTGGTCAGTCTTCCCCTGCTGGTTATGGTGCCGCTTGTTCCCTATCTTTTACGCCATCCACATCCACGAAAGGTATAGCCAGTGACACAATTACGGTCCCCAAGCTACGACTTGGCCGATATCGTCGCCGTCAATGATATGTATCACCGACACGGCTGGACGGATGGCCTGCCCATTCTTCCCCCTACCGAGGAATTGGTTCAGGACTGTCTCGATGCGGCTGGCCTAGCACCGAGCGCCGTTATTGGCGTTGAGTCCGTCCGCCAACGCCCGATTCGCGCGGAGAAGGTCGCCATCAATGCGGTGATGGCGGGTTGTCTGCCGGCCTATATGCCCGTCATTGTCACCGCGATCAAAGCCATGTGCCAACCGGAGTTCAATCTGCACGGCAGCACGGCGAGCACCGGTGGCAGTGCCCAGTTTATTGTGGTCAACGGGCCTATTCGGCAGCGTATCGGGCTGAACGCCACCCATAATGTCTTGGGTAATAGCACTCGGGCTAATGCCAGCATCGGCCGGGCCATCCGCCTCATACTCATTAATGTGCTGGGCTGTGTCCCCGGACAGCTCGACCGCTCGACTCTGGGCCATCCGGGCAAATTCACCTTCTGCATTGCTGAAGACGAAGAAGATAGTCCGTGGACACCCTTGGCGCAGCAGCGTAGCATTCCCGCCGGTGCGTCGGCGGTCACGGTTATGGCGGGAGAGTCTCCGCACCAAACCATGAACGAGTGGACCCGCGACCCGAAAGAAATCGCCGAGACCTTTGCCGCGGAGATCCGTCACAATATGTTGACCTATTCGATCTGGGCCGGGAATTATGCCTTGATCATTCCCAAACAACTGCGCGAGCTCATCGCGGCCGCGGGCTGGCAGAAGCACGACATTCAGGAGTATATCTACCGTTCCGCTCGGGTCGTGCGTCGCGACTGGGCCACGGTGGGAAAAGAGCAGATCGTCAACCTGGGCAAGGGAGCGGACCAGCGCTTCGGCGCCTTACGCGCACCGGACGATTTACTGGTGGTTGCCGCGGGTGGCCCGGCAGGTGGGTTTGGAGCTATTGTGCCGCCATGGTTGGGCTCCCGGTCGCAGGCCGTGACACAGATCATCGAAACCCCATGAAGGAGCAGGGCTATGACACTACGTGTGCTTGATCCAACTTTTGATGGCGGCCAGGCGGCCCAGGCGACCGTCTCCCGCCTGCCCTCTCTGGCCGGCCGGACGGTTGGCCTGCTCGACAACGGTAAGCTCAATGTGGACACTTTGCTCGATCACGTCGAAACACTCCTGCGTTCACAACACGGTGTCGGCACCGTCATCCGCCTGCATAAATCAGATGCCAGCCGTCCGGCTCCTGAGGACGTGGTGAAAGGGTTCGCAGGGTGTGATGCAGTCATTTCCGCGGTCGGTGATTGAGGCAGTTGTTCATCGTGCAGTTTGCACGATGCCCTGACCGCTGAAAAGGCTGGCGTAGCGGCCACCGCCATTATCACGGACCGTTTTGTCCCAACGGCCAAAGCCATGGCCACAGTCCAGGGCATGTCCGATTATCCCTTTGCCGTCATCCCTCATCCCATTGCCAGCAATAGCGAGCAGACCCTGCACGAAAAGGCCGTGGATGCCGTGCAGCAATGCGTCGCGATTCTGTTGCAAGGCGAGACACAGGCCGATGCCTAGCGACAGCGGAGCGGAGTCTCTCCCGCTTGAGCCCTCGGCTGACGAGATGCATCGTCTGGTTGACCAGGCGATGCAGTATATTATTGCCCATATTGAATCCTTACCGGACCAGCCGGCCGCCAATACCGAAGGCGGAGCCGAACTCGCCCGCAGTCTGCGAGAGCCTCTGCCCGAGCGGGGGCAGGCATACTCCAAGCTTTTGCAGACTCTGTTCCAGACCGCCATTCCTCGCAGTTTCAACTGTGCCGGACCGGGCTATCTGGCCTACGTGCCCGGTGGCGGTATTTTTCATGCCGCGGTGGCTGACCTGATCAGTGACGCGGTGAATCGGTATGTTGGCGTCTGGGCCGCGTCCCCCGGCCTGGCCCAGCTTGAAGCCAATGTGGTGCGCTGGTTCTGCGATATTATCGGCTATCCACCCTCTGCCGGCGGATTTCTGACTACCGGGGGCTCGCTGGCGAATTTCTCGGCCATTTTTACCGCCCGCCGTGAGCGCCTGCCCGAGGATTTTCTGGCCGGTACGCTCTACACCTCAAGTCAGACCCACCATTCAGTTCAGAAGGCGGCCTTGCTGGCCGGATTTCCCGCTCACAACGTTCGGGAGATTCCAACTGATGAGCACTTCCGCATCCGACTTGACGCCTTACAACACCACATTGCCGCAGACCGGCAGGCGGGTCTCACACCATTTCTCATTCTCGGAAATGCGGGCACGACCAATACGGGTGCAGTAGATGATCTCACTGCCCTGGCCGATATTGCCCACCAACACGGGCTCTGGCTGCATGTTGACGCGGCCTACGGCGGTTTCTTTATGCTGACCCGGCGTGGTCGGGCTCGATTAGGCGGGATTGAGCGGGCTGATTCGATTACCCTGGACCCGCATAAGGGCCTCTTCCTGCCCTTTGGCACCGGGTCTCTCCTGGTACGGGAGCGCGACGCGCTCAAGCGGGCTCATCAAGGTGAGGCAGCCGCCTATCTACCGACCATGCAGGACGATCCCGACTGTGTGGATTTTTGCCAGATCTCACCCGAACTCTCGCGCGACTTTCGTGGGCTGCGCGTCTGGCTACCTCTCAAGATGCACGGCGTTCAGCCCTTTCGGCAGGCCCTGGAGGAAAAACTCGATTTGGCCGCATGGGCCACCGCCGAACTCAGAAAAATCCCGGAGATTGAGATTGTTGCCGAGCCGCAATTATCCATTGTCGCCTTTCGGCTGAACCGACCCGGCTTGGATACGCCCGCTCTCAACGCACTGAATCATACCTGGCTTCAAGCCATCAATGCCCGTAAACGGGTCCTGCTGACCGGCACGATGCTGGACGGTCGGTTTGCCGCCCGGATCTGTGCCTTATGTTTTCGGACTCACCAGGATCGCCTGGAGATGTGCCTGGAAGATATTCGGTTGGCGTGCCGGGCGGTGTCAAATGCGTAGGCATGGTCTCTGAGAACGCGACTCAGCAGGTCGCACCCCTGACCTGGAATTGACCCCGGCTTGACGTCGTCTCCTTTCGTATGAGAGGAGGACAGGTATGGACTGGAAGGAGGGACGCCATGAAGGGGACAGCCATCGGACTCGTGGTCGGCAGTTTTCTGTGCTTTCTGCAGAGTGTTGATTATCTGCGGCAGAGTGACCTCAAGGGCCTAGTCTTGTTGGGCATTGGCGGGGTGTTTTTGTACTTAGCCAAAATGGCCTGGGAGAAGCCGCTGAGCGACCCCGATGACTAACGCGGAGAGAACAGGGTCTTCTCCGTTTTGCGGTTACTGTTTTCCCTCCTCCATCATACGACAAAACAGATTCACCTGTTCCATGTGGGCTAGGGACTGACAGCGGGTCCGGGCCAGGGCCGGGCAGGCCACCACGATGGCCAGACTCTGGGCGCGTGAGAGTGCAACGTTGAGGCGATTCTTGTGAAACAGAAAGTCGATCCCGCGCGGAGACGTATCACCCTGACTGGCGCACATGGACAGAACGACGACCGGCGCTTCCTGACCCTGAAATTTATCGACCGTACCAACCCTGGCATCCGGCCCCAAAGCGGCCTGGAGTTTGCGCACCTGCAGATTGTACGGGGCAACACACAGGATGTCGGACAAATGCAACGGACGCAGCCGCTGTCCGGTCGTATCCGTGATGTCCCGGCCAAGCAGCTCGCCAACTACCTCGCGTACCGCCTGTACCTCCTCGTCACTCGCCTGCGTATTGCCTTCGTGTGGTACGGGGACGAAAACCAAGCCGGCTTCCTGAGTAATGATTCGGCCCCCCGTTTGGGGGAGGCATACGCGCCGCTGGACCGTTTGAGGCGCGGAGTGGAGGCGACCTTCGTACACCGCGTCAGATAAAAAATGACAGATGTCGGGATGCAGCCGCCATGTCATCGCTAAGAACACACCCATATCGGGCGGGATGGTCGCCTTCCCCTGAAGCAGGTATTCGAGAATGGACAGCCCACTCTCTCCAGGATGAGCGCCCTGGACCGGCTGGCCCAACTGCATCTGATCGCCACACAGGACGATATTATCCGTGGCCGCGGCCATGCCAACAAGATTGGCCACCGACACCTGGCCGGCCTCGTCCACAAAGAGATAGTCAAGTTTGCCCCGCAGCCCAGGGTCGCTCAACGCCCAAGCCGTTCCTCCAAGCAGCTGAAACTGCTCCAGGCGTGGAATCGCATCCCGCACACGCGGGACATGGGTCGCCTCGGGGCATAGCCCAAAAAACCGCTCCTCAGCTGGCCCGCCTATTTTGAGGCATTCCAGTTGCCCCTGCCGCAGTTCCTTGCATTTGCGCATGAGGTTGAGAATGGCGGCATGGCTGTTGGCGGTAATACCCACGCGCTTGCCTCGGTCCAGCAGGGCCAGAATCAGCCGGGCGCCCAGCGTGGTCTTGCCGCTGCCCGGCGGGCCTTGCAGGCACAAGGTTGAGTGGTCGAGCGACTCGACCAGCCGGAGAACGGCGTGAGAGAGGTCTGTGGGGTCTGTAAGGTCGGCCCAAATCGACTCAACTGACTCAAAGGACCCAACCCGCGGGGGCCGCCGTAGAAGAAAGTCGTGCAGCGCGGCTGGGAGTCGGTTTTCTTCCTGCCAGGTTTGGGCGACATTCCAGACAGCGTTTTCAATCACCTGGGCGGAGACGTATTCATCCGGAATCAGCGAGAGCGAGTCCGGCGGTAGGCCATTCGGAAACTGCTTCAACCGTCCTGAACTGAATTTGAGACAAATACGTCCCCGCTCCTGGTCCACGGCATGAATGGGTATTTTCACCTCAAGATCGTGGGCAAAGTAACACTGAGCGCCAACATCCAGCTTGGTCTCCTGTCCGGGATCAAAGCCATACCAAAAGCCGTGGGAGCGTTTGATGGGTTCCGGTGGCTGAGAGAGGCGCGTTAAGCCACCCAGGCAGTTCATATCCTGCACCAACTCTTCTTCCGTCATGTCATGACGGTCAAACATCGCCCACCACACCGGTTTCGCCTCCCGACGGTGGAATTCAACTATCTGTCCCAGCAGCTCTTGCGTCTGCCAACGCGCGCCCTGTGTGTGTCGCTGCGGGGCGGATGGGATTTCCGCTAGCAGAGTCTGGGCGAGGGCTTGGGGAGAGGCGGGGTCAGCAAGGGAGTCTGGCTCTTCCGGCACTTCCAGGGGCGTGTCCTGTTTCGGTATCCAGGCAATCCCGGCCTCCTGCTGACGCTCGCGGAGCCAACAGGTCAACTGCCAAGTTGATTCACAGTCGTCTTGGTTGTAGACGCGAATCGCCCGGAGCAGCGGAGAGGCTTTCCAGTCTTGGGCCTCACCACTCGCCAGCCAGCGTTCGTAGACCGCGATGGAGTCAACCGCACTGGTCACCTCTCCGGCCCGCGCGGGCCGGTACAAACGCTCAAGATTTTTGATCGAATAGTGCGGCTCGCCGACCCGCACGCCGTGCCGAACAACGGCATACAGGTCGACAAAGACCTCGTGACGCAGGAGCGTGTCAACCTCGGTTTCTCGACTACCGTGCCGACCCATCAGCCGCCGCAACGCGGCCACTTCGTAATTGGCGTAGTGATAAACATGCAGCGTAGGGTCGGCCTGCCAGCGGGCGTAGACCCAATCGATGAAATCACAAAATGCCCGCCGTTCCTGATCCACGGTATGCGCCCACCAGTCGTGGAACACTATGTGACCGTCGTCGAGCGTCAGCGCACCAAAGAGGTACTCCAGTCCGCCTTTCACCAGTGGATATCCTTCCATGTCAAAAAACACGTCGCCAGGTGAGGCCGGCGGTAGCATGGCTAAGCCACGCCGCCGTGTCGGTGGGTCAGGTGTCAGAATCCGATAGGCAGGCTGGTCAGCTCCGACTGAGGCAGCTTGCAGTTGCGCCTGCCCCTTGAGCCGGGCAAACGCTATGTCATCAATTCTTGGGACATGCGTCAGCGTGGACTCTGCCAGGGACGTGAGCGTGGTGATGTCGACGGCGTTAAGTTTCTGAATCTGGCTCACACTGATATTGGCCACCCGGCTCAGATGGTCGGTGCTCTCAAGTATCCGGGTCGCCTGGGCAGTCCAGCGCCCGTAGTCTCCACCAAGCTCCGGATTGGGTTGAGTAGTCGGATCAAAGTGCTGCATGGAGGCCACAAAGGCCTGTTTCAGTACGAGGTAGTAGTAGATGAAGTCGGCGGTCCGAAAGCGGCGGCGTTCACCGGAGCCGAGCCACAGTAGCATCGAATCCGGCCGCTGCCCCTGAGCGGTCTGGAGCAGGTCGGCGGAGCAGCAGAGTTGAATAATCTGCGTCGGACTCGGCTGCGTGGCCAGCGTGGCATCCCACGCCTCGTAGCGATAGTTGCCCAGAGCGGACATCCCCACTATCCGCACCAGAAAGTCAGGCCGACCGAGAAAATACTCGGGCCGGATGTCGTGGACCGCACGGTCTTGTAGCCAGCCTTGATGAATGATCTCGTGGCCGGCCTGCATTGCCGTGATGGTCACCTCAACGCGGTCTGCATTCGCAGGCAACGTATGAATCTTACGGCCCTCTTGTCGGAGTTGGGTCAGGCACGCTTGTTGATGTTGCCGTCCCCGTTCGGCGAGCGTGGTCAGGGCGAGTGGTTCGGGGTCAGGTTGAGCCAGACCGGGCGAGTCCAGGACGTAACGCGACATCCACGTCGCAAACGGCGAGGCAATAAATTCGTTCAGGTCGCTGGGGCTGTAGCAATAGCGTCCGTTGTCCTTGTGCATACGGCAACCCTTCCCGACCGCTATTCCAAGACGACTCCGGGGATAGCGCCGAGAAAAAAGGACGGCGCCGTCCTGCCTATTGGCGTCCGGTTGGCCAGCAGGTCAGATAAGGAAAACCGTGCATCAAACTCGGCCGTGGCCCGTTCAAACTCCGGCGTATTTTCTGTCTGCTGAGAGACCGCGCGCTCCGTCTGGCTCAGTAGCAGGCGGACACGATACCGCTCTTCCAGCGACCACACTCGCTCCTGGCTCACTCCACTGCTCAGCGCTGGGTTCAGAAAAACAAAAACAACACGCTCCTGGAGAGCGAGATGGTGCAGGAAAACAGCATCCTCATTGCGTAGAGGATTGAGGTATATAAGGCCAGCAACGGGCCGCTCAGATTCCGTGCCGAGCTGAAAGGCCAATGTCACGATCCAGACCCCGCCCGTCGCCTGATAGCCAATACAATTTAATACAAACGGCTGGAGAGGCCGGCGGTATGAGAAGACTTCCTCCACGCGCATGGCAAGGGCGGTCTCGCTCCCCCCCCTCAGCTCGACCATAGTAGGCGAATCTAGGGCTGTTGTTTGGAGGCGTTGGAGAGATCTTGAATCGAGCTCAACTTTCATTGCCCCTGAGTTTTATCGCGTGTGGGGGTGTTCAGCTACCTGAGCGCTGACGGAGGGGCGAGGTTCCCCGCCCGTGGCTAGCCGTCAACCCTGGAGTCCGGGCCGGGCTATGCGTCCGATCACTGCCGCGATACAGAATGAAGCCATGCAACGCGCGCGCTTCTTTCTTGTCTTCTTCTTTTTTGTGGTCCTGCCTGCGTACCCCGTTCAGGCGACGCGCATTCCGGCCTGGGATGATTCGATGAGCGAAGGCTGCTCACTGGCCCCCGATATCTCCTTAGCGTGCTGTATTCAGCACGATAGAGCCTATTATTACGGCGGCAGTGCCGAGGAGCGCGCGCGGGTAGATACGGTTTTTCGAGACTGCCTGCTGGCGGAAGGCTGGCCCGTTTTAGGCTGGGTCTATTACGCGGCAGTCCGTGTCGGCGGACATTCTCTTATCCCACTCTGGTTTCGTTGGGGCTTTGGACTACCGTACGCCTGGGGTCGCTATGCCGAGCAGCCGGCGGGCTACCTCTAGCGGGCCGCCCCTTCCCCCTCTTCCCATAGCCGATCTCGCACAAGGAGCACAGCGCGGCGGTCGTGTGCAGACCATACTCACGAGCGGAACGCATCGAGTCGTCCGGCCAGAACCTGGGCAACCGGGACCATAGGTTCGAGCCGCTCGAACAGAATCTTCAGAATGGCGGTCATTGGGGTGGCCAGCAGCATGCCGACCACGCCCCACAGCATGCCCCACACGATCAGGGTCATGAGGATGACGATCGGGTGCAGGTCAAGGGCTTCCCCCATGACCTTGGGTTCAATGATATTGCCGATAATGATCTGGATCAGGCCCGGCAGCAGGATGGCCAGGGTTGCGGTCGTAGTCGAGATATCCGGGCTGACGACAACAACAGGTACGGGAAGCAAGGTCGCGATGATCGACCCGACGCTGGGAATGAAATTGAGCAGGAAGGCGAGCAGGCCAAAGACCAGCGCCAGATCGACGCCGAGGACGGCCAGGGTGAGGCCAACCAGGACCCCCGTGGCCAGTGAGATCAGAGCCTTGGTCACGATATAGTGTTCGACCTGCTTCTCAACCTCCGCCCAGACACCACCGGATTGCCCGTTGTGCCGCGCGCCGCCAAGCAGCAAATACAGGACAAAAATCAACACCAGCAAGCCCTGCGAGAGCAGGCCGACTATGGCGTTCGTCGTATGCAGCAGCATACCGCTGATGTTGCCGAGGGGCAGTTGGGCGAACGGGCTTCCTTCCGCGCGGAACGTACCGGCTGGAAGGAGAGCCAACACTTTTGCACCGAGCAGCTCAATCTGCTGCTGATAGGCGGCGGCATTCGCCTGTAATTGACTCACGGAGGTTGAGATGAGCAGGCCCAGGCTGCCGAGAATCAGCACGCCGACAACCAGGGTCGAAGCCACGGCGACGAACTGCGGCAGGCGGAGGTGACGGACCTGGAATTCAACCAGCGGCAGCAGCCCATAGGCAATAAACACGGCCAGGACAAAAGGAACCAGAACGGGTCGCAGCCAGTACAGAGCGGCCGCTACCGCCACTGTGCTGATAATGAGCAGGCAGATGGTTTGAATTCGTTGTTCGTGCTGGGCGGGGTCCATACGGGAAACTCTTTCCCGCAAGGGAGAAGGAGGTGGGAGGGATAGCGGGGCGAAACCTCGACCGGAGGCTCTCCCCACTGACTTATTCAGGTATTACCCTTGCGGCTGGGCATCTTTGAGGAGCCGGACAATCTCGGGATAGCCTCTGCCCATCGCGACTGCTTCAGGCGTCCAGCCATCTCCACTTCCGCCCTGTACATCGGCCCCTTTGGCCAAGAGGGCCTCAACGATATCTCTATGGCCGTTGTATACCGCATAGCGTAGCGGCGTAAAACCGTCCTTATCTTCAACATTGACATCCGCACCGGCTTCGAGCAATGCATTAACAACGTCGGTCTTGCCAGCGGACGCGGCATAGCGGAGGGCGGTTTCTCCATGCGCCCCCGCAACATTCGGGTCCATACCGGCTTCGAGCATAAGCTGGACCGACTTCAGATCGCCCATCTGTGCCCGACTCCGAAACGACTTTTCACTATATTTCACGTTCCAGGCCTTCAATTGAGCCCGTGGGTCGTCCGCCGGTGCGGGCGCGCAGCCGGCGGCACACACGGTCAGAACAAGGACACTGTAAACGACAGACGTGAAACGGCGATGTGACATTCCTTCCCCTTTTCGACAGATACTCCAGACTCTATTCCATGCCCTATGGACAAAGGCTGAAAGAGTCGTCGCATTTCCTCCTATCAATTACCAGTCTTGCCAAGACGGGCAAGACCCCCGAGGCCCCACAGCAGGCCCTCAATACTGAACAGCGCTAGCCTTGCCTCTGCATCATAATGAGAGAATACGACTCAAACGCCCCCGTTCCAAAATCGACCTCGAGCCGCTCGGCAAAGCCGCTTTCGTGCGGGCTCAGAATCTTGCGTGCGCGTTTCGCTTTAGGCTGATGGCCGGGTGGGCGGTCCGGAAAAGAGAGACTCTGTCCGTCGTAGGTCAGTTGGTAGTCAACCAGCCTTCCCCCATCGGTGTAGGCACGGGCTTCAAACTGCTGGCTGGCGGCATGACAGCCAAGCATCACACAAGCGTCATGCACGTCCAAGCGCCCATCCTTCAGCGGGTAGACCACACGCATACGTAGGGACAGAAATTGACCACCCGCCTCCCACGCTCCGACCATCTGCTTGTGAAATCGCCGCCCACCTTTCGCATAGCTCCCATCGCCGTGAAAGCGACCCACGAGAAATGCGAGCTTCCGGAGCAGTTGCGGGGGCGGTTTGGGCGGATGGGCGAGTTTGTCAGACGGCAGCGGGTCCAGCAGAGTCTCCATGTATCCCCCTCACTGACACCGGCCTGGTGCCCTCATGATTTTGTCCCAACGGCAAAGCTCTGACCCATGTCTCAGATATACCCGACTCCCCTTTTACCGCCATCCCGAATCCGATAGCCAGGAAATAAGGGATGCCTCTCGGACTCGTCGCGGCATGTTTTTAGCGATGAGAGTCCCGGTACGTAATTCGACACGCCCATGAGTATGATCGAGCCTTATTCTAGCATGACCCTGGTACTCGGCGGTGCGCGCTCGGGCAAGAGTACATTCGCCGAGACCCTGGTACGCTATCATAGCCAACGGGTCTACATCGCCACCGCCGAACGTGTCGACGACGAGATGGTATGCCGGATCGAGGCGCACCGCCGCCAGCGCGGGGCTGGTTGGCGCACGGTAGAAGCACCGCTTGATCTCGCGGCTGCCATTCGGCAGGAGAGCGCGCCCAAGGTCTGTCTGCTGGTCGATTGTCTAACAGTCTGGCTCGGCAACCTCATGCATCACGGACGAAGGATCGACGCTGCCCAAGACGCGCTGCTCGACACGCTCGCCAAGGTATCCGGGCCAATAGTATTGGTCGCCAATGAGGTCGGCCTAGGTATCGTGCCGGACAACGCCGCGGCGCGCGCCTTCCGTGACCACGCCGGCCGGCTCAATCAGGCCGTCGCCCGGTTGGCGGAGCGCGTCTACTTCGTAGCTGCGGGCTTGCCGGTTCTCCTCAAGGAACCGCCCTAAGCCTCATGCGCACAACCGTCACAGCGACGCCAGCGCCCCAACGACTCCGAGATACATCCCCAGCTCGCTCATTTGCTGTACGCCACCGAGACAGTCTCCGGTGTATCCGCCCAGCCTACGCTCATACATGCCGCGCATGGCAAGATGCCCGGCGGCAAGCCCTATCAGACCGACGGGAATAATGGCCTGCGCGTACGCCACCCCCAATCCACACACCGCGGCCATACCAGTTGCCAGGGCGAATAGGAGGCCACCGAGACGTAGCGTCTCGGCGACCGGTGTGGCCACACCGACGGCTCGTACGTAATGACTCGTCGCGATCGCAAGCACGGAGGACGACCGGCTGGCGGCGTGCGCGGCGACCAGCAACCACGGGACAATATGCGACGGCAGCGCGACCAGGGCCAAGATTTTCGTCGCAAGCATCAGTCCGAGACCGGCCACACCATAGGTTCCGAGCCGACTATCGCGCATGATGGCGAGCGTTTTCTCCCGATCTGTGCCGCCGAGCCCATCGCAGACATCCGCGAATCCATCCTCGTGCAGGGCACCGGTCGCGATCAACGAGGCTGCGGTGGAGAGGACAACTGCCAGACTCATCGGAAAAACCAAATGGGCGAGCCAAAATACGCCTCCAGCAAACGCACCGATCAAGGCGCCGACGAGCGGGTAATAACGGACCATGGCAGACAGTCTCTCCTCAGAGAAGACGCCCGACACCCGCACCGGCCAACGGGTCAGGAACTGAACGGCGAGCAGTAATGCGTCGAGTTCCCGACGGGCCGCGTTCATTCTCCTGCTCCGCTAACTCCGGCAGTCTCGAAAGTTGCCATGTCCGATAGCATCGCCGCAGCGGATTTGAGAATCGGCCAGACCAGCAGCGCGCCAGTGCCTTCACCCAGACGCATTTCCAGGTCAAGTACCGGACGGGCGGCCAGGGCCTCAAGCACCACGCGGTGGCCTGGTTCGGCGGAGCGGTGAGCGAAGATGAGATACTCTCGCAGCGGCGGGGCAAGCTCGACCGCAGCGAGCGCTGCGGCGCTCGAGATAAACCCATCTACAAGCACGACCGTTCCGGCCTGGGCCGCGCCGATCAGCGCCCCGACCATCATTACCACCTCAAATCCTCCGTACTCGCGGAGCGCCCCACGCGCATCGAGCCGGACCGGTGTACGTGCTGCGGCCCGCGCGAGGACCGCCCGCTTACGCGCCAGCCCGGCGGCGTCAAGCCCGGTGCCGCCGCCGACCAGCGCGTCGAGCCCGATGCCGGTAAGCTTGTGGACGATCAGGCTAGCAGACGAGGTGTTGGCTATCCCCATTTCACCGAATGCCGCCGCCTCCGCGCTGATGTCCGTACCAATCTCACGGCCGCTGCCAAGCGCGGCCTCAAACTGTTCCAGCGTCATAGCAGCCTCCACGGCGCTGTTTCGGGTTCCGGCAGCAATTCGCCGCGAGGTGAGTCCAGGGGCCTGGAACGTTGCGCCAGCGACGCCGGCATCAACGACGTGTAGGTCTACACCGTTCACGCGTGCAAAGACATTTGCCGCAGCGCCACCCGCGAGAAAATTGCTGAGCATCTGCCGCGTCACCTCTTGTGGATAAGCAGACACCCCCTCAGCCGCTATCCCGTGGTCGCCCGCAAAAATGATCAGGCGACAGCGGTCCAGGCGCGGCGTGAGCGTATCCTGGATGCGGGCAATCTGCGCGGCCAGGGTCTCGATGACTCCCAACGCGCCGTGCGGCTTGGTTTTGGTGTCGATGGCGTGCTGGACCGCGGCATCCCGTGCGTGGGAGACGGGCCGAACATTGAACATGAACAGTCTTCCTTCAGTGGCCTCCGTCTTTTCGAGACGAGATCATTCGTATACAGCGGCGCGATGGCGACGCTTCGGGACCCTAGCACGGAGCGGGAGCAGCGACCAGTCACGGGAGGGGCGGAACCAGACACGAGGTGAGGCTGCCACCCTTGACTTCGGCAGGCTGGTTTGTATGTATGGGGCCTACATTCAAAGCCCATGGATACTGCCGCCACGCATAAGGAAAAGATGAAGGTCCTGCAGGCCGAGCAGCGCCGTAAGGTGAGCGCGGCCCGCCATCCGGGGCAAGGTCTGGTGCTGGTCTACACCGGCAACGGCAAAGGCAAGTCGAGTTCCGCCTTTGGCGTGATTGCCCGGGCGCTCGGCTGGGGCCAGCGGGTCGGCGTCGTCCAGTTCATCAAAGGCAAATGGATGACCGGCGAACGGAAATTCTTCGCTGGATTTCCCGATCAACTTGTCTGGCACTGCATGGGCGATGGCTTCACCTGGAACACACAGGACCGCGACCAAGACACAGCCGCCGCCGAGGCTGCCTTTGCCAAGGCGCGGGCGCTGCTGGAAAGCGGTGACTATGATCTGGTCGTGCTGGACGAAATCAACATTGCGCTCCGCTACGACTATCTGTCCGTCGAGACCGTGCTTGCCGGCCTCAAAGCCCGCTCGACCCGGACGAGTGTCATTCTGACAGGGCGCGACGCCAAACCGGAGCTTCAGGACTATGCCGACCTCGTCAGCGAGATGCGCGAGGTGAAGCATCCTTTCAAAACCGGTATCAAAGCCCAGCATGGGATTGATTTCTGAGGCGGTACCCCGGCTTGCCGTTCTCGTCGGGCTCGTCGGGCTGGCCGCATGCAGTCCTGCCGAGCAGCCGCAACGCCTGGACCAGCCGAAACGCATCATCAGCCTTGACTATTGCGCCGATCAGTATGTGCTCAAGCTAGCACCGCGTGAGCATATCCTGGCGGTCTCGCCCGACGCCGAGAAAACCTTTTCCTATATGCGTGGCTACGCCAAGGGGCTCAGACAGATTCGCCCCCAGGCCGAAGACGTTCTCGTCCTTCAGCCCGACTTGGTGGTCCGCTCCTACGGCGGAGGGCCGAATGTCACCGCGTTTGTCGAACGTATAGGCACACCTGTGCTGCAAATCGACTCCGCCCACGACCTCGACGGTGTCAGAAACACGATTGCAGCAGTGGCAGAAGGGCTCGGTCAGCAGGCCCGCGGCGCAGCAGTGATCGCCGAGATGGACGCACGGCTGGCAGCCCTGCGCGCCCTACCGGACGCGCCGGCGGCACTGTATACGACGCCGGCTGGCGTGACGAGCGGACCCGGCACGCTGGTCCACGAGATGCTGAGCGCCGCGGGCCTGGCCAACTTCGAGCAGGAGCCCGGCTGGCGATCCCTGCCGCTTGAGCGCTTAGCCCGTGAACAGCCCGACCTCGTAGCGGCCGTCTTCTGGGGGGCCACGAATCACTATGACAGTTGGAGTGCAGCCCGTCATCCCATCGCCCGCCGACAGCTCCGCGAGCGACCCGTCGTATCGCTTCATGGAGCCTGGGTCGCCTGCGGCGGATGGTTCCTGCTCGACGCCATTGAGGCGCTGGCGACGACAGGCAGCGGAGAGACCGCGCAGTGACCGCGAGTGGACTCAATCTAGCCCTGGTCACGACGGCTGTCGTGGTGTTGGTGGTCGCCTGTTTTCTCGGCACAACCCCCATGGGCGCGCCCCGCGTACTGGCGGCGTTCCTGGGTCAGGCGCCAGTTGGTGACAGTCTGGTTGTCTGGCAGATTCGCTTGCCGCGCGCGCTGGCTGCGTTCGTCGTGGGCGTCGCGCTTGGGGCAAGTGGCGCGGCTATGCAGGGTCTGCTCCGTAACCCGCTCGCGGAGCCCGGGGTCTTGGGCGTATCGGCGTCAGCGTCTCTGGGAGCAACGTTTGTACTGTACTACGGCTTTGTGGATGCCTGGGGGTATACCGTACCGGTAGCCGCCATCACGGGTGCGTCTGCAGCGTCGGCCCTCATCGCCCTGATCGCGGTCCACACCTCATCGGTAGTGACGCTCATCCTGGTCGGCGTCGGCCTGTCGAGCTTTGCGGGTGCGGCCATGTCGTTGCTGATGAATCTTGCCCCTAACCCGTTCTCACTGGCGGATATGGTGAACTGGATGCTGGGCTCCGTCGCCAACCGGAGCGTCGACGACTTGGTCCTCGCTGCTCCGTTCATGGCTATCGGCCTGGCCATACTCTTCGCGACCCGCCGAGGGTTGTCGGCTCTCACCCTAGGGGAGGAAGCCGCCGTCGGCGTGGGTCTCAATCTCCGTCGTCAGCGCCTCGCGGTGGTGCTGGGTACCGGGCTGGCCACCGGCGCGGCAGTCGCGATCGCCGGCGCTATTGGCTTTGTCGGCATCATCGCGCCACATATTGTGCGCCCGCGCGTCGGTCACGACCCGGCGCGCAGCCTGCTGCCGTCGGCGCTGCTTGCCGGGGTCGTCCTCGTCCTTGCCGACATCGCGGTCCGCCTGTCACCGACCAGTTCGGAGTTGAAGCTGGGCGTGGTCGCCGCTTTCATCGGTGCGCCCGTCTTTATCTGGATCACTCTGCAACGGAGAGCGGTCCGTGACTGAACTCTGCACAAAAAACGTGACGGTCAGGGTCGGCCGGGCGACACTTGTGGAGGCGGCCTCCTTTACCCTATGGTCCGGCGAGCTGGTCGCCCTGCTCGGGCCCAATGGTGCGGGCAAGACTACCTTGCTACGCGCCGCACTGGGTCTCGGGCGGCTTTCCGCGGGGTCGGCGACGCTGGACGGCGCGGCCACGGCACGACTCTCGTCCATGGAACGGGCCCGTCGCGTAGGATATCTCCCGCAAGTGCGTCCGCTGGCTTGGCCCAATACCGTGCGTGACGTGGTCGCGCTCGGACGCTTCGCCTACGGCGCAGCACTCGGACGGTTACGCGCCAGGGATGCCGAGGCGGTTGATCGCGCAATGGCTGCATGCGATCTTGTCGACCTCGCCCACCGCCGAACCGATACCTTATCTGGCGGAGAACTCGCCCGTGTTCATTGTGCCCGAGCCTTTGCCGCCGAGGCGCCGCTCCTGATTGCCGACGAGCCGACCGCAGCCTTGGACCTGCGTCACCAGTTCCAGGTCATGGACCTCTTACGACGTTTTGTGGACGCAGGCGGCGGCGTATTGGTCGTCCTGCACGACGTGGGGCTGGCCGTCCGCTTTGCCGACCGGCTCATTTGGATGAAAGGCGGGGCAATCCTTGCGGACGGTTCGCCCGAAGAGACCCTGACCGCGGACCGGATACGGACAGTCTACGGTATGCACGCACAGGTTGAGCGCCAGGGTGCCGAGTGGAGCGTACAGGTCGAAGGGGTGGCCTGAGCGTGTCGGCCATGCTCATGTTGGGTGCATTCCTGGTTGAAGCCGTCTGTGGCTGGCCCGACTGGCTCTACCGCCGTATCCGTCACCCGGTGGTCTGGGTCGGTAGCCTGATTTCTACGCTCGAAGCAACATTGAATCGGGACCATTTCACCCTCACCGTGCGTCGCGCGCTCGGGATACTGACGACGCTCGTCGTCGTTGCCACAGCCACGCTGGTCGCTTACCTGCTCGTTGCCCTCCTGCCAGAAACGCCGGGCGGTTTCGTGGTGGAAGTGGCAACGGCTTCCAGCCTCCTGGCCAGCCGTAGTCTGTATTGTCACGTCCTGCGTGTCACCCAGCATCTGGAACACGGCGACCTGGAAGAGGCACGGCGGGCTGTCGGCCATATTGTCAGCCGCGACCCCACCGAACTCGATACCACTGGTGTTGCGCGAGCGAACCTGGAGAGTCTTGCCGAGAACGCTTCCGACGGCGTCATCGCCCCCCTCTTCTGGGGCAGCCTGCTCGGCTTGCCAGGGCTGACAGCCTATAAGGCCATCAATACGCTAGATTCCATGCTCGGCTACCGAACCGATCATCTATGGGCGTTCGGCGGCCTTGCCGCCCGGCTCGATGATGCGGCCAACCTCATTCCGGCTCGCCTCACGGGCGGCCTCATTGCGCTGGCGAGTTTCAGACCCGCCGCCGTTCGCGTCATGCTCCGCGACGCCCGGAATCACCGCTCGCCCAATGCGGGCTGGCCAGAGAGCGCCATGGCCGGGGCGCTCGGCATTCGGCTGGGCGGCCCACGCGTGTATGCGGGTGCGAAGACGGCTGACCCTTGGCTGAATGCGACCGCACCAGACCCCGGACCGGACGACGCGCGGCGCGGGCTGTATCTCTACGTGCGGACCATGCTGCTGGCTGCACTGGTACTGCTCGTCCTGGCGGTCGGGGGAGCCCAGCCATGAGAATGGACGCGTGTGGCCACGGAGGGGCGCTTGACCTCATGCGTGCCCGTTTCCCCCAGGCACCGGAACCCTGGATCGATCTGTCCACCGGAATCAACCCCTGGCCGTATCCGCTGGACAGCCCGCAGCCGGAGACCCTCCAGCGTTTGCCGACCGCCACCGCAATGGCAGCCTGCAGGGACGTAATGGCGGAGACATTTGGAGCGCCAGCGGAGTGTATCCTACCCATTCCGGGTAGCGAGCTACTCATCCGTCTCCTACCGACATTGCTCCGACCCCGACGTGGGACGCGAGTGGCCATTACGCGGCCGACCTTTGCCGACCATGCCGAGGTCTGGCGAGCGTCGGGATGTCAGGTCATAGAAACATCGGACCCCTTGAATGTCCTCGCCTCGACCGATCTCGTCGTCCTGTGCAACCCTAATAATCCGGACGGCCGCGTCTGGAATCCGGGCCGGCTTGAGGCGGCGCGGACGGCGCTGGCCGCAAAGGGCGGCTGGCTGATCGTTGACGAAGCCTATGCCGATGTTCGGCCGGACCTGTCCCTGGCAGCAGGCGGCGGGCGGGCAGGTCTCATCATTTTGCGCTCGTTCGGTAAATTCTTTGGCCTGCCCGGACTCCGACTTGGGGCACTGATTGCGCCGCGGGACACCCTGGAAACAGTCCGACAGTGTCTGGGTGTCTGGAGCGTATCCGGCCCGGCACTGGCCGCAGGAGAGCAAGCCTACCGAGATAGCGGTTGGCAGCAGGAAACCCGCCACCGACTGGCGACGGCACGCACGCGTCTGGACGCGGTTCTGAACGCGGCCGACCTGCGTGTGGTGGGCGGCGTAGACCTCTTCCGCTTTGTTGAGGTAGACGATGCCGGTAGTGTCTGGCACCGCTTGGCCAAGTGCGGCATCTCCGTTCGCCGCTTTGACTGGAGCCGAAACCGGCTGCGTATCGGCCTACCGCCCGATACAGATGCAGAAGCACGCCTCGCCCAGGCGCTACTCGTCCGCTGACCTTTCGAGAGCATTTTTGGACCGGAAACAACATTTTACAGTCGGAATTCCATTCGGCCCACGACTCAGAACTCCGCCCGGAAGCCGGTCATGAAGGTCGTTTCCGCGGACGAGAAGTACAGGACTTCCTGATAGTCGGCGTCAAACAGATTCATCACCTTCCCTTCGAGAGTCAGAGCCCGGATACCCCAGCGGTCCTCGAACAGCAGATAAGATAGCGCCACGTCCGCCCGCTCGTAGCCGTCGTGAAGGACGCCGCGCCGCTCGGTGACATTGCCCTTGATATACAGATGAAAGTTGGCGTTCAAGCGCTCGCCGGCGTAATTCAGGGTGAAGGAAGCCACGTGTTTAGGCCGTCGAACCAGGGGGCCGCCCTGCCTGAAGGACCCAAACCCGTCGTTTCCGGCGTTCGCCAGCACCTTAGTTTCCAGATAGGTATACGAGCCCCGTACCGAGAATCCGTAAGGCAAGACGGCGGACGTCCCGATTTCAAGCCCGCGACTCCGGGCACGGTGCACATTCACGTAATTCGGCGCTGGTGCGGGCACGAAGGTATACGCGATCAGATTTTTGTACTCGGTCGAAAAATACGTCAGGCTCACCTGGGTGTCGAACGCGCCCAGGGCGAAGGGCTGGTCAATGCCGATTTCCCAACTCTTGGACTGCTCTGCCTCCAGGTCGGAATTTCCTCGGGAAAATGCGGTGTCGATGTTCTGGGAAAAACTGGCCGCCTTGATGCCTTGGCTGTAGCCGCCCCGCAGTTTGGTGTCGAGACCGGGAAGGATCAGGGCGGCCGAGACCCGTGGGCTGACGTGCGTCCCATGCGTGACCGCGTCGTCCAAGCGGAACCCGGATGTCACGAACAGCGCCTCCTGCCACGCCAAATGCAGTTGAGAGTAGAACGCCTGGGCGTTCCGACTCCCACTGGGTCCATTCTTTTGGTTGTAGTGTTCGTCTTCGACATAGCCCCCAAGGGTAAAGGTCGGCGCAACACCGAGCGTGACCGGCAGAAAAAAATCGGAGGAGTAGTCGGCAGACAACCGGTACTCTCTATTGATGGTGAGGGAGCCCATACCGTCACAGTCGTTCCAGGTCGCAGCGTCGTCGTCTCGGCAATCGACTCCTCCATCTTCCGGGTCGCGATGGGTAAACCATTCGTACAGCATCCCCAGTTGGAGGTTATGCCTCCACCACGAGGTGGGCTGATAGGTGACCCGCGGTCCGAGAATGATACGACGGTTGTCACTGGTCGCCTGGGGATCCAGACCGTTTCCCTGTCGGTCGAGGATATCGCCGCTGCTGGTAGCCACGTGAAAGCGGCTGTCAATATAGCGGAGGGTGGTCGTGAGTTGCAGAGCGTCGCTGGGGTCAAGGTCGAAACGGGAGGCGATGGTCGTGCTGCCGTAGTCATTATTGATCGGCAAGATGCCTCCGCTGTCAACCCGCCCGACGGCCACATTATAGCCATACAACCCTGTCCCGCCGGAAATGCTGAGACTTTCCTCAAAGGTATCGGGGTTACCGGCACGGAAGCTCAGGGTTCCGCGTGCCGGTCCCTGCCCACGCGGGGTCAGGAGTTGAATGACCGTACTCATGGCGTCAGAGCCGTACAGAGCGCTCTGCGGTCCACGCACCACCTCAATACGGCCTATGCCCAGGGTTGTTACATTGCCGAACTTGAAGCTGCCACCCGCCCGGTTGACCTTCACCCCGTCGATCAAAATCATATTGTGGTCAGACTCACCTCCACGCGTAAAAAGCGAGGTCGTTGCACCGCGGCTACCGGTCTGACTGAAGGAGAAACCCGGCACCTCGCGCAACTGGTCAAACAGGTCGGTGGTCTGACGCCGTGCAATGTCTTCCTGCGTCACGATCGTTACCGCGTTTGACACCCGTGAAAGTGGCTCTTCAAGCTTTGACGCTGTGACAATGATAGGGTCCAGCGCAGTGGTCGGCACGGGTTGCTGGGCCGCGCGCGTCTCGTCGGCCGGAGTAACCGTGGTAGATGACATCGAAGGAGACTGCGCCTGGGCTGGCGTGGACGGACCACCGCCCCAGACCAAGAGCGATACGGCAAGAACGAATACAGAAGATACGGACTTTCCCATCTTCCCTCCTCGGGGATATCTTCCGCTCAGAGAGGAGGGGGCGTGTGGGACACGTAATTGAGAAACGGCGAGAAGCCTGACTGCCCAACTAGAACAAATGGGGTGGCAGCTCGCGTCTCCAGAGCGGTAACACGCTGTAACCCTTCTCCCTCCGCGGAGAGGCCGGTTCATGGCTTCAGGCAGGTTTCCTGGCTTAGGGGTTCAGGGGTTCATACCCCAACGCCTGTCAGCGGCCTTCCCACCGGTATGCCCCGGCAGTGGCATCATCGAGACAGGCTCCCCCATCACAGTGGCGGGACCGCGCCGGCTTCGCACCGACTTCCCTTTTCCACCCTGGATGGGCACCTCAAGCACGGTTCGGATCAGTTGGTATCGGAGGCCCTCTGTATTGTCAAGCACAACAATGGCAGGCGCGGTGTCGCTCTGGCTCATGCGGAAGCCAGACGGACGAGCTGCCGGGCGAACGTCGGATTACTGCCGAAGTGCAGATGAATATAACTCGCCAGGCAGCGCTTATACACATAGCCTTCGGGTCGGGTCGCCTCCGCGGCACGCTGGCGGACCTGATACAGCGTCCGAGTCTGCTTGACGGCAAGGGCCGGCACCAATTCCGAGTAGTGAAATTCATGACCGCGGACTCGCAAGGCTGGGAACAGGTCATTGGTTGGCGGAATAGCCACCTCTGCGTATCCCAGCGCGCTCAGGTGCGACCGCATGCGAACGATAGTGGGATAGACGCCAACCATAGGAAAGTCGTGTCCCTCCACGTCCTGGATGCCTTGGGTCAGATACATAAACCCGCCACATTCGGCGTAGACCGTTTTCCCGTCCTGGATAAAATCTTTCATCTCCTGACGCATACTCGTGTTGGCGGCTAGTGTCCGGGCGTGGACTTCAGGATAGCCACCCCCAAGGTAGAGGCCGTGTAGATTTGGGGGGAGATGCGGGTCGTGCAGCGGACTGAAGAAAACGAGGGTGGCGCCTGCTTGTTCCAGGAGTTCCAGATTGTCGGGATAGTAAAAACAGAAGGCTTCGTCCCGGGCGATGCCAAAACGAACGGGAGAGTCCGATAGCGGGGCCCTGTTGGGCGGGGATGGGGGATTAGGGGCTGGGGGTTGGGAAAAAGTACTAAGCCGAAGGAGAGATGACAGGTCAAGGTGGTCTTCTATCATTCCGGCCAAGTGATCGATCTGTCCGGCGGACACTGGCTGCTCTTCTCTGGTGACCAGTCCCAAGTGGCGTTCGGGCAGGGTGATGGCCTCGTTGGATGGAAGGCCGCCGAGTGCAGTGATATTAGGAACGTCGCGGACGGCCTCTTCGAGATAGCGCAGATGGCCCGACCCACCAATCTTGTTAAAGATCACACCGGCGACATTCAGCGCCGGATCGAAATACTGAAATCCGTGAATGACGGCCGCAACACTGCGCGCCATGGCTGAGACATCAACCACCAGCAGGATCGGCAACCCCAGCCATTTTGCCATTTCGGCCGTGCTGCCGGCTTCGCTCTTGCCGTCATAGCCGTCAAACAGGCCCATCATCCCTTCCACAACGCCCACATCGTGGCCGTGCAGACTGCGGTTGAACACGGCTGTGTTGTAGGCTCGCGACAACATCCAGCCATCGAGATTTCTGGACGGAACTCCGGTGACCGCAGTGTGGTGCCCAGGGTCAATAAAGTCCGGGCCTATCTTGAAAGGCTGAACGGACAAGCCGCGTTTTCGTAAGGCGGCCAGCAAACCGAGGGTCAGCGTGGTTTTCCCAACACCGCTCTGCGTGCCGGCAATCACGAATCCGTGCACAGCTTTCCTCCTTGTCCGATCATCATAGGGTATTACCTTGCAATCTGCGAATGTCCTCGGCATCATAACTCTCCATGGCTTTACAAGACTCCCCTCCCCCAGGCTCGGTTGAAGGACAAAAGGCCGGTGTTGTTGCCTATCGGCAAGAGCCGGACGGAACATATGCCGTCCTGATCATTACCGCTCGGCGGCAACGCGATGCCTGGATCTTTCCGGTCGGAACGGTTGATCCGGGCGAGACGCTGGAGCAAGCCGCGGCCCGCGAATGTATGGAGGAGAGCGGCTATACGGTGCGGACCGGGCCGCTGCTGAAAGCCCTCGACCTCGCGTCCAAAAATGGCCCTCGCCGTTTTTCGTTTTTTGCCGCCCAGGTGACGGGCGAGGTGGGCGAGTACGAAACCGACCGACGCCGATGTTGGGTACCGCTAGCCCAGCTCGTCGAGACCGTCAGCGAAGCGTTTACCCCGGTCGCGCAGGCCGCCCTGGCCCATCTATCCGCTTAGCTCGTCAGACGGAACCACCATGAGCGCGCGGGTCCTCATGATCCAGGGAACAGGTTCCGACGTTGGGAAGTCGGTTATCGTCGCCGGCTTGTGTCGGATAGCCAAGCAACAGGGCTGGCGGGTCGCACCGTTCAAACCCCAGAACATGTCGAACAACGCGGCCGCGTGCGCAGCGGGCGGGGAGATTGGCCGTGCTCAGGCCGTACAGGCGCGCGCCGCCGGGCTCGAACCGCACCCGGATTTCAACCCCGTGCTTTTGAAGCCACAGACCGACCGTGGAGCGCAGATCGTCGTCCACGGCAAACCGGTCGGCCTGCTGAACGCCGCAGACTATACCACCGGGCGTGCCCGTCTGATGACCGCCGTCATGCAGAGTTTTCAGCGTCTCGTCGCTGCTCACGACCTTGTTCTCGTCGAAGGGGCCGGCAGTCCGGCCGAGGTCAACCTGCGGACCGGCGATATTGCGAATATGGGGTTTGCGCTCGCCGCAGGGGTGCCCGTCTGCCTCGTTGGCGATATTGACCGTGGGGGCGTCATTGCCGCCCTGGTCGGCACCCAGAGTGTGCTGGACCCCGAGGACAATGCACTGATTGCGGGCTTTCTGGTCAACAAGTTTCGGGGCGATCCAGCCCTGTTTACGGAAGGGGTCGCGGTGATCGAGCAACGCACGGGTTGGCCGTGCTTTGGTGTGGTCCCATGGATGCCGGCCGCGACGCGCCTGCCCGCGGAAGACGCGGTGTCGCTCTCACTCGGGCATAGCGAGCGCACCGATTGCATTCGGATTGCGGCACCCCTGCTGTCCCGCCTGGCGAATTTCGACGACGCCGACCCGCTCCGGTTTGAACCGGACGTGGATTTTACCTTTGTGCCGTCCGGTCGTCCGATTCCGCGTGACGTGGACGTCGTGATCCTCTTCGGCACCAAATCGACCAACGGCGATCTGGACTTCCTGCGTGCCCAGGGCTGGGACCACGACGTGATAGCGCACACCAGAGTCGGCGGCCGCGTATTGGGCGTGTGCGGCGGCTTTCAGATGTTGGGCCATCATGTTCACGACCCATCGGGTACGGACGGTCCGATCGGGTCGCGTCCAGGGCTCGGCCTGCTTGAGCTTGAGACAACCATGGCTGGTGAAAAAACCGTTCGTCCGGCACGCGGACGCTGCATCCTGAGCGGTGCGTCCGTCACGGGCTATGAAATTCACACCGGCCAATCAGACGGACGTGCCCTGACCCGGCCAATGTTTCAGCTCGAAACCGGTCCGGACGGCGCGCGCAGCCAAGACGGGCTGATCGAGGGCACGTATCTGCACGGGCTGTTTGGGAACGATGCGTATCGGCGCGCCTGGCTCGGACGCATCCGCGACACCGGTACTGCGACCCTACAATACGAGGCCAGCGTCGAGGTGGCCCTGGACGACGTAGCCGCTACGCTAGCCGACACTGTGGATACGGACGCGTTGTTCTCAGCGGCGCGACAGCCTAACCGGGTAGCGCCGGATATTTAGATGCCGTAGACCTGGGCGACGCTATCCCCGAGCAGATTATTGCGCGCGGTCTCTGACAGCGGCACCACCAGTTCTTCCAACTCCTCCATATAGTTCCCAGGATGATCGAAGTGGGGGTAATCGGTCGCCCAAAAGAAACGATCATTGCCCACATAGTCAATAATATACGCGAGCGCCCGTTCGTCCGGATCGCCGGAAATCCAGCACTGGCGCTTGAAATAGACGCTCGGTTTTTCCTTGAGCGGAACATTATCGCCCAGGCTGGTTTCATACGTCGTATCCATCCGGTCCAGGGCTGCGCCTATCCACCCCGCACCAGACTCAAGCAGCACGACTTTGATCTGAGGGAAGCGATCAAACAGCCCCCATTGAAACAGGCCGTAGAGCGCCTGCTGGGGTCCCTGCATACCGAGCGTGTTTTGCATCCAGCGCGCACTCTTCATGCCGTCAAAGCGTTGATAGGTCCGAATCTTGGGATGTTCGGCCATGGGATGGATGGCAACCGGCACGGCGAGTTCCTGGGCTTTTGCCCAAAAGATATCGTGGTCGGGATGGGCGTGCGGAATACGGGTGAGCGTATAGGGGGCGAGAAAAGCGCCTTTGGCTCCTGCGCGCACGGAGCGTTCCAGTTCGGCCGCGGCCACAGTCGGGTCGGCCAAAGAAATATGGGCAATGGCAATCAGGCGGCCGTCCGAGTCGGAACAGAAATCACAGAGCCAGCGGTTGTACGCCTTGGCGTACGCCAGGGACAGCTCTGCGTCATCAAGCTCGCACTCCCAGGTGAGCCCCAGGCTGGGGTAGAGAATGGCTTTGGCAATGCCCTCCTGATCCAGGAGGGCTACCCGCTCTTGGGGGTCCATGGAGCCAAAGGGAGCGCTGCCGGGATAGGATTGCTCCATCATCTGTTCGATTTCTTTGCTTCCCTTCCCCATGCCACCCAGACCGGTCAGGACACGTACGTCAAAAAAACGAGACGGCTTACCGTTCATTTCCAGGACTTCCCGCCCCTCAAGCGTCCGAATGCGGAGCGCCCGGTCCCGATAGGCAGGATCGATATACCGCTCCCAGGTATCTGCCGGTTCAAGGATGTGGCCGTCCGCGTCAATAATATTGTTATAGTCGAGCGCCATGCTGTCTTCTCCTCCTACTCCATTTCTCTTCCAGCCTGTCTTCCAGATTGGAAGACCCCGTCCGGAGCGTACAAGACACAATGTGATCTTGGGCTTTTGTCATACCAATTTCCGGCCGGTCCATCCACTCAGCCTACCGCTTGGCGATCGGCCTTCTCTGTCAACCGTGATGATCAATCCGTGAGTCCGCTTTTATCTTGACGCCCAGGGCATAGGCGTCCCGTTTGGAGATATGACAGGCCTCGCTCACCGCGCGCGCGGCCTCTTTCAAGCCAACCCCGTCCGCCAAGAGTTGCAGCATCAGTGCCGCCGGGGATTGTGCCGGAGCGTCCCCATCCTTCCCGTCCCAGCCCTCGACCGCGAGCGCGACTTCACCTTTGACCGACCGGTTGTGGAACGCGCTGAGAACCGTGCTGATAGGTCCGCGCAGGATTTCCTCGAACTGCTTGGTCAGCTCCCGGCCAACCACGACGCGACGATCTCCGAAAATATGCGCAAGGTCAGTCAGGGTGCTCAACAGACGGTGCGGAGACTCGTAAAAAATGAGGGGGCGCTTCTCGTGGCAGAGCTCCCGCAACGCTCTTTGGCGCTGGCCCTTCTTTGCCGGCAAAAACCCCTCAAAAGCGAAACGATCGGTCGGCAAACCGCCTACACTCATCAACGCGGTCAGCATGGAGGGACCGGGAATAGGCACGACCGGGATGTCGGCCTCAACGGCACCCTTGACCAAACGATAGCCTGGGTCGGAGATACACGGGGTACCGGCATCGCTGACCAGGGCAATATTTTTGCCCGCCAGCAGATTTTCAACGAGCACGGGGGCTTTAGTTGATTCGCTATGATCGTGATAGCTCGTCAGCGGCGTCGCAATGTCGTAGTGCGTCAGGAGCTTCCGCGTGTGGCGCGTATCTTCTGCGGCAATCAGGTCAACGGTTTTGAGGATACGTAGCGCCCGAAGGGTGATGTCTTCCAGGTTGCCGATGGGCGTGGCGACGGTGTAGAGCGTACCGGCCACGTCACCGGCCCCAGTCGCGGGCATACCGAAAATCACGATCAATCGTACGCTGGGAGACCTTGGCAATAACCGGCAGGCGACGCTTGTACTGCGAATTCATGATCCGGCGGGCAATCTGATCGATAAAGTCGGCCTGAAATCCCTCGGTCAGCAATTCCTCACGGGAGTAGCGCAGGTCGACCAGCAGATACAACAGCTCATCAACCTCCTGATAGGAAAAGCCCAGCTCTTGCTCATCGGTCTGTCCCGCCCACAGGTCCGCGGAGGGCTGTTTGGTCACGACGGGCTCTGGTACCCCCACACAATCGGACAAGGCCCAGACCTGCGTCTTGTACAAATCGCCCAGAGGATTGATGGCTGAGGCCATATCGCCAAACAGCGTGCCATAGCCCAGCAGCAGTTCGGTTTTATTACTTGTGCCCAGCACGAGCGCATTCCAGCGGGCCGAGTGGTCATATAGAATAGTCATGCGCTCGCGGGCCATTTTATTGCCGCGGCGCATGTTGTCGGCGTCGGGGAATTTAGCGAAATACGCGTCCACCTGAGCTGAAATATCGACCGTAATCGACGCTATCCCGGTTGCGGCAATCACCAAATCGGCGTGCTCGATACTCTCTTTGCTCGATGTTTTATACGGCATTTTCACGGCCAGCACATTATCAGGCCCTAAAGCCGCCGCCGCCAGACACGTGCTGAGGGCAGAGTCCACCCCGCCCGAGAGCCCCACCACTACCCGCTTGAGGCCGACCTTATGGACTTCGTTAACGATGAAAGCAGACAAGACCTGCCGGAGGAGCTCCGGATTGGTTGGAATACGACTCATGCTCACTCGTCTTTTGTCACTCGCCTAACGGCCGGAGACAAAAAGGGCAACCACTCTCCCCGGGAGTGCGCATTTAGCCCATCAGCCCAGGGTTGGCTCCGCCGTCTATGGTGATATTGGCACCGTGGATAAAGGCTGCACGCGCGGAGGAGAGAAACAGGATCAGATCGGCGACTTCCTCCGCTTCGCCAACGCGGCCCAGCGGGGTCATTTTGCGGAGGGTTTCTTCAGGGCTGCCGCCTCCCTGACTGAAGACGGAGGCAAACTTCTGGAGCCGTTCGGTCAGAATTGGGCCGGGGTTGATGCCGACGACGCGGACCCCGTGCTGCGCCCCTTCGGCAGCCAGGGCTTTGGTAAAATGGTTGAGCGCCGCATTAGCCGCGCCACCGACCATGTAATTGGCTATGGGTCGTAGGCCACCGGTTCCGATAATGTTCACGATAACGCCACTGCTTTGCTGCTGCATATGGGGAAATACTTCGCGCGCCATACGCACATAGCCAAAAAACTTGAGCGTCCAGTCCTGCGTCCAGTCCTCATCCGAGATGTCAAGAAACGGCCCAGGCCGAGCACTGCCCGCATTATTCACCAGAATGTCGATCCGTCCGAATTCTTCCCGGCAGCGCGCCACTACGCTTTTGATCGCCTCGGCTTGGGTAAGGTCGGCCTGCATGGCGATGAGACGTCCACTCTCCACACTCTTGGCAAGAGCGACGGTCTCGTCCAGGGCCTCGGCGCCCCGAGCGCAGATGAGGACAGCCGCCCCTTCGGCGAGAAAACCCAGCGCGGCGGCTCGGCCTATCCCTTTGCTGCCACCCGTTACGAGAATGACCTTGTTTTCGAGTTCGAGTTGCATGCGACTCCCTACACCGGACGAAATTTCGGAATCTTGACCCCAGGTTCGTGTTCAACAAAGACGACCTCGACCGGCATATCCATGGTGATCGCGTCATTGTCGATATCGACCAGATTGGTCACCATAATGAGGTCGGCATCTTCGTCCAATTGCACTTGCGCCACGTTATACGGCACCTTTTCATTCGCGGCCGGATGGACTGGGTGGACAATGATGGTCCACGAAAACACCTTGCCCCTGCCGCTCATTTTAACCCATTCGTGCTCCAGAGTGTTGCAGTGCGGACACATGGGCTTGGGCAGCCAACGAAACCGCTGGCAGGCGGTGCACCGCTGCATCAGCAACTCGTCGCGATTGCAGCCATTCCAGAACTCTTCGTCGTCGATATGCGGTACCGGGCGAGGAAAATTTATTGCGTCAGGCATGTAGCTTTACTCCTTATTTCGCTAGGCAGCCTTCTCCAGTCGCTTCTCGTTTTGAATGAGGATGGTCGGATTCACATCAGCCTGAGGGATCAGCAATCCTTGTTCTCGTAAGAGGGCCAGATGTTCTTCCATTCCCCACTTGGCTTTATACAAACAGTCTTCAATGGAATGCCCGACTCCGGTGAATCCTTCAAGGGTAGGAGAGTAAAAGCCAAAGAAGGATGGATCACTGGTTGCCTCGATAACCAAGGAATATTGAATGTCTATCATCGCTCCGTCACTTTTTTAGTCCGGCGACCTTCAGAATCGCATTACACGTCCCCGTGGGTACTTCCCTTGAGCCATGATAGTCAACGCGAACCAATCTATCCAGACCGAATTTTGTATAGTAGCGGACAGACCCTTTCTCTTTAACGAGCCAGAAGCCATTCTGCTCTAAGCGCCGAACCAGTTCACTGAACTTCACTCAAACCTTCCCTAGCTATTCTTCTCGGGCAACGGCCATAGAGATCACGCTTTTATACCGCGTCACTTGAACGTCGCAAGCAGCTTTGCATGTCGTTCGAGAACCGGCCACTGCGTGTCAGGCTGGTCCGGCTCAATAAGAAAGAGGATACGATTCGCCCCAACGCTCAGCAGTTCCTGAATACGGCTTTCTACCGAGCTCTCTCCGGCAAACGCCTCTCCGGTGATAACGCTCAGGTCAAACTGCTCCATGGAGCGCCCATACTGCTCCATCTGTTCGCGGACCGCGGCGAGCCCACCAGCGAGGTCGGGTCGATCAAGGGGAATCCAGCCGTCGCAGTATTCAGCAATCCGCTTTGGTACCCACTTCGAGTCCGCTCCCATTAAGATCGGCGGGCCACCCGCTTGTACCGGCTTGGGCCAGCACCAGATGGGATCAAAGTCAACAAACTGACCGTGAAATTCCGCCTCATCCCTGGTCCAGATTTCGCGGATGGCCAGCACGCGTTCGCGGGTCTGTTTCCAGCGATCCTTGAACGCTATCCCATGATCACCCATCTCTTCGGCGTTCCAGCCCGCGCCAATACCAAACAGGAAACGGCCGTTGGACACCCGGTCCAGACAAGCCGTACTCTTGGCCAGGTTCATGGGGTTGTGCTCCGGCACCAGACAGACCGACGTCCCAATCTTGAGCGTGCAGGTCACTGTTGCAGCCGCAGTCAATCCGACAAACGGGTCATAGAACTCGCTGTAATACATAGGGAGTTCCCCACCGAGCGGGAACGGCGTCTTGCGACTGGTGGGAATATGCGAGTGCTCTCCAAAGAACAGGGACTCAAAGCCACTCTCTTCGGCCCAACGTGCCAGGTCTGCGGGTTGGATGGTGTAATGGGTTGGAATCGTTACCAGGCCAAAGTCTGCCATACGTCTCTCCCTTCTGTTGACGTCCCTGTGTGAACTACAAGGCACGCCAATAAACAAAAAGGGCGACCGCACGGCCGCCCTTTCAGTATGGTTGCTATATACTTAGTGCGCATGCGCCGGCTGCTTCTTCCGTTGCTTCCCCTGCCCGCGAGGATGGGAATGGTCATGGTCGTGCGACTGCCCTTTTACCTGCGCGTGCCCGTGGAGCCGGAAGTTGGTGTCATGGCTATGCGTGTGTCCGTGGTCGTGATCGTGCCCATGCGTTGCCGGTGCATAGGTCGGCTGTTTGAGGCCGCGCCGTTTGCGGACTTCTTTGGCCTGCGCAACGGAGTCCTCAAACGCGTTGCCCTTGCCGGCGGCGTGCGCGGCAAAACGTTTAACCGAATACTCATCCATGTGGCAGGACAGCGGAATCCGCGAATGCTGCATGCACAAGGGGCGTGGGTCACGCGCGTTCTTACGCGAGGCCGTCACCGGATCATAGGGCTCTCCGCTCACGCCATGAGAAATGGCAAAAGAGGAGACGATCCGAGGAGCCTTTCTGCCACAGTCCGGACAGGGTTTTTTCGTCTGCGCTTCATCCAGGGAGCAGAGTTCTTCAAAGATGATGTCACAGGGCGGGCAGTGGTATTCGTAGAGTGGCATGCTGACATATCCTCTTTACCTCATGGCTTTACTCAATGGCGGTTGGCGCGTGGGGCAACTCATCCCAGTCTTCCGGATCGTGCGAGATCCAGACCGTACACTCGTGTAGGTCCCGAATGGCCCGCAGGCGTTGGATGGACAACGATGAGGCTGCGGGGTCGGTGTCCAGCGGCATCCCAGACAGGGTGTTGAATTGTTCGCGTAGATGGAGGGTATCGCCAACCAAGAGGATGGAACGATTCGGCAGACGCACATGCAGTGAGCTTTCCCCAGGGGTATGCCCCGGAGTCTTCAGCATATGCAGGCTGCCGTCTCCAAAAATATCAAAGTCGCCATTGAGCTCAAGCCACTGAAAGCCCCGCGTGGGCACAATATCCTTGAACACAAACACGTCGCGCAGGTGGGGCTCCGGCCAGTAGGCGTAGCGCAACTCGTCCTGCATGATGATGAAGGTCGCGTTGGGGAAGGCGTGCATATAGCCCGTATGGTCGAGATGCAGATGGGAGATCAGGACATATTTAATGTCCGACATCTTGTAGCCGAGCGCCTGAATCTGCCGGTCGAGCAGCATCTCCTTGGGATACGAAACCTGAAGATGTTCGGCAAACGGCCCCCAGTGCGCGACCGGGTCATCCGCCACCGCGGGGTGACAGCCGGTGTCGAACAAGACCAGGCCCTTCTCGTGTTCAATCAGATAGGCCGGACAGGGTATGGTCACCAAATCCAGCGCACCGCCATGCATCAGCAACGCTTGCGGAACAGTCAGTTCCGCGTTCGGCAATGCCCACATACGCCGTGCTTTTCCATCCGCCATAAAACCCTCCTGTTTTGGAATAACAGCCTCGTGCTGAGACAGTTGCTGGCGGTATCCTAGGCCATGCCTGTCGCCTGTGTCAAACACATCATACTCGACAACCTGCCTTAAAATTCGTTTGCTCCGTACCGACGTAGTAGGTTGACGATTTCTGTGTGGCCTGCCTCTTCCGCCCTGTGGAGCGGGGTCGCTCCATTCTTATCTCGCGCGCCCACATATGCCCCATGTTCCATGAGGATTTTGACGATTTCTGTGTGGCCTGCCCATGCCGCCACATAGAGCGCATTCACTCCAGCCATGATTTGTGCGTCTACATGTGCCCCGTATTCCAAGAGGATTTTGACGATTTCCATATGGCCCTCGCCTACTGCCTTATGGAGTACGGTCTCTCCGTACTCAGCTTGCGCCTCCACATTCGCTCCGTGTTCCAGAAGGATTCTGACGATCTCCGTGTGGCCTGCCCATGCCGCGACATGGAGCACGGTCTCTCCGTTTGCGGCTTGTGCCTCCACATTCGCCCCATGCTCCAAAAGGATTCTGACGATCTCCGTCTCTCCAACCTCTACCGCCCAGTAGAGCGCGGTTGCTCCGTCCGTGGCTTGCGCATACACGCTCGCCCCATATTTCAAGAAGAGATTGACAGCTACCGCGTCGCCCGCCCTTGCTGCCCTATGGAGCGGGGTTGCTCCATCCGTGGCTTGCGCATGCGCATCTTCGGCCATGTCTTCTCCTTCCAGCTTCTCACGCTACCACCTTACCGACTTTTCGGTAACTTCAGCACGCGCTCGCCAATGACCCCACGCAAAATCTCATTGGTGCCGGCGGCAATGGTCCCAGATCGGGCGGTGAGGGCTCGGTACGACCAGCGTGCCTGATCAATGGCAAATGGGGAGTCTTTGGCCAGGGTGGAGTACGGTCCCAAAAGCTCCATGGCAAAGTTGGCGACACGCAGGTTCAGTTCCGTCGAGGTGATTTTCGCAAACGAGCCTTCCGGACCAGGTGGTTGGCCCTTTATCTGACGCGTGAGCCGTCGCAGCTCATTATACTTTATCGCTGCTCCTTCTATGGCAAACTGGGCGAGTTGCTGGCGTACGGCTGCGTTTTCGCTGGCCGGCTTTCCATCGCGTTCCAGCCGGTGCGCCAAGTTATTCAGTTGGGGCAAAAGCGTCTCCACCCGGTAATAACTGCTGGTGGCCACGCGTTCAAACATCAGGGTGGTAATCGCCACCATCCAGCCGCGGTTTTTTTCGCCAACCAGATTCTCTTTAGGCACCCGGACATCCTCGAAAAAAACTTCGTTAAACTCGGCATCGCCGTTCATCTGGACGAGCGGCCGGACGGTAATGCCGGGGCTGCGCATATCAACCAGAAGATAGCTGATGCCGTTATGCTTGGGCGCGTCCGGGTCAGTCCGGACCAGCAAAAAACACCAATCCGAGTGCTGTGCCCAGCTTGTCCATACCTTCTGACCGTTCACCACAAAATGATCGCCGTCTTCTACCGCACGCGTCTGTAGGGAGGCCAGGTCCGAACCCGAGCCCGGCTCGGAATAGCCCTGACACCACAGATCTTCGGCCGGCAGGATTTTGGGTAGGAAACGCTGCTTTTGCTCCTCCGTCCCCCAGTGCATAAGCGTTGGCCCCAGCATGGTGACCCCGCTCATATTGATCCCACCGGGCACTTGGGCACGCGCCAGCTCTTCGTTGAAAATCGCCTGCTCACTGACCGACGCCCCTCGGCCTCCGTATTCCTGCGGCCACCACAGGCCAATCCAGCCCCCGGCGTGCAGTGTTTTATGCCAGTCCTTGCGCCGCTCCCAGCGTTCGTCGACACTGAGGTCATCGTCTTTTCCAGCTCGCAGATCGGTCGGGACATTCGCTTCCAGCCAGGAGCGGGCCTCATGACGGAATTGCTCTTCTTCAGACGTATAGCTGAAGTCCATACTCTCTCCTTTTCTGCACGGTCCGGGTATTACACCAAACGTCTTCCTGGGGCACAAGAGGACTGTCAAGCAGCAGTCAGATGCAGAGTACCGGCCCCACACCGTGGGACGGACAATTTTCGTCGCAGGAGAAGCCTTATACAATCACTGAAACCTGAGATAAGGTGGGCCGGAATCGGTCCCAACTGGAAGCAGCGCGGATGATCACCACAGCTTGCATTTTTATTCCTGCGACAGGCCCCGATCCCTTATCCCGGCTGGGAGGAATGTCTCTTCTCAAACGCGCCGTTCTCGGCGCTCAACGTGCCGGGGCAAAAACGTGCTATCTGGTCATGGATGCGCGGTCAGAAGTCCAGCCCGCCCGGCAGGAAGCACTGCAACGCGACCTGTGTGGCGACAAACGCCTCACGACTCAGGTCGTCTGGACACAGCCGACCGACGGTCCCGCTGCTCAACCCGCACCAGCCCGGACGATAACCAGTGGGCACTGTCTCTACTATTCGCTCGCCACGCTTTTTTCCCCAGCTCTGGCGTCTGACCTCGACCGGACGGCTCAGCCTGGCGAGACAGTGAGCGTCGCAACAGAGTGTGGCACATCCGCGTTGGTACTCGGTCCACAGCCGGACGCCGCCTTCGGTCTAGCTGTCCAGGAAATGGCAGCCAGAACTGGAACGACCGCGGTGGCCGAGGTTGGACGGTCATCACTCAGGACCGTTCCGGCTTCCCCCCACCTGCTCTACCAGTTGACTGATTCGACTTCCCTGCGGCACGCGGAATCCGCCCTCCTCGCCTCGCTCGATAATCTAAAGGACGGTCTGGTCGATACCTATCTCAATCGCAAACTCTCCTGTCCTCTGACGCGATTTTTCTTAAGCACGGCCCTGACTCCGAACCAGATTACGGTACTGTCCTGCCTGATTGGCCTCCTCGGTGCGGCCTGTTTCTTTCAGGCTGACTATTGGGGGCCCGTCTTGGGCGCCCTCCTCTTACAGCTCTCCGCAGTGATTGACTGCTGTGACGGGGAAGTCGCCCGTATGAAGTTTCTCGAATCCCGGTTGGGCGCCTGGCTCGATATTACGCTCGATACCATCGTTCATATCGCTACATTCGTCGGGCTGGGTTTCGCAGTGTGGGCACAGGGCGGGACGCAGGCGCCATTTGTTCTTGTCGGCCTCATGGTCGGAGGAATCGTGTTGTCTTTCGCCTGTGTCGTTGTGGCGGACCGAATGGTCGTGCCAACTGTGTACCAGCAAACATGGCAGGCTAGGCTGTTACACAGAGTGGTCTTCGGCTTGGCGAGTCGTGACTATTCGCTGTTGATCTTCCTGTGCGCGGTATTTCAACAATTATCGTGGTTTCTCTGGGCCGCGGCCATTGGGGTACAGGTGTTCTGGCTGACGGTGGCGGTCCTGCTGTATCACTTCCGCCGACTCAAACGCACGACGCATTGCCCGACGCGTGCGCCCGTGCAAGGCCCCGCCTCTCGACTGCCCTAGGCTCGTCTCCCCCGCCACGCCTTGCACCGCTTTGCTCCGGTCCGTACCATGGGCCGAAACGTCCGACCGCCCAAGGATACCACTATGGATTTTGCCTTTTCAGAAGACCAACTCTTGCTGCAACAGACCCTTCGTCAGTACGCGAAAGACAAGCTGGCGCCCAATTACCATCGCTGGGACCGGGGCGAGGTCATTTCACGTTCCCTCATAAAAGAAGCCGCCGAGCTCGGCGTCTTTGGCCTGCGGGTTCCAGAACGGTTTGGCGGACTTATGGCCGACTATGTGACCTGCGGCTTGATGGCCGAAGAACTGTCTCGGGGAGATTTCAACTATAGTCTCTATATCCAGCTTGGCCTCATTGCCTCCGAGCTGTTGGCGGACTTCGCCCATCCGGAAGTCCAGGCAGAATGGCTCACCCGGCACGCAGCTGGTGAGGCGGTCATCGCCTTTGGCCTGACAGAGCCGGGGGCGGGTTCGGACGCGGCTAATATTACGACCCGAGCGGAAAAAATGGGCGACGATTACGTCATTAGCGGAGAAAAGGCCTCCATCACTTTTGCCGGGTATGCGGACGCGTGTATTGTCTTTGCCCGGACTGGTGACGCCGGCGCACGCGGGATCTCTGCCTTTCTGGTTCCGCTTGACGCTCCCGGAGTCACCCGCCAGCCCTATTTTGCCGCTGGAGAGCGACTGACCCAGCGCGGGTCTCTCTTTTTCGATGGTGTCCGGGTGCCTGCGCGCAATATGGTGGGCGAGCCGGGCAAGGGCTTTTACCAGGCAATGATCGCCTTTGATTTCAACCGGGCGATCATTGCCCTGGCGTGTATTGGGGCGGCTCAGCAGTCCCTTGACGAAACAATTGAATATACAAAAGGCCGGGAGGTGTTCGGCAAACCGCTGGCAACGTTTGAAGGGGTCGCCTTCCAAATCGCCGAACATCTGACGCTGTTAGAGTCCGCCCGGGTCTTATCGTATAAATGTCTGTGGCTCAAAGATCAGGGACGCAAACACACTTCGGAAGCAGCCATGGTCAAATGGTTTGGCCCGAAGTCAGCGGCCGAGGCCATTCATGCCTGTATGATCTTACATGGGCACTATGGCTATAATATGGAATCCCCGCTCGAACAGCGCTGGCGGGATGTGGTGGGGCTCGAAATCGGTGACGGAACGCCGGAAATTATGAAAGGTATTGTCGCCCGGGAAGCGTTTGGTCGGGAATATACTTCGTATCGATAGAACCAGGGGCACGGCAGGCCGTGCCCCTGCTGAACCTAGGCCAAAAAACTCCGGACCTTCTCAACAAACGTATCCATCTGCTCAACCTCGGGGCGATGTCCACACCCCTCCAACACGAGCAGTTCAGACCCGGCAATGGACTGCTGATAGACTGCGGCCGCGCTCACTGGAGCGATCTGGTCGTCCTGACCCCAAATAATCAGCGTCTTGACTTCATCGCTGCACGCAAGCAGGGGGCCCAAGCTGGGGTTGAACATATACGGCTGCCAGGCAATGCGTGCGCTTTCAGCCCGCGCGTCTTCCCATGCCTCGAACTGCTCCGGCGTGGGTTCTCCGCCGTACAGCTTGGCGAACTCTGGAGTGCCTTCAATATCCTTCACGCTCGCGTCCAGGTAGGCCTTCGCCGTCACCTGGAACATGTCCGCGATATATCCCTCCGGCGGGCGGATGCCAAAAGGCGTCACGAGCACCATACGTCGGAACTGAGCAGCGTTGCAGGCCGCCATCTCGGCCGCAATCCAACCACCCAGGGAAAAACCGATGATATTTGCCGGCGCGAGATTCTGTTCGCGGAGTACCCGACCGTATAAGCCAGCCAAGTCACGGATATTACTTACCCACTCGACGCGCTCGGTCCGACCGAACCCTGGATGTAGGGGGATCATGACCGTATTGTCCCGAGCCAGTTCATTATGCCAGTTTGTAATCCCGGGGTGGCCGAGTTCTTCATGCAGAACGACCAGGGGGCTGCCGGAACCGCCCTCAATAACGGTCAACTCAGCGTCCTCGACTTTAACTTTCTTTTCCTCCCATTGTGTCTCTGCCAAGGCAGTGTCTCCTTTCCTTTTGTATACAGAACGGCCACCCCTACCATACCCCGTTCGGGATGGAAAGAGCACACCGCCGAATAAGGGTGATGCGTACTGCGTTTGCACAACTATTATCGGGACTGACGGGGGAGGCGAGAAGAAGAGCAAACAGCCCCGGCGGTAACGCAGGACCCTTCCCACCAGGAACCATGGCGGGAGGGGTCAAAAGGTCACGCTTCGGTTCAACCTATACAGACGGCCAACGTTTTGGTTTAGTTTCCGCCAGGGAGAGGAGAGAAGTGCCAGCTCACAATCTCCCATTGTCCCGAAGGACGCGCATACGTGAACATGTACTGCCCATTCACCGTCTGCTCCATACCGTCCTTCGGCTTGGTCGTCAGTTGATACAGCCCCCAGGCAACTCCGGTCTCCCCGATAACCATATATTCTTCATGCGCCGGGTTGAGGTTCGCCTCTTCAAAGGAGTCAAAGTAGTCTTGTACGGCCTGGCGAAAGGCCGCTTTACCCACGGCAGGAAACGGGGAATATAAACCAAACAAGACGACCTCCTCGTGGACGTGGGCCATCACGTCGTTGAGGTCTTTCCCGTTAATTGCCTGTATTTCCTCCCCAAATCTCTGAATCAAGGCATCTCGCGTCTGCTGGGCAGCGCTCTCCGAGGCGATACTCCCAAACACCAAGACAACGGCCACAACAAGCATGCGTCTCCAACTCATGGTCCTTCTTTCCTGGTTTCTCATTGCACCCCTCCTTTACTCTTCGACCCCGAGAGGAGAGAAATGCAGCCCGACCAAGACCCATTTCCCGTCTCTTTTTGCGTAGGTGAATGTATACCGACCATGGATCACCTCGCGCGGCCCAACGGCCGGTACCTCTGTATTCGTAAAATGCCCCCAGGCCAAGGCACTCGCACCGATGATGCGGAATTCGGGATTGATCGGCGTAAAGATAACGCGTTCGCTATCGGCAAAGAATCCTTCCAGCATGTCCGTTATGGCTGCCCTGCCCCTGACGGCAAAGGGAGACAACATGCCGAACAGCACCACATCATCATGTGCGTCCGTAGAAAAAGCCGATGCATCCTGTGAATTAAAACGCTTCATGTCTGCGTTAAAGACCGCTCTCACATCATCCAAGTCATCCCCATAGGCTGCACCGGTTACGCATAAGAGCAGCAACGCAATACCGGCGATTATTCCTCGCTTCTCGTCAACCATACGTCCCCCTTTCTCGAGTCGGGTTATTTCGCTTCCCCTCAGGCTTGTAAATATGAAAAAGGGATAAAGCGCAAGGGTAACCGTGTTTCCAAGTGTCACCACAACGAATGGAGCTGGATATTGCCTGAAACAAAAGAAAAAAGCGCGCCCTGGAGGATTCGAACCTCCGACCTACAGATTCGTAGTCTGCCGCTCTATCCGGACTGAGCTAAGGGCGCGTAGATGGAAAACCTGAACATGGAAACAATTCGGCAGAGCTCTCTTCTTAACACACGCAGGAAGGGAACCGCAACGTCGACCGGAACGGAGAGGGAGGGATTCGAACCCTCGGTACGCGATAAAACGTACACTCGCTTAGCAGGCGAGCGCCTTCGACCACTCGGCCACCTCTCCGTATTCATGCGGATTACCGATAGTATCGATTCCTTCTCCTGCGTGCAACGATGCCGCTATATGCTGACGATAAACCTTAATATCAGGGTATTGACAATTGAAATTGAAAATGATTTTCAATTTCATCTATGAACGAAACAGGCCAGACTTCCAAGTCTATTACTGATGTGCACATTGTTTATGAATGTCGATGTCCGTGCGGGAGTCTGTTAGCCAGGCAACACGCTGATGGCATAGAGCTCAAGTGTCGACGCTGTAAGCGGGTTGTTATCATTCCCTGGAAAACCGCTTCGACATGGCGGACGGTCACGATGCGGTCACCCAAACCGCAGTAGGACAATGCGAATCCGGACAAAAAAATGGGCGGCCCCAATGAAGCGACCGCCCACGAAAACACCAAGCGAGGCAGGGGTCATTTCACCCGACGGAGCGTAACCTCAGGCTCAACATTTTTCGTTTTCACCATGCCCAGGTACATCTCCAATTCTTCAATGTCCTCCTGCTCGCCTTCGATATGGTTCTCAAGCATGGAGCACAGGGCGACATTGCCTTCGGCCAGCGCATGGGCTTCCAGATATGCCTGCATGGCCCCTTTTTCGAGCGCCAGGTCCTGCTGTAGCATTTCTTCAAGGTCGGTTGACTGGTGTACCGTCGTCCCAATCTCAACTGAGGGGACACCACCCAGGGAAACAATCTTTTGGCCAAACGTATGGGCATGGGAAAGCGCGGTCTTGCTTTGGCCCTCAAAGAAATCAGCAAAGACCTTACGCCACAGACCGTTCACTAAGAGAGCGTGCTGCTGGTATTGGAGGGTCGCGGCGTGTTCAAGGGTCACGGCTTTATTCAATGCGGCAATAACTTTTTGGGTATCCATGAGAGACCTCCTTGGTTACGAGAATTAATCAACTAACGATGAGTACACTATACACACTCGGATAACCCTTGTCAACTCTAAGTTATTGATTTTATTGAAGAAATGATTTTGAAAATCATTTTCAACTGGACATCGCAATGATTTTGAAATTCACTTTCAATATGACCCGAATAACGCCCTATAGCCCGGATAACGGGCACATGACCAAGACAATGAAACAGACAAAAAGGAAGGGAGAGACATATGGGACACAGTGAGAAAGACGGGCAAGACCTGCAGGATCAATTTGCGAAGGTCATTACCAATGACGCCGGCATTACCGCACGTATATGCCCACAAGGGCATGTCTATCTTCAGGTTGGGCACACCTGCATTTCGTTCCGTACGGAGCACTTTGTGGACTTGGCCCAAGTCGTCCACGCGGCAGAACGACATATCTTAGAGGCCAGCTCCCATTGGAACTCGCACACACAACATTAGAATACTGCAACAATCGACGATGCTGTAACAAAACACTGAACAACCTTCCCTGAGCATACAGCGGCCCGCGGTCCCAACCCAGAGCCCAGCGCAAAACGCACTCGGGTATCCGTTTCATCGGAGGATAGAATGTTCCGCGATCCGTTCACTGCTGAAGCCTGGCAACTTCGTCACCAAGCCAACCTCGTTCCTTTCCAAGTCTTCCTATCGGCAGCTGTATGGCTTGAAGAGCGCTATCAGCGTTCCCCATCGGCTCAGACCGCCCGCAGTATTGCTTTCCACTATTTGCTGCTGGCCATGCGCCCGAACCTGGCCTCTGTTCGTATGGCCGAAGAATATGCTGCCCGCGCAGTCCACTGGCGAGAACGGGCTGAGGAACCGTTCTCGCCCGAGCAGGCATTCTTACAGTAGCAGCGGGAGGAGTCCCCCTCTCCTCCTCCCAGGGTCCCTAGGGAATCCCTCCTCGCCTAGGGACCCCCTCCTTCTCTTACCGAGCGGGGGTATGAACGGGGACGGGCGAACAAGGCAATGTCATGCAGAAAAAGGAGCGTACCGAATGGCTGGACCATAACATTTCGCCAGGAGTAACGTACCGGGAATCCCGCCAGCTCTGACCGGGCAGGCGGACAACACAACAGCATACACAAACAAGGAGTACACAGAATGACCACCTCTCAACCTTTCACCTTATCGACTTGGAAATGGTTGCTCGGTCTGAGCGTTTTTTTCTCGCCCTGCTTATCGGCGCACCGAGCTTTGCCACTATTAACGTCACCCTCGAAAATCCAGCCCAGGGAGACACGGCCTCGGGTGTGACCGCGATTTCGGGCTGGGCCTATTCGACCGAAGGCGCGGCCGTGACCGTCAAAAGGCGTCTGAACGGAGAGGTACGGGAAGAAATCCCGTGCTGTGGTCCGCGTCCAGATGTCCCACTTGTTCACTCGGACGCCCCGCTGGAAACCGGCTTTGGGCTGTTATTCAACTATGGACGGCTGCCGGCTGGCGTCCATACTATCGGCGTAGAAGTCAGCGCTGACGGCGAAGAAACCATGGTCGTCGATCATGCCGTTACCGTCGTTGTCCCCGCCGACTCGGAATTTCTCAGCGCCGTTGATCTCAGCGGGGCTTCGGCCAGCATTGAGGGAGACAAAATTGTCGTGAGCGGGATCGAGGTCACGGACAGTGGCATGACCGCGACCGTTAATGTCGATCTCAACTATAAGACCGGTCTGCAGTCCTTTCAGATCACGGCAGCGCAAGGGCCTGCTGCTGACCTGCATGTAGGCGAAATCCTGAGTGATGTCGCCCACGCCATTTTCGCCACCTATGACGCGCTGAATATGGCGACGCACGACCCGAATGCGTCTCGGGGCGCGGGGGCGTCTGTGGACACGCTGTCCTCAGCGGTCTTTTCCTTGGTCGGGATAAGCGCTGGAAGCGAGGCTGATGCGATTGCCCTGCTGCCCGCCGTCCAGCATGCCTGGCGGGATGCGCGTGTCCCCTGGGAGCAGAGCGAGGCGTTTCTGTTTGGTCCGGTGGACACGGACGAACACGACCCCTTCCTGGATACCTGGCCGCTCAACGTCACTGACCTCGAAGCCATCATCGCGTCCAGCGATGATATTGCGACCGTCAATCTTACTGACGACGTCCAGGGCTTCCATGCCCTGGAATATCTGCTGTTCCAGGATATGAACGGCAACACCGACCCGGCCGCGATTGTGAACGCCCTCCACAACGACGAACGCAGGAGAGCCTACCTGCGGAGGGTGGTTATGGAGTTTGCCCGCCATACCCAAGAACTCCGCGACAGTTGGGATCCCGATATGGGGAATTTCGTGGCGGAACTTGCCATGGCCGGCCACGGCAGTATGACCTACGACAGCGAGAGAGCGGCCATGCAAACGCTGCTCGAAGCCATGATAGGGATTGCTGCCGAGTTGCAGGGCCCCAAACTGGATCCCCGAAATCCGGAGACTAATGCCCCGGACGCCGCTTATGAAGAGTCGCGCTACAGCAATAACTCCAGGATCGACTTTCTCAACAACGTGCGCAGTATCAACAACGTCTATGAGGGCCGTTTTGATCAGACCGATAGCACCTCGATGGGGGTGACGGATTTTGTCGCCAGTCAAAACCCGGCCCTGGACGCGGAGGTCCGAATGGCGATTCGTGATGTCAAGGCGGCCATTATCGCCATCCCGGAGCCCTTTGGACAGAGCATCACCGCCCATCCCGATACTGTCGCAAATGCTATCCAAGCCGCCATGGCATTGGAGGCGAAGCTGGAAGAGGTTAAGACCGTTGTCGATATGGCGGATTTCGGCCACGACCACTAACCGCGCGAGTGCAGGACCAATGAGCCGGAGTGGAGCACCCCGCTCCGGCTCTCAGCGAACAGCTTTGCGTTAGGGAGGGCTGATGCAAATACTACGCCTTATACTGTTGAAACTGAAACCCCTTGTGAGCACTCTTTGCATGACATTGCTGTTCGGACCTTCCGCTGCCAGGGCCACTATTACCGCGACCCTGGAAAACCCACCCGACGGGGAACATATGTCCGGCATTCATACCATCTCGGGCTGGGCGTATAGCGATACGGGCGCGCCGGTCAGTGTCCGGTTGCGCATTGACGGCGAACTCCGGGAAACGATTCCGTGTTGTGGGGAACGCAGCGATGTCCAAGCCGAGTTTCCGGACGCCCCTTTGGCCACATCTCTCAGTTTGTTGTTCAATTACGGCCGGCTCAGTGCCGGAGTGCATACCATTGGAATCGAAGTCCAGGCCGCTAGTGAGACCGCGGTGGTTCTGGATCACGTTGTGGCGGTCGTCAAACCAGGGGACGTGGAGTTTGTGGAGACGATGGATATGACGGCCGCCACTGTCCACATTGAGGCTAACGAGTTGCTGATAGCCGATGCGCTTGTCGAGCATATCCCGACCGACCTGCGTCTCAAATATGCAACCAGCCTCCAATCGCCGCTCCTGGTTGAAGCCAGACCGAGCGGAGCCGATGGAAGCCAGACCGCGGCCCTGGCCGGTGGGGCCACAACGATTTTTAGTGCCGCCAGCCAGGCGTTTGAACTGCCGGCCCCAAACCTTGACGGTGAGCGTCTCCAGAAACATCTGGATGGAGATGCCGCTTTTGGAGACAGTTTTGTTACCGCTCCCGCTCCGGTCTTCAGCGGGCTGGGGCCCATATTCAACAATAATGCCTGCGATAGCTGCCATCCAAAAAACGGCCGCGGACGGCCGCCGCGGGACGGCGAACGCATGGCCTCCATGTTTCTTCGGGTCAGCCTGCCCGGCACCGACCCGCTGACGGGCGGTCCCCTGGCCGTCCCCGGTATGGGCACGCAGCTCCAGCACCTGGCCAACTTTGGCGTGCCGCCCGAAGCCGATGTTGTTATCAGCGAAGAGTTCAGCGACGGCATGTTTGGCGATGGCGAGGCGTTTGAGTTACTCCGTCTGCACTTTCGGATCGAGAATCCTACCCAGCCGCTTCCGGACACGGTGCTCACTTCTCCTCGCACTGCCCTTCCGGTCTTTGGACGGGGTCTGCTTGAAGCGATTGATGAGGACACGATTCTTGGCTTTGCGGACGAGAACGATACGGACGGCGATGGCATCTCGGGTCGGCCCAATTGGGTCTGGGACGTGGTGCGGCAGCAAACGGCGCTCGGCCGATTTGGCTGGAAGGCCAATAATCCAAACCTCTTGCAGCAGACCTTTACCGCCTACAACCAGGACATGGGCGTGACCAACCCCTTCCTTCCCCAGGAAAGCGCATTTGGTCAGGTCCAGGATGACGGCTTGGCGGACGACCCTGAGATTGATCTGGAAACGGTTGATGTCGCTACTTTTTATGTCCAGACACTCGCGGTGCCTGCCCGTCGCAATCTCGACGATCCGCAGGTACAGCACGGAGAAGACCTCTTTCATGAGGCGCAGTGCACGGGCTGTCATATTCCGACCATTCGGACCGGCGTCTTAGCCGGAGTGCCGGAAGTGTCCAACCGGACCATTCATCCCTACACCGACCTGCTTCTGCACGACATGGGAGACCGCCTGGCGGATGGCCGGCCGGATTTTGTCGCAACGGGCCGGGAATGGCGGACACCCCCGTTATGGGGCATCGGCCTGACCCGGCGCGCCCAAGGTCACACCTTGTTCCTGCACGATGGTCGGGCGCGCAATCTCACAGAGGCCATTTTGTGGCATGGCGGGGAAGCCGAAGCCGCACGGGAGGCTTTCCGCCTGATGCCTGTGGATGAGCGCCAGGCATTACTCACCTTTTTGGAGTCGCTATAGGGATCACCATGCAGCGAACGAGCACACCGCAGACCCATAGAATACCAAGTTGCAGGGAGAAGGTTGCTTCCCCTGCCGCAGGCCCTGGGGTTTGACTACCCCTACCCCGGGGCCTGCTCTCCTCGGGCTGACGTTTCGGACTGAATGAGGAATGGTATGGTACGAAAAAGCGCATCCTCCCGCAGACGGCAGACTGGCTTTCTCAGCGCCCGTGCCATACTCCTGCTCTCCGAATACAGCCTTATCGTCTTTCTCTTGTGGGCGGTTGCTGTCGAGCAGACCAAACCTACCCGACCACTAGTTTCTCAGCGACCCGAAGCTCCAGAGATGTCGCTCACGAGCGTGGCCCACGCGGCCCTCCCGTCTCATTCATCGCCAGGCCAACACATGCCCACGCAGTGGCAATGTCAGCCAGCTGAACTCCCTGGGCAATTTCCTGGCGTAACCCAGGTTGATCTGTGCCCCGACCCTGGCGTGCCCATTCAAATAGGCGCACTCCGTTTGCACGTCTGTCAGCGCGATTTTTTCCAGATTGCAGAGGCGATTAACACAGCCGAGGCCCGCTTACCCGCGGCTGAAGCAGCGGTAAGGTTAAGCAAAACAGACCCGGACCATGACCCCCGAGAATAAAGGAGAACGACTATGTATGACACGCACCTGTGGCAAACACCGGATAAACGCATCAGTGTTTCTTTATGTTCCGAAGGCTGTCTGCACGTGATGGTGGGCCGAGCCATCATTAAAATGACCCCGGAAGAATTCTTTGCTCTGCAAGCCGTGGCAGCCAAGGCCGCCCAGGATTTGCGGAAGCCTCCCGTCACGCAGCATGACTCGGTAGGTCATTAAGAGTGGTGATACGCTCGGAAGCGACCTACGGGCGACCCAATAACCAACGTCATATCCGCCAGAATGGGGGTGATGCGTTCAAAGCAATCCCGGCAATATGGCGCGCCGTTGCAAAGGATAATTCTCAAATGTCTCGTGATACCAAGCGTGGCGCCAGAGTGCCCTCGGCACCATGTTTGCAATCGTCCATAGGGCAAACGCGAGGCCCGGTAGCGACCAGCTCAACAGCGCGAAGCCGATCCATTCGAGTATTTCGCCCAGCAGATTAGGGCATGACACGAGATTGAAAACACCGCCACGGGGAATGACGTATTTGCCACCGCTATCCATACGCAACCGCCAGAGACGATAGTCAGACCAGATATTCAACGCGCCGCCGCTTATTGCCAACGTCATACCGATGACAAATCGCAGGTCGGTCACCCAATCGTTGGCATAATCGGCGATGTATCCCATAAACCATCCCCATAAGCCGCCGTTGAGTACATTGAAAACTATGCCGGACACGCACAGCATGACTCGCATCTTGCTATCGCGTCGTGGAACAATCCACGGCCATATCAGCACTCGATGGGTGTAGTGCGCGACCCACAGAGCGACCACTATATGGCCGACAAAATGATGGCGCGTGCCGAAAAAATAAATGACCGGGAAGGTTAGCAGCGCGGGCACCTCCATCACAAACCACCCCCAGCGGTTGTTGATGCGAGGCCCGATACCCGTGCCCCCAACGCGCTCTACCGGGTCCCACTTCACCAAACCCGCGATCAGTGCCAACGGTGACAACCCCGCCCAAATTCCGGCGAGGACCTCAAATGCGGGCAATTCCCCGCTCACAAACACATTCCCTGTTCTTTGAACCAATTGAGGGCATCGCGGATCGATTCTTCAAGTGGTCGAGATTCGTATCCCAATTGTCTCCTCGCCGAGGACTCATCAACGGACACCGGACAGTCTCGCAAAAGGTCAAGCGAATTTTTGGAGTAAAGAGGCGGTTGATCTTTCATCGCAGCGTATAGTTGAATAAAAGGCAAACCTGTCAGAGCCAAAAAATAGGGCACGGCAGGGCGCGTCACACGCCGCCCCAGAATTTGGGAACACAGACGTGCCAGTTCAACAATCTTTGCGTATCGCCCCGTGGTAAAATACACCTCACCAAGACATTCACTCTTCCCCGCCGCATGTGCGATAGCAGCCGCCACATCTCGCACATCGCTCCACCAGAATCCCTCATCGATGAGACACGGCAACCGCTTTTGCGCGATGGCGAGCAACATACCACCAACGAGGGTCGGCTCCGTATCGCCGGGACCGATAAGACTCGAAGGGCAGATAACAGATGCATTGATCCGACCACTCCTCGCCGCCTCGAGCACGCTGATATGCGCTTCAGTTTTTGTGACCGTATAGGGGATTTTTGAATGCTGTCCCAGCTTTGAATCAGCGCCTAAGACCCTTCCACGCAACGGGCTAAATGCGTGTATGGAACCGATGTACACTAGCCTGCGTACGCCGTTGCCAACACACGCTTTAATCACGTTTCGGGTACCCGTCAGGTTGACTGCCCTGGCCAAATCCTCGGGATCAGCGCCAATCGTCACAATCGCAGCATTGTGTACGACGACATCAGCATTTTGGAATGCCGAGTTCAACGATTCGACATTTCGAACATCAGCAGGCCATAATTCTACCCGCTTGCTCAGGTCATCGGGAAATTTGCGACCGCTGCCCTGGCGCGTAACAGCGCGCACCGTATACCCGCACCGCAGCAAGGCGCGGCATATATGGCTTCCGAGAAAACCCGCAGCACCGGTCACGGCAACGAGGCGTTTTGTGTCTTTAGGATCGTATGCCTTGTCGTTGGAATCGGACATCACCCATTCCTCGGTTATCCTTGGCGGCGCTATTGGCCAACTCCAGGACGAGAGTCATCCCTGCGCCCTTCTCCAGACCGTGTAGCGCGAAAACTTGCACAGACAAATCTTCTCCCCACTTGCGAGCACGTAAAAAATCTCTTCAGTAAACCTCAACACGTTACAGTATCCGTTTCAATATCCTTCGTCACTGAAAAGACGAGAGTCCTTCAGGGTCAACCTCACCGGCTGCTCCGCTGTTGGAAATGCAGAGTGGCGATCTGGCCGGTCCTGGGTCTGTGGGGAGAGGCCCCAAGGCGGTAGGAGGGATGCCCCAGGGCCGGATGCAAGGTCCAACACCAAACCTTGCATAGCGAAAACGGCGAACTTGCGACGGGTGCTCGGCTCACAACAAAAGAGCCCGCAGAGTGCATATATCTCTGCGGGCTCGAGGCTGATTGCCTTTGGCTTTTTGCGGATCCTATTGAAATTGACATTCAATTTCAATTAGCAGCTTAACCTTGAGGGTAATATCTGTCAAGTCCCCTCCCGCTCCGGTACAGAATGAGGTTTCTATCGGGAGAGTGGAGACTTGGGCACCGGTACAGGCGCGCGCTCCTCTGCCTGAAAGCCCGCCTTGATGTGGCTGCCGTCACAATACGGCTTGTTTTTGGACTTGCCGCACCGGCATAAATACAGTGGGTCTTTTTGTCCTTGGTACTTCCCCCCTCTCCTGTCGATGAGGCTGGTTTCTCCGCGAACTTCGTAGGGACCGTTCTTTAAGGCGCGGATCGTCACTTTTGTCATGCAGGTCTCTTTCTCTTGAGTATTCTCGGGCTCAGGCTATCATTCACAGCAATACGCGCTAGGGCGGCTCTTACGGTTCCACAGGGCTTGTTTCTATAATTGAAATTGATTATCAATTTCATCAAGGAGGGGAAGCCGGGAGCCCATGAACGAAGGTTCCCACTGTTTGATATGAAAACACTTGCCGACCTCGGTCCCGAAGAGCAGGGCTGTATTCACTCTATCACGGGCACGGACGGCATTGCCCAGCGGCTAGCTGAACTCGGCTTTACCAACGGCCAGACCGTGCGGGTCATCCGTTTTGCGCCGCTAGGTGATCCGATGCAGATACGTATCCGAGGCTTTCACCTCGCGCTCCGGCGACACGAGGCCATGCGGGTCTGTCTTACCGAACAATAAGAAGAGTAGAGGAGGAGGCTGCCCGCTACGTGCCTGGCCCTATCACTATGGATGTCGCAACATCAGCAGCTTCGTCTGCTCGCACTACCGCCGCCCCCAGTGCCGATTCCTATCGGGTTGCCGTGATCGGGAATCCCAATACGGGTAAGACGACCCTCTTTAATGCGCTCACCGGCCTCAGCCAGCACACCGGGAATTACCCTGGGGTGACAGTCGAAAGTGCGCTCGGCGAATTTCGTCAGAATGGCGTCCGGTTTCTCGCGGTTGATCTACCGGGAGTCTATTCGCTTGCGCCCCGCGCGCCGGATGAGATGGTAGCGGTCTCCGTCCTGCTCGGCTCCGGTGACGAGGCAGTCACGCCAGATGTTGTCTTGTGCGTGCTCGATGCGACAAACCTCGATCGCAATCTCTACATTGCGACCCAGATCATGGATATTGGGCTTCCCTGCGTCATTGCGCTGACCATGCTCGATCTGGCGGAAAAGCAGGGCGTACACATCGATATTGCCGCTCTTGAGAAACGCCTAGGGGTACGCGTCGTCCCGGTGCAGGCCACAAAACGTCAAGGGATCAATCAACTCCGTCAGACCTTGTGCGATACGCTCAACGCAGCCGTCTCCCCACCCCGGCTGGTTGTGTTTCCCGAAGTGTTTACGCAAGAGGTCCGGACGCTGACCCGGCAACTCACACAGGCTCACCCGACTGCCCGCTTCCCCCACTTTCTGGTTGAGCGGCTGCTGATCGACACCGGCGGTATGGTTGAGCAGGACCTCACCCGACAGCACGGAGCGCAGGTGCGGGACTCCACCCATGCGGCCCGCCAGCGCTTGGCCTCTGACGCGATCCAACTTCCGCAGATGGAAGTGGATCACCGCTATGCGTGGATCGCCCAGGTCGTGGTGGACGCGCAGCGCTCTTCACCTCCCGTGAGCCGTGGCCGGACAGACTGGTCCGAGCTGATTGACTCCCTCGTCACTCATAAAGTCTGGGGACTGGTGATTTTTCTGAGTGTTATGGGTGTGACCTTCCAGTCCATTTTTTCCTGGGCGCTGCCGCTCATGGATGGCATTGACGCCGTCTTTTCGGCGCTGGGCTCCTGGGTCGGTAGCGCGCTGCCCGAGGGTCCGCTGCAAAGCCTGATTGTCGATGGCGTGATCGGCGGGGTGGGCGCGGTAGTGGTATTTGTCCCGCAAATTGCGATGCTGTTCGGTTTGATCGCCATCCTTGAAGATTCCGGCTATATGGCGCGGGCGGCTTTTCTTATGGATCGTGTGATGGCCAGCTTCGGACTGTCGGGACGGAGCTTTATTCCGCTACTCTCCTCTTTCGCCTGCGCGATTCCGGGCATTATGGCGGCTCGAACAATTGACAATCAGCGGGATCGGATTGCGACCATTCTCATTGCGCCCCTGATGAGCTGTAGCGCGCGGCTGCCCGTGTATGTGCTGCTAATCTCGGCTTTTATCCCGGCCCAGACCGTGTGGGGGATTTTTGGTTTGCAGGGACTGACGCTCTTTTGCATGTACTGTCTCGGCCTGCTCGTTGCCCCTCCGATTGCCTGGATACTCAAGCGGACGCTGCTGAGTGGTGAAGCCGTGCCTTTTCTCATGGAACTGCCGCCCTTCAAGCTGCCGGCCTGGCGGGTGGTCCTGTTTCGCATGTACGACCGCAGCATGGCCTTTCTCAGGCGTGCCGGTAGTATCATCCTAGCCACGACAATCCTGGTCTGGGCACTCTCCTATTATCCAAATCAGGACCTTGTCTCAGAAGAGCTTGAGACCCTCCGGGCGACCACCACGGAAGCCGAGTTGGCGCTGCTTGAGCGTGAAGTGGCCGGCGTTCGCTTACGCGAAAGTTATCTCGGACAGGCCGGACGGGCGATTGAGCCGTTTGTTCAGCCCCTAGGCTGGGACTGGAAAATCGGCATGGCCACGCTGGCGAGTTTTCCGGCCCGTGAGGTGATTATTGCCGCACTCGGGACGATCTATAATCTGGGTGCCGGCCAAGATGAAGAGAGCACCGAATTGCGCGAGGCCATGCGAGCGGAGCGCTGGCCGGACGGCCGGCCAGTGTATACGCCGCTTGTGGCGATTTCGATCATGGTCTTTTTTGCCCTGTGCTGTCAGTGCGGCGCCACCCTGGCGACCATCAAGCGGGAGACCGATTCCTGGGGCTATCCGCTCTTGACTTTTATCTATATGACGGGTCTGGCGTATCTTGGAGCACTGGCCGTGTATCAAATAGGCAGCCGGTTGATTGGGTAAACCATGGATCTCCAAACTCTGCTGATGTTTCCGATTATTGCCGTCGCCGTCTTATACGTCGGCCGCTCGCTCTGGCCCAGACGGGCGAAAACAGGCTGCGTCTCGTGCCCGCAGAACCGGCAGCGCACAGACGATTACGTGTGAGGTGAGGCGTGGCGGGACCCACCCCTGCCCTTCAGTGATTGCGTTCCGGTTGCCCGTTCTTTCCAGTAACTCCCGACTGCCATGTATACGTCCCTGCGCCAAGCCACGCCGCTGGCTCTCTTCTGGTTCCTGATCATGGGGGCCCTCGGAGTCTTTTTCCCCTACTACGGCTTGTATTTACGTGAGAACGTCAGGCTTGACGGGTTTCAGGTTGGCGTTGTCTTTGCCACCCTGCCCCTGGTCGGTTTCTTCGTGCAGCCTCTGTGGGGTATTGTCGCGGACCGGAGTGGGCTACGGATTCGCGTCCTGGCGGTGTTAGCCTCGGGTTCGGCAGTCGGGTATTTCTTACTTGGCTATATGGACAGCTTTCCGGCTCTGGTGTGTATCACGGTTCTGTTCGCCTTTTTTTCTCGCGCCCTGATTCCAATGACTGTTTCGGTGAGCCTAGCGGTGCTCCAGGGCAGCCAGCATGCCTTTGGCATTATCAGAGCGTTTGGGACACTCGGGTTTTTCTGTGCCGTGCTGGGCTTTCCGTGGCTGTTGGCCACTCTCCCCCCGCTAACTACGTTCCAGACGACATCTCTCAGTCTGCCGTCAGAACCCCAGCTGGGGATCCTCTTCCCGCTGGCCGCCGGCCTTACCCTGTGTGCGGCCGTTTCAGCGCTCACCCTTCCCCACCGTGGGCCGGTTGCGTTGCGCGCGCTGCAAGGCGAGTGGCGCAGCCTTCTCTCTCAGGAACCGTTCCTGCGCGTGACCTTGGTTGGATTTCTCGCCTTTTTCTTTCTCCACGGTCCGATGGATATCTTTCCCATTTATATCCGCGACCGGGGGGGCGATATCGGGACTATTCGTAACATGTGGTGTGTGATGCTCATCCCGGAGATTATCTTCATGACCCTATTGGGAACGAGTGTCCGCCGCCTTGGTGCGCGTGGACTCCTGGCCGTGGGGATAGCTGCCGGCGCCATTCGTTGGCTTGTACTCAGTCAAGTGACCTCCCTTCCGCTCCTCTACCCGATCCAAGTCCTCCATGCCCTGACGGTCACCGGACTCTTTCTGGGGGGACCGCTCTATCTCGAAGCAACGATACCACCCCAACTGCGCTCAACCGGTCAGGCTCTCTTTAGCATGATCAGCATGGGCTTGGGCGGGGGGTGTTCCAGCTTGATGACCGGAGTCCTGCTTGAGCAGGTCGGGATTGACGCACCGTATCTCGCCGGCGGGGCTGGCGCGCTCCTATTGGCCCTGCTGCTCCCGTCTCTCCTCCCATCCCTTCAGCCCCCTCCGCCATCGCAAGACCAGAGCTAAATTACTGCGGGATCTCGATGTAAAGGTCGCCGTATGCGGAGACCTTCAAGATATGGCCGGGAAAGACAACAATCGTCGTGGTCGGCAGTTCGACGACGGCCGAGCCCCGCACCGTCATGCCAGACTCGAGTGCTTGGCCCGCGTAGATATTCGTGTCGGTGAAACCGTCGTGGTCGGGGAAATAGAGCGGCCGAGTGCCCGACTTTGCTGGTGACGGATCTTCAGGGCCCAGCGTCTGCTCTTCCAGCAGCAGCGGCGGCAGCTGGCCCGTCGCGGTGACCCGCCAGCCGTTCATGTCGACCGGCATATCGCGCAGGCTATAAGTGTAGAGGCGTTCGTGTGCATCGTGGAAGGAGTTGGCCATGCGCTCGATGTCGTCCTCTCCGAGCGGACCGTTCGGGATCGACACGATGATCTCGTGCGTCTGGTAGGGGTATTTCGCGTCGGCAAACCGCGTCGTCTTGATGTTCTCGGACGCGAAGCCCTGCGCCTCGAGCTCTGTATCCGCCTGCGCCTCCATCTCGTCGTAGATCGCGTTGACGGCATTGATATCCATGTCCCCGGTATTCAGCGGCCGCGTGGTGAGGTAAGCGTGTCCGACGTCTGCAGCGAGCATACCGAACGCGCACAACCCGCCGGCGATGATCGGGCAGATGGCCTTGCTAACACCGAGTTCCTGCGCGATCTTTGCAGCGTGTGCGCCGCCGGCTCCACCGCCGACGACAACGGTATAACCGCGTGGATCGACACCGCGCATGACCGACACCGCGCGCATCGCGCCGACCATCTCGGTGTTAATGATTCGATAGATCGCCGCGGCCGTTTCGACTGCGCTCATGCCGAGGCGGTCGCCGACGGCCGTCAACGCGCGTTCGGCCGCCGCACGGTCGAGCGTCATCCGTCCGCCGAGAAAGTTCTCGGGATTGATATAGCCGAGGATCAGGTTCGCGTCGGTGACGGTCGGCGCCGTGCCGCCGTAGCCATAACACGCGGGCCCCGGCGCGGCGCCGGCGCTTTGCGGGCCTACGCGCAACATGCCGCCAGGATCGATCCACGCCATGCTCCCGCCACCCGCCCCGATCGAATGGATGTCGACGGCGGCCACGCCGAGCGGAAAGCCCGCGATCTCCATATCCGTGCTCATCGGGATCTCGCCGGCGGTGATCATGGACACCTCGAAGCTCGTGCCGCCCATCTCGATCAGCATTTGATTCCGCTCGCCGTGGCGGTAACCGATGAACAAGCTCGCCGGCGGGCCCGCGGCGGGCCCCGAGCCGACTGCGAGCACTGGCCGCTTCTGGATCTCGGGCACGCGTGCCGATCCGCCGGTGACCTGCATGATCAAGAGGTCCTTCTGGTAGCCGTTGTCCCGAAAGAACTCGGCGATCTTGGTCAGATAGTCTTCGATCGCGGGACCGACGTAGGCGCTCAACACCGTAGCGCAGGCCCTCGGGTATTCCCGAATCCGGGGCAGGATGTCGGTGCTCAATGCCGTATAGGCATCCGGCATTTCCTCCGCGAGGATCGCCTCGATGCGCCTTTCGTGCGCGGGATTGATCATCGACCACATCAGGCACACGGCGACCGAGTCGACGCCTTCCTCTTTGAAGTGGGAGAGTGCACGCCGCACGCTGTCTTCGTCGAGCGGTTCCTCGACTTCTCCGGTATAGAGCATGCGTTCGGATACACCCAGGCGCAAGTGGCGCGGGATCAACGGCTCGGGGGGCAAGAGATGGAGGTTATAGCGGTCCGGTTTGTGACCGTCGCGAAGGTACAGGATGTCACGGAATCCCTCAGTGTGGAGGATACCCATCTTGGGGCCACTGCGATTGATAATGGTATTGGTGGCGATGGTGGTGCCGTGGATGATATGGTCGCAACGTGAGACAAATTGCGCGACCTCCAGGCCCTGTTGTCGAGCGAGGTCCCGCACGCCATCGAAGACAGCCTGCTCGGGCGCCGTCGGCGTGCTCGGCGTCTTCCAGACCTCAAGGCCGCCCGCCTCGGTCGCGAGGATGAAATCGGTGAACGTGCCGCCGATATCGATGCCGAGGCGCATACCCATAAATGCTGGTTCCCTAGTCGTCGGAGCGGGAATTAGAGCGTGGCGTCCGCATCCTCCGGCGGCAGCGGATTGAGCGCGTACTCGTCCCCCGGTCCGAGGAGCGAGCGGAAGTAAGTCCCCGCGTTCGGCCTTGGCGGATCGATAATCTCGATGGTCTGGTTCGCCCGCATCTCGGCGCGTAGCGCCGTGGTGGCCACTTCGTCTACCGCAAAGGTTTCCGGATCGAGCACGACTCCGTAATCGTTGCGCGCGGTTTCGACGCTGATGAACTCGTCGCGCGCGTCACGCGCGACTTTGTCCAGCGGGCGATCGAGTGGATTGCCGTAACCGCCGCCACCGGTCGAGACCGCGCACCAGGTCTCGCCTTCGAGCGTACGGAAGTACGATGACGCACTCACGATATACTTCCTGCCGTCCTTGTTCACACGGTACAGCGCGCCGCCGTCACCCGGCTTGCCGCCGAACAATCCGAACGGCGGATTAGACATGCCGTCGCCGTACCCGTAATTGTCGATCTGGCCGGTGCCGCGTGGCATCACAAAGAAATTCAGGCCCGGTCCGCCGCACTGCTTGCCGGCACCCATCGAATCGGTGCGTACCTGGTATTCCTTCACCACGAGTGGGAAGTGCAGTTCGATGATCTCGATCGGAGCAAAGCGCAGCCCGCCCACGGTGCCGGGCGTGACCAGAAATGGCCAGCCATCGGAGGTTGCCGATGCACCCCCGCCGGAGCTGCCATTGAAGATGATCACGCCGAAAGGTTTCTCGACGCCTTCGATGCGTCGGTCGATCCCGGTCGTCACGCAGTTCGGTGTCACGTGCCCGCAACCGGCAACGACCTTCTCCGGGATCGCCTGCGCGAGACACTTCCACACCGCGTCGGTGATCGAATCGGCCGGCACAATGGTCGCCGCAGCAGTCGGTCCCGGCCATTCGGCGTTGACGATAGTGCCCTTCGGCGCCTTGACCTCGATGTGTTGCAGGCACCCCTCGTTATGCGGGATGCTGGGATCGATGCACATGAGGATCGCGGTCGACACCGAATTGCGGCAGGTCGCCCAGCCCGCGTTCACGCCACCGCGCCCCTGTGGATCGGAGCCTTCGAAATCGACGCTGAGCTTGTGGCCATCGATGGTCAGCTTGCAGCGAATCGCGATATCGGTGCGCCCGTAGCCATCCGAATCAACCCATGCTTCGGACTCGTATATTCCGTCCGGCCAGGTTTCGAGCTCTTCGCGCGTGCGCTGGTCAGCGTACTCGATGATCTCGCGCGAGAAGTGCTTGAGCGTATCGGTACCCCAGGTGTCCAGGAGCTCCAGCAGGCGCTTCTTACCGGTTTTCGCCGAACCGATCTGTGACATCAGATCGCCGTAGATGAAGTCGCGGTAGCGGACGTTTTCCAACAAGAAGTTCAGGACATCCTTTCGCATCTCGCCGCGGTCGGCGATCTTCAAGGGCGAGATCTGCAGGCCCTCACTCCAAATATCGGTAGCGTAGGTCGGCACGCTGGTACGATACGCTGAGCCGACGTCCATGTGGTGCCCAGTCGCCGCGGACCAGAACAGATGCTCACCCTTGTAGAAGACGGGTGTGGCGAGCACGAAATCGCCCAGATGCGTATTGCCGTAATAGGCGCTGTTGACAAGGATCAAATCGCCGTCGTGGAGATCCTCGGGGCCAAAGAATTTCGCGATCTCGCCGATCGCGACGGGCTGCGCGTTGACGTGAATGGGCAGCCCGTCGAACACGCAGAGCGCGTTCGGCGGAATCTCCGCATCGTAGACCGCGCAGGAGAAATCCCGCGCCTCGGCGATGATCGACGACCACGCGGAGTATTCGAAGGTCAACGACATCTCTTTGACGATCGCATTGAGTGCGTTGAAGACCACCGCGAAAGTGGTCGGATCGAGTTTGCGCTTGGCGTCCTCGAGCGTCCCGCTCGCCGTCGTGAGAGCCTCGACGGGAGATTCCTTCCTGATTGTGCTCACCGTGCCGTCACCTGATCACGCCACGCGGGTCGAAGGTTCGGGCAGCTTCTTGAAGGCCTCGAGCAACTGCTCGAGGCTCCACACGGCACCCCAACCAACTTCGCACATCCTGATGGTCGGCGTGTGCAACTCGGGTAAGGTCGTGCCGCAGCAGTCCTCGATCATGATGGCCTTGTAGTCGCGGTACATCGCGTCCTTGGTGGTGCCGGCGACGCATTGATTCGTGAGTACCCCCGAGATGATCAGGGTCTCGACCGCGAGCCCCTTCAGGATCGTGTCGAGCTCGGTGTTAAAGAACGCACTCAAGCGCCGCTTGTCCACTATCCATTCGTCGGGGAGCACTTCGTACTCATCGTATATGCCGTGGCCCCAGGAGCCGACGCGGAAGCCGCCGCCGTGGAGAAACGGCCGAGTATCCCAGAAGACTCCGGCATCGATCTCGTTGTGCAGGCCGTGGGTGGTCCATATCACCGGCATACCCTTGGCGCGAGCGCCGTCGAGCATGCGCTTGGTCGGCTCAATGACGCGTTGCATGTGGGAGATGTCGACGCCGCTCTTCGCGTACCAGCCGTCATCCGAAAGAACGTCGTTCTGTAGGTCGATCAGGACCAAAGCCGTATGGCCGGGCACCAACGACCAATCGGGCGCGGTGTAAGCTTGTGTTGACATTGGAAACCTCCTCTCAGCGAATATGGGGCATTACCTTGTTGGCAAACAGTTCGAGCGACTCGGCCACCTTTTCGTGCGCTAGTCCCGGGAAGTGCCACAGACCCCACACCTCGTGGATGTCGGGGTAATCGGCCTTGAGCTTGTTCACGCGTTCGATCGCGTGCTCGGGTGTGCCGACGATGTAAAGGTCGTCCTCCAGCAGATCATCTGCGTTGAGCTCGTCGCCGACCACCTGGGTCACGCCGCGATCCTTCGAATTCTGAAACCACTTGTCATAGACCTTCATCATATTCTCGGCATAGGGTTTCAATTCAGCCCAGGTCTTCTCGGGATCCTCGGAAACGACGAAGTAGCGAAGATGGCGCACATCCCCAGGTCCCCAGCCGAGCTTCTTGCATTCCTCTGCGTAGAGCTTGGGGGACTCCATGCCTGGTCCTTGTGAGAGAATCCCGACGTGGTCTCTCGCCGCACGGCGCAGGCCGGCGGGCGCGCGGCCACCATAGAGGATCGGGATATCATGCGCGGGCGGCGGGTCCGGCGTGATGTTGGAGTATTGCCAGAACTCGCCGTCGTAGCTAAAGGTCTCACCCCGCCAGCACTTGCGAATGATGTCCACTCCTTCACTCAGGCGCCGTCCGCGCTCACGGGTCGGGATCCCCCAGCCGTTGTACTCGACCTCACGGTAGCCTTGCACGAGCCCGAGGCAGAAGCGCCCGCCGGACATCAAGTCGATGACGGCTGCTTCCTCCGCCACCAAAACGGGATCGTGCAGCGGCAGGATGAGGTTCGACCCGATCTCCATGCGTTTGGTGCGCGCGGCCAGCGCGGCGCAGACCGCCATGGGGGATGTGCAATGGCCTTCGGGCTCGGTGAAGTGATGCTCGTAGACCCAGCAACTGTCGAACCCCAACTCTTCAGCATAAACAGCGAGATCGATTTCATCCTGATAGAGCTGTGACCAGGATTTGGTGCGGAACTGTTGCGGATACCTCATGTGGATCGAGAAACCTACTTTCATGTGGCTCTCCGTTTGTTATTTGCTCGTCGGAAACTGCAGTTCCACCCCGGCGCGGCTCCCCGTCGACCGGCCAATAGGCTACGCCATACACCATATGGATAAAAAGCGCTACGCTTTTGTACTGTGAAATAGACCACTGTGAACACCACGGCCAGCACGATGACGCCGGACTCGACCTCCCTCCTCGGCTGTCGCAGGATTACGGTAGTACACCCGTCAGTCCGTCCGACGGATGACTTCCACCTCAATGGTTGACGAGGAGGCTTGTGTATGGGCTTCAATACGCCGCCGAATAGCGTGCTTCAGCGCGGTCCGGGTGGGTGGCAGGAGCAGACTGAAACCGACAATATCGGTCACAATTCCAGGGGTAATCAAGAGCAGTCCGGCCCCGAGAATAAGAGCGGCGTCGATCAGCTCTCCGGTTGGTGCAATGCCGTTGTGAAGATTTTCCTGCATCTGCCGTAGCGTCCGCCAGCCTTCCAGCCGTGCCAGATACGCGCCAACAACACCCGTACTGACAACCAGCAGAATCGTCAGGCCGACTCCGAGGACGCTGCCAACCTGGAGGAGTAGGTACAACTCCGTGAGTGGGACAATGGTGAATAATAGGAGAAGTCGAAAGAACATGGCTTATGCAGAATATGGGTCAAGCCTGTCCGAAACGGTGGACACTCAGACAGGAGTCGGAGCGTTACCGCACGCCGCGGCTCAATCGATCGGGCAGAAGATTACGCAGGAACGGGAGTCCAACCACGAGAACGGCTACGCCAAGACCGAGCCAGATGACATTGCTCCACACCATCCCCATGACGATCATAGACAACCCCCACAGGGCGATCAGCAGACACAGGCCGGCTTGCAGGACAACAGGGTTCATCAGCGTCTCTCTCCTTGCAGGGGTTGTCATTCGTCTCGCGCGTCGCCCTGAGATGCCTTCCGAGCCCGGTCGGCAGCGAGGGCGTCAACCCGGTGGTCTACCAGGGCATCGGCCCGCGCCAGCAAGGCTTCATCGTTGGTGAACTTCTCGACCATATAGCTCAGGTCACTGAGATCGTGAATCAGAAACTTGACCGCCTGATCACGGACCATCTGTTCGCGGACCACGTGGAGCAGGTCAACAACCACATCTTCCAACTCGGAGCCTTCGACGTCCAGGGCCATTTCAAAGGCACGCTCGACGGAAACCTTTTTCCCTGCCTCGCGGCTATAGGCGTTAAGGAGAGAGCGGAGGCGAACCACGGTTGAGGGGTCGAACCAGACCTTGCTGCTCTCTGCAACATCCGGGTCGTTCTCAACCACGCCTTCGACGAGGGCCAGCGCTCCGAGATGACTGGCCTCGTGACGCGCCATGCCAAACCAGAACTTGCGCAGCTCTTCCTGGTCTTCAAACACGCGGGTGAACTGCATATAGAGGGCCATCGCCTTTTTTTCGAGATTGACCGCAGTGCGGAGAATATCTCTGACCGTTATCCGTTGCGGTCGCCGCCGCAAGTCCGCTCGCTCAGCCATGCTTTCCTCTTAGCAAAATGAGGCTGGAGAAGAAACCAAGACGTGCCAGACAAGATTGTGTATTCATCCCTCTACCGTGGGGCTGGAGGGACATTACAGCACGACCTTCTGTTGTCTCAGCAGTACACCGTGTTCCGGATCAAGGGTCACAACCGCCACGCTCCCGCCATCATCCACCCCCATATATAATGGTGCCGGCGTACCGGGGTAACACGACGTGGTTGTCCCCTGACTAAGGTCGCTGAAGACATGCACATGCCCCATAGCCAGATAATCTAGGCCGGACTGTGCGATCTCTTTCGGTTCTACCGGCGAGGAGCGCTGGATTTCCTCCTCTTCGACATAGTAACCGTGGGCCATACCGATATGCCACCAATCACCTTGACGGTCCGGTACTCCGGCCAGAGGGCGGAAGGAGGGGTCATGCTCGACCAGGCCCTTGCCCCATATGGTTGCCTGCAATTCCGGGAATTGTATCGTGCGGCCCCCCTCTTCCGTCAGGGTGTGGACATGCGGTCCGGCCGCAGTGAAATCGACCTTTTTGTATATCGACCGATGGTCGTAACAGTCGTGATTACCAGGAATGAGGATGACCGGACAGGGCACGCGCCGGAGTTCGGCATTGACAAATTCGACTCCGGATTCCGGCACCCGGTTTGAGTCAAACAGGTCACCGGCAATGAGAAACAAATCGGCCGGCGTATCGCACACCAGGTCAACGACTCTTCGGAACGCCTCCTGAATACGCTGTTGATAAGCCTGGCCGGCTTCTCCTCGGCCAAAGGTATCGCTCTCAAGATGGACATCAGAGGTATGAATAATAGTCAGGCGTGATTGCGCCATGTACACTCCTTTAGGCGGTCCGGGTCGGATCGGGGTCAGATTTCAAGGGCAGAAGAACCGTCGCACTCCCAAGCGTAAGGCGTGCCGCGTCCGCATTCTCCACCCAGATATCGCAGGCGACATGTCCCGCCCCGGCTTCGACCCACTTCTTGGTCACCGTGCCTGTACACACCAGACGCTCATTGACATAGGCAATATCACGGTTGGCATACGACAGCTTCCTCAGTCTGCCCTGTTCACCGATCCACCTTGTCAATAATTGCGATAAAAACGCTCCGCGTAGCGGGCCGTGCACCACGATATCCCGGTAGCCTTCGCCCTGGGTGAAATCCTTATCAAAGTGAATCCGCTGCGGATTCCAGGTGATGCTGCTATACAGGAACAACAGGGTGTTTGACGGCGTCTTCTCCAGACTCGGTAGCGTCATTCCTTCGGTCACGTCCTCAAAATACAACTGTGTATCCATGCCTCGTTCGCCTCGCGCTACTCAGCGCAAAATAGACGACCCTTTTTCAATAACGACGACCTCATCCTTCTGGTTCGTGTAGGTGGTTTCGCGTACCACAAATATCAAAGGACCGGATCGACCCTCTTTCTGGTAGATATCCACTATTGTACTGCGCGCGGTCAGGGTATCACCAACGCGAATGGGAACAAAAAACTCAATGTCTGTTCCGCCGTCCATCAGGCGAGGGAGCGGGGTCGGCGGAATGGGAAAGCGCCCTTCATAGGGTAGCCCATCAGGACGGAGTTCGTCTTCGGGGACCGGGTCCGTCAACGGAGCCATATAGAACAGGGGCGGCGCGATCAGCCCGCCATGGCGGCTGTGCTGCGCGCACTCGGCATCCGTGTAGAGCGGGTTGGCGTCGTCGGTTGCCACCGCAAAGCGTTTGACATCCAGTGCCGTGACCTCAATCGTCCAGGGCGGTGCCTGACGACCGATCCAGGCCCGGATTTCGTCCGTAATCAGCGATTCTGCCACAATCTTCCTCGTCAGCGATCTGATATAAAACCCAGTCCCATTTCCCTACCAGTTGGCTATCGGAACGGCAAGCGGGAACACCGCGCCCGGACTGCCTCAAGGGCGTGCGCCCTCCCGGCTTGAGCTCATATCCGGGGGTCTATACAGTCCGGGCATGACTGATTTCGCGCATACGTTTCTCCTCCTCTTCGGCCAGCTCGCCTTTGGTGGTATCTTTGCCCTAAGTGTACCGGGTTTTCATGAGATTGAACGCGGGTTTTTCAAGTCCACGGCCTGCGTCTATCTGGGGTGCGGTCTGATTATCTGCATCGGCAAACTATCCCTGGCCTACTCGGTACTTCCAGACACGCTGTGGAATATACGAACGTTTGAGGGCGGTTTGTGGCTGCTGTTTTGCGTGCTGTGCGGACTGTACACTTATACTTTATGGGGGGAACGCTTTATCCTCCGCGCCCGTGCCTACCTGTTCACCCTCCTCTTCGGGCTGGTCGCTCTGAGTTTCAGTGCCAGCATGTATCGGACGGCACCGCTTTTTTCAGTCGAGACACTTGTCTATCCACTCAGTTTTCTGACCTCAGCCCTGATGCTGGGTGCGGTGGCAACCGGGATGTCCCTGGGTCATTGGTATCTCATCGAACTCGACCTCTCTCTCGACCCTTTTAAGCGGATCTTCACCTTTTATGCCGGCACTGTCGTCGTCCAGCTCGCAACCCTGACGCTGGGCCTTGGCCTCCTTCTGCTCAGTAGTCACGCCGCAACAAGCACCAGCGTTCGGGAGTTGTGGACGGATCATCAGACTCTGCTCTGGATGCGGCTGGGCTTGGGGCCGCTGGCCTCGCTTGGTGTTGCCTATATGATCTGGCGGACACTTCAGATTCCGCAGACCATGGCGGCAACCGGTCTTTTTTATATCGCCATTCTGGCAGCTATTGTGGGCGAATTTCTGGGGCGTTTTGTGTTGTTTCGGACCACCCTGCCGCTCTAGCGTGTTTCACGATGAGTTGTATTTATTCATGCCTTCGTATGCTGCCGGTCCACAACTAGGTGCCCTCCAGCCTGGCGCTCTCTACTCCTTTTCACAGCCAGAGTTCATGTTCTCTTTGACCCAAGTTTTGAATCCGCTACAATCCGCCCTTCGATCTTGAACGATGAGCAATCAATGCTTGAGTTGCGTGATTATCAGCGGGAGCTATTGCAACAGGCCCAGACGGCGCTGAGTCCCCGCTCCGTGCGGGCGATGATGCAACTGCCCACCGGCGGCGGGAAAACCATCATTGCCTGCCACCTGCTGGCCGCCTGGCTGCAGAACGGACGCAAAGCCGCCTGGCTTACCCACCGCAAAGAGTTGGCTGACCAGACGTGCAGCATGCTAACCACCGCCGGCCTCTCGGCTATGAATGACGTTCAATGGCATCCGGGAACGGACGCGCCGGCAATGAGCAGTGGCGTCGTGATCCTCATGGCCCAGACGGTGAGCCGGCGGACCGCCACTATGAGCGTATGGAACAAGTACGGCGCAGACGATCTGCTGGTAATTGACGAAGCGCACCACGCGGCCGCCCAAGGCTGGGAGCGGGCCATGCAGCAGTGGCCCGGTCGGATTGTCGGCATGACCGCCACACCCTGGCGTCTGTCGAAAAAGGAAGGATTCGATCACATATTCAGTGAGTTAGTGTGTGGACCGCAAACCTCCGATTTGCAATCCAGGCACTGGCTCTGCGGAGCGCGTGTGCTCATGCCTCCGCCCGAGCAACGCATACTCGGTGGTGAGGTTGACCGTCTCAGCGGTGAATATACCGAAGCCGGTATTGAGGCGGCGAACCAAGAACGACGCGACGTGATGACCGCGCAAGCCTTGCGGTTCTGGCAACAGCACGCCCGGCAGCGCCAGACCATCATCTACGCCGTGTCGGTAGACCACGCCAACAACTTGGCCTCTGTCTTCAACGATGCTGGCATACCGGCCGCACTGATGCTCGGCGATACCTCGTCGCCCGAGCGCGCCAGACTGATAGCCAAGTTTAAGAACAAAACGCTCACTGTCTTGGTCAATGTCGCGGTCGCCACCGAGGGATTCGACCTGCCCGACGCGAGTTGCGTTATCCTTGCCAGACCTACGAAGAGTCTGGCGCTGTATTTACAGATGATCGGGAGGGGGTTGCGTCCGAAAGCGGGTGGCGGCGATTGCGTGCTCCTCGATCTCGCGGAGAACTCAGTGACACATGGGTTGCCGGGGGAAAGTCGCGAATGGTCGCTTGCGCCGCGAGGTTATCAGATAGAAGGCAAAGCCCCGGTGGTCTGGTGCCCACAGTGTGGAACGGTATCTCACGCGGCCAATCACCATTGCCCCGCCTGTGGCGAGCCGTTTGGAAAAGATTGCGACCGTTGCGGGAAGTGGCGCTCCTGGAAACGCTGGAGTCTGGAGACCCATTGCGGAGATACCCACGCGCTGGTCTGCGACCTGTGCCACAGGGACGCCCACGTCCAAGCCTACCTGCCCATTCCCGAGCAGGTCCAGGCGTTGTCTGGAGGGAATGATATGGAGCCGGACACTTCGTCAACCACCATTGCTCTGGTAGACGGGGCCGAACAACGTAACGACGATGATGACCCGTTGGAGCCGGAGTTGAGCCCGATTCTCAAAAAACTGCTTGCGGAAGAACGCCGGCGGTCTTTGGACGATGCTGAGGAGCGCCAGCGTCCTCTGCGGCTCAAGATCGAAGCACGTGAAGCTCAGTTGGACGACAGCTTGGCTCTGGACGAGATGTTTGCAGAGTATCTGAAGGGCTTGCCTGACGACCAACGTCCCAAAAGCTCTATTGATAGGAGCCGTCTGCATGTTAAATGGCACGGTCATTTCACAAAAGAGATTGCTGAATGGAAAGAAGAACTTTCCGGGTTGAAAAACCAAATAATCGACAAACAGTTGATATTCAACCGGGCCCGGGAAAGGCTGATGCGAGTGTTCCGACGCGAAGCCCAAGACGCGGCTCTGCTGCCTCAAGACACCGTAGCGAGAGCGGCTGCCCTACGCTCAATTGAAGCGAAAACCCCAGGGCTTCGCTCCTATGAGGGCCATGATTCTGGTGAATTGGTCACTGAAAATCCATATCATCTGCTTTCAGCACTGGAGCCCGACGCGATACAGGGCAGGAAACCACGCGCGTTAAAGATGCCTGCGAGACAAGCGATCCTCGTCAAATCGTGGGCTGACCTTCTTACCGAGATTGCGAAATGGCTCGTACAAGGGGGGCAGATTACCCACGACCAGTGCCCAATCCACGTCGGGAAATCAAAAGTCGCTCTTGTCGACAAGAAGCCTATCGTCTCTCCTAAAGGAAAGATGGTTCGTCAGGGTAAATTAGAGAGTGGATTATTCTTGCATGTTAATTTTAGTGCTTCTGATTGCATTCAAATGGCTATGATACTGCTTAAGCAGTACGGCGAAGAATCCTCCCAGTTCAGCGTGCAACTGTCTTGACAAACATGCTTCTCCCCACAGAGCACCGTACACGTGCTTGAGCGTAATGCATGGTTACAACCTATCGTGAAACGCTCTAGTCGTAGATTTTCAGGGTCGATATGCGCAGCCCGTCTGAGGTCCAGCCAACGTCAAAGCCCACGCGCATGCCCTCGGTCAGGAATCGAATGTCCAGACGAGGCGCCCCGATCAACCGTAAAAACGGAAAGACAAAGGGAATTTCTTTCCCGGAATCGCTCAGAACGACGCCTGTTTCATTACCGGAAGCAATCTTATGGATTACTCCCTGATAGAAACGGTCTGGGGCGGGTTCGCCCTCCGGCTTTTGCGGTATATCCATTGCCACGGCTCGGCCATTTTCCCGGCTCGGCTCACTACGCAAAGAGCATTTCATGCATGGCGCTGCCAGCCGGCACCATGGGGAATACCCCTTCACTTTTCGGAATGACCACTTCCACCAGAACGGGTCCCGTCTCCGCAAAGGCGGCCCGCAGCGTGGCGGACAACTCAGACGATTTCTCTGCCCGAAACCCTTTGGCTCCATAGGCCTCGGCCAGTTTCACAAAGTCCGGCATGGCATCCATATAGGAGTGAGAGTACCGCTCCTCGTAGAATTTCTCCTGCCACTGCCGCACCATGCCCAGATAGTGGTTGTTCAAGATGATAACCTTGACCGGCACATTATACTGGACGGCAGCCGACAGTTCCTGGATGTTCATCTGGATACTGCCGTCACCGCTAATCACAACGACCTGTCTGTCAGGTGCGGCAAAGTGGGCCCCAATCCCGGCCGGCAAGCCATAGCCCATAGTCCCCAGTCCACCTGACGTCAGCCACGAACGCGGCTGGGTGAACTTCATCATCTGGGCGGCCCACATCTGGTGTTGGCCCACATCAGTCACAACAATGGCGTCGCCCCCGGTTATCTGATTGATCTCTTCCAGCACCCCTCGTGGCAGGATTTCGCCATCCGCACCTTGAGTCTGATAGGGCAGTGGTTTTTCCTGTTTCCAAGCCATGATGTGCTGCCGCCACTCTCCCCATATCTTCTGGCGCGGCGCCAGTTGTTCACGGGTTTTGACTTTCCCGAGCATGACCTGCAAGACTTCCTTGATATCTCCCACAATGGGGACATCGACTTTGATATTCTTACTGATCGAAGAGGGATCAATATCGATATGAACGATCTTCTCTGCCTTGGGTGCAAAGTCGCTCGTCCGGCCCGTGACCCGGTCATCAAACCGTGCCCCCACGGCAATGAGGGCGTCACAGTTCTGGACCGCCATATTGGTCCAATACCCGCCGTGCATACCCAGCATACCCAGGCTCAACGGGTCATCGCTCGGATACACACCCAAGGCCATGACCGTTGTGGTAATCGGGATCTTGAGTCCGCGGACCAGTTCGATGAGCGCTTCGGACGCGCCAGACCACTGCACCCCGCCACCGACATAGAAGAGCGGTCGTTCGGCCTGTTCAATGACCTCAAGCGCCCGTTCGATCTGTCGAATGTTTCCCTTGAGGGTCGGTTTATAGCCTCGGAGGCTCACAGTTTCAGGATAGGAAAATGAGGCTTCAGCGGTCTGCACGTCCTTGGGTAGATCAATCAAGACCGGTCCCGGTCGTCCACTGCCGGCGATATGAAAGGCCTCTTTTATCGTCTGGGAGATGTCGTTGACATCCCGGATCAAATAATTGTGCTTGGTGCAGGGACGGGTGATGCCGGTCACATCGGCTTCCTGAAAGGCATCGTTGCCAATCATATTCGTCGGCACCTGACCACAGATGACAACGAGCGGGGTTGAATCCATATAAGCATCCGCGATGCCGGTGACCGTATTCGTTGCCCCTGGCCCCGAGGTCACCAACACGACGCCGGGACGACCGGAGACCCGTGCATATCCCTCGGCCATATGAGCAGCGCCCTGTTCGTGTCGGACCAGGATATGGCGTAAAGCCGGATTCTGGACCAAGGCATCATAAGTCGGCAGGATGGCCCCACCAGGATAGCCGAAGATGGTATCCACGCCTTCAGCCAGCAGGCTTTCTATTGTAATCTGTGCTCCGGTCATTTTTGTCATGATATGCCTCTGCTCCAGTCTCCAGGGTGAGTAATTATACGAGGGCCGGGAAAAAACTCAAGGAACCACCAGTCCCTGAATATTCGCTTGACAGAATAGCCCATTCTCCGCTATTTGTTAGCCTCTTGCTATTTTTAGCCTCAATAAATTCGGCATGTGATCGAAGTAAGCAGGGTCCATATGGAACTCGACAGTATTGACCATCTGGATAGGCATATCCTCTCGGTTCTCCAGGAGAATTGCAAACTCTCACTGGTTAAAATTGGCGAACGCGTAGGGCTGTCGGCACCATCCGTTATCGAACGCATTAAGAAACTGGAAGAGAGCGGCGTCATACGTGGGTATACCGCTGTTCTCGACGCACGCAAGCTGGGGAAGGATACGACCGCTTTTATTGGCGTTTCCATTAATCATCCCAAGCTGATTACGCAGTTTGAAACGGCCATCGATGGTTTTGAAGACATTCAGGAATGTCACCATGTGACTGGCGAATACACTCTCCTGCTGAAGGTCAAGGCCGATAACACCTCAGACCTTGAGGAGGTCATTCGTCAAATTCGCTCGCTTGAAGGGGTGGAACGGACGGAAACGTCCGTGGTGTTGTCTACGCATACCGAAGGACTGTGGTTGAGGCTCCAATCAGGGGAAAATTCGGCTGTAGACGGTCATCGGCATGGAGTGACAACCGCTCTCGCTCCGCGGATGAGACGCGGGGTCTGACGGCCCACGAGCGCGGGCAGCTCGATACCGCACAGAGACAGGAAGGGGCGCATATGACATACGCCGGTATACCTCAGAAACAAGGACTGTACGATCCCAGCTTTGAACATGACGCCTGCGGCATTGGCTTTGTTGTCAATATTACAGGGGCACAGTCACATAAGGTGGTCGAGCAAGGTTTAACCGTTCTGGTCAATCTGGATCATCGTGGGGCACGCGGCTGCGAAGAAGGCACGGGAGACGGAGCGGGCATGCTCCTCCAACTCCCCCATCGCTTCCTGAACTCAGCCTGTCAGAGTCTGAATATCAGCCTGCCCGCTCCGGGTCGGTACGGGGTCGGCATGGTCTATCTGCCACCTGATAAAGCCCAGCGACACGGCTGCGAGCAGCGCCTGGAGGCCATCGTCAGAGAAGAAGGCCAAACTGTCTTGGGCTGGCGGGATGTCCCGACCAACAATGCCGGCCTGGGTGAGACCGCCAAGGCGTGTGAACCGTGCATTCGGCAAGTCTTCATTGGTCGTAGGGCCGACGGTCTGGCGGATGATCTCGCCTTTGAGCGCAAGCTGTATGTGATCCGTCGTCGCGTGACGAATGCCATCCGTTACGGCGGGGTCGCTGGTGGAGAATATTTCTATATCCCCAGCCTGTCGTATAAGACCCTGATCTATAAAGGCATGCTTACGCCGCAGCAACTCGAAACATTCTATCCGGACCTGTCCGACCCGGACATGGAGAGCGCTATCGCCCTGGTCCATTCACGCTTTAGCACCAACACCTTTCCGAGTTGGGAGCGCTCCCACCCGTATCGCTACCTCATCCATAACGGCGAGATTAATACCCTACGGGGGAACGTCAACTGGATGCGAGCCCGGCAGGCACTCATGGCCTCAGAACTCTTCGGGGACGACCTGTCGAAGGTCTTTCCGGTTGTTCTGGAAGACGGCAGCGATTCCGCCATTTTTGATAACTGCTTGGAATTCCTGGCGCTGAGCGGGCGTTCGCTACCCCACGCGATGATGATGATGATCCCCGAGCCGTGGGAGAATCATGCCAGCATGGCCGACACCAAGCGGGCCTTTTATGAATACCACAGTTGTCTGATGGAGCCCTGGGATGGCCCGGCCTCCATCGCCTTCACGGACGGCATCCGCGTGGGAGCCGTCCTGGACCGGAACGGACTCCGCCCGTCCCGCTACTACGTCACCAAGGACGACTTGGTCATCATGGGTTCCGAGGTGGGGGTGCTCGAAGTTGAGCCGGAACGCGTCTTGGAGAAACGACGGCTCCAGCCGGGACGGATGTTCTTGGTCGACACGGAGAAGGGCCGCATTATCAGTGACGAAGAGTTAAAACGGGAAATCATGAGTGCCCAGCCCTACCGTCAGTGGCTGAACGAGCACACCCTGTATTTCGATCAACTGCCGGATGTGGCAGAAGAGCAGCCGGCCTACGATCATGAGGCCACGCTCCAGCGCCTGCGCGCATTTGGGTACAGCTTTGAAGATTTGAAGGTCAATATCGGTCCAATGGCGCTGAATAAAATCCAGCCCATCGGTTCCATGGGCACGGATACGCCGCTGGCCGTGTTGTCCGATAAGCCTCAGCTTTTATACAACTATTTCAAGCAACTCTTTGCCCAGGTGACCAATCCTCCTATTGACCCGATTCGAGAAGAACTCGTCACGTCAACAACGTTGACGCTGGGCTCGGAGGGCAATCTGATCGATTCCCAGCCAGACAATTGTCGCCAGATCCGGCTGCCCATTCCGATTCTGAAAAATTCGGACCTCGAAAAGCTGCGGTGTATTGACCAGCCGGGGCTCAAGACCGTGACCCTGCCCATACTCTTTAACCCCATGAATGGCAAAGACGGCCTTGGGCAGGCTTTAGACGAACTCTGTCAGGCTGCGGACACGGCGATTGAGAATGGCGCAACGCTGCTGATCCTGTCGGATAGAGGCATTGATGCCGAGCGCGCCGCGATGCCGGCCTTGCTGGCAGCGTCGGGTTTGCACCATCACCTGATTCGGACCGGCAGCCGTACCCGGGTCGGACTCGTGCTCGAATCGGGCGAACCACGCGAGGTGCATCATTTCTGCGTGCTGCTCGGCTACGGCGTCCAGGCGATCAATCCGTATATGGCCTACGAGTGTCTGAACGATATGATCGGTGAAGGCATGCTGACGGACATCAGCTATCATGATGCAGTGAGCGGCTATATCAAAGCCGCGGTCAAGGGCATCGTCAAAGTCATGTCCAAGATGGGTATTTCAACGATTAAATCTTACTGCGGCGCGCAGATTTTTGAAGCCGTTGGGCTGGGTCGAGATCTGGCTGATCGCTACTTTACCTGGACCCCCTCCCGCGTAGGAGGCATTGGCCTGGCGGAACTCGCCCACGAAGCGAGCCAACAACATGCCAGAGCGTTCCCGACCATTCCCGTTCGTGGTCAGACTCTTGAAGTGTACGGCCAGTATCAGTTCCGCAAAGACGGTGAACTGCATCTCTTTAACCCGCGCACTATTCACCTGCTGCAAAAGGCCTGTCGTATTAACGACTATGCGACCTTTAAGGAGTATACGCGGCTCATAGACGACCAGTCTGAGCGGCTCGCTACGCTACGCGGACTCTTGGAATTAAAGCCGGTGGCTGAGCCGATTCCACTTGAGGAAGTCGAGTCGGTCGAGGCCATTACCGCCCGCTTTAAGACCGGCGCCATGTCCTACGGCTCCATCAGTAAAGAGGCACATGAGTCGCTCGCTATTGCCATGAACCGTATCGGCGGCAAAAGCAATACGGGCGAAGGTGGGGAAGACATTGCGCGCTATACGCCGGATCCCAATGGCGACTCGCGGAATAGTGCGATCAAGCAGGTCGCCTCGGGCCGTTTCGGCGTCACCAGCGAATATCTGACCCAGGCTCGTGAGATCCAGATCAAAATGGCCCAGGGAGCGAAGCCCGGAGAAGGCGGCGAGCTGCCCGGTCGGAAAGTCTATCCGTGGATTGCCAAGGTGCGCTTATCCACCCCCGGCGTGGGACTGATTTCCCCGCCCCCCCACCACGATATCTATTCAATCGAAGACCTAGCCCAGCTCATTCACGACTTGAAGAACGCCAATACCGAGGCGCGAATCAGCGTGAAACTGGTCTCCGAGGTTGGGGTCGGCACGATTGCCGCCGGCGTTGCCAAAGGCCATGCCGATGTCGTGCTGATTAGTGGTCACGATGGCGGGACTGGGGCCTCGCCGCAGACGAGTATCAAACACGCCGGCCTGCCCTGGGAGCTCGGCCTGGCGGAAACGCACCAGACCCTTGTCCTCAACAATTTGCGCAGCCGGATTGCAGTCGAAACCGACGGTCAACTCAAAACCGGCCGGGATGTAGTAGTTGCCGCGTTGCTGGGGGCGGAAGAGTTCGGTTTCGCCACAGCCGCCCTGGTTGCATTGGGCTGTATTATGATGCGGGTCTGTCACCTCGACACCTGTCCGGTCGGCGTCGCAACCCAGAATCCGGTATTGCGCAAGAAGTTCATGGGTGACCCAACCCATGCGGTCAACTTCATGCAGTTCGTGGCTCAGGAAATTCGTGAGTATATGGCCCAACTCGGCTTTCGGACCATGAATGACATGATTGGTCGGACCGACAAAATTGAGGCTCGCAGAGCGATCGCCCACTGGAAAGCCAAGGGCCTGGACTACACCGATATTCTGCACCAACCCCAGGTTGGTCCCGAAATCGGTCGGTACTGCCAGATTGGCCAAAACCACGGCATTGAGCGCTCTCTGGATAAGCAGACCCTGATTGACCTGGCACGTCCGGCGCTGGAACGTCAAGAAAAAGTGTCCGCGACGCTACCCATTCAAAACGTCAACCGCGTCACCGGAACGATACTAGGCAGTGAGGTCACCCGACGCTACGGTCGAGAGGGCTTGCCGGAAGATACTATCCATTTTCATTTCCAGGGGTCGGCTGGTCAGAGCTTTGGAGCGTTTGTCCCGCCCGGTATGACGCTCGAACTGGAGGGTGATGCCAACGACTACTTCGCTAAGGGCCTCTCTGGCGGAAAGGTCATACTGTATCCGCCCACAGGCTCAACCTTTACGGCGGAGGAAAATATCATCGTCGGTAATGTGGCCTTTTATGGCGCGACCAACGGGGAGGCATATATTCGCGGCATGGCAGGCGAACGCTTCTGTGTTCGGAACAGCGGTGTACGAGCTGTAGTCGAAGGGGTCGGCGACCATGGCTGTGAGTATATGACGGGCGGTCGCGTGGTCGTGCTGGGTGAGACTGGACGCAACTTCGCCGCGGGCATGTCCGGCGGAATCGCCTACGTACTGGACGCACACGCGACCTTTCGCAACCAGTGTAATCTCGAAACCGTCAGCCTGGACAGGCTCAACGAGGGCGACCTCCAGGACGTTCGTGCCCTGCTGCAAAAACACGTCCAGTATACCCGTAGCGCCCAGGCCCAGCAGATTCTTGAGGATTGGGAGGCACGGGTACTGGAATTTGTCAAAGTCATGCCCAAGGACTACCAACGCATGCTCGACGCGATTAGCCGGGCCGAAGGGAGTGGCTTGGCCGGAGACGAAGCCATCATGGCCGCTTTTGAGGCTAATAAGAACGATGCCGCGCGGGTGAGCGGCAACTAACACGCTGAAACCGCATGGAAACTGACGAAGGAAGACCGTATGGGTAAGCCTACTGGATTCATGGAATACGAGCGGGAGTTGCCCGCAGACCGTTCACCAGTCGAACGGGTCAATGACTGGAAGGAGTTTCATCAGCATTTTTCTGATAGCAAACTTCAGGAGCAGGGCGGCCGCTGTATGGACTGCGGCATTCCATTCTGTCACACCGGGACCTTGATCAGCGGTATGGCCTCGGGCTGTCCGATCAACAACCTTATCCCGGAGTGGAATGATCTGGTCTATCGGGGGCTCTGGCGGGAAGCGCTGGAGCGGCTGCACAAAACCAATAATTTCCCAGAGTTCACCGGTCGGGTGTGTCCGGCGCCGTGTGAGGGATCGTGCGTGCTCGGGATTACGAATCCGCCGGTCACCATAAAAAACCTTGAGTGCTCTATCGTCGATCGCGGCTTTGCCGAAGGCTGGGTGGTCCCGCATCCGCCGGAGAAACGGACCGGGAAAAGGGTGGCGGTGGTCGGTTCGGGTCCAGCCGGCCTCTCGTGTGCGGCACAACTCAATAAAGCTGGCCACGCGGTCACCGTCTACGAACGGGCCGACCGTATCGGCGGCTTGCTCATGTACGGTATCCCCAATATGAAGCTGGACAAGGCCATCGTGCAGCGTCGCGTTGACCTGATGGCCCAAGAGGGCGTTACCTTTGTGACGAATACGTCCATTGGCAGCGACATTCCGGCTGCTCAATTACAGGAAGATTTTGATGCTGTCGTCTTGTGCGGAGGGGCGACAAAACCACGCGACCTGTCGGCAGAAGGCCGCGACCTCAACGGCATCCATTTCGCCATGGAATTCCTCCACACTAACACCAAGAGCCTGCTCGACTCGGACCATGCGGATAGGGCGTATATTTCCGCGACGGATAAAAATGTAATCGTTATTGGGGGCGGAGATACCGGCACCGACTGTGTTGGCACGTCACTCCGCCACAAGTGCAAGACACTAACCCAATTTGAAATTCTTCCTCAGCCTCCCTTGGAACGGCAGCCGGACAATCCCTGGCCGGAGTGGCCCAAAATTTTGCGTGTCGATTATGGACAGGAGGAAGCAGAAGCCCGATTTGGGGCAGACCCACGCATTTATTTGATTCAGACGGAACGATTTGTGGGCGACACAAACGGCAACGTCAAAGAGCTGCACACCGTCGAGATAGAGTGGGGGAAAAACGAAAACGGCGCGTTTATTCCCAAACCTCTGCCAGGAACGGAAAAGGTCTGGCCGGCGGACCTGGTCCTGCTCGCCATGGGTTTTCTTGGGCCGGAAGACCCGGTCCTCGAACAACTCGGGGTTGAGCGTGATCCGCGCTCGAATGCCAAAGCGGAATACGGTCGGTTCCAGACAAACGTGGACGGCGTCTTTGCCGCCGGCGACATACGCCGCGGCCAGAGTCTGGTCGTCTGGGCCTTTAATGAAGGGCGCGGGGCGGCCAGAGAGGTAGACCGCTACCTCATGGGCAGTACCGAGTTGCCATAGTGCTTGCTATAAGGGATACGGATAAAGAAGCAGAAGGATCAGCGTTTATGAAAAAGATCACCGTCTACTCAACAGATTATTGAGGCTTTTGTACCGCAGCAAAGGCTTTGCTGGTCAAAAAAGGCGTTCCGTTCGAAGACGTTGACGTATCAGACGACCCCGCGATGCGGCAAGAGATTGCCCAGCGTTCAGGGCAGCACACCGTCCCCCAGATTTTTATCGGAGAAGAGTCCATCGGCGGCTTCATGGAGTTGCAGACGCTGGAAGTCAGCGGCGAGCTGGACGACATGCTGGCTGAGTAGCACGGCAACACTTCGACTCCGTATTCCTCGCCGCAGACGGCCTTCTTCTCTTTTTCTCCCGCGTGGACTTTGCTATACCCTCACCATCTTTTTTGAGGAGGGAAGTATGGCACTCTATCTTGACGAAGTCTGGCTCAAGGACCCCAGCCCGGAGCGGATGAAGGAGTTTGTCGGGCTCATAGGCTCGGCCGCAAAAAATCCGGCCTCGGTCGGCGCACCCCAAGAGGTTCGCTTTGCCGGTGGCCCGTGGTTCTCGAATGAAGAACCCAAGGTCATCTTTCTGGTGGATATTCCCGACCATACCCCGACCTTTCAGGTCTTTGGCAAAATCGTCTCAAGCGGCCTGATTGAAAAGCGCCGCCTGACCCCGATTGTGGAATGGAGCGAGGTCGAGAAGCTGGTCAAGCAGTTGTGAAGGTCCCAGCAAATAGCCTCTCTCTCAGTCAGTCGCTGGGGGGAGGTTGGACCAGCTCAAGAACGATCTGATCGGGGTCCCAAAAGTAGCAGGTATACCCACCCAGGTTGACACCTGAAGTGATGGCGTTCGGCGGCGAAAAGAAATGAACGCCGTCTGCCGTGAGCTGTTCGTAACGATTGTGGATGTCTGTGACCGTGAGTGCGAGGTGGGATTCACCGGGATTACAGATGTCCGGCTTCTGTCGCCTGCCTTTCGGATGAATATACTCAACCAACTCAAGGTCGTGGGTCGAGCGACCGCGCGGCTGGCCTGGAATGACGAATTGGGCAACTTTGAGGTGGGCGTTCTCATACCCAACCAAACGGCTTGTATAGGCGTTTGCCTGTTCCTGGACGAGCAGCAGCTTGAGTCCCAGCTTCTGGTAGAAGGCAATTGATCGCTCAAGGTCCGAGACGGTCAGGCTGAAATGCCAGGTGCCCAACATGGTAGTCTCCTTTGGTGCTCAAGGAATAGAGAGCATTCCCGGTATACCGGCTCCCTCAGTCAAATGCCAATCCGCCGCAGACGTTGAGCGCTTGGCCGGTAATATAGCTTGCCGCATCTGACAGGAGGAACCAGATGGCCTCGGCAACCTCCTGGGGGCTCTCGATCCGCCCGAGGGGAATCGTGTCGGCCAAACCCGCCAGAGATTCTTCTACGCTGATGCCGCGCCGGGCAGCCCGTTCCCTGTGGATACTATGCGTCATTGGAGTATCAACGATTCCTGGGCAGACCGCATTGACCTGGATATTGGCAGCAGCGAGACTGGCGGCGGCAGAGCGAACCAAGCTAATGAGGCCGGCTTTACTCGCCGCATAGTCGCTACTATCGGCACGCGGTCCACGCCCGGCAACCGAAGCTACCACCACCATACGGCCGGGTTGATTGTTCTCGATCAGGTGACGAGCAGTGGCCTGGATGCTGCAAAATGCGCCGGTCAGATTTATCTCGAACGTCCGACGCCACTGATGGGGAGACAACTCCAGGAAGTTACCGGTACGGATAATGCCGGCCGTATACACGAGCCGGGTGACGACACCAAAGGCCGTATGCGCCTGGGCGATCAAAGCGGCAACAGACGCCTCATCGGTTACGTCAACACGGTGGGCAAGGGCTTCGGTATGGAGGTTGGCGACGCTTGCCTCAGCACACGCATAATCGATATCAGCGGCAACAAGCGGAACCCCCTGGTCGGCGAGCTTGGCAATAATAGCACTGCCGATACCACCGCACCCAACCACCACGGTGGCTCCGCCAAGAGACTCACGCACTACCATCACGTCTCCTCGGGAGGAATCCCTCATCCGTCCCCTCAGGGGGAGGAAACAGATTTCGGGGGGAACGCTGTCTCCCTCTACCCGACAGTCTGTGTCCGCCTTTAGGCCGCCGTCTCACACACCTCACAGGCTTCCGGGTCGTTCTGCTCGGCCAGAATCCGGTCTGCTTCGGTTTGATACTGCGGGGTATCGCGGCGCGGGGTGCGGGTGTCGCCATCATTCATCACCCCATCCTTCCAGCCATCATCTTCCGCCCAGCGGAACGGCAGGTGTTTGATCTGACCAGGCTGTGGAAGCGAGGAGAACGCCTCAAAGGCCTCAAGCAGGATCGCGCGCTGGAGTTCCGGCTCGAACGGCTTGCCGGTTGTGTGGCCGAGCAAGTAGTCGAGAAAGGCCGCGCGCGGCGGGTGGACGGCCTGGAGAATGTCCAGCGCGCTACCCATGCATAAGGTCGGGATGCCGGCGGCCTCGGCATGGCGGGCAATCAGTCCCACGGACTGATGACACACCGGTCAAACGGGGACCAGCAAAGCCACATCAACACGCTCGGCCTTCAACTGCTCGGTCAGTTGCAGGGCTAATGACTCACGGACTTTCCGGGTCGAATATATGCCGCCCATAAAGGTAAAGGCATGCTCGGCCAGCTCACCGATGACGCCTTCTGCTTCTAAGCGGCGGAGCGTATCAATCGGGAAGACCACGTTGGGGTCACGCCGGGCGTCGGTCTGGTCGTAGGCAAAATGGGCGGTCCGCAGGTCTGAGGTTGCGACATCCTTGGGGATCGCTCGGAAGGAAAAATCATCCTTGGTATGAAAGGCGACCTGGCCGGTCACATAAATACCCCCGGAAGCGATCAGGCCCAGGCGGCACTCCGACAGCGGCTTGGTTAGCGGGGTCCACGGCGGCGTGTCTTCGTTATGCACCCATTGATACGTCTTGTAGCCCAGCGCGGCATAATTATCCGTAATGCGTTTGATGTAACCGACTGGTGGCTTCTGCATATATTCCTCCAAGACATTCAAACTGTCAGGTTTTCTCGACAAAGACAACGGGACTCTTCCTCTGTGCTGTCTTCACACGGATACGTCGCTAAATGTGGCAATAACCGGGGCGTGATCCGAAGCCCCCTTCCCTTTGCGTGTCTCGCGGTCTATGGCAACGTCAGTGCATCGCTCAGCGAGCGGCTGAGTGACGAGAATATGGTCAATGCGCAACCCTTTGTTTTTGGGGAAGGCCAGTTGACGATAATCCCACCAGCTATACAGTTTGCCTTCGGCGTGATGGAGGCGAAACGTATCGATCAGGCCCCAGTCACACAGAGAGGCAAACGCTTGGCGCATGGCCGGATGAAACAGGACGCTGTCTTCCCATCCCTCCGGGTCATGGACATCCCGCGCTTCGGGCGCGATATTCAAATCTCCGCACAGAGCGAGGGGTTTTCCGGCATCACACTGAGCGTCAAGAAAGCTCCGGACACGGCTCAGCCAAGCACACTTATACGCAAACTTCTCACTTCCGACCACTTGTCCATTCGGAACGTAGAGACACAGGACATGGACACCTGCAACGTGGACGGACAAGAAGCGAGCTTCGGAGTCTTCGGGATCGCCAGCGAAGCGGCGCATGACCTGACTCGGCTCCGAGCAAGACAGGATAGCGACACCGTTATAGGTCTTTTGTCCACAAACGGTCACGCAGTAGCCGACCTCCTCAAACTCGCGACGCGGAAAAGCTTCGTCCGTGACCTTTGTTTCTTGCAGGCAAACGATTTCGGGCAATTGCCAGCGGGTGAGCCATTCCAGCACCCGCTCTTTGCGCGCCCGAATCGAATTGACGTTCCAAGTGGCAATACGCACCGATCGGCCTATGACCCAACTCCGGCTAACGGAGCCCCCTGGAGGCCAATCTTCCCATACGTCAGACCGGTAAAGGCTGGAACCGAGCGTGTCAATTCGCCGAAGACATCAGTGATCGAAACAGAGTCGGGACCGTCCAAGTGCGTACTCAGCAAGGCGAGCGCTTCCCAACCGGCTTTCGCTTCTCCCGGTGGTGGAAATGCCTGAGAGAGCCGCTGGACACGCCCGGCCTGATTCGTACACGTCCCGTCCGTCTCTACGGCAGCGGCGATCGGCATCACAATGTCGGCGTACTCTGTCGTGCCATTATAGTCCGTGTCGAGTAGAATGACGGTTGTTTCGCCCAGGGCGCTATCAATACGTTCCTGGCCAAACGCCGAGACAAGGTCAGCACCCAGGATAAACAGGACTTTCACCTGCCCCTGCTCAGCCGCAGATAAAACCGCTTCGGCCTCGCCCCCTCCGTTCAGCAGGCCCAGGCTCTTCAGGCCGTGCGTGTTGGGATTTTTGTCGGCGTGGATCAGGAAGTCATCATGAAACGAATCAGCCGGAGACCACGCCAAGCCAGCCGTTTGGGTGGAGCCAATCTGCTCTCTGAGCAGGCGAGACAGCAGAAAGGCCTCTTCGTTGGTCGCCTTGGCGCCAACAATCGCCGCGACTGCCTCAGGACCGTGCTCGTCCTGGGTCCGACGGACGGCTTGGGCCGCCGCTGTGCCAGCCCCGTCCCACGAAGCGACGGCAAAGGACAAGCCATCGCGGACTAAAGGGGTGGGAATCCGGCTGTCCTGTTGGAATGATTTATACCAGTGCCGGCCCTCATCACACATCCAATACTCGTTAACGTCGGGGTTTTGGCGTGGCCGAAACCGAAAGATCTCACCCTGCCGATGGTAGATATCGATATTGCAGCCAGTGGCGCAGCGGGTGCAGGTCGAGGGCGTTTTTTCCAGATACCAAACCCGGGACTTGAATCGGAAATCCTTGCTCGTCAGCGCCCCCACAGGGCACACGTCAACGACATTGCCCGAATAGGGATTGTCGAGCTTCTTGCCGGGAAAGAGACTGATGCGGGAATGATCCCCACGCTCAAAAATGCCTAACTCGCCGGTCTGGGTTATTTCATCGCAGAAACGGGTACAGCGGGCGCACAGAATACAGCGCTCTTCGTCGAGTACGACTTCGGGTCCAAGGTCAACCACTTTCCCTTTCTGCACCTTGGCTTCAAGCTGCATCTCGCTCTTATAGGCGCCGTACAACATGTAATAGTCCTGGAGCTTGCACTCGCCAGCTTGGTCGCAGATAGGGCAATCGATCGGGTGGTTGATTAAAAGAAATTCGAGCACCGCGGCTTGGGCATGTTTCGCTCTTTCACTGGTGGTTTTTACCATCATCCCATCGGACACACGCGTGTTACAGCCAATCTGCAGTTTGGGCATGTTTTCTATTTCGACCAGACACATACGGCAGTTTCCCGATATGCTGAGTCCGGGGTGGTAACAGTAATGTGGCACTTCAATACCGACCTGTTCGGCGGCTTGGATGACGTTGAGGCCGTCTTCGACCGTCACTTCTTGGCCATCGATTTCAAGTGTTGGCATGGAAACCTCTGGGGGGGACTCAGGCAGCTTCGGGCTGGACCGCTGCTTTTTTCAGGGAGCAGCCGCCTTCCGTCACATGGGCAACGAACTCGTCGCGGAACTTCGTCAGATAACTCTGGGTTGGCATGGCTGCTGCGTCAGCTAAGACACACACCGTATTGCCCATCATATTGGTACAAATCCGATCCATCAGGTCGATATCCTCGGCTTTACCGTTGCCCTCTTCGAGTCGCACCAGGAGCTTATGCAACCAGCCGGTTCCCTCCCGACACGGCGAGCATTGGCCGCAGGACTCATGGTGATAGAAGCGATCAATGATCTTCAAGGTGCGAACCATACAGGTATCTTCGTCCATCACGATAATACCGGCGGTGCCCAGAAAGGCGCCAATGGCGCGCATGGAGTCGAAATCCATATGGACGTCAATCTCATCCGGCGTCAGAACGGGGAACGACGACCCGGCCGGCATGACGGCCTTGAGTTGCTTGCCATCCTTGATACCACCCGCATAGTCGTAAATCACCTCGCGCAGCGGCATACCCATGGGCAGTTCAAACATACCGGGCTTCTCAACATGCCCGCTGACTCCGTATATTTTGGGACCCGGTCCGCTTTCCGGCCCAATCGACCGAAACCAGTCCGGACCGTTTTTGATGATAGACGGCACGCAGGCAAGCGTTTCCACGTTATTCACGATGGTGGGACAGCCAAATAATCCGTACACGGCGGGGAACGGCGGTTTAATGCGAGGATAGGCGCGCTTGCCTTCAAGCGACTCAATCAGACCGGTCTCTTCCCCACAGATATAGGCTCCGGCTCCCCGGTGGACGTAGACCTCAAGATCAAAGCCGGTGCCGAAAATATTTTTGCCAAACAGTCCCTGGTCATACGCCTCGGCCAAGGCACGTTCCAGGCATTTTGCGCCGTAGGCGAATTCCCCTCTGATATAGATATAGGCCGTATGGGCGTTGATGGCGTAGCAGGTGATGAGAATACCTTCGAGCAAGATATGGGTGTTCTTCTCGATGATCGCCCGATCTTTGAACGTTCCAGGCTCACTCTCGTCTGCGTTGCAACATAGATAGACGGGCTTATCCGAGTCCTTGGGCAAGAACCCCCATTTGACGCCTGCCGGAAAACCCGCCCCACCCCGCCCGCGCAGGTTCGATTCTTTTACCTGGGCAGTGACTTCCTCAGGCTTGAGCGTCGTCAGCGCCTTGCGCGCTGCGACATAGCCATCATGGGCCAAGTAGACATCAAGCTTGTGAATATCGGGGACATCTTCATGGCGCAGTAAAACGTTTTCGGCCATTCGTCCTTCCTTACCCCTCCCCAGGGAACATAAAATCAAGAGGAAACATCGCTTCTGGCAGGATATCGGCCCCAGTTTTGAGTGTCAAACATCCTTATCGGGCGGCCATTTACATTTCTAGTGCCCTCTGGTTTAACGTCCGCCTGATGAGTGATTTCATTCTCTTATGGACGCATGTCCTCAGCTTAGCCGTCTTCTTCGGTAGCGGCGTCACCCTCCTCGTTATGTTGCTACCGCCGGCCGCGCAGATTGACGACCCAGCAGCAAAACAAACCTATTTGGCCAAAGGTCTGAAATACTACAATCCGCTCAGCATCGGCTCACTCGGAGTCGTGCTGATGACCGGCGCGTGGAGTCTCACGGCATTCAAAGCCAAGCCCGGCTTATCATTCTTTACTCCGGAGGGGTATTTGTCAGACTTTGGTAGCCTGTTGAGCCTCAAGCTCCTCATTGTTTTTATTCTGATTAATGTGAGCGCCGCGGTTTCCCTGGGTATGGGCCATCGCCTGGTCCGCACCGAGGTACGCGGAGAGGCATTCCCACCGGACAAACTGCCTGGTCTGGTCAAGCGCATCCAAATTTTTACCGGAGTGGCGATAGTCCTGACCGCCTGGATTGTCTGGATTTCGCTCGACATGTCGCGGCTGAGGTTGGCAGTGTCAGGGATGGGACTGTAAGCACTCACTTTCCTGACCAACGCGGCGGGCGCTTCTCCGTGAAGGCGGCGACGCCTTCACGGAAGTCTGACTCGGTCATCATGCGGTCGATCAGACTGCGTGAACGCTGGACCGCCGAGGCTGCATCGCCATGCAGGTCGGCATAGATCTGATTTTTGGTTGCCCGCAACGACCCGGGAGACACACGAGCTATCATGTTGCGTATGTAGTCGTAGGTATAAGGCAGGAGTTCGCCGAACGGCAGGACCTTGTTGACGAGTCCGAGTTCATAGGCCTCTTCTGCCATGAAGATGCGACTCGTAAGCAGGATATCATTCGCCCGCGTGACGCCCATAAGGCGCGGGAGCAACCAGGACAGACCAAACTCGGCCGGCAGGTTCAGGGCACCGTGGGCGGTCGTGAATTTCGCTCCTTCCGCGGCAAAACGAATATCGGCATAGCAGGCGACAGCTAGGCCAGCGCCCGCGGCTGCACCGTTAATGGCCGCAATCACTGGTTTGGTGAGGCCGAATTGATACGCGAAATCCGCGTCAAACTCGGGCCGGACACCATAGCCAGGAGTCGGCATTGAGTCTGGCGTGCCTGGGTCGTAGCCACCTTTTTCAACATGTCCCTCAAGCGCCCGCGAATCGGCTCCAACACAAAAATCCCGACCCGCCCCGGTCACGAGAATAGCTCGCACCTCCGGATCGTTCTCGGCTTGCTCAATGGACCAGCGATACTCTACGTGCATTCTCCCCGTCCACGAGTTCCTACGTTGAGGACGGTTGAGGGTAATGGTCGCGATCCGGTCTTTGACGGTGTATGCGATGACTTTCCGTTCCATAGTGTCCCCTTTTATACGTACGGATTACCCCCGCCAACTATTTGTCAGGCGCGCGAATGCCGCAAGACTCAGCGTCTCGCCGCGGCGCTGTAAGTCAATGTCCGCCCGTTGGCCAATGGCTTCAAGGTCTGCCCCACCAACACTGCGCAACGCATTGCGTAACGTTTTTCGGCGTTGATTAAAGGCCGCCTTCACGATTTGGCGAAACAGGCCCTCATCTGCCACTTCAACCCGAGGCCCTTTGTGGAAAATCAGTTTAATCACTTGAGAGTGTACCTGTGGCGCGGGGAAAAAGCTGCGGGGCCCAACCGAGCACACTGCTTCCGGCGTCGCGTAGAGTTGAATCAGGACGGACAGCACGCCATACGCCTTTGTCCCTGGAGGGGCGGTAATGCGCTCGGCCACCTCCCGTTGGAGCATGACGGTAGCCTGCGGGAACTGCGTCCGATGGTCGAGCAACCGAAAGAGGATGGGCGTCGCCGCATTGTATGGGAGGCTGGCCACGACTTTGAAGGACTGTGCCCGAAACGTGTCTTTCAGATTCAGACGAAGAAAGTCAGCCGTAATCATCTGGACGTACCCATTGTGGGCGAAGCGTTCAGCCAGTCGTTCGGCCAAAGTCGTGTCCATTTCGACTAAAATGAGCTGCCCTGCTTGTTTGGCCAAGACCTCAGATAATGCCCCGAGCCCCGGTCCGATCTCCAACACGTTATCTTCAGGGCGGATGGCCGCCGCTGTCACCATACGCTGGATTACGTCGGCATCAATCAGAAAATGCTGACCAAGACGTTTATGGGGACGAATGCCAAGTTCACCAAGGGCGAAACGGGCTTGTTGAAGCAAGGTCGGCGGGGCGGCTTTCACACCGGGGCTCTCCTAGGTATTTTCTAACGGCAGCACAGCAGACGCATTCAGGTCCAGTCCAGAACGCTGTCCCGCAGCAAGACGCCAGGCACCGGCAAAAGCGACCATCGCCGCATTATCCGTACACAGCTTCAACGGCGGAAAGAAAGCTCGAAAATCGTTTTGCTCTCCGGCTTCGGTCATACATTGGCGCAGTCGAGAATTGGCTGAGACGCCACCGGAGACAACAACGCGGCGGATGTTCAGATCATGAGCCGCTCGTATGGTGGTGTCCACCACGGTGTCCACTACAGCTTCTTGGTAACTAGCAACTATATCGGCCTGGGTATGCCGCTCTCGCTCCGGAGAGGAGAGAAATTGACGCAGGGCAGTCTTGAGCCCGCTATAGCTAAAGTCATACCTCGCCTTTTTGATACGCGCACGGGGGAACCGAATGGCGTCCCGTTGACCTGCTTTTGCGAGTTCATCGATAATCCGACCGCCCGGATACCCGAGGCCGAGCATTTTCGCGCCTTTATCGAACGCCTCGCCAGCCGCATCATCCCGGGTCGCGCCAAGACGCTGGTAGTGTCCCCAGTCCCGCGCAAGATATAAACTCGTATGGCCGCCGGACACTAACACGCACAGGAATGGAAAATCGACCTCGTGTTCGAGCTGCACCGCCAGCAGATGCCCCTCAAGGTGGTTGATACCAATAAAGGGGAGATTCTTGGCAAAGGCGAGCGATTTCGCAAGCGACACGCCAACTAGCAACGAACCGACCAAACCCGGTCCAGCAGTGACGGCAATCCCGTCAATAGCGTTGAGAGTGATGTTGGCTTGCTCCAACGCCGCATCAAGAACGGGAAGGGCATTTTGTATGTGCTGCCGCGAGGCCAGTTCGGGCACGATCCCACCATAGGGGCCATGAATCGCGTCCTGAGACGAGACAATGTTAGACAGGATGCGTCGTCCACGCAGGACGGCCACGGCCGTGTCATCGCACGAGGACTCAATGCCCAAGACCGTGAGAGCCTTTTGACCGGGCATGTTCACGGCGTACTTTCATCCGGCAGCCGGGCAAGAGCACTAATGGCACGTAAGCTTTGAGGAGAAATTTCCAGGCAGCGCTGGTAACTGAGCCGAGCGTCCTCATATGCTCCTAAATCCTCATGAATCATTCCTTGGAGACATCTCGTTTTCGCCATCCACTCAGCGTCCTCTTCCGATTTCGATAACACGAGTTCTACTTTCAGTAAAAATACCAAAGCTTGGCGGGCATCACCTTGAGCAAAGGTCGTACGGCCAAGAAAGTAATAGCCGTAGGGTTGCAAAGGAGCAATATTCACTGCTCGCTCAAAAAAGATACGAGCGCGATAGAAATCTTCCCGAATCAACGCGGCCTGACCTTGTTCTACAAAATGGAGGGCTATGCGATCCTGGGGAGAAAATATGGCAGGATCAGGCAGGGGGGGAGCCACTTGCTCTGGCATCATTATCCCCTGGTACGGGAATTGCCTTCCATTCTGTGCCGCTTCTCCAATTTGATTATAGGCTTCACCCTCTTGCGCGTATCCAGCCAGACTTCCACCTGCCAGCACGAGAATGGTACTCGGCAGCAGAGATCTCAATAGAGAGCGCAGCAGGGCGATTACAATATATGTCACCATGGTTTTGGCCGGCTCGGCCGCAGTGACGGCGAAGCTATTGAAACGGGGTGCATAGACTCAGACAACACCACCGTCGACTCGCCAACAGGAAGTTTTGGTGCTGGAGATTGGTGGTCTGACGACGTCGTCCGAACGGGAGGACGAGGCGGAGTTGGGCCAGAAGTGTGATACGGGCACGAAAGAATGGGCTCCCGTCCCTTTGGGAAAGCCTCTTGCATCACCTTGGGACAATGTGGAGTTGCACGTAGACCGGTTTGTTGATCAATCGCCACTAGAGTGACCCCAGGCGGAGACGAGAAATCCGTGATCGGCATCCCTACGGTCGCGCGTTTCATAAATGCAGTCCAGATAGGCAAGGCCGCTTGGGCACCGGAGAGGTTGAGCGAGGCCCGGCGATCAAACCCGACCCACACCACCGTTAAGAGATCGGGCGTATAACCGACAAACCAGGCATCCCCGTAATCGTTCGTTGTGCCCGTCTTTCCTGCGGCAGGACGGACAAATCCTCGCCGACGAGCCCCCACACCCGTTCCCTGTTTCATGACTCCCTCCAGCAGGTGAGTCAAAACATAGACATCGTCCGGATGAATCCGCTGTTCGACTGTCATCTGGTGCTGCTCAATCATTTCCCCCGTGCGACTGGTGATCCAGTGAATCGTCTCCGGTCGGGTCGCAATGCCTTGATTGGCCAGAGTGCTATACGCGAAGGCGACCTCGAGGGGAGTCACCTCAGCCGCTCCGAGAGCAAGGGAGGGGTAAGCCGGCAAAGGACTGGTAAAGCCCAGACGAACGGCCATTTGGCGAGCGGGTTCAAGGCCGACTTCTTGGGCAATACGCGCCGTCGCCGCATTCGACGATTTTTCAAGAGCTTTTCGAAGACTTACCATGCCACGATAGCGATTTTTATAGTTTCGCGGACTCCATTCTTTATCTTCATAGAACCAACTGAAGGGCGCATCGTTCACGAGACTGGTGGGCAGGAACCGACCGTCTCTCTGCTGTCTTTCTTTTTCAAGGGCCGCCAGGAACACCACTGGCTTAAAGATCGAGCCCAGTTGCCGGCGCGCTTGTACCGTCCGATTAAACTGCGACACCTGGTAGTCACGTCCACCCACTAAAGCGAGAATATGTCCCGTTTGGGGTTGGATCGCGACAAGGCAGGCCTGGAGGCGCTCTTCGGGCATCTCTCGTTTCAATTGCGGATGCTTTTCCTCCAGTTCCGTCAGCCCTGTCTGAATGACTTCGCGCGCGATCTGCTGAAGTCGCATATCTAGAACGGTAAAGATATTGAGTCCGGCCTTGGTCAATGTTCCAGCCGGGTAGTTCGCTTCAAGCTCTTTTCTGATGAAGTCAACAAAATATGGCGCTTTATTTTTCTCAGGTGGCATCTGGCGCGGGCCCGCTTCTTCGTGCAGGGCAGCGTCTGCTTCCTCTTCCGTAATGGTCCCTAATGTGACCATTCTTTGGAGAATGTGATTGCGCCGCAGGATGGCACGCTCAGGATGACGGTTGGGGGCATATCGGTTCGGCGCTTTGATCATGCCAGCAATAATCGCCATTTCTCCGAGCGTTAGATCCCGGGGCGCCTTTCCAAAGTAGAATCGAGATGCTTCCCAAATACCCAAAATACTCTTTGCGCCCCGCTGACCTAAGTAAATTTCATTCAAATAATTCTCGAGAATTTGTAGCTTGGAATAATGATTTTCAATAATGAGCGCCAGACAGACTTCGGTCAGCTTGCGCTTGATGGTTCTTTCTTGGGAAAGAAAGAAGTTCTTAATCAGCTGCTGCGTCAGCGTGCTGCCGCCCTGGACGGTTCGTCCAGCAGTGACGTTTGCCCATAAAGCTCCCAAGATGCGCCACCAATCAACCCCGCTATGTTCAAAAAAGCGGTGATCTTCAGCCGCCAGCACGGCTTTGACCAGCAGAGAGGGAACTTCGTAGAGTTTTACCACCCTGCGTTCTTCCCACGATTGAGCATAGAAACGCGTAATGATTTCCGGCTCCGTCTCAATGGCCTGGATTACAGTCTGATCGTCAAGATCGGTCAGGCGTTCGATCCGCCCCTGCTGTATGGACAGCAGAATCCGTCGGGCTGAGCGCTCTCGTCCGGGATACGTGGATTCCCGTAAAAAAATCTGGACTTCTCCGCTTTGGGCATTGCGCCAATAGTCTCCCCGGGCACGAATGGGGTGTTCGACCTGTTGATAATCCAAGCGAGCCAGATGGTCAAAGAGCGCAGCCTCTTCGACCTTGAGTCCAGGGTAAAGGAGGAGCGGATGTGCATAGACCTTGGACGGTACTGCCCAGCGATGGTCAGAGAAGCGTTGAACCGCTGCGTCTTCTAATTTGTGGTAAAACTGCCAGCCAAGAACGCTCGCAGCTCCAAGCAGCCCCAGGAAAAGAAAACCAATGAGACTCCAGAATATCCGTTGCATATCCATCACAAATAAGAGCGGAGAGTTGCCAATATCAATGGCGGTGTCGCCGCACTATGCTGGATGTCCTCCCCTTTTGAGCTCGACGTATCGCATCCGCAAATCGTACAGCACGTTTTCCAGCATCTGCCCCTCACCTGCATCAAGGTTACCAGCAGTTTTTTGTTGTAACATGGCAAGTATATCGATCATCTGCTGCGCTGCAGTCAGATCGGTTCGGGTTGCCTGACCAGGGGTGGCTGGAATCTCCCCGAGAGACATGAGCGCCTGCGTACTCAGTCCAAGAATAAAGCTCGAAAAAGTAATCTCAATTTGATCAGACGCGGCCTCATGGGGGCGATCTGGCGCTAATGTCTCCTGCGTCTCAGCTTGGGGTGGCGCCGAGTCTTGCCGAGTATCCTCAGCGCCCTCCTCTGTCTGCGTTGATTGGGGCTCTCCTGATTCTGGAGAGAAGCGGCGGCGATCAGTAACCCGAAATCCCTGGCTCCGCCCTTGTTCTTCTTCGCTCATTGAAGTGACCCTCCATCATTATACAACCCATTATGCCACACTATAGTGGGTTCTCGCACGCTTTGACACTCAGCAGGCACGTCTACGCCCTGAGGTCAGTCTCCCCAAGACTTGTTCTGGCGTTACTTCTTCCAGAGAGATCCCCTCTCGATCCGGCCATTTCTCGCGGTAGCAAGTATTTTTGATGACCTGAAGCCCTCCCCCGAGAGGACGCCATTGTTCGGGTCGAGTCGGTCCAAATATGACGACGCCTTGTGCGCCGACCGCCCCGGCAAGATGGCTCACTCCAGAGTCGTTTCCTATATAACAGCTTGCTCGGATGAGGATACTCGCGACCTGTTGGAGTTCAAGAGATGTCTCAGCATGGCCATAGCGACGCCAATACTCGCCTTCCTCCGCCTCGGCAGGCCCAAGCAATATGAGCACTTCCCGGTCTTCGCTGTCCCTCCACCACTCGGCCACGTGCCGAAATCCTTCTGCTCTCCATCGTTTTCTCCGCCCACCGCTGCCCGGATGGACTATTAAGACATACTTCGACTCCCATCCTCGTTGTCGCCAATATTCCACTCCCCATTGGAGCCATGGCTCTTTGAGTTGTATGGAAGGAGGTCTGTGCAGTCGCTTCTCTTCCGTCTCCCCCAGACAACTCAAATAATAAGCGCTGGCATGAGACTCAACCTGGCCTGAGAAAAAGGGGAAGACCGTAACTCGACCAGGTGCATATTGCTCCAGATGCTTCTTCAGCTGCGGGAGGGAAGCACCAAACCACGATAAAACTGAGGCAGCAGGCAAAAAGAAGCTGTCGAGATCAGCGTCTTTGGCTGAAGAATGAGAAGCAAAAAGGCGAGCAAAACGCGCGTCATCGATGGAAACAGTCTGTACCGAGACGGACCGAGGGAAGCATGCGAATTCCCCAAGAATGGCACGCGTCGTTTCTCTGCCGACAACAACGAGGTTGCGTTGCTGCTGTCCAATTGCCTGTAAAGCAGGTAAAAAACAGAGAAAGTCGCCAAGACTGCCGGGAAAAAGGACGATTGTACGGGCCATCTCTGAATTGACTTTCAAGGTGTACCTGGATAGCGTGGGAGGGATTCTTTAGTGCTTAAGCGCTGAGCCTTTTTATTTGTGCATTATGCCTGTGCCCTGCCAAGTCGCAGATTCTCTCCCCCAACTCATTGGGAATACTCCCATTGTTCAACTCCGCAATATTCCTCGCCCTGGGAGCGCCGAGATATGGGCGAAGCTTGAATCACTCAACCCTGGCGGAAGCCTTAAAGACCGGATTTGTCTCAGCATGATCGAAGCGGCGGAACGCTCGGGAGAGTTAACGCCTGGAATGACCA
>CBDCPK010000005.1:0-2415000 GCA_965220195.1 uncultured Binatia bacterium (SeqCode) | reverse complement strand
CCCGTTCAGTCTCCCAGGGTGCCGGCGTCCGGGTCCTTGCTGGCGATAAAACAGGCTACGCCCATTCTGACGAAATTACACTGGAAACACTCCAGGTCGCCGCGCAAACAGCAAGAGCCATTGCCCAGGATACAACCCAGACCCAAGTTGTTCCTCTGAATAGCACTCCGTCACAGAGAGACCTCTATCCTCTTACCATTCCCCCTATCGCAACTCCTCTACAAGACAAAATCCAACTCCTCCAACAAATCGATGAGGAAGCGCGGGCGTATGACTCTCGGATTACCAACGTTCTCGCCTCCGTTGCGGTTGAGCAGAAAAACGTTCTTGTCCTTTCATCGGACGGCGGCGTCGCTGCGGACATCCGCCCGCTCCTGCGTCTCCAGGTGACCTGTATTGCTGAGGATGGCACGACACGGCAACAGGGGAGCTATGGCGGCGGTGGACGCGTCGAGTTTGATTTTGTCTATGACGATGCGCGCTGGAAAACCTTTACGAAAGAAGCAGCCCGCCAAGCCATTCTCGGGCTTGAGGCGGTTGATGCTCCTGCGGGTTCTCTGTCGGTCGTGTTGGGGTCTGGTTGGCCGGGCATTCTTCTGCATGAGGCTATTGGCCATGGCCTCGAGGGCGATTTCAACCGCAAGAAAGTGTCGGCTTTTAGCGATCGTCTGGGCCAACGAGTCGCGTCCGAACTCTGTACCGTCGTTGATGACGGTACCCTCCCGAACCGTCGCGGATCTTTAAATTGCGACGATGAAGGCACGCCCACAGGTCGCACAGTACTCATAGAAAACGGCACCCTCACCGGCTATCTGCAGGATCGCCTCAACGCGAAGCTGATGAATATGCAACCGACCGGGAACGGGCGCCGCGAGAGTTTTGCGCACATGCCCATGCCACGCATGACGAATACGTTCATGCTGCCTGGCGAATCCACACCGGAAGATATTATTCGTTCGGTTCCGAACGGCCTGTATGCCGTCTCTTTTGGAGGTGGCCAGGTTGACATCACAAGTGGAAAATTCGTTTTCTCAGCAAGCGAGGCATATCTGATTGAAGATGGGAAAGTAACGCGGCCTGTCAAAGGTGCTACTCTGATTGGGAATGGGCCAGATGTCTTGACGCGGATTTCCATGGTCGGCAACGATCTCAAGCTTGACGAAGGCATTGGCACATGCGGAAAAGAAGGCCAGTCCGTCCCGGTTGGCGTCGGTCTTCCCACTATCCGAGTCGATGGACTTACTGTTGGCGGAACTCAGGCATAAGAAGCGTGACGCGCAACCGAGCACCCTCCGTATGCTGTTGAGTCTTCCCCAGCACAGTAAAGGACAGATATGGACCTGACAGAACTTGCCGCAGATGTTCTCGATCAAGCGCGTCAGCAGGGCGCAACCGCCGGAGATGTGGTGATTGCGAGCGGGGAATCCTTTTCTGCGGGTATTCGCCTGGGAAAAGTCGAGAAAATTCAAAACTCCCAAGAGAAACGGATGGGGCTCCGCCTGTTTGCCGATCAGAGTAGTGCTATTACCTCAACCGCAAACTTTACCCGTGCGGCATTACAGGCTTTTGTTACGGAAACCCTTGATCTTGCCAAAGCGACTGCGACGGATGAATTTTCCGGCCTCCCCGACCAGTCAGATTTAGCCCAGGACGTTCCAGACCTTGATCTCTCCGACACCAGTGCACCCCTCACGCTAGAGGAGAAACTTGCGCGTGCCCAAGAAGCGGAGGAAGCGGCGTTTGCCTGCGATTCAAGAATTACGAATTCTGAGGGTGCCGAGTTTGCGAATGCCTCTCGTGAAACAGTCTATGCAAACTCCCTGGGATTTTGTGGCAGCTACCACACTACGAGCTTCTCACTGAGTGTTGTTCCGGTCGCTTCTCAAGACGGGGGGATGCAACGAGATTACTGGTACTCATCGCAACGCAAACTCAAGGCTCTTGAAGCGGCAAAAGCGGTCGGCCAAAAGGCTGCAGAACGGACAGTACGTCGTCTTGGGGCGAAACAGGTACGGACCCAAGAAGCGCCGATTGTCTTTGAACCGGAAATGGCGGCCAGTTTACTCCGTCATCTGGCCAGCGCGATTTCTGGCTCGGCCTTATATCGAAAAACTTCTTTCCTACTAGATAAAATTGGCGAAAAGGTTGCGGCAGATGGGATCTTCGTCGAAGACCATGCCCGTCTCCCTTCTGCTTTAGGCTCAAAACCTTTTGATGGAGAAGGACTGCCGACCCGCCAGAACATTATCGTTGAGGACGGGGTGCTCACCAGCTATCTCCTGGACACCTATTCGGCACGCAAACTCGGACTCCAATCCACAGGCAACGCCAGCCGCTCTTTTGCGGATACTCCGGCGGCCAGCACGACGAATTTCTTCTTACGGCCAGGTACGACTCCCCCCAAGGATATTATTCAGTCAGTTCGCTCCGGCTTATATGTCACGGAGCTTTCTGGATTCGGCGTCAATCCCGTAACCGGCGATTATTCACGGGGAGCGGTTGGAATGTGGATCGAAGACGGGGAGATCGCCTATCCGGTCGAGGAGATCACTATCGCCGGCAATCTGCTCGACATGTTCAAAAATATTGAGGTGATAGGCGACGACTTGGAACGACGTAGTCCTATTTCCGCACCGACCGTGAAAATTTCCCGCATGACGATTGCTGGAATATAATCGTCCTTTTGCCAAATACGCGGGAAGACGTTAGGCTACGCTCCGCGTGCGACAAAAACTCTACGACTATCTCGCGGACCGGCCAGGCGGAGCAACTTCAGCCGAGTTGCTCCATGAGATTTTCGTCTCAGGTGCGGCTGCCCCTTTTCCTTCTCCACGTGACCCGGAGTTGGGCACACGCCTCATCCATACGGCCCTTGGTGCGGACCAGAACTGTTCCTACGATGCGAAAACAGATCGCTGGACGCTCACCCCCCATGCCGACCTCAATAGGCCACTCCAGGATACCCAGTTTGTCGTTCTCGACCTCGAAACAACCGGCCTCAAGCCTGGTAAATCTGCCATTACTGAAGTCGCCGCGATTCGTGTCAGCCACGGGAATCTTGACGAAGAATTTCATACCTTGCTCAATCCGGGGCAGCATGTTCCAGCAGGGATCACCCGTTTGACTGGCATCACCGACGACATGCTCAGGGACCAGCCGCGGGTTGAGACTGTCTTTCCTCAGTTCCAGCAATTTCTCGGTCTAGCAGTCATCGTTGCCCATAATGCCAGCTTTGACCTTGGCTTCCTCAACTTCGAGGTGCAACGTCTCGCCTCTCCCCCTTTGCGCAACTCCTCAGTCTGCACCCTGAAGCTGGCCCGGCGACTCTTATCCGGCATTCGGTCCCGGTCACTCGACTCCGTCGCTGCCCACCTTGGCGTATCGTATCCGACCCAACATCGTGCCTCGGCCGATGCCCGCGTTACTGCGGAAATTTTTTGTATTTTTCTGGAACAACTCGCCCAACAAGGGGTCACTACGCTCGGCCAGTTACTAGACTTTCAAGACAGTGCCCGGGATGGCCGCCGTTTTGAACGCTTTGTCTCCCGCCCGACTCTGGCAAATATTCCAGCCAGCCCTGGAGTGTATCGGATGCTCGATGCTGAGGGGAAGCTGCTCTACATCGGCAAAGCCAAAAATCTACATCGTCGCGTCAGCTCCTATTTCACCAATTCCTCGGGACACAGCGATAAGGTCCTCGACTTAGTCCGCCATGTGCGTGACGTCAGATACGAGCAGACCGGCTCGGAGCTTGAGGCGTCATTACGTGAAGCCGACCTGATTCGTGAGTTGAAGCCGCCGTATAACCGGCTTTCCAAGCATCTCCCCCGGGTCGCGTTTCTCAAGCTCACCGTTCGGAATGCCTATCCTCGCCTGTCGGTCACGGCAAAGCCAGGGAGCGATCACGCCATGTATGTCGGGCCGTTTCGCAATCGCGACTTCGCCGAACAGGCCCAGCGGCTCCTGGCTCGGCTCTTTGGTCTCAGAACGTGTCAGGGCAACCTCTCCCCAACTCCCGAGGCGTCTCCCTGCGTGAGCGGTCAAATTGGAGCATGCACGGCGCCGTGCGCAGCGCGAATCTCACGTGAGACCTACCGGGAACAAGTGCAACGTTTCCGCGCGGCTCTCAATCGTGAAGCCCCGCTGTTTCGAGACGCATTAATAGCAAAACGTGACCGTCTTGCTGTGGACCTCCAGTACGAAAGTGCCGCCCGCTTACAGCAGGATATCGACTTGCTCGACCATATTCTCCATCTGCATCAGCGCTTTCATTGGATTGTGACACGGGCGAATGCCTTGCTCTTATTACCCAGTCGCCAGGCCAGAGCGGCCCAGGCATATCTCGTCCTCAATGGACGCCTGATCGAAAACCGCACCGTCTCCAGTCTGAGCGACTTGGAATATTTGGCGGCCCTCGCACACAAACGTTTTGATCAGGATCGTGATGTCCCTCTGCGGCCCCACGAAATTGATGTCAGTGTTATTCTCTCCGCCTGGTTGCGCAACCCGGATCAAGCGCAGAGCGCTGTTTTCCCGATTACCGCTCCGTCGACACTTCATAACCAACGGGACGAGCTTGAGGCGGCCCTGGGCGACCTCCAACGCGTTGTGTTTGAGTGAGAACAATCAGGGGACGAGAAGGCCTCCAGGGACTTGCGACCCGCCGAACCGCCCCCTATAGTTTGCCCATCATGACCGCGACGACAGCCACCACACGCTTGCAGGAATTGCTCAAGCGGCCCGAGCCGGCTTTGGTCCTGGGGGCACACGATGCCCTCTCTGCAAAGCTGGCCCAGGAGGCCGGATTTGATGCCATCTGGGCCAGCGGTTTCGGCATCTCGGCCACCAATGCTATGCCGGACGCCAATATACTTACAATGAGTGAGACCCTGGAAGCGGTGCGTCGGATGAGCGCCGCAGTGCGTATTCCGGTGATTGCCGATTGTGACAACGGCTTTGGCAATGCCATCAATGTCATGCGCACGGTGGCCGAGTATGAACAGGCAGGGGTGGCCGGCATTTGTATTGAGGACAATATTTTTCCCAAACGGTGTAGTTTTTACGCCGGAGTCCAGCGCGAACTCGTCCCGATTGACGAGCACGCCCGGAAAATCCAGGCTGCTAAGGCCGCACGGCAGAATACCGACTTTGTCATTATTGCTCGCACGGAAGCTTTTATTGCTGGCTGGGGGAAACACGAGGCCCTGTGTCGAGCCCATGCCTATGCTGAGGCCGGCGCCGATGCCATCCTCATCCATTCCAAGGCCGCGACGTTCGATGAAGAACTGAAAGATTTTGCGGCGAGCTGGGATAGGCCCTGTCCGCTCGTATCCGTGCCGACGACCTATGCCGATATCACGGCTCATGACCTTGCCACCGCCGGTTTTCAGCTCGTCATTTTCGCCAATCAAACCCTGCGCGCCGCCGTCACAGGAATGCGCAACGCGCTGGCGACCCTCAAACAGGAGGGCCGGCCGGCTGCAGTCGACGAGCAGATTGTAACCTTGCCCGAAATCTACGACCTCGTCGGTGTGCCAGACCTTCAGGCCAATGAAAAGAAATTTTTGGTTCCCGGCGGACATGAGGTAACCGCTATCATTATTGCGGCCGGCTTTGAGGAAGACCTCTTACCCCTGATTGAGGACCGTCCCAAAGCCATGCTTGAAATCAAGGGCAAGACCATCCTGGAGCGACAGATTCAGGCGCTGAACGAGTGCGGGGTGAAAGATATCGTCGTTGTCCGGGGCTATCACAAGGAGCAAATCAACCTGCCGAATATTCGCTATTATGACAACGACCGCTTCCGTGAGACTGGCGAACTCGCGTCTCTCTTTCTGGCCGAGACGGAGATGACGGGCCGCTTCCTCTTTCTCTACTCAGACATCCTGCTTGATCCTTCCATTCTCGAAAAGTTGCTCAAGTCCCAAGCTGATATCAGCATCGTGGTTGATCGAGCCTGGAATGATCATGAACCGGGACAGGCAGAGGTCCGAACGAAGCAGCCGGACTTGGTGGTTACCCATCAGCCTCCCAAAACAGGCTATCGCTACCTCCCTACCGCCGAGCCCACGACGCTGGCGCAGATCGGCCAACATATTACCCAACAGGCTGCTGATGGCGAATTTATTGGCCTCGCCATGTTTTCTGCCTCGGGGGCGCAAGTTTTGCGAACAACTTATCAAGAGCTTCAGACGATCAGTGTGGCACGTCGCTTCCATGAAGCGAGCAGCCTGGAAACCGCGGCCTTTACCGACATGCTCCGAGAACTCATTAATCGCGAACACGACATCGCCTGTGTGGATATTTATAAAGGTTGGCTTGAAATCGATACATTCGAAGATTATCGACGTGCCTGGGCAAAAATCCACTAGCCCCAAGAGGGCTGGTACGAGCACCCTGGCTTGCTTCACCGTCTCAAGTGGAGTGGTCTATGGACGGACAGAACATTGATACCCTCATTAAAGACGAGTATGCGTTTTTCTTGCGCGAGCGGGGCAACTGGAGCCTGACTGCTGGTCCGCAGGACCTGGAGCTTGTCGCCCACGCGATGCGCGTTCTCTTGCACGCACGGACCATCCCAGACTTCTTGGACGACTATCGTGCGCTCGTGGCCTGTCAGAATGTGGACGGAGGCTGGAGCCCTCTCTCTTCCGACACAGAGAGCACCGTCTGGGTATCGGCGTTTTGCGGTCTGATGCTTATCCGCGGCAACCGTTCTCTTCAGCAGGCCCAACTCAGCCAGTCGGTCCGGCAAGCCATCGACTATTTTCTTGATACCCAATATCGGGACGGCCGGTGGGTTGACCCGGCCTGGGCCGACCTGGATACGACTAGCCACCCGGTCAGTTTTTTTAATGTGGTCATGGCCTTGGGCGAACCCCACAGGCAACAGGAGGTCCGACGGGCCTGGCAGCAGGGCATGCGCTTTATCATCGACAATCAGAGTCCGGATGGCGGCTGGTACGATGAGGAGTTTCACCCGTCTGGCGTGGAGATTACCGCCCACCTCATCCAAGACGCGCTGGTCGCCGACCTCGTTCTTGATCATCAGGTTAGCGGGGTCCGCGAGGCGTGTGCCAAAGGGGCGGGACGGTTGTGCGACTGGCAGACCCAGGCCGGCTGGTGGGACGAGGAGAACGTCGACCACACCATGGACTGTACCCGGTCACTCATGCTGGTGACCCATATTCTGGAAGACTCCGACAAGCGAGAGACTATTATGCGTGGCCTCAGTTGGATCCTGGACAATAAGAACGACCACGGCTGGGGCGATTTTCCAGGTATGGAGACAAATCTGGAGCGCACCTGCGACGGCATCGATACCCTGCTGAAATATCAAGCATATAGCCGTAGCGACACGCACGATGTTGTCAAACTCTGGGGATATCTCCCCTAGGTATCCGGTGCGTCTGATTTATGCCGTCGTTGCATATTTCGGCAAGCGTTTGGCAGGCAGTCTGCCAGGCCGACGAGCTTCTTCCCGGCGAACGGAATCTCGTCACACTCGACGGCGTGGAGATTGCTCTTTTCAATATCGACGGAGCAGTCTTCGCCATCAACAACCGCTGCCCTCACCGGAAGGGCCCCTTGATTCGTGGCTACACAGATAGTGCAGGCGGCATCAAATGTCCGATGCACGGCTGGCGATTTGATCTGCGGACCGGGCAGAGTCAACGGCCGGCCCAAGCGATGACGTACCGGACAAAAATCGAGGACGGGACGGTTTACCTGGCGCTCTATCCCTCGGCCCGTCTGTGAGCTCTGAACTCCGCGACCCCACAGTACAAGACCGGCACGACGAATACGGTCAGTAGGGCGATGGCCATGCCGCCGAAAGACGGGATAGCCATGGGTACCATGATATCGGCCCCACGGCCCCGCGAGGTGAGCACGGGTAAGAGGGCCAAGAGTGTCGTTGCCGTAGTCATCAGCGCCGGCCGGATACGCCGTTGAGCCGCCAGTCGGACCGTAGTCCGAATTCCCTCTCTCGTTCCAGGTCCATCTTTTTCAAACCGCTGTTCGAGATAGCTTGCTATCAGGACTCCATTATCCGTCGCGATGCCAAACAGCGCAATAAAGCCAACCCATACCGCTACGCTCAAATTAAAAGGACGGACCTGAAACAGGTCACGGAAATTTGTTTCTCCCACAGCGAAATTTAAGAACCAGTCTTGGGCATAGAGCCATAACATCAGAAACCCGCCTGCCCACGCGACAAAGATACCCGAGAAGATGAATGCGGTCGTCATGGCCGAGCGGAATTGCAAATACAGAATAAGAAAAATTACAAAGAGAGTGAATGGAATAACAATCCGTAAGCGCTTCTTTGCTCGAAGCTGGTTCTCATAACTGCCGGCAAATGCATAGCTGACTCCTGCTGGCAGTTGCCATTCGCCTCGCGCAATTTTGTCTTGCAGATATGCCTGTGCCGCCTCGACGACTTCAACTTCGGCATGGCCAGACTTTTTGTCAAAGACCACATAGCTCGTCAGAAAAGTATCCTCACTCTTGATCACTTGAGCGCGGCGTTCGAATGCAATATCTGCAAGCTCGCGGAGCGGGATGTGTTGTCCGAGTGGTGTAGGAATGAGAATCCCGCCCAACGTTTCCAGGTCGTTCCGCAGTTCTCGGAGATACCGAATCCGTACCGGATACCGCTCTCGCCCTTCAATCGTCAGGGTCAGCGGCTTTCCACCGACGGCGACTTCGATGATGTCCTGGACATCCTTGATCGTGAGCCCATAGCGGGCGATCTGAGCGCGATTAATCCGAATCTCCAGATACGGCTTGCCAACGACACGGTCTGCGACAACGGTTGCCGGTTCGATCGTCGGCACCTCTTTCAGCCACGTTTCAATTTGCTGCCCAACGGCATCAATAATTTCCAGGCTGGGCCCTCTCACTTTTACGCCCATGGGCGCCCGCATCCCGGATTGCAGCATCACGATACGAGCGGCGATGGGTTGGAGCTTGGGCGCGGACGTGACGCCTGGGATTTGGGCGACCTGAACGATTTCATTCCAGATATCATCGGGAGTATGAATATGAGACCGCCACTGTCGATACGGTCGCCCATCCGGATCTGGAATAAGCCGTCCCTGCGCATCGCGAACAAATGCATCAGTGTCCACGTCATAGCGAAAAGAGGCAGGATAGCCATTGGCATCGACAATGTACTCCGACTTGTAGTTGATGACGTTCTCAAACATGGAAATAGGAGCCGGGTCGAGTGAAGAATCGACTCGTCCCAGTTTCCCCACGCTCAATTCGACCTCAGGAATCGAGGAAACTGCCATATCGAGCTTCTTTACGATCTCTAGCGCTTCCCCAATGGACGCGTGCGGCATGGTCGTCGGCATATACAGAAACGACCCTTCGTCGAGCGGCGGCATAAACTCCTCGCCCATACGCGCCCACATCGCTCCACCCGCTATCACCACACTGAGAGGAATGACTGCGAACAGGAGTTTGTGGTGGAGGCACCAGCCGAGGAGTCGTGGGTACACGTCCTGAAAGAACTTGAAGAAGGTCAGTGTCAGGGCAATCAGTACTCCCACAAAGACCATGTTGATGGGTGTCCCTGTTTCGACTCCAATGGGGAACCAAGACCGGACCAGAAAGAACAGCGTGATGACGATAATAGCAGCCGGAACAAGGTAACGTTCGTAACGGGAAAGCCACACATAACGAGAGAGAAACGTCTCACGCGCCAGGTTATAGGCACCCAGCAGCAGCAGGACGAGGCCAGGAAAGAGGTAGGTCCACATCAGCAGGAGGCCAGCAACGCTCTCGGCGAGGTAGAGTCCTCGCCTCAGTCCGGTTCGTCCCGTCAAATCCCGAAAAAGGAGATAGGCTACTGGTGGGATCACAACGAGCGAAACAAACAGCGCCCCCAGAAGAGCAAATGTCTTGGTATAGGCAAGTGGCGCAAACAGTTTTCCTTCCGCAGCCTGGAGGGCAAATACGGGCAGAAAACTTACGACTGTCGTCAGGACTGCGGTGCGCACCGCCCCTGCAACCTCGACAGTTGCTTCATAGATTATCTCCAGACGACTCTTATCGGGTGGGGCGGCGTTGAGGTGGAAGAGGATATTTTCACACAGCACGATGCCCATATCGACCATCGTGCCAATGGCTATGACAATGCCGGAGAGTGCCACAATATTGGCCTGCACCTGGAACGATTGCATGAGGATAAAGGCAATAAGGATCGCCAGGGGAAGTACAAGAGCAATCAGGAAGGCACTCATCAGGTGGAAGACCATAACGACCACCACGATGATGGTCACGAGGATTTCTTCCGTAAGCGCGGCCTTGAGCGTCCCGAGGGTCTCAAGAATCAATCCGGTCCGGTCATAGAAAGGCACAATCGTGAGTTTTGATACGGTACCATCAGCGAGAGTCTTTTCCGGCATGCCGGGAGAGATTTCGTCGATCTTCGCCCGAACGTTCTGTATTGTCGTGAGAGGATTCTCGCCATAGCGGACAACCACGACTCCCCCCACGGCCTCCGCCCCATCTTTGTCAAGCGCTCCGCGTCGCAGTGCCGGACCAAGACGCACCTGCGCGACCTCTTTGACTTGAACCGGGATATTGTTCTCCCGAACGGTGACGGCGATATCTTCGATGTCTTGGAGGGTCTGGATAAAGCCTACGCCACGGACGATATATTCTACCCGGTTCACTTCGATAGTTCGCGCACCGACATCGAGATTGGAACTCCGGACCGCGTTTATGATCTGGGCAAGGCTGACGTCATACGCCCGAAGCGCATCGGGGTTGATGTCGATTTGGTACTCTTTGACAAATCCACCGATGGAGGCCACTTCGGCGACTCCCTCCGCTCCTTGCAACGCATAGCGGATGTACCAATCCTGGACGCTACGAATCTCGTCCAGATTCCAGCCACCGGTCGGACTGCCCTCAGGATCACGACCTTCGAGTGTATACCAAAAGATCTGCCCCAGGGCGGTCGCATCCGGTCCCAAGGCAGGAGAAACATCGTCCGGTAACAGACCCTGTGGAAGACTGGAGAGTTTTTCCAGCACGCGCGACCGCGACCAATAGAAATCGATGTCATCCTTAAAAATAATGTAGATGGATGAGTATCCAAAATAGGAAAAGCTCCGGATGGTTTTGACACCGGGCAGTCCCAGGAGGGAAACCGTCAGCGGATAGCTGATTTGATCCTCAACATCACGCGGAGACCGTCCCGGCCATTTCGTAAAGACGATTTGCTGATTCTCGCCAATATCCGGGATGGCATCGACCGGAACAGGATTTCGAGGGAGGAAATCGAGCTTCCAATCAAAAGGAGCGACCATGACGCCCCACGCAGTCATGCATACAATGAAGAGGGTAACGATCAACTTATTTTCCAGGCAGAAACGAATGACGGCGTTCATAGTGCGCTCTGGGATAGGTCTGGGAGTCAGTGCCTATGGGCACCGCCGGCCTGCCCACCGTGTGGATTCATCATGCTGCGTTTACCCTGGATCTGGAGGTCTGCATCAATTTTGAACGAACCGCTTGAAACGACACGCTCCCCCTCGTGGAGCCCCTCTCTCACAACGTAATAGTCCCCCGCGCGTGGACCGAGTGTAATGGTTCGGCCCTCGTAAGCCCCAGTGCCCGGTTTCTGCACGTAGACAATGGCACGCTTCCCAGTAATGAGCGGCGCTGACGCAGGAATGACCAGCGGTGGCCCGGCCTCGTGCTCATGGTTGTGGCCAACCAACGGGAAGTTGTCAGCCAGGACCAGGGGCATTCCGCAGATCGTACAACTTCCCGCCGCTGTGCGTATCACCTCCGGATGCATGGGGCAGATATATTGTCCAGTATAAGAAGGCCCCATGACGGTTCCCCGGTCTGAAATCTGAGCCTTGATCGTTGCGGTGACGAACAGCCCAGGCTTCAGCCTGAGGTCAGGATTTTCCACGTTTACCCGCACCCGGACTGTGCGTGTTCTCTCGTCCAGGAAGGGCTGAACGAACGACACCACTCCGTGAAATTCCTCTCCGGGGAACGCCTCAGCCTGAAATGCCACCGGTTGCCCATAGCGAATCCAAGACAGATCAGATTCATAGGCGTCCAGATACAGCCAGAGATGTGACAGATCGGCAATCGTGTAAATCTCGGTACCGGTGTTCACATACATGCCCGCGTTGATCTGCTTATCCACTACAACCCCGCCTATAGGGGCGTAGATGGTAACCTGCTCATCGGCCTGCTCTCGTTTCTCAATCTGACCCACCTGCGTACTCGTCAGCCCCAGCAGGCGCAGCTTGTCTCGGGCAGCTTGTACCGAGCGCTCCGACGAACGTTTCACGATGGTACTGGCGCTCCCACGCAGCCGGTCGAGTGAGCGGGACGCCTGAATCAGCTCTTCCTGAGCAGACAGGAGTTCCGGGCTGTATAGGGAGACCATATGGTCACCCTTGTTGACGCGAATCCCGGTATAGTTCACGTACAAGCGGTCTACGCGTCCAGGCACCCAGGCAGTAATATGCTTGAGCCGCGTTTCGTCATAATCAATCTTCCCGACCAGCCGTACCTCCCGCTCAACCCATTTCCGTTCCACCAGCGCAGTCTCAAGCTGGCCCAATCTCTTGGCAGCTTCACTGAGCAGAATCTCCTGACCGGAGGTCTTCGACTCTCTTCCATGCGGGGCGGTGGCAGGCAAAGTGTGGCCCTGTGTGTCATGCCCTGCATGCTGAGCAATGCTATGCCCAACCCCTGTCAATATCGTCAGACCCAGGAGCAAGCCTTTCATCACGAAAACGTTGATATTTCCCATTGGATTCACCTTCCCCTCTCTTCAACGGAGAGGAAATCACTGTATCCACCCCTCAGCATAAAAAGCTTCGCGATGGCGATGGCTCGATCCGCTCGTGCCCGGCTCAACGAGAGTTCGAAATCCAGCAACCTCCGGCCTGAATCGAGTACATCCAGGAAGCCGGCCTCGCCACTTTCATAGGCAGTAAAGCTGGCCTCAATAGATTCTTCGGCTTTGGGCAGCAGCGTATTGGTAAAGAGAGCAGTCTTGCGCTCGGCATCGCGTAGCGCAAACCGCGCTCGGGCAAAGTCTGAGGCTAGCACAGCGGCGCTATCCCGACGTTGCGCTTCGAGGCTGTATTGCCGCAGGACCGCTTCCTCGACTCTCGCCTGATTCTTCTGCCCATAGATTGGGAGAGTCATTGAGAGCGTCGGCATCAGGGCATCTTTGCCGCTATCCGTCGGCCCCGGACGCTTATCCGTCGCGATATAATCAAGGCCAAGAGTAAAATCAGGGTAGGCCGTCTTTCCGGCCAGTTCGACGCCCACGCGTCTCGCCTGAATGAGCGCATTGAAGCGTGCAAGCCCAGGATTGCCAGTGAGGATAGCCTCTTCGGTCAACTGCCGGGCCGCACTCGCTTCTGCATCCAGAGCCGGGTCCAGGAGCAGGCTAGGAGGAATGTGAATAGGTGCCGTCGTGGGACGATTCAACAGTGCGTTGAACGCTACTTGAGTCGGTTGTCTGACCTCACGGAATTCCGCGAGGCGGTCCTCTAATTGTCCCAGCTCGGTCTGCACGCGGACCAGATCGCTATGTGTCCCGATCCCAGAGCGAAAACGGACCTGGAGGACTTTTTCCCAGGATTGAACAAGTTGGAGAGTCTCTTCGGCAATGCGGACCGCAGCATGGAGATAGACCAGTTCGGCATACGTCTTGGTCACGTCAAAAACGAGTTCGTTCTTGAGGCTCAGAAAACGATAAAATGCTGCGTGTGCCTCGAAATCTGCCTCATCACCACGCAGCGCCAGCGTTCCGAACCATGGAAACGCTTGGCTCATGCCGAGCCGATGCTGCTGCGCTCCGACCCGAGTCTCAACCGAACGCAGGAAATACCCATAGGTCAGTCGAGGGTCAGCGAGAGCAGTGACTTGAGGACGTTTTTTGAGAGCCGCCTGATAGACCGCAAAACTCCCCCGCAACTTGGCACTGTTTTCGAGCGCAGAGCGGAGATAGCCATGCAGAGTCTCAGGAAATCGTCCTGGAGCAGAGGCGCGAGGCTCCGCCTGTCTCCCTTGGGTGCTGACCGTACCAAGCGAGCCTTCTCCCGGAACAGGCCGTAAAGCATTGCTCTGGGTCATGGGAGACGACCCTCCTCCGGTACGCGCAGTGAAGGTGGGAGCCGTCGCGCACCCCAACGGCAGAGGAGTTATAACGGCAAGTGCAATACCCAACAATCGCCTCGCGAAACCGTTCATCATAAGAGGCTACTTTCTCAATACTGGTGGTATTGTGCGTCTTCGGAAGACACACAGAGCGCGGTGCGGCGTCAGTGCGCCGTCGCAACACAGAAATGAGAACTACCACCGTCCAGGTGATAGCGTGGGGGAGATTAGAGGCGGAAAATAGAGAAGGACAGATACAGTGGGACAGAACGTTGCACCCGCCCTGCTGAGAGTCGAAGGTCAAGGGATACTGGCCGGGAGGAGACACTCACTGAGGCGACCGAGAACGCGAGGAAACGCGACGCATATGAGCTTGCAGACAGTTCCTCGCCTCCCAACACCAGAGGCTTGAGGAAGAAATGCTCTCCGCAATCTGGACATTTCTCAGGGGTGGAATGCGACTCCCTGTCCGAGGTATGACACGGGGCGGTCTGGGCTGAATCGGGAGGAGAGACGCTGGTCGTCCGAGTATGACCGGCAGCAAAGCACATCTGCGTGCAATGCAGGAGCAGCACCAGAAAGAGAAAGGTGACACAACACTGCTGGTAAACTCGACCCATGGTGTTACGCTAGCATAAGAGGAGAATTGAAACCAAGTATCCCCTGTCTGCTCGGAGAGCCGTGGGCCCGTCGTGCAGGACCGTGATACCACCCTCCTCAATACTGACCGTTCAGGATAGAGCTTAGTCGAGAAACGAGTACACCGATGAAATGCCAGCGCGATTTATTTTCTTTGCCCGACGGCCAGCACTACCTCAACTGTGCCTATATGTCGCCGTTGCTGAAAGCCGCTGAGACGGCTGGCATCAACGGTCTGCGACGCAAAGCCGTGCCCGCCGAGATTACGCCTGTAGATTTTTTTGAGCCGGCAGAAGAATTGCGCCGTACGTTTTCCCGCCTCATTCACACCTCGCCCGAACGGATCGCTCTCGTCCCCGCGGTCAGCTATGGGATGGGTATCGCGACATACAACCTGCCGCTCACACCGGAACAGAACGTCGTGATTCCCGGTGAAGAGTTCCCGAGCAATGTCTATCCCTGGCTGGAGCAGTGTAAACGCACGCGAGCAACCTTGCGCAGGGTTGACCGACCCCGAGAGACGCCCGCACCGGGAACAGTCTGGAACGCTCGATTTCTCGAAGCCATCGATACTAATACTGCCGTCGTGGCCCTGAGCAGTGTACACTGGACAGACGGCACTCTCTTTGAACTGGAACAGATTGGACAGCGCGCCCGCGAGGTGGGCGCGCTGTTTATTGTGGACGGTACCCAGTCGGTCGGCGCGCTACCGTTTGATTTCGAACAGGTTCAGCCCGATCTTTTGGTCTGCGCCGGCTATAAATGGCTGCTTGGCCCCTACCAGTACAGCTTCGCGGCTGTCGGTGATCGCTTGCTAAACGGGGAGCCATTTGAACAGAACTGGATTAACCGTAAAGACAGTCAGCATTTCAGCGCCTTAATCAATTATCAGTCTGAATACCAACCAGGGGCTCGACGCTTTGATACCGGAGAGCGCTCGAATTTTATTATGATTCCCATGCTCCTCGCAGCCCTCAAGCAGATCGATGCATGGGGGGTAAATAATATTCAGCGTTACTGCGCGCAGTTGAGCACAGAACTTGGCCAGGCCCTTGATGGGACTCCCTACACGGTCGCGTTACCACACGAGCGTGCAGCGCATTTGTTTGGTATTCGGATTGCCGATGCCGAGCAGATTCCCGCCATTCTTGAAGCCTTACGCCAGCGCCAAGTGTATGTCTCACAGCGTGGCGCTTCCATTCGCGTCTCTCCGCATGTCTACAATACTGAGGCAGATGTTGTAGCGCTGGCCGAGGCGCTGCGGGCAGCCGTACGCTAACCTCTCCTGCCGGAATACTATGATTGGGATTGTGAGCTTGTCGGCTTTGACCATTTGATATATGGCTCTGATTTTCTTATGGTGAATGGCTGACCGATGGGCTAGACTATTTCTTCCTTGGAAAGGCGACCACTCTCCAAAGAAGAAAAGCGGAAATGTTATAGTGGTAATACGGAGCGGTTGCTGAAACACTAGCTGGACAAACCAGAACAAAAATTGTTCAGTATGGGGCAAGGACTAAAGAAGGAGGAAAATCATGCGTACGAAGACGTCTCTCGCTGTAGCGATGCTCATGGCCGCCTTGACATGGGCGGGGTGCGAATTGGGAGCCGGAGATTCAGAAGTCAACGTAGAAAGCATTTCCGGCAGCAAGATGGTAGTGACAGGGATCGACGACTTCGAGTGCTTTCGCGCTGAGGTCCAGTCGGCACAGCAGCCGCCCGTGTATGTCCCCCAGGACGAAGGGGCAACAGAAAAGGTCGTCAATGGAGAGGCCACGATTCCCGTAGCTATGAGCATGGGCGAAATCATCGTTACCAAGGTGAGGCTCACTATTCCGGAGAATTGCGGGTCGGTGAATGGGGAAATCGAATATAGAGGGGATCCCAACTCCAATGTGCACGGCCCTCTCCCCTTCACCTTTATCTCTGGTGACACCCAGACCTTTCCGCGCCATACCTTCAAATAGCGCCGGATCCGACCCCATCTCTTCAGACGGTCTGGATTCGAGCCCCTTTGAGACTGACCTCCCAGCGCATCAGCGCTGAGAGGTCTCCGTCCGAGGTCGGGAGATGAGCGTGGGTAACACCGCAACTCGGCAAGCTGAGTGGGAAACTCGCTATCGCACAGGCCACACCGCTTGGCAGCGGGAATCAGCCAACCCGGCCCTCCTCACCTGGCTTGAGCAAGGGCTGTTACAACCGTGTCGACTCCTTATTCCCGGCTGTGGGCGTTGCCATGAGGTGGTCACCCTGGCCCAGCAGGGGTTTGCTGTTACCGGGGTTGATCTCGCCCCAGCGGCAATACATGGCGCTCGACAGCTGATTGAGGACGCGGGTGTTACCGCAGAAGTGATTCAGGCTGACTTACTCGACTGGAATGCCCTGGACCCCTTCGATGCCATCTACGACCAAACCTGTCTGTGTGCCCTCGATCCCTCAACCCGCCAAGACTACGAACGCCAACTCTTCTCGTGGCTCAGGCCGGGCGGACAACTGTTTGCGCTCTTTATGCAAGCCACAAACCCGGATGGTCCGCCGTTTCCGTGCGATCTCGATACCATGCATCACCTTTTTCAGGACGCTCGCTGGGAATGGCGGGACGCTCAGCCGCTCTCCATTCCACACCCAGCCGGACTACACGAACTGGGCTGTATCCTCACACGTCGGGCCTAGCAGACCCGCTCGCCGCCCTTGACCTCTCTCAAGGCAGACTACATCGCAGCGCGCGGGTGGAGCACCAGAGCCGGATTATGTGCCACCTCTTTCGTAGTACTCAAAAACACGAAAGATAATTCGCGTCGGTCTAAAATAGGAGGCGTTCTTATTGACGACCTGGCGCTTGACCGTTTGGGTCGTCCAATTGCCAAAGGCGTCGTACCGATAGGTAAACATCTCGGTGTGGCGCCGCCGACCATCGTCCACGTACACGATACGCTCGGTCGGATCACCGTTGTTGTTGAAGTGGACGTCCGTTCTCTCACTCAGCCGGGAGTTCGTGGCATAGACAAAAGAGACTCGGGTCACCAGGGTTCCCTGAAAATCGCGGTGGTAGACGACCTTCTTCACGAGCGTATCTGCTGCGTCATACCACGACTGCTCTTCAATATTGCCCTGAACATCGTAACGCGAGGTCGTACGGTTTTTCAGCTCACCGCCCGGCTGATAGGTACGGGACTCGATTTCCTGGCCATTGGCGTCATACTGAAAATTTGTTTGTTCTGTCAGCACATCCCTGGCTGAATAGGAACGCGACTCGGCCAGGGCTCCATGCTCGGCATAGGATGAGACAACGCGTCCAGAGAGGCTGTTCTCCAGCCCGTAGCGCAGCACTGCTCTTTCATTGGTCCGTGAGTCGTACAAAACGACCGCACGCTCGTGGAGCGTTCCATCCGAGTCATACGAGAGACGCTCGGTGAGATTACCGCGCCGGTCAAACCGATCAGTCCGAATCGGCAGTTCTGCCTGCGACGCCCACTTGTCACCCTGTTTCACTAAGCCGGCCCGAAAGATGGATAACGATCTGACGGGCCCCCGCAATCCGAGGATGTCCCTTTCGATCTCCGTTTGCTGTCTCGGGCCAGGAGAGTGTACGCTTTCGCAGGACAAACAGAGCAGTCCAAGGAGAAAGACGCCGAGGAACCGATATATATTACGCCTGAGTCTTGGCATTATTTTTCTATTTTCCGTATTTGAAAAAAGTATGGTAGATTTCATACTGCTTGTCTTAACTCAGATGGAGAGCGCTCATCATGCTGTTTCGCGAACTCAACCGCAGCGCCACCAAGACCTATCTGATTGGGTGCGAAAAGACACAAGAAGTCGCCCTCATTGATCCAGTCTTGGAAAAAACCGACCGCTATCTCGCCCTGCTCGCCTATTATGGATATACGCTCAACAGCATCATCGATACGCACACTCACGCGGATCATCTAACGGGGAGTTGGGAGTTGCGTGATCTGACCGATGCGCCGGTGATCATGCATCGGCGAGCCCCCGCCCCGCATGTTGATATGCATGTCGAAGACGGACAACTCATCCGAATCGGGACGCTCACCCTACACGTGCTCGCAACCCCAGGCCATACACCTGACAGTATGTGCCTCCACGCCATGGATCGGGTGTTCACTGGCGACACCCTGTTTATCCACGGCACCGGACGGACCGACTTTCCCGAGGGCGACCCAGGCGACCAGTATGACAGCATCTATCATAAACTGTTTCCGCTGCCCGACAGCACGCTTGTCTTTCCCGGTCATGATTATCGAGGGCATGCCCAATCCACTATCGGTGAAGAAAAACAGACCAATCCGCGTGTTGCCGGTCGCAGTCGCCAGGAGTATGTCGATTTGATGAACAACCTCCACCTCTCACTGCCAGATAAAATTCAGGAAGTTCTCCAACCGAACCAGTCTGCCATTGAAGACCAATCCATCCAGTTCCCGAGTCTCTCGGCACTGAATGACGTGCGCCAGCTTTCCGCCCAAGAAGTCCAAGCCCAACGGGAGAACGCTACCCCCCCGCTCCTGCTCGATGTTCGCGAGCCGGACGAGTATAGCGACGACCTCGGCCATATACCGGGCAGCATCCTCATTCCGCTCAAAGAGGTACCGGTTCGCGCGGGAGAGATTGAACGTCACAAAAACAGCCATATCATCGTTGTATGTCGGGCCGGAGTCCGCAGCACGACGGCCGCCGCCATTCTCACCGGCCTTGGATTCGGGCATGTCTCGAATCTCAGGGGGGGGATGCTGGACTGGAACGAGCAACAGCTACCCATTGCGCGCTAGTTGGGAAGGAGCAGATTGCATGGAAACAGCCCCTCACGAAGCGTCCCAGGCAGCACCCGGAGTGAGATGGGCCAAGGTCATTGATCACACCAAATGTATCGGCTGCCACGCGTGCAGCACGGCCTGTAAATCAGAGAACCACGTTCCGCTTTCGGTCAATCGCACCTATGTGAAATATACCGACGTGGGCACCTTCCCAAACGCGCGACGGGCTTTTCAAGTCACCCGCTGCAATCAGTGTCAGGACGCACCCTGCACCCACGCCTGTCCGACCGCGGCCATGTACGCCCGGTCTGACGGCATTGTGGATTTCGACAAATCCATCTGTATTGGCTGCAAAGCCTGTATTGCAGCCTGTCCGTACGATGCCATCTTTATCAATCCCGAAGACCACTCGGCCGAGAAGTGTAATTTTTGTGCTCATCGGATTGACATGAACCTGGAGCCGGCCTGCGTGGTGGTGTGCCCGACAGAGGCGATCCTGGTGGGCGACCTGAACGACTCCGATTCGAGCGTGGCAACAATCGTAGGCCGGGAGCCCATTGCGGTGCGGCGTCCCGAAAAGGAAACCCACCCCAAACTGTTCTACACCGGTGCCCATCAGGCCACGCTCGACCCACTAGCCGCCACCCGTCCCGAAGGCGGCCTGTTTCTGTGGAGCGAACAGGGCCAGGGACCCCAGCAGGTGACCTCAGGCCATCCGACCCGGAACAATAGCTCCGCCCAGGCCGTGCTGGCGTATGACGTGCCGCACCGTGCCCCGTGGGACTGGCGGCTGAGCCTGTATACCTGGACCAAAGGGATGGCCTCGGGCGCGTATCTGATTCCGGCCTTGCTGGTACTCTGTGGCCTGCTGAGTCCGGAGCATATGCTCTGGCAATGGGTTGCCCCCATCCTGAGCGGAATATTTCTCGCCCTCACCGGTCTGATTCTCATCGCCGACCTGGACCATCCCGAGCGCTTTGTCTTGATTTTTACCCGCCCGCACTGGAGGAGTTGGCTGGTCCGGGGCGCTTTTATCATCCTGGGTTTTGGCGGTGTGCTGATCCTCCACTTTTTGGCCAGTCTCTTTGCGAGCGGCACCGCATGGCAGTCGGGTCTGATGCTACTCGGTATCCCCCTTGGCGTGCTGACCAGCATATATACCGCCTATCTCTTTGCCCAATCGACTGCCCGCGATTTATGGCAAAACCCACTCCTACCCTTCCATTTTCTCGTCCAAACGTTTATCGCGGGAGCCGCGGCGCTCCTCCCCTGTGCAGCCTGGTTGGCACCGGCCGTGGTTTCACCAGTCGCCACGCTCTTGGGAATAGCGTGTGCGCTACATCTCCTGCTGGTGAGCGGGGAAATCGGCCTGCATCATCCCACCGTCCATGCCCATCTGGCCGCGGCCGAGATGACACAGGGGCAATACCGGACGTATTTCTGGGGTGGCGTACTTCTTGTCTCTGTCGGCATGCTCGCCCCATGGGCCGGCATACTGGCCGGGAGTGCCGCCCTCATCGGATTGCTGGCGTATGAACACGCCTACGTGCAGGCCGGACAAAGCGTACCACTCGCCTAGAGGACATGGCTATGAGCATCGAGCGACCTAATAAACGCGTGTCTGCCGCTCGCCAGGATACGGAGGCGCGGGGGGAGACTTTTTATCCGGGGCCAAGTCGCACCCACCTCGCGTCTTTTCCTCCCAAGGAGCGCTGGGATGATTGGGTTGAGCTGGATGCGCGCGCTTGGCCGCAGCGCGTCGAACAACGCTCGATGCTGATTCCCACCACCTGTTTTAACTGCGAGTCTGCCTGCGGTCTGCTGGCCTATGTCGATCCGGAGACGCTCGCCATCAGAAAGTTTGAAGGCAACCCTGAACACCCGGCCTCACGCGGCCGGAACTGCGCCAAGGGCCCGGCCACACTCAACCAGATCAACGATCCTGATCGCATCCTCCAGCCCCTGAAACGGGTAGGAAAACGTGGCGAGGGAAAGTGGCAACAGGTCTCTTGGGACGAAGCCCTGCATGATATTGCCGGCCGTCTGCGGCGAGCGCTCCAGGAAGGCCGCCACAACGAAATCATGTACCACGTTGGCCGGCCGGGTGAGGACGGGTACACCGAGCGCGTCCTGGCCGCCTGGGGTGTCGATGGCCACAATTCTCATACCAATATCTGCTCGTCCGGAGCCCGCGCCGGATATCATTTTTGGATGGGCGCCGATCGCCCCAGCCCCGACCACGAACATGCCGAGGTCATCCTTCTCATCAGCGCTCACCTGGAATCGGGCCATTATTTTAATCCGCACGCCCAACGTATTATGGACGCCAAGCGGCGCGGGGCCAAACTCATCGTTTTCGACGTCCGCCTGTCCAATAGCGCAACCCATGCCGACCATTGGGTTGCGCCGTATCCGGGCAGTGAGGCCGTGATTCTGCTTGCCATAGCCAATTACCTGATTCAGAACGAACACTATAACCGGACCTTTGTCCGTGACTGGTGGAACTGGCAGGAATATCTCCAAGAAGAACGGCCCGACCTGGAACCCACGTTTGAGAACTTTGAGGCCGTTCTGAAACAGCTCTATGCGCAGTACAGTTTTACGTTTGCCGCCCAGGAATCCGGTGTCAGTCCGCAGACCATTGAAGCCATCGCCATGCTGGTTGCCTCGGCTGGAACGCGACTGGCGACCCACACCTGGCGGAGCGCGTCCGCCGGGAATCTCGGTGGCTGGCAGGTGGCGCGAGCGCTGTTTTTTCTCAACGCGCTCATGGGTGCCGTAGCCACACCGGGCGGGACATATCCCAATGCGTGGAACAAGTTTGTGCCGCGGCCTATCCATACCCCACCCCACCCGCCTATGTGGAATACGCTTTCCTGGCCAGCCGAGTACCCGCTGGCAATCAACGAACTCTCTTTTCTCCTGCCGCATTTTCTGAAAGAAGAGCGCGCGAAACTCGATGTCTACTTCACTCGGGTGTATAACCCGGTCTGGACCAATCCCGACGGATTTTCGTGGATTGAAACCCTCAGTGACGAACAGAAAATCGGCCTGCACGTCGCCTTGACTCCAACCTGGAACGAGAGTGCCTATTTCGCCGATTACATCCTGCCTATGGGCGTCGGCAGTGAGCGCCACGATACGCACTCCTACGAAACGCACGACGCCCAGTGGGTCGGGTTCCGGCAGCCCGTCCTGAGAACGGCCAGAGAACGTCTCGGCCAGCCGGTGACAGACACGCGCCAGGCAAACCCAGGCACAGTCTGGGAAGAGAATGAGTTCTGGATCGAGTTATCCTGGCAGGTCGACCCGGACGGCGCGCTGGGGATCCGCCAATACTTTGAATCCAAAGCCCACCCAGGTCAGAAACTGACACTTGACGAGTATTACGGGTTTATTTTTGAGCAGTCAGTCCCAGGGCTCCGGGAACAGGCTGCTGCCCAAGGCCTCTCGCCGCTGGCCTATATGCGTCGCTACGGCGCATTTGAAGTCCAAAAAAACATCGGCGCCGTCCACGCGCAAACAGTCCCGCCGGCTGAGCTGGACAATACCCAGGTTGATAGTCTGGGGCGCGTCTTCACCGCAAGCCCCAAGCCCGCCGGTCCGAATATCGTTCCCCTGCCCTCACCTGACGGCGATACGGACGGTCGTCGCCGTGTCGGCGTCCGAATAACGAGCCAAGAGAGCAGAGATGGCGAGGTATATAGGGGCTTTCCCACGCCAAGCGGCCGTCTCGAATTTTATTCCAAGACCCTCAAGGACTGGGGCTGGCCGGAATACGCCCTCCCCACGTATAGCAAGAGCCACATCCATCCCGATCGGCTCGCAGACGACCAAATGGTCTTGATCCCAACCTTTCGCCTACCGGTCCAGATTCATACCCGGAGCGCGAATGCCAAATGGCTGGACGAGATTGCCCACACCAACCCGCTCTGGCTGCATCCCGGTGATGCCACATGCCTGGGCGTACGCACGGGAGACCTCGTCCGGGTCGAAACCGAGATCGGCTATTTTGTGCTCAAGGCCTGGGTGACGGAAGGGATTCGACCCGGTGTTGTTGGCTGTAGTCACCATATGGGCCGCTGGAAACTCGATCAGGCCGGCCAGCGCCAGATGATGGCCACGGTCGGACTCGACCGCGACGGCAGTCAATGGCACTTGTCTCGCAAGCAAGCAGTCCACGGCTATCCGAGTGAGGATGCCGATAGCGCACGTGTCTGGTGGACGGACACCGGCGTCCATCAGAATCTCACCTTTCCGGTCCACCCCGACCCGGTCTCCGGCATGCACTGTTGGCATCAGGCCGTCCGAGTCAGCCCCGCCCAAAGGGGCGATCAGTATGGCGATATCCACGTCGATACGGAGAAATCACACGCCGCGTATAAGCAGTGGCTCGAACTGACCCGGCCAGCCAGCCAGGTCTCGCCCGACGGAACGCGACGACCCTACTGGATGTTACGCCCGCTCAAGCCGGGTCGAGAGAACTATCAACTGCCTGAGACGGAGAGACCGCCTAAGGACTGATGACGCGCTTTCTCCCGTTTCTCGACCTCCGGGCCTATCAGCTTCGTCATCTCCCGCGGGACCTGCTCGCCAGCCCGAGCGTGACCTTTCTCGACATCCCTCAAGGCGTGGCCTATGCCATGATCGCGGGTCTTCCCCCGGCCATGGGCCTGTATGCGGCCGCCCTGCCGGCCATAGTCGGTGCGCTGTTTCGCAGTTCCCGTCATGTTGTGACTGGTCCCACGAACGCCGTGAGTCTGCTGGTTGGCACTGCCGTCGCCGCCGAGGTGGCGCACGGTGGCGCGAGTCCCATGGCCGTCGGCGTCACCCTGGCCTTTATGGTTGGGGTGGTCCAATTTCTCGCCGGGGTGCTACGACTCGACGCGCTCGCCGATTATGTTTCCCAGCCAGTTGTACGTGGGTATATCTCAGGCGCCGCGGTCCTGATTATGATCGGCCAGCTTCCCAATGCAACCGGCACGACCCACGTTTCAGGCAATCCCGCCCAGATGATCGGCGGCTGGTTGTCTTCACTCTCGGAAGTCCATCTGCTCGCCGTCTCTTTCACGCTCGGCACAATTGTCTGTGTCCTGTCTCTGCGCCACTTTTGCCCCCGTCTGCCAGCCTCGCTTATCGCCCTGGGGCTCAGCATCGTTGTGGCCCGCGTCTTTCAGTTGTCTGACGCCGGGCTCCAACTGGTTGCCGACCTCGCCCCTCTGCCAGCCGGCCTACCGCCGTTCACCGTGCCGCATCTGGACCAGTGGGCGGGTCTGCTCCCGACGGCAATTGCTTGCGCTGTCCTGTCTCTGGTTGAGTCCAGTTCTGTGGCCCGCACGCTTGCGGCCAAGTCGGGACAGCGGCTTGATATGGCCGCCGAATTTTCGGGCCAGGGGCTGGCGAACATCGCAGCGGCCTTTTCGGGCGGCTACCCGGTCAGCGGCAGCCTGGCTCGTTCAACTTTAAATCAGCAAGCCGGCGCACAGAGCCGTCTGTCGGCGCTGTTTTGCGGACTGTTGATGCTGACCGTGCTGCTCTTTCTCGGACCCATGGTCAATCAGACGCCGATTGCGAGTCTGGCCGGTCTGTTGTTCGTCTTGGCCTCGGACCTCATCGACAGGGATCGTATTCGTATGATACTGCGCGGCACCCGAGGCGACCGGGCGGCATTTCTCGCCACGCTGGTCGGGACGTGGCTGGTGCCGCTCGACCAGGCGATTTATATTGGCGTCGGGATTAGTATCATCCTCTTTTTACGTCGCGTCCGGCTGCTCACGGTCCGAGAGATGGCTATTGGTGAGAAAGGCCGTTTTCGAGAGGTTGACCACGAGCAGGAAGAGCGGGGGCAGCAGTGTTCCGCCATTCGTATTCTCAACCTGACGGGTCCGTTATTTTTTGCCGCATCCGGAGAACTCCAAGACGCGATTGAACGAATGAATGCCGAGCCTCACGTCCGCGTCGTTATTCTTCGTATCCGGCAGACACAGGGCTTGGACATCACCATCGCCAGCCTGCTCGAATCCAGCCAACGTCGGTTGGAGAGCGCCGGCAAGACCTTCCTCGTCCTGGGCCTGCGTCCCGAGGCCATGCAGTTACTTGAGAAAACCGGCATCGCCGGCCGTATCGGGCTGGCAAATCTCTTTCCGGCTCAATCCGGCTGGTTTACCGCCATGGAGGCCGCTCTCCGCCGCGCCCTCACCCTGGCAGGAGAGCACAGCTGCGGCACGCACTGTCCCTTTGCCACCTATCTCACCGCCCAAGAGACACTCCGGGGTCGTCTTGAAGGATAGGGGAGCATATCAATTAGTAATGATAGCGCGCCTGAAGAAAGTCGATCCGCCCATCGCTGACAATGTACACAATGCGGTGTTCTTCAGTCAGGCGTCGCGACCACGTTCCGCTTGGCAAGTATCTAAGAGGCTCAGGCTTGCCAACCCCGGTAAACGGATCTCGCAAAACAGCCTGCACCAAGTCCAAGGCGCGAAGGGCAACCTTTCGATTTGTCGTGACCCAGTACCTGAGGTCCTCCACAAATTCGGGCTGGAACACCGCAACCCAGTCACGAGACACAAGCCTTTGGATTCGCTTACTTCGCCGCTTGGCCAAGGCCCAACTCGTTTCGGAGTTCTTCAACCGATGACGGCGGGAGATTGCGACCCCGAGCCCGTGCAAGAGCTGCCAGCAGCCGCTCAGCATTTTTAGGCGAGCGCAGGAGATGTGCCGTCTCAATCAAGCTCTCAAGCTCTGCCGCTGAAACCAGGGCGACATCCTCTGCGTCCCGGCGTCGGATGATTACCGGCTCGCGGGTCGAGGCAACCTGATCGCAGAGCGCCGCAAGAGTTGCCCGTGCGTTCGTGTATGTGGTTACTGTAGACATATATTCTCCCCGCATAAAATGTACATGAATACTGTACATATTCACCGTCTTGACCTCAAGTAGGTACCGCCTGGCATAAGCGACTGTTGTTAAGCATAGAGCAGAGCAGCGAATTGGAGTCTATTGCACCTAAGAGCTTCCTCGCCTCACTCTGCCCGTTCCAAAATCCCCTTGCCTTGGCCTCTGCGTCTGGTTACGTTGAGGCGGTCTTACAGGAGGGACCCGCCCACAGGGGAAGGATGTCACCGGATGTCGCAGTACGTCGAAGGACCAGACGCAGGTCTTATTGTTGAAGACCATGCCCAACTCATCGAATACTTCTTCAACGCCGCAAAGCCCCGAGAGAAGTGGCGTATTGGCACGGAGTACGAACTGCTCGGCGTGTCACGTCGGAGTGGCCGCGCTGCGCGCTACTCCGGACGGCGCGGCATTGAGCATATCCTGAGCCGCCTGGCCGACTCCCTGGAATGGGAACCCCAGGAAGAAGAAGGCCGCATTATCGCCCTCCAGGGCGAGCGCGCCAATATCGCGCTTGAACCCGGCGCGCAACTCGAACTCTCCGGCGAACAGTGCGAGACCGTCCATTGTGCGGACAAAGAACTTCGTCGCCACCTCAAGCATCTGCTGCCCATTGCGGACGAATTGGACATTGATTTTGTGAACCTGGGAGTCCAGCCGGTCAGCCCGCTTGATGACATCGAGTGGATTCCCAAAACGCGCTATCAGATCATGGGTCCGTATATGGAGCGGGTCGGCACGCTGGGCCATCGCATGATGAAGCAAACCGCCTCCATTCAGGTCAATTTCGACTTTAGCGACGAAGCCGACGCCATGCTGAAGTTTAAGACCAGCATGGGCCTCGTGCCCATCCTGTCTGCCATGTTTGCCAACTCCCCGATTTCGGATGGCAGGCTGAACGGTTTCATGACCATGCGCGGCCACGTCTGGACCGAGACGGACAAGCGCCGGTGTGGCCTGCTGCCCTTTGCTTTTGCGGACGCTCCGACGTTTGAAGACTATGCCGAATACGCGCTGAATACTCCGATGTATTTCATTGTACGCCAGGGCCAGTGGATCAATATGACCCATATGTCCTTTCGCCAATTTTTGGAGGAAGGGCATGAAGGCAAACGCCCTACCATGGAGGACTGGGGCATTCATCTGACGACCCTCTTTCCGGAAGTGCGGATCAAGAAATACCTGGAGATTCGCTGCTTCGACAACCAGCCGTTTGAATACATGCTGGCCGTACCGGCCCTCACCAAGGGTATCTTTTTCGATACCGACCCCCTGCTGGCCGCCTGGGATCTCGTCAAAAAATGGAGCTGGGACGAACGCCTCGAAGCCTATTATCAAGCCCATCGCCAAGCCCTGGGCGCACGTGTGCAGGGCATCCGCTTGCTCGATCTGGCCAAAGAACTGGTCACCATTGCCTGGGAGGGCTTGGAGCGACACAATGACTGCAACGAGGCTGGAGAAAATGAGACTATCTATCTCGAACGACTACGTGGGGAGATCGATAAAGGCCAATGTCCGGCCTATCACGTCGTTGAAGAGTGGATGACCCATTGGAACTACGACGCCAAGCGCCTCGTTGACGGCACGGCCTACCGGCTGCCGGATGAGAACGAATAAGCAACAACCCCCTCCCTCAACACCGCTTTCCTCTCCCCATCTAACCTCCATCCCCTTTTCTGTTTCCCCCCTCCACATTTCGTGTTATGAAGCCGATACACAACGATTGGAATAAGGAGGGTCGTATGGATATTCCCAAAGACAAGCTCCTCTGGATCTATGAGCGCATGCAGCTCATCCGGGTGTTTGAGACCAGGGTCAGTACCGAGTTTGGGAAGGGGAAAATTCCGGGCTTCGTGCATCTCTACGCCGGGGAAGAAGCAGTCGCAGTCGGGATTTGTGCTCACCTCACGGACGCCGACTATATGACCTCAACCCACCGCGGACACGGCCACTGTGTGGCAAAAGGGGTGGACGTACGTGGCATGATGGCCGAGCTGTTCGGCAAAGCCACCGGGATTTGCAAGGGTAAGGGTGGCTCCATGCATATTGCCGATATGGACAAAGGTATGCTGGGAGCCAACGGGATTGTCGGCGGCGGCCCGCCGCTCGCCTGCGGGTCCGGCCTGACCGCCAAAACCAACGGCACCGACCAGGTGACGATCTGCTTCTTTGGCGATGGGGCATCAGAGCAAGGCACCTTGCACGAGAGCCTCAACCTAGCCGCAATCTGGAAGCTGCCGATTATTTTTGTAGCCGAGAATAATGGCTATGCCGAGTCTACGCCGGCGCATTATCATTGCAGCGTCGAGAATATCGCCGACCGCGCCGCAGCGTATAATATGCCGGGCGTCACCATAGACGGGAACGATCTGTTTGCCGTGTATGAATCGGCGCATGAGGCCGTTGTGCGCGCCCGAGCCGGACAGGGCCCGAGCCTATTGGAGTGTAAGACCTATCGTCACTTCGGCCATTTTGAAGGCGATGCGCAGACCTATAAAATCGCGGAGGAAAACGAAAAATACCACACCGAACTCGACCCGATCAAGCGCTTCAAAGACGCCGTCCTGCCCCGTGGCCTTATGTCCGAAGACGAGTTGGCGGCAATCGATCAACGGGTCAATGCCGCGATTGACGAAGCCGTCACATTCGCGGAAGACAGCCCCTTCCCCGAGGTCCAGGAAACCTTCACCGACGTATATGTGAATTATTAGGAACTTGCGGAGAAACATTATGGCAGAGCGAGAATTGAATTTTGGTGAGGCGCTGAATGAAGCCATGCGTCAGGAAATGCAGCGCGACCCCAAAGTGGTGATCATGGGCGAGGACGTGGCCGGTGGAGCCGATGTCGATCACCTCGAAGGCGACGATGCCTGGGGCGGCGTCCTGGGCGTAACAAAAGGCCTAGTCAAGGAATTTGGCCGGAATCGTGTTATCGATACGCCTATCAGCGAGTCCGGCTTTATTGGCGCGGCCGTTGGCGCCGCGGCCACCGGCCTGCGGCCCATTGCCGAGATGATGTTCGTCGGGTTTATGGGCGTGTGTTTTGACCAACTCCTGAACCAGGGGGCAAAACTCCGTTATATGTTTGGCGGCAAAGCGAAAGTCCCGCTGGTGATTCGGACCATCTGCGGGGGTGGCTACCGCGCTGCGGCCCAGCACTCTCAGGTGTTGCACTCCCTCTTTACCCACATCCCCGGCCTCAAAACCGTTGTCCCCTCGACCCCGTATGATGCCAAAGGACTCCTGATTTCGGCCATCCGGGATGACGACCTGGTCATCTTCTTTGAAGACATCACCTTCGGCGGCATGAAGAGTGCCGTGCCGGAGGAAGACTACACCATTCCCTTTGGAAAAGCGGACATCAAGCGCGCCGGCGAGGATGTTACGATCGTGGCTATCGGCAAGATGGTCCACCATTCCCTGACCGCAGCCACGGAGCTGGAAAAGCAGGGTAAAAGCGCAGAGGTGCTCGATCCCCGCACCCTCTCGCCCTTTGACGAAGAGACGGTGCTGGAATCGGTCGAGAAGACGGGCCGGCTAGTGATCGCCGACGAATCGCATCCGCGCTGTAACGTGGCAACCGATATCGCGGCCATGGTTGCGGACAAGGGGTTTGATTACTTGAACGCGCCCATAAAAATGGTGTCGGCTCCTCACACCCCGGTGCCGTTCAGCCCGCCCCTGGAAGATCACTATCTGCCTAACCCGCAAAAAATCAGCGAGGCGGCCCTGGGATTGTTTTAGGAACAGAAATTGGGGGTTGGGGTGAGGAAACCTGACCCCCAATCCCCAGCCCCTAACGCCTACCCATCTCTCATGTCATCCGTCGGTATTATTGCAAACCCGCGCGCGGGCAAGGACATCCGCCGCCTTGTAGCGCATGGCTCTATCCTCGATACCCAGGAAAAGGTCTATATCGTCCGGCGGGCCATTCTTGGCATTCAGGGTGCCGGGGCGGACGAAGTGGTCCTCTTTCCCGACCCGGCCAATATCTTTACCAAAGCCCTGTCCGGGATTGAGAACGAGTTACGTCTCACCACACGTTTCCTTGAAATGCCGATCTTCGATGAGGCCGGCGATTCTACGCGGGCGGCACAACTCATGCGCGAACAAGGGGTGGCCTGCGTTATCGTCATTGGCGGAGACGGCACCAACCGGGTGGTCACCAAAGGCAGCGGTAGCCTGCCGCTCGTTCCGCTTTCAACCGGAACGAATAACGCCTTTCCCCAGTTTTTGGAGTCCACCCTGGCGGGCTTGGCCGCAGGCTATTACGCGGTCCGACACTTCTCCCCAGACGAGTGCACCAGCCCGACCAAGCGGCTCAACCTGTACCGCAACGGGACGCTCGAAGATATCGCCCTAGTTGATGCAGCCGTGTGCGACTACCAGTTTGTTGGCGCCAGGGCCGTGTGGGAGGCCGAGCGCCTCAAGGAACTCTTTCTCACCCAGGGCCAGCCTACGAATATCGGCTTGGCCTCAATCGGCGGCAGCCTGCACCCTATCCATCCAGCTGATGACGCCGGTCTGTATGTTCGCTTCGGAGGTAATACTCGCTCGATCAACGCACCCATTGCACCTGGGATGGTGGTCCCCGTCCCTATCCAGCATTACAGCCTGATGGAGCTTGGCACTCGGATGCCTGTTACTTTTACACCCTCGATTATCGCGCTCGACGGTGAGCGGGAACTGGTTGTGAATACAGACGACCGGTGGGAAGTCGAACTTTCCTGGGACGGCCCGCGTGTGCTGGATATTGAAAAGGTCATGGACGCCGCCCGTCAGCCCGCCGAGTGAGCCGGTCCCATCCAGGAAGACGCGTCGCATGAAAATCGTTCTGTGCTCCACCCATTTCCCCCACTGTTCCGAGATGCTGCGTAACCATCTGCCTGATGACACTATTATTGCCTGCCCGGCAGAGGAGGTGCTGAGCACGACCCGCGACGCCGATATAGTTGTACCGACCATGCACCGCGTGGATGTGGAGATCATTCGAGCTACCTCGGCACGCATGATTCATCAGTTCGGCGTCGGGCTCGAAGGCGTAAATATTCCGGCTGCGACCGAACATGGCATCTATGTGGCCAACGTCCCCGGCCACGAAGGGACGGGCAACGCCGCCTCAGTCTCGGAGCACGCCATTTTTCTTATGCTCGCCCTGGCCCGAAAATTTCCTCAGGCGGCCGAGAACGTGCGCAATGGTGTCTTCGGCTCGCCCATGGGCAAGGGGCTGCTGGGCAAGACGGTCGCCATTCTCGGTGTCGGGAGTATCGGGACGGAGCTGGCTAGCCGCCTGCGCCATTTTGACATGCGTCTGCTGGGTCTGAAACAACACCCATCCGAGCACGTCAGAGAAGAATACGGATTTGAGTTTCTTGGTGGGCCGCACGACCTCGGTCACCTCCTGACAGCAGCCGACTTCGTGGTCCTGGCCCTTCCGGTCACACCCCATACTCGGGGGATCATCAATGCGCAGGCCCTCGCCAGCATGAAGAATACGGCCTACCTCATTAATGTTGGGCGCGGTCCGGTCATCGATCATGATGCCCTAGTCACGGCTCTGGCCAATAAAGACATCGCCGGGGCGGCCTTGGACGTTTTCTGGGACGAGCCGACCGACCCGGCCGACCCTCTGTTTCAATACAATGTGATTGCCACGCCCCATACCGCCGGTGTCACCGATTTGTCGTATAACGACATCGCGCGCGGCCTGGCCGCCAATGTCAACCGCCTGCGCGCCGGCGAGCCGCCCATCAACTGTATCAATCTGGCGGAAGTCCGAGCCAAATAACTCTCTGCTCTATGCATTGCTCTCAATCAGTCTGGCAGATTGCCATTGGAGCCCTACTCTCTCTGCTCATGGGCTGCGACAGCTCCGCCCCGCCCAAGCCGCCCCGCCAACCCACCCCGCTCGATCTGTCCACGGCAGGTACGATTTCCGGGAGCATCCATTTCGAGGGTCCCGTGCCGGAGCAAAGCGTGCTGCAACTCGGCGGCTGGTCGGAATGCGCTGCCCAACACGAGGGTACAGTCTACGCCGGCGATGTGCTGGTCACTAACGGCAGACTGCAAAACGCCCTGGTATATATCAAAGACGGTCTGGACGAGCGGGTTTTTGCCGTTCCTGAAGAGCCGGTTGAGAACGACCAAAAAGGCTGCATCTTTCTACCGCGTATTATGGCGATTCGGGTCGATCAACCGATTCGCTATCTCAATAGCGACCCCATGGCCCATAATGTCCACGGCCTGCCGCACAATTCGTCACACTGGAATTTCAGTCTGGGGCTCAAGGGCACGTCGCGGATCATAAGCATCGATACGGAGGAGGTCGGCATTGAGGTCAAGTGTGACATCCACGGCTGGATGCGGAGTTATCTAGGTGTGTTCGACCATCCGTATTTTGCCCTGAGCGATCAGGACGGGACCTTCAGGCTCCACAATGTTCCGCCCGGCGAATATACTATTGCGGCTTGGCACGAGCGGTTTGGCACACGCTCACAGGAGATTGACCTGTCTGAGAAAGGAGAAGCGAAGGTCACACTGACGTTTCAATCAGAGGCGCCTCAGGAGTAGCTCGTCACTCCTCTACCGGCCAGTCCTTAGCGACTTTCCCGCCAACCTGGAAAATCAGGTAATAGGCCAGGCCGAAGCCAAGCACCAGGACAATAATCAGCCACAGCGGTCCAAAGGTAAGCGACGGATAATGCCCGGAGCCGGTGATCATGCCGAACAGCATGGGAACGGATAGAAAGGTGTTTGTGCGAGAGGCGAGCAGTGCCCGCTTGGGCAGCGCCGGGTCTGGCGCCTCGCCCTTGACCGTCGCGGTGATAATCTGCTGCTGGGCCGGCCAGATAATGAACCAGACGTTAAACCACATAATCGTACCGAATAACGCGCCCATGCTGATCCACAGCCCAGCGCTTGACCCGAACAGGCCGGCATCGCCGGTGAAGCCGCTCCCCAGCAGGAAATACTTCCAGAGAATCATCAACAAACCGGACAGAAAGGTGAACATGGCTCCCCAGCGGAACCACCACAGCGTGCGTGGCATGATTTGCGGCACAACTTGTTTGCGGACGTCCGCTTCGAGCGCGCCCTGGAAGTGGGCGTTGATCAGATTGAAGTAGTACAGGAGTCCGATCCAGGTGATACCGGCGAGTAGGTGGACCCAGCGGAATAGCGCTTGTAGAATATCGTCCATCGTCTTTCCTCCGTATGGCTCAGCCTCTTCTCCCGTGCTTCCACTAAAGACTGTCGCGTGGCAGGAGTCAATAACGGGGCGGCAATCTGGCAGGTTGAGAGACTGCCTTGAGGACGATTCGCTATCTCCGTGCGAAACGCTGGACTCGTACCCGAGGAGGAAATCGCGTGCAATATCTTCTGATTGGACTTGGCGGCTTTTTCGGGGCAAACGCGCGCTTTCTGGTTTCAAGCTGGGCGGCGCGGTTCCTTGGATCTCACTTTCCGTACGGAACATTTCTCGCCAATATAACCGGCAGTCTTCTCCTCGGCGTTACCATCGCCGTTCTGCACGACCGGGCGCTCTTGGCATCTCCACAGCGACACTTCTTTGTCGTTGGTTTTCTGGGTGCCTATACCACCTTCTCGACGTTCGCGTATGAGTCGATGCAGTTGTTTCAGAACGGTAGCATTCTACTCGGCCTGCTGAATATTGTCGGCAGCGTTATGGTCGGCCTGCTGGCCGTCGTGTGCGGCTTCTGGCTTGGCAGATTATTGTAAACCCTTGCAACTTCCATTACCTATGCATGACACAGACCTGTTCCTCAGGTCATACCCGGGAGAGAAGGAACACCGATGGAACATATTCCGCCAGGCTGGACCGAACCTGAAACCGTCTCTGTTCGTCCGGAAGCCACCCTTGACCTGAACGTGGTAGATACCTATGTGCGTGCACGGCTGCCTGAGGCTGACGGCCCGCTAACGGTTGTGCAATTTGCCGGCGGGCATGCCAATCTGACCTATCTGGCGTGCTTTGGTGCCCACGAATACGTCCTCCGTCGGCCGCCCGGTGGTCCGCTGGCCGTGGGGGCCTATGATATGGCTCGGGAATTTCGGGCGCTGTCCGCCCTGTGGCCGGTTTTTCCACCGGCCTCGCGGCCGTATTTCTTTTGTGACGACGCGAGCGTTCTGGGTGCACCGTTTTTTGTCATGGAGCGTCGGAGCGGCCTGGTCATCCATAAAGACCTGCCAGCTGAGCAGCTTGGTCAGCCGGACGTGTATGCCCGTCTGAGTGAAGCCATTGTGGACACCCTGGTTGACTTCCACGCGGTAGACTACCGGGCGGTCGGACTCGAAACCTTGGGCAGACCCCAGGGTTTTGTCGAACGGCAGGTCCGCAACTGGCGCAAGCGGTGGGAGTCGGCCAAGGTCGAAGAACTTCCGCTTATGGATGAACTCGGGCAGTGGTTGGCTGGCCACCTGCCAACTTCGTCCCCTCCAACCCTGTTGCACAATGACTATAAGCTCGACAATCTGATGGTCGATCCGACAGACATCTCCCGGATTATTGCCCTCTTTGACTGGGACCAATGCACGCTCGGCGACCCACTTATTGACCTGGGTCTGTTGCTCAATTATTGGACTCAGCACGATGACCCGCCGGGCCGGCTGGAGATTGCCCAGATGCCCGTTTTACCGGGGTTCTTGTCTCGGGACGATATTGTCCAGCGCTATGCTCGGCGGAGTGGCCGTAACGTCGGCAATATCAAATTTTATGAAACCTTCGCCCTGTGGAAAACTGCCGTCGTGGGCATGCAGCTCTTTGTGTTGTACAAGAACGGCCAGTTGAGAGATGAGCGGCTCAGCGATTTTGATCACCGCGCCGTCATCCTGGCTGAGGCCGCGCATGCGGTCGCTCATCCCAGCCAGCCTTGATATAGTGAGTCGGCATTCTCCGTACAGGCCCCGGCCCGTATTGGTTGTAACTGCGTATGAGCAACACTTGGACATTGTTTGCCCGATTCGGTTGCCTGCTGATCTTCTGTCTTGTTTTGAGCCAATGCACTCCAGCGCGCCACACGCCGCCGCCCACACCTCAGCCGCTCAGGGTCACGCCGCCACCCCCGCCGCCCGCACCGCCAGTTTCGGCAGAAGAGTTGCTCAACCGGTTCGACGCCTTCCTGGACCGGGCGTAGTCCGGGTATTACGCTCCTTGAGCGGGGGCTTGAGTCTCCTGCCCTGGAACGGTTCCGGCGTTGTGTAGCGGACAGGTCTGTCCAATCTCCAGACCGAGGACATGAATCAACCGCCCATAGCCGACAAAGGTCACAATCCGCCAGCCCAGTTCCAGGATTTCCGGTTCTGTAAAATGCTCGCGTAAAGCATCAAACAACGCGGGTGAAGCCTGACGGTGGTCGCCGGCAAGAACATCAGCAAAGCGAATGGCCGCTTTCTCTCGCGGTGTAAAGAGTTCACTGGTATCGTACTGGGGCAGCGCTGCAATCAATTCTTCCGTCACTCCTTGTTGCCTTGCCAAGGCAAACCGGGCGTGCATTCATAAATTGCAGTCGTTGCGCTCGGCCACCTTGAGACGAGCCAGCTCGGTCAGTTTGACATCGACATTGCCCCGCTCGCCTGACACCAATGGGAAATAGAAATTGATAAACGACTTGAACACCTCAGGCGCGTGGGCAAATACCTGCACGAACTCCGACCCGCCGAGTTCCTGGTCGTATTCGCGCATAATTGCCTGGAGTTCAGCGTCAACCTGATCAAAGGGAACCTTGCTCACCCGATCCATAGGACTCCTCCTGCTTTTACGCTGCCTTTTCTCTTGTGCGATTTTTCGACAAAAAGCAAGCGCTGGTCCGCCACGCTGATGAAAAGAGGAAACGTGTCCTCCGACAGCCTGGAGATGCGGGACACGTTTCCTCTTTGTCGCATTGACAGGCAGTTGTGTTTTCTGAACCATAAGAGCCCAGCATGCCCGTCTACCAACTGACTGAGGAACTCGTCTTTCCCAATCCTGAATGGGCCAACCCGGAAGGGCTGCTGGCGGTTGGCGGGGACCTGAGCCTCAAACGGTTATTACTGGCCTATCAACTTGGTATTTTTCCGTGGTATAGCGACGATTCCCCGATTCTGTGGTGGAGTCCGCCGCGACGCTGTGTCATCGACCCGGACGGTTTTCATATATCCCGCAGCCTGCGCCGGCTGCTCCGGCAGGAGCGCTTTTCGGTCACGCTTGACCGGGCCTTTGAAGAGGTGGTCTACGCCTGCGCAGAAACCCGGCTGCGGAACGGGGAAGGCACCTGGATTACGCCCGATATGCTGACCGCCTACTGTGCCCTGCATGAAACCGGCTTTGCCCATTCGGCTGAGACCTGGGACGACGGTAAGCTTGTCGGGGGGATTTACGGGGTGAGTTTGGGGCGCGCGTTCTTCGGCGAGTCCATGTTCAAACGCGTGGCCAATGCCTCAAAAGTCGCCTTCTGCCGCTTAACGCAGCAGCTTCACCAATGGCAGTTTCAATTGATCGACTGTCAGATCGCCAATCCGCATCTGCACCGGCTCGGAGCGTATGAAATTCCCCGCAGTGTTTTTCTACAGCGCCTCGCCGAGGCCCAGCAGTTCCCAACCCGACGCGGGAAGTGGTGAGGGTAATGCCTCACCGGCTATACTGCTGCTTGACCGGCACTCCCGAGTTTCCTATGCTCCGGTAACGTTTCCGACAAGGAGACCATTGTCATGCAATCGGGCCGTGAAGGAACAAAGCAGCGGGTTGAACCGGCGCAAACCGGCGCCGACTTGCTGGCCTTTTTGCGAGCCTCTCCGCTTGTCGGAGAAGACATGACAATAGAGCGCGACCGAACGCCGGGCCGCGTGGTGGGCTTTGAATAGTGGCATTACGGCACGGCCTAACCCTGGCCCAGGATTTCAAAGACATGGGGGTGACGCTGGTCGATCCGTGGGCGGCGGAGTGACACGCCCGAGGTGATCGAGAGGCCACTCACAACCTTACTCGCCGTTGGATGTATTATAGTTAGTATCTCGCCCGGACTCAGCAATTCCCAGCCCGATTTGAGAAATGGTGGGTCGGTTAAATCGGAACTAAACTCTTAGAGGGTGTTATGCGCTTTTTTACTACGACTCATTTTCCTCAGATAAATAGCCCACTTACGGGCTCTCACTCAGCACGAGATTATTATCTCCTCACAAGTTTTGAGCCGTTCGGTAGAGGTGCTACGATGCCTCCCCCTTTTTTGATTCTTAAGATTTCGAGTTTTTTGTTCCACTCGTCAAGGTGCTTCTGATCTCCTCTGTAGAGCGTATTGATCGTTTTCTCGCAAATGCAGTCCAGCGAGTTGATTACAGCTTTAAGATGTTCATCAAGACTCTCTTGAAGGTCCACTTCTTCAACCTTCTTGGTTGTCTGATTGAAAAACTGAAATCTGAAACCCGAAAGCGATACTTCTGCTGGGGCGTATGATTCGGTCTGCTTTGTTTTCCTGTCCTTAGAAAAATCAATACTGTGTGCACCGAATTTGTTCCGGACCTCTCGAATCCCAAGCGAGTGAATTTGGGCCTGTGTTTCCTTAAGATCAGGGGCATTTGTCAGTTTATAGAGTTTCAGCAAAGCTTTCTGCTGCATGTAAGTGGCGTTTAGAGCTCCGTAGAGTCGGAGATGTTTTTCTCCTACATCATTGTATCTCGTCGGGCCATCGAGACCAAAACGGAGAAAATTTTCAAGCGCGGCACTTGAGCCACCGATGATGTCCATTGCACTACAAAGGAAATTCCAATCATCATCTTTGTTCAGTCTCAGCGTCTCTTTGATACTCTTTTTGCTGGGGAGAACCTTTTCGTTGATCAAGTCGCGGAAGGCGCGACTGTACTCATCCAGGACTTTAACATCATCTAGGTTTTCTTGAGAGTTGAGATTGTTGCACGTCATTGACTCTTTCATACTTAATTTTTACGTATGAGTGTATAGTCGGTCACCTCCCCGCCACGGGCGATAAACACAGTCAGGTCAGGAATTAGGGCGCGACTAACGCCCACTCCTCAGCACTCACATCCCTCGGATACGCCCCCCGCTCCATCCACCCACCATAGCCCACCACTCCAAAGGTGCATAACAACCTCTAGGAACCAGAAAGCCTGAGTGCAGAAAGTACAATGTTTAGGATATATCCCAGTGTTCTTCGTCGAACCCTTCCAGAAACTTAGAAGGATATGACCGATCACCAATTACCAGTAGACGGCGCATAGCGCGGCTACATGCGACGAAAAAAGTTCTCCTCAACTGCTTGTCGATTTCTTCTTGATCCGAGCCTCCACGTGCAGACCAGGGAAAATCCCGGTTGAGTCCGACGACAGCCACGATTGGGAATTCCATACCTTTAGCGGCGTGCATAGTCATCACTTTGACACCTAGATGGCCGATATTTACGTCTTTGGATTCCATACTCCTAGCTTTGAGTTCAGGTGGTAGAGCCTGGGCTATTCGCTTGCAATCAGCGTTTGTGGGGCACAACACGGCAACGGAATCATAGCTGACCCGTTCCATAAGCAGCGAGCTGATGATCCAATCCTTCAGAAGGTTGACTTCTTGCATCTGCGTGTCAACCAAGGCTAGCCTAGGGATTTCGCCAGATCGTACTGGCTGATCATTGAGCGTCTCTTCATCAACATACTCGTCAGCAGCGAGCAAGGAACGCACGGCATCAATGATCTCGCGTGTGGTGCGATAATTTCGTCGGAAGATTGTTGAACGCCCTCGGAAATTGAGATCTTCCGACACCCGCTTCCAAGAAAAGCCGGATGTATAGATTGACTGATTTCTATCAGCCGTCAAGAAGACATTCTTCGGGTCAATCACCAGATTCTTACACATCCGCAGGGCCACGGGAGCAAGGTCCTGAGCCTCGTCAATGAAGACATAGTCGTACCTAGGTGGTATTGATTTGAGAACCGTCTGAAACTGGTGATATGGAAGACAGAGATTTCCTTTCTCTAGTTTATTCTCCGCTTCAAGAGAGAAAGCCCATATTTGTGAGCGCTGATTCTTGCCAAGTCTTCTTCCCCTGCCGACCCGCTCGAATGACGCATATTCTTCCGGGCTGGAAATCTGATTGCCGATGAGTACGGAGTTCAATTCATCATACAGGAATTCATGATCGTCTATGCTGAAGCTAAATGCTTCATCTTTGGAGGTAATACCTTGTAAGCACGCTTCGACGATAGCTCGCCACTCTGGGGACTTGGCCTTGTAGATAACTTTACGTTTCCAGCCCAAAGGCAAGTAATCTCTGACGAGTTTATCTACATTAACAATGTCAACTTGCTGGCGAGCAGGCTCGACCCCTAACGCCTTAAGCAGGTGCGACGAGGCGTTGACCAAGGACCTGGTATACGTCGTCAAAAGAATCCGCAGCGGTCTCGACTCCAATTGCAACGTCGCTTGATTAGCCCTGAGCAGGTTTCTGATGCAATAGAGCGCTACTGTGGACTTGCCTGACCCAGGGCCGCCCTTAACGAGCCACGGTCCTTGGAAATTGTTGCCGTTGAATCGTTCCGTAAGAGGTTTTTGGGTATCGTCAAGGGCAAGCAGGAACGAGACGAGAGGACGTGTACCCTCGGCGAGTTGTTGAAGCGATTCAGCCGAGTCCACTTCGCGCTTCGGTTCGTCCACGATCTGTTCAATAGGTTTTGGATAGAGGGCATCAAGTATCTTTTTTTTAACGTCATCTGGAACAGGGCAGTCGAGCAGTTGCCCTTCTGTTCGACATTTCAGCAGCTCCGAACGGTGGGGTGGCTCAATGCTCAATGTATCAATCAACTCGATATCGAAGGTGTCGGGTAACGGGTGGTCGTGAGTACCTCCGGGCTCTGGAGGTGGCGGCTCGTTCAGGACGTGTTGGTATGCCTGCGCGAACTCTTCCGGCTTGGGCTGCCGCTCCAGAAGATGATGAACTTGCTCGTTGGCAACGATACGGGCAGAGGGTTGATCTTTTTCCGTATCGTGACCGAGTTGGTCGTACACCTTAACACGGTGTCCGACAATCAACAGGGTGACGGTTTTGGAATCCTGGTCAACACGATAAACAGCCCGGTGGTCCTGGATACGCAATCGATAGAGGTCCTTCCAGCCTTTCAACTTCTTTATCGCGGGCGGTTCAACGGACGCAGGGGTGTTCCGTAGTCGAGCATGGCCTTCCTTAATAAGCCGCGTTCGTACTTTTTGAGGAATCGACTGGAGATTAAGCTCAACATTATCCGGTATATGGAGCTTGTACACCATCTTCTCCTTCCTTACCCTCCCACTTTACCATTAAGGTGAGCGCAGGAAAGGGACAACAGGAGCGCAAGCAATCGTCGGATATCAACACTACAGCCCCAGCACGTCTTTCATCGAATACAGCCCGTTGGGCCGGTTCGCCAGCCACAGGGCTGCGCGGACCGCGCCACGGGCCAGGCATTCACGGTTCAAGGCCCGATGAGTCAGCTCCAAGCGTTCGCCAAAGCCGGCAAAATGGACGGTATGTTCGCCCACGGTATCGCCGCCGCGTAAGGTCATCATGCCGATTTCTTCATCTGTCCGCTGCCCCGTAATACCTTGACGGCCATACTTCGCACTCTGATCGAAATCCTTACCCTGCGCCTCGGCAATAATCCGGCCCAGAGCGAGCGCGGTTCCGCTGGGTGCATCAATTTTGAAACGATGGTGCATTTCCACCACTTCAGGATCGAAGTCTGGGCCCACGATCTTTGCCACGTCCTCGACGACTTTCATTAAGATATTCACCCCAACACTCATATTAGGGGCAATAAGGACTCGGCTCCGGGAGGCGATACGTTCCGCCTCGGCCCGCTGCTCAGCCGACAGACCGGTCGTGCCGATGGCAATACCGGCTCCGCTGGCGACTGCCGTCCGCAAATGGTCCATTGCCGCATCGGCCAGGGTAAAGTCCAGGGTAACGGTATCCGGGCCAGCCGCCGCCGCGTAATCGCTCGTCACCGGCACGCCGAGTGGTCCGATACCGGCGGTTTCGCCAGCGTCCGAGCCAAGGGCAGGATGACCCGCCGCTTCGATCGCGCCAACGAGCTGGGTGTCAGGATGTTCGTGAATGAGACGCACCAGCATTTTTCCCATGCGCCCGGCCGCACCACAGATGACGATATTCGTTCCCATTTCTCTTCCCCCGCTTTGCCCCGTATAAAGAAAGCCCCCTCACCCTGACCAGAGTGAAGGGGCAAGGGCACGCTATTCAGCGTTGCTAGATCAGTTCGTACTTCTTGAGTGTAGCTTTCAGCTTTTCCTTATTGGCCTCGGCCATGGGGGCCAGCGGCTGACGCAACTCGGATTCACACATACCCATCAGCGCCAGCGCGGTCTTGGCCGGAATGGGATTGGTCTCGATAAACAGGGCACGGATGAGCGGGACGAGACTGAGTTGCAGGGCGGACGCTTTGTCCCATTCCTTGTTCAACCCGGCGTTTGCCAGCTCGGCCATGGCCGTGGGCGCAACATTGGCCGCGGTGCTGATAACACCAGCGCCGCCCAACGCCATCATAGAAAACGTCAGCGTGTCTTCGCCGGACAAAATGGCCAGGTTGTCACCACAGGCGAGCCGGATATCGATCACCTGATCGACTGAGCCGGAGGCTTCCTTGACGCCGACAATATTTTCGATCTGCGCCAGACGGGCCATGGTATCGGGCAGGATATTCGAGCCCGTTCGGCTCGGGATATTGTAGAAGACGATGGGGAAGCCCTGGGCGGCCTCGGCCACCGCTTTGTAGTGCTGATAGATGCCTTCTTGCGGCGGTCGATTATAATACGGTGAGATCATGAGCGCGCCGTCGGCCCCAATCTCTTGGGCTTCGCACGTCATGTGGATAGCTTCCGCGGTTGAGTTCGACCCCGTTCCGGCCACTACGGGAATACGCTTCCTGGCGGCCTCAACCACCAGCTTGACCACCTGCGTATGTTCCTGGTGAGAGAGCGTCGCAGACTCACCCGTTGTCCCACACGGAACGATGCCATGCGTCCCGCTTTTAATATGCCATTCAACCAAGTCTGCCAGCCGTTGTTCATCGACGGCATTGTTCTTGAACGGCGTAATCAGCGCGACCAGTGATCCTGAAAACATGCTGCCCTCCTGTTTTCTTTCGCGGTGAAAGAAGAACGCCCATACTACTCGACTTCGACAATTCCTTCAAAGACTTCTTCCGCTGCGCCGGTCATATAGACATGGTTATCTTCGGCGCGCCATTCTATCTCCAGGTCACCCCCGCGCAGATGGACGGTGACCCGGCGCTCGGATTTCTGGTTGAGGACCGCGGCCACGGCCGCCCCGCAGGCCCCGGTGCCACACGCCCAGGTTTCACCGGAGCCACGTTCCCACACCCGCATATTGAGTTCGGACGGACTGACCACCTGAATGAATTCAGTATTGACCCGGTTGGGGAAAAAGGCGTGACGCTCAAACTGAGGACCGATTTTTTCCAGCTCGATAGCCTCAACGTCATCGACAAAGGTGACACAGTGCGGATTCCCCATAGAGATGCAGGTCACAGCGTACGCTTGTCCGTCCACATGCAGCGGCTGATTCACAATGCGGCCTTCTGCGGCAACGGGGATTTGCGGCCCATCCAGGATGGGCTCGCCCATATCGACTGTCACGCGGGACACGCTATCGTCTTCAACTTCGAGAAAGAGTACTTTCAGCCCGGCGTCGGTGTCCACCCGGAGCGGATTGTCGGTCGCAATCCCGTGGTCGTAGAGATATTTCCCAACGCAACGAATCCCGTTGCCACACATCTCACCGCGACTGCCATCCGCGTTATACATCTCCATACGGGCATGGACCGTATCCGACGGGCAGATCAGAATAAGCCCATCCCCACCGATACCCGTTCGGCGCTGACTCACCTGCCGGGCAACCCTGGCAGGGTCGGAAAGCTGGGTGTCGAACGCATTGACATAAATATAGTCGTTGCTGATCCCGTGCATCTTGGTAAACGGAAGTTTCATGCCTACTGCCTTCCACTGGCTGCCTGCTCCTGCCAGACCAGTTCAACCGTATTGGAGACATTCCCCAAATAGCCGTCCAAGGTGACGGCCAGGACGCGATAGCGGTACAGGGTGCCCGCCGTCAGCGGCTCGTCCGTATAGCTGAACCGCTTCTCTTGTTGAAAGCGATCACGGTCTTCTACCGGAATCAGCGCCAGCCGGGTGAAGGGCTGCCTGCCCGCCCCATCTCGTTGCGCCCGTAGTACCACAAACCCGCCCAAGTCGTCCATCTGGCTGCCATCTGCGTAGCGTTGGGGACGGCCCCAGCGCAGCGTGACGCCCCGGTCTCCTAAGGTCAAGGCTAAATCACCAATCGCTTCGGGCGCAACGAGCGAGGGAGGACGAATATCTGTTTTATGCCCACAGGCGGAGACCAGCAGGAGTAGCCCACCAGCCCCAAGCAGACCGGCGAGAGCGTATTGCCTCAGCACGGTCATACTCCTGCCGAGCGAAGCTGACGCTCAACATTCTTTTGGGCCGTCCCGCCATAGGACTGACGGCGCTCGACCGCGGCTTCCAGGCTGAGGCGCGGCAGCAGGTCAGCCTCGAACAAAGGAGAAAACTGCCGCCATTCTTGAAGCGTCAACTGGTGGAGCTCTTTTTCCTCGGCCACGCACCACTGGACCACCGCACCGACAACGCTATGGGCCTGACGAAACGGCAGCTTCTTCTCAACCAGATAGTCGGCGACGTCGGTTGCCAGCATGAATCCGCCCAGCGCCGCCTCAGTCAGTCGCTCGGTACGGAAGCGCAACTGCCCCAGCATGGGCTCAAGGACAGTCAGAATACCCTTGAGCGTGTCTACCGTGTCAAACAGCGGCTCCTTGTCCTCTTGCAGGTCGCGATTATAGGTCAGCGGCAATCCCTTAAGTACGGTCAACAGGGCGAACAGGTTGCCGTACAGACGTCCAGTCTTGCCACGAATAATTTCCGGGACATCCGGATTCTTTTTTTGGGGCATCATGGAACTGCCGGTCGAAAAGGCATCCGGTAAGTCAATAAAGCTGAATTCACTGCTCGACCACAGCACAAGCTCTTCGGACAAACGACTGAGATGCATCCCCAGGATCGCCCCGCTGGACAGAAACTCGACCACAAAATCCCGGTCGGCCACCGTATCCAGGCTGTTTTCACTCACCCGGGCAAAACCGAGCACCCGCGCAACATAGGCGCGATCAATCGGCAGCGTGGTACCGGCTAGCGCTCCTGCCCCCAAGGGCAGGACATTTACGCGCTCGCCGCACTGCTGCAAGCGTTCGGCATCGCGGCTGAACATTTCGTGATAGGCGAGCAGATGGTGGGCCAGCAGCACCGGCTGGGCACGCTGGAGATGGGTATAGCCGGGCAGGACAATAGCCCGGTGTCGCTTGGCCACTCGGGCCAGCCGTTTCTGCAAGCGGCTGAGGAGTTTGTGAATCGCCGCGATCTCGTCGCGCACAAAGAGGCGCACATCCAGCAAGACCTGATCGTTGCGGCTGCGGGCCGTATGCAGCTTGCCGCCCAGCGCACCGATTTTGTCCGTGAGCCGCCGCTCAATGGCCATGTGAATGTCTTCATCTGACGCCAGAAAGGGAAAGCGCTCCTGCGCCAACTCACGCTCGATGTTTTTAAGCCCGGTCAGGATTTTCTGTCCCTCGGCACGACTCAGCAATTTCTGCTTGACTAACATCCGGCAGTGGGCCACGCTGCCCTGAATATCGTAGCGAGCCAGGCGTCGATCAAAGGCCAGCGAAGACGTGAAGGCTTCCATGCGTGAGTCGGCCGCAGCAGCGAATCGTCCGGCCCAGGCTTTTGTGCTTTTTGATTTCATTGAGGCATACCGGACGGGGAGGCGCGGCTAGCCCTACCCCGTCGATTCTTGCCCACCGGGAGGCGTTCCTCCCTACTTCTGGGCCAGTCCACGAATCCGCAAACGCAGGGAATTGAGGCGGATAAATCCTTCCGCGTCTGCCTGTTGATACTCGCCGCTCTCATCGAAAGACGCGACCTCAGGATTGTATAAGCTTCGATCGGATTTGCGGCCCACGACGATCACATTGCCCTTATACAGCTTGAGCCGGACTGTGCCGCTGACATTTTGCTGCGACTCATCAATAGCCGCCTGGAGCATCTCGCGTTCGGGCGCAAACCAATAGCCATAATAGATCATCTCCGCGTAGCGCGGGATCAGCGAGTCACGCAGATGCACGACTTCACGGTCCAGGGTCAGCGTCTCCAGCGCCCGGTGCGCCGCATGCAGAATCGTCCCGCCAGGCGTTTCATACACCCCCCGTGCCTTCATGCCCACGTAGCGATTCTCGACCAGGTCGCACCGCCCGATGCCGTGTTTGCCACCCAGTTCGTTGGCTTTGGCCAGCAGGCTGGCCGGAGACAGGACTTCGCCATTGATCGCCGTGGGATCGCCGGCAACAAAAGCGATCTCAATATATTCCGGCTGGTCGGGGGCGTTCTCCGGTGAAACCGACAGCAGGAACATATCCTCGTACGGCTCCCGCCAGGGGTCTTCCAGGATGCCGCCCTCAAAACTCAGGTGCAGCAGGTTGCGGTCCGTGCTGTACGGCTTCTCTCGGCTGACCGGAATGGGAATCTGTCGCTCTTCGGCATAGGCAATCAGGTCGGCGCGGCCCTGCATATCCCATTCACGCCAGGGGGCAATCACGGTGATATGTGGCTCCAGGGCATAATAGGTCAGCTCAAAGCGGACTTGGTCGTTGCCTTTTCCCGTCGCGCCGTGCGAAACCGCATCTGCACCCTCCTGGCGGGCGATTTCAATTTGGCGCTTGGCGATCAGTGGCCGGGCGATGGATGTCCCCAGCAGATAGCCGTCCTCGTAAGACGTGTTGGCGCGCAGCATGGGAAACACATACTCACGCACAAACTCCTCGCGCAGGTCTTCGATGTAGATCGCGCTGGCTCCGACCGCCTTGGCTTTCTCCTCGACGGGTTCGAGTTCCTCCCCTTGGCCAAGGTCGGCACAAAAGGCAATTACCTCACAGCCATAGATATCAATCAGCCAGCGCAGAATGACTGAGGTATCGAGTCCGCCACTATAGGCAAGCACGACTTTTTTCACATCCGTCACAAGCGATTTCCTTTCAATCCAGACGGCTTAGCGCCGCCTACCTTTGGAGCAGCCAGACCATAATGGCCTTTTGGATATGCAGGCGGTTTTCGGATTGGTCAAAAACGACCGACTGCGGGCCGTCCAGAACGTCCGCCGTGATCTCCTCCCCCCGATGGGCGGGCAGACAGTGCATGACCAAGGCGTCCGGTTTTGCCAGGCTCATCACCTCGGCATTGACCTGATAGTCAGCGAACGCCTGGCGGCGGACAGTCCCTTCCTCCTCCTGACCCATGCTTGTCCATACATCGGTATAGACCGCATCAGCCTCACGCACAGCCTCGGCGACAGTATGAGTGACCGTCACCCGCGCACCAGCCTGGCGCGTCTGCTCCAGGACAGCCCGGTCCGGCTCATATCCGGGCGGGCAGGCCAGCACGAAACGAAACGGCAGTTTCATCGCGGCGTGTAACCAGGAATGCACCACGTTATTGCCGTCGCCGACAAAGGCGATTTTCAGGCCCTCAAGAGCGCCCCGATGTTCGGTCAGGGTCAAACAGTCGGCCAGAACCTGGCAAGGGTGAAGCAGATCGGACAGCCCGTTGATGACCGGAATCGTTGCGGCCTGAGCGAGTTCGGTCAGCGCCTGATGTGAGAAGGTTCTGGCCATAATGAGATCAACCCAGCGAGAAAGGTTCTTGGCAACATCGGGAACGGTTTCCCGTGTACCCAGACCGATATCCTCGGGTGAGAGGTAAATCGCATACCCGCCCAGTTGGTCCATGCCGGCCTCGAACGTCACCCGGGTACGCAAGCTGGGCTTCTCAAAAATCATCGCCAGCGTTTTGTCCGCCAGGATCGGATGCGGCCAGCCTTTTTGGCGGTCAGCCTTGAGCCGCAGTGCTAGCGAAAAAAGCTCTTCCACCTCGTCCCGGGTCAAATCGCTGATACTGATCAGGTCGCGCTTCATTGTTGGGCCAATACTTTTTCAAGGACGTCCAGGCCTTCGTCGATCTCATCCTTGGTGATGATCAGCGGCGGGATGAAGCGTAGCACTTTTCCCGCAGCGCAATTGATCATCACCCCTTCGGTCAGACAGGTGTCCGCAATTTTTCCGCCTTCGCGGTCGAGTTCAGCCCCAAGAATCAATCCTTTCCCGCGCACGTCGGTAATAAAGGGAAATTTTTCTTTCAATGCCTGGAGCCGGCTCAGGAAATAGGCTCCCATCTCGGCACAATTGTCGAGCACGCCCTCGTTGAGCAGGGTTTCAACCACCGCAATACCGGCAGCGCAGGCAATCGCGTTACCACCGAACGTTGAGCCGTGCGTGCCGAGGCTGAGACTTTCCGCCACCTCGGCTGTCGTCAGCATAGCCCCAATCGGCACCCCTCCGCCCAGCGCCTTGGCGAGCGGCATAATATCCGGGGTCACCCCTTCGTGTTCATAGGCGAAGAGTTTCCCGGTCCGACCGATACCGACTTGTACTTCGTCGAAAATGAGCAGTAGCCCGTTACGGTCGCACAGCTCGCGCAGTCCTCTGAGGTAGCCGTCGGGCGGCACGACCACCCCGCCCTCGCCCTGAATTGGTTCGACCAGAATTGCAACGGTCTTATCCGACAGGGCTGCTTCCATGGCCGCAAGGTCCCCAAACGGCACATAGCGGAAACCCTCCAGCACCGGTCCGAACCCATGGCGCACTTTTTCCTGGCCGGTGGCGGCAATCGTGGCCATAGTTCGACCATGAAACGATCCCAGCGTGGAGAGAACCTCGTAGCGCCCGTCACGCTTATCCACCCCATATTTGCGTGCCAGTTTAATCGAGGCTTCATTCGCCTCGGCCCCGCTGTTGCAAAAGAAGACCTTATCGGCAAACGAATGGGTGCACAGCAGTTCGGCCAGACGCGCCTGGGGAATAATATGGTGCAGATTGGAAATATGCGTGAGCGTCGCAACCTGCTCCTGCACGGCTTTAACCACCGCGGGATGGCACTGCCCCAGGTTCATCACCGCCAGGCTGGCAAAAAAATCCAAATAGGACTTTCCTTCCGCGTCCCACAGGCGACAGCCTTCACCCCGGACAAAGGCAACCGGAAAACGGGCATAGGTGGAACACAGATATTGATTGTTCAGGTCAATGATTTCCTGGCTGTTCATATTCTTTTCCCCCTGGCTGCTTTGTCAGAAAAACCACGTTTTTATCGTCGCCGTGCGCCGGCACCTCTCGTGCTTCTGGCGGAAGTTCACCCCTATACACCTGCCCCCTGTTTTTGCCAAGAGCGCGCGAAAAAGCGTTATGCCGCGCGCCGGACCACTTCAGTCCCAATACCGGCTTTGGTCAGAATCTCCAGCAGGATGGCGTGGCGTACCCGGCCGTCAAGAATATGCGCCTTTTGCGCCCCTCCGTGCAGGGCGGCAATACAGCACTCAACCTTGGGAATCATCCCGGCATGAATGACGCCCTCTTCGATGAGCACTTCCGCCTCAGCCGCAGTCAGCGTCGGCAGAAGGTTATCATCCTTATCCTTAATCCCCGCGACATCAGTCAGGAGAATAAACTTTTCGGCCTGAAGGGCTTCGGCTATTTTTCCGGCAACCAGGTCGGCGTTGATATTATACGTCTCACCGGCCAGACCAATCCCAATCGGGGCGATAACCGGGATGAAGTCCTGGGCGGCCAAGGCGTGAATCACCCGCGGGTTCACGCCTATAATCTCTCCCACACACCCAATATCGTGCTGCACGGTCCGCCCGTTTTCTTCCGCATCGACCAGCATTTGACGCGCCACGACCAACTCGCCATCTTTGCCGGTAATCCCCACAGCGGGATTCCCCTGCTGATTGATGAGGGTCACAATCTCTTTATTGACCCGGCTGAGCACCATCTCGACCACTTCCATGGTCGGGGCATCGGTCACGCGCATACCACGCACAAAATGCGAGGGAATATTCAAGCGCTTGAGCAACTGCCCGATCTGCGGGCCACCGCCGTGGACGATAACCGGCTTCATACCCACGTATTTAAGGAGGACGATGTCCTCGGCAAAGTGTTGCTTGAGGTCCGCGTCCTGCATAGCGTGCCCGCCATATTTGATAACAATCGTCTTACCGGAAAAACGACGAATAAACGGCAAGGCTTCCAGCAGGATATCGGCCTTTTGAATGAGGTCGTCCATAGCAATACACATCCGTGCTCAGGCATGCAGCCTAGTGTTCTCCATCTCACTCTGTAGTGTGACTTACGCTTGGTCAAGAGCGGCTTGGTTTCTGGTTTCGCTCGACTATAATGGCAGGCCATGCGCTCACGTCCATTTCTCTGGCCGACATATTTGGCCGGCTTCCTGTATCTGGGCGGTTTTGGCTGCCCGACTGAGGCACGGGCCGACCTCTATCGTTGGACCGACGCTCGGGGGGTGATTCACTTTGTGGATGAAAGCGTCGAGATTCCTGAAACCTACCAGGAGCAAGTCCAAATCTATCGCTCTTCCTCTTCGGACGTTGCCTCATCACCGGCCCTCATTACCCCGAGCCGCACGTATTCCGCACGCAGCCAGGGAGCCTTTGCCCAAAAAATCGCCATGGATTTTGGTCTGATCGCAGACGGCAGCATCGACGCCTTAGGCCCGCTGAACGGAGCCGGCATCCAGCCTGCGGGAGGCTGGCAGGTAGACCACGCCCTCGACCTGGATAGTATAGAGCAACTGGTAGCGGCGGTTCGGCGGGCGGCAACAAACCAGCGTCTGGCGCTTTCCGCTGATGGGGCCGAAGCGATTATCCGTCAGGCCGCGATTGACTTTATTCCGCCGCCGCCACCCGAACCCGTCGTCCAAACAGCGCCCGCCGTTGTCGTTGTCGAACAACCACCGCGCATTATCGAAGTTATCCGTGAGTCCTATTACGTTGAAACGCCGGTGGTTGTGCATGCCCTGCGACCTTATCGCCCGTACCGGCGGCTCCGTCGCTTCCCCCGTCAGGAGCGCAGAGAGCGAGAGGTTTACCGCCCGCCGTATACGATTCAGCACCGCAATCCCTCGATTCGTCCGTCCAAGCCGTCCATCACCCGGAGGAGCCCCGGCCACCCGATCCGTCCGTCCGGGCCGTCCATCATTCGTAAGCCTCTTGGCCACTCAATTCGGCGCGGCCCTTTCATCGCCAACACAACAACCCAGGCCGTAGCGCCGTTTATCCGGCGCTAATTTTCTCAGGGAGTTATAGAAAAATGGAAGAGCACCCCACAACCATCCCCCCTGTACCACTCGCCCTTGAAGGCTCGGCCATACTCCACCAAATGTTTCGCGTGCGCTGGGCGGACTGGAGGGCCGTATCCGCCAAGGCCCAAAACGAGATTCTGGACGACGCAGTACAAACCTTCACCGCAATGGAAGCGGAAGGCTCCGCACAAACCGGTCTCTTTTCCCTCTTGGGTCATAAGGGCGATCTCATGCTTATCCATTTTCGGCGCACATTTGATGCGGTGAATGAGGCGGAGTTGCAGGTCGCAAGGCTCGGGCTGAGCGATTTTCTTGAGCCCACGACCTCGTATGTCTCGGTGGTCGAGCTCGGACTATATGAAGCCTCGATCCATCTGTACCGCAGCCTGGCCGAACAGGGCCTCCAGCCGGACACGGCCGAATGGCGCGCAGCCGTAGAGAAAGAGCTGGCTCAAAAACGCGAAGCCATAGCTGGTCGAATCTGGCCGTCCATTCCGGCCCGCCGCTATCTCAGCTTTTACCCGATGGACAAAAAGCGCGGCGAAGAGAAAAACTGGTATCAGCTTTCCATTACCGTCCGGCAGCAGATGATGCGCGAGCACGGCATGATCGGCCGTCGCTATGCCGGGCAGGTGACCCAGATCATTTCGGGCTCAATTGGCTTCGACGACTGGGAGTGGGGTGTGGACCTTTTTGCCGACGATCCTCTGGTGTTCAAAAAACTGGTCTATGAGATGCGCTTTGACGAGGCCAGCGCGGTGTATGGGCTTTTTGGGTCGTTTTATCTCGGGCTGCGTTTTCCGGCCGCAGAGCTCGGCAGTCTGTTGAATGGACACGCCCCGGCCTTTCTGCAGGAGTAAACCCTAGACCCGTCGGTTGCTCTTTCTTTTCCGCTGGTGATCATTACAATGGCGGGCCATGACAAGCGCAGATGTCGTCGTTCTTGGGGCGGGCGTGATCGGCAGCTCCGTTGCCCACACCTTTGCCCGACACCAATACAAGACCATCCTGGTCGATAAACAACAGCCGGGCCAGGAGGCGTCTGCTGCTGCGGCCGGGATTTTGGCCGTTTCCAGCGGGCGTTCGAAGCGCGGCCCGATGTATCAGCTCAAGAAGGCCAGCCAGGCGCTCTACCCGGCACTGATTCAGGAGATTCAGCAGGCAACCGGCATTGATGTTGAGTATCAAACCGTCGGCGTTTTGTGTCTTATCCGCAACGATGCAGACGAAAAAAAATACCGTAAGCTGTATGAGCTCAGACAAGAACAGGGCCATCCCGTCACTTGGCTGTCAGCCGAGGCGGTCCGGCAAGCCGAACCGGCCTTGACTCCAAACCTCCGTGGGGCCGTCCATTTTCCGAGCGATCATCATCTGCATAACGGCAAGCTGGCCGCGGCCTGGGCACTAACTGCGGAAAAATGCAGCGCCCAGCTGAGAACCGGCACAACGGTGACCGAGGTTCGCCGGACAGGGGGACACGTCCACTCTGTTCGTATTGGTGATGAGTGGGTTGAAGCCGGGACGGTGGTGATTGCCACGGGCTCTTGGTCGCGTCAGGTCGGGGAACTGTTTGGGGTCGCAATTCCCGTTGAGCCGGCCAAAGGTCAAATGTTGGCCGTTCGCGCCACTCAGCTCAACCACGTGATCTCGTGCGACGAACACTATCTGGTCCCACGCAAAAACGGCGAGGTTATTATGGGCTCAAGTGTCGAGTATGTCGGTCATACCAAAGACGTCACGCTGGATACAGTTCAGGCTTTTATTGACCGCTCAGAAGCGCTCGTGCCAGGGATAAGCAAGGCCCCGCTCAGCCGGTTTTGGGCCGGTTTACGGCCTTATTCACCGACGCGTCGGCCCATTCTGTGCCGGGCGCCCGGCATCGACAATGTTGTCCTGGCCACCGGTCACCATCGCAACGGCATTGTCCTGGCCCCTATTACCGGCAAGTTGATTTACGAACTGATCACAACGGACCAGCCCTCGCTGGACCTGACCCCCTTCGCCCTGCCCAGGGAGCCCCTGCCGCCACCAGGGCCGGACGAATCACCCGATGAGGCGGACTGAAGTCCGTGTCGCATTGCCACGCCCATAGCAGTGTGCGATAATCTGCCCCGTTCAGGCAGAGGGAAAGTCATATTCCAGAGGGAGGAATTTTCATGGACGAGGTTAGAATCCGAGTGCTCAAGAATGGGCCATACGAGGTCAAAGGCGCAGTCACGCTCACGGACCAGAAACGTAACCCGTATACGGTTGAGGACGACGCCATTTATCTATGCCGCTGTGGTCAATCGGCAAACAAGCCGTTCTGCGACGGTGCCCACGCCGAAGCTGGCTTTAAGGCTGAAGAAACGGCCGAATAGCCTCTGAAGAAAACATCAATGATAAGACGCCTGTCGACCGCATTGGCGCTTGCTTTCTTTATCGGCTTCGGGCTGTCCGGAGATAGTGAGGCCGCCTGTAGTTCCCAGAACATCGGGGAAACGACCTTCCACTCATGTTCTGACGGCTCGACAGGCGTTTCTCGTAACCTTGGTGGGACCACTTTCCACACTTGGTCTGACGGCTCGGTAGGGGCTTCACAAAACTTTGGTGGTACGATCTTTCACAACTGGTCTGACGGCTCGGTAGGGAGTTCTCAAAACCTTGGTGGGGCCACCTTCCATAATTGGTCTGACGGCTCAGCCGGCGTTTCTCGTAACCTTGGTGGGACCACCTTTCACACTTGGTCTGACGGCTCGATAGGCGCCTCCCAAAACCTGGGCGATACCACCTTTCACACTTGGTCTGGCGGCTCGGCAGGCACTTCTCGCAACCTTAGTGGTACGACCTTGCACAATCGGGACTAGTCGGGCCTTAGCCCCTTACTCGAGTATCGACATGCCCGGTATGGAGTCAACAGTTTCACTCAGTACCTGAACCGCCCGCACACCAGCCCCGTAGCGATAGACCATTTCCCCACCCCAATACCCCTGGATCGTCAAACCGACCAATCCCATGCCGGCCAGGATGATATACAGGAGCGGCAACTGCTCGCGAATTTGCAGCCGTGCCACAAGCAGGATGATAAAAAATCCGAGCAGCACATACCCGCCATATTCGTGGTAGAAGAGCAGCTCAGCGACCTGGGGATCAAAAACACTGCTGGGCTGCGGTAGCTGTTGTTCGATCCAGCCACTCAGGACGGCCAGGCCCACCGCACCAACACCGGCAAAAAAGCCTATTCGACCAGCCTGCTGCCAGTCCCGCCGTCCGCTCAGGCTTCCGCCGCAGTCAAGAAGCATGCCAAAGACAATCAGAGCAATGGCAAAATGAACACACACGGGGTGTAGTAAAACAATAAGGCCGGCGTCAAGCGGAGGCACCGGAACGCCTTCATCAGCCCAGCCGAAACCAACAGTCAGGACGAAGCCGGCGACGAGGAGGCAGCCTACCTGCCTCCAGAGTTTCCCGTTTTTCATGGCGCTGGGCATCTGCGGGTCGATTTCCCTCCCCCGCTCTCGATGCTAGACTATGTTGAAATGCACGCTGACACTACAGGAGGTAGGAGTGCCACCGTCTGAGACGTCCCCTTCGGTCGCCGTCGCCCTGCGGGGCGAGATCGAGCCGGGAGAGACAAAAAAATTTATGTTGTCAGTCGATGGACGGGAAACCGAGTGTTTTCTGGTGCACTACGACGACCAGTACTTTGCGTACATCAACCGCTGTGCTCACGTGCCCATGACCATGGACTGGATCGATAACCAGTTCTTGACCGAAGACGGCCGCTATATCCTGTGCGCCACGCACGGGGCCGCTTTTGAGCCGAATACCGGAGAGTGTATTTTTGGTCCGCCGTGCGGAAAATTTTTAGTCCGCGTTCCGCTTACCATAGACGGCGACCGGATTCTGGCCGGTCAGCCGATTGAAGATAAGGAACTCGACTGACCCGTTGCCCCTGTTGAGCTGTCGGGAGCCAGGGGTTTCAAAACTCAGCCATTATTCCCACTCGTCACCGAAGTGGGCGCGCAGCAGACGTTGTTTGAGATAGTCCAGACTGCCGAGGTCTTCGATGATATCGCCGCCAGTATCATAAAAGAAAATCTCACCGCGCTTATTGCGTCCGATCGCCACCAGCCATTCGAGCTCATCGCGATCTTCCAGCAGGTAATTGATGGTCTGCGAGACCCCTTTGGCAGGGATCAGCGTCACTTTTGAAGAGTGTGGTTTTTCTTGTGTATTTGATGGCATGTGCTATCTCCACCGAAGCGCTTTTCCAGGGGCGGTACGGGGATGTTGCCCGAAGCATAGGAGGCTGTTTTCATCAAGTCAATACAGCAATTGCGATTGTTTCAACGTGGTAGGTATGGGGGAAAAGATCGACGGGCTGGAGGCACTCAAGCCGGTATCCCAACTGGCCGAGACGGTGCATATCACGGGCGAGTGTCGTAGGGTCGCACGAGACGTAGACAATCTTTGGAATCTTGAGTCGAGGGATCTCGTCAAGGCTGTCAGCAACTCCTGTCCGAGGCGGGTCCAATACCAGGATATCAGCCTCCACCTTGCGTTGGGCTAATGTTTGGAGCCCGACTCGGGCCGAGGCGTGAACGCAGGTCACATTGTCCAGCCCTGTCCGGGTCACGTTCTCCCGGGCGTCGGCAAGCGCATGCGGGTCCTGTTCGATGCCGATGAGCGTGCTAACCCGCCCGGCGATCGGCAAGCTCAGATTACCCGCGCCCATATGGCACTCGATCACTTTTTGTGATTTATGAAAATCGCTCAATCGGAGGAGAGCCGCGATCAGCACACGATTGCCCGCGGGATTAACCTGCGTAAACCCGCCCCGCTTCACCTCCAGGACCAGGTCATCAACGCCCAGGTCCAATACAATACGGGTCTCCCCCCAGGCGCGGCGCCAGCCACGGCCAAAGAGCAGCAACCCGGCAACATCGTCGTGCCTGGCGACAAAAGCCGTACACGCTTCCTCATCAGCGGTCTGAAAACGACCTTCTGCATTCCCTATCAGGACCACTCCTCCGGTCGCGGCACGGACAGGATCGCTCGTGACCAGCTCGACCCGGCGGACGGTGGTCCGTAACCGGGTCAGCCAGGCGCGGGCGTGCGCCAAATGCGTCGCACTGCCCTCCCCGGCAATAAGACAGTCCCCGAGCTCGACTAACTCGTGCGACTGAGACTGATAAAAGCCGAGTCGGGCCGACGGTTCGGTTCGCAGACGGATGCGATGGCGATAGCGCCACTCCTGCGGGCTAGGAAGAATCGGCAGGACGGGCGGGTCCGCCACGCCTCCAATACGCCGCAGATGCTCGCGGACGAGCGCTTCCTTGGCCTTGAGCTGTTCCGCGTAGGTCACATGCTGCCACGGGCAACCACCGCAGCGCGGCACATAACGACACGGCGGCATCCGCCGGGCCGGTGTGACTTGTCGTATAGCGACGAGTTGTCCGTGGGCGTAGCGTTTTTTTTCTTCGGTCAGGACAACGTCCACTCGATCCCCAGGGGCCGTGTGCGGGACAAAGATGACCTTCCCGCCGTCTTTGCCGCTCACCCGTCCGATGCCCGCCGGACCATAGGATAGCCTGTCAATTGTAAGCGAGATTGGAATCGAGGACATGCGACTTTCAACCTGGGCCTGTTCGTTATCGGACGGCCATTCACCCGGCAGACGGCGAGCAGCTGGTATTCCTGGCTTATGTCAATATGTGGTAGGAGACAAGCCATGCTCACCATCCGGCGCGGAAGACGAACGGACCTCAGCGCCTGCCAGACGATGCTCTTCCCGGATGCTTCCGGCGGGAAGTGGCGGAAGGCGGAAGTTCGTCACTGGCGGCGGCTCGCTCGGGACCCGGCACTCGACTTCTATGTGGCCCAGCATGACGGCCTGCTCCAGGGTATGATTCTCGTCAGCTATATTCGTCGCCTCCAGCGCGTGGGTTGGCTGGCAATTATCGATATCGCGGTCTTGCCTTCTGCGCCGGCGCAGGTCGGGCAAGCGCTACTCGATTTCGCAAAGGAGCGCGCCCAGAAGCGGGCGTGTCTCAGCGTGGTCTGGCTGCCGAGTTCGGGCCAGTCAACCGTGCCGCTTACCCCCACCTTTTTAAGGGATAATGGCTTTCAGCAGGCCGGAGAGTTCTGGTCGTGCCCCCTGGAATAGGAGCCAGGCTGGCGTCCAACACCACGCCGGATAGATTTCCCCTACTTGACCCTGGAACCCGGCCCGAGCTATTAGGAAGCGAGTAGTACGGCGTGTCGGGGTGTGGCTCAGCCTGGTAGAGCACACGGTTCGGGACCGTGGGGTCGCTGGTTCAAATCCAGTCACCCCGACCATGACTATCCCACTTTCCGGGAATCCGTGCCCATCCATCGAGTATGCCGATGGGTGAAGACTCATACCTCATGCTGTCAGATCTCGACCTGGGCGTTCTGATCCTCTCCAGCGTTGCTGCCTATCTGTGTGGCTCCATTCCAACTGGTGCGCTGATCGCAAAGCGACAGGGGGTCGCTATCCAGGAGGCGGGGAGCGGCAACGTGGGGGCCACGAATGTTGCGCGCACGGCCGGGAAAAAGGCTGGCATCCTGACCCTGATAGGGGATGTCGGCAAGGGTCTCTTCCCCGTTCTCATGATCCGCTGGCTGGGATTGAGCGAGATTGTTCAGGCCAGCGCCGCCGTGATGGCAACCCTAGGCCACCTTTTTCCTGTCTTTCTGCGTTTTGCGGGCGGAAAGGGGGTGGCCACCGGGCTGGGCGTTTTTTTGGGCCTCGCGCCAACAGCCATCCTGACGGCCCTGCTTGGTTTTGCCCTGGTGTTTGCGGTGTTCCGCATTGTCTCGCTGGCCTCTCTCGTGGCCGCAGCGCTCACCCCCGGCCTCATCTTCCTTTTCGCCTATCCGCGGCCGGTTCTGCTTGCCGGCATCCTGGTCGCCGGGTTGATCATTGTCCGTCATCACGAGAATATCGGGCGGTTGTTGAAAGGTGAGGAGCAAAAATTTCGGTCAGGAAAATCGACTCCTCCTGCCTAAAAAAAGAGCGCTGCCTGTGAACTAGGCAGCATGGACCTGCTGCATCCATGCTGTTTCTTGAGGAATTTCCGGCTCCTGGGGTCAGTACAGACTGGCATTTGTCTTGCTCATATCTATAAGAGTGCCGTAAGGTGGATTATGCCCTCCGCAGTATGCCTGTCCGCTTTACATGTTGCATATTTTATTTTAGAGAGGGCCTAGAGAGGGTAGTAATATGGGCACACTGAAAAAGGTTGAAGCGATTATTAAGCCGTTTAAGCTAGACGAAGTGAAAGAGGGTCTGAATGCTGCCGGCTTATCTGGGCTCACCGTAAGCGAGGTTAAGGGCTTTGGCCGCCAAAAGGGGCATACCGAACTCTACCGGGGCGCCGAATATGTGGTTGACTTTCTCCCCAAGGTCAAGCTGGAAATCGTCGTCAGGGAGGAGCAGGTGGCCACGGTCGTCGAGACCATCCAGGAGGCGGCTAAAACAGGCCGCATCGGAGACGGAAAAATTTTCGTCAATTCAGTTGAAGAAGTCATTCGTATACGGACAGGTGAACGCGGGGAAGACGCGTTGTAATGCCGCCCGCGAGCATCTGCACGGAACATTATTGCTAGTGTAAGGAGGAAAAGAGTCACTATGACGCCACAAGAAGCTATCGCTCTGGCAAAGGAGAAGGGCGCGGAGTTAGTCGATCTCAAGTTCATGGACCTGATCGGGACCTGGCAACATTTCACCATACCGTTGAGTGAATATAACGAAGACCTCTTCGAGGACGGGTCCGGCTTTGACGGCTCTTCGATTCGCGGCTGGCAGCCGATTAACGCCTCGGACATGCTAGTCATGCCCGACCCCAGCACCGCGGTCATGGATCCGTTCTACGAACGGCCGACGCTCAGCCTGCTCTGCAATATCGTGGATCCGATCACGCGTGAGCCGTACTCGCGTGACCCGCGCGGCATCGCCAAGAAGGCTGAAGCCTATGTCCAGTCCGGCGGGTTCGGCGAAGTGGCGTATTTCGGACCTGAGCCGGAATTCTTCATTCTTGACGAAGTCCGTTTCGATCAGAATGCGTATGAAGGCTATTATCACGTCAATTCGATTGAAGGCGTCTGGAACTCCGGCCGGGAAGAAGGTCCCAATCTTGGGTATAAGCCCCGGCACAAAGAAGGCTACTTCCCGGTATCGCCTCTCGACTCGTATCAAGACGTCCGCACCGAGATGGTTCAGATGATGGAGCGGGTTGGAATTCGGGTTGAGAAGCACCACCACGAGGTAGCCACCGCCGGTCAGGCGGAGATTGACCTGCGCTTCCTGCCGCTGGTCCAAATGGCCGATGCGCTGCAATGGTATAAATATATTGTCAAGAACGTGGCCAAGCGGCACGGGAAAACCGCGACTTTTATGCCCAAGCCGGTCTTTGGTGACAATGGCTCGGGCATGCATACCCACCAGTCGGTCTGGAAGGGCGGCAACCCGCTCTTCGCTGGTGATAGCTATGGCGGCATGAGCGAATTTGCCATGCACTATATTGCCGGTATCTTGGCCCACGCACCGGCCATTTGTGCTTTTGCCGCTCCAACGGCCAATTCCTATCGTCGTCTGGTTCCGGGATTTGAAGCGCCGGTTAACCTGGCCTACTCTTCCCGCAACCGTTCGGCAGCAGTGCGTATTCCCATGTATTCCATGAGTCCCAAGGCGAAGCGCATTGAGGTCCGCTTCCCAGATGCAACCAGCAATGGCTATCTGGCCTTTTCAGCGATGCTGATGGCTGGTCTCGACGGGGTTGAGCGGAAACTGAATCCGGGCGATCCTCTGGATAAAGACATCTATGCCCTGACCCCCGAGGAGTTGGCCCATGTCCCATCCGTGCCCGGCTCACTGCCGGAGGCGCTGGACGCCTTGGAAAAAGATTATGATTTCCTGTTGAAAGGCGATGTATTTACCCAGGATGTGGTAGAGACCTGGGTCGAATACAAACGGACCCAGGAGATTGACGAACTCCGCCTGCGGCCCCACCCCTATGAATTTGCGCTGTATTACGACGCATAACGCAGAAAATTCGGCCTTGCCTCAAAAGCCCTGGAAGACTCGGTCCTCCAGGGCTTTTTCTTTTGCCGGACGCCTCGACTCCTTGACAAAGCCAGGTGTCTCAGGCAGACAAGGGTGGCGTAAACGCTCTGGTTTACTGAGAAAATAAGACCAACTAAACAAGGAGAAGAATCTATGCTGCTCGATGGAAGAGTCGCTATTGTGACAGGAGCCGGACGTGGAATCGGACGTGAAGAAGCCTTGCTCCTCGCAAAAAACGGAGCCAAGGTTGTGGTCAACGACCTGGGTGGCAGCTTCGATGGCACCGGCTCGGATGACAGCCCGGCCCAACAGGTGGTTGATGAAATTAAGGCTGCGGGTGGGGAAGCCGTGGCGAATTTTGAGAGTGTCACTGACTTCGCGGGTGCCAAACGTATTGTCGAATGTGCGCTCGATTCCTTTGGCAAACTCAACATTCTCGTCAACAACGCCGGCATCCTGCGTGACCGGATGATCTTCAATATGTCTGAAGACGAGTGGGACGCGGTCCTGAACGTCCACTTGAAAGGTTCTTTCAACTGTGCCCGCCACGCCTGCGAATACTGGCGCGAGCAGCATAAGCAAGGGAATCTTTTGAATGGTCGCGTGATTAACACATCCTCGGACGCCGGTCTGCTGGGCAGCCCCGGTCAACCGAACTATGGCCCGGCAAAAGCGGCGCTGGCCACCATGGCCATTATCGTTGACCGCGAGATGCAGAAATATGGGGTCACCGGCAATGCCATCGCCCCGCTTGCGCGCACGCGGATGACCGTGGACGCGACGCCACAAACTGCTGGTCTGATGGCCGGGCCGGAAGAAGAAGGCGCGCATGACTATTTTGATCCCGGCCATATTGCGCCGTTGGTCACCTGGCTGGCGAGTGAAGATGCGGCAGATGTCCACGGCGAAGTGTTTCGGGTTGGTGGAGGCTGTGTGTGGCTGATGCAGGGCTGGCATTCTGTCGGAACCGTCAAGAAAAAAGGCATGTGGGACGCGGCCGAGTTGGGCGAGCAACTCAAGGTCGAACTGGCCAAGGGCAACACCGCCAAAGAAGACCTGGGATCAATCTTCAAGTCCCTCAAACAGGACTGATTCGCTGACCTTAGACAGTCGGTACCAGAAGAGGAGAGCCGGCCCTGCCCTTCTGGCCCGTCTCTCTTCGTATTCCAGGACGTTCAGAACCCGGACATTTTTGTGAGCCAGCCATCTGCCTATAATATTCTGATTGTGTGTCACGCCAATACCAGCCGAAGCGTGATGGCCCACGTCCTCTTGGAAAAAATGTTGGCGGAGCGCGCGGTCCGGCATATTGACGTGCGCTCCGGTGGTATAGCCATTTATGCCAGGGACGGCATGATCGCCTCCCTGGACGCCTACTTCATCTTGCAGGAGCACGGGATTCAGATTAAACGCGACGAGTTCGTTTCAACCGACCTCAAACGGCATCGGGAGCTGATTGCCAATGCCGACCTCATCCTGACGATGACGAACGAGCAGAAATCCATGCTCGACGCCTATCCCGAGGCAGACGGAAAAGCAGCCTTTACGCTTAAGGAGTTTGCCGGTGAGCAGGGAGACATTGAGGACCCGGCCATGCAGGGCGAAGAGGCATTTCGGGCGCGCATGGTCGAAATCAAACGTTGTCTTGAACATTCGTTTAACGACCTCTTGCAGCGGGCCGCGTGACCAGTATGTCGCAGCCGTCAGCATGGGCCGGCTTTACCAATCCGGCCGACACCACGATCCGGGATATTCTGGCAACCCCACGGACGATTGCCGTTGTCGGCTGCTCACCTGATCCAAGTCGTGACAGCCATCAGATCGCAGCCCTGCTCAAAGCCAAGGGTCACAGCATTATCCCAGTGAACCCACACTGCCAGGAGGTGCTGGGCGAGCCGTGTTTTCCGCGCCTGCGAGAGGTGCCGACTCGCATAGAGATGGTTGACGTGTTCCGGCGCTCGCAGTTCGTCGGCCAAGTCGCTGAGGAGGCGATCACCATAGGCGCGTCCATACTGTGGCTGCAATTAGGCGTCATTGACCCTACGGCGGCCCGGCGGGCGCAGGCGGCGGGGCTGACCGTGGTCATGGATCGTTGCCCGGCTATTGAATACCGGCGGCTGTTTTAGCGTTGCGTTATGTCCGACTCGTCCTCAAATAAAATAAACCCTGGCAAGATCAAGCCCTGGCAGCGGCTCGACTCTGAAACCGTCTATTCGTGTCGCATCTTTTCTCTGCAAAAGAACCGTTCCCGTTCGCCCCGGACCAACAAGGAACACGACTTCTTCGTGCTCGACAGCGGCGACTGGGTCAACATCATTCCCGTGACAGCAGATGACCACGTTGTGCTGATCCGGCAATACCGGCACGGGACGGAAGACTTTACACTCGAAATTCCGGGCGGCATGGTAGACCAGGAAGACCCCTCAGCACTGCACGCCGCCCGGCGGGAAATGCAAGAAGAGACTGGCTACGACTCAGAGGATATTATTCCGCTGGGCGCAATCCACCCCAACCCGGCCATTCAGGGAAATCGCTGTCACAGCTTCCTGGCCCGCAACGTTGAGAAACACTTTGAGACTCACTTCGATACCACCGAGGAAACGGAGGTGATCTTAGTCCACGCGAGCGAGCTTCCCGAACTCGTTCGCCAAGAACGTATTACCCACGCCTTGGTCGTCGTAGCGTTTTATTGGTACGACCTGCTTAGGCGTGGCACTGGATAGCCGTCCTCTTTCAGCTTTCCCCGCCCAGCCTTTCTCGGACCAGTCGGCCCATTTCCTGGCAGCCAACCACGCGGCACTCGGGCTGAGCAATATCCGGCGTCCGGTAACCATTTCCCAACACCTGATCGACCGCCTCTTCAATCGCCAGGGCGGCCTCGTCCTGGCCAAAAGAGAGACGCAGCATGAGCGCGGTGGACAAAATCATGGCCAACGGGTTGGCCTTGTCCTGCCCCGCAATGTCCGGCGCCGTGCCATGAATGGGCTCAAACAGGCCGCGGCTGCCTTCGCCGAGCGACGCAGACGGCAGCAGGCCCATGGACCCGGCCAGCATTGAGGCTTCATCCGTTAGAATGTCGCCGAACATATTTTCCGCGGCAATCACGTCAAAGTCGGCGGGCCGCCGGATCAGATGCATCGACATGGCGTCCACCAATACGTCCTCATACTCGACATCAGGATACTCTTGGGCAACTTCATTGGCGACTTCGCGCCACATGCGTGAGGACGCCATGATGTTGGCCTTATCGACCGAGGTGAGCTTCTTACGCCGTTTCCGCGCCAAGTCGAATGAGGCCCGCATCAGTCGCTCGACCTCTCCCTCGGTATAGAAAATCGTATCGACCGCCTCCCGCCCGGACGGTCCGGTCCGGCGTTCGCTCGGTCGGCCATAATAGACGCCTCCGGTCAGCTCTCGGACGACCATGAGATCAACGCCTTCCAGGACTTCGGGTTTCAAGGTCGAGGCGTGCAGCAGATGGCGGTTGACCTGAACCGGTCGCAGGTTGGCGAAGAGTGCAAGCTCCTTGCGCAGCCCGAGAATGGCTTGCTCGGGTCGGACCGAGGCTTTCGGGTCGTCCCATTTCGGCCCCCCGACGGCACCGAGCAGGACGGCATCGCTTTCTTTGGCCGTTCGCAGAGCCGAATCCGTCAGGGCCACGCCGTGTTCGTCAATCGAGCAGCCGCCCGCCAAAGCCGGCTCAAAAGAAAACTCAATGCCAAATCGCGCGCCAGCGATCTTGAGAACGTTGATTGCCTCGCCCATGACCTCGGGGCCAATGCCGTCACCGCCAAAAACTGCAATATTGTGCGCCATACCTTCTCCTTTTCGTCGGTCAAATCCATCACAAACTGCAGCACAAGCAAATAGGGGCGACCGTCTGGCCGCCCCTTGTACTCACCCGTCGTCACGCAGCCGAGAGTTATGGTCCTTCGCGATGGACGCCGGACCGGTCTCCGTAGCGTTCCATTTGCGCGAATTTATTGAGCGCATTGGTGAAGGCCAGAGCGCTGGCCATAATAATATCGGTGTGGGAGCCCTGACCGTTCACGGAGGCACCGTTTTTGCGCAAGAGACACGAGACCTCGCCCTGGGCATCGGTTCCGCCGGTGATGGATTTGACCGAGTAGCGCTCTAGCTTTACGTCCATTTCGGCAATCTGAGCAATCGCCTTATAGCAGGCGTCAACCATGCCATCGCCAGAGGCGTTTTCAATCAACTCCTCACCATTCACTTTCATCTTCACCGTCGCATGCGGAACCGCCATGCTGGATGAGGTGACATTCATATACAGCAACTCGTACTTCTCGGGGATGCGGGCCGTTTCTTCCATCACAATCGCGATCAGGTCTTCATCGTAGACGCTCTTTTTCTTGTCGGCCAAGGCTTTGAAACGCACGAAGGCCTTATTCATATCGGTTCCCGTATAGTCAATGCCCAGGAATTTCAGCCGCTCAATAAAGGCGTGCCGGCCCGAATGTTTCCCTAAGACGAGCCTATTGCTGTCCAAGCCTATCGTCTGAGGCTGCATGATCTCATAGGTCAGTTTGTATTTCAGCACGCCGTCCTGATGGATGCCGGCCTCGTGAGCAAAGGCGTTATCACCGACCACCGGCTTGTTGATGGGAACGGTAATGCCGGTAATTTGAGACAGAAGTTGGCTGGAGGGGTAAATCTGCTCGGTCACGATCTGCGTGCTGACATGGGAGAACACATCCTCTCGCGTTCTGAGCGCCATAACCACCTCTTCCATGGACGTATTCCCCGCGCGTTCGCCTATGCCGTTAATCGTGCATTCCACTTGGCGGGCGCCGTTCTCAATAGCCGCTAAGGAGTTGGCTACGGCCAGGCCCAAATCGTTGTGGCAGTGCGCACTCCACGTCACGTCTCCACCACCGGGAACCGTTTCCTGCAGATACTGAAACAGGGCACCGAACTGATGGGGAATGGCATAGCCGGTGGTGTCCGGAACATTAATGGTCACGGCTCCGGCCTGAATGACCTCGCCGAAAATCTGGACCAGAAAGTCGCGGTCTGTACGAGAGGCGTCTTCGGCTGAAAACTCGATATAGTCAAGGTGTTTTTTCGCATATTCGACCGCCCAGACCGCAGCGTCGATGCACTCCTGACGACTCATCATGAGTTTATGTTTGAGATGGATATCGGAGGTGGCGATGAAAATATGCACTCCGGGGCGCTTGGCCTTCTCGACGGCCTGAATGGCACGACGAATGTCGTCTTCCTTGGTGCGCGACAGACTCAGGACAATAGGAGTGGAGACGAGTTCGGCAACACGCCGGACCGATTCAAAGTCGCCCTCCGACGACGCGGCAAAGCCGGCCTCGATCACGTCCACATTGAGCTTTTCAAGCTGGCCGGCGACCATCACCTTTTCTTCAATATTCATGGTCGCGCCGGGCGACTGCTCGCCGTCGCGTAGCGTGGTATCAAAAATCCTTACAACTTCGCGTTCCATAACGTCCTCCTCGGTATTGTCCATATAAAAAAAGGGCTGCGAGTGTACCCGCAACCCTCTCAAACAAGAGGCCACGGATCAGATATTCCGCCCGTGGCCTCCAAGAGTCTGGTGTGACCTATACACCTCCCTCGGATCCCTCAGGCGGGATGCTAAGCAGGAGGCCAAGCAGGAGACCTAAAGTGTCAAGCTTCATCATGTGAATCATGTATTTTTCGTTATACCGGACCCTTTTTCTCATTGTCAAGGGAATGGGTTTGCTGCTCAGAGGGTTCACGGATCTGTTTTGGTTGGACAAGAGCAACGTCGGGTTCGGCTTCCTCCGCCCCTCTCTTCTTCCACAGGCGCAGTACCATACCGACCGGACCGGACAACGCATATACACCGGCAATGGCGAACAACATGATCTGCGGCTCGGCGATGGTCAGATGTAAGAGAATGATACCTACGACCAGCAGGCCAAAGGGCTGCCGGTCGCGCAGATTCAAATCTTTAAAGCTCGCATAGCGAATCGTACTGATCATCAGGCCGGCCAGAGCATACACCAACAGGAGGAGGGTGATGTGCTTACTGGTCGTCCCTTCACCACCCAGGTAGTCATACACCCAAATCGTCGTGGCTATGACGGCCGCCGCAGCCGGGATCGGCAGACCAACAAAACTCTCCTTATCCACGACTCCGATTTGGACATTGAAGCGCGCCAGGCGGAGGGCACCACACACTACGTATAAGGCTGCCGCCAACCAGCCCCACGCCCCCCACGGCTCCAAGGCCCAGCGATAGGCCAACAAACCGGGGGCCACCCCAAAAGCCACCAGGTCGGACAGGGAATCGTATTCCGCACCAAAACGGCTGGAGGTTTTCGTCATACGGGCAATCCGGCCGTCGAGGGAATCAAAGATCAGCGCAATCAGAACCGCGGTGGCCGCCACCCGGAACTCGCCCTGCACAGTCATCACGCTGGAGTAAAACCCGCAAAACAGCCCGCCCGTCGTAAAAAGATTGGGCAGCAGATACACGCCCTTGCGTAGGGGGGGACGCATTTTTTTACGGGTTGGCAGCCGTCGGACTTTTTCGCGTGTCTGCATAGCCACAGGCAACCTCCCAGTTATGTTTTCGCCCGAGCGCGGTATGCGCCGATCACCGTCTCTCCGGCCTTTACCCGTTGTCCGACTGTTATTTTCAATTGTACCTCTGCCGGACAATACACGTCCACCCGGGAGCCCAACATGATCATGCCGTACCGGTCGCCTTGTTGGACCTGTTCTCCGCCCGTCAGGCGACAGACAATCCGCCGGGCCAGCATACCGGCAATCTGGACCAGAACAACCCGGTGGCCGTATGTATCCTGAATACTGACCGCGTTCTGCTCGTTGACTTCAGCGGCATCAGCGGCGAACGCAGCCCGAAATTTCCCCGGCTGATACTGAATTTGGGTGACCTGTCCAGTCACCGGGACGCGATTGACATGTACGTTGAGCGGAGACAGGAATATGCCAACCCGAGAAGCAGGTTGCTCTGAGGCGTATTTGCCGCGTGCCAACGGCTCAACCGTGATAACGCGGCCATCGGCAGGAGAGATAATCACGTCGGTGTCACCGGGAACCTCGCGATCAGGGTCACGAAAAAAAAAAGCAACAAAGAGAGTGAGCCCAAGCAGAATACCGCCAGAGGAGTGGAAGCCGAGCAGACCGAGCACGAGAGAGAGTGAGCCGAGCCCGAAGATCCAGGGATATCCCTCACGCGCAAAATGCATAATCACAACACGGGAAGCGAAAAGAGGAGGCCACGCTCCCCTCCCCGCGTGTCCGCCCCGCCATGGCCCGAGTTAATTTTTCGCCTTATCGACCAGCCTATCCTGCTGGAGCCAAGGCATCATACCGCGCAGATTGTCGCCGACAACTTCAGCCCTATGACTCGCGCCCTCTTTGCGCAGGGCGTTAAAACGCGGCAAGCCAGACCGATATTCATTCATCCATTCGTCGGCGAATTTTCCAGACTGAATATCAGCCAGGATATGCTTCATCGCTGCACGGGTTTCGTCTCCAATGACCCGTTTGCCACGGGTCATATCTCCAAACTCGGCCGTATTGCTGATGGAATAGCGCATATTCGTGATCCCGCCTTCGTAGATGAGGTCCACGATCAGCTTCATTTCGTGCAGGCACTCAAAATACGCCATCTCCGGCGCATAGCCGGCATCGACCAGGGTCTCAAAGCCGGCCCGCATGAGTTCGGTTACCCCACCGCACAGGACGGTCTGTTCCCCAAACAGATCGGTCTCGGTCTCTTCTTTGAACGAGGTCTCTAAAATCGCCGCGCGTCCCCCACCGATGGCCGACGCGTAGGCCATGGCCACCGGCTTGGTATCCCCGGACGGGTCTTGCGCCATCGCGATCAGGCAGGGCACACCACGGCCTTTCTCAAATTCACTCCGGACGAGATGGCCGGGACCTTTGGGAGCGACCATGAAAACGTTCACCTCTTCGGGCGGAACGATTTTCTTGAAGTGGATATTAAATCCGTGCGCACAAGCGAGGTATTTCCCGGCTTTGAGACCAGCTTTGATGTCAGATTCATACATCTCGCTGGCGACCTCGTCGGGTGTCAGGATCATAATGATATCGGCGTCAGCCGAGGCTGCCCCAACCTCCTGGACCACAAAGCCGGCCTCCTCGGCCTTTTTCCAGGAGCCGCTGTCTTTCCGCAGCCCAATCCGGACATCCATCCCGGAGTCACGCAGGTTGAGGGCGTGGGCGTGGCCCTGACTGCCGTATCCGACGATGACAATTTTCTTACCCGAAAGCAGGGACAGATCGGCATCGTTGTCATAATAAATATTCATGCTCATGCTACTTACTCCTTATGTCTTTTCCTCCTGAGCTCTCTCGTCTCGTCTGCAGGCATGACGGAGAGCCTCTGGATGCTCCTAGCGCAGCCGACGCACCTTTCGCTGCTGCTCTAATGTATTGTCCACGGTCGTTGCTGAGAGTGTCTGAAGCCCACGCTGAACGGCGACTTTTCCGGTGCGCACGATCTCCTTGACACCCAGCGGCTTGAGCAAATCCAAGATGGCAGTAATCTTCCCCTCATCACCGGTCACTTCAATCACAAAGGATCGCGGCCCGGCATCGATCACCTTGGCTCGGAAGATATCGATAATATTCAGAATTTCACCGCGTGTACGTTCGTCTGCTGCAACCTTGATGAGCGCCATCTCACGTTCCACGTGCGGCGTGTCCTGGAAGTCACTGACCTTGATGACACAGATCAGTTTATTGAGCTGTTTCGTGATCTGCTCGACAATCTGATCGTCGCCTTCCGTAACGAGCGTGACACGGGACAATGAGGGGTCCAGGGTCTTTGCCACGCTCAGGCTGTCAATATTGAAGCCTCGGCCACTAAAAAGTCCCGCGACCCGGGCGAGAACACCGAATTCATTCTCAACTAGGATAGAGATTGTATGACGCATAGGTCCTGTCGCTCAATGAGCTTTTGAGAAGGAAACGTTTAACCGGGCGACACTCCAGCCACACGAGTGGGGCTGAGGTACTCCCAGGCGAGTCGAAACCGTGAACGCAGCGATCCTCAGTTATGCTGCTTGTCGTTTGTGGCGGGCGAGGATTTCCATGATGCGATCTTTACCCGCCAGTTTTTGTTTTTGGATCGTTTTTTCTTCAATCTCTTCTTCTTCAGTCAGGAAGGATTTTTCTCTGAGTTCTTGAAGGCGCTGTTTGAGTTGAGCGTGTTCCTCATAGTGGCGGCGCAGTTCGGGGTCAGTATCGATCAGGGAACGTATCAACTCTTCTTCTTTGACATCCATAAGCAACCCTCCTGAAAATGAAAAGAGAGGAGAACTCTAGTACAGCCCGAGTGAGGTTGTCAATGTCTCATCCCATACCCTGCGGAGGAGCAGCGGCTCTCCGCAGGGATTTACATATGCTTAATGACTCGCTTCTTCTTTCGCCTGCTTGCTCTCTTGAATGATTTTTTCCGTTAAATGATGCGGCACTTCTTCGTAGTGCGAAAAACCAACCTCAAAGGTACCGCGTCCACTTGTCATAGACCGGAGATCAGGCGCATAGGTCAATATCTCAGCCATGGGAACGGACGCCTTGATAATCTGATTACGGCCCTTGGCGTCGACACTCACGAGTCTGCCACGGCGTCGATTAATATCGCCGCTGATATCCCCCATATATTCCTCTGGCACGGTAATATCGAGGTGCATAATGGGCTCCAGCAACACGGGCTTGGCCTTTTCCAGCGCATTCTGGATGCCAATAGACCCGGCTATCTGAAACGCCATGTCCGAGGAGTCCACCTCGTGGTAGGAACCGTCATACAATGCCACCTGAACATCCACGATGGGATAACCAGCCAGGAATCCTTTGCCCAGGGCGTCGACCACACCTTTTTCCACTGACGGAATATATTGACGCGGGATTGCACCACCTTTTATTTCATTGACGAATTCAAACCCCGTACCACGGGCGAGAGGTCCGACGCGCAGCCAGGTATCGCCAAACTGACCCCGTCCACCCGATTGTTTCTTCAAGCGTCCCTGGGCCTCGGTTCTACCGGTGATGGTTTCACGATACGGAACCTTGGGCGCTTTCAGCTCCACATCAACCCCGTATTTCCGCTTCAGTTTCTCGACTACGACTTCAATATGAAGCTGGCCGGCCCCGGAAATAAGGATTTCGTTGGACTGTTGGTCGCGGTCCACTCTGAGGGCCGGGTCTTCCTCATTGAGCCGGTCCAGGGAGGTCATAATCTTTTCTTCGTCGCCGCGAGACTTGAGCTCCAGGGCAAACGAGATAGCCGGATTGAATTCGACCAGTGGGGGCAGCAGAACAGGGGTTTTTTCGTCGCACAGCGTATCGCCGGTATGCGTCTCTTTGAGCTTGGCCACACCGATGATATCGCCCGGCAGTGCCGTGGTCACCGGCTCCTGTTTTTTGCCCTTCAGGTGAAATAACTGGCCGAGACGTTCTTTGGCATCACGGGTCGTATTATACACGACCGAGTCGCTCTCCACTTTTCCGGAAATCACATGGAAGAGCGCCAGTTTGCCCGCCTGCGAATCAACCGTCTTAAACACGCGGGCGGTAAACGGCGCGGCCGGGTCAGGGCTGCGCTCAACTGATTCCTGGGTTTTCGGATCGGTACAGACCACACTCGGACGAGAGTCTGGTGACGGAAGCAAATCAACTATTGCGTTCAACACCGGCTGGATACCCAAAGTTTGGCTCCCGGAGAGGCACAGCACGGGGAAAATCTGGGCGGCAGCCACACCCTCTCTCAATCCCTGGGTAATGTCCTCCACGCTCAACTCCTCGCCCTCAAGATAGCGCGTCAGGAGGTCATCGTTCGTTTCTGCAACCGCCTCAATCAGCTTTTCACGATAGTCATCCGCTTGCTCTTGGAGATCACCGGGAATGGCCTCGGTCGTGACTTCGCCCTTATCACCTTGAAACATCAGGGTTTGCATGGACAGTAGGTCAACCACGCCCCGAAAGTCGGCCTGAGAGCCAATCGGAATGTGAATCGGGGTCAGGGTGGTCTCAAGAGCACTATTCAGGGCATCGATAGCCGCGCCGAATTCCCCTTCCTCCCGATCCATCCGGGACAGACAGACGATACGAGGCAGTTGCATGTCCTTGGCCCAGTTCCACAGCCGTTCAGTCTCGACCTTGAGCTGGCCCGCTGGGCCGGCGACGAAGAGGGCACCACTCATCGCCTCCATGGCATAGCGGGTGTCCGGCAAAAAGTTCCCATATCCAGGCGGGTCGATTAAACAAATATCGTGTTTCTTCCAACTCAGCGTATGAAAAGCCGTTGACAGGGTCGCTTTCCGTCGTATTTCCTCAGGCTCAAAGTCGAGCACCGAGCTTTCCTCCTCCACCCGTCCCTGACGGGTGGTCTCGCCCGCAGCGTATAAGAGTGCTTCCCCCAGGGTCGTCTTCCCAGCCCCGCCTTCAGCGAGTAGTCCAATGGTTCGGATGCGATGTATATCACCAGCAGCCATATTTCCCTCCTTACCTAGCAGCGACGCACAACCCGAGTGACTGCATTGAGTCGCAGTCGTCTTCATAATTGCACGACGCTCTTAATGATTACGTTCATACAGAATCCGCAGTCCCTCCAGGGTCACGAACTCATCGACCTCCTCAATGGTTCTTGATTCTGCCGCGATCAGCTGGGCAAATCCACCCGTGGCGATCACGCGGGCCTGCGCACCATTTTCGTGTTGAATACGCTCCACCATGCCATCAACCAGAGCCGTGTAGCCATAATAGATACCGGATTGGATGGCGTTGACCGTATTGCGGCCAACAATCTTGGGCGGCTTCACCAGCTCCACCCGATAGAGTTTGGCCGTTTTGTGGAAGAGGGCATCCAGAGAAATCCCCACACCGGGGACAATCGCCCCTCCCAGGTATTCTCCGGCTTGCGTCACATAGTCAAAGGTTGTGGCGGTTCCGAAATCGACAATAATCGTGGCGGCCCGGTAGCGTTCGTAGGCCGCCACCGCATTCACGATCCGGTCGGCCCCAACCTCTCGGGGATTATCGTACAGGATCGGCATCCCGGTCTTGATGCCGGGGCCGACGATGAGAGGGGTGAGCTGAAAATACGTCTGGGCGAGGTCTTCGAGCGTTTTCACCATTGCCGGCACAACGCTCGACACAATAATACCAGCCACACACGACAGGCTGAGTCCACGGGCGGCAAATAGGCTCTGCAGCAGCACTCCGTACTCGTCTGCCGTTCGCTCCGCCTCAGTCACAAAGCGCCAGTGATAGGCGAGGTCTTGCGTCTCGTAGAGACCGGCGACCGTATGCGTATTCCCCACATCAACGGCGAGTATCATGGGTGTCCACTTCGATCAGTTCACTGTGCCCGTCTTTCAATAGCCGTCAACCACGGTCACATCCCCGGCCAGAATACGCTGGACGCGAGGGGACGGCCTCGCCTGCCCTTCCGGGGATACTGTTTCAACCAAGAGTGCACCGTCCTGATCAATACCACGCGCCGTCCCTGAGATTATCCCTTCAGACGCTGTCACCGTGATCGATTTTCCCAGCAACTCAGACGCATAGCCTTCCCAGGCTGCACCCACTACCGGGAACCCTTTTTCTAGCCACAGAACATATAATTGCTCAAGATGGGTCAGCAGGCTGACAGTAAACGCCGCCCGGTCAACCGGCTCCCCACGCATCAGGAGGAGCGAAGAGGCCTTATCCTGTAGCTCCTCAGGAAATGACGCCAGCGGAGCATTGATATTGACTCCGATACCGACAATGACTGATCTGAGATGCGAGCCGTTCGCCTGCATCTCAGTCAGGATGCCGCATACTTTTTTTCCTGCGACCAGGACATCATTGGGCCATTTTATGACGGGCACCAACTGCGTCTGTTGAACAATGGCTTCGGCCACTGCCACGGAGGCCAGCAGGCTTAATTGCGGTGCGGCTGAGGCAGGTTTCCGGGGACGGAGAATTACCGACAGATAGAGGTTCACTCCGGGCGGCGAAACCCAGCTCCGCCCCAAGCGGCCCTTACCACCGGTCTGCGCATCAGCGGTCACAACCGTTCCCTCGGTTGCCCCTTGTCGTGCCAGTCTGGCAGCCGATGTATTGGTGGAATCAATAGTGTCGAAAAAATGTAGCGGACGACCGAGCAGGCGCGTCGCCGGTTGGGACAACTGAGACACGAGAGCCGTCTCAAAGCTGTGGTCAGGCAGGTCGTCCATAAGCGTGCTCCAGACCCTACGCCCCCGGCTCGCACGTCACGGACATGCTCAGGTCTGCGGCCGGAGTTGAGTGGGTCAGGACACCGACCGAGATAAAATCCACCCCCGTTTCTGCTACCTCCCGCACGCGCGCCAGCGATATATTGCCCGAGGCTTCGACCAGGGCTTGCCCATGTATCAGTTGCACGGCTTCGGTCATCTGAGTAGTGGTCATATTGTCGAGCAGAATGATATCGGCCTGAGCGTCGAGGGCCTCTTGGACCTCAGCCATAGTTGTGCACTCCACTTCAATACGCAGCCACGTTGACGCCTGACTCCGCGCCCGGCGGACCGCAGCATCCACCCCACCACACACGGCAATGTGATTGTCTTTAATCAACACTCCGTCGTCCAACCCGAGCCGGTGATTTCTTCCCCCGCCCTGGACAACCGCATACTTATCCAGCAGGCGCAGGCCGGGCAGGGTTTTTCGGGTATCAATAATGGTGCAGCGGGTTCCGGCCACAGCCTCAACAAATTTTCGGGTCAGGGTCGCCACCCCGGAGAGATGTTGCAGAAAATTGAGCAAGGTCCGCTCCGCAGTGAGCAGGCCGGCGGCCTGTCCCCACACCTCGGCAACAACCGTCCCGACCGGAACCTGACGCCCCTCTTGCGCGAGCAAGCGCACCTCAGCCGTTTTATCCGTCTGCGCCAGAACCAATGCAATTATTGGCAGCCCGGCCAACACAAGGTCGGCCTTGGCCGTAATTTTTCCATGCGCCGCCTGGTTGGGAGGAATCGTCGCTCGCGTGGTCGCGTCACCCCGACCAACGTCCTCTTCCAGTGCGAGACGAATCAGCCGGTCCACAGCCGGGTGGTCAAACGGATACATGGCTTAGGAATGTACATAGCCGGAGAGGCTGAAACAAGGTGAGAGTGTGCCCATGGGCTTCTTAGTCCAGTATGCCGCGGCCGCCCTTTAATGTGACCGCAGATGAACCTCCCGCTTCCGTACAACGCCGCAACACACCCGATGTGGCCGGTGCTCCCAGTTCATGGTGTTTGATCTTCAATCCTTCACGTCCGGCTAAGCCGTCTCAAATTCTAAGCTGGAGAGGTTGAGAGTGGGGGAGCGTTTCGAGAGATGGAGTATCTCCACACCTACCACGTCGTTCGATTCGTTATAATCGAGCACTACACCTGGCGAGACTTCTTCAGACTCGACGATAGGAGAGGTATCGAGGCGCAGGTAGAGCGCATCGGCTTCTTTATCGACGTGCAGCTTCATAATTTTCCTTTCATGTTACGATCGAAGAATACACTCACCACCCGCCAAGGTGCAACGTGAGTGTTCACGGCTATGCGCAATATCCGGTTACCCTGTTCCGGGAGACGATGGAAAAAGCGTTCTACCTCGGGGTCGTTCGGGTCGGGCTCGCGCAACGTCGGTTCGGCTATCGCTCGTTCAACCCACCCGACGGGAATCATTCGCTCCGCCATTACCTGAACTGCGTGCTTGGTAAATACCAGCTTGGCGGATTTGGATGGCATGGCGTCGGGTCTTCAATCGTTCACGTCCGGTTAAGCCGTCTCAAAGTCCAGGGGGCTCAGAATAACTTCACAAACTCCGCCACGCCGAGATCAGCCTGTCTGATGATGGCGCGTAAGGTCCCCCGGTCCAACTCTTTATGATCGGGGACAACGACCTGAGCGAAGGATTGTCACGGCGCAGAATCATGTGGCTGCTTTGTTGGCGCTTCAGGTAGAAGCCGATTTTACCGAGTGCTCTGGTGCAGTCCCGTCCTGAAATCCTGGGCAAGCCGCTCATACGGTTACGAGTAGCGCGTCGAAATGTTCTTCCGGCACTGGCAGCCTATCTTCCTGGAGCGAGAGGATATATCCCTCTATGGCCTCCCTGATATTGGCAATCGCTTCCTGCTTCGTGCTGTCCTGACTGATGCAGCCTTGTAGGCTGGGACATGCAGCAACCCAATAACCGTCTTCTCCGGGATAAAGGACTACTTGTCTCATCATGTCCCCTTTCTGCTTCAGGATCGCCATCCTCAAGGAGCATTGCGATCACTTCTTTCAGGTTCTTGTTCAGCTCATCCAAGGTCTCGCCCTGGGAATGGGCACCAGCGAAACTGGATACGTATCCCACATAGAGCCCGGTATCCTTTTACAACGTTCCACTATAGCCGTACATTCCATTTTTTCCTTGTTCGCAATTCTGGCTTAATTTCTTGACGTTATCGTAAATTTGCCTCAGTTTCGGCCAGAAATACGATTGCTGATGCAGTCATGTGTAGCATGTAGGCGACAAGGTGATCTGGTACAGATACCGGAGTAGTGCCTTGACCATGTCCATTCAAATTGTTTCGTCCAGTAGGGACCCCGCTCTCCAAAAGGCTTCTTAGTGATGCATAATGTGATTGCCAAAACGATGGAATTAATCCGTTATCAAAACATACCTGGATTAAAGGCCTTGCTGTTGCATTATTGGCATAACTCCAGCCTCTCTTATCGCAGATCGCTTTCATCGCGCTCTCGAACGCATTGAGACAATCGTTGGGAGCTTCTCTCGCATTCCCCCGTCGATAATGTTCATGCGCATTCAAGAACTCCTGTTGCGCTCCGGCATAGTGTTCTTGATTGAGGAGCTTTAGAGCTGGCTGAACAACCTCGGAATGAATCAATTCGGAATCGGCACGGATAATTTTTCCATTTGTAAATTGATAACCAACCCCATGCTCCTTGAATCTACTATTTAGCTCTTCGATTGCGTCTTCGGCTACTTCTGACGCATTACGGATAGTAACGTAGGCCATAGCCTGAAATGTTAATTCCACCGGATCAAGAGCTTTTTCAATGTCTCCTTCTTGAAGGAAGAAAGCTTCCAAGTCATTAATATAACTTCTATTTCCGTGATGCTTATTTGTCCCCGGCAGACGGAAAACACCATATTCGCTACATAGAGTATTGACTATAAATTCATAGGCTTCTCTTACTTCAGTGTTACTTACTCTTATGAAATGGGTACGCCCTCGATCTCGATTGTGAAAAGTATGTCTCCAGATGTGAACAATCTGTACCCTGAGGGGATCAGGGAGTTCATCATAAACATAGACATCGGGAACTTCTCCCCGAAGCTTCTTTTGGCGTTTTGAGAATAGGTCAAATATCGGCAAGGCTGATTCCTCCTACAAATAGTATTCAGCTAACCATTCACACTTTGAAAATGGTTTCCTTGCAGCCTTGAACCTCGACCTACAGACGCCGCACGTCGGACAGGGTAGCCATCTTACGGTCCAGGGTCAGGACTTCCAAGCCAGCGCGAGAATAGTCGTCAGCGATAAGGCGGTCGAACAGCCCTGGACCACCGGAGGCGTTGAGCGCTTCGATGACCGAACGCCCGTTTAGAGGAGCAACCAACCCACTGCGGAGTACATCGAGTAAGGAAGCACGAACGGCGGCCTTGGACACCCCATAGTGGTGCTGCACGGCGACATACGCCTCCCCAACGACTTGGTTTGAAACAAAAACCTCGGAGGTCTGGTCTTCGACCAGGACGCGAAGCTTACTCACACAATACGCGAAATCCTTTTCCGGGCCTCCAGTGAGCAACCGCACGAGGACTGAGGTATCAATCCCGTAGCGACGGATCATATGGTTGCTCCCGGAAGGCTTGCAAATCGAACGGCGGATGTCCGGGTGGAATCTTGTCGCGAAGCCCCCCGAGCCGGGACAAATCTATCCGTCGCGGGCGTAGAATGAAGCCATCAGGGCCTTCTTCCAGTTCGAGTTGGTCGCCGGGACCTACCCCGAGCGCGTCCAATACTCGGGCAGGGAAAGTCACTTGGCGCTTTGATGTAATCTTTACCACCATGATGTTTCTCCTTACAAAAAACCTACATAGGTAAGGAGAAATAATCAAGCGATGAATCTATCGCAGCCTGACGTAAGAGAGCGTCAACCGTTTACCCCAACGCGGCCAGATTTTCATTAAGCGTCCCTAACTGCGACTCCATGTCGGCCAGCTTGGCCCGCTCCTTTGCAACCACTTCGGGGTTTGCCCGTGAGAGGAATTTTTCGTTGCCGAGTTTTTTCCGTACGCCCGCAAGCGTGCCGTTCAGCTTCTTGATCTGTCCGTTCAAACGTGCCCGTTCTTTCTCGATATCGATGACCCCGAGCACGTACACCTCGAGATCGCCCACGACCGCGGTGGCGGAATCGCGCGTCCGCTCGGCGCCCGCGGCCATCTCAACCGACTCGACCCCGGCCAGACCTTGAATATGGACCAGTCCCTTGTTCAGGATATCCGGCGCTTCGTCCACGGTTTTGATGCGTACCTGCACCCGCTGTTTCGGCGGCACCGTATATTGGCTGCGGATATCGCGGATGGCCCGAATAACGTCCTGTAAAAAGTCTACCTGCTGTTCCAGTTGCTCATCCTGCCAGCTCGTCTGCGGCTGCGGCCAGGGCGCGCGGGATATCGTATCTGGCGTCTGAAGCGGACTCCCAATTCCACGCTGGGCGGCATGTGCATTCAGTTGTTGCCATAAAAAGTCGGTCACAAAGGGAATGAACGGGTGAAACAGCCGCAGGGTCTGATCAACGCAAAAGGCCAGGACTTGTCGGGCGCTGTCCGCACCATCTGCGCGCAGGCGCGGCTTGATCATTTCCAGATACCAATCGCACAGCTCCGACCAGAAAAAGTCGCGCGCCACCGACAGGGCGGCCGACGGGTTATACGCTTCAAGCTGTTGTTGCACTTCGGCGGTTGCCCGCGTCAGGCGGGATAGGATCCAACGCTCTTCAAACAGCAGCCTCGCCGGGTTGCGTTCCACAAAGGACGTCTGCTCAAGATTCGGCAAGGCAAACCGTACCGCGTTCCACAGCTTATTGCAGAAGTGGCGACCGACCTCAAAGCGCTCGCTGATCAGCTTGGCCGAGGGGATGTCCGGCATGGTCCCGAGCACATCAAATTCCTTGCCGGTTTGGGGACACACATAGGTAAAAATGCTGCTGCCGTGCTTGGCTTTTGCCAGGTCTACGGGTTCATTGGTAAACGGCGAAATGGCTTGAACGGGGAGACGAATGTCCTGGGAGCCGGTTTGCATCTCACACAGGACGTAGCGCATGGCATCACAGCCGTAGCGTTCGATAATATCCACCGGATCAATACCGTTGCCCTTCGACTTGCTCATCCGTTCGCCTTTGCCATCCAGAATCGTGGCGTGGATAAAGACGTCGGTGAACGGCACATCGCCCAGGTTATACAGGCCCATCAGAACCATGCGGGCAACCCATAAGGTAATGATGTCGCGCCCGGTCACCAGGCACGAACCGGGATAGTAATACGACAGGCAGTCGGGAGAGCCGTTCTGTGTCCCCAGAGGCGACTGACCGGCTTCGATAGCCGCAGTGTCGGGATCGGGCCAGCCCAGGGTGCTGTGCGGCCACAACCCGCTCGAAAACCAGGTATCCAGCACGTCAGGGTCACGCACAAAGCCGGCCGCTTCCAGGTCTCTCACCACGTCCTCCTGGTCAGGTGGCTCGCGCAAACACACCAGAATTTTTCCATTGATTTGCTCCGACGTATCGTCGGCACTGTGTTGAGCCAGACGACGGGGCATATCGGGATCAAGGAGTTCATCGGTCTCGCTCGTCTGCAAGCGGGCAACCACATCTTCCCGCGTCAGATAGGGGGCAAGCCAGGCGAGCTGTTCCAGGAGTGCCTGGCCTTGGAAGCTGCCCGACCAGATCGGAATCTGATGTCCCCACCAGAGCTGGCGACTGATACACCAGTCCCGCTTCTCGGCAAGCCAGTTGATATAGGTGTTACGGTAGCGAACGTCCGGGTGAAACGAAACGTTCTTGCCCGTGGGCGAACGCCACTTGCCTTCGGCAGCATCAAGGGCGGCCTGGGCCAATCCGGGTGCGACAAATTCGTTGGCCGTCCCCCGGCCGCATACGACACCACCGTCCACATCGCCCATACGCACGAACCACTGCTCCGACAGGTAAGGCTCAACCGGGGTCTTGGAACGGTCTGAGTGGCCGATTTCGATCTCCCGATCTTCGATGGATTCAAGCAGGCCGTGAGCGTCCAAATCCTGAATAATTTTGTCGCGCGCGGCAAAGCGGTCTAGTCCTTGGTACGACCCGGCCCGGTCGTTCAAAGAACCATCGGTATGCAGAATGTTGATAATACCGATCTCTTCGCTGTGGCGGCCCCATACTTCGTAGTCATTGGGGTCATGGCCTGGGGTGATTTTCACACAACCGCTGCCCAATTCGGGTTTCGCCCATTCATCGCAGATGAGCGGCATCGGGCGGTCCAGGAGCGGGAGGCGTACCATACGACCGGCCCCGGCCATGGCTGCGAGCTGTTCGAGCTGCGGCAGATGCGTCTCGCATCGTTTTTCGATCCGGGCCACTTCCGCTTCCAGCTCACCGCGCTCTTTTTGGCCGGCTCGGTTCAGGCGCTCCTGTGTTTTGCGAATGAGTTCTTCCAGCGCCCCGCGTGGGTCGGGATGGCAGGCGACCGCCGTATCGCCCAGCATGGTTTCAGGCCGCGTTGTGGCAACCACGACGTATTCCGGTTCGCCGGGCTGAGGATCAATGACGGGATAGCGCAGATGCCAGAAATGTCCCTGAACGCTTTCATACACAATCTCGTCATCCGCGACTGCCGTTTGCAGGTGGCAGTCCCAGTTGACCAGGCGCGTCCCACGGAAAATCAGGCCGTCCCGGAAAAGACGAAAAAAGGTCCACTGGACGGCCCGGGCACAGACGGCGTCCATGGTAAAGCGCTGGCGGTCCCAGTCGCACGAACAGCCCATGGCCTGCTGTTGGCTGACGATGCGGGCCTGGTATTGCTCTTTCCAGTCCCAGATGCGCTCTACCAGGGCCTCGCGGCCAACATCATGGCGCGTTTTGCCTTCCAGCTCGAACAGGCGTTTTTCCACAACGGCCTGCGTGGCGATGCCGGCATGATCCGTCCCCGCCATCCACAGCGCGTTCTCCCCCATCATGCGGTGCCAGCGCGTCAGCAAATCCTGCATGACATTGTCCATGGCGTGTCCCATGTGCAACGCACCGGTGACATTCGGCAGCGGCATCATGATCACATAGCGTTGCTCATTGTCGTCCGGGGTGGCGGCAAAAGGTTTGGTCTCGGCCCAGCGCCGGACTACCGTCTTTTCCAGTCCGGTCGGGTCATATTGGCTTGCCAGTTCGTTTGGCATCAACTCGCTCCTTGGGAAGGCGGACTCATACTCTGCAACAGGCAGTCTGTTGTATCAGAAGCCCAGTAAAAAGGGGCCTCCCTCTTTTTGAGAAAGGCCCCCTGACCTATGCGAAAGGGGGGACTTGAACCCCCACGGGTTTTACCCCACAGGATCCTGAATCCTGCGCGTCTGCCAATTCCGCCACTTTCGCGTAAAGTACGTGAAGTACTTACCCGCCCCGCTGTTCGGCTGTCAATCCCGCGGGGACGCAGGATGCCGGAGACCCCGACAGGGCTCCTTGCCTGGCGGGACGAATCATTCCTGAACAGCCCACTCCGGCCCAAAACGAAGATTGAGGGGTAAGAAATCCGAGCCCGGCTCTTACTCCGGCTCCTGATGACCGGCGTTGGCCAGAAAGGCAACAAACGTGGCCACGCTGAGTGCGCCCAAGACGCCCAGCGTCACGGCCCCAGTTGACACAAACCCGTCGGCAAAGCCCGCGGCAGACCAAGACCCGACAAGTATTACCGCCCCAAGGCCTACTCCTAATACTGTTCCAAGCATGCGCAAAACTCCTTGTCTTCCAATACCACCTGTCGCTTCCTTTACCAGTTCTCCGGCTGGAGAACTAGAGCACTCGCGGTCTTCGCGCCAGGAGTGCGTGTACCAGTCCTTTTGCCGCCTAGTATTTTTTTGGGATTCTCGGTAAGGGAAGAGGATACGATCGAACGCAGCACCAAAAAGGAGGGTGGTATGTCAACGGCGAACGGTGAAGTCAGTCTTGAGGGTTCTATCGATTGTGACGGCCATATTTTGGAGCCGCCCGATTTGTGGGAGCAATATCTTGAGCCGCAATACCGAGAGCGGGCCATTCGGATTCAAACAGACGATGAAGGCTGGGAATATTTTGAGTTTGATGGCCAACCGTCCCGACTGTGCCAGCGCGGTTTCCCCGGCATTCTGGGCGCCATGGGCCAGCCGGATATCGTACCCGGTCCGGACCGCCGTTATATTGATGGCGCGCCGCTTGGCTCAATGGACGCCAAGGAACGCATAGAGCGGATTGACGGCGAAGGGCTGGCGAAATCGATTCTCTACCCCACCATCGGGCTCTTGTGGGAATCTGAGGTCCGGGACCCGGAAATCTCGGCTGCCTATTGCCGGGCCTATAACCGTTGGATTGTGGACTTTTGCTCCGAGTCGGGTGGACGCCTCATCCCTATCGCCCATCTGTCCGGTACCGATGCCAACGAAGCGGCGAAAGAACTGGAGCGGGCAGTCAAGGCGGGTTGCAAAGGCGCTTTTTTCGCGCCGTTTACCTGGACGAAGAAATCGCATGGGCATCCAGACTATGATCCGGTCTGGGCAAAGGCACAGGAACTGGATGTGCCCCTTGCCCTGCATCCGACCTTCGAGCCGATCCAATTCATGCCTCACGGGCGCTTTGAAGAACTCGTGCCAACGGAGCCGATCGACTTCAACTGGTATTTTGATGTGCTGGTCGCCCAAAACATGCAGCAGGCGTTTGTATCACTCTTTCACCATGGCGTGTTCGAGCGCTTCCCCACGGTGAAGGCCGTCGTGCTCGAATCCCAGGCCGGCTGGATTGGCTATTTGCTCGACCGGATGGATGCCGTGTTTGAGGGTCCGCTGGCCCATTCGACCCAGCTCAAGGAGCGGCCCAGCTTTTATTTTCAGCGCCAGTGCTGGATCTCGGCCGACCCGGACGAAAAAGCCTTGCAGCACATCATTGAATTCGTCGGAGCCGACAAATTCTTCTGGGCATCGGACTTCCCGCACCCGGACCACAGCGACCAGTACATGCCGGCCCTGAAACGGCTGGTCACGCCACTCTCCGAAACGGCCCGGCAGCAGGTCATCGGGGCAAACGTAGCCGAGGTCTATAAGCTGGGGCAGTAGCTCCTGGCGGACCGACAACCTGAGACCCATAGGCCCGCAACTATTGCGGGCCTTTTTACTGATGCCCGGACCGGCCGGGCGGAGACCACTTTCCGTACACCATATCCCGTGCATTACAAATTGCTGCTCGAATACGACGGCACCAACTATCACGGCTGGCAGATTCAGCCCACGGGCGCCACTGTTCAAGGGACGCTCGAAGCCGTCTTATCCCGGATTCTGGATACGCCCGTTCGCGTACGGGTAGCCGGGCGAACAGACGCAGGGGTTCACGCGCTGGGCCAAGTGGCCACCTTTCAGGCCACCCCTCCGCTCAACCCGGTACGGTTTCAGCACAGCCTCAACTCGGTTCTGCCCTCAGATATTGTCATCCGGGCGATCAGCGAGGTGGCAGACACGTTTCATCCGCGCTACGACGCGCACAGCAGGACCTATCAGTACCGCATCTGGAACCAGCCCTCTCCCTCGGCTATGCATGTCCGCTACTCGTGGCATATCCCCTATCCTTTGGATCAGGAGGCAATGAATGCCGCCGCGGCCCTGCTCATCGGGCATCACAATTTTTCGTCTTTTCAGGGAGCGGACTCCGTAGAACGGACGCCGTGGCGCACGGTGATGCACAGTGCCATCTGTCGCGAGCACGATTTTCTCATATATACGGTCGAAGCCCGGTCATTCCTGCGCCATATGGTCAGGAATATCGTCGGCACCTTGGTAGACGTCGGTCGAGGCGCTTTGAGCGTAGACGAATTTGCCACCGTCTTTGCGGCGCGCAACCGGTCTCGGGCCGGACTGAACGCACCCCCGCAGGGCTTGTTCTTGGTTACCGTCCGCTATTAGAAAAGCAGACAGCTATGGAACTTCTCCAGGATATCATGGCAGCCCTCGCTCCTGTCGGACTCAACCTCATCGGGACAACGCCGAGGTCTGACTATGAAGCCCTGGTTCCGGCACAGTATCATATCGCACAGCGGTTTCCTGAGGCCGAGACCGTCGTTGTTATTGGGAATGGCGGTAGAGAATTTTGGAGACACTTTCGGGAGTATGCCGCGGCGCGGCCAGGCTATCTCCGGCAGCATGACCATCCGCTGGATGACTATACCGTCGAGGTTATAAGCGCCCGGCTTAGTCCGCTTTTAGACGCGACCCGCGCTCAGTATCGCGTTATTTATCCATTTCAGTTTTTCAGCGGCCTGACCGTATCCTTCATGCACCTGGCACAGGCCGCGCGGCTGTCAGTGCCCAGTATCCTTGGCGTCCAAATCCATCCCCGGTATGGCCCCTGGATAGCCTGGCGCGCCGCAGTCTTGATTGATCATGACTTACCGGCGTTCCCGGCTCCGGCTCAAGACTTTGATCCGTGTTCGACCTGCGTGGAGCGTCCCTGTATAGCCGCCTGTCCGGCCCAGGCCGTCAGCCCCGCACGAGGCTGGGACCTGCTTACCTGTACGCACCATCGTCTGCGCGTCCCGACCGATTGCGCTGAACGATGTCACACACGGTACACCTGCGTCTACGGTCGTGAGCACCGCTATCCTGAGGACGAACTCGCCTATCATCAGCGTTTCAGCCTTGCCACGGCGCAGGCGTATTTCGAGAAGTCCAGGAGAGCGAACTAGTCGTTTGGCAGCAGATTCCCCTGGTCATCGAGCCGGAGATTCGTCTGCTGAGCTTGCTCAAGTACTTTCGGAGCCCAGGCTACATGACCGGCATCGGTTCCACCTAAAATGGCCATCAGATGCGCGTCTGCATTACCGACATTTTTGAATCCGCGCATCACGCCTGGCGGGACGGATACCGTATCCCAGGCGTCCAGGATCACTTCTTGTTCTCCCTCATCCCCCCAGTAGATGGACCATTGCCCTGACAGCGGGATAAACACTTCGACCGTACTGTGACTGTGCAGCGCCGCGCCTTTGCCCGGACTCGCACCAACATAGGTGACGTTAAAGTCCTGGACCGCGGTAATCGCGGGGTTGAGATTCGTATCCTCGGTGACGCCGCGGCCGATCACGTTATAGATATCCCGTTCGTGGCCTGGGATCTTGCTATCAACAAACGCCTGCGCGCTGGACTTGAGTTCTTTGAAACGGGCGACGCGTTCGAGCATCGCTTCTTTTGAAACGTGGATGTCTGTCATTGGTCCCTCCTTATCGGTCTTCTGCCGTGCTTCTTTTTCCTTACCCCGGTCTGACCGGGAGGTGCAAGAGTTGAGCGGAATAATTGGAAGCAGAGCCTGTCCACTTCCCCATAGGGCCGCTTGCATGGACGGAGGGAATCCAGTAAGCGCAGGGCATGGCGACAAAGAATGGACGCACCCGGGCCCTGCGCGAAGAGGCCATCCTGCAAGCCGCGGCAGACTGTTTCGGCGAGCAGGGCTACCGCGCAACGACGCTCGAAACAATCGCCGAGCGCTTGGGGATATCCCGGGTCACCCTGTATCGCTACTGTCCGAGTAAAGAAGAACTGCTGATTCGGGTATTTGAGCGTTCCATTGCCATTTTTCAACGCGACCTGCGACAGATTTGCTTGCAGCCCATCGCGCCCGAAGAGAAGCTGCGGCAGATTATCCGGCATCAGGTCCGTCTCATGGCGGACCACCGAAATTTTCTGACGGTTTTTTTTAGTGAAGAGAGTAATCTGCCAGGGGAGATTGCCGAACGGGCACGCGCCGAACGACGGGTCTATGACGGACTTATTGAAGAAGTTATTGCAGCAGGCGTCAAAGCCGGACGCCTCGCTCCGCTCCCGGCCAAGCTTGTGTCATTTGCCATTCTCGGCATGTGCAACTGGCTGTATCAGTGGTACCAACCCGAAGGGCGACTCTCTGCCGATGAGGTTGCGAGCAATTTTATACAACTGGTTGAGCAGGGCTATTTGCGGGCCGACCCGCAACAGGAAATTCTTCAACGTTTGGACAGAGTGGAAGCGGCGCTGTCGAACCTGCGGCCCGCTCAGCACTCGGACGGATAAAGGTCTACCCTCCATCCCGCACGGGAATCGGCGAGTTACACCAGCGGCCACTGGCTTCGTCATAATGCGCCCACCACCGCCGGCCGTTTTTGCGGAAGAGTTTAAACGAACAGCCATGCTCGTCACACCACGGCGGGCTGGGCTCTGTCCGGGGTGGAGGGGGAATAGGCTGCTGGTGCTGGGGAATAGGCTGCTGGCGCTGGGGTCGTGGAGCGGACTTTATTTTTGGTTGGCGAGGGGTAAAACCCATCGCTTCGAGCTCGACGATTACAGCGGCCATACCGCCGGCGCCATCAACCGGCATTTCCAGACGGCATTCATAGCCCTCGGGGCTGATGCACCAGACCTCGCACGTCCCCACTGTCGCCTGAGGGCCGGGCACCGGCAGAGAGGACTCTTCCGGCAGGACACCTCCAGGCTGTTCGCCGGGCCACTCCTCATCCCAACCAGGCGAGGCGGGGATGGAGGGGACAAATCGTCTGGATGATTTACGCTCCACTGACCTCTCGTCGGACAAGCCGGGCTCCTGCCACCAGGGCTCCCAGCTTGGCGCGGGCTAAATTCCGGGACGACGCAGAAAAACCACAATCACAGGTCAAGTAGAGCTTTTCCGGATGCACATGTTCAAGAGTCAGACGAATACGCTCGGCCACATCTTCCGCCGTCTCCAGGTACATAGATTTCACATCAATGACCCCAGCCGCAAACTCACGATCATCGCCGTATTGGCTCCAGAGCGCCAACTCGGCCATTTCTCGATTCGCAAATTCCAGGGCAAATTGATCGACCTTAACGTCAAGGATGCCGGGGAATAGCGGTTTATACGTCCGCTTCATGGCCGGCCGGCCCTGATTATTGCCAAAGCAGACGTGGAGGGCGATTTTGGCCTCCACACCCTCCAGGGTTGTATTGAACAGCTTCACTGTTTCTTCGATGGACAGGGCTGGCTCCCGACCCACGGCGGAGGGTTCGTCAAGCTGAATAAAGGTCGCGCCGGCCGCAACAACACCGCGGAGTTCCTTATTCACGAGTTCCGCCAAGTCGTACAGGAGGGGCAGATAGTCACCCTGCGGATAGCCGGCCTTAAGCCGGATAGGCATAGCGATTGTGAGCGGACCGGGGCAGCAGACTTTGAGCGGTTTATCGGTTTGAGCTTGCACAAAGGTAAATTCATCAACTAACCCGAACCCGTCAGGGGCGCTGACCCGTTCGGTTGTCTCAAAACGCGGCGCACTATCGTAGCTCATGATACCGAGCTTGCGCTGCGCCCGGACCATATTGAGTCCGGATAATTTTTCGACCACATTCCACAGAAAGCGCTGCCGACGAATCTCACCATCAGTCAGAATGTCCAGCCCGGCTTCTTCCTGGTCCCACACCGCCATTTTTACTGCGTCTTGAATGGCTTCTTCGACATCTGCCGGTCCGGCAGTTCCGGCGCGGAGGGCTCTTCTGGTCGCAATCAACCACGAGGGTGAGGCGTAGGAGCCGATGCCCATTGTGGGGAAAAGCCCGAGATCTGTCCCATTGAGTGTCGGCATACCCGCTTCCTCTTTCTCCCTACAACGCCTCTGGAAAGAGCGCCAACAACTCTGCCCCGTCCGGGGTCTGCCACGCCCCGCGAACCATATAGGTCTGGAGGGTTTCCACTCGAAAGCCCGCGGCGAGCAACTCTCGTACTAATGTTGCGTGCCGTGTAGGAAAACGCATACGCAGGGCCTTTCCCTGTTCACGCTCAGCCGCAGCCAGAATCAATGCGCGTAAGACCGAGGGTTGCGTTGCTGCGGCAGGACCGAAAAACGTCCCCGCCTCTGTGCGCAGGAAGCACAGGTAGCCCGCAAGCTGCCCCTGAACGAGGGCGGCAATATGCGGCGGCTGGGCATGGAAAAATCGCAGATCTTGTTCACGCTCGATACCGGTCAAGCGCGTATCGAGTGCCGCCAGGTGTTCGATATACTCCGCTTGCCACTCCCGGATTTCGACATCTTCTGAAACGTCTCCCCGAATGTTACGCCCAACCAATGAAGCGACCGTGCCACGCACCTCAAAACCGAGCGAGCTATACAGCGGAAAGGACACCACGTTAAAGGCATCCTGGACCAGCCGGAGCGAAGGACACCCTCCCCCAGCCTCAATCACGGCCTGCATCAGAGCCCGTCCGATCCCTCTGGTTTGGGCCCTCGGATCAACAGTAATCGGGCCAATACCGGCCGTATCGCCCCGAAGATGGATGAACCCGGACCCAACGATCTGTCCATCCTGGAGCGCGGCAAAACACTCGTTGGGCTCAAGCCGCGCATACCCTTGTGCGATAGATGTCCCGGCAGCCGAGGACGGAAACGGCTCGGGGTAGCCGTGGCGACGAAAGACGTCGTTGAAGGCGGCAACCATGACGGCCCCAACGCGGGGGATGTCCTCCGCTAGCATGTGGCGAATCGTCACGGTCATTACGCCCCCTCTTCCCTCCCCCTACGTGCCGACACCAGTAAAGGACGGTGTATTTCAGCCTTGTAACAAAAAACTTTCCTGCTGTCTGCCCTCGAGAGCATATTTTCTGGATGCCTGCCCCATAATGGCCGGCCGGGCCACCCTGACTTTTCCCACCTGTCCGAGCGTGGTACCGTAGCCGGGATTTTTTCAGCGTCGGTAAAAACAGCCAAGAGAGGACATGTATGGAAGCCTGTGGTGAATTATCCCCGCCTCCGAGAACCTTGTTAGGTCCCGGCCCGAGCAACGTCCACCCTCGGGTCCTGCGTGCCCTGTCCACCCCGCTTGTTGGTCACCTTGACCCGGAGTTTATTCGGCTGATGGAAGAGACCAAGGCGCTCCTCAGGTTTGTCTTTCAAACCTCGAATCCCCTCACGCTTCCAATTTCAGGGACCGGCAGCGCAGGCATGGAAACCTGCTTTGTGAATATGGTCGAACCTGGAGACGAGGTCGTCATCGGCGTCAACGGCGTATTCGGTACCCGCATGGTCGATGTGGTGCAACGCTGCGGCGGAACGCCCGTTATCATGGAAGCTCCCTGGGGGGCCGTCTTTAGCCCGGACGATATCCGCGCGGCCCTCAAGCGCTGCACGCGACCAAAGCTGGTAGCGATCGTCAATGCCGAAACGTCAACCGGAGCCTGGCAGCCTCTGGCAGACATCGCTCCGCTCGTCCATGAGGCAGGAGCGCTGTTTCTTGTTGATGCGGTGACGTCGCTCGGCGGCTGTCCCCTCAAAATAGATGCATGGCAGATTGATGTCTGTTATAGCGGCACCCAGAAGTGCCTGAGCTGTCCGCCCGGCCTCTCGCCCGTCACCTTTAGTCCGGCCGCCCAAGAGGTATTACGAAACCGCACGCACAAGGTTCAGAGTTGGTATCTGGACCTGAGCCTGCTTGCGCAATATTGGGGCGAGGAACGCGTGTATCATCACACGGCGCCTATCTCCATGAACTACGCCCTGCGGGAAGCCTTGCGGCTGATTTCCGAAGAAGGTTTAGCAGCACGTTTTTGTCGCCACGAGGACAATCATCTGGCCCTCGCTGCCGGCCTCAACGCGCTGGGGATGCGACTGGTCGCCCAGGAAGGCGCCCGTCTCTGGATGCTCAACAGCGTCGCCATTCCTGAGGGTATTGACGACGCGACCGTTCGTAAGCATCTCCTCGCTGAGTACAATATCGAGATTGGTGCAGGCTTGGGCGTGTTCGCCGGAAAAGTCTGGCGCATTGGCCTGATGGGAGAATCCAGCACCCGCAGTAATGTGCTGCTCGTTTTAAGCGCACTGGAGGCCGTCTTACAGAAAAATGGTCATACCTGCGCAGCCGGGGCTGGCGTCAGCGCCGCCCAAGAGGTCTACGCAACGCGGGAATCCGGGTCGTGACTCAATCACCATGGGATTGGGTAAAAGGGTTCACCACAACAGCCGTCTGCCCGCCTGTTGTGAGAGCGGCAAGAGAAGTGCCGAGGAATAATGCGAGTGTCCGTTAGTCTCCTTTTCTTGCTGTGTTTTTTTGCTCTCCTGTTTCCCATGACAGACAGCCGGGCTGAGCCGACACTCACCCTTCTGTCCGCCAATCAGATTCCCCCCTTAGTGGACGATCTTGACCGCAGATCCCTCAAAACCGTGCTCCAGCAGAGCCTCTCAGCTCTGGAGCAGAAGCCAAGCTCCCAAGCATTTTCCTTCGGCCAGAAACAGGTCAGTGTCGGCCGGGTCCGGAATAGTCTCGGCGCATTTCTTGCGCTGCTCAATCAGCCCGGAGACCTCGCTCTGGAGGTCCGGCGAGAATTCGACCTCTATCGTGCAACCACACCAGTGCTTTTCACTGGCTACCACGAACCCGAACTGCAAGGCAGCTTTATCCGGACCGAGCGCTATCGTTATCCCTTGTATCGTCGTCCTACGGATTTGGTGAAGATTGACCTCTCTCAATTTACGACCCAGCTCTTCCCACAAGACGTATACGGTCGCGTCGCAAACGGGGGACTCGTCCCCTATTTCTCTCGGGCTCAGATTGATGGACAGCGTATGCTCGCGCCTCAGCACAAAGAACTCGTCTGGCTTGATGATCCCGTTGAGCGTTTTTTTCTCCATATTCAAGGCTCCGGGAAAATTCGGCTGCCGGACGGCACCTGGTTTCGGGTCGGCTATGCGGCCTCAAACGGCTGGCCGTACCGGAGTATCGGCAAGATGCTCCTCAGTCAGGGAAAACTCCAGTCCGGAGAGGCGTCGGCCCAGGGCATCCGTCACTATCTGAGGCAGCATCCAGCCGAACAAGATCAGATATTATTCCATAATGGGCGTTATATTTTCTTTCGCGTCGTCTCTGCCGGGCCGCTGGGCAGCCTGGGCGTCCCGCTCACACCGGGCCGTTCGATTGCGATCGATCCCAACTGGTATCCGCCGGGAGCAGTCGGCTTCATCCGTGCCACCAAGCCGCACCTGAAGGAAAACGGGCAGGTCTCGTGGCAACCTTTTTCGCGTTTTGTGGCCCTGCAAGACCGCGGCGCGGCCATTACCGGTCCTGGCCGCGCGGATATCTATTGGGGGAGTGGGCCGCAACCCGAGGCCGGCCTGATGGCCCAACGCGGCGAACTGTATATTTTTCTCAAAAAATCATAGCCACCCTACTCAACGCGAACCAGATTTGTCACAATACGCACACTCTGCAAGAGGACAGGCATCCATGGCGTCTGAGGCAAAAATCTCCCATTCCGGCCTGCGACATATCGCCCTGAATGTGGCGGATGTTGCCGTTTCAGTCGAGTTTTACACAACTCTGTTTGGGATGCAGGTCGTCTGGCAGCCCGACCCGGACAATGCCTACCTCTCCTCGGGTTGTGACAATCTGGCCCTGCATAAGGCGATGCCCCGACGCGACCGGGCTGGGCAAATCCTCGACCACGTCGGGTTTATCGTTCCGCAGAGCGACGATGTCGACCGAGCCGCCGAAATACTGGAGACGCACGGCGTCCCCATCGTCACACCGGTCCGGACCCATCGGGATGGCAGCCGCTCCCTGTACTGTGCTGACCCGGATGGCACGATCATCCAGATTCTCTATGAGCCGACCCTCAGCCGCCAGAACGTCACATGAAGTGAAAGACCGTATGCGTCTTTTTGCCGCCTGGGCAGTCCACGCCTACACGGCCTCCGGTGTCATTGCCGGATTTCTCTCGCTCCAGGCTATTTTCCTGAGCAAGCCCCGGCAGGCCTTTGTCTGGATGTTAGTCGCAGTCCTCATTGATGCGACCGATGGCGTTCTGGCGAGAGCTGTTCAGGTGAAGCGGATTATACCCTGGTTTGACGGCGCAAAGTTGGACGACATTGTTGATTATTTTACCTACGTCATTGTTCCCGTTGTTTTTCTCTATCAGTTTCAGTTGCTTCCTGCTTCCGGCACGCTGCTCTTCGTGGCAGCGGTGCTCCTTGCCAGCGCGTACGGTTTTTGTCAGGCAGAGGCCAAAACACAAGATTTCTTTTTTACCGGCTTTCCCTCCTACTGGAATATTGTGGCGTTCTATCTCTACGCAGGCGGTACACCCCTTTGGCTGAACGGTAGCCTGGTGCTCCTCCTTGCCCTCTGCGTCTTTATCCCTATTCGCTATATTTACCCGACACGCACCGTCCGCCTGCGCCTCCTGACGAATGTGCTCGGCGCTATTTGGGTCGGCGTTCTGCTCCTCCTGCTCTCCCAGCTTCCCCAGGCCCACCTCTGGCTTGTCGTCGCCTCTCTCTACTATCCTCTCTACTACATGGCCCTCTCCTTCTACTTCCACTTCACCACGCCGTCCTCTCCTTCCTGACCTTCCGCTTGGACTTGACAGCCGGAAAATCGGACACATTTTTCTGATAATGTTCACGACAGGAGCAGAGCATATGGACACAACAAAAGACCGCGAAGAAAAGGCCTCGGCCCTTTTATACAAGGGCGATCAGGCCCAGAGACAAGGCGACCTGGGAGAGGCGATGCGTTTCTATCAGGAATCCATCCAACTGCATCCGACCGCAGAAGCGCACACTTCGCTCGGTTGGACGTATAGTTTTCTCCAGCGTTACGAAGATGCCATTGAAGAATGCCGCACCGCCATTGCCCTCAACCCCGAGTTTGGCAATCCGTACAACGACATCGGTCTCTATCTCATGAAGATGGGCAAGCTGGACGCCGCCGTCCCCTGGCTAGAGCACGCGATAGAGGCGGCCCATTATGATACGCCTCATTATCCACATCTGAATCTGGGCCGGATTGCTCTCGCAAGAGGAGACCTCCTCCAGGCGGCACGAGAATTTGGGCAGGCACTTGCGGTTGAGCCCCGTTCGCTGACTGCTCGCCGAACCCTTGCCGCCCTTTCCGCTCAATTAAACTAAACGCACCCGTCCTTCTCGCCTGACCAAGACAGGGGTAGAAGCGGCACTCCTCGTCAAGAGAGCAATGCGTTCCCTCTCGTGTCGTTAACGGAGCAGAGACTTGGGTCGATGCAACATAAATGGCACGATATCGGCAGTGGGTCTGCGGCGACGTTTTTCCGGAGAAGACAACAGGAGCGGCCCGAGGATTATACCACCAAGAAAGCCGCCGATATGCGCTCCCCAGGCAATATGGGTTGATGGGAATAACGCTGTTTCTCCAAGAGTGTATACCGATATACCACCGACCAAATGGAAGAGGATCCAACCGCCCAGGAAGAGGATCGTCGGAGTTCCTTCAAGAGGTTGGGGAGAGGGATGCGTGGTGGTAGCAGGCTCTTGAGGCGAGAAAAAAAGCAAACAATAGGCACCGGCGACTGCGGCAATCGCCCCACTCGAGCCGATCATCGGGGTCGAGGAAAATGGAGCTATCGCCGCCTGGGTTAAGAGGGCGATGACGTTTCCGCACAGATACAGCACCACGTACCGAACCGCCCCTAACCGCGCCTCTACCGCGTTCCCGAGAAAGAATAGACAGAGGAGATTGCCGACCAGATGAAGCCCATTTCCATGCAGGAATAGACAGACGACAAGCGAAGAAGAAGCGGGAAATTGGCCCTGCGTCAGCGCCAGAGAAAATTGTGCGGGAATCCAGCCATAGGTCGTGAGGAAAGATTGGAATGCCGGACCGAGTGTGAGCTCGTAGGCAAAACAGCACAGCATCGCTCCCATGAGGACATGATTCGCCCATGGGAAACTTGCGTCTTGGCGCTCTTCTTCGAGGTAGTACACGCTCCTGATCCCAACTCGGGTTTTCTCTCACCAGCGTATTCCATCCACCACATCCTCCAAAAGTTCCATCCACTCGTCCAAACACGGTGAAGCAGGCATTCTCTATAGCACCTTCAACACAGGTATGATAGGGGGAGAAAAACATCATGCCGATCTACGAATACTACTGCCGGGCGTGCGGCAGGCAGCAAAGTCTCCTTTTTATGAAGATGGGGGACGTCCAGAAATCTCCTCAGTGTCAATACTGCAAGCGCCGCCGTCTCACCCGGCTCCTTTCCCGTTTTGCCTATCATCAGGGTGAAGAAGCTCGACTCAAGAATCTGGATACCAATGCCCCGAGAGACGAGACATTCTACCGCGACAACCGCAACGTTGGCCTGTGGGCAAAGAAACGAGCACGAGAGATGGGCGTTGAACTCGGCCCCCAGTTCGATGAGACGGTAGAAAAGGCCCGAAGTGGTAAAATTCTCGATGATGGCTAGCCTGTCTTGACCCTCTTGATTGTGAGGCTGACCAAACATGCTTCGCGCGGCACGCGATCAGCTCTGGCGGATTTGCCGGATCGTCGGGGGGGTTGTTCTCCTGCTTGTGGGCCTCTTCCTCAGCCTGCCCGGTATTCCTGGTCCGGGCATTGTCCTCATCTTTGTCAGCTTTGGGATTCTGAGTCGAGATTTCGAGTGGGCGAAACGCTGGCATCTCCGTCTTAAAGACACGGCCCAAAGTATCATCAACCGTCGAAAAACGGCCACACGCCAAAAGCAAACAGCAACCGGACAAGAGAGTAGCCATGATTAAACTCTACGACTTTTCCCTGTCCCCCCGTGCGCGCAAGGTACGGATCACCCTTGCAGCAAAGGGGCTGGCGTATGAAAAGGTGCCGATTGACATCACCAAGGGCGAGCAGAAAACGCCTGAATATCTGGCAATTCATCCGTATGGGAAAGTCCCTGCACTCCAGGACAATGGGACAACGGTCTATGAGTCCACCATTATTATGGAGTACTTGAACGAGGCGTATCCCACCCCGCCGTTGCTCCCGGACGATAGAGGGCAACGAGCCCGGGCCCGCGTCCTCATGCATTATGCCGATAATCCGTATGAGCACGCCGTCGCAACCCTTGCCGCGGAGCTGCTGCTCAAGCCCATGCAGGGCGGGGCGACTGACCACGAGATTGTCTCACAAGCGACTACGATGCTGAGCCAGTGCTTCGATTACCTCATAAACGAGCTTGGCAACAATGATTTCCTGGTCGGCTCGACCTTGACCCTGGCAGATATTCCGTACGTGTCGTGGGCACTCCTGTTTCCCAGGCTGGATGTCGATATTCCGCATCCCAGGCTTGAGGCTTGGATTAACCGACTCAAAGAGCAGCCGAGCGTCCGGGCAGCGGGCTAAAACCGGCGTAGGGCCAGACACAACGCTTCTGCATTCCCACTCTCTCCGAGGTATTATGTTTAGCGGTATTATTGAAACAACCGGGACGATTACGAAAATCGACACCATTGCCGAAGGGGTGCGCCTCAGGCTGCGAACCGGTATTCCCATACAGGAAATCAGTCAGGGAGAAAGCATTTGTACAAATGGGGCCTGCCTGACGGTGACCGCCATTGAGGCAGATCAACTCGCCTTTGACGTTTCAGCCGAGTCTCTGCGACGCACGACTCTGGGAGACCTCCAGGTTGGCGATAGTGTGAATCTGGAGCGCTCGCTCCGACTCGAGGACCGGCTGTCCGGCCATCTCGTCTGGGGTCATGTTGACGGAGTTGGACACGTCGCATCCATTCGGCCGGAAGGCGATTCGTTTCTCTACACTTTTGCGACCCCAGCCGAACTCAGTCGCTACCTGGTTGAGAAAGGTTCGGTCGCCGTTGACGGTATTAGTCTGACGGTCTTCGATTGCAAGCCCACAGAATTTACCTGTGCCATTATTCCCCACACCCACACTGTCACCACGCTGCATCAGCGTCAGCCCGGAGATCGGGTCAATATCGAAGGGGATATGCAGGGGAAATATATCGAGAAGTTCGTACAAGACGTGGTCGAGGGGATGTTGGCCTCACCACTCCAAGCGCTTCGGGACGAGGTAGCCGCCCTGCGCAAGCAGATTGAGCAAAAAGACGGCTAGGGTCGAAGCCTGGCCTTTCTCCGACAGCATGTAAGCCCCCGCTCGGCCTGAGTCGGGGAGAGATTCCCCTTCAGATTGCCCACTCCCTCCGCCTCGGATAAGAAAGGCACTCAGGCATCAGAGGGGGAACCTATGGCCGACATCACTGCTCGCACCATTATCCAACAGGCAAAAGATCAGCATCGCTTGGTGCTGACCGAAAGAGAGGCAAAGACGTTAGTCCAATCGGCCGGCATCCCTACCGTCCGAACGGAACTGGCCCGAACCGCTGAGGAAGCCATAGCTCTTGCCCGGAATATGGATTTCCCGGTTGCACTCAAGATCAGCTCAGCCGACATCGCGCATAAAAGCGACATCGGAGGCGTGCACCTCAATCTCGCCACGGAAGCCGCTGTTCGCCATGCGTTTGATGACATCATGACCGCCGGCCGCACTACACAGCCGGCCGCAGTCATCGAGGGCGTTTCGGTTCAACCTATGGCCCGACCGGGTATTGAGGTCATTATCGGCCTGACATCCGATCCGCAGTTCGGGCCGCTCATCATGTTTGGCCTGGGTGGGGTGCATGTCGAGGTGCTTAAAGATGTGGCGTTCGGGGTAGCGCCGCTCCGCCCACAGGATGCCGCTCGCATGATCCGGGAAATCAGCGGATTTCCATTGCTCACCGGCCAGCGCGGTCAAGCCACAGTTGACCTGGCCGCTCTGGAAGAGGCCCTCCTCTCCCTGTCAGCCTTGGCCGAGGCTCAGCCCGATATCCAAGAAATCGACCTCAACCCTGTTTTTGCCCACGCAGACGGCTGTCTCGCCGTTGATGCCCACGTCGTCCTCCACGCTGAAGGACCCCGCGCTTTGCCTCGCCCACTGTCAGATGACACACGGGCGGCCTTGGCACGCACGTTTCATCCGCGGGCGGTTGCCGTGGTCGGCGATAAACGCGCCATGAATTATCTGTGGTTACGGAGCCAGAGCACCTTCGAGGGCCAGGTCTATTCCGTTCAGATTGATGAGCGGGAAATCCAGGGCATTACGGATTTGGGGATTCCCAACTACCCGAGCCTGGAATCGATTCCCGAAGACATAGACTACGTCATCACCGCAGTCCCCCGGCAGGTCGCGCCGCATATTATTGCGGATTGTGCTGCGAAAAAAGTCGCTGGGGTGATGCTCTTCACCTCGGGCTTCTCCGAAGTCCATGACGAAGAGGGACAACGCTTGGAACAGAGTGTGACCAAAACCGCGAAAGAGGCCGGGCTCGCCCTGATCGGTCCGAACTGCATGGGCATCTACCATCCAAAAATCGGCCTCCGCAATTACCCCGACCTGCCGGCTGGGGAACCGGGCTCAATCGGGTTTATCGGTCAGAGTGGTACTCACACGATCACCTTTAGTATGGCAGCTACGAGTCATGGACTGCGGATCAGCAAGGCTGTCAGTTTCGGGAACGCGACAGTCCTTGATGCCAGTGACTACCTCGACTATCTCGCGCACGACGACGAAACGGAAATTATCGGTATATATCTTGAGGGCGTGCGAGAAGGGCGCCGCTTCTTTGCCTTGCTGCGCGAGGTCACACCTCACAAGCCGGTTGTTATTTGGAAGGGCGGGCAGACCGAGGCCGGCCAGCGGGCCACCTCGTCACACACCGGCTCACTCGCCGTCCCCGCTACCATATGGGAGTCCATGGTCCGTCAGGCCGGAGCCATCTCCGTGAGCAGTTTTGATGAATTGCTTGATGTCATCAAGCTGTTGCGGTTTACCAAGCCGGCAACCGGAGACGGAGTGGGGCTGATTGCCATGACGGGAGGTCCCTCGGTCAGTCTCACCGACGCCTGTGCCGCTGCCGGTCTGCGGGTTCCCCCGCTCAGCGCGGCCTCTTACGAAGAATTGTCTTCGTTCTTTAACGTCATTGGCGGCAGCTTTCAGAACCCGCTCGATTCCGGTCATACGATCGGGATGGGTCAGAGGACCGATACCCTGGACCGCTTGCTCTCCATCCTTGACCGTGACCCGCATATTGATGCGATTGTCATGGATACGGGGGCCGGCCTGGTGGCCGGACAGTGGGAAGCCCGGCCTCAAACTCTGACGACCCTGCTCGACACCCTGAGTCACTTTGCCGCGCATTCAGCCAAGCCCTTTCTTGTTGTACTGCAACCGTTTGCCCATGAGGCGAGTCTGCTCCACGCCCGAGCCCAGTTTCATCAGCGTGGCATCGCGACCGTAGCGACCCATGAGCGGGCTGCCGCAGCCCTCCGTCTTGTGACAGACTATCATCGCGTCCACTCCGCTTCCGCGTGATAGCGTGCTCCTCTCTCATCACGAACCGATTGTTCCGGGTGAGATGACGGCTCCGATCAATACTTCCTCGCACGGAGCGCCATACAGGTGTGCTGCCTCACCCGTGTCTGTAATTGACCTGCCCGAAATGATGCGATAGCAGTGTGGGGCTCGCGGTGCGGGTCCGTTCTTTACCTGCTACTCGCCCGTTTTGGACATGATGCAAGGAGGAGACGATGACATACATCATCACGAGACTATGCCGGGACTGCGTCGACACGGGCTGTGTGGCCGTTTGTCCGGTTGACTGCATTTATAAATATACCGGCGATGATACCGAAAAATACCCGAACCAACTCTATATCCATCCGGACGAATGTATTGACTGTGGGGCGTGCGAGCCCGAATGTCCCTGGCAGGCCATTTTTGAGGAAGTTGCTGTACCCGACGTGTTTGAATCCGACACTCCGCTCAACTACGCAATGGTTGACGACGAAGCAGATTTTGAGGTCGCCGGGCATGAGAAAATAGAACACCCCACCGCGGATGAGATTGCCGAGAACAAGCAGAAGTGGGGGTGGGACGGCTGACGGCCGAGAACACAGTATTGAGAGCAAACAAAAGAGGGCAGCCATGATGGCTGCCCTCTTTACGCATATCCCTTTCACACAGTTCGGCTATGCACGCCGCTTTAACTCTTCTTCAACCAAGACCAGCCGGTCATTCCCGAAAAACATAGAGTCGCCGTTGACATAGATCGTCGGCGTCCCGAATCCTCCGCGTTCGATCACCGCGTCCGTGTTCGCCCGAACTCGATCTTTATAGTCCTGACGTTTGATCTTGTCGAAATACTCCTCTTCATCAAGACCGACTGCCGCGACAACTTTTCGCAGCACCTCATCCTGACTGATATCCTGATCCTCGCCCCAGTAGGTCTCAAACACCCGATAGCTATAGGGCAGAAACTTGCCAGGATGTTCGAGCGCGACAAGCGCACCGCGCAGCGCTTTGACCGAATTCACCGGAAAAACGGAGGGGGGCATGACAATTTTCAGACCATAGTAGCGCGCCCAGTCACTCATATCCTTTGCCATATACTGTTGCTTGGCCGGCACCCCCTTTTCCCGGAACTCGTACACCGAAGGATTGACCGTATTGAACACCCCACCCACCAGAAACGGACGCCACTGAAGGTCGGCATTGTATTTGCGGCACAGCCCATCGATCTTGGTGAACGCCAGATAAGTCCACGGGCTGGAGTAATCGTAAAAAAATTCTACGGTGGCCATAGCATCCTCCCTGAATCGCACCGGTTAAGACAGCAGAAACTCGACTAATAACTCGTTAAACGCATCAGCGTAGAAGAGATGAATATTATGTCTACCATCCGGAAACACGTGTAAGCGTGACTCGGCTATCCCCTGCTGTAAGACATGGGCATGAAAGGGCGGTACCAGGGGATCTTTGCCCCCATGTATCAGAAAGGTGGGACAGGTAATCTGCGCCAGGCGATCCCGACACAAATCGCCACCCGCTTTCAACAACATCTGCTGGGCGTCACACCAACGAGCCCACAGATTTTGAAATCCATCGCCATACATCGCCTGCATCGGCGCGGCCGCGCGGGGAGACCAATCCGCTACGCGACGCGTTTTCTCGTAGGCATCAATATCCTCCGGGGAAACATAGGCATTCCCGCCCCAGAGCGCCATCTTGGTCACCCGTTGCGGATAGGCCAAGGTCAGTAACAAACTTGTAATCGCACCATCGCTCCAGCCACCGACGGCATAGGTCAAGCAGCCGAGCGTCTCCATCAGAGCCACGAAATCCTCGGCGTCCTGCTGATAGAAATCGAGCGGAAACGCGCGGGCGGGCGGACGGGATTTGCCATAGCCGCGCGGGTCAGGCGCGATCACCCGGATGCCGCGCCGGGGGAGCGCTTCCAACTGTGGGGCGAAATCCGACTGTCCGGTTCCCAACGCTCCGGGTAATAAGAGGAAGGGCAGCCCGTTCCCAAGGTCTTCATAATGGAGTCTGACTCCGCGTATGTCTGCGTATGGCATGCGTCCTCCGCACAGTGACGTTGCCCGCTGTGATACCATGCCCGCCAGCAAGAGAGAAGCCGGTCTCGCCCTTGCAGCCGCCCCCTATCTCTGACACAAAAAGGCGGTGATATTCTCCGCAAGGCTCTTCTCCATAAATACAGGGGACATATGAAAACCATTGGACTCACCGGCGGGATCGGCTCAGGCAAAAGTACGGTCTCCAAGCTCCTGGCCACACTTGGTGCCCATATTATTGACGCAGACAGAGTCGGACACGAAATCTATCTGCCCGGTCAGCCCGCCTGGAAACAGGTCTCCGACACCTTCGGACAGGAAATCATCGCGGAAGACCACACCATAGACCGCAAAAAACTGGGGGCTATTGTCTTCAGCAGTCCGGACGCACTCGCCCGGCTCAATGCCATCGTCCACCCGATTATGTTCGCGGAAATCCGGCAGCGTATCCAGGCCAGGCGCGCCGAAGGCTTTACCCTGCCCATTGTAGTTGAGGCGGCTATCCTGATTGAGGCCAACTGGCTGCCCCTGGCCGACACGGTCTGGGTGGTAGAGACCGACAAAGACGCGGCCATTCGTCGAGTGACCGAGCAACGCGGCATGTCCGCTGCGGACGCGGAAGCCCGCATTGCGAACCAGCTTTCAAACGCGGAGCGCCGTAAACATGCCCAGGTGGTCATCCGTAATAACGGCTCACTCCAGGCCCTTGAGCAGCACGTCCAACAGGCCTGGGATCAACTCGGAGAATGAGTCGAATACACACGACAGGCCTTATCTTCGATGTTGATGGGACGCTCGCCCAGTCGGTCGAGTTTTTCTATGAGATCGCCCTGGAGGTGCTGGCCCTCGCCGGTATTCCTCCAGTGCCGCGCGACCGGGTGTACGAGTTGATGCGCCGCGGGGTGGAGAATCCGCTCGTCCAGCTCTTTCCTCCCGACTATCCCGACCCGGCGGACCGCCTTAAGCGCATCACCGACAGCCGTATGGACGAATGGCTGCGGCGCTATCATGAAGAGACCCAGGCCGTTCCGGGGAGTCTCGAACTCCTGCATCGCCTGCACCACCAGGGTTTTCAACTCGGGATCGCCACCTCATCCGGCCGCGCCCTGCCCTTTCTTGATACCTGGGGCGTGCGCCACCTCTTTGGCGGCATCGTCGGCCGGGAAGACGTCACCCACCGGAAACCCCATCCGGAACCCGTTCTGAAGTGTCTGGAACACCTGCAGCTTGCGCCTCACCAGGCAGTGTATATTGGCGACTCGCCCATTGACATTCAGGCCGGCAAAGCCGCCGGAGTCGTCACCGTCGGGGTCCTCACCGGGACCAGCACCGACGCCGTCATGCGGCAGGAGCAGGCGGACTACATCCTGCCGAGTATTGCTGAACTCCCCCGGCTGCTCGCCCTCTAGGCGAGTGATGCAACCTGCCGTGCAACAGGCAACCACAGGGGGCCCCTACACAGGAAAACATCTTCGGACGACAGGCGTTCCTCAGGCATCCTCGTACTGCGGCTCGCGTTTCTCCAGAAAGGCGGCAATACCCTCGCGCACGTCATTGGTCCGCGTGGTCAGGATCTGATTCCGATCTTCCATCGCAATGGCCGCCTCCAGCGTTGGCGCGTCAACCGAATAGCGCAGGCATTCTTTCGTCAATCTTACCCCCAGGGGCGAGTTGCGCAGAATATGGCGGGCCATTGCTTCGGCGGCCTGATCCAGTTCGGCGTCCGGCACCAGGCGAGAAGCCAGCCCGGTTGCCCGGGCGCGTTGCGCATCAATAAAATCCCCGGTCAGCAGCAGCTCGGAAGCGACCGAAGAGCCGACCAGCCGGGGCAGAAAATAACTCACACCCACATCACAGGCCGACAGCCCGATACGGATAAAGGCCGCGTTCATACGGGCGGATTCCCCAACAAGGCGGATATCGCTCGCCAGAGCCAGGGCAAAACCGCCCCCGGCGGCCGGGCCGTGAACAGCGGCAATAAACGGTTGTGGGGCGCGGTGAATTTTAATCGCCAGCTCGGCAATCCGGCGCTGGTCCCGCAGGCCCTGAGCCACAGAATAGGTGCCGGTGGCGGCGCTGGACTGTTTGAGGTCCAGCCCGGCACAAAAGCCGCGGCCCGCGCCACGCAGGATGACCACCCGGACAGTCTGATCCTGGCACAATTCGTCGAGCACAGTATGCAGTTCGTTGACCAGCAGACTGTTCATGGCGTTCAACGCCGCCGGACGATTCAAGACGAGCCACAAGAGGTCTGTGTCCCGCCGCAGTTCCAGGGTTTCGTAGTGCTCATTCATAGCTCTCGCCCTTCCTCTTAAATCAGCGAGCGTGACTGACAGCCATCAACAGTAATACAGGCCCCGGACACCCACTGGGCGCGTTCCGAAGCCAAAAAGACGACCACATCCGCCACTTCCTCCGGCTTTCCGAAACGGCCGGCCGGCAGCTCGGCTTTGACAAAAGCGGCAATGCCTTCGGGGTTTTCTTTTTGTCGCTGTTCCCACGCTCCCCCAGGGAAGAGAATCGACCCCGGCGCAACGCTGTTGACCCGAATCCCCTTGGGAGCCAGCGCGCGGGCCATTTCCTTGGACAAGCTAATCATGGCCGCCTTTGCGGCGTTATAAGTCATCGGTCCGCCCCACTCGCGGCCGTAAATCGACGCAATGTTAATCACACAGCCCGCTTTGCGCTCTTCCATGGACGGGACGACCAACTGGCACAGGTCCAGCGCGGAAAAGAAATTGAGAGCAAAGCCGGCCTGCCAGTCCTGCCGGGAGGCGCCCAGATTGCCGCCCGGACGCGACCCGCCGACATTGTTGACGAGAATATCGATCCCGCCAAAATGTTGCTGCGTCGATTCGACCCAGCGCCGGGCCTCGGTTTCCCGGCTCACATCCAGGGCCGTGGCCAGCACCTCAACGCCCGCCGCCCGAGCTTCTTGCGCGGTAGCCTCAAGCTGCTCTCGACCGCGCGCGCACAGGCTCAAGCGACAGCCTTCCGCGGCCAGTCCCAGGGCAATGGCGCGTCCAATGCCGCGGCTCGCTCCGCTAATCATGGCCACATTGTTTGAGAGTCCAAGATCCATACCGTCCTCCTTTATCTGCTCGACTCGGATTAAGCATATCCCGTTTCCAAGAGAAAGACCGCGCCCGCCTCTCTTGCCAGACGGCAGGGCGTCCGCTTAGATGAGGCCGCCATCGTATGCAGCCAAGGGGGTTCGCTGTGCCAGAGCATTTTCTTTTGGAAAAAGACGGGACCATTGCCACGCTCACCTTTAACCGGCCGGAGAAGCGCAATCCACTCAATGAAGACATTGCCCTGGAACTGGAGCGCCTGCAATACCAGATACGCGACGATGCCGACATTCGCGTGGTTGTTTTTACCGGAACGGGCAATACGTTTTCAGCCGGCGCAGACCTCTCGCCCATCAGAGGTATCAGCGACCGTCAGGAGCGGCGCAAAATCTTCGCCCCGCTCGGCAAACGGTGGACGCGCGCCATTGCCCGCACGCTCGATCTGTTTGCCAGCATGGAGCCGGTCGTGATTGCCGCCGTCAACGGCTATGCGATCGGTGGCGGCTGGTCGCTTGCCCTGGCGTGCGATTTTCGGATAGCGGTGGAGGAAGCGGAGTTCTGGTTTCCTGAAGTAGACCTCGGCGTGCCGCTGAGTCCACCCTCAACCGCCCTGCTGGTCGCCAATGTGGGGCCGAATCGAGCCAAGGACATCATTCTCAACTGTCGCCACCTGACGGCGGACGAAGCGCTCCATCTCGGGCTGGTCAATCAGGTAGTTACCCAGGCGGAACTGCTGCCGACCGCGTACGCCCTGGCCCGCAGTCTGGCCGATAAAAACCCGACCGCGGTCATGGTCTCCAAGGCGACCGTGAACAGCCTGGCCCGAGGCAACCCCGTCCTGCGTCCCGACCTGATGTTTACGCGAGAGTAAAACCGAGGCGCGAGCAGTCCATGTAGCAGCAAGTCCCGTATAGACAGGGAGGAAACCCAATGTCAGAAAAAGAACGCTGTCCGGAAATTCGGAATGAGATTCGCAAATTCTGTAGCCAGTATGGCGATGAATATTGGCGTAAGCTCGACAAGGAAAACCGCTACCCTGAGCAATTTGTTGATGAACTGACGCAAGCCGGCTGGTTGGCGGCCCTCATCCCCGAACAATACGGTGGCTCGGGACTGACGGTGACTGAAGCCAGCGTGATTCTGGAAGAGATCAACCGCTCGGGCGGCAATGCCGCCGCCTGTCATGCCCAGATGTACATCATGGGCGCTCTGCTCCGGCACGGCAGCGCTGAACAGAAACAGCGCTACTTGCCCCGGATTGCGAGCGGGGAGCTTCGACTTCAGGCTTTTGGCGTCACCGAGCCGGACGCCGGCTCCGATACGACGCATATTCGCACCACGGCCAAAAGAGAAGGCGACTACTATATCGTGAACGGCGGTAAAATCTTTACCTCCCGGGTACAGCACTCCGATATGCTCCTCCTCTTGGCCCGGACCACTCCGTATGACGAGAGCCCCAAAAGAACGCTCGGCATGAGTATCTTTCTCGTGGATTTGCGTGAGGCCGGAGACGCCGTCGAGGTGCGCCCGATTGACGCCATGATTAACCATGAAACCAACCAGCTCTTTTTCCACGAGCTCAAGGTCCCGGTCGAAAACCTGATTGGCGAAGAGGGCTCCGGCTTCTACTATATTCTCGACGGCATGAATGCCGAGCGTATCCTGGTCGCCTCCGAAGCTATTGGTGACGCCCGCTGGTTTGTCAAACGCGCCGTCCAGTACGGCAACGAACGCGAGATTTTCGGGCGGCCCATCACCAAGAACCAGGGCATCCAGTTTCCTCTGGCCCAGGCCTATGCCCAGACTGAGGCCGCGGACCTCATGCGCTTTCGCGCCTCTGACTTGTTTGACGCCGGTGAAGCCTGTGGCGCGGAGGCTAATATGGCGAAGCTTTTGTGCTCGCAGGCCTCCTGGGCCGCGGCAAATGCGGCCATAGATACCCACGGCGGGTATGGCTTTGCCGCAGAGTATGATGTGGAGCGCAAGTTCCGTGAGAGTCGCTTGTTCTCGATCGCGCCGATCTCAAACAATATGGTGCTCAATTTTATTGCCGAGCACGTACTGGGCATGCCGCGATCGTATTAGGAGTTGACAATGAAAATCGACACGGCCCTGATGCCCTCGACCTTTGAGGCCGCGGCCGCAGCGGCTCGCCAGGCCGAAGAGCTGGGTCTGGATGGGTTGTGGACTGCGGAGACCAGCCACGATCCGTTTTTTCCACTCGTGGTCGCCGCCAGGGAAACGGAACGTATCCAGCTTGGCACCGGTGTCGCCATTGTCTTTCCGCGCAGTCCCATGGTGCTGGCGAATATCTGCTGGGATTTACAAGCCAACTCCGGTGGGCGTTTCATGCTCGGGCTGGGTACCCAGGTCAAGGGCCACAACCAGCGGCGCTTTAGCGTCAAATGGGAAGCCCCGGTGAAACGCTTGCGCGAAGTCGTCCTGTCGCTGCGGGCCATTTGGGACTGCTGGCAGAATGGCAGCGCGCTCAATTTTGAGGGTGAGTTTTATCAATTCTCGCTGATGACGCCGTTCTTTAATCCCGGCCCGATCGAGCAGCCCCATATTCCCATTATTCTCTCCGGTCTGAATCCCTTGATCAGCCGGCTTGCCGGCGAGGTCGGCGACGGATTCTTTGTCCATAATTTCCACACCCCAACCTATCTCAAGGAAACGGTGCTGCCCAATATTGAAAAGGGTCTCGCCAAAGCCGGCCGGCAGCGCGAGGACTTCACCCTGCAAACCGGGACGTTCATTGCCAGCGGAGCTACGCCGGACGAAGTCCGGCAAGCCGTCGGCGCGGTGCGGCAACAGATCGCTTTTTATGCCTCAACGCGGACCTATAAAGGCGTACTCGACGCGCACGGCTGGGGAGAGACCTGCTTTCGGCTGAATGAAAAGGCCGCCAAGGGCGACTGGGACGGCATGGCGGCGGAAATTACCGACGAGATGTTGGACGAAATCGCCGTCATCGGCACCTATGACACCATCGCCACAAAACTGGCCACTCGGTATAGCGGGCTCCTGGACCGTCTCATCGTTGGCTTCGGTGCCTCAGAGCGTCAGGACCCGGAACGCTACCGCGAATTCGTTCAGGAAGTGAGATCGCAGATGCATACGTAAGAGAAAGACAGGAACCCACCCCGGCCTACGGCCACCCCTCCCAGGAGGGGACGGAACACCGTGTGAACTGAAACCGGGGGAAAAGGAGGGAAACATGGGGGCACTGACTGACAAATACTGCATTGTCGGCGTGGGAGAAACGCCGCATATGCGTCCATCCAACCGCACAACCTTGTCCATGGCGTGTGAGGCGGTCAAGAAGGCAATGGCCGATGCCGGCCTGGAGCCGCGCGATATCGACGGCATGACCAGCTATCAAGCCGGAGATTCAACCACCTCAAATCATATCGCCACGTCGCTCGGTATGCGGCTCAACTATTCGGTGGATATTCTCGGCGGAGGGTCGAGTACCGAAGCCCTGATTGGCAACACGATCGGCTTGCTGGAAGCCGGCTATTGCAAAACCATGGTGATCTTCCGGTCCATGAACGGTCGCTCCGGGCGACGCATGGGCGGGCAAGCGCCGAGCGGTCCGGTGCCACCAACCCGGGCGGCTGAGGACAACCAGTTCATGATGCCCTGGGGCTGGACCTCGCCGGCCCAACGCTTCGGCATGTCTGCCATGCGCTATTTACGCGACACCGGTACGACGACCAAGTCGCTGGCTGAAATTGCAGTAGCCCATCGCTATCACGCCAGCCTGAACCCCAAGGCGGTCATGCGCCACCCCATCACGATTGAAGATCACCAGAATTCACGCTGGGTAGTCAAACCCCTGCGCCTGCTCGACTGTTGCCTCGAAACCGATGTCTCGGCCTGTCTCATTGTCACTTCGCGTGAGCGTGCCTATGATCTGCGCCAGCCGCCGGTTTTCATTATGGGCGGGACGGGGCGGACCATGGCTCCCAACGCGGCCTGGAACTACTCGCGCCCGGAGATCCACTACGTCGCCGGGAATTACGGCCGTAAGCGTTTATTCGGCATGGCCGGGATCAGTCAAAAAGACGTAAACCTGATTTCGTGCTACGACGCGTTCACCTTCACCACCCTGATTCAGCTCGAAGCCTACGGTTTCTGCGGCAAAGGCGAGGCGGGTGAGTTTGTGAAAGGCGGCCGGTTGCAGATTGACCACGAACTGCCGTCCAACCTCTCCGGGGGACATCTGTCCGAAGGCTATACCCACGGGGTGAGCATGGTGATTGAAAATGTGCGCCAACTCCGTCACCGCGCCGATGACGCCTGCCCGGGCTGGGCAGAGGGGAAACACAGCTACGACCGTCAGGCCGGCTGTCGTCAGGTGAAAGACGCCCGCATTGCGGCCTGTCTCGGTTGGGGAACGGAAACCATGTCGAGTTCCGCCATTCTGCGCGGGATTTCAGCCTAAAGGAGCGTTGGCTATGCCTGGTCCGATTGATTACAGTAAAATCACAATCACGCCCGACTTCGACACCGTGGAATGGTGGATGGCCACCAAAGAACACAAATATCTCGTGCGCCAGTGCAAGGACTGCGAACACAAATGGTTTCCGCCCTTCCCCGCCTGCAATAAATGCAACTCCATGGACCTCGGCTGGTTTGAGACCACCGGAACCGGCGTGCTCCACAGCTATATCGTCGTGACCCAGCCCATCCTGGGCGCGTTTGTCGAGGCAGTCCCCTATGTTGTCGGCCTGATTGAGTTGGACGACTGTCACGAAGCCGACGGCTCGCTCGTCCGTGTCGGCGGGGTCATGCTGGACGATGAAGAAGACGTGGCCATCGGTCTGCCCGTCAGCGTGGAATATGAGCAGACCAACGAGGCCAACATCGTTGTGCCGCGTTGGAAGATCAGCGGCACGGCAGAGAACACCTGGAAGCTCAATGAATAATTTTTCAAATTGACGCAGATATTATAGACTCGTGCAGGTTCGGCCTCATGGGCAATGGTTATACTGAAGATGCCGACCGTATTAAGAAGAGGACCATATCGATTCTTTTTCGTCTCACTTGACTATAATGAGCCGGCACATATTCATGTCCAACGAGAGCACATGGTCGCAAAATTCTGGCTTGATCCTATCGCCCTCCAAAAGACGGGGGGTTTCAGCCGGGCTGAGCTCAATACTATCGCAAGGCTAGTAAACGAAGAAAGAGAACACTTACTGGAGGATTGGCATGACTTCTTCGGCCATGGAGATTGAAGAAGCACGGGCTCAGGGGGTCGCCGTTGAGGACGACTCCCTTACAGTTGACCTTGTTGACGGCCGGACTGTCATCGTCCCGCTCACTTGGTACGCACGCCTATGGCACGGTACCCCAGAGGAACGAAAGAACTTTGAGATTATTGGTGATGGGACGCTCATCCATTGGCCCGACCTCGATGAAGACCTGAGTGTCTCTGGTATTTTAGTCGGACGAAAGTCGGGGGAGGGCCAACAATCGTTAAAAAAATGGCTGGAAGGACGGACAAAGTCTGGAAATCAGCCAGCATAGTATATCTACAACTGTTTCATGCAACTCCTCGCCTTCATCGGTCTCTGGTTTCTGTGCGCGATCCTGTCGGCCTGCATTGCGGTCAGCAAGGGCCGGGAGTGGCAAGGCCGGCTGATTGGAGGCGTATTGATCGGCCCGTTCGGACTCCTGATCGGGCTTCTCCCGGCCCGCTGCAAAAAGCCGGTGCGGCTCCCACCCCGGCTGTCCGTCGTGTGCGCCATCGCCGCCGCCGTGCTCTCGGTTGGCGCGTTTTATGCTCTGCACATCGCTTACTGGGGCAGCGCCGTTCTCCTCTTTCTGGTGACCGGTCTGCTGGCGGAGATTGTCTTTCTGACCGACTCGGCTGCCACCGGGCAGGAGCCTGACGACCCCAATCCTCCCACCCCTCCCCCAAGTCTCAACAGCCGCCCGCTGGTATAGGCGCTCTCAAAATAAGCCCTACTACGAATCGGCGGTTTATCCGTACAGGAACGGTATCCCTCCGTTCCGTCATCTTGACCTCTCTCGGAGAAACCGTTTAGCTAGGCGCACGTCTATGTCCGCTCTTAAGGAGGCGCGTGTGGCTGAAGAAATCCTGTGCTCGATCAACGAAGGCATCGCAACCATTACCCTGAACCGTCCGGAAAAACGGAACGCCATGAATACGGCGGTGCTGGAGGGACTGGAGCATTATTTTGGCGAACTGGAGACCAACACCGAAGTCCGCGCGATTATCGTCCGCGGTGAAGGTAAAGCCTTTTGTGCCGGCCTGGACTTGCGGGAGTTAAACGCCCGCCAACAGAGCGACGAAGATGCGGAAACCGGGATTATCGAGCTGCTCGGAAAAATCGAAACGTCCCGCCATCCGACCATTGCCATGGTCCAGGGCGATGCTCTGGCCGGCGGCTGCGAACTTGCCCTGCACTGCGACCTGCGCGTGGTCTCGGAGGTCGCCCGGTTTGGCATGCCCCTGGCCCGGCTGGGGCTCATTGTTCCGTTTCGGTTGGGTCAGAAACTCGTCGAGATCGTCGGCCCGGCCTTTACCAAGCAGATCCTCCTCACCGGCCAGCCGGTAAACGCCCAGCGGGCGTATGAAATCGGCATGGTGCATCAACTCGTCTCCGCCGACGAACTGGAAGCAGCCACGCTGGCCTTGGCCCGAACGATTGCCGCCAACGCACCGCTGTCTCTGGCCGGCATGAAAAAGAGCATCCTGCGTATGATCTCGCTCCGGGACAACATAGACTCCGACGATCTCAACACCCTGGTCCGTCAGGCACGTAAGAGCGAAGACGCCAACGAGGGCGTGCGAGCCATGTTGGAGAAACGCCCGCCGCGTTTTCGTGGAGTATAGAACCGCCCTCCCTCTCCGGGAGAGAGAAACGAATCGCGTCCCGCACGCTTGAGACCCTCTCATGCTGTCTCTCCGGCTTCGCGCTACGGTGTACACGCTTGTCATCCCCGGCTTCCTGGTCGGCTATCTGCCCTGGAAACTGCGGCCCCTGGAGGTGGCAGCCCCGCTTCCCCTCTCGGCTCTGTTTTCCCTGTTCGGCTTCCTCCTCTGCCTGGGGGGAGGAGCTTTACTCTTTTCGGCGGCGTATTATCTTGTTCAACGCGGCGACGGCACGCCATTCCCTCTCGACCCGCCCCGGCGCATGGTTGTTGCCGGCCCGTATGCCCATATTCAGCATCCCATGCTGGTCGGTCTGTTTGCCATGCTATGTGGCCAGATCGTCTGGTTTCCGTCCGTCCACGTCTTGCTCTATACGCTGTTTCTATTGCTGGCCGGTCGCGCACTCGTGCTTCATATTGAGGAACCTACCCTGAGAAAACGGTTTGGTGAGGACTATGTAGCCTATCAGGCGGCCATACCGCGCTGGTTTCCGTTGCCGGCCGCATCCGGCCCGACGGATGCGGCCTGACTCCGGCAGACCTTGCAGACGAGTACACGTATAAGGAGAAAAACCGTGAGTGATCGACATCTTGAACTCGGCGTCTTCGCCCCCACCATTGGCTGCGCGCCCTCATTTGGTAAAAATGCTTTTGCCCTGGTCTCGTCCGCCGAGCAGCGCACCGAGCCGACGTATGACTACAACCTCCGTATTGCGCAACTCCTCGACCGGAGCGGGCTCGAGATTTTTTTCATGGCCCAACGGGGCGGGGCGGGCTTTGGGCCGGCGCGCTTTTGGAGTTATTCGCTCGACTCGTTTACCGCCGCCGCCGGTCTGGCCATGGCCACCCGGAATCTCCAGCTCATTTCCACGGTCCACACCGCCTTTTATCACCCCGGCATGGTGGCCCGGATTGGGGCCACTCTGGACCAGATCAGCCACGGCCGCTGGGCGCTGAACCTCGTCAGTGGCTGGGCGGAGCAGGACTTTCGTATGCTTGACATCCCCTTGCTGGAGCACGACAAGCGCTATGCCCAGTCCACCGAGTTCGTCGAGGTCCTCAAGAAATTCTGGACCGAGGACTGGTTTGATTATGCGGGCGAGTTTTTCTCCATCAACCAGGGCACCTGCTATCCGAAACCGGCCCGGCCGCCGCTCCTGTATAATGCCGGGAGTTCACCGGTTGGCCGGGATTTTGCCGCCCGGTATTGCGACTGGTATTTTGCCGGAGCCCAGGCACCGGAACGCCTGGCCGAGGAAGTGGCCGATGTCCGCGCTCGGGCAGCCCAACAGGGCCGTGAGGTGAAGGTGATCATCTATCTCTTTGTCTTATGCCGCGACACGGAAGAAGCCGCCCGCGCGGAAATCGAAGAGATATTTGAGCACGCGGAGTTCGACAGCGCCCGAGAGTGGCTGGAAACCTTAACCGGCCAGACAGTGGGCACAGTCGCCTCGACCCTGGGCCAGGGCGTTTCCGTCGAAGACATGCTGCGGAGCGTTATTCTCGGAGTCGGCAGTGGTAAGCTCATTGGAACCCCGGAGCAAGTTGCCCACGCACTCGCCCGGTTTCACGCGGCCGGCGCCGATGCGGTCGGCTTGACGTTCAGACATGTCGAAGAAGAGCTGCAGGACTTTATTGCCACCGTCGTTCCCCTTCTCGAACGTGAAGGAGTCCGCCGTCCACGAACGCTCGAAGCGGATTCGCTCAGAGCATCCGGCTGAGCGGTTTGTCCTTCTCTGACTTCACATACAAGCCCGGCTCACCCGATCTCTTTCTCGTACGTAACAGAAGACTGGAGGCGATCCTCGGGGATATCGTAATATGCCCGGAGAACGGCCTCCGAGTCCGCCGAAAGCGTATAACCGGCGGCTTCCAGCGCGTCCCGCGCTTTGTAATTGCCGGTATAGGTGCCAACCACGATCCTCCTCACTCCGCGAATCTGCCGCTCTATATATGTCCGCAGCAGAGAGCCAATCCCATGCCGCTGCCGGTCGGGCAGGACATACGCGTGACGCAGGAGCGCCACGTCTTTGACATATTCCAGGCCCATCACGCCAAGGAGCGTATCCGGACCGAAAGCTCCATACCAGCTGAGCCGTTTCGCCTCTTTTGCCCAGTCGTCGAGCGTCATCTCCGGGTCGTGATATTCCTCGGCGGGCAAAAATTCCTGGTACCAGCGCGCCGCAGTATTAATGACGGCGAGGGCGGCCCCACGGTCGCTCTCAGTCAGCAGCCGTATCTGTATGTCACTCGGTACGTCGGACATGCAGCCTTCCAATCTTTTCGAGCAGACCTGACCGTCTACTCGCCCTGATAGCTGATCCGATAAATCACCCCAGCACGATCATCGGATACCAGCAGCGCCCCATCCGGCATCACCAGGACATCAACGGGCCGCCCCCAGGCTCCGTCTTTCTGGAGCCAGCCTTCGGCAAAGACCTCGTAGCTCGTTGCGGTATTGTTCTCCAGGCGGACCAGCATCACCCGATAGCCGATCGGAGTGCTGCGGTTCCACGAGCCGTGCTCGGCAATAAAAATCTGATTCCGGTAGGCAGTCGGGAACATCGAGCCCGTATAAAAACGCATACCCAGGGGTGCGACATGGGGTCCGAGTTCCTGCGCGGGGGGGGTCAATGCACTACAGGGCCGCTCCGACCCAAAGTCCGGGTCGGGGATGCTGCGGGCATGACAGTACGGGAATCCAAAGTGCAAGCCGGGCTGCGGGGCATGATTGAGTTCGCACGGCGGGGAATCGTCGCCCAGCCAGTCCCGTCCGTTGTCCGTGAACCAGAGTTCCCGGGTTTCGGGATGCCAGTCAAACCCGACGGTGTTACGCACGCCGCGGGCAAAGTTTTCCAGCCCGCTGCCGTCCGGCTCCATACGCAGAATCGAGGCATAGCGGGAGTCGCTCTTGGTACACACATTACACGGGGCACCAACGGGGACGTATAATAAATCATCGGGTCCGAACCCAATAAACTTCCAGCCGTGCCATGTGTCGCGCGGGAGCGTATCGTTCACCACAACCGGCGGGGGCGGGTTGCTGAGCCGCGACTCAATAGCATCAAAACGGAGAATGCGGTTAACCTCGGCCACATATAGCGCACCGTCACGAAAGGCCACGCCACTCGGCATGAATAGGCCCTCGGCAAGCGTATGCACCGCATCGGCCCGCTGGTCCTGGTCATGATCCACAACCGCATAGACCTTTCCCGCGCGCTGGGTGCCGACAAAAACCGTTCCCCCGGCTCCCAGGGCGAGCGCACGCGCATTGGGGACGCGGGGCGCGTACACGGCGATCTGAAAGCCGGGGGGGAGAGAAATTCGAGCCAGCGGAGAAGGCTGAGCCTGGGCAAGACTTGCTCCAACTGCGATCAAGAGACTAACCAAAAGACACAGAACCATCTTCAGACTCCCGTCCACCCGCCTTCCGAGGGTGACCCGCTCGTCAAAAGGAACCCACCCCGCCCCGGCGGTCTCCGCACATCTGGTCAGCACGGATTCCTGGGAATAAGCATCACACGTCTTCAAGCAGCGTTCAAGGCGAACAGCGGGCTTCCCCCTCGCTTGAGCGACCCTGGTCCGCTATGCTGCCGTCGCTCATCTTTCTACAACGACCTTGCTCAAACCATCTTTTCTCATACTATCAAGGACGCTCATATTGTCGCACGCCTCTTCGCCAAACACAGCACCCTCCCCTTCGGCTCCTCCCGACGCCTCTCAGGGTCTTCCCCCGTCTTCCGGTCAACCGCACTCACCGGTCCATCTGCCAACACCCTATTTCTGGTTTCTGGCCGGAACCGGTAGCTGGTTCATGGCCATTGGGATGCAAGGCGTTCTGTTTTCCTGGTTGGTGGTCGGCGTTCTCAATGCCGAGGCAGAATGGGTCGGGATAACCCAGAGCGCGATGATGATTCCGTCCGTGCTTTTGGCCCTGCCCGGCGGAACCATTGCCGACCGCTATGACCAGCGGCGTATGCTGATAATCCTGCACCTGGTTGCGAGCGGTATTTCTGCCGGCCTCTTCCTGGCCGTTGCCAACGACTGGTTGTCCATTCCCCTCCTCATCGCCTACGCCATTGGCATGGGTACGGTCCAGGCGTTTGTCATGCCCGCCCGCGACGCGCAACTCTCTCAGGTCGCGGGCGCCAATATGTTGCACTCGGTAACCGGGATGACCATGACACAGTGGGGCATGCAGATATTAGGCTCTCTGCTGGCAGGGACGGCACGCTGGGTCGGAACGGTTCCGGCCCTGGGCCTGCACAGTCTGGTGCTGCTGGCCGGTATTCTTCCGTTACGGAAGCTGTCCAGCCCGAAGAAACGCCGGTCACAGGGCAGTCTCCATCTCTCGGACGTGATCGAAGGGGTACGAGAGGTCCGACAGTCTCCGGCCCTCTCGGCGACGCTGCTACTCGCGGTCGCGGTCGGTATTTTCTTTATTGGCCCCTTCCTGGTGGTCCTGCCCCTTTTAGTCCGTGACTTTTACCACGGCGGGGTGGACAAACTGGCCTATCTCAATATGACCTTTCCGCTGGGAACAATTCTTGGCTCCCTGGGCATGCTCTGGGCGGGCGGGATTCGGCATAAGGGCGAAGCCCAAATCGCGTCTCTTCTCTTCGGCGCGGGCTGCCTCTTTATGGTTTCGTTCGGCTTGCCCTTTTGGGGCACCATGCTGACCGTGTGCGCCTGGGGGGTGAGTGCGGCCCTCTTCATCAATGCCGGCCGGACCGTGTATCAGGAGCAGGCCAGCGTCGCCAATCGCGCCCGCGTGCTGTCGGTCTATACCATCGGTTTTATGGGAGCCGCCGGCATACTCGGCGCTCCCTTATCCGGGGTCCTGGTCGACGCTATCGGTCCCCTGACGACCTGTATCGTTATGAGTAGCGCCATGGTCGTCGTGGTCGGGTTCGTTTTTCTACGCACCTCAATCAGGCAGGTCCAGTAGGAAAGCAACCCGCCAGAGTTCTCTAGCGCCCCATTTCCATCAGAGCGTTGGTCGTATGCGAATCCGGGTCCGCTCCTCTGACTCCGGCTTCGTTGAAATAGGGCTCCCCTTCCCATTCTGACGGGGGTTGTTCGGTCGAGGGGATTTCGCCCACCGTGGCCAGCATTTTCTGAAAATCAACCATCACGAAGTTGGGGACAAACAGTTGTTCTTCCTGGTAGTTATAGCGCGCCCCGGAGAGCGGATTGGACGGGTAGCCGGCATGCGGTTTTTTTGTCACAAAGGCACAGTGGACGAGCCCCTTTTGAAGTTCCCCAGTCGTGTCGTACATCTCGGCGATCCCGACGCCGAAGGTCTCCTGGTCAACGTAGAGCACCCGCTTTGAATAAGCGTACTTTCTGGGAGAGTTGAGCGGCCTGGCCTCCACGACCCATACCCGCCGTTTTTCCCAGGTCACACACGGCAGCGCTGCCCGGAGGCCCTGGCCTGTATCCCGTTGGCCACACCACTCGGCCGGGTCCCCATAGCGGCCGCTGTGCAGCACCCCGAGAATATCTTTTTCCGCCAGGAGTCGGAAATCCCAGCTTCCGATTTTCGCATTGAAACCATAAAACGAGTCGAGATCATAATCCGAGCCCCAAATACTGGCGCTGCGGTCCGCCACACTGATCCGCCGCACCCGACGGAGTTGTGGCGAGTAGACATAGGTATCGTCTGCCGCACTCGCCGGGATATAGCGAAATTCGAGCACGGCCAGCCCCTTGTAGCGATTGGGCAACACCAACGGCCCCCACATATGACTATGCCGCACCGCAGGATTATGCGGGATGATGGGCTTCGGGTCCGTGTACAAGCGCCCCGTCCACATCACCCGACGCCACGAATTATCGAATGACTGGTCCACATTGCCCTGGCTGTTGACGAGATGGGCGACATAGCTCGCCCCGATATTATCGATGCTATAGGGCGGCTGGGCATGATTCCACATGATCTTGTATCCCGCCAGGTGGTCCTGGGCGGCAATGACGGGAAACGGCGCTCCGGCAATATAGTTCGCGATTTCTCGTCCATCGGCAGAGATGACAACCTGTCCCGCGTAGCGTTCCGTTGCGTCCTGATACGCTCGGGGCCAGGTGTAGGGACGTGGCTCTCCAATCCCCATCGTCATGCCCTGCTCCAACATCCAGCGAGTGGACGGTGTGAGCAGTTCGGCGGCCTGGGCCATATTGGCCGCGGTAATGGTGTCACCGGGACTGACGTCCGCCCGGCCAGACGGCACTGCCCCCATCATCAGGGTCACGCTCACAAGTAGACGCCAGAGTCTTTTTTGCATCTGCTCCCCCTCCGTGCAGGTTCGGACAGTTCAACTTTTTCCTACTGTAGCCCGTCAGCGCGCCCGTCTAAAGGACCACCTGATGTCGCGTCCGGCCCTACCGGGCTTGCATCCTCGCTTGGGATGGCTATTGTTCTTTCCAGTCTTCACATCACAGTCTTCACATCACAGTCTTCACATCACAGTCTTCACATCACAGTCTTCACATCACAGTCTTCACATCACAGTCTTCACATCACAGGAAAGGAGAACCGTATGAAACTCTACGATTGTCAAATGGCCCCCAACCCCCGTCGGGTGCGTGTCTTTCTGGCAGAAAAAGGGGTCGATATTCCCAAGACCGAGGTCAGTATTATCGAAGGGGAAAATCTCAAGCCGGAATACCTGGCGGTGAATCCGCGCGGCCTGCTGCCCACGCTCGAACTCGACGACGGGAACCGCATCGACGAGACCATCGCGATTTGTCGCTATATTGAAGAGACGCAGCCGGAGCCCAACCTCATGGGCCGGGACGCCCTGGAGAAGGCCCAGATCGAGTCGTGGCAACGCCACATGGAATTCGACGGCCTCAATCCTACGGGCGAGATGTTTCGCAACTCGTTCGACCCCTTTAAGAACCGGGGCTTGCCCGGTCTGGAGAACGTCCAGGCCATTCCCGAACTGGCCGTGCGGGGGAAGGCCGGCGTCGAGCGCTTTTATGAGCGGCTGGAACAACGCCTCAGCCAGAGCACCTATATTGCCGGGGAGCGGTACACCGTTGCCGATATCACCGCGCTGTGCGTGGTCGATTTTGCCAGTTTCGCCAAGATGGGCATTCCCGAGGCCAACACCAACACCAAGCGCTGGCACGCGGACGTTTCCGCACGACCGAGCGCCAAGGCGTAACTACCCACTCCAGAGGGGCGGCGAACTGGTCGCCCCTACCTCGTCCCTGCCGTTCCCATTCTTTCTTGCAGATAGCCTTCCAGACCACTGAACAATTCCTGCATATGGGCGGCATGCCTGTGGTGAACCCCGGCCAGTCTGTACACCAGACCGTAGAACGGATTCTTGGGCACGATCCGCATCTCAAAGGAGAGCAGGGTATATTCCTGTTGCGTGGCAAACCTCCATACCCCCCACCCGGTGTGGAAGCCCTGAAAATAGGCGACCCGAATCTGCTCCCCAGGGGTCACGGCGGTAATTTCCCAGCCCGTCCATATGCCGGGGACGGGGGTAAACGCGAGGCGGTCACCGATCCGTTCGTGGCCCCGGTCCGGTAATTGAGAGGACTGGAACCGGGGATGAAACTTCCCGGGCCACCACAACGGATAATCTTCAAAGGCGAGGACAGCCTCGTACACGCGGGCTCTGGAGCAGGGGATCAGCCGGCTTTCGGAGGTGTGGATGATGGTCACTGGCTATAAACCTGGACCGGCTCTTACCGCTGGGGAGGGGGGAGCCCGCCCCGCCGCTAACGCGGCACCCCTCCAGGGAGGGGATATGAGAAGCTCCCCTCTCGGGAGGGGTGGCCCGAAGGGCCGGGGTGGGTTTGGAACGGCTACCAGTGGGAGCCCACCCCACTCCGACTTAACCCGCCGACCAGTTCTCCATGGAAAAGTTCTCGGGCAGCGGCGCAAACATCACCCGCGCCGGTCCCCCGATTGTACGCGTTTTATGGCCCTGACCGGTGACATCGGCGGCGATAAACGCTTCGCCGGTGCCCCACTGCCGGACCTGATTATCCGTGGTGGTGACCTCCAGCGTCCCGGACAGGACCACAACGATTTGGCGCGTTGGCGCCTGATGCCAATCCTGATCCAGCCCCTCGGGCAGGTCAACAAAACACACCCCCGGCGAGGTATAGGTATTGGATAAGAGCAGGGTGTGCCCTTCGGCATCTTGTCGCTCGTTCGTGATCGGGATATCAATCTCCTCGAACTGCGACCCGCCGGTCGCGGTTGCTACGAAACGGGTAATTTTCATATGTCCTCCTGTCCTGTGCAGAACTTTTCATATGACTCAGACAACGGCAACAGACACTCCCGCACCAGAGGCGCCACCAGCCTATAGCCGACGCCAAGCGATCGGCCTCTGTGTCGGCATAGGAGTGCTCCTGCTGTTTCTCTTGACCGGCCCACCGGCCGATATGAGCCTGGTCGCCTGGCACACCGCGGGGGTGGTCGCCCTCATGGGGACGTGGTGGATCACCGAGGCCACCCATATTACCGTCACGGGTCTCATCCCGCTCGTCCTGTTTCCGCTGCTCGATATTTTAAGCGCGCATGAAGTCTCAACCGCGTATGCCGATCACATCGTCTTTTTATTCTTCGGCGCCTTTTTTCTGGCCATCGCCATGGAGAAATGGCAGCTCCACCGCCGGGTCGCGTTGCTGATCCTGTCCAGCATAGGCCGCTCGCCCCAGTTGCTCATTCTCGGCTTTCTCAGTACGACCGCCCTGCTCTCCATGTGGGTGTCCAATACCGCCTCAACCATTATCATGCTGCCTATCGCCCTGGCGGTCCTGCATCATGCCGCAAGCCAGGGCTACGACACCACCCAGGGGTTCGGCATTGCCCTGATGCTCGGCCTGGCCTACAGCGCCTCGATCGGCGGGGTGAGCACTCCTGTCGGCACTCCGCCCAACGTCGTGTTTATGGGCGCGTTTACCAGGCTCTTTCCGGACGCGCCGGATATCGGCTTCTTCCAATGGATGCTGTTTGGCGTGCCGACCGCGGCTCTCATGGTGGTCAGCGTCTGGTTTTATCTGGTCTATATCTATTTCCGGGTACCGAGCGCGGGCTGGCAGGACAACCAGGCCTTTTTAGCCCAACAGCTCACGGACCTCGGTCCCATACGCGGTGGAGAACGGCGGGTGTTGCTGTTATCGCTGACCACTGCGCTGCTCTGGGTTTTCAGGAAGGATATTGATTTCGGGGCGCTGTCCCTGCCCGGCTGGGCCGGTCTGTTTCCCCACCCGCACCACATCCAGGATTCGACCGTCGCCATATTGGCCGCCATCCTGCTGTTTCTTGTTCCGTCCGGACAAAAAAAGGGCGAGTTCCTGCTGACCTGGGATGACACCGTCAAAATTCCGTGGGGGATTCTGGTCCTGCTCGGCGGCAGCCTCGCCCTGGCCGAGGGCGTTGGACATTCCGGCCTGGCGAACTGGGCCGGCTCCCAACTGTCTTTTCTTCGGGATGTTTCCCCCTTTGTCGCCATCTTCTCCGTCTGTGCCCTCATGGTCTGGCTGACCGAGTTTACCAGCAATACGGCCACGACCACCCTGGTCATGCCCGTACTCGCCGCCACCGCGACCGGGCTGGAGGTTGACCCGCTGTTGCTCATGATCCCCGCCACCTTTGCGGCCTCCTTTGCCTTTATGCTGCCAACCGCCACCGCCCCGAACGCCATTATTTTTGCCAGTGGCCATGTCACCCTGCCGCAAATGTTCGGGGCCGGTTTCGGCCTCAATATCCTGAGTATCCTTATCCTGACCGGACTTTTATATGTGATCGGGGTCCCGGCGTTCGGGATCGAGCTGGACAGCCTGCCGGATTGGGCACCGAGGTAGAAGCCGATGACGAGTCACACGCGTATATCTCAGCTCGGCTGGCAGGCCATCGAAGAGTCGCTGTGGACGCAGGGTTATGCCGTAACGCCTCAGGTTCTCACGTCCAAGGAATGCGCGACACTCGTTCGTCTGTATGCGAAGACTGCACGATTCCGCAAGCGGGTGCATATGGCTCAACATCGATTTGGCATCGGCGAGTACCAGTACTTTGCGGACCCGCTGCCGCGGCTCGTCACCCATCTCAGAACGCAGGCCTACCCTCCCCTGGCCCGGATTGCGAATCGCTGGATGGCCGCCCTCAAACAGCCCGAGACCTTTCCTCCAACGCTGGCGCGTTTCCTCAGCCTCTGCCGGGAACAAGGCCAGGTCAAACCCACCCCCCTGCTCCTGTATTACGAACAGGACGGCTATAACTGTTTACATCAGGACTTGTATGGGCCAATCGCCTTTCCCTTGCAAATGACGTTCTGTCTGAGCTGTCCACAGACTGACTACACGGGTGGAGAATTTCTGCTGGTTGAACAACGCCCCAGAGCCCAGTCACGCGGTATTGCGCTCACCCTGCGGCAAGGCGAAGGTATCATCTTCACCACGCGCTATCGTCCGGTACGCGGTACACGGGGCTATTATCGGCTGACCGTCCGGCACGGCGTCAGCACCGTCACCTCCGGGCAGCGCTATACCCTGGGCATTATTTTTCACAATGCCCGGTAAAAGGGCCCTATAAAGGCTGATATGATTCTTGTCCTCTTCTTTTTATCCGGTTTTACCGCCCTGCTGTACGAAGTGGTCTGGGAACGCCTGCTGCACGTTGTGTTCGGGCTGTCGACCTATGCCGTCACCGTGGTCACTGCCGCCTTCATGCTGGGGCTTGCCCTGGGTTATATGGCCGGCCAGAGCCGCCGCCTGTCCCGCTATCATCCCTTTGTCGTGTATGGTCTGGCAGAAGGATTGATCGGCGTTTTCGCCCTGATTTTTCCCTTTGTGCTGAAAATTATCGATATGGCCTATGTTGCGTCCGGCGGCAGCTTTGCGCTGCAAATCGTGCTTGCCCTGCTCGCCCTGGCGCTGCCCGCAACGCTGATGGGACTCACCCTGCCCACCCTGGCCCGGCAGCTCGCTCAGGAGGGCCGCACCGGACGCCGGGTCGGGCTCCTGTATGCGATCAACACCACCGGTTCCGTGCTCGGAGCGTTTTTTGCCGGGGTCTTTTTCATTCGGACCTATGGCGTGTTTCAGACCACGCTGATCGCAACCGCGATCAATGCGGCAATCTGTCTGGTCGCCCTGATCCAACCCCGGCGGCCCGTCAAACAATCGGACCGGCCTGCCGAACAGCCCGCGTATACGGGACAGACATCCTCACTCCCCGTCAGGTTGCTCTTTTTTCCGTTTATCACCGGCTTTACGGGTCTCGCGCTGCAAATCATCTGGGTGCGCACCCTGATCTGCGTGGTGTCGAACAACACCTATTCCTTCTCGGTCGTGCTGGCCGGCATCCTGCTGGGACTGGCTCTGGGAGCGTGGCTGTATGCCGCCTGCGGGCCGTCGCGGGCAAGCCAGCCGACCAAGGCGCTGGTGTTTCTGCTCGTTCAAGCCATTGGAGCCGCCGCCATTCTTGTTTCGTTAGGGATATTCAACCAGCTCCACGATGTCACCCTGGACCTCAGTCGTCAGGTCGGCGGCAATCATTGGCTCGCCCTGGGTCTGGTCCGTTTTGCCGCAGCCGCGGTCGTCACCCTTATTCCCTCCATCGCTTCGGGCTTTGTCGTCCCTCTCCTGGTTGATCTCTTTCGCGACCAGACCAGGCACTCCCCACACCGCGCTGCCGGCCTTGTCTTTGCCGCCAATACCTTCGGCAGCCTGAGCGGCGCGCTCAGCGGCGGACTGGTCCTGATTCCGCTGCTGGGTCTGAGTCAGGGCATGGTCTTCCTGGCTTTACTGTCAGTCTGCACCGGCCTCCTCTTGCTACTGATGACCCGTCCCTATGGTGCGCTCCGGCTCGCCTGGGGCGGCCTCCTCGCAGCAGCGGCCCTGGTGGTCGCCGTGCTCGTTCCCAAAGAGCTGACGCTCATGAAATGGTACGACCGCTTTGAGAATATCGAAGGGGAACTGCTGTTCTATCGTGAGGGCGTGGCCGGCACACTGGCCGTTTTCCAGGTCGGTGAGATCAAGGAACTTTTTATCAACTGCATCGAGGAGGTGCCCACCCATCGGGACGCCGTCGCTACCTTCAAGCTGCTGGGCCACCTGCCCCTGCTGCTCCAGCCCGACCCCAAACAGGTTCTGGTCAACGCGGTCGGCGGAGGGGTGACCTTAGGGGCGGTGACCAAACATGATGTGACCGTCGAAGCGGTAGACATTGTTCCCGATGTCCAGGCGGCCATGCATTTTTTCGGAGTCGAAAACGGCAATGTCGCAGAACGCACAAACTGGACGCTGATTGCCGATGACGGGCGGAATTATCTGAAGGTGTCGCCCCAGCGCTATGACGCGATTACCGCTGACGCAACCCACCCGGCCGCAGCCGAGTCCTGGATGCTGTATACGCTGGAATATTACCAACAGGTGTATGACAAACTGAACGACACCGGCGTCTACGTCCAATGGCTGCCATTACACAATATGGCACCGACCGATTATTTGTCGGTGTTATACACGTTCCGGCGCGTGTTCCGCGAAGAGACTCTCCTTCTGTTCACGAGTCGTTACACTCTGCTGGTTGGAGCCAAACAGCCCCTTGCCCTGTCTCCCACTGTTCTGGACCAACGTCTCAGTCAGCTCAGCGCGGAGGTCCGCGCCGACCTGGAAGAGATCGGCATCACCCGCGGGCAGGATATGCTCAAGTATATTATTTTTGATGGGCCGCGCATCGATGCCCTGGTCAGCGATGACTATCCGCTCCTGACCGACGACCATACCTCAGTCGAGTTTGCCGAACTCAACCGGCTGGGCATTGCCGGCACGATGCCCTTTATCCTGGCGCGACTCCTGCCCCATATTCATCCGGACCGGTTGGCCGAGCAGTATGGTGTCGAACCGACCACCATGCTCGCCCGGGCCCTCTTCATGCGCTCCAAAGCGGTGGGCACGGATGATCCGCTCGAACGTTCGTATGCGGCCCTCAGCGAGGTTGACCGAGCCGCTCGCCTGACCCCGGAAGATAAGGATATCGACTATTACCGCGAGATCAGCACGCTGGAGTTTCTGGACCTGCTGGGCGCCCGCTATGCGGAATTGCTCAACTCCTCGAACCCGAACGCCCTCCTCCCCAAAGCGCAGCTAGCCGCCCGACTGCGACCGGACAATCCGTTTGTTCAGGAGTTGCTCGGGGTGACCTTACTGAAATTGGAGCAATACGAAGAAGCGCTGGACCCACTCGAAGCGGCCGTGCAGGTGAAGCCGGACGATTTCAATTATCTGTCGAACCTGGCCTTTGCCTATGAGCAGGTCGGACGCTATGCGGATGCGTTGCAGATGCTCCAGCGGGCCAAAGACGCCAATCCGGGCGCGGCTCAGGTCCTGGACCGGGCCAGTGCCCGCGTGGAACAAAAAATGCAGGCCGCAGGCGAAGCAACCGAAGCCGCCGAGTAGACGCTGCTACACCGCCTGACGTTCGGCAATAAGCTGGTCAATTTCGTCTTTGAGACGGTCCAGGACAACGTCGTAGCCGAAGTGGCCGAGCTTGACACTCTTCTTCTTGAGATTCACCGTTGTCGGCCCACACCACAGACCCAGGTCCGCATCATCGGTTTCTCCGGGACCGTTGACCCGGCAGCCCATGACGGCAATCGTAATATCATGCTGCTGGGCGTAGGCGGACATGGCCTTGACCTCCTGGGCGAGCTCGACGAATTTCTCATTCTCAACCCGCGAGCAGCTTGGGCAGGATATGATGTTCATGCCCTTTCCGAAGTCGGGGACCGAGATGAAACGACCGTTTTGCGCATCGTCGAGAATGGTGAAGCCGGCGTTGACCTCCTCGTGTTTCCGCTCATTGGGCAAGGTCAGGGACACGCGAATCGTATCGCCCACGCCGTTGGCCAACAGCTTTTCAAAAGCAATCCGGCTCTTGATCACGCCGTCCGGCGGCAAACCGGCTTCGGTCACGCCCAGATGGAGGGGGACGTCCGGCCGCGCTTGGGAAAACCGCGTATTGGCTTCGACGACCTTGGCCGGGTCGGAATCCTTGAGCGACACAACGAAGCGCTCGTAGTGCAGGTCTTCCATGAGCTGGCAGTGATACAGCGTTGATTGGACCAGGGCTTCCATCTGATCGCCGGGATATTGTTCAAGGAACGCCGGCGCCACCGAGCCACAGTTGACACCAACCCGGATGGCGACATCATGGTCTCGGGCAACATCAACCAGCCAGGCGACCTTTTCCGGAATGGTCTTGCGCTTTTCAATATGGTGCAGATGGCCGGGATTATAACGGATTTTGTCAACAAAGGGGGCCACCTGGTCGGCAACCTTGTAATTCTCCTGGAGATCAACGGATAAGGTCGCCGAGGTTTGGGCGCGGATTTCCTTCAGGGCCGCGGCCTCTTTGGGGTTGTCCACCGCAATACGCACAACCCCAGCTCCGGCCTCTTCGAGTTGATACACCTGAGCGACGGTAGCATCGATATCCGTGGTTTTGGTCGCGCACATACTCTGCACAACGATGGGGGCACCCGCCCCAACCTGGACTTTACCAATCCGGACCGCACGTGTGGGTTTTCTTTTCAGCATGCTTTCAACCACTTCCGGAGTCTAGTGTTTCACCGGCATTCGGACAATGGGGGCACTCGGGTGCTGTTCGGCGTGTTCCTCCAGCCGTTGCTGGACCTCGGCTATCCATTGTCGCGCCTTTTCCTCGTCGATTTCACCCGCGTCTCTCTTGCGGACAACCTCATCCACGAACCGCTCGAAAAATGTCTTCATACACCACCCTTCGCGCCCCTCGCCTATCACGAAATCGGCGCCTGAGCTAGGCGGCCCGCTTCCGCCCGTTCGTGTCAGATGATACCGTCCCGGCATGGGCGCCCAGATCGTCAAAGGCAAACTCATTGCCCAGTCAGTCTATGCGGAGCTGAGAGCGGACATTTCGGAGTTGATCCAGCGCACCGGACGCAGACCTGTTCTGGTCAGCATTTATATCGGCTCGAACCCGGCTATCGAAGTCTATATTCGATCCATGAATCGGATTGCCCGCGGGCTGGGGATTGAGTATCGCTGGTACCATCTCCCGGACAATGCCCAAGAGGCCGAGGTGCTGCGCCGTTTGGAGCAGTTGAATCAGGACCCTGAAGTCACCGGCGTGATCATTCAGCTCCCACTGCCTGAACATTTACGTCGCTCTGTCCTGGTCAACCATATTGCCCCGCAGAAAGATGTGGATGGCACCCATCCGGAAAATGTCGGGGCCGCTGTCACCGGAGAGATACGCATTGGCTCCTGTACCGCTCTGGCCGTCATGCGCCTGTTGGACGCAACCGGGCTCGATATGGAAGGCAAAGAGGCGGTTATTGTCGGACACAGCGAACTTGTGGGTAAGCCGCTCAGCCTGATGCTGGTCGACCGCCTGGCCACCGTGACTATCTGTCATATCGCGACCGCTCAGCGGGGGCTGTTGGCCGACCATGTCCGTCGGGCAGAAGTCCTCGTTGTGGCCGTCGGCTCTCCCGCCCTGATCAAGGGCGATTGGATTCGTCTTGGGGCAACCGTGATCGATGTCGGCATCAATCAGGTAGGCTCACACCTCGTGGGCGATGTGGAATTTGACGCGGCCAGAGAACGGGCCGCATTCATTACGCCGGTTCCGGGCGGCGTCGGGCCGGTCACCGTGTCCATGCTCATGAACAATACCGTCAACGCCTTCCGGGCCCAGGTGGAGTCGTAGGGGCGACGCCTGCGTCGCCCCTGCTGCGTTGTCCGAGGTCAACCCCCTCTCCCCTGAACGACACCCCCGGCACGGCGCGAGCTTCGGTAGCATCGCGTCAACCACGGAGCCTATACGAACGGATTTACGGCCCCAACGGTTCTTCTTCGAGCGTCACCGTAATTTGGCGGGGCTGGTTCCTTCGCAGGACGGAAAAGGCCACCTGGTCTCCGGGGCTGTAACGCTGCATGGTTTCGGTAAAGTCCTGGGCGGTCCGAACCGGAGTATTCTCGACCGCGACAATCAAATCACCGACAGGATGGCGCTCCCGCGTGATATGATCGTGAGCGGCAACGAGGGGCATGACGAACGGACCGGCCGGCGACATGGCCAGCGCAATAATCGCGGCTTTCTTCACTAAATCATTCCGGTTGTGCTGCGTTGGCGTATTCACGCCCTCAAAACCGGAACGATGCGCCGGACTGCCCTCAATCACGCTTAATACCAGGACGCCCTCCGGTCCTTCCTCGGCGGTTGCATAGAGGACGCCGAGATAGGTGCGCTTGGACTCGACCACAGACGGGTCGGACCACTCAGGGAACTGACCGGCCGTTGCAGAAGAGGACCAGTCTTGGTGTGGGTGCACGTCTCCGAAATCGGACAGGTGGTCGGACGCCGGGGTTCCGACCGGAGCGGTCGGTTGGGTCAGGCTGCTCTGGACAGGAATTTCCAGCACTTGCGGGGCGCCAACCTCCTGGGACTGCTGACCCGTATCAGCCGGAGTGTTCTGCGCCTGGGCGAGATAAGGCAGAGCCCACAGACCGGCGGTCAGGACACCGGCCATAACGACTGGAAACCAGAGGACTCGCGCCTGCATTATCGGGCCTCCTTGTACCGTCCTCGCTCTTGGCCGCTCATTATTCATCCCCCGCTCTCAAAGCGCAAGCAGACGCATGTTACCGGGCCGATGTGAGCTTGGCCAGCTCAGCTTCCAGTTCGCTCACCGGAAGGACCTCTCCGGGACTCTGCATGACGCGGACAAAACGCACGATCCCGTCCATATCAATCAGCACATAGGCCCGCTGGCTGAGCCGCTTTTCCCGGTCCAGCCAGCCCACATAATTTTCAACCACCTCGGGGGCGTCAAACGCGCTCAACAACGGATAGCTGAGGGCCAGTTGTTCGCGGAATATGCGCTGGGAAGCCGTGTGATTCGTACTGATTCCCAGGACCACCGCGTCGAGTTGCTTCTCCTGCCGGGCTTCCTGCCCGTTTGCCAACTGAAGAGTTCAGCCTGGAGTAAAGTCCAAAATATAAAAAAGCAGCAGAACATTTCGTTTTCCCCTGAAGTCCGAGAGACAGACCTCCTGGCCGTCCTGCGTCTCACCGTCCTGTGCGGGCAAACAGAACGCGGGCGCGGGACTTCCAACCTCAACCGCGGCATCGACGGGACGACCCCACAGCAGCAGACCGGCGACGAGGACGGCGCACCAATTCCAGTTCGATTTACTCATACCCACTCCCGTCCGCCATACCCCTAGCGTACGGCATACACGTCGTAGCGCACTTCACCCCGTTCCGGATACGCTTCTCCGACCCCAACACATTGGGACCTTCGACTTTCCCGCCCGTGATGTATACATTGGCCCGGACGCCGCTGGGCACCGGCCCTCTGGTTTCAGGCGGCATCTCCAGGGTGGCGGTACAGAAAAAGAGGTGCTCCATAGTGTACTCGAACATGCCGTCTCCTTGTGGTGGCGGTGGCTCCTGGACAAGAGAAGACCTACCCCGTCCCCCTCAGGGCGTCAAGACGAAGAAGAAGGAGTCAGCCTATGGCAAAAGCCCAGTACTGTCTGATGTGTGCCGACGAACTCTATCAGATGAGCAACTATGGGGAGCCGGCGGACGGCAACTGGCCGCCCATGATTGAGCACGACACATACGGGACGCTGATTATCTGTCCCGCCTGTGAGGCGGAGCACCTCACCTTTATTGACGACACCCCCGGCCATCCACCGGTGCGGCGCATTCGGATGCTCAAGCCCCGCGAGTAAGGCGCGGGCGCAGACTCAGTGCCCGGCTGAAGCCTGCGCCTGTATGGCCCGGTACTCAGGCTCGAAGAAAAATTGGGCTTCTCCGCCGGCGGGTTTGAGGTGGTCGAGCCAGGTCGCGTTGGGGTCAAACTTGGCAAAGAACGGCCGCTGGACCCAATCCGCACTGCGTCCCTGGATAAAGCGCAGGACAAAGACCTTTTCGCCGTTTATTTCGGTAATGCCCTGCACCTCGACCTTGCCCGGCCCCGCACTCATGGACGGGCCACGGGCGGTCCGCGCCAGACCGGAGACCTGGGAAATGGCCTCACGATAAATCTCCCAGGCACGGGCCAGCGGCACCTCAAAATAGTGCCGCGCCCCGGTATCGCGCTCAACGAACATATAGTACGGGATGATGCCCAGACGGACCTGGGTCCGCCACAACCGGGTCCACACCGCGGCATCATCGTTGATATGGGCCAGGAGCGGCCCCTGACCGCGGATAACCGCTCCGGTCGAGCGCAGACGCCGGATGGCTTCACGGACCTGCGGCTGCTCCAATTCTCTCCAGTGATTATAGTGCGCCATGAACGCCACGTGTTTACCGGCGGCGACGAGCTGTTCGCACAGCCGCATGAGATCGTCGGCATCCGCATCACTCGTAAAGCGGAAGGGCCAGTAGGTCAGCGCCTTTGTTCCGATCCGAATGGTTTGGATGTGCTCGAACTCCGGTTGGAGCAGGGGACGCAGGTATTCGGCCAAGTGGTGGGTTTTCATGACCATCGGATCTCCACCGGTCATGAGCAGATCGCTCACCTGCGGCTGTGAGGCCAGATAGCTGTGAAGCTGACCGGCGTCGTTTGAATTAAAACGCAGTTCCTGAATGCCCACGAACTGCGCCCAGCGGAAACAGAAGGTGCAATACGTATGACACGTCTGGCCCTGGCTCGGAAAAAAGAGGACGGTCTCGCGATACTTATGCTGCATGCCGGGCAGCGATTCGCCGTCCATGTGCGGGACATTCATCTGCTGTTGGCCGGCGGGATGCGGGTTCAGCCGGATACGGATCTCATCTGCAACGGCCTTGACTGTAATGCGATCCGCCCCTTTCCCGAGCAAGTCAGCCATGCGCTCAAAGTCTTCCGGCAGCAACATGCCGGGCTGCGGAAAAGTCAACTGGAACATGGGATCATCGGGGACATTATCCCAATCGATAAGGTTCTCGATGACGTACGGGTTAATGCGAAAGGGCAAGACACTGGCCACCACCTGCATATTAAACCGTTGCTCATCAGATAATCGTTGCAGTTGCGGAATCTGGTCGAGGTGGCGCTCGTTATACACCTTGAAGCGCGGCGCGGGGGGTTCAGACGTGACAGCAACGGAGGACCCGTTTGCAATATCAAGACGGGGAGTGGTTTCGTTCAGCATAGAGATACCTCCTCTGAGGAGTCTCCTCTTTCCAACTCACACCGCCTCATGCCAATTCCGCCGCTTCGTGCCAACTCACACCACCTCATACCAATTCCACTGCTTCATACATTGCGAGCCCGAGGAAAGAGGGCAGCTCTGCCTTTCGGAGAGCGGAGGGAGACTGTAGAAAGAAATAATCGAAAAGTCAAATAAAAAAGACCGGTTACAAGAACGGGGTTTTATTCTGAATATGGGAGGAGGAAGGAGATTCCTTCTCCCTCCTTGGTCCGAAGATGCAGCCGCCCGGTGAGCGTAATGGGCAGACTTTACGCCACCTCAGCGACCGGCGCGGTGGTGAATGTCAGGGCGTGGTGATCGTGGTCAACGATCACATGGGCGTTCTCGGACACCTCGCCGGCGATAATTTTCCGGCCGAGATTTGTCTCTATCTCCTTCTGGAGGAGGCGTTTGAGCGGCCGGGCTCCATAGGTCGGGTCATAGCCGGTTTGGGCGAAATATTCCTTAGCACTTTCCGTCAGTTCGAGCGTGATTTGCCGTTCGGCCAGCCGCTCCCGCAAGTGCTCAAGCTGTATCTCGACTATCTGTTTGAGGTGGTCCCGGTTCAGACTGTGGAATACCACGATCTCGTCGACCCGGTTCAGAAATTCCGGCCGGAATTCGTTCCGCAGGGCATCCAGCACCTCTCTCTTCATATGCTCATACGCCTCGGCGTCATCACCGCCTCGATAGCCCAGAATGAGTTGGCTGCCGACGTTCGAGGTCATGATGATAACGGTGTTCTTAAAGTCCACCGTCCGTCCGTGCCCATCGGTCAGCCGCCCGTCGTCCAGAATCTGGAGTAAGGCATTGAAGACATCCGGGTGAGCCTTTTCGATCTCGTCAAACAGGATGACCGCGTAGGGTTTCCGCCGGACCGCTTCGGTCAGTTGCCCGCCTTCGTCATAGCCCACATACCCCGGAGGCGCACCAATGAGACGCGCGACCGTATGCTTCTCCATGTATTCCGACATATCGAGCCGGACCATATTGGCCTCATCGTCGAACAAAAACTCGGCCAGCGCACGCGCCAGTTCGGTTTTTCCCACCCCGGTCGGCCCCGGAAAGATGAACGACCCAATCGGACGGTGCGGGTCTTTGAGTCCCGAGCGGGCTCGGATAACCGCGTCAGCCACCGCCTGGACGGCTTCCTGCTGACCGATCAACCGTTGATGCAGCAACTCACCGAGATGCAATAGTTTTTCCCGTTCACCTTCGAGCAGCTTTGAAACGGGAATGCCCGTCCAGCGTGAGATAATGGCCGCAATATCGTCTTCGTCAACCTCTTCCTTGAGCAGGCGACCCGGACCCTGTTCGCTATGGAGCTTCGCTTCTCCAGCCGCCAGGTCCCGCTCAAGCTGGGCCAACTTCCCGTATTTCAGTTCAGCCACCCGGTTGAGGTCGTAGTCGCGCTCGGCCTTTTCAACAGCGCGTCTGGTCTGCTCGATTTCTTCCTTGAGGCTGCGCAACTGGCCGATACTGTCCTTCTCCATCTCCCACCGGGCGGTGAGGGCTCCGGCCTCTGCCTGATAATCCGCCAACTCCTTTTCCAGCTTCTCCAGCCGTACCCGCGAGGCCTGGTCGGTCTCCTTACGCAGGGCCTCGCGTTCAATTTCAAGCTGCAACACTCGCCTGGACACCTCGTCCAGTTCGGTCGGCATGGAGTCGATTTCGGTGCGGAGCCGGGCTGCGGCCTCGTCCACCAGATCAATCGCCTTATCCGGCAGGAAGCGATCACTGATGTAGCGGTGCGACAAGACCGCGGCGGTCACCAGCGCCGCGTCCTTGATGCGGACCCCGTGGTGGATTTCGTAGCGTTCCCGCAGTCCACGCAGAATGGAAATTGTGTCTTCCACGGATGGCTGGTCAACCGTGACCGGCTGAAAGCGCCGTTCCAGCGCCCGGTCCTTTTCCACATATTGGCGATACTCGTCCAGCGTCGTCGCCCCGATGCAGTGCAACTCGCCGCGGGCCAGCATCGGTTTCAGCAGATTGGAGGCGTCCATGGCACCCTCCGACGCGCCGGCCCCCACCACCGTATGCAACTCGTCAATAAACAACACCACCTCGCCCTCAGATTCCTGGACTTCCTTGAGCACGGCCTTGAGCCGCTCTTCGAACTCCCCTCGAAATTTTGCCCCGGCAATCAGTGCGCCCATATCCAGGACGATGACCCGGCGATTCTTCAGACTTTCCGGCACATCGCCGCTGACAATACGCTGCGCCAGCCCTTCCACAATGGCGGTTTTGCCGACTCCCGGATCACCGATCAGCACCGGATTGTTTTTTGTCCGGCGAGAGAGCACCTGCACGATCCGGCGAATTTCATCATCCCGGCCAATGACCGGATCAAGCTTGCCCAGACTTGCCGCCTGCGTCAGGTCTCGGCCATAGCGTTCCAGGGCCTGATAGGTGCCCTCCGGATTCTGATTGGTCACCCGTTGGTGGCCACGGACTTTCCGGAGCGCGGTGAGCAGGCGCTCTCGGCTGAGGCCAAGGTCGCGCAGCAGACGGCCCGTTGCGCCCTCGTCTTCCAGCATGGCCAGCAGCATATGCTCGACGCTCACATAGTCGTCTTTGAGTTCCTTGGCTTCCTCTTCAGCGCTGGTGAGCAGCCGTGACAAGCGCTGGGTGACATAAACATGGTCCGGACCACCGGCCGGGCCGGACACCTGCGGAACGCGACCGAGCACCTTTTCAAGCTCGGCGCTCAGCGCATTGAGGGACACGCCGGCCTGGGAGATAAGCGCCGGGACGATGCCGTCGGGAGAGCCCGTTAAGGCGGCCAACACGTGTTCAACATCGACCCCCTGGTGATTCCGTTGGGTTGCCAGCGCCTGGGCCTGGCGCAGAGCTTCCTGCGATTTTTCGGTCAAGCGATTGAGATCCACGCTGCCCTCCTTCCTCCAGCCGTTCGGGTTCTTTAACTGGCTGTGACTCTTGACTGCAAAAAAGGTAAGGCCGATTTGTGGAGTGTCAAGGCGTAGCGGGGGCGGGCAACCACAGGGGGTTGCCCCTACCGTTGTTCTGTGGGGGGGTCTTGTTGGCCGGGTTTACCCGACGGCTCTCTCTTTTCGATCCATCAGGTCCACGACTTTGGGCGACTTCGTTTCCGCCGCCCACCCCGTCACCCGCTGTACCGCTTCGAGCATATCGCCACACCAGCGCTCGATAAAATCAGCCGGAAGGTCGTGGTCGAGCGGAATCGCCTCACTTGCAGTGAGCGCTTTCACACCGTCGAAGCCGACATAGGCAATCCGGGCGGTGAGTTCCTCCCGTGGCCGCTGAAAGGCCGATCCGGGCAGGACGGCGACCCCCGCATCGCGCAGGAGGGCTTCACACAAAGAGTCACTACTCGTGATGCCACGCCGTGCCAGCCGCTCGGCAAAAGGCGAGAAATCCGGAAAGAGATAAAAGGCACCCACCGGCGCATGCACCCGGACGCCGGCGGCCTGCAGAATCTGCGCGCAGCGTTGGCCCAGGGCCGACAGAATACGCCGGACGTGCGAGAGATAGCGTTCGATCGTAATGCCATCCTGGAACGCCCGGATGGCCGCATACTGAATCGGGGTACTGACCGAGGTATAGGTCTCGCTGGCCACGGCAGCCATGGCTTCCATCAGCCAGTGCAAGTCGGGCGGAAAGGTAAACGTCCCCAGCCGCCACCCACCGGCCCCACACCATTTGGACAGACCGGAACTGATAATGGTTCCTTCCGGATAGAAGCGGGCAACCGACACGTGCGCGCCCTGGTGATGCAGTTGACCATAAATTTCATCAGACAGCAGAATCACCCCAAACCGTCGTGCGACCGCGGCCAACTCCTCGAGTTCGTGCGCCGTATAGCTGCCTCCCTCGGGATTCCCAGGATAATTTAATACGAGAATACGCGGCCGGTCCGGGTCGGCTTTGCAGATGGACTCCAGGCGCTGAGGGGCGACGCGCCAGTTCTCTTCGAATGTGGTCGGGATGAGACTGACGGTGCGCCCAATGATGCGCGCCTGCGGGATATAGGACACCCAGGCCGGAGACGGCACGAGCAATTCGCCATAAAAAGTAAGCTGCAAGAGGAACAGCAGTTCTTTTGAACCGGGCCCGACCAGGACATCCTCGGGGCGGGCCTGCACACGGTCCTTCTGCCGGTGAAACTCCGCCACTGCTTCCCGCAGGGCGGGCAGACCGGCGACCGGCAGGTAGTCGTCCTCGTGGGCGTGCAGCCTGAGCGCGTTCACCACTTCGGACGGAATGGGAAAGGGCGACTGGCCCAGCCCGAGTTTATAGACGCGGTGCCCTTCGCGACGGAGTGCGTTACTCCGCTCATTGATCGCTAAGGTCGCGGACTGTCCGAGTCCTCTCACATTGAGGTTGAGACTGCCACATCGGTGATGACCCTGAGTTTCCACTGCATCCCCCTCCCCCACCGGCCTCCATCGTCTGCATGGCCGGTGCGCTCCACGCGCCTCTTCTATGATACCGCACACCCCGGAGGGATACAAACGCGAGCGGACTTCAGCCGGACATCAGCGCAAAACGTGAGGAGAGGGAAACGCCAAGCCCATCAATACTTCTTCTGCCACAAAATATGGGCTTCGCTGGCCCCCCCCGAACTGGAGGACGTATCGATCTGCCAGTGCGGGCCGAGCTGATATTCCAGGGAGACTTTCCGCTCGCCTTTCTTCGTCAGATCCTGAGCGACGGATACCTGTAGCCCCTTGGGCAAAGAGAAACCAAAGCCGACCGTCCCGCCGGCGATATCCAGGTTCGAGAGCTTGAGCCCGGCCCCAAGCCGCTCCAACCCAAGCGCTTGGGAGACTGACTCGCCAATCCTGGTAGCGGCGTAGCCACTCGTAATAGCCAGCGCCTGTTTCTCAAGGTCAAGCTTTTCGCCTTGATCGAGCGCGCTGGCCGGTTTCCCAAACAGGAGGACGGCCAGGATATCGGCGTGTTCCAACTCCGGCTGGCTGCGTAAGACAAGGGTGGGTTCGTCCGCGGTTCCCCGGACCACGGCTTCAACGACATGGTCAGGTGCCTGGTACTGCGCCACAATGTCCAGGCTCGGGTTAATCTTTCTCCCCCCGGTAAACTGGACTTTGCCCCCGTCCAGGGAGAAACGCCGGCCCTGAAACCCCGCCCAGCCTCGAACCACTGCGATATCCCCGACCAGGCGGGGCTCCGCCCCGTGTTCTTTCGTCACCGTGACCTCGCCGCTCAAGTCAACCGCGGCGTTCGCGTGTGTGATCCGGGTATCCCGGTGGACCCGGACAGTCAGGTCTATTGTCGCATCACGGGCGGCCCTGCCCTCGGCCCTTTGTTCTCTGAGTGCGGCGTGCTCGGCCAGAGAGTGAGCGGTCTCACCGACCGGAATAATAAGAATGGTTTCATCCCGATTGACCGGTCTGCTATCGAGAAAGTTCAGGTCCGGGCGAAGAGTGGCCCGCAGGACTTCCACCGTTCCGCTCAGGTGCGGTGCGGTCAGGGCTCCGAATATTTTGACAGCCGCATCGACTTCAGCCCGATATTGCTTGGTATGAATAGCCGGCCATTGATGAGCGGCCAGGGTCACATCTATGCCCTGCGGCGCGTAATGACGCAGGCTGATTGCTCCCTGCCCCGTGATCCTGCCTTTTCCGGAGACCGCAGAGATTTCCTCAACGCGAATCGTCTCGGGGTGAGCGACCAGCGCAAGTGTCACATCAGAGATGGTCGTGCCAAGGGGAGCGACCGTCACCCGACCGTTGCGGAGCGCGACCGTCCCGTGCGGGAGCGGGTCGGCGAGCGGTCCTTGCACGCTCATATCAACGTGCAGTTCCCCGGCAATATCGCCGACTCCTTTCCCACTCAGGGCGTTCAGGAAAGTCAGGCTTAATCCGCTGGAGCGCGCCCAGGCGTCGAGGTCTCCCAGGATTCCGGTTGTGAGCCCTTCGTGCCAGTGCAGGGCAAGCGGCAGTGTCCCGCCGACCTGCAAGGAATGCTGCTCGTCCTGCGCAAAGGTCAGATCGAGTCTGGCCTGTTTGTCCTGATAGACAAACGAGGACGACAGCCCTTTATATGGCTGTTCGATGATCTGGAATGGATCAATAGTGAGGCTGCCCTGGATGATCGGTGTCTCGGCAGTCCCGGAGAGCCGAATATGCGTAGACAGCGCACCGGTAACGGCGGGCATATCCGGTATGAGCCGATGTAGTTCGGCTATGGCAAAATCCTCGACCCGCACCTGAAAATCCTGTGCGCCGTGTGTTGAGACGCGTCCGTCCAAGGAAACGGATTGGTCTCCGTTTCTCAGTTGCAGGGCCTCGACCGCTATTGCCCCGGCCTGTTGTGTCACCGTGGCAGGCTCTCTCAATTCCCAGACGCCGCCGGGCAGTGCCAGCGCAAGCGCATTCACGTACACGCCGAACCGGTCGGGCTGCCGGACAATCCGCGTGTCCAGATACTGCTTCCGAGACGCGCTATCCGTAGCGTGAACCGTCAGCCGCCCGCCCGGAGTTTCTTCGTGCGTCAACTCCAAGTCGGCAGAAAGCGATTGCAGCCCAACCCCGGCATGCAGTCCGGCGAATTCCGCCCGTATGCTTCCTGTCGGCCACAGTTCGCCCCCAGTCAGATCATACTCGATCGTTCCCCGGTCAAGCGCACCCCCTTGCAGCGCAACAGCGCGAGTCTGCCCGGACCCGGAGACGGTCAGTTTGGCCAGACTGCCCTCAGCTTCACCCGCCAGCGTGAGCTGACCCGTTCCCTTTTGGCCGGCCAGAGCCAGCCACGGGGCAAGGTCGGAAACGTTGAGCCGGTACGACAGTTTCCCCCTCTCTGTTAACGTCGTCCCCAGTTCCCCCCGCACCGCCAGGCTGGCATCTTGGGCCGTGAGATGCATATCAACAATATCCACCCTCCCATCAGCCACCGAGGCGTCAAAACGCCCGCTGCGTATGGATATTGGGCCAAGGCTCGAAGGCGCGAGCGTGAACAAGGCCCGGGCATCCATGCTGGACGGGTCCATCCCTCTGCCCTGTACCGTACCGGACAGATTGAGGTCGCTCGTCATGACCGGGGATGTATCGGTCTTGTGCCCCAGGACCCGTTCCTCACCAGGAACCATTTTTTGCAAGTCAAGATGCTCGACCGCCAGGGTGAATGTATACGCCAGCTCGTCCGCAAGCTGGATTTCGGCGTTCCAGTTTGCCCGACCCGATTTCGCGGCAATTGTCCCGGCGATCTCGCCCACTTGCTGTTTCACACTCCCGGTCAGGCCCACCGCGCCGACCTGCCACTCTCCAACGCGCAGCGCCTGGCCCCGGACGACAGCGTTGCCCGTCAGACCGGCCATATCGGCCCCCTGTCCCGCCCATTCCAGGCTGCCCTCAAAGACCCCGCCCAGTGCTTCGTCACCCCGCAGCCTTGTCAGGTCAAAATGCGAGAAAGCGACCGAGCCGGTGTATATGGGTTCGTTCTGACTCAAGTCTGTCCACGCCTGTCCCCTGAGTTCTGCGTCTGCGACCGCCAGCCTGATGTCAGTGTGCAGGTCAGCAGGTGTACCCGTAACGCGGACCTCTCCGGACAACGCGTCCTGGATCGGCCAGCCGGGAACAATCGCAGCCAGGTCAGCCGCGGCCAGCTTTTGAATGGCAAGTGTTCCGTCCAGTCTCAAAGTGTTCAGGTCTGCGACCTGGCCGGTAAACCGCATCCGTGACTGCGCTGAGGTGATATCAATACGAGAGATGTCAATGGAGAGGTTCTCCAGGTTTCCGCGTACCGCTGCCGAAGCGACAAGGTATAGCGGCGGAACCGGAGCCGCAGTAATGCCGGTCGCAAATCTGTCACACACAACCTGCAACTGATCGCCCTCCAGTCTCGCCCGGGCCTCAAGGGTCGTATCGCGCAAACGGTACGGAAAATGGCTGGCAGGCACGATCTCGACCGCCGCGTTGTGGATTGCGACAGCGCCGAGGACAATACTCACTCCCGGCGAAGAGTCGGTTTCTCGTGTTGTGTCCGGAACAAAAGCCTGAACCAGATTCCAATTGCCCTCCTCATCCTGAACCAGTCGGACGACAGGCTCATACACGTCAACCTGCGTCAGGCTTACCTGCCCGTTGAGCAGCGGACGGAGCGTATACCCAACGGTCACCCGAGGAATACGAACGACCTCCTCTTCTTCGTAACGAACAACCACATCAGTGAGTTGAAGGCCCCGCCACACCGACCCTTCCAAACCGCCCAGGCTGATCTCTCCGGGCAACGCGGTGTTCAGGGTCGAGACGATCCGGCTGCGCAGGAGTTCCTGAAACTGAGCCGTCCGCAGGAAAAGGAGCGTCCCAACAACGAGCAGAGCACCAAAGCCACCGACAATCAGCAGCATCCGCCACACATACCGCACCCGTTCTCCCTCCCTCAAAATGATTGTCCGATACCGAAATGCACCCGCCACGGCTCATCGTCGTCCGCGGGATCGATGGGAAAACCGATGTCGAACCGCAGCGGTCCGATGCGCGTGGCATAACTCAGCCCAAAGCCGGGCGCAAATTGAAGACTGTCAACCGGAACATCATAGCTCTCAAGCGAGAGCTGACCAAAATCGAGAAAGACCGCTCCGGCCAGTTCACGCCATAACGACCGACGCAGTTCGACCGACCCTTCGATGACACTCAGTCCTCCGAGCGGGTCGTCGGCAGCGTTCAGGGCACCGAGTTTACGCCGGCCATAGCCACGCACTCCCCCGTCGCCGCCGGCATAAAAGCGCTCGGACAGGGGGATGTTGCGCGGTGAGCCAAAAAAGTCGCTCAGACCCATTTTCAGGCGGGTGGCGAGGACCACCCCCCAGCCGAGACGCTGATAGCGCTTCGCCTCGGCCGTCAGGCTGAAGAATGTATAATCTCCACCCCAGACCGCTCCCGCTTGATTGGCAACCACGGACAGCAGCTCGCCCCGGGTCGGATTCAAGGGATCTTCAGTCGTGTCCCAGACCAGCCCGAGAGTCGGGCCGGACAATACACCCTCGCGACGCAGGCCCTCCAGGGCCCGGATGGTGGAACTGCCGACCGCGTTGAATTTCAGAAATTCGACCCGATAGTCAACATAGCCCGAGAAGGCCGGAGAGAAATGGCGCTCGATCCGTGGGCGCAGACGGGAATAATTGAGGAGATAGGTATCTTCATCTTCCTGTCCTTGCCGAGTGTCAATATGCAGCAGCGTGTCGTGGGCCAGAAAGTAGGGCTGAATGAACGTCGCTCCAATAGAGCGCTGGATGGCGGACAGACGCAGTTCCACTGACAGGCGACGACCGCCGCCCAACCAATTCCGGTGCCGCCAGGCCGCCAGACCGATAAATTCCTCGTCCGTGCTATAACCGGCCCCCAGCCGGATGCTGCGGGGCTCTTTCTCGGCCACCCGTATGCGGATGGGGACCTGGCGCGGCTTCCCGGTCTCCTGCTGGAATTCCATATGCACCGAGTGAAACAGGTCCAGGTTCAGAATATTCCGGCGCGCCTTCTCAATAGCGGCCAGAGAAAACGGCTCGCCGGACGCATAGGTCAGTTCTCTGCGCACGAGCCGTGGATCAACCTCGCGGGTGCCGTCAATCCGGGTCGTCCCGAATATGGTGGGCGGTCCCGGCGAGATGGAGTAGGCAACCCGCGCCTGCCGGGTATTCAGGTCAACTTCTGCCTTGCGTTCGATTTCAACCCAGGAATGACCATGCTGAAGAAAAACCTGACGCAGCGCCTGCTCGGTCCGAACGTAGGCCGCCTCGGTAAAGAGGTCACCGGACTCAAGCGGAAGGCGCTCGGGAAGCGCAACGCCGGTCGGTGATTTTGTTCTGATATCGACACTCAGCGCCCCGACCGTAATGGGCCCGTTCTCTTTGATCCGCACGGTGAGGGAAATACTCCCCGTCGCGTCATCGGTGTGCAGCTCATACGTCACCTGAGCCTGGTAATAGCCCTGGGTTTCATAATAGTGTCGCACCCGTTCCAGATCCCGCTCAAACGTGACGGGATCAAAGAGCGGCTTCTTTTTCCACGGCATATACCAGGGCCGGGTTGTGGTTTGCATCTCAGCCAGCAGGGTCCCGGCATCGAACTGCTCGTTGCCGGAAAGCACGACCGACTCGACCCGCCATGCACGCTCCGGGTCGAGTCGGTCGAGCGAGCGGGCAAAAACGCCCTCCCCTCCCCAACCCGGCAACCAGACGAAGCAAAAAAGGACTATGCCGGACACAGCCCAGCCCCCCTCTTGCGCTCGCGGCTTTGTCATATGAGGCACCAGAAAACACGGGGGAAAAGAGCGGTCAAGGCCGTTCATGCTCCAAGGGGTCGTCGGTCGCCAGGGAACGGAGCGTGATGCCGTCAAGGGCCTGAGTGACGGCCCGGTTCCGCCGGTCGAGCAGAGCCGAGATGGCGTCTCCGCCAGCAACCGCAGCAGGCTCATCACCAGGCGTGCGCAGGATATCCAGCACACGCACGACCTCAATCTGCTCGGGCGGACGGCCAGGGACTATACCCTCCGGCTCGACGGTCTGCAAGAGCACGCCTTTTGCCAGCAGCGTCTCAATCAGGGGCTCCAGCACTGAGAGCTGAACGCGCATATTTTTGGCAAGAGCGGCAACCGACCACGGCGTTTGTTCGGCGAGATAGCGCCGCGTAATTTCAACCAGGGCGGTCAGGGCGAGTCGCTCCTGCGACAGCGGGGTCTTGCCGTCCAGTTCGGCCCGGTAAGAGCCTGGATATTGGTGAAAACAGGCGACTTCGGCCCCCACCAGAATAATCAACCAACTGGCGTACACCCAGATAAAAAAGAAGACCAGGATGGCAAAACTCGAATAGATGGCCGCATAGCGCGCGGAGCCGGCAATAAAGGCGGTAAAGCCGACTCCGGCCAACTGCCACAACACAGCCGCGACCGCCCCGCCCAGCAGCGCCGAGCCAAAGCGCACCGGAGTATTGGGCACAAAGACGTACAAAAACGTGAAGGCAATACACAAGAAGGCGAACGGCATCAGTTGCGTCGCCACAATAATGAGCGGACCGAGCAACTCGTTCGCAAGCATATACTGCACCACGGTGTGACTCTGGGCCGAGGCAATAACGGTCAATGCCGTAAAGACCAGAACCGGACCAACCAGAACCACACTCAGATAGTCACTGCATTTCTTGCCCCAACTCCGCGAACGACGTACCTGCCAGATATGGTTGAACGAGTCTTCAATTTTGCTGATCAGCGAGACCACGGTATAGAACAGGAGCGCCACCCCGACCGCGCCCAGCACACCAACCCGCAGATTGCTCACAAACTCCAGGACGCGCTGGGTAATTTCGGCGCCCTGCTCACCCAACGGCTCCAGGGCCTGGGCCAGTGACGGCTCAATGAGATTATGCACCCCGAATGCCTTGAGCACGGCAAACATGACCGCCAAAAGCGGCACCAGGGCCAGAAGGGTCACATAGGTGAGCCCCATGGCCCGCAGGCTGAGCGCATCGTCCCGGACCTTTTTGCGGACAACGGACAAAAAGGCGTAACCCCGTGGCAGCCACTGTGTCAGAGCTGTCCACGGGTGTTGGAGAGCGAAGCTCCGGACCTTTTTGATGCGATACTCCCGGTTCATGCAGCAGCCTATCCTATAGTAAAAAAACAACCTTTTCTTCAGGTTCTTTTCTTCAGGCAGGGGTATGTGCCTGTTTGCGGTCCGTTGCATTCTCAAACAATGGGAGAAGCCTCCATTTCTGCTACACTGCGCGTATGCCTGAAGTCGCATATCTCAAAGACCTGGTCATCGTGTTTGGGGCCGCGGTTGCGGTCGTCACCCTCCTGAGGCGCGCGAACTTTCCTTCGATTGCCGGGTTCATCCTGACCGGGGCGCTCGTCGGGCCCGCCGGCCTCGGACTCATCAACGACGCCCATCATGTCGAGGTCCTGGCCGAGGTGGGTGTCGTGCTCCTGCTCTTCGGGATCGGGCTGGAACTCTCGCTCGACCGGCTCCGGCGTCTGTGGAAAGCCATCCTGCTGGGCGGGGGCCTGCAGGTCGCCCTCACGGGGGCGTGCACGACGATGTTAGCCATGTGGTTCGGGCTGGCGCCCGGCCCCGCGATCTTCCTGGGCTGTATCGTCGCGGTCTCCAGCACGGCCATCGTCTTGCGTGCGCTTTCCACGAGCGGCGAACTCGAAGCGCCGCACGGCCGCCTGGCGGTCGGCATCCTCGTCTTCCAGGACCTGTGCGTGGTGCCGATGATGTTGGCCGTGCCCTACCTGGCCGGAGAAGGGGGCGCCATCGGGGACATTGGCATGACGGTCGGCACGGCCCTCATTATCCTCGTGGGGGTGTTGCTCGCCGCGCACCGTATCGTCCCCCGCCTGCTCGCCTTCGTGGCCCGGACCCGCGAGCGCGAACTCTTCATCCTGAGCGTCTTTCTCGTTTGCTTCGGCACGGCCTGGGCCTTATCGCTGGCGGGCATCTCACTGGCCCTCGGGGCGTTTCTGGCCGGCCTGGTTGTCGCGGGCAGCGAGTTCCGCCACCAGGCGATGTCAGAGGTGATCCCGGCCCGCGAGGTCCTGGCCAGTCTGTTCTTCGTGTCTGTCGGCATGCTGCTGAATGTGGCGGACATCGGGGCGCACCTGCTGGCGACCGTCGGGCTCCTGTGCGTCATCCTGGTCGGCAAGTTCGCGATTATTCTCGGCACCGCGCTGCTCCTCCGCCTGCCCTTGCGGGTGGGGATCCTGTCCGCCGCCACACTGTGCCAGATCGGGGAATTCTCCTTCGTGCTCCTGAACGCCGCGTCCGGAACCGACCTCCTCCCAGCCGCGCTTGCCCACAATCTGCTGATGGCCATCGTCCTCTCCATGCTGCTGACGCCACCGGCCATTGCATTCGGTCCACGCCTCATCGGCGGCGCGGCATACGTGCCCTGGCTGAACCGCCTCCTGGGGGCGGAACCGCCCGGCATCGATCTGCCCGAGCCGCCCAGCGGCCATGTCATCGTGGCCGGCTATGGCCTGACAGGCCAACGCGTCTGCCGGGCCGTGCGAGGGATGGGGTTGACCTATGTCGCGGTTGACCGGAACCCGGACAAGGTCCGCGCGGCCCATGCCGCCGGCGACCGGGCCGTCCTTGGAGACGTTGCGCAGCAGGAGGTGCTGGAGGAGCTGGGCTGCAGGCAGGCCCGCCTGGTGGTCGTGAATATCAACGACACAAAGGCCGCCGAATCCGCCGTTCGCACGGTGCGGGCGACCGCCCCGCACGTCGCGGTGATCGCCCGAGCCCCGTACGAGATGGACAAGGACATGCTGCAATCCGCCGGGGCTGCCGAGGTCATTACGGCCGAAGCCACGGCGAGCGAGGCGATCGTGGCAACCTGCCTTACGGCTCTGCGCACGACGCAGCCACCGGCCTGAGCATGCCGGACACACCCGGCAGTGGCCTCCCGAGCGAGGCCCACGGGTGGCCGTCCCGGCTGTCGCAGGCGGCATCGGCCAGAATACGTTTACCTAGTCCGGTTTACGATACGTTGTAGCCGTGCCCGTCCGCTCTCGGCTTGGGCTTTCGTAGGGTGCGCCCTGCGCACCAAGAGGCTGGTGCATGGGATGCACCCTACGGACGGGAACGGCGGGCTATACGAAAGCGTAAATTGCTCTCGCGTATTTCTTTCACCGCTACAATTGCGCGTCCCACTTGTGTTCCGCCGGGTTTTCGCCTACCCGAATGAAGCAAGGAGGACTGTATGGAAGAGCATATCACCTTTCCGGTTGGCGAGGGCGCTGACGCCATTACCCTGGAAGGGCTCCTTTCGACCTCGGACCGGGCTCCCGCACTCGGAGCGGTACTGTGTCATCCCCATCCGCTCTATGGAGGCGAGATGCACAACAATGTGGTGTCGGCGTTGGCACACGCCTTCCAGAAGGAGAGTATCGCCACGCTGCGATTCAATTTCCGTGGGGTTGGGCGCAGTGAAGGCAGCCACGACGAAGGCGTGGCCGAGTGCGAGGACGTGAAAGCCGCCGTCACGACTCTGCTGGACCGCCAGGCCGTCTCGACCGTCGTGGTTGCCGGCTATTCGTTTGGCTCGATGGTAGGACTGCAAGCCGGGGCGGAAGACGACCGCGTCCAGCGCCTGATTGGCGTGGCGTTCCCGCTTGGATTGCGTGACCCCGCGTTTCTTGTGAACGTGACCAAACCTATCCTGTTCATCAGCGGTGACCGCGACACCTACTCCCCCATCCCCGACCTGACCGAGCTGGTTGCCAAAATATCCGCCCCAAAGCAACTCGAAACCATTAACGGCGCGGACCATTTCTTTATGGCCAGAGAGGGCGAAGTCGCCCAGGCCGCGGTCTCGTTTCTTCATGGTGATATACAAGACGGCGGCTGACGCGGGGGCAGGCCGCGACGCTACGGCTCCTGACGGCCATTGCCCGAAATTTGCATTCTTCGGGCAATGGCCTCCGCTCGTGCTTCTTTGACCCGCCGAGAGAGCTTTTTGAAGTCCTGCGGTTCTCCAGGTGAAGGAACAGAGCCATACGCGGACTCAAGCGTAAACCGAACCGGGACCAATTTGACCTCGTTCTCCCCAATCTCAAAAGCTACACGATCACGAGGCTTGAGACCGAGCAGACGTCTCACCTCAACCGGAATCGTGACTTGTCCCCGTTGGGTGATTGTAGAAACGAGTTTTTTCATTACTCTTCAATAAGACGTTTTTCTCACCGCCTCAAACGGCTGCTCCGCATCCTCGGCCAGGGCGGTGATAGTGTCCAGCGTCCGCCGCAGGTCTCGGTCGTGCCGCTCGTACACCTGCTCGAAGACGCGCAAATCTTGAAGATAAGTCAGATAGTGCAGGATGACCGCGTTATTGAGCTGCACGGAGGCAAAGTCCGAGGTTTGCGAAACAGCCCCGGGCAGTTGACGAAATTCTTCCTGAAGCTGAGCGAACAAGTCTTTTCGCCGTACCAGTTTTTCCGCCTCGGACGACTCCGAGGCGTATAACGCGCTCAACCGCCGCCGGGCCTGTTCGAGAAAGTGGGAAACGGCCAACTCCTTTTCCCAGGCGGCTCGCAGGTGTCGGGTCAGAGCGTGGGTCTCCCCGTGCGCTTTGACAAAAAAGGCGATGGCACCACGATACCCGGCAAAATTGGCGAGCGATTCATTAAAGGCCGTCTGCCCGGACAGATAAAACGTATTGTGAAACAGCTCGTGCAGCACGATATTGGCCAGGGTGACCCCATCATATCCCAGCAGTTGCGGCAGCAGCGGGTCGGCAAACCAGCCCAGAGTACTGAAGGCGGCCGCGGTCCGCATATAGGTGTCAAACCCCTGTGTCTCCAAACGCCGGATTTCCGCGTCGGCTTGCGCGCTCTCAAAAAACCCCTTGTAGGAGACCCGACCGACAATGGGAAACCACCAGGTATAGGCTTCCAAACGCGTCCGGTGGGCCGCGGTGACCACGTAAATGGTCGGCGGCGAGGGGAGTTCGGACACGCTGCCATAACTCCCCCCAACCCGGAAGCCGAGGTCCTGCTCGGCAAAGTCCCGCACCCGTAAGACGAGCCGGAGTTTTTCCTGGGTGGACAGGTCGAGCTGACCGGGCTGCCGCAGGATATCGGCAATCGGTCTGCGGTACCACAGAATTTTTGCCTCTTCATAGCCGGCCCGCAGAATATACAAGGGCGTGCAGGCCGGCAGCACGCACAGGCAAGTCAACAGGACCCAATGCCGCACCCGCATGGCCGCCTCGTTAGAGTTCTTCCAGAACGGGTCCGCCCGTATGGGCTTGTGAGAGGCCGGCAGTGTGGGCGTACTGCAACTGGTATAAGCGCCAGTAAATGCCGCGCTGCGCCATCAGTGCCTGATGGGTCCCGACTTCCCGCAGCCGGCCCTTATGCAGGACGATAATGCGATCGACATTCTGGATGGTTGAGAATCGATGCGCCACCACCAGCGTGGTCCGGTTCCGCATCAGCGTGGTCAGCGCGTCCTGAATGAGCACCTCCGTCTCCGGGTCAACGCTGGAGGTGGCTTCGTCCAGGACCAGGATGGCGGGGTCATAGGCCAGGGCGCGGGCAAACGACAGGAGTTGGCGCTGGCCGGCGGACAGGTTGGCGCCCCGCTCATGCAGGTGTTCGTGATAGCCGCCCGGCAGTTCCCGAATAAAGCCCGCCGCATTCACATGCTGCGCGGCGCGCTGCAAATCGTCCAGCGTCAGGTCGGTCCGGCCCAGACTCAGATTGGTGGCCACATCGCCAACGAACAGGAAGACGTCCTGCAACACCACGCCAACCCGGCGGCGCAGGGCGTGTAGTTCCCACTCGCGAATATCGACGCCGTCCACCAGAATGCGGCCCCGCTGAATATCATAAAAGCGGTTGAGCAGCTTGCTGATCGTGGTCTTGCCCGCGCCGGTCGCGCCGACCAGGGCAATACTCTCACCAGGGGCGACCGAAAAGGACACGTCCCGCAGCACCCACTCCTCCTCGTTGTACGCAAACCAGACATGCTCGAAGTCAATCCGGCCCGCCACCTCGTGCGGCCGATGTGCCGCAGGTGGAGAGGTGATCGTGACCGGCGTGTCCAGCAGTTGAAACACGCGCTCAACCGCGGTCATGGCCGTCTGCATGGTGGTGTATTTGGTACTGAATTCCCGGATCGGCACAAAGAACTTCTGCAGATACTCGATAAAAGCCACCAGCGTCCCCAGGGCGACCAGACCCTGGCCGACCTGGCCCGCGCCATACCACAGCATGAGTGCAATCGAGATGATGCTCAGCGCCTCGACAATGGAGAACAGACTGGCCTCATACATATTGGAGAGGTGGTTGGCATCGCGGTGGGCGCGATTGCGCTGCTCAAACTCGGCGAACATTTTTCGTTCCTGGGCAAACACCTGTACGACCATGATCCCGGACAGGGTTTCCTGCAGAAAGGCGTTGATCCGCGCCAGGCGTTCCCGGATGGTCCGGTAGGTCACCCGCGTTCGGGTCCGAAAAAAATTCAGGATGAGCAGCAACGGGGGCAGCAGGGCCAGCGTCACGACCGCCAGGTGAAAATCGATCGACAGCATAATCACGACAATGCCCACCAGGGTCAGGATGTCCATGAAGATGGTCAGCGTCCCGGCGGAGAACGCCTCGTTAATGGCATCGACATCCGTGGTCAGACGGGTGACCAGGCGCCCGACCGGCGTACGCTCAAAAAAGCTCGCCGGCAGTTCCTGCACGTGAGAGAACAAGTCGCGCCGCAGGTCGGCCAGACTGCGCTGGGCGACCAGCATCGTGGCCTGGAACTGAGCATAGAAGAACAGAAACTCGCCGAGCAGGGCGGCGGCAAACAGCAGTCCAATGCGCGTCAGCCCCGCAGCGTCCCCCTGCTCAATATACCAGTCCACACCCAACTTGAGCAGATACGGCTGGGCCAGGAGACAAGCGGAGGTCAGCGGCAGACAGACCACGGCCACAATAAAGGTCGCGCGGTACGGCCGGATATAGACCCACAGACGGCGCAGGAGCGCCAGGTCATAGGTTTTGCCGAGGGCGGCTTCGTCTTGTCCCTGGTTCATAGTTCGGCCAGTTCCTCTTCGAGCGCCTGATCCTGAAAGATTTCCGTATACATGCTCCCCCGCTCGACCAACTCCGTGTGCGTTCCCATCTCGACGATCCGTCCCGCATCCAGGACAACGATGAAGTCGGCGTCTCTGATGGCCGACACCCGGTGGGAAATGATCAGCACGGTCTTTTCCGTGGTGCTCGTCCGGAGCGCCTGGAGAATCTTCCCCTCCGTGGTCACATCAACGCTGGACAGCGCGCAGTCCAGGACGAGGATGGGCGTGTCGGCCAGCAAGGCCCGGGACAGCGTCAGGCGTTGCTTTTGCCCGCCCGAGAGTGTCATCCCCCGCTCACCGATAACGGTCTCATAGCCCTTGGGAAAATCCTCAATCTCAGCGTCAACGCTGGCCAGGACGGCCGTCCGGCGCACATCGTCACCGTCCACCTCGGGCTGAGAAAAGGCGATATTGTCTTGAATGCGGGCCGAAAAGAGAAACGGGTCCTGGGGCACAAAACCGATGCAGCGCCGGAGCTCGGCCAGGGAGAAAAGCCGAATATCCCGGCCATCAATGGTGATGGCACCGCGGGTGACATCGAACAGACGCGGCAGCAGATGGACCAGGGTACTCTTGCCCGCGCCCATACGCCCGACAATGCCAACGGTTTTTCCGGCCGGGACCGTAAACGTAATATCGTGCAGGACCGTCCGTCCGTCGGGGGCCTGCCCATTACCCGCCTCGCCGCCCGGCCTCCGGTCATCAAGCGGATAGGCAAAATCCACGTGCTGAAACCCAATCTCGCCACGTACCGTTTGCCCACTCCGGCTCGCGCCGTTCTCCCGACCGTCGACGATGTCGGGCCGGGTCTGCCAGATTACCTCCAGCCGCTGCATGGCGGCCTTGCCCCGCTGATACAGGGAGATCAGCCAGCCCATGGCCATGGTCGGCCAGGCCAGCAGGTGCAGATAGCCCATAAACGCCACCAAGTCGCCCAAACTGAGCCGGCCGGCAATGACCTGTGAGCCGCCGTACCACAACACGACCAGCAGCCCGGTTCCGGATATGCCCTTCATCAGCGGCGGGAACAGGCCGCGCAGGCGGGCCAGGGCAATATTCTCGGTCCTGAAGCGTTCATTCAGCCCGCCAAAGACGCGGTTCTGCCAGGCCTCACGCACATAGGCACGAATGACCGGCATACCGCTGACGCTCTCCTGGACGCGACTCGACAGGTCGGCCAGACCGGCCTGCACGTTGAGCGTACGCTCCATGAGCTGGCGGCTCATCGCCCTGACCACCAGAAACATGAAGGGATACGGAGCGATCGCCAACAGGGTCAGGATCGGGTCCATGGCCAGCATGGCCGCCATGGCATACACGTAATACAGGGGGGTGTTCAGGATGTTGATAATGCCCAGGCCGAGCAGCAGACGCACCGCGGTCACATCGTTGACCAGGCGCGACATCAGGTCACCGATGGGCTGGCGCTGGTAATAGCTCAGCGACAGGGTCTGCAAATGCGCAAACAGTTCGTTGCGGAGCTGGTACTCGATATCCCGCCCCACGTTGAAGATCAGAAAGCGCGAAAAGGAGCGGACAATCCCCTGGAGCAGGGCAATTCCGATAATCAGCAGGACCGTGGACACAATCTCGCGGACCGGCCGACCGTGCTCGATCCCCTCGACCGCCTGCTTGAGCAGCCACGGGATGGACATGGCCAGGGTCGCCGTCGTCACCAGACAGGCGATGCCACGCATATACCGATAGCGGTATTGATAAATATAGCCCCACAGACGTTGCATGCGTTCCGCTCAGCTTAGCGGGGCTGCTGCCTCTGGCACGGCCGGTGAGTCCCTCTCCTCAACAAGACTTGCTATCCGCATCATCAGCCCCACCGTTGCCCACCACACCAGCCCGACTTCCGCATCACCCCAGTTATACTGGGTCAGGCCGCCAATCAGAAAACCGACCAGGCCGAGCCAGCAGCCCAGGGTCAGGCTTCTGAGCGGCTCGGTTCGTTGTCTCGTATAGGCACGCCAGCCCGTCATGATAATCGAGCCGACCAGGAAGAGAAAGGCCGCCAGACCGAGCAGGCCGGCATCCACCCACATCTGGAGGAAATTATTATGCGCATGCGCATCGGTATCCGCCTGGGGATAGCGCTGATAAAAAGTCTCCCGAAACTGCTTATAGTTCCCAAACCCCCAGCCGGTCAGGGGGCGCTCTTTAATCATATCCATATTGGCCAGCCAGATCTGACTGCGCCCGATATTGGCCTGAAGGTCAAAGAGCGAGAATCCACGTTCGCGCACCCCCGGCCCGGCGCTGACAAAGAGCAGACCGCACACCACCACGCCCCCGATCACGACCGGCACGGCGCGGCGGCCCTGTACCAGCCCATACAGCACCAGCACCACGCCATAGGCGACCCAGACCCCGCGCGTGAGAGAGAAAAACAGGGCCAGCAGCATGCACACCCAGCCAACACCCGCCAGGAGACGCTGCCCCGGTAATAATCCGGGAGACAATCCCCAGGCGGTGATCAGGCAGAGTGGAAAGAGCAGGGCATGGGCATAGGTAATCCCGGACGGATGCAGCCCTTTCACCCGGTAGCCTTCCTGACGGCCAAACCAGAATGGGTCGAGGTTGGACTCCTTGCCGACCAGGGTTTTGGCCAGATCAAGCCCGGTAAAGTGCTGCACAATGCCGTAGGCCGCAACTGCGCCGGCCACCCAGAGCGCAACGATCAACAGTTTTTCTGCTTCCTGCCCGTTGCGGACGAGCACAAAGACCGCCAGACAGCCACCCATGAGCCACATTTTCCGATAGCCGATGAAGGACTGAAGCGGGTCGGGGCTCAGAACGGTTGAGACCAGGAGCGCGCCAAAAAAAAAGAGGAAGGGCCGCCACAGCGGCACGCGGGGCAGAGAGCGGGTCCGCCACAGCGTATAGCCGAGGAAGGCCAGCAGACAGCCCAGCGCGGTTTGCTGCAGGGCGATGGGCAAATTCCAGCTCGCAAAAAACAGCACGAGCAGGCCGACCCGCACAGAGTCGTCCCGGCGCTGGGGTTGTATCAGGGCCGACACCATCCGAATCCTATACACCGCGCCTGGTCAGGATGACCTTGACCGTTTCCGTCAAGACGCGGACGTCCAACCACAGCGAATAGTTATAGATATAGGCCAGGTCGTATTTCAGCTTGTACTCGGGCGTAGTGTGGTATTCGCCGTTGACCTGGGCCAGGCCGGTCAGACCCGGCTTGACCTGCAAGCGTTCCGCATAACCGGGAACCGTCTGTTGAAACTCGGCTACAAACTCGGGCCGCTCCGGGCGGGGACCAACCAGACTCATGGACCCGTTGAGCACATTGAAAAGCTGCGGGATTTCGTCAATCCGGCTGGCCCGCAACAGGCGCCCAACCGGCGTCACCCGGCTGTCGTCCGAGCGCGCCAGCACCGGACCGGTCCGGGCCTCGGCCTCATGGACCATGGTGCGCAGCTTGTACAGGGTGAACTCTTTTCCATGCCGCCCCACCCGACGCTGCCGGTACAGCATCGGTCCCGACGACGAGAGCTTGACCAGGCAGGCGGCCACGCACACCAACGGCAAACACAGGACCAGCAGGACGCCGGCAATCAGACGATCGCTGATACTTTTCACCATAAAGGCCAGCTCTTCACGCGGATTTTTCAGCACCTCGACCAGGGGCACATCGTGCAGACGCAGGGACGAAACCCGTCCCACCAGAATGTCGTACACGGAGGGCACCACCAGGACGCGCGGCCGTTCAGCCGCCAGGTGACCGGTCGGCAGATTCAACAGCCGGTCAACAAACGTATCTTTCCAACTGGCGGACGACAGGAGAATGACCTCATCGATCTCGACCTGTTCGAGGACCTGGGGCAGACTGTCCAGCCTGCCCAGCCACGGAATATCCGTCTCTTCTGGTGTCTGACAGGCGGGCTCCTCCAACCCGATTGCGCCAACCACCTCAAGGCCGGGAGACGGGCGGAGGTCCGTCAGACTGGAGAGAAACATCCGCACATCCCGCGCCAGACCGATCAGAAGGACGCGCACCGGGCTGGCGTGTCCGAGGCGATGGTCCGCCCAGAGTCGTACTCCAACAATGCCGAGGGTGTTAAACGCCCAGAAGACCACCAGCACGGAGCGCGGGAAGGAGAGGTCACCGCGAAAGAAATACCAGGCCGCGGTGGCCAGCAGTTGGATGCCGAGGGCCATCGCTACCCGCGTCACCAACCGGACACGCTGGTGCAGGGAATGCTGATCGTACAAGCCGAAGAAATAGAGCAGTACCACCTGCGTTCCCAGGAGAAAAAACAGAGGATGGGCAACCTCGGTGAGACGCGAGGCCGGCAGGAAATCCGCCGTCAGGGGAAAAGGCAGATAGACGCGCAGGGAAAAGGCGCTCCCATACGCAATGCCGGCCCACACCAGGTCGGCCAGCACCAGCAGCAGAACGGTCTGATCGTTTCTTCGGGGAGATCGTCCTTGCGTTCCGGACGGGGGTACGGGTTTCACAGTGTATCGCTCTGCCTCGGGGCGTTTGGAAATCGCGCGTACAGCGCCCGACGAGAGACTATATACCGGTGCTTCCAAAAGTAGTAGGCAAGGCCACGCAGATGTTTCCAGCCCAGGCGCGAGAACGCGGAGCGGGCGATGCGCTGCTCGGCGTGCGTCACCACCGCGGCCGGCTGGTAGACCACCTGCCAACCCGCCTGCTGCATGCGCAGACACAGATCAACATCTTCCGGACCGTAAAAAATCCGTTCGTCCAGCAGGCCGACCTCATCCAGCGCCCGCCGGCGGATGAGTTGGCAGGCACCGATCATATAGTCCACCGGCCGCAGCGTATCGTGCGCCCAGTCCGCCAACTCGGCCTGCCGGGCGGCGCGGCGCGTGAGCGCGGACGGAAAACGACGTCCGAGCTTGTCCAGGAGGGTCGGAAACAGGCGACACGACAAACACAGTTGCCCCTCGGCATCAACGAGTTTGGGCCCGCACAGGCCGATCTCCGGCCTGGAGTCAAGCAACCGGACAAGCTGATCCAGCGCGGTTGGATGCACAATCGTATCGTCATCCAGGATGAGGATGTATTCTCCCTGCGCGTACCGGATGCCCTGATTCCGCGCCGGCGCAACCCCACGGTTTTTCCGGTTCGCAATAATACGGGCGCGCGGGAAGCCGCTCCTCAATAACGACACCGTCTGATCCTGCGAGCCGTTATCCACCACGATTACCTCGTGGCTGACCGTCAAACCGGCCGGCAGCGAAGCCAGACAGGCCTCAATCGTAGACGCGGAATTCCAGGCCAGAATGACAACCGAGACCTTCATTGTTGAGCTCATGATTGACCTGATTGTCCGGACTGCCCAGACCGTACCTGTTCTGCGACGGACCACTGCTTGGTTGACGTAAAGGGACGATATAAGGAGTAAAATCCGGCCCGTTTGAGACGTCTCCAGGCCCACAGCCTGGCCAGCCCGCGGATACCCAGGGCCAACAGGACCAACCCGTATTCCCGCAGCCGAATTCTGCGCAAGAAATCGGTCCAGGGATACTCCGCGACCGGGCCGTTTTCGAGCAGGTGCGCGTGCCGGCGGCGCATCTGCATTTTACCGCCCTCGGCACGCACCCGCTCGGCAAAGTAATCCCGCCAGGTCTGCGGCAGGACAAAGAACACCTGGGCCTGCATGGCTTTACGCACGCGTTGTCTGCCGACCGCAACCGTCAGCCAGGCATCTTCCAGCAGCAGGTCTTCCGGCAGGGGCTCGCTCAGCACATCTTTGCGTATCAGGAAGAGGCGACCGCCGGCATTACCGAAGTTGAATCGATACGGCAGGGCGCCCATCCGACTCCAGATACTCGCCGTGGCCTCCAGCATCGGGACTTCACACGCGGCAACCAGCCCCAACTGCGGTTCCGTCCGCATACGCGTATATAAAGAGGCAATGGCCTGCGGGTCAATGCGGACATCGGCATCACAGAACAGGAGCAGGTCGCCGCCGGCCCATTGCCACAGGGTATTCATGGCTCTGGGTTTCCCCCGCCAATCTGCCAGCAGCACGCGGCACGTCCATGCGCCCTGCCCCTCAGTTCCCGGAGAGGACTGACACTGTTCATGTGTTTGAGCCGACCCTGCGGAGGAGAGCGCCATCTCCTGTATCGCTATCGCGTGACGCGCACAGAAATCCCGGACCGCCAGCAGCGGCGGACAAGGCCGGTCCGGGCCGACCCCGTTAATGCAGATGAGCAGTTCCCGGACACAGCCGGACGGAAGCTGGGTGGACAGGCCAGCCGCAAACAGACTCTCCAGCGTACTGCCCAGGCCCGGTTCATCCGCCCGGCACGGAATGGTCAGCGAGAGTGTTTCGTCAATCATCGCAAGAAGGAAGGATCGACCATGTCGGGTACATCGTTGCGGTTAATGTAACATATCGGTCAACCGGAACCGGCGGCCCCGACGCCTATCAATTTTTTTCACTACCGACAAGCCGGACACTGCCCTTTGAGTGGCGGTGCTTTGAGCACACGCAGCAGCCCGGCGACGCCTGCTCCTCCTCAACTTATACGTTTGACGTATTACACCAGACATTCTATCGTCACCCCGGTGATTCAATCATTCGGAGACAGTAAGAGTCGCCGACTGTTCGAGAGCGGGCGGCTGAGAGGTTTTCGCGGCCTTGATTACGAGCGAGCGCTGATGTTGCTTGATGCGCTTGATGCCGCGTCTTCGCTCGCCCCGCTTCGGGCGCTTCAGGCCGTTCGGCTCCACGCGCTGACCGGCGACCGGCGGGGACGATGGGCCATGACGGTGAACGGGCGCTGGCGGGTGACGTTTCGATTCAAGGACGGTAATGCGCACGAAGTCATCATTGAGGACTACCATAGAGGATAAAATCGGGAGGCAGGCTATGACGCGAGTAAAGACCCATCCCGGTCGGGTACTGCGGGCGGAACTGGAAGCACGAGGCATGAGCGCAAACCGGCTGGCGCTCGCCATCCGGGTCCCGGCAAACCGGATTACCGCCATCCTGCGGGGCGAACGGGCGGTCACGGCCGAGACGGCCGTGCGCCTCGGCCGCTACCTGGGCACCGGCCCGGCCTTCTGGATGAACCTGCAAAGCGGATACGACATCTCGGTCGTGGAGCGCGTCAAGGGGCGCGTGATCGAAGGCGAGGTGCCGGCCGCGGTTTCGTAACGCCAGAGCAGTTTACGCTTCCGTATAGCCCGCCGTTCCCGTCCGTAGGGTGCATCCCATGCACCAGCCTCCTGGTGCGCAGGGCGCACCCTACGAAAGCCCGGGCCGAGCGCGGACGGGCACGGCGACAACTTATCGTAAACCGGACTAGGGTCAGACCTCATATCCGGGGTGTTCCCTTCAAGCGGCGTTGAGGCGAGCGGCCCATCAGTGCAAAAGACGCCGGTAGTGTTGTTCGAGCAGGGCCGCATCGGTGCTGATTGATCTGACCGCTGGGAATGCCTGCGAGAGCCGGGCGACCAAATCCGGTTCGGTAACAAAACGCCTCATCTTTTGACGCAGGTCATCGATGTTGCGCGGCTCAAAGAGAAGCCCGTTCACACCGTCCGTTACCCATTCGCGCATGCCGCCAAAGTCGGCGGTGATCACAGGGGTATGGGCCAGAAAGGCTTCCCGAATCACCAGCGGAGCATTTTCATACCAGATCGAAGGCACGACGACGACATCCACCTCGGCCAGAATACGGCTGAGTTCATGCTGTTCGTAGCGGCCCATACACCGGATACGGGGAGAATCGGCCAACTGGGAGCGAAAGCCTTTCTCGTCCGGATAGGGCGCATAGGCCGCCTCTCCGCCGTAGATACGCAGTTCCGCGGGCAGGGTCTGGAAGGCTTCGACCAGCAGATGGACGCCCTTCACCGGGTCAACAACACCGATATAGCCGAAGATGAGGGGCCGCTTGTCCCTGTTTTTCCGAGGAACAGGAGCTTTCGGAGCGGGCCGAATGGCGTCGGTCTGCAAACCACACTCGTGAAACAGAATTTTCTCCGGCGGTATCCCAAAAGCCACAAACTGCTCGCGCAGAAAGCGCGACGGCGCCAAAAACAGCGAGACCGATGCACACAGCGCCCGAATATGGGCCATCCGGGCCTGAATCTGTTGCTGAGCCGCGAGCGAGACGGACTGGGAACCGGCACGTTTACCGTACCAACGCCGCGCCCGCTCTCTGAGCCAGGGTTGTCGGCTGAGAAGCGGTTTCAGCCAGCCATAGAGGACCGACATCCTTGGATCGAGCAAATGGTGAAAACACCGGGCGCAGCCGGTATCGGTCTGGCCGGGACAGACCGATAGATCGGGTTTCAGAAACCGGCCGCGCTGGCAGATGAGCCAATAGTCGTGCAGCGTCATCACCACCGGAATCTGACGCCGGGCCGCTTCTCGCACACATGTTGTGGACAGATAGACCAGATGCTGAAAATGGACGATGTCGGGCTTGAAACGATCCAGCATCTGTCCGAAACAGGTGGCAACGGTATCGTTTCGATAACTGTCCGCAAAGCTCGTGCTCTGCCGCCGGGTATTGTTGATACGGCTGATTTCAACCTGGTCAACCGTCGTTGTTTCCACCGCGTGCTCAGGCTGCCGTGCGTTTTCACGCCGCGCAAAAACCGAGACAGTGTGACCCTGCCGCGCCAGCTCCTGGGCAAGAGTAGCGGCGTAGGTTTCGGTCCCTCCCAGATATTCCGGCGGCAAACCGTTGACGACCTGGACAATACGCATGGGTCTGTCCTGTCTCGACCCGGTCCTTTACGGACCTATCGCATAGGCTTCAAGCCGTGAGGGGCCGTCATCGTGTTTACAGGTCGGTATATACAGGATGTCGTCATGAATAAGCGGCAGCAAGTTGCGCGATCTCCAACCGAGCATCTTCTGTCGCTCGATAATATGCCCATCCCGAACGCGGACGCCCAGAGCAAAATTCATATCACCGACCCAGGCGTACTTCTCACCGGCCTCTCCAAATTGTGCAACAACTGCACGTGTCGGATGATAGCGAAAACGGTCCCGTGCCTCTTGCGTCGAGAAATCCGGCGCCTGCCAGAACGGTTCAAAGCGCGGCTTCCCGTTTACCAGAATGATTTTCAATGCCACCAGACCGGCGGAGTGGGTGGAATCGGGCATAAAGGTCGGGATGATAACAACCGGCGTGCCGTCCACTTCAGTCAGCGTCGGTTTCGTCACGACCATCCCGGCCCAGTCAATTCTACAGGTGTCTTCAGCGGTCCCACACACCTCAACGAGCGTGTGTCGGTCATACAGCAGCCCCATATGCTCGGCATCAACAAGATAGGCGCTGCCATCCTTGCCGGGTTGTACATAAACGGTCGGACCATCCGGGACCTCAACTTTGACCGGCGAGTTTGCTCCGAGGTCATAATCCATCCAGGCAAGACACTCCCAGAACGTTTTGTCGTCACACACGCCAGAAGCGGGCCGGAGCGCGTCGTCACCGGCTGGTAGCCGGGGAAGAAAGAGATTCTTGCATGACTCAAGACAGGCCAGGGCCGGTTCGCTGGGGTCAAAGTCGGCACATAATTGCACGTCACAGCCGGATTCAAACGCGAGTCCGGGGCCCGCTCGCATCAGCGCATTCGCATAGTCTTGGCGGGGTGGATCAAGCTGACCGTTTCCGGTCGGAACAAGCAACTCGAAACCGTTCCCTACAGGGAACACCTGCGGTCCGGCAGGAGCCCATACCCCGCCGCCGCAAATCGTATGCCGGGCGCCGGACTTCCCTTCCTGTGGACACGACTCCTCCGGTGTGGTCAGGAGGACCCCGGAAATGGCTGCCTGCGCCCCTCTGTCCAGCCAGGCACTCAGATCAAGCTCGAAGACCCAGCCGTGCCAGGGCTGAATATCCAAATAATTCCCGAACGACACATAGGTATAGCCGAGGTGGTCATCCCCTCCGGGAGCATACACAAGGGCGGAGCGCGAGAGGGCGGTGGCCGGGTTGAAGCGGACAACTCCCGTCCCATCGCTGCTTGTCTTTTGGGCCTGTAACTCCACTACGGGGAAGGCCGGATCGAGCCGGCGCTGATCCAGATCAATAACCGCCACCCTATGGCTGATACGCTCATGCGAACGAAGGGCACGGACTTGATAGGCAACAACAAGTTTATTCTGGAATTGAACGGGAGTCGCCAACAGCCAGGGCCGGTAGCCCTCGGGCACCGGAAGCCGCAGCTCCCAGACGCGCTGTCCGGTCTTGGGCTGCACCCCGGCAAGCAGCCCGTCGGAGGCTGCCACTAAAACAAACGCAGATTCTTGGGACGCAATGAGCAAAGGAGAAGTCGCAATACAGCCGGCAAACGGGAGTTTCTGATCTTTATCCTCTGGAAATATCCGCGTGAGCTGCGGAACAGCGCTCGCATCCCGCTTGACCTCGTCCCCTGGAGAACATGCCACCGATCCACACAATGCCACAAACAGGAGTATCTTTAGGATCATATTGTCGAAGTGCATACAGAACCAGTCATCTTCCAAATTTGAGCGTAGCGGACACTCACCTTGGTCGCCCCGGCGTTCCGTCCGCTGTTGACCGCGTCCTACAACCGAACCGACAGCCGCACCGTATACGCATTGCCGTTCCAGCTCGGCGCTCCGGCTTCATGACAAACCGATCATTTTCCAGAAATACTCTATACCGCATACAGGGAATAATGAGGAGCGCAAAGGGCATGACCGTTAAGCCGGAAGACATTCAATTAAGCCCAGGGCGACAGCGGGTGCTGATCCCACGCCTCCAGGAGCGTGTCCTCTCTTGCCCTATTGGCAGAAGCGCCTTAGATTACCCACAAGACAAACACACACTGTTGTTGAATGGAGAAAATGATGGAGAGATTACCGCTCTTTTTTACGTTTCAAGACAGGATATTCGGGAACGGGTTTCTTGCCGAAGTTGAAGCGTGTGGTCGGGCGGTGGTGGAGTGCAACCCCGACGAAGAGGGCATGGTCTGGATCAACGGCGTCCACCCCGGAGGCATTGCGGCGGGGGCGGCAACGCACCCGGCTGCGTACGGCAAATTCAGGGAAGCCTATAGAGAGGTGCTTTTTGATATTGCCGAAGAAGAGGCCACGTTCGCCAATTTCAAAAAGGCCGTGCTCCAATTCTTCTCTGAAGTCTGCCGACCAACAGACGCAGAGTGGTGGGCAGCAGTGGAGCAGGTCAGAGCGGAGGGGCATCGGGAAGAAGGGCTCGCAATAAAATCGGCGGATACCACAGAAGCAACCATCACGATTCAAAAAGTGAAGAGCACACCAGAGTACAATGTAACTCCGGTTGAAGAACAGCAACTGGTTGTACTCGATATGGCTGCATAGTCCTCCCATTTCCTGCTTGACCTATGGCGACCTCAGGACGTGTTCGTATGAGCAAAATACGGCGCATGCTGAACAAGTGTGCGCCTAGCTACTCTATTGAGAAAAAGAAACATAAGCAGTGGGTCCGGTACAACGAGAAAACCTACCATCTCTCCAAAGGAGCGCACGGTGAAAAAGACCCTGAGATTCAAAAAGGAGAGATTAAACAAATGGTCAGACATTTGGAAATAGAGGAGAAATGTGCCGAGCGGCATCTTGAGATGCTGAGGTAGGAACGAACCAAAAAATTCCCCCTATCCTACGCAAACAAACGCAGCTTCTGAAACGCAACGTACACTCACCCTCGCCAACCCGGCGTTCCGTCCGCTGTTGACCGCGTCCTACGACCGAACCGACAGCCGCACCGTATACGCATTGCCGTTCCAGCTCGGCGCTCCGGCTTCATAGCGGAACCCGGCCACTTCGCACATGGCTCTGAGCGCCTCAGCCGTCGGTAGCCACCACCAGGGACCGAAATCCTCAAAGCTCCACTCCGCCACCTCCCGCGTGATGCCGAACGCCCCATCGCCGACAATGCCCTGCCAATACGCCTGGACAATCTCACGCTCGCGGCCCTGGAGAGCCGGAACACACAGCATGGCCGCGGCAGGCAGTTCAAGGACCCCTTTTGCGCTTTCGACCCGCGTCGCGGTGATCGCCGAGGTGAGGACGAGGGCCTCACGGATGATCTTGCGTAAGGCGCGTAAAAACTGCATGGGTTCGGGCATATGGTACAGCACCCCGGAGCAGTGCACGACATCAAACTGCGGGCGGGGGTCGGCCTCTGCCAGGGCCAGGATGTCTGCGCTCATGCACTCCACTACCGGCAGCCGGAGCGTGCGTCGTCGCTCGTCAAATAACGTCCACAACTCGCTGTCGGGCGGCGAAACATCAATCATGGTCAGTGCGCGGGCGCCGTGCGCATGGGCAACCGAGACCTTCTCATTGACCGTTCCCCACAGCCCGCCAACATCGGCAAACGATTTTCCGGCCACAACCTGGCGAATATAGGTATCCCGCACATCCCTCATGGAGTTCCCTCACGCAGCAGGCGCCGTTTGAGACGATTTTTCAGGGACAGCAGCCACGGGCGGTTGGTCTTGAGCAGAGCGGTGTACACCGGCAGGAACATCCGCCGGACCGAAAAATACACCACCGTGCGCCAGGAATGACCATACGCGGCCACCAGGTGGGCCGGAATCAGGCTCGTTCCCTGCCCTTGTCCGGCGCCCCGCTCCCGTTCCTGCCACAGCCAGTCCGTTACGGTGGTGATCCGCAGATACTCCACGGCTTGCGTTGCACAGGCGCGCCCGAGACCAACTCCGGGAACCGGCGCGGTTGCCGCTTGCCGTTCCTGCCGCGCGGCTTCGCAGGCCGCCAGAATATGCTCGGTCATCTGCTCCAGCCGGAAGTGCTCCTGAATACGCTGGCGCCCCTGTTGGCCCATGCTCTTGCGTTGCTCCGGCTCGTCCAGCAGGCGGGCCAGGACGGTCGCATACTGCCGGGCCTCGTCTTCTTCCGTCCCCCGCTCAATCAGCACCCCGCATTCGGGTGTGACCAGCTCACGCTGCCCGCCCACATCGGCCCCCACCACCGGCACCCCGCAGGCCAGGGCCTCATAGACCGAAAGCGCGATCCCCTCCCACTCCGAGGGCAGAAAGAACATGTCCGCCGCGGCCAGCAGGTCGCGGACATCCGTATTGGACAACTCCCCGACAAGGCGGACCCGCCGCTCCAGCCGGTGCTTGCGGACAAAGGACTTGAGCCAGGCAAAATCCGGCCCGTCGCCGGCAACTATCAGCACAAAATCCGTCCGGTCTTGGGCAAGACGCAGCGCGGTCTGCGCCAGAACCTTGGGTTGTTTTTGGGCGCAGATACGCCCGACAAACACGATCAGCGGCGTTGAGGCGGCAATATCGTAGTGCTGGCGGGCGCGGCGGCCCCGCTCGGCGTCGGGCCGCCAATAGTCGGGGTCGATATTCGTATGACACACGTCGATAGCATCCGGGTCGGCCCCCCGCCCCGCCATCCAGGTTTTCAGGTGTTCCGACGACACCAGGCTGCGGTCAAGCGTTTCCTGATAGGTGACCGACATCTGCGGATAGCCGCCGTTCTTCCACGCCTCTTCCTCGATATGGCAAAAATCAAGCAGGGGCAGCCCTGGAAAATGCGCCCGCAGATAGGGCAGGAGCTGGTAGCCGAACTCGCTGTGCGAGACGAGCACCGCGTCCGTCTCCCGGCTGCGGATCAGAGAGCGTACAAAGCGCGGATAGTCCGCGGGCCGCAGAAAACGGTGCAGGATAAAAATATCGGGTGTCACGCGGGCAAACTGGGCCAGCCAGGGATGATCGCCGCTCAGGGTGGTCACTATGGTCACTTCCCAGCCGCGCCGGACGAGCTGGCCCAGCAAATCCAGATTGAACTTGTCCGACCCGCCCATGGCCAGCCACGGCACGATCAGCAACAACCGCGGCTTCTCCTTGTGGAGCCGGTTCTCCCACGGGAGGGTATCGGAGACGGTTTCATACGGTGCGAGCGGCGCGGCCTGGGGGGTGGGAAACTCCTCCCACAGATGCGGGTAACGCTGGCGCATTTTTTTCCGAAAGTCAGCCTCGCGCTTCCCGCCGTCCCAGTTGTCCCAGCGGTCGCCGTGATTCTCGCGGCGGCGGTACCAGTCGAGATACTCCGGCAGCGTCGTACCCCAATGCCCCTCGTCGGCGCAGTGCAGCCAGAAGTCCCAGTCTTCCAGCCCGCCCCGGATCGTTTCGTCATAGCCGCCGACGGCGGTATGCACGCTGCGCCGCACCGCGCCGGTGATGTCCACCAGATTCTGCTCCAGAAAGACCCCCCCGTTGTGGAAGCCCTGCTCCCACAGGTACTCGTTGGCATCAAAGCCGACCGAGTAGCCCTTCACAAACGCGAATTCGGGATAGGATTCCAATAACCAGATCCATTTCTCTATGGCGGTCGGCTCCAGCATATTGTCCGTATCGAGCTGGACGACGTACTCCGCCCTGGCGGCCCGGTACGCCGTATTCCGTCCGGCGCTGGGCCCCTGGTTGACCTCATGGTCAATTACCCGAATCCTCGTGTCGGTGTTGCGGTAGGAGTCGAGAATAGACAGCGCTTCCGGGTCGGTCGAGCCGTCGTTGACGATAATCCACTCCCACTGCTGGAAAGACTGCCGCAGGACGGACCGCGCCGTCTCGTGAAAAATCGCCCCGGTGTTGTAATACGGCGTCACGATGGTCACGACCGGCGGGGCGCTCGGATCGACCGGACGATAGTCATAGACCGGACGCCGGTCCGAGGCCGGGGTATTGGCGTAATCGGGACTGTTGGGATCAATCATTGTCTTTCACTATATCCGGCTCCGTTTTGGCCGGAAATTCCCGGACCGGCTCGACCAGTTTCAACCGGCTGCCCACACGACCCCACACACTCTCCTGCCAGTGGCGTGTCTGGGCCTGCCAGTGTGCGGCCCGTTCTTCGTGCTGCCGGGCAATATTCTCCCAGTTGTTGCGCTGTTCTTCCATCCACGCCTGGGCTTTCTCCAGCTCGCCGATCCACGCCCGTTGCGCAGCCCCCTGCTCCTCCAACGCGGCTCGCTGCTCCTCCAACGCGGTCCGCTGCGCTTCCAACCACGTTTTGCCTGTTTCGAGCTCTGCTATCCAGCCCCTGAGTTCCCGAATGAAGGTATTCTGGGTTTCGACCACGCTGCGCCAACTGGCCTGCTGGCCCTCCAGCCAGGCTTTCCCGCGCTGGAGTTCCGCGGCCCAGCGCCGGAGCGCATCAAGGGCGGTCAAGGCGTCGTCCAGGACCGGGCCGTCGGCGGGCGCTCCCCGGTCCCGGTACAGCCGCAGGCCACGGCGAGCCGCCGTGCGTATTTCCTCCACCCCCCGCTCGAATTGATAGGCGTGCGACGCGTTGCCGCCGTGCCAGCGATAGCGGACCAGGGGACGCGCCAGAAAGCCGACTCGATACGTCAGGCACAGCCTGAGCCACATGGCATAGTCACAGGCAAAACCCAGGTCCGGGTCAAATCCCCCCTGTTCGAGCAGGGCGCTGCGCCGGGCCAGGACGGTCGGCGCGCACACCCGGTTCCCGTTGAGGAGCAGGGTCCGAAAATACTCCGGCCCATCCCACAGCGTGTCGTCGGTCGCGGCCTCAATCCAGTCGGCAAACGCGCTTGGGGCCGACTCCTCGGCCAGTGTTTCCACCGCAGAATGGACAAAACCGACCGTTTCATCCGCGCTCAGCAGTTGAACCTTGCGCTCCAGATTTTCGGGCAGCATGACGTCGTCCTGGTGAAAGACACACACGAACTCTCCGGCGGCGAGTTCAAGACAGCGGTTCCAGTTGGCCGGGATGCCCAGCCGCGTCGGGTTGCGGTGCAGCTGTATTCTCGGGTCGGACAGCGACTGGACAATATCGAGCGTCCTGTCGGTTGAGCCGTCGTCAACAACCAGGAGTTCAAAATCCCGATAGCTCTGGCCGATGACGCTGTCCAAGGCTTCTTTGATGAACGTCTCACCGTTATACGTGGGCAGACAGACGCTGACCGCGCGGGCCGGTGGCGGTTGCGGCCTCTCCTCACCCGCCGGGAGAGTAGGGGCGACCGGCCGGTCGCCCCTACTTGCTTCCGTCGGCTTGTCCCGCACGGCCTCATACACGGCCTCCATATCCTGGGCGTACGCCGCCGGGGCGCGGATTGGCGTCGCGGCAGGCGTGAGCTGTTCCCGCAGCCGGGTGTCGGTCCGCAGCCGCTCCAGGCAGCGCCGCAGGTCGTCGGCGTTCCCGGCTTCAAACAGCAGGCCGTTCACCCCGTCCCGAATGACTTCGGGCAGGGCCCCGCGCCGGGCGGCAATGACCGGCAGACCGGCCTGAAGGGCCTCCCGCGTGACCAGCGAAAAGGTTTCTTCGCAGATACTGGGAACGACCAGCACGTCATGCCGGGCCAGAATCGCACGTAATTCATCATGGGCATACGTGCCGCAGAAACGAACGGACAGGTCGGCCGCGTCCGCCTCCAATCGGTCGGCATAGGCCGGCCAGTCCGCGGCCCGCTCACCGTACAGGGAGACGGTGAGACCTCCAGCCGATACGCCCCGCACGGCCTGGAGAATCACGTGCGGGCCCTTATGCGGCACCAGCGCGCCGATATACAACACCCGCATAAGCTCCCGGTGTTTCCGGTCTTCCGGCTGTATCTGTTCCGGGAGAGCGGGCGTGACGCCGGGAGCCAGGACCTGGAGACGGGGCTCCAGAAACGGAAACAGGGCGGACGTTCGGTCGGCCAGAAACCGGGACGGCACAATCACCCGCCGCGGAATGTGGAGGAGCTGCTCAAAATACCGAAAACGCCGGCGGGCCTCCTCCGCAGTCGTCTCCCCGTGTAGGCAGGCGATGCAGCGCTCTCCCCGGTCCGGTCCCGGACACAGCCGGCTGTGGTTGTCCATGAGATGGATACGGGCGCAGGCGAAAAAGAAATCGTGCAGGCTGAGAACGACCGGATAGCCGAGTTGGGCCGCGGCCCGCAGCACACTCCCGGACAGATGGATGACGTGCTGAACGTGCACGACATCGGGCCGGGTGTCGGTCAGTACCCGCTGGAACGCCTCGTCGAGAAACGGATGATCGTACTCCAGGCGAAAATGTGAGGCATGACTCAGATTGTTGACCACCCGCACAACACGCACCCCATCCGCATCGGGCGCGGCCTGTCGTACCGAGAATTCCTCGGCGGCGGCAGCCGCGGTCCGGGCGAAGACCGTCACCTCATGGCCCCGCCGGACAAGCGCCTGAGCCAGGGTTGCGGTGACGAGTTCCGCCCCACCCCGCTTCTCGGGCGGATAGCCGTGCACGACCTGGAGAATACGCATAGGCCGTTTATCTCTGTTTTATGCTCTCCTGTAAAGAAATCCGCCGGACCAGAGAGGGAGCCAGGACCTGCTTTCGTTCGCCGAGCCAGGTGCCCCACAGTGCCGCAAGGTGCCAGGCCAGGGCCGGCCCCCCCCAGCGCAGCCCCACGCGCAGGCGGCCCTGTTGTGTGAGCCGGCGCCAGAACGACAGATCCCGGCGCGCGGCGCGCCAGGCTGTTGACGGCGTGCGTCCCAGGCACAGACTGGAGGCGGCATCACTATCGCCCAGCGCGCGCGCATGATCGAAATGCCGCCTGAAATTGGGCCAGGGACCATACCCGTGGGAATGGTACACCAGCGAGTCGGCCCGATACGCGGTTTGATACCCGGCTTCAAGCACCCGCCCGGCCCACAGTTGGTCCTCGGCGAATTCCACCTCGGGGAAAGGGTGTTGCTGCCATATACTGCGGCGCAGGATCGAACTGACGTTCGAGAAAAAACAAAAGAAGGCGGGATTGTCCGCATAGCCGGGAGTGTCACGGCTGTTCAGGCAGGATTCCGCCCGGCCCGACAGCTCGTCTTCAACAATGCGCCGCCACTCCATGGGGTGACAGTGCGGCCGGGGCAGATGGCGGCTATACGCCCCGGCGACCGATGGGTCGGCTCGAAGGGGGGCCAGCAACGCGGCCAGCCAGCCGGCATTGGCCGGAGTCGCGTCCTGGGTCAGAAACACCAGATAGTCGCCCTGCGCCTGCGCCGCGGCCAGATTGCGGGTTTTGCCGTGGCCGAACTCCTGGGGCGGGACCCGCAGGACGCGCACCGCGTGCGACTCAAGAATGGTCAGGGTCCGGTCGCGCGAACCGGAATCCACCGCAATGATTTCCGCCAGACGAAAATGCCCCTGCTGGCCCCGGACGCGCTGCAAGGTTTCGGCCAGATAGCGTTCACCGTTTTTTGTGACCAGGAGAACGGATATACTTGGCAGATCGGTCATAGCGTCTGGGTAGGGGCGACGCATGCGTCGCCCCTACATCCCCTCTCGGGCGGGGTGATGTGCATTGTGTCGTGAGGTAGGGGCGACCGGCCGGTCGCCCCTACTCCCCAACCGCTCAGGCTTTTGTCTTGCGACACACAATAGCGGCATTGTCGGGCCGTGCCCACATGCCGTTGATGGCATCACCGGCTCCCCCTGCCCACGCGGCAATGGCCCTGCGCTGCGCGTCCATCTCCTGCCGGAGGCGGGCTTCCAGGGCCGGCAGGTCCGCAGCGGGTATGAGTCGCAACCGGCGCAGAAGTTGAAAATACCCGGACCTGAGCTTCTCTTTCAGCCAGCCTCCGGGCCGTGGGGGCCGGTCCCTGCCCGTCTCCCCGGCCTGCGGCAGGACGAGCGGCGGCAACAAATGCGGCACCTCCTCACGGTTGGTGTGTATCACCTCAAGCCCGGCGTGCCGGCAAACCGCCTCCAGCAGCTCGGGATGATAGAAACGGACGTGCTCGGGGTCGCGCCAGAAGCCCAGCAACTGCATCCGGATGGATTCGGGGTTGGGCACGACAATCACCACGGTTCCCGCCGGACTGACGCGCGGGGCGAGCAGTTCAAAAAAACGCAGGACCTGCTCAAAGGGCAGATGCTCCAGAAAATGCGAGCAAAAGACCCCGTCATAGGTCCCGGTCGTCTGCTCCAGAAAGGCGAACACATCCTGTTCCACGACATCCCAGTCGTGCTGTTTCACCCAGGCCGCCACAGCGGGATTCCGCTCGACCCCGAGCGCGGGAATCCCGTGCTCGGCCAACAGCTCCAGAAAAATGCCCGAGCCGCAGGCCAGGTCCAGCACCTTGCGGCAGCCCCGAAAATGGGCCACATAGCCGCTCTGCATCTCCCGGTTCCACTGCCGGTCGCGCAGCGTGAATTCATAGTGAGAGTAGTCGAAGCGGTCAGCCATTTTTTACGCGTTTAGAGATAATCGGCAAAAAATCCCCGGCAGCGCTCGAAGGCATACCGGCCGAACCAGAAGAGCCCGACCGCACAGCACAGGCTGTACGCCAACGCACCGCCCAGGGGCAGGCTGCCCGACAGAATAATCGAACGGTAGGCGTCGGTAATCGCCACCATCGGGTTCAGAACGAACAGCGTACCGATGGCTTCCGGGATGAGACTGGCCGGATACAGAATCGGGGTCAGGAAAAACCACACCAGAAAACCCGCTGTCGCGATTTGCTCGACATCCCGAAAAAAGACATTGCCGCAGGCCAGCAGCATGCCCAACCCAATTGCCAGGAGCAGCGCCAGACCCAGGGGCAGGCACAGCAACAGCCCGACCCCGCCGATGAACGTACCTTTCCACAGCATCAGACCGACCAGGAACAACAGGAAGCCGACACTCTGCACCAGAAAGCTGGCCAGCACCACGGCAACGACCAGCAGTTCCGACGGGAATTGCAGTTTCTTGACCATATTGGCGTTGTTGGTGATGGCGGTCACCGAGCGCAAACATGCCTCCTGAAACGCCAGCCACGGCCACAGGCCGCAGAACACAAACTCGGCAAAACCGTGTCCCCCCTCAATCTCGCCCACCCGGTAGATCGCCGAGAACACCATGGTGTACAGACCTAACAGGATGGCCGGCTGGATCAAGGACCACAGACCGCCCAGACTCGTGCCGGCAAAGCGGGTGCCGATCTCACGCCGGACCATGGTCACCAGGAGATAGCGATGCGTCGTCAGGGTGGTAAACATGGGGAACTATATACCAAGACAGCACAGCCTTGAAATCCCCGCGCCTTATCCTGCGTCCGAGTCGCACGGCCGTAGACTTGACGGATGCAGTCGAGAAAGTCCCGCTCCCGTTGACGCGGGCGCAAGAAGACCTGTTCACCGTCTTCGTTTCTTTCCTTAGACCCTTCCACATTGACAACCTATCTCATGGCGGGCACGAGAGTGGCGACACCAAGTAAATAGGTTGCTTAGTAATGCCCGCACCGGATGTACCAGATGTCAACATAATCATGCCCGGACGCGCAATGGTCATAGGGGTGATTATTGCGGCGGCGACTTTCCTCTTGCGAGTCTGGTTGAACGAGCGGTCCGAACGTAGGAGAAAAAAGGAACTTGTCAACGCCGTCTACCATCACGTTGACGAGGCAATAGATCGACTAGTTGCTTCCTATTTTTATACCCAGTCGTCGCTACATGCTGTCGAGGAAAGTTTTAACTTGGAACATGTGAGAAGCTGGTCTTCTTCTCGCAAGCTCCAGCTATGGGAAATTTATGCGGAGTATAGGGAAAGAGTGCTTAGGGATGCCCTGGGCGCTAGAAAAACCCTCAGAAGAATAATGGATAAAAAATACTGAATTTAGGGAACAAGGGGGTCTGTCCCAGGACCTGTACGCTTCATTACACCCTCCTTCGTTTGTACGAAAAGCCTACACCATCAGACAATTCGCTGGTCCAAGCACACTCGGACCTAATCAGCAGGATTAAAACTATACTATAAATTTTGGGTACAATGTCAAGCGTGACTAGGGGGGGTGTCATCAGTTAAGGCAGAGCGGTCTCTTCTTACTTGCCTGCATCTTCTTCCTTCCTGGGAGCGCGGGCATCTTGCCCGCCTGGTTCCTTACTCCTGGGAGCGCGGGCATCTTGCCCGCCTGGTTCCTTACTCCCAGGGGGGGAAGCCCGGACTAGCGGGACACCACAAAATCGCCAATCACAAGATGATCCATCCCGGTCTGCTGGAACATGGCAATGGCGTCATACGGCGTATTCACAATCGGGTCCCCCTTCAGATTGAACGACGTGTTGAGCACCCCATGAATCCCCGTCAGCTTCCCGAATTCGGTAATCAGCGCGTGGTAACGCGGGTTGGCCTCGGGTGTCACGACCTGGGCGCGGGCCGTGGCATCGACATGCATGGCGGCGCTCAGGTCGCGCCGGCCGGCCGGGGTCGTCGGCAGGGCCATGGTCATATAGGGGGCCGACACGGACGTGGGGAAATAGCGCTCTCGCTGCTCCACCACCACCGAGGGTCCGAAGGGCCGCCAGTCCTCGCGGTGCTTGACCCGATTATTCACCCGATCCTTCATGGCCGTGTCACCGGGGTTGGCCAGGATGGAGCGATTCCCCAGGGCGCGCGGGCCCATTTCCATCCGGCCCTGGAACCAGCCCAGGATATTGCCGTCCGCCAGCAGCTCGGCCCCGCGAGTGGTCACATCCGGGCAGGCCACATACGAGACCCCCGTCTCCTCAAGGGCCGCTTTGATGTCCTGATTACTCCATTCCGGGCCAAAATAGGCGTGCGGCAGAGGGAGGGGGCGTTTGCCCGTTTCCCTGGCGTACAGCGCAAACGCCGCACCAATGGCACAGCCCGGATCGTTGGCCGCCGGCGGCACATACAGGCGCTGCACCGCGGGATGCGCGGCCAGCTCGCCGTTCATCTTGGCGTTCAACCCCACCCCGCCGGCCAGGCAGAAGTCGTGCCAGCCGGTCTGCGCAAAGAGCAGATCGAACAGATGCGCCCCGATCCGCTCGGTTACTGCCTGGAGCGAGGCCGCAATATGCTCATCCGTGCCGTCTATCGGGTTTTTCCGGTAGGCCCGCGGCGGCCCGAAAAAACGGCTCAGCCCCACCGGCACCTCGGACAGCCAGCTCACAATTGCCTGTGACCAGTAATCGTACGGCCGGGTGACAAACCCCTCCGGCGTCGGGGTCACGATCTGGTCGAACACCTCGGCGAAGCGGTCTTCGCCGTACGAGGCCAGGCCCATGACGCTGCCCTCGCCGTCCAGAAACGTAAACCCGAGAAAATTCGTGACCGCGGAGTAGAGCATGCCCAGCGAGTGCGGCATCGGGATTTCGGCCAGATGGGTAATCCGCGTGCCCTCGCCTTTTGCCAGGATCGCCGTGACCGACTCTCCGCGCGCGTCCAGCGAAAGGATATTCGCCTGCTCAAACGGCGAGCACAGAAAGGCGGTCGCCAGATGGCAGTCGTGATGGTCGATCACCTCAAGCCGGACGCCGACGCTTTGGGCAAAGGTCTCGACATAGCTGCGGATCGTTTGCAGGTTCCTGAAATAGCTGAGCAGGTCGTGCGGGTGACGCCGGAAGTGCGAGAAGAACGGCTCGACCTTCCAGTCGTCGCCCAGGCTGCGGTCACAGTCGTAATAAAACGCCAGGGCATCGATGTCGCGGAAATCGACCCCGGCCTTACGCAGGCAGAACCGGATGGCCTGATGGGGGAATTTGCCGTGGGCGTGTTTTTGCCGGATCAGGCGTTCTTCCTCGGCATAGGCGACCAGTTCCCCGTCCCGGACCAGGGCCGCGGACGCATCGTGAAACAGCCCGGTCACACCCAGGACGATCATGCCTCCTCCCGGGCCGCAAGCTGGCTGTGCACCTCGTGGGCGACGGCGGCCGGATCGACCAGGGCCGAGGATGAGACAATACTCAGGAACAGCCGCGCGGCCTGGAACACCTGCGCTTCGGTCAGGGTCGTGGCGAACTCATCCTCAAGCGCGCGCAGGGCCGCCGCGCGCTGCGCCTCGTCCAGGAAACGTCCGTTCTCCGGCATACCGTCTCTCCTCCTGCTTCCTTCTCTCCTGGGAGCGCGGGCATCTTGCCCGCCTGCCTTCCTTCTCTCCTGGGAGCGCGGGCATCTTGCCCGCCTGCTTCCTTCTCTCCTGGGAGCGCGGGCATCTTGCCCGCCTGCCTTCCTTCTCTCCTGGGAGCGCGGGCATCTTGCCCGCCTGCCTTCCTTCTCTCCTGGGAGCGCGGGCATCTTGCCCGCCTGCTTCCTTCTCTCCTGGGAGCGCGGGCATCTTGCCCGCCTGCCTTCCTTCTCTCCTGGGAGCGCGGGCATCTTGCCCGCCTGGCCTTTGCGGGCTGGAAGCCCGCACTCCCAGGGGGATAACCCACCCCGGCCCTTCGACAAGCTCAGGACCACCCCTCCAGGGAGGGGATGCTTCGACTCCGGCCTTCCGGCCTACGCTCAGCACGACCGGGCATCCTGAGCGTAGCGCAAGCGAAGTCGAAGGAAGGGCCGGGGTGGGTTCCTGTTCGCATCACGTCCAGCGGTGCGGCAGGCGGCACACGCCCAGCTCGCGGCTCTCGCCCCGCACCGAAAAATCCTTTTCCACGGTATCAAACATGCGCAGGCCGGACGGGTCAAGAACATGCGTCCGAAAGGTATAGTTGCCGGGTAACAAACTGAGGCTGACCTCATACCCGATCCGAAAGGTGCGCCTGTCCACCCGCTGGGGTTCGGCCCGGTCCATATCGCTGAAAATGCCGTACACGCCGAACTTGTCGTTGCGCCGGACATGCCCCACGGCAAACACGGGCGGCTGGCCGTCGGGCACCTCGGCGATCATTTCGATCCGGGCGGTGTCGCCCATGTCAAACACATCCGTTTCCCGGTTGTCACCGTCCAGCAGACGGACCTGGCGCAGGCGGCTGGGCCGGGCCGCATCGGCCACGGGCGGTGCCTCCGCCTGTTGCTCTTCCCGGGCCTCCAGCTCGCGCATATACTCCTCAAACGCGAGCGTCACCTCCGCCACTCCTCCCCAGGCTCTGACCCGGCCGTGGTCGAGCCACAGGGCTTTCTGGCACAGCTTCTGGACGTGGTACATGCTATGGGAACAAAAGAGGAGCGTTTTCCCCTGGCCCAGAAACCCCTCCATCCGGCGGATACATTTCTTATGAAACGCCTCGTCGCCGACCGCCAGCACCTCATCCGTAATCAGGATATCGGGCCGGATGGTGGTGGCCACGGCAAAGCCCAGGCGCATATACATGCCCGAGGAATAGGTTTTGACCGGCTGGTCGATAAAGTCGTCCAGCTCGGCAAAGGCGATAATCTCCGGCACCAGGGCCTCGGTTTCCGCGCCCTCCAGGCCCAGCATGGCCGCGGAAAAATAGATATTCTCCCGCCCGGTATATTCCGGGTGGAAGCCCGTGCCCAGCTCCAACAGCGCCCCTACCCGGCCGGATACCTGGACGGTGCCGGACGAGGGCCGGGTCACGCCGGAGATGAGCTTGAGCAGGGTGGATTTGCCCGAGCCGTTGCGCCCGATAATGCCGCACGACTGGCCGGCTTCCAGGTGCAGATTCACCTCCCGCAAGGCCCAGAAGTCCTGGTGATAGCGGCGGGACGACACAAACAGTTCCTTGAGCCGGTCGAGCGGGCGCGCGTACAGCTTATAGCATTTGCCCAGATTCTGCGTGCGGATAACCCAGTCTGACGAAGGGCTGCCGGCTCCCTCTCCCCCGGAGGGAGAGCCTGTCCTGAGCCCGGTCGAAGGGGGCCGGGGTGAGGGGGATGAGGCAGAGCGAGACACGACCGACATCTACAACAGTTTCACAATCGCCGCGATGGCCGTCACGATGCCCAGCCCCATCAACCGGAGATGCTTGTATAACGCCTCAAAACGCTCCGCCATCCGCGTTTTCAGGGCCGCGATTTCAGCCTTCACCTCGGCGATGTCCGCCTTGGTCGCCACACTCTCGGTGAACGCCTCCCGGATCGTGTCCGTGATCGCCTCGGCCTGTTGCGCCTCAAAGCCCGCCGCGGCCAGCGCCTTGGCCGCGTGCAGGGTGTCAAACGTTGCGCTCGCCATAGGGCACCCAGCCTACCAACTCACCGGACAAAACGCAAAGCTCCCGATCTCCTATCCCCTCTCGGGACGTGTGATGCATATTGTGGCATGAGCCTCCCAGGGACCGGTCCGGCAGCCCCCGCCTCGGGCCGCTCGCCCTTCCCCTGCCTGGGAGCGCGGCCATCTTGGCCGCTTGCGGGCTGGAAGCCCGCACTCCTGGAACCCTGTCACAGACCGGCACGGCGCAGGGGAGCAGGGGGCCGCCGAGTAATATAATCTGCATCACACGTCTCGGGAGGGGTGGTCCTGAGCTTGTCGAAGGGCCGGGGTGGGTTCCTGCGCGACAGGGCGGGTTGCGGTCAGGTCACGGGCGTCGACATGCGGGTCACGCGCTCAAGGTCGTCCAGCGGGAAGACCGTGTCCGTCCACTCCACGCCTTCCACCCGGCGACAGCGCGCCGCCTGTCTGCCCGGATGCACCTCCATAATCGACATGACCGGCCCGCCCGCTTTCTCCCGGACCAGGTCGCCTTTCTGCAACGGCCTCGGCCCGGCCCCGTCGGGTATCCTCTTTTCTGCCTGGTGGAATATGGCCCGGGCCACGAGCTGCGGGTTGGTGGAGGTCAACCGATAGGTGGTGCCCCGCCGAATCCGGCGGATCATCGACCGTGCCGTCCGGCGACTCACGGCCAGCGTCTCGCATATCACCGGCAGACTCGCCTCCTCCGTGCGGTGCATCGTCATCACAAAGATCGCCAGCACCCACGCCCGCAACGGCAGCTTGCTCCGCTGGAGGGCCGTGCCCGTCTTGAGACTGAAATACTGCCGGCACGTCGCACACCAGTACGGCATGGGATGGGTGGGGCTGACAGTGTTGGTCTGCGGAGACTCACAGTGCCCGCACACCCGCCCCTCCGTCCAGCGCACACTCTCCAGCCAGCGCCGGGCCGTGTCCTCATCCGGGAATTGCTCAAGTAAGGTTGCAATAGTCATCGCGGCAGCCCCTTATGATAGGGCAACCTGCTATGACAGGGCAACCTGTTCAAATGCGCTGAACAATGGAAAGCATTAGTCCACACCCTCAGTATCAAAAAAGCCGCGATTGACTCGTGCAGTGCGGCCCCTCCCCCTCCCTATCCCCTCCCTGGAGGGGATTTTAAGGAGTGCGGGCTTCCAGCCCGCAAGCGGCCATGGCCGCGCTCCCAGGCAGGCAAGCGGTCTTGTCGATCTTCGCAGCCCCAAAGGCTATCTACTTCGGGACGTTCATTTCCTTCCGCAGCTCGGCCAGCTTCTCGTAGCCTTTCCACGTCAGGGCAATCATTTGGTACTGGATATTGGTATCGGTAAAGGCGATCCTTTTGCCCTCCATATACCCCGCCTGAAAACACAGCCCGACATGGTAGCTCAGCTCTTCGTCGCTGTAGAGTTCACAGGACGGGACAGGAATCAGTGCCCCATCACCTTTACAGGCGTGTTCCAAGTATTCCAGCACCGCTCGAATAATCGCCATGTTCCGTTTCATGGGGGAAACATATCCAAGCCTTGTATGGACAGTCAAATTCCGGTCAACTCCATTAGTTCTCCCCTCACTCAGAATAATAGGGGAAAGAAGGAAGAAAGTTTGGGTAGGATTGTATAGAGTTCCCTCCAGGGAGGGGATGGGGAAGCTCCCCTCTCGGGACGTGTGATGCACATGACATGACTCGGCGGTTCCCTGTTCCCCTGCGCCGTGCCTGTCTGTGGCAGGGGGCCAGGGGTGCGGGCTTCCAGCCCGCATGCAGGCAAGATGCCTGCGCTCCCAGGGGGGGGCAGGAGGGGATGGGGAATCAATCTGTCTTTTAATCCAGGCTCATGCTAGGCGGTGACCGGCTCAAATGTTTCCGGCCGTGGTTCCGGGAGGGGGATGTTCCCGGCTCGCAGATGGGTCAACGATCCCTCCCGATGGGCGAGCTTGCCCTTCAACGCCTCTCGTTTGGCATCCGCATACATGGTGAAGTACTGGGGTTCCGCAGGGATGAAGATATTGTCCAGGGTGTCATGCTGGACCGCAAATGTCACTTGCGTCACAATGGCGTCGTACAAGTCCTCCAGGGCTTTCTCGAATGTCTCCCCATACCCCATCAGACTCATTTCCAGGGCAATCGCACACCAGGAAGCATTGTCTTCCTGTATGCCAAGCACGTTGAGATTCAGTTCCAATTTCAGGTCCATTGCCTACCCCTCCATGCCCTTGCACACAATCATCTTCCGCCCGCACGTTCAAGGTAGCGCGCCCGCATGCGGAAACCCACCCCGCCGCTACGCGGCACCCCTCCGAGGAGGCTCAGAGGGGTAGGTAAAAGGGCGGAGCCATAGGCAAGCGCAAGGGCCTCCGGCATCATTTGGAGTGCTGAAACTCGAATGGTGTCGGAGGGAGCCCATGCGCTTGCCACGAGAATGTTACCAGATGGAAGAGCAGCTTGCCCAGTATTTACCGGTCTTACGGCCGGCCCAGCGGCGGGGGTTAGCGTTGTGGGTGTATGGGGCCGTGGTCGCCCAGAGTGCGTGTCAGAACGCGGTGGTGAGTGCGTTAGGGGCGGTCGGCCGCTTTCACACGGTCCGGCAATACCTCCGGGAATGGTTGTACGATGGGGCCGATAAAGCGGCGCCGTGTCAGCCGCAAGTGGAGGTCGAGCAATGTTTCGCGCCGTTGCTGGGCTGGCTCTTAGCTTGGTGGCAAGGGCGCGAGTTAGCCTTGGCCGTGGATGCGACCTTGCACGGGCAGCGCGTGGCGGCATTAGTGGTCAGTGTCTTGTATCGCGGGAGTGCGGTGCCAGTGGCGTGGCATATCTTACCGGCGAATCGCAAGGGCGCATGGCTGCGCCCCTTGGGGCGCTTGCTGCGCCAGTTGCGCCCCGCCATTCCCAAGGAGATGCAGGTGGTGGTGTTCGCGGACCGGGGGCTGTGGAGCCCCCGGCTGTGGCGGACGATTCGGGCCGGGGGTTGGCATCCGATGATGCGAGTGCGTCAGGCGACCGCCTTTCAACCGTTCGGGGCCGCGCGCCAGCCAGCCGCGACCTTGGTCCGGGCTCCAGGGGAGGGCTGGGTCGGGCGCGGGGTGCTCTTTCAGGAGCGCCAGCGCCAGCGGGTGGGCACACTCGTAGTGGTCTGGGGCGCGGAGCAACGGGAACCGTGGGTGGTGGTGACCGATCTCGCCCCGGCCCAAGTCGGGCTGTGTTGGTACGGCTTACGGATGTGGATTGAATGCGGCTTCCGCGCTCTGAAAGGCGTAGGCTGGCAGTGGCAGCACACCCGCCGGACCGATCCCGCGCGCGTGGCGCGCCACTGGTTAGTGTTGGCGGTCGCGACCTTGTGGGTCGTGGCCTATGGCACCCGCAGTGAGGACGCCCAGACGCAGGGCGTGCCGCCCGCCCACTTACGGACACCGCGGGACCCGCCGCCGCCCGGCCCCCGCCCCCTCAGTGTCTTCCGCCAAGGCTTGCAGTGGTTCGGCCGCCAACTCCTCCAGGGCCGGCTGTGGCGTAGCTTGTGGCTCCTGCCTGAGCCCTGGCCTCAGCCGCCCCCGCATCTCCAGGTGACGTATGGACCGCCATGACGCGGCGGTTACCTACCCTTGTCAGCTCCAAGGAGGGGATGGGGAGGGGGCGCTATGCGGTGCAAAGAGGACGTGTGTCCTTTGGAGGGGGGGGGTCCAGGGGTGCGGGCTTCCAGCCCGCAAGCAGGCAAGATGCCTGCGCTCCCAGGGGGGGAGGAAAAGGGGATGGGAGTTAGGGGCGCGGGGCGGTGCGCACGATGAGTTCCTTGAGGGCTGTCATGCTTTCTTCGTGTGCAGCCATGTTTTCTTTGTGCGCCGCCATGTTCTCTGCGTGCGCTGCCACGTTTTCTGCGTGCTGGGCCTGCATGACGGTCATGGTTTCTGCGTGCTGTTCATCCAATTGCTTGTTGCGCAGGGTCGAGGCCCGGTGCATCTGCCACAGGCCGACGCCAATCACGACCAGTTGCCCGTAGTATGCGAAGATGGATAACAATTCAAAAAGGCTCATAGCCTTCCTATAGCCTCGGCTCACCGCTCGGGCAAGGCGGCTGCGAGGCGGCAGCAAGGCAACCACACCGATAAGAAGACCATATTTGCCCTTGGTGACGAGAGGAATGGCACTTACGGCTGCGGATTGACAGGAACCGTCAACTTTTGGATGGATTCTTGCAGTTGTTTCAGCGTTTCTGATTGGTGCTGAGACCGTTCTTCGATTTGTCCAAGCGTCCCGCTCATGGTCGTAAGCTGACTATTGATATCTTGGAGAATAGCACTTTGCCGACGATCCATTGCTTGAATACTGATGCCCTGCTGACCATGCAGTTCTACGGCTTCCGCCTCGGCTGCGGAAATGCGATTTGCCATAATCAAGCACAGTGCTATCCAACCAGCCGCGAATACGCCTAAGAGCGTCAGCAGCACTGGTGATTTGAGGTCTGCAAAGGTCATGTCGTACTTAGGGAATATACGCTGTTTGCCCCTACAGATGCAAGGGGATTTCTAGCCGTATCGAGAGCGGACAAAAAAAAGCGGCACGGGCGTGACCCGTGCCGTCTGGTGTGAGCGCCGGGTGCTGCCTGGGAGGGCGGCCAGGAGGGCTGGATGGCCGCGCTCCGGGGAGAGGAAGGGGGCGGGGGCCTTGTGTTTAGGGGCGGGGAGCGGTGCGCACGATGAGTTCCTTGAGGGCCGTCATGCTTTCTTCGTGTGCAGCCATGTTTTCTGCGTGCCTGGTCTGCATGACGGTCATGGTTTCTGCGTGCTGTTCATCCAGTTGCTTGTTGCGCAGGGTCGAGGCCCGATGCATCTGCCACAGGCCGACGCCAATTACGACGAGTTGCCCGTAGTACACAGTCACGGATAACCCTTCAAAAAGGCTCATAGCCTTCCTATAGCCTCGTCTCACCGCGCGGGCAAGGCGGCTTCGATGCTGCCCGTTCAAGGGGACGGGACGGGGAAACCCACCCCGGCCCTACGGGCCACCCCTCCGAGGAGGGGATGGGGAAATGCCTTTGTGCTGTTCTTCTGTCCCCGCTCGGGAGGGGATGGGAAGGGGGAGGCGGGCTCGGGAACCGGGCTGCTGGCGGCCTCAGCCCGGGAGCAATTTGAGCAGCGCCACAATCACCCCGCCCTGGGCAATCAGCGCCCCCACCATCCACTTGATCAGGTCGGATTTGACTTCAGCCAAGTCTTCCCTGGTGGCAAGGTGTTCGGCCAGGGGAATGGCGCCAGCGGCAGCCTTGGCCTTGGCTTCGGACGTACCGGCTTCAATCAGGGCATCGTACACTTCTGATACAATCAGGCTCATCGTCCTCTCTCCCTGTCGCCATAGCACCAGGAACCAGCCCTTGTGTCAATGCACGCGTGGGGCGTGCTGGGGGGGTTCCAGGAGTGCGGGCTTCCAGCCCGCAAGCAGGCAAGATGCCTGCGCTCCCAGGGGGGGCAGGAAGGGATGGTTCAGGACAAAAAAAGCGGCAGGGGCCGAAACCTTTGCCGCTTGGTGTGAGCGCCGGGTGAGGCGGGGGCCTTGTGTTTAGGGGCGCGGGGCGGTGCGCACGATGAGTTCCTTGAGGGCTGTCATGCTTTCTTCGTGCGCCGCCATGGTTTCTGCGTGCTGTTCATCCAGTTGCTTGTTGCGCAGAGTCGAGGCCCGATGCATCTGCCACAGGCCGACGCCAATCACGACGAGTTGCCCGTAGTACACAGTCACGGATAACCCTTCAAAAAGACTCATAGCGTTTCTATAGCCTCGGCTGACCGCTCGGGCAAGACGGCTTCGAGGCTGCATCAAGGGGGCGGGAGGGGGAAACCCACCCCGCCGCTACGCGGCGCAAAGAGGAAATGGGTCCTTGGAGGGGGGGGGTTCCAGGAGTGCGGGCTTCCAGCCCGCAAGCAGGCAAGATGCCTGCGCTCCCAGGGGGGGCAGGAAGGGAGGGGAAAGGACACACAAAAAAAGCGGCACGGGCTTGTAACCCGTGCCGCTTGGTGTGAGCACTGTGTTAGGGGGTGAGCGGGTCAGGGCTGTTGGCTGCGCTCCAGGAGGGCACGAATCCCGGCGCTTTGTTCGCTTTGCTCGGCCCGTTGCGCCCGGGAGAGTTCCACTTGCTCGCGGATACCCGCCCCAATATCAGTCAGGGCCTTACTCTGTGCGATCATTAACTGATTGGTGGCAGTCCGGCTCTCGTTGCTCCCCCTCATCACCCATATGCCCCAGGCAATCAACCCGCATTGGGACAAGCCCACGCCAATCGACAGCCATTCAAACAAGCTCATGGAGTCTCCTTCGCCGTCCCCTCTCACCGTATCCGACACTGTCGGACACCCAGGGTTATAGCAAGCGGGTGTGCATCGTCAAGCGAATACGGCCGGGGTGGGTTCCTCTCGGGCACGTCCGCACGGGGGAACCCACCCCGGCCCCCTTCGACTCGGCTCAGGACAGGCTTCGACAAGCTCAGGACCACCCCTCCCGAGAGGGGATGGAGAGGAGGGCTGCGCGGTACAAAGAGGAGGCGTGTCCGCCCGCAACCAAGCAAATGCCGGACACGTCCCCCATCCCCTCCCAAGAGGGAACAGGGAACGCCCGATCCAGACTTACAGTCCCCTTATGTGTCCCTTAAACGGCCTTAAATGCCACGAATTTGCGCTTAAATGCCCCTAAATGCGGTCAAATTCTCCTTTGTTTTCAACACTTCGTCCGTAAAGTTCAAAATAAATGCAGCAAGGCCGGCTGAGTACTCAGCCGGCCTTGTTTTATGCCAGAGGAAAAGGGCCGGATGAGCAACCGGCCCCGACGGGTTTACCCTGCGTCCTCGATGACGAAGTTCTGGGTGCTCTCTTCCCACCGCAGCCAGGTCCGTTCTCCGGTAGCGGGGAAATCAGACACGATGCACACACCTCTGTCTTGCACATCTTCATCCAAGCGCAGGAATCTATCAGTATCGTTGGTGGCGAACTCTTCAAGATGGACGACCTCAAAGGATCGCTCCGCGCCAATCTCCTCGCCGTCCGCGTAGGCTTGGATCGTGTAATCGCCCTCACGGAGGTGGTTGAAGTTGTACGTCATTCCAAACCCGGCGTTGGCATTGGTACAACTACTGTTTTCGGGCACATCAGGTCGGCTCGTGCCATGCGCGACCGTGAGGGTTTCTACGAGGACGCCTGGGGCGCGCCGAATTTCGACCTCGACCTCTTGAGCCGCACACACCCAGCCCGAGATGATTCCAATACCGCTTCTGAAGCTACCATCGGAGGGATTATCCAATGCACCCCTCGCATCAGTCTCAACAGGCATCCGGCAAGCATCTAAATCATCCTGTAAATCTGCTATCTGGTCCCGCAACTGTTCCTCCGTCTCTGTTCCTGTCCCAGGAGGCCTTGTCCCAACATCAATATCAGCGCCCTCTACGAAGTTCACCACTAAGACGTAAGCAGCATTCGTCGTACTTCGACTCTGCCCTTCTACTGTCACAATATACTGCCCGGCCTCGACATATTCGGTGATCAAGAAATTCCTCATGCCGTCGGCGCTATTATCGTCTGTCGCAATCTGCCGGCCATCCGGCCCATAGAGCACCCCAACCGTATCGGTATCCCCTGTCGTTTTCACTTGCAGGGTACCCGCTTTTGTCACGGTAATGGAGTGAGGGTCTACCTCCCCCGCGTTCGTAATTATACTATCAGTCGCGCTCACCATGATTGCGTCTGGGGCACTCCCCCGAGAGGGAGCCGGTGTGGAGGTCGTCTTCAATACGTATTTCCCTTCCGTAGATGAACTCGACCCCGTCACCTCGATAATGTAATCTTTTCCCGACGCGATTGGCGCACGCAGCAGAAAATTATTGCCAGTTCCATTATCCGTATCCGTCGCAATCTGCCCAGCCTGTCCGTAGAACGCCCCTGTGGTGTTCGTCTCCGTTGTGACATCCATGTGCTTCTGTGTCTCTACGGTCAGGAAAAGGTTTCCTGCATCAGCGCTAGCAGTAGTAAAAAAGAAGTAATCCGCCCGCCCACGCACAAGCGTAACTCTCGTGTCCTCGCTCCCGTCAGTCTCGTCGCCGAGAGTGGTGTCTGCATAGTCACCAGTCACCAATTCCTCAGCGACTCCGAACTCCATCTTCAGGCCATAATCTCCTCGCTCACCGCGGGTCTGTCCCTCTACAGCTACGACATAATCAGCATCATTGTCCATTGGTGAAACGATCTCGAAATTGCCTCCACTGGGCTCGTCCATTGCGATATCAGCAGTGGCATCGTTGAGCGTTCCTTTCGTATCTACCTCGTTCCCTGTCGTCCTTACGGTCAGGAGCCCAGGATTGGTGGCCCTGAGGGTGTGAGGGTCCCGCTGATTATTCTGTGTAAACGAGCCTCCTGCCGGAGCCTCTGCGTCAGTAGACATCACCCCTTCGAATCCGATGGTCAATGTCGGTGTAGCAGTGGCACTTGTCGGGACCGACATGACCACCACATATTCTTCATCTCCCGACGAGATCACGGCGTTAATGGAGAAGGCCATATGAGCGCTTAAGGCGTGGGCGGCGGTGCGCAGGTCGGCGGCGGCAGTGGTCAAAACGCCGGCTTCGGCGGTAGCGTCCCCGTCTGTAGCGGTCCCTGTATCTGGAGCCAGCGCTATAGCATCTCGCCCGCTAGCCACACGGGCGGCGTTGGATCTGGTGATGGCCGTGTCGGCGGCACCGTTTAAGGTGTCGGCGACAGTGCCTGAGGCGGCGGCAGCGGCCCTGCGTAAGGCGTGGGCGATACCGCCCGTGAGAGTGGTGCCGCTGTAACTCGCTAAGGCATTGGCGGCCGTGTTTAAGGCGCTCCTAGCGGCATTTTCGGCATTAGTGGCGGCGGAACCGGGGGTAGTAGGGGCGGCGGCGGCAGCCGTTTGGGCCCTGAGGGCTGCATCGGCAGCGTTGTCGGCAGTAGTATGGGCCGACGCATAGCTCGGCTGAGATGACACACTGCCCTCTTGGCGTCCACAGAGAATCGCCTCCGAGGAATAATTATTGTCTATTGGAGTAGCATCAGACACCATCAGCTCCCCTGCCGTCAGCGCGGGGACCGTAATCTTGGCGTAGTAAAAGTTTTGACTACCCTCACCGCTAGCGCCGGTTCCTTTCTTTGGCGTCGGAGCTGGGGCGTGGCCGGCTAAGGCGCCACCGCTTAATGAAAGGTCCGCCGTTTCAGCATCTGTAAAAAAATTGGCAACCGTAGGAAGACCGCTACAACTCGGATTGGTCACACTGTGCGCCTGAACAGACTGGGCGGCCAGCAATGTCCACACCGCAAGGACTGAGGAAACAACCAGGAACGAACCGATTTTCGTCTTTAATAATACTTGCATTCTCTCCCCCTCATTCCTCGGTGATATAGGTTCTTGCCACATACGTTTTCCCCTCATTTCCATAATTTTAGAAAGTACCAGAGCATCTATCTGTTCGTCAACTAAGGAGCGGACGGATTGTGCGGCTGGGACGTGCCCGGGGGAACCCACCCCGGCCCCCTTCGACAAGCTCAGGACAGGCTTCGACAAGCTCAGGACCACCCCTCCGAGGAGGGGATAGGGAGAGCATCTATCTGTTCGTCAACTAAGTTGGGCAGGGAGCATTGCCCACCACAACGGAAAAGTCAACGCCGGTTCAGTTGACTTGGAGGGGATGGGAAGGAGGGAGACGCGGAACTCGGGAGGGGATGGGGAGAGACGCGGCGTATCGAGAGTGGACAAAAAAAAGGAGGCGAGGGCCGAAACCCTTGCCCCCTTGTATCAGAGCCGTGTTATGAGGTGATGTTGTTACATGCAAGCTGCTCTTTGGTCCGGAATATCGGCACCACCAGCCGCGACGCAGGTCGTTGTGCTGGCCATACTGTACCCTGGAAAGTTCATGCGATAGTGGCCCTCCATCTGTGTGATGTGGGAAAACACCGCGCCGACATTGCTGCCCGTCGGCATCGTAATCCTCAGCACGCCACGGTCGCCCGCACACATCTCGGTCGCCATGCCCAAGTCACCCATGCTGGGGTCGATCATGGTGACCATACCAGGAGCGGCAACTTTGAAGGGCCCCGGGTTCCCGTCTATGTCCTCATCCATCATCACCGTCCCGTCCTCGCATTTGACCACGACATCCAGCATGCGTCGTTGACTTGCCATCGTGTCGTCCGTATCCATGCCTGCTGCCAGCCACACGTAGACCATGGACTCGTCCCCAATATCATACCGGGCGAAGGCATGGCCGGGAATGGTCGTGGTAGCTGCGAATGGAGCAAGGGTAGCGGGATTATTGTCATCGGTCTCCCTTGTATTCTCATGCCGCTCAGGAATGAGGCCGCATCGAGTTTGAACGAATAGGCCGCCGATGTCTGCATTAGCTGTTGCGGCCTCCCCATTCGTGACGGTTTGGTCAGGCGAAGTATAGCAGGCGATCTCCGCCATATCAGCTTCACCAACTTTTGCATTCATCATGAAGGTAGAAGTCTGTACTTCCGTCCCGAAGAAGCCCATACCAGTGTCCTGAATAATGGCCCAAGTGGAGATCATGCTTTTGGCTTCGGCGAGGGTGGAGGTATCGCCGGGAGTGTCAAGCACAACATTCATCAGGGTATTCGGGGCGGTCGCTCCGCAGCCGGTGAATTTCCGGTTTTCCGCCATGACTTGCACATAGCCGTATTCGGGAATGTCGCCGTCCATCACCGACAGCACCGCCATTTTGTTGCTGTCCATCATCATCTCGTCCATCGCCCCCTGGAGCACTACCACCCCGAACTCGTGCTCAGCCAGGCACAGGGTCGCTGAGGCACCGTCCATCATCATGCCCATTTTGTCGTAGACATTCACCATGACGAAGAGATGTTCGGTGTAAGTCTTCTCATCAGCAGCCGCGAGAGCTTTTTCAACCCTGGCCGTTAGATCAAGATTGGCTGCTGCAGGGAGAGGGTTATCAGTAATATCGGGCTCTATGTCTGCGTTAACGGCAGCAAGCTCGGCCGTGGTCAGCGTTCCACCGGCTAGATACTTCTTATAGTACGAGACGAGGTTATTCGCGTTCATGGTCGACATTTCTTGCAGCGACATGTTCTGGATACCGATAATAGTCGCCTTCGTGTCGCCTGTCTCATAGTAGGGAACCAGCTTCATCATGGCCGGGTCACCGCCTATGTATCCCTTGGTTGCGAGGGCGCTACCGGCCGAGAGGGCCATGCCCGCCACGAGCGCGACTAGGCCCGCAAACATTTTATTCATCTTCATCACGTCTCTCCTTTCTTCCTGAAACCTTCTCTCTTCTATTTTGTGTGTCGTGTTGTTCATGTGCTTTCCAATCACCGGGGACCTGTTTGTATTGTTGCTCTCCAATACCGCGCCTCCTTCATGTGGCCCTTGCCGGGCCCGCCCGAACATCAATATTGCCTTTCGGTTTTCCCCGTGTGGCGTGATTGCTGAGCACCATAATGAATATCCCGCACCCTGTCAAGCAAACATTCAGCCCTTTTGGTCTGCGGTCTTACGAGGCTTTTTCGGTTTGAATTCACGGTACCACTGGCCATCATCAAGCCGGACCCATTGCTCCTTTATCGCCATTGCCATGGGCAAGTCAACCATGCCCGGTATGTCCATCCGGTATTGCAGCTTGACGGTGACCTCGGCCCGGTTTTCCTGCTCCTGGATATTGTCGATGGTGTAGGCCATATATTTCAGTGTCGGCGACCGGGCCTGGACAAATTGGGTGACGGTCAGTTCTCCGGTGCGGGCATAGGTTATGTATTGATAGGCGCTGACTTCATCCCCTTGCAAACGGGCGTCCCAAAAGGCTTTCACCCGCTCGGCCAGCGGTACGGTTTGCGGTGCGGGCGGCGCGGTCTGAGCGGTTCCGAGACAGACGATCCCGGCCACCAGGGCCACGACCCATCCAGCACCTCGACCCCCCGGCTTCCTCGTACCCAACATCGGCCTCATACACAAGGTGCTCGCTTTTCGTTCTTCATGCGGGCCTTCATGCGGGCCTTCATGCGGCCCTTCATGCGGCTCATTTGACCCATGCAATATAACATAATGTTGTCTGTGTGTCTTGTCACTATAGTGGATGCAAAGAAAGAGTGTCAAGCGTGCAAAGGCAATGCCTTAGAGCAAACGCGACAAAGCCGTCACCAGGGTGACAATACCTGCGCCCTGCAACCGGAGCGCCCGATACAGTTCCGCTTTTGTTGCCATGCTCTTTCCCTGCTGATTCCTCATCCTGAGGCATAGGGCACTTAACGACTTGTCCGTTCGATCAGCACCTTTAAGGCCAGCATGTTTTCTTCATGCTGCGACCGCTCGCAGGAGAAGCTCTTCATTCATAACAGCCGTAGAGCGCATTAGTTCAAACCCGGTTTCGGTTGTCAAGCTGGCGGGGGGGAGGGAAAAGGAAGAAGGGAAAAGGAAGAAGGAAAAAGGCAGGCGATGCCCCCCTGGGAGTGCGGGCTTCCAGGGCGCAAGGGAAGAACAGGTGGGCCACCCCTCCGAGGAGGGGATGGTTTTTTGTGGGCGGGAAGCCCGCAAAAAACAGCGGGCAAGATGCCCGCGCTCCCAGGGAGGGGAAGAAAGGGGGATGGGGAAGGAGAGGTCACTTGTGGTGATAAGGTGCAGACCGCGGGGGCTATCACGGAACCGGGCGGCTCCCGGCCTCAGCCCTGGAGCAATTTGAGCAGCGCCACCACCAGCCCACCCTGGGCTATCAGCGCGCCCACCAGCCACTTGATCAGATCGGATTTGACCTCGGCGATACTGGCCTTGGTCTCCTGGCGCAGGATTTCAATGTCGGCCTTGGTCTCCTGGCGCAGGGCGTCGATGTCCTGGTGGATGGCGGCGATATCGGCTTGGGTGGCCAGGTTGGTGTTGAGCAGGTGGACCTGCTCGTCGGCCAGTACCTCGGCCTGCTGCTCGGTAAAGCCGTTCTCGGTCAAATGCTTCACGAACCGATGGGTGTCAAACGCAATCGCTTCGGACATGACACGGAACTATAGCATAGTCCACACCCTCCGGGGAGGGCGGGCTGCCAGGGCGCAAAGGAAAAAGGAAGAAGGAAAAAGGCAGGCAAGATGCCTGCGCTCCCAGGGGGGGAGGAAAAGGGGATGGGATACATCACTTGTGGTGACTGAGGGGGGCATTGAGCGGGAAGGGATGGGAGGATCGGCTTACGCCGGGCGCGTTCGGACGATCGTCAGGATTCAATCTGATGGGTATACGGCCGGCTTCCTTGACGGACTGGCCTTTCCTGTTGTGGTTCAGGAAAGGGCAAACCGTCTTCCTCCAAAACTTCGAGCCAGCCACACACCGCGATTTTGATTTCCTCCAAAGCCTCTTCCGCTGTCTCTCCGTAAGCAATAAGGCCGGGGATTTCTGCGCATTCGGCCTGAAACCCGGTCGATTCCGGGCACCGGGCAGGCCTGTACGCATAAGCCGGCAGTTCGTGTATTTTCATGGAGCAACTCCCTAGTCGATAATACCCATATCTCTCGCTCGCTTGAGCACTTCTTTCACTTGCTCCGGCTTCGCTTTCCCATCCTTCATTTTTTGTAGATTAAGAGGACGAGGATATCTATCCTTCACCTTACCTGCGTTCGGATGAGAATAGATGTGATGGCTGCCCTTCGTCCTTCGCCGCGTCCACCCAAGTTGTTCTGCGAGCGTACATAGGTCCCTAAAAGTTAAACTCGCGGGGGCATTTTCTGCCCTCTCCAGGAGTTTCTCGGTAGTTGTCATTCAGTTGCGACCGTGAATGGTATTAGTTCAAACACGTTTTCGGTTGTCAAGCAGGTGGTTGGTTTACACCGCTCAAGCGCCGCTCGGGTGTTAAATTACACCGCTCAAGTGCCGCTCGGGCTCACAGCCCACGCAACGTGGGCCTGGTGAGGACGGAGATGTCGGGTTACGCCTGCGGCTCACCCGACCTTCCCCATCTCCTCCGAGGAGGGGATGGTTTTTTGTGGGCGGGAAGCCCGCAAAAAACAGCGGGCAAGATGCCTGTGCTCCCAGGGGGGGAGAAAGGGGGGTGAGGGGAGAACCGAACACAAAATAAAGCCCGACACTGAGGCCGGGCTATAGCTTCGGGAGTCGTTTAGATGGCTTGTTCAGTATTTGGTCATACTCGGTGTGATCTCCTATCCAAAACCAAATCATTTGATCCTTAACACGTGCCCCAAAGGCTCGGTATTTCCCAGAGATTCTTGCAGAATAAACAGGTCTTTTGTCTAATACCTTTTCTAAATTCAAACCCGGATGGTTCGGGTCAGCCATGAACAGTTTGTATGCCTCCTTAGCTTGTTGCCGGATTTTTGCTGGCAGTTTCGCGTACAGTTCACGAAACTTGACCGTTGTTTTAGACCTCACAATTCGTCTATGACCAGGTCTTTGGTGAGCCCGGCCTGATCTTCTTCTAAGGCTTCCTCAGCCATGTTTTCCAACACAGATTGCGATTCGGGCGCGGCCAGCAACTGTTCCCAACGTGCTTCGTCTTCCTGTTCTGTCATGGATGCAGACGGAAGGTGGGGGCTACTTTTTCGGGGCACCCGGCCAACGCCTAATCCCGCTCCCTGAGCGGCATACCCTCCAGTCTGTTTCTTAGCACTCATGCTATCTCTCCTCGCCTTTTGCAGCACAACGAGCCTGAATCGCCCGCCACGCTATTTTATACGGTAAATGTAAAACAGGGTAAAACACAGATCAACTGAGCGTGTCAACTTCTTGGCCCACCCTATGGGCCAAGAAATCTGTGGAGAGGAGGAGGGGAGCTTTTTTATCCCCTCTTGGGAGGGGTGATGCATATTGTGGCATGAGCCTCCCAGGGACCGGTCCGGCAGCCCCCGCCTCGGGCCGCTCGCCCTTCCCCTGCCTGGGAGCGCGGCCATCTTGGCCGCTTGCGGGCTGGAAGCCCGCACTCCTGGAACCCTGTCACAGACCGGCACGGCGCAGGGGAGCAGGGGGCCGCCGAGTAATATAATCTGCATCACACGTCTTGGGAGGGAAAGAGGAAACGTATCCCGCCTTTCCTGGGCAGTTGAAGGACACGTTTCCTCTTTGTGCCGCAAAGCGGCGGGGTGGGTTTCGTCGGAGTGACATGCCAGGAACCCACCCCGGCCCTGCGGGCCACCCCTCCCGAGAGGGGATGGTTTTTTGCGGGCTGGAAGCCCACAAAAAACAGCGGGCAAGATGCCCGCGCTCCCAGGGAAAAGAAGAAGAAAAACAGGCGGGCAGGAGGCCGGCGCGCCCAGGGGAGGAAGGAACAAGAAATTTCACGACTCCGCTACCGATACGGCAGACAGGGTATCCTTGGCGATGACCGCATGCGCGTAGGCGATACACGCGCGAATGTCATCGGCTTCCAGGTCGGGATAGTCCTCCAGAATGGCCGCTGGTGTCACTCCCCGTGCCAACAGACTCAAGATGAGTTCGACCGAAATACGCATATCCCGAACAATGGGTTTGCCGCCAAAGACATCCGGGCGCACGGTGATGCGGGTCAACAGGGAGGCGTTTGGTTTGTCTTCGGGTGCGGGCATGCATGGTATTAGTTCAAAGCCGGTTTCGGTTGTCAAGCTGGTGGCGGGTTACGCCTGCGGCTAACCCGACCGACAAGGCTTCCCCATCCCCTCCTTGGAGGGAAAGAGGAAACGTATCCCGCCTTTCCTGGGCAGTTGAAGGACACGCTTCCTCTTTGTGCCGCGTCAGCGGTGGGGTGGGTTTCGACGTGGCGAGACGCCAGGAACCCACCCCGGCCTTCGGCCACCCCTCCGAGGAGGGGATGGTTTTTTGTGGGCGAGAGGCCCACAAAAAACAGCGGGCAAGATGCCCGCGCTCCCAGGGAAGAAGGAAACAGGCGGGCAGGATGCCGGCGCTCCCAGGGGGGGGAAGGAAAAGGGAGGGGGTGGGATACATCACGTGTGGTGATGACCTCGATATTCCCCCCCTGTCTGGCTCGGGCGCGTTCGACGCGGTATAATGGAACGGAAGAAGAGCAGCGGGATAAGCGTCCGCCTGCCGGTATCACAGGGAGTGTCGAACTATGGCGTATCGTCCGACCAATGGAAAAGCCGAAGCCCAGAAAGCCGCCCGGAAGCTGTACGTCGAAGATGAGCTGTCACTGGAAGAAATCAGCCAGCAAACCGGCGAAACCGTCAAAACGCTCAGGGCGTGGCGTAACCTGGGAGAGTGGGAAACAATGAAAGAGGAAAACGCAAAGACCGAACTCGACCGGTTGAAGGACCTGCGGAGCAGTCTACTCGACCGAGCCGAAGCGCAGATCAAGGAAGACAAGCTGCCGCACATCGAGATTGGGCTCATGTACAAACTGGACAGGATGATAGCCCAGCAAGAGGAAAAGCAGGGGCTGCCAGAAGCGGTCGCGCTGCTCGCCCTCAGGCAATTTGGTCCCAGAATTGCCCGATTGCCTGGGGAACCTTCTGATATTTACATGGATATTCTTACCAAATTTGGCAAATCGATCGTCGAGCAAGGCTTCTCCCCTCCGTCGAAGTGAGCGCGGTGAGAAGGCCGGCTGGGTGGCGTCTGTGGGGGACTATTCGGGCGGCCTATATATAAAACGTTGTTCTTCTATAACAAACACCAAAAGCGACATAGGGGGGGGTCTCAGACCTGAATTCAATAAAATCAATAACTTATTGAGCTGTGGGGGTGTTTTTGTGCTCTTTTCTGCTCCTGAATTCAATAAAATCAATAACTTATTGGGCCGTGGGGGTGTTTTTTGTGCTCTTTTTTGCTCCTGAATGCGGTAAAATCGACAATTTATTGAACCGTGGGGTGTCTTTTGTGCCTACGCCGGACGTGTCCGGGCGATCACCTCGCGTATCCCCTCGCCCATCTCGCGTATCCCCTCGCCCATCTCGCGTATCCCTTCGCCCGTTTCGCGTATCCCCTCGCTGACGCTCTGCAACGCCTCGCCTTGTTGCCGGAGCGCGGCCATGGTCTCTTCGTGCTGCTGGTCACGATGGCGTGCGCTCTGGCTCATGAGCCACAGACCCCCGACAATCAGGAGAGCCTGCAATCCACTCATGCCAACTCGTGCCCACTGGACAGTAAGCGCTGCCGTTTCGTAATCCGTCACTTGTGTCTCCTTGATTCGAGACAATTGTCACAGCCGATAGTCACAGAGCACATTAGTTCAAAGCCGGTTTCGGTTGTCAAGTTGGCGGTTGGGAGTGGGGACTCCTCCCCTGGGAGTGCGGGCTTCCAGCCCGCAAAGGGAAGAACAGACGGGCCAGGAACCCACCCCGGCCCTACGGGCCACCCCTCCCGAGAGGGGATGATTTTTTGCGGGCGAGAGGCCCGCAAAAAAACAGCAGGCAAGATGCCTGCGCTCCCAGGAGAAGAAGAAGAACAGGCAAGAGGCCGGCGCATGGATGACGGCGCTATACCGAGAACTGGAGCTTGACACCACACGCGGCAGCCACTTTGGCAAGGGTGTCCAGCCGTGGATGGCGCCGGCCGGACAGGGCACGAGACAACGCGACCCGGTCCAGCTTGGCGTGCCGCGCGAGCGCGGATACGCCGCCTTGCGCCGCAGCGACGTTGCGCAAGGCTTTCATGAGTAAACGTGGGTCCTCCCCCATGTCCTCAATCGCCGCGTTCAGATACGCCGCGATGTCTTCCGGCGTCTTGAGATAATCACTCGCCTGATGCGCTTTGACGGGCATGTCGTCTCTCCTGTTTGGTAGTCCGTGCCGTCTTCAGCAACATAGTGGACGACCCGCACCATAGGAATACTGTAGCCATTCGGCTACAGCCGATCAAGCCTGTATACCACTGCCCTCCAGCAAGGTCACTTGTGGTGATTGGGGGGCTTTTGAGCGAGAGGGGCACTTTTTTATCCCCTCCTTGGAGGGAAAGAGGAAACGTGCCCAGCATTTACTTGGCTGTTGGAGGACACGCTTCCTCTTTGTGCCGCAAAGCGGCGGGGTGGGTTTCGTCGGAGATACATTCCAGGAACCCACCCCGGCCCTGCGGGCCACCCCTCCCGAGAGGGGATGAAAAATGGGATAAGAGGGCATGAAGCGGCAGGTCCTACGGTATAACCCGCGCCTGAAAGAACGCGCACGACACCTCCGGCAGCATATGACGCGGGCGGAGGTGCTGTTGTGGCAACAGCTCAGGGCGCGGCAGATGGAGGGCTATGACTTTGACCGGCAACGCCCTATCGATGAGTATATCGTGGACTTTTTCAGCAAAGACCTCATGCTGGCCATTGAGGTTGATGGCGTCACCCACGACAGTGCTACGGGACAGCAATACGACCGGCGGCGGCAACAGCGACTGGAAGCGCTGAGCGTGCGGTTTTTACGCTTTCAGGATGAAGAGGTCAGACAGAACCTGGAAGGGGTCTTGACGGTGATTCGGGAGTGGATCAGGGAGAAAAACCCACCCCGGCCTACGGCCACCCCTCCCGAGAGGGGATGATTTTTTTACTCCCCTCCTTGGAGGCCTGTCCTGAGCTTGTCGAAGGGGGTGCCGCAAAGGAGCTGTTTTATCCCCTCCTTGGAGGGGTGCCGCGAAGCGGCGGGGTGGGTTTCTTCGTGGCGATACGCTCGGAACCCACCCCGGCCCTCCGGGCCACCCCTCCAGGGAGGGGAGCTGTTTTATCCCCTCCCCGGAGCTGACAAGGGTAGGTAACCGCCGCGTCATGGCGGTCCATACGTCACCTGGAGATGCGGGGGCGGCTGAGGCCAGGGCTCAGGCAGGAGCCACAAGCTACGCCACAGCCGGCCCTGGAGGAGTTGGCGGCCGAACCACTGCAAGCCTTGGCGGAAGACACTGAGGGGGCGGGGGCCGGGCGGCGGCGGGTCCCGCGGTGTCCGTAAGTGGGCGGGCGGCACGCCCTGCGTCTGGGCGTCCTCACTGCGGGTGCCATAGGCCACGACCCACAAGGTCGCGACCGCCAACACTAACCAGTGGCGCGCCACGCGCGCGGGATCGGTCCGGCGGGTGTGCTGCCACTGCCAGCCTACGCCTTTCAGAGCGCGGAAGCCGCATTCAATCCACATCCGTAAGCCGTACCAACACAGCCCGACTTGGGCCGGGGCGAGATCGGTCACCACCACCCACGGTTCCCGTTGCTCCGCGCCCCAGACCACTACGAGTGTGCCCACCCGCTGGCGCTGGCGCTCCTGAAAGAGCACCCCGCGCCCGACCCAGCCCTCCCCTGGAGCCCGGACCAAGGTCGCGGCTGGCTGGCGCGCGGCCCCGAACGGTTGAAAGGCGGTCGCCTGACGCACTCGCATCATCGGATGCCAACCCCCGGCCCGAATCGTCCGCCACAGCCGGGGGCTCCACAGCCCCCGGTCCGCGAACACCACCACCTGCATCTCCTTGGGAATGGCGGGGCGCAACTGGCGCAGCAAGCGCCCCAAGGGGCGCAGCCATGCGCCCTTGCGATTCGCCGGTAAGATATGCCACGCCACTGGCACCGCACTCCCGCGATACAAGACACTGACCACTAATGCCGCCACGCGCTGCCCGTGCAAGGTCGCATCCACGGCCAAGGCTAACTCGCGCCCTTGCCACCAAGCTAAGAGCCAGCCCAGCAACGGCGCGAAACATTGCTCGACCTCCACTTGCGGCTGACACGGCGCCGCTTTATCGGCCCCATCGTACAACCATTCCCGGAGGTATTGCCGGACCGTGTGAAAGCGGCCGACCGCCCCTAACGCACTCACCACCGCGTTCTGACACGCACTCTGGGCGACCACGGCCCCATACACCCACAACGCTAACCCCCGCCGCTGGGCCGGCCGTAAGACCGGTAAATACTGGGCAAGCTGCTCTTCCATCTGGTAACATTCTCGTGGCAAGCGCATGGGCTCCCTCCGACACCATTCGAGTTTCAGCACTCCAAATGATGCCGGAGGCCCTTGCGCTTGCCTATGGCTCCGCCCTTTTACCTACCCCTCTGAGCTCCCAAGAGGGGATGGGGGCGCGCTGGCGGCAGAGGTGCATGGGCTGCGCCCTGTCAGACTATTCCCCTCACCCTGGCCCTCTCCCACCAGGGGAGAGGGGACTTGTTAGTTTGGCACCCAGGCCAAGGCCCGGACTTCGCCGAACTCTCGTTCCGATTTGGTCCACGACGCTCCGCCGTCCTGACTGGTGTAGACATAGCCGTGCAGGCTGTTGGCCACGATAAAGTCGGGGTCCGCCGGATGCGTGGCAAACCAGTACATGGTCGAGTTTGGCACCACTGGTAACGGGGCGGACTGCCAGGTTTGCCCGCCGTCGGTCGAACGCTGGATAGCCCCGACCTTGCCCGGGATGAAATCCCCATTGCCCACAAACATGACGTTGGGGTCGTCGGCTTTCAGCGCCACGCCACGACAGTATGAAATGCCTCGCTCGGAGAAACGTGGGAACGCGTGCAGCGCCCAGCTCTGGCCTTCGTCCGTGCTGGTCCAGATGCCATCCGGGGTAGTGGCGATGATTTTTCGATGCGGATCGGGACTGATGGTCAGACCGTGGATATCCTGGTTCAGCTCGCTGTCGCCCAGGGCGGGCAGATGCTCCCAGGTGTCGCCGCCATCGAGACTCCGATGGATGCCGTCGATCTCGACACTGGCCCAGACCGTGCCGGAGTCGCGCGGATCAAAAAGGAGATTGGTGACCTTGGGCGCGCCGGCCAGACAACGCTCGGCCGCATTGATGGGCAGCTCTTCCCAGTTCTGACCACCGTCCCTGGTACGAAAAACATACGGCGGTTTGGTCCCAATAAGGACAACGTTCGGGTCGTCAGGGTGCACGGCAATGGACCAGATTTGTTTACCGTCTGCGGGAGATTCCACCAGTTCCCAGACCGCACCCTTATCCTCGCTCCGATACAGCCCCACCTCGGAACCGGCATACACCACGTTGGGGTTGTGCGGAGATACGACCAGCGAACGAATCTGGATTTCTCCAGGTTCGGCGTAGAACGGCAGCTTCATACGACTCCGCCGCCAACGAGCACCACTATCCGAGCTATACCACACTCCAGCGCCAACAGTGCCAACACAAATGGTATGTCCGTTTTCCATAGTCCCCTCCTGAGAGCTAAGAATACGTTTCAATACTGACGGCATAGCACTCCCAGACCGCGGTGCAAAGATGTATGAGGACTACCCCTTTCCCCGGCGTCGTACGACGGGATATCTTTCTATTCAACGAACTGGATAATAGGGTCGAGGTTACAGCCAGAGGAGAACGCTATGGCAGAAAATAGTAATGGGGATACCCGCATTGACGTCTATCTGATCTGTAACGCCAAATATCACGATACCAACTTTGCACGACTTGAATTGCTCAAGCTTCTGGCCGAACACGAGGACATAGTCGTCCGAGTCGCCGAAGATTACCGCGATCATGACGCCATCCGACAGTCCAGGCTCCTCGTCACCTATACCTGTGATGTGTGTCCGACCCCGGAGCAGCAGGAGGGTCTCCAGCAGTTTCTCAGCAGTGGCGGGCGCTGGTTTGCCCTGCACGGCACGAGTGCGCTGCTGGAGTTTGTCGGCCAAAGCCTGGAAACCGACGGGATTGTGATTCCGGGCAAGGTTGATACACCACGGAAAGCACCGGCCTTGTCTGACATGCTGGGCAACCATTTTGTGTCGCATCCGCCCATTCAGCCCATTCACGTCACGGTCGCCGATCCCAGCCATCCGCTCGTCCGCGACATTCAACCCTTCGAGGTCATGGATGAGCCGTATTACTGCGAGTTTTATGGGGAAATCCACACCCTGCTGGAGTCACGCTATAGCGCCAAATCGGAGGGCTATGTCCGCGAAGACCTGGGTAATAACGACCCGCGCCCGCAGCTCTATCTGCATCCCTACGGCCAGGGTGAAGTCCTCTACCTGACCCTCGGCCACTGTCGAGGAAAATATGACATGCAGCCCTTTATGCCGGTCTGCTCCGTTGAACGCTGTTCGTGGGAGTCAGCAGTGTATTATGAGCTGCTCAGGCGCGGCATCCGCTGGGGTATCGATCAGCTCAGGAGCTGAGTGCAGCACCGGTGGCGATAATACGCCCTAGTGTTTTCTCAGAGTGCCCAGTAGAATAGATAGGAATGGCTGCCGCAATCGATCTCGTTGCTCCGGATTCCCTTATCCATAAAATCCAGAAATTACTCCAACTCAGCCGCGATGAAGCCGCGACCGAACACGAAGCCGCCTTGGCTGCCGCCAAGGTTCACCAACTCCTGGCCACGTATAACCTCTCATTAACTGAGGTTGAGACCCGAGGCGTACAGGGCGAACGCACCATGCGGGTCGAAGGCTGGAAAACGAGCCGCCTGCTTCCGTGGGAGAGGCTGCTCTGGCTCGCGACCTGCAAGCTGTACTTTTGTTGTTCGACCCTGTCCGTAGGCCGGTCGTTTATTATCGGTCGCTCCCATAATGTCGTTGTTGCCAAAGAAATGCTGCACTATCTCATCCAGACCGTCCAGCGCTTACGCAAGGCGCATTACGGCAAGGGGCGGCGTTTTCTGGATTCCTTTGCCTATGGTTGTGCCCAGTCCATCACTGACAAGATCAAGGCCCTGATCGCCGAACGAGAACCGGCCGCAGCCAAGACTACGCTGCCCGCGGTACGGAAGAACTATCGCGATGAGGTCTATACCTATCTGGCCAGCCAGGGGACGCGCATGCGTAAACTGTCCGGCACACCACGCTCGCTGAAGGTCGATCCTGAGGGCTATGCGGCCGGACAGGTGGCCGGAGAGACGGTTGGGCTTGACCCGCAGCTCTCCGGCGGCCAGGAGTGTCGGACGCTGATCGGGTAAAAATAAAAGGGCGGACACGATCACTCGCATCCGCCCGTCTGGAAAGTCAAGAAATCCGACTCTTAACGCTGAGCCAGCGGCCCGCGTAACAACTGTCCGGGCAGCGCGCCGGTATGCTCGTTTTCGCGCAGGACCACTTCGCCATTAACGACCGAAGCCAGAAAGCCCGCAGCTTTCTGTTTGAGCCGCCGCGCGCCCGCGGGCAGATCGTAGGTCAGCTCCGGCATCATCGGCCCGACCGTTTCCGGGTTGAAGACTACGACGTCCGCGGTCATTCCCTCGCGCAGCAGGCCGCGTCCGTGCAAGCCCCACTGGGAAGCCGGTACGAAGGTGAGCTGCCGGACCGCGTCTTCCAGTGTTATGGCTTGCTGCTCGCGCACCCAATGGCTCAGCAGATGGGTCTGCAAGGACGAGTCCATAATCTGAGAAACGTGGGCGCCGGAGTCAGAGAAGGTAATGACGGAACGCGGGTGCCGCATCATCTCCAGCACATGCTCCTGGTTCTCATTGGCCAGCGGTTGCAGGAAGAACTGCTTGAGGTTTTTCTCCAGGGCCAGATCAATAAAGGTCTCGACCGGGTCCTGATTTCGCTCTGTGGCGATCTCCTCAATGGAGCGGTGGGGCGGGTTGGGCTGGTCCATCAAGAACAGCCATTTAAAATTCGCCGCCCGCGCTTCGGGACCGACCCCCCGGTTGCCGTCGTCTTCTTGGGTGTGGGCCTCTTCAACCAGTTTGCGCCGATAGTCGGGATTCCGCAGAGCCGCTTCTTTCTCTTCGAGTGACTTCATCTTCTTGAGCGCACGCCAGCTCGGCAGCCGGTCGAACGGCGTATTGGTCTGAAAGGACAGGACCGCATTCAGCGCGCGGCTGTGTACCTGGAGAAACATGCGGCCACCCGCGGCTGCGGTTTCCTCGGTTAAATCGAGATAGGGCTGCCAGCAGTCCGGCGCCCGGCGCATACTGAACATGCCATAGGTCACCGGGACTCCGGTATCGACCGCCAGAGCCTTGAGACGGTCCATGTATTCACGGATGCGCTCCGGGTTCTGGCCGGTGTCTTCTCCGGCGATTTCAAAGATGCCGGCCCCCATTTCGCCCATCGTGCCAACCAACTGCCGGACCTCATCCCAGGTAGCCAGCCGACTGGCCACGGGCTGGCGCTGCGGCGTCTGGTGGTTGCGGGTACGCGAGGTGGTGAACCCTATCGCGCCAGCCTGAATCGCTTCACGCACCGCCTGTTTCATCTGCTCCAAATCCTGCTCGGTGGCCGGGTCGGTAAAGGCACGCTCGCCCATCACGTGGGTGCGCAGGGCGGAATGCCCCATATAGGCGGCATAGTTGATGCCTTTGGGCAGCCGCTCAACCGAATCCAGATACTCGGGAAAGGTCTCCCAGGTCCATTTGATGCCGGCGTTCATGGCCTCGGGCGCAATGTCTTCGGCCCGCTCCAGATTGCGCATGACCATGTCCTTTTCGCTCTCCTTGCACGGCGCGAGCGAAAATCCGCAATTGCCCATCACTACGCTGGTAATGCCGTGCCAGCAGGAACACGTTCCGAGCGGGTCCCAGGAGACTTGGGCGTCCATATGGGTGTGGCCATCAATAAAGCCGGGGGTGACGACGTGGCCCTCGGCGTCGATCGTCTCTTGCGCGCCATCTCGAATACGGCCAATCGAAGCGATTTTCCCATCCACGATACCCACATCGGAGCGGAACCGGGGCATGCCCGAACCATCAATGACGGTCCCATTTTTAATAATCAGATCGTACTGCATTCTCCCTCCTTCTTCTGGAACGGTTACCCACCTGAAATGCTTTTCTTACTATAGCCGGCCATGGGATACCTCTGCCATGGATTTGTCAACCTGTCGGAGGAATGCTACGAGGCGTAGCCATGAAAGCCACACTCATTATTGCACTCTTTGTCACCCTTATCGGCGGCCTCTCTCTCCCTCAATCACTCTGGGCGCAGTCGGTTTTTGAGAACCCGCAGCCGGGTTCGTTTCAAAGCGGTGTAGGCGTGATTTCCGGCTGGGTATGTGAGGCCGAGCGGATCGACATTGTCTTTAATCCCGGCACCGCCCAGGAAGAGACCTGGCGGGCCGGCTATAAGACCACCCACGAGGACACGGAGCCGTTTTGTAATGACACCGACAACGGCTTTGGCCTGCTCTTCAACTGGAATCGGCTCGGCGATGGCCAGCATACGGTCAGTGCCCTGGCCGACGGGGTAGAGTTCGGCAGTGCCACAGTCACGGTCACCACCCTCGGTGAAGAATTCAAGAGGAACGTAAGCGGCGAGTTTGTCGTTGAAGATTTTTCGATTCATGATGTGACCTGCGCGGCCTTGGACTGCCCTCCGCTCAGTCTGGATATCGGCCTGCGTTGGCAGGAGAGTCTTCAGAACTTCGTGATTACCGGGGAGGAGGAGCCGATGGGCGGGAATAGCGGAGCTGCGCCGCGCGTGCTTGAGAACCCGTCACCGGGTTCGTTTCAAAGCGGTGTAGGCGTGATTTCCGGCTGGGTATGTGAGGCCGAGCGGATCGACATTGTCTTTAATCCCGGCACCGCCAAGGAAGAGACCTGGCGGGCCGGCTATAAGACCACCCGCGAGGACACAGAGTATACGCAGGAGGGGGAGGTACTCTGCGGCGACACCGACAACGGCTTTGGCTTGCTCTTCAACTGGAATCGGCTAGACGACGGCGTCCATACGGTCAGCGCACGGGCTGACGGGGTGGAGTTTGGCAGTGCCACAGTCACGGTTACCACCTTCGATACAGAATTCCTGGAAGACGTTGGCAAACACGCCCGGCTGCAAAATTTCCCCGACACCGGGACAGACCTCATTGTCGCCTGGCAACAGTCTCTCCAGAACTTCACAATTGCGCGGCTCGATAGTTTCGGACCCCAGATTGCCTCCATAGACGCCATTGGGGACAGTATCAGCAAGGCAGTGAACGCCGGGGGGGCCGGGGAGTGTACTAATCTAGACCAGGAGAACTTCAACTGGGCAACCAGCATTACTCATGGCAGTGCGCTTTGCAGCGCCGGTGAGGACGGGGTTTTTAGCCAGGCGGAACGGATCGAATGTCGGCAGGGCGCTATGATTGTGAATGCCGACCCCAATAGCGCGGAATCCGGTGCCGAGATGCTCAAGGATTTTTTCGCCCAGGCGCAGGAATCGGCAGCGCTTTTCGGGACGCAACCACCCGCCGCTCCGCGCTATGTCACGGTCGAAATGGGCCATAACGATATTTGCAGCGGCACCATTGAGCGCATTCAAGCAGACTGTGACAGGGGGGACGATCAGGATCCGATGAACCACTGTCGAACCACGGAGGCGGCGTTTGAACGCGAGTTTCGCAAAGGGCTTGACGTTTTGATTGCCGTCCCGGAATTGAAAATCGGCATTGCCGCGCCCGTGCGGGTAACCCAGTTGTGCAATCACAAGGCTAAAACGAACTGCTCTATTCTTGGCGGAACCTGCGAATCCCTGTGGAAGTCGGATGCTCTACTCGAGCTACGACCGACTGGCCTGTGCGGGTCTATCACTATCGACTGCTCAGACGAACGTCGCCTGAGGGATGGCTACGAAACAGCCAAGGCCTATCGTGACATTATGGAGCGCGTCTCCGCGGAGTATGCTGCCTTGGCCGATGACGAAACTTCTCCCGTGGTGACAGTAGGCGGCGAGACGGTCGGCGGGACAGCCAAGAAGGCGGCCGGAACTTCCCTCAGCTTCAGTAATGCTGCTTGGATATACAAGTTTACGAGTGAGCAGCTTTCGTGCTGCGACTGTTTCCACCCATCGTTTATCGGCCAGGATGCAGCCGCCCGAATTTTGTTTGACGGCTTTACCTGCGGCCCGACAGATGTGTGCTGCGCGGATACCGGAGATCCCCTGTCTGTTGCCCTGTGTACGGCTGAGGATACCGGCGGGACGTTTCATCCGGGATTATTCTAACCGGGGATATAGCCTATTCTTCACTTCTCGGATGCGGGGCAGTCGGCGCAACGTTGAGAAAGGTGATGAGGGTGAGCTTACGGCTCTGAATGCGCCAGCCCTTTTCGGTCTTCACCACGGTGTCTTCATAGGTGCCATTCGCAATATCAATGCTGCCGTTTGGCAGAACATGGGTTGCGTGCAGATAGGTGCTCATCGTGGCGCTCTTGTCCTGCACCTCAATACTGATGGTTCCAATCAGATGTTGCGTGCTCGTATAGCCGGCACCCTGAAATACCGACGCCACAAAATCCGCCCAGGCGTCCGAGCCGGTCCTTTTCTCTTCTTGTCCGTTCGGAAAGGCCGCCGAGAGGGTTGCATCTTTTGTGAAGCACGGCCGGTAGATTGCCCTACCTGCGGCAACATCACCTCGTCCGATGGCGTCCGTTCCGTGCGCGTAACAGAGAGTGAGCTTGCGAATATCCGCCTCATCCTGCAATCGACTAGTCGGCTCTGCGGCAACGCTCGGACCCAGGGACCAGCCCAGCACGATGGCAGTTATCAGCGCCGTCAGCACGATTCTTCTCTTCCCACGCATCACCGTCGAACAACTCATAGGGGCCACCTCCTATCGTCAACATCTTACACGGCATGATTTGACATGTCGAAAGCGAAAATGCTAGGCGTTGCTCGGTCGATGTACGGGATTGCCGTCTACAAGTGGCCAGACACAGGGGGAGAGATGGAAGCGCTGCGTGTTATTTCTGCCGATTCGCATATGACAGAGCCGCCCGATCTATGGACCACCCGGCTCGATCAACCGTTCCGGGATCGTGCTCCGCGGGTCGTTGAAAACAAAGAAAAACCCGGACATTTTTTCATGGCTCCCGGTATCACGCCCTTTCCGGTGGCGGGCGGATTTTCGACGGGTCGCAGTGGTGAAGAGCTCAAAAAGCATCTCACCCGTGGTTATGAAGCGGCCCGGCCCAGCGGCTGGGACCCGATTGAGCGTATCAAGGACCAGGATATCGACGGGGTCCGGGCCGAGGTGATCTACACCACGCTGGGTCTGGCCCTGTTCCAGCTTGCGGACGCCGAACTCCAGCAGGCCTGTTTTCGTGTCTATAACGACTGGGTGGCGGAATTCCGGTCGCACGATCCCAAACGGCTCTACCCCGTCGCGCTGATCTCACTTGAGGATATTCCGGCTGCAATCAAAGAGCTCGAACGGGCGGCAAAATTGGGTCTCAGCGGCGGTATGATCTGGGGTGCTCCACCCGAAGACCGGCCGTATTATAGTCCGGTTTACGATCCGTTCTGGACCGCGGCGCAAGACCTCGATATGCCACTCTCCCTGCATGTCGTGACCAGCCGGGACAACAACACCCGCGTGGTCATGGACCGCGGTTCAGACGGCTGGGTCAACCAGACGGCCATGCGGTTTGTGCACCTCATTCACGAAGTCCAAAAGTCTCTGACCAGCCTTATCTTCGGCGGGGTGTTGGCCCGTTTTCCCAGGCTCAAAATTGTTTCCGCGGAGAGTGACATCGGCTGGCTGGCCCATTATGTCCAGCGCCTGGACCATACCCATGAGAAGTTTGGAGTGATGGTGGAACATCCGCTCCCTATGAAACCGAGCGAGTATGTCCGTCGCCAGGTCTGGGCAACCTTTCAGGACGACCCGATCGGGGCCACAAACGCGGCGGTCTTTGGCGAGGATAACTGCATGTGGGCGTCCGATTTCCCGCACACGGACACCACCTGGCCTCATTCACGAAAGGTTATTGAAAGAGACTTTGCCAACGTCCCGACCCATATCACGCACAAGATTGTGTACGAAAACGCTGCAAAGCTGTACAGGATAGAGCTGGACTGAGCAGCCGAGAAACAACCTCAGAGATTGGCATCCTCGGAATATCCCAAGCCGGGGAAACTCTTCAGGGTTAAGCGGTATTACCGTTCACATGCACTCGCGTGAAATAGCCGTGTTCCTCCAGGTGTTGGTGATAGGTGATCGTGCAGTCTTTGCCGAGTCGCGCTTCGGCCTCGCTGAGCGCGGTCTCAATGGTCGGGAACGGCTCAAAGCCCATCCGCCGAGCGACCGCTTCGTTTTCTTTGGGCACGCCCGCAGCCAGGACACCGCCCAGATGGTTGAGCGCATACAAGCCCTGCCCGTATAGAATACACGGGTGTGCCCCGTGGAACGCAAAACCGTTGCGATACTTGTGAACAAACTCCGGGCGGTGGGCGTACTCTTCAGAGTAGGTATCCCATACCTCGACCGGGTCCTGCACGGCTGGCAACACCTCGTGGTAGAGGGTGTGATACGAGGGGTGGTTGAGCAAACTGAACTTGGGGTCGAAGGGATTGGCGACGATGAGAATCCCGCCTTTTCGGATCAGGGGATTCTCGTGATAGGCGTTGAACAACCCGGAGAGCGCCTTGTTGCGACAGTGAATGGGATTAAAGACTGATAGCCGTGAATAGCCGTCCCCATCCGCCATCCCCAGCAGCAGCACATCCGTCTGCCCTTCCACGTCGGTGACGAGTTGGGAGAGTAGCATATCGATGTGCATCTCCCGTACCGGAGTGATCAGCCCGGCGTCGATGGCCGCAAAACGCTGCGGGCTACTCGTGGTCAGGACGCCCTCTATCTTCATGATGGGCGGGTGGCTGCGATGCTCCAGCTCGGCGTCCACCAGAGCTCCCATTTCGTTCAGCAGCTTGTGGAAGGAGCTGTTTTTGGGGTCCTGGACCGAGTGCCCCGAGGCAAACGGCCAGGGGCGGTGGTGATAGCGGATGGATTCCCAATTGCTCATCCCCACCAGAATGGACTTCCAGCCACCCTGGAAGAATCCGCCCGGCACGGACATAAAGATGAACAGATCGGACTCAACGGCCGAGCGATGAACCATGACTTCCATACCCCGCCGGGTCATACCCAGATTGACAAACTGGTCCGGGTCGGTCGCATCAATACAGGCCAGGCGGCCCCCCAGCGTGTAGGGCAATTTCGGGCCCAGGATGTGGGTCATCTCCTTACGGGTCCACATGCGGTGGAGCGCGTTGGCAACTTTAATCTGGATGTCTTCGGGTTTGACCCCGTACTGGTTCAGTAGATCGAGTAAGATGGGCAGCCCGAGAATGCGCAAATCCTGGTCGTCGGGATGGTAGTGCGTGGCCCGGCCGTCCTGAATGCCGATGGTGACTTTTGCTCCAGGTTTGACCAGCTTCTCCAGGGCCGGCATGCCAACCGGCTGCGTGACCGCAGCGCGAAAGGCGGCCGCTGCGTCGGGCAGGGGAACAAGCGAGGGCGGCGGTCCTGGCGGGATACGGGTCCGGTCAACCGGCAGATGCGCCGGCGTCTTTGTCGTGCCACAGCTCACCAGATATTCTTGTGTGGATGCCATTGTCTTCCCTCCCTTCGACTTGGCTCTGGGCAGTCCTTTACAGTAAGACCTCTGTTACCAGCCTACGGCATACGACGCACGGCGTGGGTCGGCGCCACCGGCCAGCACGCCGGTTGTTGGTTCGACGTGAATGCAGCATACCGCCCCGGCTCGCCACACCCAGTCCGGCCACCAGTGCACCTGATGGCCACGTTCGGACAACAGCGCCCCGGTCTCCTCGGTGATGCGGCTCTCGATATTCAGTCGACCGGGATGATAGGCGTGCGGTTCAAAGGAGTCTGGGAAGCTGTAGCTGGCAAAGCGCGGCGCTTCGACCGCTTCCTGGGCCTCCATGCCAAAAACCGCACTGTTGAGCAGGGTCTGCAACATGGCCTGGGGCTGGACATCACCACCGGGAGAGCCCAGTACCAGAAAGGGGCGTCCGTCACGCAGAACGAAAGCCGGGTTGGGGGTCAGGCGGGGGCGTTTCCCAGGGGCGACACAGGAGGCATGATGCGGATCGGCCCAGGACTGCGAACCGCGTGAGGACGGACACAGACCCGTACCGGGCACGACCGGCATATCAGATGAGGTATCGCTCGGCGTGGCGGAGAAAGCATTGCCATGCCGGTCTATGACGCAGACATACGAGGTGTCCAGGCCGGGCTGGGCCGTTTCGTTCGGCGCTGGACCGAGCCCGGCGTCAACCGCCGCCCGGCAGCGCCGAGGGTCGCCGGCCGGTGGCATCTCGGGCCAGGCTTCATTCTCCCGAATCAGTGAACGACGTTGCTCAGCATAGTCCTGAGACAAGAGTGCTTCGATGGGCACCTCAACGAAGCGCGGGTCGCCGTAGTAGCGGTCTCGATCAGCAAACGCCAGCTTGAGCGCTTCGGTCACCGTGTGAATATACCGCGGCGAATTGTGGCCCTGGGCCGCAAGATCGTAGCCCTCCAGGAGGTTCAGCGTTTGCTGCAAGACCGGCCCCTGACACCAGGGACCGCAGGCGTAGACTTCAAGGTCTTGGAATGTCGTCCGCGTCGGGGGTTCTACGGCGACTCGAAACTCGGCCAGGTCTTTGGCGGTCAGCAGCCCGTCGTTCTCCGCGTGAAACTTGACAATCGCTGCGGCAATATCCCCTTGATAAAAGGCCGTCCGGGCCGCCTGGAGACCGGCCTTTCGTCCCTGGCTCCGGGCGTGCGTCTCTTCGTCGGCCATATACTGCAAGGTGCCGGCCAGGTCGGTTTGTTTGAAGATGTCGCCCGGCTGGGGAGCCTGACCACCGGGCAGATAAATAGCCGCGTTCGAGGGCCAGCGGCGATACTTGTCGGCATTCGCCTTGATGATGCCCGCAGTAAAAGCATGGATGGGAAACCCGTCTCGCGCAAAACGGATTGCGGCTGCCGCAACCTCACCAAAGCTCATGGTTCCGTACTGCTCCAGCGCGGTAATCCAGGCGTCGGGCGCGCTGGGCACAACAGTGCGGAGAATCCCTGTCGGAATATGGCCGGCGTGCTTTTTCTGAAACATCTCCACCGAGACGGCCTGCGGCCAGTGACCCAGACCGCTGATCGTTATCACCTCACGCCGGTCGGCCAGATACAGGATGATTGGAGCCACCCCGGCCACATTCACCAGATCGCTCTGCAAGACACCCAGGGCGATACCGGCAGCAACACCCGCGTCAACCGCGTTGCCGCCGGCTTCAAGAATGTGAAAGCCGGCGTGCGCCGCCAAATAGTGCCCGGCCACGACCATGTGGCGGGTACCCCGGATGGTCGGTCGATGGGCGGCTACGGTTCGTGTTTCGGTTCCAGCGTCAGACAGACTGTCGATTGACATGAGAGCCCCCTTCTTCAACGACGCTTTCTCATCCCCACCGCTCCACGATCACCTTCTTTTCCGTATAAAAGTCGATGGCATCACGCCCCTGGCCATGCAGGTCGCCAAAGAAGCTGTCTTTCCAGCCGCTAAAAGGGAAGAAAGCCATGGGCGCGGCAACGCCAACGTTAATCCCCAAGTTGCCTACCTGGGCTTCGTATCGAAATTTTCGGGCCACAGATCCACTCTGGGTAAAAAGACAGGCCATATTACCGTAGCGCTGGCCGTTCACCAGGCTGAGCGCGGCGTCAATATCCTTGGCCGGCATTACACTCAGGACTGGCCCAAATATCTCAGTGGTCGCTATCTGGCTCCCCGGCTGCACCTCGGTGAGGATAGTTGGATTGACAAAATAGCCTTGTTCGTATGTGGCGACCTGGGCCTGGCGGCCGTCAACGATGGCCTGCGCTCCGTCATCGAGCCCGGTTTGGATAAGCTGTTCAATGCGCGCTTTACTCTCTGCTCGAATCACCGGCCCCATTTCCACTCCAGCGTCCAGCCCGTAGCCAACGTTTCGCCGTACTGCCACATCGGCCATTGCCTCAACAAATGGCTGTGCGGCGTCACCAACCGTGATGGCCAACGAAGCGGCAAGGCAGCGTTGACCGGCGCAGCCAAAAGCCGACTCAGCCGCGACCTGCGCGACATCTTCAATATTGGCATCGGGCAGAACAATAATCGGATTTTTTGCACCGCCCTGACATTGCGCACGTTTTCCGTTTGCCGTGGCTCGGGCGTACACCGCCTTGGCGACTGGCGTGGAACCGACCAGACTGATGGCCCGCACCTCAGGATGATCGACCAAGGCGTCTACTGTTTCTTTTGCACCGTTCACCAGATTGGCCACGCCTTTGGGTAAGCCGGTTTGCTCCAACAGGGCAAAGATCTTTTGGGCGGTGAGGGGCGTTTTGTCCGACGGCTTGAGAATAAAGGTGTTCCCACATGCAATGGCGTACGGCAGAAACCACAGCGGAATCATGCCCGGAAAATTAAACGGCGTAATCGCGGCCACCACTCCGACCGGCTGTCGAATCATGGTCTCATCAATACCGCGCGCAATATCCTCGCTATACAGACCTTGGAGTAAACTTGGGATGCCACAGGCGACCTCGACATTCTCAATGCCGCGGCGCATTTCTCCAGCCGCTTCCGTATAGGTCTTGCCACATTCATTGGTAATGGTTTGCGCCAATTCGTCGAGGTGTTCCTCCAACAGCGTCTTGAATGTGAACAAATACTGTATCCGCTCACCCGCCGGCGTGCGCCGCCACTCAGGAAAAGCACGGGTGGCCGCCTGGACCGTAGCATCAACATCAGGGGCGGGAGAAACTGGTAGGATGGCGATGCTCTGTGCGGTCGCAGGATTCGGAATGGTCAGCGATTCCGTTGCGCTCGAATGACTCCACTCGCCGTCCACAAAATTGAGTAGCTGTGTAGTGCTCATCCCTCTTCTCCCTCCGCTTTGTCCGTGGTGCTCTGAATGGCTTGAGCGACTGCCGGCCAGGCAATATCACCCAACTCAGCCCGAGGATGTTCGCTCTGACAGGCGGGGCACACGCGCAGTGCAGGGTCGGTGTTAAACTGCTGAACCGCTTGCCAATAGGCTGCTTGGGGGATTTCAGCCTGGGTATCAATGGACCGCCAATGCACCACAGCCCGGCAGTCGGGACAATACCACACCACGGCTTCTTTGCCGGGTGTCTCGGCTTTGAAGCGGACCTGCACACTCGGGGTATGGGTTATCACCTGACTGGGAATACCGGCTGGAATATAGACGCTGTCCCCGACCGCAAGCTGCAATTGCTCCGGCCGTTCCCCACCGAACCAGACTGCGCCCTCCCCGCTCAGGTTTATCAGCGTCTGGTCCTGGTCGCTGACCAGAAAGAAGGGTTGCGAGATGGTATTCCGACTGAGGTGCGGCATGGGATCAATGCCGGGCGGCAGCGCAGGGAAATCATCAAACGACCCCCAGAGTTGCTCAGCCGCCTCAAAGAGCTGGACCATGCGTCTGCGTTCCATAACCGCTCCCCCTACCCGTCGCGCACGGTACGTTGCTCGCTTGCTGTCCGGGCGCGATTGGCAACCGCAACCTGCTGGGCATAACGCCGCCAGCCGACCTGCTCGGCCGGAAAGGGTGGCTGCACATGACCGCACTTGGCACACTCCCGGGCGGAGGCATTGAACTCATCAACCGCATCGGCATAGAAGCCGAGCGCATGGAACTCCGGGTAATACGGCCGCTCCGGTCCGCGCTTGATATTGGTCTCGCCCTGATAGACGACCTCGTTGCACTGCTCGCATCGAATCACAAATCCCTCGTTTTGATTGTCCTGGGAGTTCATGCGAATGGTAATCAGCACGACCATATAGGCGTGTTCGTTCGTCAGGTCTTTCAAGAAATTATTCACCCCGTGCATATTGGGCAGCACCATCATCTGGCCAGCCTGGAGCGCACTGTCTTCTCCAGCGAGACAGAGCAGCACTTCAGGCACGACATTCTCGTGAAAAAACTGGAACTTTTTGGCGTTCGGCCCGCCGATCGAGACGCTCAGACACGGCACGATCGCCCCATCGTCGAGATAGGGAAAAACCGGCACGAGCTCCAGGGTTCCGGTGGCGTGCATGACTTCTTCAAACAGGTTTTTCTTAACCGGTCTTTTGCCCGGCACGAGCGGCTGGCCAAACCAGGTTTTCTGAGTGACGGCTGTCATAGCCCCTCCTGTACGCCCTGTCCGTTGGCAACGGAAATATGGGCTTCGGCATCTGGAAACTTCGGCATGACTTCCTCGGCAAACAGCCGCATTGAGTTCTGGATTTGCGCCTGACTGAGGCTGCCATAGGCAAAAAAGAGAATCATGTACTGGAGGTCTGGCAAAAACTCCTGATGACGCTGAATCAGCCGCACACAGGTTTCCGGGCTGCCGATCAGGAGCATACCCAGGTCCATGAGTTCAGTCAGGTCACCTCTGGCCGCGGCATCAAATGTTCCCTTGAGATAGGCGTAGGAAGACGAGCTTGCCATTTCAGCAGGTTTGGCGAGCTTGAGGAGTTGCTGCCAACGGGTGGCTAAGGTGGGTAAGACCTCCGCCTTTGCCTGCTCATCCGTAGTCGCCAGATACACGTGGCGTGTCGGCACCAGGCCAACGTGATCGATCCTATGGCCGTGCCGGGCACTTTCCTCTTTGTAGATATCCCAATGCTGCTGCATGGTTGGGAGTAATGTATACACTTCCATACACGGATAGTTGTGTTTCGCCGCCCAGCGGACGGACGGTTCGGACAGACCCGCGGTCCAAATCGGGGGATGGGGTTTTTGGACCGGCCGGATCTCCAGGGTCGTCTCGGGAATATCAATGAACCGACCGGAGTAAGAAAAGGCAGGCTGCGTCCAGGCACGAATGACGGCTTCATGGGTTTCGTCAAAAATCTCACGACTCTGGTTATGATCCACCTTCCACGGAATAAATTCTCCGGGCTGGATACCCCGGCCTACGCCCCACAGTAGACGGCCACCACTCATCATGTCGAGCATGGCCCCTTCCTCGGCTAAACGAATCGGATGGTGGAACGGCAGGACATTGACCGCCGGACCAAGCTTGATGCGACTGGTCCGCTGCGCGGCCGAAGCCACCATCAGGTTGGGCGAGGCAATCATGCTGTAGGTGGAAAAGTGGTGTTCCGCAAACCAAAAGCTGTCATAGCCGAGCTGTTCGGCATACACGACTTGTTCCAGGTTTTCCTTGAATAGCTGCTGCACACTGCGCTCGTCAGCTTTTGTTACAGTAGAGAAAATTCCGAATTTCACCGAGCCCTCCCTTTTTCAGAATCGTTTTTCTCTCTACGCCCTTTCCCCCCGTGTTGGCAAGACATATTCTCGTGTGTGGTCTCGCGTACCTGAAACACTTTTTCATTGACACCGGGTCTGAGATGGACTAGAGCGATTCCATATTCTTTGTATGAGAGGCGCTCGCCATGACTCTTTCCACCCAAGAGCCGACAGCCGTCAGGCCCGTCATATGTTGTAGCTGCTCCCAGCAGTGTGGCGTGCTCGCTCATGTGGCGGACGGGCGCATTACCCAGATCAGCGGCGATGCGGCACATCCGATCAGTCAGGGCTTTATCTGTATCAAGGGCCGCCGGGCCGCCGAGCTACACTATCAGGAGGGACGCGTCCACTGGCCGCTCAAGCGCACTGGGCAACGGGGTGAGGGAGCCTGGCAGCAGGTCAGCTGGGACGAAGCTCTGGACGATATTGCCGGACGGCTCCAAACCCTGAAGCAACAGGACGGCCCCGAAAGTGTTGCCGTCACCTTTGGCACGTTTCATGGTGCGGACTGGGGTCTGGGCGAACGTTTTCTGAATCTTTTCGGCAGCCCCAATAGTGCCGGACAGGATAAAATCTGCTCCGGCCCAACGACCATGGCCGAGGCCCTGACCTATGGCTATGGCCCGACCGCGCACACCTCTCCCGTCCCCGGCCTTACGAAATGCATAGTGCTGTGGGGGATGCGTCCGAGTGCTTCGGTACCCCTCCTGTGGAGACAGATCGTCAAGGCCCACCGCCAGGGGGCCACCCTCATTGTGGTTGATCCCCACTACACTACCGAGGCAAAGCAGGCCGATTTGTGGTTACAACTCCGCCCTGGGACGGATGGAGCCTTAGCCCTAGGTTGGCTCTCGGTTCTTATTGAAGAAGGTCTGTACGACCGGGAGTTTGTCGAGCAGTACACCACCGGGTTCGACGCCTTGCGGCAGCACGTGGCCGCCTACCCACCGCAACGGGCCGCCGAACTCACCTGGGTCTCACAAGAACTCCTGGTCAAAGCCGCGCGGCTGTTTGCCCGCAACCGGCCAGGCACTATCAATAGCGGTAACGGAGTGTGCCAGCTCGGTCCGGCGAGCCTCCAGGCTGCGCGGGCAATTGCCTGTCTGGTCGCCATTAGCGGCAATCTGGACCGAGAGGGCGGCCACTCCCTGTCCGGCCCGCCCCGGCAGATCGTAGCAAACGGGGATGTGATGCTGATGGACCGACTGCCCGAAGAACAGTGGCGCAAGCGACTGGGGATCGATCGGTTTCGTCTTTTGGGCGACGGGTATAAGCAGCTTGATGCGGCCATGGCCCCAGCCTGGCACGGCAAGCATCACCTGCTGAGCTGGACGGCTTCGGCCCATGAGCCCAGCCTGTGGCAGGCGATTACCCAGGGCGAGCCGTATCCGGTCAAGGGGTTGTTTGTCCAGCACCACAATCCGCTAGGTGGGAGTGGCAACGCCAAACGGGTGGAACAGGCGCTGCGAAGTGCCAACCTGGAACTGCTGGTGGTCCACGACCTGTTTCTGTCTCCGACCGCGCAGTTGGCCGACTATGTGCTGCCAGCCAGCCACTGGCTCGAAAAACCGTCCTTCTCTACCGGCCTGGGCTATATGGGCACCGCCGGCGATTACGCCGTGGCGAGCCACGCGGCCATTGAACCCGAGTATGGTCACCGGAACGATTATGAGCTGTGGAGAGACCTCGGGCGGCGGCTGGGTCAGGAGACCGACTGGCCGGAAACCGTTGAGGAGTTCTGGGACACCTGCCTGCGACCGGCCGGCCTCAGCTTCCACACCCTTGCTCAGCAGAGCGGGCCGTGGATGGCCGCCGCGCCGCGCTACGGAAAATTCACGGGCCGGTCGACCCAGGACGATGAACTGCGTTTTGGGACCCCATCCGGGCGGGTGGAGTTACGCTCGGCCATCCTGACCGAACTCGACTACCCGGCCCTGCCCGTCTACGAGGAACCGGAAATCTTTACACGCTGGTCCGCCGACTATCCGCTGGTGCTGACAACCGGCGGGCGGGTGATCGAAGGCTTCCACCAGAACAGTCAGCAGATGCCGTGGTTCCGCAAGAAGTACCCCCACCCGGTGGTCCAGCTTCACCCGCACGCCGCGGCTGAACTCGGCATTGAGGACGGAACGTGGATCAGCATCGAGACACCAATTGGTAGCGTGCGGCACGTCGCCCGTTTGAATAAAACGCTCCATCCACGCGTCGTCCAGGCCGACCGCTGGTGGTATCCCGAACGCCCAGGGCACGATCCAGAGCTGTACGGCCTACGGGAAACGAATATCAATATGTGTACCGATGATGACCCGGCGCAGTGCGACCCCATGATGGGCACTTGGCTGCTGCGCGGTCTGCCGTGCCGTCTGGTCAAGACGGGGTAGGCCACACCTTCCGGGTCTTCAACAACAACAGGACAATAATATCTCACCAAGGAGGGAGAAAATATGAACGCTGACGATATTGCTCAACGCATTCAAACCCTGGAGAGCATTGAAGCCATCAAAAAGCTCAAAGCTCGCTACTGTGCCTTCTGCGACAATCAGTACGACGCGGACGGTATTGCCGAACTGTTTACCGAGGATGCGGTCTGGGATGGCGGAAAATTTGGCAAGCACGAAGGCCGCGAGGCCATCCGAACCTTCTTTCAAGGCGCGGCTGAAATCTTTCCTTTTGCGGTCCACAACGTCATGAACCCCATTATTGAGGTGGACGCGGATACCGCAACCGGGCAGTGGTATCTATTCCAGCCGTGCACCCTGGCCGAGGGCAACCAGGCCGCCTGGCTGACCGGTCGATACGAAGAGCGCTACGAGAAGCAGGACGGCGAGTGGAAATTCAAATACCTCAGCGTAACGCCCTTCTTCTTTACACCCTACGGCGACGGCTGGCTGAAAACACCCTTCCTCGGCCAGTAGGGAGCCAGTAAGGAGAAAGAGGAGCGGCCATGCCCTTCGTTGAAAGAGAACCTGGAGTTCGGGTGCATTATGACGATTACGGGCAGGGACGGCCGCTCGTTTTTCTGCACGGCTATTCCTGTAACGCCTGGATATGGGCCTACCAGGTCCCGCTCCTGGCCCACCGCTATCGCTGCATTGTGATTGAAGCCCGAGGCCATGGACGTTCGAGCAAACCGCTGAGCGGGTATTCCATTCAGGACATGGCGGCGGACGATGCCGCCGTACTGGCCGCCTTGGGTATTGACCGCGCGATTCTGGTGGGCAATTCCATGGGCGGCATGCGGTCCATGCAGATATGCCTGGACAACCCGGACCTCGTCGCCGGTAATCTGGTTATCAGCAGCGCGACGAATCTGACCCGGTTTGTGGATTCGACCGATCTGCTGAGAGACTTACGGACCAAATACGAAGAGATGACCGACGAGTTTGTGCGGCGCTGTTTTTCGCAGCGGACCAGGCATGAGCGGCCCGAGATCTGTAGCCTGCTCAAAAACAACCTGCTCGATCCTGTCGCCTTTCCGCGGCGTGTGGCCTGCGCCCTGGTCGAACACCCGGACGGCGTCTGGAATTGGGATATTACGCCCAGGCTCACGGAGATCAGCCAGCCCACACTGATCGTGGTGGGCGAAGAGGACGAGGCCACGCCAGTCGAAGCCAACCGGATTCTGGCCGAACAGATGCCCAACGCGGACTTACAGATCGTCACAGACGTTGCCCATATGTACCAGATCGAGCAGCCGCTGGCGTTCAACCAGGCGTTAGAGAACTTTGTTGCCCAACTCGGATGAGGACCACACCTATGCCGGCTACTGAACAGGACACACAGCAAATCAGAGCTATTCTTGAGCGTTATTCCAAAAGCTGGGAGTCCATGGACTGGGAAGGGCTCAAGAGCATCTGGGACCCCGACTATGAACACATCCTCTATATTCCCGAGGAGCGCGCCCAACCGATCCGAGGCTGGGCCGAGGTTGAGGCTTATTTTCGCCATGCGGCGGAGTCGGTCATCCGCGTTGGGGCCATGCAACTGAGCGACATCACCATCGATGTGTTCGGCGATACGGCCTACGCGTTTTGCAATTTCCACTTTGAGGCCGAGCTCAGACGATTGGCCGAGCCCTTTGTGACCGGTGGCCGCGACACCTTCATCCTACGTCGCAAAGATGCGGCCTGGAAAGTCATCCACTATCACGAGTCACGGCCCCACACATCCTAAGGGGAGACGATAGATGGCGGGACGACTATCTGGAAAAGTTGCCCTTATCTCCGGGGCGGCCCGTGGCATGGGCGAGAGCGAAGCACGTTTATTCGCACGTGAGGGAGCCCAGGTCGTCCTGGGCGATATCCTTGAAGATCAAGGCCGAGCTGCCGTCGAGAACATCACTCAACAGGGCGGAAGCGCCACATTTGTCCCGCTTGATGTCACACGCGAACAAGACTGGCAACGGGCCGTTGAGACTGTCGAACAGACCTACGGCAGGCTGGATATTTTAGTCAACAATGCCGGTATTGTCCGCATGGCGCCGCTCGATGAAACCAGCCTCGAAGCCTGGAATGAAGTAATCGGCGTGAATCAAACCGGAGTCTTTCTCGGCATGAAACACGCGGTTCCGGCCATGCGTCGGGCCGGTGGTGGCTCTATTGTGAATATTTCGTCTATTGCCGGCCTGATCGGCCTGCCCAATATCCCGGCCTATCAAGCCAGCAAGGGCGCGGTACGGCTTCTCACGAAGAACGCCGCGGTCCAGTATGCGACGGATAAGATTCGGGTCAACTCTGTTCATCCCGGTCGCATCGAAACTCCAATGACTGCCCCGCTGGCCCCGGAACGACGTGAGATGCTCTTGCGGCTCACTCCTCTGGGCAGGGACGGCACGGCCGAAGAAGTCGCGTATGGCGTGCTCTACCTTGCTTCGGATGAGTCCTCATATGTGACCGGCACAGAATTGGTTATCGACGGAGGATATACAGCCCGCTAAAAAGAGTGAACCATACGCCCAAGCAAATAAGGAGGGATTCATGCGCTTTGGGTTTTTCGATCAGTTGCCGTGCGCGCCCACGCAGTCCGAGCGCCAGCGCTACCACGATATCCTGGCCCAGATTCGCCTGGGCGATGCGGTCGGCTTTGATACCGTCTGGCTGGGCGAACTGCACTTTGGGCCGAGCACCTCGATCATGGCCTCGCCGCTTATGGTGCTAGCCACCGCGGCCCAGCATACCGAGCGTATCCGTCTGGGCACCGCCGTCACGCTCCTGCCGCTGCACAGCCCGATGAAAATGGCGGAAGAAGCGGCCACCGCCGATATTCTGAGCGGAGGACGACTGGAGTTCGGTGTCGGACGCGGCACCGCGCCGGTGCATTACCAAGGCTATAACGTACCCATGGAGGAGAGTCGGGAGCGATTTGCGGAAGCACTCGACGTGATTCGGACCGCCTGGACAACGGACCGCCTGTCCTATCAGGGTAAATACTTCCAGGCTGAGGACCTACCGGTCGTGCCGCGCCCCATTCAGAAGCCCTACCCTCCGATGCGTATGGCGGCAAACAGCCCGGATACCTTTGCCTTAGCCGGTCAGCTCGGCCTGTCGATTTTTGCTTCTCCGTTGATTAACCCACCCGACAAACTACGCGGCTATATCGCGGAGTATCAGGCCAACCTGAAACCCGGCGTCCGACCCGATGTCGCGCTGATGTTTCCCGTCCACGTTGCCGACAGCCGGGCCCAAGCCCAGGAGGAATACGAACCGAGTCTGATGAATTTTTTTCGAGCCGCGGGAGAACGGCTCCGTCCGCTCGGTAAGACCACCATCAAAAGCTACGAAGCATTCAAGCAGGTGTTGGAGCGGTTAGAGCGGGTCAACTACGAGGGATTGGACAAAAAGATGGGCGCCTTCGGTGACCCGGATTATTGCATTGAACGCATTCAACACTTCAAGCAGGAATTCCCCATGGCCGAGTTTATTGGCTATTTCAACCAGGGCGGGCTGGTCGATCACGCCATCGTCAAACGCTCGATGGAGCGCTTCGCCAGGGAAGTCATTCCGCACTGTCGGTAAGCATATGGCTAAATAACTTCTAGTGATAAGTTTCAGAATTACCGGATGAGGCAAAGGTTCTCACATCCACGCCTGTGTCAAACAGCCGAGGAGGACATCAGCCCTCTTCCCCTGTATCCCTGAAATCCATCGCCCTCCCTGCCGCTCAATCGAAGCCGCCCCCGACCTCATTACGGAGGGCCACAAAACCAAGCGCTTGCCGTACAGTCTCTGACTCACTCTTTTTCCCGGTATCTTGTCTTCACCGCCCCAAAGGGAATGCTTGACAGTCAGACGACCCCCTACAATAATCGCCTGCCAGTGAAAGGAGCCATTCATGGGGATAGTCCACGGGGACAGAACGCTCAAAGAAGTCGTTGAGGAGCGCGAGCGTAACCAGACCGCGACCGGCTCGTCGTACGGCTCTGAGGCCCTCCGCCTCTTTGCGCATGAGCCGACCCAGCTTGAGCGGATTTACTGGAAGCTGATCACGGCGACGCAGTATGGCCGCGACACCTCCATGCTGATCTCAACCTCACCCAGCGCCATTACCGGAGAGCTACTGCAATTTGTGGCGACCCCGGACGGACGCGCCGTGGCCTCGTCCTGGGGACTATGCGGGCATTCCGGCGCCCTGCGGATGATGATCGGGACCATGGGCCAACTGGGCTATGACGCAGACCCTGGTATGGGCGGCATCCGTGACGGGGATATTTTCTCGTGTAACGATCCGGTCCACGGCAGCTCACAGAACAACGATATGTACACCGTTCTGCCGCTCTTTGCCGAAGACCAGCTCATTGGCTGGGCCGCGGCCAGCCTGCATCTGGTCGATGTCGGGAGCGCGTTTACGCCGGGTATGGCCGGGGTGTCGCCGACCACATATACGGATGGCTTCGTCGTTCCGCCGCAGAAGACCGGCCAGAACTTCGTCCAGTCCAAATCCTGGGAACTGACCCTCAAACGCCGCACCCGGATGGGGGTGATGAATATCCTGGATGACAAAATGAAGCTGGTCGGCGCGCTGATGGTCCGCGAGCGCGTCCTCAATATGACCGAAGAGTTTGGAGCTGAACGTTTTGTCCAGGCCATGCACGAGATTATTGAGCGCGACCGGCGTGAGATCATCGAACGGGTCAAAGCCTGGCAAGTTCCCATGATCTCCCAGCATCCCAAAATTATTCACGTCACCCAAAAGCAGTATCTGGGCACGGCGTTTCCGGAGGCCATCGACTGCACGCTGCACGTCCCGGCAACCTGTCAGATCAACCTCGACGGGACGATTACCCAGGATTTTCGCGGGGCCAGCTCTCAGGGGTTTACCCATTATAATTGTTATCCCGGCGGCTGGAATCTTGGCGCGTATACCGACTTTCCGGTCCTGGCCATGGGACCGGCGATCAGCAACGCCATCTATGAGATCGCCCAGCGCAAGACCGACCCCGGCAGCCTGTGCCAGCCGACTCGGGATGACCTGGGCTCGGTCCATGGCTGCGTCATGGCCATTGATGCGCACAGCAATCTTGGCCGCGGCTATGCCCTCGGACGTTTTGCGCGGGGCTTCCTGGAAGAGGCCTGGGTCAACGAAGTCCTGTGGGGTATCAGCTCTTTCGAGGGCAGCTTCGCCAACGGCACCCCCTTTGCCAGTGCGGACTGGAGTCTGACCGCCAACATGCCCCTGGGCGTCACCCCCTGGCGGGATGGCGTGTCCGTGGCGGTCGGCACCGGCAACCCACTGTCCGACATCGGAGAGGCGGAAGAGTACGAGTTCCTGTGTCCGGCCATTACCCATCTCAGTCGGGGGCTCGTGCCCGATGTGATGGTGCATGGCAAGTATCGCGGCCCCGTGGCGTTTGGCATCGGCTATCTGGTGACCAACCCCGGAGGGAAAATGACTTTCCACAGCACCGGCTCGCCAACCGGGACTTCGCCCGCCTGCATCGTCGGCATCTGTGGCGGCTACCCCGCCCTGCCCTCCTATATTCTGCTCCTGCACAAAACCAACGTACAGGAACTGATAGACCAACAGATACCGCTGCCCCGTAATGCCCTCGAAGCGCGCGATTATATGGAACGCGGGCTGCTCACGGCCGAGCAGACGCTCGACAACGTCACCCAAACGCCGGAATGGGAAGTGACCGACGGTGATCTGATCTATTACGCCAACGAGGCCGGCAGTTCGTGGGGCGAGCCCCTGGACCGCGACCCGGCTCGGGTCTGCACCGACCTGGAAGAAGGCTGGCTCTCGTCCGCTGTGGCACAAACCGTCTACGGCGTTGTGGCACAGCGGGTAGAACACGCCTGGACGGTCGACGCACGGGCTACCCAGCAGGCACGGCATCGCCTCAAGGAGCGGAGAAAACAGCGCGCCGTACCAGTCCGGGACTGGTGGAGAAACGAGCGCCAGCGCGTGCAACATAACAACCTGCCCGAGATGAGCCAGCAGATGTATCAGGACTGTCGCCAATACGAGACCTTTCGCGACGCCTTTGTCTCGTTTTGGCAGGTAGCCGAGGACGAGGAAACCCATGGATCGTAAAATGCAGGAACGCATCCGCCTCCTGGTTGACGGACAACTGCCGGAAGACCAGGTCAAAGACCTCATCAGGATGCCTACCAAGGACCCGGACCGCTTCTGGACCTATCTGCACGTCCTCCAGGAGCGGGTGGCCTGGAACGACACCATTCTGCTGCGGATATCGGAGCATCTCTATATCGTGCGCAAAGAGCAGGGCGGGCGAGTCGTCAAATGCGACTGCGGACAGGAATTCGGTGACTACCGGATGAACTGGAAACTCCACAGCATGCTGGCCGTGCGGAAAACCAAAGAAGAGCTTGAAGAGGTGTATAACGCCGGCATTCTGCCCAATTCCGAACATTTGGAAGTGCGGGAGTTCTACTGTCCGGAGTGTTACGCCCAACTCGGCGTTGAGGTCGCACCCCACGGCTACCCGATTGTGTTTGAACTCCTGCCCGACCTGGACAACCTGTACCGGGACTGGCTGGGCCGACCGTTGCCGGACGAAAGCCCGGACTGGTATCAGGATCGGTCCGCTACGCTGACCGCGGCCTGGGCCGAGGAAGACGACCAATGACCGACCGTTATTTTCTGACTCTGGACGCGGGCGGCACAATGACCGACTGTTACCTCTCGGACGAAGAGGGCAACGGCTATATCGGCAAGAGCCTGACCGCCCCGGACAATCAGGCTGAGAGCTATCTCGAAGCGGTGGCCGACGCGGCCCAGGAAGCCAGCGTGACCCGCAGTCAGGTCCACGCCACCGCCCAGATGGTCATTTATTCCGGCACGACACTGACAAACCTAGTGGTGACCGGGACCGGCGCAAAGGTGGGGCTGCTCGTCACGCGTGGCTTTGAACACTATCCCGCTATTGAGCGTGGCCTCACCTGGCTGGGCCAGACGCGTCTGGAACAAGCCAAATGGCAGCTCCACGAACATACGGATCCGTTAGTCTCCCTCAGACATGTGAAAGGCATCTCCGAACGGATACTCGGCGGTAGTCCGTATCGCGCGGGGTCGCAACTGGCCGAAGGCAGGGTCTTCATCCCGCTCAACGAAAAAGAGGTCGAAGACGCGGTCCACTTTTTCCTGGATGAGGGGATCGAAGCTATCGGCATTATCTTCTTGTGTTCCTACACCAATCCCAGCCATGAACGCCAAGCCAAAGCCATTGCCGAGCGGGTGATTGCGGAGCGCGGGCAGACCGTTCCAGTCGTCATCTCGGCCGATATCTGTCCGCGACGCCAGGAAAGCACCCGCATGAAGAGCCTCCTGGTTGAGTGTTACGGCGCAGAGCGCACGCGGGCCCAACTCCTCGCGGTTGAAGCCGCGGCCAGAGCGGACCAGTATCCCTACGAGCTGGGCACCCTGCTCTTATACGGCGCGGTGGCCAGTATCCGTCACCCCCGGCTGTATGAGACCGTTGTCTCGGGCCCCATTGGCGGCATCCTGGGCGGCAAGGCATTGGCCGATACCAAGGGCTGGCAGAATGTCGTGTGCTGCGACCTGGGGGGCACTACGTTTGACGTGGGCGCGATTGTCGATGGCCTGCTGCCGGTCGCGCGGAGCCTGGACTTTGCGCGCCATCGCCTGAACGCGCCAGCTCTGGGCATTGACTCCATTGGCTCGGGCGCGGGCACGGAAATCCATGTGGACCCGCGCTATAAGCGGGTCACCCTGGGCCCCCACAGTGCCGGCCCCCAGGTCGGCGTATGTCTCAATCATCCCGAGATCACGGTGGCCGATGTGGATTTGGTGTTGGGCTATCTTTCGCCGGACAATTTTCTTGGCGGTCGGGTCAAGCTGGACCGGGACAAGGCCCTGGCCGCGCTTGAAGAGCGGCTGGCTCGTCCGCTGGGCATAGAGGTGTATGAAGCTTGCGAAGGGGTCCTGGACATGATTCACGACTCCCTGGGCGACCACATTAACGGCTCATTGCTCAGCCGGGGGCTCAGCCCAGGGGCCTATGTGCTCTTGGTGTACGGCGGCAGCGGTCCGCTCCATCTCTGGGGCGTGGCGGAGCGGGTTGAAGCCGCAGCAGTCTGTACCGTACCCTGGGCGGCAGCCTTTTCCGCCTGGGGCATATCCGTAGCAGAAAACTTTTCCCGGATCGAAAAAACCGTGGTGTGCACGCTCTCGCCGGAGTTGACCCCGAATGAGCGTATCGAGGAAGCCAAGAAAGTCTCAACAGCCTGGCGCGAACTGGAGGAGCAGGCCTATACCGAACTCGCTCGGGTGGGAGTCGCCAGAAAGAAGATTCACTTCCGCTACGGCATCTCTGCGCGGTATGTCGGCCAACTGTTTGTGAGCTGGAGCGCCCACGTGCCGCGTGGCATGGTCGAAACGCAGTATGATGTTGAGGTTTTGGTCGAGAGTTTTGAGAAAGAATTCGGTCGGATCTATCCGGTTGCGGGCCGCTTCCCAGAGGCCGGCTATCAAATCGACGGCGCGTTTATTGAAGCCGTGGTGGACAAGCGTGCACCCATTACGCGGCAATTTGCGCTCGGCGACAATACGCCTGACCCAGCAGCGGCAAAGGGACAGCGTCAGGCCTACTGGAAAAAAGAATGGTTGGACTTCAAGCTATGGGATATGGACGGCCTCCGGGCCGGGAATGTGGTCGAAGGGCCGGCCATTATTGAGCATGCGATGACCACGTTTGTCATCCCGCCGGGGAAACGGGTTGAGTGGGATGAGCATCAGGTGCTGTGGTATCATTGATGTGATAGAGGAGGTGAAGCGTGTCCTTCCAATTACGCTACAGCATAGACGGCGAAGAGATTACCGTTGTGGCCATTGGGCTGTTTGTCGCTCCGAACAAGATGCTGCTCGAATTGATGCGACTCGGCGTGCGCGTCATTCTGGTCGAGCCCATTATGGGAGCGCATCATGGCCGCGGGCTGCCCGACCGGGAGCGTGGCCCCCTGAATCGGGCCGGAGTCAGCATCCCCTGGCAGATGCTGCACCGCGGTATGCAGGCGGTGGCCATCGACTTTCGTCAGGAGGCGGGCAGACGGCTCGTGCTCGACCTCATTCGAGAAACCCACGTGCTGATCAGCAACTGGCCCCCGCGCATGGCGCCCTGGCTCGAATACGCCCATCTGTTGGAGCACTGCGGGCCGTCCGTCATTAAAATCCAGTTCGACGGCGGGCACGACGGACGGGCGGCCAACGATTATTCCATGCAAGGGGCGACCGGGTTAGCTCATGCTACCGGCGAGCCGCACGGCAGGCCGCTCACTATTCCAGTGGCGTTTTTCGATATGCTCACCGGACTGCACGGCCTGAACGCCTTCCACGTCGCCCTGCGCCGTCTGGCGGAAACCGGACGGGGCGACTGCTATCAGATAGCGCTGGAACAGGTCGCGTTTCAAACCCTGGCAGAGTTAGGCTGGTATGCCCAGGCTGAGACAACCGGCGAGGGCCGGGAACCGATCGGCGACAATCTACTGGATGCCGTTCATGGCCATTACTGCGCTCGAGACGGGAAGTTCGTCACCCTGAATCTGATTGGCGATTCGGTTTTACGTCGGCTGCGCGAAGCTACTGGCCTGCGCAACCTCGCTCTCGATGAGCAGGGCCACGAGATTCACGGCGACCATGCCCGCTATGAGCGGGTCGATACGATTAAGCAGCAAATTGCCGACTGGATTGCCGCCAGATCGCAGGAAGAGGTACTCAAGACTCTGGGCCAGGCCGGGCTGGTGGTCGAACCGTGTCGGGACAGTATCGAAGCGGAACAGCACGCTCGGGGCCTGCCCTGCTTCCACCATGTTGACGACCCCGATCTCGGTTCGATCTGGGTGCCCGGCCCGGTGATCGAAGCCCGCGACCTGGAACCCTCCGATCTGCCCAGCGCTCCCCATCCCGGTGAGCACACCTATCTTGTTCTCAAGGAAGTCCTGGGACTGGATTCAGAGGAACTAGCGGACTTGGAAGCCCAAAAAATTATTGCAGGTCCACCACCGGGAGACGGCTGATAAGGACGGTGCACGCCGGGGTGCCCAGCCCCTCTTGGGAGGGGTGGCCGAAGGCCGGGGTGGGTTCTGCAAGCCTGACGGCCCAGATTCCGGTCTCGGTGGAAGTGGTATCCCATCCTCCTATCCTCGGGCGGGGAGTCATGGAGTCATAACACAGCAAGGCGGGCTATACCCACCCCGCCGCTCCGCGGCACCCCTCCAAGGAGGGGAAGCGGAGGCGGCTTGCCCAGCCGGCGCCAGGATGGTTTACCGTGCCGTGTCCCCAACCCCCATCTTCCAATCCCAACCCCCTAACCTTCATCATCCGGCCAGGGCCGGATGCCAAACGGTAGACGGGTGCGACGCAGAGAGAGGCTCTGTTTGATCTGCCGGATATGGCGATTGATTGCAGTCTGCGCCAGTATGTTCTTGACGTCGATCAGCTTTTCAAAGGCAGACAGCCAGCTTTCATAATACGTTGGTCGTGTCTCAGGTGCCTGCCGGTCCGCGCTGGCAACCTCGGCAATCAAGCCCTCTTGAAACTCGGACCAGGCATACAGACCCTGTTCGCATAGGGCGACCGCCAGGGCAAAAGCGATACCTTCCCAGGAGTCCTGGAACTGGAGTTCGCCGCTCCGTCGGGGCAGAGCGGCAGGGCCCTGCATGTCAGAGACCTGTCTCTGAGTAAGGCCGGACGGCTGTTTTTTCTCAGGCTCGACCCGCGCCACCCCGATCATCGCATCCCGCGTAACAATAGCTGTGAGTTCATCGAGCGTCATCTGCTCCGTACCGGACGGCCGCTCCGGCAGGATCATATAGCGGGTCTGAAAGGTACTGTTCCAGACCTGAATCTGGATGTTTTCGTCCAGTTCAAGCCCAAACTCCCGGAGCACTTCACGAGGCCGGCCGGTGACCCTGGAGCGATACGACTGGCTCTTATACCAAAACGGCGGCAGACCCAGAACCGGCCAGGGGTAACACGAGCACAGAGCACAGACGATCACATTGTGCGTCTGTGGAGTATTCTCCACCACGACCAGATGCTCGCCCTGCAAGCCGCCAAAGCCCATCTCGGCCACGGCGGCGGTGCCATTCTCCAGCAGACGAGCCTTATAGGCAGGATCCGTCCAGGCCCGAGCAACCACCCGGCAACCGTTCAACGGCCCAATATCGTTTTCGTATGAGTCCAGAACGGTATCGAGCAATGCGGAGGAAACTAGAGATTTCTCAACCAGCAGGGACTCAATCGCTTTGACCCGAATCTCGCGTTCACGGTTCTGGTCTTGTGTCAGCAGGCGCTGCTGAAAGGGCGCGTCGGTATCATGCCCATGAGCGTCACTCATCTTGCGCGTCCTCCTCAGTCTGGGACCAGCGTTTCTCCTGTAAGCATCCTACCTCCGTTCTGCACACAGCAAAAAGGGTGGCCTCACGACCACCCTTTCCACTTGAACAAACAAACGGCGTCCAGCTTTACGACCTAGCCGGCCATGCCCAACGCAGCTAGCGGTTCGCGGTCCACGACCGGGTCGCGCGTCACCCCGTTGCGATAGGCGACCGAGCCTGGGGTGCGTTCGAACGGATCGACCAGATCGATTTCCTTGGCATATTCTCGCAGTTGCGGGGTCAACTCCTCGGCAATCAGACGCATGCTCGTTTTGCGGTCCTCGTCACCGACCGGCCCCTGGATATTGAAGAAGACAAAAATGCTCGGACGTAGCACCCGCAGCAGAGTCTTGGCTTTAGGTAGGACGGACTCCGGGGTGCCGATGAGGAGTTGGAGATTCTTCTGCGCCTTACCGTAGCCCTTGAGCAGTTTCTGACGGACGGTATCAAAGTCGGTGGTGTCGGGCCGGTCATCGTCCGACTGAGCCCGCAATTTCTCGGGGCTGACGCCCAGCCAGCTCCCACCCGGATGTTTGGCCAGCATACGGATAGCGCCCTTGGAGTTATAGCCCGGCGGTAGGGTATGCTCGGGACGGGAGAAGGCGTTCTGGCCACCACCGAACACAAAATTTTTGCCGATTTCCTGGGCCTTCTCTTCCGTCTCGGCTAGAAAGGTCGGGATCAGATAGCCAAAGTTTTCCGGACCGGCCTGATAGCCGTGCTTAGCGGCTTCATCCGCATAGAAATCCCACAGATCGCAGGTTGGCCCCAAGGCCGTGCCCAAACCCAGATAGGGGTAGCGGTGTTCCGCACACCAGCGGGCCGTCTCCGGACTCAACACACCGGGAATCCACATCGGGGGATGCGGTTTCTGGTAGGGCAACGCCCAAGGGTTCACATGCCGGTAGTGAAAATGCTTGCCCTCGTAGCGCCACGGACCGGGCTTGGTCCAGGCCTGCACGATAAAATCGTGGGCCTCGTTAAACATCTCCCGGTTATAAGCCGGGTTGGCGTTATTGAAGAACTGCTCGCTGCCCGCCCCACGCACCCAGCCGGTAACAAGACGCCCGCGCGAGATCAGATCAATCTCGGCCAGCTCTTCGGCCATCCGCAGCGGATGCTTTAGCACCGGTAACGGATTACCGATCAGGACAATGCGAACCTTGTTGGTAATACGGGCCAGAATGGAAGCTTCGACATTCATGACGCTGCCCATGCAGAAGGGGTTGCCGTGGTGCTCGTTGAGCGCAACGGCATCGAAACCCAGCTCTTCGGCATAGCAATATTCGTCAAGATAATAATTGTAATCGTTCGCCGCCTGCTCACGGTCGAACAGGGCGTTGGGCACAGCGAAGTAGGCTTTATTCTTGAGTATCTCGTCCTCGTTCAGACCACGATAGGGCCGTTCGGTGAAATATGAGATTTGCATGGCGCGCTTCTCCTTATACGAAAGCGTTCCAGGTCTTACGATGCCAGGAAATCCTGCACGATTTTGACAAATTCGGCCGAGTTTTCGATTTCCGGACGATGGCCGACATTGGCGATTTCCACCGTCTTGGCCCCGCCAATGGCTTTGGTATAGGCGGCAATGCAGCCCGCTGGCACGATCCGGTCTTCGGACCCACGGATCAGCAGAGTGGGCACGTTTTTCACGCCACGCAACAGATAGGGCAAGCTGGGATTATGCATATACGGCTCCCAGCCGATGCGCGCGCTTTCTGCTCGGGCATCTTCGAACGCCTCGAATTGCTCCGGCGTCATCTCGCCACCGTAAATGTTTCCGAACTCAGCAGTACCAGGATCCGCTACTGTTCGCCGCAAATGGGTCCGAATCGTCACCGGGAAGATATCCCAGATTTCGCCCTTCTCGGGCTTGAGCCCCATCGGGCCCACCAGAATCAAATGGTCAAAAATCTTGGGATCGGCCGCGACCATTTCAGCGGCAATGAATCCACCGGCTGAGAATGCAATGACGTCCACCGGGTCGAGCCCCATTTCTCTGACCGCCATGCTATACAAGCCGGCCAGATCGCGGAAACTCCGAACCCACTCCAGGCGCGGGGTTTTGCCAAAACCCGGCTGGAGCGGAATCACAAAGGCGTGCTCCGCCGCAAGCTCGTCATTCCATTTCACCCAACCAGGGAATCCCAGCTCATCATGCAGCATTAACAAGGGTTTACCTGCTCCGCCCTTAATGAGCGTTAATTCAGCTTCAGCTATATGAGCCTTCTGTTCAGTCCAGTTTGCCAAGAATCTCTCCTCCTTACGCAAGGTTTTCGTACTCGGACGCCTCCTCCCCTCCACAACCGGGTTACTTAATCAGGCCCGACCCGAATTGTCCACACGTTCTTACTTAGGGAGCGATCAGTTGGGCAGTGGGAAAACTTGTCTGAAAGCGAGCCACATCTCTGGTGAGCAAAGGCATCCCTGCGATCGCAACGTGGACCCCAATAATATCAAGCAGAACATTGCTATCCACCAGTACTGCGTTCACGGAAGTGGCTCATGGCGTTATGTTTCATCATTTCACGAACAAGCGTGGTCTGTATCTCGCCGCGGTCCGCAGCATTTCGCAGCGTCTGTTCGATATAGAAAAACCCGATGAGACACTCGCGCCTTCCGACCGTATCCGGGCGCTGTTGCGTAATCTGTTTTCGCGGATGGCAGAGAATGAAGAGCTGTTCATCAGCTATGTTCAAAATGCCATGACCATCGGCGCGGACCCGGAAGCTCGCAAGATGCTGCAAGAAGGAGCCGCTCCCCTGATTGACTGGATTTACGAGATCGCGGAAATCCCCAGTACAGCAGAAGCGCCCAGGATGCTGCTACTCGTCATTGCTGCATCAATCGATCGGCTGGTGCTGGAATGGCTGAAGGCTGGGCGACCGTATCCGATCGAAACCCTGATCGAAGCCTCAATTGAGATACTGCTGGGCGCACTCAAGGCGGCAGAAACACTCGAGCCGTCGCTCGATTGCGAAAAAGGCATCCGTGCCCTCAGAGGATAAGCATCCAGCATCCGTGCACAAACCTACGCGTTCCAATCCTGCTGCACCTCCGAAACCGTAACTTTCCGCACAAACCCGCCCTCGACGAGTACGAACGCATCATGAAAACCAAAAAGACCCTGCTGCCGCCTCGGGTGCAGCGCCTTGAACACCTCGACTCGTAGCGGTCCTACGGGATGGCCATGGGGATGATAGACGCGGCCGAAGCTATCTACAGGGGACCGGAGCAGTGAGGACGCCCTGCATGGGATCCTGTCACGTCTGGCAGCCGCCTAAGAGCGCCACGAATGGGCGTAGAGTGTCGATGCGTAGTGTATTGGGACTAACTGGGGCTAGAGTGATCCGAACCGCGTGGCTTTAATCGCAAGTGGCCAGCAGAGAACGTTCTTCACTGGGATAGTGTTGGCAAAGATCGCGAGGCTGAACTGTAGCTGCGGAGTACGGAGGAGAAACTGATCAAATATCCCGGCTGGTCCACATAAGGAACTGGGAGATCGCCCAAAAATGGAGTAGTCTATGTTTACAGCCGCAGGTGCTGAGCTATGAACCCATTCTCGGCTGCGGGATTGGGAGGATAGCGTGGGCTGGCAACTGAGTCGGGACGTTGACCGGAAATATCCGATTACCAGGTTCTTTTATAGAAAGACCATCCAACAAGGAGGATTCGATATGTCACACAAGGGTTTCTCCCACATCGGACTGTCAACACTGGATCTGGACAAAACGTGCGACTTCTACGAAAACGTACTGGGGTTCACGCCGGTGCGCTGTGATATTCTCAGGATCAAGGAAGGCGGGCAGATCCGGCATGTGTTCTTTCATATCGGCCGCGATCAGCTCTTGGCCTTTATGGAAGCGCAAGGAGTTCCGGGGATTCCTGCGGAGTACGATGCGGGCATCAATCGAGGACTGGGGGTGCCGAGCGCGTTTTATCATTTTGCCTTTGAAGCCGGGTCGGTCGCAGCCCTGGAAGCGAAGCGTACGGAGCTCCTGGCCAAAGGAGTGCAGGTCTCGGACATCGTGCATCACGATGCCGCTCAATCCATCTACTTCAGAGATCCCAACAATATTTCCCTGGAGTATTGCTGCATGACCCGAGACATGGGGACGGAGGATGATATTCGGATGCAGGAGCGCTTTACCTTGTCTCTAGGCGATTTTCAGGGCGGAGTGGAGGATAGACCAGTCTGACCTACAGCAATACAGCACTGCTCCATGTTGAGGATATAATCGACGAACGGGAGTAGAAGTGAGCACGACCTATTGGACACCCGGCCCACACAGGAGGCTTGAAGCCTCCACATCGCCTGACGCAGCAGACAGTTCGCTCGCAACCACCGCGGACCGCAACGTTACGGACTTCGACGTCGCTATCGCTGGCGGTGGCTTTGCCGGCGCGACAGCGGCACGCGAACTTGGTAAGGCAGGATTGCGCGTGGTTCTACTCGAAGCGCGCGATCGACTCGGCGGGCGTACCTACACCACGGAGTTTGCGGGTCGGCCGGTCGAACTTGGCGGCGCGTGGGTGCACTGGCTACAACCGCACGTGTGGGCGGAAATGCGCCGCTACGGTCTTGGTGTGATCGAAGACCCGTTTACCGGCCTCGACGAGACCCGCGTGATGGGTAACAACGGCGTGGCAAGCGTTGTTCCACCGGATCAATTCCTCAGGGACATTCGCGACAGTTTCGAGAAATTCTGCCATGACGTGTGGGAGCTGTTTCCGCGGCCGTACGAGCCGCTCTATAACCCGAAGGTATTGGAACTCGACGAACTCTCGTGCGCTGATCGTATCGCGGAACTGGATCTCACCGATACGCAGCGTATCCAACTCAATTCCTTCATGGCTTTATATGGCGGTGATGTCACCTCGAAATTTGGCCTGCCCGGCATGCTCAAGCTCTACGCCGTCGGCGGCTGGAATTACGACGCCTTCGCCGACGCCGAAACCCACTATCGCATAGAATCTGGCACCCTTGGTCTCATCACGTGCCTCATCGAGGATAGCGGCTGCGAGGTTCGCCTGAACACAGCCGTTGAACGTATCGAACACAACACTAGTGCGGTTCGTCTTCATACCCGGGACGGAAACGCGGTAAGTGCCAAAGCTGCCGTCATTACTTTACCACTCAATTGCTATGCCGACGTTGATTTCGATCCTGCTCTCTCGCTTGCGAAGCAAAACTGGACCAACGAGGGCATGATCTCGAAGGGGGCGAAGTTGTTCGTGCACTTACGCGAGAACCTGGGCCGCGTATTTGCGTTCTGCGATGAAGCGCGGCCGTTGAACTGGGTACAAACGCTCGCTTACGGCGATGACATCGGCACGATTCTCTCTATCACCGTGGCCCGCGCATCGACCATCGATGTGGACGACGAAGCGCAAATCACCACCGAAGTGCGCCGCCTGTTCGGCGACGTCGACGTGATCGACACACGCGGCTACGACTGGGCGGCAGATCCTTTTGCGCGCGGCGCATGGCCCGCGTACAGCGTTGGACAACTCAGCCGTTTGCCGGACCTGCAGCAGCCTGAAGGCCGTCTCTTCTTCGGGGGCTCAATCACCGCCAACGGCTGGCACGAGTTTATCGACGGCGCGATAGAGAGTGGCCTACGCACCGCGCGCGAGGTGCAAATATTTCTCGACGGTGACGGCTCATGAGCGAGCGACCGTGCGCGAATGCGATGACCCACAAAAGAATGATGCGTTGCGGCTAATTGCTTCTCGACCACGAGGTCCAAGATTTGAGTTGACTCCAAGACAACCCCGAAACCGCAACTTTCCGCACAAACCCGCCCGCTGGTCCTTTCTCTTGATCTTTTCCTGCTTCAAGGGATAGGAGTACAGGTGTCCAACAAGGAGAAGGAGGGTCTGAGAGTGGATGCATTCGAGTACGCTGCTCCGCAGAATCTACAAGACGCCGTGGCCTTGCTGGCCGAGGCAAGTGGGGAGGCCCGACCCCTGGCGGGTGGGACCGACCTCATTGCCCAGATGAAGGAGAATCGCCGGAGCCCGTCTCTGGTCGTTGACATTAAAAAAATTCCCGAGCTCAATGTCCTCTCCTATGAGACCGGGCTCCGCATTGGTGCGGCCGTGTCGTGTACGCAGATCGCAGAGTTCGAGCCGGTGCGCGTCCACTACCCGGCCCTGGCCGAGGCCTGCGCCCTGATCGGCTCGTATCAAATACAGAACCGCGCTGCGCTGGGCGGCAACTTTTGTAACGCTGCTCCATCCGCAGATGCCGTTCCGCCGGCGATAGCATATGGAGCGACGCTGGTGGTCGCCGGGCCAAACGGACAGCGGGAGATTCCGGCAGAGGATTTTTTTGTCGGGCCGGGTCAGACCGTGCTGGAAAAAGGCGAAGTCCTCGTCGAGATTGCGCTGCCGCCTCCCCCAACCCATTCCGGCGCGGCCTATCTGCGTTTTATCCCGCGCGAAGAGATGGATATTGCGGTGGCTGGGGTGGGCTCGTTTGTCCAGCTCAGCCCGGACGCTCGTACCTGTGAGCAGGCCCGTATCGTGCTTGCCGCGGTCGCGCCCACTCCCGTCCGGGCAAAAGAGGCCGAGGCGTTTTTAACGGGGCGGGCTTTGGATGAGACAACGCTTGCCCAGGTCGGGGAGCTGGCCTCCCAGGCCGCCAGCCCGATCTCCGATGTGCGTGGCTCGGCAGCCTATCGGATTGAATTGGTGAAGGTGCTGACGCGGCGCACGCTGGGCATAGCGCTGGAGAGAGCGAGAGGGTAACCATCATGAAACAGGCGATTGAACTGAACGTCAACGGCGAGCCACACGACGCGCTGGTCGATAGCCGTGAAACGCTGCTGGACACCCTGCGTTACAAGTTGGGCCATATGGGGCCCAAGGAGGGCTGTGGCAATGGCAACTGCGGAGCCTGCACGGTCGTCTTGAACGGCGCGGTCGTCAATGCCTGCCTGGTGTTCGCGGTAGAAGCCGCAGGCGCGGACGTGACTACAGTCGAAGGGGTTGCAGCTGAGGGCAACCTCCACCCCGTGCAGCAGGCTTTTATTGAACACGGTGCCTTGCAGTGCGGGTTTTGTACGCCGGGCTTTATCATGTCGGCCAAGGCATTATTGGAGCGCAACCCGAACCCGAGTGAACCGGAGATTCGTCTGGCGATCTCCGGTAATCTGTGTCGCTGCACAGGGTATGACAAAATTGTTCGCGCGATTCAGGCCGCGTCGCAGGCACTTTCACAGACCGCCTAAGGAGGGACAGCATGGCTGGGTATAGTGTGATTGGAACGTCTTTGGCCAAAGTTGACGCCCCGGAGCGGGTCACGGGCAAGGCGACCTATGGGGCCGACCTCGATCTGCCCGGCATGCTGTGGGCGAAACTCGTCCGCAGCTCGCATGCCCACGCCCGCATCAAGCAGATTGATACCAGCCGGGCCAAAGCGCTGCCCGGCGTGAAAGCCGTCATTACCGCCCACGACCTGCCACCCCTGCCAAAAGGGGCGACCGCCCCCCTGGTAGGGGAAGTCAGCATCGACATGAGCGCCATCCGCGAGATTGTCATGGCCTCGGACAAAGTGCGCTATCATGGTCAGGTCGTGGCCGCGGTGGCCGCTACCGACCCGTTTATTGCCGAGGAGGCGGCCGGCTTGGTTGCCGTCGATTACGAACCTCTGCCGGTCGTGGAAGACGTGCTCCAGGCTATGCAGCCGGACGCCCCGCTCGTGCACGAAGACCTGCACACCCTCGAAGAGGCGACCCAGGAAAAATCTGACCAACCGAGTAATGTTTCTACCCATATGGTCTATACCCGGGGCGATGTTGAGGCCGGGTTTGCAGCCGCCGATGCGGTTGTTGAGAAAACGTATACGACCCAGATGGTCCATCAGGGTTATCTGGAACCCCAGGCCTGCGCCGCGCGGATCGAGCCCAACGGCAGGGTCACCTTATGGACCTCGGCCCAGGGACATTTCACCGTTCGGACCCAACTCGTGACCTTGCTCGGTCTCCCGGCCAGCCAACTGAAAGTCGTACCCATGGAGATCGGGGGTGGATTTGGCGGCAAAGCCCTGGCGCTGTTTGAGCCTACCGCCATTGTGCTGGCTCAAAAGACCAGCCGGCCGGTCAAACTCGTCGTCTCCCGGGAAGAGGTGCTACGCGCAACCGGCCCAGGGGCGCCCGCGGTCATCACCGTGAAAGCCGGTGCCACACAGGACGGGAAGATTACCGTGCTGACGACAACCATGCGCTATGATGCCGGCGCTTTCCCCGGCTCGCCGGTCGCCCGCGGCCTGCTGGTGGGTTTAGCCCCGTATAAGCTGGACAATATGGTCGCCGAAGGGTTTGACGTGCTGACCAACAAGCCCCGCGTTCAAGCCTACCGCGCCCCTGGCGGCACGCCGGCGGCCTTTGCGGTTGAAGCGCTGATGGATGCCCTGGCGGCTGAGATCGACGTCGACCCGCTGGCGTTTCGGCAGAAAAACGCCGCCGAAGAAGGCGATACCCTACCCCTGGGTATGCCACTCAATCGCATCGGCCTGACCCAGATGCTGAAACAGATTGAGACGCATCCGTGCTGGACCACGCCGCTGGAGGGTCCCCACCGCGGTCGGGGCCTGGCTCTGGGCTATTGGATCGGCGGCTCTTTCACATCGAGCGCCGAGGTCAAGATCAACCCGGACGCCACCGCCTCCATCTTTGTCGGCACCGTGGACCTGACCGGTACCCGTACCACGATTTCCCAAATGGTGGCTGATGAGCTCCAGCTTGACCCCCAGGACATTACCATCACAGTGGGTGATACCGACAGCGCCCCCTTTGCCGACCTGAGCGGCGGCAGCCGGATTACCTACACGATGAGCGCCGCGGCGCATCAAGCCAGTCAGGATGTGTTGACCCAACTCAAAGAGCGCGCCGCGGAAAAGCTCAAGGTGTCCGTCGCTGAGGTGGAGTATCAGGCAAAACGTTTCTGGGCCAAGGACGATACCCGGAACGAAGTCAGCCTGGCCGAACTGGCCCGCGAGAGTGTCGCCTGGGGCAGCGGGCCGATCATCGGCAAGGGCAGCACCACCCGGATGCAGCCGGCCCACGCCTATGCCGCTCATGTCGCGGATGTTGAGGTTGATCCGGACACGGGCAAGGTGACCATCCTGCGCTATACCTGCTTCCAGGATGTCGGCAAGGCCATCAATCCGACCCAGGTTGAAGGTCAGATCCAGGGAGGGGCCGTGCAGGGCATCGGCTGGGCCCTGAATGAGGAGTATATTTTTGATAACGGCGAGCTGAAAAATGCCAGCCTGCTGGACTACCGCTGTCCAGTGGCGCTGGACCTGCCCATGATCGAAACCGTCCTGACTGAGGTCCCAGCCTCCGAAGGCCCCTATGGTCTGCGCGGCGTCGGCGAAGTGCCCATCGTGCCGCCGGGCGCAGCCCTGGCCAATGCGATCTACCGCGCTACCGGCACCCGGCTGTACGAATTGCCCATGAACCCTGAACGGGTCTTTTGGGCCACGCGCGGCAATGGGACCAACGGGTCACACGGGGCCAACGGATCAGGTGAAGCGTAGAGAACTACTCTATTGGAAGGGTGCTCCAGAGGATCGCCCTTCCGGTCCTACTCCGTTCCGTTCGTCTCCCCGGTGAAGACAATATAGCCGGCGTCCTCCTGGGCCTGAATTCTCTCTTCGAGGTAGGTCGGCAGGACAAGGCTGCGCTCTTCGGGAAACTTGCCGCGATGGAGTTGGGGTCGGAGGAAAAACTCCTCGGGAACACTGATCCCGGCTTGCGTCTTGAGCGGTGCGGGAAACCAGGTGCGGCGCATGAAGTCCGGGTTAAAGAACACGTCTTTGTCCTCTTGGGACCAGTCCCGAAGCTGCATGGCATCGTGGATGCCGTATGAGTAGAAGTCCTGCTGCGGGTCCCACCACAGGGTAATCAGGTTATGATAGCCGCGCTCCTTGAGGCGTGGGTTCATCAGCTTGGCCACGCGCTCTTCTATCATAACCGGCTCTCCGTTCTTACTGTAGATTTCGGTCCGCAACGGATAGAAATAGTGCTGGTCCGCCCAGAACAGAATCCGGGGCGCATAGTAATCGGGCAACCAATCCGACTTGGCTATGGCCTCGACCAGATAGCATTTGACGCCGTTATCTTCGGTATAAAACGGATAGTCATCGCCCATCAGTTTTATGGCGCTGGCCGGGACGTCCTGAAAAGTGCCGTCCTCGCTCTGGAGCGTGATCGACTGGCGCGTCTTTGGAAAGCGCGCGGTTTTGTAGAGCACATCGGTACCCACAATACGCCAGGAGAACTCCCAGGCGTCGCGGCCCAAGAAATCATCATAAGCCATGGGCGCGTTTGGAAATTTTTCCTGGCGACGCGGCTGGGGAAAACGGCGCACCCGGCGCATGCTCAGTGAATACCCGAACAGGTCCGCTTTTTTTGTCAGGTGCTGATCGGTCCGAAACGTACTGAAGAGCATCTGGTTGCCATAGTTTTCCGGGGGAGCGACATCCTGGGTGAGCCAGCGCGAGTAGACTTCCCCCGGCTCGGCCAGAATCTGGCCCATCAGTCCTTCCGGATCGCGATAATGTACCAGGGCGATAATCTGTTGCACAAAGAGATAGCCGGTCGGCGTGAGCGTTCCCGTATCCTCAATCTGAACACAGTTCCAGCGGGGCATATGCGGGAACTCCATGATCCGATAACCGACCTCTTCGGGCGTGTAGGGCGGCTTGAAAGGATAGGCTTCCGCCGGCATGTACGGGATGTCTGCGTGGCGGGGCGTGTCCGTTGAAAAGTCGAAGCGGGCGAGTTCTTCTTCGGACAGTTCGTCCAACATGCGCCAGGTCCGGCTCTCGTTGTCCTCGGCCGAAACCGGCGTCCACCCCAGCCAGCAAGCCAAGACGAGTATTCCCCACAGCCAGCGTCGCACAAGGCTCGCAGCAGTCTGCCCTCTCGACATATGTCCCTCCCTTCCTGAGCGGCCAGCCTTACCATACTCGGTCCGAGAAAGGGAGAGGTTAAGGGGAACGGGGTAGGCTGATTCTTATGCCGCCGGAAATGCGTGGTGCGTCATGAAAACGTCAGCGTCCGGCTGGGCAAAAAACACCAGACGGACTGCTGTAATAGTCGCGTCGGTAGCCAAGAAGTCGGCAATTACCCGCGAGGCAACGACCGCGGCCTCTTCACGCGGATAGCCGTACACGCCGGTGGAGATGGCCGGGAAAGCCACTGTCGTCAGCTTATGCTGTCCGGCAAGCGAGAGAGAATTGCGATAACAGGCGGAGAGCAGACCAGCCGCCCGTTCTCCGGCAGCACTATAGACCGGCCCGACCGTATGAATCACCTGCCGGGCCGGCAGGCGGCCGGCTGTAGTGAGGACGGCTTCCCCCGTGGGCAGCCCGTCAGGATAACGGGTCCGCCGCAGTTCCTGACAGGCCGCGAGAATATCCGGCCCGCCCGCCCGATGAATGGCACCATCCACCCCCCCACCACCCAGCAGGCTTGCGTTGGCCGCATTCACCACGGCAGCGACCCGCTGTTGGGTAATGTCACCCACCAGGACGGAAACACGGCCGTTGAGGAATGTGTGCAGCGTCGAGGTCTGTGACATACCAGCAGCCGCAGAAAAACGGCCCTATCCCGCTTTAATCTTCCTGCACACTCAGCGCCCCTGACGGACATTTGGCAACAACAGCCCGGACTTCGTCCTCTGATGCGGCACTGGGATCAATCACGAATTTCCCACCTTCAACCTTAAAGACTTGCGGCAGGCTCTTCACACAATTCGCCGAATGCGTGCAGACTTCCTCATCCCAATTCACTTTCATATTACGCCCTCCCGTATGGTGTTGATTTTCGTAGCCTAGCGCTTTCCTTGGGTGGTCGGCAAGGCGGCTATACAGCGGCAGGCTGTTTGAGTCACCTCTCACCGCAGGAGCGGATAACAAAGGTCGGCCTTCTGAGGCCCTGGACTGCCTGACTTTTGTGGCATTCTTCAGACGAATCTGTTAGAGGAAAGGCAGGAGGGCCAACACCGTATGAAACAACTCCGCGTGATTACCGAGAAATGCACAAGCTGCATTCAGTGCGAGTTGGCTTGTGCCTTTGTTCAAACCGGGACCTTTCAGCCATCCCGCTCCGTTATTCGCGTCCATATATTTGACGAGCAAGCCGTCTACGCGCCCTATACCTGTTTTCAGTGCGATGAGGCCTGGTGCCTGACGGCCTGCCCGGTGAATGCGATTGGCATTGACCCGGATACGGACGCGAAGGTTGTGATGGACGACGTATGTGTCGGCTGTGCGGTCTGCACGGTAGCCTGCCCCTACGGCACCATGTTCTATAACCCGGATAGCCACAAAGCCTTCAAGTGTGACCTGTGCGGCGGTGACCCGGCTTGCGTCAAGTCCTGCCCGACCGGCGCACTCGAATATGTGGATATGGATCAGCCGGACTGGCTGGCCAGTTGGGCGGACAAAGTCAACCGGGGCTTTCAACATATGCAGGACGAAGAAGGAGGCAACGCATGAGCGCGACGAACACAATGCACGGCTGGACCGGTACTGTCCTGCGCGTCAATCTGACCAGCGGTAACATCACCAAGGAGCCCCTGAACGCCGAATGGGCCAGAGACTATGTCGGCGGCCGCGGGCTCGGCGTCAAATATCTCTACGAAGAGATGGACCCCAGCGTCGATCCGCTCAGCCCGGAGAACAAAATGATCTTTGCCACCGGGCCGCTGACCGGCACCAACGCGTCGTGTGGCTCGCGCTATATGGTCGTCACCAAGGGCGCGCTGACCAATGCCGTTACCACCTCGAATTCCGGTGGCTTCTGGGGCCCGGAGATGAAATTCGCCGGCTATGACATGATCATCCTAGAGGGCAAGGCCGTCCAGCCGTCCTACCTGTGGATCTATGACGATCGGGTGGAACTGCGCGATGCGACCCATCTGTGGGGCAAGACGGTCTGGCAGACCGAAGAGGCCCTGCGCGTCGAAATCGGCGTGCCGGACAGCATTATCGCCAGCATCGGCCCGGCCGGAGAAAACCTGGTGCGCTTTGCCTGCATCATGAACGATCTGCACCGGGCTGCGGGCCGGTCCGGCGTGGGTGCGGTCATGGGTTCCAAAAATCTCAAGGCCATTGCCCTGCGCGGCACTGGCGGCGTCTCTCTGGCCGACCCGCAGGCATATATGGAAGGCCAATGGGCCATGAAGGAAAAGCTGCGGCAGTCGCCCGTGACCGCGGAAGGCCTGCCCATGTACGGCACCGAAGTGCTGGTCAACGTGATCAACGAGCACGGCGCCCTGCCGACGCGTAACCATCAGCAGACCGTCTTCGATGAGGCCGAAAACATCAGCGGCGAAACCCTGACCGAAACCCGTCTGGTCGCCAATAAAGCCTGTTTTTCCTGTACCATCGCCTGCGGGCGGGTCAGTACCCTGCCGGGCGAAGCTTCCTCGAAATACTCGGTCACCACCAATCCGCAGAACTGGAAAATCGCCGGGGAGGGCCCCGAATACGAAGCGGCCTGGGCCATGGGCTCGGAGTGCGGCGTGGGCGATCTGGACGCGCTGATCAAAGCCAACTGGCTGTGCAACGACCTGGGCATGGATTCCATCAGCTTTGGGGCAAGCGTGGCCGCGGCCATGGAGTTGTTCGAGAAGGGTGTGGTCGGCCAGAACGAAACCGAAATTCCGCTGGAGTTCGGTAGCGCGGAAGCCCTCATCGCCTTAGCCGAGAAGACCGCCTATCGGCAGGGTTTTGGCGACGCCGTGGCCGAAGGCTCCAAACGCATGACCGAGACGCTGGGCCGACCCGAATTCTTCATGGGCGTCCGCGGTCAGGAGTTTGCCGCGTATGAAGCCCGCGCCATTCAGGGTATGGGCCTGGGCTATGCGACCTCGAACCGCGGGGCATGTCATTTGAAAGCCTATACGGTGGCGGCCGAAATCCTTGGCCTGCCGCGTCAGATGGATCCGCGCGCCACAGAAGAGAAGGCGGAGATTACCAAAGTCTTCCAGGACGCCACCTCAACCGTTGACGCCACCGGCCTGTGCCAATTCCTCACCTTTGGGGTTGGCCTGGAAGAGATGCTGCCCCAACTGTCGGCCGCCACGGGCGTAGCGTATACGCTGGAAGAACTGGTCCACATTGGGGAACGCATCTGGAACCTGGAGCGACTCTGGAACGAGCGGGCGGGCTTCACCGGCAAGGACGACACCCTGCCCAAGCGGATTCTGGAAGAGCCCATTCCGTCCGGCCCAGCCAAGGGCGAGGTCAACCGCCTGGGTGAAATGCTGCCCGAATATTACGAGCTGCGAGGCTGGGAGAAGGACGGCAAAATCTCCGAGGCAAAGAAAAAAGAGTTGGGGCTGGAGTAAAGGAGGGCTGTTGAGTCTGTTGAGTCATTGGGTCTGTTGAGTCTGCTGAGTCTATAGAGTCCGTTGAGTCCGTTGAGTCTTTGAGACCCAAAGGACCCTAAAGACCCAAGAGACCCTAAAGACCCGAGAGACCTACAAGGAACACACGTCATGGCACACCACATCATTATCGGAGGGGGACCGGCCGGCGTAGCCGCGGCGGAAACGATCCGGGCAACCGCAGGCCCCGAGGCACAGATTACGCTCATCTCCAACGAGCCGGCCTACTCGCGCATGGTCCTGCCCTATTATCTGGCGAACGATATTCCGGAGCGGCACGTACTGACCGGAGACGCGGCCTATTTTGAACAACACGGTATTACGTCCGTGTCGGGCCAAGTCGAGAAAATCGATACCCAGGCGCGCACGGTTACACTCGGTGACGGCTCAAGCCGCACGTTTGATACCCTGCTCATCGCGACCGGCTCTTCGGCCCAACGTCCTCCTATTGCCGGCGTTGACCAGGAAGGCGTGTACACCTTCTGGACGCTCGAAGACGCAAAACAGGTGATGGCGAAAGCGCAGGGCACGCCCAGGGCTGTGCTCATCGGGGCCGGCTTTATTGGCTTCATCGTCTTGAACGCCATGGCCAAGCTGGCCTGGAATCTCTCGGTGGTTGAAACTGAAGCCCAGGTCTTACCGCGCATGCTCGATGCCACCGGTGCGCAAGCGGTCGAGGGCTGGCTGACCAGCCAGAATGTGGCTGTTCATACCGGCGCGCAGGTCCAGAGCATTAGCCGTGAGGGCGAGGCCCTCAGCCTCTCGCTGAGCAACGGCGCCAGCCTGAGTGCGGATATTGTCATTTTGGCCACCGGTATTCAGCCCAACCTTGGATTTCTCGACGGCTCCGGCATTGTGGTTGACGATGGCATTGTGGTTGACGACCGCATGCAGACCAATATTCCCGGTATCTATGCGGCCGGTGATGTCGCCGCCGGGCCGGACCTGCTGAACGGCTCGCCCGCGGTGCATGCGATTCAACCTACGGCCGTGGACCACGGGCGGATTGCCGGCGCAAACATGGCCGGCAAAGAGACACACTATCCGGGCAGCCTGCTGCTCAATGTATTGGATGTCATCAATCTGCACTGCGCCAGCTTTGGCCAGTGGCGGACAGATGCGAATGAGTCGATCACTACCGTCTGGAACCCGACACGCCCTATCTATCGCAAATACGTCTGGGACGGCGATCGCATGGTCGGGGCACTGTTCGTCGGACCGATTGACGATGTCACCATGCTGAACGATGTCGGTATGGTCAAAGGACTCATTCAGGCCCAGCAGGCCCTGGGAAACTGGGCGGACTACGTCAAAGAGAACCCGACCGATGTGCGCCGCGCCTATGTCGCCACCGGGACCGCGCAGCAACTGGTCGGTCACACTCTCCTGGGCGCACCCGCCACAGCACGTGCCTACCGGGTGGACGGGAAGACGCCCTCGGCCTGGCAAAAAGGCTCGCACGGCCCGCTTATCGGCTCTCGCCCGGACGCGCTGGATACCCTGCCACGCACCCCGACACCAGGCCTTGATAAGGGTGAATAATCAAGGGTGAATAATCGATGCAGGTCAATATCAAACTCTTTGCCAATCTTCGGAAGAAACTCCCCAAAGGCTCTATGGGGAAAGCCACACTTGACCTCACAGATCAGGCAACCATCAACGATCTGATTCACCAACTCGACATTCCGCTCGACCTGGCCCAAATGGTCCTGGTCAACGGCGAGCAAACCCGGGAGTTCGGTCAGGCGCTTACGGACGGCGACCAAGTCAGCATCTTCCCGCCGGTGGCCGGCGGGAGCGAGTGAAGCCTCTTACGTGAAAAGGTGGTCAAACCGCTTCTATAACCCGCCTTTTCACTGCCCGCCTTCCTTCACCCGTTCACCCGCTCAGCGGGGAATAATCGGCAGCACCACATGTGAGGGATGGGCCTCATCATGAAAGACGCGCTGGAGGGCCGGCTCTAAACGACTGGCCTCACCGCTGGCTTCGCCGGTTTGCGGATTACGGTCAAAACGCGGAAAGTTTGAACTGGCGATGTCAAGACGAATACGGTGACCTGCTTTGAAAACATTGCTGGTCGCCCACAGGTCTATGGTGAACTCGTATACTTCATCTGGCTTGAGGAGCGTGGCCTGAGCTTTCGAGACTCGATAGCGGCCACGCATGATCCCGTCCGTCAGGTTCTGCGCGTATCCTTCGGGATGCACGTCCACCAGCTTGGCCGTGAAGTCTGTGTCCGTCGCACTCGTAGCCGCATACAGGGTCACCGTGACAGGCCCGGTGACCTCGACATCCTGCTCAAGGATGGGAGTGGTATACACCAGAACGTCTTCCCGCTCTTCCACGGAACGTTGATCGAACGCCCCGCCGGGAACGGCCGCCGGCCAGCAGCATAACCCGCCGCCCTTGGTCGGAACGGGGTGACGCGGGTCAGAGACGAAGACGTCCGTGGGTTCGCTGCGTGGAGCCGCAGGGCTCAGGCTGCCGTCACCGCGCAGGCTGTTCGCGTTGCCGGCGCTGTGCAAATAGTACGGCGTGTACTGCGTCCGAGCCAACGGCCATTCGTCCTCGTTTCGCCACACATTCTCGCCCATGACGAAAATACGTACCGGCGGTTCTTCCAACAGACCGTTCTGTTCTCCCTTGAGCCAGTAGTCAAACCAACGCAGGTGCAGCCCGTCCAGGCCCGCGGCCAGTTGCGTCGTTGAGAGCCCGAAATTCGCCTCGCCCACAACATTGTTCAGCGGCAGCGTATGGTGCCACGGGCCGATCACGAGTTTTTGGCCGTCGCGTGCCGGCGGCGTAGCACCGCGCTCGCGCATACCCAGATAATTACGAATGGTGCCGCCCAGGAAGATGTCATACCAGCCACCGACATTACACGCCGGAACCGGAATCGTATCATGCCGGTTCTCGATATTGATTTGCGCCCAGTAGTCGTCGTCATCAGGATGGGCCACCCAGTCGTAAAAATAGGACGCAGACTGATGAAAGAACGGAAAATCTTTGAGCGGCAGGTGACGAAAAGCATCACACATGTCGTCGATCCCGGACAGGAGCTGTCCGACGTCGTCCCGCAGCTCGGGCCGGTCTTTCGCCAACCGCATGGCCGTATCGGGCGCCAGGCCGGTCATGGTCCAGCTCGCATTAAACCCCAGCGCAAAGGCTCCGCCCTGATACGTCCAGCCTTCGTGATAATCAGACGCCGTAATCAGCGGGAAGATGGCCTTCAAATGGGGCGGCCTGCTCAACGCGGCCAACCATTGGGTGGCACCAACGTAGGACGCGCCATACATGCCCACGTTGCCGTCTGACCACGGCTGTACGCCACACCATTCAACCGTGTCATAGCCGTCGGCTATATCATCCCGAAAGGTGTAAAACTCGCCGTCCGAGGCATAACGGCCACGCGAGTCCTGGATGACAACGGCATAGCCCGCACTGGCGGTCCGAATAACATCGAGCATGAGCATGGCAATCGTCGTCAGCCCTTTGTCGTACGGAGTCCGTTGCAAGATAACCGGATGCCTGCCCGTTGCCGGACGATAGACATCGGCGCGCAGCAGCGTGCCGTCCCGCATGGGGACGGCCACATCTCTTTCAACCGTCAGGGTGGACTCGCTCGTGGTCTCGCTCATAGGGGCCTCCTTAATTTCCCGACACGCTATCGACCTGCCCGAACAGCGCGGCCAGCCGCTCACAGTCCGCCAGCGGCAGCGGTGCTTTGAGCAGCGCAGTTACATTTTCTTTGAGATGCTCGACACTGCCGGTACCGGTCAGGACGCTGTCCAGCCCAGGCTCATACCGGCAGTAGCGGTAGGCCGCCTCGGGAATGGTCTCGGCCTTCCCCATGTCAGTCAGAAAGCCGAGTACGTCCGGCATCTCGCACAGGGCAGGATCGATCTGGTTTTTGTCTCTGAGTTCGGTCAGAATTTTTTTCAGGCGAGCCGGTCGGCTGAGCGCGTTCCGTACGGCGAACATGCCCATGGTCCCAATGTTCTTGGCCTGCGTTTGGGGGAACACCCGCTGGCGGGCGGATTGGTTCAAAAAATTAAACCCTATCATCATCACATCCCAGCAGTCGTCCCGAAGCGCCTGCTCGGCCATCACGTGCTGCGGGTCGGGAATAAAGGCTTCGGTCACACCGACAAAGCGCACCTTGCCCTGCTCTTGCATCTGCAGCAGTCCAGGTAAGAGCGTATCGCGGGCATATTGATATTGCCCAGCCCGTACGCCGTGCAGATAAAAGACATCCACATAGTCGGTCTGTAAGCGCTTGAGGCTGTGTTCAACTCCACGTCGAAGTTCACCGCTTGGGTCGTCACTCTCACGGTCCGGACACAGCTTTTTTGTAGAAATGACGAGCTGGTCCCGAGCGACATCCTGCATCGCCTTCCCCACAATGCTCTCAGTCCCATAGGCTTCGGCAGTGTCAATCAGGTTGATTCCCAAATCCAATGCTTGGCGAACGACCTGAATAGATTCTTGCTCGGTTCTGCCGGTTTTCTGTCCCAGTCGGCTGTGGCCGCCACATCCCAGGCCGGCCACACTGACATTGAGACCAGTTCGTCCGAGGGTGGTGTATTGCATATATCGATATTCCCCGCGCAGCCCGGAATCTCCAAACCATATGCCCCCTCCCCTCTTTTCTGCAAGATGTTCAATCGAGGAAAGAGAGCGTCTTGCTTTTCGGCCGGTCCGGCGCTATGGCCAGAAGGACGATTGAACAACACACCAAAGGAAGGGAGTCACACATGGCGAATAAAGATTTTGAGGTCAAACAAATCCTCAAGGCGTACCGGCAGGGGCTGATTTCGGACGAACTCTTTGCCGAACAAATGCAGGAACTCGGGGGCAACGGCGCGACGGGCGGGCTTGATGTGGCCAATGTTTTTGACCACCGCGGCAGTGAGGTTGCCAAGCTCCAGGAAACCCCGCTGAGTCAAACCGTGGCCTTCACGCTGCCGGCCGGCTATAGCAACGACACCGAGAATACCCACAAGGGCGACCAGATCATTTATGTCGTCGAGGGCTGTGCGACCGCCAAAGTGTCCGGCACAGAGCAGGACATCAAAGCCGGTGATGTGCTCATGATTCCGGCCGGCGCTCCTCACACGCTTCGAACCGGGAACGAATCGTTCTTTGGCTTTACGATCCTGGCGCCGCCGGAACTGTAGCCACTCTCGGACAACCTCTTCGGCAATACCGGGGGACGCAGCCTGCTGCGTCCCCTACGCTAACGCTCGGATCACCTCATCCGACGTACATACCGTTGTCAGCCCTCCCAGGGCTGCGCCTAAAATCACCCCATGGGCTTCTTCGGTCGTCGCCGCACAGCAGTCTTCGGGAATGAAGATATGATAGCCACGATCAGTCCCGTCCCGGGCCGTGCCTTCGACAACGCCATCCGTAGCGATACCGGTCAGCACCAGGTGGGTGCGCCCTTGGGAATTGAGAATGGCTTCCAGAGGACTGGCGTAAAAGGAACTCACCCGCGTTTTGGTAATCACCAAGTCTTCCGGCTCAGGGGTGAGGTCGGCATGGATCTCCGCTCCCCACGTCCCGTCCTGCAAGGCTTCCATTTGCTTGATCACCTGAAAGACCTTCACGTGCTCCAGTAAGTCGGAGTAGTCCGACCGGTAGGCATGTCGCACATGGATGATCGGTACGTGAGCCGTCCTCCCCGTGGCAGCCAGGGCGCTGATATTTCCCAGGACGTTCCTTTCCTTAATAAGCCTGGGCATGGTCCCGCCAGTGAGGTGCCCACCAAATTTACCGTCTTCATGCACAATATCGTTCTGGCAGTCCATCACCAGAATGGCGGTTTTCTCTTTTGGTAACGTGAGTTCACTCATGCGACTTTCCTCCTTTTTGCGCTCTCTCGTTTATCCGGCGCGTTCGCTTTCACCCCATATCAATATCACATCATTTCAGATTGACAGACCGGGACATCCTCTATCTAATCGCGGCTGATGAGAGAGCCAGGGTCCTTGGACAACCTCAAGAGCGAGGACGGGAGCGCAGACCGTAGCGAAGGCATCTTCTATGGCTGGCTGATTGTCGGCGTCCTGTTCTTTATCTCCATCATCGACGGGGGGTTCACCTATACCTTCTCCACATTTCTGAAGCCGCTCACCCAGGAATTTGGCTGGTCGCGGGCCGAGACCGCCACGGCATTCTCCCTGTATTTGCTGGTTGCCGGCCTGGTTCTACCCGCCTGGGGTTGGCTTATTGACCATGTTGGTGCCCGCTGGGTTTTTCTGCTGAGTGCCCTGATCGACGGCGTCGCCCTGTTCCTGCTCAGCGCCGTCAGCAGCCTGCCCGGCTTCTACGCCCTATACCTGTTTTTGGGCGTCGGGCTGGCGGGCATCGGACCCATGCCGGTGGGGAAGGTCATTACCCAGTGGTTTGTGGACAAACGGGGTCTGGCGATGGGCATTGCCCTGGTCGGCGCGAGTGGTGGGGGACTGGTGCTCGTCCCGCTGTGCGGTTTTCTGATCGCCGAGTTCAGTTGGCGGGTGGGCTATCAGGTCTTAGCCGGCCTGTCTCTCTTCGGCATGCTGCCCCTGGTCTGGTTCTTTGTCGTTAACACCCCGCAGGAAAAGGGCCTCAAACCCTTGGGACAGGATTATTCGAAAGTACGTCACACGCTGCTGGGACCTGAGCCGGAGCAGGACGTGCGGGACTGGACCCTCAGACAAGCGCTGTCCACCTCAACATTCTGGCGCTTAGGAGCCGCATTCTGCCTGGGGCTGATGGCGGGTGGAGCGGTGCTTGCCCACCAGGTCGCGTTTTTTCAGGATGCCGGGTATAGCCTCGAATTTGCCTCAACGATTACCGGCATCTCTTTGGGCATGAGTATGGCCGGGCGGTTTCTGGCAGGCTGGGTCAGCGAACACATCCGTCACCCCCACGCCATCCTGGCCGGGTGTCTGTGCATGCAGGCGGCCGGCATCGGAGTGTTACTCTTTCTGGAGAGTCTCGGGTTTTGGGCGCTCACGCTGTTCGTGTCGCTCTTTGGACTGGGGTATGGCGGCATGATTGTGCTGTGGCCCTTGATCGTCGGACACGATTTTGGCCGGCAGGCTTTTGGGGCCATTGCCGGAGTATTGGGGACGTTGGGACTGAGTATTGGCGGCGCGCTGGGACCCATTATTGCCGGCGTGTTATACGACAACACCGGCAGTTATGACTGGGCATTTCTGTCTTGCGTCGGCGTGTTTTGTGTGGGCGCAGGGGCCGCGGCCGTAGCGCCGGAGCCACAGGCGACGTAGAGCGGTTTGCAGTTGTGCAGAGCTCCAGACAAGAGGAGTTCTCCCCCTCCCCCTTGTATGCTGACATAACAGGGGGAGGGGGAGGGCCAAAAATCAGGGCTTACGGTTAGGTTGTCACACCAAGATACACATACAAAATTGACGCGGCAAAGCTTGAAACGCTACGGACAGCATGAAGTCTGCCCCACTGCTCAAGCAGCACTTGGGTTTCTTCTGAGGTGCGGTCGCGCTCTGGGTCAAGCAGTCGCTTGTTCGTCGGCATGATGCCTAAGAAAGTGAACGGCACGACGCTGAAGATGAGGCAGGCCCCCACGAACCAGAGCCCTGCCCCTCCGTTTATCGCTACCGTAACACCTGCCAGTGTTGCGAGAAGCGCGAGAGAAGCTTGCATAACTGCGGCGCGCTTGTAGCTTGGCCCAAAAACAGTGGCGGCGAGTTCCGTTCCACATGCGAGGCGGGCCGGATGCTCCACCACAGTACCGTAAATCGCAGCACCAGCAAAAATCGAGCATGCAAGGATGGCGATAATTTCTAGAATTTCCACACTCGCCTCACAAAACGGCCTCCCGGTCCTGTCAGGTTTTAACCAGTGGCCCGCGGTCCCCGCAGCAACCGACCGGGCAAGGCGCCCGTGTGTTCGTTGTGACGCAAGACCGTCTCGCCGTTCACGACGGTGGCCAGAAAGCCGTTCGCCTGTTGCTTGAGTCGCCGCGCGCCAGCCGGTAGATCATAGACGACTTCCGGCAACTGCGGCGCCACGGTCTGGGGATCAAAGATCACCACATCGGCGTTCCAGCCCTCACGCAACAACCCTCGCCCTCTCAGACCCCAGTGAGAGGCCGGCACGAAACTCAACTGTCGCACCGCCTCTTCCAAGGTCAGCGCCTGCTTGTCCCGAACCCAATGACCAAGGACATGGGTTTGGAGTGAAGAGTCCATGATCTGGGAGACATGCGCACCGGAGTCGGAGAAAGTAATGACCGAGCGCGGGTGGCGCATCATCTCCAGCACATGCTCTTGATTATGGTTGACGAGCGGTTGGAGGAAGAAGCGTTTCAGGCCCTTCTCCAGGGCCAGATCAATAAACACTTCGACCGGGTCTTGCTGACGCTCATCAGCAATCTCGGCGATGGAACGATACGGTGGAGTGGCAGAGTCCATGACAAACAGCCACTTAAAATTCGCCGCGCGCGGCTCTGCACCAATTCCCTTGTTCTGACCGCGCGGCCTGTGGTGGACGGCTTCAATCAGCTTCTGACGAGTTTCCGGATTCCGCAGCGCGGATTCCTGGTCGGCTAAGGGGAGTTTTCTGATATCGCCCCACACCGGCAAGGTATCGAACGGCGTGGCCGTCTCGAATGACAGCACGACGTTCAGCGGGCGACTATGCACCTGGATGAACATCCGCCCACCCGCCGCGGCGGTTTCATCGGCCAGGGCAAAGAACGGCTGCCACATGTTTGGCGCCTGGCGACTGCTGAACATGCCAAACGTGACCGGCACGCCGGTGTCAACGGCCAGCGCTTTGAGTCGACCCAAATACTCGTCAATCCGTTCAGGGTCGAACCGGGCGTCTTCGTTGGCAATTTCAAACACACCGGCGTTCAGCTCGCCCATGACGCCCACCAGTTGGCGTACTTCCTGCCAGGTGGCCAGTCGGCTGGCAACCGGCTGACCGTCCGGCGTCTGATGGTTGTGGGTACGTGAGGTGCTCAGTCCGATAGCGCCAGCCTGAATAGCGGCCCGCACTTCGCGCTGCATGGCTTCCAGGTCCGTCGGGCTCGCTTCATGCGTAAATGCACGCTCACCCATGACATGGGTCCGCAGCGCCGAGTGTCCGATATAGGCAGCATAGTTGATGCCCTTCGGAAGCGCATCAACCGCATCCAGGTATTCCGGGTAGGTGGTCCAACTCCACGGAATACCGGCTTCCATTGCTTCCGGGGCAATGTCTTCTGCCCGTTCAAGATTACGCATCACCAGCAGTTTGTCCTGCTCGGCGCACGGGGCGAGCGAAAAACCGCAATTCCCCATTACCACACTGGTGATACCGTGCCAGCAGGAGCACGTTCCCAGCGGGTCCCAGAACACCTGGGCATCCATATGGGTATGGGCATCGACAAAGCCCGGAGCAACCACATGCCCCTCGGCGTCAATCACCTCGCGCGCACTATCGCGGATTCTGCCGATGGCCGCGATTTTTCCGTGGCTGATACCGACGTCAGCCTGAAGGCGAGGCAGTCCCGAACCGTCAATAAGCGTACCGTTTTTGATAAGCAGATCATATTGCATTTTCCTTCTATAAACGAGGCGGAAGCTCGAAAGCAAGGCATGGAAAACCGGCCGGATCTGACGTAGAGTATGGACAATGAAGAGCAAGCAGTAAGGAGGGAACGCTCATGTCAGAGTATACACTCATTTCAGCCGACTCCCATTTCGTCGAGCCGCCCGGCATGTGGGCCAAGCGCATAGATAAAAAGTTTCGCGACCGTGCTCCGCGTACCGTCAAGGGGTTGAACGGGCGCGCCGGGGAGTGGTTCGTGTGTGAGAATATCACCCCCATGTCGGTCGCCGGCTTCTTTGGGGCTGGTGTGCCGTCGCCGGAACTTCCCGAGCACAACAAAAAGGGTTTTGATGAAGCCCCCAAGAGCGTCTGGGACCCCGCCTATCGGATCGCGGACCAGGACCGTGACGGCGTCCGGGCAGAGGTTATTTATACCTCCATGGGGATGCCGCTGTTCGGCTTGGACGACGCGGAATTGCGCTATTCCTGCTTTCGCGCCTTTAATGACTGGGCCACCGAGTATTGCAGCTACGACTCGAAACGCCTCGTCCCGTTGGGTCTGATCACGCTGGAAGACATTCCACTGGCCGTGGACGAACTGCAACGCATCGCCAAACAGGGCATGCGGGGTGCCATGATCTGGGCCGAACCGCCGGACGACCGTCCCTATAGTCATCCCGACTATGAGCCTTTCTGGGCGGCCGCCCAGGACCTGAATATGCCGCTCTCCCTCCACATTCTCACCGCCCGGAGCGGCACGGGCGCAAACCAGGCAAGTGGCAAGGGTTTCCTGCTGTCCCTGGCGACTCTCCACCACCAGATTGAGCGCTCGATTTCCGAGATGGTCTATGGCGGTGTGCTGGAGAAGTTTCCCGGCCTGAAAATCGTCTCTGCGGAAAACGATGTCGGCTGGATGGCCTACTTGATGTATCGACTTGACATCGTGCAACGCCGCTTGGGCGCACTCGGCAATATGGACCTGCCCATGCGTGCCAGCGACTATGTCAAGCGTCAGGTATACGCGACCTTTATCGCCGACCCGGTTTTCGTGGACTCGCTCCATCGCTACGGCCCGGACAACACCATGTGGTCGTCCGACTATCCGCACACCGCGGCAACCTTTCCGCGCTCGCGGGAGATCGTCAACAAGCGGCTGGGCGCACTTCCCGAAGAAGATTTGCGCAAGATTGTCCACGATACCGCCGCGCGCGTGTACGGCCTGGAATAGAGCCAAGCCGTTATTGAGACCTGCCATATACAGACAAGGCCGAGGGCACGCTCTCGGCCTTGTCATACTTGCTAGAGAAAGAGGATGCCATGAAACTCTCACAGCCCCGCATCACCCCACTCACCGCAGACGAATGGACGGACGAACAACGCGCTTCCCTTGAGGCCCGCTCCCGTGAGGGCCGAGTGTATAATGTGGTTGGTACGCTGGCGCGACATTGGGAAGCCGCGAAGAAATTCCAGGTCTGGGCCTACCACATCATGGGCGAGACCTCGACGCTGGTCCCCAGAGAGCGCGAGCTATTGATATTGCGTATCGGCTGGCTGTGTCAGGCCGAATACGAATGGGGCCAGCACGTGATTTTCGGCAGAGAAGCCGGTCTGACGGACGAAGAAATCGCACGGATTAAAGAGGGACCGGACGCGGACGGCTGGGACCCGTTTGATGCCAGCCTGCTGCGCGCCGCGGACGAACTACACGCAGACGCGTTTATCAGTGACGCCACCTGGTCGGCTCTGAGCGAGCGCTATACGACCCAGCAGCTCATGGACGTGGTCTTCACCGTCGGACAGTACAATATGGTGTCCATGGCGCTCAATTCCTTCGGCGTCCAACTGGACAACGGCGTCGCCGGCTTCTAAGGAAAATCTTCTTCAGCAGTGCTTCAAAGAATAATTCTTGTCTTTAATTTCGCATAAAGCCCCCTTTCGTCAGCCTTCAAATGCTGTAATATAGGCCTCCGTGCAGAAAAGCTGCATAAATTGCGCCTATATTAAATCATGTAGTTCAATGGTCCTGCGCGAGTTAGGAGTGATCTAAAATGTTAATTCAATTCAGTGTTCAGAATTATCGATCATTCCGCGAGGAACAAACGCTCTCCCTTGTAGCAGGCAAGGACTCTGCTCACCCCGATTCGCTCATTAACTGGAAGGGGAAATTCCGATTGTCTAAAGTAGCATCAATCTACGGGGCAAATGCTTCCGGAAAAAGTAACCTCGTGAAGGCAATAGAAGCAATGAGAGACTTTATCTTGGATTCAGCCACTCAGATGAACCTAGGCGATAGTATTGAATGTGCTTCTCCGTTCCGGCTAGACACCTCAACCGTACAAGAGCCATCCCAGTTCGAGATTACCCTACTCATAAAAGGCGATATTTTTGTCTATGGATTTTCCGCAACAAAAGAGCGGGTGCATGATGAATGGCTCTCTGTTCAACCACAAGGGAAACGAAGCTCAAAATGGTTACAAAGGGCACGTGATAAGACTAGTGGAGTCACATCATGGGCTTTTCGGGGGCCACTTAAGAGGGACGAAGGTCTGCTTAAAGAGAAAACGCGTGACAACGGTCTTGTGTTGTCGCGAGCGGCAGAGTTGAACATTGAGGCGGTGACCCCCCTATATCTCTGGTTTCGCAAGAAATTTGGGGCTTTTGACCTCTCAGATCGACCAACGGATCAGTCCACTGCAAGGAAAATGGGTGACGATGACGATAAAGAGTTCCGGAATCGAGTCATTCGGTTTATACGAGAGGCTGACTTCGGAATAGATAGTCTGTCAGTAAAGGAAGAAGGGTGGTTGCAAAGATTCTCCGATGACACTTCTGACGATACTCCTGACGAGTTTCGCAAGATGTTTACTGCTTTGCGGAAACTGGCAGAACGCGAGAAGTTGACACATTTCTCGATTACTACGGAACACTTACTTAATGATGGAGAGGCCAAAATATCTTTCAGCCTAGAGGAAGATGAGTCGAATGGAACCCGGCGTTTCTTTGCTTTAGCGGGACCTATTTTATCAGCGTTGTCAGACGGGAATCTTCTTGTGATTGATGAACTCGACTGTAGTATGCATCCACTCCTGACACGAAAAGTTATCGAGCTGTTTCAAAGTCCAGAAGAAAATACGAATGGTGCTCAGTTGATTTTTACAACCCATGACAGTTCCGTCATGGACCAGACACTATTGCGGAGAGACCAGATTTGGCTGACAGAAAAGCGAGCAAATGGGGCAACTGAGTTATTTTCCTTATATGATTTTGACACTTCCTCCAGACCACGAAAAGATACAGCTTTTGAAAAAAATTATTTAGCAGGGAGATATGGAGCCGTTCCGAGCTTTGGTCCCTTCTTTGAAGATCGCTAGCGCAGTTTTCATGCTGCTGTAGCGAGGCGATAGCCAGCGTGGCGGACATAGTGGGCGCATTCCGTAGGGGAGACGGCCGCGAGGGCTGGCCCGACCGCCGCCCACAAGCGGGGCACCGTGCGCGGGGCGATAGCGCGCAGGCGGGCTTTGAGTTTGGCAAAGACCTGTTCGATGGGATTAAAGTCCGGGCTGTACGGGGGCAGGTAAAGCAGCCGCGCGCCGGTCGCCTCAATCGCTTGGCGGACCCCAGCCACTTTATGACAGGCCAGATTATCTAGGACGACAGAGTCGCCTGGGCGGAGCGTGGGGGCCAGGACCTGTTCGACGTACGCCACAAAGGCGGGACCATCGAGCGGACCGTCGAGGACGGCGGGGGCGGTCAGTTGGTGGGCGCGGAGGGCGGCAATGAGGGTGGTTGTCTTCCAATGGCCGTGGGGGACTTTCGCCACGAGGCGGGTACCGCGCCGACTCCGCCCATAGCGGCGCGTCATCTTCGTCTGGAGCGCAGTCTCATCGAGGAAGACGAGCCGGAAGCCGTCTAGGTGAGCAGCCTGGGCGCGCCAGTGCTGCCGGGCTACTACGACATCAGGCCGGTCTTGTTCGGTGGCGCGCAGGACTTTTTTTTACAGTCAGCCCCAGGTGGCGCACGGCCCGCCAGACTGTGGTGAGCCCCACGGGCACGCCCAAGGCGGTCCGCAACTCGGCGAGCGTCGCGTCGGGCTGCGCGGCGATGAGGGCGGCGAGTTGCGCCCGATAGGGGGCTAAGAGTGGGGCCTGATACTGCGTCCGGCGCTTCGGGGCCACCTGCCCACTCGCCCGGTAGCGCTGCATCAGCCGCCGCACCCAGGCCCCACTCACCCGATACTTGTGGGCCACCTCGGCGGTCGAGAGTCCCGTCTCCCGATCCGCCACCACCCGCTTCCGCAGATCCAGCGAATACGCTCGCATACCTCCTCCTGGCTCCTGGTGCTGCCCCGTTTAGCACTCCTCCCGCCTGCCCGCTACACTACCGTGAAAACTGCTCTAGACGAGTCAGTACCACCCAATGCCGAACTGGAGAAAGCGCACGTCTCAAAAGAGAGAACCTAAGAAGACTCTTTTGATTGTCTGCGAAGGCGAAAAAACCGAGAGATATTACCTTGACGGTCTTAAACGCGAAGAAGCTATCAGCAAAGTATTTGCAATTACCGTAGTCCCTGGGAAGGGTGGATCACGAAGCCAAATTATCAAACGGGCAATCAATCAGAAGGCGCAACGCAAAGGAATGGATGTCGTCCTCTGTGTGCTCGATACCGAATCGCTGGAAACTATTCAGGCAAAAGCAGACCTTGCAGCGGCTCGGCAAGAGGCGGCCCGTAACGACATCGATCTCTATCTATCTAATCCAGCTTTCGAAGTCTGGTTCTTGGCTCACTTTATAAGAACCTCACGGTTCTTCAGGAATTGCGATGCGGTAATTGTAGAGTTGGATCGGAAGTGGAATGACGCTTTCGACCAGCCTTATGATAAGAGTGACAACAGGATGTATCAGAAGTTAGCAACACACACTCAAGATGCCTTAAATAATGCGAAAATGGTTGTCGAAATTGATCACAGAGAAAAGACCGATATTGCCGACCGAAATTCGAGTACAGAGTTCTACCGATTAGTGGAAAAACTCCGTTCTGGCACTTTGTAGTATAGAATAGGCCCTCAGTTCCCACCAACATACTCTCGCAGTTCCGGTAGCACCCGCTCGCCCAATAAGCGTAGGCCCTGTGCGGTTGTGAGGCCGTGGGGAGTGCCAAACTCGACCCGGCGGGCACCGGCTTCAAACAGCGCCGCAGCTTGATTGGCCACCTGGTCCGGCGTTCCGGCAAAAGCCAACCGCTGGAGTAAATCGTCAGAGATATAGCTCCCCGCCCGCTCAAAATCGTAGGCGTCGGTCGCGTCTTTGAGGCGCGTCAACAACTCGGGCTCAATGGCCAGACTGTGGTCCAGCGTGGCGATAATCGGCAGATAGAGCGCGGCCTCTCGCCGGGCCAGATCACGAGCGGCCTTCCCGTCCGTATCAACCACCGTGACCGCGCCAACCACTAAGCCAATTTCGTCAGCCTGCCGCCGGGCCTGCACAGCACTCTCGGCTATAGCAACGCGCATCTGAGACACTGCGGTTGGGTTCGTTGTTCCGCCGAGTTTGACCTCAGCGATGTCTTCAATACAGGCGGCAAGCGTCTTCTGCCCCCACGTTCCCAGCAAAAAAGGCAGCTCTGGCCTGTGTATCTTCCAGCGCAGAGCCGCACCGCCTGCTAAGGAAAATACCTCTCCCCGATAGGGTTGGGTCGATTGGCTGAGCAGATGTCGAATGCAACCAAACGCCTCACGGAGTGCGGTGATGGGTCGCTGAGGATGCAGACCGACGAAATCCAGCCAGCCTCCACGCGCCAAGCCCAAGTACGCCCGCCCGCCCGAGGCTTCATCCAGAAGCGCGATATTGCCGGCGATATTGATAGGGTGACAGGTGAACGGATTGACCGCTGCGGGACCGATCCGGACGCGGGTTGTGTGTCGCGCGATTTCCAGCAGCGGCAGCCAAGCCGGCTGATACAGCATGTCATTATAGACACTCACGCCAGCAAAGCCGTAGTCTTCAACTGTTTTCGCCAGCGGCCCGTAGGCCGAGAGGGGCTTATCCGTCTGAAAGGCAATGCTGGCTGAACCGCACATGACCAGCCTGTTCAAGAGCGACCGGCACCGTATTCCGACCGGCCGCTCTTGCGCTTCCTGTTCGACCTACGCACCGGGCGCAAAGGCTTCAACCGCGCGCATATCGGGTAGGGATTCATCGTCTGCCTTGACCGGCAAAAAGCAGACATGCGTGGCACCAGCTTTGAGATGGGCGTCCATACGGTCCTGAATCTGCTCTTCGCTGCCCCAGGCAACAATAGCATCCACCAGGGCATCGCTGCACCCGTCCTCAAAGTCCGCGTCCTTCCAACCCAGGTTTTTCAGGTTGTTGGTGTAATTGGGCAGGCGGGGGACATAGGTCTTCATATACTGCCGCGCGGCGGCGCGGGCCTTGGTCGCATCCTTTTCAAGAATGACGGCTTGGGCGGCGCAGATCCAGGCGTCAGGGCCGATCTGCTCGCGCACCTTGGCCGTGTGTTCCGGCGGCACGAAATAGGTATGCGTACCCTGAGCCTGTTCGGCGGACAGGGCCAGCATCTTGGGATGCAGGGCGGCAATAACAATGGGAGCCGGCTCTTTGGGTTTCGGCGCTTGGTAAAAGACGTCTTTCAGTTTCGGCAGATATTCCTTCATATAGCTATAGGGTTTGTTGTAGTCATGTCCGCGCAGATTGGACACAATCGGCTTGTGACTGACGCCGATGCCGAGTACGAACCGACCGCCCGACAGCTCGGCCACCGTGTTGGTTGCCGTGGCCATGGTATAGGCGTCCCGCGCCCAGATATTGGCAATTCCAGTAGCAATGGACAATTGCTCGGTATTGTTCAGCAGATAGGCCGCATGGGCGAACGGCTCGCGCCCGACAGCCTCGGGTATCCACAAGGTTTTATAGCCGGACTTCTCAACCGTCCGGGCGAATTGGGCGCTTTCAGGAGCCGTCATTCCATCCAGAAAAAACCAGACACCCACTTTACCGATATCCATACAAAACCTCCTCATTCAGCAGTCTCGTCGTTGGTGACGAACCGCACCATATGCCGGGCGTTATTGGGCTGTCAATCTTGGAGTTGCTTGAGAGCCGCTCTCCCTCGTAAAGACTTGCTCGGATGTGGTATAGCAGCAGGCAGGAGAAACCTCGCTAGACAAGGAAAGAAGGAGATATTTATGAAATTTGGCATCCATTATTCTCTGGGTGTTGGCATGAATCCAACCATGGACGATTATGTACGCGTGGCCGTAAAGGCCGAAGAACTCGGATATCACTCCGCCTGGTTGGGCGACCACGTTGTCATCCCAGAAAAAATTGAATCTACCTATCCGTATACGCCCGATGGCTCAGCCAGCTTTCCGCGGCGCTTGCCCTTTCCAGATACCTTTGTCGTCCTGGCAGCCCTGGGCGCTCATACAAAAACCATCAAACTCGGCACCAGCGTAATCGTCGTCCCGTACCGCAATCCGCTCCCTGTGGCCAAGGCGGTGGCAACTGTCGATATGGCGACCAATGGCCGCTATCTTTTTGGCGTTGGGGTGGGGTGGCTGGCGGAAGAGTTTAAGGCGTTGGGAGAGAAATTCTCTGAACGGGGCAGCCGCACCAGAGAATATCTTCAGGTCATGAAAGCCGTCTGGCAGGAAGAGGCCGCCAGCTTTGAAGGCAAATATTTTTCCTTTCCCGACCTGTACGCCCTGCCGCTGCCGGTCCAAAAGCCTCACCCGCCCATCATCTTTGGTGGCGAGAGCATGCCGGCCCTCAAGCGCGTCGCCGACTTGGGCGACGGCTGGCAGCCCGGTCCGGTCCCGCTCGAGACGTTGAAAGAACGTATGGGGCAACTGAGGGAGCTTATGGCCGAACGTAGCCGGGATTTTTCGCAGTTGTCAATCTCCATGCTGGGCGATGTAAAAGACCTTCAGGAAAATCCCGATACGCTGGCCGCACTCGGTGAACTCGGCGTCCAAGAGATGGTGTTATTTATGACAGCCCTGGACACGGATAAGACGCTGGCACAGTTGGAAGAAGCCGCAAACGCATTTATGTCCTAGGCTGCTTTAAGGGAGGACCGGTTCATATGTCCCTGACATTTCGCAAACTCCACCCCCAGTTCGCGGCCGAGGTCAGCCCCATTGATCTCCACCAGGTGACTGATCCCGAAACGCTGCTGGAGATTCGCGCCGGCATGGACGAGTACGCCCTGCTCGTCTTCCGCGACCAGCACTTCACGGACGAGGAGCACTTGGCCTTTGCCCAACGTCTGGACGGCCAGTTGCACACCAAGACCGGCATCAGCGCCCTCCAGAAGAGCCGCCTGGGCAACGAGGCATTGGCCGATGTCTCCAACCTCAACGCGAGCGGGGAAGTCTATCAGGCCGACGACCGCAAGCGCATGTACGGCCTGGGCAATCGGCTGTGGCACACGGACGCGTCCTTCCAGGACCCGCCCGGACGCTACTCCATGCTTTTTGCCAGAGTCGTCCCGCCCGTCAGCGCGGACACGGAATATGCCGACATGCGAGCAGCCTATGACCGCTTATCGGACGAGATGAAAGCCCGGCTTGAGGGGCTGCGCGTGCATCACTCCATCGCTCACTCGCGCCACGTCCTGGGTTTCGAGTTTTCCCAAACGGAACAGGAGATTCTCAAGGGCGCGATTCACCCTCTGATCCGTATCCTGCCACGTACGGGACGCAAGTCGCTCTACATCGCGGCGCACGCCTCCAGAATCATCGACTGGCCGACCCCCGAAGGGCGCCTGCTACTGCTCGAACTGATTGAGCACGCCACCCGACCGGAGTGTGTCTACCGTCACTCCTGGCAAGTCGGAGACCTCGTGATCTACGACAACCGGGCGACCATGCACCGCGCCCGGCCGTATGCAGACACGACATACCGGCGTGAGCTGCGACGGGTGACTTCGTTGGACGTCGAGTACGATATCGAGCAGGCTGGCACGGCACCCCATTAAGACAGGAAGCAAGGAGAGAGGAAAGGAGACTCACCCATGGTAAATGTCCAGACAGTACTCGGCGACCGTTCCGCCGACGATCTGGGATTCACCCTGATCCACGAGCATTTAACCGTCGGTTTCCCCGGCTATGAATGGGATAACACCAGTTTTGACCGCAAAAAGGAAATCGCCGGTGCCGTTGAAAAGCTCAAAGAGATCAAAGAGCTGGGCGTCACCTCGTTTGTTGATCCCTGTCCGATGGAATTGGGTCGCGACCCGGAATTTGCCGCGGAATGCGCAGACAAATCCGGCTTGAATGTCGTGGTCGCCACCGGCCTGTACAACGAAGCGCTCGGGATTCCGCCCCACTTCCGGAGCCTGCCCGCAGACGATATCGCCGAGATTTATGTGCGGGAGATTACGGACGGCATTGATAAAACGGGCATTAAAGCCGGGATCATCAAGACCGCGACCGGCGGGATTCCGGGCATGACCGAGACCGCAAAAACGATCGGTACGCACGAAGAGACCTGTCTGCGTGCGGCCGCCCGTGCCCACAAGGTGACGGGTATTCCCATCCTCTGTCACAATGACGAGTTGGGTCCGTTTGGTCGCGAGACCCTGGACGTGTTTGAAGATGAAGGCGTGGATTTCAACCGTGTGCTCATCGGCCACGCCTGTGGTGTAGGCGATATGCGCTATTATTTTGACGTTTTGGAGCGCGGCGCATGGATCGGTTTTGACCGCTTCGGCATCGACATCATTGCGCCGGATAAAATGCGCCTGGCCTCGCTGATTGGCCTGCTGGCCGTCGGCTATGACCGGATTATGCTCTCGCACGATGCCGTCCATTGTCTGATGGGCCGCCCCAGCAAGGCATGGGAGCAGTTTGTCGAAGCCTGCCCAAACAGTAATTACTCGCATATTCTGAAAAACATTATTCCCACCCTGGCCAAAGCCGGTGTGAGCGAAGGCACCATTCACACCATGATGGTCGAAAATCCCAAGAGCTATTTTGGCGGATAAGTCTCGCTCTGGGCGGTTGCCTCGGACAACGCAGCCGCTCAGCCCGCCGTTCGATACAGCAGGCCCGGAGAGTAACCCTCAGCCATGTCTTCCCAGCCAGCTAGCGATCTCGATCAGGTCCGCACCTACTTTCGCAACTTCGGCCTGAAACAGGCACCGGAAAACGGCTCGCCTCTCTATCACGCCTTGTCCTTAGGCGTGCTGAACGACCCCGACATGTTGCGCCTTGCCGCAAGCTGTCCGCCCTCGCAACCGTCGGCCAACCTGCTGTTCGGCGCGGTGCATTATCTCCTCCTGGGTGGAGTTCAGCATCCCTTGCGCGATTTCTACCCGGACGTGGTTGCCTCAGAAAAAACGCCGCGGCCGCCCGCCCAGGAGACCTATCCACTGTTTCAAGACTTTGTCTGGCATCACACCGAGACAATCAGACGGCTCATTACCACCCGCCGGGTCCAAACCAACGTCGTCCGCCGCACGACCTGTCTTCTGCCGGTCTTTGCCCAGTTGGCGAGAGAGGCCGGGAGCCAGCCCCTCTCGATGATCGAGGTCGGCAGCAGTGCCGGCCTGAACCTGCATTGGGACCGCTATTACCACCGCTATGAGTATCCGTCCGGGGCGAGCAGCGCGTGGGGCGACAAGGACGCCGCCGTCCAGCTTTCAACCCAGGTCAGAGGGACCGTCCCCCTCCCTCCCCTGCCCGAATCATTCCGTATCGCCTGGCGCGCGGGGATCGACCTCAACCCGATCGATGTGACTGACGCGGATGCCATGCGCTGGCTGCACGCGCTCATCTTTCCCGAACATCTGGAGCGTCACCAGGAAACGGAAGCCGCCGCCCGCGTCGCCCGCGCTCATCCAGTTCCGATTGTGACAGGAGACGCGCTCACCCATTTGCCGGCTCTGTTAGCCCAAGCCCCGCAGGACTCTCGCCTGTGTCTCTACGCCTCCATGGTCCTCTACCAACTCTCGCCTGAAGACCGCAAAAAGTTGTGGAAGCTGTTGGCCGCATTCTCGGCAACCCGGCCCGTCTTCGCGGTCATTATGGATGGCGTCCCGGAAGGCTGGGCGCAGTTCCTCATCAGAGACTTCAAAAACGGCGGCTCTACCAAACGCCACATGGCCGCTGCTCATGCCCACGGGCGTTGGTTAGAGTGGCGGGAATAAGCTTCTCTCTTGGCCCCAACGGTCCAAGATGCTATGGCCCAAGAAAAAGGAGGACACTTATGAGCGCATCTGACGCGCGGGCAGCAACGAGTTCCTATACCGAAGCCGACCCGCAACTGTACGCCTTTCTCGATTGGATGGAGCAGCAGGACCCCGACTACGCCAAGGCATTCCGAGCCTATGGCGAGAAGGGCACCGGGGAGGGTCAGGCCCTTGCGGTCAAATACCGTGAAATGGTCATGACTGGCATTCTGGTGTTCGCGGGTCGCAAGGAAGGAGCCGTGGCCCATCTGAAACGGGCAATCGAACATGGGGCTACAAAGCGTGAGCTGTTCGAGGCCGGCCAATCCGCGGCTATTCCCGGCGGGGGGGTCACCCTGGGCCTGTGGATGCAAATCCTCACCCAACTCGATAGCGAAGGCGCTTTTATCAACGGCTAGGTAAGGAGGGAGCCCTATGGCACAATCAGCGACAACGCCGTCCGAGCCGGTCCACCCTCAGACCCGCATCGGCCATATTCATCTGACGGTGACCGACCTGGAGCGCTCCTTAGCCTTTTACCGCGACCTGTTGGGCTTTGAGGAGACCATGCGTTACAAGGATTCGGCCGTGTTTCTGTCCGCCGGCGGCTACCATCACCACTTGGCGCTGAATACCTGGGCCGGACCGGATGCCAGCCCGCCCCCGCCCGGACATACAGGGCTGTACCACTTTGCCATTCTCTACCCCAGCCGTCGGGAACTGGCCCGGGCGGTAAAGGCGCTACGGCAGGCCGACTACCCGTTACAGAGCACCTCCGACCACGGCGTGTCCGAGTCCGTCTACCTGGCTGACCCGGACGGCAACGGAGTGGAGCTGTCGGTGGACCGGCCACCCGAGACTTGGTCCCGCGACTCTCAGGGCAATATTCAGGCCAGCCGAGGAAAGGTGGACCTGGACGAGCTACTGGCCGAGTTGGAGGAGAGGGCCTAGGCATGGATTTCAAATTCAGCTCGGAAGACGAAGTTTTTCGGCAGGAATTCAGAAGCTGGCTCGAACACAACATCCCCCGCGACTGGCGGGACGACGAGTTGCACGACCCGGACACCCTGGAAGAGTTCGAGCGGCGGCGCGCCTGGCATCGCCGGTTGTACGACGGGGGCTGGATGTGCATCCACTGGCCCCAGGAGTATGGTGGCCGCGGCGCGAGCCTGATCCAGCAAGTCATCTACCAGCAGGAACTCGACCGCGCCAAGGCGCCACCCACGGTCAATTTCCAGGGCATCGCGCGGGTGGGACCGACGCTGATGCAATGGGGCACGCCGGAACAGAAGCAGCGCTATATCCCCAAGATTCCACCGGCTGAAGAAATCTGGTGCCAGGGCCTGTCAGAACCCGATCACGGCTCCGATCTGGCCGCGGTGGAGACGCGGGCGGTTGACCGGGGCGACCACTTCCTGGTCAACGGTTCCAAGGTCTGGACCTCCAACGCCCACCGCGCCGACTTCACCACCCTGCTGTGTCGGACCGACCCCGACGCACCCAAGCATAAAGGACTCAGCTATCTGCTGGTCGATATGAAAAGTCCCGGCATCACCGTGCGACCACTGGTCCAAATAACCGGGGAGAGCGGTTTCAATCAGGTGTTTTTTGATGATGTTCAGGTTCCCCTGGCCAATCTGGTCGGCGAGAAGAACCGGGGCTGGATGGTCGCCATGACCAATATGATGTTCGAGCGTACGATTCACGGCGGGCGCACCGACATGATGGTCGAGGTCAGACAGCTCGCCGAATTGGCCAAAAAAGTAGACCGGGACGGTCGCCCGGCCTGGGAGGATAGCTATGTACGGCAACGCCTGGCCGGCTTCGCCTGCGAGGCCGCCGCGCTCAAGTACACCAGTTTCCGGCAGCTCACCAGCCAACTCAAAGGGCTGCCGCCCGGGCCGGAAGGCTCGATGATGAAGCTCGGCACGAGCGGCCTGAACCTGCGCATGCAGGACTTTGCCATGGAGCTGCTGGGTCCCTATAGCCAGTTCGAATATCAAGCCAGCGGGGCGATTGACCGCGGCAAATGGTCGCATCGCATGCTGGCGGCGCGGCGCGGCACCATCGCGGCCGGGACCAACGAGATTCAACACAACATCATTGGCGAGCGGGTACTCGGGCTACCCAAGGGCTGACCGTCCCCCTACTCTCGTAATGACAGAGGTGATACCACACAACAGCCTGAGCGGTGATGAAAAAGCAGCACATACTGGAGGGAGCTGACCATGCGTGACGGATTCAAAATTGTCGATACCGACTCTCATATGATGGAGCCGGACTGGCTGTGGGAACGGCATATGGAAGACGCGTATAAGGCCGAAGCGCCCCGAATGGGCGAGGCGCCGGGGTCGGGCCGTCGTACCTTTCTGGTCGAAGGCGAGTCGTTTACGCGCGAAAAGGGCAAATACCCGATGGCGGCCAAGGCGTTTCTAAAGGCCGCGTATAAGGCCATGGACCGCTTTGAGCGGGCCAAAGACGCCGGCTTTAGCGCTAAAAGCCGACTCATGGACATGGACGAGCAGGGCGTGGATGTCCAGATTCTCTACCCGACCTATACCGGCCAGATGCTCGGCCGCGAGTTCCGTGACACCAAACTGCTGGCGGCCTGCTGCCGGGCCTATAATAACTGGGCCGCCGACTACACCTCCGAAGCGCCCGAGCGCCTGCGCTGGGCCGCGGCCCTGCCTATGCAGGACCCAGAGGAAGCGATCAAAGAGGCTGAACGCGCCGCGGCAAACGGCTGCGTCAGTTATTATATGCGGCCCAATCCGGTCGGCGGCCGTACGCTGTGGCATGAGGACTATCACCCGCTGTGGGCAACCATCGAAAGGCTGGGCCGGCCGATCTCAACCCATGACTCGGCTTCGGCCTCGGTGCCCTCATTTGGCGATCGCATGGACACGCATACCAGCGGCCATATTTTATCCCATCCGTTTGAGGCCATGGCGGCCATGGCCGGTCTGATCTGGTTCGGTATCTTTGAAAAATTCCCCCAACTCAAAGTCATCCACGTTGAGGGCGACGGCGGCTGGACCCCGTACTGGCTGCAACGCATGGAGCAGCACTGGGAATTCAGCGGCAACGCCGAACATGAATATCTCACCCGACCGCCAACGGAATATTTTCGCAGCAATGTGTGTGTGGGCTTCCGGGGCGACGAGCCCACCATGAAAGCCGCGGTCGAACTGGTCGGTGACGATAATTTCACCTGGGACTCCGACTATCCGCACCCGGACGGCACCTATCCGTGGGGCGTGCAAGCCATGCTTGATCAGCCCATACCGGCAGAGTCGAAACGCAAGCTTTTCTGGAATAATGGGGCGCGTATTTTCAATCTGGAATAGCCGCAGATGCTGAGGAGACACAGACTATGGATTTTAGCGGTAAAGTCGGTCTGGTGACGGGCGCGGCCTCGGGCATTGGCCGCGCGACCGCACTGGGATTTGCCCAGCGTGGCGGGGCGGTTGCGGTCGCGGACATCAACGCAGAGAACGCCAACGCAGTGGTCGCCGAGATCACGGAGTCGGGCGGAAAGGCCATGGCGGTCATCGCCGATGTGACCCAGCAGTCCGATCTCGACCGGATGATTGCGACCACGACGGATGCCTTTGGCCGGCTCGATTTTCTGCATAATAATGCCTTTGGGCTGCCCGCGGCCCGGCCTGACAGTACGGTCATGGCCCGCACAGCCGACCTGGAAGATCGCGTCTGGGATAATACGATAGACCTGGGTTTGTCGTCTGTCTTTCACGCCATGAAGAAGGCAATCCCGGTCATGCGCCAGAACGGCGGTGGGGCCATCGTCAACACCGCCTCCATTTCGGGTCTGCGGGCCGATTACGGCATTGCCGCGTATAATGCCGCCAAGGCTGGGGTGATCAATCTCACCCGGGTGGTTGCCGTTGAGTATGCCCGCGCCGGCATTCGGGCCAACTGTATCTGTCCGGGAGCCATCGACACGCCGCTGATCGCACCCGCCCTGGAGCAGCCGGGGTTTGCCGAGAAGTTCGACGAGGTCATCCCCATGGGGCGGCTGGGCAGACCGGAAGAAATGGCCAATGTCATCCTGTTTCTGGCCTCTGATCTGGCCTCTTTTGTGACGGGCGCGGCGTTTGTCGCCGACGGCGGCCAGACCGCCAAAACGGGCAGCCCGTCGTTTCTGCCGGAGGGCTGACAACACCCTGCCCCTCTCCCAAAAAAGGAAGAAATAAAAAAGGAGGACAACATGGCAGACAAGAGTATTGAGGCGCAGATGCAAGACATGATTGACCGCGAGGCGATTCGCAATCTGCCTTTGCAGTATTGTCACTGTGTGTGGCAGCAGGATTTGGACGGATACGTCAATCTCTTTACCGAAGACGGCTCGTTCTCGACCGACGACCCCAGCCTGCCGGGCGCACAAGGCCACGACGGCTTGCGCACGATGATCAAGGGTGGCTTGGCGATGCAGCCACGGCCCTTCATCCATAACCACGTCATCGAACTGAGTGGGCCGGATCAGGCCACGGGGACGTGTTATGTGGAAGTCCACATGAACCGAGAGGGCAAAAAGTGGGAAATGAAGGGCTGGTATAACGACGAGTACGCCAAAGTTGACGGCGAGTGGAAGTTCAAGTCGCGCCGGATCACGACCGACTCCTTTGGACCCAAGGACGCAGCCTAGCGGAATCGACAGCTCAGTCTCTGGGCACCTCAGCGTACACGCGCTGCATGGTGTCCAGATGGCCCTGGGCGTCCAGACCGCCCCCGAGCGTGCGTAAGCATATATGGCCCAGGCCGACCCGCCGCCACCCTGACACCCGGTCGCGCCATTCCGCTTCTCGGGGACCGACCACAGCCACGCCGGCTTCGGTGCCGATATCCTGCGGACTCCGGCCAGCCGTCTCGGCGGCGCGCAGAATATCAGCCTGTATGGCCGGGAACTCTTCCGGCGTACACAGCACAAACCAGCCGTCAGCCAAGCGTCCGATCCGGCGTCGGATGCGCGGAATGGGAACACTCTGCGCGCCAATCCAGAGCGGGATCGGCCTTTGGACCGGCAATGGATTCAGACCGGCCCCGGACACCCTGTCCCAACGTCCGTCAAAGTCCACCGTGGGCTGCGTCCAGAGCTGCTTGAGGAGGGCCATCTGCTCCTCGCAGCGATCCCCCCGCGTCTGAAAGTCCGCACCCAGGGCGCGGTATTCCTCAGCGCTGGGACCGACACCGATGCCGAGACGCAAACGACCGCCGGACAGCACGTCCAATTCCGCGGCCTGCTTGGCGACCAGTACGGTCTGGCGCGAGGGTAGGACAATGACCGAAGGCACCAGTTCTATCTTGTGCGTGATTGCCGCAACATGGGCCAGCAGCGTCAGCGGCTCGTGCACATAGCCACTATCGGGCCGGAGAACCTGATCCGGGACACGCAGATGGGTGTAGCCCAACTCATCAGCCGTTTGGGCAAATGCCCGGATCGCTCCCAAATCGCCCTGAAGCTCTCTTACTGGAAGTGAAATCCCAATCCTCATGAATTTTCTCCTACTCATTCAGCCCCTTTTCGCAGGTGGAAGTTCGCAGGTGGAAGGGGGCGGCAATGCTTCGGTGTCACACCTAGAATTTCAACACCGCTTTAGCCGCCGTACGTTGGCGGTACGCGGCGTCCCAGCGTGTGAGATGTGGATAGTCTCCGATGAGATCAAGCTTGGCAAAGCGCATGAACTGCAAGGCGGCCTGCAGGGTGCAGTCGGCAACCGAGACGCGATCGCCTAAGAGCAGTGCACGACCGTCAGCTAAAACATTCTCAAAGTACTGAAAGGCAACCGGCAGTGCGTGCTTGGCCTGCGCCGCAGCCTCGGGATTCGGAGGAAGTCCGATAGGCGATTTCGTGGCATGGACATAACGCCCGACTTGAAGCAGAAGACGCAGATCGGCGACACGTTCCAGCTCACGGGCGCGTATACGTTCACGCGTCCCATTCCCCCACATCGCCGGTTGGGGAAAGCGCTCTTCCAAATACTCAATAATCGCCAGAGATTCGACAATGTAATCATAGTCCGCAACCTCCAGCACAGGCAGACTCCCAAACGGATTGCGCGCCAGATGCTCCGCACTCTTCTGTTCATTTTTAAGCGTATTGACGAGAACTTGTTCGACATCCATCTCAGTCCCGGCGGCCATTTTCTCGGCAATATACAACATCACTTTCGTGGGGTTTGGTGCAGCGGGAACCATATAGAGTTTCATAGGGAGAAGGCTCCTCATGCGGGGTGCTACAGGCACAGATCCGCCAGGGTGCGCAGAGCTTCAACCTGATTCGTGCCAATAACCATGGTCGTAACGGGCGACGCCTTCCAGCGCGTGAGTTGCTCGGCAATGCGTTCTTTGGGACCGACCAGGGAGACGGCATCAACCAGTTCATCGGGCACGGTCGCTTGAGCTGCCGCTTTTTGGCCCGAGAGATATAAATCCTGCAGAGTTGTGGCCAAGCCCTCATATCCGAAGTTCCGGACATAGCTGTTATAGAAATTCTTGGTGCGGGCCCCCATGCCGCCGATATACAAGGCCAGACTGGCTTTGACCGGGGCGCGACATTGGTCCAGGTCGTCTCCCATCACACACGTCACATATGGGGCGAGATCGAAATCCCGCAGGCTTTTGCCGTTCCCGGCTGTGACAAATCCGGCTTCGAGGTGCGGGCGATAATACGACTCGCCCCAATCCGGGCTCATCCACACCGGGAGCAGACCGTCGGCAATTTCAGCCGCCAGCGCAATTCCCTTGGGGCCAATTGAGGCGGTATAGATTTTCATATCGGACCGACCGTGGAGAATACTCTTCAGCGGCTTGCCCAGCCCGCTGGCATCAGGCCCGGCGTACGGAATCTGATACTCCTGGCCGGCAAACTCAAGCCGTTCCTCGCGGGCCAGAATCTTGCGCACAATTTCGACATACTCCCGATAGCGTTGGAGCGGCTTGCCATAGGGCACGCCGTGCCAGCCCTCGATGACCTGCGGATTCGACGGTCCCAACCCAATCAGGAAGCGCCCATCGGTCAAACCATCCAGCGTCATAGCGGTCATGGCCGTCATGGCCGGGGTCCGCGCCTGCATCTGCAAGATGCCCGCTCCCAGTTTGATTTTTGACGTACGCGCCCCAACAAAGGCCAGGAAAGAGACCACGTCCGACCCCCAGGCCTCACCGGTCCAGACCGAGTCAAACCCGAGGCGTTCGGCCTCAAGGATCACCTCCATGGTGTGTTCCATCTTCGGGCCTGAGTATCCGGTGACTAATCCGAGTCGCATCGCACTCCCTCCTGTGGGTTCAGACTATAGCGTTCACACCCGGGCGTCTTCGACCGTACTCCGGCGCAACTCACGCCGCTGGGAAAGATCGTAGCGGCGGCCGCGATGCAGGACAGCGCGATTGTCCCAGATCACCAGATCACCCGGACGCCAGGTATGGCGGTACACAAACCGACGTTGCGTCGCATGCTCTAAGAGCTCGGCGAGCAAGAGCCGTCCTTCCGGGACGGGCCATTCCACAATGCGCGTGGCATGCGCCCCGATAAAGAGTGTCTTCCGCCGGGAGCCCGGATGGGTACGGACGATAGGCCATTCCACGGTTGGATATTTGGCCAAATCTTCCGGCGTGTATTGCTGATCGCCGAGCTGAATACGCGAATGAAAGGCAGAGTGTTCGGCCATCAGCCCTTCGATCTCCCCCTTGACCTCGTCCGGCAGCGCATCGTAGGCCGCACGCATATCAGCGAACTCGGTTTCCCCTCCTTGTTCGGGGAGGATACAAGCCAACAAAAGCGAATACTTCGCGGATGGTTGCTTGAACGAGCTGTCGCTGTGCCAGAGCTGGTTGGCCAGCATGGTAATCAGGCGAGGATCGTCCCGCTCTAGAATCTGGCTTTCGAGATCAACGTTGGAGATGTCGATCATCCCGGCCTCTTTGAACCGGCTCCGCTGCTGCAACACCTTGAGCAGCCCCATATCAACGGGACCGAGCGCGCGGGTAAACGCCATCTGCTGGGATTCGTCCAGAACCTGGTTGCGGAAGACCAGGATAGCGAACTCATCCATGGCAGCCTCTATCCTGGCTGCTAGATCTGCATCAGTTGGTTGCCGCAGGTCCAGCCCTTGGACTTCGGCAGCGAACACGGGATGCAATGGAGACAAGGTTAGGGTTTGCATGGGGTTTCCCTCATCAGGTGAGTATGCACGCACAAGATAGATTTGGGAAGAAGCGTAGCGCGCGCTCACGCATTGATTCTTCCCGCCTTAGCGTTTACGATTCGGGCACGTTTTTCTGCGGCAGTCCGGTCTGTGAGTAGAACCGTTTCGTAAAGGAGTGCACCCATGGCAACGGCTAGTAAGATTGATGCCATCCCCCTGCCGCCCACGGAGGCAGCGTTCGACCCCATCACTTTCAGTGTGATCCGTAATCGCTTCGAGGCCATCGGTCAGGAGATGACCCTGGCGATGGAGCAGACGGCCTGGACCTCGGTTATTGCCCTGGCCCGCGACTACTCGTGCATGATCTACGACGCCCATGCCAGCGGACCGCGTCAGGTCACCATGGCCGATTGCCTGCCCATCCACTGCAACAGCATTCGGACCCTGCTAATGGAAATCGTCTCCGTGTTTGGAGACGACATCCACGACGGCGACGTGTATATGTCGAACGATCCCTATCGGGGTAACACCCATATCCCGGACCTGGTGACGGCCCAGCCGGTCTTCGTGGACGGCAAGCAGGTGTTCTGGACCGTGGCGCGCGGCCACCAGCTCGATACCGGCGCTATCGAGGCGTCGAGCATCGTGCCCGCGGCCAAGACCATCTTCCAGGAGGGCATCGTCATTCCGCCGACCAAGCTGGTCGACCGCGAGGTCGAGCGCCACGATATTGTCGAACTGTATCTCTCGAATGTGCGCTACCGGGACGCCCTGCACGGCGACCTGCGCGCCCAGCTCGGGGCCTGCGGGGTGGCCCGCAAGGGTCTGATCGAGCTATGCGAACAGTACGGCCGTGACGAGGTTGTGCGCTATAGCGACGGCCTCATGGATTACGCCGACCAGCGCGCCTCGGAGGAGTTCCGCGCGATTCCCGACGGCGTCTACGCAGGCGAGACCTGGACCGACACCGACGGCAACGGGGCGACCGATATCCCGATTCGGGCCACCATCACCAAGAAGGGCGCGGATATCCACGTCCATTACAGCGGTGGGCCACCGTCCACCGGCTCGTTCAACGCGACCTATGCGGTCATGATGGCGACCTCGACGATCCCCTTCCTGTACTATATCGACTCCGACATTCCGCATAACCACGGCGTGCTGCAACACATCAGCGCCGACGCCGACGATAACACCATCTGCCTGGCCAAGTGGCCGGCCGCGGTTGCGGGGGCAACCCAGAATCCGGCCGACCCCATGCACGAGGTGATCAATATCGCCATGGCCGAGGCCATTCCCGAGCGCGTGCCCGCGGGCGGGGCGCATACCGCCCACATCCCGAACTTCAACGGGGTTGATTCGAGAACCGGCAAGGAGTGGGGCTGCATGCTGTTCAACAGCGGCGGAGGCCAGGGCGCGGCAAAGGACGCCGATGGCTGGCCGGTCCTGTGCACCATTGCCGGCATGGGCGGGCTCACCTCAGCCTCGGTCGAGCAGTTGGAACTGCTGTATCCGCTCCGCGTTGAGCAGAACGAAATCGAGACCGACGCCCTGGGCATGGGCCAGTGGATCGGCGGACCCGGACTGCGCACGCGCTATCGGCCGATTGCCGGCGACATGGAGTGCGTGGGCTTTGGCGAGGGCTTGAAGAACCCGCCGCATGGAGTGAACGGCGGCACCATGAGTCCAGGCGGCGGCATTTATATCGAGCACGCGGACGGCCGACGCACGTTTACCTCCTCCGCGGGACAACTGCTGATTCGCGAAGGCGAGACCTGGAACGGGGTATCCGCGGGCGGCGGCGGCTGGGGCAACCCACTCGACCGCGACCCGGAACAGGTGCGCCGCGACCTGCGGGACGAGTGGATCAGCGAAGACACGGCCCGTAACGTGTTCGGTATAGTCGTCAAGGACGATCTTGAGCGCAGCCTCGACGTTGCCGCAACCGAGCAACTCCGAGTCGAGCTGCGCAAGCACGAGCGCCCGACGATTGAGCCCACCACCCCGGCGGCCGGCACCTGGACGCAGCAGAATATGCGCCCCGGTGATCGCTATCTCGAAGCCCCGACCATTGCCCGGAATTTCAGCGCGACGCCGCAGGAGACGTAAACATGGGGCATCGGGTCGGCATCGATATCGGCGGCACCTTCACCGATGTGGTCCTGCTGCGCGACGACGGCAGGTTCCACGTCTACAAAGAAGACTCGACTCCCGACCAGCCGCTGCTTGCGATTACGCGGGGTCTCGCCGGCATGGCCGAGGAAGCCGGGACCACGGTGGAAACGCTGCTGCGTGAGACGGAGTTTCTGGTGCATGGTCAGACCATGGCGACCAATGCCCTGATACAGCGCAACGGTCCGGTCATCGGCCTGCTATGCACCCGGGGCTTTCGCGACATCATGTATCTGGGCCGGGGCGGGAAGCCCGAACGGTTCAACATCCACCTCCAGAAGCCCGAGGACTTTATTCCGCGCTATTTGCGGCTGGGCATTCCCGAGCGTACTGGCGCGGACGGTTCCGAGGTCCTGCCGCTCGACGAAGAGGCCGTTCGCAATGCGGCCCGGCGCTTCGGCGCCCACGGCGTCAAAGCGGTAGCGGTTGCCTATCTGTGGTCTATCGTCGATTCGAGCCACGAAAAGCGCACCGCCGAGATCGTGCGCGAGGAGCTGCCCGGTGTCGATGTGCTGTGCTCCTGTGATGTCCTACCCGAGATTCGGGAATGGGAGCGCACCTCGTCAACCGTGCTGTCCGCCTATATCGCGCCCATTATCGGCGACTATCTGCGCGCCTTTGAAAAAGAGATGGCGGCCGACGGCCTGCCCCATCCGCCGCAGATCATGCAGGTCAACGGCGGCTGTGCGTCGGTTGAGGACCTTTTGGCGCGGCCTGTCAATGCAGTCGCCTCGGGTCCCGCAGCCGGTCCGGCTGCGGGCGCGCACTACGCCTCGGATACCAAAGCCCCCGACCGGCTGATCATCATCGACATGGGCGGGACCAGCTTCGACGTCTGCATGCTGCGCGACAGCGAGCCGGTCATGTCAACCGATATCAAGGTCGCGCATCAGCCCATCGGGGTGAACGGGGTCGAAGTGCTGTCGATCGGCGCCGGCGGCGGCTCTATTGCCTGGCTTGACAGCGGCAAGGCGCTACGGGTCGGGCCGCAGAGCGCGGGTTCCCAGCCGGGGCCGGCCTGTTACGGCCGGGGTGGCCGCGCGCCCGCAGTCACCGACGCCAACCTGGCCGTCGGGCGGATGTCGTCTGGTGCGTTTCTGGGCGGCCGGCGCTCTCTCAGCGAGCACCTGGCGCAGCGAGCCATTGCCGAGCATATTGCCACACCGCTGGGGCTGTCGGTCCGCGAGGCTGCGGCCGGTATCCTGACCATTGTGAACTCGAATATGGCCTCGGCCATCCGGGCGATCTCGATTGAGCGCGGTATCGATCCCCGCGACTATGTCATGGTCGCGGGCGGCGGGGCCGGCGGCCTGCACGCGGCCGAGCTGGCTCGTATGCTTGAGATCGGCGAGGTGCTGATTCCGCGTTCCGCGGGCGGTCTGTGCGCCTTCGGTATGGCGGTCACCCCGGTACGGCACGACTATGTGCGCCTGCACCACTGCTATACGGATCGGCCGGACGCGGCCACGGGCATCGCTCAGGTGTTTGACGAGTTGATCGCCGAGGGCGGCTCCCATCTTGAGGAGGAGGGCTTTCAGCCTGAAGAGATTCGGTTCGCCCGGCACCTGGAGGGGCGCTATCCGGGCCAGGTGCATAACCTGACCGTACCGCTGCCCGACGGACCGATTGACGCCGATCTCTTACGTCGGCTCGAAGCCGACTTTCATGACGAGCACGAGCGGCGATTTACCTATTCGATGCGCGACCAGCCCATCGAGTGCCTGCACTGGCGCATCGCCGCCACAGGCAACCGCTCCGCCCCTGAGGGGCGGCTGGCTACACAGTCCGCGGGCCGGCCACAACCGACCAGCCGACGCAGGGCCTACATGGCTGGGGTCAATGCCGAGGTGGAAACCGAGATTCACCAGGGCGACGCGCTGGCAGCAGGTGACCAGCTCACCGGCCCGGCCATCGTTGAGTTCGCCACAACCACGGTGGTCGTCAACCCGGATGACCGGCTGACCGTCCAGGCCGACGGCAGCTCTCTGCTGACGATTGCCCTCTAACAGAAGGAGATAAGATGTCGGGTGTCATGATCGTGACAGGCGGAAGTCGCGGCATTGGAGCCGCCATTTCACGCCGAGCAGCGCGGGCCGGGTTTGACGTGTGCGTCAACTATGCGCGCGCCAAAGACCGGGCCGAAGAGGTGGTCCACGACGTGATACAGGCCGGGCAACGGGCTATTGCCGTGCAAGCCGATGTAGGAACAGAAGAAGGCGTTGTCGAGCTGTTTCGCCGGACCGATGCCGAACTCGGCCCGGTCACTGCCCTGGTGAATAATGCCGCGATCGACTATGAGACCGCAGTCGTCGACGCCGAGTTGGAACGCGTCCGGGGCGTTTTTAATCTCAATATCTTTGGCGTGTTCGTGAGCGCCCGCGAGGCCATCAAACGCATGTCCACCAAACGCGGTGGCACCGGCGGCGTGATCGTCAACGTCGGCTCCATTTCCTCACGGTACGGTGGGCTGCCGGGCGATGTGGTCTACGCCTCAAGCAAAGGCGCGCTTGACTCCTTTACCCTGGGTCTGTCCAGGGAAGTCGGACCTGAGGGGATTCGGGTCTGTTGCGTGCGGCCCGGGATTACCCGGACGGAAATTTTTGAAGCGAGTATCGGCATTGAACGCGCCGAAGCCATCGCCAAGGCGCAGACGGTCTTGGGGCGTATCTGCGAACCCGAAGAGGTGGCCAATCTGGTGGTGTGGATCTGCACGGATGAGGCCTCGTACGTCACCACGACGATCTACGATATTTCGGGCGGACGCTAATAGGCCACGTTAATAAAAGGAGAAACCAGCATGACCAGCGCCATACAGGACATACAGACAGACCACGCGCAGACCCTCCCAACGCATCCCCTGGAGCCGCTGAGCCGGGACGAGATTGAGCGCGGCGTGGCCATCCTCACCGGCTCGGGCGAACTGAGCGGCCAGCTTGCCTTCTCCAGTGTCAGTCTGGTAGAGCCGCCCAAAGATGAGGTCAAGACCTTTACCCCAGGCGCGCCGTTTACTCGGGTGCTGCGCTTTCTGGGGGTGGACGAATCTGCCAACGGGAGGCAGGCGGGCAGTTTTGACGCACGGGTCAATATCACGACGGGAGAGATGCTTGGGGTACAGCGCCTCAGCGGCGGACAGGCCCCATTTGGGGGGCGAGACTTGGTGCAATCGATCAAGCTCACCAAAGCCGACCTCGCCTGGCAGGCCGCGGTGAGACGGCGCGGCGTTGAGGATATGAGCCGGGTGCAGATCGATATGTGGCCGGGCAGCGGCCCCCTGCCCGACGGCGTGGACACGACCCATCGCCTGGCCCGGACGATTGCTTTTGTGCGTGAAGACAAGACCGACAACGGCTATGCCCGCCCGCTCCAAGGTCTGATTGCCCATGTGGACCTGACCGCAGGTCGGGTAGTCCATCTGGAAGACCACGGCGCGACCGTCCTGCCGCCGGAGAGCGGACGCTACGAGGCCAGCCATCAGCCTTCACTGCGGACCGATTTGAAACCGATTGCCATTACCCAGCCCGAGGGGCCAAGTTTCCGTGTCGATGGGCACGCGGTGGAATGGCAGAAGTGGTCGTTCAGGGTCGGCATGCACCCCCAGCACGGCCTGGTTTTGCATACCTTGAGTTATGACGATGCCGGGGAGCGGCGGTCGATCCTGTATCGGGCGTCGCTGGCGGACATGGTGGTTCCCTATGGCGACCGCGACCCCATGCACACCTGGAAACACGTGCTGGATGCCAGCGAGGCGAGTGTGGGCAATCTGGCCAACTCGCTCAGCCTGGGCTGCGACTGCCTGGGCGAAATCCATTATTTTGATATGGACACCCTGCTGGCCGACGGGTCCGTCTATACGGTTGAGAACGCCATCTGCATGCATGAAGAAGATTACGGCGTGCTGTGGAAGCATCGCGACTTGCTGTCCGCGACCACGGAAGTCCGACGCTCGCGGCGTTTGGTGGTCAGCTCGTTCTTTACGGTCGGGAATTATGAGTATGGCTTCTTCTGGTATTTATACCTGGACGGCACGATTCAGATGGAGGTCAAGCTGACCGGCATCGTCGGCGTCAGCGCGGTGGAAACCGGGGCCGAGCAGCCCGAATTCGCTCCGCTCATTGCGCCCAACCTGGCCTCCCCGATTCACCAGCATCTGTTCTGTTTCCGGCTCGACTTTGATGTGGACGGTGAGAATAACTCGGTCTACGAAGTCGATGTCGAACCCGTGCCGCACGGGCCGGACAATCCGCACGGGACGCAGTTCCGCGCCAAGACGACGCTCCTGGAGTCCGAAGATGTTGCTCGGCGGGATATTGCCCCGCAGGCCGGTCGGAGCTGGAAGATTATCAACCCGCAGCGAACAAACCGGCTGGGGGTCCCGGTCGGCTATAAGCTGCTTGCCGGCGCAACGCCAACCCTGTTTGCCCAGGCGGACTCCTATGTGGGGCAACGGGCCGGGTTTGGCCAGCATAATCTGTGGGTCACCGCGTTTGCGCCAGATGAACTCAGCGCGGCCGGCGACATCACTCTCCAGAGCCCCGGTGGTGAGGGTCTGCTGCGCTATTCACGCGATCGCAATATCGAGGACACCGACATCGTTGTCTGGCATACCTTTGGCCTTACGCATATTCCGCGGCCCGAGGACTGGCCGGTGATGCCGGTCGAGTATGCCGGCTTCAGCCTGATGCCGGTCGGCTTTTTTGAACGCAACCCCGCCCTGGACGTACCGCCCAGTCCGCATGCGTGCAAATAGAGAGCGTTGAGGCGGGAAGGAGAGAGCATGATTTCACTGACCGTGAATGGAACAGAACACAGCGTTGATGTCGGCTCGGACATGCGGCTGCTGTGGGTGTTACGCGATATCCTGGGGCTGACCGGGACGAAATTCGGCTGTGGCATGTCCTTGTGTGGAGCCTGTACCGTCCACCTGGATGGCGAACCGGTGCGCTCGTGCGTTATGCCGGTCTCCATTGCCGCGGGCAAGAAAATTACGACCATAGAAGGGCTCTCTACAGATGGCAGCCATCCCCTACAGCAAGCGTGGATTGCCCATCAAGTGCCGCAGTGCGGATATTGCCAGACCGGCATGATTATGTCGGCCGCGGCGCTGCTGAAGAAAAAGCCCCAGCCAACCGACACCGACATCAACGAATCCGTAACGAATATCTGCCGGTGCGGAACGTATACGCGTATTCGGGCCGCCATTCATACTGCCGCTCAAAAATCCGGCTCGAACGACGGGATGAAGGGATAGGGGCGCGCCGATGAAACAGATATCGAACATGTCCCGTCGTTCGTTTTTGTTACGCTCGGCTGCGGTTGGGGGCGGACTGTTCCTGGAAGTGAGTCTTCCGAAGTCTTCTGTGGCAGAGGCCGAGCAGGCGAGTGCTCAGGCTGAAACCAGTCCTGAGGTGACCGCCTGGGTCCTGATCCGGCCGGATGACACCATCATCATTCGAGTCGCGCGGGTAGAAATGGGCCAGGGTAATTTTACCGGCCTTCCCATGCTGGTCGCCGAAGAGTTGGCCTGTGACTGGAGCAAGGTCCAGGCCGAGTATGCGTCAACGAGTGAACATCTGCGGCGTAATCGTATTTTCCGTACCATGCTGACCGGCGGCAGCCGGTCGATCCGTGACAGCCAGGAGTATTTACGCACGGCCGGGGCCGCGGCCCGGCTGATGCTGACCAGCGCGGCCGCACGGCGCTGGGGCGTACCGGTTACGGAATGTGTGGCCGCGAACAGCATCATCACCCATACCCCAACCCAACGGCAGGTCAGCTTTGGAGCGGTGGCAGCAGAGGCGGCCACGCTCGACATCCCCGAAAATCCGCCGCTCAAAGACCCTGCGGACTGGACCATTTTGGGTCAACCGGCCCAGCGGTTCGACATCCCGGATAAGGTCACGGGCAAGACCGCGTTTGCGATTGATACCCGGCTGCCCGGCATGGTCTATGCCGCGATTGCCCAGTGCCCGGTGTTCGGCGGCAGCCTGAAAAGCGTGGACGCTAACAAAGTTGCCGACATGCGCGGGGTGGTCAAGGTCGTTCCCCTGGAAGACGCGGTCGTTGTCGTTGCCACAGAAAGCTGGTGGAACGCGCAGCAGGCACTCCGCGCGCTACCGATTGAGTGGGATTTTGGGGAGCACGCCCAGGTGAGCAGCGACAGCATCATGGAGTTTCTGCGCGAGGGCATACAACTCGAAAAGGCGCCGATCTCCCGTCAGGAGGGCGATATCGACAGCGCGTTTGCCAGTGCGGCCACAACAATTGAAGCCGACTATTATGCCCCCTATCTTGAGCACGCCACCATGGAGCCGCAGAACTGTACGGCGCTGTATACGGAACAGCGGGTTGACGTCTGGGCGCCGGCCCAGAACAGCGAGGCCACCGCGGCCGTAACCGCTGAGACCGCGGACGTGCCGGTGAGTCGGGTCGAGGTCCATAAAGTCCATCTCGGGGGGGGCTTTGGGCGGCGCGGGCTGTATATTGAGTTTGTGCGCCAGGCCGTCAGGATTGCCAAGACTATGCCCGGCACCCCGGTGCAATTGATCTGGTCCAGAGAGGAGGATATCCAGCACGGCCGTTATCGGCCGGTGGCCCTGGTCCGCATGAGAGCTGCGCTCAACGCCTCCGGAGAACCAACCGCCTGGACCGTGCGCCAGGCCGAGCAGTCGATTTTCAGTGCAGTCCGCCCTCATCTGATTCGGGACGGGGTTGATATCGTCGGTGTCCGGACTTTTGCCGACGCGCCGTACGCCTTCCCGAACATGCATATGGAATACGCCATGCGCAACACCCACGTGCCGCCAGGACCGTGGCGGGCAGTAGCGCATACTCATAATCCGTTCTTTCGGGAGAGTTTCATCGATGAGTTAGCCCATGCGGCCGGGCAGGACCCGTACCAATTTCGCCGCACCCTCCTCCAGGGCTCCCAGGCGTCGAAGGACCTGGCCATTCTGGACGCGGTCGCCGAGGCCGCCGGATGGGACAGCCCGCTGCCGGAAGGCGTCCACCGCGGGATTGCCGTGCAGGATTCTTACGGAAGTTATACCGCGGCGGTAATTGAAGCGTCAGTTAATGGTGCGGGTGAGTTGACTATCCACCGCGTGGTTACTGGTATTGACTGTGGGTATGTGGCCAATCCCGACTCGGTCCGGGCTCAGCTCGAAGGCAGCGTCGTCTACGGCCTGACAGCCGCGCTGTACGGAGAGATCACCATTAAGGCGGGCCGGGTTGAACAGTCGAATTTTCATGACTACCAGATGATGCGGTTGGCCGAGATGCCCACGGTTGAGGTGATCCTCAGGCCGACTGGCGGTTTCTGGGGCGGCGCGGGCGAGCCCGGCATGGCCCCGCTTGCGCCGGCGCTGTGTAATGCCATCTTTGCGGCAACCGGGAAGCGCATTCGTTCGTTGCCGTTAAAGAACCATGATTTACGCCCGGCCTAATCGCCTGTCACGGCGGCGCGCGCTCGTCGGTCTGCTTGGCTGCCTGGGCTGCCTGCTCGTGCCGCTCAGAAAGGCGCGTTCGGCAGACGCGCTTCCCGAGAAGCTCGCGCCGCTCATTCGCCAGGCAACCGGAGGGGTCATGCCCCAGGTCGGCCGCGTCACGCTTACTCTGCCGACCCTGGCCGAAAGCGGCCATTCCGTCCGGCTGCGGGTCCGAGTCGAGAGTCCGATGACGCCACAGGCCCATGTGAGACAGATTCATATTTTTTCGGAAAAGAACCCCAGACCGGTTATTGCCCGCTTCTCGCTGGGACCGCGAGCCGGACGGGCCGAGGTACACACCCGGATTCGACTGGCCGGCACCCAGCAGGTTGTTGCGGTTGCGGTCATGAACGACGGCACGGCCTGGATGGCAAGCGCGGAAGTCGTTGTCACGGCCGCGGCCTGTGTTGAGGGAATCTGACCGGACCCATGCGACATGGCCAAGGCGAGAATCAAAGTCCCCGAAGTTGTCAAACGCGGAGCGGTCTTTGAGGTGCGTTTGCTCATCCGTCATCCCATGGAAACGGGCTTTCGGTATAACAACGTAGGCCAGAAGATTCCCAAAAACATCGTGCATACTGTCCGATGTGTATATAACGGGGCAGAGGTTTTCCACGCAGAGTTATCCCCTGGTATTGCCGCCAATCCATATTTCTCGTTTTTTACCACAGCGGAAGCGTCGGGCGAGCTGGAGTGTGTGTGGACAGATGACACTGGGGTCACGACGTCCGAGCGCGTCGCGCTCACGGTCAGCGAATGAAATGTTTTGTTGTCCTGCTGGCAGGCCTGCTGGCCGTCCCGGCCCTCGCGGGCACCGCCTCTATCTCTGAGCGCGGCGCGGCCTGGGCCCAGGCATGTACGGCCTGTCATGGTCCTGACGGACAGAGCCAGGGAGCCATTCCGGCGCTTGACCGGCTGTCACCCGAGGACTTCAGGGTAGCCATGCAGGCATTTCGGACCGAAGAGCGTCAGGGAACCGTGATGAATTATATTGCCAAGGGGCTGAGTGAGGCGGATGTCGAGGCCGTGGTGGCGTATTTTGCAATAATGCAGGCACGTCGAGCGGTGCGGTGTACTGTTCCGAAGACCCCTCACCCCTTAGGGGAAAGGGAGTAAATGTAGGGGCAACCCCCCGTGGTTGCCCCGCGACGTTTGACTGATGCCCCCATATCTCACCCGCCGTCAATTCTTCAGCCTGGCCGGAAGCCTGCCTTTTGTCCGCCCGCTGACCGGCAGAGCGCGGGCGACGACCCTGGCCAGGGTCGTCGTCGTTGGCGGTGGTTTTGGTGGGGCGACCTGCGCAAAGTATTTACGCCTGGCCGACCCGAGCCTTAAGGTCACGCTGGTGACCCCGCAGCCTCAGTTTATCACCTGTCCATTCAGCAATGCAGCTTTGGTTGGTCTTCGCTCGCTCGCCTCGTTGACCTATACCTACCAACAGCTCCGGGAAGGCTATGGCGTACAAATTGTCCATGCCCAAGCACAGGAGCTTGATCCGACCACGCGGCGCCTCACCCTCTCTGACGGCACTACTCTCACCTATGACAAACTTGTCTTATCCCCCGGTGTTGAACTGCGCTGGGACGCAATAGAGGGTTACGACGCCGAAGCCAGTACGGTGTTCCCACACGCCTGGCGGGCCGGTTCGCAAACGCTGCTGCTACGCCACCAATTGGAAGCCATGCAGGATGGCGGGCTGGTGGTGATGAGCGCGCCGGAGACGCCCTACCGCTGTCCGCCGGGACCGTACGAACGGGCCAGTTTGATCGCCCACTATCTCAGAACTCACAAGCCAAAATCGAAAGTCTTGCTGCTCGATGCCAAGGACAGTTTTACCAAGGACGGACTATTTCTAGCCGCGTGGGAGAGGCTGTATCCCGGCCTGCTCGAATGGGTACCGGGTGCCCAGGGCGGGCGGGTCACCCAGGTCGATACCCGCACCGGCATCGTCCACACGGAGTTTGACGAGTACAAACCAGCGGTGGCCAATATCATTGCCCCGCAGCGCGCAGCGGCGATTGCGCGGGCGGGCGGCCTTGACGCCGGCACGGGCTGGTGTCCCGTATACGGTGGTACATTCGAATCCCGTGTACACCCCAACATTCATATTATTGGCGACGCGGCTATCGCCAGCCCCATGCCCAAGTCCGCCTTTAGCGCCAATACTCAAGCCAAGGTCTGCGCCGCAGCCATTGTGGCTCTGCTCCGGGGCGAACCGGTCGCCCCGCCGGCGTTGATGAATACCTGCTACAGCCTTGTCGCACCTGGTTACGGTATCTCTATTAGCGCTGTGTATGCCGTTGAAAACGATACGATTCAGGTTGTCCCAGGGTCGAGCGGCACAAGCCCGCTTGACGCGCCGGAGACAACGCGCTCGCTCGAAGCGGCCTACGCCCGCTCGTGGTACGCCAATATTACCGCCGATACGTTTGGGTAAAGGCGACGCTACGATGCACGGAAGCCATTGGAAAGCTTTTGTCATTCAGGTGTGGGTCGGACTTCTGGTGCTGAGCGATCTCTGCGCCCAGGGGAATCAGCAACTCGACGATTTGCAGACCCGGCGTGAAGGGATTCCCACCCCGTTGACCGACCAGCCCGGTGATGCGAAGCGGGGACGGCATACCGTGCTCGACCGGGAGCGCGGCGATTGTGTGGTGTGTCATGCCCTGCCGCTGCCCGAACGCCGCTTCCACGGCACGGTGGGGCTGCCCTTGGACAACGTTGGGAGTCGCTATACCGCCGCAGAGTTGCGCCAACGACTGCTAGACCCCAAAGCGCTGAACCCCCACTCCATCATGCCGGCGTATCATACGGTAGCGGATCTGCATTCCGTACTCGAAGCCTACCGGGATAAGCCGATCCTCACCGCGCAGGAAATCAAAGATGTTGTGGCCTATCTCTTGACCCTTCGCCAGGACGCTCCACAGGCTTCCCAAACCCCGAGCGATCCGCAGCACGAGACTTCCCCATACAGTACCGAAGGCCGCCGTTCCGGCTATACCTACCTGTCGGAGGAACACCGACAGTTACAGGATGATGCGTTTGGTAATCCGGGTATGTTATGGATCGAACGTGGCCGCGAGTTATGGGACCAGACCCAGGGCGACGGCCAACAGGCGTGCGCCAGTTGTCATGGAGACGCGGCAACCAGCATGCGCGGGGTGCGTACCCGCTATCCGCAATTCGATCCACGTACAGAGAAACTCATCAATCTGGAGCAACGGATCAACCGCTGTCGCACAGAGCAACTCCAGGCCGAAGCCTATCCATATGAATCCGAAGCCTTGTTGGCGCTCAGCGCATTTGTGGGTTTTCAGTCACACGGGATGCCACTTCATGTGGACATCGAGGGACCGGCCGCACCGTTTTTCGAGGCGGGCAAAGCGTTCTTCGTGCGCCGCCGCGGCCAACTCGACATGGCGTGCAGCCATTGCCACGATGAGTATGCCGGGCAACGCCTACGGGGTGAGGTCGTCAGCCAGGGACAGACCAATGGCTTCCCCGTCTATCGGCTGAGCTGGCAGACACTGGGGTCGGCGCACCGCATGTTTGCCTGGTGCAACACCGCAATCCGTGCCCAACCCCTGGCCCACGGGGCTGACGACTACGTGAATCTCGAATTGTATATGGCCTGGCGCGGCCGCGGCTTACCGGTGGAGACCCCGGGGGTACGACGATAAGGGCACGGTGGCGGATTACGCTACGTTCATTCGACCTCCGCCGCTACGCATCAAGAAAGAATAAACCGTCCATCAAAGGATACCGTACCGTGGCAGAAGAGCGAGAGTTGACTTCTTCGGCTATCCAGAGATTACAAAAACGGCTGAAATGGAGACCAGGAAAAGCGGCCGTTCATCTGTCGAAACGGATTGCTCTCGGACATTTGCCTACTGAGGCAACTCTGGCAGACTATGAAGCTGTAATCCTACGTGCCATCAATACACATGATGCTGAGGTGTTTGTTTATCGCTGGGATGATACAGTTTATCCAACGGTAGTTGCGGAGCTTGACGGGACTCGCTGGCTTATCATGATGGGTCTGTATGGGACTATGGAAACGGCGTTTCCACCTGAGGATCCAGATGTCTACCTTGCAGATCACCGGTTTCGGCGATTGGGGATCTTAAAGGAGCTTGGACTATGAACAGTCTGCTGACACATTATTGCGTTGACGTACAACATCCCGAGGTTAGCGGCGCAGAGCATCTGGAAATGTTAAAGATTCGGGATCAATTGTCGGATGTTGAGGCAACGCTGAGCGAAGCAGAACGGCAACAGTTAGCTGAGGCCGACAGGTTGCTAGTCACGCAGGCGGAGGTCTTCTCTCAGGAGCTGCTGAAATTCCTCAACCTTTCCCAGCATCGTCAGACTGCCCACATCCCACCGGAGCGGTGGTGGTGGTATCTGGACGTTGTCCGCCATGTTCCCCACCAAGGGCTCCATTCTTCCTCTTCGCGAGTTGGCACATAGCGGAGGTATCAGATTACGCTCCGCCCTTCCGTCCGACATCCTTACATCTCTCCCCGAGGCACCGGGATGCCCGGAATCTTCACCCGCATCCTGCCCATCTCACCAAACGTGGTGATAAACAGGGTCTTCCAGTCATCACCCCCGAAACACATATTGGTGACATGTTTGCCGCCGCTCAGAATAGTCCCGAGATGTTTGCCTGAGGAATCCATGATCCAGATACCACCAGGGCCGGAGCAGTAGACGTTTCCCTGCACATCGACCTTCATCCCGTCGGGTACGCCTGGCCGGGGGTCGGCGCTCATATCGCAGAAGACGCGGTCGGTCGCCATGTTCAGCATGCCCGAACCCCAGAGCGAATCGAGATCAAAAGCCCGGATATGTTTCTGCAGCGAATCGTTGATGTAGAGAACCTTCTCGTCAACCGAAAAGGCCAGACCGTTAGGAAGCACAAAGTCGCGCACGAGCAGATTGATCTGCCCCAGGTCGGGTGAAACCCGATACACGCCGGCAATGTCAAGTTCGGGTTGGACCCCCAGCGTTACCGGATCGGTGAAATAAATCGCCCCGTCGGATTTGACCACCACGTCGTTGGGCCGGTTCAAGCGCTGCCCGCGATAATTATTCGCGACAACGGTCAGGCTGCCATCAAGCTCTTCGCGGGTGACCTGACGGCTTGCGTGCTCACAGGCAATGAGCCGGCCTTGACGGTCACGGGTCAGCCCGTTGGCATCATTCGTCGGCTCTTTGTAGAGCGTGACCCCTTCACCCTCTTTCCACTTATAGCGCTTATTGGTGGCATTATCGCTGAACAGCAGAAAGCCGCCTTCATTCCACCAGCCACCGGCGTTCCACCACACCGGGCCTTCGGCGACGCCTCGGATCATGCCGTTTTCATCGAACCCACCATAGCCTTCGCCCAACCATTCAATTTCCTCGTTGAGCGCGACAATATCTTCGACCTCTGGGAACACTTTCTCCACTGCCATCGGTTCTCCTCTTTTTGCTCGTCGCACTCCAGAATTATGCGGGTAGTGACCATCCCCAACGGCGGGGGGTGGAATAGCTCGGCCCTATTACCGGCCGTTCGCAGCATGAAGCGCACTGCGGATTGTCACCCCCTCACGGGTCAGGGCCTCTCGCAGTGACTGCAGTATCTTCGGAGCCTGCATCAACTCGCCCGATATGGCAATGCTTTCTGCATCAAGCGCGAGTTCTTTGCCACCCGTGGTCGTGACCTTCCCCTCGGTGACAACGCGCATAACGAGTCGTACGGCTTCTTCCACACTGTCCTCGCCGTGTCCGTATGTCAGGTCTCCGTCATCCTTATACCCTAACCCTGGGTAGAACTCTTTGACGACCCGCATCCCCAGTTGCTCGGCGACTTCCAGTACGGGATAGCGCGGAAGCGCTGGCAGGTAGGCCACGATGTCCGGGTTCACCGCTTGAAATCCCTCAAGCATCGCTCGGGCATTCTCCTCGCTGAGTTGCGCCCACACATAAAACGCACTATGCGGCTTGGCCGCCTCAAGCCGCAACCCTGCTGCTTCGGCAAAGGCTTTCAGCGCCCCGAGTTGATACACAACATAGTCCTTGCCCTCTTGGGGAGTGATGTACATGAGTCTTCGACCGAAACCCAGCATGTCGGGAAAGCCCGGATGGCCCCCAACTGTCACACCGTACTTCTTGGCACTCTCGACAGAGCGCCGAACCCAGCTTGGATCACCGGCGTGAAAGCCACACGCGATATTGGCGTGGCTAATCCCCTGCATCACCTCCTCAGGCCGTCCCAGCACATAGTTCCCAAAGGATTCACCCACATCGCTGTTGAGATCAATCCAAGTTCTCGTGGTGCTCATGTTCAAACCTCCTCGCCTGTCTTAGAAAAACCGGACGTTTCACTTTGTCACGCCTGCCCGCACTCTCTACGCCGCCCGGACAGCAGTTACTCGAACTCCGAAGCTCCGGTTGCGGGCGGGTCTTCGTTCCACCACTCCCGGAATACTCGACACTGGCCACTCTCGGTCAGGGTGATCAAAAAGATCCCTTCCATTTTGACGGATTGCCCCGTCTGCACGGATGCCATCGATGCCCACCAGCGCGCGAGGTAGCGCCCGTCTTCGGTCATCGCAAGGGGTTCGTAACCGAACGTAATCCCGGCCTGGTTCCCCTGGGTAGCCGTCTCCCAGGCGCGTCGGATCGCCGGCTGACCTGTGATCGGCTCGGCGAACGGACCCCAGACGTAGATCCCGTCCTCGGTGAAGAGTGCTGCCGCGGCATCCGGGTCCTGGTTCTCCCAGGCCCTGCCGTAGGCATCGAGCCAGACGTTGAGCGCCTCGAAACCCATAGGAACCTCCTTTGTACGGTTGAAGACCATACATAGCGCCCAACGCAGGCTTGTCCAGAGGCGGCACTGCCTGTTCGCATGTGTGGCTTGACAGCGGCATGAGAAGCATTCCACAGTTGGGGCTACGCATCGCGGGGTGTGTATTCGGAGCAGAGAGTGGGGAGGACTGACCATGCGAGATTTCGCAACCCTGGGCAAACGTAAAGCCGTGTTGGGCATGATTCACCTGCAACCACTGCCCGGCGCCGTATTTTACGCGGACGGCAGTTTCAACCAAACCCTTGAGACGGCGGTCGAATCGGCCCGCGCACTCTACCACGGCGGGGCGGACGGATGTCTGGTGCAGACTGTTGATCGTGTTTACAGCGTAAAAGACGAATCCGATCCGGCGCGTACGACCGCCATGGGCTTGATTGTGCATGCCATTATCCAGGCTACGGGCGCAGACTTCCAGGTCGGGGTACAGTTGATGCGGAACGCGCTCAAAGCCTCGTTGGCAGTAGCAAAGGTGGCGGGGGGCAGTTTTATTCGGGCCGGCGCGCTGGTGGGCACGACGCTGACCGCGCACGGCATGGTCGAAGCCAATCCGCTCAACGTGATGGAGTATCGCAAAAAGATTGATGCCTGGGATGTCAAGGTCATTACCGAAATCGACTCCATGCAATTCAAATGGTTTGGCGAGCCAAAGCCGACCGCAGAGATCGCCCGAAGCGCGAAGTATGTGGGGGCGGACGCGGTGTCGTTGGGCGCTCCCGACGAAAACAGAACGCTGGAGATGATCGCCTCGGTACGGAAGGCCGTGCCGGGCCTGCCCATCATTTTAGCGGGCTACACCAACCACGGTAACGCGGCACGGTTGCTGGCCGCGGCGGACGGAGCGTTTGTCGGCACCTGCCTGGAACGTGGCGGCTGGGGCGGGCAGATTGATGTCGAGCGGGTGAAGACCTATGTAGACATCGTGCGAGGACTGGAAGGAGAGGGATAGAACGATGGAGCCACTCAAACCGGAGGTAATGTTCGGGCAGGTCGCAGGCTTAGCAGACGATTTACGACAGTTGACCCGCCCGTTTGAGCAGCAGGTGCGGGCGGTCCTCACGCCGTCGGAGTGGAAGGCGGCGAAAAAAGTCTATCTCACCGGAGACGGGGATTCCTACCATGCCTCATGTGCCGCTGAGATGGCCTTTCAGGTAATTGCCGACGTGGCCTGCGAACCGCTGAGCGCCCAACGTTTTCTGGATTATGGGGCAGCCTGGATGCGCCCTGCTGCGCCGTCGCAGACCCTGGTGATTGCCACCTCGGCCTCAGGCGGTACCGAGCGTGTCGTGCAGGCGATTGAACGTGCTAAGGAGTACGACGCACTCACCGTGGCCTTAACCGGAACACCCAACAGCGCGGTCACGCAGGTGGCGGACCGGAGCGTCGTGGTCGAACTGCCCCATAAAGAACGCTCTCCAGGGATTCGCACCTACCAGGCCAGCCTGGTGGGCATGCTGTTGGTGGCGATGCAGTTGGGTGAATGGCAAGGCAGGCACGCGCAAGAAGAAACAGACCGTCTGCGCCAAGAGCTCATCGCGCTCGCCGATGTTGTGGACGCTACTACGAACGCGATTCAGGCAGGCTGTCGAGAGGTGGCGGACATGATTGCCGCGAGCTCCATTGTGGTCATGCTGGGCAGTGGGCCGAGTTATGGCACCGCCCTCTACAGCGCGGCAAAGCTGGTCGAAGCCGCGGGTGTTTTTACGATGGGGCAGGACTTGGAAGAGTGGTGGCATGTTGAACGCTTTGCCTACCCGGTAGACATGCCGGTTTTTGTGATCGCCCCGCCGGGTCGCTCGCACTGGCGGGCACAGAGCGTGGCAGCAACAGCGCGCGGCTTGGGCCGACGGGTCATTGCCGTGACGCACAAGGACGATACCGAGGTCACCCGCCACGCTCACATGATGTTACCCGTCCAGGGCGAGGTGCGCGAGGAGTTTTCGCCTCTGCTCTACCACCTCTTTGCCAGCTATGTGGCGGCCCATGCCGCCGAGCGTTTAGGCCGCTCCCCCTTCCAAGGCGACCGACCCGAATTGCTCCGGTCGGTAAACGAGTACTTCGCCAGCCAGCGACAGGATGCGGGGGACTAGGCGGCTCAACAGACTAGCAAAGCGTTATCGGGTCTGCATCTTCACTCCGTCGCACACGCGGCGGCCAGACTCGACAGGGCTACCCGGCGGCGGGCTTCACGAATGTCGTGCCGGTCGAACCCGTTGGTCAGAAAGCCGAACGAGATACCCGTTGCCGGATCGGCCCAGCCGCTCTGGCCGCCAAAGCCCGGATGGCCGAACGACTCCGCGGAATTGGTGCGTCCGAAGCCGCGCATATTGGCCTTGCCATCTCCACCGGCGACAGCAATCCCCAAGGCCCGATTGGCCCGGTGGCCGAGAAAGGGATCGCGCAGCTCTCCGGTGCGGACGCGCCGCGCCTCTTTCAGCATATCGGGCTGCCAGACCGGCGTCCCGTCGTGGGCGCGGCCGTCGTTCAGCAATGCCTGATAGAATAAGGCGATATCACCAGCCGTGGTAATGCAGCCGGCCGACGGCGACCCGGCTTCTCGGGTGACCGTTTCGTTCAACTCCAACACCCCGTCTTCATTGATGGCGTTGGTCGTGGCGTTAAAGCCTTTGATCCCCATTTTTTCATACTCTTCGGCGGTCGGGGCGGCGCCCACCCACTCCACATCGGCGACATCGGCGTTCCCGGAGGGCGGCAGCCCGAAGCGCAAATCGGGCAGTCCCAGCGGCTCGGCAATCCGCGTCCGCACAAACTCGCTCAGGCGCTGACCGCTGAGGCGTTCGACAATAGCGGCGATCGGCCAGAAATTCGCCGACACATGATAGACGAACTTCTCGCCCGGCGTATGATCCAGCTTCCACTGGGCAAAGCGATTTAAGCGCTTGTCGTGATCGGCCCATTCTTTTTGCCAGTGCGGGGCATAGGGAATGGCCGACGTGTGAATGAGCAACTGCTCAACCGTCACCACATCTTTGCCGTTCGTCCCAAACTCGGGGATATACTCGACCACACGGTCTTCGGGGCGGAGTTGGCCCTCTTGCATGAGAATCCAGGCCGAGGCTGAGGTGAACGCCTTGGTCGAAGACATAATGACAAATCTGGTGTCATCCGTCGCCGGTTTTTCCGTCCCGCCTTGGACCGCCTTGCCAAAGGTCTGCATGGCACCGATCTTTCCATTGCGTGCAATCGCAACCTGGGTGGCCGGCAGCAGGCCGGATTTGACCTCTCGCTCGGCCCGTTCAAACAGGGCCTGGACTTTTTCCGGGTCGAGACCGACCTCTTCAAGATTCTGGGCAAAAAAATGTGCGGCTGGCATATGACTTCCCCTCCTGATTCTCGATTTCCGGCTTCCTCCCTTGAATTCCCTCCTCCTCCTTGCCACTTTATGGGGTTCAGATCAAGACAAATAAGGAAACCCATGCCCTCAGAACTCATTCTGCATCACTACGATTTCTCCAATTATTCTGAAAAAGTCCGGCTCGTCCTGGGTCTCAAGGGTCTGGCCTGGCGCTCGGTCGCGATTCCCCCTACTCTGCCCAAGCCGGACTATATCCCCCTCACCGGCGGCTACCGTCGAGCGCCAGCCCTCCAGATTGGCGCCGACGTTTTTTGTGATACCGCACGGATTATCGAAGAACTTGAGCATCGTTTTCCACAGCCTACGCTCTATCCAGGACCGGACCCAATCCCCCAGCGGGCCTTTATTGCCGGCCTGGAGCGCTGGACGGACGCGACCCTGACACGCAATACCATCAATTATATTTCTTGCGAACATGCCGACGCTGATCGTTTCACCCCGGAATTTCTGGCCGACCGCGCCGCTCTGCTCGGCAAGCCCGAACCGGGCCTCGCCCACCGGAAGGCTGCGGCAATCAAAAACCTCACCCAGTTGCGCCCGCAGTTAAGCTGGATCAGCGACATCCTGCGCGATGGCCGGACGTATATCCATGGCGAAGCACCGTCCCTGGCCGATTGCGTGATCTACCATCCGCTGTGGGTCATGGATCAGCTTGCCGGCGAGCGGACAACCGTTATTCCAGGCGGCATCCGTCAATGGATGGAGCGTGTGGCCGCATACGGCCACGGCAATCCGACCTCGATGACCGCGCACCAAGCGCTCGATGTCGCGGCAGCCAGCGACCCTTTGCCGTCCCTGCCAAGTCAGACGCTGGACGGAGACCCGGCTCTTGGCGATACCGTCTCCATTACGCCCACCGACTACGGCCGGGCTAATCCCAGTGTCGGCAAGCTCTTTGCCATCGACGCCCAGCGCCTGGCGCTTCAGCACCGAAACGAGCGCACCGGGCTTGTCACGGTGCATTTCCCCCGCTTTGGCTATAGCGTCCGTACGATTGACGGCTAACAGACGCGTGGAGGCATCCGGATCATGAATGCGCAGGCTACAACTCCGCACGACCACAAGTGGCAGATTTGGATCGACCGTGGCGGGACGTTCACCGATCTGGTGGCACGTCGTCCTGACGGCACCCTGGTAACGCATAAATTGCTGTCGGCCAATCCTGAACGCTATCAGGATGCGGCGGTCCAGGGCATTCGCGATTTACTCGGAGTGGCTGGCGACGCAGCCATCCCAGCCAATACGGTCTCTCTGGTGAAGATGGGAACCACGGTCGCAACCAATGCCCTGCTGGAACGCAAGGGCGACCGGACCATATTCGTGACTACCCAGGGGTTTGGGGACGCCTTACGGATCGGCTATCAGAACCGTCCCGACCTGTTTGCCCGGCATATTGTCCTGCCGGAAATGCTGTTTGAGCGAGTGATCGAGGTCAGGGAGCGTATTGACGCCCATGGCGCGCTCGTTACCCCCCTGGATGAAGACGGGGCGCGGCGCAGCCTGCAGGTCGCCTATGCTGCCGGCATTCGCGCCGTGGCCATTGCCTTTGTCCATGGCTATCGATATGCGGCGCATGAGGCCCGGGTCGCCGCCATTGCCACCGAGATCGGCTTTCAGCAGGTCTCGGTCTCCCACGCGGTCAGCCCGTTGATGAAGCTGGTCTCACGCGGCGACACCACGGTGGTCGATGCCTATCTGTCACCGCTGCTGCGGCGCTATGTCGATCAGGTCGCAGGAGAACTGGAGGCGGAGCGTCAGTCCGGTCCCAGGCTGATGTTCATGCAGTCGAATGGCGGCCTGACCGATGCCCACCTGTTTCAGGGCAAGGACAGTATTTTATCCGGACCGGCCGGTGGGGTGATCGGCATGGTCCGAACCGCGTCGATGGCGGGTTTTCGTAAAGTCATCGGCTTCGACATGGGCGGTACCTCAACCGATGTGTCACATTATGACGGCGAGTATGAGCGGACATTTGAAACCCTGGTCGCTGGCGTCCGCATGCGCGCGCCGATGATGCATATCCACACCGTCGCCGCGGGCGGCGGGTCTATCCTGCACTTTGATGGCACCCGTTTTCGGGTTGGTCCGGACTCGGCCGGTGCAGACCCTGGGCCAGCGTGCTATCAACGCGGCGGCCCACTCACCGTGACTGACTGCAACGTCATGCTGGGCAAGCTGCAAGCGGCCTTCTTTCCCGCGGTGTTTGGTCCGAACGCGGACCAGGCTTTGGACGTGCAGATTGTTCGAGACAAGTTTGTGTCCTTGGTAGCAGAAATTACCGGGGCTACGGACAATGCGGTCCAGTCGCCTGAGGCCGTGGCCGCCGGCTTTCTGCGCATCGCCGTGGAAAACATGGCGAACGCCATCAAAAAAATATCCGTTCAGCGCGGCTACGATGTGACGGAGTATACCCTGAACTGTTTCGGTGGGGCCGCCGGCCAGCACGCCTGTCTGGTCGCAGACGCGCTGGGCATGAAGACCGTCTTTCTCCATCCCTTTGCCGGGGTGTTGTCGGCCTACGGGATGGGTCTGGCAGATGTGCGGGCGTTGCGCGAGCGACAGATCGAACAGCCTCTTGCAGCCTCAGCCACGCCCGGACTGGAAACGGCTTGTGCGGAACTCGGCGACGAAGCCAGCAACGAAATTCTTGCGCAAGGCGTGTCTGTCGATCGACTCAGCCTGCATAAACGAGTTCATCTGCGCTACCAGGGGACTGACACCGCTCTCCAGGTGGACTTGTCTGACCTCGCCGGCATGCGGGCCGCGTTTGAGACCAGCCACAAGCAGCGCTTTGGCTTTATCGTCACAGACCGACAACTGGTCGCCGAGGCGGTCTCGGTCGAAGCGGTCGGCACGACGGAGCCCGTTGATGACGCCGAGATGCCGGCAACTGAAGGCCAGGCCGCGCAGCCGCTGCAGCAGGTCCGGGCGTATATGGACGACGCTTGGCGAGACACACCGGTATTCCAGCGCGCGCAGCTCCAACCGGGCCAGCGCATTCCCGGCCCGGCCATTATTTGTGAGCCCACGGCAACCACGGTAGTTGAGCCGGAGTGGCAAGCCGAGCTGAACCGCTACGGCCATCTGCTCCTGACCCGCACGAAGCCGAAATCACACCAAGCGGCGGTTGGTACCGCGGCCAACCCGGTCATGCTGGAGGTGTTTAACAACCTCTTTATGTCGGTTGCCGAGCAGATGGGCGCGACGCTGGCCAATACCGCATACTCGGTGAATATCAAGGAACGGCTGGATTTCTCGTGCGCCATTTTCGCGCCGGACGGGAGCCTGGTCGCCAATGCCCCGCACGTCCCGGTCCATCTAGGCTCCATGGGCGAATCGATCAAGACCGTCATCAAGGCCAACCAGGGCACAATGCGGCCGGGTGATGCCTACGTCCTGAATGCCCCCTATAACGGCGGCACCCACCTACCCGACGTGACGGTGATTACGCCCGTGTTTGACACAGCCGGTGCAGACCGCATTCTGTTTTATGTGGGCTCACGCGGGCATCATGCCGATATCGGCGGACGCACGCCTGGCTCGGCTCCACCGGACAGCACCACCATTCACCAGGAGGGCGTGCTGATCGACAACTTCCTTTTTGTCCGCCAGGACCGGCTGCGCGAACAGGAGATGCGGCAACTGCTGGGTTCGGGCAGGTACCCCTGCCGGAATCTTGACCAGAACATGGCAGACCTGCGCGCCCAGATCGCGGCTAATGAAACCGGGGTGCAGGAACTCAGGAAAATGGTCGAGCACTTTGGGATCGAGGTCGTGCACGCCTATATGCAGCACGTCCAGGACAATGCCGAAGAGTCCGTGCGCCGCGTGCTCGACGTCCTCACCGATGGGGCGTTCACCTACCCGATGGACAACGGCTGTCAGATTCGGGTCAGTATCCGGGTTGACAAAGCGGCCCGCCGAGCCAGTATCGACTTCAGCGGCACTTCTCCTCAGCATAGCGGCAACTACAACGCGCCCGCAGCAGTGTGTAAGGCCGCAGTCCTGTACGTTTTTCGGACCTTGGTAGATGACGCGATCCCGCTGAACGAGGGCTGTCTGAAACCGCTCGATATCATCATTCCACCACACTCCATCATCAGCCCGGAATATCCGGCCGCGGTGATCGCCGGCAATACGGAAGTCTCTCAATGCGTAACGGACGCCCTGTATGGCGCGCTCGGGGTGCTCGCCTCGTCACAAGGCACGGTCAATAATTTTGTGTATGGCAACGAGCAGTATCAAAACTACGAAACCATATGCGGCGGCACCGGTGCCGGTCCCGACCATCCGGGCTGCGACGCGGTCCACAGCCATATGACTAACACGCGCATGACCGACCCCGAGGTATTGGAGTGGCGTTTTCCGGTCCGGGTTGAAAGTTTTGCCATCCGCCACGGTTCAGGCGGTGCGGGTCGGCAGCCGGGCGGCGCAGGGATTACCCGGCGACTGCGGTTTTTGGAAACCATGACCGTCACTACCTTATGCAGCCACCGCCTGACCGAACCGTATGGACTGGCCGGCGGTCAGGCCGGAGAGCGGGGTCGTGATACAGTCGAACGTGTGGATGGGAGCATTGAAGAGCTCGCCGGCAGCGATGAGACGCTGATGCAGCCGGGCGACGTCTTTGTCATGCACACGCCGGGCGGGGGCGGCTTTGGGCCGCCGGACGAAGCCGAGTAGCTCTTCCAAGGCCGGTGAGGTTGGCATGCGAGGCAGAGACGCGGTACGGTGCGTCAGGACGGATTGTCCCCCTCTGGGACCTCGGCGACGGTAAGGGCGACCTCTTGGCCATGGGCGATTTCAAGGGTGTGCCCGTCCGGGTCGGACAGGAAGGCCCAATAGCTGATCGGATATCCTGAATCTGTCGGCCCCAGGCGTAAACAGCCGGCCTGCCGGGCGTGTTCACACAGAGCATCGACTTCCTGGCGGGTTGCACAGCCCACCCCGAGATGGGCCAGGGGCAGGAGGGGAGTATCCACCCGAGGCGACTGGATGAGGACGATCACAAAGGGGCGTGTCCGGTCACTCAACCACACGACTTCTGTCCCATCCGGATCAGTCCGGCGGTGGACGACCTGCATACGGGCATAGGTTGCGTAGAAGGTCAGACTTGCCTCCATGTTAGTGACTGGAAGAGCAATATGCGTCAGCCCGACATCAGACATCCCAGGTCTCCTTGCTACATGCCTCTCCCGCAGGAGAAAAGATCGCCCGCCAGTTGGAGGAAGGGGTGTGAACTGCTAAGACTTGCCGATAGCGTAAAATACTGAGGAGGAGATTGCTATGAGAGAAGCTGTCATCGTATCGACTGCCCGCACACCGATTGGCAAGGCCTATCGTGGCGCATTTAATGACACCACGACCCCGACCATGGCCGCGCCGGTTATTCAGGAAGCTATCAGTCGGGCCAAGGTGGAGGCAGGCGAAATCGACGACCTGATTATGGGCGCCGCGCTCCAGGAAGGCACTCAAGGATATAACGTGGCGCGGCAGTGTGGCATCGCCGCGGGCTTGCCGGTTACTGTCTCCGGCCAGACCATTGATCGTCAATGTTCCTCGGGACTGATGAGTATTTCCATGGCGGCCAAACAGATCGTAGCCGATGGCATGCAGACCGTTGTGGCCGGCGGTCTGGAATCGATCAGCCTCGTCCAGAACGACCATCAGAACGAATATCGCAATGAAGACGCCCAGGCTCTGGGAAAGGCCCCGGACCTGTATATGGCCATGATCGACACCGCAGAGGTGGTCTCGAAGCGCTACAACATCTCCCGGGAAGCCCAAGATGAGTATGCGCTCCAGAGTCAGCAGCGCACCGCCGCCGCCCAGCAGGCCGGACGGTTCGACGACGAGGTCATTCCGTGCACCGTCACCAAGCTGTTCACCGATAAAGAGACCGGCGAGACCACGCGCCAGGAAATGACCCTTGAGCGGGACGAGTGTAACCGCCCGAGCACGAACGCGGCCGGTTTGGCCGCACTGCGACCGGTCATGGGAGAAGGCGGCTTCATTACTGCGGGTAATGCCAGCCAGTTGTCGGACGGCGTATCGGCCTGCGTGCTGATGGAGCGCAAGCAGGCCGAGCAACGTGGCCTCCAGCCCCTGGGGGTGTATCGGGGCATGGCCGTTGCCGGCTGCGAGCCGGACGAGATGGGCATTGGTCCGGTCTTTGCCGTTCCCAAGCTACTCGAACGCAACGGCCTGACCATGGACGATATCGACCTGTGGGAACTGAACGAAGCCTTCGCCTGCCAGGTCATCTACTGCCGCGATCGGCTCGGTATTCCGAACGAGCGGCTGAACGTGAACGGCGGGGCCATCTCGATTGGCCATCCCTACGGCATGAGTGGCTCACGCATGGTCGGCCATGCGCTGATCGAAGGCAAACGACGGGGTGTAAAGAACGTGGTCATCACCATGTGTGTTGGCGGCGGCATGGGCGCCGCCGGACTGTTTGAGGTGGCGTAAGCCCCGCCCCAGACGCTTCTGATCCCCTCCAAGGAGGCTCAGAGGGGTAGGTAAAAGGGCGGAGCCATAGGCAAGCGCAAGGGCCTCCGGCATCATTTGGAGTGCTGAAACTCGAATGGTGTCGGAGGGAGCCCATGCGCTTGCCACGAGAATGTTACCAGATGGAAGAGCAGCTTGCCCAGTATTTACCGGTCTTACGGCCGGCCCAGCGGCGGGGGTTAGCGTTGTGGGTGTATGGGGCCGTGGTCGCCCAGAGTGCGTGTCAGAACGCGGTGGTGAGTGCGTTAGGGGCGGTCGGCCGCTTTCACACGGTCCGGCAATACCTCCGGGAATGGTTGTACGATGGGGCCGATAAAGCGGCGCCGTGTCAGCCGCAAGTGGAGGTCGAGCAATGTTTCGCGCCGTTGCTGGGCTGGCTCTTAGCTTGGTGGCAAGGGCGCGAGTTAGCCTTGGCCGTGGATGCGACCTTGCACGGGCAGCGCGTGGCGGCATTAGTGGTCAGTGTCTTGTATCGCGGGAGTGCGGTGCCAGTGGCGTGGCATATCTTACCGGCGAATCGCAAGGGCGCATGGCTGCGCCCCTTGGGGCGCTTGCTGCGCCAGTTGCGTCCCGCCATTCCCAAGGAGATGCAGGTGGTGGTGTTCGCGGACCGGGGGCTGTGGAGCCCCCGGCTGTGGCGGACGATTCGGGCCGGGGGTTGGCATCCGATGATGCGAGTGCGTCAGGCGACCGCCTTTCAACCGTTCGGGGCCGCGCGCCAGCCAGCCGCGACCTTGGTCCGGGCTCCAGGGGAGGGCTGGGTCGGGCGCGGGGTGCTCTTTCAGGAGCGCCAGCGCCAGCGGGTGGGCACACTCGTAGTGGTCTGGGGCGCGGAGCAACGGGAACCGTGGGTGGTGGTGACCGATCTCGCCCCGGCCCAAGTCGGGCTGTGTTGGTACGGCTTACGGATGTGGATTGAATGCGGCTTCCGCGCTCTGAAAGGCGTAGGCTGGCAGTGGCAGCACACCCGCCGGACCGATCCCGCGCGCGTGGCGCGCCACTGGTTAGTGTTGGCGGTCGCGACCTTGTGGGTCGTGGCCTATGGCACCCGCAGTGAGGACGCCCAGACGCAGGGCGTGCCGCCCGCCCACTTACGGACACCGCGGGACCCGCCGCCGCCCGGCCCCCGCCCCCTCAGTGTCTTCCGCCAAGGCTTGCAGTGGTTCGGCCGCCAACTCCTCCAGGGCCGGCTGTGGCGTAGCTTGTGGCTCCTGCCTGAGCCCTGGCCTCAGCCGCCCCCGCATCTCCAGGTGACGTATGGACCGCCATGACGCGGCGGTTACCTACCCTTGTCAGCCTCCCTGGAGGGGATTTTCCCCTACTCAGCCAAGGAGAACCTTATGGCAAACGCACCCGCTACAACTATGCGAGAAAAAGCTCGGAAAGTGGCACCCAAGCTGATTGACCTGACCGAGAAAGTTCTATTTGGCGATGTCTGGGAGCGTCCCGGCTTATCCAAGCGTGACCGCAGCCTTATCACCGTGGCGACTCTCATGTCCACCTACCGTCCCCAACAGCTCCGTCCGCATCTTCAGCGTGCCCTGGACAACGGTGTCACCCAGGAAGAGATCGGAGAGCTGATCACGCACTTGGCCTTTTACTCCGGCTGGCCGGCAGCCATGACGGCCGCCGGCATTGCCAATGATGTTTTTGAACAGCAGGAATAGTCCAGCTTCACCGTGGCCGCGGCCAGATGCCTGGGACCGCGGTCGCCAGCCATTTCACCAGAGCGGCGTTGACCTCTGCCGGTTTTTCCTGGGCCATCCAATGGCCGGAGCGGATCGTCTCTTCGGACAGATTCCGGCAGTAAGCGCGCATGGGCTCGGCCAGGCGTGAGTGGACGCACTCACACACGAAGTCGTATTGGGCAGTCAGAAACAACGACGGCATATCGAGATAGCCGTCGTTGTGAGCGGTCTCGGCGTAGGCCGTGTTGACCGGGTGATTCATATACCACGAAGAGGGGCCGAAGAACCCGTTGCGTTCGAGCGCGGAGGCATAGATGCGCAAGTCCTCTTCAGTGACCACATCGACATCACGCGGCAAATCGGGGATCTCAGCCATACCGAGCATACTATGATCGCGACGCGCAGTTGAGGTGATCGCCGGCTTGCCCTCGCCTTCGGGGTTCCCTTTCCGAAACAGCAGTTTGACGAATCGGTAGGCCTGGGCGTCCATCGGGGCGATAGACTCGGCAAAGCTCTCTTCGTAGTAGCGCATGTAATCCCACTGTCCGGCAGGATAGGTATCCTCAGGATAGAGGTCGCGGTCCACCAGGGTCAGCGTATGCTCAAGTCCGCGCTCAAGGGTGTAGTAGGGGACACACAGATTGGCGACCGCATGACACCGGTCCGGATGGTGACTCGCCATATTCCACACCACCGGACTGCCCCAATCATGACCGACCCAAACGGCTTTTTCCCGCCCCAGCGCGTCGATCAACTCCAGCATGTCACGGACGATATGCTCTTGGGCATAATCATTGTGTTGCCTATATACGGACGAGCGGCCATAGCCGCGCATGTCCGGTGCGATGGCCCGAAACCCCAGCGCGGCCAGAGCCGGCAGTTGGTGCCGCCAGCTTATCGAGAGTTCAGGCCAACCGTGAGCGAATATGACAAGCGGCCCTTCTTCGGGACCGGCAGCCAGATAAAAAGTCGTATGTCTGTCGGTTTTGACGGTATGCTCGGTGATGGTCATACATGCTCTCCTTGATGCTTCGCTGTGAATCCCATGGTTGAAAAGATAAACGAAGAATTGATAATGACCAAGCCATTCTACCGGCAACGGTGAGCAAGAAGCGAGTCGGAGCGGCGGCATTCAGGCACAGGATAAAACATCAACCAGATAGGAGAAGGCATGGAATACGCAAAGCTTGGGAATACGGGGATGACGGTTTCGCGCATCTGCATGGGATGCATGAGCTATGGAGACGGCAAATGGCGTAAGTGGACCATCGGGGAAGATGAGGCGCGTGAACACTTCGCCCTCGCCCTTGAATCGGGCGTGACTTTTTTTGATACCGCGGATGTCTACTCGATTGGCGTGAGCGAAGAGATTACCGGCAAATGGCTGGGCGAGATGGCTTCACGCGACGATATTGTCCTGGCGACCAAGGTCAACGGGCCCATGGACGATGGTCCGAACCGACGGGGGCTGAGCCGCAAACATATCATCGAGGCCTGCGAGTATTCCCTGCGCCGACTCAAAATGGACTATATCGACCTGTATCAGATTCACCGCTGGGACTTTTCCACGCCAATTGAAGAAACGCTGGAAGCGCTTGATAGTCTCGTCCGCACCGGCAAAGTACGCTACCTCGGAGCCAGCAGCATGGCCGCCTGGCAGTTCTCCAAGGCGCTCTACGCGGCCAAAGAGCACGGCTGGCATCGTTTTGTTTCTATGCAGAACCACTACAACCTGATCTACCGCGAAGAAGAACGCGAAATGAATCCGCTGTGTATAGACCAGGGCGTTGCGCTCATTCCGTGGAGTCCGCTCGCGCGCGGCTATTTTGCCGGCAACCGTACAAAAGTAGAGGGCGAAGGCCCGACAAAGCGGGCGCAAACCGACCCGATGACACGCCGGATGTATTTCAACGACAGCGATGAAGAAGTGGCCGCCGCGGTACGGAAAGTCGCCCAAGAGCGTGGCGTGTCACCGACTCAGGTCGCCTGCGCCTGGGTGCTCCAGGCACCGGGGGTGGTCGCCCCCATCATCGGCGCGACCAAGGCACATCACCTCAAGGAAATCTTTGAGACGGTCGATATCAAGCTCAGCCCGGAAGAAGTGGCCACCCTCGAAGAGCCCTACCGGCCGCACCCGATTCTGGGCCATACGCAGCCCGATCCCAAGCGGATGGAGTGAGGGGTTACGGATTTTCCTTCTCAAACCCGCAGCCCAGGCCTGTCCTGCCAACCTTGCGTCGCACTTCATCGAGTGACAGACGGAAATACACGGGGCGGTTGTGGGCGCAGGCGTGGGGATTAGCGGTTTGGGTCCAGGCGTTGAGGAGACGGCTTTGCGCTTCACGGTCGAGTACCTGGCCGGCTTTGATCGCGCCGAGACAGGAGAGGGCTTGATGCAGGTCTTCTTTGTGAGTACGCACGCGCGTGACAAGTCGAGAGAAGGTCAACCCCGACGTTCTGGGGTCGAGAAATTCAGGAATCGCGCGGAGAGCCAACACATGCGGGCCAAAGAGTTCGGCGTTGAAACCACACGCCGCAAACGCTTCAGCCTGCTCATCAAAGAAGGCATGTTCTTCGGCTGAAAGCTGGACGACTTGAGGCGAGATGAGGGACCGACTCTGAACCTGTCCGTTTTGAAGCCGTTCGTATAATACGCGTTCTTCGGCAGCGTGTTGGTCCAGCAGATACAAGTGTCCTTCGGATAAAGTCAGCAGGAAGGTAGCTTCCACTTGGTCGACCAGAGAGAAGCCCGTGTTCTGTTCTTCTCCATACGGCACCCCAGCTTCGGCCACCTGACCGGCCGAAAGCCAGCGTGGCGCGGAACGGCGTTGGAGACCGCCCCGGACCAGATCATACACACTCGGGTCATCCCGAAAGCGCACCTCGGTCTTGGCGGGATGGATATTCACATTCAGTTGGGAGGGATGCAGTTCGACGAACAGGCACACCATGCCGCCGTCATTCCCGAGTGTATCACGCACGACCCGATACAGGGTGGCATTGCGGACGGCCCGCCGATTCACAAAGAAGTAGTAGCGTCGGCGCCAGGCTTCCTCTTGCGTCACCAGAAATCCCCATACGCGTCCGTTCAGACCCGTGTTCTCGAACGTCTCCAGACGCGAGGCGGTCTCAACGCCAAAGCAGGCGGCGACCCGCTCCTGGAACGGAACAGACGGAAAGTTGTAGACCTCGCGTCCATCAAACGACAGCGAGAGGGTTTTCTCCGGGAACGCCAAGGCAAAGCGCGTGAACGCCCCCATGATGTGGCCGTACTCAGTCCGCAAACTGCGCATAAACTGTAAGCGCGCCGGGGTATTGTAAAACAGGTCAGCGACCTCGACGCAGGTCCCAACCGGTGCCCCGGCCTCCTGAATGGGACTCAGTTCTCCGCCTTCACTTTTGACTACCACTCCCAGCGGAGCGCGGAGCGGCCGACTCAAAAGCCGTAGCCGTGAGATCGCGGCAATACTGGGTAAGGCCTCCCCGCGAAAGCCAAAGGTTTGGACGCGGGTCAGGTCGCGGTCGTGCTGAATCTTGGATGTCGCAAACCGTTCACACGCAAGCGCAGCCTCGTCCGCAGCCAGGCCGGCGCCATCATCGGTGACGCGAATCAGTCGCCGGCCGGCCTCCTCAACCTCCACTCTGATGGTCTGCGCTCCGGCATCCAGGGCATTCTCCATGAGTTCCTTGACCACGCTGGCCGGTCGTTCTACCACCTCACCAGCGGCGATCTTCTGCTGTACGTCAGGGGGAAGGATGCGGATGGGCATGACTGTGGATGTCCGTATGATTGTGCAAGGCACGGCGTCAATTGTCGAGGGTCTCCGTGCCCGCTCCCCCCTCAGCCATTCGCTTCAATTCGGCAATCAACAGCAGCGCCTCAATCGGTGTTGTCCGCAGCGGGTCCACCTGGGTGAGACGGTCTACGACGGCTTGGCCAATCTGCGGCTGGGGCTGTTCCGCCGTCTGTTTCTGGCCACCCGCAGGAGGCTGCTCCGCTTCAAACTCGGCTAACAACACCTTGGCTCGCTCGACCACATCGGGCGGCAGTCCGGCCAGCTTGGCGACATAGAGACCGTAACTCTTTTGGGCCGCTCCCGGTACGACCTTATAGAGAAAGGCCACTTCGTCCCGGTTCTCACGGACCTCAAGCCGGGCGTTGGCCACTCCGGGCAGAGCGTCCGAGACCGGCGCCAGTTCGTGATAATGGGTGGTAAACAAGGTCTTGGCCCGGACTTGGGTGGCCAGCTTTTCGGCCACCGCCTGGGCAAGGGCACGGCCATCCGTTGTGCCGGTTCCCCGACCGACTTCGTCAAGAATGACCAGACTCCGCTCGGTGGCATGTTTCAGGATGTTCGCCGTCTCCATCATTTCGACCATAAAAGTCGATAACCCCTGAGCCAGGAAATCAGCCGCGCCAACCCGGGTGAAAATACGGTCCACGGCCCCAACCCTTGCGGACCGGGCGGGAATGAAACTCCCCATTTGGGCTAACAGCACGAGCAGAGCCGCCTGACGCGCATAGGTGCTTTTTCCGGCGGCATTGGGACCGGTAATGATCAGGACGTGCTGGCTTGCGTCCAATCGCAGGTCGTTCGGCACGAATTGCGCGGCGCGCGTGTCAAGGACCGGGTGCCGACCCTCTTCTATCAGCAACTCGTACGCGTCGGTGACCTCAGGACGAATCCAACCCTTCTTCGCGGCTAACTCCGCCAGGGAACCCAACGCGTCGAGGGTGCCAACAATAGTCGCAGTGCGTCGAAGCCGCTCGGCCTGGGCGGCGACCTGCTGTCTGAGTTGGGTAAAGAGGGCATACTCTAATTGGTTGCCGCGGTCTGTCGCGGACAAGACCGTGGATTCAAAGGCGCGCAGTTCATCCGTGACAAAGCGTTCGGCGTTGACCAGGGTTTGGCGGCGAATGTAGTTCTTGGGCACACGGCTCAGTGCAGACTTGGTGACTTCCACGTAATACCCGAAGACCTTGTTGAAACCGACCTTGAGGTTGGGAATCTGCGAGCGTTCCCGCTCTTGCTGTTCATACTCGGCCAGCCAGCCGGTCCCATCGGTCTGAATCGCCCGCAGTTCGTCCAGGTCGGCAGAGACGCCGGCCCGAATCAGCCCACCCTCTTTGGCCGTAGGTTTCGGCTCGTCAATCAGGGTGTGGGCAATCTCGGTGGTCACATCGTCCAGCAGGTCGATTTCTTCATAAGACGTCGTCAGCAGACGGCTCTCGGCCATAGTCAGGGCAGCGTGGAGTTCCGGCAGGCGAACCAAGGCGTATTTTAGCGTTGCCAGGTCTCGCGGGTTGGCAATCGCGGACGTAATGCGTGAGGTCAGGCGTTCGAGGTCCGGGATGCCGGAGAGTACACGCCGTAACTCTGTCCGCACCTCATGTCGGCGGCTCAGTTCGCCAACCGCCTCCTGTCGGGTGTGAATATCATCGACCGCGCGCAGAGGGTGCAGCACCCAGTGCCGTAAGCGCCGCTTGCCCATACGGGTGATGGTCTGGTCCAGTACGGTCAGCACGGTTCCCTCGGACGAGCCCTCGAACACATTTTCCACCAGTTCGAGGTTGCGCTGCGTCTGCGGGTCGAGCACGACGAAGGCGTCGTGCCGATACGGCTCAGGCGCACGGATATGGGGCAGAAACGCGCGTTGCGTTTCCCGCGCATAGGCAAACAACGCTCCGGCTGCGCACAGGGCATGCCGATGGGAGAAAACGAGAGAGTCAATGCGCTTGCGACCGAACTGCTTGCTGAGTAGTGCACGCGCCTGTTCAAAACGAAACGCCTCGGCCGGACGCTCGGTGCGACAGACCTGACGACTCCAGCCCGTGTCGCACGACTCACCAGCCACACAGATCAGTTCCTGCGGTTGGAGCTTCTCCAGCAGGCTGGGCAAATCAGAAACGTTTGTTTCAGCAGCCAGAAACTCAGCCGTCGCCAGGTCCAGACTGGCGACGCCGACCGCATCTTTCTCGGACAACACGGCAACCAGCGTTCGTTCCCGGCTCTCGGATTCAAACAAGGTCCCCGGTGTGACAATACGCACCACATCGCGCGGAATAATCCCTTTTCCCTTGTGGGACTCCTCAAGTTGTTCACACACCGCGACCTTGTAGCCCTTCTCGACCAGCCGAGTGAGATACGGCTCCAAGCGATAATGCGGCACCCCGCACATGGGGACCTTTTCGCTGCCTTTCCCGTGTGCACGGGCGGTCAGCACAATATCCAACTCACGCGCCGCCACTGCCGCATCGTCAAAAAACATCTCGTAGAAATCGCCGAAACGGTAGAACAGCAGTTCGTCTTTGTACTGTTCCTTGACCTGCCAGTACTGCTCCATCATATCGGTTGCCGCGCGTGAGGCAGATGGAGAAGGAGGAGAGGTAGTCTTTTTTGCCATGGCGTCCGCCAGTTCCGCTCTCGAAGCAGGTTTCCGACTCTACCATATGTTCTTGCGCTCGTCGTCCGCACGCCGCCGCTCCTTGACTTCCTGAGCAGCGGGTACAGCGTGGTTTGTCACGCATGTAACAAAAACACTGAATTATTGGGAGAAACGACGCTTTCCGTCACCTATGTGACACCCGTCGCCTTGTGCATCCTTGTCACGCCTCCTATCGTGGCCGCTAAAATCAATACTGACCTCCCCTTCTCTTTCCCTCCCCCCTCCAACCATCCCGTAAAGGAGAGCCCTCGCATGGATAAAACTGAAGGCACGCAAAATTTCGATCCGCTCCGGACCTGGCGCGAGTGGTACCAAAAGTCAGAGAAGCAATGGAGCGACGCGCTGTCGGGTATTCTGGGCAATGATCAGTTTGCCCAATCCACGGGCAAGTATGTCCAAGAAGCGATGCATCTGCACCGCATGTTTACCGAATCCATGGCCCAATACTTGGCCGCCCTCAACCTCCCGTCCCGTACGGATATTATCGCACTGAGCGACCGGGTCGGCGAACTCGAAGATAACGTGGCCGGACTCCAAGTCGAGGTCCGGCATCTGCGCCGCTTGCTGGCGGAATATGAGGGCGGAACTGCAGACGACGCGCCCATCCGTCCGAAACGCACCAAACAACCCAAGGAGTCCGTCGAAGAAAAGGATTAGCCCATGCAACAGGCACAACAACTGTCGCACGAAGACGTTGCAGCAAAAGCGCGGGAAACGGTTGACCGCGCCATTCAGCGCAACGTCCCGGACCTGCCAGCCCCAGTCGAACTCGACCTTGAAGTTGGGCCGACCCCGAAAGACGTCGTGCATTCACGCGGCACAATGAAGCTGTATCACTATCGACCCCTCAGCCCTGAGGTGTATCGGGTTCCGGTCTTGGTCGTGATGTCCCTGGTCAGTCGGCCCTATATTCTCGACCTGGCCAAAGGCCAGAGTTTTATCGAATATCTGCTGCTCCAGGGTTTTGATGTGTATCTGACCGACTGGGGGGTGCCGCGGCGTGAACATAAACATCTCAGGCTGGACGACTATGTGACCGATTTTATCCCCGAGTGTGTGGACGTGGTGGGCGAAGATTCAGGCGAGCCCGATGTGTCTATGATCGGCTATTGCCTGGGTGGATTTCTGGCGGCGCTGTACGCGGCCCTGTATCCCGACGGTCCGCTCAAAAATCTGGTGTGTTTCACCACGCCGGTGAACTCGGACGGCATGGCGCTCTACCGCACCTGGACCGACCCGGCCCATTTTGATCTCGACCGGCTGATCGATAGTCTGGGCAATATCCCCTCGGAACTGATGGACGCCTCAATCCAGATGTTGCGGCCGTTTCAGAAGAGTGCCGGCCAGATGAAGCTGCTCGACAACGCCCAAAACGAGGCATTTGTCACCGCCCACCTGCGCTTTGATCGCTGGGCCGCGGATCATATTCCCTTTCCGGGAGAGACCGCCCGCCAGTTGGTCAACGACTTCATGCGTGAGAATAAACTCGTCCGGAAAACGCTGGAGTTGGACGGTCGCCGGGTTGACCTGGGAAACATCACCGTCCCCTTTCTGCACGTAGCGGCCCAACACGACCACATTGTTCCGTCTGCCGCCTCGCAGGATTTGGTGAAGCTGGTAGGCAGTCCAGATAAGTCTGAAATTGTTCTCAAGGGCGGCCATGTCAGCCTGGTCGCCGGAGGGAATGCCATCTATCGTCTGTGGCCAAAACTGGATACCTGGCTGTCACACCGTTCAGTCTGAGAGCGAGATCACACAGCAAAGTCAAAAAGAGGAGAATAGCGTGGAAGGTTTTCCCAAAACCGTTGAGGTCAGAGATACCGTCCTGAGCCTGCGCATGATGGGTGCGGACGATGGGCCACTGATGCTGGATTTCGCCCAACGTCTCCCCTATCACGACCTGATGTTTTTGCGCCGGGACATTACCCAACAATCATCCATAGACCGCTGGCTGCACGATATCGCCAGTGAAAAGATGTATACCCTGCTCGCAGAAAGCGAGACCCAACTCCTGGGCTATGCGACCCTGTACCGGAATGACTTTGACTGGTCGCGTCATGTGGCGGAAATCCGGGTCCTGATTGCCCCAGACGCCCGCAAGATGGGCCTGGGCCGATTGTTGACTCGCGAGGCGTTCAACGTCGCGCTCTCTCTGGGTATCCAGAAAGTCGCCGCGCGCATGACGCTGGATCAAACCGGAGCACGCACCGTGTTCGAAGAGCTTGGCTTTCGGGCGGAAGCGATTTTACGCGACGAAGTCAAAGACCGGGCCGGCAAGACGCACGATATTCTGCTCATGGCCAATGATGTGACTGAATTCCTGGCCCGTGGCGAGGCGTACGGGCTTCCTCGGTAAGCTGCTACTGAGTTTTTGTGGTGAAAGCCGACTGTACAAGAGTAACGAGGCCGCTATAATCGTGTCGCCACGTTACTGAGGAGCAACACAAGGGAGGCCGCTATGAAAACCTCATCACATGTCAACGCCCCAATGAGCTATCTCGATGTTGAAGGCGTGCAAGAAAAACCGACCTATTACCTATGTATCCCGCCCGCCGGTGTCCCCCAGCGGAACACCACCCAGGTCAAACACACCATGGCGATTCAGAATGCCCGCGAGCATATAGACGAAATCTCACTCGATAAGCAGGGCATCACCTTTACGCCGCATGAAACCGCGGTCAAAAACTTTTATGACGCCGAAGAAGTCAGAGCGGTCTATTATCCTGAGATTGTCGAGTTGATTAAAAAAATGACCGGCGCCGAGAAGGTCCACGTCTTTGACCACAACGTGCGCTGCGCTCCGATGTGCGCCCGTGGCGAGAATGGCGCCCGCGAGCCGGTCAAGTTTGCCCACAACGATTATACCCTCAAGTCCGGACCGCAGCGGGTGCGCGACCTGTTACCGGCCGAAGAAGCCGAAGAGCGGTTACAACATCGCTTTGCCGTCATCAATGTCTGGCGACCGATTCGCGGTCCGGTGCAGGACGCGCCATTGGCCGTGTGTGATGCCGCCAGCATGACGCAGGACGACTTTAACGAAACCGACCTGAAATACGAAGACCGGACCGGTGAGGTCTATTCGGTCTCCCATAACCCCAACCACCGCTGGTTTTATTTCCCGCAGATGGAGCGCAACGAGGCCATGCTGCTCAAGTGCTACGACTCGGCCACCGACGGGCGGGCGCGTTTTACCGCGCATTCGGCATTTGAAGATCCGACCTCTCCGCCGGATGCGCCGGCTCGGGAGAGCATTGAAACGCGGACGCTGGTTTTCTTTCCGCCTGAGGCGTAGATTAACGAACACGGCAGGGGGCCTTTTGGCTCCCTCATTTTTCACCTCCGCTTCTCAAACTTCCCCACGGGCAGACATTCACAACAAGGAGGACTTATGGAATTCGGTGTTTTCTATCTTCCCGCGATTGGCAATAAGAGTGAGCTGCAAGCAGGTATGGCTGGTCGGCGGACAGACCTGTACCAGCGCATGCTGCGCAATCTGTCCGAACAGGCTCAGTATCTCGATGCGCACGGCTACTATGGCATTGGCTTTACCGAACACCACTTCCATATCGAAGGCGAAGAGGTTTCGACCAATCCCCTCATGCTCGACCTGTATCTCGGCATGCAGACCGAGAACATCCGGCTGGGACAACTCGGCCTGGTCCTCCCCTGCCAGAACCCTATCCGCGTGGCTGAAGACACCGCCATTCTCGACCAGGTCACAAAAGGCCGGGCCTTTGTTGGCTTTGCCCGCGGCTATCAGCCGCGCTGGGTCAATACCCTGGGTCAGCACTACGACATCCTGGCCGACAACAACACCGACCCGGAACGGTACGAAGAGCTCAAAAAGGAACTCTACCAAGAGCATTTTGAGATTATTATGAAGGCCTGGACCAACCCGACCTTCAGTCATTCGGGCAAGCACTGGCAGATTCCACCCAAGGATGTCTTCTGGCCTGCTCACAATGTGACCCGCGAATTTGGCCAAGGCGTGGATGACAAAGGTATTCTGACCGAGATTGGCACCGTGCCCGAACCGTATCAGAAACCGCACCCGCCCCTCTTCCAGCCGTTCAGCTTTTCAGAGTCCTCGGTCCGCTGGGCCGCCCAGAACAATGTGGTCCCGCTGACCGTGGTCTGCGATCCGGACATCTGCTCCGGCCAGTTCCGCGCCTGCCAGGAAGGCGCGGCTGAAGTCGGTAAGAGCCTGGACTTCGGTCAGGGCGTCGGCCTGGTGCGCGAGGTGATCGTGGCTGACACGGATGAGGAAGCCATGGCCCTGGGCAGAGAGAGTGGATGTTTTATCTGGACCAAGTTCTTTGAGCCGTTCGGCTTTAACGCCGCCCTGATGCGGGTTGATGAGGATTACCGGACGATCCCGAACACGTTCGAGTCCATGGTCGAGCGTGGCCTCACCATTTGTGGCAGCCCGGATACCGTGAACCGCAAGTTTGAGGCGATCTTCAAAAAGTTGCCAGCCGAGTACTTCTGGCTCTATACCTATAATGAGCTCGTGCCGCATAAGAACGTCATGCACAGTTTCGAGTTGCTGACCGACAAGGTCCTGCCCAATTTTACGGACAAGATTCAGTAGGCAGTGCTGTCCCCTCCTTTGGAGGGGACAGCATATCGGATAGCCCCCCCTACCTCTCTGTCCCGCCATCCCGTTGACTGCTCCGTTCCGCGCCAGTAGAAGGTTGCGGCGAGGAACAGTGATGGCGCGCGTCAATTGTCTGCCTTCGTTACACCGGGCCGTACACAAAACGGCCTTCCGGGGCCTCACTCGCCGAGCCCTGCTGACCGGCCTATTTGGACTGGGTCTGGGCCTGCCAGTTTTTGATCGAGGGGCGTACCCTGCGAGAAAAAAAGACCCACGCCGTTCGCGGCTGACACCCGGAGATCGACTGGTGTTCGCCTTTGGTGAGCGGACCGGGCAGCCCATCACCCCACAAGACATCTCATTCGGCGAGCGCCCGGAGTTCGCCTATCCCAAGGACCCGGCAACCGACACGGTGCGCAGCCGGTTTCGGCTCAACCAGGTGCTCTTGATCCGGTTGAACCCGGAAGAATTGAGTGACAAGACGCGCGAGCGCGCACTGGACGGGCTCGTGTGTTACTCAGCCGTGTGTACTCACACGGGTTGTGATGTGTCCGAATGGATCGGACCGACGCAGCAGCTTGTCTGTCCGTGTCATGCCTCCTTCTTTGACCCGAAAAACCATGGCCGCGTGGTCGGCGGTCCGGCCCCCAAGCCATTGGCGGCCCTGCCATTAGAAGTGAGAGACGGGTTCCTGACGGTCAAAGGTCCGTTTATCGGTAAAGTCGGTTTTAAGAAAAAGAAATAAGGATACGTCAGATGCGATACATCACGTTCAGCCTCCTCACGGTTCTCCTCGTCAGTCTCTTCGGGTTTATGCCCGCTCTGGCCAGCGCACAGCAGCAAGCCTACACGTCCGTGACCGCACAACGACTGTTGCAGCCCGAGCCTGAAAACTGGCTCATGTATCGTGGGACGTATAATAGCTGGGGCTATAGTCCCCTGGATCAGATTACGCCGGCCAATGTCGACAAGCTCGTTCCGATCTGGACCTTTTCGACCGGCGTGACGGAAGGCCATCAGGCTCCGCCAATTGTGAACAATGGTGTCATGTTCGTGACCTCCCCCGAAAATCAGGTCTTTGCCTTTAATGCCAAGACGGGCGACCTCTTGTGGCGCTATGAGCGCGAGTTGCCCGAAGACCTGTTCCAGCTGCATCCGACCAATCGTGGCGTCGCCCTGTACGGTGACAAGGTCTATTTCGGGACGGTCGATACTTGTGTAGTCGCCCTGGACGCAAAAACGGGCGCAGTGGTGTGGGAGGAAGAACTCGAAGACTATTTGTCCGGCTATTATATGACCCTGGCTCCCTTGGCGGTAAATGGCAAAATCATTGTCGGCATGTCGGGTGGAGAGTTTGGTATCCGTGGTTTTATCCAGGCCCTGGATGCCGAGACCGGAAAATCCATCTGGAAAACCCATACCATTCCCGGTCCGGGAGAGCCCGGCCACGAGAGTTGGGCGGACGAGAGCTGGAAGACCGGCGGGGTGTCGATTTGGGTGACCGGCAGTTACGACCCGGACCTCAACCTGACCTTCTGGGGCACCGGGAATGCCGGCCCGTTTATGGGCGAGGCCCGACCGGGGAATAATCTGTATTCGACTTCGGTCATCGCCCTGGACGCAGATAGCGGGGAGCTGAAAGCGCACCATCAATACCACTGGAACGGCTCATGGGACTGGGATGAGGTATCCGCCCCACTGTTGATCGATGTCAAAAAGGGCGACCGGACCTTTAAGGGCTTGGTGCATCCCGCGCGCAACGGCTATCTGTGGACGCTGGAGCGCAGTGCGGACACGATCACTTTTGTTGAAGCCCAGCCCTTTGTCCGCCAGAATGTCTTCAAAAGTGTCGATCCTGAAACGGGCCGCCCCGAATACGATACAACAAAAATTCCCGGTATCGGGCGACGCGCCGAGTACTGTCCTTCCTCGTGGGGCGGTAAGGACTGGCCGCCGGCAGCGTATAATCCCAAGACCGGCCTGCTCTACGTCCCGGCCAACGAGAACCTGTGCGGCGCGCTAACCGGCCGAAAGGAAACCTATCGACCCGGCCAGCTCTATATGGGGGTCGCGTTCCCGGACGATTTTGAATTGCTGCCCCATCCGGACGCCAAAGACCATATTGGCGAGCTCCAGGCCTGGGATCTGAACGCGGGCAAGAAAGTCTGGACCTCAACCTTTAAGAGCCATAATTGGGGACCGGTGCTCACCACCGGCGGTGGTCTTGTTTTTATGGGTGGGACCAATGATCGCTACTTTCGCGCCTTTGACGCCAAGACCGGCCAGGTCTTATGGAAGCAGCGCACAAATTCCGGGGTGACCGGTGTTCCTACAACGTATCAGGTCGATGGGGTCCAGTATGTTGCCGTGCTATCAGGCTGGGGCGTGGATGCAGAGCGGAAACAGGAAATGCTGAATACCTTCTACGGCACCAAGACACACGTCCCGCAGGGTGGGGTGCTGTGGGTGTTCGCGGTTCGGGAGTAGAACTCAACGTTCCCTTATTTCACCATACCGTCTCCACGTGACGGTAGCGTTTGATCTTCTCATCCTTCGTTACGATAGCTACCCCTAAAGTAAGCGCCGAAGCGATAATAATGCGGTCAGCCGGATCACTGTGAAGCGTTCCGGGAAGAGTAGTAGAGCGGACAGCAATACCGTTATCAACTGGAATAAAATTGAGGAACGGCAAGGCCTCGGACCGGATAATCCAATCCTCTACACCCATGGTTAGTTGGAGACGACCTTTGGCCACAAGCAGGGCTACTTCCTACACGCTCATAGAGGATACGTAAACCGCGCTTGCTTCCCGGGCTGCATCAATCGCGCTGTTGGCGGCTGACGAAAGTTCTTGTGGGTTATTAATCCACCACACCCAGGCGTGTGTATCCAGTAGGATCACGTGAATATTTCCCAGTCTTCCGACCCGACAGGTTCAGTCGGGTCTTGATATTTCAGGACCGACCCTCGCAGTTCTTTTAAGATTTCATCAGAGTCCTCTGCATAGGAAACAAGTTTGAGAACGGGACGGCCTCGGTCTGTAATCACCAAAGGTTTTCTCGTTTTTTCAACTTGTCGAAGATATTCGAGCGCGTGAGGTTTGAATTGAGATTTCGATACGGTCTCCATCATGGCTTTCCCTCTTCACTCGTTATCCACCTCAGTCATAGTACCTTGGTCAGATAAACATACTACAAGCGTACAGAGGAATCCTCCAGCCCTTTTTAGCGACGCCTTGCATCAAAAAGCCGCTCACCGTTTCGCCAACGCAGGGTTGCGTCCGGCAGGTCGAGCGCGCGGAGTAAGGCCGCGTTGAGTTCATACGCCCCACCATCGAGCTCAGCGTTCTGCGTGGCGTCACTCAGACCGTTCAGCACCGCATTCCCCATGACAAAAGCGAAGGTATCAACCGGTACTTTCGTTGTGGCCTGGCTTTGCCCGTAGGCCTGTTCACACGCCTCAAGGCGAACGGAGTTCCAGCCGCGACATTTGAACGGACGGGCTTCATAGGCCATACATGTATCGTCCTGGAGGAGAGCGCAGGGGAGTCGCTTCTGGTCCGGTAAGCTGGTCGTGCCCTGCTCGCACCGAGCTTCCAGCCTGTTCCGCACGGCTGCCAACTCCCCGGGCGTACAGTTGGCCCTCAGCCAGTCTGCCAGATAGACCACCTCGGCGGCGCTGGCCAGCACAACCGGCAAATAACAACAAAAGGCGCAGCCCGCTTTGCACGCACGCCGCTCACGGTCGGGCGATTGGTCGATTCGGTCGTCCGCCCAGGCGTGCCCGGAGTTCACCAGGAGAGCTACGGACGCTGCCTTGTCATCACTGTTCAGGGCAGCAAGCGCCTCATGATACTGCGCAGCGTAGGCAATCAACTCTTCGCCGCCGGCCTGGGGCAGCCCGTGTTCACGGAGTTGGCCGATAAACTGCTGCACTTCCTGGGGCGAAGCCGCCTGTTGGAGCTGGCTCTTAATCCGGGCAATATCCAACCGTGGAGCGGAGGTTTTCTCTTCCCCAGCCGGTTGCTTCTTCGTGGCCTTGGCTTGCCGTCGGCGTTCGGCGCGATTCATGTAGGCTCCCGTTTATCCTCAGTCAGATTCGGATAAGGTCAGTTATCCGCAAGATCAACTACATATACGCTCGGTGCAAAAGGAGAGCTTTGTATGAACTGCTACGCGTGTCAACTGATTCAGGGACAAAAAGACCTTCCAGGCGGACGCGTTCATCGTACGCGGCACTGGATCGTCGAACACTGCACTGGACCTCTCGGCGTTGGGACGCTTATCGTCAAGCCCTTGCGACACTGCCTGCATGTATGGGAACTCACCAGCCAAGAGACAGTAGAGATGGGACCGCTGCTTCACGAGGCGTCGCAGGTCGTTTCTGAACTTCTCCAACCAAGCCAAGTATACGTTTGCTTGTGGTCTCATGCTGGGTGGCAGCCGCAACATTTGCATTTCGTTGTACAGCCGACTTGGGAGAATCTTAAGAATATTTCCGACAAGCCAGGGCCGTATCTCCAGGCAGCAATGTTCCAGACGGGAGAGACGCCCAATCGGGCCGCCGTCAAGCAGTTCTGTGAGCGTGCACGTGGAGTCTTTCAAAAAAATGGGCCGCTTAGCTTCCTACCACTACGATCTACCAGGAGCTAACTTATCTGGCTCCATCATAGCGCACTTATGATATATGAGGAGTTACCCAGGGAAAGAATGACTTCTTACACAGGATGAAATGTGAAATACCGTGTCAACGTTGACTTGGCGAACCAAACAAAAGCGGGGTTCTCTGAGCTCATTGATGGTAAAGATGCGCGCCTGATCAATACAGTTGGCGCTTTTTCCTCTTTGTTTTTACTGGACCTCAGCACCTACACCAATCCGGTCCTTGTGTTGAAAACAGAGGAGCCCGGCAGCAAACAGGTCCTCGCGTTTGCACATGATCGCGTGGAGTCTGTCTGCCATGACATGATTAATCATCTCATCAATGACTGTATTGTCATGGGCGCGGAGCCGCTCGCCGTTCAAGACCTGATTGTATGTGGCAAACTCAACAGATCTGCGGTCAAGCGTATTGTTGCCGCCTGTGCTGCGGCCTGCGAAGCGCAGGGTTGCGTACTGACAGGCGGAGAAACGTCGGAACAACCGGGAATACTGGACGCGGACAAATATATTCTCGGATCGAACATTATTGGTATTGTCGAACGGGACCAGATTATTGACGGCTCTCACATTACGGTTGGCGACGTCGTTATTGCCGTTCAATCATCCGGTCCGCATACCAATGGCTATACCCTTATCCGTGACCTGATAGCCCAAAACCCTGAACTCCTGACTCAACAGATAGATAATCGTTCATTTCTTGATCTCGTCTTGGAACCACACCGTTGTTACTACCAAGCCCTCAAAGCTCTTTTCCAGACGAATTTTATCACCGGTATGGCTCATATCACTGGAGGAGGGATACAAGAGAATCTTAATCGCATCCTGCCGTCAGACTGTAACGCGCTCATTGATCTCTCTACGTATCACGTCAATCCAGTATTTGGGGTGATCAAACAGCGCGGATCAATCTCTGATGAACATATGCTTCGGACGTTCAACCTGGGGATAGGAATCGCCGTCGTGTGTCAGCAATCCCACGTCGCCGAGGTCGTCTCGCACATTCAGGGTTGCGGCGAGTATGCCTATCCTATTGGCGAGGTCGTTCCAGGCCATGGCGAGGTCGTGTGTACGGGAGCGCTTCGGTATCGCGAGTAGGGTTGCTACGCCTCTGGGTGGAGATATCCGCGTAAGCATCGCCCCGTTGCAAAGCTGATAGCAAAGTCTTAGGCTCACACAAGGGCAGGGGCACCTATGCTGCATACAGATGTTGAGACATCACTCAGCGCACCATTCAAGCTCAAGGTGCAGACCACTCAGTTGACGAGTGAGCAGTTTGTCCACTTATGCCAGGAGAATCGAGATCTCCGCTTTGAGCTCACCGCCCAAAAGGAATTAGTGATTATGCCGCCAACGGGGTCGGAGAGTGGATGGCGGAGCGGTGAAATATTTTTCGCGCTGACGGCTTGGGCAAAGAAAGATGGCAGCGGGCTCTCTTTTGATTCGTCAACCGGCTTCACCCTCCCAAATGGCGCGATCCGTTCTCCAGACGCTTCATGGGTGAGGCGGGAGCAGTGGCGGGCGCTCACGCCGGAGCAACGAGTAGGCTTTGCCCCGCTCAGCCCTTCTTTTGTTGTAGAACTCCGGTCTCCAAGCGACCAGCTTGCTCCCTTACAGGAAAAGATGCAGGAGTATGGCGCCAATGGCGTCCAACTCGGCTGGCTCATCGACCCAATTGAGAAGCAGGTCTATATCTACCGCCCCGGTAAATCGGTCGAATCGAAAGACAACCCAGCCACGCTCAGCGGCGACCCTGTATTACCGGCGTTCGTGTTAGACCTGCGTCCCCTCTGGTAGAGACCGCCACCGTCCTACGCTTGTCCGGTCTGCTGTGCCCACAATCCGTCGGCCTGTTCCCAGCCCACGACGGCCAGAGTATTGCCATCCTCATCAATAAATTGGAGCGGGCCGAGGAAGGTCATATAGAATTCACTGTCTTCAACAAAATTGGTCTGGTCGTGCCGGGCGTTACAGGCCTCGTAGCCATAGCCGACGGCCACTGCTGTCGCCCCGCCGTCGCCCGCGCCGCCGCGGACTTCCATTTTCCCTTTGGTCAGAAAATATTCACCCGGCCCCACATGAATATGCCGGGCGAACGAGGAACCCTTTGGGCAATCAAAAATCGCAGTCCAAGCCCCCATCTCGGGCGAGACGTGCAACAGCTTCCACCGAATGCCCCCAGTCGAAAATTCTCCGGGAAACGGTTGCCAGCCGACTGAGTCAACGTGGACGTAGTCGCCTTCGATTTTCTGTTTCATACCAGGACCCTCCTTCCGGGTTTGGGCTGTCTGTCTGATGGGCGCTGCGTTCGGTCCGGCCAACGCAGGACGGCGGCATCAGCCGGGGTTCTACTCAGTCGGGGCCGGCGCTTCCCGAATCTGTTCATCAAAATCAAACGGGTGCTTATCATGACCGACTATCGGCTCCAGCTTCGGCTGCGATACAATCGCATGCAGAGGCCGCGCGACCAGCCGTTCAAGCAGATAGCCGACCGCGTGGACCGGGTAGGAGACAATCCGAAGCGGATGGGTATCCTCAAAATCGTCATAGTTGTCGCCAGCGACCGCCACCGGAGCCAAGAGCAGCACGGCTGCCGCCGTCACGACCGCGTGTTTCTTCCACGTCATGAGAGACTGCCTCCTCTTACGCATATCCGTCTTCACTCCTTGTACTCTACTCCTCTTGCCTGGAGCGCTCAATCTCTTTTCTGGTCTCCCGTCGGACAACCGGGCGATGATATTTTTTTTCATCCTCTTGCTGGCGAGCCGGTGGCGGGAGTTCTTTCCGTACCCGGCGGAGCGCGTCGAGCGCAGACACGACAGCCGGTTTCTTTTTCTTGTGGGGCATGACGGACACTCTCTCCAATGCCGTTACGTCGCCCGGCCCTTCTCCAGTATCCGCGCAGCGTCCTTGGCAAAATACGTCAAAATGAGATCAACACCGGCTCGCTTGATGCTCGTCAGGGCTTCGAGCATGACCCGCTCTTCATCCAGCCAGCCGTTCAGGGCTGCGGCTTTGAGCATAGCGTATTCCCCACTCACGTTGTAGGCGGCGAGCGGGTGGCCGAATTTCTCCTTGACCCGGCGGATAATATCGAGGTACGGCAACGCGGGTTTGACCATTACAATGTCCGCCCCCTCTTCAATATCAAGGGCAACTTCCCGAATCGCTTCGTCTCCATTGGCCGGGTCCATCTGATAGGAGCGTCGATCCCCAAACTGCGGCGTCGATTCTGCCGCCTCGCGGAAAGGGCCATAAAAGCCGGACGCAAATTTCGCCGCATAGGCCATAATCGGAATATGCGGAAAGCCCTGCCGGTCGAGCGCCTGACGAATAGCCCCGACCCGGCCGTCCATCATATCAGACGGCGCGACCATATCTGCCCCGGCTCGGACGTGCGAGAGCGACTCTTTCACCAGGAGTTCAAGCGTGGCGTCATTATCGACATCGCTGCCTTTGATCAGGCCGCAATGTCCGTGGTCGGTGTACTCACACAAGCAGACGTCGGTGATCAGCGTGAGTCCGGGCACTTCTTCTTTGAGCGCGCGCAAGGCGCGTTGGATGATGCCGTTGTCGCTATAAGCGTCAGATCCGACCGCGTCCTTTTCATCCGGGATACCAAATAAGATCACGCCGGGAATCCCGAGGTCTCGAATCTGCTTGCACTCTTCTACGGCCCGGTCAATCGAGAGTTGGGCAATGCCGGGCATAGCCCCAATCGGGTTTTCCACCCTCGTACCGGGCACGATGAATAGCGGCATAATCAGGTCATCAACCCGCAGATGTGTTTCTCTCGTCATCCGACGCAGATTCTCGTTGCGTCGCAGGCGGCGTGGCCGATGGATAGGAAAAGACATAACGTAGGACTCCAATCACCTTCCTGTATTATGCTCTGTACGGAAATATGCAACGATAGCCTCAACAAAAGCCGAAATCGTATAGGCCGACGGCTGGACCGCCACGGTCAATCCGTATTCCTGGGCGGTCGCGGCGGTGATCGGTCCAATACACCCGATCCGGGCATGACCCAGTAAGGCCGCCCCCTCTTCTCCGGACAGACACGCCATAAAGTTTCGGACCGTGCTGGAACTGGTAAACGTCAGCAGATCAACCTGCCCGGCGCGTAGCATATCACGCAGCGTTTCGTCTCGGTTCCGGGGCCGGATGGTGCGATAGATTGCGACCTCGTCAACCTGAGCGCCGGACGCACGCAGTTCCTGGGGCAAAATGGCCCGGGCCTCGGCAGCGCGGGGCAGCAGGATGCACCGCGCCTTTTCTGCTTTGAGCACCTGTATGAGTGCTTCGGCCTGATATTCGCGGGGCATGGCATCAACCCGAAGATGGCGAGCCTGTATAGAACGCGCGGTTTCCGGCCCAATCGCAGCAATACGGATATCTCCCAGGCTGCGGATGTCTCGCTGCCGGGCTTGCAAACGCTCAAAAAAATAACGCACGCCATTCACACTCGTAAAGACAAGCCAGTCATAACGAGCCAAGTCATCAAGGGCAGCATCCAGGGCGGCAGAGGACTCCGGCGGCACCGTTTCGATCAGCGGAAAACGAAAGACCTCTGCCCCGTGCTGTTCAAGCAGGTCAGCAAAACGGCTTGCCTGAGTCCGAGGACGGGTAATCACAATGCGTTTGCCAAAGAGGGGTTGTGATTCAAACCAGTGCAGCCGGTCGCGGAGTCGAACCACATCGCCAACAACAATCACCGCGGGCGGTTCAAAGCCGCGCGCAGCAGCTCGCTCGGCAATACTGCCCACCGTTCCGGTGAGCACTTCCTGGTCAGCCTTTGTTCCCCATCGAATCAGCGCAATCGGGGTCTCGGCAGGCAGGCCGAACTCCATGAGACGTTGCATATTGTTTTGCAGTTGTCGCGTCCCCATCAGAAAAACCAGGGTTCCACCCACTCCAGCCAAGGTGGCCCAATTCAGGTGGGGCGCGGTTTCCCACACCTCTTTATGCCCGGAAACGATCGCCACTGCGGAGGCATGGTCGCGGTGGGTCAAGGGAATGCCGGCATAGGCCGGCACGGCAGTGGCCGAGGAGACTCCAGGAACAATTTCAAACGGGATGTTGGCCGCTACCAACTCCTCCGCCTCCTCGCCTCCTCTACCGAACAGCAGAGGGTCACCACCCTTGAGCCGGATGACGACTTTACCGTTCGCGGCGTGCTCACGCATGAGGGTATTAATAGTCTGCTGCGGAACGGCTCGCCCCCCCCCCCGTTTTCCGGCGTAGAGCAGGGTGGCTTCGGGCCGGACATAATCCAGCAGGCGCACATCCACCAGATAGTCGTAAATAATAACATCCGCCTGTTCGAGGCAGCGTTTACCTTTGAGGGTCAGCAGTCCGGGGTCACCCGGCCCGGCTCCAACCAAGTATACCTTCCCAGTCGGCATATCAGCCTTCCTGCTCCAACCGAGCCAAGATCTCATTCCCGCCCTGGGCCAACAGACGCTCAGCGAGCCTGATACCCAGTTGCTCGGCAGTTCCGGGAGGACCGTGTTCATGCCCACGCAGCACGATTTGTCCGTCCGGACTGGCAATCAGGGCCACAAGCCTGACACCTTCAGCCCGAGCAGTGGCCTGGGCCGCGAGTGGCGTACGGCAACTGCCGCCCATCCGCCCCAAGAATGCCCGCTCGGCCGCGACGGCCAGCGCGGTTTCAACATGATGCAGCGGTCGGAGGAGTTCTTCAACATCCGCTTCGGCGCGTGTTTCAATGCCGAGCGCCCCCTGTCCGACAGCCGGGACAAAGACCCGCTCATCCAGCATGTGACTCCGTGCCGGCATGAGACCGAGCCGCTTGAGACCGGCCGCGGCCAGAATCGTCGCATCAACCTCCCCATCGCGCTGTTTGCGCAAGCGAGTCTCGACATTGCCGCGCAGCATGGCGATGTCGAGATCGGGCCGGAGATGGAGCAATAAAGCCTGACGGCGCAGGCTACTCGTCCCGACTCGGGTGCCCTCAGGCAGTTCATCCAGGCTTTCCCCATTGGGCGAGACCAAGACATCCCGCGGATCTTCCCGTTGCGGAATAACACTCAGGGTGAGTCCCTGGGGCAAGACGGCCGGCACATCTTTGACCGAGTGGACCGCCAGATCAACCCGGCCCGCCTGGAGCGCCTCTTCAATCTCCTTCACAAACAGCCCTTTGCCGCCAATACGGGACAAAGAGATATTCTGGAATTTATCACCGGAGGTTTTGACCGGAACCAGCTCAACCCTGAGGGCCGGCCAGTGCTGCTCTAACCGGTCTTTCACCCACTGCGCCTGCCACAGCGCCAGGGGGCTGCTTCGCGTTCCGATCCGGATGATTGTGCGCATAAGCTGCGAGGGGCGGCTGCCTATTCTTCGTGGGTATCAAGACCGAAGATTTGACGGATGACGTGAGGCGAAGCCGTCTCTTGGGCGTGTTCAGCTTCACGCTCGGCACTGTTGTGGCGGCGCTGTTTGAGATACGCCAGAGGTGGATGGAGCAGCTTGTTCGTCAGGGAACGGGTGAGGGCTTCGATCGATTCCTTTGTCTGGGGTGAGAGCTCGGCAAGTCCGGCCAGGGTCTTTTCCACTTCGCGCGTACGGATCAACTCGGCCTGTTCCCGGAGCGCCACAATCGTGGGAGTCACCTCTTGGTTGACAAACCAGCGCCAGAATTTTTCTACTTCCTCGGCCACAATGGCTTCGGCTTTGACAGCCTCAACTTGGCGCTCCCCTTTATGATCTTCAACCACCTGCTCCAGATCATCAATGTCGTACAAAAAGACATTGTCAAGGTTGTTCAAACGCGGATCAAAGTTGCGCGGCACCCCCAGGTCGATCAGAAACATGGGACTGCGTTTGCGTTCTTCAAGCGCCTCTTCGACCATACCGGAATGCAGTACATAGTGCGGGCTGCCGGCAGAACCTATCACCACGTCGGTGAGGTGGAGATGTTTATCCAGTTGATCAAACGGCACGACTGTTCCATTGCAGGTCCGGGCGAGTTCAACCGCGCGACGAAAGGTGCGATTGGTCACCATGATGGTGCCGATCCCTCGTCCGCGCAGATGACGAACGGCTTGTTCGCCCATCTCGCCCACACCAATGACCATGGCAGTCTTGTCTTCCAGATGGTCGAAAATCGTACAGGCCAGATCAACCGCCGCCGAGCTCACCGACACCGCTTTAGCCGCAATGCTGGTCTCGGTTCGCACCCGCTTGGCGACCGAGAACGACTTGTGGAAACAGCGGTGTAACACCGTTCCCAAGGTACCGAGCGCGGAGGACGCGTTATAGGCGTCTTTCACCTGCCCCAAAATCTGGGGCTCACCAACCACCAGAGAATCGAGGCTCGAGGCAACGCGAAACAGATGACTAACCGCCCCCTGATTGATATGGGTGTAGAGGTAGGGCGCAAAGTGGGGCAACGCCACACGCTGTTCTTCGGCTAAAAACGTCCGAATCTTCTCATCCGCCGCATCCGGATTTGGGGTATGGGCGACCACCTCAACGCGGTTACAGGTGGAGAGAATAGCCCCCTCTCGGATGGTCTCCGTATCCACGAGCCGGGGTAAAGACGCATCCAAAGCGCCGTCATTGAAAGCGAGCTGCTCCCGGAGTTCGACCGGCGTGGTATGGTGGTTGAGGCCAACCACCATGAGGGAGGAGGCCGGCTGGACAAGACTAGCCAAATTGACCTCCGTGTCGTCCGGGAAAAAACTGGACCCCAACAAAGGAAACCACCAGCACGGCAAAGCATACAATCGTCAGCGTTGCCGCCCGCCGGCCACGCCAGCCGGCACTCCGGTAGTGGAGCAGCAGCGCATAGAAAATCCAGGTCAGCACGGACAAGATGAGCCGGGGCTCCCATATCCAGAAGTGCTCCCAGGCATACCCGGCCCAGACCGCACCGCTTAACAGCCCGAGGGTCAAGAGGAGAAAACCCCAGGCCAGGGAGCGGTAGTTCAGATGATCGAGGGTTTCCAGCGAAGGCAAGCGGCGGAGAAACGAAGAGGCTTTTTTCTGTTTGAGGTGCTTTTCTTGAACCAGGTAGACCAGACTGGCACTACAGGCAACGACAAAGACGGCATACCCAAGATAGGCGGCCGTCACATGAATGGGCAGCCAGGCGCTTTGCAGCGTCGGCGGGAGCGCCCCCGCCTGGGTGTAAAAGACATACACACCGAGGGTCAGGATGAACCCGATGGGACTCACAATAGCGCCCAAAATGGAAACGGGCAGCCGCCACTGGACCAGCAGCCCCATTGCCGCAGTGAGACAGGCAAAAAAGGAGAGGGCTTCATACATATTTGTGACCGCAAAATAGCCCACCGTAAGAGACCGGACCGCAATGGCGCCGGCATGGCATACGCAGGCGGCCAGCAAGCAACCCGGCGCTACCGTTCGCACGACGGGCCAAGCGGAAAACAGCCCGGCAATAAAGCTCGCCGTGCTGAACAGGTATAACAGCAATGTCAGTGTCAGCAGCCAGACTTCCATACGGTCACTCACCACGAAAAGGCGAGACGCTCCAGGGTATACGCCTCCCCCAGCGTCTGCTGTAGGAGTGTGTTTAATTTATCGGTTTGGCGGTCTCGAAGATAGTCCAGTAGGGGGGATTCGACCAGGCCGGTCAACAGACGCTGGCGGTCTTTCGCACTGCGTTGTTCGTGTATCAGGCGTTCACGAATCCGGCGTAACAACCGGAGCGCGACCGCATATTCCGGACCGAATTGTTCAGCCAGGTCTTGCCGAATCTTCTTTGCCAGAGCAGGACTTGCCCCATTGGTTGAAACCGCAATCGTCAGGTCGCCCTGTTGTACCACTGCCGGCACAATAAACGAGCATAATGCAGGCTGATCGACGATATTGCACAAGATATTGGCCTGTTTGGCATCCGCGGCAATCTGCCGCTGTAAGGCAGGATCATCCGTAGCCGCAATCACCAGCGCAACAGCGTCAAGGTCTCCCCGTTGATAGGGGCGTTGCTGCACTGTCAGCCGCCCGGCGGCTTCAAGGGCATGCAGAGCGGCTGTCAGCTCAGGGCTGATAAGCGCCACCTCTCCGCCGGCTGCAAGCAACGCCTCTACCTTACGCTCGGCAATCGCTCCCCCGCCAACGACCAGACAGCGTGCCTTGTCCAAATCGAGAAAAACAGGGTAATAGCCCACACGGTCCTCCCTCTCGTATGCGGCTCAAATCGTAACATACCGGTGAGGAGTGGGGGAATTGGATTTATTGACCGGCGTCAAGGACGCTGCCGAGTCTCCGCCGGAAGATCACGTCCAGATGCAGGGCCGCTCTTCAGCCCGTTGGAATGCGCAACACCTGGCCGATTTGCAGGCGTCTGACGTTCTTCACGCCATTCAGACGCTTGAGAATGGACACCTTTGTGCCGTAACGGCGGGCAATGCTGCCCAGTGTTTGGCCTGGGCGGACCCGGTGTTTGACATACCGTGCTTTGGTCTTATCGGGTGCACTGGCCGAGATCCGCAGTTTTTTTCCGACCGGTATCAGCGCGGCGTTTTTGATGCCGTTGAGCCGCTGCAGGGCGGCCACGCTCGTTCGGTAACGCTGGGCGATCTTGCCGAGCGATTCGCCCGGACGCACGATATGGGTCCCGTCCCGCGAGGTAGCTTGCGTCACCTGGACGGACCGGGCTGCCGGCCGCCGACCCTTCCCTTTCAGGGGGACGCGCAGACGTTGTCCAACGCGGATGAAATGCGCGCTTCTGAGTCCGTTCAGGCGTTGCAGGGTCCGAGCGCTCGTCCCATAGCGCTGCGCAATACCGCCCAGCGTCTGCCCGCGCCGGACCTTATGAAAAGCAAAAGCAGCAACCTGTTGGTCAGCCTTCGCCTCAGGGCTGAGCGCAGCGTAACGCCGGATAAAGTCTTTCCGCACACCGGACGGGATGCGCAAACGGTGGCCGCGTGGGACGTGGAGTTTCCCGTTCCGAATCAGTCGCCTAAAGGACGGGTTGAGCGCCACTAGCCGCTCGGTACTGGTGTTGGCAGCCCTGGCCAGATTTTCGAGCGAGACAAAATGCTGGAGATCGACTTCATCATACCGGAGGAGAGGGTCGCGTTTGATGGGACCGAAGTATTTGACGCTGTTTTTCTCCACCTTAATGGCCGCCAGCAACTCGGCATAAAAGTTCCGTGAAGCAAACCCGAACGTCCGGCTTTTGTAGCGGCGGATAATGGTGGCAATATCGCGCGTGCCGACTTTCCGAACGGCGCGCGCCATCCCGGCCCGGCCATGGTTATAGGCAGTAACCGCCAGCGGCCAAGTTTGCAGCTTGTCATAATTCGCCTTGAGCAGGTCGGCGGCGGCCCGGGTCGCAATAATGGGGTCAAGGCGCTCGTCAACCATATGGTTAATAGTCAGAAACAAGCGCCCGGTCGCGGGCATGAACTGCCAGACGCCGGCCGCGCCGACTTTTGAATAGGCCTCAATATTGAAAGAAGACTCGATCAGCGGCAGGCGAGTCAGGACGACCGGGAGTCCTTTTTGACGGAATATCTTTTCCATCCTGGGCAGATAGCGGCCAGACAGGCGCAGGCTCTCTTGAAAGCGCTCCCGTATCCCGGACTGTGCCCGCAGTCGCCCTTTGGCCGCGGCCTTGCGGAACTTGTGGCGTTCTTTGACATCGTTGAAGAGGGAGCGGATTTTTCTCTCACGGCTACTCAGCGTCCGCCCTTTGGCACCGTGTTTATGGAGTTTACGCAGGGCGGCCCGGATTTTTTTGAGCTCCTGCTTCGTCCGCTTGGATTTCAGCTTACGGGCCTTGGCCTCGCCATGCTTTTTTAAGAGCGGCCGAAAATCAAGGACGGCGTACACCTTGTCCAAATAGACCGCGTCGTGAATGATGACCTGGTATTCCGAGTAGGTGGCGAAAATCTTGGTCCAGAACTCGACCTGGGGTCGGAGGGCTTGTGGATAGGGAAGCGGAGAAAACGCGGGAGACGCGTGCTTATCAACGTTCCCAAACGCGGAACCGGACCCCACTCCGACGAATAAAACGACGAGCAAGAGCGCCGCACGCCATCCCGGACATTTTGCCTGCATCACCACCCTCTCCTGCTATAACACCGACCAACCCTTATGCAGATCTGCGCTTTTCTCCATATGATAGTGGATAAGCCCCCCAACTAGCAAACCCACGCGTTCAGTTCAACGTGCCCCCAGGCGGATTCCGCCTCCTCCGCCTTCTTTCCGGTGGGAAAGTCGGCTATGAAAAGGGGAAATAGGAGGCGATATGCGCATCTCACTCTTTCATTTGCCCAGCTTTTTTCCGGAATTTCACGCCAGCGATGAGCAATTCTACCTTGACATGCTCAGCGAGACCGATCAGGCGGAGGCCCTCGGCTTTCACTCCGTCTGGTTTGCGGAGCACCATTTTTATCATTACGGTGGCCATCTGCCCTCCGTTCCCGTGATTGGGGCCGCGGTTGCCCAACGCACGAAGAATATCCGTATTGGCTCCGGGATTGCCCTCCTGCCTCTCCAGGACCCGATCCGGCTGGCAGAGGAGTATGCCATGCTCGACTGCTTATCGGGTGGGCGCTTGGAGTTCGGGATTGGACGGGGATTTCAAAAAGGTGAGTACGACGCCTTTGAGCGCGATATGGGCGACAGCCGGGCGCTGTTCGAAGAAGCCCACACCATCATCATGAAGGCCTGGACGGAAAAACGCGTCTCCCACGACGGCACCTTCCGTACGATCCGCAATCTCCAGGTCATTCCTAAACCCGTCCAGCAACCCCCGCCCGTCTACGTTGCTTGTATTTTTACGCCGGAATCGTTCGAATGGACCGGGAAGATGGGTTATCATTTGATGGTCGTTCCCTATGCCCAGCCCAATCCAGAGGCATTAGTGGGCCGCATCCAACTCTTCACACAGACCCGGCAGGCATATGGACATACGGACGCGCCGGAAGTCCTCGGGGTGTACCATTTTTATTGCGGCGAGACTGCGGAAAAGGCAAAGGAAGAGCCCCGCGAGGCCATGATGCGCTATATAAACGCAGTGGTCGCCTCCAACCGGGAAGCCGCCTACTCCGATCAGTATCGACCGTACAAGGGCCTCAAGGACGCTTTCAAGACCTTTGACTATGAAGGCTATATGTACCCGCATAAAGTCATATTCGGCGACCCGGACCAGTGCGTCGAGCGCATCCAGGAAATCCAGGCCATGGGCATCACCAACGTCAGCCTGCTGGCAAATTTCGGCGGGTTGGCCCACGACAAAATTATGGCCTCGCTGGAACGATTCGGAAAAGAGGTCTTGCCCAGAGTGTCGTAACCGGAGTCACGCTTCGCGCTCAAACGGGCGGTACGGCACATCCAGCCCGAGGCTCAGCATCAGGCGTAGGCGGGCTTTGCGCGGGGAGAGAAAGTTCTCGATAATCAGGCCGGCCTCAACCAGTTCAGTATACATACCGGGATAGTACTCGGCGGCCGCGGTGGGTCCGCTTGGTGCGCTGGAGCAACACACCCCCGGCAGCCCCGCGTCCGCGAGACGGCGGAGCTGTCCGAGCGCTGCCGGGGGAATGCTCCCGGCCCCCAGGCTCGCCACCACCAGACCGTCTATGGGCCGCTCGGCCCGTTCGCCTACCAGCTTGAGGAGGGCGGCGTCATCGCCAACCCCGAGCGTGAGGATGGGAATGGAGTAGGACATGGTGTGTGGCAGACATCCCAGACGATTCCAGCGCGTGGGCTGCCAGTCGAGTTCAACCCGCTGCTCGTTGACGCGCCCGGACGGAGCCCCGCGCCGCGCCGTAAAGGCGTCCAAAGCGACGGTATCGCTTTTATACACGCTCCAGGCCTCAAAGATGTCACCGTGCAGCGTGACCAGCGTTCCGTATTCAGGCAACAGGCACGCGGCGACCCACACGGCCTGTTCCAGATTTTGCCCCCCATCATAATCCGCCGCCCAACTGGGCCGCATCGCCCCGGTAAAGACAAGCGGCACAGTCCCGGAGAGCATCTCATCGATAGCGTACGCCACCTCTTCGAGGGTATCGGTTCCATGCGTCACCACGATACCGTCCATACCCTCTTTGGCCGCCTGCTCAATCGTCCGGGCAAGAGTGAGCAACTCGGCACCCGAGGAAATCACGCCGTCAGGATACGGCAGGTCCAGGCAGTGGAGACGGTCGGTCTCGATTGCAGTCCGGGCCAGTAAATCGGAGGCCGACAGCACGGGGCGCGGCTTCCCGCCCGGCTCGCTGCGTCCCTGACTGATCGTTCCGCCGGTTGCGATGAGGAGCAGTTCTCTCCGGTTGCCCGTGTTCGGCATATTTTCGTGCTGTCCGCTCAGCCCGTATGGCGGAAGAGGCTCAGGAGAAAGCGACTGTCCGGATCGGTCCATGCCGACTGGAATCGGAAGCCGTAGCCAGCCAGTTGCTCTTTCACTTCTTGTGCGTCAAATTTTCTGGATATCTCCGTATGGATGGTCTCACCCGCTCGGAACGAGACGGCCAGGTCCAGGGCCGCAATGGTCACTTTCTGGGCGACCTCGCTCTTGAGGTGCATCTCGATTTGATGCAGTTCCTGATTATAAAAGGCCAGATGAGAAAACTGCGCGAGCTGAAAATCCGCCTGGAGCTCGCGGTTGATATGCCGCAAGATATTGAGGTTGAAATCGGCCGTGACCCCAGCGGCGTCATTATACGCGGCTTCTAAAACCTCAACAGACTTCCGCAGGTCGAGCCCCAATAAGAACTGGTCGCCGGGATGGAGGGCTGCCGCCAGACGCTGAAACAGTTCGGCCTGTTCCGTCGGACTGAAATTGCCCAGATTGCTGCCTAAAAAGAGGACGAGGCGGGGCCGGGTATTGGGCAGGGCGTTAAGTCCGTCCAGATAGTCGGTCACCAGAGCCTCAATCGACATGCTTGGGTAGTCAGCCAGCAAGCCCCGTGCGGTCTCTTCAAGCATCGACGCGCTGATATCGACCGGCACATAGTGCAGGAGGTGGTCCTGGCGTTGATATTCGTCAAACAGGAGACGGGTTTTCACCGAACTGCCGCTCCCCAGTTCGACCAACGAGGCGCCCGCCGTCTGTCTCACAATATCCGCAGCATGCGTGCGCAGAATCTGCGCTTCGGTCCGGGTGAGGTAGTATTCCGGTTGCTGGCAGATATCCTCAAACAGGCGCGAACCGTAGGCATCATAAAAATACTTGGGCGGCAGGGTTTTCTGGCTCTGCCGCAAGCCAAAGGCAACATCCGTTCGTAACTGCGAACGCACCGTGCCCACCGTAGAAATATACAGCCGGTCAGCCTCTTGAAACACTGTTGACATACAAAACAACCGCCTTACTCGGTCAATCCACCGCCTCTCGCCGCGCTACGACACGGCGTCCTTTGCACACCGAAACCCGGCGAAGACGGCCCGCATTCCGGGATGATACCAATTCCGGAACGTTGAGCGTAGGACATGTCGCCGCGTTGCCCACGACCCACCGCGCAAGACGCGGTGGTGTTGATCAAAATACGGAACGGAATAACCATCGTACGGAAAAGCCTGAAACCCGGGATAGGGGTGGAACCAGGTGTGGGTCCACTCCCAAACCCCGCCAAGCATACCGAGACGGGGCGCGAGAAGGTCCGATTGCGCAGTGGCGGCGTGCTGTTCGGCATCCCACCAGGCCGCTTTTTCCCATTCGGCCTCGGTCGGCAGTCGTTTGCCGACCGAACGGGCGTACGCCTCGGCCTCATACCAGCTCACGCACCGCACCGGCCGGGCCGGGTCCAACGGCACTACCCCGAACGGATCGACCTCCAGCCAACGCCCCTGGCCATTCCCGGAGCGCCAGTGCAGAGGATGGGTAATATGCCACTCCTCACACCAACGCCATCCCTGCTGACTCCACCAGGCAGGGTTCTGATATCCGCCGGCATCCATGAACTCCAGGAAATCGGCGTTTGTGATTGGTGTTGGGTCAATCCAGAACTCCTCCAGCCTGACCTGCCGCGCAGGCCGCTCGTTGTCCAGCGTGTACGCGCTATCGTCGCTGCCCATGCTATAGGCTCCGGCAGGGATACGGACCATGGTCGTTCGGCCGGCTTGTGGAGGAGGACTCCGGCGCGGTACGGCTTGGGCAGAGAACGACCTTCCGTCTCCCGCATCGAAGCGCCGGGCCGCAATCAAATTGAGAATCAGCAGGATGGTCTCGGTGTGTTGTTCCTCATGTTGGAGGAGCATATTCAGGAGGCGGCCGTCACCCAGCAACGGATGGCTGTCCGGCCAGTCCCCCCGCTCCAGAAAGGCAAAGACGCGGTCGCGGACTGCATCCAGATAGGCAAAAATCTCATGCGCGGCGGGGAGATTGACCCGATTCTCCTTCGGATTGTCAAGCGGAGAGAAAACCGCGTCATACTCAGGCGACAGCGATGCCGCGTGCTGGCACTGCTGCAGAACCCAGAAGCCTTCGGTCACGCCAATATGGCCAAGATGCCACCCGACCGGACTGAACTCGTCGTGTGCCTGGTGACAAAAGTCTTCCGGATCGATAGTCGCGAACAACGCCTTCGTATACGCGCGCGCCTCGACCATCCGCTGCCGGAAGTCCACGATATCAATCATGCCGCCTCCTAGCCGTTGAGGGCAATAAGATCAATACCCGTGGCGTTCCGGCAGGTCACAATATGGCTCTCCGGGACCGCCTTCCAGCCCGGATCGGCAGAGAGTCTTTCCGACGCAATAACCATCCCATCGGAGAAATCCATGCCGTTGCACACATAATACAGTGACGGTGCTGGCGAGGTGTTCGCGAAGCGAAGGGCGACAATATGCACCCCGTCGGACAGCACAAGATTCAGCGCCATATGGATCGCCTGACCGCGTGTCCAGGTCAATAGCTGGGCAACCGTGTGCCGAATGGCGGTCGCATATGCCTGTGGCGTCTGCTCCTGACCGTGCAGAAAGTTCAGGAGCAGAGCAAAGATGTGCTCAGAGTCGGTCGAGCCTCGAATGAGGCGATAATACTCATCGTGGAGGGCCTCGCGTATTTTGCGCAGCAGGCCGTCGCGAGACTTTTCAATAAAGCCATTATGCATGAACGACAGACGGCCGTAGGAAAACGGCTGACAGTTGCTCTGATCGAGTCCGAAACCGGGTGTGGCGCTGCGGACGTTGGCGACAATGCAGTCCGAAACAATATGGCGGCTTAAGCCGGGCAGATTGCGATCATTCCAGATCGGGACGATATTAGTGTAGATACACGGCGTGGGGTCAAGCGCGCGGTTATACCAGCCGACCCCAAACCCATCCACATTCACCGTTCCGGCGGTCATCTCTTTGGGCTGGTAACTCTGCTCTATCAGGGAGTGCTCAGGCACACTGATGACCTCGGCGAGCGGGACCGGCTTTCCACGATACGCAACAAAGCGGCACATAGCTGAGACTCTTGGGCTCAGGCACTTACCACGGCGAATGGGCCGGCTGTTTCAGCAGCCGGCGGCGTAACGCCTCGGCTTCCGCGTGAATCGCCGCATAGCTGGGGCCGAACAGATCGATTTGGGCCAGCACCACCCCAAACTCGCTCACCGGACGAATTTCCTGTCCCGGCTCGACATAGATCGTCAGCTCACCCACTTCCTGGGCGCGCCTGAAATCAAACAGATTCTCGGCCAGGTCCTCACCAAAAGTGATCAAATTGAACTGTCCGCCCACGACATCGGTTGGCCGCGGCGGGGGCGGAGGTGACTGCCCGCCGGCCAGCCTCAGGCCGGCTTCGTATATACACGCTCCGAGACAGCGACGATACAGATTATAAAAACAGGTGGCCGCCCGTCCGTTGACCTCCGTCAGGGTGACTGCGTTGTCATGGCACCAGAACTCGATATTGAAGAAGCCGTTGTCCAGTCCGATATTGCTAATCGCTTCCAGAGCCTGCTGAGCCAGCATTTCCTGGATATGGGCCGGGTGCCGGGACGGTAGCGAGAAGTTGTCAATAATCCGGGTGCCCGGATAGGTATTGGTATCCGTAATCGCCCAGAGCGCCGGCTGGGCATTGGCGACCCAGCCCTCGACCGTCACCTGCGGTCCCTCCACAAAGTCTTCGACCAGCATGATCTCTCGACTGGCCAGGGGAAATTTCGCACAGTCGATATAGCGCTCGAAAAACGGCAGGTAGAGCGGTGACCAGGCGGGATATTCACGGCGGGCGACCGCCAGCGCCCGATGGAGGTCATCGGCCGAGTCGAGCTTAAAACCGAGAATCCCGAGATTCAGCCAGGGCGGTTTGAGATAACACGGGTAGCGCGTGACCGCCGGCTGCTCGTCCGCCAGATCGATGGGGTCACACCGGACCGGATGGGGTTCATATTGACGGCCGTAGTATTTGTGGAGGCAGAGAAAGACGGACTCCACGCTTGGTCCCGGAAACCCAAACTCCTCGCACAGGACCGCGGCCACGATATCGGCCACGTCTCGGGAATAGAAAATGGCATCAATGGAGTGGGCCTTGATATAGTCGCGGCACTGGTCAGTGTACGCGAGCAGGTCCAATTCCGGGGAGGGGGTACGCGGATTAAGTGGCGCGTCGAGCAGATGAAATCTATGCTCAGACATGCCGGCCAGGGCGTTGCGGTCCCGTTGCGACGGGCACGGAATCAGAACGTCCACCGCTCCCCTTCTTTTTCCGTTAGCTCGTCCGCATATGTACTGACAGGAGGGTGCTCAAAGTCGCCCAGGGCTTGCCACGGGATATTGCGGTCGTCAAAACGGCGGGGAGAGGGTGTGGCTGCCATCCATCGTCTCCTCTATTATTGTGGTATTGCTCAAGGCGGCTGAGCATAGCAAGCGTTCCGGGGACGGACAAGGAGTCAGCATGCAACGAATTGAGGGCGGGTGCCACTGCGGGACGATCCGGTACGAATTTCTGTGGCCGCTTGATGCAGCGGAGATTCCGGTTCGGGCGTGCAGTTGCAGCTTCTGCATGAAGCACCGGGGCACTTATACCTCGCATCCCCAAGCGGAACTCCACGCAACGCTCACGAATACCGCCCGCGTTCCCACCTATCGCTTTGGCCATGAGACGGCCGACTTCTACGTCTGTGCCCGTTGTGGGGTGCTCACCTTTGCGGTGAGCCGGATTGCCGAGCGTGATTATGCCGTAGTCAACGTCCACACATTCGAGCATATCGACCCGGCCAACTTTACCATACGCGTAACCAATTTTGACGAGGAGGCACCGGACAGCCGTCTTGCCCGACGTCAGCGGACCTGGACGCCCACGGTCCGGATTACTCACACTCGAACAGAAGAATCGACCCAGTTTTAAGGAGGACTCAATGCTGCTCTATCTCGACACAAAACGTGCGCCCAATCCGCGCAAAGTCCGCATCTATCTGGCTGAGAAAAACCTGGATATTCCGATCAAAGAAATCGACCTGTACGCCGGCGAGCAGAAGACGCCGGAGTTTCTGGCCAAGAATCCGTTTGCCGGCGTGCCCATCCTGGAGCTCGATGACGGCACGGTTCTGATCGAAACGCTGCCGATTATGGAGTATCTGGAGGAACTCTATCCCGACCCGCCCCTGATCGGCACCGACCCCGTCAGCCGGGCTCTCGTGCGCTCCTGGGAACGGCGCTGTGAGATCGGGGTATATTTGACGGCTTCACGCATGGTGCTGTCCAAGGGCGACGTGTCCGACCAGGCGCGCCGAATCCTGATGCATCGCCTCCCGCTGGTCAACGCTGGCCTGGAGGGCAAAGACTGGCTGGCCGGAAATTTCTCGATTGCCGACATCATGCTGTTTATCGGCCTGGAGACCGCGCACCATCGCGGCACGTTTCAGCTCGACCCGGCCTGGAACAACCTCGTCCGCTGGTACGATGCCATGAAGGCACGACCCAGTACGTCGGTGTGAGGGACGGAACGTCTCGCGTGAAGTCTTCCCATATCCCCTCTCGGGCCGTGTGATGCGAAAAGGAACCCACCCCGGCCTGCGGCCACCCCTCCAAGGAGGGGAGCAGAAAATCCCCTCTTGGGAGGGGTGGCCCAAAGGGCCGGGGTGGGTTTGTGCCCAACGGCCCAGCCTCCCTGCTCCGGAGGAGCCGCCGGGCGGCCTGCGGTCTGTCCTCGTGTTTGTTCCCCAGTCGGGCGAGGCAACACCGGGTGAGCGGACGGCAACCCACCCCACCGCTGACGCGGCACCCTTAAGCGCCGGTCCTTAGGTAAGGAGACACCCCCACATCGCCTCTCTCTCCCCTTCATTTCGGCAAGCGATCCAACCCTTCCGCCGTGAAGGGGTTCGGCGTTCTGCGCTGTTCTTCGCCGCGCTCTATTTTGTTCAGGGCACAATCGATCTCTCAACCGGGCTACCCTATCAACCCATTCAATATCTGCTCAAAGAAGACCTGCACCTGAGTGCCGCTCAGGCCGGCTTTGTCTGGGCCATGATTGGCTTGGGCTGGACCATCAAGCCGGTCTACGGCATCTTGTCCGACTTCCTGCCCTTGGGCGGCTCGCGGCGCAAGGGCTATCTCCTGTTGATGAGCGCCTTGGGTCTGGGAAGCTGGCTGGCGCTGGCCGTTGCGCCGACGGCATATACAACCGTCCTGGTGCTGCTCATGGCGTGTTCGTTCACTCTGGCCTTTGCCGACGTCATGGCCGACGCGCTCATGGTGGAGACCGGCCGTCCCCTCGGTCTCACCGGCAGTTTTCAATCGATTCAATGGGCAGCCATGGGCCTGGCCTTGACCCTCGCCCATCTCAGTGGCGGCTATCTCTCGGAATATGCGACTCCGCACACCGCTTTTTTCGTGTGTGGATTCTTTCCGCTCGCCACCTTGCTGGCAACCCTCTTCTTTGTACGGGAAGTGCCGCAGCCATTAGGACAGGCGCAGTTGCGAGAGACGGCGCACGCGCTCAGAACAGCCGCCCGGTCGCGTGCGGTCTGGATCGTGGCCGGCTTTCTGTTTGTGTGGAACTTCAGTCCACTGTTCGGCACGCCGCTTCTGTATTATGAGCGCGACGTTCTCCAATTTTCAAAAATCTATATCGGTACCCTCGGCGCGCTGACCAACGCGGCCGGCATGCTTGGAGCGGTCATCTTCTTTTTCTTTTTTCGGAACGTCTCCCTCCGCCGCCTCCTCTTTATCGCAGTGACGCTCGGCGTGTTGTCAACGCTCAGTTTCCTGGGTCTGACCGGACCGCGGTCCGCGATTATCATCTTTCTCAGCTACGGCCTGATTTCACAGATTACGCATCTGGCCGTGCTCGACCTTGCGGCCCGCTCCTGTCCGGCCCGCGTTGAGGGAACGGTGTTCGCGCTCCTGATGTCCGCCCTGAACCTGGGTCGAAGCGGGTCTCAGGTGCTGGGCGGCTGGCTGTACGATCAAACCGGCTTTGTCCCCTTGGTCTTCATCAGTGCCGCGTTCACCGCCCTGTGCTGGTTGATGATTTCTTTGCTGCGGTCGGAGGGAGCGGCCTCGATGGAGGGACAATAAGTCCTCGCCGTTCCGTCACAACCTGGATAAACATGCAACGTCCTGTATATCTATGGTGAGCAATGAATTCGACCCAAGAGCGTGTCCAACAACAGATCACAAAAGCCGTTGAGCAACTCCGTAGCATAGTCCACGGCTGCTCAACCGAAAGTGTAGTAGGCTGGGGCTTCGTGTTCAATTTACGGAGAGGCAATAACCCAGAATACGACACCCGCTTGAAGTCTCCAGCAAAGCAATGTTCCTTCTTACTCGGAATCCTGCTTGAGTCCGAAGAGCCTGAAGTCCCGAGACATTTCGATGAGGGGGACTGGAAAAAAGCAGAGTCTCTCCTGGAAGAAGCCTTCTCTGCTTATCTCTCACTTTATTTTCCCTCAAAGCAAGAAATCAGATCGCTGAGTAAAGGATGGCGCGAGGTTTGGGAGGTCGCTATGGTCTCCTTCCTCCATTATTTTAATTCCGGGCTCCTGGCATCGACAGAGCAAATTGCAGAACGTATACGGAGATACCTCACTCCCTTTGATGAACAGTTAGCTCAGAGACAAGGAATCAACGCAACCCAGGCTCTGGAAATCTGCGAATGGCTCGCCAACAGATTACAGAAGGGACTTGATGACCTATTAACTCTCTTCGCGAAAGAAGAAATTGCTCGCCATGCACTTCTTGACGAGGCCGAAGCAAAAAATTGGTCATTGGAAGAAACTCGGCGGCAGGCGGACACTTCTAATTATCGAGAAACACTCGAACAGCTAACAAATGCCTTACACCAGACGGGCAAGCTTCAACTCGCTGATTTAAAAATTGCTTTCCCGCACACCGGAGAACGGTTCTGGCGACTTTTTTCTGTTGGTAGAGGTAAAGGACCCGTTCTTGACTACCCCACCGAACGCAGCGTTGTGGACGAGCATCCTCTGATTCGGCTCTCTGATACAGAGGCTCTCTGCCCGTTAATGAATACCCTGTTCAGCGCGGTTCTGTTGATGGGTGAACAAGTTTTGACCTCAAGTGAAAAACGGGAAAGCTACTTCAGAGCACGAGATAAGATTGTTGAGAGCGAAGCGGCGATCCATTTTCGCCGCCTTTTAGGTCCTCAGACCGAATTTCATTCAAGTGTGTTCGAGACTCCAGACCGACAGTACGAGCACGATTTGGTAATCCTTGATAAGGAACTATGTCTCATTGTCGAGGCTAAGGCGAGCCCTCCCGTAGAGCCCTTCAGAGATCCGGAAAAGGCATTTATACGGCTCCGCGACGCATTTAGAGCCGATACAGGGGTCCAGAAAGCCTACGGACAGGCAATGCGCCTCTGGCGTAGGCTCCAAAATGGAGAATCGGTAGTCTTGTATAATGACAAAGGGAGCATTGTTGCTCAGCTTTCCCCTGAACTCGCAAACCGGACGTTCTGTATCTGTGTAACTCGTGACAACTATGGCCCATTAGCTACAGATCTGGCCTTTTTGCTTGAGAAGAAAAACGAAGAACCATATCCTTGGGCTGTTAACGTACTTGATTTAGAATCGCTCGGGGAAGCATGGAATCATTTTAGCTGGGGAGCGGAGGAACTTGTAGAATACCTCCAGTACCGTATTCGACTACACGGGCAAGTATTCTCTGATGATGAATTGGTATTTACTGGATACTATATCAAGCATGGTAGCCTCAAACAGCTATTACAAACAGAAGCAGACCACATCTCTTTAAATCCATCTTACTCCGATGTTTTTGATGATATCTATCGATATTATCACCAAGCTGGACCACCGGTAGAGCCGAAGCGGTCCCCCCCAGTCTTCACGGACCTACGGAAGTCTCTCATGGAGGGAAAACTAGTTTCTGGCAACAGCACAGTGAAGACGAGCGTACCAAAGGTCGGTCGTAATGAGCCATGCCCTTGCGGCTCGGGAAAAAAATACAAGAAATGTCACGGTCGCTAGAGCAAATTCCGGTTCTGTGTAGCCGTCCGGCGTTCCTGTGCAAACAGGAATCCAGGCCCCCGACCCCCGGTTTCTGGATGCCGGATCATGTCCGGCATGACGCCAGCGGACCGGGTCGGCTACAACACATCGTAAACCGCTCTAGTATACGGAGATATACTGTCTAACCCACGCGTTCATATCTAAGACATGGGGGACTTTGCAGGGTCCGGTACTGGCCTAGTTTCACGTCTCACTGCCTAGTTTGGCATGATTTTTCTCTGAACAGTCTAGTTTGAAAGGGAACGGCCTACTTAGGCCAGTACCTATGATTCTTCAGGTTAGCGAAAATATTGAAACCTGCTACCCCCTCCCCTAAACGCTACACGATGGTGGGCGCGGGGCGTCGAATATCTCACGCTGGAACGCATCCGCCTTTCCCTTGCCAAGGCGCACGAAACCACATAAGACAGGGCGCACTAAAAAAGAGACAGCAGGAGGAACCGCATGGGACGTTTAGACAATAAAGTTGCCATCATCACCGGAGGCGCGGGCGGCATCGGTCTCCAGGCCGGCAGGCTGTTTGCCCAGGAAGGCGCAAAAGTCCTGTTGGTTGATTTGCACGAGGACGCGCTCAAAGAAGCCGTCCAGACCATTGGGAGCGATGCGGTGCACTATTGCGCCGCCGATGTCACCCAGCCCGACCATACTCGGCGCTATATCCAGGCCGCGGTCGAGCAGTTCGGCGGGGTCGATATCCTGCTTGCCAACGCCGGTATTGAAGGCGAGGTCAAACCGATTACCGACTATGCGATCGACACGTTTGATCAGGTCATGGCCGTCAATGTGCGCGGCGTGTGGTTAGGGCTCAAGTACGCCGCGCCGGAGATTGCCAGGCGGGGCGGCGGCAGCATCGTCATCACCTCTTCGGTCGCCGGCGTGCGCGGTGCAGCCGGGGTATCGGCCTATATTGCCAGTAAACACGCCGTGATCGGGCTGATGCGCACCGCAGCCCTGGAAATGGCGGACAGGAAGATTCGGGTCAATACGGTCAATCCGGCTCCGGTGGATACCCGGATGATGCGTTCTCTGGAAAAGGGCTTTGAGCCCGACGATCCGGGTCGGGCCAAGGAGATGGTGTCAGCTATGGTCCCCCTGCAACGCTACGCCGACCCCGTAGAGGTCGCGCGGATCATGCTCTTTCTGGCCAGCGACGAAAGCTCTTACTGTAGCGGTGGTGTGTATATGGTTGATGGCGGCATGACGGCCCGGACGTAAGGCCGGTGTTGTCAGAGATAATGTTGGTGTCGATCAGGTAGTTCAGAAGTCTACCTCACGGCCCACGTCGCGGTGACGGGACAGGTCAATGCCGTCGAGTGGGGCGGAAGCGAGGAGTGCCTTCAAGTCAGCGTGTGGTGCAGGATCGATAAGGTGGTGCAGATGCCGGCGAAGCTGGGCTGCGCGAGTTGGGTCCCTCCGCAATGCCTGAGTGAGGTGACGAATCAAGGACGCATCCTCTTTTGACGTTTGCACTTCAAGGCGCACCCAGCCTCGTTCTTTCAAGCGTTGACGATAGGCTTGCACCGCCTTTTTACGTGTCGTTTGGCTTGACATATATCCGGTAATACATCTGGATTTCTAAGAAATGACAATATCAGCCATACATAACAAAAGGCTTTGAATGGACATCACAAAGGCGGGAGGAAAAAGGAGCCGTTCGTTACCTCCCACGCCTCACCTGCTATCATAGGTCCCCATGGCCGGAGCGGGAAAACGACCGGCGGAAGAGGCTCAACTGCATTTATTCGCCCCGCCCTCTTCTTCCGAGGTCCCAGACAAACGCACACAGCAGGTCAATCCCGCCCCTCTCTCGCCGGATGTGGAGGCGCTGGCCGGCTCCCTGCCGGAAACGATTCGGCTCGGGACTTCTTCCTGGTCTTTCCCTGGGTGGGAAGGTTTGATCTATGACCGTCCGGCCCCACAGGCTCAACTGTCACGCGAGGGTTTGCCGTTGTATTCCCAGCACCCGCTCTTACGGACCGTCGGGGCTGACCGGACGTATTATCGGCCAATGACCGTGGCCCAATTCGCCGACTACGCCGCGCAGGTGCCGGAGACCTTTCGCTTTCTGGTCAAGGCGCATGAATACTGCACGCTGGCCGGCTTTGGCGATCATCCCCGGTATGGCACGCGGCGCGGGCAGCCCAACAGCCTGTTTCTCGACCCCCACTACGCGACCCAGGAAGTCGTCGGGCCGTTCACGGACGGGCTCAAAGACAAAGCCGGCCCCCTGCTCTTCCAATTCTCTCCCCAAGATTATACCAGCCTCGCCGGGCCGGGCTCTTTTGTCGAACGGCTATATCAGTTTTTGGATAGCCTACCGCGTGGCCCGCTCTACGCGGTCGAGCTTCGGAACTCCACACTCTTTACCCCCGAGTATGTCGATGCCCTGTCCGTGGTCGGCGCGTGTCACTGCCTGAATGGCCATCCCAGCATGCCGCCGGTTCGCGAGCAGGCCGCCCTGGTTCAACCGGAACGGGGCCGGGCGGTTGTCGTCCGCTGGATGCAGGCGCGCCATCTGAGCTACCAGGCCGCAAAACAAAAATACGCACCGTTTAACCAGATTGTCGACGCAGACCCCACATCGCGCGCGGCCATTGCCGAACTGTGTCTCGCCAGTAGTGTCCGACGGCAGCCAAGCTATGTGATTGTGAACAATAAAGCCGAGGGCTGCGCGCCGCTGTCTATTTTTCAACTGGCGCAGCAGATTGGAGAAACGAAGAAATAGGTCCGGCCGCGGCGCGCTCAGCCGATGAGCGTGGACGCACCGTCCCATATCAGCAACAGACCGAACAGGAGGAGAGCGATTCCGCTCAATCGCAGGGCTATCCGATAGCCCGTCCCTTGCAGACGCGCCCGTCCGCCATGAACAAGCACGGCAATCAGGACCTTTGACCCGACCAGACAGCCGTAGAAGCCGAACAGGAAGGCAGCAATCGGGAGCCAGGCATCATGGCGAGCATTGTCCGTGACGAGCGGCCCCCCAACCGTCAGCCAAAAGATATACGGATGGGGATTCAGCAGGTTGACCAGCAGACCTTTACGGAAACTCAGCCACACGCTCCCCGCTCCTTCCTCCGCCATCCTCATGGGTGCCAGTGTCCGCAGGGTCTCTCCCCCGAGGAAGCATACGTAGCACCCACCAATAAGGCTGAGGACCGAAAAGCTCGCAGGCGGGAGTTGACTCAGCACCATGAGCACGAGGCCGACGATCAGCACGTCCGCAACCGGCGGAGCCAGGGCCACACACGTCCCGCTCTTCCAGCCGTTGCGCAAGCTCTCATGAATCACCAGACTGGACAGCGGGCCGGGTGTGATGCCGGCCCCGAGTCCGAGGCTGATAGCAAAGAGAAAGGTTTGCCAGGTCGTCATTCCGCCGCTCTTCTCTCGCGCTGTTTTTTCACCCAAGTCCGCGTGATAGAAAAGAGTAAACGTCCCCAGCTCTGTCTGATTGATGGAGGGGACGTTTACTCTTTTGCGCCCCAAGAGGAGGTCGCTGTATGGCCGAGGGTCACACTCAGCACCAGCATCATCACGATCACCACGGTCCGCATTTTCGATTCTGCCCGAAGTGTGGCGGGACGTTAAGCCGCCAACTGCTCAAGCCCAACGAACCCAAACGGCTGGTCTGCGGGAGTTGTACGTTCATCTTCTATGACGATCCCAAAGTCGCGGCCTGCACCATTCCAGTCATACAGGGCAAGATTCTCCTGCTGCAACGCGGGATTGAACCCGGCTATGGCAAATGGGTCTTTCCCGGCGGCTTTCTGGATCGAGGCGAGCGCGTCGAAGACGCGGCTATTCGCGAGACCAGGGAAGAGACCGGTCTCACCGTGGAAGTGGGCCATCTTCTTAATGCCTACTCCTACCCCGGCTATCCGGTCGTGGTGCTGGTGTATCCGGCAACCGTGCTGGCCGGCGAGCCCCAGGCCCTGGACGAAACGCTGGCGGTCAAGCTCTTTGCCCCGGTCGATATCCCCTGGTCGGAACTGGCGTTTCCCAGCACGACAGACGCGCTGACCGAGTATCTCTCACGAGTTGAGAAGTCACACTCGGCATAAGGCCAACCCAACTTTTTTTACTGCCGCTTTTCTGTTAGGGTGTCGCAAATTTTTCAGGAGGACATGAATGGCAGAGGAACAACTATCCGCCGAAGAGGAATTAAAAAAAGCAACCTGGAGCTATATTGGCGTAGGCGTCTTATGGCTCTCTCTGATCATATCGGGTATGGCGCTTGAGCGGCTGGATCTGACCAGCGGGTTTCTCACCAGCATTCTGCCGGGTGCCGTCAACACCCTGCGAGCCGACAATGCCTCACTCAACGAACAGGTACGCGAGTTGAAAGATTCCAAGCAACGCCTGGACGGCCTGATTGGCCGCGAGCGGGCCACCGCCGAAGCGCTGGATTATTGCCAGGCCGAGAACAGAGAGATTAACGCCGAGTTGAAAACGCTCAGGGCGAGTGCGCCGGCCGCGGCGGCAAACTGATACGCCTGCCGGGCGTCTTCTGAGCCATTTATACCTTGCCGTCATAGGAGGGGCGTCTGACCGGACGCCCCTCTTCTTTGTCAGGCAGCAGTTGTGAGCAAGACCGACTACTGCCAGGCGTGCTGACGCTGAATAAATTCCGTCACCACATCAACCGTGGTCTGGGCTAACTCGATATTAAACAGATGGCTGGCATTGGACAGAATAGCCAGGTCGGCGTTGGGAATCCGCTGGGCCAGGGTAACGGAGTTCTCCGGCGGAACCAGGCCGTCCTCTTTGCCGGTCACCACCAGCGTTGGCATGCTGATATCCGGCAGCCTTTCATATGTATCATGCCCCTGAATCGCGGCCATCTGGTTGATCATACCGTGCTTGGGTGTCGGGTGTCGGCTGGAGAGTTGGTTGAGTTCGAGCAGGGTGCTCATATGCTTTTGTATAAACCACGGCGTGACGGCGACCTTGGTCATGGCTAAGGCCGCTTGTTCCACGTCGAAGTCGGCAATATTGTTCAGCATGTCCAGCACTTCAGGGTCTTGCGACAACAGCGTTTTTTCTCCGCCGCAGTTGGTGCAGCCCAGGATCAGACTTTTGACCCGCTGCGGATGACGCAGGGCAAACTCCTGGGCAATCATGCCGCCCATCGAGATGCCGAAAACATTGGCCTGCTCGATCTCCAGATGGTCCAGCAGCCCGGCGGTATCATCGGCAAACATCGTCATGGAGTACGGAGCATCCGGCTTCTCGCTTTGACCCACCCCCCGGTTGTCAAAGGCAATCGTCCTGAAGGTCTGTGCAAAGCCGTCCATATTCCAGTGCCAGCCGATCGAGCTGACGGTGAAGCCCATGATAAGGAGCAAGGGTTCGCCCTGGCCCTGTTCTTCGTAGTACAACTCAATACCGTTTGATTCGATATGCGGCATAAATGATTTCTCCTTGTCTTTCGTTTCAGTCGCACAGCACGCAAAAAGGCAACCACAGGGGGTTGCCCCTACACAAACTGTCCGAAGTTGAGGTTAATCGATATATGGACTGAAATTCCGCATGGCGAGCAGGAGGGCTTCGAGGTCGGCATATTCGCTCAGTTCAATATACAGATCGTTATACTGGCCGCGGACGGCATCCGGGTCCTGTTCGTCTTGAGGATGCCTGAAATGCGCCTCAAATTCTTTCAGCATGCCTTGCGATTGCAGCTTGGTCTCAATCGGAATTTCATCGTTGGTGGCGATCAGCAGCTTGGTCTGCTTGATCAGCCGCAAGACCATTTCTTCATCGCTACGCTCTGGCATGGCAGCTCGCAATCCCCGCTCGTTCTCATCGTGCTCGGTGTTCTCTTCTGACGCGCTTACTCTTTCTGCTCCTGTAATTGTCGTTTCCAATCGAGCATGCGCGCCTTGGCCGCCACGGCTTCGGCCTCCGGGACCATGCCTTTCTGCTGGTACAGGCGGGATAAAACCGTGTAGCTCATCTCGTCATCGGGGCTCAACTCGGTCAACTTTTTTGCCATTTCAATGGCTTCATCGAGCTGTTCATTATCGGCGTAGGCGTGGGCCAGGTCATGCACGGCTTCGACATAGTTCGGATCAATCTCCAGAATCGCCTTATAGGAGGCAATGGCTTGATCGGTCTCACCGTCACACAGGAAATCGTAGGCTTCATCGTAGAGTGCTTCGATGGATGGCATGGCCGTTCTCCTTGGTGCGGACAGCCTAGCGGATTTCAGGAACAGCTCCAACCCCATATCCCCCTCTCGTTGACAGGGTTTTTGCGACTTCCTATGCTCTTTTCCCCGTGAATACCCCAGGAAACTCAATAGACGCTCGCGTTCTGGATTTCGTTGCCGCGCCTGACGGGAAGGACTTCGGGGCTCTGGCCCTGGCCGTCTTCACCTATCAATTTGAGCATAATCTTCCGTATCAGCGTTTCTGTCTGGCTAGAGACAAGACCCCAGAGACCGTCCGAACCTGGAAAGCTATTCCCGCCGTCCCCACTGTTGCCTTCAAAGAGCTTGATCTGACCTGCGGCCCCCCGGAAAAGATTTTTTTAACCAGCGGCACTACGCGGGGACAGGAGAAGCGCGGACGGCACCTGGTCCCCGATCTTCAGTTATACCACGCCTCGGCGCTGGCCCACTTTTCGCAGTGCGTGCTGCCCGAAAAACGTCCGCTTCGGGTCTTGAGCCTGATTCCCGATCCTGAGACCCAGCCGCACTCCTCGCTGACCCAGATGGCCGAATGGGTCATGCGTGACCTGGGAACTCCTGATAGCCGTTATTTTATCGATGCGGACGGCATTCATCTGGACGCCTTTGTCACGGCACTCACCCACGCCCAGGAAACGAGCGAGCCGGTGTGCGTCCTGGCGATTACTTCGGCTCTGGTCGCCTTTTTCGACTGGTGCGCCGCCAATCAGAAAACCTTTGCGCTCCCCTCCAGCAGCCGCATCATGGATACGGGCGGCAACAAGGGCAAAGGCCGTCCGCTGTCGCGCAAGGGCTATCTGCAGTCGTGTTGGAAATACCTCAAGGTCGCCGGCTATTACTGCGTGAACGAATACGGCATGACCGAGATGGCTTCGCAGTTTTACGATCACGTCTTGTACAACCGCTTTCGGAAGAGCAACGAACCGCGATATAAAATCGGCCCGGCCTGGACGCGCACGCTGGTCGTTCATCCCGAAACCCTGGAAGAAGTGCCACCGGGCGAGCACGGCATCCTGCGTCACTTTGACCTGGCCAACTGCGGGTCGGTCATGGCGATTCAGACCGATGATGTAGGCTATCTGACGGGCGAGGGCTTTGAGATTATGGGCCGGACCCCAGGCTCGGAAGCGCGTGGCTGCGCGCTGGTCCTGGACGAGTTTTTATCCGCCCAGTGACGGGTACAGCCATGCCGTCACCCTCCCCGACCGACCTGAGCGCAAGGCTGGATGCTCTGCTCGCCAACCGTATCCGGTACCTCGTCCCCAGAACGGCCCGGGACATCCTGGATTGCGTAGACCGGGCCGTTCAACGCTGGCTCGATCCCAACTCACAAGAACGGCAGGAAGCCGAAGCCCGTCTCCCGGAAACGACCGGCCTCTCTGCGGCCATGATCCGGCACGTACTGCCCCTCATTTTTCAGGCATATCGAACGGACAAGCTAGAAGCACTCTGCGTTGATGAGTTGGGCTGTCTTGAAGTCCTCGACCGTTTTGTCCCGTCTGTCTCAGGACAAAAGCGCGCCTGTGGTCCACCGCTGATTACGCACGTCCTGGCCGGCAACGTGCCCGGAGCAGGACTCGACAGCGTCATTTTCTCTCTGCTGGTGAAATCCGCTACCCTGGTCAAAACCTCGTCCGCAGAGCCCCTATTGCCCGTTCTGTTCGCCCGTTCGATTCAGGACATCGACCCAGACCTGGGCGCCTGTCTCAGCGTCGTTTCCTGGCCTGGGGGAAACACAGTGCTTGAAGACCTGGCGTATGGACGGACGGACATGGTTGTTGCGTCCGGCTCGGATACCAGTCTTGCCGCAATCCGGAAACGAACGCGCGGACAGTTCGTCGGCTACGGGCACAAAGTGAGTTTCGGTCTGGTGACCAAAGAAGGTCTGGCTGACGCGGAAGAAATCGCTCACAAAGCAGCCTATGACGTGGCGTTGTACGACCAGCAGGGCTGTCTGTCTCCCCAGCTTGTCTATATTGAGGAAGGCGGAGCCGTCACCCCAAAAGAGTTCGCGGCTTTCCTCGCCACGGGCCTGGCCCATTGGCAAACCGAGCTGCCGCGCGGTCCGGTCCCACCGGAAGTCAGTACCGCCATCCGAAGAGCGAGAGACGAGGCCGAATGGCAGGCGTTGGCCGGTAAAGACATTGTCCTGCATGCGAGCCCGAACGGAACGGACTGGACCGCGGTGTACGATGCCGACCCGACCTTCGTCCAATCGCCTCTATATCGGACGGTCCGGGTGAAGCCGTTACCGGACATTACACAGCTTGGCGGGGTTCTTGAGGCATGGCGACCCTATCTCGAAGCCGTGGGTGTAGCAGCGGATTCCGAACGGCTGGCAACTCTTGCCGATACATTAGGAGCGTTGGGCGTCAGCCGCGTGTGTCCAATCGGGACCATGCAACTTCCGCCACTGAGTTGGAGGCATGGCGGACGCCCGAGGATTGGTGATTTGGTACGGTGGGTTGGGGTTGAGGGAGGGGAGTGGGAAGTATCCTCGTACGTCTCCGTACAGGATTGAAAGCAGAGTGAGGACCATGTGGTAGCAGTATAGATGTGTATGCAAGCAGTATTTGTTAATTATAGTTAGGAATACAGGGCAATGACGAGATTCCCTAGAAAGGGACACTATCGTACGAGTATACTCGGTAATAGGTATTGGGTTTCAGACCATGAGGTGGAACGCACCGATTGGGACCGTGGCTACTACCAGCAAACTCAACCACCCTATTATACCAGCAGACTTCAGGAACTCCGAGCCGGTCGTGGTGCTACCGCCTGCTATGTCAATCCCAATGCAAACTGCCCCGTCTGTGGCGCGCCAGTATTCTATTATCAGAACGAATTAGGGAGCCGCGTTTTCTTTGACGAACTGGGTCCACCGTGGCCTAAGCACCCCTGTACTGACCACGGGCCTATATCATCCGACAGGAGCGTTCTGCCTACTCTGAGAGACTTGGCTGAGCGATCTCTGATAGCTAGATTGATAGCCGCATCAGACTTCGATCCAAAATCTGATTTCAAGCGCCAGTACGGCACTAATCCCTGGAGGCCATACCAAGTCAGGGGTCGCTATCCAACTTGGTCAAGGACTCTAGCTGTACTCGAGGCTACTGATAGGGATGGAGTCTCGCTAAAGTTTGTGGCTGTACGTCGGCTACCACGAACGGTCACACGTGGCGCCCTCGTCTTCATCAATCGTGGTCGCTTGGCATGTTTCAATACCTCGAAGATGGAGCCACAAGAGTTTTATTTGAAGACACTACGAAGCGCGTCTGCCTTTGTGAAAGCTCTCGTTGGAGATGAATCTGATAGTACCCCTGAAGACTAAGTGCCAGTGAACAGTCCAGTAGGGACGGTACAACTTTTTTCACCTTATAGCGTAGGAGATCGCCCGCGGCCGTATTCGAGCAGACAGAGGTGTCCGCCTGGAGGAGCTGTAAGACGCTACCTTCGCTAGAGTTCTTCGGCTGAGACAGCCATGATATGTTTTCTGTCATCCATCTTAGGATGACGAGACATCGTGTATGCCCCTACCCCCCTTCGCTGAGAATGGAGACCTACCACTCGGTATTTATCGCGTTACTCTTTTGGAGACGTTGAGGCATTTTGGTATTGGTTCACGGCAGAGACAAATAGTCGCAACCCGCTTGGAACGAATTCACCGTCTGGCTCTGTCTACTGGACATGTGTCGCGCTTTGTTGTTTTCGGTTCGTTTGTTACCGCCAAAGAAGAGCCAAACGACGTGGATGTTTTCCTCTTGATGGAAGATTCTTTCGATGTATCCCAACTGGCTGGAGAAGCGTATCTCCTTTTCTCTGACCATGCGGTGGCGCAAGCTCATTTTGGCGCGAGCGTGTTCTGGATCAGACGCTTGGCTGCCCTTAATGGTGAGAACAAGGCACTAGAAGATTGGCAAGTTAAACGGGATGGTGGACAAAGAGGCATTGTTGAGATTATTGGAGAGTCATAATGATACAAAACGATCAAGAATTGCAAATTACTCGGGAGCGGATTGTGCGCTTTGAAGACCAGCTTGCCCGTTTACGTCAAGTGGAAACGAATCCGACAAATTACCATGCTTCGGCGTCTGGCTTTTTAGCCGAAATCGACCGCATGCAATTAGAAGTGCGAGAATATCTATCCTTGCATCCAACGGAAATAGCCATGACAGAGTGAGGCGGAAGCTCAGACGACAGGGACAGAATAGAAAATCCCCTCCTTGGAGGGGATCGGAAACAAAACACTCAGTGATACTGGATCTCCCTACACCGGCGGTATCCAGCCCAAATCCTGGTAGCGTTTAATCAGATTCCGAAACATATCCTCCGTGTCCATGCATTCGTGGAAACCGGCCTGCCGAATCTTGATCGTACTGACGACGATGGGCGGGGGCGGCTCTGAGGCGCCATAGGCAAAAGACAGGTCGGTCAACTCGAACGATCCGCCTACAAAGTCCAGCATGTTTCGCGGAGCCTTGAGCTGATACTTGTCAACAATCGCGGCCCATTCGGCAGCGTGCTTGGGCATCTCCTCCGTCAAACACATCGGCTCGGGCGGACCGACTTCCATGCCCAGGGCATCGGCAATCGTCGGCCAGACATTTTGCCACACAAACACATCGCCGTTGGTACTGTTAAACGTCTCGTTGCGCGCATTCGGGCTGGTGGCGGCCCAGGCCAAGGAGCGCGCCAGCAGGTCGGCATCCACCGCTTCGAAGACGTAGGGCGGGCCGCCGGGAAACGAGAGCGGCAGACCGGCTTCTTTGCGGAGTGCGGCGTAGACGCAAATGGCAGGCAGTACGTTAAGGTTGCCCTTGAGCGCTTCACCAAAAATGAGCTGGGGCCGGAAGATTGACCAGGACCAGTCCTTGCCCTGCTGCTGTTCGCGCAAATAGTCCTCTTGCAGAAAATAAAAATTCTCGTGCTGATGGCGCGGCCAGCGCTCCCGCGCCGGTGCGGGAAACGGTTCGATATGCGCGCCGTAGGCTTTGGTGCCCTGCAATAGCGACACGTGCTGGAGCTGAGTCGCCGCGCCCTTGAGCGGCTCAAACAGATTCTCCAGCATCCTCAGATTCGTTTCCATCTGATCCCGCTCACGCCAGCCCTGGACCACACCGGGCTTTTCGTACAGCGCAGTATAAACCACATGGGTCACATCGTGCATCTGGCTGAAGACCTCGGTGCAACGGGCCTGGTCCTGCAGGTCAACGGATAGAAGCGTGGCGTCCTCAAGACCGTCGGGAATCCGGCGTGACACGCCCACAACATCCCACTCGTCCAGGCTGGCAAAATGGCGCACGGCCGCAAACCCGACCAGGCCGGATGCTCCCGCAACTAAGACTTTCTTCCCGGCCATCATTCCCTCCTTGCCCTCCTTGATATGTCCAGGGCGCACGCTACCAATTTGTCGGTCAGGGTCAAGAGGCCATTTCTTGCTGAGCGAACCTCCCTCACGTATGCTGCCGGCTATGGCTTCTCTTCGTGACGATTTTCTGCGCTACGTGAGTCAGACCTCGCCCGCGCCTATGGGCGTGGAAGTCGCACACTCGCACGGCTGCGTAGTGGTAGACACCAGCGGCAGGGAATATCTCGACCTACTGTCCGGCATTGGCGTGACCGGTATCGGCCATACCCATCCGGCTGTAGTGCAGGCCGTTCAGGCCCAGGCAGAGCAATATCTGCACGCCATGGTCTACGGTGAGTACATCCAGCAGCCCCAGGTTGATCTGGCGCGGCGGCTGGCCGAACTGACTCCCGGCGAGCTGTCGGTGACCTACTTCACCAATAGTGGCACAGAGGCTGTCGAGGGCGCGCTCAAGACGGCCCGGAAGTATACCGGGCGGTCCGGTTTTGTCAGTTTTGTCGGCAGCTTTCACGGCGACACGTTCGGGTCCGTGTCGGTCGGGGGCAATCCGGTCTATCGCGACCCGTTTGAACCTCTGCTGCCAAGCACGACCTTTCTGCCCTTTAATGATCGCCCGTCCTTGCAGGCCATCGACGAGACTGTGGCCGCCGTCATTATCGAACCCATCCAGGGCGAGGGCGGCGTCCGTATCCCGGACGACGACTATCTGGCGGCACTCCGACAACGCTGCTCCGAGGTCGGCGCCCTGCTTATTTTTGATGAGGTGATTACCGGCTTCGGGCGGACCGGCAGGCTGTTCGCCAGCGAGCACTGGCAGGTGACACCCGACATCCTGGTGGTTGCCAAAGCCCTGGGCGGCGGTATGCCCCTCGGAGCGTTTATCAGTATCCCGCAGATTATGGCGACCCTGTCGCACGACCCGGCCCTCGCCCATGTCACGACCTTTGGCGGGCATCCGGTGTGCTGTGCCGCGGGGCTGGCCGCCCTCGACGTGCTGCTTCAGGACGGCCTCGTCCAGCGGGCTCAGGCCAGAGGAGAAGAGTTCTGCCACCGACTTGAAACCCTGGTCGAGACCGGTCGGTGTACTGCCGTGCGGGGACGCGGATTACTGATCGGCCTGGACTTCACCAGCCCACAACTGACGCAGCAGTTTGTCCAGGGCTGCTTTGCCCAAGGTCTCGTCCTGGGCTGGACCCTGCACGAAGACACGGTTGTCCGCCTGGCCCCGCCGCTCGTTATTTCTTCGGAAGAGATTGATCGCGCCGTGTCGATCATGCAGGAGGTGCTGAAGCGTTTGTAGGAGCAGGTGGTGCGCCCTGCGCGCCCTACGATTCGATTTTCCCCCAGGCGTGCACCTTGGTTGGCGAGATGCGGACCATGGCGTTATTGGCGAACGTAAGGTCCATGGCTCGATACTGGGGGTAGCGTTCGCGCAGCAGGGCCAGCATCCGGGCGTATTCGGTTTCATCATCCACCAGCGCGGTCGTGCCGGTTATCAAAACATAGGCAAGCTGGGTCCAGTCGTCGGCATAGTCGTCAATCACGATGGCCGCCTGCGGGTTCTCCAGCATATTGCGAATACGTTTGAGGGGTTTGCCCGTCTGGCGCTTGGGCTTTTGGTCCACCACAAAGTAGACATGCGCGCCATCAAACGCATAGCAGAATGGAATCACATGCGGCTGGCCCGCGACATCGGCGGTCGCCAGGCGGGCAACCACGTGATTATTGATGAAACGTTGAACCGGCTCAGAAATAACGAGAGGCATACGGTAGGGTCACTTTCCCGCCGGTGTCAGCGCACCGGCTTCTCTCTGCTCGCCACAAAAAGACGCCTGGGCCTCGCGGTATAATTCCTCGGCCCGCCCGGCGTAGCGCGGAGAAAAATGGAAGACCCGCAGCTCCCGCGCGTGAGCGGAGCGACCGAGGAGGCCGGCCTGTTTTGCGGTGAGATGATAACGCTTGGTGGCCTGGTCTTCGTCGGCATCCAGAAACGGAGATTCACAGAAAAAAACATCCGCGCCCTGGGCCAGGGCCGTGATGCGTTCCTCATTCTCCGGGCTGAAGAGCGTGTCCACCACATAGGCAAATTTCTGACCGTGTGTTTCCTTGACCAGCGAGCCCCGTACCGCTCCCAGGCTGAAATCCTGGGAGCGGTTATGGCCGTTTTCTTTCCATGTGGCAGTGACCACATCCGGCTCTCCCTTGCGCAGGGCGTTTTTAAGCGCGGACAGCCACGGACCGGGGGGGACACCAAGCCGCGCCAGGTAGGCGCTATCCACATTCAGATGGCTCTTCTCTTCAAATGCAAACGCCATGGAATAGATGCGATGGTCCAGATGGGCCGCGCGAATGCAGAATGCCGGCTCATCCACCACCAGGCCGTGGAAGGGCTGCGCCGGCAGCGGCTCGCGCCGGAAACCGCTTGCCGCCTGAAAGACGGCCCGCCGGATCGAATCCGGCCAGACCTCCGCTACCTCAAGCGAGAAGCCATAGCCGTCCACCAGATTCCAGGTATAGCCGCGCAGTTTGCCCTCAACACAGTCCAGGATACCGGGCGGACCACAGAGCCACAGGGTCTGATCCCGCCCCAGAAACACACGCAGCAGTCGGTCGAACCCGATGAAGTGATCCATATGGCAGTGCGAGACACACACATGACTGACCCGGCACAGGTCTCCGGCGGGGAAGCTGTCGTTCTGACCGAGATCGAACAGAACAGCCCGGCCTTCCCAGCGCAGTTGAATATACAATCCGGGGTCGCCAAACGGCCCGTTTATCAGACGGGGAACAAAGGCGGGATTCATGACAGCGGTGCAGTCTGTTTTTGGATTATTCGAGGTTCAAACCGTGAGTGACATTATCCGTTGTGTCTTCCCGGTTTGCAAGGCAGGACGGGGCATAGCAATTTGGAAAGTACCACTTCCCTTCCTTGGAGGGATGATGCGAAAAGGAACCCACCCCGCCGCTAGTACGGCACCCCTCCCGAGAGGGGATAAAATCAGGGTTATTGACAGCCGCCGGACTGGTCGTTACCCCTACTGAAACCGACACTGGCAAGAGCGGACGGGCAAGGGAGTGACCGGCAATGGCGACAATCATCACCGAGGACTGCATTAACTGCGGGGCGTGTGAACCCGAGTGTCCCAACACCGCCATCTATCAGGGGGGGGTGGAATGGGAATTGAACGGGGCCATCAATCCCGCCATTGATGAGGACATTTTCTATATCGTGCCGGACAAATGCACGGAGTGCGTGGGGTTTTTCGATCAGGAGGCGTGTGCGGCCGTGTGTCCGGTCGACTGTTGTATTCCGAACCCGGACATTGTCGAGACGGAAGAGGTGTTACTGGCGCGGGCCAAGGAGCTGCATCCCGAGGAGACGTTTGGGGAGGATTTCCCCTCGCGTTTCAAAGGCGAAGGGGGCGCTTCCGCCCCGGCTGAGGCCCCCGCGGCGGAAGCGGCCCCGGCTGCGGAACCTGCTGCACCGGCGGCTGCGCCGGCCCCACAGCCCGCCCCGGCCGCTGCCCCTGCACCGGCCCCGGTGGCAGACTCTGTCGCCCTCTCCATTCCGAGCGTAGACGAATGGGAAGTGCCGATTAACTGCCATCGCTGCGACGGAGAATACAGCGCACCGTTTCGGCATTTTCGGATTGGCATCGTCTTCTACTGTACTCACTGTGGCGGCTCGCTCGTGGTCAACTCCTCCATGTTCAAGGATGTCGCCACAGCCCTGGACAGCTTCCATGCGCAGTGGGTCAGCGACTTTGAGGCGTTTCAAGCAAAACGGCAGCGTGAGCTGGAGGAGTTTGAGGAGCGGAAGCGCGTGGACCTGGAGAATTTTTCGACATCCCTCAAGCAAGTAGTTTCCAAGGCAAAACCCGCCGGCAGGACCCACCGGCGTCTGTCGCTGTTCGGCTTTCAGCGGGTGGGCTAGACAAAGGCATATTTCTATCCCCTCCCTGGAGGGGATTATCTGCTACTGCTCGTACCTTTTCCCCAGCTCCATGGCTTCCGGCACGCCGAGCAGGGCCGTCAGCTCTTCAAACGACGCCCAGCCTGCATCCTGCGCAATACTGCCCGTTGTTTTGAGTTCCTGCATAGCGTCGCGCATGCGGATGTAGGCGGCCATCAGGGTGGCGGAATAAATCGTCAGCTTGAAGCCGTATTGAGCGAGTTCCTGGACGGGCAGCAGTTGCCCGTTATACAGGAGCGGCAGGTCGCCAAGTTCCTGGACGTAACGCTTGATATCATCGTGTGTTTTAATTCCATCCACAAAGATGAGATCGGCGCCGGCTTCTCTATACGCCCTGGCACGCTGGATGACATCGTCCCAGCCATTGACCGCCAGGGCGTCGGTGCGGGCAATAATCACGAAGTCCGGACTGCGGCGGGCATCGCACGCGGCTTTGACTTTCGGGACCATGTCGGCCATGGGAATGACCTGCTTCCCGGATAAAAACCCACACCGCTTGGGCCACACCTGGTCTTCCATGTGCAGCGCCGCCGCTCCGGCCGCTTCATATTCGCGGACGGTCCGGTAGACATTCACCGGGTTGCCATAGCCGGTGTCCGCATCGCAGACCAGGGGAATATCAATGGCGTTCGCAATGGCGCGTACATTCTCGACCATCTCGGCCATGGTCAGCAGCCCCACATCCGGGAAGCCGCGCGAGGCTGCTGTCCCGAACCCGGTCATATACACGGCCTCAAACCCAACGTCCTGGGCAATCTTGGCCTGAAACGCGTCAAAGATGAACGGCGCAACGACCATCTCGGGGCCGTTGAGCATGGCGCGCAGACGGGATGCAGTACTCGGCATGATTTCCTCCTTCTATGTGCATATGAAGTGACCGCTGGCAGGGGGCAACCCACCCCGGCCCTTCGGGCCACCCCTCCAGGGAGGGGAGCTTTTTTATCCCCTCTCGGGAGGGGTGCCGCGTAGCGGCGGGGTGGGTTCCGCCGACTCCGGCACACCCCGACCCCGTTTTCGACTTGCGACACCGCACGGTATTTGCATCATACGTTCCTTAGGGAGTACGGCGAGTCAGCCCCGGCGCTTACCACTCGGTCCGCGCCGGTGGCAAGGCTCCACTCGGACTCGGAGCGTCAAAGAACTCCTCGCCGGCCTGCGTCGCGCGGCGCAGATAGCGCTTGAGGAGTCGTTCGGAACGCTTGAGCAGTTCGTTCTTTCCCCGAAAGACTTGTTCGCTCACCCACTCGTTGCGGATCCAGCAATCGAACGAGGCCTCCTGAATAAAATTGAACTCCATCAGAAGCCCCAGTTCCTGAGTATCGGTCACGATGGCGCGCAACGACAGACCGGAGTCTATAATGGCACCGCGCAGACTGGACGGGAGCGGCATGGCGCGTTTGATCTTGTCGATTTCACGTTGGGAAGACTTTTTTTCGAGCAGGGCCACATAGCCCCACGCACCCGGAGCGGGGGCGGCCTGGGCTAACAGTTGCGCGTTCAGGTCAGTCAGATTCTTTTCGGCCTGGACCTGGTCGTAATCTTCGACAGTCTTGAAAAACGAGGCTCCGGCCGGAGCTTGCCGTTCGGACTGCTTGGCCCGCTCACGGCTTTTTTGCTCCTCCACCCACCACTCGTTTTCCCTGGACGCTTTTTTCTTTCGCTCTGCCATCACGCGCTTCTTTCCGAACCCATCGACGCCGGCCATTATTGGGCCGGCAGCAGATACGAAAATCCTGCGGTAAAGGTGTGCGTATTCAAGCCGCGGTTTTCGTCATACAGGCTGGCGTTCGAGGCGTGTCGGAAGCGATAGCCAAAATTAATGGCCAGATTGTCGTCAATAAAATAGGTGCCGCCACCGCCTACCATTTCGGCAAAATTCAATCCGCCTCCGAGATCATAGCCCTGAAGGTTGTGATACATGACGCCCAGGCCGCCCTCGATATAGGGGTAGAACGGGATGCCGAGATCAAAGTGATAGGTCAACACCGGCAGCATCAGGCCGACTTCAAAAGAGCCTTTGTGGCGCTCAAGCCCCCGGCCCCGAGATTTTTGGGTTATTATGGAGCCAAACGGCTCGGTGGCGATTTCGAGCGCGCCTTTGGGCAGAAACCATTTGGAGCCCTGAAAGGCCGTATAGCCAATGCGGAGATGCACCGGGACTTTTTCAATTTTCCGTGACCCGGAATCCGCGCTGATGGTATAGCCGGACTGCATCCCGAGCGACCACGTGCCCGCCTTGGGTAAATCGTTCGCCCAGACAGCCGAACTCACAAGACCCAGCATCCCGCCCGCCGCGACTAAGGCACACAGCCCGCGTTTCACCTGTTTTTTTATCATGCTTGCCTCTCCTTATTTGCCCCGTGACACGCCTTGCCGCTCGTAGAGGTTTACGGACTGACAGACAGTCAGGCTGGTGGGGCTGTCCGCTCTATCAAGGCGCGCAAGGCTTCCCCTTGCTGGTGCAAAACTTCCCTTTGCTGGTGCAAAACTTCCATCGTTTCTTGATGCTGGTCTTTTGCTTCTTGGTGTTGACCGTCCCGGGTTATTGCCGCCTTTCTCATGAGCCCCAACCCGCCGGCGATCAGGACGCACTGTATCGCACCAATCAGCACTTGAGCAATCAAGGCATACCCTTGGAGCGTCAGGCTTGCCGTTTCATACTCGGTCATAATTCCTCGTCTCCCAAGACCTGACACTCGGTTTCAACAAAATCCTTGCTAGTGTCATCCCACCCATACGCCTTGATGGTTCTGATCTCACGCTCATAGATGGAGATCACCAGATACAAGGCATCCGGGTAGGAGGGTTCATCACCAAACAGGGCTTGGGCTTTATCCTCATCGGAAAAATAGGCGTCGTGGTTGGGATGGGAATGATAGAATGCCGTCAGCTCGGCCCCGGCATCAACCGCTTTGAGTATGGCCAGCAGTTCTTTTGGCTCCATGAGATACGCAATCGTGGCATCCCGCGGATAGGTGTGCGGGTCCTTGGCGTGCATGGCGTTTTGGATATTGGCAATGCGGCGGACTTCCTCCCGCCCTTTAACCCGCATAACGGCTCCACAGCACTCCTCCGGGAAAGTCTCCCGCGCGTGCTGACTCAGGGCTGCGTGTGTCTCGGACGTGAGCTGTACCACTCCAGCGTTTCCTTCTCGTCGCGTAACCCCTGAATTATGGCTGTCTCCCGTGGAAAAGTCAAAATGCCAACACGCTCCTATCCCCTCTCGGGAGGCCTGTCCTGAGCCGAGTCGAAGGGGCGGGGTGGGTTCCCTCGTTGCTCTTTCTTCTGACCCAGCTATAGTGACACGCATTTCAAAAAGGAGCAGAGTTGTATGGTCACGATTGAAGAGTTCAGCAAAATGGAGTTACGGGTGGGAACGGTCACGTCGGCAAAACCCCACCCGAATGCCGACCGCCTGCTGGTCCTCACGGTCGATATTGGCGAAGAGACCGAACGCCAACTCGTGGCGGGTATCCGGGCACATTACAGCCCGGAGGAACTCGTCGGTCGGCAGCTTGTGGTGGTCGCCAATCTTCAGCCGGCAAAACTGCGCGGGGTCGAAAGCCAGGGCATGCTCCTGGCCGCCTCGGACGGCGAGCAGGTCATTGTCTTACGACCGGAGAAACGAGTACGGGTCGGCTCCCAGGTCCGATAGGGAGAGGACTAGAGATGCAAGGCGCAACACCCCCTCCCCAATCTCCTCTCGGGAGGGGATGAAGATCAGGACTCGGAAAAACGGCTGATATCGATCACCGCGCGTTCGTGCAGGCCCTCACCAATCTTGGTGCCTTCCTCGTTATATGCCTCGACGGTGAACTTGAGCCGCCGGCCCTTGATTTCCTCCAGACTGACCTTGCCGGTTACCTTCTGGCCAATCTGGGTGGGTGCCAGATGCCGGACATCGACGTGGAAACCGACCGTCTGCTCGCCCGCGTCCATATGAGGGGTAAGAAACTGCACGCAGGTGCCTTCCATGAGCTGAATCATGGCCGGCGTGGAATACATGCGCGGCGCGTCCGGCCCGAGATGCACAATGCCCATCTCGGGTGTGGTCGTGATGGTCTGCTCAAAGGTCATACCAGCTTTGAGTGAGTCTTTCATGTGTTCCTCCACGCGCGGGTCGCGGCCCGGTCTACGGCAGCAGCGAGGCGCGGGTGATTTCTTTGCGGTCCGATTTTTCCATTGCTTCACCCGCTTGAGAAAGCGGGAACTCCGCGTCAACCAGCTCGTGATAGGGATAGGTATCCATATGCGCGGACAGAAAATTCAGCGATTTGAGCAGATAGTGGGGGTTATAGGTGGCCACGCCAATGATCTGGGGCGCTTTGAAAGTAATGAGCGCCGGCGGGACCTCGACGGTCAGCCCAGGGGAGATATTCCCGATCTCAATGACCCGCCCACCGTTTCGCACCAGATTGATGGCTTCCAGAAATGCCTGGGGCACGCCGGCCACCTCCAGGACCACATCGGCGCCAAGGCTGTCGGTCAGCTCCCGCATCCGCCCGACCCGCGCTTTGGTGTCGGTATACTCGCGCATGTCAACGATCTCGTCCGCGCCAAAGGCTTTGGCCCGCTGGAGACGCAGGTCCACGCCGTCAATGGCAATGACCCGCGCGCCGCGCGCCTTTGCCACGGCCATAGCGTGCAGGCCCAGCCCACCGGCGCCCTGCACCACCAGGGTTTCTTCGTAGCTGAGCTGGGCTTGATCCAGACCGAAGAAAACCTCGGACAAGGCGCAGTTGGCGGCCGAGGCCGCATGGTCGGGCACGTTGTCGGGCACTTTATAGACGTGCTGGCCGGGATGGATGTAGTAGTGCGTGGCGAACGGCGTGTGAAAATGCGGCGGGTCGTGCGGACCGACGCGCCGTGCGCGAATGCCCAGCACGACACACGCGGCCGCGTTGCCGGCCCGGCAGTTCACACAATTGCCGCAGGTCTCGTAATAGACCGGCGTAATCCGGTCGCCCTCTTTTAAGGGCTGGCCGGCCGTATCGTGGGTGACACCCTTGCCCAGCTTGTATACTCGCCCCACCATCTCGTGGCCGGGCATGACACCGCGCTTGCCGAACTCGCCGCGCCACATGTGAACTTCAGAGCCGCACACATTCGTGCGACTCACCTCGGCCAGAATGGCACCTTCGGCGACCTCGGGCAGGTCGTACTCAAAAAACTCGATGGTGCGCGCCTTGGGAATAAAACTGACGGTCCCCTTCATGATACCCCTCCTGTTCGTATCCCCCCTCATCGGGGGGACTCAGAATGTCGGTGGTCGGTATTCGCCGAACTCGTTGCGCAGCGCGTCCGAGATCTCACCCAGGGTGACGTAGGCCCGCACGGCATCGATAATGGCCGGCATCAGATTGCCCCCGTCCCGCGCGACCTGTCCAACCCGGTCACACGCCGCCTGGGCCGCGGCTTGGTTGCGTTCGGCGCGCACCCCAGCCACCCCCTCTTTCTGTCTTTTTTCCAGGGCCAGATCGACTTTCAGCAGGTCGTCGTGGTGGTCTTCCTCGACCGTGAACTCGTTCACGCCCACAATGATCTGTTGCTTGGTTTCAATCGCCTGCTGATAGCGGAAGGCGGCGTCGTGGATCTCGCGTTGCTGATACCCGTTCTCAATCGCCCGGACGGCTCCGCCCAGCTTGTCGATCCGGTCGATATACTCGACCGCCTTGGCCTCCAGCTCGTCCGTCAGGGATTCGATAAAATACGACCCCGCCAGGGGATCAATGGTGTCCGCGGCTCCGGACTCGTGGGCGATGACCTGTTGGGTACGGAGCGCAACCCGCACGGCGTCTTCCGTGGGCAGGGCCAGGGCCTCGTCTTTTGAGTTGGTATGCAGCGAGTTGGTCCCACCCAAAGCCGCGGCCAGAGCCTGGAGGGTCACGCGGATGATATTATTGTCCGGCTGCTGGGCGGTCAGCGTCGATCCTGCCGTTTGGGCATGGGTGCGCAGCATCCACGAGCGCGGGTTTTTGGCCTCAAAGCGCTCCTTCATGATTTTGGCCCACAACCGCCGGGCCGCCCGGAACTTGGCCACCTCCTCGAAGAAATTATTATGCACATTGAAAAAGAACGACAGCCGGGAAGCAAACCGATCAACGTCGAGACCAACGGACTGTGCGGCTTCAACATAGGCGATCCCGTCGGCCAGGGTAAACGCAATTTCCTGGGCTGCGCTCGAACCGGCCTCACGGATGTGGTAGCCGGAGATCGAAATCGTGTTCCAGTTCGGCACCTGGTCGGCGCAAAAGCCGAAGATATCCGTGATAATCCGCAGGGACGGACCGGGCGGATAAATATAGGTGCCGCGGGCGATATACTCTTTGAGCAGGTCGTTCTGAATGGTGCCGTTGACCTTATCCCAGGGCACGCCTTGCTTCTCCGCCACCACCAGGTAGAGCGCCAGCAGAATGGACGCGGTGGCGTTGATGGTCATGGAGGTGCTGACTTTGTCCAGCGGAATGCCGGCCAGCAGGGTTTCCATGTCCGCCAGCGAGTCGATGGCCACACCGGCCCGGCCGACTTCTCCGGCGGCCATGGCGTGGTCGGAATCCCGGCCCATCTGCGTCGGTAAATCAAAGGCCACGGACAGACCGGTCTGGCCCTGCTCAAGCAGGTAGCGGTAGCGCTGGTTGGACTCCTCGGCCGTACCAAAACCGGCATACTGACGCATGGTCCAGAAACGGCCGCGATACATGGTGGGCTGGACGCCGCGGGTGAAGGGATACTGGCCGGGAAAGTCGAGCTTCTCCTGGTAATCGCCGTCCTGGGCATCCTCGCTGGTATATACCCGCTTGATTTCTATGCCCGAGGTGGTTTCAAAGCGTTCTTTGCGTTCCGCAGACCGCGACAGGGCTTTCTTGAGAACGGAGTCTTCCCAGGCCTGCCGGGCTGTTGTCACCGTCTTTGCATTGCTCATAACGCATCCTCAAATCGGCAGAAAAACAGGCTCTTTGCCTACAGTAAAACCGGCGGAGAGACAACCTCCTACATTCCCTCTTGGGAGGGGTGGCCGAAGGCCGGGGTGGGTTTCCCCAGGCACGGCCCAGCCGCAGAACCCACCCCGCCGCTACGCGGCCCCCCTCCAAGGAGGGGATTTTTTCTCCCTCGCCCCTGAGGGGAGAGAGCTGGGGGGGGGGGAAATTCAGAGAAATATGCCGGGAGCGAGACTCGAATTCCTTATATAAGCTGCTGCTTTTACTATATTCTTGAGAGGAAATCTTCTGTTTCCCCACTAATTTCCCCACTTATATGCTTGGTATAAGGGGGAACATCACGAACCTTCTGGGATACTATACCCATTGACGTCACACTGCTCCCTGACTCGCTCTTGCCCCTGTCCGGTTGTTTCTTTCCAAGCTGGTCCTTTACCTCCACTGGTCGAACCGCAAATGAAGACTTCTTCTCAATCATGTTGCTGAGGCAGTGGAGCACACGAATCAAGCCACGCTACAGGGCTTTGTCAACTCCAGGATTACTCCCGGCGCAAAGATTTTCACGGATGAACACGGAGGCTATATCGGCCTGAGTAATCATGAGAGCATCCGGCATATGTGGGGCAGTACGTGGATGGCATGGCGCATAGCAACAGCATAGAGAGCTTCTGGGCGCTCCTGAAGCGTGGCTACTATGGCACCTATCACAAAATGAGCATTAAGCATCTGAGCCGGTGTAGATGAATTTTCAGGCCGGCATAATGTCCGGCCCTTGGACACGATCACACAAATGGCGATGGTGGTGCGAGGGTTGGTGGGGAAAAGGCTCCGGTATCAGGAGTTGATCGGATAGTGGGGGACAACGATCCTTTTTCTATCATTTGATAGGTGACAGGGGCCGCGGGATTGAATTATAGGGAGTCCTCACTTGGGTGTCGGCGGCCGCGAACTCCACACTGACAGCCTTGGCGCCACGACGACAGATCGGCAGAGGGGGCAGGTCACGTATTCTTTATACGCCTGTGGTGCAGGGCCGCATGACAATCTGACCGTCACCGGCGCGGAAGGCGGAGGTCGTGACGGCCCACCTCTCAAACGCTGACTCGCCGGACCCGGCACGCCCTGCTTGACGTGGGGCGGGTGTTTTACTGGGTCCCCACCTGCAAATCATCTCGTTTCAAACCTCAAAGATTCCAATCGAAGCACTACGAATTGCAACAGCGCAGAACGGAGTAGCGCATATGAGACAACATACGGATGGGCGGACGACTTTTAGGAAGACGCAGAGGTTTGTCCTCCTCTATCTCTGTCTGGGGCTCGTGCTCCTGGCTCCGACCTTGGTACATGCCGCGTCGCTGGAGAATCCGAGTGGCGGCCTGTTTTATTCGGGTGTCGGGGTCATCTCGGGCTGGAAGTGTGAGGCCAACGGGGAACTCACCGTGCGCTTCAACGGGGGAGAGTCGATTCCCTTGGTCTACGGCAGCGAGCGGCCCGATGTCCTCGACGCCGGTGCGTGTGCCAGTGCCGATGTGGGCTTTGTGGCCATCTGGAACTGGGCGCGCCTCGGGGATGGGACCCACACGGCCGTGGTGTACGATGATGGGGTGGAGTTTGCCCGGGGGACGTTTAAGACTACCAGGCTCGTGGCAGATAAGGAGTTTGTCACTGGGGTGAGTGGCCGCTTTCGGGCCCGAGACTTTCCCGACCCTGGGGTGAATGTGCTGCTGCGTTGGAATCAGAACGTGCAGGGGTTTGTCATTGAGGGCGTGGAAGAGTAACGGGCGACAGGAGTGCCGCATGAAAAAGCTGAGCACCATTCTGCGTCTCCTTATCCTGGTCATCCTCATCGGCGGGCTGGGGCTTGCACAGCCGGCCGCCGCTCAACAGACCGTCACCCTATCCGGTCGGGTCACCGACTCTGCCGGCCAGGCCGTCTCCGGCGCACGCGTTGAGCTATTCCACCAGCCGGACCATATCTGGACCGATGGACAAGACACGGACGGGATGGGTGCCTATCGCCTCTCGGTGCCGCCGGGAACCTATCAGCTTGAAGTACGACCACCACACGGCCCGTTCATTCCCCAACGGCAAGAGCTGACACTCTCAACGAATACTACTCAGAACGTGATCTTGGAGACTGGCGTGACGCTGTCGGGACAGGTGAGTGGCTCCGGTGGACGGCCGCCGTCCTGGGTGTATCTGTCCGTCCGTAACGATGCAGGACAGGAGATCAGTTTTGCCTGGACAGACACCGGTCGCTACAGCCTGGGCGTGCCTGTGGGGACCTACCGGATCGACGTGGATAACGATGACTTCTTGGACAAGACGGTAGAGGGAGTGGCGATAACCCAAGACACCGTCCTCAACATCACTCTGGACTCCGGCGTACTGCTGGAAGGCATAGTGGTGGACGACGCAGGGCAGCCCGTGCCGGACGCACAGGTCTGTGCCCGCCTGCCGACCGAGCGGCCGTGGGAGCACATCTGTTCTGAGACCGATTCTGAAGGCCGCTTTCAACTCAGTATCGCTCCGGAGGTATATGTAGTGACGGCCACCCCATTAGCCCCTCTCCACCCGACCCGACATCGCCTGGAGGTCAGCGGAGCAGGAGTGACAGACCTTGTGCTGACAGTGAGTCAGCAACTCATACCGTTCGTGCCTGACGATCCGCCCAAAGCCGATCTCATCAGCATCTCTTTGCCGACAGCAGACGGGGAGATGACGATACGCGGGGCGGCCGGCTCGGTTGCTCCCAATAGTATAGTTGTTGCCGTTACTCTGAATACCGGCCACTTTACCACCGTCCAGGCCACGGCCAGTGGCAGTTTCAGCGTCACTCTGTTTGCTCCGGCAGGCACGTCCATCCTCATCAAAGCCGACCCGTTCGGCGCGAGCGTGGCCGAGTTTTTAGCCAACGACCTGAATCAGGGCGGTGGGGAACCTGTAGAGCATATCTCAGCGCTCCCCGGCACGATTCTGCGAGTAGCCGCCCCCACAGGCGCGGGCGTTCCGATTGGCGGGGCGGGACGGACTGCGTATGACTCATTTCCCACCTGGACCTTCCACGGCTCCATCCTGACCAACACCTTTGCCCCTGGCGATCCCCTGCGGGTCCACGGCACGGTCCGGGTGGATTCTCCAGCCTTACAGGGGGTCGACGATCTCCAGGTGAACGCGACCCTCATACTTGAACGACTCTCAGACCCAGACGGGTCGAGTCTCCTCCGCTTGGAAACCCTTGCGGTTTCCACCCTCCTGACTCCAACCGGATTGCCGATTGAGCGCAAGGGGCACACGCCCGGCTTCAGCCGATACCAAGAATTCTCTTTGGTTAAAGCGGCTTCCACTCAAGCTGAAGCGAAGCTAGACCTGACACTCTCTCTGCCGTCTGACTTACCCGCCGGGTATTATCACCCCTCTCTTGCCTTCGACTTTCCAAATATGCCGTTTGAGAATCCCCCCAAACATTTAAAGAGGCAAGAGAGTTTAGACAGCGTTGACCTTCCCATTATCCAGGTGGGGAATCCCGCCCCGCCACGCCTGGATTGGGTGCTCTTGCTGGACACGCTCAGCAACGGGTCGCGGGGCGTCATCACCGAGGAAGACGCCGACCGCTTTGGGGTCGCCCAACGAATTCTCACCTCGTCAGAAACCTTCGTGATCCCACGGCTAGATGCAGCGTCGGGCCAACCCCTGACCTACCGACTCGAACCGTTTGCCCCAACCGTGAGTCTCGTGAACACGTCTTTTGGTGGGCTCCCCCTCTTGCCTCGTATCCCCTTCCGGTTTCCTTCAGGGAATCTCACCGTGCGGATTCATCACCCTGATGGGACTGAAATGGTCCTGGGCCCTGCCTCGTTCGTCCAGTCCCGGCTCAAGAGTCTCGCGAGCGAAGAGGGGATTCCCCTCGATTCTGGAGGAGGGCATATTACCGACGCCTATCAGCTCACCACCCTGGACCCTCGTTTTGAGGTCGCGTTCACCCAAGACGGGCTCCATGTCATCACCGTCGGGGGTACGATTGACGACATCTGGGGCAATACCTGGATCGGGGGTGGCACCTACGAAGTCTACGTCGGGCGAGTCCTGGCCCTGGATACGGCCGTACTGCCTGGCACGCACTTTAAGGTCGGTGATGGGTTCAATCCGGGGCTAGTCGTCTCTCCACCGGTAACGGCAGATGTAGAACTCCGGCTTCAGTACGTGCCCCACTCGGATATCAGTCAGCTTGAGGAGCGAGTAATCCGGGGCCGGACGAACCGTTTTGGGTATTTTCAACCGACAGGCAACACCGTGGTGTTCGACCAGCCGGGAGAGTACCGGGTCGATATCACGGCGACGGGTCAGGATGAGCAGGGACAGTTGTGGATGGGCTCACGAACCTGGGGCGGGGTCGTGGCGCCCGTCAATCCGACCATCGTTGCCCACGGGCGGCGGGGCCTTGATGCCCAGGACACAATTGGACCCCAGTGGTTCTTTGCCGACCACCTTTCCTTGAATGAAATTACTCCTCATGCGCCCTTTCCCTTTCAGTCGGGCGATGTGACCTGGGTCGAAGAGATAGGAGAGGTTGCCTCCTCCATTCCGGTAATGAGCTTTCACGACCCGAGTCGCCGTCTCACCGAGCTACTGCGGCAAAGAGGAGACGAGTCATGGTGGGTCCCCCTCCAGGAACCCGGCAGCTTTGAGGAGCGCGTGGTGGTGGGCGAAGCCCCGCTGTTCTCCAGTCGCCCCGATGGGATTGATCCCTTTGTCGACCCCACCAAGGTAGACCTCTATGCCTACAGCTATCGCTCCGTCCAGCGCCCGCTCGTCCGCGTCCGCGAAGAGATTAGTGAAGACCTGATCGAGAGTGCGTACTGGCGCTTTAATGATCGCTACGCCAACCAGATTGGGGTGGGCGCCCACGGCGACCTGCCCGGCGAGTTCAAGTTTCAGTATGGGGCGGCGGTGTTGCATGGATCGGCCCTTGACCAAGCGCACTACGCCATCTACGGCTCCTTGTTTGTCTTATTACCGGAGAACGACCTAGATGGCACCCGGACCTTTCCGCCCTTTCAGGGCAATGGCGGTGGCCCGAGCGGCGGGCCTTTGTTCACTCTTAAAGGTGAAGAGATCGACCTCTTCATCCATCTGACCGGGGTCCGTCCGGGCAGTGTGTTGGAGACAGGCAATACCTTTGCCCTCGTCGGGGCAATTGGTCCCACCCTACCCGCTCAGGTGACCTATACCGTCACGGCTCCAGATGGGAGTCAGCGTCGCTTCAGCGGGAGGGCCAATGAGATCGGGTACTACTATGAACCGGAGGACAACTTCATCGTGGACCAGCCGGGACGCTACACGGTTGATCTGCAAGTGACCTATGATGGAAGCACCTCCGCCGGGCAAGTCACTGCACCCTTTCCCCAAGGCCATGTGTTGGGCACGGCGCGAGGCCGGTTCTCGGTGTATGTGGTCTCTCCCCACAGCCCTCCCCTCACTGTGGATATGCCCGAGCACGATTTCCTGACGGCGCCGGCGGATTTTACGGTTACGGCCAGTGCGCCCAATGGGTTGACACTCACGGAGGGCCATATGACCGCGTTAATGCCGGGCGTGGTGTTGGAAGATGGCCCGCTGACCGTGAGGAACAACGGGCTGACGTATGGCTACGATCCGGTGAGCTTAGCCGCCGGAGTCCCGATCCTGGATGTGGAGCGCTTTGACGACCCTGTAGCAGCCGATGTGGTCACGGTGAGTCTGTTTGGAGAAGGAACAGACAGCGAGGGCCAGCCGAGTTATGCCGCCCGGGTAGTGACACTACACGGCCCGGAGTTCCTGAACCTGACGCCGGTCGCCCCCGGCCCCACCGCGATCCGCGACCTGGAGCCGCTGGAGTAAGAAGAACGGACCGCATGTACAAGCCGAGTTTGGTCCTGCGTTATTTCGTCTTGGTTTTCCTCACCGGCTGGGTTGGGGTTACACAGCCCGCCGCCGCCCAACAGACCGTCACCCTGTCCGGGCAGGTCACGGACTCTGCCGGCCAACCCGTCTCCGGGGCGACTGTCAGTCTGGAAGACCCCGGCTGGGTTGGGCAGGAGACGGGCGCGAATGGCAACTATCGCCTCTCGGTGTCTCCAGGGCTCTACCGCCTGCGGGTGTGGTCTCCACGCGGCCCGCTCATTGCCCAAAAGATAGAAGGGTTCAGGCTCTCGACAAATACCACCCGTAACTTTGTCTTGGAGGAAGGGGTGACACTGTCGGGGCAGGTCACTGCCAATGGGCAACCTGTGCCTTGGGTTTTTCTTTGGGTCGTGGACGAGGAGGGTCAAGAAGTCAGTTTCAATTCTGCGAACGAGTCTGGGCACTACAGCCTGGGGGTGTCCCCAGGGATCTACCAGGTCAACGTGTATAGCGATGACTTCCTGGACAAAACGGTGGAGGGGGTAGAGGTCAGCCAGGACACGGTCCTCAACATTACTCTGGACTCCGGGGTACTACTAGAAGGTACAGTCGTGGACGATGATGGACAGCCCGTGCCAGACGCACAGGTCTGCGCCCGCCTGCTGCCTGCCGAGGAGCGGTGGGGGCCAGGCACCTGTTCTGAGACCGGCTCTGAGGGTCGCTTTCAACTCAGCGTCGCCCCGGAGGTGTATATAGTCACGGCCACCCCATTGGCCCCCCTCCACCCGACCCGACGCCGCCTGGAGGTCAACGGGGCGAGTGGGACAGACCTCGTGCTGGCGGTGAGTCGGCAGCCCATGCCATTTGTTCCTGACGATCCCCCCAAGGCCGCGCTTATCACCATCTCCCCGCCTACGGCTGACGGTGAGGTGACACTGACCGGAGCAGCCGACTCAGTTGTTCCCCATAGTACGGTCGTCGCCATTACTCTGGATACCGGGCACTTTACTACTGTCCAGGCCACGAGCAGTGGAAGCTTTACGGCGACCTTGTTTGCCCCGGCGGGGGCGGCGATCCTCGTCAAAGCCGATCCGGTCGGCGCCAGCGTCGCGCAGTTTTTGCCCATCGCTGGAGATGAGAACGACGATATCTTGCTGAGCAATGGAGAGCAGGGCGGAGATCCAACCGCCCTAGCAGGCATTTCCGGTACGATTCTCCGGGTGGCAGACCCTCCAGACACCGGCATTCCAATTGGCAGTGCAGGACGAGTGCATTTTGAGTCGCTTCCCGCCTGGACTTTTCGCGGCTCCATCAATACCCACACTCTCGCCCCCGGCGATCCCCTGCGGGTCCGCGGCACGGTCCGGGTGGATTCTCCAGCCTTACAGGGAGTTGACGCGCTCCAGGTCAATGCAGTTCTCTGGCTTGTTGAACGGCTCTCGGACACCGATGGGTCAAGCATACTCCCCTCGAGCAGCTTTGCTTCCACTTTCCTCACTCCCACCGGACTACCGATCGAACGGTCATCCGTGGGGAGTGCAGGCTTGGGCCAAGACCGAGAATTCCCGTTGGTCAAAACGGTCGCCACGCAGGCCGAAGCAGAGATAGACCTGACGCTCCCCCTGCCGTCGGACTTGCCCGCCGGCTATTACCACCCGTTTCTGCAGTTCGGCTTTCGAGATGTGCCGATGGAACATCCTCCCAGCCGTTCGGTTCTCAAGCTCTTGCACTTTGCGGCCCGAGGTTCGTCTGACGCAGCCCGCCTACCGATTGTTCGGGTAGGGAATCCGGCCCCGCCCCGCCTCTATTGGCCACTCTTCTTGGACACGCTCAGTAACGGATCACGCGGAGTCCTGGCCGGAGAGGACGCCAACCGCTTCGGGGTGGCCCAGCGGATCCTGACCTCATCGGAAACATTTGTGATCCCGCGTCTCGGGGCAGCGTCGGGTCAGCCGCTGACCTATCGGCTCGAACCCTTTGTCCCGACCGTAGGGCTTGGTAACCGCTTGATCCCGAGCCCGCCCAGTATCCCCTTCCGGTTTCCCTCGGGCAGTCTCACCGTGACAATTCACCATCCCGATGGGACCGAAACGACCTTGGGGCCTGCCCCGTTCATCCAGTCCCGACTCAAGAGCCTTGTGGACGACGAGGGCAATCTCCTCGATAACGGCGGCGGGCATATCACTGATGCCTACCAACTCAGTACGATGGACCCGCGCTTTGAAATCACGTTTGCACAAGACGGCCTCCATATCATTACCGTTGAAGGAACAATTGACGACATCTGGGGCAGTACCTGGACGGGAGGCGGCACCTACGAAGTCCATGTCGGCCAAGTCCTGGCCTTGGATACCGCTGTGCTGCCCGGCACCCACTTTGAGGTCGGTGATGGATTCAATCCGGGCCTAGTGGTCTCTCCACCGATGACAGCCGAGGTCGAAGTCCGGCTCCAGCACGTGCCCCACTCAGACCTCAGCCAACTCCAGGAGCGGGTGATCCGGGGGCGGACAAACCGCTTTGGGTATTTCCAACCCACTGGTAACAGTTTCGTGTTCGAGCAGCCGGGGGAGTATCGGGTAGATATCACGGCAACGGGTCGCGATGCGCAGGGACAACTGTGGACGGGCTCGCGTACCTGGGGCGGAGTGGTGGCCCCGGTTGATCCCCTGATCGTCGCCCACGGACGGCGGGGCATTGATGATCAGGACACGATTGGACCGCAGTGGTTCACACGCGATCAGCTCGGCCTGCCGGTTGGAGCTAGTCATGTGCCCTTTCCCTTTCAGTCCGGTGATGTGCAATGGCTCGAAAAGGCAGACTCCGTCACCCCGCTCGTAACGTTTCATGACCCGAGTCGCCAGCTTACCGAGCTGCTACAGCAAAGAGACTGGTATGTCCCTCTCCGGCCTCCCGGCAGCTTTGCGGAACGAGTGGTAGTCGGCGAAGCGCCCCTGTTCTCGAGCCGGCCCGATAGGCGTGATCCCCATCTCGACCCCACCAAAGTGGACCTCTGGGCCTACAGCTATCGCTCGTCCCAGCGTCCGCTCGTCCGGGTCCGTGAAGAGATCGGTGAAGACTTGATTCGGAATCCGTATTGGCGCTTCAGTGAACGCTACGCCAACCAGATTGGGGTGGGCGCCCACGGCGACCTGCCCGGCGAGTTCAAGTTCCAGTATGGAGCGGCGGTGTTGCACGGCTCCGCGCTTGACCAAGCGCATTATGCCATCCACGGCTCGCTGTTTGTCTTGGTACCGGATGACGATCCTGATGGCACCCGGACCTTTCCACCGTTTCAAGGCAATGGCGGTGGGCCAAGTGGCGGGCCTCTGTTCACCCTCAAAGGCGAAGAGATCGACCTGTTTATCCATTTGACCGGGGTGCGACCCGGCAGTGTACTAGAGACGGGCAACACCTTTGCCCTTGTGGGGGCAATCGGCCCGACACTGCCCGCCCAGGTGACTTATACCGTTACTGCGCCGGACGGCAGTCAGCGACGGTTCAACGGCTGGGCAAATGAAATTGGCTACTACTATGAGCCAGACGATAACTTCATCGTGGACCAACTCGGACGCTACATCGTGGACCTCCAAGTAACGTATGATGGGAGTACCTCCGCCGGTCAAGTCACCGCTCCGTTTCCGCAAGGGCACGTGTTAGGCACGGCACGGGGCCAGTTCTCGGTCTACGTGGTCTCGCCTCACAGCCCTCCCCTCACCGTGGACATGCCCCGGCACGATTTCCTGACAGCGCCGGCGGACTTCACGGTCACAGCCACCACGTCTAACGGGCTCACGCTCACGGGGGGACATATGACAGCGTTGATACCGGGCGTCGTCCTGGAGGACGGTCCACTGTCGGCGAGGAACAACGGGCTGACATATGACTACGATCCGGTGGGTCTCGCCTCTGGAGTACCGATACTGGACGTAGAACGCGATGGTGTTCCAGTGGCGGCGGATGTAGTCACGGTCAGTCTGTTTGGGCAGGGTACGGACAGTGACGGGCAGCCGAGTTATGCGGCACGGGTAGTGACATTGCACGGCCCGGAGTTCCTGAACCTGGCTCCGGTCGCGCCCGACCCCAATGCGATTCGTGACCTCGAACGCTTAGAGTGAGGGAGTTCGCCTCTTCACCCTCCTGGTGTGAGGCTGAAATAGATTGAGGACTAACAGGCCAACCCTGCCATGCGGATCGTCTCTCCCCTGTTGCGGAGTCTGTCTCTCTCGACGGTGCGTCTGTTGGTTATCTGCGGCCTCCTCTGGCTGCCCGCCTCCACCCTCGCCACAAGCAGTATCGGCCTCACCCCCGACGGGACCACCCTCTTTGTCGTCAACCCGGACTCCGGCTCTGTATCCGCGATTGACACCGCGTCAGAGGCGAAGCTGGACGAACTCGTTGTAGGTCGAGACCCTCGTATCCTCACCGTAGGGCCGGACGGCCAGCGGCTCTACGTCACCAGCCAAGCCTCGGCCACCCTGACCATCCTGGAGACTCAGCCGTTCTCGGTCTTGACCAAGCTCCGCGTCGGGCCAGAGCCCTACGGCGTCGTGGCCGACCCCACCGGGCACCTGGTCTACGTCGCCGCCTCCGGCGCCGACCGGATTGACATAGTCGATGTAGGACTCGCCCAAGTGGTAGACACCATCCCCGTGCATCCCCGGCCCAAGGGCCTCGCCATTGCCGCAGATGGCACCCGATTGTACGTCACCCACTTCCTGTCCGGTACGGTCTCAGTCCTTGATCTGACAGACCGCAGTGTGCGCACCGTCATCGCAACCGGCCCGGAGAGTAATATGGCCCAACGTATCGTCCTGCACCCAATGAATAATCGGGCCTATCTGCCCCATATACGCTCCAATACCAGCAACCCCCATCCCCTATTTGATACCACGCTCTTTCCGGTCGTCTCCGTGATTGACCTGGCGACGGAGCACCACCTGCTCGCCGAACGACTGGAACTCTCGGTGGTGGATCGGCCGGTGAACCTCCCCTTCGATCTGGCTTTGTCGTCCGATGGACAGCGGGCGCATATCGTCTACTTGGGTAGTGGGGATATGTCCGTCATTGATCTGGAAGACCGCCAAGTGCTGGCTCATCTTGAGGTTGGGGATGGGCCACGGGGTATTGTCCTCAGCCCGGACGACCGCACCGCCTATGTGGCCAACTCCCTCTCGGACGATGTGTCGGTGATTGATCTCAGTACCTTCGCAGAGGTCACACGAATTCCGGTAACCACCAGCCCGCTCTCACCCCAGTTGCACCGAGGCAAACTGCTCTTCATCTCCAGCCGTTCGACCCGGGTCTCACGGGACCGCTGGATGAGTTGTGAGAGCTGTCACTTTGATGGGGAGCAGGATGGGCGAACGTGGTTGTTTCCTGATGGACCCCGCAACACCACCAACCTCAGGGGCGTTGCGCATACCCACCCGCTCCACTGGAGTGCGGATCGGGATGAGGTCCAGGACTTTGAGTTCACCATCCGGGAGTTGCAGGCAGGGACGGGCTTGCTGGAGGACCCGCACCCTGAACTCGGGCCGCCCAACACGGGGAGATCCACTGATCTGGACGCGCTTGCGGCGTTTGTCGAATCGCTGCAACCTAAGCCCAGTCCGTTCCGGTTGGCCGATGGGACGCTCACGCCAGAGGCAGCGCGTGGCCAAACTATCTTTCACCGGGCTGATGTAGGCTGTGCGGAGTGCCATGTACCCCCATTTTTTACGGATTTACGCGTACATGATATCGGCACGGGCGACGGGCCGGGGGAACTCTTGGGGCCGGGGTTTGATACGCCGTCGCTACGGGGGGTGTGGCATACGGCGCCGTATCTGCATGATGGGCGGGCGGCTACCCTCCGGGAGGTGCTGGGCACGCACAACCCCACGGACCGCCATGGCCACACTTCGCACTTATCGGAGGCGGAGGTGCAGGACTTGGTCGCCTTCCTGTTATCTCTGGAAGGGGAGAAGAGTCGGGTGCAAGACTTGGAGCGCGTAGAGTAGGTAGGCTCAGACCACTCTTAGACCCCGCTGGGGCCGAATCTCCGACCGACCTATACCAAGACAGTCGTATCGGCTCGCTGACCAGAGGCGCGGAGCAGTGCTTCAGTGGGGCGCGCCGGCGGCCTTTGGTCGCGAGCATCTTTGTTGCCCTGCACAATCCCGACTCGGCCACCGCATCAAGCATCAGCCTGCGGCCAATTGAGAGGGGATGGACGAATGGACTTCTCCGGGCAGGTGGACTGGGGGCGGCCGGTGGGACTTTTCTATCATTTGATAGGTGCCGGGACCGCGGGATTGGAGTATGCGGGAAGGGCTTTACGGGTGAAATCAGGCGGCGGCTGTGAACTGTGGACCCGGAGGAGCGGCTTCGGCGCTCTGGGATGTCATTCCCGCCGCGGACCGCTCAGAGAGGAAAGGAGGCTGCCTATGGTCTGGACTGCTGTCCTGCTCGTGCTGCTGCTCGTCCCCGGACGGGGCGAAGCGCTTTACGAATGGAGATGTGACGAGTACACGGCGCGCGACATTGCCGCTGGAGACATCACCGAAGACCAGTTGACTCTGCACGGCTTCTTCGTCGCTCCGGACAAACAGACCCGCTTGTTTTTGAGAGTCCGGTTGAATGAAGAGGAGTATCCCTATTACGAATGCTCCCTCCAGCACGAGGACGGGCCGCTGTCGCAGGCGGGGATCAATGGGGTGGATTTCGTTGGGCGCTGTCGCGACCCCATCTCCGGCAGAGATCACGCCATTTCCTCCGCCCTCGAGGGCGGGGCTGGCGGCTCCTCCTATCTGCAATATTGGTCGGTCCAGCCGGACACCGAGCAGGTGACATTGGAATACCGGCAAGGGCGCTTCATGGGCGAAGGTGGCGAACCCCTCAGGGATGCGGATGGCCGGTGTGTGTGGCGTCCACGGAAAGCGGCGCGCACCCTGTTTGACAACACCATAGCGGCGTTGCGCGCCGGGATTGAGGAGTTGGACGCCGAGGCCCTGGCGCTGTTGGCGGTTGGTGACACCCGCACCCTGCCGACCCGCCCGCTGCCCGCCGCCGTCGTACGCCGCTGGCTGCACGCGCTACACACTCACGCCCCCGTGTTTGCGACCTTTGAGACGGCACGGTACAGCGAGGAGTCCCCCACGCAGTCGTGGCGACTCATCCAGATTCTAGGGCGGCAACTGTGCCGTGCCCCAGGCGTGGTGTTGCTCCAGGACACGCGGAGCGGGCAGTGGCGCAGCATTTACGCGGTCCCCTCAGGGTGCTCGAAAACTCTCAACTTTCCCCTGCAGGATATGGTCATCACAGGGGATACCTTGTTCGCAGATTTCTGTACAGATTGCATCCTTTGGGGGCGATACGGCAAGTTCAGGCTTGATCTCCCGACCAATCGGGTCACCAGGCTTGAGGAAACGGAGGCACCATGGAGAGAGAATATTCCCGTCACGGATCCACTCGCCTTTGTGGACCAGGACGGGAGTGACCCGCCCAGCGTAGCGGATGCCGCGCGGTAGCAACGTGTTTCCCTGCTGCCCGTCTGCCGTTGAAGAGGGAAGCGGCAGATTCCACCGCGCTCCTGGACGTGCGGAGACGGTCCCACGCCGAAACAACCCGAAACCCCACACCCGTTACCCTTCGACGGCGCTGGAGAGCGGCGGAACCCCAAGAGGGAGGTCTGCGCGCAGCGAGGTCTGAAGACGCATGACAACCGCCTTCGCTTTTCTCTTCATTCTTTTCCTCTACGGCCCGGCAGCGACGCAGGACCTACCGCCCGATATGCTGGCCGACCAATATCTGTTGGAGGCGACCGAGGCGCTGGAGCAGGGAGACCCGCAAAAAGCACTACGGGCGTTTAAGAAAATCGAAGCCCTGGAAGTCGAGCCACCGCCGATGTTTGCGTATTTCTACGGCAAGTTGCTGGCCGAACACGGTGCCAATGTGGAAGCTCTGCGGAAGGGTCAGTCGTTGCTCAAACAGTTCGTGATCAGTGCCGGGCGAGACTCGGAATATTACACCCCAACTCTGAAGTTGCTGTCCATGGTAGAAGCCAAATTCGAGGCCGCACGACGCGCACAAGCGGACGATGCGGCCTATGCCCAGGCGCAGCAGGCCGACACGGCCGCGGCCTATGGGGAATATCTGCGCGCGTATCCCACCGGGCGCCATGCGGCTGAGGCGCAGACACGCCAACAGGAGCGGGCCGAGACGGAACGGTTAGCGCAGCTCCCCCGTGAATTGCGCAACAGCCTCGGCATGGAGTTTGTACTGATTCAGGCGGGGACGTTTCAGATGGGCTCGCCAGCCACGGAACCGGGGCGGGATGATGACGAAGGGCCGGTGCATCAGGTAACGATCAGCCAGCAATTTTATCTGGGGAAGTACGAAGTGACGCAGGGGCAGTGGCAAGCGGTGATGGGGAATAATCCGTCGACTCACTCCCGCTGCGGCCGCACGTGTCCGGTCGAGATGGTGTCCTGGGAGGACACACAGGCATTCATTGCGGCTCTGAACCGGCAAGAGGACGCATACGTGTACCGGCTCCCAACGGAGGCAGAGTGGGAGTATGCGGCACGGGCGGGGACCCAGACAGTGTATCACTTTGGGAATGCGGCGAGCGATTTGGCACTCTATGCCTGGTACGGTGAGTTGGAACTCTTCGGCAGCATCCATCCGGTAGGACAGAAGCGGCCGAACGCGTGGGGACTGCATGATATGCACGGGAACGTATGGGAGTGGGTAGCGGATTGGTATGACGAGTATCCGCATGGTTCGGTGACAGATCCCCGTGGCCCTTCTACAGGCGCCCTCCGGGTGCATCGAGGCGGAAGTTGGGACGACGCCGCCCACCTTTGCCGGGCGGCGACTCGCCGCGGCGAGTCGAGTACCACCCGTCACTTCCGCGGCCGCAGCTACGACCTGGGCTTTCGCCTGGCGAGAACTCCATAACCCCGGGCCTTTCGTTTTGCAAAGAATATGCAAAGCTGGCCGCCTTGCGCCAGCTCTTTGACTGGCTCGTCGTGGGCTAGGTGATCCCCAGCAATCCAGCGGGCTCGGTCCGCGGGCCAAAACATCTCATCACCACGAGCATTACCCTTCACCCGGTCGAGATCGTCCCGTATATGGCAAATGCGTGCGTCGTTTTTTGCGCCGTCCATGGACAATCCCCGGAACGGCCGTTTCCGCGCCAAACCGCCCGAAAGACAGAAGCCCCCCCAGTGCCCCGCCTTGCCCCTACAGGCGGGCTTCCGCTTCTTTCTCCTTCTCCCCCGCCCCGGCGGGACGCTCCCCATCGTTCCGCCGGGACGAACCAGGCCGAACGACCCCACCAGGCGGACCGAGGCGGGTCGGGCTGTTTGCTCACGGCTTAGCTGGGAACCTGCGGCCAGGGCGCTCGTCCCGTCCCGCCCCCGCCAACTCTTCACCGGTAGACCACACCCGCCCACCCCAGGATATGCCGCGGGGGCGGGCGGTGGCCAGCCTCACCTGACCCGCAGGCGGGGGCATTTTTCTATCATTTGATAGGTGACCGGGACCGTGGTGATGCACTAAAAGAGTCTCCTCGTGGATGACGGGGAGTTGGGACACGCCAGGGTACAGGTGACGACCCTGGGGCACGAATTTCTGCGGGGAGCTGAGGGGGAGTGTATGGTGGAGGACTTCCCGGAGATGGGACAGACAGTGACCCTGGAGTGGCAACAGACGAGTCAGAACTTCGTGATGGTGGAGGTGGAGTAGGGGGCTGGACATCCCCCAAGGCGGCCAAAAGCCGGCGGCCGGACAGGAGAACACGGATGAAGAAAGAAATGCAACGTGAGACACTACCCGATTTTTCTATGGGGATTCGAGGGCATATGAAGATCACTTATCAAGCCTATACGGTTGGGGTCTTATTACTTGTTTTGGGGATGGCTTCCTCAGTTCGCGCGCAGCTCGAGTGCCCACTGCCGGAAGGGGTGACACCGTTGGCCCCCCCACCAGTGACAGCGCAACAAGTGGAGGATGGGAGTGCCAGCCTGACTGATTTTGCCTTGGCCGTGAGAGACATCTTTGTGAGTGAGCCAGGTATTACAAGCCTCAAGGAGTTAGCCTACGTTGGCTGTCTCCTCCGACAGGAGGGGGGACCGTGGCGGGCCGGGAACATCTATGTCACCAGACAGGTGCCCAGCCCCCGGATATTCATTCATGCGAAGGATCAATCTCTATCAGGGCGACAACTCAAGCCTGAGATTTATGCGGGCATCCTCCATGCCTTGGGCATTGATCCGGCGGTGCTGGCGAGTGCAGAGGAAACCAGAGCGGCCTTCACGGAAGCGGCTACCGGGACTGGCGCACTCTTTGACCTCCCTGATATCCCAGGGGCCTCCGGCTATGCGGTCCCTCTTATCTCGGGGGCCTCGGGACACCCTGTCATTGTCTCTGTCGGCTTTGATCTGGATGTCTCTCACCTCGCCCCAGTGGAGCTGGAGCATATCGAACCGCCCGTTACGGCCGCAGAGGTCGTAGACCGAGACAGTTTGAAGGCTTTTGTCACAGCGGCGGGAGAGTACTACATAGAACTGGTTGCATCCGGCGATGCCAACGCAGTCTCGAATGCCAGGGTTGTCTTTCGTGATGAGAATGGCCCGTGGGTTCATGGGTCCGTGTACATCGCCATCACGGAACGGGTCAGCAGATTCATCCACCTCCACGGCGGGTTCCCGAATCGATTCGAGCTACGACAATCAGGAACTGTCCGCCATATCGTGACTGGCGAACTTGTTGCGGAGCAAGTCTATCGTGCAGCGGAGAGTGACCCGGAAGGCGGCTTTGTGGAGTACTACTTTGACGATCCCGACGACGAGTTCGACCGCCTCGAAGTCCCCAAGGTGGGGTACGCCCGCGTGTTTACCGCACGCCTCCCGAGACCAGACGGCAGCATCCTCACAACTGACTATATCGTCAATTCGGGATTTTATCCGAGTGTTGAGGATGTGGAGTTGAGGGGAAGGCTGGAGAATCCGGGCGCGGGTTCGTTCCAGAGTGGAGTGGGAGCGCTGTGGGGCTGGGTGTGTGACGCAGAACTGGTAGAGTTCCAGATTGAGACCGCACAGGGAGAGGTTGAGCTGTACAGAGCGATGCATGGTATGGAGCGGCTGGATACGTTGGAGACCTGTGGGGACACGAATAATGGGTTTGTCTTGTTGTCGAACTGGAATCGGTTTGGCGATGGTGAACACAGAGTCATCGCCTTTGTCGATAGGATCGAACTGGACCGGGCGGCAGTGCGGGTGACGACACTGGGAGAGGGGGAGCAGCAGGAGTTTCTGCAAGGGGCCGAGGGAGAATGTGTGGTGGAGAACTTCCCGTACCAGGATGAGGCGGTCACGTTGAAGTGGCAGCAAGCCAGTCAGAACTTCGTCATTACCGATGTAAGGTAGGGAAAGAACTGTGTTGCCCCTCAAGGGAACGCTCCGGCACCATCATAATAAAGAGTCCTTCTCCCCAACTGCCTACGGGGCCGGCGGCCGAGGCGGGCTCGGGTCTCTGCCTATTCGGGATGAGAAAAGATGCATCGATACCCTATTGAACTGACTCTTCCTTGCCTTTCTACTGCTCTGGCCCACACGCGCTGAGGCAGAATGGGAAACGGTGAACGGTCGGGTATATGAGAATTGTGAGGTCTGGACGAGTATCAATACATAAGCGGTAGATGGGGAGGTAGATATGGCAAAAGACCGGGCCAATCTAAATCTGAAAGAATTCCCTCATGCCTCGATTTGATATTCGTCTGACAGCGGCAGTCACGTTGGTTTGTTTCCTACTGGTCCCGGACGGGCACGCGAGGCAACTCCTGGAAGTTGACGGCATCGTGCTGCACGGCACGGAGCGGCTCGTGGCACGCGGGGCGGGAACATGTCGGGTCCTGGAGAGTCATTATCCGGCAGACGTGTACGAGCAGAAGAAGGTGAATCATGGGCAGCCGCTGGATGTCTGGCAACTCGATTTTTCGGTGCACAACGGGACCGGGAAACGCTTGGATCATTTGATTGCCCGGTTTGCGATCGCCGCCGAGTGGCCGCCCTGTACCCATTGGGATGGACCTGCTGGGAGCTATGCCGGGTCGGTGGAGTGGGCAGACACCATGGGACATATCCAACGCAGCGGCACCCCCTGGGTCGTGGCGCCAGGCGAAACCCTCAAGACCACGAAATTCATCCTCGTCTTTCACGAAGACCGGCCCCGGTTTCGTGACTGGTCTGTTGATTACACCTTCGCCACGCCGTCCACACCACCGCCCCCGCCGTCTCCTGTCAGTAAAAAACCACCGCGCCCCGTCGTCAATACTCCGTCCGGCAGTTTGATGCTCCTCATGGACGTGAGCGGCAGTATGGACGGGACCAAGTTGCGGTCCGCCAAAAGGGCGGCCATTGAAACGATCCGAAAGGCCATCGGGAGTCAAACCGAGGTCGCCGTGATGGCTTTTGAAGGCGACTGTCAGCATCCGATTCATGCGGCCATCGGCTTTACCCGCAAAGAAAGCGAGCTGGTGGCCTTTGTCAGTGGACTGACCGCCGCAGGCGGCACCCCCCTGGCCACGGCCCTTGAGGCGACCAACCGATTCATGAACCAGCACAAATCCGCCACGAGCCGAACCCAGATGATTTTGCTCCTGGCCGACGGCGACGATGACTGCGGTAATCTAGACACTGTCTTGCAGGACCTCAAGCAAAACAATCTGCTGTACCGCCATGAAACCGTCGGGCTTGAGGTATCGGGGGCCGCACGGCAACAACTCCAGAACATTGCGACGCAATCGGGCGGGAACTACCACAGTGCCAGTAGCAAAAACCTCTCAAAAGTGTTCTCGGACGCGGTGGACTTGATGAAGATGCTGGACATGATGGGAAAATTCCGGTGATCGTATGGAGAGAACGGGCATGAAAACACTGGTCGTCTTTGTAGTTATCCTGCTGTGTTACGGTGCTCCAGCCGCGCAAGAATTACCGCCCGATATTCTGGCTGATCAATATCTGCTGGCCGCGACGACTGCCCTCCAGAACCAAGACCGCCAAGCTGCTATCAGCGCCTTTCAAAAGATTGAAGCGTTGGCTGTGACGCCGCCGGCTGAGTTTTTCTATTTCTATGGCAAGGTATTGGTCGAAAATGGAATCGCAACGAATAACGTACCAAGCATCGAGAAGGGACAAGCGCTGCTGAAAAAATATATCGTCGCCGCGGGGCGAGAGGCTGAACATTATCGGAGTGCATTAGAGGTGTTGAATACCGCAGAGGAATACTGGCAAACACCGGAAGTAGTACGGAAGGTGGACGCGCAGATGGTGCGGATTGCGGGCGGGACCTTCATCATGGGATGTACGTCGGAGCAGACGAATTGCTTGGGCAGAGAGAAGCCGGCGCACCAAGTGCAAGTCAGCAGTTTTGAGTTGAGCAAATACGAAGTGACCCAAGAGCTATGGGAAGCCGTGATAGGGGAGACGAGCCACTTCAAGCACTGTCCCCGCTGTCCGATCGAGCGGGTCAGTTGGGAGGATGCCCAGGCATTTCTCCAGAAGTTGAATGCCGGGGGCGGGAGATATCGGTTGCCGAGCGAAGCGGAGTGGGAATATGCGGCGCGGGGTGGGCAACGGAGCCGAGGGTATCAATATGCAGGGAGTAATAATCCAGATGCAGTTGCGTGGTACAATGAGAACAGCGGAGACAAGGCACATCCGGTGGGGCAAAAGCAGGCGAATGAGTTAGGGTTATACGATCTGTCGGGGAATGTGTCTGAGTGGGTGCAGGACTGTTGGAACAGCAATTATCATGGTGCGCCGAGCGACGGGCGGGCGTGGGAGCGGGGGGATTGCGGTGATCGTGTCCTGCGCGACGGTTCCTGGCTCGAACCCCCGTGGCTCCTCCGCTCGGCCAGCCGCGGCGGGCACTCCGCCGACTATCGGGGCATCAGCAACGGATTCCGTATTGCCCGGTCGCTTCCGTAGTTTACCTGCGGCCTGATGAGATCGGCCCGTGGTGGCCGGTAAAGGCGGTCTCTACCGCAAGTAGGGAGGGAGAACCCTCACGGTCAGGGTCACTATGTGTGTTCTTCCCAGTTGAAGCTACGCTTGCGAATAGATTCTTGCTGGGCCGGGCACAAATGATCAAAGACCTGCACATACATCCGATACCCATCATCGTCGATCTTGATTAAATTGGGCGCATACATGGATAAGTAGCTGGCCCATTCCTCACAATCCGGGATGTCGGCGGCGTCTTCAGAGGGAAAAAGGTGGAGCAGCAATAAGGCCCGAAACCGCCCGGCACTGGTTTCAGTAATCCCGTTCTGGGCGGCCATATCGAGCTCCCAACTGCGTAAATGTTGTATTTTTTGCTCGGCTGTCTCCAGGGCGTAGAACGCCTGGATGAAGGGAACGGGGGCCACGCCCCCACTGGCTCCCACACGGGCCACGACGGTCAGGACGAACACGAGGCTGCAGAGTGCTCTCATTGCCAGGGGCGCCTTCTTTCCTCTCTGGAGATAGCAAGTCTGGAGCCCGCAGGATAGCGTCCAGGGGGCGGGGGCCACAGAGAGGCGGGCGGTCGAGGACCTTGGCCTGGTGAGGTAGTCTCGTATCCGGCAACTGAGCGCGCCGTTTTTGCGCCGTCCATGGACAATCCCCGGAACGGCCGTTTCAGCGCCAAACCGCCCGAAAGACAGAAGACCCCCCCAGTGCCCCGCCTTGCCCCTACAGGCTGGCTTCCGCTTCTTTCTCCTTCTCCCCCCGCCCCGGCGGGACGCTCCTCATCGTTCCGCCGGGACGAACCAGGCCGAACGACCCCACCAGGAGGAACAAGGCGGGCCACTGCTCACGGCTTAGCCGGGAACCTGCGGCCAAGGCGCTCGTCCCGTCCCGCCGTCAGCAGTGGCCCGCCAACTCTTCACCGGTAGACTACACCCGCCCACCCCAGGATATGCCGCGGGGCGGGCGGCGGCCAGCGTGCCCCAAGTGTTTCGCCTCTCGCCCGTGCTTGCTTGGACCGCCAAGGCTTGGGCGAGGCCTGCTTCAGGGGGACGAGGGCAAATCACGATGCTGTGTAGCCCGTCTCTCTTCTCCTTGAGGAGTGCGGGCTTCCAGCCCGCAAGCGGCCAGGATGGCCGCTCTCCCAGGAGGGGAGCCACCCCCATCCCCTCCCCCGGCTGCTTGGGGCAGGCCAGTGTCCTTCCCGACGAGAGCGGGCTGGCACGGCTACAACTTATCGTGAAAGGCGCTAGGGGCTGGCAGAATCCAGAGGAGCGTGGCCCTGTCTATTCCTTTTCAAAGCCCTGGCTGGTGAACTTGAGCGTCCGGCTGTTCTCGGTGACTGTGCGAACCACGTGCTCCGGAGCACCGTCAGGAATCTCGGCTGCAACCTCCAAGGTCACCGTAACCTTCGCCCCGACCAGACCGGCGAGATGGGCAATCACCTCGTCCGCAATCTGGCTGGCGTCGCGCCCGACCCGTGTGGCATCGAGCGAGACCGTCCCATGGAAACGCTTCGGCTGATTCGCGGCCGGTGGATCAGGTGGGGTGCTCTGAGGCCCCGGTTCCCCACCGGGAACGGCGGGTTCCTGCCCGTTCGGCTGTGTCTCGCCCGGCGGTGCCGGTTTGGTGCTCTCAGCGTCAAGCTGCCGGACGGCCCGCTCGGGCTTGACCAGCACGCCGGGCGTATCGGCATCGGGCAGCGTGATCATTTGTCCGGCCCGCAGACCGGGATAACGCTGGGCTTGCTCGTCATAGCTTTCGGCAAAAGCGAACGCGTCCTGTTGCCAGTTCAGGAGTCCGACGCCGTCTCTGATCGCGGTCAGCACCACGGCCGAATCCTTGAGACGCGGCAGATAGGGGTAGCGGGTAAAGTCCTCGACGAGCTGTTTGACCGACACATGGTCGCCACGCCACAACGGTACCCGGTCCATCTCCATCCGCAGGCGATTCGCGCCCAAGGCCGTAATCAGCAGTTCCTCGTTCTTGAGCTTTTTGCTCGCCCGGACCGCCAAGGCATCCTGTCCCGACAGTCTCACCGCCTGCCACTCCATGGCGGCCTGGGGCGTCGATTGGACCGGCACCAGCAGCCACTGGTAGGTTTCCGGCAGCCGGGCGCTCACCGCACCGGACGCCGCGTCCTTTTGGGTCTCGGCCTGTCTGACCTGCTGCGGAGACAGGTCGAGCTGTTCACGCTCGTCAAGAACCGACTGCCAGGCCAGGTAGCGCCGTACTGCCTCGTCGAGGTCCTGGAAGCGCGTCCTGTCAGCGGCCAGGAACACGAGGCTGTTGCGATACAGCCTGGGTGTATTCCCGCGCGAATCGAGTATGGCTTTGGCCGCCAGCTCGGCCGGGCTGTCCGCCTCCCTGCTGTACGGCTGCTCGCTCCCCAGCACGACCAGGCGCGCGTCCAGATCGTCCGGCACATCCTGGCCGGACTGCGGCAGGACATGCACCCGGCTGAAATCACCACTCTGGCGCACGTTGTCCCGGAGGCGTCCCGTCAACTCCTGTGTGACTTTATCCGGCTCGCGCCGTAACTGCTCGGCGCGGTCCTCGGCCAGTTTGGTGACCGTCGGCTGGGTGGAGTACCAGTAACGCGGGCCGTCCTGGTACAGGTAGGTCGCCGCCCCGGCCAGCCGCCTCAACGCATCCCCGAACACGGCCGGCGACTCGCCCGGCAGAACACAGCCGAGCTTGATGCGGCGATCCTCAAGACCGCGCTGGGCGGCGTCGGCGGTCGGTGCCGAACCGAGATACACGCTACGGGCAACACGGCGGGCGGCTGCAAACTTGCCCAGGTTCGACGCCTGGCCGTCGATCTGCAACGGCAGGGAGTTCGGACCATCGACATCCTTCTCAATAATCGGCACCCAGTTGTCGGGCAGGTAGCGGGTCAGCTCAAACTGCACCCGTGGATCGTCGATCGAGACGTTGGCCGGGAGAATGAGCGGATTTCTGTCGCCCCTCTCCCACAGGCTGTGAATGACCGACGCCATCAGACGCAGCACCCCGCGGGTACGTTGAAACTTCACCAGCGTCGACCAGTCGGTATACAGCCGGTCGAAGATTTCGGGATGAATCGGATAGGCCGCACGAATACGCTTCTCATAGTCCGCGTCGCGGCACTCGGGCGGAAATTCCTGGTGCTGGGCTCGGTACAGGTCGGCAAAGGCCCGCGCCACCACGTCCCGGTCCGTGAAGCGCGCCGGGTCGGTCAGCGGCTCGAACAGCCGGCGGCGCACAATCTCAAAGCCCTCCTCAGCGCTGGCCGGCCGCCACGACGATTCGACACGACCGACAACGTTGCGCAGCCGCTCCAGGGCCTCGCGCCCACGCTGGCCGCCGACCTCGACATCATCGACCCGGGTGGGGGGGGAGCCGCCCGAATCCGAGGCCGGCAGGCTGATGACCAGCAGACAGTTTTTGGCCGCCTTGGCCGCCTCGGTCAGGGCCTGGGCAAAGGTAAACTGCGTCTCAAAACTCCCGGCCGGCAGGTCGCTCTGATCGTGCAGTTGGCGCGCGTAGGCTACCCACTCGTCAATCAGGATGAGGCACGGACTGTATGTGTTGAACAGGTCCCGCAGGATATCGCCGGGGCTGGTCGCCTTCTCGTCGTCAGCCTGGATACGTTTGAAGGCTTTTTTGCCGCCGAGCTGCCAAGCCAACTCGCCCCACAGGGTACGAACCGTCGTACCGTCGGGCTTGGTGCTCGGATTACCGGGTGAGATTTTGTTGCCGACCAGAACTACCCGCCTGACAGGTGGCAGCCGGTCCAGACCCGCACCCTGCATGACGCTGTCGATATCCGCCAGCTCGCGCGGAGCAATGCCCGAGAAGAGGTGGTACAGGGCCAGCATGGAGTGCGTCTTGCCGCCACCGAAGTTCGTCTGGAGGTCTACCACCGGATCGCCGTCTCCTCGGGCCAGGCGCTGCACCGCACCGACCAGCAGGCGCTTGAGGCTTTCGGTGAGATAGGTCCGGCGAAAGAACTCGCCCGGATTTTTGTACTCGTCCGTTCCCTCGCCAAGGTGCACCTGCCACAGGTCGGCGGCAAACTCGGCCTGCTGGTAGCGTCCACTGGCCACATCGGCGTGCGGCGCGACCACCTCACGCCAGGGTTTCAGGCTGGTGGCGGCGGCGCTCTCAACGGTCGTGCCGGCCTGCTTCCGGCGTTCCCCCCGGCTCTGTTCGTCGAAGCGAACCCGCAACAGCTCCATTTTGAGCTTTTCGCACTCATTCGACTGCGGCGCCGACACCGCGACCAGCAGCCGGCCGGCCGAATCCAGCGCCCGGTAGGCATCATCGCTGGAAAAGCTCTCCTGGTGTGCCCACCGGTTACGATGACCGCGCATCTCGCCGACAAGCCCCCGCTCGGCCGGGCCGAGAATCTCTCGAAAGACCGCATTCCAGGCTTCCCACATCAGCCTGAGCAGCCCGGCGACATCCAACTCGGATACGGGTCGCTTCCCGAGCGGATCGTCGGCGAACCCGCGTACGCTCTGGAGATCCAGCCGTTTTGCTGCGACGGCGCTGTTGACTTCGCGTTCGACAAAAGGACCGAGCCCCGCCCTCAGGAGATCGAGGGCCTTGCCGACCCGGTCGTGATTGGTAATAGCCATATCGCTGCTGTCCTATTCCGTTCCAAATTTTATGACTGTTTCACCCGCCGGCGCTGCTCTGAACGAGACGCCGTAGGCCGGACACAAACACCGTGAAACTGTGAGACCGATTTGCATCTGAGGACAGGTGGAGACCTATAGCCCGGGATCCGGCGATCTTCTGATACCTCTCGTTTGTGAGCCTCCGCAATTCCTGTACGGGATTGGCGATCCGGTCAGGGCTGCGGTATTTTGCCCGTTCCTGGTTCTGGGCCAGTCCTGGGATCTGAAGTCCCTGTTCGACCGCGTTCAGATCTCCGAGGTACCAGCTTTCCAATTCATGGCAGGGAATGCGGACCAGTACGTCCGGCTTTCCTGCGTCCCGGCAAATACCGACCAGACAGCGCTTGACCTCGGTACAGTCTGCTTGGTCCTTGTCCCGCATGACAACAAAGCGCGTATCGGGGACACGCCAGCCGCGCAGTTTTCGTCCAAGCTGCCTCTCCAAATCCTGTTTGCCCTCAAAGACCACATAACGAACCGGTATGTTGTCCAACTCTGGCAGGATTTGGGGGAGGAAGTTCTTTAACATTTCTCGTGCTGAGGGCTCCTCAAGAAAAAAGACCAACTGATTCATTGAGGATCAGCTCCCTCAAAAAATCCCTGCCGCCACAAGTATCCCATCTTGTCGCCTTCGGCCATGAAGGCGGCGATCTGCTCGTTATCCCGAGCGCGCCGTATCTCGGTATAGCCGCCGCTCTTGACGAGCCAGAACACTTCGTCGAGTTCGACCGCGTTCAGAAAGTCCGGCGAATGAGTCGAGACAAAAACCTGGCCGCCCTGGCCGGCATAGGACCGGAATTCTTCGGCCAACTCGCTCAGCAGGTCAGGATACAGCTGATTCTCCGGCTCTTCGATACACAGCAGGGGATGCGGTTCGGGGTCGTAGAGAAGGATCAGATAGGCAAACATCTTAATGGTGCCATCCGATACATACTTGTCGATAAACGGGTCTGAAAAAGCGCCGTCCCTGAATCTCAGCAAGAGCCTGCCGTCCTCTGTCGGGACGGGCAGGATTTCTTCAATGCCGGGAATGCGCCTTTTCGTTGCCTCGACGATTCTCTCGAAGGTGTCGGGTGAGCTTTCGCGGATGTTTTGGGCCACCAACTGGAGGTTATCGCCGGTGATGGAGAGATGCTCGTTCGGGCCTGCGGCGTCCTTGCTGCCGCGCGCAAGGTTGATGTGGAAATCGGAGACGTGCCAGTTTTCAATTAACTGTCGAAAAACGCTGGCCGCCTTGAAGCGTTCAAACTGCCCCAGTCCCTTTATGGCCAGCACATCCTGAGCGACCGACTGATTTTCGCGGGTCAGTTCTTCATCCGGCTTGTCGAAATCCTCTTCGTTCGTCACGGCATAGCCCTTGCCCTGCGCGAAATCCAGAAAATGAAACGGTGATCCGTAACGGCCGCGTTTGTAGCGGAGTATTTCCCGGCTCACCACCGGCCTGTTTTTTTCCTGGCCAATATGAACGACATAGGTCACGAGGCGGTTGACCCCGGCTATTTCCATACGGAACTGAATCTCCAGTTCAATAGGAGCCCCGCCGGCATCCCCTCTGCTGACGACTTCGGCATAGCCCCCACGGGCTTGCAGAGCCTGCCGGACGTTGTAGGTCAGGCAATCTTTCAGGAATCCAAAGACATCGAACAGTGTGCTTTTTCCCGTTCCATTGGCACCGACGATGACACAATAGTGCGGGATATCCAGCATCGTCACATCTTTGAAACTCTTGAAGTTTTTCAGCTTTATGGATTCGACGTGCATGGCTAGTCCTCCCCGAACAACCCGGCCTGTTCGGCACCGGGTCGGCCGGATTCTTGGGCCAGGCGGCTGATCTCCGGCCAGCTCTGCACCAAGCCGTTGTAGGACAGGGCTGCGACGGCGTTTTTGACTTCGCGTTCGACAAAAGGACTGAGTCCCGCCCTCAGGAGATCGAGAGCCTTGCCGACCCGGTCGTGGTTGGTAGTGGCCATGTCAGCGCTCCTCCATTAACTCGGGGCAAAGAAAGTCAATGCGGATTCCGTAGCTCTCCAGGGAAAGACGATGCTGCCACCAGTCAGTGTCAGAGGCGTTGAGAACCGGCGGCTCCTCTCCGCTAGCGATGGCAACGGCCACAAATTTTCGGTCATTGCGGTCGAAGTCTCTCAGTTCATCGCTATCGGGAAATTCCTCGAAAACGCGGGCTTCGTGAGGGGTGATACGCACACGCTGACACAGGCCGGTATTTCCCTGGTTGTTCCAAAGCCACTTAAAAAACACATTGCCTGGCCCCCCCTGGCCAGAAAGACTCAGATTGCCAAGGTATTCGTCGAAAATGTGTCCCATATCATCCAACACGATCCTCTCCGTGTCTTGAATCTTTTGCAGCCGGTCGAGACATCGCATGATGCAATCCGGGCTTGCCTGAGTCGCGCTTCCGTTGGCCACCATTGCCACATTCGTATCCATCACCACCGCCGGTCTCACTCCGCTGCCTCCTTACGTCGTTCTTGAACTGCTCTGGTCATGGCTGCGATTTCGCCGAACTCATCGCCGAAAAAATCCTTTGGCCAGTTTGTAATGTTGCCGAACAAATCAAGAGTGAGTTTCGTTATTCCGGAACCGCGCGCATCCGTGTTGCAGAAGAAGAGCCCGATATCATCCTTGCTCACGGCCTTCTCAGCAATACGCCGTTGCAGCCGCCGTAGCAGATGTTCGCTGTGGCTCTCGAGTAGGATCTGAACCTTGCGCTTCTTCCATGCGTCGATGAGGACATCGGCAAGTCCCGATTGAACGGCCGGGTGCAGGTGGATTTCCGGTTGTTCAAGGATTATCGTAGAACCTTCCGGCACGTAGAAGCAGAGCACCAGAACCGGGAGGATCTGCGATACGCCAAAGCCAACGTCAGTGATGAGGACCTCCTCGGACTGCGGTGTCTTGCGAACCTTTACTTGGAATATCTGACTCCCTTCACCGACTGACTCAACGCGGAACTCATGAATGAGGCCGAGGTTCTTGAGCCAGTGGGCAACGTACTGCTCAAGGGTCAGCTTTGGGCGCCCTTTGCCACGGGAGATCTTCTCACCCCGCTCTCGCGCGGCCAGCAAGGCATCAATCGCGAATTCGCCGGTCTCGCCCATATCAGTGGGTTGGGCACCCGCCCAGGTATAGCGACGCGCGGGATAGGCTCGCAGCGGACCGAGGTAGAAGACCCCTTCGAGGCATTCCTCGAAAGCCAATTCCAGGTCTGCGAGAAATCCTGCGTTCTGGAAATAGGCACGGACCTGATCTGGAAAGCCATAACTCTTGACAGGTTCCGAGAGCGACCATGCTCGCCCCGTGCTGCGAATGAATCGAAATTCGGTGCCGTCGCTGTAGAGTTCGTATTTACCTTTCCCCTTCCCCTTTTCTTCTTTCTGCCGCATTCCGAATTTGGCTGCGCCCACCCGATAGACCATCTCTCTCACCATCGGTCGTGGAGTTCGTGCACCACTACGCTGATTGGTCACAACTGAGAGGCCAAGTTTGTGGTCTGAAAGAATCTCCTTATTACCACTCTTGGTATCGATCAGCTTGAATGGCTTCTCAATTTCCCAATCAAGCGACACCCCCATCTCCGCAGCGATGTCGTGACCGTGCACGGCGCTACGAAAGTCACCCAGATCGACCAGCATCGTATGGTCGCCAAAATGAAAGACCAGGCCGCGGTCAGACGACTCTGAGGTTTGTTTGAGTAACAAGATGGCCTGCAACAGATTCGTCTTACCGGAGCTGTTGGCGCCAAACAGCCCGGTGATTGGGCGTAACTTCAGGTCTCCGGTATCGGACCAGGATTTGAAGTTGCGTAGCTTCAAGCGGGTCAGCATCGGAACGCCTCCTCACTGTTCTTCTCTCTCATCTCTCCCCGAACAACCCGGTCTGCTCGGCACCGGGTCGGCCGGCTTCTTGGGCCAGGCGACTGATCTCCGGCCAGCTCTGTACCAAGCCGTTGTAGGACAGGGCTTCGGCGGCGCGTTTCTTGCGCTCGCAGAGGGTGTACAGACGGTAGCACAACTCGCGGGCGGTCTCGGCTTGAGTGCCCAGCTTTGCCGCGAGTACGGCGGCAGCGGTCTCACCCCCGGCTCCCAGCACACGAATGAGGTGATGGACCATCTCCCAGGTGGTGAGCCGGGAATCGCGCGCAGGGTCCCAGTCGTCGGGCAGCTCTGCCGGCTTCAGCAACCGCGCCTTACCGGCTTTGGATTCAACGATACCCGCCTCGACCAACCCGCCGACGCTGGTGTTCTTGGCTTTGGACAGGGTTTCGGCCACGCCGTATTCGCCCGCATCAAAGCCGTGCTGCTCGAACCAAGCCAGCGCCCAGCGGCTGTCGGCATCGAAGTCGCCCTCCTGCTCGGCCAGCACCTCGTCGAGGGTCTGGTTGATAAGCGCCAACGCTTCGCGCACCGAGACCGGATTGCCCGCAGCATCGAGCACCTTAGTGTAGCGGGTGTAGACCGCCATGCCTGGGCCGATAGCGGCTTGGGCAAGATCAACCGGGGCGATGTTGCCGCGCTGCATATTAGCGAGGGCAGAGGGCAGCTCGGTCTTAAGCGCCGAGACAAACTCGCGCCGAGTGACGGTAGGCGCATCACTGGGACGTTGGCAGCAGACGAGAACGATGCTGGAGGCGAGAGCGTTGGAGCTCATACCAATCATGCGGTTGCCGAGTTCGGTACGGATCGGCCAAGTGCCGGTGATGGAGAATCCGGCGCGGATCACCGCATCCAGGAAGGTCTCCCAGCCAGTGCTGGAAGTACCCGCGCTCCCTTTGGTCTCAGACTGCTTGAAGGCGTAGTAGATAGTGACCGGGAAGCCGGGATGCGCCTGCTCTGAGAGGCGCTCCATCGCTTGTGTCATGCCAGCCATGAAGAAGGCTTCGGCTTTTTCTTTACTGCCGTGGCGGTAGGGTGTAGCGACCAACTCCTCCGCTTTAGGCACGGCCAGAGTCGCAAAGAGTTCGGGCAACCAAGACCTCAGTGATCGTCGCAACCAGACATAGAAAAAGTCGGACAGGTCCGCATAACCGACATTGTCGTAGTAAGGCGGGTCGATTGAAACGATTTTACCGATTGAAAGCCCTTGTACTGCGGCATCTAGCTGAGTTGAGTCGCCTTGAATGCTAGCAGTATTTTGATCTAAGACTCTAGCAATAGTCTTCAGCGTGACAGAAATATCACCCATCGCATTCGAAAATATATTCGGCTCTGCGAAATCCCATACCATAGGAATTGCCTGTCGAGTGAACAAGTGAATCGGTTGATTCATACTTGCCTTCCAGGACACTAGCGCGTTGCCACTATCTGCTAGCTTGCTCACACCAAGCGATAAGTAAACTCCCACCGCCTCAGCATACGCCGTTGCTCCGGTCCCTCCATCACGTAAGGATTTGCCATCGTTCGGTAAGCCGGCGGCAGCGGCATTACGCTTGACATGCTCCATCGCCTCCGCCACCAAATCAGAGAAGGTGGTCAGGGCGACCAGTTGGCGTGGGGTGAAATAATCACCGAAGGTCTCGAACCCGTAACGGCGTCCTTGCGCGTTGCTCGCCCAGGTTCCACGGCTGGGGGTTTCTGGCCTCCAAGTGGGCTTTGCGCTTCGTGCGACTTCGTCCATTCCGCCTGTCGGGGCCAGATAGATGCGTTCCCGATCCCCAGCCGCAACAATAGCCATCATCTGCTCGCCCATGCGTCCGGCGTTGGCTTCGGCATCAATGTACTCGTAGCGTATTGGCACTTGTGACATTAGACAGCGGAAACTCCCGCGCGCGAGCTTCGTTCCCGCCTTCGCCGCCTCTGGATCGGGTGGGACGCCCACCTTTATTGTGAACCAATAGCCGCCGTTTTCGACGACCGGCTCGACGTAGGCTTCCTTGCCCTTCTTGGTGGAAAGCATGAAAGTAGATGCGAGCGGCACGTCCACATCCGCGAAGGCCGGGTTCGGGCTCTTGACCGTCCGTGCCCAGAGCCAGGCGATGACGGTCAGCTTGCGGCCCATGTACTGTTCCAGGTCGGGTCGCTCCTTGGCCATTTCCTCGGTGATTTCGATCTGCGGATACAGATGCCCGATGCACTTCTCGGCCTCGTCCCGCATCCACTGGCCGTAGTAGCGCACGTCCTCGGCCAGCCCCTGCGCGCCCTTCCAGGTCATGAGCGTCTTCTGTTCTTCACTTTTCGCCTGCCAGTCCGGGTTCACCGGCGGGCGGCCCGCAAACTTGGGCGGAATCTCGATCATCGCCTTGTTGATGAGAACCGCCACCGGGTTCAGGTCGCTGGCGTGGGCCTCCAATCCCAGCCGCTGGGCTTCCAGGGGGAGTGCTCCGCCACCCGCGAACGGGTCGTGGAAGGCCGGCAGTTTGTGACGGTCGAACAGCTCTGCCGCTCGCGGATGGTCGGCGTTCTCGGCGCAGGCGCGTCGCCAGCTTTGCCAGATTTCGTCACGTGCCGCCTGCAACACCCGCTCGTTGGTCGTGTTCTCCCACTTCACCATCTCTTCTATGATGCCAAACAACCGCCGCCGCTCCCTCTCTTGGGCCTTTTCGGTGGGGAACAGATCGGGCCAACTCGACGGATCGTCTACCATCTGAGCGAAGATCACCGCCCGGGCCGCAGCCAGCGGCCGCCGCGCCCACCACAGATGCAGGGTGCTCGGATGGCCGTGGCGGATGGATTTCTCCCGCGCCGACGCGGCGTTGATGGCGTCGAGCGGCAGGGCGACTTCGATCAGCTTTTTCTTCATAGAAAACCTAAGATTACGTCATCTGGACACGTTTTTCCTGCTCAATCTTTTCTCTCCCACGCCGATGCGGTGTTGATGCTGAGCGACTTTGATCAGTTTTTTCCTGTGAGCGACGACTCCATACGAATCTCAGTTCCACTGAGCCGGACGACGTAGGACAAATCCGTCGGGTTTAGCGACTTCATCCGGAAACTGACTGTCCTTGATGACCTTGCGACCAACCGTGAACGACGCCGTAGCGGCGTCGCGCAACTGAGCAGAGTGCCTGTCTGGCGGGAAGACGACAATCACTCGTTTTTCCGGGTAGCGTTTGCGTGTCGCTCTCACGGGGGTAGTGAGGTCACTGTCTCCAGAGATGACGATAGCGGTGTCGAACGCATCATCCTGGGCATCGCCGAGTAACTCGACAGCGATGTTGACGTCGGTCATCTTTTCTTCGTACATCTTCCAGACGGCTCCACAACGCTGGCAGCGCCTATCCTTGGCGAGGAAGTGGCCGTAGTAGATGTGCAGAGCGGCTCGGGTCTGAAGCGCTTCCAGGAAGACCGCTTGCCGTTTGTGCTTGGCTGGACTACTGGCACGTGGTGAGATACGAGCGGTGAAGTAACGAACCGCCACCAACACTTGGCCTGCCTGGAGCAGATTCTCGGCCAGACGCCGTAAATCGAGCCAATAGTACCGACGCCACCCTTTGGACCTGAGGCCGTAATAGAGATTGAAGCCATCCACATACACGATCACCCGCTGCACAGTGGCCTTTCGTTGCGATCTCTCGATAGTTGTCGCCATATTGCAAATTACCGCAAACGGTCTATAGTGTGGCTATTACCCCGCTGACGATAGCATCGTCGGCCCGACGCCCCGTAAGGGGCGTTTCTTTTCTCTGCCCACTCTCTGCTCTGTCCACGGTTTCTCCACGCTTCGTCTCTATTGGCCATCCCTTATTTACGTCGGCTCCCCGGCCCGGGCCAGTAGCTCGGTAAAATCGTAGTTGACGCTGGTTACCCCGAAATCCGGTTCTCGCTGGAACGGCTGGCGCAGGTAATGAACGCGGTGCTCACCGCCCTCAAGAAACTCCACGATGGCAAGAATGAAATCCTCGGGCTTGTTCAAGGAGTACAGGATTTCGTTCCGCGTGACCGTAACCGTCGCCGCTCCGCTGGCCCGACCCTTGACCTCAATAAAACGCAGCTTGCCCGTAGCGGGCACGCGGCTCTCAATGTCATAGCCCAGCTTCTCGAACTCGCGATCCGTCGGCTCAAAGCCAAGACCGCGCTCCACCTGCATGACGATGGCGCGCGCCCGCGCGGCCACTGCCTGAGTGTCTATCGACGCTCTCGTGACGGGCGCTTCACGTCCGGCCACTGCCTCGATCAGTCCCCTGGGGACCAGTAGCAAGCCTCCCAGCACCACCGGCGGCAGGGGCGAGAGCTGGGCTTCGAGCGTGAGTTCCTCCAACCGCTTGTGGAGCCGGGCCTGCAAGCCGTCGGCCCGCTTGCGCGCCTCGCCTGAGTTGAGCCGTGCCCCGGTCTTGCCGGCCTGCTCCTGGAGCTTGAGCTGTTCGGCGCGGTGATCCCAATAGGTGATTTCCTTGGTCAGCCGCTCCTTGACCGCCGCCTCGGTCTTGGCAATCAAGCTCAGCTTGGCGTCGCGGACTTCTTGCAGATGTTCGGGGACAACGCTGGCAACAGCGTAGCCCTGGGCCTGGTGTTCCAGCTCACGGCCGATCCAGGCGCACTCCGGGCGGTCCAGAATCGCCTCAACGTCCGGCTCGTCTGCCGCAAGCGGCCGGTAGTCGAGATACGGCGCGTAATGCACATGGCGACTCACACCCTCGGCGTCGAGTTCCACGTATAGCACGCGCTTGGACACGATCCGCCGCTCGCCGCTGCGCGTCCGGCTGGCATCCTGAATCGCGTGTTCCAGATAAAGCAGCACACGCGGTCTGAGCCCTGGGTCACGGTCGTCAACCAGGACGGTTCCGCGCTTGAGCAGATCACGGTGGCGCTCCAGGGTCAGGTCGATGACCGCGTCAAGGAGTGGGTGGCCCGGACAGATGAAGGCCGCCAGGGGCTGCCCCTGCGGTGCGACCAGAGACTTGTCAAAAGCGATGCGTTCATACCGAGAAAGCACCGGCTCCCCAATGCCGATCAAGCGGTCGCGGTTGCGGACCGGAGCCGGCACATGGCTGATCTCATACCGCCGGGGCTCGCGCTGCCTGACCGTTCCGCCCAGACGCCGGAACGCCTCGTGGAAAAACGACTCGATATAGTGGGGTTGCAGGCGCCGGGCTTCGGCCCGTTCCATGTCCTCGCGGATGCCGTGTACGCGGCTGGCGTCCATCGCATCCTGGGCCAGGGCTCTCTCTTCGAGCAGATTCCGCAGCTTGCCCCGGTCGAGGGCATGATCGACCGCCTTGGTCAGCCGAGCTCGCACGTCCGCCTGCTCACCGTAACGGATGGCTTCGAGCAGCAGATCTCTCAAGGACCGGCCCTCGAACTGAAGTTTGCCCAGCACGTCGAAGACCTGACCGCCCAGGGTTTGGCGCGCCTGCTCCAGCTTGTCGAGCAGCGTGCGATACACATCGCCCTCGCGGGTCTCGTCCGCCACGAGGTTCCACAGGTGACACACCTCGGTCTGGCCGATGCGGTGAATACGCCCAAAGCGCTGCTCAAGACGGTTGGGGTTCCAGGGCAGGTCGTAGTTGACCATCAGGTGGGCGCGTTGCAGGTTGATGCCCTCGGCAGCCGCATCCGTTGCCAGCAGGACCTGGACCTCGGGGTCGTGCCGAAACGCCTCCTGGGCCTTGAGCCGCTCCTCGCGGCCCATACCGCCGTGAATCACGACCACAGACTCCTGGCGGCCCAACAGCGTCGTCACGCGGTCCTGTAAATAGCTCAGGGTATCTCGGTGCTCGGTGAAGATAACCAGCTTCTGCCGCGGGGACGGCCTGGGTTGGGGGATTTCGCCCGCCCCATACGGAACTGTCTCCTCTGCGACCCGACCGCTGAGCCCACCAGGGGTGAAAATCTCGCTCAGCAGGCTGGCGAGCTGTCGCCACTTCGTATCCGTGCCGCTGCGACGCACGCCCAGGGCGAGCGCTTCCAACCCTGTGAGCGTTTCGATTTCGGCCTTCAGCTCGACGATAGAGCGGGCGGCCGTGGCTTGGTCAAGAATCTCCTCTTCGGCGGCGGCGACCTCTTTCTCGGGCGCGTCTTCCAGGTCCTCAACGTCTTCTGCGGTGAGTTCCGGACCGAGCGGCGTGACAAGGCCACGGGTCTGGCCGCTACGCTGAAGCACCTGGAGTTCACGCAAACGGCTCCCCAGACGCTCGCGCCTCCGGCGTAGAGAGCGGTAGATCGCCTCGGGTGAAGACGCCAGCCGACGCTGGACGATAGTCAGGGCAAAACCGACCGTGCCGGCTCGTCTGTTATTCTCAAGCGCCTCGGCCCGGTTGAACTCCTCGCGTACATACTCGGTCACCTGCGCGTACAGGCGCGCCTCGTCATCGGAAAGCTTGTAGGGCACGGTGTAGGCGATACGCTCGGGGAAAAGCGGGGTCGCGTCAAACTTGAGCAGGTGTTCTTTCACCATGCGGCGCATCAGGTCAGACACATCGGCCGTATGCACGCCGTCGCGAAAGCGACCCTCGAAACGGTCGCCGTCGAGGAGGGCCATGAAGAGTTGGAAGTCTTCCTCTTTGCCGTTATGCGGCGTGGCCGTCATCAGCAGAAAGTGACGGGTCAGGCCGGACAGCAGTTGGCCCAGGCGGTAGCGCTTGGTGTAGTTGATCTCCCCGCCAAAGAAGGTCGCCGACATCTTATGCGCCTCGTCACACACGACCAGGTCCCAGCGACAATCCGGGGCTTGAAGCTTGTGCTGTACGTCTTCATTGCGCGACAGCTTGTCCAGGCGGGCGATAACGAGATTGGCTTCCACAAACCAGTTGCCGGTCCGCGCGGCTTCGAGCTTGTCGTTGGTGAGGATTTCAAAAGGGAGCTGAAAGCGGCGGTACAGTTCATCCTGCCACTGTTCAGCCAGACTGCCGGGACACACGACCAGGCAGCGTTGCAGATCACCTCGGGCGATCAGCTCCTTGATGAGCAGCCCGGCCATAATGGTCTTGCCGGCGCCCGGATCGTCGGCCAACAGGAAGCGAAGCGGCTGGCGAGGCAGCATGGCTTCGTAGACTGCGGTGATCTGATGCGGCAACGGCTCAACGACCGAGGTGTGGACCGCCAGCAGCGGGTCGAACAGATGCGCGAGACGGATACGCTGCGCCTCGGATACCAGACGGAACAGCGCCCCGTCTCCGTCGAAGCTCCACGGGCGTCCAAGTTCAACGATCTCAAGTCGGGCCTCGTCATGCCGGTACAGCAGCTCGTTGGCCACCTTGCCGCTCGGGGTCTTATAGGTCAGCTCAAGCGCTTCCGACCCGTACCGCTGCACGCTGACCACGCTCACCAGAGCGTCAGAAAGAATGCCGCGTAGCACGGCCTGAGAGCGAATATCCTCCAGCTTCATGTCCGCGTCCGAATCGCTGCTTATTCAAGAGCAGCGGCGGCGTCCGTGCAAGAGCCCGGCGGCTCGGTCTCTGCCTGTGGGCAGGGAGAATCAGCATCTGACCATGTTCCCCATTGCGTCCCCCGCTTTGGGGCGGTGTAAGAGAGCCCGAAGAGCGCCGTCGGCGCGACCGGATCAAAGACGACCCCCAGATCAAAGGCAGTCTGATGGCAGGCTCGGGCGCTCCCCCCACGCCGCACCGTATCCACACCGGACTGAGGCCGCGTGTAACCAACTCCGGGCCGGGGGGGCGAGCACAGACTGTTCCTCTCCCCTCCTGCTCCACCGCTCCGATCCTGCACCACGAGCGACAGGAGCAACGGGTCCGCTACTCCACGTCCGTCATCACAAAATTTTGACTATTCTGTTGCCACACGAGGGTCACCGTCTCGCCGAGGGTCGGGAAGTCCTCCGCCTCACACGTGCCCGGTACCACCACATCGTCGAACAGGTTGAGTGATTTCATAAGGGGGCTGCCCCACCACACTGTCGGGACGCCGGTCACCTATCAAATGATAGAAAAATGATCTGGCCGTCTCCGTCCCGCCGGAGACGGGGCGGGGGTCGGCTGCGAATAAGAACCATCCTAACTTCTCGAAAAAAAAGTCGTACCCTGTTCTAAGGAACGCCTAATGGAGTCTGGCACGTCCAAATCGACCGGATATGCAGCACTTCGGAGAGAAGGATTGGGAGCGGAATTTTTCAAGCGTGCATTTGGGGAACCCTGGCATCTGCATCCAGGCTTGGAAGGAGCGCACCATAGCGGAGTAACTTTTCTATTATTTGAACGATTTTCCTATCATTTGATAGGTGACCGGCACCATAGAATTGAGTATACGCGTACGAGCAGCATGCGTATGAACGGCTCTGGTGAGAGACACTTACGGCCCTGGTCGGCCGCCTGTTCAGCCCCCCTCACCGGCATCGCTGGAGGGGCGCTCCATTCGTGCGCCCGCTTTCTCTTCCTGTCCTGTCTCCATGGCTGCACCGCCCTGGTCCCGCCGGACCAGGAGGGAGCGGCATGAGTGCGCAGGACACGTTTGAGCGCCTCCTGGAGACGCTCCACGCCGCCATGCTGGACGAGACGCTCTGGCCGGCCACTGCGACCCTGCTCGATGTCGCCTGCGGCACGGTGGGCAATTCCCTCATGGTGCGCGAGGGCGCGCAGGCCGACAGCCGGGTCTCCTTCGTCGGCCTCTACTATCGGGGGGAGCGGCGCGAGGACTGGGAGCGTGAGTACCTGGAAGTCTACCACCCCATCAACGAAGGCGTGGCGCGCTTCCGCCAACTGCCCGACAACAGTGTGGTGTACACTCCCGAGTTGTACACGGCCGCGGAGTTGCAGACCTCCCCGACCTACAACGAGTCGTTTCTCAAGGGGCATTTCCAGAAGAGCTTACAGGTGCGGATGCTCGAACCGGACGGCTCCCATATCGCCTGGTCCCCGCATAACCCGGTTGACCCCACGGGCTGGGGGGCGGGGCAACTCGCCATGGTCAAAGCAGTGCTGCCCCATCTCCGGCAATTCGTGCGGGTGCGGCTGGCGTTGAGCAAGGCCGAGGCGTTGGGCGCGTCCCTGACGACCCTGCTCGACAACATGCGGGTCGGGGTCATCCATCTGGACCGGCAGGGGCAGATCGTGGAGGCGAACGACCGCGCCCGTGCCATCCTACGGCAGGGCGATGGCGTGTTGTCGGACCGGGGCGGAGTGCTGTCCGCCCGCGTGCCGGCTGATCGTGCTCGCCTGGAGCGACTGGTGGCCGCCGCGCTGCCGACCTCCAGCACCCCCGCCGTCAGCGGGTCGATGAGGCTCCGGCGTATGTCCGCGTTGCCGCCGTTCGTGGTGCACGTCAAACCCGTGGGTGTCCGGCGGATGGACCTTGGGGCGCGGCGTGTCGCGGCGCTCATGCTGATTACCGAGACGGGACCCGTGACCCGCATTGATCCCGCCCTGGTGGCCGCGACCCTGGAGTTGACGCCGGTGGAGGGCCAGATAGCGGCCTGGGTGGCGGAAGGCAAGACAGTCCACGAGATTGCCGTGGCGATGGAGCATACGGAAGGCTCTGTCCGGTGGTATCTGCACCAAATCTACCACAAGCAGGGTCTCTCCGGGAAAGTGGACTTGGTGCGGCTGGTACTGGCGGTGACCGCGTTCGCCTGACCGTCAGGCGAGACAGGAGGATCTCCCCATGCGTCGTTACGTCATCGTGAGTCTAGTGGGCTTGTGTCTCATGGTGGGCACGGTGGGGCCAGCCACTGCGGGGGGACCCCCGCGCCAGTGGTGGGAGATGGTCGGCTGGGATCTGTCCACGGTGACCCCTGCCGCGGTCCAGGCACTGCTCGACCAGGAGGCGGATATCGCGGCGCAGAACTATTTCGGCTGGACGCTCTTGCATCAGATAGCAGCGCACAACGCGAACCCGACCGTCGTCGCCCTACTACTCGATCAGGGGGCGGATATCGCGGCGCAGGACGAGGAGGGCCGGACGCCCTTGCACTGGGCAGCGGCGCACAACGCGAACCCGGCCGTCGTGCGCCTACTGCTGGACCGCGGCGCCGGTCTCATGGCGCGGACCGAGGACGGCAGTACCCCCTTACACTGGGCAGCGGCGCGCAATGCGAACCCGGCCGTCGTCGCCCTGCTGCTCGACCGCGGCGGCGTGGTCAATGCCCGGGACGAGGAGGGCGAGACGCCCTTGCATAATGCGGCGTGGGCCAACGAGGATCCGGCCGTCGTCGCCCTGCTGCTGGACCGCAGGGCCGATCTCACGGCACGGACTGAGGACGGCGATACCCCCTTACACCGGGCGGTGTGGACCCGCCACGATGGGAACCCGGCCGTCGTCAGCCTGCTGCTGGATCGTGGCGCCGATCTCACGACGCGAACCGAGGACGGTGGTACCCCCTTGCACTGGGCGGCGGAGCGAAGCAGGAACCCGGCGGTCGTCGCCCTGCTGCTGGACCGCGGCGCCGATCTTGCGGCGCGGGACGCGCATGGCCGGACCCCCTTGCACCGGGCGGTGGCGTGGCCCATCCCACGCCCGGCGGTGACCAGCTTACTGCTGGCCCGCGGCGCCGATGTCACCCTGCGCGACCACGACAATCAGCGGCCCGGCGATCTTGCCGACAAGAACAAGCACCTCCAACGCGAGGCTCAGGAGGCGAGCGAAAAGTGGCGTCCCATCGTGGCGGTTCTAGGAGAAGAGGACCGCCAGACGCGGGCGCGGCATGGTCCGCCCTCGGTTCTCTCCTCTCCGGTGAGGAAGAGGGAGTTGATCTTGAAGCCGTGATGAATGCCTACACCAGAGCCATTGCGCTGAACCCCGTCGATGCCGCCGCCTACCATGAGCGTGGCCGCGCCAAGCGTGAACTCGGCCAATACCACGCCGCCCTGGTGGATTACGACAAAGCTATCGAGCTGAACCCCGCCAATGCCGCAACCTACACTGAGCGCGGTCGCGCCAAGCGTGAACTCGGCCAATACCAAGCCGCCCTGGCAGATCTCGACCGCGCCATTGCACTGGACCCGACCGATGACGACGCCTACCATGAGCGCGGCTACACGAAGGATCGACTCGGCCAGTACCAAGCCGCCCTGACGGATTACAACAAAGCCATCGCGCTGAACCCGACCTATGCCCATGCCTACCATGACCGCGGCACCACCAAGGCAGCCCTCGGCCGCATGGATGAGGCGCGCGCGGATTATCAGCACGCGCTTGCCTTAGCCCAAGAAGCGGAGGGTGCGTCCCTCGTTGCGGCGGTGCAGCGTACCCTCAGTCGTCTCGACACCAACCCAGCGTCAGCACGGTCCGTCCCGACGGGAGCGCCACCCCTGCCGTCGCCCCCGTCCGCGGCCGGCCCGCCTCCCGCGTTCACGGGGACGCCGGGCGCGCCTGCGGACGAAGCGGCGCGCCCGCTCACGGAGCCATTGGCTCAGTCACCATCCTGCACGCAAGACAGAGGAACCGATTGCTGGTTTGCGGCTGGGTGCCATCTGTGGAATACGTACATGTTTTTCAAAGCGGCGACCGTCAAGGAAGTCACCGTCTGCCTCGCTGCCGGCGCCGATGTGAATGCGCATAAGAGCGGCTATCTGGCAGGCACGCCGCTGCATCATGCCGTCAGGCAGCACGCGGTGTCGATGATCAAGCTCCTGCTCGACGCGGGGGCGGACGTGGATGCGCGGAACCACGACGGAGAGACGCCCCTGCATAAAGCGCTCAGCGGCGACAGCGTGTACACCGAGACGGATGTGATCAAGGTCCTGCTGGCGGCCGGGGCGAATCCGATGGCGAGGGATGGCTGCTGGGGACGGACGCCGCTGCACCACGTGGTGTTCGGCGGGACTTCGGCGTTCTCCGAGGTGCTGCTCCAGGCCGGGGCAGACGTGACCGCACGGGACCATGCCGGAGAGACGCCCCTGCACTTGGCCGCCAGGCTTGATGAGCTAGACGTGATGGCGGTCCTCTTGGCAGCCGGGGCAGACCTCGAGGCCCAAGACCACGAGGGCAACACCCCCCTGCATTCAGTCCTCGACTCAGATGTCGAGATCGTGCCCACGGAGCTGCCGGCAGACCTCGAACCGATATCGGTGGACATGGACGCCGTCGAATTCCTGCTCCAGGCCGAGGCGCACCTGGCGGCACGGAATAGCGCGGGCAACACGCCTTTGCACCTGGCGGCCCAGTACATATTCGGCTTCAAGGACGTGCCTTTTGGTTACAACAGGCGGAGTGGGGTGTTTGCTTTTGACCATACCGGCCCGCAGTCGTCCCATGCGGGAGACGCCATCCGGGCTTTATTGGCAGCCGGGGCGACCCCCAAGGTGAAGAATGGCGCGGGCCATACCCCGTGCGATTTGTCTCAACGCAATATCTTTCTCAGAGCCGAGAAGATTGAGCTCTGTCCGTAGCGAGGCGGGCGTGGTTGGCGAGGCGGGCGAGGCGCCGATCTCATCAGGCCAAAGGTAAACTACGGGAGTGACCGGGCAAGGCGGAACCCGTCATAGGAACTCCGAAAGTCAGCGGAGACCCTGTCGCGGCGGGCCGAGCGGAGGTTCCTCGGAAAGTGGTTCCACGAACCGCCACGCTGGACCCGACGACGACACTGCCCACTCTCCCACGCCCGCCCGTCGCTCGGCGCACCATGATAATTGCCGTGCCAACAGTCCTGCACCCATTCCCACACGTTTCCCGATAGGTCGTACAACCCTAACTCATTTGCCTGCCTTTGCCCCACCGGATGCGTCTTGTCCCCGCAATTCTCTCCGTACCACCCAACGGCACCGGGGCTGTTACTCCCCGCATATGTGTACCCCCGGCTCTGCTGCCCACCCCGCGCTGCATATTCCCACTCCGCCTCGCTCGGCAACCGATATCGTCCACTCCCGGCATTCAATTTCTTGAGAAAGGCTTGCACGTCCTCCCAACTGACTTGCTCGACCGGACATTGGGGGCAGTTATTGAAGCGGCTCGGGTTCTCTCCCATCACCGCTGCCCACACCTCCTGGGTCACTTCGTATTTGCTGATTTCAAAGCTACGCACCTCCACCTGATGCGCGGGCTTCTCATTGCCCCGGCACCGCTCCTGCTCCCGTGTACACCCCATGGTGAAGCTCCCACCCTCAATTCGCACCATCTGTGCGTCCACCTTGAGGAGCAAGGCCAGCAGTCGCTCGGTGAAGGTCCCCGCCTCAAGTAGTCGCGCTTTCAGCTTGGCTTCTCTCTGCGCGGCGCGTTCGGTCGTTTCCAATCTGGCTTCTACCATGGACAGGAGTTCCAGAGTCGGGGTGTAATATTCCGAATCCCGTCCGGCACTGATGACGAACTGTTTGAGTAACGACTGGCCTTTGCGCAGAGCTTCCACATTGGCACCGTATTCGGCCAGCAACTTGCCGTAGAAATACGCAAACAGTGGTGGCGGCTCGACCTCCAGAGCTTCGATCTTCTTGAACGCCCGTTCCGCCTTTTGTAGCTCTCCCTGCTCCATCGCCTCGGTCGCCTCCAGCAGGTATTGGTCGGCCAGGATATCGGGCGGCAGGTCCTGCGCCGCTGCCGGGCCGCAGAGGAAAAGGACGAAGAGAAAAGGGAAGGCGGTTGTCATACGTTCTTATTTTCTCGTCATCACGATTACTGACTCTACCACCAACTCTTGCGGGCGGCGCGTAAGAGTTTGATAGCAGCCTCGTTTCGGTGACCACGGAAATTTACCCTTTTAGCGATATCCAACGCTGTCTTGCCATTACTGTTCCGAATATTCAGGTCTGCGCCTGCCGCCACGAGTCGTTCTGCGATAGCAAGACTATCCTCATTAAGCCCCCCCCTTGCCACTCCTATATCCACTGCTTCCATCAGTGCAGTCCTACCAAGCGACCCCTGGACATTCAGGTCTGCGTTTGCCGCTATGAGTTGTTCTACGATGGCAAGATGGCCACCGTACACCGCAGTCCACAGCACTGGGGAGCCACCACACCGCCTGTTTGGATCAGCGCCGGCGGTGAGTAACTGCTGCACGATGTCGGCCTGGCCCTTCTGTGCGGCTATAAATAGTGGTGGACACTTCTCTCCGCTCCCGTTTGGATCGACCCCGACAGCCAGGAGTTGCTCGACGGTGTCGCTCTGACCCCACACTGCCCAGTGTAACGCCCCGGCACCGTTGTCATCAGAGAGCGGCAGGAGGTATTCGACGATCTCACGGTGCCCGGCCTCCGCTGCCCGTATCAACGCGGTCTCCCCCTTCTCCGTTGCCCGATTGGGATCAACGCCGCCAACAATCAACTGCTCCACCACTGCCCGCTGGCCCTGTTGGGCGGCTATCATCAGCAGGGTCTCGCCGCCGGTGAGCCGGATATCCAGATTCACACCTGCCGCAGCTAAAGACGGAATGAGGGTATGCTGTCCCTGATCGATAATCCACAATAATATCGCTGCGTTTATGGGGGCACCGGCAGCTTCCAGTGGCCCCAGCACGGTCGTCTGCTCCTGTTCTATCGCGAGCAGTAAGGCGGTCTTCCCGGATTCGTTTCGGATATGTGGGTCGGCACCGGCCTTGGCAAGCTGGCGCACGATCTCCTGGTGGCCAGCCTGGGCGGCAAACATGAGCGGCGTCCATCCCTTGCGGTCCGGCTTGTTCGGATTCGCTCCCGCCGCGAGCAGTAACCACACAGCGTCACTGTCCCCGAGTTGAGTAGCCCCGATCAACGGTGTCTTGCCCGCCCGGTTGACACCCGCGTTTACGTCGAGGTCGGCGTTCAGGCATGCCTCCACCGTATCCGCCTCATAGACGAAGGTGGCTTTGCCCCAGCCCTGGCAGGGGGAGTCATCTGCCAGGACAACTTGGCCGCCCAGCAACAATAGCGCCACTAGAAGTAGAGCGGCCCTGGTCAGGACCCCTCCGGCCCGCCGCTGGTTTGCCATCTCTTCGGGAATCGAGCGTGGTGGTTGAGAAGAGGGCTCCATCAATTTCTCCTTCATTATCTGCGGGTGATTGACGTGAGGGCTTCTGGTCTGCCGACCGCGGCGGTCGCTCAAACAGCGGTAGTGTCTCAGTTTGAAAAATGCTGACCAGGCAAAACGGAGCAAATCCCCCACATCTCTGCTCGGTCATCGGGTCCTCTCCTCAGCTTCCGCGGGCGACGCGAACGCCTGCACGGAAGGCTCCTGACCGCCTGTACAACAACTCCCGGCGCTCTGCACCTATCAAATGATAGAAAAAGCGAGCCCGCGCCGCCCTGGACCCTCAAGGCAGGAGCGGGGCTCAACGGGCACCGAAGGCTCGCGGACGAGCGGGCATGGCTGGACGCATGTGGAGAAGAAAGAAATTCAGAGTGACACACTACCCAACAATACGGGCCGACCTTGACCGGGTGAATGGTAAAGCACATGTGATTTCGGACCCGGCCGCCTTCTCAAGGGGGACTTTTCGGGGCTTACCCCGCCGCCTACAGCCAGTATTTTCCCGGCTTCGCCGCCCAGCTATAAGCTGGTTTTATCGGGCTGCTCCCGCCCCCCTCGGGGCGGGGGTACATCAGGAGACCTCTGTGCCGGGCTTGATCCCGCCCGGCTGGGGGACTGGGAGGGGCTAGGCGCTGCGCCGTAGCAGTTCGGCCAACGCCTCGCCTTGGCGTTCGAGCGCTTGACCGACGACGCGGGTGCTCTCCCGCATATTCTCGGCCAGCACGTCAATTTCTCTGTCGCGCCGGTGACCCGCCGCCCGCATCGCGAACAAGCCCCACACGATACATCCTAAGCCCACCACGCTACTAAGCGTCTGCACCCACATCGCAACGATTTCGTGGTCCATACCGTCCTCCTTCCGGACACAATGTGCTCGTCCGGAAAGCAAAAAAAGCGGCTCCGCAGTCCAGGGCGGCGGAGCCGTGCATTTGACCCTTGACTGTGGATGCTTTTTGCTCCGCTGGCAAGAGCCGGGCAGGAAGCATCTTCCATAAAGAATAGTGCCCACAGGGCGAACCTTTCGATAATGTTGCGATCAACATCATTCAACTTTTCCGTAAGAGCCTTAGTCGTTATGTCTCCAATCCTTGTCCCAGACGAGCGAATTTCCTTCACTGCTGAAATAATCTGCGGCATACAGCAACACACTAGAGCCCTCGCGCATTGGTAGTTAGTGCCATAATCGTTGATTTTTTTGATATATTGCTCGGCTTCATCACTATTGTGAAATTGCCGGCTGTTCTGAAACCAACTCGCTAAGCCTTCTTCGAGACAGTTCGGGCCTCCTTCTACTGGGTCTAGTAGATGTACGCACTCCTGTGCGACCTGCCATGTGCCGTAACCGTAGTCGCAACACTCCCACGGCTCAGCACCGACCCAGATGTCCACGACACGGAGGCCGTCCTTGGCGGGTTCTTTATAGAGATAAATACCTGAGTTGTTGTCCGGCGACTTCTTGATGCAACCAAACTTGAAGTTCGGATCACACCCGCCAAACTTGCTCTCCAGAATATCTAAATAGTATGGAACGTGCTCCTTAAGATGCTGAACGAAATCTTCGTGGCTTTTGGTCGTTGTCTTCTATTCTCCTCCGCCATTTTTTCCATTGAGCGTTTTTCGGCCATATCGTCATTTAACCCGTGATTTGTTCAGAATCGGCCCGCTTGTCAACAGGCCCGCTGCTCTAACCCCGTGAAAACACAGGAAAGGGCGGGGACTGATAACGGACAATGTGTCAACTTCCGTCCGATGGACTACGCTCCAGATGTGTTTCCAACAGGAAAGTAGCCAGGGTTGTCGCCGCTCCAACGGCGAGCCTAGCGTGGCGAGGCTGTATGCCCTTGACACGTCCAGCGTGCCCATGACCGGTGCCATAGAGGTTACGGAGTTCCGCCAGCCCCTGGGCGACTTGGTTCAAGTTGCTGAGCAACCGGCGGATAACCTCAAAACCTTTTGCATTGTCAGGAATGGCATCCGGCAATAAGGCGAGTTCTTTGGCTGTTGCACGGACAAGCTTTGGCAGCTCCTGGTCATTTGTGGACACACCTCTTGTTTCGAGGATAGTCTTGCAGATTGTCTCCACCAACTCCTTGGCTGTTCCCACGGCTAGAGAGGGGTCATTTTCAGCAGCCTGAGCAAGACGATAGATTTGGCTTTGTAGTCCTTCGAGATCGAGAGCGGCCGCGTAACCCCGGATAGTGGCGATGAGAGGCTGTTGTCTTCTGCTTGGCTGCGGAATGAATCTCCCTCCCTGATAGGAGTACCCATCCCGTTCCATCCGTTGCAGAAGATCCTTCTTGTGGCTTAATGTTGATTCGTCGGAGTCTCGCATCTGCAACATCAGCTCTTCGTAAGCAGAGAGGAGTAGGTCGATATCGCTCGAAGAGCGAAAGTCGAGACCAGCGTAATATCGCTCGACCAAGGTGCGCCGTTGGCCTGATACGTCCGGATCGTAGTCCGGTTTGGGACTCAGTCCTGCTCCATAAAAAATCGTCGCTATCTCACGAAGAGTGAACCATGTAAGACTTTCTCGAAACGCGTTCCGGGTCGCTTTGCTAATAAGGTCCGACTTCATACCACCACCTTTGCAGCCAGGTATTCTATTGTCATGAGAATAACCGGCTGAAAAACCCGCTCCGTTTCTTCCTCTTTGCGTCCGATAAGGTCCTATCTGTTAAGGTTGCGGGGCCTGGGCTGGCTGGCTCTTGAGGCCGAGAATCCATTTGATGGATTCCACAATGGCCTCCCGAACGCCTTCTTTGAGCACTAGTTTCCCCGCTTTCAAGTTCCGATCTATGAACGGCGGACGAGGCGGCTTTGGGTCTACCTTCGCCTTGACGAGAGAGACCGTTGGTTCCGAGACTGTAAAAGAGAACTTTACACTACCCGCACTAGCCTGGTGGTGCCGTATTTCTTCCCCTCTTGCCATACCCTCCCCCTCCTCATCTCTTCAAGATCGCCCGAGCGTAGCCGAAGAAAATAGCAAATCAAGACCTAGATTCGAGCCTGACGAACAAATCCAAACACCCCGATTTACGTCCAATAACGTCTTATGTGTCAAGCTTACCCGGCTCCACCCAGTAACAGTACGCTATCGAGTGCCTATCCATCATCTCTCCTTTTCTCCGATTACGGACTCTCCACGCTTCTGGCCAACTCCACGTACCGACAGAAGCCGTTCGCCATCTTCATCTGGTGTGGCGTCCGGCATTCCGGGCGAAACAGATCGGGACTGCCCACCAGGATACAGAGGGCCTGCGCCCGAGACGTGGCGACATTGAACCGAAAGCGGTTATACAGGAACTCCATCCCCCGTGGGGCCTCGTCCGGGTTCGAGGATGTCATGGAATAGATAACCACCGGCGCCTCTTGCCCCTGGAAGCGATCGACCGTGCCGATGCGCTCGGCGAGCAACGGCATGGCTTCGACGAGCGCGGAAACCTGGGCGTTATACGGAGCGACAATGAGGATATCCTGTGCGGTCAGGGGATGGATCGAGCCGCCCTTGTCCCGCCAGCAACACCGACGGGTGAGGTCGTCTACGATCTTCTGTACGACCTCAACCTCCTTCAGCGACCGCGCCTGGTTTCCCGTGTGCGGCACGGGCACATAGACGAGCCCCGAACCGGTAAAGGGCGACGTTCCCCCATCTTTCGCAATGATGGCCTGCTGTTCGAGCTCGGGGCGGGCCTCGACCCTGCCCTCATAGTAGATTTCGGACGTAAACCGCGCGATGTCCGGGTGCAGCCGATACGTCTCATCCAGGAACAGGCCCTTGTCCGCCGGCATCGTTTGCTCCCCATCCAGCAGGTGATAGAGCGCCGACACCTCGCTGCCCTCGGGATGGCTGCTCTGCAGCGGTTGCTCAAGCTGCTGGGGGTCACCGAGCAGAACCAAGCTGCGCCCCGTCGGAGCAGTGGCCAACACGTTGCTCAGCGCCATCTGGCCAGCCTCGTCCACGATCAGGACATCGACGCTCTGCTCGAAGTCGGGCCGTGCCCAGCACCACGCCGTCGCGCCCAGCACGTCAATGGAACCGTTGGCGAGCCCTGAACGGATCTCTCCGTAGTTGGACTTCCGCTCAATCTCCCATTCGCCTTCGTATTTCCCTCCCTGACGGTGAACGAGAGTCAAGGAAAGTCCATCCTTGCCAGCTTGCTTTGCCGTCGCCTCCAGCAGATTGACGATCACCTTGTGGCTCACCGCCGTGACACCGACCTTGAGTCCGGCGTTGACGAGCGTGCAGATGATGTGCGCGCCCGTGTACGTTTTCCCCGTCCCGGGCGGCCCCTGAATCGCCAGCACGTTGCCGTCCAGGGAGCGCGCGATCCGACAGGCCGCCTCAATAGTCTTCTCTTCAGGCCCTTGTAAACTGGAGCCCGCACCCTCCAACGGGGGCGGTCGGCGGAGCAGCAGGTCCATGGCCGCGCGGAAGGGCTCTCCGGGAGCGAGTCCCCTCGTGAGAACGGCTTCCCCGAGGCGCATCAGCGCCTCGCGCAACACATCGGATGGTACTCTGTTGTGGAGGACCACAGCCGTCGGGTGCACATTCGCGGTCTTCACCATCTTCTTGATGTCGATCGTGCGCGCGGCATAGTTGACCTCCTCCACTCTTCCGATCTTGTTGCCTTCGCGATCATAAACATCGTCCCGTGGACGGGCGTCGAGATCCTGCGGAGGGAAGCTGTACCGCTGCAACGGTGCCTGTTTCGGATCCACAACTTCTCTGAAGACCAGCCCGGTCAGCGCCCGCCGTTCGTCGCTGAGGTCGGCCTCTTCAAGGTCGAGCAGGCGGAAGTATTCCCACCAGCCCGCTTTGTCCTCCCGGCGATGAAACTCCATCATGTGGGCCAATACGAACCGGGCCTGCTGGTCTGCGGACCGCGCGGCCGGATCTGCCGGGAGCCCGTCCAGCAGGCCGTCACGCAGGCGCTGCAACTCGCGATCGAGGTCGCTGATGTCCTCGGACGCCTCGCCACTCTCGGCCGGGGGGCGGGGGAGATCGTGGCCCGCAGCGATGGCGTCGGCACGGAGCTGTTCGAGCCAATTGCGCAGCCGCAAAGCCGATTCGCAGTCTTCCCGGTTATAGTCCTCGACGATCCGCCGGTGCGATGCGAGGAGTTCATCAAGACCGCCGTCGGCGATGGCATTCTCCACGATCCGCCGGCTCGCCGTCGCCTCGCGGAGGTCCTGCGCACGCCCGTAGCCGAAGAAGGGCTCCAGGTCCTTGATTGAGTAGCGCTCGACGCTGGCGACCACGGCGCGCTTGACCACCATGTACAGGTCGACAAAGGCATGGCCGCGCAGGAGTTCGTCAAGCGCGACCTCGCGGGTCGCATACCGGCCCATAAGGCGCTTGAGCGCGGCCGGCTCATAGGGTGCAAAGTGGTAGATGTGTGCCCCTGGGTTGCGTCTCCGGGTCCCTATTGCCAGGTCGATGAATTGCTCGAAGGCCGCCCGCTCCTGCTCTCGGGTCTCCGCCCACAGCGGCGTGTAGACGAGGTTGCCGCCGGAGTCGGCTGTCACGTAGCCGAGGAGGTATTCTTGGACTCCTTCCGTGGCGAAGTGATCGCCTTCAAAGTCGAGGAAGATGTCGTCGCTGGTGGGTGCGGGGAGGAGGGCCAGACCGTGCTCGGCTTCGAAGGGTTCCTTTAACTCGTAATAGGGCCTGTTCGTATCGCGTCCGACCTGTTGCACCCGCGCCTGCTCTTGGACACGAACTAACGCCTCCCGCGACCCGTGGGACGGCTCCGGAACGGACTCCAGCGCCGCCAACTTGGCCAGTGTTTCGATGCCCAGTGTGCGCAGCGCCTTGATCTGGGTGCGGGAAATCCCTGCCACGTAGCATAGATGGTCGTCGCCGCGCCGGCGTGCCTCGCATGCTGCCCACCACGCGCAGTAGTCGCAGTGCGAGACCAGTTCCGGGTAGGTCGCATCCGGTTGCGTTATAAACTCATCGATACTGCGTTCGAGCAAGCGAAAATACGCACCAAAGTCGTCCACTCGGTAGCTCACCGGCTCGAATCCGGTGCCCGGCGGTACGACATGCATAGAGGCTGGGCGTGTCCCCTGGATTTTTTCGAGGAGATGGGCATAGACGCAGAGTTGCAGGATCGTTCCCGCCTTGGTCTCCCGGGCCAGCTTGGTGTCGAATGGCTCGTACGACCAGTTGCCGAGGCCGCTGGGCGTATTGACCTTGCGTAGAAAGTCCACACGCCCGGACCAGACGGCATGCGCAAGCGTCGCCTGGTAGATGACGTCGACGCCGGAGCGCATCGCCGCCAGGGTTGCCTCGTTGGTGCTGCCCTCCGCGTCACCGGCAACGCGCAAGCCCTGGGTGCGCAGATGTGCAAGGTACGCCTGCTCGTGCGCACGGCCGCGTTCTCGCAGCTCCTCACGGACCTCGTCGTACCGGACGGGTCGCTCGAGTTCCCCGCGCGCCGCACGCAGGTCGAGTGCGGAAAGATGCTGGCAACTGAGAAAATTGCTCAGGTCCGTGGGGGCACGCATAAGGGCGTCAGCTGTCTGTTTCATATTCGGGTTCCCCTACTCCTACCTACCGGTCAGCCGCCGGAATGGACCGCCTCAATCAGCGTTCCTATACACCATCCCTCCACGCCGTGCACACCTAGCATTGGAGGGAATGTGTGTGCACCCCCGAGCTCCCGGAGTGGCACGCGAGTTCCTTTACGCGGCTTGGCGATCCAGCCGTTGTCCTTACTATCTCGGATCATGGTAGACCTCAAAACCTGAGCCTGAGCCGTCGTGATGGGATGCACGAACTGGTCGCCCAGCTGCGGGAAGGCGTCCTGACTACGCGTCGTTTCCCATTGAGCAGCGTACTTGGCACGGTCAGGGCCTAAATAACGAAAAAATCGCGTTATACTAGTAATACATGGGAACAGGCTAGCGTGTATCGGGAGAGGGTGCGGTCCTCATTCGGACACGCGCCCGTTCAGCTGAGGACACGAAGGGGGGTGGGATTCCTGTCCCAGCCTCCTCTGCCCCGATTCCCCACTCTCACTGCTCTTCCGCCTCCCGAAAGGGGAAGTCTGGGCCATCGGATGAGCGCCCCCCTGGGGCCAGCCACAGACTGAGCCCGATCAGCGCCACCGCAAGGGCGAGCACGACGGCCGCAATCAGCCGTTCAATAAAGAGTATGGAGAGGCTTCCGGCAACGGGGTGCTGTCGTTAGGGGCCTTTGTGCTGACTGAGCGCCTTTCTGTCAACGCCCCCCTCACATGAGTGTCGCGTCCCAGGGCCCGCGGGTGTGTGCTCGAGGGCTTCTCCCCGGCTGAGTGGACCAGTGAGCTCCGATACGATGGGGAGTCCCTCGCGACACTCCCCTCAAAACCGCTCTCATCTGAACAAAAAATGCTGCGGGCGCACAATCGCCCCCTGCCCCGCTCTGGCGATGGGTCCGCTTCACATCGGTTCGCGTACAGGTGCGCGTCCCCCCGAGTCAGACCCACCGTCCGGCAGCCGCTCCTGGTGTCTCACCCCTGACCGCCAATCAGCTGAGGGGGGGAACCGACGGCCGCCAAAAAAATAGGAAACTTTTCGGATCTCACGTTGTCTGTGCCAGTGAAAGGAGAGAGAGGATATGACTGAGAGTACGTACATCCATCACCGCCCCACCCTGCGGCGCCTGCCCGGCACCGCGGTCGTATTCCCCGACCTTGAACACCACCAGAGGTGGAGCAGCGGCGTGCGGCTCGGCCTCGCCGCCGGACGGCCTCGACCGGTTGACGCACGGGGCGGGCGAAGCCCACCGTCTTGCCAACCGGGCCCTTCGCGTTCGGGAGGTGCGTGGGGGGCCGGTTCTGCTCTTGTCCTCCCCCGTCCGGCTCATCGCCCTCAACCATCCCTGAATAAGGCTGAACTGTCTCATGCTCGAACTGCATGACGAAGGAAAGGAGAGCATATGGATACCCAACCTTCTGCTGACAATCGTAAAGCAACCGTGCTGTTAACACTCAACCGAGGATTGGAGGTCGCGTAAATGAAGAAGAAGAAACCATTCAAGGTCATTGCGGGTGCGCCGGATCGGCCACTCGTAATCGGAGAGATCGCAATTTCCTGTTATGTGCTGGAGGGGGAGACCCGGGTGCTCAGTCAGCGGGGTCTCCAGTCCAGTATCGGACTCGGAACAGGAGGAGGACAACAACAAATCGGCGCGCCGCGATTAGCCGAGTTTTTGGGCTTCTTTGCAAGAAAAGGCATAGATATTCAAGACTTAGCGGCGCGCCTCGAAATGCCTATAAAATTCCAACCACCAGGAGGAGGACGGACCGCGTACGGCTATCCCGCCACGCTGCTCGTTGACCTCTGTAATATGGTGTTGGAAGCCCGCAAGCAGGGCACCTTACTCAAGCGGCAACAGCGGATTGCAGAGCGGTGTGAGCTGTTGATTCGCGGGTTCGCAACGGTTGGCATTATTGCGCTCGTAGATGAAGCGACGGGATACCAGGCAATCCGCGCCCGTCGGGCGCTCGCCACGATCTTGGAAAAGTTCATTGCCAAAGCGCTGCGGCCGTGGACCCGGACGTTTCCCTATGAATTCTATGCGCAGATTTTTCGGCTCAAGGGCTGGCCCGGACCAGCGGGCGTCAGGGGGCCCCGCGTCCTGGGGCATTATACGAACGACCTGGTGTACCAGCGTTTAGCGCCGGGGGTCTTTGCTGAGTTGCGGAGCAAAAACCCGACGATGCCGTATGGCACGCGCAAGAACAAGCATCACCAGTGGTTCACCCCCGATCCCGGCTACGTCAAGCTGAATCAACATATCGCCGCGGTGATGGCGCTCATGCGGGCGGCTCCGAATTGGGCGGTGTTCCATCGGAGCCTGGAACGGGCCTTCCCCAAGCAGAATGAGACGATGCCATTCCTGTTTGACGATGACTGGCCGCATGACTCGGGGACAGGGAAATCGTGACGCTCTGTTCGAGCTCTTCACCCTCGCCTCAACCACACTGACTACCGTATTTGGGGAAACCCCTGAGCCTATCATCCTCATGGGCTCGATACTGGCACTGGTATGGAAAGTGGGGCGAGGAATGAGGGGTGGGCACCCCTGCACCCCATATCTATCTGGCAGATAAGTCGATTCTTTAGTCAGAGGTTGAGCGACCGGCGAAGCGTGGCAATCAATTTTTCGCGAAAACCCTCAGCGTCGTTCCTAGCATATCCGCTGATCCATAATCGTAAGTATATGAAATATATGTACTTTTATAGAGAACAGGCAATCATACCCACCATTTTACCGCCCATTTATCCTCGGCATAGAGGAGAACACTTCGGACCTTCTGAGACCCCCCATGCCATACACTCACGGGTTACGCTTCTCAATGGGGGAGGGTTCGACCTGTATAGCGAGGATAAGGTGTGGCCACTCCGGCCCCCTACTCAAAGTACAGAAAAGAGCCGTTACGTGTAAAAGTGACGAGTGGGATCGCAAAGGCCATGTCCCGGAATTTCCTGCAGGGATACCATCCTCGCCCTTTGGTGTCCTTGATCCAGACCTTACAGGAAGTCTGACCAAGATTAGTGACTTTCTCTACCACATACCAATGGAGTTTAAACCACGTACCAGGGCGGAGATTGACGAGCACCAACGTCGGTGAATATTCGGACGACCGTCGCGCGAGTTGAGGAATGAAGCGTCCCCTTGCGCCGGACTTATTATCGTTATTTACCCGCCATCTCCCATCAGGGCAGTTCTTGCCTTGACGCCGAAAATTCCTATTCAGTTGGTACCGCATTGCTCGGGCAGGAATTCCAAAACTCTGAATCTCACTCCCAAAATTGAAGAAAATACCAGTAAAGGGAATCGAAACCGACGGGAAGAAGCCGTTCTCGGTCATCCCAATCGCCATAGTTTTCGCTTTGAACTTGGCAATATCAAAGGAGCCACACAGGGCGGCCAGCGCATTGAGCTGCGCAACAATGCCACAAGGGCCCTTCGTCCTCGGGGCGTATTTTTCCTGGGGGAAATTCGGAATTCCGTTATCACACATGTCGGAAGGGCAGGGATCCTCGTACTCGGCCCTCGCCTTTGCCGGTTTTGAGCCCGCCTGAGCCCAAACTCCACTCAACAGCACGGTGGCGACGAGGAACGCCAAGCTCATTGTCACTCTCTCAACAGTAGTCTTCATTGCTTCACTCCTTACTCTTCGGTCGTCAAACCAGTCGAAATGGGTCGCATTCACAGCGGATAACGGCCTGGGGCGTCAAGCTTGCTCTTCGGCGTCCGGGCCTTTAATTGCCGCTAGGTAATCCGAGGCAGAATCTGCGACAGCAAGGACCGCATTACCTCCGCCCGCTGCTGGAGTTGCTGTTGTCGCTCCAGAGCGTGTTGTCTCTCGATTGCCACTCGTAGGGTGACGGTCAGGTGCTCTTCGTCGCCCTTAACCTCCCTAAAGTCGCGCTCCACCCGCTCGAGGTCCTGCCTCCCCTGCCGCCATCGCCCGTCGGCGTAGTCCAGCCACCGCTTTACCTCGTTTCTCTCCTTCTCCAGATTCAGCCGAAGAGCCCTTTTCTTTTCCAGCTCCGCATCCAGCTGGGCTATCTGCACCTGTAGATTCGCCTGCCGCTCTTGGCTCCATTGCGGGAGCTGCTTTAGGGTCAACAGTTGATCCATCCTGAACCAGATGAGGTCGCGCAGATATTTGTCGACCTGGATGAAGGGAGCGTATTCTTCCGCAGGAGTGGGTGCCGCCACCAGCTCTCCCTCCTGGCGATTGAGGGTGAGGATCTTGCGATGGGGGGCGAGCACCTCGAGAACCCTCTCCCGGTAACGGAGATACTCCTTCAGGGCCGGCAGGCCGCTAACCATCTGGAAGACCACCAGACTACAGTCCAGCTGCTTTAAGCCAGCAGTGCATTCGGGAGCGAACGCTCCAGCCCTCTCGAGAATCTCGGGAGTCTCGAGAGGGGTCGCAGCCCCACTCTTGTTGAGATCAGGATCAAGACTAGGGTCGAGGATGGCACAGAGCCTCGTCCATGAGGAAAGCGGCTCGCCCTCGACTTGCTTTATGGCCGTCAATTCCTTGCAGACTGGAGTCGTGGCAAGCGCTGCCTGTGTTGTGTGCCAGAGCTGACGGCTGAGCCCCGTGTCCTCGCTAAAACGGTCCGGATAGTTGCCGCGAAGAGCCCACAGACGCCAAGCCACCTCCTGCGGGTTTTCACCGTCCAGCGCTCTCTCACGCTCATAGCGGTAGTCGATGTTCCGGTAGTGGCTCTCAATAAGCGGTGTGACCATGACCACGACGGCGAGGCTGGCAATGATGAGTAGTAGGCTGCCGGGTAGCCACATGATGGTTGCTCTCGCGGCTGCCCTCAGACTCCCCCCGAATCCGGTCGTCTCCAGATAACGCGGGTGTAGCAGATGAGAGCGGAGCACGACGAAGAGCAAGACCAGGGAGAGCATGGCGCCTAAACTGATGGTCAGGATTGGCCAGAGCTCTCTACTCCGATTGATGGTGAGGTGGAAGAAGCCATCCGCTTCCTCCGCCAACTCTGAGACGAGCTGGTGCATGACCTCTTTTGAGCCACCAACCAGCTCCGCCACCGAGTCTTGTACCAAGGGTGTGATGGCACGGAGCAAGTGCTCGGTCTGCTTCTGCAGCGCCTCAATCGCCTCCCGTAGCCGCTTCTGGCTGATTTGATCGAGGTCGTCTGCCAGCCGATCCCTCAACTCCTCCAGTATACCCTTTAGCTCCCGCAGACTTTTTTCACTGAGTGTGTTTAAATCTCTAGGGAGCGAGTCCAGAAACTGGGTGACACGCTTCAACGCCCCTTCTGAGTCGTGCCCCATCTGTTCAAATGTCTCGCCGAATCCCCCCACTTCGGCTATGAGGAGAGGTATATCCTCTTTGGCGACCTTCCTCACAGCCATCTCGGTAGCACCATCAACAAGACGACAGCCCGTTCCTAACCACGATACAACAGCAACGAGGAATGCCGATCTAACTGTCCATCTCAAAACACTGGTCGTCATAGTTGCGTTTTCCTTTGCGAGGTCAGTGCGCCCCGGCAGCACACTGACACTCACGCGAGGTCCCGGAGGAGCATCGACGGGCTGCCGCCGAGAGAGTTCGCAAGTCAATACAAACCAGACTGGAACCTGTACGGACCCTACTCCTCTCCGCGGGATGAGGGACCTGGGGTTACGGGACCGAGTTGGAGGGCGGGGAGAGATAGGTTAAGTGCCTCGTCGAGTTCCTTCTGCCCCTCTCCGCGGGATGAGGGCTCTGGGATTACAGGACCGAGTTGGGGGGTGGTAGTATATTCATTGAGTACCGTATCGAATTCCTTCTGTGCCTTCCGTTCGACACGTTTCTTGTCTACTCCCTTCTGGGAGTTCGTTCCGGTAATAATATATCGAATGCTATTCCACCTTGGACTTGACAGAAGAGACTTGTCGGCAGGAAAGAGGAAGCGGAAATTGTTGTTCTCGTCGACCCAGGCGTCTACCCTGGCCTGTTCACCTCTCGGTACCGTTTTGGCATATTCGTCAAGGGCCTGATTCACTTTCTTTTGTTCACTATGCGCGTGGTAAAGATTGATCCAGTCGAGACCGATACCAAGAAGAGCGCCACGGTCGGCCGCCCCTGGCACCGAGACGCCACGAGCGCCACGATTCGACAGAACGGTCACAGAAGCGACTTTTGGAGCATCGCTTAAGATTTGCTCTCTTTCCTCCTGAGAGAGAAGCAAAAGCATCGGACGCCTCGTCTGCTATATCATTGCGCAAGTTGGGCTCTGTCTCGACCGGAGAGGGAGAAGCCTCGTCCGCCGTGTCGCTTTGTTGTTCTTGGAGAGCCTGCATCACTTGGGCATATGCTTTCTGATAGCCTTCCTGAGCCGCGTCTACAGCGCCGTGCACTCCTTCTGTGACTGCAGTGTTCGCTCCACCCTGAGCCGTAGCCTGTCGGACTTCCTCGAGATCGATCTTCTTAAAATCGTTTGCTATGGCTTGCGCAGCCGCGTTTTGCAGGCCTGCTTCCAGTGCGGCGTCGACAATCGTGTCGGAAAGCTGCTCGCCTGAATCGATTGCAATCAAGCCGATTGCTACACTCGTGAGGAGCTCTTCAGAAGAGGTCCTTCCATGTACTAGATTCCTCGTTACATTGTTGGTGACACCTACGGCCGCGTTTGCCGAGTAACCAGTGATACCTTTTGTCGCAAGAGACTCCCCAACCCCCTGGGCGGCATATCCCGCGACCAGACCGGCGGCAAAGCTCTTAGCGAGGGTTTTGTCGTCGATGTCTGGGTTCATCCATTTATCGTACACGGCATTGGCCAACGCGGCCCCAAAAGGTCCACCGGCGGAGGTGGCAATGTAGACGACCGCAATTCGTCCGAGGTTCTCGGGTTGGGCGGCTACTTCGAGAGCCTGACCAATTACCTGACCGCTCCTGTGTATCTCTCTGGAAGCGCTGTCCCGGACTTTTTTGTACGCTTTATCTAGCTGCCCAACTTCAAAACGTTAGCTGAGTCCATCGCACAAGGCTCTGGAGAAACACTACAAGATGGTGAGCCTGAGGACCGATTTCTCGACAGGCTGCATCATACAGGGATGCAGGTTCATACGGCCGCCGCACAAAAGCTTTAAATAAATCGTCACGGCGTTTCTCGCTGACTTGTGATCTTGCGGTCTTACGCCGTCCAGGAGACCGGCTTGTTACTCCATCTGGCCTGTATGGGCGACAGAATGGGCAGTATACAGCTCCCCACTGTGCTCCGCCATCCACATTCAGGGTTTTTGGCCGGTTCTCTCTACGGGGAGGTCTGAGTCCCATGCACCTCTATGGAAAAATTTGTGAAGTGGAGCTGTCTTATCTCCGCAACGACGACTTCTGGTATGTCGGGCTTTATCCTTATTCTTAACCACTGATGGGAGTGGGTGGCTATATCATCATCTGGGGCGATTCTGAGTGTTATTTTGGGAGTAAGGTGGGGACGCAGATGGTGTGGTCGATGGGGAGCGCAAATTGCCGACGTGGGGGTTCTTGTATGGTGCGTAGGAGTGTGGTTTTTTCTGAGACGGTTCGGAGTTTCCGTGAGGCAGGATGAGTGTTGTGTAGTACCAAGAACGTTGCTCGTCAGAGTGGACGGATTGAACGAATCACTCCATGACGAGCGCCACATGAAACTCTGATCTCATGTTTAGCCGATCATCGATGTTGAGCAATTTGTCTCCATGCTTCTAGCAGTGAGCCTTGCCCGAGCGGGAATCTTTTCCCAGCACGATATATCAAGAGGCTCCGAGCAAATCTGGGCCTCATGAAGTTCACCTGATGAAGTTCACCTGATGAAGTTCACCTTGATCTGTAACGTGTTGCCCCGATTTCACAAGAATTGAGCTCTTCCTATGGTAAGCTGTGCAGAAAATCGGACCTTGGAGTGGCGACTACCCCGTCTCCTAACAGCACCTGCTATCGAAGACTGGATTGCAGCAATTCCGACAGCAACGAAGACAGTATCCTTGCGTTTGGGATCATGGGAGCGTATTGGCCCCTTTACTGATGCCCGACTCCAAGGCGCCCTGTGTCTCCTCCATCGTAATGGAGTTGACACAATTGTAAGTGTCCCTCCACTTACCCTTAAGGGAAAACGTGCGGAAGATGCCTTTAGAGATCCAGACCCATTACATCCTGGAGGGCCTCTAACACCCACAGAACGACGTCTAGCTGGTAGCGTAGCAGGCCTATCGGTCGGTCAACTCTGTGGTTTCGACGAAGAGCATAGCCATATCCCGGAACTTCAGCGGAAGGCTCTTATCAAACGGCGGCATCTCTTTGGCTGGGGTGATGAACTCGCTCTTGTCATGCCCGTAGAATCCAAGCCGACTGGGATTTCTCGTAGATCAGCACGGGCTCGAGAGGCTGCGTTTAGCAATAGGCTCGGCGATCTCCTCAAGCCGCTCGGCGTTTCTCCGGTAAACGCGCCGCTGGCTACGATCCGCTGGTTCAATGCACTGAAAACATTTGCTTTTGAGGCTAGCGAAAACACCTGGGATCATGGCCGACTCGATTTCGACACACGTCCCATTCGGTCGCTCCGCTTTGTACGCCTCCGCCGTATCGACATTGGAGACCGAGGTTTCGATATAACAGAGGTCGCTCCCGGCTTTGAGAAGTCGTTCGGTGAATACCTCGACTCTCTTGCCACAGCTCAGGATCTCCCGTCTTCATGGGGCCGAGAAGGCGGAAGACTGGTTGAGGTAACCATCGCTGACGGAGGTGTCGGAATCGCGGCAAAGATGGCGGGCGGATTCGATATATTTAGAGAGCCACTTAAGGCTGAAAGAGAGCACCTTTCTAATGCTTTACTCCCGGACAGAACAACCAAAAGTCCGAGCGAGCCCGGAAGAGGTCAAGGCTTCCGAAAGATGCTTCGGGCCTGTTTTCAGTTATCTGGCCTGACGGTAGTGCGAACCGGAAGGCTCAGAGTTTCTCGGACATACAGGCATCCTGGCGGATCAAAGGAACATCCCGATTTCAATAATCCTTCGTCTGAGGCGTACATCCCTGAAGTCAACGACACCCCACTTCCACTTTTAGCCGGGACAGCGGTTTCTTTGATTTTCCCTATAGAACGCCGGGGCAGGGCACGGGAGGGGAAGCGCTCCTAGCGGACCATGCGATTCTATGTTGCTGATCCAAGCGCACCGAACGGGCTGATCGAACCTATGGAAACCCAAGGGTTCACAGACGCTCCGACCGTCTCCAGCGTAATGTGGGTGCCGTTCCCACGGTCTCTCGACCCGACGCAATTAGACTTCTTTATCGCCAATCTTGAGCCATTCGTTCTACGGAGCGACGTTACAATCATCGGACTGCACCCGAGTTCTGCGCAGCAGATTTTAAAGGATTCAGACGTCCTCGATGACGTAGCACGAAGGATCGAAGGTGCCTCCCTGTTAGCAGTATATCATGAGAGGAGTAGGCCGATAATCACACAGGTTCGTGGGGAAAGAGTCGAAGGCCTGGAATCTGCATCGACTCTCGAACAAATACGAGAGCATGATGTTGCTGAGGTAGTGCGACGGCCAGGCGCAGAGCTTCCAAAACATCCCGGTATTCATTACCAAGGCCCCAACGGAGACCACTACAAAGCGTTCCTTCGACCTGGCTTTGCAGCCCGATCGATTGAAGATCTAGATCGGCTTGCCTTCTGGCTCGCTCCGCTGCTGATTGGAAGAAACTGCCTCCTTGTAGACCACTGGTCCATGATCTCGATTGCCTACCATGTTGGGCGCTATTTGTCTGAATTGGGTGATGCAGGTGCAGTAAGAGTGGAAAGTCTACGAACGTATGATGAGGATAGGGACGTCCTTGTCGGTAGGCTGAAGAGGACATTCGGTACTATTGAATCAGACGCTGGCGCCGTCCTGGTGTCCGTCAATAGTTCAGGGCGTCTAGCGCGTGATATCCTACTTCCTACCATGGAAGAGGCCGGCTTCAACAGTCCAATTGGAGTCGCCTTAACAAAGACCCCGAGCCCATCGGAGTTTGAGCTGTGTTCATTGACGATCTTAAGCGACGATTTCGGGCGTCAAGCCCCTGTAGAATGCGAGGCATGTAGCCACGGCAATTCGACTTTGGTCCCCATACAGCACGATTCCTATCTACTCGACCTCGCGGCTTATATTCAGCGTACTACCATAAAACGCCGGGTGGCTCAGCCATCAACGGAAGTCGTTGAGCGTTACGGCGGTATCGGTGCCTTTCGGGTTCACAGAACCCACTCGGACGGCCGGCATCACGCCTATTTTGTTGACCTCATGCCCATCCTCAATTGCGAGAGATTCAGGCAACGATTAGCCGAGATTGTCCAGTCCTGGCGCGACGTCGATATAGATTTAATTGTACATCCGGACCATGCGGAGGCAGCCCAATTGGCAATAATGGTTGCCGAAGAGCTTGGTGTTGGGCAGATCATAGGAAGTAACGAGGGGTTTCGGCACCTTAGCTCCGAGAAGGAAGCCACTCTCATCGGCGCTCGTCGAATATGTTTGGTAGACGATGTCGTTATCTCTGGAGCAAGGGTGTTTGGCTATCGTAACGCATTGAATAGTATTCGACGGCGTCATCAAGCTGACCGATGTGAATTATACTGTCTAGTCGGTATTGCCAGAATGAGAAGCGAGAAAGCCCTTATGGGGATATCCGACATAGTTCATCATTCATCGGCTAGTCCACGCTTTCTGAGTGTAGAGCGTCTTTTCCTCCCATCTTGGGATGAGTCCGAATGCCGCTGGTGTGCAGAACTCCGGATTCTCGATAATCTTCCACTGGAAATTCAAGAACGGCCCCTGATACGTGACCGTCTTCAAGCCCTTCGTGATCCGGCGGGATTGGTTGATGGCCTCTTCCTCCCCTGGGCTGATAGAGAAGGAGCGGGGCAGGCCAGGTCAATAGATCATTGGCCAGAAGATGATCTCAAGTACGCAAACCAGTTCTGGGAGTTAGGCCCAAAGTCGGTTTTTGGCGAAGTTCAAGGGGCGGACCTTGCGGTATCGGTAGCAGCGGCCATCCAGCGATTGCGGAGCGAGCGCAGGCAAGAGAATGGGACGTGGCAGGAAAGCGAGCTTGACGAGGTATTCCACTCACCGCTCGCGAAGGTGTTAGACCCACAATTTTACCTCGCTGGCCGTTACTATGAACCAGTACTTGTTGCCTCAATTCTACGTGCGTCGAAAAGACACGACATCTGGGCACCAGGTGACGACTTCGGCCTCCATCAGCAGGTCGAGATACTGGCAACCGCAGAGAGTTCGCAGGACCTTCATGGAGAGCTGGTACTGGCGGCAGCACTAAATCAACTGCCTCGCGCTTCAGACGACGCACTCTCACAAGCCCACCCTGATATGGTGGCTTTCGCGCAAGCAATTTTTGATGGCGGGACACCGGCCGTGTGAGAGCGCTGGCTTGACAGGGCTGCCAACGAAGGAGAGAGGGCACTAGGCTGAATCGACAATTAACACAGATCTAGGTTGTAAGCTATAAAGCCATGCAAGACAGCGGAAGGAGGGAGCATGGCGAAGCGGTATGAATTGAGTCCCCAGCAATGGGAGCGGCTCAAGGATGGCCTGCCCGGCAAAGTAACGGACCGCGGGCGGACGGCGGTTCGTCAATGGCGTCCTGTGGGTCTTGCGGAGCGGGGCGCGGTGGTGTGACCTCCCGGAGCGCTACGGCAAATGGAAGAGTGTCCATAAACGGTTTACCCGCTGGGCGCGGGCCGGGGTGAAACTCGGGTATTCCCTCATGGACGATCTGGAAGCCTTGGCGCGCTATCGCGATCTGTCGCTGCCGGATGGGTAGTGAGACACGCTCACGCTAGAGTGGAAAACGCAGAACGGTTCGACAGCCGCTATGACGAGCGTGTCCAAAACGCTGGTCGACAGGCGGAGCGCTGAAAGAAGGCACTGCATCTGATAGGAAAGTACGTTCGGCTGATAAGAGTAGAGGGCTATGGCAACAACAGCGGAGCTGGAAATTTATAGACAGCGTTATGAGACGTATCGTCACCTCGACCGTCTCCGTTGGCAGATGTTGCCGGTCGCGACGGGGGAAGGCGGCTATGGCCGAGCGAGAGGACGAGACCGGCGATTGACTGGCCTTGCAGGACCTGAATATGATGCTACCGCCTCGTTTGGACTGCCCTTTGAGCCTGAAGACTGCCAATATGGGAAATCCCGGATTGAATCTAGGGGCGTCCTGACCTTCGAGGTGGTGTACAAGTTGACACTACCGAAACTCAATGCCACAGTGCCCAATCACCCGAACAGAGTAGTCAACATGCCTATAACGAAGTTTGGTCTGCCGGTGCTCCGCCAAATTAAACTTAGAGCCTTCTCGCTCTATACAGAGAGGCCTAGGGTAGACCTAGATATCTCCAACGGGGTCTTCTGTCTGGTCGGTGCTAATGGTATTGGCAAATCTACGTTCATTGCAGCCGTCAATTTTGGACTCTGTGGCCGCCTACCCAAGCCAGACGAAAGGTTCCGGTCCTCCGACGAGTACTTCCAAGTGGTGAGAGACTTTAGCTCTTCTTTCTTCGATGGTCGGATTACTGAGCTCGACAGAGAGCAAGCGGAAATCGAGATAGAGTTCACGATCAAAGACGACCATTACCACATCATCCGAGGGGCCTTTGAACCCGACCAGTTACGATACGCCTCTCTAAATGGTCAACAATTCAGCGGCACTTCGACCGCACGAAATGACCTCTACAAGTCGTCCGTTGCCCAGTCAGTCGGAGTATCCAGTTTCGAACAGTTCGCGTTTTTCCAATTCTTCATCTTCACCTTCGATGAACGACGAAATCTCACCTTCTGGGAAACTCCAGTTCAGCGTCAAATGTTGCTCCTCGCTTTCGGCGACAGTGCGGGTGAAGCACAGGAGGCTGAGAACCTCCGGAGAAGCATGGAGCGCTTAGAATCAATCGCGAGGAATGCCACCTACCAAGCCAATGAGACTAGGAAGAGGCTTCAAGCGGCCCAGCGCGTCCTCAACGGCCTTAGTCCTGAGGTAATTGACCTTCGAGAAGAACAAGAGACACTTGAACAGCATCTTGATGACCTATGTATAAAAGAATCGGAAGCGCTTGCAATTCTCTCGGACTCCAAACTACGGTCTGCCGACCTACGCTCGCAGGTGCTATCAATAAAGGAAAGAATCGATGACGTATTTGCGCAGCGTGCGGCTAGGGCCTCGAATCTTAGAGTTCGGCCCATCGTCGCCGACTCTCTAGCATCCCGTTCGTGCCACCTGTGTGGAGCTTCTGGTAGCGATGTGATTAGTGGTATCGAGAATCGGCTACTCGCGCCCGCCTGTCCTCTCTGTGGAATTGACTTGCCTACAGAGGGACTAGCGGAAGAGGCCATTCAGACGATTGCAGAATTGGATCGCGAGCTCTCGGAGGTGAACAAACAGATTCAGGAGGAAGTGGATAAACAACACCGCACCCAAGTGGAGGTTGACCAAGTTCAGGCGTCCATAGCGCAGCAGCAGGGCAAGATTTCGTCTTTTGAGAAGGAGAATCGAGAACTGTCCAAGTCCATCGGCACCACCGACGTCAGTGAAATCCAGTTGTCTATCCAAGCTAACGAGCGCGTCATTCGAGACCTCAACGTCGTGAAGACCCGTGCTCGGCGGCAACGCGACGAGCAAATGGCTAGGCTTAGGGATATCCAGAGCCGGATTTCGCAACAGTATGCGGAAGCCGAAAAGGAGTTCTTGCATATCTTCAGAGACCTCGCGGAAAGCTTCATCGGGCTAGACTTGGACGTGCGATTCGATGTACGTGGGACCGAAATGTCTCTCATTCTCGCCATTGAAGGGCAGGCGCGGAGGCAGCATTATCAATTGTCGGAAAGCCAACGTTTCTTTGTCGACATTGCGCTCCGCATGGCGATAATGAGATTCATAGCATCTGAAGGTGCCGGGACTTTGCTGATCGATACTCCGGAAGGGTCTCTAGATATCGCATACGAGAGTCGTGCGGGTGAAATGTTCGCTCGCTTCGTCGAAAGCGGGTACCAACTCTTGATGACTGCGAACATCAATACCTCCCGTTTGCTACGTGAGTTAGCAAAACGTTGCGGGGCGGACAGAATGCACCTTGAGCGCATGACGGAATGGACGACTCTTTCTGCAGTTCAAACGAGCGCGCAGGATCTCTTCAGAGAAGCCTTCGAACAGATCGAGGAAGATCTCACAAACACGGCGGGCGAGGGCAATACAGTTGCGAATTGAAGCCGCATTTGACTGCTTGACCATGACCTCCCTGCTGCAAGGGATAAACCCTGGCCCAACTAAGGGCGAGGTACACCTACTTGCTTATCTCGCATCCCTGCTGGCGGTCTATGCGCGGGGAGGGGAGGGTGCATCCGATTGGGGGTATTCATTCGTCGCGACGCCTGGGGGAGCGCCATTCAGTGAGGAGTTGGAAATTGAGATCGAAGATCTCATATCAGGGGGGTCTTTAACGATTGTTGGCACAACTCTTCAGTTGACCGAGGTAGGCAGTAGGCTGCAACATTTCCTCTCTGGCCTGGATCTCCTGCGGGAGCGCTTCGACTATGTAGATTCCGCCATCGCTACCATTTTCGCTATGCCGGTAGGGATGGTAAGAGCCGCGTTCGCCCATGACCCAGATCTTTTGCTAGTTGCCGTACATGGACGCAGCCGAGCTCTAGCTTCCGAGAGTGCCCTCGCCCGCCTATATGCAGAATTCGATGCGGTGGCTGACGTTCTAGGCACAGCTCATCGAAGCCTCCTTGCGGCCTCGGTTCTGTGGCTTACTTATCTCGCGGAAGGAAAGTCGGTGAGTCTTACGGCATGATCGATCACGAAAACCTTCAAACCTTGGCAAGCCAACTCCCTGCCTCTGTGGCTGTGTTGACATTCGGAGAAGGCGGGGGTGCGGCGATCAAGGTGGTTTACCGGGCGTGCAAGCAACTCTTTACAGTTGTCGACCCCTCACAGTTAGGGGGACCTGTGCTCGTTTTCTCCCGGGTCGAACCGCATTCCATGGCATTCCGAAATTCTGGTAGAACGATCGCCAACATAAGCGAAGTCCAGCCCCACGTCGGAACGGGATTTGCCCTCGAGGTAGATTCATCAACGAACGCTATGCGGCTGTGGCCGGTGCAGCCGCCAGTCAGCATCGACGAACTCAAGGCCTCTAGTGTCGTGTTTCTCCATGACAATGGCAATGAGAAATTTCTGATAGCGGACACCGCAATTCCGATTGCCCGCGTGTTTGCAGGCGAGCAGAGCATCTTCTCAGTCCCTAACTATGCGAACCTTGCTGAGGCATTGGCCCATTATCGTCACCCGGTGGTTCGTCATTCTGAGTGCGCCATTCTAGAAACGGTATGGTACGACGATAATAGATTGTTTCTCAAAGAGAAGCCCGAGGATACGATTCAACGATCCTTGCAGAGATACCTTCACTACACGCTTCGACATGACGCGGAAGTTATGCGAGAGCAGAATGTCGACGAGACTCACCCTGTAGACATCCGCGTCACTTTTCAATTTACAAATAGGGTCGCGCTCATCGAAGTGAAATGGCTAGGTAAATCGAAACATGCGGACGGCTCGCAGGCAACTCAATATACTGCTAGCCGAGCGGTCGACGGTGCAGGGCAACTAGCGGATTACTTGGCTAGTTTCGCAAGATCCTCTCCCTCTTCTGTTGTGAAGGGCTATCTATTGGTGTTGGACGCCCGTCGCAGAGGGCTAACGGACGGTGCAACCACTATCAGCGCGGAGGACGGGATGTACTACGCCGACCGAGAGATTAATTTTCAACCGGGGTGTGGGATTGAACGTGCCGACTTCAGCCAACCGCTGAGAATGTTTGCAGAGCCAATTTGCTCATGAGCAATTTAGATGATCGAGCGTGGCGCTCGATGCCGACTGCGATGGAGACTGAAAACTGTTGTCCGACAGATTTAGTCGTCGATCCATTTTGTGGTAGTGGTACCGTTCCGCTCGATGACGTTGCGCGCCCGATAGGCGGTTTTGTCGAAGGGATGTTGGCGTTGCGGGGCGGGTTGTTAGGGATGACCGGCTGGCAGCCCCGGCGCGCAGGGCTGCGCTGTCGTAGGCCGTATCTCAATAATTCAGTTCTTGACCGCAAACAACTGTCGGAGGAGGAGATGTTCTTGCGGATTCTTGACCATCTTAATGAGGGTGTCCGGGAACTGAAAAGACGCGGCCGTCTCGGTCAGAGTGGCGGACAGGAGAGGGATAGACATCAAGAGCCGCTTATCACCCAACTCATCTTCCGCCTTGAAGCGGGACGCGGCCAAGCGGTCTAAGGCTTCCGCTAAGCGGTCCGGATCACGGCGGCGGGAGAGGGGCGGGAGCCCATTCAATGCCTCTTCAATCGGGAGGGCGTGGGATGTTCTTTCCGCCAGTTGGTCCCCGGCCGCCTGCACGAGAAACTCCCAGAGGAGGCTATCGCTCTGAATCCACGGCCCCACAATTTTCACTTTCAAAGGACGCCGGCGCCGTGGGGCAGGGGCGGAACGGGGGCGCTGCTGGGGCGGGGGATCGAACTCGGCCTGGGCAGGGACGGGGGTAGGGGCGGCGGGGGTGGCTGGACGGGCAGTCAGGGCTGCAAGTTGCTGTAGACACGCCTGCACTCCCGGTTGATTCCATTTCTTGCTACGGCCGGGAGGGAGCGGCACGGCTTCCCTGTCAAGGATTTCGGCAATAGCGCGCTGGGTGTGGCCGGCCTGGTGGAGCTCGTGGACCCGTTGGAGGGTCGGGGTCAGTTGAATGTCAGGATTCATTTGAAAAGTTTTGAAAAGTTTCATACAAAACCCCAATAAATCAAGCCTTTAGAGAATTGTCTCAGCTCGTCAAGAATGAAGAGTTTCCAGCCATATTTTCGGCCCAATAAAGCAGTGCCCAGGGCAGGGTTATGGTCCGGTGCGTTTGTCCCGCCTTGGGAGTGGCGGCGGGGTGAGCGATTAGAGTAAGATGAGCAGAAGGACGGTCGAGTATCTGCACAAGGTGGAGTACATGGAAAAACATGCAGATGCTTTCTTTCCCCAGGCCTCGGAGAGAACGCAGCGAACAAAACGCGTCGTGCGAAACGACGCGGCGAGTAATGCCTTGGTCCTCAGCGCGTATGCTGAGGGAAACGACCAAGTGTTTCCCCGCATCCTGGATTTGTACGTCAAGCCCGGCAGCATTGTCGCAGACGTGACATATGGGAAGGGCGTCTTTTGGCGGAACATCCCGGCCGACCGCTACGCTCTGCGTGCCACCGATATCCAAGACGGGGTTGACTGCCGTAATCTCCCGTATGCTGATGGAGAGGTTGACTGTGTGGTGCTGGATCCGCCCTACATGCACACGCCCGGCGGCACGGCCCATCAGACCCATACGCCGTTTGAGGCGTATTACCGCAACAACGGCGCAAAGGGCCGCAGGAAAAGAAAATATCACGAAGCCGTCTTAGAGCTGTACGAGGACGGCGCTCGGGAGGCATACCGGGTCTTACGGGAACGGGGGGTCTTTATCGTCAAGTGCCAGGATGAGGTCTGCTCGAATCGTCAACGCTTTACTCACGTTGAGATTATGGCAATATGCGAGCGTCTTCATTTCGTGGCGGAAGACCTCTTTGTCGTGCTCCGGCAGAATCGCCCCGGGGTGAGCCGGGTAGTGCGACAGGTCCATGCGCGGAAAAATCACTCCTATTTCCTTGTTTTTTGGAAAAATGGGGAACAGGGGGGCCAGTGGGAAGCGCCATCGTAACACCGATTGACCTGATGATTGCCATCATCAACGAGCACACCACGTGATCAATTTGGAGCGATTCTCCCCTTGAGGGGTACAAACAACTGCGCGGGAACACCACTCGTGGAGAAGTTGGCGAGGAATTTATTGCCCGCTACCTCACCCAATCTGGCATTGCGGCAGAATGGCGCGGCTCGCGTGTCGCACCCGTCGATCTCCAAATTGCCGGGCGGCTCTGTGAAGTGAAGACGGCTTCGCTGGGAGAAAATGGCACGTTTCAATTCAACCACGTGCGCCGCGATAAGCCGTATCAGTATCTCCTGTGCTTAGGGGTCTGCCCGAGCCAGCTGGTTTTTGGGGCCTGGACGAAAGAGGATGTTGAGCAAGGGCGGGCAGGAACGCTGGTACATATGGCAGAAGGGCAACGCACCACGTTGAAACTCACGAAGAAATTGGCTGATCTCCGCCCGATTGAAGAACTGGTGCCGTGGGTCAATGCCGTGCTCTTAGGGGGAGAATGATGGCGGTGGACGCTGGAGGGAGAGGACGCCTTTCTCAAGAAAGTCGCAGACCGCCTGAGGCTCACTATGAGGCCGAATGTCCGGACTCCGGATGTGTTCTCCCGGCCGAAGGGTGAGGATGCCGATGTCGACCGCATGGCCAATGTCGTACCGTTCACTGTCGAGCCCCTTCTTGGGACCACGGGGTCCCGAGCGCAGCACGAAACCGCTTAGTGGGGAACCGGACAGCGAGCGGCCGGTGCTCCAGCGGGATGAGCTCTCCGACGGGCAACAAATGACGCGGCACCTTGTGTGGAATGGAAGCCCAACGGCCCGGTGAGGAGAGCGAGATGTACAAGCAGGCGAGAGACCGATTCCCCGCGTGGCGGTGGTGGGCCGCTATTGGCGTCGTGTTCGTGGTATGTGCCGTGTCCGGTCCGGCGTCTGCGGAGCCACTGCGGTCCCGGTGGTATATTGGGGGCGGGCTGGGGGTGAGTGGGGTACACGACATGAAAGAGCGGGGTTGGAATCGGGATACCTATTGCTACCCCAGTGCGTGTGATGAGCCGGGTCTGAGTGCGGACATCGCCGGGGTTGCCATTCCGGGATACCGCTGGGCGTATGACCTGGACGTGGATATCGGCACCGCGTTCGAGGTGGCGGTCGGGCGCACGTTCAACCGCTGGCGCCTGGAACTGGCCTACGCGCACCGTAAGAACGATGTCGACCAGACGTTCACCGGGACGGCCTACTTGGATGGCGGGCCGCGGGTGCAGCCGTCTGCCGGCAACCGGGTAGTCTCCAATGGCCGGGCCAGGATTGACGATCTCACCACACAGACGCTGACGTTCAATGTCTACTACGATTTCTTGGACGTGTTCCATCCCAAGATCACGCCGTATGTGGGCGTCGGGGTGGGCGTCGCATTCGGCGAACTCTCCGACGTCCACTATTCCAACGACTATCAGGACTTGGCCGACCCGGCGCGGGACTTGTCATTCTATAACAGCTACAAGCAGGTCGATATCTGGGATACGGTCGTGGTCGGCACGTTCGCGGTGGGCGTGGACTACCATCTGACCGACACCCTGCTGGCCGGGGTGAAACTCGGGTATTCCCTCATGGACGACCTGGAAGCCCTGGCGCGCTATCGCGACCACCCGGTGCACCGAGAGCATCCCGACTTTCGCTCTCATGAACAGTTCAGCAGCCCGCACCACTACTCGGCGATGTTCACCATCAAGTATTTGTTCGGCGGGTAGGAAACGGAAGGAACTGCTGGAGCCGAACCTGGGCACTCGCATTGACATTTATCCGTTTTGACGAACAGTGTCCCTGTGGCTGAGGGCACTACCGCCACTTGTCTTCGCGCGGTTGAACAAGTGATTATCTGCATCGAAACGACGCTTAAGAACATGGTGACCAAGACAGATATCGAGAGTATTCGGACGCTGACCGCAACCCGCGACATCTCGATGGAAAAGCTCCTCTCAGATGGAATAGGGTCACTCTAGGAAGACCTCGTGATGGAAGACGAATTCAACGCAGGCATTCTGGTGAAATATAAGTTGAACGAGCGGCAGATGGCTGTCGTGTGGATGGAGCCGGAGAAGGAAGCCGCCCGCTGTCGGTGGCTCGATGGGACGGAGTGGAAAGATGCCCTCTTCCGGGTGGATGAACTGGAATTCGTCGGGCCACCGCAACCGTTGTGAGGAAGCGTGTCCTGGGTCGGTTCACACTCTTGATGTCCTCGTCATCCTGGCGGGGTTTATCGACCTGCTGTGCAGCCACTGAAGGACTCGCGTGCCTCCGTATCGGGCGCAGGACAGCGTATTGGAGACGACTGGTCTGCTATGGATGGCACTGGTGGGGATATGGACCAGGGATTGATCCGCTACATGCTCCGCCGACTCACGGAATTCGTCGGGCAGATGGTCGGGATCGCTATCGGGGTGGTCGTGCTTTATTTCGGGCTGCTCTGGCTTCTCCGGAACGGCCATCAGTGGCTCCACACCTTTGCTCCCTAATCCCCTGAATTTCGCATACTTTGGCGGGAGAGGGAGCAATGTTCTGAGATCAAGCAGTTCTTTCTGTGGTCAATCCAGTCCCTCTTCTTCCACCACGGGAGCATCCGCGGATGATTTCGTCAATTCGATTGAGCGAAGACAATCGGATTTATTGAAATAGCCTTCGCTGGACGTGGCGATGATTTTATTATTGACGGACCACCGGCGCCATTTGCGGCTGGCCGCTTGAGGCTCTCCTACGAGGGCGAGGAAACCGCAGCACCTGCCTGCAATGCGCCTGCCTCGATGCGCTGCTCGATGCGTTTGATGATATCCGCCGCGACCTCCCGTACCTCCTCCGGCGCGCGCGCCGCTTCGCCTGTATCATACCCGCGGAGGGCAACGGTGAGGGGGGCTAACGTATCGGCTTTGACCGGGTCGCTCGACAGAATCCCGACAAGGTCAGACACTACGGCGCCGAGGGCGATCACATCAGGCACAAGGTGGAGCATCTCACTCATCATGATGGTGTCGTCAGGGACGAACACCGCATAGGCAGAGCGGAACGCCTCTATGGCTGCTTGGGCGTTTTTCTGCATCAGGAACGCCTGCGTCCGCACACACCGTGCCTGCCACTCGAACACGGTTTTCTCCCTGCCGGTCAAGGCGTCGAGTCTTCGTTCGAGTTCCTCGCATGTGTGCAGCGCGTCCTCCGCGTGGCCGCACTCGACTTGTCCCTCACCCTTGTTGACCAACGCCCACGCCACCTCTTCCTGGAGGCGTGGAGCGTCACTCCTCCCAAAGCGCGTGAGGATCTCGTCGCAGGTCGCTATCGCGGCCGCCGGCTCCCCCTGCTCCCGTTGTGTTGCCCCCTTGTCACTCCATGCCCAGGCGACCTGCATCTGCACCCCTGGAATGTCACTGGAGGCGAAGCGCTCAATCACCGCGTCGAAACCGGCCATCGCCGCTTGGGAATCGTCCAGTTCCCTATACGCCCGCGCTTTCATCAGCCATGCACGGGCAATCCATGCTTCCGGCACGCGGGACCCATTGGCGCTTCGATCAGCGAACGCCTGGTCCACCATCTGGATCACCTTTCGGAACTCCCCCTCGTCGAATGCCGTCCAAAGCTCGTGTAGGAGCTGTTTGGCCTGGCCGGATAGTGGCCCTTCCGTCACCGGTCGCCTCATGCCCGGGGAGACACGGTCGAGTTCCAGCAGTCTCGTCATCACCCGCTCGTTGTCCTCGCGAGTCGCTGGCGACTGCGCCGCCTCCGCCATGAATGCGCCGGACATCTCCGCCGACTCGGCTTCACTGTAGAACGCCACCATGAAGCGAATCAGGTTGTGGACAACCGCCGCCTCGCCATGCTCGCGCCGCAGCTTGTAGGAGAGGCTCAAGAGCCGTTCCGCCGCGGCGTAGTGCCGTTTCTTGCCACTTCCCTTCCAGATGACGGCCCCGCGGTCGACGAGGCGGCCGAGCAAGGTCGAGACCGTCCGTACGTCCAGACGCGCCCGCGCCGCTATCTCGCCGGTGGTCGACGGTCGCCAGAGGTCGATCACCGCGAGATACACGCGCCGTTCGGTCTTTGGTAAGACTTCCATCTGACTCCGAACATACTCGGTGTGTTCGTCGATCAACATCACCAGCGCTTCCATCAACCGGAGTAAGGGCCGGGGCTGCCCCCATCCGGCAACCATGACCAGGAGGCGGGGGCTACCGCCGGTCAGAATCTCAAGCGGCCGCATCTCGCGTGCGCTCACCGCGTCGCCGCTGACGACGCGCCACAGCGCTCGGCACTCTTCCGTTGACAACGGGGCCAGCTCAACGGTACGAAACAGCTCAAAGAACGACTCCCGCGCATCGTTCAACCCCTGGAAACGACTCGTGGCCGTCGCGAGCAGCATAATCCGGGGTTCCGACTGCAGGATCTCGCGCAGCTGCCAGCCACAGTCAGCGTCCACGGCGTCGCAGAGCGCCTGCAGGTTCTCGACCATCAGCACGAGCTGTTTGCCCAGCCGATCCGCGGCCCACAGCACGGCGGCCAGCGTGCGTTCCCCGAGTGTTTCCTCGCCCCAGCGGCCGGTCAGGTCGGCGTGCGCCTCCCGCACCTCCCGCGCAACTTCGGGATCGTGTCCGGCACTTTCTCTGGCGAGGTGGAACAGTGTTTCGAGCCAGAAGTCGGCCGGAGTGAAGATCTCCTGGCTCTCCGCCATGAACCGGACCGGCAACAGGTGCTCGGAGAGGCTATCATCAGCGTGCAGCTCCGCGGCAACGCGGGCCAGCAACATGGTCTTGCCGCGCCCGCGCGGGGCGACTATCAGAGCGTGCCGGCACGATGACGTCTCAATGTTCTCGCGGAGCACCTCAAGCACGGTGGCGAGTTCATGTTGTCGGACGACGAACTGTTCTCTCACCGCGTCGTCGGATTGGAGCAGCCCTGGATTCCACTTGCGGACCGGCGGGGTGCGTAAAGCGTCCATTGCCCGTCTCCTCACGATTTGTCTTCAGGCTGGCGCTCACGAGCAAAAAGGGTCGTCGCCACTGACCCAACAGCCGGTGGATGATTTCATGGACATCTCTGCTCAACAGCTTTGTTGTATTATTGGATTCAACGGAATTGTTGTCAACCATCCCGTTGGATATTGGTGCGGCCGAGGTCGGCACGAAGGGTTTTCGGGGGATGGATGTCGCTCGGGCTGGCTCAGGGAAGACCTGGGCTCGTGGCAAAGGGCTGTTCGGATAGACATTCTCGACTTAATTCCGCTCCTGTGACGGAGGGAGGGTGCGGGCCGACTCGCCCGTCCGTTCTCTGGGCGAACGAGCGTCAGGGGTGAGAGACGGCCTGATGGCTGACGAGTCGGGCGATGGCGGGTATGTGTGCTATGGGGCGTATCTGACCCATCTCTATAGTCTTTTTGCCCGGCAATAGGTGTGTTTCCTTGAATTTGAGCGCGGTAGTTTGCTTCTCCATATACGCTGAATCGCCTCTGGAGGACGGTATTTTTCCGGCGTCTTGCTGCCGGAGACCCCCCTGATTTCCAGATTAACACGGGTTCTCGTGTATTTTCGAGGACTTACCCCCTCTCAAACATGCAATAAAGGGGGTAAAGTCGTGCAAAAAGGCGCAAAAACGTGCACTTTTGGAGCACAGAAACCCTGGATCCCTCCCGCGTGAGGAACTGATGCCTCTGGTGATATGGGGAATACCAAGAAAGCCTTCCATGCCTGATCGGAGAGCGACATCTGCGGGCTGAGACGTTCGGACGTTGCCACGGTCACACGCATCCCACTCAAAACAGCAGCTGTAGCCGAGGTCATTGAATCCGCGAGTCTCATGAAGATTATGGAGGATGCCTGGGAGAAAATGAACCCGTCGGCAATGGCGAGCGAGAACGCGACCAGGTCGGCTGCTTCTTCCTCGGTGACCGGCTCCGTCCGTGCCCCTCCTCTGGCGACGGAGACAGCGTATCAATCATCGTGGTCAGCTCGTCAATAGAGACATCCATCCCTTGGGCCCGTCGCTCCAGCCTCTGGCCGCTTGCCATGCCATTCCCCCCTTATTGGAATCCACCCATCCCGTCTGGCCAGCGTCCATAAAGCCCGGGAACAGGAGGGGCGCCTTCTCCTGAATAACCGCTAAAAATTGCACAAGTTTTTGTTCGGCCTCGTCGATACGTTGTTCGGCTTGGTAGATGGGGAGGAGACCCTGCAGCTTCACCATACACTGCATCCGCAGGCTGAGGCGCTGCCCGGGTGACTCGATACTCCGGATTGGGCATATTTTTGCCTGCAATATGGCCCTCCTGGCCCGGCTGGAGGTATCTGGGCGTGTACTCCAACGTATAGATTAGATCCTCCCAATAGCGCTGGATTTTCTCCGCCGTACGGTATCTTTTTCGTCGTTTCGCAGCCATCAGACCCCCGTGATTTCCGGATTTACGCCTGTTCTCTAATGATTTCCGGTATTTAACCCTCCTGGAAGTGCTCACTTTCGTGCAATAGCGTGTCAAAAGTCCACATTAAGGGCACTTTTGAGGCACATTAAACAGGCCCGAGCCCCTTCTCCACACGGGGCGGAACCTCGGACGTAACACGCCGCGGGGAGTGGCGGCATTTTACTCAATGGTCGGCAAATATTTCCTCAGATCATCTGCCAGCTTGATCACGGCCGCCGTAATGACAGTGACATCATCTCCTAGCCCAACAAGCGGAATAAAGTCAGGAACAGCATCGATCGGAGAAACGAGATAGACCAAGGCTGCGATGGCAATGGCCTTCCCAGCCAGGGGGGCATTCGGGTCTTTGATATACTTCCAGAGCGCCTGTACCTTATCCCATATCTTAGCAATAGGACCCCGATTCATCCGGGCCAGTTTGTTGGGATCAATAGGGTCATCTCCCGGGGGTGAGGCAACAACCATTGCACCGAGACTTTTCATGCTCTTTCTCCTCTACCCATTCCAGCGGGCCTACTTAATGGGCTTTTACGTCCACACCTTGGGCAGGTTGTAACCTCATCAAACAATTCAGTGCCACAGAGGAAACAGGTGCCGGCTATCTCTGGTGCTGGCACCGGCTCCACCGCGTCCCCACAGTATCGACACTTGGTGGCGGCCGCTTTGATCAGCTCTTGACAGCCTGGGCATTTCCGTAGCTCGCCACGGTTGAGTGCCACCCGATCCAACACCTCCTGCTCCGGGCTCGCAATGGCGGCAAGGGCAACCCCGATCGGGCCCAGAATGAGCCCACCAGCAGCCCACCCGGCCGGATCACGCCCCTTGTCCTTGGCAATGTTCCCAGCGATGAGCCCGCAGGCTCCCCAAAAGAGCAATCCAAGAACGATCACAAAACTGTCCATGGCTGCACCTCACTTCCACCTGCCCTTGTGCTGATACGATCCACCCGGCAGGGACTTGATCGTCCCCCTATAGCTTCGTCCGCTTGGGCTTTTGTATTTGTACCGGTGGAGCACCGACCCCCGCGGGGTGACGTAGGTATTGCTCCTGTACTTGTAGGATTTCGGGGTCGGCGGGGCGTAGCGCGACGGCAATCCGTTATACTTCCGCCGCAAGCTCTCCGACACAATAAAGCCATCTGTCGGATCTGCTGCGACATGAACCGGTACCAGCAACAGGCTCCCGGCGAGGAGCACTCCCGTAACGAAACGAGTCATACACACCTCCTGTGCGGCCAGTCGGCCCGGCGGGATGCCGGGACCTGTCCGAATTTGCCCTCGCACTGCCTCATTGGAGCAGGGAGTGCCTAAATTGGATTGGGGGTCGCTCCAATCCTGCGCTCAGGAAAACTCCCCCTTCACTCTCCCATGAATCTGGGTCGCCTGTCTGGCGGTCAGCTCATCGAGGGCCTTATGGAAGAGCGTTCGTGCATACTCGTTTGCTTTCCGGTCGGCCTCGTCTTTCTTCGCTTGGGACAGGCGCAAATACCAGGCAAGGGTTCCTGTCCCTCCTAAGATCGCGGCGATGGCGAGCAGAGGAATAATGGGGAATGGCATGTGACACCTCCTGTGCAGTCGGTAGTCCCGGCGGAATGCCGGGCCGTGTTCACATCACAGCACAGAATGGAGTGAGTCCCGCGTATTCACCACGGCGCGGGTAGCTACTCCCGCGCTTGTTGGTGGTTGTTGTATTCAGCAGGCGACCCGACTCAGCGGGTTCTGTGCCTGATGTGAACAGAGGCACCATAGCAAGGCATGGCAGGCCGTCAAGGCGGGAATGTCACAAGAACGACCGACCGGATGGCGAGGGCACACATTATCTCAATGCAGGGTCTTCTGTGCTTTCCCCAACGCTAACTGTTAATCTCACTGCTCCCGCTTCCGTTGTCCCTGTGAGCTGAGTGTAAGCACCCCAAAACGAGATGTTCGGTTGTCTCATCGCAGGCCGTGCCGATCTGCCCGGCCACATGGTTTGCGATGGTTTCAGAATCGTGGTTTTGGTGTCGGGTTGAATCCACCCAATAGACATTCTTGTGCCCTTCTCTTTTTTTTTGAATCAGCCCCTTCTCGACCGCTGACTTGAGCGCTGCACTTTTGGCCGTGGTGTCTCCCTTGACCACATCTAACAACGATCCGCGATCCATTGCCTCCCCGTGGTCACGCAGGTAGTCAACAAACTGGGCTTCCATATCTTGCTTCACGGCTTCGGCCTTGGTCTCTTGCATCTGCACACGGCCCGTCTCTGGGTGCAACGTCATTATGGTGGGCTCCAATATGTCGCCCTCTCGCTGCTTGGTGGTGCGGAGACTCCGCCGCCCGTCGCTCACTTCTAAGAGCATGTTGGTATCCACCGCCCCGCTGAGTGCCGTGCTCCCCAGATAGGCATCTTCCGGGCTGCCTTCGCCTTTGCCCGCATGGTGCACCAAGAGAATGTGTAGGTCCGTGTCCCGTACAAAACGAACAAGCGGACGCAGCGCCGCGTACACCTCGCCATACTCGTTGATTTTTCGCACCTGAAGAAACGCATCTAGCGGATCAATCACCACAAAAACCGGCTGCACCCGCTCAACAAAGTGGGCGAGGATGTCCATCCCTTTGCCCGGCGGGATGCCCCCAATAAAGAAATGGAGCGAGTCTTCAGCCGTTATGCCCATCTTCACCATATGTTTTTTGACTTGCCGCTCATGTTCTTCCAGTGCCAGATACAAGACCGTCCCCTGCTTGACTGTTCGCCCGAGCCACGTCCCACCTTGCGCTGTACGTAGCGCCAAGTCACGGGCTAAGGTGGTTTTTCCTGCCCCCGGTTTCCCCGCCAAGAGGGACAAGCAGCCTTCACCTAAGAAGCCGTCCACCACCCATCGTGCCGCCGTATCCGGGAGGGCCAGAAGGTCCGCTGCGCTGGTGAGTTGGGAAACGCTACTTCTACTTGCCCCTAAGGGAGAAGTAGAAGTAGCGTTGGCTTTGAGTTCCCGCACTTGATGCTGCAAGCTTTCCAGGAGTGGGGTGACCGCTTCACCCTCGTGCGCCCGCTGGTAGATATCTCCCGCCAGGGCAATCAGCGACCGTGCGTTCGCCTTCTCCCGTACGATCCGGGCATAGCTACTAATGTTGGCCGCACTCGGGGTGAGGTCTTCCAGCTCGGCCAGATAGGTGGCCCCGCCGATCTCCTGCAATTCGTCGTGTGCTTTGAGGGCGTCGCTCAGCGTGACCTCATCAATAGGGGTGCCCGCTGCGATCATGCGCTGCATGGTGCGAAAGATCAGGCCGTGCCGCCGCTCATGAAAATCCTCGGGTGCCAAGGATACCCGGTCGAGCGCGGAGTTATCAAGCAAGATCCCGCCCAGGACGGCCTGTTCGGCGGCAGGATCATGGGGGGGAACTCTGCTCTGGTCCGCCATCCCACTATGCCGCGGCGGGCCGTTCTCCCGTCGCACGTGGCCGCGAGGCCAGCCAAGCGTCGATCTCAGATTCAGGCCAGCGGACGGCGCGTGGTCCGATTTTGATGGGCTCAGGGAATTGGCCGGTGCGCATCAATCGGTAGATGGCGGAGCGACTGATTTGGCAGCGTTTTTCAACGTCGTGGCGTTTTAAAAGCTGGTCGGGCATGAGCATCCTCCTTGGGGATTTACTGTCCCTAAGAATGCTCATACGTGCCCTGGAGTCCAGACCTAACAAATAGGGTGTTTGTGAGTATCCGGCCGATCAGGCCGGCGCCGCCAAATCGTGCGGACGGTGGCGTACGGCACCCCCGGCAGCCTTCGCGCGACCATCCCACATGCTGAGCGATCTTCGTGGTCGGTGCTTGTGTAGGGCCGTCCGCTGCAATCGTGGATCTTCCGGAGCGTGGCACGAATCGCCGCGTCGCGAAGCATGTTCTCCACGGAATCCCTGCCCTGTGGTAGTGGCGGCTCCGTGCGAGTCTTACTGGCCACCTCGCACGCCCACTTTATCAAGGGAAACAGTCCTTCCTGCCAAATCGTCCAGTCGTCGGCAGGGGCTGCCTCAGCCCGCGCTACAAGGCTCGACCCCCTACGCAGCAGAGCCTCTAGCGTTTTCCATGCGAGGGGGTCTCTCCGCGAGTTCTCGATGTATACCCACAAACTCTTGGGATATTTCTCCAGGAGGTCAGCGTTGAAGTCAGCGAAAGCATCAAACCCCTCCGTGAGACGGGGCCAAGCGAATGCCAACATGTCGAGCCAAAAGTCTTCGTCCGGGAGTCCTCCGCGGGAGGCGGCGAACTCCCCGAGCCCGAGCGGCAGGTCCGCCATACCGCTAAGGGGTTTGCCCGCTAGCGCGAGATAGTCCATTTGGGTTTCCAGCAAGTCGAGCACCATCATATAGAGCTCCTCGACCATCCTCATGCGGTCAGCCTGTAGAGACCGCTTGAACTCTTTCTGAAGTTCTAAATCATCCATGGAGCCGTACTACCTCCGCACGAGTACCGGTCAGGTATCGCGCCCAGTCCTCCATTAACCGGCGGCGCTTGGCAAGCAAATCGCTCCGAAAATACGCCCCTTCGACACCACCGACGGTGTGCGCTAGAGCTGCCTCAGCGAGTTCACGCGGCTTGTCCGTCTCCGCACACCAATCCCGGAACGACGAGCGGAAGCCATGCACGGTCGCACGCTCTGCGAGTTGCACACCACGTAACAGTTTCGTCATGGCCATATCGCTCAACGGCAGACTTGGTTTCCGTGGTGACGGAAAGAGCAGATCAGAATCGTTCTTCAGCACTCGGGCTTGCTCGAGCACGGCCAACGCTGCGGCAGAGAGCGGTACGCGGTGTTCGACATTAGCCTTCATCCTCGACGGCGGGATGATCCACAGCCGTGCGTCAAGGTCGATTTCGTCCCAGGTCGCGCCACGGGCCTCACCACTTCTCACAGCCGTCAACACCACAAAACGAAAACACAATCGTGCGGCCAACGACGCCCCGGACTCCTCAACGATACGCAGCGCGTCGGGCACGTCGATGTAGGGTAACGCCCGGAAATGTTCCTTGACGGCAGGCATGGCGGGCAACGCACCGTCAATCCCTTCGCCAGCGACGTTCTCCGTTACAAAGCCGTGTGCCTGAGCCCATCGCAAGACGGCACGGACCCGCTGGCGCACCCGCCGTGCTGTCTCTATCTTCGCCCCCCAGATCGGCGTCAGCACCCGCAATACGTCCTCGCGGCCAATCCGGTCCACGGGCATATCGCCAATATGCGGCATGGCGTGGCGGTCAAGGATCGGGAGCCAGCTCTTTATGTGGTACGCGTTGCGCCAGCGCGGCTTGTTCGCTTCAAAGACGGTGAGCGCAGCTTCTCGGAATGTCGGCACCTTCGCCTTACGCTTCCCTGCGAGCGGGTCGCCCCCCGCTCGTGCCTGTCTGCGATTGTCAAATGCCTTGTCCCGCGCCTCGGCCAAGCCCACAAGCGGAAATCCGCCCAGCCCAATATCGCGACGCCGGCCGTTGATAGTAATTCTCTGAATCCAAGATTTCGTTCCACCCGGCGCAACACTCAAGTACAGCGTGCCGCCATCGCCATGTAGGCCCGGACTGGCGATTGACCGTACCTTGGCAGCGGTAAGTTTTCCCATGACGCTTCCCTCTTTCCCCACGTTTTTACCAACGTTCTGCTGGGGAATTTACAGGAATCGAGCAGAACATACAAGACCTAGTATAAAGAAAAATCCCTGTATATATAAGGTTTACAGGGGTTATCAAGGAACGGGCGGGAACGAAAAAGATCAGAGGAAATATGCCGGGAGCGAGACTCGAACTCGCACGCTGTCGCCAGCGGTGGATTTTGAGTCCACTGCGTCTGCCAATTCCGCCATCCCGGCAGGGTCGTGGCACCGGATACTATCGGACAGGCAAACATCCTGGCAAGGGAGTCTGTATCAGTCGGAGGATGGGCTTCCAGCCGTTGAGGTAGTGGAAAAGCCGCGCGGCGTGGTCTGGTACGAGGAGGAGTTATGAGATAAGGAAAAAGCCACACCGAAGAGGAGGAGATTCTGATGGAATCCCAAGACGTCGGGACAAAGCTTCGGCAACAACACGCTGCACTCAAGGCGGACATTGGCACAATTACCGCCTTACTCTCCAAGGAGGTGCCTCAGGCAGACTTTCCGAGTTGGCGACTTGAACTCCTCTGGGCACTGCGGGATTTTTCCAACGACCTGCACAAGCATTTTGACCTGGAAGAGGAAGGAGGCTTTCTGAGCAGTGTCCTGGAAGTCGCACCGCAACATCACCAGGCGGTGAACAGGCTGGAGGCAGAACATAAGACCCTATCGGCTCAACTTGGTCAGGCCATCAATGAGCTGAAAGGGATGGCGGTGTCAACTCGTCAGCAATTCCCTCCCATTCGCGAGAACGTCGAGCGCCTGTTCGACCAGCTTGGCCAACATGAAGCCACGGAGGGTGAGCTGCTACAGGAGGCGTATGTCCAAGATGAAGGAGGATGAGGCCGGGGCCTTGATCCTCGGACCTTTTGGACAGCAGCGCTGGACGCCGCGCCCTCTGCCTTGCCCAGTGTTCATCCCTCAAAAGAACGTCCCGCCCCTTCAGCTCAGCCCACAACGGCCCAGACGAAAAACACGCCCAGGGCAAGCGTCACCACCGACCAGATACGGGTGAAGGAGGGCGGCTTGTTGAGCCACCAGGCAACCATGCTCGTGAAACGGGCCAGCCCGATGAACGGCATGGCGATGCCCGCCACAACGAATATCACGCCGACTACCTGCAAAGTGGTTGGGACGCGGGAGAAGGGGGCGGCAGACCACAGAGCCAGCCCGAATATGAGGCGAATGGCCGCACCAGCCCAGAGCCCTTCTCGGGTTTGCCAGCGGGAAAGAAAGGCTAGAAGCGTGGCTGGAGAAACAACGCCCCACAGACCGAAACCGATGAGCAGACCAGCGAAGGCGAAGACAAGGAAAACCATACTCCTCCCTTTTATTAAGCCGCGCCTTTGAGCAGGGTGTCAAATTCTCCGTCGTCCAGCCAGATTCCCCGGCACTCAGGGCAGGTATCGAGAATGACCGAGCGGCCGAGTGCACTCGACACGCGGATGAGCCCGGCGCTGTCGCGTGGACACTGGCCGTGTTTCTGGTTGGCTCCCGGTGGAGCACTCTTCCCCCGCAGGGCCGCGAGGTCTGATATCTTTTCGTGCAGGAGCGAGATGAGTTCGTGATTGTCAAACCAAATTCCCCCGCACGTCTTGCAACGGTCTACTTCAATGGTCTGCACCTGCGTTGCAACTAAGGAGCTGTTGGGACATTTTGGACACTGCAACGTTCGGCTCCTCGTCTTTTGTTTTTTTGCTGGCAATGTCATAGCCTAAAGCACGGACGGATTCGATGCCAGAGAATCAACAGTCTTTCACAGTGGAGAACCAACCCCGTACGGAGCGGGCTGCGCGAAGGAGACTAGCGGCCCGAGTGCCCCGACATGCGGTGCTGCTGGTCACGCTGCTCTCGCTCTACATCATCAATCCGTTCGTCCAGGCATTCTTTTCGAGTCGTCCGGGTCTGATTCTGCTCGACCTGCTGGTCTCCACAACTCTGTTGGTCGTCACCTATGAGGTGCATCGCAGCAAAAGGGTGCTGCTCGTCGCGGCGGTCTTTGCCGTTCCGGCCATAGCCGGGCGGTGGGTCTCATACGCGGTCTATAGCGACTGGCTGTCTATCTTCAGCCACTGTTTCGGCTTCCTCTTTCTGGCTTTTACGGCTGTGGCGATTCTCCTCAACGTGCTGCGTCCGGTCCGCGTGACGGGAGATATCGTCAATGGCGCGGTGTGTGTGTATATGCTGGTTGGCCTGGCCTGGGCATTCATGTTTTCCCTGCTTGAGGTACTCCAACCTGGGTCGTTCAATCTGCCCGAGCTTTCGGTCGATCCTATTGACCTCGCGGCCATGGAGGTCCGTCGCCTGTCCGTCTTCATGTACTACAGCCTGGTCACGCTCACCACGCTCGGGTACGGGGATATTACGCCGGTGACTCCGCTGGCGCGGAACCTGGCCGCCTTCGAGGCAGTCATGGGCCAGTTGTATATCGCCATCCTGGTCGCCCGTCTGGTCGGCCTGCACATTGTCCATGCCGCACGGGACGATGAAGAGCGCGGATCGTAAGCTTCGCTTTACAAGGCATATTGCGTCACTCAGCCACGCGGTACGAATTTTATGATTGAGGACTTCCAGACCTCAACCATGGGTTGATCGTTCACGATATACACTTGATAAAATTTGACCCACTCGTTTTCTCCGCGCTTCCATTTTTCAATGGGCACACAGCGCAGTTCCACCTCATCTCCGACACGGATCAGACCATGCGTCAGCAGCGTGCTGCCGGTGTGTATCCAGAACGGCATCTTGAACTGGTTTTGGACGGCAAAGCTGCCATGGGCCATCACCAGGCCGGGGTGGACAGGTGGAGTATCGCCCTGCCGGAATATCTCCAACGATTCGTTTGTTTTGTCGCAGTACGAGAGATGCTGAGACATGGTGAGCCTCCAGCGAAAGCGACGAAACGGTTTGTTGAGTGCCATGCGCTCCCAGGTACCCAACTCCCTCTCTCTCTCCCAATCAACAGGCTCTAGCGACGCCAGCGTATCAACCGGCGGAGGGCTGTCAGGAATATGCGTTCGCATAACAATCAGCTCCTGGCCCTCTTCATTTTCGGCTCGGACAGAGCAGGCATGTGGCTGGTCACTCTCCGCATCTGTCGTAATGTGAGACGTGACCCAATCCTCATCAAAAGCCGGTGCGGTAAAGCGCAAATCAAACCAGTGACCGCCCAGCCAAGCTTCGCCATAGCGCTCAATGAGCGGGCGGATCATCTGGCCATACACAATCGCCCCACCAACGATGGAGCCACGAAAACCAAGCGCCTGAGCGCCTTCTCTGGTGTGCGCCTTATTCTCGCCTTCGTTGATATTGCGCGTCTGAAACCGATACGGCTCAAATGCCTCTCGTGCGGCTCGGGTCATAATACCCCCTTTTCTGCGCCTGGCATGTTACGTCGGATTGCTCCGCAGAAGCAAGATCATCACACTCTGCGGTCGCCCCATTCCTCAGAGGAATTGGCGTCTTCGGACAGTGGTCTTGAGCGCTGGCAGCCTCCAGACGGCTATGTCATAATTCGCATTCTTGCTGACCGGGAAAACTGGAGGGTGGAATCACGATGCCTGCTGGCGCTGCTGAGCCCGATGTCGTGCCGCGTCTCGATGAGGCCATTAACGCTGCAACGGCATGGCTGTACCGTGACCAGGCGGAGGATGGATACTGGGCTGGGATGCTGGAATCCAACTGCTGTATGGAAGCGCAGTGGCTTCTGGCCATGCACTTCCTGGGCTATGAGCATCCCCACAAACAGCAAATCGTGCAGACCCTGCTCAACGCCCAGCGCGAGGACGGCTCGTGGGAGATTTACTATGACGCTCCGGATGGAGACATTAACACCACGGTTGAATGTTATGCAGCCCTGCGCGCGAACGGCTTTGCCCCGGATGATGAGCGGCTGCGTACAGCCAGGGAATGGATCTTTGCCCATGGTGGGCTGAGTGCGGTACGGGTGTTTACCCGCTACTGGTTTGCGCTGATCGGCGAATGGCCGTGGCAGAAAACCCCGAACCTGCCGCCTGAGGTGATATTCTTCCCCACTTGGTTTCCGTTTAACATCTATAATTTCGCCTCCTGGGCGCGGGCGACGATTCTTCCGCTGACCATTCTGTCCGCCCGGCACGTGGTCCGTCCCCTGCCGCCGGACTGTCGCTTGGACGAACTTTTTCCCGAGGGTCGCGAGCGCATGAACTACGACCTGCCGGCCCGGAGCGGTGTGTGGCAGTCGTTCTTTTTTGCGGCGGACAAATTCCTGCATACCTATCAGAATATCGGAGTTTTACCCGGCCGTGAGATCGCCATCCGGCAAAATGTGGAATGGATTATCCGCCACCAGGATGCGGACGGAGCCTGGGGTGGGATTCAGCCGCCATGGATTTACAGCCTGATGGCCCTCAATGTCGAGGGCTATCATCTGTCGCATCCGGTCATGGCCAAGGGGCTGTCCGCGCTTGATGATCACTGGTCCTATGAGCGCGGCGGCAGCTTGCATATTCAGGCCAGCGAATCCCCCATATGGGATACTTTGCTGGCCCTGCTGGCGCTGACCGACTGCGGTTTCCAGTTACGGCAGTCGGAACCCATGCAACAGGCGCTCGGGTGGGTGTTGAGCAAAGAAGTGGACACGGTCGGCGACTGGCAGGTCAAAGTCCCCACCGCCCGTCCCGGCGGCTGGGCCTTTGAGCGTGAAAACGCCGCCTACCCGGACGTGGACGACACCGCGGTGGCCCTGATTGTGTTGGCCCATCTCCGGGCGCAGAACCCCGGCGACAGCCGTTTTGACGCGCCGATTGACCGCGCAAAAGCCTGGATCCTGGCCATGCAGTCGGACAACGGTGGCTGGGGCGCGTTTGACAAAAACAACGATAAAGACATTCTGACCAAGATTCCGTTCTGCGATTTTGGTGAGGCGCTCGACCCGCCCAGCGTTGACGTCACCGCGCATGTGCTCGAAGCCTTTGGCGTCCTCGGGTATGACAGCTCCCACCCGGCCCTGCGCCGCGCGCTCGATTACGTCCTGGCCGAGCAGGAGCCGGAAGGCAGTTGGTTCGGCCGCTGGGGAGTCAATCATATCTATGGGACTGCGGCGGTTCTGCCAGCCTTGAGAGCCATCGGTGAAGACATGAACGCAGCCTATGTGCAGAAGGCCGGTCAGTGGCTGGCCGGGCATCAAAACGCGGACGGGGGATGGGGTGAGACCTGTGCGTCCTATATGGACGACCGCTTGCGCGGCACGGGTCCGAGTACGGCCTCGCAGACGGCCTGGGCCTTACTGGCCCTGCTGTCCATTGAGGGTCATCGTTTTGACGACGCGATTCACACCGGACTCGACTACCTGCTCCGCACGCAACAGGACGGCACCTGGGACGAGCCCCATTACACCGGCACCGGTTTTCCCGGCTACGGCACGGGCGCGCGCACGAACCTGCACGTCCAGGAGATGAAAAGACGCTTCATGCAGGGCACCGAACTCCAGCGCGGATTTATGATCAACTACAATCTGTACCGGCACTACTTCCCGCTGATGGCGCTGGGAAGAGCGCGGTCGTATTTGGCTGGAGGGTAGAACAGCTTCGTCTGACCGAAGAAAACGGAGGAGAGTTCCCCTAAGGTTTCGAGACACCCAGGTCTCGACAAATCTTTTTTGCCAGTTCGTTTGGTATTTCGGTGTGGCGCGGGATTGAAGAGCGACGATTGTTGCTCGGGTTTCCCCGCCAGGAATGTCGAGCCCCTTCACGTATGAACACACATCCGTGAGTGCGGAGGTGCGTGAGGAATTCCCGTCGTTTCACAGATCAATACGCTCTTCTTCGTAGTCCCCTTCAGCAGCAGCAAGAGCATCGGATCGATTCATCTCCAGGGCTTCTTGTAGCGCCGATCGTAAATTGGCTAAAAGTTCTTCTCGGGTCGCCCCTTGAGAATTGACACCCGGCACCTCCTCAATCCACCCTATCCACCATTCGCCATCGCGCTTTACCACTGCTGTATAGTCGGATTTCATCGCCATGACTCCTGAGATGTCCTTCAAGAAAAATATTCCCTTTCCTACAGCGCCTTCACATCGGCATACTCCCCGACTTCAATCCCGAACGATTTCGCCTGCTGGAGCAGTTCCAGGGCGTTGCGGACGTGGGCGTAGTCGATCATCATGCCGTCATAGGTGACTGCTGCTTTGCCTGCTTTTTCGGCGTCAGCCATAGCCTGCATCACCCCCTTATTCCATTCAATCTCTTCCGGAGAGGGCGCAAAAATCTCATTGGCAATGGGCACGGCAGACGGATGGATCAGCAGGCAGCCGCGAAAGCCCACCTCCCGCCCGCGCTGGATTTGCGACCGCACCAACTCGATATCACCGACTTCGAGCGAGCCGCCACCAATCGGATATTCAATACCCGCGGCCCGCGCGGCCAGGAGAATATGCGACGCCATATACAGCGTTTCCAGGCCCTGGCGCGTCCACTTATAGCCAATGGCCCTGGTCACGTCTCCGGACCGGGCACCAACGCCGCCGATGATATTCCCGACCCGCGGACAGGCCGTGGCCAGTTTATAGGCGTCCATGATGCCACGTGCGGTTTCGGGCAGGGCCATGATCTCGACCGTGCCAATGGGCAGGCCGGCCTTGCGTTCAAACAGCTCCAGCCAGGCGTCGACCTTGAGGACCTCCTCAACCGTCTCCAGCTTGGGCACGGCCACCGCGTCGAGGCCCTCGGTCACAATGGCTTCGATGTCCTCGCCGGTCAGACCGGTATCCACGCCGTTCAGACGCACGAAGACGCCCACGCCCCGGCCGCGCAAGCCTTCAATGCCGGTGCGGACGATCTGCCGCGCCTCAACCTTGTTGGCAATCGGTACCGCGTCTTCGAGGTCCAGCAGCAGCGCATCCGGGCCATATTTGGGCGCCTTGTCTATCCAGTCGGGCCGATTCCCCGGAACAAACATGGTCGAACGGTAGAGTTTCATTATCCCGCCTCCTTTTCTCTCCGGTGCAATATTTCTCTTGTGAGACCTTTTCCGTGAGAACCGCCAAGAATACAAGAGGCGGTCACATATGGCAAAGCCGGGACTGAGGCTGGTAGAGTGTGGCACCGAACAAACAGATTCGCCCAGACCGCCATACGGAAGGGGACAGCCATGAATCAGTTCCATACACCACGCGAGCAACGATTTATTGACCTTGCGGCATCACTGGCCGATGACTTTGCCCAACGTGCGGCCCAGCATGATGAGGAGGGGTCTTTTCCGTACGAAAACTACGCGCGTCTCAAGGAGAGCGGCTACACCATCATGACTATCCCCGAAGAGCTGGGAGGTGGTGGCGCGAGTCTGTTGGAACGGATCAAGGCCCAGGAACGTCTCGGCCAAGGCTGTGCGCCGACTGCCCTGGCTATTAATATGCATTTTAATGTTATTGGCCTGCTGGTCGATTTATGGCGCAGGTTCCACGATTCCAAACGGGCCGATATCCTGCGGGGCATTGCCCGTGAGCGGTTGATCTGCGGAGGTTCGGCGTCTGAGCCGGATAATGCCATTCCTGTTTTACGACCTCGGGCTGTTGCGGAACGGGTAGACGGTGGCTGGCAGGTCAGTGGCCGGAAAATCTTTAGTACCCAGAGTATTGCGCTGGACCGCTATTTCAGCGAAGCGTTGTGGCAGGACGGTCCTGAGGGGGAAACCATTATCTCCTTCCTCATCCTGCCTGACACGCCGGGTCTTATCTTCAAGGACGACTGGTATACCCTGGGGATGCGCGCAACGGCGTCACGGAGTACCACCCTCACACAGGCATTTGTTCCAGAGTCGGCCGTGACCCTGCAACGGCCAGCCTTTACCCGTGGCGGAATTACGAATCTTTTTCTCAGAGCACCGTTTACCATTGCCGCGCCCTACCTCGGCATTGCCGTTGCCGCGCGGGATTTCGTGGTCGAATTCATGCGTGACCGTCCTCGCTTTCCGCTCAAAACTCCCATGAGCCATCTGCCCAGCGTGTATAACAAGGTCGGAGAGATGGACCTGCTGATCGAGAGCGCCCGCGCCATAATGTGGAAGGCCGCAGCCGAGGCGGACATCGAAGACCCGCAGACGTGGGTACACAAAAGCGTAGCGGCGCGCACCGTTGCGATGGAGAATGCGGTCCGGGTAGTCGATCTGGCCTTACGAGCTGTTGGGGGAGCCTCGTATTTCAAGCGTTTCCCTTTGGAGCGGTATTACCGCGACGTACGGGCCGCCCTGTTTCATCCCGTTAGTACAGACCAGACCTTAGAGTTGCTGGGCAAGACGGCCTTTGGCATCCCGCTGATGGATGACGACGTGATTTGGGCCTGAATGCCTATAGAGACAGCTTCGGACACTGGCTATGACTGCCACAAGTCAGCCACCAGCGCCGTGTCAATATAGGCCGTACCTTCTCGTACTTTGCCGTCCGCGACCCGCATCACCCAACAATAGCTGTTGTTATAGGGTTTGCCGGATTTGGCCGTGGCCGTGCCTTCCCATTGCAGGACGACGTTGTCCCCCTCGGCAATGATATCCACCACCGTCGGCTGAATGGGTCCGGCCAGCTTGGCGTTCAACGGCTTGGCCGCGCCGTCCAAAAATGCCTGACGGCTGGTGTAGGCCCGTGAGACGGGACCGGAGCCGATCACCGTCCATTGAACATCCTCGGCCAGAATATTAAAGAACGCCGCGCCGTCTCCATCAGCCCAGGCGTCAAAGGCAGCCTGGATCAGCTTTTTGTTTTCGGCAGCTCCCATACGCTCCTCCTTTTCTCACGCCGTCTGCTTGTTCTCCCAGGCGTCCCAGTGGATGACGTCTTCGACCGGCGCGCGTGAGACCGGTCCGAAATTACCCTGCGGATAGCCCATCGGAATCAGGGCCGAGACTTCCATGTCCTGCGGAATATCGAAGCGCTGTTTCAGCTCTTCCTCAAAGAAACAGTGGATGGTCGTCAGCGTGGCTCCAACACCCAGGGCGCGGCAGGCCAGCAGAATGTTCTGGACCGCCGGATAGATCGTGCCGTGGATAACCGCGGCGTTGGCGCGCTCGTGGTTCATTGCGGCCAGCGGCGGATATTCCGTTTTCGCGCAGGCCAGCAGCAGCACCGGCGCTTCGTCCAGATGCACGGCCAAATGCGCGGCCGCATTCAGCATGCGTTGCTGCGCGGGGGGCATATCATCCGGGATACCCCGCTCGCCCATGAGCTTTTGCCAGGTATTCCAGTAATAGTCGCGGATAAAGCGTTTCCTCTCTGTATCTCTCACCAGGATAAACGCCCAGTCCTGCATATTGCCGCCGCTGGGCGCGCGGATACCGGCGTCAATAATTTTCTTGAGGGTTTCTTCCGGAATGGGGTCGGGTTTGAGTCGCCGCATCGCGCGGGTCGAGTACATGATTTCAAAGATGCCGGCTTCTGTTGCTTCTGCCATGGGTTCTCTCCTCTCTCTGTTCCGTGAGGGACGCCCCGCTCAGATGGGGAGCGTCTCCGCCCCCATCTCTAGGCACTCAAACCGTACAGACTCGCCGCATTGCCGGCTACCATCTTATAGGCTTCGTCTTCAGGCACGCCGAGCAAGTCTTTCATGATCTGCTCCTGAGAATACGGAAACGTGCCCTCGGTGTGCGGATAATCAGAGCCCCACATCAAACGATCAACGCCAATGAGTTCCCGCGTCAGGATGCCCGCCCGGTCATCCTCAAACGTGGCCCAGAACTGGCGCTGAAAATAAAAGCTGGGCGCTTCATCGACCCGCGGTTCCATCCAATGCCGGTGGTCGGCCCACCAGTGATCCATGCTGCGCAGCACCGAGGCGACCCAGCCAATGCCGCCCTCGGCCAGGACAAAGCGTAGCCCTGGATAGCGCTGTGGGATAGCGGCCCAGATGAGATCGGCCATGGCCCGCTCCATGGCGCAAATCTTGGTGTCAACAAAGGCTTTGCCAACTCCCATCCGGTCCGCCTTCATATAGAAGGGCTCATCCGTGCCTACGTGTATCGAAATCGGGAGACCAATATCCTGGAGCGCCTCCCATAAGGGATCGTATTCGGTTGACCGATAGGGTCGAGCGGCAATCTCAGCCGGAATCGAAATCGACCGGAGACCTTTTTGGGCAATACGCTCAGCCTCCTCAATCGCCCATTTAACAGGCCCTCTCAGGGGCAGCAGGCCAACACCCAGGAAGCGGTCCGGGGCAGCCGCGCAGAACTCGCTCAGCCAGTCGTTATACACCCGAAAACACTCGCGTTGGTATTCGGCATCCGGCGCAGCGCTCAGAAAGAGCCCCACTCCAGGGTACATGACCTCAGCCCGCAGATGATCCATCTTCTGGTCGGTCAATCGGGCCTGCGGGTCCCACGCCCCAGGCCGCGTGTCCGCATGCCGGCGGCCCTGCGGCGAGATGATCTCCCCGGCAATCTTGTCTTCCATCGAGACGCCTTCGAGCCCCACGGGTAAGGGCTCCAGCCCGTCTATGATGTAAAAGTCGGCTTCCGGTTTGGACTCTACGCGCGGCGCCCGGTCACGAAAGCGCTTATCCATCCGGGTTGTCCATAAGTCTGCGGGCTCGACCACATGGCCGTCAGCAGACACATATCCACCAGTGACATTTATTTCCATGAGTATTCCCTCCTTCGTTCAGTAACTGCTCAACTCCTGCGTATGGTTTGCTCTCCCTCGATCCCGTACAGGCCAGCCGCGTTGCTGACCACCATTTGATACACTTCAGACTCGGGCACCCCCGTAAAGTCCTGCGCGATTTGCTGCTGAGAATGGGGGAAGGTCCCCTCGGTGTGCGGGTAGTCCGAGCCCCACATCAGCCGGTCCGTCCCCAGCAGCTCTCGGGTCAGAATACCCGCCCGGTCATCCTCAAACGTGGCCCAGAACTGCCGCTTGAAATACGTACTCGGCGCTTCGTCCAGCCGCGGCTCCATCCAGCGATGATGGTCGGCCCACCAGTGGTCCATCAGCCGCAGGAGGGCGGCAATCCAGCCGATACCGCCCTCGACAATCACAAACCTGAGTTTGGGGTAACGACGCGGCACGGCTCCCCAGATGAGATCGGCCAGGGCGTGCATGGGTAGGGATATCTTGGTGTCCACCACCCCCATGCCCATGCCCAAGCGCTCAAACTTTGTGGCAAACGGCTCACCTGTGCTCGTCCCGGAATGGATGGACACCGGCAGGCCGATATCCTGGAGCACTTCCCACAGAGGGTCGAATTCCGCCTGCCGGTACGAGCGGTCTGCGACCTCGGCCGGAATCGAAATCGAACGCAGACCCGGCTTGCGGGCAATACGCCGCGCCTCTTCAATCGCCCACTCCATAGGGCCTTTCATGGGCAAAAATCCGGCCCCGATGAGCCGCTCCGGGGCCGCGGCACAGAATTCGCTCAGCCAGTCATTATACACCCGCCAACACGCGCGTTGGTAGGCGACATCGGGCGCGGTCCAGAACTGTAAACCAAAAAGACCGGGATAAATCACCTCGGCCGTGAGGTGGTCCATGTCCTGGTCCGCCAGACGGGCCTGGGGGTCCCAGGCACCGGGACGGGTTTCACCGTGCCGGTGGCCGACCACCGTGGTAATCTCTCCGGCAATCTTGTCTTCCATGGTCGCGCCTTCAAGACCGACAGGGAAGGGAGACAGACCATCAATGATGTAGTAGTCGGCTTCCGGGCGAGACTCGACCCGTGGCGCCCGGTCGCGAAACTGCTTATCCATTCTGGTTGTCCACAGATCCGCGGGTTCCACCACGTGGCCATCGGCAGACACATAGCGCCCCGTCGTCGTCATATCGCCCTCCTCCATCATGCACTGGGCATACCGTGGGGTTTTGTCCTGTGTCAACCGCAGCCTTTGCTGCAAGCTTTACGGTATTGGGATGCTCGTGGTATGGGAGGCGTATAGAGAGAAGGAGGGCCTGCCATGATTCGCCCGAAAAAAGTCGGCCATGTCGTGCTCAAGGCGTGTGACCTCGCCCGCGCCGAGCAGTTTTATACCGAGGTGCTGGGCTTTGAGGTGGTCACCCGGCTCAAACGGCCACGGGGCGTGTTCTTCACTCTGGGTGAGCAACATCACGACCTGGCCGTCCTGGAAGTGCCGCCGGAAGCCGAGCCGGTGAAAAACAAACAGGTCGGCCTGCACCACGTCGCCCTCCAGGTCGGCAACTTTGACGAACTAAAAGAGAGCTATCAGACGCTCAAAGCCCACGACGTGAAGATCACTGCCACGATTGACCACGGCATTACCAAGAGCATCTATTTTCTTGATCCCGAAGGCAATCAGTTCGAGCTGTACTACGATGTTGCCGCAGATGGTCTGGAGCGCATGCGACGCGGAGATGCCAACGCCCTCGACCCACTGGACCTTGAAGCGTAAAGACGAAGACTGGGTCGGTAGCGGATATGCCTGTACACAAACCTGTTATTCGCCATCAAGGCGACCTGGACTGGGAAGGCTGGACGGACCCTGATCTTGCCGCGAAGAGCCCGTGTCGCTGGAAGCTGCTCGTCACAGGCGAACGCGATACAAGTAGCGGACTCGTCACCGGTATAGCGGAACTGCCGCCCGGCGTGTCGCTTCCCCTCCATCACCACGAACCTGAGGAAACCTATTATGTCGTCAGCGGCTCCGGTCACGTTGCGATTGACGATTCCGAGGCATCCCTCGGCCCCGGCTCAGCGGTCTATATCCCGTCTAACGCGAAGCATACCGTCCGCTGCACCGGTACCGAGCCGCTGGTTTTTGTATTCTGCCTCGCCTGCGACCGATTCGACCAGAACATGTATCATTTCGATGCGTAAGGGATTAAATAACCGCCTCTAATTGGATGATAACGTTGTCGCGATCGCGCAGAAAACCAATACCGTTGTACTGACCATCCAGATAATTATACTGCACAGTAAAGCGAAACGGGTCGCGGATAAACGTGATTTCGGGCTGGACCAGCCAGGACCCTTGCCAATCGTACAAAAAGATCAGCTTGGGCTCGACCCTGCCCGAGAAATAGGCGGTTGAGATCAGCAGGGTTTGAATCAATTGGTGCTGGTCGATATTGACAAAGCTCTGATTGTCCCGATTGGGCTCGTAAATCGGCGCGGCAAAATGTCCGAATCCGTACGAGCCCGACACCGCTGAGACCGGTGTGTCGTTAAAATCCAGGATGTGCCGACCAAAAATCTGGCTGCTGATGAGAAAGGATTCGTTCGGGTTCAGCAGGCTGATATAGCGGGTCATATCCAACCCGAGAGACCAGCGCACCACATCGGACCGGGTGATCTTATTCCGGTAGCGAAGCAGCGGACGGCCCGTGTCCGGGTCGGTGCCGACCTGTTGGAAGCCGGGTGTGATTCCGCCCGTTAAGGCCGGTCCCAGAAGCTGGTCCGAGGCGGAATTGTGAAAAAACGGCTCGGAGTGGAAATAGGCGAACTCGCTGCGGAGAATGGACGAGATGCGGGGCACGCCGAAAGTGAGCGAGCCGCCGCTGATCTGTATTTTCGGATACAGCGCCTCGGCCCGGAAGTGGTCGGTCAAAAAGCGACCCGTGTCACCGGCCTGCACCGCGGCCTCAAAAGCGCCCAGACTGACGGGTCGGTTGGTCGGCGTGACGATACGCAGCACGGGCGTGTCCAGATAGGTGGCGTAGTGGGCCAGGCTGAACATGACCTCGCCCCACACGCCAACAATACGCCCGCCCCCGCGCGCGTCCGCGAAATTCTTTGAGGGTTTTTTGATTTGACCGGTGACGCCCGGCGGGTTGGGCGTGGACCAGGGGGAACCGGTCGGAACCGGCGCGGCAATTTTATCGTCAAAGACCAGAAAGCCTTCGAGGTTGAGCTCGGACAGCGGCCCCACGCCGCCGAATCCATACACGACCCGGGCCATATCGAGCGGCACCCGGCGCTCGTCGAGCGACACCAGAAAGCCGCCAAAACCGGCATCGAGCGGATTGATCTGGTCCAGAAGGCGAAACACATCGGTCTCGCCCCACGACAGGTTCTGGCGTCCGACCCGCAGGAAGAACGGCCCATAGGCATAGTTCACATAGGCTTCAAACAAACGATGCCTATGCCGCAGGCGTTGGCGCGGGTCGGCATGCTGACAGCCAAAGCGGCGGGGGTGCGCCCGTTTTGCTTTGGTCGGCTCACCGCAGTCCGCAAACAGCGGATAGCGCTCCCGAAAAACCGCCGGGCCATAGTCCCACACCCCATCGTATTCCCCTCGGTAGGTCATAAAATAGTCGAGAGTATCCGCTCTCAGCAGCCGCAGGGGAGCCAAGAGCGCTTGCAACGGTGCCAGCAGCCCGGTCGTATTCCCCGCCACCAGACCGGTCAGGTCATGACTCAACTCGCCCTGAATAAAGGTCCGGTTCTGGAGCATATTCCAGTCGTTATACGGAGTCTGGAGGCGCGTATTCTCCGCGGCCCGCTCGACCGAAAAGGCGGTGCGGTTATAGACCCGGCCGCTGAAGCGCAGGCTTTCGTCCTGATCCAGAAAAACGGCCCAAGTCGGACCGGACGGCACACTCAACAGCACGCCAACCAGCAGACCGACCCACAGCCATCGTTTTCTCGCGCGCATCCCAACGTCCAGTGGAATATGCATTGCCGCTGTCTTACTTCCCACGCAGCATGAGCGTCATGACCGTGAACTGACTCGGAGGGAGAGCCCGGTTGAGGAAAATCTTGGTTATCTGAAAATTGTTGGCCCGCTCAAGCTGATAGTCAATCGAGCCCTGGGCGGCAATTTGCGCTACCCAGTCCGTATTACCCCAGGGATCGAATTCGGGATGCCGGGCGACCACCATAAAGCTCCGTTTATGCTGCCCCTCGTGGTCATACGTAAAGGAAAATAAGGGCAAAGATGTCTGGACATCGATATACAGGATACGCCGGCTATACAGGGGATGAGAATTTTTCGGCGTGGCCTCAACCACCACGGCCCGGCGCAATTCCCACGGGTCAACCAGATACCAGTTGCCGCGCCCACCCCAGGTAGGGGCGCTTGCTCGAATCGGCCCAGGTGCCAGGACCGTTTGCTCGCGCACATATTTCCAGTCATAGGCGTGAATATAGCCAAGGAAGCCGGAGCGGTCCTCAATCAGCACCACGCCACGGCCTGGCGAGATGTATGGGGTGTAGACGATTTTACGGGTGCGGCGCGTCTTTGGATCGTAGGCCCACTGGTCGTGCGGCAGGAAATCGTTGTCGGGCTGCACGGCCAGGATTTGATTTCCCTCGCTGTCAGACGGCGCCAGCATGCGGGTGTATTGTTTGGTGTAGACGCCCTGTTTCTCCCACTGCGGGACATTCTTTGCGCTGTCGGGGCGATGCATGCCGTAGAGCGAGAAAAAGGCAAACGTCTGCGAGCGTTCCGTATTGCCATTGCTGTTGACAAGGCTATTCGTCGCCCACATTTGCGCGTCATCGCCCTGGTCGCGGTAGCGCAGATTCCAAACCGCTTTCAGCCCGGCCTGCGGGTCGTCCGCGTCGAGCACAGGAAAAGGCCGACCAGCCACATAGTTCTGGAGTTCGCCCTCTCCGACGACCACTCCACTATGGTGTTGGAGCGTGGCATCAATAAATGCCTGTCGAAGTTGCAGGTCCGTGGTCTCCTGCACGGTGATCGAAAAGTCACCCGCCGACAGATAGGTCAGAAGCTCCGGCGGCAAGACCGCAGAGGCGACCGCGGCATTAGTGGCATCAATTTTCAGGCCGGGCGGGATACCCTCCACCTGCAGCGGCCCTTCCCGGTAGGGAAAAAAGTCCGCAAGAATGCGTTCCCGTCCGTTCTCTTGAGCCTGGGCAACCGAGGCAAAGGCCCCGAAAATGACACAGGACACAAGCCAGCATAGGAGGAAGCCCCCTCCACGAAAAATACTAGTCACGCTGTCTCCCCTGAGAAAACCCTAGCCCAAAAAGAGTAACCGTATCCTCCAATAGATATGAGATGCTGGACACGTTTACTCTTTACGTCCCCTCCGGAGCCGGGATACTACGGGTCTTCGTTACCGAGCCTTTCTGCCTGAGAAAGCACAATTCCGCAACCGCTGCCCCTGAACGGTCAGGCCGGCTTGCATCCCTTTCCCAGTCCCGCTAAGCAGACGGGCAAGTATAATCCATAGAGGAGGAACCAGATATGAGTGCACAGGAAATCGAAGCCGCGGCCAGGGGCTTCTTTGACGCCTTTACGCAATTGGACGTGGAAAGGGCGATTGACATGCTGTCCGAAGACCTTGAGGTGATTGATCACGTTCCCTATCGGTTTGACAGCAAAGCGGAGTTCGCCGATTTTTTGCGGGGGGCGATGGCAGGCATTGCCTCGGCCAACTCCGGCCTGCGTCAACTGTCCTGCCGAATGGTCGGAGACAGTGCCGGCGTAGCAAATGGGTATGACACCTTTACCGGGGTGGGCAAAGACGGTCAGGTCAGCACCTTAAACGGACGGACCACCCTCGTCTTCGGCAAAGAGGGCGGCCAGTGGAAAATCGTCAGCGCCCATTTTTCTCCCCTGCCAACGCATTAGTTCCGTAGCACCAGGGTGGGTTTCCACTCCCAATTCCCCGCCCCGGAGAGAATTACATACAATAGTGCCGAGAGCCGACCGTTCCGTGTCGGCTCTCGGTCCTGGCGCACGTCACACCGAATCATACCGGTGAATGCAAGCAAGGCGGGTTGATAAGCGCCCTCTCGTCTGGCAGGTATCGGGGCATATGAAACTCGTACTTCTCTTTGTGTCGATGCTTACAGGATGCCTGCTTTATCCCGCTATTGGACATCCACAGCCCGCAGTCCCTCCCGACCCGACAGCGAAAGAATTTCATTTTCAATTTATCCCGCAAATGAACAACAACTTCGCCCTGGACTTGTACGCCCAGGTCGCGAACGAAAGTCCTGGACAGAACCTCTTCTTCTCGCCCTACTCCATTGTGAGCGCCCTGACGATGACCGCCGAAGGGGCGCGGGGTGAGGCCGCCCTGCAAATAGGAACCGTCCTCCGCTTTCCCGAACAGGTGAGACGTTCCGATGACGCAGCCGTCCCGTGGGATACGGCAAGCATTCATAGAGAGATGGCCACGCTCAAACATCTTCTTTTAGGGGAAGACCGCCCGTATGAAATCAATGTCGCCAACTCTCTCTGGCTGGAACAGACCTACCCCTTTCGCCCCCAATTGCTCGCAATCCTCAACGAGACGTATGGCGCGGCGGCACGCCAGGTCGATTTCATGTTCAACCCGGACCCCACTCGGATTCAGATCAATAATTGGGTTGAAGAACAAACGAAAAACAAAATTAAAGACCTTCTTGCGCCAGGGACAATCGATGCGGACACTCGGTTCGTTCTCGCCAACGCGATTTACTTCAAAGGTCATTGGGTAGATGAGTTTGACGAGAGAAGGACTCAACCGGAAGACTTTACGCTACTGGACGGATCATCGATTAAGGTCCCATTGATGTCACAGCGTTCCTTGCGCACTCATTATGCCGAGCTAAGACCGGATGGGACTCCGCATATCCCTGTGCTGAACGCGGACCCGCCGTCATTCGACAGCCCACCCAATCCCGACGGTTTTCAGATTCTGGAGCTTGAATATCGCGGCAGAGATTTAGCTATGGTCATTCTCCTGCCGAAAAAACACACTGGATTGCCGGCTCTTGAAAAGGTATTGACAGCCGACAAGTTGACTCAGTGGCTGGATGCCGCAAAGCGACAAGAGGTGCATGTCTTTCTTCCAAAGTTCAAGCTGGAGGAGACAATCTCTCTCCAGCACACGTTATCCGCCATGGGCATGCCGAAAGCGTTTGAGCCCAACGGGTTCCTCGGTATGAGTGATGCAGCCGAGGCGTGGAAGCTCTATCTCTCACATGTCGTTCATAAAGCCTATGTGGATGTCAACGAGGAAGGGACGGAGGCCGCGGCTGCAACAGCTATAATGGCAAGGGCTATGGGTGCAAGGATCGGACCACCCATTCCAACATTCCGGGCGGACCGCCCGTTTCTCTTTCTCATTCGGGATACACGAACTGGGACAATTCTGTTTCTCGGACGGATGATGCGCCCACCCAATTTGAGCGCACGCAGTTGGTGAAGCATATTCGATTGAGTCGGGCAGATTACAGGTCGAAAGCGGAAGCTGGACGATGAAGGAAGGCATCGATACCTCTCCGCCTTGGATATATAGCGTACTATTCGGCCTCCCCCCAGATCAGAGCTGTCTTCTCACCGCTCCAACGCCGTCGCAATCTCCCGAAAACGAGCAAGCCCGGACTCCAGGTTTTCAATGATTTCGGCTGCCAGCTCGTCCGGCTCAGGCAGATTATCGAGATCGGCCAGGCTTTTGTCCTTGAGCCAGAAAATATCCAGGCTGGTCTTATCCCGAGCGAGAATCTCGTCATACGAGAACACTCGCCACCGACCCTCAGGATTCGCTTCCGCATCCCAGGTTTCCGTCCGTTCCCAACGGTTTTGGGGGTGATAGCACTGGATAAAATCCTGGAGGTCTTCAAAGCGGAGAGGCTTTTTCTTGAGCGTATGGTGGATATTGGTGCGGTAGTCGTAGTACCAGACTTTTTTTGTCCAGGGATTCGGACTGGCTTCGTGGTTGTCGAAGAAGATCACGTTGGCCTTGACCCCTTGGGCATAGAACACGCCGGTCGGTAGGCGCAGGATGGTGTGCAGGTCCGTATTGTCCAGCAGCTTCTTACGAATCGTCTCGCCGGCCCCGCCCTCGAATAAAACATTATCGGGAACAACCACAGCGGCTCTACCAGTGGTCTTGAGCATGGTACGAATATGCTGCACGAAATTGAGCTGTTTGTTCGAGGTGGTCGCCCAGAAGTCCTGCCGGTTGTAGGTCAGGTCCTCTTTTTCCTGCTCACCCTCCTCGTTGGTAAAGCTCATGGAACTCTTCTTGCCGAACGGCGGGTTCGCCAGCACATAGTCAAAGCGCTGACCGGCATCGGCCACCAACGAATCGTTTGACGAAATGGGCGCGCCGCCGTCTATCTCACCGATGTTATGCAGGAACATATTCATCAGGCACAGGCGGCGCGTGTTGGCGACGATCTCGTTGCCGTGAAATGCCGCGTGCTTCAGAAACGCCTTCTGCGGTTTATCGAGCCTAAAGTTGTCCGAGTTGTTGATGAAGTCGTAGGCAGCCAGAAAGAACCCTCCCGTCCCGCAGGCCGGGTCGGCGATGAGTTTGCCCGGTTCGGGCCGGACGCATTCGACCATCGCCCGGATAAGGGCGCGCGGCGTGAAATACTGGCCCGCGCCTGACTTGGTATCTTCGGCGTTTTTTTCAAGCAGCCCTTCGTAAATATCCCCCTTTACGTCGGCACCCATGCTCACCCATTCGGTGTCATCCACCATATCGATAAGGCGGAACAGCTTGGCCGGGTCCTGTATCTTGTTCTGGGCCTTGGTAAAGATCTGGCCCAGCATATCCTTCTTGGTGCCAAGCTCGCGAAGCAGGGTGACGTAGTGGCTTTCGAGCTCCGCCCCACTCTTCGACTTCAGGCTCTGCCAGTTGTATTCGGCCGGGATGCCGACATCGCGGTTGTGCAGTGGTTGGGCGTACTCGTCGGCCATCTTGAGGAAGATCAGATAGGTGAGCTGTTCCAGGTAGTCGCCATAGCTCACCCCGTCATCGCGCAGGGTGGTGCAGAAGCTCCAGACTTTGGAGACAATGGGAGCGGTATTCATGCAGACGAATCCTTCCCTATGGTTTGTCGGGCCAGGGCCTCGCCGGCTGCGGTTCGCCGATAACGCTGGTTCCGGCTGGTCGGCTTGCCGGGGAGCGTCATTTCAATCAGGCCGGCTTCGAGGGCGGGCTTCAGATAGACCGTGGTCAAGTTGTGCCGGTCTTTGAGTTGCAATGCTGCCTGGATTTGGACACGGCTCATCTCTCGGGTGAGGACAGCAACGAGTTGCTCGATGTGCTTTGTGACCTGCCCTACATCTTGTAGGGTATCTTGTAGGGTATCTTGTAGGGTATCTTGTAGGGTATCTTGTAGGGTATCTTGCCCGGCTGCCTCGTTAGCTGCCCGTTCATGCGCCGGCAGCCGGACCAGAAACCAGGTGCGGTCCTCGTCGCTCTCAAAGACCGGCTCCGGGGAGCCGTTCTGCCGCATGGCTCGCAGAATCTTGGGGACTCCGGTTGACCTGCCCTCGGCCAGTTCGAGTTCCTTGAGAAACTCGCCAATGCGGCGATTGCGGTAGCGGCGGCTGACGGCTTGCCCGTTCTTGAAATCTTCCATGCGGATGGACCGGTCGGCACCGGGAAAGCTCAAGACCACCAACTCTTCCGGGGTAATGCGGACCTCGACCGGCTCCCGTTCCTCGTATGATCGGTGATAAATCGCATTCACCAGGGCCTCTTCGATGGCACCAATCGGAAAGTTCCAGAATCGCTCTGCTTCGGGTTTGTGTGGATGCTTGACGACCGTTTCCTTCAGGTAGTTCCGTCCGATGTAGCTGATCGCCTCGCCGAGGATGATCGACAGTGGGCCACGAAACTCCTTCTCCTCGAAGTGGTCTCCGCCCGGGCCGTCCGGGAACCAGACAACGTCAATCTGGGTTGCCGGAAAGAAGTCGTGCGGTCGGTCGTTGAAAAACAGCAAGCCGACGTTCTTGGGGAACATTGCTTCGGGAGGACCGCCGACAATGTTCATGCGCTGGCCCAGGCTCTCAATCGAGAGACCGGCTGCCTCAGCGGCGAGGTCGCTGCCGATGTTACGCAGGAATTCTTGGATAAGCCGATGCGACAGGTCATCAAGCGAAGCCGTCTGGCGATACCTGTCATCAAAGGGCACGGTGGCGGCCAAGGACAACAGTTCGCGTTCGTCGGCACCTCTCGCTCGGACCGTGCTTGTATGTTTGCGGACGAAGCAGGCCCACTCCGAGCGCCCTTTGGTGAGATGTACTTTGGCTTTGTAGGGGCGGGTTTCGCCACCGGGTACCCACAGCACGAGTATGGTCCGGCCGTCAATAGCGTAGGTCCCCGTAAGCGGGTGGTAATAGGGCTGTATGGCCGAATTGCCCAGATTCAGCAGTTCCTTCTGGATCGCGTCGACGGAATCCGGCGGAATGCCCTTGGGCGGCAGCACGGGGCGACCGTCGCGCTCCTCGACGCCCAGGACGACGTAACCACCGCCCAGATTGTGGAAGTCGTTGGCGAAGGCGCAGACGGTGTGCAGCACGCTCTGCGGATTCCAACCCGCCTTGTACTCGACGCGCTCGCCTTCAATGGTGCGCTGGCAAAGCAGGTGGTTGATGTTGATGGGCAGTTTGCCAGTCATGCCCTCGTCTTTCTCTTCTTTGTCTTCTTGGCGTGGTTGTTCTTCACCACCTGCTCTCTTTCGGCCTTGATTCGATCCAGGAGAACCGAGGCCGGTTCGTCGCGCAGGGTGGTGCAGAAGCTCCAGACTTTAGGGACGATGGGCTGTGTAGTCATACATCCCTCTTGATCCCCTCCGAGACGCGCGATGCAGATGAGGGAGCACTGTAGAAGGAGCGTGGCTAGGATAGGCTAGGCTTGCCCAGTCCGGGCACCCGCAGCCCCCAGGGCTGGTTGCCCCGACTGGCCGCCAAGCTCGCCACCGGCAATCTCGGCCACTGGCTCCCCCTCCTCTTCGGCCATCCCGCCTTGGCCTTTGCCCCCCTCTTCCTCGGCTGACGCAGGCAATCCGCCTCACCCGTCCCAAGCGGGGAGGAGAAGGGAGCGCCCCGTATCGTGTCTGCGGGGTGCCACTGGGACGCTTACTATAAAACTCTGTTCTTTTCTAACAAACACTCCCTGAAAAAAATATAGGGGGGGGTCTCTGACCGGAATTCAATGAAATCAATAACTTATTGAACCACGAGGTGCCTTTTTGTGCATAATTTGGGGGCGTATTGAACCGTAAAATGCCTTTTGGGGCGCAATTGGGCGGCGTATTGAACCGTAAAATGCCTCTTTGTGCGCAATTTGCTGCCATATACGACCGATAATAGCGCCGTATACGTTGCCCCTACACCATGATGGTCCAATCTCCAGTTCACAATCAGCCATCTGTTAAACAGCGTTCTATGTCTGGTGAGTACCGCCATCGTTTCGCTCACATCGTCTCCTGCTTTCGAGCCGGAATATATTCTCTCCTTGGCCTCTCTTCAAGACCTGCATTCCCCGCACCCCCCGCTCTCTGTCGGGGCGCCTGCTGAAGACAGGAGCTTCTTCTATCCCCTCCTTGGACGTGTGCTGCATATTGTGTCGATTGTCCCCTCCGGGCCGTCCGCGCGCCCGCTAGGAGAGGGGTTGGGGTGAGGGCCAAATCGCCAAACAAGTTCATTTGCATCACACGTCTTGGAGGGGGGCCGCGTTAGTGGCGGGGTGGGTTATCTCCAGACTGTGGAGACGCTGGGAGCGGTATCCATGCTCTCGTCTTTTTCTTCTTTGTTTTCTTGGAGTGGTTGTTCTGCACAGTCTTCTCTCTTTCGGCCCTGATTCGGTCCAGAAGAACGGAGGCCGGTTCGTCGTTTGGGTCCTGCGGGACGAGTTGACCGGTGAAGGCTTTCTTCAGAATCGACTGGCGAAGAGCATTGGCCGTCATTAGCTGATTGTCGATCTCCTCCTTTTGCTTCTCCATCTCCGAGAACACCGCCTCAAGTTTATCAACGAGTACTTGCTGCTCGGGCAACGAACACAAGGGAACGACAAGATTCTCAAGTGTCGTCAAGTTGATGTTTTTCTGCGCTGTTGCCGGTGCGTAAGCCTCAATCCGTGTGCGCACCGACTTGATGAATAGCTCTACGTATTCAGGCAAGACCAGTATCTTCGCAGCAGTGAACCCCACAACGCTATCAGGAAAGCAGCCGTCAAATCCGAGAAAGGCAGTCTCGGCAATATTCGCGGCGATGGTGATACACAGCGTTCCTTCCGGCCAAAGCTTGCTTTGCTCAAGGCCATGTTCGCTGTAGGTCTGAGAGTATTCACGGATGATGCGACCAGCCGCCTTGACTTCCCCTGTTTGGATAAAAGGATACGGTCCCCCGAAGAGTTCTGGCGCATTGCGTGGCCTATGTTTCGACTTGCCCCGTCCCAGTTCGCCCAGGTTGGCCAGATAGGTATAGGCGTAACCCTCGGGCAATGGCGGAAGCTCTTCTAGGGTGTCGGAGCCCACCAGAAGCGGATCAGCCGCCTTCCTTTCCTGCTTGATGCGGGCTAGTAATTGCTCGGGTGTCTCAATCTTCTCTTTGTTCTCTTCGCGCCATTGCGCCGTGAGCTTGCCTTCGAAGGCGTGCTTGAGAACGGACTGGCGATAGACTTTGAGCTGCGCCTGAGCGGTTTTCAGGCTTTCGATGCCTTTGTCCAGTTCGGAAAATAGTTCTTCGATTTTTGCGACGATACGGCGCTGGAAACCTAAGGAAAAAGGAGGAAGGCAGAAGGAAGAAATCTGGTCAAAGTCAACACGGGGTCTATCGCCCGCATTCAAGCTGTTTGCGAATGAAACGAAATCCACCGAGTTGATCCTGAAAGCGAGAAAGCGGGGTTCCACGAGATGATTGCCGGGCATCACGATGAACTCGGATGAGCAAATACCGTTGCGGTCCGACGGCCAGACCTTGTTCAGATATGGACGGAGCCGGGAGTAAAGCACATCGCCAGGATAGAAGCGTTTGGCGGAACTTTTCATGCTTGCAGCGGGTTTTGAACCGAGCAAACGCATGGAATGAGCTTCAATGTCGTCAAGACCGATATAAGGCAACTCAGGGTAGTCGGCAGGCGTGACCTTCTCATTTCTCGGAATGAGTACGTCTCCGATCAGTATGGCTTCATGCTCCACGTTCATTGTTGCTCTTCGCATTCCGAATGGAAGTGACGAATATCGCAGTTAATTCACCACATTCGTTTCTCAGGCTCTCAAGTCGGTCCTCGGAGACGATTCCTGAATCAACGAGCAACTCAAGCCAATAACCGGTTTCCTCGATCTCCTTCAAACAGTCGCCAGCCTTTGCGATGAACTCCGCCTTGCTCCGTGCGCGATACGCCTCCCGGTAATTTGCCCCCACAGACGTTCCAGAGCGAATAATTTGTCTGCCTATAACTTGAGCCTCAGTCCGCTTGGGAAGACCTGAGTACAGGCGAATGATCCGCAGTGCAAACTCCTTCGTCCGAGTCCGAAGGTCCGCGCCTTCATCCTTTTTCCTTCTACCTTCTTCCTTCATGCGGCCAACGCCTCATTCAACTCGTCAATCACACCATCCATCCGGTCACCGAAGAGATTGTACATCTGCCCCAGGCCGCCCTTGCCGTCGAACGGCGCCATGTCCAGATCGTCTCGCTCAAGATGAAAGGAGTTGGTGATATGGTCGCGGATCATGCGCAGCCAGTCCATCTGTTCCTCGTTGAACTTCTCGCCGCTGCCGCTGTGGTGCGCCATGATCCAATGCTGAAAATTGCGGCGCACGGTTTCCGCATAGGGTGAAATTGTCGCGTCAATGCCGCAAACGCGGCGGATCAAGGCCACGAGCGCGGTCAGTTCGCTGACCGGCTGGCTGCCCTTATACTCATCCAGCACGACATACGCCCGCCAGACGCGCAAAGGGGACAGGCGGGGCCGGTCGTTCTTCAGTCTGTCGCACACCTCGCGGATCATGGCGTAGGTCAACTCGCGGCGGCGGTGCGGTTGGCTGTAGAAGATGGTCAGGGCCTCGATTGCATCACGATTGGCTTCCAGATACTGCCGGAAGTCCCGCGCCAGGGCTTCGGCGTTCTCGCGTGCGTCGCCTTCCCATTCGGCGCGCAGCACAGTGTCCAGGCTGTCGTGGTCGATGGTCTGTTCCTTGTCGCGGCGAATCGAGTCGATCAGTTCGATCAACTCGCCGTTGAACACGCCGGCGGCGTCACGGACCAACTGTTCCTGGGCTTGTTCGCGTGCGGCCGGTGACGGCTCGGCGCCTTCTGACACTTGCTCGATTGCACGCGCCTTCTCCTGAATGCGGTCCGGGTCGATGGCTTCCAATAGATTGCCGACGATTTGCGTGAGTGCGATGCCGCCGGTCTTTTCCCGGATACGTTCCTGCTCGGCGGGGTCAAGCTGGTGGTTGAGCCGGGCGAGACGGCCGGCAAGGGAGCTGACCGTGTCTTCGTCGTGCGCGCCCATCATCACGCCCATGGCGAGGTCCTTGAGCGGTACGGAGGGTTTGGTGATGAGCGGTTGGCTGGCGGTCTTGAGCGATGTGGTGACGCCGACGGCGTCCACGATCACATAGTGGGTCTTGCCGCTGACCGCGGAGGGCGAGACTTTCTTGAGATCGTCGTGGTCGAGGGTGCGGGTGCCGCGGCCCTTCATCTGCTCGAAATAGTTGCGGCTCCTTACGTCGCGCATGAAGAGCAGACATTCGAGCGGCTTGACGTCGGTGCCGGTGGCGATCATGTCCACGGTCACGGCGATGCGCGGGTGGTAGTCGTTTCGGAACTGGGCCAGGACGGATTTCGGGTCCTCTGCGGTTTTGTAGGTGACCTTCTTGCAGAACTCGTTGCCCTGGGCGAATTCCTCACGCACGGTCTGGATGATGTCGTCGGCGTGGCTGTCGGTCTTGGCGAAGACAAGCGTTTTGGGCACTTCGCTGCGGCCGGGGAATATCTCCGGCAGTTTGTCGCGAAAGGTGCGGACGACGGTGCGAATCTGGTCGGGGTTGACGACGGCATGGTCAAGCTCCCGGGCGGCATAGGCGAGGTCCTCGTCCTGAATCTCCCAGCGCTTGCGGCGCGTCAGACGCTCGCGCTTTTCGACCTGCTGTTCGGCCTTGAGTTGCCCGCCGTGCTTGGTTCTTTCCGTGTCGATGACGTAGACTTCGTTGCCGACGTTGACGCCGTCGGCGACGGCCTGCTCATGGTCGTATTCGCTGACGACGTTTGTTTTGAAGAAGCCATAGGTGCGGTTGTCCGGGGTGGCGGTCAGGCCGATGAGATAGGCGTCGAAGTATTCCAGAACCTGACGCCACAGGTTGTAGATCGAGCGGTGGCACTCATCGATGATGATGAAGTCAAAGAACTCGGGCGGAATCTTGGCGTTGTAGACGACCGGCATGGGTTGTTTGGGCTGGACCATCTCCGCCGGGTTGCCCTCTTCGGCGGCTTCGTCCAGCTCCCGGTCCTTCAGCAGCGAGTACATGCGCTGGATGGTGCTGATGCAGACCTGGCTGTCCCTGGCGACAAAGGACGACGCGAGGCGCTGGACGTTGTACAGTTCGGTGAACTTGCGGTTGTCGTCACCGGGCACGTAGGCCATGAATTCCTGCTCGGCCTGTTCGCCCAGGTTTTTGGTGTCCACCAGAAAGAGGACGCGCCTGGCGTCCGCGTGCTTGAGCAGCCGGTAGATCGAGGTGATGGCGGTATAGGTCTTGCCCGAGCCGGTCGCCATTTGAATGAGGGCGCGCGGGCGGTCAGCTTTGAAGGAGGCTTCGAGCTGCTCGATGGCATTGACCTGGCACCCTCTCAAGCCGGTGGGGTCTAAACTCGGCAGCGCCTGGAGCCGGGCGCGGAGCGTGGCCGACCGGGTGTACCAGTCCTGCATGGTCTCCGGCCGAGGAAAATTGAACACCTCGCGGGAGCGCGGTCTCGGGTCGCGTCCGTCGGTGAAACGGGTGACCACCCCGGTGCTTTCGTACACGAATGGCAGGGGGGTGCTGTTACTCACCCATTTGAGTTTTGCGGACGCGTAGCGTCCGGATTGCTCCTCAACCGTCGTGATCTTCTGGCCCCAGTGTTCCGGCTTGGCCTCGACCACGCCGACGGGTTTCCGGTCGATGAAGAGCACGTAGTCGGCCGGGCCGGTATCGGTTTGATATTCACGAACGGCAACGCCGAGGCCGGCACTGAAGTCGATTTTTGATTGCACCACCCAGCCTGCCTGGGTGAGCAAGTTGTCAATGTTTTCACGAGCAGCTTGTTCCGGGGTCTGGTTGGCTCTGGCCATGTCCGTGGTGGTGTTATTGTGGTTTTGGATGGGCGGGAGTGTTTATGTCGAGCAGAAGGGGGGAACCCACCCCGCCGCTTCGCGGCACCCCTCCCGAGAGGGGATGTTTCAGCGCCCCTCCGGGGAGGGGCACGTGGCTGGAGAAGCGGGCTAGGCGGCTCCGGCGCGCAGCACTTGACCGGGCAGGTCGCCGGTGTGCTGCTGGTCTTGGTATAAGACCTCACCATTGACAACCGTATGCATCACTCCCTGGGCGGGGACGACCAGCCGTCGCCCACCACCGGGCAGGTCGTGGCGCATCTCGGGCCGCCTGGGCGAGCCAATCGTGGTGGCATCAAAAATGGCGATATCAGCGGCCATGCCTTCAGCCAGCACGCCCCGATTGGGCACGCCAAAGAACCGAGCCGGCTCGGAGGTGATCCGCTGGACCGCCCGCTCAATCGGCATGAGCTGTTTTTCACGCACCCAGGTGCCGAGCAGGTAGGTGCAGTAACCGGCGTCGCACAGCATGTCCACATGGGCGCCACCGTCCGACAGACCAATCATCGTGTTGGGATGAGTAATGAGTTCGGCGACACGATTTTCGTCCGCATTGAACAGGGCCATGACGTACTGGATGTTCAGGTTGTCCTCAATGGCCAGGTCGAGGAAGGTGTCCAGTCCGTCCTTCCCCCGCTCGCGGGCTACATCGTCAACCGTTTTACCCTCGTACTGTTTGAGCGCGGGATTGCTGACCTCCTGGATATCAACCCGGTCCCACTTTCCAGGAAAGACCCGCGGCTGCTCAAATGTTTTGCGCCAGGCTTGACGGAATTCGGGATCGCGGTAGAGCGCGGTCTGCTCCTCTTCCGATTTGTTAAAGGCCGGGTTCCAACACTCCAGATTGGCGAAGATGAACGGATTGCGCAGGTTGACCTGCACGCTGAGCGGCCGGCAGGTGACCTGCGGGACGATCCCGCGCTGAATCAAGGACTCGGTCTGGCGGAGCGTTTCCATGCAGACATCGGGCTGGTCGTCTCGGGACAGCATGGCCAGCCAGGTCACCGGACGATTGCTTTCGGTGCCCAAATGGTCGAGCAAGGCATAGTCGCTTTCCGTGACGACACCCGGCTGGTCGTTCAGGGCGAGTTCAATCGAGCCCCTGCCAAGGTCTTTGAGAACTCCGGCGTAGGCGGCCAGTTCATCAAAGCTGGCCAGGCGGCAGGCGAGCGGACGGCCTTGATAGCCGATATGCTGCGGACCGTTGGTGGTCGAGAAGCCAAACGCCCCGGCCTGCATGGCCTCGCGCAGGAGGGCGGCGATCTGGCTTGTTTCCTCTGGTGTGGCGGCCCGCTCCATGGACTCTTCACCCATCACGTAATGCCGAAACGGCGTCAGGGGCGCCATGAACCCGAGGTTAATCCCCGAGCCACGCCTGTCGGCGGCGTCCATATATTCGGGAAACGTCTCCCAATCCCAGGTCACGCCCTGTGACAGTACGTCAAAAGGAATGGCTTCAACATTGACCAAATCCCAGGCTGCGATCTCGCGCACCGCGGGTTTGCACGGAGCCAGACCCACGCCGCAGTTGCCCATGATGACACTGGTCACACCGTGCCAGGACGACGGCGAGATGACCGGGTCCCAACAGATCTGGGCATCATAGTGGGTGTGGTGATCGATAAAGCCGGGGGTGACGGTCAGATCGGACGCATCAATGACCTTTTTTGCGCCTTCGGTGATCTTCCCGATTTCGGCGATCTTCCCCTGGGCGACCGCGATATCGGCCCGGACCGGCGGTGCGCCGCTCCCATCAACCACCGTGCCATTCTTAATCAACAGTTCGTAGGACATCTTTCTCCCCTTCTTGGATAATCCCTCGTTTTTTGACGTGTGGTATCGTCCTATCCTGTTCCCTCGTGCAGGGTCAAGCGTTGATCCCATGCGCCTCTCCTGCCGGAGGACTTGACACACGGGCCGGAGAAAGCTGACAATTCCTCTCCTTCGCCATACAGCCCACAGCCCCATACCGAGGGGAGACGACACGCCGGAGAAAGGATCTTGAGAGCAATGGCAACCACAAGCGCAGTCTCCCAAGAAGTCGAAGTCAAACTCCTCACCGAGGATGTGACGGCCTTCGATCACATCGCGGCCCGCTCTCAGCTCGGCCCTTTTCGTCTTGAGCGTCGCCCAACCTTACAGTTGCAGACGACATATCTGGATACGGACGACTTCCTCATCACCCGACATGCGCTGGCCCTGCGTCTTCGGCGCATCGGGGACGACGGCTGGGAAGTTTCAACCAAGGGACAGGGACAGGTCAGAGGGACTATTCACGCGCGCCCGGAACGGACGGTGGTGCTGCCCGGTGTGCCGACCTTTCCCTTCGTGCCACCAGAAGAATTAGCCGACGGTTTGCCAACCGTCGCGAGCGGCCAGACACTGGCCCCGATTCTGATTTCCGAGGTGGAGCGACAACGCCTGGCCATCAAGCGGAGCGCCGAGCCCCAAGAAGTGGCTCTGGCAGAAATGGCGCTCGATACGGCGCGCTATCGTGACCCGAAAGCGCCGGAGCGCGCCTTGGCCACGTTTTATGAAGTCGAAGTCGAGCTGGAGGCCGGCACGCAGGATGAGCTGAGACGGATCAGCCGTTTTCTCCAGGAGCGTTTTCCCTTACACCCGTCACGCGATAATAAGCTGCATCGCGGCCTCGCCCTCTTATACGGGCCAGGAGTGTGGAAAGTCCCCTACGCGAGTCCGCTACAGTCAGGTGTGTGAGGCTCGTGAACCGTCTCTCCAAGATTGTTCCGTTCTACGACCACGGGGCGACTGCGGCGGCAAAATCCGTAAAGGTCGTATGGACTTCCGCGCGCAGTTGCTCCTGCTGATTTTCGAATGTCTGCGTCAACAGGTCAATTGCTCGATCAGTCCGGTGCCTCTGGCCGGGCGAGCCCGGCACTGCGCGGACGATGCCCCATAGCATCTGCCGCTGGACATCGAGATCGTTGAGCTGGCCCAAGACATCCTGGAGGGTGCGCAGACGCCGAACCGGTTCAGCCGTCATCTCCTCGGGGAAAGCGCTGGCAAAAAACTCAAACATATAACGGAGTTTCTTACAGGCGATACGCAGTCTGTGCAGTTGCTCGGGGGTGCTGTCCTTGAGAGTGTCAGGTGGTGTGGAGGTGAGCATCCGCTGACACTGCTGGCGGATGGATTTTCGGACCAGCTTTGCCAGCTTGTGGCCAGCCTGCGGTCCCCTGGCTTTCGTATCCGTTGCCGCGCTTTCCCAGCGCTCAAGAATGGTCTCATACTGCTGGGTGGTCAGCGCCTCCACCAGGCGGTAATGGGTGGTGTAGCGTTCATGCCGAACAGTCCGAAAGAGCGGCCCCATATCCGGACGCAGTTCCGGCGGCAGCGCGTCCAGATAGTCCGCTTGCTGGAGCAGCAACACGTCCAGGTCTCGCAGGTGGTTGGTCAGACTGCCCAAAAAAGACAGCTCCGTGCGCAGTTGTTTGGTCAAGCGCACCGGAAGCACCTTGGGCAGTTGGCCGAGCAAGGACCGGGCGCGCCGAACGGCCACACGAAAGTCGTGCAAAAACTCGGTATCAATATCGTGGAGGATGCCCGTTCTGTTCTGTCTGACGATATCGAGCAGAAAGGCCAGAATCGTACGTACTGCGCTATCCGCCCGTATATCAGGCTCGAATGCGAAGGCGAGCTTCGCAGAATACGCCCTGGCCTGCTGTATTGTGTACAGAGTTGCCAGCGGACCGCTCGGGGAAACCGGAGTCAGACCCAAGGAGTCCAACCATACGCACAGCTCACCCGCCGACTCGGCATAAGCCGAGACCTCGACCTGGGTCGGAAACGGGACGAGCCGTCCGTAGTCTTTGGCGGCACGCTCTTCAAAGACAATATGCGCCACCGGTCGATGGAAGGCCGTCCGCTCCGCCAGCGCAAAATACGCGGCATGTACGACCGCCCGCTCCATAAGCGCACGGATTGAGACCAGCGGCAGGAGTTGCGCTTTGAGAGGACTCTCCTCCCACTCGCCGACACAGGGCGGAAGCGCCAGGCAGGGCGTGCGTTCACTGACCGGACGGTTGTCCAGCGACCAGAGCGCAACCGTGTCGTGCGCCTGACACAAGGCCCGCTCACGCCGGAACAGGCGCCAGTCAAAGGTGTCGGAATAGTGCCGCGTCTGGGTTCCCAGAGAGGTGAGCTCAAGGGGAAACCGCATTTGCAACTGACCGAGGAGCTGGTCCTGGGTCGTGTTCCCTGGCAAGGTGTAACGGGTTCGTGTACTCATGCCTGGCTCTGCCCTGTTATGAGACATATTCCTGCGCATCCCTTGTAGTATAGAGACCTGTAAGGACTAATAAAGGTGGCCCCGGAAATGAATGCTCTCCCCGGCACCTATGCCCTTATCCTACAGGCAGACCACCGGCGAATTGTCCGGATTGGACGGCTGGGCCAACTCGCCGTTGAGCCGGGCTGCTACGTCTATGTTGGCAGCGCCCTGGGACCGGGAGGGGTGCGGGCGCGGGTCGGGCATCACACTCGGCTGGCGACCCGGCCGCATTGGCATATTGATTATCTCCGCCGGGCAGCTGCGCTCCGACACGTCTGGTATTCCTACGACTGTGTTCGTCGGGAACATGCCTGGGCTGATATTTTCGCGCATATGCGGGGCGCATCGATTCCTCTGCCCGGCTTTGGTGCATCCGACTGCGCGTGTCTGACCCACCTGTATTTCTTCTCACGTCAACCCAGACTGGATACCTTTCGGCGGCGACTGCGGGCCGCTATTCCGAATCATGGTCGAGTTGACCGGCTGGCCGCGAAAGGAACAGCGCGTCTTGTTTGACAAGACCGGACTGGTCTATAGAGGAGCGGGGATAAAGGATAGCGATCATGGGAGCACGCACCGGAGCAGAGTTTACTGCGGGCCTGCGCGACCAGCGTGAGGTCTGGCTGGGCAACGAGCGCGTCGAAGATGTGACCACCCATCCGGCCTTTCGCGCCGCGGTCGAGAGCATTGCCCAGTTATATGACATGCAGCACGATCCGGCCTATCGAGACACGTTGTGCTACCCCTCACCGACGAGCGGCAATCCGGTCGGGCTGTCGTTTCTGATCCCGCGCACGCGGGACGACCTCGTACGGCGGCGGGTCATGAGCAAGGCCTGGGCGGACGCGACCTGCGGCATGATGGGCCGTAGTGCGGACTTTCTCAATGCCATGGTCACCGCCTGGGCGGCCAAGGCCGACTATTTTGCCCAGCAGAGTCCGGAGTGCCGGGAACGCGTCCTGGACTATTATGAGTACTGCCGCGAGCATGACCTGTTTCTCACCCATACCTTGGTTGATCCACAGGTGGACCGCTCCAAGAACCGGGCCGAGCAGGACGACCCCTATCAGTGTCTCGGGATTGTCGATGAGACCGCCGAGGGGCTGGTGATTCGCGGCGCGAAAATGATAGCCACGGCTGCGCCGTTCGCCGATGAGATTCTGGCCTGGCCCTTTCCGCCAACCCTGACCGCGGCAGAGTCCGCCTACGCCATGGTTTTTATCATCCCGGTTGCTTCGCCGGGGCTGAAGATTCTGTGTCGCGAGTCTTTCACCCGGCTGGGTGCGGTCGAGGATCACCCGCTGAGCGCCCGCTTTGACGAGATGGACGCAGTCGCGGTTTTTGATGATGTGCTTGTCCCCTGGCAGCGCGTTTTTCTGCACAAGGATGTCAATCTGGTCGGCCAGATGTACACCGGCACCCGCATTCGAGAATGGACGGCCCACCAGACCAATACGCGGCTGCTGTCCAAGCTCGAGTTTGTCTACGGCACGCTCAGCCTCATGGCTGAAGCCATCGGGGTCCAGGACAAACCTGTTGTCCAGGAGACCCTGGGCGAGGCCGCCAGCTATGTGGAAATCATCAAATCCATTCTGCTGGCGGCGGAACACGAGGCTGAAATTGACTCGTCCAACGGGGCGATCTATCCAGCCTTGGAACCCCTCCAGGTCGGACGGGCCTGGGGACCGCGCATCTACCCGCGCTTGATGGCCATGATGCGTCGGATTGGCGCGGGCGGACTGATGCAGTTGCCGGCAACATTCTCGGCCTTTGACGGGCCGACCGGTCCGGACCTGGAAAAATACTATCGCGGCGCCCATATCCCGGCCCAGGACAAGGTCCGGCTCTTTAAGCTGGCCTGGGATCTGGTTGGCTCTGATTTTGGCTCACGGCACGAGCTGTACGAAATGTTCTACGCCGGCGATCCGAGTATGATTACGGCCAGCCTGCACCGGGACTTCAACACCGCGCAGTGTACGGGGCGAGTCAAGGCGTTTCTGGGTATGGGGGAGTAAGTCCCTATAGGGCGCGGACGTATCTATCAGAATCACGTTAAGCGACCGGACCGCATTTCGTCGAGGTCACCGTCCCAACCCGACCCGCGAAGTTGTTTGGCTTCATCAACGTCAAGGGGCTCCGCTGCAAGTGCGCGACGCTCATCCGATTTATTCATAACTCACCACCAACCACTCGTCACTAACCACTATCAAAGCCCTAGACCGGTATCGCCAGCAGCTCGCCCAGGTGTTGGTCGATTTGTTTCAGATAGTCCGGCTCGATGCCAAACAGCCCGAGGTGGCCGTAGATGCTGTGAAGCACCCGGAACTCGCTGTTCGGAATGAGCCGCTGTTCGGCTTCACAGTCGCGCGGCGGGAAAAACATGTCTTCGTCAATCGGCATGACAAATACTTTCGCCCGAATCCGCTCAAGCGCCCGCTTGAGATCACCATCGGTATGCCGACTGACATCCCCCCGCTGCCATTTCCAGGCCATGCACAGCAGGTTGTTCGGGTCCATAGGCAGAAAATAGTTTTCAACAAAACCGACCACAAAGTCTTCGGTGGAAGAGAAGCCCAGCTCTCGCCAGGGTTCCTGCTTGAACAGCTCGGTACAGAAGCCCATCACGGACCACAGGCGGGCTTGGCGACGCAATCCGACCTGGACCGCGTGCGGGTCGGTATACCAGCCGTTATTCCAGGCCGGGTCCGAGGTAATGGCCTCGTTCAGGGTCTCAACGTACAGAAAGTCGTGCGGCGTATTCTTGGCCGTGCCGGCTAGCGGGGCCGCGCGCTTGACCATGTCGGGATAGCGCACCGCCCACTCATAGGTCTGCTGGGCGCCCATGGAGCCACCACACACCAGTTCCAGGTGCTCAAGGCCAAACTGTTCGGTCACCAGCTTATGCTGGGCGCGGACGTCGTCGCCGATCCGAATACGCGGGAAGCGCGCCATATTAAACGGAACGGGCGTATTGGACGGCGAACTTGACAGACCGTTGCCGAGTTGGTTGGCGATAATGACGAAATACTTGTCCGGGTCGATGGCCCGGCCTTTGCCCACGTGAACGTCGGCCATGATCTTACTGGTTCCCGAGTACCAGGTCGGCATGAGGATGGCATTGTCCTTTTGGGCGCTCAGCGTCCCCTGGGTGGTATAGGCGAGCTTGCCGTCGTGCAGGGTTCCGCCTTCTTCCAGGGGAAAATTGTCGAGATCGAACAGCTCAAACGGCCCGTGGTTCTCGTGCGAGTAATAGTCGTTGAATACGCTGGCCATGCTCCGTCTCCTTGTCCGCTGAGCGTGTGTTTGAATCAGCCGCTTGGTTGGGGTATAGCTGATTTGGACGGAAAGCCCAAGATAAATAAAGCGAGTACCATGCCACCCGACGTACCCACAGACGGTCTGAACGCAGAATTCGACGCCATCGAATACTACTTCGAGCAGGGTGTCACCGACGGGCTGCCTGTTGTTCCGCCAACGGAAGAACGGATGCAATCCATGCTGGCCGCCACCTCCCGGGCCGCGGACGAAGTGGTTGCGCTCGTGCCGCCCAATTTTGGAGAAGCCTCGATTGAGAAAATCGCCGTGAATGCGGTCATGGCCGGCTGCAAGCCGGCATTCCTGCCGGTCGTTATTGCTGGCGTACGGGCCATGTGCGACGAACGGGCCAATCTGCACGGCGTGCAGGGCACCACCCACACGGCCACGCCGCTGTTTATTATCAACGGCCCGATACGCCAGCAGCTCGATATCAATTGTGCGGCCGGCGTGTTTGGTTCGGGCTGGAGGGCCAATGCGACCATCGGCCGGGCGCTGCGCCTGATTATGATTAATATCGGCGGGGCGCATCCGGGCGAGATCGATAAGTCAACCATGGGCCATCCCGGTAAATACACCTATTGCATTGGCGAGTACGAAGAACAGAACCCGTGGGACCCCCTCCACGTCGAGCACGGCTACGAGCCGGAGCAGAGCACTATCAGCGTCTATTGCTGCGACGCTCCGCAGTGTGTCAGTAACCACGGCAGCCGCACGGCGCGCGGCATTCTGGACACTCTCGGGGCCAGCGTGGCCGTCGGCTGGAGCGATAAGACCTATCTGGCCGGCAATTATATTGTCGTGCTCGGCCCGGAGCATGCCAACAGCATTGCCGCGGATGGCATGAGCAAACAGGACGTCAAGCGCTATCTGTACGAGAACGTCCGTCGGCCGTTGCACGAGCTCCTTCCCGGGCCGGACGGCAGCGAAGGCCTGAGGCGAGAACGCCTGCCCGGCTGGCTGAACGCTGCAGACGACTTCGGCCTGATCCCGAAAGTGTCCTCGCCGGACGGCATTATTATCGTCGTGGCCGGTGGGACAGCCGGACGCTTTTCCGTGCATATGTGCGGCTGGGGTGGTGGCGCCGGGCAGAGTGATCTGGTGACCGTACCCATAGAGACATAAAGAAGAGGAGAACGACATGCCAAAACTCTATGACCCGACCGCAGCCTCGAAACAGGCCACCGCGGCACTCGCGGCCCGTTTACCGGACTTGCACGACAAGACAGTCGGTCTGCTCGACATCAGCAAGGCCAAGGGTAATTTTTTCCTGGATCGTGTGGAAGAAATGTTGACAGCGCAATTCCAGCCGCGCGCAATCATCCGGCGCATGAAGCCCACGTTTGCCCGGCCGGCACCGGAAGACATCCGCCAGGAGCTGGCTCAAAAGTGTGATTTTCTGATTGAAGCCCTGGCCGATTGAGGGTCGTGTACAACGTGCAGTGTGCACGACGGCATCTTTTTTGAAAAAGCCGGCATCCCTTCGGCGGTATTTGCCACGACGGAGTTCTCCAATGCCGCGCTCGCACAGGCCAAGGCGCTCGGCCTACCGGATTTCAAGGTCATATTAGTAGAACATCCCATCCAACCCCTCACCCCGGAAGAAGTCCACGGCCGGGCCGAGGCGGTGTTCGGCCAGATGGTTGAAAAAGTGACGGGCCGAGTGGATTCCGTGTCTCAATAAGCCCGGTCATCTGGGCTTACTCGGCCAACGGGACAACACCCATCACCACCGGTTCGTCACTCACCACTCGGGTGGTATGCCCCTGGCCGGTCGTGTCTTCGACCAGGCGGGCATCACCGGGGCCAAAGCGTCGGGTGGTGCCGTCGCCTAAACCGATTTCCAGTTGACCGGAGACAAGAATCACGTATTGCCGGCGCGGCGCGGGATGCCAGTCCATAAAGGTCCCTGCCGGTACTTCTACAAAAGAGATATGTGACGTGGCCTGCGGTTCAGTCAGGCTTGGATGCGAGGCCAGGCTTTGATCTTCGAAATGCGATTGGCCGTCGTCTCCTGTGTACAGTCGATACAGTCCCATTGTTTCTCTCCCCTACTCCGGCTGAATCGGGTACAGTTTGAGTGCGTTATCCCACATGATCTTGCGAAACTTGGGTTCCGGGTATTTTTCAAACAGGTTCGGCGGCTCCAGAATATGGGAGTCACTATCAATGAGGCGATGGTTCTTGCTCATTGTTCCCCTCCTTTTCCAAACAATGCACTCCGTCAACTTCAGCCGCACCCGAGCGTACCCGAAAGCCGTATCAAGTTGCGTCCGTCCTTCCAAGAGGCGCTTTGACACTCTTGCCGTTTCGCAGGATAATCTCGCCAGCAAAGACACAAGGAGTGCACGGCATGACAGATATGATAGACAAAGTCGCCCTCGTTACCGGAGGCAGTTCGGGCATTGGCCGGGCAACCGCCCTTGCCTTCGCCCGTGATGGGGCCAAAGTCGCAGTTGCCGACCTCAATATCGTCGGCGGACAAGAAACGGTCTCCCTCATCGCAGGGGCTGGTGGGGAAGCGTGTTTCATTGAGGCCGATATGGGCGAGGCGGCTTCCGTGGCCGCTATGGTCGAAAAGACCGTCGAGACCTACGGCAGGCTCGACTACGCCCATAATAATGCCGGCATCGAAGGCGTACTCAAAAGGACGGCCGAGCAGGCCGAAGAGGACTGGACACCGGTCATTCAGATTAATCTTACCGGTGTCTGGCTGTGCATGAAGTATGAGATCCCGCACATGCTCCGGCAGGGGAGTGGAGCCATTGTCAACACGGCCTCCGGTGCGGGCCTCATCGGCGTGAAGCGCATGGCCGCCTATGTGGCCAGCAAGCACGGTGTGGTTGGGCTGACGAAAACCGCCGCGCTGGAATACGCCAAATCCGGTATCCGGATCAACGCGGTCTGTCCTGGGGTCATCAAGACAGCCATGGTTGATCGCGTCTCGGGCAACCGACCGGACGTGCTCGATAAGATGATTGCCGCGGAACCCATCGGGCGTTCCGGGCAGCCGGAAGAAATCGCCGAGGCCGTGGTGTGGTTGTGCTCGGACGCGGCCTCGTTTGTCACCGGCCACGCCATGGCCGTGGATGGCGGGGCGGTCGCAGCGTAAACCTGGGAAACTGACAGGTTTTGGCTCTCGGTGGATCGGTGGGACTATCAGCCTCCTGTCTGGGGCGGGCGATGCCGCTGCTTCAGAGCAACAAGGCAGGGCGTCGTATGTGTCGCCCCTACTGCACATCCGTAATCACGAAGTTCTGACTCTCTTGCTGCCACTCCAGCGTGGCCGTCTGCCCCGAGTGTGGAAAGTTCGGCGCCACACATTCGCCCGCGACCTCTTGCAGAAACTCCTGCCCCAGCGTCGTTACCCACACCGTCGCCCGGCCCAACTCGGTCCCATCGACCAAGGCGGTGACGGTGTGTTCCCCAGCCCCCAGTCGGTTCCAGTTGAATAACAACTCAAAGCCGTTGTCCACGTCCCCACAGGGCTCCAGCGTATCCGGCCGCTCCGTGCCATACGCCGCCACGTACCGCTCCACCTCCCCCTGCGCGGTCTCGATCTCAATCTCCACTAGCTCGGCGTGGCACACCCAGCCCCACACCGCCCGCACCCCACTCTGCGACGAGGCCGGGCTCGGATTCTCCAGCGCCCCTCCCATACCCTCTGCGCTCGGATAAAAACCCGACCCGACAATGAAGTCAGCCGGGATTATGCGTCCGCCTGCATTGATTTCACCGCGGAACTCACGGGCGTAACCCACCTTGGGGATATCGACCCGATCGGAGTCGTCAGCGGGATCGTCGTAGTAATACTCCACGAAGTCGCCTTCCGGGTTACTGGTTGCTGCGGCGAGGACCCGCGGCAGAATGAGCTCGCCGGTCCGGCCGTCCCGGGCCCTCCCGACCAGAGGGTAAAGCTCGAGTTCGTCCGGTTCCGTTGCGTGAAACAGGACGATGTTGTTTTGAACATCCAGGACGTAGAGGTACACGGAACCGTGCCGCCACGGCCCTTCAGGATCCCGCAAGGCAATCCTGGCTTTCGAGGCCGCTGCGGCATCGCCGGAACTCATGAGTTCAAGAAAGAACTCTCCCGCTTGCGTGACAAATGCCTTCAAGGTTCGGCGGCCCACCACGTCCGCGGCAGTAATGGTGGGGTCGCCGTGATCAATGTCTTCCTCAACCAGGTGAGATGCGTTGAGATCGAAGCCCGCGAGCAGCACGATCGGAGTCCCTAATTCGGCCGAAACATAGACGGCGGCATAGCCGGAGGCGCCGGGTATCCCTGGTCGCACATCGGGTATAGGAACGGTCGCATCGAAGGGGGCCGCCGGTTCTTGCGACAATGTGCCAAAGACGGCCTGGAGAGCGAGGGCGGCGGTGCCAGGATCGGGAGAAGCCAGATTGGCCAGATCGGCAGGGGATACGCCCAGCGCAGCAAGGATCTCTGCGTAAATCAAGGGGTTGAGCAGCCCACCCGACAACGCCATGTTCTTGGCGTGAACGAATACCCTGCCGTCGAGCGTCAGGGTTATGATGTACGTGGAACCGGAATGCCAGGGACTGCCCTCTTGCCTTATGATGCATCCGATATATTGACCTTGTTGCACGGCCGTGGCCTGCTGGGCATGTTCCCTGGATCGCTCTCTCACGGCCAGCGCGAAGTCCATCAGGCTGGCCCTGCCGTCTTCCACCTGTTGCGCCGTCACTCGCGGGTCCGCAGGCGGAGTTACACCGGCAGGAAGGGGACACGCTTCCTGGGTCTGCGCGAAGGCCGGACGGGCAGCGGAAAAGACGCCGACCAGCACGAGCAGGCCGCTCGCAAGAATCAGCGCTGTCGCGGCAACCAAAGCCCCGTTTTTCCGTTCCCACTGAATGTCTACTCCTGCGGCCATGTGAAGCTCCTTCCCTCTAGACGTAAAGAGTCTCCTGGCGACGACGGCCGTGGTCTTGAACAGGCACAGTCGAGCCGACCGGGCGAAGCCGCTGTTTCAGAACGCCAAGCAGGAGCGCCGCCTGTGTCACTCCTCCTGCACATCCGTAATGACGAAGTTTTGACTCTCTTGCTGCCACTCCAACCGGGTACTCTGCCCCATGTACGGGAAGTCCTCCGCCACACATTCACCCTCGACCCCCCGGAGAAACTCTTCCTCTGCCCCTTCTCCCACCGTCGTCACCTGCACCATCGCCCGGCCCAGGACGATCCCATCAACTAAGGCGGTAACCGTATGCTCGCCAGCGCCCAACCGGTTCCAGTTGAATAACAACACAAACCCATTATCCGTGTCCCCACAGGTCTCCTGCGTATCCAGCCGCTCCATGCCATACGCTGCCCTGTACGGCTCGACCGCCCCCTGCGCGGTCTCGATCTCGATCTCCACCATTTCCGCGTCGCACACCCAGCCCCACAGCGCGCCGACTCCACTCTGAAACGAGTGCGGACCCGCCGGATTCTCCAGCACCCCCCTCAGAGCCCCAGTGCCCTCTGAGTCCAGATAAAAACCCGAATTGATGACGAAGCTAATTGGGAATTCGGTTCCGTCTCTTCTCTGGAATGAACCGGTGAATATGCGGGCGTAGCCCACCTTGGGGACTTCGACGCTGTCGTTATCGTCGGCGGGGTTGTCGAAGTAATACTCCCAGAAGCCGCCTTCCGGGTCACTTTCAGCCGCGGCGATGAGCTGATCAAAGATGACTTCTCCGGTCGCGATGTCGCGGGAAATCCCTGCTTGTCGTAGCTCGAACCGGTCCGGAAACGCGCCGTGAAACAGGATGAGATTGGTGGCACGGTTTGTGACGCCGACGTACACGGGGCCGTGTCGTCACGGCCCGTTCGGATCCCGCAGGACGTTCTTTGTTTTCAAAATATCGCCATTCTGCTGCCGTGCGAGTGCGAGAAGGAACTCTCCTGCTTGCGTGACGAAGGCCTTCAAGCTTGCACGGTCCACCACGTCTCTGGCCGTAACGGCCGGGTCGCCGGGATCGATGTCTTCCTCAACCAGGTGGGATGCATTGAGATCGAATCCCGCGAGGAGCACGACCGGACTCCCGAATTTGGCCGAGACATAGACGGCGGCATGGCCGGAAGCGCCGGGGATACCGGGTACGTCGAACGGGCCGCCATCCCCGGCGGCGGCATCAACGAGGGCGGTCTGAGCCGCAGCAGGGTCGGTCAGGGCGGCCCGGTCGATGCCCAATGCGTCAAGGATCGCTCCGTATATCGCGGGCCTGAGTTGCCGGCCCGACAATGACATGTCCTTCGCGTGAACGAACACCCTGCCGTCGAACCTCAGTTGGATAAGGTAGGTGGAGCCGGAACGGTACACACTCCCCTCCTGTCTGATAAGACATCCAGCATACAACGTCAGTGGCGACGGCGTTGTTGTTCCCTGGCTAAACTGGTCTCTTACGGTTAGCGTGAAGTCCATCAGGCTGGCGCTGCCGTCTTCTACCTGTTGCGCCGTCACTGGCGGGTCCGCAGGCAGCGTCACGCCGGTGGGCAGCGGACAATCGAGTTGCGCCTGTGCCAAGGCCGGGCGGGCAGCGGATAAGACGCCGGCCAGCACGAGCAGGCCACTCGCAAAAATCAGCAACGTCGAGGCCACCAAAGCCCCGTTTTTCCGTTCCCCCTGAATGCCTATTCCTGCGGCCATGTGAAGCTCCTCTCCTCTAGACGTAAAATGCAGACTTAACACGTGCAATCTGAATGCATCTATATAATGCGTTTGGCTCATATGTAAAGAATCCCCTGGCGACGACGGTCGTAGTCTTGAACGGGCACAGGCGAGCCGACGCTGCCTGATAGCGCCAAGTGTGGCGCTTGTCCCTGATAGCGTGTATCCGCGGTCGTGGCCTCATTTGTCACCGGCCACGCCATGGCCGTGGATGGCGTGGCGGGTTCTCTGGATTGGGCGTGCCGGGAGAAACCCACCCCGGCCCTTCGGGCCACCCCTCCGAGGAGGGGATTGGCCGCTCGCTCGTCCCAGCCGGGGTGAGGGAAAAGAAGTACGCTAAGAGACTGTCCGGCCCCGCTTCCCTTTTACACACAGACGCATGCCTGATACAGCAGGACGGGGCAGAGATTGGCGTACCGTGAGGGATGAGCAGGACAAACAAAGGAGCATATGCATGGCAGATTTGATGCAGAACAAAGTCGCCCTGGTTACCGGTGGCAGCTCGGGTATTGGCCGCGCTACCGCGCTGACCTTCGCCCGGGAAGGAGCCAAGGTCGTGGTGTCCGACGTGGCGATTGAAGGCGGAGAAGAGACGGCCAGCCTCATACGGGAGGCCGGCGGTGAGGCGCTCTTTGTCCGTGCTGATGTGTCGCAGGCCGCACAGGTCGAAGCCCTCGTTGCCAAGACGGTCGAGACCTATGGACGCCTGGACGCGGCCCATAACAACGCGGGGATTGAGGGCAGTTCAATGATGACAACCGACTATACGGAAGCGGATTGGGACCAGGTGATTGCAATCAATCTGACCGGCGTGTGGTTGAGCATGAAATATGAGATTCCGCAGATGCTCACCCAAGGCGGGGGCGCGATTGTCAATACGTCTTCAGCCGCTGGGCTGCTCGGTTTCCGTAGAGGCTCGGCCTATGTGGCCAGCAAGCATGGCGTGCTCGGCCTGACCAAAACCGCAGCTCTGGAATACGCCAAGTCCGGCATTCGGGTGAATGCCGTCTGCCCCGGCGCTATTGATACGCCCATGATGGGCAGGCTGACCGATCACCGTCCCCACCGGGCCGCAAAGATGGCCTCTTTTGAACCGGTCGGTCGCATGGGCATCCCCCAGGAAATCGCCGAATCGGTGGTATGGCTGTGCTCGGACGCGGCCTCGTTCGTCACCGGCCATGCCATGTCCGTTGATGGCGGCATGGTTGCCCAGTAGGGGCGGCTTTCGTGGTGAAAAAGCAAAGAACAAAGGAGGATGACAGCATGGGAACCCTGACAAGCGGTAAAGTCGCCCTGGTCACCGGGGCCGGCTCTGGTATCGGGCGGGCCGCGGCTCAGATATTTGCTCGCGAGGGGGCCAAGGTCGCAGTGGCAGATGTTAATGTGGCCGGAGCCGAGGAAACCGTAGCCATGATTCAGGACGCCGGCGGCGAAGCGTTCTGCATGAAAGCCGATGTGTCCAAGGCTGCAGAAGTCGAGGCCATGGTCGGCGCGGTGATCGAGACCTACGGCCGCCTGGACTGCGCCTATAACAACGCCGGCATTGAGGGCGCGCTGGCCTCAACCGCGGATTATACCGAGGCGGACTGGGCCCCGGTGATTGCGATCAATCTGACCGGCGTATGGTTGTGCATGAAGTACGAGATTCCGCAGATGCTCAAAAATGGCGGTGGGGCTATTGTCAATACGTCCTCAGCCGCCGGGCTGCTTGGAGCGCCGCGGATGCCGGCCTATGTCGCCAGCAAGCACGGCGTGGTCGGCCTGACCAAAACCGCGGCCCTTGAATACGCCAAATCCGGCATCCGGGTGAATGCTGTCTGTCCGGGGATTATTGATACGTCCATGGTTGGCCGGCTCAAAGAACGCCGGCCCAGAATGTTCGAGAAGATTGAAGCCGGTGAGCCCATCGGTCGTATGGGTCAGCCGGAAGAAATTGCTGAAACCGCGGTCTGGCTGTGTTCCGACGCGGCCTCGTTCGTCACCGGCCACGCCATGGCCGTTGACGGTGGGATCGTGGCGCAGTAGCCGAACCCGACAAAACAGGAGGGATTTTCTATGGCGATGTATTGCGGACTACATGTGGGTGGCGGAGCTGCGCTGCGCGAGGTCGATGGGGCACGCAAAATCGGCGAGACCGCGGAAGAACTCGGCTATGACAGTATTGTGACCGGCGACCACATCACTATCCCCAAAAAGATCGACTCGACCTATCCCTATGTTGACGCGGCCCAGGCGCGCGGCCAGGACCCCTATTCGGTGTTTACCTCAATGGAATGGATGGACGCCTTCACCGTCCTGGCTCTGCTCATTCCCGTCACCAAAACGGTCAGGCTGGGGACCAGCGTAACGATTGTTCCCTATCGTCATCCCTTGGAAATGGCGCGGGTCGTGGCCTCGCTTGATGTAGCGTCGGGCGGACGGGTGATCTTTGGGGCCGGCGTGGGCTGGATGGCGGATGAGTTCGAATTGCTCGGCGTGCCGTACAAAGAACGGGCTCCCCGCACGCGGGAATATATTGCCGTCATGAAAGAGGTCTGGACGAACGAGACGCCCCGGTTTGATGGCAAGTTTGTCCAGATCAACCGCGACCTGCATTTTGCGCCCAAGCCGACCCAAAAACCGCACCCGCCCATCTGGGTCGGGGGCGAATCCACCCCGGCGCTGAAACGGGTGGTTGAATTCGGTCAGGGTTGGCATATCGGTCCGCTGCCCCTGAGTGATGTGCAGCACCGTTTTGATGAATTGCGCCAGCTTATGGAAGCGGGCGGGCGGGATTATGCCGAGTTGGAAATCACCTCAATGGTTGACCCCAGCGTCACCGCAGCCGAGATTCGCGCCTACCGTGACGCGGGCCTGCACGGACTGCACGTCACCTGCGCCGCGCCTAAGCCCGAGGCCGTCTGTCAGGTCATGCGCGACTTCAAGGCCAAGATGGAAGAGGCGTTGGGGTGACCAGGTAGCGATGAGAATCGCCTGTGTTACGGAAGACAAAGTGACGAGTATAAAACAAATAGTTTTGGTGGATATACGGGAGAGAAGCTATACTATTTTCTGATCCACGACGGTGTAGTCATCCAACGTATTGGGTTAATCTGGAGAAGAGTTTGATTTGGGAGGCGAGGCAGCACGACAGCGCTGTTACAGATAGGACACATTTTAGATAGAGCTTGGCGTGAGTAAGCAAGGACAGCTTCTTCAGAAGATTCTCAGCGGCCGGTCGGATGCTCATATCCGATTCGATGAGCTACGCGCCCTGTTGAAAGCGATGGGATTTGACGAGCGCATACGCGGCAGTCATTATATCTACCGAAAGCAGGGACTCATGGAGAAACCCAACTTGCAACGGGACGGCGGCCATGCAAAGCCGTATCAGGTCCGACAAATCCGCCGCTTGATCCTGAAATATCACCTGGGAGAGGGCGACTGATGCATAAATTTGAGATCATTCTCTACTGGAGCAATGAGGATCAGGTGTTCGTTGCCGAAGTGCCTGAACTACCGGGATGTATGGCGCATGGCGACAGTCAGGAAGCCGCGCTCCAACACATTAATGAGGCCATGCAATTATGGATTGATACGGCGCGGGAATACGGCGATCCTGTGCCACAGCCCAAGGGTGAACGCCTGATGCTCGCCTGACCATGGCGCATGGAGCAAGGGCGAAGGAATCACCGAAAGGAGTATGTCAGCATATGTGGCGGGTAGGCGTCGATGTTGGCGGAACATTTACCGACCTGTTTGGCTGGGAAGAAACGACCGGTGAGCGCGTCACGGCCAAGGTTCTGACCACGCCGTGGGACCGCTCCGTGGGCGTCATTGAGGCCGTCAAAAAGGCGGCCCGGGATTCTCTCGAAACGGTCGAGCAATCGGGTATTCCGTTTGACCAGATCTCCTGTCTGGTTCATGGCACGACCACCGCAACCAATGCCCTGATTGAACGCTCGTATCCGGACCCGGCCCTGGTCACCACCCAGGGCTTTCGGGATACCGTCGAAATCGGTCGTCAGCATCGGAAAGACCTGTACGACCCCTATCAGGTCAAACCCAAGCCACTTATTCGGCGCCGCTATCGCTACACGGTCCCGCAACGCACGAATGTCAAAGGTGAAGAGGAACGCCCGCTCGATACAGCGGCAGCACGGCAGGTGGCCGAGCAAATCAAGGCGGAGGGGCTCCGCTCCATTGCCGTGTGTTTCATCAATTCCTATGTCAACGCCGCCCATGAGAGGCAGATGCGCGACATCCTGCTCGAACACATTCCTGATGCGCATATTATGCTGTCAGGTGAGACGCGCCCCTTGTTCCGTGAGCACGGCCGCTTTGTGACCACCGCGGTGAGCGCCGCGCTCAAGCCGGTGATGGGAGCCTACTTCGATCATCTGCTGGAGCGCCTCACCCAGCAGGGCTTTGACGGCTCCCTGCTGATTCTCAAAAGCAGCGGTGGTGTGATGGGCGTTGATCTGGCCAAAGAACACCCGGAAGAATTGCTGGAGTCCGGGCCGGCCGGCGGGGTTGCCTATGCCGGCTATCTGGCCGACGCCATACACGAGCCCAGCATTATTTGTGCGGACATGGGCGGTACGAGTTTTGATGCCTCGATTGTCGAAGACGGCAAGGGACTCGTCACCCGTGAGTATGAACTTGAATTTGAGCTGCCGATTATCCTTCCCATGCTCGATATCCACAGCGTAGGTGCCGGCGGTGGCTCAATTGGCTGGGTGGATAGCGGCGGCTCGCTCCGGGTGGGACCGCGCAGTGCCGGTTCACAACCGGGGCCGGCCTGTTATGGCAACGGCGGGACCGAGCCGACGATCACGGACGCCAACCTGCTGCTCGGCCGCCTGGAACCGACCCTGGGGGGGAAGATCAACCTGGACCGGCAGGCGGCGGAACAAGCCGTGAGTAGCGTTGCCCAGAAACTGGACCTGTCGCCGGTCGAAATCGCGGACGCCATGATCCAGATCAGTTGTGAGATTATGGCCCAAGCCGTCAAAAAGGTCATTATCAATAGAGGCCGTGACCCGCGTGACTTTGTGCTGACTAGTTTTGGTGGAGCCGGGCCCATGCACGCCTGCTTTGTAGCCCGGGCCATGAATATTCCGAAAGTCATCGTCCCGGCCGCCGCCGGGGTGGCTTCAGCCTTTGGTGCAACCGTCATGGATGTACGCCAGGACGTTGAGCAATTCATGTACGCCCCGCTTGGGGAGGTTGACCTGGACCGGCTGAATAGCGTGTATGCCGAACTCGAACGGACGGCCCGCAGCCTGCTCGCCCGCGACAATGTCTCAGCAGAGAATGTGCTGATCAGCCGCACCGCCCAGATGCGCTATGTGGGCCAGACGTATGAAATTGAGACGCCCATTCCAGATGGCGCGCTCACCCAGGACGCTCTCGTCACCATTGCCGAGACCTTTCACGCCGTACACAAGCAGGAGCATGGCGTCAGTTCGGATATCTTTGACCCGGCGTTGGTCTCTCTCAGTGTTGCGGCCACCGCGCCAACCGCAGCTTTGCCTCCCTATAGAAGTGTCGCTGCGGAAAATGTCGTGGCCATGAAGAGTTCGCGCTCGGTGTATTTTTCCGGAGAATGGATCGACTGTCCGATTTACAACGGCCAGATTCTCCAGCCGGGCACGGAACTGCTGGGACCGGCGATTCTGGAATATCTGGATTCGGTGGCCGTGCTGCCGCCCGGTGCGCAGGCAACGGTTGATACCCAAGGCAATCTTATTATACAGGTAGGACGGTAATCAGGCAGAGTCAGTTTTGCATTCGTAGGAGGATGGTCATGCAATCAGGCGCACTCGAACAGGCAGGCGACAGCATTAAAAACCGAGCCGGACTCGATCACATCACCTTCGAGGTCTTGCGGAATCTGTTTGAATATACCTGTGATCGGATGACGACGGTGCTCCAACGGGCATCATTCTCGCCTATTTTGTCCGATATGGTTGATTTCTCCAATGCCATTTATGATCCGGAGATGCGGCTGTTGAGCCAGGCCGCCAACGTCCCCGTCCATCTGGCGGCCATGAAGTTTTCGGCCCATGCCGTGCGCGATGAGTTCGGCATCGAAAACATGCGGGAGGGCGACATCTATGTGGTGAACGATCCCTACCGGGGCGGGACGCATATTAACGACATCTCCTGGATTAAGCCGGTTTTTTACAAAGGCACGGAACTGCTGGGCTTTGCGGTCAGCCGGGGTCACTGGATGGATTTTGGTGGCGGAGCGCCGGGCGGCCAGGCGTGGGGGACACACATCGCGGAAGAGGGACTCCGTATTCCGCCCATCAAAGCCTTTGAAAACAATGAGATCAAACCGGAAATCCTCAAGATTCTGCTGGCCAATACGCGCACCCCACATTTTATCCAGGGTGACCTTCAGGCCCATGTCGGCTGTCTCAAAGCCGCGGAAGAGGAAATGCAGTCCGCGGCCGAGCGCTATGGGCTGGAAACGGTCAAGGCCGCAATGGCCGAGTTGATCGCCTATACCGAGCGGATAGTCCGCAAGAAAATCCAGAGCATCCCGGACGGGGTGTACACCGGCGAGGATTATGCGGATACCGATGGCCAGACCGATGATCCCGTCAAGGTCAAAGTGACCCTGACGGTCAAAGACTCGGATATCACCGTAGACCTGACCGGCTCTGACCCCCAATGTCTGGGTGCCATCAACTCGCCCAAGGCCAATACCCATTCCGCGGTCTTCTACTCGCTCCAGTTTTTCCTGGAGCCCAGCGCGCCGCAAAACGAGGGCATGTTCAACCCGATCAGCGTGGTCTTGCCCGACGACTGCTGGCTGAACCCCAAATGGCCGGCCCCAACCATCGGCTGTACGGTGCTGGCCGCCCCAAAGGTTGCCAGCGCGGTGTGGCAGGCGATTGCCAACGCCCTGCCCGAGCGCGCGGTCGGCTCCGCGTGTGGCGACTGTAACTGGTTTGTGTGTGGCGTGCGTGATTCGGACGGAAAAACCGACGTTTTCTCGGACCTGCCGGCCGGCGGCTGGGGCGGGACGCCGTTCAGTGACGGCATGAATGTCACCATGGACCCACTGGGCAACTGCATGAATATGGAAGCGGAGACCGCGGAGCTGATGTTCCCGATTGCGTATGAGGCGTTTGATATTCGGCAAGACTCAGCCGGGGATGGCCACCACCGGGGCGGATTCGGCTCCAGTCTCAAAATCCGCTTTTTATGTGAAGGCGCGATGAGCGTGGAAACGGCCCGAACGCGTGAGGGTGCCCCAGGGGTGAACGGTGGGCAGCGTGGTCTGCCTCAACGTTTGTGGCACCTCTCTGCGGATGGCACTCAAAAAATTGTCGGCGGTCTAACCGAAGACAAGCGCTGGCTTAATCCTTTGCTGCGCGGCCACAAGCTCTCCCATGGTGACACCTTCTGGTTTGAAACCACCGGTGGCGGGGGCTGGGGCAATCCGCTCGACCGTCCGGTTCAAGAGGTCCTCGACGATACGCTGGACGAGTATATCTCGGTGGAGAAAGCGCGCAGCGTCTATGGCGTAGTTGTGGATATCGCAACGAGGACGGTTGATGAAGCGGCCACCATAGCCCTGCGGGCCGCAATGCGCGGCGGTGCATAGTCGCCCACAACAACCGTTCGCTCCTGTCCCTGCCCTCTGAAGCCGCGGGCATCCCGCCCGCCTCGGTGTTCCTTGGGGGCAGCCATCGCGGCTGCCCTGCCTTGAGAGCACATTATTTTGATAAGGTTGACAATGGTAATCAATAAAGTTTGCCGATTAAGCCGTTAAAGAATATTGTAAACTATGGCAGGTATGGCAGGAATACGAGACCGGGGGAGACTCGTTCGCCGCTATATCCTGGAGAACGTTGGTTCCAATTCACAACACATTGTCCGTTCCACAGCTTTCCAATTCGGAGTCTCCCGTCAGGCTGTCAACAAACATCTCAGTCGCCTTGTCAAAGAAGGGCTCCTGACGGCGCGAGGAATGACTCGCAACCGCACATACACACTTACTATCCTGGGGAAAAAACACGCGAAACCTGAGACAGACACGGAGTGAGAGAGCGGAGGCGGCTCGCCTACACAATCCGCGCTAACTTTCCTTTTTGAGACGCTTGCGGCTGGCGGCAAGGCCGGCTTTCTGTTCCGAGGTCAGGGTCGGGTAGTGTAGGTCCAGTTGCTCAAGGGTCTGCGCCAGGATCTGTGCTACGGCCAGACGCATATAGGGTTTGTTGTCCGCAGGAATCGCATACCATGGCGCCCACGGAGTAGAGGTCTGATTCAGACAGTCTTCGTAGGCGTGCATGTACGTGTCCCAATATGCACGCTCGGCCGTATCGGCCTCCGAAAACTTCCAGTGTTTTTCCTGTTTCTTCAGACGATCCAGGAAACGCCGACGTTGTTCCGCCTTAGAGACGTTAAGCCAGAACTTGAGCACTATCGTGCCGTTCCGGACCAAGTGCTTCTCATAGTCCTGGATTGACTCAAAGCGGTACTCCCACAGGCCGTCGTGATCCTTCGGCCAGGGCAGGTGCTGACGAGTCAGAAATTCGGGATGGACTCGCGCGATCAGCACCTCTTCATAATAGCTACGGTTAAAAATGCCGATCCGCCCACGCTCAGGCAGGCGGAGCGTCGCCCGCCACAAGAAATCGTGGGCGTATTCCTCTACCGACGGAGCCTGAAACGAGAAGACCTGAAACCCGGCCGGGTTGAGCCCCCGCATGACCGCCCGAATAGTTGAGTCTTTGCCTGCGGCATCCATGGCCTGGAAGATGCACAGGACGGCATACTGGGTCTGGGCATATAAAACGCGCTGTCGCTCGTCGAGGCGAGCGGTCAACTGCTCAAGCTGCTCCCGACACTCTGCCGTATTTGGTGCATTCTTTCCGGGGCCGGTCGGCGCGCCCTTCACCAGGAAGGTCCCGTCGCACGGCACCTGAAACGGGCTGTCGGGAGGCGTAAAAAATTGCGGGGGCTTGCGAGGGTTTGCCATACGATTCAGATATCCCGTTTGCGTTCTCTCTCTATATTGACCTGACGCTCGCATTGGCAACCAGCACGACGGTCTCGTCCGGTTTTGCCAGCCACACGAAAGCGCCCGTCCGTTCCGGCTCTTCTGTGAGTGGGCCGGTCATGACGCCACGGGCAATGACGGTCTCATTGGGCCACACCGGGTTGGTGAACTTCGTGTCCAGCCGGCCACTCGTCCACCAGGCTGTCCCAAAGCGTTCTTCGAGAATATGGGCCGCATAGGCCATGGTCATCCGTCCACCGATCACGACATCGCCGAAACCGAGTTTTTTCGATTCCTCACGGTTGGTGTGGTAGTTGGCGTCACCGTGAAAAAATCGGTCGCACATCTCCAGACTGATGACACGTTCAAGCGGCCCAAACGGCTCGCCCTCCGGGACAACGAAACGCCGCGCACCCTGTTTGGCTTTTGGGTCGCGAAAGGTGAGTTTCCCATCCTGCTGATCGAGCAGATAGCTCTGGTGATGTCGCGTGCGCACGGCCAATTCTCCCGAGTCGGCGCGCAGTTCGACCTCGTAACGGACCACCGAGCGATTGCGCTTCGGATAAATGTCCGTGATCCGGGCGGTTGCCGTATATGTCCGGCCCGGTGTCAGCGGCTCGAACAATTCCCACTCCTGGCGCATCCAGAGATGGCCGAAATGATTGCTGAACGACGACTGCGCGAAATAGGCGTTGTCCGGTCCACTGGCAATCATGGAGGGGACCGCAACGGCCGGCGGCAGGTTCAGACCGTCGTAGTAATCGTGTAAGACGGCTTCGGTGACAGTGAAAGAGACACTGCCGAGCTCTTTACCAACATAGGGCTCTTTGGGGTCGGGGGTCTGCCGTGTCATATGCCTCTCCTGAGAAAGATGGGAATTCCATTCTCTTGCTATGCCGCCACCGAGAGCGTATCGTCCGGATCTTCCACTTCCAACAACTCAACAACATTGCCGTCGGGATCACGTCCGTATGTCGCTCGCAGCCCCCTGCCCGCTTTCTGCGGTGCACAATGAAACGTCATGCCCGCGGCTTTGAGCCGTTCGTATTCACCGTCAATATCTTCCACTTGCAGACACAGATGGGTAATACCATGGTCGCACACCGGACGATTGGGGTCGCCGGGCTTGGGCTCTGGTGTGGCGTATTGGAACAGCTCCACGCACGCGTTGCCGGCCTTGAGCATGACGACCTGGGATGAAGAATCTTTGAGTCCAACGATTTGATCAATTGATTTTGTCCCCGCTTTCCAATCAAACGCAAAGACTTCTTCAAAACCGAGCAGGTCTTTGTAGAAGCGCAGCGAGCGCTCGATATCCCCAGTTGAGATAGCCGTGTGATGGATGCCTTTAATCATGATCCCCCTCCTTCTATGATGTTATGATCCTTCTCTCCTGCATACCCGCGCCTGCCAGTGTGCCGCATCCAGTTTCTACAGTGGAAATTTTCCTTTGGTGAAAAACTTGGGCTGGAGGAGCCACACGAGTTCTCCCCGGCCAAAGGTCACCGCATGCCAACCGGGGACCGCCAGGTCGATACGGGACAGTGCGGCGGTTGGAAAACGGAGATTGCCCCCGCCGATGAGAAAACTCGCCAGCTCCGACCAAGTCGGCTCATGCCCAACGAATAAGACCGTCGTCGCACTCTTGGGGAGGGCACGTATTTCTTCCAGCACCGCGGTCGCATCGGTATCATACAGGGCATCGGTTATTTCAATCGGGCATTTCCATTTACCCGCTGCCCGGGCCACCTCCAGCGTCGTCTTGGCCCGGACCGCCGAGGATGTCATAACCCGGTCCGGCGTTTGGCCGGAAGCCGCGAGAATCCGCCCCATGGCCTGGGCCGCGGCGATTCCCCGCTTTGTCAGCGGGCGTGCATGGTCATTCTCGGCCGCCGTGTCCCAGTCAGACTTGGCATGCCGAAAAAGCAGGAGGTGTTTGGTCATTGTTCAGCCATTGACTGCAACGCCGGGAGCGCGCCGGTTTTCACGTATAGCTCACAGCCCTGCACCGAGGTTGGCCTATGCCTGCCCCCGGCAGGCATCCGCAGCCAGGTGTGTTCCTCATAGACTCCATATTCATCCTCACAACTCCCCTTGAGGACAAACAGCTCGACACCGCCGGTGTACGACCAGACGCCGGGAGCCGAACCGGCCTGCCATTGCTCTAGTTGAGTGTGATCCGGAAAGGCCGGATCCGAATAGAGAATCTTCGTCCGAATCCCATCGTGCGCCGTGACCTGCCAGTCCATGTCGTCTACGGACCGCACCACGTGCGACCGGCTCGAGCCACCATACTGCCGCAGCTTCACAAACAGCACACATCCGTCCCTGGAGAATGGGGCGTGTCGAAAACCCTCGGGATTGAGCAGATAGGTTCCGGCCGGCCAATCACCATGCTCATCAGAGAAGGTTCCCTCCAGCACAAAAATTTCTTCTCCGTGCGGATGATCGTGAGCGGGGAAGGTCGCGTGAGGTTCATAGCGCACGAGAGAAGTCACTTGTCCCGCCTCTGGCGGTCCGACCAGATGTAACCGTTTACGCCAGACCGTACCGCTCGGGCTGGGCTGCCACGCCATTGTACGCGTGTCGGCAACGGCACGTTGTGACAGGTCGCCGTGGACCGCCCGTATCCGAGAGTCTGAAGCGGGGTTTTTCATATGAGTCCAACCATCGGTCCGCCGTTAATAGCCGCCGCCTGACGATAGGCCGGTCGCGCCGTCAGACGCCGTGCATAGTCAATCAGATCATTGGCTAAAGGGATTTTACAGTAGTGAGCCCAGGTCAAACAGGTGGTCAGCAGGATATCGGCACAGGTAAAGGTCTCGCCTAAGAGATATGGCCCGCCGGAACGCAGGGCCTGCGTCACGACGGCAATCTGGCGCGCAAAACCTTCCTTTGCGGCTTGCACCGCATTCGGAGCCGCGCCATACAGATGGGCCAAGTCATCATGCCGCCGCAGGATGTATAGGGTATGGGCGTCAAGCTCGGTCATAATGAAAAAACACCACTGGTCGTATAGTCCGCGCTGCGGGATTCCCGGACGGGGGACCAGCCCAGACTCCGGCCCATAGTTTTCAACCAGATAGTTGATGATCGCGGCACTCTCGGCCAGGACCAGATCACCATCCTGAAGTACGGGAATCTTGCCCCGCGGGTTGAGCGCCCGAAACGCGTCGGTCTGGGTTTCTCCTGTTCGCGAGCCAATCGGGTGTTTTTCATATGCCAGGCCGAGTTCGTGCAGCACCCAGTGCGGCCGGATGGTGCGGGTTGTTCCCGCGCCCCACAGAATGAGATGGGGGGATGGGTGCGTATTGGTCATGCGCGTGCTCCTCACCAGTGCGCGGTTCTTTTATAGTCTCGCCGCACTCTCGCGCAGGGCTAGGCAGCCACGTGCACCGGTGGACGCTTGTCCGCCCACGGCTTTGCCTCTTCCAACTGGGCGGCCAAGCGCAGCAGCCCGGCTTCGTCCCCGAAATGCCCGACAAACTGGACACCGACCGGCAGGCCGTCGGCGCTCCAGTGCAACGGCAGAGAAATCGCCGGCTGGCCGGTCGTATTAAAAAGCGGAGTAAAGGGAACGTACGAGAAGACCTGGCGGGTCCACTCCATAGCCGTCATACCGGCCCGGTTCTGGTTCACTTCCCCGTGCGGCGCAGGCGGCGTGGCAATGGTGGGCGTCACAAAGACATCCAGGTCTTCAAAGAAGCGCCCGACGATACGGGACAGACGGCCACCGTGGTCCAGGGATTTCAGCAGATCAACGGCGGTATACTTCTTGCCGTCTTCCCAACAGGCCAGCGTTACGGCTTCGAGCGTGTCCGGGCTCGGCGAACGGCTCATTTCCGCCGCCAAGTCTTCAACCGCCATGGCGTTATACGCCGTCCATATCACGTGAATATTTTCAAGGAACTCCTCCCAGTCATACTCCGGTCGGCCTTCGTACACCGTATGGCCGAGCTCCTCCAGCAGCCGCACCGTGTCATGGACCGCTCGCTCGCATTCCGGATCAACCTTCTCGCCCGAGGCGGGCGTCGTGGTCCAGGCAATACGCAGCTTCCCCGGCGCGACACTCGTTTCCTCGCGGTAGGGGCGGGCCGGTGGGACTGGGATGCCGGGCGCACCAGTGTCGGCCCCGGCCACGATGTCGAGCAGGGTCGCGGAGTCGCGGACGCTACGCGAGACAACAAACTCACACGCCAGGCCGCATAGCGGATCAGAATAGTCGGGCCCGGTGGGCACCAGGTCGCGCGAGGGCTTGAGGCCAACCAGACCGTTACACGAGGCGGGAATACGAATAGAGCCGCCGCCGTCGTTGGCATGCGCAACCGGCACAATGCCGGCAGCAACCGACGCACCGGACCCACCGCTCGACCCACCGGCGCTATGCCCGGCCCTCCATGGGTTGTGGACCGGGCCGAACAGGACGGTCTCCGTTGTCGGGTTATAGCCCAGCTCTGGCGTCTGGGTTGTTCCGGTCAGCACGAACCCGGCACGCCGAAAGCGCGCCATGAGCTCGGAATCCTCGGAGGCGACATAGCCCTGGGCCAGCCGTGAGCCCATATCGAGGCGGACGCCCTTGGCGTGCAGGACCAGTTCTTTAATCAGAAACGGCACACCACTGAAGGGGCCGTGCGGCAGCCCACCCCGAATCTCGGCCTGGGCCTGGTCTGACAGCACCTGGAGGACGGCGTTCAGTTGCGGGTTGACCTTTTCAATAGCCTGAACAGCAGTGGCCACAAGTTCTGCGGCGCTGACTTCTTTGCGCGCGACCAGCTCGGCCAGCCCAAGGCCATCATACTTTGCATATTCGCTCAGGGACAGCATCATTGCACCCTCCTTCGTTGAGTAGCATTTACTCTACCATGTCGCACGCGAAATCGTCCACGTATCAGGTGAGGGATCGTACTGGAAGGGAGTTAATACAGTTCATACTTTGCCAGGCGTCCGTCCAGTCCGCCGTTGACGAGCGGTTTTTTCCAGGCGGGTTTGAGGCCGATACGCTTCAGGTACTGCCGTTCTCCACAATAGATGAAAGCCGTCGAGCCTCGACAGCGCCGTTTGAGAAAATCGCCCAGACGCGCGTAGAAATCGCCCAGATTGGCCCGTTTGCCCATGCGGATGCCATACGGCGGATTACACACAATGACCGCGTCGTCGATCCGACGAATTTGAAAGGCATCGCGTTGCTCGACCGTGATGGCAGGGCGAGCGGGAAAAGCAGCGATATTGATCCTCGCAGCGTGGACGGCCTCGGGGTCAATATCACTGCCAAAGATGAGACCCTGATGAGGAGGACGTAGCGCAGCCTGTCCGTCTTCTTGCACCTGCCTCCAGAGTCTCGCGTCGAAGTCGGGCAGAGACTGGAAACCAAACCGCTTACGAAACAACCCCGCCGGCATCCGTGCAGCCGACATATAGGCCTCGCACAACAATGTGCCGGAGCCGCAGAACGGATCGTACAGCGGCCGGCGTCCATCCCATTCAGCATGGTGAATGATGGCTGCGGCCAAGGTCTCGACCAGGGGCGCCTGGACGCTTTTTTTTCGATAGCCGCGCCGATGGAGCGAGCCTCCCGACGTATCGAGGCTGATCGTGGCTTCATCATTATGGATGTGCAGATTCATCCAGACGTCCGGCTCTCTGGTATCGATGGACGGACGCACACCAGTGGCAGCTCGAAAAGAATCGACCACTGCGTCTTTTAGGCGGAGGGCGGCAAATTTCGAGTGTCGCAGCCGACTGTTGGCCACGGTGGCAAAAACGGCAAAGGTCTGCGACGGATGGAGAAAATCCCGCCATTCGATCTCCCTCGCCTTTTTGTACAGATAGCGGTCGGAGTGACACCGGAACGAGGTGAGCGGAGCGAGCACGCGGCTAATCAGGCGGGCGTAGAAATTAATAGTATAGAGCACTTTTGGTGAGGCGGTAAAATAAATCCCTCGGTACGTCGGACTGGTCTCTCGGGCTCCAAGCGTGCAAAGTTCCTGCTCGGCAATGTCCTTGATATCATCCGCTACTTGGGCAAAGTAGCGTTGCGTTTCCTGATAGCGGTACATGAGCGTCTTCAAACCACTAAAGAAGTTCGCGAACCGCCCTCGACACGTATCCACGCCTGAATAATTCTCCTCCCCGCTTCTCCCGCTCCATCACTTCTTCTTCCCGCCCGGCCAGTATTCCTGCGCACCCAAACCTTCAAGCGCCAAGCCGTAGCCGAGGTTGTCGAGCATCAGCTTCTTGAGTTGCTGGGTCAGCGCAACACGGGCGTAGCGCACGGTCAGTGGCGGTTGTTTGGAGACGATCTCTGCCAGCTCCCAGGCCCGCTCAAGCAGTTGTTCACGCGGCATGACCTCGTTGACCACCCCGAGCGTCAACGCCTCTTGAGCCGAGAGTTTCTGACCGGTGAGCAGGAAGTAACGACCTCGATTCGCGCCCAAGAGGAGCGGCCAGACAATATGCACCCCGTCGCCCGGCACAATGCCGTTGGGGAAATGTGGCGCATCCTGGAACACCGTGTCGTCCGAGGCAATGACAATATCACACAGGACCGCCAGCTCAGCGTGAATGGTGGCCGGACCGTTGACCGCGGCGATCATCGGCACCTCAATGTCCAGGTGGTTCATCAGCAGCTTTTTGGCATCCCAATAAATGTGATCCCACAACTGGGGTGTAATCTCCCATTGGCCCTCTCGGGCGTAGCGGGCAATGAACTTGTCCTCCGTGCCGGTAATAATGACTGCTCTATTCTCCGGGTCGCTGCCCACGTCATAGAAACATTTGCCTAACTCCGAGTGCGGGCCTTCTCCCCAGTGTAAGGTTTTCCCATCCGTGTGGAGCGTGAGTTGCAGAATTCCGTTGCGCCGCTCCATCTGAACGTGCTTATACTGATTGCGGTACTCGTCGAATGTTGCCATAGCAGCCTCCCTTCTGCCTTCGGTTAAACCACGCGTGCTCTGGGAGGACAAGGTTTGGGAGCAAGGGCAACTTCCCAGGGTGTCTCACAAGGAGGGAGAGATGGACTTCGGACTGCTGTTCGCGTTTGAGAATCCACGGCCCTGGCAGGTGTCATCGGCCCAACTGTGTCGGAGTATGGTCGGACAGGCAGTGCTGGCCGAAGAGTTGGGCTACGACCACATCTGGACGGCAGAGCACCACGGCACCGACGACTACTTCCCGGCCCAGTTCCCGCTGCTGGCCGCACTGGCAACCCAGACCAGCCGCATTCGACTCGGCACCTATATCGTCATCCTGCCGCTCTACCATCCGCTTCAGGTTGCGGAAGAAGCGGCCACGCTCGATGCCTTGTCAGATGGCCGTTTCGACTTAGGGCTGGGCCAGGGCTATGTGGTGGACGAATACGCGGCCTATAACATCCCCCGGAGCCAGCGTCCAGCGCGGATGGAAGACGGCCTGGCGATTATTACCGGACTGTGGACCCAGGAGGAGTTTGCCTATACCGGCAAGCATTTCACGATCGGGCCCATTTCTCTCCGCCCCCGACCGGTACAAGCCACCCCCCCGTTGTGGGTTGCCGGGCTGACTCCGAAATCGATAGACCGTGTTGCACGCTACGGCTGTCATTTTGCAGGCGCGGGTAGTGCCTCTACCACGCAACTGTACGAAGACAGTCTGCGCCGCCACGGTCACGATCCCAAGAATTTCCATAAAGCCGCGCTACGCCTGGTCTACGTGTCCGACACGCGCGCGCACGCCTGGGAAGAATGCGCCCCGCACGTGCGGCATCGTATGGCCGTCTATACCCAAAAGCTCGACGAGGCCGGAGATTTTCAAATCCCCGGCGGCTATTTTGGCGTAGAGCCCTTACCGCCAGCCGAAGCATTGGGCACGGTCCAGGGACTCCACTTCTTTGGCGCGCCGCCCATCATCGGCACCCCAGAAGATGCGATTCGAGAAATTACACGCTCGCAACAGGAAGCCGGCGTGACTCATCTGGTCATGTGGATGCAAATCGGCGGCATCGATCCGCGCCGAGCGGAGCATTCCATGCGCTTATTTGCCACAGAGGTCATGCCTCATTTTGCAGCACAGGAGGGTTAATCATGCTCCCCCGACTCGGTATCCAGGACCTTGCCCAATACAGTCGGGAACTCGGCTTGGAACTCACCCCGGCTGAGATGCAGAGCATGCATTCTCGCCTGCTTGAGTATATCGCTACGTTCGAAACCTTTCAGGAGCTGAGGATCGAGGAGCAGCGGCTGCCACTCCACTATACTGACCGGGACCCCGGCTATCGGCCAACGGCAGAAGAGGACCCGCTGAACGTTTTCATTCGGAAATGTCGGATTGAGGGCGCAAAAGACGGACCGCTCGCCGGCAAGACCATCGGCCTGAAAGACCACATCAGTGTGGCTGGTGTGCCCCTCACGCTCGGCTGTCATTTCATGGACGGCTATACCCCGGACTTTGACGCACCGCTGGTCGCGCGGCTGCTCGACGCCGGAGCCACCATCGTGGGCAAAATGAACATGGAAGACTTCTCTTTTGGCGGCCCAGGGCTCAGCGGTGTTGGTGACTTTGGACGGCCACTGAACCCGCATAATACGGCCCATGTCACGGGCGGCTCTTCTTCGGGGTCTGGTGCGGCGGTTGCCGCAGGTCTCGTTGACGTGGCCTTTGGCGGAGACCAAGGCGGCTCGGTCCGGCTTCCGGCGGCGTGGTCGGGCACAGTCGGCCTGATGCCCACACACGGGCTGATCCCCCATACTGGAGTGTTTGGTTTGGACCCAACGATCGATTACGTGGGTCCACTCGCCCGAACGGTCGAAGATATCGCCCTCATCCTGGAGTGCGTAGCGGGTGCGGACGGCTATGACCCCCGGCAGGCCGCCCTGCCGGTCCAACTACCGAGCTATACCCAGGCATTGGCGCAGGATATCGCGGGCGTCCGAATCGGTATTGTCTCTGAGGGCTTTGGTTTTCCCGGCAGCGAACCCGAGGTTGACCAGACCGTCTTGAGCGCGCTCACCACCCTGGAGCAAGCCGGGGCGCAGCTTGAGCGCGTGTCCGTTCCGCTGCATGACAAAGCCCCGTTGGCCCTGCTGCCCATTTACTTTGAGGGTGGCAAGCATATGTTCGATACCAATCTGGGCGGTGCCGGGACAAAGACCTATTATCCGAGCTCGTTGATCTCTACCTTTGGCCGCTTTAAACGCAGCCACGGCCACGAACTTCCCCTGAACTACAAACTCCATTTGATCCTCGGCACCTACCTGGCCCGCTTTACGCACGGACGGCTGCACGCCAAGGCGCATAATGTCCGGCCCACTTTTATCAAACACTACAACCAGACCTTTGCTCAGGTCGATGTCCTGGCCATGCCCACTGTGCCGATCAAGGCTCCGCGTTATCGCCAGCCTAAGAATTACGAGGAAGCGATTGAGCAGACTCTTTTCGGCGGGCAACTCGGGCTGGACCTCGGGCTGGTCATCCGCAATATGGGCCCGTTTAATCTGACCGGCCATCCCGCGCTCAGCGTGCCCTGCGGAAAGGTTGATGGCCTGCCAATCGGCCTGATGCTGGTCGCCCCGCATTTCCGGGAGGATCAGTTGCTCAGGGTCGCGGCGGCGTATCAGCGTGCGGTGGATTGGGATAGCTTGCTCCCCGCTGCTGTGTGAAGAAACCCAATCCGATCTGAGGAGGAATCGTCTATGGAAACACGTCTGCTTGGTGCATCAGGAATCCAGGCCAGTGTGGTGGGTCTCGGGTGTAATAATTTTGGGATGAAGATTGATCTGGAGGCCAGCCGGGCGGTGATCGACACTGCTCTGGAGGTCGGCATTACCTGCTTTGATACCGCAGACATGTACGGCAAGGGCCAGTCCGAGGAGTTCCTGGGTAGAGTGTTAGGCCCGCGTCGCAAGGGTATCGTTCTGGCCACAAAATTCGGTGGTGTCGCCAAGATGGCCGAATCGGGAGAACGGTGGGGGTCACGTGAGTATATTCTGCGCTGTGTCGAGGACAGCCTGCGCCGCTTACAAACCGACTGGATTGACCTGTATCAAATGCACTATCCCGACCCGAACACACCGATTGAAGAGACCCTGGAGACGCTGAACACCCTGGTCCAACAGGGCAAAGTGCGTGCGATCGGACATTCAAATTTTTCTGCCGAGCAGATTCATGCAGCGGTCAAACAAGCCACAGTCCACGATTACGCTCATTTTGTCACTGCGCAGAATGACTGGAGCCTGTTGAATCGTGCGGTTGAGGCGGATGCGATCCCGGCCTGCGAGCAGCATGGGCTCGGCCAGTTGCCCTATTTTCCTTTGGCCAGCGGCATGCTGACCGGCAAATATCGCCGCGGTGAAGATTTTGCGCCCGGAACACGGATGGCCGCTCTCCCATTCTCACAGCGGATGGCCTCTGATGAGAATTTTGCCAAGGTTGAGGTCCTGCAAGACTTTGCCGGACAGCGCAGCCACAGCCTGCTTGAACTCGCCATGTCGTGGCTGGCTTTCCAGCCGTGCGTCACCTCGGTGATAGCCGGAGCAACAACGCCCGTGCAGGTGCGGGAGAATGCGGCGGCGGCGAACTGGAAGCTCTCGGCGGAGGAAGTCACGCAAGTCGATGCCCTCGTTTCTCGCATTCCAGCCTAGAAGGGTTCTCTATGCAGGGGCAGCACGTACGGCACACTCCGGCCGCACTCGGCACGCAACCCGTCCCGATCGAGCCGTGCGTCTCGCCTACCTATTTTGAGCAAGAGCGGGAACGCCTATTTCGTCGGGTGTGGCTGAATATTGGACGCGTAGAGGACATCCCCGACTCGGGCGATTATTTCGTCAAAGAGCTGACCATTTGTAGGACGTCCGTTCTTGTCGTGCGGGGCACAGACGGCCGGATCCGCGCCTTTCACAATATGTGTTCTCATCGCGGAAACAAGCTCGCCTGGGACACGCACGGCACCTGCCGGCGGTTAACGTGTAAATTCCACGGCTGGTCTTACGGTCTGGATGGACAGCTCAGGTTTGTACCGGATGAGGACCGTTTTTTTGATCTTGATACAGACAAGCTGGGTCTCACGCCGGTGACACTCGATATCTGGGAAGGGTTTCTTTTCGTCCATATCGATCCGCACCCAGGCGAAACGCTGGACGCATTCCTGGGCGAGTTTGGCCGGCAGCTGCGTGGCTACCCCTTTCATTCCATGTCAAGCTGTTATCGGTACGCCACGCAAGTCAACTGCAACTGGAAAGTCGCCCTGGATGCATTTCAGGAGATCTACCACGTTCCAGTCCTCCACCGGCGCACCATTGGCGATACCTTTTCCGGGCCGGAGAATCCGTTTAGTCATGCGTTGGCCATCAAACTCTATCCTCGCCATCGGATGATGTCGCTGTATGGCAACCCCAGCCATCAGCCCTCGCCCGTCGAATCCCTGGCCTATCGTTTTGGCTCGGTCGTCACCCAAGGCCATATTGCACAAAACCATCTCCCGCTCGGCGTCAATCCGACCCGCAGTCCGCAGTGGGCGTTTGATCTGAATGTGATCTTTCCCAATTTTTCAGTCGATGTCTCTGCCGGGACGTATGTCACGCATCATTTCTGGCCGCTCACGGCCAACCGCACCCTCTGGGAAGCCTGTTTATACTGTCCGCCCACAACACGGGCCGGCCAGCGCTTCAGTCAGGAAGTCAGCAGATGTGTATTGCGTGACACACTCCTGGAGGACGGCAGCACGCTTGAAGCCACCCAGTCCATGCTCGCGACTGGAATCAGAACGCACTTCAATCTGAACGACGAGGAAGTGTTGGTGCGGCACTCGCATAAAGCGATTGACGAGTATGTCTCTGGTGGCTGAGGCGTACAAACCATGCATTGAAAAGCACCAAGAAACTTCCTATGGTCTTCATATCCAGTCGGACAGTCGTCCGGCAGTCCAGTAGGGAGCACGAAATCGGCTAAGGAGGGAAAAAATGAGCAGTAACGGACACGCAGCCACATCAGAGGTACGCGCCCAGTTGAATCATCCCATTATCGACGCGGATGGACACTGGCTGGAATTCGGTCCCTTGGTCAGAGAGGAAATGCGGAAAATCGGCGGGGATAAGGCCGTCGAAGGATTCTCTTTTTTCCCTAAGCTGGTGCAAAAAGAACTGGCCATGTCCGTGGCCGAGCGCCGGGCTAACGGGACCGGGCAGCAGGCGTTTTGGGCGCTGCCGACCAAGAATACGCGCGACCGGGCGACCGCCGTCATGCCGCAGCTCTTGTATGAACGGCTGGACGAATTTGGCTTCGACTTCAGTGTGATGTATCCCACGGCCGGCCTCGGCCTGCCGCTGATTCCCGACGCAGAGCAGCGCCAAGCGGCCTGCCGCGCCTTCAATACCTTTAGCGCCGAGTATTTTGGCAAATATGCGGATCGGCTGACACCCGCCGGGGTGATTCCCATGCACACCCCGGACGAGGCTGTTGCCGAGCTGGAATACGCGGTCATGCAACTCGGTTTGAAGGTCGTCATGTTGGGTAGCCTGATCCGGCGCGATGTTCCGGCCGCGACTGAGATTCACCCCGATGCGGCGAAATTTGTCGCGTATCGGGATGTCCTGGGTCTGGACAGCGACTATAACTACGACCCGGTCTGGGCCAAATGCGTCGAGCTCAAAGTCGCTCCGTCCTTTCATTCCGGCGGACGCGGATTTGCCATGCGTATGTCGCCGAGCAATTTCACCTATAACCACATCGGACATTTCGCGGCCGCCAACGAGGCGGTGTGTAAGGCCCTGTTCTTAGGTGGCGTGACGCGCCGCTTCCCACAGCTCAAGTTCGCCTTTCTCGAAGGCGGGGTCGGCTGGGCGTGTCAGTTATACGTCGATCTGATCGAGCACTGGGAAAAGCGCAATATCGATGCCCTGGCCGAAGTTGACCCGGCCAACCTCGACCATACACTGTTCCGTGAACTCGCCGAGCAGTACGGCAATACCACCATTGTCGAGGCGCTACGCCGGCGGGAAGCCGCCCTTGATACCGCCATGCCGCCCAAGGGTTCGGTCGATACCGGCGGCATTGAAAATCTGGACGACTACTCGGCCTGCGGCATCACCAAGGCCGAGGATATCAAGGACTTGTTTGCCACGAACTTTTACTTTGGCTGCGAGGCGGATGATCGGATGAATACCCTGGCGTTCAACCGCAAGAACAATCCGTTTGGCGCGCAGTTGCATGCCCTGTTCGGTTCCGACATCGGTCATTTCGATGTTCCGAACATGGCCCACGTCCTGCCCGAAACCTACGAGTTCGTTGAAGACGGACTGATGACTCCAGAAAACTTCCGCGATTTCACCTGCGATAACCCAATTCGGTTCTTGGGTGGAACAAATCCGGACTTTTTCAAAGGAACGGTAGTGGAAGAGACTGCCGCTACGGTCTTGGCGCAGGGTAACGCCGAGATCAGCGTGAACGGTCATGCCGAGGGCCAGGTGGCAAAGTAATAAATGATTCCCTCCCTCTCCCTTTAGGGGAGAGGGGGCAAGCTAAGACGCGACTATCCGTCATCCTCGTTTGTATTATGATATCCGCGCTGGCACGGCGGTCATTAGCCCCGCCAGCGTCCTGCTCCTACAGCGGCGTGAAGCGTTTCCTTTTCAGCAGTTGCCCCCTGCCCGCGTTTCCTAAGACCGTCCCGTTTTCCACAATCACCTCCCCCCGAGAGAGGGTATGCGTCGGCCAGCCAGTGATCTCAAAGCCTTCATACAGTTCATAGTCGGCGCGGGAGTGCATATTGCGATGACGAATAGTCACATCTTTCTTCGGATCAAAGATCACGATGTCGGCGTCCGACCCCACCGCGAGCGTGCCCTTTTGAGGGTAGAGACCAAACAGCTTGGCCGGGTTGGTGGCACTTACTTCGACGAAGCGGTTGAGCGACAGTTTCCCCTGGCCGACGCCTTCGGAGTAGAGCATCGGGATCAGGGTTTCGAGGTTGGACATGCCGGGCAGTAATTCGTCTACGGTCTTGCCCGATTTTTTCTGGGCCAGGTTCCAGCCACAATGATCCGTAGCTACGGTTTGCAGATTATCATTACGCAAACCGTCCCACATAACCTGCATCTGAGACGCTTCTCGGAGGGGCGGCCAGCCAACGTAGCGTTCGCCGTCCGGCTCTTCAAAGCGTTCGCGCGAGAGGTGCAAATACAGCGGCCGTGTTTCGCCGTAGATGATCTGGCCGTGGGCACGCGCCTGACGAATCGGCGCCAGAGCTTCCTCACATGACAGATGGACCAAATAGATGGGAGCCTCGGCGTATTTGGCCATACTGATGGCGCGCTGTACCGCCAGGCCTTCGGCCTCGCGAGGCCGCGAGTCAGGGAAATGTTTTGGTCCGAGCTTGCCCTCGGACGTCATTTGTTCGCACAGATAGCCGATTAAACATTGATCTTCGGCATGAACGTTCGTAAGCGCACCATACTTGCCGGCCTGCGCCATAACCTTGAGATAGTCGGCGGCCAACTCATCAAAACGGGCCATGCCGATCATGAACAACTTAAAGCTGGTATGGCCCTCGGCAATCGCGTCCGCCATTTCATCAATAATCTGCGGGGTCGGCTCCAGGATGACCGGGTGGATACCGTAGTCGATAATGGATTTGTCCTTGGCTTTCTCCTCCCAGGCTTCGACGCTGGCCTGAATCGACTGGCCCGTTTCGGGCAAGGCGTAATCGACGATGGTGGTCACGCCGCCACACGCCGCAGCCACGGACCCAGAGTAAAAATCATCAACCGAGCGGTAGCCCATGAGTTCGATATCCACATGGGTGTGGACATCAACGCCACCGGGGAAAAGGTATTTCCCGCTTACGTCAATTTCCTTGGCCGCTGGCCCCAGACCCTGGCCGATGTGTGTGATCTTGCCGCCCTCAATGCCGACATCGGCCGGCGTAACATCACTCGCAGTCACGACCGTTCCGTTCCGAATCACGAGATCCATACCGCCCTCCTTTGAAGATGGTGTTTACACCTGTACCCGGTCTCCCAGCTTTCGGGCCGCGTCCACCAACGGTTGGACCAATGCGGCAACGTCGGAATCAGCGATACTCGTAATCCCGGTAGGGTTAGAGGCAAGCTGGTCGGTTTCGACTTTTCTATGTGCAATGCGCCATGCGCCCTCGTGTTTGACCAGACGATCAACATAACGGCCCTGGGCGAATATCTTATATCCACCAGCGGTCGCCAACGTTGCCAGCATACTGCACTGGCCTGTAGCTTCGTCTCCATTCACTTCGTACAAGAAGTTGGCCATCATGTGCCGACAGCGAATTTCTTCGATGTGAACATCTGCATAGCCACGCAGGGCCGTCTGGCCGCGCATGGCGCGCGTGCCGACCTGAAACACTCCGTCCGGCGTGAAGCATTCGACCCAGGCTTCTGGATTGAGATCGTCAATGGCGTGGGCATAGCGGGCAAAGAGTTCTTGGATCGCCAGTTTTTCCATCCATTCGTTGTCCATTCGATCCCTCCTTTACTGAAATGGGGTGCGCTAGCGTTGGAATTCCTGATGATGGGCCAACCACCAGCGTGCGATATCGATGCGCCGCGTAATCCACACATCACCTTTGGCCTGGGCGTATTCGATAAACTCGCGTAGTCCCGACGTCCGACCGGCTTGACCGGCGATACGTGGATGGAGTCCAATGGACATCATCTTGGGATAGCCGGCCTCGCCCTCGGCCCAGAGCTCGTCCAGGCCGCGCTTACACGACTCAAAGAAATCTGACGGGCTGCCATAGCCCTGGGGCAGGACATAACGCGCGTCGTTATAGGTGAAGGAGTACGGCACAATCAGATGTCGAGTTTCTCCGACTTGGGTGAAGTACGGCAGGTCGTCGTTATAGGCGTCCGCGTCATACACAAAGCCGCCTTCGGCGACAATAAGCTCACGCGTGTTTACGCTCGGCCCGTAACGACAGTACCAGCCCAGCGGGCGCTCGCCGCACGTCTTCTGAATCGACTCGATAGCCCACTGCATATGCTGCTGCTCTTCTTCCCGACTCAGTCGCCAGTGCTCGCTCCAACGCCAGCCGTGGGAACACGGCTCGTGGCCACTCTCGGCTATCCATTCGCCCACTTCAGGATTCCGCTCCAGGGCGACCGCGCAGGCAAAAAACGTCACCTGGATTTTATATTCGTCGAAGAGGCGCATGAGCCGCCAGATTCCGGCCCGGCTGCCGTATTCATAGACGGACTCAGTCGCGAGGTCTCGATATTTTTTATCAAGCGCATAGTTGATCTCGGCCAGCCCTTCGTTACGCTCGTCGCCAGCCGGCTTTGCATACTCGGAGCCTTCTTCATAATTTACCACAAGATTGACGGCGACCTTGGCGTTATTCGGCCAGACCACTTTCGGTGGCCGCCGGCCATAGCCGGCAAAGTCACGCTTCGGACCGGGAACGTCTTTATCGATAAGTTGCACGGGCCACCTCCTTACACCATCTTGGACGGGCTTGGCTGCTCATGCCCCAGGATGGGATGGGGCTGATACGGCGCTTCGAGTGTCGCGACTTCCTCATCGCTCAGCGACATATCAACAGCGGCAAAGAGTTCTTCCAGATGATGCAGCTTCGTGGCTCCGATTATGGGCGCGGTGACGCCCGGCGCCTGAAGTATCCAGGCACAGGCAATCTGGGTCGGTGTGACACCCCGCTGTTCGGCGACCTTTTCTACTGTTGCGGCAATAACGAAATCGTTCTCACGAAAATAATTGTTATGCGCAAACGCATCGGTTTCTGCGCGCTTGGTCAGGGCCGTGCTCTTCTCGGGCTGACGGTTACCGGCAAAGAAGCCGCGCGCCAGCGGGCTCCACGGAATGAGAGCCACGCCTTGGTCGATACACAGCGGATTCATCTCCCGTTCTTCCTCACGATAGATCAGGTTGTAGTGGTTCTGCATGGTCACGAAGCGGTGCCAGCCGTGTTCCTTGGCTAGATAGAGAGCCTTGGAAAACTGCCAGGCGGCCATGCTGCTCGCGCCCAAATAGCGCACCTTGCCGCTACGGACGAGCGTATCAAGTGCTTCCAGGGTTTCTTCAATCGGAGTGGAAAAATCCCAGCGGTGAATCTGATACAGGTCGATATAGTCCATTTTGAGACGACGCAAAGAATTTTCGCACGCCTCAACAATATGTTTACGACTCAGCCCGCCACGGTTTGGCCCAGGCCCCATCTTGCCCCATACTTTGGTGGCAACGACAATATCGTCGCGTGAGGCCAACTCCCCCAACCAGTGTCCGGTAATCTCTTCGCTCAGCCCAATCGAGTAGACGTCGGCGGTATCGAAAAAGTTTACGCCAGCTTCGAGCGACGCCACAAAGTGCTCGCGGGCTTCGTCTTGGCCCAGCGCCCAGTCACGCGGCATCGCCCATTCGGGCTGCGGACCGCCTCCATAGCTCATGCAGCCGAGACAGAGCTGAGACACGGTCATTCCAGTGTTGCCAAGCTTGGTAAACTGCATACTTCCTCCAAGGTACTATTGGACATTATTGACGCGGCTGTCGTTGGGCGAAGTCTTCAGCGATCTCCGAGAACGGAGTCCAGCTCACTCCGGCGTGACTGTTGAAATATTCAATCAGGCGTTCGTGCATCATCAGCACCTGCGGGCGGCCGCTCACGTCGGGGTGAATGGTCATGGTGAATACGGCATAGTCATATTCACGGTAGATCCAGTCGAACTGATCCCGCCACATTTGTTCGATGTCACGCGGATTCACAAAACCGTGGCTGTTGGGCGATTTTTTGATGAACATCATGGGCGGCAGGTCGTCGAGATACCAGTTGGCCGGAATCTCAACCAGATCGGTTTCCTCACCGCGCATGAGCGGCTTCATCCATTCTTCTGCCGGCTTGGAATAGTCGATATTCGTCCAGGTATCACCGACCCGGACATAGTACGGATGGAAGTCATTATGCATCAGACTGTGGTCGTAGCGAAACCCGTGTTTGAGCAGGAGTTCGTTGGTCACGTTCGAGAACTCCCACCACGGGGCCACATAGCCGGACGGACGTGTGCCCGACTGTTCTTCGATCAGGCCAATAGTTTTGACCAGTACGTCTTCCTCTTGCTGGGGTGTCATGGCAATCGGATTCTCGTGCGAGTAGCCGTGCGCGCCGATCTCGTGGCCGGCCTCAACAATCATTTGGGTCTGTTCGGGAAACGTCTCGATCGAGTGGCCAGGAATAAACCAGCTTGTTTTGATGCCATACTTCTCGAACAGCTTGAGCAAACGCGGCACGCCGATTTCGCCGGCAAACAGACCGCGCGAAATATCGTCCGGTGAGTCTTCGCCGCCGTACGATCCCAGCCAGCCACCGACCGCGTCCACGTCAATTCCATAGGCAAGCTTGATGTCCTTTGTGGCCATATCTCCTCCTTCTTCTGCGACTGTTTCAGCTGCGATCCTGGCCGGTGTCCAGCACTTTATCCATGACATATTGCGCCAGTTGATGGATACATTCTTCCAGATGACAGTAGCGTCCGGGCTGTGCCATACGCGAAGCCAACCCGCGCTGGACCGATTCGCACGCCCACATGTCCTGTGAGTTGATAAATTCGAGCCCCTCGACCGCAGGTGCTAGGTGTTGTTCGAAGTCGGGCATTTCTAGGGTCTCTGGCGGGAAACACAGGGACAGGCTCCATGTAATGCGGTCGGTGGATTGGGGCAGGATCTGTCCATAAAACATACCGTCCGGTAAAGGGGTGAAAAGATGGGTGGGATAGATGTTGATAAAGTCTCCGCGCAGGCGCTCTTCGGCGGAGAGACTTTCAATCAACGGGAAAGGAGAAGGTAACCACTCGGTCTTACCAGGTTCGGCTTCCGTCACCCCCGGTGAATAAAACGTTGCCCCCGGCGTTGCAAAATCCCCCCAGATGATCCCAAACGCGCCGTTATACGCCGCGTTGGTAATATTGTAAGCCTGATGAGAGGCATTAGGGACGGAATGAACTGGCATCACATCGTGCGGTCCCTTATGCAGACCAAGAACATGGTAGGCCTCCATATAGTTCTCGACCATGATCTTCCAGTTCCAGTTGCCCTCATAGACTAACGTTTTGACAGTCTGCATCTCGCTGAGATGATAGTGCCGTAATCGCTCGGAGAGGGAAGCCAACTTGGGTCCAAGCGGCTGTGCCTGCTGATCAAAATTGACAAAGATAAACCCCTCCCACGTCTCGACCCGTGGCGAGGCTAATTGACACTGTTTTTTGTCAAAGTTGTCAGTCCGTTGCATCTCGGGCGCAGCAATGAGTTCGCCTTTCAGCGAGTAGGTCCAGCCGTGGTAGGGACACTCAAACCGGCGTTGATTTCCGTGTCCTTCAACCACCTGGGTGGCACGATGCCGACAGACATTCGATAACACCCGAACCTGATTGTCCTCATCTCGGACGACAATCAGACGCTCGCCTAGCAGCGTCAGCGTAAAAAAATCTCCTGGCTTCGCTACTTGGTCTGTCCGTCCGACACAGAGCCATTCTTTCAAGAAAATACGCTCGACTTCTTGCGTATAAAATTCGGGCGAGGTGTAACAGGCAGACGGAAGCGTCGAGGCCTGGGACAGCGGTAGCTGCGCTGCCCTCAAATCATCTCCGGTCACCACACTAGGCATGACATCCTCCTTTTGATCGGACGGGCGCTTCCCCTGAGCCGGACCCTAGCTCTGTCGTGTGTTGAGTGTCAAGGAAAACATTGGTTGTGGGGGTGTCCAAACTCCCATACGCTTTCATAACCTATCAATACGAAGCAAAAGGGGGACAAAAAATGGGCGCGGGAAAATTTTGGCGAGATTTTATTCGAATAAAATTGTTGTCGAGCGTGTTTGTCTTCTCCCTCACTTGGTCTATCGCTCAAGCCGACGATGTAGCCAAGAGCCCGTATGGCCCGGATGATGAAATCGGCGTGCTGAACGAATTAACCGAGGCCAATACTCTGGCCGTCTTGCAGCGAGTCAGCAGCGGCAAAACCTATGACCTCAGCGTGACAAACTTCGTGGGCATGCCCGACCTGTCCAACCTGGGAATGGGCGACCCGCCGTTTCATATGTGGATGACGCATACGCCACGCGGGATGCGGGTCGAGCAATTGGCCCCGGCCGGCGGTCCGCCCAACCTCGCCTTATACGATGATGCCTATACCCTGTCCGCTCACACGGGCACGCATATCGACGCGCTGAATCATCTGGGACGGGGTGAGAAAATTTTTAACGGCTACGACGCCCCAACCTATCTGAGCGACAAGGGCTGGACCAAGGCCGGAGTGGATGCCATCCCACCCATTATCACGCGTGGGATTCTGATTGACGTGGCCGGCGAGCAGGACGTGGACATGCTACCGCACTCGTATGAGATTACGGTCGAAGACCTTCAGCGAGTGATGAAGAAACAAGGCATCCGCCTACAGAAGAACGATGCCGTTTTAATCCGTACCGGACGCATGACGGTCTGGCCCGACCCCAAAAAGTTCGTGCATAACGACCCAGGTATTACCAAAGAAAGTGCCACCTGGCTGATCGATAACGGAGCGGTCATTCTCGGCGCGGACAATATGGGAGTCGAAAAATTTCCGATGGCAAAAGACAGTGTGCACGTCTACTTGTTTACCCAACGGGGGGTGTGTCTCCTCGAACTGCTGTGGCTGGAGGATTTGGCCAAAGACCAAATCTATGAATTCGCCTTTATCGCCGCGCCGATCAAAATACGCGGCGCAACCGGCTCGCCGATCCGCCCGCTGGCGCTACCGATTCGAGCAGAACCGGGAGAATAAAACGAGACAGAAGCATTCCGTTACACACAGAGACGCGGAATAACATATTCCCCAAAGCGTTCCATCTCTTCCAACATGGGATGAAACTGGAGGAGAAAAGTGGTCACGCCAATGTCTTGAAAGGCACGGAACTGAGCGGCGACCTGTTGGGGAGTACCCACCATGCCGGCTGCGGTTCCACCGTTTGTACCAATATGGCCGACTGCGTATCCATACGTCCGAGTCATGACAGCTTTACGGTCAACGCCAGCGATCGGTTCCTCATAGCGTAGGCTATACAGCCGGGCGTGTTCTTCTTGCGCTGCTGTCGTTGAGTCACGGCAGATCACGAACGCGCTCATACCAAACTGTACCTCACGGCCCTGTTCTGCCGCAGAGGCACGAACTTGATCGACCAATGTCTTTGTTTCATCTACTGGCCGTCCGTTTATGAGGTACACATCGGCTAGTTTTGCCGCCAAACGCTGAGCCACGTCAGACTCTCCACCAAAGTAAATGGTCGGATGTGGTTTACGAAGGGGAGGCGGTGTCAGGGTAATATCGTCGATCTGATAATAGCGTCCTTCAAAACTAAAATGCGGCTGTGCCCACAGTCCTTTGAGAATGGTGAGAAATTCTTCAGATCGGACATAGCGATCATCGTGCGGCATAGGTGGTAAGCCCATCGCCTCCCATTCACGTTGCCACCAGCCAGTCACAAGGTTGAGTGCGGCTCGGCCACCACTAATCTCGTCAATACTACAGGCCATCTTGGCCACTGTTGCCGGATGCTTAAAGGCCGGACGTACGGCCGGCATGAGTTCAATGTTCTTGGTAATCGCGGCCAAGGCCGCACTGGTCGTCCAGGCGTCCTGCTGATTCAGCTCAGGGCCAAACGGATTAAACGTATGCTCGGCCAGCAGTACGGTGGCAAAGCCCAACTCTTCGGCCAGCAGTGTCAGGCGCTTGGTATACTCAAATGAGGCATCCATCGTGTCCGGATCTTTTGAGATGATCCAATTGCCATACACTGGCGTCCAGAAGCCCAGGCGCATTTTATCGCTTGATGGGTTTTCCATATGGTTCAACCTCTTAACCTGGTTATGCCTCTCAGATTCCTGAGACACTGCTATCGAGAAAGACCATACCGGTCTCCTTTGAGCGCTCGGTCCATCCCGCACCAGTCCTGAAGTAGCAACTGAGAATGGACCTCACAAGCCAACCGAATACGCTTCCTTGCCTCACCACCACGGATATGATGGGCTGTCAGCAGTGCATACCGACCTGCTCACTGCCCTGGGAACCCGTCTTCGGAGTCGAACCCGTATCGTGGACGACGATCAATCCGCCAAACGTGCCGCGGTGCTCGTCCCCTTCTTCGAGCGCGAGGGCGACTACCATCTCCTGTTTACGCTTCGCACGTCCAATATGCCGACCCATAAGGGCGATGTCTCCTTTCCGGGCGGCCGAGCGGACAAAAAGGATGCGTCTCTCCTGCACACCGCCCTGCGAGAATCCGAAGAAGAGCTGGGCTTACGCCCGTCAGACGTCCAGCAGATCGGCCCCCTGGACGACCTGCGCACCATGGCCAGCAACTATGTGGTTACGCCCTATGTTGGGGTGATTCCCTACCCGTACGATTTTCAACCAAACGCCTGGGAGGTAGCCGAGATTTTCTCCGTGCCGTTCACGTTTCTCGCAGACCGTGGCAACCTGAATGCGGAAACCTGGCTATACGATGGTGCAACCATTCCCATTCAGACCTATCGCTACCAGGGCTATAAAATCTGGGGCGCGACCCAGCGCATGATTGAGAATATGCTGGATATCCTCAAGGTTCCCTGAGCGAGCGAAACTCGGGGATCATGGAGATTGCATACCGCTCTCCCACCTGAGACCCTAATCCCGTCCAGCCTCGATGATCTTCTCAGCAAGGCCAATCGGATTGGTGAAAATCACCTCATGACTGCCCGGCATTTGCACCAGTCGATACAGCCCCAGACGGCTTGACATGCGTGGATGCCAGCCCCACTCCCCCGGTGGCAGGGCGATGTCTTCCGTACAGTTCAGGAAACTCTTGGGGATGTCCAAAGCGTGAAACGGCTTCATGTCGAGCTTGTCGCAAAACGGCTGGTACGGTTCGGGCGAGAGTCGGGCATACGCCGCCTGGGCCAACTCCAGGTCGGCGTCGTTGATAAACGCCTCGCGCCAGATCGGGAACGGCAGGGTCACGGTAGAATCGCTCGACCGCGCTACTAACTCGGCAAACAGGGCGCGATAGTGGTCTGGAATCTCATCCAACAGACTATTGCCGTCCTCGCACACGAACGCATTCCAAAAGATCAGCCGTCGAATCCGCTCAGGAATCGCCGGGGCGACCTGGGAGAGAATCGTTCCCCCAAAACTATGACCAAGCAGCACAATGTCGCGCAGATCTTTTTCAATGATGAAGTCGATAATCGACTGCGTGCACTGGGCGTGATTGACGGTTTTATCAACGCCTTGGCCGTGTCCGGCTATGGTCGGGCTGAAGGCCCGGTGGCCTTTCTCCGCTAAGTGGGCTCGCACCGGCTCCCAGGCAGAGCCGTCATGCCATGAGCCATGAACCAGGACAAATGTGGACATACTGCCTCCTGTTCGAGTCTTGGTATGATATGCCTACACGGACTGTCAATGCAGGCACCCCGGCTTACCCCACCTCGCCCGGAATGATAATGATCGTAATCAGGAACACAGGAGGGGATGCATGCAGCAGTTCCACACCGAGCGGGAGCAGCGCTTCATAGACCTCGCCGCCACCCTAGCCGACGACTTTGCCACGCGTGCGGCCCAGCACGATGAGGAAGGCTCGTTTCCCTATGAGAACTACGAGCGGCTGAAAGAGACCGGCTACAGTGTACTGACCATTCCCGAAGAGTTGGGCGGGATGGGCGCCAGCCTGTTGGAACGGATCAAGGCCCAGGAGCGGCTGGCCCAGGGCTGCGGTCCGACGGCGCTTGCCATCAATATGCATTTTAATGTGATGAGTCTTCTCATCAATCTCTGGCAGCGGGAACGCACGTCTCCCGTCGCAGCCATGCTGCGTCAGATCGCCGCCGAGCGGCTCATTATCGGCGGCTCGGGTTCCGAGCCGGACAACGCGGTTTCCATCCTCCGTCCGCGGACCACAGCGGAACGGGTGGACGGTGGCTGGCGGGTGAGCGGGCGCAAGATCTTCAGTACTCAGTCTATTGCGCTTGATCGGTATTTTGCAGAAGCGACCTGGAAGGAGGGTGTCCACGACGGCAAGCAGACCGGAACGATCATTACCTTTCTGATTCCGCGTGACACACCGGGTTTCATCATCAAAGACGACTGGCATACCATGGGCATGCGTTCAACCGAGTCGAGAAGTACCGAACTCAAAGACGCGTTTGTTCCGGAATCCGCGGTCTTCTTGGAACGTCCGGTATTCACTCGCGGCGGGATAACCAATCTGTTCCCGCGCGCACCGTTTACCATCGGCAGCGTGTATATTGGCATTGCCACCGCGGCCCGCAATTTTGTGGTGGAGTTTATGCGCGACCGGCCGCGTTTCCCACTCAACAAACCGATGAGCCATCTACCGAGCGTCTACACTAAGGTCGGCGAGATGGATATGCTGCTGGAAGCGGCCCGGGCTGGCCTGTGGAAAGCCGCGGCCGAGGCGGATCAGGAAGCGCCCCGTACCTGGCTGCGTAAAAGTGTGGCCGCCAGGATGATCGCCATGGAAAACTCCGTCCGCGTGGTTGATCTCGCCATGCGGGCCGTGGGAGGCGTCTCATATTTTAAGCGCTTTCCCTTGGAACGCTATTATCGCGATGTACGGGCCGGTCTGTTCCATCCTTTTGACAGCGATGAGACCCTGGAACTTCTCGGCAAGACCGCCTTCGGAATAGCCATGTACGATGAAGACACGATCCGCGCCCTTAAGAATCTGTAAGAAAGGGGCCCTTCATGTCACACCCAGTCCGCTTCGGCATTCAGGTTCCACAACAAAACGGGGACTGGAACGATATGCTCGGACTGTGGCAAGAAGCGGACAGTCTGGGATTTGATACAGCCTGGGTCTTCGATCACTTCCTGCCTATTTTTTCCGACCCAACCGGTCCGTGCCTGGAAGGCTGGACTGCGCTATCGGCTCTGGCCATGGCGACCCAGCGGGTGCGTCTGGGCGTCATGGTGACGGGCAATACCTACCGCCACCCGGCCGTCCTGGCCAAGATGGCGACAACGGTGGATATCATCAGCAACGGTCGACTGATTTTTGGTATTGGCAGCGGCTGGTTTGCGTTGGAGCACGAGGCCTACGATATTCCCTTTCCCACCACCGGGGAGCGGCTGATCAGCCTGGACGAATCCATCACTCTGATTAAACAACTCTGGACCCAGCAGCAGGCAAACTTTACCGGCCGCCATCACCATCTACACGATGCGCCCTTTGAGCCCAAACCGATCCAGCAGCCACACCCGCCGATTCTGGTTGGGGCCGGCGGGGAGAAGGTAGCCTTGGGCGTTGTGGCGCGCCACGCAGACATGTGGAACACCTTCGGCACACCGGAGACCTTCCGGCATAAAATCGAAATCCTGGCCGACCACTGCTCACATATCGACCGAGACCCGGACGAGATTGAGAAGTCCGTCCTGATCTCAACGACCTTCTCCTCCGATTCCAATATGCGCAAGCTGATTGAAGGCTATCTTGCCGTGGGCGTGACTCATATTATCTTTTCCGTTTCCCCCTCAACTGAGCCACAGCTCCTGCGTCATTTTGCCCGGGACATCATGGCCACATTCCGCTAAAGAGCTACAGTGCTTTTCAGACTGCACAGGAAGGGAGACAGTCCATGCTCTATGTGGTGACAACCAAAATCCTTCGGTCGCAAATCCCTGAAGATCAGGCTGCCGAACTGATCCAAAAAGAAATGGCCCATGCGCGCCAATTTATCGAGCAAAAGAAAATCCTGGCGGCCTATCGCCGGCTCGGCGGTGGCGGCTCTTTCTTCATTATCGATGCGGACTCAAACGAAGAGGTCCACCAGATTTTCTCCGGCCTGCCTCTGGCACGCTACCTGGAGTTCGAGGTCACGCCGGTCCTGTTGCACCCCCTCTTTGGCGGGCCGGCATAAGGGAGGAGAGCAGTATGGCTACTGCTTCTATCGGTGCGCCGATTGAACCGCGCCGGCGCTTTCTTGGCCGCCCCATCCCGGCTGAGGGGGCAAACGGGCTGTTCACGCAATCGTGGTTCCCCCTGTGTCTCTCAAGCCAGGTGGCCAAGGGTCAGGTCCGGGGTGTGGATTTTCTTGACGGACGGGTCGTTATTTTCCGCGGAGAGAACGGCAGGGCGCAGGTGCTGAGTGCCTATTGTCCCCACGTTGGCGCGGACCTTTCCGTAGGCGAGGTGCAGGGCAATACCATTCGCTACGCTTTTCATCACTGGCAGTACGACCAACGCGGCGTGTGCGTCAAAACGGGTATTGGCGACCCGCCACCACCCGGCGCCTGTTTGTTTCACTTTCCCACAGCCGAAAAATATGGCCTGATCTGGGCCTTTAATGGCGAAACACCGCTCTTTGAGCTACCGGACTTCCCATATCCCGAGGATGAACTCGCCATACGGGTCGAGGCGTTTGAGGGAGTTCTCCCCGTCGACCCGTGGGTCTTGTGCTGTAACACACCGGACATGCAGCATATCAAAGCCCTGCATGGCGTCACGTTTGACCAGGAAGACCCTGATGAGGATATCGAGTGGACGGCCCATTCCATGCTGTATGATTTCAAAGGCCGCCACGCCAATGGCGAGCCGATTGAGTATCGGATTGGTATTTATGGAACCAGTATCTTCTATCAAAGCAGCATCTTTGATGGGCGCTGGTTTGGCTTTTTGGCCCCTTTTGGTCTGCCCCGTCCGGGTCAGGCAACAACATACATGATTGTCGTTGCCCACAAGTCAGACAGCGATACCGCTTCAACCGAAGCCTTCCTCCAATTCGCCATGCAACTCGAAAAAAAGGTTGTGGGGGAAGATGTGCCTATTATGCAAACCATTCATTTTCAGCCCGGCACACTGACAAAGAGTGATAAAGCCCTGAGTAAATTCTTCCAGTACTTACGTGACTACCCGCGGGCGCATCCGTCAGCCGAGTTTATTACGTAACCGTGATGCTGGATCTCAAAGACTTTTCAAAAAAAGGAGCGACCGATGAATATCAACGAAGCGGTGGAAACCCTGTGGCACACCATCCAAAGCGGGCAGTATCCGCCCCCCGGCTTGGAAAAGGCATTGAATTTTGAGGATGCCTATCAGATTCAACTGGCAATTCTGGAACGACACCTGAACACGGGCGAACAACTCGCCGGCTGGAAGGTCGGCCTCTCGTCCGATGCTACCCGTCAGATGTTTGGTCTTGATGTCCCGATCAGTGCCTGTCTGCTGGCTAGCCGTCGGTTCCAGAGCGGTGGTAGCTTCAACTGTGCCGACTTTCGCAAGCCGATTATTGAATCCGAGTTGTGCATCATTATGGGGCAGGAATTGAAGGGTCCTGGCGTGACCCGCGAACAGGCTTTGGCTGCTGTGGCTGGTGCTGCTCCGGCGCTGGAGTTGGTGGACATGCGGCTGAATATTGGTGCGGACCTTCCGCTCGGTGTTGCCGATGGAGTGGCACAGTGGGGGTTTGTGACCGGCCCTGAGGTCAGGCCCTACCCGGCGGATGTAGACCTCGGAGCTATGACCGCAGAGACCAAGCGGAACGGTGAGGTAGTGGCAAGCGTGCAGGGCAAAGATGCAATTGACGATCAACTTCAGACCGTTGCCTGGCTGGCAAATCATCTGGCGCAATTCGACCTGGCCTTGGAGGCGGGCCAGTGCATTATGACCGGCTCGATGACCAAGCCGACACCTATCGAAAAAGGCGATACCTGGGAAACCACTTTTTCCACGTTTGGCAGCGTGTCCGCGACGTTTGCCTAACGACCGCGGCAGGGACGAGGTATCCTACCAGGGCAGCACCTCGCCGTTGGCGTGCCAGAATTTTCCAGTTGTTTCCAGGGTCAGTGCGTCCATACGGGCGAGCAGTCCACGCGCCGCCGCCTCGGGTTCAATCAGTTGACTGCGCATCTGCTCGGGCAGATTGGGCACCAGTTGGGTATTGACCATGCCGGGATGGAGCAAGGCCACCGCGATTCCGCGCTCTTTGAGGTCCTGGGCCAGTGACACGCCCAACATATTGGCCGCGGCTTTGGACATCCGATAGCCGTACAGCCGGCCCGAGGTATTGTCGGAGATGGAGCCCATCCGGCTGGTCACGATGCCTATTTTTGAGCCATGGTCGAGGCAGGACTGGAGGGCGTGGACAACGCGCAACGGTCCCAGCGCGTTCACCTCAATCTGGCGTTGCACATCGGCCATCGGTAAGGCCTCAAGGCCATCGTCCAGATAAATCCCAGCCACATGAATAAGCACGTCCACATGCGTGCCGATCAGGCGCTGGGCCAGGGCCTGGACCGCCGAGTCGGATGTCACATCGACGCCCGTCTCGACGCGCGCGCCCTTTGTGGCCAATACAGGCGCGTCGCCCAAACAGGCGGCAATCACCTTCTCCCCACGCTCGCATAATCGCAGACACAGCGCGTTCGCAATACCTCGGTCGGCTCCAACAATCAGATAGGTTGCCATGCTGTTCCCCTTGCTGCCTTCAGTCGTGGCTGCGGCTATGCTATCCCTTGGCAAGGGCTTTTGCCAGTTCAGCACGAGCAGTTCACCCCGGAACGCGACCACCGCTTATGTCAGAGAGAGACCCGTCCGCCGTCAGGCGCAAACTCGCCGCCATCCTAAGCGCCGATGTTCAAGGCTATAGCCGCCTCATGGGCGATGATGAAGTCGCCACGATTCGGACGCTGACCGCGTATCGGGAGATGATGGCCCAGACTATTCAGCAGCACGCCGGCCGGGTGGTCGACTCTCCCGGCGACAATCTCCTGGCCGAGTTTTCGAGCGTGGTTGACGCAGTGCAATGCGCGGTTGAGGTCCAGACAGCGCTTGCCATACGAAACGCCGAGCTTCCGGTAGACCGACAGATGCACTATCGCATGGGCATTAATGTCGGCGATGTGGTGGTTGAAGATGAGCGCATTTACGGGGATGGGGTCAACATCGCGGCCCGTTTGGAAAGTCTGGCTGAGGGGGGAGGCATCTGTATCTCGGGCGCGGTGCATGAACAGATAGCAAACAAGCTCGACTTGGTGTTCACCTATCAGGGCGAGCAGCGGGTCAAGAATATCGCCAAGCCCATTCAGGTCTATCAAGTGCGTTGGGAGGCTGCCGATCTCGTGCCACCCGCACTCGACAGCGCTCTTCGCCCCTTGGAACCAAAACCCCCAGGGCCCGGGTCGCTGATCACCCTCGGCCTGGTCGTCCTCGTGATTCTTGGTATTGGTGCTTTTGCCCTCAAAGACTGGTACCCGCTCTTATCCTCGCCGGCCTTCTGGAATCCGCCTCGCCTACCGCTGCCCGACAAACCCTCGATTGCCGTACTGCCCTTTACGAATATGAGCGGCGAACCGGAGCAGGAGTATTTCAGCGACGGTATCACCGAAGACATTATTACCGACCTCTCAAAAATCTCGGGCCTGTTTGTCATCGCCCGCAATTCTTCGTTTACCTACAAGGGCCGAGCGGTCGATGTTGAGCAGGTCGGGCACGACTTGGGCGTCCGCTACGTTTTGGAAGGGAGTGTACGCCGGGCTAATGACCGGGTTCGTATCAATGTCCAGTTATTAGACGCCACCACCGGCGGTCATGTCTGGGCGGAGCGCTATGACGGCGAAATGCAGGACATTTTTGCTCTTCAGGATCAGGTCACGCAGCAAATTGTCCAAGCTCTCCACATCACCCTGACCGCGGACGAGCAGACCCGTTTGGCCCAAAAATCGACCGACAACCTCCAAGCCTACGATTTCGTCTTGCGCGGGGAAAGCTATCTCTGGCGCACAACGCAGGAATCACTGGTCCAGGCCCGACACCTGTTTGAGCAGGCCATCGCCCTGGACGCGCAGTATGCCGCGGCCTATGCCTGGCTGGGCTGGGCAGATTTCTTCGGCTTTATCATGCAGTGGGAGCAAGACCCCCAGGTCTCACAGCGCGCGCATGCGCTCGTACAGCAGGCCGTGGCCCTGGACGACTCGTTGCCCGTCGCCCATCGGTTATTGGGCTATATCTATCTGTTCGAGAAGCAGTATGAGCGGGCGATTAGCGAGCTTGAGCGGGCGGTTGCCCTCGGCCCGAACGATGCGGATAATTATGCCTGGTTCGGGAGCGCGCTGACTTTCGTCGGGCGGCCGGAGGAGGCCCTGCGACTCATCCAACAAGCCATCCGCCTCAACCCCCGCTATCCGTTTATCTATCTGCACTTCCTGGGACATACCTACCGCGTACTCGGTCAGACCGAAGAGTCCATAGCCGTCTTAAAGCGCGCGCTCGCCCACAACCCGGATTTTCTACCGGCCTATTATAATCTGCTCCTGGCCTCGGTTGATTTGGGCCGTTTTGAAGAAGCCCGGGCGCTGGCAACGGAGATTCTCCGCCTCAGCCCCGACTTCTCGTTCACAACCATGACCCAGGCGCTTCCGTACAAAGACCCCGCCAACCTCGACCGTATCCTGGCCGCATTTCGGCAGGCCGGTCTGGAGGAAAACGTCAGCGATTGAGTTCTTTTTCGAGGGCGTGGACGCAAAATGCGTTCAGGCTTTAATCAGCTTTGGAGGGAGGTTCTCCTACGCCGTCAGCCCAGATGTCTCGGGTAGCCCTAACATCAGGTTTAAATTCTGGATGGCCACACCGCAGGCACCCTTCCCCAGATTATCGAGAATCGCAATCAGCAGGACATGACCGGCGGGATGGGGCGCAATGTGAATGTCCATGCGATTGGTGTCATTACAGGCCTGCGGGTCGAAGCTGCGTTCGTTGGTTTGCTGCTCGTTGGACAGCACCCTCACAAACGGCTCATGCCGATAGCGCTCCCATAAGACTTCCCGGATCGTATTGCCCGCTCCACGTTGCAGCAGACCGGTATGAATCGGCACCTGGACTCGCATACCACACCGGAACGGACCAACCGCCGGTACGAAGTGGGGCGCATTGTTGAGCAGACTGTACTTTGTCATTTCCGGAACGTGCTTATGCACCCGCTCCAGGGCGTAGGGCGCTTCGTACACTAATGAGCCCAAGCCCCGCTCAGCGTCCTCCCATTTTTCAATTAGCGGCCGTCCGCCGCCCGAATAGCCGGACAGCGCATGAATCGAAATCGGCGTGTGTTTCGCGATCAGGCCAGCCTCAAGCAGGGGCCGGACCAACAGCAGAAAAGCCGAAGGATAGCAGCCGGGATTGGCAACATATTTTGCCTGCCGAATGGCCTCGCGTTGGTCGGGCTGGAGTTCCGGCAGACCATACACCCAGCCGTCCTCGACTCGATGCGCCGTACTCGCGTCAATCAGCCGTGTGTCCGTGTACGCGACCCACTCCGCCGCCTCGCGTGACGCGGCATCGGGCAGACAGAGAATAGCCACATCAGCTTCAGCCAGCACCGCCCGCCGCGCGGCATCACTCTTGCGCCGCGCTTCGGCTAGGGTCAACAACTCGATGTCATTTCGTCCTGCCAGCCATTCCCGGATACGCAGTCCGGTCGTGCCAACATGACCGTCGATATAGACTTTCGGGGGCATGGACCTCGCCTTCTCTCTGTTCTCCGGTTTCATTATACTGGGCCATCCTGCTGGGGCAACGCGGACCACTCCTCGCCTCAGCCCAGGCAAGGGAATGAAAAACTGAACGCTCACTCAACGTATCCGGCCCTATCGCTTGACAGATTGCTTCGGAGTATGCCACAGATGGGGCATTCGTAAATGCACCATCATCAGGAAGCAACGCTTCCTGTGAAGAGGAGGGTACTATGGCAAAGTTACGCGTGATATCGGCAGACTCGCATATGATGGAGCCGGCTGATCTGTGGCAGCAACGTTTGGACAATAAATTCCGTGACCAAGCGCCGAAAGTGGTCGAAAACCCGAAGAATCCGGGCTTTATCTTTGTGGCGGATGGCATCGACCCCTTTCCCGTCGCCGGTGGGTTCGGGGCCGGACGGTCCGGAGAAGAATTGAAAGACCATATGAGCAAAGGCTACGAAGCTGCCCGTCCGAGCGGCTGGGACCCGGTCGAACGCATCAAAGATCAGGAGATCGACGGGGTCGAAGCCGAGGTGCTCTACACCACGCTTGGGATGCCGCTCTTCGGGCTGCCGAATGCCGACCTGCAACGGGCCTGCTTCGGGGCCTATAACGACTGGGTGGCGGAGTTCTGTTCGCATAGTCCCAAACGCCTGTACGGCATCAGCCTGATCTCTCTCGAAGATATTGACGCGGGCGTCAAAGAGCTGGAACGAACGCATAAGCAGGGGATGCGCGGCGCCATGATCTGGGGTTCGCCGCCGGAGGACAAGCCGTATAGCAGTCGCGAGTACGATCCCTTTTGGCAGGCCGCCGCGGAACTCCACATGCCACTCTCACTCCACGTGATTACCGGCAAGAGTAAAGAGAGCAAGGTCGATTTTTCGCAGATCAGCCTGTTCTATATGAATGTGATCCACGAGGTGCAGCGTTCCCTGTCGACGATCGTATTTGGTGGCGTGTTGGAGCGTTTCCCCGAACTCAAGATCGTGTCCGCCGAAAATGACACGGGCTGGTTCCCACACTTCATGTATCGTATGGACCATGCCTACGATAAATTTCACGCCATGGAAAAAGAGCCCCTGCCGATGAAGCCGAGCGAATATGTCCGGCGGCAGGTCTGGGCGACCTTCCAGGACGACCCGGTCGGTCCGGCGACCTATAAGATCTTTGGCGAGGACAATTATATGTGGGCGTCCGACTTCCCGCATACCGACTCGACCTGGCCGGAATCCCGGCAGTGGATCAAGAAGGACTTCAACGGCGTGCCGGAGGAGATCACCCGCAAGATCGTGTTTGAGAATGCGATCAAGGCGTACCGGATGGATGTGGACTAGTCAGCGTCGCTGATTTGTGCGAAGCGGAAAGGGTCAGGGAATCTTCCTTGGCCCTTTTGTTTGTCTTCATCCTGAACCCCGGTAGGAGGAGAGTCTGATGTCTATTTCAAGAAGGATGCTACCCATACTCGTTGCAGGCATAGCCCTCTCTTGGCTGCTTCCTGCGGTTACTCTGGCGTGTCGCTGTCTTCCACCTCCGTCGCCGAATTTCGGGATGGAAAAGTCAGACATCGTCTTTGTCGGCAAAGCGACCGACGTGGAAACGATAGAAGCGGATGGCTGGTTGTATGGCACCTTCAAGCAGATGATGGGCTCGGAGCAAATGTACGAGTTTGAGACCATACGGGTGACGCTGGAGGTCACAACCCCGATTAAGGCGGCCGATGAATCTCCACTGATTCTCGAAACGCTCGCCTCACAGGAACAGTGCGGGATACCGTTTCAGACCGGAAAAGAATACTTCGTGTATGCCTACCGCAGTCCGCAGGGCGGTTTGAAAACCGATATGTGCACCCGGACGGCTACGGTCGCCAAGGCAGCTGAAGATATGGCAGTCCTGGTTGAAAAAAAGAAGCGTTCCACCGTAACCCGTGTCAAGCCTCCGCTCCCTTGAGGACATTACCGTCATTCAGGAAAACGATAATGTCCTCAAACGCTCGGGGGTCCTGCGCAAAGAAGAGGTGGCCGCCTTCAAAGAGGGCCATCCGGGAAGTCGCAATCTGGCGGTGCAGCGCTTCCTGATTGGCGACCGGGGCGACCCCGTCATACCGCCCCCCGCAGATCAGCACCGGCATCCCGATCTGAGGCAAACGGCTGTAGGTATCGTGTTTTTGGTGTGCCTCGATTTGGCGGCGCGCCCCAATGGCTGCACCAGACTCGGCCGCACTCCCTGCGCGGATGGCCAACATCTCATCGATTAGGGTTTGGGACTCCTGACCGTTAGCTGCCTGCCAGGCCGCGTCCCGTCGCAGGTCGCTCAGCTCGACTACCCGTCACACCCTGAAATACGACAATCCGCTTCTCCTTGAGATTGCGCAGAACGTTGGCAAACTTCTCTTTTGCGGTTTTGCCAGTCAGCAGGTGAAGCCCAAGCGATGGCGGGCCGGCATTCTGCATCTTCTCGACCATGTTCTGGAACCATTCTATTGAATGATCACTCCTATCCGCCCAATCCAGGACAGGCAGGCCGGCCCCTTCCAGAATGTCCTTCATATTCGCTATAGGAGCGAGCGTGCTGATGGAACGTTCTTCCGCCCACGGCACTGGATAGTGGGGCTCTCCTCCTGTTCCCTGAAAAATGTCATGAAAGACTAAGCGTCCTCCCGGTTTGAGGACCCGCGCGATCTCAGAATAAAAGCCATGTTTGTCCGCAATATTCATCTGGACGTGCTCGGTCCAGACAATATCAAAAGCCTGATCGTTGAATGGGAGTTCCAGCGCATTGGCCTGGCGGAATCTTACAGCCTCTTGTAAGCCAACCAGTTTCGCAAGAGCAGTCGCAACATCAATATATTCCTGTGTGAGGTCAACCCCGGTCACATGGCACTGATACTCTGTGGCCAAATATCTGGCGGAACCACCCAGCCCACACCCTACATCAAGTATGTGCATTCTAGCTGTTAAGCTGGCGCGGCGTGCTAACTCGATGGTGGCATCGCGGCCCCGAATATGAAATTCATCCACAGGGGCAAGATCGATGGGTGTAAGTTGGTGTACGTCTTTGCCCATGTCGGTCAGGGCCTTGAGGATAGAATCCAGGATTCCACCAACGCCATAATGATCTTCAACAGGATTTGTTGTGGTCATAGTAGGGTTCCCGCTGGCTTGATTGTCTCCCTCAATAACAAGTTCTAGACGGGAGAGATCAGAGCATGGCTTCATCTTTAAAGAAGGCGATAATTTCCTCAAATGCTTTGGGGTCCTGCATAAAGAATAGATGGCCGCCTTCAAACAGCGACATTTGGGCGGTGGGAATCTGGCGGAGTAATGCTTCCTGATTATCCACCGGCGCTATCCCATCATACCGCCCACCGCAGACGAGAGTCGGCATGTTGAGCTGAGACAAACGTTCATATGTATCGTGCTCTTGTCGCGCTTCGATCTGGCGCCGCGCACCAATAATCTTGCCAGGTTCGTCCACCCCCATCGTCCGAATGGCGAGCATCTCATCCATCAAAGTCTGAAACTCCTGGGCGTTAGCTGCTTGCCAAGCAGCATCGCGGCGCTCATCGCTCAACTCGACCACTCGTTTGGCCCACTCCTCCGCGGAGAGTGAAGCAAGTTCATGCAACGGATATGAAGCTCCTCCCTCCCCGCCGCTACTTGTACAGCCAAGGACCAACCGCTTGACGCGGCTCGGATACCGCAATGCAAATTCCTGCGCGACCATGCCACCGAAAGAGATGCCCATAACCAGGCACTCATCCCACCCGACCGCCTGGAGCAGACCATCCGCATCAGCCGCATAGTCCGCCATGGTGTAGGCAGTGTCAGGTTTATCCGTTTGACCCAAGCCACGCTGGTCATAGGCCAGGACCTCAAAATGTTCTGTAAGCGGAGAATCAAACGCATTCGGCGAACGCCGCAGATCCCCACCCGTTCCGCTGATGTAGAGCAGGCGCGGTCCGGTCCCGCGGATCTCGTAATACATGCGCATGTCACGGACAGTAGTAAATGGCATTCTGGCCCCTTCTTTTCGAGGAGGAATTTTTAGCTGTCATTATACCGAAGAGATGGTGCGGAACGCGATGCAACGGAGTGGCCTACGTATCAGGAGGTACCCGATGAAGCGGCGTTTTATGGGCCAAAGTGCGCTCGTTAAGGGAGTTACAAGTATACCGTGCCGCCATCGACCATGATCGTTTGCCCGGTGACAAATTTACTCATATCACTGGCGAGGTACAGAACGGTGCCCACCAGATCCTCGGTTTCGAGGGTCTTCCGCAAGGTCTGATTACGCTTGACGGCTTCGGCAAAACGGTCGCGATTTTCCTTCATCATCTCACTCGTTCCTGGCGTATCAACCATGGTGGGCGCAATCGCATTGACACGAATGTTGTCCCGCCCCAGTTCACGCGCGAGCGCACGGGTGAAGCCGATGACTGCGCCTTTCGACGTCGCGTAGTGCAAGGCGTTGGCGATCCCATAGACGGCCGCGAGCGAACTAATATTGATAATACTACCGCCTCCTTGCTGTTGCATGGTTGGGACCACAGCCTTGCAACACTGCCATAATCCTTTCACGTTAACCGCCATACACGCATCCCACTCGGCTTCGTCAAGCGTATGAAACCTTCCCGCATGAAGATTGCCATACATTGCGGCATTGTTGACGAGAATATCGATGCGTCCATAGGCATCGAGCGTTGCATCAGCGATAGCTTTGGCGCTGTTCGCGTTAGCGACATCGGCAGTTGTTCCTATCGCGCGTCCACCAGCAGCTACAACGTCGCCCACTGTCTCGGCGCACTCGCGTATATCTGTGGCCATCACTGCAGCTCCTTCATGGGCGAGCGCCACACAGTAGGCGGCACCGAGGCCACGTGCTGCTCCCGTGACAATCGCCACTTTTCCTTCCAAGTTACCCATTTCGTCCTCCTTACTATCGTGTAAATTTCTTAGGGCGGGACCGGACTATAAAATGGATGCAATTATATTGCAAATAGAGCGACTGGGTCGCGGTCCACTGCTGTCCAGCCGCTCGTGAAGCGTGATCCGTCCGCGCGATTGAACACACGAGCGACGTATGCGCGAGAGCGGTGCTCAAGATGCGCCGTTAGTGCCAGGAAGACTCCTGAGCGATGCGGCTGGTCACCGGTCCACTCTGACCCCAATATTTGCTCCCACGTTCAGGTCCATAAGGACGAGAGGCAGTACTGGTGAGTTGCTGGAGTACGATCTGGCTGATCCGCATCCCAGGGTATAACTTGACCGCCACACGGCCAAGATTGCTCAGTTCCAAGGTGATTTGTCCCTCAAACCCCGGATCAATAAAACCTGCCGTGGCGTGAACGACGATGGCAAGACGGCCAATGCTACTATGCCCCTCGACGCGCGCGACCAGATCGGCGGGAATACGAACGCGCTCAAGCGTTGCTCCCAGCGCGAATTCTCCTGGCTGGAGAATGAACGCATCTCCTGGGGCTATCGTAATCGTTTCAGTGTACTGGTCGACGGTTCCGGGGTCATATGGGTCCACACAAGGAATATGCGGAAACCGATAACTCACGAACGTATCGCCGAGTCGCAGGTCAATGCTTGCTGGTTGAATTTGGACCTCAGGGTCATCGAGTGGAGTGACAATAAGCTCACCGCGGGCCAGACGAAGACGCAGGTCTTGATCGGACAGTATCATTGTTTCTCCTTGTGAGTGGAGTGTGGTAGACGAATTTCGCTCTCATGCCCCGCCAGGCCGTTGGGCGTGCTTCGGACGATGGGCTCTGACGACGGATTCATGGGTTTCCAAATAGGGGCCGCCGATGAGGTCGATGCAATAGGGGATAGCAGGGAAGACGGCAGCCAAACAATCGGCAATGGCTGGCGGATTTCCGGGAAGGTTCACAATGAGCGTATTACCACGCACACCGGCAATCTGTCGGGAGAGAATGGCGGTTGGAGTAACTTTGAGGGACTCAGTCCGCATCAGTTCGGCAAAGCCATCAAGGATACGGGTGCACACATTGGTGGTAGCGTCGGGAGTGATGTCACGCGGAGCAGGACCAGTACCGCCGGTGGTGACAACCAGACAGCAGCGTTCCTGATCGCAGAGCGCCCGAAGCGTCGCTTCAATCTCTAGCTGTTCATCGGGAACCAGTCGAGCAACTGCTTCCCAGGGCGTCTGCAGCGCGCTACTGAGCCACGTGTGAATGGCGGGACCACCTTTGTCTTCGTATTCACCGCGACTGGCGCGGTCTGACACGGTGACAATACCGATACGTACGTGTTGTTCCATAGTCTCTTTTTCTCCTTGACGCGATGATTGGTCACGCGATACACGAGCCGGCTATGACGACCGGACGGCTGTTTGATGGCCATCTCGCGACTGGCGCCCCCTATTGCAACGTCTTGGCAAAAGCTGTGATGAAAAAGGATCACCTTTCGTCAGGCGGTCGAAAAAATTGTCTGCGATAATGTGCGAGTTCTTGCATACTCTGACGCAGGTCATCAAGGACGGTATGGGTCTTCGGCCGGCTTTCGGCCCTGGCGCTGTGGTGCCACCCCGCCCCGTTAAAGTCAAGCCGCGCACCAGCGAAGCGCGTTGACGCTCATCAGGGGGAGCGATAGATTACGGGGCTCTCTTTCAGAGCCAGGTATAAGGAGTTATCGTGACGATGAACAGGGAAGACCGTGAAAGACCAACCGACCCATCAGAAGCGAACGGGGCGTCTCGGCTCAAGGACCTGGAGGCATTCGGCCCGCCGCGTCCAACCACCCCCGCCCATATTATTCGGAACGATCAGGAAGCGGTCGAGATCGCCCACCGTTTGGCAGAAAGCTTTGCACAGGAGGCGGCGCTGCGTGACCGGGAACGTCGGCTGCCGCTTGCCGAACTGGACGCATTCTCGCAGAGCGGCTTGTGGGGCATGACCGTGCCCAAAGCCTATGGCGGCGCCGAGGTCTCGTATGCCACGGTGGGCGAAGTGATTACAATTATCTCCGCGGCCGATCCCTCGCTCGGGCAAATCCCGCAAAACCACCTCGCCGTCCTCGATATGATCCGGCTGTCCGCCAGCGAAGAGCAGAAGCGTTTTTTCTTTCGCGAGGTCCTGAAGGGTCTACGCCTTGGTAACGCCTTTTCCGAACGAGGGAGTAAAACCGCCGGTCATTTCGAAACACAGATCCGTTTCCAGGGAGATGGCTATGTGGTCAACGGACAGAAATTTTACTCCAGCGGCGCTCTGCTCTCCCATCTGGTGCCGGTCTCCGCGACAGATGAGCGCGAGAAAACCCTAATCGCCTTTGTTGAGCGCGACAATCGGGGAATCCGCATTATTGACGACTGGTCGAGTTTCGGCCAACGTACCACGGCCAGCGGGACGGTTCTGCTGGAGGATGCATTTGTGCCGGCCAGCCATGTCATTCCAGCCCATCTCGCCTACGATGTCCCAACCGCCAACGGACCAGTCGCCCAGATTATTCATGCCGGCATCGATCTCGGCATCGCCCAAGCCGCGATTGATGAAACCATTCACTTTGTCCGCAGCTATACCCGGCCGTGGATCGATAGCGGTCAGGAGCACGGCTATGAGGATATGTACTCCATCGCCCAAATAGGAGACCTCAAAATGCGCCTGCACGCGGCCGAGGCCCTCTTGGAGCGTTCCGGCCGGGCGATCGATGCCGCCATTGCCAGCCCGAACGAAGACAGCGTCGCCGCAGCCTCGGTTGCCGTGGCCGAAGCAAAGGTGCTGACTACGGAAATCGCCATTCAGGCGACCAATAAATTGTTTGAACTCGCCGGCACTCGCTCCACACTCGAAGAGTACAACCTGGATCGCCACTGGCGAAATGCCCGCACCCATACGCTGCACGATCCCATCCGGTGGAAGTTTCAGGCAATCGGCAATTACTATCTGAATAATATCAAGCCGCCGCGCCATGCGTGGATATAGAAGAACAGGCCAAGGAGAATATATGAGCCAGGCCTCCTCGCAAGCCACCGCTCCACCGGATCAAGATATTCGAATCGCCGCGCCAATGGCGCGAGTGGAGGCCCCTGCCCACATTATTCGTGACGATCAGGAAGCCCTGGCCGTTGCCCAGCGTCTCGCCGAGCGCTTTCAGCAGGGTTCGGCCGAGCGCGACCGCGAGCGCCGCCTACCGCGTAAAGAACTGGACGAATTCTCGCAGAGCGGCTTATGGGGTATCACTATTCCAAAAGCATACGGCGGGGCAGGGGTGTCGTTCTCGACCGCGGCCGAAGTCACGGCCGTCATATCGGCCGCAGATTCGTCTTTAGGCCAGATTCCCCAGAACCATTACTATATGATCGAAGCCGTCCGACTGGATGGGACCGAGGAGCAAAAGGAGTTCCTTTTCAAACGGGTGTTGGAGGGCGACCGCTTTGGGAATGCCTTCGTCGAGCGTGGCACAAAAACCGTCTTTGACTTTCAGACGCGCCTCACGGCCTCCGGCGACAGATTCTTCCTGAACGGCAGAAAGTTCTATTCCACGGGTGCGGTGTTTGCCCACTGGGTGCCGGCTGTCGCCAAGGACGATCAGGGGCGGATTGCCATCGTCTTTGTCAGGCGTGATGCGCCGGGGGTCACCATCATCGACGACTGGTCAGGCTTCGGCCAGCGGACCACAGCCAGCGGGACCGCGGTGTTCGAGAATGTTGCGGTCGAGCCTTTTCATGTTATCGACCATCAGGCGGCGTTTGATCGGCCCACCCCGATGGGCGCCGTTGCTCAAATTTTTCATACCGCAGTCGATGCCGGTATCGCTCGTGCAGCCCTGGCCGAGACGATCGCCTTTGTCCGTCAGTATACGCGGCCGTGGATCGATAGCGGCCAGGAGCACGGCTACGAAGACCCGTACACGATTTATCAGATTGGCGAGCTTGAAGTCCGGGTGCACGCCTCGGACGCTCTGCTCGAACGGGCGGGCCGTTTTGTGGACGCGGCGGTTGCCTCACCAACCGAGGAGAACGTCTCTCAAGCCTCGATTGCCGTGGCTGAGGCAAAAGCCATGGCCACGGAAGTCTCTGTGCTGACCACAAACAAGTTGTTTGAGTTGGCCGGCACCCGCTCGACGCTGGAGGAGTACAATCTGGACCGGCACTGGCGCAACGCCCGCACCCATACCTTGCACGATCCCGTGCGCTGGAAATATCACGCCATTGGGAACTACTGGCTGAACGGTGTGCCTCCACCGCGGCACGGAGCGAGTTAGCTTCAGTCCTTTCCGCCTGCAAAAGGCAGGCGGCGCACCGCATTACCTCGGTGTATGCTCGGCCAGAAAACGCTCGACCGCCTGCTTGGCAGCCGGGTGATGCGCCGGCTCTTTCCAGTGCTCAACCAGCGTGGCGTTGGGGGCGAGCGCGACAATCTCCCGGGAGGTCTCTTGCGGATGATAGAGGTCGTCTCCCAAGAGGACTAAGAGCGGCGTCTGACACTGTGAGACAAATTCTTTCGAGACGTTGAAGAGAAAGTCGCCGCTGTACATATTTGTCTTGAACGACTCCCAGGCCTCGTCGCTCACGTCAGGCCGCTCAGGTTTCAGCTCGGCGGCCCAACCGTCAAACATGTCGAAAAACGCCTGGCGGTTATCGGACAGCCCAATCGTCTGAAAGAGAATGGCCGACGCCACCCGCTGCGGCGCGGCCTGGATGAGACCCATGCAGTAGGGTCCGCCAATGCACATACCGGCCACATGGAAGGACTCAACTCCCAAATGATCCATCAACGCCAACTGGTCTTCCGTGTAGGTCTGCCAGCTATCCACGGCACTGATCGGAGCGGTTGATTGGCCGGCGTTGCGCTGGTCCATGGCGATCACGCGATAGCTGGGCGCAAGCTGCTCAATGGGATTCCAGGGGGTCTGCTGCCAAAAAGGCACGGAGGAGCGCATCCCTCCCGGCGCGATGAGTAAGAGCGGAAATCCCGCGCCCTGCTCTTCGTAATACAATTTGGTCTCGCCACGTTCGAATATCGGCATATCTGCTTCCCTTCTCTTCTTTATAGGAAGATAGAAACTTCCAGCACCCTTTGCAAGCTCACCCGGCCCCGCCTGGGCCGGACGCTTGACATAGCTATACTGCAATAGGCTAGAGTGACCCTAAATTGATCAAGAATCCTCAGTCTTCCGGACAAAGGAAGGAATGGACGATGAAACAGTATCGCGTCATATCGGCTGACTCGCACGCCATCGAACCCCCTGACCTGTGGCAACGCTATCTGCCCCACGCCTATAAAGGCCGGGGGCCGCGTATCGTGTCGGAACCCACAGGAGATATCTGGATGTGCGAGGGCATGCCGTCGCATATCGCAAAACGTCCGATGGGTGCGGTGGCAAAGAACAAAGAGAAAGCCTACGCCGCGGCCGCAGCAGGTGATCAGCGTTACGCCACGGATGCGAACGATTGGAACCCAGATGCCCGGGTGGAATATATGCGTCAGGACGGGGTGGATGCCGAGGTGCTGTATCCGAATTACGTTATGCGGGCCTTTGGCATCCCCGACCCGGACCTGCAGCAGGCCGTCTGCCAGGCGTATAATGACTGGCTGAGTGATTTTTGCAGCACCCATCCACAGGAGTTATTCGGCATTGCCGTCATACCGGTCTTTGATGTGGACTGGGCCATACGGGAATGCCGACGCGCCAAGGAGAAGGGGCTGGTGGGGGTGCTGTTGCCGCAAGATGCGCCCAACGGCTCACGCTATTCGGCAGCCCAATGGGACCCGCTGTGGGCGACGCTGGCCGAACTCAATATGCCGCTCAGTCTCCATATTATTGCCTCCGGGCATGCCAACACCAATTGGACGCGGGATGAGACGGGCGAAGAAAGCGCGGCGGTCGGCTATGCGGTCCTGCCGGTCCGCATGGCGCGGGCGTTTGGCACGTTTATCCTGGAGGGCGTGTTCGACCGCCATCCGGGCTTAAAGCTGATTTCCGCGGAGAACGAACTGTCATGGGCCGCCAATTTTCTGGGTCGCCTGGACTGGGGCTATCATCGCCGCACCATGGCAAAGGACCCCATGGTCAAATGCAAACGCTTACCCAGCGAGTATTGGCACGAGCACTGTTATCTGACGTTTATTGATGACCTGCCCGGTGTCATGCTGCGCGAGTTCATCGGTGTGGACCGTATTATGTGGTCGTCAGACTTTCCCCACCTCGACAGCAGTTGGCCTGAATCGCGAAAGTTCTTGGAGAGACATCTGGCTACTGTCCCCGCCGATGAGGCCCGACCGATTGTCGTAGAGAACTGCGTGCGCTTGTATGGTTTGGGAGAGTCTTGATCTGAGAGGGCTCTGAGAAGAGGAGGAGGGGTCCGGCGATCCATCCTCCTTTTAGTGTCTACGAATCGGCGCTCAACAATTCGGCCAGCCGCTCATCGGCGTAATACACGACAATCGCGCGTTCGGCGAAGTACCATTCCCCGCCATCGCGGACAAAGCGGTCGTCGTATCGACCAATTGCCTGGCGTGGCGTGGTTTCGTCTTTGGCGATGAGGTCGGCGTCCATATAGGACACCACCCGCGCCTCGTCTCCGTTCAGATCAATCTGAATGTTGGATATCTTGTGACGGAGGTGGGTCAGTTTCGCCCGGAAGTATTTATGGTAGTTCGCATACCATTCGCGCACGGCCGCGCGACCGTTATAGCCATCGTTCTCTTCAATGCTGACCACTAGCCGCCCGTTGGGATGAAAGAGCGCGGCCACATCATCCGCGTTGCCACGATCGACCGCATGACAATAGCGATCAATCACCCGGCGGATGGCGGCTTCGTCCATGACCCGACGCATTTCGTCACTCATTGAATCCTCCCTCTTTTCTGAGTGTTAAGCAGATTCTTCATAAAACGCCTGACTGACATCCGAGCAGGATTCTCGACAAAAGTTGAGAATTATGAGACTCGCCTTCATCAACTCACCGCTCCGCTCCGGCTGAAACCAGTGTCCATTGAATTTGCCACCATGAAATAAATTATTTCTCACACGGCGTACGTAGAGGAGAACGCGGTCAGCTTCATTTTCAGCAGAGGGTGGGGTACTGTCCCATTGTAAGCAGCCATTAACGATTACCTGCTTTTTTGGAGGTTCGCTGAGAATAAAGTTGACGGCTTCACGGACCTTCTCGTTGGCTGCGGCTAGCGCCACTTGAACCTCTCTTGCAAATTGCTTCCAGTCTGCCTTGACTTGCTGCTCGTCTCCCTCAAAAAACCCCGTTGCCTTGAGGGCGTATTCCATCCGAGCAAACGTGCGAAAAAAATCGCTCGCTACCTTGTAAAGCTCGGGTTCATCCCAGCGCATTCCTAAGGCCTCTCATTATTCGTATAAAACGTATTGACAGTGACCAAATCTCTCAATCTTCATGGGACTTAGCCATTCCAATAGCGATATATGTTACGTTATCGGTTCCAGCACCACCACCGGAATCTCGCGCTCGGTCTTAGCCTGATAGTCAATATAGGGCGGATAAAGGGCCGCCATTTTTTCCCACAGCGCGGCCCGCTCTTCTCCGCTGGTGGTTCGTGCTTTGGCCTTAAAACGTCGGGCCAGCACCTGCACCTCAACGTCCGCGTTGGCAGCCAGATTCAGATACCAGCCGGGATGCTTGGGTGCGCCGCCTTTGGAGGCGACCACAATATAATTCCCGTCAGCCTCGCCATAAATTAAGGGCATGATGCCTGTCTGGCCCGACCGACGACCGGTTGTGGTCAGCAACAGTGTCGGGAGAAGCCCTGGGCCGCCAACCGGCGCGGAGTCCCACATATGTCCATCAGCGCCATCCGTATCGAGGTAGCGCTGCAAATGGTCTGCAATCCAGCTTGGCAGATTATCCGGTATTTTGACCTCACTCATACTATTCTCCTTGTCTTTCGGTTGATTGTCTTACACACTGCAACTCACTGCTCTGGCAGGTCTTCCAACAGCAGGGTTCGAGCCGCCATGATGACGTGCTTTTCAACCCCGTTCCGCCGATGTTCATTGGCCTCTAAAAACTCCTTGCTTTCCACCATATCAATAAACGCTGCGCGGCTCGGATAATAGACGAGGATCGCCCAGTCCCAGTCCACATCGCCACCTTCGTGCAGGGCTGCCTCCGCTACCGGCCCGGCCCACAGCACCCGTCCGCCTCGCGCCTCAACGAGCTTCTGGACCGGTTTGGTGTACCGGGCGTAGGCTTCCCGGCCGGTTCCGTCACCGTCAAGCGAGTGTGGTCGATACTTGATCAGATTAATCATGGTAACTGGGCCGTCGTCAGACGACTGGCGGAGCAAATCGACGTTGAATGTGCTCATCGTTTTCCTCTTGATACTCAGAACAGATCGAGCTGTTGCTTCTCCTCACTCACGTTTTTTAGTGGATGGAACCCATGCGCTTCGGCCCAATCCGGGTCGGGCCCCTGCCAGCCAAAGCGTCCAAGGTCGGTCACGCCTTTGACAGTAAAGACCACGCCCTCCTGCTCAAGTAAAGCCTGCTGACGCTGCCCGGTACTCACTCTACCTTGGGCGTTAATGACCCGCTGCCACGGAACGGGCGGGTCCGGCTGTCCGTCCCGCAGGGCGGCCATGGCGTCCCCAACGTCCCGTGCGGTCACTGGCGGTCCCATGACTTGGGCGATTTGGCCATAGGTTGCCACCCGTCCGTAGGGAACCTGCCGGGCAATCTCGTAAATGCGTGGGAACGCCGAACGCAATTCGTCTGCTTCTCCGGCTCGATCAGGCTGGGGCATCCGGCTTCCTCTTCCTCGCTCTCAGGTAAAGCGCGGCATCACTTTCGTGGCAAAGAGTTCGAAGCTGCGCAGAATGGTATCCCGCGACAGGAGCCCATCACCCAGCAGGAAAAACATTTCGTCCGTCCCGATCTTCTGGGCCAGCTCGATCTTACGCGACACGCTGTCCGGGTCCCCGATCAACGGCTCAGCAACCCCCAGCCCAAACGGAATCCCCCACTTTTCCCAGAACCAGCGGGTATCCGCCATGATTTGCGACGTTTCCGAAGGGTTTTCCGTGAGGACGAGCTGGCCCCCTAAGGCCAGTTCGGTGCCGGGTTGGACCGTCCGGCCCGCCTTTTCCGCCTCCTCCCGATAGATACCTTGCAGGCGGGCACATAACTCCTCGTGCAGGAGAATGATAATCGGCTTCCCGCCTTCCCGGCCCCAATAGCGAATCGATTCCGTATTATGGGTAAAGCCGGCATACAGCGGCGGGTGGGGCTTCTGGTAGGGACGCGGCGCGATGCCGATCTCTTCTATAGTCATATCGTCCTTCACCCCGGCGCCGAACTGCGTATACGCTTCCATGGGATGCGGATTTTTTGCGCCTTCCGGCGGAAACTGCCAGAACTCGCCACGATGAGAAAACGTATCGGTGCTCCAGGCTTTCTTAATGACCGCGACCGACTCCTCGAACGCTCTGCGGTTTTTGAGATCGGACGCTTGCTTTTTATTCCAATGCCCGACGGCTTCGACGCCGGGCAGGCTGCCGTAATTCTGGACCCAGCGCGCCTGGTAGCCACGCACGAAGGCGACGTTCAGACGGCCCTCCAGCATATGATCCATCATGGCCACATCTTCAGCCACGCGCAGAGGGTTGTGGGTGTTGAGCACATAGCCCAGCACATCAACCTTTAAGCGCGTGGAATGCTGGCCAATAAACATGCTCAGCAAACCGGGGCTACCGGTGGCTTCCATGCCCTCGATCTGAAGATGATGCTCGGGGTGTCCGAAGCCTTCAAAGCCAGCTTGATCACACACCGTGACATATTCTTTGAGGTCTTTGAGCATGCGCTGGTAGAGTTCGGGGCGCTTGCCGGCCATGCCGCGTTCGAGCTCTTCTCGGGTTCCTACCGTACCATAGGCAATCGCGTGAAATTTCATACAGTTTGTACTCCAGCCTTTCGCAGCGTCAGCCTACCCCATATACCTACACAAAAAAAAGGTGGGTCCGGCGGACCCACCCTCCAAGGCAAAAGTAAAACAGAAAGAAAGAGCATAGCGCGGTTGCACGTCTCCCTACGCTGGTACCGAGCCCTGGAGCAGAATACGCTGATGGATACGGCGTTGGCCCGGAGGAAAGTCCATATTGACCGAGTGCGTCACGCTCCGGTTATCCCACATGAGCACGTCTCCGACCCGCCAGGCATGATGATACTGATATTGCGGCTGTGTCATATGGGTATGGATTTGATCGAGCAGCGCGTCACTTGCTTCCCGTTCCATCTCCAGGATGCGGTCAGTCCGATTCGAGTTAAAATAAATCGCTCTTTGGCCGGTCTCATCATGGGTGCGAATCAAGGGATGTACGACATCCGGCGTTTCCTCCGCTTCTTCTTTGGTGCGCTTCATCGCCCGGGCCGGGGCACGCATGGTGTCATAGCTGTGAACGGCCCGCAGTCCATCGAGGCGGGCTTTCATCTCTACGGATAAATCTCCGTAGGCCGCGCGCGCATTGCAAAAGCGGGTTTCCCCGCCATGTTCAGGAATTTCCAGGGCCTGCAAGAGCGTCACTTTTGCCGGCACCGCAAAATAGGAGTCATCCGTATGCCAACCCGAGCGCCGGTCGAAGAGCAAGTCGGCCGGTTTGTCCTCCGCTTTTTTATACGTGCTGTTAAAGACCGAAACTTCCGGAACTTCCTCAACCCGCATATTTCGCAACAGTTGAATCTGGGGTTCACCAAAATACCGGCTGACTTGGGCAAAGGCCGCCGGCGTCAGCGGTTCCGATCGCAAACACACCAGGTGATAGGTCAAAAAGGCGTCTTTAATGGCCGAGACAGTCGTATTACTGACTGGCTGGGTCCAGTCGACACCTGCTACCTCAGCCCCGAGGGCGTCACTTAATGGCGTAATCTGAAGCGTCATCGCTCTTCCTCCTCCATTGCCAGACAGGTTGGCCGCAGTTCCCGAGTTCGTCTTCTCTTTATGCCAGTCGGGCGGGAAAAAAATCAACCATCAGAAATGGGCCAGGAAGCCGCCGTCAACTGCCAGCACCTGTCCGGTGATATACGAGGCCGCCGGCGAGGCCAGAAAGACCGCCGCTCCCGCGATTTCCGCGGGCTCACCCCACCGTCCGAGCGCAGTCCGCCGTTTCAGCAGGTTGGCAATTTTCCGGTCTGCAACAAGATCGCTGTTCGTCTCCGTGGCAAAAAATCCCGGCGCAATGGCGTTGACGGTAATACCGGACGGGCCCAGTTCAGCCGCCAAAGCCCGCGTCAGCGCTTCAAGGCCGCCCTTGGTCGCGGTATACGCGGCATCCCCGCTATTGGCAATCGGACCGGCGATGGAGGTGATATTAATAATGCGACCGCCACCCTGCTCGGTCATCAGGCGGCCCGCTTCTCGGCTCACATTGAACGGCGCAAGCAGGTTCACGTCGATCATCTGGCGGACCGCGTCCAGCTCGAATTCAAAGAGTTTGCGACGGTCGCGTCGGCCAACGTTGTTCACCAGAATATCGAGCCGACCGTAGGTGTCTCGAATGTGTTGGAAAGCAGCAGACACGGCCCCTTCATTGGCAATATCACATACCAGCGCCTCGGCTCGACCGCCCTCGGCGGTAATGGCCGCCAAAGCCCGATCAAGCTGGTCCCGGCCGCGGCCGTTGACGAGCACTCGGGCTCCATGTCGCCCAAAGGCCAGACCGATTTCCAGACCCAGCCCGCGTCCCCCACCGGTAATCAGCGCAATTTTTCCCTCAAGTGAAAAGGCTGCTGGTATCACGACCGTCGGCATCAGGCACTGTAGCTACAGCCCCACTCGATTCCGTTGCGGAGCAATTGTTCAAACGGCCGGGTGTCCCACGAGCCGCGAAAGACCCGAGGCGTTGTTCTGTCATCATCGACACTCTCATCAACAAACGGCTGCATATTGCTGGTCGTTGAATGGCAGTGGCCCAGCGCAATATAGGCGACCCCTCCCCTGCCCAGTGCTCGGGTAAAGCCCAGCACCCGGGTTTTTCCGTCCGGCTGTAAGGCGGTGTCTTCATCGTACACAAAGCCGAACCCTGGAGGGGACGGGTCTTTTGCCAGCTCGGTGGTCAATAGAATGTCCGAGTTTTCCGGCTCCTGGAGTTCAATCAGATACAGCTCGTCCATGACTTCAAACGAGGCGGGCAGGCCTCTGGTCAGGACGTGCTGCTGATTGACCACATCAACCTGGAACTTCCGCAGCGGCGGATGGTTCAGAAAGAAACCACCCAGGGTCGCGTGGTGGTCGGCCTTGACCATTTTCCGTATGCGCCGATCATCGCCCACCGGTGCTGCCTTTCCGCCACTCGTCCCGTGCAGCCCCAGCCAACACCCGCCGTCTTCAAGCCACTGCCGGAGAAAGCTGTTCTGGGCTTCGTTGGGGAAAGGGCCGGCGACATAGGTCACCAGCAACTGACACCCAGGCAGCCATTTGTCGATGTCGCTAAAGTCTCCGCTGACCGAGGCCGTGACATTGGGTTGCTCGTGTAGTAAAAGCTGAAGAATCCGTAGCCGGGCATAGTCCATATCGTGCCCTGCCGGAGAGCCCGGCGGAAACCCACCAACAATCAGGTGAACGCGAACGGGTTGGGGACGGGTCATACGACGACCTCCTTTTTCGTCATTCTCCTATGCTCACAAACACTTTTCTTCCATCAACAGGCATACCGAACCCACGGGCTGAGCACAAGGCGGCGTCCGGCGGCTGGCTCAGCCTAGCGGTCGTTTTGACCTGTCTCGTATCAGCCCCCGCTCAGGCCCAAATCGTGGAGAAGGTAATTGATGGCGACTCACTCCAGGTTCGAGGCGTTGGGGAAGTCCGACTCATTGGGGTCGATGCCCCCGAATGGGACGCGCCCTTCGGCAAGGAGGCGAGCGCGTTCACGCGGCGCCTCGTCGAAGGCGAGCAGGTACGTCTTGAATACGACCAGCAGAGAACGGATAAGTACGGGCGCACTCTGGCCTATGTTCATCTGCCGAACGGCGTCTTTGTCAACGAGATTCTTATTCAGCATGGGTATGGCAGGCTGATAAAGCGCTTCCCGTTCCGCTATAGGGACCGCTTCCAGCGCTATGAACGCGAGGCTCAGCAGGCTGGCCTGGGCCTCTGGGGCTTCGGGCGGAGACCCCGCCCGGCCAGCGTACTCGGACGCTACGACGATAACGGCAATGGCCGCATCACCTGTGCCGAAGCGCGCCGTCACGGCATCGCCCCGGTACATCGGGGTCATCCGGCCTATCCCTATATGCACGACGCCAACAACGACGGCGTCGTCTGCAGGTCGGACAGGGAGCGGAGACCCCCAAGGACCCACCCGGCCAGCGCACTCGATCGATACGACGATAACAGCAATGGCCGCATCACCTGTGCCGAAGCGCGCCGTCACGGCATCGCCCCGGTACATCGGGGCCATCCGGCCTATCCCTATATGCACGACGCCAACAACGACGGCGTCGTCTGCCGCTAAGGCCACGTTCCTCGTCCAGCCGGCTGCCCGTCCTCGACAATTATCCGCGTTCCGCTATACAGAGGAGCACAATGTCAACACAAGCCATCGAGACCACCCGTTTTCTTTCTCACAGCGTAGTGCGGAAAATCGCCCAGCAGTTCGGGACACCGGTGTATGTCTACGACGAGGCGCGACTCACGCAGGCGGCCCAGGAGGTCTTGCGCTTTCCAAACGCCTTCGGCCTGACCGCGCGCTACGCCATGAAGGCCCTGCCCAACGGCACTATTCTCCGTCTGTTTGATCGTTTGGGCCTCCATTTTGACGCCAGCTCCGGCTTTGAGGTCGAACGGGCCATGAGGGCCGGCATTGCCGCCCAGAAGATTGCCTTGACCGCCCAGGAACTCCCGCGAAATTTCCAGGCGTTGCATACCGCTGGCGTGGCGTTCAACGCCTGTTCGCTCGATCAGTTACGCTATTTTGGCGAGCATTTTCCAGGCCAGGAACTCGGCATCCGTTTCAACCCCGGCCTCGGCTCCGGCGGAACGAACCGGACCAATGTGGGTGGCCCGGCGGCAAGTTTTGGGATCTGGCACGAAGACAGAGCAACGGTCCAGGACATTGTGCAACAGCATAGGCTCAGGGTCATCCGCATTCATACCCATATTGGCTCAGGCTCAGACCCCGAGGTGTGGCAGCATGTGGCAGGTATGAGTATTGGCTTGTTGGAACATTTTCCGGATGCGCACACGCTCAACCTCGGCGGTGGGTATAAGGTGGGACGAATGAGCCACGAAACCTCAACCGACCTGCGAGAGGTCGGCCAGCCTGTGGTCCAGACTTTTGTGGCTTTTGGGGAAGCCACAGGCAGAAGAATCCGACTGGAAGTCGAGCCGGGGACGTATCTGGTCGCCAATGCTGGCTGCGTGATTACCACAATCCAGGACCGGACCCGCACCGGGAAAGACGGCTATGATTTTCTCAAGATCGACAGCGGCATGACCGAGGTGCTCCGTCCCAGCATGTATGGTGCGCAGCACCCGCTCGTTGTTGTCCCGGCACCAGATGCAGCCGAGCAGGAGCAACGGCCGACCATAGACGCCATTGTTGCCGGCCACTGCTGTGAATCCGGAGATATCCTCACGCCCTCGGCCGGCGACCCCGAAGCGCTGGAACCCCGCGCGCTCCACGACGCCGCTATTGGTGATTATCTGGTGATTGAAGGCTCGGGCGCGTATTGCTCCGGCATGAGCTCCAAAAACTATAACTCGTTTCCGGAAGCGCCGGAGGTGCTGTACCGCGGGCCGGAGCAAGAGCCTGTGCTCATCCGTAAGCGGCAAACGCTGGATCAGATCGTTCAGAACGAGGTGTTGGTATAACGTAGGCAAAGCGCTGGTCAGCGCTGGTCCGCCTCCAGATTCTTCTGCAGCGAATCGCCGATAAACGGCCGCAACCAATACGGATTGAGAAATTCGTGTTCAATAAAACGCTGATCGTCGCTCAGCGACGCGCCGTGGTCCACCGTTGTCCAGTAGGCGTAGAACTGTTCGTGCAGAATCGGGTCGGAGATAGTAAAATCTCCCGCTTTCTCGCGCTGCTTCAGCCAGGCGTGCATGGCGTCAAAGGCTTCAAGCCCGGCCTGCTGCCATAAGACCCGTCCGCCGCCGTATTCCTGGTAGAGATGACGCTGGAGTTTCCAGTTGGCGACCATCCAGCCGGCAAAACGTCGTCCCGGCGGTCTGAACTGGCTATCAATCGCCTGCCGTTCGTCCTCAAGCCGTTGTTTCTCCTCCGCCGCCAGCCCCGGCTTGGCCAGCGCTTGTTCAATCTCCGCCCGGCGGTCTTTGAGCGGGGGGTCCTGGGCCCTGAGGCGTTCGTTATGCCAGCCATCAAAATGCGCCGTCGCCGTCGAGACCTCGCGCTCCGTGGGTTGAAGCGCATCCCTGTGGGCGGCACGATACTGCTGCATCACCGGATGGCTGAACAGATTGTGCAGTTCATTTGAGAGCGCGACACCCGCTGTGGCCGTAAGCTGGTCTCTATACACAGGTTGTCCCAACACGACCCCAATCTGCTCACGCGACGTTTCTTCGGCGAGAGCGAGGACAGGCCAGTAGAGCAGCAGGCTGAAGATAAACAACCTCGGCAATGGCCCTCCGACCCTCCGCTTCCCTGGTACTTTGTGATCTTTCATCGACTGCTAACATGGCAGAAAAGCCGGTGAGAAAAAACTCCGCTCGCGGTACGAGTACCGGAATACGGCGGTTTTCTCATTCACTTCCGTCTGACCGCATGATAGACCTCTTTTCACACCGCCCCAGAGGAAAGGAAACGCGTGGCCTATCAATATACCGTCTACGGCCTGGAACTCAGCCTGTTCACCCGCAAACTCGAAGCGGCCATGGTTTTTTATGGCGCACCGTTTGTCCGCAAGCCAAAAACCCAGACCAACCGGCAGGAGATTGAGCACCGTTCAGGCACCCATCAAGTCCCGGTCTTACACACGCCCGAGAACTGGATGATTGGCGATACGACGCCCCTGATGATGCTGCTGGACAATCGGTATCCCGCCCGAGCGATGTTTCCGCACGGCCCGCTTGGCGTCCTCGTGCATATCATTGAAGAATTCTTAGACGAGTGGGTGGCGCGGGTGATGGTCCATTACCGGTGGCATTATGAAGAAAGCAGCCGCTTTGCCGCCGAGCGGATTACCCGGGCGACCATGCCGGACGCAGACGAGGCAACCATTGCCGCGGCTCTCGCAAACGCGCCGATTGCCGAATGGGGGAAACGGGCCTGTCGTGCCACCGGCACCGCTTCCGAGAAACAACAACGCGCCGCAGAGGCCGAATATACCCGCATTCTTGATGCCATGGACCGACAACTTCAGCAGACGCCCTATCTGTTAGGCAGCCGTCCGTGCGCGGTCGATACCATCGTCCTGGGCGGCCTGCGGGCGCACACCTATATGGACCCCGCCCCAAAAAAGATCGTCGCTCGGTATCCCCGTATTGTCGCGTGGTGCGAGCGAGACGCAGACCGCTGGGACGGGACTGGGGAGTTGGCGCCGTTCCCGCAATCGACTCCCTTTGCGCAGATGATACTCTCGGAAATGCCAACCACCTATAAGCCCTATATCCTGGCGAACTCCCAGGCCCAAGCCAGCGGCACGAAAGCCTTTGTTGTGACAACCTATGCAGAAGAGGTCAGCTACCTCTCCCGCCCCTATCCCGAGTTATCCCGGCGCATGCTCGTTAACCGCATTATGAATCAAATCAACACAGAAGAACGCCGGACCGTCCAAGACTGGCTGGCCGCGGTCGGGCTGGCAGAATGTTTTCACTGAGTTTTCGCCGCCGGGTTTTGTCTGTTCTGAAGGAGAATTTCCCATGCCCAAGAAAAAGATGTTGGTGGCGGGTGCGTCCGGTTTGGTCGGTTACGCCGCAGTCGAGCACTTCGCGCAGCAGGACGATTGGGACGTGATTGGGGTTTCGCGCCGTATCCCTGACGGACTCGAAGGCGCCGAGGTCATTTCGGTCGATCTGACGGATACGGCCCGCTGTGCGGAAGTCTTTGGCCGCATGTCGGACGTGACCCATCTGGTTTATGCGGCGCTGTACGAAAAGCCGGGTCTGGTCGAAGGCTGGTTTCAGAAAGACCAGATGGAAACCAATCTGGCCATGCTGGACAATCTCTTCTCTCCACTCGAAGCCACCGCCCAGAATCTTCAGCACGTATCCTTACTCCAGGGCACAAAAGCCTATGGCGTGCATATTGAACCCTTTCCCGTTCCAGCCCGCGAACGCTGGCCGCGCCATCAACACGAGAACTTCTACTTTCTGCAGGAAGATTATTTGCGCGAGCGGCAGCCTGGCAAAAACTGGCACTGGACAGTCTGGCGACCACAGCTCATCCTCGGCCAATCGCTGGGCAGCAATATGAATGTCATTCCTGCTCTGGGCGTGTATGCTGCGTTGCGCAAAGAGGCCGGGCTGCCCTTGTCCTTCCCCGGCGGCCCACCCTTTGTGGTCGAGGCGATTGATGCAGGAATGATTGCCCGAGCGTGCGAGTGGGCCGGGACATCAGAAAACGCAGAAAACGAAATTTTTAATATCACAAACGGCGATATCTTTGTGTGGCAAAATGTGTGGCCGGCTATCGCTGACGCATTGGATATGGAGGTGGGCCCACCGGAGCCATGCTCCCTTGCGGAAGAGATGCCCAAGCGTGGGGCCGAGTGGGCGGCTATTGTCAAGAAGTACGATCTCCGCGCCCCCACCAGCCTGAAAGAATTTGTGGGGCAGTCCTTTATTCTGGCGGATTTCACCTTCGGCTATGGCAGCAGAAATCAGTCTCCGCCCCCCATGCTGGTGAGTACCATCAAACTGCGGCAGGCGGGCTTTCACGAATGCATGGATACCGAGGACAATTTCCAGGCGTGCTTCAAACGCTTCCAAGACGCCCGGCTATTGCCACCGCTGTAGAATTGAGACATACAGGGTGAAGCAATTCGGAATACAGGAGATATCACATGTCAGCATACATGATCGTTCAGGCAGAGATTACGAATCCCGAGAAGTTTCCCGAATACCAAAAACTTGCTCTCCCTGCCGTGCAGAAATACAAGGGTAAGATTCTCGGTCGGGGAGCACCGGACACAGTCGAGGGCCAATGGGTTGCCCCACTCGCCCTCATTATCGAGTTTGAGTCGGTCGAAGTCGCGAAGGACTTCTTCAATTCTCCGGAGTATACCGCCGCCCGCGAGGCGCGTGCGAACACTGCCAATTTCGTCATGTCTATTATTCCGGGCGCGTAGTAAACCAACACGCAGGGTCGGGTCGCTCTGGCCCGCCCCTGCTTTATCCTTCCTTTTTTGGAACCGAGGCCTGAAAGGCTGGGCGTTCTCTCAGCCGGTCGTAATACTGCATCGCCGTAGGGAACGCGTCAAAGCTGAGGAACTGATCTCCCAGGTAGATGCTATAGCCGACGTTCACATCGGCGGCGGAAAATCCACTGGCGAGCAAGTAGTCCCGATCTTTGAGGTGGTTGTCCAACACCTCAACTGCCTTTTCCAACCGACGCGATTCCAATTTCTGAACAAGAGGTGAACGTTGTTCTTCGGGAATAAAGACCGACTGCTGGACCAGGCTGGCACCATGAACGGCGACGGTTTCGGCGTAGTGTATCCACTGCAACCATTCATACCGCTCCGGATGACTGGGACTACGGCCAAGCCTGCCATCGTCGTATTTTTCGCATAAATACTGCGCGATCGCGCCCGACTCAAAAATCGTCTGCCCATCGTCAACCAGACAGGGAACCCGGCCAAGCGGATGGATAGCGAGATATTCGGGCGCGCGCAGCACCTTGAGATCAAAGGCCATCTCAACCAGTTCAAACTCAACGCCAAGCTCATTCAACAGCCACAGAGATCGCGTCGAACGCGCGCCGGGGACATGGTAGAGCGTAATCATTTTTCCTCCTTCATATGACAGCCGTCTGTAGTGTACGCACAGGGGGATAAGGATAGCAGGTAGGCTCCCTTCTGAAAGGAGAGGGATAGAGCACGATCTCCCCTTGCCTCCTCACCCCCGGAAGGAGTACACACAAGCTGAGCAAGGAGGGAGTGTTATGGCGCATGTCAGCCCGGTCCCGTTTGAGCATATCGACCCTGAGGTTCAGCAGATCATGCAGACCTATGATAAGGAGTATGGCGGCTCGGCATTCTTGCAGGCATTCGCCCATGCTCCTGAGGTCTTCAAGTCTTTCGCCAACTATTACTTTCCACTCATCTTTGAGACCCGCGGCAGCATCGATATGAAGCTGACTGAGCTGGTACGCTTGAAGGTTGCGGAGCGCAACGACTGCGCCCTTTGAATCAACGGGCGTGTTGCTTTGGCAAAGCAACAAGGTCTGATGGAAGAACAAATCGGCGAACTGTCAATCTATCAGGACAGCACGATTCTCACCCCGCGCGAAAGGGCTGCCGTCCGGTATGCCGACGTGTTAGCCGGAGATCATACCCAGGCGTCACCAGAGCTGTTTGATGAACTGCGCCTGCACTTTACCGAGCCGGAGATTATAGACCTCGGGTTTCGGATTACGGCTTTTGTAGGCTATGGGCGTTTTATTCGCGCGCTCGGCTTAGAAAGAGGCGGGGTATGTCCGCTGTCGGAGACACATACCGACGGGGCTGAGCAGGTCGCCTGACTTAGGCCCACCACCCACGCTACGCGTCTGTCTCAGACTGCATAGCCTTGCGCGCCGACCGATAGCCGCGTTGGGCGAGAGAAAATTCCAAGGCTGGTGAGAGGCGACTTAACCACCAGAAGAGCCTCCACCAGCCCGGAACAATAATCAACGCTTTGTTCCGGGCAAGTGCGTCCAGCACTTTTTCAGCAAACACAGCCGGCTCCATGGGTCGATATTTCCGTATAAATTCTTCCTGGACCTCTGGCGGTACGGACTGCAAGTTCTTGCCGTATTTCCCACCGTGCAGGATGGGCGTCCGAATAAACCCAGGACAGAGTACGCTGACACGGACACCATAGGACGCGGCTTCGACCCGGAGCGATTTGGAAAGGCCGACAACCGCGTGTTTTGTAGTCGCATAGCTGACAGCCGTTGGCATGGGCAGCAGGCCGGCCATGGAAGCGGTGTTAACGATATGACCATAGCCCTGGCTGAGCATAACCGGATAGGCGGCCTGCACCCCGTTGACCACGCCGTGCAAATTCACATTCAGAACACTGTCCCAGTCCTCAATCTGACAGACCCGTACCTCACCCCCAATCGCAATGCCGGCGTTGTTGAACATATAATCCAGCCGACCTTGCGCCTGGGCCGTCGCCTGGACGAACTGGTCTACCGCAGTGAAGTCCGTAACGTTCAGTTCAACCGCGGACGCCTTGCCACCCTTTTCTTGGATGCCAGCCGCGACCTCTTGGGCCAGCTCAATCTGACGATCAGCTAAGACCACACTTGCCCCACGTCGGCCCAGCGCCTCGCCCAGCGCACGCCCGATACCCGAGGCCCCACCGGTCATAATAGCCACTGCACCGTCAAAGATGCGGAGGGTGCTGTTGGATTCCATTTCTTTCTGGGATAGGTAAGCCGCCCTTCTATTCAGTCAGCCACCGGCACCACCCCGACGAGAGCAGGACTGTCTCCGACCACACGGGTCGTATGTCCGCTACCGGTCAGGTCTGCGGCGAGCACGGCATCTCCCGGCCTACAGCGCTGGACCGATCCGTCCTTAAAGCCGATTTCCATCTGGCCCCGTAGCACAATCACATACTGTCGGCGGGGGGCATTATGCCAATCCATGGCGGTCCCGGCCGGGAGTTCTCGAAAGAAAATCTCCTGGGTTGCTTGTGGCGCTTCTTGACTCGGTTGGGCACTTAACGCCGGCTCCTCAATATGCGATTGTCCGTCGTCCCCTGTATACATATGAAAAAGACTCATACTCTTCCTCCTTCAGAAGGGCTGGCAGGAAGGCTCAAAACGACCCAAAGCGGTCGCTCTATGGGGTGCTTGCCTGAACCGCCTTTAGGGCACAGACACAACCCGCAATCGCAGCGATGGTTCTGACCCAATGTACCGTTTGCCATTGGCTAAGCGCATTAGATATCTCCGCTACAGGGACCGCCCCCTCAGCTAGCGCAGCATTGGCGCTGCTGAAATAGATGGGAAACGTCGCAAGCATACAAAGCGCGCAGACAGATGCCGCGATGAGCCAGTTTCGGCTCGGGGTCTTTTTCCACATGGCCAACCCCAAGGCCAACCAGGTTAAGCCCGCCGCACTAAACCCAAGCGGCATCATGAAGCTGGCGATGTGAGCGGAGTTATCACGAAAAATCGGCACAAACGACGCAGGATCGAGCGCCTGCCAGTAGGGCACCAGCCCCATGGCGAGAAGCAACAGAGCACCCGCCAAGAAGCCCAGGAGCACCGTTGCGATTTGTGTCGGTATGTTCATTTCTCTTTCCCTCTTATTGCGGAAGATAGGGTGCAGTGATGCTCCCAGATTTGTTAAGGCATCAACGTCAAGACCTTAAACTAGGAAATTCTGTCCTCCTTTTGCTCCCCGATGCGGATGGAGCCCTACGCCTTCGTCTCTATCACGGGTCGTTGAATACCTAAATCTGTGACAACCTCAGCCCCCAGCTTATGGAAAACTTCTGGCGAAATCCCAATCTTGAGACTGCGCCCACCACCACCCAGGATAACGGTTTCCAGCTCCATCACCCGACTATCAACGTATAAGGGCATATCCGCAGGCAGTGAGAACGGCGTTACACCGCCGACTTCCATGCCCGTCAGCGCGTGCATCTCCTCGGCCGAGGCAAACGACGCCTTGGACACCCCCATAAGCTTGCGCACCCGCTTGTTCACATCAAGCTGGGTGGTGGCCAGGACCACACAGGCCACAAATTTCTTGGGCTCCTTCTTGGACGCCACAACGATCGTGTTGCCGGACGTTTCCGGCGGATAGCCATAGTGAGCGCAAAACACGGCCGTATCAGCATGGACCGGATCTATGGTTATCCGCTCAAAGGGCAGCCCCAGTGCTTCAAGTGCGTCAATAACTCGCTGTTCCGAATCCGTCATGCTCCACAATCCTCCTTGAGAGACACAGCAGCGGAATACTTACTGCATACCAAAACGCCGGGTCGAAACCCGGCGTTTTGTCCTCGGTGAAACCCGAATAAGAGTCGCTCTACGTTAGCCAGCGGCCATATCATAACTGCGCAGCATCTTACCCGGCAGGGCTCCGCTGCACTTGCCATCTTCAAACGTAATCTGCCCGTTGATAATCGAATACCGATAGCCGTCGGCCTTTTGAACCCGCCGCCAGTCGCCGTCGGGCAGGTCTTTAATCGTCTCCATCGGTCGCACGGCCAGCTTTTCCAGGTCGTACACCACGATGTCCGCGGGCATGCCCTCACGCAGCCAGCCCCGGTCCCGGATGCCAATCGCCCAGCCAACCATGGTCGACAGCCGCCAGTGCGCCTCTTCCAGGGTCATGATCTGCTTGTCGCGCACCCAGTGGGTCAGGAAGTGGGTCGGATAGCGGCCCAGGGTCAGGAACTTGGTATGCGCACCACCATCCGAGGCTCCGACCAGGCAGAGCGGGTGTTTGAGAATGGTACTCAGGGCTTCTTCATCGTTATTGATGAAGCCCTGCATGGCAAACTCGGTCTTCAGTTCTTCTTCCACCGACAGGTCGAGCAGCGCGTCGATCGGATGTTTGCCCTGCTCTTGGGCCATTTCCGCCACGGTACGGCCCTTGAGATGGGCGTTCTTTTCCAGGTGGACATCATCGATAAAAGTCTCGTCCCAGCGGAACATCCGCAGTTGACCCTGCTCGCCATCGGGATTCTCGCCCGGCATGACGGTCGGCGCCTTTTCCATATCGGCCTTGAGGGCCGCGCGCCGACCGGGGTCGGCCAGCTTCATACGGCGCTCTTCCAGAGTGCCGACCGTGGCCTCGTTCCAGGCCGGGAGCTGGTCAAACAAGCCCATGGTTTCCAGCGTGAACTCAAACTCAATCGGCATGCAGATGTTGACCGGCAGGACCGGCGCTTCCTTGTTCGCCCGCTCGGTCCAGGCCAATTGCTCGCGCCAGGTATCGGGTGAAGATGGGTCGTGGATAATCGCGTTCCAGTTCACCGGTCGGCCGCTCGTCTTGGCCAACTCCAATAAGAAGTCCATCCCCAGCCCTTGGAGGGCATGGCCCATGGTCCACTCGATAGAGCCCCGGTTGAACTCGCGCATGACGGACGCCATTTCGAGAAACTCTTCACGTGGTGCCACATGGGTCGGGAGATAGCCACCGTCATAGTCACGGTTCGCCATACTGAAACTGGCGGAAAAGCCGAAGCCGCCGGCCTGCAACCCTTCTCGCAGCAGATGTTTCAGCTCCGCAATCTGATCCGGGGTGGTCTTATAGTCCGGGTCCCGCGCCGCATCGTTGCCCAATACCCAGGCGCGCAGCGGAGAGTACGGTACGAGGGAAGCGGCATTGATGCCCAGTCCGCCCCGGTCCAGGCTGTCCAGATACTCGGGGAAGGTCTCCCAGTCCCAGCGCATGCCGGCCTGCATGCAAGACAACGGAATGGACTCGGTGCGCTCCATCCGGCGCATCGCCCGATCGCGGTCTTCCGGACGCACCGGCGCAAAACCAAAGCCACAGTTCCCGATCGCGACCGTGGTCACACCGTGCCAGCCGGAGAGGGTGGCATACGGATCCCAGGCCGTGCCGCCGCTGAGCGCCGCATCGTAATGGGTATGGATATCCATAAACCCTGGCGCGACGATCATGCCGGTCGCATCAAGCACCCGTGTGGCCGTGTCCTGAATATTCCCCATGGCAACGATCCTGCCGTCACGAATTGCAATGTCGCCTCGATAGCGGGGAACCTGCAATCCGTCGATGATCGTGCCGTTCTTGATAAGCAGATCGTACTCTGCCATATGGACCCTCCTTTGGCTCATGGGAGCCAGTTGCAGTTACATCTCATTCCTCCCCGTAGCCACCCGGTTCATGCCATTGGTACAACACGTTGACGAGTCTCCCCATCCTGCAACGGAATGCGTCGCAATTGCAAGAGTTGCCACCCGCTGCTGCTACGCAAGCGCGCCGAGGCCGGCTTGGGCACATTCGATATCTTGTTCAACCGAACCGCCACTGACACCGATTGCTCCGACCACTCTATCCCCAATCTGGATCGGCAAACCGCCGCCAAAGGTCACAATGCGCGGAATATGCGGCACCCCTGCCAAGAGCGCCGGATCATCCTTAATAAAGTTAAAAAATTCGTGCGACGGCATCCCAAAAAGGGCAGTGTAGGCTTTGTTCTGAGACACCTCGATACTGACTAACGGCGTTCCATCCATCCGGCAAAACGCCTTGAGCAGCCCACTCTCGTCCAGTACGGCGACAACTTGGGGCACCCCAAGTTCCTTTGCTTTGGCAACAGCCGCGGCCACCATCTGTTGCGCGAGTTCGTCTGTCACACTCTGCTTTTCAAAGGTCTGGGCCATTGCGTCCTCCTTGTGTTGTTTTCACTGGAGTATAGGAGGAAAGAAGTGTAGGAGTAAAGAGAAAGAAGAAGCGCTGTTTGCGCGCTTGGCGCAGAAGCGCATGTGGCAGTGCCCAACGATCGTCTGGATGCGGGGCTTATCGCATATTGACGAAAACACATTTCCGGCTGACCCGCGACTGGACTCTATTCCCCCCTCGCGGGTTGCGGCTTGGCGTGTGGCGAAGGAAGAGCGTTTGCTCGCAGGCCGCTCTGCCGAGGATATTGCAGCGGGCAAGCAGTATTTCCGGACGCTGTTTGATTTGATCAAAACGGCGCACGGGGCAGGTGTACCCTTCTTGGCCGGAACGGATGCGCCAGCCCCATATGTATTCCCCGGCTCATCCTTATACGAAGAATTGGCCCTCCTAGTCGAGGCAGGCCTGACACCCATGGAAGCCTTGCAGACCGCGACCCGCAATCCGGCTCTGTATCTTGACCAGCAAGACCAGATTGGCACCATCGAAGTGGGCAAGATTGCCGATCTCATCCTTCTCGAAGCGAATCCCTTGGAGGATATCGCCAACACCCAGAAAATTGCGGCAGTGGTTGTTGGTGGCAAGCTCTTCTCTCGTAGCGCCTTACAAGCCCTGCGAACGGCCGCCGCTACCAGTGCGCAGCAAGAGTAACGGACAACACCTTAAAAAGACCGCTCACTGCGGCAGGCGTCACTGCCGGCCGGGTGGTGGTCCGTGACGAGCGACGCTCCAGCCGGGCAACTGACCGCAACATCGTCTCCGAAGGGATTTGAGCACACATCTCTCCCGGTCAGCGATTTGAGATAGTGCATGCTCGGGCAGTCCGGTTGTTCATACACCCACTTGGCAGCCTCGTCGGTTTCGTGTTGCAGGATTTGCAGAGCCGCTTCCTTACTCGTGTAGTCCGGTTCCGGCGGCACTGCCACGGCTGCCTCTACGGGAGCATTCTCTGGCTGAGGGTTTGACTGCTCAGGAGTTGGTGGGTTCAGGTCTTCCCACTGGCCCGTATACGGATTAAAAACCTTGCCCCATTCCTGAGACAACACCTGCGCCGGGCACACCAGGACAAAGCAAAAGCCGAGCATGAGGAAGAGTACAATATCCCACCGGACCTGACGCATGCGGTTTCCTTGTTAGAGATGTGTTTCAAACCATTCTTTGATGAGCGGCAGACTCTGGTCAAGCCCAGGGCCAGAGAGAATATCACTATGGCCAAGACCGGGCAGAATGACAATCTTCTTGGGCTCTCCAGCCTTTTCATACATGGACTGCGATTCTTCCATGGATACGCGCTCATCTGCGTCGCCGTGCAGCCATAGTATCGCGCGGGGTGATATCTGATGCACGACGGACTCGGGTCGATACGCAATCAACGCTTCACCCGAGGTCAGCGTGATCTCTCGGCTCCACTGCGGATGCTGGTCGAGAATCTGTGCAAACAGGGCGGCTGTACTCTCCGGCTCAGGCACAATCTCGCTGGCTTGAACATACTGCTCCTGCCCGGTCAGGACGCGCTTGCGTCGGTTGTCTTCCAGGCGTCGGAGTAATGCCTGCCATTCCCAGAAATGACAGGCATCACGCACCCAACGTCCACAGTCGCCGATGCCACAGACGCTCACCGTGGCTTTGACCCGCTCTTCTACCCCGGCAGCATAACTGACGTTGGACCCACCGAGACTGACGCCGAGCAATCCGATCCGGTCCGGAGCGACCTCGGGCTGTTGCTGCATGAACGTGACCGCATTTTGGATATCCTCGATCTGCCGCATAGGGATGATCTGGCGACGTGGTTCTCCACCACTCGCACCCAGGAAGCGATAATCAAACGTCAGGACGACATACCCAGCCTGAGCCACGCGCCGGGCAATATCGGGCAACAGGACTTCTTTCACCGCGGTAAAGCCATGACATATGACAATGCCGGGTCTTGGCCTATCGGAAGGGCTATTCTCGGGCAGAAAAAGGACGCCCGCCATGGGGACACTTTCACTGTGAAATTGAACCGACTTTTCCATAGTCCTCCCTTTACCGCTTGGGAATCCTGGGAATAAAACGTGGCACCCGGCGTTGATACTGCTCGTATGCCTCCCCAAAGCGTTCGACCAGTTCACGTTCTTCCATCAGCGTGATGCCATACAGTACAACGCCGGCGAGAAGACACAGGAGATACACGGCCAGATAGTTCGTAAAAAGCGCAAGCGCGAAGACACTCAGGATCACGACAACATAACGAGGATGTCGCAACCGCGCGTAGATACCCTGGTCCAAGAGCGGCTGACTGGTCGGCGTGGGCGACAGTTCGGGAATGCCGACCAGAGTGCGCAGAGTCAGATGTTTTCGACACTGCACCTCAACCACTACGGCGGCGACAAAGCACAGCAAGGCCGGCCAGCCCAACCAGCCGGACGGGCCGAACTCGACGGCCAGGAGCGTCTGCCGCAGCACAAAGACGCCAGCGCCGATGACAATGAACACCGCCCCCAGCGCGGAGTATGAGATCACAAGCCCAAGTTGTCGCCATCTGTGGACCAGACCGTGAGCAAACGGCCAGAACAAGATACCTGGAATAAAGGTCACCAGCGTGAGGAGAGCCACATGATAGCGGACTGCATCCATACCGTGAGCGGGCTGGCCGTCTTCTCCCCTCATACCACACTATACGAGACGTTGAGGTCCGGTTTATTCTGTATGGTCTGGAAGACAACGCAGTAGCGTTCAGTCAGACGAATCAGGGTTGCCAACTGTTCCTCATCGGCGTCCGTGTCCAGATCAAACCGGAGGCGAATATCGCGAAAGCCGACCGGGGCTTCTTTTGAAACGCCGAGGGTCCCTCTGAAATCCAGGTCGCCTTCCGCGATCACCTTGCCATCGCGCAGCTCCACCCCGATCGCCGTAGACACGGCTTGCAGGGTCACGCCAGCACACGCCACGAGCGCCTCCAGCAACATATCGCCGGAGCAGGCCGCCAGCCCGTCCCCACCAGTCGCCGGGTGCAGCCCGGCTTCAACCAATGCCTTACCCGTTTCGACGCGGCAAGTAATGCCCTCGCCGATCCGTCCTTCGGCATTCAGCGTCACTACCGCCTTTTCAGGCGCGTCTTTATAAGCATGCTTGAGCGGAGCCTGGAGGGTGCGAAGTTCTTCTGCTTTCATGGTTCTTGTTCTCCTTCTTGCCGTTTACTGATCCATGCGGTCCAGCGCGTCTTCTGTACTACCCGCATCGCTATAGTTGGCATCCTGGTCAAAGCTCACGAAAATCATGCTCGCTCCTTCCGGGCCGGCGGTAAACGGCGCGACCTGTTCCCCACCTGGAATGAAACGGAGCGCTTTTGGTCCCAGTCGCTCGCCGAGAAGTGAGGCCGAACCGGCATAAACCACCTCATACCGACCATACTCCGGAACCGGGGGAGTAAACTCGACACCGGCCGAAAACGCAACCAGTTCCGCAGTGGGGCCGAAGCTCGGCGGGATCAGCAGCTTGCGTCGCGCGTGCGGACAGCCGGGCATGGGCTGCCACTCAACCTCATGGGCGCAGCGTGTCAGCTCGCGTCCACGCACGTTTGCCTGCCAGCGCCGTTTTTTATCGCGCATGATAGCCAAACCACCCGGCTTGGTATGCAGCACCAGCATGTCGTGTCCACCACTGACCGTGAACGGACCGTAGGGTGTGTTATGTTCCGTATAGTGCACGGCCGGCGCATCGAGCCGGACCAGCGGGAAGGCCATTGACCCTTCAAGCAGGACTTGGAATTGCGCCGCATAATGAAAATGCGGCTCCACCGTATAGTCTTCCGAGATTTGCGCCCGGATGGCTTCGGGTCCACCGTCTCTACCTTTCAAATACATTTGAAGCTGGGTTTCCCCTCCGTCCTCAAGGGCTAAGGTTTTCCACGGTACGGTTGAGGGCTCTACGATATACTGATGTGAATCCATGTCGTCCCTCCTTGTTTGCGTCATTCACTCCCCCCGGGCGGTCTCGTTTCCTGCGCTTTCCCAATCTACTCCACAACCGCTTGATACGTCAAAACCCGCAGCTCACGCCGGATCGGATACGAAGAGGACGGCATCAGTTGCGTGAGAAAGATGACGATCAAGTCTTCCACTGGATCAACCCAAAAAGTTGTGCTGGCGGCCCCGCCCCATGAATACTCACCGGATGAGCCAAGAATCTGGGCTTTGACCGGATCAAGCGTGACGGAAAAACCCAGACCGAACCCAATCCCATCAAAAGGCATCTCACTGAACACCTTCTGGCCCATACGGCTCAGATCAGCATTGCCCGGCAGGTGATTCACGGTCATGAGTTCAACGGTCTTACGGCCAAGGAGGCGTTCACCGTTCAATACGCCTCTATTTCTAAGCATGAGCAAAAACTTGAGATAGTCACTCGCTGTTGAGACCAGCCCGCCCCCACCTGAGAGAAACGTCGGCTGTCCGCGATACCTGCTCTTCGTTGGGCTATCAATGAGACGAAAGCCCCCCTTTTCATACTCATAGTTTGCGGCCAAGCGGGGGACATCTTCATCCGCAACCGCAAAGGCAGTGTCCCGCATACCCAGCGGCTCCCAAATATGATCGCTGAAATAGGTAGCGAGCGACTGCCCTGACAGCAGTTCAACAAGATATCCCAACACGTCAGTGGCCACACTATAACTCCAGCGCGTTCCCGGAGAGAAAAGTAGCGGAAGCGTACTGAGCTTTTGCACCATGTCGTGTAAACTTCCCTTGGAACTCGACCCTTCAACTCCTTGGGCGCGGTACAGAGCGTCAACCGGATGAACGTTCATAAAGCCGTAGGTGAAACCGGCTGTATGTGTCAGCAGATCGCGGATCGTTATTTCGCGTTCAGCCAGAGTGGTGTGGTACTGCTGAGCATCTCCGGATTCAAAGACTTCCAAGTGTTTAAATTCAGGAATGAAGGCTGACACCGGGGTATCGAGCTGAAACAATCCTCGTTCATACAGCGTCATAAGCGCCACACTGGTGATGGGCTTGGTCATGGAATAGATACGAAAAATGGTGTCTTCTTCAACCGGTGTATGTGCTTCTACATCGCGTAGTCCGTAACGATTCAGATAAGCTGGCTGGCCACGCCGGGCCACCAGCACCAGATAACCAGGAATTCTCCCGTCATCGACATAGCCCTTGAGATGCTCGGGGATACGGTTCAGGCGGATGCTACTCAGCCCGACACTTTCTGGGGAAACGGTTTCAATCATGAATGTGCTCCTGAGGACAATCTATGTCCAAGTCTGCCGCGTACCCTATTCCATTAGGCAGAAAAGCAAAACAGAATACTCTGGGGTTCGCTAGCTTCCGTTGGCTAAAATTGATAATGGTCTTGGCTAATCCAATCCAGACGAAGGAGTCCTGATGGCATACGCAACCGGACGCATATTTTTTGACGCAGACAGCCATATTATGGAGTTGCCGGACTTTCTGACGGCCAACGCTGACCGTGATGTCGCCGACCAGCTTCCCCCGTTTAATTTTGAAGCCGCGGGGGTGCTCGCTCAGCATGTGAGCCAGTACGTCAACGACGGTCGTCCAGAACACGAAGCGCAGAAATTGCGAGACCTGGGCGACGGCCTGATCAGCGGCCCCAAGGGCTACGATGCGCTCGGCGCGTTTGACGCGTCCGAACGGACGGATGCGCTCGACCGTTTGGGCTTTACCAAACAATTCGTCTTCTCCTCGCTAAGCACCTCCATGTTGTTTGACGCAAATGTTGCCCCTGACATTGCCTATGGCGGCTGTCGGGCGCATAACCGCTCCATGGCGGAATTCTGTGCGGACGAGCGTCTGGTCGGCGTGGGTCTGCTCCCCATTGACGATGTGGAACGGTCGATTACAGACCTCGACTATGCGGTGAGTCTTGGGCTGGAAGCCATATGGATTCCCCATCGCTTAGCCAACGGACATTCGCCCGGTCACACCGACCTCGATCCCCTCTGGGCCCGCCTTGTTGAACATCAGGTGCCGTTCCTCCTGCATGTGGGCGGGGCCGCGCTCAAAGTCGAGCCGGGCTGGCTCGATAACGGCCGGCCGATCCCCAAGGACTGGCTCGGCGGCGGTGAGAACATCCGCAGTAAAGACATGATGGGCCTGCATCATCTGCCCGAGCAGTTCCTGTCCGCTATGGTGCTGGACGGCGTGCTGGAACGCTTTCCAGAACTGCGCGGTGGGGTCATCGAACTCGGTGCCGGTTGGGTGCCGTCTATGCTGGACCGTCTCGATCTGGTCGCCGGCATCTGGAGTCGGAGCGAGCCTTTACTCAAAGACTTGCAGCGCACGCCTAGCCAGCAGATTATCGATCAGGTCCGCTTTACGCCGTTTGTGTTCGAGGATGTAGGGGCCATCATCAATGCCTCTGACCCGCGCCTCTATATGTTCTCCAGCGACTACCCACATCCCGAAGGTGGCCGTGACCCCCTGGGTCGTTTCGGTCGCTCGCTGGAAGGACAGGACGCGGAAACCCTGGATCGGTTCTATACGCAGAACTTTGCGGACCTGATGGGGATGAGCGCGTAATCGCCGCATTCGCGGTATAGGGTAGGTTTTATCGACCTACCCTACTCTCAGGAAAGAGGGAGTCCCGTGAGACCCTCTCCTCACTTCAACCCGAAGAGCTGAATGTAGAAAAAACGTTCAGTTCTTCGACTTCATTCCAGTCGTCAAGTCAAGGCCAGCACCGTTTCTCTCCGATTGGCCCACAAAACTGTCGGGTGAAAGTTTGCCCCCTGAGGGCCAGGGGAATAAATTACCTGATTTTCCTCGCCCCATATTCTTCTTTAACTATCCTCTTTTACTTAGAAAACAAAATATGCTTGACACACAGTCAGTTTTACATACATACTGTAAGTACATCTTAATTGAAGCACGATTTAAGAAGTGCTTGCCGTTCCCACCCGCACGTGGAGTCTACAAATTCCCTCCCCCCTGGAGTCCGGGAGACCCCCCTCTCGGGCTCCCCTTCCTTTCTCGTCATGTACACCCGTTTGCAGAAGGCGCTTATTTTACTTTTCTCAATAACGCATCTTGTTATTTTAGCTTTGGTATCAAAAGTAAAATAACAAGGGTAGCAACCAACTCATTCTTCGATTGAAATTTCACACAGCCTCCTAATGTGCCGTGTCGGGTTTTCTTGTGTAACGGTTCGGAGTACAGAAGAAGGCGACGGAAAGTACTGTAAGGAGGAAAGCATATGGATATTGGTGTATTCTGTTTCACGTCCGGCGAGTCGGCGGACCCTGCGGTTGTGGCGAAAAAGGCCGAAGAACTGGGTTTTGCCTCGTTCTGGGTCCCGGAACATCCGGTTCTGCCGGTGCATACCACCGTGGGCTATCCCATGGCTCCGGATCAGCCGATTCCAAGAACGATCGGGATTATTTCCGACCCGTTTGTATCGCTGGCTCGGGCCTCGGCCACAACCACGAAGATCAAGCTGGGCACAGGAATTTGCCTCGTGCCGGAACGCAACCCGTTGTTGCTGGCAAAAGAAATATCCACGCTGGATCACTATTCGGGCGGGCGTTTTCTGTTTGGTATTGGGGCTGGCTGGCAAAAAGAAGAGTGTGAGATCATGGGCGGAGACTTTCCGCACCGCTGGACTCAGACCCGGGATTCGGTTCTGGCCATGAAAGAACTGTGGACTGCGGACGAGTCCGAATATCACGGCAGGTATTATGACTTTCCCGCGGTCAAGTGCTTTCCCAAGCCGGCCCAAAAGCCGCATCCGCCCGTTATTCTGGGAGGCTCGGCCAAGAATGTATTCAAACGAACGGTGGAGTGGGGAGACGGCTGGATGCCGGTCAGCACCTCGCCCGATGAGATTCGACACGGACGCGAGACCTTGAACGAGCTGGCCGCCCAAGCCGGGCGTGATCCCCAGTCCATCTCCGTTCTCGCCTTTGGGCAGCCGGGGCAGTTGCACAGCCGGGACCAGGTCCAGGCATTGGAAGAGGCCGGCGCGGAACACGCCATTATCTGGCTCAACAAGCTTCAGGAAGAGGAGGTCATTCCGGAGTTAGAGGGATTAGCCCAAGAGATGCTGGGCGCATAAAAACGCAGGGGGAGCCGCACCGTGAAAAACATTATGCATCTGAATGCTTTTCTGATTCACAGCCCCATGAATCATACGGTCGGGTCGTGGACCCATCCGGACAGCACGGTCGGCTCCTCCTTTGCTCAACCCGACCTGTGGCAGGACATTGCCAGAACGTTGGAGCGGGGTAAGTTTGACGCCGTATTTTTTGCGGACCAACTCGCCACCTATGGCAACTACCGCGCCCGCACCGACGAAGCCCTCATCCATGCCGTTCAGTTTCCGGTTCATGATCCCATCCTGCTGGTTCCCATGCTGGCTGCGGTAACCGAAAGGCTCGGCTTTGCCGTGACCCTGTCCGCCACCTATTACCCGCCGTATATGGCGGTCCGTAAACTTTCGACGCTCGATCATCTGACCAGGGGGCGGATCGGGTGGAATATTGTCACCTCCTTCCATGTTGGTGAGGCGCACAACATGGGCTTGGAAGGCACGGTTACGCACGATGCGCGCTATGAGCGCGCCGATGAATACATGCAGGTCTGTCACAAACTGTGGCAGAGTTGGGAGCCTGACGCGGTCGTGGGGGATAAAACGTCCGGGGTGTATGTTGACCCCAGCAAAGTCCATCCCATCAATCACAAGGGCAAGTGGTTCTCCTGTCCGGGCATCTCGCCGGTTGCGCCTTCGCCCCAGGGTCACCCGGTCCTTTTTCAGGCTGGCGCCTCAGGCTCTGGGCGCGATTTCTGCGCCAAGCACGCCGAGGCCGCGTTCGGGGTGCAACTGACCACCCGAGCTATGAAAGCCTATGCAGACGACATGCGCGCACGGGTAAAAAACATGGGCCGAGATTCCGCCAGCCTCAAATTCATTTGGGGTATTCAGGCCATTGTCGGAGGAACGGAGGAAGAGGCGCGCCGGAAGCAGCAAGACGTCAACGACCACGTTCCGGTCGAAGGCGGATTGGCCCTGCTGTCGGGTCACACCAACCACGACCTGTCCCAATATGACCTGGACCAGCCGGTTGAAGATATTGAGGTTGAAGGCGTGCGCGGGCTGTTCGAGATATTCACCAAGATGTATCAATCGGGCGATCTGGGCCGCGACCGACTCACCATGCGCGAGGTCGGTAAAATCTACGGCGCGACCATTGGCTGTCCACAAATTGTCGGCACGCCGGAACAGGTCGCCGATCAGATGGAAGCCATCCTGGATGAGACCGGCGGACACGGCTTTAATATCACCCCCTCGACCATGCCGGGCTCAATTACGGAATTTGTTGACGCGGTCGTACCGGTGTTACAAAGACGCGGCCTGCACCGCACGGAATATGCCGGCCAGACGCTCAGGGAGCATCTGGGGCAGGAGGCGTGTGCATAAGAATCCGATTTCCTCTTGCTCCCTCGCTCCTTGAAGGAGAGGGCTGGGGTGAGGGGGATAATGGCCTGAGTTCAGAAAAGGGCAACCACAGGGGGTTGCCCCTACACAGTTAATCCGGCACGACAGCGTACACCCGATAGGTTACCTCGTTGGGCTTGAGTTTGCCCTCACCCACCGCCATCAGGTTGTTGAGCCAGGCATAGCGCTCGTCGCCGGTCTCAAACTGGATCTGTGAGATAAAATAATTATCCCCGAAATTGGTGGAGCCGCCACCCGCAAGCGCTTTCCGGATGCCCTCGGTGGCTTCCATACGCGCCCGGTAGGTGACATAGATCGCCGCCCCGTCGTCGCTTTCAAAGACCGCCCGCACGTCGAGGCGCAGGTTGCCGTCCGGGCCGACCAGAGCCCAGTCGGCCCCGCTGGCCCGGACCTTGCCCTTCATCCGCGGGCCTTCGAAGTGACCGCCGGTCAGGTCGGCTACAATACGCTCGCCGAGCGGTCCCTTGCCGACGCTGATCGGGGTGATGAAGGTGGCAGTGTAATCGCACAGGTATTCGAGTTTCATCGCCTTCCCTCTACAGACCGTAGACCTGTGCCGCGTTCCGGCCGATGACCTTCTGCCGCGTGGTGTCAGACATGGGCTCAACCAGCTCGGCCAGCTCGGTCATATAGTTGTCCGGATGGTCGGGGTGCGGAAAGTCCGAGGCCCAGAAGAATTTGTCGGCGCCCACAAAGTCCACCACATGACCAAAGGCTTTTTCGTCAGGATCGCCGGAAATCCAGCAGTTGCGATAAAAATAATAACTGGGTTTTTCTTTGAGCTTGACGGTATCTCCCAGGGGGCTATCAAACACCGCATCCATGCGGTTGAGCAGATAGCCGGCCCAGCCCGCGCCCGATTCCAGCACAACCACTTTGATCTTGGGAAAACGCTCAAACAAGCCGTACTGGAACATCGCCGTGAAGGCCTGGAGCGGTCCCTGCGCGCCGTGCACATTGTAGTGCCACCGCGCCCATTTCTGCATATCCTTGAAGCGTTGGTGCACCCGCTTGGAGGGTGGCTCACCGCTCGGGTGGATGCCGACCGGGACGTCCAGTTCCTGGGCCTTGGCCCAGAACGGGTCGTAGTCCGGATGGGCGTGGGATTTATTGGTTGGCGTAAACGGCACGAAGAACGCGCCTTTAGCTCCGGCGCGCACCGCCCGCTCCAATTCCTGGGCCGCCACATTCCCATCCCCCATTGAGATATGGGCAATCGGAATCAGCCGTCCACCGGAATCGGAACAGAAATCAACCACCCAACGGTTATACGCCTCGGCGTAGGCCGCCTGGAGTTCAAGGCTGTCAACCTCCTCGGTTTCCCATAAGAGGCCGATGCTGGGGTAGATGATGGCTTTCTCCAAGCCCTCTTGGTCCATGCGTGCCAGCCGCTCTTTGGGATACATCGAGCCAAAGGGCGCTTCGCCCACATAGGTGCGGTCCGGATGGGGGGCGGTTTCTTCTTCCGATTTTTTCCCCATCGCCCCAAACTGGGCCAGTTGCCCCGGCTGGGAATACTTCGAGGGTCGTCCATCCAGTTCCAGGACCTCAAGCCCATCCTCATTGGTACGCAGGCGGATGGTCCGGTCCTTATATCTTGGATCAATATACTTCTCCCAGGTATCAGGTGGCTCAAGGATGTGTCCGTCGGCGTCAACCGCCCCGCTATAGGGAAACTGTCCGTTTGCGGCCATTCTGCATTCCCTCCGTTTTTCTGTGGTGTGAGTTGAAACTTGGAAGTATCATTTTTAACCTACGCGGTTCGCTTCGGCAAGAGTTTTTAGGCAGGGATGGTTCTCCCCGCTGCTCGACCTGACAACAACCAGCCCTACCGCTACGCTGCACCCTTCCCAAGGGGAGCGTAGCGGCAAGTTCCAATCACTGCGCAACGGCTTTTATCCGCACGCCAGGGTATAGACGTTCTGACATCCGTCCGGCAGCGTAGACTCTCCCCAGGTCGTGCCGCCGTCCTGAGTACCGAACACCTGGCCTTCCCGCGTGCCACAGTACACGAGTTGCGGGTCCTGACGACTGAGGGCAACGGTCATCATCGTACTCTGGGGGGTGATACCCTGGTCAAAGCGCCGCCAGGTCTGCCCCAGGTCAGAGCTGCGATAAACGGATCCGTTCAGGGTGAGTGCTCCCGGACTCAGCGCGGCGTACAGCGTATGGGGGTCACTGGGAGCGACCTGGATATCACGCGCGTAGGTCAACGGCGAAGAACGCCAGATTTCCATATCCGCCCAGGTCTGACCCTGATCGGCGCTTTGGAACAGACCCATGCGCGTGGCGAGAAAGACGCTACCCGGCTGCGCGGCGCTCAGCACCAGAGCGTGGGTGTCCATCATGCCTTCGGCATCGGTGTTGCTCAGAATACGACTCTTCAAATAATCCTGCTCGGCAAACCGCAGCAGCGCTGAGGTGCAGTCCTCCCAGGTGTCGCCTCCGTCTGTACTGCGGATGACTCCGCCGACCTCCAGACCAGCATATACGGCATCCGGGTCATTCGGGTCAGCCGCCATGCCGATAATACGGCACGGAAAACCCATTTCCACCATGCCGGCCGGCTCGGCAAAGGTCAGACGTTTCCATCTATCGCCACCATCCTCGCTCCGATAGATGGCCGCCGGTGCGGTGCCACAGTACACGACTTGGGGATCATTCGGGCGAAACAGCAACGACCAGACCGCCATCCCGGTATCCGGAAAATCCAACCCCTCCCAGTGCGCCCCGCCATCCGTACTGCGGTACGGCCCGTGTTGGGTACCGACATACAGCAGCTGCGGATTGTCAGGATGGACAAGAATGGCCCGAATCTCGGCCTGCTCCGGGAGGCCCTGGCTCAGAATCTGCCACTCTGTTTCTCCCACTCTTTGACGACACAAACCGCTGGACGGAGTCGTGTGTCCGTTCTTTGAAAACTGCGATGCCCCGGCGTAGACATAATGGGCCATGATTTTCTCCCTTCCTTTTCGCGCTGGAGTCTCATTATTATGGTCAGGGGCAAATATTCAACCCAAACCGCAGAATCTTTAAGGCTAAACGGTCAACAAAAAGAATCCGCCTGCCTTGTCTCCGCTGGCGTTCTTCGGCTATCAGGACAAGCACAGGAGGGTATGTGATACACGCATCTCGGGTTCCAACGACGGCCGCGGCGCGCTAACGAATGCAAGGAGAAAGGCATCTGTGCTGATATCCGTTCTGTCCGTTCTCATCCTGATCGCCCTACTGTGGTCTCTGGGCTGGTATGCCAAACGCTGGGTTTCGACCGATGCCGATTATCTGCTGGCCGGCCGTCAGGTCAGTCTTCTGCCCGGCATTGCCGGAATCTGCGGGATCGCGTTTGCCGGTAGCGTAACCAGCATTATTCCGGGTCTGACCATTCAGTACGGTTTTTTTGGCTGGGTGTGGGGCATTAGTCTGCCGGCGGTCATCGGCTATTGGATATACGGTCTGCTGGCCTGTCCGTATATCCGCCGCTCCGGTGCCTACACCCTGCCGGAGTGGTTGGAGATGCGCTTTGATGCCCGTACCCGCCTGGTCGTCAGCATTGCCACCCTCCTCGGCGTGACTGGCCTGGTCGCCATGAATGTTATTGCCATGGCGCTGATTATGACCGGCTTTCTTGAGGCCCCGCTGTGGCTGATGGTGACGCTTATTCTCGGTGGCCACGTCATGTTTCTCCTCCTCGGCGGCCTGTGGGCGTTGACCCTGACCGATGTCGTGCAGGTCATCCTAGGCTTCATCCTCCTGCCGGCGCTGGTCGGCTACTGCGCATGGACATTTGGTGGCTGGGAGATGATTCAAGCCCAGTTCGTGTCCCCGGCTCCGTTGACCCAGGGAACGGCCGGGACGTTTCCGTGGTTACGCCTGAGCTATCCCAGCATTATCACCGTCTCCCTGGTGGTCGGCATGTTCATTCAGTGGGGCGGCAACTACTACTGGCTGCGCGCTGCGGCCGCCCGCACCGAGTTTGTCGCCCGCTGGCAATACCTTATTGGCGGAGTCGTAGTCGTCGTAGTTGTTCACGGTGCCCTGGGCCTGCTCGGACTGTACGCGGGGAGTGTGTACCGCACGGCCTTTCTCGATGGGGCCAACCCGATGAGTGCGTATGGCCTGCTGATGCGCGACCTCCCCTCGGGGGTGGCGCTCTTTGGCCTGGTGGCGGCATTAGCGGCCACCATCTCAACCACCAGCAACGCCCACCTGGGGATTACCTCAACCCTGGTGCGCGACCTGTACCAACGATTTCTACATCCGGAGGCAACGCGCGAGCAGGTCTTGCGTATCAGCCGGATTCTCACCGTTGTCACCGGAGGCGGTATTTGGTTGCTCAGTTTCTACCCCGGCGGGCCCTATTTTCTGCTGGCCATTAGCTGCGCGATGCTGGGGCCGGCGGCGCTGATCTTTTTACTCGGGCATCGCTGGTCACGGATCAGCGCCGCCGGAGCGTTTTGGGGGACACTCATCGGTATGGTCGTCATGCTAGTCTACGAGGGCTTACAACTGACGGGTGTGACCGCCTGGTCAACCCACACGGTTCTTATCGGAACCCTTGTCACCCTGCCCTTGATCGTTCTGATCTCGCTAGCAACCTCACAGCCGACAGACCAGCAGGACAGTCACGTAGCGGTCGGCCAGCAGCCTTCCGTCCTTACCGCTGAGCACGAACAGTTCCTGGGCCTGCTGCACTACGGCTATGGACAGATGGTTGAGCTGACCGATTTCCTCGGCATGGACACCGCGCACGGGAACCGCTTGGTCGAAGAACTGATAGCCGCGGGTCTGGTCCAGCGTCAGGCGCAATCAGGTCCGGACTTTTTCACCCTCAGTCTTACACCCCAAGGAGTCCAGCACTGGGAGAAGACTGAAGAGCCCGGAGCGGCCGCGCCGCCCCACTCTTCAGTCCCTATAATTGAGTTCCAAATCCTCAAACAGATTGAGAGCGGTCCGCAGACTCTGCGCAGCCTGGAGCGGGTGATTGAGGCGAACGCTGCGACGCTCGGCGTGGTCGTCAGTCGCTTGGAGCGACTGGGCCAAGTGCACAGCCACGGCATATGGGAGCGTCGTCTCTCCCTGTCCGACACGGGCCGCGCGGCCCTCCGGGCGACGGCCCAGAGCTAAACCGCTCTACTCATTCGACCTCCGGCCCTGACAGTCCTCTTCGGAACGGATACACTCCGGTATCACTCCTATGCGAGGTTACTGTATGCCGAGTACCAAGCCGCCAAGCGGCACCCGAGATTACTTACCCGAGACCGTGGCAAAACGACGCTACGTTGTGGCGAAGATTGAGAACGTCTTTCAGCGCTATGGGTTTCTGCCCCTCGAAACGCCAGCCATCGAAAATCTGACCACGCTGTTAGGCAAGTATGGCGAGGAGGGCGACCAACTCCTCTTTCGGCTCCTCCACCGGGGCGACAAACTCACCCGCGCCCTGGAAAAACAGACCCCCGAAGCTGAGGACTTGGCCGAGTTGGGGCTGCGCTACGATCTCACGGTTCCGTTAGCTCGCGTCGTGGCCCAGTACGGCAACAGCCTGCCCAGGATGTTCAAGCGTTACCAGATTCAACCCGTCTGGCGGGCAGACCGACCGGCGAAAGGTCGCTTTCGTGAGTTTTATCAGTGCGATGTTGACCTGACCGGCACCACCTCGCTGCTGGCCGAAGCCGAGGTGATGAATGCGGTCAGCAGCGCGCTGCTTGAACTCGGCTTTTCAAACTTCTCCATTGCGCTCAACCACCGGGTCATTCTGCGCAGCATGATAGAGACGGCCGGCATTGACCCCAGCCTTGAGGGTTCCGCTCTGATCGCCATTGATAAGCTGGATAAGATCGGCGTTGACGGCGTGCAGGCGGAACTCACGCAACGTGGGATTGCCGAGGAGTCGGCCCACCGTCTGCTCGCTATGACAACGAGCACCCCGGAGATGAGCAACCACGCCGTGTTAGAAGCCTTGCGCGAACAGTTATTGCAGCCCGATGCGCAGCAGGCGCTCAAGGAGCTTGAAACGCTAGTATCCTTGACGGGGGACGCCCCGGCAGGTTCGCATATCCGCCTGACCCCGGCGCTGGCCCGCGGCCTGAGCTATTATACCGGCCCCATCTTCGAGGTCGTCTCAACCGACTTCAGCGGCTCCTTGGGCGGCGGTGGACGTTACGACAACCTAGTCGGCATGTTCAGCAACAAGCAGGTACCAGCGGTCGGCTTTTCCCTGGGTCTGGAACGTATCATGCTCTTAATGGAAGAGCGAAACATGTTTCCGGCGCTGCAATTGACAGCCCAGGTGATGGTGTGCGTCCTGCCCGATACCCCGCTGCCACCGGCGGTCGGACTGGCCTCGCGCCTGCGTCAGGCCGGCATTACGGTTGAGGTCTATCCGGAGCAGAGCAAGCTGAAGCGCCAGCTCTCGGCCGCAGACGCCCAACAGATTCCCTATGCGCTGATTCTCGGACCCGACGAAGTCGAGCGCCGGCTCTATACCCTGAAGGACCTGGCAACCGGGGAGCAGCAAGCGCTGGGTGAAGATGCTCTCATCGCCGCGCTCCAGCCTAGAACACCATCTCAAGCTGCGTAATCAGATTGTCCCGGTCCCGCAGCAAACCGATGCCGTTGTACTGGCCATCGAGGTAGTTGTACTGGAGCGTCAGTCGGAACGGGTCGCGCGTCAGGGTGATCCCCGGCTGGACCAGCCAGGAACCCTGCCAGTCGTAGAAGAAGACCAACTGGGGTTTAATCACCCCGGAGCGGAAGGAGGTCGAGATACTCAGCGTGTTCACAAACTGGTGCTGATCGATATTGACCAGGGATTGGTTCTGGCGGCTCGGCTCGCTCACCGGAATCGCAAAATGGCCAAAGCCGTACGGCCCAGCTGACGCCAGCGAGGTGTCGTTAAAATCGACGATATGCGTGCCGAACATCTGCCCGCTGATAATAAAAGACTGCTGGGGATTGAGGGCGCGGATATAGCGATTAATATCGATGCCCAGCACCCAGCGCACAACGTGTGAGTGGGCAATATCGTTCTCATACGACAACAGCGGTGATCCGGTGGCGGGATCGATCCCGACCTGGCGGTAACCGGGTGTGATCTGACCGCCGGACAAGACTGGGCCGAGGAGATGCGTAGCACCCGAGTTCTTGAAGAACGGCTCGTCCCAGAAAACAGCCGCCTCGCTGCGAATGATCGCATACCACTTCGGTATGGGAAACGAGGCGGTCAGACCGGAGATCGCAATTTTCGGGTACAGTACATTAGCCTGGAAGTTATCGACGATGAACTGAGAGGCCAGCCCCGCGTTGACTGCCTGCTCAAACGCCGCCAGACTGATCGGGGAATTCTTTCGGGGTGTGACAATACGCACCTCGGGCGCATCCAGAAAGGTGTAGTAATGCGCCGCGGAGAGCGTCAGCTCACCGACCCTGGCAGTGACGCGAAAGCCGCCTCGGGTATCCTTGAAATTCTGTGCTGGCTTTTTGACGACCCCCCGCATCCCCGGCGGGTTCGGGGTGGACCAGGGTGAGCCAGCCGGTGTCGGGCTGGAGATATTCTTGTCAAAGGCCCCGTAGCCCTCAATGTTCAGTTCTGAGAAAGGCCCGATATCCTCAAAGCTGTACACGGCCCGCACCATGTCCAGAGGCACGCGGCGGTCATCCAGAGAAACGAGGAAGCCGCCAAAACTGGCATCGAGCGGGTTGATCTGATCCAGCAGCCGAAAGGCGTCGGTCTCTCCCCAGGACAGGTTTTGGCGTCCAATACGCAAAAAGAGCGACGCCCACGACAGGTCAACATAGGCTTCAAACAGCCGATGGCGCTGGCGCAGGCTGCGGCGCGGGTTGGTGCGCGAGCAGCCTTTAAGCTGACGCGGGCTGGTCCGTTTTTGTTTACTCGGCTGCCCACAGTTGGAGAGCAGCGGAAAGCGCTCGCGGAACACGTCGGGTCCATAGTCCCAGACGCCGTCGTACTCCCCCCGATAGGTCATGAAATAACTGATGTCTTCAAGCTGGAGCCACTGCAGCGGTTTGAGCAGCGGCGCCAGCACGCTGAGATGGCCCTCATAGCTGCCCTCAACCAGGTCCACCAGATCGTGCCGCATTTCGACTTGGACGAAGGTGCGGTTCTGGAGCATATTGAAGGCATTATACGGCGTCTGGAGACGGGTGTTCTCGCCCGCGTTCTCCACCGCCAGAGCTGTCCGGTTATACACCCGGCCGTTAAAGCGCAGCGTTTGGGATTCGTCCAGAAAGCGGGCGTATAGCAGGGTCGGCCAGAGCAGGACGCCCGCGACCAGGCCACCCAGGCACAACAGCCCGGCCCGTCTCAGACGCGCCGCAGCGCGTTCATGCGTCGTCGCTTGCCTCCCCTGCACGCTGTTCCCCCTAGCCGTCAGCTCGCCTTCACTTCCCCAGCCGGACCATCTCTTTGACCGTAAACTTTCTGGGTTTGAGCGGTTTGTTGACCAGGACTTCGTCGGCGGTCCACAGGGCGGCGCGGTTGCTTTTGTAGTCAATCCAGACATTGCCGAGGTGGAGATGCGTGCCCTTTATCTCGGCATTGTCCGGATCGTCGGCCGGGTCGCCAAAGGTGTGGAGCAAGGTCCGCCAATGCTGGCCCTCACGGTCATACACCACGACGCAAAAGACCGAATAAATCTGCCGGTCAATATAAAAGCGGCGCATGCCGTACGGATGGCTGGAATCGTTGGGGGTGGCTTCCAAAACGACGATCTGGCGCAACTCCCACGGCGACTGGGGATACCAGCCGCTTTTGCCCCCATACTCCGGGGGCGTTCCACCAACGAAGCCCGGCATCAGCATCACCTGCTCGCCCACATACTTCCAGGTGTAGTTGTGGAGATAGCCCTGAAAGCCGGCATGATCTTCGATGAGAAAATTCGCCTCGAATGAGGACGCCTGATGATTGACGACGATGCTGCGCGTGCGGCGGCTCTGCGGGTCGTAGGCCCAGCCCTTCTGGTTGGTGGTGTCCGCCGCGTAGTGAAAAGTGAGACTCTGGGCTCCCTCAAGGTCCTGGGGGCTCATGACAATCGAGTGCTCTCGCCACCAAGTCCCTTCCTTTTCCCACTTCGCTACGTTGAATTCTGGATTCGGACGGAACATGCCGTACCTGCGTGAATAGCGGGTGTCCACCGCCCGTTCGGTATTGCCGGAGCTGTTGATCGTGCGCAGGACGCCTTGGGTTGTCATAGTATCACCCATATAGCGCATGCGGTAATTCCAGGCGGCCTTAAGCCCGGCCTGCGGGTCGGCCGGATCGATCAGGGGGAAAGGCTGACCCAGCGTGTAGTTCTGGAGTTCTCCATCCGCGCCGAGTTGGACTTGGCCGGCATGTTTGATCGACGCCTGCATATAGGCCTCAAGGATCGGAAAATCCGTTGTCGCCTGGACGGGAATCTCAAAATCTCCGGCCTGGACCACGCGGACGATCTCCGGCGGCAACACCTTTTCGGCAAGCTGGACATTCTCCTTGGTCAGCGTCATGCCGGGTGTAATCCCCTCAATCTGGGGACTGCCGTTACGGTACGGCAGAAATCCGTCCAGCAGTTGCTGATCTCCGTCCTGGGCATACACGCCTGCTGACAACAGCCCTATCAGGCTCAGTATACCGGTGAGAGAAAGAACGCTCCATTTTCTTATTCGCATGCGGCCCCCTCATCTGAGTGAATGTTCATTTTCTTGTAGAGACTCACCGCTTCACACGCAAGAGGCAGGCTTGAGAAGCGCCTTATCTCTTGACAGCCCTGAGTGCTCTCAGATAAGACGGCTGCATATTCATTCTTAATAATTTTGGAGGCAAGGAGGGCCTTATGGCAACACCCCAACCAGCAGTTCTCAATAGAAACATGGGCCAGCACCAATGGTACGTTCATCTCAGCCGTCTGGATGGCGCTGACATGGGCGTGATCAAATCCGCGGTCCAGCAGTTGCGCAAAGACTGTGCCGACAAAGGCATCAATCTGACCATCGGCCTCGGACCATCACTCCTCTCGGACCTCACGGACGATGTGCCCAACGACTTCCAGCCCTACGAAACGTTCAAGTCGATTGACGGCAGTGGCAAGGAAGCCAAGGGCACCCAGGAAGAACTCCTGTTCTGGCTGAACAGCGACAAAAAGGATGAGGTCTGGAAAGCCCAGTGGGATGCCAGGGAAGCCCTGAAAGGGCATATGCGGGTGGCTCGCGAGACCATGACCTTCATCTTTGGCGACTCGCTCGACCTGTCTGGTTTCAAAGATGGCACCGGCAACCCCGAGCCCGAGCGGGATGTTGAAGTCGCCGTCGTTCCGGATGGCGAGCCGGGCGCGGGCGGAAGCTTCATTATCGCCCAGCGTTGGATTCACGATCTGGAAGCCTTTAATCTCCTGCCCGTTGAAGAGCAGGAAAAGGTCTTTGGCCGGACCAAGGCCGACTCAACCCGTCTATCCCCTCAACCCTCCCCTTCCCATCTCTCGCATGTCGAGTTGAGAGAGGGCAAAACGGGCGACGACAGCACCCCCAAGCGGGATGAGATTTCGCGCCGTTCGACTCCGTATGCGTTCCACGATGGCACCGTTGGCCTGTACTTCATGGCATTCTGCAAGAGCCAAGCCCCGCTACGCGAGCGGATGCGGGCCATGTACGGCATGGACGGTCAGGAACGCGACCGACTCACCTCGTACAGCAACCCGGCCTCCGGTTCGTTCTACTTTGCCCCGTCGGTGGAAACACTCGACGCTGCGCTGTCGTAACTATTACGAGTACGCTATTCAAAAGAGGGACGAGTCCTATGGCTCGTCCCTCTTCTTGTCTGTCGCCCTTACCCGGCATAGACCTCGGGCCGTAAGACGGCAATATACGGCAGGTTACGATAACGACCGGCAAAGTCGAGCCCATAACCCACCACAAACACGTCTTCGATGACAAACGCGCGAAAGTCGGCTTCATACGTGACTGTCCGCCGGGCGGGCTTGTCGAGCAGCACACAGGTTTTGACCTCACGGGCTCCTTGTTTCAAAAGTGCGCTACGGACAAACGCTAGCGTCCGGCCCGTATCAAGGATGTCATCGACCAGGAGAATACGCTGCTCCCGGATTTCCTGGTCGGTCGGGAAATAATCCAAGCTTAGCCTGCCACCCGTTGTCCCGTCTCCATAGCTCGATACCGCAGCAAAGCTCAGCCGGAGCGGAACGGGAAGCTGACGAATGATATCAGCCGTAAAGAGACAGCCGCCTTTGAGCACCGACACAACCGTACAGGGCGCGTTCCGGTAATAGGCCGCGACTTCCTGAGCAACGCGGCTCAGGCCGGCTCGGATATCCGTCTCTGTGAACAGGATACGTTCAATATCCTTTGCCACGTCGGTCGCTCCCGTCCCACGCTTTTTCTCCAGCTGGCAAATACCTCGCTGCTCAGGGGCTTTTACCCGCAGCAAGGAAAGGAGCCGACGAGACAGCAGAGGGATCTGGCAAACTGCTAGTCCATTGGCGGGTTCTGGGCCATTTGCGCAATATCGGCGTCCAGCTTGAGCCAGGACTGGGCGCTGTCGCACCAGAGTTGGGCTTCGGGTTTGAGCCAGGAGGTATCGTCGAGCGTGCCAGCCTTGAGGAAATCCATGGTCGGCAAGGCTGCCACATCAGACAGAATCGGTGAGCCACACTTGCCGCAGAATTTACGAATTACCGCCTGGCCACTCGATCCCTGATCATTATACGCTGACAGCTCGCCCTCAATATTCAGCGATCCCTTCGGCACGGCGACTAATATGGAGAAGGACGTACTGGTTTGCTTTTGACAATTTTTACAGTGACAGATCGCCATCATCATCGGCTCTGCCTCACAGGTATAACGAATATTCTCACATAAACAGCCACCAACAATCTGTGACATGTGCACACCTCCTGTTCTTTGCCATGCGCCGCCTATATCACGCCAGGGGTGAGGGATGAAGAGGTGGAAGGCGCCCAGCGTACCAGAGCGACCAGTCCATAGATGAGCGGAAAGACCGGGTATGATCAGCGTTTGTCAGGACCCTCGTCAAAGCGGGGCAGGTCATCCCGGATCTCATACCAGGGCGCTTTATGACTCACCCATATATGGCCCTCGGAGCGTACGCCCGGATCATCGTCCAAGGTGCCAATACGAAGAAGTATGGTCTGTGGGTCACGGTCAAAATACGCATACACGTGCGAACCGCATCGAGAACAAAAACAGCGCTTTTTTCCAGGCGACGACTCATAGGCGGTAAGCGCGTCCTGGCCGGTAACAAGGCGGAACCCCGCCGTCGTCACCAGCGCACTCGACCCGTACACCGTGCCATTGATCTTGCGACACGTATGGCAATGGCAGTGCATGAAGCCACGAACCTCCTCGGTGATTTCAAATCGAACAGTCTGGCAGTGACAGCTTCCCGTAACCATATCTACTCCTCCGGCTTACTCTTCTCCTGGAGCGTTGGGAAAAAAGAGAGGCTGGCCGGCGATGGTATAGCCGGCAATCAGACTTTGGCCTTCCGGCCCGACCAGCCAGTCGATGAACTGCTGGCCCAGGCCGGCTTTTACATGCGGCTGTTTGGCCGGATTCACCAGGATTACCCCGTATTGATTGAAAAGCTGCGGGTCACCTTCTACCAGGATAGTGTAGTCGGTCTTGTTCCGAAAACTCAACCAAGTACCACGGTCGGTCAGCGTGTAGGCCCGCATCCCGACCGCGGTGTTCAGGGTTGCCCCCATGCCGGATCCGGCCTCCCGATACCACCTCCCGGCGGTCTCCAGCAGGTCAACCGCGGCGACTTTCCACAATGCCTGCTCTTTTTTATGGGTGCCGCTTTCATCTCCGCGCGAGACAAACGCCGCCTGAGTTTGGAAAATTTTTCTGAGTGCCGTGCCGGCCTGCCGCAGACCGGCAATGCCTACGGGATCGTTCGCCGGCCCAACAATCACAAAATCGTTGTACATGACATCGTAGCGTTTTACCCCCCAGCCCGCAGTGACAAAGGCCTCCTCCTCGGGCTTGGCATGTACCAGCAACACATCGCCATCGCCGTTGCGGGCGTTCTTGAGTGCCTGACCCGTCCCGACCGCAACCACGCGCACCTCAATTCCTGTCTTGGCCCGAAAACGGGGCAGAATGGCGTCAAACAAGCCGGAGTTCTGGGTTGAGGTCGTCGATTGAAGAATAATAAAGCGCTCCTCCGCCTGACCGGTCCCGCTCAAGAGCAACCCCAGCATCAGACTAGGAGCGGCACATGCGCACCACAATCGAGACGTTGGCATACGCATTTTCCTCTCTACAGAACGACCCGGCTGCTACCATAAATGTGGGTTGCCGCCGCGCTGGGCTGCTGAAAAAACTGGAGCGCGAGAGAATGTTCAACGACTCGACCCTGCTCGAGAAAAACAACTTCGTCAGCCAGGCGGCGGGCCTGAGCCATATCGTGGGTCACCAGGATAATCTTCGTCCCGCGCCTGTACACGGCGAGAATCAGCTCTTCAATCGCCTCGACGGAGACCGGGTCCAAACTGACAGTCGGTTCGTCGAGCAACAGCACCTCCGGCTCAAGGGCCAGGGCACGCGCAACGGCGACCCGTTGTTGCTCGCCTTGGGAGAGAACTCGGGCCGGGCGGTCCGCAAGGTGAGAGAGGCTGGCAAGTTCCAGGATGTGTCGCAGGCGCTCCTCTCTTTCGGCCCGTGTGTACCGGCGCAGCTTGAGCGCGAAGCACAGGTTGGCTCCCACAGAACGTCGCAGTAGAACTGGGCGCTGGAACACGAGTGCTTGTCGCTGCCGGGCCTGGCCTACCCATGGGATTTCTCCCCAGCAGATCTCTCCTTCAGTCGGGGTCAGCAGGCCATGCAAAAGGCGCAGGAAGAGACTCTTGCCCGCTCCGTTCGGACCCATGATGATAGTGCGTCTGTCTTTCTCGATTGTCAGGTCGATGCCATCAATGAGACGTTGTTTACCCACGTTATACACGAGCTGACGAACGTTGAGCGGGAACAGGGACCGAGCGGGACCGGTCGATATGCGCTCGGGTTGCAGGGTCTCTACGACGCTAGGCATAGGCGCTGTTGGACGCGTTGAGGCGCAGAAGCGACACTGTGGCGTTTACGCTCAGCGCAATCAGGATAAGAATCAGCCCAAGCGCCAGGGCAAGAGCCAAGTCCCCTTTTGAGGTCTCCAGGGCAATGGCGGTAGTCATCACCCGAGTCACGTGCTTGATGTTTCCACCCACGATGATGACCGCGCCTACTTCGGCGATAGCGCGCCCGAAGCCGGCTAAGGCGACTGTCAGGAGGCTGTACCGAGCGTCCCACAACAGGGCGGCAACGGCCATCTTCGGAGGAACCCCCAGCGATAAGAACTGCTCTCGGTATTCGATGTAGAGGTCCTCTATCACCTGTCGTGACAGGCTGGCGATGATGGGCGTGACCAGGATGGTCTGGGCAATGATCATCGCTGTTGGAGAATACAAAAGGTGGAGCCAGCCGAGCGGGCCGGCGTGAGACAACGCCATATAGACCAACAGACCAACCACGACCGGGGGCAGTCCCATCAGAGCGTTTAAGGAGACAATAATCGCACTACGTCCGGGAAAACGCACAATGCCGACTGTTGCCCCAATGCCGAGACCAATCACGCTGGCAATGGTGACAGCACTGAGACTCACTCGCAAAGAAAGGAATATAATCTCACTCAGCGTGGGATCGGCAGAAACGATGAGTTGAAAGGCCAGGCTAAAGGCTTGTCCGAAATCCTGCATGGGACTGCTCTGTAACGAACGCGACTTTGCCGGCCTCGCGAACTTCATAGCCTCCGAGTGCCGCCGCGCGTTCTTTTAATTCGGGCGAGGTCACAACGTCCAGCAAGGCTTGGACCGGTTTGGCAAAATACAGCTCTTTGGAGACCAGCAAATCAAACCGCTCCTCAACCATTTCGGTAAATGAGAGGCCCAAAAGCTCGGCCACCGACTGGACGGCCACCCCGACATCCGCCCGTCCCTGGAGCACGTGTAAGCCAACCTCCCAGTGGGTCCGGGCTTCGACCTCGTAGCCCGTGATCCGTTCCGGTTTGACCTGGGCCTGCCGGAGTTGCTGATCGATGAACCAGCGCACTCCAGACCCAGCCTGACGGTTCACCAGGCGTTTCTTCTTCCGCGGCAGTTCGGCCAGCGAGCAGACCGGTCGGCCGCCAGGCCGGGCAATCAATCCGAGCCGGCGATGCCAGAGGGTCACGGCCACCAGGTCGGGGCGTCCAGCTTGCGACACAAACGGCGCATTGTACTCGCCGGTCTCGGGGTCCAGCAGATGGGCCAGAGCCACATGGGTCTTCGCTTGCTTCAGCGCTTCGAGACCACCAAAACTGCCCAGGTTGGTCGTGTAAAAAAGGTGTTCGGGGAAACGCCGTCCGGCTAAGTCAGTCAAGGTATCAAGCAAGAGGTCGTTGCTGCCTGCGATTAAGAGCCCCCGTTCGGGTTCAAACTGGACCGCCTCTGGGGACGCGACGTGCGGTATCGTGGATTGGGTCAGGGAATTCTGCTTGACCCAATCCTCCACCAGGCTTTGCGGGAACAGCCATTTACCGGTAACCCGCGTACACGGAATCGTGCCGTTTCGGATCAAGCGGTAGACCTGCTTTTCGTTGATATGCAGATACGCCGCAACTTCACGCGTACTGAGCAGAATTTCAGGCATGGTTTTCTTATGGGAAAAATTAACTATTTATTACTTATTCAAACTTATTCTGTCAAATACAGACTCCTTGTCTCTTCCATAAGGCGGCGAACACGCCTCATCATGCAGCATGGCTGGTGCGCAACCCACAAAAATACGCTACATGCGAGGGGCAAGGAGGGAGCATGCTGCACGGAAAAATCATTGATGCGGACGGACACATACTGGAACCTGTCGATCTGTGGCAGAACTACCTGGAGGCCAGGTTCAAAGATCGTGCCATTCGGATGGACACTGGTGATGATGGCGTCGAATACCTGGTGGTTGAGGATAAACCGCTGCCCATCACCCGTGGCATAGGCCCGACCGCGGCGGGTATCGGACAGCCTCTGCGAGCGATTTTTGAGCCGGGCCGTTTTGGCTACCGTGATGGGCCTGCGGGAGCCTACGATGCGCGGGCGCGTTTGCAACGCATGGATGCGGATGGCATCGATATCTCGGTGCTCTTTCCCACCCTTGGGCTCATCTGGGAGCCCGGCATTACCGATGTCGAACTCTCGTCAGCCTACTGCCGCGCTTACAACAACTGGATTCTCGATTTTTGTTCCGCCGATCCGAACCGACTCATCCCGGTTGCCCACCTCGTTCTGTTGGACATTGACGCGGCAATCAAGGAAGTGAAGCGGGTGGCAAAGCTCGGGCATAAAGGCGTGTTCGTGTGTGCCGCCCCGGCCAATAAGCGAGCCTTTTGGGACAAGGCTTACGATCCGCTGTGGGCGGTGTTGCAGGAGTATGATTTGTCCATTGGTTTCCACACCGCAGTGCACGAAGACTTTCTCGGCCATCAGTGGATTGCCCAGGAAAATACCGACTTCATGGATTCATCGTTTGTGTATTTCCAGTGTCTACCCCTCGTGGCCGATGTCCAGGCGGCCTTTGCCGCACTCTTTCAGGGGGCGGTCTTTGATCGTTTCCCCAGCCTGAAAGTGAACCTTCTGGAGGTCGGCGCCGGCTGGATTCCGCACGCCCTGGACCGTTGGGACTCCAAGTACAAAAAGATCGGCTATAAGACTGGCCTCAAGCATCTGCCGAGCGAATATTTTGCCAGGCAGTGCTGGATTTCGTTTGACCCGGATGAAACCACGATCGCCTATATGGCCCAGCGCTATGGTGCCGAGCGCTTTCTGTGGGCCTCGGACTTTCCGCACTGGGACGGCAGCCTTGACGCGCTGGGCGAGACAAAAGAGGCCATTGCGTCGTTATCCCCAGAAGCTCAGCAGTGTGTACTCGGGGACAATGTAGCCCGGTTGTATAATCTGGCGTGAGTCTTAGAGGGCGGGTTCACGTTGCGTGACCTGCCCGCCCTATCCTCTGACTATTGAAACTCGGGCATGACCTTGGTCGCAAACAGTTCCATCGATTTCATGACCTTCTCGTGCTCCATGCCGCCAAAGTGCATGAACAACAGCACGTGGGACACTTTGCATTCGTCTCGAAGCCAGCGGATTCTGGCCCGGACCGTTTCGGGATCGCCAAACCAGACCAAATCCTCGTCAATCACTTTGTCATAGCTCAACGAGCGAATATACTCGGCCCACGGCTCGAAGAACTGATACGTCTCCGGCCAGGTTTCTCCCTCGGGCAGGGTAAACATCATGGCAAAGTCGTCCAGAAACCACTGCATGCCCTGGCGGGCCTCTTCCTGGGCTTTTTTGGTCGTATCGCTCACGTAGACAAAGGGGTGGCCGACCCGCGGCAGGTCGGTCCGGCCCGTCTTTTTCATGGCAGCATCAAGCCGTCCAAACAACTGCTTGAGGTCGGCCAGGGGGGTGAGTGAGGCCCCCAGAATAGGCGTAATCCCCCGCCGCAGGGCTTTTTCCATAGTTGAGGGACTCAGACAGGGCTGCCACAGGGGCGGGTGCGGTTCCTGGAGCGGTTTGGGCATCACGCTCACTTCCGGAATGCTGAAAAATTGGCCCTCATACGAAAAGGGCTCGCCGGTCCAGGCTTTGAGAATAATATCCAGACTCTCGTTAAAGCGCTCCTCTGCCTCTCCCCAGGGGATGCCGTAGCCGTCGAACTCGCCTTTGAACAAGCCTCGGCCCACACCAAAGTCCAGCCGTCCGTCGGACAGCAGATCGACAGTGGCGTAATCCTGGGCAACCTCAATCGGGTTATGCCACGGCAGGACGCTGACCGCCGTGCCCAAGCGAATACGTTTGGTCCGCGCGGCGATATTGCCCAGCAGCACGTGCGGGGAAGGCTTGCCGTGATGATAAAAGGCATGCTCAGCCAAAAAGACGGTACTATAGCCGAGCCGGTCGCCCCATTCGATCTGCTCCAGACCTTCGTCGTATATCTGTTTCATGGAAGAGCCGTCTGGCGTCTGGTTGATAATAAAAAACGAGAAATCCATGCTCTTCCCCTCCTGTCGGGTGCGCCGTCACCGCTCCGCCTGCCGGTACGGCTCAGGCGCTCGGCTTGAGCGAGGGCTCGACGATAGCACCGTTTTCCACTACCGGTTGCCCATCAAGGACAACGCTACAGTTTCGCATCGGGATATCGAAATGACACAACGTGTGCCGACCCGCCGCCGGGTTCGGCCCCGTAGACAAGAGGAAGTTGCCCGCAAACGCACGTCCGTCAACGCCGATCGCCTCATCCTTGCTGTACAGGCTGAGGGCGTGCCATAACGCCTTCTCGTGCATCCCCCAGCCTACGTGAGAAATCCCGCGGGCGGGCGGGTCTTCCCAGCGGTCCAGGTAATCACGGATCAGGGCCGCATCGACGCCACTGCCTTCAACTCCGGTCACGAATCCGTCGGTGAAGTACAGATGCACTGGACTTTCGACGTATTTATAAAAGGGGAAAACAATATCGCCGGGGGCCAGCACCGCCAGCCCGTTCACGTCCGGTGAGGCCGGAAAGACGGCGATCAGCCCCTGACCCCAGTTGGCCCAACTGCCCGGCTCGGCGCAAAACCCGCGTGAGCCCGTCACCAAGCTACCTACCAAGTCCACGCGCAAATCCGTGCCTGCCGGTGAGGTCACCGTCATTGTTTTTGCGGCTTTGGCGAGTTCAACTGCGCGGTCGATACGCTGCGTCCGCTCCGCGGTGGGCAGCAGACGGGCGAGCGCGTCCGCGGGTTCTCTGATGTAGAGCATACGCGGGCCGTGCTTGAGAATTTCGCCACGCTCCTCGGAGTGAATCAGCCCTTCGACCGAGAGGTCGACAATGAAGTCAACCTGCTTCAGCATCTCAACCACCTCGGGGAATCCGTGCAGGAGTGTGGAGCAGGCATTGCCCCGGTTCACCGCGGTGTCGTTTTGCTGCGTCGGATCAATGGGCAGCATGAGCTGAAACGGCCGCGCCCCGCAGGCGCTCAGACTCGCCAGACTCGTCGCCACATATTGCGCGGAGGAGTCCGGTTCGGTCAGAATCGCCGCGGTCTGGCCAGACTGCACCTGGCACCAGGCAAACTCCTGAGCAAACAACGATGTCAAAGCGGGATTGGGTTGCAACATGCAGCCAGCCCTCCTCAGAATACACTCTGAAAACGCACCTGGGCCAGAGGACGAGACCGTCCCTCTGCGGTCTAGTTGGCGGCCGGTCGTGACACTCCGGCCATCGCGCCTTTGACGGTCGTCTTGAGCGGGTATTGGGAATAGTCCGCCTTCAGCTCAAGGGTATGGCCGTTCGGGTCGGTGACGTAGACCGAGGTGCCATAGCCGGTTGCACCGTACAGCTCGACGGGTCCGAAGGTAATCGGCACGGCGTTGTCCTTCAGATACTGGACAATCGCGTCAAAATCGCCGTGCATATGCAGGCAGACATGATCGACCCCCCGCTGGTCTTTCTCCGCCAGCGTGCTCCCTTCCGGCAGGACCCGCAGGTCGATCAAATTGCGGCCGCACCGGACCTGGTACAGCCCCATGTCCTCAATGACCCGCTCGACGCTCAGACCCAGGACCGTCGTATAGAAGTGCAAAGTATTTTCGACATCCGTGACTTGCAGCACGACATGATCGATACCATGAAACTGAATCGGACACTCGGATTTCATACATCCTCCACTGGCGCAAAGCGTTTGACATCAAAGCCATTGATCACGGATGGGTTTTGAAACATCTCCACGGCGTTGGCCACTTCCATTAAGGACAGACTCAGATAGAACAGCCGCTCCGCTTCGGGCGGCAGAGTGTCGAACGGCGATGCGTTCAGGTATGCCATAGCGGCTTCCACACGCCCAGACATATGGTCGTAGAATGCCTGGATATCCTCCATACTGCTGGCCAGGCGCTTGCCGGTCCGCTCGCGTTCCGTGGCGAGCGCCCAGTCGATAAAAGGTTCAAGGTCGGCAAACTCAGCAGGCAGTGTCTGTGCGGCCACGGTCTGTTTTACTCCTCTCCCTCGCTCCGCTCGGTCGGCCCCCCAAGGGAAGGGGGCTACGCCTCGGCGTAAAAGCGTTCGAGTACGGTGTGGAAATACCGAATCTGCATTTCTTCATCCTGGAAGTACAGTTCCTTCTTGGCTCGCGAGGCCAGCCCGATATGAATCTGTTCATGGGCGGTGGCGTCCTCTTGCAGCAGATCCCGGAGCAGGCAGGTGAAATACTCCTGGCCGACACGCTGGCCGGCGTTTTCCGCCGGACGAAAATAGATCTTGATATCCCAGTCGGTCCGATCAACCGCCTGGGGCCAGAAGTTATAGGACATATAGAAGTCGTGCGAGACACCGCGGAAGAGCAGCAGCGCCATATTGGGAAAGATCGTGTAAAAGTCAAAGGAGCCGATGCGGGGCAGGCGAGATTCGGTCTCGGCCACGCTGAACCGGGCGGCCAGCTTTTCGGTGGCCGGGCCGACGCGATCCTCGGGCGGGTCTGACGAATACACGCTGTGGTGATTGAACAGACGGACGTCGAGCAGACGCGTGAATTGCCCGTCTTTCAGCACGCAGAACTCGGGAATGGTCCGACGGTGCTGAAACGGCAAATGATACAGCTCGTTCTGGGCGTCAAGGGCAATCTTCCAGTTGGCGTGCTCGTCCACTCTATACCGCTTGGCCAGCGCCAGTTCGCCAAAGCCGCCACCCGCAAGCTGGTCGGCCACCCCTCCGAGATATTCCCGGAGGCTCTCGGGTGGACGCTCGGCCAGATGAATAAAGATAAAGCCTTCGAACACCTCGGTGTGGATCGGGGTCAGACCCAGGTCGCATTTGGGCAGATCAAAAAAGTTATCCTCATCCGGCACCCAGGTCAGTTTGCCCTTGGTGTTATACGCCCAGGCGTGAAAGCCACAGGTGAGCGTGCCTTTACACGTGCCCTTTTCGTCCCAGACAAGCTTATTGCCACGGTGTGAGCACACATTGTGAAAGCCCCGGACCTCACCGTCCTTACCCCGAATGATCAGGACCGAGGCGCGACACATAGTCAGGTCTTTGGCAATATAATCGCCGGGGTTTGGAATCTCCTCAACCCGACCGATATTCAGCCAGGTGCGGCGAAAAATTTTCTCCCGTTCAAGTTCAAAATGCTCCTGCGAAATCAGGGGCTCGGCCAAAACCGGGCCGGTGCCGATCTCCGGGTATTTTTCCGCCCAGCGTTTATCCGCAATTACGGTCCGCATGCAACTCTCTCCTTCTTATCTGGCCACGGCCCGCATCTCTGTAGGGACTACGTCACCGTCTTGTACAATGAGTTCGTCATCAAGATACAACGTACAGCCTTTCATGGGCAGGTCCATATGACAGGCCGTGTCGTTGCTCCCGCCGAGCTCGGTGTTGGGGCCGGTTGAGAACAGGACGTTGCCGTAAAAGGCTCGCCCGTCCATACCAACCGTGGGAGCGCCGGTGGCGAGGTAATCCCAGCGTGCGAGATCGTTGAGGCCCCAGCCGATGTGCGAGATGGCAAACGCCCTGGGATCGTGAAAGCCCTCCATATAATTCTTTACCAGCATGGCATCAAAGCCACCGCTGATATCGACGATCATGCCGTCCCGAATGGTGAACGAGATCGGCTCCTGGACGTATTTATTAAACGGAAACAGGATGTCGCCGCGGTCCATGACGACCGTGCCGTTGACCCCGGTCTCGCTGCCCTGGGTCGCCAGAAAGCCACCCGGCCAGTGATCCCAGCGACCGGGCGTATCCGTAAAACCGTATTCGGTCAGAATCGGGAATTGTCCCAGATCGTACTGTACGTCCGTTCCGGCCGGGTTGGTAAAGCGCAGGTTTTGGGCCTTTGCCAAACGCGCCTCGGCAGCCTCGACACGCTCGCGCAGGTCCTGGGTGGGAAAGAGACGCGACAGAACCTCAAAAGGTTCAACCACCAGCAGAATGCGGGTGTCCGCGGCCTGAATCTCCAGCTGTTCTTTTGAAAACAGCAGAAAGATAAGATCCACGACAAGGTCCGCACTTTTGAGGGCCTCAATGGCCGGCTTATTCCCGGCTAGGGCGTTTTGACCTACATCGCCAGCCACGTTTTGTGCTCCGCCCGCGCCCCGCGCCGGCAGGTTGACGTTGAACACATCCACCCCCAACTCACGCGTAGCGATCATAAACGCCGAGGCATACTCAACCGCTTGTTCCGCCTCTGACAGAACCGCAACGGTTTCTCCCGGCTTCACCTTGCACAGCTCAAGCTCCTGCCGAAACAGACTCACCATCGTATTGGTCTGGCTGATCGAGAGAGACATAGCATCGCTCCTTTGGAAGATTCGCACCAGCGGGCCATAGACTGCCGCCTTATGCTGTGGCGTATACCGTTCGCTTATGCTCTGTCAAGCAAAAGTCTTGACACCCTTTTCCCACACTGCCAGACTCACGCCGTAACGATTTCTCCCCCCTACCCTGACCCTCTCTCCAACGGAGAAAGGAGAATGATGTAAGGAACACACTATGGCAACCAGTCTTGCTGGCACGGGAAAGATGGTCGGCGCTGAGGTCAAGCGGGTGGAAGACCCACGTATGCTCTTGGGCAAAAGTCAGTACGTGGACGATATCCATCTGCCCGATACCCTGGCGGTCGCCTTTGTCCGCAGTCCGTATGCCCACGCGCGTCTCCTTAACATTGATACCAGCGCAGCCGCGGCCCACCCTGGCGTCCAGGCGGTGATCACAGGCGAGGATGTCGCAGATACCATACAGCCGCTACGGGTCGAGTTTGACCCAACGAATGCGCCCACTCACAAGTCCTGCGATTGGCCGGTCCTGGCTCGGGGAAAAGTCCGGTTTGTGGGTGAGATGGTGGTAGCCGTTATTGCGACCGATCGCTATGTAGCCGAGGATGCAGCCGCTCTGGTCGAGGTCGAGTACGACCCGCTCGACACTCTCTGGGATATGGAACAGGCGCTGGAGCCGGACGCCCCTCTGACACATGAAGACTGGGGCGACAACGTCATGCAGACCCTGGAAGCAAGCATGGGTGAGGTCGATGCCGCGTTTCAGGCGGCTGACTGTGTGGTGGCTGAACGTTTTACCACCGGTCGTCACATGTCCCTGCCCATGGAGACGCGTGGCTGTCTGGCTACGTTCGATCCAGTGACGGACTCGCTGACGATCTGGTCCTCGACCCAAGTACCGCATGTCCTGCGTTCAAACCTGGCGCTCTTATTAGACTTTCCCGAACACCATATCCGGGCCATCGCCCCGGACGTTGGCGGCGGTTTTGGACCCAAGGCGCATGTGTTTCCCGAGGAAATCCTGACTGCCTTCCTTGCCCGTCGTTTTGGCTGCCCGATCAAGTGGATTGAAGATCGGCGGGAAAATCTGGCAGCCGCCATGCACGCCAAGCATCAAATTGTTCAGGCCGAAATCGCCCTGAAAAACGATGGGACCATTCTCGGTGTGAAAGCACGCTTTCTGAACGACGTTGGTGCGTATTCCTGCTTTCCGTTTAGTTCTGCCCTGGAAGCCGGGCACGCCGCATCGGGGCTGCCCGGTCCGTATAAGATCCCGGCCTATCGCTACGAGGCCCTCTCCATTGTCACCAATAAGGTCACCTTGGGTGCCTACCGCGGAGTGGGTCTGCCGATTGCCATCCTGGTCATGGAACGCTTGCTGAATCTTGGCGCGCAGCGGCTGGGGCTTGATCCGGCAGAGATCCGCCTGCGGAATATGATCCGCCAGGAAGATCATCCCTATACCACGATTGCCGGAGCAAAGATCGAAAGCGGCAGCCATCAGGAGTCCTTACAAAAGGCGCTCGACATGTTGGGGTATGACAACTTCCGGGCAGAGCAGGAACACGGTCGAAAAGCCGGCCGCTATCTTGGCGTCGGCCTGGGCTGTTACATCGAAGGCACGGCCCCCGGTTCTTCGTTTTTTAACCTCATGGGCATCCAGGTTGGCGGCTATGAGTCGGCCACTGTCCGTATGGATGTCAATGGGAAAGTCACCGTTTTGACCGGCTCTTCTTCACATGGTCAGGGTCATCGCACGACCCTCGCCCAAGTGGCAGCCGACGAATTAGGCGTTGCCCTGGCTGATGTGAAAGTCGTTCAGAGCGACACCGCTCTTGTTCCATATGGCTGGGGAACCTGGGGCAGCCGAACGGCGGTGACCAGTGGTGGGGCTATTATCAGAGCAGCGACGAAAATCCGGGAGAAGATTCTACGTACGGCCTCACGGCTCAGCGAAATTCCCCCGGACGACCTCGAATTGGCGGGCGGCATGGTGGTCCGCAAACAGGACGGGACCACGCTCATGCCGATTAAGACAATCGCCTACCAGGCCATCGTCGCACCCAGCAATTTAGCCCCGGAAGACGAACCCGGTTTAGAGGCAACCACGAATTATGAACCCCCGCCGGCAACGCATTCCAATGCGACGCATCTGGCAACGGTCGAGGTGGATGTTGAAACCGGACAGATCAGCCTGCTGCGTTATATCGTTGTTGAGGACTGTGGCCGGATTATTAACCCCATCATTGTCGATGGGCAAATTCAGGGCGGTGTCGCCCAGGGGATCGGCACTGCCATGTATGAACATGCCATCTACGACGAGAATGGACAGTTCTTGACCGGCACGCTCATGGATTATCTCGTCCCTACAGCGGTAGACGTTCCGCACGTCGAGATCGGTCACATTGAGACGCCTTCACCCGATAGCGAGGGAGGCATAAAAGGGATAGGCGAAGGGGGAGCCATTGCGCCGCCAGCGGCGATTGCAAACGCGGTCGCCGATGCGCTCTCCCCGTTCGGAGCCCAGGTGAGCGAAATCCCACTCACGCCGGAGCGAGTGTTGGCGTGTCTCGAACGGGCGAGAAGCGCCACCGGGACACCCGACTAGAAGGAGGACAGATCATGCAGTTCGGCGTGTGTGTCGCCACGAAGATCGATGACTGGCAGTTGATCCAGTATGCCGAAGAACTGGGCTATGACCGGGCCTGGATTCCCGACTCGCAGATGATCTGGTCGGACTGTTACGCCACCTTGGCCCTGGCCGCCCAGCACACCTCACGTATCCGTATTGGGACGGGAGTGGCCATCCCTGGGACGCGCATCGCCCCAGTCACCGCCCACTCCATTGCTTCCATCAATCGCCTCGCGCCGGGCCGTGTTTTTTTGGGGATTGGCACCGGACATACGGCCATGCGGGTCATGGGCATGCAGCCGATGCGGATTCGAGACTTCCGGGAGTATCTGCGGGTTGTCCGAACGCTCCTGCGGGGGGAAGAAGTTGCATACACCTATAATGACACGACGCGCACGATCCGCTTTCTGCATCAGGATTTACACTTCCTGAATTTGGACGATCCGATTCCGCTGATTGTCGCCGCCAATGGTCCCCGAGCTCTGAAAACTGCGGGGGAGTTTGGGGATGGCTGGGTCGCCGGAGTGAAACCCGGACCGGAAGCCTTTCTCGGCGATTGGCAGCAGGTCCAAGCCGGGGCGGAACAGGCAGGCCGGGCCCTGCCTGACGACTTCCATACCGCGGCTTTTACTACCGCCGTCGTGCTGCAACCCGGTGAATCACCGACCTCGGATCGGGTTATCGAAATGTGCGGTTCTCAGGTCGCGGCCATCATCCACTTTGTGTACGAAATCTATCAACAAACCGGCCGGGAGGAAGTCATCCCCGCCGGCTATAGAGGCATCTGGGATGAATATTGCGCCCACGTCGAGCAGATGCAGACGCCGGCGGACAAACGCTACCTCCAGCTTCACAACGGCCACTGCACCTTTCTCGTGCCCGAGGAGCGCCGCTTTGTCACCCCCGAGGCAATCCAGGCAACGTGTCTGATTGGTGAGCCAGCGGCAATCATCGATCAGCTTCGGGCGGTCGAAAAGGCCGGTCTGAAGGAAGTCACGCTCCTGCCGCCCATGGCCGCGGCGCGCACGGTGTTCAAAGATTTCTCCGAGCAGGTCATGGCGCGCTACTAAGGTCCGCGTCCGAACCGCTGCTCTTCTCGGCTGAGACCGTATAAACGTGCTATAAACTCAGGCATGCAGCGGAGGAGACCCTTTGGGCCTGGGTTGCTTGTTGCGGCCGCCTTTATCGGCCCTGGAACGGTCACGACCGCCAGTGTCGCAGGAGCGCAGTTTGGGTTCGCCCTGGTGTGGGCGGTGGGGTTTTCCATTTTTGCAACCCTTGTCCTGCAGGAAATGGCGGCCCGACTCGGTATTATTGCGCGCAGCGGGCTGGGCGAAGCGCTCCGGACGGCTATTCGAACTCCGCTCCTCCGTCTCCTGCTCCTAATTCTGGTAGTCATCGGCATTGGCGGGGGCAACGCCGCCTTTGAGATGGGCAATATTCTTGGCGCGGCGGTGGCCCTAGCCGAGGTCTCCGGGCTTTCGACCTCATCCTGGACCCTGGCTGTTGGCGGCCTGGCGTTTGCGCTGCTGTGGTCCGGGACGTATGCGGCCATTGAGCGCGTGCTGGTTTTTCTGGTTCTGCTCATGAGCGGGGTCTTTCTGCTGACGGCCCTGCTCGTCCAACCATCACTCTCGGACATCTGGGCCGGCTTCTTCAGCCCGACCCTCCCGACCGGGTCATTTGTGACCGTGATGGCGCTGATCGGCACCACGGTCGTTCCCTACAATTTGTTTCTGCACGCCAGCGCGGTCCAAGCCAAGTGGCCGACGACCCTGTTCGCTTCTCAAGCCTTACGTGAGGCACGTCGCGATACGTTTCTCTCGATCAGTCTGGGCGGTGTCCTCACTCTGGCCCTGGTCGCAACCGCGGCTGCGGCTTTTTTTCGCCAAGGGATCGCCCTGGAAAATGCCAGCTCTATGGCTAAACAGCTTGAACCCCTCGTCGGCTCGCACGCGCGCCTCCTTTTTGCGACGGGCCTGTTTGCTGCTGGATTAACCAGTGCCATCACCGCCCCGCTTGCCGCCGCCTATGCCACAGCAGGCATGCTGGGCTGGTCCGTAGACCTCGATGCCGGCAAGGTCCGACTGGTGTGGAGTGCAGTCGTCCTGATTGGAACAGGACTTGCCTTTTTGGGGCAGCAGCCGCTGCTGGCTATCCTGCTTGCCCAGGCGGTCAACGCCTGTTTGTTACCCCTCCTTGCCATCTGTCTCCTGTTTGTCATGAATCAGCAGAACCTTCTCGGTTCGTATACAAACGGTATCCTGGCCAATATGGCGGGCGGCGCGGTTGTGCTTATCGTGACGGGCTTGGGCGCCTTTCAGTTCTTTCGCGTATGGGGGGTGATCCCAACCTGACGCGGTCTCACCTTCAACTGGAGCAGAACGCGTACGGAGTCTCGTATGAGCCATTTGTTTGCCTATCTTTCTCGGATGAAATTTATTCGGCGCTGGAGTTTGATGCACAGCACCTATCCGGAAAACGTCCAGGAGCACAGCCTGCAAGTCGCGTTGGTGACCCATATGTTGGCCGTTATTCGGAATCGGCTTTTCTCCGGCGAGGTGAATCCGGAACGGGCTGCGACATTGGCCCTCTACCACGATGTTGGCGAGGTCTTGATTGGCGACCTGCCCACACCCGTCAAGTATTTTAACCCCGAGATCAAGACCGCCTATCAGACCATTGAGCAGACCGCAGTACATAAGCTGTTCAGCATGCTGCCCGAAGAACTCAGAGACGACTATCAACCGTTCTTTAAGCCGGATGAAGCCGACTGTGACCACCGCGAGTTGGTAAAAGCCGCGGACAAACTATGTGCGTATCTTAAATGCCTGGAAGAGGTCAGTGCGGGCAACCAGGAGTTTTCCCAGGCCGAACAGACGCTCAAGGAGACGGTTGAGCGGATTGACCTGCCGGAGGTACGCTATTTTCTGGAGACCTTTGTCCCGAGTTTCCGCCTCACCCTCGACGAGTTGGGTTAAAAAAAGACGTCCTGAACGGGCGTCTTTTTTTCGTTCCAAGCCGCAACCTGGCTGGCGTGGGCTCCCTCCCTCAATTACAGTGAAAGAGTACCGCAGGCGCAATCCAGCACACGTCAGGAGGGAAAAAATGGCAGCACAGACTCCACAGGCAGGCATTATTCCGGAACCGAATCAACATGCCCTCTTTCTGGTCACCAGGGCCAACAATCCAACCGCCACCCGCGAAACGGTCGCCGGGGTGGTTGCGGGTATTCCCGAGCTGGTGACGGCGGTTGGTGGGCACGATACAGAGGCCGCCCTGGTGTGTACGGTCAGTTTTGGCTCGGGCTTTTGGGATGTGCTCTCCCCAGGCCGGCGGCCCAAGGCCATGCGACCCTTCACCGCCATTGACCTTCCCGGCAAGACCGCACCAAGCACAGGCGGAGACATTCTGTTTCACCTCATCTCAAAACGGCTGGACCTTAATTTCGAGCTGGCCAAACAGATTCGGAGTCGCCTCGGAGAGGCGATAGATGTGTTGGACGAGGTCCACGGCTTTCGCTACCTGGACTCACGCGATCTGACCGGCTTTATTGACGGCACGGAAAATCCGAGTGGCGATGAGGAGCGAGCGGAAGTAGCCCTGATCGGTGACGAAGATGCCGACTTCGCCGGTGGCAGTTACGTATTTACCCAACGCTATGTACATAATTTCCCCAAATGGCAGGCCACCTCGCAAGACGAGCAGGAAGGGGCTGTCGGCCGTCGCAAGGTGGATAGCGAAGAGCTGCCCGACAAGGTCAAACCTCCAACCGCCCATATCAGCCGGGTGGTCATAGAGGAAAACGGGGAAGAGCTGGAAATCCTGCGTCACAGTTTCCCCTATGGGACGACCTCGGAGGCAGGCCTGTTCTTCATTGCCTATACCAAAGATCTCGATATTACCGACAAAATGCTGCGGCGCATGCTGGGAGCCAGCGACGATGGGCTGCACGATCATCTCATGGACTACACCCAGGCCGTGTCAGGCGCGCACTTTTTTGCCCCGTCGCTCGAAATGTTGCAGGCGCTGGGGAAATAGTGCCTACGGAGCGGTCGGACTCTGCTGATACGCTTCCAGATCAAAGAATAATTCCCGGCCCGGATTCTTCAAGTCAGGGCTCTCGCCCAGCCGGAGAATACGGGCGGTAATGTTTCCGGGCGCGATGTCGAGCACGCCGACCGTTCCGAGCCGGGTGGACCACAGATGAGGATGGGTGGCACTGCCCGAGTTGACCTGCAAGACCCCCTCTCGATAATCCAGGCGCTCGAAGTGCGTATGCCCGGTGATGATAATGTCGGCGGGCTCACCGCGTAGATACTGCCGCGTCAAGTCGGCAATCGGCCGCTCTTCAGGCTCCATGTCGTGGACCATGACAATCCGCCAGCCTTCGAGGTGCAGCCACTGCACGTCTTCTACCCGCGGGTCATCCCATCCGCTGTCATTATTACCCCGAGCCGCCAGCGTCGGCGCGATCGCTTCCAACCAATCCAGCACGCGCGGAGAGACGATATCCCCGGCGTGGAGAATAAGGTCCGCACCTGCAAAAGCGACTCTGACTTCGTCCCAGAGGTCGCGGATTGTACTCGGCAGGTGGGTGTCCGTGACGAGACCGATACGCATAGGTTGTCTTTCTTTCCATGGGCCTCTCATCTTCTCGGCGTAGAGAGGACGAGGGGGCAGTAGCCTCAGAGAGCCCCTTTTCGATAGACCGCCTTTCGATGCCCCACTTTGACCACATATACGACGAGAGCGTCATCTTCTATCGCATAGACAATCCGATAAACGCCTTGACGAATACGATAGCGATTCTGATAGCCGGAGAGCTTTTCACAGCCGGGCGGGCGGGGAGATTCAGCCAAAATTTGGATACGGCGAACAATCCGCTGACGGTCCTTTTTATTCTGGATGGATGCTATCTCTTTAGTCGCCGACGGCTTGATGAGGATTTTATATTTGGCCACGGCGTTTCAACATTTTCACGAATTGGTCAAAGTCCAAGTTCGGCTCACTCACTCGTTCCTCAAAGGCCTGGATATCTTCTACATCTTCAGCCAGCGCTAATTTTACGGCTTCGTTCACCATGTCAGAAACCGACCGTTCTGTCGCAGCCGCTTTCAATCGTAAGGCACGATGAATATCAGGATCGAAATAAATGGTGACTCTTTTTGTCTCAGTCCGCATGGGGTCACCCTAACGCTGTAACGTTATAACGACAAGAGAGAAGGGAGGAGAAAAATCAGCTATTCTGCCTGCCCCACGATCCAGCGGGCGGCCGCGACAATATTCTCGGGCGCAATCCCGTAGCGCCGGTACAGGTCGGCCTGGGTGCCGGACTGTCCGAACTCGGTCACCCCGAGACAGGTCATCCGCGTTGCCAGCACCCCGCCAATAAATGACAGGGTATGTGGGTGCGCGTCGTGGAGGGTCACAACCGGGGCGCTGCGCTCATCAGCCGGTACGAGGGATTCCACCCAACTTTCCTGCCGTTGGCCCTGCATATTCTGCTGCTGGGCCACCATATAGTCGTGGAACAATACGTCCGCGCTGGTCACGTTGAACACGTTGGCAAAAACCCCGTATTGTTTCAGTTGTTGGGCGGCCTCAACCGCTTCCGGTAGCATGGCACCTGTTACAAACACATGGACGACGTTCACGCCGGGTTGGTAGTCTTCTTCGGACTGCCAATCCAGCAGCCGATAGCCTCCCTGGAGCACCTGCTGCCGCAGGTCTTCCTCGCCTTCCCGTTCCAGCACCATATTGAAGACGGCCTGGTCCAGCGGCTTGGTCGAGAGCCGCAAATAGGCGCTCTTGCCGGTGTCCCGGTCCTGGAGTTCGGCCAGCGCGGCCAAGAGGATCCATTCCAGCTCAAGCGCATAAGCCGGTTCGTAATACGTCACCCCAGGCAGTTGGACCCCGATACCCGGCGTAATGAGCGACTGGTGCGCCCCGCCCTCGGGGCTGAGGCTGATCCCCGAGGGAGTGCCGATGACAATGAATTTGGCCTGCGAGTAGGCCGCATAGATAAAAGCATCGAGCGCCCGACACACAAACGGATCGTAGACCGTGCCAATCGGCAGCAGGGACTGCCCGTACAACTCGTCAGCCAGGCCAAACGCCCCCAGAGCCAGAAACAGATTATTCTCGGAGATGCCCAGTTCGATGTGTTTGCCGGTCGGGTTCTCGCGCCAGTCGATCAGCAGCGAAATATCGGATTCCCCAAAGTAATTCCTCATCTGACGGCGTGAGTACACGCCAACCTTGTGAATCCAGCCGCCCAGATTGGTTGACATGGCGACATCGGGCGAGATCGTGACCAGATAGGGCGCAATCTCGGGCTGCCGACTTAAGGCCAGAAAAATACGGCCCAGTATGGCCTGCGTTGACAGGACGCCGTGATACGTTCCGCCCAGGCCGGCCGGAATCTCAATCGCCGGCCCTACGTCTTTTTCGGCCGAAGCAAAACGCTGCGCTTCCTCGGCCGACTCCTCCCCCTCCTCCAGAAGCGCAGTAATATAGCGAGCCTCTTCGCTGTCCGGGGGAAAGGCGGCAAACTCTTCGCCCTCGGCCACGCCCAACCGCTGGCGGATACTGTCGATCTCCCCAGGCTTGAGCAGCCGCGCGTGGTTGGCGGGATTCCCTGCCAGGGGCAGGTTCCAGCCCTTGATCGTATAGGCAAAGATCACAATCGGTTGGGTCTCGATGGCGAACGCCTCGGCAAAGGCTTCGAGTACCCGTTCCAGGTCGTGCCCACCGAGATTGGCCAGCAGATCCTTCACCTCATCCGGCTCATAACCGGCCAGCAACTCGGCCATGGCCGCATCTTTTTTCCCGTTGTACTGAATGAAACGATCACGGATGGTGACGCCGTCCTGGAGCAGCAGGCTCTGGTATTCCTCGTTGCTCATCTCGTCGATCCGGGCTCTGAGCTTGAGCCCGTAGGGTTTACGGAAGACGTTTTCGAGCTGGTGGCCGTATTTGAGATCGATGATATGCCAGCCGTTGGCGGCAAACATTTCCCGCAACTGCTGGGCGCGGCCGTCCGGGACGACGCGGTCGAGGCTCTGCCGGTTCAGGTCCACAATCCACAGCACCCGGGACATCCGCTGGGTATAGGCTTCACCCAGCGCCTCCCAGATATTGCCCTCGTCCAGCTCGGCATCACCGACCAGGGCAATATGCCAGCCCGAGGGCGGCCCATCCTCAGACGGAGCGGTCTGCTGGGCCGTACCGTCGGCGTGATCGCCTAGATAGTCACGCACCAGGGCACCAAAGAGCGGCGCCACCGCACCGAGGCCGACCGATCCGGTTGAAAAATCGACCTGATCCGGGTCTTTGGTGCGGGACGGATAGGCTTGCAGGCCACCGTACTGCCGGAAGGCCTTGAGTTTCTCCTGGGGCAGCGCGCCGCGTAAAAACTGAATCGCATGAAAAACCGGGGAGGCGTGCGGCTTGATGGACACGCGGTCACCCGGCCGCAGAAAATAAAAATACAGCGCGGTCAGCAGCGTCACCACCGAGGCAGAGCTGGCCTCATGCCCGCCGACTTTGAGGCCGTCCGGGTTGGACCGCACAAAATTCGCATAATGCACAATATAGGTTGACAGCCACAGCACCCGCCGCTGGATGCGCTCAAGCATGTCCAGGTCGTACAGGTCCCACGGGCGGACGCGGGCGGGCGGCTGCGTATCTGCCACGGCGTGCGGTTTCATGCGGCTGGCCTCATAACACTGCTCTGGATGGAATCAGACCAGATGGACTACAGGCCAAAGAAGGTAGCCGCATTCTCTCCCAGGATTTTGTTGACCGAGGCTTCGGGCAGACGAGCCAGGGATTCTCGGGTTTTCTTGACCGGCTCGGTAAAGCCTTCGGCATGGGGATAGTCCGAGCCCACAAAAAACTTATCGTCTCCAACCAGCTCAATCATATGCGGCAGGGTCCGTTCGCTCGGGTCGGCGGAAATCCAGATGTTGCGCGCAAAGTATTCGCTGGCCGGCCGCTTCATCTGGCAGGTGTGACCCATATAGCTGAACCGATAGTCCAGACGGTCAAGCCACTCGGCAACCCAGCCGCTGGCCGATTCAATCGTGGCCACCCGTAAGCGTGGGAAACGCTCAAACACGCCATCGTAGATCATGGTGGTGAGAGCCATGCGCGGGTCTTGAATGACGTTCATGCTGAGAAACATAAAGCCGGGATCACGGTCGCTATACCATTCGTTGCCAATGTATTTTGCATGGACCACCAAGTGTAGTCCGACGGCAATATCGCACTCCTGGGCCGTTGCCCAGACGGGGTCAAAGTCCGGGTGACCAAAGCTTTTGCCATCGATGGGCAGGGCACCAACAAAGACTCCATGCACTCCCGCTGTGGCCAAGCGCTGAATCTCCTCAACCGCGGCGGCAGGGTTGCGCAACGAAATATGGCCCAAGGGATAGAGACGATCCAGACGCCCCTGACAGGTTTCAACCGCCCAACGGTTATAAGCGCGGCAATGGGCGGCGGCGAGGTCCGGGTCTTCAACCAGGTCCTCCCACAGCAACCCCAGGGTGGGGTAGATAAACTGGCCTTCTATCCCTTCGACGTCGAGGAAGTGAATACGTTGCTCCATGTCCTCAAGCGAATGACTGAACGCCTGAGTCCAATCAAAGGACTTGAGCCCCTGACCCGATTCTTTCTGGCCATAGCCGACGGCAACGCCCATGAGTTCCTCGATGCTGAGGTCCCCGGAGTGATCAATCCGCACATCTTCAACCGCCACCGCATACCGTTTGCTTTTTGGGTCCTGTTCAAACCGCAAACAGCGCGGGCGGTACTGGGGGTCAATGTGCTGCTCCCACAGGTCAAGCGGTTCCATAAAATGACTGTCCGCATCAATTATACGCGTCATGTCGTCTCTCCTTTAGCCGTTTTCGACTGCTCGCATGATCGCCACAAACTGTTTCATCTGCACAAAGAGTTCATCCGGGTGATCCGTTGTGGTCAGCAGATATAAGGCCTGCACGCCAGCCGCTTGGTAGGCTTGCGCTTGGGCGACAGACACGTTCGATCCGACCAGGGTGGTAATCTCCAACTGCGCCGCATCGCGTCCGGACTCCTGCATCAGGGTGTGTAAGGTCTCGGTTTTCTGCCGAATCGTCTCGGGCGAGAGAAAAACCGGTTGCCAACCGTCTCCCCAGCGCGCCACGCGGCGCAGGGCGGGCATGGTATTGCCACCGATCCAAATCGGCGGATGCGGCCGCTGAACGGGCTGTGGCCCAAAATTCACATCAGCATCAATTCTGCCGTAGGCGGTGGTAAGACGCGGATGCGGGTCCGTCCACAAGGTTTTCATCAGCTTGAGACAGTCCTCGCTCAAAGCCGCCCGCTCTTCGAACGGAACCCCAAGAAACGCAAACTCGTCCTTCAGCCAGCCAATACCTACCCCACAGATGATACGTCCGCTCGACAAGCGATCCAGCGTGGTGAGCATCTTGGTGACAGCCACGGGATGGCGGTAGGGCAGGATAATCACGCTCACTCCCAACCGGACCCGCGTCGTGACGGCGGCCAGAAAGGCCAAGGTAGTGAAACAGTCCGGCCAATCGTGCTCCTGGTACACATGCCACGGCGGATTGTCCATCTTCACCGGGAACGGGGTCTGGATTTTTTGCGGCGGCAGGAGGTGGTCGCCAATCAAGATGGACTCGCAGCCCAGTTCTTCCGCCAACTGGGCCATATCCCGCAGCACGGCAGGGTCGGTCACAGACGCCCCACTATTGACATGTATCCCGTATTGCATCCGCCTCCCCTGTTATTCGGCGTGAGCTTGGAAAGCACCTGGATGGACGTTAGCGCGCCCAGCCGAACCCGGTCAAGGGAAAAAGGCGTTAAGCCAGATGATCCAGCTTGCCTTGCAGCGGGACGGTCCGGCGTTCTTTCTCAGAAACACTTGTGCGGTACGCTTGGTTCCCGGCCCACGGCACCCCTCCAAAGGAGGGGACGCAGTGAGGTCCAGTTATCTTCGGAATGCCTGCTGTGGTCGATAAAAGGCTGACCCTAACGGTACAGCGGTTGCAGGTCCTGGGCGAGTTCCGCCAGGTCGGGGGGACCGACAATGATGCCGTCTTTGACGATCTGCTCGCCGTCGAGCCAGAGCGATTGCTTTGACAGCACGGCGTCGGGATGGTTCTCGCCGCCGCCGGGCATCCAGAACGGCAGGCCCAAACCGACCGCGTTATAGCCCGGGACGCGCTGGTCCTCAAGGAAACAGTGACCCGTGTAACGCGCGGCAGGATGGATGCCGCAGGTGAAGTGAATGATATAGCCCAGACCCTCGCCGCTGGCCCGCCGCAGTGAGCGTTCCAGGACGGTTCCCTCGGCCACACCGCCCGACACGTCCTGCACGGTGCCATCTATGGTCAGACTGATCGGCTCTTCCAGCGGGGTATAATACTCGTGGAAGACGGTGTCGAACTTCACCACGCCTTTGACCGAGTCTTCCTTGGGCATGATCATGACCGTGCCGGGGACAAACAGGGCGCCCGGTCCGTTGGCACGGCCCGTACCCATGGCCATGGGCTCACCAATGGTGAAGGTGACATCCGTCCCGACCGGATTGGTAATCCGGCCCTGGGCGCCCTTTTTCTCGACCAGCAGGGCGTCAAAGGCTTGGGTGACGGTAAACAGGGTATCCAGGTTGACCTTGCCAAACAGCCTGACCGTGGACTCGGCGTTCAGACCCGCGGCCAGATAATAGCGGGTGCGCTTATTCTGCATGGCTGCGTCAAACGCTTGCGAGCCGGCCATATAGGGGAAGGCCAGGTCTATCCATACGTCACAGTTCGAAACCGCAGCCCGGACCGGATCGGAAATATAGGGATCGCCCAGCGCGCCCTGAAAGGGGAGTTGCGGAGCAATAAGCAGGGCCACCGGCGTATCCAGATTGCGGGCCGCGTTCTGGATGGCCTCGACCGTGCGCATATCCGAGGCCGTATCCGCAGTGATCAGCACGGTTTCGCCCGACTGTACCAGCAGGACCTCGCGGATCATCGCGTCCGCGGCTTGAGTGAGTTCCGGTCCGAGATTGGTAATCACGCTGCTACCCTCCTGTGTCCGGCCCGTGCCGTGATGAGCCTACTCGGCCTCCAGGCGTTCGAGATAATAGTTGGCGATACTGTGAATGGCGACCTCAAACCGGGACATGGGTCCGGGTTGGAAATACTTGGAATCCATGCCCTGCTGGAGCGATTTGATCATCGAGATGTCCTCGGCCAGGAACTCCTTGAGAAAGTCGTCATAGATCGCCACTTTGTCCCGAAAATCGGGTAGCTCAAAATGCTGCTTGGGAAAGAGCTGATACGAAACGCCGACCGTTTTATCGACGCTCTCGCCCGGCCAGACCGACATAAAGCACAGAAAGTCATGCCGCGGGAACCAGGGGATATTCGGCCGCAGATGACTGGAATAGCCACCCTCGGCCAGCTTACCCGAAATCCAGGGAATCGTCCCGAACAGCGAGTCGCCGTTCGGGGCCAGGGTCTTGCCTTTAAAGTAACCGTGATAGCCCCCACGTACAGGCCGAAACTCGTAGGACTCCAGCGGCTGCCAGGGCCCGAAGGTGTTCACATGGAGCACGGCAATATGGTAGATGTCGGTCAGATTTTCATTCACGAACTTCCAGTTACAGTCCAACTCGAACGAGAACTTGCTCGCCAGGCGAAAGTCTTCATAGCGGTAGGGCTGATAGGTCCGGGGAAAGTCCATCTCGTTCAGGACATCCATCAGGCTCGGCGCTGCGGGGTCGAAATTGATAAACAGGAAGCCTGCCCATGTTTCGACCCGTAAGGGAATCAGGCCGAAATCCTTGGTGTCAAAGCCCTCCATTTCCGCGGAGTGTGGCGCGTTGAGCAGCCGGCCGTCCAGGTCATACGTCCAGCCGTGGTAGGGACACGACAATGCCTTATCACAGCCTTTACCAAACGGAGTGCCGTTGTCGGGCTCGCCGAACGCGATCTGCGTTCCCCGGTGGCGACACACATTGGAGAAGGCCCGAATCTCTCCCTGGCGGTCCTTACAGATGACAATCGGTTCGCCCGCCACCCGAAAGGTCAGATAGCTGCCCGGCTGGTCCAGTTCTTCGACCCGGCCCATACATAGCCATTCTTTTTGAAAGATGCGTTCTTTCTCGCGCGCATAAATCTCGGGCGAGGTGTAAAAATGTGCCGGCATATGCCGCGCCTGGGACAGCGGCTGCCGTGTTCGGACGGCTTCAGGGGGCAGTTGTGTCATGGTTTCCTCCTTCGTCCTGGGTCTCTATTAGCCCATCAGGCCCTCATCATACATGCCCCGGATGGGTTGTTTATCCGCAAAACGGGTAAAGCGAAAGGCGTCGATATCCGTGCCCGGTTGCTTGCCATTGATAATCAGCTCGGCCATCATCTCGCCTACCGCCGGGGCCAGCTTGAAGCCGTGGCCGCTGAAGCCGACGGCCATATACATGCCGCCTATCCCCGGCACGGCGTCCAGAATAGGATGCCAGTCGGGCATGACATCAAAAAATCCCGAATAGCCGCTGTGGAAATAGCCGGTCTCAAAGCGGGGAAAGCGATGCGTGACATAGCCCGTCATCTCAACCGTTCTGTCGTAGCTGACGCCGTGGTCGTAGTGGTCGGGATCGACCCGATCGTTGAGTTCAATCGGATCGAGCGAGCCGACCAGGGTCAAGTCCGCGCCCTCGGGCCGCGTATAGACCTGACTGACGAAGTCGTAAAACAGGGGATGGCGCTCGGCGGCCTCGACCGGTCGTTTGACAAAACAGATATTGTGGCGGCAAACAGTCAGGGGAATCGCCACTTCCACCATGGCCGCAATACGGTCGCCCCAGGCACCGGCGGCGTCAATAACCGTGGGCGTGGAAAAGCGGCCCTGATTGGTGACCACTTCGGCCACCGCTCCGCCCACCAGTTGGATGCCGGTGACTTCGGTCCCCTGATGGACCCGCACGCCCAGCTCGCGTGCCCGTCGGATGAAAGATGAGGTGGTGTCGGACGGGTCGGCGTAGCCGGAGTCCGGCTCCCAGGCCCCGCCGGCCAGGTCTTCCACTCGCGTGCGCGGTTCGATTTCGCGGATTTCTTCGGGAGAGATAAAGCGGGTGTTGATCCCGACGCGGCGTTGCATGGCCACCACGTTTTTGAGCGCTGCGAGGTCCTGCTCGGGCACACCCATCAGATAGCCCGTTCGCGTAAAGCCGGCCGACCCGCCGACCACATCGCCGAAGTTTTCAAACACGTCCAGGCTGCGTCGCACCATGCGCGCGGTCACCTCGGTTGAATAGTGCTGGCGAATGCAGGCCGAGCTTTTGCCGGTTGCCCCGGAGGCAACAAAGTTTTTCTCCAGGACGACGATATTGCTGATACCCCGGGTGGCGAGATTGAACGCAATGCTCGATCCCGTCACCCCAGCACCGATAATCACGACATCCGCTGTGTGGGCCATACTCCCTCCTGAGCGCCCGCCCTATCACCGGCGCATCCTATAAGCTCTCATTGTCTGCGCGCAACCCACGCCCCTGGCCCTACCCAGTTCTATCCCACCATATCCCGAGCGCCTGACTTTTGGTAAGACAGCCACACAACGAACCGAAAAAGGAGAAGGCCATGGCCGACAAAAGTCTGGAAACACAGGTGCAGGAGATGTTGGACCGAGAGGCGATTCGAGACCTTCCACAGCGGTACTGCCATTATGTGTGGCAGCAGGACGTTCCTGCCGTGGTCAGCCTCTTTACTGCAGATGGTGAGTTTGATGCCGGTGGAGCACAGCCTACGGCAAAGGGGACCGAGGCGTTATTGGCAGCCTATAAGCAAGGGCTGGCCGCTCTTGATCCACGTCCTTTTATCCATAATCACGTCATCGATCTTGAGGGCGACCGGGCCACGGGAACGTGTTATCTGGAGCTGCGCGCCACGCAGGATGGCCAGAGTGTGATTGCCGCCGGGCATTACGATGACGTGTATGCCAAAATCGACGGAATCTGGAAGTTCCGCTCACGAAAATTCAACGCCTATTATTTTGTGCCGCTCAAAGACGGCTGGGCCAAGTAGAAACCAGCTCAGACACGACGGGGCAGCCTTGTAGGTCGGGTGAGCCGCAGGCGTAACCCGACAGCTCCGTACTTGTCGGATTACTGCTGCTTTTATTTGCGCCGTTTCTATCCCCTCCTTGGAGGGGTGGCCCGAAGGGCCGGGGTGGGTTCCCGCCTCGCCCGTTACCGACAGAAACCCACCCCGCCGCTAGCGCGGCACAAAGAGGAAACGTATCCTTCAACAGCAAGTGGAGATGTTGACACGTTTCCTCCTTCCCTCCCGAGAGGGGATATGTGCAGCCTTGTAGGTCGGGTGAGCCGCAGGCGTAACCCGACAGCTCCGTACTTGTCGGATTACGCTCCGCTCATCCGACCTACTGCCCTCCCCTCCTTGTAAACCGGACCATCCCGCGTACCCTGTTCCTAGGAGCCCTGAACACAGCAGGAGGACCCGCATGACGACCATTGCCTTCCCTGAAGACGCGTATAACCAATCCCTTGTTGCTAACGTCCACCCCCGCGACTGGACGAACCCGGAGCCCGCCCCGAGTTACAACCTGGTCGTCCTGGGTGGCGGCACTGCCGGCCTGATTACGGCAGCCGGCGCGGCCGGCCTGGGGGCGAAGGTGGCCCTGGTGGAACGGGAACATCTGGGCGGCGACTGCTTAAACGTCGGCTGCGTGCCGTCTAAAGCCCTGCTCCGAGCGGCCCGCGCCGCTGCGGATGTTCGGGACGCGGGTCAGTATGGCGTCGAAGTGCCGGAGGGAGCCCGAGTGAATTTTCCGGTGGTCATGGAGCGGATGCGCCGGCTCCGCTCGGAAATCAGTCCGCATGACTCTGCGCAGCGCTATCGTGAAGAACTTGGCGTGGATGTCTTTCTGGGCGAAGGACGTTTTGTCGATTCGGGCAGCGTGGAGGTCGACGGCCAGCAGTTGCGTTTCCGGCGAGCAGTCATCGCCACGGGCGCTCGGGCCATGCCCCTGCCGATTCCTGGCCTGGCGGAAGCCGGCTATTTAACCAACGAAACCGTTTTTTCCTTAACCGAGTTGCCCAAACGGCTGGCCATCATCGGCGCCGGCCCAATCGGCTGTGAAATGGCCCAAGCGTTTGCCCGCTTTGGGTCGCAGGTCACCCTCCTGGAAGTAATGCCCCAGATCCTCATCCGCGAGGACAAGGACGCCGCCGCCCTCATCCAGGCCGCCCTGATTCGAGACGGCGTCTCGCTCGTCCTTGGCTGTCAGATCACCGGGGTGGAGCGGGACGGCCAGGACAAACTGCTTCGGGTTGAAAAAGATGAGCAGCAAGAGGAAATCCGCGTGGATGCCGTCCTGCTCGGAGTGGGCCGTGCCCCCAACGTCGAAGGGATGAACCTGGAGGCCGTCGACGTGGAGTTTGATACCAGACAAGGAGTGAAGGTCGATGACCGCCTCCAGACGACCAACCCGCGTATTTATGCTGCGGGTGATATTTGCTCGCCGTATAAATTCACCCATATGGCAGATGCCCTGGCCCGTATTGTGATCCAAAACACCTTGTTCGTCGGACGGGCGAAGGCGAGCGCCCTCACCGTACCGTGGTGCACCTATACCGACCCTGAAATCGCGCATGTCGGGCTGTATGAACATGAAGCGGAAAAACAGGGCATTGCCATCCAAACTTTTTACCAGGAGATGGGGCAGGTCGACCGGGCCGTGCTCGAAGGCGATACCGAAGGCTTTGTGAAAATCCATACCCAGGCTGGCAAGGATACTATTCTGGGCGCAACGATTGTGACCCGCCATGCGGGCGAAATGATCTCGGAGCTGACCCTGGCTATGGTCGGCGGCCTGGGGCTCGGCACCCTGGCCAGGACCATTCACACCTATCCCACCCAGGCCGAAGCCATAAAACGGGCCGCAGACGCCTATAATCGCACCCGGCTGACCCCTCGGGTCAAATCGCTCTTCACCAAATGGCTGGCCTGGACGCGCTAGGGAGGTTCGCTCATAATAGTGGGCTACGAAGCTGGCGCGCGGCGCGCCGGGCGACGAGAAAGGTGAGATATCCCATGACTCAACTCAGGACTGTTTTTTCCGGAGGGTTCTTTCTGCTCTTGTGTGTTGCCGTTTCCGCCTCCATCGTGCTGACGCCTACGGTCGGCAGTGCTGAAGACGCAAAACAGAGCACGCAGACAACCTATACCAAAAAAACGATTACCCATGCCCTGGCGGCGCGGATGGTCGAAGCGGCTATCGCCCACGCAAAAGAACTTGGTGTCAAGCAAAATGTGGCGGTTGTTGATGACGGCGGGAATCTGAAAGCTTTCGCCCGTATGGACGGTGCTCCACTCCTCGGCATCGAAGGCAGTCAACGCAAGGCGTATACCGCTCTATTCGGATTTGGCACGGCTGATTTTTATAATGCCATTAAAGACAATCCGGCCCTGTTAGTGGGATTGTCCCATTTTGAGGGAGCAACCGTGGTTGGTGGCGGGCTGCCCATTACCATAGACGGTGAAGTCGTTGGAGGAATCGGCGTCGGGGGTGGGTCGGTCGAACAAGACATTTCCTGCGCCGAGGCCGGGCTCCGGGTCTTGGGAGAATAATCCTCCGGACGGACGTCTCAGCTACGCGGTGTCGGGTCTTGCAAAACACCTCGCTTTTCAGGCGGGAGAGTCTGGTGACTCGAACCGCACCTCATACCCGCCAAACTTGCGCACGTTCAGCACGCCGGTATCAAAAATAAGGTACTGCCCCTTGATACCCAGCAGCGTGCCTTCGATCTCGGGCGTCTTCTCAAAATTGCGTGACTTGACCTTGGTCGGATACTCCAGCACGGGGTAGGTAAAAGAACGGCTGTCCTCCTCCTCAAGCAATGTGAGTGCGCTTTCCCCGGCGGCCCGCGTTTGGTCGTACAGTTCAGCCTGACACAGCCCAAGGAGATCGTCTCGCTTGGCTGCCAAGTCCGCCAATTCGGGCTCGCCCTTGAGCATGCGCTGCCAGTTGGTGCGATCGGCTATATGCTGCTTGAACATGACCTCAAGCAGCCCGGCCTGATAGCGACTCTGCACCCGAAAAATCGGCAAAGCCTGTACCGCGCCCTGGTCCATCCAGCGGGTTGGAATCTGACTCCCGCGCGTAATGCCGACTTTCAGGCCGGATGAGTTGGCGATGTAGACATAGTGAGGCTGCATACAGTGTGCCTCACCCCAGGTCGGCTCACGACAGGTGCCCTGCTCGTAATGACACAGTTCGGGTTTCACGATGCAGATGTCGCACTGGGCAAGACTCTGAAAGCAGGGATAACAATAGCCCTGATTGAAACTTTTCTTGATCTTGCGCCCGCAGGCCACACAGTGAATCTCGCCGGCAAATCTGAGACGCACGGTTTTACCCAGTAAGAGATTTAAAGCAACCTCCTGCTCGCCGACCGGCAAGCGATACTCCACGGGCGGACCCGGCTGCGTTCGCATCTTGCGTAGATTGCCCTGCATCGTTGGTCTCTCCCTTTTTTCCTTCCTACCTGGGGGAACTCGTACTCCTCACATCTCGGAGTCAGGTGGATAGTGCTGCCGCCGATAACGCACATGCTCAATGTTGATCCGGTGCCGAAAATCAACGTATAAACTCCCCGGTCTGCCAATCAGCGTAAAATCATCGGCAATACCGACCCCGCCGATGCTCAGCAGGATATGACAGTTCGGACACAGACATAGCATATTCTCGGAGGTATCAGGGCCGTTGTGCGGGGCTTCGAGGGGCCGGATATGTACCGCTTCGGCATACGACCCGGCGGTACCTCGGAGTTGGACGCGACATATCTGGCAGCGATAGTGGTAGAGTTGCTTGAGCTCCTGAGCGTGCAGTCTTTCTTGGACGACCCGTTCCTGCCGCTGTAGGTCTTCATCCATTTTGACCAGCCGAAAACGCCAGATAAAAAATCCGGCTCGTCCAACGCCCCGCCAGTAGTCGTCAACCGTGTACAAGCCGTCGTACCGATAACCGGAACCGGGCGCATAGGGGGAACGAAACCCAGCCCCACGGATAACGCGGACGGGCAGGCCGTGCAATCGGTTCTGGGCCAACGCCAGATTACCACGAATGAGGACCTGGTGGCCTATCTGCTCACGGGTCTGAGGGTCGCGCCCACCGTGGCCGGTATAAAAAATGGTATGCTCATAATCCACCCCATCTTCATAGCCGCCAGCCAGAACCACCGAATCGGCGCCCGCCTGCCCGCTGCCGGCAATACCAGCAATGCGAGGCCGGTGTACTCCAGCTCTGGAGAGTGCCTGGCGAGAGACGAAGTGGGAGCCAATCGGATAGCCTGGAATATGGCCAAATCTGCGTTCGGACATGGGTCCATGCCAATAATCACAACCGGGCTATGCACACGGTCTCCATGATTTTCGACCTTCAGAATTGAAACCTTCTGAACACGCCTGGGCCGACAAAGCAATACAGAGGTGACGGCAAGGCCCATGATCCCCAAGAGTATTGAGCCGGGAAAGGGAGGAGCCCCCTCCCCCTAGGGGGAAAGGGAGGGGGCCGAGGTGACGGAAATGGGTCAGATTGAGGGTCAGCCCGGAAAAGGGATGACTTTGCCCTGGGGCGCGGCAGAGTCCCCGCGCCATTTGCGCCGACTCTTCTGTAATGCCTTGAGCACGGCCTCGGCTTCAGCCGGAGTCAAGGTCAGGGTTTGCTGCCGACACCAACCCAGACCCGAGCCCCACGTCAGACGCCGGAAGGCAATGCTCGGCTGTTCGGCTGCTTGTCCGTTGGGCTCATCCGGTTGGGGCAGTTCCACAGCGATCTCCAGCGCGGTATTGGGTGGGGCGGAGGAAGATGTCTCGTTTGGAATAGTTACCAGTATTTCGTTGGTGCGCATGTCTTTGTCTCTCCTCTGTACGCTGACAGAACTCGCTGTTCGTCAAGGTAGGGGCGACGCCTGCGTCGTCCCTACTAAGGCGACAAAACGGCTGACCCGCTCCCACCCCGTTGTCATCCACTGTGTGCCGTGTGCTTCACGTAAGAATCCTTCGACGCCATCGAGTTGCTCAATGAGATCGAGTCCTTCCCGTTCCCCTAAAATTAAAAGCGCCGTGCTCAATGCCTCGGCTTGGGCTGCGCTCGAAGCTACAACGCAGGCCAAGAGGTCGCGCTGCACGGGCCGGCCGGTCCGGGGATCAATAATGTGGCCGTAGCGCCGGCCTTCGACCTGCATGCTCTGGCCAAGACTCCCGGAGATGGAAACGGCCTGGTCGGAAAATGTGGTAAGGCCGACGATCTCGCCATTCGGCTGACGTAACAGTAAGCGCCAGCCCTCCCCGTCGGGCGGGCGGCCAAGCGCCCACAGGCTGCTCTGCCCAAAATTGAGCAGGGCGCTTGTCAGCCCCTGTTCATGGAGCTGTCTGACGATCCGGTCGAGCGCATAGCCTTTGCCGATCCCCCCCAGGTCCAGCGCCATGCCTGGCGCTGGCAGGCCAACGCGATGGGGTGCGGCAAAGTGCAACTTGTGGCTCCCGATGAACCGCAGGGTGTGGTGAATAGCCGTCGCGCTTGGCTGGGTTTGGGTTGTTGCCGCGTGTCGCCATAAGCTCAGGAGCGGCCGCACCGTAATGTCGAAGGCGCCATTGGTCAGGTCTGCATAGCGCTGCGAGAGACGCAGAATATCACTCACTTCAGCCGGAACCGCCTGAAGTCCTTGTCCGGCCTGGGCGTTCAAATGGCTGAGCGGACTGTGTGGAGCATAGGTGGTAAAAAGATCGTCAAAACGCCCCGCCGTGGCAAAAACCTCGTGCCACACCGCGCTCATCTGCGCCTGGGGGATGGGCTCTGTCTGGCATAGCGTGGCCTGAAAAACCGTGCCCATAATATAGCGGCCATCGGTCTCACACGCCCGGACAGGACTGCCGAAGACCAGAAGGCTCAGAACGACCGTCCAAGCCCCAATCCCGAACCCCCAATCCCTCATCATTCCACCATCTCCCCTGCGGCACCCAGGCCGACATTTTCTTCCATGTCAGCCGTACCCTGCCGCCCACCAGGTGGCCGCTGCTGTCGGTAGTGCTCTTGCGAGCCCCGAAAGATAGACCACAGGCAGATCACGACCAACACCGCCAGACTGATTTCCAGGGCGAGAAAACCGGCAATTTTCAGATAGGCAAAGCCGGGGTGGACAAAACGCACCAGCCAGCCGCCGCCCTCATCGATCAGGGCGGAAAAAAAAGGAATGATGATCAGCCAGGCTTTCAGGTTCGGAGAGATGGGCACGAACAGCATCAGATGCGTCAGCGTCAGCAGCAGCAGTCCCATGGCAAATAGATGAAAATGCGACACTTCCAGCATGCCCTGATAGCTGCGCGGCTGCAAAAAACGCTCTTCCGATCCCAGATAGTATTCCGTCACCGAGACATAGCTCAGGTCCATCTTCTGGAAGTACAGCAGGGCGTTCGTCAGCCACAGGCCGATGACATAGATAACGAAGATAACGATGATGAGTTGGAGCAGCCGGTTTCTGGACCACTCGCCGGTAATCACAAAGCGCATTTCATCTCATTCCCTCTCCCCTTGGGGGAGAGGACCAGGGTGAGGGGTCTTCTCCTGAATCAAGACCTGAAAAAGGGCCAGGACTTTGCGCACGCCTTGGGTCACGGCCTGGGCGGTCAGCGTGGAGCCCATAATGCCGTGGATATCGCGCCGCAGGCGCAACGAGGGTGTCAAGCGTTTCTGATCAAACTGCTCCAACCAGAGATCCGACGGCAGATAGTCGAGCGGCTCATAAAAGGCCAGCACCAGGAGTTTCTGCAGTGTGCCGTCGGGGGACACCACCATCAGAAATGTTTCCGGAAAGGTCCGTACAAGATGTGTCTCAATAAAGGCGTAGCCCTGCACAGCGTCGGCCGTATGACCGACATGAAAGGTAGCCAGCTTGGAATCGACCGGGGCCTGCGCCAAGTCCTCAACCTGCTCGATCTGTTGCGGGGTGAGGAAGAAGGTTTGCGTCTCGACGCGGTCTGCCTGGGGAAATGCCACCTGTAATGCCTCTGCCTTGGAATAAAAAACCTCGGCCTCAACAATGGTGGCACTGCCCAGCAGTGCCACCATGCCCAGAACGTACTGAGCAACACAGGCCCTAGAAAACAAAGCCAATGCCAAAGTTGACCTCGTCTTCGCGCTCGTTGTCGTTATCCACGGTATCGAAGTTGCGGTAATCCACCTTGAGCACCACGTTCGGGTGGGGTTTATAGCTGACACCGGTGGTCCAGATGCGGTGCTCATACCGACCCTTGGCGTCCCAGTCGCCAGCCATCTCGGCGTGCTGGTCAATATAGGAAAAACGCAAGAAGGGCGACAATTGCTGGATGGTATTCCCCATCACCCACGGCATGATGTCGTAGGCCGCCTCAACGTAGAAGCCGTACATCTCCTTGGCGATCTTACCACCACCCCCGATGCGGTTGAGTTCGTCCGAATCCTCCAGATGGGACATGGCGAACAGTGCCCGCAGGTCCAGCCCCTGCCAACTGTACATGGAGTGCAGCTCCCAGATGGTCAGCCGCGCGCCGGGCACATTGACCGGGCCACACTTCCCGTCCACACACTCGTAGTACTGACTATCGTGGGAGGACTTGCCGGTGTAGACCGAGCCGCCGAACTTGAGGTTCAGCATGGGCGTATAGTCCAGCCGCGCCGCAAGCCCGATATCCTCGGCCAAGGCATTACCGCCCTTCTGGCGCATGCTGCGGTAGTGCTCCTTCAGTTTGAACGAGGGCTTGGTCACACAGTTGCCGTCATCGTTAGGCGTACACTTGGATGTGTTACTTTCCACACCCTCAAGCGCGTTCATGCCGTAGATACGGTATTCGAGGCCGGGCAGCAGCTCACCGAATATGCCGATGCCGTTCTCGCGCCAGGTCGAGGGGATGATGCGGCGCTCAACCTCGGGCCGCTCCACGCCGTTGAAGAATACGGGCTCGTGCAACTCGTTGACGATGCCCAGCGGGGCGAGCAACATGCCGGCCCGGAAATTAGCCCAGTCCCACATCAGGAAATCGATGTAAGCGAACTCGACCGACACCGAACCGCCGACGCTGGTCGAGGCGTGCTCGAACTCCAACTCGGTGTTGAGAATGATGCGGTCAGTGAACTTATAGCCCGCGTAGAGCACAAAGCGCAGATAGTCGGTCGTGTCACGGTCGCTCCGTGTCTTGTCGCTCACATCCTTACGGTAAAATGCCTCGCCGTAGCCGCCGATCGACAAGCCCTGCTCGACGCCGTAAATTTTGGAGGCCGCCGGTCCCAGGCCGTATCTGCTGTCTTCCATGCTCAGCGGCTGGAAGTCGGGCAGGGTCAGGCTGGTGCGCAGATTGTCCACTTCCTCGGCCAGCACGTCCTGGCGGCGGGTCTGTTCCGCCTCCCGCTCCTGTTCCTGCTTTTGTTCGGCCCGCAGGCTTTCCAACTCGCCTTGCATCGACGACATCGCGTTCTGCATGGCCTGCAATTGCTGTTCAAGTTGCTGCATCCGCTCTTCACCGGCGGCATAGCCACCCGTAGGGATGCCCAACACGAGAGCCAGTGTGCCCAAAAGACATATGCTTTTCCACATTATGGTCTGTCTCCTCCCTGTCCTGTGAAGGGCGCTGGGATTATGTCCTCGGGCCGCTCGTATGTGTCCCATATCGATTACCGACAAGTCTTCTGCTGCATCGCCTCCTCTTGGTCAAATTTATTTTGTTGAAATTGAGAATCATTATCAATTTCATTTGTCAACACCGCCAGCACGATTCGACAGGAGTGCGAGTTGTTCTCGTCCGCGCTTTGTGATTTTTTCTGACCGAGGTGAGCTATGAATACGGATTTGGACCTGAGTATATGTGACAAACTCTTAACCACCACGCGTTCCATACGAAGGCGTCTCGACCTGAGCCGTCCGGTCTCGCCGGAACTGATCGAAGAATGTCTGGAAGTGGCGGTGCAGAGCCCCTCAGCCACCAATACCCAGAAATGGCGCTTTATGGTGATTCGCGATGCGGACAAACGGGCCGGTATCGCCAGACTCTACAAACAGGCGTTTGAGTCCTACTGGGAGCAGGCCGACGACACGACGTATGGGACCACAGGACCCATATCGACCCCTGAGGGGGCACGGGGGAAACCTCCCCCGTACAACAGCCTCCAACGCATGATCGACTCTGCCGTCTATCTGGTCGACCATCTACACGAGGTTCCGGTCCATGTCCTGTTCTGCATTGAGGATCAGGTCCGCGATGTACCGCTTTTCGACCAAGCCACGGCCTACGGCTCCATTCTGCCCGCTGCCTGGTCATTCATGCTGGCTGCCCGCGCGCGGGGTCTGGGCTGCTGTTGGACCACCGTGCATCTCAAACACGCCGACGAAGCGGCCAAGCTGCTCGATATTCCGGACACGGTGACACAGGGTGTGCTTTTGCCCGTGGCCTATTATACGGGTACGGATTTCAAGGCGGCCCGGCGGATTCCGGCTACCGAACTGACCCACTGGGACGCCTGGGGACAGACACGCGACGGATCATGAGCACGTAACGGCCTGTCGTGCCGGGCGGGATATGCTTGAGACGAGAGCCGGCGCAAACGGGGGTGGGCAACCGGGCGTGGAGACGCGCAGGCTGGTGGACGCGGTCGGTCTGGGCTGTACCCTGGGCTACGCCGCCCTCGCCTTTTTGGCGCGGCCGCCCGGCGAGCCCGACCTGGCCGTCTTCTTCGGCCTGATGGCCTGGACCGGCCTGCCGGTATTCGGCCTCTTCCTGTACTGCCACCGGCGTGACGAACCGGTCCCGCTCGACCGCCTGCTCTTCTGGGCCGTCGCCTTCAGAATCTGCGGGCTGGTCGGCGGGCCGCTGCTCGAAGACGACTTCTACCGCTATCTGTGGGACGGCTATCGTTTTGCCACAACCGGCACGCCCTACGCCGCCGTGCCGGAAGCGTTTTTCACCGACCCGACTGTTCCCACCGTGTTTCACGCCGTGCTGGACAGGATTAACAATCCCGAGTTGCCAACCATCTACGGCCCGACAACGCAGCTCGTCTTCCTGCTGGGCTACTGGCTGCGGCCGGGCAGTATTGCAGCCTTGCAAGGCGTGTTGATTGCCATTGACCTTGCCACTGTGATCCTGTTGCTGCGCCTGGCGCCGACGCGGAACGTCATGCTGTACGCCTGGTGTCCACTGGTGGTCAAAGAAATCGCCTTCACCGCTCATCCGGACGGCATCGGCGTTGGCCTGCTGCTGGCTACGCTCGTCCTGGCCCAGGCACACCGCTGGCGGAGCGCTGCGGTGTGCCTGGGTCTTGCCTGTGGGGCCAAGATATTCGCGCTGGTGCTGGTGCCGTTCGTTCTGGTCGGCGCCACCATCCGGCACTGGGTCCTGTTCGGCGCTACGCTGGCGGCCCTATACGCGCCGTTCGCTCTGGGCGGCGGCACCGACCTGAGTTCGCTGCTGGTCTTCGCCCGGGAGTGGGAGTTCAATTCCGCGGCCTATGGCCTGTTGACACTGGCGCTATCGGCGTTCGAGGCCAAGCTTGTTTTAGGTCTGGCCTGCGCCCTGTTCTGGGGCTGGTATTATTGGCGGTATCGCCGGGAGGAGGGACAGCCTGTTCCGCGCGGTGACTGGGTCTACGGCGTACTGCTGGCGGCGTCGCCGGTCATCAATCCGTGGTATCTGCTCTGGGTGCTGCCCTTTGCGGTGATCTTCCCCAGCGTATGGGCCTGGACGGCCTCCATGGCCGTCCTCATCTCCTATGTTACCGGGCTCAATGTGAACGACTACCAGTTGCAACCCTATCAACAGCCGCTCTGGGCACGGCTGCTGGAGTTCGGACTGATTCTGCTGGCGCTGGCCTGGTCCGTGTTCGGGCGCGGCCGCCGTAAGGCTCAGTAGACGTCGAACGAGTAGCCGAGCGACATGCTGAAAACGTCGGACGCCGCGGTATTCCGGCCCTCGATGACCGATGCATACTGAAACCCGAGGTTGATACTGTCCGTGACCGCAACATTGAACCCGCCGCCGATGAGTTCCATCTCCTCTTTCAGTTCGGGAAAAACATTTCCGATCGGAGAGAAGCCGGGGTCGCCGATGTCGAAGCTGGACCATGGGGTGTCCACGCGATAGTAGCTGATGTTCAGGCTTACGCGGTTGAAAAGGATGATTCCGCCGGACAGGTTCAAAAAGAGATTGTCCGGGATATCGTTGCTGCGGTTGCGGTATCCGAACTCCGAGGACAGAACGAACATATCGCCGAGAAACTTGCCGGCCATGCCTGAGACCTCAAACCCGTCACCACCATCGCCAATCGAATTGATGTCGCCGCTTTCGTAGTCTCCGGCGATGATCCCGCCGAAACGTATGGCGAGAGTGGGCAGGAGCGGGCTCTCGGTGATCGTCTCGTCAAGGAGACGATAGGTGATTCCCAGGTTCACATCGGCCAAACCGTCAGGACTCTTCTCACTGATCGCACCGTTCCCGCGTGAAGGGTCGAAGCTATAGTGACCTTGCGCATAGCCGATGCGGCCATCTATGGCGAGGTTGTCCAACAACCCGTAGCGCGCCTCCAGATATGTCGTGTGCTGGACGAGATCTTCTCCGACATTCCCCGGTGTCGGGACTTTTGTGGTGTTGCGATAAAATTCGTCCGCCGTCTGGTAAGTGTAAGACAGGTTGATATCTCCGGCCCCTGGTGCGGGGAGCCAGGGCGAACCCGCACGTGCTGGCACGGCGGTGAAAAGAAAAACAGCCACAGTTGCTATAGCAAAGGCTGGAATACAGGATAGTCGCATAATATAGACCTCTCTACTTCATCGGTAAGGCAGCTAAGGCGCGCGGCGTGGCCGACGGAGCAAACAGTTACAGCTTGTAGCGGCGGGTCAGGTAATAATGGACGAGTTCCTGTTCATCCACACTGCCGCAATCGGTCCCCTGGCTGCCCGGACACAGCACCTGGATATGTTCGTCGTCCGGTGTACCCGGCTTGCTTTCCGCATCACGCGCTTCGAGGCTGTTCTTCAGGCTCTGAGCCCGAGTTTGGTCCAATTCGCCCCGTTGGATGGGACAGGAGGAGCACACGAGCTTCTTGAAGGTGAGCTTCTTGCCCTGCGTGTACGCATCTCGGGGGCTTATGCCTCCGCCTATCGAAATAGAACCCGAGGCGGACGCGGATACCTGCCACAGGGCTCCGAGAACAACGAGGGCCAATACACCGATCATCGCTTTCATATGGATTCCTCCTACAAAGGTGTTGCGTGTTTCCAGGGTTCCCAGGGGCGGAGCAGACTTCGTGGAATCGAAGTATGAGGGACAATGGGGAGTCTTGTTGACGACCATAATGTGAGCCGGAAATAAGTACAAGGTTTTATTTGACTATTTTACATGCAGACAGACTGCATGATTTAGCAATGGCATACCATAATGCAAGTCCGAGAGAGAGCGCAAGCCCCCTTGTCGGCATGGGCTGACGCATGCGGAGTAATAGGCTTACAGTCGGCCTACCGGCCCCGGCTACGGGTCTTTCGTTCCGTAAAGAATCAGATAGTACATGGATATTAAGGAGAGAAATGACTATGAAGCAACTCACTAAATGGGCGAGGCACCGCGACCGGCTGGTGCTGAGTCTGGTCGCAGTGGCCCTGCTTGTCGTCGCTCCCAGCTTCGCTCTGGCCGCACCCTCATCGACCCTGCTCGAGTTCTGGAACGCGAGCGACGAAACCAATACCGAAACCATCGATCACAGCGCCTGGCAGAACCTCCTGACCACCTACCTCAGTTCCCACCCATCAGGTGTCAACCGCTTTGACTATGCCGCGCTCAAGGCGAGCGCTGAGGATACTGCCAAGCTGGCCGATTACCTGGCGCATTTACAGGCCCACGATCCGCGAACCTATCCCAGGGCCGAACAGAAAGCCTACTGGATCAACTTTTACAACGCGCTCACCGTGCAGGTAGTCGTCAACGCCTATCCCGTGGATTCCATCCGCGGCATCCACGAGAGTTGGATCCCCTTATCCGGCCCCTGGGATGACATACACGCTCAGGTCGCCGGCCAGGAGCTGACGCTCAACAATATCGAACACGGCATCCTGCGGCCCATCTGGCGCGACAACCGGATTCACTACGTGGTGAACTGCGCCAGCTACGGCTGTCCGAATCAGTCGCCAGCGGTCTTTACCGCGGCCAACACCGAAGAACTGCTCGACGCCAGCGCGCGCGCCTATGTCAATCATCCGCGTGGCGTAGATTTCGTGGACGACGACTTCCTGGTGATTTCGAGCATCTATGACTGGTATGTGGAGGACTTCGGCGGTAACCAAACGTCCGTGCTGGCCCACCTCATCCAGTACGCCGAGGCAGGACTCGCGGCCCGTCTCAAGGACTTTGCCGGGTCAGTGGACTACGAGTATGACTGGAATCTCAACCAGCCTTCATACGTGCATGAGTGATCTGTTGAGCTTGGGCTACTTCGCGCGCGGCTCCGACAAAGGAATCTCGCCGGTATATTCCGTTTCCGTTGATGTGGACACGGGTTGGCTTCCGTTGGGACGGCCCACCGCCTGTGTTTGTCCTTGCCGAGCCCGGACCCAGGCGGCAAAGGTTGGCGGCTGAGGGGGGTCGAAGCCGGTCTCTTGTTTACAGCGCGCTTTCAGTTCGGCAATGTCGCCACCGAAATCGAATAACTCGGCTGGACCGCGCTGCCGCGCCAGCTCGGCGCGGAGTGCGGTTGTGGCCGGCTCATCCACACTCAGGTCGTCCCGCAGGACCACGCCGTAGCGTTTGGCTCCTTCCCGCGTCACCAGCCCCCGGTCCACATCGGCCGCGACTGTATGGGCTGGCCGCTCCAGCGGATTGCCCCAGCCGCCGCCGCCCCAAGTCTTGAACAGCAGCTTGTCTCCAACCTCGACCCGCACCCGGTCACATTTGGACGGCAGCAGCTCACGCCGTCCGTCCGTGCGTTCTATGATTTTCGTACTCCGACCGCCCGGCAGGCCGCCCCGCACCCCCCAGGGATAGGTCAGCCAGCGGTCGTCGTGTATGGAAACCACACCGGGAGCCAGAAAGCGGTAGCCCACATTCATGGCGTTTCCACCCCGGTGCAGGCCCGGACCACCGCTGTCCGGGATGGTCTCATAACACTCGATCCGCACCGGGAAATAGCTCTCGATAAACTCGTTCGGGACATTCATGAACTTCGGCCATAAGGAGTGGCCGTCCGGCCCGTCGCCGCCCGGCTTGCCGGGAATACCGCCAAAGCCAATCTGGAAGAGCAGGAACCAGTCCCCGTCCCGGTCGTAGCCCGAATACATCAGATGCGGGCTGTCCGAGAAGCCGGCTGCACACATATAGTCGGGGTTGGACTGGCCTAACAGACCGCTCAGCACATCAAAGATGCGGGCCAGGGCGTGAGTACGGCTCGTCAGGGCCGCAGGCTTGAGCGGCTTGAGCAAACAGCCTTCGGGAATACGGACGTCAACCAGATCGAAAAACCCATCGTTAAGAAGGATCTGGGGATCGAAAAAATTGATCATGAACTGGCCGCAGAACATCCGAAACATCTGCTCGCTCAGGAGAAAATTAATCGAACCGACCGACTGCGGGTCGGTGCCGCTGAAGTCAAAAACAATCCGTTCACCCTCCCGCCACAGGCTACAGGCAATTTTGTACGGTCCCATGCCCATGCCGTCATCACAGATATAGTCCTCGAAATAGCGTTTCTCTTCGGTAATGGTCTCACTGATGAGCTTCTGCATGGCGCGCCGGTTGCGGTCGAGGAGGTCGTGCAGGGCGGAGACATACACCGCCTCGCCGAACCGCTCGGCCATTTCAACACAGCGGCTGGCGGCCATCCGACACGCCGCCACAATGGAATGAAAATCGCCCCGGTTCCATTCCGGAATGCGGCAGTTATGCAGGATGACGCGCAGGATTTCTTCCTGGAGTACGCCTTTGCTGAAAATTTTGACCGGCGGGATACAAATCCCCTCCTCGAATATCTGCTCGGAATCGGTCGGCATACTGCCCGGCACCTTGCCGCCAATGTCTGCCATATGCCCGAACATGGCGGACCAGTTGATCAGCCGGCCGTCCTTAAACACGGGCATGCAGACCAGCCAGTCGTTGGCATGGCTGATGGCGCCGTCACACTCATAGGGGTCCGAGGTCAGGAAGATATCGCCCTCTTCAATCGTTCCGTCGTAGCGCTCGGTAAAGCCGTGTACCGGCGAGCCAAACTGGCCGGCCAGCAGTTTGCCGTCCCGGCTGGTAATGACCGGAAAGCCGTCGCGCTGGTCGCGGATGATGGGCGACATGGCGGTCCGGAACAGGAGGGCGTCCATCTGTTCCCGCGCGGCCACCAGGCCGTTTTCAATCAGGTCAAGCGTAATCGGATCGACCGGGACGCGCGGGAGGGGGGTATGCGCTTGCGGATTGGTCTCAATAATCGTGGCTGGCATGATCTCTACTCCTTCCCTTGACTTGTCCCCTCCGACGTTCAGGCCTCCGGGGTGATCAGGATGTTGCCATACGCATCGACCCGACCGATGTGGTCGGACAGAATCAAACTGGTCGAGTCCATTTCCATGACAATGGCCGGACCGCGGATAACGTCTTGGGCACACAACCGCGCCCGGTCATAGATCACGGCTGGCCGGTCCGTATTGTTGAGAAACACCGGCTGTTCCCCCATTGCCGCGCGGACCGGATTACCGTCTCCCGGCTCGGCGCGATAGGGCGTCACCGTGGTGGCCGTACCCTGCACAACGGCCCGGATATTGACCAGTTCGCGGTCGGAGTCGAGCGCAAAGGTGTACAACTGCTCGTGCAGGCGATCAAACCGCTCTCCGACTGCCGGCAACCCCCCGTGCTGCAACTCCTGCCGCCCCAACTCCAGGGTGAGCAGCGTCCCCTGGCCGTGGTAGCGGACATCGACCTCAAAGCTGGTCGTCTGGTCTGCGCGCGGCACGTTTTCGGCGTCAAGGGCGCGGGCCGCAGCTTGAGCCAGCTCGTCGCATACCGTCATCACATCGGCCGTCTCAAGCTGCGAAAACGGGCGCAGCAGCGTGCGGGAAGTTTCGTTCCGCAAGCGGGTTGTGGCGTCCCCATAGGCGCACAGCACGCCCGGTCCCCTGGGAATAATCACCGGCCAGGCCCCGAGCAGCCTGGCCAGGGCATTGGCGTGCAAAGGACCCGCCCCGCCAAAGGCGGTCAGCGCGTAGTCGCGCGGATCAATACCCTGCTGAACCGAGATCAGCCGCAGGGCGCTGAACATTTTTTCATTCACAATATCAATGATGCCGGCCGCGGCCTGTTTGACCGACATGCCCAGGCCGTGTGCGACTGTTCCAACGGCCTGCTCGGCCGCGGTGAGATCAAGAACCATTTCTCCACCCAGCCGGGTCGCCGCCGGCAGATAGCCAAGCACGAGGTTGGCGTCCGTTACGGTGGGCTCATCACCGTCTTTACCGTAGCAGGCCGGGCCGGGGTCGGCGCCGGCGCTATGCGGACCGACCCGCAGCGCCGCGGTCAGCTCCGGTACGTGGGCAATCGAGCCACCGCCCGCCCCTACCGAGCGCACATCAACCGAGGACGCCCGGACCGTCACGTCTCCGACCGTGGTCTCACGCCGGAGCTGGGCTCTGCCGTCTTGCACCAGGGCAACATCGGTCGAAGTGCCGCCCATATCAAACGTCAGCAGATTCTGATGTCCGGCCTGACCGGCCACCCAAATGGCTCCCGAGACCCCACCCGCGGGGCCGCTCATCAGCAAATTGACAGGATAATGGCCGGCGGCCTGGGCCGAGGTCAGCCCGCCGTCCGAGCGCAGGATGTGGAGCTTGGGCTCCCGCATGGTCTTGGCCAACTCAGTCCTGATGTTGCGCACATAGGTTTCGACCACCGGCCGAACGTAGGAATTCGCCACCGTGGTAATGGTCCGCTCATACTCCTGCATTTCCGGAATGACTTCGGACGACAGAGAAACCGGCAGGCCGGGCAGCTCTTCCGCCGCCAACGCGCGCAGGCGTTGTTCGTGCGTGCCGTTGGCATAGGCGTTAATGAGAGAAATGGTCAGGGCTTCGATCTGCCGGGCGCGCAGGCTGCGCAGGGCCTGGCGGGCCTGGGCTTCGTCCAGGGGGTCCACGACCTCGCCCGTGGCACTGATGCGTTCGGACACCTCAACCGTACATTCCAGCGATGCCAGGGGTTCGCTTTTGTTATACAGCACCCAGCCGCTCAGCGCGCCAGGCACAAAGGAGCGCGCAATCTGTAACACTTGGCGGTAGCCCTGGGTTGTCACCAGGCCAACCCGGGCACCGCTGCCGGTTAGGATCGCATTGGTCGCAACGGTGGTGCCGTGCAGCACATGAGCGATATCGCGAGCATTCGCCCCGGCCCGTTCGCACACCAGCGTAATCCCGTTGAGCACGCCCACAGACGGGTCGGCCGGTGTTGACAGTACCTTGGCCGTGACGGCACTGCCGCGTTCTTCGTCAATCAGCAGGCAGTCGGTAAACGTACCGCCCACGTCAACACCAAGACGGTAGGACATCAGGTTTCAATCTTCACCGGCCATAACGGGCCAGTGCTCCCTGGAAATGCTTGTAGAAGCTTTCCCTCGCACTGGCAAGACATCCAACGGAGGGAAGCATCCGTTCGCGGCCAGTCTTTCGACGCCACCCAGAACAGGCTAAGTAACAGCCCATGCGGCAGGAATTGACGATCTACTCCATCTCCGTAGGGCTGGCCCTGGCCGTAATCATGGGTGCGGCGAACGTCTATCTGGGCCTCAAGGTCGGCATGACAGTGTCGGCCTCCATTCCGGCCGCGGTGGTCTCCATGCTGCTCTTGCGCGTTCTGCTGGGCAGACAGTCGGTGCTTGAAGCCAACCAGGCCCAGACTGCGGCGTCCGCGGGCGAGTCTCTGGCCGCCGGCATTATTTTTACCATGCCGGCTCTGGTCCTGGTCGGCGTCTGGCACGAGTTTGACATGATCTTGACCACGCTGGTTGCCCTGGCCGGCGGCCTGTTGGGTATTGTACTCATGATCCCGATGCGCAGGGTGTTTGTCACCGCCGACACCCTGCCCTTTCCCGAAGGCGTGGCGTGTGCCGCAGTGCTGCGGACCGGTCAACAGGCCGGCTCCCAGGATGCCCGCCAGGTCATCCAGGGAGCCCTGTTCGGCTTTGTATTCAAGGCGCTGGTGAGTTTTGTCGGGGTGCTCAAGGGAACGCTCGAAGGGGCCTGGCTGGTGGGCAAGAGCGTGGTCTATCTGGGCAGCGATCTGTCCGTCGCCCTCTTGGGTGTGGGCATGATCGTCCGGCTCAATATCGCGGCCCTCGTCTTTCTGGGAGGCGGGCTGGGTTGGCTGCTGACCCTGCCCATTTTGAGTGCGGGCATCGCCAGCCCCGAAAATCCGGTTGAGCGCGCCTATGCGGTATGGTCACAGCAGGTACGCTATATCGGGGTCGGCGCCATGGTTGTGGGCGGCGTGGTGGCCATCGGACAGGTGTGGAGCGGCTTGGGGAAGGCCGTCCGGGCGCTGCTGCCGGCTTCTTGGACAGGGCAGGCAGGAGTTCAGGACGCATCTCAGGATATGCCGCTGACCTGGATCGGCGTTTTGACGCTGGGCTGTCTGGTCCTCACCGGTAGTGTGTATTTTCTGTTTACCGGGCGGGTGGATGTGACCCTGACGGCTACCACGATCATGTTCGTCATGGCGCTCTTCTTTACTGCGGTGGCCAGTTATATCGTTGGCCTGGTTGGCAACTCCAACAGCCCGGTCTCGGGCATGACCATCACCACCGTGCTGGCTACCGGGCTGCTGCTCGTTCTGTTTGGCTTTACGGGCACGACCGGCATGCTGGCCATCCTGGGCGTAGCCGCGGTGGTGTGCTGCACGGCCTGCACAGCCGGTGATGTGTGCAACGATCTCAAGACCGGTCAGTTGGTCGGCGCCTCGCCCCGCCGCCAGCAAATCATGCAGATCGGCGGCGTGGCCGTGGCGGCGCTGATTATGGCACCCGTCCTGCAACTGCTGCACGACTACACGCCCGGCGGCATTGGCGGCAAGGAACTCGCCGCCCCCCAGGCGCAACTGTTTGCCAGTCTGGCACGCGGCTTTTTCGGTGACGGTCAGCTACCGTGGCATCTGGTCGGGATCGGGGCCGGGATCGGCCTCGCGCTGGTCGGGGTGGACCGGCTGCTCGCCCGACGGGGCGTAGCTTTCCGGCTTCATCTCATGCCGGTCGCGGTCGGCATGTATCTGCCGTTCGGGCTGAGCGTTCCAATTTTTCTGGGCGGCCTGCTGTCCGCCCTCCTGCACCGCAAGCGGCCCACCACCTCGGAAACCGCGGCCTCTCAGCCCGGCGTGCTGCTGGCCTCGGGGGCCATTGCCGGCGAGGCCCTGACCGGCGTGGGCATTGCATTGGCCGCCAGCCTGGGATTCAGCCGCCTCGGACTTGGCCTGCCGGACGGACTCCAAACCGGGCTGAGTTTTGTGGCCGTACTGGTCGCGCTGCTGTTTTTCTATCGGCGCAGTCGGTGATCCACAGCGTCCACAAGACCTTCTCCTGGGTCCGGTTTCGTGCTTGAATGTCCGTATGGTCTCGCCCCAGCCGACGCTGGCCCAACTGCTCGCGGTGCTCGGCGAGTATCTCATGCTCGACGACACCGACTGCCTCAGCCTGCCGCCCGCGGCCTACCGGTCGTCCGAGCTGTACGCATTGGAGATCGAGAAAATTTTCAAGCACGCCTGGATGTGTGTCGGGCGTGCGGAATATATCCCCAATCCCGGCGACTATTACGCCTTTGATGTCCTGGGGGACATGCTCATCATTGTGCGCGGTGACGACGGCCAGATCCGGGCGTTGTCAAACATCTGCCGGCACCGTTTCATGCCGCTGGTGCAGGACTCGGGCAGCACGCGTCGTTTCGTCTGTCCCTATCATGCCTGGACGTATGCGACCGATGGCCACCTGCTGTCCGCGCCACATATGGAAGGCGCGGGGCGCTTCGACCGCGAGCAGTGCAGCCTGCCGCGCTACCGGCTCGAAGAATGGTTCGGCTTCCTGTTTGTCAATCTGAATGAAGACGCACCCCCACTCGCCGCCCAAATGCGAACCCTCGAAGGCTATATCGCCAACTATCGCGTGGCCGGGCAAAAAGAGATTTTTCATTACGAATCCGTCTGGGACGGCAACTGGAAGCTCTCGGCCGAGAACTCGATGGAGTACTACCATCACATGGGGCTGCACAGCGACACGGTGCAGGACGCTATGCCGGGCCAGAATTCGTATACTCCGCCGCCGCCCGCGGATTTATCCTTCACCCATATGCGCTGCCGCATGAATGAGGCATTCAAATCCGGCGGCCATACCATGACACCCAGAGGACGCCTGGACACCTTCACCGAAGAAGACCTCACCACCGGGTATATGGTCTATATCTGGCCGGCATTTACCATGGCGATGCGGCCCAACGGTAACAACTGGTTGAGCTTCCACCCGCAGGCACCCGAGCGCACCGGGATTCTGGGCGGCTACCTGGCGTCGCCGGACCTGCTTGAAGTCGCCCCGGATATCGGTGAGCAGCGCCGTGATATCATGGAGCGCGTCAACGAACAGGACAAGCTGGCGACCACCGAACTCGCCAAGGCAATGCATTCGAGCAAGGCGGCGCGCGGGCCGCTGAGTCCGTTCGAGCAGACCATTGCCCAGTTCTACCGCTGGCTCGCCCGGGAACTCGTCGGCCAGCCGGGAGCCGCCTGATTCGAGGCCGGTGCCTCAACTCTGCTCATAGGCATACGCGGCCCGCAGCAGCACGTCGTCTTCAAAGTGCCGGCCGACCAGTTGCAGGCCGATCGGCAGCCCCTCGTGCTCGCCGCAGGGAACCGTGAGCGCCGGATGGCCCGTTGCGTTGAACGACCCGGTATTGTGGATCATGTTGGCAAAAATCGACAGAAACTCGTACGGCGAGAGTGCCTCTTCGGGCATGGGCGGCGCGGTAAACGGGATCGTCGGCATAAGCAACACATCGACGTCCTCAAATATCCGTTCGTAGGCGGCCCGCAGTGCGCGGGTGAGGTTTTGCGCCTTGGCATAGTAGTGCATACCGTAGCGCTGGTAGGTATATTCGCCGAGCAGCAGCACGAGCTTCAGGCCCAGCGGCAGATCGTTTGCGCGCGCCTTGATGGCCCGGTGCATGAAGTTCACATGATCCAGGGCGTAGTGGCCCGACCAGCCGTGTCCCCAGCCATCCTGCTTATTGGTCTCGTTCCCGCCCTGAATCATGAGCGGCCACAGAATCGCGTTGCCGTCCAGGTGCATCGGAACCGAAACATCAGCCAGCGTCGCCCCCACCCGCTCCAGCACCCGCGCGGCCTCGCGCACGGCCGCATCCACCTCGGGCATGGATTGAGCATGGCCGAAACCCTGGGTGAGGATACCTATCCGCAGGCCGCCGACACCCGCTTCGAGCTGGGCGGTGTAATCCTTGACCTGGACATCTTTCTGGCGCGGGTCCAGACCGTCCGCACCGGCCACGGCCTGTAGGGCCAAGGCGCAGTCGCGCACGGTTTTCGTCATCGGCCCGGTATGATCGACCGTCGGGTCGAGACCGGCCAGCCCGGTATGCGGCACCAAGCCGAAGGTCGGCTTGAGGCCCACGATACCGCACCAGGCCGCCGGAATGCGTATCGAGCCGCCCTGGTCGCCGCCCATGGTGATATCCGCATCGCCGTTGGCGACTACGACCGCACTGCCGTTTGACGACCCGCCGGCACAGTGGCGACCCGTGGCCGGCCCGGACGGATTGATGGGCTGCGGCCCAGGGTAGATGCTGAGCCCGATGGCGTCGAAACAGTGTGAGCCATTCACCACCTTGCCGATGATCTCGGCGCCGGCGTCGAGCAGGCGGGTGACAATCGTCGCGTCTTCGGTCGGCACATAGCCTTCCATGATGCTGGAACTGTTCATCATGGGAATGCCCGCCACGCGCACATGATCCTTCAGCCCGACCGTCTTACCGGCCAGCGGGCCGTCGGGCGCACCGGGGATGGAGCACCGCCACGCCCAGCCGTTGTCCCGGTTGTCCTCGGTCGCCGGTCGCGCTCCGAAATCCCGCCGCGGATACTTGACCGGAACGGTGGGCGCAACCAGTTCGTCAAGACGCCGGTAGGCCGGCAGCATCTCGCGGATATACTGCGAGAAGCCGTCAATCTCTTCGTCATGCACGTCAAAACCGAAGCGCCGACCGGCGTCACGCAAATCCTGAGGGGTGGGCATACGCACAGGCATGGGCAGCCTCCTTCTTTGTTTTAGCACATATAATAAAACACAGTTATATTTATATAGCCCAAGAAAATAGAGAGAAAGGCCGACTCTAAATTGAGGAAAATCAATAACTTATCAGACTATTTTCTACACCATAGGGGGGGTCTCCGTCCAAAAGTCAATAAAATCAATGGTTTATCAGACCGTTTCTGAGAGACATATCTATATATGCAGTAAAATCAAATACTTATCGAGCCATTCACTTCAATCTTCTTCCAAGGCGGGAATGGACACCAGGCGACGCTCCCGCTCAGCGGCAAAGGCCAGACACGCCCGGATATCCTCACGGGTCAGGTCGGGAAAATCGGCTAGGATCTCAGGCTCGGTCATCCCGGACGCCAGATACTCCAGAATGTCGTAGACCGTGATGCGAAGGCCACGAATGCAGGGTTTCCCACCGCGCTTGCCCGGCTCGACCGTGATGATTCCCGTATAGTCTGCTTGCATCGTTCTTCCCTGTGCATCGGTAGGAGAACAGTTCAACGCCTCTTGCTGAAAAGACTGCCCTGCTCAGAATCGTAATACCAAATACAGCCATTGTACAAGCCGCGCCAGTCCGCACTCGTCGGGCAGGCTAGATGCAGGAGCCCCCGCCCCCCTCAAGGAGAAGCGAGCCGCACGCCACCCCAGCGTGCGTTGCCCTCGGTGTCTGAAAATACATAATCCCCTCCCAGGACGTGTGCTGCAAATGAACCTGTTTGGCGGTTTCGCCCCCACCCCACCCCCTCTCCCCTTGGGCTCACCGCACCACAGTTTTACAGAAGCACCGGCCGGAGCCCGTCCCATCCCCTCCCTGGAGCTCAGAGGGGTAGGTAAAAGGGCGGAGCCATAGGCAAGCGCAAGGGCCTCCGGCATCATTTGGAGTGCTGAAACTCGAATGGTGTCGGAGGGAGCCCATGCGCTTGCCACGAGAATGTTACCAGATGGAAGAGCAGCTTGCCCAGTATTTACCGGTCTTACGGCCGGCCCAGCGGCGGGGGTTAGCGTTGTGGGTGTATGGGGCCGTGGTCGCCCAGAGTGCGTGTCAGAACGCGGTGGTGAGTGCGTTAGGGGCGGTCGGCCGCTTTCACACGGTCCGGCAATACCTCCGGGAATGGTTGTACGATGGGGCCGATAAAGCGGCGCCGTGTCAGCCGCAAGTGGAGGTCGAGCAATGTTTCGCGCCGTTGCTGGGCTGGCTCTTAGCTTGGTGGCAAGGGCGCGAGTTAGCCTTGGCCGTGGATGCGACCTTGCACGGGCAGCGCGTGGCGGCATTAGTGGTCAGTGTCTTGTATCGCGGGAGTGCGGTGCCAGTGGCGTGGCATATCTTACCGGCGAATCGCAAGGGCGCATGGCTGCGCCCCTTGGGGCGCTTGCTGCGCCAGTTGCGCCCCGCCATTCCCAAGGAGATGCAGGTGGTGGTGTTCGCGGACCGGGGGCTGTGGAGCCCCCGGCTGTGGCGGACGATTCGGGCCGGGGGTTGGCATCCGATGATGCGAGTGCGTCAGGCGACCGCCTTTCAACCGTTCGGGGCCGCGCGCCAGCCAGCCGCGACCTTGGTCCGGGCTCCAGGGGAGGGCTGGGTCGGGCGCGGGGTGCTCTTTCAGGAGCGCCAGCGCCAGCGGGTGGGCACACTCGTAGTGGTCTGGGGCGCGGAGCAACGGGAACCGTGGGTGGTGGTGACCGATCTCGCCCCGGCCCAAGTCGGGCTGTGTTGGTACGGCTTACGGATGTGGATTGAATGCGGCTTCCGCGCTCTGAAAGGCGTAGGCTGGCAGTGGCAGCACACCCGCCGGACCGATCCCGCGCGCGTGGCGCGCCACTGGTTAGTGTTGGCGGTCGCGACCTTGTGGGTCGTGGCCTATGGCACCCGCAGTGAGGACGCCCAGACGCAGGGCGTGCCGCCCGCCCACTTACGGACACCGCGGGACCCGCCGCCGCCCGGCCCCCGCCCCCTCAGTGTCTTCCGCCAAGGCTTGCAGTGGTTCGGCCGCCAACTCCTCCAGGGCCGGCTGTGGCGTAGCTTGTGGCTCCTGCCTGAGCCCTGGCCTCAGCCGCCCCCGCATCTCCAGGTGACGTATGGACCGCCATGACGCGGCGGTTACCTACCCTTGTCAGCCTCCCTGGAGGGGTGCCGCAAAGCGGCGGGGTGGGTTTCCTTGCCCGACGGTCGAAAAATTGGACTTTTACAAATGGGAGGGCCACTAAACGGCCCTTAACCGATCATTAAGCCCCCATTTTTGTTTCACAATGTCATAAAGCCCAGCGGCACTTGAGCGACGTAAATAAACACCCACCAAGCCCGCGTTGCGCGGGCCGTCAGCCCAGCGGCGCTTGAGCGACGTAAATAAACGTCATAAAGCCCGCGTTGCGCGGGCCGTCAGCCCAGCGGCGCTTGAGCGACGTAAACAACGTAACACCTCTCGGGAAGGTCTCCCCAGGTGCAATCCGCCAAAAGTAATGAGCCCTGAAAGGGCGCTTATACCCCCCATAAGAGGGTCTTAACCCCGCCCTTCCTGCCGTTTTTTTTCATGAAGTATTGTGTTCGTGGATCACGGCCCGACAGTTTGACGGAAGCCGGAGCCGGAAACGTTCCATCTCTTTTGGGGACGTGTGCTGCCTATTGTTGTGCGGGTCCTCGGCGGGATGGTGCTCCAGGAGTGCGGGCTTCCAGCCCGCAAGGCGGCCAGGATGGCCGCCCTCCCAGGCGGGGAGCTTTTCTATCCCCTCTTGGGAGGGAACTAATCACCTTACTAGAGACATACAAATCTCTTGTCATGCCCTATTATACAGGACTCCACAGAACTACTAGTAGTTGAGTACTGCTGTCGCGCTGGATAATATACTACGTGGAGGACACCAATGAAACGGGATATGGCTATTATTCGGGCGTTGTTGGAATACGTGGAACAGGCATGTAAAGGCGACGGGGAGCCCATTCCCGTCCCGTCTTGTGGACCACTACTCCTATGAGACGTTATACTACCATGTGGGCTTGTGTCTGGAAGCCGGATTCATCCAGGGCGAGAAAATCACCTTCTCGGATGCCGCCCCTCAATATCAGATGATTCAACTGACGTGGAAAGGTCAAGAGAAGCTGGCCGAACTGCGAAAAGCAAGGACGCTGAACTAGTCCCCCGTCCACCCACGGCCTTACCGGCCAGACCTCGCCGAGGGGTTTTACTACTCACCTACCTAGACAGACTGTGCTGGCCCTACTTCATTTGATTGATTTTCCTAGCAATTTGAGACGCCGGCTCCTTTACATGAAGGACACTCCCGGAAGGCCGAGAAGTGCCAGTAGTCCGGCTTGGTGGTGGATAATTAACATGGATGGATATACGGGTAGAGTCCCCTTCCGATATTATTTCTCGAATATAGCGTGGGTTCAGCCAGGCTTCCTTGTCACCTGTATGTGCGTGTAAGCGTATCAGCCTTTCCATATCTTTCTCCTTTCTATGTAAAAAAGCCCGATGCTGAGACCGGGCTTTTGTAAGAGCAGTCAGTAGGAAAGTTACTCGTTATAGACAATATACACTGACCACACCCTACCAGGAACATACCCCCCTCCGGGGCTGCCCTCCTCGCAGTCATATTCAATCTTCTTCAATCGCTCCATTTCCTGAGCTTCCTCATACGTCAAGTCCCGTCCTAGAATACTATACTTGTTGTAGCCCTCCACCTGAGCCCAATGCTGAATCCTCTCGTCTGGGTCCGTTGCCATGCCTACTCGACAATTTTTCATGTAGTACACCTTTCCTTGTGTTGGTGTGGATCAGGCGGGAGCGATACCAAGAATCTTTCGGAGGGTGTCCCAATTTAACTCAACACTCCAGTCAGCCGTTTGATTAAGTTGCCGCGCTCCACCGGGGTGAAGTGTGCCATTACGCTCGCTGAAGGCAACATTGACGACTTGCTTCCCCATGTCCTTCACTGCTTGTGCGGCGGGAACAAAATCTTGGTCGCCAGAGACGATAATCGCTAAATCATAGGTGTCCCCCCGTGCCACCATATTAACGGCAAGATTGACATCGACGGTTTTCTCTTTGCCGAATCGACCATTGAGAAGATTATAGGAAATATCTCCAGACCGGCGAAACTCGACGGCCTGATGTTTTTTGGCAATCCCGTCTTGTACGATAGTAAACCCGTGGAAGCGCCGACGAATCTTTTGGTCATTGCGATACAGGTCTGTCTGTAGGGAGCGGAGAGAGTCTATACGATCGTTTTCTGAACGCTGAAAGAACTCCCCACCATGAAAATCTTTCAAGACTTCGTGATAGCGATTTTCCCATTTGCGTATATCGAGGTCTGTCCGTTCGTTGGGTTTTAATGACCTCGGGTAAGGGCTGACTCCCTGCACGACATACCAATAGGTTCGGAGCCGTCTTGTTTCGGTGACGTATGGGGCGAGACCCCCAGCCTTACGAGTAATATGGTCATACAACTCGCTCCAATTAGCGGTCTTAGGAAGGTAATCGTTTCTATCGAACTGGTCGGAATATAATTTGATAATCGCCTTCCGCAGATTCTCCCCATCGACAAAAATGCAGGCCCTCATAGGTCCCCTCCCCAATAAAAAACGGGAGCCGCAGCTCCCGTTGGGACGATTCATTGGTCCAAGCGCACTTAGACCTAACATTATAGAGTTATTTTTTTGTAGCCAGATAAGACTAAGTTGTCAAGCCCAGGAACTGCTAGCTATACACTACCCCTTCCGGCATCTCCCCTCCGAGCCGGAGTCTCTTGTTGCCGTGTTTGTTCTTCTCTAATCCTCCGACATACGTCTCGTCCACTTCTACCGGCCCTACAGCGGGGTCCGTTGGCAAGTCCCAGCATTCCCGTATCTTGTGCATCAAGAACCATGCCGTGCGCTGGCGGACTCCCAGACTCTTTGCCATTTGGATACTGCTTAACCCTTTGGGATACGTCGCCATGAGATAAAACGCCCAGGCCCATTTTCGGAGTGGGAGATTACTGGCTTGCATCGGGGTCCCCGTCCGCACGCTAAAATAGCGTTCGCAGTCGGCGCACCAGTACGGCATCGGCTTCTCGTTGGGGACGGGCTTGGTGCGAGAGGATTGGCAATGGCCGCACCGGCGGATGCCGTCCTCCCAGCAAAGACTTTCAAACCATTCCCGCGCCGCCTGTTCATCAGGGAACTTTTCCGCAAGTTCTAAAAGCGTCATGGTGGGCCTCCTTCTTCCACCTGTTACAGTGTACCGGAAAAAGAAGAGGAATAGTACCGGGAGGGGAAACAAAGTGTTATATTTTTAGTTATACAAGAAATGAAAAAGTATGGCACGGAAAAAATTAGGAAAGAAAAAAGCCCCGTCCCCTCGCCGGTGGAATACGGCGCTGGGCGGGGCTTTTCAATGCCTCACAAGGTGGCCTGCCTTGTGGGTGCGCCGACCTATCAGCCTATCCCCTCGGCGTTGGTATCGCCGCTGGGATTGGTGGCTGGGGGCGCATTAATCTTTACCAATCCCTGTGCTTTCGTTGATCCTGGTCCCGATCCTGGGCGCGCTAGCTAACTGTCTGTCACAGACAGTTAGCACCGTATCGTCTCATTTCGGGCCTGTCAAGCCATTAGGCTCGATGGGTTCGGAGCAGGGAAAAGTTCCCCGCGAGCAGGTAATGCGTGCCCGTAATGGTCACGGTTGTTCGGTCAAACGGAAACGAATCTTTATATTGGGTGTTACAGAGCGGTTTGTGTTGATGGATAACGGCGGCTTCAGCACGTTCTCGCGCTCCCTGTGGGAATATAGGAGCGGCATTGAAACAGAGGACCTCACCCCGTTCCCGATAGTTTCGCCATTCCTGCCACTTTTCATGGTCAGCAACGCGGGATTTTATATTTCCTGCTTCTCCAATATAAATGAGCTTCGAAAGGGTTACCTTATTCAAGCTGGCACTATGGGTGCAAGTATAGACCCCATAGATACCGGACCGCGCCGGTAAGTCGTCAATCTGTGTTTCTACCCAGTAACCGTTAAAATCGAGGGTGTAGTGTTCAGCCGGCATAGGAACCTCCATGTGGAAAATAAGTTAGCAGTTTTATATCAGGATCAAGGGAGTAAGCCGTCTAGGAATTACTAGTGCTTTGTTCTTGCCATGCTGTTTTTATTCGCGCTAATCCAAGATCGGAGATATGGGCGAACCAGCGGTCATAGAATCGAACAGGCGCAAGGTCTTTCCGCTTGTATCCTCCGGTTGCAATCATCAGTTCATTGCGGCAGAGGATGTCCAAGACCTGACACACTGGCGGTTCGTCTAGCTCAATCTCTAAGCGGGCGTCTGTGTGTTGGGCGAGTATCGGGGGAGTTATCGGCTTGGCTTCCGATACCATTTGACGTTCAAGAGTGATGAAACGCCGGCACAGACTATCGTGGAGACGCGCCCGTGCCGTCGTTTCAATAACCAAATCGAGGGCGAAAAAGACAGAAACAAGAGCCGCCGCCGCAGTCGTATAATTGACGCCCATCTCGTTGAGCAGGGTGACAATGACCGCTGAACCAAAAATGACTCCAATCCCATTAGTTACCCGGTGCCAGAAATCGAAGAACCACGTTCGGCGGGAGTGGTATCGAACCGACCGTTGCACCCCAAAGAACAAGTCGTCCCATTGCTTGTTAATCTGTTTCTGAGATGGTCGGTCGTCTGTCTCGGTCATTCTTGGTCGGTGTCCTTAGTCGGTGTCCTTATCGGGAGAGGGCAGCGTATCGCGCACATCGCTTTCCGCCAGTGGTTCCGGTTCGTGGCTTTGTTCAATAGTTGGCCCTTGTGGTGTTGGGATAGATTTTTCGACCGTTTCCTCCACTGTGGAGCCTTTACTGGTGTCTGGAACCGGCGGTGTATTTTTGTCTGCCATACTCTTTTTCCTCTTTCTTTAGTCGTTTCGTTTTCGTCTTTCAACACTAGGTATACTACAACTCATTGCATCCCTGTCAAGTTTCACTCCCCGCCGTATAATAGGGCATGATGAGAGATTTTTATGTCTCAAGTAAGGTGAGGCGGCTCCTGGGACCAGTACCCTCCCAGAAGCCAACACCCTTGATTTTTGTATTCTTTTTCTCTATTTATCCGAACAGCCGTTGGAGGAGTTCCAACATTCGGAGTACCCACAGTATCCGTTCCATACTATCACCTCCCCTCGGCGTCGATTCGAGCCCTGGCTGCTACCCAGGGCTCGATTTCGTTGTGACACGAAAGAGTGGGACTAGTCAAATCTCAACTACTACTGGTTCTGTGGAGTCCTGTATAATAGGGCATGACGAGAGATTTTCATGTCTCAAGTAAGGTGATTAGTTCCCTCTTGGGAGGGGTGCCGCGTCAGCGGCGGGGTGGGTTCCTTTTCGTATCAACCCTACGTCGTCCGGTATCAGGCATTTTGGTGGATTAGTCCAAAAATCCCGGAGGAACTCGTCACCATCACTACAGGTAGTTGTCGCGCTGAACTCATATAAATAAGATGGTGCCGTGCTGAATTTTGACGAAAATCGCACGTGGTCACCACTTCTCTCCTCGGATGGGTTAGTCCGTAGGATGATGATCTCAAGAGCACAACTTAGTAAGAGACTAAACGACCGCCAATGGTTACAGTGGCGGCCTACGCTAGCGTAGAACTAGCGAGAATTAAAAAGCAACATGGCCCTGAAAAAATCCGAACTCTATTCATCGTTGTGGTCGAGCTGCGACGAACTGCGGGGCGGCATGGACGCCAGTCAGTACAAGGACTATGTCCTCGTTTTGCTGTTCATCAAGTACGTCAGCGACAAATACACGGGCTTGCCCTTCGCCCCGATCACCATCCCGGACGGCGCGAGTTTTGCCGACATGGTCGCCCTGAAGGGCAAGAGTGATATCGGCGACCAGATCAACAAGACGATCATCGCCCCGCTGGCCAACGCCAACAAACTGTCCGACATGCCGGACTTTAACGATGCCACCAAGCTGGGTACCGGCAAGGAGATGGTGGACCGGCTAACCAACCTGATCGCCATCTTCGAGAACAAGGCGCTCGATTTCTCGAAGAACCGTGCCGATGGTGATGACATCCTCGGCGACGCTTATGAGTACCTGATGCGGCATTTCGCCACCGAGAGCGGCAAGAGCAAGGGCCAGTTTTACACGCCCGCCGAGGTCAGCCGCATCATCGCGCAGATCATCGGCATCCGTGACGCCACGACCAGCGCCTCCACCACCGTCTACGACCCCACCTGTGGGTCCGGCTCGCTGCTGCTCAAGGTCAGCGACGCGGCCGCTACTCCTGTCACGCTCTACGGACAGGATAAAGACGCTGCCACCAGCGGCCTCGCGCGGATGAACATGATCCTGCATGACAATCCGACCGCGCTGATTGTGCAGGGCAACACGCTGACCGACCCCAAGTTCAAGGATGGCGACACCCTCAAAACCTTCGACTACGTCGTCGCCAATCCGCCTTTCTCCGACAAGCGGTGGAGTACGGGGCTGCCGCTGAAGGATCCCTTCGAACGCTTCAAACCCTTTGGCACGCCACCCGCCAAGCAGGGCGACTACGCCTACCTGCTCCATATCGTCCGGTCTCTCAAGAGTACGGGCAAAGGTGCCTGCGTCTTGCCACACGGCGTGCTGTTCCGGGGCAACGCCGAGGCGGACATTCGCGCGACCTTAGTGCGTAAGGGCTACATCAAGGGTATCATCGGCCTGCCTGCCAACCTCTTCTACGGCACTGGTATCCCCGCTTGCATCGTGGTCATCGATAAGGAGGATGCCCAAGCGCGTAAGGGCATCTTTATGATCGACGCCAGCGGCGGCTTCATGAAGGACGGCCCCAAGAACCGGCTACGCAGCATGGACATCTACAAAACCGTCGATGTCTTCAACAAAAGCCTCGACATCCCGCAATACGCGCGCATGGTCTCCTTCGCGGAGATCGAGCGGAACGAGTTCAACCTCAACCTGCCACGCTACATCGACAGCCAGACGGACGAGGATTTGCAGGACATCGCGGGCCATTTGCAGGGCGGTATCCCCGCCTCCGATGTCGATTCTCTCCAGCAATACTGGAATATCTGTCCAAAACTCCGGCACAGCCTGTTCAAGGGAAAACGTCCTCGCTATCTCGACTTGGCTGTGGAGAAATCGACGATTAAGTCCGTCATCTACGAGCACCCTGAGTTTGTCTCCTTCAGCACGGACATGACCGCCCATTTTGCTGTGTGGCGGGAAGCGAGCGCCGCAACGCTCAAAACTTTGCAGGCTGACTGCCATCCCAGGGAGATTATCGCTCAGCTTTCCGAGGGCCTGCTCACGCACTACGCCAACAAGCCGCTCATTGATCCCTACGATGTCTATCAGCACCTGATGGACTACTGGGCCGAGACTATGCAGGACGACTGCTACTTGATCGCCTCCGACGGCTGGAAGGCCGAGACCAGCCGCATCATCGAGAAAGACAAAAAGGGCAAGGAGAAAGACAAAGGCTGGGTCTGTGACCTCATACCCAAGGCCCTCATTGTCGCTCGCTACTTTGCCGAGGAGCAGGCCGCCATCGACCAGCTTAGAGCTGATTTGGATAGCGCCACTGCTCGTCTCGCCGAGCTGGAGGAAGAACACAGCGGTGAGGATGGGACGTTCGCCGAACTCGACAAAGTGAACAAGACCAACATCGTCACCCAGTTAAAGAAGATCGAGGGCGACAAGGATGCGAAGGACGAAGCCACTGCATTGAACGACTGGTTGAAGCTCAACAAGGAGGAGGCCGGTCTCAAAAAGCATCTCAAGGAAGCTGAAGCCTCGCTCGACGGTCGAGCCTACGCCCAGTATCCGAAGCTCACCGAGTCCGAAATCAAGACGCTTGTGGTGGACGACAAATGGCTCACCGCGCTCAATGCCGCCATCCACGGCGAGATGGACCGCGTGAGCCAGCAACTCACCCAGCGCGTGAAGGAGCTGGCCGAACGCTACGAGATTCCGATGCCGCAGATGGTTGACCGTGTGGCTGAGTTGGAGGCCAAGGTGAACTGCCATCTGGAAAAGATGGGGTTCGCATGGAGGTGAAGCCCGGTTATAAGCAGACCGAGGTGGGGGTCATTCCAGAGGATTGGGTCGTCACACCACTGGAATCCGTCACGCCGCCCAACGGCAAGAACGGCATCGTCGACGGGCCCTTTGGCTCGAACCTCAAGACTATTCACTATCGCACTTCTGGTATACCAATTATCACAAGCGGCTATGTGACAGACGGCAAGTTTCGGGCAGACAAATATATTTACGTAGACCGAGCAAAGTTTCTTGAAGAGAAGCGAAGCTCGGTTCAACCTGGCGACATTGTGATGGCCAAGATCGGTGAGCGCTGTGGAGCAAGTGCGATTCTGCCGGAAACTCACGAAACTGGAATCCTCTCCGGAAACGCACTAAAAATCACGGTTGATCCGCTAAGGCATTCTACCTTCTACGTCTGGCAGGTTCTTTGGAATCTGCATTCTTCAGGAGACATGGAGTTGCTGAGAACAGTTGGCGCACAGCCAGCTATATCGATGGCCAACCTGAAGAAGCACAAAATTTCCATCCCCCCGACCAAAGCCGAACAAGAAGCCATCGCCGAGACGTTGAACGACGCGGATACCCTCACCGAATCCCTGGAACAACTCCTCACCAAGAAGCGCCAGATCAAACAAGGCGCCATGCAGGAATTGCTCACCGGCAAGAAGCGCCTGTCGGGCTTCGAAATCAATCCCGGCTACAAGCAGACCGAGGTAGGGGTGATCCCGGAGGATTGGGATCTCGACTACATCGAGAATCTCGCTCATATCACCACGGGGGGTAGGAACACCCAAGATCGTATCGATGACGGTCAGTATCCGTTCTTCGTGCGCTCACAGACATCTGAACGCATCAACAGCTATTCTTACGATGGAGAGGCGGTTCTAACAGCAGGCGATGGCGTTGGAACGGGAAAGGTATTCCACTATATCAATGGCAAATTCGACGCACACCAGCGTGTCTACCGTATCTCGGATTTCAACAAGCGTGTAAACGGCTACTTCTTTTTTCTCTACTTCAGTAGCCGCTTCTACAACCGGATCATGCAGATGACGGCGAAGTCATCCGTCGACTCTGTTCGCAGGGAGATGATCGCTAGAATGCTCATCCCCTTCCCACCCACCAAAGCCGAACAAACCGCCATCGCCACCATCCTCTCCGACATGGACACCGAAATCGCTGCACTGGAAGCCAAGCTCTCCAAGGCCCGCCAACTCAAGCAGGGCATGATGCAGGAACTACTCACCGGAAGGATTCGCCTCATATGAAAATCTCGACTGTCCTCGATCACATCGACAGTGGCCACATGGCCCTGCCCGAGTTTCAGCGCGGCTATGTCTGGAACCGGGACCAAGTACGGGGCCTCTTCGATTCGCTCTACCGCCGCCATCCGGTGGGCGGGCTGCTGGTCTGGGCTACGGAATCCAGGACGGCCGCGCATCGTGGTGACGGTGTGCTGGCCGCTGGCGTGGTGAAGTTGTTGCTTGATGGGCAGCAGCGCATGACCTCGCTCTACGGCGTGGTACGTGGCGAACCGCCAAAGTTCTTCGACGGTAACGAAACGGCATTCACCGGGCTGCGCTTTCATCTGGAGACGGAAACCTTCGCTTTCTACCAGCCGGTGAAGATGCGTGATGACCCGCTCTGGATTGACGTGACCGACTTGATGAAGAGGGGGACGGCCGGACTGGGCGAGTTCATCACGAGGCTGGGCACCCATCCAGAACTGACGAGCAAGATGGGGGATTACGTGGCGCGGCTAAGCAACCTCCTCGGCGTGACCGACATCGACCTGCATGTCGAAGAAGTCTCGGGTATCGACAAAACGCTGGATGTGGTGGTCGACATTTTCAACCGTGTGAACAGCGGCGGTACAAAGCTCTCCAAGGGCGATCTGGCGCTCGCCAAAATATGTTCCGACTGGCCGGAGGCACGGGATACCATGAAAGCCAAGCTCGCGGATTGGAGCAGGGCCGATTATCGCTTCAACCTCGACTGGCTGCTGCGCTCGGTCAACACGGTACTGACCGGCGAGGCGAAGTTCCAATACCTGCATGACAAAAGTGCGGAAGATATTCAGGACGGCCTGAAGCGGGCCATCAAGCATATTGACACCAGCCTGAACCTGATCGGCGGTCGGCTGGGGCTGGACCACGACCAAGTCTTCTTCGGTCGCTTCGGCGTACCGGTAATGGTGCGCTACCTCGACCAGTGTAACGGCTCGATGAACGAGGCTGACCGGGACAAACTCCTGTTCTGGTTCGTGCAGGCCGGCATGTGGGGGCGGTTCTCTGGATCAACGGAGTCCTTCATTGACCAGGATCTGGCGGCATTGGAAGGCCCTAGTGGGGGACTGGACAAATTGCTGGAACAGTTGCGCCTTTGGCATGGCGGGTTGCGTGTGGAGTCGGGGCATTTTACAGGTTGGAGTCTCGGCGCCCGCTTCTACCCGGTGCTCTACCTGCTGACGCGGATGGGACAGGCGTGCGACTGGGGCACTGGGTTGCCACTCAAGGCCAATCTGCTCGGGAGGATGAGCCGGCTGGAGGTACACCACATTTTCCCGAAGGCACAGCTCTACAAGCGGCAGTACAAGCGACCCGAAGTAAACGCGTTGTCCAACTTCTGTTTTCTGACCAAGGACACCAATCTCAATATCAGTGACCGGTTGCCATCTGAGTATTTTCCGGAGGTCGAGAAGGCGCACCCCGGAGCACTGACATCGCAGTGGATTCCTATGGATACCGAACTCTGGCGGATTGAAAACTTCCGCGACTTTCTTGAAGCCCGTAAGGTATTGCTGGCGGCCGAGGTCAACCAACGACTGGAAGAACTGCTGCACGGCGACACCCACTGGCTGACCGGCCCGAGGGCGGTTGTCCCGGCGACGGTTGCGGTCGTCGGTGGCATCAGCAGCGAAGAAGAGGAAGCGCAGTTGGAGACCCTGAACGACTGGGTGGAGGCACAGGGTTTACCCCGTGGCCTGATGGTCTACGACTTCGCCGATCCTGTGACAGGCGAACAAAAAGCGGTGTTCGACCTGGCTTGGCCCAGCGGTATTCAGACGGAACTCAGCCAACCGGTAGTCGTGCTGCTAAACGAAAGTACCGAGACCATCGCCATTGCCAGTCAAGCAGGTTTCCGCTGCTTCACGACAGCCGAGGAGTTTCAGCGGTACGTGCAGACGGAGGTGTTATCCGAGGAAGCAGCGGCATGAGTTCCGTCGGCCAGCCCGAACGCGCGACGCAGAATCGTGTCATCGCCCTCTTCCGCGACGAACTGGACTATCACTACGTCGGTGACTGGACTGACCGTGACGGCAACAGCAACATCGAAGAGAACCTGCTCTCGGCATGGCTGACCAAATGCGGGTACACGCCGGGGCAGATCAACACGGCCCTCCACAAACTCCGCACTGAAGCGGACAACCACAGCCGCGCGCTCTACGGCAACAACGAGGCTGTCTACGGCCTGCTGCGCTACGGCGTGCCGGTGAAGACCGAGGTGGGCAAGGTTACGGAGACCGTCCACCTCATCAACTGGCAGGAGCCGGAGCAGAACGATTTCTCCATTGCCCAGGAAGTGACACTCAAGGGAAACCAGGAGCGGCGGCCCGACCTCGTGCTGTATGTGAATGGCATCGCCGTTGGCGTTCTGGAGCTGAAGAACAGCCGCGTGAGCATCGGCGACGGCATTCGTCAGAGCCTCTCGAATCAGCAACCGGAATTCAACGCCTGGTTCTTCAGCACCGTGCAGTTCATTTACGCCGGTAACGACTCCGAGGGCCTGCGCTACGGCACCATCGGCACGCCGGAAAAGTATTTCCTCACGTGGAAGGAAGACGAGAAAGACAATAGTCGCCTCAAGCTCGATAAGTACCTGCTCAAGATGTGCCGCAAGGACCGGTTGATCGAGTTGATGCACGACTTTGTGCTCTTCGACGGTGGGGTGAAGAAGTTACCGCGGGCGCACCAGTATTTCGGCGTCAAGAAAGCGCAGGCCCACGTGCGCCAGAAGAAGGGCGGAATCATTTGGCACACGCAGGGAAGCGGCAAGAGCATCGTCATGGTGTTGCTGGCCAAGTGGATTCTGGAGAACAACCCCAACGCCCGTGTCGCCATCATCACTGACCGCGACGAGTTGGACAAACAGATACAAGGCGTGTTCGCGAGTGCGGGCATCGACATCGCCAGGAGCACCAGCGGCCACAACCTGATGACCCAGCTCGGCCAGGCTACGCCACGCCTGTTGTGCTCGCTGGTACACAAATTCGGCCACAAGGACGTGGACGACTTCGACGCCTTTATCAAGGAGCTGGAAGCTCAGCCCAGCCCGACCGTAGGCGAGGTGTTTGTGTTTGTGGACGAGTGCCACCGTACCCAGAGCGGCAAGCTGCACCGCGTGATGAAGGCGGTGATGCCGAATGCTGCATTCATCGGTTTCACCGGCACGCCCCTGCTCAAGAAGGACGCGCGGACCAGCCTGGAAGTGTTCGGCGCCTACATCCACACCTACAAGTTCAGCGAGGGTGTCGAGGACAAAGTCATACTCGACTTGATCTATGAGGCGCGGGACATCGACCAGCGGCTTGGCTCCGAAGACAAGATTGACGCCTGGTTCGAGGCCAAGACCAAGGGCCTGAACGACTGGCAGAAAGACGCGTTGAAGAAACAATGGGGCACGAAGCAGATCGTGCTCAGCTCCAAGTCGCGCATGGATCGGGTAGTGAGCGACATCATCTTCGACTTCAGCGTCAAGCCACGTCTTTCCAGCAACCGGGGTAACGCCATTCTGGTGGCCTCCAGCATCTACGAGGCATGCAAGTACTTTTCGCTGTTCCAGAATACCTCGTTCAAAGACCAGTGCGCCGTTGTAACGTCCTACAACCCGCTGGCCAGAGATGTGACGCTGGAGGAAACCGGCGCGCACACTGAAACCGACAAGCAGTTCATCTACAACACCTATACCGGGTTGCTGAAGGACATCGACGCAAAACCCGGCATGACCAAGACGGAGACCTACGAGGAATCGGCCAAGGCGCGGTTCACCACGGAGCCGGCAAATATGAAGCTGCTCGTCGTGGTGGACAAGCTGCTCACCGGCTTTGACGCGCCGCCCTGCACGTATCTCTACATCGATAAGTCCATGCAGGACCACGGCTTGTTTCAGGCCATCTGCCGCACCAATCGGCTCGACGGCGAGGACAAGGATTTTGGTTACATCGTCGACTACAAGGACCTGTTCAAGAAAGTAGAGAATGCAATCGCGGTATATACCTCCGAACTGGACCACAGCGCGGGTGGAGTAGAGCCGGAGGTGCTGTTGCAGGATCGTTTGAATAAGGGCAAGGAGCGTCTCGACACGGCCATCGAAGCGCTTGTCGCGCTCTGCGAGCCAGTCGAGCCGCCCAAGGGTGAGATGCAGCACATACACTATTTCTGCGGCAACACCGAGATCGCCTCCGACCTGGAGGAACGGGAACCGCAACGTAGCGCGCTCTATCAGGCGACCGTGGCTCTCGTCCGCGCCTACGCCAGCATCGCCGATGAACTGGACGCGGCCGGCTACAGCGTTGCCGACATCAGCCGCCTCAAGCAGCAGGTCGATCATTATCTGAAAGTTCGGGAAATTATCCGCAAGGCCAGTGGCGAGACGCTCGACCTCAAAGCCTACGAGGCGGACATGCGGCACCTCATCGATACCTATATCGAGGCGGATGAGCCGCGGAAAATTTCGCCCTTCGATGACATGGGGCTGCTGGAGCTAATCGTGAAGACCGGCATCGATAATGCGATCAATACGCAGCTTGGAGGGTTGCGGGAAAACAAGAACGCTGTCGCAGAGACCATAGAGAACAATGTTCGCCGCAAGATCATCAAGGAACACCTCAGCGACCCGGTCTACTATGAGAAGATGTCGGCCCTGCTTGATGAGATCATCACGGCCCGGAAGACCAAGGCCATCGAGTACGAGGAATACCTGAAGCGCATAGCGGACTTGGCGCGGAGGACCGAGGAAGGGCTTACGGAGGATACACCTGAGCAGTTGAAGAGCAGTCCGGCGTTGCGGGCGCTATACAACAACTTAAAGAACGCTGGCAGGACGCCTGCACGGGCGGATCGTGTGGCCGAAGCGCCAGACGCGTACGTGGCCGCCGGCGACCCAGTACTGAAGAAGGCGGTGGAGATCGACGCCACGGTGAAACGGGTCCGGCCGGACGGATGGCGAGGAGTACAGGCCAAGGAGCAAGTCATCAAGGCGGCTTTGTATGGAATTCTGCAAGATGAGGCCGAAGTGGAGCGGATATTCCTGATCGTCAAGGCGCAGGGCGAGTATTGATGGTGTCACAGATCAAGCTGGGTGATATCGCGGTGGATGTGGTCCTGAAGGACATCAGGAACGTCCATCTCAGTGTTTACCCTCCCAGTGGCCGGGTACGTATTGCCGCCCCCGAACATATGAACCTCGACACCATTCGTGTGTTCGCTGTTTCCAAACTTGCCTGGATAAAAAAACAACAGAAAAAACTTCGGGAGCAGGAGCGCGAAACGTTTCGAGAATATCTCGACCGGGAAAGTCACTATGTTTGGGGAAAACGCTATCTGCTCAGGATTGTAGAAGTGGATGCCGCGCCGACGGTGGAATTGAAGGCCAGGAATATGATCCTGAGAGTTCGTCCCGGCGCGAACGCCGAAGCCAGAGGGGCCGCTGTTTCCAAGTGGTACCGCGAGCAACTGAAGACGGCTATTCCAGACCTGCTCGCGAAGTGGGAGCCGGTCATAGGCGTAAACGTTGAGCGCGTTTTCGTACAAAAAATGAAGACGAAGTGGGGGAGTTGCAATCCCGACAGACGGAGCGTTCGCTTCAATACGGACTTGGCCAAGAAGCCGTTGTATTACCTTGAGTACATCCTGGTGCACGAGCTAACACACCTGCTCGAAAAAACACACAACGACCGCTTTACCGCGCTGATGGATCAATTCATGCCGCAGTGGCGCGAGTATCGGGAAATGCTCAACACGAGCCCGCTCTCGCATGAGGATTGGGGCTACTAGAGCGTTTCGCACCAAGCTGTAGCCACGTCGTTCCGCTCTCGTCATGCCGGTCCCCCGCCACTTGGGCAGGCCCGTAGCCTTCTCGATGCTGGTGCACTTCCACTCCGCCTGGTATGGTTCGCCGAGATGATACTTATCTAGGAACGGTCGTGGGGAGAATCATGGAATATCTTCAATCTATACGTCGAGCGAGTGGCATCTTGGCAATGACGCTCGTGTGTCTTTTGGGTTTTCAGGCGAGTGCTCAAGTCGATGAGGAAGAGGAAACTCCCGTGATCGACGAGCAAACCGCGAAAGCTACTTTGCGTGCTTGTGGTTCACTTAAGCGGATTGGACAGGTGATACTGCGGGAGCGCCCGTCAGATGAACTGGTCAAGATTGTTGACGTGGTGATCCAAGTGCGGCGCGGTTTAACAGAGGGCAAACATGGCGTGCACATTCACGAAACCGGAGCCTGCGAACCGTGTAGTGCCGCAGGCGGCCACTTCGATCCAGGGGGTCATGGCAATACGAATCCTGATGGCAATCACCCATACCACGCAGGAGAATTACCCAATATCAATATCGACGATATATCTGGATTCGATTTCAACCGAGACGGAGAGCCTCTTGGCGGCGGCACGTTGATAACGCTCACGACACGTATCTCGCTATCGGCCGGGCCACTGTCAATATTCGATGAAGACGGTGCCGCAATCATCATTCATACGAATCCGGACTCCTATTGCCCTGACGGCGAGGAAGCGGGATGTGCAGGAGGTGGTCGCGCAGCCTGTGGCGTGCTTGAGCGAGACTTCGAGGACGCAGGCGCGGACCTCTTCCATGAATGACTCGCGGGCAAGGTGGCTGGCCCGGTCTTGGAAAACGGGGGTTTTACGACACACCGGCACGAAGGGCCGGACAGGGGGGTGGAGCGGGCTGAACTGTACTATCTACCCGTCTCAGGAATCTGTGTCGGAGATACTCGATGACACGCCAGCAAAGTGGGACCCAGCGGGGGCCGGGCGGCCCGCCTTTACTCAGGCGTGGCGGGCGGCGTCCCAGCGCTGCGCGTCCGGGTCCGCGCACTGGTAGCACTTGCCGGCGGCGGTCTGCGGGCCGCGCCAGCCACACGCGGAACAGACCGGGAGCACGGGCTGGGTTTGAGTCGCCAGGCGGAGGCACTCCAAGAAGGCGCCGGCATGGACGAGGGCGATACCCTGGGCGGGGAAAATGTCGATCAGGGCTTGATGGTGCCAGGCGTTTGCTTTCCAGTCCTGGGCGGACAGCCGCCAGTGCCGGGCATCGGTTCCCCCGTACACGCGGGGATAGACCCATGGCACCGGCCTTAACGGGCCGGTGAGGATTGAAACACTTGAGACTCCTGGCGTACAATGCCCACTTGGTAAAAGCACCGGCCTGAACGAGCCGGTGAGGACTGAAATAAACAAACAAACGGGGGGAAGCCAATGGGCAAATACATGTTTCGCGCAACGTACACGCAGTCGGGACTGACCGGTTTGTTGAAGGAAGGCGGCACGCGACGACGGGAGGCATTAACCCAGACCATTGAGGGCATGGGTGGGAGCGTGGAGGTGCTGTACTACGCCTTCGGGGAGCCCGACCTGTACATCATTGCCGACCTTCCCGACGACGCCACGGCATCGGCCGTGTCCTTGACGATCGGCGCCGCCGGCGCTCTCAACATCGGCATCACCGTACTCGTGACACCTGAAACTGTGGACGAGGCCATAGGCAAAAGCGTGCCCTACCGACCTCCAGGAGCCTGAGGGGCATTAAGGACAAGCCCGCCGATCTCTATCGACGGCAGAGTGTCTGTATCTCCTGTTCTCGAACTCAGAAGCACATCGCCTACTTAACCGGCGGCGGTTCAATGCCCACAGCTTGCGCGGCGTTACGGAGCGCGCGGTCCAGCGTAGCAAGCGGTAATTGCAGCCGCATGGCGAGTTCCAGATACATTGCGTCGTAGACGGAAAGCTGGTGCGTCTGCGCCAGTTCCAGCGACACCCCCCACACACGGGATGTAGTCACCGGATCGATTTCGATGGGTAATGCCTCAAGACCCGCGCGAATCTCCGGCCACTCGTCAGCACGGATTCGGCCCCGCCGAGTGGCAGTCAGCAGCACGTTGCCGACCTCCACCGGCCAGAGTGATGGGGCGAACGCCCGGCCTTCCACAAGTGAATCTCGCAACCAGTCGGTGGCGTCCGTCGCTTCGTCGGGGAAGACCCAAGCCATGGTGACCGAGCAATCGAGAACGAAAGCCATCAGTACTTGCGGCCTTCCTCGATCATCTGGCGAACCGACAGCCCTTCCAGACTGTGTGTTTCCTGAAACGCCTTCAGCCTGGCAATCGCCGCGCGTACCTTGTCGGAATCGTGCGGCTGAAAAGGAATCAACTCGGCCACGGGCCGATTATGTTTGGTAATAGTGAATCGCTCCCCCGCCTGAACGCGCCGTAGCAGCTGCGGCAGGTGGGTTTTTGCCTCGAAAGCACCGATTTCAGGCATAGAACAAACCTCTCATATTTCAGACTAGTGTCAGACTAGTTGGGAAATACAATGAGATCAAGCCATTCATCAGTAGCCGCCGGCCTAGTCTTCTCGTGTCACAGACTCTCGTCACAGCGCCGACGGACTGCTATGTGACCGGTCATGCAAGCCACCCGCGCCCAGCCCCGCAGGACATTGGCGGCCTGGGCGATGTTCGACTGGGCCAACTCGGCGTTTGCCACCCTGGTGGTGACTTTTGTTTATTCCACCTATTTTACGACCGCCATTGCTGCGGACGAGGTGACCGGTACGGCGCAGTGGTCGCGCGCGGTCGGCCTGAGCGGCATACTGGTGGCAGTGCTGGCGCCGCCGCTCGGCGCGCTGGCCGACCGGAGTGGCCGGCGGATGGCCTGTCTGGGAGTGTGTACCCTGGTGTGCTGCGTGGCCAGCGTGGGGATGACCGGCGTACACCCGGACTGGGTCTGGGCCGGGCTGATAGCGCTGTCCCTGTTCGTGGTCGCCAATGTCGCATTCGAGTTGAGCACCGTATTCTACAACGCTTTTCTGCCCGAATTGGTCCCGGCCGAGCGGGTCGGCCGGTTGTCGGGCTGGGCCTGGGGGTTGGGCTATGCCGGTGGCCTGCTGAGCCTCGTCCTGGCCCTGGCCGTGCTGGCGCGTGAGCAGCCCTTGTTCGGCATCAGCACCGAGGCCGGTTTCAACTACCGGGCAGTCTGCCTGCTGGCGGCCGGCTGGTTCGCGCTGTTCAGCCTGCCGCTGTTCGTGTTCGCTCCGCGCCGGCCGTCCGGAGGGGCAATTCCTGAATTGCCCCTACAACCCCGTATGGGGGCCTACCGTGAGCTGAGGCATACGTTCGGGCGGTTGCGTCATTATCCGGACATTACCCGGCTGCTGGCCGCCCGGCTCTTGTATAACGACGGGCTGGTCACCATTTTCGCCTTCGGCGGTATCTACGCAGCCGGCACGTTCGGGATGAGCCTGCCGGAGGTCATTCAGTTTGGCATCGCACTCAACGTGACGGCCGGCATCGGCGCCGGCGTGTTTGGCTTTGTGGATGACCGGCTGGGCGGCAAGCGTACCATCCTGGTGACGCTGGTAGCGCTGACGGTGTTCAGCCTGCTGGCGGTATGGGCGCCCAACGTCGGCTGGCTGTGGCTGGCCGGCCTGAGCCTGGGGCTGTTTGTGGGACCGAATCAGTCGGCCAGCCGCACGCTGATGTCCCGCTTCGTGCCGGAGCAGCACTCCACCGCCTTTTTCGGCCTGTTCGCCTTTTCCGGTAAAATTACGACCTTTGCCGGCCCCCTGCTGCTGGGCATCGTGACCCAGGCAACGGGCAGCCAACGCCTGGGCGTGGCCACGGTGGTCGGATTTTTTGTCGTTGGCGGCTTGCTGCTGCTCACGGTGGACGAACGACGCGGCATCAGAACAGGCCGGCAGACAGACCCGCCCGGCGACACTTCAGCGTACCGAACTTGACACCACTCGCCCGAATACGTCAGGATACCTGCCATTTAGAAGAGACTGGCTGTCCGTGTCCGCCGGCCCGGACAGCCGCACAGGATCAACATGGCTTCAACCCATAACGCCCACGTCGAATTCGAACGTGTGAGTAAGAGCTACGACGGTCAGGTCCAGGTCGTGCGTGACCTGGACCTGACCGTAGACGAAGGGGAGTTTCTGACCCTGCTGGGGGCCTCCGGCTCGGGCAAGACCACCTGCCTGATGATGCTGGCCGGCTTTGAAGCGCCCACTTCGGGGATCATCCGTATCCGTGGGCGTTCGGTGCATGATCTGCCGCCGCGCAAGCGCGGTATTGGCGTGGTCTTTCAGAACTATGCGCTGTTTCCGCATATGACGGTGGGCGGCAATCTGGCGTTTCCGCTCGAAGTGCGCGGGATCGATCCGCAGCAACGCCGGGAGCGCGTCCGGCGGGCACTGCAACTCGTCCGCCTGGCGGGCCTTGAGGACCGGCGGCCCGCCGAGTTGTCCGGCGGCCAGCAGCAGCGTGTGGCCATTGCCCGGGCGCTGGTGTTCGAGCCCAGCCTGGTGCTGATGGATGAGCCGCTCGGCGCCCTTGACCGCCGCTTGCGCGAGGAGATGCAGTATGAGATTCGGCGCATACAGCGCAGCCTGGGGGTCACGGTCGTCTACGTCACCCATGACCAGCAGGAGGCGATGGTGCTGTCGGACCGGGTTGCCGTCTTTCGCCACGGCCGTATTGAGCAGGTCGCCCTGCCGGAAACGCTGTATGAAGAACCGGAACGCCCGTTCGTTGCCAGCTTCATCGGCGAAAACAACCTGCTGCACGGACGGGTCCTCAGTGTTGAGCACGATATCTCGCGGGTCGAGGCCGGCGGCCAGATCGTCCAAGCCTTTCAGGTCGGGCCGTGCAAACCAGGTGACCCGGTCACCCTGGCCATCCGTCCGGAACGGGTCTGCCTCGCGCCCAAGCCGGAGCTGTACAGCAATCGGTTTGAGGCCAGTATTGAGGACATTACCTTCCTGGGCGATCACCTGCGCCTGCGGGCGGCCGTGTGTGGCAGCACGGATTTCATCATCAAGATCCCGAATATCGTCGGTCACGGCGCCGTGCTGGCGGGAGACCGAGTCCAGATCGGCTGGACGCCGATCGATTGCCGGGCCCTGATACCGGACGAGAAAGAGTAAACGTGTCCAGCCTCTCATATTTATTGGAGGACATGTTTATTCTTTGAGGAGGAACGTACTGCATGATACCCCGCCTGCATCGCATCCGCCCGGCGATTCACGCTACGATAGTCATTTTGCTGGCAACGCTGAGTTGGAGCCGCCCGGCCACCGGCAGTGAATCGCTCACCGTGGTCTCTTGGGGAGGCTCCTACGCCCGTGCTTGCCAGAAGGCAATCTTGACGCCCTTCACCGCGGAGACAGGTATTGAGGTCCGCCTGGAATCCTATAACGGCGGCCTGGCTCAAATTCGCGCTCAGGTGGAGACCGGTAAGGTCTACTGGGACCTGGTTGATCTGGAGATGGCCGATGCGGCGCGGGGCTGTGACGAGGGACTGCTCGAACCCATCGTTGCCGCCGACCTGCCCCCGGCGCCGGACGGGACCCCTGCGGTGGACGATTTCTTCCCCGATATGTTGACCGAATGCGGTGTCGGCATGCTGTTCTACTCCACGGTGTATGCCTATAGCCCCACGCATATTCCCGGCCCCAAACCGACCACGATCGGGGACTTTTTCGACCTGGAGAAATTCCCCGGCCGCCGCGGCATGCGCCGCAGTCCGCTGGTCAATCTGGAGTTCGCGCTGCTGGCCGACGGCGTGCCCGTGGATCAGGTGTATACAACACTGGACACGCCGGAGGGAGTGGCCCGGGCATATCGTAAGCTCGACACGATCAAGGACGACATCGTCTGGTGGGAAGCCGGGGCGCAGCCACCGCAGATGCTGGCCGACGGTGAGGTTGTGATGAGCACGGCCTATAACGGCCGCATCTTTAACGCCCAGATCCTGGAAAACCAGCCCTTTGTGATTGTCTGGGACGGCCAGGTGCTGGACCATGGCATCCTCGGTATTGTCGCCGGTACGCCCAATTTGGAAGCGGCGCGGAGGTTCCTCACCTTTGCCACCCGGACTGAATCCCTGGCTGCGGTCGGACGCTATATCGCCTATAGTCCCGCCAGAAAGTCGGGCACGGCCCTGATTAGCACCCATCTCGAAACCGGGGTGGATATGAAGCCACATATGCCGAACAGCCCGGCAAACGTCGCCCGCGCCCTGACCCACGACTGGCGCTGGTGGAGAGATCACGGCGACGAGATGAACGAGCGCTTCAGCGCATGGCTGGCTCGTTAAAAATTTTCGGTCCACAGCTCCGCGCCGTGGGGCTCGTCCTGCCTCTGGTCGCTTTTATCGGGCTGACCTTCGTTGCGCCGCTGGCGACCATGCTGTCGCGCAGCGTGTATGACCCGGTGGTGTCCGATGCACTGCCCGAAACCCTGGGTCTGTTGCAGGATTGGGACGGCGTGCACATCCCGCCCGAGCCGGTATTCGAGATGCTCGCTCGCGAACTGCGCACAGCGCGTCAGGAGCGCAGCCTGGGACGGGTCGCCACCCGTATCAACCGCGTGCACGGCGGACTGCGGAGCGTCATCACCCGCACAGCGCGTCGCGTACGCGACGCGGAGGCTCCGTCGTGGCGCGACACGCTGATCGGCATCCACGCGGCCTGGGGCGATGTACAAACCTGGCATGCGATTCGGTACGCCGGCGAGCGCTTCACCGCGCGCCACTATTTGCACGCCCTGGACCTGGAACGCCGCGGCGACGGGCGCATCGCTTCGCGACCGGACGAGTATCGCGTCTATCTACCCCTCCTGTGGCGCACCCTGGTCGTGAGCCTGAGTCTGACAGGACTGTGCCTGCTGCTCGGCTATCCAGTCGCCTATCTGATCGCCCATGCTCCACCGCGCCGGGCGCATATCCTGCTGCTGCTGGTGCTGGTGCCATTCTGGACCTCCTTGCTGGTGCGCACGACCGCCTGGATCGTCCTGCTCCAGACTCAGGGGGTGGTCAACAGCACCCTCGTCGCCCTTGACCTGATCGCCGACGACAGCCGACTGGCCATGATCTACAATATGACCGGCACCATGGTCGCCATGACCCACGTCCTGCTGCCCTTCATGGTGCTGCCGCTATACGCGGTCATGCGCACCATCCCGCGACTGCATATGAGCGCGGCGGCTTCGCTGGGCGCGAGCACGGTTCAGGCATTTTGGCGGGTTTACTGGCCTCAGACCCTCCCCGGTGTTGGCGCCGGCGCGCTGTTGGTCTTTATCCTGGCGATCGGCTATTACATCACGCCCGCTCTGGTCGGCGGCCGGAGCGGCCAGCTCATTTCCAATATGATCGCCTACCATATGCAGAGTTCCTTGAACTGGGGGCTGGCCGCGGCAATCGGCGGCCTGCTGCTGGCCTTCGTGCTGGTGCTGTATCTGGCGTACGACCGCCTGGTGGGCATCGAACGGATGAGGCTGGGCTGAAATGGGACCACAGGGAACCTGGGAGCGCGCCGGCCGGACCGCCTATCTGGCGTTCTGCACTGCGGTGTTCGTGTTTCTGATCGCGCCGATTGTGGTCATTATACCGCTCAGCTTTAATGCCGAACCCTACTTCACCTTTACCGAGGGGATGCTGCGTCTGGAACCCGCAGCCTATTCGCTGCGCTGGTACCAGAACGTGATGGGCGACCCGGAGTGGAGGCACGCCCTGTTCAACAGCCTGTTCATAGGTCTGGCGGCCACCGTCCTGGCGACCGCACTTGGTACGCTGGCGGCCCTGGGGCTGACGCATCCCGCCCTGCCGGGCCGCTCAGCGATCATGGGCCTGCTGATCTCGCCGATGATTACCCCGGTGATTATCTCGGCTGCGGGGATGTTCTTCTTCTACTCAAACCTGGGCCTGACCCAGACCCATCTGGGGCTTATCCTGGCCCACGCCACGCTGGGCACACCGTTTGTGGTGATTACGGTGACCGCGACGCTGTCCGGCTTCGACACCAACCTGTATCGTGCAGCGGCCAGTCTGGGCGCCGGGCCGCTGCGAACTTTCCGGCGCGTCGTGCTGCCGCTGATCGCCCCCGGCGTGGTTTCCGGGGCCGTCTTCGCCTTTGCCACTTCGTTCGACGAGGTGGTGACGGTACTGTTCATGGGCGGTCTGGAACAACGCACTGTGCCGCGCCAGATGTGGACCGGCATCCGTGAGCAGATCAGCCCGGCGATTCTGGCCGTAGCGACCCTGCTGACCGCCTTCTCCCTGCTGTTCATGCTGAGCGTGGAATGGCTACGCCGACGGGCGGGGACGCGTTAGTCCGCCTGTTCAGTCAGCCGATTGCAGCCTCTGTTTTGCAGTCAGGTCGAGCTTGTAGACAGCGTGGAGATCAGGAACAATAGAAGCATCATGCGTAAGAACAGGCGGCAGCGGGGGAGAGGCGGGAGGGCACAGCCCAGGGGACGGAATCATCAGGACCACAACAGGCCGCGGGGACGACGGAACGGTCCGGCCGGGCCGTCAGCCGCCCTGCAAGAATTTCAGAGTCGGGTCCCCATAGCCCCCAACCGGAAGATTGAGCTTGTTGGGCCGGATACACCCCTGACGATTCGTATTCTGGACGTGTTCTGTCCGATTGGATTTGGCCAGCGCGCTATTATCCTAGCGCCGCCCAAAACCGGTAAGACGACCTTCTTAAAAGATTTGTGCGTGGCGGCGGCGGCCGGGGCTCCGCAAGCAATCTTGTACAGCCTGCTGGTTGACGAACGGCCCGAGGAGGTGACCGACTTTCGCCGGGCCGTCCCGGCCGAGGTATTTGCGTCTTCGAATGACCGTTCGCTGGAAGAACACCTGGAGACCGCCGCGGCGTGCCTGGAGCGAGCGGTGGAAAGCGCCTTGCAGGATAAGGATGTGATCGTTGTCCTGGACTCGCTGACCCGTCTGGGCCGTGCCCATAATCTCAATACGGCCACCGGCCGAACGATGAGCGGCGGTATCGATGCCAATGCGCTGGAAATCCCCAAACGGTTGTTTGGTGCCGCCCGGCAGCTTGAAGAGGGTGGCTCACTCACCATCGTGGCGACCTGTCTGGTTGATACGGGCAGCCGCATGGACGAGGTCATTGCCCAGGAATTCAAGGGGACAGGCAATATGGAACTCCTGCTTGATCGGCGCTTGGCCGACCGACGGCTGTTTCCAGCCATTGATATTGCGGCTTCAGGCACCCGCAAAGAGGAACAACTGCTCGATGCCGATACGCTCAAAATGGCCCGCTTGCTGCGCCGTCAGGTTGCCGCGATGCCGACCGTGGAGGCTACCCAGGCAGTGTTAGCCGCTTTTGAGAAAGCGGAATCCAACGCCGCGCTGGTGGCCCAGTTTGCAGCGGTCTAGCACGTTTCACCATTATATATCGCCATCCGACCCCGTCGCCGTTCGTGCTGAGCGTAGCGGAGCGAAGTCGAAGCACCCGACCGAGCGCCCTTCGACTTCGCTCCGCTACGCTCAGGGTGAACGGAATCGGGGATTGCCTCAGTCCTCGACTTCCACGACCATCTCAATCTCGACGGCGATGCCAAACGGGAGCTGATTCATCCCCACGGCCGAGCGGGCGTGACGGCCGCGCTCGCCAAACAGGGCGACGAGCAGGTCAGACGCGCCGTTAATCACCTTAGGTTGATCGGGGAAGTCGGGCGTGCAGTTGACAAAGCCCAGCAGCTTGACCACTTTGCGCACCTTGTCCAAATCCCCTAGCTCCTGCTTCATGGATTGCAAGATATTGAGCATGACCTGTTTGGCCGCCTCATAGCCCTGCTCAACATTCAACTCTTTGCCGAGCTTGCCCTGTATGAACGATACGCTGCCGTCTTTCAGCACGCCGGGACCGTGGCCGGAGACAAACAGGAGGTTGCCGGTTCGCACCAGAGGCAGATAATTGGCCACCGGAGTGGGAATGGGCGGCAGGCTCAGCCCGAGCTCTTCGAGTTTCTTTTCAGCTTCCATTATCGTCTCCTTTCGCACATCAGTCTTGATGAATAACACGCTCGCCCGGTGCGAGTTCTGGGAACGGATACTCAGCATACCGTGTCAGCAGTTGCGGCAGAATCACGACCAGAAAGAGGAGCAGGACAAGCGCCAAGAACAGCAGACGGAGCATTTTGCTAAGCGCAACGAGCAGGGCGATACCACCGCCCAAAAGAATCAATTGGACCTTGGACAGGCCGAGGAGCCAATTCCAGGTCTCGGTAAACATCTCTGGGATCATGGTGTGAATATCCTAGAGCGTCATCAAAATTCCGCCAAATATAGTGGGGTGAAAGGCGCGCACGAGGTAGAAGACAATCACACCCAGGATGATCACCCCCCAACGCAGCTCTCCAAGAGGAAACGGCTGCCGTTGGCTGACAATGGCCCCAAAGGGCAGGAACGAGGTGGACAGTCGAAATTCCGCATAGCCGGGCAACTCGGCTGTTTTGCGTTGGTCCTGACGCCACGCGCCAAGCCAGGAGTAGACAACGAAGCCGCCAAAGAAGACGATGTCGCTCAGGGTGCCATTCATCAGGCAGTGCGCCACACCAAACAAAAAGAACGAGGCAAACACCGGGTGGCGGGTAATCCGGGTGACGCCATACGCCTGGGGCGCTGTGCTGGCCAGTATGGAGCTGGGCGTCAGGGCCGCCAGGCCGCTGACGAAGAGGACAAAGGCCAGCCCCATGAGCAGGACATTCACATCACGCGCCAGCAAATAGGGGAGTAGCGTGACCCAGAGCTGCGGGCCGGTGTGCTTGTGTGTGCCGTAGTACATGCACAGCGGCACGACGGTGACGATAGCAATCAGAGAATAGACGCCGAAGAAGCCCCACTCACCAAGCCGGGCAACCAGTTTCGGTCGCCAACTAGGCGCGGACATGAGCATATGTGAGCCACCGAACAGTATCCACCACAGCAGGAGGATAAACGATTCTTGCATGCCGTCTCCACTAGCGTGCTGTCCATCTCCCGTCAATAATGAAGGCCGGACGGTCCGCCGCAGACCGGCGGCGGACCCCAGGCCAGAACTGCCGGGTGAGGGCCGGGTCGTGGGGTGTCTATGGTGCGGTTCTCAGGCGCGCAGACCTTGTACGATCTCTTCGGCTTCGACCATGATGTCGCGCACGATGTGACCGGCGGGCTTGATGTCATGGATCAGCCGACACGATTCGCCTGCGTACAAGGCGGTTTGCTCCAGGTCGCCCGCAAAGCCGGGCATAGGCGGGAAGATGCCGTATTTGGGCAGGTCCACAGACGTGCCGGCCATGGGCATTGTCCCGATGGCGCGGCCTTCTTCGGGCCGCTGGCCGCTGGCCGGACGGCCCGCGGCTTCCCATTCGTCCATCGCTGTATTACGCAACACCCGGTGAGCGGCATCCGGCCAGCCCACATCGAAGAGGGTGGTGTAGACCGTATCTTCGGCCGTGCTGTCAACAATGCGCTGTTTATATGCCTGGACAACCTGGACTTCTTCGCTGGCCACAAAGCGCGTACCCATGGACACGGCCTGAGCGCCCAGGGTTAGGGCCGCCACAACCCCGCGTCCGGTGGCAATGCCGCCCGCGGCAATAACCGGCACGGGTCCAACGGCCTCGACCATGGCCGGGACGATGGTTGAGAGTGAGGTCGTGCTTTTAACATGCCCGCCCGCCTCAACACCTTGGGCGATAATGCCGTCAACCCCGGCGTTCACCGCGGTCAAGGCTTCTTCAACTGAGCCAACCTGGAGAAAGACCTTGGTCCCGACACGATGGGCTTCTTTAACGTAGGGTTCAGGGTCACCCCAGAAGAGAACGAGCAGGGGAACGGCTTCGGCAAAGCAGGTTTCAATCTGCCCCTCTTGCAGCAGAGGGAGAATGATATTGACACCAAAGGACTGCGTGGTCAGCGTGCGGACCTGCCGGATTTGTTCCTGGATAAAAGGCGCGGGCAGGCCGCCCATGCCCAAGACGCCGCACCCGCCGGCGTTGGATACCGCAGCTGTGAGTCGCGGTCCGGCCATCCCACCACCCATACCCACGGAGAAAATTGGATGGGTGATTCCAAGGTTCTGGCAGAGCGGCGTGTGTAGCATAGCGATCCTCCGAGCGAGAGGCGGTGCGCGCCGGGCTCAGCCGCACGTGGTTTCGAGCAGCGCGGCACACACCTGATAGGGGTCCATATTGGCTGCCGGGCGGCGATCTTCCAGATAGCCGCGTCCCTCGTTGGCCGTGGCCATCGGAATACGGACCGAGGCTCCGCGGTCGCTGATGCCATAGCGGAATTCGTGGATGCTGCACGTCTCATGCAGGCCGGTGAGGCGTTCTTCGTTATGGGCGCCGTACACCGCAATGTGTTCCTCGTGCCGCTTTTCCAGCGCCTCGCAGGCGGCTCTCACCACCCGCAAGCCCCCCTCCTCACGCATAGCTTTGGTGCTGAAATTTGTGTGGGCACCGGCGCCGTTCCAGTCGCCTTTGATCGGTTTTGGATGCAGCGTGGCATTGACCCCGGAATCTTCGGCGATGCGATACAGCAGCCAGCGGGCGATCCATAATTGATCCGCCACCTCAGGAATGCCCAGGGGGCCGATCTGAAATTCCCACTGTCCGGGCATGACCTCGGCATTGATGCCGGAGAGGGCCAGCCCGGCTTCCAGACAAGCATCCATATGAGCCTCAACAATTTCTCGGCCAAAGACCTCATCGGCACCAACACCGCAATAGAACGGTCCCTGGGGCGCGGGATAGCCACCCTCCGGCCAGCCCAGGGGCGACCGGCCCCGGAAAAACGTATACTCCTGCTCAATGCCGAACCAGGGTTCGTGGTCTTTATACTTTTCTTGCAGCTTGACCAGGTGAGCCCGCGTGTTGGACTCATGCACGGACCCATCCGGGAGCCGCACCTCGTTCATGACCAGGATATTATCGCCGCGGCGGATGGGGTCAGACGCATAGTAAATAGGGCGGAGCAGGCGATCGCTGTCATGCCCTACGGCCTGCATGGTGCTTGAACCGTCGAATCCCCATAGAGGCACGTCTTCAAGGCTGCGAATAGGCCCCTCAAGTATTTTCGTTTTTGAGCGTAATGTGGCAGTCGGTTTGTTGCCGTCTATCCAGATATACTCGGCTCTGATGTGACTCATTTCACGTTCTCCTTTCTTGAAAGATATCCTCGCTGAAACAGGGAATTGATGGTTATACACCCCTCCTATCCCAACCCTACAGGAGTGTAGCCAAGGCGGAGAGCAAGTTCAATTATTGGACGGATTTATATCCCAGAGCGTTGCTACCTCATCCATCTACTCCCACAACGGTCCGGGATAGACCGGTTGGGCTTCGGCCACCGTGCGGGGCCACACGATTTCCTTACGGCCCTTCTGCCACTGGGTGACCAGCATGGGATGAGCGGTCTGGCGGCCGGTCTGCGCTTCAATGGCATACGGGCCGTAGAAGGTCGTACACCGCAGACGACTCGCAGCCGTGCGCAGGGCATGTTGGTCCACGCCGCCGACTTCTTCGACACAGCGCTGGGCAATGACACCGGCGGTGTAGCCTTGGGCGGCCGGATAGTCGATAGGTACGGTTGCACCTTTGAGATAATGGGTCAAAAACTCGTTTTCTGACGGGCCACAGTCCACCCCGTACTCCACTTGCGGCTCCCACTGGCTCGGCGCAAGAAACCCGTCTGCCTGCTCACCCAGCTCGGCCTTAAAGCGACTGATGGCCGCGACGACCAATCCGGCGGCTTTGAGCCGAGGGCGGAGGTCACACACCTGTCGGCCCAGCCGCAGGTCGTCCTCTACACGGCCAACGCTGAGCAGCCAATCCGGGGGATCGTCCTTGAGCGGGTTGAGCAACGGGCTGAAATCGTCGAGACCGGACCGGTACAGCTGGTGGCTGGCGAGCGTCAGGCCGTGGCGTTGAATCCACGTCAAGGCGCCGCTGGCCATATCGGTGGCAAAGCCAGTTTTGGCGCTCAATAAGGCCACCCGTTTGGCCTCAGGGTCGAGCGTACGCAGCAGTTCCAGAATGGCGCATAAGTATTGGGACGCCGGACTCAACAGACCCACGACCCAGGAGAGGTTGCACTCGAAGATTTCGTCGGCCGACCCACTATGATTCCACAGCACCTGCTGGGCGGCCTCGGCCGTCTCCGCAGCGGCCAGGGTCAGCCCGCTGCCGTAGGGTCCCATCAGCAGATCAACCCTGTCATGGGTGATCAACTTCTCGGTCAGGCTGCGGACTTTGGTCTCGTCGCTTGCGTCGTCTTCGACAATCAGGGAGACGGGAAGTTTTCGATTCTCGGCCCCGAGCCGCATCCCACCGACGGCGTTTACATCGCGGATATAGCACTCCAGCCCTTCAAGGACTTGACGCCCGAGCAGGGCATAGCGACCACTCAGGGAAATGGCGACCCCAAGCGTGACGGATTCGTGTGTCATAGTTCACCTAGTATTTCGCAATGACCTCGCGGCTGAATTCTTCGATCATTTCGCGTCCATTGTTCACCACCTGCACGGCCACCTGCTTGAGACCGGCCGCCTCGAGCGCCTTGAGCCGGGCGATGATCTCTTCCCCTGTCCCGGTCAGCGTCATACCGCGAATCAGGTCTTCATTACAGTAGCGCTCTTCCCCCGGTTTGAGGTAGATCAAATGGCCTTCGTGGACTTCGAGATAGCGACGATCTTCCGGCGTGTGCATCTGTGCGACATAGTCGGCAAAGCCCTGATAGAGTGACTCCATAGCCGGCGGCATATTGGCCGTGACCGCGGACTGTTCCCACAAGGCGTGGAGGGCCACAATGGCAAAGGGACCAACTCGGTCCATGACGCGCTGCGCGGTTGCCGACTCACCCGGTTGCAGCACACAGGCTGTCGTCAGGGCGACATTGGGCAGGTCGTGGGCTGAGCGCCCAACCCGAGCCGTCCCCTTTTCGACCACCGCCAGGTTTTTACGCAAGGTATCCGGGCTGGAAATGGTCGTAATCCAGCCGTCTGCAATCTCCCCGGTCAATTCCAGGGCTTTCGGCCCGTTGGCCGCAAAATGAATCGGAATCGGGTCTTTCAGGTTAATATAGCCGTGGTCCTGATGCAGGAAACGAATCCAGCGTTGGCGAGACCCATCTCCTTCGTTGTCTTGAAAGAGCACCGCTTCTCCCTTGAGCAGACTGCGGCACTGCTCGATATAGTGACGTGTACTTTTGAGCGAGACCGGCGGGAGACCCATTGTATTGCGTCCGGTAAATCCGGTTCCCAGACCGAGGATGACCCGGCCGGGCGCGAGTTGGTTGATGGTCGCAATGGAGTGGGCAGTCACCGGAGCGATACGATTACTCGGGATGGCAACGCCAGTCCCCAAAACAATCGTGGAGGTGTGCTCCGCGGCAAGCGCCATACACGCATACACATCGCTATAGATCATCTGAGAATCATACAGCCAGGCATGGCTGAAGCCGTTGTCTTCAGCCACAGCAATGTCTTTCCACGCATCTGGTTTAGCCGGGTAGGCAATGGCAAATTCCATGAGAGTTCTCCTGTATTATGTTGAGAGTCATTATGTTGAGAGTCCAGAAAAGAGTAAACGTGTCCGTCAATAGATATAGATATTGCCACGTTTACTCTTTTTCCACATAGGTCAAAAGCTCGGGCAGGCGGTGAATCACCAGGTCGGCCTCAACCGTCCAGGTCGGCGTTTTGCCGTTGGTCAGGAGGACCGTCATGGCGCCGGCCGCACGTCCGGCCTCGGTATCGTGCCGAAAGTCTCCTACCATGAGCAGCGTCTCCACGCGAACACCCAGGCGGGCGCTTGCCAGCCGGATACAGGCCGGGTCCGGCTTGGGAGTGGCGTCCTCTCGGGCGACGAGCACATCGGCACGTATATCCAACTGTGTGCATACGGCTGTGAGCGAGGTCCGGCTGTTGCGGGTAATAATGGCGACCGGCAGACCACGGGCTTGAAGGGCCGCTAACGTTTCCTGAGCCCCGTCGTTCCAGGCGACATGCTCAACCCCGTCTTGTTCGAATGCCTCAATGGCGGCAAAGGCTTCGGCCCGTTGGCGCGGCGGAAGGGAGTCGGCCCAGTGGAGGATATCGCCCTCGGGCAGGCCAAGTTGGGCTCTGAGCCGTGTGAAGTCCAGATAGGGCCGCGTGAGTGTGCTGTCGAGATCAAAGGCAATAGCCCGCACGGGACGACGGTCCGTATGCGACTTGGACAGCCGGATACAATGCGTCACCGCCAAGTCCTCAGGCAGCCGAGCACGGGCCATGTGTTCATTAAACGCCTGGAGCAGGTCAGTCTTCCCCTCGGTCACCGGCAGAAAGAGTAAACGTGCCCAGCTTTTTTGTCTGTTTGGAGGACACGTTTCCTCTTCGAGGAAGGGCGGCAGCTTTGCCGGCGGCCGACCTCTCACGGTTTTCATCCGGCGCCCGCCGTGGCTCCGTACTAAAAAGAAAATGAGAGCAGTCTGGGGGATATATCGCCTCTTCAGGCAGCAGCGGACGCCCACCACACTGAGGACAGGCGACAGAACGACGAGAGCGTCTCCAGACCGAATATCCCAGACCGGGCAGACACGGTAGCGCAACAGGGAACTGCGAGAGCTGTCCCGCCAACAGCAACAGTCCCATACTTGTCACGCCAAGTGCCCATAAAAGGCTTTCAACGACGAGAGAACCACGCAGACAAGGCTGCGGCAGACCACTCCAGAAACAGGCCGGACACAGGAGGTTGGCAGGGGCGGGGGTTAGTCGCTTCACCCTCGGTCGAGCAACTGCGGGAAGCGAACTCATCGCCTCATCTCTCAATGCTCTCCACCTCCTTCGCGTGGATGGGTTTTTTATTAAAGGTGCCTCAAGTATACCAGGCAGGGCGCGGGCTGAACAGAGTCGGGGCGGGTTTGAACCCCGCTCCAACCCCTCTGTGAATCACGGAAATACAATGCGTCACGGGAAGACAGCGGGCGACCACGTCGCCACTCTGAGAGGCGCAAAGGAAACGACGCTTAGCCCCTCCCGTTGCGGAGCAACTGGCCCGGTGTTTCTCCAGTACACTCGCCATCTTCAAACGTCTGGACTCCGTTCACCAGGATCGCATGATAGCCTTTGGCCCGCTGAATCCGGCGCCATTCATTCCCTGGGAAATCATGCACTATCTCGCCAATCCAATTCGGCTCAATGTCCAACTCGTCCAGGTTATAGACCACCACATCGGCCGCCGCGCCCTCACGTAACACACCACGATCATGGAAGCCGGCCGCATGAGCCGGTAGCGCGGAGAGCCGGTAGTGTGCTTCTTCCAAGCTCACCAGTTGTTCATCCCGAACCAGCCAGCGCAGGAAGTCAGTCGTAAACGCGCCACCCGTGAAGAACTTGGTGTGCGCGCCACCGTCCGAGGCTCCTGGAACGGTGAAATACGAGGCGTTGATCATCTCCGCCGTATGCTCGGCATTAAAACCCCGGTCCGGTCCAAGGAATTCGACATTCAGATCACCGGCCAGCGACAGGTCGAGCATGACGTCGATGGGGTCTTTGCCTTCTTCTTCTGCAATCTGACCAACGGATTTGCCCACATAGGGTTCCAGTTCGGCTTGATTGTTGGCCGTCTGAACGATCAGTCTGGGAATCGGGCCACCAACACCGGCCTGGATGACTTGCAGCTTCCGGTCCGCTTCTTCGGTCTCGCGTTTGACTGCGGCGCGCAAGGCCGGGTTTTTCATCTTGGCCAGCTTGTCGGTTTTGGTTCCGGTCGTCAGCTCACGCCAGGCCGGGCTGGCATCGTACAGATTCCAGTGTTCCAGCGTAAACGCAAAACCCGTCCGATGCGTTCCGGTCTGGCCATAGATCGGCAGGTTTCTCTCCCGGCAGCGCTCCAGCCAGTCCAGGCTCCGACGATGGACTTTCGGGTCCTTGCGGGCCGCGACAATGACGTTGTGCAGAATGGGCCGGCGGGCGGTTTCCGCCAGCTTTTCCAAAAAGGCCAGATCAGCCTTAATCTGTCCGGTTGATTGGGTGATTTGGATAAACCCTTCGTCTCGCTCCCGCAGGACTGTGGCCAGATTCAGAATATCCTCGTCCGCCATGATGTCCGTCACCATGGGAGAGCCATCATAATCGGCCTGTGTTGAGTCGGGGCCAAGCCGCTGAATGGAGAAGCCACACAGTCCGGCATCCATGCCTTCATGCAAGAGCCGCTGCATCTCCTTTTTTTCGGCGGGTGTGGCCGCACGAGACTTGGCGGCCTCCAGCCCCATGACATAGGTCATAAGCGACGCAGTGGGCATGTACTGAATACAGTTGACGCCTTTAGCTGAGCGGTCTAGCGAATCCAGATATTCAGGAATGGTTTCCCAGTCCCAAGTCATGCCCTCCTTCATGGAATCGTACGGGATGGCTTCCGTACGCGTCATGGTGAGCATGGATCGTTCCTGGAAATCAGGTTTGACCGGGGCAAAACCGAAGCCACAGTTGCCGAGAACCACGGAGGTCACGCCGTGCCAGCCGGAAATCGTACACCAGGGGTCCCAACGAATCTGCGCGTCATAATGGGTATGCAGGTCAACAAACCCAGGCGCAACAATCAGCCCGTCCGCATCAATGACTTTCTTCGCTCCGCCAGCCGCCCGACCGCCAATCTGAGCGATCTTTCCATCCTTAATCCAGACATCAGCCTGAAAGCGCGGGACGCGCGTCCCGTCAACAACCACTCCCCCTTTAATATGCACATCAAACTCAGCCATAGCGTCTCTCCTTTATTTGCACGACACGTCTATACGATCTAGCCACACCCCGCAGGCGTGGCTCCTGGCCACATGGGCCATTTCCCTCGCCTTTCTATAGAGAGAACAGGCCCGGAAGGCAAGCCTGGCATGTGATTTGTGCCAGGGGCGGGCAGGCCGGACTCTTGATTATTTTGGTCGGAATGACTTCACGACGGGAGGCCGTGGCCATCGAATGTGAATGACGCACGGGCAGCGTTCGTCCTCATCATCCTCATCGTCGAAACCGTCGTCGGGCGAACAGGCATATATCATACGTCTAGTGTACTGGACGAACGGCAGCACTGTCCACTTACCTCCTGGCCGTACTGGGGAACGGGCTCTAGGCGCGCCGGGGATATGCAATACCATACTGCCGCAGTGTCCCTTCCAGGGTCGGACGATGCAGGCGAATGCGATCATCGTTCAGCAAATACGAGAAGACATACCCAATGCCCAGCATCAGAATCCCGATCAAAAAGCAATACATGACAGCCCGGTCGGGATATTGGTCTTTCAAATGTCCCACATAGAGCGGCCCGCAGATCCCTGCCGCGGCCCACGCGGTCAGAATTGTTCCGTAAATGGTGGACATCTTTTTCGTCCCAAAAACGTCGAGCACGAAAGAAGGCATAGTGGCAAAGCCGCCACCGAAGCATAAGAGGACGTAGCAAACCAGGGCCGCAAATATCCAGGGGTTGCGTTCCGTCATCAAGATACCGAAGACGATCATCTGGCTGGCGAGCAGGATTCTAAAGACCCGGACGCGCCCGATACGATCCGAGAGGAGCCCCCAGAACAACCGTCCGACACCGTTACACAGTGAACTGACGGCGATCAGTGTCGCTCCGTATTCGACCAGCGTTGCCGGCTCTAGGGACGGGTCGGCGAATCCCCACACTTCCTGCAGGAGTTCCGACTGAAAGCTGATGACGGAGATGCCCGCGGCAATGTTGAAGAAAAAGACAACCCACATGAAGATGAACGCCGAAGACCGGAGGTAGGGGGCCGCAGAGTCGGGGTCGTCACTGCGCTGGCTGTCGGCCACGGCAGTCGCAGCGGCCGGGGGGTCGCTCAGGGCAAAGCTGGAAGGCAATAAGATACAAGCAAAGACAACCCCGAGCCACAAGAAAACGAGCGCCAAGTCGCCCTCTGCTTGCAGCACGAGCAGCGGGGCCAACACTTTACTCAAAAGAAATGCGCCCACACCAAAACCCATCACAACGATCCCGGTCACTAAGCCCTTGTGATCCGGGAACCATTTCGCCACGGTAGCGACCGGCGTCACGTAGCCAAACCCGATACCGGCACCACCGATTACCCCGTAGCCGAGGTAAAAGAGCTCGATAATATCCAGATGCAGGGCAAGGCTGGCGAGCACATAGCCACCCGAGAACATGAGGCTACCGGCCACGGCCAATTTGCGCGGGCCGAACCGCGGCAGCATCGTGCCGGCCCAGGCCGCCGCAGTACCCAGCGAAAAGATCGCGAGGCTGAAGGCCCAGGCCGTTTCCGTAAATGACCAGCCAAGCTGCCTGACCAGCAGCGTTTGAAAGAAACTCCACGCGTATACGGTCCCGAAGCAGGTCTGCAGGACCGTACACAACAGGGCGATCATCGCACGCGGCATATGTCTTTGTTGCGCCATTTCCAAGAACCCTCAATCGTCAATCAACCGCAACCACTCGTGAGACGGTGTCCGGAGCGGACGAGCCGGAGCCCCGTGCGGTCCAGACACTATGCGGAAATCCTCCAAGGTAACACCCTAGCTGTCGTTTCCAGCAGACACACGCCGCTCCCCTTCGGCATTCACACCTTCTGAAAAATAGAGAAAGAGTCGAGCGAGTTGGCCAACCTCATCGTCGCGGGCCAGCAGCGTGTCGTCCGCTCCATTGTCCTGGTTACGCGCGAGGGCAACCGCATAGGCGAGGAGGTCGCCCAAGGGCTTCGCCGCCAGGTTGACAAACCAGATGGCAGCCAGGACGCCAATAACAAGAATAATGGAGATGAGATAGACCTGGCGGCCGATTGCTCGCTGAATCTTCAGCGCAATCAGATCGGGGTCCATGCCGACATGGACGCTGCCGGCAACGCCGGCCAGAATCGGACTACCCACTTCCACAAAATCACCCATCCCCGGCAGGCTGCGCTCCACAGTCGCCGTGTTATTCCGGTCTCCGGTTCGAATTTCTTCGGGCACACCGGGAACAAACGTATGGGCGACAAACTCGCCCTCTTCGTCCGTGATATAGATATAGCGTATGCTCTGAATTTCGACAAATTGATCAATGAGCGATTGCAGTGCCGACAGGTCCCGATTCAAGAGAATATCCACACTGGAATCGGCAATGGTCTTGGCGATGTCTTTGCTATTGCTCTCGTATTCCTCGGACAAGTGCGTATCGACGGTATAAATACACAGCACGGAGGTGGACAGGCTAATCAGACCAAACAGAGAGAAAACGCCGAACAGTGTTTTCTGAAAAAGCTTTTGGATTTTCATGTCAGGCAAACCTGTCTTCCCAGTTGTCCAGCATGACAAAACGGCCCTCGTCAACAACGGTGTAGTAGACTTGCTGGAGCCCCTGACGACGGTCGGGACCAAAGGAGGCCCGCTCGTCGATACCCAAATCAAAATCCTGAACGGTGAAAACGGTACGCTCAAGCTGGCTCCGTTCCGGCTTGTCGCCCAGCCGACGCAGGATTTCGACCATCAACTTGGCATTAATAAATCCCTCGAGACTGACGAAGCTGTGCTCAGAGGGTAGATAGGGTTCTTTCAGCAGTTCTATGGGCGGCTGCGGGTTGTAGAGTCGCATCAAGTCGCGATACTCTTTGACGGCTGGCATGGAGGCCTCTTCGTAACTCGGAACCACTTGGGAGTTGACGAGCAGTCGGGTATACGACTCGATGTCACCTCGCCCCTCAGTCAGCGCCCAGTGAGTGAGGAGTTTCAAGAGGTTCTCGCTACCAACAAAGGACAGGTTGGCAATCGGGACTTGCAGGCCGAGGTTGACAGCATCGCGGACAAAGGCGGCACAGGCCGCGTAGGAACCGATACAGATCACGGCTTCGGGCTGGGACGCCTTGAGGATTTCGACCTGTCTGCGCAGGCTGGCGGTGAACCTCGTACCGCGGCGGTAGGTCGCCTCGCCCGCAATCTGCCTTCCGTAGTGCTTCAGGGCGCGCCGGACGCCCGCCCAGCCGCTGCGCCCATAGGCATCGGCTTGGTAGAACACGGCGATACGTTTCCGGTTAATGCGAACGAAATTATCGACCAGACCGGCGGTTTCCTGGCGATAAGAGGAGCGCAGATTGAACGCGAAGTCGCCATAGGGAGGTTCCCGCTGCGGCTGGGCACCGGTGAAGGGAAAAAATAAAAAGAAATTCCGGTCCTGGAACTTCTTGAGCATGGGCAGGACACGCGTGACCGTTGGGGTTCCAACGTAACCGAAGAGCAGAAACACCTGGTCTTGCAGCATCAGCTTCAGGGTATTCCGAACAGAAGGGGCAGGTTGGTAGCCATCGTCATACATCTTGAGCATCACGTTACGGCCGGCGATTCCTCCCTGCTCATTCACATAGTCGAAGTAGGCAGTGGCGCCACGATACAGTTCGATACCTAACCCCCGGGATGGGCCAGAGAAGGCCGCGGATACACCGAGAACGATCTCGGTATCGGTCACACCGGGCGACATCTGCGGAGCTGGCGGGCTGGCGTCCGTGTCAGCGATCGCCCTCAGGGGCTTCAGCCAGGGGGAAACCGCGCACCAAGTGAGACCGGAACGGAGCAGCGCTCTCCTCGTTATTGCTCTCATGCTCTCCTCGTCTTTCGCTCAGCTTGCAATCGGTACAGAGGATTTGGTGTTCATGCGTGCCCGCTCCCGGGAAGAGCCGTCAGGCCGAGACGGCCGCGTCAGTAATGTCGAGCGCCTGGTCAATAATCGTCAATCCCTCGCGGAGTTGTTCTTCGCTAATACACAGCGGCGGATTCACAAAAAAAGTGTTCCAGCGGACCAGGGTGAAAAGCCCGTTCTCTCGAAAAAACGTACCGAGCTGAGCCATGGGGCCCATCTCGGCAGCCGTCGCATTAAAGGGGGCTAGCGGCTCGCGCGTCTGACGGTTTTTGACCAGTTCGAACAGGCCAAACAGGCCGATGGAACGGGTCTCTCCGACTGAGGGATGCTTATTCCGTAAGCGTTCCATTTCGTGCGCCAGAATGGTCCCCATCTTTTTGGCATGCTCAATCAGGCCGTCTTCCTGGTAGACCTGAATGGTGGCGACCGCGGCGGCACAGGAGACCGGATGCGCCCCATAGGTCAACCCGGCGTACAGGACATTGTCTTCAAAATGGGCCGCGATTTCGTCATTTACCATAATGGCGCCAAGCGGCAGATAGGCGCTCGTTAATCCCTTTGCTAACGTCATGATGTCAGGCACGACATCCCAGTGATTGACTGCAAACCATTCCCCCGTCCGGCCAAAGCCGCTCATGACCTCATCGGCGATCAGCAGGATGCCGTATTTATCACATAAGGTGCGCAGCCCCGGCAGATAGCCGTCGGGTGGAATGATGATGCCATTCGTTCCGGTCACGGTCTCAATCAGCACGGCGGCAATCGTATGCGCCCCCTCAAACCGGATGACGTCTTCGACGTGATTCAGGCAGTTGAGGTTGCAGGCTGGCTGCTCCTGACACCAGCGGCACCGATAGCGGTAGGGGTCCATGGCCCGCACAACACCGGGGATACCTGGCTCGGCTCCCCAGCGGCGCGGCTCTCCGGTCAGACTGACAGCCCCGGCTGTCGCGCCGTGATAGGAACGATACCGGACAAGGATTTTCTGACGCTGCGTAACCAAGCGGGCGATCTTGACGGCATGTTCATTAGCCTCCGCTCCGCTGAGCGTCAGAAAGGATCGTTTGAGGGCACCAGGGGTGACCTCGGCCAGAAGTTGGTGCAGCCTGGCCCGCGGCTCGGTCACAAGATGCGGCATCACATAGGTCAGCTTCTCGGATTGCTCCCGAATGGCGGTCAGGACGCGCTCATCACCGTGACCGATATTGACGCACATCAGTTGCGAGTTGAAGTCGAGAAAGCGCTTGCCGCCGGTCGTCCAGAAGTAGACGCCCTGAGCATGGTCAACGCTGAGCGGCTTCACCGCCTTCTGCGCGGCCCATTCGTAGAGGCCGTATTCCCGAGTCAGGCGTAAGATCTCGGCAGAGGAGAGGTCGCTCATATGCGTCTCCTGTATTCTTCTATTTCTACTCGCCACGCTACATTCGTCGTCGTCCCGATGCCAGTGATAATAGCCACACAGAACAAAAAAAGCGAGAAACGAGACGACTAGTCCCCCACAGACCGGAATGCTATGTCAGGGAGCATACAGGAGGGAGATATGATGCATACAAAAAGATGCAGATTTGTCGCTCTGGCTGGACTCATGGGGGCTGTGTTTATTTGTACGCCCCTCGGAATACAGGGACAAGAAACACCAAACACGAACACCGTTACCGTTCTGCTCGAAGGCTATGTCAAGCCGATAGAAGGGCGACAGCCCATGCCCGGTGTGACTGATGACGGCGCTAGACATGTGGCGGGTACGGTTGCCCTGGTCCGGGGCGAGGGTGTCACGCTGGTCGCCGATCCCGGCATGGTTGCAGAGCGGTCTCTCATCCTGGACGCGCTGAAAAAAGAAGGGGTCTCGGCTGAGGATGTCACCCATATCTTTATCAGCCATCACCATCCCGACCATACCGTGAATATTGCCCTCTTCCCTCACGCCCGACTGGTCGACTTTTGGGCGACGTATACAGGCGACCTGTGGGAAGATCATGGCGATGAGTATGTCATTGCGCCCGGCATACGAGTGCTACAAACCCCAGGACACACCGAAGAGGATGCATCGCTGGTCGTTGAGACGACCCAGGGGACCTACGTCCTGACCCATACCTGGGCATTCCCGGACATCACGCCCGGCGACGCCCCGCTGACCTGGAACCAAGAGGCACTCAATGCGAGTCGAGAAAAGGTTTTACAGCGCGCCGACTGGATTATCCCCGGTCATGGCAAGATGGTGCCCAACCCTGAGAAGGCAAAGGACTAGGGACAGTCGAGCCGCGTGCTGTTACCGTGTAGCAGGCTAGAAATTCGAGAGCCGTTCGGTTGTTTCCGGGTCGAGAAAACTGGCAACGGTCGCCTCTGTTTCCAGTCGAAGTGCGGTGTTGATATCACTGGCCGCGCACTGATTGAGCACGCGCTTCATCGCTCGGACGGCAAGCGGCGGCAGGCTACTCAGTTTCTCTGCCACACTGTGCGCCTCGGCGAGCAGACGATCATCGGCAACGACGCGCCACGCCACGCCCAGGTCCAGCAGGGTGCGGGCGTCATACTGTTCGCCCAGAAACAACATTTCCCGGGCTTTGTTCAGCCCGACCAGGGCCGGCAGGAGCGATGAGACAGCCCCCGTCACAAAAGCGTTGAGCGATACTTCAGGGAAAAACCCTCGGGCGCTTTCCGCCCAGATCGGAAAGTCACAATTGATCGCCAACTCGAACCCACCCCCGACTGCCCAGCCGTTGATAGCCCCCACAACCGGCTTCCCGCCAAAGACAATCGCCAGGGTCGCCCTCTGGACCGCGTCCACGGCACCTCTGGCCTCTCCTTCGTTTCCAGGCTGGCGATGGGCCTTACGGTCATCGCCAGCGCAAAAGGCGCGACCCTGACCGGTAAAGATGATGGCGCGGGTCTCCGGATCGGTATTGGCTTCGTCAAATGCACGAGCAATATCGACCATGAGCTGTCCGTTCATCGCGTTGAGGCGCTCCGGGCGGTTCAGAGCTATGGTGCGGACCCCGCTGTTGCCGAGCGTACTCAGAACGGTTTCATATTGAAAGGTGTCCATATCACTTCCTCCCGATGGGTTGCGTTTTTTCCGGCACTCTCGAAGAGATTATCCGATGACACTCTGGGTACCTTGAACATGCACGTCCGATCAAGAACACCGGGCAATCTTTTCTCACGCCTACATCTTGAGGTACAAGGAAACGGGGAAGAAGCATGTATTGCCAAAAAGCCCGGATTGTGGAGCCTGAGAGTTGGGATCGTATCCACCCGGACTCACACGCCTGGGTCCGTCAGCATCGTGGGACAGAACTATGGGTGGAGGCCACCCCCCCGCAGGGCGCCTGCCCGGCCCTCCACGGCGGCATGGTGAACAATTCGGTGAAAACACCATATTTGTGGCGCGGACGTATTCGCTACCGGATGTCGTTAGACGTGCTTGAACTCTTACCCGAGAGCGCTGACGTACCAGATCAACCCTTACCTGACTGGATCGACGCACTGCACCCATGATACGACTCCTCCTATTCTTTTACGGTGGGTAAAAACAGTACACGTTGAACAGCCAGTCCGGCCGGGGAGTCTCGACGCACGCCAGAAAGAGAGCGCCCAATAATGACGCGGGATGAAGAGATTCGGCAGGATTTGGAGCGGCAATGGGCGAAACTCGACGGTCCGCCGCACCCTACGACGACGGGCATCTCCCGGTGTACCTGTGGCCACCCGGCTCTGGTGCACGAACACGCCTGGACCGGCCGCTGTCGCATCAGGCTATGTGGTTGTCACCAGTTCACAGCAAGACAGGAAGACCGCTAGCAACACTGCGTCCAGGACTGGCGACACGTGCGGCGCGGTTCTGCGTGCTCTTGTCAAATAACGCCTGCTCCGAGGAGGAAGGTGGGGAGGCACTGCCCGCTCTTCTCATTTGAGAAGGAGTACGGTAGGACAACGAATATGCAGACAATAGCACGCTGGATACTCGTGAGTGTTGGAGTATGTATTTGTGGAGTGAGCCTGGCGCGAGCGGACAGAATTGCCGAACTGCGCGCCCGGGCCGAGACCGGTGATGTTGAGGCGCAGTACGACCTCGCCTTCCTCTACGATAATGGCTACGGCGTAGCGCAAGACTACACCGAGGCCGGGGTATGGTACCGCCAGGCCGCCGAACAGGGCCATGCGACGGCCCAGTGGAACCTGGGAGTCATGTACGCCAACGGCCTTGGCGTCGCAGCGGATATGGAAGAGGCGATAGCATGGTACCGCAAAGCCGTCGAGCAGGACCATGTGACGGCCCAGTACGACCTGGGCATTCTGTACTCATCGGGCAAGGGAATCGAGCGGGATGACGTCCAGGCCTTGCTCTTGATCAACCAAGCGGCCGATAGTGCGGCAAAACTGGCTGTCTATAAAGGCGACCGTGATTCGTTCAATGCTGCCAAAGCAACGGCCGCAAAGTACGCCGGCGCCCGCGATAATCTGATTGAACGCATGACGCTCGACCAGCTCACCCAAGCAGCCGAGCAAGGAGTCATGCTGGCCCAGGCAGAACTGGGCGTGCTCTACGGTCTGGGCCAACGCGTTGCCCAGGATGCGACCCAGGCGCTGAAATGGCATGGCCAGGCCGCCGAACAGGGCCATCCAGCATCGCTCTATTTTATGGGGCTCCACTACTATACGGGCCAGGGCGTGGCCCAAGATGCGGCGGAAGCCGCCAAGTGGTATCGTCAAGCCGCCGAACAGGGTCATGCCGATGCGCAGTGGAACCTGGGGCTCATGCATCGCACCGGCCAGGGCGTGGCCCAAGATGCGGCGGAAGCCGCCAAGTGGTATCGTCAAGCCGCCGAACAGGGTCATGCCCAGGCACAGATTAATCTAGGATTCATGTATGCGACCGGGCAAGGGGTCGAACAAAACGACACTCAAGCGGCGAATTGGTATCGCCGGGCGGCAAATCAGGGTGATGCCCAGGCACAGTATAATCTGGCGCTGCGCTATGCCAGGGGCCAGGGTACGCCGCTGGACTATGGCCAAGCCTATCTGTGGATCAACCTGGCGGCGACAAATGCTTCGGGCGAGCACAAGAATGCCGTGCTCAAGGTGCGAGAGTATATTGTTGCGCTTATGGAACCCGAGCAGATTGAGGAAGGAGAAGAGCTCCTGCGTAAGCGACAACGTTCGAGTTCCGGGACCTAGCTGAAGTGTTCTCCCGAGCCGGGCGCTTCGCTTGCGCTGCCCAGGGAGTATAATCGGCTTGCATGCTCAATAAAGGAGGAATGTATGCCCGGCCCTGAAGCCTTACCGAGTCTCCCCATGTCAGGTGTGATCGATGCCGACGGTCACATACTCGAGGCGCCTGATCTCTGGGAAAAATATTTAGAGCCCAAATACCGCGCCCGCGCGGTTCGCATTCGTAAAGACGACGACGGCCTGGAATATCTTGAGGTCAACGGCCAACCATCCAAAATGACACGCAAGGGCGCCCCTTCGGGGCTGGGTGTGATGGATCAGCTTGGGGGTATTGAGTATACACGCGAGCCGACTGGGTCTGGCTATGTCGATAACGCCTCGTTTGGCTCTATGGACCCGAAAGAGCGGCTGCAACGCTTGGACATCGAGAATATTGAGAGGGTGTTTCTCTACCCCACTCTTGGCCTGTTATGGGAACCCGAATGCGAAGACCTTGAGCTGTCGATGGCCTATGCACGGGCGTATAATCGCTGGCTGGTGGACTTTTGCTCAGATTCGGATGGGCGCCTGCTCCCCATTGCCCATATCCCCATTAGCATCCCCGAGCTTGCTGAAGAAGAACTGCGTCGGGCGGCCAAGGATGGGATGAAAGGCTTTTTTGTGGCTCCGTATATCTGGAGCCGTAAAGCCCACGGCCACCCCGATCATGACCGCGTGTTTGCCGCAGCCCAAGAGCTTGGTCTGCCGTTTGGCATTCACCCGTCGTTTGAGCCACACTGGGCGGCCCCAACCCGCTTTGGCCGGATGACGAGTTTTTCGACCGCTTTTTACCAAAACATCGCCGGTGGTGACGCCATTCGAGGGGGGTTTGTCTCGCTCTTTCAGTATGGGGTGTTCGACAAATTCCCTCAACTCAAAGTCATCGTCCTGGAAGTGGGCGCGGGCTGGATCGGGTACTGGCTGGAGCGTATGGATGCGGTCTACGATTCGCCGCTGGGCAAGAGCGTGCTGCTGAAAGACAAGCCGAGTGCGTACTTCCGCCGACAGTGTTGGATCTCGGGCGACCCGGATGAACGCTCACTCGCCGGGGTGATGCCCTTTGTTGGAGAAGATCGATTTTTCTGGGCCAGTGACTTTCCGCATGCTGATCATCCACCTGAATATGTTCCCAATTTGATTGAGCTCACAAACCTGATGGACGAGTCGGCCCGAGAGGGCATATTGGGAAAGAACGTGCTGCAGTGCTACGGCATGAAAGAGTAAACGTATCCAGCTTTGTCTGTATTGATGGAGGACACGTTTACTCTTTGATTCGTAGTCACAGTGCAGTCAGACCACAAGGAGGGTAGCGTATGGCAAAGTATGGACAGCTCACAAAAAGTCAGTTTGGCCCCTCAATGCCGGTGAACGCACCGGCGGTACAGTCACCGCCCTTCTATTACCGCAATATGGAGATCATTATCGTTGACTACCAGACCGATGAAGACGGTGCCCTGCGCCTCCTGCCGGAGGGGTTGGCGCTGGTTGAGCCGGCAACCGCCAGCCTTCTTATTGCCAAATACCACTTCTCGACCTTTGGGCCGTATAATGAGGCGATTCTGGGTCTGGCCTGTACCTGGGAAGGCCAACCCATGACTTATCTGCCGAATCTTTTCGTCACCCAGGAAGCGCCGCTGATCGCGGGTCGGGAGATCTGGGGCTATGCCAAAAAGCTGGCGCACGTTGACGTGACGCAGGAACATGAAGAATTCATGGGCATTATTGAGCGGCCGACGGGCAACCGGCTCGCTACGGCCGTCATGCGGGCGATTCGCAATGCCCCGGTCGAGAGTTTCAAATTTCCGCCTATTGTCTCACTCAAAGTCATTCCAAGCGCGGAGGAGAGCGAGGAGCCGGCCTTGGCGCAGCTTGTCGCGTGCAATTTTGCCGTCACCCCAGTCGTGGGCACCGACGGCATTGCCGAGGTGTGGAGTGGGCCGGGCTCACTGGTCTATAACTCCCCAACGGAAGCCGACCCCTGGCACCAGTTGGCTGTCAAAGAAGTGATTCAGTGCCGCTATGGCTTTTTTAATGCGCATCTGCCATACGGCCGGATTTTGAAAACGTATTAATCGCCGACACAAACGGAGGGGCCGCCGCTCAGCGGCCCAAAGAGTAAACGTGTCCAGCATCTGCATGTCTATTGGAGGACACGTTTACTCTTTCTCATATCTCGCGGCTCGCCCGAGCGATCTTATTGCGGCTGCGGTACGATCCGCAGGTACGGCTTGGGTGCCTTCCAACCGCCGGGGAATTTTTCCTTGGCTTCCTCGTTCGAGACCGCGGGGACAATGATCACGTCCTCCCCGTGTTTCCAGTTCACCGGGGTGGCGACTTTGTGTTGGGCGGTCAATTGGCAGGAGTCCAACACACGCAGCACCTCGTCAAAGTTCCGCCCGGTGCTCATCGGATAGGTAATCATGAGCTTGATATTCTTGTCCGGACCAACCACAAACACCGAGCGGACAGTTGCGTTGTCGACCGCGGTGCGGCCCTTGGCAGTCCCACTCGCATTCGGGTGGATCATGTCGTACAGCTTGGCAACGGCAAGGTCCGTATCGCCAATCAACGGATACGTGACGGCATGTCCCTGCGTTTCCTCAATGTCTTTGACCCATTCCGTGTGGTCGGATACCGGATCAATGCTCAGACCAATGATCTTGCAGTTGCGCTTATCAAATTCAGGTTTGAGGCCGGCCATATAGCCCAGCTCGGTTGTACACACCGGAGTAAAATCCTTGGGATGTGAAAACAAAATGGCCCAGCCATCTCCGATCCACTCATGAAAGTTGATCGTTCCCTCTGTTGTCTCCGCCGTAAAATTGGGAGCTTCCTCACCAATGTGTAACGCCATCATTCATCTCCTTCAATAATCATGCTTCTCACAGTTACCAGTCCGTCCATAGACCAATTCGTTTATAGCGCCTTGCACGGAGGAGTGGAAGCAGTGCTGCCTTCTCTCTGACACAAAAGCCAGAGCGTTCAGATTGCCCTATCCTCGCCAATCTCCCGTCGCTCTTGTCCCTCCTTACATGTTCAGCCGAAACCCGACCTTAATCTTGACCTGGAACTGATTGACTGTGCCATCCTGAATCATACCGCGCGCTTCAACGACCTCAAACCAATCCAGATTCTTGAGGGTTTGATTGGCCCGGGCGACCGCATTCTGGATGGCTTCTTCAATCGAATTCTCCGATACCCCAACCAACTCAATGAGCTTATACGTTTTGTCTGACATAACTCCTCCCTTCCGTCTCTACAGTTCGGGCTCGTCTCTGGCCTAGCCTTCCGCCCAGGCTTTCATTTCTTCATCACTCAGATAGCGAAAGCCCACATCAAGCGTGACCTGATACTGCCCAACTTTGCCATCCACGACTGTCCCGCGGAGCGCCTTGACCTCAAACCAGTCGAGCGCCTTGAGCGTCTTGTTGGCGCGATCAACCGCGTTGCTCACCGCCGCCGAGATCGACTGCTCCGAGGTGCCCACGATCTCGGTAATGACATAAGTTTTGTCCTGCATATCGCTTCCTCCTTTCCGACCCTTGTCGCCTTGTCTTGTTTTGCCTCCCCACCATCCTTTGCCCCTGCTCTCCTCCTGTCAACCACAGGAGGGCTTTAGTCATACTCGCGGTAGTTGACCACACGCCAGCCCTCAGCCTCATTTCGCAGGGTCAACACAATGTTCTTAGTAAATCGTCCGGCTCCGTCAATGTCAAAATCCGCCTTATACAGGAAAGACACGTTTGATTCGCCGCGCGGTGTTTCTTCAAGCAGTTCATAGTACACCCGCGGCTGCCGCGTTGTTGCATCGATCGACAAGCCCTCGGTCAGTCGAATTTCCTCCTCTACCCGGTTCCGGGCAAAGCCTGCGCAATAGGCTTTGGCGGTCGGCAAGTCAATACGCACATAATGCGCGTCAAGAAAGAGTTCGGCCGTCCCTTGGGCCGTGTGGGGATCGGGCTGACAGGTACTCAGCAGCAGAAGCCAGACAAGGCTCACAAGCACCAGGGGGAAACGCCGAGCGGTCATGGCCGGAACTCCATCAGGATTTCTTTTTGAATAAGGCGTCCAATTGCGCCCGAGCATCTCCCCCGGACGGACGCACCGGACCCGGCTGCGTATTCTTAAGCGCAAAGAATTCACAGAAATTTGCAGCGTTCTTATGCTGGACGAGGTCGGCCTGTGGTTCACGGCATGCGTCAGCGGCGCGCGCATCGTAAAAGGTACAGTTGAGACAGCAGCGTACGTCAGCCCCGCACCCTGCACACGTGTCGCGTCGTCCAATGGGCTCTTCGAGAGATATTTCTTTGTGGCACTGATAACAGGCTCGCACGTCCGCTCCCATTCGGCTCCTTCTCTACCATACCCGGTACACCATTCGCTTTTTCGTCGTCGGCCGTCCCTCTGGTCACTTTCTTCAAACCGGACTTGTTGATACCATTGGAGTGAGTAAATTAAAATTCCAATGACACCAGCACTCCGCGAGTTGTTTGACCGCTATACCGTATATCTGGAGGTAGAGAAAAGTGTCTCTCCCCATACGCTGCGTAACTACCGTAGCGATCTGCACCAATTTTTCTCTTTTGTTGAAAGGCCGACGGAACAGGCTGAGCCGAGTCAGGTCGAGGTCACACAGATCAGCCACCACGTCATTCAGGCTTTTTTGTCCACCTTATACCGACAGCATACGAAAAGCTCGATTAGTCGGAAGCTCTCGGCACTCAAGAGCTTTTTTCGCTTCTTGCTGCGCGAGGCCGTGATTGACCAAGACCCGACCCTTCACCTGAGTTCGCCCAAGCAAGACCATCCCCTTCCGACCTATCTCCCGGTTGACGACATGTTTCGCCTTTTAGACGCTCCCACCCCGGATACTCCCGCTGAACTGCGTGATCGGGCCATACTCGAAGTGCTCTATTCGTGCGGGCTCCGTGTCAGTGAATTAACCGGCCTGAACTGGGAAGATATCGATCCCAACCTTGAAGTTCTGCGGGTGAAGGGAAAGGGGCAGAAGGAACGGATCGTACCGATTGGCCGCACAGCGCTTGACACTCTACACCGCTATCGGACAGAGATTCCGGCCTTGCTCGGCAATAATTATCAGCTCGCGTCCCACAACGTGTCGGCTGGTGACGCCAGACCGGTTTTTCTCAACCAACGCGGCGGACGACTCACTCCCCGTAGTGTTGCTCGACTGGTGGCTAGCTATGCCAAACAGTGCGGGCTGGCCCACAAGATCAGTCCCCACGCCCTGCGCCACACCTTTGCGACCCATTTGCTTGACGCAGGAGCTGACCTGCGTGCTATCCAGGAATTGTTGGGACATTCCAGTCTATCCACCACCCAGCGCTACACCCACGTCAATTTAGACCGGCTGACCCAAGTATATGATAAGGCACACCCGCGGGCCTAAGCCGACCCGCTTGTGGTTCGCTTCTTCCGCCTCACCGGCAATAGTGCATTGCCGGACAATACTCTATGCTGTGGGTGGTATACTATGATCCGGTGGCTGGAGGATACACGGTGAACGCAGCTATGCATGGGACAACTATTCTCACCGTCCGCCGCGACGGCAAGGTCGCTATGGCGGGAGACGGGCAGGTCAGCCTTGGAGACACCGTCGTCAAGCACGCCGCACGGAAAGTGCGCCGTTTGTATAAGGACCGCATTCTGGCCGGCTTTGCGGGCGGGACTGCGGATGCCATTACCCTGTGCGAAAAATTCGAAGGCAAACTGGAAGAATATAATGGCAACCTCCGGCGAGCCGCAGTCGAACTGGCCCGGGACTGGCGTGCAGACCGGGTCTTACGTCGTCTTGAGGCGCTGATGGCTGTCGTTGATCATGAGTCATCTCTGCTGATCTCCGGTAGCGGAGATGTACTTGAACCTGACGACGGCGTTCTCGCCATCGGGTCGGGCGGCAATTATGCCCTGGCCGCGGCCCGTGCCTTAGTCGCCCACACGCCTCTGGATGCGGCGCGGATTGTTGAGGAGGCCATGCGCATCGCTGGAGCTATTTGCGTGTACACCAACGACCAGATTGTAGTGGAGGAATTATAAGATGACGGATGTCGTCAACGGGGCGCCCGTAGTCGTTCAAGACGCAGGCTCTCCGGTTATGACCCCGCGAGAAATCGTCTCCGAGCTGGACCGGTATATTATTGGCCAAGCGAAGGCCAAACGTTCCGTGGCGATTGCGCTGCGCAATCGCTGGAGACGGCAGCAGGTCCCGGAAGATTTACGTGACGAGATTGCCCCGAAAAATATTTTGATGATCGGTCCGACCGGGGTTGGCAAAACCGAGATCGCCCGCCGTTTAGCGCGTCTGGCCCAGGCTCCGTTTATTAAAGTGGAGGCCTCAAAGTTTACCGAGGTCGGCTATGTGGGGCGCGATGTCGAATCTATGGTGCGAGACCTGACAGAACTGGCCGTCGGCCTGGTCAAGCAGGAAGAAAAAGAACGGATTCAAGTCAAGGCCCATGCCCAGGCGGAAGAGCAGTTGCTTGACCTTCTGCTTCCTCCAACCCCGTCATCATCCAGTCTGGGTGAAGAGGGAGCAACAAGCGCCGGACACAGCACCCGGGAAAAAATGCGACGTATGCTCCACGAAGGGAAGCTGGACGAGCGAGAGGTAGAGCTTGAAATTACCCGCTCCGCCGCCCCCTTTGTTGAAGTCATGGCCCCTCAGGGCATGGAAGAAATGGAGAGTCAGCTCAAAGAAATGTTCTCCAATATGATGCCCAAACAAACCAAAAAACGCCGTGTGAAGGTCCCGGAAGCGCTCGAGATCCTGGCGGTAGAAGAGGCCGACAAGCTGGTTGATATGGAAGCGGTCGTCCAGGAGGCCGTTCGTCGGGTTGAGCAGACTGGTATCATCTTTATTGATGAGATCGATAAAATTGCCGGTCGAGAAAACGCCCACGGTGCAGATGTCTCTCGCCAAGGGGTGCAGCGTGACCTGCTGCCACTGGTCGAAGGCTGTACCGTCAACACCAAATATGGCATGGTCCGCACCGATCATATCCTTTTCGTCGCGTCGGGAGCATTCCATACCGCCAAACCCTCCGACCTGATTCCAGAATTTCAGGGGCGTTTTCCGATTCGCGTGGAGCTGGAATCTCTGACGCACGGCGATTTTGTGCGCATCCTGACAGAACCCAAAAATGCGTTACTGACCCAGTATGTCGCCCTACTCGATACAGAAGACGTCCGGCTCAATTTTACGGCTGACGCCGTAGAGCAAATTGCTCAGATTGCCGCCACCGTGAATGAACGGACTGAGAACATCGGCGCGCGGCGACTGCACACAGTAGTCGAGCGACTGGTCGAAGACCTCTCCTTTGACGCTCCGGAATTGAGCGGACGGGAGCTACCGATCGATGCCAATTATGTCCGAGATAAGCTGGACGCGATTGTCAAAGATCAGGACTTGTCCCGATATATTCTATAGATATTGTAGGATCGTCCCTTCTCGGAAGGAAAGAGGGGACACAAAAAAGGGCGGCTTCTGCCGCCCTTTTCAGTCCGTCCTGTCGTCCCCAGTCGGCTTTCAACAGTACTTATTTTGAGAAATTCACCGTCCCTCGGCCAACCTGTACGGGAGCTGAGACATGCATTTTGTTCTGATCTGTTGGGCTGGATACAAACTCCATAGTGAAGCCCTCCGCATCGATATCGAGGTGCTTCCGAATTGCCTCAAGTATATCTTTACGCAACGCTTCCTTCTTTTCGGCAGTCAAGCCAAGTCGGTCGTCTTGTAAGACCAGAAGGAGGCGACTCTTTGCAGCGTCCTTACTGCCACCCTTACCAAAAAAATGCTGGATACGTTCCGTTAGTGTCATAACTTATCTCCCAAAGAGAATTTTGCCGAGTCGCTTGGCGAGACTATTATGGCCGTTCAACTCGGGAATCGGAACGTCTTCCCCAAGAATCCTGCGCGCGATACGCCCATAGGCATCACCGGACGGCGAGCCGCCATTCAGGACGACCGGGGCTCCTTTGTTACCGGCAATCACGACTGCTTCATCTTCAGGGACAATCCCAAGAAGACGGACGGCCAAGATGTCTAGCACATCTTGTTGGTCGAGCATGTCTCCGCGCTTGACCATGGCCATGGACATCCGATTAATGATGAGCTGGGGCTCGCCGAGCGAACTCTGCAGCAGACCAATGACGCGGTCCGCGTCGCGGACCGGAGAGACATCTGGAGTGGTGACGACAATCGCTTCATCGGCCGCTGCCACGGCGTTTCGGAACCCCTGCTCAATCCCGGCCGGGCAGTCTATTAAGACAAAATCGAATTCTTCCTTCAGCTGCGCAGACAAATCCCGCATCTGGTCAGCATTAATCGCCTCCTTCTGGTCAATCTGCGAGGCTGGAATCAGAAAGAGGCTCGAAATCCGCTTGTCCTTGACCAGCGCCTGCCTCCGCTGACAGCGTCCACTCACAATGTCGACGATATTGTACACGACCCGGTTTTCGACTCCCAGAATAAGGTCAAGATTGCGCAACCCGATATCCCCATCAATCAGCACAACCTTTTTCCCCCGGCTGGCGAGACCAAGGCCGATGTTCGCGGTCGCGGTCGTTTTCCCGACCCCCCCCTTGCCTGAGGTAACGACGATTGCTCGTCCACTCATGGCTCACCTCTCCTATAGCTTCCCGTTATACGGTTCGATCACAATCTGCTCATCCAGCACCCGAGCGACTTCCGGGTGGAGGACACCTCGGTGGTTTTGCCCCTCTTCCGGAATGGCGATCAAGGGTCCAATTCTGAGCTGTAACGGCGTCAGGTTGAGCGCGATAACCACAGCCCTTTCGTTATCGGGATAGCCAGCGTGGACGACTCCACGCAGCGCTCCTATCACAACCACATCCCCTCCCGCGATGATTTCCGCCCCTTGGTTCACATCACCGGCCAGGATCACATCTCCATCAAAAACTTTCTTCTGTCCGCCCCGCAGCCCATGGCGCAGGTATGATGCCCGCTGTCCTTCGGGCGGAATAGTGTCTTGGTCCGTTCTCTGCTTTCGGGGCGATGGTATACTCTCCCGGACAGACAATCCTTCCTTGTATAACATCTTCCTGCTGGCTGCATTGTTTGAAACCGCATAGCGCAGCAGCACCTCTTCTCTGTGGAGGGTCTCCTTCAGAGACCACCATTCTTCTTTTTGTAGGAGACGGCCCCCAAAGTGCAATACGATAGGGGAGCCACGAAAGAAACCATTCGTCCGCGTCAATTCTTCCTCAACCGCTGCAACCACATCGGTAAATGGAGCATCGTCGTCAAAGAAAAGGGTAGGGCCTTCCTTGAGCCCTTTTATGGAAAATAACGAGGTTCCCCCCTGTGACACGACCAACTCCACCCACTCGTTCATTTGGATACGGGTGCGGTCTATCCTGGACCACCCACAACTTCCTGTAGCAGAAAAACTCATGGTCTACAATATCTAGTAGCTCGTATTTTTTCCACCGAGAAAGTTTGCCCCTGTTTTCAGGCCGTGTTTAGCCAGATATAGTGGGATTCCTTAGTTTCGCTCTAAGTCTAAGGAAACACCTGTACGAGCAACCGGAGAGAGGAGTAAGAGAGACCAACCCATGCACAGAGAAAGAGATCAGGAGATCCGTCGACGCCGCAAACGTCGCGAAAAGGCACTCAAACGCCGCATTAAAGAACTCAAGGCAGAGGCGAAGGTGAGAAAGTCCGCAGCTTCGTAATTTTCCCTCTCCGTCAGTCCCATACAGAAAGACGCCAAGACTTCAGCGAACGCGGAGCTGAAAACGGGTTGTGCCAGACCGAAGTGCAATCGCGTCTGGCCGGATTTCGACAACTGTATAGCCTTCAATAGCATCGCCTTCGCGGACGAGGGTTAACGGACTCCCTCCGACCCTGACAAAGGCTTTTCGTCGTGCAGACTCGGGTGACCACTGAAGAAAGCTGACCGCTGAATTGGCCGGGGCGGGAGCATAGACATCTTCCGATTCGTCTGGCTCTGCTATGTCGGCTAGCCCCCCTGGCACAAGCGGCTGTTCTTGCTCAAAGCGCTCCGCCTTTCCACGCTGCCCCCCAATGTGCGAGACGCGGTCTTCGCGCCTTTGAGGGGCTTCCCGTTTTTGATGGACTTTCTCTCCACCTCGCTCAGAAAACCCCTGAGGGGTGGCGTCCACAAGCGAGGTGCGCAGAGCAACTTGGGACGAGGAGGCAAAGGGAGAATCCTGGAGAGACGGCGGCTCTGAGAGGGTAAGGGGACGCTCAGGAGGCAGGGGAGTAGTGACGCTCCACTGTTCTTCTTGAGCTCGCTCCTCCGTGACGGCGGAGACGATTTTCTCGGGCTCTTCAAAACTTGCGGGTGCAACCGGCAGAAGCGTTCCACCTTCTTCTGGAGGGATCCCTTCCTGATGGGTTACCCATATGCCTACGGCAAATCCTACCAGAAGAAGGCTCATACCAGCCGCCCACAGTAGAGATCGGTGCGGAGGAGTAGTGAGGAGAGGTCGAGGCGGGCGTGCCAGTATACGAGTCCGGACCTGCCTGTCCTGCCCGTGTCTTTCTCCTTCAATTTTTCTCAGGGCGTCAAGAATCGTACTCATGCGCCCCTCCCACTTGGCTCCGGTTGTTCAATGACTTGATCCGCTCTCCACGACCTGTTCCTTGCCGGCCCCTCGTTGGACGCTGGGCGGCAAATGAACTCCCTACCCGCTCTCTTCGACTCAGACTCGGCGGCGTATACTCGGGAAGGCGACGATACAAGAGAATCAGGGTCTGCGGCCCAACGATCCCGTCGGATACGAGGCGCTGCGTTTTCTGGAATTGCGCTACCGCGTCTTGCGTATGTGGCCCAAAAAACGGCGTCGGCTTTCCCGCCTGATGGATGAACAGGGCCCCCATATGAGACGACGTGGGGACCTTGGCCAACAAGGTTTGCAATTTCCCGACCGCCGGGCCACTGCTGCCCATAGCCAGGGTCGTTCGGATCTCCTCGTAGTTTTTCCAAAAGACGTGTGCTTCTCGAATCCAGCGCTGCGTAATCGCTTCGAGTGGTACGACATAATCTCTCTCCAGCCGGATACGACAGTGGGTCTCTGTCATCCGGCTGATCAAAGCAAATCGCGTCTGCTGAGAGGGTGGAACGGCCAAACCGATCATCACTGGCAGGTCCAGCAGAGTCAGGAGGCGGATATCGCTCCGCACGGGCAGATATTCAAGCCGGCGGGCAGCGGCAATGGCGGCAAGGTCGAGTTTGCCGCCTTGCCACTCCATTTCTTCCAAAGGTGATGCCTGCCACGTGGCAATCAACTCGCGAGTTGCGCGTACCGCACTGTGCAGCATCTCATCCCGTTGGAGCGCGTGGAATAATTCCTGAGGAATGGAGGTTGCAACGGCAAGGTCGCCAGCCTTCAGCCCCAAAGTTGAGGGCAGGGTTTCCATTCCTTCCTGTTCTTCCTGAGAACCGCTGTGCTGCGTTTCCGGTACGGGAAGAGCAGTCGCTGGAGGAGAGCGTTGTGCCTCTTCGCGTGATGCCCACATATCCAGTTGATTCCACACCGCAGGAATATCAAATCTTCCCCCGACCAGCAGGAATCCGCCAACAACGAGTGCGGTTGCCGCAGTGGCCGCTGACCAGCGCAAGCGTGGACTGCGAGTCGTATGACGACGCAATTCCCTGATCGCTTGCCGAATCGTCTGGGACCGTATGCGTGTCTCTTCTCGAGTGTAGCCAACCAATAACGCACGGTGGCACAGGATATTGATGAGTCGCGGGATACCGCCCGAAAAACGGTACACTTGCCGCAGGGCCGCGGGCGAAAAAAGCGGCGCTGCCCGTCCGTCTGCGGTAATGCTGAGCCGGTGTCGGACATAGGCTGCGGTTTCTTCTACACTTAACGGCTCAAGGTGCCAGCGTACGGTCACGCGCTGGTCGAGCTGAGCCAGTGCAGGCTGGGCCAGGATTTCACGTAGCTCCGGTTGCCCGGCAAGAATGATATGCAGCAGTTTTTCTTGTTCGGTCTCAAGGTTAGAGAGGAGACGGAGCTGTTCTAAAACCGGCGCTGCCAGGTTCTGGGCTTCATCTATAATCACCACCACCTGTCGTCCCGCTGCCTGTTGGGCGAGAAGAAAACGGTTGAGTTCGTCGGTTAACGCTTTTTTGCTCGTCGAGTCGGCCGATAGTCCGAGGTCGGCATTGATCGCTTGCAAGAGCTCGACATCGGACAGCGTAGGATTAAAGAGATAAGCGAGCGTTGTCGATGCATTCAGATCGCTCGCCAGAGTCCGTAGGAGCGTCGTTTTTCCCGCCCCAATCTCTCCGGTCAGGACAACCACGCCATGGCCTTCATGCACCCCAAACAGGAGATGACCAAGGGCCTCCTGGTGAGTGGCGCTCAGAAAGAGGTAACGTGGGTCTGGGGTGAGGCGGAACGGATTTTCCTGAAAACCATAAAAGGTTTCATACATAGGCTTCTGACATACTGTCTCACGGGACTGAAAAAAGAGTAAACGTGTTCTTCCTCACATCGCCAAAGCTGGACACGTTCACTCTTTTGAAACGTATCTGTGGACTCCTTTTCATACTGAGCGTGGCTCAGTATGGAGTCAAGAGCGAAGCCAGACAATTGCCTTCGGAGAAGAGATTCGGTAGAGTGGGGCAGCATCATGGATCACGCGAGAGACCCACGCTATGCTGCCTCGGGCGTCGATAGCACACAGGCCGAAGCGGGCTTAAATCGACTCCGTGCCTGGGTCGAACAAACCTTCTCCTTTAATCCGGCCGCGCGTCCTTATCTGCCCCTTGGATATTTTGCCAATATCATTCGTCTCGACGCGCTCAACCTCGGCATTGGCATTACCACCGATGGGGTTGGAACCAAACTCCTGGTGGCAGAACTCCTGGGGAAATACGATACGGTTGGTATTGACTGCATCGCCATGAACGTCAACGACTTGTTGTGCGTTGGCGCGACCCCGATCTCGTTTGTTGATTATGTCGCGGTCGAGAGCTTACAGCCGGATGTGCTCGACGCTTTAGGTCAGGGTCTGCATCGTGGGGCAGAGCAGGCCAGCGTCAATATTGCCGGTGGAGAAATTGCACAACTCAGGGAGATGGTTCACGGCGTTCGAGACGGCGGCGGCCTGGACCTGGCCGGTACCGCCATCGGTACGGTTCCGCTTGACCGTGTCGTTATCGGTAAAGAGGTCGAGCCGGGTGATACGCTGATCGGGCTTGCCAGCAGCGGCATCCACAGCAACGGTTTGACCTTGGCCCGGCAGGTCCTGCTCAAAGACGCCCGACTCAAGGTCGATAGCTATCTACCGGAACTGGGGCGCACCGTCGGAGAAGAACTGCTGGAACCGACCCATATTTATGTTCCTGAAATCACCGCCATGTTTGCGGCCAACGTTCAACTCAAAGCCCTGATCCACATTACCGGAGACGGCTTTTTCAATCTCACCCGGACCGAGGCCGCAGTGGGATACCATATTCATAGCCTTCCTCCGCCTCCCCCGGTCTTCACAGTGTTACAGGACGTTGGACAGATCACCGACGCGGAAATGTATCAGGTCTATAACATGGGGATAGGCTTCTGTGTCGTGGTGGCTGAGGCTGAGGCTGAGCGTGTAATACAGATCGCCGCCGATCATGGTATCCAAGCCTGGCGCCTCGGCACGACGGTCGCCTCCCCAGAGCGGACGATCATCATCGAGCCCCGGAACCTCAAGGGCACGGCGGGGCACTTCGGTCTGCTGAAATGATGCCAGCGCTATGGCCGACGTCAACGACCCACATAGCCTTGAAAGAGTAAACGTGTCCTCCCTCACCTCGCAAAAGCTGGATACGTTTACTCTTTCCAGCCTCAATCGCAAATCACTTCTTGAACTGACCGTCGTCGGCCGAAAGACGGGTATACCACGCACGGTCAAAATCTGGTTTGTGGCAACCCAGGACAAGATTTATGTCTCGTCCGGTCGAGGCTCGAACTCACAGTGGGTAAAGAACCTGAAACAGACGCCGACCGTTACCTGTCAGATAGGGGCGACCCGCTTCCAAGGCGTTGCCGTCTGGCTGGGGGAAAAACGGGTCCAGGATACTGTTTTTCCGCTCTTCTTTCGCAAATATTTCCGCGCTCGCCTCTTTCGCTGGATCGGCTGGTATCGAGAGGCATTCGCCTTTGAGATTACCCCACAGCAGGCCCGGAACTGAAACCGATTTTGCGTACAGGACCCCAAAGCGGTTTGGGCAGACAGGTTCGTCTGAGTATCCTGCCCTAGTCGGTCATCACATCCAAACGCAGACAGAGGTCGGTCAACGCGGGATAGTTCTCAACGATTGCCTGGCCCTCGGGTGTAGCCTTGTCGTATAGGAAGAATAATTGTCCGTAGACGGCCAGGTCGGCAACGCTGGGCTGGTCCAAGCCAAAAAAGAAGGGACCCCGCCCGACCATCTTGACCAAAGCCGCTAAGTGCCCATCGAGTTCACGCGCCAACATGTCCGCGGGCAGACGGCCTGTCCCCTGCGCCCGAACCTGTGACCGCATCAGGCGTGGAGCCATGATCCTGACCAGAGGACGGAGCAGCGGGGGTGCCGCGGATACGAAGGTTTGGAGCGCACGTTTGGCGTTGGCCGGGATCGTCCAACGCAGGGCCAAGCCATACCAATACAGGGACTCGTCCGCCCAATCCTCAATCAAGCGTTGTTGCGCGGCAATCAGGGGATCTGCCGATAGTAACGGCGGGCTCGGCTGGTAGGCGTCAAGCGCGCGTAGGATAAACGTCGAATCAAAGAGCAGTTGCCCGTCCAGCTCAAGCGCCGGCATCTTGCCCGTCGTGGGATTATGCCGCCGCAGATCCTGAAACGTGTGTGGCTCATGGATCTCAAACGGCAGTCGTTTGAGCATAAGGCCCCGATAGACCTTCTCCACAAAAGGTGAGCGCCGCGAGCCGTGGAGAATAATTCTGTGCTGGGCGGCCATCGACCTTAGCGCAGACCGCGAAAGAACGCCCGAATATCCTCGACCAGCAACGCCGGCTGTTCCATGGCCGCAAAATGGCCACCGGCTGGCATGGCCGTCCAGCGCTGAACATTATACGCCCGCTCGGCCCACTCCCGCGGCGGGCAGGCTATCTCTTTTGGAAAGGCAGCGACCCCGGTGGGTACACTCACTTTTTCGTCTTTTCCCAGCCGCCACGGGTGGTGTCGCTCTTCATAATAAACCCGTGAGGCCGAATGGAAGGTTTGCGTGACCCAGTAGATCATGACGTTGGTCAGCAGTTGGTCTTTGGTATAGGAGTTTTCCGGATTTCCGTCACAGTCACTCCAGGTCCGAAACTTTTCGACGATCCAGGCGCAGACGCCAACCGGCGAGTCGTTGAGCGCAAAGCCCAAGGTCTGCGGCTTGGTGCCCTGAATTTCCTGGTAGCCGCGTTCCTCTCGTTGCCAGACTCTCATCCCTTTCAGAAATGCCTCCTCCGCAGGGCTCAGGTCTTGGCGGTTGGCGGGGTGGGGCGCAATCCCGACCATATTGAGATGTACGCCGATCAGTTGTTCAGGGTAGGCATAGCCCAGCCGGGACGAAATCATGGAACCCCAGTCGCCCCCCTGGGCACCGTAGCGCTCATAGCCGAGGACCTCTGTCATCAAGACGGCGAACCACTCGGCCATACGACTGATGTTGACCTCGCGTTCTTGGGGCGGGGCGGAAAACCCATAGCCCGGCAGGGACGGCACCACCACATCGAAGGCGTCGGCCGGATCACCACCGTGGGCGGCGGGATCGGTCAACGGCCCGATCACCTCCATAAACTCATAAAACGAGCCGGGCCAACCGTGCGAAATAATCAATGGCAGCGGCGCGGGACCTTTCCCCCGCGCATGGATAAAATGAATCCCCTGGCCGTCTATGGTGGTTTTGAAATGCGCCCAGCGATTCATCGCCCGTTCCTGGGTGCGCCAGTCATACGCAGTGCGCCAGTATTCAACGAGTTGCTGAATATAGGAGAGATTCGCTCCGTAATCCCAGTCTGAATCGGGTAGCTCACCCGGCCAGCGCACGCGGCTGAGCCGATTTTCCAGATCGTCCAGCACCGCATCTGGAATAGCAATCGTAAAAGGTTCCGGTGGTGGGTATGCCATATGTATTTCTCCTTCCGTATTGCAGCGCGGATGCAGACGCTGCCCCGACCAAGCCCTGGAAATCCGCTCCGTTTCAGTCTTGCGTGTCCGCTTGCCTTTTCCGCCGCGCCTTCAGCCGTTCGCTTATTCCTTTTTCGTGGCCGCGATCACTGGGCTCATAATACCGTCGTTGGGTCAGCTTCTCAGGCAAATGGGTCTGGGTCACAACGGCATCCTCGTAATCGTGGGCATACTGATACTCTTTGCCATAGCCCAGGTTTTTCATCAGTTTTGTCGGCGCGTTGCGCAAATGGAGCGGAACAGGCAAAGGACCATAGGTCTGCACATCGGCCTGGGCGGCTTTCATGGCTTTGTATGAGGCGTTCGATTTGGGTGCAGCCGCGAGATAGGTGGCGGCTTGGGCTAATGGAATACGCGCCTCCGGCAGCCCGACGAAATGTACTGCTTCCTTTGTCGCGATAGCCAGAGGCAATGCCTGCGGGTCGGCATTCCCAATGTCCTCGGCTGCAAAGATGACCATCCGTCTGGCAATAAAGAGGATATCTTCCCCAGCCTCCAACATGCGCAGCATCCAGTACACCGCCGCGTCGGGATCACTCCCGCGTAAGCTCTTAATGAAGGCGGAGATGATATTATAATGTTCCTCCCCGGCCTTATCGTACAGGATGGCCTTCTGCTGGGCTGCTTCTTGCACCAGGGCCACGTCAAGCTGTGTGACTTTTTTTTGGACCGCCAGGGTCGTGGCGACCTCAAGGGTGTTTAAGGCAACCCGGGCATCTCCCTGCGCGGATTCGGCAATGGTCCGCAGTACTGCTTCGTCCGCTCCAATCCGATACTGCCCCAGGCCGCGGTCTGTATCTTGCAGGGCGCGAGACAGAATCTGGACCAACTGCTCGGCTTCCATCGCTTCCAGCACCACCACGCGAGAGCGCGACAAGAGAGGCGCAATCACCTCAAAAGACGGGTTTTCCGTTGTTGCGCCAATCAGAATAATCAGACCCTGCTCTACATGCGGCAGAAAGGCGTCCTGTTGGGCTTTATTGAAACGGTGAATTTCATCCACAAATAAAACGGTCGATTGGCCCGTTTGCTGCTGGTGCCGCTGCGCGTCCGCCAGGATGAGACGCAGCTCTTTGACTCCGGCCAGCACGGCCGAAAAGCTCACCCAGGGCAGTTCGACGGCCTGAGCGAGCACCCGGGCCAGGGTCGTTTTGCCACTGCCGGGCGGTCCCCATAATATCAGAGAGGTCAGCGTTTTCTGCTCAATCATTTGCCGTAAGAGACGGCCCGGCCCGAGGAGATGTGTCTGACCAACATAGGTATCCAGCGTCTGCGGTCGCATCCGCTCGGCCAGAGGGGCTTTCTTGGCTGCTTCCTTTTCGGCAGTATGAGGAAATAAATTGTGCTGGTCCTCCAGATGAGGCTGACGGATTGCCATAGGTCCACCATTATACGCTAGGCACGGAGAAAAGGGAGCGCCCTCACCGCTCCGCTCGCGATATGCAGACAATCGGTCTGGTCATCAAGGTCAATACGCCGGCGGCGATTGCGCTGGGTCGCGACCTGGTTGCCTGGTTGCAAGAGCGCGGCAAGACCATTCTGCCGGAGGACCGCACCAGTGAAGAGTTGGGTCTGGGGCAGGGATCGCGCAAAGTCGAGATCATGGCTCAGGCCGACCTGGTTGTCGTGCTGGGCGGTGATGGGACGTTGCTCAGCGTCGCCCGGCGGGCCACGACGCGGGAAGTGCCTATTCTGGGTGTCAATCTTGGCGGGCTGGGCTTTCTGACCGAAACAACGACCGAAGAGCTGTTTACTACGCTCACCCGTATCCTCGCTGGCGATTATGCAATCGAGCGACGCAGCCTACTCACGACCACACTTATCCGCGACCGGCGGCCGGTTGGCACGTTTCAGGCGCTCAACGATGCGGTCATCAATAAAGGCGCCCTGGCCCGTATTATGGACCTTGCCACCTGGGTGGATGGCAAACATCTCTGTACCTATAAAGCGGACGGACTCATTGTCGCCACCCCAACCGGCTCGACCGCCTATTCCCTGGCGGCGGGCGGGCCGATTATCGATGCCACGCTGAGCGTTGTCGTGCTGACGCCAATCTGTCCGCACACATTGACAAACCGTCCGGTTATTCTCCCCGATCAGGCCGATATCAAAGTGGTGGTCCAGACTCCGGACGAGGACGTCACGCTGACCCTGGACGGCCAAGAAGGGCATCCGCTCAAGAGTGGAGACACCGTGAGTATTCAACGCTCCCGCGTGACCGTCCCGCTCATCATCTCCCCCAATCGGACCTTCTTTGAGGTCCTGCGCAGCAAACTCCGCTGGGGGGAGAGATAGCTCCACCGCCCGCCGGGTCTCAGGCTTCGATTCGAACCCCTGAGCTACCGGTAATGTATTGGCTATCCCCCATGCTTTCGCCCTGATCCTATCGCACTGGCGCGCTCATATCCCTCGCGGTTTAGGCCGGCCCACGCTGCAGCGACACCCGTGTGTAGGCGACAGTTTCAATCAGCGCCTTGACCGGACTCGACAGGCTCCCATATATACAATGCGGGTAGCCAAGAGAGTAAGGAAGAGCACCGTGAAGTATTCTGCTTGTGTTATTATGACCGTGGTCACAATGAGTTTCTTTTTTCAACCATCTCCCGCCGCAGCAAACCCCTGCCAGGAAGCCCGCGAGTATCTGGGTCTCACCCTCCACCCAACCAGGCAGAAGGATGCCTCCGGTCTCCCCATTGCTGAGATTACCCAGCTCACCCCAGGCTCACGTGTCGGGTTACGCAAGGGCGATGTCCTTGAGCAGGTGAATAGCTGGCCTATTCAGGACTGTAAGAGTTACCGCAACGCGGTCCGCGATGCCCAGAAAAAACAAAAGGCCGTCCTGCTGTTAGTCGCCCGCAAGGGAAAACGGCGCCCGATCTTCTTTGAGCCCGAAATCTGGCAGCGCATAGAAGAGAAGAAAGAGGAGAAACAGGCGGTCGCCAGCCTGCAAACCATGTTGACGGCACCGTTACCAGAAGGCGTGCAAGCGAGAACGGGGGCCATAGGCGACCAAGCCCTGGCTACCTTGCGCGGGCTGGAAACGCTGGCCGTGCTTTCCGGTCCGCTGCCGGTCTACGAGAAGAGCGTACGAGAAGCCAGGAATCGTATCCGTACCTTGAGCCGCCAAAGTCAGGGGGAGGCAGAAAAACGCGTGGTGGCCGGTGCCAGAGTCCTGTTCGGTTATTATGAGACGGCCCATGCGATCCGGCAGTATAAGCATGACTACCTCAGCAGCGAACGGAAAGACCTCCGGCAGAGCCGAGCCGTAAGCTTTAGGTCTGAAGCCGTTCCTTATTTTTATGATTCGCCTGTTACTGCCTGGGTGGATAAATATCCGTTTCTCCGTTCGAGCATTAAAGACTCCCCGGATAAACTGGGCTTTGACTTTATCGAGCGGCCCGGTAGCTGGGACCCAGACCGAGCGGTGCAACTCCTGTGGCGGCAGGCCCGGAATGAAACAGACAAATTTGCCCAGTGGATGAACAGGCAGGCGAATGTACGGCCAGCACCCTAAGGTCTTGGGCCGCAAAAACAGAACCTGGGGTGCAGCCTCAGCTGTGCCCCTCTCTTCTACCAGTCAGCCGGAGGTCACCGGCGCAGGCGCCCTAGCTATTCGATATACGTCCGCAGATCTCCGCAGCTTGCCCTCTTGAAAAACACCACCTACCCCAGATAAACATCTCATTCTGGTCATGGCCTATCGACCCAGCACAGCACGAATCACAGCAAGGAGGGAAGTATGCCCCTAGGTCAGCAAGAACAAGCCTTTATTGATCAACTCGTGGCCGCCGGCGGTCGCGGCTTTAACGAAATGGAGGTTGCGGAAGCACGCCAGGCCATTGTTCCACTCTTCCAGGTTGAAAATCCGGAGCCGGTTGCCGGGGTTGAAGATCGAACCATTCCGAGCCCAAACGGTGACCTGCCGATTCGGATCTATACGCCCGAGGGAGACGGCCCGCTTCCCGTTCTGGTCTTTTTTCATGGTGGTGGCTGGGTGGTCGGCGACCTCGAAAGCCACGATGCAACCTGCCGCGCTCTGACCAACGCCGCCGGCTGCATCACGATTGCCGTCGATTACCGTCTCGCTCCGGAACACAAATTTCCCGCTGCAGCTGAGGATTGTTACGAAGCGACCAAGTGGGCGGTGCTCAATGTCGCTTCTATTGGCGGCGACCCGCACCGGGTGGCGGTTGGCGGCGATAGTGCCGGTGGCAACCTGGCCGCAGCAGTGGCGCTCATGTCGGGAGACCGTGGCGCCCCTTCGCTCGCCTACCAGCTCTTGCTCTATCCGGTCACCAACCATTCCTTTGATACCGAGTCGTGTCGGCAGAACGGGGAAGGCTATCTGCTGACCAAGGACTCCATGGTGTGGTTCTGGGACCATTATCTTGAAAACGATGAGGCCGGCAAGGCGCCGTACGCCTCTCCGCTCCTGGCCAAATACGTGAACAGCCCGCCGCCGGGGCTGGTCATCACGGCCGAGTTTGATCCCCTGCGCGACGAGGGCGAAGCCTACGGCAAAAAGCTCCAGGACGCCGGCGCTGATATCACCATATCCCGCTACAACGGAACGATTCACGGATTCTTCAGCTTCTTCCATCTTGACGCTCAGAAGAAAGCACTGGCAGAAGTGGCCGAGGGACTGAAAGCAGCGTTCGCTCAATAAACGCGTGGCCCTGCACGCCTATTTCTTTCCGTCGAATGTAGAGGGGCGGCCCGGTACGGCTGCCCCTTCTTTTTTCCCATCCCCCTCGGCATTGACTGTTACCTTCCAGGGCATTAGCCTGAAAGGCGACAGTCAACTCTACGGAGGTATGTATGGCTTCAACTATGACGTATTCCCGGCCCGCGGCCTATGCATCCGAGGTGGCGCGAGCGGAGTTTATTCGCCGCACCTATACCCACCTCGCGTTGGCGATATTGGCCTTTATCCTGGTTGAAAATCTCCTGTTGCAGTCGTCGTTTGCACCAGCTCTGGTACAGACCATGGTTGGTGGTTACGGCTGGTTCGTCGTGCTCGCCGCATTCATGGGCGTGTCCTGGCTGGCCGACCGCTGGGCGCAGTCTGATGCCTCGCCGCAGATGCAATACCTGGGTCTGGGTCTGTATATCCTGGCCCAGTCAGTCATCTTTCTCCCCATGCTGTATATTGCGACGCACTATAGCTCGCCGGATGTTATTCCGACGGCAGGACTGATGACCTTGCTGCTGTTTGGCGGGCTGACGTTCACGGCCTTCACCACCCGTAAAGACTTCTCTTTTCTGCGGGGCATTCTCGCCGTGGGTGGATTTGTCGCCCTGGGGGTGATTTTGGCCAGCATGATGTTTGGCTTTAGCCTGGGGCTGTTCTTCTCTACCATTATGGTTGCCTTTGCCGCCGGGTCTATTCTGTATACGACCTCGAACATTATTCATCACTATCGGCCCGACCAGCACGTCGCCGCCTCGCTCGCGCTGTTTGCCGGTGTGGCCCTGATGTTCTGGTATCTGCTGCAAATTCTGCTCTCTCTGGCGAATGATGACTAGCGACCAGGGCAACCCGTGTGGTTGTCCTGTGTCGGGCCGCTTCCTCAGCATCTCCATTGCGTCAGCGTTGCTGTCCCAGCACAATCCCGGTCAGCAGGCCCACCGCTCCTATCCCTTGGAGCAGGCCCACCGACTCGTCGAGGAATATCCAGGCCAACAGGGCGGCTCCAAGCGGTTCGCCAAGAATCGCTAGTGCGACCAGTGTCGGAGACATATAGGCCAGCGCCCAGTTCAGAATGGTATGACCCAACACTTGAGGGATAAGGGCAAGCAGGACCAGGACGAGGTAGACTCGTGGGGCATATCCCAGCAGCGGCAGTTGGAAGATGAAACAGCCGGCGAGTAGGATAACTGCCGCACACCCATAGACCAGTCCGACATACACGCTCAAGCCGAGACGTGGTCGAGCCACGCGCCCACACAGCAGGTAGGCGGAGATCATGACGGCACCGCATACGGCTAAGACATCGCCGTACAGCGCGGACTCTAGGGCCGGACCTGTCCGCTGAAAATCGTTCCAGCCTATACACAGGCTGCCCAGTAATGCCAAGCCAATCCCACACCACTGCCGCCGTACGAGTCGTTCTCGCCAGATGAGATATCCGGCGATGGCGAGCAGAAGCGGGTTCATGGTCACCAGCGCCACGGAACTCGCGACGGACGTGTAGCGCAGCGAGGCAATCCAGGCGGCAAAGTGGAGTGCCAGACACAGACCGGCCACGCTCACCACCCGCAGGTCAGGAAGCGATGGTGAGCCACCCACGGTTCGGAGCCGGACGAGGCTCAGCGGAGTGAATATCAGCGCGGCGAGACCGAGCCGAAAGGCAGCCACCACGAGCGGCGGGACATCGGGGACGAGCTTTATCAGTGGCGCGGCAGTCGAGATGGCGAGGATACCCACCCCCAGGACAGCCAGCGTTCCACGCGGCCTGGCTCCACTCATCCGAGCTAAAGAGGAAACGTCTCCTTCCATAGCGACGAGATGCTGGAGACGTTTCCTCCTCGCGGAATGGGCCTTACAGTTGGAACTGCATCATGCCGAAGCCTACGACCATGGTTCCTTCTTCATACATAACGACTTCGCCCTTTGCGCCTTCGACTGCTCCAGCCACCGCAATCCAGTTCCGGATCTCATGCGTGCCGTTGCCGACCGCATCAATCTCCGCATCCGTGATGTCGAGCATGGCCGGGTCCTGTTGGCACAGCAGATCGAGGAATTTTTGATCGAACTGCGGGTCAACCTTACCCATATCCGGCGTGCCAACCGCATGGGACAATCCACCCGTACCGAGTAGAGCCACGCGGCGGGAGCTGTCCCATGACCGGATGGCTTGCCCGACCATCCGCCCGAAATCATAACACCGCTTCAGGCTCGGCAGGGGTGGCAGGACACAGTTCTGGATCAGCCACAGATAGGACATGTCCCACTGCGGCGTGAGAAAGTTCAGGCAGGTGAGAAATCCATGGTCTAAACCGACTTCGCCAATCCGCGTCAAATCGAAGCCCTGGCGCACCCCTTCGTCGAGGACCGCCTCGGATAACTTCGGCTCAAACCTAACCGAGATACTATTGCAGGGAACACCGAGCCAGTTTTCGACCGGACCAACGCTCGTTTCAGCCGTCACCACGCCGAACGACGGATAGCGGCGCGGGTCAAGCGCATTAAAATGTTCGTCTGAGATAACGACGATCGTATCGGCTCCGGCAGAGGTAAAGGTGTCTCGGAGGGTATCAAACCCAGTATTAATCCTCCCCCAGGTGGCCTCATCCGCCATCTGGGGCGCACTCATCATCAGGGGACTGTGAACTGACGACATGGCTGCAACGATATTCGCCATTTGGTTCTCCTTTTTTCTCGTTTGACAAGTCTCCGAGTTGGCCGTCCTACCCTGCCGCTGCTTTCACCTGCTGCACGTACTGCGGGATCTCTACCCCCATGGCTAAGGCAAACTGGACCAGAATGTAGGGATGAATCCCGTGGGTATAAAGCCATCCCCAGTCTGGGTCTTTGAGCCGCGTCCGCTCTTCGTCCGTCACATCGTAGTTTGCCAGAATCACTTCGGGGTCTTTCTGGTACTGGGCCAACTCCGTCTCAGATCGAAACAGGTCAACCAGCATGATGTTCAAGCTTTGCGCACTCATAACTCCTCCCTTTTCTTTTAGAGCCTGTTGGGACAGCACCCCTGTTCCTCGTATACGCGCCTCAAATATGGCTTGTCAATCGACACAAACCGGTGTCTACTAGGGAAAAGGAAGTGGGAGGAGAAAAGCGCTTATCAAGGAGGTGCCAAGATGAGCCTTTCACCCATGGACAATGCGCCCGTCGCGTTGAGCTGGCCGACGACAGCAGGTCTGACCTCAGTCCCATATCAGGTCTTTTGCGACCCTGCCGTGTACCATCGTGAACAAGAACGCATCTTCAGAGGTCCGACCTGGAGCTATGTGGGTCTCGAAGCGGAGGTTGCCAGCCCCGGCGATTTTCGGGCAACCTTTGTCGGCGATACACCCGTCGTTGTCTCGCGTGACAAAGCGGGCAAGCTGCACGCCTTTGTGAATCGGTGCGCGCATCGCGGTGCACTGGTGTGTCGCGAGTCTCGGGGTAACCGGGCAACCCATACCTGTATCTACCATCAGTGGAGTTATAACCAACAGGGCGATCTGATTGGCGTCCCGTTTCGTACCGGCATTCGGCGTCAGGGCGGGTACCCGGCCGACTTTGATCTCTCGCGACACTCCCTCCAAAAACTGCACCTGGATACCTATAACGGGCTGATCTTCGCTTCTTTTTCTTCTAAGGTCGAGCCGCTGGCCGACTATCTTGGTCCGGCCATGCGGCCCTGGCTCGACCGAGTCTTTAACCGACCGGTCCAGGTATTGGGCTACGCCCGTCAGTTCGTTCATGCCAACTGGAAACTCTACTCAGAGAATGTGAAGGACCCCTATCACGCCAGTCTGCTGCATCTGTTTCACACCACTTTTGGTATCTATCGTTCATCCCAAGGAGGCGGTGTGATTATGGACGAGGCGGGCCGCCACAGCATGCTGCGCGCGTATAAAAAGACGGAGCAAGAAGAGGTGGCCGCCTACACGGGCAAGAACATCCGCAGTTACCAAACGGACTACACCTTAGCCGACCCCTCGCTCCTCACCTCACGCAAAGAATTCGAGGTGGAATTAACCAACCACATTCAGATGATCTTTCCGTGCCTGGTCGTCCAGCAGATTCAAAACACGCTGGCGACCCGACATATCCTGCCCAAGGGACCGGAGCAGTTTGAACTGCTGTTTACGTTCTTTGGCTATGAAGATGATGATGAAGAAATCCGTAACATCCGCATCAAACAGGCCAATCTGGTCGGCCCGGCCGGCTATATTTCCATGGAAGACGGCTATGCCACCGAATTGGTCCAGCAGGCTATCGCCCGGGAAAAGGACGAATGCTCCCTGCTCGCCTTCGGTGGAACGGGGAGAGAAAATCAGGAGAATCTCTTAACCGAGAGCGCCATTCGTGGCTATTGGGGTTATTACCACGACGTCATGGGCTTTTATTAAGAGCCCGACCGCCGCGGTTCTGAAAACAGACAGGGGCGGTCCGTAGAACCGCCCCTGTTTTGTCGTTGCTTATGCTGAAGCGTGCCTTAGGCTGCGGCGATATCAGGCACGATCTGTTCGCGCTTGCCGGATGCCGGCAGCGGACGTGAACCCGGCGCTACCTCAAACGGCCCGGGCAGGTCGAGCTCCTTGGCCATTTCACGCATGGCCGGCAGGACTTCCTGGCCAAGCAGACGCAGGCAGGTTTTGCGCTGCTCAAAATCCATCGGACCGTGGTGATACCACAGGCCCATGATGCCGGGTCGGAGCGTTTCGCACATTTTCCGAAGCTTCTTCATCACCGTCTCCGGCGTGCCGGCCATAATCAGGTCGCTGTCCAGCGAGGCCTGGAAACCCGACTCAATGCTCCGTTTGATTTCTTCGACATTAATCTCGCCCTGGGTGTGCTTGATGATTTCGGCACCGGTACGCGGGTCGGTCAGGGCTTGCGCCAGACGCTTGGTTGCGGCCTTGGAGTTGTATCCTGGAGGGAACATCCATTCCGCGCGGGCAAACGAGCCGAATCCACCGCCAAAGACAAAGCCCCTGGCCAGCTCGTGCGCCTTCTCCTCGGTCTCGGCCACACATACGTTCTGCAGATAGCCGAAGTTTTCCGGCCCGGCCTGATAGCCTTCCTGCTCGGCTACATCAGCATACAGATTCACCATCTCGACTGTGGCCTCAACATTAGTACCCAGCGCCACATAGGGATAGCGGTGTTTGGCACTCCAGATGACGGTTTCCGGGCTGATCAGCCCCGGAATCCATTGTTGCGGCACCGGCTTCTGCACCGGCAACTGCCAGGGATTCACGTTCCGGTAATGGTAGTGTTTACCCTCGTAGCGCCACGGTCCCGGTTTGGTCCACGCCTGTTGAATGAACTCATGGGCTTCATTAAAGCGCTCCCGATTATAGGCCGGGTTGATGTTATTGGCGAGTTGTTCCGTACCCGCACCACGCACCCAACCCGGTACCAGACGGCCACCGGAAATCATATCAATCGTGGCCAACTCTTCGGCCAGTCGCAGTGGATCGCCCACCGGGAGGGGGTTACCGAGCAGGACAATTTTCACCCGTTTAGTGATACGGGCCAGAATGGAGGCTTCCACATCCATGACCCCACCGCCACAAAACGGCGTCTGGTGGTGCTCGTTGAGCATGACGCCATCAAAGCCCAGCTCCTCGGCATAGACCCGCTCGTCCAGATACTCATTCATGAGCTGGCCGCCCCTATCGGGGTCAAACATCGTATTGGGGAGGCCAAAATAGCTACTCCCGTTTTCGATAATGGCGTCCTCGGAGACATCAACGTATTCACGTTCCGAGAAAGACATAATATGCATATGCAGTCCTCCCTTTTTCCTCGTTCTACGGTTTGAGATTGACTCGCCTGTCACCGGTAGCAGGCAGCTGCACTGACTCTTTCATATTTTAGGGGCAGATAGCAAGAGACCGGCAGGGGAGGAAACCCGCCCCAGCGCTCACGCGCCACCCCTCCGAAGAGGAGACACCTCATGCCTCATCCCGAAACACGGGCATGACATATTTGGCAAAGCGCTCCAGCGAGGGCACGACATGCTCGTGCTTCATGCCGCCTTGAGCGATTTCAAGAATCAGATAGTTCGTGCCGTAGAACTCCTTGGCCCAGTGGATACGCTCAATTAGATTTTCCGGGTCACCAACCAGAACGAGGTTGCGCTGGTCCAGGTCTTCGAAGGTCAGCCCGGCAAAGAGATGCGAAATCGTCCCTTTATGGTAGGTAAATGACTGAGAGGTTAAGGCGCCGCGCTGGGCCAAGGCTCCAAAGAAAGCGTAATATGTCAGCGCGTGCTGACCGCCGTTGCGCCGGGCTTCTTCGTTCGATTCACCGCAATACATCTGGTACACGCCGGCGATATCGTGAGCGGCCGGTTCATGACCATTTTCCCGGAGCGCTTGACGGTAGAGGCCGATGCATTCCTGGACGTGCTCTTGATTGGGTAAGAAAAAGGCGGTCGCCAGATGAAAACCCCGCTGACCGGCCCACTGATAACTCTCGGGCGTAATCGCCCCGGAAGCATAGATCGGCGGGTGCGGCTTTTGCAGAGGGCTGGGAAAAAATGTGTAGTCTTCGAGCTCCCAGAACTTACCGCGATACGAGAAGGGCTGCGCACTCGTCCAGGCTGTACAGATAATATCCGTCCCCTCGTGATAGCGTTCGGTATTTTCCGCTTCGTCCACCCCAAAAATTTTATGCGAGTATTTCAGAAAGCCTCTGCCGATGCCGTACTCCAGGCGGCCACCGGAGAGCACATCCAGCATGGCATACTCTTCGGCCAGACGGATAGGGTTATTAAGCGGCACCAGGGAGATGCCGGTCCCGAGTCGAATGCGTTTGGTCCGGCCGGCGGCCGCCATGGCGATGACAGGCGGCGATCCGAACGAATAGCCCGAGTAGTGGTGCTCGCCAAACCAGACCGCGTCAAAGCCGAGCTCTTCTTCCAGTTCGACCTGTTCCAGAATCTTGTTGTAATACTGCTCAGCCGAGCCGTGGATGTCAGGGTAATAGTCGGTATTGTAGAGAATAGCGAATTTCATGCGCCCTCCTTTTCTTCAACGAACCTCACCCTGGTCCTCTCCCTAAAAGGGCGAGAGAAAAGAAAAAGGGTATTCTCAACCCGCGCGCAGCATCTGCCCCGGCAGCGCTCCGGAGTGCTCACCGTGAGTGAGCACGACCTCCCCGTTCACCGCGACATAGTGGATGCCTTCGGCGCGTTGCACAAAGCGTCGATCCCCACCCGGCAGATCGTTCAGCATCACTTTCTCCCCAGCATCAACCGTGTCGGGATCAAAGACCACAAAGTCCGCGGCTTTACCGGTTGCAATCACACCCCGATCCAACACCCCAAAAAACCGGGCAGGTTCGGAGGTGATGCGTTGCACCGCTCGTTCCAGACTCATGGCCTGACGCCTGCGCACCCAGGTGCCGAGCAGATAGGTCGGATAGCCGGCGTTACACAGCATATCGACATGCGCTCCGCCGTCCGACAGGCCGATCAATACGCGCGGGTCCGTAATGACTTCCTCGACCAGATCGAGATCGAAATTCAGCATGGCCAGGGAGAACTCGGTCGCCAAATCGTCGGCCAGGGCCAGATCGAAAAAGGTGTCAAAGGGCTCCGTGCCAGCCTGCTGACTCAGTTCCGCAATGCTTTTCCCCAGCCAGGCCTGATGCGCTGGTTTGCCGACATTGCACACCTGCGTCTGCTGCCACTGGCCGCTGAAGGCTTTGGGCGTTGCCGCATACGCCGCCCGGAACTCGGCCCGGAAGGCCGGATCGGCATAGATCCGAGACTGTTCCTCGGCGGTGCAATTGAACAAGGAGTGACACACGTCATATGCGCCGAGAATAAAAGGATTGCGCAGATTGAACTGCAACTCTGTAGGCTGACAGCTCGCCTGAGGAATCCCCCCTCGTTGAATCAGTCCATCGGTATTAGTCAGGAGTTCGCGGTGCGCGGTCGGCTGGTCGCTCCGTGTTTGCACCGACAGCCAGGTGACCGGACGCCGGCTTTCGACCAGCAGGAAATCAATCAGCTCGGGGCTGCCTGAGGGCAGGATGGATGACCCCGCACCTCCCAAATTCACCTCGATCGCGCCTTGCCCGAGGTCGCGCAGCACATTTGCATACCCCCGCAGTTCATCCCGACTGGCGAGGCGACACGCCAGGGGACGTCCCTTGAAGCCCACATGCTGCGTGGCCACGGTGGTGGAAAAGCCGAGCGCCCCGGCCTGTACGCCCTCTCGCAGAAGGGTCGCAATCCGTAGGGTCTCCTCAGGCGTTGCGGCACGTTCCTGGGCGGCTTCCCCGATAACGTAGGATCGAATCGGCGACAGCGGAACCAGAAAACCAAGATTAATACCCATCCCCGTCCGGAACGGAGCAGTCATGAAATCCGCCAGGCTCTCCCACTCCCAGGTCACGCCCTGTGACAATACCTCAAAGGACATCCCCTCGACATTGACCAGATCCCAGGCCAGCACCTCCCGCTTATCGGGCAGACACGGCGCGAGCCCTACCCCGCAATTTCCCATCACCACACTCGTCACCCCATTCCACGAAGAACAGGAAATCAGCGGGTCCCAGCAGACCTGGGCGTCGTAGTGGGTGTGGGGATCAATAAAGCCAGGGGCAACAATCAGGTCGGACGCGTCAATAACGTGGGTGGCACTCCCACTGAGCGTTCCGATTTGAGCGATTTCAACGATCCGACCCTGCGCCACCCCGATATCCGCCTGATAGCGGGCCGCACCCGTGCCATCCACAACGGTTCCGTTTTTGATCAACAGATCGTAGGCCATGGCTTTCCTCTATTATCTATCCTGTGCAGTTACGCAGCCTCTTGAGCCAGCAGCTTGTCCACGGCCCCTTCCACCACCGTTCCTTTGAAAAAGTCGGGATTGGTCCCCGTCCATAGTGTGGTCGGATTGGTGAAGACAAAATCCCGAAAGTCATCCGGGGTGATCACGTCGTGCTCGACCAACTCATGGGCCTCTTCCAGAACTTCTTCCATGTCGGGCACGTCCCAGTGGCCGATATCCGAACTGAAAATGGCCTTGAGGCGCGCGCCAAACGGATTCAGCCCGGCATTAAACGCAATGGCATTCATGGGATCGTCGGCTTCACAACCAAAATAGAAATTCGGGACAAACAAATCTTTGATATCTTCGGCTGTTTCAATACCGCAGCGCGCCCAGTCGTCCAGCGTGTTGGGGTCTTCGCGGGTGCCACCCATCAGGTTTTTTTCATCGATCAGACGACCGGGATACTCCTCGGCCCATTTGCCGCCGTAGCGCTGATACAGCTCAAGCAACTGCTCGGTGTTCAGATTGGCCGGATCGTAGTTGTCCATCTTTGTGCCGTTGCGCTTCTCCCAGTGGCCGATCATATCGGCGTAGAGGTTGCACGCCCAGCCAACCCCGCTTTCCAGGAATCCGAACTTGAGCGTCGGAAATCGGCGCGTGACACCACTCATGAACATGGCCTTACACAACGCCTCGCCCGAGGCGGCAAAATGTCCGATGTGGTTATACATATAGTTCGAGATGGAGGTCCGGCTGCCCCAGCCCATGGCCGGCGAGTGAAAGGTCGGCGCGAGCTTCAGCTCGACACAGCGAGCCCAGACCGGGTCATAGTCATACGCGCTGTCCAAACAGAAGGTATCCAGCCAAAACGCGTGTTCGGCAACCTCCGGGGCGGCACGCTCGACAACCGGAACAGGACGTTGCACATGCCCGGCCATCATCACCGCCTTGAGACCGAGCTCGTTGACCACAAACTCAAGCTCTTCAATAGCCTCCTGCGGTGTGTGCATGGGAATAGCGGCCGCCGGGGTCATCCGGTTGGCATGCTCGCCGAAATACTCCGCATGAAAAGTATTGAGCGCCCGGCAGGCGGCCCGGCGCATTTCGGTGTTTTCAATATGCGGGAACAGCAGGCCCAGCGTCGGGTAGAGAACGGTAAAGTCCAAGCCGATGACGTCCATCCGTTCGGACAGCAACTTGGGCAACATGGCGGTTGCGCGATCCAAGGTATTCTTGGTCGGCAGCGCCCACCACGGCGAGCGCGTCGCACGTTGGTCCAGCCGCTCTTCAGGCGACAAGGAATACCAGCGGAACAAACGGCCCCACCCCCCGGAATTGCGCTCGGGCGAAAGAAAGCGCTTGACCATGGAGGCACCGCCCTCTCGCTTGAGGTAGTCGAGAAAGCCGGGTTCAAATTCGACCATATGGCCATCTGAATCAATCACCGGGTGATCCAGCTTGGCTCGGATTGCAGCAGACTTTGATGTTGACATGACGTCCTCCTCCCCTGTCGCCATAGCACTTTGCCGCGCCGGACAAAAGTCTTCTATACCTCTCCCCTCTTCCAAAGAGGCACCCCTCCCAAGCCGCCACCGGGCAACCACAGGGGGTTTCCCCTACAGTTTCCATTCCCTCTCCCCTAGAGGGAGAGGGCTAGGGTGAGGGGGCCGGCAGCCCCTCGTGAAGGGGCCAACACGACAATATGCAGCACACGTCCCAAGAGAGAACAAAGGCGGCGATACTTGATGACTATCTTTCCGGTGGTGGTCACTGCCAGCACTCGACAACACAGAATCGCGTGCGGGCTTCCGTTTGACGGTCCAGCCGTCTACCTCTCATTCTCGCCGTCCGAGCTTGGCTGCCAGTTCCGCGCCCGTTCTTGCGCGGTAGCGATTTGGGCCGGGGTTATGATTTCCTCCAGTAGGTTAAGAGCCTTGGCAGATTTCTCATGAGACTGAGCCGCTGCGAGACTGAACCACATGTAGGCTTCGACGTAGTTTCGTGGCACTCCTTGGCCCTCGTAATACATCCCGCCGAGTTTGAACTGGGCTTCGGCAAACCTCTGTTCCGCAGCCCGCCGCCACCACTGCACTGCCGTCTGATAGTCCCGCCCCACCCCCTCGCCGTTGTAATACATCTGGCCAAGGTTGAACTGGGCTTCAGCATATCCCTGCGCTGCCGCTTGGCGCCACCACTGCATTGCCGTCTGATAGTCCCGCCCCACCCCGCGGCCCTCGGCATATATCACGCCAAGATTGTACTGGGCTGGGGCGAGTCCCTGGCCTGCGGCCTGACTATACCATTGCACTGCGACTGCCTCATCTCGTTTCACCCCCTCGCCTCTGCCATACATCACGCCAAGACTGTACTGGGCTTCTGCATACCCCTGTTCCGCAGCCTGCCGGTACCACCGCACTGCTTCCTCGTAGTTTTGGTCCACTCCCTCGCCTTTGTAATACATCCCGCCGAGTTTGAACTGGGCTTCGGTAAACCCCTGTTCCGCAGCCTGTCGGTACCACCGCACTGCTCTCGTGTTGTCTTGCATCACCCCGCGACCGACAGCATACATCACGCCGAGGATATACTGAGCCGCTGCATCTCCCTGGGACGCAGCTTTCAGGAACTCCTCATGGGCCAGTTTGAAGTCGCCTGCCTGATAGGCGACCCTACCTTCGTCGAATCCAGCAAATACTCGGGGCTCTGTGCAGACGAAGATCAAGACAAGGCTGATAAGAAGGAGGGAGCGAGATGCTATTCCAAGCTGTGACGTGTGTAAGAGAAGGACGGTAAGGGCTTCAGCCTTCGACATCTTTAGTCGCTTCATTGTATTCGGCAATCCATTGTTCAGCTTCTTCTTCAGTGTAGGCTCCGGTCTCAACATTATCTCCTTCTGGTGGCTTGTGGCTCGCGTCCTCGCCGACATGTCGTTCTAATACAAATCGCAAAGACTCTACCATCTGCTCGGACAAGCCCTCAACAGCGGTGCCCAACTCGTCTTGATGTAGATCGCCGGCAAAAATAACGCGAGATAAATCGCTGTCCTGACCAATCTGATTTCTTATTCGTTCTTCAAAGGGAGCGGCAGATACCCCATTGCAAACAACGCCTTGCAATTGCGCGTTGTAGAGACTGGCTGCGTGGAATTCTGCATCACTAAGATTAGCTCCTTGCAATTGCGCCATGTCAAGACTAGCCCCCTGGAACTTTGTACCCATAAGGAGAGTACCTTGCATCTGGGCCTTAATAAGAACGGCCTTTTGGAGCTTCGCCCCTATAAGCTCCGCCCCTTGCATCTGTACTCGATCAAGATACGCACCTTGCATCTGGGCCCTCATAAGTTCAGCCCCTTGCATCTGTACTCGATCAAGACGTGCTCCTTGAAGTCGTGCCTCGTGCAGATACACACCCTGAAGGCCTGCATTGAGGAAGACAGTCTCGCGCAAATCAGCCTTCAAAAGACTTGCCTCTGTCAAACATGCCTCCGTAAGATTGGCATCTCGCAGATACGAATTATTAAGCTTGGTTCGTTGTAGATATGCGCCGCCCAGGACGGCTTGCTCCAAGTGCGCCCCGTCAAGGTCAGTCCCGTTCAGCCAACTTCCTTGCAAATCAACACGAAGACCCTTGAAGACTTCGTACTCTTGTACGAATAGAAGGCTCAACAGGCTTTGAATCTCTTCTGAAGGTTTCGACTTATACGTTTTTCTATACTCGCTTTCGCCCGTTGTTTGGCGAATATGAGCACAGAGAATGTCCAACACGGTTTGGCGTAGATATTCGGTGTCATGCGCCAGATGAAACAGTTCGTAGGATCCACCCAGCCGCACGGAGACCGATTCGTGCCCCAGGTGCTCAATAGCGTTTTTCAGACGCTCCTGCCGTTGCCCCTGTTCAGTGTTCTGATTGGCTTTCGCCTGCTCCTTCGTGGCATTAGCTTGCGCGTTTGCGGTGTCTTCCATCGCCTTAGCACGTTTGTGGGACGCCAGGGCTTGCAGGGCAACTAGGACACCGCCCATACCGATTCCGAGAAATGTCAGGGTTTTGCGTTTGTTGTCCTCGGATGAGCCTAAGAGTTGGGAAATACACTCTTTGAATGTCAGGCTTTCGTTCTTCTCGCGTAGACCGACAAGTTGAGGAACGCACTCCCCATCAGAAAACACGACGCTTAGAAAAATCACCCCTAAAGAGACGAGTAAAACGATAAGAATGTTCTGAGAGGTGAAAAAACGTTTCATCGCGATTTTGCGAACTCTCTCCACGATTTCTTCGTCGATGCTCAGCATGATGTTCATTTTTCGTCTTCTGCTGGAGAGTATTCGAGTACCCATAATATGGATTTGCCATAATGGGGACAACGCACTAATAAGTCGTCGAGAAGGAGTGCGGCCGGTATGAACAGGAGGTACAAGTTCGTCCACCTTCAGGAGTAAGGTGGACGAGCGGGCCTTACGGGAAAGGGAGTTCCGTCATATTCTAACCCAAGGATCGCCTGGGCTCCCTTCTCTTTCTCGACTCTTATATTGATAATCCACGAAACGGGCCGCACATTCCGACGGGATAGGGTTTTGAGCATAATGGTTATGGAAAAGCTGAGACACGAATGTGGCGGGAAGGCTTTTGATATGGAAAATCAAAAGCGCGGAAATTGATGTGTTATGCTCTGACGTCAACGTTTCACGACCAGCAGATCTGAGATCCTCAATATGAGATGGCGGAGGAGAACCTGAGTAAGACCTCCAATCCCTCGGAACAGATACTAGGAGCTTGTCGCGTCCGAACATGGCGACGTGAATACCGTACGAAACTAGCAATAGGCCATGACCGGTATAGTCCTGAACATTGACAATGCCAGGGATGCCCCGCTCCGCGTATGGCTTTAGCTGCCCATCCGCTTTCTTCAGTTTGTTAGATATCCGGCGCGTATCAGAAAAGCCATCACGAAGTACGGACTTCCGTCGCTCCATCTTTTCCAAATCATCCTGATCGTGTTCGTTCGGCTCAATTGCCTTGACTTCGACAATCACAATTTTACCGTCGAGCTGTATCGCGAAGTCAGGTCTGCGAACGTTAGGAGTTCGACTCTCGCGAATACGTCGTGGTGTAATACCTTTCTCACGACAACGCTCGTAAAAGAACTTGCAAGATTCATGGTCGAAATCGTTCATATTTCCAAACGATATAGGGGTCACAACCCCAACGCAATTAGTGCCTTGTGCCCGGTATCTTCAGAGGTTTGTTTTAGCGGCGTCGAAAAACCCACTCGCAAGCTTGCCTATCAAATCGCGGCTGAGTACACTCGCCCCAGCACTTCTGGTGCTGAAAAAGGGAGGACGGCATGGCTGAAGATTTCCCCCCGACCCTACACATTGCCGAAGGCGGCTTTCGTCCCCGTCCGGAACTCCTGGACGCCTACATCAAACGCCATGAACAGTTCATGCCCCATGCCGTGGCGCAGGCGGGCTTTCGGGAAACCTATGGCGGGCCGATTGCGGGCACTTCCTGGTGGCTCTTCTTTGCCAAGTTTGACACGCTCGAAGCCATGGAAGACTGGCAGCGTTACCGTGCACATGTGCAGGTCCAGGACGAAGCCCGAGAAAAATGGTGGACTGCCTATTACATCCGCAAGGGACGGATACTGGCCGACAACGAAACGGCGACTGGCACTATCTTGAACGAAACCATGCTGCTCCGGGATACACCGCTTTCAGACGTAGAGTCCGGTCAGGCCACCGGTGCCCTCTCGGACATTGCGAGCTTTGGTATCCTGCCCTATGAGGCACTCAAGAACGAGCATATCCATACCCCCTACGTCTTTACCCAGCTCGGCGGCATCGTTCCGCAACAGGCTCCCGTGCATTACGTCCTGCTCAGCTCTTGGGACAGCACCACGGATTGCCAGCGGTGGCAGCAGTCAGCCGGGTATGAGACGCTCTGCGGACTCGGGGCCGTTCAGTCCAGCTGTTATCAGATTATTCCCGAGCGGAAGCCACGCATGGGCCTCCACCCGGACCGGATGCAGCGTGAATGGGTGGCCGAGGAATAATTGCCCTAGCGCGCGATCACTTGTAGCTTGTCAGGAAAATCGGTCAGCCGCTCAAGGCCGCTCTCTCCGACAAGAAAATTCTCCTCAAACAGAATGGGGCCGTAGGGTGTCTGGGTAAACCACTCCGGGGCAATCACCATATTGACTTCCAGACACAGGTCCGGCGGACAACCGACGCCTAGCCAGGGCTTCTCGACCATCTCATACCCCAGGTTATGACCGACAAACTGACCCTCAAGCGGGTCCACCGCGTCGTGGTTGTGCATGACCTTGAGCGTATCCTGGGCGATTTCCCTGATCGGCCGCCCCGGCCGCCACAGCTCCAGGGCCTCGTGGTAGACGGCTTTCATGGCGTCAAATATCTTGAGTTGCTCCGGCGTGGGCTCGCCCCAGACCAGCATGATATCGTAATCGGAGGTATAGCCCCGGTAGATGGCGCCGCCGTCGAACCACTGAAAATCGCCCGGCTCCATCAGACGGTCGGGGTATTGGGCGCGAAAAAAGGTATAGCCGGGATGTGTCCACGGCATGGCGATTCCGGCCTCGCTCGCTCCGGCCTCGGCCTGGCACTCGAACATGGTGAACATCAACTCGGTCTCGCTCATACCCCGGCCAATCCGACGGACAAATTTGCGAAAGGCGTTGTTCTGAATCTCCACCGCCATACGCAGGCAGCTGACTTCGGCCGGCGATTTGACCATACGCAGGCGATAGAAGAGATCGGCCGCGTCGATCAGCGTGGCGTGGGGCAGGGCTTTTTTCAGCTCCTCGAATTCAGGGATGACCATGCCCCCATAGGCGCCCAGATCGATACCGATCCGCCCTTGTTGGAGGCCGAGGTCGGCTAGGGCGGCGTGAATGGCCAGCGGCCGATTTACTTCCAGCGGCGGGGGAACGGTGCGGATGTCCGCGATATGGGTTGAGCGCTCATAGGTCTCCGCCGGCATCTGGAATCCGATAATGATCGGCTCGCGGTCCCGCGGCAGCAGCACTTTTGGGAAAATCGCGTGGTGAGAAAATTCGGGAAAACGCTTGGCCGACAACGAGCCGAGAAATCCCGAGAGCCAAAACTGGTTACCCGGACTATAGGCGATGAGCGTATCGAGATTGGCCTCGGTCATTTTTTGCCAGGCTCGCTCATAGCGTGTCTGGAACTCTTCTTTTCGAAAGACCGGCTGGTGGAACATGTATCCCCTCTCCTGTTCGATCTATCTTTTGGTCACTACCACTAACCGAGGGCTGTCGAAAAGAGTTGCATCTTGCGGTTCTTGCGCTACGCTCTTTCCACAGCAACAGGGAAGGAGGGTTGTATGTCGCAAGAGCAAGCCCGCTCAACCGTCCTCATCGAGAATGAGCGCGTACGCGTGACGGAGTGGCGTTTCGCCCCCCGTGCGGCCACCGGCTACCACCGGCACGAGTACGACTATGTTGTCGTCCCCATGACAACGGGCAAGTTACTACTGAAAGCCCCGGACGGCGACCACGAAGCCGAGTTGACTCAGGGCGTCCCCTATTTTCGGAATGTTGGGGTCGAACACGATGTGATTAACGCCAATGACTACGAGTTCGTCTTTGTGGAAACGGAACTGAAGTAGGAGAAGGATATGGACGCAAAAGCCCTCATTGCAGCGAAACTCGCCGAGTGGGATATTGAGCTGACAGATGCCGAACTCGATAAATTGGTGATCCCGTATGAAAACCTCCTGCGCTGGCAGCGGGTCGTGGAAGATATGCGGCAGTCTCGCCAGCTGGTTGAGGGCATGAGCATGCCGGAGAGCGAGCCTGTGCTGGTACACGCGCTCGATAAGAAAGGGGGAGCATCATGACGGCTGTCCGAGAACTCGCCTATATGTCGATTGAGGAATTGGCCGGAAACATTCAGCGCAAGGACGTCTCCCCAGTCGAGGTCACCCAGGCCATGCTGGATCGAGTGGAACAGCTCGAACCTCAGCTCCATGCCTTTAATGCGGTTTTCAGAGATGAGGTGATGGAAGCGGCCCGGGCTGCTGAGGCCGAGATTCAGCGCGGGACCTATCGCGGCCCCCTGCACGGCGTCCCCATCGGCATCAAAGACATCTACGAATGCGGGCCAACCACCTGCGGCTCCCAATCGCTGGAGCATTATGTGGCCGAGAAGGACTGCACCTCGGTGGCCAAACTCAAGGAAGCCGGCGCGCTGGTCCTGGGCAAGACCGCGACCTATGAGTTCGCCTATGGCTTTCCCACCAAACAGTCCTATTACCAGCCCACCCATAATCCCTGGAACCTGGCCCACGACGCCGGCGGGTCGAGCAGCGGTACCGCGGCTTCTACCGCTGCCGGAATGGCCTATGCCGGTATGGGGTCGTGTACGGGCGGCTCCATCCGCTGGCCGGCCCAGTGCTGCGGCATTGTCGGACTCAAAGCGACCTATGGGCGCGTCAGTCGAGCGGGCGTGTATCCGCTCTCGTGGAGCCTTGACCATACCGGCCCGCTCACCCGAACCGTGACCGACGCGGCCCTCATGCTACAAGGCTGTGCCGGCTATGACCCGTTGGACCCAGCCTCGGCAAATATGCCCGTGCCAGACTTTACCGAGAAAATCGGTCAGGGCATTACGGGCATGCGGATCGGGCTGCTGCGCTCCATTTATGAAGACAACTGTGACCCCAAGCTGCTCGGACCTTATAACCAGGCGGTACAACAATTCGAGAGCCTCGGAGCAGAAATTGTCGACGTGCCTTCCATTACGCTGAGCCAACTCCAGGCCATTGAGTGGCCGGGTTTATTCTCCGAGTGCGCTGCCATCCACGTGGACAATGTGCGCAACTGCGGGGATAAGTATAATCCCCACGCCAAGCTCTTTGTGGCCTACGGTCTTTTGGTCAGTGGTGCGCAATATATGATGGGTGCCCAGGTCCGCGCCCAGGTGCGGGACGATCTCCTCAACGCCCTCGACACCAGCGTCGATGTCCTGATGCTGCCTACCGCCGGCTTTCAGGTGAATCCCATTGCCGAAGGCTCGCCCGGTCTGAGCATCGTTTCCGCGGACTTCAGCGTCTATACGCCGATTTTCAATTTCACTGGCCTGCCGGCCATTCAGGTGCCGTGCGGCTTTGATACGGATGGTTTGCCGGTCGGTCTTCAGATTGCCGGCAAGCCATTTGACGAGCAGACTATCTGTCAGGTTGGCTATGCGTACGAGCAGGCCACCGAGTGGCACAAGCAGCACCCGGAGTTGTAGACGGATGAACGAGACGCTGAGCGTCTACGAGGTCTCCCCGAGCGCAACGCGCGGGTTGCGAGAATAGCGTTTCAGAGCCCCGTTCTGGTCAACGATAAATGAGGCCTGGGAGCCGCGCTGCTCCGTGTGGGGTCCTGCCAAGACATAAGCTCCTTCCACCTCAAGGACCCGGTTTTGCTGGTCCCAGTGCATCTTCTCCGCGCTGAGCTGCTCTCCGGTATGAGAACGCAACACGACATGCCCACGGAGCTGCACCTTCGAGCTGCCGAGCTTAACCCGCGCGCGGTCGGCAGAGAGACTCAGAAAAAACTGCTCGTCTCGATTGAGTTGCAAGGAGACGGGTTGCAGGTCGATCCTGGATATGACCCCCAATGTCTGTTGTGGGGCAAGGCGGGAGAGGATGTGTTGAGGCGAAAAGGCGGAAGCGTCCGCATGGCGGGCCGCTTCAAACTCCGCCATATCAACGATCTCAACCGCGATGTTCCGTCCCTTGAGGGTATGCATGAAGCCGAGACGAAACGGACCGATAAAGCGCGTTTTGGAAACGCGCAATGAATCGCCAGAGACGTGTAACTGCGGACGACCGTTCGCAAGCAATGTGGTCCGAAATTCTTGCAGGGACGAGATCGCCCCTCTCTTGGGAGAAAGGGCGGGTTCTTCGCGATGATTGTAGAAACCTAACAGGACAGTCCCCAAGCATAGGCTCAGGACGCTTGCATGGAGAAACCAGCGTACTAATCGGGTTCTGCTGAAGGCTCGTGTCGCGCCCATCATTCACGCCTCAACCACGTCAGGACCTCCTCCGGGAGGTATTCCTCAATATCTTGTTGCGTTAAGTCTAGGGCCATTCCACCGAACGTCGGGTCAGGGAAGATTCCGTCAGGGTCCGGCACCAAGGACCGTAACGCTCCGAGACGGCCTGAGAAGAACAGACTCAAGTTCAGTCGTTCAGGATCGTTGAGACCAATATCCGTGGGGAGTACGACGGTCCCGTACAAGGATTGGCGTACGAAGTCCAGAGTCCGCTTGATACGTTCGGCATCTGAAATATCCCCTGGAGTAATGACAAGGAGGTCATCCGCTTGACTGTCCGTCTCCGACAAAACCGACTGAATAGCTTGACTCGCCTGTGTTAAGGCTTGGTCAAAGAACGTCCGTGCTGACGAAAGACCGTGCGACACCAAGGAAAGGATCGTCGGTTCTGCGGCCAGGATTTCTTGCAAGGTCGCTGTTGTCAGCATTTGCAAACCCACATCTACGTCATACGCGGTAAGAGTGGCGGACGCGCCCTGGGTTGCCTGTAAGATGGCAGTGAGTGTCTGCACGTCACTCCGGTCAATCTCAACGACAAAATCATCAGCGATCCTCGATAAGCAAGGTGGCAGATCTCCCAGGACAAACGGAACGTGTAGAGAGGTGGGAAGTCTGTTCAGGATAGTGAGAGCCGCCTCAATCTCTGGTATGAGGACCTCTCGCAAGGCGTCGAGAATCTCTCCTGTTCGAGGGGCGTCGGGCGGAAAATCTCTCGGCAGCGAGAGGTCCAACGAGCAGACGGCACTCGCATCACCCCTGAGAGATATATTGCTGTGACGGACGAGTTCTCTCAGTTTGGAGGAGTCAATCACTTTTGTCGCAATGCGGGTCACGGCATGATAGAGGCTGGCTGTTGTATCGGCTGGATTGTCTCTCGTTGCCCGGCGAAACGCGGTGTTCGCTTCACGCACATTGCCAGCCTTCAGAGCATCTAAACCAGCGCGTACTCCCTCAGACCCGCCCCCAGAGATCCCAGAGATAGCAAAATTCTGCTGACTCTGCTGCCAGAGGAGATCAACGCTAATCCCGGGTTGCGGAAAGTCGGAGACAGTAAAAGTGCCGCTGGCATCCCTGAGAAATTCTTTTCCGAATGTCGTCACCACGACCGTTGCATTGGCAAACTCTACGCCGTCGGCCCGGGCGCTGACTGTATGGATGCCGTCGTCGAGCCGATTCCAGTTGAACAAGAGCCCAAAGCCGTTGTCGGTGTCCCCGCAAATGACCGCCCCCCCCGGCGTATACGCGGTGTCTTCGCGGGTGGTCTTATAGCCGGCCCGCCAGGTCTCTTCCGTGGCGGTGCCGGGGTTAAAGACAATCTCGATCCACTCAGCGTCACAGACCCAGCCGGAGATCACGCCGACCCCGCTTTGAAAGGAACCCGGCTGCGGATTCTCCAGAATCCGCGGTGGCGTCCCGCTCGTCCCCCCGCTACTCCTCATGGCCCCCCGGATCACAAAGTTCTGGAGCGACTGTTGCCAGATGAGGGTGACATCACTCCCCTCCACCGGAAAATCTTCAACGACAAACTCGCCGCTGACGTCATCCCGGAAGTCTTTCCCCAGGGTGGTAACCGTGAAGGTGGCCCGGCCAAACTCTACCCCGTCCGCCCGGGCGCTGACCGTATGGACGCCATCGTCTAAGCGGTTCCAGTTGTAGAGCAGGCCAAAGCCGTTGTCGGTGTCCCCGCAGAGGACCGCCCCCTCCGGCGTATACGCGGTGTCTTCGCGGGTGGTCTTATAGCCGGCCCGCCAAGTCTCTTCCGTGGCGGTGCCGGGGTCAAAGACAATCTCGATCCGCTCGGCCTCGCACACCCAGCCGGAAATCACGCCTATGCCGCTCTGAAATGAGTTCGGCTGGGGATTTTCCAAAGCGGTCTGGGCGACGGCCAGACGACAACTGAGGAAGAAAAACAGGAGCCCTCCAATGGCCACTGCCCCGTACCCTCTACTCCATGATGTACACAGGTCCTTTGTCCGCTCAGACATATCCGTCTCTCCCGTGAAACACACAGTGTACCCGGCCAAGATGCCGGGCCATTGTCAACACCACATGGTAATATGAAGTTCCCGCCTATTTACCAGGGCACGGGGAGCGACCTCGCGCCGGGTATCTGGCTGTTCTATTGAGCAGGTGACCCGACGTAGCGAGTCCCATGCAGTATTGAAAGGCCATCGTCGTCCCGGTCAACAAGTTCACGGATAATTGCGTTCATCCGGTCATACTCCGCTTCTGTCCGAATCTTAACCGGAAGTGCCTTGGAAAGCAGACGAGCATATTTTTGTTCATCAAAAGTTGAGAGAGTGGTCATTTCCAGTCCCCCTTGTCATAGTCTTGGTGTGTCAGAATATGCAGAATATAGACTCGTTGAGTTCGGTAGTTAATCCGCGCAATCAGCCGATATGTATTCCCCCCGATATTAAAAACTGTACGCCGGCCCACGAGGTCTGCGTGCCGAAAGGTGCGTCGTGTGTCTGCTAAAGTCGCCCAGGTGGCATGGCGCGTCTTCCGATACCAGTCTTCAAGAGCGGCTGTCGCGTCAGGATGCAGTCGGACGAAGTCTCGAAGCGCCTGGCGGCTTATGTGGGCACACTCGTCGTTGGACCCTCCACCTACGGCATACCAAGAGACGGCTTTGATACCTACCCATTCTCCCACCTCGCCCGCTTACCGAAGATGTGGCATGACCATCGTCCGGGCTGCTGATGAGGAACGAACGGACTTCGGGCCTACAGTGAGGACTCCGTCGCCTGTAACAGCCGGCTCGCATACGGTCCAAGATCGCCTATTGGTGCCATGCGATTGCCACAAAAGCTAAAGCCCAGTTTGGCGTCCGGGTCGCCAAAGGCGATGGCACCGCCCAGACCCAGATGCCCGAACGATCTGGGATTGTGATTATACGAGGTCAACTCGGGGTTGCGCAGCATAAAGCCGCCGTTCGACATCCGGCACGTCAGCCCAAGCGCATCGGTCTGATACCACGCCTCAGTCAGGGCGTGGTCAACCAGAGCCTGGCTGAGCAGCCGCGTACCCTCAAGCTCGCCGCCACAGGCCAGGAGGCAAAACAACCGGGCAACACTCCGGGCGACACCCTGGCCGTTAAAAGACGGCATCTCCGCGGCCCGATATAACTCGCTGTTAAAATCCTCTTCGTGGTCCTGTAACGGCAATGGAACCCAGCATTTGCCGAGGAGGGTGTCCGTATCCCGGATCGCATCCATAAACGGTCCGTGCGGCGCTTCGTAGATTTCCGCACAGCGTTGCTGATCCGCCGCGGACAGACCAAAATGGTAGTCAATGTCGAGCGGCAGGCCTATTTCTTCGCGCCAGAACTGCCCGATGGTCCTTCCGGTGACACGGCGTACCAACTCGCCAGTCAAATAGCCCAGGGTAACCGTATGATAGCACCCGTTCGTCCCAGGCTCCCATAACGGCTCTTGTTCCTCGATAGCCCGGACCATGTTGCCCCAATGATAGGCGTCACCTTTTCGGGCCTTGAGCGCACCAGGAATAGCCGCCTGGTGAGAAATCACCTGGCTGACCGTAATGTGCTCTTTGCCTGCTTGACCAAACTCTGGCCAATAACGTGAGACAGACTGGTCAAGGTCAATCCGACCCTGACCGGCGAGGATCAACACCGGCAGGATGGAGAGCGGCTTTCCGACCGAGAACATGCATACAAGCGTATCGCGTTCCCAAGGCTGCGTCCGTGCCCTATCCTTATACCCACCCCACAAATCAACAACCGTCTTCCCATTCACAACAACGGCAACACACTCGCCAATCTCTTTGCCATCGGCCAGGTTTTGCTCAAGCGCTTCACGGACGGCATCGAATGCCGGATCACATATACCAGCAATAGGTGCGGTGGACGGCATAAGAGGGTCTCCTCCTACCGGAAATGCGGCATGACTTCTTTGGCAAACAGCTCCATTGAGCGCTGTGATTTTTTCGGATCAAGCCCCGCCATCTGCATCCACATCACCAGATGGGTAACGCGCGTTTCCGCGCTGTAGCGCTCAATCTCCCGAATGGCATCGTCCGGGGTGCCGATGATGAGCGGCGCTTGGAAGAAGGACAGGTCCTCGACGTGGCGCAGCTCGCCTACCGGTGGCACCGTGGGGGTGGACATGACCGAGTCACTCCATGGCAGGTCGTCAGCCTCCTTGAAGCGCCGGTCATAGGAACTCATCATGTAGTGTAGATGCGGTTCCACGTCGTCCCAGGCTTGTTCCCGGCTCTCGGCCACATAGACCGCCCGCAGTTGGGCAATGTGATAGTCGTCCGTATTGCGGCCATACTGCTGGAGTCCGGCATCATACATCTGCTGCAAATCAGCCCCACCGCTGCCGCCCAGATGATAGCCCAGCCGTGCGGCCCGGGCGACCGATTTTTCCGCCATCGCCGCGATCCAAATAGGCGGGTGGGGTTTCTGGACGGGCTTGGGAGCCAGGATCACTTCGCGCAGATTGTAGTGCTTACCCTCAAAAGAGAAGCTGTCCTCGGTAAAGCAGCGCCGGATAATCTCGGTTCCTTCTTCGAGCCGCGCCGCACGCTCTTTGCGCGGAATGCCGAAACTGGCGAACTCGCTCAGCCAATAACCCTGGCCGAGACCCAGGTCGAGCCGGCCGTTGGAGAGAATGTCAACGGTTGCAGCATCTTCCGCGACCCGCACCGGGTTATGCAGGGGCAGGATGATGATATAGGTCCCGAGCCGAATGCGGCTGGTTTTCATGGCCATGGCGGACAGGATCGGCAGCAGGGAGGGCGACCAGGCATCGTCCGCAAAATGGTGCTCGGTCGTCCAGATATGATCGTAGCCCAACTCCTCGGCCAGGACCGCTTGCTCGATATGCTCCTCGTAGAGTTGCGGAAACGGCACTTCCCATTGTTTCGGATTCCGAAACGGCAACAGTAAGCCAAAATCCATACGCCCCTCTTCTTTCGGTCTCTCCCGGACCCAGGCTTAAAATGTCTCTTTATACGGTCGCAGATCGATTTCCTGAGCCCAGGCGGTTTTATCCTGGGTATAGAGATGCCAATAGGTATCGGCAATGGCGTCCACATCCAGCAGACCGTCTTCCCCGCGCTGCTCTTTGAGCTGTGGGCGGCGGGTGTTCAGCAGGTCGCCGTTAATGCCGCCGTCGATAATCACATGCGCTACGTGTATCCCCTGCGGTCCCCAGTCGCGTGCCATGGTTTGCGACAGCGAGCGCAGGGCCGCTTTGGCTGAGGCAAATGAACCGAACGGCGGCCGACCCTTAATCGAGGAGGTCGCGCCGCTAAAAATAATGGTCCCCCGGCCGTGAGGAATCATGCGCCGGCCAGCTTCCCGGCCGACCAGAAAGCCGCCCAGACAGCCCACCCGCCAGACCTGCTCAAAGAACTCGGCTTCGGTCTCCAGCAGCGGCTTGGGAAAGTTATTGCCCGCGTTATACACCACGCAGTCCAGCACGCCGTCACCCTCGTTTTCGGCGTTATCAAACAGGCGAAGGACATCGGGCTCGCGCGTGGTATCCGTCACCACTCCGGTCGCGGTTCCGCCCTTGGTCTGAATGCTCTGCACGAGATGCTCCAGCTTTTCCTGGGTGCGCCCGGCAATAAACACATGCAGGCCCTCACGCGCCAGGCGGTGGCAGACGGCCCCACCGACCCCGACCTCTGCTCCAACCCCGACCACAATCGCTTTCTTTTTTTCGCTCATCCTGCCGTCCTCCTTCATCAGTGGCATAGCAGACAGGAAACGTCGCGCTTCTATATCTCGCTGATATCGTGCAGTCCTTTGATACCGGGATTTAGAAGCGTCGCTCGTTTTGCTCGCCCGGCCGGACCGGCCGCACCCGGCTCAGCACGAAATTCCGGGCGCTTGGATAGTATGCACCGGTGAGTTTGAGCAGACGTTTTTCGGGCTCTTCCTTGCGCAACAGGTCCACATAATGCGCCGGACCCTTGATATACAGATTCGGCTGGCGCTGGCGAATTTCGGACAGAAAGTTGACGACCGAGAAATCAGCATGACGGCTCTCCACATCCCGGACCCGGAAACGCAGCGTCTCTCCTTTGCCGACGGCCAGCGTCACGACCTGATGGCCCGGCGCCAAGCTGACCGTCCCATACAACTCCATGACCATACCGCCGAGTTGGGCGTGGGCCGGACCTGCCGCACCGCCGTGCAGCAGGAGAATCCCAACCAGCAAAGGGAGAAAGCGGAGGGGCAAGCGCATGGAATTATTTTTCAGAGGGGCCAGTCGCCCTCAGGTTAAGACCTCGTTGTCCTTGAGGGCGGCGACTTCGTCGGCCGAATAGCCAAGCACGCGCTGTAAAACGTCCTCGGTATCCTGACCCAGACAGGGCGCGGGCCGCCGGACCTGACACGGAGTGTCCGAGAAATTCCACGGTACGCCGGCATGTTGCCGCACGCCGACCTCCGGGTGTTCAAGCCTGGCAAAGAAGGGCCGAGAGCGCAGATGCTCGTCTTCGGCCAGTTCCTTATTGGTTATGGCAGGAAAGGCGGCCAAACCCGCGGCCTGGAGCGTGCGGGTGACCTCTTCCGCGGACAATGTTGTCGTCCAATCCGTGACCGCGGCCTCGAGGGCGTCTTCATTGTCCTTCCGGTCTACCAGCGTCGCAAAACGGGCATCCTTGGCCAGGTCTGTTTTCCCCATGGCGGCGCATAGCTGCTGCCACTCGGCGTCGTCTGCCACTACAATGCTGACCCAGCGGTCTTCCCCCTGACAGCGGAACAGACCGTGCGGAGCCATATACGGGTCACGGTTGCCCATCCGCTGTGGCGCGGCGGCGTTCATTTCCTGAGCCATGATCCCTTCGCCCACCAGAGCCACCGAAGTCTCCCACTGCGACAAGTCAATATACTGCCCCTCCCCAGTGCGGGCACGGTGCATCAGCGCGGCCAGCACCGCAAAAGCGCCGTGCAACCCGCCGTTCGGATCGCCATAGGAAAACCCGACGCTCATCGGGGGGAAGTCAGGAAAGCCCGTCATAGAGGCCAGCCCGCTCATCGGCACCTGGGCCGGGCCGTAGGACACATACGGGCTTTCCGGCCCGGTCGCACCATAGCCGGAGAGCGCAATCATGATGATATCGGGCTTCATGGCCTTCAGCGTGTCATAGCCCAGGCCCATCCTGTCCATCACGCCCGCGGCAAAATTCTCAGCAACGATATCGCTGGCCACCACCAGCTTTTTTGCGATGTCCAGTCCTTCCGGCTTCTTCAGATCGAGGCAGATGGAGTGTTTACCCTGGTTGTACTGATTAAAATACCCACAACGATTCGGCCCGGCTTGCCCATCGGCAACCGGCGGGATACGGCGCGTGACACACAGGCGGCTCTCCGACTCGATCCGAATAACCTCAGCTCCCAGATGGGCCAGTTGCAAGGTGCAGAACGGCCCAGCCCAGACCCAGGTAAAATCGGCGACACGAACGCCTGATAACGGTAACTGCTCAGACATCATTCTTCACACCTTTTTCTTTCTCATGGGGGGTTGGGGGCTGGGGATTAGGGGTTGGCACCCCCAGCCCCTACTCTTAAATCACCTCCGTTGCTTGCAACGACTGCAATTCTTCCGGCGCAAGCCCCAACTGCCCGCAGTAGACTTCCTCGTTGTGCTGGCCCAGGCACGGGGCCGGACTGCGCAGGGTCCACGGCGAGGCGGCAAACTTGAACGGTGCACCCGGATAGCGGAGAGTGCCGGCTTCGGGATGCCCGATCTCGGCAAAAAATCCCCGCGCATTGAGATGCTCGGATTTGAGCAGGTCGCCCATGGTCGAAACCGGCGCAAACGGCACGCGTCGTTGCTGCGCCCCGTGGTAGACCTCGTGGACCGACTTATCCTGTAACCAGTCTTCCAACAGTGCTTTCAGCGCGTCCCAGTTGACCGAGCGGGACAAAAAATCCTGGAAGAGCTCGGTGTTCGCCCAGTCTGGATTGCCCATCAACTCAACTGCGTTTTGCCACTGGTGCTCTTCGACCGCAAGCACATAAATATAGCCGTCGCGGCAGGGCAGGACATCCTGGGGAATCAACCGAAAGCCCAGTCGCGACGGTGTCGTCTGATCGTACGGCCAGGCAATGTAGTTATTCTCCATAATGGCGACCAGACACTCTTGGACTGAGATATCGATGTGCTGACCTCTGCCAGTACTGAGTCGGGCGTACAGGGCCCCCAGGGAGGCAATACCCGCGTTGACCCCAGCCTGGAATCCGGCCTGTTGACCGGCGGCCTTGAGGGGAGGCAGGTCCGGTCGTCCGCCCGCTCCGCCCAGAAAGACAATCCCGCCCGCACTCCACATTGTTAAATCATGCGCGGTGTACTCCCGGTGCGGGCCGGTCTGGCCAAAGGGGGAAATCGAGGTCAGCACCAAGTTAGGGTTGTACTGTGCCAGGGCTTCATACTCCAGGCCCAGGGAGGCGAGCTGGGTGGGATGATAATTATGGACTACGACATCCGCGTCTTTGACCAGTCGCTGGAATAACTCTCGGCCTTTTGCCGTCTCCAAGTCCAGCGTCACCCCACGCTTATTCGTATTCAGATACAGAAACAGCCCACTCTTCTCAGGATGGGGGATATTCTCCGGGTACGGCCCGCGCTGCCGGGCACGGTCGCCGCCCGGTTCTTCGACTTTGATTACCTCCGCACCCAGGTCGGCCATCAGCTTACCCGCATACGCAGCCGCAACCATGTGACCACATTCAACCACGCGAATACCGTGCAGAGGCCCCGGAGTCTGGGGATCAGGCAGTTCACTCATAGCGCTCCTATCTCAATACGGATTTAGTATCGAGCCATACGAGGTTCGATCTCGTTGGCCCAGGCGTCTATTCCGCCCGCAAGACTGACGGCCCGAGCAAAGTCGTGCTGATGCAGGAAATGGGCAACCCGCAAACTCCGCACCCCGTGGTGGCAATAGACTATAATTTCGGTCTCAGGGTCGAGCTCGTGCAAACGGCTGGGGACATCACCCATCGGCATATGCACCGAGTGCGGGAGCTGAACCAGCGCGACTTCTTCGGCCTCTCGGACATCGAGCAGTACAAAGTCTTCACCAGCGTTTCGTTTGGCCTGGAGTTCGTGAACGGTAATTTCGAGAGACATCAGACACTCTTTTTCGGTTTTGACGACAGAACGGCCGGTCTGATACTAGACAACGGACCCGTGCTGGGCAAGGGTCCGGCAAGGACATCTCACAGGATGAAGGAGGCGAATATGGCAGATTCCGAACGCTATCAAAAGGGTGCGGCAAAGATGAAGGAACTCTTCGGCGTAGAACCCCGACCGGGCAGCATGCATGAAGATTTTCTGGATATCACGGTAAAAAATCTGTTCGGCGATATTTGGGGTCGGGACGGCCTGGCCATCCAAGAACGCTCAATGATCACCATGGCTGCCCTGACCGTGCTGGGCCGCGACCCGGAACTCAAGGTTCACATCCGCGGCGCGCTCAACATCGGCATCAGCCGGGACAAGATCAACGAAATCATGATCCACCTCGCCCACTACGGCGGCTGGCCAGTTGGCGTCAACGGCCTGCGGCTCGCCAAGCAGGTGTTCGACAGCATCGACGAGAAGAAAGCCAAGAGCGAGTAGCGCCAAACATCGAAGGAGCGAGGCAGAGACGAGTTCGAGTTCACATCGCATCGCACAAAGGTCTCTGAATGCCACACACGACGCTCGGCGTCGATTTGGCGGCACAGCCGGAGAACACAGCGTATTGCCTCATCGAATGGCTTAAGCCGAAAGCCCGCATCCGTGAGCTTTGGTGTGGAGCAGACGACGCGATACTGCTGGAGATGTTTGGCCGCTCGGACAAGGTCGGCATCGACGCGCCGTTCGGCTGGCCGACCGCATTCGCCGCCGCCGTTTACACGCACCAGCGTCGGAACGTGTGGCCGACGGTCGGTACCGCTTCGCTCAGATACCGAGTGACGGATCACGTCGTGCGTGAGCGCATCAAGCGCTGGCCGTTGAGCGTGTCGTCGGACCTGATCGGTGTCACGGCCATGCGCGCCGCCCGACTGCTCTCCGAGAGCGGACGGATCGATCGCAGCGGCTGCGGTCGCTTTGTCGAGGTGTATCCCGCCGCTGCTCTGCATATTTGGGGTTTCCCTTCCACCGGTTACAAGAAGAAGCCGGGCGAGGAAAAGCGACGCGTCGTGACGCGCCGCTTGATTACTGCAACAAAAACCTGGCTGGATTGGCCAGTTCACGCGCAACAGGCATGCGAGAAGAGCGACGATGCACTTGATGCGGTCGTGGCCGCTCTTATCGCTCAGGCCGCGGCCACGGATCAGATCGAGCCCATTTCACAGGAACATATGGCGACTGCCAAACGGGAGGGGTGGATCGCCCTCCCCCGCGACGGCTCTTTGGCCAGCCTGGCTGCGGATGTGTAAATCCACACGCATCCGAGATGACGCCTCAGACCTGTCCGTAGCGTCCGGCCTCGATCAGTTCCTGACGCTCAAGGAGCCGTTCAGTGCTGTTGATTCTCAGGAGCGCCACCGTTGCTCTCCCTATCCCGGAGAGCGGTACGATCATTGCCCCTTGCAGCGAAAAATGGGCTTTCCATTGCTGCCGGCGTGGATGAAAGAGCGGGACAATCTCTTGTGTGTCTGGGTCGAGCGCGGCCACATCGCTGCCCTTATAGCGATTGCACAGCGTGCACGCATAGGCCAGATTGCTCGGTGTTGTTGCACCGCCATGTTTGCGGGCCAAAATGTGGTCAATTTGATGGGCGGCGTAGCTATCGTCTTCGTGGATCAAGCAATACTCACACCGTCCGGCAGCTTGGCGTTGGATCTGTAGACGAAGCTTTGCAGAGACGCGTTGACTCATTGCGCGAGCTTTTGCCGCAAGCGCGCCTTTACGAGGCGCATAAAATGCTCCAGGCGCTCAACCTCATCAAGCTCAGCTTGCTCGTCAGGAGTCAACGTGCCATTCCGGTTCTTTTCAAGCAACGCCTCAACGCGTTCTTGCATCCCTGGCGAGGGATGAAAGGAGAGCACACGCTCTGCTATCGCAGGTTCGGCAAACAGATCGACAATTTCATCGTACGCGACAGGCTGTATCGTGGCCATAACATCTATCTCCCTACCATAGCCCTCTCGCACGGACCAGCGGAGACCTTACACCGCCAACAAACGCCGATACCCCTCCATCATGTCGGCGCCCCCCGACGCGTAGGACACATTGACAAAAATCACCTCATCCACCACGCCCTCATACTCGGCCAGACGACGGCGGCACTCTTCGGGGGTCCCGGCGATGGTAACGGTATCGACCACTTCGTCGGTCATGGCCTCTGCCGCTTTCTGGATATTTCCCTCAGGTACATGCTTCAACGCCGCGTCTGCGGCAGCTGAGAAACCCTGCTCTCGCAGCATGTACTCGTAATACGGATGCGGTAACGGGGAGAAGAGACGACAGATCGCTTCACGCGCGGCCTGGCGGGCGACCTCACGCTCTTCATGCACTGAGACAAACGAGCCCATCAGAAAGCCGAGGGCGTGCGGGTCCCGGTCCGCCTCTTCCGCAGATTTTCGGGCTGCGGGCTGAATCACATCACGTGCGTACGGCGCGGATAATATCGCGCCCATAGCGATACCATCCGCGACTCGACCGGCGACGCGGACCATGCGCGGGAAAATGGCGGAAATGTATATGGGAATGCTCTCGCGAACGGGAGTCACTGCCGGCACCCAGTCCATGGTATGAATTTCGCCTTGGTATGAGACGCGCGAGCCGGCCGGAGTACGAACGATTTGTTTGAGGTTTTCAATATACTCGGTCATTTTCTGGTATGGTTTCTCGTGCGGAACACCCTGCCACTCGGCGTTAATATGCCGGTTGCCGCTGCCGACCCCGAGGAGCAGCCGCCCACCGGAAATCTCGTCTACATCAACCGCGCTCATACCAGCAATAAAAGGGCTGCGGCCATAGGCGTTCAGCACGTAGGAACCAATACGGACCCGTTCGGTTGCCAGGGCGAGTGCGGTCAACGGCACGAAGGCGCTGCGCCAGGCTTCGGTGACATACAGAGAATCAAAACCGGCCGCTTCGGCTTCTTTGGCCACAACCATCATGTCGCGCTGCGACATCCCGCCTCCGGGGAAAATCAGTCCGCGTTGCATACGCCTCTCCTTATTTCGTGTCCTTATTGACCGAGCCCTTATTTACCCACAACTCTTATTGACCCAGAACAAGAGCCCCGTCCCGCACCGCAGGTTTGCCCTCTTCAGTCCGTATCTCAAACCGCACCACGTCGCCCTCCGCGCTCGCTTCTCTCGATACGATCCGGACAGTCAGACGTGAGGGCATGAACACCATGGCCCCAAAGCGCCCGGTTATCCGTTTGACCCGTTCCGGGTGACCGTCGGTTTCCTGGGCAATGACACAGGAGATGCCATGCGCCAACGTAGCCGTTCCGTGCAGGATCAGCCCCGGCAATCCGTACTGCTCGGCCACCGCCGGGTCGGTATGAATCGGGTTCCAGATACGCGCACACTCAGTGTAGATATGGGCCGCCCCGGCCGAAATCGCCACCGGGATTTCCGCCTTCGCCCCGGTTGCTGCATCAAGCGGCTCCAATGGAGTTGGCAGGTCGGAGACCGGGCTATCCTCTCCCTCGACGGCAACCCCACGAAAGAGCGTTCCGTACCAGGTCGAACAGACCGGCTGACCATCGGCGTCCCGAGTATCGAAACGAACGGTCTGGTAGGCCCCCGGTTTACGCTGTTCAACGCCGGCCACGGTTGCCTGCGTTGTCAGCTTTTCGCCCGCCCGGATAAGGCGGTGAATCACCAGGTCGTGCGTGGCATGAACGCCCCGGAGGGCCTCTTCCCGTTTCAGGGCGCTGTCTCGCATGGCAAGCATGACCGGCCACTCAATACAGACTGGAAAGAGCGGATGGGCAACGATTCCATCCGGTCGGCAGGTGTCCATATAACAGGGTAAATAGTCGTCGAGTCCGGCCGCGTACGACATGACCCAACGCGCATCAATTTCGCTGACAAAAGGTTGTCCAACAGAGCCGACCGTTGCTGAATGCAGTGCCATGACCCTCCTCCTTAACATTCTCTTCCAGAGAGTGAATGCCTTAGCCTGATACCGTAATCTCGCTCGTCCTGCCACCTTTGCGTACTTCTATGCGCATCGGCATGGCCGCGGCGACCTCTTCGACATGGGTAATAATGCCCACCATCCGGCCTTCTTCACCCCGCAACTCTTGCAGGGTCTCCGTGACCATCTGTACGCCTTCCCGATCCAGCGTGCCGAATCCTTCATCCAAAATCAGGCATTCGGTTGAGGTCTGTACCGCCCGACCGGTCGCCACGGTCCGAAACCCTTGCGACAGCGCGAGCGCAATGGCAAGCGAGGCCAGAAACGTTTCTCCGCCCGACAGCGAATGGGTGGGCCGGGCACGACGTTGATCTTCATGGTCAACAATTTGGAGCGTGATCGCCCGTCCTCGATACGCAATATCAAACACATATCGCCCGTGGGTGAGGCGTTGCAGGTGAGCGGATGCATCGCGCATCAGGGCTTCTATGGCTCCGCGCGAGAGGAAGTCAGTAAATTCCGAACCCAGGAGCTTACGCAGGTCCGAGGCCAGACGTTCTTCACTCTGTGCGGCGTGCAGCTTTTCCTCCTCTTGCTCTTTCTCCTGCCAACGCCGTTCGGCTTCGGCATGTTCCGCCTCTAAACGCCCGCGATGTTCCTGGAGAGACATCATCTGTCCACGGACCGTTTCAAGTTGCGATCTGACATGCTCTCCGTCCTCGCCAGCATCAGTGAGGTTGTGTTGTTCGATCAGCCCACGAAGCTTTTCACTCTCCTGTGCAATCGTGTTGGATGCCTGTTGCTGCTTCTTGTGTGACTCTTCCTGCATTTGTGTTCGGACTTGAAGGTCGGCTTGTGACTCGGTGGCTTGGCGTTCCGCCAGCTCTCGCCTCGCCCGTGCCTTCTCTTCACGCTGCGACAAGTCTGCATAGAGGGTTTGCTTGTCCGACAGCACGTTGAGTTCACTTTCTACGTCTTCGGTCTGTGGCAACACTGCGTCTTCCGCCAAACCAAGGCAGACGCGCCCGGCCTGCGCTTCGCGCTCGGCTCGGAGCAATGCGCCTTTGTACTCCGCGGCGAGCAATTTGAGGTCGCCATCTTTTTGGACCCGGGCTGTATTCAATGAGTTGAGCCTCGATTCGAGTTGACGTAAGGCTTTCTCCGCTTCCTTCATCCGTTGCTCAGCCTGCATCACCGTAGTCCGGCGTTGTTCCACGCTCTGTTCAGGGTCTTCATGCGTGGCGAGAAATGCAGCAATCTCACGTCCAATCACTTCCAACTCGTGAGTATCGGCCTCCAGCCTTTCGGTTGTTCCGCGCACCTCTCCACCCAGCGTTGCGGCTTCTTGTTGCGCATCTTCACGTTGACCCGATAGTCTCGTTTTTTCCTGCTCGGCGGATACGACCTGAGCCCCTATGACTTTAAGCGTTGCGCTCAGTTCTTCTTGCTGAGTCTGGCCAGCCTGAAGAGCTTTAGAAGGAGACGCATAGCCGGGAAAACTTGCCACGAATCGAGCTTGGACTTCTTGCTTGAGGCGTTCGCGTTCTCCAAGTTCCGATTTCGCAGTGTCGAGCCTCACCTGAAGAGCCGTAACCTCGGTATCGGCTTTTTGCGCTTCCGTGCGTTTTTGTTGAGCGGCCCGCGCTGCCCGTTCCACCTGAGTCTGAAGTTCCTTCAGATCGTGCCCCGCTTCTTGGGCAGCAGGAATTTCGCTGACAGTTGTCTGACACACAGGACAAGCCTCACCGACGTGAAGCGTCTCCCGTAGATGTGCGGCTTCGTGTTGGCGCTGATTGTCTTCAAGTGTGGTGCGGGCCGCTTGTTCCTGCTCTTCGGCTTGAGCGAACTCCTGCTGAGCCTGATGGGCGACGTGTTCGGCCCTGGTCAGCTCAGCACGGGCAGTCTCAATTTCAGCCCTGACTCGTTCTTCCGCCTCAGCCGCCTCTTGCAATTCTCGGCCCAGGCGTTCGGCTTCAGCCATTAACTGGCGCTTCTGCCGCTCATCTTCTTTTGCTCCTTCGAGCTTGTCTTTGAGTTCTCGGACAGTCTGCTCACAGCTCGTTTCCTGTTGTTTCAGGTCATCCAGACGGTGTTGGGTCGCGGTGTGGCCCTGGCGCAGAGCCTCTATCCGAGCGGTCAGTTGCTGTTGTTCCTGTTGCAGTTCTTTCCAGCGCTTTGCCGCGCTAAACTTTTCCGTCAGTGTGGTCACGTCACCGGCTTCGGCAACAAGCTGCTCAAACCTGGCGGTGTAGTCCTGATGTTGAGACCGCGTTTGCTCGACCTGCCGCGTGTGAGACTCGATCTTTTGGGCAAGCGCCTCAACTTCCTCTTGAACACGAGTCTGTTCAGCGTTTTTCTGTTCGGCCTCCTTTCGGGCAACCACCCATTCCTTGAGATGGGCAACTGCACGTTTGACAACTTCGTGCCTCGCCGTGTCGTATCCTAGCGATTCTCGCTCCTGACCAATCTTTGCCAATTCATCTGTCAGGCTGGCAACCTGGACGGTCGCCTCATCAGTCTTCTTTTGCGCCAGTTCTTTCTCCTGATTCCGATTCTGCACTTCCTCCTGAAGCTCGGCCATACGACTCCGCAAGCTGGCTACGTGATCGACCTGTTGGGCCACACTTTGCAAAAGTTTCTCTTGCTGAGAAACCTGTTCAATACGTTGGTCGAGTTTGGACAGCTCATCTTTCTGAAGCGCAATATGCTCCTGACTCAGACCAGCGTATTGGGTCAGGGTTTCACGCAGCGTTTCCGCCCTGGTTTTCGCCTGCCCTGCCACCAGTTTGGCCCGGTCGGCCACCCGGGCGTATACGCCAAGCTCCAGTACTTTCGCCAGCAACTCACGTCGTTTTTTTGGTTCGCTGGTGAGAAACTCGGCATACCGGCCTTGGGGGAGGATGACGGTTTTGGTGAAACTGTCAAAATCGAGGCCCAGGAGGTCTTCAATCCGATTGGTGAGCCGCGCGGACCCGGATATATCCTGTATCCACTCTTCCCCCTCGCGTTCGCTGAGACCGGAGTCCGTAATCTTCCCCGTCCGTCTTACCGCTCGAAACCAACGCGTTCCGAGCGTGAAGTCGAGCGCGACCTCACACGTCTGCTCACCGGTCGAGATCACGCCTTTTGAATCCGCTCCATAGCGTGCGGTGCGGCCGTACAGACACCAGACCATGGCATCGATGAGGGCGGACTTGCCGCTGGCCATTGGGCCGGTAATGGAGAACAGATCGAGTTGCGTAAAGTCGACTTCGTGGACCTGATCGCCTGTCACCCGAAAGGGCATGAAATTCTTGAGACTGAGTTTTTGCGGGCGCATGGCGTTAATAGGGAACTGGGAGTTCGGGTCTGGGGGTTGGCATTCACTTATACGGGTTCGTCCCGCGCGGTGCTGACCTCCTGATACAGCCGCTCAAACAGGGCGACAAGCTGAGACTCGGGCTCCGCGCCGCGTTTTGACTTGTAATAGTCGGTGAAAAGCTCCGCTGCGGGTCGCTCCTTTGGATTATGGACCGTTTCGCTGAGGGAATCGTTCGCCTGCGTCTCTTCAAACCGGAGCGAGACTACGTCCGGCAACGCCCGGATTTGCTCGATTAACTCAGACGTTTGGCCTTCCGGCTCTAAGACAATCTCAACCCACGCATTGGTGAACTCTTGCACCTGCGACAGGATCTCTTCGGCTGTTCCCGTCCGGCGCAGCAGCGATTTCCCCGCGGTCAGCGCAATGGGCGAGATTTCCGCCGGTTTCCCCGGATGCGCCTCAATCAGATACACGCTTTTTTGTTGGTCCCGCTCGCCGAAATCCATTTGCAGGATCGATCCAGCATAACGTGCCTGCGCCCGTGTCCCGGACACTTTTTGAGGCCGATGCATATGCCCCAGGGCCACATAGTGTACCTGGCTGGGGAATATCCCCGGATCGACAGGAAAGACGCTCGAGCGCCATTCGCCTCCTCCAAACTCCGTCCCGGAAACATGGGCGTGGGCGAGCAGGATGGACACCGCATCGGGGTCCATTTGCAGCATCGACTCTTCCAGGGCACGGAGATAGTCCTGCACCATGCTCTGATACACACTCAGACGTTCGTTCTCGCTTTTGTCGGTTCCTTCGGCCGCAGTCAGGACGCGGTGGGGATGTAGATAGGGTAGACAACTCACCAGCGCTCGCTCCCCTCCGGTTCGCTGGGGAATGGAAACGATGAGGTCCGGCGGGGCTTCACTCATATCTGTCATCATATGCACCTGGAGCAAATCACCGAGCGGCTTCAGGGTACGCAGACGGGCGGCATCATCGTGATTGCCAGGAATAACGACAGAGACGATATTGTCACGGGCGAGTTGCGCCAGGGTCTGCGCCACCAGTTCCTCGGCAGCGAGCGGCGGGCGTCGCTCGTGAAAGACGTCCCCGGTCACCAGGACAGCATCAACGTGCTCGCGCCTGGCAATATCAACGATCTCGGCAAACACCGCCCGGTGCTCATCTATCCGCGAGCGATTGCGAATAGTCCGGCCTACGTGCCAGTCCGAGGTGTGAAGAAACCTCATGCCCGTATTCTTAATACTCGCTTTCTCGGACTCGAGACAGCTTCAAAGCGGGTGGCGGCAATTTCTGTTCGTCCGCCCGGGTCGCCCAGGCCGGCATGGGGAATAGAATCGGGACCGGAGTGGGAATGTCGGGTTGAGACACGATCATCCGCCCGGACGTTAAAATAGCGGCCCGCTTGCGCAAGGTTGGTGGCAAAAAGCCATATTCGGCACGTTCGGCTTCAGCGGCATCCAGCCGGCCAACGATCCGAAACGCGGGATTGGCAACAATCCGCCGCTCCACTTCGGACGCGGTTTGCTGCGCACCAATCAGAATCGTTCCGCTGGACCGCCCCCGCTCGGCAATCTCAAGCAGCCGTTCTCGAATCGGAGACCAGCCGTCACGGGGCGCGTAGCGGTTCAGCTCGTCCACAACGATAAAACACAGGGGTTCCGCCGACCCGGTCGCTTCTTTTTCTTCCTGAATCTGTTGCAAGACCGAGCCCACCACGAAGCTCTTGCCCACCTCGTATAGTCCGCTCAGGCTGACCACGGTCACCTGCTTGTTGCGCCAGTTGATCGCGTGCCGGGCCGCGTCGGAATCCGCGGGGTCACGGATAAGATACGAGACCTTGTCTTCTGCGCTGTACAAACGGCGCATAAACGCGCCGACCGTGCCTGGCGAATGATTGGTATTGCTGGCAATGGCCTCCATCGCTCGGAGGAGGGTCGGAAAATCGCGGACTTCGGTCAAAGCAGCTGCGCTTCCCTCCCCTTTGCTTTCATCTTCTTTGTCAAGTGGCAGCAACACACCCGGCCCCGGACCGTCTTTCTCGGCGTCTTCGGCCGCTTCAAGGAGTTTGCGCTCGACCTGATAGGTCAGAGCTGACAGCAAGGAGGCGTCTTCCCCGCCTTCAGAAAACAGGTAGCGCAGCAAGCGCTGGCGGCAGAAATCCCGGACTGTCCAAAAATAGGGCGTGACCTCATCCGCCTTACGGGAGCTGACCTTGGGCATGATCGGTCCACGCGCACTCTCCGTGGGCGGGACATAGAATTGAACCGAATCAAACGGCTCCGCCGGCAGGCCCAGTTGCGCATAGAGGGCCTCGTTTTCAACGTCCATGACGTTACTGGCCTTGTCCAGGAACAGCAAGTCCTCGCCTTTGACATTGAAGATAATGGCGTGGGTGTTTTTCGTATCGGTCAGATGCCCACAGTGCAGCAGACTGTGGAGCAGAAAGGTGGAATAGGTCGTCTTGGTCGCGATACCGGACACGCCGCTGATATTCATATGCGCGCCCTTGCGACCGTTCAGAAAATCGAGGTTGCCGTATACGACTTCCTTGCCGGACAGAGACAGGCCAATCGGGAACTTGCGCTCCATTTTGTCCATAAAAAGGGCTTGCGCGAACTCTTCATCCTCGACTGTACGGACCGGGTCTCCCGGCATCGGCGGATAATAATATTCCGGTATCAAGCGGGTCACTTTGACGTGTGCGGCGATAGAGAGTTCAACGGGCAGACCACGTTCCGCCTCAACCACGTCGGAGTCAAACGTCGAGCCCTGATGACGGGCTCGGACAATATCGACCATGCCGAACAATTTCAGTGGGCCGTTTGGCGAGTCGGTCTCGACCACGATAGCATCATCAACCTGGATCGCTTCGCCTGCTTCGAGCCACACCCAGAATTCGAGCGGGGTGGCGTCCTGCGTGCCGATGACTCTCCCCATACCCATACGTTCTCCTTTTTGTTTGGCTATACCTGGTTCAGGAGGGCTTTCTCAATACACCGCCGGACCAGCTTGGGGTCCCCTAGGCGGTGCCGCAGCCGTCGCTCCAGTCCACCGATGGGAATCAAATTCTGGGGCGCGCGGGGATCTTTGGGCGCACGGGAGGCCAGAGCCGAAACAGCATGGGCGGCTTGGTCCAACAGTCTGACCGCCTGCTGAATACCGAGTCCAATTTTAACCTCCAAGCGCACCAGTCCGGTAAATGGATGCTCAATCGGTCGCGGATTCGCCAAACGCAGATAGCAGGTGAACACCTCAAAACTCTTTCGTTTGCTGCTGCCGGAGAATTGAAACAGCGGTGTTCGTTCGCCCGGCTGAAGCTGTTCGAGAATTTTTGCCTCTTTGGGTGCAAGATACATCCGTTGAATCGTTTTAATGACCCCAACGACTGAGGAGCTATCGCTTAAAAAGGTCAGATTCCCGTCCGCAAGGATGAGCCGTTCATTCCCGGACAGCTTGCGGGCCACATCGACCTCGGCCTGTCGCATTGCGGCCATGAGGCTTTCACGTAAGGAGTCCGGGGTGAGGTCCGGCACGCTCATGCTCCGGTAGTGCATTTTAATCTTGCTGCCTGTCCCTGCCGCCACCGGCACATCCTGTCCGGATTGCCCCCCGCCAACAATAAACAGACGGTCGAGCTGTTCCTCGATAATCTCAACGCGCCGCCGATCGATAACGACCGCCCCGGCTGCATACGATCCGAACAGGGCCAGGAAGCGCGTGTCTTCGTCACTCAGGATCGCAGGCGCATCGACCCGCATAACCCCGTCAATCACCGCAGTCATGTTCGGCATCTGCTCAGGGCTAGGCGTCCGGGGTTGCCACGGACCGGCCTCAACCTGCTGACCTGTTACTTGGGCGGAGGGGTGTTCTTCATCGACCGCCTGCGGTGTCGAAATCTGGCTGCCGTAATCGCCCCCCCAGGGATCCAGACTGATACGCATTGGTCCGTACTTGTTGGCCTAGATTTTCTTTTCCGGGGAGCGCACGATTTGGCGCTCGCGGATCGTCACGATAGTCCGCCCCTCGGTATCCGTAATCGTTGACTCCCGAACAATGATCTCCATGGGACCGCTCCGACCTGTTTTTTCATACACATCGGCCACACGCGAGGTAATGGTATACGTTTGCCCGGCGATAATCTCGTCGTGGAACTCGATTTCCTGTCCCGCGTTCAGGCTCATGAAGCCGGACGGGAGTGGGACCTCGGGCAGCATTCTGCCGCCGCGCATCCGCATACAAAACATCGGGGGGGCAATAACGTCCGGGTAGCCGGCGGCACGCGCCGCCTCAACGTCCGTATACAGCGGGTTCAGATCGCCCATCGCCTCGGCAAAGGATTGAATATCCTCGGCGGTCACCGTCACCGGACCAAGTTGGACGCCTTGTTTGGCCTTCGGATCAATTTCGAGCATCATGAGGGGCCTCGTTCTGAGTGTGGTCTTTCACCTCAACACTACGCAAGCATTCTCATACGCGCAAACGAAAAGAGGGACACGATATGCCGTGTCCCCCTTCAATAGATAGGCTACTTCAACGGAGAATGCGCCCTAGTAGATCTTCTCGTAGAATTCGAGCGCTGGCGCGCCAGCGAGGATGGCCCTCAAGTCCACCCCGAGTTCACCCAGATGCTTGCGATGGGCATCAAAAGCGGCCTGATCCGTATACTCTTCGTAGAACACGAACATGCTCGGATTCTCTTTTGAACGGTTCATCACATAGGCGCTGTTGCCGGGCTCATCACGCACCGCCGGGACGACATCCTTCATGGCATCAATAAAATCCTGCTCCTTGCCTTCGCGAACCGTCAGCTTTGCAACCAATGCAATCATGCTTTGCCTCCTTTTTCCTCCCGTAAGATATGCTCCGTTTTGCCTGAGCCCGGACCGTTTGGCAACACCGCAAACGCCGGGCCGAACCGCCTGTCACAAGCGCACTGCCGCCTCAATGCCCCACACCGGCGGCTCGTTGACGAAGCCGGCCAGATTGTTGAAGTCGAGACCGCCGGTGGGCGAGACATTGTTCAGGATGTTACGGCCAAAGGCAGCCACTTCCAGACGACCTGAGGCCGACAGCCAGGACAGGCGTAGGCCGCCCTCAAGCAGATGATTGTCGCGGAACTCGCGGGACTCGTACAGAAAAAAGTTGATGCGGCTACGATACGCCCAATCGGTCGCCAGGATCAAGGCTGCGCCGTTGGGTAATACGCGTGTATAGCTCAGGTTCAGATTGGCGATCCAGCGGGGGGCTTGAGGCAGACGGTTGCCGTCAATGGAGACTGTACCCAGAACCGGGCCGGACGGGTCAAGGACCGTGCAGTCCGAGCCACACGGCTGAACAAACAGGCCGGTATCGTCGAGCCGGGTGTAGTTATAACTCAGGCCGGCCGTCAGGCGCAGCCCATAGCCCAGGGCCACTGCCCCCTCCACCTCAATGCCCCGTCCAATGGTACGGTCGGCGTTCAACAGGCGGTTGGCGTTGTCCACGCCGCTCCCTGCGGTGAGTTGTTGGTCGTGCATCCAGAAATGATAGGCCGCCAGATCCAGATGGACACGATGTTGCCACACACGCAGCTTCAAACCAACCTCGACCGAGATGATGTCCTCGGTGTCAGCCACGGTCACCTCATCGCCGAACAACAACCGACCCTGAATGCTGGGGGCGCGGAAGCTGCTGGCCACCCGCACATAGGGCTGAACGCCTGGCACCACCTGATAACGCAGGCTCAGGTCCCAGCTCGGCACCAGATCACGAGGAGCCCTACGGATTGGACCGAGCGGACCGGCACCGATGGGCGACTGAAGACGCTCGCTCGCGTACTCCTTGTCATCCTCGGAGACGCGCACGCCCGCGGCGATTTCGATGTTCTCGGTCAGGGTAAAGGTGGCGGCGGCAAACACGGCCCAGGCTTCGGTGCGTTGATCCTGGCGGATGCGGCCGTTCAGTACGCTCCCGGCCAAGGTGTCATAGCTGAAACCCTCGATGTCGAGTTCCTCGTGGAAGTAAAAGAAGCCCACCCGCCAGTCCAGGCGCTGCCAGGCCGTGTGTTCCAGGCGGAATTCCTGGCTCAACTGGCGCAGAGCCGAGAGGCCGTCGGCCGTCTCTGTTGGAAACGGAATCAGACCCGGCCCGCTGGGCGGACTCCAGACCGCGCCAAAGCCACCGTCCACGTCGCCACGCGATCTGCCGTCCAGCCAATCTCCACCGGTCAGCGAGATCAGGCGGAACTCACCCAGCGTATAGCGCAGCTCGGTGGCAAAGCCGTGGCTCGCCAGGTACTGCGGATTGCCAGCGTCCTGAGCAGTTTTGTCGCGCCGTAGCCCTGGGCGTAAGCCAGTACGGCCCGACCTGAATATATTCGCCCGGAAGACCCGGGCATTGCTGTCAAAGTCCCGGACATGAACCTTGAACCGCCCGGAAAAATTCTCTACCGGTGTCCACACAAACTGGACGCGCCCGGCAATATCATCGTAGCCACCCAGGGCCTTGTTCTCGCGGGTATAGGTCTTGCCGGTATAGGTATTGTCTATCCAGTCGCTCCGGCGCTGCACCAACAGAGAGGCGCGCGCCGCCAGGACAGACGGGATGAGCGGACCGGACAGCGCCCCCTCAAAATTCACGCTGTCGAACCGTCCATAGGACAACCGGCCGTAGCCTTCCCACTCCCAGGTTGGACGGGCCGATTCGACCTTCACGATGCCGGCCGGCGTATTCCGCCCAAACAGCGTGCCCTGTGGACCGCGCAGCACCTCGACCCGCTCGACATCAAAGATGGGATGACCCTTGAGCCACGGATTTTCCAGCACAATGCCGTCGTGCATGATCGACACGGGCTGGGAGGCATTCATGTCGAAGTCCGTATTGCCCAGACCACGGATAAAGAAATATGGATAGATGCGTCCGAAACCCGACATGACTTGGAGGCTGGGCGTCCGGTTGGTCAGAAAACGCATGTCCATGCCCGAGGCGCGTAGCCGGTCAAGCCCCTCGCCCTGGAGCACAGACAGCGACAACGGCACGTCAAAGGCGCGTTGTTCCTGCTTGCGGGCGGTGACCGTAATATCATCGAGCGCGTGCTGCGGCTGAGCGAGTACGAGAGACGGCAGCAGCCCGGCCCACAGCACTACGACCCAGCCGCCAAGCCGACGCGCGCGGTCTGTCACCAATAGTCCGACAAGCAGTGACGCGAGGGGTCGGGTGGCATCGCACGGTGGCATCTTCTTCCTCACGGTGGCTCAGCTCCGGCCTGAGTCACCCCTGTTGTCAGAAACGCACGACCCCTTCAACACCCCAGTAGGACGGTTGGTTGATGTAGGCGGTCAGGTTGTTGAAGTCGATGCCGCCGGCGGGAGAGGTATCGTTCAGAATATTACGACCAAAGGCCGCAACTTCCAGGACACCGGAGGGCGAGACCCAGGCCACGCGTGCCCCGCCCTCAAGCCGGTGGTCGTCACGGAATTCTCGCGAATCGTACAGAAAAAAGTTAATACGGCTCCGGTAGGCCCAATCGGTGGACGCTATCAGGGTCGATCCACCGGCCAGCACGCGGGTATAGTCCAGACTGAAATTGACAATCCAGCGTGGTGCCTGGTACAGCCGGTTGCCATCAATCGATACTGTACCGGGAACCGGTCCGGGCGGGTCCAGGACGGTGCAGTCCGCACCACACGGGGGGATGAACAGACCCGAGTCGTCAAGCCGCGTATAATTGTAACTTGCGCCGGCGGTAAAGCGCAGGCCACGGGCCAGGACCAGCGCCAGCTCAGCCTCAACCCCTCGTCCGATGGTGCGGTCGGCATTCACGAGGCGGGCGACATTGGCATCGCCGCCGACCGCGGTCAGTTGTTGATCGTTCATCCAGAAATGATAGGCCGCCAGATCAAAGTGGAGCCGCTGCTGCCACAGACGCATCTTCAGGCCGACCTCGACCGAGATGATGTCCTCGGTGTCGGCCACAGTCACCTCGTCGCTGAACAGCAACCGGCCCTGAATGCTGGGCGCGCGGAAGCTGCTGGCCACGCGGACGTAAGGCTGTATACCGGGCCGTAGCTGGTAGCGCAGGCTCAGGTCCCAACTCGGCACCAGGTCGCGAGGAGCCTTGCGGAGCGGGCCAAGCGGACCGGCACCGATGGGTGACTGCAGACGTTCGATACGGTATTCCTTGTCGTCCTCAGAGACGCGCACACCGGCGGCGACTTCGAGATTGTCGGTGATGCTCAGCGTCGCCCCGGCGAACACGGCCCACGCCTCTGTCCGTTGCTCATGGCGGATACGGCCATTCACGACATTCCCCGCCAGGGTGTCGTAGTTGAGGCCGAACATGTCGAGCTCCTCGTGGAAATAGAAGACACCCACCCGCCAGTCCAGGCGCTGCCAGGCCGTGTGTTCCAGACGAACCTCCTGGCTTAATTGACGCAGAGCCGATATCCCGTCCTCAGTCTCCGCCGGAAATGGAATCAGGCCCGGCCCGCTGGGCGGACTCCAGACCGCACCATAGCCACCGTCAATATCGCCTCTTGCGAAGCTGTCGAGCCATTCCCCACCAGTCAGCGAGATCAACCGGACAGGCCCAAGCGTGTAGTGCAACTCAGAAGCGAAGCCGTGGCCGCTCACCCCCGCGTCACTGTCAGCGTCATGGGCGATTTTGTCGCGTCGGAAGCCCGCAACCAAGTCGGCATGGCCCGGCTTAAGCACATTCGCCCGGAAGAGGCGGGGCGTGCCGCCGAAGTCGCGAATATGCACCTTGAACCGGCCGGACAGATTCTCGGTCGGCGTCAATAAAAACTGAAGCCGCCCGGCCACATCGCGATAGCCACCCAAGGCGTTGTCCTCGTCAGTGTGGGTGTTGTCTACCCAGTCGCTCCGACGCTGGACCAGCACCGAGGCCCGCGCCGCCAGGACGGACGGGATCAGCGGCCCGGACAGCGCTCCCTCGAAATTCACGCTGTTGAATCGTCCATAAGACAGCCGGCCATAGCCCTCCCAGTCCCAGGTCGGACGGGCAGACTCGATCTTGATAACGCCGGCGGTGGTGTTGCGCCCAAAGAGCGTGCCCTGCGGTCCGCGCAACACCTCGATACGCTCGATATCAAAAACCGGGGTACTCTTGAGTTGGGAGTTTTCCAACACAATCCCGTCGTACATCACCGAGACCGGCTGGGAGGCATTCATATCAAAGTCGGTATTGCCCAAGCCGCGGATATAGAATCGGGGAAAGAAGCGCCCAAAGGACGACTCGGCTTGCAGGCTGGGCACACGGTTGTTCAGAAAACGCACGTCCATACCCGACGAGCGCAACCGGTCGAGCCCCTCGCCCTGGAGCACGGACAATGACAGCGGCACGTCAAAGGCGCGTTGCTCCTGCTTGCGGGCGGTGACGGTAATATCTTCGAGCGTGTGCTGCGGCTGGGCGAGCACGATAGACGGCAGCAGCGTAGCGGCGCACAGCAACACAACCCAAGACAGCACTCCTCCACGCCGACTTCGATGGAATTTCATACCAGGGTTATTCATTTTTTCTCGGGAGAATGGAAGGCCCGCACACCTCCTTAGCTTAACTCCTCGTGGAAACAGGGCAGCGAACTCAGTGCGGCTTTCTGGACAGCGCTCCCCGAGCCGTTTATCATTCCGATGTCCAACGGAGTATTTTATTAACAGGAGGAAAAAGTCATGAAAGCTGCGGTGTTATATGAGCCGAACAAACCACTCGTGATTGAAGATTTACACATCGACCCGCCAAAAGCCGGAGAGGTCAAGGTCAAGGTGGCGGCCAACGGTGCCTGTCATAGTGATTTGCACGTCATGACTGGCGATATGCGGATGCCGCTGCCCATGGTTCTGGGTCATGAGGGCGCCGGGGTGGTGGCCGAGGTTGGCGCCGGCGTGACCTCGGTCAAAGAGGGCGACCATGTCGTGCTGTCTTTCAACCCGGTCTGTGGCACCTGCCACTATTGTACCCAGGGGCAACCGCATCTGTGTGAAACCCGGCCCAGAGCACTCGGCACGCTCCTAGACGGGACAACGCGCCTACGCAAGAACAATGAGGAGGTTTTCCACTTTGCGTACACGGCCTCGTTCGCGGAAGAGGCCGTTGTCCATGAGAGCTGCGCCATCAAAATCCGGGAAGATATTCCGCTCGACCGGGCGTGTTTTGTGGGCTGTGGAACCATGACCGGGGTTGGTGCGGCAATCAACACCGCCAACGTTCAGCCCGGCTCCTCCACGGTGGTTATTGGCTGTGGCGGCGTGGGCCTCAACGTCATTCAGGGCTGTGCCCTGGCAGGAGCGCGGCAGGTTATTGCGGTCGATCTGCTCGACTCGAAACTGGAGTTTGCCAAGACCTTTGGCGCGACCCATACCATCAACCCCGGCCAAGACGACGCCTTCAAGGCGGTTATGGAACTGACCGGCGGGCGCGGTGCCGACTATGCCTTTGAGGTTATCAGTACGGCCAAGACGATCGAACTGGCGTTCAAGATGACGGGCCGCGGGGGCGTATGTACGGTGGTCGGCGTATCGCCCGACGGTTCGCGTATTTCGATCAACCCGAACATTTTTTGTCTGATGGAAAAGCGCATTCAGGGCTCATATTACGGTTCGACCCGTCCCCGCGTGGACATGCCCCGCCTGCTCGATATGTATATGGATAAAAAGATCAAGATCGACGAGTTGGTCTCTAAGACGTTTTCGCTCGAACAGGTCAACGAAGCCTACGATCTACTGAAAACAGGCGGTGGAGTGGCCCGCAGCGTCATCAAGTTCTTTTAGTCCGCTTCAATAGGGTCGCTGTTCACGGGTCGGAGCGGTTCGACTTGTCGTTTGCTCGGCGCTCCGACCAGCAACAGCCAACATGCGATTATCAGGCCGAGGTTGATCAACCCCCCGGCCCAGAACGCCCAGGCCAGACTCAGTTGATCCGCAATTGCGCCGAACAGCAGCGGCCCAACCATCATGCCGGCACTGTGCGCCATCATGAGCAGGCTCATGACGGTGGCCATGCCGTATGGACCGGCGTTCTCCATGCCGACCGCGGTATGGGCCGGGAAGGCCAAGCCGTAACAGGCACCTATACAGACGTTGAGGGCCAGCACCTGCCAGAACACGGTCGCAAACGGAACGGCCGCCAGGGCCAGCGCGCTGCCGACCCCACCCAGAGCAATCAGCACGGCCTTTCGCTTCCGGTCGGCCAGCCGGCCGCAGGGGGCTTGCAGCACAGTGCTGACCATCACATTGACGGAGATTAACACCCCGATCTGCGTCGTGGATAAGGTCCACAGCCGGGCGGCCAGGACCGGCAGGAATATCCAGATCAAGGCATTCGTACACGCATAGGCGAGACGAAAGCTCGCCACCCCGACGACCGGACGGCAGGAGAGTAATTGCCAGGGCGTGGTAGAAGCTGGCTTGGGGGTTTTCGGTCCGGTCCGGATTGATTCGACGGGAGGCAGCAGGACCGCCAGCAAGAAAAGGGATACCCCGCTCAGGATGCTCATCACCAGAAAATTGACCGACATGGAAGAGAGGTCGCGGATGACTCCTCCCAAAACAGGTCCGCTGGCAATTCCACCCAGGAGGGCGGTATTCATATAGCCGCTATAGCGGCCCTCCTCACCCCGGGGTGCCAAGTCGCCGACATAGGCCATGGAAACCAGATGAACGATGGCCATGCCCATGCCGTGGACCGCCATAATGCCGACAAAGGCCGCGACCCGGTCGGCCAGGGGATAGGCCAGGGAGGCCAAGGCGTAGAACAGCACCCCGACCAGCAGAAAGCCACGCCTGCCCCAGCGGTCGGACGCGCGTCCGATGAAGGGCAGCAACACGGTTCGGGTTGCCGCATGGACGCTGAACAGCAAGCCCGCCCCCAGGCCGCCCAGGCCGAATTGTGCGACATACACGGGAATGAAGGGCATCACCATGCCGTTTCCCAGCATGGTGGCAAACACCGCCCCAGCCAGAATGAAGATCGCGCGTTTGTGCGTACTGTCTGACACAATACTCTCTCAGCACCGCTGGTGGTGGATTGCCCTCTCGTTGGCTCTGCTGGACTCAGCCGACTCCGTGAGCGGCAGGGTGGCCCGGAGTGTTATCAGGGCTCATCGCGCTGCGCAACAAAGAACAACCGACGAAAAGGAAACAGCGTCCCGTTCTGGCCGGCCGGATACGCCTGGGCGAGCTTCTGGCCGTACATGTCCAGAAATGCGGTCTGCCCGCCCTGACCGAGGCGCTGGCCCAAGCGCTCAAGCGTCGGTCGCAGGGCCGTGCCTTTCATCCATTCCAGGACCGCGTTCTCACCGGGCAGGAGGTGGTAATAAATCGTCTCCCACACCTGGACTGTACACCCGAGACTGTAAAGCGTGTGGGCATACCAGCGGGGGGTCTGTATCGTGAAACGCTCCTCCGAGCCGGCCAGCAGCGACACCCACGGCTCTTGCCGCGTTGACTCACGCAGAATCCGGTGGGCGGCCTCCGCATGATTGTTCGGCATCTGTACCGCCAGCACGCCGTGTGGAGTCAACAGGCCGACCAGTCGTTGTAAAACGGCCTGATGCTCGGGCACCCAGTGCAGAGCCGCGTTCGAGATGATGCGGTCCAGCCGTTGTGGCGGGGACCATTCGGCAAGATCCGCTTCCACAAAATGCAGCCGTGGCTGAGCCGGCTGCGCCCTGGCCTTGGTCAACATCTGGGGCGAATTGTCTACCCCCCACACGGTTGCGTGGGGCCAGCGTTCGGTCAGTGTCGCCGTGAGCGTACCCGGTCCGCAGCCCAAATCGGCGGCCGTTGTCACCTCGCCATCCGGCAGACGATTCACTAAATCGAAAAACGGCTGGGCGCGTTCCTTTTGAAAGCGCTGATATTGTTGCGGGTCCCACGTAGCCATAAAAACACTGAAGGAGAGAGTTTCACACCAACAAGCTCAACCACGGGGCTTCATACACACACAGGAGCAAAAATAAGGCAATATAACTGAGGCGGAGTGCGACAAGTTCGTTGGGCGCGAGACAATAGCCCCAAATAATCAGCAGCCAGCCGAAGCCAAGGACCGGAGCCACAGCATAGACGGCAGCGATAAAGCCGATTAACAGCAGGTGCATGATGATTGACCGACGGACTGACAGCGGAAGCAGAACAAGCACGGCAATGGCGGACTCGATCAGGTAGTTGAGCCACGTCATGGCACCGGCAAGCAATACCAATTTTTCATTCCTGAAAAGGACTGGAAAGGTGGCGTTCAGGTTCACCGGGTCCGAGGCTTGGCGGTATAGCACCCGGTTTGCTTCAAGCACCTCAGGGGCAATGCCACAGAATAGGGCAGCCATGGCGCTAAAGCGTTCATCTGTCATAAGGACAAATTGAAAAAAATCACCACTCAAATAGTCAGGCGAGAGAGATTTTTGCGCCACGGCAAGCGTCATGGTGAAGCACAGCAGATAGCGGGCGACCTTTTTGACCATAAGAGGTCGCTCCTGTTCGCCCTGTTGGCAGACGAGAAAGACGGCCACGAGCCAGTAGAACAGCAGGTATTTGTGGTTGTCGGCAGACCGCCAGTCGAGCCATAAGGCCGCGCCGCTGAAACAGGCAATCAAAAACCAGAATAGGGCCTGGGTGCGGAGCCTGGGAACAAGCAAGAATGCGACAAAGAGCAACTGAAAGGGAATTTCAAAATAGTCGTGCCGGTAGCCGCGAAAGACAAGAATACCAAGGGTGAGAGAGGTGATGACAGTAAAAGAATCGCGTGGTGTCGCGCCAGTCAATTGCCTCACCACAGGGTAGCTGCGAAGACGATCAACCGCGCCCATCACCGCTCGCTGCGCAATTGAGGGTTCCAAGAGTTTGGTGGTGCAGCTCTCCGCTGGCTACGTCCACAACGAGCTTAAATCCAGTCACGCGAATACGATGAGTAGTGAGGGGCTCACCTGCGGCGGATGCCACACGTTGAACCATAGCCACTGGAACCGGCTCGGCGCTTTCGATGGTGTGAATAGGAGTTTTGCTCTGTCTTGCGTCAATCCAGACGACCTCGCCAAGATGCCGGCAGAGGGCCTGCAAATTGGAGGCGGTGGGTTCGGCCACATAGCGGTCTAGGGGCTTCCCGATATTCTTCCTTGCGGCTACAAACTCACCCGCTTCGGTCTCCAGCCAAATCGATACAAAGCGTGTGTCGTGATCGTCCTGGGTCGAAAACATCCCCATCCCGCCTCCCTTCCACGTCGAAAGATCGTAGCGGGAGGTTCGAATGAGATGGTGCGAAAGCACGGCCAATGACAACAATGCTGGAACGTACAATGCCGCAGAAAATTTTTTTATCTTTACCAACACGTATCCCCAGAGCAGCCAGCCTCGCTTCGATGAAACCGCGCGAGGAACTCTGGAGTATATACCCCGATATTGCTCTATTTTTCCAGTTAGGGATTTCCTCCTTCAGACAAACTCTCACAAATTGACCTCGTGCGAGAGGTCTCAAATACTTCAGATACACCTGTATAATAGAACATGCTGGTGCCGCAAAAAGTCAGGCATGGGCCGATGGCTGGGCGCGTTCCTTTTGAAAGCGCTGGTATTGTGGCGGGTCCCACGTAGTCATGGTCTGTCAGACGGACAATAGCATCACAGTGCGGGCCGAGCCAAAACATCCCCACTAACCCGGCGCTTCAGCCAGCGCCCGTCCGTCGAGTGACCGACCAGCTTGCCGTCTTCGACAATCACCTTGCCACGCAAGAGCGTCATCACCGGATAGCCCTGGCAGGTAAACCCTTCCCAAATGCTGTAGTCAGAGTCGGCGTGCAAATCCTCTACCGCCAGCGTTTTGATCAACTGAGGATCGAGCAGGACAATGTCCGCATCGCTGCCCGGCTGAATGGCACCCTTTTGCGGATACAGCCCCAGAATCTTGGCCGCGTTGGTGGCGATGATGGCGGCAAAGCGCTGGAGCGGCATCCCCCGTTCGACCACACATTTCGTGAACGCCACCGGAATGCGCGTCTCGATGCCGTTATGCCCACCGCAGATGGATTCGATACGATCGCTGAACAGTTTGGGGCCTTTATAGGTCGTATACTCGTCCGTGGCCGTGGTGCACAGGCGTCCGTCGAGCAACCCGTCCACCAGAGCATCTCGGTCGTCGGCGAATTTCAGCGCCGGATAGGTATGAACCGCCATGCCGTCCGGCTTCTTATAATCTTCACAGGTGAAGTGCAGATAGTGATGCAGGGCCTCACCGTATACGGGCTGTCCGGACTGGCGTGCTTCGGCAATGGCGCGCACACCTTCCTTGGCCGTGGTATGGACGAAATACACCCCGGTGCCGGTGTGCTCGGCCAGACGAATGATCGAACGAAAAGCCAAGTCTTCGGACAGATTGTTGTGGACGAGGTGCATATTATAGGCTTGGTCACGGCCCTCGCGCTTGAGCTTCTCAAGCATGTAGTTCACGATCTCGTCCTCTTCCGCGTGGACGGCCATCATGCCGCCGTGTTTGGCCACTTCGGCAAAAATCTCCCACAGATGTCCGTACGGGATACGCACCTCCGTGGTGGTAAAAATCTTGAAGCTGCCCACGCCCTCTTGTAAGGCCTCGGCAATCTGGCCCGCGGCTTGATGGCCGCATTCCCCGGCAAGCATGTAGTGAAAGGCGAAGTCCGTGTAGCAGTGGTCGCGAAAGACGGCCCGGCGGCGCTCAAGCACCTCAAGCAGCGGGCGACGCCGTTCTCCGCGCAGCGCCTTGCGGGACAGGTCGCCGGCAAAATCGATAATGGTCGTCACCCCACCGAACGCGGCCGCCCGACTGGCCGCTTCGGGCGGCTGGGTCATCACGTCCGGCTGGCCGGTCCAGTCCGGCGGGACGGGAATACCGATATGCGCATGGGGCTCAATCCCGCCCGGCAGGACGATTTTCCCCGTTGCGTCGATCACCCGTCCGGCAGAAGCATTCAGGGTTCCTGGTTGGCCCACGGCAACGATATGCTCCCCGGTAATGCCTACATCCAGTTCCGCCGTGGTGTGGGGCGTCACAACGGTTCCCCCGCTAATGATGAGATCGAGCATAGTCCACCTCCTGGGTGTTTTCCTTCCCCTTTGTACTCCTTTCTTCTCCTTTCAGAAAATCCCCCGCGCTTGCTTGCCTTTCCCTGCCTCGACTGATAGCTGACCGCTGATGAGGGGACTGTCTATGCGAGCACTCGACGATATCCGCGTTCTTGATCTCACCCACGTCTTTAACGGTCCCTATGCCGCCCAGGTGCTGGGGCTGCTCGGTGCCGAGGTCATTAAGATCGAGCCGCGTCCCTACGGTGAGCGCGCACGCAGTATTTTTCCCATTCCGGACACCGAAAAGCAGAGTTATCCCTTTGTGATGCTCAACTCGAATAAAAAGGGCATCACGCTCAATCTCAAATCCGAACGCGGCAAAGCGCTGTTCAAACAGTTTGTGACACACGCCGATATTGTCGTCGAGAACTTTACCGCCGGAACCATGGACAAGCTGGGGCTGGGCTATCAGGACTTGAAGCGTGTCAACCCGCGCATTATTTACGCGTCGAGCTCGGGCTATGGCAAGACCGGCCCGTACAGCGCCTACCCCGCGTTTGACTCCATTGTTCAAGCCCTGTCCGGCATCATGAGCACAACGGGCGATCCGGCCGGGCCACCGATGAAGGCCGGGCCACCGATTATGGACATTATGGCAGGCATCCATTTTGCCGCCGGCATACTGGCCGCCCTGCATCAGCGCGACCGCACCGGAGAGGGGCTCGAAGTAGAAACCTCGCTGTTTGAATCAGCTATTGGACCGCTGACAGCTCAAATCTCAGCCTACCGTGCCCAAGGCGGCAGCTATGAACGCGCTGGTAACCGGGCTCCGAACCGTGCCTTCTCCCCGTACAATTGTTATCCCGCCAGTGACGGTTATGTTTTACTGCTGACCTCAGACAATCAGCGCTGGCAGGCGTTGTGTGTCCTCATGGGACGCGAGGATATTGCGCAGGACGAAAAATTCGCGACCAACCGGGCCCGCTCCAAACACGCGGATGAGGTGGATGAGATTGTCAGCGCCTGGACCACACGCCATCCAAAACACGAAATCATGCGCCTGTGTGGCGAGGCGGATATCACCTGTGGGGCGGTCCAGACCGTCGAAGAAGTCCTCAACGACCCCCACCTGCGCGAGCGCGGCATCCTCAAGGATATCGATCATCCCACCGCCGGTCCTGTCACCGTACTCGGTGCGCCCTGGCGATTCAACGACCAGCAGCCTCCCAACGAAACCCCGAGTCCGAATCTGGGCGAGCATAACGACCTGGTGTACGGCAAACTGCTGGGCTTGTCCGAGGCTGAGATTCAGGCGCTCAAAGAAGACGGGGTGATTTAATTCTGAGGGGCCGCATTCCGCCGCCCTAAGCTGCCCAAACTAGGGCGCTAATATACTTGACTAACCCTTCAAGCCGCCTTGCCACGTTTTTGCCTTCCACATACTCTGCTCTCATAGGCGTGTTTCATCCATGCTCCGGGCAACACTATGATCCGCCAACCGAGTAAAGAGAAGGAGGATTCTGATGGGCGAAGGGATGTATGGGTTCCTCCCCTGGATTGGTAAGAATTACCAGCAGAGTATGTGGAGGAGGCGCGTTCTAGTCCTTGGCGAGTCGCATTATCAATGGGACGAAAATCTGCCGATTGACAACTGGCCTACCCTGACTACTGACTCTGTTGAGGAGATAATATCAGGGAACGCTCAAGGAAGATGGCAGGCATTCTGGACCAAGATTGAGATCGTATTTCTCAACCATACTCCTACTTTAGACGAAAAAATAACGTTTTGGTATTCAGTAGCTTTCTATAATTACATCCAACAATGCGTCGGATTTGGCCCATACGCGAGACCGACTCCAGAAATGTGGCATGAGAGTCTACCTGCGTTTCAGCATCTACTGGATACCCATCAACCTAAAGTGATGATCGTGCTGGGAAGGCCGAACTGGTGGAATATTCAGACACTTGACGGACAGGAAGGCCCGCGCATAGAGGGCGCAGAATATGAGGAGACGCGGTGGTTAGTGCATGCTGGTGGACCGTGCCTTGCGTATGGCATCGAACATCCGTCCCATCCTGGTTTTAATGGGCGATATTGGCATCCCTTTATTATGCAGGCACTCCAGTAGGCAGACAGGCCGCATTGAAGAACGCAGTCTGCTTTGATTCATTTTTGGTTACGTAAGTATGTTATTGCCCTATTTAGGGAGGGCTATCATAGGGGCGTAGGAAAAGACCTTTCAAATGAAACGAATTGATAATGGCAACCCAACCAAAAATATTTATTAGCTATAGTCACGAAGACAAGGAGTGGCTTAAGCCGCTCCAGGCCCATCTCAAACCGCTTGAACGAGATGGAACTATAGCCCTGTGGGATGATACGCAAATTCGGACTGGAGACCGCTGGCGAGAAAAAATTAGGCAAGCGATTGAATCGTCTCAAGCAGCCGTGCTCCTGCTCAGTGCTTACTTTCACGCCTCCGATTTCATAGCGAAAGACGAACTCCCTCTTCTTCTTGACGCCGCAAAAAACAGGGGTCTATTCATTCTTCCCGTCATAGTAAAATCTTCCTCTGAAACTCTAATTATCAATCAGTTTCAAGCGGTTAACCCTGAAGCAAAGCCTCTTATCGATATGAACGAGGGGGAGCGGGAAGCCCTCTTCGCCAAGCTCGCAAGAGACATTCAAGAAGCATTCAAAAATCCCCTAGCCAATCAGACGCCCCTGGAGCAACCTCAACTCCAGCGAGGAGATACTTCTCCAGTTAAGCACTTATTAGTGCCAGAGCCTTCTCAAATAAAGAAGGAGGAATCTGTTGATATATTCGTCAGCGAGGCGGGTTTCAATGGAGAGAAATCAGACAACCAAGCTCTTGTTGGATGTGTTGTCGCTGAGGACGCAGAACTGATCAGGCAGAGAGTAGAAGAAATGCGGCAGGATCTTCTCCACGATCCACACATCCGGTTGATCCCTGACGTAGTGAATAGATTACAAACGGGAGAGTTTAATTATTCTCAAGACGACCCAAACGTCCGCGTAAAATTTATCGAAACTTTAAGTAGCTTAATTTTTGAAGCATATGTCTGCTATGCAGAGAAAGACTCTTTTACTTCACAAACAGACCAAGATGTATATGAGTGCTTATTCGGTAGACTCATGTACGAGAGGCTTAGAGCAAATAAGGCGCGACGTATCAATATCTGGCTGAGCCAGCTTCACCAGCCACATATTGAGAACAGGCAGAAAATTGTTAGTTCCTGCGTCCAGTCCATTACAAACAGCGACGGCAGGGGGTTTCTGGAGCAGCCGACCGTCGAACTAACTAGCGGTCCCGAAGGCGGTCTGGCAGTTGCTCATTATTCCTGTGTAATCGTCCAAAAGTATCTAAAGTATCTGGAAACGACGGGGACTCAGGAACGACTAGATTTTGAAAGGATTCGGAACAAGGTAAGAGTGGTTCATAATTTCACCACAGACGAATTTTTCACAAGGAAGAATCCTCTCCCTTAATAAAAGGAGGGAATTATATACTAAGGTTGAATAAACCCCTACGGTTAGGACGTTGGGTCGGGAATGGTAGGATCAAGGGCGTCGGGCGGTTTACAGGCAAAAAGATGCTCCCTCTGCATGCAGTAGCCAAAATCGTCTGTTTGGATGCAGCGAGTAGAGAGGGAGTGAGACACGACATTTCCGTATTCTCGGCACCCTCGCTGTGCCTCGGCACGTATCTGCTGGGGTGAGGGGTCTGAGGTCAAGATATTGTGGCTGGTCTGCACTTTGACGACATCAGACCGGATATCCGAAATGGCGGGCTGACGAGCAGCGCAGCCCGCCACGAGCAGGATAAACAAGGGTAGACCGAGCGATACTTTTAGCATGGATAGTCCTTCTCTACTGGGGCGTTCCTTCTTTACTCTTCGTCAAAGTACTCTGACTCTTTTTCCGGTGTGTTGGTTTCTTCGTCAAAATACTCTGGCTCTTTCTTCGGCCTGTACCTGAGTAATGCGCGGGCCACATCTTCTGGTGTTGCGTCACCGTAGTTGGCTTAAGAATAATTATCGCAGCTACTATAAAGCCGCTGATGATATCCATAACTGCCTCCAGTTGTTATGGGCGATTATTTCCAACCGAATATGGCCGAGGAGGTAGTAGACCCGACGGGGATTGCCGGGCCGTGTCTATATCTCAGCAACGAATGAAGTGAGCCCTACATATTCGTCCAAGTACGGGTCATGGCTCCCATTTTGAGAGTATACTCCTCCATTGTCGATCAAACGCCGCCGCCTTATTCGGCTCAACAGAGTAAAGGAAGCTGATCCAGCCATTCATTTGTTTTACTTTTGCATATTCAGACTTGAGCCAGTCGGCTCGCTCAAGATGGTCAGTAAGGCCAAAACGTTCAGCATAGTACAACTCTAATCTCAGACGTTTCTTTATTCTGCGAGAAATTCTTGGCCTTTCGTCGTCGAAAGTTGTCAATCCCGTCACATATTGACTCCGGCCACGTCTTTGGATGCGACACTTTCCATCTCGCAATTCGTAACCGTGCTTGTTCAACAATGCCTCGACGCGATCCGTAGGCGGAAGAGAGTCTCCTGAAAAGGTAATATCATCCCCATATCTACTGAATTTGCATTTATGGGTGTCAGCGAGCGTTTTGAGATCAATATCAAGGTGTTTACAAACTAGATTCGCAAGGGCCGGACTAGCACTGGAGCCTTGAGGTAAAAATCCGTTCAAAGTACAAAGCTTAGAGAAGACAGATGCTATCTCCTTCCGACACCCTAAAGATTCAAACGATCCGACAACTTGAGGAGTTTTTATTGATTCAAAAAAATCTTTTATATCTGCGTGTAATAGTAACTTCTGGGATAGGTGTATACGAGCATTCGTAACAATTGAGCGTTTGTGGACGAACCCTTGAACATATTCAGGAAACGTGACCTGTGTGGTTATTGCCGTTGAGATATTTTTCTGAATGACTCCTAAGTCTTGCTGTGCCTTGTAGACAGTTCTGAATTGACCTCGCCTTTTTCTGCCTTTTTTAGGAATCATCTTTCTTTCATAAAGCTGGCCTTGGTCGGCAGTTTCGACAAAACGTCTAATGTCATCAACAGAGGTGCCGAGATTCTTTGCCAAATCTTCCATGTTTCTTATGGCACTAAATTGGATCGCCACCATTTTGCTCCCAGACACCAGAGAACCAGAGAAAAGGCTTGGAGCGGATAGGAAGAATCTAATCTCTGCAAAGTACGAGCACGAACTCGTGCTCACATATTATCCGTCCAAGCCCAGAGGGGGGATTATAGCATCAGGGGGAGAGCGTCAAGAGAAACGCTATATTGATAGCTCGTACGAGGATGGTTCAGGAGGAACGTACAAAGGAGAATCTAACAGAGTCAGGTTGCCCTCTCCCAAAGGAGCATTACTTTTTCCACTTCAGCCCTCTGTCGGTAAAAACGATCAACAAACCGATCAGCCCCATTACGAGGAAAACTAAAAAGACGGCGGTGAGTGCCTGTGCTGGGCTCATGTCTGAACCTCCATTCCGTCGAGAAGGTAACCGACCGATAAGAGGACCCCGCCAGAAAGAGTTCCTATCGAAAAAGAAATTACCTCTCCGGCCTCTGGTTTGGCCAAGCATGCATCATAAACGCTAAGCGTATTAAGGCACAACACGGAAAAGTCTTTTCATCCAGGAAACACTTGGTTCCCGCCTTGCCCTTCGCCTCATAGTCTCGTAGATTTTTTCCATGAGTTCCCTCCCCCCCGGTCCGAGGCTCCCCCGGCTGTTCCAGACGCTGAACTGGGTTCGCAGGCCCATTCCCATCATGCAGAAATATGCCCAGGAGTATGGTGAGTGTTTCACCATGCGGTGGCTCAATACGCCGCCGATTGCGTTCTTCAGCGACCCGGTTGCCATTAAACAGATCTTTACCGCATCACCCGAGCGCGCCCTGGCGGGCCGGGGGAATGTGGTCCTCAAACCGATTTTGGGTGAGAACTCAGTCCTGTTGCTTGATGGCGCGCGCCATAAACGGGAGCGCAAATTGCTCATGCCGCCGTTTCATGGTGAACGCATGCGCCTCTATGGCGAGATCATGCGTGAAGCGGCAGACCGGTCGATCAACAATTGGCCGGTGGAACAGCCCTTCCCCATTCACGAACGTATGCAGGCCATCACGCTTGACATCATTCTACGGACCGTCTTTGGCGTGGACGAAGGTGCACTGCTCCAGAAACTGCGGTCCTTACTGATTGAGTTTCTCAGACTCGTCGGGAGTAGCCCCCTCCTCTTGATCCGTTGGCTGCAAGTCAACCTGGGCCCGCTCACCTCGTGGCAACGTATCAGTCAACTCGGCCGCGCAATCGATACGGTATTGTACGAGCAGATTGCTCAGCGTAAAGCTGCAGTACAAAACGGACGCACCGACATCATGGCCATGCTCATCGAAGCCCGAGACGAGGATGGTCAGCCCATGAGCGATCAAGAACTGCGCGATGAGATGATCACCATGCTGCTGGCCGGACACGAGACCACCGCCACTTCGCTGTCCTGGGTCGTTCACCGCTTGTTACAAAACCCGGACGTTCTCGAAAAAGTTTGCGCCGAGCTCCAGCACGTGGTCGGAGAGGGTTCCATACGAGCCGAGCACATTGCTGAGCTTGAGTATCTTGATGCGACCATCAAAGAAACGGCCCGACTCAATCCTATTGTTCCGGTCGTGGTTCGCTATCTCGAACAGCCCACCCAGATCGGAGCGTACGAAATACCTGCGGACTGTGTGGCCGCGCCGTGTATTTACCTCACCCACCGGCGACCGGAATTGTGGTCCGAGCCCGAGACGTTTAACCCCGACCGGTTTGTTGGAAAACGCGTTGATCCCTACACCTTTTTCCCCTTTGGCGGAGGAGTCCGTCACTGTCTGGGCGCAGCCTTTGCCACCTATGAGATGAAAATCGTCCTCGCCCAGATGTTGTCTCGGGTCTCACTCCGGCCAGTGCCGGGACATACCGTACGTGTTGTCCGGCGGAGTATTACGTTTGCTCCGTCCGACGGCATGCCGGTGATTCGAGAAGCGGCGTAGACCCGGTTATCCACGGAGCGTCCTGTGCAGCAAACAGTGGACATCCGGCAGGCAACGACTGCTGATGCTGAGCGGATTCATGAAATTCACACCCAGTCAGTTAAAACCCTGTGCAAGGATCATTACTCATCTGAGCAGATTGCCGGCTGGCTGAAAGATCGTTCCCCACAAGGGTATCTTCCGGGTATTGGAAGAGGGGAAATGTTTGTCGCCACAGACGGCCTCTCCATCCTCGGTTTCGGACAGGCTATCCCCGGAGAGATCCACGCTATCTATGTTGCACCTGCATACGCCAAACAAGGAGTTGGTATTCTCCTCCTTGAACAGGCACTGACAGCAGCACGAGCCGGTTCTCAAGGAGATGTCTATTTGGAATCCACCCTCAATGCTCAGGACTTCTATAAAAGGGCCGGATTCGTCGAGGTTGAACGGTCAACAGTCCGCAGGAACGACATGCTGCTGCCAGTCATCAGAATGGTTTCATCAGTGTAAGTCTCCCTCAATGCCTCGCAGTTTTTCACAAGGGCTGCTACAGATGGGCAGTTGTTGCGTTTAGACCTCTGGACAAAAGGGGACGCTATGAGTGACACCAACTGGGAGACGGCAAACGAAGCGGGTGCACGGCTATACCAAAAGGGGCATTATGTCGAAGCCGAGCAACAACTCCGGACGGCCCTCCAAGAGGCGGAAAAGTTTGGCCCACAGGACTCCCGCGTCGCCGTTGTCCTGAACAACCTGGGGAGCTTATCGCATAATCAAGGCAAACGAACCGAAGCCACCGGCTATTATGAGCGGGCATTGTCTATCCGAGAGGCGCACTATGGGCCCCACCACCCGTGGGTAGCGCAGAGCCTGAATAACCTGGCCTCGCTATACCGAGAACTCGGTCGTTACGATGAAGCCGAGACCTTTCTCCAGCGTGCGCTGAAAATCGCTGAGGCCCTTGTGGGCCCGACGCATTACCGCATCACCAATTGTCTGAACAATTTGGCCGCCGTCTATATGAGCCAGGAACGTTACACTGAGGCGGAGTCGTATTTTCAGCGGTCGCTGACAATACGACAGCAGGCACTTGGACCGACTCACCCCGCGGTCTCAACCAGCCTCAGCGGACTGGCCGAACTGGCCATCGCCCAGGGCAAGTATGCAGAGGCCGAGCCGCTCTTTCAGCGCGCGCTCGAAATCCGCGAGGAGAAACTCGGCACGGACCATCCGGCAGTGGCCATCCTCCTCGAAAAATATACCGATTTGCTGCAAAAGCTTAGTCGCAAGGACGAAGCTGAAGAGATGGCCACTCGGGCCAAGGCTATCCGCACCAAACAGGCTCAGCCACAGCCGACAGAGGTCGGGCATTAGGGGAGAGAGTACCCTCCCCTGGTCCTCTCCCCTTGGGAGAGGGAAACGAAAGTCTACGCCCGGGCCGGGACCATTTCGTCCAGCTGAATAATGATTCCATCCGGATCTTTGACAAAGGCGCTACGAATTGTGCCTTCTTTGGTCTTGGCCAGGACGTGCGGCGGGGCGACAAATTCCACCCCTTTACTCTCCAGGTCTTTGTGGACTCTATTCAAGCCTTTGACCCATATCCCAAAGTGGGAAATACCAATCTGGTCCACCAGAATCGGCTTCCCGGTTGCTTTACCCTGCGTCGGCGCCAGCAGGGCAATCACCGGGGCGTCTTCGCTAAGACCGTACGGAGTGGCTTTCTTTTTGCCGTGGCGCAGAATGGCGAACTTCACATGCTGGTTTTTCTTCTTGTAAATCCCCTGCTGGTACTCTCCCTCTTCAACAGTGGATCCCTGCTGGGCTACCTTGAATCCAAGCAAATCCCGATAGAAATGCATGGAGCGCTCAAAATCATTGGTGCACAGTGCAACATGGGACATCCCACGTGGGTTCATATCATCCCTCCTCTTTGGCTATGTCTCGCATAGCGGCACAGCCGGTGTTGTTTTCTTCCTGTCTATGTCAGGAGGAATCCTGGGGTCAAGAGACAACCGCGAAAAAGTAAGGGGATTCACGCTCCGGTCAGAAGCGCTATAGTGACGGCCACAGGGAGGAGAGACTATTGGCAGATTCGGCGCAGCGAACACCAGAAACGATTGACGTCATCGTTGTCGGGGCGGGCAATGCCGCCTTTACCGCTGCGCTGGCCGCTCGGGCTGAAGGCGCCCGGGTCCTTGTCCTCGAAAAGGCTACGCAAAAATTACGCGGCGGCAATACCCGTTTTACCGGCGGCCTGTTCCGCTGCACCTATAACGGTGTCGACGATCTGATGACGCTGATTGGGGATAACGATGATCCAAGCGATGTAGCCGTCGATCCCTATACACCCGAGGATTTTCAGCATGACATCGACCGCGTCACCGGCGGACAGGCCGACCCGGCGCTGACCCACACCTTGATTACCCGCTCGTATGAGACGGTTCGCTGGATGGCCGACCTGGGCGTGGCCTGGGAGTTTAATCGGGCAGTGGGCCCGGTCAGGATTACCGGATCCCACAAGATCAAACTCGCCCGCGGAGGCGCGCTCCGCGCCAAAGGCGAAGGCGTCCTGCTGTCCGGCACCCTGTTTCGCCTGGCGACTGAAGCGGACATTCCAGTCTGGTACGAAACCCAGGCTCAGCGTATTCTCACGGCTACGGATGGCCGCGTGACGGGTCTTGCCATCCGTGATCCCAGCGGCCTGCGGACCGTCGCGTGCAAAGCCCTGGTTCTGGCCAGCGGCGGATTCCAGGCGGACCCGGAAATGCGGACGGCCTATCTCGGTCCGAGTTGGAGCGTGGTCAAGGTCAGAGGCAGCCGTTTTAATACCGGCGAGATGACGCGTGCGGCCCTGTCGATCGGGGCTCAGAGTTATGGCGAATGGGCGGGTTGTCACGCCACGCCGATCGATGCCGACGCCCCGGCCTATGGCGACCTGCGGCTCACCGACAAGACCAACCGGCTGTCCTATCCGTTCTCGGTTATGGTCAATCTGGACGGCGAGCGCTTTGTTGACGAGGGTGAGGATTTTAATTTGTACACCTACGCCAGAATGGGGCGCGATATTTTACAGCAACGTAGCGCAACCATCTTTCAGGTCTTTGACCAGCAGACCGTCTCGCTGCTGGAGACGCGCTATAATACCGGCACGCCCATTATCGCCGAGAGTCTGGCCGATTTGGCCGCTCACATAGAGGAGCGCTACGCGGCCTTGGATTTTCGCCGGGATGTTTTCCTGTCCACGCTTGAGGCCTATAACGACGCGGTCCAAGACGGCCCCTTTGACCCTGACCGAAAAGACGGCAAGCGGACGCGTGGTCTGCGACCGGAAAAAACCAACTGGGCGACTCGGCTCGACCAGCCCCCCTTTTGCGCCTATCCGGTCTCGCTCGGGATCACCTTTACCTTTGGCGGTCTGCGGATCAATACCGATGCAGCGGTCGTCGATCATTTGGACCGGCCCATCCCCGGCCTGTTCGCGACCGGAGAGATGACCGGCGGTTTTTTCTACCGTAACTATCCGGGCGGCTCCGGGCTGATGCGTGGCGCGGTCTTTGGCCGACTGGCCGGTACGCACGCCGCACGCTGGGCACGAGGAGAATAGTGCGGTGTTGCAAACGACCCAAGGTCCGACCCAGCTCAGAGCGCTGCTTACTCGGGAGGAACTGCTCACGGCTCCGGGCGTGTACGACGGACTGTCGGCCAAGATTGCCGAAGCCGCGGGTGTGGCGGTATTGTATGTCAGCGGCGGTGCGATTGCGCGCAGTATGGGCTATCCCGATATTGGCCTGGTCACCCTCACGGAAATGCAAAGACGGCTGGAAGAGATTCGCGCGGTCACCGCTCTACCGCTTATTGTGGATGCCGACACGGGCTATGGGAATGCCCTGAACGTCATTCGGACGGTTCGGGCGCATGCGCGCTCCGGCGCGGCGGCCCTGCATATTGAAGACCAGGTCGAACCCAAACGCTGCGGTCATTACGAAGGCAAGAAGGTGGTCGATATCGCAGAGATGATCCAGAAAATTCAGGCCGCGGTGGAAGCATGTGGCGACAGCGGACTGCTCATTATCGCCCGGACAGACGCTCGGGCCGTTCTTGGGTTGGACGCGGCGATTGAACGGGGGAATGCCTATGCCGAGGCAGGGGCGGACATGATTTTTGTGGAAGCGCCACAATCGCTTGCAGAGATCGAACGGATAGCCCTGGAAGTCAAGGCGCCACTGATGATCAACATGTTCTGGGGCGGCAAAACACCGTTGGTTCCAGCCGAGCACCTCGCCGCCCTCGGGTATCGGATTATGATTGTTCCGTCAGACCTGCAACGCGCCGCTATTCGGGCCATGCAGCGGGCCGCCGCCGAAATTCGTACCCACGGCCATACGGCAGCAATGGCGGAAGACATGGTCTCTTTTGCCGAGCGAGAAGAGCTGATTGGCCTGGCTGAAGCGCAAGCCTTGCAGCACAGGTTTCTGAGGGGTCAGGACGAAGAAAGAACCCCTCCGCCCCAGAAGCGCCGGAACGTTTTCTGAAAAAGCACAGAAGGTTGTTATCCCTCGCGTCGCCGTGTTATGTATGACAAATACTCCGTTTCGTCATACACAAGAGGAACGCCTATGGATACGCGAAAGGCCCTGACCGTCCGGGTTCCCGAGACCCGGCTTCGGAAACTCATGCGAGCCCGTAAAGCAAAAACCCAATCAGAGTTAATTAATACGTTGTTGGCTGAAGAAGAAGAGCGGCTTCATTCCCATAAGGTCTTACGTGAGACTGTCGGAGTCATTTCAGCCTCTGATATCAATGATCGCCTTCTTTGATACCAACATCCATATCTCACTCCTGTCCGGTCTTTTGGCCTGGGACGCGATCCTGTACGAGATTGGAAACGCCCCTGTCCGGTTATCCCCGGTGGTCGCCAGCGAGTTACTCCGAGGCGTCCCCGATCATGGCCGACGCAGCATTGAGCGGTTTGTCGGCCAGTTGATCCCCTTAGAACCACCATCCTGGAGACGCTGTTGGGTTGAGACGGGGAGACTCTTGCCAGAAATTTTCCCAGACCATGAGGCAATAGGCTCAGCCAGACTCCAAAATGATCTTCTTCTCGCACTGACATCTCGCTATACGGGTGCCCTGTTACTGACGGCGGATCGCCACTTCATCACAATACGTCACCTTATCCCCTTCCAGCTTCGGATTTTCCACCCGTAAGCAAATCCAGAGAGATCTACCGGGAGCACGAGCCTAGAAGTATGCCTACCCGCCAAGCCACAGCAGCCTTGTGTCATACCCTGACCCGGATGACTTTTACGTCGCTCCCCGGTGAAGCTATTGCGGTTGCCAAGCGGGTCATCCTCGACGGCCTTGCCGTTGCGGTGGCCGGAGCCAGAGAGCCGGGGCCGACCATTGCCGTCGCGCATGTCAAAAGTCAAGGCGGAAAAGAAACGGCGACAGTTATTGGCCACGGCTTTCGAACCTCGCCCGTTCTGGCAGCGTATGCCAACGGCATCGCCATGCACGTTTTGGACTATGAACCGATGTGGAGTCCTCCCACCCACGCCACATCGCCAACGCTGCCGGCCATTCTCGCCTTGGCCGAAGATCGACAGGCTCCGGGCCGAGAGATTATCACGGCTTTTGTCAAAGGCTGCGAGCTCCAGGGACATATTCGGCTGGCCTCCCACCAATACGCGCCCGGCGAGTTTAGCGTCCATCCGCCAAGCAGCGTCGGCCTCATGGGTGCGGCGGTGGCCGCCGCCCACCTGCTGGAACTCGATCAAGAGCAGTTGCAACACGCCCTCGGTATCTGCGCGTCTCGCGCCGGTGGGTTGATGGCCAATGTCGGCACGATGGCCAAGGCGACGCACTGTGGCTGGGCGGCCCTATCCGGTTTGGACGCGGCCTTATTGGCCGCCCACGGCTTTACCGGCAACCCAACGGTTTTTGAAGCGCCGAACGGTTATGTCGAGCACTTCTTTGGCGAGCGGTTTCAGTATGATGAATTGCTCCGCTTGGGGCAATCGTATCGCATGGTCGAGCCGGGCTTTGTGATGAAAATGTTTCCGTGTCAGTACGGCACGCATTTCGGGATATTGGCCGCGCTGGAACTCCGCCGTCAAATCGCCAGTCCCGACTCCATTCGGGCCATCCATATTACCGCCCCGGTCATGCCCTATGTCGACCGACCCACTCCCCACAGTGGTCTGGACGGGAAATTCAGCTTTCAGTATACGGTTGCCGCCACCCTGCTTGACGGCGAGGTGTCGATTCGGACCTTCTCGGACGACTATTGCGCGCGGCCCGCTCTGGCAGCCCTCCTGTCTCGGACTCGCCTGACCCAGGACGAAACGATTCCCGACGTGTTGGAGGAAATGTGGGTAGACGTTGCGGTCGAACTCCAGGACGGCCGGCGCCTGACGGCTCGGTGTGATGGCCCGCAGGGCTTTTGGGGCCGACTGCCTCTGACGCGGGACGAGCACCTAGTCAAGATCCGCGACTGCCTCGGCGTCCACCTGACCGAAGAGCACACACAGCAATGTATTCAGCTTGTTGAACGGCTGGAAACCCTGGATGCCTCTCAGATTGCCCGGCTTATGACGCTGATTGGGTGATATCATCAACGAACAGTCCCGGAGGACAGCATGAGCGAAAACCAAGTGCTCACCGCAGTGAGCGATCATATTGGCATACTGACGCTGAATCGGCCTGAGGTCATGAACGCGTTCTCTGACACCATGCGCGGTCAGCTTCTCAGGCAGCTCGAACAGTTTGCAACCGACCGGAGCGTCCGTTGCATCATTATTACCGGAGCGGGCAGGGCCTTCTGCGCCGGCGGGGACATCGCCAGCATGGCCAAGCTTCAGGACGACAACACGACCGAGGTCCTTGAGCAGCGCATGGCCCTTGGCAGCCAGGTCGTCCAGTTGCTGCGGCGCATGCCCCAGCCCATTATTGCGGCGGTGAACGGCGCGGCGGCCGGCGCTGGCGCCAATCTGGCATTAAGCTGCGACTTCCGACTCGGCTCGGACAAGGCGCTCTTCTCCGAGAGCTTTGTGAAGATTGGCCTGGTCCCCGACTGGGGCGGCTTCTTCTTTTTGTCCCGCCTGGTTGGAACGGCCAAGGCCATGGAACTCATGATGACCGGCGACCGGATCAGGGCCGAAGAAGCCTTGCGCTTGGGCCTGCTGAATCAGGTCTACCCGCTTGGGAGTTTTTGGGAAGACACGCTCAATTTTGCGCGGACACTGGCCACGGGTCCGGCCGAGACCCTGGCGCGGATCAAAGAAGGCGTCTACCTCGGGGCGAGCGCGTCGCTCGAACAAGCCCTGGCCTATGAGTACCGGGCTCAGAAAGCGGCCTTTTTGTCCGACGATGCCCGCGAGGGTATGCGCGCCTTCTTAGACAAGCGTGCACCTGAATTTAGAGAAACCTCCGGGAAGAATTCGGAGTCATAACACTGGAAAGGAAATCAGCATGGCCCGTTTAGCCTATCTGGACCGAGAGGACCTGCCTGAGCTTGAGCGCGATATTTTTGATGATCTTCTCAAGCAACGCGGCTCGATTGGCAATATCTTTCGGATCGTGGCGCACAGCCCGTTGCTCCTGCGTCGAATGCTGTACTTCAGCGACGGACTGCGGAATCGGACCACGCTTGACCCGCGGTTGCGGGAACTCGCTATCATGACGGTCGGCAGGCTAACCGACTGCGAGTATGAATATACCCACCATAAAGCCTTGGCCCAACGAGTCGGGGTGAGTCCTGAACAAGTAGAAAAACTTGCGGACTGGGAGACCAGCCCGGCTTTTAACGAACACGAACGCAGCGTTATTCGCTACGCAACCGAGATGACCGAGCAGGTGCAAATTGCGGATACGACCTTTGACGCGCTCCGCGCCTTTCTCAATGAGGAACAGATCGTCGAGCTCAGCTTGAATACCGCGTTCTATAATATGGTTGTCCGTTTCCTCACAGCGACCCAAGTTGATCTTGAGCCGGACGCCAAGAAAACCGGCGACTAATTCATGTTTCGGGTGTGCTACGCCGGCTCAATACAGGCAGCCACATCGTTGCGTGGAGAATTCACCAGGGTTGAGACCGCGTAGGCTTCCATCTCACCGGCAGGATAGGGTTGGAGGAGAGGCAGGACTTTCTGCGGGTCTTCGACCGTTGGGTCGAGCCAGTGCTCTTCAGCCTCACGAGGGACAATAACCGGCATGCGGTGATGGATGTCTGCCATGAGTTCGTTCGGTGTAGTGGTGATAATGGTGCACGAATGAATCGTTTCTTCGGACGGTCCAGCCCAGCGTTCCCACAAACCGGCAAACCCAAACGGCTCACCGGATTTCAGCCGAATGTAATAGGGTACCTTGGAGGACCCCGTCTTTTTCCACTCATAAAAACCATCCGCCAATACCAGACAGCGCCGCTTCCGAATCGCCCGGCGAAAACTCGGCTTTTGTGCGATTCCTTCGGCGCGGGCGTTAATCATCCGGTTGCCAGTGGCTTTGTCTTTGGCCCAGGACGGAATCAGCCCCCAACGCAATGCCATGATTTGTGGTTCCCGTGCATGAACCAGTGCCCACACCGGTTGGGTCGGCGCGATATTGTACCGCACGGTCTGCGTACGAGGCATAGTTCGCACCACAAACCGAGCCTGGAGTTGCTTCTCATCTGCCATCAGGCTGTAGCGACCACACATACGATTCTCCTCCTTACCCCTGCATACCACTCGAAGAGCTGGCCCCTGTGACTCGACCGTGCTCCATGTGTGAGGGACGTTGCAATTCAAATGCGTCCACGTAGAATGCTCTTTCCATTATTCAGGAACGGTATGTGAGAGCAAGACAAGGAGGTTGAAATGGCATCAGTTACTTTACGCGGCAATCCTCTAAGCCTGGGCGGGTCGGAAGTGTCGGTCGGCCAGGCCGCCCCGGACTTCACCGTGGTCAATAACGATTTGCAGCCGGTCTCACTGAGCGAGGCCCAGGGGAAGGTGATTATTCTGAGTGCGGTTCCGTCGGTTGACACGCCGGTGTGCGACACGGAGACGCGGCGTTTTAACGAAGAAGCCGCCAAGCTCGGCGAAGGGATCGAAATCTGGACTTTGAGTATGGATTTGCCCTTCGCTCAGAAGCGCTGGTGCGGCGCGGCTGGCGTGGAACAAGTCAAAACCTTGTCAGACTTTCGTGACCGGGCCTTTGCCGAAGGCTACGGCGTGCTGATCACGGATGGACCGCTGGCCGGCGTGACCGCCCGAGCGGTGTTCGTTGTCGGGAAGGACGGCACACTCAAGCATGTCGAGTACGTATCGGAGATCGCCAACGAGCCAGATTATGATGCAGCCCTGAATGCAGCCAAGGCCGCCGCGTAGACCCTGCATGTTTCGGAGGGGCAGGCGACCTGCCCCTCTTTTTTGATCGAGTTTTCGGAGACCCGACGCGCTACAGCACCTCAAACAGTCCGGCCACGCCCATCCCGCCACCGACACACATGGTCACCACCACGTTCTTGGCATCCCGCCGTTTGCCCTCGCGCAGGATGTGCCCGACCTGACGGGCGCCGGTCATGCCGTACGGATGGCCGATCGAGATGGAGCCACCGTTCACATTATAGTTCTCCATGGAAATACCGAGTCGGTCGCGGCAATATACCGTCTGCACGGCAAAGGCTTCGTTGAGTTCCCATAGATCAATATTGTCCAGCGTCAGGCCGTGGCGCTCAAGCAGCTTCGGAATGGCGAAGACCGGACCGATCCCCATTTCATCCGGCTCACAGCCGGTGGCGATCAGCCCTTTGTAGAGGCCCAGGGGCTCCAGACCGCGCTTCTCGGCCTCTTTGGCTTCCATCAACACCACCGCGGCTGCCCCGTCGGACAACTGGCTGGAATTGCCGGCGGTAATCGAGCCGTCGGTTACCGACGGGAGCGCTGAGAGGCCCTCCATGTTGGTCGTGGGCCGGTTGCCCTCGTCACGAGAGAGCGTGACCTCTTTTTGTGTGACCTCGCCCGTTTCCTTGTTGGTCACGTCCATGACCGTGGTGATGGGCACGATCTCGTCGTCGAATTTGCCGGTCTCTTGGCCGGCTGCGGTCCGCTGCTGGCTGGCCAGGGCATACTCGTCTTGCGACTCGCGCGAGACCTGATAGCGCTGGGCGACAATCTCGGCCGTCTTCAACATGGGGAAATAGATCTCGGGCTTGTTGTCCATGAGCCAACCGTCAACAAAATTCTTGGTGTTCAGATTGTTTTGGACCAGGCTGATCGACTCGACTCCGCCAGCCACCATGACGGCGGCCCCATCGACGATAATCCGGTTGGCCGCGGTGCTGATCGCTTGCAGCCCGGAGGAGCAGTAGCGGTTAATGGTCATGCCGGAGGTGGTCACGGGCAGGCCGGCCTTCACAGCCGAGGTTCGCGCAATATTATGCCCGGTTGAACCTTCCGGCAGCCCGCAACCGAACACCACATCTTCAACCTCTGCCGGTTCCACCCCGGCCCGCTCAACCGCATTTTTAATGACATGCGCGCCCAGGGTCGCGCCGCTGGTTTTATTCAGGCTGCCCCGAAAGGCTTTGCCAATTCCAGTCCGGGCGGATGATACAATAACGGCTTCTCGCATGAATATGGCCTCCTTTGTTCCTGGTCTTGCGCTAGCCTATCCCAGGCGGGCTCTTCCGCCAACCGGGCCTGCGCCTTGACTTCTGTCCGCTTTATTGGAAATGACGAAAGACGATCTCAGAGAGGAGAATCCCATGATTGAAGTCTACGATCTGGCCGGAGCGAACAGTTTGCGTTTTAGCCCATTCTGTTCACGGACCAAGGCCGCCTTACGCTATAAGGGCCTGGACTATACGACGGTCCCGATTCGCTTTTGCGATAAGGATAAATTGGCTTTTTCCAAGCAGGACCGGGTGCCGGTCATTACGAACAACGGCACGGTTGTCTCGGATTCGTGGAAAATTGCCGAGTATTTGGAAGACCACTATCCGGAGGCCAAGCTCTTCCCCGGCCCGGGCATGAAAGAGGCCTGTCGGTTCTTTAATCTGTATATCGACAATACCCTCCATCCGGCCCTCTTTCCGGTTGTGGTGGGTGACATCTTTGAAAAGATCGAGCCGGTGGACCGTGACTACTTTCGGGAAAACCGGGAAGCCCGACTCGGCGCAACACTGGAAGACATCGCCGTCAGACGCGACGATTTTCGCCCCCGTCTCAAATCCGTCCTGGCCGACCTGGAGGCCGTCGCCCTGGGCCACGAGTATCTGTTTGAGGTGTTAACCTATGCCGATTTCAGCCTGTTCGGCACCCTGACCTGGGTGACCCGGGTGAGCGACGAGCCGCTGTTTGACACGGCTCCGTCCCTGGCCCGCTGGTGGGAGCGGATGCAGGCGCGCTTCGAGATTTAGAATACCGCTACGAGAGGGTAGTCTGCTTCTCCCGCTCGACCACCTTGGCCAGGACGAGGAGGGCAATCAGGTTCGGGATAGCCATCATGCCGTTCAGCGTGTCGGAGACGTCCCAGACCAGCCGTAAGCCTCCGGTTGCGCCAATATACAGAAAGGCCAGAAACAGCACCCGATACGGGATCACCGCTACCTTGCCGAACAGATACTCCCAGGCTTGCCCGCCATAAAAACTCCACGTCAGCATGGTGCTATAGGCAAACAGAATCAGACAGATAAAGACCAGATGGTCTCCCACACCGGGTAGACCCTGGGCAAAGGCCGCCGCGGCCAAGAGCCCCGGAGAGGTGTCCGGCTGGCCGAGAACACCGGTCACCATAATCACCAGCCCGGTAACGCTGGCGACAATCAGGGTATCCACACACACCTCCCACATGCCCCAAAAGCCCTGTCCGACCGGCGTATTCTTGGCCTGGGCGTGCACAATGGAGGCCGAGCCCAATCCGGCCTCATTGGAAAAGATGCCGCGTGCAAGCCCGTAGCGCATGGCCAGCATCACGGTCGCTCCTCCCCAGGCTCCAATCGGGGCGGCGGGCGTGAAAGCGGAGGTGATGATCGTCGCGAACGCGTCCGGCAGGGCCGTAGCGTAACGCAGGAGAATCACCACACCACCGGCCAGATAGAGTACGGCCATAAAGGGCACCAGATATGAGGTGGTCCGACCAATGCGCCGCACCCCGCCCAGGATGACCACCGCCACCAGAGCGACCACGCATCCCCCGGCGACCGGGCGGGGCAGGCTGAAGGTTTCATACAGACTCGCCGCCACCGTATTCGCCTGGACCATATTGCCGATACCCAGCGCGGCCGCACCGGTCAGAAAGGCATACGCGCCGGCCAGCCACTTCCGGCCCAGACCGTCGGCAATATAATACATCGGACCGCCGACGATCTCGCCGCTGTCCGCCTTGACCTGGCGGTATTTCATGCCCAGCACGACCTCGCTGAACTTGGTCGCCATACCTACTCCGGCCGTTATCCACATCCAGAACAACGCCCCCGGCCCGCCCCAATACATGGCCGTACTGACCCCAACGATATTCCCGACTCCGACCGTCGCCGCCATGGCCGAACTGACGGCCTGAAACGCACTCAGCTCGCCGGCACCGGCTTCCGTTCGGCCAGAGAGGAGGCGGCCTATAGTTGAACGCCAGATCGAGAGGAAGTGCGTCAGTTGGATCCATCCCAGACGGAAGCTGAGATACACCCCGGTTCCGACCAGGAGGACCATCAGGGGCGGGCCCCAGACCACCGCGTTGACGAGATTGTTGAGGTGTTCGATGCTGCTCAACATAGTGCCTCGTTTCCGCAACCCCGTGCCTGTGGAGGGTACGTTTACTCTCTCAGGCATTTGACCAGTCAGGCCGGAATGCCGTACAAGGGCTGCAATCCATACTTCGAGGAAACAGCATAGCCATGAAACGTGTCGGGGTCGATGTCGGTGGAACGTTTACCGATCTGATCTATGTCGATGAGGACAAGGGTGAGGTGGTGGTCTATAAGCTGCCGAGCACACCGGCAGACCCCTCTCAGGCCACGCTCGACGGGGTGGAGGCGCTGTGCGCGCACGTCGGTATTCCGGTCGCTCAGATTGACCACTTCTTTCACGGGACGACTATCGCTACCAATATCGTGCTGGAGCACGCCGGAGCGCAGGTCGGGATGCTCACGACCAAGGGGTATCGTGACATTCTGCATATCGCCCGCCACAAGCGCCCGTTGTCGTTCAGCCTCTACCAGGATGTGCCGTGGCAGAAACATCCCCTGGTCCGCCGGCGCTATCGACGCCCGATTAACGAGCGCATCATTGCCCCTCAGGGTGAGGTGTTGACCCCACTTGACGAAGACGAGGTGCGGGAGGCCGTCCGGCGACTCAAGCGTGAGGGCGTGGAAGCCATTGCCGTGTGCTTTCTGTTCTCCTTTCTCAACCCAGCCCACGAGCAACGCGCCAAGGAGATCATTCTCGAAGAATACCCGGAGTGTTATTTATCCGTCCGGCACGAGGTCCTTCCCCAATACCGGGAGTACGAAGGCTTCAGCACAGTCTGCCTGAACGCCTATGTCGGTCCTCAGGTCAGCCGGTACGTCCGCCGCCTCGACCGGACGATCACGGACAAAGGCATACGGGGCGGGCTCCACCTGATGACCTCGGTCGGCGGGGTCGCGACCACCGAAGGCGCGGCCCAACGCCCGGTCAACCTGCTCATGTCCGGACCGGTGGCGGGCCTGATCGGCGGAATTTGGACCGGCAAGAGTACGGGCTCGCCCAGCGTCATTACCCTTGATGTCGGCGGCACCTCCGCAGACATTGGCGTTGCGCCGGACGGGCAGATGCGGATGAAGCATCTCCTCGACACCAAAGTGGCCGGCTATCACGCCATGATTCCCATGGTCGAGATCGACGCGATTGGCGCGGGCGGGGGAAGTCTGGCCTATCTTGACGCGGGCGGCATGTTCCGGGTGGGACCCAAGAGCGCGGGGGCGGACCCAGGTCCGGCGTGTTACGGCAGGGGCGGGAGCCTGCCGACGGCGACCGATGCGCTGGTAGTGCTCGGTAGGCTGCGAGCCGAGAATATCCTTGGCGGGCAGGTCCAGATTCAACCCGACCTCGCCGCAGAGGCCGTCCAACGAGAGCTGTGCCAGCCCCTGGGCCTGGGTGTGGAGGAAGCCGCCCTGGGCGCGGTTCGGATTCTCACCCAGAGCATGGTCGAAGGCATTGAAATCAGCAGTGTCCAAAAGGGCTATGACCCACGTGACTTTGCCCTGGTTGCCGCCGGTGGAGCCGGACCCGTGTTTGCCTGTGATATCGCCCGAGAGTTGCGCATCCCCACCGTCCTGGTTCCCCGCTATCCCGGCATTACGTCGGCGCTCGGGCTGCTGGCAACGGATATCGTGTACGAGTTTGTCACGACCGAGATGCAGCTTTTCTCGGCTCTTGATCGCGACAAGCTGGCCGCGGACTTTGCCACCCTGGAACGCCAGGCCAGCGAACGACTCCAGGCCGACAATCTCGGGGCCAACCAGTCCTTGATCCGCCGCATTGCTGACTGCCGCTATATCGGCCAGGGCTATGAGTTGCGGGTTGAGTTACCGGCCGGCGAGATTACGGCCGACTGGCAGCAGCAAGCGACCGAAGCCTTCCACCAGGCGCACGAGCGTGAGTATGTCCGGCGCTTTCCGGACAGCGATATCCAACTGGTGAATATTCGTGTCCAGGGAGTGGGCTTAATCCCCGAGTTACAGCTGAAAGAGATTCCAACCGGAGGCAGCTCTCCGGACGCGGCCCGAATTGCGACACTCGATGTGATATTCAATCGAGACGGAGCCCCTGAAAAACTCCCGACCGACTTCTACGATCGAGAGCGCTTGCAAGCCGGGAATATCATCACCGGTCCGGCCATTATTGAACAACTTGATAGCACGGTGGTGGTCAACCCTAGCTTATCCGCGGAGGTTGATCGGCACGGCATTTTAATTATCGCGTGTGAATAGGGGCACGCAGAGGAGGAAACGTGATGACCTCACCAAACGGACACGGCACTCCAAACGGTACGCCTCGGTCGGTCGATCCGATTACCCTACGCGTCCTGGGCGGCGCGTTTACCGCGGCGGCCAAAGAAATGGCCCACGTCCTCTACCGCATGTCCTATTCCAGCATTATCCGCGAGTCTGAAGACCTGGGCGCCGGCCTGTACGACGCTCAAGGCAATGAGATCTGCGAGAGTGATACCTCGCCCATGCACGTGGGTTCCCTGCCGGCCTATATCCGGGGCTTTCTGAGGCGCCTCCAGGGCAATATTCACGAAGGAGACGTGATTCTGCATAACCACCCCTTCCAAGGCGCCAGCCATACCCCGGACTTGGGTATTGCCGTCCCCGTCTTCTGGCAGGGTGAGTTGATCGGTTTTGCCGCGGTCACCGCCCACCTGCTCGATATGGGCGGCGCCGCGCCGGGCCTCAACGTTGATGTGGTCGATGTCTGGGCCGAGTCCCGCCTGTTTAACGGCATTAAGCTGTACAACAAAGGGGTCCGCAACGACGACCTGTGGCAATTCTTTCTGGATAACGTTCGGACGCCAGAGATGAACGCCGGCGACATAGAGTCCATGATCGCCGCCTGTCAACTGGGGCGGGAGCGTTTTCTACATCTGGTCAAAAAATACGGGGTGACCACCGTACTCGATACGGCCCACGATTTAATGGACTACTCCGAGCGCATGCTGCGCAAGGAAATCGAAAAAATTCCCGACGGAGAATATGTCGCGCCCACCCAATACCTGGACGACGACGGCCGCAACCGAGAGCAACCGCTGGCCGTGTGTGTCAAAGTCAAGGTAGAAGGCAGCGAGCTGACCATCGACCTGACCGGCTCAAGCCCGGAGGTGCCGACCGGCTATAACGTGCCGTTTGAAGGCAGCACCCTGGTCGCCTCCTATGTGATCGTGCGCAGCATCCTGCTCGATGAGGCTACCTACCCCGACCCGGTGCCGCAAAACGAAGGGATCTTTCGGCCCATACGGGTCGTTGCGCCAGAGGGGACGATTTTCAATCCGCGTTTTCCACGCGCCTGCTTCAGCCGCTTTAATCAGGTCCAATATCTGGCCGACGGCGTGAACCTCGCCCTCGCCCAGGCCGTCCCGGACAAGGTCTGCGCCGGGAATGCGGCCCATGTGCATTTTCTGAGCTATAGCGGCTTTCTGGAAGAGAAGGGCCAGTACTGGGTGTATCTGGAGGTCAACGAGGGCAACTGGGGAGGCCGTCACGGTAAAGACGGGCTCGACTCGATTGCCTGTCTGATTGAGAACACCCGGAACAATCCTGTCGAAGAGCTGGACCTGCGCTTTCCCATGCGCAACGAACGCTACGAATTGCGCGAAGAGCCCATCGCTCCGGGTAAATGGCGCGGCGGAGTCGGTATTGTGCGTGAGAATCGTTTTCTCGTGCCGGGCTTCCTGTCCTCGGAGGCTGAACGCCATTTTGATGCGCCCAAGGGCATCTTTAACGGTGGTAACGGCAGTCGGGCGTCCATGATTAAGAACCCCGGTGTTGAGGGAGAGGAGCGCTTGTATAGCAAGGTTACGGGCTACCCCATGCAGGAAAACGAACTGCTCCAGATTAAAACCGCCAACAGCGGTGCGTATGGCGACCCGTTTGAACGCGACCCGCAGCTTGTGTTGGACGACGTGCTGGACGATTTCATTACAATTGAGATGGCGGAAAAAGACTATGGCGTAGTCATCGATCCCCAGACCATGGCCGTTGACCAAGAGGCGACCCAACGTCAACGGACCGCACATGGCGGGTGATTAAATGAGAAGAGCGCAAGCGAATAGAGCCCTTCGCAGCCGCTACCCGAGTTGGACGGCCCCATAGCGCTCATAGTAGTCAATCCACGCCTGTCGAACTTCTGCTGAGAGGGTGTCTTTCACCAGACTGAAAATCTCCTGCATGGTGAGAATGGCGAAGGTGCGGATGCCGAGTTCGTGTTCGAGCGCCTGAATGGCGCTATATTGTCCGACCTGCTGAGCGTCGCCCAGCAATTCCTGCCGATCGACCGCAACGACCATCCCGGCTATTTGGTGCTCGCCAAGCAGACGTATCTTTTCGAGCGCTTCGTATTTTGCCTTGCCGGTGGTGACCACATCGTCAACCAGCAGAATCCCGCTTGCCGGAACAAAATTTTCAGCCCCGACAATGATCTTCTCAACCGAACCGGCCTGACTCACCTCTCCGTGGGCCTTCTCTTCTTTGCGGTCGTAGAGGAGAGACGTAGACTTGTGCGCGTATTCCTGAAGCCCCTCACACAGCAGCGCCCCCAGAGTAATGCCTTTATAGGCTGGACCGAAAACATAGGCGAAATCTTGCAGAATACCCCGCTCTACGCCTTCCAGGGCCGCCTGACTATAGCATTTTTTGAGCGTGATGAGGCTTGCGCCATCGGTCAGCGAGCCGAGCGAGATAAAGCTCGGGCTGGCGCGTCCGCTTTTGAGTTGAAAAAAGGTATTGGGGTCGCTGGCGATTTTGAGCGCGTTCTTTTTGAGCAGGAGGTCAAGAAATTCACGTCTGTAGTCCACGTCGCTTTTCCTTCTCTCTCAAGCCGTCCATCGCTCACGCAAAATGCGGCATCACCTTGGCGGCAAACAACTCCATGCTGCGCATGACTTGGGCATGGGGGACCATACCACCAGGATTGAACCAGCACACGAAGCGGCCCATGTGGAACTCCTCTTCAAGCTGTTTGAGGCGTTCGACACAAGCGGCCGGCGTCTCAAAGATGGCCATAACCTCGCTCACCTTCTCATAGGTCATACTCCGCACCCGCTCGAATGCCTCCCGGACGCGACGCGGCTGTTTCTCCAGGCCCGAACCTTGGGACGCGGCAATGGTGGCAACCGATTCCAGAAAACGCCGGACGCTGGGTTCCAACTCCCGACGAATCCGAGCCTGACTCGGACCGACATACAGCGGACCGAGCAGGGTTACATCCTCCCCTTCATCGGCCGGATGTCCGGATGCGGCCCGAGTCTCGCGGTAGAGCGGAATATACTCCCGCATTTTGGCAAACGGATTGACCTGTGAGGCCACAAAAATGGGATGGCCCAGCCGGCCCATCAACTCGAAGGTTTCCGTACTGTTGGCCGCAACCCGAATGGGAGGATGGGGCTGCTGGACGGGCCGCGGCACCACTGAGATATCCTCGACCTGAAAAAATTGTCCCTGGAATGAGAACCGGTCATGGGTCCAGGCCTGGCGAATCATGGCCAGGGCCTCCAGCATCCGCTCCCGACTTTCGGCCTGATCCACCCCGAACCCGCTGAAATGATTGGGCAGCGAGCCTCGCCCAATACCGAACTCCACCCGACCATTACTCAGCACGTCCAGGGTCGCAATCTCTTCCGCGATACGAATGGGATGCGAGAGGGGCAGGAGAATAATGGCGATCCCCAGGCGGAGGGTCTGCGTCCGCTCGGCCAGGGCCGACAGGAGCAGCAACGGGGACGGAAGAATCGACAGCTCGGGATTAAAGTGCTGCTCAACCGGCCAGACCGATTCAAACCCCAGCGCTTCGGCGTGAATCGCCTGATCGAGCGTGTCCCGGTAGCGCTGCACAGGCGATTGGGAGCCCGTGCACGGGAGCTGGTAGTGCAGGCCAAACTTCATGGGTTCCTGGGCTCTCTCGGCTCAGTCGTATTTGCGCAACTCCAAACGGCCAATCTGATTGCGGTGGACCTCGTCCGGCCCATCGGCAAAACGTAGCGTCCGGGCCGAGGCGTAGGCGCGCGCCAGACCAAAGTCTTCGGCCACTCCACCGCCGCCGTGGGCCTGCATGGCCCAGTCGATCACTTGCAGCGCCATATTCGGAGCCGCCACTTTAATCATGGCAATTTCGGCGCGGGCGGCTTTGTTGCCGACGGTGTCCATCATATGCGCCGCCTTGAGCGTCAGCAGTCGTGCCTGTTCAATCCGAATCCGGGCCTCGGCAATCCGCTCCAGCGTCACCGTCCGTTCGGAGACCAGTTTGCCGAACGCGGTCCGCGACTTGGCGCGGGTGCACATTTTCTCCAGCGCGCGCTCAGCCTGTCCGATCAGGCGCATGCAGTGGTGAATACGCCCAGGACCGAGACGGCCTTGGGCAATCTCAAACCCCCGGCCCTCACCCAGAATCATATTCGAGGCCGGCACCCGCACGTCCTTGAACTCGACCTCGGCATGACCGTGGGGGGCGTCGTCGTAGCCAAACACGGACAGCATGCGCAGAATCTTCACCCCCGGCGTGTCGCGCGGGATCAGGATTTGAGACTGCTGGAGGTAGCGGTTCGGATTATCGGGGTCGGTCTTGCCCATGAAGATGAGAATCTTGCAGCGCGGGTCGCCCATGCCCGAGGACCACCACTTGCGGCCGTTGATGACGTATTCATCTCCGTCGCGCACGATGCGGGATTCAATATTGGTGGCATCGGACGAGGCCACGGCCGGTTCGGTCATGGCAAAGCAGGAACGAATCTTGCCTTCAAGCAGCGGCTCCAGCCACTCCTTTTGCTGCCCGGGTGTGCCATAGCGAGAGATCACTTCCATATTGCCGGTATCCGGCGCCGAGCAGTTAAAGACTTCCGAGCCCCAGTGCACCCGGCCCATGATTTCCGACAGGGGAGCATATTCGAGGTTGGTCAGGCCATAGCCGTACTCGCTCTCCGGCAGAAACAGGTTCCACAACCCGGCACCCTTGGCCTTTTCTTTCAACTCTTCGATAATCGGCGGAATCTGCCAGCGATCCGGACCGGAGTTCAGTTGGTCCTCAAACGTCTGTTCGTTCGGATAGACGTGATCCTCCATAAACTGAGAGACCTTTTTTCTCAGGTCCTGTACTTTCGGGGAATAATCAAAATCCATGTCTGCCTCTCCTTCCCTTGAGTCGCACCTTCTTCTTAGATACGGAAGTCTTGTATACGAAAAAGACGAGATACCTTAGGAAATACCGCCGAGCGAGTCAAATCCGACGCAACCTGCGTCAAGAGTACGGAGAAGCCTATGCCGATTGAAGAAGGAAAAGCAGCCCCGGCGTTTACCCTACAAGATGCCGCCGGAAACAAGGTCGCCCTCAAAGACCTGCGCGGTCGCAATGTCATTGTCTATTTCTATCCCAGGGATAATACGCCCGGTTGTACCAAAGAGGCATGCGGCTTTCGGGATATGTGGCAGGACATTCAAAAACAGGACGCGGTTGTCCTTGGTGTTTCCCCGGACAGCGCCGCCTCACACCAGAAGTTTACCACGCAATACCAACTGCCGTTTACACTCCTGTGCGACCCGGACAAAAAGGTCATGGAAAAATACGGTGCCTGGGGCGAGAAGATGATGTACGGCAAAAAGACCGTAGGCGTTATTCGCTCGACGGTCTGGATTGGCCCCAACGGTAAGGTGAAAAAGCACTGGAAGCGAGTCGCCAAAGCCGCCGACCATCCAGCCAAAGTGCTCGAAGCGTTGCAGACTGGATAAGATTCCTTTTCCTATCCCCTCCGTGGAGGGGTGGCCGCAGGCCGGGGTGGGTTTGTCCTGATTTTTTCTCATTGAGCCTGACGAGACCGCCACAAGGGACTATGCGGACTGAACTGGCTTGTATATAATATGGACTTCATCGTTTCAGAGTAAAGATCATAAAGGAGGCCTTATGCACGTTGGTTACGCCCCGGTATTTCAGAACCCCGGAAACGCTCGCTCCGATGCCGAAGTCTACCGTGAGGAGCTTCGGATTGCGGAGATGGCCGAACCCCTTGGGTTTGACTCAATTTGGTCTATCGAACACCACTTTACGGATTACACCATGTGTCCTGACGCGGTTCAGTTCCTGTCCTATATGGCGGGCAGAACCAAGACGGCCAAGCTGGGCACCATGGTCATCGTTCTTCCCTGGCACGATCCGGTTCGGGTTGCCGAGCAAATCTCTCTACTTGACCATGTGTCGGGCGGGCGGATGATCCTGGGCTTTGGTCGGGGTCTGGCCCGGGTCGAGTATGACGGCTTTCGGATCGACCAGAACGAAGGTCGCGAACGCTTTGTCGAATACGCTGAACTCATCATCAATGGACTGGAGAAAGGCTATATGGAGGGCGGCCCGACGATCCAGCAGCCCCGCCGCGATATCCGCCCCTACCCGGCCTACTCGTTTAAGGGCCGCACCTATGCGGCGGCGGTCTCACCGGAGTCCATGCCGATCATGGCCAGACTCGGCATCGGTCTGCTGGTCATTCCGCAAAAACCGTGGGATGTCGTCAGAGGAGATTTCGAGGTCTACCATAAAGTCTGGCAAGAAGAGAATCCCGGCACCAAGCCGCCCCAGCCGTTCTGTGGCGGGTTCTTCTATGTGGATGAAGATGCCAAGCGTGCCGAAGAGCATGCCACCAAGTGGATCGGGGCCTATTATCATACGGCCATGAATCACTATCAGATGACGGCCAAACACTTTGGTCAGAACAAGGGCTATGAGTTCTACAGCAACGTCGGAAAATATATTGAGCAGCATGGCATGGACGGAGCCGCCAGGGACTTTGTCAAACTCATGCCGTGGGGGACGCCCGATCAGGTGCTGCGGAAACTCGAATTCATTCGTGACACGATCGACATGAAAGCCATTATGTGCAACTTCAGCTACGCCGGGATGCCCTACGACGAGGCCGAGGGCAGCATGAAGTGCTTTGCCAAACATGTCCTGCCAGAACTCAAGAAGTGGGATACGACTCCGCTCCAGGACCCGGAACCGCTGAACATGCCGGCGCCCGCTGCGGCCGCAGCGTAAGCACCAATCACCCCGCGCTTGTCCAAAGCGCTGAATCTTGCTCGAATAAGGGCGACCGTTGGGTCGCCCTTTCTATTGAGGAGGAGTTGACATGGCCGATCTCGAAACGTTTCGTACTGAGACACACCAGTGGCTGGATGCCAACGCTCCGGCTTCGATTCGCGGTGTCGGGAACACGCTGCTTGACGGGAATTGGGGCGGCCGCAAGGCCAGATACCCGAATCCTGATATGAAAGTCTGGCTGGATGTCATGGCCGAGCGCGGCTGGACCGCACCCGAGTGGCCAACCCAGTACGGTGGCGGCGGGCTCTCGAAGGACGAAACCAAGGTGTTGCAGCAAGAGATGAACGCTCTGCACTTGCCGGCACCGTTGATCGGCTTTGGCCTGACCATGATTGGTCCGACTCTGCTGCAATACGGCACCGAAGAACAAAAGCACGAACATCTTCCGGGGATCATCAAGGGCGAGATTCGCTGGTGTCAGGGCTACTCCGAACCAGGGTCGGGCAGCGACCTGGCCTCCCTCAAAACCCGGGCCATCCTTGAGGGCGACCACTATGTGATTAACGGCCAGAAGGTATGGACGTCGTTTGCCAATCTGGCGGACTGGATGTTCATGCTCGTCCGGACCGACCCGGAGGCTAAAAAGCAGGAAGGCATCACCTTCCTATTGGTAGACATGGAATCGCCGGGCGTAGAAACCCGGCCCATTAAACTCATTAGCGGGGCCTCGCCTTTCTGCGAGACGTTTTTGACCGATGTGCACACCCCGGCCAAGAATGTCATCTTTGAGGTGAACAAAGGCTGGACGGTGGCCAAGTCCCTGCTGAATCATGAGCGCAATATGATTGCCTCTGCATTCGGCACGACCGCGGGCAAAGGCCGAACCATGCGGGACTGGGCCAAGGAGCATCTTGGACTGGACGGCGACCACCGTGTGGCGGACTCTGCAATCAGGGATCGTATGGCGCAGTACGAAATGGACAGTCGCGCCTTTCGTCTCACTACGGAACGTGCCCGCGATGCGGCCAAAGCCGGTCGGCCCCCAGGGCCGGAAAGCTCGATGTTTAAAATCTACGGTACTGAGCTGAACCAGCGTCGTCTTGAACTGTTAGTGTCGATTGCCGGCCCCCACGCCCTGGGCTGGGAAGGACCTGGTTTCGAAGACATCGAGCTCACCCTCACCCGCGACTGGCTGCGTTCCCGAGGCAATACGATTGAGGGCGGAACGAGCGAGATCCAACTCAATATCATCGCCAAGCGCGTGCTGGGATTACCCGATTAAGGAGCTCAATTGTGGCACTTGTGCTGACCGAAGATCAGGAACTTTTAGCGCAGACTGCGCGTGATTTCGTGCGAACCAACTCCCCGGTCAGCCGGCTACGCGCGCTGCGTGACGGGCAGGATATGGGTTTCTCGCCCGACATGTGGCAGGAGATGGCCCAACTCGGCTGGGCCGGCATTCTGATCCCCGAGGAATATGGCGGTGCAGGCATGGGGCTGGCCGACCTCGCGGTTGTGCTGGAAGCCGTGGGACGCAACCTTGCTCCAGAGCCTTTTCTTTCCACCGTCCTACTCGGCGGTCAATTGCTTGCGGACGCTGGCAGCCCTGAACAAAAGCAGACTTGGCTCCCTGGCATCGCGACGGGTGAAAAGATTCTTGCGCTTGCCTATCAGGAGGCGCGCAGCCGCTATGACCTGAATCGGGTTTCCACACAGGCCGCAGCCGAAGGAGACGCCTGGAGGCTGTCGGGCGAAAAAATTCAGGTTCTGGATGGACAGAACGCGGACGCGCTGATTGTCTCGGCTCGCACCGCCGGCGAGGATAACGACCCGGACGGCATCGCCATTTTTCTGCTTGCGCCAGATATGCCCGGTGTGGCGATCATCCCCCAGACTCGGGTTGATAATCGTGCCGCGGCGCTGGTCACTCTCGATGGAGTAAAAGTCGGTGCCGAGTCCGTTGTCGGGACAGTTGGTCAAGGCTTTCAGACGCTTTCACATATTGTTGATCTCGCCACGGTCGGCCTGTGCGCCGAGATGCTGGGCGGGATGAGTCAGATTTTCGACGATACGCTCGCCTATCTCAAAACACGCGAACAATTCGGAGTGGTCATCGGCTCATTTCAGTCCCTCAAACATCGGGCAGCAAAAGTTTTCATGGAGATTGAGTTGTGTCGCTCGACCGTGATGGCCGCGGCAAACGCCGCGGATGCCGGCGAGAGTGACTTGGCCCTGCTGGTCTCCCTGGCCAAAGCCCGCTGCTCCGATGCTTTTATCCTGGCGACTAACGAGGGGGTTCAAATGCACGGCGGCATTGGCATGACCGACGAGCACGATGCCGGCCTGTATATGAAACGCGCCCGCGCCGCGGAGATGACCTTTGGCGATGCCGCCTGGCATCGGGACCGCTGGGCGCGGCTGCGGGGCTATTGAGCGTCACGTAAGAGTAGGCGGACCGGGCAAACGTCCGATTCGCTGACAAGGTTTACTCCAGCGTCTGGACCCATCCATTGGCCGTTCTTTTTCGTCCCGGACGCTTACGGGGGTCTTTTTCACGGCGCGGTTTTCTTTGCGGTCTCTTATAACCTGACGATTGCCGGGTTTCGACGACTCGCGGCTCGTTCTTTGTGGCTCGCGAGGCGGGCATAGGATACGGTGTGTCACCTCCAGGAGTTCCCGGACGGTGGAACGGTGTCCTCACAAAGAGTTGAGTAAGAAAGTATTCGCCGCCCGGTCCTTGGGCAATACCGACCCCGGTGAGGTCATAGGAGCCTTCAATATTTCGTCGGTGACCAGGGCTCTCCAACCAATCAGAAACAGCTCTCTCCCCTACATGCGAATAGCTTTTGTAGTTCGCTATAGTATGGACATTCTCACCAACGCCGCGTTGAGTAATGAGTCTAGCTATCCTTTCTATCCGCCTGTCAAACCCTCCATGCCCGTATCCAACCCGCCCGGTCGCCATATCCCGACTATGGCTACGAGCAACGGCAGAAATTTCTGGATTGAACGTTAAAGGCTTCAGCCCCTGCGAAACCCGATGCTCATTGACCAGCCTGTGGACGTAGCGCTCAAGGTCGGCTGCGAGCGCATAAGGCAGATTGGCAGAGACTATGAGTCCAAAGCTTGAAAGGAAAACAATAATCAAGCGAATGGCAAACATGTGACACAACCACGACATTGTCGCGCCCTATCCCATGACCCACCCCGGCCCCGCGGACCACCCCTCCAAGGAGGGGATAGGGGAACTCCATGACTCAATAGACCCAATAGACCCAACGACTTCCCTACCCCGTAATCACCGACTCCGGCGGCTGGCCCGTGGCAACCCGTTTGATATTGGCAAAGCCGAACGCAATCCGGCGGCTCCAGGTATCCAGCGTCACCCCGGCAATATGTGAGGTCAGCACTACGTTGTCCAGCGCTAACAGCGGGCTGTCGGTTTCCAGAGGCTCGGCAGTAAAAACGTCCAGCCCGGCCCCGGCGATGCGATTGTTTTGCAGCGCTTCGATGAGTGCGGGTTCGTCTATCACTGGGCCGCGTGAGGTATTGACCAGAATGGCAGAGGATTTCATCAGGCCGAGCGTCCGGGCATTGATAAGCCCCTTGGTCTCGGCGGTCAGTGGCGTATGAACAGAAACAACGTCCGCTCGTTGCAGCAGATCGTCCAGCGCCAGCCGCTCGGCAGCGACCTCTTGCTCAACCGCGACTGGCGCCCGGACCGTGTCGTAATAGAAAATGTTTGCCTGAAACCCTTTCGCAATCCGCGCAAACTCCCGGCCAATGCGGCCGAAGCCAATAATACCTACTGTCTTGTTGCGCAACTCGCGCATCTGGAGGGTTTCTCGTGCCCCAAGCCACTGCCCTGCGTGCAGGGTATTATGGTGGAGAGGAAGTTTTTTGAAGACCGCTAAAATGAGGAGAATGGCGTGCTCGGCCACGGTTGGCGCGTTGGCTCCGCCGTTATTGGCGACCGGTACTCCGAGTTTTTGAAAAAGCTCCAAGTCTATCCATTCATAGCCCGCACTCAACATCTGAAACAGCTTGAGCTGTTTTGCCGCGTTCAATTCGTCCTCGGTGGGATTGCCCGGATAGGCCAGGATGAAGTCTGCGCGTGCTATTTTCTCCAATCGCGTGTCGGCTGGAGAGCCTTGCTCCAAAAAATCCATACGAAAGCCCGCCGGCAGTTGTTCGTTGACCATTTCAATAACTTCGGGCGGAACCAATCCGCGGGAGTGAAGAAAAACGATGGTGTGTTGTTTCGTCATGTGACGCTCCTGTGGGTCGATTGAGTCGGTTGCGTCGATTGGGTCATGAAGTCTCCCATCCCCTCCTTGGAGGGGTGGCGCGCAGCGCCGGGGTGGGTTCATGGTCTCGGCGGGTATGAACCTCCTCCGGGTCGCTTTACCGCCCCTGAAAGCGCGGGGGACGTTTTTCGAGAAAGGCCTGACGACCTTCCTGAAAGTCTTCTGTTTGGTGTGACAACAAATAAGCTTGGCCCTGGTACTCATACGCCCGTTCGGGTGGAGCATCCCAGCCGTGAATAACGGCCGACTTGGTAAAGCCGTAGGTTTGTGTCGGTCCCTGGGCTAATTCGCTCGCGAGCTCCATTGTGGCTTCTTCCAGTTTTTCCAATGGCACCACACGGTTGGCCAGCCCCCAGCGTTCCGCTTCCTGGGCGGAGAGCTGTGATCCGAGCAGCGCCCACTCCAGGGCTTTACCGATACCCACAAACTGTTGCAGCAGGCTGGTGCCAGTCGCGATACCACGCTTGACGAACGGAATGCACAGGGTTGCCGACTCGGCCATTACGCGCAGGTCACAGCCTAGAGCAAGGTTAAAGCCGGCCCCGTGCGCATGCCCGTTAATCATGCCGATGACCGGCTTGGACAGGGCACGCATCTTGGCCACCACCAGAGGCCAGCGGCCTTCGCCCTGGACGTAGTGCTTGACCGTGTCCGCAAATCTGCGCTCCGGCTGGTCGGGTTCGGCCATGCCCTTGAGATCGTCACCGGCACAGAAGGCCCGCCCCGCTCCGGTCAGGATCACAGCCCGGACCGAGTCGTCATAATCACACGTCTCAAACGCCTGGAGCAGCTCCAGGCCGACCCGAATGTTAATCGCGTTCAGGCGCTCGGGCCGATTCAGGGTAATGCGGCAAATGCCGTGGTCGTGGTCAAGCAGCAGATAACGAAAATCCATGGGCTTCCTCCTGAGAGCGACCGGTGCGCCTTCCTACTGCGGCCAAAAGGTATCGGCAATCGCCTGGATCTTTTTCGCCAGTTTTTCGGGTGTCATTCCCCAGTTAGGTGGCACGATACACATGGAGTTGGCCCGTTGCCACAAGGGTTCAATCCGCTCCCGGACCTGGTCTGGTGTGCCGTGCGCCCCAAAGGCCCGGACCATTTCGTCCGGCACGTATTGCGCAGCCTGCACGCAGTTCATTGTTTTGGAGGCTTCACTGATTTTACGTGCCTCGGCTCCGAAGCCGTGTGCCTCGAAATAGGGGTAGTACTGACTGAAGCCCGAGTAGAAGGCCAGCCAGGGCTTGGCATCCTGCAAAGCCACCTTTTCGTCCTCATCAATAGAAGCTGTCACCCAGGGCTGAAAATGAATCGCGGCGGGATCGCGTCCGGTGCGTGCCGCGCCGACGGCCACGGACTCCTGGGCCTGGCCCAGGGACCATTCGACCGACCAGACCGGATGTCCGATCAAGCCGTCAGCCACTTCGCCCGTCAATTCACACATGCGCTGGCGCAGGGCGGCAATCCAGACGGGAATCCGTTCGCGATACGGCGGGAGCGTGGGTTGATAGGCATCAAACTTGAGTTGATAGAACTGGCCCTCCCAGGGCTGCATCTCCCCAGAGCGGGCGCCGTCCTCAACGTGTCGCAGAATCTGCACGACCTCGCGCAGCCGTGACACCGGCTTGTCGTACGGCATCCCGAAATAACCGCTGGTCCAGTGTTTAGGGCCGGTGCCCAGCCCCAGAATGAAGCGGCCTTTGGACAGGTGGTCGAGATCAAGCGAAGTGACTGCGGTCTCAAACGGGCTGCGCGTCAAGCCGATCGCAATGCCCGTGGCGAGTTCAAGGCGCGTTGTCGAGACCGCCGCAGCCGCCAACGGTGCAAACGGCGAGCCGTACACCTGGGGAACGGTCACCCCGGCAAGGCCGAGGTCTTCCAGCTTTTTGACGGCAGTGGCAAAATCCGGTTCAAGCGCCGGAATCACAAACGACCAGTATTTTCGATCCATAGAATGGCTCTCCTCTCTCCCGCGTGCGGAACAATCATGAAGGTCATTCTTATATCATCCGTCTCGGTCGCGCATGCCCTGTCCTCGTTCGACGTGAACCTGACTTGGACGCCAGGTAAGGCAGAAGAGTTTCCCGCGCCCTTGAGGCTGGCTGTCCTCGCTCTTTGCGGAGCGAGGAAACCAAACGAACGCTATGCGGCGTCCTTGTGACAATCAACTTCAAGCGCTTTCCGTACCTCGTTCCCGTAGGCGGGATCGGCCTAGTCGAAATGCGCAGACTGCTTGTCGATAATGTCCTGCGGAACTCAACAATAAAATTGATGATTTTTACTCGTATGATAAATTTTGTCTATGAATATTTCCCTTCGGCAACTGGAATATTTTGCGGCCGTGGCCGAACGGCTGAGCTTCCGAGATGCGGCCGACGCCTGTTTTGTCACTCAGCCCGGTCTGAGCGCTCAGCTCAAGGAGCTCGAACGGCTGCTGGGCGTGCAGTTGTTCGAACGCAGCCAGCGCACGGTGCTGCTCACCCCGGCCGGAGAGACCTTGTTGCCGCTCGCGCGCAACATCCTCACGACAAGCGACGAATTCGTTGACTTGGCTCGTAGCCTGGTCCAGCCTCTTACTGGAACCCTGCGGCTCGGGGTGATTCCAACCGTGGCCCCTTACCTCCTGCCAAAAACGCTGCCAGCCCTGCGCCAGCGCTACCCTCAACTTCAGGTCCGGCTGCACGAAGATCTGACCCACCGGCTGCTGGAACTGCTGTCCCACGGCAAGCTCGACCTCCTCTTAGTGGCGCTCGAAGCCGACCTCGGCAACGTGTCGACCCTAGCGCTGACAACCGACCCTTTTGTGCTTGCCGTCCCGACACGACACAGACTCGCTAAGCGGAAACGTGTGACGGAGGGTGATATTGCCGGCGAACAGGTGCTGTTATTAGACGATGGACACTGATTACGGGACCAAGTGCTGACCGTGTGTCACACCAGTGGTGCCAGCGAGATTGGAGACTTTCGCGCCAGTAGCCTGAATACCCTGATTCAAATGGTCGCGGGCGGAATCGGGATTACCCTGTTGCCCCGGCTCTCGTTAGAGGTCGAGGTGCCGCAGCTTTCACAGATTGTTACTCTACCCTTTCGGAAGCCCGAACCAGGCCGGACCATCGGCCTCGTCTGGCGGACCACCTCACCCCGGGCACACGAGTTTCAACTGCTAGCCAAGCTTTTGGTCCCGTAACCCGGCCCGGTTCTTGCGGCGCAACTCGATTGGTACAGTCTTACTCCGACACATCCAGTTTGAAGACACGGGCGGCGTTCAGGCCGAGAATTTTCTCGCGGCTTGATTCCGACAAGGTATCCATCTGGCGCTCAATGCTGGCGGCCGAGTACGGCCAACTGCCTTCGTGGTGCGGGTAGTCGTTCGACCACATGAAATTATCGACCAGGTTCAGCTCTTCGGCCAGAAGCAGCGTGGAGCGGTCGTTCATGAAGGCCGAGAAACAGTTGCGCCGATAATAAAAGCTGGGCGGTTCGGGCAGGACCGGACGCACCCACATATGGTGGACTTTATGGGCGTAGTCGAGGGTTTCGACCATCCAGGGTACCCAGCCGATACCGCCCTCGATAGAGCCGGCTTTGAGGCTGGGATGGCGCTCAAACACGCCTGAGGAGATCAGGTGCACGAGCGGATCCATGACGGTCGACATCGAGTGCGAAACATAGTTAATCAGCGCTCCGCCATTGCCCCCGACCGCGCGCGGATCGCGTCCGGTTGAGACGTGGAAGGTCATGGGCAGGTCCACTTCTTCGATCAACGACCAGAGGGGCTCGAACGCTTTGTCGTTGTATTGCAGCTCGCCCTCTTTGAGCGGACCAAAGATGGGTTTATTCGGCATGGTGAGTCCCTTGAATCCCTGCTCCGCGGCCCACCGCACCTCGGCCATGGCTCCTTCAAGGTCGCCGGTGGCAATCATCGCCATAGGCATGAAGCGCGTCCAGTGAGCGCCAAAGGTCTCCAGCGCCCAGCGGTTCCAGGCGCGGAACATCGCTCCCTGAAAAACCGGGTCGGGTGTACCAAAGGCCAGCAGGCCCTTGTTCGGAAAAATAATCTCGGCATCAATGCCATCCGCGTCCGCGTCGGCCAGACGCTGTGTGATATCGGTGCCGGCATGGTTGCGGCGCAAATCTTCGGCCTCAAAACGCTTTGAGTAGGGCTGAAACATATCGATATCTTCAAACGACTCCAGCGCCGGCAGGTGTTTTTCATAATTGCGGCCCGGTTTGACCAGCACGGGCTTCATACCCTCGCAGATCGTCCACTGCGCGCCGTCCTCGTCAATCTTCATACGTGGAATACGGTCGAGATATTTTCTCTCAATGCGCTTCTCCAGATAATCGTTCGGTTCGACCCCATGCGTATCGACCGAAACCATATAGTATTTGTGTGGATCACCAGCGTGCGCGGTCCGTGCCCAGCCGGCATGACCCGGGGTCTGCTTGCGCCATTCGTTGCGTGGAGATGCTGCTTGAGAATCTATTACTGTCATCGCGTCCCTCCTGAATACGGGTCAAACATACCAAGGAACGCATAAACCCGACAAGCCGGAACGGAACCGTGTTCACGGGAGTAAATACCGTCGCCCGATTTATGGCTCTGGCTGGAGCAGCGTCTTGCGGTCCGTCACCGCCAGAATCTTGTCTCGGGAATACAGAACGGGGAAATACTTTCCCTCGGCCCACAGACCGGACAGGTCCCGATACTGTGCCTGGGCAGGGTCTCCAGCCTGTCCGGGAGTATTGATACCCAACGACCGGTCCCAGTTGCTGGGGTCGGCAATCAGCCGAAAAGAAGCCCCCACGGTCTGCATGTCCTCGCTGCCGGTGTTATTGACCGTAAAGCTGTCACCGCCACGCGGAATGGGACCTACGTCGAGTTGAGCCCGGAGTTCAGCGTTCACCGCATCGCTCAGCATGTGTTTAATGACGATGTGATGATAGGCGGTTTGACCATAGGTCCAGTTGTTCATGTCCGGGCCAAAGCGAGTGGCGAGGGAGCGGACGGCGGCCTCGAAACTTTCGCGTATGAACCGGTCTCGCCCGGCGAGTGGGTCAGGGCCGTAGCTGCCATCCGGAGCGAGGAGGCTGTTGATGAGCGGGGTGACAACAATACTCGCAAATGATTCCTGGAGAGCGGCCGGGACGTGCGTATTCCGAAATTGCTCCCACAACTGGCGCTGCCAGGCAGCATAGATTCCGGCGGCAATAGAATCCTTGTCCAGCACGAAATCCCAGGCGCGCAGCGTGTTGAGCGCCGCCTGAACGAGTGGGTCTTCTGCCCAGTCCTTGTCCAGGGCATGTAGAAACGGCACCAACAGACGCGCCGGAATCGAGTATTCATCGCTCTGGAGATGCATCATCTCTCGGGCCGTCAGGTTTTTACCCGAGGCAAGGACTTCCTCAATCCGGGCAAACCGGTACGGCTCCAGCCAGTAATAGCTGATCGGATAAGGGTAGTTGGACGGCAGGTTCTCCTGGTTTGCAGTTGCGATAAATCCCTGCGGGGGATTCAGGACGTGCGGCAACTCGCGAATCGGCAGATAGCCATCCCACTCAAAGCGCCCATCCCCCGGCACGGGCACCAAGCCGTTCCAGTTGGGCCGGAGCGGCACTACGCCGACCGCCTGCCAGCCGATATTGCCCTGCCTGTCCGCCCAGACCATATTCTCTGACGGAGCACGGGAATACGCACACGCCTCGCGGAACTCCGGCCAGGTTTTGGCCTGGTCCATCCGCAGGCTGGCTAGATACGGCACCCCACCGATATCGAGCCAAGCGGCCCGCAGCCCGAAAGCCAGGTGTCGTTCCAGGTCTTCGGCCAGGATGGGGCCGTGCCGGGTGTATTTCAGTGCGACTGCGACGGCGTCCTGGCCCTTCACCGGGATCGTCTCGTGGAGAACCCGCATATCCTCCCATTCCCCCTGGTACCAATACTGCTGCGCGTTCTCCGGATTGGTCTTGTAGACATACAGGTCTTCAGAGTCGGTCGGGAAAATCGTCAGTCCCCAGGCTCCCTGCTCGTTATGCCCAATAGAAACACCCGGCAGGTGGGGCTCGCCACCGCCAATCACGTTCCAGCCGGGCGCAACCAGATGGACCCAGTAGCGCAGCGACGGCGCGGTAATCGCACGGTGTGGGTCGTTGACCATGAGCGGCTGCCGGGAGAGCGTTTTGGCACCGCTCACCACCCAGTTATTACTGCCCTCGTCTTGTGAAACGGTCTTTCCGATGAAGGCCGGTGCAACAGCTTGGTCGGCGGACCGGGGAGGGGTGTCAGCGGTTTCCAGGGCGCGATGCTGCGGATCAACAACGTCTTCGGGCGCAAAGGCGACCGCTTCGCGCGCGGCTTGATAATACTTCAGGACATCGCCGGGAATGGTTGTCACATCGAGGCCCTCGGGTACGGTCAGGTCCGGTGTTCCGGGATGCAAGTGGAGCATCGTCCGGATCGTCTCGGGCTGCATGGTTTGCAGCGCCTGGGCGATCAACACCTCAGTTTCCAGGTTCAGAAAAATCCCGCCGAGGCGCGCCAGCACAATGTCCGGGGTCCAGGCTTGGGGGGTAATGCCGAGCAGACCGAACTCAAGCGGCAGCAGGTCCGGTTGTTCCTGGGTCTGCTGAATATAGGCGTTTATACCCTCGACAAAGGCAGTGATGATCTCTTTCCCGTCCGGGTGATAGTACTGGCACTCCTGGTCCAGGTCACCGCGAAAACGCAGCAGCCGGGCACCGATGTCGCGGTCCAGGGCTTTGGGGCCTTGAATCTCGGCCAGCGTACCGGTGACGCGCCTACGCCAGATTTCAAGCTGAAACAGGCGGTCGCGGGACGCGTTATAGCCTTGGGCAAAAAAAAGGTCGTGCTGGTTTTTGGCATAGATGTGAGCAATGCCCCAGCGGTCGGTCAGGATCTCGACCGGCTCGCGGAGACCGGAGAGGCGCAGTGTTTCCATTCCATCCTCCTGAACGCTAGTCTGAGGCACGACCGCGGCTCGACCCAGGGGCAGAGAGAGCCAGGTGGCGACACACAAGAAGAGAGCAAGCAAAGATACAGTTTTTGGAACCGTCGGCATCGTTACCCCTGTCACCACCCGCAGACTCTTGATCACGCCTCATCAACGGGCGGTAATACGTCTGGTGTGATCTGATAGCCGTCGGCCAGGGCGTTGGTGCTGTTGAACAGCGCTACAATGGCCATGACCTCTCCCAGCGTTTCGGTGTCACAGCCCAGCTTCCGCAGGGCCGCGGTGTGGGAGTTGATACAGTAGGCACAGCCGTTGGTGGCGGAAACAGCCAAAGCGATAATCTCCCGCGTCTTAGGATCAAGGGGTGATTCCCGGCCGCTGGCCTCGGGGTGCATGAGCGCCTTCAGTCGGGTCCAGATCATCTCCAGATTATCCGGATGGCTGGCCAATACCCGCCAGAAATTCGGTACCGCCGGAATATCCTTGGTAGCTTTGATGTCGGCATATATGTCCGCAACTTTGCCGGTGGCTTCTTCTTCCGTGACCATGCGCACGGTTGCAGTGCGTGTCATAGCACTCCCTCCCTTGTGGATGGTGATAAGAGGTCTTTCAACTCGCCTCATTCAGATTGCTGCGCTCAGGGTGTCCCAAAAAGAGATAGAAAGAAAGGGCGTATGATACGCCGTGCGCAACGGAAGAGTTGCGGCCTTGTCGGAAATTCCGTACAGCAGTCTCTAAGGAGGCTGTACTTATGGCGATTCTGATTACTGGAGGTACCGGGTTTTTGGGCCGGCATCTGACACGACATCTGGTTCAGTCGGGAGAGAATGTCGTTATTCTCGACACCGTCCCGAATCGACAGGCGGTCGCGGACGTAGCCGACCAAGTGAAGGTCTTGCAGGGCGATGTCATGGAGGTGACCGCGCTCATAGACGTGATCCAGCGCAACAAAATTGAAGGGGTTATTCACCTCGCCTACTATCTGGGAACCGGCGGCATACGCAATCCACTGCCGTCGATTAACGTGAACTGTATCGGCACCACCAACATCTTTGAGGCCGCCCGGCTGAGCGGCCTCAAGCGCGTGGTCTATATGAGTTCGGTCGCCGTGTTTCCCGAGCGTACGGCCAGCGCCGCCCCGGAGTTGAGCGAAGACGATCCACCCGCCCCTTCCACCAGCAACCAGGCCGGCCTGTACGGCGCGTGCAAATTATTCAACGAGCATACCGCAGACTATTATAATCACGCCTATGGCATGGACTTTATTGCGATCCGGCCGACCTCGGTGTTTGGCGAGGGGCGCGGCCAGCGCCGGGGAGCGGCGGGTGATCATTTTATGGTGGCCCCCGAACTGGCCCTGCTCGGCAAGCCGGTCGTCATGCCGCCGGACGAGCAGATTGCCGACTGGCTGTACGTGGCCGATGCCGCCGAGGTCTTTCGTCGGGCGTATCATATTGAAAACCCGCAATCCCGCGTATTCAACATGGCCGGCCCCAGCCGCAAGACTGGCGAGATTACGGCCTATTTGCGCGAGTTGCTGCCCGACGCCAATATCTCGGTTAGCGATAAACCCGTCGCCATGACCTCGCTAGTCAAGACCGACCGCCTGCGGACCGAGCTGGACTTCACACCCAAGTACACGGTCGAGGACGGCATCCTGGCCTATTTGAACGATGTGCGCAAACGCGAAGGAATGCCGCTGGAGCCACGATAGGGTCAGCTTGGTGAAGGGGCGCTGGAGAGAGGGATTATCGGAAAATTAGAGGGTACCTATGGATTTCGGAGTTGGCTTTCAATCGCATATTCACAACGGATGGAAACACGCCCTGTTGGCCGAGCAGATGGGGTTTACTCATGCCTGGTTTGTGGACTCGCAGATGCTCACCTCGGACGTGTATGCCTGTATGGCCCTGGCCGCCGCGCATACAAAAACAATCCGACTCGGGACTGGCGTCACCATTGTTGGGACGCGGATTCCGCCTGTTATTGCGCATTCGATTGCCACCATCAATCAGCTTGCGCCCGGCCGGGTGATTCTCGGTTTGGGCACCGGGCATACGGCCTGGCGGACCATGGACATGCCGCCGGTTTCGCTTGCGGAGTTCCGGCACGCGGTCGAGGTTTGCCAGGGACTGCTCCGGGGCGAGACGGTTGCCTATCACGAACGCGGCCGGCAGAGCCGGATTCGGTTCATGGATGTCGAGCACGGCTATATTAACACGCGCGAGCGTATCCCTATCTATCTCGCGGCCTCGCATCCCAAGGCCCAGGCCCTGGCCGGTGAGCTGGGCGACGGCTTGTTAACCCTGAGCCTGCTCGCGCCCGAGTCACTCACCCGCAATCTGGCGGCAGTCGCACAGGGCTGGGAGGGCCGGAACGGCGGAAAGCCATCTGACTTCAGCGTGGTCACACTCGGTATCTCCTGTGTGTTGCAACCCGGCGAGGCCGTGAACAGCCCGCGCGTGCTGTCGCGGGTCGGCCCGCGCATTGCGGTGGCCCTGCATTATGCCTACGAAGTTGCCAAACGGGGCAAAGCGGTACCGCCTTTTTTACAGCCCTTTCTGACTCCGGAGTACCAGCGCTATCTGGATGACCGCTGGGAAGACATTCATGCTACGCACTCGCGCTTTCTACATCCGGGCGAAGAAAAATTCATCACCCCCGAGGCCATTCGAGCCATGAGCCTGACCGGCTCGCGCGATGACATCCTCGAACGCCTGGCTCAGCTTGAATCCGCCGGACTCACCCAGATGGTTGTCTCACCCCCGTGGGGTCTGGTGGAAGAAAGTATCGTTGAGTTCGCCCGAGAGATTATCGGGCCGTATAGCAACCGATAACCGAGCGGATATCACTTGATTTCGCCGAGGGGTTTGGAATCAGCGGCTGAAACCGCTAGGCTGAGGGCCATTCTCTCGGAAGGACAAAATATGGATACGACGCAAGGCGAAGCAGTACGCTACGAACAGATCGGACATATAGGTTGGCTGCGGCTCAACCGGGCGGACAAGCTGAACGCCATGACGCCCCAGATGTGGCAGGAGTTACGGGAACTCGGCCAGACTCTTTCCACCGAAGCGCACGCGTACGAAAACCAGTTACGGGTGCTGGTCGTGATTGGCGAAGGCCGCGCGTTCTCGACCGGTATCGATACCTCGGCCTTTGGCGGCACGGCTTTCAACGGACACGAACGTGAGCCCGTGCCGGAGTCTGTAGCCGACGATGATCCCATGGTGTCCATTATCCAGGGCTTTCAGGAGGCCTTCACCTGGCTTGAAGAAGCCCCTATCCCACCATTGCCGCGGTCCGGGGCTATGCGTTGGGCGCTGGCCTGCAGATGGCGCTGGCCTGCGATATCCGGGTGGTCGCCCGCGGCAGCCGGCTGGGCTTGCTGGAGCATCGCTACGGCCTCATCCCCGACCTGGGCGGTACCCAACGCCTACCCCGGCTGGTCGGTACCGGCAAGGCCAAGGAACTCATCTTCACCGCGCAGCAAATTGAGGCGGAAGAAGCCTATCGTATCGGTCTGTCCGAACAGCTCGTTGACAACGAAGAATTGGAGGCGACTGTGACGAGTCTGGCTGAACAGTTGGCCAGTCAGCCACCGCTGGCCGTGCGCGCTGCCAAGCGGGCGATTGACGCCAGTCCGCATCTTTCCGTCCGTGACGGACTCCTGCTGGAGGCCAAGAGCCAAGCGGTCTGCATTCGCTCCCAGGATGCCAAAGAAGCGGTGCGGGCGTTTATGGAAAAGCGGATGCCCCAGTACTCAGGAAAATAATAGTACTCGGGACAGTAGAAAGGAGACAGGACAATGACAGACCACGGCTATGCCCGACCGGATATGCTGGCAGAGACCCAGTGGCTCGCGGCGCATCTCCAGGACGACAACCTGCGAGTCATTGATTGTGATAATCGCGAAGCCTATCGCCGCGCCCATATTCCGGGTGCGATTCCCGTGCGCGGCCATCATTATCTCAAGGAAAAGGAAGGCGCGCCGCATATCATGGGTCCGGACCAGTTTGCTCAGACAATGGGGGAAATGGGCATTGGGGATGACACGCCGGTGGTTGCCTATGATGGTTTCAGCGGACTGTACGCGACTCGGTTCTGGTGGGCGCTGCACTATTACGGCCATACCAACATCAGAGTGTTGAACGGCGGCTGGGACGCCTGGCTGGCCGAGGGGAGGTCCGTGACAAACGCCGCATCCCGTCCGGCCAAAGCGACCTTTACGCCCCAGGCCGATGAAGGCATGATCGCCCGCTGGGAACAGGTCCAGGCGGCCATTGCCGCAGAGACAGTGCTGCTCGATGTGCGCTCGGATGCGGAGTGGACCGGCGAAAACGCCCGGGGCACCAAGCGCGGCGGGCGGATTCCCGGCGCGGTCCATCTCGAATGGCTCAACTATGTTGATCCCAAGACAAAAAAGTTCAAACCCGCGGACGAACTCCGCCCCATGTTTGAGCAGGCCGGGGTCAGACCCGAGTGTGAGGTCGTCACCTATTGACAGGGCGGCATCCGTGCGGCGCACGGATTGTTCACCCTGCGGCTGCTCGGTTTTGACAAGGTACGGAATTACGATGCTTCCTGGGCCGAATGGGGTAACCGTGAGGACCTCCCGCTGGAAAAATAGGCCCTGAACGCTCCTTTCCCGTATGGCTGGATACAGACAACTGCTGGGGCTCCTGGCCGTTCTGCTCGCCTGCTTTCTTCTTCCCGGCCGAGTCCAGAGCGCGCAGCCTGCGGCCGAGCCCGAACCACCCGGCAGCCTGCTCATCCAGACTCCGGGAGAGCGGGTTCAGACAAGTGGGCTCTCGGCCAGAATCTATGGCCTCACACCTGAGGCGCTCATCACCCAAACACCCCTAAACACACCCGTCTCGTTGCCGCCCGGGTCCTACCGCGTTGAACTCGACATTCTGGGCGGAACGGTTTCGCGCGAACGTGTGCTGGTCCGCGCCGGTCGGACCAGCACAGTCATTCTGAGCGAAGTCGCGGCCCTCCAGGTTAACGTCCTTGATAAAAGAGGCCAGGATATCGGCCTCGGGGTTGAGGTCTATGACGGCGTGTCCAACCAACTGCTCGGCGAATTCCTGAGCGGAGAGATCATCCTGGCTCAACCGGGCTTGGTCGATGTCAAGGTCGCCGTCCCACCCCAGAGCCAGTGGTGGCGCGATATTGAACTCCTGCGGGGCGGACTACGGGAACTGACGCTACGCGAGCGCGTACAGGGTGAGCTCCTAGTCCATCCCCGGCTGGCCGGCAAAGATGTGAGCCCGCTGACTCAGGTCATTATTTACGCCGCCGGAACGCAGAAGGAGATTGCCCGTAGCGAGCCGGGCCGGGAGCATCGCTTTTCCCTGGAGACCGGCAGCTATGATGTCTTTGTGGCCAATCCGACCGGGCGGGGGAAACCCTTCGTGCTGGAACGCACGGAACTCCCGGACGAAAAAACCGTCGAAAAGGATGTTCACCTGGACGAGCAGCCGGACCCGCCTGCGGCACGGCCACCAACCCATTCGGAGCCACGCGCCCTATAGCTCAGGAGGCTGAAGTCGTTCCGCCCGACCGCAGTTTTTGGATTGCGTCTTCAAGCGAGGCATACCAGTCATCAAACGGAATAGTGGCCGGGACAACGATTTCGAGGGTGCCACCGGCAAGCATGCTGAGGCTGCCGGTGCCATGCGGCCGCAGAGGAATAATGACCGCCTCCCGGGAGATGCCAAGCCGGTCAAGGATTTCGAAAATACGCTCGATCTGCGCCAATTGCACCCCTTGTGGCACGGTGTCTCCTCCTGCCCGCTTACCACGCCAGGAGCGGAATGGCCGCGACGAGGAGTAGCACACTGATGCCAATGGCAATGACCCCCCAGAACGTCGGCGGGCGACGAACCTCCAGGGTAGCTCCGCAGTGGACACACTCGGACAGAAACGAGCCACCGGTCACATAGACCCGGTTCCATTTATGACACGCGGGGCAACGAGGGTTGGGGCGGGCGCGAAGAAGTGTGGCAAACTGAGACACGGCGTTTCTTTCCTCTTCTTTTACCCTAACGGGGGGACGGAGGCTACGTCAACCGGGCTGTCGGCCTTATTGGCGATTCTCGGTACGGTGTCGAGCAGTAAGACGTGGTTTCACCAGTTTCAAGAGCTGAGGGTGGAGTTTGCCATTGCTGGCAACCAGACCCTGTAAGAGAGTCGTTGGCTGATTGAAGCGAACCGGCTTGCCGCTGAGGGTGGTGACTCGTCCGCCGGCTTCCTCGACGAGAAGCGTTCCCGCACAGATATCCCACTCATTCTTGGGCACCAGCGTAAACGAAGCATCGGCCTCACCATTCGCAATACACGCCAGCTTGTAGGCAATGCTGCCCATGGGCCGGGCTCGAAAAAGAGAACGGAAGTCTTTCCACTCCCCCCGTTTGGTCTCCGAGCGACTGGAGAGAATGGTGGCCTCTGCCAGGTGCGGCGTTTCGGGTACGCGCAAGGGGCGGCTGCCACACCACGCCCCTTGTCTGCGAACCGCCCAGAAGAGTTGGTCCAGGGTTGGATTATAGACCACACCGAGAATCGGCCAGCCCGCTTCAATGAGTCCGATGGAGACAGTAAATTCCGGGATTTTCTGAATGAATTCCTTAGTCCCATCCATGGGATCAACCACCCAGACGCGGCGCGCGGTGAGCCGCGCGGACGAATCGACCGTCTCCTCAGACAGCCAGCCATAGTCAGGAAAAGCTGCTTGGAGCATGGCGTGGATCTTCTGGTTGGCCTCCCGGTCGGCAAGCGTGACCGGGCTGTTATCCCCCCTTTTGTACTCCACCGTGTAGTTGGTCTCGTAGATGGTGCGGATGATGTCACCCGCGGCCTGCGCGGCCGCAATGGCCAAGTCTTTCTCTTTTTCCATTTACTGCCCCAGCACCTGGGCGAAGATGAGCGGCGCCACAATTGAGGCGTCCGATTCAATCAGGTAACGCGGCGTGTCTATGCCGAGTTTGCCCCAGGTGATTTTTTCGTTGGGCACCGCACCGGAATAGGAACCATAACTGGTCGTCGAGTCACTGATCTGACAAAAATAGCCCCACAGTGGGGTGTGGGTACGTTTCATGTCCTGGATCAGCATGGGGACCGCACAGATGGCAAAGTCTCCGGCAATACCCCCGCCGATCTGAAAAAATCCGATGGAGTGGTGGTCCGAGACCGTACTATACCAGTCGGCCAGAAACGTCATGTATTCAATGCCGTGCCGCACGGTATGCGCGTTTTTGATCAAGCCGGTCATGCAATAGCTGGCGTACACATTTCCGCAGGTTGAATCCTCCCAGCCCGGCGCCACAATGGGCAGGTTTTTTTCCATAGCGGCATGGACCCAGGAGTCTTTGGGTTCAATCTGATAATAGGGTTGCAGCATACCGGTGCGGAGGATTTCGTAGAAAGTTTCGTGCGGGAAGGCCCGTTGGCCGGCGTGGTCGGCCCGCATCCACAATTCTTGGAGGACGCCTTCGACCCGGCGCATGGCCTCGAACTCGGGGATGCACGTATCAGTGACACGGTTCATATGCCGGCCAAGCAGGACCGCTTCATCCTGGGGGGTCAGGTCCCGATAGTGCGGCACCCGCTCGTAGTGCTCATGCGCAACCAGATTAAAGATGTCTTCTTCCAGATTCGCACCCGTACAGGAGATGGCATGAATGCAGTCATTGCGGATCATCTCGGCCAGGGAGATACCGAGCTCTGCCGTACTCATAGCGCCTGCCATAGCCAGTAGCATCTTACCACCCCGGTCGAGATGCTGCCGATAAGCGGCGGCCGCCTCGATAACGGTCGCGGCATTGAAATGCCGAAAGTGTTGGTGCAAAAAGTCGGTGATCGGCCGCTGACTCATCCCGTCCTCCTTCTGCTCTACCCGTCGCGTATAAGCGCCTGAAGCGCGTGGCCGGTCAGTGCGTCACGTAGCGCCTGGCCATGCGGGTCGGACGCTCGCGCCTGGCTCAGCAACTGTTGGAAATCCACGTGCTGCTCGGCCCAGTCCCGGATCGTGGCCAGGCGCTCAAAGAGCGCCAAGCGTACAGCGTAGGCATCGATTGCATCCCCCTGCCCGTCCTCGGTGGCGCTGTCCGGTGCGGCGTATGGCCGGGCTTCGGTCAAGAACCGCGCCACCTCGGCCGGAACGTGGGCCGAGAGGTTCGCTGCCTCACTCACGGTCCGCCGTATTACGGTTGAGGAAAGATCGGCAACGGACTCCGGCAGGGACAGGAAATGAATCGCGCTCCGGTAGGGTTGATTGTCGGGACGCTGCAGCAACTCGTCAAATGCGCGCCGGGCCATATCGCCTCGGTTGGCAACGACAAGGGAGGTCAGCGCAAAAAGCTGATCCAGAGCCGTCTCCCGATCCCGATAGTAACGCGCGTCCAGAATCTGAACCAGCTTGTCCATACCCACAATAAAAAATAGTCCGATCTGCCTATCAAAGAGAGCCTGAAAGGCCTGCGCCTGCTCAAAATAGAGTCCGCGATTGACCAGGGCTACGCCCAGGTGTTGCTGCTGTTGGGCGTGCAGGAGGAGCACTAACAGGCGATCCTCCAGGCTCATCCCCGTCACCTGTTCCTTATCCACAGTGACCTTTGCCACCGTATACAGCAGTTGGTCCAGGTGGAAGGCACGGCAGGCGTGCTGCGCGAGCGCAGCGTGCGCCAGGGTAAGAGGGTTGAATGAGCCGCACAGGACACCTAGCCGCTGCGGCGGCGGGTGCAGTGGTGCGGACAACAGGCAGGCCATAGGAGGCGCGGCGCTATCGAGAGACTGGAGACGATCCCGCAGCGCAAACAAACGGGACAGGTCGTAAAATTCAGGCGACATGACTTACCCGGCAGCATACACGACTTCGCCACACTGCGCAGGCTGGGGCCTGCTCGCTACTCCAGGATTGACCGTCAATTTCAGCGCGTGCTACCCTCCGCCCATGCGTCTCCCTTTTTCCGTCGTATCGGCTTTCCTTCTTTGCTCTCTCATCCCGTTTACCTCGTGCAGCACCGCGCGCTCCATCCCAGCCCCATCGCCTGTGCGTGTCGCCCCAGCAGTCGCTCCAGTCCAGGCCACGCCCAGGCAGGCACTGCCCATCCCAGGCACACCGGTCGTCCTCGCTCCTGAAGACAGAGCCCTGGGACATTTCCTCAAAAGCCAGGTGGCGCTGAATGCCGGCGACTATGACACCGCTCTCAGCGAGCTTGAACAGGCCGTCTCTCACGATCCCCATACGCCGTTCCTGCGCTTGCGGCTGGCCACCCTGGCCTTACGTCAAGGCAAGCTGTCTGAGGCCCTGGAGCATTGCCGGAAGGTCGTTGCCAGCGAGCCGGACAATGTTTCCGCCCAGCGCCTTCTGGCCGGCCTGCTCTCCTCGACCGGCCAGGAGAACGAAGCCGCCCAGGTGTACGAATCCATTCTGACCCACGGTTCGGACGATCAGGAACCGTACCTCTACCTCAGTGTGCTGTATGCCAAGCAGGGGCGGTTTCAGGAGGCGATCGATGTGCTCAAAAGGCTGGTGAGCCGTCACCCCCAATCGGTCCTGGGCTATTATTATCTCGGCCAAACACACGCGGCAGCCCAACAGTTGGAGCAGGCGGAAACCTACTATCATGAGGCGCTCAGTATTAACCCACAGTCAGAACTGGTACTGCTTGATCTCGCGCTTGTGTATGAAATGCAGAAGAAAAATACCCAAGCCATAGAGATGTATGAGAAAGCCCTGGGCTTCAATCCGCGTAGTGAGCAGGCGCGGGAACGGCTTGGCCGTTTCTATCTTGGCCAGAAGAAGCTTGACGATGCGTTGGACCAGTTTCGGGCGCTTGAAAAGATCGAAGCCGACCCGCAGGAGACGCGGCTCAAAATCAGCCTGATCTATCGGGAAAAAGGCGATTACGAACAGGCCGTCACCGCTCTTAATCTGGTCTTGGCCTCCCAGCCCGAGAATCATCGCGCCCGCTACTTTCTCGGCGTCGTGTATACGGAGGCTGACCAGGACGACAAGGCAGCCGTCGAGTTGTTACATATTCCGCAGCAGGCCGAATATTTCGCGGACGCGCGCATCTACCTGAGTTATATCTACCAACGCCAGGGCAATATCGCTCAAGCCATCACCGCAGTGGAACAGGCCCTCAGCGTGAAAGAGGACGACGCGGACCTGATCGGTTTTCTGGCCTCCCTCCATCGCGAAAACAATAACCGAGCCAAAGCCGTCGAACTCCTTGAGCAGCTCATCGAGATCGCCCCGGACAACGATCAATACCATTTCACGCTGGGGGCGGTATACGACGAGCTCAAACAAAAAGAGCGCTGCATCCGGCATATGCAGAAGGCCATTGCTCTCAACCCCGAGAATGCCGCGGCGCTGAACTACCTGGGCTATACCTGGGCGGAGCAGGGCGTGCACTTGGATGAGGCGGAGCAGCTGATCCTCAGGGCGCTGGCCATCGAACCTAATGACGGCTTTTATATTGATAGTCTGGGGTGGGTATATTATCAGCGCGGAGAATATATGGAAGCCATCCAGCACCTCGAACGGGCGGTGGAACTGGTTGATGCCGACCCCACCTTGATTGAACATCTGGGGGATGCGTATTCCAAAATCGGACGCACCGCAGATGCCTCTCGCGTCTACCGGGAAGCCATAAAAAATGCCTCCGAAGAGGCGCAACTCAATCGTCTGCGGACAAAGCTGAATGCCTTGTCTCCGGTGGGGATACACAAGACGAGCGGCAGTGAGCTTCAGTAGCAGCAGCGCTTCAGGTCGGTCTCCCCGGCACACGTCTCTCTCGTTATTCTGGCGCTTGGTTCTTGTCGGTCTCATCGTTTGGGGCAGTGGCTGTGCGGCTCGCCAGCCTGCCCCACTGTTACCTCCGCCTCCGGGACCCCTCCCATCCGCCCAAGAGCTGTTGGCACCGCTTCATGCCAGGCAGCAGGCCATCACCGGTCTCCGCGGGCTGGCCAAGGTCTCGTATCGGGACGCACACGAAAAGGGTTCTGCGACGCAAGCCGTTGCCCTTGCCGCGCCTGACCGTTTTCGCCTTGAGCTGTTCTCCCTGCTTGGAGTAGCCGCGATTCATACTTGTGACGGACAACGGCTGGCTGCCTATTTCCCGCGCGAGAAGGTCCTCTACCGCGGAGTTGCCAGCCCGTTCAATATTGCGCGTTTGACCCAGGTGCTGCTCTCGGCACGCGAGATCACTCGCCTGCTGATGGGCCTTCCGCCTTTTCCGCTGGAAGGCACGGTCGTACCGGTGCACCGTGAGCCGGACGGGACCTACCGGCTCGATTTCCGGCGCCCGGATGGCAGCCTCATAACGCTGCGGTTCGAATCGGAAACGCTACGTCTCACCGGCTGGGCAGTCAGGAATGCGACCGGTACGCTTCAGGCTCAGGGTGAACTGGGCGACTATCGGCAGGTACAGGACATCTTTTTCCCGTTTGCCATCAGCCTGTCCGACACGCAAGGCGCCCAGCAGGTTTCGCTCACCTATCAGGAAGTCTCGGTCGGTCTTGTCCCGTCCGCAGCGCTCTTCCGCTTGGACCTGCCCACGGGGGTCAAAGAGATCGATATCGATGCCTATCGTCTGCACAGCCCGTAGAGAGAAAAGGCTAGTATAAAGAGGACACGTTTTCTCTTTCGGGTCAGTGTGTGATCTCGTCTCTTTTGAATACGACCGCGAAGCCGCGCCGGGCCAATGAAAATTTCCGGTCTGCGGATTGGGCGTAGCGCCCAAACTGGCCCTGTTTCTGTTGTTGCACCCAGTCCGGGAAGGAGTCTTCCATATTCATGTGGGCGACTTCCTGGGGAGGCAGGAGCACCACAGCGTCGGCTCCCACCTCGCAGGCTTTGTCTCGGATCAGGGCGTTCATGCTTTCCAAGCCGTCAATTTCATTCCCGTAGGAGACAATATGGACAAAGACGTCATACGGCTGTGCCGGGGGAGAGGTCAGCATATTCATCCGGCAATCGACGGGACGCGATTCCGGGTAGATGGGGGCAATGCGCTCCTCAATGGCAACAGGTTTTGCCGGGCGCATAAAACAACCCGTAAAAAGAATCAGCCCAACACTAAACCACCAGAATCGTGTACGCACGTTACTCCCCTTTTCTCGTATCGCCCGCAGACTGGGAGGTATTGGCAGGTAGCATAGAATGCTCCTGGTGCAGGCGCAAGTCTTGCACTGGCCCTCCGGCCTAGTCTCTGAGCAGCTTCCGGGCAATCACCCAACGGTGCACCTCGGTTGGTCCTTCGAAAATCCGCATGGGCCGCAGACGGCGATAGATAAACTCAAGCGGCATCTCTTTGGACATGCCCATACCGCCGTGCATCTGCATGGCCCGGTCGGCCACCCGGGTCGCCATTTCCGTGGCAAACACCTTAAGCATGGAGGCCTCCTGGCGGACGTCGTCGCCCTGGTCAAACTTCCAAGCTCCGTGATGCACCATCAGCCGTGAGGCATGGATATCGGTTGCCGAGTCGGCGATAAACCACTGAATGGCCTGACGGTCGGCCAGCTTCTGGCCAAAGGTCACGCGCTGTTTGGCATACTCGACCATCATGTCCAGACAGCGCTGCGCCAGGCCGACACACCAGCTCCCGATCTCTACGCGTCGGACGGTCAAGCGTAATTGCATAGGCGCAAAGCCCTGTCCGATTTCGCCCAGGACCTGGGAATCCGGGAGGGTCAGGTCTTCAAACACCAACTCCCAGGGGGCATGTCCGCCAATAACCGGAATCTGGCGTTGCAGCACCAGACCGGGGGTGTCTTTATCCACCAGAAAGGCCGTAATCCCGCCGCGGGCGCCTTTGCCCTTTTCCGTCACCGCCATGACAATAATGAAGTCAGCGACATGGGCGCGTGAGATCCAGATCTTCCGCCCGTTGATCACCCACTGGTCCCCTTTTTTCACCGCTGAGGTCTGCATGCCGGCCGGATCCGAGCCGGCCCCAGGTTCGGAAATGGCAATGGCCGACTGCGCCTTGCCCTCGGCATACGGCAGGAGGTATTTCTCTCGCTGCTCAGGCGTACAGGTTTGCATCAGCATGTGCAGATTGGGCGCATCGGGCGGAAAGGTAAACGGCGTAATGGTCTTATACAGTTCCTCGGTCGCCAGACATTTCGGCAACGCCCCCAGGTTCAACCCGCCAAATTCCTCGGGCACGTCCAGCCCCCACAGGCCGGCTTCCTGGGCGACTGACAGCAAACGTTCTTCCGCCTCGGGGGGCACCAAGTCTTCACCGGTCATGCCTTGCGTATCGCGCTCCAGGACTGTGGTCTCCAGCGGTATCAGTTCCTGACGCACGAAGCGGCGCACCGTCTCCTGCAACATGCGATATTCTTCGGGCAGTTCAAAATCCATACAGCGTCCTTTCCGCACCAGACTGCCGGACAGCCTAGCAGGATCGAACGCGGAAATGCAGGGGTGACGGTGGAACTTGCGTTCCTGCGTGCGAGGAATATATGTCGGATAGCGAGGAGCGAAAAAATCGGGTCAATCCAGATTCCGACTATTGGGGACGGGGAATGAATCGATGGATAACGGAGAAAAAGTCATCAAGCACTTGGAAATGACGCAAGCCGTCATCAACCGCTTGGGGAGCAGCTCCTTCCTGCTCAAAGGCTGGCAGGTCGTCGGTAGGGAAAAATCGGTGTGGGCAGAGAAAATCACTCCACATATGAACGTCGATAACAACGCCTCTCCCAGTTTCCGCTATTTTCGAGAAAAGGTTCGGGGGCTGGCGCAAGAGGCGCCCTGAGACGGTTGTAGAATCAGAGCCCGAACTACCTTCATTCAAGGTCGAAAGACGCTCAACCCAGGCCGTGCTCGGCCTGCCAGATCGCCAGGTCTGAGAGCGCTCGGTCTGCCAGGGCCTGTTTTTTCTCGCGCCCTCGCAGACGCCGCGAGAGCCCAGGGAACAGCCCGTAGTTTACGTTCATGGGCTGGAAATCTTTACGCTCGGGGTCGGTGATGTACGCAATCATGGCACCCAGCGCCGTGGTGAGCGGCGGCGTCAACAACAGCTGTCCCTTGACCTGAAGGCCCGCGTTTCTTCCAGCCAGCCAGCCAGCCGCGGCCGACTCCAGATAACCTTCCACACCAATCATCTGTCCGGCAAAGAACAGGTCCTCGCGCTGCCGAAATTGCAAGGTTGGTCTGAGCAGGCGGGGCGACTCGATGAAGGTGTTGCGATGCAGGCTGCCAAGGCGAACGAACTCTGCCTTGGCCAATCCGGGAATCGTGCGGAAAATACGCCGCTGCTCGGGATACGTCATCTTGGTCTGGAACCCGACCAGCCCCCACAGGGTTCCGGCCCGGTCGTCCTGCCGCAGTTGGACAACCGCGTGAGGACGTGTGCCGCTGCGCGGGTCGGTCAGGCCGACCGGTTTCATCGGACCGTAGGCCAGGGTGTCTTTGCCGCGCCGGGCCATCTCCTCGATCGGCAGACAGCCCTCAAAGTAGCGGCACTGCTCAAACGCCTTTTCCGGCACTTTTTCGGCAGCCAGAATGTCGTCAACGAGCCGATAATACTCGGCCTGCGAGAGAGGACAGTTGAGATAATCATCACCGCCGTGATCATAGCGCGAGGCGCGAAACGCCACGTGCGTGTCTATTGAGTCGGCCGTTACAACAGGAGAAATGGCATCGTAGAAATACAGATATTCGCGGCCGAACAATGCCCGCAGGTATTCGGATAGGGCCGGTGAGGTCAACGGGCCGCTGGCAATCACCGTCGGTCCAGGCGGAATGGCCTGGGCTTCTTCCCGTCTCACCTCAACCAGCGGATGGGCCACCAACGCGTCGGTGATGTATTGAGCAAAAACGTGGCGATCAACTGCCAGGGCCTGCCCGGCCGGAACCCGTGCCGCGTCAGCCGCGGCCATCACTAATGACCCGAGACCCCGCATTTCTTCTTTCAGCAGACCGACCGCAGCCACCAAGGCCGCACTGCGAAAGGAGTTGGAACACACCAGCTCGGCCAGTTTGTCCGTCTGGTGGGCGTCGGTGGGACGGACGGGACGCATTTCGTACAGGCGGGTGGCGACGCCCTGCCGGGCGAGCTGCCAGGCCGCCTCACTGCCGGCTAAGCCACCGCCGATGACCGTGACCGTCTGCATGGCTTCGTCGGCCTCCCCGGTCACGCGACCTGGGACAATGCCTCAGGCGTCGTGGCCCTGGCCGCGCGTGGGCGTTTCGTTTTTGTGCGCTCCCGCACTTCCCAGCCACCATTCCGGTAGTGCGCGCTCCAACCGGTGGCCTTGTCGTTCACCTCGGACGCTACGTACTGCTCGCGGCTCTTGCGGGAGAATCTGATCACCGCCGGGTTACCCTGCGGGTCTGCCTCGGGCGCACTTAACAGAAAGTGAAACTTGGGGTCCAACTCGTCGGCGTGAGGCTTCAACTCCACGACCAAGGGGGCGCGCGTCTCGCGGTTCCGGGGGAACTGGCTGGCGGCCAGAAAGATACCAGCCGCTCCATCGCGCAGCACATAGTGATCGTCAACCTTCTGGCACTTGAGTTCGGGCATCGGCACTGGGTCGGCCCGCGACGGAGCAGGTTGACCGTTGCGCAGCAGCTTGCGCGTGTTGCCACACGTACTGTTGGCACACCGGAAGTATTTGCCGAACCGGCCGCTTTGCAGCCGCATTTCCGCGCCGCATTTCTCGCACTCCAACACCGGCCCGTCATAGCCCTTGAGACGGAACTCGCCGGACTCTATTTGGTTCCCGTCGCAGTCCGGACCGTTGCCGCACAGATGCAGCTTGCGCGTTTCGTCAATCAGATAGGAATCCATGGCAGAGTCGCAGACGGGGCAGCGCCGCTTGGCCCGCAGTCGCCGGCTTTCGCCTTCGTCGTCCGTGTCGGTGTCAACCGCTTCCTCTCCGGGGACGAGATTCATGGTGCGCGTACAGCGCTCAGCCGGCGGCAACGCATATCCCGAACACCCCAGAAACATCCCGGTACTTGCCGTGCGCACCTGCATCGGGCGTTCGCAGTCATCGCACCTGACCGCCGTAGTGATGGGCTGATTCGGCCGCATACCTTCCGTGGCCCCCGCGGCTTGGAGCCGCTGAGAAAAATCGTCGTAGAAGGTATCCAACACGCTACGCCACTCCCGCGCGCCCAGAGCGATCTGGTCGAGTTCCTGCTCCATGTCTGCGGTAAACGAATAATTGAGCAGGTGGCCGAAGTTTTCTACCAGCCGGTCGGTCACCAGTTCGCCGATCTTCTCCGCCTGAAAGCGCCGTTTGTTGAGACTGACATAGCCACGTTCCTGGATAGTGGAAATGATAGCCGCATAGGTGGATGGTCTCCCAATACCGCGCTTCTCAAGCTCGCGCACCAGACTCGCCTCGCTATAACGGGCGGGTGGCTTGGTAAAATGCTGCACAGCGTCGGTGTCAAGGCAGACCAGCGCTTCGCCTTGGCCGAAGTCGGGCAGTTCCACCTCGTCTTCCTTGCGCGAGGCGGACGGCAACACCTTGGTGAAGCCATCAAACTTGAGAATACGGCTACGGATGCGCAACTCGAACGGGCCGGCCTCGGCGCGGATGGTGGTGCTGAGGTATTCGGCGCGCGTCATCTGACAGGCGATGAACTGGCGGCGGATGAGGTCGTAGAGCCGCCGGGCATCCACGTCCAGATTGCCGAGGTTAGCCGGTTCGACCGTCAGGTCAGTCGGTCGAATCGCCTCGTGCGCCTCTTGGGCGGATGCCTTGCTGGCGTAAACGTTCGGTTTATCCGGCAGGTAGCGTGGTCCATACTCGTCCTTGATATAGGCTCGCACCCTGGTCACGGATTCGCGCGAGAGGTTGGTCGAGTCGGTCCGCATATACGTGATATGGCCGGCCTCATACAGTTGCTGCGCCAGCCGCATGGTCTTCCGCACCCCAAAGCTCAGCCGAGTGGCCGCTGACTGCTGGAGGGTGGACGTGATAAACGGCGCGCTGGGGCGGGCCTGGGTCGGTTTGTCCTCACGACCGGTGATGGAAAAATCTTGGGCGGCGAGGCGGGCAACAGCGGCTTCGGCCTGCTCGCTCGTCCCTGGACGAAAGTCCGTGCCGTTCTCCTTTACGACCTGAAAGCGATATCCTGGCTCGTCAGCGCCTTTGGCCAACTCGGCAAAGACTTCCCAGTACTCCTCAGGTATAAAGGCGCGAATCTCCCGTTCACGCTCCACAATGAGCCGCACCGCGACCGATTGCACCCGCCCGGCCGACAGGCCACGCGCCACCTTGGCCCACAGCAGGGGTGACAGCTCAAAGCCGACGACACGGTCGAGAAATCGCCGCGCCTGCTGCGCGTTGACGCGGTTTTCGTCAATTTCGCCGGGATGCTCAAACGCTTCTTGAATGGCGCTTTTGGTAATTTCGTTAAAGACTACCCGACGAAAGCGCTCTTGTGTCCCGCCGATGAGTTGCTTCAAATGCCAGGCAATCGCCTCGCCCTCGCGGTCACGGTCGGTCGCCAGGTACACCGCGTCCGCGTTGTGCGCCAGTTTCTTCAAGTCGGCAACGACCTTCTCTTTGCCGGGTAGCACCTGGTAACTTGCTGCCCAGTTATTGTCGGGATCGACACCCATCCGCGTGATCAGTTGGGTACGTGCGTTCTTACGGCCAGTGGCCTTTTGCGTTTTCTTCGCACGCTTGCGCGCTGGGGTCGCCCCACGCTCAGACTTGCCGCCGGTCGGTAAGTCGCGCACGTGGCCAATACTGGACTTCACAATATAGTCGCGGCCCAGGTAGCGGTTGATCGTCCGGGCTTTGGCCGGCGATTCGACTATGACGAGGTTTTTGGCCATACCTACCTCCCCCCTCTCTACTTTCCTCTCGTGGCGGTGAAATACATGCCGGGCAGTTGAGTCACGACTCCTTTTAATTCTAACCCAAGCAGGACTTCAAGCACACGCGCTGGCTCAAGTCCACTGCCAGTGATGAGGGTATCCACATGCACCGCCTCTTCTGGAAACAATTGCAACACCATCTCCTCATCCGGCTCTAATGGAACGACCGGGACACTAGGGCTGTTTTTCTCAACTCGGTCCGTCCGCGCCAGGGCCGGAGCAATCTCACTGAGTATATCATCAATACTTTCGACAAGCTTTGCGCCCGCCTTAATCAGGCGATGCGGCCCCCGGCTTTTGCTCGCCATGACCGGACCGGGCACGGCAAACACCTCGCGATTCTGGTCAAGCGCGCATTGGGCGGTAATAAGCGAGCCGCTCTTTTCCGTTGCTTCCACCACAACCGTCCCCAGGCTGATGCCACTGATGACCCGATTTCGATAGGGAAAATTCCTGGCCTCAGGCTGGCTGCCAAGAGAAAACTCCGATACCACCGCTCCACTCGCGGCAATCTGCTCTGCCAAGGCTATATGCTCCCGCGGATACACCACGTCAAGCCCCGAGCCTAAAACCGCAATTGTTCTCCCCCCAGTTGCGAGGCTGGCCTGATGCGCTTCCGAATCGATCCCGCGTGCCAGACCACTCACCACACAGACCCCACAGCCAGCCAGTTCCTGGGCGAGTTCACGGGCCATTTTACGCCCGTACGTACTCGCAGTCCGTGCTCCAACGATGGCAATCGCCAGGGTATCCTGGGGCTCAACATGTCCGCGGATATAGAGGAAAGGCGGAGGGTCGTGAATCTGCCTGAGACGTTCCGGATATTCAGCATCTGTCTGGGTGACCAAGCGGGCGTTCAGCCGTGCCAGTTTTTCCAACTCGGCTTCGACCTCTTTCCATTGGTCAAACGCGGCGATCTCCCCCGCAACACGGACACTCGTACCTGCCTCGGTGAGCAAGGCTGGCGATGTCCGCAAAATCTCGCGCGGAGACGCAAAACGGTCCAGCAATTGTCGGTAGGTCACGTTTCCGACCCCCCGTACCAGACGAAGGGCTATCCAGTCCCCCCAGCCGTCCTGAGCCGTCTCTTGGTCCGCTGTGCGTTCCATCCCTGTTCGCCCTCACCACATGCCACTGTCCGGCGCTTCGTTCGCTCCAATCTTCTGCTATGTATTCCGGGTGGTAGGTTCTTTTCAAGAATCATGGCACAAGTCAAAGGAAGGAACGAGTATCCCTAACCCCTGACCCCCAATCCCTACTATTATGCCAACAGTACAACAATTCTTGGAAGAAAAGACGACACAGGCTATTGAGGCAGCCAGTGGGACGGCCGCCCCGGCCATTGTCAAGCCCGCTGCCAATCCGAAATTTGGCGACTATCAGGCCAATGGGATCATGGCGGTGGCCAAGGCCCGCAAACAAAATCCACGCCAATTAGCGGAGGCCGTTGTGGCGCAGCTCAACCCGGATGAGCTTCCCGCAAGCTGGGAGATTGCCGGGCCGGGCTTTATCAATTTCCGTCTTGACCTAGACTGGCTGGGTCAAACCCTGCTGGCTATCGCCCAAGACGACCATCTCGGTGTGGACCCTGCCGCCAGCCCGGAAACCATCGTCATCGACTTCAGCGCCCCCAACGTGGCCAAATCCATGCACGTCGGTCATATTCGCTCCACCATCCTGGGCGACGCGCTCACCCGGGTGTTGCGTTTTCGCGGTCACACGGTGGAGACGGATAATCATCTGGGCGATTGGGGGACGCAGTTTGGCATGTTGATTGTCGGTTATCGCTCTTTTCTGGACCGAGCGGCGTATGAGCAGGATCCCCTGGCCGAGATGGAACGCATCTACAAAGAGGTCCAAGCCAAATCCATAACGGATGCGGCCCTGGCGGACCGGGCGCGCGAAGAGTTGGCCAAATTGCAGCAGGGAGATGCAGCCAATACCGCACTGTGGCGGGAATTCATGCAGGTCTCGCGCCAGGCCTTCGAGCACATCTATGCGCGCCTGAATGTGCACTTCGACCATTGGCTCGGAGAGAGCTTTTACAATCCGATGCTCGCCCGTGTCGTTCAAGAACTGCGCGAGAAGAATCTGGCCCATCCGAGCGAAGGCGCTATCTGTATTTTCTACGGCGAGGATAGCGAGCTGGCGGAGACCCCCTTCCTGATTCAGAAACAGGACGGTGCCTTCCTGTATGCCACAACTGACCTGGCCACGATTCAGTACCGGGCTGAGACCTTTCGGCCGCAGCGCATCATCTACGTGACGGACGGCCGCCAACAGCTCCATTTTCGGCAACTCTTTGCAGCGGCCCAGAGCTGGGGACACAGCATGGCCCTGGAACACGTCTGGTTTGGCACTATCCTGGGAGCCGATGGCAAACCGATTAAAACCCGTGAGGGCCAGCCCATCAAACTCGCCGCCCTGCTGGATGAAGCCGAGGAACGCGCGCGGGCAATTGTCCAGGAGAAAAACCCGGGTCTGTCAGCCACAGAGCAGGCTACTGTGGCGCGCGTCGTGGGTATTGGCGCAGTCAAATATGCCGACCTGATGCAAAACCGCACCGCGGACTACCGCTTCAGTTGGGATAAACTGCTCGCCCTGGATGGTAATACCGCGCCGTATCTGCAGTATGCCTATGCGCGGATTCGTTCGATTTTTCGGAAAGGGGGCTTCACCGATTGGCAGCCGGCTTCAGATATGCCGGTCCGACTGCTGGCACCGGAAGAGCAGGCCCTGGCCAAACAGATGCTCCGCTTTGGCGACGTCCTGATCGAGCTTGAGCGCTCATATAAGCCCAACCTCCTGGCCAACTTCTTGTACGAATTGGCCACACAGTTTAATCTCTTCTATCAGGCCCATTCCGTGCTCAAGGCCCCGCAGGATCGGCAGCCCACACGGCTGTTATTATGCGACCTCACGGCACGGTATTTGAAGACGGGCTTGGACCTGCTCGGAATTGAGACCCTGGAAGCGATGTAGGAACGTCAGCAGCTCAAGGAGCCTCCCATGGCTGAAACACGAAGGACAGAGGAGCCGGTCTCGATTGCCTATGACATGGAAGGCAGCGGGCCGGTCGTTGTTTTCTTGCACGGCATTGGCGGTAATCGACTGAATTGGACGGACCAGCTTGCCCATTTCGGGAGTCGGTTTTGCACAGTGGCCTGGGACGCGCGGGGCTATCTCGACAGCGACGACTCTCCCCAGACGCTCCGATTCAGCGATTTTGCCGATGACCTGTGCCGTCTCCTGGACCGGCTCAAAGCCGAACAGGCCCACCTGGTTGGGCTGTCGATGGGCGGCATGATTATCCAGGACTTCTATGGGCGCTATGCCGACCGGGTCGCCACCCTTTCCCTGGTTGACACCTCGTCCGGCTTCGGCGGAGTGCCTGAGGCCGTCCGGCAGGACTTTCTCGCCCGGCGGCTTGACCCACTGGAAAACGGCCTCACCCCGGCGGACATTGCACCTGAGGTGGTCAAGGTCCTGGTTGCCGAAAGTGCGGGACAAGAGGTGCGTCAGCGGCTAATCGCTTCCATGTCCGCTCTACGCACTGAGGCGTATAAACAGGCTCTGCACGCCATTATAACAACCGATTTCCGCGCGGTCCTGCCGCAGATTGCGGTGCCGACCCTGGTAATTGTGGGGGAAGAAGATCAGGTCACCCCGCCCTCGGCTTCGGAATTCCTGGTGAAACAGATTCCCGGTGCCGCGCTGGTGACCATTCCCGACTGTGGGCATCTGTCGAATCTCGAAAAACCCGACCTGTTTAATGCAGCCTTGGGAGCGTTCCTGGACGAACACGCCGGACGGGCTTCGGCCGTCACCGGCTGAGGGCAACGGGCGCGTTTCTTCACCAGGCCCGGCTGCGACGCTGGCGCCAGTCATCCTCGTCTTCGTCCTCTTCTTCAATGAGAAAGACCGGCTTCAGAATACGGTGAGGAATGTCTTCCAGAAAACGCGACGGCTTACTGAACACCATACCGGTGACTCGATCAAAGATGTTTATGGGGTACGAAATAAACAGGTTTTCTTTAGCCCGGGTGGCGGCAACGTACATCAGCCGCCTCTCTTCTTCAATTTCTTCCTCATTCACCTCGCCGCTTTCTGTGTAGCGTAGGGTCGGAAAACGGCCATCAACTGCCCAGATGATAAACACGGAGTGCCATTCCAGCCCTTTTGCCGAGTGGATGGTCGACAGGGTCAGCACTCCTTCTTCATCCTGCTCTGTTGCCAGCGCATCGTCCACGCTGCTGTTGGGTGGCTCCAGAGCCATGTCTGATAGCAGCCGGTCCAGACTGCGATAACGTTCGGAGATAAGCGAAAATTGATCTAAGTCTTTTTGGCGCTTGGAATACTCACGATCATCTGAATAATTCCCTTTGAGAATCGGCAAATAGTATTGAATGAGCAGGTCAATCTGATCGCGCGGCCGGAGGCTGGAGTCAGAAACCGACTGGAGTGTGTCAGCCAGTTTCTGCACCTCTGTCTTGACTACACCGCGTCCCGGATACTCGGCTAGGCGCTGCACCTGATCGGTCCCGCCAAGCACGTGATTGAGAATCTTATCGCTACTCTTGGGCCCGACGCCTTCGAGCAGGAGGAGCACCCGGAGCCACGACACCGCGTCCTGGGGGTTGGCAATGATCCGCAGATGGGCCAAGACATCCTTGATATGAGTCGTCTCAATAAACTTGAACCCACCTCGCTTCACGAACGGCAGATTGCGCTTATTCAGTTCGACCTCAAGATCAAATGAGTGAAAGCTAGCCCGAAAGAGCACGGCCATCTCGGTAAGGGGTACGCCTTCCTCGCGCAACTCCAGAATTTTCTGGGCTACAAAGCGCGACTGGTAGCCCTCGCTATCGGCCTCAATCAACGCGGGCTGAAAGCCGCTGTCCTTTTGGGTGAACAGGTTCTTAGTGTAGCTCTCCTTGGCTTGCACAATGATTTCATTCGACAGATCGAGGATCGGCTGGGTACTGCGATAGTTTTCTTCGAGCTTGATCACCTTCGTACCGGGAAACAGGTCTGGGAACTCGAAGATATTGCGGACGGTGGCACCGCGAAAACTATAAATCGACTGGGCGTCGTCACCGACTGCCATGACATTATTGTGCGAATGTGCCAGCAAACGCACGATTTCGGCCTGGAGCCGGTTCGTATCCTGATACTCATCAACCATGATGTAGCGGTAGGTATGAGAGAGGCGTCCTGCGACCTCCGTGTGGGTGCGCAGCAATTCGCACAGATACGTCAGCAGGTCGTCATAGTCGAGCAGGCTGCGTTCGCGTTTGTACTGCCGGTAATATTCTGTGATTTGGCTGAGTTCGTCGAGTTCGGAAAACAGATACGGAAACTGCGAGTCAAGCACTTCTGCCACGCTGGTCATCTTATTGGCCGCCAGGCTGATGATCTTGGCAATTATCTGCTTCCGTGGGAAGCGGCGCTCTTTTTTGTTTAATCCCATGTTGCTGCGGAGCAGATTAATTGCGTCCTCGGAGTCGGTCCGGTCCAGAATCGTGAAGGTATTGGCAAAGTCGAGCAGGGAGGCGTAACGCCGCAGGACGGTATTGGCAAAAAAATGAAACGTCCCACCGGTCACCTTATCGCAGCGGCCACCCATGAGGGCCTCGGCGCGTTGAATCATTTCTTCCGCGGCCCGGCGGGTGAAGGTCAGGAGGAGCAGCGATGCCGGGTCAATGCCTTCTTCAATCATCCGTGCGACCCGAAATATCAGGGTGCGCGTCTTGCCGCTGCCGGCTCCGGCCAGCACCAGCACCGGACCGTCGCGCGTGGTTGCGGCCTCGTACTGGCTGGGGTTCAGCTCGTGCTTGTAGTCGATGGTAAATTGCCGCGGTTGATGGCTCTCCGCATCCGACCGCAGCATATATTTTTCAGGACGGCTCTCGTCGCGTTCCACACCACACCCCGGTGTTTTCTGAAGATGGCCTAACCTAGCGCATCGGAAGGCGGGGAGAAACGGGGAGGGACGAGAGCGGCATGGGCGCGCTGACACCCCGGAGTCTGTCTGGTATGTAGGAGGCGATGAGCGGCAAAACCGAACACCTGAACCTGCGTGGCGTCAAATGCCCCTTGAACTGGGCCAAGGCCAAGGTGCGGTTGGAATATCTCGACCAAGGCGACCAACTCGAACTCGTCATTGACGATCCTAAAGGTCGGCGTGATATTCCTCGGGCCGCGGAAGCGGAAGGCTATGCCATTGTTGAGATTGAGGATGCTGAATTGGATACCTCTCAGAAGTGGCGCATTGTGATTGAGAAATAATATGGAAACCGATAGTCCGAAGTTCGACCTGCTCAGGCTCGCCAAAGCGGTTTTTCAGCATCGGCGGACCAAGCATCCCTACGGCTCCAACTACGCCGTCAGCATCCGTATGGGCCATGCGGATATTCAGGATTTCACGGCCATCGCCGACATCCTGCTGGCCGTTGAAGAGCTGGGTTACGAGATCAAAAAGAAGCCGGAATAGGCCTGGGTCTACTCAAACACCTGCTCGCCGGTGGAAAACAGCAGCCAGACCACCGCCCCGAAAACATACAGTCCGGAGGCGATCAAAAAGACCAGGCTCCAGGAACCGGTGGCATCCAGGATGTAGCCGGTCAGGGCAAAAGCGCCAAGCCCAAGTACGCAGCACATATAGCTGACCGCCTGAAGGGCTGAGGTGACCCCACCGATCAGAAAGAGGAACAGCGCCGGACCGAAAAAACCAATGCTCTGCATCAGCTTGCGCACGAAGGTAACGGACAGACCGCGTTGTAGCAGACTGTCCGCGATCCAGCCGGCAACATTGGCCATGACAAACATGACCAGCCAGGGCAGGATGGCGTACAGCCCGACTTGGCGGAGATCGACCCCAAGCGCCTGGGTAAAATAGGTCGGCAGCCAAGTCAGCATAACGTAGAAGCCCCAGTTGGAACAAAAGTGGTTAATCACGATGGCCCAGACTGCGGTTTTGGACAGCAGGTGTCGCCACGGGATTGTAGCGTTAGCCGGAATCGGAGGAACGTGCTCACGGATATAGGCGACTTCTGTGGAAGCGATGGTGGGATGGGTTTCCGGCGTGTCGGTGACACGGTAGTGCCAGAAGAGATACCAGACAAATCCCAACCCGCCGAACAGGTAAAACACCATCGGCCAACCCCAGACCACCACAATGGTCGGAGTCAGTAGTAAAGCAGCGACCGTGCCGAGGGAGACACCGCTCACGTTGAGCGCGGCTGAGCGAGCCCGCTCCTGGCCCGGCACCCAGCGCGCAAAGAGGTTGTAAATTGCCGGAAAGGCGACGCCTTCCCCCAACCCCATGCCAACCCTGGCGAGAAAGAGCACAGTGAGTGAAATCGCGGCCGCGGGTGGCGTAACCAGGGTAAAGAAGGACCACAGTAATACGCCCCAGCCAAGGACCATTTTCCCGCCATAACGGTCTGCCACCCAGCCACCGAAAATCTGGGTGGCCAAATAGCCGTAAAAGAATGAGGACAGGACTATCCCTTGGGTCGTTTGGGTCCAACCGTACTCCTGCGCCATGGGAAGAATGGCGACCGAGATATTGACCCGGTCGATATAACAAATGAACGTACTGCAAAAGCACAGGCCCACCAGCGTAAAGCGGCGTGGCCAGTAGGCGCGCAGGGCGGCCAGCCCGGAAAATCCAACAAGGTCCGTCATGCTCCGGTCTTCCCCTTTTTATGTCGGGCGGTCAGTCTGGCTTACAATAAGCGGTCGCTGCAAATGAGTCGGGCTACTGTACCGGATTCTTTCCCGCTTGCGAACGCAGTCAGGGGAGATAAGAGGGAGACTCTATATGTCCGCTCCGCTCACCTTGTGCATCGAGCCGTCATTCAGTCCGTAATAGACGGCAATCCGTTCGCCTTCGGGTAGAGGTGGCAGTCGAAACTCGGACGGATGCGTCTCATAGTAGCGCTGTTCGGCTTCTTCGCACCGGGCAACAAACGCCGCAAGCGCAGCCTGGTAGCGGCTCTCTGGGACGTTGAGCTGGCTTAACTGGAAGAGTTCGTCATCCGCCTGACGAATTTGTTGCCAGACTACCGGTTCGTTATCGACGAGCCAGGCATCAATCTGAGCGAAATGGAGGCTGAGCGGTCGTGTAGCAGCCGCATACTGCTGCTGGAGCGTCAGGGGAGAAGCCGGCCGGGACGACGCAGTTGAAGCGTGTCTCCCCCGTTGGGGGGCGGGTGCCATGTCTCCATTCTACGAATGAATCTAACGACAAAACAAGACAGATTCGGACTACGGGCAGCATGTCCGCACTCTCAGTTACACCCGAATCCGGGTCCAGCCGCCGGCCTGCCAACTCCAGACGAAGGTGACGGACTGGAGGATACGATAGGCGAGATTGACGACCCAAATAGCCAGCAGACCGAATCCCCAGAGCGATTGCATGGCAAAGGCGATGGGTAGAAACAGGCACCACTGCATAGTCAGGGATATCACCATCACCCGCCGGCTGTGCCCGGCTCCATAGTGGGCATTCATCAACACGACACCGAGGGCTTCGAGCGCCATAGTGGCGGCGGTGAGTTGCAGCGGTAGCCGGGCGAGCGCCAGCGTCGTCGGGTCGCGCAGGAACAGCAGCAGAAACAGGTCGGGCGCGAGCAAGGCCGGCAGGGCCAGACCGCCGACCACCAGCATGGAGAGTCGGGTCACATACCAGCCCCAGGCCCGTGCCTCCTGCACCTTACCAGCACCCAGGGCTTGGCCGACAAAGGAGGCTGCGGCCAGTCCGAACCCGTTCGTCAGGAGCAGCCACAGCAGCAGCAGGTTAGACAGGACATGCCCCGCGGCCAGTTCCGCGGTGCCGATATTACCCAGAATCCAGAAGAAGGCCAGCATGCCGGCAGCAAAGAAGACATGCTGAATACCGGCTGGAATCGAGAGCCGCAACAGGGCCGACAGAGTAGCCCGGTCCGGCCAACGGACCAGAAAGCCCCCGTCACGGGCGTGGCGCAGGGCAGTGAGCAGATATGTGGCCGACCCGATGTACAATGCCGCAGTAGTGCCGATTCCGGCTCCAACGACACCCAGTCGCGGAGCGCCGAGGTTGCCGAAGATCAAGACCCAGTTAAGGAAGATATTGGTTACATTCATCAGGATGATGGTGCGCATATAGAACTTGGACAGGTTGACCGCGTTCCAGTAGCCGCGAAAGACAAAGTTGACGCCCATGGCAAGCAGGCCGACCAGACGCGCCTGAAAATAGACTGTGCCATGGTCGGTGACCGCAGCGTCCTGGCTGAATACGGAGAACAGGGCCGGCGCGAAATGTATCAGCAGGGCCGAGGTGGGCAGCCCGAGCACCAAGACAAGCAACAGCCCGCCGTTCAACGGCACGGCGATTTCACCCAGACGGCCGGCTCCCAGCCAGCGGGCCGAGGTGGCCTGCACGCCGGTTGCCAGACCGATGATAAACGCACCGCAGGTAAAGGTTGAGAACTGGGCCAGCCCGACCGACGCCAGAGCCTCGTCACCCAGCACGCCCAGCATGGCCGTATCCACCAGATTCATGATGTTCTGGGAGATCATGCCGCCCATGATGGGCAGGGCAAGGCTGAGCGTCCTGCGCAGGCGGGAGGTCACGGGAAAGTATGAAGCAGATTATGCCTCAACTGCAAATATCAGTCTGCCGATTCTGTCGAGCTAAATTGTATTTCAGCCGATGGGTAACTTTTCTTCAGGGCTTCCATTATAGGACGCCATTTTTTCAAATTTGATTCAGACCGGAACGCATATGTCCGCCCATCATAGTGCAGAAGATTGTTGTCTCCGGTAAACCATCTGCGAGGATCAAATTTTTCATCTAATTGCTGTACGGCATCAATAAAATCCTGCTCGTTGAGCTCTCCCTCCACTACCCTAAAACGACGCTTATAGAACTTATCGTTTACAGCGTTTGAAATTTCTTCAGGCGCGCGGCCCGACTGCATGAGGACTTGCACGACTTGGAACAGAGCGTTCTGTCTTGGTAAATTTGGATACTCTTTCCCAAAGGCCTCGACATCGAAACGAGTCCTATCGTAACTACCGCTTCTCGTCTGCCTCTCACGTTGCGTCTTCTCTTTGACTTGAATCTGGAACTCTTCTACTTCGGGAAGTGGAATGACTTGCTGGACGTCTAGGAGAATTTTATCACCATCGGAATATGGTTGAAGACGAATGCACCGAATATCGAGGTCACGCTGATTCAGCCACATGACGGCTGTCGTGAGTTCCTTGGAAAAGTCGGCGGAAGCCAGTATCACTCGAACGTCTTGGGCAAAAGGCTTCTCATCCGACTCACCCCATTCGAGGAATTCGAGCAGACCCCCTTCAGGGTCATCGTCGCGGCCTATTTTCTGGAGAAAATCACGGTATATATTTACCGCTTTATCGAAGGTCATGGTTGAGACCATTGCGGCATACCGGAGCGCTTGTAGTTCCATATGTCCCCCGCTCTCGGTCCGCTTTAACTCGATCACAACCAAGTTTGCCTCTCGGTCAACAGCGAGCAGGTCTATGCGCCGTTTCGACTCCTCCCAATCACCAAACTCTTCACCGATAACGAGCAGGTCGGGATCAAGCACCTCGATCTGATCTCGAATGAGGGGTTGTAAATCGGTCCGTTCCCGGAGTCCTTGGCTGGCAAAGTCCGTCCGTTCAAGGGCTTTCAGCGAGTCTGGCGTCACCTCGAAAATAGACATGAAACTTTGATACCTTTTTTCTAAGCATAGAGTAGTCGGCCCTTTGGCTCTGGAATCGAGCGACCTTGTTCTTCCGCCGTTTCTATCCACTCCCCAATTATCACCTCAACATTGGCGAGCGCTTTCTTGTAGGTTGATCCATCAGCCATGCAGCCGGGTAGCTCGGGAACTTCGACAATATAAGCGTGGTCCCCTTCGCTCCAATACAGGAGGATTTCATATTTCCACTTACTTCTCATCGTCTCCTCATCCCTTGCTGCCTCCGGTGCAGTGCTCAGAGAAACCCACCCCGTCGCTCCGCGGCACCCATCCAAGGAGGGGAATTTTTGCAGCGCGGATACCGACGATTTCGCCTACCCTCGCCCGATGAACGGCATCTTGGTGGCCATGACGGTCATGAACTGCACGTTGGCGTCGAGTGGCAGGTTGGCCATGTACACCACCGCCTGGGCGACGTGTTCGACATCGAAGGTCGGCTCGGCGGCGACCGAGCCGTTCGGTTGCGGGACGCCGCGTTGCATGACCGCGGTCATGTCGGTTCCGGCGTTGCCGATGTCGATCTGGCCGCAGGCAATGTCGTATTTGCGCCCGTCAAGTGAGGTCGATCTGGTCAGGCCGGTCATGGCGTGCTTGGTCGAGGTGTAGGGGGCGGAATTGGGACGCGGTACATGGGCCGAGATAGAGCCGTTGTTGATGATACGACCGCCCCGGGGGTCCTGGTCTTTCATGATCTTGAAGGCTTCCTGGGTGCAGATAAACGCGCCGGTCAGATTGACGTCCACAACAGCCTTCCACTGTTCATAGGGTAGCTCTTCCAAGGGGATGGGTGGAGCACCAATGCCGGCGTTGTTGAATAACACGTCGAGCCGGCCAAAAGTCGCGTGGGTTGTGGCAAACAGGGTACGAATGGCGTCGGGGTCGCTGACATCGGTGGGCGCAACGAGCGTCTGCGTCTCGCGGCCGGCCTCTTTTGCCGTTGCTTCCAGCAGCTCGGCCCGCCGCCCGGCCAAGACAACGGCATAGCCTTCCCGGACAAGCGCCAGGGCACTAGCCTTGCCAATTCCGGTGCCCGCTCCTGTGATGAGGGCGACCTTGGTGTGTGTACTCATAGGTGTGCTCTCCTTTGCGTGTGGGCCGGAGGGGGAAACCCACCCCGGCCCTTTGGCCCCCCCTCCCGAGAGGGGATTTACCGTGAAAAGGACTCCAGGATTTTATCCCGATAGTGGTCGCGTTGTTCTTGGGTTGTACCGGTGTTGGGGACGGCGAGAATGGTCGTGTCGAGCAGCCCTTCGCGCTCGTTCAGCTTTGCGCGGACGCGGTCAATCGGACCGACCGCGCAAAAGGCATCGACCATTTCATTTGGAATCAAATCAAAGCCTTTGTCCTTGTCTGGTGTCTTCTGGAGTGTTCTGACCTTCTCAACCGTTTCGCCAAAGCCGTGCGCGATAAAAATATCGTCGTAAATCCGAGCCCAGATGCTGAACAGCATGGCCCCCGCGCCGACCCGGTGGGCGGTCGCCAGATCGTCGTCAATGACCACAAAGCACTGGCCCAGAACCTCAACATCGGAGCGGCTACGACCGGCCCGGTCGAGCCCGGTTTTGAGCGGTGGCAGGATATTATCGCGGACATGCTGCGGCGAGAACATCGGATTCCCGATGAGGCCATCACCCAACTCACCCGTCAGGGCGGCCATACGCGGTTTGACCGCGGCAACATAGATGGGCACCCGTGGCCGTGGCTTCGGATTCGGACGTGGGAAGAAGTTACGGGCGCGGATATTGTAGAACTTGCCCTCGTAGTTCACCTCGCCACCCGGCTCGGCCTTATCCATAATGAGATGCAGAACCTCAATATACTCCCGCATTTGACTGACCGGTTTGCCCGCGTCCTGTCCGGCGTACCAGTTGTTGTTGCGGTGCTGGTGGGCAACTCCCAGGCCGAGCGTGAACCGGCCCTGACTCAGCAGGTCAAGGTCCAGAGCCTGAAAGGCCAGCATCACCGGACTGTGATTAAAGGCCAGCACCACGCCGGCGCCGATTTTTATCGTCTGAATATTGGGCGCGATGCCGGCCAGGGGAATGAGCGCGGAATTGGTCAACTCGGCCTGCCACAGAGAATCAAATCCCGCGGCCTCATATTTCTTTACCCAGCCGACCATTTCGTCGTGGGCGGCGGCAGCGAGAAACATTGAGTATTTCATGCGTGAATTCCTTCCATAAAAAGACAGGGGCGCAGCACGCTGCGCCCCTCCACAAAAACAAGCAATAGAGCGGCGGATGACTACGCCGGCGGTTCGTGCTGTCCCCACTGATCAAAGTGGGTCACTTCGGACGCAGGGCGACGGGTGACCGGTCCGAATTTTCCCGAAGGAAAACCGATCGGAATGGTTGCCACCACACCATACTCGAACGGAATGCCCAGACGCTCCTGCAACTCGTCTTCAAACATCTGGTGCATGGTCGTCAGGCTCGCCCCCAAGCCAAGGGCGCGACAGGCCAGCAAAATGTTCTGCACGCAGGGATAGATGGAGCCGTAGGACGGCGGGGCCTTGCCCTCGCGTTTTTCCGCGGGCACGGAAAACGGCCAATCTCGTTTGCCGCAGATCAGCAGCAGGATGGGCGCCTCGTGCATATGTTCCGCCAAGTGCATCGCGGCCCGGACGGTACGCGCCCAAGACGATTTGTCGCTCGGGTCAACCTTCACGGCGTCACCGAAACGGTCCAGCATAGCCTGGTGATACCGTTCCTGAAAAAACTTCTTGTTGTCCGGGTCCTGGAGCACCACAAACGCCCAGGCCTGAAGATTCTGCCCGCTGGGTGCCCGTATCCCGGCGTCCAGAATTTTCCGAATCATCTCTGTCGGGACGGGGTCGGGTTTGAGCCGCCGCATTGCCCGCATTGAGTGTATGGTTTCAAAGACCCCCATTTCTTCGCCCATCGTATTCCTCCTTCTCGGTTCAGGACCATTACGCTCCTTTGAGCAAGTGTTTGGCAATAACCACGCGCTGAATCTGAGACGTACCCTCATAAATCTGGAGCAGTTTGGCGTCACGCATGAGTTTTTCCACTGGATACTCGCTGAAATAGCCATAGCCGCCGAAAATCTGCACCGCGTTGGTGGTGATCTGCATGGTCCGGTCGGCGCCGAACGCCTTGGCATAGCTGGAAACAATAGACGAGGCCGCGCCCTGGTCGAGCAGCCAAGCGGCTTTATAGGTCAGGAGACGCATGGCTTCGAGCTCAATCGCCATATCGGCCAGCATGAACTGGATAGACTGGAAATTGGCGATGGCCTGACCAAAGGCTTCCCGCTGCTGGGCGTATTTGACCGATTCATCCAGCGCACGTTGGGAGATGCCGATAGCAAAGGCGCCCACCTCGGGCCGGCTGCGGTCAAATGTCCGCATAGCGATCTTGAAGCCCTGGCCTTCCGCTCCGACCAGGCCGGCGCGCGGCACCTTGACATCCTCAAACACGATCTCCGCGGTGTCTGACGCCCGCTGGCCCATCTTGTCGTGCATGCGGTTGGCCGTCACGCCGGGGGAATCGGCCGGTAGCACAAAGCACGATACCGCACGATGGCCCTGGCTTTTATCCTCGGTCGCAAAAGTCACATACCAATGCGCAACCGAGCCGTTGGAGATAAAATGTTTTGTTCCGTTGAGAACAAAATCATCGCCGACTTTACGATAGGTTGTTGAGATCGCCGCGGCGTCAGAGCCAGCACCCGGCTCGGTCAGGGCGAAGGCGGCGTAGACCGGCTCGGAGATGAGCTGGCCAAGATAGGCTTTTTTCTGCTCATCGCTCCCTGCCACGAGCAGCGGTGTGGTCGCCAGATTATTGGCCACCATATTGAGCGCCATACCCGCACAGCCATAGACAATCTCTTCATCAATCAGGCAGGTATCAAACACCTCAAGCCCCAGGCCACCGTATTCGGTTGGCACGAGCGGGTTGAGGATGCCCAGTTCCCAGGCTTTGCGACAGATATCGTCCGGAAACTCCTGCTCTTTGTCATACTTTGCCGCAACCGGAATCATCTCCTCAACGGCAAACTTGTGGACCGTATCTTTGAGTTGTTGTTGTTCCGGAGTCAGTTCAAAGCCGTACACGATGGGCTCTCCTTCTTCTCTGTGAATGATCGACGCACAATAGCACGCATTATTGTAACCATTGTAAACAACCGGCCTCTTCCAGAATGGAGTCTAACGCTGCTTTCTCTTCGACTTTAGCGTACCGTTCCCGCAGAACGCCAAACGACCGGGCATGGTATTTCTGCGTGCCCTGCGAGTACTCCGTGCTACGCAGCATGACCGAAAACGTCTCTTGACCGGCGGCGAGGGCCTGGGCGTTGGCCGCCGTCCAGGGCAGAAAGGTCTGACCGATTTCTTTGAGGATGGGCTTCAGCGTTGGGGCCAGATCGTCCCAGGCCTCTAATGCTCCTTCATCCTTGGGGTCCAGCATCTGCATCGCCCAGGATAGGACGTTCGGGGCAACCGCCCGTATGATCGTGCCGGCCGAGGGGTCGGTGGAGCATTGGTGGAGCTGAGCGGCCAGACCGAAATCGCCAAACGTGGGCCGGCCACCGAACAAATACATGCGTTGCGCGAGATGCGGTTCGAGCAGGGCCAACAGGCGATTAAAGGACGACTCGATATGCTCCCGGGTCTGCTCGCTTGAGCCGACAAAAGACAAGCGCGGGACCATGCGCGTCCGGATTTGCTCGGTCGCCGCCGCATATTCTTCCTCACTCAACCCTGGACGGGTCAGGCGCGCAATACGTTCAGCCGTAGACTTCTGGTCAGGGGCATACGTCCAGCGATAGTGAAACATCTGCTTATTGCCCCACTCGTCGCCATACTCTTCGATCAAGGCGGACAGGAAGGCCAGAGTTGGGTCGCTCGGATGAATGGACGGCTCGGACTGGAGTTCCTCAAAATGCTCCATGATGGGCGTGGAATCCTGCATACCCTGTCCGTCCGGGGTGACGACGAGCGGCACGAGGGGCAGCTTGGCGTAGCGCGCGAATTCTTCCTGATTGGTGGAATCACGCGCAATCCATTCGTGCGGAATCTGCTTGTACCGAAAATAGGCCCGGACTTTGAACGAATAGGGCGACAGCTCGACACCAAACAGACGGTAGGCTTGGGACATAAGCGTAATCCTGACTGGGACCTGATTGAGACCCGTCTATTTCCCGTTAAAGTGGGGCGCGCGTTTCTCCAGGAAGGCCGCAATGCCTTCTTTGCCGTCATCGGTCTTGGAGCGCGCGGCAATGGACTGGGTTTCATTTTCCATCTGGGTTTCAAGCGTTTCCGTCCAACCGCTGTGGAGGAGCCGTTTGGCGCCCCCGAACGCACCGGTTGCCCCCGAAGCCAGCTCGGTAGCCAGTTTTTCCGCTTCGGCCAGCAGGTCCGCATCCGGCACGACCCGATTCACAATACCCCAGGCTTCGGCTTCCTGAGCGGACAGCAGACGGTTGGTGACCGCGAGCTCGAGGGCCCGCTTCATACCGACAATACGCGGCAGAAAATAAGTCGAAGAGCCGTCTGGAGTCAGTCCGGCACGCGTATAGGCCATGGTGAATTTCGCTGATTCGCCAGCAAAAACAATATCACACGAACACGCGATGCTCATGCCCGCTCCAGCGGCCGTGCCGTTCACCGCCCCAATCAACGGAGCGTCCATGCGGGCGAAACGCGACACTGCGCCGTGCAGATAGGTCGTCACTTCCTTCATATGGGCGGGCAGTTGGTCGCCTTGGGCGGCAAAGCTTTTCAGGTCCCCACCGGCGCAGAACATGCGGCCGTTGCCGGTCATGACAGCGGCCCGAATATCCGCATCTTCGTCACATTCGAGCGCGACCTGCATCAAATCACGCGCCAGGTCGATATTGAGCGCGTTCGCGGAATCCGGCCGGTTTAATGTAATGATTGCGATCTGGTCCTTTTTTTCAAATTGAAGGGCAGTGTAGCTCATACGGTCCTCCGTCTGACGAAGCGGCTAGAGCGCCTGAAGAAGATCGACTATGGCTTGCCCGATCTCCTGCGGCGCGTCTTCCTGAATAAAGTGCGAGCCGGTGACGGTGATTTCTTTTTGATTCGGCCAGGTCCGACAGTGCTCGCGTTGCGGACCGGTCAGGATTGCTCCGGGATCGGCATTTACAAAGAGTTTGGGCACATCGCTGCTTGACAACCATTGCCCGTATTGTTCGACGATCTCGACTACGTCGGGCGGCTCGCCCTCAATCGGAATCTGACGCGGCCAGGTCAGCGTGGGCCGGCGCGACTCGCCCGGCTCGGTGTACGGCTTCCGGTAGACGGCCATTTCTTCTTCGGTCAGTTTCCGCACCACGCTGCCGGGCAGCACCCGCTCGACAAAGACGTTATGCTGGAGCACCATCTCCTCTCCGGCGGGCGAACGAAAGCCCTGAAAGACCTTGCGCGCGGCCTCGGGGAAGGTCTGCCACGTCAGAGGACACACAATGGCCTCCATATAGACCAGGGCCTTGATGCTGTCCTGATGACGGTAGGCCCAATGGAACCCCAAGGCTGAGCCCCAGTCGTGGATCACTAGGGTGACATTCTTCGTGTGTTGATCGAGTCCAACGGCGTCAAACCAGGCATCTAGGTAGCGGGCGTGGTCAACAAACCGATAGGAGCCGGCGGGGTTCTTGCCCGAATCGCCCATGCCGATCAGGTCGGGTGCCAGACAACGCGCACTACCTTCGACCTCGGCAATAATGTTGCGCCACAGATACGAAGAGGTGGGGTTGCCGTGCAGAAACACAACCGGGTCACCGCTGCCTGTATCGACATAGGCCATCTCACTATCGAGCGCGGCTACCCGTTTCCGTTCATAAGGATCATTGGCTGAAATAGATGGACTCATGCTGCTCTCCTGAAAAATACCTTCTCGATCTACTGATTTGTTCCCGCAATGTCCGCCATCAAGGCCAATGCTTCGGGCTGACCCGACTGCACCATCATGGTGGAAACTCCGGCGGACTCCCAGACCTTGAAACGCTCGCGAATCCGCTCCGGCGGGCCGCATAACGAAATTTCGTCGCACAGCTCATCCGGGACCAACTCGGTCGCCTCTTTTTTCCGACCGGACAGATAGAGGTCCTGGATCTCGGCCGCCACGTCGGCATAGCCATACTTCGAGACCATCTCATTATGGAAATTCCGGCCCTTGGCCCCCATGCCGCCGACGTATAGCGCCAGGGTCGGCTTGAGTTGGGCCAGGCAGGCTTTGACATCGTCTCCGATCACAACGGTACAGCCGGCCAGAACCTCAAAGTTCTCCAGCGACTTGCCGTTCCCGGCCTTCGCAAAACCTTTCTCCAGGTCGGATGTGAACATATCCATCCGATAGGGTGAGAACCAGATCGGCAGCCAGCCGTCGGCGAGTTCGGCCGTGATGCGAATGCTGAGCGGCTTCATGGTTGCCAGGTAGACGGGCAGGCGGCGCGCGTGCAGGATCGACTTGAGGGGCTTGCCCAGCCCGCTGGCGTCTTCGCCCTGATAGGGCAGTTGATACACCTTGCCGTCCAATGAAACCGGCTCCTGACGGTCCCAAATCTTGTGCAGGATTTCAACGTACTCGCGAATGCGGGCGGCCGGTCGGCTGTAGGGCATGCCGTGCCAGCCTTCGATAACCTGCGGGCCGGACATCCCCAGGCCGACAATCACCCGACCGTTCGACAGGGCATCCAGGGTTGACATGGTCATGGCACACATTGCCGGTGTGCGGGCCGGAATCTGGAGAATACCGGTGCCGAGTTTTATCTGCGAAGTCTTGGCCGCCAGATAGGCCAGCGGCGTCACTGCGTCGGAGCCGTAGGCCTCCGCGCTCCAGACGGAGTCATAGCCCAGTTTTTCAGCTTCAAGAATCATGTCCAGGGGGAGCTCGACCCGACCCCCGGAATACCCAATGCCTATGGCAAGTTTCATAGGAACTCCTTTCTTCAGGAGACTGTTTATATCGAACTGCCGGATGTGCGGCTACTCGGGGAGGGGAGCAAGCCGCACACCGAGGGTTCACATTCCCGGTCGAAAGGTGTCCGCTACGCGTTCATAGTCTTCAAGCCGCGGCAGGATGAGCGGCAGGTCCACCCCGGCGGTTCGATACGCGGCAATGCGCTGTCGGCACTGCTCTTCCGAGCCGATGAGATAGAAAGACGACACCATCTCGTCGGTGATGAGCTTGATCGCCTCCGTGCCACCGTCTGTGGCATACGACTCTCGTAACGGCCCAAGGATGGACGGATCGAATCCCCCCTTTTCGAGCAGGACCTCACCGACATAAGCTTCATCGAGCAGGCGGACGATACGCTTTTTGAGAGTTGGTAGCATACGCTGCGGATCGTCGGTCAATCGGATGACCAGCATGCAGGCAATATCGATCGACTGGGGATCACGGCCGGCCTCCTGGGCCGCGCTGCGGACCTCTTCCACCGCGTAGGTGACATAGGACGGAGGAACATAGGCGTTCAATAAAACGCCATCGGCAATCGCCCCGGCCAGACGCAGTCCTTTTCTTCCAATCGCCGCAAGATAGATAGGCAGATGGGGCTGAATCGGCGTGGTGGCGAGCCGGGCATTCCTGAGCGTAAACGGTCCGGCCGTGTCGGACACTCGTTCTCCGGACAGCAGCCGTCTCAGCAGGGAGACGCTGCCCCGCATAGCTGCCTGGGCATTGCCATAGGCCATCCCCATCTTGCCTTGGATCACCTCGCGTTCGCTGCGCCCCATTCCCAACACGAAGCGGCCGCCCGTCAGCCGGTCCAGCGTGGCCGTTGCCATGGCGAGTAAAGCGGGGTTGCGCGTGTACGGGTTTGTGACACCCACGCCGAGCTTGACCCGCTCGGTCGCCGCCCCGAGATAGCCGAGCAGAGAGAATATCTCTTCGTGGAAGTAGCGCTCTGTGACCCACAGGGACTCATAGCCGGCGTTTTCTGCAATCTGCCCGTATCGCTTCAGTTCAGGACCGCTTTCGATGCCGTGGTAGAGGACGAGACCTGATCGACTCATATTCCGCTCCGTTCCCGTCTTAGGCTTGCCTCTGGGCGACAAACGTCCAATACGTCGGCACGATATCCGGATTCTCTTGGGTGACGCGGAAGCCGGTCTCGTGCAGCATGGCGAGAATATCACTCCGGGTGTTGACAATATTCCCCCAAGTGACCTCGAACCATTGCTCCAGGATACTCATAGTAAAGCGCCGGTCGTGCAAATCGGCGCCCGTTTCCGGGGCACACCGATCGACCAGCAGCAAGCTGCCGCCAGGCTTGAGCGCCCGTTGGCAGCCCCGCAGTATGTCAACTTTTTTTGCGTCGGGGAGTTCGTGAAAGACCTGGACCATGGTGACGAGATCACACTCGTTCTCAAAGGACAGGGCTTCCCCACCGACGGAGCGCACGTCTACCTGTTCGCTGAGCCCTTGCTCCTGAAGCATCTTCCGGGAAGCCTGCACAAAATAGGGCAGAGGCTCAATGCCGGTCACTCGGCAGTTCACGAATTCCTGAGCAAAGCGCGCGATCACGGTTCCACTCCCGGAGCCGATATCCATGACTCTCCCACCAGCCGCGAGTCGTGCTTCCATTCCAGGCAGCTTCCGAGCCGCCGCCACCACGACCGGTGCCCGCAAGGCCGAAACTTTGCCCTGCTGGTGAAAGAAATCTTCGTCGTGATCGTGAAAGGTTTTCAGCGCCCCGGTCCGAAAGGCGTCGGGATAGGCCGGAAAATCTCGCGACAGGCTGGCCAGGACATGGCTGGTCAGCAACTCGGGAGCGCCGTCGCCAAGCAGTTCGTCCATAAACGGCGCAAAGGTAAACTGCGTATCGCCGTCAGCTTGGAGTATCCCAACCGCACACGCAGCCTGACACCAGACTTTTGTCCGCCAGGGATCAAGTTTCAGGGCTGTGGCTAAGGCGGCGGCCGAGACTGTTCCACCGCAGCGCCGTATCTCGGCGAAATAGCCCAGTCGCCCGCCGATATCGGTAATATGTGTCGCGTGCAGGCCGAGCATCCAGCTTCGTATCATCCGGGCCTGGCTATTTTTTGTTATTTCCTTATTGGGCATAACTGTTCCTTAGCCTTTCTGTTTCTGCAAAAATGTACGGATCGCCTCTCTCGACCGTGCCGGTTGTTCGACCCAAAACACGTGACCGGCCGGTTCCAGGACTACGAGTTCGGAGTCAGCAATATGTTCAGCCAGGAGTTGTGAATTCTCCCAGGCGATCAAGGCATCGTCCTTTCCCGTAATGACCAAGGTCGGACAGGTAATCTGGGAGAGCCGGTCAAACGTATTATGCCGATAAGCAGCTTTCATTCTGTGAGCGAAACCAATGGGGTCGAGTGGCTGCTTTTTGCGGGCTTCAATCAGTGCCGGGATCAGCTCAGGATGCTGTTCGATATAGCCTTTGGTAAAGGCGGTCTCGGCCAGCGCCCGCCCGCGCTCTTCCGCGGAGAGTGCGGCTGTTGAATGGGAACTCTGGATAGCCTCGCCCTCCAGGCTGACGGCGTGCGGACCGCCAGGAGTAGTGCAGCCCAACACCAGGGAGCGGACAGCAGCCCCGTACCGAATAGCCAGCTCCTGGGCAATCATCCCCCCCATTGAGACGCCATACACGTGCGCGGATGAGAAGCCAATATGCTCCATGAGCGCAGCGGTATCATCGGCAATCATGCCCATCGTATATTCGATGTCCGGCTTTTCACTCTGGCCAGAGCCACGTTGGTCGAAGACGAGGACCTGGAATTGATCCACGAAATCCGGCAGCAGATTGGCAAAAATGCTCCGGTCGCTCTGCGCCCCGTGTATGAGCACAAGCGGGTCGCCTGTCCCGTGCAGTTCATAGGCTAAGTTGACACCATTGACCCGTGCAGAGGGCATAATACCTCCTGATTATCCGGCTAGACCGCCTGGGGGGTCGCCGCCGGTTTCTTCACAAAACATAACAACATCACACCAAAAAGATTGAATAACCCACTCATCAGAAAGGCGAGGTCGTAACTCCCGTATACATCATATAGATAGCCTGCGGCCATGGGACCGAAGGCCGCCATGGAGCCGGCCAGGGAAAAAATGAAACCAACGATCGCCCCGACCGCCAGTCGGCCATAGAAGTCGCCGACGATTGCCGGGAACAGGGCGGTGGTCCCGCCATACGCAAAACCGAACAGCGCCGCCGACGGGTAGAGCAGGGAGAGGCCGGAACTGACTGCCAGCCCAAAGAACGCCACGGCTTCCAAAGTCAGACAGGCGCCCAAAGTCAGCAGGCGGCCACAACGATCGGACAGCGGGCCGGTAATCAGGCGACCGGCGAAACCGGCCAAGCCGATCACGCTGATCAACGTTGCGGCGGTCACCTGCGATACACCCAGGTCTATGGCAAAGGGGACAATATGGACCAGCGGCATGAACACCACCAACCAGGTCATCGTAAAAGCGGCAACCAGCATCCAGAAGGCACCCGTCCGACGAGCAGATGCAAGGGTCCAGGCATCGCGTCGGTCGGGAGAGACATGCGGGCCGGCAAGCGCCTCCTCTGATAATAAAACGGGCTGGATGCCGTCCGGACGGAGGCCCAGACGTTCAGGGTCACGGACGATGAAGCAGGCACACAGCGTAATGAGCACCAGTCCGCCCAAGCCAAGGAGCAGGTAGGAGGTTCTCCAGCCATAGCTCGTGATAAGCAGGGCGGCCAGCGGCGGAACGAAGAAGTTGCCAAAGCTGGAGCCACTTGTGCTCATGCTGAGGGCGAGACCGCGCCGCCGGATAAACCAACGCACCACGGTTGCATTACACGGTACAAAGGCCGCACTCATGCCAAGCGCGGCAATACCGCCGAGAAAGAGGTAGAGTTGCCACAGGGCGTGCATCTGACTCATCAGCATGACCCCGCTCCCCACTAAGATACCACCGACTCCCACCACAAGGCGTGGGCCCCAGCGGTCGGTATACAGGCCAGCCACAATCCCGAGGCCGCTATACACAAACACGTACACCGAATAAGCGAAGGACAAACTCGTCCGCCCCCAGCCCATCTCCGCCGAAATTTCGGGCATGAACACCCCGTAGGAAAACTGAATCCCGTACGCGGCGGACAACACCGTAAAAGAACAGCCGACAATCACCCAGCCATAGAAGAATGACGGCCGGTCGGCCGGCACGATGTCGGCTGGGAGCTTCACCGGGTCAATGACACGCATCGACCCGCAGTATCCGGGGCGGACGACACTGGGTCAAGAGAGCGTCCGCCAGCGCCGGGCAACGAGGCAATCTGACAGACAGAGACGGCAGGACGGTTATAACCCTAACGCCTTGGCAATGTTGACGCGCTGAATTTCATCCGTGCCACCGGGAATGCGCAGATTCCGTGCGATGCGAAATATTTTTTCGATCCCGGACTCTTTCATCAGTCCATGCGCCCCGTGCAGTTGGACGGCTCTATCGGCCACGCGGTACAGCGCTTCGTCGCAGAAGACTTTGAGCGCACACACCGTTTTGATGAGGTGCGGGTCGACCTTGAGTGCCCACAAGTTCCCCTGGTCGGCCTGCCACAGACTTTGGAGCGACAGGCTCCTCATGGCTTGAACATCCAGATAGGAATCGACCACCATCCACTGTAAAGCTTGAAAACGACTCAGCGGTCCACCGAACGCGCGCCGGTTCTTGATATAGTCGCTGCAGCGGTCGAGCAGGTATTGTCCCAGTCCGGTACACATACCCCCACGCCGGACGCGAATCCAGTTGATCATTCCCATGCTGAGGTAAAAGCCCTGCCCTTCCTCCCCCCACATCTGGTCCGCCGAGAGCTGGCAGTTCTCGAACTGGAGTTCACCGGTCATGCCATCATCCATAATGGTCCGATACGTCCGGCCGCTGGTCAGCCCAGGGTTGTCTCGTTCAACGATAAAGGCCGTTGCGCCGGCTCCCCCTTTGCTCGGATCGTGCAGCGCACAGACAAAGATCAGGTCGGCGTACTGCGCATTGGTAATATATGCCTTGGTGCCATTCACCACCCAAGTGTCACCGTGTTTTTCTGCCCGGGTCTCCATGCCGAGCACGTCAGAGCCGCCTCGGTATTCGGTGATGGCATAGGCGGCGGTGGTTTCCCCTCGAACCAGGGGCAGCAGGTATTGCTGCTGTTGCTCCTCGGTCAGAAACATCAGCATATGATTGGGTCCTTCTGTCCAGGACAACATCCACTGCGCAACCCCGATACCGTGCTGATAAACGGCCTCATGCACAAAAAACATGTCGGTCAGACTAAACCCGCCGCCGCCAACTTCTTTGGGCATATGCAGCGCGTATAGTCCCTGCTCCGCGGACCGTTTGCGAATCGTCTGCTGGGCGGCCAGCACTTCGGGAGCCAGCCGGCCATCTTCACGGAGATAGAGGTGCTCATTGGTGAGGTGGTCGGCCAGACTGTGCTCGATGGGAGCAATATCGTTTTCGATAAAGCGATGAATATCGCGCACCGTCTGCTCAACGTGCGGTGGCGGGGAGAAGTCAATCATACGCTCGTTCGTAATGGATTCCGGTCGGTAATGCTATCCCGCCCGAGGACCGTACGAAGTCAAAAAGACAGAAAAAAGGGGGCCGTGCGGCCCCCGTGGTATCGACATTTTCCGCTGGCGAGAGAGAGCATCCCCCGGCAGCGTTCCAGCTTAGTAGTCATCAAAATCGTCGTCGTGGCTATGCCCATCCGGTCCGGCCTGGGGCTTTTCGGGCTTCTCGGCCACCGCCGCTTCCGTGGTCAACATCAAGCCAGACACGCTCGCCGCATTTTGGAGTGCGACCCGGACAACCTTGGTGGAATCAATCACCCCGGCTTTGAACAAATTCTCATACTCGCCCGATGCCGCGTTAAAGCCCGCATCGCCGCTCTTACTCTTGATCTGATTGACCACCACCGGAGCGTCCAGGCCGGCGTTGCTCACGATTTGTCGAATGGGCTCTTCAATCGCTCTACGCACGATACGCACTCCCGCGTCCCGGTCATCGTTGAACGCAAGCTCATCCAGCTTGGACTGCGCCCGAATCAGCGCAACACCGCCGCCGGGAACGATCCCTTCTTCTGCCGCCGACTTGGTGGCGTGCAGGGCGTCGTCCACCCGGGCCTTACGTTCTTTCATCTCGACTTCAGTGGCGGCTCCGACCTTAATCACCGCCACCCCACCAGCCAGCTTGGCCAGACGCTCCTGGAGTTTTTCCCGATCATAGTCTGAGGTGGTTTCTGCAATCTGGGCACGAATTTGATCCGCCCGACCCGCAATGTCTTTTTTCTTTCCTGCCCCATCCACAATGGTGGTGTTGTCCTTATCCATAATTACGCGCTGGCAGCTCCCCAGGTCGGCCAGATCAATATGTTCGAGCTTCATGCCAAGCTCTTCGGCAACCACCCGTCCGCCTGTCAGAATGGCGATATCCTCCAGCATGGCTTTGCGTCGGTCCCCGAATCCTGGGGCCTTCACCGCAGTACAGTTCAGGGTTCCGCGGATCTTGTTCACGACCAGGGCTGCCAGGGCTTCCCCGTCAACGTCTTCAGCAATAATCAGCAACGGTCTGCCGCTCTGCGCAATTCTCTCCAGCAGCGGGACGAGTTCCTGCATATTCGAGATTTTTTTCTCATGCAGGAGAATATAGGGCTGCTCAATCTCGGCAACCATCCGCTCCGGGTCGGTCACAAAATACGGGGAGAGAAAACCGCGATCAAACTGCATCCCCTCCACAACGTCCAGCACGGTTTCCAGTCCCTTGCCCTCTTCAATGGTAATCACACCCTCCTGGCCGACGCGCTCCATGGCTTCGGCCAGCTTGCCGCCTATTTGGGCGTCTCCATTGGCCGCAATCGTTCCGACCTGGGCGACCTGCTCCTTGCTACGGACTTTACGGCTCTGTCCTTGTACGCCCTCGACGACTTTTTCGACCGCGGCGTCGATGCCGCGCTTAAGTGACATCGGGTCGAAGCCGGCTACTTGGAGCCGCAGCCCTTCGGTGAGGATGGCCCGGGACAAGATAGTTGCCGTGGTTGTCCCGTCCCCGGCCGTGTCCGAAGTTTTCGTTGCGGCCTCACGGATCATCTTGGCACCCATATTCTCGAATTTGTCTTCAAGTTCAATTTCCTTGACAACCGTCACGCCGTCTTTCGTGACAACCGGAGCACCAAAGCTTTTCTCTAAGAGAACATTACGTCCTCGGGGGCCGAGGGTCACCTGCGTTGCATCCGCTATAATATTTACACCTTTAAGAATCCCGTCCCGAGATTCCTCATGTAAATGGACTATCTTACTCGCCATACAACTGATCTCCTTTCATGCACCTCGTGGCCAATATGTATTGTCGCCCAGAGGCAACTTAAGCATCTTTCCTCGAAATGCAAGCGCGGACGGGGCCTATCCCGTTATCGACGGACATGTGCCCAGCGAGCCTGGGGAATATCGTTCGGGCTGACCGCCGGGATTGTCGCCAAAGTCTTTTTCCCACGGCGGACAACAACCTCGCCAAGGACTTGGTTCCGAAGAACCGGGGCTGCCACATGTGTGGGCAGTTGGAGAGAAATGGAAACGGCACCGACATCGCCTTTTGGGACCAATGGCGCCGATGTTGCTGCGGCAACGGGCTGAAAAGCGGATAGGTTACCATTCTCAACTCGAACCTCAACCCACAACAGAGACCCACCTTCGATCAACGGAAGTCGCGTAAAGTTGTCGAACCCCCACTCGAGCAAATCCTCTGCAACACGGAAGCGCAGCCTACTGGTTTTTCCGCCCAAGACGACAGCAATCAGACGAAGCGACCCTCTTTGCGCCGTGGTGACAAGATTAAAGCGTGCTTTGTTCGTAAATCCGGTCTTGAGCCCATCAACCCCATGGATGCGCCCAACTAATCGATTGGTATTCGGCAGATGCTTGCGACGGTGACCGAATGACATAGAGGGCTGCGAAGTCCAGGCTAAGACAGGGCGATGACGTAAAAGTGCCCGAGTAAGGAGGGCGATGTCGTCAGCCGAGGCTTTATCCGGCGCCCGGTCGGTTCTGGTCGGCATGCCATTGACCGTGCGGTAGCGCGCCTGCTTCATCCCTAACTGCCGGGCGCGTGCGTTCATCCGCTGCACACATTGACTGACAGAGCCACAGACGTGCTCGGCAATGGCAACAGCAGCGTCGTTTGCAGAGGTGACGAGGACGGCTCGGAGCAGCTCTGCCAGTGGAAAGACTTGGCCGGTCCGCAGAGAGATCGTTCGTCCTTTTGTTCGACTCGCACGCCGGCTGATAGTGACCTGGGTCTCCAGGTTGACCCGCCCTCGTTCAATGTCTTCAAAAACAATAAGCCCTAGCATCATCTTTGTGAGAGAGGCTTGAGGCCATATTTTTTGGCTATTGTGGGCAAAGAGCACTTGACCGGTTTGGGCGTCCTGTAAGAGTGCCGCTTCAAAATGTTTGAAAGCAGGCAGCTCTGGCGGTTGAGGAAGGTATTCGCTCCCGCTGTATGCGAAGGCTTTCTGTAGAGACCCACTCAGGAAACTACCAGCAATAATGCAGACAATAAGACCGCGCGCCCACGTGTATGATTGCATCCACCCCTCCTCGCCCCCTGCGCATAGCCCGATTCGGGCATAGGGATATGGCCTTTTGTGGACCATTATAAATCTCTAGTAACACATTCTAACATTATACATAAGATGTTGTCAATAAAGGACTTTTTATTTATCTATTCATATATTTCAGAAGAAGAGAAAGGTGAACTTCGACCCCCAATATCTTGTACCTAGCGAGTTTCATCACTCAAGAGCTTGTGGAGAGAGAGAATATCTCTATGAATGGCTATCAGAATTTTTCGTTGCTGTTGACCCGGTCGGGCGGGCAAGGACCCTTCTGGGTCAGCCTGAGAAAGAGGAGGGGTCTCATCCGATAATCTCTGACCATCTTTTAACCGTTTTTTCGCTCCTGCAATCGTGAACCCCTCTTCGTATAAGAGACGCTTAATATCAAGCAGGGTTTCGACATCGCGCCGGCGGTATAATCGATGGCGCGAAGGGGTTTTCCCAGGCTTGAGAATGGGAAACTCCGTCTCCCAATACCGCAACACATAAGGCTTCACACCAACAATCTTGGCGACTTCGCCAATGCGGAAATAGAGCTTATTCGAGAGCTCAACTTGGTCCACGACAAGCTCAGTCTTGGAGGAATGGGTTAATTGCCTTCTTCAAGACAGGGCTCGGTTTAAACGACAACACACGACGGCCGGATATAATGATCTCTTCCCCTGTTTGCGGGTTCCGTCCTTTACGCGGATGTTTCTCGTTAATGACGAAATTCCCAAAACTGGAGATTTTGACCTTTTCTCCTTTTTCGAGATGGCCCTTGATAATTTCGAAGATCGATTCAACCACATCGGTCGCTTCTTTTTTCGAAAAGCCGACCTTCTCGTAAATATGCTCGACAATATCTGCTTTCGTCATACAGGGCCTCACCATACCCCTCCGTCAGTAGGAGGCAAGGAAGCTTTCAGCTATTATTACACTGGCAGGAACCCCTTGGTGTTCACCAAGCGCATACGCCACACTCCAGGCAGCCGATAAGAAGCGCAAGATCATGTAATACCAGGACAATATGGTAAATAACAACGCTGCGAACATAGTGGAGCCGTGTCTTGAAGTCAAGTTTGACGCGCTTTGATACCTTCTGACCAGGAGGGCTTTCAGCAAAGAAGCCCCAACGCTAGGATAAAGAACAAAGACAGTGAAGGAGGATACCCCTTGCAGGAGATCCGTACCCAGTTGAGTGAAGACCTGACCGCCGCGACAACAGACCAAGACATCGAAGCTGTCCGCGTTCGCTATCTTGGACGGAAAGGAGCGATCACCCTGCTGCGAAAAAACGCTGATTTTTCAGCGATGTCAGTGGATGAAAAGAAACGCTTTGGACAACAGTTCAATGAATTGAAACGCTTCGCAGAGCAGCAGATCGCAGCCGCACAGGCGCGCCAGAAAAATACGACCCTCGTCCCGCCGCGTATCGATATGACGCTTCCGGGCCTCAACAATCACCTCGGCCACCTGCACCCGATTTCTCTCGTCCAACTGGAACTCGAAGAAATCTTTCAATCTCTGGGATTTATGATCCTTGATGGCTACCACGTGGAGACGGACTTTTATAACTTTGAGAGCCTGAACATCCCCCGTGACCACCCTGCACGAGACATGCAGGATACGTACTGGCTCAAGAATGGCCTGCTGCTCCGGACGCATACATCGGCCAATCAGGTCCGTGCCTTAGAGCACCATGGTGCACCCGTTCGGGCCATATTCCCGGGCCGTTGTTTTCGAAATGAAGCCATTGACCCCAGCCATGAGAATACGTTCTACCAACTCGAAGGCTTGATGGTGGACAGAGAGATTTCCGTCGCAAATCTGATTGCGGTGATGCGCACCGTGCTGGCCGCGATTTTTCACCGAGAGGTCACGGTGCGCTTACGTCCGGGCTATTTCCCTTTTGTCGAACCCGGCTTTGAACTCGACATCCAGTGTCTGATCTGTGCAGGCGAGGGCTGTTCAACCTGCAAGAAATCCGGCTGGATTGAATTGCTGCCGTGCGGCTTGGTGCACCCGAGGGTGCTTGAATTTGGTCAGATCGATCCGGGTCGCTATAGCGGGTTCGCCTTTGGCCTCGGGCTCACCCGTTTAGCCATGATGAAATATAATATTCCGGATATTCGGCTTCTGAACTCGGGCGATCTTCGTTTCTGCGAGCAGTTTCCAGCAGCCGTCTGAAAAGAGTGAACGTGTCCAGCATCTCATATCTATTGGAGGACACGTTCACTCTTTTGTAGGAGTCAGCCATGCATATCTCCCTTGACTGGATCGCCCAGTACGTAGACCTCTCAAACCTCTCACCACAAACAATTGCGCACCGGCTCACCATGGCGACGGCCGAGGTCGAAGGGGTTGAGACCCTGGTTCGCTCCCTTGATGGGGTCCGTATCGGTCAGGTCGTAGCGGTCGAGCCGCTGGACGATCAACTCACTTTCGTTTCCGTTCAGTGTGGAACGGAGCAGTTTACGACGGTCTGTGGAGCGCCTAATGTACGGGAGGGGATGAAATCAGCCTTTGCCTCCGCTGGAGTGACGATTGCCGGGGGGCAGACGATTACAGAAAAGCAGGTTGGCGGGAAAACGAGTCAGGGGATCTTGTGCTCGTCCGAGGAGTTGGGCATGGGCGGCGGACATTTCGGTATCCTTGACCTCCCTGTGTCTCTTGAGAGCGGAGCGGCTCTGGCCGACCTCATTCCACCCTCGGACACCCTGCTTGAAATCGACAATAAGAGCTTAACCCACCGCCCCGACTTGTGGGGCCACTACGGCATCGCCCGTGAAGTTGCTGCCATTTTTGAGCGACCGTTACGTCCCCTCCAACTGGTCGATGTGGCGCAGTACAACGACTTACCCGCCTATCCACTGACCCTTGACGATCCCGAAAATTGTCCCTGTTATTGCTGTATCGAGATGGCCGGGGTAGCCGCCCTGCCCTCGCCGCTGACGTTGCAATACCGGCTGCACGCCCTGGGACAGCGCACCTTCAATATTCTGGTCGATCTCACCAATTACATCATGCTTGAACTCGGCCAACCCATGCACGCCTTCGACGCGAGCCGTCTCCAGGCCGTCCGCGTCGCCCCGTTTGGAACAACGGGCTGGTTTACGACACTTGATGGGCAAGAGCGGCATATGGTCCCGGAAGACCTGATGATCTGGAATGAACGCGAGCCAATTGCTCTCGCCGGCATTATGGGTGGACTGAATAGCGAGGTCAGCGAGACGACCACCAGCCTGCTGCTTGAGAGTGCAAATTTTAAGGATGCGCGCATTCGCCGAACCGCCACCCGGCTCGATATTCATACCGATGCCAGTCAACGTTTTGAGAAGCAACAGCCACCTGCGAATACAAAAACTGCAACCGAGCGCTTTCTCCGCCTGCTGCTCGAATCCGGCCTACAGCCTCAGGTGCGCTCTCGGTTCACCGCCCAGGGAACGTTGAAAGACCAGACCCGGTATCTCGATATTCCAACCGACTTCTTTGATCGACGGATAGGTAACCCGATTGCCCAAGACAGGATTGTGTCCATCCTGACCTCACTCGGTTTTGAAGCCAGTATGACGAACAACATCCTCTCCGTTGGCATTCCACCGTTTCGGAGCGAGAAAGACATCTCCCTACCCGTTGATATTCTGGAAGAAGTCACACGCATTCAGGGTTATGACAACCTCGAACCAAAGATGCCGAAATTCTCGGTCGAGCGCGTGGCCTTTAATGATCGTCTGCGGACTCAGCATAAAGCGCGGCGTATTCTCGCCCAGGCACACGGCTTCTCTGAGATCCAAAACTATAGCTGGTTTGATGAAACTTGGCTCAAAACACTCGGCTACGAACCTGAGGCGACACTGGAGATGGCCAATCCCAGCGCAGAGCATAATGTCCGGCTCCAGACCACGCTGCTCCCCAATATTTTTGCCGTTGTGAAAAGAAACACCGCTCTGCGGGACCATTTCCGCATCTTTGAGTTGGGGCGGACATATCTGCCGGCCGGCAAACAGGACCGCGTAGAGAAGAATGTGCTGGCCGGGGCAAGCTGTCAGCACGAGCGCCTGGGAGGTTTGGAAGAGCATTTTCGCCAGATCAAAGGTGCCCTTGAGGCTCTCGCCGAACAGCTCAGTCTGGGCGCCGTGGCGTTTACGCCGGCCACGACAACGACGGCGCCGTGGCACACGCCCGGCGGATATGTTGACATCACACTCCGCGGCGCGGGGGTTGGCCACCTTGGCTTTTTGTCCGATCCCCTCTTGGCGAAAATTGCATCCGCCGCTCAGGTGGTCTGGTTCGAGTTGGATTTCGACAGGCTTGAAGGGGCAATTTTTCCGGCCACCAGCTACGCCCCGGCCTCTCGCTATCCTGGCTCGTGGTTTGACTTCTCTATCGTGGCCAACGCCCAGGCGGGTTTTGCCGGGTTGGTCCGCACGCTCGACGAGTTTTCTCACGACCTGCTGAAAAAGAGAGAGTTTATGGCTCTGTACCAGGGGAAGGGGCTAGCGGAAGGGGCGGCCAGCTATACCTTCCGTTACTGGATTGAGTCTCAGGACAGCACCCTTACTGGAGAGCAAATAGAAGCGTTCCAGCAGGAGTATATCACTTTCCTGCAGTCGAAAGGCCTGCGCCTCCGTTAGGGCGAGGAAGGACGACACGCGGCACTCTTCCCACCCTTCAATAGCAAAAGGAGGCGCAAAGGGCGAAGCGACCTCCTAGGCTGCCAGACGCTGCTTTGCCACGTCGGTGACGGCGGAAAATGCTTGCGGGTCCTGCATGGCCAGGGCGGCCAGAATTTTTCGGTCGATTTCGACACCGGCCTGAGACAGCCCATGAATGAGTCGGCTGTAACTCAGCCCATTCAGTCGCGCGGCCGCATTGATCCGGACAGTCCATAAACGCCGGAATTCACGCTTTTTATTCCGCCGGTCACGGTAGGCGTAGACGAGGCTCCGCTCAACGGTTTCACGCGCCTGACGATACTGGCGACGGCGTCCGCCGGTAAACCCTTTGGCCAATTTGAGAATCCGCTTTCTACGCCGGCGTGCCTTGAAGCCGCGTTTTGCGCGTGGCATACGAACTACTCCTCTCCGTCTCGAAGAGTAAACGTGTCCAGCATCTCATATCTTTGGAGGACACGCTTACTCTTTCTATAAGTAGGGAATCAGTTTTTTGATCGCCTTGGCCTCAGAGGCTGCAACGAGCGCCGGCTGGCGGAGATTCCGTTTCTGTTTTCGTGTCTTCGTTGACAGAATATGACGCAGGTAGGCGCGGCGCCGTCGCACCTTGCCGCTGCCTGTGATCTTAAACCGTTTTGCCGCTCCACGGCGGGTTTTAATCTTGGGCATAGTTACCTCGGAACAACAAGAATTGACATGTTTCTCCCCTCCATACGAGGCTGTGGTGTCTCAAGAGAGGCGACATCTTCGACTTTTTCATAGACACGATTGAGCAATTCTCTCCCAATCTCCGGGTGGGTGATCTCCCGTCCTCGGAAAAAGACAGAAACCTTGACCCGGTGTTTTTTATCGATAAAGCGACGGATATGGTTAATCTTGAAGTCAACGTCGTGCTCACTGGTACGCGCCCCAAGCTTGACTTCTTTGACCATCACTTGGGTCTGATGCTTCTTGGACTCCTGCACCTTCTTTTTCTGCAGATAGCGGAACTTGCCGTAATCCATAATACGGCAGACCGGCGGAGAGGAGTTTGGCGCAATTTCAACCAGGTCAAGCTCTTGGCCAAGCGCTGTACGGAAGGCCTCGCCCAGCGGCTGAATCCCAATCTGCTCCCCATTTGCATCGATGACCCGGACTTCCCGCGCACGAATTTGCTGGTTGATCCGCGTTCCCGTTTCTTTTGCTATGATGCACCTCCTGGGATACGTTCACGGTGCAAGCGCTCAATAAGAGCTTGCACGGACAGCGGGGCGACTTTTTCTCGCTTGCGCACCCGTGGGGCGACTGTCCCGGCTTGCACCTCTTTATCCCCAATGACAACGGTATACGGGATTTTCTGCATTTCTGCTTCTCGGATTTTATAGCCCAGCTTCTCATTCCGCAGGTCCAGCTCGCACCGAATGCCGGCCTGTCTGAGCTGGGCGTCAACCTGCCGTGCATACGCGTCTTGATTATCTGTCACCGTCACAATCTTCACCTGGACCGGAGCCAACCACAACGGGAAATCCCCACCGCAGTGCTCTATCAGAATACCCATAAAGCGTTCGATGGAGCCGAGGACCGCACGATGGATCATCACCGGTCGGGCTTCGTCTCCGTTGGCGGTGACATAGCTCAGGTCAAAGCGTTCGGGCAGCATAAAGTCGAGCTGGATCGTTGCGAGTTGCCATTCACGTCGTAAGGCATCAAGGACGATGAAGTCAATTTTGGGCCCATAAAAGGCACCATCCGCGACATTGACCTCGTAGGCAATATCGTTCGCCTTGAGGGCTCCGGCCAAGGCCGCTTCTGCCCTATCCCAGGTTGCATCGTCGCCGAGTCGTTTTTCTGGCCGCGTCGCCAGATAGAAATGCACCTCCTCAAAACCAAACGTCTGGTACACTTCGTTAATCATGCGCAGAACGCCACTGACTTCGCTTTCGATTTGTTCTGGCGTACAAAAAATATGGGCATCGTCCTGAGAAAATGAACGCACCCTGGTCAGGCCGGCTAAGACACCCGAGCGCTCGAAGCGATGCAGGCGGGCAAAGTCCGCATAGCGCAGCGGCAGATCCCGGTATGAGTGCTTCTTTGCCGCATAGATATAGGTATGACCGGGGCAATTCATGGGCTTGACCCCAAAGTCGCGCCCTTCAACCTCAGTAAAAAAGATATTTTCCTTGTAGTTCTCGTAGTGGCCGGAACGGTGCCAGAGATCAACATCAAAGATCTGTGGGGTCAGCACTTCCTGGTAGCCATAGCGTTGGTAGAGCCCCCGCATATAGGAGACCAGTTCATTATAGATCAAGGTCCCTTTGGGGTGGAAAAACGGGCTACCGGGTGCAACCGGATTAAAGCTGAACAGATCGAGCTCTTTGCCCAGGCGACGATGGTCACGCCGTTTGGCTTCCTCAAGCAATGCAAGGTGTTGACGGAGTTCCTTGGGCGTGGCAAAGGCCGTCCCATAGATGCGTTGGAGCATCTCGTTCTTTTCGTCTCCCCGCCAATATGCACCAGCCACGCTGGTGAGTTTAAACGCCGGGATGCGGCCGGTTGACGGGACATGGGGACCGCGGCACAGGTCAACAAACTCACCTTGACGGTAAAGCGAGACGATTTCACCCTCCGGGATGCCGGCGATAATCTCAGCTTTGTATGCTTCGCCCATCTGGGTAAAGAAGCGAACGGCGTCATCGCGAGGCACTTCTTCGCGGCTGACCGGGAGGTTTTCTTTGACGATGGTTTGCATCTCCGCTTCGATGCGTTCCAAATCCTCCGGTGTGAAGGAACGCTCGTGCTTAAAGTCGTAGTAGAATCCACCCTCGATAACGGGGCCAATCGTTATTTGGACTTCAGGAAAGAGGCGTTTGACTGCTTGCGCCATGAGATGGGCAGTCGAATGGCGCAAGACTTCGAGCCCTTCAGGAGAGGAAGGGAGGATAGGCTCGGCCTCCTCAGTGACCAAGGGAGACGACACGTCTACGGCTTTCCCATCCACTCGGGCGGCAATAGCTTTTGAGAAACGCCGACCGAGGTCTTCTGGCACGCCAGTACTCATTTTGTTGTCAGTGAGCCGCTCACTGGTGCTGGAAGTACGCTGTTGAACAATGTCATTCATATGAAAAAGAAAAGAGGCATCATCCATCTTCGATGCCTCTTTCCCCCCTATTCACGCATCAGAGGGGTCGCTTTACTTCGTTGTCATAAGATGAGGTATAGGCTCTGAGTTGTACATATGGTCTAGGACATAGGCACGGGCGGGATTGAACCGCCGACCCCTTCCGCGTCAAGGAAGTGCTCTCCCACTGAGCTACGTGCCTGCAGGTCGCTCCGCTGTTCAGTAGTGGCTTGGTGCGTACCAATTTTCCTATGGCGTGTCAAGAAAATGGCTACGCCGCACTTTCCGGACGGACCTGAACGGTGACACTCGCTTCAACGTCTCTGCTGAGACGAATCGGTACGGTATAGGTACCCAACTGTTTAATGGGCTCGGCGAGTATAATTTTCCGTCGATCTATGGTCACGTCTTGGGCCTGAAGCGCCTTTTCAATATCGATATTCGTCACGGAGCCAAAGAGCTTGTCATCTTCTCCGGCTCGAGCCGTGATGGACAGGGTGAGACTGGACAGCCGGTCACGGACAGCGCCGGCATTCTGCTGCGCGCGTTCTCTTTTCCTTGCGGCCAGACGTTTCCGGTGCTCTAGGACGCGCACGTTGCGGCGGCTGGCCGTCAGCGCAAGGCCGCGTGGGAGCAGATAGTTCCGAGCGTACCCGTCTTTGACTTTGACGAGGTCACCAATTTCTCCCAGGTTCTCGACATCTTCTTGTAAGATAATTTCCATATGAGCCCTCACTGTATGGGAGCATCGGTGAAAACGCAACTAAACAGCAGACCTGAAGCATACCCCCCTATACCTGTGCCGCTACGTAAGGGAGTAAAGCAATTGCACGTGCCTGTTTAATCGCCAAGGTCAATTTCCGCTGATGCCATACACAGGTACCGGTGATGCGACTTGGGATGATTTTTCCACGTTCAGTGACAAAATCTTTGAGGACGCCGGTCTCTTTGTAGTCAATGGAGTCCCGCTTATCGACACAGAAGCGGCAGACTTTACGCCGCATGCGTCGCGGGTATCGGTCATCGCCGCCTCGTCGGTGAAATCCCCCCCTGGGTGGTCTTGCCATAGCTCTTCCCTCTACTCTTCTTTCGCTCGTGATCAGCTTATGCGCTATTCCTCAAGAATGCGAATCGTTGTCGCGTGGACCTCATACGCTCTTTGTCTTGTACCTTTCACCTTATGCCACCGATACGGCGCAAGCACCCCTTCCACCAAGACGGTTCGCCCAATTGTCAACAGCGGACAGTACTCCTCTGCAAGTCCCCGAAAGGCAACAACGTCAACGAGTAAATCATCTTCTTTCGTTCGACTTTTCGGCACACATAGAGAAAACGCTCCAATGGCCACGCCCTGTGGCGTACGCCGTAGTTCCGGACTGCTCTCGATCCGTCCGGCAAAAATGACCTTATTATAGCCTTGCCTCACTCAAGCAACTCACTCCTCGCTCGTCTCTCCCTCCGCATCAGTCTGCGTCTCAGCCGTCTCAGTGCTTTCCGACTCGGCTGGAGCCTCCGCTTGCACTTCGGGCTCCGCCGATTCTGCATTTTCTGTGGGAGCACTCGGGGCGGGCGGGTCCTCCGTCGACCTGTGCTCCGTGTGCGCCCCAGGTGGATGACCCGCAGAGCGGTCGGTTAAGCCACCCGGAGGAATGGGAGATTGGCCGTCCGAGGGAGCGGAGCGAGCGACGGACAAAAAGCGCATGGCGTCTTCGCTCAGCCGTAAGCCGCGCTCAAAATCCTTGACCGCTTGAGGAGGAGAATCATATTCTAAACGCACGTAGTAGCCGCGCCTCTGCTTTTGAATGTCGTAGGCCAAATTCCGCAGCCCCCACTCTTCAACCTGTAACAGACTGGCCTGACTCTGCTCCAGAGTCTTTTGCATCCCTTCAATCACCTCCTTCACCCGTGCCTCAGATAGTTCCGGGTGGAGAATGCATACTGTCTCGTAAATCGGCATGAACTCCTCCGATGGGTATCTCTGAATCTTCGTCTACCTCTCGCACTGCGCGGCTGCGGCGAGATTTTTCAGCATTCCTCCCGCGCCGAGTGTGCCAGGGTCACAGAAGCCTCGCCATTCCACACCGCCATGGCATGCTCGAGCCCATCCGTAAGGATGAGCTCAACCACACTCGCTGCACGTTGTGCCGCCGGGAGAATAAAGGCTTCCTCCTCTTGAGTAAAGGGCTGAAGCACGAAGTCGGCAGTATCAAGCCCGGCAGCAGGACGACCAATACCAACCTTTACGCGGATAAAGTCCGGGCTGTCCAGAGCAGTAATAATCGAGGCGAGGCCGCGATGTCCGCCTGAACCACCAGTCCGTTTCATACGCAGGCGGCCGAGCGGAATGTCTACATCATCATGCACGACAATACAATCCTTTGGCCGCAATTGATATTGCGCACACAGGCACACAACAGCTTGCCCACTGTGATTCATAAAGGTCTGCGGCTGAATAAGGCCGACCTTTTCCCCGTTCCGGCGTGTCCAGGCCATTCGGGAGGAGCAGACCGACTGAGACAGACGGGTCCCCCATCGTTTCGCTAAGATATCAATGACCCCAAAGCCGATATTGTGACGGGTTTTTTCGTAGTCCCGACCGGGGTTTCCGAGCCCAATGATCGCAAACATCAGCCCATACGAGGAGTGCCACATGCATCGTATCTGTGGCAACACAGCCCCCCATCACTCGCTCGGTGTCTCCCCACTCGGAGCTTCTCCATCTGCCGGTGCATCTCCATCCTCGGCTAAAGCTTCGTCGGCTCCTTCTTCTTCCTCCGTCTCTGCCTCCACAGTTGGAGCCGCGACAGAGGCAAGCATGAGTTGAGCGTCCTCAAGCGCTGAGACGCCGGATGGTAATTTCAGGTCTTCGACCCGGATAGCGTCGTTGATCTCAAGAGACGTCACGTCGATCTCAACACTCTCGGGGATGTCAAGCGGGAGGCATTCCACCATGATTTCGCGTCGGAAGTAGTGTAAGACCCCACCGGCAGTCACGCCCTCCGCTTTACCAACGAGATGGACGGGGATCCCGACCTGAATCGGCACCTGCACATCAATCTCATAAAAGTCGATATGCAGCGGTTCCGTGGTCACCGGGTGATGCTGAACATCCTTGAGGAGTGCAATTTTTCCATTGAGGTCTGTTGTCGGTGAGAGAAATTCAATCAGATGAGACCCCTCTAAGCTTTCGACCTTATATTGGAATTCTCGTGTATTGACGCAAACGGAAACGGAATTTTTTCCCGGACCATAAAAGACTCCGGGAACTCTCCCGCTCCGTCGGAGCCGGCCCATTTCTCCTTTGCCTTTTTCTTGTCGCTGTTCTACACTCAGTTTGATGGTTTCCATGGTTTCCCTTCTCTATCCAACGGCTTATACGAACAAGGAGCTAATGGATTCTTCATTGTGAATCCGGCGGATGGACTCTCCGATCAGGGTAGCAAGGGAGAGGACCCGGACTTTTCCGGTCTCCTGCGCCTCTGGCCTAATGGGGATGGAATTGGTGACAACCAACTCTTCAAGAGTAGAAGCCCGCACCCGCTCTATAGCCGGGCCGGACAGCACGGCATGCGTGCAGCAGGCAATCACTGCTTGAGCCCCCGCATCTTGAAGCCCTTTTGCCGCGGTCGTCAACGTTCCGGCTGTGTCCACCATATCATCAACGAGAATAGCGATACGGCCGTCCACGTCACCGATCACATTCATCTCAATCACATCACGATTCGCCTTCCCCACAATCTCGCTTTCATCCTCCTGCGCGCGGCGCTTATCAATAATAGCGAGTGAGGCTCCCATACGCTTCGCAAATGCACGGGCGCGCTCCACCCCTCCAGCATCCGGCGACACGACGCTCACGGGTTCGCTGCCAATGCGGGAGCGCAAATACGGCAACAGCACCGGGGCGGAAAAAAGATTGTCCACAGGAATATTGAAAAATCCCTGGATTTGTCCAGCATGAAGCTCGGCCGTGAGCACCCGCGAGGCTCCCGCCGTGGTCAACAGGTCAGCCACCAGTTTGGCACTAATCGGAACTCGCGGCGCAACCTTCCGATCCTGACGGGCGTAGCCATAGTACGGAATCACCGCCGTGATGCGGTTCGCGGACGCCCGCTTAAAGGCGTCAATCATCAGCAGGAGTTCCATCAGGTTATCGTTTCCTGGCGTGCAGATGGACTGGACAACAAAGATATCTCCGCCCCGCACATTCTCGGTGATCTCAACCGCAATCTCGCCATCGCTGAACGTGCGGATATCGGCCGCGCCGAGCGATGTTCCCAAATAGGCACATATTTCTTGCGCAAGCGGACGATTTGAATTCCCGGAAAATATTTTTAGCACGGTAGAGTGTCTCGCATGGATAGGGGTGGTTAGCGGTACCATTTTCTGCTCCTGCCCGGAAGAGAGGGAGCTGGGGAGGCAGGATTCGAACCTGCGAATGCCGGGACCAAAACCCGGTGCCTTGCCGGACTTGGCGACTCCCCAACAGGATGGCAGTGACAGTCGTATTCGCTCGGCCGCTCAGCTTCTCTTTATCTTCTCGAACGTCGATATTCCACACTCTGGCTGCTGACCGTGTTGGACAAGCTTCCGAATGATCCGATTGTTTAATGAAATCAACAGATTGTAGAATCTGCCGGATTTTCTTGAGGCCATAGCCATTAGCATCTTTCGCGAGAGAAGTCTACCTGCTCATGCGGTTATGGATCAACCGTTAGCTGAGCGGCAGCCTACTCCAACAGCGTCACAACAAAGACGTTTCCCGAGCCAGCCAAAGCGGACGCAGCGTGCGTGGCGGCCTGCTGCGTCATAAAGATGCCAAAGACGGCGGAGCCACTCCCAGACATCAAGGCCACTTCCGCACCAAGGGCGGCGAGTTGCTTTTTTCTATCCGCAATCAGGGGATACTCCGGCAGGACAGCCGGTTCAAGGTCATTAACAAAAAGGGCAGCATCCGGCCATTGCTTCGGGGCAAGTGGCGGAGTCCGGTCGGTTGCATGGAGTTGCGGCTCCGGCGAGTCCAGCTGAAGCGCATCAAAACGTTGATACGCCCACGGAGTTGAAACAGGAAAAGTCGGGACCACAATGACGAGCCAGCGTTGTGGAAGAACTGGAAGTGGCGTTAAAATTTCCCCAATCCCGCCCACCCGAGCCAGCTGACATGGAATAAAAAAAGGAATATCTGCACCAAGCTGGGCGGCCAGCCGACATAAATGGTCGGTGTTCAGTCCGAGGGAAAATGCTTGGTTGAGCGCCTTGAGCACGGCCGCAGCATCGCTGCTCCCGCCACCTAGCCCCGCACCAGCAGGAATATTCTTATGCAAAGTAATAGTGATATGCGCACCAATGCCGGCTTCCTGACAGAGTAAGGCCGCCGCTCGATAGGCGAGATTTGACTGGTCGGTAAGAATTGTTGGATCGTTACACTGCACAGAGATGTGTGGCTCCGTACCCACCGTCCTGTCTGCTACAATTTCAATCTCGTCATACAGGCTGACGGGAGCCATCAGGGAGTCGAGCAAATGGTAGCCATCGGGCCGTTGGCCAATAATGCGTAGAAAAAGATTGACCTTTGCGGGAGCAAGAACACGCATGGTTTTTCCTTTGTGGCTTCCTCTCATACCTTGCAGACCAGCGCTCCACTTGCCACAATACCAATGTGCAGGACATCATGACAGCCGCTCAAGAGGTTGCGCAGGCTATTGCGCGGCAGGCTGGAGAATTTCTCCAGGAAAACCGGTTTGCGACAAAACAGGTCAGTGTGAAAACGGATATGGTCGATTTAGTCACGAATGTGGACAAAGCGGCTGATCGCCTGATTACTGAGCAACTCCGCACCCACTTCCCCACGCACACCATTATCGCCGAAGAGTCTGCTCAATCTGGTCCTCAGAGCCCATATTGCTGGTATATTGATCCCCTGGACGGCACAACAAACTTTGCGCATACCTACCCGCACTTTGCCGTCTCTCTGGCCCTCACCCATGAATCTACAGCCATCGTCGGCGTTGTGCATGACCCCGTGCGGAACGAGACCTTTAGCGCACAGCGCGGGGGGGGCGCGCAGCTTAATGGCAATCCCATTCGTGTCTCCACAGCCTCCCAGCTGGATCAGAGTCTGCTGCTGACCGGATTCCCCTACGACCGCCGCAGCTATAGCGCTTTTTATCTGCGGTACTATGAAGCCTTTATGCTGCGCACCCACGGAGTCAGACGGAGCGGGTCAGCCGCACTGGACCTGTGCTATGTGGCGTGTGGGCGAGCCGATGCTTTTTGGGAATGGCGTCTTCATCCGTGGGATATTGCCGCAGGCTCGCTGATTGTCGAAGAGGCAGGAGGGCGGACCAGCGATTTCTCCGGCCACACGTTCGATCTGCATGGCGAACAAACCCTGGCCTCAAATGGCCATCTGCATGGAGCGATGCTGGACGTTCTGAAGCAACTCCCAGGCAGCCCGTCTTGAAGTCGTTCTATTCTGGGGGTAGAAGCGGGCACGACACAGGCGTGGGGTTGTACTCAATGAATGGGCAAGTTATCGATAGAGAAACCTCCATGCGGCAAGTGATGTGGTGATGAGGAAGCTGCCAATATTCGTTATTCTCGTTGTTCTCATTCTTCTCGTTCCTACTGTCAGTCGAGCGCAAGATTTATACGTGAGTGACTATCGTGAGGTCATGGTACGGACAGGCCCAAGCCTGCGCAATAAAATCATTGCCGTACTCAAGACCGGTGATGCGGTGACATTGATCCGTGAAGCCGAAGAAGATTATTACCTCGTCGCCCTCCCCGACGGCCGCGAGGGCTATATGCTGAAAGGATATGTGACTGAGCAAATCCCTCCAGCGCATCGGGTACGGCTTCTTGAGGACCAAGTCGCCAAACAGAATCAGGAGTTAACTCGTCTTCGGGAGGAAAACTCCCTGCTTCAAGCCACACTGGAAGAAACGCAGCGCAACGCGGCGGAGCGTGAAACACATATCCAGACCCTGACGCTGGAGCGGAATCAACACCGGAGTGACACCAGGATATCGAGCTTTCTCGCCGGAGCCGGTGTACTGCTTATTGGCTGGCTCTTAGGCTGGACTCGACTCAGGCTGCGGCGCAAATCGCAACGCCGCCCCGGATTGAACTTCTCGTGATAGCGGCCGCCAGATTCCGAAAAGAACAACATCCGTCACACTGAGGCAGGCGCATATGTGGCGCGGGTTGCCAGACTGCCTTACGCGGCCCGATCCCACTTCTCCGGCATGTCTTGAAATTCTTTTTTCAAATAGGGCATGACTTCAGTGGCAAAGAGTTCCATATTTTTGATCGTCCGGTGGTGGGGCATATCACCGATTTGCAGCAGGGACAGTAAAATGCCGTAGCCCAGCTTGCCGATTGATTCGACCAGCCGTTGCTTGACCGTCTCGACACTGCCCACCACGCAATAGCCACGTGCATTAAAATCGTCAAAAGACATATTCGCATAGTCCAGCTCGTCCGCAATATTGAGAATATGCCGCATGGATTGGTGGGTGACATAGCCCGGTGGGAACAACATATTGAGCGGGATACGCAGCCCTCTGTGATAGAGCCACAGCACATGCTCCGCAGCTTCTTCTCGGGCGCGTTCGTCCGTTTCCGCTACATAGATGGGCAGCAAATGACCCATCTGGTAGGGCGAGGGGGTGTAGCCGGATTCTTCCGCCGCAGCGCGATACTGATCAAAATACATCTTGACCAGATCGTCAGACATATACACGGCCAGATACGGATACTTGCGGGCCGGATCAGCACACCAGCCCATCGTCTCTTTACTCCCAAAGCCAGGAATCCAGATTTGCGGGTGCGGTTTTTGATACGGGCGGGGCCAGACGTTCACGTAGCGGACTTGATAGTGCTCCCCATCAAAATTAAACGGCCCCGTCTCGGTCCAGGCGCGAATAATCAAATCATGCGCCTCGCGGAAGCGCGCCAGCGAATGGGTCGGATTGACGCCCATCGAATAATACTCACAGCCAATGCCACGCACAAAGCCGGAGATAATACGTCCGCCACTGACCACATCCAGCATGGCGATTTCTTCGGCAACCCGGATGGGATGATCCCGCAGCGGCAGCCCATTGCCGACCATGGCAATTTTGACACGGTTGGTACGCCGCGCCAACAGCGCGCCGATGATATTGGGTGAGGGCATGGTGCCATAGGTGTTTTGATGGTGCTCGTTCACACATACGCCATCAAAACCGAGCGTTTCTGCATACTCCAGCTCGTCAAGATAACGATTATAGAGGTCACGGCCTTTTGCAGGGTCATAGTGTTCGTTTGAGAAGGTGACCCAGGCCGAGGGATATTTCGAGGTATCGTCAAAGTCTTCGGGAACGTGCGGCCATGGCATCAGATGAAAGTTAAAGAACTGCATACACTCATCCTCCTTTACTAAGCTGTCCTGTACACCAGGGCAGCTTCCCTGGGATCCCCTCCCTCTGCATTACTGCTTTTCCACGATACAGGTCAAGCTTCACCATGGATGTGCGCTCGGCTAGCTCGTCTGGAGGGCGACCTGCGGCACTGGCATGCGCATGACCCGTTTCGGAGCAGGCAGAGTGAGGGCGAGCAAGGCCGCGAGCACACCGGTGCCCGTACTCGTCAGAAACGGCACGACGTAATCTCCAAACTCGGTATGCAAGAGGCCGCCTATCATGCCGCCCGATCCCATCCCAATGGACGCAACCATAAAGAACGCGCCTAAGATGGTTCCGATGGCCCGCGTGCCGAAATATTCTCGGAAGAGCATGGCATAGACCGGCATGGGTCCCCCAAAACCCAGCCCGAACAGGATGGCCCACGAGTAGAAAGAGGGGGCCTGGCGGGCTTCAATAAAAAACGGAATCATCACTGCCTGGAGACCGAGAAAGAGCGCAATGGCCCACTTGGCGCCAATCCGGTCGGCTAACAGACCGTTGATGATCTTCCCGACCATGCCAAACACGGCCATCAGCATGACGACCCGGGCCGCAACCGATTCCAACACACCTACGTCGGTCATATGGTTGAAGCCGTGCAGCAAGATGCACGAGTGACACATGCAGCAGCCCAGCACCATAAAATTGAGCGTCCAAAAGGCGCGCGTCCGCATAGCTTCACCCAGTGTCATGCCGGGGGCTGAGACAGGGGCTGAGACATATGTCGGATCATGCTTGAGTGCTGGGCCTGACTTCTGAGCCTCGGTCGATGCGACCTGCTTATCCCGCATGAGCAGAGAAAGAGGCAGGACCACCAGGGTGATAAGCCCGAGCCAGATATACGACCAGCGCCAGTCATTATGGGCGAGCAGGAAAACGGCCAGCGGGGCAAACACGGCCGAGCCCACATTCTGTGACTGGGCAATAGCCAGCGCCAATCCCTGGCGCCTCACGAACCACTTGGTCACCAGGGCCACCATCGGGACCCCGGTCGCCGAGCGGCCGATCGCCAACACCACCCCAAAATACACGTAGAGTTGCCACAGGGATTGCACCTGGCTCATCAAAAACGTACCCGCCACAAAGAACAGACCGCCAGCAATAATCACCCACTTGGAACCAAAACGATCACTCAGGCGGCCACAGATCAGGCTGGAGAGGCCAAAACTGATCCAGCTTATCATCGACGCGACCGACACGGTGCCACGGTCCCAGGCAAACTGCGCAGCAATAGGTTTGAACATAATGGCGAAAGATTCGATCACGCCATACATGCACAAGCTAATGATAAGTCCGGCAAAGACGATGACCCATCCGTAGGAGGACTGTTCTTGTTCCACGCGTTCGGCTTGCGGCATGCACCCTACTTTCTCTTCAGTGCAGGAGGAACCCTATTCCAGATAGGCGGTACATTTAATCTCGACAAGGAGCCCAGGCATCGCCAGGGCGGGAGTGCCGATCCCCGTCCAGGTCGGGAGTCGGTCAAGATTCGTAATGTAACGATCCTTGACATCAATAAAGAGTTGCAGGTCGCGCAGGTCGGTATGGTAGGTGACCATCTCCACGACATCGTCAAACGTCGCTCCGGCCTCGGTCAGCACTTTTTTGACGTTTTCAAACGCCTGCACAAACTGTGCTTCCTTATCCGCCACAACCTGCAAGTTCTCATCCCGGCCAACTTGCCCGGCGATATACAAGAGATTCCCGGCCCTTACACCCGGAGAGTAGCGGAAGCGTTCTCTGATATTCCGCATTGCCGGTGGGGTAATGTCCGTACGCATAGTGCCCCTCCTTCCCGTCAGCACTGCATACCAGTCAAGGAGATATAAAGATAGTGAATGCCCCAGGGAGCGTTGGGACAAGATGCGACCGTCAACACTAGTAAAGAGAAAGCCTGATTTGGCGCGTTTCTCTCTTCTCATTTCCTTTTGCCTTTGTTAGGAGGAGGTATCCGCACTGGAGGAATGTATTATGGCTGACCAACTCGCCCACCTCGACGCCCTGGCCCAGGCCGCCCTGGTACGCACAGGAGAAGCAACACCGCTCGAACTGGTAGACGCCGCCATTGCCCGCATTGAGCACGTCAACCCACGGCTCAACGCCGTGATCACGCCTCTTTTTGAGAAAGCGCGCGATCAGGCTACATCGCCGCAGTTGCCCAACGGGCCGTTCAGCGGCGTCCCGTTTCTCCTCAAGGACTTTGGCTGTCATTCCGCCGGCGATCCCTATCATCAAGGTAGCCGCTTTCTGAAAGAGCTCGGCTGGACGGCAAAAGAAGACACCTATATGGCCGCCAAACTCAGAGCCGCAGGCTTCATCTTCCTAGGCAAGACCAATACGCCCGAGTTTGCGACTATGCCGACGACCGAACCGGACGCCTACGGCCCGAGTCGGAATCCCTGGAATACGGAGCATTCCACTGGCGGCTCCAGTGGTGGGGCCGGCGCGGCCGTAGCCTCGGGCATGGTCCCGGCGGCTCATGCCAACGACGGGGGCGGTTCGACTCGGGTGCCCGCCAGCGAGTGCGGTCTGGTCGGGCTCAAATCCACCCGTTCGCGCGTCTCCCTTGGACCGGAATACGGCGAGGTCTGGCAGGGCCTGGTCAACGAACACGTGGTGACGCGTAGTGTACGCGATACGGCCGCAGTTCTGGATGCGATTGCCGGCCCCATGCCGGGCGATCCATATTTTGCCACCCCGCCGACGCATCCTTTTCTTGAAGAAGTCGGTGCCGATCCGGGAGTATTACGGATTGGCGTCCTGGCGGATTTCCCTGGGCAGGCAACCCCGCTGCACCCGGACTGCGTCGCCGCCGTTCACGCCACGGCTCAGCTTCTGAGTGCGCTCGGCCATACAGTTGAGGAGTCCTGTCCCAGCGCACTGAACGACGAGCAAGAACGTCGGCGGCAGGTGTGGGCGATTTTGACGAGCGCCATCGCCTCTCATATCGACACCTTAGGCAAACAAACGGGTAAAGCCGTAACCCATGATGATGTTGAGATTCACACCTGGGCCATGGTGGAAATCGGTCGAGCCCGCACCGCGACACGCTATATCGAAGCCATTGAGTGGCTCCAGGCCGACACGCGCCGGATCGCCCACTGGTGGCAGCCCGAAGACGGCTCAGCCGGTTTTGACATCCTCGTCACTCCAACCATTGCCGAGCCCCCGCCCCGGTTGGGAGAGTTTGTCTCCACAGCGGAGAACCCCCTGGGGGGCGCGCGTCGTTCGGCCACCCTCATGCCGTTTACCGTGCCATTTAATGTCACCGGCCAGCCGGCCATATCGCTACCGCTGCACTGGAACAGCGCGGGCCTACCCATCGGCATTCAGCTCGTGGCGGCCTATGGCCGAGAGGACACCCTGTTTCGTCTGGCCTCACAGCTTGAGCAGGCCAAGCCCTGGGCGGACCAGTGGCCCTCGGTGCGGGCAGAGTAAACAACATTTGGTCCGCACTAATCAGAGATTCTATTCCCCGGTCGGGAGCCTTGAGCCTCCTGGTAAGCGACCGACCTTTTCCCACAAGCGGCTGATAGCTCGGATGGCAGTATGAGCGGGCCGCTGTTTGTGCTGTCGGTGGCGCTGTTTGCCACCATGCTCGGTAACGGGGTGGTGATTCCCTTTATCCCCATCTATGCCCAGGAGTTCGGGGCGAGCGGCGTGGCTGTCGGTATCCTGTTCGGGGCGCACTCGGCCTCTCGCACTTTCTTGCTGCCCCTCATCGGTCGGGCCTCGGACCGGCATGGCCGTAAGGCGTTTTTACTCTGGGGGCTGTTTTTCTACGCCCTCAGCTCTGTTGCCTACCTGCTCGCCGACAGCCTGTTGACGCTCATCGTGATCATGGCTCTCCAAGGGGTAGCCACCGCTATGGTTCAGCCCGTTTCCATGGCCTATGTGGGCGATCTGACCCCCAAAGGCAAGGAGGGGGCGTATGCCGGCTATGTCAACACGGCCTTTCTGGGCGGTGTGGCCGGGGGACCCATCTTGGGCGGAGTGATTAAAGATCTGTTCAATATGCAGGCCAGCTTTATTCTCTTGGGGCTCCTGAGCCTGTTGTCTTTACTTCTGCTGCTCTTCTTCTTACCCGAAGTCCAGAAACAGCACGTGGCAGAAAAAAAAGAGGCCGCCTCCTGGCGCACGATTTTATCCTCACGGCCCATTCTAGGTGTCTCCCTCTTTCGGGTGGTATATGCCCTGTCCAGCACTCTCATTTGGGTCTTTGTGCCCCTGCTGTCGGCCTCCCTGCTGCCGCTGACCACCTCGCAGGTGGGCGCGCTGATTTCCCTGAATGTCTTGATCAGCACCGTCCTTCAGGCGCCGTGCGGCCGTCTGTCCGATCGTATGAATAAAGCAGTCCTGATCGGTATTGGTGGCCTGATCAGCGCTGTTTCCCTGGCTGGTTTTCCCCTGGCCTCAACGTTCTGGCATTTACTCGGCCTGAATGCTTTGGTCGGCGCGGGGTTTGGGCTGGCCTATCCGGCCCATATGGCGCTGGCCATGGAACACACGCCGGGATCGAGTATGGGAACGGTGATGAGTGCGCTCTTGACGGTCCATAGCTTTGGAATGACTATCGCTCCGCCTGTTTTCGGGATCGTGGTCGATTATTATGACTTGAGCAGTATGTTCTATAGTGCGGGCCTGCTGAGTGTCGTGTGTACCGCAGCCTGCTATTACTTCACCCATGATGCTGACATACTCCTCCAGGCCGGGCCGGCTGTTGAAAAAGAGCCGGCTGTAGTAGATTAAGATCAGGCGAGAGAGAACAACAGTGCGTAAGGCGTGGATATTTGTCAGTGCAATATATGTCTGGCTCGGTATAGGGTGGACCGCCGCCCTTGCCCAGTCCGAGCTGCTGGGCCTGCAGAAAGTCCAACTCTCGGTCCAAGGAAATCGGCGCTCCGTCCTCTTTCAGTTCTCGCGTCCCCCGGACGCCGTTAACTCGTTTGCCCTCGCATCCCCCTCTCGTTTGGTGATTGACGTACAGGGCCCGCGTCGGGGCACACCAACAGCTGTGTACCAGGCAGATGACGAACTCCTTGCCCAGGTTCGCCTCGGCACGCATCCGGACTATCTCCGGTTTGTCCTGGACCTCAAAGCGGCCAGGATTCCGCCCTTTACCGTAGAACAACGTACCGACCGGGTTGTCATTGTCTTTGTCCATGAAAACGGGGCTGGAGGAGAAGCCTACTCCCAGATCCTTTTTTCGCATACCAACAAGACGGCAAAGTCATCGCCCAAGCCTAAAACGGCAAAAGCCCCACCCAAGCCCCAAATGGCTCGCGCTCGTCCCGCCCCCCCGGAGACGCCTGCACCGTCCGTGCCACCACCACTGCCGGCCCCCGCTCCACAGCCTGGGGCTGAGCCATCCGCTCAACCGTCCGACCCGTTGCCCCAGCGGTCTTTATCATCCCAGGCCCTGCTCCACCTGCGGCAGGGACAAGAATTTTACGATAACGGGGAGCTAAAAAAAGCAATAGCCGAGTGGCGCGAAACCGTTCGCCTCGCTCCGACCAATGCCAAAGCCCACCACCTGCTCGGGTTGGCGCTTGGGGATAATGGCGCGCGCGATGAGTCGATTAACATGTTACGGACGTCGCTACGACTCGATCCGCATAATGCCATGGCGCAGGTTCACCTTGCCCGCACGCTTGAAGCCAACGGCACTGTCCAAGAGGCCGTGGCCGCGTATCGCAAGGCACTCAAACTCGTTCCGACCTCGTCGTATATCCATGACCGCTTGGGCCATATTTTTGCCGCGCAGGGCAAACATCAAGCGGCGGCGGACGAGTGGCAACAGGCGATTGCGTTAGACCCGGACTATGCCTACACCCATGCCAATCTGGGTGAGGCGCTTGAAAGCCTGGGGCAGAAGACGCAGGCGCTGGCCGCCTACGAGCGCGCGGTCGAACTGGACCCGCAGGCGTCTTTTGCGTCCGAGGTCAAGAAACGGATTGACCGCCTCCGCGCCTCGGAATCGTAGGTCGTTGTCGCAGGACTAGAATTGAAAGATCGCGCTGAAAACGCTCTCGTGACGACTGTCGCGGGGGCGACCGTACAGGTCCCCAATGCCCCACGGACCCGGGTCGTGCCCACTGACCCTCCAGAAGAAATTCTGCTCGAACCGCAAGATAAAATAGTTTGACCACAGGTAGTCCATAGCGAATTTGTTATACGCCCCTGTGGAGAGCGGATCCAGCGCAAACACAAACAATGGCTGCCAGAGCCCGCCTGGCCCATAGCTGGTGGAAGCGGAAAAGGTAATGACAAACTCGTTCTGATCGATTTTGTCTGAGTTCGTGCTGATGAATCGACCTGGGACGACCTCACCATCCATGTGAGCACGCCGGACGGATGGAATGCCGCGGTAGAGCCGGCTGTAATCCAGATAGCGCCGCCAGAAGAACTGCGCGGAGAGGAAAAACGTCCGTATATCATTCAGCGGGCGAATCCAGGTCGGGCGGTCAATGGCCAGCATGACGACCGAACGGTTCGCAGTGTCAAATTGATTCTGGTCGGGATCAATCCGCTTCGATGCACCCGGAGCAATCGTGACAGGCACACCCGTCGTAAAAGTCGTTTCCACCCGGAAAACTGACTGCGTATATTTTTCCTCCGAATAATTGGCCGCAATGCCGACAACGTGGGAGCGCGGATGCACGCGGTCGAGCATGGCACGGAAAGTATTGCCATCAAGACTGGCAGAACGAAATTTGAAGCCGGGGTCGGCGGAAAAGCCGTAGAAATAGTTGAGGCTGAAATCGATCCCGCCCCAGATGGCCTTGAAGCGGACTCCAGCTTGGCCGTTCTTGAATTTTTTACTCGGCTTGTCATCCCTCACCGTAGTGATGAGGTGGAGGAGTTCATCTCCAAACATGACAGAGTTGGGGACGGCAGACAGGCCGTCGCCAATAAACGGCCAGGGACGACGGGGGTCCGCGGCGACCTTATTGGGCTGGAAATCCCACGGAATCCAGACGGCCTCGACAAAGGATTCTTCGAGCGGACCGAATTTGCCGATGTCGTAAATCGCCCGTGCCATCCACAGGGGGATACGGATATCCTCCCAGGGCTCCCAGTTGGCGTGCCAGCGCAGATCGAGAGGATTAATAACATCCAGCGCCCGAAAATTATCGGTCTCCCCCCACACGACTTGCTGGCGGCCCAGCCGGAGTGTAAACGGGGGTAGCACCAGATCGACAAATGCCTCGCGGAGTTTGTACTCGAACTGCCGGTTGAGTCGCTCATCCTTGCCGAACGCCTCGTTATACGTGTGTCGAATGTCGTAAATCGAGTCGTACACACCGCGACCGATGAGGGTCAGCGTGGCCTCTTCCAGCGGGCCGGTGCCGAAACGACCAAAGGCCTGGCTCTCCCGCAAAAAATAATACTTGCCCTCCAGTTGCGCCGTATTCCGCTGCATGATGAGTTCCGCGTCCTGAAACATCGGCGTGCGGAGAATGTTTTGGGTTTTCACAAACCCTTCGAGCTCAATGTCATCGGTGACATTAATAATGCCCCACGACGGTACAGGCAGCACGGCCAAGCCGAGGAAGAGGGCACAAGTGGCGAAGCAGATACGAAGGCGCATGTTCATCCTATCCTGAGAGAGCTTTTCCTAGCGCCGCCCGCTGACCATATTGCGGACGGAATAGACTTGCTTGGCCCGCCCCGAGGAGAACTGTCTCGTCATGACATAACAGTGCGAGAAAGTCGCGTGCGGTTTTTTGGCGTTAATATCGGTCTCCCCCAGATGGTAGAACAAGCGCTGCCCGACATTATTCGAGAAATCCAGCTTCATATAGGGTGCTTGGTCAACCGTATCGTGGGCAAAGCTCTCGGAATACTTGAGAAAGTGCTGGTTCATACGTAAAAGGAGGTCGTCCTGGCGGTCGAAGCCGAACATCCATAGCGTCCAGAACGTCTCGGTGTCGATAAACACAATTTTATGGCTATAAGGGTGGTTGTCGGATTTGGGATCAATCAAGAGCACATGCGCCTCGCGTACCTCCCAGCGCGCATCCTTCGGTACCCATAAGTGCGGACCACCGGCTTCCGGGTTGGTCTCAACATTCATCGTAGCCAGCACTCGCCTCTTTCCCAGATAGCTCCAGGTGTGCTCATACACCTTGCCGCCAAAACCCATGGCGTCTTCCATGGTGTAATCCATGCCCATGACCTCGCTGGTGCGCTCGGAGGCCAATGTCCGGCGCGGCTTGCGCTGGGCGGGCATATACATCCAACCATTGTCCTCTTTGTAGTGATCCACATAGGTCTTGGTCAGCATCTTCGCCCCGGCCAGATCGCGCGGCGAGCGGAATTCCATCAGTTGCTTGGTTTTCACTTCTTCATAGCCCGGCACCAAGCAGTGGTCCCCCTGGGCATAACGGGAAGCGACCGCGGTAAACTCAAACTGGCGGTCCAACTGTCCGTTCGGACTCCGCGACCACGCCACCATGGGCATGACAAAGTCTTCGGCCCCAGGTCGCCACATCATATTCCAGATGACTTTCTGCGCCGCTTGTGGGTCGTCTTCGTCGATATCCGGGAAGGGAAAACCCCCACCCTTAAATCCAACCAGCACCCCCTGCTCGTCTATTTGGTACCCGGACGGGACATTCTGGCCCCAGTCTTCCGGGGGCGGGTAGGTCCCGGTTTCCGTAATCTCCATATCCATGCCGTCGTAGAAGTAGTACTCCCAAGCCGTCTGGGGGATGAATGATTCAAGGATAGCGCGGTCTTTGAGGCTGAGATGCTGTCCGGGAGTCAGCTCGGTCTCCGGGCGGGAGTGCTCAATCCAGTGCCGCAACGTGTCATAGCTCTGGTCCTGGTTGGCAAGCGCGGTTGTGGGTGGCAGCCAGAGGCCGCTGAGCATCAGCACCAAGGCGAGGAAGAGGACACACGGAGCGAAGCAGGTACGGAAACGCATATTTATATGATCCTTTCTCTAGCGCCGCCCGCTGACCATATTGCGGACGGAATAGACTTGCTTGGCCCGCCCCGAGGAGAAATGTCTCGTCATGACATAACAGTGCATATACGTAGCGTGCGGTTTTTTGGCGTTAATATCGGTCTCCCCCAGATGGTAGAATATCCGCTGTCCGACATTATTCGAGTAGTCCAGCTTCATATAGGGCGATTGGGTGGCGGTCTCGTGGGCAAAGCTCTCGGAATACTTGAGAAAGTGCTGGTTCATACGTAAAAGGAGGTCGTCCTGCCGATCAAAAGCGAACATCCATAGCGTCCAGAACGTCTCAGTGTCGACAAAGACGATCTTGTGACTATACGGATGGTCGTCGGCCTTGGGGTCAATCAAGAGCACATGCGCCTCGCGTACCTCCCAGCGCGCATCCTTCGGTACCCATAAGTGCGGACCACCGGCTTCCGGGTTGGTCTCGACATCCATCGTAGCCAACAGCCGCCGTTTGCCCAGATAGCTCCAGGTGTGCTCATACACCTTGCCGCCAAAGCCCATGAAGTCTTCCATGATGAAATCCATGCCCATGACCTCGCTGGTGCGCTCGGAGGCCAATGTCCGGCGCGGCTTGCGCTGGGCGGGCATATACATCCAACCATTGTCCTCTTTGTAGTGATCCACATAGGTCTTGGTCAGCATCTTCGCCCCGGCCATGTCACGCGGCGAGCGGAATTCCATCAGTTGCTTGAATTTCACTTCTTCATAGCCCGGCACCAAGCAGTGGTCCCCCCGGGCATAACGGGAAGTGACCGCGGTAAACTCAAACTGGCGGTCCAACTGTCCGTTCGGACTCCGCGACCAGCCCACCATGGGCATGACATAGTCTTCGGCCCCAGGTCGCCACATCATATTCCAGATGACTTTCTGCGCGGCCTGCGGGTCGTCTTCGTCGATATCCGGGAAGGGAAAACCCCCGCCCTTAAATCCAACCAGCACCCCCTGCTCGTCTATTTGGTACCCGGACGGGACATTCTGGCCCCAGTCTTCCGGGGGCGGGTAGGTCCCGGTTTCCGTAATCTCCATATCCATGCCGTCGTAGAAGTAGTATTCCCAGGCCGTCTGGGGAATGAGCGGCTCAAGTATGGCGCGGTCTTTGAGGCTGAGATGCTGTCCGGGAGTCAGCTCGGTCTCCGGGCGGGAGTGCTCAATCCAGTGCCGCAACGTGTCATAGCTCTGGTCCCCCGCTGCCTGCACGGTCGTGGACGACGTACCGAGCCCCAGCACGGCTACCAGAAATACAAAACAGATCGATTTCGCCAGCGCGCGCCTTTTCATGAATGGTCCCTCCTTTTCATGAATGGTTCCAACTTCATGAATGGTCCCAAGCTTGGACCGCTCTTGTTTCCAGGTAAAGAGAACTTTACTCTTGTGTAGATTTCTTTACTTAGGGTAAGTATTATTACATATCTTCTTTATCAGTCAAGCCAAAATCTTTTATCTTCAGCCCAGAGGCCGGGATGACAACAAAGCGCCAACTCGTAGAAGAAGAACTCCTGCGCACGGCCACGGAATGCTTTACCCAGCGCGGCTATAATGAAACCAAGCTGGACGCCATCGTCGCCCAGGTCGGCATCTCCAGGGTGACCTTCTACACCTATTTTGAGAGCAAGGCCGCGCTGCTGACTGCCATCTTTACCCGTTCGCTGAAGAGCCATCGGGCCACCTTGGAGGAAATCCTGGCCCGACCGCTCTCCCGTCCAGAAAAGATTCGCCAAGCGATGGCGCATCAGATCGCCGCCATCACCACCGATCAGTCACTCTGTCTGCTGTTTCGCCAGGAAGCCAACCTGCCGCCGGAAACGGTCCAGGTCGTTGAAGCCATGCAGCAGGAGATCGATCTGCTGATTGAGGACGAAATTCGCAGCGGCATCCAGCGGGGGGAGATCATCGACGAAAATCCCCGGCTGCTGATGCAGGCCTTCAGCGGCATGTGCAACTGGTTATACCGCTGGTATCAGCCCGGAGATGAGATTACGCCCGAGGAAATCGTGCGGGTCTTCAGCCGTCTACTCGAATCCGGCGGGCTGACGCCCGAAACGCGCCCGGACAGTGGGGGCATCGTGCGGGCGCTGCAACACGTCGAAGCTCAACTCGACGAGGTACGCCAAGAGTTGGCCACCGTCTCGCAGCGTCTGTGTCCCCGCACCGACCCCCCAGACTCGGACGCCTGAGCGGCTGCGGCCGGGTAGGTACCGCCATGTCAAGCGTTGTCATGCAGAGAACACGCACCGACTTCAGCGCCGTACGGATCAGTCTGGTTCTGCTCTGGTTCGTCTTGGGGACACCCCTTGCCTTTTCCCAGCCCGCTCCGCTGCACTTACAAGAAATACGTCTGACGACCGAGGGGGAGGCACGGACAGTCCTGTTCCAGTTTTCTCATCCGCCTGACTCCATCCGGTCTTTCTCTCTCTCATCGCCTTCACGCATCGTCATTGATGTGCATGGTCCGGTGCAAAACGTGCCGTCCCGTATCTATCAGGCAGATGATGCCCTCCTCACCCACATCCGCACCGGTTCGCATCCCCAACACCTGCGCCTTGTCCTGGACCTCAACGGCCAGACAGTGCCGGTCCATTCGGTTGAACACCAGGCGACCACGGTGCTTGCCAAACTTGGAAAACAAAGTGGCGAACAAGACGGTGGCTCTCCACCGGTCCGGACACAGGTACTCTTTTCGCGGTCTCAGACAACGCTGGCTTCCCAGCCCGGACGCAAGAGTCCAGCTCCGGTCTTGGCTTCGACCCCAACCCCGTCTCCCCCTTCCCCGCCGGCTGACTTGACGCCTTCCCCTTCTTCAGAACCCTTGTCACAACAAGCCCGTTATCATCTTGAACAGGGACAAATTCTCTATGATGCCGACAAGGTTAACGAGGCAATCGTCGAGTGGCGAGAGGCCCTGCGCTTAGCCCCGCAGGCCGCCCGGGCACATCATCTGTTAGGGATTGCATTCCGAGACCAAAAAGATCACACCCAAGCGGCGGCTGCCTTTCAGCAAGCGCTTCGGATTGAGCCGGATAATGCCACGGCATATGTCCATCTTGCCCGCGCGTTTGAAGCGCTGGGGAAGGAGCAGGAGGCGTTTGACACCTATCAAAAAGCCTTACAGTTGGTTCCCTCCGCACCGTACGTCCACAATCGGCTGGGATATATATTCGCCGAGAGAGAGGATTGGCAGGGTGCCGCAAATGAGTGGTACCAGACCATACAGTTGGCCCCTCATTACGCCTATGCCTATGCCAACTACGGCGAAGCGCTCGAAAAGATGGGCCGGCAGAAAGATGCCTTGTCTACCTACAAGAACGCCGTACCGATCTGCGTTCGCTTTACGCAAGCGTTTGAGGATCGGCGAAAAAAAGGCAAGGCAGAGGCCCTGTGCGCAGAGATACGCAAACGGGTGACGCGTTTACGAGGATCATAGCGAGAAAACAGCAGCAATGAAGAAAAAGGCCGCTTTCCTCTTACTCATCGCGACGTTGACCGGGCTGGGTCTGCTAGCCCCCTGGCAGAGTGTTGCGCAATCTCTTGCCCGGCCCTCGGGGTTGTATGTGCAGGAGATACAGCTCGCTCAGGGCAGAAACCAACGGACCCTCAGCCTCCACTTCTCCCAGCCGCCGGGCTCTGTCCATGCCTTTGCCCTACTCTCCCCGGCCCGCTTAGTCATTGATGTCAGAGGAGAAGTCGAGCGCTTAGCCTCAACCACGTATACCGCAGCCGATGCGCTGATTACGCGGGTCCGGGCCGGCTCCCATCCTCACTACACCCGTTTTGTGCTTGACCTCAAAGCGAACCAGATTCCGCCTTTTTCGGTTGAACAGCAGGCACATGTGGTGACGGCGACCCTGAATAAACCGGACAAACCGTACGCTCCCAATGACAACGCTGAGCAAGCTGATGGTCCTCAACAGGGTAACACGCAGGTGCTCTTTGCCCGCGTCCCAGAGATCAACTCTCAGCGCGTTCTCCCCAGGCCGACCCAGGCACCCGCGTCTCCCGCTCCGACGGTCTTCGCGAAAAAAGTGGCAAAAAATGTCCCTCCGCCCCCACTCCGCCGAGCAACGCCTCCTGTCCCCGCACCACGTGTGACGCCTGACAGGGAGGTTCCGGCGCAGCCCCCCCCCTTACCCCCATCTTCCCAGAGACTGAGAGCGGCTGTCCCGCTCAAGGACACTCCACCAGCAGTCCCTAAGCTACGAGCGCCCGACCCGGTCATCTCGTCTCGGGACACCCCGCAACCACCGCCCGTGTCATCCACCGCCTCGCAGCATCTCAGACAAGGCTATGCCCTCTATAATCAAGGAAATTTAGATGGGGCGATTCGCCAATGGCGCGAAGCCATACACCAGGCTCCCAGCTATGCTGAGGCGCATTATCGGGTAGGAGTGGCCCTGCAAGAACGCGGAGAGGTGGCCCAAGCAATTACGGCATTTCGCGAAGCCGCGCGTCTCAATCCGGATGACGCGACCACCCATATTCATCTTGCCCGGGCCTGTGAGGCCGAAGGGAATAGCCAAGACGCGCTGACAGCCTATCGCAAAGCCTTACAGTTGGTCCCGACTTCAGCCCATGTGCATCATCGCATTGGACATTTACTCGCGGCAGAAGGTGATCTGACAGGGGCTATGCACGCGTGGCGGCAGACGATCCATCTTCAGCCTGACTACGCCTATGCCTATGTGAGCCTAGGGCATGCCCTAGGGCAAACAGGCCAGACGGGTGAGGCCGTAGCCGCCTATGAACAGGCTCTTCGATTAGATCCCCGAGCGCCTTTTGTCGCCGAGGTACGTCAGCAGATCGCTCGACTGCGGGCGGCTGAACCGTAATCCGTGCGGCCCCTGCGCGAGGGCCGCATCAGGACGAGGAAGACGCAGGGCAGCTTGAAATTTCGGGATCGACAGAATCCGCCCAATCGTGCGGCTGAGCGCCAAGGTGAGGGCATCGTCAGCCGTGCGATAGCGGTGTTGCGTGCCCCCTCGTGGCGGGTCGTGGATAACGTCCCAAACCCGTTCTTGCCACACGACCCGACCGGACGGCAGCTGATGCAACGAGAGTCTCAGTGAGACTGCGGCGCGTGTGGGTCCGCGTACCGGCAATTCGAGCCGACGTGACCCGACCCGGACCTGTTGATAGCGACGCAGGCTGAACAGAGAAAAATCGTCTATCGTACAGCCTAGGGCATAGGTCGCTCGCTGATTCTCCGCCGATAGCGGCTCCGGAAACGGAAACGGCAACATTTCCGTTTCAATGCCAGCCTCGCGAAAGTGCAAAGTCAGGGCGTATTGTACGGTCTCGGGAAGCCGGGCAAGGGTAAAGAAGGTCTTGGGGATATCCGGGAGCTGCGGCATCCCCGCGTCCATGTGGCGCAATGTCCCGAGGTCAGGGACGCTGCCAGCTGGAGCGATGGTCACTTGTCCTTCTTCAAAATTCAGACCGGAGAATCCGATGAGAGCACCTTGGTCATCGGGCAGCGGAATGCTCTTCTGTCGGGTCTCGTGTATGCGCACGGACGAGCGACGATCAAGCGGCCGTAAGACGAGCACATACAGCGGAGGGAGCATGGGGGGCTTCCGTCGCGTCAATCTCGGAATATATCCAACGCTGACAGAGTGGACTTTTGGGGGGCGCTGTATACGGCGCAATATTTCCGTCAGCCATACGCCGTCATCAGTCATAGGGCCGCATCCAACCAGACCTCCGACGAGCAGCAGGCCAAGGAACAGCCACGAACGGGATCGTTGAAAAGGGAGTGTATGACCTCTGCACATGTTTTGAATTTCGACCCCCCGAGGCTAACAGGAGACCCGTGGGACGCCTGCACGCACTGTACTATGCCTGTGCATCGGTCGCTAGGGGGATGCAGAAACCAAGCGACACAAAACTAAAGAATTCAAACTGAGACACTACCGTTAAGGCAAGGATATGGACTAGACAAAAATCAATGAATATTTTTCGGCTATTCCGTCCGAGCGCCCGCGATTCGTTCAGCCAGCATTTTGGCGGGCGCGGTAAGTGCCTGATTTCACTAACCTCGCAACGTCCGATAACATGGTATGTGTCAAACTTGATAGAAAGACAAGCCCTACGGTTCCGTCCGCAGAGATAACGCCTAAAAATGTCGTTTGACAAATTTCCCAATCCGCCTAATGAGGTATCTCCACCGGCGGAGGACTGGATTATCGAGCGCGAAGAGGACTCCACGCTTCCCTATCGCAAGCCTTGCTCGATACGCCTCCAACTCGTCAATCGGACGAAGTGTGTTCTTTTCGTCAAATACCTCCATGACATTACCTGTCCCGTCACCGCGCTTCATTTTCAGCTCATTTTGGTAGACCTCTAGTATGTACAGCACTGCCCCCTGGTATTCGACGTAGTGCTCAAGCGCGAGATCCCGCAGAGCTTCGATCCCGCCGATACGAACAGCAACAAGATCATGCCCGAGCATTTCGACGGCGCTCTGGTATCGGGCAGAGAGCAAACCCTTCTGTGCGATTTCGGCCTGCTGATGTGCAGTGCTGCTGCGCCAAACCGCCAAGAATATCGCCAAGGGCGCACCCAGAATCAGGACAAGGTTTCTGATGGTCGCGGAAGCGGAAGAGTCACCCTTAGAGAGAGCGTCCCAAAAGCAGACCGAAACACATATTCCTGCAAGGACGTACATGGCGACGAAGATTTTTACTCCCATATCACTTCATCATCCTTTGCCGTCATCTATTCTATTGTCGTGAGAATAACCGGCTGAAAAATCCGCCCTGTTTCTTCGTCTTGGTTTTAACGGGACTCTGAACATTCCTGCTGCGCGGGGCGGATTCGGATGCCTCGATCAGTTTTTCAGTTAAGCCCCACGTACTTTTGTAGTCGATGATCTCGAACTTGTCGGTTCGCACCGCCTTATCGAACAAGCCCGGAAACATCGACTTGAACCTGCCTGGCGTAACCTCGATGCGATACGCAGGGTCCCATACTGTGAAATACTTGAGGCACTGCTTCTCAGTTCCAAACATCTGCCCATATGGGCCACATATGAGCGCGTGCGTTATGCGCTTTCGTTTTCCATTAGCTTCCTTAGCCCGCAAGATTTGGTCCGGGGTCAATTTCACTAACGTGAGGTTGTGTTTCATCTCATCGTCGCCTCTGCTTCCTCTTTGCGTCTGATAAGGCCCTTTGTGTCACCTTTGGGCAGAGGGACTGATCGTCTTATCTGTCAAACCTGCCCGTCTTCCGGTACTGTTCTAGAGATAATGTCTCACTTTGAAAAATTCTGACCACTAAAAACAAGAGCTTATGCTTCACACTGAGGCACTACCAGAACTTATGTCCTCTAGCGATATGGTCGAGCGATCTCTCCCACTGGCATTTGGCATATACAGTGTATAATGACAGACAGTAAGAAAGAGCCAGAGGATTTCTCACATGTCACCTTCCCCTACGACTGATCCGTTTGCGGATATCTTGAGTACCACGAACACACACCGTACCCAGCATGGCTGCGGGGCCTACCCGTATAACAAGGGCACACTACTTGGAGTCCTTGCGGCGGCAGTCGAGGCGAGTCGGATTATCGAGGTGGGAACCGCCCTCGGTTACAGTGCCCTTTGGCTTGCCCACGGCGCTCCAGATGCTCAGGTCGATACTATCGAGAGCGACCCTGAGCACGTTCGTATCGCCCGTCAACACTGCATTGACTATCAGATGAGCCGCCGGGTCCACATCCACCACGGTGATGCCCTGACAGTCCTCAACAGCCTTGACCCAGACGCCTACGATCTCGCATTCTTCGACGGCTTCGCGCCCACCCCACAGCTGGTCTCGGGTCTCTATCAACGGCTACGGACCGGCGGTGTTCTGGTGTGTGCGAACCTGACGCTCGGCCCTCACAATGCGGACGCTCTCCTCGCTGATCCAGACGCTTGGCTGGCGCATTCATTCGGCGAGACCGCCATTGCGGTAAAGCGTTAAGTATAGCAAGCGACTTAGTAGCCGCGCTCCCAGTCCAATACATTCAGGAGGGCTTGGCCGCTGACGTAACGCCGCAGATTCTCGCAGAACAATTCCAGGCCCTTGGCCTGCTGGACATCCGTTCCACCTGACGTATGCGGAGTAATGACGACATTCGGCAACTGCCAGAGTTCTTCCGGCGGCGGGCCGGTGAATTCTCCAGTGTAGACATCCAGACCAGCCCCAGCGATCCAGCCTGCCTGCAACGCCTTGATGAGTGCGGATTGATCAATGATCTCACCCCGGGCCACGTTGATGAGATACGCGCCCGGTTTCATCTGGCGCAGCTCGGCTTCACCAATGAGTCCGTCCGTTTCCGGGGTCCATTGGGTGCTCACCACAACGAAATCACTCTGCTCAAGCAAAACCGCGAGTTCTGATGGCGGCAGGAGTTGATCGGTACCCTGCGTCTGACTCTGCGGAGTCGCGGCTGAGCGCCGGGTTGCCACGACCCGCATACCCACGGATTTGGCGAGACGTGCAACAGCACTCCCAATGCCACCCAAACCGATAATGCCGACGGTTTTTCCCTGGACCAATATGGGGCGATAGGCTCGACGTTCGAACGTCTGATTGTTCTGATCGTGAAAAGCCTGGGGGAGCGACTTTGCAAAGAGGAAGATCAGGGACAGCACATATTCTGCAATAGGCAAAGCGTTATTCAGACCGCGCGACGTAGTCACGACGACATCGCTGCCCCAGATGTCGCACATCCGCAGATTCGAGGCACCCGCCGGGGTTTGGTGGAGCCACTTGAGGCGTGGCGTCCGAGCACGCAGATCGAGCGGAAAAGGGAAGCGAATGCAGATGACCTCGGCTTCAGCCAGCAGGGCATCCCGCTCGGCGCGGGTTGAGGTGTTTGCCGCGACGAGTGCTTTTGAGACGTAGCGACGAACGGATTCCGCCGGCCAGGTCGCGGCGTACTCAATCTCGAACTTCCCACGTGCATCGGCAACCCGAATACGGGGATCAACCGCCGCTATCTTTTCGATGACGGCATCTCCCACCGCACCAATGAGCAGGATATTGAGGGGCTGGGCCATTGGGGCTGCTGTCGGTCGGTCTATTCGGCTCCAATGGCATCGAGCGCGGCGCGGGCACATTCAATGTCTTCATCTTCTGTCCCGCCGCTGGCGCCAACGCCGCCGAGAAATTCTCCGTTCATCGAGAGCGGCAGGCCGCCTCCGGCCAAGAGCAACGGTCGTCCAACAATCTCAGACACACTCGCGAATAATTGCGAGCGGGATTCCGCCAGTTCGGCCACCTCGCGCGAGGTGCGCCGGAAAGTCGCGGCGGTGAACGCCTTGCTCTGGGCAACGCCGGTTGTCAGCCAGCGGGCATCATCCATACGAGCCAACGCGACCAGATTCCCGGATGAGTCGGCGACCGCAAAGCTCATGTCCCACCCTTTTTCTTGGGCCTTTTGTTTGGCCGCGGCGATGAATTGTTCTGCCAGCGCTAAGGTGAGTGCCATAGTCTTCCTTTCCTCGTTTGCTGAGTGGACTCTCTTATGGTGTCAGAACCAGCTTGCCGAACACTTTACTCGCAAGCAGGTCATTCAGGGCTTGAGCAGCCTCAGACAACGGATACGTCTTACTCACCAATGCTTTAAGTGTGCCATCGGCAAACAGCGGGGTGAGTGCGGCCGCCATCTCTGGGATGACTTGGGCGGCATTAATGAGGCTCATGCCATAGAAGGTGATATCTTTGATGAGGGCAGGCAGCACGCCGAACGTAGCGTCCGGAGCTTTGCCGGTGCCCGTACCGATTAAGACAATACGGCCGGACTTGGCAACGGCTGAGCAGTCGGCAGCCAAGTTATCTGTGGCGACATTCTCAATGATGACATCCACTCCCTTGCCCTCGGTCAGCTTGAGAACCTCTGCCGCAAAATCTTGCCGCTTATAATTCAGCGCTACCTCAGCACCCAGTTCGCGGGTCCGGTCTGCTTTTTCCTGTGACCCAACTGTCGTAATCACCCGCGCTCCCGCGGCTTTGGCCAGCTGGATGGCCGCGACGCCGACGCCACCGCCACCAGCAGAAACCAGGACCGTTTCTCCCGCCTGCACCCCTGCTTTATGATGCAAGGCATAATAGGCCGTATAAAACGGTATCGGGATCGCTGCCCCCTCAGCAAAAGAGAGCGCGGACGGCAGGGGTATTGCCTCCTGGGCGAGCAGGCACGTCTTTTCTGCATAGCCGGCACTAATCGCGCGGCCAAATACGCGGTCGCCGACCTGAACCTGTGTAACGCCGGGACTCACGGCTTCGACCTCGCCAGACACGTCCGTACCAGTGATATAGGGGAGTTTCAGTGGAGCAAGCTTGCCGGACAGCCGGACCAAATCAGCGGGGTTGATACCAATCGCCCGGACCCGAATGAGGACCTGAGCCTCCCCCAACTCGGGGTCGGGGGCATCCTCATAGCGGAGTTGCTCCGGTCCTCCAGGTTGGTGCGCTCGCATTGCCTTCATGGCCCACCTTCCCCTAGTTAGCGCTGATGGTATAGCGGATGGCCCGCGTAGGGCGTCTTGACGCAACTGAAGTGATCGCCTTCGAGATTGGCGATATACAGCGTCTGCAAATCCGGCCCGCCGAAGGCGCAGTTCGTCGGGAAGTTGAGCTTCTTGCCCTCAGCCGAATCATCGATCAGCATGCTCCAGTTGCCGTTGGTATCAACGGCGATGACCTGATGGGCCGGCACCATCTCCCCGCCCGTCACCACAGCCGGCAGCGTGACATACATATTACCGTCCACGTCAAAAGCCATGCCGTCCGGCAGGGCCGGAAAATCCTTGGAGTAGACCTCAGGCTTCCCAAACGTGCCATCTTTCTTGATCTGAATGCGCAGACAGTCATTGCGGGTACTTTCCAGCACGTAGACCGCATCTTCTTTCGGGTCGATCGCAGTGCCGTTGGCCAGATAAATACCCTCGGCCACGATTTCACTCTTCCCGTTCGGACGGATAACGACCAGCGCCCCTTTGGGTGAGGGGGTGGCCAACTCGGCCAGGACATTCTCAATACTCGACGTACTCGAGTTCGAGACGTAGAGATTGCCCTCGGCGTCATAGCTGGCAAAATTCGGGAGGGTCAGTTTGAGTGCGCCAACCTGATCGGCAATCAGCGATACTTCTCCGCCCTGGGTCACGCGCATCATGGCCTGCTTGCCCAGATCGCAGTAGACCAGATCGCCATTGCTATCCATGGTCACCCCATTGGGGATAGAGCCCTCGGGCAGGGTGACGAGTTCACTCACTGTGCCATCGGGTGTGACCTTATACATAATGCCGTTCCGACCACCACCAAAGACGTTGCCCTCCTTGTCCACCACTACTCCCTCGGCCTGCAATACGCCCTTGCCAAAAACATCAACCTGATCAACTGAAAATGTTGCCATGGAAGGTCCTCCTTTTTCTCGGTCGAGACGCTACGCCTCGACGCCGGTCGCCTCAGCCGTCTCGCTCTGTTTCGTGAACGTTACCTTACCAACTTCCGAGCCGCTCAGGACAACCAGAAGATTGGCCTCCTCATCGCCTATATTCCGAAACCCTTCCGAGGTTCCCGCCGGAAAGGAAATCGTGTCCCACGGTCCGAGGACAACCTCATTTTCGCCCTTGTCTCCCCAGAAAAAGGCGCAGGTGCCAGACAGCACCACAAATACCTCGGGTTTCGGATGGCTATGCAACGGGGCTCCCTTTCCCGGACTGACCTTATTGATGGCCATGGTAAAGCCGTGGTCACCTTTGATCGCAGGGCTGGTCTTGCCCGCCCGACCAATCAGCGCATAGCCCTGGGTACCGTCAGGTTTGTAGTTCTTGATAAAGCTCGCGTAGTCAATCGGTTTCAGCTCTTCAAACCGGGCAACGCTCGTGCTCATACTTTCTTGTCCGTTTGCCATGGCGCCTCCTTTGTGACTATCGGTTTAAACAATCCCCTCTTCTTTCCAACGTGTCAGAGCCGCTTCCGTATGTCCTAACCACCCGCCATACACCTCGCTATTATGTTCTCCGGGCTGTGGAATCGGTCCGATTTTTCCGGGAGTGTCCGAGAATTTGACGGTCAACCCCGGCACATACGTGCGTCCTTGTTCGTGATCCTCAGTTTCAACCAGCATTTGCCGCTCCCACAGGTGAGGATCGCGGGCGGCTTGCGGAATGGTATGCACCGGCCCGACCGGCACCTCGGCCTGCTCCAGGACCTGCACGACCTCTGCCACCGTCTTGTCCTGCACCCACGCATCAACCAGCGCGTTGACCTCGTCGGCATGCGACGCCCGCCCCGCGATACTGGAGAAACGCTCGTCGTCCACGAGATCTGCTCGGCCGATGCCGCGACAGAACCGCCCCCACATATGCTGGGGTACAGCCAGGATATAGACCCAGCCGTCTTTGGCTTGGTAGGTATTACACGGGGCGATACCGCCGGGGGTATTGCCCCGCCGCTGGGGCTCTTTGCCGGTGAGAAGATATTGGGCAATCGGGATCTCCATCAGCGTGTAGCCGGTGTCGAGCAGGCACACGTCGAGGGACTGTCCCTCTCCGGTGACATCTCGGTGGTGGAGGGCACCCAGCGCCCCAATAGTGGCGTGCAGTGCCGTGATCCGATCAATGATGGGTGAATTCGTCATGACCGGTGGACCGTCCGGAAATCCGGTGAAGCCCATGAGACCGGACATGGCTTGGCCAATCGGATCGTAGGCGGGTCGGTCCCGGTACGGTCCTGATTGACCAAAGCCGGAGACGTTGATGAGAATAAGCCCAGAATTGAGTTGTTTGAGCGTCTCATAGCCCAGGCCCATCTTATCCATAACGCCCGGCCGAAAATTCTGGAGTAGCATATCAACCTTGGGCACAAGTGCCTTAAGGAGAGCGATGCCCTGCTCGCTGCGCAGATTCAGCGTAATACTCTTCTTCCCGCGGTTGTAGGCGGACCAGTAAACGCGGCCCAGGCCGCGTGACTCATCCCCACCCGGCGCTTCGACTTTAATGACCTCTGCCCCCAGATCGCTGAGCACCATCGCACAGCGTGGACCGGCCTGATAGCGCCCGAGATCCAGGACTTTGATGCCGTCGAGACAACCTGCCATATGCGTCCTGTCCGTCTATTGATCTAGTCCATACAACTTCGCCGCGTTCCCTGCCACCATCTGATAGACCTCGCCTTCAGGCACCCCGGCAAAATCTTTGGCGACCTGCTCGACTGAACGCGGAAACGTGCCTTCCGTGTGCGGATAGTCTGCACCCCACATCAGGCGATCCACGCCAATGATATCGCGGGTCTGAATGCCAGCTCGGTCGTCCTCAAATGTGGCCCAGAACTGGCGTTTGAAATACGCGCTCGGCTTTTCGTCGAGCTTGGGTTCCATCCAGCGACGATGATCGTTCCACCAGTGATCCATAAAACCGAGCATAGAGGCGATCCAACCAACGCCACCCTCGGCGATCACGAAGCGCAGCTTTGGATAGCGTTGGGGTGCGGCACTCCAGAGCAGGTCGACAAAACCGCGCATGGGCTGGAACATCTTCATTTCAACCACGGCCATGCCGGTGCCCATGCGTTTGTATTTAGAATAAAACTCTTCGGCCGTTCCCGTGCCGGAATGGGTAGCAACGGGCAGTCCGATATCTTCGAGCGTGCTCCACAGACGCTCATAGTCCGACGTCACGTAAGAACGATCGGGAACATCCGCGGGAATCGTAAGGGTCCGCAGGCCCTGCTTGGCGCAACGCTCGGCTTCCTCACAGGCCCATTCGAGCGGGCCGCGCACGGGCAATAAACCCGCACCAAGCAGCCGATCCGGCGCAGCGGCACAGAATTCACTCAGCCAGTCGTTATACACCCGCATGGCTTCGCGCTGGTATTCGGCATCTTGAAGCGTGAAGAATTGAAGTCCGAACGCACCCGCGTAAATAACCTCAGCCCGGACATGGTCCAGGTCCTGGTCAAGCAGTCGCTGCTGTGGGTCCCATGCCCCTGGTCGTGTGTCCGCGTGCCGACTCGCCATGGTCTCGATATTGCCGGCGAGCTTGTCTTCCATGGTGGCACCTTCGAGCCCAACCGGAAATGGTGTCAGCCCATCAATAATGTAATAGTCAGCATCCTCGCGCGCTTCGACCCGCGGGGCGCGGTCACGAAAACGTTTGTCCATGCGCGTAGTCCAGAGGTCTGCTGGCTCAACAACATGACCGTCCGCAGAAACATAACCTTGGGTATCTACCTCCATCTACGATTCCTCCTTCGTTTCCTCGGTTCAACTCGTTTCCTGCTCAGCGAGTCCATACAACTGCGCCGCATTACCCGTCACCATCTGGTACACCTCAGCTTCCGGCACGCCCATAAAATCCCGCATGATCTGCTCTTGGGAATAGGGAAATGTTCCCTCGGTATGCGGATAGTCCGAGCCCCACATGAGGCGGTCAACCCCGACCAGTTCGCGGGTCAGAATGCCAGCTCGATCGTCCTCGAACGTCGCCCAGAACTGACGCTTGAAATACGTGCTCGGTGCCTCGTCCAGCTGAGGCTCCATCCAGTGGCGGTGATCGTTCCACCAATGATCCATGAAGCCGAGCAGCGAGGCCACCCAGCCGATGCCGCCTTCAACCACCACAAACCGCAGTTGCGGGTAGCGTTGCGGTACGGCACCCCAGATGAGATCGGCCATGGCGCGCATCGGCTGCAAGACCTTGTTGTCGGTCACGCCGAGCCCTGTGCCAAGACGCTCTATCTTGGCAAAAATGGCCTCACCCGTTCCAGTCCCTGAGTGGGTGGAAACCGGGAGCCCGATGTCCTGCAGGGCGTCCCACATGGGGTTATAATCGGAGTGGGCATACGAGCGCTCCACCTCGGCCGGGATCAGGATTGTGCGAATACCCTTCATCCCGGCTATGCGTTCGGCTTCCTCAACCGCCCATTCGACCGGACCCCGCATGGGTAGTAAGGCTGATCCCAGCAGGCGGTCCGGGGCTGCCGAGCAAAACTCACTGATCCAGTCGTTATAGACCCGAATGATTTCCCGCTGATATTCAGCGTCCTGAACGTGGAAAAACTGCAGGCCGAACCCGCCCGGATAAATCACCTCAGCCCGTAGATGATCGCGCTCCTGATCAACCAGGCGCGGCTGCGGATCCCATGCACCGGGTCGCGTTTCGGCATGTCGGCGGCCTTTGGGGGTGGTGACTTGGCCCTGAATTTTCTCCTCGATGGTCACACCTTCGAGGCCCACCGGGAATTCGGTCAGCCCTTCTATAATGTAGTAGTCAGCCTCGGGCCGTGATTCGACCCGCGGAGCACGATCACGAAACCGTTTGTCCATCCGGGTTGTCCAGAGGTCTGCCGGCTCAACCACATGCCCATCAGCAGAAACATACCCACTCGTGCCTATCTCCATCTCGAATCCCTCCTTTATGGATATAGAGCACACAAAAAAACGGGGAACCGGAGAGCAGTTCTCCAGTTCCCCGTCAGTTGGTTCCAATAGGCGGGCGAACAAGCCCAGCGGCTTGCCTAGCGGGCCGCGCCGTTACGCAGGAGTGCGCCCGAGGTATTCCCGGTGCATTCACCATTCTGGAAGGTCTCTTCACCGTTGACCAGAATATGCTTATAGCCCTCGGCTTTTTGGACCCGTCGCCACTCGTTCGCCGGCAGATCGTGAGCAATCTCGCCCGGCAGAGCCCTAACGGTATCGGCATCGTAGACCACGATGTCGGCCGCTTGGCCTTGACGTAGCGTCCCACGGTCCGTGATACCCGCGGCCCAGGCCATGATCCCGCTCAGGCGGAAGTGCGCCTCTTCCAGACTCATGACGCCCTGCTCGCGTACCAGCCAAGACAGCACCTCGGTCGGATAGATGGCCGGCGTAATGAACTTCACGTGCGCCCCACCATCCGACACACCCGGCAGCGTGTAGGGCGAGCCCATCAGCTCTTTGTAGCCCTCGATGTTGGCGTTGCCCACCGGGCCAGCCCACTCGGTGCGCAGGTCGTCGGCCACAGACAGGTCGAGCATGGCGTCGATGACGTGCTTGCCTTCCTTCTCGGCAATCTGCTGCACGGACATGCCCTCGTACTGGAGTTTGAGTTCGGTATTGCGAACCTTGCGCGCAATAAACTCGTGAAAATCACCAAAGACGACATTCATCGTTTCCATGCCGCCCTGATCGTAGTCCTCACGCATTTCCTTGCGCAGTTCAGGTTTCGAAAGTTTGGCTTTACGCTCTTCGACCGTTCCGAGCGTAGCTTCCTTCCAGGCCGGAATGCCATCAAACAGGTTCCAGTCTTCCAGGGTCATCCGCACTGGAGCCCGAGCCGTGACGCCCTGTCCAAACACGCGAGCGCCGCGTTCGTTGGCCGCATTGACCCAATTCAGCTGGGCCTGGTGGGACTCAGGATGCTTATCACTGATTAACATGGCGTTGTACAGCAGCGGCTGACCGGCGGTCTTGGTCATTTTTTCCAGGAATCTGAAATCATCCTCAACACCAAACGTACCTTCGCTTGCACCGGACTGGGTAAACTGAATACAGCCCTCGCCCACTTCGCTCATGGCTTTGGCCATATCCATATAGAACTCATCCGGCAGGATGTCGGTGATCATCGGCGTGCCGTCATAGTCGCGCTGCACGGACACCCGGCTCTCGGGCACCAGACGCTGGGCAGACCAACCCGCGGCGCCAGCCTTCACGGCTTCCTTGTACAGGCCGGTAATGATGTCCATCTCTTCTTTATTCGGGAAGCGCTTCTTGGCGTCATCAAAACCACCCATCACATACGCCACGGCCGGGGCGAGCGGGAAGAGATGGGAGACATTAACGCCCAAGGGCATGCGGGACAGACGGTCCATGTATTGCGGGAAGGTTTCCCAGTCAACCTTCATTGACACCCGCATGGGCTCCAGTGGAATCGCTTCGGTACGGGACAAAGCCAACATGGCCCGGTCGGCGTCTTGCGGCCGCAGCGGAGCAAAACCAAACCCGCAATTCCCAATGGTAACGGTGGTCACACCGTGCCAACTGCCGATGGTGCAGTACGGGTCCCAGTGTAACTGGGCATCATAGTGGGTGTGCAGATCGATGAACCCCGGAGCAACGATCTGCCCGCTGGCATCAATCTCCTTTTTGGCATCACTGCTGCTGAGTTTCCCAATCTCAGCAACTTTCCCGTCCTTGATGCCAAGGTCGGCCTGGTAACGGGGCACCTTCGTTCCGTCGACGATCGTGCCGTTCTTAATCACTGTATCGAATTGTGGCATGCCACCCTCCTTTACTTACAGGTTCTTTACATTCGCCATACTCTTAGAAAAATCGGCTGTCAACCTTCAGGCGGAAAAAATAAATCTCTTACCTGGAGGAGCTCTGCCGTGGCAGCCGTTTGCCATCTCTTTCCCCTTCACTCTGCGTTTTTCGCGTCCTTCTAGTCTCCTCATGAGCGAAAATGTGGCATGACCTCCTGAGCAAATAGTTCAAGGCACTCGGTCACCTTGTCCAGTGCGAGTCCTGGCAGATGCATGCCCATGGCCAAATGGGTCACCCGTGTTTCATCTTGGTAGCGTTGTAAGGCTTGAATACAATCATCCGGTGTTCCCACAATGGGCGCCCCGCCCGGAATGGTGGGATCAATATTGCGCAGTTCCTCAATGCTGGGCACCCGCTCCATGGCTCGGTCGGCCCGCAGGTCTCCGGCTTCTTTGAGCAACGGAAAAGCAGAGGAGAAGAGATAGTGCATATGCTCACCAACGAGGTCCCAGGCTTTGTCCCGACTCTCGGCCACATAGACCCAGCGCAGTTGGGCCAAGTAGTAATCTTTCGGATTTCGGCCATTCCGCTCCAACTCATCGTCATAGGCTCGCTGCTGGGCAACCTCTCCCGTGCCCATCAGGTGAAACCCCATTCGTGCCGCTCGCTGAACCGCTTTCTTGCCACGGGCACCAATCCAAATCGGCGGATGGGGCTGCTGGACGGGGCGTGGCGTGAGACGGACATCTTTGAGCTGATAATAGTCTCCGTCAAAAGAGAAGGACTCGTTTGTCCAGAGTCCCTGAAGAACAGCGAGGTCTTCTTCCAGACGCGCATCGCGCTGCTCACGGGGAAAACCGAAGGCAGTAAATTCCTTAGTGCGATAGCCTTTGCCCACACCAAGATCGAACCGGCCATTGGACAGAATATCCACGGTGACGGCATCCTCGGCCACGCGTAAGGCATGTTGAAAGGGCAGAATGAGAATAAACGTACCAATCCGGATGCGGGTCGTGCGGGTGGCAATACCGGCGGCGAGGGGGAGCAGAGCAGGCGACCAGCCATCATCGTCGAAGTGGTGCTCGGTCAGCCAGATATTATCGTAGCCAAGTTCCTCGACTCTGACAATTTGGTCCAGCAGGTTCTGATACAGCTCAGGAAAGGGCCGCTCCCAGCGAGCCGGATTCCAGAACGGCATTAACAGACCAAATTTCATATGACCCCTCCTATACAGACGACCTAGCAGACGTGGAGTAATTATTCAAAGCCAATTTTACTTTTTTTCCCGCCTGTTACCACCTGTTGCCGAATGAGGGTTCGTTCAGTTTTATTGCCTTATGATGTCAAAAGGGTATGTCATGACACACCCTTCACCCTCGTACCCACAACGTGCCGGTGGGCCTACATTTGAGCGGGAGTCGTCAGAGTAGTGTATTCACCGCCGATGGGAACGCGTTGATCCCCAGCGCTTCGCGAAAATCCGCGGTAGGTTTCATGACCATCGAATCGACGCTGATTCCAATCGCATTGGCGACGCGGTCCAGCATGCTGAAGTTACCGCCGATGATCGACGCCGTCGTTACCGCGTCTGGACCTAATCGTTCCGCGACGGTATCACGTGCTGTCGCCAGTTCTGCGGTATCGGGTTTCATCAAAGCAGCGGCGAATCTCACGAGTTCGCACCCGTGTTCCACACCACTGTCGATAGTTGCATCGATCGCACCAGCTAACTCGTAGTTCCGGTTGTGAACTTTTCCGCTCTCACGGAGCAGGTGGGCATGCCACGTGGTTCAGTAGAAGCACTGGTTATGTTCCGAAACCTTGGTTGCGACGAGTTCTATCTGGGCTCGCGAAAGGGCGTGGTCTGATGTGGCGTGAAAATCGAGCAAATGCTCAGCTCCGAAATACTGCTGACTGACCAGGCCAATCACGCGGAGGGCTTCATCAGGTACGAGGCTCACGGCGCGGAAAATATTCCCCGCCGGACCCTTTCCGTATAACGATTCGGCCAATGCGCCACCTTCCGGAGCGCTGGGGATACTCGCGGTAAAGAAGCCCTCATCGACGGCTTCAGCGGGACGTTCGAAAGAGGGGGGCGTATCGTCGGCGGGCTCCAGTAATTTTCGGGGCGGTATGCCGAGACCGCGGGCAAAGACGTCAAGATTGGAGAGGCGCGACACAAGCGCGACGATTTCAACATACGCGCCCTCGGTCACACCCTGGGCTTGTATGTCCTGGCAAAACTTGCGGTCGATGTTTTCCGAATCAACCGCCACCGCGCGCGCCAGTCGCACCGCCGCGTCAGGGAGTTTGGCCTGTGCCGCCAGCTTCTCATCGCCGACCGATTCTTGTAATCCCTGTTCGCATTGCGCGATACGCGCAGTGGCGGCAATTGCGGTTCTTTGGGCTGCGGTGCCCCACGTACCGCTACGCACATAGGACTGCATTTCGTCAACGTGTAAGGCTTCAATCGTGGGAGAAACGGGGTAGCGAGAATCCGAGTAAAACGTCATTGGAATGAACCCTCCTCTCTCGAAATTGTGCTTCGCTTACAAGTCATTTCAATAAACTAGGAAATCCCGCCGTGCAAATGCGCTCGTGTTGGATTTACCCCTTGACAAGCCAATCCACAAGTCGACAATGCCTCGCAAGAGGGCGAGTTAATCGATAGAAACCGGACAAAGAGTACGGAGGTTAAAATGAGTACAACCTTGCGTTACCTTCACCATCCCGCGTCACAGCCGTGCCGCGCGGCGCATCAATTCATGCTGGAGAACGACATTCCATTTGAAGCCGAGTTGGTCGATATCACCACAGATATCAACGAGCGACCGGAGTTCAGAGAAAAGTACAACCCGACTGGGCAAGTACCGATTCTCGTTGATGGTGACTTTGTTATCTGGGAGAGCGCGGCCATTGCGTTCTACTTGAACGAGAAGTTTCAATGCCCCGATCACTGGTTCGGGCGCGACCCGCAGCAAAAGGGGCATATTCAGCAGTTTCTGCAATGGTACGCCTACACGCTCCGCCTCGGAGGAGGGGCGTTCCACTGGACGATCTTCGCCCCAATGATCTACGGGTACGATAAGGACTTTTCTGCGGAGATAAAGAAGGGGCGCTATCTGCTGTACGAGTCGCTTGACCTGCTCGAGACTTATTGGCTCAAAGACCGTGAGTATCTGTGCGGCGATGAGATGAGCTATGCGGATCTGACCGCTCACCAGGACCTCGTTTCTCATGACGCCGGGAAGATCATTCCGGACGGGGTGTGGAAGAAGCACCCGAAAGTCAGGGCCTGGTTCGAGACAATGGCCGTACGTCCGCACGCGAAGACGGTGAGTGCGTGGCAGTATGAGAACGTCGGAAAAGTACTGAATGACGGCGTGAAATTTGAGTTTACACGGAAGACCGCGGTCCTAAAGGGAACGGAAGTCCACAGCGGCCACAACCACGGCATTCTCTACGCAGGCCAGGACGACAGCTACTTAAAGGAGTAGGAGTCCGATAACGGCGTTGGATTTCTGAACATTCCAAAGATTCTCTTTCGGTTGAGAGCCCGACGGAAGTGTCTTTGGCGGTCTGTCCGAGCGATTCGACATCAGGGAACTGGATCGTATTCGTCAGGGAGGCAGGATGCCGAGACATTTTTTACTGGAAAAAGCAGAGCGTGTTGCAACCCTCACTTTCAATCGACCGGAAAAACGCAATCCATTAAACGAAGACATCCTGCTGGAGTTGGAGAGCCTCTTATGCCAACTCCGGGACGACGCCGACGTCCGGGTCCTGATCTTCACCGGCTCAGGTAATACCTTCTGCGCTGGTGCGGATCTTTCGCTCACGAAAGGCGTCAGTGATCCGGCCGAGCGTGAAAAGATCTTTCGAGAATTCGCTCCTCGCCGGGCGCGTCTGACGGAACGCGTCCTGGCAACATTGGTCCACCTTGAGCCAATCACGATTGCGGCGGTGAATGGCTATGCGGTTGGGGGAGGCTGGGGGCTGGTGTTGGGCTGCGATCTACGCGTTGCAAGAGAAGGGGCGGAGTTCTGGTTTCCCGAAGTGGACCTTGGGGCTCCGTTGAGTCCATCCATGGTGACCCTGCTCGCGGCCCATGTGGGACCGGCACGGGCCAAGGAAATGATCCTGACCTGCCGCCACTACAGCGCAAACGATTTGTTATCCGTCGGGATGCTGAATCAGGTGGTAGCGCAGGAAAAACTCCTGCCTGCTGTGGTTGACCTGGCTCAAAGTCTGGCCACAAAAAACGCAAACGCGGTAATGGTTTCCAAAGCAACCGCGAATACACTCTCTCTCCATCAAGCCGTGCTCAGACCGGACTTGTTGCTTCCGCGAGGGTAGAGCCGTGTCATCTGGCAGAATCGGCTGGCTTGGGTTTTCTAGACAGCCAGACCCAATATGTTGAAGACGAGGCCTTGGCGCAGCACTGCGCGTGCGCGGACGATTCGGGCCTTTGTTCAGCCTATCCGCCAAACCGTCACGCCACCCTGCGCGTCGAGTGCGGCAAGCGCGCGCCCGTCTGGCCGCCAGTACAATTCGGCCACTACGCCTGCCACAACCGCGTCCCCTATCGGACTGCCTTCTCCATCTCTCTGAAGCGACCACACAACCACGGCACCATCGCGGCCTCCCGATGCCAGGCGCATCGTGCGGCGAGCGAAGGCAAGCGTCGTGACGGGTTGAACATGAAGCTCTAGAACGCCGGGCCGCGTGCCTTCGGGGCCACTTCCCTGGAAGCTCCAGACCGTCACCGCCTCCCCTCCGCCGGTGGCCAAGAGGGTACCGGTATCATCGAAAGCCAGAGCCGACGGCTTGGCAGGATATCCTGACATCATGGAGTCCTGCTCCGTGGAGCGACGCCAGAAGTGCACCGAGTTGTCCTGGCTGCCGCAGGCCACGATATCCCCGTCCGAGCTCAGGACCATCGACACCAAGGAGCCCTGCCACTCCAGCTTCTGGCGAAGCTCGCCAGTGGACGCGTCGAAGAACGTCACTCGACCGTAACAGGCCGTCGCCAGCTCCCCTGCGCCCGACCAGGCGATCGCGCTGACGGTGCTGGGATGATCATCAGATCGCCAAACCTCCGCGCCGTCCTCACCATACGCACGAACCTGCCGGGAGCAGGAGGCCGCTAACCATTGGCCGTCCGGCGACCACGCCACGTTTTCTACCCAACCGCTTCCGACGTCGATAGCCCGGCTTACCTGACCTTCGGCGACACTCCAGATTAAGACTTGTCTGTCCTGGCCGGCCGTAGCGAACGCGGTTCCACTTGGGTGGACCGCCACCGCGAGCACACCACCTTCGTGAACCCCGCGCCGCGCCCAAGCGGTCGCGCCAGACTTGCCGTCGAATGCGTAGACGCCACCCGCAGCATCACCGACCATCAGCGTTTCACCGCGTAGGCTCCAACCCCCGGCGATGGCGTAGTCGCCGACCGCCGCCGACCAGCCCCGGCGGAGCACGCCCCTCCTCCTGGCGACATTCAAATCAGACATGCTGCGAACTCCTGCCGCATGCTCTGCGCATCGAGGGTGCGGCCGATGAAGACGAGCTGACCGACTCCTTGAAGTGCGACCGACATCTCAATCAGCCTCGGCATTCGCAATCGCTGCGATGTTGGCCAACAGCCATGCGGATGCAGCAAATAACTGCAACCAATCCCCACCGGATCTGATCCCGTAAGTCAGCATGCTGCTAATCCAGCAAACGCTGGCAGCCGTTTGTCCGAGCCATTCGATGCTCCGCACCCTGGCGAGTCGGCTTCGCCCCGCGCCAGACACAACGGCCCCTGCGCCGTTTCCCGTCAACATACGCACTCCTCCCCACAGCAGGAGAGGTCATCGAGATACATGCCCCACTTGCGGTACTCTTCCAAATTTTTCGCCGGCAGTCCTAACGAGGTCGCAATTGCTTTGGCGACCACGGCGAATCGTTGTCGATACTTGAAGATAAAGCAGAAGACGTAATTGTTATGGCGAACTGTGGGGCCGCAGAGAAACACTCCCGGTACGATGGTCGATTCATCGTGTTCGCTCAGAATCGGAGAGCCATCGTCGCGTCGTTCAAACAAATCCGCGACTAACTTGTGACTCCCCTCAAATCCGCCTGCCAATAGTGGCGGCACGCGGGTTTGAAACCGCTGCCCGTCCCGAGCCGTCACTTCATACATGGTGTCCGCGCGAGTGACCGATTCGATAGGGGTTTGCGGAAACAGTTCCACTTGCTCAACAAACTGGTCTTCACGCATCCGTTCGAGCGTAAACGGGGAAAGCGCGACACTGGGATCGGAACTCTCCTCCTCCCACGGGCAACCCTTGTCGAACAACCGCACTCGTTTGTCGCGACACGCCAAGTGGTAGGCCACGTCGACACCACTTTCGTAGCCACCCACAACGATGAAGTCGTCACCGTCAAGCTCTTCATAGCTGGCGATGGTCGCGGTGTGGCGACACAATTGGCTCCCAACAAACCCGCTTAAGCGTGGGTATTGGAACTCGCCAGCGGCCCAAATGACGTGCTTGGCTTGCAAGGTTTCGTCGGCCGTATCGAGGCGAAAGCCGTCGCCAACCTTTGTTACCTGCATCACGTCGGTATCCGGGCGTACAGGTACCTCAAAGAATCGTGCGACTGCACGCAAATATCTCGCGTACTCTTTACCCGTCGGATGCTCGACCCCTAAACTGAACGCGGGTGAAGTGCCAATCGCGATCGAGTTCAAATCGAGCATGCCAATTGAATTGGTTGGGTACGAGGGCGTGATGAAGCGAGTCTCGGCCGGCCATGAGGCGAACGATGCGCCGACCTTGCGACGCTCGGAAACTATGAAGTTCTCGATGCCAGCATGCTTGAGAGCCACCGCGGCCCCCACGCCTGCGGCACCGGCGCCGACGACCACTACATCATAGACGATTTCACTGCTCTCAGTGCCGCTCATGCAGATTCCTCCTGGCGACATTCAAATCAGACATGCTTCGAACTCCTGCCGCATGCTCTGTTCATCGAGGTTGCGGCCGATGAAGACGAGCTGATTGCGGCGGGGCGCGTCGCCCCAGGGCTGATCCGGCTGTCCGTCAAAGAGCATGTGCACCCCCTGGAAGACGAAGCGACGCGACTCACCCGCGAGGCTGATGAAGCCCTTCATTCGGAAGATGTCCACCCCGCGCTCACGGAGCAGTTCGCCAAGCCAGGCGTTGAGCCTTTCGGGATCGACGTCGCCGTCCGTCTCGATCGAGATCGAGCCCACCTCGTCGTCGTGCTCGTGCTGTGCGACCCAGGTGCGCTCGACCTCTTGCCTGACTGTCGCTCCATCCGCGTTCGTCAGTTGGAGATCAAACTCCTCCGCGGTGTGCTGGGCATAGAGGCCAACCCGCGCCTGCGTATCGACCTCCAGGAAGAACGACTTGCGCCCTGGGGAATCGAGCGGGAGGTTCACATGCTTTCCGACAGGAATCTTTTCCCCGGGGCAAACGATCTCCACGGGTTCGGCGTACCGCCGCACACACCACTCCGCACCCTCGCGGAGGGCAGCGTCATCCGTGCCTTGGTCGGACACGACGACGAGCGACATCGCCGGGTCAGGTCCATCGGCGAGGCTGAGTTCGTAGCGGCCGATATCGAGCGAATAGACTCCAGTCCATTCGAACGGATACTCCGGCTCGAGGAAGGTGGGACGACGCTCAAGCACCTGGTCCAGGTCGAAGGCACCGAGGTTGAGTACCGTATCGACGGGGACGTTCGCCCGCTCGCTGCGCACGACTCGCGCCATTCGGTTCATGTCCCGGAGCCGAGCTTCGAGCCTGTCGAGCGCCTCGCCGTTGACGAGGTCCGTCTTGTTCAGAACGAGGATGTCCGCGAACGCGATTTGCTCCGTGCTTTCGTCGCTTCGGCCGAGCTGCTGCTCAATGTGGGCTGCGTCAACGAGCGTGACGATCCCGTCAAGCGAGAACTCCGCACGAATCTCGTCGTCCATGAAGAAGGTCTGAGCGACCGGGCCGGGGTCGGCGAGCCCTGTGGTTTCCACCAACACATAGTCGAACTTGTCGCGGCGCTTCATGAGATTGCCAAGCACGCGGATCAGGTCCCCGCGCACAGTGCAGCAGATGCAGCCGTTCGACATCTCGAAGACCTCCTCGTCAGCGTCGATGACGAGCGCCTGGTCGATGCCGACCTCCCCGTACTCGTTCTCGATCACGGCAATGCGCTTGCCGTGCTCTTCACTCAAGATCCGGTTGAGCAGGGTCGTCTTGCCGGAGCCGAGGAAGCCGGTGAGGATGGAAACAGGTATTTTTCGTGGCGTGTCCATATCTAGTTCTCCTGGAGCGGAGGGACGAGTATTGGAATTTGGACGTCGAACCCCCACGCCTTGCAGACCTGGACCAGGTCTGCGGCGTCAACCGCGTCCGTGGGTTTGTGTAGTTTGTACTGGAGCTGTGGCGCATCGGGCCGAAGCAGGCCAACCACGGTCTCGATGGGCGCACAGCCTTCTTCGAGACAGGCCAACTCGGTGACCGTGACCGTCGTGTCATGGGAGAGGCTTAGCGCTTCGCGCAATACCTCCTTGATACGTCGAACCCGTTCGAGGTTCGGGCGGCGTAGTGATGTGTTGATCAACATATTCTCTCTTCTCCCTGCGACACGGCGAGACCAAAGATGGGGCCGGATGGCGTCACGGCAGGCGTTTCAGCGCTCGCCAATACACGCGCTGCGTCTGGCCAAGTGGGCAGTGACGGAGACTCCAAACCCACGGCGGGTACGGCCAGGGCGCTCCACACGAGGGCCTGGCTGAGCGGAAGCATGCCTTCTGCTAGGATGCATCAGCGACCCCCTCGTATGGCGGCACACGCCCCAGAATGCTTGCGCGAAGGGACTTCGGACGTCGCTCCCGCCGCATAAACCCGTCTCCGGTACCGATGTAGAGCGAGGCGCCCTCTACGATGTCACGTGCGCTCTCGCCCGGGTGCTGATCCCCGAAGAGGTAAGTCCACGCCCCAGGCGACGAGAGCGCGATTCCGCAGGGGCGCGGGCATATGCTCAGGCACTCAGTGGACCTGACTTCCACGTAGTGGCCCAATGGGCTCTCATGGAACGTCGCGCGAAGCTCTTGATAGAGTTTGAAGCCGGCTCGACTCTCTCGTGGCTCACGCGGAGAGCCAAGTGCCCTACAGGACGTGCACACGTGCAGTACGGATGGCCGAAAGGTACCATGAGATGTCGGTGACCCCTTCGCTAAAACGGATGAGGCAGTTTCGGTCATGCTGACTCCTCGGCCATGCGGCGAGCCCGGTCCGGGGTCTGGCTTGGGATTCCTAGACAGCCAGACCCAATATATTGAAGACGAGGCCTTCTATATTCTCAAGCGTGAGAAACGTGCCGACACCGGCAACAACAGCGCCGGCGAAGCGGGCATGAATATGTTTGGCCTCGGTCGCCTTCAGCATATTGAGAACAACAAGTCCGGCCAGGAGTGCCAAGCCGTATTGCAGAAGGCCAAGCCCGACCAAATAGCCTACCAGAACGGCAACGCCGGCCCCTGCTTCCTGGGCCGCGATCGCGTCGCCAAAGGCTGATCCGTGGAAAAGGCCAAAAACCGCGAAAAGTCCGACAGCCGGAGCAAGACCCGTGGCACGACCGGACAAAAGGATACCGCCAACAACGAGAAGCGAAATGCCGATCACAAACTCTTTGACAGGAAGGCCAACACCAAAACCCATCAGCAGGCAACCAAGCATCATCGCGCCAATATAGGCGGACGTTGCCAGTTTCGCGCGACCGGTATAAAGCGCCGCAATGCCAACGGCGATGACGAAGAAGAGATGGTCAAGACCCAAGACCGGATGCCCAACGCCGGATAAGAGCCCGTCGGTGAGCGTTTCCATTGGCATGCCGCCGAGCGGGTGGTGCGCAAAGGCCGGAACCGCACTCATGGTGAAAACGAAAGCGGCCAAAAGGTATCGACTCATTCTTTCTCCTCCCTCTGGAAAACCCCCGACTTTGCCCGGATCATCATGATGACTGTTCGGTGCGTGGGAATTCATTATTGCATATAATATGTAATAGAATCTTTATTACAATAGATGCCGGGAATTGTCAAGCTGACCCGGATTGCCATGGCTCTAGTGTGGTACGAGACACGAATCGAGCGCAGCAGGAGGCGCCAAGTGGTCAAACGTCGCGCCAATAAACACCAGATGATCTTGGGATCGTGGGGCCAGCCAGACAGCGGTTCAGTCTCAGCTTCTGGGAGATGGCAGAGTTGCCATGCTGGTCGCGGATGAGCAGGATATCCGTGTATCTCCCGTGAAGATTAACTTAAATCCCTATGCCGCCTGCCAGGGCCCCGCACGCTGCTGCGCGCTTGCACCTGAGCTCTTCGACCTTAACGATGAGAACCTCGCAGTGCTTCTCATTGACGGCGACATCCCGGCGGAACTCGAGGAAAAAGCCCGTTTAGCAACCCCGAGTTCGCAATCGAAATCATCGAAGAGTAGCCAGCTATGAGGCTGATTTCAGACTGAACGACCATTCCCCGGCCAGAGCATTCAAACAGCACACCCGCCTTCAGTTTTCGTTAAAGCGCACACTCCAGCCAACACTTCCCTTAGCGTCGGTCGTATAACGGATGCCCTTTTCTCCCGAGGTGGACTTTCGCAACGTGGTCGGATTCAAGATGGGCGATATACAGATCGTCAAAATTCGGCCCACCAAAGGCGCAGTTGGTCGGTCCCTGCGTTTTTGTCCCGTCTGGATCATCAAGAAGCACGGACAGGTGTCCATTCGGATCGAGCACCACCAAGCGGTTCACCATGGGTAAGGTAATAATAAGATGCTCTTCGGCATCAAAGGCCATCCCATCGGGCAGCGCCCCTAAGTCTTCACCAAACACTTCGGAACTGCCATGGGTCCCGTCCTTGTGCATCGCAACTCGGATGCAGTTATTCTGACTTGATTGCAGCACGTACACGGCCTGTTCTTGGGGGTCGATCGCCGTCCCGTTCGCGAAGTAAATACCGGTCGTCACTACTTCCCCGCGGCCATCCGGTCGCAGGCGGACGAGCGCCCCCTTCGGTGATGGATTACGCAGTTCTTCCATCAGCTTATCAAAGTTGCCGAATGTCAGATCGGTCGAGTTAGACACATACAGGTTTCCCTCGGCGTCAAAAACCGGAAAATTCGGGAGGGTGAGTTTGATATCCCCAACCTGATCGGCAAACAGACTGACCTGACCGTCCGGCGTCACTTTGAGCACTGCGGCCTTGCCAGGGTCACACACAAAGAGGTTACCCTGTTGGTCAAGTGCCATCCCGGCTGGTCGCCCGCCCGTGCGCGCGCATTCCGTGACGGTTCCATCCGGCGCCAGCTTGCGGATCACACCGTCCGTTCCCCCGCCATAGACATTCCCTTCACCATCAACGACAACGCCCTCCGGACCTTTGAATCCAGTCGCCGCCGTTTCCACCTGGTCCAGACTGAGTTGTTGGTAGGCCATGGTTACCTCCTGAGGGATGTTGTTTTCGTTATACGTAGGGGTTGCTATCTCCCCATCTTGAGCCGGTTCTCTTGCGCCCAGCCTTCTTTGAAAGGGACGGTAAAATACGGGGTGAGCGACATCTTCTGAAACTTCCACTCGCCATTCTGTCTGACGTATTCGTCGTCATAGCGGGCAGCCACGAAATACGCCTCCCCTTTTGAGATGGTCTTTGCTTCGAGGTAGGCATAGCCCTTTCCCGTATCCCCCTGCACCTCAACCGCATGGTTATGCATAAACTGCTTCACAAAAGACAGCAGATTTTCGACTCCTTGAAAGAACTTCGTCAGCTCGGCCCGACCGGTGGCTTTACCCAGATAGTCAAAATCGAGGACCGCATCCTCAGTGAACAGATCGGGAATAGCTTCCAATTCCCCCCCGTTGATGCACTCGTGATAACGAAACCGTAGCGAGCGAACGGCTTCACGGTCACTCAAATCCTGAATCTTTGCTTCCAGTGCCTGCAAACGGGCTTCGATATCCTGAGACATTGTTTCCTCCCTTATTATCCTTGTTCTTTCGGTTCCAGACTTTCAAACCACGGCAACACCAGGGTTTCATTGATGGTGTAGGTCAAAGCGTGGCTCCAGTCGGGCAGCTCGGTGTACTTCACCTTGTAGCCGATGTGTTCGAGCAGTTCATTCGATGAGCGAATGGCTTCGACCGGAAAGATGAAGTCATGCACACCGTGAATCACATGGATCGGCGTATCGATACCCCGCTTCTGTCGCAGCATCCCATCGGTGGCAGGGCTTAGTTCACCCGCAATGGGCGCTATCCCGGCAAAGAGTTCGGCCTGGTCCAGGCCCAGCAGATAGGTATAGGTTCCACCATCAGACAGACCGGACAGATATACCCGCGAACGATCAACCTGGTAGGTCTCACACACGGTGTCAAACATGGCCCGGATTGACCGACTGTCAACCGGCGGTTGCAGGACGGACCACGTCGGCCCTAGGGATTTAGGCGATAGCAGCAGATAGCCCTTGCTCTTGGCAGGTCGCAGCCAGGTCCAGATGTAGTCATCGCCCCGGCCATACCCACCGTGGAGGCAGACGATGAGCGGCCAGTCTGTGTCAGGGCTATAGTATTCCGGGACATACAATGAGTACTCGGCATGTTCCTGAGTCTGCGTCTGATGGAGCATACCGACCGGCACCGCGCCATCATCAGCCCGCGTCTCCAAGGCGTCGCGCTGGGACGCGGCCTCCGGCAGCAGCCAGTATTGGGAGAGCGTCGGGAGATGCGCGCGTTGGTTGTACAGCAGATCCAGTCCTCGACACAGCGAGAAGCGGCTGTTGACAAACGCTCCACCAAAATTCGGCCCGGGCACCCCGCCAAGAAAAGCTGTGCTGGCATTGTTGAGATGCGTCAGCGCGGCAGCGAAGGCCGCGTGAAACCCGGTGAGCTCTTCGGGCGGTTCGAGGCTGGCAGCGCTGGAGAGTGCGGTTTCAAAAAAATCACCAAGAGTGTCTCGCACCTGTCCTTGCGCCTCCGGTATCTTCCCGAAGTGCATATTCTCCTGAACGTCTTCAAACGTCCGCAAAAAGAGCAGGATTTTTTCTTCCAGCGGCTGAATAGCCTCCTCGTAGTCTGCCTTACTCGTCATGCTTCCCCCGGCTCCGCTTCGAGTCTCTCTATCTCTTAACCCCTATCCTTCTCCCCTCTGTACAATCCTTTGCATCTGCTTGCAAATTGACCTATTCTCCTCAGGAGTGAGCTGGCACAGAAGGAGGGGAGTATGAGCACAGCAATAGCCCAGAGTGTCCCACAGAATACGCACGAGTTAGCCGAGCGCTTTGGCGACCCGGATCAACTCGCCGTCAAGCATAAGCTGCCCTATATCGATGAGGCTGCCGCGCGGTTTCTTGAGCAGTGCCCGTTTGTGATCGTCTCAACCGCAGACACTCAAGGACGATGTGACGCCTCACCCAAGGGCGACCCGCCGGGGTTTATCAAAATTGCAGACAAACACACCCTCTACCTCCCGGACCGGGCCGGCAACAAAATGTTTCAGAGTATCAGCAATATTCTGGAGAACCCGCACGTCGGCTTACTCTTTCTCATTCCGGGCGAGGAATGGACCATGCGTATCAACGGCCGCGCCCGGATTGCCGACGAACCTCAGCTCCTGGAAAAACTCAGCGCCCGAGGCCGTCCGGCCCAGCTTGCCATCGAGGTCACCGTCGAAGAATGCTACTTCCACTGCCCCAAATCGTTCAAACGCGCCGAGTTGTGGAACGCGGAGAAATTCCACACCTACCAGGGCGACTCGTGGGGCGCCATCCTGGCCCAACGGACGGAGATGGAAAAAAGAAAAGCTGCGGAGTTGGATACTCTCATTGAAGAGTCGGTCAAGAATTTGTAGGGGTAATCGACCGGACTACCCTTCTCTGGTGAGGAAGGCATGTCAACGCTGCACATCGATGAGTCTCTCGATCTGTACTACGAACTCGACGATTTTACCGACCCCTGGACCACCACGGAAACCATTCTGCTCGTGCACGGCGTTGCCGATACGAGCCAGGCCTGGTTCGCCTGGGTGCCTCGTCTGGCCCGACAATTTCGAGTACTGCGACCGGACCTGAGAGGCTTTGGGCACTCGTCTGTTCCGCCCGCAGACTATAGCTGGTCTCTGCCCGGCTTTGCCCAAGACCTCCGAACTCTGCTCGATCAGCTGGAGATTGCGGCCGTTCACGTGGTGGGACAGCGCGTCGGTGGAAGCGTCGTCATGCAATTCGCGCATGACTATCCCGAGCGTGTTAAAAGCCTGACCGTCATTGGTGGACCGGCGACGCTCTCCAAAAGTGCGCTCAACCCGGACGCCTGGCTCACCCAGGTCCAACAGGACGGGGTCGAAGCCTGGGCGCGTAGCACAATGGAGCGTCGTTTGGGCCCTGTGAGCCCGGCGATGAAGGAGTGGTGGATTAGCGCCATGGGCAAAGCTTCACCCCAGGTGATGGCCGGCATCTTTCGCTATGTCGGGAATATGGACATCACCGCCCTGCTGCCCCAGATTCAGGCTCCGACCCTGGTAATCACCAGCGACCGGAGTGCGCTGGCTTCAGTCGAAACCGTGCGAGACTGGCAGACGCGTATTCCGAACTCTCAGCTTTTGGTTTTACCCAGCGCGGCCTATCATCTTGCGGCGGCGCTGCCGGAAGAATGTGCCGAGGCAACGCTCAGGTTTGTTGCCAGCCTCACCGATTGAATACTTTTCTCCACCTGTGCTGACAGACTGCCGTCTGCGGCACATTCTCCAGCGCTAAAGGCGGCCAGGGTAAAACCCTGGCCTTTCTCAGTACTACTGTAGGGGCGAGAAGCTGGCTGGGGTCAGGATCTTGTTGTACTGGCTGACAACCATGCCTTGGGCCTTGGGACGGAATGCTTGCATCTCAGGGTCTGCTCCCTGGGCTGCGCGGGCTTGGGCTCGATGATTCATATCCTCATAGGCCCAAATGTGGACGACCTCGTTTAACGGACCGACCTCGGTTGACCACCAGCCAACCAGTTTGGAGTATTTGCTGATGACCGGCAGTCCTTCTTTTTCTATGAGCGCCTGAAACTCCGGCACCTTCCCCGGTTGCAGCGTATACACACGCATCTCATACACCATAGTCTGATCCTCCCTGTTTTTGAGATTTTCAACTCTTAATTAAAGGCATCTCCTACCCTTCGGATAGTGGTGCCAAAATCCGTATTCACTGAAGTGGAAACGTAGAGACCTGGTAGGGCCTTACGCAAACTCCGGGGCGACCTTGGTGGCGAACAGCTCGATGTCTTCGAGGAGTTGGTCTTGGGGTTCGAGACCGTTGTAGGCGACCAGGGAAAAATACTCGAACGGAATCTCCTCATAGACCTCGGCCACCTGCCGTTTGACATCATCGACCGTGCCCGCCACGATCAGCCCCGTGTTGAGCACCCGCTCAAGCATGGACCCGCTGCCTTCGCTGAGTAAAACCGGGAAGAAGTGCGAGGCAAACTCCGAGAAAAACGGCACGATGCATTTTTCCACTTTTTCGTAGGCCGCTTCTCGCGTCTTTCCAACATACAAGAAGCGCAACAAGCCCTGCCCCTGTCCGGGGCTGAGCGTGTGCCCGAGTTGGGCCGCGCCCTCCCGGTAGGCGACATCCTGGATACGTGCCCCGGCCATGGGCGCAAAATAGCAACAGGTGAATCCTTGCTCGCCCGACCAGCGCGCCGAGTCCGCACTACCCGATGAACTGATAAAGACGGGTGGATGCGGCCGTTGGTAGGGCGCCGGCACCACGCTGATCTGACTGACTCGGTTGTGCTCGTCAATCTCTCCGGGCGCGCCATACTCCCGGGCGCACGGATAGGCCGGATAGTCTTCGATGCCTTCGTGCGGGAACGGCACTTTGAAGAACTCGCCGTTGTACGAAAAGCTCGGCTCGGTCCAGGCTTTTTTGACAATGGTGACCATCTCACGAAAGATTTCCTGGTTGACATCATCCGCGGTGGCTTGTTGCTCAGACTCGCGATTCGACAGGGTCGGCAACGTGTTGTACTGCTGCCCGAGCGTTCTGACCCACCGGGCTTGATAGCCGCGGGCAAAGCCGACGAAGAACCGCCCTTTGAGAATATGATCCAACACCGCGGTCTCTTCCGCGACGCGCAACGGATTTTGCGTGCCCATGACATAGCCTAACTGCCCCATCCGCATTTGTTTGGCATACGGGCCCAACCAAGCGTTCATCAATCCGGGAGTGGGCAGCATTTCAAATCCCTCAGAGTGGAAATGGTGCTCAATAAAACTCATGCCCCAATAGCCCAGCGTATCTGCGGCTTTCACGATATCGACCATGCCGTCAATGATCTGGGCATAGCGTTCAACGTTTCGTCCAACGGGTCGCAACTGGCGTCGTTCTTCGTTGGAGCGCACCGGCATTGAGGGAACCATCTGAATCATCGTTTTCATTAACACGTCCTCCTGATTGCCTCTCCTGCCTTATCCGCCGGTATCCGCTTTCGTCAAGCGTCCAGACGGCAGACGACTTGCACTCTCACCCAGGCTTCGATTACGCTCCGAGCCGGAGGGCCAACGTATGGGGCTTCAGGAACTGTGTGACACAGTCTGCATTGTTGGTGTGGGTGATACCAAACAAGGCGCAGTCCCGGACAAGACTGGCGACGAGTTAGCCATAGAGGCGGCTCGGGCCGCGCTGGAAGATTGCGGCCTAAGAAAAGACGATATTGACGGCTTATTTGTGCAGCCCAGCTACGGGAGGCAAGGCGATTATCTCAAAGTTGGGCTGATGCTCGGTCTCAATCCCAGGGTCGGTGGCGCGGTCGAGGCATCAGGGGCAACCGGCTGTTATATGATTCAGCACGCCGCCCTGCTGCTCAACGCGGGCATGGCTCAGTACATCCTGCTGGTGTACGGCACAAACCAGAAGACGAATCGGAATAGATTCGGTGGAGCCCTGCTCGAAGAACACGCCCCCTACGGCGCCTTTAATCCATCCGGACCGTTTGCGTTTGCCTTTCGGCGGCACATGCATTTGTACGGGACAACCGAAGAGCAGCTCGCCACGATTGCGATTAATCAGCGCGCGCATGCCAGGCTGAATCCCAAAGCCGTCCAGCAAACACCGATCACGCTCGACGACTATATGAGTGCCCGTTACATTGTGGAGCCCCTCAGACTATTTGACTATTGCTATATTACCGACGGCGGGCACGCCATTATCCTGACAACGGCGGACCGCGCGGCAGATCTGAAAAAGCCACCAGTCTATATCCGGGGGATGGGTCGCCAAGAGGCTTTTCGCGCGTATGAAACGCCCGACCTGGTGATGCAGAGTTTTCAACAGGAAGCGGTCGCCAAGATGGTCTTTGATATGGCTGGCTGCACGCCACAGGACATGCAAGCCCTATATGTCCAAGATGCATACAGCCCGGCCGTGCTCGCAGCCTTGGAAAATTACGGCTTTTGTCCACGAGGTGAATCTGGCCGCTGGATTCAAGACGGGCGGATCGCTCTGAGCGGCGAACTGCCGCTGAACGTCAACGGTGGACAATTATCCGAGACCTATATGGTTGGCTGGCAAAACACCTGTGACGCCGTGCGACAGTTGCGAGGAGAATGTGGCGCGCGGCAGATCAAGGATGTGGAACGCCTCATGTGTACATACACAGGCGGCTTGCGTGAGCATGCCGGCGCATTGATTTTACGAAGCTAAACCGGAGCAAGACCCATGCCCGACTACAACAAGCCCCTGCCCGTGATCGAAAAATGGAACGAACCGTATTGGCAGGCCGCTAAACGTCATGAGTTCGTTGCCCAGCAGTGCACAGCCTGCGGCTATATTCACCTACCCCCCGGACCGGCCTGTACGAACTGTCTCAGCCCGGACCAGGACTGGGTTCAATTGAGCGGCAAGGGCACAATTTACTCGTATGGCATTTACCATCAGCAATGGCACCCCGGCTTTGCCGACGACATCCCCTACAACGTCGCGCTTATCGACCTGGATGAAGGGCTCCAGATTATGAGCCAAGTCGTTGAGTGTGAGAATGACGCCCTTGGCTGTGGTCTGCCGGTCGAAGTCACATTTGATGATGTCACTCCAGAAATTACGTTACCAAAATTCCGTCTCGTAGGGACGAAGCAAGCCTGACTGCCGGACCTGAACTAAAGCGCATTTGGGAGGCGGCTCGGAGAAGACGACGGGCCTCCCTCTTGCAAACAAAAAGGAGGAATCACATGCGCATAGGATTTATTGGACTCGGCAATATGGGCGGCCCGATGGCCTCACATATCATCGCGGCCGGACATGACGTTACCGTCTATGATGTCCGTCGCGAAGCAGCGCAACCCCACTTGCAGCGCGGTGCCGAGTGGGTCGATAGCCCCCGCGCGGTTGCCGCCAGCAGTGAAATTACTTTTACTTCTCTGCCAGGCCCGAAAGAGGTCGAGGCGGTGGCACTGGGCGAGGGCGGCATTCTCCAAGGCGCACAACCGGACTCGGTCTACATCGACCTGTCAACGAGTTCACCGACCCTCATCCGGGCAATCCAAGCTGTATATCAAGAGAAAAAAGTCCACGTGTTAGACGCGCCCGTCAGTGGCGGGCCGGTCGGCGCCCAAGCCGCCACGCTGGCGGTCATGGTTGGCGGTGACCACGCCATCTATGAGCGGGTCAAACCGGTTCTCGACGCGATTGGCGATAAGGTCTCTTACCTGGGCGGAATCGGGTGCGGTGAGATTGCCAAAATCGTTCACAATATGATTGGCATCTGCTTCCAGTCCCTCCTCGCTGAGGGATTCACTCTTGGGGTCAAAGCTGGTGTTGAACCCGAGGCATTACTCAAGGCGGTTGCCGATGGGGCAGTAGGTCAGGGCTTGATGCTGAACTATATGGTTCCCGAAGTCATCTTCAAAGGCGACTACGATACGGTTCGCTTCGCGCTGCGGGGGGCGCGCAAGGACTTGGGCTTGGCCACCGAACTGGGTCGTGAGTGTGAGGTACCGCTCAAAGTCGCCAGTATCGTGGAGCAGGAATTCATCGAAGGTCTGGCGCGTGGCTGGGCAGAGCGCGACTCGACCGCTCCGTTCGCGCTGCAAGAAGAACGTGCTGGCGTAACCGTACGAACACCGAAAGCCTAGTCTGGGAATTGCAAACGGAGGCAAGGACATGCGAGTGGGATTTATCGGCTTGGGGAATATGGGCGGCCCGATGGCCTCACATATCATTGCGGCCGGACACGAGGTGACCGTACACGACCTGCGTCAAGAAGCCGCGCAGACCCAGCTTGAACACGGGGCCAAGTGGGCCAACAGTCCTAAGGCCGTTGCGGCTGCGAGTGAAGTGATCTTCACCTCGCTGCCAGGCCCGACTGAGGTTGAAGCAGTCGCTTTAGGAGAAGAAGGAATCCTACGTGGGTCGTACCCCAACTCCGTCTATATCGATCTCTCGACCAGCTCGCCGACACTCATTCGAGAGATTCACGTCGCCTACCAGGAGCAAAACGTCCATGTCCTTGATGCGCCTGTCAGCGGCGGGCCGGTCGGAGCCCAGGCCGCCACGCTGGCGGTTATGGTCGGCGGTGATCCCGCCATCTATGAGCGAGTCAAGCCGGTCCTCGACGCGATCGGCAATAAGGTGTCCTATGTCGGCGGAATTGGCTGCGGCCTGATTGCCAAGATTGTCCATAATATGGTCAGTAACGGGTTTCGCGCCCTCCTGGCGGAGGGACTGACTGTCGGCGTGAAGGCTGGGGTTGCACCCGAGGCGCTCCGCCGCGCCATTGCAGACGGTGCTATGGGCCAGGGACTCACCCTGAACCATACCCTGCCACACCGCATATTCACAGGCGATTTCGATACCGTCCGCTTTGCCTTGCATCTCGCCCGCAAGGATATTGGGCTCGCCACAAGCTTGGGACGGGAGTTTGAGGTGCCAATGAAAATGGCCAACCTGTTGGAGCAGGAATTTATCGAAGCCCTTGCCCGCGGCTGGGGCGGGCGCGACTCGACCTCGGTGTTCCTATTGCAGGAGGAGCGGGCCGGCGTGAAAGTCCGCTCCTCATAGCCCTTACTCCGCCCCTATGACGTCCAGACCAGCTTGGGCGCAGTCTATGTCCTCAGCCTCAGTGCCGCCACTCGCCCCCACGCCACCGAGCAACCTGCCCTCAATAATAATCGGCAGTCCTCCGCCGGCGAGGAGCATGGGTTCATCGATCAGCTGAGTCAGACTCTGAAATAAGTCCGGACGTTGCTCGGCCAGCTCTTCCACTGCCGCCGAAGGACGCCGGAACGTTGCCGCAGTAAAGGCTTTTGCCTGGGCGACCCTGGTCGTCATCCAACGGGCGCCGTCCATACGGATCAGCGCTACCTGGCGCCCGGTCGCATCGACGACGGCAAAGCTCATGGCCCAGCCTTGTTTTATCGCTTCTGCCTTGGCTGCTTCAAGAAACTGCTCAGCCAGGGCTAGTGTCAGGGTTGGCGGTTGTTGTTCGGCCTGTTCAGCGGCTTCCGCCACCTCTTGACCAGACGCCAACTCGACCGCTTCAGCCGCCGCTGTGGCATTTCCTGGTTGTTGCTCTTGTGCCTGAACCCAGATGGTCGTCAGGCCCATACTCAGCACCAGCCCCAGAACAACGCCGACCCTTCGTGCATCCACTTTACCCATCTCTACCCCTCCTTCCACATCGCACGGTAGTAAACGAACCTAGAGTACTTACATTATCAACGGTCTCCAGATTTTAGGCAACCGTACTGCTGAGAAATTTCGGCAATCGAGGATGCCCTTGTTTCCACTCTCTGACCACTCTCGTTGCTTCTTCATAATGATATCGACAATTCAAGAGCACGGAACGAAAATCGTGATTGCAGGAGAATACGAAGATCGTCTGATCAGACACGAGGAGCAGTGGCGCTTTGCCGAAAGAACAGTCTCCACGGACGGCGCCTGAGGCCGCATTCGACCGTTTGACTTTCGTAATCGGACAGTCCTATATTCTCAACATTCACAGCAGTTGATTGGGTAGTCGATTCGCTTTGACCAAAGGAGGGTCAGCATATGGCATATCGTATCATTTCCGGCGATTCACATTTTGTCGAACCCCCGAATATGTGGGTAGAACGTATGGACAAGAAATTTCGTGAGCGAGCGCCCCACACCGTCCAGGGGCACAATGGAAAATCCGGCGAATTTTTTGTGTGTGAAAACATCACCCCAGTCCCAGTCGCTGGCTTCTTCGGCTCGGGTAAGAGCGCAGAAGAGCTGCCCCAACACATGGAAAAGGGATTTGATGTCGCCCCCAAGAGCGTCTGGGATCCAGCCGAACGCCTCAAAGACCAAGAACGTGATGGGGTGAGTGCCGAAGCGCTGTACACCTCAATGGGGATGCTCCTGTTTGGGCTGGAAGATGCCGAGCTGCGGGCGTCCGCCTTCAGCGCTTTTAACAACTGGGGAGCCGAATATTGCAGTCACGCTCCCGATCGGCTTATCGGCCTGGGGGCGGTGACGCTTGAAGACATCCCCGCCGGTATCAAAGAGCTTGAACGGATCGCCAAAAAGGGTATGCGCGGCGCACTGATTTGGGGCGCGCCGCCTGACGACCGTCCGTATAGTAGCAGAGAATACGATCCGTTCTGGGATGCCGCCTCTGACCTCAATATGCCGCTCTCGCTCCATATCCTGACCTCCCGGCGCGGCCATGGTATCGACTTCAGCAAAATCCTGCATGCCTATATGAGCCTGCCGCAGGAAATTCAGATCACTTTGGCTGACATGGTCTACGGTGGCGTTTTTGAACGACATCCCAAACTGAAAATCGTCTCGGCTGAGAATGATGTTTCCTGGCTACCGCATTTCATGTATCGGCTCGACCACGGCTATGAGCGGCTGCGGCATTTCGAGAATGTCCAGCTGTCGATGATGCCCAGCGAGTATGTCAAACGGCAGGTCTGGGCGACGTTCCAGTTTGAGGATGTGTGGATCGACACCCACAAACGCTATGACATGGGCAAGATTATGTGGTCATCAGACTATCCGCATACCGACTCGCCTTGGCCCCGTTCCAAGGAATATATCGCCGAACACTTCGCCCCAGCGCCAGAAGATGTGATAGCAAAAGTCGTCGGCGGGAATGCGGCCGAACTGTACGGTATTCAGTAGGAAAAAGGAATCCTTGGCAGCAGGAGAGAAGCGAACTTCTCTCCTGCTTTGTGGGTGTATTCTTGCTTGGCTGCGCTTCTTTCCTGTACCTGGTATGAAACCATACAAAGACACAGGTAACGCCGTGTTGACAGCACTAGTCGGCCTATGGCATGGTTCGGGAAAGACTGAGTGAGCGTTCAATTTTTTCGACCTATGAGGGAGGACAGATATGGCTGAATATGACGTACTTATCCAAGGTGGTACGGTCGTTGATGGTTCCCGCACCCCACGCTTTATGGGTGACGTTGGGATCAAAGATGGCAAGATCGCGAAGATCGAACCGAACGGCAAGCTCAATCCGAGCGATGCCAAAAAAACGCTGGACGCGAACGGGTTGGTCGTCGCGCCAGGCTTTATTGATCTGCACACCCACTACGATGCCCAGATTAACTGGGATCCCTACGTCACGCTGTCTGGCTGGCACGGGGTCACCTCGATTGTGCTTGGCAACTGTGGATTTGGTTTCGCTCCGATGAAACCCGAGATGCGCGATCGAGCCATGCTGACCATGTCACGTGTCGAAGCTATTCCGTACGAGTCCATGAAAGCCGGCATGAAGTGGGACTGGGTCACCTTCCCAGAGTGGTTGGACTTCCTTGACCGGACTCCCAAAGGGATCAACGTCCTGAGCTTTGTTCCCATTGCACCGATTATGATCTGGACCATGGGACTCGAAGCGGCCAAGAGTCGTCCGGCCACAGACAAAGAAAAACAGACCATGCGCCAGATTCTGAGCGAATCCCTGGACGCCGGTGGTTGTGGATTCTCGGCCCAGCGCTTGGGGGACGGCTTTGTGTCTGTCCAGCGCGACTACGACGGCACCCCGATGGTGACGGACACCATGGCGGACGAAGACGTGCTATCCTTTGGGCGGGTGTTAAAGGAACGGGGAGAAGGTTTCATCCAGCTTACCCAATCCAGCCCCGATTTTGAAGCCGATATGAGATTCTACGATCGTTTGGCCGACGAGTGTGGCCGACCGATTCTGTTTAATGCCACGGCTACGCGTGACGACCGGCCGAGTATCCATCGCCGTATCCTGCGTTGGATGGAAAAGACCAACAAAGCTGGGCGCAAGATCTACAACCAGACCGCGACATTTCGTCAAGGGTTGTACTTCAGTTTTGCCGATATGTCAGGATTGTTCGACGGGAATGATGTCCTGCGTGAAGTGACCATGGGCACGCCAGCCGAACGGCTTGAAAAGCTCAAAAATCCTGCCATTCGCCAGGCTTTGGTCGCAGAATATGATACCGGACATACGCCGGTCGTGACCGGATCGCTCAAAGACTTCACGGTTGAAACCGTCAAGAACGAGAAGTTCGAAAAGTTCATCGGCAAGACGGTCGAAGAAGTCGCCAAAATGGAGAACAAGCATGTCATAGACGCGATGTTCGATATTGCGGTGGAGGAGAATCTGGAAACCGAATTCTATACTCCCGCTCGCAACGTCCGTGAGGACTATGTGTCCGAGTTGATGTCTTCCCCGTACAGTATGGCTGGGGTGTCAGACGGTGGTGCGCATACCAAGTTCATCACCATTGGTGCCTATCCAACTGACCTATTGACTTGGATGGTGCGCGACGCTGGCTTTATGAGCCTTGAAGAAGCTCACTATCGCCTGAGCGCCATGCCTGCCCAATGCGCCGGCTTCCAGAATCGCGGCGTCCTGCAAGAAGGCGCCCGAGCAGATGTGGTCGTCTACGATCTTGAGAACTTGAAGCTCACCCCGGAGAAGCCAAAGGTCGTCCACGACTTTCCGGGTGGCGAGTGGCGGCGCGTCCAGTATGCCGAAGGCTATCGTTGGATCATGGTGAACGGCGACGTTACCTTTGAAGACGGCAACTGCACCGGCGCGACCCCGGGCCACCTGCTGCGCCACGGCAGAGACTAGGCTTCACACACTCCTAACGACTAACCAAAAAAGGGGCAGGATTTCTCCTGCCCCTTTTTCTTTTGACTTTTCAGGCGCTGCCCTGCTGCATGTGAGTCCTAATTCCCCGGCGACTGAGACGGCCGCGGAAACCCCTGAATAGCGACCACCGTCCTGTCCGCGTCCTGCCAGCGCGAATGAGCAAAACCCAGGTTCGCCACGTAGAGAATGCCCGCGTGGATCACGAGGCTGGCATTGCCGTCCAGCGGTGCGGAGTGCTTATCCGCGACTACTACCCGCCGGCTGCCGTCGGGCGACAGACCGATGATTTCGTTCCGAAAAATTTCTGAAACGTAGACATTCCCCTCCTCGTCCAAGGCAATGCCGTCAAGGAGGCTATGTCCGCGGGATACGATGATCGGCTCACCAGCACTGCCATCCGGCCGAATAGGAATCCGGAGCACGAGCGGATCACCACTGGTGGCCGCATAAATATTCCGCTGCCCGGCATCAAGGGCGATGACATTCACCCCAAGGGGGAAACCGGAATATGGCATCGCCGACCAGTGGAGCAGCGGATGCTCCGACCACAAAGTGACCCGGCCGTCCAGCGTAATTTTCCAAATCCCCGCATAGGTCAAATCGGCCAAATAGATATTCCCCACATCATCAATGGCAACATCGTCAGGAAAACAAAAGGGCCAACCATCCCCGCGGGTGGCCACAGGCGTAACCTCGCGTGTCTCAGCATCAATCCGGTAGACCCCACTCGTCACATCGGTTGCATCACGGCAGGCAGGGTGGCGCGGGTCGCCGACCCGGTCGTACTTGGAGCGGGCCTTGTACGCCACGTATAAGTTATCGTCTTTGTCAGAGGCAATCCCAAGAACGTGGCCCTTCCCGCTGTCGGCTTCGGCGGGAATCCAGGCAATATGGACGTATTGCCCGTCCTCTTTGAGCTGCACGATCTCACCGGTATTGAACAGTGAAGCATACAGGTTACCTTGACCGTCCACTCCGATTCCTTCCGGGGTATCGGGCAATTGCGTATACACCTGGGCGCTAAAGGCTTCGGCTGGCACTTCCTCCTCCACAGCCTGCGGCATACCTTCTGCCTCCACTTGGCTTTCTTGGATTTCCTGCCCTTCCAAATCTGCCGTTTGGCTTTCTTGGATTTCCTGCGCTCCCAAGTCTTCCTCTTTGATTGCCTGTGCCATGACGGCGTGAGCTGTAATCCCGACTCCTATCAGCAGAGTGCTCAGTATACCCAGTGTCTTTTGCATTGTGGTGTATTGCCTCTCAATCGTTATACTAGTTCGGCCAGCAGGGCTTGGGCAGCTTGAAAGTCCCGCGTCTCACGCCCTTCAGTAAACCAATCGGCGGTCTCTGTCAGCACCCGCCGCGCTCCCTCTCGTTTTCCCTGTTTGAACCACTGCTGAGCCAAGCTCGTCGCCGCCCGCAGCTCCCACGACTTGGCGCCTTGTTGCCGCGCGACAAAAAGGGCCTTCTGAAAGCAACTTTCCGCCTCACTGTTTGATCTGGGCGGGCTCGTCTGGGCTGAGAGTCTGTTTGCGTCCCGCACTAGCAGCAGCTCCCCCCGCAATCGATATAATTCCGCTTCCGAGAAACGCTCAGCACTCGTGTTGACGACCGCCAGCGCCTCATCAAGGAGGGCTAAGCCCTTTTCAATCCGACCGATCTTTCCGTACTGCTCGGCCAAAAGTCCGAGGAGGTAGGGGCGGAGGAGTTCCGCTCCGGTGGCACACCAGGCGGCAATCATCTTTTGCAATTGCTCAACAGGCGCTTCGTTGTGCGATTGCGCGGCCGCAGCCCAATCCCGGAAGATCGTCCCGATCATCTCCCAATCGGGGAACCCGCACTGCTGCGCAAGGGCGATCCCGGCTACGGCACGCTCATAAGTCAGCTCTGCTTCACCGCGGAGTTGATGCAGCAGGCCCGTCCAGTTCAGGGCAGCTGCGAGACTGAGACTGTGCTGGTGGGCCCCCTCTTCTGCCCGTGCCAGCGCTTTTCGGCTCTTCTGCAGGGCCTGTTCCGGATAGCCCAGAATCCACAAGGCCAGTGTCTCATATAGCAAGCAGACGGTTCGTGGGTCTGTGCCGTATTGAAACGCCAGGGCTGTATGCTGTTCCGGGTCATGCAGGGCAATGGCTTTTTGCAGATGTTCTCGCGCGTGGGCAAACTCCCCGATCCACAACAAGGTATTGCCTAAGGCTCGATGTACCTCTATGAGCAGGTCGGGATCGTCCAGGTGTTGAGCCAAGGCGAGTAATTGCTCGCCCAGCTTCCGAGCCGTTTTGAGCTCGGCCCGCATCTCGTGAACAACCCACAGGCCACGGAGCACCTGAAAAGACTGAGGAGTTTCCCCAAGCTGCTGACACAGCTCCTGGGCGCGGGCATAGGCGCGTTCCACCTCTGGGGCGGCGTAGCCCTTAGTCGCCATGAGACTTGGACCCAAACGGGTCTGGATGGTCAGTTCCCGGTGGGTACGGTCGGGGGTCTCTGGCAGTTCGCCGAGGAGCGCTAGCCCCTTGAGAAAATGGCCGATGCCCTCGCGGTGCGCCGAGCGTTGCACGGCCTGCTCTCCGGCGTATTGCCAAAATCCAATAGCCTGATCGAGCAAACCGGCTTCGGTGTAATGGTGGGCGACTAATTCCGGCTGATGGTGTCTGATATCCGGGAATTGTTTGGCCAGGACATTGGCGACGTGATGATGAATTTGCTGGCGTTTGCTCTTGAGCAAGGACTGATACGCCGTGTCTTGCAGCATCGCATGCTTGAAGACCCAGCGAGCCTGGGGGAGCATGCCTTTCTGAAAGATCAGCTCGGACTCCACGAGTTGAGCTAGCCCCCGCGCGAGCCGCTGCTCATCAGACGGCCAGACCGCCCGGATCAGGGCATACGAAAAGGCTCGGCCGAGGACAGCGCCGATTTGGGCAGCATCCCGGGCGATGCTGCTGAGTTGGTCAAGCCGGGCCATTAATGAATCCTGAAGCGTGGCAGGAATAGCGCTGGGAGCCCCTCCCCCACCGTTTTCGGGCAGACCGGCCTCGATAATGGTTTTGGTCAGCTCTTCGACAAAGAGCGGGACGCCATCAGTCTGTGCCGCGATATGTTCTACCAAGTGCTGGGGCAGTCGCCGGCCTTGAGCGACATGGGCAATGAGGTCTTCAACCGGCCGACGCTCTAGACGATTCAGCGTCAGCAAGTGGACAGGCGGACGCGGGGACCACGGAGGCGTAAATTCCGACGAACGAAAAACCAGCAGGACGAAGAGATGCAGCGGAGCGGCCCGCTCAATGAACATCTGAACCAGATCAAGTGTCGAAGGATCAACCCAATGCAGGTCTTCCCAAACAATGAGGAGGGGCCGCTCTTCCGATTCTTCAGCCAGCCACGCAACCAATGCTTCCTGCGTCTTTTGTCGCTGTCGCTCCGGACTCAGCCTGAGCGGAGCGAAGCGTTCAGGCAGCGGCAGTGACAATAAGGAGGCAAAAAGGGCCACACTCTCTTCCGGTAAATAGCGATAGCCTTCCAGGGCGGTCTCTAAACGGCGAAACTTTTCATCTGCGGGTTCATCGCCTTGGAACTGCAACCACCGTTGGAGATGATCGATCACCGAATAAAAGGCCGTGTTGCGCGCATAGGACGAACAGCGGAACTCTCTACGCGCCTCGCCCGCCTTGGCTACCTGCTCCTTGAGTTCTTGGACCAGACGGGACTTTCCAATGCCCGGCTCTCCACCCAGTAGCACGACCTGTCCCTCTCGGACTCTGGCCGTCTCCCAACGTTGCCGCAGGAAGGCGAGTTCCTCCGTTCGTCCAACCAGAGGAGACAAGCCGGATTCAAGCGCCACCTCGAACCGGCTTTGCGCGCCTTCTTCCCCCATGACCTGGTAGACCGAGATGGGAGTCGTCTTGCCTTTCAGCGCGTGCGGTCCGAGCGTCTGGCACTCAAAAAAGCCCTCGACGAGTCGATAGACTGCGGCGCTCATTACGACCGTATTTGCCTTGGCAACAGCCTGGAGGCGCGCCGCAATATTCGGAGTCTCACCGAGCGCGAGTTGCTCGTGCCGTTCGCCGGCACCCATGTCGCCCACCACGACCTGTCCGGTGTGAATACCGATCCGCAGACGAAGCCGTGGCGCGTCTTTTGCCCCCGGACGGAGAGACTGTAAGCGCTCGGTCTGCCGGAGCTGGCTATTCATATGATTCAGCTGGGCAAGAATGCCTAAGCCTGTTTTTACGGCCCGTACGGCGGCATCTTCGTGGGCAATCGGATAGCCAAAATAGACCAGAATCCCGTCGCCAAGATACTGGGCGATATGGCCACCGAAACGTTGAATGACACTGGCACAGGTCGCTTGATACGTCCGAACGATGTCCCGCCACTCCTCGGGGTCAAGTTGACCGGTGAGAGCCATTGATTCCACAATGTCGCAGAACATGACCGTCAACTGCCGTCGTCCGGTAGGCGCGGGCGACGGGTCAGGTGCGAGTGGCTGATTGCGCTGATATGGCTCAGGTTTTGACCGCGCCGACAGCACAGTTGCAGCTTCGCCAACCGGACGGGCCAGTAGAGGCGTTCCACATTCGTCACAAAACCTTGCGCCCGTACGGTTGTCTTGCCCACAATTCGGGCACGGCATAGGCAGGCTCCCCTGTCCCCGGCTTCTGCTGATTTATCCAGGGAGACTGACGAGACTTCGGTCTCCCTTACCACTCGACGGTCGATGGAGCTCCCTTATACAAGGTCCGCACATAGGCGATAACCTTCCAGGCTTCCTCCTCGGTGATCACCCCGTCGTAACCGGGCATTTTATTGCGCCCGGTCATGACCTGATCCATCACTCGGGTATCACTGCCCGTGCCCTCTTTCCACTCCTCATCCGTTAAGTCGGGACCCATTCCTCCCCCACCCCGTAAGCCGTGGCAACTATAGCAGTTCAGGAGTTTGTAGAGTTCTTCGCCCTCGATGATCGCCGCTGGATTGCCCGTATACGGATTGAGCTTTACCAGTCCGTTGGCCGCTGCTTGTCCAGCCTCACCACGAGACGCAGTCGGCTGCTCGTCGGAAGCTTGGGACGCTTGTGGGTCGGACGCTCCCGTGTCTTGTTGAGGACCGGGAGACCCGGTCGGGTGGGGGGCAATACCGGGAATACCGTAGTCGACCAAGATCTGTTGGATTTCTGCTGCGTGCTGCGTCAACAGGCCATTGAGCGTATTTTTCAGCGCCTCGTCGCTTCTGCGGACGCCGAGCGCAATATCATAGGCAAAGAGGAGGGAGGGTGACTCGTCCTCGGACGACACGGGCACCACCCTCAGCGGGACGGCTTGCTGTTGAGCGAAATAGCCGCCAATCGGCCCCCACACAATCGCCGCATCGATCTCTTTGCTAGCCACGGCCTCAATGATTTTTCCCGGTGGATTGGGGTCAGCATAATTGCCAAAGACGCTGTAGCCGACCACATTGTCCACAATCCCGCGCCCGCTCAGGGCATGGGCCGGCGGGCTGTTGGTGTAGTCATCGCCGATCAGGTGCACCCCGATTTTCAGTTCTTTGAGGACGGGATCATCAAAGGAGGAGAGATCGTAGGGCGCGTCTTCGGGATAGACAAAAGCATAGACCGAACGGTAATACGGCTGCGTCGTTAAGACCAGATCAATGTCAACCGGCAGCCCCATGACCACATCGCACCTGCCGGCGTTGAGCGTGCTGCGCAGAAAACCCCGCCGCTGGGGCCACCATGTATAGGCGACTGCCTGGCCCAACCCACGAGCCAGGACTTCAGCGATTTTATTCTCGAATCCTTGCTGTTGCCGATTAGAAAACGGCAGATTATTAGGGTCCGCGCAGACGCGAAATCGTGTGGGCGTCTCTCCGGCCTCCGTTGCCCAAGTGGCCTCCCGGAGAAGAGGGACAGACAGGAACAGCAGGAGAGCGAGACAGGCGGAGGCATAGGGGGCGGCTCGCCGCGCCCCCTTAGTGTGATTGCGCATGGATGCAGAGACTGGACATCGGGTCGAGCGCGTCCGTTTACTCAAGCGCGAAGACGTATAACATCCCGCCCTTATTCGTATCTTGTCCGAGATCGGCAAAAGCGCCTACCGCCCCAAGGGCCGCGGTGGGATCGTCCGTTGACAGGTCACCGGCGACAACCAGGCCGGACCAGCCACCGATCCCGGACATGATCGCCACATACTGCTTGCCGTCTGGTCCGAGATAGGTCATGGGCGCGCCAATAATTCCAGAGCCGGCTTTGAACTTCCACAGTTCTTCGCCGGTAGAAGCGTGGACCGCTTTGAACCAGCCGTCCATGGTCCCGTAGAACACCACATCACCGCCGGTCGAAAGCGCCCCGCTCCAGGCCGACCATTTTTCCTTAATGCCCCATTTTTTTTCACCCGCAACCGGATCCCAGGCAATGAATTCTCCGCGATGCCCACCAGGGCCGGGGAACATTTTTACAATAGCGCCGACGTAGGGCACACCGGCGATATAGCGGACTTTCATCCCCTCGTAGTCCATACACAGATGGTTGGTTGGTACGTAAAAGAGGTTGGTTCTCGGCGAATAGGACACGGGCTGCTGGTCCTTGGTTCCCATGGCACCAGGGCAGATGCCTTCCGTATTCACCCCTTCTTTTGTCCGCTTGTCCGGGTTCTCGACGGGCCGGCCGGTTTCGAGGTCGATCTCTTTGGCCCAGTTCACTTCACCAAATTTATCCGCCGACAGCACCTTGCCGGATGTCCGGTCGACCTTGTAGGCAAAGCCGTTGCGGTCGAAGTGGACCAGGACTTTCTGGGCTTTGCCATCTCCATTGGCCGGCAGGTCAATCAAGACGTTTTCGTTAATCCCGTCATAATCCCAGGCGTCGTGTGGGGTCATTTGATACGCCCACTTGGCCTGGCCCGTGTCCGGGTTGCGAGCAAACAGCGTCATGGACCATTTATTATCACCCGGCCGCTGGTCTGGATTCCAGGCACCCGGATTCCCGGTGCCGTAGTAGAACAGGTCAAGTTCGGGGTCGTAGCTATACCAGCCCCAGGTCGTACCACCGCCCCGCTTCCACTCTTCGCCTTTCCAGGTTGAGACTCCCAGGTCCTTGCCTTGGTGCGAGTCATACGGGGAGGAAAAATCTTCACCAATCAACACCTCGGAATCCGGTCCGGTGCTGTACGCGCGCCAGACCTGCTCACCCGTGTCGACGTGATTGGCGGTGACAAACCCGCGCACGCCAAACTCACCCCCGCTTATGCCAGTAATGACTTTATCGCGGACGACCAGTGGTACCATGGTAATGGTCTGACCCTGTTTAATGTCACCCTGCTTGACCTTCCACAGCTCTTTCCCTGTCTCGGCATCAAGGGCGACGGTGTGCGCGTCGAGTTGATTAAAAAATATCTTACCGGCAGCATAGGCCGCGCCCCGATTCACCACGTCACAGCAGGCAATCGGAATGGCATCCTCGCTTTGGACGGGCGCATATTTCCATTTAATGGCATGACCCGGATCCGCCAGATCGATGGCATACACGATATTGGGAAAGGGGGTCACAATATACATGGTGTCGCCAATCACCAGCGGCGTGCCTTCGTGTCCGCGCAGGACGCCGGTCGAAAACGTCCAGGCGACCTTCAGGTCCTTCGCGTTCTGCGTGGAAATCTGGTCCAGGCTGCTATAGCGGGTGAGGGCGTAGTCCCGGCCCGAAGTCGCCCACTGACCGTGGTTCTGCTGCATATCGAGCAGTTCCTGTGAAGCCTGACCAGATTGAGAAAAGAGCGGCAAGAGCAACAGTCCGGCAGCGAGCAGTATCGTCTGCCCTCCAACAGCAAGCCCTCTGAGAAATCGAGTCTTCATAATGCCCTCCTTTGCCTACTCTTCAGGAATCTGAAACACATACTCGCTCTCTGGAGCCCTCCCCCCTCTCGCTCTGCTGAAGAGCGGGGTCGTGAGCCCTTCCCATCAGGAGAAAGCTACTCTGGGAAGGCTGGTTTTGTCAATCGCGATCCCTGTCGCAATCGACCTCCGCCGTCAGGAAGAGGCAGGTGTAGGCCGCACCCAGGAAGGCCGCTTCAGCCAGAATTTTCAAGCCTTCCTCAATACCGCCGAGCCATTTTCCCAGGCTGGCGCTTCCCTCCTGACTGATGCCCATGAAGAGAAACACATCGGGACGATTCGCCAGGGCATCAAGCAGCCCCATAAAGAGGAACAGGGCAAATCCACATATCACCAGGGGGAGAACCGTTCGATAAGAGATCAGGTCAGAGCGGTAGGCATACAGGACGGCCATACCACTCAACCCATACCCCAGCAAAATCGCGTCATCGAGTCGGTCAGTTAACGCGGTCTCTGGGCGCTGCAAGAGCCGGTGCACGAAACGGTCCAGGGATTCATGGATCTTGGCGATTTCATCCACCGCCAGGAAAAGAAAGCCAAGAGCAATCAGCAGCCAGACAAAAGCCGGTTGACGCCACACCGACAGGTCTCGGCTACCGCCCGTCCGACAGTAGAAGACGCCGCCAGCGAGGCCGCTTATCGCCAGCAGGTGCGCAAACGACAGCCACGTGATCGGATCGCCTTCACCGGTATACGCGGTGGGGTTCTGATGCCAGACAAAGCCAAGACCGAGGGCAAGCAGGACAGCCAGAAAGTCAACGTAGACAAGGGAGAGCAGGAAGGTCGGAGGAGCGCAAGGGAAAGACGGCCGATTCACGTCGTCACAGTCCTCTCCGGGCAACCGTGCCAGTCGGTTTTCATTTTATGGCATAAGCGTTTGCCGGGGAGCCGACCCCACCGGGTAGATTGAGCGGAATCGCAACCAGCATACATTCATAGAGCCCGTCCTGCGCGCAGGCCTGAGCCAGTTCCTCCACATCCAGCAGCTCTCCAAGGGGCATGCCTTGCAGGGCAATGAGCCGACGATGCTGAAAGCCGACTGCCGGGTCTACTGGCAGGGCTTCTACCGCAACGTTATCTGCGGCAATGGCGGCAATCTGTCGATCCCACAGCCAAGCGGCGGTCTCTTGCGAGGCGGCCAGACCCGGACAGGCATGCGGCGCTTCGCCAACTCCCAGAGTGTCTCGCAACGCCTCCCGTCCTCTTTCATCCAAGCTTTTATACCACTCCAGCCAACCGGTTCGCAGAATCAGGATATCGCCCGGTTCGAGTTGCACCTTTTGCTCACGCGCGACTTGTTCGAGAAAGGCCCCATCCATCTCGAACTTTTTCGTCATGTCGAGCGGCGTCTGTTGCGTTTCCATGTAGCGCGCACCATCTAGCAGCACACCGCGTCCGACTATGCCGTGCTGAGCCCAGTGCTCAATACCGAGTTCGCCTTTTTCGTCCAGATCATCGTCCTGCCGGCCGCCGTAATAGCCATACTCACGAAAGCGGATGTGACGCAGGCTGTCCCACTGGCTTGAGCCCTGCATCGCAAAATTATCAACATAGTCGTCACGACCGCCTCGACCGGTTTCGATATGGTGTCGATAGCCTTTGCTCCGAAACCCGCCGTACAGCGTGATAGGGAAATTCAACGGCAGGCTAAGGTTGAACACCCGGCCAGTCCGAATCAGTCTTGCGGCATGCTTGACTTTTTCCGGTGTCAGCAAATTCACCGATCCCAGTTGGTCTGCCGGCCCAAAGACCTCCCAGGCATGGCGTTCTTGCGTCTCTCCAACGTGCGGCAGCTCTCCAAACTTCGGCCTACTCGACATCATTCCCCTCCCGTGAATTTCCAACCCTCTCTTCGCCAACCAGAGACATCCACATCGGAACCCGCTGGCACTCACACCACATTCCCGGCGTACCCGGCAGAACAGCCAGAGAGATATGGCGTATCAGCGCTGTTCGGGCAATAGCTCCGGCACGGCAAGCGTCAGCTCTGGACCAGCCAGCGCGGCAAAGAAGTAGTCGTCGACCACACTGGCCATAGGGCCGAGTTCAAGGTTGACGCTGACCTCATTCTCACTCGGGTACCAACGCAGGCGAAAGCCGATGGCTTCGGACGGAACGCGATGCGTCGTTTGCCGCCCGCCGGGACCATCGTAAAAATAGTCGCCTTCTTCTCCGTCTTGACTGACCAGCCACGCGCCCAGCCAGCGCTTACGGTCTGCGGGCGCTTTCTCGGTCTCCCCCCAGTCCAGGCGCAACGTCTTGGGTCGGGCGGCGCTCATACCCGGCTCTCCTCAGCGTCGGGCTGAACCGCGGGCGGCTCAAAACCGTACAGTTGGGCCGCATTGAGCCCCAAGACTTGACGCCGTTCGGACTCGGTGAGATCGCCCATAGTCCGGTCAATGGCTTCCTGCGAACGCGGCCAGGTGCCTTCGTGATGCGGATAATCATCCCCCCACAAGAGCCGGTCGATCCCAATCCATTTGCGCGTTTCCAGTCCGACCGGATCGTCCTGAAAGGTGGCATAGCCTTGGCGGCGAAAATACTCGCTCGGCGGCATCGGCAGCTTGGGAGCAATCCAGAAATGGTGTTTGTGAAAGCCTTCGTCCATAACCCAGAGTGTCCAGGCCAGCCAGCCTATCCCAGCTTCGACAGTCACAAACTTGAGCGAGGGGAAACGCTCCAGCACCCCGGACGCACATAGATGGACAACGGGATCAATCGCTGTCGATAAGGCATGGACAACATAGTTGATAATCGCACCGCCATTGCCCGAGGCGGTACGCGGGTCTTTGCCCGTTCCCACATGGAAGCTCATCGGCATGCCGGTTTCTTGAATGGCCGCCCACAGCGGGTCGTACAGCGTGAGATTATAGGGCTGGTCCGGGACAGTGACGGGCAGGAAAACGGTTTTATAACCTAACTTGGCAACGCGCTGAACCTCCTGCACGGCAGCGTCAACATCTTGCGGGGCAATGGCGGCGGTGGGCAGAGAATATTTTTGGGTTGGGCTAAACACTTCAATGGCCCAGTCATTCCATACCCGACACATGGCGGTTTGCATGGCGGGATCAGGCGATGTCCACATCAGCAGCCCGCGATTGGGGTAAATGACTTCCGCGTTAATCCCGTCCTGGGCCAAATCCTGCTGACGCCGCTCAAGGTCAAAGCTCCCGCCCTTGGCCCGCTCCAAATCTTCACCGCTCAGGGTGAAGTCCCGGATACGCTTTTTGTCCTGACCCTCAACGACCAACCATTTCCGCCCGTTGGCATCAACCGTCAAACGCGGAATCCGGTGGCGAAATTTGGCCTCAATCCGCTTCTCCCAGAGGTCGGGCGGCTCCAGCACATGACAGTCTGCGGAAACGACAAAATAGTCCTGCATGGGAATCGCAGATAGTGTGGACATAGGGCCCTCCTTCGGCTGTGCGCAATAGGTCTGAGGCGACTCCACCCTTTAGGCAAGTTCTCTTCGAGCGTCAAGTATGACTAAGCCGGCTGCCGACAGGAATCAGCCAAGTGCAGCAGTGACACTCAGGGTCCTCTCCAACACAGAGGCTATTGCCAGGCAGAGCGCTTTTCTCTATACAGTCAGGACCTTCTTGAGAGATTACACAAACAGGCCATACTATCCCCAAAGAGTCCTTTCTCTACCCGAGGTGCAGAGAGACGTAGAGCTGAGGTGGGGGAGAGAAACGTAGGAAAGGTAGTACATATTGACGATTGAACTGATTCTCTGGGGACTCGCAAAAGGCACGGCCGGATTTATTGGACTCGTTCTGTATTCCAGCTTTTTTGAATGGGCGCTGCATAAGTATTTGATGCACACCCTGACCTTACCCTATTCATTCCAAGCTCACGCCCTTGTCCACCATGGGCTCTTCCGGGCTGACGCCACCTACCATATCCAGCCTGGGGTCGATCCCAAAAAGGTCACCTTTGCGTGGTGGAATGCGCCGCTGCTCATCGGGCTGCATCTGCCCCTCCTGCTCGGCCTCGGCTGGGCGTTTGGCTGGTCCGTCTGTATTGGTGGGATCCTGGCTCTGGCTCTCGATTATGCCCTGTACGAATACATTCACTATTGTATGCACGTCCCGCGCGACCGCTGGATTGAACGCACCCAGGCATTTCAATTCGTGCAGACCCATCACTATATTCACCATCGGTATCCCTACCAGAACCTCAATGTGGTGAACGTGTTGGCAGACTGGGTTATCGGCACCATGCGGACAGCCAAGGATGTGGACCTGAGCGCCGACCCCATAGTCAATCCCCAAGCCGAGCAGGAACTGGCCACGCCCATTGCGGCGCTCTAGCCTGGTTCACCGTTCCGAGACACAAACGCAGGCGTCCTGCCCCGGCGTCAGAGTTTAACAGCAGGGTGGGCCCTAGCGCGCGGCCTTCTCTCGGTATGATCCCAGCGCACTGCCTGCTCCTTTCTTGAGTGTCCGCTGTGCGGGCGGAGTGGGTCGGAGGACAGCCGGCCATTTATCGGGTTGTGGTTCCGGTCCCTCTTGGGCCGTTGCGGCGGGCGCTGTGTCGCCAAAGACCGGTGTGCGGCGGATGTCGATGCCCGGCACGTTATAGCTGAACTCAACCGGAATCCCGTTCGGATCAAACGCATAGATCGAATGGATAAAGCCGTGATCTATCGGACCTGAGACCTCGTAGTCGGCGGCCACCAGTTTGTCTCGAAGTTCCCATAACTCATCGGCAGACTCAACCCCAAACGCGACATGGTCAAAGGCAATCGGCCCACGGAAGGCGACACCATGCCGTTTTTGCGGTACGGGCTCCGCGCCGTCCCATTCAAAAAAGGCCACCGTATCGGTCTCGGACAGCTCAAAGAAATAATGCCGAAAGCCCTGTGCGCCAATCGTGGCGACTAGGCGCATGCCGAGCAGGTCACGCCAGAAACGGACCGTCTTATCCATATCGCCAGTAACAAACGCCAAGTGATTCACGCCGGTAAATCGGACCATCGCAGCCTCCTTATGGATAGCGACCCTACCTCCCATTATCCCTGAATCGGTGGCCTATGTCAGCCAGAGCGAACCGGAGGCGGTCATCTCTAGAAGGGAAAACGATCTCGGGTTTAACTCTAGGCAGGGCGCTCTTTGTCCATATAGGCCCTGGCGGAAGAATAGGACGAAACGCTATACGGGACAAGGAAGGTCAGGGCGACCTTGAAACCCAACCGGGCGGAGAAGTCGAGATTCAAGAGCAGGTCGTACTGATTAATCACGGTCAGGATGGGCCCCACAATGCTGGCCACCTTCAGAGCGCGCCACACCGTCTCCCGTCGAAACCAATGATACAGGAAGCGCCTGCTTCCACCGAACTGATTGCCTGTTGCCACGTGTACTCCGCTGTCTGGCTGGCAGTCTAGGGGGACCTCGGACGTCTGGCAAGCGTGCTTTTGACGAACCCTGTCACCCCATCTTTCTGCCGGGGCGTCTTTACTCTATAAACCAGAACATTGCCAAGAAGGAAGACGATATGACGTGGGTGACAACATTTGCCGAAGACGAGGCAACCGGCCAGCTCGCTGAAGTGTACGAAGGAGTCCTCAAACATCCGCTGAGCGGCGGGCGAGTGGCCAATGTCATCGCCTGTATGGGCCTGCGCCCAGAGGCGTTACGCGGGGTGTGGCAGATGAATATGGGTATCACGTTTGGTGCCTCAACCCTGGGACGTACGCGCGAAGAAATGATTGCCACCTCGGTTTCTGTTATCAACCGCTGCCACTATTGACGCTCTTCCCACGCAGAGTTGCTGCGTATGGAATCGGGCGATCACAGCTTGGTTCGGCACCTGAAGACCGCCCCGGACAAGGCCCCGCTCGGGGCGCAAGATCGAGCCATGATCGATTTTGCGCTCAAGCTCACCCGCGCCCCGGACACAGTGAAACGGGAAGACCTTGAGTTCTTACAGCAGTACGGTTTTAGTGAGGAGAACGTCGTCGATATTGTCCTCATCACCTGCGTGTTCAACTTTATGAATCGACTCGCGGATGGGTTGGGCGTCGAGCTTGACCCACAGATGCAACACCTGCTAGACGCCAACGCGGATAAGGGCTAAGCTGCAGCCCGTCCGGCTGGCGGCTCGGGCAGGCCATCCCTAGCTCTACAAGGTTTTCTCGAATATCCGGTAGGTTTTGTATACCTGAGCGCCCATGCGTTCGAGACCACGCTGCATGGCCCAGTTATCTTCAAGAATCCACGAGCATTCAACCAGACGATAACCGTAGGCCGGGACGTCTTGCCAGAGTTTGAGATACAGCATGGCGTCAAGCCCACGCACCCGCACGTCTGGGTTGGTACCGAGCAAGAGAATGCGGAGAGCATCAATCCGGCGCCGATACCAGAGGAACTTCAGGAAGCCCAGCGGGAATAGTCTGCCGTTCATATGCCGCAGAGCCTGATTGTAGTCCGGAAGCGCGAGGGCAAAGCCAACCGGCCGGTTCTCCAGTTCGGCGATAAGACACAGCCTGGGATCAGCGACGAGGCGTAACGTGTTGGCAAGTAAGTCCACCTCAGCCTCAGTCATCGGCACGAATCCCCAGTTTTGCGACCAAGCTCTATGATAGATAGCGTGCAACACGCGTATTTCTTCGGTGAAGTGTCGGAGGTCGATTGGCCTGATAGTGATGGCTTGTTTCTTCCGTAGGCGTTCGACCCCCTGCACGAGCCGCTCGGGGATAGTCGCATCTTCACGCAGATCAATGAGATACGCCAATAGATCCTTGGCCTTGGTATAGCCCGCGATGCGGAGCAGCCGGGCATAGTAGGAACGATGGTGAGGCATCATCACCATAGGAGCCGCGCGGAACCCATCGACCAACAGTCCACATTCCTCGTTGGTCGAGAAGCTCATCGGCCCTCGAATGCTCCGCACTCCGCGCTGACCGACCCACTGTTCTGCGGCGACCAATAAGGCCTGGGCAACCTCCTGGTCGTCAATACTTTCAAAGAAACCGAAGAAGCCAACCGACTCGTTATGAAATTGGATATGCCGATGATTGACAATGGCCGCAATCCGTCCCACGACCTGCCCATTCAGGCGAGCAAGAAAATATTGGACATCGGCGTGTTTGTGGAAGGGATGCTTTTTTGGAGAGAGGAGTTTTTTCAGATCAAAAAGCAGCGGCGGAACCCAAGCCGGATCATCGCTATACAGGAGCCACGGCATTTGAGTGAAATGGCGAATATCTTGCCGGTTACGGACCGGGGCTATCCGTACATCTCTGGACATCTATAGCGTGGCACAGCGTCGTATGTCTGCCCGGCAGTCGCTGAAACATTGCCCAGTACAGCAAAGACACCCCTACACGGCAACCTTCTCCACCTGGATGTGGGGCCGGATACGGGCAAAGACATCTAGGACAAAGTCAATCTGCTCATCGGTGTGGGTTGCCATCATGGAAATCCGAATCCGACACGAATTCTCAGGGACGGCCGGAGGAATCACCGGATTGGTAAAGATGCCGGAGTCAAACAATTCCTTCCAGATCATACCCATGAGCCACATATCGCCGACAATGATGGGAATCACCGGTGTATCACTCGTCCCGATATTATAGCCCAGACTCTTGAGCCCGGCCTGCATGCGACGGGTATTGCGCCACAGGGCCGCCCGTCGTTCGGGTTCGTCTTCGATCAGTTGCAGGGCGGTTAACACCGTAGCCACAGACGGCGGCGGCATGCTGGCGCTGAAAATCAAAGAGCGGGCGTGGTGTTTCAGATAGTGAATAACGGGCTCCGGACCAGCCACTACACCGCCAATCGCGGCTAAAGACTTGGAAAAGGAAGACATAATGAGACCGACTCGATCCTCGACATCGAAATGCTGCGCCGTCCCACCACCGTTCTTGCCTAACACCCCAAAAGCGTGAGCATCGTCAACCATGATCTCGGCCTGGTACTGCTCGGCCAGGGCAACCAAACCCGGCAGGTCGGCAATATCACCTTCCATGGAAAAGATACCATCGGTAACAATCAGCTTCCCGGCCTTGGGCGGGGTCTTCTGCAACTGCTGTTCCAGTGTTTCTAGGTCTCCATGCGGATAGCGGAGCACAGTCCCGTGGGCAAGCTGAGAACCGTCTACCGCGCTGGCGTGATCGAGCTTATCCAGATAGAGATAATCTTTCTTTCCGATCAGGGTTGCCAGGATACCTAAATTTGTCTGATAGCCGGTACTGAAAACGAGCGCGGCCTCTTTGTTGAGAAAATGGGCGAGACGTGCTTCGAGCTCATCGTGCAAATCCAGCGTCCCATTTAAGAAGCGGCTGCCGGTACACCCACTGCCATAGCGTCTGAGCGCGGCCTCGGCGGCTGCCAGCACCTTGGGATGATGAGTGAGGCCAAGATAGTTATTGGAGCCCATCATCACCTTGGACTCCCCTCGCACGACGACTTCGGTTCCTTCAGACGATTCTATCGGTGTGAAAAACGGATAGTACCCAGTCGCTTGAGCCTCTCGAGCACGGGTAAAGCGAGCACATTTCTCGAAAAGGTTCATCCCGTTCCCCTCTCTGCATGACATCCCCGATTGTCGGTTTGGGTGGCATGTTGCGGTTCCGGTTTTCTCACAGCCTCTCCCATGACGGTGTCTGCTATAACCATGTCTGTTGTCTATACCATGCCGCGGTTTCAACACATCCGGTTGCCAGCGGAACCTGCGCCTCAAATCCCAACTCCTGCTTGGCCAGCGCGGTTTCGCATAGCCAACCGGGGGCAAGGAGTTCCTTGACTTTTTCGCGATTGAATATCGTTGCTCGTCCGATGAGAGCGGCACCTCCCTCGCTCACAGTTGCCGCCATCTGCACGAGAAACCGTGGGATACGGACCATATGGACCGAACGCCCAACGGCCCGGCTTATGCACGTGGCAATTTCGCTCCAGTCATAAGGACGTGATTCTGCCACATGATAGATTCCACGCGCTGCTGGCATGGTGGCCGCACGGAGTATCGCCTGGACAAGATCGGTAACGTGGACGAGTTGCACAACGCTCTCTGGACCTGCTGGCAGCGGCAAAATACCGCAGGCGGCAAGACGGAAGAGTAAAAAGAAATCCTTCTCCCGTGGGCCGTAGACCACCGGCGCGCGGAGAATAACAACCTCGCAGGCGTCGGACGCAGCAAAGCAGGCCTGTTCTCCGACGAGCTTACTCCGCCCATAGACGGTAATCGGGTGTGGCTCGTCGTGCGGTTCAACCGGCCGCCCGTCTCGTGCCGGACCCGCCGCAGCGAGCGAACTCAGATAGACCAGTCGCCGCGGACGCGGCTGCGCGGCCTGCATGGCCTGAACGAGCCGCTGCGTTCCCTCGGCATTCGCGCGCAGATACTCCTCCTCAGTGTGGGCTTTTGTCACGGCTGCCAGATGGAAAACGGTGTCGACTTGGGAGACCGCTTGCCTCAGGCTGTCGTGGTCTTCCAGCGCGCCCCGGACCAGTTCGACCTTGTCAGCCTGGTCGCGGGCCAGTCGCGCGATATCACTCGTCAGGCGAACAAGCACACGCGGCCGGATACCTTGTTCAATGAGCGCATCAACAAGATGCGAGCCAATAAAGCCAGTTCCTCCGGTCACAAGGACACGGGTGCCTGCCTTCACCAGCGGGGCACGTGGTGTTATCCCTCGGGTACTCACAGTAGCTCGAATCACGTAAAGTCGGACGCTAGATAACAGATTTCCTCAATTTAACCAAGGGGTAACATAGCCGCCTCATGGGTTTACCTGGAATAACGCTGTTCTTAAAGATACCTGCTCTCTCGTTTCACAACACTCTCTTGACAACGCGGTTCCGGTCGCTCTTATAGAGGTTGTTGCATGATGAGGCAGCAGAAGCGGGACCTGAGGCAAACAACCGGAGCTTTCATCTGTGGCGTCCCAAAACGGATTTCTGAGTAAGATCTCGGACGAGCAGTTCGCGGCGCAGGTGCGGAAGCGCTTCGCCTCCACGTTCCGGCCCAAGGCGCACATCTATTGGCCTGATCTCTTGCTGTCTGCTCTTGTAGGCTGGGCTGCCTTTGGGTTGAGTGTCCAGCAACCATTCGGCTCTCTGGCTTATCTCGTGACGACAAGTATAGCTCTCCTCGCCCTCCTCCGCGCCGCCTTATTCATTCATGAAATTGCCCACCAGAAACGGGGCAGCCTGTCTGGTTTTGAATACGCCTGGCACGCCGTGGTCGGTCTACCGTTCATGCTGCCCAGTCTCATGTATGTGGGCTCACATGGGGACCATCACCGGCCTCACACCTTCGGGACAGCCGACGACCCCGAGTATGCGCCGCTCGTTCACGGCACGTTCCTCGGCCTGGTCTGGTTTGTCCTGAGCGTCTGTATTGTTCCCCTCTTGTTACCGCTACGCTGGGGGATAATCGGCCCGCTTTCGTCCGTTATCCCCCCGTTGCGAAAGATCGTTGTTCAGCGGGCTTCCACCCTGGTGATCAATCCGGCGTATCGTCGCCCTCTGCCCGGAAAGCAATACCGGTTACGGTGGCTCGTCCAGGAATGGGCGGCCGCGCTGGTTGCTTGGCTGGTATGCATAAGCTGGTACACGGGACAGATTCCTGGTGTCTGGCTCATGCAGTGGTATGTCGTGACGGCCGGCATGTTGATCGTGAACCAAGTCCGAACGTTAGCGGCACATCGGTATGACCATACCGGGCGGCGGTTGAGCGTAACCGAGCAACTGCTCGATTCCGTAAATCTGTGCGGCTGGCCAGTATTCACCGTTCTCGCCGCCCCTGTGGGTCTGCGCTATCACGCGCTTCATCATCTCTTACCGAACGTCCCCTACCACAGTCTCGGTCGGCTTCATCGTCAATTGCAAGCGGAATTGCCGGCCGCTGGTGTCTATCAGCAGACCAGTGAGCGCGGCATTCTTTCCGCCATCCGGAGTCTGGTCGGCCGGATGGGTCGGAGTCGCCGTTCCGCACCGCTTAGCGAAGAGCACGTTGGCGAAGAAGTTTAAACAACACCGGCCAGCCGAAGAGCAGTGGGTAGCGCCGCTGTCGCTCCGAGAGCTCAACCCACACCCCGCTATGCCTACCCAGCTTCCATAAGACATAGGGCAGCCAATCGTCAAAGGTCAGCGCGGTTTTAAAGAGGCGTACGGCATACAGGCATTTTGCTCCGGTCGCCCGGACTGCCCAACTGACCCGCCCTGTCCAGCGTGTACTCCGCGGTATAGCAACCGACCACTGCCCGTCTTTTTCTCGGCAAACGCACCGTCCCTGCTGCCCCAGGTGTTGGAGCCCCAACCGTGCAATGTGGTCGTAGCGCTCAGGAGACGCCGCGTATAATGCCCGGATGGTTTCCGGCCGTTCGGCCCGCAGCTCAGTCCGATACGTTTCTCGAAACCCCCGTTGCCAGAGGTCGGCCAGGTGAAAAGACCGGGTAAAATTATTCCGCGCGAAAAACGGAATAACGCGAGAGAGAAAAGTGAGTACAGCTTGGGTCGCGGCGTGTATGACGCGCTCCTGCACCTCCTCGCTGCGCGCAAACACGAGCCGCGTCGGCTGACAGAAGCGGGCCCAGATAATGGCGGGGACAACGGCCGGAGTGGTCGCCGCTTCAAAATCCGCAGTCGAGATAACCGCATACTTCGCCCGGAGCGTCCGCGCACCCTGCCCGACCTCCATATAGAACACATTCGGCGGCAGCAGCGCGTTCAGCCATCTGAGCAGCGGCCGGTCATAGCAAGACCGGTACGAGCGGACGAGCACGTAAAAGTCGAGCACAGCATCCGCCGTCTGCTGTGTGCGGAGGCAAGAACCGTAAAACAGTACGGCGTCGATGGCCTCAGCGTGACGGTGTTGGATTTCCGCAGCCGCCACGTGGGCGGCTTCAGGTACCGGCTGGGTCCATTCTTGGGCCAAGAGAGCCGTCAGGGCAGACAGCGGTTGCACATTGTCTCGCATACTTAGGCTCGAATAAAACGGAGTCGGTGGTCCGCCGCAAGATGCAGAGTTCGACCGGGCTGCGGCTCAAAGAGTTCTCCATCAATGGTGAAACCGCAGTCCATCTGCATGGTCAGTTGCTCAACATTGTGGCTGCAATAGCCCGAGTCCAGCGCAGACGGCGGCGGGGGAAGCCCGCGCAAGACCTTCCAGGCCGCAACCGGGCTGCGCGCAGCATTGGCCGCAATGGCGGTAAACCGGAGCGGGGCCTGTTCGATTCCCCAAAACGGACGGATACGCAGGAAGAGCCGTTCCAGCGTAGTCGCCATCACGAGTTGAAACGGTCTTTTTGCAAGCTGCTCTCTGGGTGTTTCCTTTGCCAGGGTCGGACGGTTGAACGCCAGCCCAATGTCGTCCGGAGCAAAAATGCCGGTGGGGGAACCGCTAGCTACCCGCAGGAGGGCTCCGCCTAGAAAGAGGCCGGCGCCGAACAGGCCCTGCAAACGCCGCTTGGGATAGAGCTGATGTTTAAAGGTGAGCGCCCGCTGGATCACACCGGCCCCGAAAAACATACCATACTGAGGGCTCGTGCCTGGGCCGAAGTTGACGCGCAACACCGGCCGCTTCACGACGCGCCGCTCAAGCGTATCGGTCCGTAGCGCACGGAGCAGCGCAACCAAGCCGGCGGCCGGCGGAGCCGTACTGCCAATATCCGCAGCGTTCATATTTGTTCGTCCGCCAGGCAGGGGCGCAATGGCCGGTAGCGGTTTGAAGATTGAACCGGCCAGGATTTCAGTCAGGACACGTTGCAGTGTTCCATCTCCACCATTCACAGCGAGGAGGGTCACACCCTGACGCGCGAGGCAGGCCAGCGCTGCGGGCACGTCGGCACTCGACTGCGTCGTCACCTGCACGACCTCGGGCGCGTTCTCACGGGCCTGCGTGAGCGCGCCCGAGGAGCCGCGACTCAGACCGGCCTGACCATTACTGAGAAGACCCAGTCGCACGAAAGTCCCGTAACCCTGAGAAGAGCGAAAAGGCAACCTCCGGTCGTGGTGGGGGGAGAGGATTCAGAAATGAGACTTTTGTCACCCCAGTCCCGGTGAGTTGGACAGGCTCGCTCGCGGGGTCGGATCGGACAGTAATGTGAAAAGGGGAGAGTAACCAGACCCGGCGTGGTTTCAGCTTGAGTGCCATCAGGAAGCGGAAGGGCTGTGGGATATCGTCCAGTGGGTCGTGGCGGAGGAGGACCCGGTCGAGTTTGATCGCGCCAGTGAGCCCCTTACTCTCAAAATGAAGTTGTTGAGGGACATGGTAATTCCCTATGTGCTGTACTTCTCCATCAAAGGTATACGCAACATCATGCGTCTGATGGACCACGTGTTGATCGTTTTGCACTACCAACCAGCGACGCTGCGCCCCATGCGGTGTTATCAGATCGGCCAGGTAGAGCGACATCGCCTGGGGTGTCTGCGGCAGCGAGAAGAACTCCAAACGTCGCAGGACGAGATTAGACTCCGCTTCATTTGTCCAGCTATGTGTGAGTCCAACAGCGCCCTGGATTGGGGCTGGCTCAGCCATCCCTTTGACCCAGACCGCTCCTTCTGCCCGCGCCGCGGGATCGAGCAGATCAATGGCATAACCAGACGGGGGAAAGTCGGCGGACCATAGGGCTGGTCCACGCGGATAGAAATCCAGCGCCACATGGGTACGCTTCTTTTTGACCTGCAGCGTATTTCTGGGGCCACGCTGGTCGAGCCAACTGGAGCCGACCTTCATCCGCAGTCGGTCCGCAGAGAGCTCCCAACGGCTTTCCCGCCGTCCGGTGCGAAAGCGCCGGCTCGTACCATCGGGTTGAACGACATGCCCAATCAGCGCCGCGTTCCGATCTCCAAAGCCAAAATTCGTGATCAAAAATTCCGTGAAAAAGAAATGGCCCGAGTTGAAGCGCCCCGTCAATTCCCAGCGTTCATACGCGAACTCCCCCGGCAGGAGACGGGCGGCTGAGCTACCACGCTCGGGAGCCTTAGAAGGAGGCGATGCCAGTCCGCGCCAGCACAGCCCATCCGCGAGCAGCCAGCAGCCAGCAAGCATGAGGACTAGCCAGTACGGCCTGCGCCAGAGCCCACACGCCGACCCTCTGGTCCTCATGCCGGTGTCCCCACTTCCTGCCAGGTTTGAATCGGCCGGCCGCGCCAGCGTTGGATAGCAGCCTGACTCAGGCGCAGGGTGTGAAACCCCAGAGAGCAGATGGTCCAGACCGCAACGAGCCAGAAGCCCTGGTCGGGACGACCGGCAAGTGTCCCGAGCGTCAACAAAATCAGGTTTGGATTCCGGCGGGCGGTAATGGTCCGAAAAAACGAATCAATGGGACGCCACGAGTGGATTTCCAGGTGAAAGACCAGCAGAAAGAGCCCTTCGAGCAGCCGTCCGAGAATATATCCGCCAATAATAATCGCCACGGCCGGGTCATGCCAGATCAAGGCCGGAGCAAAGCTGCCCGCCAAGCCCATCGCCCAAGCCACATACCAGAATGGCGGGTGGACGAGGTCAAGGCCGTGGTCCAGCACATGGCCCACGCGACTTGAGGTACAGGTGACGCGGGCCAGCTTGCCGTCCACGGTGTCCAAAAAGGTCATGAGCCAAGCGCCCACTAATCCAAGACCAAATTGTCCCTGGATAAAGAGCCAGGTGACTAGACCCACCAGCATCCAGCTGAATCCGGTCACGATATTGGGAGCAACATGAGCGCGCGCCAGCAAACGCGTAACGGCGCGGGCGGGGAGCGGCCAGACCCATCTGGTAACCACGTCGGTAATGCCCTTATACGACGCACGAAACATGCGATTTTCAACCTGGGTCAGCGAGGCCGCACACACCCGTAGCAGATAGGGCGGATCGTATTTGCGCAGTGCCGAGGAATAGGCGGGAACAAGATCGTCGGGGACCCGGCAGGGCAGGTGTTCCCTCTGCCCATCACCCACCGGAGCGGTAAGGCAGTGGAGCAACGCCTCTCTCTGACTCCCTGTTGTGACGAGCGCGACAATTGTTGCGGGTGTCTCTGGATCGACGAGCGCCAGGCTACGGACGCTACTGCGCTCAAGACTCTGCTCAAGCAAGACGCGGGTTAAGCGCTCGTCAAAAACATAGTCGGTTCGGAAAATGAGGAGCGGGCCGTCAGGGGCAACAGGAGGACAGGAGGTTCCCGTGGCAATCTGCGCATCGGGCACACCCGCGGTGCGGAGGGTACGACACAGCCGTTCTGCCGGCGAGAGACCCCACACTTCGACCGGGGCAGTAGGACCGCTTTCAGCCTGAGTTGCGGAATCAGCAAGCCACACCTGAACACGCTCGGCGCCTGCCACCGGCTTCATATCGCTCCTTTTCGTTCTACCTGGATCACAGCCTGACAGTGAGTGGTTTTATCATACACCAGGGAGGTGGTATAGATTGGAGAACGCCGCCCGGAGCCAAACACCATGTCAGCCTTTACGCTTGCCCATCTGTCAGACCTGCATGTCACCCCGATCCGGGTCCGGCGGCCACTAGACTTTCTGAGCAAGCGCTTCTTGGGCGCCTTATCGTGGTCCCTGCGGCGGCGCAAGGAATATCGCCCCGAAGTCCTCGCCGCGCTGGTCGACGATTTACACGCGCAAGGGCCGGACCATGTGGTCGTTACCGGCGACCTGACCAATATCGCGCTGCAAGACGAGTTCTCCGCCTCCCTGCCGTGGTTGCAAAAACTGGGCGGTCCACAGCGGGTCTCTGTTATCCCGGGCAACCATGACACCTATACGCACGGGAGCGAGTCTTTTCCGTGGGCGTATTGGGAAGACTATATGCGCTCGTCTATCCCAACGGATACGCTGCCAGACCCTGCGATGCTGCCTCCGGACTTTCCGACAGCCGATTTTCCAACCCTCCGTATCTGTGGACCGCTCGCCCTCGTCGGCGTCTCAACCGCGCGGGCAACGCTCCCCTTCTACGCTTCAGGAACGATAGGCCAGACACAACTCGACCGACTTGAGCGACTCCTCAGCGCATTGGGAAATACGCCCTTGGGTCGGGTCGTGCTCATTCACCATCCCCCCCAACCCATCGCCATATCGGTCCGCCGCCGACTCACCGACGCGGTGGCCTTTCGAGCCGTACTCGCCAAGACCGGTGCAGATCTTATTCTACACGGCCATATGCACCGCCCAGTCACGACAAGTATCCCCGGACCCTGGGGGCCGATTCCGGTTGTCGGGGTCTCCGCCTCTACGGCGATTGGTCGGCGACCGCAGCGGCGCTCACGCTACCACCTCTATCGGATCGAGCCACACGGCGAGAGGCATGGACGGAAACGTTTTCAGATTACTCTTACCTCCCGCGCGTATGATCCGAGAACGACCGGTTTCCACCATTTCGCCGAGCTGGAGCTCTCGCACGGCCTCACTCTTGACTCTGCCGCAAGCCTGGAGCTAGAAGCAAAACAGTCTGCATAGAGAGTCTGATTATGAAGAAGTGCCCACCTTCGTTGCTGCTGCTCTTTATTGGTCTCCTGAGCCCGGTTTTCAGCCCGCAACCGGCCGCTCCGGCACCCGTCGCCAGCGATGTCCTCTCGGCCATGGTGACGATCCATGCCGAGGTCCCGGCCAGTGCGCGCACGGCCCAGTTTCTTGGTGAACAACGTAGCGGGAGCGGCGTGGTCATCGATACGCAGGGCCATATTCTGACCATCGGCTATCTGGTCATGGAAGCCCGCCGGATTGAAGTCACGGGGATAGACGGGAAACGCGTCCCGGCCAGCGTTGTTGCCCACGACACGCAAACCGGTTTTGGGCTCTTACGCGCGAACGAACCGCTCAACGCCACCCCCATGCCGTTCGGCCAGTCCGCTGACCTAACTGAACGGACAGAAGTCATTATTGCCAGCGACAGTAGCGCAGCCTCGGTGCGCCCGACTTTAGTGACCTCGCGGCGGGAATTTGCCGGCTATTGGGAATACCTGCTCGAAGACGCCATTTTCACCGCGCCACCGCATCCTCGCTATGCCGGCGCCGCGCTGATTGGACCGGATGGGAAACTGTTGGGCATCGGCTCGCTGCTGGTCAACGACGCCCTGCCCGGCCGGGAATCTTTAACTGGAAATATGTTTGTGCCTATTGACCATCTCAAGCCCATCCTCACCGACCTGATTCGTACCGGTCGCACCAAGGCCGCCCCTCGGCCCTGGCTCGGACTCTTTACCGAGGAATTCCGCGATAAGCTGATTATCATGTTTGTGGCGCCGGACGGCCCGGCCGAACAAGCTGGGGTGCAGGTCAACGATTTGGTCCTCAAGGTTGCCGGTCAGCCGGTCAAAGACCAGGCGGACTTCTATCGAAAGATGTGGGCAGTTGGGGAGGCCGGTGCCGATATCACCCTCACCCTCCTCCACGGGACAGAGGTCAAAGACATTACAATACGCTCCGCAGACAGGGATCAGTACTTTCGCACGGCCCCCACCCCGAAAAAGCCGGACACGGCAGAAGCGCTCCAGGCAACCTAGAGACCATACCTGGCCGTGGCCACATGCCTGACAGCATTTAACCAAAGCAGTGGTGAATTCGGCGCACGGTTCGGCTCGAACACGCCGCACCCCTAATCGTTCTGGAAGGCGGCCAGTACCGTCGCCGTGTCATACGCCTCACGATAATGGGTAACCATCCCATGCAGCAGGGTCCAGGCGGCCATAACGGCCACCTCGTAGCTTTTTCCGGTGGCCTTCACCCGGCTGCGTTCCTCGCACATCACAATCACCTGATTACCCTGCGCAATGAATTCCTTGGGTACAAGTTGTTCGACCTCTATCGCTTTCCCACGCGTGGCAAACCACTGCACGACCTGCTCACGCCCGCGGACGGTACCGGCCCAGGGGATCGCCTCGGGTCCGGGGGACTGCCATTCCACATCGTCCGACAGCGGCTGGAGGATGGGCGTGACGTCGCCCTGCACCCCAGCCATGAGGAGATGAGTATAAATCTGGCGGATAATATACATATTGTCCGGCTTGGGTGCCGGGCGGGTTTTGATCTTGTCCTTTGAGATCGCCCAGGCCGCGGTAAAGGTATCGAGGACAGGACCATGAAACACATTTTCTGTTTTTCGGCGTAACACTTCCGGGTCATTCTCCATAGAGTGCGTCTTGTCAAGCTGAGTGTCCGGAGTGGACTGCGTTTCAGTCTGGTCTATCGTTTCTCCCGCTTTCTTTTTGCGTTGTGAGACCGCCCAAGCCGCGGTAAAGGTATCAAAGGCTGGAGAACTGAACGGCTGCTCCGTCTGCTCCAGCATGGTTTCGAGATCTTGCTTCTTGGCCATACGAGGTTTCCTTGTCTGATTCAGATGCTCGTTCGGAAGTCTGACTCCCGGGTTGCCAGAATCTGTTCAACCGTCACCAAGTCATCGAGGGTGTCCACATCAATGGCTGCTTCGGCAAACGGCATCTCGACCAAGCCAACCCGCGCTCCCAAGATACGAGACGCCTGGACAAGAGCCGTGGGACGATCGAGCCGACGAAAAACGAACCGGAGCAGATTCCCCAACCCAAACGTACTCACCAGCCGCCAGGGCCGCTTCCGAAATTGCCCGGCTCGCACCCAGAACCGCACCGCCTGAGCCGCCCGCGGGGTTCGCAGGAGAAAGAGATTCGTTCCGCCCCAGCTCTCGTCGGCCAGGGGGAGAAACGTGCGGCGTGACTCGGGATACGACGCGCGGAAGAGTGAAGCCGAGACCACCCCAATAACGATATCTGTCTCAACGTTCTGGGCCGCAGTACAGAAATGCTCAACCATGACGGGAGAGAGCAGCGCATGGTCAGCCGTTGTCACCAACACAGGACCCTGTGCCCCGTGCGCTTCAAAGTAATCCAGCACGCTTGCTGCCGGAGAGGATAGACTCGCGTGAAACGTGATATCCCCCACTTCCGTACAGTCCGCCAGGACTGACGCATCGTCGATACTGACCACAATGTCCCGCACCAGCCTGACCGTCCGCAGGCCGGTGAGTACCCGCACGATCATGGGAACGCCGGCAACCGCGATACAGGCTTTGTGACTCTGACCCGCGGTGTGAGCCAGGCGGTCCTTCGGCCCGCGTCGTCCGGCAAGAACCAGGGCCGTGAGACCAGGATTTTTAGGATTTGAGGAATTTCCGGGATTTCCTTCATTCTTCATTCTGATGAACCTGATACCTTTGGGAATCCTGAGCAGGATTGTGGGATTCCCTTTATTCTTCCACCCTGATAATCCTAGGAGCCCTGAGAACCCTCATAATCCTGGGCATCTGGAGAATCAAGGTGCATATTTGGATTGACGCAACAAATCCGAGGAGCGAGCTCCGAATTTTCGAAATGACGCTACTCGAACGACAGCTCCATACGCTGCGTGGGGCTGGCCTGGAACCGGTAGAGGTCTATGTTCAGCTTGCCTCTGAAACGACGAGTCTGCCTTCCCTTCTCCCCGCTCCCCTTGTGCGAAAACGTCCGATCCAGCGGAACATCAACGTTCCCTTCTTTATGGTCGGTTTGCTGCTGGGCTTCCCGGTCGCGGCCTTTGTGGTGAGCGTCGTGTGGCAGGTCGTCTCCCTTGGTTTACACACACTGCACCAGGTGCGGTGCTGGAACAGAAAGGAGATGGAACAAGAAGCGGGATAGTTCTTCTCTCTCCTTGCTCCATCTCTTCTGGCTATGCGTCTCCTGTTTGCCTTTGCCCGCGCCTATCCCGGTAGGAGTGCCCTCACGCTCGCCTGTCTTATCTTCGCAACCCTTGCGGAAGGCATCAGTTTCTCCAGCCTCTTGCCGCTCTTGGGTCTCGCAACGCGGGCACACAGTCCAGCGCCGTCATCAGACGCCGCCCCGACAAGCCTGGAACAGGCCAGCCGTGAGGTGCTCGCAACTTTTGGTCTTCAGCCAAGTATCGGCCTGCTGTGCCTGATCATCATTGGTGGGATGGTCCTCAAAGCAGCGTTTGTCCTGCTGGCCCAAAAGCAGGTGGGCTATACGGTCGCCCATGTCGCTACCGACCTGCGGCTCTCCCTGTTACGCTCACTCCTTGCCGCACGCTGGGAATACTATGTTCGCCAGCCCGTGGGCGGCTTTGCCAATGCGTTTGCGACCGAAGCCAGTCGGGCTTCCGAAGCCTATCTGTACGCGGTCACGATTATTGCCTTCAGTGTCCAAACCGTCCTCTATGTCGTCCTTGCCATTTCCGTATCCTGGCAGGCTACCCTGGCAGCCGCCCTGTTTGGTGTGGTGATCGTCTTTGGATTGCATCGCCTCGTGCGCCTGGCACGGCGGGCCGGAGCCCGCCAAACCGCCCTATTGAAGAGCATGCTCGGCCAACTGACCGATGTGCTGTACACGGTCAAGCCGCTCAAGGCCATGGCCCGTGAGACCCAGATCGGTCCACTCCTCGAACGCGGGACTCAGCGCTTACAACGTGCGCTCCAGCGCGCAGTCTTGAGTAAAGAGGCACTGCGCGCCCTGCAGGACCCCCTGCTGATCGCCTGTCTGGTCGGAGGACTGTATATCGCCTTAACGCGCTGGGCGTTATCTCTTGACGCGGTCATTATGCTCGTCATCCTGTTTGGCCGGACCTTGAGCAGCCTGAACAAGACCCAACGCCAGTACCAACGCATGGCCGTCCAGGAAAGCGCTTATTGGTCCCTGCAAAACACCCTCCGGCAGTCAGAGGCTGCGCGGGAAATCAATACCGGTACCCGCCAACCTCGACTTACCCAGGGCATCGCCCTGCAAGAAGTCAGCTTCGCCTATGCCGAGAGACCCATACTTGAACGGGCCTCGTGCACCATTCCGGCAGGAGAGGTGACACTCCTTATCGGCCCTTCGGGAACGGGGAAAACGTCTACGGTTGACCTGATTGCCGGTTTGCTCCAGCCCCGGAGTGGCGTAGTCTCTATTGATGGGGTGCCGCTCACCGCAATTGATCTCACAGCCTGGCGGCAGGCCATCGGCTATGTCCCCCAGGAAATGCTGCTGCTCCACGAGAGTATCGTTGCCAACGTGACACTGGGCGATACGGCGCTGACAGAAACGGACGTAAAAGCGGCTTTACGCGCCGCCGAGGCCTGGGAGTTTGTGCAAAGCTTGCCGGATGGAATATTAACGCGGGTCGGAGAGCGGGGCGCCCGCTTGTCCGGTGGCCAGCGGCAGCGGATTGCCATTGCCCGCGCCCTGGTGCATGCGCCTCAACTCCTCATTTTGGATGAAGCAACCACCGCGCTTGACCCCGAGAGCGAGGCCGCTATTTGCCAGACCGTTCAGCGACTGCGCGGAACAATGACGATTCTGGCGATTTCTCACCAACCGGCCCTGTTGGATATTGCTGACCATGTCTACCGATTAGAGGGCGGCCATATCAGACCGGTTGACACGGCCGCCCCGCCTCATCGCGTACAGAAAATTGCGTAAGATGCGGGATTGTCAGGCCATGGGCGCTTCAGGTTTTTCGACAACACTACGCAAGAGAATAGTTTCAATGCTGCGGGCAGAGCCGTATGCCAGGCCGGGCACTCGCACCCAGCTCGAACGTGTCGTCCTTGGTGTTCGAGAGGGGAGGACTCCGAGCGGGCGGCCGCCGGTCCGCATCTTCGTTGGCACGGAACCGGACCAGTATCGGGCCGAGCGGGTCTTCGTCTGGTCGATTGAACGGGTCCGCGACCCGGCGCGCGTCTATGAATTATACCTGATGAAAGACCTAGCCGGTTTTGACCGTCGAGGCTGGCTGACAGGCTTTACGAACTACCGCTTTGCCATTCCGCATTTTGCCGGGGGGTGCGGGCGCGCCATCTATAATGACACCGACCAGATTTATCTGGCCGACCCAGGCGAGCTGTTCGACACCGCTATGGGCAACTCTGGTTTTCTGTCCATTCACGATCACGACACCTCAGTGATGTTGATCGATTGTGAACGGATGGCCTCAGCCTGGACGCTGGAGGCCGCCCAACGGCAGCGGCGCCAGCGGTTAGAGGCCGATGCACGCGCTGTTCCCGGCCTCTGGGGCCAGCTTGACCCGCACTGGAACGCGCGGGACGATGAGTATGACCCGGAACGTTCCAAGCTGTTGCACTACACGACGATTCATGCCCAGCCCTGGCAGCCATTTCCCCAGCGCTTCGCCTACCAACACAATCCGGTCGGACAGGTCTGGCTTGACCTGGAACAGGCAGCAAACGAAGCTGGCTATCAGGTATTTCAGGTCCACCGGCCAAGCACCCAATACCTAGCGTTGTGTGCTCATATACGGGACGCTTCGCCCCAGTCCGCCCCGCCGGCTGGCTCGATGCAAGCAACTCGAAATGGTCATAAGAACGACTTTCAGAAGCATATAGAAAAACTCAGAGTAACCACACAGAGTCGCACCCTGCTGGATTATTCCTTTGGCTTCAGTCCCTCTTTGACTCGTAGTCGTGACCCTCTCGTATCCCACTATAATCCGGCCTTTGCCGCCCCAACCCCTTCCGCCTGCGAAGTCGCAGACGGCGTTGTCTGTACAGATACCCTGGATTTTCTTCCTGACGAGGATGTCCCGTGGATGTTGGAAGAGCTGTTTCGTTACGCCCATCGCTTTGTGTCTGTCTCGGTCAGCGTGGTTCCGTATGAACACCGTCTACCAAACGGCACCCGTCTCCAGGGCCGGGTGCGACCACTACCCTGGTGGCGGACGCATTTGGACGTCACCAGCCGTCGTTACCCGAAGCTGCGCTGGCATCTCCGTCTCGAAGCGCCGACCGACAGCGAACGTGCGGACGGCGACTATGCCGGCGGAGCCCTTGGACATGAACCCATCGTGTGGGTACTGACCTCGCATAAGCCAGGGCATACCACGCAGGCCCGCGGCTTGGCTGATGCCCTCGGCTGGCCGTACACGACCAAGACCCTGCACTTCCGGGGGCCGACCGGCCTGTACAAATACCTGCTCGGTACCGACCGGGCGACACGCCGTGGCTTGGACATCAGCCAGTCTGACGTACTCGGCCCACCTTGGCCAGACTTAGTGATCGTCGCGGGCTGGCGCCCGGGTCGGGTCGCGCGCTGGATTCAGCACGAAAGCCAAGGCCGAACCCATCTCGTGTTGTTGGGCCGCATTGGCAGCCGACCAGTCGCGCCGACCGACATCAGTGTCGTTTGCGAGCATTTCCGTCTCCCACCCCACCCGCGACGTATCGAGACCGGCGCTCCGGTCACCCAGGTCAATCCCGAACGGCTTGAAACCGCAGCCGACACGTGGCGGGAGCAGGTCGAAGCCGCGCCGCGCCCCTGGATCATGCTACTGGTCGGCGGCGCAACCGCCAGACACGAGTTGACCCCCAACCAAGCCGACCGGCTTGGCGCCGAGGTCCGGGCCTTCGCCGAACGCCTCCACGGTACAGTGTTCGCCACGACCAGCCGCCGAACCGGCCATGCCGCGGCTGAGGCGCTGGCAGCTAGCCTGGGGCTGCGGCACTCAGTGTATGCGTGGCGACCAGACCGGGCCGACAACCCTTACCTGGGCTATCTGGCGCTGGCCGACCTCCTGATCGTGACAGGCGAGAGCGAATCCATGCTGGCCGAAGCCGTGGCAACAGAAAAGCCCGTGTATATTTATCCCCTCGCGGAGCGGTCGGCCGGTGTCCTGGAGCGGGCTAAAGACCGGATCCTCAGGCGCGCCCAATCCCAGCAGAGAAACAAACGGGGTCGCCCGCGGCCACAACGCGGCCTGGCGTATGTGTGCGGGCGGCTGATCGAACGCGGCATCGTCCAGCCGCGGCGTGACCTGAACGCGCTTCACCTCGCGTTGATCGAACGGGGCAGCGCTGCGTTTTTTCCGGACGCCGGTGCCTCGAACAACAATCCACTCGAACTCCGGCCGCGGCCGGCCCTGCGGGAACTCGACAGGGTGACGGAGCAAGTCCGCGGCCTGCTCCCGTTCCGCGTGCAGCCATGACGCCGGTCGTCTTTCTGCGCCACGGTCACAGCGTCTGGAATGAGGCGCGCCGTTTTACGGGTTGGGCCGACGTCCCACTGAGTCCACATGGCCGCGAGCAGACACGCGCCGCGGCCGACTTGCTCCAGGCGCACGATTTCTCGTTCGACATCGCCTTTAGTTCGGCGCTGCGGCGTTCCATAGACACCCTCAGCATTGTGCTGGACGCCCTGGCACTGTCCATCCCGGTGCAGACAAGCTGGCGGCTCAACGAACGGCATTACGGCGCCCTGCAGGGTATGAGCCGCGCCGATGTCGCCCGACGCTACGGACACCGCCAGGTCACGATATGGCAACAACACTTCGAGATTGCACCGCCAGCCCGAGGGATCGGCGACGATCTGGTCGATATGGACCCGCGGGACGCCGGGCCCGACAATCGAGAGCCGCTGACCGAGAGCCTTCGTGACGTCAGGGCACGCGTGCTACCCTATTGGCGCGACGCCCTGGTTCCGGCCATCAGGGCCGGCCGGCGGGTATTGGTCGTCGCGCACGGTAACAGCCTGCGCGCCCTGACGACCTGGCTCGATGGGGTGCCCGAACCCGACATCCCGCGCGTCAAACGGCCACTGACCGGCGCGCCGTTCGTGTACGAGTTCGACCGTGATGCGAACCCGCTGCGCCGCTACGACGTCCGCCGGCAATCCCGGGCGTGGCATTGGGTCAAAGCCAAACTCGCCGGCACGGTTCAGCGCACGGCAGACGGGCCGGGGTAAGCCGTTATGCCGTACCTTGATTACGACCGGCTGGACGCTATCGACGCGCAGACGTTCCGCACCGCCCGCCCCTATCCCTGGGTCAACCCGCAAGGATTGCTCACCCCAGAGGGCTATCACACCCTTCTGGAACATCTACCCGCGCAAGAGCAGTTCACGCCCAGCTTTGGCAGACCGCGCGCCCACGGCCAGCGTAGCCATGATCGCTTTTTATTGGCCTACCACGACGCCCTATCGGTAGCCCAAGTCTGGAAGGATTTTATTGCCGAGCTGCGTGGTCCGACCTACCGGAATTTTCTCAGCCGCTTACTCGGCACGTGCGCTTTTGTCTTACGCTTTCACTGGCACTACACCCCGCACGGCTGTTCCATCTCGCCGCACTGCGACGCCAAGGATAAACTGGGTTCGCATATTTTTTACTTCAATACCGAACAGGATTGGGACCCGGCCTGGGGGGGACAAACTTTGCTCCTCGACGACGGGGATCGCTTCCCGCGCAACTCCGCACCAGAGATAGAGGCCTTTGATAGCGTCTCCGTCTCACACACCATCGGCAATGCCAGCCTGCTCTTCGCCCGTAACGGCAGTTCCTGGCACGCTATGCGGCCGCTTCAGTGCCCGGAAGACCGGCTGCGCAAGGTCTTTATTGTGGTGGTCAGTCGCTTTGGACCGGTCGAACGTATAAGACGAATTTTTGGCTGGAAGGCGAAGGGATATTAAGCGGAGTCTTCGGTGCAGCCTTGCACCGGCAGAGCCCGCCAGAAATAATGTCTCCCTGCTTTTCGAACCGTAGGAGAAATTTATTATGACTGCCTCCCCGCATTGTTTAGTTGTCGGCGTTGGACCCGGTTTGGGTATGGGCTGTGTGCGACGCTTTGCGGCCGGTGGCTACCGGGTGTCGATGATTGCCCGGCATGCCGGCCGGCTGGCGTCCTGGGCTGCTGAAATCCAGGGGAGTGCGGGATTTCCCGTTGATATCGCCGACGAAGGGGCATTCCGCCAGACGCTCAACCACATTGTCGCCGAGCACGGCCTCCCGGAGGTTGTCGTGTATAACGCAGCGCGGGCGACCTTGGGACACTATCGCGACATCAGTATGGAGGACTTCAACCTCAATTTTCGCATAAATACCGCTGGCCTCTTGATCCTGGCCCAGGAGCTGGCTCCGGCGATGGTCGCGCGCGGCTCTGGTGCGCTCATGGTCACCGGGAATACGGGTGCGCAACGGGGCACGCCGAATTTTGTCGGCTGGTCGCCTACCAAAGCCGGGCAACGTATCCTGGCCGAAAGCCTAGCCCGCGAGTTGGGGCCAAACGGAATTCATGTGGCCTATATTGTGGTCGATGCCATGATCGATATGCCGTTTGCCCGGCGGCGCCTCCCCGACAAGCCCAAGGATTTCTTTTCCCAACCAGAAGATTTAGCGGAAACGGTTTTTCAGACTGCCCATCAGCCCAAGTCGGCCTGGTCGTTTCTGGTCGAGTTACGTCCGTTCGGAGAAAAATGGTAGCCGGCCCTCACCCGCTTACAGAGCGTTGAGAGGTCCCGCCGGCTGGAGCGCATACGAGGACAGCCATGGACTATGAGTTAAGCGCCGAAGAAACGCAATTGGTTGAGATGGCGCGGACATTTGCGATTGAGAAGATTACGCCTTTTGCCGCAGAGTGGGATCTCAATCGAACAGTACCATACGCTGTTTTCCGAGAGGCGGCGGCCGTGGGCCTGACCGGCGTGCTAGCGCCCACGTCAATCGGGGGACAGGGCGCCAGTTTCCTGGCGGCTGCCAAGGTGTTGGAGGAGCTGGCCGGTGCGTGCTTTGCCTTTACCTTTGGTCTATGGGTTCACAACAATATGCTCAACACCATTGCGCGCAACGGCAGCCCGGATCAAATCGCACGCTACGTTCCACCCATGTTGGCAGGAGAAAGAATCGGGGCGTTTTGCCTGACGGAGCCCGGTGCCGGCAGTGATGCCGCGGCAATCACCACACGGGCCGAGCAAGCGCCTGACGGCTGGCGGCTGAGCGGGGAGAAAGCCTGGGTCACAAATGGTGTCAGTGCGGATGTGTTTGGCGTGTATGCGCAAACTGACCCAGCCTTGGGCTGGCGCGGTATTGCCGGCTTTCTGCTGGCCGGCGATACCCCGGGTCTTGACCGTACTCCTCAGTACACCATGCTGGGCGGACAGGTGCTGGGAGTCACGGGGCTCAGGCTGACCAACTGCCCGGTTCCCAAGACCGATCTATTGTTCGCTCCAGGGGATGGATTCAAGGCCGCCATGCGGGGCATCAATATGGCGCGGACGTTTGTTGGTGCGGGCTGTTGCGGCATGTTGCAGGCCAGCCTCAGAACCGCTTTGGCGTATGGAGCAAAGCGATACGCCTTTGGCAAGCCAATTCTGGATTTTCAGGGTCTGCAATGGGAACTCGCGGATGTGGCCACAGAGCTTGAGGCTGCCCGTCTGCTGACCTATCGTGCCGCGCTGTCCCTGGACCGGGGAGAGAGCGCCGTTGTGGAGGCCGCCCATGCCAAGAAATTCGCCAGCCGCGTGGCCTTTAGCGGTATCTCACAGTGTATGCAGGTCATGGGCGCAGAAGGTTTACGCACCAACTACCCATTTGGTCGGCACCTGGCCATGGCCAAGATGACCCACTATACGGACGGCGCAACGGAAATCCAAAATGTCCTGATCAGCCGCACCTTGCTGAAAGAGTACGGCGTTGACGTTGGGTGAGGGATATCCCCCGGCGGCGCTTTGTCCCCCCAATGCCGTCATCGTTCAGGAGTGGGAAGCTAGCGAGAAGATCAACATCTCTTGCAAAACCGCTCAAACAACCCTGGATCGATCTTCTTCTTTTTTCCTTCAAAGAAATTCCGCTTAGTCCATTTGGCCAGAAAACACAGCTCCACAAACGGCAAATAGGACTGAAAGTCAGGAGCACCGAGTTTGGCAAGGTGTGTGTAAAAAAGTGGGCGGAACTCCCCAAGCCAGCGCACGCTCGCCTTGATCGTGCCCATTCCGATCAACTGGTTGTCAGCAATCCCTTCAACGTCAATAGCGTAGAGCCTGCCGTTCTCGTGGCTGAGAATGAAATTCTTGAGCACCGGGTCGGTGTAGTCAAATCCTGTCCAGACCCGGGGTGGCGCGAGTTGCTCAATGACGCGCTGAAGCTGTGCGTACAGGGGGTCGGACAGGACACCCACCTGATGTAAAAAACGCAGGTCTTGGGCAAGACGGGTAGGAAAGGCCGTCTGAGTGGTGTCTGTCAGCGTTGGATGTTTGGTGTAAATGGTCGTATAGAATGCGGCGACCTGACGCACGACCTGCTCTGTCGCCTGCCTGGGCCGCTCCCCCTCAATAAAGTCAACCCAAATCTCATGTTCGTAGCAGGTGGCTAATCGCGGAAAGAGATCGTCAGCCTGGAAGACTTCAAGATTGCGTTCTATATCTCTGGCAATCGCCGAGTCGGCAAACTGTAGCCGCTTGAAGCGCTGTCCGTTTATGGTTACAAAATGCAGGCTTTTTGCTTTACGTAAGCAGAGGCCACAGAGGGTAGGGAAACGCATTAGCATACGGCTCAGCCAGTAGACAATCTGCTGTTGCACGAGAGACGCCCTGCGCTTAGTATTCCTGAGAAGACGCGTGTTGTATATCCAAGATGGGAGACACAAAGCAAGTCAGTCCTCCACACGGCTATGACGCCACACGATCCACCCAAAGTCACCGTCTTTATTCCGATCTATAACCGGGAAGCCTACGTCGGCGCGGCCATTGACAGCGTACTGGCACAGAGCTTTCGAGATTTTGAGCTCCTGCTGATCGACGACGGTTCGACCGACCGCAGTGTCGAAGTGCTCCGCTCTTATGACGACCCTCGCGTTCGCGTCGTCTGTAACGAGCGCAACCTCGGGATTCCTCGTACGCGCAACCGCGGGCTCGAACTGGCGCGCGGCGAATACATCGCCTTGCTCGACAGTGACGACGCGGCCCGCCCGGGTCGGCTCCAAAAACAGGCGGCCTTTCTCGACCGCCACCCGGACTGCGTCCAAGTTGGCGGCTGGAAGCAAGATATGGACGAGCACGGGCGCGTGCTGAGAAAGATCAAACGTCAGCCGACCTACTCAGCGGATATCCACGCGCAACTCTTGTTTCGCTGTAGCCTGACCAATACCACCATCATGGGCCGGACCGCCACGCTGCGGGAGTACGGATACCGGAACGGCTTTGCCCGCTGTCAGGATTATGACCTCCACGTGCGGCTTGCCGCGCGCCACAAGATGGCCAATCTTCCGCGGGTCTTGACGTACGCCCGCGTCCATCCTGGCCAGATCACCGTCCGCACTCAGGAATTCGGGAACACCAAAAAAGCAGAAATCATGCGACGCCAGCTTACGAATTTAGGTGTGCCTTGTATGGAGAAAGATTTGCGCGCCCATCTCATGCTGTCGCGCATGCGAAAATTCCGCTTTGTCCCAGACCGCGCATACCTTGATTGGGCCGAGGCGTGGTTGCTCGGACTGACAGCGGCCAACCGACGGGTCCGGCGGTACTCCGAGCGGGCATTCGCCCGCGCAGTAAGTGAGAAATGGCTACAAACGTGCTGGGCGGCCCGAGCCGGTATGGGCCGAAACGCCTGGAACGCTTTTTTCCAGTCCCCTTTGCGGAAAGGTATTGTCGCACGCTTGGGACAGGCTGTGCACGCGAGTTTGTGAGATGGTCCATCTCGCTTTCTTCATCCCCGACTTGAGCGCAGGGGGCGTTGCGCGGGGGCGCATCACGACCATCTACAATCCTGTTGTCACTCCAGACCTGCACACCAAGGCACACGCGCCCCTCGGTCATCCTTGGTTTCAGCCGGACGCGCCCCCGGTGGTGCTCGGCTCGGGCAGATCGGCCCGGACCACCTTACGGCTCGCCAACTGGCGCGGCTGTTTCAAAAGCGGCGAACGTGGTCCGTTGAGAGGAAAAATAGGCCCGCACGTCCGCCAAGTCTTCCGGCGTATCGATCTCGGCCCACCACAGACCTTCGATGGAGGCAACTTCGACCATGGATGAGTTGGCCATAGAATCAATGACCGACAAATACCAGCGCTGGAGTGCGGTTGGATCGCGCATGGCTTTCTCCAAAGCAACCCGAAAGACGTGCACGCCAGTGGCCCGAAACGTCATCAGCCCGATGGATTCGCCATGCACGACGGCCGGTGACAGGTTCTTCCCCACCGCGGCCAGGGTGCGCTCACGCCGAATCGAGACTTTCATGTCATCGTCGTCATAGCTGGGCTTGCGATCAATCGCCAGACTGACTGCGGCCGACGGAGCGAGCAGGAGACGCTCTAACACCGCCGGCTCAAACAAGGTATCGCCGTTCAGCAGAATAAAATCCTCGGTCATCTCCGGGATGGCAGTCCAGCACGTGGCCAGATTGTTCGAGATCGCAAAAAAAGGATTAAAGCGGCTGGTCACTTCGATCTCCGGCAGCGGACAGCGGGCGAGAAACTGTTCCACCTTGTCTGCCCCAAAGCCGACCATAACCGTTGCGTGTTGAATGCCGCACGCGGCCAGCGTCCGGAGTTGGATTTCCAGAGCCGGCCGACCGCCATCAACCGGTAACAGGCATTTAGGGGTTGTTTCGGTGAGGGGCAAGAGGCGCTTGCCCTGCCCCGCGCTCAAAATAATAGCCTTCATGGATTATTACACAGTAGCCGAATTGTTCTGCCCGGTATAAGAGAAAACCAGCAACGAATCAAGCAGGATAAGGCTATCGGCAACCAAAGATGGACTTCCAGCAATGCGCGCCCTCCCTTCTTTCTCCCAGCGCCGACTCGGCCAACCACTCGGCTTTTATATTGTCGCCGAATTGTTTGCACCAACCCTGTGGGCCTTGTTCGGGCTGACCGCACTGGTACTGACAAAAGACCTGCTCGGCTTCTCTGACCTGGTGATCAATCGGGGTCTGGGCCCTGCTGCGGTAGGTTGGATCGCCTTTTACGAGTTGATCCCTCTCCTCTCTCGTACCCTGCCCTTCGCCGTACTCGTGGGCACCCTGGTCGGGCTGGGCCGTCTCCGGTCTGACCGGGAGTTGCTTGCCATTGAGGCTGCCGGTCTGGCCCGTCGGCATTTGGTTCTGCCGATTCTGGGCTTTGCCACGGCCATGACGCTCTTTGGGCTCGGCTTTTCTCTGTTTACCGCACCGGCCGCCCTCCGCTCACTGGACGACGCGTTACGCAGTATGATCCAGCAGAATCCCGGCGTGGCGCTTCGTCCCGGCAGCGTGCATGAGTTCGGTGATACCCGCATGGTCGCCCGAGAGATTTCAGCGCGTGGCGATACCCTGCGCGGCGTGCTGTTGTGGGTGTCTGATACGGGGCAGGACTATTTTGCCGGGCAGACGCTTTTTGCCGAACGCGGGAGTGTGCAGCCCCTGGCACATGGAACCGCTCGGCTGGTTTTATACGATGGCGTTATTCTTCTCTCTCCCCAGGAAGGCGGCGGGGAGACCCGCTTCCAGATCTTTGAGACCGTGATCCGGGAACCACAGAGCACCGAGGCCTGGCCCGTCCAGCCGCTCACCCGTCTCTCGTTGCAGGCTCTCATTGACCACGTGGGAGAAACAGCCGGAGCAGGAGAGGGTCCAGAAGCACGCCGCGCTCGCACCGAACTGCATCGTCGTTTTGCAGCCCCCGCGGCCGGTCTCGTCTTCAGCCTGTTAGCCCTGCCCCTCGCCTGTCTGGGACCACGCTTCTCACGCGCGTCGGGCGGCGTCCTCGGACTGGTTCTTAGCGTGGTGTATTACGGTTTGACGCAACTCGGCGACGGACTTGTCCAGGCGGGCGCGGTGACGGTCGGGCTAGGAGTCTGGCTGCCCAATATTCTTGTTGGCGGGCTCGCCGCTCTCCTCCTCTGGCTACAAGACCGGCCCTGGGTGAGACGGCCCACTCCTGCGGGACAACCGATCCAGGACCCCGCCCAGGCAGCGTCTCCAACGGCTCTCCAAACGCGACAGATCCTCCTGCCACGCTACGTGCTGCAGCACTATCTCCTCATGCTGGGCTTGGCTTTCGGCTTTTTGTTCGTGGGCTATCTTCTGGTTGATATTCTGGAACGCCTCGAGTGGTTTGCCCGTCACAACGCCACGCCGGCCGAAGCCCTCCGCTTCTATAGCGCCCGCACCCCCCTACTGGCCTCACGGATCGTTCCCATGGCCCTCCTGCTGGCCACCGCCCTGACCGTCAGCATCCTGTCTTTCCACCGGGAACTGATTGGCATGCGTACGTGCGGGATTTCAGCCACCCGCACGCTGTCCTGCATCCTCCTGTTTGCCGGCCTCGTCACGCCCCTCTCCTTTGTCTTGAATGAATCTATCGTGCCGCGCTCGAACGCCCTGGCCGACCGTCTCAAAGAGACGGAAATCAAGGATCGCGCCCTCCCCACCGGCGTGTTACAGAAAATAGTCTGGTACCGGGCCGGCAGCCACGTGTCCCAGGCAAACCGACTCGACCCGGCTCTGGAAGAAGCTACCGACCTGTCGATCTACGAACTTGGAGACCAGGGCTTACCCCTCAGCCGCACCGACGCGCGCCGGGCCAGGCACATCGGTGATGGAATGTGGGAACTGGATGATCCGGTGCGAATTCGCATCTCGGAAAACGGCCTCCAGCGCGAGCCGGCCGAGCCGCTTATCCAGTTAGGGGAGGCCCCTGATATACAGCTTGACACCATGCACCTGAGCGTCTGGCAGTTGGCCCAGGAAATTATCGGGACAGAAATGGCCGGCTACGACGTCACCACCTATCGTGTTGACCTCAACGTCAAATACGCCGCGCCCCTGGCCTGCATCCTGCTACCGGCCATCGTGCTGTTCTTTGCTCTGCACGGCCCGCCGTTTCCGGGCCCGGCCGTGACCCTACTGGTGAGTAGCATCCTTGGCGTCGGCTATGTCCTGTTGACCGGAGTGTGCGCCTCACTCGGCTATGGCGGCAGCCTGTCTCCCACCCTGGCTGGTTGGGGGCCGGCGCTCAGCGCGACGCTGCTAGCCGGCGTCTTTGCCTGGCGCAATCAGGGCTGAATCTCTCCTCATGGGCAAAACAGAGAGAAGAAAAATAAAACCCCACAACGCTGTCATCAGGCTACTACCTATCTTATGCTGGCTGGGATGCGGTCTGTCTATGAACACGGGCTGTACGACCAATCGTGACACGGACCAAACAGACGTGGCTTACACAGCCGCTCGAAGTCGCATGGTGACTGAACAGATACGGAAACGAGGCATCCAGGATGAACGCGTCTTACACGCGCTCACCACGGTCCCGCGGCATCTGTTTATCCCGCCCGCCTACCGGAACCAGGCGTACGACGACAGCCCGCTACCCATTGGCCAGGGACAGACCATCTCCCAGCCCTACATCGTGGCGCTCATGAGCGAGCGGCTGGAACTCAACGGTGATGAGCGCGTATTGGAAATCGGCACGGGCTCCGGCTATCAGGCCGCGGTTTTGAGCCTACTGGCAGAACAGGTGTATTCCATTGAGATTGTGCCCGAGCTGATGTCCTCCGCGCGTGAGCTGCTCGCCCAGCTCGGCTACGACAATGTGACGGTTCTGCTCGGCGACGGGAACCTTGGCTGGGAAAAAGACAGCCCCTATGACGCGATTATCGTCACCGCCGCAGCCCCGCGTATCCCTCCCGCACTTCTTGAACAACTCGCCGAGGGTGGCCGGCTGGTGCTGCCAGTCGTCCGGGGCGAGGAGCAACACCTGCTGAGGCTCCGCAAACGGAACGGCCGGATTGTCGAGGAAAACCTGGGGCTGGTCCGCTTTGTCCCGTTAGTGGACGGGACCTCGTAAAACAAAACGGCGCTGCTCCAAGGCATCAGCCCACAGGGCCGCCTCTGGAGCAGCGGTCAAACAGATCGTTATTCCTTCTTCCCCCCCGCATGCACGATCAGTTGGGCAGAGAGGTGGGCAGGGTGGAGCTGGCACTTCACGTCGAACAGACCGGTTTTGTCGGCCACAAACTCGACTGTCTTGGTCTCGCCGCTGTTGACCACCTCTTCGACGTCAAAGGCCGGAATGGCAAAGCCGTGGTTGGGCGGCTCGCCGGGAATTTTATTCACCACCTTGATTCGGACCGTGTCGCCCTGCTCGGCAACCAGCACGGAGGGAACAAACATCTTGTCGCCTTCGTATAACACATTGACAACCGTAAATTTCCGTACCGCGGCGGCCTCTTCCTCGGCGTGCTGGTCGGCCCAGGCCGTGGGCGTGACCGTCACCGCTCCGAGTGCAAGCAGGCTCAGCGTTGTTCGTGTGATTTTCCACCACTGCTGGATCATACCGTCCTCCTTCACTACGTTAGGATAATGATTGTAGTGAGCCACAACCATGCGATGATTGCAACGGGACCGCCTGTTCGTTCGCTTCCAGGGCTGACCCTCCCGTACTTCCTTGCTATGATGCACCAACATGTCCGCCCACGCCGCCTTCAAACTCGTCTCGGACTTTCAGCCCCAGGGTGACCAGCCCCAGGCAATTGATCAACTCACCCAAGGCTTGCAAAATGGTCTGGATCGGCAGGTTTTGCTGGGCGTGACCGGCTCGGGCAAAACCTTTTCCATGGCACATGTCATTGCGCGGCTGAACCGGCCGGCGCTGGTGATGGCGCCCAATAAAACCCTGGCAGCCCAGCTCTATAATGAATTTAAGGAACTCTTCCCCGACAATGCGGTGCGCTACTTCGTCAGTTATTACGATTACTACCAGCCCGAAGCCTACGTCCCCCAGAGCGATACCTATGTGGAGAAAGACGCCTCGATTAACGAAGAAATCGATAAGATGCGCCACTCCGCAACCAAGGCACTGTTAGAGCGGCGCGATACGATTATCGTCGCCAGCGTCTCGTGTATCTATGGACTTGGGTCGCCCGAATCGTATTTTGATCTCATCCTCTTTGTCGAAGAAGGCAGCGAGGTGGACCGCGACGCCCTGCTCCGCAAGCTAGTCGATATTCAGTATCAGCGCAACGATTTTGATTTTCATCGCGGCACGTTTCGGGTTCGGGGCGATGTGGTCGAGGTCTTTCCGGCCTATGAGGAGAGCCGGGCGGTACGGATCGAGTTCTTTGGCGATACGATTGATGCGATTGCCGAGATCGACCCGCTCAGGGGCAAGGTGCTGCGGCGGCTGGATAAAATCGCCATTTACCCGGCCAGCCACTACGTCACCACCTCCGGCCGGCTGAAGCGCGCCACACAGGCCATCCAAGAGGAGCTGGCAGAGCGGCTCACAGAGTTGCAACAGGAAGACAAACTCCTCGAAAGCCAACGCCTGGAGCAGCGCACCCTGTACGATCTCGCACTCTTACGCGAAATGGGCTTTTGTCCGGGCATCGAGAATTACTCGCGCCATCTGGATGGCCGGCAGCCGGGCGAACCGCCCCATACGCTGCTCAACTATTTCCCTGACGACTACCTGGTCTTCATCGATGAAAGCCATGTCACCGTCCCCCAGATTGGCGGCATGTATCGCGGCGACCGCTCGCGCAAGACCACCCTGGTGGAGTATGGCTTTCGGCTGCCCTCCGCCCTGGATAACCGCCCCCTCAGCTTTCATGAATTCGAGCGGCGCGCCGGCCAGACGATCTACGTCTCGGCGACGCCGGGTGAATATGAGCGCGAACAGAGCAAAGGCCGTATTGTGGAACAGCTCATTCGTCCCACCGGCCTGCTGGACCCCGAAATTGCGGTCCGACCGGCCGGGGAGCAGGTGGACGACCTGCTGGAAGAAATCCGGCTGCGGACTGAAAAAGGCGAGCGGGTGCTGGCCACTACCCTGACCAAACGGTTGGCTGAAGACCTGACCGATTACTATCAGGAAATCGGCGTCCGAGTGCGCTATCTCCACTCGGATATCGACACGCTTGAGCGCGTCGAAATTATTCGCGCGCTCCGCCAGGGCAGCTTCGATGTCCTGATCGGCATCAACCTCCTGCGCGAGGGGCTCGATATTCCCGAGGTCTCTCTGGTGGCCATTCTCGATGCGGACAAAGAGGGCTATCTGCGCTCCGAGCGGTCCCTGATCCAGACCATTGGCCGCGCCGCTCGGAATGTGAATGGGACCGTCCTGCTGTACGCCGACAAAATAACCGATTCGATGCAGCGGGCCATTGATGAAACCCTGCGGCGGCGGCGCGTCCAGTCCAAGTATAATAAGCGGCACGGCATCACCCCCGAGAGTATCCGCAAGGCCCTGTCATCGCCCCTGGTGAAGGTCTATGAAGCCGACCATGTGACGGTCCCCATCGTTTCTGAGGACAGCGCAGAATATATTGCCGCCCGAGACCTGCCCAAGCTGATCGAGCAGACCCGCAAGGAAATGAAGGCCGCGGCCGCGGCTCTGGATTTTGAACAGGCGGCAGAACTCCGGGACCGCATGCAGGATTTGGAACGGCGCGCCCTGGGTCTGCCTGGCGAAGCAGTCGCCTCACCACACACTACGGCGGATACTCCTGTATCGACCGCCCGGCAACCGGCCGCGAGGAACCGCCGGAAAAAGCCCGCGGCGCAGACTGCACGCACAGCCCAATCCCGCGGCCGGCGCGCGCGCTGGCAACGCTGAGTGCAATCGGCGAGACGCTTTCCGACAGGCTGATTCCCGTGGAGGCTGGCAGGGGACTTTTACTCCGCTCGCAAACTGCTAAAAGCGGACAGCCAGACCGAGCCGTGAAGGACTATCCATGTCAAAAGACCGCACAGCCCACACCAAACACCCGGATGAGCTGACGCATGCCCGAGCCGTTCTTGAGGCCGAAGCCGAGGCAATCCGCTCTATTCGTCTCAACAACGATTTTCTGCGTGCCGTGGACATGCTGGAGAGCTGTCGCGGCAAAGTGATTCTCACCGGCATGGGAAAAGTCGGGATTATTGCCATGAAGATTGCGACCACGCTGTCTTCAACAGGTACGCCAGCCTGTTTTCTGCACCCTGGCGAGGCGGCTCACGGCGACCTCGGACTCATCAGCGAAAACGACGTTATCATGACGTTTTCCAATAGCGGCAGAACGCGTGAGGTCTTGGAAACCATCCACCGGACCAAACAGTTATATGACATACCACTCATCGCTGTGACCGGTCATCCGCGCTCGCCAATTGCCCGGAAGAGCGACCTCGTCCTCAGCGTCGGGGCCATTAAAGAACCCTGTCCGATCGGCCTGACGCCCTCAGCCAGTACCACGGCCATCCTGGCCCTGGGCGATGCCTTGACCCTGGTCCTCATGACCCGTAAACGCTTTACCAAAGCCGATTACGCCAAGTTCCACCACGGGGGCTATTTGGGGAGACGTGCCCGCAAAGAAGCAGAAGAAGAATTGGCCGTCAGATCGTAAGGCCCCAGGATAGCGGCAGGCTCTGGGGGCGGGCTGCAAAGCGACCTGCCGTAAACCAAGGAGAGACCCATGAGCTATGAAACCCTGACCAAGAAACAGGACGAGGCAGTCTTGACCATCACCGTCAATCGACCCGAGGCACTCAATGCCCAGAGCCGCTTGATGCTGGAAGAGTTTGATCAGGCCTTGGCCGCCGCCACGGAAGACGAGTCGGTCAAAGTCATTATCGTGGCCGGGGCGGGCAAGCATTTTTCCGCCGGCCATGACATCGGTACCCCGCAAGAGCGGGCAGACTGGAAAAAACGCCCCTATCCGAAGGGCATGCCGGGCGAATATAAACGCGGACGGGATCTCTATCTCGACTGCACCCTGCGCTGGCGGGATTGCCCCAAACCGACCATTGCCCAGGTCCAGGGCTACTGCATTATGGGCGGGCTGATGTTGGCCTCGGCCTGCGATCTCATTATTGCTGCGGACGATGCCAAGTTTTGTGATCGTACGGTGCGCTGGGCAGGCGCTCATGTCCAGTATGCCAGCCTGGCCTGGGACATCGGCTTTCGTAAGGCCAAGCAGTACCTCTTTACGGGCGACTGGATCACGGCCGCGGAGGCCGAACGGCTGGGGCTGGTCAACGAAGTGGTGCCACGCGACCAACTCGAAGCGAAGACCATGGAGCTTGCTCAGCGGATTGCCCTGCAGGATGCCTATGCGCTGCGTATTGCCAAATTCTCGATGAACCAGATGCAGGACGAGGCCGGCTTTCGGACCGGCGTCACCGGCGCGTTTCAGTCGTATGCCCTCACCCGCATGTATCGGCTGGAAAAAGGCGAGGATACCTTCTCCGGGTCCAAGCGCGCCAAGGAGCGTGACGCCGCGTTCGGGGATAATCGCTAGGAAGGAGCGAACCCGATGAGAGTAACGCTGGCGTTTGGTCGGATCGGGGCAGAAGTGACCATTCCTTCTCATATCGATGCACGTGTGCTGGAAGCAAAATTCGCTCAGGCTCTCTGCAAGGGCCTGCCCGCCGGGTCAAAGGTGACCCGGACCGTATGTCTTCTCTCAAATCCGTGCGTCGGGTGAACCCGATCACAGGAGGACGGCGGCTCAGTCGCCGCTATCGAGCCGATACTTCTCCATCTTCCGATACAGGCGCTGGCGATCAATCTTGAGCAGACGGGCAGCCTCGTTTTTGTTGCCGTGCCCCCGACGTAGAGCCTCCGTGATAAGCGAGCGCTCCATAGACGCCAGGGAAGGGAAGTCCGCCCACACATCAAAGTGTGGGTCGGCCTGAGTAAATCCGCTGATAGGGGCTGGCAGATCGGCAGCGGCAATCTCTTGCCCGTGGTGCAGGGCGAACAGACGCTCAATCACATTTTGCAGCTCACGCACATTGCCCGGCCACGCATACGCGACCAGCTTGTCCAGCGCCTCGGCCGTCAAGCGTTTGGGCTGAACCTTATAGGCCGCGCTGAACACGGCCACGAGATGATCGACCAGTAGAGGGATGTCATCCCGCCGTTCCTTGAGCGGTGGGAGATGGATGGGGACTACATTCAGGCGATAAAATAAATCTTTCCGAAACGTTCCCGTGGCAACCGCCTGTTCGAGATTGGTGTTGCTCGCCGCGATGATGCGGACACCGACCTTGATGGGGCGGCTGGCCCCCAACGGCGTCACTTCCCGCTCTTGAACGGCGCGCAGAAATTTGACCTGGAGCGGCAGTGGAATTTCTGCCACCTCGTCCAGGAACAGGGTACCGCCGCTGGCCGCCTGGAACACACCGTCGTGATCCGCAATGGCTCCAGTAAAGGCGCCCCGCTTATGGCCAAACAGTTGGCTGTCAAGCAGCGTCTCAGACATGGCACCACAGTTGAGGGCGAGAAAGGGCTGATCGGCCCACGGCCCTTTGAGATGGATGGTGCGAGCCACAAGCTCTTTGCCCGTTCCACTCTCTCCGGTAATGAGTACCGTACTTTTATTGCCGCTGATCGAACCAATGGTCGCATAGAGGTGACGCATAGCCGCACTGTGTCCGATAAGTTCACCAAAACGCTTATAGCGCCGGACTTCGTGACGGAGTTGCGAGACCTCCTGGCGGAGACGGCGGGTTTCAACCAGCTTCTCGACCTTCAGCAGCAGTTCATCCGGGTTGCAGGGTTTGGTCAGATAGTCCGCCGCCCCGGACTGCATGGCGGCAACCGCGCTCTCGATTGTACCGTATCCGGTCAGGACAATGACCGGACATTCATAGGCGCGCGTCCGCATTACGGACAGGAGTTGCATCCCATCCATGACCGGCATCTTGAGGTCAGTAATGACGACGTCAAAGTTGGTCTGGCCCAGCAACCGGAGGGCATCTTGACCATGACCGGCGGCTTCTACCGTATAGCCGTGGCGTTGCAGAATCCTGGCCTGCATCTTGGCCATATTCGCTTCGTCTTCGACCAGGAGCAGATGTCCACGCATGATGGAAGTCCCAATCGCGTCGTTTAGGAAACGGACGGCCGGGTTGTTGCAGTCGGGGGCACTTCCAGCGCAGGGGCGTCATCCGCACACGGGCAGGGAAGCTCAATGAGGAAGGTCGTGCCCTGGTTCACGTCGCTGTGTACGGCAATGCTTCCCTGGTAGCGTTTGATCACCGAATGTACGATCGAGAGGCCGAGGCCGGTCCCCTGCCCAGGCTCCTTAGTCGTAAAAAAGGGATTAAAGATGCTGTTCAACTGGTGTTCGGGAATCCCGACCCCGGTGTCACTGAATTCAATCGAAATGTGATTGTGGGCATTCCGTCTCGTCTGCAAGCGCAACTCGCCCCCCTGCGGCATGGCCTGGACCGCATTGGTGATGAGGTTCAGAAAGACTTGGCGCAGTGCATTCTGGTTGGTCAGACAGCGGCCAACATCGCCAAAACGGGTCGTGACCTGAATCCGATGCGTCTCCAGATACTTGCGCATGAGTTGGAGCGTTTTCCCCAGCAAATCGTCAAGGTCAACCTCTTCCATATCGGTCCCGCCCTCGCGCGAGAACTCAAGCAGATTGGTGATGATTTCTTGGGCGCGGGCAATTTCTCCCTTGGCGATATGCAGATCCTCTTGAAAGTCCGGGCTGGTGGTATCGGCAATATGGTCCAAATCGTATAAGGCATGCAAAATAATGCCGAGGGGATTGCGAATTTCATGGGCAATCCCCGCTGCTAACTGACCAATCGCCGCCATTTTTTCGGACTGGATGAGCTGGCTCTCCAACTGGCGCCGGTCGGAAATATCGACATAAATCCCCTGGATGGTTTTTTCCCCGCGGTGCTCGATCGCTCCAAAATAGACCGAAACGGGAACCGCGTCCCCGCCTTTTTTCGTTACCAACCGCAACTCTTCCCAGCCCAGATAGCCCCGCCTCAAAGTCTCCTGATAGAGCCGGCGGACGTGGGCTTTTTCCTCTAGGGGATGAAGGTCCCAAATGGCTTGGCCGGCAAGCTCCGCCTGGGACATGCCGGTGACTTTCTCCGCTTCTCTGTTGGCCTGCTGAATCGTGCCGTCACGACCGCTGATCTGAAAGATCGGAGCCGGAGCGTAATCAACCGCCTTACGATGGCGCTCTTCTTCATCCCGCAGCGCTTCTTCTCGGGCTTCAACAAAGAAATCCGTAATATGCAACAGCCGTTCGGAGAACTCCTGGTCCAGCAGGGTCAGCAGCGCAACGAGTTGCTTCCGATTTTTCGTATAGGCGTGGCGCAAACGTTCCACGAGCAGGAGGCGAATCTTCATCTGGCTAGCCAGGAAACGGGAGGCCGGGAACAGCGATATAAACCCCTGCCAGGCATGTTCGCGCAGGTATTCGTAAGTCTGCGTATCCTGGGGATCCTCAATATGCTGAGCCCACCGCAGGAGGGCCGCCCGCATATCGCGCGTGACGCCCAAGACGCGCTCGGGTGGAAGCGGGAACGTCGGGGCAATCAGTCCGACCCATTCTTGGACAACGGCGGTGGCGTGGGCTCGCATGAACGCGGCAAGTTCGGTCCGCAGAGCGCTGGCTTCGCGAGGGAAATCAAGCAACTCACACCCCCGCATATAATGTTCGATGCGCGTCAAATGTTCAGCCAACGATTCTTCAACAGATTCTTCAACAAAAGGCGGCATACGCAGGCCCTCGCTTCTCTCCCCTACAGATTCTTCGTCAAATAGAAGCGCATATAGTGAGCGCTGGTTTCGATCTGTCCGGCAAAAGAACTCAGGACGGTCTCCAACTCCTGCATGTGGAACGGCCGGCCGAGGTTGGCCTCCATGGTCTCGCGCCTGATGATACACTCGGTATCGGTCTCGACCCGAATGTAAGCGTGGTGGTTTTCAACCTGCACGTCTTTGTCCGGGTTATCTTGGTAGATTGCGTCAATTGCTGCGTCGGCAATGTCCCCGGCACTGAGCACCGGGCCGACTTTGTTATTGCCTGTCTTTTCACCCATATCTGCCCTCGCAGCTCATACCCCGACGCGCTTTGGCGCGATGCCAACGATGTCCACATAGATCTCGTCATGCTCGATTTTGACTGGATAGCGAGCCAGTTCGCAGTCTTGAGGATTGATACCCTTGCCCGTCGTGACATCGAATTGCCACACATGGGCGCTACAGGTGAGGACCCTGTGACCGTCGAAATCGCCCTCGGCTAAGGAGGACTGTTGATGTGGACAGAAGCCCTGAATGGCAACCAGCTCTCCATCTCTGGGATAGACTAAGACAATGGGTTGCCCGTCAACCTCATACGCGACCATATCGCCCTCCCATACATCGTCAAGGCTACAGACTCGGGTGAACGCCATGCTTACGGTGCAGTCAGTTTAAATCGAGAGATCGTAAAAAATCGTGAACGGCCTGGGTGGCCGTGGTCGTTGCCTCTGGGCTGTCGGGCAAGGCGCGGCAGTATGCGTCGATGGCCTGTTCGGCCACAGGCAGCCATTTCTCTATCCAACCGCGCATCACCGCCAGGTTTTCGGGTCGCTCAATCGCAAAGCGGACCAGGGCGGCGCTCCAGGTTCTGGAGCGCTGGACATCCCGATATTCGGTATCGGCAATCAAGCCGAGCAAACTGTCGCCCTGCCGCCGGCCGGTAGCCGCCAGTTGCCGCAGGAGCGCTTCATCCACGGCCGGCTTTGCCACCAGGTTGAGGGCGACAAAACTCTCGCCCCAGTCATAGGCGATCAGGACCTTTTCCATAAGCGCACGGAAGCCTTGCCAGGCGGCGTCATTCTCCCAGGCAGCGCGCTCAGCCGTCCCACATCCGCTGTCCGGATGGGTCTTTTTCAGCTCGGCGGTCCGATACGCAATATGGGACACGCAGCGCAACGCATCCGCGGCCTGATAGGTCGCACAGTTCCGAATTGTGCTCGACGGCACAATCTGGACGAGATAATGCGAGGCCATCTGCACAGTGTGGAACGCATAGCGAGCCGGTGTGTATAAGCGCGGCAGGACATCGACCCAGGCAGTGTCGAGGCCGGCATCGTACTGGAGTTCGTTGTGCTGGTCGAACAGCCCTTCGATATAGGTCTCTTGACCGTCTTGCAGGATATTGTAGGCACGGTAGGTGAGTTCGGCGGGGTCGCGGAACTCCTCCCAATCACGGCCGGTGAGAGGTGAGCCGTGGCGATATTTTTTGAACCACTTGGAGAGCGGGATATTCGGCCCGAGCTCAAACGGAGACTCCGCATTCTTGGCGTCGTACATGAGATTGGTCGAGACAATCTCATATTCGCTCGGGCGACGACGGCGACCGGCGAGATGACTCCAGGTTCGTAGTGGTTTCAGCGGTTCGGGTTTGGTACTCATGATGTGGCCTCGGACGAAACCGACTCTCCTGCTTCATAAAAGAGTTCGAGGCTCATCATTGGGGTGATGCCGGCCTCCTCAACCGTCATATCACGGGGAAACGGTTTCTCAGCTCCGACTTTCCGCACCCGCAGTGGCATATCCAGCCGCTGGTTCTTCTCGAAACCAATACTCAGCTGGGCAGCCGTCTGACACACTTCGTCCATCGTGTTCTGGGTATCGACGATGGAGACGTACAGGACAAACTCCTGGTACAGATTATGGACAATGGGAATCTGTGCCATACGGACTCTCAAAACCAGCTAGGCGGCCTGGGCCTGGTCTTGGCGATACTCTTCCAACCAACTGTGCTTGAGAGCGTCTTCCCCCCACTCCCCCTCTTTGAGCGAAAAATAGTCGAGCAGCCCTTCGAGGGTCGGCGGCTGGATCATCCCGGCCACCATCCGGTCGGCAACGCTCAGGTGATCTTTATAGCGGTCTGGGTCCTGTTGAAAAATCCAGCGGTCCACTTCCGAGCCGAAATGGTACAAACGCCCTTCGTGTTCGAGCGGAAAATCCTGCAAGGGTCGACCGGTCTTGCCCGGAGCCCAGCCAGGCGTTCCGGTGATCGGCACTTGGGCCATATTGCACAGCTGCACCATGGAGGGCAGGACGGTATCGACCGGACCGTCCTTCAGAAAGCGGGCAATGATCGGGTCCCAGAAATGCGCGCCCCAGGTCTCTTCCCAGCCGGGATATTTCTCCTCCAACCAAGCGCGTTCGGCCCGGCTGATGCCGGGCGGCACATCCCACCAGACCGATTTATGAAAGGTCCAGATGCCCGCGTGCATTCCGTGATGGCGAGTATCGAGGTCTGCCAGCATAGTGTCCCAATACCAGGGGCGTTCCAGCCCGATATCGAGCAGGGTTCGCTCGAACTGACCGAAGACCCACTCCTGCATGAACTCCTTGAAGGATTTTTCGCGGCGGTCGAGCGGGGTGTAATAATCCATGGACGGACCGGTCACGGTGGCGAACAGGGTCCAGGCCCGCCAGATGGCGATATCCACCAGTCGCTGGGCTTCGGCCTTCTTCCCGTTTGCAATCAGGATTTTCACAGCCGGACCGCCAATCTGGGCGTGCCGCGCTTCATCGGTTTGAATACTCGAGGCAAGATTGGAAAAGGAAATATCACCGGCCTGAGCGGCGTCGGCCGCAAGACCAAGAAATTGCAGATTGGAAAATCCGGTCTCAAACGCAAAGGTCAGCATCAGCGCCACCCCAACCGCGTCGCGACCGGCCATGATGTCATCAAACAGATGCCGGGCGGCAACAACCGCCCACTCGTTGGTGTGCATCGACTTGGTCGCCCAGTCAAACTGCCGACTGCGGTGGACGTGTTCGTGCGGGAAATAGAGCTGAATCTGACCGTGGCGGTTCTCGTCCAGCGAGCCAAAGGTCGCCATGTTGCGCAGACCGCCGGCCTTGCCAAAGCGGGCCATGCGCGACTCCGCGCTCGACGCCATAGCCTCCAGCGTGGCGAACGCACCGTAGTGCAGCTTGAGAATACTCACCCAGCCGGGCTCGGCCTGGCCCAGGAAATTGGCCCGCTGGAGCGCGGCCTTGACCGAATACACCCCGGCGTCCTTCTCGCGCTGGGTCCGCACGTATTCACGATAGGTGACTTTATAGGGCTCGTCATAGCTCTCCCACACCTCAAGGGGTAAGCCCAGCGTCCCACTCTGCTCTTCAGGAAAAAGCGCATCTTCCGTGACATATTTTGGCGTCCAATTGGTGTCGCGGGCGATGTCATACCATTCGGCTCGGTCCAAGAGTGCCATACAAAGTTCCCTCCCGTGCCAGGCGTATCCGCATTTCCGATGAGGGGAGCATCATAACCAACCAGGATAGGAGGAGCAACACAAAAGTTGGTAGCATCCATCAACGACGAGACGCCAGCAGGGGGATACTGCTGATACAGCCCAGCCCGACCAGTGCTGTAAGAATTGCCATCAAAATGACCATCTCATAGCCTCCCATTCTCCACACCAGGGCAGCCAGGGTGGGGGCGAGGGCTGCGGCCAGGATGGATGGGATAGCCAGAAAGCCAGAGATGATCCCGAAATGGGCTCTACCCAACAGTTCGGCGGTCATCACCGGGCGAAGTATACTGCTCATCCCTATCCCCGCTCCCTGGAGCACGACGAAGAGCGGGAGCAGCAGGGGAACGGCCTGGGAGCAGAACAGGGCGGTTGCTGCACCGCTCATAGCAAGGAAACAGGTGAAAGCGATCCAAAATGTCGAAACGTATTTCTCCACTGCCAACATAGCCAGACGGCCCACCACCTGCATGGGTCCGATGGAGGAGGCCGTGAGTACCGCAACTTCATCTGACAGACCCCGTTCAGACAACAGCGGGAGGAGATGCGTCAGCAGGCTGAAATGTTCCACATAGGCCATGCTGAATGCCACGGCGAGTAGCCAGAAGACGGGTGTCCTCAGCGCGCGTGAGGCAACTCCAGGGTGAGCGCTGCCTGGCGCGTGTTGATCGGCCCTCATCTGGTCCGCATGCCGGCACGCGTTCCAGATGAGGGGAACGGCAACCAGGAGGTTAACGCCAGCGACAAGGACAACGGCATCTCTCCAGCCGACCCAGCCAACGAGCAGGTGGAGGCTCGGAAAGGCGAGGGTCCCGGCAAGACCGGCCACCAGGGTGACAATGGTAATGGCCCGACGGGCCTCCTTACCCAGGGCATGCGTCAGGACGGAGAAGCACGCTTCGTACAGCGCGCCGGCCATGGCGACGCCAATGCCGAACCAGAGACAGTAGAATTGCCACAGGTGTTCAACCCAGGCGAGGCCGGCCAGGAGTACGGTCCCCAGAGCGGCGCTGCCGCTGAAGACCAGCCGTCCGAAGCCGCGGTCTATGAAGCGCCCGGTCACGGGCCCGAGCAGGGCCGAGGTCATCAGGGCCAGCGTCAGCGCACCGACAAGCTCGGTTTTCGACCAGCCCAGGTCGCGCTCCCACTCAAGCAGCAGCGCGGGAAATGAATAATAGAGCGCCGCCCAGACCAGCGTTTCCGCAACCGCCAGCGGCCATACGATCCGACGGAAGGTCATGCTGCTGACGCTTTATCAGCCGTTAAGACCGGGTAAAAGGCGAGACAGGAACGGCGTACCGCTCTTTGCTCGGAGGGTCAGGTGTAATGGCTTCGCCGTTTTACGGCCAGTTCACGTTCGAGATAGAAAATCTCGATCTTTTCCCCAACCCCGTCTTTTGGACCAAATTTATGCCCGCGCAGGATGGTCTCGACAATACCCAAATCGGGCCGACCGGGATACGCACGGCTGCCGATTATCTCAGTCGAGGCGAAGACAGTATCTCCAACAAAAACCGGTCCCGTGTGTCGGCCGGTCACATAGCGGACATCTCCAACGGCGTTATCGCCAACGTCAGGACAGGACAGGCCCAGGCAGAGATTAAACGGAATCCCACCATAGACGATCAACTGGCCGCCAATATAGCGCTCCGGATTCTGGTCTATCATATACTGGTTGGAGTGGACCTGAGAGGTGTTGTCCAATAGAGCGGTCCATTCCATATGGGCAGTAGTCACCGTCCGTCCACGGGAATGTTCGAGCGTGTCGCCGGGCTGAAAGTCCTCAAAATAAGTATCGGCATTGGCCAGATGGGCCAGGTTTTCGTAACGCCGACTCTTGTCATATTCCGGTACAACGAGATCGCAGGGAATATCCGGGGTCTCGGCCAGGGCCGCCTCTTCGACCCGGGCGTCCATATTGTCTTTCCAGATTTGGACCTTGCGTTGCAGGGTCAGCACGATTTCGCCATGCTGGTTCCGACCGGTCGTCTGGACGTGGACAACGCCTCGATCGTGGTCCCGTGAGGAAGGCTTGATGCCGAGGATGGTCGTCTCAACCTCTATCGTGTCGCCGATATACACTGGGGAGCCAAACCGCATATCGCGGTATTCGAGATTGGCCCGCGCGTTTTCCGAAATATCTTCAACGCTCTGGCTGAAAACGACATTCATCACCAGACCGGGCGGGGCAATCAGACCACGGAAACCGTACTGTTCGGCATAACGCACATTTTTCGACAGCGGATTGGTGGTCATGCCGAATTCGGTAAAGGCATTAAACAAGCCTTCGGTCACGGTTTTCCCGACCTTATGCCGAAACAACTGACCAACCGAGAAATCTTCGAGAAAATTACCGCGCTTTTTCCGGATACGCACCCGTGCTCCTTTGTGTCCGTTTATCGCAGTGCCGCGAGAAATTCCTGGCGTCCCCTGGCGCTGAGGTGCAGATACATATTGTGACGTTTTTGGGCACCCAGGGTATCCCAGGGTTGAGAAGCATAGTTATGGCCGGGATAAAGAACGGTCTCGTCCGCCAATTGCGAGAGCGTTTGCAGACTCGAATACATGTCTTCCGGACTACTGCCCGGTAGGTCAACCCGGCCGCACGAGTTGATAAACAGCGTGTCACCGGCCACCAGACGATTCTCAATCAGAAAACATTGGGAGCCGGGCGTATGTCCAGGGGTGTGAATGAATTTGATGCTAAGAGCACCCACGGCGGTCGTATCACCGCCCTCGACCTGAACGATGTCGGAATCGGACAGGCCGACCAGACGGCCCAGAAATTCGGCCTCGGCCTTGTGGATATACACTTTGGCTTTCACCTGTTCGAGCAGTTCAACCACACCCTGGATGTGGGTGCCGAACAAATCACCGCCCAGGTGATCCTGGTGATAGTGGGTTACCAGTGCTTGGGTAATGCTGAAACCGTCATGTTCCGCGGCCTGGACGATGGCAGGAATATCCCAGGCGGCGTCGATCACGACCGCTTCACGCGTGGCCGTATCTCCAATCAGGTAGGCGAAATTCTGCATGGGGCCAATTTCGATTTGTTTAAAGTATAGGGAAGGCTCCGCCATCAGGTCCCCTTCTGCGAGCGTTTCTTCGCGGATTTTTTTGCTCTTCGGGTGGGTGTTACCTTTTTCGCCCTGCCGGACCGAGCAGCCTTTTGCTCACTGCTGCGCAGACCACGCTCCCAGAGATATTCCGGCTCTGCCAGCTTTTGACTTACCCAGCGGGAGAGTACGAACAGCAGATCGCTGAGTCGATTTACATACATAAGCGGCCAGGGGCTGATCTCTTCTTCACGCGAGAGGCGTAGGATATCGCGTTCAGCCCGTCGACAGACGGTTCGGGCCTGATGCAGGAAGCCGCTCACTTTTCCGCCACCGGGCAGGATAAAAGAGTTGAGGGGCTCCAGGTCTTTCTGGCAGGAATCGATAATGCGTTCGAGGCCCTTCACCTCCTGCTCGCTGACTCGAAACATGCCCTCGTAGGAGAAGTCTGCGGGGGTCGCCAGTTCACTCCCCAGATCGAACAACTCGTTCTGGAGTTGGCGGAGAATATCGTCCAAGTGTTGGGCGGCCGGCAACTCTAGCTTCAGGTCGTCATTGAACACTCGGACCAGGCCCACAACGGAGTTGAGTTCGTCCAGCGTCCCATACGCCTCAATACGGGCCGCGTCCTTGGCGATCTTTTTTCCCCCGACGAGCCGGGTCGAACCCTTATCACCCGTCCGAGTATAAACCTTTGTAATACGGACCATTGCGACGTGGGGCTGAGAAGCTCAGGGCTGCAACCGCCTCCCTCTTCAGGCTTGCAGACGTTTATCCAGCGCCGCGTTTTCTTGCCACAGCTCTCGCGGGAGCCGGTCTCCAAACTGTTGGAAGAATTCGCGTTGCCTCTCCGCGGCGTTTATCCAGCCTGGCCGGTCCACACTGAGGAGTTCGTCAAGCACCGCTGGCGAGACATCGATCCCGGTCGTATCAATGTCGTTGGTATGCGGCAGATAGCCGATTTCGGTCTCGCGAGCTTCGGCCTCACCGTGGACCCGGGCAATGACCCAACGCAGCGCCCGCAGGTTTTCTCCAAAGCCGGGCCAGAGAAATTTGCCCTCTTGATTTGTCCGGAACCAGTTCACCCGGAAAATTTTCGGCGGGTCGGCGAGCTTTTTACCCATGTTGAGCCAATGACCGAAATAGTCGCCCATGTTGTAGCCACAGAAGGGCAGCATGGCCATGGGATCACGCCGGATCTTTCCGACCTTTCCGGTCGCCGCGGCCGTTGTTTCAGAAGCCATCGTCGTACCCAGCGACACCCCATGCTGCCAGTTGAAAGACTGGCAGACGAGCGGAATCAAACCCGCGCGGCGGCCGCCAAAGAGGAAGGCTGAAATTGGCACCCCTTGGGGCGATTCCCACTCTGAAGACATGACCGGACACTGGCGGGCCGGCGTGGTAAAACGGGAGTTGGGGTGGGCGGCTTTACTCTCGGACTGGGGTGTCCATGGCTTGCCCTGCCAGTCGATCGCCTCGGCCGGCGGACCACCATCCAGACCTTCCCAGTATGGGGTGCCGTCCGGGGTGAGGGCGACATTCGTAAAGATGGAGTTCTTCGTAACCGTCGCCATGACATTCGGATTGGTGTGAGAGTTTGTTCCCGGCGCAACACCAAAAAACCCGGCCTCGGGATTGATCGCCCACAGGCGTCCATCCGGTCCGGGATGCATCCAGGCAATATCATCGCCCACCGTCCAGACTTTATAGCCCTTTTGGCTCTCCGGTGGGATCAGCATGGCCAGATTCGTTTTTCCACAAGCGCTGGGGAAGGCGGCCGCAATATATGTTGTGCGACCGCTCGGCTCCTCAATGCCGATGATCAGCATATGCTCAGCCAGCCAGCCTTCTTCACGCGCCATATAGCTCCCCAGACGTAAAGCGAAGCATTTTTTCCCAAGCAACGCGTTCCCACCGTAGCCGGAACCAATGGACCAGATCGCACGGTCTTCCGGGTAGTGCATGATAAACCGGCGGTCAGGGCTGAGATCTCCAAGCGAATGGAGACCCTGGACATAATTCTCTGACGAACCCAGCCGCTCAAGCGCGGCCTTACCCATTCGGGTCATGATGCGCATGCTGGCTGCGACGTAAGGGCTATCCGTGATTTCTACGCCAACCTGACTGTAGGGCGACGTGACGGGCCCCATGATATACGGCACGACGTACAGCGTGCGGTCTTTCATTGCTCCCTGAAAGAGTCCGCCGACTTTTTCCTTGGCCTCTGCTGGGACCATCCAATTATTATTCGGACCGGCGTCTTCTTTTTCCCGCGTGCACACAAAGGTCAGATGCTCGGTACGCGCCACATCTTTGGGGTCACTCCGATGTAAATAACAGTTCGGATACTTCTCCTGATTTAACGCCGTCAGAGTCCCGTCATCGAGCATTCCCTCAATCAAGCGTTGATTTTCTTCTTCCGATCCGTCACACCAGTGAATGTTTTTTGGCCGCGTGAGTTGGGCCGTTTCTTCGACCCATTGTTCGAGTGGGGTTGGCATAGTCAGGATGGTCTCCTCTGAATAAGAGTGGATTCTAATACTGAGGACAAAGAATGATAAGTTTTTTTTATATCTCGTCCCAGGTGGGGCGTCAATAATACTTCCCGCCTAAAGAATAGACTTTTCGGGTAGTTCCGTCCAGTAATTGGGAAGGAGGAGTTCCAGACCCGGATGGGGACACGCAGCTTCGTTCTCGCCGGGAGGGATATCGTCTGAACGCAACTAGGCTTGACTCGCTTCTTCGGGTTTGCACAGTTTGAGAATCATCTCTTTCAGCCGGTCCGGATCAACCGGCTTCTTGAATAAGACATCCTCTAATCCTTCCAGGCGACTCCGTTTGATCACATGATCTTTGTCATAAAAATAGGCCGTCATCAGGACAACCGGCAGTTGCGGGTAGCGCTCTTTTGCCTCCATATAGAGATCGTACCCGTCCAAGTCAGGCATCACCACGTCGCTCAGCACCATATGGAAAGGGTTCTGGTCAAGAAAATTCCCATCGAGGATCTTCAGCGCCTCAATACCGTTGGTCGCTACCTCAACACTACAGCCGTCTTCGACCAACAAGTCGCGCAACGAGTAACACACGCCAAGATCGTCATCGACCACCAGGAGCCGCAGCCCGGCTAGCGCCTGCGTTGCTGGCCGGACACTAGTGTGATGTGGAGCCACCACTTCATCCCGCCCCAGGTCCGCCATCCGGGAACCGTGCAGGTACTCGGTCGTGTCATAGCGCTCACCGTGAGCCATATCGTCAATTCGCGCGACGATCCCCCGGATCTTTGCCAGCTCACGCTGGATGGATTCCACCCGTTCTTCCTGGACCACGTATTCTTCGTCTGGAAAGCTTTGCGCCATGTGTTTGGTCAGAATATCCAGATTATTAAAGATGACCTCGAGCGGGTTATTAATCCGATGCCCGAGACCGACGGCTAATTCACCCAGCGTCGCTAATTGATCTCGCCGGCGAATCTCCCGCAGATCTTTCAAAAAGCCAACTGAGCCGGCCTCGTTCCCCGCCTCATCATAGATAATGGAGCCGGAAATGGCGGCGGGGATGTGCTCGCCGCTCTTTGTCACCAGCGTGGTCTCGAAATTCTTCACCTTGCCCTTCTCGCCGACTTCTTCGCTCCGCATGGCCTCCATGACACGGCGCGCCTCATCGATGCTCGGGTAGACGGAGGCTTGGACCCGCTTGCCGTGAATCTCTTGTGAGGTATAGCCGAGAGTCTGATGCGCCCCGTCGTTATAAAAAATGATCTGGCCCTTATGGTCGAGCGCAATAACGATATCGAGGGAGCTTTCCAGCAGCCGCTCAAAATATCCCGGCGGCAAACGGATCTCACGCAGGTCACGGTGAAAGCCGATCGAACCGATTTCTGCCCCGTTTTCGTCGTAAATAATCGAGCCTGAGAAAGAGATGGGGATATGCTCGCCGCTCTTTGCTACCAGGGTCGTTTCAAAATTCTTGACCTTGCCCTTTTCCCCAACCTCCTCGCTCCGCATCGTCTCCAGCACCCGCCGGGCTTCTCCGAGGCTCGGATAAAGCATAACCCGCTTCCCCTGGACTTCCTCTCGGGTATAGCCCAGGGTCTTGCTCGCCCCGTCGTTGTAGAAGATGATTTGTCCTCGATGATCGACGGCAATGACAATGTCGAGAGAACTTTCGAGGAGCCGTTCAAAATAAACAGAGGAAAGCTGGAACATGGAAGACCACTTACTTGTTCACTCTGCGCCGAGAGCCGAGTATCATTCTTCGAGTGATGCTCGGGAGGATTCTTTGTGTACTACTATGTTAGGCCGCTGGTTTCCTAATCGTCAAGCCCGGCCTTCTGCCCTCCAACCCCTGCTTCGAGTCGGCATCCTACTGGGTCTTGTGTTGCAGTGCAGTTTGGGAGGCTGCTACTGGCTCAAGTACGAAAAACTCATGCACACTCATGTCCAACTCATGAGCGCGATGACCGACAAGATGAACCGGCTCTTGGAAGACAATGACCCGCTGACCCCAGCCATGATGAATGAATTCCTGTATCCGCTCGAACGGGCACGGGACTTTTCCCGCATTGTGGCCCAGCGCTACGCCGACCGTCCCTCGCTCGTCGCTTTTAACCGGCTCCTCGACCTGTATCAAAGCCTCGTTACGGAAGCCGACCGACTCCGCGTTCAACCTGGCAGCCTTGATCATTTTCGGTCTCAGACCCAGGCGGTCCGAGACCAGGCAGCGCGAGTCGAGACGATCCTGGCTGCCGAATAAGCAGGTTCCAGCCACACGCGGCCTCTGTCAACAATCTGCCGCTCTTTCTCGCTCAGCCGTTTGAAGGCAAGCGCAGGACCTGTTTGTCATCCGCAAGATCGGCCAGGAGTTCCGTCACAGTCGAACCGAGGAGGGGATGGGCAAACTGCGGGGCCAGTTCAGACAGCGGCAAAAGGACAAACCGACGCCGGTGCATTTCCGGATGCGGAATCTTTAACTGCTCTTCATTCACAATATGCGTGTCAAAAAGTAAGATATCGAGATCAATAATGCGTGACGCCCATTTTTTTGTCAGGGCGGTTCGCTTGCGCCCGAGGGCCAACTCGATTTTCTGTAGACGACTCAGGAGCTGCTGCGGGCTCAGCTCGGTCTCCAATTCGACCACACCATTGACATACCAGTTCTTCGCCTCCCCAATCGGCTCACTCTCATACAACGAAGAACCGCGCACCATGGATGTCTGGGGGAGGTCAGCCATCAGGTCGAGCGCTTTTTGATAATACGCCCGGCGGTTACCGAGATTTGACCCGACGCCAATGAAGACTCGACGAAACATCGCCCCTTCCCTGCTACGTCTCCCACGAGAACGCCTGCGCGGCCTGCCTCACAACCTGCTGCCCGATGGCGAGCGAAGCGGTGGCGCCCGGCGAGGGCGCGTTCAGCACATGGATGGCGTGCGGCGAGTTGGTAATGACAAAATCGTCCACCAAAGCACCGTCGGCTGAAATCGCTTGGGCGCGTACGCCGCTGCCGCCCGGCAGTAAGTCTTCGGCCTGAAGCTCGGGGAGCAGGCGCCGGAGAGCGCGCAGAAACGCTGCTTTATTCAAAGACCGGTATATTTCCCCCAGGCCGGTCTGCCAATATTTGCGTGCTATCGTCCGAAACCCTGAGAAGCACAGCGTTTCCCATAACTCTTGCGGGACCAGATCCGCCCACTGATAGCCCTCTCGGGCAAAGGCCAGAACCGCATTCGGACCGGCTTCCCTCTCTCCGCTCAGAGTCCGGGTGAAATGGACCCCCAGAAAAGGAAAGGCCGGGTCTGGAACCGGATAGATGAGATTGTTTACCAGGTCGTGTTTGTGCGGAGCCAGAGTATAATATTCACCTCGGAACGGGACAATCTGCAATGCCGGCTCAGCTCCTGCCAGGCGTGCAATCCGGTCAGACTGGAGCCCCCCACAGTTAATGACGGCCCGCGTCCGAATGGCACCGCTGGCCGTCTCGACCACGAGTTGACCGTCGGTCGAGACAATTTTTTGCACCTGCTGCGCACACCGAATATCGCCCCCAGCTTCTTGAACCAGGGCGGCATACTGCTCAGCCACCCGGACATAATCAATAATCCCGGTGGGGGGGGCATACAGGGCGCGGATGCCGGCGGCATGCGGTTCAAGTTCCCGCAGCCGCTCGGGCCCGATCATTTCCAGACCCGCAACCCCGTTAGCCGTGCCGCGCCGGTGGAGTTCCTCAAGTCGGGGGAGCTCATCCGCGGACGTTGCCACTACGACTTTCCCGCAGCGTTCATAGGGGATATCGTGTTGGTCGCAGAATTCGGTGAGCAGCGTGCCGCCGCTCACGCAGGTCCGGGCCTTGAGCGAGCCGGGTTTATAGTAAATACCAGAGTGAATAACCCCGCTGTTATGACCGGTTTGATGCACGGCCAGGCGGGGCTCCTTTTCGAGGACGCCCAGTTTGAGCCTGGGGTATTGGCGGGTAACGGTCAGGGCGGTGGCCAGACCAAGGATTCCACCGCCAATGATGATAAGGTCAAATTGGTCTGCCATACCGGCGTTTACCCAGGAAAGAATTTATCTTTCATCTGCCTATACAAAACACGCTCTGACTGCAAACCATATCCATGTTTATTCCCACCCGAACCGGGCTCAACGAAATTCTGTACCTTGCCCTCCCGATTATTCTGTCGATGGCCTCATACACCGTGATTGGCTTTGTCGATACCTGGATGGTAGCCCAGGTCGGCACGGCTGAATTGGCCGCGGCCATGCCGGCCGGTATTATTGCCTATACGCTCACCGCCCTGCCGCTGGGCATTACGCAGTGCGTGAGCACGTTCGCCGCTCAGGCCCTGGGGCGGGGAACGCCTGACGAAGGTTCGCTGGTCGCCTGGCAGGGGCTGTATTTGAGTGGTCTTGTTGGCCTGGTGTTCTTCTCCTTGTGGCCAGCCGCGCCCTACTTCTTTTCCCTGTTCGGACACGAGCCAGACATTATCGCGCTGGAGGTCATCTACTTCCGTGTCCGGCTGTGGGGAGTCGGATTTTCGGTTGCCATCGGCGCGCTGAGCGGATTCTTCTACGGGCTGCACCGGCCCAAGGTCCCACTGGCCGCCACGGTGGTGGCCAATATCGTGAACGTCTTTTTCGCCTACACCTTGATCTTTGGTAAATTTGGCGTACCCGCCTTGGGGCTCAAGGGGGCGGCCTTGGCGATGGTGTTCAGCTTTGTCGTACAGTTTGCGGTGCTCTTTCGGGTATTCCTCTCCAAGCCGTACGCAAGCCAGTTTGCCACCCGGGCGGTCTGGAAGCCGAGTTGGACCGCTACCCGCCGTTTACTGCACATTGGCTGGCCCGCCGGGGCGCAGATGGCCATCGATGTCTTGGGCTGGGGCGTCTTGATTATTTTAATGGTGGGCCAGTTTGGCAAGCAGCAATTGGCCGCCAGTAATATCGCCATTCAATACATGACGGTCTCATTCATGCCCGCGCTTGGACTCGGCCAAGCGCTGACCGCGCTGGTCGGACGCTATGTTGGAGAGGGAAAGCCCGAGCTGGCCGTCCAACGCGTGTATGAGGCGTTCTTTTTGGCCATGTCGTATATGGCGCTGATGGGCGTGTGCTACGTCCTGTTTCGGTTCTCTTTCCTGGGCTTTTTCAGCCAGGACCCGACCGTCATCCAGGTCGGCAGCAGCCTCCTGATCTGCGCCGCCCTGCTACAGGTTTTTGATAGTATGGGGATTACTTTTGCCGGAGCCCTGCGTGGTGCGGGAGATACGCACTGGATTGCCGGTTTGACGATGACGCTTTTGGTCTGCGTCTTTACGCCGCTCAGCCTGGGTTCCGTACTCTTGACCAATCTCGAATCCCTCGGCCCGTGGCTGGCCGGAACCATCAACGTCTCGCTATTTGGCTTTGGTCTATGGTGGCGCTTCTCCCGAGGCCGCTGGCGGGAGATTGATATTTTCGCCCCGCGGCGTAAGAGGAGGGGGCAGACAGCCGCTTCCGTGCAGGTCGCAGACTGATGACGATCTCACCCCCAGATGGGCACTTTCCGTCTCCGCCTGACTACGCTCCCTTCAAGGCCGAACCGTTTCGGCTCTCAATGGGGCTCATGCCCCTTGATCTCAAAGACTGGATCGAGCCTGATACCCGGTGCGCCGTCGAGCTCAAAGAGAAAGAACGCCTCCTCACCGAACGGCATGATGAGGTCTTTGCCGCCCTGCCTGAAGCAGCCCCAGGTTCGGCCGAAGCCTTGGCACTACTTGTCGAGCATCTCCCGATTCGGTTTCCAGAACTCTACAAGAGAAGCGGCAATCAGCTCGACAATCTTGCCACCGGTCAGCGGTGGGAGATTCACACCACGCCTCTGCATCCTCTCGATCTGGCCGGGCGGCTTGTCCAAGAAGACCTGTGTCTCATGCAACGGCAGGCGCATACCCAGGTCTACCATCTGGTCGGCGCGTCTCTATGCTTTCCGACGCGCTGGCGCTTGGCAGACAAAATCGGCCAGCCCCTCAACACGATTCATGCGCCGATTCCCGGCTATGCGGAACAGCTCGCCACCACCATGGATAAGTTTTTTGACCGGCTGAAAGTCGAGAAGCCCGTCTGGCGGCTCAACTGGGCTCTGATGGACGATCCGACCCTTTTTCAGCCGACCGGGCATGGTCGAACAGGAACCAGTACCGACATCACGCCAGAGAATGCCGGGGACACCCTCTGGCTGCGCATGGAACGCCAGACCCTGCGACGTCTGCCGCACACCCACGATATCCTGTTCACCATCCGCGTTCATGTCAGGCCACTCGCTCAGCTTGCCACTCAACCAGACCGCGCCATCCAGTTGGCGGCGGCCCTGCGCGCCCTCCCGCCGCCTATGCGGCGGTACAAAAGCCTGCCGCCGTTTATTGAGGCGGTCTTGACATGGCTGGACCGAGCGGCAGAAAACAGCGGAAGAAAGACAACACCCACACGCGAAGCATCCACTGCCTGAATGGACCTGCTCTCTTTCTGGGCTTTTTATTCCTCGCCGCTCACAGTAAAAGAGAGCCATGCAAGATTTAACACTCTTAGGACAGACGGTTGGTGAACTGCTCAAGACGCACAGCCACACGATTGCGGTAGCCGAGTCTTCGGCCGGTGGTTTGATTTCGGCGGCCCTCCTGACTGTGCCGGGAGCGTCGGCGTATTTTCTGGGCGGCGGGGTGATCTATACCCATGAGGCGCGGCGGTCATTGCTGGCCATGCCCGATGAAGCGCTGGAGGGTATTCGAGCGAGCACCGAGGAATATGCGCTGCGGCTTGCCCGTCAGGTGCGGGAGCGTTTCGAGACCACCTGGGGGCTGAGTGAAACCGGCGCAACCGGACCGACCGGCAACCGTTACGGTGATGCAGCCGGTCATGCGTGCTTTGCTATCGTCGGACCGGTTGAAGAAACGCTGACCTTAGAGACCGGCAGCCCGGACCGGGAAGCAAACATGTGGACATTCACGCATACCGCTCTTGATTTGTTAGCCCGGTCTATTCAAAAGAGCACCGTGTAAGGAGATTTACATGGCGTGTCGTATCCGCACAGCACTCACAACATCACTCTTCCTGGTCTGCTGCCTGAGCCTGCTGCCCACCTCTTCGGTCTGGGCTCAGGGCGGAGTCGGTGTGGGTGGCGACAGGCCCTCGGCCAAGACCCGTCGTTTTCCTTTCAAAGTGGTGGTGACCGGCTTTCTCAATACCGACCCGGCCCCGGATGCCTTGGCGGTCATCCAACTCGGCGTGACCGGCTATCGGGGTGATTTCCAACTCGAGGTCACGAATGTCACCGCGCCCAACTCGCCCCAGCTCACCCCGCGGCAGATTTTTCTACACCGTGCCGGCAAGAGAAAGGCCGATCTCGACGTGACCGGCCCCCGAGACACGCTCGCAAAAATTGCCCAGGCCCAGCCCGGCACCCCACTTGAACTCACCGGCTGGTACGCCCAGCGTGACGGCGAGTTCCGACTCGAAAACGTTCGCATTGTCGGCTTTGAGTAGTCGGGTACAAGTGATTTGGGCCAGTTCCTCCCTTATAGTTCAGGATCACACGGATTGAACACCCGGACCACAGACATGTGGCCACGTAACTCACGCATAGTCGGGGTCAGGTCAGACGGCCAGGCGGGCGAGCCGTCTAACCTCTGCACGAGCGCCCCCGGCCTGACGTTGACGGACAAGACCTCGCGCAACGGCGCTCCGGGCTCAGGCTCAAGAGTCCTCTTGGAGGCTGATACAAGATCGTATTCCAGTTGTACCTCTCCGAGATTTATTCTCCATTTGTCAAAGTCTGCCTCGACGAGTGCATCATAATACTCGTTATGTCTCGTCCCCCCACTATCCTCATAGTAGAGGGTAAAATGCCAGACATCGTCGGCCACTTCCTGTATAGTGGTTGAGCCGGTGATGTTGCCCTCGTTTGTCCGAGCCCACCAGTTCCCCCAGTTGTCTACGCTGGACGCTCTCCCCTCCAGGTCATCGTAAACGTACTGCCCCGCGACCGGGCCCGCTCGGAGTTCCATGTGTTGCGTCGTATCATTCCAGACAAAGAGGGCGGTTTCTCCTCGTTCGGGAAAATCAGAGGCGCAGAAAAAGGCGCTCGCATTGCGCACAAACTTTCTCTCTAACCCTAACGTTTCCACCGTAAAGGTACTCCGGGCAAACTCCACGTCATTATCGTAGGCGATCACGGTGTGACGACCCCTACCGAGTTCCGCCCAGTTCCAGATGGCCACAAAGCCATTATTCGTATCCCCGCATACCCCGGCAGTATCGGGTCGCTCAGTGGGGTATGCCAGGGGAATCGGGTCCCCCTCGTCGAAGCGGATGGTGATCCGTCCATTGACCTGGCATTTCCAGCCCGAAATGACGCCAATACCCGACAGGTGGGAGCCATTGCCGGGAATGCCCAGCACTGCGGAGTAAGCCAGAGCTGGGACCAGGAAAACGATACCGATACCATAGCAGAGACGCAGCATAAAGAATTTCCTCCCAGGACGATTGTTTTCAGGCAGCATACCCCTCCCGGATTCATCCCCAGGCGAGAGTGGACTTCCAGCCATCGCTTACTCCACCCCTGTGATGGTGAAGTTCTGCAATGCCTTCTGCCACTTGACTGTCACCGTCGTGCCGACCTCGGGGAAGTCTTCTAACTCGTATTCGCCATCTAACCCCTCCACAAAGCCCTCCTCACCCAAGGTCGTCACTGTGAACGTACTCCAGGCAAACTCGAACCCATCGGCCAGGGCGCGTATCGTATGCTGCCCCGGGCCGAGATTGTTCCAGTTCCACAACAACCCGAAACCGTTCGCGCTATCCCCACACTTTCCGCTGGTGTCGGTGCGGCTGGTGCCATAGCCGGCCTGCTCACGCCGGACTGTGCCCCCCGGACTCTCGAACTCGATGACGACCTGGTCGGCCTCGCAAACCCAACCCGAAATCACACCAATGCCGCTCTGGAACGAGCCAGGTTGGGGGTTCCCTAACACAGCTTGTTCGGGGTTCTGGTGGCCGCCGCCACCGCCGCCGGTCTCGGCGGCGATGACAAAGTTCTGCTGGGCTTCTTGCCAGAGGAGCCGGGTGGTGTCGCCCGAGTTGGGGAAGTCCTCTAACTGGTAGTCGCCACGCAACCCTTTCGGGAATTCCCCTAACCCCAATGTGGTGACCATCAAAGTGTGTTCGGCTAATACGACTCCATCCACCATCGCACGGACGGTATGCTTGCCTGGGCCGAGCTTGTTCCAGTTCCACAACAACCCAAAGCCGCTATCGGGATGTCCACACTCGCCTGCTGTGTCGGGGCGGCTGGTGCCATAGGCGGCCGGCTCACGCCGGACTGTACCTCCCGGACGCTCGAATTCAATGACGACCTGGTCGGCCTCGCAAACCCAACCCGAAATCACGCCAATGCCACTCTGGAACGAGCCAGGTTGGGGGTTCCCTAACACTCCGGGGATGTACCGGACAACCAGGGTGTATTCCCCGGTTTCCCCCCCACCGCTGACTGCGACGGAATACGTCCCATTAGAGACAGGCTGGGCGATTCGGAAGTTATTGTCCTCTCCGCTATCCTCGTCTGTGGTGACGGCCCGTGTCCCCTCCTGGGTCAGGCTGCCAAAGGTATCGGTGTCGCCGGTGGTCTCGACGATCAGGATGCCGCCGGGACCGTGTATGTCGAGTTGGAAGGAGTTCACCTCATCGACGGACAGGAGTTGGCCAGGGACGGAGGTGGGCGCCCCGGAGGTGAGGATCAGACGGTTCTCTGTGGTGGCCCTACATGGGGGAAGGGTGACGCCCAATCGCCTCAACCACTCCTCCAGGGCCGCCGTCCGGCACAGGCCAGTATCGGAGTCAAGCGTCAACGCATCGAGGTCGAGCAGGAACAGGCTATCGGGCAATGCGCCGCGCAATCGATTCCCGTCAAGATGGAGAACCTGGAGGTCGGGCAGGTCGTCTAACTCGAATGGGATGAGCCCGGCGAGTTGGTTGTTGCTGAGGTCCAGAATCTGGAGGTTGGTCAGATCGCCCAACTCGGGGGGGATGAACCCGTGGAGGTTGTTGTTGTCAAGATGCAGAGCAGTCACCCGCCCGTCGTCGTTGGTGGTCACGCCATACCATGTGTTGAGGGGGGCGGATGGGTTCCATATCCTGTCCCCCTCCACCTCATTCGTCCACTCCCGCCCATTCGTGGCCCGGTACAAAGCGAGCAGCGCGTCCCGGTCAACATCGGTCTCCCCGGCCCCACCATCACCGGGCTCCCCGGCCCCACATAAGGGAAGGGTGACGCCCAATCGCCTCAACCACTCATCCAGTACCGCCGTCCGGCACAGGCCAGTATCGGAGTCAAGCGTCAACACACCGAGGTTGCCCAGGCTGCCCAGGGAGGGATGGAGGGGGCCGCTGAGTTGGTTGTTGCTGAGGTCCAGGTGGGTCAGGTCTTCCAGCCCGCCCAGGGAAGCCGGGACGGGGCCGGTCAGTTGGTTATGGCTGAGGTCCAGCCAGGTGAGATCGTCCAGTTGCCGTTCCTCTCCTACAATTTCTCCTTCGTCGTTGATGCAGGTGAAGTTGATTGTGCCACCCAACTCGACCGGGAGGGGGCCGCTGAAGCGGTTGTGGCTGAAGTCCAGGTGGGTCAGGTCTGACAGGCGACCCAAGGAAGCCGGGACGGGACCGGTCAGTTGGTTATGGCTGAGGTCAAAATGAGTCAGGTTTAGCAGCGCCCTACAGTGTGATAACCCTAAACGCAGCAAGCCGCGGAAACGGTTATGGCTGAGGTCCAGGAACTGAAGAAAGGGCAATACTCTGCTGATGTCAGGGACGGAACCGCTGAGGTCGTTCTCGCTCAGGTCCAGGTGGTTGAGAGCGGGCAGGGCAGGGAGAGAGCCGCTGAGGGCGTTGTTACTGAGGTCCAGATAGAGGAGCGTGGTCAAGCTGTCGAGGTCAGGGATGCGGCCGGTAAGATTGTTGGCGCTCAGGTCGAGATGGGTGAGCGCGGTCAAGCTGGTGAGGGCAGGGATGGAGCCGGTGAGATCGTTGGCGCTCAGGTCCAGAACCTGTAGGTCCTCCAAACCGTCCACTTGGGTCGGGATGGAGCCACTAAGATTGTTGGCGCTCAGGTCGAGATGGGTGAGCGTAGTCAAGCTGTTGAGGGCAGGGATGGAGCCGGTGAGATTGTTGGCGCTCAGGTCCAGGTGGATGAGATTGTGCAGGCTGCCCACCTCCGCCGGAATCGTCCCGCTGAGGGTGTTGTTACTCAGGTCGAGGTGGATGAGCGCGGTCAAGCTGTTGAGGTCAGGGATGGAGTCGCTGAGCTTGTTGTCGCTCAGGTCGAGGTGGATGAGCGCGGTCAAATCGCCCACTTGGGGCGGTATGGAGCCGGTGAGATCGTTGTTACTCAGGTCCAGAACCTGCAGGGCAGCCAAACCGCCCACTTGGGGCGGGATGGAGCCGGTGAGATTGTTGTTACTCAGGTCCAGGGTCACCACCCGCCCGTCTGGATTGGTGGTCACGCCATGCCACGTGTTGAGGGCGGCGGGGGAATTCCAGTTCGTGTTCGCCGTCCACCCCGCCCCGTTCGTGGCCCGGTACAGGGCTTGCAGCGCGGCCCGGTCTTGCGCCTCATCGTCCTTGACCAAGGTGATGGTGGCCGGGGTGACGGACACGCCGGAGGCACGGCCCCTGACGATGATGGTCTTGATGTCCCTTTCCGTTATGTCGTCCGGCGGGCCACCAATAAACAGTCTAGCCGTGCCGCTGGTCGCCTCGGCGGCAATGATGATAGTCGGCAGGGAGTCGTCGGTGGTGTAATCGGTGCCCCTGCCCGCCGTGCCGGTCAGCCTCAGGGTAATTGTGGTTTCTTGTGTCCGAGGGGCACTCAGCTCGGCGGTGACGGTTACACCCATGGGGAGGGCGGAATAGTGCACGAAGAGCGAGTCTACCGAGAGGGTGACGGTCTGGGCCTGACACAGGGCCGGTCTCAGGTTCAGCGCCAGACTGAGGCCGAAGCAAAGGAGGAGCGGGACAAGCTGGAAGCGCTTGAGGGTAGGCGTGAGGTTGAACATTTTTCCTTACCAGTCGATGATAACAGTCCGAGAATAATGAGCAGGCATTGCAGGCGGGCACATACCGGTCGCCGGGACAACAACATACCTACTGGGCAGTGTCTCACTTTGAACTTCTGACCGGGAAAAACGGGGCAGTCTGCCCTCTCCCTCGCTCCCTCTCCGGCATCGTCTTCTCCTCTCGGCTCCCGGACACCGCGCTGACGCGTATTCGGTAGACCGTTCGCTTCCTAACACGGCTCCCCACCGGTTGTCCCTAGTAATTTATGAGGAAAATTATGAGGGGAGAGGAAAATTATGAGGGAGGGTGGTCCCGCTCGGGCTTGGCCCCAGGCTGAGGAGCGTCAGGCGGGAGCAAGACGGCCCGGTCACCGCAGGCCCTGAGACGGAAGGGCAGGGCGGACCGAACGCGGAGAAGGACACATGGCAAACTAAGACACTACCACCTACTATATCCATTTGAGTACAGGTAACGGTACTGGTATATTCAGGGGGTTTTCGTCCCAACAGAAACAGCGGTTTACATCTCAAACTGTACCAGCACCCAGGCAACCATAATGGCCCCTCGGCCCAGGACCTATAAATGGGCTTTTGCCGGAAGCGGGCGGTCGAGCCAGGCGTGACCGTGAGAAATCAGGACGGTTCCCCCTGGGTGCCTGTTCCGCTCACCCAGGCCATGGATGAGCTGGGCCGGGATATGTACGTGGTAAACGTTTTGCAGCCGTATGTTCCGGGCCGTCCCGAAGTGTCCAGCGTAGAGATTGAAATTAATGGCACGACCCGACTTCCGGCTGTGTATGGGACCGAGCGGCGTGATACGACGAGCGTCTGCGGCGATAGCAATAACGGCTTTGTCCTGCCGTTCAACTGGAATCTGCTGGGCGAGGGCACGCATACGGCGCGCGCCTTCGCCGATGGGGTGGAGTTCGACAGCGCCACGTTTACCGTGACTACCCTGTTCCCAGGGCTCCTGCGCGGTGCGGAGCGATGAGAGCGGCAAATGCAACCGGCCTACAAATCAATCGGCAGCTCAAGGTATTCGTGATAGATAAAGTCGCGGTGTTCGAGCAGTATCGGCTTCACCGCGGCTTGCACCACTGGGTCGGTATTAGTGTACATGGTCCGAAAGGGGGCGGGCATCGGGCACAGTTCGTGCGGCAGCGGCTGTATGAGAGCGGCAAACGTAGACCAGTAAATGTCGAGTGCAGACAACTGATTGCCGATAAAAAAACCGACTCCCATTGTCGTGCTGCTGCTCCAGGCGGGAGCCGAGCGCCGTCACAATACTGGCCACCTGGACCGGCGCGGCCTCGGCTTCTGCCTGATTATAGCCGTATTTATTCCCCAGATGCGTGGCAAAGGCCCGCGCTGATTCGTCCGCGTCCGGGTTGGTCAGGACCGCGTGGAGCAGCATCAGGCGTTTGGCCCAGCCATAGCCATGCTCGCCGCACAACTCGTTGCAATAGCCGAACATCAGCATCCGGTCCTCGATATTGTCCGGTATCAGGGCGGGAGTCGGTTCAAGGCGCTCGGCCAAAAAGAGTTGCTCTATCCAGGTTGAGCGCGGCGGTTCATCGTTCCAGATCGCAACCGGCGCCGTCGCTTGCGCAGTCCATTCGGTCAATTCCGTGTTGGCGCCGCCGATTTCCTGACGGACACGGACATAGGGAATCTTTTTGACGTATAGAATGCCCTTGGCGGCTTCACTCCACGGACCCGGCACGCCGAGCGACAGCACGAGTCGCAATCCGGACAGTTTTCTGGCCTCTGCAACCTCAACAAATTCACCCATGATAGCCCCTCCTTTTGCCTGTATGATAAGTGCCAATAATCGATCGAACGGGAACCCGGACCGGCTTGATTATACTATACGAGCGGGGGGAGTATACCGCTTGCCGGGAGACAGGCCGGGGATAAAACCTATAGGGTTGAGGAAATTCAAGAACAAAAAAAGCAGGACACCGAAGCATCCTGCTGAAATAAAGTGGGGGCGGGTTTGAAACCCTGCCCCTATGGCCGCCTTTACGCGGCCACTTGCTCCCGCTGCTGTGTTTGTGGAGCGGTAATGCCCATGGTCCCGAGCTTCTTGATCGCCCGCTCACTCAGCAGGCCGACTTTCTCCATGTTGCTCCACAGGGCGGCATGAAAATCTTTCTTAAAGAACGTCCGAAACGCCACATATTCGTTCTTTTTGGCCACTGCGTGGCGCATGGTGCGGATGTCTTCTATCTCGGCCTGGGTAAAGCCGACGGCTTCGTAGGCTTCTCGCGGAAACTGTCCCTGCAGGAGTCCGGCGGCGGCTTCGCAGGCAAACTCTTCGACTTCTTCGAGCTCCTGCTCGGATAATTCCTGTATCTGGTCGGGCAGGCTTAACATCCCAAAACCCATGTGGCGAGATTCGTCAGACAGGATGCGGCGGCAGATTTGACTGATTAACGGGTCCGGGCTGTGGTCGGCCAGCATCCGAAACAGCGACACCGCCAGGGTTTCCGCGACGAGTTGGGTTCCCACGGTCTTGAGATACCACTGTGGCATGGCCAGTATGTGGTCGAACAGATTCTTGAGGTTGGTCGTCAGCGGATACGTCACACCGACTTTGTCGTACAGATAGCGAGCCAGCACCTCTGAGTGGCGCGCCTCATCCACGACCTGGGTCGCCATAAAAAACTTCGAATCGATACCCGGAACAACATTGGCAATCTGACCACAGACCATGAGGGCGAATTGTTCACCGTACATGAGCTGGCTGATCCGCCAGGCGGAGAAGTGCCGGTTCAGGTCAAGTCGGTGCTTGTCGTCCAGCTTGTCCCAGTATTGTGTACCGTAAATATCAATCAATCCATCGGGCAAAATACCGCAGTCCGGGTCGCCCCCGGCGTCCCAGTCAATATCGGTCGAAGCATTCCACTGGTCGCGTTTCGCCTTCTCATACAGACGACGCATATCCTGGTCCTGGACATCGAGCAGTTGGGTAAAAATTGCATCGGAGGTTGCCTTCACCGTATGCGTCTGTGACATCGGACACTCCTTATTTTGAAATTTACTTGATAGTTCATTATTGGAACATTGGCGTTCACTTCTAGCCTAATACCTCTATCGGTGTCAATACGCCTGGATAGTGGCAGCAACATACGAACCGTATCAGGAACCCCGTTTCAGCGCTCCGCATTGGCCGAGCGCCTCAAGCACTTGACGCAGAGTCCAGTCGTGTTCTCCATTCTCCGGGAATCGGCCAGACAGGTTGAGCCGGCCAATCTCGGCCAGAGTCTGCTGAGTCCCACGCGCCATGACCGCGGAGGAGTGTGAGTGTTCCAGCGTTTCGGCCAACTCACGCATTTCTTCTGCCCGTCTGGCGGCATGAAAGGGATAGGTCGGCACGAGCCATTCCAACGACTGCATGATTCCTGGAAAAAGCTCGGTGTAACAGGCGAGCAAATCATCCAGGCAATCATATTCCTGCGCGGCCACCGTTAGTTCGCTCAGCACGGCAACCAGGCCCTTATTGAGTCCGGAGAACAACATCTTGAAGGCGGAGGCTTGACCGATGGTGTCTCCTAAGGGATGCATGCGGAGCGATTGCCCGAGAGCCGCTTCAAACTCCCGGACGTGCGGACCGCTGACATACAGGGTGCAGCGGCCCCGCACATCCCGGGCCGGACCGATGATGCAGGCATCGAGAAAGTCACAGCCCGCGGCCCGAATGGTCTCACCGACCTGGCTAACAGTCATGGGAGAGACGGCATTCGCGTCAACGAATAGCGGCCTCCGGTTCGCCTGCTGAACAGCGTAGGCAAAATTGTGCGAGACTGTTTGGGCAGCCGTTGGGGGAATAATTGAGAGGACGATGTCCGCCTGTTCGACGACCGCCAGCAGAGAATCGAGCTCGGTTATTGCGGCTTGAGCGCTGAGCTGTCGCGTGCGTGCGCTCCGCCCGACCAGCGTCGTTACAACGGCAAAGCCGTCTTCTTTCAGCACGCGGCCCACATTATGGCCCATATCGCCGGGGTATAGGATGCCTATTGCTTGCATCGCGTCTCTCTCAGGCTGCTCCGTCTGTCAAGCGATCACCCCTGCATACCAGAGTCGGACTGCCTCTGCACCCCACATTTCGTACCGGATATTCCTGCCGTATGATGGGGCACATGAAAAGCCTCCGCACGATCGTACTATGTGTCCTCTTCGGGCTGGGTGGCGTCTACGCCTGGATGCAGACTCCCTCCTATTCGGTCTATCACATCCAGCAGGCGCTCAAGACGCGCAACTATGAGACCCTTACGCAGTATGTCGATATCGACAGTGTCGTTAGTTACGCCCTGGAGGATTTGGGGCAGAGTGTACCGGATGTCCCGCAACCGCGTGATACGCCGCCGGACTCCCTCGTCGGGCTCCTGCACAAGGGACTCAAAAGTCTGACTCGGGATGTCCAGGACCTCGCCAAGGCAGGAGTAGCGTTTGCAATACAACAGACCTTTCAAAACTCAGACCTGACGCTCCCGCAGATCCCGACTGTTGCCCTTATCGGAACGGTCATCGGCGGGGATATCCGAGAAGATATCCGCTACTTCTCCGTTCCACTCGATAGCGGCGAAGAGATTGAGATTGGACTCCGCCATACCCCTGAGGGTCGGTGGCGTGTCGTCCGGGTCACCAATGTTCAGGCCTTGCTGAAGGCGGTATTCGGGGAGTGAGGATGCAAGCCTTTACCTCCGCTCGCTACACCGTACCCATGGGAAATCACTCCTATCCCATGGACAAGTATCGCCTGGTCCCGGAACGGCTACTGGCCAAGAGCATCCTCACGCCGGAGGAAATCGTTGAGCCGCGGCCGATAGCCCTCGAAGATATTCTTCGCGTGCATACGCCGGAGTATGTCCACGCCTTTCTGAACGGGACGCTGGAACGCAAGGCCCTGCTCCGTCTCGGCCTGCCCTGGTCTCAGCAACTTGTCCAGCGCGCGTTTGTCGTGATCGGTGGAACGCTGGGGGCTGCTCGGGCCGCACTGAGAGACGGGATTGCCGCCAATCTGGCCGGGGGTACCCACCATGCCTTCGCCGACCACGGCGAAGGTTACTGTATTTTTAATGATTTGGTCATTGTCCTGAGGCGGCTGCGGACAGAGGGCCGTATCGGGCGTGCCCTCGTTCTCGATCTTGACGTGCATCAGGGGAACGGTACGGCTACGTTGTGTCAGACCGACCCGGATACCTTCACCTTTTCCATGCATGCGGCCAATAACTACCCCGCCCACAAAGAACACAGCTCGTGGGATATCGCTCTGCCGGACGGCACGACGGACGAACAATATTTAGACCGGCTGGAGGAGAGCCTGCCCGTGCTCCTCGAACGATCCCGACCGGACCTGATCCTGTATCAGGCTGGCGTGGATGTGCTCCAGGGCGACCGGTTTGGAAAATTGGCGCTGTCGATGGCCGGGGTTGGCGAACGGGATCGGATAGCGTGTGATTTCGCCCGGCGGGCAGGAATCCCCCTTGCGGTGACCTTAGGCGGTGGCTACGCGCGGGATATCAACAGGATTGTGGCCGCCCACTGCCAGACGATAAAAGCGGCAAAGACTACAGGTCGCTATCTCGACGAGAGTGTCGGGTGACTCCCCAGGCCATTACAACGAGTGAAGCAATTAAGCCCATGCCAATTGCTAACTGAATCCATTCCAAGGTCGTCATGTTTGCTGCTCCTTGTCTCGCAGGTGGCGTAAGAGCCTTCGGATTACAGTCTCTTGGTGGACGATCATGCTCACGAGAAGGAGTATAGCGAGGAAGCCTGCCCCTGCCAATAGAATGTGGATGGAAGTCCGTTCTCCTAAGAGAAGGCTCAGTGACCCTCCGATTGCTGCGACCGCAGTAACCCATAAGAGCCGTAGCAACTCAGTCTCGTGCTTAATCTGCTCTCTGAGGGATTCCACAGTGTAGTCCTTTACCCCACCAGCGGCAGCTCTTCCCCCTGCGCCAAGCTCGTTAGAAACGCCCGCAGTTCGTTATCCGACAGCCCTGGTGTATCCGAGGCTGCGAACAGTAGCGCCACGTTCTGGTCAGCGGGCGAGAGGCTGGCCAGTTGGGCTTGGGCACGGCTGCGGATCACCGGCCCGATCAGCCGAGCTAATTCGGACAGAAAGCGAGAGGCGATGAGGATTTTTTCGGCCGCACTGTTGGCCCGGCTCTGCATGTCCTGATGGACGGCAATCATCCCCGCGTGCAGAACGAGTTCGTTACCACTCAGCGCCCACAATTCCTTATGCACCCTGCCCCACAGGATGGTCAGCTCATCCGTCACCGGCCACAGCGCGGTGTGCAGCAGCGTCGTGCTTTCTGCGGCAATCAGACGAACGAGAGCGGCCTTCCAGTCTGGGGAAAGGATGGGATCGCCCCGCAGGGAAGGCTGCACGGGCTGTGGAAAACGTTCGAGAATCTCTCCGTGTTCATCCAGGATCAGATGATCCTCGAGCGCCTGTCCCAGTATGGTCAGGCTAGCGATATAGCGTGGTTGCCCCTCTTCAGTCTGGAGCACGCGGAGCCGATGGGCCTCGGCCACCAGGTCGGCCCGGTAATAGGTATGCCCGTGATCGTAGACTTTTTCGACTCCGTTGCGCAGTTGTACGCAGGTATGCGCCCCCGGATAAAACCGTTCGTGCGGGGCGGGCCGCCAGTCAACCGCAGTCTCAACCATCGTCATATGCAGGGCAGCCTCTTCGGCTCCCTGGGTGAAACGCTCGCGATTGGCCCCAACCTCTCCTCCACAAATGAAGGACTCGCGCAGGGTAAAAAAGAGCTGGTCGCTGGGATACGGTCCGTAGTAGCGTAGCGCCTGTTTTCCCTGGTCCTGCCCCAAGCGCGCCAGCACATTCAAGATGGTTGCACCGCCGCCGGGCGGCAGGCTCATCGGAGCGTCTAATGGCGGGAGGATATCCACGTCTTCATACGAGACCGAGCGGAAGAAGGTCAGCGTCCGGTCCAGCTCAAAGCCCCCCTCACCTGCCAACGCCCCGATCGCGTCAGACCTGCCCCAGCCCAGATGAGACACCGTGTCTCGGACGACCCCGAGAAAGCGGCCGTCCATATTGCGCACCTTAAACTGCCGCACCAGACCATCGGCGGCATAGAAAAAAAGTGAAAGCAAACGCCCCTGGCGATCAAAAGTCCCCAGACGGCGCAGGGCCGAACTCGCAGGAATGGCCGGCAGGAAGAAGGTCAACGTCCCGTGAGCAGAGCGTTCCAGGCAAACCTGCCCGTTTGCATACCAGCGGAAACGGTTCGCCTCAGCGACCGGCTCGGTTGTATTCAGTACGGTCCGAAAGGACGCCAAGCGCTCGGGCTCGACCAGTTCGGCTTCCAGGGTCTGGAGGGCCAGTTCCAAAACAGCAGCAGGAGGTGGGCTGGTCATACGAGCAAGTAACCGGTTACTGAGGCGTGTCTCAGGGCGTGCGCAACGCCTCAATTTGTGGCGGCGACAGGTAGGGCTCAAGAGCTTCTGGAGACGCTTCGCGCACGGCCAGGGGCGAGTCGAACCCCGCAGATACCAGCGTCTTGATTTCTTCACGGTTGAGTCCGGGCAACTGAGCCCGGGCCAACTCCAGGCTCGGCGGATCGACCCCGAGGCGCGCCCGTTCTGCCAGTTCGGACAGTTGTGCGGCCGAAGCCCAGCCCATGACCTCGGCAATTTCCGCTGCCGCATCCACCAGCCAGCCGACTTCATCCGTCAGGCTGAGGATGGTGCCGGCATAGCATTGACAGCGATTTTCCAAAGACGACAGTTCGTCCCCGTTAATCCAGCCCAGCAGCAGCAGCGAGAGTTTTGCCGACCGAGCCTCCTGGGCTGTCGGGAGCATGCGGGCGTTGAGGAGTTTCTGGAGCTCGTCGCCCGGCTCATAGCCGCGGTCGTGTATCCACTCCCCTACTCTGCTTTCATATCCCCGACCGCGGTGTTCGGCCGACGACAACGGAATCTGCATTTTCTGGCCATCTTCGGTCAGACTCAGCGTATAAAAGAGTTCTAGCTCGGACACGTCGCGTCCCTGGGCTGACTCAAAAAAGCGGGCCAGCCTCACCGCAGTTGCCGCGCGGATGCCTTTGCGGGCGGCGACCTCTCCCAACATTGACGCTTCCAGCCGTCCGTCCTCACTGCGATTGACAAGCTGTGTGTTAACAAGAATGCTCAGCGCTTGCTCGGCTTCGTCCGGGGCATGGTCTGAGACAGGCACACGTTTGCCCTGTTGCTGAAAGCCGAGATAGGTCAGGTCTAAAAAAGCCCGGAGCTCATCCGTTGAAAGACAGACCTTGGAGGCAATCAGGTTGAGGATACGATCCGTGAGCCCGGTCTGGCCGGGGGCCGGAGTAAACTGCTCTTGCTCGCCCATCACATAGCTCCGCCACAACAGGTCGGCCTGGAACTGATTAGTAGCAATCAGAATGGATCGACCAAATACCTCTTTGCCCCCTCGTCCTTCGACTGGCTCGGGGCGGCTCCCCAAAGAAGGATGGGGCGACGCGAATCCGAGTCGGCCTGCTCGTCCGGAGATATTTTCATATTCGGCCCAGGACAGCGGGACTTCAATCGCCGTGCCGGTTCGTTTGTCCGTGTCCCATTTGACGGCTTCGATGAACACCGTGGAGGCGGGCAGGTTCACCCCAAAGGCCAGCGTCGTGGTACAGGCAATGACCCGCACTTCGCCCCGGCGGTAGGCCGCCTCAACAATCGCCCGCTCCGCCGAGGTCAGATCGGCGTGGTGAAACGCCACACCACCAGCAAGGACAGCGCGCAACTGGGCCTTGAGAGAGGTTTCTTCGAGGGGCTCAAGCGCTGCCAGCGCAGCGGCGGCCGGCGCCAGCTCAGAGGATTCGGCCAACTCCAGGGCGCACTGGACCGTATCCCGTTTGCCTTTCAGAAAAACGAGGAGCTGCTCTCCCTGCTGCGCAAGATGCGTGACGTGGGCGTATAAGATCTCACGCGGGTCGTCTGACTCAACAGAAGCCAGTCGCTCCTCGCCTTCTTCACCCGTGTTATACGTGCGGTAGCGAAAGCGGTCACCGAGGACGACACCACGGTAGAGTTCGACCGGCCGCTCATCCTGTAAGAGCAGGTCGGCATCCAACCAGGCGGCGACTTGCTCAGCCTCGCGCAGAACGGCCGAGAGTCCCAAAAGCTGCGGCCGTGGGACGGCGCTGAGAAGTTTTGTCAGGGTCAGTTCAAGCCCCGACCCGCGTTCCGGGTCGCCCAGCATCTGGAGTTCGTCCACCACGACCAGGGCGACCGTCCGCAGCACATGCGGATGCCGGACGAGCAACTGGGCGAGTTTTTCGTACACGAGGACGGCCAGGTGAAAGTCGCCGTGTTCGATATCGTGATCAAACTCGCGTCGGTCACGGGTGGCCACCACGACCTTGACGCCGTACGTTGCGTAACGTGCGCGAAAGGTTTCGTATTTCTCTTCTGCCAGGGCGCGCAGCGGCGTTAAATACAGGACGCGCTTGCCGGCAAAGGCTGAGCGTAGCGCGGCCATTTCGCCCACAAAGGTTTTGCCCGATGACGTTGGAGAAGATATGACCAGGCTGCGGCCGTCAAACAGCCCGTAGCGCTGCACGGCAATTTCCTGCACGGGCAAGAGAAACTCGCCCTGCTGGCGCTCCCAGATTTCCAGCAGGCTGTCCGGCAACTCATATTTCCGCAGGTCTCGAACGCGTCGCATATCCCTCGCTCGTCCGTGCGTCTCTGCCACAAAGAGTAAACGTATCCAGCGTTGTTGTCGATTGGAAGGACACGCTTCCTCTTACGGTCCCACGGAAGAGGGAAAAGGCGGCAGGCGCCTTCCTACCCGCCCGAGGAGAGCGCCGTTTGCTGTTCCGCCAGCCGAGCCCGCACATAGCCTTCCATCCCGCCACAGGCCAGAACCTCGATGTATAGATCGGACAGGTCCCGAATCGGATAGCGGCTGCCGGCGCTCAGGGATTTGACGATGCGGCTGTTCACATCGATCCGCAGCCGGTCGCCCGTCCGAATTTCACCTGCTTCCCAGAGGGTCAGCGGCGGCAGACCGATGTTGAGACACAGCCGAAAGAACGGCCAGGCAAAGGCGGGCGCAATAATACCGATAATGCCGTGTCGCTGAAGCGCCGCAGCCGCCTGCATGTACTGCTCCCCGGCACCGACTTTGCCCGTTGCCAGGAGAATACCGTCCGAAGAATAAACGTGTCCAGCGTTATTGTCGATTGGAAGGACACGTTTACTCTTTGCGGCGCCCCATGTCCCATCCGCCACACGCTCCATAATGGCCTCACTCGAAAGCGGGCTCAGGACAGTCTGCACTCGGGCGGTTATAATGAGCCGATCCACTTGCATGACGATCACCACCAACTAGGAGACGAGCCGCATCCGGGGAATTACGTCTGGAGAGAACTGCTTGTACGTTTCAGGACTCAGACCTGAGATGACCTGCTGGCATTTCTCAAGTCCGGCAATAAAATCCCGTAATTCAAGGCCAAGACAGGCGGGCGCGTGGGGGGCTATCTTTATCAGCCCCTCGTGCAGCAGCGAACGTGTGCCGGCCAGGTTGCCACGTCCAAGATGATAGAACGCGACCGCAATCTGAATCAGCCCCTGCAAGAACCTTTTGATCTCGCCCTGCTCTTTCATCCACTGCGGCTCCAGAACTTCATGCACCTCAAAGAAGAGGTGATGGTTAAAGAGGAGAACACTTTTCTGCAGAACAACATCGCGCGTTGAGCCTCCAGCTTGCCCGGACCAGTTCTCCAATGCTTCTCCATATTGTCTGAGTTTAGCTCTGACCGCCGGCCACTCTGCTTCAAAACCCGACGTAAGCACAGAGCGCAGCATCGCATCAAGCGTGCGCGAGTGCGGCTCTGCCTCGCTCGTTCGAGTATCAACGGCAAGACTACACACCGTGGCGGCGGTGGCCGCATCGTCCAGAGCTTCAAGCAGCAGGTCGGCTAATGCGTCACGGGTGACAACTTTCATGAGGAGAGCTCCGCAACCGTTGCCCCTCCCCCCCCTTCATTCCGGAGAGCTTCGTTAAAGGACTCGCAGTACGGAGAGTCGGCCAAATACGCCCGGACCGCCCGCCTCAACGCACCGGTTCCCATACCGTGCACGATACGCACGGACGATTGATTATTGAGAATGGCCTGATCCAGGAAGACCTCCAAACGCGGCAGTGCCTCCCGAACCCGCAGGCCGAGCAGATTGATTTCGGGCCGACTCGGTTGCGCGTGATCGACGGCCACCCGAACGCTTGGTGCAGGTTTTTGCTTGGACGTCCGCTGAACCTGGACAACGGGAACTTCAAACGTCGTCCCACCGCAGCGGACTCGGGCTTTCTGGCCGTTGAGCGTCAGCAAGGTACCCCGGATTTTCCCACCACGAAGCTCGACCTCGTCCCCAATCTGTGGCGGTGGCGTATCGGCGACGGGCTCGGTCCGGAACGTCTGCTCTTTTGCCGCGATTTCCTTGTGCTGCTCGTGCAAGAACCGTGAGAGGTCTCGGCGGGCATCGCCGGGCGGGGCATGCGGCGTTTGCAGATTTTTGCGTAGCTGCGCGATGACCTCGCGGCCTTCCTCGCGGACACGGCGGACCAGCAGCTTGGCTTCACGCGTCTCGTCCTGCCAGACCTGACGGCATTTTTCCTCGGTTTCGGCCAGGAGCCGCTCTTGGCGCGCACGCAGGGCGGCCGCCTGTTCGCGTTCAGACCGCATCTGAGTCCGTTCACGTTCCAGGGTGACCGAGTCGGCTTCGAGCCGGGTCAAGGCTTCAGAGAATTGACGGGCTTCCGCAGACAGTGCCGCCTCTGCCGCCCGACACACGGCTTCGGGTAACCCGAGACGCCGGGCCATGGGCAGCCCGAGACTCTGGCCCATGACGTCGTACTGGAGTTGATAGCGCGGCTGGAAGGTCTCCGGATCAAAAGCCACCGCCGCAATCTGATAACTCCCGTCTCCCACCGCAAAGAGTTTGACCGGACTCAGATGCGTGGCCAGAGCGAGGGACACCTGGCGGTCTTTCAGAACGGTGAGCAGCCCGTTTGCCAGAGCCCCTCCTTCGGCCGGGTCCGTGCCGCCGCCGGGTTCGTCAAGCAGGAGAAGCGCGGGCTCTGACAGCGTCGCCAGCATGGCGCTGATATTGGCGATATGAGCCGAGAAGGTAGAGAGACTGTGCTCCAGGGACTGGGCATCCCCAATGTCGGCAAACACGCTCCGAAAGATGGGCAGTTCATTGGCTTCGTCCGTCGGGATCAGAAAACCGCTCTGGGCCATGAGACAGATAAGGCCCAAGGTTTTCAGGGCGACCGTTTTCCCACCCGTATTCGGACCGGTAATAATCAGCCCGCGTTTATCGTTCGGCAGAATCACATCGATAGGAACAACTGCGATATCCGAGGCCGTCAGCAAGGGATGCCGGGCGCCGCGGAGCTGGATGGCTGATCCAAAGTGCGGCCGTGTTGCCCCGTATTTTTGCGCAAACACAACCTTGGCGTGAAGGACGTCGATTTCCGTCAGGGTTGTAAACGTCTGCTGAAGTTGATCGCGCTTCTCGCGCACCAGCGCGGTCAGCCAGACCAGAATCCGGTGTTCCTCGGCCGCGACTTCCTTCTGGGCGAGCAGCAGTCTATTGTTGAGTTCGACCGCAAACAGCGGTTCGATGAACACGGTCTCACCCGACCCGGAACGATCCTGGACGATACCCGGCAACCGCGCCTGAAAATTGGGCCGAACGGGAATAACAAAACGGTTATTCCGAATCGTGACAAACTGGTCAGTCACTACCTCCTGGGCCTCGCTTGAGCGCAGGGTGCGTTGCAGGCGGCGTTCAATGTCCTCGCCCAGGCTGCGGACCTGGCGCCGGAGTGAACGCAGGGTTGCACTGGCCTCGTCTTTGAGGCTCCCCTCCTCGTCCAGGCAACGGTCCAGGGCGGTCTCCAAGTCAGGCAGAGCTGGCAGGCAGTCGGCATAGCCTTTCAGGCGGTCAAACGCTGCTGCGTCCCGACGGAAAAACCCGGCAAGAAGTCGGGCGCGTGTCACCACGGCCAGAACGTCGCGGAGCTTTTGGCCCTCAAGCACGGCACCGCCATGGTCCGCTTGCTCACAGGTCGGACGGATATCGGGGAACGGTTCGAGCGGCAGGCTCAAGCGCTCCTCTATGAGACGAAAGCACTGCCACGTTTGCTCGCTGTCTTCTTTGACCAACGGCTCGGCAACCTGGGGCTTGAGGGCCAGGCAGGCTTCTCGACCGGCGGACGACAGGGCGCAGTCCGCCAGAAGCTGAAGGACTTTATCAAACTCTAAGGCCAGGAGGTCGCGCTCGCGCATAAGAAAAAGGTACTACGGGGTCTGCCAGAGCGACCCATGCTGCATGTTTTGCACACTCCGCCCGTTCAGCGCAATACAGGCGAGTTCCACAAGACGGATTCCCGAAGTCCGTCATGACAGGCGGCGCGCCGGGGCTCGCTTGCAGCCGCTACCCCCCTATGCTAGCGAGACACGAACATAGGCGTATAAAGGAGGAAGTATGAGCACCGAGAATGAAGCCCTCGTGACGGAGTTTTGCAACGCCTTGGGCAGTGGAAATATGGACACGGTAGTGTCCTATCTGTCAGAGGACGTCTTCTATCATAATATGCCCTGGGAGCCGGTAACCGGCCATGCCGGCGTACGTCAGGTTCTTGACCCTTTTATCGGCGCAAATTTGCTGCAAAAAATGGAGATCCCCCACACGGCCTCCTCCGGCAATGTGGTCACCAACGAGCGTATGGAGACCTGGGTCAAAGGGGACGTTCAGGTCCTGCTACCCGTTCTCGGCGTCTTCACCATCACCGACGGCAAAATCAGCACCTGGTGCGATTATTTTGACAGCGGAACGATCGCCCCGTTGGTAGAAGCCATGAAATAAACACCCCACGTTTTTCGGGAGCGGTCAGGGAACAAACGAGACCTTGACCGCTCCCGAGGTTTTCTTGCTGGCAGCTTCGGTCAGGGCCTGTCGGAACTGCGCGAGCGGATATTTGCGCGGACGGATAGCGCGCAGGTCCGCGCGCCGGCGTCTCAAGAGTTCGACCGCGCGTACAAACGTATCCTGGCGCTTGCCCCGAAACGTCTCAGCCCCATACGTCAGACTGCCGACGATGGCAATTTCTTTCATCCAGGTCGGCGTCCAGTCAACGCCTTCAGGCAGTGCGGCCAAACCGAGTACGACAACGGTCCCCTGGCCTCGCGCCATACGGAGGGCCTGGTTAAGCGTCACTGCGCTGGTGATCGTATCGTAGACCAGCCGCACCCCGCCGGCCAAGACTGCACCGCCGTTGGAGAGCGGATAGACCTTGGTCTGGGCCAGTTCACCCACCTGGGCCATGACATCCTGCTTTTGGGCATTAATAATGTGATCCGCCCCAAGGCGACGCGCCAGTCTGGCCTGAAACGGGTACTTGGCGATACACACCACTCGACAGGACGGCTCAATAGCCTTGAGCGCGGCGATATTCATCAGTCCAATCGTTCCGGCACCGATCACCACTACCAGTTCTTTGCGTCGAGGCGGATTGTTGAGCACCGCCCGAAGACACACGGCAAACGGCTCAATCAGCGAGGCTTCATCATCATCAATCGTATCCGGCAAGGGTGTCAGCCGGTGCGCGGGAGCGACGAAATATTCGCCCCAGCCGCCGCCGGTATCGGGACAAATGCCGATTAACAGGCCGGGACGCAGCTGACCCTCGGCAATATGTTCACAAATCCCGGGGTTCCCGTTTCGACACTGGGGGCACAGCTTCCGAAAGCCCCGTTCCCGACAGCCGAGCGTCGGATCGATGGTCACCCGTTGGCCGACCCGCAGCCCGCGCACACGTTTGCCCACGGCGGCCACTTCGCCAAACAGTTCGTGGCCAGGAATCATAGGCAACTCGAAATACGGCTCGGCCGCGGGCATGGGCTTCCACTGCAAAAAGCCCAGGTCGCTGCCGCAGATACCGGAAATTTTACTCTTGACCACCACCCAGCGTTCATTGGGCAGATCGGGGGTGGGCACGTCGCATAACTGGAGATTGGCCAGACCGGGCAAAAAGTCCGGGGCCGGCGGCGCGTCTTTCTGGGCTGTCTTGGCAAAGACCAATGCTTTCATTTTTTTTCTTTCACACGGCCTCTACTACGTTCACGATATCGATCAACTCGTGTGTTTTGCGGACCCGGCCGAATGCGTAGCTGAAGGCCTGGAGCGCCGCGCGGTGCAGGTCCGAACTAAAGGCCGTACAGGCATCCTCGACGATGGTGACGTCAAAGCCCCGGTCCGCCGCGTCCCTGGCCGTGGTTTCGACACACACATCCGTTGTCACCCCACAGATCAGGAGCGAGGTAATCCCCATATTACGCAGCGTCTGATCGAGCATGGTCGAGTTCAGGGTGCCGCTCGATGTTTTATTCACAACCAGCTCACCCGGCTGCGGCGCAACGCTGTCGTCGATCTGCCAACTCGGCTCGTCAACCGCGGGAAACATGCGCTCACCTATCGTGTCCAGGCTGAGTTGATCGAGTGCCTTCCACATGGGGTTCAAATCCTGACCATCCTTCAGACAGGTACCGATTGCGGTGTACATAACCGGCATCTGCCGCGCCCGAAAGCAGCCCAGCAAACGATTGATATTGGGAATGACGGACGCATTGACCCGCTCGCAGTAGGCGGCGCTCACCCCTGGGACCAATTTCTCAAAGGTTTGCATCAGCGGATAGTGGGGGCTGACAAAATAGCGCTGCATATCAATCACCAGCAGGGCGGTTTTGTCCCGCGCCAGGACAAGCGGAGCCTTGTCTTTGAGGCGGATAATTTCCAGAATCTTTTCGTGGTCTGTCGCCATCCTGTTCCCCTCTTTTTTGTCTTGAACAGCCCTCATCCGTGACCGCTCTTGCAGGAGTTTCCAACCACCGCTTTCTCTTCTTTAGACCAAGTCTGAACGGGGGGCAAGAAAAGGAGCGCATTGCGAGCGGCACGGGTTTTTGTCATGATCGCGCGATTACTGGTACACGAGTTACCAGACCGAGCCCGGCTCCCGTCAGAAAGGAATACCATGGCACACGTCACGTCACGTGAGTTTGATACGCTGATTCAGCTCTTAACCGAACAGTACGGTCTCAGCGCCCTGCATGCCCGTCTGCTGAAGGCCAACGCCTTAGTCTCCCACAAACGTCCCCCACGCTGGCGGCCCCTCGCCAATCAACTCTACCAGCTCAGCGCCGGCCTGCGGCGCGAGCACCCCGCCCGGTATGCTCTGGAGATGCTCTGGCAGGAGTTGGTCTCAGAGACGACCGAAGGCGTCGAGCAGGAGACCTTCGACGCGTTGGCGGAACGCATTAACGCTTGTCTGACGGAAAAATTTGAAGTGATTCCAGACCGGCAGACCGACCTCATAGCCGCTCTGGGTGCCTATCACCACACGCTGGCCAGCGTGTCGAGTGCGGACGTCGCCTATATTGAAATTCTACTCCGCGCTTCAAAAGATGTCGCCCAGTTCTTGCGCGAGCATAAGGAGGAGGTCCTTGCCGCCGCCGCGGAGCCGGAAGGGGCTGAGGATGGCGACAAGACTGAGGATGTGCAGACGGAGCATTCGTAAGGATACCAGTAGAAGATGCCTGCAACTTACAGCAGGTTAGACTGCTAGTGCAGAGCGGAGCGCTCTACTCCGAAGCAGAGTTTTGACCAAGGAAAAAGCTCCTAGCCGAATTTTTTGGGAAGGTACGAGGGGGGAACCCACCCCGGCCCTTTGGGCCACCCCTCCAAGGAGGGGATTTTTTGAAGCTGGCTGACGAACTACGAGCCAGCCGTATTTCGACTCTCCACCCCCTTCTTCAAAGCCCGCACGGTGGAGACGAAGCTTTCACGGGCGGCGTTTTTTTGCAGGGCCAGGGGGACCGGCAGGCTGACCTTGTCTCTCAGCGTACCACTATAGGTCAGCAGGGTTTTAGTTCCGTCCGGCGAAGATGTGAAGCGGTATTCGCCCTGAATGTCGCTGATCTGACTTTCGATGCTTCGGATGCGGACACGGTTTTCCTTGGGCAGGAAGGTGAACTGCATGCTCAGCCGCTGTGGCTGGCCGAGCATGACCATCTCAAAGAGGATGAGCTTCCGGTTGTCCTGGGCTTGCAGGAGGCGAGACACCCGGATGGTCTCGCTGAACTCCGCGCTCCGTTCCGGCTCGGAGAACGCCTGCCAGATATCGGCCAGCGGGGCATCGAGACGAGAGGTGAACTCCATCGTCATGGTATCGGCGCGCTTATCGAGCTTTTCGCTGAGGATTTCGGCGACCGGCCCCTCCCATTGCAGCGCCGCAGTCCGCATCCGCTGGAAAGAAAGGCCGGCCCAGACCCCCAGGCCAAGCAACACGAGCACACCGATGGAAATGCCTAGTCGTCCCTTGCTCATGCGCTATGCTTCAGGACGGGTTAGTAGGCTGGCGGGAGCGGTTCCGCGTTGAGGGCCCCGTCATCCGTCCGGGGGCGAGGTGCGCTGAAATAGATGATTTCCTCTCCCCGGATGTGCTGATGCCTCAGCACATAGTCTCCGCCCATGGACGGCGTCCATACCCGTTCGGCAATCTCACGGTTGGTCCCGGTCAGCAGATAGGCCAGCCCGCCGGTGATGCCGCCCAGGGTGGCATAGGTCAGCTTGGCCGGAATGTAGAATACGTTGGCGGCGACGGTCGCCGTTCCGATTCCGGCGTCTTCGAGATAGTCGGCCGTGGCCGACGCAGTCGACGGAGTGCAGAGCATCAGCACACTGCCGCATAATAGAGCCGATAACGTTTTTCCCATGACATCCTCCTCATCCTTCTGTTCTCACCACACACCCCTCGGGGAGCAACGTGATCAAATGTTGAAAAGCCCGATCAACGTAGTGTTTGTCTTTTGACTCAAGGGTAATTTTTACCCGGTACTCGGGATCGTTATTCTTTGGGTACGATCCGAGCATCACCTCCGGATACTCGCTCAATGTTTCATTCAGGAAGCCTGCAATCACGCTCTCATATTCGCGCGTGTAGAGCACTTTGAGATAATAGGGGTCTGCGGCAAAACGGCCCTTGAGCGCCAGGAATTTCTGCCGGAAAATATCCGGGATACCCGGCAGGACATACACATTTTCCACTTTGATCGTCGGGAAACGGACCGCTCCATCTTCAATCAACTCGGCCCCTTCAGGCGATTCCGCCATCTTGAGATAGGCACTGTTTGCCGGTCGGCCGTTGAGATAGGAGCGTAATTTCTCCTCTAGCACGGGATGGCGGATAACCTTTCGCTCCAAGGCGTGCGCGACCCCTTCGATGGTAATATCGTCATGCGTTGGACCAACACCGCCCGAGGTAAAGACAATATCGAACTGGCGGTGAAAATTACGAACCGTCTCGGTAATAATGTCGAGTTCGTCGGGGATTACGACGACCCGCTTCAGAGTCACCCCAATCTCTCGGAGTTCCTTTGCCAGGAAGGGCGAATTGGTATCGACTGTCTTTCCAGACAGTATTTCGTTGCCAATGACGACAATACCCGCATCCAGTTCGTGCACAGTTCCACTATAAACCGATTCTCCGCTCTGTGGCAATATGAAGGAAAAGATTACCCCGCGTCAGCCAGACCAATATCGAGATCCGTCAGGTCTGGAATCTCGCGGACTAGATACTCCTTTAATTTTTTCTTGAGTCGACTTTCGAGTTGGCGCACCCGCTCGCGACTAATGCCGTACTGGTCGCCAATGTCCTGAAGCGTCAAGGGCTCTTCGGCGAAAAGCCGCTGATTGAATATCACTTCCTCTTTGCCTTCCAGGGTCCGAGCGAAGTCCGTCAGCTTACGACGTATCAACTGCTGATATTCGAGCGTCGAGACCGCTTCCTCTGTATTCGCGCTCTGATCGGCCAGGAAGTCGAGAAACGTGGCAGACTCGTCCCCCACGTTAAGCGGCGCATCAACCGAGAGGTCCCGGGCGGCCATGCGCTGCTCCATCTCCACGACCTCACGTTCTTTCACCCCCAGGTTGTGGGCGAGCCGTTTTGGCTCGGGAGAATAGCCCTCGGCTTCGAGCCGTTCTTTTTCCTTTTGCAGATTAAAGAAGAGTTTGCGCTGGGCCTGGGTCGTGCCAAGCTTTACCATACGCCAATTGTTCATAATGTAACGGATGATATACGCCCGCACCCACCAGACCGCATAGGAGGGAAACCGGACGCCCCGGTACGGGTCAAAATGCCGAACCGCATCCATGAGGCCGACGTTCCCCTCCTGGATTAAATCGAGCAGATTTTGAAACGCCCGCTGATAACTCCGGGCAATCATGACCACTAGGCGTAAGTTTGCAGTGACGAGCCGATAGGCAGCCTGCACGTCGCCGTACTCCTTATACTGGACCGCCAACTCGTGCTCCTCTTCGGGTGAGAGCAGGGCATAGCGACGGATCTCTGCCATATAACGACTGAGGGAATCCGTGGGGATGAGCGCCGTCTCCATCTTGTCAGCCTCGTCGGCTGTGGCGGCACTGACTTCGACGGGCGGTTCTGACGTCCCTTTCTGCTCGACCGGCACAGAGTCTTCCAGTTCGGGTTCGGCAAGAACGGGCACGGCAATGGAATCGGGATCTTTTGCCAAATTTTTCATGAAGGCGTTATCACACAGCGAAAAATAGCAGGGGCGGCCTCGACTGCACTGAATCTCTCATAAACGACGTTGGATCGGTGCTGGGCTCATACCCGGAGACGCCACGTCGATGGAGGGAATATCCCTGTCTACTACAGGGCAACAAAGAGAACGTCTTACGCTTCTTCAATCGCTTCTTGGGCCTTTTCCTTCCACACTTTGCCAGCCGCAACTTCACGCAGGGCCGTCACGACTTCTTTATTGTCCGAGTCAACGAGCCGCGGCGAGCCCTTGAGGAGTTCTTTCGCTCTGTGCGCGGCCACGACAACGAGTTCGAATCGATTCGGGATCTGGGCCAGACAGTCTTCAACCGTGATGCGTGCCATTGTGATTCCTTCTTATCCGTTTCACCGTCGTGTATCATAGTAGCTTATCATCGACAAAGAAGGAAGCGGGAAACGGGACCGTTTCCGACCTTGACAAGTCATACCCGGCACGGTACTTCCGGTTCGGGAGAATGCTATGGGTTTTTGGCAACGTTTTGTTGGCTCTGAGGAGCCGCAGCATAAAGATACGCAACAGTTAGTACCGACCCTCGTGACGAGCTGTCGGGCAGAAAAGCAACTCGTCCAGCAAATCCTCGCCCACGCAGAGCTTGCGCCCCACCTAGCGGGTCGGGATCAACTGCGGACCGCCGCAGAAGAGCAGGAGCGCATTACCCAGCGTATTCGGGATAAAATCGCGGAGTTGGAGGGTGAGTGGAGTGAAACAGAAGAGGCTTCACCAAAGGGTGGACACAATCACTGGTCCCGGGTTGTCCACGACCTTGAGGATAGCCAAACCCTGACCCAGCGGTATAACGAGCAGGCCATTTACTGGGACCCTGACCTCCCCGACGCTACCCAGTTCTTTCTTTCCCTGGAGAAAGACAAACGGCGGCTGAATGCCTTTCTGCGTGATATTGCGCTCCGAGCAGACCCGCACGCGGTTGACTAGCGCTCCGGTCTTCGTCCTAGCCAGCATCAAGTCCTATTCGTCGTCTTCTCGGGCCAAGTGATCCAGGCTCATCGGACGCGGCGTAAAATGTCCTTGAACCGACGCGGCCGAGGGAGGCGTCCAATTCGGCCCTGGGCTCTGGCCCGGGCGGGGGGCATTCTGCCCTTTAGGGCGTGCATTCGGGGCCTGCTCTCGGCGCCCCGACTTATTCCTCCCTCCTCCGCCTGAGGATTTCAAACGGTTCCCAATAAAACCAACCCGCTCCTCAATGCGCCGGAGCGTGGTCGTCACTGGCTCTATCTGCTCCTCGATATACTTCTGCAGCCCCTCTTGCAGGAGAGTGCCAATCGTTTCCTCGGTCAAGCCGGATTGAGGCGGATCGACCGGAGCAGCAGCCCGGAGTTCCTTGACCTCAGCCATGAGTGCGGTTAAGCCCTGCGAGAGCGTGCCCTCTAAGGTTTCGAGCCGTTGCTGCAATGTCAGAATCGCGGCCTGGACCGCCGGCTCAGCCGCGACGGCGGTTTTCTTGACCGGACTTTTCCGCGTCCGACTGATCGTTTTTTTCGCACTAGCGGTCTTTTTTGCCGTTGTCCCGCTTGTCGGTTTTGAGGCTGCTTTTGCCATACCGTTCCTTTCTTCTCGTTCACACGCCAGGAGACGGTTCCAAAGAGAACCGAGGAGTATCGTGAGCTAGACCATATGTGTTGAATACTCCAGTATTTCTCCGAGTTGACGAATCTTGGTGGCACGGACCGCCCACTCCTGGGGTGGGGCGTGCGCGAACTCCTCAATGTGGTGACGCAGACTCTTCTCCAAAATCTCCACACACCGCGCGGCACACTCCTGCTGCTGCTCACGACGGCGAGCCTGTATGATCTTCCGCAAGGAAATGATCTCAGCCACGATCTTCGCTCACTCTTTGCGCACCGCGTTTTGCCGCACTGTATTGCGACGACTGATGCTCGGCCTGCTCCCGGCGCTGCCATCCTCCTTTGGCATACCACTCAATTTGATGGGCAATGCCAAGAAGAATGCGGACATCACGGTCTTCGAGTCCAGCTCGACCAAACAGCCGACGGAGGGCGAGCATGATATGCTCAGGGTTATCCTGGGGGAGAAAGCCAACCTGTAAGAGCGCAGCTTTGAGCTTTTCGTACATCAATTCCTGTCGCTCGGAAGACGCGAACACCGGCGGACCACCATCCACTGTCTGCCGTGCCTCGCAGAAAACGGCATAGCAGCACAGCAGCACGGCCTGAGCGACATTCAGTGAGGCGAACGTCGGGTCCGTTGGGATCGTCAGTAAGGTGTGGCAGCAACGCAAATCCTCATTGCTCAAGCCACTGTCTTCCGGACCGAAAACAAGCGCAACACGATTGCTTTTGAGGCTGGTGGCGATCTCAGCCGCACGCGCCTCGAGCGTTCCTGCGCCTTCCCGGTACAGGCCGGCGCGGCACGTGGTTCCCACAACGAGACCACAGGGGCTGACGGCCGCGCGCAGGGAAGAGTGTATCTGCATGGTTTCGAGTACGTCTTTGGCGTGGACTGCTAGCGCATCAGCCGCGTCACGCTGTATCGGGTCTGGATTGACGAGATGCAACTCGGTAATCCCGCAGTTTCGCATCGCCCGCGCAGTCGCGCCGATATTACCGGAGTATTTCGGCCGGACAAGAACAATACGCAGATTGACCAAGCTCATACGGAGAGTGATCGACCGCCTCAGGGGCGGTGTGTCAACCCTATTCGGGCAGCCTCGGTATCGAGCGTGGCGGGGAAACAGTCACTCCCCCACGCTATTAACGCTTATTCGCAGAGGCTCGTGGCGTGTGGCCGTACGGCCGCTGTTCACGCAGCTGGCGGATAAGCACTTCTCGCTCTACAAACCGTTTGCGATGTCGTCCGTCGCCTTCCCGGTAGACGATATCCGCTTCAAGTAGCTCTTCGAGATAACGATGGAGGGGGTAGGATTTCTCCCCCTCTCCTATCCCCTGTAATACCTCACGGAGGCGTTCGAGCCATTCGCCATCAAGCTCGATCTCCACTCGCAATGGACGACCAATAGCGAGCACCTTCGATCGGATGTTTTTCGGCATGTATACACCATATTCCAGAGGACCCAGTAGTATTTCCTGATTCCGGTGGCTTTTGCAAGACCGGTAAAAGGGTAGGTCCGTTGACCCTCAGCCTGGAATCCATTACAAGTCCAGAAGCACCGTGCTCTATTTCTTTCCTCAGAGCAACCGCCATGAAAATCGTGTCGTTTGGCGACATACATATGGCTACCGCGCACCTGGAAGCCATCAGCGCCGAGTTGGCGAGCGCCGATGTGGTCCTGCTCTCGGGCGATCTGACGAACTTTGGGGGGCCACGCGCCGTCCGGCAGGTGATTCGGGTCACCCAGACATACTGTCCAATAGTCCGCGCCCTACCGGGGAATCTGGACCAACCAGAGACGATTGCCTTTCTTCGGACTGAACAGGTCGGCTTGCACGGGGAACATCAGTGCTATGGCGAGGTCGCCATCTATGGCTGCGGAGGATCAAATCTGACCCCATTCCAGACACCGCTCGAGTATACGGATGAGGTCCTGTGGCAGATACTGCAACAAGCGGTTGCTGACGTCCCCTCTACTCCGTGTCATATTATGGTCTGTCATACGCCACCCTATGCGACGCGGCTCGATCGCCTCGTTGACGGCAGACCAGTTGGCAGCCCCGCCGTCCGCCAATTCATCGTGGAAAAACAGCCCCATTTGTGCATCACCGGTCACATCCATGAGTCTCCTGGAGTCGATACGATCGGCCGCACAAAAATACTGAATGCCGGTCCTTTTGCAGCGGGCGGGTATATCGTCGCCCACTATGAAGGGGGCGTCCTCGATGCCGAGTTGCGCTTCATGTGAAGCCCCAAAGGCGGTGCCTCACCCCACTCTTGCATCAGATCAATTATGGCCATCATCAAAACATGCACCTGGGCTCCAACCGCCCTCGCCGCTCCAAACCTGACACGGCAGGCCGCAGAAACGAAGCCTAAAAGGACGGGGAAGCCCGCTCATGCTGGCCGGTCTGGTCCCCCTCTGGTGCAGCGGTTACTCGCCCCGGTGCAGCAGGCTGAAGCCTTGGGCATCGACTATCTGCTCGTTGCCCAGCGCTGGTGGGGCACGGGGGAGGAGATTGAGGGCTCTTCATACGACTGTCTGGCGATGACGGATTTCTATGCTGCCCATACCGCCCACATTCACCTGATTACCGCCATTCATCCAGGGTTTTTTCTACCGGCTCCCATTGCCAAATGGAGCGCTACACTTGACCGGCTCACTCATGGTCGCTGGTCCATCAATGTGACCTCGGGCTGGCATGAAGCCGAGTTTGGCATGTACGGTGCCGAGCTGATCGAACACGATGAACGCTATGCCCGGACGAGTGAGTTTATCCAGGTCCTGCGGGGTGCCTGGACGCACGAAGAGTTTTCGTTTGCCGGGCGCTTTTATCAGATCAATGGACTGCGACTCGAACCGCGCCCCCTCGGTCCGCTTGAGGTGTTTCAGGGTGGACAATCCGAGGCGGCGATGCATATGGCCGCCCACCATTCGGACTGGATGTTCTTAAACGGCGGCCCTCCAGAAAAAATAGCCGGTATCATTGAGGCCGTTCGTAAACGGACGGCAAAAACCGGACGGCGGCTCCGCTTTGCCCTCTACTCTATCCCCCTGTGTCGGCGCACGGATGCGGAAGCCGCGGCAGAAATCACGGCGATGATAGATGCAGTCGATGAGACCCTACTGGAACGCCGAGGGAAGCGGGTGAGTGGCGCGCAAGGCATGTGGGCCGACCGGCAGAATAAGCTCGCCATGCTCGATTCCAACGAAGGCTATGCCAGCGGCTTGATAGGCAGTCCGGATACTATTTTACGGCGGATGCAAGAGTTCCAGCAGCTTGGGGTCGAGTGCTTTCATCTGACGCTGCACGACGAACTTTTTAACACCGCAGTCTTACCGGCGCTGAAACAGCTCTCGGCCTAGTGTGCCGCACGAGAAAGGAAGAGTGCTTCGTGTCGCAGCCCTTTCATTCCACCTTACGCACGACCGCACAGCCCATCTGGGATGCGATTTTTTCTCATCCCTTCGTCCGAGAACTCGGCACCGGCACGCTCAGCCGTGAACGCTTTCTTTTTTTCGTCCAGCAGGACTATCTGTACTTACAGGACTTCGCCCGCGCCCTGTGCCTGGGCGGCGCAAAGGCCGACACCCTGGACGCGCTCCAGATGTTCGCCGACCACGCCGCCACTGTGGTCCAGGTGGAACGCAATCTGCACACCAACTGGAGCGACAAGCTCGGCCTCACCCCTCAAGACCTGGCCCATACCGAGCGCGCGCCTATCACACAGGCCTACACCCGACATCTTCTCGCGGTTGGGCATAGTGGCAGTTTGGCAGAAATCGTTGCCGCCGTCCTACCGTGCTATTGGATTTATTGGGAGGTCGGGAAGAAGCTCAACGACCCGCCCCCTCCCGACCCGCTCTATGCAGAGTGGACACAAGCCTACAGCGGCGAAGGGTTTGGCGTCCACGTCCAGCAACAGTTGGCACTTATCGACCGTCTTGCCCAGGACAGTTCTACGGATGAGCAGAAACGGTGGGTGGAGCATTTCATCCAGAGCAGCCGATATGAATATCTCTTCTGGGAGCAGGCGTATCAGACCGAAGAATGGTTGGTGTAGGACTCTAAAAGATAGCCTGCCAGCACTCCCGGCCCAAACCGGGGTTCAGCCGGACCATCAGAGGTGCTTGAGCGCGGACTTGCCGATCGGAAAGACGTTGAAACCCAACTCAAACAGCCGTTGGTGATCCAGAATGTTGCGGCCGTCAAAGAGGAAGGCCGGTTGCTCCATGGACGCGAAAATACGAGCGTAATCGAGCTGGCGATACACATCCCACTCGGTCAGAATTGCCAGAGCGTGTGCCCCCTCCGCCGCGGTATAGGGGTCGGATTCAAAGTGCACTCGGTCTTCCATATCCGCCAGATCATCCCGTGCATTGGCGAGCGCCTGCGGGTCGGTCACAACGACCTCGGCCCGTTCTTCGGCAAGACCACGCGCAATATAAATGGCCGGGGATTCACGCGTGTCTCCGGTGTTGGCCTTAAAGGCAAAACCCAGCAAGGCAATGCGTTTCCCGGCCACCGTGTTGAACATGCTTTCAAGGATGGTCCGTACAAAGCGGCTCTCCTGCCACTCGTTAATTTTGACGACCGACTCCCAGTACGCGGCGACCTCGCCGAGACCGTAGCTGTGGCAGATGTAGACCAGGTTGAGAATGTCCTTCTTGAAACACGACCCACCAAAACCGACACTCGCCTTCAAGAACTTTGGCCCAATACGCGAATCTTTGCCAATTGCGTAGGCGACTTCATCCACGTCAGCCTCTGTTTTTTCACACAGGGCGGAAATCGTATTGATGGAAGAGATACGCTGGGCCAAAAAGGCGTTCGCCGCCAGTTTTGAAAGCTCCGAACTCCAGACGTTCGACTCAATAATATTCTCTCTCGGCACCCAGTTGGCGTAAATATCGACAATGACCTTCCTGGCTGTGATTCCCTCGGGCGTTTCTTTCGACCCAATCAGGACACGGTCGGGCGCTTCCAGGTCGGTGATGGCGCTGCCCTCGGCCAGAAATTCCGGGTTGGAGAGTACCTCAAAACGGATATTCTTCGTATTGGCGTTGAGGATGCGCTCCATCGCCTCAGCGGTCCGGACCGGCAGCGTCGATTTTTCCACCACAATCTTGTTGCGATCGGCGTGCTCAAGAATCTGGCGCGCGGTTTTTTCCCAGTATTGTAAATCCGCCGCTCTCCCTGCCCCCTGACCAAAGGTTTTCGTGGGGGTATTGACCGAGACAAAGATAATATCGGCGTCACGGATACCCTGCTCGACGTGGGTCGAAAAAAAAAGATTGCGGTCCCGCGCCTGCCTCACCACCTCGTCGAGACCGGGCTCATAGATCGGCAGCTGGTCACTCTGCCAGGCCGCAATGCGAGCATGGTTGATGTCAACAACGGTCACCTTGTACTGGGGGCAGCGGGCGGCGATCATGGCCATGGTTGGCCCGCCAACATAGCCCGCCCCGATACACAGAATATCCTTGGCGAATCCCACAACGCCTCCTTTACACACAAAAATAAAGGGAGCCTGCACTGAGGCTCCCTTTTATAATACCGGATGCAACGTTGCTACTTGGCCGGGATGTGGGACACGTTCGCACCAATCGTGACAGGGGCCCCTTGGCTCTGGAGCCTGGGCAGGACTTCAGACGCGAACAGTTGCATATTCCGCTCGGTCTGCTCAGGCGGCATCCCTCCATAGCTGAAGACCGCAATCAGATGATCGAATCCGACTTTTTCTTGCATAGCATGAATTTGGGTGATGCACTGATCCGGGGTTCCAGCCACTTGGAGATTGATAAAATCCTGCACGCCTTGCTCAGGTGTTGTGGTCTTTGCATTATCAGCAATTACTCCATAGTGCTCATAGCCCTTGACCTGCTTGAGGTGTCCGTCTGAGAAGTTATAGTGAGCATCGGCCGACCCCCAGTAACCACCCATGTGTTGAGTTGCGCCTTCACGCGCTTCTTTCTCAGTCTCCCCAACATAGACAAAGCTGGCAACGATAGGCGGGACTGGTTCTTTACCCGCCGCCCGAATGATCTCGTCATGCCGCTGGACGTCTTTCGCTACTGCATCCCAGCCGTGCAGCGGAACCGCAACCAGCACGCCTAATCCCAGCTGGGCCATACGCTCAGCCGTATCCGGGCTGACCGCCGCACCATACAGGCGCTGTTCCGGGTGGGAAAAAGGTCGCGGGCGGATGCTCGTCTCAGGAATTTGAAAAAACTTGCCCTGGTGTGAAAAACGTTCATTGGATAATGCTTTGACTACCACCTCGGCGGCTTCGACAAAACGATCGCGAGATTCTTCCATGGGGACGCGGAAGCCATCATACTCTACCGTTGCAGCCCCACGGCCAAAGCCGATGGTGATACGACCGTTGGACAAGAGGTCAAGCATGGCAATCTCTTCAGCCACCCGCACCGGGTCGTGCCAGGGTAAGACAATCACCATTGTTCCCAGTTCAATCTTTTGCGTTCGCCCGGCCATATAGGTCAAAAATTGGGTGACATTGGGCACCATGGTATAGGGCGTAAAATGGTGTTCGACACTCCATAATGAGTCAAAGCCCAGGTCTTCAGCCTGGTCCGCCAGACGGAGGTCATTCTTGTAGACTTCGTAGTCCGACCACCGCTCGCCCGTGTTCTGCATAAAAACCGACATACCAACTTTCATGACAGCCCTCCTTCCATGCGTGTCCGTTCGTTTATCCCCTTGCCTCTCCCACTCATCACAGGCGAGAGGCGTTTTTTCTCCTTGTGGCTGCTTTGAGGGAGAAATGCAAGAGAAAAGGGGAAACAGAGGCGAGCAACACAGCTGTGGGGCTGTCCGTCCTAACGGTCTACAGAAACCACGTCTGGTTCGCGCCGGGCAGTATCGTTCTGGCGACGATCGAGCTCGGCCAGAACCTCAAGATGACGGGCACGCGTCATTTGATACCGGGATAAAAAGACCAGCGCACACAGAAAGAGCGCCATTAACCCCGGGCCAACGGCAAGACCCAGAGTGAAAACCTGAGAGGTCGCAACCGTTCCGGGTTCGGCCATGGTCGGAAACTGGATGAGGTCGAGGGCCACGCCTGCCAGAAACCCGCCGATGCCGGACGCAGCCTTCGCACAAAAAGTGATCGTCGAGAAAAAGACCCCCTCTTGGCGTTTTCCGGTCACAATTTCATTTTCGTCCACGCTATCGGCAATCATGGAAGGAATCAGGATATCGATGGCAACCACTGCGGTAACCAGGAGGATGACATGGCCGGCGATAAGGGGCAGCAGACTCGGATGCCCGTTCTCAGGTAGCAGGTCGAGTAATCGTAAAAAAATCAGGAGAGGCCCAAAAAATATGGCAAAGGCCGCTAAACCGAGAACAACCTGTCTTTTATCAAATCGTTCAGTCAGAGGACGAGTCAGGCAAAAGGCGATAAGGGCGGAGAGAAACAGGCCGAAGGTCAGGAGACCGATTTCCTTGGTTGAGAATCCCCAAAAATAGGTGTTCATATATAGCCACATCACGTCATTAAACCCCCGCCCCCCAGCGGCAAACAAGGAACCAATGACCAGCATCCGATAGGAGCGATTGGAGAATGCCGCCCATAGCTCACCGGCAAAGCGACCCAGCGTAAATGTTCGTTTTGCCGGTGGCGCCCTTAGACTTGGAATCAGCCCATGCGTCCCAAGCGCGCACGCCAGAATGGTCGCGATCATCATCCCGGCACAGACCAGCGCAAACCCCTCATACGCTCCGGGATTCAGGCGGCCATCGGCAAACGTCTCGGAGGGAGCAAAAAAATAAAAATAGCCCATAACAGACGCGGTCAGGCCGCCGGACCAGCCAAACAACAGGCGGTAACTCACCAGAGAAGTCCGCTCATCATAGTCGGGCGAGAGCTCCGGGAGCATGGCTCCGCTCGGGACCGCGTAGAACGTCATGGCGACGCGCACCCCAACCGCAAAGGTGCATAACCACACGAAGAGTCCGATCTGGCCCAGCTCAGGCGGTGTAAACAAGAGAAAGAAACACACCGCCATGGGCAGCGCGGCCAGATACATAAACGGATGGCGGCGTCCCCAGCGCGAATGAAAATTGTCGGAAATCGAGCCCACCAAAGGGTCGGTAATCGCGTCGATACAGAGTGCGATAAAGATTGCGATACCGCTTAATGTTCCCGAGAGCCCAAGGACTTGATTGTAATAGAAGAGCAGAAAAACGTTGAAGACCGTATTTTTCGTGCCTTCGGAAACGGCGCCGACACCATAAAAAATCTTGGTGGCAAACCGGACGGGAGCGGATTGTGGTGGAGCTGAAGCAGGCATGAAGGCAGGAGTGTAGCGGGAGTTTGATGGTTATTATACTCCGCCTACCAAGCGCAGACTCCGCAGCCGATTGAGTGCCGCTGCGATTTCGAACCGTCGAGCACGAGCACGGTCACCGAAGTCTCGGTCGGTGAGAGCGTCCAGACCATCTTTCTCTATCTCTGCGTCAATTCGGTCGAGCAGCTCGGGAATGGTCTTCTTTCCGTCACACAGCCTGCGGGCGTATTGCAGCAGGACGTCACCGATCATGCGGCACTGGGCGGCATCGACAAGTTGGTAGAGGAGGGAGACGTCAATCTCTTCACCCCCAAACTCAATCGCGCGGGTTTTGACGCTTCGGACGCGCTCCTGTTTGCGTCCACGACTGGGATCGAGGCTACGCGGGTCGGGCCGGCGCGGACGTGATGCGAGCCAGGGTCCTGGGGCTTGGGGGCCAGAGGTTTTCTGTGGCAACTCATATGCAACTTCTCGCGCCCGCTGCGTCACATCCCGCGGGCGGTACTCGTCCATCTGGATAACCGTGTCAGCCGCATCGAGATAGTCACCCGCTCCCCCAACAACGAGGACCGACGAGATGTGTTTTTCTTCCCACAGCTGACGAACCCGATCGAGATAGGGTGTGATCGTTTCTTTTTCACCGGGCACCAGACGACGCATGCGTGCATCGCGGATCATGAAGTTCGTCGCTGCGGTGTCTTCGTCGATCAGCAGCGCGGTTGCTCCGGCTTCCAGCGACTCAACAATGGCCGCGGCCTGAGAGGTACTACCCGAGGCGTCCGCGGTCTCGAACCAGTCCGTCCGGCGACCCAGGGGCAGCGCATTGATAAACGGCCGCAGATCGACCCCTCGCACCGGACGTCCGTCTTCCGCCCGAATGCTCACCGCACTCGCCACGGAAACACAACGGTCTCGACCATCACCCGGAATATGATCATACACGCCGTTGGCCAGCGCCGAGAGCAGGGTCGATTTGCCGTGATAACCGCCTCCGACAATCAGCGTCACACCGGCCCGGAGACCGAGACCGCGCAGCCGTCCCGCATGCGGGGCGTGGAATTCAGACGCGAGCGCTTGGGGCACGTCGAGTGGAATCGCCGCCTCCATAGGCCGATCATCCGCTCCACTCCGACGGGGCAAAATACTGTCCTCGGCCAGGAAGGCGACCAGACCATGGTCATGCAGTTGCTCCCGCAACGCGACCTGATCTTCGATGCAGTGGACGTGACGTTGTAACGCGTTAGGGTCTAATGCATCAAAGACACGATCAAGGGCCTCGGGTAATCGATGGGTGAGCAGTTGAGCCGCTTCACGCCCCAGAATGCGTCGCCCCGCAGCAGGCAGACCCATGCTCAGCCGGACTCGAAGGTCGCCGTTGGGACGAACAAGAACAGCGGTTCGCTCCAGCACTTGTTGACCCACCGCCATGATTTCGAGCAGACCGCTTTTGCCGGAGCCGAGTTTGCCCCGGCCGGCGGAGAGCCGGCGAAGAAGAGTCCGGTGTACGAAGTCGGCGCTCGCCCGTCGTGCCGTGGCTCCGGCGTATGACCAGGCGGGCAGCGTGGCCCGGTCGGTCGGAATATCGATCCGCACGCGGCTCGGTGACGCAAAGGGGTCACCCTGGATATGGTCAAATCTCAATCCATACGGGCCGAGGGTATACGCTTGCCCGCGCAGGTCTTTATAAAATCCATAGGGACGGCCGTCGATACGTCTGAGACCGCTCTCTAACGCACCCTGGGGTTCAGCCATTTCCCTCCCTCCTCACCCAACGTCCGCAGGTATACAGAAAAGACAAGCAGAGGTACGGAAGGCAGTCTATATGCCTCCAGCATCTCCTGCCGTGCCCGTCCCCAAAAAAAGAAGGGCGCCGATAACAGCGCCCTTCTCTACTCTGTCAGCTCTCAGCCTAGGACCATGCATGACCCTAGGCTGGTCTTCTGCTCTTAGCCACCGTGCCGGAGCAGCTTGCCAGGAATATTCCCCGTGTTCTGGTCATTCTCCAGCGTCATCTCGCCGTTCACCAGAACCGCCCGGTAACCCTTGGCCTTCTGCACTCGCCGCCACTCCTTGCCCGGCAGGTCGTGCACCACCTCCGTGGGCAGGATTTCCAGGTTGTCGTAGTCGTAGACCACGATATCGGCCGGCGCGCCTTCGCGCAGGACGCCACGATCCTTAAAACCCGCACAGGCTGCTGGCTGGGCACTCAGCCGCCAGTGAGCCTCTTCCAGACTCATCATATTCATCTCACGGACCATCCGTGTGATCGACTCCGTGGAATAGCGTCCACCGCAGAAGAATTTGGTGTGCGCCCCACCATCCGAGACCCCCAGCAGCGTGGAGTCGTTTACCAGTTCTTTGAGAAACTCGTTCTTCTCGCCAACCGCCGGCGAATAGAATGTCGTGGCCATATCGTCGGCAACTGCGAGGTCAAGCATGGCATCCACGGGATGCTTGCCTTCCTTCTCACCCGCTTCACGCAGGGTCAGGTTTTCCAGGTGCTTCATGTCTTCGCGCTTCACCTCAAGAATAATGACGTCGTCAAACGAGGCCGTGACCGCACCAGTCGGGTCGTTCTTGAGACTTGCGCGCCGGGTCGGGTCCGCCAACTTCGACTTCCGCTCTTCTACGGTGCCCATGGTCGCTTCCCGCCACGCCGGATCATCGTCCCACAGATTCCAGTCATGGAAGGTGAAGGTAAAACCAGCGCTGGTCGAGACCAACTGACCGTAGATGCGCAGGCCCTTTTGACGGCAGCGTTCGATCCAGGCTAACAGATTCCGGTGACGGCTCGGGTCGGAATCCAGGGCTTGAATGGCATTATACAGAATCGGCCGCCCACTGGCCAAAGCCAGTTCTTCGTAATTCTTCTCGATCTCCTTGAAGCCGGACACACTCGGGATAAGAGACATCTGGATGAAGCCCTCATTCCGTTCGGATAAGACTTTCGCGAATTCGACACAGGTCTCCTGGTGCATGATGTCGGTCGGCATGGGCGTGCCGTCATAATCACACTGCACGCTGTCTTCCCCAAAGCGTTGGGCTGACCAACCACAGCCACCCGCCGCCATGCCTTCATGTAGGAGCTGCACCATCTTCTTGTGTTCATCATCAGTCGGCATCCGGCCCGACTTCGCCTCTTCGCGCCCCATCACCCACACCATTAACGGCGCAATGGGCACATACGGCAGAATGTTCAAGCCTTTGGGCGTGCGCTCGACACTGTCCAGGAATTCCGGGAAGGTGACCCAGTCCCAGGGCATCCCGGCCTTCATCGACTCGTACGGAATCGCTTCGGTCCGGGTCATGGTGAGCATCGCCCGTTCCTGATCTTCAGGAGCCACTGGGGCAAAGCCAAATCCGCAGTTGCCGATCACCACGGAGGTGATGCCGTGCCAGCCGGAGATCGTCAGATACGGGTCCCAAAACAACTGCGCATCATAGTGGGTGTGCAAATCAATAAAGCCCGGCACCACCATATGCCCTTCGGCATCAAGCGTCTTGGTTCCTTGGTGGGCCTGAATACGGCCAATCTTCGCAATTTTGCCGTCTTTGACACCAATATCGCCTCGGTAACGCGGCAGTCGCGTCCCATCGATAATCATTCCATCTTTGATCACCAGATCATATTCTGGCATAGCGCCCCTCCTTAAAGGCTTGAGATTTTTGCTCGCGGTCCGGTAGAGTGAACCGCGGTTCACCCGGTGTATATGACGAAAGGCGGTTTAGCGCAAGGGTCTTGCGCTAGGAATCATAGAGGAAGGGGGTAGTGGATTGCTACTACCCTTTAGAGTTTCCATAGAGAAAGGGCGCCGGTAACAGCGCCCTTCCCTCTCCGTCAGCTCTCAGCCTAGGGCCACAGCCCCAGGCTGGTCTTCTTCTCTTAGCCTCCGTGCCGGAGCAACTTGCCGGGAATGTTACCTGTGTTCTCGTCATTCTCCAGCGTCATCTCACCGTTCACCAGGACTGCCCGGTAGCCTTTGGCCTTTTGCACCCGCCGCCATTCCTTGCCCGGCAGATCGTGGGCCACTTCCATCGGCAAGGTTTCCAGGTTGTCGTAGTCGTAGACCACGATATCGGCCGGGGCGCCTTCCCGCAGCACGCCGCGGTCCTTAAAGCCCGCGCAGGCTGCCGGCATCGCACTCAACCGCCAGTGGACCTCTTCCAGGCTCATCATGTTCAAGTCACGGACTATCCGCGTAATCGCTTCCGTGGAATAGCGTCCGCCGCAGAAGAACTTGGTGTGGGCACCACCGTCCGAGACCCCCAGCAGCGAGGACTCCGGAGTGACGAGTTCCTGGAGGTATTCATCGTTCGAGCCCACGGACGGGGTGAAGAAGGTCGTCTCCATGTTATCGGCCAGGGCCAGATCGAGCATGGCATCCACGGGATGCTTGCCTTCCTTCGCGCCCGCTTCACGCAGGGTCAGATTCTCCAGGTGCTTCATGTCTGCGCGCTTTACATCAAGAATAATGACATCGTCAAACGAACTGGTGACCGCACCGGTGGGGTCGTTCTTTAAGGCCGGACGGCGGGTCGGGTCTGCCAACTTCGACTTCCGTTCTTCCACCGTCCCCAGCGTCGCTTCCCGCCACGCCGGATCATCGTCCCACAAATTCCAGTCGGTAAAGGTAAAGGTAAAACCGGCGTCGGTTGAGATCGTCTGGCCGTAGATACGCAGGCCCTTTTGGCGGCAGCGTTCGATCCAGGCTAACAGATTCCGGTGGCGGCTCGGGTCGGCGTCCTGGACCTGGATGACGTTATACAGAATCGGCCGCCCACTCACCTGGGCCAGTTCTTCGTAGTGGCTCTCAATGACTTCCATCGGCGCCACACTGGGGATGAGCGACATCTGAATGAAGCCCTCGTTGCGATCGCCTAACACCTTGGCAAGTTCCAGGCAGGTTTCGTTGTGCATGATATCCGTCGGCATGGGCGTGCCATCATAATCACACTGCACACTGTCCTTACCGAACCGTTGGGCCGACCAGCCACAACCACCCGCGTCCATGCCTTCGTGCAGTAATCGCACCATCTCCCGGTGTTCATCATCAGTCGGCATCCGGCCCGACTTCGCCTCCTCACGACCCATCACCCACACCATCAGCGGCGCAATGGGTATATACGGCAAGATGTTGAGACCTTTGGGCGTGCGCTCGACACTGTCCAGAAACTCCGGAAAGGTGACCCAATCCCAGGGCATCCCGGCCTTCATTGAGTCGTACGGAATCGCTTCGGTCCGGGTCATGGTGAGCATCGCCCGCTCCTGATCCTCGGGCGGGACCGGGGCAAAGCCAAATCCGCAGTTGCCGATCACCACGGAGGTGATACCATGCCAGCCGGAAATTGTCAGATACGGATCCCAAAACAACTGCGCGTCGTAATGGGTGTGCAGATCGATAAAGCCCGGCACCACCATATGCCCTTCCGCGTCCAGAGTTTTCGTCCCCTGATGCGATTGCAGGCGACCGATCTTGGCAATCTTGCCATCTTTGACGCCGATGTCCGCCTTATAGCGCGGTAGTCGCGTTCCATCGATGACCATTCCATCTTTGATCACGAGATCATATTCCGGCATAGCGCCCCTCCTTTTTTAGGGATTGGAATTTTTGCTCGCGATCTTTGTGATTTGACCGGAGCCTACCGGACCCATACTGCTAAAATTTACAAGTTACAAGACTTTTAGTGTGGTTTTTGGCCGTTTTCTCCGATTTTTCAGTAAATTTATCCGTATCGGCCCTGTTTTTTCTCTGAACTACCGACAAATGAAACAGAGCAGCGTGAGGGGATGCTACTCGGACAATTGCATCCGAATATGGCGTTGGTAGATCTTGGGCAGTTCTGACGGCAGGGACGGGATGTCCTCCAGGACCATATAGCGTGACGGCGGACACATCTCACGCAGATAATCATGGCCGCCTTTGTCAATCGTCAGACAGAACGACATGATATTCTCGCGCTCGGCCTCACGCAGGGCCATCATGGTATCGCGCAGGCCATACATCGGTGCGTTTTCGTCCCGGCCATAGTCCGCATCTTCGGGGAATCCGTCGCTGAGCAGGACCAGAATTTTCGCGCGGCTGGCAACGTCTTTGAGTTTGCGGGTCGCATGCCGGACGGCAGCGCCCATACGCGTACTGCGCTGAGGCTCCAAACCGCTGATGCGGCCTTTGACGTCATCCGACAGCTTCTCGCCAAACGCTTTGACCGGATAGAACTCGATGTTATACCGTCCGGCGCTGGAAAAACCGTAGACGGCGTAGGCATCACCGATTTCCTCGAGTGCGGCAGACAACACCACAACCGCCTCTTTGAGGACGTCAATCACCCGGAGACCGCTCGTTTCGCTGCGTCCATTGTCCGTTTCCTGCTGAATCCTGGCATCGGTCGAAGCACTCAGGTCAAGGAGAAAGAGCGCGGCAACATCACGCTCCAGGGGCTGCCTGGCCGCGTACAGCCGCGTGGACGGCGCCACCCCGGTGTGCAGGTCGACCCGAGCCGCCACGGCCGCGTCCAGGTCTATCACTTCTCCATCTTCCAGCCCCTTGACTAAACGGAACATCTTGGGTCGCAGTTGCTGGAACTCACGCTTAATATTTGGAATGACCTCGCCATAGCGGGTGAGCGTGCTCTCAAAGAAGCCACCTCGGTCGCCGGCCAGTGGAACTTCGTGCAGTTCGCACCAGCGAGCACGGTAGTCCTCAATCAGAAAATCCCACTCGTCATAGACATAGCGGACACCCACAACGGAATGCCGCCGGCGCAGTTGCTCCTTTTTGGATTCTTCCTGTCCGGTTTCGTCTTCCTCGGTGTCCAGCGCATCCAGCGGCGTCCCGTGGATGGAGGCGGGCCGGGTCTGACGAATCTTTTTCTTTTTTTGATGCTGGCGTAGTGTCAAAAGAATCCGCTGCAGGACAGCCTGCTCTCGCTCAGACAGCTCAGGCTCGCGCGTCCCTTGCATCATCGCGTCCGGCGCTCCGGCCATACCATCTTCGTCCTTTTGCTCCCGCGATAGCTGCGAGGCGTATTCGGGCAGTGAAGCGTACAGCTCAGTAGCCATGAGCAGGCAGCCCGCCACCGTGGCGTCGTGCTCCCAGCCGGGTTTTAGCGTGGCGTTCAAATACGGCAAGATCGACTGGATAAGGGGTGGCAGGATGCGGGTGTGCGATACGGCCCAGGCTAGGTCTTTTTGCAGCCCGGGATACGCCGCTGCCAGACAGGCGTTGATCCGTTGGCCCTCGACAAACAGGAACAGCGCCTCAATCTGTTCAGGCTTGGGAAAGAGCTTACAATACGCCGCCAGGTTCCGAGGCGGATGCGCATTCGCCTCGGCCCGTTCCTGGACAAACGACGGCACCTGCGACCAGATGTCGGCAATGGAGAGATCGTAGGTCCCAAACTCGACCCGTCCCGCCTGATGGGCCGCGAACATGCAGTACAGCCGAAAGTTTTCCTCAAAGGTCAAGAATAGGTCAATGCTGGCCGGCAGGGGCAGAAACTCGTCTTCGTTGTCAACAATCGCCAACGGGGGTGGGAAGGAAACCTCCCCGATTTCCTGGATACTGACCGCCTCCCCGCACAGCATATGCATGAACTTCACCAACGCACTGTGCACCTCGGAGAGCAGCACGGCCGACGACTCATGCCGCAAGACCTGGAAACTGGTCCGGGACTCCAGGGTGAAAAATGCTTCTGCGGCGTGCGGATTGCGCTGCGCGATCTCCTCTCCGGTTTGAATCCAGGTCAACACCCCCTCGGCGCCGACTTCTTCATACGCGCGAGACAGCGTCCGAAAGAGGCGGGCAATCCCGGCGGGAAAAATACGGGCGAGTTCGGCGATCCGCTCCAATACGGAGAACTGCTGGTCTGGCGCTAAGCTCTTCAGCGTGGGCTCAAGAAATGGAATCACAGCCGGCAGCGGTTCCGGGTCAAAGGCAGCCACCGGTTGGAGGCAACGCAGCAACACGTTCCGCAACGACTCCGGCAGATTGACCAGGGTGTGGGGCAGGGCATGGTAAATACCCGCGGCAGCCTCACGCGAGTGATACACGGCTGACCGGCCCAGACGATAGACGCTGATTCGTTCCGAGCGGTCCAGGGCAGTCAGGCCGTCCGGGAAACGGGTAAAATCGGTTGCGCCGCTGACGGCTTCAATATCCAGCAGAAAACGGACCCATTCGAGCATCTCCAGCCGGGATAATACCGGCAAAAGCTCAGGGGTGGCCGCGAACATGGCCGAGGTAAGCGTTTCCCCACGCACGCCCAGCGTTTCACTCACGTGCCGGCCCTGCTGGACCCATTCCTGGAGGAGTTCTTCCTGCAACCACGCTTGGACAATGGGCGGCTCGAGCTGCGTCAGCGCGTTGAGCAAGGTCGAGGAGTGCGTCGGGGAGAGCCCCTCCAACGCGGCCTGAAGCTGCTGTTGGCCTTTTTCTTCAAGGGTATTGGGGTCGAAATGGGCCATAGTCTTGCCTGTTCTCTCACGACTCCACGGTAGGGGCGCAGCGTCAAACCTTCCTCTGCTGTATCGGAGGGCGACGGCCAGAGCAAGCCGACGGCAGGAACGTAGCCCTACCAACGGGCAAGAACCTGTTCCCCGAATGTTGTTACAAACTCTTCAAAGGCGTCAAAGGTCGGAATAAAAGTAACCTGGCGAACGCCTGCCCGCTCCAGACTGCGGAGCCGTTCCAGCAAGGCGGCGGGCTGAGCCGTCAGCGTGGTCGTCTGAATGACTTCCGGTGTCACAAACTGAGATTCTTCCTCACGGACGTATAAACAGTGGCCGTCGTGCAAGTCAAAATAGTACGCATCCTTGTCTTGGAGACGTTGCTCCATAAAGGCTTTGTATCGGGCAAAAATTGAACGGAGAGGTGCCGGGGCGGCCTCGGGCTCCTTGAGCGTTTCATACAGTGAGTGCAGGGCGACAGTTGCCCACGGGCCGGCCTGGGCTATGACCCGCTCAGAATCCAGTCCTTCGTTCGGATCCAGCAGACAGGCCGTGGTAAAGAGCACGCGGTCTACACGGTCCGCGTTTTTTCCAGCGTTCTCAATGCCGGTGGTGACCTGACGCCAGGCCGCCTCAAAGCCTTCGACCGTATTGGTCCGCGAGGTCAGCCAGCCGTCGCCCAACTCGCCGGCCAGCCGCATGGCCTGGGGGGCGTTGGCGGCCACATAAAGGGGAATTGGCTCGTGCGTGTTAATAAACTCGTAGTCTTTATGAAAAAATCTGATCCGCCGCGTCTCCGCTCCCTCCTGGTAGGCCACCTCCCGGTTGCTCAGCAGGCCACGCAGGGTCGCGATATACTCGCGCAGCTCACGTAGAGAACAGGGCGGCAGCCCCATCGCTCGCCGCGCGCTATTGCCGGTCCCCAGCCCAAAGACGACGCGTCCGGGGGCGAGCTGATTGACTGTAGCAATGGCGTGGGCAGCCACGGGCGCACTGCGCGTTCCGACCACTGCTACACCGGTTCCGAGGGTGACGCGGGAGGTGTGCCGAGCCATCAGGCCCAAACATAAGTACACATCCCCGGCCATCATGGGCGAGTCTTCAACCCACACATGGCTAAAGCCCTTTGCCTCAGCCAGCTTGGCGTGATCGACACAGCGGTCCGGTTGGGGAAATACGAGTACGCCGAAATCCATACCTGCCTCCTCATTCTCCGGCCAGGAGAGCCTACTCGGCCTGCTCGCAGTGTGTCAATGAGAAACGTGAAGAGAGTGATTTTCTCGGTTTCTTTCGTTCAGAAGCTGTGGTAGACCGGAAAAGTAGCGGGACCACAGCGCGAAAAAGGAGGATTCGGTCATGACAAAGAAAGGCTTTTCCCATATTGGGCTGTCAACGCTCGACTTGGATAAGACGCGCGAGTTTTACGAAGACATCCTGGGCTTCAAGCCGGTTCGTTGCGACACCATCAAGATCAAAGAAGGTGGCCGCATTCGACATATCTTTTTTGATACGGGCCGTGACCAGTTGCTCGCTTTTATGGAAGCCAAGGATATTCCCGATGTTCCGGTCGAGTACGACGCCGGCATCAACCGGGGACTTGGTGTCCCGAGTGCGTTCTACCACTTCGCTTTTGAGGCTGGTACAGAAGCGGCGCTCGAAGAAAAACAACAGGAGCTGCGGGGTAAAGGCGTGGAGGTTTCGGAAGTCGTGGATCACGACTGGGCCAAGTCGATTTACTTTAAAGACCCCAACGGCATGCAGATGGAATACTGCTGCTTCACCCGGGACTTTCACGACGAGGATGCGGTCATGACCGAACGTTTTGAGGCACCCATTGCCGCGCTTGGTTTGGAAGAGACGCCGGATATCGTTTCCACTAATCCGCCGAGCTAGGCTCTCGAACCACTCCTTCCGGCGGGGTAACCTCGTGGTTGCCCCGCACGTCTAGCCTGTGCTCTTCCCCTCGTCCAGGATTCGTTCCACCATCGCTTTATACCCTTTCACTGCGGGTGAGTGATAAAAACGTGACCGGGTAAACGTGGGATCACCCGCGTAGAACCATTCGTACTGCAACTGACGGCTGCCGAACTGCTCACCCAACATGTCCCAGGCTAACTTGAAGAGTTGCACCCGATTACGCGCCGACAGGTTTTTGCCCTGGAGATAGCGTTCGAGATAGGGCGCGATCTCCGGGTTTTGCAGATCCCCTTCCGTGGGCGTCATGATCAGTCCGCTGCCACTGACCTGGCGGATCACCTCAGCCGCCCGCATCTGCGCCTGCGGAATAAACACCCACAGCGAGGCGGCAAGCGAACGGAGCGACCCTCCTTCTTTATGATTGGTGACAACATTGTGCGCCGCCGCCCGCAACAGGCCGTTGGCAATTTCAACGTTTGCCACCAACTCACCAAGCTGGGCTTGGACATGCTGCGCCTTGGTCCGGCCGATTGCCTCGGCCACGCTACAGGCCAGCCCGGCCATAAAACGGAGCTTGACGGTTCCGCGAATGACCGCCTGGAGCAGGGCGTAACCGGGCGCCCGGCCAAGGATGTAGTTGGAGGCCTCGATATCACCGTTAATGAACACCCGCTCCCAAGGCACCTCGACAGTGTCGAAAATCGCGAGGGCATCTTCTTCATCGAAGCGATATGACAACGGGCGATCAAACCGACTCCTACCCGTGTTATAAGCTTCACGACAGATAAACTTGAGGCCTGGGGTATCCATGGGAACGGCAAAGCAGAGGGTATAGGCTTCTTCTCCCGGCTTACGCGGATAGAACGGTCCCACCCAGAGTTCGTTGGAAAAGGGGGCGAGCGTGGAAAGCATCCGGGCGCCGCTGACCACGATGCCATTGTCCGTCTCGCGCACCATATGCAAAGCCGCCTCGGGATCACGCTGTTCCGCCGGCCCTTTTGAGCGGTCAATCTGGGGATCAACCAGGGTATGGGTCAGGCACCAGTCCTCATCCCGGCAGGCTTCGTAATAACGCAGGGTATTCTCACCAAAACGGGGCTCACGTTGACCGATAAACGGCGCGGCAATCGCAGCGTCCGTTACCAACGCGTTCATGAAGTCCGGCATCCGGCCCATCAAGCCACAGGTCACCTCCGCCCGAAATTCCTCGGCCCGGACGCGGCGTTCGACATCTTCGACACTGTCCGCCATCAGAAAGGAGAGCCCGACCGGTTGGCCGTCCTTGGGCGACGGGTAGGTCAACGGAGGCTGCTGCGCAGGCTGGTGTTGGAGGTCGTACAGAGAGGCAATGGTATCCACCACGCCTTGGAAGGGCGGATAGGTCGTGACATCTTTGACCCGTTCGCCATTCACATAAATGCTTCGCCCGTCTCGCAAACTTTCTCGATATTGTGCGCCGGTCCGAATGCCCATGAGTACTCCAGATTATGGTAAGGGAGGATCGAAAGAAAGTTCATTCTGAGCGCTCCTCACCCTAGCCCTCTCCCTCGTAGGGAGAGGGAAATGCAAAAGCCGCTTCTCTGATTACTGCCGTAGCGAAGCAATGATGTCCGTCAGACCGCGCTCGTTCTGAGCGAATTCCAGTTTGTCCGTACCCAGATATGCGTTGGGCATCCCCGCATATTCTTCTATGGGGTTGTCGCAGTAGACTTCCAGCTCGTTTCCGTCCGGGTCGAGAAAGTAGATGCTCTTGGTTATCCCGTGGTTTACGGTGAAGTTTACCGGCACATCCTTCGCCTTGAGCTCTTCATAGGCGGCTTTGAGTTCTTCCTCGCTCCGCAACCGAAAGGCAATGTGGGCGAGTCCGGCCTGGTCGGGCCGGGGCAGTTCGGCGTCCGGGCCGATCTGGAAGAGGGCAATCTCATGGTGGTCGCGGGTATGATTGGCCAAAAAGACCCCTTTAATCTCAGGCGTGTCTTTCATGACCTGCATCCCCAGCACTTCGGTGTAGAACTTCTTTGAGCGTTCCAGGTCGCGCACCTTAATCACAACGTGGGCAATCCGTTCGGGGCGAATCATATCGACCTCCTTTATTGGTGTTGTGGAACAAATCGAAACGGGTCGAACGTATCATCTTCTCGCGGCTGACCAAACAGCTCGACCGCCGGCGCAATCTCGGCGAGCGAGAGAGTCATATCCATGAGTTGCCGGGCGTGAGGCGGCATGCGCTCCAGAGGGAATTGGTTGAGGTACACAAGAATGTCCTCCAGGTGCGCCAGCATGGCGGTGTAAAAGGCTTGAATGTCCGCCATCTCGCTCGTCTGACGTTTGTGCGTCCGCTCGGCCTCGGTGGGGAGCGCCCAGCCGAGAAAAGGCTGAAGCGCGCTGAACGCTACGGGCCAGCCGCTCTCCGCCATCGTTATACTCCGTTACCGTCCGGCATAGAACCCAACATAATCCTCCACCACGCGATAGGCGTGGCGGACGCAGATTTCCTGGTGCTGCAACGGCATATGGGTTTTGGCGCCCGAGGCCAACATGTCCTGTATGTGTTCCAGTGTTGTGCCGTCCTCCATGAGAATGTCGCGGAGCAAGACCTTGCTGTACTCCTGGCTGAATTTCTGACCCGCGTTTTCCGCCTTGGGGAAATAGGTATGCGTTTCCCATATCGTCCGGTCTGCGCTCACCGGCCAGAAGTGGTGGGTCAGATAGGTCCCATTGCTCGGGAAAATGGAGAAATTCGGGAAGATCCAAAAAGTATCAATGGACCAGTCCGACCGTCGGGTAGGATTGACCCCGGCAGGCAGATTATCCAGAGCAATATCACGATCAACCACCACCGAACTCCCGAACTGATAGGCCTTACCTGCGACCGGAGTCGGTTGATAGTTCAGGTTGCCGTACGACGAGGTACGGCGATGTCGCTCGTAGAGGTCCAGACTCAGGAAGTGGCAATGCGGGTTGGTCCCGCTCGTAAAGGCGGCTGCCGCCGATGCCTTATGGCGCACCGGAAGGTGATAGCCCTCTTGAAAGGCGTCCTGGGCGATTTTCCAGTTGGCTTTGATTTCCGTTCGCCAACAGAAGCGCGTCGCCGAAAGCTCAGGGAATGGGTAGCCTTCCAGCCCAGGCACAACCTCCGCCAGGTAGGCCCGCAGCGTTTCGGTCGGGTGCGGGTCAAGATGGATGAAGACGAAGCCGGCCCAGGTGTCTACGGACACAGGGGTCAGGCCGAGCTTATCTTTTTTGAGGTCGCAAAAGCGCACTTCATCCGGAACGAATCGCAGGGCACCGTCGAGACCATAGCTCCAGCCGTGGAATTTGCACGTAAAGTTCTGACACGAGCCCTTATGATCCCAGACAATCTTATTCCCCCGGTGGGAACACATATTGTGAAAAGCATGGAGATAACCGTCCTTCCCACGAACGACCACGACCGAGGTCCGGCATACCGGCAGCGCGACGACGATATAATCGCCGGGGTTCGGGATGCGTTCAATCCGGCCGACGTTCAGCCAGACTTTCCGAAAGATACGTTCTCGCTCTAAGGTAAAATACTCACGAGAGATGTAGGGCTCGATGGGAATCGGGGCGGTCCCAAGATGCGGATACTTGTCATTCCAGCGGTCGTCGCTCCGGTCAGGAGCCGCATTCTCTCCAGCACCGGTCGGCTGTCTGTCCTTCACTGCCCCCTCCCTTTATGAGTCCACCCCCTCTCGTCACAACGCAAGAGGAACAGGGAGTGCCCCTCTTCGAATCTGAGGGGAAGCTTTAATCGGCGACGGCCACGGCGGGCTCGGCGTGGACGCGAAAGTCTTCCCGGTGCAGTCCCGGCATCACATCTGCGGCAAAGCGGCGCAGATTCTCTTCCGCCCGCTGTATAGGCATCCCGCCATATTTGAAAATACCGATGAAGTGTTCGGTATCAACCTTGTTCTTAATGAACTCGATCTTTTCCAAACACATCTCGGGCGTGCCCACGCACTGAAAACTGATGAAATAATCGTTGACCGCCTGCGGCCCCATCTTTTTGCTGGCCTGACCCATTTTATCGTAGTATTCGTAGCCTTTCACGCCGGCGTGCGCACCGTGCGAAAAACGATAGTGCTCATCCGCCGACTGCCAATAGGCCCCCATATATTTCCGGGCACCATCCATGGCTTTGGCCTCGGTGTCGTCAACATAAACAAAGCAGCCGACAATGGGCTTGACCGGTTCCTTGCCCAGGCTCCGACAAATGGCATTATAGCGTTCCAGCTCTTCGGCGGTGGTGTCCCAGTCGCGCTGCGGAATCACCAGCACCCCAAAACCGAGCCGGGCCATCATCTCGGCCGACTCGGGGCTGATTGCCGCACCATACATCCGGCCCGTAAAGTCGGTAGCGGGCTGCGGGCGGATACTCATTTCAGGAATCTGAAAAAACTCGCCGGTATGCGAGAAGCGTTCGTTCATGAGGGCCTTAGTGACCACCTCGGCGGCCTCGGTAAAGCGCGCCCGCGACGTATCCATGGCCACACGAAAGCCGTCATATTCAATCTGCGCGGCCCCCCGACCAAAGCCCAGCAGCAGCCGCCCGCCGGACTGAATATCGAGCATGGCGATCTGCTCGGCGACGCGCACCGGGTCGTGCCACGGCAGCACCACGACCGCGCTGCCAAGCTGGATACGCGAGGTCCGGGCGGCCATGAAAGTCAGGTATTGGAGCACATCCGGCACCATGGTGTAATCATCGAAGTGATGCTCCACGCTCCACAACGAATCGAAGCCCAGGGGTTCAACCAGGTCGGCCAAGCGTTGTTCCTCCCGGTACACTTCGTGGTCGGGCTGCGGCCGGCCCAGGTTCTGATGAATGATATCAACACCGACTTTCATGGCTCCCTCCTGGCGTGCGGGGTCGTGTTGCGGCTGATGCGCGTCTTATCTGTGGGTGGCGACAAAGCGTTTGATGTCGTATCCGTCCACCACGCTGGGTTGGCCGAACTGCTCGACCGCAGGCGCCACTTCCGCCAGGGACAGAGTGAGATAAAACAGACGCTTGGCGTCGTCCGGGAGTTCTTCCAGGTTGAACTGCTCCAAATAGGGCAGCACCTCGTCCATGCGCGCCAGCATGGCCTCATAAAAGGCGGTGATGTCTTCCATGGCGCTGGCCTGACGGCGGTCGCTCCGCTCGCCTTCGGTTTCCAACGACCAGGCCATCCATTGCTCCAAATCCCGGAACTGCTCGGGTAAGCGAGCCTCAGGCATGGGAAGCCACCTCCTTTCCATTGGCAGCAAACGCGCGGTCAACCGGTTGCCCCTTGAGCATCTGGTCAATAACGTGATGGCTATGACGGACCAGGATCTCTTCGTCGTGCAGATAAAACTCTTTTTTCGCCCCGGACGAGAGCATGGACTGGGTTTCCTCAAAGGTCCGACCATCTTCCATGATAATATCGCGGAAGATCACGTTGCCGTATTCCTGGCTGAAACGCCGCCCCGGCGTGGTCGCCTTGGTATAGTACTGGGTCGAGGTCCACAGCGTCTTATCCACGCCAATCGGCATGAACTGATGGGTAAAATACGAGCCCTGCGAAACATCAACAAAGAACGCCGGAAAGATGACGTTCAGGTCCAGCGACCAGGCCTCGCTCCGCAGCGGATTCACCCCTGCCGGCAGACCGTCCATCGAAAAGTCGCTACGAATGACAATCTCGCCATGCTGGGCCGCCAGTTTGGCCACCGGACTTGGTTTGTAGTCTGCGCTGCCAAACAGCGACATACTGCCATGTCGCGGATACAGGGTGACATCCAGGCTGTGGGCGTAGGGGTTGTCTTTGCTGGTAAACGAGTCCGGGATGGAGCGTTTGTGCAAAAAGGCAATATGATACACTTCCTGAAAGGCATCCTTGATGACTTTCCAGTTGGCGTTCACCTCCGAGGTCCACGATGTGCTGGTAGTTGAGAATTCACCGAACGGATAGCCCTCCAGTCCGGTTGCCAGGTCGCCCAGATACTCCTGTAGAGTCTCGGTCGGGTTGGGATCGACATTGATGAAGATAAAGCCCTCCCACACGCCCACCGCTACCCGTGTCAGGCCCAGGGTCTCTTTCTTGAGATCAAAGAAGCTCTCCTCGTCAGGCACGAACTTCAACTTCCCGTCCAGGCCGTAACTCCAGCCGTGGAACTTGCAGGTGAAGTTCTGGCACGTCCCGCCCTGATCCCACACGATCTTATTCCCCCGGTGCGAGCACATATTATGAAAGGCGTGCACGGCCCCGTCTTTGCCACGGGCGACAATGACCGAGGTATTACACACGGCCAGGTCTTGGACAAAATAGTCACCCGCATTTGGAATCCGTTCCACCCGCCCGACGTTCAGCCAGACTTTCTTGAAAATCCGCTCACGCTCCAACTCAAATTGCTCTTGCGAGGTGAACACATCCGCCGGAACCGGGCCGGTCCCGAGATGAGGATATTTATTGTGCCACTTATAGCCGCCGGCCGCGCCGTTGCCGTTTGCCGGAGTTCCGTTTGGTGTTGCACTCATTCCATTGCCTCCCTGGGTTGGTTTTCCTATTCCATGGTCCGATGTCCATGTTCGTTGACCGGGAACCCGGTCGGGACACACACGACGTGGTGAAGCCCGAGTCTAAAACATGTTCTGACTTTTTGGTCAATATCACACCGCCGGTATTTATGCCCCGGCCCGGTAGAAACCGACTATATCCTCTATGACTTTATGTCCGTGCCGGACCAGGAGCTCCTGGTCCTGGAGGACGAATTCTTTTTTCGCGCCTGAGGCCAGCATGGATTGGGTTGCTTCCAGGGTGCTGGCATCCTCCAGTAGTGCCTCGCGTAGGAGCACCTTGCTGTACTCCTGGCTGAAACGCTGCGCAGTGTTCTGGGCAGCGGGGAAATACGTCTTGACTTCCCAGAGGGTCCGGTCCGGCGCGAGTGGCCAAAAATGATGCGTCAGATAGGTACCGTCAAAAACAAACACATCAAAGTTAGGGAAAATCATATTGGCATCAAAGGCCCAAAACTGACTCCGGGTCGGATTCACCCCCGGCGGTAAGTCAGCCATCTCCCAGTCACGCTTGACAATCGACGCGCCGAAGCGATGGGCCAGGAGTTCGACCGGGCTCGGCTGATGGCCGGGATTCCCGAAGACGGACATGCCGTGGTTGCGTTCATACAGCCTAAACGCAAAAGCGTGCGCATACGGATTGTCCGGGCTGGTAAATGAATCGGGCAGGGAACGCTTATGTAAGAAGGGCACATGATAGGCTTCGTGAAAGGCGTCTTTGAGCACCTTCCAGTTGGCCTTCAGTTCCGTAGACCAGGCATAGCAGGTCGTCAGGTGCGCAAACGGATAGCCCTCCAGGCCGGCTCCAAGCTCGCCGAGATGTTCGGTGAGGGTTTCCGGCGGGGTCGGGTCGAGATTGATAAAGATAAAGCCTTCCCACATCTCGACCCGGACCGGCGTCAGACCGAGCCGGTCTTTTTTGAGATCGCAAAAGCGTTCTTCATCCGGAACGAATCTCAGGCTACCGTCGAGACCATAGCTCCAGCCGTGGAATTTACACGTAAAACTCTGACACGAGCCATGCTGATCCCAGACGATCTTATTACCCCGGTGGGAACACATATTATGGAACGCTTGCAGGACGCCGTCCCGGCCGCGCGTCAGGATAACCGACGTGTCACAGACGGGCAGGTCTTTGACAAAATAATCTCCAGGCCGGGGAAGCTGTTCGATGCGGCCCACATTGAGCCAGGTCTTCTTATAAATGCGTTCTCGCTCCAACTCGAAGTATTCGGCTGAAACACACGGCTCAATCGGAATCGGCCCGGTTCCGAGCTCCGGGTAAGCCTCGTGCCAGACTGTGCCGTTCGTGCCGGCATCCGTGTCGTGGTGTGTTTGTATAGCCATATGAGGAACACCCTTTCTCTTGCGGCCACCAGTTCGGCCTGCCTGTCCAGTTCTCATACCACTCTTGCGGACAAGACAGTATAGCGCCGGAAAAAACACCCGGCGAGTGATCCGCCGCTCTGACCTCGTCCTACCCCTCGGCCTGGCTGAGACCAGCTCTCTGCCAGCCCTCCCGAGCAGTGCTACGTCGGGAAGGGACGGTTTGCAGTAGCATCAAAAAGCAGTACAACAAGCAGGCCACAGCACTCTTTTACCCACAGGAGGCGTATATGGATGTATTGATTACCGTCACATGGCGCGCGGGAGCGAGTCAGGCAGAGAATAGAGCCGCCGCCCAGGTCGTCCAGGAACGGCTCATGAATCCCTTTCCCGGTGTGACCATCATCCATACGCTGGCCGATCTCGGCAAACGCAAACTGTACGTCATCGCGGATGTCACCGAGCATGCCGTCAACGATATCCGAACGACCTTGGAGCTGACGACACAACCCGCAATTGAGAGCGTGGAGATTGCCCTTGTCGTGGACGGGAAGAAGGCCATCAATACCTATCTGGCGATGTAACACTCCTTATTGTCTGAATTGTCGGCTTACCATTCCTCCCCGAACGGCCGGATATCAAGCTCAAAGGTCCAGCCCGAGCGGTCCTGGTGGACGATGTTCCAGATGGTGTCGGCAATCGCCGACGTTTTAATGAAAAATTCGTCCGGTTTGTCCTTGAGCAACGTACGCGCAAACGGCATGTCAATACCGCCGTCAATGACCAGAAAGGACACATGGATACTCTGCGGACCGAGAGTGCGCGCAATGGATTCGGTAAGAATGCGCTGAGCGGTTTTGGTGGGCGCAAAGGCAGCAAATTGCGGGCGGCCCCGTCTCGATGCCGTATTACCCGTCACTAGTATCGCGCCCTGTCCGGCCTCGAGCATATGCGGGGTCACTGCCCGAGCCATATACAGCAGCCCCATGGTGTTGACCTGAAAGTTGTGCTGAAGACTCGCCGGGTCGATTTCCAGGAAGGTGCCAAAGATCGCATCAAAGCTGACGGCGTTATGAATCAGGACGGTCGGAGGTCCAAGCTGCTCGGCAACGGCCGCAACCGTGGCATTCACCTCGGCTTCATTGCTGATGTCACACGGATAGGCCGTGGTCCCGACAATCTCCTGCTCGAACTGGGTGAGGCGTTCTGTATTGCGGGCCAGCATGGCAACCCGGTAGCCGCCCGCGGCAAATCGGCGGACGACACCCAGCCCTGTTCCCTGTCCAACACCAGTGACAATACAGACTTTTTCTACCATGCCGACTCTCCTCCCAGGCTGCTTGTGTCAGGTAAACGATGACAGCATCAAACCGGACGCGCTCCGTCTTGCTCTGTTCACAGCAAACTGATAGCGCGATTCGTCACACCTAGCCATGCCAACTTCGTCAGAGCCGACCCACCCCGTCAATACACCTCTGTTTCTTATCACAATCGGCGGTACGGTTTTTGCCGTTCTGACCGCGCTCAGCATGTTGGGGCCGCTGTTAATCGCCATGTCGCACGACTGGCACACCACCGTTCCGGCCGTGGCCCAACTCGTCACCTCAGCCGCTGTCGCCTGGGCTGCAACGGCCATTGTCGTGGGTCCGTTTTCCGACGCCTATGGCAGGAAACCGGTTTTACTGGTTGGCACCTTGCTGGTCGGCCTGGCTTCAATCGGCACGGCCCTGGCTCCGAATCTCCCCAGCGCAGCCGTATTCCGCATCCTCTCCGGCGTGGGCGGAGGCATGGTCCCACCCACCTGCATTGCCTTGCTCGGTGACCTCCTGCCCACTGAAAAACGGGCGCTGGGGGTCGCCGTGGTGACGACCCAGCCGGGTCTGAGCAGCGTGCTCGGTGTCCCGTTCGTCACCCTCATCGCCGCGTATGCCGGCTGGCGAGCGGCGTTCCTTGCCGTGGGCACTGCCTTGTTGTTCTGCACGCTGCTGGTGCTTCTCTATACACCGGAGCGCAACGCACAGCGAAAGCTGCTCGTTCTTGGCAACCGCCTCAGACAGGTCGGACGTTTTTCGGTGACCTGGCTGCTGGCCTTCACCAACCTCACCGTCCGGACCGCCTACGGGCTCATTATGACTTTCTTTCCGCCTTTTCTCCAAGTGACGTATCACCTCAGCACCGCAGAGCTCGCCCTGCCGGTTTCCGTTGTCGCCCTCGGTACAACCTGCGGTCTCTTCCTGGGCGGAAAAATAGGAAAAAGCCGAGGGCGTTTGTTCATCGCATCGGTCACAGCACTCATTGCGACGCTGCCTGGTATGGCCGCTTTTTTATTAAACGACAGCCTGTGGCTGAGCGTGGCTGTCACCAGCGTGTTTATGGTGCTCACCATGCCGCTGGCAACCCTCCTCTTTGTTGTTGGCGTCGATGTAGGCGGAACGGCGAGAGGAACGCTGACGGGTGTCTTATCCGGCAGCGGCTATGCCAGTTATGCGGTTGGGGCCGCTATCGGGGGACTGGCGGTGGCACACATCGGCTACGCCGCCCTGTCCTATGCGCTTGTCGCTTCAACCCTGGGCAGCGGTCTGCTGCTGACCCTGCTGATTCAAACCCGGGCCGAAGACCGGGCGCGGACATATTTTCGTCAACCGTCATGAGAACGGCCCTTCTCTGAAGAGCAAACGTGTCAACAGCTTTGGACCTATTGGAGGACACGTTTACTCTTTTCACCCCTCGCTCAGGCGTACAGGGCGATACAGCGGACCTCGATGCTCCAGCGCTCGGGCGCGTCGGGAGGGGTGGACGGGTCCTGATAGGCGGTGTGAAAGCTGAAGGTGCACGGCGTTTTTGTGTCGTCGCTATCGGCCCGGCGGCCTTCTGAGCGGGCGAGTGGCCCGGCCGAGTCCCACTGCTTAATCAGCAGAGCCTCATCCCGAGTCATGGCCGGGTAGGAATACCACTGGTGTCGCGGCGCGTACTTGGAAAAATAGTTCTCGCCAACCCGATCCTGATAGTGAATTTCGAATACCACCAGGTCTTCGGGATGCACGCTCTGCGCGTCGCATAACGCCAGGGGATGGGTCGCGACCGGCTCCGCAGCGATATTGCGCCAGACATTAATGATGGCGAAGCGTCCGTCCGTAGCGAGCACCTGGTGCGCCTTTTCGGGCGCAATGAGCGATTGGCCCTGGTCGAGCACCGAGCGGAACGTGTCGTTGCCACCGGGCGGTTGGGCGAGTTGTTGCAGCCGCTCCGGAGCGCTTCGCAGGGTATAATCCCCATGGGCGATAGAGGCCGGACCCTGCACCTGCTGTCCGCCACGAATGCGTCGCTGGCTCTGCTTGCCCGCGGCCGACCGGACATTATGGTCAAAAGCCGCGACGGATGCCGCCCCGGTCGCTTCTCTAACGATCTGGGCGCATTGGCGGTAGTAGTCCTGGATGACTTCCCGATGATCGAAAAAGTCGAGGTCCGGACGCTCAAGGGGGCGGGTCAGGAGTTCAAAACCGTTGGCCTCAAGGCTGCGAGGCGCGTGTCCGTTCTGCCTATCCCCTTCCTCTAGCAATCGAGCATTGTGGACTGGCATCTGCCGCTCATCAAAGACGACCCCCTGCATGCCGCTGTCGCTGCCGTCCGCATCGCGTCGGAGCAGCACTTTGCCGTTGCGGTAGAGCGAACTCTGAAGAGAGGAGTCGAGGTAGTTGAGCCGACCCAAACTGTCCGTTTCACCGGTGGCCTGTGCTGTGACTCTGGTCATATATTTTCCTTCCAGGCTATGAACGAATGCTGCCCCAGGTTTGATTGCGAATCATATCGTCCGCCCGCCTTATATGGCAAGGCGTATTCCTCTACTTGACACTTCCCCCCCGCTTCTGCTTTTGTATCCCGCCATTCGAGAGCCTGGCAGAAAATCCGTCGTCCCGCTTTTCGGCTTGAATATCAGGACCTGCTTGCATATGAGGAAAGAGGGGAGAGGAGAGCATCAATGAAGAGACGCATTTATTTCAACGCCTTTCATATGAACTGTGTGGTCCATCAGTCTCCCGGCCTATGGGTCCGCGACGATGACCATATGACCGAGTACACCGACCTCAATCAGTGGGTCGAGTTCGCGAAGATCGTTGAGCGGGGAAAATTCGATGCCATCTTCCTGGCCGACGTGCTCGGCGTGTACGATGTGTTTCGAGGCAACCGGGAAGCCGCGCTGACCGAAGCCGCCCAGATACCGGTCAACGACCCCATGCTGCTCATCCCGGCCATGGCCTATGCCACCGAGCATATCGGATTTGGTTTTACGAGCTCTATCATCCAAAACCACCCGTTCACGTTTGCTCGCCTCATTTCCACCTTGGACCATCTCACCAAAGGCCGGATCGCCTGGAATATCGTGACGTCATATCTCGAGAGCGCAGGTCGAAACTACGGCCAGGCTGGTTTAGCAGAGCATGATAATCGCTACGACATCGCGGATGAGTACTGCGATGTGTGTTACAAGCTGTGGGAGAAGAGCTGGGAAGATGATGCCGTGCTTAAAGATGTTAAGCGCGGGATTTATGCCGACCCAACCAAAGTCCACGATGTCAGCCATGAAGGCACATACTATAAGGTTGAAGGCTGCCACCTGGCTGAACCCTCCCCGCAACGGACGCCCGTCCTGTTTCAGGCTGGTGCCTCAGATCGGGGCCGTGCCTTTGCGGCTCAGCATGCGGAAGCTGTTTTTGTCATTGGCTCAAAGCCTGAGGTCGATGGCCAGTATATTAAGGATATCCGCAAGATCGCTCGCAAGAACGGCAGGAACCCAGAGGACATCTTGTGTTTTGCATATATGAAGGTGATTACCGGTGAGACCGAAGCCGCAGCCAAACGGCGCTATGAAGAGTACTTTGAGCAGTGCAGCTACGATGGCGGGCTCGCCTTGTTAAGCGGTTGGAGCGGCATAGACTTCGGGCAGTTTGAACCCGATCAGCCGCTTGAGTATATCGAGACCAATGCCATTCGCACCCTCGTTCACAGCTTTACCGAGGGTGATCCAAATCGCAAATGGACATTGCGAGACCTCGCCCGCTATGTCGGCATTGGCGGAGCCGGCCCGGTTCTGGTCGGCACGCCCGAGAACATTGCCGACCAGTTCGAGGACTGGATAGACGCGGGAGTAGACGGGTTTAACCTGGCCTATGCCACCACGCCGGGTTCATTTGAGGAGTTTGTCGACGGAGTGGTGCCCGTGCTGCAAAAACGCGGTCGCATGCAAAAGGAATATCGGGAAGGCACGTTGCGCGAGAAGCTGTACGGCAAAGGACCGAAGCTCAGCGTACCGCATCCGGCGGCCCTGCACCGCCAGTCCTTACTGGGTGCCAGGAGTGAGGCGGACCGGAGCGCGCCGAATAGTCACCCAGCGGCCAGCGCGTCAGTGGCAAAGTAAGGCAAGCACTGAGGTATCGGCTGAGCGCAGCTTTAGCCGATACCTCAGCTAAACTCCATCTCGTCAGCAAAGTCCCAGGCCCGCAGCGCCCCCGGTTTGACCCGGATCAGCGCGAGGTCCGCCTCACGGAAGGCCTCAACATAGGCCGCTCCCAGTTTGGCTCCCAGATAGCGCACGGCGATACGACGAGTTGTCTCAAACGCGTCCGCCCGCTCGATGCTGGCCTCCCCGCGTACCTCAATCCCCCGATAGGGAGGGCTATCTTCAGCCACGCTGATACTTACCTTCGCATCACGCCTAATGTGACGAGCCTTAACATCCCCGTTCGCCACCGCAACCGTAAACCCGCCGTCTTTCCACTCGTGCCAGACGGGGGACATCAGAATCGTCCCGTCCTTGAAATGTGTCGCCAGGGTTGCGCATTTGGGCTGATCCAGGAAGTCGCCAAGGTCTTCGGGGCGTAGATTCTTTCGCATGATTCTCCCTCACTGCCCGGCTAGCTACGGGTAGACGCAGGGCCGCGTGGACCACTCGTACACAACGCCCTCGGCCGTCAGCCTGCCGGATGCCGACGCTGAGACCAGCGTTTCAATCTCCCTCACAACCGCAGTCGGTACCTCGCTCGGGTTTACCAGCCGCCCGTCAACAAAGATATCGACCACAAGGTCGGGTCCGCTGTCTGTTTCCATCAGTCTAATCGTCCGAAAAGCCGCATACCTTGGCCCCTCGCACAGAAGCCGGCTTCTCGGTGCAGCGCGCATACCAGGCGACCACATTGGGGAAATCCGCGTCCAGCTTCAAATCCTCGCGCGCTCCATAGCCCCAGTCGAGGCAGCCGACCCAGGGGAAGGTCGCGATGTCGGCAATCGTGTACTCATCGTCCATCACATAGTCCCGGCCGGCCAAACGTTTTTCCAGCACGCCCAGGAGCCGCCGGGCTTCATTGGTATAGCGCTCGGTCGGATACGGAATACGCTCTTTGGCGAATTTATAGAAGTGGCCGAACTGCCCGAACATGGGTCCGACCCCAGCCATTTGAAAGAACAACCACTGGATGCACTCGATGCGTCGGTGGGGGGCAGCCGGTAGCAGCTTGCCCGTCTTCTCCGCCAGGTATAACAGCATGGCCCCGGACTCAAAGATGGACAGCGGCTTGCCGCCCGGACCGTCGGGATCAACCATGGCGGGGATTTTCGAGTTGGGACACACCGCGATGAACTCCTCGCTGAACTGCTCGTTCTCCAGGATATTCACCTTATGGGCCTCATACGCCAGTCCCAATTCTTCGAGAGCGATACCTGCCTTCTGGCCGTTTGGGGTTGCCAGTGAATAGAGTTGAATGCGGTCAGGGTGTTCGATGGGCCACTTCTTGCCACTCATAGGGTCTCCTTCTCCGGACTAGGCCAGCTTCATTTCCTTTGCAAAGTGTTCCATGAGGCGCATGAGTTCGGCAAACTCATTCGTCCAGGCCCGAAACGACAGATAGACGTGATGCACCCCCAGGTCGGCGTAGCGCGGAATGTCCTGAATGAGCTGATCCACGCTCGGTGCTCCGAGTGGCAGCATGCAAATCTGTAGATCGTCCGGGTTGCGGCCGGCCTGAGAGGTCAGTTCCCGCAGGGTTGCCAAAGGCGCTTGGATGTCATCCGGTCCCTTGCCCATGGCAATCCAGCCATCGCCGCGCCGCGCTATGCGGCGCAGGGCGCCCTTGGTCATTCCCCCAACAAGAATGGGCGGATGCGGTTGCTGAACCGGCTTGGGAATGAATTTAATGTCGGCGAACTGAAAATGTTTGCCGCTAAATGCTGGCGTTTCCTGCGTCCAGACCGCCTTGAAGATATCCATGGTCTCATTCGTGCGGGCTCCCCGCTCTGTGATCGACGTGCCCAGGGCTGTAAACTCCTGCTCCAGCCAGCCCGCCCCCACGCCGACAACCGTCCGTCCGCCGGATAAGACATCGATGGTGGCAAGGGCCTTTGCCGCGGCTAAGGGATGCCGGTAGGGAAGAATCAGGACTGCGGTGCCGAGTTTGACTGTTGTCGTCTTATACGCCAGGGCCGCCAGGACGGTGAGAGGATCAAGAAAAGGGTCTTCCGGATTGAAGGCATAACTTCCCTCAATCTTGGACGGGAAAACAATATGGTCGGCTACCCACAGCGTCCCATAGCCCAGCGCTTCCGCAGTGGTGGCTGCGGTCAAAATCCGCTCAGCCGGGTTTTCGTGCGCAAAGGCGCTGAAGTGAGGCAAAATAATTCCGTAATCCATGCTGGTCCTTTCTCCCGTCCCCGAGATTTCCCTGATATATCCGTGTCAGCCCGCAAAGTCGATCTCTGAATGGTGCAGTTATATAATCCCGACAGGATTTTAGGTTAGATCTCCATCACTAGCGACGGACCTGTCCTCGGGCTATATCAAAGGAGGGCTCCGAGAACCGCTGGGGAACGACATTCTGATGCCGGACAGCCAACACCGCCAACCGCTGAACCTCCGCCAACTGCTGGTTTTCCTCACCATCGGTTTTGTGTCGCTGCTCTTCTGGCATACGCCGTTTCTCTACCCGATTAAAATTTTCGTTGTCTTTATCCACGAAGCAGGCCATGCGTTCACCACGGTTCTCACCGGCGGACAGGTAATCTCCATGGTGGTGACCCCGTGGCAGTCGGGTTATGTCCAGCATGTCGGTGGCAACCCACTGTTCATTGCCTCCGCCGGCTATGTCGGCAGTGCGCTTTTTGGCGGCCTGCTGCTCCTGCTTTCAACCCGGGACGAATGGGCTTCAGCGATCTTCTTTGGACTGGCCGTTTTCTTCGGGCTGGTGACGCTCGTTTTTGTGCGCAATGGCTTTGGGCTGGTTTTTGGCTGCGGGACGGCCCTGAGCTTTGCCTTGCTCTCGCGACGGCCCTTTCCGGGCACGCACTACATCGTGGACATCCTGGCGGTCACGAGTTCACTGTACGCCGTGTACGATCTGACGGATTTCTTGTTTATCGGTATGCGCACGGACGCGGTTATTTTGGCGGAGCTGACCGCGGTGCCGGCCTTTATCTGGGCCGGGCTGTGGAGCGTGCTCTCGCTGGCCATCGTCTGGGGAGCCGGAAAGCGGGCTGTGCGCCATGCTCCCCGGCCTGCTGACGAAGCGACGCGGGAGTTTGAATAGAGACAGAACCGTTACAGCGGCGTCGCCAGCAGCGACGAAATCCGGCTGGTGTCAACCACAACGATCTTCTCTTTCAACTTGGCAACCCCGTCGTTGATGAGCACTTTGTCTCGATACTCGCCGGCGCTATACACCTCGGTGCTGCCGTAATCGACCGGGTCGAGGTGGGTCTGGAGCACCACATAGTTGGCCCGGGCCTCAATCATGCCGTTGTCCTCACCGATGATCCGCACCCCGCTGACCACGTGGCGGTACAGATGGGGCGCATAGTAATTGGCCTTGCGGTAGGCGGTCACCCGGTCCTGCAACATCCCGCGGCTGTCACAATAGATCAGCGAGATGGGCAGGTCCTGCGACACATTCTCATGGGGGATGATTTGATACAGGCAGTCTTCGACAAAAAAGTTCGGCCAGTCTTCGAGCTCGTCATTATCCAGACAGGCCACATAGGCGTGCAGCAGGTCTTCGACCGCAAAACGGGTTTCAATAGCGCTCATGCCGCTCATAGCCGTCACCCTCCCCGCTTAGGCGCCTGCGTGAAAGCCCATGGTGTCGCGATAATAGCCCCAGAACCCGCGGATGGCGGTTTCCGTGATCAGGCTTTGTTCGTTGGCGACCTCGGTTCCACCCATTTCAACAAAGGACGTCGCGCTGGAATCGCCTGTCACCGACTGCTGGACGATCTCGGCCGCATAGCCGTCTTCCATGGAAATCAGGCCGGCCGGGCCAACCAAATTGGCCTGTTTCAGCCGAATCTCACGCATTTCCTCGTCGTCGTCCTCGTAGCCGAAATAGGTGAAGATCAGCTCAAAGCGATCCGGCGCCTTGGGCAGAACCTGCCTGACGGCCAGCGTATTGGCAATCTGCTGGACAATCAGACAGGGGAAGATCGTCTGGATAAAGAGGCCCTCAAACTCGGGCCACCCTTTGAGCACGGACGGGTCGGCAAGCTGATAGCCCTTCTGATAACTGTGCAGCCCGGATTCATAGGTCGAGAGGTCTTCCTCGGCCTGCGGCTTGGCGTGCAGCACGTCATGCCGCGAGTGAGTGTCCATGATGACACCGCCCTGTTGCGACGACCGGTACAGGCCAAAGGTGGCGTGGAACATATGCAGCAGGCTGGCGTGATACGGGTCTTTGACGTTTTCAAAATACAGCTTCCAGTTGGCGTTCACCCACTGGCGGGTGTGACCCAGAACCTGGATGGGACGATTAAAAAGACGGTCCAGCCACTCCCGCATGGGTGGGCTGAGATAGTCCTCCAAGGGTTCAGCGTCTGGGCTGAACGAGGCAAAGATCAGACCGCGATAGGCGGCAACGCGGAGTTTTTGGAGCGAATGTTTGGCCCGATCAAAATCCTCGCCATAGCCGCCGACGCCCCCAATCCCTTTCTTGAACGGCACCCCGGTCAGATTGCCTTTGAGATCGTAGCTCCACTGATGGTAGATGCAGGTATGGGTCGGGCGGTTACCGCTCAGCTCCCGGCAGACCATGGCACCGCGATGCGCGCAACGATTCACGAAGGCGTTGAGCCTACCCTCTTTGTCGCGCGTGACCACAACGGGCGTATCGCCGATAAAGGTGGCCTTGAAATCCCCCGGCTGCGCCACTTCGGCTTCGAGCGCCACATAATTCCAGATGGGGCCACGAAAGAGCTTGTCCTGCTCCTGGGCGTAAATGTCGGGGTCATAGAAGACCTGATAGGGCACCCGCGCACCGCCTTCTGCCGGCCAGGAAAAAGAAGTGCCATTGCTGCCGTTTCCGTTGTGTTGTGTCTGCATATGCCTTACTCCACTGGCAATCCGTATAACCTCGACGCATTATCGCGTGTCATCTTTTGTTTATCTGCTTCCGGCACATCCTGAAAGGCTCTCTCCAGCGTTTCCTGGGTGTGCGGAAAGGTGGAGGCCTGGTGCGGATAATCGGTGGACCACATGAAGTTCTCCGCCCCACCGGCCAGGGTGTAGGTCTTGAGCCCCATGGGATCATCGATAAAAGTGGCATACATCTGGCGCTGGAAGTACTCGCTCGGTTTGAGCGACAGCTTCACCCCATAGCCTTGCTTAAACCGCCGATAGTATTTATCCGCGCGCTCCAATAAATGCGGCACCCAGGCGATATCGCCTTCGGCGGAGACAAACTTGAGCTGCGGGAAGCGTTCCAACACCCCGCTGAAGACCAGCCGTAAAAAGGAATGCTGCATCTCACTGGGGCGAATAATCATGCGCACATACAGCTCGGCAATGTCCGACTCGTCCTGTTGGCTGTCCTTACTGCGTCCGGTCGCCAGATGCAGCGACAGGGGCATCTCAAGCTCTTGGGCCGTCGCCCAAAAGCGCTCATAGGCCGCCGAGCCGTAGGGCTGGTCATCGGGCGGCGAGGCCCAGATCATGGCCCCCTTGAGACCCATTTTTTTACAGCGCTCAAGCTCGGCACAGCCCTGCTCGATATCAAACAGAGAGATCAGACCCAGGCCGGCGAACTTCTTAGAGTCATAACTGCAAAACTCGGCCAGCCAGTCGTTATAGACCCGGAAGCAGGCGTGTTGCAGCGCGGCGTCTTCCAGCCAGAACAGGACAAAGGCACAGGTAGTATACAGGACTTCGGCCTGAATGCCGTCCAACTCCATGTCTTTCAGCCGGGCCGCAGGGTCCCAGCCACCGGGCAGGGCGTCCTCGGGCCCGGCTTCCATGAAGTCTTTATTAAACGTCTGACCCGCAGCAAACGCCCCGGAGAGGCGGAGCGGCGGCAGGTCTTCACACATAAAAAAGTGGCCTTTTTTATCCCCAGGATTTTTGATCACCCTGGGAGCCTGGTCACGAAACCGTTTCTCTATGCGGTCCACCCATAGCGTCGGCGGCTCGCACATATGGGAGTCAGCAGAGATGATCTTATACGTCACGGGCCTCCTCCTCAGACTTCGAGTTCAATCACCCGCCCATCCCGCTTCTTCATGTCTACGAATTCGACATACGAGCGTACGGCGTGGGCCTGCTCGATCTTACCCTCCATCTCGCCGGCAGGGCTGATGCCTTCACCCGCGTTCTTGCGGGTCACGTTGATAAACGAGCACTCCTGGCCCAGGGTCAGCGCGTTATGCCAGGTGCCCTTATAGATGAAGGCCGCCTGACCTGGATCGACATTAAAAGCGGCCACGTTGTCATAATCAAACGCATATTCCTCAGGCCCTCCCTCACGGCTGTCGGGGGGCGGGGCAACAACCAGAATCAAAGAGCCCTGCACAGGGATAAAGGTCTGGTTGTAGGAAAAATGGATAGCCATCTGGTCCATGATTCTAGCGTTGGGTCTATACTGAAACGACAGCATTTCCATGGCCACTCTGCCCTCTTCGACCTCGGGATAGATCAGCTTTTTCTGTTCCAGGACTTTCCCGTAGGGCGCAAAGGCTTCGGCGGTAAGCGGTTTGATTTTGACCTTGATGTGTTCAGCCATAGGACATCCCTCCTCATGTGACACGTCTGGCACGTGTGGGTGACTCGTAGCGTACCAAAGCCGCAGGCTCAGTCATAGAGGTTCGCCCCTGCGGGTTATCTGGATTCATTCCCGAGTAGCATGAAACGAATGGAGAAGTTCGAGTTGGGAAACAGGTTCCTGTCTTGTGCGGCCCTCGCAACAATGGTAGGTACGGCACCGGCATTCTAGTCTGGACCAGCCGGCTCTCCGTTTATCCAAGCGTGATAATAGACGCTGTGAGGATGTTTATCGGATTAGCGGAACAGAGAACACCTGGCGCTATCATGCATTCGTACCGCTCTACACAAAATCTCCCGTTCGAGTGTTAAGGTCGACCCGGTGAGCTGTTTCCTAAGATGCCTTTTTATAGCGGCGCTATTATTTGAGGGTGCTGCGACTTCAGCTCTTACCCCAGATAAACGTATCTTTGGTATTGTCTCTGATCGCTCAGCCTCTGCTCTGGCATCCGGTGCCGCCGCATTTCTTGACAAGCATCCGGGCTACAGAATTGTTCTCAGGACACCGTCACAGCTTCGCCAGATGAGTGATCGGGCGATTGTGCATGAGCTTGAAAAGGCAAGTGTCATTTCAGCGTCGGCGTTTTTTGGTGACCAGGCCACCCGTTTTACGAAGCTTGTGGAGGCGCATGCCTCGTCAAAGATCTTTTATGCCGTCAGCTCGGTTCAACGGCTTGTGGAACTTTCCCGCAACCAGAAGACACCAGTTTTTGCAGGCATGAGTGGCCAGCAAATCTTGGCTTTGACCAAAAACCTCGCCAAGAATGAAACTTTACAAGCCTGGCTTGAACGCACGCAAAAGCAGCATCCCGGTCAACAAAAATGGTTAGCCCTCAAAGCCTACTGGCAGGGCCGGGGACGAGAGAACATGTTGGGTTTTCTCGAACATTTAGCGGCTGAAATAGACGCGACCATTACGCCGGTCGCTCTTGTAGAGCGGCCCAGCCTTCGAGTCTATTCGGGTGGCAGATTTATTACAGACGAAGCCCCTGTTTTAGCGCAATCAGACAACGGCTGGATCGCTATCATCGATCATGACACTGGTGACCGGGCGGGTGACATTGATACCGTCAACCGCCTGTGTACCGAAGCCGAAACAAAAGGTATGCAATGCCTCGCGTTTTTTGCCCGTTGGGGAGAAGCGAGCACGGCCGCACTCGAGAAAATAGCAGATTTGAACCGGCAGCTTCCTGTCGCGGGAATCATCTCCTTGCAAGATTTCGTCGTTGGCGGCGGTGAAGGCCGCCTGGCATCGCTCAGACATATCGGAGAAATCGGGGTACCCGTTCTGAAAGCCATTCGTGTCACTGACCGTACGGAAGCGGAATGGCGCTACTCGGACGACGGCCTGCCCTGGGATTCGGTGCATTATCGTATTGCCATGCCTGAGTTGCAAGGTATTGGACAGCCCCTTGTAGTCGCCGCAGCCTCTCCTGAAGATACGGACCCTGTGACCGGAGTCCGGCTTACGCAAACACTGCCTATTGACGATCAGATCAGTCTGACGATCGGTCGGATAGCTGCTTGGCGTCAGCTTCGGCAAAAACAGAATGCCGAAAAGAAGGTCGCCATTATCTATTACAACCATCCGCCGGGACGACATAATATCGGGGCGGATAATCTGGATGTCCCAGCCTCACTGCATGAGATGCTCACCTGGCTGAAAGGTGCAGGCTATCGCACTGGTGAGTTGCCCGAAAGCCCGGAAGCGTTGCTCAGGCTTATCCAGGAAAAGGCTACGAACCTGCCGGAAGACCGCCAAGCTATTGCCGCTATGGCTGCGAAGGTCACAAATATATCCAAAGCGAAATATGAGAATTGGCTAGGCGCTCTGCCCACCAGTCTGCAATCTGAAATGGTTGAAGGTCCGCTGGGCTATCTGAATGCCCAGTTGAAACGCATGTTGGCTGAAGGGGAAGTCGTCACTGCGAAAAGGCTGGCGAAGCGTGTGATCGGCGATATTGAGCATGTTCTTGAAGGAGTCCGGCACCCGGCAAAAGATCGCGCACTGAAGCTTCTGCATCAATTACAGGCAGAATATGAACGGGCTATAGGGGGTGATCCTGATTTTCCGGAAATAGACGCTCTGACACATGCCTTGATAAAAACGGGGATAGAAGGCTTGCGCGGCTGGGGCCCGGCACCCGGCAAGATTATGGTGCACGCCGGGAATATCCTGCTTCCAGGTCTTCAGTTCGGAAATATTTTCATCGGCCCGCAACCCCCGCGCGGTTGGGAGCTCAACGAGGAATTGCTCCACGCGAATATGAGCTTTCCGCCACCCCACCAGTATCTGGCATTGTATCTGTGGCTCCAGAAAGAGTTTCAAGCCGATGCCCTCGTGCATGTCGGACGCCATTCAACCTATGAGTTCTTACCGCGGCACGGTGTTGGGGTCAGTGCCAGCGATTACCCACTGCAAATTGCTTCGACGATCCCCGGAATCTATCCGTATATTGTTGATGGCGTCGGCGAAGGCATACAGGCCAAACGTCGCGGCCTTGCAGTCATGGTGGACCATCTCACCCCGCCCCTCGGGGTCACTCCCCTCTATGACGACCTTTTGCGTCTCAGGCAACTCGTTGAATCCTATGAAGCCTCCGGGCCAGATAGTGCTGCCCCGGCAAAAGCCCGTGCCTTAACCGCCATACGAGACTTAATCGCTACGCTGAACCTGAAGAAGGAACTGAGCGCTTCGATGGATGAAGAATTACAAGCACGGGGTATCAGCTTTGAGGAAGCTGACGGTGAGTTTCTTGTCCATGAGGTGGGGCATTACCTGACTCAGTTGCAGGAAGATTTCATGCCGCGCGGCTTACATATTTTCGGCAGGGAATGGGATGCTGAGGCGGTTCAGCTCATGCTGGCTTCCATTAGTGACGGTGATGAGGCCAAGAGTAATGCCTTTCGTCTTCCGCTGCAAAACTCCCCGAAAGCGGAGCGCACTGCCTTTCTCAATGCCCTGAATGGGGCGTTTGTGGAGCCAGGCAAAGGCAACGACCCGATCCGCACGCCTGAGGCCCTGCCGACTGGACGGAATTTTTATGCGCTCGATAGCTCCGTTTTGCCGACACAGCTGGGCTATGCCATGGGACAAGAATTGGCTGTCAAGGCCGTCGAGGATAACGACACCACAGAAGATGGGCGAGAAGCGGTGATCTTATGGGCTTCTGATACTGTACGGGACGAAGGGGCCATGATTGCCTTCGGGCTGGACTTACTGGGTATCAAGCCGGTGTGGAATACCCGGGGTATTGTTACCGGAATTGAACGCCTGCCTCTGACACACAAGAGGCGCCGTCGCCTGGACACCGTTTTCATCTCCTCAGGCCTGTTCCGCGATTTATACGGCCAACAACTGGTCTTGCTTGATAAGGCGGTGTTGCTTGTCCTGGATGGTTCGAGTCACCATATTCGCTCTCTCCATCCTGATCTGATTCCCGCGCTGGATCAGGCGCTGGCGCCGCTCGGAGCACTGGCAACAGGTGGCGCGGAACCGATTGAGGTCAATGATGTTGCCGCGCACTGGATTGCGGATACCCAAAAAGAAATAGACTCTGGGACAGCGCTCGAACGGGCGGAGAAAAGGGCAGCGCTCCGCCTGTTTGGGGCCGCACCCGGGACATACGGCGCGGGGGTGAACCGGCTGGCAGAACGCTCCGGGGCGTGGGAAGAACGCGAGGAGCTTGGTGCGGTCTATATTGCTCGTATGGGACACGCTTATGGCGTCACCCAACACGGGATGCCGGCGCATACCGTGTTCAAGCGCCATCTCTCTTCCGTCAAGAATACCTATCTGGGTCGGGCCAGCAATCTGTACGGCTTGCTGGATAATAACGACGCGTTTGATTATCTGGGTGGTCTCAGCCTGGCGGTTGAAACGCTGACCGGCAAAACGCCTGAGAATAAGGTCATTCATCATGCGGACCCTGAAAATGCGAGCCTGCAACCGCTCACCAGCGCGCTTCTGGGTGAACTGCGTGGCCGGTTTTTGAACCCCGAGTGGTTGAAACCGCTGATGGAGCACGGCTATGCGGGAGCGCGGACGATGGGGTCCGAATTTATTGAGTATCTATGGGGATGGCAGGTCACAAACCCGGATATTATCACCAGCCGTGTGTGGGATGAGGTGGACGCAGTGTATTTGCAGGATCGCTATGGTATCGATCTTGACCGTTTTCTTGAGGAGCATGAAAACATCCATGTAAAAATCAACATCGAGGCCATTATGCTGGTCGCTGCGCAAAAAGGTTTTTGGCAGGCGAGCGACGAACGGCTTGAAGACTTGGCCAGAGCCTTTGTGAATAAAATATTGACGCATGGACTACCGGGCAGCGGCCATACGACACCGGATCATCCCGTTTTTCCCTGGGTCATGCCAAAACTGGCGGCCGATATGGCAGAAGCCTTGCAACAACTGCTTGATGACACCCGCATTGCAGAGGATGACGCGAACACGGAACGAGCGCCAACCCGCATTACAGAAATAAACCTTGAGGACAGCGGGCAAATCGATAGTCTGGAAGAGGACAAGGCGCAGCCTGCTGCTCAAGAAGTCCATTCACAGACGGCCTCTCAGTATTATTGGCTTATCCTGCTTATCCTCTTATTGATAGTGACAGGGATATGGAGGGGCCGTCGAGTGAGGAAAGAAGCGTAAACCGTGGGAAATATCATTCTGCCCCTGATGCATGATCTTGTCGCGCTGTTACTCTATCCGGTGGCGACCGTGTTAATCTTGCTGGTGGCGATGGCAGTCTTTGAAATCGGCACGGCTCTTGGCGAACGGTACGGAGCGCTCAAACATGTGACTCTGCTTGAAAAAAGCCAAGTTGAGGCACAGGGGCGCAAACGTATTGAACGGGCTGATATGATTGCACGCATTGCTCCCATGTTCGGCCTGATGGGAACACTTATTCCACTGGGGCCGGGATTAGCCGCGTTAGGACAAGGCAATCTCACTATTCTGACCGAGGCGATAACCATTGCCTTTGACACGACTGTCCTTGGCCTGCTCGCCGGGGCAATTGGCTTTGTACTCGGGCGTTTCCGCCGTCGTTGGTACGATACAACGATGGACAAGCTGGAAGCCTTGGAAGCAATGGGCCTGGAAGGGAACAGCAGATGAGTCAGCGGAACTGGCGGCCCAGTCGTTTTATCGTGCAAGCTGATGAACCGCTTGGACCGCTTGCGAACCTCATAGATATCATGCTCGTTTTTACTTGCGGGCTCATTGCCGCCCTCTTTGCTTTAAGCCCTGAGCTTGTCAAAGAACTTTCCAGAGACAAAATCATTGAAGAAGGCCGGGAACTCCCCAATGTTCCGGAAGGCATACGTGAGGGTGGTAGTGGACTGAAGCCGGTAGGACAAGTCTACCGGGACCCGGAAACCGGCAAGCTGATCTTGATTAGCGCGGACAGCTCGGATTCATCTGACAGTGAATAAGCCCCACCGTGTTTGATGCTTCTCGTTTTACCCTCCCACTCAGCCTTCACGCTCCCGGCTCGCAATAGACGATGACAGCAGCCCACCATCCACGAGCAGGGTCTGACCGCGAATAAAATCGGCATCCCCGGAGCAGAGAAAGGCGGCCACCGCAGCAATATCTTCCGGCCGGCCTGTCCGACCGGCCGGGGTCTGGGGAATAACATCGCGCTCGTACTGCGCATAGGCAGCCTCCCCGCCCGCGTACATTTGGGCCGAGTCGGTTTGAATCAGGCCGGGGTTAATGCCGTTGACGGCAATCCCACGCGGGCCGAGTTCGTGCGCCAGATACATCGTCATGTTTTCCAGGGCAGCCTTGGCCGCACCCAGCAAGCCGTGGCCGGCCAGCATGCGTAAGGAATCAATGCCGGATATGGTGACGATTTTTCCCTGGCGGCCGGCCATCAAGGGTACCGCTTCCTGCACGGCAATCAGGGTGCCGGTGATGGTCAAATCAAAGGTCCGGGTCACATTGTGTTCGCCCTGGCGCAACAGCGGTCGAAAGGCGGTGGCCGCGGCATTGGCGACCAAAATATCCAGACAGCCGAACGTCTCTTTCACCCGCCGAAACATCGCCCGGACCGCCTCGGCGTCACTCAGGTCGGCCTGGAGCAACAGCGCCTCGGAGCCCCGTTGTGCGACCTCGGCGGCAACCGCTTCCGCTTCGGCCGTATTACGGCGGTAATTCACGCCGATCCTTGCTCCTTCGGACGCCAGCCGCAGGGCAATCGCCCGGCCGATGCCCCGCGAAGAGCCGGTGATAAGGGCCACTTTGTCTGCGAAACGCACGCGCGTATTCCTTTTGACTCTAGCCTGCCATAGTCAGCCCACCACTGACAGACAGGACCTGGCCAGTCACAAAATCCGCATCCGGCGAGGCAAAAAACGCAACGGCGTTTGCAATTTCTTCGGGCTGCCCCAACCGTCGAAACGGAACCGCACGGGTCATGGCGCTGATAATCTTGGCCCCCTTTTCCCCGGACGAAACCTGCTGGAGTAGCGCCGTATCCGTGGGACCGGGACAGACCACGTTGACAGTGATCTTCGCCCGAGCCAGTTCACGCGCCAGCGTTTTGGAAAAGCCGATAATCCCGGCCTTGCAGGCGGAATAGACCGCCTCTCCGGTCGAGCCGACCCGGCCGGCGTCCGAGCTGATCGAAATGATCTTGCCCTGGCCGCGCTCGGCCATCTGTGCCGCCACCGTATGGCAAAAATTAATCGGACCACGCAGATTGATCGCGATCACCTTATCCCAGGTCTCGGGCGCGCTGTGGAGAAAAGGCTCGATCTTGTCCCAACCGGCATTATTCACCAGCACGTCAATCGGTCCCCAGCTATCCGTCACCTGGCCTACGCAGGCCTGGACCTGCTCAAGCTGAGTCACATCGGTCTTGGTTACCTGCGCCTGCCCGCCTGCGGCCAGGATATCGTCGGCTGTTTTCCGGGCTTCGTCTTCCAGAATATCGGCAATGGCGACTCTGGCACCCTCCTCGGCCAGACGCAAACAAATCGCCCGGCCTATGCCTCGACTGCCGCCAGTCACCAGCGCGACCTTGTCTTTAATACGCATGCATTCCTCCTCCGCTGAAAAGCCGGGCTATCTTAGCCGAGACTCGTAGACATCAGCAACGCGTATGCTCACTGGCATGCCTGGTGGGATGCTCGTCAAGAGGGTGCCGTCACCGAAGCTGGGAGAGGCGGCTAATCTTGAGTAAGATCGTCAAAGCCAAGGGTAAAGAGTAAGGCTCCACGCAGTTCGGTTAAGACCGTTGAAGGGACGGTCCCCACAAAGGAGCGCAGCCCAACTTTTGGGACGGTCACAAGATTATCCAGGTTAATGGCGGAGGCCGTCTTCAAGCCACACTCCGGACCAATAACGACCTCGGAAGGGATACCGCGAATTGTGGTTGTGATCGGGGCAACGATTACGCTGTGCAGATGGCTAATGATTTCTTGTCTTGTCAAAATGAGTACGGGGCGTCGCTTGTTTGGACTGGGAAAACTAAACTGCCATATCTCTCCGCGATTTACTTCGGCCATGTCTGAGCTCCCAGCACGGGCGTAAATTCGTCTTGGCTTACAGGATGCCGCTCATATCCTTCTCTGTGGATCCGGACCTTCTCGGCCAGAGAGCGCCGTTGAAGCCAGAGTTCCAGGGCCTCGCGAACCACTTCGGACCGGCCCCGTTTATCTGCCCGGCCGGCGAGGTCAATTTCCTTTAGAAGCGAGGCATCTATACGAAGAGATATTGTTCGTGTCATACATAGAGCATTCATTTTGTATTATATTTTGTCAATCTCTCAGGCTGAGAGCCCTGACAAACCCCGTCTTGGCTCGCGAGCTAAAATCATTATAATAGGCAGCCTTAAGGAGACTGCATGCTGCTCGATACCCTGCAACGCCCGGTCAAGGACCTGCGCATTTCCGTCACCGACCGGTGCAATTTTCGCTGCACCTATTGCATGCCGCTGGACGACTACGACTGGCTGGACAAGAGCGAGGTGCTGACGTTTGAGGAAATCACACGGCTGGCCCGCCTGTTTATTCAGTTCGGGGTTGAAAAAATTCGTTTAACCGGGGGCGAGCCCCTGGCCCGGCGAGACCTTGAGCAACTCGTCAAAAGCCTGTCCGGCCTCGACGGCCTGCGTGATCTGTGTCTCACCACGAACGGCTCAACCCTGGCGGAAAAAGCCCAGGTCCTGAGAGCGGCTGGCTTACGCCGGCTGAACGTCAGCCTCGACAGCCTCAAACCCGACCGTTTTCGACGCATCACCAAGCGCGGCGACTTGCAGAAAGTTCTGCACGGCCTGTTTGTGGCCAAGGAGCACGGGTTCTCGCCGATTAAGCTCAACGCGGTCATCGAACGCGGCGTGAATGACGACGAGATTATCGATCTGGTGACGTTCTCGCTTGAGCACGGCTTTGCCATCCGTTTCATTGAGTTTATGGATGTGGGCAATGCCAATCACTGGCAGTCGGACACCATCGTGCCCAAGCAGGAAATCCTGGACATCATCAACACGCGCTTTCCCCTGCGGGAAGTAGGTCGAAAAGGTGGCAGCGCACCGTCGGTGGACTATCAGTGTGTAGACGGCAGCGGTGATATCGGGGTGATCGCCTCGGTCACCGAGCCGTTCTGTGCGTCTTGTACGCGCGCGCGGCTGACCGCGGACGGCAGACTGGTGACCTGTCTCTTTGCCAACACCGGTCGCAACCTCAAGGTTCTGCTGCGCGGTGGGGCCAGCGATGACAGGCTGCTCGACGTGCTGCAACAGGTCTGGCTCCAACGGACGGACCGCTACTCGGAAGAACGCTTGGCCGCCCTGCGTTCGGGAGCCGGCTACGACCCCAAAGAGCATAAAAAAATCGAGATGATTAGTCTGGGCGGGTAAAGTCGCGCTACCTGGGACACGTAGCTCGAGTCAGAACGTCGTCGAAAATTCCGGCAACACGGCAAGCGTCTTGAGATCTATGATCTCAACCGTGCCGCCACCGCCCTCTTCCAGGGTCAGCATGCCAACCGTGCCCGGCTGGGCCGCGTAATTGTGCGGATAGGTCGGACTGCCGGGATTAATGACCAGGACATCGGCGTAGCGCTGGATGCGCTCGACATGGGTATGGCCGCAAACAATAATATCGGTCCGCCGACCAAAGGCCCGCTCCATCGTCCGCTCAATCGGCCAGTGCGGATATTCGTTCGGATCCAATACATCGTGCACCAGCCCCAGCGTGTAGCCCGCGCACTGCGTTACAACGGCCTCGTGCAGCCGGGGGTCTTCCGGGACGACCGCGCGTCCGCCCGAGCCTTCGTCGCCATTGCCCCGACACGCTACCACCGGCGCGATTTCTTCGAGCCAGTCCAGCACGGCAAGGCAGTGCAGATCGCCGGCGTGGATAATCAGGTCAACCCCGGCAAACACCGTCCGTACCTGGCTCGGGAGTTCGGGCATGGCCTCAGGGATATGCGAGTCGGCGATGAGTCCGATTTTCATACCAAGGAAAACTGTCCGTGAGCGTTTTCTCGTGATGATATACCGGCTGGACATCCGAGAAGCAACGTGCCAACAATGACACCATCCAACCAAGCAAGGGGGGAAGATGTCTATGGATCACGCGACACATCTGCCTCTGGCGACGCTGAGTGAGGAAGAGGAATTATTTCGGACGATGGTGCGGGAGTTCGCCGAGGAACAGGTCAGACCCCACGTCATGGAGATGGACCGCGCGGCCAAGATCCCCCAGGGGCTGATTGCCCAACTCTTTGACTTGGGGGTCATGGGCATCGAAATCCCCGCCAGCTATGGCGGCGCGGATGCCAGTTTCTTTATGTCGATTCTGGCCATTGAAGAGTTTGCACGGATTGACCCGGCGGTCGCCACCTGTGTGGATGTCCAGAATACCCTGGTCAATAACGCCCTCGTCCGCTGGCTCAACCCTGACCAGAAAGCTCAGTTTTTCCCTCGCCTGGCCACAGATACGGTCGGGGCCTATTCCTTATCCGAGTCCGGTTCCGGGAGCGACGCCTTTGCCATGCAGACCCGCGCGCGGCCGGAGGGCGATACCTTTGTGCTGAACGGCCAAAAGATGTGGACCACCAATGGCGCAGAAGCCGGCGTGTATCTGCTCTTTGCCAATGCCGACCCGGACAAGGGCTATAAGGGCGTGACCGCCTTCATAGTCGAACGCGATATGCCAGGTTTCAGCGTCGGGAAAAAAGAGGATAAGCTGGGCATTCGCGCCAGTTCGACCTGTGAGCTGATTCTCGAAGACGTCCGGGTGCCGCGCAGCCAGGTCGTGGGGGAGATTGGCCAGGGCTATAAAGTCGCGATTGAGACCCTGAACGAGGGTCGGATCGGGATCGGAGCGCAAATGACCGGTCTGGCCCAGGGGGCCTTTGAGTGTGCGCTGGGCTATGCCAGAGAGCGTTCACAGTTTGGGCGGGCGATTACAGATTTTCAGGCCGTCCAATTCGAGTTGGCCGAGCTGGCAACCGAGATCGAGGCCGCCCGGCTGATGGTGTATAACACCGCCCGCCTCAAAGAGAGCGGACAGCCGTTTGCCCATTCCGCGGCCATGACCAAATTCTTTTGCTCCCAGGTCGGTGAACGAGTCGCCTCCCGCTCCCTGGAGATTTTCGGCGGCGTGGGTTTTACCAAAGACTATCCGGCCGAGAAGTTTTACCGGGACGCCAAGATTGGCAAAATCTATGAGGGCACCTCAAATATGCAACTCAGAACCATTGCCGCCAACCTGCTAAGGAGCTGAGAATGACCCAACCACAACGTGTTGTTACGGATACCATGGCCGGGCTGAAGCTGCCCGACTTCGACACCTGGAGCGAGCGGGTTGCGACCGTGCTTGGTCAAAACCCCGGGCCGTTCACCGGGCCCGGAACCAACACCTATCTGGTTGGCACGAGCAAACGGCCACTGTTGCTCGACACAGGAATCGGCCTGGAGGTCTACGACCCCTTATTGGAACAGGGCCTGTCCGAAACCAAGGGCGCCAACGAACTCCAGGAGATTGTCCTCACCCATGTCCATCAGGACCATATCGGCGGGGTGCCCAATGTGCAGAAACGTTTTGGCGAACTCAGCGTCTCAAAACATCGCTGGCCGGAAAAGGACGCGGCCTACACCTTCCCACTGACCTATATCGAAGACGGCGCTACCATCGAGACCGACGGGGCCACCCTGCACGCGATCCATACGCCGGGTCATGCCAAGGACCATCTGTGTTACTACCTCGAAGAGGAAAAAGCGCTCTTTACCGGAGACCTGGTGCTGGGAGCCGGAACGACGGTCGTACCGGAAGAAGGCGGCGGCTTGATTGACTATATGGCCTCACTGCGCAAGCTGCTCGACCTTGATCTATCGGTGATTTATCCCGCTCACGGCCCGGCGATTCGCGAGCCGTATAAAAAACTGAACGCCTACATCGCCCACCGCGAGTTGCGCGAGCAGCAGGTGCTGGACGCACTTGGCGCCGGACTGACCAAAATTCCAGACATGGTGAAGCGTATTTATGTGGACGTGCCCGAGTTTCTGCACGCCGCGGCCGGGAACTCCGTGCAGTCCCACCTGATTAAGCTGGAAAAAGAAGGCGTGGTGAAAAACGAAGGTGAGGAGTGGGCGTTGGTGTGATAAAGATATTCAGCCATGACAACGTATGAATGGATCGCGTTAGCTGGTACCCTCATCCTCCTTTGGAAAATCCTCAGCCACCAGTACAAGTCGGCCCTGGTGGTTATTGGTAGCGGAGGAAGATATGTGACGCTTCGCTTACCTGACCCACTGAGATGCGAAGGAGAACCATATGCTTACGCCTGAACCTTTAACCACAGCAGAAGCCCTTGGCCTGTTGGTCAGCCTATTACAAACCGGTCTTATTGCCTGGGGTATCTGGCTGATGGCAAGGTCTAATAATGACCGCAAGGCTATTGCTGACACTTTGAATACACATACAGATGCGCTGAGGCGACTACTGGAAGAGCGGCGACCGAATCAGGCATGAGGGCAGAAGTGTCGCGGATGGGTACGACAGTCCAGCCTAACTGAACAACACCTTAGCCATTTCCGACCGGTATCGATCAGCTAATTCACTCCGAGCGCCAACCACCTCAAAAATTTCGAGCATGGCTTTCCGCGCGCCTTCGTCTCGGAAGGTACGGTCTTTCTTCACGATCTCCAGATATTCGGCAAGCGCCTCTTCATAGCGAGTCGAAGCAGCCAGAATCTGGGCAAGGTCAAACCGTGTGTCCAGATCGTTCGGGTCGGCCTCAATTTTCTCGCGACAAGCGGCCTCTTCATCGGCGCTGGCTCCGGTCTGTTTGACGCGTATCTGAGCGGCTACCTGCTGCGCTTCGTCATACTCCCGAGTATGCGGCGGAATACGACCCAGTAAGGCAAGCGCATCCGCGTGCTCTTCCTTACCCATCAGAAGACGGGCCAGCCCAAGCAGTGCTTTCGGCTGCCGCTCGTCCTTTGAGAGGGCGGCGCGATAGAGACTCTCGGCTCCTTGCTCCTTTCCCTGATCTTGCAGGTCCTGGCCTTGCTGGGCCAGCGCGTCGGCCTCGGAGGGCAGCAGGTCCTCAATAAATTGGCGAATCGTCGGCTCGGGCACAGCGCCCAGAAACTCGTTGGCAATAGCGCCCGCCTTGACGGCCTTCACCGCCGGAATGCTACTGATCTGAAAGGATTGGGCCAGGGCGGGGTTTTCATCGACATTCACCTTTGCCAGGACAAACTTACCGGCTTGTTCGTCCGCGAGTTTCTCCAGCACCGGGCCGATGGCACGACACGGACCACACCACGGAGCCCAAAAATCCAACACAACAGGGACGCTGTACGAGCGTTCGAGCACGTCCTGCTCAAAGTCTTTTTCATTGATATCAACGGTCCATTCACCCATGAAATTCTCCCTGCATGATCATCTCTGGTCTGGTTTTTTAATGCGCCGGGACATGCTGGCCCATCCCCACTTGCTCAGGTGCGCTATCCTACCATACCGTCTCCGCTCCTTCCATCTTGCCAGCCCCTACCAAATCTGAGAAAGGTATAGCTCTTTCAGCAGCCACGTCCCAAAAGCAAATAGAGGACATAAGGGGTAGATCATGGCGAGCAAGACAATGTTTGAAAAAATCTGGGAGTCGCACGTGGTGCGAACCGAAGAGGACGGCACGGCGCTCCTCTATGTTGATCGTCACCTCACCCATGAAGTGACTTCTCCGCAGGCATTTGAGGGCCTGCAACTGGCCGGCCGCAACGTGCGCCGCACCCAGGCGACAATAGCCGTGCCCGACCATAACGTGCCGACAACGGACCGGGACAAACCCATTGAAGATGCCGTCGCAGCCAAGCAGATCGAAGCCCTCCAGGAGAACTGTCGGGCAACCGGCGTCCCGATTTTCGACATAGACGACATCCGCCAGGGCATTGTGCATGTGATCGGGCCGGAGCAGGGTCTCACCCTGCCGGGTATGATTATTGTGTGCGGGGATTCCCATACCGCCACGCACGGCGCGTTTGGCGCGCTGGCCTTTGGTATCGGCACCAGCGAGGTTGAACACGTATTGGCCTCACAATGCCTGCTCCAAAAGAAAGCCAAGACCATGCAGGTGCGAGTGGAGGGCGTGTTGTCCGCACAGTGTTCTGCCAAAGACATTATCCTGGCCATTATCGGTAAAATCGGAACGGCCGGCGGAACCGGGCATGTCATCGAATACACGGGCTCGGCCATCCGGGCACTGTCCATGGAAGGCCGCATGACGCTGTGCAATATGTCCATTGAGGGCGGTGCGCGGGCCGGTATGGTTGCGCCGGACGAACAAACGTTTGCCTATATCAAAGATCGCCCGTTTGCGCCCAAGGGTGAGCTGTTCGAGCGAGCGGTGGCAGCCTGGCAGCAACTGCCCTCAGACCCGGACGCCAGCTTCGACAAGACCGTCGAGCTGCGAGCGGAAGACATCGCCCCCCAGGTCACCTGGGGCACGAATCCGGGTATGGTCACCGATATCACCGGGGCTGTGCCGGACCCGGCCGCCATGCCTTCGCCGGAAATCCAAGAGGCTACGCAGCGGGCGCTGGCCTATATGGACCTGAAGGCCGGAACCCCCATAACGGCCATTCCGGTCGACCGGGTCTTTATCGGCTCCTGTACCAACTCACGCATCGAAGACCTGCGCATTGCCGCCCAGTATGCAAAGGGCAAGCAAGTCGCCTCGACGGTCAACGCCATGGTGGTGCCAGGCTCCGGCCTGATCAAAAAACAGGCCGAGGACGAGGGGCTCGACGTCGTTTTTAAGGAGGCGGGTTTCGAGTGGCGCGAGGCCGGCTGTTCCATGTGTCTGGCCATGAACGCCGACACCCTTCAGCCGGGCGAGCGCTGCGCTTCAACCAGCAACCGCAATTTTGAAGGCCGTCAGGGCAAGGGCGGGCGCACCCATCTGGTCTCCCCGGCCATGGCCGCCGCCGCCGCCATTGAAGGCCGCTTTGTCGATATCAGGAACTGGAGCTAGACCCCTATTGGAGACGCATATGGACGCTTTTACCACGCTTACAGGTATTGTTGCCCCGCTTGACCGGGTGAATGTTGATACCGATCAAATTATTCCCAAGCAGTACCTCAAGACCATTAAGCGCACGGGCCTGCGGGAAGGCTTGTTCTCGGATTGGCGCTACACCAGCGACGGCAATCCCCAGGAAGGATTTGTCTTGAATCAACCCCGCTATGATGGCGCGAGTATTCTCCTGGCGCGGGATAATTTCGGCTGTGGCTCGTCGCGCGAGCACGCGCCGTGGGCCTTATTGGACCACGGTTTTCGATGCGTTATCGCCCCCAGCTTTGCCGATATCTTTTTTAACAATTGCTTCAAAAACGGCATGCTGCCGGTTGTCCTGACCAACGCGGAAGTCGATCAATTATTCAAAGAAGTCGAACCTCAGCCGGGCTATCAGCTCAGCGTGGACCTTGCGGCCCAAACCGTTACCACACCTGGGGGGACGAGTTTTCATTTCGAAGTTGATCCGTTTCGGAAAGACTGTCTGCTGAACGGCCTGGATGAAATCGGGCTCACCCTGCAAAAAGAGGCCGATATCACGGCCTATGAGCAACGCCGCAAAAACGAAGCACCCTGGCTGTTTCCCGACTTGGGGTAGAAAATATCCAGCATGTCCTCGTACCCCCTCACAGTCCGGGAAGCAGCTTTGCTCCATCAGGCCGCGGGCATGGCCGGCGACCGTTTGGCGCGACAGGAGAACGATGCCGGGGTACGCTCCATGGAGACCCTCCTGGCTCAGCTCGAAGAGGAACAACCGCAGGCCGTCAGCCTCAACGTGCTCCAACGCGAAGTCCTCGGGAAAATGCTGATGAATCTGTCTTTCGATCTGCTGCGAGAGGATAAGGACGAGCGTTCGGCGCTCGCCGAGGAATTGGCTGAACGTTTGTTTCAAGACGGCGAAGGAGAAGACGCATGAAATTTGGTGTTGTCATCCGCAATATGGGTCCGGCCGCGACCCGAGATACGCTCGGTGCCTGCGTGCAGGCCGTGGAAGAGACCGGCTTTGATGCCGCGTTTGTCGTGGATCATCTGGCTATTCCGCCGGATCAAACTGAAGGATCGGGCGGACGCTATTTTGAGCCGCTGACGACGCTGGCCTATTTTGCCGCGCTGACCCGGAAGATCCAGCTCGGTATTTCCGTCCTGGTCTTTCCCTACCGGCCGGCCGTGTATCTGGCCAAACAGGTAGCCACCCTCCAGGAACTCTCGGGGGAGCGGCTTATCCTGGGTGCCGGGGTCGGCTGGATGCGGCCGGAATTTGAAGCCCTGGGTGTGGACCCGCGCAAGCGTGGTGCCATTACCAACGAAACCCTCGAAGTCGTCCACCAGTTGTTTGATAACGATGTGAGTGCGTACGACGGGACTCACATCAAATTCCCCGAATTTGTCTTTGCCCCGCGACCGGCGCGTCCACCCATCTGGGTTGGGGGGGCTGGCCCCAAGGCCATTGAGCGGACCATCAAATGGGGCGACGGCTATTACCCGATTGGGCTCCAGTCGGGAGAGTTGGCCCAGGTTGCCACGCATTTACGCGAGGAATCCGAAAAGCACGGGCGGTCCATGCCCGACTTGATCGTCGGCGGCATGATCCGCGAGGGCAGTCCCGAACCCATGATTGACCGTATATCAGCCATGAAAGAAGCCGGGGCCAATTACTATGTGCTGGGGCTGGGGCGCTACGCTGATGCCGCGACCTTCCGCAGCGGTATAGAGCGCTTTGCCGCCGAGGTCATGCCGAAGATTCATTAAGCGGGCTCATTCCCGGCATCCCTCCGCCTCCCTGGAGGGGTGCCGCGTATTGCATTACTCGGCGGCCCCTCGCGCCCCTGCGTCGTGCAGGGGCCAGGAGTGCGGGCTTCCAGCCCGCAAGCGGCCAAGATGGCCGCTCTCCCAGGAAGTGGGCAGGCGCGCGGCCCGAGGCGGGGGCCACCGGACCGGTCCCGGGAGGCTTACGCCACAATATGCATCACACGTCCCTGGAGGGGTGACCGCAGGCCGGGGTGGGTTTCCTTCATTAGAAGGATGAGTACCGGGAGAGTCTCTCCCAACACACTCAAACCATGTCCTTACTGACGTAATCTTTATCAATATCCCGAACTGAATGGTGAAGAGGCGAAAATTTTTCTATCTCACTTGGTAGTTTATATGTGCCAATGTTGTAACTCTGGTGGCTTAGCCCCCATGCTACGGCAAGCCGGTGATAAAGCTTGTCATCCATTGTTGCCTCAAGAACCTCTGGTTTCGGTAGGTCAATTCGCCTTACTCCTGTTGGGGCGTGAATGAGTGATTGACCCCACTCACGAAGCCATCGCTCAATGCCAGATATCACCTCATCATATATTGACATCTCTTTGGCTCCCCCACACAAAAATATGGGAAAATCATTGGACCAACGAGCTGAATCTGGGTCTTTGTCTTTTTTCAGAACCGCAAAAGTTTTTTTGAGAAGACTCTCACATTCATTGGCAAAAGCTTTCTCGATATTGTCGAGCTTTTCACTAGGCGGCATATACGATTTCATATCATCCTTTATCACGCATAATGGATCGGTTGGATCAAACAGATTTTTCACATGATCCTCCACTACTCTCTTCAATCCTTTGATTCTCTCCATATGCAGATGTTTTGCACCCAGCAAAGCAACATCGGCAGTCAGTATGGAGAAATAATCTTCACCATAGCTATCACCCAATATGAATGCGCACACGTCCAAGGTGCTTGCTCCGATATCTACGAGCAGATGGAGTCCTGGGTCGCGGAGCGGGGAACGGGCGTATCCGACTACTTCGGCAATTACTTCTGGAATTAGCTCGAAATCGCAAGGCACGTCCTCTGATAGAGACGCGCTATTTTCGATATCAGAGATCGCTTCCTTAGTTCTGGGAATCGTAATAGGACCCGGGCGCTGAGAGACAAGCCAGGCAGCTTCGCCAACCAATCCAAATGTTTCCTTAAATTGGGGCTGATCTTTGATTGCAGCGGGCAACCCAAGATTGAAAGACCAGTTGAGCGAAAAGCCTTCAAACGCGTCTCTCTTATTTGTAATGAACCAGCAACGAGCATACCGCAGGACTAATGCTAGATAAGCTGTCGCAACAGTTATGGTTGACGCATCACAAGATGGACTGGAAACTGGTTCGATGCTCTTATCTGGCGTTTGCATTAAACCGACCTTAATGTCAGTCAAAAGCGATGTCGGTGTATCTGGAGCACACTTTAACGAACAGTACCCATCTGGCTTCACAAACAACCTTGTTGGCAATAAGTATTCCAAGCTCTCGTGAGCGAACTCGCCGAATGGTACCGCAAATGCAGGGTCTCCGGGAAAATTGAAAACATGGATGACAGCCTTTGTTGAGGACGTTCCAAAATCGAGCCCTATAACGACTTCGAGCTTACTGGAGCTTCCGCCTCCGTCAAATTGTGAAACATTCTCTGGAACTCCATTAAAAAACTGATCACTATTTGCCATAATCATTTCCTATTCGATCAACACTAGGGCAACACAAATATCCTCGCTCCGATGTGTCACTTTCCGATGCGAATTGATTATTAATTTCTGGCGTTCATACCTTTCCTCGAGCGCTCGCAAGCGTCCTTCATTTGCAGGGACCAGCTTCGTTCGCCCAGTCTCTCGTAATTTGTTTATTGTCTGCTGAATAGCCTTACGTTGTTTCGATACGTACTTGTTAAGGTTCCGTTCTTGAATGTCTGCTCGGTCCGCATTTTGAGCTTTTTCCTCCTTGGCAAATTGGAAGAAGCGGCTCTCAAGCTCACCAAGGATGTCATTGGCAATTTTAGAGGTAAGATTCAGGTCGCATTCGTGTCTCACCTCTAGCCATTGATTTCCTTTGAAGGAGCAAACACTAGCCATACGTTCCGCTTGGACCTCTCCGAGGAGTTCATTAGGCCGACCCAAACGAGCAGCCTCATAGACAAGCTTCTCAACATCACGAAGCCCCTGAACAGACCAGAGAGAAGCTGCCAGGATGTAAATTCCAGCGTCAAGTGGTGGGTCAAAGTCGCGTACTGCTACCCTTACGGCTACCGCTGGTCGTATTTGTTCAGCGGTTTCAGAAATCTTTTCACTGATAAAACGAACCAAGGGGTGGAATTGAGAGAGGACTTCTTTCCTTGTCCGGGTTTCAGGCCGCACAAGATTTTCAAACCGACATACTACGGGGGTGGATGTGACTTGAGTTAATCGTGTTTGACCTGTCATGTGTTTTTGTCTGACGAACTCTGACAAGTCGTATTTGGCCTGAGCGGTCAGCGAAAGTTGATATTCATAATTTTCTCCATCCGTTTTCAACAAACGGTAGCCAGGATAGTGGATGTTCATGAAGTCAGTAACATAGGAGAACAGATCATTTCCGTTGATCCAGCGATTCGTCTCCTTAGCCGCCTGAACCTGCCGGAGAATATAGTCGCCATATGCTGTTAGATGTACCGCTTCCGATTCCAGGCGCTCTTCTTCCTGTTTTTTTGTCTCTAGTGCCTGAGCCGTTTGGGCGATTCGATCTTCCTGTTCCTCGGACGTTAGATGACTAGTGAGGAGATCATGTGTAAGTTTCTTCACTTCCTCACCAAGAATTTCCTCAAAATCCCCGAGTGCATTACGGCACAAATCCAGCTTGTCGTATAGACGCTTATAGATTCTGGCGTCTACGGTTTCGTTATAAAAGAGATTCCAGATCAGAACCTTGTCCGCTTTCTGGCCGATACGATCTATCCGCCCTATTCGCTGTTCGACACGCATTGGATTCCACGGGAGATCGTAGTTAATCACGACCCAAGAGAACTGGAGATCAACGCCTTCGCTACCTACTTCGGACGATAAAAGTACGGGAGGACCGTCAGGTGCTCTGAATTCACGAATGATATCATCCTTCGTTCTGTCCCCTCCGCCCTGGAGGATGATGCTCGAAATACCTTCCTCGTCAAGGCGACCTTGAAGGTACGCAAGTGTGCCTCGAAACGTAGAGAAGACGATGACTTTGGCTTTTGGATGAGAGGTGAAAAATTCTCGTAGGACCTCGCTCAATCGCTTATATTTACTGTCATTCGAAACAAGTTCATCAAAGCTGGCAATATTATCTGAACAATCCACCAGTTTCTCCGTCAGTGGACCGAGTTTCTTGCGATGGTCATCTCTATCCGCCCATAAAAACTGATCTTCGGTAATTTCTACCCGCCGTTTCTTCCATGTATTCAGAGCAGCCGGCATACAACTCGCCATCTGACGTTGAGGTATTACAAGAAGGAACGCTTCGTTGAGATCACGTTCCAGACAGTAGTCAATCACAATATCCGTCACAGCCCTGTAGAACTCCTGTTCCACATTTGTCATAGGGACGAATTCGGGCTGTGGGTCGCGAACAATACGCCATTCCTGGATATCCCGCTTCCGAGTACGGGTTACGACGTGTCCCAGCAGATTGATGGTCTCAAGACGATAGGCTATCCGGCTCCGCTCCGGGAGGGAGTGCAGCTTCTCGTCGGTGATTCCCTCCAACAGAATTTCAAGTTGTCGGTTGCCATCCAAGATACGGTTCCTCTCAGCCTCCCGTAGAAGGGATATCAATTCTTGTGCTCCAGCCTCTCCTTTGAGTACAAGGTCTCGCGCACGGACCAACGGCTTATTAGCATCCAGAATCTCAATACAATCCTCCTGTCGTTCAAATGTGTCAGGGTCAAGAAGATGGAGTAGGGAAAAGATGTCGTGATTGTGATTGTGAATTGGTGTAGCTGTGAGCAAAACGAGGTATTCGGAAACGTTGCGTATCAACTGCCCAAGATGATTGGTTTGAGTTTCTGGGTTACGCATATGATGGGCTTCGTCGATCACAAGCAGGTCCACTAGCCGTTCCTCGTCTTCCATAGACCTGAGAAATCGTGCCAATTCGGCGGCGTCCGATTCTGCTTCATCGGTGTCATTCCAGCGGCGGGGTGGACGTAGCCCCTGCATACTCGCGATAATCACGAATCCTTTAGCTTGATCTTCACTGCTCCTAAGCTTCCTTAGAGTTTCCTTTGTATCGCAGATGACAGGAGAGAGGCCCATTTTCCCAGCGAGTTCATCCCTCCATTTCTCTCGCAACGCTGCTGGGCACAGCACAACGAGCCTGTTCAAATTAAAGCGACTTCTTAGCTCGGTCCATATCAAGCCAGCCTCAATAGTTTTGCCGAGTCCGACCTCGTCTGCTATCAGAAGGCCGTTAGTCGGAGTCTGAAGGAGCTTAAGGACGGGCTTAAATTGATAAGCATAGAAATCAGTGTTCGTCGCTTCCATGCTGTATATGATGTCCGCTAATCGCCCCGTAAGGCGGACATGGGTCAAAGTTCTCCGCAGATCATTAGGCGTTCCTAACTTCCCATTCTCAAGTAAATCAAGCGGGTTCATCCGCTCCTGGGGTTGTAGTTGTAGTTGGTCTTCATAAACACGCTCAACGATATCGGGGAAACGGACCTGGAACAGACGTCGTCCATTTCTCATTCGAGGCTCCGCTTCCGTCAGTTCACCGATCCGCGACCAATTGTTGACTAATCGGACCCGCATTCCAGGTTGCAATTTTTCCCCATCCCATTGCATAAACGTCTTTCTCACTCCTACCCGATCAAGTATTGAGACTCATCCAGGGAAACGACGACGTTGTAAACATTCTTTTTTAATGATGCTTACTCATTCCTCAAGATACAGAAATCCGGTCCGCCCCCCATGAACCTAACTTCTTCTATGAGAATATGAGAAGAGGAAGGAGGTCGCTTGACCCTCCTTACCCTCTCTCCCGCGCCACTTCCAACAAACGCGCCGGAAAGTCCGACATCACCCCATCCACTCCGAGGTCGAGTAAACGGCGCATCTCGGGCGGCTCATTGATCGTCCACACCTGGATTTCTATACCGAGCTGGTGCGCGGCGGCAATTGTTTGTTCCGTCACTAACGGGATACCCTGATAGGTGGGTGGAATCTGAAGCGCCCGACCGGGCGGTTGATAGTCGTCTAGCTGGTTTGTTGCAACGCGCTGGATAAAATCGACCACTTCGTTATAGCCAAAATTCGTCGGGATACCTGGGGCCAGGGTTCGCACGCGCGCCAGCACCGCGTCATGTTCCGACGCAATGATAACGTCATCCGCCTTGCCGCAGTCTTTGATAACCGCAATCACCGGTTCTTCAATGGGCGGGTCGGATGGCTTGATCTCAACCGTAAACTTGACCTGCGGAAAGCTCTCCAGCACCTCCTGGAGCGAGGGAATAATCACATCCGACGCGCGGAAAGGGAGCGTCTTGCCCTCATCCGGCGAAAACCGATAGCCCGCGTCAAGCTGTTGCAGAGCAGCAAGGGAGTAGTTCTGCACCGCGCCCAGACCATTGGTCGTCCGCTCGATGGTCGCGTCATGGATAACCATGACCTGCCCATCCTCAGACGCATGGACATCCAGCTCAATATACTCAACACCTGCATCCACAGCCCGCTGAAACGCAGCCATGGTATTCTCGGGCGCTTCCCCGCTCGCGCCCCGGTGTGCAAACAGTCTGGGTTTCGGTCCGTCGAAAAATGTGGTCATACAACTACCTTGAGAGCGTTGGGTATGTGTTCGGCTTACCGCTGAAGAAGAGTGTTCCGCTTCACTCGACAATCACCGTTTCCCTGATGGCATCGGCAGGTAGCCCACGGAGGGCATCCTCCCGGCGATCCTCAAGAATTAACGCAATAGCCTCGGCTACGCTTGCTCGTGCTTCGGCTGGAGTCCGGCCCTGACCGTTTGCTCCGGGGATTTCGGGACAGTAGGCAATATACCAGTCGTTCTCCCGCTCAATCAGCGCGGTAAATTCGTTCCGCATTGACGTCCTCTCAATCTATCGCTTCTATAACCCTAGTTATCCATAAGTCTCAGTCATTGACTCTATAGCGCGACGACTTAGAGAGCTCTCTGGAGAAGCCAGACTACAAATACACCTCCATATCTAGCCGATCAAAGGGACTCACTGGACGTTTGCGCTGGCGAGGTGACTCCCGTTCTTCCGCTTCGACCAATCCCAGGTTCTCCAACACTTTCAGGTCCGTACTGACGTTCTTGATGTTTCTACCTGCCAACGTGGCCAATTGGCGCACTGATTGAGGATCGTTTCGCCGGATCAATCTCAGGAGTTCAAGCCGTTTCGGCGTCAGAGTCCGGGCCATCTCCTTAATGCTGGGAAAGGAGAGAACCGGCGTGGACCGTGGGAGTTTTTCGCCTTTCCGTGACGCTTTGGCAACAGTAGAAAATGCCTCGCGAACCTGATCGAAAAAATCGTCCTCTGGCTGCACGACAATCTTCATCCGTTTTAGCTTCATAAGTACCCTTTCTTCACTAATTCAACGTCCCTACGAAAGTCGGAAAGAAGCTGCTCAACGCCTCGCCATTCATAAGGGAACTCGTTTCCCCGTAAGTGTCTGTGGTGTCCCTTTCCTTGTTCAAAGTCATAGCGGAGAACAGTTTCTCCACTTTCCCGCTCATAGAGTTGGAGGCGATAGGCTGTCCCATCTGGGTTTTCTTTTGTCGGGGAGAATTCGAAAATGGCAACCTCAATGATGAGCGCTGTTGACTCTACTGATTCCTTGAAGCGGTATATTTCTTTTGCTCGCGTTCTTCGCGGCTTAATCATATGATGGTATGTATACCATCATATAAAAGGGAAAGGAAATCCTTCACGTGTGGATGAGGCCGGATGTAACGCACCCTGGGGCAAACGTCCGCTTCCCGCCCCGACCGATGATATTCCTGTCACCTACCACAACTCCCGAACGTCCAGGACGAATCCGGGCAGGACGGCTTCGCCATCGAGTGAAGCCGGATCATCACGAATCTCAACGGCCTGCTTCGGGCGGTAGATATGGACACGCCTTTCGAGCGGATCAATCAGCCAGCCGAGCTGGGCACCGGTGGCAAGATACTCCTGCATTTTTTCTTGCAGGGTGGCGAGACGATCCTGTTGCGAGCGAAGCTCGACCACAAAGTCGGGACACAGCGGGGCAAAGCCGTTCTGCTGTGCTTCGGTCAAAGCCTCCCAGCGGGCGCGTCTCAGCCATGAGACACCCGGTGAACGTTTTGCGCCATTCGGCAGCATGAATCCGGTTGAAGAATCGAATACCAGACCGGTTCCGTCCGTTTCAGCCCAAGCGACTAGATAGTAAGTCAGCTTACTATTCCGCCATCCCGTCTTTGATCCTGTTGGAGGCATAATCACCAACTCGTGCTCTGCGGTCAGTTCAAGCCGCAACTCCGGGTTCTCTTGACACAGAAGCACGAACTGTTCATCCGTCAGTTGTACCGCCTGCACATTGATTTTCACCGGAATGGAATATTCCGCCCAACCCGGCCAGGCTGGTTTGCTTACTTGAGACATCTTTGTTCTCCGTGACCTTTCAGCCTAGAACGCCACCTGTTGTTTTTCAACGCCTAGCCGAGATTCCGCGAGGTATCCATTGAGAATATGGGCTCGCTCTTTTACAGTCAGACGGAATACTGATCTGAGTTACGACAAAGGAGCGTCCCATGTGGCCGGATAATAAACGCTGTGCGGTTGGCCTGAGTTTTGACTTTGATGCGGAAACGCTGTGGACCCGCACCATGCGGCAGCCCTTCCCAGGCCAGCTCTCGCGCGGCGAGTATGGGGCGCGGGTCGGGGTGCCGCGCATTCTCAAGCTGCTCAAAAAATATGACCTCAAGGCAACGTTCTTTGTGCCGGGCTGGTCGGCGGATACCCACCCCCAGTTGGTTGAACAGATGTACGCCGATGGGCATGAGATCGGGCATCACGGCTATGAGCACGAGTTTGTCGCGAACAAAGGCCGAGAAGCCGAGTTGGAGGTGTTGCTGAGGGGGACAGAGAGCCTCAAGCGTATTACCGGCCAGGCGCCACGGGGCTATCGCTCTCCAGCCGGCAATACCGGCCCGCATACCTTTGACTTATTGCTCGACCACGATTTTCTGTATGACAGCAGCCTGGTTGGCGACGATAACCCCTACTGGCTCACCACCCCCCAGACCAAGCGTCAGCTCCTGGAAGTTCCCTTTAGCTGGGAGCTGGATGATGCGCCACACTTTTTTTTCAGCTTCTCCCCCTACTTCACCGGCATGTCGAGCCAGAACAAGGTATATGAAATCTGGGAGGCCGAGTTTGACGGCGCCTATGCGGACGGCGGCTTTCTCGGCATTGTCATGCATCCGCAGATTATTGGCCGCCGCTCGCGCATGGCCATGCTAGAGCGGCTGATTCAACACATCCTGGAACATGAGGGAGTCTGGTTTGCGACGCATCTGGAAGTCGCTCAAAGGTGGATAGCGGAAACTACACCCTGAGTTTCCACCGCGCTCAATTGATTGACCCTCACCAGACCGGGTGTTAGGCTGGTGCCCACGCATTGAGCCCGAGGAGAAACGTATGAATGGTGTGCATGATATGGGTGGTATGACCTGCTACGGCCCGGTCAAACCGGAAGAGAACGAGCCGATCTTTCATGCCGAGTGGGAAAAGCGTGTGTTTGCCATGACCATGCTCGGCATGGGCCAACTCGACACGCTCGACGCCTTCCGGCATGCAATCGAACGCATGGACCCCGCCCATTATCTCTCCTCGACCTATTATGAGCACTGGCTGGCCGCACTGGAAACCCTGGCCGTGGAAAAAGGTGTTCTCACCCCAGAGGAATTAGCAACCGGAGTCGCCCAGGAGACCGGTAAGCGAGCGGAAGGACCGCTTCCACCGGAAGCGGTCCCGGCAGTTGTCCAAGGCGGGGCGCCCTGCCATCGGACAGAAGGCCGCCTGACCCCGCGTTTCTCGGTAGGCGACCAAGTTCGATCCCGTAACCTGAATCCAACCGGGCACACCCGGCTGCCCCGTTATGTCCGGGGGAAAAATGGCACGATAGCCCAAGTCTACGGCACCTTTGTGTACCCGGATACCAATGCTCACGGCCAGGGCGAACAGCCACAGCCACTGTATTCGGTCTGCTTTACCGCCCAGGAACTCTGGGGCCCGGACGCCGCCGCAACAGACAATCTGTATATCGACCTGTGGGAAGATTATCTTGACCCCGCCTAAGGAGAAGAGTCATGAGTAGCGATCATACTCACGGCCATAGCGCCCACGATGCCCCGCCGAATCCCTACCTGGAGAAACACACCTCTCCCGAACAGACCGCGGCTCTGGAGCAACGGGTGCGGGCCCTGGAGTCCTTACTGGTAGCCAAGGGTCTGGTCTCTTCGGAAACGCTCGACAAGCTGGTCGAAACGTATGAGAGCGACCTCGGGCCGATCAACGGGGCCAAGGTTGTGGCCCGAGCCTGGGTCGATCCGGCGTATAAAGAGCGCCTGCTCGAAGACGCCACCTCCGCCATTGCGGAACTCGGCTTCAGCGGCCTCCAGGGCGAACATATGGTAGTGGTTGAGAACACCCCGGACACCCATAACCTGGTCGTCTGCACTCTGTGCTCCTGCTATCCGTGGCCGGTTCTGGGGCTACCGCCGGCCTGGTTCAAGGATGCGGCCTATCGCTCGCGTTCGGTGGTGGACCCGCGTGGTGTGCTGCGGGACTTTGGTCTGGAACTCGACGAATCCACCGCAGTGAAGGTCTGGGACAGTAGCGCAGAAATCCGCTATATGGTCCTGCCCGAACGGCCCGCCGGAACCGAGAGCATGAGTGAAGAAGAACTCACCGCGCTGGTCAGCCGCGACTCGATGATCGGTGTCGCCAGGGTCGAAAAGAATACTTTACGTTGACAAAACGCCTGGCAGATAGAGAACGGAAAGTATTCTTTCATCCAGCATCATGAAGCCTACGCCCGATCGTAAGATCTCAAATATGGCCGGGGACACGGCTCTGCCGCGGAAGAGCGGCGAGCTGGTCTTTCACGACGCTTGGGAACGGCGCGCCTTTGCCCTGGCCGTGGCCCTGTGTGAACAGGGGCAGTATCAATGGGACGAGTTTCGAGACCATTTGATTGCAGAAATTGGAGCCGCGGATAAGACGCAGGCCGACAAGCCGGACGCTCCCGTGACCGGCTATTATGAACACTGGCTGGCCTCGTTGGAAAAGGTACTGATCGAAAAGGGACTCTGCACACAAGACCAACTCCGGGTGGGCGAGGGCGAAGAAACTCCCCCCCAAACCCCGCCGTCGGGCGGGTCGCAACGTCCCGTCCCGCGCGTGCCGCGACCGATCTGATCAATCTCTCTACAAGCTAGCCGCCAAGCGCGTCGAGCCCGGCCTGCGAGCAGGCCACGTCTTCATCGACCGTGCCGCCGCCAACGCCGATCCCGCCGATGACCTCCCCATCAACGACAATGGGCAGTCCACCCCCGACCATGGTCGCCCGAGAAAAATGCGACAAGCCGACGACCAGGGATTGGTCATCTTTGATGGCGCTGTAGAGGTCTTGTGTTCCCACCCCAAACAGGGCGGTAAACGCCTTGCGTTGACAGCCTTCCACCCCGAGTAGCGGGGCGCCGTCCATGCGGCCAAACGCCTTGAGGTTGCCGCCATCATCAACAACCGCCACGTTCTGTTTGCAACCCAACTCTTCTGCCTTGGCGACAGCAGCGGCCACCATTGCCGCTGCGGATTCATACGAAATCGTGTTCTTGGCGTAGGTCTTTGCCATACTCAGCCCTCCTCTCCAGCTATCCGTATGCGGCCTGCTGACAGGAGTCAAGCTGCGTCCGCCCCTTTCTCTTGATCCGGTGATACCAGACAGGATAGTGTCCGGGAAAGAAAGGAGGGGCATGGGTATGTTTCTCATGCGTTTTACAGAACGGGCCTATGTAGACTACTCGGAAGAAGATGTGCGCCAGAGTTTCCGCAGCGCGGTCCGCCTGACGTTTCCGAATGCCCATTTCAATCCAAGCCTGGGAGCGGACCTGTATAATACCTACCTTGACGAGTACGAGTATTCAGAAGAGGTTGGCTTCGACGGTCTGATGCTGAATGAGCATCATAATACCCCGACGTGTATGGGGGCGGCCATGAATCTCGAAGCCGCCATCCTGGCCCGCACTACCAAGCGGGCGAAAATCGTCCTGCTGGGCAATCCGCTCCCGATTTTCGATAACCCGCTACGACTGGCCGAGGAGCTGGCGGAGATCGATATGATCTCGCGGGGCCGACTCGTATCGGGCTTTGTACGGGGAACGGGTATTGAGAGCTGGGCAACGAACACCAACCCGGTGTATAACCGCGAGCGTTTTGAAGAAGCGCACGACTTGATTATCAAAACCTGGACCACCCCAGGGCCGTGGCGCTGGGAGGGTAAGCATTATCAGTTCCGGGTCGTCAACCCGTTTGAACGACCGCTCCAACAGCCGCATCCTCCCGTTTGGATTCCCGGTATCGGCAGCCCGGAGACGCTGATCTGGTGTGCCCAGCACCACTATCCCTACATTTATTTAGAAACCGATCCCCAGGTGACCCTGGACCTGACCGCAATTTATACCGAGGCCGCCAAGCGGGTGGGCTATGAGCCGGGTCCGCAAAACTTTGGCTATCTCGTCCGCGTCCATGTCCAGGACACAGACGAAAAAGCGTATGAGGTCGGTAAAGGTTTTCTGATCGGAAACGCCGGTGTCGGTCGCGTGCCGCTGCCGGGCGACTTCATGGCCCCGCCGGGCTATAACTCACGCGAAGGGGCCAAGCGCATTGTCGACCAGTACCGGCGCTATTCACTCCGGCCTGACCCCCTCTACGGCGGCGTTGATTCCGCGGGCTGGGAAAAGGTCGTAGAAAGCAACCGGGTTATTGTGGGCAACCCGGACACGGTAGTCAGGAAATTACGCGAAGTCCTCAGCGTTGTCCGCCCCGGCATTCTTGGCGTCTGGACGAATGACGGCACCATCGGACATGAAGACACGATGCGCTGTTTAGCCCTCATGGAGCATGACGTGCTCCCGGCAGTTCGGGAAATGGGAAGAGAGCTGGGACTGCCCGGACCCTTTGAACGCGCTCCATAAACAATCTCCATGGAACAGAGACAACAACCATGCCAGAACATGCAGAACATACTATCGAAGTCGGCGGCGCCACAATTCATTATCTGAAAGGCGGCCGGGGCAAGCCGCTCGTCATGCTGCACGGCGCGGAAGGCAGTCTGGGCTGGCGGCAATATCACGAACAGTTGGCCGAGTCCTTTACTGTCTATGCGCCAACCTATCCGGGCTTTGGGCAGTCCGAACGTCCCCCCTGGCTCGAATCCTTTACGGACCTGACGCGCTTCAGTCTGTGGCTATTGGATGCGCTGGAGCTATCTCAGGTTACCCTGGCGGGTCACTTCATCGGCGGCTGGCTGGCAGCAGAAATGGCGGTTATGTCGCCCAGGACATTCGATCATCTCATTCTGATTGACGCGGCCGGTATCCAGCCGAGGGACGGCGAAATTACCGATGTCTTTCTGCACGGACAGGAGGGCACCAGACAACTGGCGTATTTCGACCCACAGCAGGTTGCCGAGTATGCCGAACTGTTCCAGCGCAAGCCGTCCAAAGAGGAGCGCGACATACAAACGCGCAACCAGGAAACTCTCGTCCGCTACTGTTGGAAGCCGTATATGTTCAGCCCCAGCCTGCCTGGGCTGTTAGGCCGAGTGCATCTGCCAACCCTTATTATCTGGGGACAGGACGACCGGATCGTGCCGCTGGAATGCAGTGCCTTGTATCAGCACGCTCTGCCCAACGCCCGCGTAGAAATCATTCCGCAATGCGGTAATTGCCCGCCACTGGAAAAGCCAATCGAATGCGTCCGGCTTATCCAAAATTTTCTGACCTCATGTGCACTCGTCTAAAAGGAAAACACCATGCCACTCCATCCCCAGGTCGCAAAAGCCCTCGAACAAATGGCCGCCGCCGGTCCACCCCTACATCATCTTTCGCCCCAGGAAGCGCGGACCGCCATGGAAGCCGCGCGAGGCGTAACGGCTGACCCCGAGCCGGTCGGCACGGTCGAAGACCGGCTGATACCCGGCGTGGCCGGCAAACAGCCGATCCGTATTTACACCCCGGCCGGAGACGGCCCGTTTCCCATATTGGTCTATTTTCACGGGGGTGGCTGGGTGGTTGGCAGTCTGAACACGGTGGATGCATCCTGTCGTGCCTTGACTAATCTTGCTAACTGCGTGGTGGTCTCCGCAGACTACCGGCTCGCGCCAGAAGACAAATTTCCGGCAGCGGTCAATGACTGCTACGCCGCGACGCGGTGGGTCGCGTTCAACGCGGCCGCCCTGAACGGGGATGTCTCTCGACTGGCTGTGGGCGGTGAAAGTGCCGGTGCCAACCTGGCAGCCGCAGTGACCCTCAAGGCGCAAGAGAGCGGCCTGCCGGCTCTCGCCTATCAACTCCTCCTATACCCGGTCACGGCGCACGCGGTTGACCTGCCGTCGCACACCGAAAATGCGGACGGCTATTTTCTGACAACCGAGATGATGGGGTGGTTCTGGGACCATTATCTCGCCAGCGAAGCGGATGGACACAACCCGCTGGCCTCCCCCCTGTACGCCTCGACCGATCAATGCCGCTCCCTGCCGCCGGCCTTTATTGCCACCGCAGAATACGATCCCCTGCGGGACGAGGGAGCCGCGTACGCGGCCAGGCTGCGTGAGGCAGGCGTAGCGGTTGAATACGTTTGTTTTGAGGGGCTCATCCACGGCTTTATGGGTATGGCCAAGGTCGTTGAGCCGGCCGGGCAGGCATTGGAAAAGGCGGCCGCGGCGCTGAAGACCGCTCTGCATGAATAGGCAGGTCCGGGTTATTCAATAGCGTTGCTACCGAGACCCCCTCACCCTAGCCCTCTCCCCCAAGGGGGCGAGGGGAAGAGGCGGCGTCCGGCGCGTGCCTGACCAACTCCACCGTAAGGTGGATATCCGGCCTCAGCATTCCGCTTACATAACAGCCGCGCTTGGCCCGTTCGAGGAGAATCTGCGCATCTTGCTCCGAAGCCGAACTCCACACAGCCAGGGTTAAAGTTATGTCTTTCACCTGGCCCTTCAGCGATGCTTTGGCACGTCCCTCAATCCGTTCAATTGAAATCTTGCGACGCCGGGCAGCCGCTTTGAAGGCAATCGTCATGCAGGAGAGAAGAGCGCCGAGAAAAGCGGTTACCGGGTCCGGGCCGGTATCCTCTCCGCCGTCGCTCGCCGGCTCGTCAAGGCTCCAGACATGGGCGTGGCTCCGCACCCGAACGGCATATCGCTCGCCAGCAGACATTGAGCGGACTTCCCGTTTGTCCAGGGCTTCTTGGGGGTTGGGGGTTAGGGGTTGGGAGTTGGAGACTTCCGAGAAGGATTCTGATCCTAGATTTTCCAGCGCCTCTTTCAGACCCTGACTCAAACGGGATGCCGCTACCCCGTCCGCTACCCGGTGGTCATAAGCAATGCTGAGCGTCAGCATGGGACGGGCGATAATCTGCCCATTCCGCACGACCGGCCGCTCTTCAACCGCGCCCACAAAGACGAGGATGGGTTCACCCAGATTGATGACCGGGGTGCCGGCCCGGATGCCGAACATGCCAAGGTTCGAGACGGTCAGGCTGGCCTGACCCATATCGGCCGGCTGCAACTGCCCCGCCCGAGCGACTTCAACCAGTCGCTGCCTGTCCTTCGCAAGCTGTGCTATAGACAGACCGTCCGCCCCGCGGATAACCGGGACCAGCAGACCGCGCGGCGAGTCAACGGCAAAGCCGATATCAACCCCGTCATAGAGAATAAGCTCTTCGTTTTCGACCGTCGCGTTGAGGTCGGGCAGTCCGGCCAGCACCCGCGCCGCCGCGTGTAAAATCAGGTCGTTGAGCGTCAGCCCGGAGATATCCGCTTTGAGTCGTTCCCGGACCGTTTGCAGCGCGCCGGCATCGACCTCGATCATCTGGACGATATGCGGAATGGTCTGCCAGGCGGCCTGGACCCGGCGGGCGGAGGCCTTCCGAATGCCGGTCAGAGGGCGGCGTTCGCGCTCGGTCCGGGTTGGAGCGGAACCAGGTCGAGTGGCCGTCGCAGACTGCTGCTGGGCAACTGCGTTCTCCGCGGCCTGCTCTACATCAGCCGCGGAAATCACCCCATCCGCAGATGACGGCGTCAGGGTTGAAAGATCAATGCCGCGTTCAGCGGCCAGTCGTTTAGCTTTAGGTGAGGCGAGGACGCGCCTTGGGCGTGACGCTATTCGCTGTTGGACGACCGGTTCGGCAGGTGGCAGAGCGGTGGTGGTATCCGCCTGGACTGGCGCGTCACCAATCTCGCCAATGACGGTATGAATCGGGACCTCTTCGCCTTCTTGAACCACAATGTGGAGCGTCCCACTCGCGGTTGCCTCAAGATCATATGTGGCCTTGTCCGTCTCCACCGTGACGAGCAGCTCGCCGGCAGTGACGCGCCCGCCGTTTTTGCGATGCCATCGCACGACCACTCCCTCGGTCATGGCCTGGCCGAGTTTGGGCATCACGACTTTGGTATTTCGCACACCAGCCTCAGTCAGCGAGTTCTTTGACCGCCCGATAAATATCGTCTGCCGAAGGAACGATAGCATCGACCAGATGCTGGCTGGTCGGAATCGGCACATCGGGAATAGCCAAGCGCTTGAAGGGTTTGTCCAGATAGGGGAGGACCTCTTCCAGGAGCAGCGCCCCGATCTCCGCCCCAACCCCAAGTGTACGATAGGCCTCTTCCACCACAATACAGGCTCCGGTCTTTTTGACCGACTCGATAATGGTTTCGCGGTCAAACGGATTCAGGGTACGCGGATCGACGATCTCTACCTCGATGCCTTCCTGGCTCAGTCGCTCCGCGGCTGCGAGCGAACGGCGCAACATGTCCTGCCAGGCCACAATCGTCACGGCCTCGCCCTCGCGTCGGACGACTGCTTTGCCAAAGGGAGTCAGCACCTCTCCGTCCGGTACCTCGCCCCGCATTTGATACAGTAGTTTATGCTCAAAATAGATGACCGGGTTATCCAGTCGAATCGCCTGCTTGAGCAGAGCCTTGGCGTCTGCCGGCGTTGAGGGCACGGCGCACAGCAGGCCGGGCGCGTGCATGATAAAGGCTTCGGGACAGGCTGAATGCTCGGGTCCAAAGCCCGAGCCGCCCGAGGGAGCGCGCACCACCAGCGGAATCGTATGCGCCCCACCGTGCATATAGCGCCACATACCGGCCTTAAAGAAAATTTCATCACCCGCGGTGATGACGAAGTCGGCAAACTGGAGTTCCACCACCGGCCGCAGGCCCATCGAGGCCGCGCCCACACCGGCGCCGACCATCACACTCTCGGAGATCGGCGTATCGAACACGCGATCCGGACCGAACTTTTCAAGCAGCCCGTCGGTGACTTTGAAAATCCCACCCCAGACCGCAACGTCCTGACCGTACAGAATCACGTTTTCATCGCGCCGCATTTCTTCGGCAAGCGCATCATTAATCGCCTGACTATAGGTCCGTGTTGGCATAAACACTCCTGAGGGGGTTAGGGATTGGGGATTGGGGGTTGGCTCCTTTGAGCAGGGTAGTTCGTAATGCCGAGAGTTGCCTGGCTAATAGGTCAGACTGGTCAAGGAGACGAGCGTAGCCTTCAGAGGAGCAGTACTGGAGACGTTTAGCGATCTCCAGTTGTGTCTGCAGTTCAGCCAAAGATGCCCGAGCGACCGAGAGATGACGGAGGTATTCTTTCCGCGAATCACGCGTATGACCTTCCGCGATATTTGAGGGAACCGAAACAGCGGCCCACTGCATTTGGCTCGCCAAGCCATACATCTCATGTTTGGGGAACTCCCGTGTCAACCGATAGATTTGTTCCACCAAGTCCATTCCTCCCTGCCATACCCGGAGATCACGAAAACCGCTGATCTTCGAGTTCTTCTCCATACCTTCCTCCCCAACCCCCAGCCCCTAATCCCCAATTCCCTTCCTACGCATAAACGTCCTGCAATGCGACTTCCGGTGCGAGCAACGGAGCCGCGCGCATGGCTGCTACGGCCGCTTCAATCTGCCGGTCGGCGTCGGCCTGTATGTCGTCCACGTCGGCCTGCGTCAGGATGTCCCGGTCGCACAGGGTCTGTTGCAGCTTCGGCAGAGGGTCTTTTTCCGCCACGGCGTTGCGGTCGGTCCGGTATTCCTGCTGGTCGGCGACATAATGCCCTTGCAGCCGCGTCACTTTGGCTTCAATCAGCGTCGGACCATGGCCGGCCCGCGCCCGCGCCGCAGCCTGTTCCATGACTTCGTACACCGCCACCGGATCACTCCCGTCAACCACCACGCCAGGGACGTTATAACCCGCGGCCCGGTCCGCGATATTCTCGACCGCGGTCGAGCGGCTGGTCGGCATGGAAATCGCGAAGCCGTTATTCTCACAAAAATAGACGCAGGGCAGTTTCTGAACCGCAGCCCAGTTGAGCGCCTCGTGGAACGGGCCCCGGTTCGCCGTCCCATCCCCAAAGAAATACGTTACCACTGTGTCCGGCTGCTTGCGCTTGAGCGCCATGCCCACTCCAACCGAGACCACGAAGCTGCCACCCAAGGTCCCACTCTCACCCAGAATACCTTTGGGCACATCCACGACGTGCATCACCCCGCCCTTGCCACGACTGGTCGCGCCCTCCTTGCCCGCCATATCGGCCAGCATGTCGGCCAGACTCACGCCCCGGGCGACCATATACGCTACGCCACGATGGCCGTACAAGATGTAGTCGTCGGGTCGTAGGGCTTCGATAGCAGCGATCTGCGCCACCTCCTGGCCGGCGCCAACGTGCAGCGATGGAGGCAGTTCGCCGGCCATAGCCAGCTCGACGATTTTCGCCTCAAAGCGTCGCGCTAGTACCGCGCTCGTGAATACCTTGACGAGTTGTTCCTGATCCATGGGCTCCCCTTTTTGAGCGGTCTGCTCAGGCCAATCCAATATGCTGGATAATTCCGCCATCGACGGCAAACGCCTCGCCGGTCACGAAACGAGACTGGTCGCTCGCCAGGAATAACGCTACGTCGGCCACGTCTTCCGGCGTGCCATTGCGCTGGAGCGGGGTGTTCCGAGCAAGGAGATCGCTGATATTCTTCTCGCTGATTAAGGTGTCGTGAATCATTTCGGTGTCGATCACGCCGGGGCAGAGCGTGTTGGCGCGGATGCCTTTGGGGCCATAGGTGACCGCAATCGCTCGGGTCAGGGCCAGAATCGCGCCCTTACTGGCCGTGTAGGCGTGGGCGTCTTGAGCTCCGCGCAGAGCCGCAATGGAGGCGGTGTTGATAATGACCCCGCCTCCGCGTTCGATCAGCTGGGGAATCCCGTATTTACAAAACAGGAAAATCCCACCGACATTAATGCCCATGATGCGCCGCCAGTCATCCTCGGTACAGTTGACGATATCGCTCATGGCAATGCCGAAGCGTTGCGTCGCCGAGTAGCCGATCCCGGCGTTGTTATACAGGATGTCAAACCCGCCGCAGGCGTCCTGGGCGGTTTGCAGAACGGCTTGCACGTCCGCAGCCTTGGACACATCACCGACGGCCCCCACCGCTTCGCCTCCGGCGTTTTTGACGGCGGCAACCGCAGCCTCGACAGACTCCGCGTCAAGGTCGTTAATCACGATCTTCGCCCCTTCTGAGGCAAAGCGTTGCGCAGCCACAAGCCCCTGGCCCCGCCCGGAGCCGGTAACGAGAGCGACTTTGTTTTCCAGTTGTCCCATAATGGCCTTCCTTCCACCGTTGCCCGCTTTGTTTACTCGAAAACCTGCTAGAGATAAAGCGGCCAGCCTGAGGCTATTGTCATTGTGTCGAAGTGGACATTTTACAACACTCGCACGAGCATCCATAGCGCATGACGGCAATAGCCTTCCGCCCTCGAATATGAGAAACCTCCTGACATGGCAGTACTGAGCCTTCAGGATGTCCGGGTCAGCTTTGGAGAGCCGCCGTTGCTGGACGGGGTGAGTTTGCAACTCGAAGCGGGGGAGCGGGTTGGCATCCTGGGCCGCAACGGGGCGGGGAAGTCTACCCTGATGAAAGTGATTCAGGGTGAGGTCCGGCCCGATGCCGGTCAGCTCGTCCGCGCTAAGGATACACGCGCCAGATTCCTCCCTCAGGACATTCCTCTGTCTCTGCCTGGGACGGTATTACAGCGCGTGACCCAGGGCTTAGGCCGGCTGGGCGACACTCTGGCGGCCTATCACACCGTCAGTGCTCAAGTGAGCCAAACGAATGACCCAAAACTGCTCCGGCAGTTGGAGCAGCTGCAACAGACTGTCGATAGCAACGGCGGCTGGCTGGTCCATCAGCGGGTTGAGCAAACACTGACCCGGTTGAAACTCGACGAGCGTGCCGCATTCAACACGCTTTCCGGCGGGCTCAAACGCCGCGTGCTGCTAGCAGAAGCCTTGGTGAGCGATCCCGATATTCTACTGCTCGACGAACCGACCAACCATCTCGATGTCGAGTCTATTACCTGGCTCGAAGAGTTCTTGCTGCAACAGGGCAAGACCCTCGTCTTTGTGACCCACGATCGCATGCTGCTCAAAAATCTTGCCACCCGTATTGTGGAACTCGACCGGGGACGTTTGACGAGTTGGTCGTGCGACTATGAAACCTTCCTGGAACGGAAACAGGCGGCGTTTGAGACTGAGGCCCAACACTGGGCCCAGTTCGATAAAAAACTCGCCCAGGAAGAGGCCTGGATTCGTCAGGGCATTAAAGCCCGACGGACTCGGAATGAGGGCCGTGTGCGAGCCCTTCAGGCGTTACGGGCGACCCGGAGCGCCCGCCGCGAGCAACCGGGCACGGTCCGTCTCCAGGTCCAGGAAGCGGAGCGCTCCGGAAAACTCGTGCTGCGGGCGCAAGATGTCAGCTACGCCTATGCCGACCAGCCTGTTGTCAAGGACTTTTCCACGGTGATTATGCGTGGTGATAAGATCGGCATCATCGGTCCGAACGGCATAGGAAAAACGACATTGCTTCAGCTTTTATTGGGCGAACTCATGCCCCAACACGGCAGTGTCCAGCACGGCACCAACCTGGCAGTCGCGTATTTCGACCAACTCCGTACGCCACTTGATGCTGATAAAACGGTCCAGGAGATCGTGGGACGGGGAAACGATCACGTCACCTTCGGCGGCAAGGAACGCCATATCATCGGCTACCTGCAAGACTTTCTGTTTTCGCCGGACCGTGCCCGGAGTCCGGTGAGTGTCTTATCCGGCGGCGAGCGGAACCGGGTGTTGCTCGCCCGCCTGTTTACCCAGCCTTCGAATGTGCTGGTCCTCGACGAGCCCACCAACGATCTCGACGCCGAGACCCTGGAACTGCTCGAAGAACTCCTGCTCGCCTACTCCGGTACAATCCTCTTGGTGAGCCATGATCGTACTTTTCTCAATAATGTTGTCACCAGCACCCTCGCCTTTGAAAGCGACGGACACATTGGCGAATATATTGGTGGCTATGATGACTGGCTGCGTCAGCGTCTCCCCACGGAAAGCGCACCCCAGAAACCTGAGCCGAAAGCGGCACCTCTCCAACGAGAACGTCAGGAACGGCAGCGCAAGCTCAGCTACAAGGAACAGCGCGAGCTTGAAGCGCTGCCGCAGCGCATTGAGGCGCTTGAGCACGAGCAGACCAAGATACACGCCAGACTGTCCGACGCCGCACTCTACCGTGGAGGCGGAGCGGAGGTCGCGCCATTGCAACAGCGCCTGCGCGACATCGAACGAGAACTCGCACAGGCCTACGAACGCTGGGAAGTGCTCGAAGCCCTCTCTCAATAACTTGGATCGGATCACGCTACGCCCGTCCGCCCCTGGAATGCACGCGTCTCACGATAGACTATAACCTTACAGCTATACACGCATTCCAACTCGGTACAGGAGAAGGGGGCGCACTACCCCACGCCTACTCATGGCCGCTTTAGGCATGCCCGCCGGGAATTTTCTCCGGGGCATCCACACGGACAGTCACGATATCAGTGTCATGATATTGCTCGTGGCGAACCGAAGACGCGAGGTGTCGCAACAGCCGAAGCGAAACGTCCCGCTCGATCGGAATTTCGCCCATCTGATCGCCAAGCAGCGCGATCCGATCCTGGAGATTGTCCTTGCCGGTCGCCGCAATGAACTCGAGTACCGCTCTATCCCCCTCCTTGCGCGCCATCAAGAGGAGCCGTCGCTGCTCTTTCTCCTCGCCGGCCTCGTCTTGCCCGAGCAGCGTCAGCAACGTCTCCTCGCCGACAGCCTCAAGGCGCTCGGCCATCGTCCCAGCCCAGCCACCACGGGACGCGAACGCGACGAGAAACTCCCTGATCTTTGGCAGAGCTGAGAGATCGAACCGTGTCTCCATCCGGCCACGGCGCGGTTTTGTCATCTCCATGAAGAACGTCATCAGGATGGCCATGAGACCGCCGGCCGTGACCCCATTCCGCAGCAGGCCTCCGGCGAATGCCTGAGCAAACTCGGGGAATATCGCGCCATTCTGAAAACCGACACCGACCCAGAACGACAGGCCGACAACCAACCCCTTGCGATAGTCGATTCCGTCCTGAACGATGACCTTCATGCCGACCACGAAGAGCGTCGCCTGTAAGACGGCGAGATAGGCCGCGACGACCGGACCCGGTATCGCCAGGACCACGGCGAGCGCCTTGGGAAGGAAGGCGACGGCGACGAATACGACCCCAACGGCAACCCCGACGCGGCGGGCCGCCGCCCCGGTGAGTTCGACCACCGCCACGCCGGTCGATAGCAGTGTATTCGGCACCGTTCCGGCCAAGCCAGACAGCAGGTTGCCGATTCCGGCTGCCGTCACCGCACCCTGTACCGCCCGAAAATCCACCGCCCGGAGCTGCCGCCAGGAGACACGCTGTACGGCGACGGCATTGCTGATCGTCTGGACGCTTTCGATCAGAGCCACGAGTACGAATGCGGGCAGAAGCGCCCAAAAAATTGGTCCGAAATCAAGAGCCAAGCCGGGCCATTCGCCCGCCGGGAGGCCGACCCACGCAGCCTCGGCGATGCCGTCCACGTTGAAGAGACCGACCCACCCCGCCGCCAAAGAGCCGAGGGCTACACCGATCACCGGTGCCCAGAGACGCAGCGCTCCTGTTGTCCTGAGCGCGATGCCGATAATGATCAACACGGTCACGAGGGCACTCAACGGAGCGGCCAGAGTCGAGGTTCCCACCGGCACCTCCTCTAGGAGACCGAAGACCGTTGGCATCAATGTGGCCGGGATCAGCATGATGACCGTCCCCGAAACGGTCGGGGTCAGGAGCCGCCGAAACAGCGAGAGCCGGGCGGAAAGCGCCAGCGGGACCAGCGACGCAACGACCACCAGGGTCGCGAGCAACGCCGGGCCGCCCTCGGCCACCGCCGTGATGCTCACCGCTACGACAGCCAGGGAGGTGCCCATCACGGCGACATAGCCCGCACCAATACGGCCAAACCGGAACGCTTGCAGTACCGTGGTCAGGCCACAGATCGAGACTGCGGCAAACAGCGCCCAGGACAGGTAGGCTTCGGTCCCACCGCCGGCCCGGACCACAACCATGGGGATCACGACTATTCTGGCAATGATGAGAATGGCGAACTGTAGACCGAGACCGAACGCAATCGCTGGCGGCGGTTTTTCGTCGGGCTGGTAGCGTACGCTCGCAAGCTGGCCGGAATCGTCAACACCCATCACGCACTCCTCATGTCCCATATGAACGGCCGATAATGCTCCCGCACCTCACAGGGAATGTTTTCGTTACCCTATCTCCTCAATCCATGCCATAATAGTTGTCCTGGGGGGGTCGCTTATGGGGATTGTCTCTTTTCTGACCGTGGCTACGGCTGCACTGCTGCACACTCCGTGCACCTTCCAGTCCTTACAACCCACAGAGGCCCGCTACCGCGTGGCCGTGGTGGATCATTTTTATCCGGGCGATGCAGTATTCAAGACGCAGGAAGAGCGGACAACCCAACGCTGGCTCTATGGAATCGTCGATCTGGACCGCGATTGGATTCGCGAACCCTATTATCATGGCGACATGGTCAGCCTGATTGCGGCCCATCCCCTGGTCTCGCTTATTCCGTATCCGGTCCGAAACTATAATCCGCCCAAACACGAACTGCTGGCCACGTTGCAGCGTATCAAGCGGCAAGTCTTTCTGGGTGAGCGCATTGATGCGGTCCTGATGTCCTGGGAATCGTCCACCCTGATCAGTGCTTTTGAAAAACCTCTCCGGCTTGAACGTGCCGAGGCATACAAGGCCCAAATCAGAAAGTGGGGAGAGTCGGAGGAAACCTGGCTGTTAACCTATGAGATTATTCGAACGCTTGAGGCGTTGGTTGATTCGGGGGTGAACGTGTACACCATCGCCGGCAACGGCGGGCCAGGCATGGTCAATACCTATTCCTTTGCGAATGGTGTCATCACCGTTGGTGCGGTGGAACCGGAGTTGCGGCGTTTTGTCGCGGATAACGTCTTTGTCGATATCCACGACCATGCCGCCTACCTGATTCGGCTGATTTCCCACGCACCGGGCAAACCCATCGGCTATGCCGTCAACAACGACCAATGCCCGGACATTCCGATTACGTGCATTTCCGGTTATTCTCCAACCCGGAGCGAGTATCCGAGTCAATCGTTCTGGTCTATCCGCGGCTCGTCCTTTGCCGCGCCCACGGCCCTACGGCGTCAGTTCAGCGCAGAGCATCTCCCTTGCCCCTTTGTCGAAGATGCACAAAGCATACGGTAACTTTTCGTTCCGATTTTATTTCAGTCCCCTCGCCGCCCGCTTGAGTACACGCACTCCCGTACGAATCTCTTCGACTTTGAGCAGCAGACCGAGCGCGAGATACACACCCCCGCCGGCGACCAGGATTCCAGCCAAACGGAGGAGACGCTCACCGGTCATGAGCGAGCCGGGGGCAGCGGCCAGAGGCTGGCTGAAAAAAAACAGGCAACCGCCCAAAACCATCGCTAACAAGACATGAGCCCCAAGACTTCGAAGGAGTGTCCCTTCATCCAGCGGACCGTGTCGTCGCCGAAAAATAACGTACAGGACAAGTGTATTCAGATAGGACACCAGCGAGGTCACCAGGGCAATACCCCAGTGGCTCCATACCTGCATCAGTAGCCAACAGCCGGCCGCGTGCAGCCCAACCGAGCCAACGCCAATCCAAGCGGGCGTTCGGGTGTCTTTTGTCGCGTTAAAGAGGCGCACCATCACTTGACTGGTCCCATAGGCCAGGATGCCAATCCCGTAGGCCATCAGGGCCTGGCTGGTCATGGCCGCGTCTTCCGGGGTAAATTGACCGCGTTCGTACAGCAGGCGGGTGATGGGCAGCGCCAGGGCAATCAGGATCGCCGTTGCCGGCAGGGCAAGGGCGAAGAGCAGAGAGAGCCCGGCCTCGGCCTGTTTTTTGAAAGTCGCAAGCTGTCCCTCGTTGTGGGCACTTGAGAGTTCCGTCAGCAGCACAGTATAGACCGGCACCGCGACCAGACTGACAGGTAACAGAAACACCCGAAAGGCATACGCCAGCGCGGAGATACTGCCTTCTGCCAGGGTTGATGCCAGCGCCCGCGCCACAAAGGCGTTAATCGGCACAACCGCCGTGGCAATAAATGCGCCGAGCGCAAGGCCACCCATTTCTCGCAGGGCCGGGTGAGAGAACGCCAGAGTCAGTCGATAGCGGATACCGCACCGTCTCAGGCTGGGGAGCTGAACAAGCACTTGGAGGCCGCTACCGGCAACAACGCCGACCGCCAGACTGGTAATGCCATAGCTGGGCGCGAGAGCCAGGGCGCACAGAATCATGACCAGATTGAAAAACACCCCCGCGTATTCCGGCATGGCGTAGTGGTCGAGGCTGTTAAGCGTACCCTTCATTACGGCCAGCAGGCAGTGCAGAACCAGCATGGGCAGCATGAACCGAAACAGAAAAACCGCCAGCTCGTGATCGTCCCCGGCCAAACCAGGCGCAGCGGCGGTCATAAGGCCGGAGGCGAAAACATAACACCCACCGGCCAGCAGCACGGCCAACAGGAGAGCCCCATTCAGAGCGAGGCTGAAAATCGTACTCAGCTCATCTTTCTTGTCGCGATAGCGGGTGATGACCGGCACGAAAAAATTGCTCAGCACCCCACTGAAGAAAAGGGTCTGCATCATTTCCGGGACGTTGTACGCAACCAGAAAGGCATCCGTCAGGCGAGACGCCCCAAACAGCGCGGCCTGAACGGCTTCCCGGATAAAACCCAGCGGCCGGCTCAGCAGCGTCGCAATGATAATGGGGCTGCCCTTCCGAGCGATCCGGGACCGCAAAGAGTCAGGAGTCTGTTGGGAAGGGTCTACAGGCGTGTCAGTTGGGGGCACCTCATGACTATAGCAGGGACATGGCACAGCGTCAGGAAGACGGAGAGCGCGAGAGGAGCCGCACGTTGATCGGGTCTGATCATCAAGAGACGATCGGCTCCACGCGGACTGTGACCACGTCAGTGTCGTGGAATTGCTGATGGCGCACGGACGTGGCGTAGTGTCGCAGCAGCCGCAGGGAGAGTTCCTCCTCGACCGGCGTATCCGCAGCCCGTTCGCTGAGTAGTGCCATCTGATCTTCGATATTTGTCTCGTCGGCTGCGGCGATGAACTCCAGATCAGCCGCCTCGCCATCGCCGTGCGCGATGAGCAGCAGGCGGCGCTCGGCGTGTGTCGAACCTTTCTCTTTCTGCTGGATAAGGACGAGGAGCGTCTCCTCACCGACCGCGCGCAGTCGATCCGTCATCTCTTGATTCCAGCCCCGATGGGCAGCAAATCCAGACAGGAAGGCATCAACCTCTGAATAGGCATCGACGTTCAAGAGGGTCTTGAGGCGTTGGCGACGCGACGCGGTCAGCTCGACGAACAGCGTCAGGAACATCACGGTGAAGCCGCCGACGGTCATCCCGTTCCCGAGCAGTTCGCTCCACGGCCCCTGGAAGTATTCCGGGAAGATCCAGTCAAGCTGAAACGCGCTCCCAATCCAGAACGCGAGGCCCACGATAACGCCCTTTCGATAGTCGAGACCGTCCTGAAAGAGGATGCGCATGCCCATGATGAAGAGGATGGCCATCAGCACGATGAAGTAGGCCGCCACTACCTGACTCGGGATGGCCACCACAGCGGCCACACATTTCGGCAGGAAGGCCAGCACGACGAAGATGACACCCACACACGCGCCAACAGAACGAGCCGCCACTCTGGTAATTTCGGCGACCGAGATACTCGACGCATACGTCGTGTTGGGCACCGTGCCGGCGAAACCGGAGAGCAGATTACCCAGGCCATCGGCAGTGAGCGCGCCCTGAATCGCACGGAAGTCGATAGCACGCGGCCTGCGCCACGAGGCCCGTTGGATCGCAATGCCGTCGCCAATCGTATCGAGTGCGCCAATAAGCGTCACCATCACGAACGCCGGCAAAAGGGCCCAGAAGGCCGGGCCGAAGCTGAGATCGAGGCCGGGCCACGCGACGGCGGGCAAGCCGACCCAGTCCGCCTCAAGGATACGCGCGGTGTCGTAGATGCCGAAGCCCAGACCACCGACCGCGCTGCCCGCGCCTATCCCAATGACCGGAGCCCAGAGCCGCCACGTGCTGGAGCGAGCGAGCGACATCGCAATCGTGACCACCAGGGTCACACAAGCAGTCACGGGCGCAGCCACAGGTGACACCCCCTCCGGCACGTCGGTCAGCTTGCCCAGGACGATCGGTCCTATGGTCACCGGAATCAGCATCAGCACGGTGCCGGCCACCGTTGGCGTGAAGATTCGCCGGAACAACGACAGCTTGGTCGCAAGCACAAACTGGAAGAGAGAGGCAATGATAATCAGGCTCGCCATCAGTCCCGGCCCACCCTGCTCCAGGGCTGACACGCAGACGGCGATAAAGGCGCCCGAACTGCCCATGAGGAGAAGATAGCCCGCGCCAACGTGCCCGATACGGACGGCCTGCATCACCGAGGTGACCCCGCTGATCACGAGCGCGGCGAACACCGCCCAGGACAGATAGGCTTCACTGCCGCCCGCAATTCTAATCATCATGACCGGCGTCAGCACGACGCCGGCAACGACGAGGACGGCATACTGGAGCCCAAGCCCGATGGTGAGCGCAAGTGGGGGACGCTCATCGGGCTCGTAGCGAATATCCTGGGGGGTATGAGTGGACTGCTCCGCCATCGTTCACTTCCTTCCCTTCGTGGTTGCGTAAGGAGCCGTGCGTCGCGCGGCCCTACACATCAAGAGCCCGCCGACTCCACACGAACCGTGACCACGTCGGTATCGTGGAATTGCTGATGGCGTACGGACGTAGCGTGGTGTTGGAGCAGGCGCAGGGAAAGCTCATCTTCATTGGGTATCTCAGCGGCCTGTTCACTGAGGACTGCCATTTGATCCTCCAAGTTGGCCTTGTTGGCAGACACAATAAACTCCAAATCGATTGCTCTGCCATTCTTTCGTGCAATGAGGAGCATTTGGCGCTCTTCCCGTGCTTTTCCACCGCCTTGCTGTTGAATAAACGTCAGTAATGCTTCCTCTCCGACCGCTCGGAGTTGCTCGGCCCATTCCGGGCCGCAGCGTTTGCGGGCGGCAAATTCAGACAGAAAGGTGTCCATTTTCGGGAGTGCTTCTATATGGACGGCAGTCTTGAAACGTTGCGGACGTGAGCCCGTCAGGCGAAGGAATAAGGTCAGGACGATCACTATGCCGCAGCCGGTTGTCACCCCGTTCTCTAACAATTCCCCCAGCGTTCCATGGAGATAATCAGGGAATATCCAGCCAAACTGCATGGCAATTCCGGTCCAGAACGAGAATCCGACAATCACCCCCTTTTGATAGTCGAGTCCGTCCTGGACAAGAACGCGAATACCCATCACAAAGAGAACGGACACGATCACAATGAGGTACGCTGCCATCACCGGACTCGGGATGGCCAACACCACCGCGATCAGTTTGGGCAGGAAGGCAATGACCAGGAACAGTCCTCCCACGCACACGCCAACCGCCCGCGATGCCACTCTGGTGATTTCGGCAATCGCGATACTGGCCGCATAGGTCGTGTTCGGCACCGTACCAGCAAGCCCCGAGAGCAGATTGCCCAGCCCGTCGGCATTGAGCGAGCCTTGTATCGAGCGAAAGTCCACGGCCCGCGGTCTGCGCCACGAGGCCCGTTGTATTGCGATGGTATCCCCAACCGTATCGAGCGCTCCCACAAATGTTATCATCACGAACGCCGGTAGCAGAGCCCAGAAGTGCGGACCAAAGCTCAGATCGAATCCGGGCCATACCATAGAGGGCGTCCCAATCCAGTCTGCTTCAGGAATGCGGGCGGTCTCGTATAGGCCGAAAAAGGCCCCCGTGATACTGCCGGCTCCTAAGCCGATGATGGGAGCCCACAATCGCCACATTCCAGAGCCGCGGATCGCCACAACGATCATCGCGAGGACGGTTACGGCCGCCGTTGCCGGTGCAGCCGCAGGAGAAGCCCACTCTGGTACGTCCACCAACTTCTTCATGATAAGCGGCCCAATCATGACGGGAATCAGGAGCATCGCGGTACCGGCCACTGTTGGCGTGAATATCTGTCGAAGGAGCGACAACTTCCCGGCCATGATGAACTGGAAGAAGGAGGAAATGATGATCAAACTCGCCAACAGACCCGGCCCCCCCTGCTCCAGGGCTGACACGCAGACGGGAAGGAAGGCGTTCGTGCTCCCCATAAGCAGAATATAGCCCGAGCCAAAGCGCCCAAACCGGATCACTTGAATGAGCGTGGTGGCCCCGCTGATAATCAGCGCCGAAAAGACCGCCCAGGATAAATACGCCTCGCTGCCTTTGGCCAATTGGATCATTATGGCGGGCGTCACCATGACGCTTGCCATAGCAATCACGGTATACTGAAGCCCCAGCCCGAGGGTGAGCGCGAGCGGAGGACGCTCATCAGGTTCGTAGCGAATGTCCTGGTGGGTGTCTGTGCGCGGGTCCGCCATCGTCCACTTTCTGCGTGGTTGGGTCTGTTGGATCGTTGAGTCTCTTGAGTCTTGACCCAACAGACCCTAGGACCCTATAGACTCAAGAGACGCTTTTCAGCCGGCCACGACCGGGTTCTCCAAAACCCCAATCCCCTCCACTTCAATCCGGACCGTATCGCCATCCTTGAGAAAGCGAGGCGGCTCGCGATAGGCACCAACGCCTGAAGGGGTTCCGGTGGTAATCACATCGCCCGGTTCCAGGGGAAAGATATGCGATAGATACTCAATCAGATAAGGAATCCGAAAAATCAGATGTTTCGTATTGGAGTGCTGCATTTCTTGCCCGCTCACCACGGTCCGAATGTCCAACGCGTGGGGATCGGGGATGTCATCTCGGGTGACAATGACCGGCCCCAACGGCGCAAACGTCTCAAACGACTTGCCGGGCGTATGGCCGCTCCGGCGCTGATAGTCGCGCGCGCTCACATCGTTACAAATCGTGTAACCGGCAACGTAATCGAGGGCGTCCTGGGCTGAAACCGCTCTGGCAAAGGCGCCGACCACGACCGCCAACTCGCCCTCAAAATCAACCATCTGACTCACCGGCGGAAGGAGAATCGCCTCTCCCAGGCCGATTGTCGCCGACACGGTCTTGGCAAAAATCAGCGGATAGTCCGGCTTCTTCCTGCCGCCTTCAGCGGCGTGGTCGGCATAGTTCAATCCGATCCCGAGGAGTTTCCCCGGTCTCGCGATAGGGGCTTTGAGCTGGACATCGGCCAGTGGAATCGGACTGCCGGCACCGCTGGCTTCCCGCGCCCGAGCCAGCACGGCTGCTCCGCCTTGGATCAGGTCCAGCATGTCTCCGGGGATCGCTCCATGCGAGGCGCTCGGGAGATCGACAACACCGGCGGCGGTCAACGCGCCCGTACTGCGTTGGTTGTTGCGTTCATAGGTGACGAGCTGCATGATCGCTACTCCTTCAGGCTGCCTTCAGACCTCTGACGCTTCGTTTCCCATGTCCCTGAGTTTGCCACGTTCGACCTTACCCATGGAGTTACGCGGAATTTCGGCCAGGAATCGATACAGGCGTGGACGCTTATACGGCGCAAGGTCCTGTTCGGCTCGTTGGCGCAGCTGGTCTTCAAGGTTCGCTGCGTCCCGGTCAGACTGGGGAACGATGAAGGCCGCGACTTTTTCGCCCAAATCCGCATCCGGCACACCGGCAACCGCACACTCACGTACACCCGCCTGGGTTTCCAATACGGCTTCAACCTCCCCCGGCGTGACATTGGTTCCGCCCACGATGATGAGTTCCTTCATCCGACCGTTGATGGACAGATAGTTGTCTGCGGATAAGACACCTAAATCGCCGGTGCGAAACCAGTCGCCACAGAAGGCCGCCGCGGTGGCCTCCGGATTGTTCCAGTAGCCGCTAAAGACATTCGGCCCACGCACCCAGATTTCTCCGGTCTCCTCTGGTGAGAGCGGCTGCTTGGTGTGCGGATCGAAAACCCCAACCTCAACCCCCGGCAAGGCCGGACCAACCGTACCGGAGCGGCGCTCACCGTCTAGAGGATTGGACGTATTGATCGCGGTCTCGGTCAAGCCATAACGTTCGACAATACGGAAACCCGACTGTTCTTCAAAGCGCCGAAAGGTCTCCGGCGAGAGCGGTGCGGAGCCGGAGATAAACACCCGCATCGAGGCATACGACAGGTCTCCGGCCAGCTCGGCCATACGCTCGGTCATACGGTGATACATGGTCGGAACGCCCATAAATACGCTAATACGATGTTGAGCCAACGCGGTCAGAACGACCACAGGATCGAAGCGGTCCAGCAGCACAGCCGCGTTGCCAACGTACAACGTTCCGTACAGGCCGAGACCCAGGCCGTGCAGATGGTGCGGCGGCAGGGCGTGTAACAGACGGTCCTCAGCACTCATTTTCCAGGTATCGACCAGCAGGGCTTGCAGGTTGGCAGCGATGTTGTGGTGAGTCAGCCCAACGCCTTTGGGTTGCCCGGTCGTTCCACTGGTGAACAGCAGTAGGGCAACTGCGTCGTCCGGGCCGATATAGGGTTCGTCGCCGGGCTGATAACCGGCCAGGACTTTAGCTAAGGCTACGGTCTGCTGCGGAACATCGTCCGACTCTTCAGCCTGGGTCGCGACCCACCACGGCCCGTTGACCGCATTGATAATCTCCGGCGAGCGGTTGACTGTTGATGGGATCGTAATCGCCAGTTTGACCTCGGCCTGTTTCAGGACGGCTTCAGTCTCGACCGCAGACAGCGCGGGATTGAGCGGCACCACCCCGGCCCCGACACCAAGAATAGCTAAATGCGCGGTGACCAGACCGGTGGCTTTGCCCAGCGACAGGGCAACCCGGTCACCCGGCCGGATGCCGGCACCGCGCAGGGCGGCCATCCACAGCGAGGCCTCCGTGAGCAACGCGCCACGGGTTTGCCGCCAAATGACTGCTCCCGAAGGCGCGAGATGTTCAAACAGCACGCGGTCTGCATCGTGAGAAAGCTGGTTCCAGAAATGCTGCACCAAATTCATGAGTGCCTCGTGTACCACACCTGCTCGGATAGAGACAAGCATCCAAGGCCACCCGATTGGGCCAGAATCCGCTAGAAAACCAGGGATATCACAGCCACCCACTGACGCGCCGACCCTGTCCGCCCTCCAGGCTCGAATCGATTCTGATTGCGCGGTTTGGTGTACCCAAATGCACGCCTGGCGAGGCCCTGAGTGCCTTCTATCAGTGTCCGTTTCTGGAGGCCGACCGGCTATAAAGGCCGGGACGCTGATGGCATCATCTGACGGGCAGGGTCAGGGTCGGTCCCTGGGCTCTGGTCTGTCCCGCTTGCAGGTCAAACAGTTGGCGCAGCAGCATAAAGGTCGATTTGGATTCCAGGTCAGTGTCTTCAATATAAAACCAATGGCCTCGGTAGTAGGTCGCGATATAGGCGTTATCGGGCCGTTCGGCCTTGGTTCTGATCTTGAAGCGACGACCGGCTGGCGTCTGCGTCCAGTCGAATATCCCCCCGGTTTTCGACGTGGTGATAGTCACCAGTCCGTCGACCTGATGCTGCTCGGGTGTTTCCACATTCTGAGAGAGATAATACAGCAGGCCGGAGATCGAGCGGGTGCGAACCGCCCACTGCGTCTGGTTCACCTCAAGGAAATCCGTGTTCAGATCAAAGTCCTTGACCTCCCGGTCGAGTTGGAGCAGCGCATAGATGCGGTCGATTTCCTGTTGGTGTTGCACATCATCCGCGACCAGCCTCACGGTAATACCGGGGGAGTCGTGCTGGTGGGTTGTGCCGATTTCTATGAGCTGTCGCTTTTGTAAAACGGACAGCGATTCAAGCAGGTGGTTGAATGCTTCATAGTCCGGCTCCTGCTGCGGGGTTGGCCCGGAGGCGTTGGGCGCATTGTACAGGTTGTTGATCCTTTCAAAGCACAAGCCGAACACCCGGTCGATCTTCCACCCGGATTGGGTCAGCACCAGAATGGCTTCGAGTTGGAGGGGGCTGAGCAGGCTCTTGAGCAGGTTTTCTCCCTGTAACGGTGTATAGGAGATGGTCGGGTTGTCGGCATAGCCAAGGCCGACGCCGGGGCTCAGGGAGTCCCGGGTGCCGAAATTCAGCGCGGCGTCAACCCCGGCACTGGCTTGCAGAGACAAACTCGTGGTGACGCTGCCTATTTCCAGAAAAAACGTGACATCCCGGTACCGCATCCGCACCAGGTTCTGAAGCATCTGCTCATTGATAGACGCGATAATGGCTTCGTTGTAAGCCGGATGGGTACGTTCGATGGCCTGCGGCCCGAAGGTCGCCAAACAGCCTGACAACAGGCTGGTCAAGGCACTGATCAGGAACAGGGATGGCATGTGCCCGACAATTTTTTGCAGCAAATCAAGCTCCCCGATACGCGCAAACGCAATGAGAGGAGTCGTGTTACTGACAATCATTCGATTGAGACTCTCGCTGCGCGGCCTGGACTTCCGCCTTTGCATCTTCGACCGAGAGGTCAAAAACCGGAACTCCTCGCGCGCTCAGGGCGTCGAGAAAGTCTAGGCGGTTCATGCCAGCAAACCTGGCGGCTTGACCCAGAGACAGACGCTTCTCCCCGAAATAATAGACAGCCGCAACCAGCCGTATCTCTTGGGACAGTTCGGCCGGCTGCTCGCGAAGAGTAACGAGTAAATCTTCAGGAATGTCCAGAGACACGTTTGGCATGATTTTTTACCTCCGTACTCTGTTGGCGATCAAACTCCTACGGTCTGAGGGGCGTAATAGGGGAGACGAGTCCAATACATTCTCCTCGTTATATTGGTCTGCCGTCTGAGAATGTTGTCTGTTATCACACTGGCTGACCCCAGTATACAAAACGTGCTCAGCATGAAAACTCGTTGCATCCCCTCTTTTCCCTTCTCCGATCCGCGTCGAACTGTTCTTTCCTCCCGCCGGCAATGGAAACCAATCCTGAGCCAGTGGAAGCCCACCCCATGAGGCGGAGCGCTTTAGGGTCGAATTGACACGAAGCCCCGAATTGCGCAAAGTGGAGCGCTGAAACATGGACAGGACTGGTTAGAGAAACGCACTGAGCCACACAAGGAGGAGCCATGGCCTACGATATCGTCATCAAAAACGGGACCGTCATTGACGGTACCGGCAGTCAGCAACGACGCGCGGATGTTGCCATCCAGGGCGACCGAGTCGCCGAAATCGGTACGGTGACCGGTGCGGCCAAACGGACCATCAATGCCGAGGGCAAGCTCGTCACCCCCGGTTTTGTTGACATTCATACCCACCTGGACGCCCAGATCTGGTGGGACCCCGCGGTCTCCTCCTCGTGCTGGCACGGCGTGACCTCGGTTGTCATGGGCAATTGCGGCGTGACGTTTGCCCCGTGCCGTCCGCAAGACCGGGACTATCTGGCTCACTTAATGGAATCGGTGGAAGATATTCCCGCGGCGAGCATTACCGAAGGCATGCCCTGGAAATGGGAAACCTACGGGGAATATCTCAAGGCGCTCGATACGGCTCCCAAAGGGGTCAACGTCGGCGGTATGGTTGGTCACTGCGCGGTTCGCTATTGGGCCATGGGTGAGGAAAGCCTGGAAAACAAACCCGCCAACCCCGAGGCCATTGGCAAGATGCGTGATATTGTCGCCGAAGCCATTGCAGGCGGGGCGCTCGGATTCTCTACCTCGCGGACCATTCTCCATCGCACGCCGGAGGGGCAGCCCGTTCCCGGTACGTTTGCCGAATTTGACGAGTTGATGGGCATTACCAGCGCGTTGGGCGAGCTGCAACGCGGCGTGGTTGAGGCCGCGCCGGGTATCGACAGCGGCAGTCAGGCAGACCTGCAACGCGAGGTGCACTGGATGACGGAAGTCAGCTTGGCCACCGGCCGACCCGTGACTTTTGGCCTGGCCCAGAGCCGCCCGCATCCGACGGCGTATGCGTCCATGCTGGACCAGATCAACGCCAGCGCCAGGCGCGGTGCTAAAGTCTTTGCCCAGTCCACCACGCGGGGCATTGGCGTGCTGTTCGGCTTTGTCAATCGGACGCCTTTTGACCGGGCTCCGGCGTGGCGAGCCCTGCGCGGCCTGAGCCTGGCCGACAAAGTCGCCAAACTGCGTGACCCGGCCTATCAGGCGCGAATGGTACAGGAAGCCAAGGACGATCCGCCGCCGATTGATTTCAGTCAGATCTTTGTCCTGCCCAAGGGTGAAGTGCGCTATGACCTGGGGGCACCGGACAGTCTCCAGACCCATGCCGACCGCCTTGGAGTGAGTCCGGGCGAAGCCTTTATTACCTTGTCTCTCGACAATAATGGCGAGACGCTGTTCAACTATCCCTTCCTCAACCCGCAGTTTGAAGCCGTGCAGCACATGCTGGATCATCCGCAGGTCGTCATTGGCCTGGGCGACTCCGGCGCCCACTGCGGGCAGATCATGGATTCCAGCCTGCCGACCTATTTTCTGAAGTATTGGGTCAAGGAACGCGAGCACTTTGCGCTCGAACAGGCCATTCATATGTTGACCGCGGAACCGGCCCAACTGTTCGGCATTCATGACCGGGGCGTACTGCGCGAAGGCGCCTACGCCGATGTGAACGTCATTGATTATGACAACTTGCGGCTACCGCCGCCGACCTTTGTGTACGATTTCCCCGCCGGAAGCGGGCGCTATATTCAAAAATCCGCGGGCTATGAGTACACCCTGGTCAACGGCCAGGTCTTTATGGACGGGCTCGACCATACCGGCGCGTTTGCCGGGCAGGTGCTGCGCAGCGCGTAGTGCGCTGTCTTCGGAGTCTGCCCTGTCTACGAAGTTTGCAAGAGAGGGGCGGCCAAGCAGGTCGCCCCTCTCCTGTTTCGTCGTATGCCCCTCATCACCATCGTTGAAATCAAGGCCCGCTGCACGCAGGCCCAGCGCGTCCGGGACTATCTGCGCTCGCACGGCGCAGACGTAAGAGGCATCGACCACCAGACAGACACCTATTTTCGAGTCTCACACGGACGGCTCAAGCTCCGGGAAGGCAGTATTGAGAACGCCCTGATCTACTACGAGCGCACGAACCAAAAGTCGGCCAAACAATCGAACGTCCTTTTAACCAAGACACCGTCGGAGTCGGCCCTCAAAGCCCAACTCACTCAGGCTTTAGGAGTACTTGTTGTGGTCAAAAAGCAACGAGAGATTGCGTTTATCGACAACGTCAAATTTCATATTGATCGCGTCGAAGGACTCGGGCATTTTGTCGAAATCGAAGCCATTGATAGCGAAGGCACTCTCAGCCAGGAACAGCTCCGTGCCCAGTGCCAATCATTTCAGAACGCGCTGGGTATTCAGCCGCACGATCTTGTTGCCGAGTCGTATAGCGATTTGCTCCTCGCCCAGACGATAGAGGATATAAACCGATGAGCACCTCAATCGGGATGCCATCGTGTCAAACCCTCAGCGGCCCATTCCGTACTACTCCGTCCCGGCCCGATACGTTGCCGTCCACTGCCGGGATAAGTGCTGGGCCTCGGCGACCTGGGCCGGGGACATCTCCTTGGCCACCAAGTCGCGAACCTCAAGCAACTTTTTGGGGCCGTTTGCGCCAGCGAGATTGAACCACATGTAGGCCAGGATATAATCCTGCGGGACGCCCTCGCCCTTGTAGTACATGACGCCGAGACTAGATTGCGCCCTAGCGTGTCCGGCTTCAGCAGCCCGACGATACCATACCGCTGCTTCCGCATAGTCCTGCACCACACCCTCACCCGTATTGTACATGTAGCCAAGATTGAACCGGGCATTCGCGTGTCCGGCTTCAGCAGCCCGACGATACCATACCGCCGCCTCTGCATAGTCCTGCGCCACTCCCTCATCCTTGTAGTACATGACGCCGAGGTTGAACTGCGCTTCAGCGTCTCCCCGCTCGGCAGCCCGACGATACCATACCGCCGCTTCCGCATAGTCCTGCGGCACACCCTCCCCCCTGTAGTACATGACGCCGAGGTTAGACTGTGCCTGAGCGTCCCCCTGCTCGGCGGCCCGACGATACCATACCGCCGCCTCCGCATAGTCCTGCGCCACGCCTTGGCCCATGTAGTATATGATGCCGAGGTTAGACTGTGCCTGAGCGTCTCCCCGCTCGGCGGCCCGACGATACCATACCGCCGCCTCCGCATAGTCCCGCGGCACGCCCTGGCCCACATCATACATGTAGCCGAGATTGACCTGCGCACTCGTGTCTCCCTGCTCGGCGGCCCGACGATACCATACCGCTGCCTCCGCATAGTCCTGCGGGACACCCTCCCCCATGCTGTACATATAGCCGAGACTGTACTGCGCATCTGCGTGTCCAGCTTCAGCTGCCACTCGGCAGGCAACGAATCGGGTTGCGGGTACCAGATCAGTCTTGAAACAGTCCGCGACCTCAACGTCTTCCGCCGCAACGGAGTACGGAGTTGCGCAGACCCACAACAAGACGATAGAAACGGGAAACCAGGAAACAAATTTCATGGTGACTCTCTTTTCTCACTGTTTCACCATAGGGGTCCGGTCCGGGCGATCCGGCCGCTGGATACCGAATCACGTCCGGCATGACGAGAGCGAAAAGGTCGCTACAGCCTAGCGTGAATTGCTCTCGCTACCTTTTCGCTGCCTTTCCTGCAGGGTCACGCAGGTGCCGCTGGCCTTACAGACCAGGACCGGTTCTTCGAGCAGGTCCGCCGCCGAATCGGAAATATCGGGGCGAGGCACAATCACTTTCCAGGCTTCGAATTCGAGCCGCCGCGAGGTCCGCCCCACGCGAGTGATACGCCCGGACGCCTCAATGAAGTCGCCGGCATAGACCGGGGCGAGAAATTCCACGTTGTCATACGCGCGAAACAATCCCTCATCCCCGTCCAGACGAATGCTCAACTCTGTTCCTACATCACCAAAGAGTTGCAACATTTTCGCACCATCAACCAGATTGCCCCCATAGTGGGCATCCTGGCCGCTCATACGGACCCGGAGCATGGCGGTCGGAAGATTATTGACGGGCTCCATTCGGGGCATGCTTGATTCCTCTTGAGCTGTCTTATGAGAGCACCTGCCCGTCCCAGCGTTCGACCTCAACGCGGCAGTCATAAAAGGTACCACCGCCGCCAATGTCCGTCAGTTGGGTCGAAGTTACATTATTGACATTGCCCTTCCCTCCGGCCAATTTGTCCCACCAGCCCCAGAAGGTGGTAACCGTGCCGGCCTGGACCCGCTCGGAGATGACGACCGGCAGAACGAATGCGCCACGGTCGTTGAACACCCGTACCTCATCGCCCGTGTCCAAGCCGCGGGCGGCCGCATCGTGCGGGTGGATTTCCAGGGTCCGGGCCGTAGATTCCTGACGGCGCATTACCGGCAAATGACCATAGGAGGAATTGAGCGAATCCTTATGCTTGCGCGGCAGGAAATTCAGCGGAAACGGCCCCTCGCTCAGAGTCTCGTGGGGGGGGACAAAGGCCGGCAGCGGATCAAGTCCGGCCCGCTCCATTTTTTCACAAAAGAACTCGAATTTTCCCGAAGGAGTCAGGAATCCACCCTGCGCCCTGGGCAGCAGGTCGGGCTCTGGGCGGGTTGGCATAAAGGGATGAGACAGGAATGCATCGGCGGATAGGTCGTCCCTTAAGGCTTCGGCGGTAAATGCCTCCGCCGAAGCGTGCACCGCCGGCTCGGCGATGCCCAGCCCGGTCGCTAACAACTGAAACACGTCGGCGTTCGACTTGGCCTCGCCCAGCGGCTCGAGCGCCTTGCGGCTGAAGCTGCCAAAATCACCGCCGTAGGCCAGAACCATATCGTCCTGCTCAAGTGGAGAGGTCGCCGGCAGGACAATATCCGCATAGTCGGCGCTATCCGTCAGGAAGAGATCGTGGACAACGGTAAACAGGTCCGCCCGTTGCAGCCCTCGCCTCAACTCGACTTGATCGGGTAGGGAGGCGGCCAGATTGCAGTTGTAGACGTACACCACGTTGATGGGCGGATCAAAACTGGGGTCGAGCAGATGCTCGGCCAGCCGCATCATATTGATTTCACGGGTACCCTCCGGCGAGAGATCAAAGCGCATGACTTGTTTCATATTCTGGGCGGTGAACATGGCTCCTCCGAAGTTGCACAAGCCCCCGCCAACATCCCGCCAGGCCCCGGTCAGCGCGGGTAGACAAGCGACGGCCCGGACGGCCGCCGCTCCCCCGCCGTTGCGCTGGATACCGACGCCGGTTCGGATCGCCGCCGGCCGGGTCGTGGCATAGGTGCGCGCCAGTTCCTGAATGGTGGCCACTGGCACATCACACGTCTGCGCCAAGTCCGGGAGCGAGAGGGAGCGCAGGCGGCTGAAAAATGGCTCGGAGCCGATGGTATGCTGCTGTACATAGTCAAGGTCGGCCAGCCCCTCTGCTTCAATGATCTTCATCATGGCCAGAGCCAAGGCCGCGTCGGTTCCCGGCCGGACGGCGATATGCTCATCACACGCTCGGGCGGTCCGCGAACGGTAGGGATCAATGGCAATCAGCCGCGCCCCCCGGCGCTGAGTCTGGCGGACGAAGGGCCAGATATGGAAGCCCGTGTTGAGTGGATTAGAGGCCCAGAAGATGATGAGTTTACTCTCCACCAAGCCCTCTGGAGCAAAGCCAAAGAACACATCGGAGTAATTCATTGCGCCCAGCAAGCCGCCAGCGCAAATCGTGCGCGCCAGGGTGGAGGCACCCAGCGCATGAAAGAAGCGCCGGTCGATCCCGTTGCTTTGATACACTCCGTTATTACCCCGGTATGAATAGGGCAGGATGGACTGCGGCCCGTGCGTTGCCATCGTGGCCTGCATTTTCTCCACAATGGTCGAGACGGCTTCATCCCATGAAATACGGACGAACTGCGCCCCAGGGCCTTTCGGGCCGACGCGCTTGACCGGATACAGCAGGCGGTCCGGTGCGTACACCCGATCCAGAAACTTGTTGACCTTTGCGCACAAGGCTCCACGCGTAAATGGATGTTCTTTGCTTGCCGTAATCCTGACCGCTCGATCGTGCTCGACAGTCACATCCATCAGACAGGAATCCGGACAATCGTGCGGGCATACGACCTGGACAGTATGAGTCATAGGACCTCCCCCCTTGTTTCAGGCTCTACCACGGCGACACACAGAAATCCAGGAAAGAAATGACGGTTTCAGAGGTACTGAGTGCGCTTGGCAGCGGAGCGCTGCCAGATAAAGACCCCCGCTCGCACAAGCCAGATGCCCGCAATCACCAGCAGGGTCTGCGTGCGGCCATTGACATCTCGCAGCCCGCGGTACGGCCCGAAGAGCCAGGGGTCCTGGGCCAGCGTGCGGTGCTTCCACATCCAGAAAATGGCCATCGCCCGCTCTTCTACGGTCTGCGCAACAGCGCCATCCGGCAAGGCGACCTGCTGACCAGCCAAGCGGACCTGCCGGGAGGTATAGATGGGGTCGGAGAGCAGGGCCGGCCACCAAAAGGCCACAAGAACGGTGGCAAGCTGGCACATCCAGTTCAGCCAGACAGCCACGGCAGAACGCCTGCGTCTCTTCACCGCACGCCCGCGAGCCATGCCTTTGTCCTTAGTCGGCTCTTCGGAGTTGCGCAACCGTAGCGAGGAAGGTATGAAACACTCGTTCTTTCAATGTAAGAACTTCGTAATTGGACAGAGAGAAAGGAAGAGAAATATGCCAGTGAAGAAGACACTCCTGACGCTATGTGGTGGGCTCTGTCTCGGCGTGCTTATCGCTGCCGCTCCTGTGAGAGCCGCGGACGGCTATCCGGAGGGCTACACCCCATCAGAACCGGCTGAAACGGGGGCAACGAACATCCTGGCACGGTTTGGGGCACTCTCAACCTATGTCAACGATCAACTGGAAGCCGCGGGCGGGGATAACGCCCCGGAGTGTTTCAGGGACTGCCTGACGGTCCAGATCAACAGCATCCTGGAGTGTCTGGACCAGAAAAACACCTATGCGACCAGCGAGTCGTGCGAAAAAGACGCGGCCCAGCAGGCCGTCCAGTGCGACCCCAAATGTACGGACGGCTAGCCGTCCACCTTCTTGCGCGCAATAGCACAAGAAAAAAGGGCGGTTGTCCGACCGCCCTTTTTTCCTTTTGTTCTGACTGAGATTTAGCCCTTCATCATGGCTGCCAGGGCGGCCCCCTGTTCGCCCAGCACCGTCTTGGTGGACTCCCGCTCTTGGATGCGCTGCCACCAGGCGGCCAGTTTGGGCCGGCCCTCGAACGGCTTCTTTGAGCCGAAATTCGGCAGCAGATTATCCATCAGAAACAGGGTCGGCGCGATAGCGGCATCGGCGAGGGTAAAAGCCTCGCCGGTCAGCCACGGCCCGTCGGAAATCGACGCTTCGAGCTGATCGAGATTATTATTCACTTCGGCAATCTTGTCGGCAATGAACTGGTCGTCCAGGTCCTGGCCGAACAGCTTGGGAAAACACGCGCGCATCGGCGGATCGATATACAGATCGTGATAGCGCGTAATGGAACGGACCGCGGCACGTCCTCCTGCATCGCTCGGCAGCAACGGCGTCTCCGGAAATTTATCCTCCAGATACTCGTTAATGACTTCCGACTCGGCAATGAGCTGTCCGTCGTCGGTTTCCAGGGCCGGGACCTTGCCGGTGGGATTGATTTTTTTGTATTCTTTTTGACCTGGGTTCTCGCGCGGGTCAACGAACTCGATGTTGAGCCCTTTTTCGTAGGCCGCGACCCGACACTTCCCGGCAAAATTACTGAGCTGATAACTATACATCTTCATACCAGACACCTCCGTTGGAGAATTTTTTGAGCCCCCAGACTATCCTGGACTCCGGCGGGTAAGTCAACTCCGAGACGCGGGCGATTCAGTTTCGGGCGTACTTGACCTCGAACCGGCGAATCCAGATCGGGTCGCCGTTCTCGCTGCGCAGGCTGACAGTTGCCCCGGACGGAACGGGATGGTCGAGGAGCTTTCTGTCCCGGTCCCATTTTTTCTTCACATCGGTCCGCCACACCCGGACGCCGTCGATATGGACCAGCAGCTTACCCTTGAGTCCGTAGTCCCGCCACTCTCCGACCAGATTGGTAATACGTGCCGCGCCGCGTGGCAGTCGAAACGTCAGCACGTTCATCTGATTGGGGCAAGGACGTTTACCGGCCGCATTTTCACCGAGACATGTTTCTTCTCGAATGAAGCCATATGAGTACACCTGAGAGGAAGGCGGAGACGGATCAAACGTGGACACGAGTCTTCCGTCCAGCGCCCGAATATCTTGCTGGAGGTGGGCCAGGATGAACTCGACCTCACGGTCCAGGGCAAATCCGTACGACGCACGGACATTTCTGAACGCGGCAGTCAACTCGGCATACTGCCTACGCAACCTGCCTGTTCGGGAGTAGCGGGCCTGTTGAAAACGCAGCGCCGCCTCGTGCAGCGCCCGGGTGCTCAGACTGGGCCGGTGAGCGCGCAGCAGCGAGGTGCCGCCGACAATCCGGTCGGTCAGCGTATCGAGTTCCGCTCCATGCGCAAGCGGCAGGCAGAGCGCCCATACCAGGACGCCAGTTGCAGCCAGCTTCCATTTGCGTTGCCGACTCATTGTGGGAAGCATATATCGCCCCCCATTCCTTTTCCACCGGAGAACTCTTTGAGCCTGTGAGCCTATCCTGAACTCCGTCGGCTCAGGCAACTCCGAGACACACGGTGAGTTGCTCTTGGCAGACGAGGCAGCCGCGTATATTGCTGAGGCGAGGCGTACGGTGCCACACGGGGTTGCGGATTGCGGATAAGCCGTGAGTCTCGGACAAACGAACGAAAGGGAGGGTATTCGTGGAGTTCGGCTTATTTTCGTTATTCGACTTTTTCCGGGATCGACAGGACGAGGTCCAGTATTTTCAGGATACGCTGGAACTGAGCATTCTGGCCGAAGAGTTGGGCTTTGACTCGGTCTGGTTCGGAGAAGAGCATTTCTACTCCTTTGGGATTTGTCCGAGTCCGCAGATATTCCTGACCGCGGTCGCCCGTGAGACCTCGCGGATTCGGCTGGGCACGGCGATCAGTCTCTTGCCGTTTGAGAATCCGCTACGGAAGGCTGAAGACTTTGCCATGCTTGATATCCTGAGCAATGGCCGGCTCGACTTCGGGGTCGGGCGCGGCATTATTGCCAAACACTTCGAGGGCTTTCGGGTGCCGCTGCGCGAGAGTCGGGCGCGCTATGAAGAGTCGCTGGAAATCATCCGCCGCGCCTGGACCGAGGACCCCTTTGAGTATCAGGGTGAATTCTGGCAGGTGCCGTCATTGTCACTCGGACCCAAACCCGTCCAGCAGCCTCACCCGCCCATCTATCGCGGCACGATCAGCAGGGAATCGTTCGAGGGTGCGGGGATCGTGGGTGATAATGCGTTCATCGTGCCCTGGCTCACCGGCCCCCATCCCGCGGTACGGAAGCGAGTCCAGCGCTACCGTACCCTGCTCGAAGAAAACGGACATGGTCAGAAGCGGACCACCTGCATCTTCTTTCTGTTCGTGGACCCGGACCACAATGTGGCCCTCCGTGAGGGACAGGCCATTACTCGCGCCTACACCAATCTGTTCACGAATATGATCCCCGCAGAGCTGCTCACCAAGATGCACACCGCCGATCCGGTCAGACAGTTCATCGACTTTGCCCGGGCCATGCCCGATCAGATTGAGGAGCGTGCGGTGGTCGGCACGCCGGCCGAATGCCGCCGCCGGCTGCACGAACTGGATGACGAATTTGCGCTGGACCAGGTCGCCTTTTATTTTCACGCCGGGGCGCGCGACCCCAAGCGGGCGCGCTATGGACTGGAATTATTTGCCAATGAGGTCATGCCGGAATTTCGTTCACCGCTTTAGACCGCAGGAGTGGGATCACCTCGTCCTGCCTGCATAAGGAGTTTTTCATGGAATTTGGTCTGTTTTCTCTTTTTGATTTTTTCCGCGACAAGCAAGACGAGGCGCGGTATTTTCAGGATACGCTTGATATCTGCATCCAGGCCGAGGAACTCGGCTTTGACTCGATCTGGCTGGGTGAGGAACACTTCTATGCGTTTGGCATTTGTCCCAGTCCGCAAATGTTTCTGACCGCCGTGGCGCGCGAGACCTCGCGTATCCGGCTGGGCACGGCGATCAGTCTCCTGCCGTTTGAGAATCCGCTCAGGAAGGCCGAAGACTTTGCCATGCTCGATATCCTGAGCAACGGCCGGCTCAACTTTGGGGCCGGACGCGGTATTATTCCAAAGCATTTTGAAGGATTTTGTGTTGATCAGGCCGAGAGTCGTGCCCGCTACGAAGAGTCCCTGGAGATTATCCGCCGGGCCTGGACTGAGGACCCCTTTGAGTACCGGGGTAGCTTTTGGCAGGTGCCGTCTTTGTCGGTCGGCCCCAAGCCGGTCCAGCAGCCCCACCCGCCGATCTATCGCGGCACCCTCAGTCGTGAATCGTTTGACGGAGCCGGTAAGGTCGGAGACAACGCGTTTATCGCCCCCTGGTTGAGCGCGCCCCACCCCGAGGTCGTCTCCCGACTCCAGCATTACCGTGCCACCTTGCAGGAGTATGGACATGGGCCAACCCGGACGACGTGTATCTTCTTTCTGTTCGTTAATAACGATCATCAGGAAGCCGTCCGCGACGCGCGCGCGACTACTCGCGCCTATACTGAATTAATCACCTCATTTGTGCCCCGCGAGGCACTCGGTCAAGTCCCGGCCCACGACCCCATGCGTTCCTACCTCGAATTTATTCTTTCCATGCCGAACGATGTGGAAGAACGGGCGGTTGTGGGCACCCCGGCCGAGTGCCGCCGCCGGCTGTATGAGCTCAACGACGAATTTGGTCTCGATCAGGTTGCTTTCTATTTTCACGCCGGGGCGCGCGACCCTGAGCGTGCGCGTCAGGGCTTGGAGCTGTTTGCCAAGGAAGTGATGCCGGAGTTTCACGCATAGGGGCGCGGTCCCCTCACTCACAGTTTCTAAGACTACGCCACCAGCGAAGGAGGGACAGTATGTTGCTCAAAGAGAAGATTGCCATCGTGACGGGGATTGGGACCGGCATGGGCAAAGCCATTGCCCTGCGGTGTGCCAAGGAGGGCGCCCATGTCGTTGGCGCGGAAATCAATGAGGTCACCGGCAGGCAAACCGCGACTGAGGTGAGCGCCCACGACCGCCGCGGCCTGTTTGTCAAGACAGACATGGGACGGGTGGAAGACATCAACGCCATGGTCACCACCGCAATGGAAACCTTTGGCCGGATTGATATTCTGGTCAATAATGCCGGTGTGACAAAAAGCCTGGGGTTTTTTGATGTCACCGAGGAAGACTGGGACTGGATTCATTCGGTTAATGCCAAGGGCGTCTTTTTCTGCATGCAGGCGGTGGCACGGGAGATGGCGAAACGCAAAGAAGGCCGGATCATTAACATCGCGTCCATCGCCGGCAAGGGCTTTCGGGGCACGTCGAATATCTCGTACGCCGGCTCAAAGGGAGCCGTCATCGCCATGACCCGTATCGGCGCCTCGCAGCTCGCCAAACATAATATCAATGTGAATGCCATCTGTCCCGGCGCCACCCGCACGGATTTGTACACCAACGTTATGAAGCAACTCACCGAGCGCGAGGGAATAAGCGAAGAACAGGCGATATCCCGGCTGGATGCCTCGATTCCCCTCAAGCGCTCCAACAGCCCGGATGATATAGCCAATATGGCCGTCTTCCTGGCTTCGGATGAGGCACGCAATATCACCGGCCAGTCGTTCAATGTTGACGGCGGGCTGATGTGGGATTGAGAGCACATACCTGAAACGGAGGAACACCATGCCACACGGAATGGAGCATATTCTGAGCGACCTGCGGGTGTTGGATTTTACCCGCGCCCTGGCCGGACCGAGTTGTACCCGGATGATGGCCGAGATGGGAGCCGACGTCATTAAGGTTGAGTCCGCGCCCCGCGGCGATATGGTGCGCGGCATCTCGGTTTTTGAAAAGGAACGCAGCCTCTACTTCATTCAGCAGAATCTCGGCAAGAAGAGTTTATGCGTGAATATCCGCGACCCCAAAGCCATGGACATTATTAAAGAGCTGGTGGCGCAGATGGATGTGGTGGTCGAGAACTTCAAGCCCGGCGTGATCGCCCAAATGGGGCTGGGGTATGAGGAACTCAAGAAAATCAAGCCGGATATTATCCTGTGCTCCATCTCGGCCCTGGGCCAGAAAGGACCACTGTCCACCAAACCCGGCTATGACTATATTGCCCAGGCCTACTCCGGGGTCACCTCCATGATCGGCGACCCGGACGAAGCCCCGTATCTGCCGCTGGTCGGGATGGGGGATGTGAGTACGGGCGTTCATGGCGCCCTGGCCGTGGTGTCCGCCCTGCGCTACCGCGACCGTACGGGAGAGGGCCAGCATCTCGATATCGGCCTGCTGGACGTGTACTACCATTATCACGAGGTCAACGTCCATCAGTACAGCGGCACCCAGGGCAAAATGAATCCGACCCGGGCCGGCCGGCATTTAACCTATGTCTGTCCGGCGGGCATTTTTCGGGCCAAGGGCGGTTCGCTTGTCATCATGGCCTTTCTGCATCACTGGAAGGACCTGTGTGCGGCCATGGAGAAACCGGAGTTGGTGGACCATGAACGCTATGGCACCGAGGCGCTCCGCCTCGAACATCGGGATGAGGTCGTCCAGATTATCGAAGACTGGTTGCAGGCAAGCTTTCCCGATGTTGGGAGCGCGGTTGCCCATATGGAGCAGTTCGGTGTCCCGGTTGCGCCGGTCCTGTCGGTGGCCGAAACAACGCAGCATCCCCACCTGCGGGAACGCGGTACCGTGCGTACCATCAATGACCCCATTGTCGGCGAGTTTGATATTCCCGGCATGCCGCTCCGCTTTTCCAGTTTTCCTGACGACCTGCCGCTCAAGGCTCCCACCCTGGGACAGCATAACCAGGAAATTCTCACCGCATACCTGAAACGTTCGCCCGAAGAGGTGCAACGGTTACGCGAGGCCGGCGTCCTGTTTGAGAAAAATTCGTAGGATAAGAGGATGACTATGACGACCCAAGGTACGCAACATGTTCTCAGCGGGCTACGGGTGCTCGATTTCACCCGCGCTCTCGCCGGCCCGACGTGTAGCCGCATGCTGGCCGAGATGGGAGCGGATGTCATTAAGGTCGAGTCCGCGCCCAAGGGCGATCTTGGGCGGAATTTCTCAACGTTTGGCAACAAGCGCAGCCTGTTTCACGTTCAGCACAATCGCGGCAAGAAAAGTCTGTGTGTCAATCTGCGCGATCCGCGCGGCATGGCGCTTGTGACCGAGCTGATTCAGCACGTTGATATCGTGGTTGAGAATTTCAAGCCCGGTGTCATGGCAGACATGGGTCTCAGTTATGAGCGGCTCAAAGAGCTCAAGCCTGATATCATTCTGTGCTCTATCTCTGCCCTTGGCCAGACCGGCCCCTTAGCCCATAAGCCCGGCTACGATTATATCGCTCAGGCGTATTCCGGGGTGACCTCAATGATCGGAGAGGAGGACGATGCACCGTACATCCCGCTGGTCGGGATGGGGGATGTCAGCACAGGGGTCCATGGCGCACTCGCCGTCCTGGCGGCCTTACGCCACCGGGACAATACCGGTCGGGGCCAACATCTCGATGTTGCGCTGTTGGATGTGTACTACCACTACCACGAGGTCAACGTGCATACCCCGCGTGCCACAGAAGGCGCCATTCAGCCTACCCGTGTTGGCCGCCATATGACGTATGCCTGCCCCTCAGGCGTCTTTCGTGGCAACGGAGGCTACTTGGTTATCATGGCCATTTTCCATCACTGGCCGGATTTCTGCAAAGCAATCGAACGGCCTGAGCTGATTGACGATCCCCAGTACAGTACGGATCAAGCCCGGCTCAAACGCCGAGACGAAGTCACCAAACTGGTCGAAGACTGGTTGCAGACGTTTCCTGATGTCGAGAGTGCAGTTGCTCACCTGGAGAGTTTTCACGTTCCGGTCGCTCCGGTGCTCTCCGTTGCCGAGACTCTCGACTACCCGCATCTGCGAGAACGTGGAACCGTGACAACAATCAACGACCCGATCCATGGTGATCTTGACGTCCCCGGTTTTCCGCTCAAGTTTTCCGAGTTCCCGGACGAACTCCCCCTCCACGCGCCCACGCTGGGACAGCATAATGAAGAGGTGCTGACTTCGTATTTGGGACGATCCGTGGAAGAAGTCCGGCAACTGCGCGAGGCCGGAGTCGTAGTCGAGGAGCATCGGTAATTCTTGTTTTTGGAGAGAAATATGGCAGGACTGGTTGAGGGCAAAGTGGCGTTGGTCACCGGCAGCGGGTCGGGCATAGGCCGGCAGTCGGCTCTGGCCTTTGCGCGTGAAGGTGCCAAGGTGGTCGTTTCCGATGTTATCGTCGAAGGCGGAGAGGAAACGGTCCGCCTGATTCAGAGTGCGGGCGGCCAGGCGGTCTTTGTGCAAGCCGATGTTTCCCAGGCGGCTGATGTTGAAGTCTTGATCAATACGACGGTTGAGACCTATGGCCGCCTGGACTGCGCGCATAATAACGCGGGCATAGCCGGCAAGGCACAGAGCACGATTGACTGCACACAAGAGAACTGGGAGCGCATCATTGCCATTAATCTGACGGGGGTCTGGCTGTGCATGAAAGCGGAGATTCCGTGCATGCTCACCCAGGGCAAAGGGGCTATCGTCAATACGGCGTCCGATGCCGGGCTGATCGGCGTACCGCGCGCCGGCGCCTATGTTGCCAGTAAACATGGCGTGGTCGGCCTGACCAAAACGGCTGCCCTGGAGTATGCCAAGGCCGGTATTCGCGTCAATGCCGTCTGCCCCGGTCCGATTGATACGCCCATGCTTCAGAGCGTCGGCCAGCGGCGCCCTCGAGTGGTGGAGAAAATGGCCGCCGCCCAGCCGGTGGGCCGTTTGGGGCAGCCCGAGGAAATTGCAGAGGCGGCCGTCTGGCTGTGCTCGGATGCGGCATCTTTTGTCACCGGGCATCCGATGCCGGTTGACGGCGGCTATATGGCGCAGTGACGATCCGAAGCAGGACGGTCCGCTTACAGCGCAAACGAGCGCTTCACCTCAAGGAAGAGTCTACTGTTTCGTCCTGTCCAGTACCGATCGTGGGTACGTACCGGCGCGGCAAACTGGCCGAACAGGCCGGAACGCGAGCCGATAAAGAAATCGGCTCCGATGGTGGCGGACACATAGTCCGAGAAATCGTACCGGACCTGGGGACGGATCAGCAGGTCGCCAAAGTTAATGCCGTACAGCACCAGCAACTGAGGGTAGAGTGTCTCGTTTATAAAATCGGACATTAAGAAGAGCGACACCGCATTGTCAACGGACTCACCCACAAGCGCGCCGGGCGCATTGAAAATCACATTCTGAAAGAACTGCACATTCGCCATGAGATTATCGTTCACCGTCCAGTCCAATCCTAAGACATAAGACAGAAACTCACGCTGCCGGACCCCGTCGCGGTCGTGTGGGTCGCCAGACACAAAGTGTTCCCCGAGTCTCAAGCCGCCCTCGCCGCGGATCACAAACACGTCAAAGGCGTAGTTGAAACTGCCGCCGATCAGGTGGAAGCGCTCATGCCGGGGCTCGAAACGAAACGTGTTGGGACCCAGCACCCGCCGGAACGGGACGGGAAAGTCGCCCCAGGCGTATAAATAGTTCAGCGACAGGTCCATATTACGCAGGAAGCGCGTCACCCGAAATCCAACCTCGGAATCGCCCATACGCCAATCCTCGGGCTGGCGCACCGAGCCCACCTGGACCGAGGGAAACGGTGGGGGGGGCTGAATAGGCAGCGCGGGAAGGGGAAGGTTCCGAAACTGAAATTCGCTGCCCTGGTCGGCCGGACGGCTGGCCTCGAAGTCGGGCAACCACAGGCCCTCAAACGTCCAGTCGCTCAGCGTGTAGTCCACCCGCAGACTCCACAGTGGAATACGGGCATCAATAAAGTCGTTCAGAATGAACTCGCGAAAGTCCTGCGGGTTAATCACATCCAGGATGCGCAGGCCGATGGATTCGCCCCACACGATCTGTTGTCGGCCCAGACGGATGTCAAAATCCTCGTAGAGCACATCAAGATACAGTTCGCGCAGCTCGGCCTGAAACGAATCGCCAGCCTCCAGCCGATCAATTGGGGAGGTATGAAAATCCTCGATATTGGTTTCCAGATGATTCACCGGATCAAACATCGACCGCCCGAGGATGGTGAGTTCGGCCCAATCGGTGAGTTCAAACTCAATCTCGGCCTGCAACCAGTTCTGAGACTTTGAGAACTGATGCGGAGAGTAGAGCCGAAGCGCAGTTTCGTTTTTGACAAAGCCGGTCACGTCCAAGCGATCCCGTAGGGTCTCAAACAAGCCGGGTTGAGGCTCTCTCTCGGGACGCCGGACAACCGGAGTGGCACGCGCGGGACTCGGCCGACTGGCCGGGGTACTCCTGGGTGCGGCTGGTGCCGCTTCTGTTTTCGGAGCCGATGGTGCCAGAGGTGACGGCGGTACCGGCGCGGCTGTGACCTGCTGCGCCGATCGAGGGGACTCAGACCCGGAATCGGCCGGCGGCGGGGCCGATTGGGCAAAGCTGTTGGCCTCAGGGCTCTCAAACAGAATCTGCGCCCTCACCTCCGGGGTGGGACGGTCCGGGGTCTGGAGCACCGCACTCACCCGACTGCCCTGCTGTTCGACGCTAAACGCCGGCAGTTTTTCGCCTTTGAGGTCAAGCACAAAACGCAGATGTTGCGGGTGAGTACCCACCCGGACACGGCGCAGGAGCGTATCCTTGGCCGGATAGGCCGCTGAGGGGAGCGGCAGGACCGGCCCGATGACGTCGATCACGAGACGGGTCGGGGTCGAAAGCGGAAAGGCGTGGATGGCACTCGGCGCTTGAGAGAATTGCAGCACCACCTGCCGCTGACTCCCGTCGGCAGTCAGATGGACCTTGTGAAGACGCATGGCCGAGGGAGAGGCGGATTGAGCGAGCGATGTTCCTGCTCCAATCCAGAGGATCGCGATAAGGCTGAAGACCCAGGTCCTCAGCCTCGTGGGCGTGCTGCTCATACAGAGAACAATCTAGGGTGCGCCCTTGCGCAGCGACCGTTCGGTAAAAATCGATTCCTTGAGACCCTGGTTGAATCGCACATTGCTAAACTCAAGCTCGGTCTTATGGCCGGTGAGCTGATTTTCCACTACGGTCCGTTTCCAGTTCCAGATCCCGTCAATCTGCGTCCACTCAGTTGTCCAGATTTTGAGCAGGCGACCTTTGCGGTCGTAGAATTCAATTCTGGGTTCGGTCAGGTTCTCGGCGTTTATCCAGCGGAGCTTTTTGCTGTAGATATAATTCTCCTTGGTGGGTACGGACTCCAGGATGTAGAACTTGGTGCCATTGTTCTGCTCGACACGCAGCAGTTTGTGCGTATCCTCTTCCACCTCCCGGTCCGCCATGTCATCGTAGATGATATCGCTGCCCATAAAGGAGTTTTCTTTATCCCCGGAGGCAATCCGGCGCACCTTGCGCAGGGCCGGCAGGTAGATCCACTGGTCGTCGTCGGCCTCGGCATCTTCCTGCGACCAGTTGAGAAAGGTGGTGTCTTTGACATCGGGCGGGGACTCAAAATAGACAAAAGATTTGCTCGACAGCCCATCCCGGCCCTCATAATCCTTCCAGTAGCGCAGGGTATCGCGCTTGCGCGTCTTGCCCTTGCTATTGGTCAGCGTCCAGACGATCTCGGAGATTTGATCGTCGCCGTCTTCACGCTCGTCAACCATGACGGCAATCTCCCGTCCGCTAGGCTCTCCAGGGACTTCCTGGGCAGAGGCAAGCGCCGCCGCACTCAGCACCCACACTCCCAGTCCGATTATCCATACGATCTTCATACTGTCTCCTTCTCTTGCAGGGTTGAAACTACATAGTCCGTTCTCGTCGGCGGAGCGGGCGACGGCGTGGTGCCATACACGAACCGTGGCTTGAACGTATTGAGGATGGCCGGCAGCAGCGTCATGGAGGCCAGCAGGCAGGCGCCCATATTCAGCGCCATCATCGCTCCGAGATAGAAATTAGGCTTGAAGTTGGAGGTCAGAAAAACCAGGAAGCCCCCAATCACCACGGCCGCATTAAAGAAAATGGCTTTGCCCGAGGTGGCCATGGTGGCCACGGTAATCTGCTCCGAGTCGACCAGGCCGCCTTTGGTTTTCAGTTGATATTTATTCAGAAAGTGGATGGTGTAGTCGATCCCGATGCCGATCACCATGGAGGCGGTCATGGATTCGGCATCGCTCTCGAAGCGCAGGTATTGGAGCTGCATGGCCGCGGCCAGCGTCACTCCCAGGACGGCCGCAATAACCAGAAAACGAAAACGGATGATGGCATGAAAAGTGGACGCCATGCGGTGTTCCTCTATCCTGCCGACGCACTCCCGGCTGTGCGCGTGAGCTGGCCTGGGGTACGTTTCTGAGACACACGCACACCCCTCGGTTTCGTTTTTGTCTGATCGGATTCGGCAATGAGCAAGGCCAGGACCAGATCCGGCAAGGCAGTCAGCACCCGCTCGCCGGACAGCTTCGGGTCCATATGACCCACGAGCTTCTGTCCCCGCAGGGTATGAATAACGAGGCCGATAATGGCCAACGGTACCATCTGGACCGGCAGCGGCTTTAGATCGCCCTGGTGCACACCGCGCGCTACAATGTCCTGTACGGCACGATGCGCCCGCGAGAACCAGCGCTCGGCCAGTACTGCGGCAATGGCATGATGGTCGTCAATGGTGCGCTGCACCATCTGAAACCGGTGTGGCGCGTCATGATAGGCGTCAATGAAGATCTGCACCACGGCCCGAATCTGTGTCTCGGGTTCGGTCTCGTCCGCGGCAATCGCCTCAATCTGCGTCACCACTCCGCTCACCGCGTCCTCAAGTAGGGTTTGATACAGCGCCTCTTTGCTGTCGTAGTAGTGATAGATAAGCGCCTTGGTCGCGCCGGCGTGTTCGGCAATCTCCCGAATCGAGGTGCCATCAAAGCCGCGCTCGGCAAATAGCGCTTCGGCCACCGTTCCAATCCTGGAGCGGTAGTCCGGCGACGAGGGCGTTTTGATGGGCCGAGCCATGGCGGCCAATAATTAACCGAACGGACAGTTAAGTCAAGACCGGTTGAAGAATGATGCCAACTCCAGAGGTGAGGAGGGGGCAGACTTCCAACTCAATCACGCTATACTTGGAGAGGGCACGTAACCGACGCTGAGGAGACCTGTGTGAAATTTGGCATCCTTCAATTCTTTAGCTGGCCGGGACGGCGGACAGAGATCGCGACGGTGTATCAACGTGGTTTGGAACGTATCCAGATCATGGATCAAAACGGATATGATGCGGTCTGGCTGACCGAGCATCATTTTAACGACTACAGCGTGTGTCCTTCTATCCCGGTCATCGGGACGTACGCCGCGGCTCGTACCAAGAATATCCGTATCGGGGCCGGCGTGTGCCTAGCCAGCTTCTACCACCCGCTCCGCCTGGCCGAGGAAATCGCGCTGCTCGATACGCTGTCCGGCGGCCGGGTCAATTGGGGGGCCGGGCGCGGCTTTGACGTGAGAGAGTTCAAAGCCTTCGGCGTGTCCGTCGGGGATAGCCACGCCCGCTTTCGGGAGACCATGGACATTGTGCTCAAAGCCTGGACCAACGACCGCCTGACCTATACGGGCCAGTATTTTTCTTTTGAGGATGTCGAAGTTCTGCCCAAGCCCCTGCAAAAACCGCACCCACCCGTGTGGGCCGCGGCTTCTTCGCCGTTAGCTATTGAGTGGGCCGCTTCCGTCGGCCATTCGATTCTCATGGACCCGCACGCCACCCATGCGGAATTGGGCCATAAATGGGAATTGTATCGAGATACGCTCGCCCGCCACGGTCATGCCATTGAAGGCCGTCAGATACCCATGGCGCGTCTCCTCGCCATTGCTTCCACCTCGGCAGAGGCCGCCGAAGTCGCCCGTCAGGGAGCAAAATGGCTGGTAGATACCTATGTGCCGCCCGAGATGTATGGCGCGGGCGACCCGGTCCAGCGTTATGTTGATGACGTCGTCATTCACGGCACGCCGGAGCAGGTCAGAGACGAACTCGCCCGCTTGCATGAAGAAATCCATCTGGACTACATCATCGGCGCGCCGCTGAGTCATGAGAGCTTTCTCCAATTCACGGACCAGGTGTTGCCCCGGATGGGCTAGGGCCCAAGAAGGTCTACGGTATGAGTGATGTTGCGTTTGGCATATTTGATCACCTTGAGCGCAGGGCAGACTCGCTGGGCGAGTTGTACGAGGGCCGCATGCGACTCCTCAAGATGGCCGATGAAGCCGGCTTTTACGGCTATCACCTGGCCGAACACCACGCCACGCCGCTGGGCATGGCGCCGTCTCCGAGCGTCTTCCTGTCGGCGGCCATACAACACACTACACGCATTCGTTTAGGGCCGCTGGTGTATTTGCTGCCGCTGTATCATCCGCTACGGCTGATCAGCGAAATCTGCATGCTCGACCATATGAGCAACGGCCGCCTGGAAATCGGGGTCGGGCGTGGCGTGTCGCCGTTTGAGCAGGCTTATTTTGAGGTACCGTTTTTGCACTCGCGGGCGATGTTCGAGGAAGCCCTGGAGATGGTCAGCGCCGGCCTGCGCCAGGAGCGACTCACGTACGAAGGCAAGTATTACCAGTGTGTCGATGTCCCGATGGAGCTGCATCCCAAACAAACGCCCAATCCCCCGTTCTGGTACGGGGTGATCAATGCGAACAGCCTCCGCTTTGCCGCCGAGCGCGGCATGCATATGGCGAGCGGCGGACCCAACAGCGGAATCAAGGAACTGACCGCCCAGTACCAAGAGGTGTGGTCGCACAATCGGGACAATCCGCTGGACCTCAATCCCCAGATCGAAACGCCGAAGATGGGCGCGTTCCGCCATGTCTTTGTGGCGGACACGGACCAGGAAGCCGAAGCCATCGCCACCCCGGCCTATAAGGACTACTACGCCAATATTGAAAAGCTGTGGCTCGATTTCGGGGTGGCTCACACCCTGTTCACCCCCGACCTCCAGGTCGCCCGCAGTCTGGATGTCGCCATCGTCGGCTCTCCCAGCCGGGTGCAGGACGAGATTGCCCGCTTCTTCGAGACCAGCGGCTGCAATTATATTCTGGTGTCGCTCGCCTGGGGCAGCCTGACACAGGCGCAGTCCGAGCGCTCAATGGAACTGTTCGCCAGCCAGGTTATGCCGCAGTTCGGATCGGCCTCCGCCTCAGTATAGATTCACTGTGACAAATGGTCCAAAATCTTTGCTATCCCTGCGGCTACACTGACCTGCGTTACCCCGGCGTCTCCTGTCTCTTCGTCTCCCGCCCAATCCGCACGTTCCACCAGACTATCAGCGGAGTTATCACAATGGAGGGCAGGATCCAGGCCAGCCATACGGGGTCGGTCTCCACGTTGACGACTAACACCGCGGTGACGGTTGCGATGGTTCCCGCCAGCATATTAGTGAGATGCCGGGCGATACGCTGCTTGCCGGACGCTCGCCGACCGGTGTGGAAACGGGCGTCAACGGCACTCAGTGCCACCGCGATGCTCCCAAACACCACCATCGTTACCCACTGGGAACTACCCGACGAGAGAAGGACGGCACCGTAGCTCCACATCCCTAACCCGGTCAGCCCCATGACTGCCACCGCGGCCCAGTCTATCGGCTGGGCGTGCCCGTGTCTGTTCCGGGCAAAGCGCCAGCCGGCAAATACCAGATAGAAACTGAATAGAGCGATCAGCGCCAGGAACACGTTGGACCCGAGTATCGCCAGGGGTAGCGCGGTAACAAAGATCACCGTCATTGCGATAGCATAGACCCGCCCTGCTCTTATGTGATAGGTGCCGCCCTTGGCCGTTATCAGTGCGATAACGGCCGTCGGCAGCGCAACTGAGCCTGCTGCGATGTGAATCATGAGAAGGACGGTACCGACCATATGATCTCCTTCCGGTGCTCCCAAAGGTTGAGCGCGATTATCGATAGGTCCGGGGTAGACCTCCCTTGTACCGTACCCGAGCCTTGAGTACCGTCAACGATAGAGGAATTCAAAGATACTTCACTGTCGTCCATACCATGCGGGGAGAGGCGTATCGGACCATTTCATTTCGGAGAGCCAGAGATGAAAAAAAGGAATCTATCAAGCACTATACGCTTGAAGAACTCAGGACGGTTCCCATGAGGGCCGCACCACCAAGAGGTTGTGGTTTACCGCCGAGATGTGTGATGCTGACTTAAGGCAGAAGCAAGGAGCATGGACTATGGACGTTACAAATAAAACGGAGCTCCGCACCGTCTACCGCGAGCCGGCAGCGCGGGCGGTCCAGAAAGTGCTGAACCACTTGGATGCGCACTGCCGGAACTTCATCGCCCTCTCGCCCTTCTGCATCCTCAGCTCTGCGGGTGCGGATGGACAGGCCGACGCTTCGCCCCGAGGGGACCCTCCAGGGTTTGTCACAGTGCTGGACGAGAAGACGCTGCTCCTGCCTGACCGACCGGGCAACAATCAGGTGGACTCGCTCCAGAATATCGTGGAAAATCCGGGTGTTGGGTTGCTTTTCTTTGTGCCGGGAATGAATGAGACATTACGGGTGAAGGGTACGGCGGAAATCGTCACCGACACCGGGCTGCTTGAACCCTTGACCGTGAAGCGCAGAGCACCGCTCTCCGGGCTACGGATCACCGTGGAGGAGGCCTTTCTCCACTGTGGCCGGGCGCTGATCCGCTCCCGGCTCTGGGACCCCGAGGTTCAGATCGAGCGCGCCAGCTACCCCACGTACGGGCAGGTGCTCGCGGACCAGATCGTGGGGGCAGACGCTAAGGAGATCGACCGAACCGAGGACGAAGCCAACCGGGATCGTCTCTACTAGCGAAACAGACCAGCCTCAACTGAGGATAGCACCCGAAATTGTGTCACCGTCAGACGAATTACGTCAGGACCAGACCCATCTCAAAACAGGAAGAATTGGAATTCTGGGAGAAACGCACAGAAAATTCGCGTTCCCGGCGGAAGTCGGAAAAGTCACCGTCGATACGCCCGCCCCGGACAGATTGAGGAAGCATTGTCGCGATGACTCACCCGCAGACTCTCGAACGGAATCTTGAGCACACCCCTGCTCTCAATGAACGCAGTGCCGGTCTACAGTTGCTGCAACCCTACCTCCGGCGCGCGCATGCCAGAAGTGTAAAGCGTTGGGCCAGAGCGGTCGAAAAATGCGTCACCATCGATCATCTCCGGCAGGTGATGGAGAAGCGCGTGCCACTGATCGTGAGAGAGTATTACCGTGGCGGAGCCGACAACGAAATCACGCTCAGAGATAATGTCGAAGCCTTTCAAAGAGAACGCTTTAAGCCGAGAAGTGCGGTCCAGCTTGACGCAGTCGAGATGCGGACTGAAATTCTGGGCTACCCCATTGCGCTGCCGGTTATCGCCGCGCCGATAGGCAGTCCTCGCATGCTCTGGCCCCGCGGAGAAGCCGTGGCTGCCAAGGCGGTCGGGGAAGCCGGGACGATATGCACGCTCTCCACACTGACGGGGACTGACCTGGAAGAAGTCCGCACCGCCTCACCGGGGCCGTGTTGGTATCAACTCTATCTCGTTGGTGGAAAAGACGTCGCCGCCCGCGGGATCGAGCGCGCGAAAAACGCCGGCTATTCCGCGCTGGTGCTGACCATTGATACCGCGGTCGCCGGGAATCGCGCCCAGCACGAATGGTTGGGCGCCTCACAGGCGATTAACGGCACACCCCTCCAGAAACTGAAATTTGGCCCGCAAATGATTCCCCATCTCTCCTGGCTGCAGAGTTTTTACGCGGACGGCGGGATGATGCAGTTCCGCAATGTTATTATGGACGACGGCCGGCCCATGCCCTACGCGGATGTTGGGACCCAACTGCGCACTTCGGTGGTCACCTGGGAGCATCTGCCCTGGATTCGGGAAATCTGGGGGACGGACAAGCCCATCCTCATGAAGGGTGTGCAGTGTGTCGAAGATGCCCGGCTGGCGGTTGAACACGGAGTGGACGGCATTATCATATCCAACCACGGCGGACGCCAGATGGACCGCGTCTACCCGACCTTATACATCCTGAAAGACATCGCGACCGAACTCAAGGACTCCAAGTTGACCATCTTGTTGGACGGCGGCATTCGTTCCGGCGGAGATGTCGTCATTGCCCTGGCCCACGGCGCGGATGCGGTCTTAGCCGGGCGGGCGTATGTGTATGGTCTTGGGGCGGGGGGAGAAGCGGGGGTGCGCAAGGCGTTTGCCATCCTGAAAAAAGAAATTGAGGATACCCTGCGGCTCCTGGGCTGTGCTTCCATCCACGACCTGAATGCCAAAGAGCATCTTTTGCCGTACCCCTTTCAATAGAGGAGCCGCTCCCCACCTTAGCGAGAACGGTTAGCCGTCCGCTCTGAACCGGGGATAGTCGTCCTGGTGCGCCTGTATCCATGCCCGGATTTGCGGCAACGCATCGACCCTTTCGTACACCGCCTGGAGTTTCGGAAAATTCGCGTGCAACACGTCTGCATCGATGTCGAGCAGTTGGTTCAGTCTATTGAAGACGCAAATGTCGGCCCAGGAGAGTTGTGCCCCCACCATGCAGCCCTCCTGTGAGAGCTTTTCCAGGCGCCGCAGGGCACCAGGCAGTGAGGTCTCAAGCCACGCGGCGATGCGTTTCTGCCGCTCTTCCTGCGGCACCATTTTCATCCCCGGAGTGCCGGGTACACCCTCGAAGCTCATCTTGGCCAGGGCGGACTGGATTTCGGCTTGATGCACGACGATCATATCACTGCGTGCCGCCTCAATAGGGTCCGACGGATACAAGCCAGCCAGGCGCGCGGCCAGACGAGCGATACTGTCAGTCTGACCCAGGAATACGCCGTCCACTTCAAGAGCGGGCATTTGTCCGAACGGGAGCTGGGCTTTGAACGCCGCCATGTTGGCGAATTCGTCTACGCTATAGCGCCGGTCCGTAAATGCGATCTCCCCTACGGTGAGCAGCAGGCGGATCGGCTCTCCGATGCCTCTCCCGTGGAAGTAGTGAAACGTGATGTCTGATGCCATGCTTATCATCCCTCTCGGTTATGGTGATCGCTCGGTCTTAGCCTGGGAGGCAGGGACAGGCAACCGCTTCGCTGTATTCACATTTCGTAACGAGACACAGCCGGCCGGGGCGTCAGGAGCAGGAGGACCAGGGCCAGACCCCCGGCCGCCGCGCCATACAGAAAAGCAGGCTGGTAGCTGCCACTGACATCCCGCACATAACCCGCAATCATCGGCCCCCAGGCCCCCAGCACCCCGGCCCAGGCAAAGAGAAACCCGGTAATGGACCCGGCGTGCAACCGGCCGAAGAAGTCGCCGACCAGGGCCGGTAGCAGCGTTGTCAGGCCGCCGTAGAAGAAACCGAAGGCGGCCGCGCCCGCGTATAACACCCCGAGACCCTGGGCCGAATAAAAGAAGAGATAGGCTGCGATGTGAACACTCAGGCTCACGGCCATGCCGCTCCTCCGGCCGATCCGATCCGACAACGGGCCCAGGCAGAGATTGCCCGCTAAAGCGCTTATCCCCATGACACTCACCGCCAGGGCTCCGTTTGTATGCGACAGCCCGAGGTCTTGGGCAAACGCCACAATATGCACAAAGGGCACGGGGATGGTCAGGAACATGACCACCAGGCTGAAGCCGAACAGCCAGAACGACGGGGTGGTCCAGGCTTCCGGTAAGGTCCAATTCCTGAAAGTATCGGTTTGGTTGTCCGGCAGCGGCGCTGGGCTCTGAGCCAAAGGTTCACCGTCGGGCGTCAACCCGAGCTGTTCCGGATTGCGTACCATAAATCGCGCGAGAGTGATGAGCAGGACCAGGATGATGAGGCCGCACGCAAAATAGACCGGACGCCAGCCCCAACGGGCAATACAGCTAGCAGTCAACCAGGGGCACAGCAGGATACCGCAACTGCTGCCGCTCGCCGCCAATCCCAAGGCCAGACCACGTTTGCGCTGGAACCACTTGACCACCGTCGTATTGCAGGGAATATAGGCGCTGCTCATGCCCAGCGCGGCAATCAGCCCATAGCACAGGTAGAGCTGCCACTGGGCCGTCATCTGGCTGGTGGCGATAATGCCGCTGCCCAGCAGCAGCCCGCCGGCGGTGACGACCCAGCGGGGGCCGGCCGTGTCGGTCAGCCGTCCGCTGATCCAGCTACAGCCGCTATAGACCATGGTGTAGAGCGAAAACGCCCCGCCCAAGCTGGCGCGCTGCCAGCCCAGTTCATCCAACATGGCGGGCAGGAACACCCCAAAGGAGTATTGCACCCCGTAGGTCACGAACAAGACAACAAAGGCACAGGCGGTGACGACCCAACCGTAAAAGAGCGCAGGAAAAAGAGGCATGCGAAAGAGGATTACGCCTGCCCTTTCGCCTCCATATCGCGCAGCATGGCCTGTTCCATTTTCTTCATGCCCTCTCGGGTAGAGACATCACACTCGATCCGGCCCTCCGGGGTGTCGACCAGGGTGACGTAGGACCCCCGATGGTTGCTGAAAATCTCGAAGGTGGTGCAGCCCTCCGGTCCGGCGATATGCGGGCCGTAGGCCACACCCGGCTCCGTCATCATCACGTCACCGGGCTTGAGGATACGCTCACCCACGTCCAGCGTACCCTGCACGACAATCTCAAACCGATGGCAGTCGTGGGCGTGACGCGGCAGGGTCCAGTTCGGACCCATCCGCAGCGTCACCACCGTGGGCGGGTTGTCCTTCCGGTCACCGAGTAAAAAATAGGCCAGTCCGGTCACGCCTTCTAGCGGCAACTCGACCAGCTCTTTCAGTTCCTCCGGATACTGTTTCCAGAATTGAGGATCGTCCATTGATAAAAAAGACGCCATAGCTCCCCCTTAGCTCTGCATGCTGTCCATGGGCAGCAGAAAAGACCACCGATCGCGCCGCACCTCCGCGTCTTTCATGGCCTGCTGCGCTGAACGAATGACTTTGCCGGCCTGGGTAGAATCCCGAAACCAGCGCAGCCCGGCCCAGGCCGCGGGCGTATGATCGGCAATGTCTTCTCCTTTCGGCCGGAATATAGTTTTCGAGGCGGTGATGCCCCGGCTGCTATATCAGAAAGCATGTGGATATTCAAAGTTGTTTCCGCCTCCGGTCCGAGCGTCTCGCGGCCTCAGTTGTGGCTATATACGTCGGCGCGCCAAGCGGAATTTGAAAGAACGATCGGGTTGGGCGACGGGCAGACGTTTGATTTTCAGGGTGTAATCGGGCGGGTCCAGGACGAGTTCGGTCTTATGCACGAGGGTCGCGATATTGAGGGCGACCAGCACTTCGGACAGACTACGCCCCAAGCACTGGTGTGTCCCGACACCGAAGGGCGCATAGACTCCTGTTTGTCGGTGCTCGGCGCGTTCCGGCGTGTAGCGCTCGATATCGAACCGTCGCGGCTCCGGGAAGTATTCCTCCATCAATTGGGGCACCGCGTAGCCAATTAAGACCTGCTCACCAGCCGGTACATGATAGCCGGCAAACTCGAACGAGTTGGCGACGGTCCGCTTGGTCGCGGGGCTGAGAGGATAGAGACGTAGCGTTTCCAGCGCCACGCGGTGGATGACATCGAGTTGGCGCAAGTCCTTCAGGCTGGGGGAGCCCCGTTCAAAAAGAGCGTCCGCTTCGGCGGCTGCGCGCGTGAGCAGGTCCGGGTGTTTCAGCAACTCATAGGTCATACAGGTACAGATAGTCGATATGGTGTCGAGCCCAGCCATAAACGCTTCCAACCCGGTCAGCAACAGATTCGTCTCAGGCATAAAATGGGGATCGGTACGGTTCAGTTCCAGGACATCGTCAATGAAATCAGGGGGCCGGGTGCGGCGGTTCTCCGGCGTATGCTCCGCCAGCATCTTCTGCACCAATTCCTCCACCCGTTTGCGGGTACGCCGAAAACGGGGCAGATATTTCACCCATCGGGGCAACTGCCGGGAGAAGTAGAGTCTCATGATCGCCTGGAAGAAGAAGATGAGGTCATCTAAGTATGCCGTTGCATCCGTGTTGGTAATCAGCTCCCCCAATTGCCTGGTCACAATACGCTGAAAGGCATATTGAACCGGAATCGCTTGGTCCGACGACCACTCGGCCATCTCATGCCGCATGATGTGAACCGCCTCGTCCGTACGATGTTCAAGCAGCTTACGCGAAAAGTAATCCGCATGCGCTCGGCGCATCCGGGTGTGTTCGGAACCGTCCATGCCAATGAGCAGGTGGGTCATGCCCAAGTCTGCATTGAGAGGGAGCCACGATTCATAATTGCGGAGATACCGCTTGTCCTGTGCCACAAAACGATTCGCCTCTGGGCCGACGAGAACGGTAAAGTGAGTATTGAAAGCTCGGACGCGAAAGATCGAGCCTAATGTGCGGTAGTGTTGTACCAGAAATCCCTGAAGATCGCTCACCATGGTGAAGACATTACCAATAAGTGGAAGCCCCGGTGCCTGTGGGATATCCCTGTGTCGCCGAGGGGGAGGAGCCGGTGTCGGGGATGGCTCCAGTTCCCGGATCGCCTGTGTGACCGCCTGCCCGATCAGATCCAGTTTCCGCACCACCTCGATCCGTTCCTGCACCTCGGCCCGTTCCGACTTGGACAGGATGCTCTCGAAAATACCGCAGGCATCCGCCAGACAGATCAGCACGATATCGCGTGGGTCGGGAATCTCCTCGCTGAACAATACCCGCATAATGCGGAGTTTGACTTCCTCTCTGACATTGCCATCAATGCTCGGATAGCGGCGCGAGCGTGACACCGGACGTGTCAAGAAGATCAGGGCGTCGCCCTCGGCTTCGAGAATACCGCGCGTGATGAGGCGAGTGATCGTCTGATCGCGGATTTCGCCCCCCCGCTCTGCGATGCGGGCGAGCCAGAAGCTGATGGCGCGTGTCTCGGCTGATTGTGCGATGTCGGCCAGTGTCGGATCAAGCAAATTGTCGTCCAGCGGCGTCGAATCAACCACACTGAGCTGGGTGAGGTCGGTATCAATGCGGCCTTCAAGAGCCAAATCCATCAACACGGCACCAGCCAGGATAATATCCAACGAGTGTGGCTGAAGGGAGGAGATGAGAGCGCCTCGCTCTTCGTCGAGCAGCAGGAGAACGATTTCTTCGGCAAACCGCAGCATGTCTGTGGCTCCTTGTCTCTTGTCTTGTTTGCGGGCTCAGGCGGATGGCTGGTACGGCCAGATATCGAGCGTGAACTTCCACTCCTCTTTGATGCGCTCAATAGCGGCGGGGGCAAGCTGTAAACGATTTTTCTGATAACCGGAGAGGGTATGAAGATAGTCGCGTATGGGACCTTTGGCCTCTTCCCAGCCCGGCAAGGCCAACTCGGCGTAGAGGCGTTCCAGTTCGACCAGCGGCTGCTGTTCGAGATCTTCATAGCGCACTTCCGTCAGGTTCCCCTTTGGAATCAAGGCCCGATCGTGCAGGTAGTGCTGCATTGTCATCTTATAGGAGGACAGAATATGCTCTTCCATGTCTTCCACCGGCATCTTCTGGAGCTGAAACAGAGGCAAAGTCGCCTGATACATGTGCCACATCGATTGGTACACGACGTAGGGATTGCGGACGATATGGATGAATTTCGCTTCGGGAAAGAGACGGAGCAGATGCGGAATCCGACCGGTATTGTTCGGACTCTTCAACACCAGAGGCCGCCCACCGTTATCGAGGGTCGCTTTGCGCAGGATGTCCAGATAGGCTCGCTCCCAGCGCGCCAGTTCTTGCTGCGTGAGCCCCTGCATCGTGAGATATTTGTCCCAATACCCCCGCGCCCGCTGCGGGAACGACAGATGGTGGTACAGGGACAGCGCACAGGTATTGCTCACCGCCACTTCCTCTTCCATGGGCGCATCAAGGGATACCCGCACATTGTCCATCGGTCTGGTGGCCGGCAGGGACTTGGCCATCTGGCGTTTCAGCCAGCCACGCCCAATCAGAAAGAAGGTCGGCACAACCGTCTGAAAGGTCGAGACCACCCCGTACCGGGGGTCGTGCTGCAACAGGTTGTGCAAATGCGTCGTCCCGCTACGGGCAAACCCCAGGATGAAGAGCGGCTGCTTGTCGATCTTCGTTTGGGCGACTTGTCTGCCATAGCCTAACCACTCGGCGAGGCGCAGAGGGCTGGCCAGGGAGGTGACCAGCAGAATGCGGGCGACTTTTCCCCAGTAGGCCGGGGCCACTCCGCCATTTTCCCATAAGAGACGGAGCCACGTCCCCGGAGGAGCCATAATAGAGGGGTGTTGGGAGATTTCGGTGTTAGCCATGAGTCAGTCCATGGACGGCAGGAAAAACTACAGATCGTGCCGCACCTCAGCGTCTTTCAGTGGGGGGTGTAGTGAACGCCGGGCTCTCAAATACCGGACACTCAATGTCCCGAACGGCGTCTTTGATATCGTGGTTGGCCATACCTTCTCCTTTCAACCGGTCCCGGGACAGCCTGCGATACTGACACTCCCCCTTGCACAATTATCATACAGACGACACGCATTATAGTTATCATACATATGGAACGCATTTCAGCACTAACGGGGTCACCCAGACCTGCCGGAGCGCGGGCGCCCACCCTCATAATTTTACTAGGGACAGCCGCTTGGTAGTCATGTTAGGGGGGAAGTTGGCTTCCGTGCACGCGTCCGCGCTGTGCCCGGGAGCCGACGAGGAGGCCACGATAGCCGAGAGGAAGGGAGGGAGAAGGGACCGCCCCATTTTTGCCGGACAGCATTTTCAAACTGGGACATTACCCGACAAAGACTGCGTAATGTAAGGAGAGGAGAGATTATGAAGAGAAGAGGTATACTTGTAGCAATTGCGATGGTTCTGTTCCTGCCTGGCACATCGTTCGGCCAGGCGTCAGACAGCGAAAACGCACCGGAAGAGGCTAGTAGTCCCGACCCGTCTACGCTCTATCTGCTTGATGAACTGGTCGTGGTCGGGTCGAGGGCCGAAGGGCGTAGCGTGGTGGATTCTCCCGTACCGGTCGATGTAGTGCGCGCCGAAGACATCCTCCAGACTGGTGAGACGGAAATGGGTCGGGTCATTCAGACCTTGATTCCCTCGTTCAATTTTTCCAGCTCAACCATTAGTGACGGGACGGATTCGGTCCGGCCCGCCACCCTGCGCGGCATGGGCCCGGACCAGGTGCTGGTCCTGGTAAACGGACGGCGCCGGCACGGCAGCGCCCTGATTCATGTCAATACCTCGGTTGGTCGCGGCACTGCGGGCACCGACCTGAATGCCATTCCGGTCGGCGCGGTCGAGCGTATTGAGGTGCTGCGCGACGGCGCGTCCGCCCAGTACGGTTCCGACGCGGTCGCCGGCGTCATTAACATCGTGCTCAAAAATGATCTGGAAGGCTCGATTCAGACCCAATGGGGTCAGTACTCCCACGGCGACGGCGACCGCTTCACCGCGCGGATCAACAAGGGTTTCCAGGTTGGCGACGACGGCGTAGTCCACGTGGCGGTCGAGTTCATGGATCGCGACCGGACGAACCGTGCCGGTCGGCAAGGGGCGGTGCAGTATCCCGACAGTGTGACCTGTCCGCTGGGCTCGTGTACGGCAGACCAACTCGACCCGGCCCGTCAGACCTCCCTGCTCAAAACCCATAAAGAGGGTGCCACCGTCCTGTTGCAAGACCCAGGCGACAAGGAGCGGAATTTCGACCGGCGCCGCTTCCGGATCGGGGATTCCGAACTGGAGCAGGTCAGCGGAGCACTGAACTTCGAGAAGCCCATCGATGCGCTGTGGAAGGACGCCGAGGTCTACGCCTTTGCCAACTTCTCACGGGCGGAGAACGAGAGCGGCGGCTTCTATCGTCGAGCCAATCAGTTTGGCCGGAATCCCTACCTCGAAGGGCTCTTCCCCCAGGGGTCGCAGTATCCGGATGGGTTTCTGCCGCACATTGAGACCACGGTGTGGGACTACGCCGGCGGGGGTGGCCTCAGCAAGCGGTTCGATAACGGCATCACCGCCGACCTCAGCGTGGTCCACGGCGGCAACGATTTTGGCTTTCACATCCTCAACTCTCATAATGCCTCGTGGGTCAATCGGAGTCTCGGCCAGAACGCACCCTTTCTTGACGGCGCCGGCAATCCGGTCTTTCCGGGCCTGGACGCCTCCGGTGCACCCGACTCGTCCGCAGACGCCGGCAGCCTGCAACTCTATCTGACCACCGTGAACCTGGACTTCACTCTGACGGCGAACAACAATATGTTTCTGGCCTGGGGCGGGGAGTATAAGCGCGATCAGTACGAAATCGTCGCCGGCGAGGAATATTCGTACGCGGACTATGACGGGAGCGGCGGCGGCTCGGCCGGCATCCAGGTCTTCCCCGGCTTCAAGCCCGCGAATGAGGTGGACGAGACCCGCCACGCCTTTGCCCTGTATGCGGACTCCGAGCTGTATCTGACCGACTGGTTGATGGTCAGTCCGGCCGCGCGCTACGAGCACTACAGCGACTTCGGCAATACCGTCAACGGTAAAGTCGCCGGTAAATGGGACTTGACCGACTGGTTCTCGCTGCGCGGCTCGGCGAGCAGCGGCTTTCGCGCCCCGTCCATGCAGCAGCTCTATTTCAACAATACCAGCACGCAGTTCGTGACCGACCCACAGACCGGCGTAACCCTGGCCGAGGAGCGCGGCACATTTCGGAATGACAGCCGAATCGCCGAGGCGATTGGCATTCCCGAACTGGAAGAGGAGACCTCGATCAACCTCAGCGCCGGCTTCGTCTTCCAGCCCGTCCCGTCGTTTTCGCTTACCACGGATTTCTACCATATCGAGGTCGAAGACCGCATCATCCTGAGCGGTAATGTCACGCCGACGGGAGCCGGGGTGCCGAGCAGTGTGGCCGATTCGCTCATCGCTCAAGGTGTCAGTAGCGGACAGTTTTTTATGAACGCGGCGGATACCCGCACCCAGGGCTTCGACTTCGTGGGTGTCTGGAACGTGCCGTATATGCCGCTGGGCGACCTGACCCTCAAGGCGGTCGGCTCTATGAGCAAGACCGAGATTCGCAAGGTCAACCTGCCGTCCGGCCTGCCCTCCTCGCTCTTCACTGCCACTGACCGTGGCATTCTGGAGGGCTGGCAGCCCAAGAGTCACTTCCTGCTGAACGGGGTGTATCGCCTGGAGCAGTTCGCGGTTTCAATCTCGTTGCACCGTTACGGCCAGTACAAAGTGCATGAGGGTGGAGGAAACTTTATCCAGAATTACAATGCCAAATGGCTGACCGATATTCAGCTCAGCTATAACCTGGGCAGGTTCGGGATTCTCAAAGCCGGGGCGAACAATCTGTTCGACGTCCAGCCCGAAAGAAACCGCATCGGCCAGTCGCGGGGCGGTACGATCATAGACACGGACGGCAACACCATCGTGGACTCGCCAGGAGTGTTCCGCTATTCGCGCCGCTCGGCCCCGTTCGGCTTCAACGGCGCGTTCTACTACGTGGGCTTCGAGTATCGAATCTAAGGTGTAGGGGCAATTCATGAATTGCCCCTACGAACCGCACCGTTCAGTCGAGTTGGTAGGCGCGGGCGACGTTTTCTCCCAGGATGCCGCAACGGGCGGCTTCGTTCATCGGCGCGACCATTTCCTGTAGTTCTTCGAGGTAGTTCGCCGGGTGGTCCGGGTGAGGGTAGTCGCTCGCCCAAAAGAACTTGTCCGCACCGACCAGATCGGTCAGGGAGGCGATCGTGCGCTCTTCGGGGTCCGCGGAAATATAACACTGCCGCTTAAAGTAGTACGACGGCTTTTCCTTGAGACGCACCGTCGCGCTAAGTGTCGTGCCCTCGAAGATGGCGTCCGCCCGGTCGAGAAAATAACCGATCCAGCCGGCCTGCGATTCCAGAACGACAACCCGCAAACGCGGGAAGCGTTCAAACACGCCGCATTGAAACAAGGTACCAAAGGCATGCTGCACACCCTGGCCGGCGAACAGGTCCACATACCACATGGCCCAGCCGAATTTGTCGTAGCGCTGGTGGATGCCCCACTCGGGTGGCTCAAACGTGGGATGAATGGCAAACGGGATGTCGCAGTCCTGAGCCGTGGCAAAGACAATATCGTGGCGGGGGTCGCCGTGGGGGATACGTGAAATCGTAAACGGGCTGACAAATACTCCTTTACAGCCGTCCGCGACGGCGCGTTCGATTTCGCGGGCGGCTTCCTGGGGGTCGCCGAGCGACACATGAGCAATGGGCACCAGCCGGCCGCCCGAGTCCCGGCAGAAGTCGGCAATCCAGCGATTATACGCCCGACAATACGCCGCGGACAGTTCGGGGTCGAGCAGTTCAGCCTCCCACAGCAGCCCGAGGGTCGGGTAGAGGATGGCCTTGTCCATACGCTCGCGGTCGAGCAGTTCCACCCGCTCTTTCATATCCATGGTGCCGAAGGCTGCGCCCTTGACATAGGTCAGTTCCGGCCCCGGTCGGATCGCCCGCACCTCTTCGGGCCGTATCTCGCCCCGCATGGCCCGTTGGCGCAGTTGAGTGGCCTCGTCTACCTGCTTGCCCATGCCGCCCAGGGTGCCCAACGTGCCCGGCCGGGTGAGCTTGGCCCGCCGGGTGTCAATCTCCAGGTATTCGTAGCCGTCGTCCGGGTCCACGCGGAGACGCAGCGCCCGGTCACGATAGGCAGGATCAAGATAGCTTTCCCACAGATCGGGCGGTTCAAGGATATGTCCGTCACAGTCAATGAGTAAGGAGTCGGTTGTCATATATCTCCCTTGTGTAGTATTCGACCCGACGCTGTACCAGAAAGACGGAGAATTTTCAAAGGCGCAGACGTAGGGGCGACGCATGCGTCTACATTATTTGACCGTTTGTGTAATCGGCCCCGCTCTTCTACAATAGGCGCTTCATCGTGCGCGGAGAAAAACTCAGGAGAGAAAAAAGGAGGAACCATGAAAGTCGGTACAATCATGCAGTTGACCAGTTTTGACGGCAAGCCGGACCTACAAACCTATCAGGAAGAGCTGTCGCTGGCGGATAAGGCGGAAGACTACGGCTTTGACTCGCTGTGGAGTCTGGACCACCATTTCACCGGCTATGTGATGTCGCCCGACCCATGTCAGTTGTTGTCCTATATGGCCGGTCGCACCAAAAAGATTCAGCTCGGCACCGCGGTCATCGTGCTGCCCTGGCACGATCCGGTCGAAATCGCCGAGAAAATCGCCCTGCTCGACCTGGTGTCCGGCGGCCGCACGATCTTCGGCTTCGGGCGCGGCGCAGCCACGGTCGAATACGCCGGCTTCCGGATTCCCATGGACGAGTCGCGCGAGCGTTTTGTCGAATGCGCCGACATCATCCGTCTGGGTCTGACCCAGGACAGTTTTTCGTACGAGGGCAAGTATTATCAGATTCCGGATATTCAGGTCCGCCCGCGGCCCCTCTCCAATCCCGAGACCCGCTTCTATGCCTCGTCGGTCAGCCCGGAGTCGGCTGATATCATGGCCAAGATGGGCTTTGGGGTGTTGATCATTGCCCAGCGCAGTTGGGAAGATACGGCCACGGACTATCAGCGCTACTGCGAGACCGCCCTGGCCAACAACATCACGCCCCGTCCGCCCATTGGCTTGTTCAACGTCCTGGTTTCTGACGATGCCACCGAAGCCGAGGACCTGGCCCAGCATTATATGGGCACGCTGTTTGACTCCATTGAAAATCACTACGGCTTTTCCTCGGGCAAGCTGAAAAGCGTCAAGGGCTACGAGTTCTACGGCAAAATGGCCAAAACCTATGCCAAGCTCAACGCGGACGCAGAGGCCAAGGTCAAGGCGATCGAGTTCTTCCGCAGCCTGCACGCGGCCGGCACGCCGGACCAGGTGCTCGAAAAAATCCGCTATATCCACGAGACGGTCGCGCTCGACCACATGGTCGGCACGTTTGCTTTCGGCGGCCTGCCGGCGCCGAAACTGAATCGCAGCTTTCAGCTCTTTGCCGAGAAAGTCCTACCCGTGCTTCAGACCGACCCCGCCTTCCAACTCCCCAAGGAGCAGGCCGAGCTGGTCGCCGCCAGCGCCTAGATTTTCACAGGGGCAGACCCGACGGTCTGCCCCGCTCTGAGCTGAGTCGAGTTGCGAGGGGAAATATCCCGTCACAGGGACCGGAAGTTCATCTCCAACAGCGCTTCGAGGTGAGTCGGGTGACAGGCGATAACGGGTGCTTCCGACGCCTCCGGTTGGTCTCTCGTCTTCCGTACCATTTCGGTTGGCGTCACCGGCTCGCCGGAGAGGCGATATAGCCCCCCGCCGGCCTGCCATAACACCATTGCTGCCGCTGCAATATCGTAAAAGTGGAAACGGGTGAGAAAGCTGGCCTGGAGGGCGCCGGTGGCGACCAGAATGACCTCGTAGCCGGAAACGCCGAAGCTCCGAAGCTTGCCGGGATAGCGACGGAGGTCCCAGTGCTGTGCGTCCGATGAGACTCCGAGATAGTCGGATTTTCTGATGTCCGGTTGTACGGGCGGGATGGCGAGCGGGGCGGCATTCCACTCGGCGCTCTTACCCTGAGCACTCAAAAAAACATGCTTGGCCGCCGGCATACTGAAAATGCCGGCGAGCGGTTCCCACAGGTCGGTCTTCGCTTGTTGCTTGAACACCGCCAGGGAAATACCCCACACGGGAATGCGGCTGCGGAAGGCCGCCGTGCCGTCAATCGGATCGAGTATGGCAATATACGAAGCTCGGCGGTCTCCGGACCAGCCCTGCTCTTCCCCGAAAATACCTACGTCTCCGTGAAAAAGTGCCGTCAGCTCGCGGCGCAGAAAGCCCTCGATTGCGACGTCCGCAGGCGTGACCCACGAGCCGTCGGGTTTGAGCGAACCCGGACTCCGACCATACTGATCCATGGCCATCCGATCCGCAGCGCGTACGAGCTGCCTGATCCGATCACCTGTCTGCGTTTCGCTCATCTTTCACCGCGTCCGGTCGCGTTACCAGCGCCCGCCTGCGCCCAACTCTTCAAACAGTTCGCCCACCACACGCGCCGTCCGGGCCGGGTCGTGCCGCACCAGAGAGTGGGCCGACATGACATTCCCGAATTTCACCACTTTTACCCCCAGGTCATACAGCGCCTCAGTATCGAGCCTGACCTGCGCGGCCTGCTCTTCCTGATATCTGCGTGCCAGTACGGTAGGGACCTCACCCCGGTGGACAACCACTGCATCAGGCGTCCGGCCCGCATACTCGGCCAGCTTTGCCACATGCTGAGAGGCGGAATAGCCGTCGGTTTCGCCATGACGGGTCATCAGGTTGAGAATGTAAACGACCGGTGCACGCGCGCTTTGGAGCGCTTCCGGCATGCCACTGACCAGGAGATTGGGAATGGTTGAGGTGTATAAATTCCCCGGCGCAAAGATAATGAAATCGCTCTCCTGTAGAGCCCGGACGGCTTCGGGGTTGGCCCGCGCCGCGGGCGTCAGATACACCCGCCGGATCGGGATGGCCGGGTCATGTTTGGGCACGTCAATATTTGCTTCTCCCTCAACCAGGGTGCCGTCCGCCAGCTCCGCACACAGATGGGCGTGATCCCAGGTCACGGCCAAAACGCGGCCGCGTATTTTGAGTATCCGGCTGATCGCTTCAATCGCCTGCTTCTCGGAGTCCAGAATTTTTGTCAGGGCGAGGAAAAAAAGATTACCAAAGCTCCGACCCTCCAGAGGCGCGTCCACAAATCGAAAAGAAAACAGATCGCGCAAGAGTTGACTCTCTTCCGACAGGGCGACCAGACAGCGACGCATATCGCCGGGTGGCAGCACCCCGAATTCATCCCGGAGTCGCCCCGAGTCACCGCCCGAATCCATCATGGTCACGATGGATTGGACCCACAGGTCGGCATCCGCGCGCAGACCCGACAGGACGTTGAACGACCCGGTCCCGCCGCCAATCACGCTTACTCTGCGTCGCATGGTCATGGTCATGGTCATGTCCGTTGGGTCTTTAGGGTCCGTTGGGTCTTTAGGGTCTCTGGGGTCCGTTGGGTCTCATAGACTCAATAGACTCAATAGACTCAATAGACTCAATCCGGGTCCACTGCCGTAGCGCTTCCAGGGCCGGGCTCGCAAGCCCCTCGGTCTGCCACTGCTCGCCCAGCATGGCGAGCGGTGCTTTCAGGGCGGGTAAGGGGTCTGCCCCTGGCGTCATTCCAGCCGTTTCCGCTCGCAGCCAGGCGAGCGTGTCATCCAGACCCAGCAACGACCGGGATAGAAACGCCTGCCGCAACTGAGCGATCGTGGTGGTATCGAAAGTATATTTGTGGTCGAGGTCGATAATATCGGACATGAGAAGACCCGCCTCACTCAAGCGACAGTCGAGCCGGGCAAGGAGATCGTTATAGACCTGTCCAGCCACGGCCTCGGCCCTGGTCCGGACGGTATCCAGAAGCGCCCGCCCACTGAGGGCGGTGTCTGCGCCGTGGGGCAGCAACTGGCAGTAGAATTTGAGTTTCGGCTCTGTGCCTGACGGCCGGATGATCGTCACACAGCCGTCTGTTACGATCCGCAGGACATTCCGGGGAAGCTTATCGGTTTCACTCACAAAGGCTCCGAAACGTGTCTCGTCCCAGTAATCGATCATCTCCGTGACGGCAAACCCGCCAAGCTGCCGCGGGGGTGTATCGCGCAGAGAACGCATCAGCCGGTCGCGGCGTAACACCCCCGCGGCTCCGCTCATCATGATGGAGCGATTGACATCCGCATAGCCGCCCAACTCTTCCAAAATATGAATATAGTAGTCGAGCAGTGTTTTCTCCTCTTGGCGGAGCTGTTGGTAGAGAGTGGCGAAGTACAGGCAGGCCGGCGCGGCGTCCTTATCTTTGATGTGCGGGATGAGCATGCCGCCATGGCTTTCCTCGACCGCCAAGACCAGTTGCTCGGGCGCACACCGAACGTCGCCATAGGTTCCGGTCTGATCCAAGGCTTTCAGGACAGCCGCCACATATTTGAAGCCGACGAGCAGGTCGTCCACAATCCAGGAATCGCCCGCCTGAGCCACAATCTTGCCCAGCAGCCGGGTTGTCACCAAAGTCTCAATGACCAGCCCCCTGCGCTGCGGACCTCGGGGGTCCAGCATCAGGAAATAGCACAGCACGGCGGCAAGCTGATTGCCGTCAAAATGATACCAGCTCCCGTCGGGCAGTTTGACCTCAAGCCCGACTCTGTCCGCGTCCGGGTCGCTGGAGAGGACCAGGCCAATCCCGTGTTTGTCGGCAAAGGCTTTTGCCGGCTCCGTCGCCTGTGGGACTTCAGGGTTGGGCACCCGGAAAGGAATGGCCGCAAACGTCCCGTCCGGGCCCTGGTCGGGCGGGGTCTGCACCGGGAAACCGAGACGGTCCAGCAGCGCGCCAACCGTCAGCAGCCCACAGCCGCTCAAAGGAGTAAATACGACCGGATGGGCCGGCAGCGGGGTATGAATCCGACCGTAGAGCCGTACATAGGTCTGGATGTATGCCTCATGCAACTGGTGGGGGATGGGGCGAACCAGGTTCCGGCTCAGGGCCTGGACAAAGGGAATGGAGTGGATGTCCGTGGCCCGCGCCATGATGTCAACCAGCCGCTGGTCGTCCGGGGCAACCGGTTGGCTACCATACTGGTCATACACCTTGAGGCCGTTATCGTCAGGTGGATTATGCGAGGCGGACAGATTAATGCCGCCGACAGCGCCCAGTTGACCGATCAGATAGGACAGCTCCGGCGTGGTCAGCACGGCCATATCGTTTGCCGGCTCGGCGAAATAGGCAACAATGCCGTTCCCGGCGTAAATCTCACACGCCAGTTTGCCCAGCGAGCGGGACGACACGCCCAGGAGGGGATGGGTGTTGCCCAGAAAGCCGTACACCCCGGCCAAGTCATGAAATACCCGGACATCGTTGGCCACCACCACAGCCAAATCGGTCCGGTTCGGAAACACTGACGCGAGGTATTGACAGTGCCCCTGGACGGCCATGGCCACCGTTGTCGGATTCATGCGGTTCGGCCCGTAGCCGACCCGTCCGCGGCGGCCGCCCGTCCCAAATGGCAGAACCTGCCAGAAGGCGTCAAACACCAGGGCCAGATGGTCTGCATCGAGATGCCGGGCCAGCACCTCGGGATAGGCGTACGGCACCTCACCCGCCAGCCAACTCTGGAGACGCTCGTGGGCGTGCCGCCCCGGCTCTCCATAGCCCTGGCTCAGCCGCTCACCGATCCGTGCGAGTGTGGTCATGCCGACGCTTTCCCCAGTCACGACCCGGCTGCGGCCTCAGGGCGAGAAGAGAAGGGGTTGGCCCACGTTGAAGGTCGTAAGTCACCCATGGGGTCGGAGAGCACCGGAGCCGGCAGAACCCACCCCGGCCCTACGGGCCACCCCTCCAAGGAGGGGATTTTCTTTTGCTCCCCTCTTGGGAGGGGTGGCCGAAGGCCGGGGTGGGTAGCTCCCCCGCCAAACGGCACTAGCGAGTTCTGCGAGAGTCTATTCATGGGAATCGCATCTCTACCGGGCCGTCCGATTCCGCTGCGTCATTTCCGCTGCCAGCCTGAGAGCCGCCTGCATGCTGTTCGGACTGGCTTTGTTATGGCCGGCAATATCAAACGCCGTACCGTGGTCGGGTGAGGTGCGAATGATCGGCAGACCCAGCGTAACGTTGACCCCGTCTTCCCAGGACAACAGTTTGAGCGGGATGAGGGCTTGGTCGTGATACTGGCAGATCACGGCATCGAATTCGCCCCGCACCGCCCGCACAAATACCGTATCCGCGGGCAGCGGCCCGACAACATTGCAGCCCGCGCCACGCGCCCGCTCGACAGCCGGTTGAATCAGTCGTTGTTCCTCATCGCCGAACGCGCCCGCTTCTCCGGCGTGGGGATTGAGTCCGGCGACGGCCAGGCGTGGCTGGGGCAGACCGTAAAAACGGCGTAAATGCGTCGCGGCAACCGTGATGGTCTTCTCAATCCGTTCACACGACAGGGCGTGCGGAACCTGGGCCAGAGGCATATGCGTGGTCACCAGAATCACCCGCAGCTGCTTTTTGCCCCCTCGCCCTTCGACAGGCTCAGGGCGGCCCCCCGGGGGGGGCGACCCGTCCAGCATCATCCGTACCTCGGCCGTGTCCGTTAGCGCGGCCAGGAGTTCGGTATGGCCGGGGTAGGCATGGCCGGTCGCCTGCCACAGAGCTTTGCTGATCGGGGCGGTGACCAGCCCGTCCAGGGTCCCGTCCAGGGTGAGACGCACGCCGTTTTCCACATAGCGATAGGAGGCGTCTCCGCCGGCGCGAGTGGGCTGGCCGGGTACACGTTCGGCCGGCGCGAGCTGGGAAAGAGCCAGAACGGGGAGTTGCCGCGCGTCGGTTGGCGGGGTATCGCCAGACTGCCATTGATACGGGTGAAGGGGAGACGCCAGACGGGCCGCCGTCTCGTGTAAAACCGCCAGATCACCAAGGACGATGACCCGACAGCCGGGCGGCGGTGACTGGAGAGCCTTCAGTATGACCTCCGGCCCGACCCCTGTGGGATCGCCCATGGTCACCCCAAGAAGAGGCTTGATAGGCATGAGCACTCTGGGGAGGCGTGCTTCAGAACGGCCAGAGCCAGCCGAGGAGGCCCTTTTTCTTTCCGACCTCCAAACGGTCCGGCGCGACGTCCTCCACCGCGGTATCTAAAGCGACGCTCGTCTCGGTGATGCCCGAGCCAAAGTCTTCTGACACTTCGAGGAAGTTGTCGACGTGATGACGGAAGCGCAGATCCTCATTAAACCAGCGCGCATAGCGATCACGCAGCGCCTCATTATACAGCTTGTTTTTGATCTCCTCGGAAACGGTCTCCAGGGGTTGCAGGCCGGCGTTCCGTTTGTCCTCGACTTTGAGCAGATGCATCCCGGAATTGGTCCGGAAAGGCTGGCTGATATCGCCATTTTCCAGGGAAAAGGCGACCTGTTCGATGCCTTCGGGCATTTGTCCGCGCTCAAAATAGCCGAGGTCTCCCCCGCTTTCGGCGCCCGGACCCAGAGAGTACTCGCTTGCCAGATTGCCGAAATTTTCGCCTCCCAGCGCGCGCTGACGGACTTGATACACAAGCCCAAGCGTCTCCTGTTCCTCTATTTCGCTCGCGGAAGGCGAGAGCGGACGGAAAATATGACGGATACGGATCTGCGCGGGGTGGGTGTACTCGTCAATATGCTCATCGTAGTAGCGCTGGACATCCTCGGGCGTGACATTCACCCTGGAGCCGATCTCACGACTCATTAACATCGCCTGTTCCACCTCAGTCGCAACCCGTTCGCGGTATGCCTCCATGGTCATACCCTGCTCAACCAGGGCGGCTTCAAATTCTTCATCGTTGAGATTGCTCTGGGCTTGAATACGCGCAATATAGCCGTCAATATCGGCCTTTTTGGCTTTCATGCCCTGCTTTTCCACTTCTTTCCTGACCAACTTCTGCATGATGAGCGCGTCCAAGACCTCCTTATCCGACATCCCGGCCGCCCCGCCGGCGGGGGCCATCGGACTCGCGCCCGCCACTTCCCGGAAGCCCTGCATCTCGTATGAGGTAATCGGCGTACTATCGACGGTTGCCACAATGCGGTTAATGACCTCAGCCTGGCTTGCGGCCGGCCCCAGCCATACGGCACAAATCAAGGCACTGATCAGGATGCTGTGTTTTTGCGTTTCTTTCATCAGGCTTCACCGGCTAACATGATTCACTGAGGCTGTGCAAGAGAGTCTTGACCGCCTGCATGACGTCTTCCTGGGGCGCAAGCGAAAACGAGATACGACCGTCCGGGCTGAGTTGGGCACCCCGGTCATTACGCTGGATAAAGGCCACCAGCCGTTCGCCCGGTATGGGCGAGTCGGGGTGGAAATGCAGGGTGACGCGCTCGCCCTTACGATAGACGGCGGTGACGAAATAGTGGCGCAGCACCCGGCGCAGGTCCATGACTTCAATAAAATCCAGGACTAATGCGGGCAGGGGGCCAAAACGGTCTTCCATTTCATAGGCAAGGTCTTCCAGGTCGCTGCGCTCTTGCACATTGGCCAGTTTTTTGTAGAAGACCAGACGCTGATTGACATCCGGGATATATGCCTCGGGCAGATAGGCGGGCAGGCCAATATGAATGTCGGGCTCAATCGCCACCTCAATCTCGCCCCCGCGCAGCTCGCGGACCGTCTCTTCCAGCATGTCGGCGTAGAGTTCGTAGCCGATCGCCGCGACGCGGCCGGACTGTTCTTTGCCCAGGAGATTGCCCGCCCCCCGAATCTCCAGATCGTGAGCCGCCAAACGAAATCCCCCGCCCAGGTCGTCCAGCTCCTGAAGGACCTCCAAACGCCGCTGGGCGTCCCGAGTGAGAGTGTGCTCCCCCGGAATGAGCAAATAAGCATAGGCGCGCATGGCGGACCGGCCGACCCGACCGCGCAGTTGGTATAGCTGCGCCAGGCCAAAACGGTCCGCCCGGTTAATGATAATCGTGTTGGCGGTCGGGATATCCAGCCCCGACTCGATAATAGCCGAGCACAGCAGCACGTTCACCCGGTGGTGCATGAAGTCCAGCATGACCGTTTCCAGCTCACGTTCCCCCATCTGGCCATGCGCAACCGCCAGAACCGCCTCCGGCACGAGCGCCCGCAACTGCTCGGCCATTTTTTCAATGCTCTCGACCCGGTTGTGGACAAAAAAGACCTGGCCGCCCCGGGCGAGTTCTTGCAGTATCGCCGAGCGGATGAGGTCTTCGTCAAAGCGGGCCACATAGGTCCGGATGGCCTGGCGATCCACGGGCGGGGTTTCAATCACGCTCAGGTCGCGTAGGCCCATCATGCCCATATTGAGCGAACGCGGGATCGGCGTGGCCGACAGCGTCAGGACATCGACCTCGTGGCGGAGTCGTTTGATCTTTTCTTTATGCGTCACCCCGAACCGATGCTCTTCGTCGATGACGACCAGGCCGAGTTCCTTGAACCCGATGTCGCGCTGTAAGAGCCGGTGGGTGCCGATGACGATGTCTACCGTTCCGGCGGCCAAGCCGCGGACCACGGCTTTGACGTCCTGGGCCGAGCGGAATCGATTGAGCAATTCGACCCGGATGGGAGAGTCGGCAAAGCGTCGGCTGAAGGTCTCGGCGTGCTGCTGGGCGAGCACCGTGGTGGGCACCAGGACGGCGACCTGCTTACCATTTTCAACCGCCAGATAGGCCGCCCGCAGCGCAACCTCGGTCTTGCCGTAGCCCACATCGCCGCAGACCAGGCGATCCATGGGTTTGGGGCTTTGCAGGTCGGCCTCCACGTCTTCTATGGCGGCCCGTTGACCGCGGGTTTCTTCAAACGGGAAACGGGCCACAAACTCCTCGTAGTCGCTGGTGTATGTGACCAGCGCGGGCCGCTCGACACTTTCCCGGACCGCATGAATTTCGAGGAGCTCGCGCGCCATGGCCTGAATGGCTTCCCGCGTCTTGCGCTTGACGCGCTCCCAGGTCTGGCCGCCCAAACGGTCCAGACTGGGTTCTTTGCCGTCCGCGCCGGCATACTTCTGGACCAGATTGATGCGCTCGACCGGCACGTAGAGTTTGTCGCCTCCGGTATATTCGAGGTGGAGATAGTCGCCCGTGGTATCGGCCACGCTCAGGTGCTGGAGCCCGTGATAGCGGGCAATACCGTGGTCGGTGTGGACGACATAGTCGCCGGCGGCCAATTGACCCAGACCGGTCAGATAGTCGGCAACCGGACGCGGTCGGGAACGCCGGCGGTGGCGGCGCTCGCCGAAGATCTCTTCTTCCGCCAGGAAGACCAGCCCATCCGCGGGCAGGCCAAAACCCTGAGACAGATGGCCGACCACAATCGCCGTCCGAGGGCGTTGACCCTCCAAAAGAGTAACCGTCCCGGCTTTTTTGTCTGATTGGAGGGGACGGTTACTCTTTCCCCCCTGCGCGTCCCACGCCGGTTCGACGGGGAGTTCCAACTCGTAGCCGAGCAAGAGATGCTGGAGGTGGTCGGCCTGGCCTTGACTCGAAACCGTCAGATAAACCTGCTGCCGCTCGTCCTGCCACTGCCGAATACGCGCGACCAGAGGCGCCAGGCTTTTTTCCGCGCCCGGCGGAGAGGCGCCAGGTTTCAGGCCCATATGCAGCGTCGAGGTGACAGTGCAGTCAGCAGAAGAGTGAACGTCCCCAGCCTTTTTGTCCGGTTGGAGGGGACGTTTACTCTTCTCGACGGTTTCTAAACCGCGCACCTCGACAGTTAAGAAGGCGGCGCGTCCGTCCACCGCCTGTTTCGCCGGCAGATAATAGCGCTCGGGCGGCGGAACAAACCGGCCGGCCTCTCGGGCCGTGGCCACCCGGGATTCGAGTTGTTCCCAAAACGTCGCAGCCGCTCTTTCCTGTTCAGCCGGGTCCAGGGCCCACACGACCGTTCCGCGTGGCAGATACTCGCTGACGTGCTCCAGGTCGGGATAGAGGTACGGCAGGAAGAATTCGACCCCAGGGAAAGGCAAGCCGCTTTTCAGGTTCTCGATAATCCGCTGCTGTTCCCGGTGGGGGATATCGCCCGCATCCAGGGCCTCTTCAATCGTGCGCCAGGCTGCCTGGAGACGCGCGACCGAAAAAAATCGCATGGGCAGAACCATGATCTCCTCGCAGGTATCGAGCGAGCGCTGCGAGGCCGGGTCAAACGAGCGCATGGTCTCAACGCTGTCGCCGAGGAACTCGACCCGTAGCGGGTGCTGGGCGAGCGGCGGGAAGAGATCGACAATCCCTCCACGGACACTGATTTCACCTTTTTCCTCAACGAGCGGGACGCGCCGGTAACCCCACTGCAGGCAGTAGTCGACGAAAGCGGACAGCGGGAGTTCGTCTCCGATGCGCAGCCGAAAGGTTGCGGTGATGAATTCTTCCTGGGGCAGCAGCCGTTGGAGCAAGGCCGAGGTCGAGGTGACGAGAATGGGTGTGGCGACGGAGAGCACATCGTACAGCCCCTCGATCTGCGCGGCGATGACGTCGCTGTTGGGAGACAAGCCGTCGGCCACCGTCACGTCCCAGGCCGGGTAGTAGCGCACCCGCGGGGCGAGGGCCTGCCCGATAAAGAAGCCCAGGTCGGCGGCGAAGGTCTCGGCCTGTTTATCCGACGGCAGCACACACAGCGTCGGCTGCGGGGTCTGTTGCAGGTGGCGGGCTATGAAAAACGCCGGCGCCGCGCCCTTGAGTCCTGCCAGGCGAATGACGGGTTGGGCGGGCTCGGCAGTAATGTGCCGCGCTGTTGTCTCAAGGGCAACCGACAGGGGTGAAGCGTGAGGCAGACCCGCATCCAAAAGAGTAGACATGTCCAGCATCTGATGTCTGTTGGAGGACATGTTTACTCTTTATACGACGACGTGTTAGCGGCTGGCCTGCTGCGCGGCAGCGACAATACCGAAGAGGGGAATCGTGAGCTGTTTTTCTTCGGGATGGTCGGTCATGACCTCAATGCTGCCGCGTATCCTGCCCGGCTCAGTGTCGCCCGAGATATGTAAACGCAGCTCAAACTCTTTGCCCGGTGTGACCTCGGTCAGCTCGGGGACAACGCTGGCGAGCGAACTGCGTACCTGTCCGATGCCGAGGGGCTGAGCGGAGCGGTTCTTGATGCGCACCGTCCGCATCTCGCCGACGCCCTGGCGGACGACCCCGAACGAGACCTGGGACGGCAGTGCAATGACGTCGCCCTCGATACTCCCCACAACCGGAATGCTGATAGTCGGCTTTTTCGTGCTCGTCGTGGTGACCGTAATGGTGTCGTTGAGCGGGCCGCGCGGCGCGGCTTTGGAGACACTCACCTGAAGCGCCTTGCCTTTTTTGCCCTCGACCCGCGTGTCCTCAGCCCGGACGCTGATCGCCGGATGGCTATTGGTGATGTGGGTGATTTCAAAGGTTTTATTTTGATCGTACAGGACGTTGACCGTGCGCGTGACGGGGGAGCCGCGCTGCAGCCGTCCCAGATACAGCTGGGCCGGCTGCACCTGCACCTCAGTCGTTATCTCTCCCCGGAGTTTCAGGGTCGTGACCGGGCTGAGGGGATCGTTGGTATGGACGCGGATGTCTTTGGCTTTCTGACCGGCAAACCGTTTTGTGTCAAACGTCGCCTGAATGCTGCCCTCCATGCCGGGTGGAATAGTGTCCGCGGCAATCACTGCGGCGGTACAGCCGCACGAGGTTTTGACGGACCGCACCCGCAAATCCCGGTTACCCTGATTGGTAAACCGAAACGCATGCGTCACCGTGTCTCCCTGTTCGACCCGTCCAAAATCGAACACGGGTTTGTCAACCTGCATCCGAGGACCGATAAAGGCCACCGTGTCGGGGGTTGTGCCGCTCTCGGACTCGGCGCGCGTTCCCGGGACGATACTGAGACAGACAAGAGAGAAGAAAACGGTCAGCACAAGGACGGCAGAAGTCCCGAAACGCATGGCTATACCTCCTTGGAGGACACCTCGGATGGGTTGGACGGGGGGCGCTGAGACGGGCGAGTCGCCCCATTATTCGAGCGGGCCAGAAATGTGTCCAGATAGCGCGTATGCAGCTTGCCGGCTAAAAAATCCCGGTCGCGCAGGATTCTCTGGTGTAGCGGGATATTCGTCTTAATGCCCTCGATCCGATATTCCGCCAGGGCGGCACGCATCCGTTGGACGGCCTCGGCACGCGTCTGAGCGCTCACAATGACCTTGGCCACCAGAGAGTCATAGTAAACGGGCACAGTGCTGTTTTCCATCACACCGGCTTCCACCCGAACCCCCATTCCGCCTGGGGGATGATAGGTCCGAATCGTCCCGGGGGAAGGCAGCATGGTGATGGGGTCTTCGGCTACCACCCGGCACTCGATGGCGTGGCCCGAAAAACGGATATCCTTCTGACGCCAGGGTAAGGGCTCGCCTCCGGCCGAGCGGATGCCGGCCTGGACCACATCTATGCCCGTCATCATCTCCGTCACCGGGTGTTCGACCTGGACTCGGGTATTCATTTCAATAAAGTAGAAGTGGCCCTGGGGGTCGAGCAGAAACTCGATCGTTCCGACATTGGTATAGCCGACCGCTCGGGCGGCCTTGACCGCCACGGCGCCCATCCGTTCGCGCAGACGTTTGGTCAGGGCCGGCGAGGGCGCTTCCTCAATGAGTTTCTGATAGCGGCGCTGGATCGAACACTCACGTTCGCCCAGATGAATGACGTTGCGGTGCTGATCGCCCACGATCTGAAACTCGATATGACGGGCGCGTTCCAGATATTTCTCGACGTAGAGCGTCCCGTTCCCAAACGCGTTTTCGCCCTCTTCCTGGGCAACGGCAAACAGGGTCGAGAGTTCCTGCTGATTCTGGACGACCCGCAGGCCGCGCCCACCGCCACCGCCCGCGGCTTTTATCAGAATGGGAAAACCGACCTGGGCCGCCACCGCCTGGGCTTCTTTGACATCCGTGGTCCCGGACGAGGTGCCGGATAAAACCGGCACGCCGGCGCGCTCCATGATCCGTCGCGCGCGCGGTTTATCCCCCATCAGACGGATGTTGCGGACGCGGGGGCCGATAAAGGTCAGGCCCGAGCGCTGACACGCCTCGGCAAAATCGCCGTTCTCGGACAAAAAACCATAGCCGGGATGCACGGCATCGGCGCCAAAGGCCAGCGCGGCACTGACAATCGCGGGAATGTTGAGATAGCTTTCGAGCGGACTCGGCGGCCCGATGCACACGCTCTCATCCGCCAGGCGGACGTGCAGGGCATCGCGGTCGGCCGTCGAGTACACGGCCACGGTAGCAATCTCCATGGCCCGGCAGGCCCGCAGGATACGGACCGCAATCTCGCCCCGATTGGCAATGAGTACTTTCTTAAACACGACCAGGATTTCTGTGATTACGCAGGATTCTGACCAGGATTTTCATGAAGACCCAACCCACTCAATAGACCCAATAGACTCAACCGACCCAACCGACCCAACCGACCCAATAGACCCAATAGACTCAACCGACCCAACCGACCCAACCGACTCAACCGACCCAATAGACCCAATAGACCCAATAGACCCACCTAAACGGGCTCAAGCAGGAACAGCGCCTGGCCGTATTCGACCGGCTGGCCGTTCTCGACCAAAACCCGGCGCACCCGCCCCCGAATCTCCGCCTCTATTTCATTCATCATTTTCATGGCTTCAATAATGCACACCACATCGCCGGTTTCCACCGTCCCGCCGACGGCCACAAAGGGCGAGGCGTCGGGGTTGGGCGCACCATAGAATGTCCCGACCATAGGCGAGACGATGGTCAAGCTGGGGTCGAGGCCGTCCTGCTCCTGGGCTGTGGTGGTCGTCTCTGCCGGAGGCAAGACCGGAGGTGCGGCCGGCTGCGGCCGGACAGTCGCGGGCACGGAAGCCGCTTCCCCGCGCACCAGGCGGACCTCGCCCGCACGATTTTTGACTTCCAGCTCGGCCACGCCCTTTTCTTCCATCAGCTCAATGAGCTTGCGGATATCGTCAATCTCCATAGGTATCCTTACTCGATGGCCTCCCGGCAATTCTCTTTATAGCACGCTCTGCTCCCGGCGGGACACTGACATCGTTCTGACCGATCTGAGGGTGGGTTTACTTCCGGACAAGTGCAACCGCCGCGCGCAGGCCCAGCAGATAGCTGTCCAGGCCAAAGCCGCAGATCTGCCCGACCGCCGCCCGCGCGATATAGGAGTGATGGCGAAACGCTTCACGTTTATACAGATTCGAGAGGTGGACCTCGATAGTCGGGAGCTCCACAGATAAAATCGCGTCCAGCAGGGCAACACTCGTATGGGTATAGGCGCCGGCATTGATGATGAGCGCTGCGTACTGTCCGCGGGCGGCCTGGATCTTATCGACCAATTGCCCCTCGTGATTCGACTGGAAGGTCTCGACCTCGACGCCGAGTTCCTGGGCCAGGGCCGCAATCCGGGCGTTCACGTCGGCCAGGGTCGTCGTCCCGTAAATTTCGGGCTCACGCAGACCCAGCATGTTCAGATTCGGGCCGTGTAAGACAAGAATGCGTATCGACATGAGAAAGGAGAAAGTGTAGGGGCAAACAGTAATAGCGTCAAGGTGTTAGCGTGGGGGAGACCGCCTGCTCGGGAAAAGAAATCAGGCCGAAGGCCGGCGCAGGAAATCACCCACCCGCCCCTCCGCCTTGCGGATATCGTCCTCATATTTCAGCAGCAGATTGAGCGTGGATTTGACGGCCGGCGCGTCCAATTCCCGTATCCCAAGCGCCAGCAGAGCGCGCGCCCAGTCCAGGGTTTCGGCTATGCTCGGCGCCTTCTTGACCTCGAGCCGGCGCAGACTGTTCACAAAGCGCGCCACCTGGCGTTGCAGTTGCTCGTCCACCCCCGGCACCTTGAGGGCGATAATCCGGGCTTCCAACTCAACACCGGGGAAATCGATATAGAGATGGAGGCAGCGGCGTTTGAGTGCTTCCGAGAGTTCCCTGGCCCGGTTGGAGGTCAGCATGACCGCGGGTCGTTGAACTGCCCGGACTGTGCCCAGCTCCGGGATACTCACCTGAAAATCGCTCAGCAGCTCAAGCAGGAACGCCTCGAACTCTTCATCGGCTTTATCCACTTCGTCGATGAGCAGCACAACTTTGCGGGGCGTACTGATTGCGCGCAGCAGGGGTCGCTCCAGCAGATACTCGCGGGAAAAAATATGCGCCGAGCTTTCCTCCCAGCCCAGGTCCTGGGCCGTATCCGTCTGAATTCTGAGCAACTGTTTCTGATAGTTCCACTCGTATAAGGCGCGCGCTTCATCCAGCCCCTCGTAGCATTGCAGGCGGATGAGTTCGGTCCGGAGCAACTCGGCCAGGACTTTGGCCAGTTCGGTTTTCCCCACCCCGGCCGGCCCTTCGATAAGCAGCGGTTTCTCCAGGACCAGGGACAGGTAGAGCGCGGTCTCGACTTTGGGCACCGTCAGGTAGTGGCACTGCCTGAGACCGGCGTGAATGGCGTCAAGAGAAATCTCCACTAGACCTCGATCACCAGGCCGTCGTGGGCGCATTCCAGCGAGACCTCGCCCAGCCGTTCAAGAACTTCCCGACCAATATGGCTGAGCAGCAGGCGTCTACAGCCCAGGCGGTGCTGCTCCTGGAGGATCGTGGGATAGCTGATATGGAACGCGGTCTCGGTCTGAAAATAGCAACACTCACAGATAAACAGGTCGGTCCCGTGCGAATACCGGACCAGGTCCTCATTCCAGCCACAGTCGCCGGAATACAACAGCGCCCGGTCGGCGGTTTCGACCCGATAGCCGAACGAGATATCCCGCTCCTGGTGCGGCACGCGGAAGGGCAACAACTGCACGCCAAAGAGGGCCTTCTGCTGTCCCGGCATCAGCTCCCGGAAGCGGATATCGAAACAGCACGGCCGTTGCGACAACTCGCGGTACATGGTGGCGTGGAGGGTGCGCACCCGCTCTTCGGTGCCCGGCGGCCCGACGATGGTAAGGGGCCGGGAGCGCTGATTTTCATAGATATATTCGAGAAAGAGAAACGGCAGGCCGCCAAAATGATCGCCGTGCAGATGGCTGATAGCCACAAAATCTATGCGGTCCGCCGGAATACCGAGCGACTTGAGAGCAAGCAGCGTGGTCGTGCCGCAGTCGAGCAGAAAGCAGGCTTCGGGGGCTTCAACCAGATAGCCGCTATGGCGCCGCCCCCCGTTACAAAACGCATCGCCCGCGCCGAGCACTGTCACCCGCATGTCTTGCCTCGCACTGCCGGGAGCGACAAAAGGCAGGAAGGAGGAAGGAAGAATTTCCCCTTTTTCCTTCTGCCTTCTACCTCTTGCATTTCATTTGGGCCGCTCCCAGCCTGAGTTCTACCGCGTTTCATGTGGGCGGACAAGGGTTTGTGCGGCGGTGCTGCCCCTTATGGCGTGGAGACAGGCAAGCTCTCCAGATAGGCAGCGATTGCTTCCTGGATATTGTCTAACGCTTCACTTTACCTATTCGGTCCAGTAGAGGGCCGGGCTGGTCGAATCGTCCACGCGGTATCATCCAGCTTTCTTGTCAAACACCGCCTGGCGCAGCAGCCCATTCAATCGCGTCTGCCAGCCCGCGCCGGTCGCCCGGAGCTGCGCGACCAGATCGGCATCAAGGCGCACGCTCACCCGCACCTTCACCGGCGCCTTCTGTTTCCCACGCCGCCGTGCCGGCTGAAGCCGCGCCGCTTCCTCTGCGGTCAGTTCGTGGGTGTTCGGGTCGCGGAGAATCCCGACCTGGATGGCGGTCTCCTCGTCATATTGGGCCTCAATGGCGTCGAACGACAGCGGCCCGGCCGCCAGCGCGCGCAGCTCCGATTTGGAAGGAAGAGGGGGTTATTTTTTGGCATAGTAGTCACGCTCCTTAGTCGGAACACGATCATGCGGGTCAACCAGCGGGTAGGGGACGCCCGTCACCGGCTGCATCATGCCCGGATGCGGAATCTTCAGCCCGCGCGGCTGGAGTTGGACGAAACGTGGAGCTTCATCCAGAAGCGGCCTTCCTCATCAGGACCACTTCGACCGGGATGGTATCTCAAAGCGCGCGAGTCTTTCCCGCCTTGAGTTCCACTCGCGCTTCGTTGATGAGGCGGTCCAGCTTTCCAGCCCTGGCGTCGGCCTCAATCTCTTTGTCCCAGAGCTGATGGTCAAGTTCGAGAAACCACGCCCGAAACTTCGCCAAGTCTTCCGACGAGAGAAGCGGTGTGGCATCTGCGGATACTACTTGGGCAGTCTATATTTAAAACACTGTTAGTCTCTAACAAACATACGGAGACTATATAGGGGGGGGTCTCCGGCCTGAATCCAATGAAATCAATAACTTATTGAACCATAGGGGGAACTCGAACATAAATCCAATAAAATCAGCAGCTTACATTGAAATATCGCGGTGCCTTATCTTCGACGCCGCTCTTCATGGTCTCTCAACAGAAGGTTTATGAGTGCTTTGTGCGCTTCAAGTGTCATCTCTTTTGTAAGTGGGGAATCGGCTTCCCCATCTCTACAAACTCGGTATAACGCTGTTTCCTCTGGAGCGGGGAGTGCTACGCCATGCTCATCACATTCCACGAGCATTTCGCTCACCAACCCCTCTCCGGCTTGGATTCTTCCGTGTGACCGGGCCGCTATCCCGATAAAACAAGCGTCCACGACATCAAGCTTCATCCGGCTTCCCCTCTATTGTCACGTCTGCCGGAAGAGGTGAGCCTTCATCTCGTAAGCTCTCCAGATAGGAAGCGATTGCTTCCTGAGTATTGTCTAACGCTTCCTCTTTCGTGTCACCCTGCGAATGACAGCCCTTAAGGGCGGGACACCATATATGGAAGCCACCTTCCCCTTCTGGTTCAAGAATTACAGTATAGCGCATCTCTTCTCTCAACGTTTTGGGGAGATTTACTCGGGTTTGGGGAGGGGCATTCGCGGAGGGGCAGTCTTCCACATTAGAGCTACCTCGTCTGGAGTGAGCCCGTAGGCTTCATTCACCAAGTCACTGACTTGACGTTCCAGGTTCAATGCTTCGGCAGCTTGAATGCGAGCTGGCTCAATTGTCCGAGTGTACTCATCTCGAAGGCTTCGGAGGGCGGCGACGCTGAGCGGGTTCTTTTTGCCACGTAGCTTTTTTACCTCTGCGACAAAACTTTCTGAATCTAGATTGCTGGGAGTTTGGAGTTTTTTATTAGGCTTCTCGATTTCGTGTTCCACTTGTAACCAGTCCAGAACATCTTGCCTTGTGGTTTGTTGAGCTTGCGTGATTTTGAGTAATTGCCCAACCCAGCTTTCGACTTGCTCCCGTTGCTCACCCATTGGCTGAGGGATGGGCATTTTCTCAACGTAGGGGATATCCATTGCTAACGCTTCATCTTTCTTGTGAGGGAACGACCGAAATGCGAGGTACCACATTGCAGGGGAATTTAAACAACAGAGGAGCCAGTAGTCGCTTGTGGGTAGGATGGTCGCAGCGTTATTGAAGAACATGCCCGATCCATCAAAGGCGGCCCGCGAATGGTATGCAATCATCTGTAGACAGATTTTAGGTCTCTCAAATTCTTTCCAGTAAGCAACAGGGTCCTGAATTTCGTACCATAAATATGAGCCAGATTTACGCCCCGGCCATCTTTCTCCTTTCCAAGATTTTGGTTTAGGCTCAAGCTGGGCTCGGAATTCTGAAAGGTAAGACTTAACCGCAGGATAGCGATCGATATCTATCCCTCGACGTGTAAAAATCATCCAAGTGTCGTCCCATTCTGGACACCATCTATGGATATCTGATCCACGTAGGTAGGGTTTTATGATTTCTTCACTTCTTGGGTCAGAAGTGAGTATTCTATTTCGTGTTGGGGTATCAATTAGAAATGCTTCATTGCAGCCCGTTTTAACTCCATACAGAGGTTTACAGCCAGAAAATTCACTGAGAGGTATCCCAACCGTCTTCAGTTTTTCTATTAAATCCTCAACCTCTCTAGGCTCTAACCTCCATGGACTGTTGCTAACTTGCGAAAGAGGAACGTCGAAGCCGTCTTCGTCAATCTGCCTGTTTAAATCGTTGATACGCAGTTGCTCACGCGGGATGGAGCAGACTCGCGTAGTAACAAGCTTTGGACGAATATCTGGTCGCCGAGCAACAATAATGGAAGGAAAGACATCCGCTTCCTCGAAAATCTGCTTAGCATGACCAAAATCCACCACAGACTCGACCCAAGCCTTCTCACTGAAGAAGCGTCGCAGCGCCTCCCCATAGCCCGCCTTCATCCATTTATTGGTGACAATGAATGAAAGGAGACCGCCCGGCTTCAAAACGCGGATACCCAACTCGTAAAAATAGACGTACAAATCCGCCATGCCATGAAAGGATTCATAGGCGTTCCGGAGATACGGCTTATACGGCGTCAGCAATTCCTGGCGGACATACGGTGGATTGCCTATCACCACATCAAAGCCGCCTTGCTCGAACACCTCTGGAAACGTCGCTTCCCAGTTGAAGGCTTTGGGGTGAACGTCTCCGTCATGAATAACACTATTCCCTTGACAAATCGTGTTATCCAAGCCGGTTAAGACCTTTCCCCTGGCCGCCGTTTTTACCCACAAGCTGAGTTGACAGATTTGTACCGCCTCTGCATTGAGGTCCACGCCATACAAGTTGTTTTGCAGGATTTGCCGGTCGAGATCGAACAGTGTGGGCTGGCCGCTCAGTTCTTCCAACCGGTCGTTAGATGCCTGATAGGCCGTGTAGAGTTGGTCGAATGCTTCGATCAAAAACGCACCACTGCCACAAGCCGGGTCAAGCACACGAATGCTGCCTAGTGCTTTCTGCCAGTCAGCCCAAAAACGAATGAGCGTCGCCCGCTGCGGGTTATTCAGCTTGTCCAACTCGTACACGTTGGGATCAGCTATGACGCTCCGTGCGGTTCCTGTTGCTTCTTGTTCGTGCTGTTGACGCAAGACCTCAAAGCGGTCGCGCAGTACGCCTCCCAATGCCTGCTGGATGATATAGCGAGTGATGAAGGCAGGGGTGTAGAAGGCTCCTTCTGTCTTGCGACGTGACTTTGTTTTCTTGGTATCGACCGGCTCTATCTGTCCGTCCATCTCGTCTCGCAGCCGCTCCAGGTCGGTAATCGACTGCTCAAAAATATGGCCTAAAATATCCACATCAACCATGAGCCCCGCTGTCTCACTCTCTTCATACAGGGCGATTTCGTTGGCGGGACGATAATCGTACTCTCCTAAATTGCGGAAGTAACTGCACACTTCATCTGGGACGTTGAACCCATCCGTATCCAACACCGGATCAGGCGCAAACAAGCCACCATTGTAGGCAGGGATGTTCAAAGGCACGTTGCCTTGGTCAATGGAACGGAACAGCCCGCGAAAATTATCCCAGACCGGACGAGGGTTATATAGGTCGCGGTGCTCGAATGCCTTTTTGATTGTTTCAGGAGGCAGGAGGTTTCGGTCTTCACAGAAAGCGCAAAACAAGATTCGATCCAGGAGCCTTTGGGTACAGCGGAGGACTTCATTTGGAGGGCTTTCAGGATTCCTCAAACGCAACTGGTCAAACGCAGCTCTGCGCATATCAGCATAGCGAGCATAAAAGTCCTTGGTTAATTCGCGCTCTATAGTTTCTGAGTCTTTGAGGAGGGCGTACAGATGGCATCTGCCTGTTTTTGGGGTGACTCGCTCCGCGCCGAGCAGAAAGACGAAGCGCTTAAACAGGGTCTCATCTTCACTGAGGCGAACAGTTTCAAAGCGTTCATAAGTGTGTTGGTCTGAGCCCTTGTGATACAGCCGAGTTTCCCGCATTGAGGTGACAATGATCCAATCGCAAGGCAGATTGATTGCGTAGCGATAGGCTTGATCAACGGCTGACATACGCCGTCCTGCATAGGGACGTTCCAAAGGGTCTTTTGGGCCTTTCCCTTCTAGTGCGACGACTGGTTGCTCGGAGTGATCTCCGAATTGACCAAGTACAGCGTCGGCAAATTTACCGTCTACCTGCACGTGCTTTTCGCGAGACAACGTATAGACGTTGCCCCCGTCTGCCGGTCGCGTATAGCCGAGCAATTCACAGAAAAAGTCAGTCAGAAAGTCAGGTAGCAATTCCTTTTCCGTGAAGGAATCGACCTTTTTCGACCGCATCAGTTCAGCCCAATGCGCTAACTTGGGGCGGAGGGCTTCTACATGCCCAGGCAATTCAAACGTGGCAACATCTCTCCGCAGCACATCAGGGCGGAACAAGGGTTTGGCCTCAACTGGCATGACTGTCTCTCAGCACTGTCCTGGAGTCGTATGCGGAAAGTTGTAACCTTCTTAACTTTATTTAATGTGGAGAGCACCCCCACTCAGGAAGAATCGACTATACTCTACCAAGGGGGCATTGCTGGACTCACCTTTGCTCTCATGGTAAGCGCTGAGGCTGACGGGGGAAGGATACGGCCCGGTGGCCGTACCGGTCTTCAAAACCGAATTGCGTGGCGTAAATTGCGCGGATAGTTCGACTCCATCCTTTCCCCGCCAAGTCCTCCCCTATGCACGTTTCATGACACCGTTCGACCTAATACACGCAGAGCCTGAACGCGAAGGAGGGAAATCGTTTCACTCAGCTCCACCAAGGCTTCGAGTTCCGCTCGCTCCGATTCCGACAGGTGGCCCTCCGTATTCCGGTCCATCAATGTTTGAAGATGAATGTCGATTTTCTGAGGAAACTGGAGATCGGCAACAGAGGTTACCAGTTCAATAGGGGCTTCGACCGTTGCCCCATTCGGTCCTCTCATATTCCCTCCCCTGCCGTTTTTCACAAACGGGCATCCGTCATAACTCAGTGCCGGCGCGTCTCCGCGAGTATCTCCGCTACCCGTTCCTCGGTTCGAGATGAGATTTTTCTGACTTCCAGGAGCATTTGCCCCACATCGTGTACCATCGACTCAGTCTGGACCGAGGATTTTCTGACTTCCAAGAGCATTTGCCCCATGTCCCGTAACATCGTCTGGGACTCCTGATGTTGGCGGGCAGAGTCTTGCTTTGCCAGCACGACGAGCTGCGCCAGATAGTTGGTCTGCTTGGCGAGTCCCTTGTCGTTCGCTTCCAGGGTTGCCAACCTTTGCAGAATTTTATCCATCTTTTTACGGATATTTGGTTGGCCGGCCATCCCGCCCCTCTCCCTTCAGTCCTCCGCTATAAAATCTTCTTGTGAGTCTGTCAATTTCGGACACGGCCCCTGTCTTCCTCCCCTTGAGAACGGAACCTGAGCCGACCGGACCCGACCCACCCCGGCCCCCGTATCGAGTACGGGGCAGGCTCTACGGGCCACCCCTCCCGAGACGTGTGATGCCTATTGTGTCGATTGTCCCCTCCGGGCCGTCTGCTCGCACCCTCACCCGGCCCTCCGGGCCACCCTCTCCCAGAGGGCGAGGGTAAAAAAGCCCCTCTCCCCCTGGGAGAGGGGTTGGGGTGAGGGCGGAACCGCCAAACACGTTAATGTGCATCACCCCTCCCGAGAGGGGATGGAAGAGCACGTTCCCTGCCGGCCACAATCGGCATAACTGTCGGGGCTTCCGTCCTGTAGAAAAGAATCTTGTAGGTCAGCTTAGTCGAAGGAGTAACCCGACAGCCTGTCCTTGTCGAATTACGCGGCGCTAATCCGACCTATTCGCCGACTATTATCGATAGGATCGTATTTTAGTCGAGACTATTTTCCGAAGCGTCGTTTTTTGGTCGTAAAATGCAGCAAGGCCCTTGTATGGCCAGCTCTGCTGGTAGGTGCCATTGCTGGACTCACACCTTCTGCCATGGTAAGCGCTGAGGCTGGCGGGGGGAAGGATACGGCCCGGTGGCCGTACCGGTCTTCAAAACCGAGTTGCGTGGCGTAAGTTGCGCGGATGGTTCGACTCCATCCCTTCTCCGCCATTTCCCCGTGACCGGCTTGGTCAGAATATGGAAACTATTGATGTCAAAGATATCCCTGAACCGATAGCTCGCGGTTTGGAGGTAGTCGCCGAGATGGCCCGGAAACTGACCGGGGCAAAGGCCAAGGGCCACAGTCGTATTCAACTCGGGGTGCGAAGCGGGACTGTGTACGGAACATTGAGCCGGAAGGAACTGTACGGCGATGACAACTGAGCCCGCCCTATGGCACAAGGTCCTGCGGATCAAAAATTCCGCGTAGATCGAGCAGGAACGTGTCGTTGTGAATCCGGCCCAGGATGGGCGGCTCGGCCTGCCGGAAACGCTGGGCGATTTTTTCGGCGGACAGTTCGCCATGCCGAACGGCAATGACCGTGCTGGGGAGTTCCTCCTCCGGTAGCGCCCCGCTGCCGATCTGGGCGGTTGCCTCCTCGACGCTCAGCGAGAAGGCACTGCCGAGCGCCTGCCGGATAAGCGGAACGGCCCGGGCCGCCAGAGCCTCCATGTCGTTCAGCGGCCGGGTCAGCCAACGCAGGGTGGGCAGGTCGTGCTGCAACCGGGGTGAGCGACGGTACAGGCGCAGGGTCGCGCTCAGGGCCGCCAGCGTCAGCTTGTCGAGACGCAGCGCCCGTTTGAGCGGGTTCTTTTTGATCTGGTCCACCCAGACCTTGCGGCCCACAATGAGCCCGGCCTGCGGGCCGCCGAGGAGTTTATCTCCGCTAAAGGTGACCACGTCCGCGCCTTTACTGATCCGCTCGGCTACGACCGGTTCCGGCGGCAGTCCGTACTGCGCCAGGTCGATCAGCGCCCCGGCTCCCAGATCCTCCATGACCGGGATACCATGCTCCTTGCCCAGGGCCACCAGTTCTTCCAGGCCGACCTCGGCGGTGAAACCCACGACCCGGTAATTGCTGGTATGCACCTTGAGCAGAACCCCCGTCCGGTCCGAGACGGCGCTGCTATAATCGCGCGGATGGGTCCGGTTGGTCGTGCCGACCTCGCGCAGCACCACGCCGCTCTTGCGCATGACCTCGGGGATACGGAAAGAGCCGCCGATCTCGATCAGCTCCCCGCGCGAGACTACCCCTTCCCGCCCTTCCGCCAGCGCGTTCAGGGCCAATAGCACCGCGGCCGCGTTATTGTTCACCACCGTGGCCGCCTCTGCGCCGGTCAGGGCGGTCAGGTCGGCCTCGACCAGGTCGTCCCGGTCGCCGCGACCGGCCCGGGACACGTCATATTCGAGCGTCACGGGCGTGGACGCCGCCCGGACCATGGCGTCTATGGCTTCCTGGGCCAGCAGAGCGCGTCCGAGGTTGGTGTGCAGCACCGTGCCGGTGGCGTTGATGACCGAACGCAACGGGGAGCGGTCCTCGCTGCGGAGCCGGGTTGTAATGCGCTCGACCAGGTCGTGTTCGGCAAGCGGTGTCGTATGGGCGCCGGATAGAATGTCCCGGCGCAGCGTATCCAACATCTGACGAATGAGGTCGGTGATATACGTTCGATTGTAGCGTGCCAGGATGGGCTGAAGCGCCGGCGCTGCCAGCAGTTTTTCCACGGAGGGGAGCGCGCGCAGGAGGGGGTGAGGCTTTGTCATACCCGCCTCAGCTTGGCACACGGCCTTCCCCCTTGCAACTGCGAAAGCCGAACTGCTAGCCTCGCATATCTAAGGGAGGCGGACTATGGACAGCGTTGCGGACCACTATCACCAGACGACAACCCGCCAGGCCGAGCAGATTCTGGGCTTCCTGCGGACCTTTGAGGCGCTCCAGGAGCAGATTCACCTGGCAAAAATCCCCCAGCATCAGGCCGAACTGGTCGAACAGGTGGGGGACCTGTTCACTGCCCTCAACGCACAGAACGAGGACCTGGAAGTCCCCCCGGAACGGGCCGCCTTCCATAAAACATGGCTGGAGGCGCTCGAACAGCTTGAGGACGCCTATACGTCCTTTCGGACCGGGTCGGCGCATAATTTCATTGTCGCCTATATGCAGAGCCGGCGGGCGTTCTCGCTGGGCAAATATCTGTTGTACGGCCTGCGCGCCGAGTTGCCGCCCATTCAGCCGTACTGGTTTTTGCCGGATGATTTCTCCCGTCGGACCGAGCTTGAAACCCCTGCTCCGGACAATACTGCCCAGACCGGTGTGATGCACCGCAAGCAGACCAATAAGCACGCCGAGTATTCCTTATACGTTCCCGAAAACTACGATCCCACCAAACGCTGGCCCCTGGTGATTACGCTCCATGGCGGCCATGGGCGCGGCGATGACTATCTGCTGACCTGGCTCAGGACGGCCAAGAGTCGCGGCTTTATCCTGCTCTCACCGAAATCCCTGGGCCAGACCTGGTCCATCCAGCAGCCCGGCCTCGATGTGCGCTCCATCCTGTCCATGCTGGAAACGGTCATGGATGAATATACGGTGAATACGAGCCGCATTCTGGTCAGCGGCCTGTCTGACGGCGGGACGTTTTCGTACGCACTCGGCATCAGTTGCTCCAAGCTGTTTGCCGGCATCGCCCCGATTGCCGGGGTCCTGCCGCCCTGGCTCGACTATAAACAGGCAACCGCCCTGCCCATCTTTATCGTCCACGGCGCAAAGGATTTTATTTTCCCGGTCTCCTCGGCACGCATGGCCCGCGAATTTTTAGAAGGCCAGGACTTTGCCCACATCCGCTATACCGAGCTGCCCGACTGGGGACACGCCTATACGTATTCCATCAATGAAACTCTGGTCCTGCCCTGGTTTGAACAACTCCCGGACCGGCTGCACACGGCGGATTAAGAAGGCCGCGTGTTGGATTGCGGGAACGGACGGTCGTATGCAGAGGCCTCTTTCGGATTGGACGGGCTGACGTGGCTGTACCGGACCAACACCAGGCACAACCCCTGGGCGTTATCATTCTGGCTGCGGGCAAGGGGACGCGCATGCGTTCCGAGCGGGCCAAGGTGCTGCATCATCTGGCCGGGAAACCGCTCCTGACGCGGGTCATTCAGACCTGTCACCGTCTCCGCCCCAGTCGCCTGGTTGTCGTGGTCGGTCATCAGGCCGCCGCGGTTCAAGAGGCGTGTCGGGAAGACGGGGTGGTCTTTGCGCTTCAAAAAGAGCAGCGTGGGACCGGAGACGCGGTCCGCGCGGCCACACAGCAGTTTACCGGCTTTCGGGGAGATATGCTGATTGTCTCCGGCGACGTGCCCCTGCTCACGTCCCGGACGCTGGCGCGCTTTGTCGCGGATCACCACGCGCACCGGGCGACGCTGTCGGTCCTGACCGCCCGGCCCGCCGACCCCGCCCAGTACGGGCGTGTCATTCGCCACGCCAACGGCCAGGTAGTCCGCATCGTGGAGGCGCGTGACGCCTCGGCCCAGGAACGCAACGTCCGGGAAATCAACACCGGGATATACTGCGTTGCGACCGACTTTCTCTTTTCCGCGCTCGACCGCCTCCAACCCATCAATGCCCAAGGCGAATACTATCTGACCGACATCGTGGCCGCGGCCGTCCGGGCCGGACTCCCGACCCGGGCCGTGCTCACGCCCGACTGTCACGAAGTCGAAGGGGTGAATTCTCGACAGGAGCTTGCTCGTATGGAAACAACACGCCAGGAACAACTCCGCCGCCAGTGGATGGACGCCGGTGTCAGCTTTGAGGACGCGCAGACGGTCTATCTGAGTGAGGAAGCGACCATCGGACCGGACACGGTTATTGGTCCGAACACCCATATCAAGGGTAAGACCGTCATCGGCTCGCACTGCCGGATCGACGGCAACACTTATATTGAGAACTGTACCATCGGCGATAATGTCCGCATCTATTTCTCGGTTGTGCTCAGCGACAGCCGGCTCGGCGACAACTCCTCGGCCGGGCCGTTTTCACATATGCGGGGCGGGGCCGTTCTGGCTCCCCAGGCCGAGATCGGCAATTTCGTTGAGGTCAAAAAATCCACCATCGGCGAGCGTACCAAGGCCAAACATCTGGCCTATATCGGCGACGCTGAAATCGGGCGCGAGGCCAATATCGGCGCGGGCACGATCACCTGCAACTACGACGGCTTCCGCAAGCATCAAACCAGGATCGGAGACCGCGTCCAGGTCGGCTCGGACACGACCCTGGTTGCCCCGCTGACGGTCAACGACGACGCGTATATTGCCACCGCAACCACAGTCCGGCAGGATGTGCCCGCGGGCGCCCTGGTCTTTAACCGGCGTCAGGAAGAAATACGGAAAGGCTGGACCGCAGCCAAACGCGACAAAGAGAAGAAGGTCGATTGAGTCATTGAGTCGATTGGGTCATTGAGTCGTTGAGTCGATTGGGTCGTTGGGTCGGTTATGAAAATAGAGCGGTTTGAGGACTTGGAGGCGTGGAAGGCGGCGCGGGTCTTGGTGTCCCAGGTCTACGATATGACCAGACAAGCGCAGGACACCGGGAGGGACTATCGTTTCCGCGACCAGATTACCGCCGCGGCCGTGTCCGTTATGTCGAATATCGCCGAGGGCTTTTCGCGGAGAACCGATAGAGAATTTGCCCAGTTTCTCTTTATCAGTAAAGGCTCGTGCGCCGAGGTACAGAGCCTCCTCTATGTTGCTCTTGATCAGGGCTATACAAACAAGATCAGCTTTCAAAAAATTTACAATCAAGCAGAGTCCGTAGCACGGTTAACGAGCGGCCTCATCACCTACCTCCTTCGGGATACTACCGGGCGGACGAAAAGCCCCAGCCTCCCTAACCCAACCGCCTCAAATGACTCAACTGACCCCAAGGACTCTATAGACTCCCCGACCCAAAGGACTCCATAGACCCAAAGGACCCAACCGACTCCAAGGACTCTATAGACTCCCCGACCCAAAGGACTCCATAGACCCAAAGGACCCAACCGACTCCAAGGACACAACCATGTGCGGCATTATGGGCTATGTTGGGCACCGCGAGGCAGCCCCGCTCCTCTTCCAGGGGCTCAAGCGGCTTGAGTATCGCGGCTACGACTCCGCGGGGATCGCCTCGTTCACAAACGGCCATATTGCCATCCGGCGGACGGTCGGCAAGCTCGCCAATCTTGACCAGCTCTTGCAGGCCGAACCCCTGCCCGGCTCGGTTGGTATCGGCCATACCCGCTGGGCGACCCACGGGCCGCCGTCCGAGGAGAACGCCCACCCGCACCGCGCCGGCGATGTGGTGGTCATCCACAACGGCATTATCGAGAACTATCTTGAGCTGCGCCACGAACTCATGGATAACGGGCGGACGTTCAGTTCCGAGACGGATACCGAAGTCATTGCCCACCTGATCGACCGATACCTGCAAGAGGGCCGCTCCTTCGCCGAGGCGACCCGGGCCGCCCTGCGGCATCTTTCCGGTTCGTTCGCCCTGGTTGCCCTGAGCGAGCGAGACCCTGGGACGCTCCTGACGGCCAAAAACGCCACGCCCATTGTGATCGGACTCGGAGAAGAAGAAAGCTTTGTGGCCTCCGATATTCCCGCCCTGCTCGATTACACCCGCCGGGTGCTCTTCCTGGATGACGGCGAGATGGCCGAGGTGAGTCGTCGGGGTGTCTCGATCTCGGACTTCTCCGGCCGGCCGATTGAACGCGAGCCGCGCCACATTACCTGGGATCCGATCACGGCCCAGAAGAGCGGCTATAAGCATTTTCTGCTGAAAGAAATCCATGAACAGCCCCAGGCCATTATCGATACCATGCGCAGCCGCATCCTTGAGGAATCCGGCGAGATTGCGCTAGGCGAGCTCACGGACCGGCTGCCCGTACTCGATACGGTCAAGCGCGCGACCCTGGTTGCGTGCGGTACGGCCTGGCACGCCTGTCTGGTGGGCAAATTCCTTTTGGAGGAACTGGCCGGACTGCCGACCGAGGTCGATTACGGCAGTGAATTCCGTTATCGCCCCACACGGCTCGATACCGACAGCCTGGTTCTGGCGGTTTCTCAGTCGGGCGAGACCGCGGATACGCTGGCCGCGCTCGCCGGGGGCAGAGACAAGGGCGCCAGTACCCTGGCCATCTGTAATGTGGTCGATTCGTCCATTGCGCGTAAAGCCGACATGGTGGTCTATACCCATGCCGGACCCGAGATCAGCGTGGCCTCAACCAAGGCGTTCACGACGCAGTTGACCGCCCTCTATCTTCTGGCGGTACATCTGGGGCAACGCCGCGGCGTCCTCGACCGCGACCACGGCCGGAAACTCATCGAAGACATTGTCACCCTACCCGCCTTGGTCCAAGCGACACTGAAAAAGACCAAAGCGATTGAAAAGATCGCCAAGAAATACGGTCATGCCAGCGACTTTTTGTATCTGGGGCGGGGCATCAACTATCCCATCGCGCTTGAGGGCGCGCTCAAGCTCAAGGAACTGTCCTATATTCACGCCGAGGGCTATCCGGCCGGGGAGATGAAGCACGGCCCGATTGCCCTGATCGACGAGCAGATGCCCGTTGTCGTCCTGCTGCCCAAAGACCCGGTGTACGAGAAGACGCTCAGCAATATGAAAGAGGTCGAGGCGCGCGGCGGCCGTATTATCGCCCTGACCGATGCCCCCTCGCCCGAGCTCGAAGAAATCGCCTGGGAGATTATCCAGGTTCCGACCACCAACCACCTGGTCATGCCGATTCTGCTCAGCATTCCGCTCCAACTCCTGGCCTATCATGTGGCCGTGTATCGCGGGACCGACGTGGACCAGCCGCGCAACCTGGCCAAGAGCGTAACGGTGGAGTAGGCCCCATCCCAAAGGCGCGGCGCTTATGATCCCCGGCGTGAAACAGTTACTCGAAGATCTGGCGCGCACGCCCGCGCTGGTCTGTACGGTCGGACGTGACGGGGTTGTCAGCGAACTGTTTCTGGACGAGAAAGTCCGGAGGGTCGATTTCGCCGACTCGTGGGCCACGGTCGAGTATAGCGGTTGGCATATCCATGCCAACCTCGACACCATTACCAAGGTGCGCTTTGCCGAAGCGCCGGGGCACGACGATTCCGTCAGCGTGTTTGTCAGTCTTGATGACGAAAAGGGGAATGCCGTCTTACGCTTTTATTTCCCCCACGCCAGCCAGACCCACCGGACGTATACCGCACAGGAACTCACCCTGTTCGAAACGTTCAAGGATCGGTATGAACGAACGTTCGGGCAAGCGGATTAGCGCTGTGGAGGGCCAACCCCTAGCCCCGAACCCCTAATCCCCTCTTTCGTGCCTTGTCATCCGTAGACTTCAGAGGTAGCCTCTGGACATGGACACCCTTCAAGATATCCAGACGGCCGTGAGCCAATTGTCGGCCCAACAACTCGCCGCATTCCGCGCCTGGTTTGCGGAGTTCGATGCCGAAATATGGGATCGTGAGCTTGAGCGTGATGTCGCTGCCGGGCGACTTGACGCATTGGCGGAGGAGGCGTTGCAGGCCCTGCGCGAGGGCCAGTGTACCGACCTGTGAGACATCGCGTCACCCGAAAGTTCTGGTCGTTCTACAACGGACTCCCAGTCGAGACACGGAAGCTGGCCGATGAAAACTTCCAACTCCTCCGGCAGGACCCCTCCCACCCGTCGCTGCACTTCAAGAAGGTCGGCCGCTTCTGGTCCGCCCGAGTGGGCATCCGTCACCGCGTCCTCGCCGTGGAAGACGGCTCTGACGTTGTATGGTTCTGGATCGGCCGCCACGACGAGTATCGACAACTGATCGACCGGGGTCGGTGACTATTTGGCAATCCCCGCCAACTCGCGGGCGTACTCCGCGGCGGCCGCAAAATCGTACTCGCGATAGGTCTGGAGCTTTTCGGCTTCGAGGGAGCCCTCGGCGTGCACGGCCAGCACTTCCTGATAGCCGCCGAAGTCCCCCGCGGTCAGGTCTGAAATCAGGTTCATCAGCCGCAGTCGGTGCTCGGTCGAGGTGCCTTTCTTGCCGCCCAGATATTTCTCGACATAGGGGCCGGTTGCTTCGCTGCGCCAGTCCTCCATGCTCGGCCCGGTCACCAGCAGGCCGCCGCTCACATCCTGCACCATCTGGACGGCCTGATGATAATTGGAGGCAAACTGATATTTGGCCACATTGGTCATCAGCGTGTTGGGAACGGCGATGCCCGGCGGGACAACGGTGTGTTGCTGGGCCGCGGCCAGAATCAACCCCTGAACGGTGGCATGATAACTGGCCAGCTTGGTCAGCTTCTCGCGAATATGGCCGGCTCGCTCAATCCCGTTGTATTCCGCAATCGCCTGGGAGGCACCCGCCATGAGTTCCAGGAGTGGCAGCTTGTACGAAACCGCGGTGAAGCGGTGAAACTTCACAAAGGTCAGGGCCATCAGACCCGCCGCGGCGACCTCGCCGGCCAGGAATACCCGCTCCCAGGGCACAAACACATCGTCGAAGACGGTCAGCGTCTCCATCATCTTGTGTTTGGCGCTGATCGGGTACTCAAAATCGTTTCTTTGGAAACCGCCATAGGAACTGGCCAGGAGTTTCAGCCCTTTGGTGGCCGCGGGAACGGCAAAGGCCACGGCGTAGTCCTCATCGCCCTCGCGCATCGCCCTGGTCGGCAGGACAATGATCTCGTCCGTATTGGTGGAGACCGAGGTATGGATCTTGGCTCCGCGGACGACGATGCCATCGTCACGCCGGTCAACTATGCGCACATAATAGTCCGGATGTTCCTGGCCCTGAGGACCCATGCTGCGGTCCCCTTTGACATCGCTCTGGGCTACGGCCACCGCGTAGTCATTATCCCGACACAGCTCATAATAGTTTTTGACCCGCTCGCGGTATTGGTCCGCGCCATGCTTGGCCATTTCTTCGGCGACAATATGCAGCGCCAGGAGCGCGTCCGTTCCGATCTCTTTGATCAAAATGACCAGCGTGGCCCCCTCGCGGGTACTGGCCTCAATCAGGCGGCTGCGCTGGAGCAAATCTTCGGCATTCTGAGGCAGGTGATAATACCGGGAGTACTCCTGTCCGGTCTGCGGGTCGGTGACAACCGCCAGGTCGCGGTAGCGCGGGTCTTCGGCCATCTGGTAGTCGATGCAGGCGTGCTGGACGGCTTTCCCGATAACCGGGTGGGTGGTGACATCATCAACCTTTTCGCCGCGATAATAGACTTCCCGGCCGTCTTTCAGGCTCTCTTTATATTGCTCCGGTGTGCGCAGACTCATGGTACACTCCTCGTTCGGAAAAGTGCCGTGAGTATAGCCACGACCGTGCGGCTGTGTCCATAAGGTCTGTTGAGTCTGTTGAGTCCATTGAGTCTGTTGAGTCGGACCCCATAGACCCAATGGACCCAATGGACCCAATAGACCCAATGGACCCCATAGACCCCATAGACCCCATAGACCCAATAGACCCAATGGACTTCATCTACTCCAGCATCAGTCGCAGCAGTGTGGTCGGTGCCTGGTGTCCATCGGTGGCCGGCGGACTCGTCAGCGTTCCCAGGGCAGACAGCTTTTGATGCAGGTCGGTCAGTTGTGCCGAGGGCAGGGAAAGAACGAGGACATTCTTTTCATCCTTGACCAGGATGGCGCCCTCGAATTGCTGAACGACCGCTCGGACCTGCTCTACCAGGGCAGTGGCGCTTTCGCCGGTCAGTTGCCACGAGACCGGTTGAATAATGCTGCCGCTTCCTTCCGGGATGGCGGAGGGACCGTCTTGGGCTCTCGTGTGTGGCGAAAACGTCAGGCCGATCATGATAAGGCTGAGAGCAAGCCAAGGCCGATACGTGTGTAGGATCATATCGTGCGCCTCCTGTGTGGAATGAGTAAACGTACCCAGCATTCTCATGTCTTTGGAGGGCACGTTTACTCATTATTGTGACGGGTCCCGGACCACGAAGAAAGGGAGGATCTGTTTTGCGGCGGTATTTGCCTTGAAACGCAACACCGCGTAAGCTTGCCAGCAATCGGTTCGTACAGCCTGTTGCGATGACAGAGCACCAACAACAGAAAGACGTGCAGACGCAAACGGTCGGTGCGCTTGGGGAGAAGCTCCTGCGTCTCCTGGGCGGGATATCGCCCGAAGAACTCAACGACCCCGAGAAAGCCGCCCGGATGATAGAGCGGACGGTGCGGATGATAGCGGCCTATATTATCGTGGCCGGCTTCGCCCTGTTCTTTTTGGCGATTCCGAGTTTTGTCGAGCTTGACGGCCGCCTGCATACGAAGAATTTCACCGCCTTTTTCTGGATCGGCAGTCCGTTTTTCGACTGTCTCATCCTCCTGGGGCTCAGTCTCTTTCTGGGGCGCACCAAAAACCTGCCGACCGCCCTCTGCCTGGTTTGTGTGGCCGGTTTTGAGGCGCAACTCTATATGCACTACGCCACTCTGTCCGATTTTGTCGTCCTTATCATGTGCCTGATGGTCCTCATTCATGCCCTCCAGATTCTGGGGCTGCTCGTGTTCGGACGCTACGAGCGGCCCGTCTAGTCTTGCGAATATAGCCGAACCATGCCGATCTTCATTGCCTCCGTTCTAGCCTTGATTATCCTGCTCTGGGGGTTGGGCTGGTATGCCAAACGCTGGGTGCGTACCGACGGCGACTTTTTGCTGGCCGGCCGGCAGGTCAGCCTCATTCCGGGGATTGCCAGCATTTGCGGCATTGCGTTCGCCGGCAGCATGACCAGCATCGTTCCCGGCCTGACCATACAGTACGGTTTTCTCGGCTGGATCCTGGGCGGCAGCCTGCCCCTGGTGATCGGCTATATTGCGTATGGCGTCTTTGCCGGTCCGTATATCCGGCGCTGTGGCGCGTACACCATCCCCGAGTGGCTGGAGATGCGCTTTGACACGCGCACCCGGGTGGTGGTCAGTATCGCTACTCTGCTGGGTGTCACCGGCGTGGTGGCCATGAATGTGGTGGCTATGGCGCTCATTATGCAGGGTTTTCTGGGTGCGCCGCTGTGGCTCATGATTACCATTGTCCTGGGCGGGCACCTGACGTTTATTTTCCTGGGCGGGATGTGGGCGCTGACGCTGACCGATGTTGTGCAGGTCCTGCTGGGCTTCCTCTTCCTGCCGGCCCTGGCCGTCTATTGTTTGATCAGCTATGGCGGCTGGGAGCTGATCGAGACGAGCTTCGTGACCGCCACGCCTCTCTCAGCCGGCGTGCTCGGCTCTTTTCCGTGGTTTCGGCTGAGCTATCCGAGCGTGCTGACGGTTTCGCTCGTCATCGGCTTTTTTATTCAGTGGGGTGGTAATTACTATTGGCTGCGCGCCGCGGCCGCACGGACCGAACCGATCGCCCGCTGGCAGTTCATTATTGGCGGCCTGCTCGTCCTGGTGATTCACGCTTCCATGGGCGTGCTCGGTCTGTACGCCGGCAGTGTGCACAGCAACGCTTTTCTGGACCCCGTGAATCCTGCCAATCCCATGGGTGCCTATGGCCTGCTCATGCGGGACTTTCCCGCGGCCATGGCCTTATTGGGTCTGGTGGCCGCCCTGGCCGCGACGATCTCCACTACGAGCAATGCGCATATGGGCATCACCTCCTCGCTCTCGCGCGACATCTACCAACGCTTTATTCGGCCCAATGCCTCCCCGGAGGCGGTCTTGCGGATGAGCCGCCTGCTGACCCTGCTGACCGGTTTTGCCATCTGGCTGCTGAGTTTTTATCCGGGCGGGCCGTATTACCTCCTGGCCGTGAGCTGTGCCATGCTCGGCCCCGCGGCCTGTGTCCTGCTGCTCGGACACCGCTGGGCCTTTATCACCCCTACGGGCGCGTTTTGGGGAACGCTGGCCGGGACGGTCTCGATGCTCGTCTACGAAATCCTGAAGTTCATGGACGTCCCGCTGGGCGCCGTGCATACGGTTGTGGTGGGCTCCATCGTGACCTTTCCGACCGTACTCGGCCTGTCCGTGCTGACGCAGCCGGACGACGATCTCCCGGACCATCCAGAGCCTCTGCGCCTCGTTCCGGAGCAGGAACGTCTGCTGGTCCTGATTCGAACCGGCTATACGACCATGGTTGAGCTGAGCGATTTCACCATGCTCAATTCGGCCGAGTGCCATCGTCTCATCGAAGAACTCGAACGGGCCGGCCTCGTCCAGCGCTGGGGCCGGAGCGGGCTCGACTATTTCACGTTCGGCCTCACGCCGCAGGGAGACCGCGCGCTCGCCGACCTGCCCGACGCGCCCCCGAGTTTGAGCGGTTTTGTCGGGCTGGACGCGGACAGCCGCTCAATTCTGGCGCAGCTTGCGGGCGGAGGCAAAAGCCTGCGCACGCTCAGTACAGCCACCGGCATGGCCGCCTCGCCGCTGAGCGTGATCGTCAACCGGCTCGATCAACTCGGCTATATTCGCGGGCGGGGCGTGTGGGAGCGGACGCTGACGCTGTCGGAAAAAGGACGGGAGAGGATTGGGTCGGTTGAGTCCGTTGAGTCCGTTGAGTCCGTTGAGTCCGTTGAGTCCGTTGAGTCTGTTGAGTCTGTTGGGTCTGTTGGGTCGGTTGAGTCTTTGAGACCCAACGGACCCAATAGACCCAATAGACCCTAAAGACCCATGGACCCAAAGGACTCTAAAGACTCAACCGACCTAAAAGAGGAGAAGACTGCCATGTTGAACAGCATAACCGATACGCTCCTGCCCACGACCATGGTCGGCTCGTATCCCCGCCCGCACTGGTTTACCTATCAGTTGCACGGGCGGGATATCTGGGAGGCGTTCAAGGACGTCAACCATGCCGAGGCGTTTGAAGATGCGGTCCGTACCGTGCTGCAAGACCAGGAGCAGGCCGGGCTGGACATTCTGACGGACGGTCAGATGTGGTTCGACGACTATGGCGGCTGCATCGGGTCGTTTGTCTGGTACTGGTATGAGCGCATTCACGGCTTTGTGCCAACCAAACACAGTCACCCGATTGTTGAAGGCGGGCAGGTCTCGCACACTGATGCGGCCTGGCTCACCGACTGGGGCGCGACCGCCGTGACTGCTGCGGTCGAACGCGGGCCGCTACGCTTGGCCGACCTGTACCATATTGCCCAGCGCAATACAAAAAAACCGGTGCGGTGCAGCGTGGGCGCGGGGCCGGTCAACCTGACCTATCACGTCCATCTCGACTACTACAAAACCCAGAAAGACCTGGCCTACGCCCTGGTGCCTGTTTTTAACGCCGAGATGAAGGACATGGTGGCCAGTGGGGCGTTATTCCTCCAACTGGAAGACCTCGGGGCGTGGCTGCCCTTGTTCAGCGGCAACCCGGATGATTTCGGTTGGGTGGTGGATGTCATCAACAAAACCATTGATGGCGTAGAGGCCAAGCTCGCCTGGCACTTCTGCTTTGGAGCGGCCTGGGGGAATGCCTCACAGGGCTTGTTCCCGTCCGGGGCGGGTTATGGCTCCATTCTGCCCCATCTGCACGACACCGGGATCGAACAGTATGTACTCGACTTTGCCGTCCGTGAAATGGAAGACGCGCATATTCTGAAAGACCTGCCCGCGGACAAGGAAGTCGCCGTGGGAGTGATTGATGTGCGCAATCTCCAGGTCGAGACACCGGAGCAGGTGGCGGAGCGTATTCGCAAAGTGCTCAAGTTTATCGAACCGGAGCGGGTGACGCTGACCACAGACTGCGGTCTGCGCGCCCTGCCCCGTTTCTGCGCCCACAATAAACTGCGCGCCATGGTCAAAGGAGCCCAGATCGTACGCGCCGAACTGGCCGGGAGATAGGAGACAAGATATGGCTACAGGCTCTATTCCGTGCGGGATTGCCGTTCCCCAGGTGTTTCTTGATACGAAGGTCGACATGCCGTTTATCCGGGATTTCGTCCAGCGCGCCGAAGCCCTCGATTATGAAAGCTTGTGGGTACAAGAGAGTATTGTCAGCGACTTTGCCATTCTCGAACCCGTGGCCCTGCTCAACTATATTGCCGCCATGACCTCAAAGGCGCGCCTCGGGACCTCGGTTCTGCTGACGGTGCTGCGCAACCCGGTGCAACTGGCCAAGAGTTTGTCGAGCCTGGATCAGATGAGCCAGGGCCGACTCATCTTTGGTCTGGGTATTGGCGGACACGTCCCGGAGACCATCTTTGGCTACTCCAGCGAACTCCGCGTCCGGCGTTTTGTGGAGGGCATTCAAGCTATCAAGGCACTGTGGACAGAACCCAAGGCCACGGTCAGCGGAACGTTCTGGAATTTCGAGAACATCGCCATGGAGCCCAAGCCGATACAAAAACCCCACCCGCCCATCTGGTTCGGCGCCCGCGAGGAAAAACCGCTACGGCGCGCCGTCCGGCACGGAGACGGCTGGATGGGCGCCGGATCAAGCTCAACCAGGGATTTCATCCGGCAGTCGAATTTGATCCGCCAGTTTCTGGATGAAGCCGGTCGTGACCCGGCCACGTTTACGATATCCAAGCGGGTCTATATCGCGGTGGACAACGACCGGGCCCGCGCGGAACGGCGGCTGCGGGAGTGGTTTGGCGTCCGGTATAAAAGTGCGGATATGGCCTCAAAGGTCGCGATTTGGGGCAGTCTGGACGAATGCCGCAATAAAATCGGCGAGATCGTCCGGGCCGGGGCCGAACACCTCTTACTCAACCCGGCCTTTGACGACATGGAACATCTGGAGATGTGCGCAAAAGAGATTATGCCTGCCCTCTAAGGACCGGAAGGAGACAGCCCTTATGATCACGATGAACGAACACTATCTGAAGCTCCAGGCCTCGTATCTGTTTTCCGATATTGCCAAGCGGGTCAATGCGTATCAGGCCGACCATCCGGATCAAACCATTATCCGGTTGGGAATCGGCGATGTGACGCGGGCGCTGCCCGAGGCGTGCATCAGCGCCTTTCATCGAGCCGTGGACGAGATGGCGGACGACACGACCTTTCGGGGCTACGGCCCGGAACTGGGCTATGATTTCTTGCAGGAAGCCATCGTAGCCGGAGATTTTCAGCCGCGCGGGGTGACGCTCAGGCCCGACGAAGTGTTTGTGAGCGACGGCGCGAAGTGTGACTCGGGTAATTTTCAGGAGCTGTTTGCCCCGGACACGCGTGTGGCGGTGCCCGACCCTGTCTACCCGGTGTATGTCGATACTAATGTGATGGCCGGGCGGACCGCGGCCTGGCGGGACGGACGCTACGAGGGGCTGGTCTATCTGGAATCGACGACTGACAATCAATATATCCCGGCACTCCCGCAGGAAGCGGTTGACCTCATTTATCTGTGTTTTCCCAATAACCCCACGGGCAGCATGATTACCGCAGACCAGTTACGCCCCTGGGTGGACTACGCACGGGAGAACAAGGCCCTCATTCTGTATGACGCGGCCTATGTCGAGTTTATCCGTGATGACAGCCTGCCGCAGAGTATTTACGAGATCGACGGTGCCAAGGAGGTGGCGGTCGAGTTTCGGAGTCTGTCCAAAACCGCCGGCTTTACCGGAACGCGCTGCGCCTACACCATCGTGCCCAGAGAGTGCCAGGTGTACGATTCTCAGGGCAACGCCCATGCGCTCCACGCGCTCTGGGACCGGCGTCAGTCCACAAAATTCAACAGTGTCTCCTATCCGGTCCAGCGCGCGGCCGAGGCCGCCTTCTCGCCCGAGGGCAAGCAGCAAATCCGAGAATTGAGCAACTATTATCTCGGCAATGCCACCCTGATTCGTGAAGCGATTACGAACTTGGGTTATGCGTGCGTTGGCGGAGAACATTCTCCCTATGTGTGGATTAAAACCAATACCGACTCCTGGGAATTCTTTGACCGCCTGCTGCAAAAAGCCGGAGTGGTCTGCACACCGGGAGCCGGGTTCGGGAAATGCGGCGAGGGCTACGTGCGCCTGAGCGCGTTTAACAGTCGAGAGAATGTCGAGACCGCCCTGCAACGGGTCTCGGACGCTCTGGGTACGGCATAGAAGGCGAGCAGCCCCCGGCGTGGCGTCTGCGCCAGGAATAGAGCCATGCACTATCTCCTGACCCGGCTGACCGATCATGCCCGGACCGACGCCTTGTTGGCACAAGCCCGGCAGCACTGGCGACAGTTGGTGGCCGAGCACGATCCCCAAGCGCAGCCAGGGCTGCCACAGGTGTCGCACAAGGACGGGCTGCCGTCGAGTTGGGCGGCGACGTTCTATATGTTGCCCCATACGGAACAGGTGCTGCTGGCCTTTGCCTGGCTCCACTGGTGGCAGCAGTCAGCCGAAGAGGAGCCTGGGTTTATCGGCTGGCTTATTGAAGGGCCTGGCTTCGTGCTCAATCACGCCTTTTTCCTCAAGGTGCTGACAGAAGGACGTAGCGGGATTCTGGGGATTCTTCACGGCTTTCTCGACAAGCGCTCAGAATTTCTTCTGAGCGGTAATTCCCTATGCTGAATAGCATTGTTTTTCTTTAATGCCATGCGGCATAAAACATTACCATTCAGTATCAATACTGAATGCTTCTGGAAAAGCTCGACGCGGAGTACCGCTATAATGTCCACGACCGCGAGTTGTGGCCGGCCGTGCTTGAGCTGATAGAACCGCCGGCCGGGTAGACCGTCCTGTTCCGCTTCTGCCCGGTCGCCCGCCACATCCGCCGTGTCGGATGCTCTTAGAGCATTTCACGATACAAAGAGAGACGCGCTACACCGCAGCGTGATTTGCTCTTAGGCGACCCCGTTGCTTTTGAACCAGGCCAGGAGACGCTGCCAGCCGTCCTGGGCCGTTTCCTGACGATAGCTGGCCCGATAGTCGGCGTGAAAACCGTGTGGCGTATCGGGATACAGAATAATCTCGGAGGGGCTTTCCGCCGCCTGTAGCGCGGCGCGCATCTGTTCAACCGTTTCGTTTGGAATACCGCTATCGGCGGCACCGTACAAACCGAGCACGGGAGCGTGGAGTTGAGCGGCAATATCAACCGGATGGCTGGGGGTGAGCTCGGATGCCTGCCCGACCAGACGCCCATACCAGGCCGCTCCGGCTTTGAGCTGCGGACTGTGGGCGGCATACATCCATACGACGCGCCCGCCCCAGCAGAACCCGGTGATGCCGAGTCTGGCTACATCGCCCCTGCCGGACGACTCGACCCAGGCCACGGTGGCATCCAGGTCGGACATGACCTGCGCATCCGGGACCTTGGCAACCACGGTCCGAATAATCTGACCGATATCCGTCATCTGCGACACATCGCCCTGCCTGGCGTAGAGTTCCGGCGCAACCGCCAGATAGCCCTGCTTGGCGAAGCGGCGGCACACGTCTTTGATATGCTCATGCACACCGAAAATTTCCTGGACGACCAGCACGACCGGGAAGGGCCCACCGGTTTGCGGGCACGCCTGGTAGGCGGGAATAGTGATATCGCCCACCGGGACCTGGACCTCCCCGGCTTCCAGACCGCTGGTATCGGTGGTTATCGTTTGAGCCGAAACCGGACGTACGGCCAGGGCAAAGCCCGTGGCCAAGGTGGACACCACAAATTCGCGTCGAGTCAGTGTCGTGCTTATATTTTTCATGTCTTCTCACCCCACTTGCGCGGCCTAGCCTAGCCCTTGTTGCTCCAGCCCGCAAGGATGAACGGACAAGACGAGAAGAGTTGATTGGTGCTCGCTGGCTTTTGCCCTCCGGTTTCGCTAGGGAAAGGGGAATGATCTGTTATAAGCGTGTAGACAAGAACGGGGTCAGAAACATGAAGATGGTAAAGACAGGATGGATATACCTGCTCAGCCTGGCTCTTGCGGTACCCGCCTTTGCCAACGAAGGCCATCAACTCTTGCTCAGCCAGAGTAAGGCCGAACGTGCCACAACGCTGGCGGGCATTTTACAGACGAGCGGCAAAACCTGCGAGACGGTCTCGCGTTCGTTTCTGCAAGGTACGGATGAAGCAAACCAGGCCGCCTACTGGAATGCCGAGTGCTCCGGAGGCGAAACCTATGTCATTCAGATCCCACCCAGCAACAAGACCCGCGTCCTTGAATGTAAGATCATGGCCATGATCGGGGTGAAGTGCTTCACCCGATTCGAAAAGTAAACGCATCGATTTTCAGAGACCGGCTGAACACGAGAGGCGTCTCCGGTGCACTGGGCCCGCGGTATTGACGAGTTGCAACGCTTTTCCACGCCTCCCTATGGCTGCATGTATCTCCCGACAGAAACGGCCTCTCTGACCTATCGCATTATCCGGGACCTGACACCTCAACAGTATAATGAGCTCCTCAGACGCGGCTGGCGGCGCTTTGGCTGTGAGTTCTTTCGGCCCGCCTGTCCGCAGTGTGTCCAGTGCCGGAGTCTCCGTCTGCCGCTGGCCGACTTTCGACCGTCTCGCAGTCAGAAACGCGCCCTGCGTCGCAATGCGGCAATTCGGGTCGTGGTACAAAAACCGACCCTGACCTCTGAGCATATCCGGCTCTTTAATGCCTACCATGCGCATATGCACGCCGAACGCGGCTGGCCCTCCCAGACGACGCATGAACGCGCCTATTTCCGCAGCTTTCTCTTGGGCAACTGGAGCTTTGCCCGGGAATTTCTGTACTACGACCGGGAGTGTCTCGTTGGGGTGGGTCTGGCGGACGTGACGCACGAGGCTCTATCCAGCATCTACTTCTTTCATGACCCGGCCTGGCGGCCCCATGCGCCCGGAGTCTTTTCGATTCTGCGCCAGGCCGCCTACGCTCGGCAGCAGGGGCTACGCTACCACTATCTGGGCTATTGGGTGGCGGACAGCCCCTCCATGGCCTACAAGGCGCAGTATCGCCCGCATCAGATTCTCCGGCGCTACCCGCCCGATGAAGAAGAGCCGGAGTGGGTAGCGCCCGAATAATCGATGCGGAAGGACTTGGTGCGTTTACGCATTCACGTGCCGCGTGAGCGGAATACCGAACTGCGCGGCGGCGTTGCCGCCAAACATGCGGGCCATCAGCGGCTCTTCCACGGCGGCCTGGGTCAGAGCCTCGATCGCGTCCCAGGCGCTGGTGGTATCGTGCTGGGGATAGCGCGAGCCCCAGACGACTTTTTCCGCAAAGGCGTGGGGCAGTCTCTGGATCATGCGCTCCTCGGCGTCAAAGCCAAGCATCACCCGACCCTCTTCCCACAGTTCTTCGGGGTCGGTCCGGACCGGATAGTAGTTGAGGAGCGGAATGGTCTTGGTCGAGGCCTCCATTTTTTCCAGCACTTCCTCCATCCACGACGCCTTGCCGTGCGCGACCACCACTTTCATCTCGGGAAAGCGCTGCATGACCGCAAAACCGATCAGAGTGGAAGCAACGAACATATGGTTGTCGAGCCAGCCTGAGAGAATCGGAGAGAGCGGATGGCCGACCGAGGGGGAAGCAAAAAAGGAAAAATTCGACCGGCCGTCGCCGCCACCGGCAGCAGGCCCTCCGCCGACCTCCCTCAGCAGGGTGTGTTGATTCAGCCGATTTTTGATCTTTTCAATAAACGGACCGTGTGAGGTCCACTCAGGATTCCACAGCCCAGGTGTCGGGTGGACCACCGCAGTCACGCCCAGGCGCTCCAACTCGGCCCACAGCGGGTCGTAGTACGGATGGGTGAAATAATGCCCCTCAATAAACATGGGACGAATGAACGCGCCCCGGAAATGCGGGAGCTCGGCCACCCGGCGCAGTTCTTCAAGGGTAAAGTCCATGTTCTGGAGCGGCAGCATGGCCGCGGCATAGAGTCGCGATGGAGCCGTCTGACAAAAATCGGCCAGCCAGTTGTTATAGGCCCGGGCCAGGGCCGCCGCGACGTCCGGGTCCTCAATCAGATGAAAGCCCTCGGCAAACCAGGTGGGGTAGAGAAATGCCTGGTCCACGCCCATGGCGTCCATATCGGCCAATTTGGCCTGCGGGTCTGACGCGCCGGCACTTTTGGCATGCGGGGTGTTGGGGTCGAGGTCACCGACCTGCTCCCAGGTCATACCCGGCTTCCAGATGGCGTAGCGGGGGATGTTCGGATTCATGGGGTCGCGGAACATCTTGCCGTTGATCTTGAGATACGATCCGTACTGGCCTTCCTCACGCCACAGGGCCGTTTTACCGAGCGTGCGGAACTCCGGCTCCAGGTAGTCCTCCCAGACCGCCCGCGGCTCGACCACATGGGTATCGCTATCAAAGACGGCAAACGGTCTGGTCATGCCCGGTCTCCTTCAACCCCATGACCGTTGACCCGGTGGGCGCCTTCACCGTAGGGACGCGTCAGCGAGGCTTCGGGCTCCAGGGCGCGCTGAATCTCCGCCTCGGACGGCCACCAGTCCGGGCGTTCGATTTCCGTCACCCGTTCGCGGATAAAGGTCTTCGGGCTGTCGATATGATACAGCTTGCGGGCGTTTTCCCCGAGGAACTTCGTCTGATGGGAATCCGGCAGGTTGCACTCGCGCATCATCTCAATCGCCCGCCAGGCATCGTCGCCATCGTGATGGTAGACATCGGACGACCAGGCCAGAATATCACCGTAGAACTCAGGCAAGCGCGACGGCGGGGCTTCATCCCCTTCAAAGCCGGTCACGCAATGGGTGAAAAAGGTTTCGCTCGGCAGCCGTTTGAGCGGCGGCAGTTCACGCTCGTTGCGGTAGAGCTTGTACATTTTGTCGCACTCGTCCAACAGAAAACTGAGCCAGGTGGAGGAGGCCTCAAACACCGCCGCATTGAGCTTGGGATATTTCTCAAAAAAACCGGACATGAGCACCATGACGACCCACAGGGCGGCCTCGGATTGGAAGTTCTGGACGTTGGTCAAAAATTGATGCGGCAGGCTTGAAGTGACTACCGTGCGGGCAATCAACTCCGCTCCGGAATACTGGGCTGTATAGCCTGGGGGTTTCAGCGCGCCAAAGGCCGGGAAGGGATGCATGCCATACACCACGCCGGTCTCTTCCATGGCCTGCCAGACCGGCTCATACTTGGGCTGAATCGGATAATTGCCCATAGCGTCAATCGGACGCACCAGACCGACCCGGCAACCCTTTTCGGCGACCCGATAGAGCTCCTCGGCGGCAAAGACCGGGTCCTGCATGGGCAGCAGGGCGGCGAAAAAGATACGCTCCGGGTCCGCCTGGCAATACTCATACGCCCACTCGTTATACGCCTTGCACATGGCCCTGGCCCCGAGCGCGTTTTGCAACCAGGGATAGGTGTCGATGTCGGTCGGAATGATCATCACCTGATCAATACCCTGAACGTCCATGTCGCGCAGGCGGGCCTTGGGCTCGTACGAACCCTTATGGTCCAGATAGGCGGCCTGCTCCTGAGAGATCGCCGTCTCGGGGTGCAGGTTGCGGACATTGATAGCGCGCTGGATATCATGTTTGAGCCCCGGCCCGGCCAGGGAAAGGATGTTCACAACACCGGGCGTGCCACCGATCCGTTGCGAGCCCAGACCCGTACCGGCATGGCCGTTGACGATAAGCTGTTTGGTCTCCTGGTCAAACCACATCGTGGTCTTGAGCGCTTCCAGCTCATCCCTGGTCAGCCAGTCCTTGGCCTGCTCCCAGATCCAGGGCGGCTCCGTGACATGCGCATCGCAGTCAAAGGTCGGGAAATCCTTGGTCATTGGGGTAAATTTTTGAGTCGGCATACGCTCCCTCCTTTGGGATATTGATAGCAAGCATGGCTTTCAGCCCGCTCTCATCATCGTTCTCCAGCCGTTTTCATGCTGCGATCACCATACAGCGATAGCGGACAATACTCAAACCTGTTTTCTCTTCATCCTTCAGGAGGAAAGGGCAGAGCCTGACTTGCCCAAGCCCGTTGATTACCATACCCTGCGGCATTCTTCAGGACAGGCATTTGAAGCTGTCGGAAAAACCTGAAACGGGAGGTCAAGGTGAAACAGCGAACGCGAAAACGCATTGTTATTATCGGTGCCGGCTCAGCCGGCCTGTGTATGGGCGTGCAGTTGAAAAAAGCCGGTATCGACGATTTCGTCATCCTGGAAAAAGGCGATGGCATAGGCGGCACCTGGTGGCGCAACTCCTACCCCGGTGCCGAGTGTGATGTCCAATCACATCTGTATTCATTTTCGTTTGCCCAAAAAAACGACTGGTCCAAACCCTTCGCCGGACAGACCGAGATACTGGAATATCTCAATCGCATTGCCGACACCTACGGCTTGCGGGCGCATATCCAACTCAATAGCCCGGTTCGGTCGGTCCACTGGCAGGGAGAAAGCGCGCACTGGCGAGTTGGCACGGAGTCCGGCGAGGAATTTGAAGCGCACGTCGTGGTCAGCGCCCTGGGCATGTTTAACAATCTGGTGTGGCCGTCCATTCCCGGCAGGGAGGACTTTCAGGGCACAGCCTTTCATTCGGCGTGTTGGGATCACGGCCATGATCTGACCGGCAAACGGGTCGGTGTGATCGGCATTGCCGCCAGTGCGATTCAATTTGTCCCTGAAATCGCTCCCCAGGTCGAACAGCTGTGTTTGTTTCAACGCACCGCAAACTGGGTCGTGCCCAAAGGCAACACGCCGTACACGCCGGAGCAGCTCGAACATTTTCGTCAAAATCCGAGTGCGGTCCGGGAGAATCGAGCGGCAATCTATCAGACCTGGAATACGCTGTGCACATTTAACGATAAAAAAGTGCTGGCCGAGATCGAACGGGCCGGTCTGGAACAGCTCGCGGTTGTCGAGGATCCCGAGGTGCGCCGCAAACTGACGCCGAACCATCCCTTCGGCTGCAAACGCCCCTTGTTCTCCGACGTATACTACCCGGTTTTCAACCGACCGAATGTCGAACTTCTGACCGAAACCATTGAGAAAATCACGCCACACTCGATTGTCACCAGAGACGGTCAGGCGCGCGAGCTCGACACCATCATCTACTCAACCGGTTTTGAGACCACCACCTATCTGACCGCCCTGGATGTCACCGGGCGTGACGGTCTGCGCCTCAACGACGCGTGGAGCGATGGCGCCCAAGCCTACCTCGGTATGACGACCAGCGGCTTTCCGAATCTCTTCATGCTGTACGGTCCGAATACCAACCAGGGCTCGATTCTGTTCATGCTGGAGCGTCAGTGTGACTACATCATGCGTCAGCTCAAACGGATTGACGACGAGCGCCTCGCCTGGATGGACATTCGCCCGGATGTCATGCAGGACTTTAACGACCAATTACAGCGCGACATCAGCGCCGTGGATGTCTGGCAGGCGGATTGCGGCAACGATTTTTACTATCGCTCACGGTCCGGCCGTTTCGTGACCAACTGGCCCCATTCCATGGACGAGTTCACCGCGCGGACGACACAGCCGGACCGTGATGTCTATGAGGTCCAGGTCGCGAACTGAACGAAGGATAGAGAAGAAACCCACCATGCCGGACACGCACAATATCACCCCCGACACGAATGCAACCGGCAGTATTCAAGGCGGCTGTGTGACAGGCGCATCACAGTCGGAGCTCGGGAAATCCTGTCAATGGTGAGAAGGCAGGGGGGCGACTCGGCCATGCGGTATCGCTATTACCTGTGTGACGTTTTCACGCAGACGCGCTTCGGTGGTAATCAGTTGGCGGTTTTACCCCAGGCTGCGGGCCTGTCGGGTGAGCGCATGCAGCAGGTGGCGCGCGAGTTCAATTTCTCCGAGACGACCTTTGTGTTCCCGCCGGAAGAAGCGGGGCATACGAATAAGGTGCGCATCTTCACACCCGGTGCGGAGTTACCCTTTGCCGGGCATCCCAATATCGGCACGGCGTTTGTCCTGGCGACGACGGGTCGCCTGGGCACCATCGACACCACTCTCAGGGTGACGTTTGAAGAGCGGGCTGGGCTGGTGCCGGTCACGATCCACAGGCGGTCGGACCAGTCAGTCTGGTGCGAACTGACCGCCCCGGAACGCCTGTCGCTGGGCAAGGCCGTCGATATTCAAACGATGGCAGCGGTGCTGTCCCTGACAGCGGACGATATCATGACCGGGATCCATCTACCTCAAGTCGCCTCAGTCGGCGTGCCATTCCTCTTCGTTGAAGTCCGGGACCGCGCAACGCTGGGGCGGGTACGGATGAATAGAGACAGGCTGGAAACGCTGGCCGACGACGGCCTCCCCTCCCTCATTCATGTGTACACCAGGAGTGACAATGCCGCCGCTGATATCCGAGCCCGCATGTTCGCTCCCCTGTTGGGCGTGCCTGAAGACCCGGCCACCGGAGCTGCAAACTGCGCTCTGGCCGGCCTGCTCAGTCACTACGCGGAGCGTTCGCAGGGCGTATTCGACTGGCGAATTGTACAAGGGGTGGAACTGGGACGCCCCAGTCTGCTTGAGGCACGGGCGGAGAAACGCGTGGGCGTTGTCACGGACACCTGGGTCGGTGGGGCCTGCGTCCTGGTCGGCGAGGGTTGGATTGAGGTTGGCCCAGTCGCTCCCGCAGGCGTTCAGACCCAACGGTAGGCGGTTTTATTCACCCACTGCGGGCAAACGGCCCGTGTCGGCAAGAACGCGCAACATGATGGAGTCGTCAGGCTGAAACGGAATGGGTGGCGGGTCTGGCGGTGTCACCGGCTCGACCGGAAACGGGAGCTGTTGAATCGACGTATTATACACCTCTGCCAATAAGGCCGGCAGATGCACAACGTCTTCCAGATTGTAGTGGAGGAGCGTTTCCAGCGCCCCGCTCTCGCCCCGCTCGTGGTAGCGCCATAAAACGACCGCGCACCAGCCATCCAGCTGGGAGACCAGGCCCGGTCGCTCAAGACCCAGGCGCTTTTCAATTTTCTTCAGACCGCCCTTATACCCCAGCGCAGCGAGTGGATAGCGCAGGTCAATATGTGCCTGGTTGAGCGGAATGCCGAGTTTGGCACGAAGAAAGGGCAGGTCAAATTGCTTACCGTTATACGTGACCAGGAGGGTGAAAGTGTCAATATCCCTCACAAACTGTTCCAGGTTCCGGCCGTGCACGTAGACCTGAGGCCGCTCGCCGTCATGCAAGCCAATAACAGTCAACATGGATTCCTCGGTGCCGAGGCCGGTGGTTTCAATGTCCAGATAGGCGACCCGCTCGGAAAACTCAGGATACAGGCGCCAATGGAGCTGGTGGGGCAGTTTGGTGATGAAATACCGGGCGTCTCGTTTTTCGAGCGCGGTCAATGAGCGTTCGAGTTCGAAACGCGATTCGTCCCGGAGTCCGGGAGGCAGGGAGCCGAGGGTCGGGTGGTCCAGAAGATGCTCCCAGCAGGTGACCCCGGCCCGCCACAAGCGCCGCTCCGTTCTCTCGCCTATCCCCTGGATATGGCGGAAGGTCTGCTTCAGCATGGCCCGTCATGCCCGCGCAGGCAGGCATCCAGCATCAGTGTTCATAGCTCCGCAGCACGCGGCCGGGTCGGGCGTCGGTCGGTTCGCCGTCGCGCAACAGGACCTGTCCGTTGACAACGGTATACCGATAGCCTTCAGAGCGCGCGACCAGACGCGAGGCTCCACCCGGAAAGTCCTGAACGAATTCCTTGGGCTTGGCCCCGACCGTATCGGGATCAAAGATGGTCAGGTCCGCGGCCAGGCCCTGCTTGAGAAGGCCCCGCTCGGGAATGCCGAGGAGTTGGGCCGGCGTAAAAGTCAGCCGGTTGACTGCTTGTTCCAGACTGAGCGCCTTTTTCTCTCTGACCCAGTGGCTCAGTAAAAAGCTGGGATAGGTGACCTGACACAGAAACGAGATATGGGCGCCGCCGTCAGAGCCGCCCGTCAGCACATAAGGATTAGTGGCCAGATTGCGCACGGCCTCCTCATCGCCGTTCTGAAAGCCCTTTATCAGAAACTGGGTGTCCAGGTTTTCGGCAACCGCCAGGTCGAGCATGGCTTCCAGCGGGGTTTTGCCTTGCTCCTGGCCAATCGTGACCAGGTCTTTGCCCACCAGGGACTGATGCTCATCCTGGCGCACGCTGTCCACCAGGATGTCCTGCATCCGCTTGGAGAACACTTTCGGCGAGGGGTCGTCCAGGTCGCGCTGCATGGCGGCCCGGTGGACCGGGTCCGAGAGGTTGGCGATTTTTTCAGGCCGGCGACCCCGAATGGCGGCTTTCCAGGCCGGAAGGTCCTCAAACACGGCTCCCCGCAGGGAGAAAGTGAGATCGAAGCGTTCACACAAGGACAGAGGATGGACCCGGGCGCCTTCCCGAAAGGCGTCTTCGGTCCAGTCCAGGACTTGTTTCCAATGGTCGGGAGCGGCCCAGGTCTGAGACAACAGATTCCACAGTACCGGGCGTCCGCTCTCGCGTGATAAGCGGGCCAGATAGTCCATATCTTTGGGACCCACGGTTGGAATGCCCGGCGGAATGACACACACCGTACCACGATGAAAATCTTTCAGGGTCCGGGCGAGCGCAACGGTTTCGTCCTCTTCGGCAAAACGGCTGGGCACGGGAATACCATCCCCGTCAAAATGGACCGGGCCGTATGACGACGAGAAGCCGAACGCGCCAGCCGTCACACACTCTTTCACCACCGCCTGCATGGCCAGGATTTCGTCTTGGGAGGCCGGCCGTTTGCGGACGTCATCGCCCATCACGTTGTAGCGGATGGTTGAGTGCGGGGCTAAGGCCATGACGTTCACCCCGAGTTGGTGGTCGAGGGCGTCAAGATACTCGCCGTACGATTCCCACGTCCAGGGTACCCCGGCCTTGAGGCTGCCCAGCGGCATACCCTCGACTTTGCCCAGCATGCGGGTGATATAGTCGCGATCTTCCGGTTTGCACGGCGCCAGGCCAAAGCCACAGTTGGTCATGAAGACGCTGGTGAAGCCATGCCAGGAGCTGGGCGTTGCCAGCGGGTCCCAGAAAAGCTGAGCGTCGTAGTGGGTATGCACATCGATGAATCCGGGGGAGACGACCAGCCCTGTGGCGTCAATAACCTCTGTTGCCGGGCCGTCAACTTTGCCCATGGCCGCAATATGGCCCTGGGCAACCGCCACATCTCCGTAATAGCCGGGCTGGCCCGAGCCATCGACCAGCAATCCATTTTTAATCAGCAGGTCATACTGCATGCCGTCTCCCTCCCTGTCTGGGCGATCCTTCGCACCCGGACTGTATCGGCTTTCCTGGGAACCGACAAGGATTCGGGCCACCAGCAACACAACAAGCCTTTTCTTTACCCGGAAATTTGCTATACGGAATATACTGACAACGTCAGGGGCGTTGCTCAGTTCGCCTAAACGGGCCTGAGTGTGGAAGGAGCTGGGGATGTGGAGAGGGATGTGGATATGTGGGATGATGTTCTGTCTCCTGCTGCCGGCCTGCTCGTCACGCAAGCCACCAACACCAACGCAGAACTTTGTGACCTGGAGCCAACAGGCTCCTCCCCACAAAAAGCAGCTGTGCGTCCTGCCCTTTGAAAACACCAGTCACATTGACGGGCTGGATGAAAAGGTGCGCCAGGGTGTCGCGGGTCATCTGAGCGTCAAGCGCTTTACCGACGTTGAACTGCACGAAATAGACACTCGCCTGGCCAATATAGACAATTGGCACAGACTGGCACCGCAAGACCTCGGTCGCCGACTCAACTGTGACGTGCTCGTCTATGGCCTCGTCTCGAAGCCCGGCAGGGTCTACGTCGGCGTCTATGCCCAACTGGCCCTCGAAGGAACTCTCCGCGTCGTGGGGGTAGCCACCGGTGACGTCCTCCTCCACGAGACCTATACGACGCGTTTGCACGACCTGGGACTGCCGCTCTCCCCGGTGAGCCTGGTGGCCAGCATGGTCCGGAACTTATGGACTTTTACCGACATCCGGTTTGTGCGCGCCATCGACGACCTGAGCCGCAATCTGGCCGCTCTCGTGCCCGACCTGCCCGCAACAGACCGGCGTGCGAGGGGAATGCCTCAGAAAACATATCCTGAACCGCCCTCTTCTCCTTCCTACCGGGTTCAAGTAGCGGCCTTTCGCTCGCAGGACGATGCGCAATACGCGGCCCGACTCTTGCGCCGGGAAGGCTATGCGCCCGCCATTGCCGAGGTCGCAGGAATGAAGCAAGAGTGGCATCGGGTTATTATTGGTCCCTTCTCTTCAGCCCGAAGCGCCGACGAGACCAGTGGCCAAATCAAAGAGAAGCTGCCGTTCGACCCTATCGTGACCCAAGGTTCCCCACACTGAAAGGACGAGACGACCTCACCCCGAATGGGCAAACGTATCAACACCTGCATGTCTGTTGGAGAATGTGTTATCCAAAGAGAAAAGTCAGGGGAGCATAACTATGGCAGGAAAACTCGACGGACAGGTGGCGATTGTCACCGCCGGTGGCTCCGGGATTGGTGCGGCGTCAGCCGTCCGCTTTGCCCAGGAAGGAGCGGCGGTTATTGTCGCGGATTTGAGCGGAAAACGGGCGGAGGCGGTCACGGCTCAGATCAATGACGCGGGCGGAAAGGCGGCCATGATCAAAATGGACGTGGCTGACCCGGAAGGCATCCAGGCCACGATTCAGCTCGCGCTTGATACTTATGGCCGTCTCGATGTCATGTTCAATAATGCCGGACTCGGGGAGTTGGCCCGGCTTGAGGACACCTCCCTCGAAGGCTGGAATCGGACAATTGCCGTCACGCTGACCGGGACCTTTCTGGGCATGAAGTACTGCCTGCCCATTATGCGGCAGCAGGCCAGAGGCGCTATCGTCAACACGGCGTCCGTGTCCGGTATGGGCGGTGACTACGGCATGTCAGCGTATAATGCGGCCAAGGCCGGCGTCATCAACCTCAGCCGCTCGGCGGCGATTGAGAACGCCCAATACAATATCCGGGTGAACTGCGTCTGCCCCGGCGCGATTAACACGCGCGCGGCGCAACTCCTGGGGGGCGACCGAGCCGACGAATTCCGACGTCTCCAAGGCGAGGCGCATCCACTCGGCCGCATGGGAGAGTCGGAAGAAATTGCCAATACCGTCCTGTTTCTCGCGTCTGATGAAGCCTCCTTCATCACCGGTCAGGCACTTGCCGTGGACGGTGGCGTGACCTCACATACCGGGCTGCCGAATATGCTGAGCATCCGCGACAGTTAATCGGGAGCGCGTGTGGACTGGACAGCCCTGAGGGCGACGAAAGAAGCCGATATTCAGCAACGTGCAGCTACGCCGCTGAGCGAGGTCACCCCGAGTATTCGTGATTTTGCTCAGTTTGTAACCACGCAGAAACAGGAACTCGGTCTTATCCCCGCGCTCAAACGAGTGGACCCGGATACGGGTCAAGCCTGGCCCGAGCTGGACATCGTTGCGCTCGCCCAAGCGTGTGACGATACGGAAGTCGGGGCCATTGGCGTGTATACCGAACCGAGCGTGTTCGGCACGTCGAGTGACGATATGCGCGCGATTTCGGAGCGAGTCACCACCCCGCTGTTTGCCCTCGACCTCGTCCTGCATGACAGTCAGGTTCATCATGCCCGGCTGTGCGGGGCGGACGCGGTTTTGCTGTGGGCCGGCGCGGTCGATGCGCCGACCTTAGCGCGTCTGATGACGACCGCCCGCTCCATCCACGTAGCCCCCGTTGTCATGGCCCGGACACCCGACGAACTCCGTCTGGCGCTGGCGGCTGAGGGTTTTATCATCGGTCTGGCCTCTCCAGACGGAACACTCGACGTCGCCCACGTCTCAGCCCTTGCCACTCAAGTCCCGCGGCGGAAGACCATCATCTCGCTGGATGAGCTGAGCACACCGGAGGAAGCCTCATCCCTGCTCGGAAAAGTCGATGCCGCGCTCGTGAGCCAGGATGTGCTTGATGCGGCCGACGTGGAAGGAAGTCTGATCGAGTTGATGAGCTGAGGTTCAGTCCAAACCTCAGCTCCCTCCGAGCCCGGGCAAGCTCGGACTATACACCCGCCACATCAAATCCTAAGGCCCGTGCGGCAGTTGCCTGTTGCCGGTCATGAGTCGCAAACGTCAACGATGGAACGTGATGCTCGCGCAATAACAGCGCACTGGCAAGATGAATGGCGTCCAGCGTTTTCACCGCAGTCGCCATGGGAAGAGCGGCCCGCTGGAGGATCACCTGTGTCACCCGGAGGGTCCCCAGCCTCCGTTCCATAATTTTGAGTGCTTCGTGTGCCTGCACGACGCCATCGTCGTCCAGGACGGACTCAAGCCGAAGCCGGTCAATGGCACGTCGTGCCTCAACGCCCATCATCGCGCTGGAGTAGGCCCGCTCCCACCTTCCCCACATCTGGAGTGGCTTCGCTTGCCCGAAAAGGACCCGGAGCACCACGCTGGTATCCAGATAGACAATCAACGCTGGTCCCGGTCCTCTCTGAGCAGCTTCACCACATCGACCTTTTTACGAAGCCGGACGGGTTCCGGCCAGGCACGCTTGCGATCCGTCATCACGGGCTCTTCAATCCCCAGTTCATCAGTACTCTGCGTATAAGGAATCAGTCGAGCAACGGGCGTTTTCCGATCACACACAACGACGGTCTCCCCCTTACGGACCGCCGAAAGATAGGCACTCAACTTCGCCTTCAACTCCGATACCATTGCCTGTTTCATGGTCTTGTTATGACTAGATATAGTCTCTTCGTCAAGGGAAGAAGAAATTTACGAATTGTGTGCAAGGTTGCAGACTCTTCCGCACTATGCCATTTTCCAGAAGCGCTAAGCGTCCTGATTTTACACGGAAAAGGGAGCTGCCAGATGAAATTCGGCATGATGTACGAGATCCAGATTCCTGAGCCCCACACCCCCAATATTGTGCAAGACACTTATAAACAGGTCATCGCCCAGGTCATGCTGGCTGAGGAGATGGGATTCGAGTATTTCTGGACGGTCGAGCATCATTTTTTAACCGAGTTTTCCTATTGTCCCGCCCCAGAGGTCTTGTACGGTGCGATCTCGCAACGCACCAAGACAATCCGGATCGGTCATGCCGTTGCGCTGTTGCCGCCCCAGTACAATCATCCGATCCGTGTGGCGGAGCGCGCGGCGGTCCTCGACCTGTTGAGTGACGGCCGGGTCGAGCTCGGAACGGGACGCTCGACCACGCTGATCGAGATGGAAGGCTTCGGGATTGATCCGGAAGATACCAGGCCCATGTGGGAAGAAGCCATTTCGATCATCCCGCGGATGTGGCTCGAAGATCCCTTTTCGCACGAAGGGCAGTATTTCAAGATTCCACCCCGCTCGGTCATTCCCAAACCGGTCCAGAAACCCCACCCTCCCTTGTGGGTAGCCTGCGCTCAGCCCGCCAGTTTTACCGCGGCCGGTCAGAAAGGGATCGGCGCACTGTGCTTTCATATCGGCCAACCCGAGGAACTCGCCCGCCGGGTGCAACTCTACAGGGAAGGCATAGCCCAGGCCGAGCCCGTTGGCGCCTTTGTGAATGACCAGGTTGCCGCCCTCGGCATCGTCCACTGTGCCGAGAGCGATAAACAGGCCCGGGAAGTGGGGGGTCCGGCGGGCGAGTGGTTCCTCAATAAAACCCTCCAGCTCTACCGGCCCTGGCAGGAACAGGGGACGAAGGTGCCCGATTCGTACAAGTTTGCAGTGGAATCAGTCCGTGGGGAGCGATCGGGCAAGTCGTTGGACGAGCTTATCGAAGGCGGGATGTTCTGTATGGGCGACCCGGACACCTGCATTCGGACGCTCAAGAGATATGAAGCAGCCGGGATTGATCAGGTGCTGTGCTTTATGCAGTTCGGCGGGATTCCGCACCAGAACATTATGGATTCGATCCGCCTGTTCGGGAAATATGTGGTCCCGTATTTTCAGTCATAACGTAGCAATCTGATAGTCGTCCTCGTAAATGACTTGGCCCGGCACCTCTTGGTGACATGCAATGTCTATCTGCCAGCCATATGTCTCGACGATTGCCTTTATCCGCTCGACTTTCACAAGCATCTCTGCGCTTGTTGCTTGTTTGAACCAGGTGATCGCTTTCGGGAGAGGGTCTTCTGTGTAGAAGGGTGGATTGGGGAGATGTTCTTCAAACCAATCGACAATGTGTTGGATCTCTTCTCTTTCCTGCGGGCTGATGAGCCCTTTTTCTTTCATATGTGAGACAACGGCAAAAATGCCGCAGGGCTTGTCCGTCCTCACGCTGTTGTAGGTCCCCTGATACCGGACGTACATGCTTACTGCTCCACGGACGTTGATCTTGTGAATCTCGTCTAACGCCTGCCTTTTTACAGGACCTCCGGGTTCACCGGCGTGGGCGGACGCTGGCCGCTGAGAAAGGCGGCGATGTTTTCGGCCGCCAAGGCGGCCATGCGCGTCCGGGTGGCAATGCTGGCGCTGCCGACGTGGGGGACAACCAGGCAGTTGTCGAGCGTCAGCAGCGGGTCGTCCGCGGGCAGCGGCTCCGGGTCGGTCACATCAAGCGCAGCCCCGGCAATAGCCTTGTCCCGCAAGGCTGCATACAGGGCGGACGCGTCAACAATCGGTCCGCGTGCGGCGTTCACCAAAAAAGCGGTTGGCTTCATCTTCTTGAATTGAGGCGTCGAGATGAGCTGGCGCGTTTCCGGACCGAGCGGAACCAGTACGACCACAAAGTCCGACTCGCTCAGCAGGGTGTCCATCTCGACCCAGGTACACCCGAGCTGCTCCTCAGCGTATTTGTTCCGACCGCGATTATGGTAGAGCACGCGCATATCAAAGCCTCGCGCCCGCCTGGCAACGGCGGCTCCGATGCGACCCAGACCGATAATACCCAGCGTGGCATGATGAATGTCCGTCCCAAGAAAGACAAACGGACTCCACACCGGCCACTGGCCGGCCCGCACGCGGCGTTCGCCTTCGCCGATGCGGCGGGCGATACCCAGCACGAGCGCGAAGGTCAGGTCGGCCGTGGTTTCGGTCAGAACGCCCGGCGTGTTGGTCAAGACGATGTTGCGACGGGTCAGGGTCGGGACATCCACATTGTCATACCCGACGGCCATATTGGCGACGATCCTGAGCTGTGGCGCGTGGTCGAGCAGGTCGTCATCAATGCGTTCCGTGACCATGCTCAGCAGGGCAACAGTATCGCGCAACTCGGACAGCAAGGTCTCGCGCGAAACGGCTTGCTCCGACTCCCAGACGGACAGGGCACCGCAGGTCCGTAAGGGGGCCAACGCTGCTTCAGGAAGCTGACGGGTAACATAAATTTTTGGTGGGTCCTGAGCCATGTGCTCTTATCTATCGGAAGCACACAGGGTGGTATAGGCTCGCCTGAAATACTAGAGTAGAGACGAAGCCCTGAATCGCCAGGAAAAAGAGCTGAGGAGTCAAGCAATGGACCAGCCCTCCGAGAAAAGCATCAAGCGCATGCGCATCTACGTTGAGAAATACATGCAGAAAACCGGCACCTCAGGCCACCCGGAGTCCGAAGTGACCGAATCGGTGATTCTGGGTCTGGCCAATAATATCGACGAGGTCGGCCGGCCGCTCTGCCCGTGTAACTTTTATCCCGACAAAAAAGCCGAAGTCGAACGCAGCCGCGAGTGGGTCTGCGCCTGTGACGAAATGAAGAAGTGGAAATACTGCCACTGCCTGCTGTTCGTGACACCCGAGGGCACGCCGATTACCGAGCATCTGCCCGAAGACCACGAGGGCCGTCAAATCTACGGCCTCGTCAAAGACCCGACGCCGGGCAAGGGCCGAGAGCTGGCTGATAAAGAGTAGTCGAAAACGGCCGGGCCGCGGCAATCAGCTATCGGTGAAGTGATAGGTCAACTCCAGACCGAACACCTGGCCTCTCATTAACGGCGAGAAGGTGCCGGTGGGTAGTTGGATGTCCGTCCCGAACCGTGCGTAGTCCAGCAGGTTCTTGCCGTACAAACCGACCACCCACTGGCTGTTGTCGAGGTGGATATCCACCCCGGCCTGTAACATCTTCTGCTGCCGGTTGAAGCCGGTGTTGTCGTCGTTGGTATACTCTTTGTCGCGATAGGCGTAGATGACACGCGAGGCGAGGCGGGCGCGGGTGCCGACGCGGAGGTCATGGAGCAGACCCAGGCTATAGGTCCAGTGCGCGGCCCGCGGCGGTTCGAGGGCCTCGTCCTTACTGTCCAGCTTGCCGTCCCGGTTGAGGTCGAACTTGACCTTGGTGTAGTCCGGCTCGACGTAGCCGAGCGAGCCGAGGAAGACCAGGCCGGGGGAGAGGACCATCATCCCCTCCATTTCCAGGCCCCAGAATTCGGCGTCGGCCGTATTCCGAATCACCTGCACGATGTTCTGCACCGTCTGGATGGTCGGCCTTCCATCCACAAAGGTGATGACAGGCCGACCCGTGACCGGGTCCGGGGCGGGGAGGTCCTCGCCGAAGGCCAGTTCACGTTGCAGACCGTCGACGAAATTGTAGAAAAACGACGCGTTCAGGCGGACGCGGTCGCCCCAGGTCCTCTTGACGCCGATCTCGAAATTGTCGATCTGCTCTTCGTCAAACCCCTCGGTCCCAAGATCGCGCGCGACCTCCAGGCCGAGTGCCTCCAGCCCGGCAATCTCCACGTCCGACAGGCCCTGGGTCAGATCGAAAAACGAGTCGCGCAGATTATAGCCGCCGGACCGGAAGCCGCGCGTCCAGTGGGCATAGAGCAGCGTTTCGGCGTCGAGCCGGTAGGTCAGTCCGACCTTGGGCGACAGACTGTTCCAGCTTGCCGAGTCTTTGAAGTGAGTCGGGCAGTCCGGACCCGTCACGATATGACACGAGACATCCACGTTGCGGAGGATATTCGCAATCTCTGCTGCCTTCTCTTCATGGGTATAACGCAGCCCCAGGGTCAGCGTCAGCCGGTCGGTCAGGTCGTAGTCCCCATTCATGAACAGCCCGAACGTCTCGACGTTATAGATACCGCCACCGTTAAATTCCAAGATGTCGCCACTCGGGTCACCGAAAAGCCGCTGTTCGTGATAGGAGAGATCGTTCTGAAAATAGTAGAAGCCGGTCGTCAGGAAGAGCCGGTCGAAGAACGTCCCGCTGTAGCGCAGTTCGTTGCTGAACTGCTCAGAGGCCTGTGCGCCGCCGCCATGAAAAAAGGTCAGCGGCGTCGCGTCGGCATCGCTCAGACCATCTCCCACCCCCTCGCGCCAGCCGAAGATATTGGTAATGGTCCCGTTACCGAACGGGATGTCCCAGTCCGCCCGGGTGTTGAAGAAGTGGACAACGGTCTTCTGGAAGCCCTCTTCGTTGATGGCAAAATCGTGGCTGTCGCGCCTGAAATTGAACAGCGGATAGGACAGGCCGGCACCGTTGGTATGCGTCTGAACCGCGGGCCCGTCCTCGTCGAGGTCCTGGTATTCGTAACGAAGCGTGAAGCGCAGCGTGTTCCAGGGCTGCCAGGTGACGACCGGCCGCAGCATCAGCGTATTCCGCGCACCAAATGCCTTGCCGTTGTACTCGTTCTCAAACCAGCCCTGATCCTGATTGGAATAGACCGTGAAGCGGGCGCGCAGGGTGTCGGTCAGCGGGGCGTTGAACGTACCCGAGACGTATATATTCGGAGCTTTGCCGCCGCCTTCGATTGCGCTGCGAACCGTGGCCTCATAGTGGTCGGTAGGGGTTTTGGTGTTGACCAGGACGGCTCCGCCCACCACGTTGCGACCGAACAGAACCCCTTGCGGGCCACGCAGGACCTCGATGCTGTCCAGATCGAAGGCATCGTACAGCACCCCCGTGTTCGTTCCCAGGTAGATGCCGTCAACGAAGACGCCGACCGTCGGATCGATGGACGGAATCGAGCTGTTGATGCCCAGACCGCGAATGGAGAAGTTGGCGATGCCGCGCGTCACGCCAACATCGTCGAGAGCCACATTGGGCATGGTGATCGTCAGGTCGCCTATGTCACGCAGCTTGAGGGCGTCAAGCTGTTCGGAATCGAAGGCCGTCATCGATACCGGTACGTCCTGGATCATCGCCTCCCGCTTGAGGGCGGTGACAATTATTCCTTCCAGAGGCGTAACCTCTGTCGCCGGGGCAGATTCTTTCGAGGCGGCCTTGCCAGTGTCTAGCTGCGCATCCTGGGCTATGGCCGGGAAGGTCAGGACACTCAGCACCATCACCATCGTCAGTGTCCGGACAGACAGCCGGCCTGCCGGTCGGAACCTGGAGATGTGATTGATGCAGCGCATGAACCCTTCGATCCCGGGCGTCGTAATCATTGTCAGGAAAACTTCTTCCTGAGTATCAAGCGCCGCGACTCTCGGACAGGCCGTTCCACGTTCGGAGCGGTTCGTCCCGAATGCTGTCACACTTCTCAGACGCCTGTAAAATGATACGTCAGCTCCAGGCCGAAGATACGACCTTTTGCCAAAGGAGAAAAGGTGCCGCCGCCGAGTGCCGTCGGGAGCTGCGTATCACCGCCGAACAGGCTGTAGCCCAGCAGGTTCTTGCCGTACAGGCCGAGCACCCACTGACTGTCGTTGAAGTGAAGGTCCACCCCGGCCTGCAACCGTTTCTGCTGCCGGTTGAAGCCGAGGTTGTCATCGCTCGAATACGCTTTGTCCCGGTAGGCATAGATGACCCGTGAGGCCAGCCGGATGCGACGACTGAGTTGCAGGTCGTTCAGCAGGCCCAGGCTATAGGTCCACTTTGCGGCCCGGGGCGGTTCCAGGTCCTCATCCCTGCCGTCCACCCTACCGTCGTTGTTGAGGTCAAACTTGACCGTGGTGTAGTCCGACTCCACGAAACCGGCCGAACCGAACAGGCTCAGGCCGGGGGCGAGGACCAGGCTGCCCTCCACTTCAAAGCCGTACATGTCCGCGTCGGCCGTATTGCGGATCACCTGCACGATATTACCCTGCGTCACGGGTCTTCCGTCGGCGTCGATGACCGGTTCCCCGGTCGCCGGATTGAGCACCGGCAGCTCTTCGGGGAAAACCAGTTCGCGTTGCATGTCGTCGATCAGATTATAGAAAAACGCGGCGTTGAGCCGGGCACGGGTCCCGAAGGTTTTTTTGAAGCCGATCTCGAAGTTGTCGATCTGCTCTTCGTCAAAGGGACCGGGGCCGAGGTCACGCGGGTCGCCCGGCAGGCCGAGAAACGTGTCGCGCAGATTATAGCCGCCGGACCGAAAGCCACGCGTCCAGTGGGCATAGAGCAGGGTGTCGTCATCGTGCCGATAGCTCAGCCCGACCTTGGGCGACAGATTGGTCCAGGTTTCTTTGTCCCGGAAATGGCTGGGACAGTCCGGGCCGGTAATGATGTTGCACGGCGTTGCGCCGTTTCGGGTCAGATTGGTGATTTCGGCGTCCTTTTCCTCGTGGGTATAGCGTAGCCCCAGGGTCAGCGTCAGCCAGTCGGTCAGGTCGTAGTCCCCACTCATGAACAGCCCGAAGGTCTCGACATCCAGATTGCCGCCCCCGTTCTGCTGGACTTGCCCGAAGGCGAGGGAACGGTACTCGTGATAGCCGATGTCGTTATCGAAATAATAGAAGCCGGTCGTCAGGAACAGCCTATTGAAAAACAAGCCACTATACCGGAGTTCGTTGCTGAACTGTTCCGATTGCTGCAAGGCCCCTCCGGCAAACAGGGGCAGCGGCGTCGCGTCGATATCACTTAGCGCGGTTCCCCCCGCATCCCGCCAGCCGAAGATGTTGGTGACCGTACCGTTGCCCAAGGGGACATCCCAGTCCAGGCGGGTGTTGAAGAAGTGAATTTCCGATGTGAGATAACCCTCTTCGTCAATGGCGAAGTCGTGACTGTCGCGGTCGTAGTTGGCAAAGGGATTGGACCGACCGGAACCGTCGGTATGGTTCTGGGCTGCGGGTCCATCGCCGTCGAGGTCCTGATATTCATAGCGGAGCGTCAGGCTCAGCGTATCCGTAGGCTCCCAGGAGATAACCGGTCGCAGCATCAGCGTGTCCTGCACGCCGAACGCCTTGCCGGTATGTTCATTTTCGAACCAGCCCTGATCCTGATTGGAATACACGGTGAAGCGGGCTCCCAGGGTCTCGGTCAGCGGAGCGTTCAGCGTGCCCGCGACGTAAACGTTGGGCGCTTTGCCCCCGCCTTCCACTGCGCTGCGAACCGTGGCTTCGTAGCGGTCAGTCGGCGTTCTGGTGTTGAGCAGGACCGCCCCGCCGACGACGTTACGGCCGAACAACACGCCCTGCGGCCCGCGCAGGACCTCGACCGCCTCCAGGTCGAAGGTGTCGTACAGCATCGTCGCATTCGAGCCCATATACACACCGTCGACGAATACGCCGACCGTCGGGTCGATGCCCGGAATCGAACTGTTGATGCCCAGACCGCGAATGGAGAAGTTCGCGATGCCGCGTGCCGTGCCGGCGTCGTCCAGGGATACGTTCGGCATGCGGATTGACAGACTGGTCAGGTCGCGCACCTTGAGGGCGTCAAGCTGCGCGGCGTCGAAGGCGGTGACCGCTACCGGTACGTCCTGGAGCAATTGTTCCCGCTTTTGAGCGGTGACCACAATATCGTCCAACATCGCGGCGCTTGTGGCCGCCTCTTCTTCCGGCTCGGCCTCCTGGGCTGTGGCCGAGAGCGGGAAAGAACCGACGCTCAGTATAAAGGTGATGAACAGGCTTGCCAGTTGGAATGCGGATGCTTGATTGGTGAATCTCATACAATCTCCTATCTCATACGGAAATCAGTCCTTCTACTGTAGCGGTTTCTGGCGGTAAACGCCGATTTCAGACGCCTGTATAATTATAGGTCAGCTCCAGGCCAAAAGTGCGACCTTTCATCAGCGGCGAAAAACTCCCAAAACCGGGGTTGACGAAATGAATGCCGTGGGAGACCGCGTGCAGCAGGTTCTTGCCGTACAGGCCAACCACCCACTGACCGTTATTCATATGCAAATCAATGCCGGCATCCAGCTTCTTGAGCTGCCGGTGGAATCCGCTGTTGTCGTCCTGATGGTATTCTTTGTCCCGATAGGCGTAATTGATACGCGAGTCGAGGCGGTGACGGTTGCCGATGGAGAGACTGTGCTGGAGTCCGAGGCTATACGTCCAGGTGGGAGCGCGGATAAGGTCAAGGTTCTCGTCTTTGTCGTCCACCATCCCGTCACCGCTGAGGTCATAGCGGACTTCGTTCAGGTTCGAGTCGAGATAGCCCACAGCCCCGTGGAGCACCAGGTTGTCCAGCAGCGCGAAAGAGCCGTCCAGTTCAACGCCGTAGATATCGACATCCGCGGTGTTCAGAAAATCCTGTACCACGCCTTCGGCTCCGCCTGTCAGCACGATACGTTGCAGGTCCCGGATCATGTTGAGAAACACCGCGCCGTTAAGACGCGCGCGCGTGCCGAGGGTACTCTTGAAGCCGAGTTCAAAATTGTCGGCCTGCTCCTGGTCGGTCGGGCCGGGGTCGGTGCCCTCCTTTGTGATGCGCACATTATAGTTGCCGGACCGAAATCCCCGAGTCCAGTGCCAATACACCAGTAGGTCGTCCGTGGGACGCAGGGTCAGGCCGATTTTGGGCGATAAACTGCTCCAACTCTTGTCGTCCTTGAAATGGCTGGGGCAGGTCGGGCCGCGCACCATATTGCAGCCCGGATCGGTCAGATCGGTTTTGCTGTTACGCTGCATATAGGAGACATTGGCCTCCTTTTCCTCATCAGTATAGCGCAGTCCGCCGGTAACGGTCAGCCAGTCGGTCAGATCATAGTCCATGTTCAGGAACAGACCCAGCGTGTCCACATCATAATAGCCGCCGCCAAACTCGTTTCGCGTCGCGCTTGGGACACTTCCCTCAAACTCGCGCCATTCGTGATAGTCGAGATCGTTGGTGAAATAATAGACGCCGGTGGTCAATTGCAGCCGGTTGAAAAACCGCCCGGTGTAGCGCAACTCATTGCTGAATTGTTCCGACTCCTGCTGGGTACCCAGGTTGAATTTGGACAGCGCGAAATCAGCTTGGCGGTGCGTCGGCAGGCCGTCAAGATCGCTGATGGCGTCGCTCTGCGTGGCGCGCCAGCCGAAAATATCGGTCAGCGTGCCGTTGCCGAACGCTACGTCCCAGTCCAACCGGGCGTTGAAGAAGTGCACCTCGGCATCGAGGTAGCCGTCCTCATCGACAAAGAAGTCATGGTCGCGTCGGTCATAGATGGCCGTATTCTGTGACGCTGCTCCGTCGGCGTCCAGACTCTGGTATTCATAGCGCAGCGTCAGGTCCAGCGTGTCGGTGGGTCGCCAGCGAACGACCGGGCGTAGCATCAGCGTGTCCTGTGCGCCGAACGCCCTGCCGTCACGCTTGTTCTTGAACCAGCCCTGGTCCTGGTTGGAGTACACTGTGAAGCGTGTGGCCAGTGTATCGGTCAGCGGCGCGTTGAGGGTGGCAGACGTAAAAAAAGGGAATTATACCTATAACTTGAGCACATAGTATAGGCACAACTGTTAGGAAAGAACAAAAAAGGGCGCGAGTGCCGAAAAAATCAGCCGTCGCCAGCCACCGGGAGGGGAAATACGACGAGAAGAACAAATTTCAAAGGGAGACGCTACCGAAAGGCAGCGCGCCTTGCACCTGAGGAGCGGCCTAGTATAGCATGCGCTCGAATCTCACAAAGGAGGACAGCATATATGCAAGTTGGATATTTCGCGGTTGGTATTGGACTGGGCGCAGACCCCGAGGTGGTCGGCCTGACGGCGCGGACCGCTGAGCAAGCAGGTTTTCATTCCCTCTGGGCCCCCGAACACGTGGTCTTACTCGACCAGTACACCTCAAAATACCCGTATTCAGCCGATGGGCGATTACCCATGCCCACTACGCAGATCGATATTCTCGACCCCTTTGCCGCGCTGACGTATGCCGCCGCGCAAACCTCAACGATCCGCCTGGGAACCGGCATTTGCCTGGTGCCCGAGCGCAACCCGGTCGTCACCGCAAAGGAAGTTGCCAGTTTGGATAAGCTGTCGGGCGGACGGTTTGATTTCGGAGTCGGCGTGGGCTGGCTGGCGGAAGAGTTCACCGCGGTGGGCGTCCCCTGGGAACGCCGGGCGCAACGCACGCGTGAATATCTCAAGGTCATGAAGATGCTGTGGACCGAGGAAGAGTCTGAATTCAGCGGTGAGTTCTGTAGCTTCCCCAAAGTTCGTTCGTATCCCAAACCTGTCCAAAGCCCGCATCCGCCGATTATTTTCGGGGGCGAAAGCAAACCCGCTCTCCGACGCGTCGGGGAGGTCGGCGATGGCTGGTTTGGAGTGAACGTTACGCCCGAAGCAGCCAAAGAGCACATCGAACGCATGCAGGGCTATGCCGAAGCGGCCGGACGCGATCACAGTCAGTTTCACTATGCCGTCTCTACGGGTATTGGCATGCCGATTACCCTGGATGAGATCAAACAGTTCCGCGACCTGGGCGTGCACCAGATCATTGTTGGCGGATTTCCCGAAAGTGCGGATACCGTCAAGGGCGATATCGAGAAACTGGCCGAACAGATTGTGGTGCCGGCGGCGAACCTGTAGGGGTTCCACAGAGATGCCTGAGTAAGATGCCACAGCTCTTGAGAGGAGAAACACGATGAGCCGACTGTACGGCGAGCGGCATCGCGCCCTGCAAGACCGGTTTGAAACGCGCAAGCTGGCGGACCGGGTGGAAGAAGCGGTGGTCAAGACTCAGGTCGGCAAGGGCGATAAAGCCTTTATCGAGTCGCGGGATATGTTTTTCCTCTCAAGCATCGACCATCAGGGCCGGCCCACGGTCTCGTATAAAGGCGGCGACCCCGGCTTTGTCAAAGTGATTGACGAGCAGACGGTCGTGTTCCCCAGCTATGACGGCAACGGCATGTTTTTCTCGATGGGGAATATCGCGGGCAATGCCGAAGTCGGCCTGTTGTTCATCGACTTTGAGACGCCGAACCGGGTCCGCCTGCAGGGCCGGGCAAGCGTCTCGGCCGATGATGCGCTGATGGCCGAATACAAAGAAGCCGAGCTGATCGTGCGGGTGCAGGTGTCTGAAATCTGGACCAACTGTCCCCGCTATGTCCATCGCTACCAGAAAGTGGCCCCGTCCCGGTACGTTCCGCGAGCGGCGTGCGACACCCCGCTCGCGGAATGGAAACGGATCGACATGCTCCAGGATGTCCTGCCGCCGAAAGATCAGGGCCGGCCAGAAAAGGCGGGCGGCACCATCTCCATGCAGGAGTGGGCGGAAAACGCCAGGGCCGGTAAAGGCTAACGCCTGTCTTCCTCAGCACACAAGGTCCCATGCAATAGACAGACCAGAAAGAAGACCATAGCCATGCCGGGAGACTCCGAGAGAAGCAGGGAAACACGTTCTGCCGCAACGGAGAGCGAGAAAGAGTCAGGAGCGGACAATGGCCTCCAGATGGCGCCCGATCTGATGCTCAACCTCGCCCGCAAGGCCGCGGAGATATTGGTAGAGCGGAATGAGCGCTTGCCTGGAGAAGATGCCTGGGAGGGGGATTTTCGGCAGGGACTTGAGGAGGAATTGCTGAAGGACCCGCCCGAGGACGGTCGCCCGGCGGCGGAGGTCCTTGAACAGGTCGCGCGTGAGATCCTCCCGTTCGCGACGCGCCTGGATCATCCGCGGTGCTTCGCGTTTATCCCGTCGTCGCCGACTTGGCCGAGTGTATTGGCCGACTTTATGGCCGCCGGCTATAACATCAACACCGTCACCTGGCTGGTCGCGAGTGGTCCGAGCCAGCTTGAGTTGGTCGTCATCGACTGGTTTCGGCGCTGGCTCGACTATCCCGAGAGCGCCGGCGGGCTTTTCACGAGCGGGGGTGCGGCTGCCAGCCTTGACGCCCTCGTTGCTGCCCGGGAGGCGGCCGGCCACCCTGAGCGCGCGACCGTGTATATGAGCGACCAGAGCCATAGCGTACTCAGCCGCGCGGCAATGATTATCGGTGTCCGACCGGAGTGTATTCGCATGGTTCCGAGCGACTCGCGCACCCGTCTGGACATGGAGGCACTCACGCGTGCCGTGACTGAGGACCGCGCTGCGGGGTTCAGTCCCATCGCGGTGTGCGCCAACGCCGGGGCGGCCAGCACCGGGGCTATTGATCCGCTTGAAGCCATGGCGGACTTCTGTGAGGCGGAAGGAATCTGGCTACACGTTGACGCCGCATACGGCGGCTTCGCGATCGTGACCGAGCAGGGCAAAGGGCTCTTGCATGGAATTGAGCGCGCCGATTCGATCGGGCTGGACGCGCACAAGTGGTTCTTTCAGCCCTACGAGGCGGGCTGCCTGCTGGTGAAGGACGGCCGCACGCTTGAGCGCGCGTTCGAGGTCCATCACGATGTTCTCCAGGATACGATATGGGGCGCGGACCATCCTAATTTCGCGGATCGCGGCTTGCAACTGAGTCGCTCGCTTCGGGCTTTGAAGGTCTGGATGTCCGTGCAGACCTTCGGGCTGGGCGCGTTCCGGCAAGCCGTCTTGAAGGGGATGACGTTGGCGGACCGGACCGAGCGCTACATCCAGGAGAGCCCGACCCTGGAGATATTGACCCCCGTCTCGCTGGGCATCGTATGTTTCCGGATCAACCCCACGGGCACCGACCTCGACGAGAAAGTCCTGGAAGAGATCAACAGAAATGTGCTCGCCCGTGTCTTTTGGGAAGATCGCGCGCTCATGTCATCAACGCTCGTCGGGAAAATGTTTTCGCTCAGGCTCTGCATCCTCAACCACACCACGACCTGGAACGATGTGCGTGAGACCCTGGAGGCCGTTGAGCGCTTCGGGCGGGAGGCATTATCGCAGTGAGTCAATCACCCTCCCCCACGGACTCCGGGCGCTGGAAGGTTCCCGAGCCGCTGGCCGTGGCCGAGGTTCGCATGGCCGACGGAACCCCTATCATCCTGAGACGCCACGGCAACCCGGCAGGGCAGCGGCTCGTCCTCAGCCACGCCAACGGATTTTCTGCGGATGCGTATTTTCCGTTCTGGTCGCTGCTCATCGACCGATTCGATGTCGTCCTGTACGATCTTCGTAACCACGGCTGGAACCCGACCGGCGAGCAGCAAGCGCATACTATCCCCACCTTCGTACAGGACGTCGCGTCCATCGCACGGGGCATCGATCAGCACTTCGGTGGAAAACCGAAAATCGGCATTTTTCACTCGGTGTCGGCACAGACGGCGGTCCTGCAAACGGCGGAGCGAGCCGCGTTCTCGGCCCTGGTGTTGTTCGACCCTGTCCTCTGCCCGCCCGGTCGGTCTCCACAAGACCTGAAGAAACTGGAGGCCACGATGCTCCAGCTCGGCAAGGCGGCCCGGAAGCGTCAGGAACGCTTCGCAACGCTGGAAGAGTTCGCCGAACGTCTCCGTCGCGCGTCTACCTTCAAGCTCTTGCGACCCGGCGTGGCGGACCTTATCGCGCGGACGACGCTCCGTCGGGACGCCGACGGAACGGGGTACGAATTACGTTGCCCGCGCGAATACGAAGCGCAGGTATCCGAGGAGGGCTATCAATGGGCGCGTGCCGTAAACCTTGACCGTCTCTCCTGTCCCACCAAGGCCATCGGCGCCGACCCCACCCAGCCGTTCTCGTTTTTGCCGAGTGTGGACCTGAGCGATCTCATCATTCTCGACTACGACTTTATCCCCGATACGACCCATTTTCTCCAACTTGAGCAGCCGGAGATGTGTGTCTTCCTGATGCTCGAGTTTCTTGAGCCTCACCTGCCAGCCCTTTCCGGTGGGAGCTGAGCCTGGCGGTTCGGCGTAGACCGAGTGGGCTCACGCAGCAAGTCACAGGTGACGAAACCCTCACGACGATTCTGTATTCGTCCGCTCTTCCGTCATCCGCCGGAGCGCTTCAACCTCTCGGGACAGCTCTTGCTGACGGCGGGAGATCGAGAGCGCATACAGAAAAATCACAATCCACACAACGCTGAACGCGGCAAACAAATACGACATACCTTTTCCCTTCCCTTCGACTTGGCTCAGGACAGAGCTATGAGGCGGCCACCACGTGCTGGCGCAGGGCTCTGATTTCGTCGCGCAAGTGCAGGCTGCGTAACCTGAGCCACAACAACCACGTAAACACACATACAAACGCCCCGGTACACACCAGCAGCGTCCAGGCCATTTCCGGCGCCATCTGTTCGACCTTGGGATGGATGCCGCGCCAGAGACGGATGGAAATATAGATCAGCGGGATATCGATTACACCAACAATGCCCAGGACAGCGGCATAGCGCGCGACCGTCTCGTTATCCCCGGCAAAAACCCGCAGCAAGACATAGGCGGCATAAATCAGCCATAACACCAGCGTCATGGTGAGACGGGGGTCCCAGGTCCACCACACGCCCCAGATCGGACGCGCCCAGAGGGGACCGGTCAGCAGGACGAGCGAACAGAACACCATGCCGAGTTCGGCGGCAGCCTGCGCCAGCAAGTCAGCCGACCGCTTTCCCTGCCATAAGAAGGCCGCACTCGCCCCGGCCACAATAAAGAAGCCGAGAAATGCCATCCAGGCTGACGGCAGATGGAAATAAAAAATACGCTGCACCTCGCCCTGTACCCGTTCGTTGGGGACGTACAGAAAGACCATAGCCAGGGCTGCCAGCATTGCCACGCACGTCAGCCACGGCAGGAAAGAGTCAACCAGATCCGAACGAGACGTCACCGTGTTCATACGCACTCCATCCACAGACGGCCCTCCTATTCTTGCACAACAAAACCAAACGTCAGCCAGCCGGTCACCACAAAAATAACATCAAACGCAACAAGGACACGGAACCACGTCCCCGTCCAAGCTTCTCCGGCCAGGAGTGCTCCAGTGACATGCACCGCCGCAATGAAGAGAGGAACCAGGAGGGGGAGGAGCATGAGCGGCAGAATAATTTCCCGCGCTCGCGTCCGCACGGCAATCGCGGCACACAGCGTTCCCAGAGCGGAGAAGCCCACGATGCCGCAGAGCAGAACAAGCGGCAGTCCAAGCAGAGAGACCGAGAAGGGCAGACCGAGCAGCGCAATCGTGAGTGGTGCCACCACGGCTTCCACCACAAGCAACAAACAGACATTGCTCAAGAACTTAGCAAAAAACACCTGACCGGGATCAATGGGACAGAGCAGGAGGCCGGCAAAGCAGTTGCGTTCCTGCTCAAGAATGAGTGCACGCTGGATGCTTAACATGCCGGCAAAGACAAGCGCGACCCAGAGCAGGGCGGAACCAAAGGCGGGCTGCTTCAATTGTTCCGGAGTGAGGGCAAAGACAAACACCAGGATGATCAGCAGGGCCAGGACGAACAGAGAGGACACCCGTTCCTTGGTACGCAGTTCCAAGAGAAGATCTTTCCAAAGAATCGCCCACATGGGACAGCCTAGCGCGTGCACGCAGTATAGAGCTCGACAAATTCTTGCGGAGACGGGAGGGTCGCCTCCGATTGCCAGGCAATCCGTCCACGGTGCAGGATAAGAGCGCGGGTACACAGCTCACGAGTGCGCTCAAAATCGTGTGAGGTCAGAATGACGGTTTTTGCCTGCTCTTTTGCCTCGGCCAGAGTGGCATGCAGGATCGAGACCGCCCTGGGATCGAGGCCGGTGTCGGGCTCGTCAAGCAGGAAGAGGTCGGGCGCGTGCAAGAGCGCACGCGCCAAACTGAGGCGCTGCTCCATCCCACGCGAGAAATAACGGACCGGCATTGTCCGCCAGTCCTGGAGGCCGACGTATTCCAGTTGTTGCGCAATGCGGCCTTTGAGATCCGGGATCTGATAGGCTCTCCCGTAGAAGGTGAGATTCTCTTCCGGGGTGAGATCCGGATACAGATAACTCTCGTGTCCGAGAAAACCGATTTTTCGCCGGACCGCCAACTCGGAAGAGGCTGAGCCAAAGAGGGTCAGCCTGCCTGAGGTGGGGGTCAGCAGCGCGGCCAGGAGTCGCAGCAGTGTGGTCTTGCCGGCCCCGTTCGGACCAAATATGCCGACCACCTCGGCAGAGACAATGCGAAACGAGATGTCGCTGAGGACGGGAGTCCAAGCAAAGGTCTTGTGGAGATTTCGCGCCTCAACAACCCAAGAGGTCTGTTGGGTCCGTTGAGTCATTTGGGTCCGTTGGGTCCGTTGGGTCCGTTGGGTCGGGACTCAACCGACTCCATGGACCCGGTGAGTTGGTCGAGCTGGGCGAGCGCTTCAATTGCTCGCGTTTCGTATTTCCGCCGGATAAATTGGTAATCCTCGTCCGTCAGCTTTCCCATTTGTTTGTCAAATTCCGCTTCCCTGATAGCGGCATAGGCGGCCGCTTTCTGTTTTTCCCAGCGAACGATGTGCTCGGCGGCCGGAAGAGGCTGAACGGACTCTGTCTGTGCAGCCAGTAAGGGCCAGGCAACCAGGCTGGCAATCAGCCCGACCAGAACAATACCGGCAGCATACAGCACAAAGGTCATGACTCTCCGTTTAGCTCTCGAACGTCTCAAGCTCTTTTTTGAGTCGTTCCTGATAGGGGTCCGTTGGTACGGGGGTGGCTGGGGACGATTCAGCCTGGACTGAGGACCGATTCTTTGTCCAGCGGCGCGCAATGAATCCAATACTGACGGCACCAATCAGAACAACCAGGAAGGGCGTGATCCAAGCAGTCAGATTAAAGCCGGTAGCGGTTGGTGCGGACAGCACCTTTTCTCCGTACCGCGTCACAAAAGAGGCCAGGATAGCTTCGCGGGACGCGCCTTGTTCAAGCTGCTCGGCAATCTGCTCTTTGGCCGGAATGGCAAAGCCACACTGCAAGTGATTACAGCTATGCACGGTCAGGCCACAGCTACACTGGCAGGTAAGCGCGGCCTCCATCTCCTGATTCGTCGGAGGCGCCGCCTGGGCCACGGGAGCAACCCAACAGACCCAACAGACCCAACAGACCAACAGATGTCTATTCTGCAACGGCCTGTCCTCGTATGTCCGCCGGTGTCCGCGCCAGGGCAAAGGCTTGTCGCTCAGCCGGATTCGGGGCCATGATGACGCAGGTGCCCAGAATCAGGATCAGCCCGCCAATCCAAATCCAGGACACCAGCGGGTTAATGAAGACCTGAAAGGTTGCCAGGCCCGACGGCTCATCGTAGCTGCCGAGAACCAGATAGAGGTCTTCCACCAGGGTCGGCCGAATATCGACCTCGGTGGTGGGCTGGTTTTGTTTTTTATAAAAGCGTTTCTCCGGATGCATGGTATCGATCTGCTGCCCGTCAACCAGAATGTTTACGGTGGCAACCTGGGCGGCAATATGCGCATCTTCCCTTTCCGTGATCCCCGTGTAGAGGAGGGTATAGCGGCCCACCTCGAAAGATTGCTCCGCGCTCACGGTAATTTGTTTTTCAATCGTGAAGAGTGCGCCCGCTACTCCAAAAAAAATCAGGACCACCCCAACATGCACGATATAGCCGCCGTACCGGCGTGGGTTTTTGCCGATCAGACGACCCAGGGCCTGAGGCGGGCTTTCGTGCAGCATCACCTGGCGGGCGCGGGTTCCACGGGAGAACTCAGCCAGGATACCGGTCAGGACAAATCCGGCCAGAGAGAAAATCACGACCGCGTAGTAATTGCGGTAGCCCAGCACAAAAAGCAGGCCGCCCAGGGCCAGTCCGACCACGAGCGGGATGGTAAACTGCCGTCCGAGGCTGCTCCAGCTCGCCCGCCGCCAGGCAATAATCGGCCCGATACCGGTCAGGAACAATAACATCACGCCAAGTGGACCGTTCACCTGATTGAAGAACGGCGGACCGACCGTAATTTTTACACCGCGCACCCACTCGGACAGGATGGGGAAAATAGTGCCCCAGAACGTGGCAAAGGCCAGGCCCACGAGGATGAGGTTATTAAACAGGAAGGCCGCTTCGCGGGACAACAGGGAGTCGAACTCATTCTCGCTCTTCAGGTCCGGCAGACGATAGAGCAACAGCCCGATTGAAACGGCCAGGATACAGGCCAGGAAGGTCAGGAAATACGGCCCCAAGCCGGACTGGGTAAAAGAGTGGACGGAGGAGATCACCCCGCTACGCGTCAGGAAGGTGCCGAAAATCGTCAACACAAATGTCAGGATGACCAAGGTCATATTCCAGACCTTGAGCATGTCTTTCTTTTCCTGGATCATGACCGAGTGGAGATAAGCGGTTGCGGTAAACCAGGGCATAATCGCCGCGTTTTCAACCGGGTCCCACGCCCAATACCCCCCCCAACCCAGCACTTCATAGGCCCAGCGGCCGCCCAGCAAATTACCCAAAGACAGAAAAAACCAGGAGGTCAGGGCCCAGCGCCGGGTGGTCCTGATCCATACGTCGCCCAGTTTCCCCGTGGCAAGGGCGGCCAGAGCGAAAGCAAACGGGACGGACGCACTGATAAAGCCGAGATACAGGGCCGGAGGATGAATGGTCATCCAGTAATTCTGGAGTAAGGGATTGAGATCCGAGCCTTCGTCCGGGATGAAAGACAGACGCTCAAACGGTGGGGTAATGAAACACAACAGGCCGAGGAAAAACAGGGCAATAATCATGAGCGTCGCCGTCACATACGGCATCAACTCTTGGTTTCTGGTACGGTTCTGAAAGAGAACGATCGCCGAAAAAAAGCAGTGAATCAGCGCCCAGAACAGGAGGGAGCCCTTTTGCCCCCCCCAAAACGCGGCGACCGTATAATGCAACGGTAAGGTGGAGCTGGAGTAGCTCGCAACGTATTCGACATTAAAATCCCGCGTCAGCAAGGCGTGCAGGAGGGCGATTGACGCAATGACCACGCAGCCACCGACCGCATAGGCGGCCTGGGTTCCGCTGGCAATCCACGCCGTCCGCCGCGTCCGAACGCCCCACAGGCTCGTCACAATAGCGTAGACGGCTAATACGCTGGCAAGGTAGAGGGCAAGGGTACCAAGGTGTGTCATGGGTGAACTGCTCTATAGAGGATCGGACGAACAGCGGAAAAATTGGGACCGCGGTCGCTCGGTGCCGAGGAAGTGCTCAGCCATCAGCTCGCGTGAGTCGCTCTTCGATTTCGGGCTCATACTTTGAGGGACAGCTCGTCATGATCGTCGACGCAACGAGTTGCTGTTCCGGCGTATACAGGCCCTCGACAATCACGTCTCGACCCTCTGCAAACATATCCGGCAAAATCCCCTGATAGGAGACCGCAACCCCCGGCGGGAGAGCGCCGACGGGAATCGTGCCCGGCTCAATAGGCATCAGCCGGAACGTCAGATTGAGCGCCGCCGGGTCCCACTGGATAGAGCCAGCCTGCACCCGCCCGGCAACCCGGACATCGGTATTGGCCAGCGTCGCCTTTTTGAGGAGAAACTCGTCTATGGTGAAGTAATACACCTTGGTTTCCTGTATGCTCGTATAGATCAGATAACCGACCGCACCGACGATAAGCAGGGCCCCTATCAGGAATTTGCTTTGCTTTGCTGCCATGCCTCACAGCTAACCGATTTCGAGACCCTGCGCAAGCAAAGCCCACCCACAACGCAGTTGATTTGACTTTCCACCCCTGTTTCTGTATGTGGGGAAGATTGGACAAAATGGTGTAAATCAGCATGTTTGAAACACTGGGAGAAAAGCTGGATGGGGTGCTGCGCCGGGTGCGCGGACACACCAGACTGACCGAAAAGAACATTGATGAAGCACTGCGCGAAGTGCGGCTGGCCCTGCTGGAGGCAGATGTCAATTTCCGCGTGGTCAAAGACTTTGTCGAACGGATTCGGACGCAGGCCCTTGGTCAGGACGTGTTGGCCAGCCTGTCGCCCGGTCAACAGCTCATTAAAATCGTCAATGCCGAGTTGGTCACACTCTTGGGTGGCGAGCAGACCGAACTGGACCTGTCGACCCGGCCCCCGGTTGTCATTCTGCTCGTCGGCCTGAACGGTTCCGGGAAAACGACAACCGCGGGGAAACTCGCCCGCTATCTGACCCTCGAACGGAAGCGTACCCCCTATCTCGTTCCGGCAGATACCTTCCGTCCGGCCGCTATCGATCAGCTCACCATTCTGGCCCAAGAGCTGGGCGTTCCGGTCTATCCGACCCCGAACGACGGCTCGGCTCCCGACCCGATTGTCGTTGCCCAAGCCGGGATTGCCGAAGCGCAAAAGAGTGGCTGTGATGTTGCGCTGGTTGATACCGCCGGTCGTCTGCAGGTCGACACGGAGTTGATGGCCGACCTGGAGCGGATGAAAACGGTGCTCCAGCCGCATCAAACCCTGCTGGTGGCCGACGCCATGACCGGCCAGGAAGCGGTGAATGTTGCGCAAGGCTTTCACCAACGCCTCTCCATTGACGGTATCATCCTGACAAAAATTGAAGGCGATGCCCGAGGCGGGGCTGCCCTGTCCTTACGCTCCGTCACCGGCGCGCCCATTCTGTTTACCGGTATTGGGGAAAAACTCGACGCCCTGGAACCTTTCCACCCGGACCGCATTGCCTCGCGTATCCTCGGCATGGGTGACGTGCTGTCGTTGGTCGAAAAGGCTGAAAAGGTCTACGACCAGCAGCAGGCCGAGGTGTTGGAAAAGAAGCTCAGGAAAAACCAGTTTACCCTGGAGGATTTTCAAGAGCAGATGCGCATGGTCAAACAAATGGGTTCACTCACGGACCTGGTGGGCCTGCTGCCTGGCGCGAAGAAAATGCTCAAGGGTGCCGATATGGAGGGAGCGGAAAAAGAGTTCAAACATATTGAGGCAATGATCAGCTCCATGACAAAAGAAGAGCGCCGGAAGCCGGAACTCCTGAACGGTAGCCGCCGCAAACGGATTGCCAAGGGCAGCGGCACCTCGGTGGTTGCGGTGAATCGGTTTCTCAAGCAATATCTCGAAGCAAAAAAGATGATGAGGAGGCTTTCCGGGGCCGGCGGAGGGAAGAAGATGAAAAAACGTCTTTCTCTTCCGGCCTGGGGACACTAAAAGATTATGGTAAAAATTCGACTGGCTCGGCACGGGGCGAAAAAGCGCCCCTTCTATCGTATTGTTGCTGCGGACTCACGGTCGCCCCGGGACGGACGGTTTCTCGAACGGCTCGGCTCGTATGATCCGACTCAGGACCCGGCGCTGATCGAGATCAAGCAGGACCGGCTTGCGAAGTGGCTGGAGAACGGGGCTCAGCCGACCGGGACAGTTGCTCGACTCATCAAAAAGGCAGGGCGCGCAAAAGAGTAAACGTGTCCAGCATCTGCATGTCTATTGGAGGACACGTTTACTCTTTCAGGAAACCTGACTCTGAGGCACGGGGAGAAGACTATGAAAGACCTTGTTGCATACCTCGCCAGGGCGCTGGTGAACAACCCGGATGAAGTCGAGGTCTCAGAAATCCAAGGAGAAACCGCAGCCATCCTTGAGTTGCGCGTGGCCAAGGAAGACTTGGGCCGTATTATCGGCAAACAGGGGCGTACGGCAAAGTCGATCCGGACCCTGCTCAATGCGGCGGCTTCCCGTACAAACCGCAAAGTTGTCCTTGAGATTGTCGAAGAAAAATAGTCGCCCGAGCCCAGCCACACAGATCGAACTTGGTCGTGTGGTCAATACGCATGGTGTGCGGGGAGAGGTTCGCTTCCTCCCCCACTCTTTCCCCTGCCCGACGTTACGGCCCGGCCTGCGGGTCACGCTGCGCAAGACGGACGCCCCGGAAGAGGGATTCGAGCTGAAACAGGTCCGGCCGCACGCGTCCTGTCTCCTCCTCAAGTTTGCCGGGGTCGATTCCCGCAACCGGGCCGAGGCGCTCCGCGAGTCGCGTTTGCTCGTGGACGAGAGCGACTTACCCCAACTCCAAGTAGGTGAGTTTTACCACTACCAGATGATCGGGCTGCCTATCCGAACGCTGGCGCAAGAATCTATCGGGACTATTGCGGAGGTTCTGACGACCCCGGGCCATGATATCTTCGTGGTGCGGGATGGAGAAAAAGAATATCTGATCCCTGTTGTTGAAGACGTAATACGGACGATCGCCGTCGAAGACCGCCTGGTGATTATCAATCCGCCCGAAGGCCTGCTTGAAAATGAGTAAACGTATCCAGCTTTGATAATATGATTGGAGGACACGTTTACTCATTATAGCCATATGCAGTTTCACATCATTACCATTTTCCCGGAGTGGTTTGCCTCGCCCCTCTCTACCAGCTTGTTATACAAAGCTCAGGGTAAGGGCCTCCTCTCGTTTTGCGTGCACGATTTGCGTGACTATGCAGCGGACAAACATCGCTCAACAGACGATACGCCCTATGGTGGGGGCTGGGGTATGGTGATGACCCCCGAGCCCCTGGTCAATGCGATCGAAGCAGTGAGTGAGCCCTTACCCAATTCGAGGCGGATTTTCCTCTCGCCTCAAGGACAGCTGCTTTCCCAGGCCAAAACGGCCGAACTGGCAGCGTACGAGGCGCTGGTTCTGGTCTGCGGTCGCTATGAAGGGATAGACGAACGGGTTCTGGCCTTTGTTGATGAAGAGATTTCCATTGGAGACTATATTGTCAGTGGGGGGGAAGTGGCGGCCCTCGTACTGATTGATGCCGTTGCCCGGCTCGTGCCGGGTGTGGTCGGGAGGAAAGAATCAACCGAAGACGAGTCTTTCAGTACTGGACTACTCGAATATCCGCAGTATACCCGGCCGGAAACGTTCCGCGGCATGCCGGTTCCAGACGTGCTGTTATCCGGTCATCATGCAGACATCTCCCGGTGGCGACGCCGACAGTCGCTTATCCGGACCCGCGCGCGGCGGCCGGACCTGCTCAAAAAGGCTGACCTGAGTCCCGAAGAACGGCGCTGGCTCCAGCAGCGGGATGATACGGACACATAGCAACCCTGCCCGCACAGCGAAGGCACGTATGGCCGACGTCTATATCGCACTGATTCATCATCCTGTGTATGACAAGACGCACAAAGTCGTGACCACCTCCATTACTAATATGGATATTCACGATATTGCCCGGTCGGCATTAACCTACGGAGTAAAACGGTATTTCGTGGTCCATCCGGTCCGGGCACTTCAGGCTCTGGCGGAGAAAATCCTCGACCATTGGCAGAGCGGGCATGGCAGCGTGTATAACGCGACCCGCAGAGATGCCCTGTCCATTGTCTCTCTGGCTGACTCGCTTGAGGAGGTTCGGGCGGTCATTACCCGAAGTGCAGGTCAGCCACCGCGCGTCATTGCCACGTCGGCAAAGGGCGGGGAAGATCGTCTGAGTTTTGCCGACCTGCGTGAAAGTCTGAAACACGAGCAGTGCCCCATCCTCCTGCTTTTGGGGACCGGCTGGGGGCTGACACAAGAGGTATTTGCCCAGGCAGAGGCAATTCTTGAGCCAATTCAAGGGTGTGGAGCGTACAACCATCTGTCCGTGCGTGCGGCTGCGGCCATTATGCTTGACCGCCTGCTGGGGACGCCGTCTTGACCGCCTGCTGGGGACGCCGTCTTGACCGCCTGCCAGCAGCAGGGTAGTACAAAAGAAGCAGTAAACCCTCGCCGTCCGTACTCAGCAAACACACGGTAATAACGGCAATAGCAATACTGCACCTCTCTGTCTCAGGTGAGGCATACTTGCAGACGTCTTAGCGTTTGTCCCACCTGCCGCACAGTGCACGAAAAGAGCACGGAGGAAAACAGCATCATGAGCAACCTACTTGCCGCTATTGAGGCCAAACAGCAGAAGACTGATATTCCGGATTTTAAGGCCGGCGATACCGTTCGCGTCCACGCCAAGATTATTGAGGGTGACAAAGAGCGGGTTCAGGTCTTTGAGGGAGCGGTCATCAGCCGCTCGAACGGCAAGGGCAACCGGGCGACCTTTACGGTTCGGAAAGTGTCCTACGGGGTCGGGGTCGAGCGTATTTTTCCCCTGCACTCGCCGCGCATTGAGAAGATCGAAGTCCTCGCTCGGGGGAGAGTCCGGCGGGCCAAGCTGTATTACCTGCGTCAACGCTCCGGTAAGGCGGCCCGTATCAAAGGCACCCGTCTCCAAACGCCAGAGGTCGGCGCGATGAGCGAGGTCATTGCCCTGGCTGAAAGAGCGCAGACAATGGAGCAGTCCGAAGAAGCCGAGGAATAATCCTCGCCGCGGCGGGCACACGCATGTCCGCCGGTCTGTCTATTCAGCGCCGTCAGGGGGCGCCTGGGTCTCCGCCTGACGGACGCGTCGCTGCCACCATACCAGCCCACCCGTTACGAGGCCGAGCAGCCAGACCGTTGCATAGCCATACTCCGGCGTCGCATACAGAATCAGCTCGTCAAACCGACCGATGAGCAGCGACATCCGCGCCATGACGGTATAGCCAAAGGCCGCACCAAAGGAGATCATGAGAAAATAGCTCCCAACGCGGGCCACGCGCCGCACGCTCCCCGTATGTTCAACCGAAAAGAAAAAATAGACGAGGACGCTGACGACACCGATAAGAATGAGGACGGTATTCAGTTCGGTCAGGCCGAAGCTGATACCCGCGGGACCAACCGTAACGAGAGGCTTCAGCGTCCCTTGGACCTGCTGCAGCACGAACGAAGATAACAGACGTGGAATCGCGATCCCGGAACTTACGCCTAAGATAAAGGCAAACGTCAGACGACTGGTCCAGGCGAGACGAGGCAAAAACCGGGCTAACAGCAACAGGCCGAGGATGAGCGGTATGATCAGACGCCATTCGTGCTGCTCGATAAGCGGCACGGCGAGCTTTTTGAGCATGACTTCGTGATAGGTGATGACCAGCAGATAGCCAACCGAAGCACCGACAAAGATGTGCTCGCCCAGCTTAAAGAACGGATTATCCCGGTACAGAAACGAATAGATACACAGGCTTAAACCCACGGCCAGCCAGGCACCGCACAGTGTCTCGAGACTCATACGCGCCCCGAAGAGTAAAGGTGTCCAGCATCTGCATGTCTATTGGAGGACACGTTTACTCCTTTCGCCCGCTCAGCAGGTAGCAGACATTGCAGACGATGATCAGACCGATAATCAGAAAATGGGTGGCTGACTGCGCGTCCATGCCCGCGGTTGCCTTGCCGGTCTGATCGAGGAGGGTTTCATACTCGGCCGCGCCACGCAGTCCGCCCAGCAGGCCGGTAATCTGTCCGGTTTGCAGCAAGGGATAAAACTTGGGCGCGCTGACCGCGGTACAGCCCCCGCCCAACTCAAAGCCATATTTTTCCTTGCCATAGACATACCAGGTGTCGAGGCCGGGAAAGCCGGCGCTGAGGCTGAGAGCGTAGTCAATATCGCGTAAGCTGCGAACCCCTTCGAGCACGGGCAGCGTTTCGGTTTCTCGACCCGCATAGTCGGTCGGAAAGGCGTTGGTCAGGCTCTGCCCTATATTGATGATAGCGTTGGCTTCCCCAGGTCCATAGCCGAGGAAAACGTAGTCCGTCCCGTCTTTTTTCCCGGCTTCCTCTGCTCCATGCGTGACTGCGGACTCTGCCATGCTCGTGCCCGCCGGCCACAGGGTCAGGGCCACAACACGCAGGTTTCTGGCAAAAGCGTGGCGGAGGAGAGAAACGGTCATGGGGTAGAGTTCAGGCTTTGAAGCGGGGTCGAAATCCAGCGACAGGAGCACCACCGAGCGCTCGGGCAGGCGCTCCAGCGTATCGTAGAGTTGCCGCGTTTCCGGCGAAATACGGACGGGCAGACCCAGTGGGTAGAGCAGAGGTAGCACCGTCACCACGCTCATCAGTACAAAGATGAAACGCCGGTCTAACTGCAACAGACGAACGGCAAATTCACGCACCGTCACCTCTCCCCAGATAGGCGCGCTCGATCCCAAAAATGATTTTGATCGAGGTGGCAATGGCGCCTAAGCTGACGCCAATCAGAATCCCGCGTTGGGCCGCCGTATTCGGCACAGTCATGATCCAGTCGGCCAGCGCGCCGATCCCAGGCAGCAGTGACTCACCCAGGGGCACCCGACCCGCCATTACCAGGACGGCCGCGCTGAGTAGAATCGTCGCCTCCAGCGTCCGCGCCCGAAAGGCCCGATAGGCCGCAGACGCGACAAAAAAAGCCAGCAGCGAGAACATCGTTCCCTGAAGCGCAACCAGGACATAGTCGTACAGCCAGCCGAAGAATGTCCCTTCGGCTTTTCCCTCAGCCCACAGCCCGGCCCCGAACACGGTCAGCAGGGACACAAACAGCACGGCACTATAGCCCCAGCCGGCTTCCTGGCGGGCGATTTTTTGGTAATGGGCTGACAGCAAACTGCCGACGCCAAGCACAATGGCAAACCCGGCAATAATTTGACTCCAGAGCGAAATCTCCTGCAAAAAATTTTCCGAGGCCGGATGGGGCACGTAGTATTGCAGGACTAACGCCAGCCCAAACACACACGTAATCAAGAGGGGTAGGCTCTGCTGCCAGAAATACATATTTCTCCCGTGGCGTGTCTAACGAAAATCATGAAATATCTGCACGGCCGTCTCCCAGATGGTCACTCCAGTCATATCGCCGAGGGTGAGCAAGCCTGTCCCTGCCACCAGACCGACGAGTAAGAAGCCTTTCCCCAAATCCTGGCCGCGGAGCGTGCCGACCAGCGCTGGGTCGCGCGAGAGATACGCGCTGGCGGCGTACAGCTCCTCACCAATCAGGGTGTAATCACAGGTGGCAATAAAAAAAGGCAACTGGTGCTCGGCATCCGTCCCGGCAATCTGCATCGCGCCGGTTGCGGCTCCAGTCTCGGCTAACAGCAGCGACTCCGCGTAATAATAGCCGATGAAAAAATTCGCCGCGGGCCGCTCGCGCAGCATGATGCCGTCCACCGCCGCGGTATACGCAAACTGATCGGCGGCAATAAAAAAATTACTCTCGTCAGCATGGGCGTCTGGCCGACCCGCCGTCCGATAGGCGTCTTTAACCATGTCCTGGGCAATGGCCATGACAATGGGCGAGCGGTGCGGGACTTTGATTGCGGTCCCGGACACGGCCGACCGCTTCGCCACCTCGCCCAGCAGAACCGTGGCCGCAATCGTCGACATATTGGACGCATCGCCGCGACCGGTTAACTCGCCACTGCCGGTCAGATAGACAATCGGGCGACCCGTTTCCGCTGCCCGGCCAATCGCCTCTTCGACCGCATCAATACCGGGGATACGGCGGAGAAAGAGCCTGGGCTTCGTCCTGGCCGAGCGAATCGAGAGCAGCACGCCGGCACTGAAGGCCAGCATAAAGAGAAAATTATTAAGCTTGGCCCACTGAAACCAGTTCGGCTGAGGTACGGCGGAGAACACCGGACTCTCGAATTGCTCGTCCCCAATGAATGCAAGAATCTTCACGAAGTAGCGCCTCCCATCCAGCAGTGGGTTCTCGGCGACAGTACTGACCTGAAGGAAATGCGCCTGCGGGTGCGGAGTACCGCTCATCCACCACGGAGCCACGCGGTCTTTTTCGTAGTGGGTATTGGCCGGAAGCGTTACGACCGGCTGAAATACGCCCTGCTCCCGGTCGCTGAGTACAATCTGGTAGTGGGCCTCTGCCGTCTCTTCAAAATATCCTTGCCAGCGTAGGCCAATGCTGCCCCCGCCGTCTCCCGGCATATCAAAGGCTTCTCCAGTCAGCCGGGAATCGGAGGCCAGCGCCTTCGTCCCCACCACAAGGGCGAACACCAGTCCCGGGAGTAGGAGCCAGCCGAGGCGCCCGCTTCGGTGCCGGGGTCCAGCAGACGGGTCAGGGAAGCCGGAGACGCTCGGCGATGGAGCCATGCCAGTCGGGATGTTCTGTGTTATCAGGATGACACCCCGGTCTTCGGAGCTCGTACTGGAGGGGTACGTTTGTCGAGCTGAGCGTGAATCAGCTCAACAAGCCGGGCTACGGCGTCTCTCCGCTCCAGTATGCCGGCCAACCGCTCCGTTTCCGCCGGCGCGCACACCAGATCAAGAAAAGGCCGCAGCCCGTGAACGATCTGGCTACTCAGAAAATTGAGCGGCTCGCTGGATTCAAGCAAGAGAACCGCCGGTGTCTCAAGTCTCCGGCTCACAACGGCGTCGGCTACTTTTTGCAGCAACTGAAGGTCCTGTGGAGAGAGTGGTACGGCTACCGGGCCGGTGGCAAACGCGTGCGCCATCGCGCGCCGAAAACGGTCCCAGAACAATGCCCCAGACATACCCTTCCATATGGCAAATTTGTGAGAGGTGGACAATGCCAATCCAGCCTCCCATATCTGAGCTTATTCGCTTGCCCCTCGGATTCGGACTTGGTGTTCCTCGACAATCCAAAGATGTCCCGGCAATGGCTCTTGGTCTATTACGTCGAGTACCTGCTTGAACACACGTGCAATTTGCGCCCGACTTTGATCCGCTACACGTAGGACGATCAAGCCAGGATAATTCTGTGGAGGATAGACGGTGATATTGGCAAAATCCATATCAAGCGTGATGAGCGCTCGTCCCTCTTGCTGGCATCGAGCGGCAATGCTCAGATCATCTTTCCCTTGCAGTCCTTCCCCATAGACCGTCTCAGCATCATGCCCTCGACCTCGTAAGACTTCTGCAACATCGTCATACAAATTCTCGTCAATCTTAAAGCGCATTATGAAGGTCCTGTCGCCAAAGGAATAACCCGCTCATGCGCTAATTCGGCGGCATATCGTATAGCTGCTTCAATGTCCTCACGTTCGAGGTGATAGCCTCGCATAATATCGACGGGCTCTTCTCCCGCAGCGAGGTTGTCCAACACCACAGCAACCATGACGCGCGTCCCTTTGATGCAGGCTTTTCCGTGACAAATCTTGGGATCAACGCGAATGCGCTCTCTCCAGTTCATACTTGTTTCCTCTTTGTTTGACAGTGCTCTTCGTCCTCCGTCTGCTGCTCTTTATATTCAGTAGATAGCTGAACGCCAAGCGCTCAGCTATGATACTCGTCACTTTTTTGACCGCGACACTTGAGGATACACCCATGCCACAGCCCTACGACATCATTATCATTGGCGGCGGCGCGGCCGGATTCACGGCCGGCCTGTACGCGGCGCGTGACCGCTGCCGAGCGCTTCTGCTCGAGCGTTTTTCTGCCGGCGGACAGGTGCTCAATTGTGAGCATATCGAGAACTATCCGGGATTTCCGGATGGCGTCGCCGGCTATACCCTGGGGCCGTTGCTGCAACAGCAGGCCACCAGCCTCGGGCTTGAGATACGACTGACGGAGGTCAGCGCCGTCCAACGGGACGGCGAAGTGCTCGTGCTGCAAACGGACAGCGGGACCTTGCACGCCAGAGCGCTGATCGTCGCCACCGGCTCGAGTTTTTCAACGCTCGGCATTCCGGGTGAAGAAGAATTTGTCGGTAAAGGTGTCTCGCACTGTGCGGCCTGTGACGGCGCGTTTTTTATGGATCAACCGGTGGCTGTTGTGGGCGGAGGGGATGCCGCGCTTGATGAAGGACTCCATCTCACCCAGTACGCCTCGCACGTCACGGTCATTCATCGGCGAGATGCGTTGCGCGCCTGTCAACTTTTGCAGGAACGGGCACAGGCAAACGACAAACTTTCCTTTTGCTGGAACAGCGCGGTGCGAGAAATCGAAGGCGACACCGGTGTCGAACGGATACGGCTTGAAGATGTCACCCAGGGGACACCATCCACGCTGGATGTCGCTGGCGTCTTTCTCTACATTGGCCTGACGGCCAACACGCAATTTCTGGGAGACCTGGTTCCGCTCAATGCGCAGGGACAGATTGTGACCGATCTGTGGATGCGGACGGCAACGCCCGGCGTCCTGGCTGCGGGTGATGTCCGTAGCGATTCCTCACGGCAGCTCGTGTCCGCAGCCGGAGATGGCGCCACAGCCGCCCTTGCAGCAATTCGTTATGTGAGAATGGGAGAATGGCAATGATGAGAATAAGAAGGATTACCTGATATCGATGACATGTACGGAAAAGCAAGGATCCTGGTTTTCAGAGATTGGACGGGGGAACAAGTCGGCATGTCCATACTGCGGATCTTGCTATCCGACATCCTACTCATGATTACCTCAAGCCAAGCCCCCTGAGCCAAGCGTCAACCTGTCCAAAGGCGTCCTGCTGCCATTGATCCGCCGTGCGATCACCAAGCACGTCGGAACCTTCCACGAATCTTCTGACACTGGTCGGCCCGAAATCATCAACGTTGCGGAATTTGTCTGAGATCAGGTGGTAGCCTTGCCGGGCTGTTTGGACGTCAAGAAGCGGCAGTGTCACCTCAACGAGAGCATCGACGCCATCCGGAAAATTTCGGACGCAATAGTAGATATCGTAGGCGTCCTTGGGTTTCAGGCGATTGGTGATGGCATAACCTTTCATGGCCAACAGAGCAGGAATCGACGCCACAGCGATGTGAACGAGATTACTGCCGCCATCGGGCATATCACCTTCGACGGCGACCATCTGGTAGAACCTGAGCGCTAAGTCGGCTCCGTCGGCACGCTGGACGGCAAATTGGCTGATAAGCGGCGGCGTATTTTTTGTGATCTCAGCATCGCGTGGCATTAGGAAGTCGATGATGACGTCGATGTCGGACCCGCCGTCCGAGGCGGGTACAGTGCGCACAAGCTGAAAGCGCCGCAGATTCTCCCGTTGATTATAGCCATGTTGCTGGAGGGCCTCGACAAGTCGAACATATTCACCGTCGCCCAGGGCGGAGGGGTCGAGACCGAGGTCCACGTCTCCGGTGCCGATATGGGGCATGTCCGCTTCGCTCAGCAACAGCCAGGGAACAGCGCCGCCGATGATCGCAAACTTGCCTTCAAAGCTGCCGAGGATCTGGCCGATCTCGATCAGTACGGATTTGACCGCCGCTGTCGTCCGGTCATCATAGTCGGCGGCGGATTGAGGTTCTCTCATAACCATGGAAAGCACTTCGTGGCCATATGGTCAGCGGCCTCACGGTCTCGATCGTTGCCGTTCCACAGATCGAGATAGGTAATGATCGGACTGGTGCAGAAAATATCCGGCGCCGGCTGAACAGCGTCTTCGAACAGACTCTCATCATTAGGGATACGCAGGATGACATTCGCTCCCTTTGCGACCTGAGTCAGCTTCAACGTCTCTTTTAGCATGCGAGCACCGGGTTCGTCGGCATAGAAGTTATGAGTGCCGCCCCGGACGAAGGGCGCGAGCCATTGGGCGGCCGAATTTGACGAGTAAATTGCGCGTGGACGCTGTGGATGCGGATTGAGTTTTCCCGATAACCGCTTGCCGAGTTGTTCCCCATGGAGATGTGTATATCCGCTGATGCGTTGACCAGTCGGCTGGCGGTAGTTCTCGCGCCATGTCTTCAATAGCGCATTCGGCTGGACAAGGACGACGCCGTCGTGTTGTTTTTCGATCCATTCCCGTGCGAGCAGGGCTTTGCGAACGTTGCTCACATGGCCGAGGCTCGCATTGGCTGCTTGGGCTAGGGCGGTGACGCGCCATGCCCGGTCTGGATCGCAAAGGAGGACCCGCAAGATAGCGGCCGCCTTCGGGGTGAATATTGACCGCAGAGCACGGGTTTCGGACTTTGGTCTGTCGGCGACGGATCGTTCGATATAGACACTGTTGAAAGAGAGGGACGCGTTACCGAAAAGATCGAGGTAAGCGACATTGTGATCGGTGCAGATCGACCGCGACTCCGGAGACAGGTAAGAGCTGACCAACATCGGGATGAACTGCCGGGAGACGTCCTGGTGATCGGATCGATGCAAACGCGCCATGACGCTCTCGAGTTGATAGGCGGCAGATCGGGCAAAGCGCGGTGACCCATCTGCTTTGATCGCTATGATGAGCGCATAATTCATACCGTCATGGCTAAAGGCAATCCACTCATCAATACCGTAGCCGGGCGCCAGAATCTGCTCTGGGCGAACCTCGCTGATCTCTATGTTCGGTACACAGCCGAGCAGGTCACGGACAGCATCAACGGCCATGGATTCTATTTTTTTCATCGTTTAGCCAGTTTTCACCATACAATGAAAATATGTATTATAGTGAAAAATATCAATGCGCAGGGACAGATTGTGACCGATCTGTGGATGCGGACGGCAACGCCCGGCGTCCTGGCCGCGGGTGATGTCCGCAGCGATTCCTCACGGCAACTCGTGTCCGCAGCCGGAGATGGCGCCACAGCCGCCCTTGCAGCAATTCGCTACGTGAGAGTGGGAGAGTGGCAGTGATGAAGAATAAGAAGGACTCCCCGATATCGATGATATGTATGGAACAAAGGCACGTTGAGCATGCAATAGCGGCCGAACCGTTATAGGTTCGGTAGCCCGGGAAGGTTGATGCCGGTATCCATCATATCTTCGAGATGATCTTCATCGGTTTTGCACTGGCTATAGTTCGGACAGCAATAAATTCCGCGAATCCTTCCTCCAATAAAGAGTACGGCACTAGCCAAGTTAAACTGCTCGTTCTCTCCGGGGTCGAGATCCTCCCGCACATCGCTGCCCTCTGAAATGTCGACCTTGATGGTCACCATGAAATCACAGTTGTTCGTGACATTAACCCGCTTGCTACTCGAAGCATTGGCTACACAGTCTGGCAGAGGCTCTCTGTCGTCACTCTCACATTGGTCGGCCCATGAGGACGAGGAAAAGAGGGTAAAGACTATTAGGCTTACGATGATGAGGGCTCTCTTAATCATGGGTTTTCCTTTTGAACTCCACAAGCAGTTACGACCGGGCAATCATTTATAGATGCCTTCGCCCACATGGTACCGTCTTCATCAGGGCTGTTTGGCTTCCAATGAAGGCAGTATCCTATCCCCCGCCGGTTGTCCCTAGTAGAATTACCAGGGAAAGCTCCCCGCTTTGGCCGTGCTCACCTGGAACCGGCGACTCTGGGAGGGTGGGGCGGGACGAACCCGGAGAAAAAATGCAAACTGAGACACCACCCTGATGAGAAGGACGTTGCTCTGACACCTGTAAATGATTAGGATGCGTCCCATGAACTATGTACCATACGTGATTGAGCAGACCGGTCGGGGTGAACGGACCTATGATATTTATTCCCGCTTACTGAAAGACCGGATTATTTTTCTGGGTTCCGAGGTCAACGATGCGGTGGCCGATGTGATCGCCGCTCAGCTTCTTTTCCTCGAATCTGAAGAGCCCGAGCAGGATATTCACCTGTATGTGAATTCGCCGGGCGGCTCGGTGACCGCTGGGCTGGCTATCTATGACACCATGCAGTACGTCACCCCCGACGTGTCCACCATGTGTGTCGGCCAGGCGGCCAGTATGGGCGCGGTGCTCTTGACCGCCGGAGCACCGGGCAAACGGTTTGCCCTGCCGCATTCCCGGATCATGCTGCACCAACCGCTCGGCGGCGTGCAGGGCCAGGCGACCGATATCGACATTCATGCCAAAGAAGTGTTGCGCATACGGGAAGAGCTCAACAACCTTCTTGTCAAACATACCGGTCAGACCCTCAAGAAAATTGAAAAGGACACGGACCGGGATATGTTCATGACCTCCAAGCAGGCCCTGGATTACGGCGTGATTGATGAGGTCGTTTCCAGCCGCAAGAAAGACACCGACGAGGAGGGGGAACAAAAGAGTCGGTAGCCGCTCCGGACCCGGAGGGGCAAAAAGGCAAACGCCGAAGGACGAATCCGCGCGGCGTTACACGCCGGCCCACCCCGGTACGGGACGGAACTGCCGAAAGCCGCCTACCCGGTCGCTCCCTCCCCGTATAAATGGCACCAGACGTTATGCTCGGTTGTTCCCTGGCCGCTGCTGACGAGCGGCGGCGGGGTAGTCTTGCAGCGCTCCATGGCCTGAGGACAGCGGGTGTGAAACGCGCAGCCTGACGGCGGATTCAAGGGCGAAGGCACATCGCCGGTCAGGACGGTCCGCTGGGTCTGGACCGTCGGGTCGGGAACGGGATTGGCCGACATGAGCGCCAGGGTGTACGGGTGCTGGGGATTACGAAAGAGTTCGTCGACCGGAGCGACTTCAACCAATTTGCCGAGGTACATCACGGCCACCCGGTCGGCGATATATTCGACCACGTTCAGGTCGTGCGAGATAAATAAATACGAGAGTCCCAGATCGTTTTGCAGGTCCTGGAGCAGGTTCAGAATCTGGGCCTGAATGGACACGTCCAGCGCCGAGACCGGCTCATCACACACGATAAACTGCGGTTCCAGGGCCAACGCGCGCGCAATGCCGATGCGTTGTCGCTGTCCGCCCGAAAATTCGTGCGGATAGCGGGATCGATACGTTGCCGTCAGGCCGACCCGCTCCAGCAGCGCGCTGACCTGGCGGTCCAATTCGGCTCCCTGCGCCAGACCGTGCACCTTGAGCGCCTCACCGATAATCGCGCCAACCGTCATGCGCGGATTCAGCGAACTATACGGGTCCTGGAAGATCATCTGCATCTGTTGCCGGGCCTGACGCATCTGCGCGGCAGAGAACCGGCAAAAGTCCCGGCCCTGGAAAAATACTTCGCCCCCGGTGGGTTCGATCAGTCTCAAGAGCGTCCGGCCGACTGTAGTTTTGCCGCAGCCCGACTCGCCGACCAGGCCAAATGTTTCTCGGGGCTGAATGGTAAACGATACCGCATCCACCGCCTTGACCCAGGCCGAGACGCGCGAGAAGACCCCACCACGGACCGGAAAGTATTTCTTGAGGTTCCGAATCTCTACAAGGGGGGATTGGGGGTTGGGGGTTGGGGGTTGGGTAGTGCGATCAGTTGCCATGAATCTCTTTCCGTTCCTCTAATCTCCAACTCCTAGTCCCTACCCCCTGTTTCCTTATGCAACCAGCACGACGCTTCATGGCCGGGCTCAATAGCCAGCAGCGCTGGCTGTTTGGTCGGGCAGTCATCGAGCATTGCCGGACAGCGGGCGGCAAAGGCACAGCCCGGCGGATAGTGTAACGGCGAAGGTACGCTGCCGGTGATCGCGGCCAGACGTTTGGAGCGCCGCCCTCGACGCGGTACGGCCTGGAGCAATGCCTGGGTGTAGGGGTGAAGCGGGTTGTGAAACAGCGGACGGACTTGGGCGCGTTCGATAATTTTTCCCGCGTACATGACCGCCACGTCCTGAGCGAACTGCGCCACAACGCCGAGGTTATGCGTAATCAGCAGAATCGCCATGCCCAGCTCGTCCTGGAGGCGGGCGAGTAAATCGAGAATCTGAGCCTGGACCGTGACATCCAGGGCGGTAGTTGGTTCGTCGGCAATTAACAGGTCCGGACGGCAGGCCAGCGCCATGGCGATCATCACCCGCTGTTTCATTCCGCCCGACAGCTCGTGCGGATAGTGTTCGAGCCGTTGCCGCGGAGAGGGAATCCCGACCGTTTCCAGTAAGCGCACGGCTTCCTGGTTGGCCTCGCGTACCGACAGTCCCTGATGGAGTCGCAGCACCTCGCCGATCTGATTGCCAATGGTGAAAACCGGATTCAGCGAGGTCATCGGCTCTTGGAAAATCATGCCGATGGATTTGCCACGAATGGAGCGCAGCTCGGCCTCGGATAACTGCGCCAGGTCGCGGTCGTTGTACACCAGAGAGCCGCTGACGATCCGTCCCGGAGATTCGATCAGGCGCATAATCGACAAGGCCGTAGCCGATTTTCCACAGCCCGACTCACCGACCAGCGCCAGGGTCTGTCCCGGCTGAACCTCAAGATCAATCCCCCGGACCGCTCTGACTTCGCCTTGCTCGGTAAAGAAGGAAACGTGCAGGTCGGAAATAGTGAGCAGAGCTTGAGCCATACCGTTCAGCGATTCCGCAGGCGCGGGTTCAGCGCCTCGCGCAGTCCTTCGCCAACCAGATTAAACGCCAGGACCACGAGAAAAATGGCGAGACCGGGGATAAAGAACAGCCACGGTGCGTCAAAAATAAATCCTCTGCCGCTGGCCAGGATATTGCCCCAGGTCGCATACGGCGGCTGTACCCCAAAGCCGAGAAAGCTGAGACCCGACTCGGTCAGGATGGCGCCGGCTACGCCGATAGTGGCCGAGACCAGGACCGGGGCGATGGCGTTCGGGACCATATGCCGGAAGATGATCCGACTCTCGGGTAGGCCCAGAGCCTGGGCGGCCACCACAAAGTCCTGCTCACGCAGGGCGAGAAACTCGGCACGCACGAAACGCGCCGTCGCCATCCAACTGGTCAGACCAATCACAATCATGATGTTGTAAATGCTCGGCGGGAGGAGAGCCACGACGGTCAGAATCAGAAAAAACGTCGGAAAGCACAGCATGATGTCGGTAAAACGCATGATGAGCGTATCGACCGAGATCAGGCCGAGCTTGACGTTCCCGTAGAAACCGGACAGGCCGCCGAGAATAATGCCGATCATGACCGAGATGCCAACCGCAATAAACCCAATCGATAAGGACACAAACGAGCCCTGCAACATACGCGCAAACACATCTCTGCCCAGTTCGTCCGTGCCGAGCAGGTAGACCCCGCCGATCGGGTGGTGGGCGGCCGGGATGAGCGCCGGGGAGACAGGGGAGAAGGGCGGCAGGAATTTATCCGGCAGGCGAACGGTGGCCGGGTCGAAAACAACCACCCACTCGGTCAACACTTTCCCGGCAGCGGCCAGCATGACCAGCAAGACCAGCACGATCAGGCCACTCAGGGCGAGCCGATCTTTCTTGAAGATGCGCCAGGCTTCCTGTAGCGGGGTTTCCGGTTTCGGCAGCGCCGACTCCCCTTCAAGCCCTATACTCTGAGTCAGTTCAGCCATGGCTATTGCAACCGAATGCGTGGATCGACAACGGCATACAGGATATCCGAAACAAGGGTACCGGCCAGGGTCAACGTGGCGGCGATAAAGTTAATCGTCAGGATGACGGGAAAATCCCGGGCAAGAATCGCTTCGTAGCCCAGCCGCCCGAGGCCCGGCCAGGCAAATATCTGTTCAAAGATGACGGAGCCGCCAATCAGGCCCGGCAACAAAAAACCGAACATCGTCACAAACGGCAGCAAGGCATTGCGTAAGGCATGACGGTAGATCACGCTCTCCTCGGGTAGACCCTTTGCCCGCGCGGTGCGCACGTAGTCCTGGCGCACCACTTCGAGCATTTGAGAGCGGACATAGCGGGACAGAATGGCAATGCCGGCAATTGCCGACATCACGGATGGCACGACCAGATGCCACAGCCGGTCCATCCAGCGAAAGGCCGGCTGGGCGTTTTCCATGCCAAAGGTGCGCATGCCAATGATGGGTACGTTGAAGAGGTCCACCACCCATTGAATGGCGAGGTAGGACAGGAAGAAGCCGGGGATGGATATGAAGGCGTAGGCAACAAAGGTCGTGGTGCGATCAAACGGAGAGCCTCGCTGGATGGCCGCCTGAATACCGGTCGGAAAGGACAGACTCCAGACAATCAGGGTGGCGCAGATGAAGAGCGGCAGGGAGTTGAGAAACCGGCGCCAGATTTTTGGCAGCACCGGCTGGCTGTCCTTAAACGATTTCAGCTCGCCGGTTGCCAGGTCGCGCAGCCAGTAGACGTACTGCACGGACAGGGGTTCGTCCAAATGGAAGGCAGCACGAATGCGTGCAATGTCCTCGGGCTTCATGCGCGGATTGGCGGGGTCCACCTCGCTGGGTTCACCGGGCGCGAGATGGACGATCGAGAAGGCGATCATCGAAATGACGATCAAGAGAACCAGCCGCTGGAGAATGGCACGAAGGAGAAAAACCCACATGAGTTGCCTCTCCTAAAAGTCGGGCGTTAATTCAAGCTTGCGCCACTTGTTGAAATAAAAGGCAATACTGCCGCTCTTGGTCGGGTAAATTTTTTCATAGCGTTCACGGCCGTCGGCCTCCCTCTCGACCAGGACAATCTTTTTGTCCAGGACGCGGGTTGCCAGCCCAACGTACAGAAAAGTGTAGGGTTGGTCGTCTGCAATCACCTGGTGCAGGCGATGAGCCAGGACGCGTTGTTGGCCGTGGTCATATTCCCGGCGGATACGGACGATCAACTCATCTGCCTCCGGGCTGTTATAGCCGACAAAATTCAGCTGCTGGGGGCCGGCCTGACTGGAATGGAAAATCTGGTACAGGTCGGGATCGATACCCATACTCCAGCCCAGGACAACCGCGTCAAACGAGCCGGTATTGACGAAGTCCTGGAGGAAAACCGCCCACTCAAAGACCTGGGTATTGCATTTGACCCCGATCTTTTTCCAGGCGTCTTGGGCGATGGTCATGATATTGGCACGAATCAGGTTGCCATTATTGGTGATGAGATTGAATTCAAACACCTGTCCGTCTTTCTCCAGCCAGCCCTCGCTATTGCGCTGCCAACCCACTTCTTCGAGCAGGCGTTGCGCCCCCTCCGGGTCATACGGCAGCGGCTGAATCATCGGGTTATACCACTCGGTCTGACGCGGGTAGGGGCCGGTGATCTGCTCACCTTCTCCGTACAGCAGATAGGTAATGATCTCATCGACATTGATGGCCATACCCAGGGCGCGCCGCACCCGCTTATCGGCAAATAAGGGGTTGCGATGATTATAGCCGATATAGGAATAGCCAAAGCCCAGGCTGGAAAACGACTGATACGCCTCCTCTTGTTTGTAGCGTGCCACCTGGTGCGGTTGCACGCCGTAGGCGTCGATGGCGCCACTCTTGAATTCAACCTCCTGGGTCAGGAGCTCGGGGATGACGCGGAAATAATAGCGCTCATATTCGGGGACGCGATCCCAATAATCTTCATTGTGCCTGAGATGGATGAACTCATCCCCCTGCCATTCGACAAACCGGAATGGCCCGGTCCCGAGCGGCTGACGGTTAAACTGGCTATCGCGCATCCCAAAACTGGCCCGCGCCGCGTCCGACAGCCCGCGCTCGGTCATTTCTTTTTCCATTGCCGCAGCGTTCAGCAAATGCTCGGGCAGAATACCCATCGTCCAGGCGTTAATGGCCGGCGAATACAGGCGCTTATAAGTGACCTGAACCGTGTGGGGATCGAGAATATCAATCCGTTTAATCGGCTCATAGTCCGAGGTCCGGGGCGAGATGTTGCGCGGGTTCATGATGGCTTCATACGTGAATCTGACATCGCCGGCGTCGAACGGGTGCCCGTCATGAAAGCGAACCCCCTGTCGCAGGTGAAACAGGATAATCGGATTATGCTCTGCCACGGGCAATAAGGCCGGAAACCGCGGCTGCACTTTCTCGCGCAGGGCGGCATCGGCAACCGTGATGTGGTCGGCGTAGGGGAAATCCCGGAAATAAGCTGCGTCCAGCAGCGGGGTCAGGCGCGTAAAGAAATCCTGGTCCACCCGGCTGAGGGTGAACTCGACCCGCTGCGGAGTCCGAATCGTCACCGCTACCGGGGTCGGCGACGGGTTTCCCTGCTCGTCGGGTTCCACAAGGGTGAGCGTCTCGGTTCTTTCTTCGGCAGGCAGGAGCCGGAGAGAAAGGAGCAGGCCGTCCAGCGCGGGCAGGCTGCCGCTCGCCTGCGCACGAGAGAGGACCTCAATCAACCGCTCCCCGGTCGCAGGGCTACCGTCCGGTAGTGTTATCTCGGGCCGGGCAAGCAGATAGGCTTTTTCGGTAATCGACCAGTCTGTTGCCAGCCGGCCGCGCAGGTTCAGGTTTTCGTCCATATCGAGCAGGCCGTCGAAGACGAAATCCGTAATGCGACTGCTCGCCCCGTCCGCGTTCAGAATGGGATTCAGAATCTTGGCATCGGCAATCGACCCCTCGATATAAGTGCGCAGCCGGGCCGGATTGCCTATGGACTGCTTTTCATAGCTCGGTACCCAGAAGTACGACTGCAACAAAAGCGCAAGCAGTATCAGAGGGGTCAGAATCAGGGCGCGTTTGACGTTCATGATCGGGGCCGGCGCTATTCTTCGTCCCGCTCCCAGTACGGCTCGGTATCGAGCGGTGGTTTGGTATCGCTGAGCTGAAACAGCACGCCACACGCGCTTTTTGGCGAGATAAAAGCGTCACGAAAGTCCGACTCGTCCAGATGCTTATCGACCACGCGTACCCCCTTCCCCTCCAGAAACGATACTTTTTCTTTGAGGTCCGGGGTTTGGAGCGTAATATGGTGCACGCCCTCGCCCCGCTTTTCGAGGAACTTGGCGAGAAAGCCGTCTGGAGCGATCGGCTCCAAAAGTTCGATCGTAAAGCCCTGGAGATCAAAAACCATAAAGCGAAACGTGCCGCTCCGTTCAACACGCTCAAACATAAACTTCGCTCCGAGTACCCCCTCAAAAAATGTCCGGGCCTGCTCGATGCTACGCACGGCAATGCCGACGTGATCCAGCCGGCCCAGTGGTGGGCTGTCTTCTGCCATTGCTCCTCCCCTTCGACTAGGCTCAGGACAGGCTTTACGCCTGCCGCGCTCGGAGAGGGTGTAGCGTGTTTGGGCCGTTAAAGGCAAGAGAGGCCACACTCGTACCACTTTTTTTCCCTTTACTGTTTCCCTGCGGCAGAGAGTAAACGTGTCAACATCTTGCATCTATTGAAGGACACGTTTACTCTTTTGGTCCATAATACGGGCGAAAGGAGACCTGCATGACTATGGAGCACGCCCTGCCGGGCGGTCCGGTCCCCGGCCGCCTCAAAGTCTGGATTGAAGCCTCTCGCCCCTTTTCGTTCACCGCTTCCGTGACGCCGGTGGTGATCGGGTCGGTCTTAGGCGCGCTGGACGGACCCTTTTCCTGGGGACGTTTTTTTATGGCGCTGTGTGGCGCGCTCTTCATTCATATTGGGACCAATATGGTCAACGACTATTACGACCATCAAAGCGGCGTGGACACGCTGGCATCCCAGAGTGGCAGTCAGGTCCTGCCGCGCCAACTGCTCTCGCCCACTGAAATGTATTGGGGCGGGATTATCGCCTTTGTCATTGGCAGTGTCTTCGGTCTGATGCTGGTCAGGCTGTGCGGCTGGCCCATTCTCGCCCTGGGTGTCGCCAGTGTGTTGGCCGGATATTTTTATACGGCCAGGCCGCTCTCACTCGCCTATATTGCGCTGGGCGAAGCCACCGTGTTTGTCTTCATGGGCACGGTGATTATCATCGGTGCCTATTATGTCCAGCGTGAAGCGTTTGCCCTGGCTCCGGTGCTGATCTCGCTGCCGGTCGGCTGTCTGGTTGCCGCCATTTTACAGGCCAATAATATCCGCGACATTGAGGCCGACACCTCCCACGGTAAAAATACGCTGGCGACGCTGGTGGGGCGTCGCACGGCCAACTGGGAACTGGCCGTCTTGATCTATGGCGCGTTCATCCTGACCGGGCTCCTCGTCTTTTCCGGCTATGCGCCGTGGTCGATTCTGCTGACGTTTCTGTCCATTCGACTGGCGATTCCGGCGGTGCGACGCGTGTTTCAAGAAGACGAGTTGCTCGGTATAGACGAGCAGACGGCAAAGCTGCACCTGGAATACGGCGCCCTGCTGATTGTCGGTCTCCTGCTCAGCCGTTTCGTCGGCTAGCGGCGGCGTGGAATTGACATCACCTCCGGGCAGACTTAGCGTATACTTATAGTCGATAAGACGACCAACCGGCGCTCGCTTCGGCTGAAATTGAGCGCGGAGGAGGTGACCACCATGCTACGGACCACCCTTTTACTCGGAGCCCTGACCGGCCTGATTATGCTGATCGGACAGTATTTCGGCGGCTCTCAGGGGCTGACCATTGCCTTTATCTTTGCCATCATCATGAACTTCGGCAGCTATTGGTTTTCGGACAAGATCGTCCTCAAAATGTACGGCGGTCAGCAGGTCTCGGAAGCCGACGCGCCGCAGCTCCACCGCATTGTGCACGCCCTCACCGTTCGGGCCGGCCTGCCCATGCCCAAGCTGTATATTATCCCCTCCGAGGGGGCGAACGCCTTTGCCACGGGTCGGAATCCCGAAAACGCGGCCGTGGCGGTCACCCAGGGCATTCTACGTGTGATGAATGAGCGCGAGTTGACCGGCGTCCTGGCGCATGAACTCGCCCATGTGAAGAACCGCGACATCCTCATCAGTTCCATTGCCGCGACCCTGGCCGGGGTCATCATGATGATTGCCAACATGGCCCAGTGGGCCGCCATTTTTGGCGGATTCAGCCGGAGTGATGACGACGAAGGCGGCGGCGGAATGCTGGGTCTCATTCTGATGGCTATCCTGGCGCCCCTGGCGGCCACGATTATCCAGATGGCGATCTCTCGCACGCGCGAATACGCCGCGGACCGGAGCGGTGCCCAGATGAGCGGTGACCCCGAGGGTCTGGCTTCAGCTCTGGAGAAGCTCGGCTTCGCGTCCGAGCGCATGCCCATGGATGCCTCGCCTCAGACGGCCCACTTCTTTATCGTCAACCCGCTGTCCGGGCGCTCCATGGCAGGTCTGTTTACCACCCACCCACCGCTGGAAGAGCGTATCGCGCGACTGCGTGCGATGTCCGGCCACATGGCGTAACGGCCTCGATTTTCACGATCATATGGAGGGGCAGCCTTGTATGGCTGCCCTTTTTTGGTCGTTCACTTCACTGCTAACGGGTTGAGCGGGCTGCCGACCGCGTTGGGGATATTGAGCGGCGGGGCGACCCACAGGAATTCGTATACGCCGTCATCGGCGCAGTCTTTGGCCAGGGCTTCGAACGTAAAAATCTCGCCCAGCGAGAGACCGAGGTCGCGGATGGCGACCTGATGAAAGGGAATGAATTCGTCATCCACTTCGGACGGCAGCCGCTCGACGGCAATATTGTCCACGGCAATGCAGGCAATTTCTTTCTGATGTATCCATTCCGCGGTTGAGACCGAAACGCCGGGCTGGGCGTGGAAGTATGCTTCCCTCTGCTCCGGCGTTTCGAGCGTATACCAGTACGGCACCCAGCCGGTACGCACGCATAGCGCGTCGCCACTTTTGACCTCGACGTTCTGCGCCTGGCAGCAGCCGTTCAGGTCTTCGACCGTAATCGGATAGTCAGCCGGGAGATGCCCGTCGGCTTCGCAGCCCTTGTAGCGGACCATGTCGAGCAGCACACCTCGGGTGACAAACGACTGGTAGAGCTTGCCGATATCGTTCTTGGACGCCCCGCCGTGGGCGGTGATGGCGCTGGCCGGCACGTCGTTGTAGTACTTGCCGTCGTAGCCCACGTGGGCCAGGCTGTCCCACTGGGTCGAGCCTTGCAGATACATGGTAATATAGTCATCGTTGGCAATGGCCGAGCCCGCCAGACCGACTTCCTTGACCGGCACGTTGAGGATCGACATAAACCGCTGGGGCGGGGTGCGGGTGGGAAAGACCGGCCCGTTCTGGTCAATCGGAATGCAGCAGCAGAAAACCTGCCCCTTGCGGACCAGTCTGGCCGCGGCGACAATCACCTCCGGCGTAATGAAATTGGCCGTCCCCTTTTCATCGTCGGCTCCCCACCGACCCCAGTTTGAGACTTTTGGTATGGCTTCGCGTCCAGGCATACTCGCCCTCCTTTTTTGGAATATGATCCACTCCCTCACCAGGTGCAGAACACCCTCTAGGCGACCCAGCCGTACTGAAAGGTATGTATCGTGCCGGGCGGATACCACCACTGGCCGGTCTGACATAAGGGACAGATCTTTGGCGTGGACCCCCGCTTGTATTCCGGGACCCCAGCCATGGCCTGCACTGCGCCTTCAAAGGTCCCATCCCGGGTAACCTTCTTGGTGAGCAAATAGAGTCCCACGCCACAATCGGGGCAGGACAGAATCGTCCCTGCATTCAAGAATGGGAGTGAGGTAATCTGATCCGGGAAGGGCTGCGGCATGGTCCCCTCCAAATACTCAGACCCGCCGTTGGCGCTGGGCCTGCTGCGCCTGCGCGGCAAACTCGGACGGCTTCATAATGAGCGAGCCTTTAGATTCTTCCTGTTGGTGTTGTTTTTCTTCCGTGTAGTGCAGGCCGATGCTCTGCTGGACCAATCCCTCGCAAAAGGGAATGCCACTGCCGCTCGCCCCCTCTTTTTGGAGTGCCAGAGACACGGCCAGGGCGCGTTGGGCCGACGCTAAACGTCCGGTTGACGCAAAATACAGCGCCGTTTCTTCCAGGCGCCGGGCGTAGGCCCGGCCGCTCTCCCCTGAGAACACTTCGGCAACCGCTTGTTTGATGACATCGTTCACCCGGTCTTTTTGCTGGTGTTGGTTCAGCACCAGGGGGCTCTCCTGCGCATTGCTTATCTTTTCGACATAGGGCTTGGCCTGTTCTGCGTCAAACACCCACCGCTGCATTTCCGGTTCTTCGGTGAGCTGGATGGACGTTGTCAGGAAAGTGTCGTCGGCAGCGATTGCATGCCGGTCCAAACTGTCCGGCAGCGGCACTGTTTGGGGTAAAGGGTAAACGGGTCCAGCTTCGTCTGAACGATTGGAGGACACGTTTCCTCTTTCTGGCGGCGTGGTAAAAACAAAAGACCGAGCCGCCGGGTAGGATTCGACTTCTTTTCTGTCTTGTGCCTTGGCACGTTCATAGCCTTCCTGCATCAGGGAATCGCAGTACCGCCACGGCGCTTCAATCAGAGTCAGTCCGCGATTAGCGCTCAAATCCTGCAGCGCCTGACGCAAAACTTTGCGCGATATTTCCGTGCCCTCAATATAACGCATGCCTTCGGGTTCGTTGATCAACGTAGACAAGAAATGTAGCCCGCCGCCAATGCGTGATTTCACTATCCAAACGAGGCGATCACCGCGGCCATCCATTACGGACAGATAGCCTTCCGGTTCAATCGGGGTGAGAATGGACTTGCCCGCTCCCTTTTGCGGTCGGTCGGCCTGTATCCCTTTTTGTGACAGGCGATAGAGGGCCCGGCTAATCTCTTTATGCAAACGCTTATCGGTCGCTTGCTCGATCCAACTCACCAGGAATTGGGCCGACTCTGCTGTCTGGACGGCACCCAGGAGTGCGGCCAGGGCTAAGTCGGCGTCAGCATTCTGTCCTATGCGCTCGTGCAGGCTGGCAATATCCAGGCTGCTGTCCTGTCCGGCAGGGGGCCGAATGCCCCATTCTTCCAGCACTTTCCTGCCTTGTGCCAGACGAGGGTCGCGCTTCGCACTTTTTTTTGCCATGTATTCCTCCCCAAGGCTGCACGCAGCTTATCCAGCCGGCTCCTTGACTGTCAACTGGATTCGCTTCCGCCCCGGTCTAGCCCGCCCAGGGTATTGTTGTTAGGTAGGGTGCACGGAGGTAGAGGTAGGATGGCGACAGCGCGTTTTTGTCCACAGTGTGGGACAAAGACTATCCCCAAAGCACATTTCTGTACGCATTGTGGGGAAGCCCTCGGGGGCAAGGCCGGAGGGCAGAAGGCCCGGAAATCGGCCACCCCAGCGGCAGGCGTCCAGCGGTGGCCGCTCCCCGGCATTATCGTTTTGTCCTGCTACCTCGCCGTCGGTATCGGACTCTGGGTGTTTGTCCTGCGGACAGAGCCTTTCGCCCCGACCCCGACCGGTTCCACTCAAGCCAGCACGGGCGGTTCGGCCCTGCCTCAGAATCATCCCGAGGTTGCCTTGCCTGAGGAGGTGAAGAGTCGCATCGCGGAACTGGTTGCCCAAGCCAATGCCGCCCCGCAAGACCCCAATGCATGGCGGACCCTGGCTGGAGTCCAGTTCCGGGCGTCGCAATTGGACGCCAGCTACCGCAGTGCGGCCCTGGCCTCCTATCGTAAGCTGTTTGAGCTTGCCCCGAACGATCTGGATGCGCTGCGCGGCTTGGGGAATGTGTACTACGACCTTGAGGAACATCACCAGTCGATCGAGTATTATCAGCGCTACCTGGCGCTGAAACCGGATGATGCCAGCGTGACGACCGACCTCGGGACCATGTATCTCTATACCGGCCAGGTCGATCGAGCCATCGCTTCTTATCAATCCGTTTTGGCCAAGCAGCCTGACTTCTTTCAGGCGCATTTTAACCTGGGGGTTGCCTACCAGGAGAAGGGCCTGCCCGAACAAGCGGTTGCCTCATTACAACAGGCCAAGAGTCTGACGGATAACACCGGCATTCAGGCCCGTATCGACCAACTCCTGGAACAATTCTCGAACGGGGCGGCCCCATCCCGCACCGCGTCAACAACAAATTCCTCAACATCCCCGTTTCAGCAAGCGGTGGAAGCGCTCTTTCGCGCACACGAAATGATGGCGCCCAAAATCGTCCGGATCGAGTGGCTGTCGCACACTCGGGCCAGGGTCTTCTTTCGCAATTTCCCCATGGCTGGTATGCCTCAGACTGTCCGAGACGGTTTCAGAGAAAAACTCCGGGACCAGCTCGTTGATGCCCGACAAAAGGCTGGCGTCAGTGGCTTGGCGACCGTTGAGCTTATCGATATTGATACCCAGCAAGTTATGGAGACTCTCACGACCACTTCATAGAAGAGTACACGAGTCACGATTATGAGCGAAGCAACTACTCCGAATGGTGCGGTTCCGTTTTATTTACCCATAGGCGATGAGGTCGAGATTTTTCAGGCAGCCTATGAGTGCCGGCTACCGGTTCTGCTGAAAGGCCCGACCGGCTGCGGCAAGACCCGCTTTGTCGAGCATATGGCCCATATGCTCATGCCGAACCGCGATCAGGAAGCCCCCGAAAACATCGTCACGGTCGCCTGCCATGAAGACCTGACGGGGAGCGACCTCGTCGGGCGGTATCTGATTAAGGGCGATGATACCATCTGGGTGGACGGGCCGCTGACCCAGGCCGTCCGCACCGGGGCGATTTGTTATCTGGACGAGATCGTGGAAGCGCGCAAGGACACCATCGTCCTTATCCATCCGCTGACCGACCACCGGCGTATCCTGCCGGTCGATAAGCGGGCCGAAATCCTTGAGGCGCATGAGAATTTTCTGCTGGTCATCTCGTATAACCCCGGCTACCAGAGCATCCTCAAGGATCTCAAACACTCTACGCGGCAGCGCTTTGTCACGGTCGAGTTCACCTACCCGCCCCGTGACAAGGAAGCCGAGATCATTGCCCACGAGAGTGATTTGCCACTGGAAACCGCGCTCGACCTCGCCAAGCTGGGCGAAAAGGTCCGCCACTTGAAAGCCAGCGGCCTTGAAGAAGGTGTCAGCACACGGCTGCTCATTTATTCCGGTCAACTCATTCGCCAGGGGGTAACACCACGTCGCGCGTGTACCGTTGCCGTCTCCCGTTCACTGACGGATGACAACGACTCCCAGCGCGCGATTGATGAGGTTATTAACGCGATTTTTCCTGAATAAATGCGACACCTCAAGGCTCGGCATCCTCAATGATCTCCCGCGCTGTGCGGAAGATGGAATGAAACATGGGCCGTGTGAGCCGCCCGGTAAAAGTATTCTGTTGGCTGGGATGGTAGGAACCAATGAGGGTGATGCCATCCAGGTCGTAGCGCTTGCCATGCCCGAATTTCGGCCTGGGTGTCGGAACCCGCAGGCCGACTTCTCGCCGGGCTTTGAGATATGCTGAAAAAGCCAGTTGTCCCAGCCCAACAACGACCCGGACCTGTTTCAGCAGTTGGATTTCACGCAGCAAATAGGGTTGGCAGGCGTCAAATTCTTCTCGCGACGGCTTGTTGTCCGGCGGTGCGCAATGGACGGCCGCGGTGATATACGCGTCCTGTAACCTGAGGCCATCATCGATATGGGTTGAAGTTGGTTGGTTGGCGAAGCCAGAGGCATGTAATGCGCCGAACACCCAGTCCCCGCTGCGGTCCCCGGTAAACACTCGTCCCGTCCGGTTGCCGCCATGCGCGGCGGGCGCCAGGCCGACGATATAGAGACGCGCGGTGCGGTCACCAAGGCTCGGGACCGGCTTGCCCCAATAGTCCCACTCGCGGTAGCGCTTGACTTTTTCCTGGGCCGTGCGCCGACAGTGCTGAACGAGCCGGGGGCAGCGCCGACAGGCAACGATCTGGCGTTGGAGTTGGGCGATGGTCCGCGAAGAGGAAACGTGTCCAGCTTTGCCTGTATTGGAGGACACGTTTCCTCTTTATCCCTGTCTCCGCGGCTGGCTCTACAAACTCAGCACATACTGCACGAGCGTCCGCACGCCAAAGCCGGTGCCGCCTCTCGGAGCCTTCTCTGAAAAGGCCGGACCGGCAATATCCAGATGCGCCCAGGGAACCTCCGAGACGAACTCTTCAAGAAAAAGCGCCGCGGTAATCGCCCCCCCATAGCCCCCACCGATATTTTTAATGTCGGCAATGGAACTCTTGATGTCGTCCTTATACTCCTTCACCAGGGGCATGGGCCATAATTGCTCGCCCGTCTCTTTGCTGCTGGCTAACAAATCATCCGTCAGCTTCTGATTATTGCTGAACAGACCGGCGACCTGGGAGCCCAGGGCGACCATGCAGGCACCGGTTAGGGTGGCCAGGTCAATAATGACGTCGGGCTTGTCTTCTACGGCGCAGATTAACGCATCAGCCAGGATCAAACGGCCCTCTGCATCCGTATTGAGGACCTCGACGGTTTTACCGTTTCGATAGCTGATAATATCACCGGGCTTCTGCGCTGTGCCGCTCGGCATATTTTCGGATGAGGGCACATACCCCGTGACCTGTACCTGCGGCTTGAGCGCGGCAATCGCCCGCATCGTCCCCAGTACCGTCGCGCCACCCGACATATCAATCTTCATCGTCTCCATGGACTTTGCCGGCTTGAGCGAAAGTCCACCGGAGTCAAAGGTGAGCCCCTTCCCGACGAGGGCGACTTTCTTTTTGGGCTTGGCCGCAGGGGTATAGCGCAGCTTGATGAAGCGTGGCTCTTCCGGACCGCCGCGCGAAACTGCCAGCAGCCCGTGCATTTTGGCCGCCTTGATCTTGTTCACACCCCAGACTTCGGTCTTGAGCCCGTTTCCGTCAGAGAGTTTTTTGGCTTGATTCGCCAGATACGTTGGGGTTGAAACCGAAGCCGGTTCATTGACCAAATCGCGTGCCAGAAAGACGCCAGGAACCGTATTTTGAACCGTTTCGAGGGCACGGCTCAGCCGCGCGCTTTTCCTGAGACCGGGACCAACCAAGGTGAAGGTCTCAATTGCCGTCTTTTTCCCGTTGTCGGATTTATACTTCTGAAAGGCATAATCGGACAGCAGTATCCCTTCGAGGATAGCGGCGCCCATATCCTGAGCATCCAGACCCGGTTCGACAAACCACGCCAGGCTCTTCGCGCGTTGCTCCTGCGCCTGGCGGCGGGCCGTAGCTCCGACCTGACGCCAGGTGGACGACTCAATGCTCGCCTGCTTGCCGAGTCCAACCAGCAGGACCAATACGCTGGGGAGGCGTTTGTGCGTCTGGAACAGGAGAGTCTCGCCGCGTTTGCCTTGGAATCGGCTGCGTCTCACCTGCTCGCGCAGCGCACCATCCACCGCAGCATCGAGGGCTTTCAGGTTTTCAGAGTTTTGTTTCCCTTGCACGACCGAGACAACCAGCAGGTCAGTGCGGACTGCCGTAATGGATTGCGATTGGACCCGAACGTTCATAGCCGTCTTCCTTTCATGCCTGGGCGGTTAGGGGTGGGGAGCAGTCCGAGAGGGCGGTGTGGACGGACAGAAAAAAGGAGAGGGTTCCCCTGCCCTTTCTCGCAGAAGCCTGGGCTGAGGCCGAAGCAAAAAATATTACGCAGCCGGGGCCGCTTCAAAAGAGGCAACGTGTCCGGCATCTAGCTGTTGGAGGACACGGTTCCTCTTTGTGCCAGGGCGCGCAACTGCCGTTTAACAGAACGGATATTGCGTCGGATCTTCTTGAGTTCTTTGTGTTCCTTTTGCTCTAGTGCCGTATCACGTTGCCCTTTGAGCTCTTTCATCTGTTTTTTCAGGTCGGCCTTTTCTGCCATGATTTTTCCTTACTCTATGCTGATCAGGATAATCGTATAATCCTTCAATCCTGGTCCTTTTCGGCTTGTTCCCGGTTTGGCCTGAATGTCTTTTTTGCCAGATAAAACATTGCCGCGCCAGCCACCCCATACATCAGTATGCCCTCAACCAGTCCGACTCCGCCAGCGAGCATAAGCACCAGGACAACCAGCGCTGTCCCAACGACAGCCACAATCTTTTCAATCCGCTCCTCCCGCTCGCGGACCTCTTCCACATGCGCACTCACCCGCGTTCCACACTCCGGACAGCGCCCACTGCGCTTTCGGTAGAGAATTTTTCCGCACTGGGGACAGGGGATCCGGAGATGGAGTGGCATACGCTGGAAAAACGAAAAAGGCCCCGGCTCGTCACACGCAGAGACAAACAGGGGCCTTCTCAACTGTTGAGAAAATTATTCTACGGACCAGACATCTCCACGACGCAGGAGGGTGTCAATATTCCCTGGGCCAGACTTCTCGATAGCGTCCTGAACCTGTTTGTTCATCAAGGACTCAATAGTCGGCCGTTGGGTTGAAAACAGAACCCCGACCGGCGTGGGGAAGTTGGGCGGCGTCATGCGACCGAGCAAATAGGCCAGCGTTTGATCGTGTTCATCGTGAACCAGCAGATCTGAGGTGCTGATACCATTCCCAATAGTGACCACTTCAGGGGTTAAACCGTTGAGGCGAATACCCCGATCTTTGTTCTTGCCAAAAACCATGGGTTTACCGTGCTCAAGCAGCAGTTGGGTATCGGCCTTGGAGTCTTTCGCCTTCAGATATTCCCAGGCGCCGTCATTATAGACGTTGCAGTTTTGCAGGATTTCGATGAACGCTCCACCCTTATGGGCGGCTGCACGTCGTAGCGTTTCCTGCTGATGCTTGGCCTCGGTGTCGATACTACGGGCAATAAACGTCGCCTCTGCTCCCATTGCCAGGGAGATCGGGTTGAGCGGATGGTCGGCCGAGCCCATGGGCGTGGATTTGGCAACTTTGCCGAGCTCTGAAGTTGGCGAGTATTGGCCTTTTGTCAGACCATAAATCCGGTTGTTGAAAAGCATGATTTTGAGCTCAACATTCCGGCGCAGCGCATGAATGAGATGATTGCCGCCAATGCTCAAACCGTCGCCGTCACCGGTGACCAGCCAGATGTGCAGGTCGGGTCGGGAGATTTTGAGTCCGGTTGCAATCGCCGGAGCCCGCCCATGAATGGTATGAAAGCCATACGTATTCATGTAATACGGGAAACGGCTCGAACAGCCGATGCCCGAAATGAAAACCGCTTTTTCCTTTGGAATGCCGAACTCAGGGAAGATTTTTTGGACCTGAGCCAGAATGGCATAGTCCCCACAGCCCGGACACCAGCGGACATCCTGGTCTGAAACAAAGTCTTTCCGGGTCAATTTTACCGCAGCTTCTGTACTCATGGTCCTTAGTCCTCCAACATACGGGCAATGCGGGTTGCAACTTCAGACACCTTAAACGGGCGGCCTTGGATCTTATTCAGTCCAACCGCGTCAACCAGATATTCGGCGCGGATCAGCTTGAGGAGCTGGCCCATATTCATCTCAGGGACCAGCACCTTTTCATACCGGCTCAGGACGTCACCCAGGTCGGCCGGCAGCGGATTCAGATAGCGCAGATGGGTGTGGGCGACCGCATGGCCTTGTGCCTGAGCGGCCTCGACCGCGGCGGCAATAGCACCGTAGGTACTGCCCCAGCCCATAACCAGCAGCTTACCCTGCTCCGGTCCCTTCACCTGAGTAGGCGGAATCTCCTGCGTAATTTTCGCCACCTTCTTATGGCGGACGCGCACCATCTGCTCGTGGTTGGCAGGGGCGTAGCTGATATTGCCAGTCAGGTAGTCCTTTTCAATGCCGCCAATCCGGTGCTCAAGACCCGGTGTCCCCGGTTTGACCCAGGGTCGGGCCAAGGTTTCTTCATCCCGCAGATAGGGAAAGAAGCCTTGCGGATCGGTCCGGAATTCGACCGGAATACTGGGCAGATCATCGGCACTCGGCAGGAGCCAGGGTTCCGAGGCGTTGGCCAGGAACCCGTCGGTCAGCAGGATGACCGGCGTCATATACTTCATCGCGATCCGGGCTGCCTCAAAGGCGGCGTGAAAACAGTCGGCCGGTGTTGAGGCGGCAATCACGGGCAGGGGCGATTCTCCGTGCCGCCCATAGATCGCCTGGAGGAGGTCGGTTTGTTCGGGCTTGGTCGGCATACCCGTACTCGGCCCGGCCCGTTGGATGTTCGTAATCACCATGGGCAATTCAACCGTGGCGGCCAGACCCATGGTCTCACCCTTGAGGTTCATCCCAGGGCCGCTGGTTGTCGTAATGGCCAGGGCCCCCCCAAAAGCGGCACCCAGGGCAGCCCCGACCCCGGCAATCTCATCTTCGGCCTGGAACGTATAGACGTTATAGTTTTTGTACTCGGCGAGTTCGTGCAGCACATCGCTGGCCGGTGTAATCGGATAGCTGCCCAAAAAGAGCGGCAGCCCGGCCTTCTGGGCAGCAATCACAAAACCCAGGGCGGTGGCCGAGTTGCCCGTGATATTACGATACGTCCCAGGGTCGATCTCGGCCGGCTTGATCTCATAGGACGAGGCAAACATATCGGTATTTTCACCCAGGTTATAGCCACCTTTGATGGCCAGGGTGTTGGCCTCGGCGACAACCGGGGTCTTCCCGAAGCGCTGTTGTATCCATTCCAGGGTCGGTTCAATCGGACGATTAAACAGCCAGGACACAACACCCAGGGCAAAAAAGTTTCGACTCCGCATGACCGACCGGTTTGGCAGGCCCGTGTCCTTCAGGGCCAGGGTCGTCATTTTGGTGACTTCCACCTGATAGACCTGGTATTTATCCAGCGAGTTGTCCTCAAGCGGACTCGTTTCGTACTCGGCTTTTCTCAGGTTGGCCGTGCTGAATTCAGCCGGGTCAACAATGAGAATGCCGTTTTGCTTCAGATCGGCAATATTGGTTTTGAGCGCGGCCGGATTCATGCATACCAGGGCATCGAGATCATCCCCAGGGGTATAGACATTTTTATTGCTGAAATTGATCTGAAAAGCGCTCACACCGTACAGCGTGCCAGTAGGAGCCCGGATTTCCGCCGGAAAGTCGGGCAGGGTACCGACATCATTCCCGGCAAGAACGGATTCGGATGTAAAACGGGTGCCGGTCAACTGCATGCCATCCCCGGAATCACCGGCAAAACGAATAACGACGCTTTCACGTTCCTGCGTCGATTTCTGCAGGGGCCCCCCCGCTGGATTGGTGGCCATTGAATCTCCTCCCCCTCGGCTGTTACAGCACTGTTCGCTTAGAGTTGTTACAGACTCAGTCAGAATATGACCCAGAAGATTATGGACAGGCAGAGTATCCGACGTTGCAAGTTCAGCGCAAGAGTCGGGCTGTCACCTAGGTTACAAAAAACGCAGAGAAAACGGCAGAATTGCCCATATCCGGTCTCGCTCCCAGGGCCAGCCGGTTCCGTGCACTCTTCCCCCCCAAGGCAGGAGGCGTAAAAGGGATGGAAGCCGGAGGAGCGAAGCGGGCTTGGGGAAACGTTCGACCCCAACCGGCCAGTAGTCAGGGAGTCCGACTCGATATTTGAGTTCGGCCAGGGCCTCTTCCAGCCCGCCGATTCGGTCAACCAGGCCACGCGCCACGGCCTGTCTCCCGCTCCAAACTCTCCCTTGGGCACAGGCGTCAACCGTTTCATAACTGAGCGACCGACACTGGGCGACCTTTTTGACAAAGTCCTGATAGAAACTTTGGAGCTCACTATTCATGCGCTCCTGTTCTGCCGGACCAAAGGCCAGATAGTCAGAGAACAGCGCCGCACGCTTGCCCCGGGTCAGGATTTCCTTATCCAGACCGAGTTGGGCATACAGGCCGTGCAATACCGCCTTCCCGGCAATAACGCCAATCGAGCCGGTCACCGTTCCTTCCTCGGCAAAAACAGTCGTGCCGGCCAGCGCGATATAATACCCTCCCGACGCCGCCACATCGCCCAGCGAGATAATCACGGGCTTCTCTTCTTTGGTCTGGAGGATTTCGTGCCAGACCAGATCGGAGGCCAGCCCGGACCCGCCAGGGCTCGACACGCGGATCAGAACCCCGGCAATCTCCGGGTTTTCGCGGATGTGTCTGAGGTCCCGGATTACACTATTGGAGCCGGTGGACTGAATCCCGTCACTCCCGGTCTCGGTTTCTCCGCGCGTAATCGTTCCTCCCACCGTCATGAAGGCAATCCGTGCCGGAGGATACCGGAGCGCCCGGCGCCGCATGAGCCGCCCGCGCCGCCGCAGGTAGGCACCCGCTTCAATGAATAGGCTTGGGGCGCTCTCGGCTGAATTCACAGCAGCAGCCCGTCCTTTTTTTTCAGTTTTTTCCGGTCGTCCGCGGCTTTCGAGCCAGTGCGGGATATCATCCTCATAGCCAATGTGATCGATCAGGCCCACTTCCTGAGCTTCGTGCGGCAGGAACAGCCCCTGGTCAACGAGTTCCCGCACGGTCGCTGTGTCGGTATTCCGGGTTGCGGAAACGCCTTCAACTATCTGGTCGTACAGGTCATCCAGCAGGCTATTCATCATCTCCCGATGCGGCCCAGACAGCGAGGTCCGCGTAAACGGCTCTCCGGCTGACTTATACTGCCCGGCCTGACTGACCTGGGCTTGGATGCCCAGCTTGTCGAGCGCACCCTTAAAGAACATCGTTTCTGCGGCGAGACCGGTGACGGTCAGGTGACCGGCCGGCGCCATCGCCACCGCGTTGGCCGCACTGGCGAGGTAATACTCCTGGGTGCCACCCTCGGCGAGATAGACGAGGACGTATTTCCCGGCGTGACGGAGCGCCTGAATGGAGCGCCGCAGGTTTTGCAGGCGAGCCCAGCCGGTATCCAGATGGTCGATAGTGAGAACAACGGCGCTGAGTTGCTCGTCCTCACGCGCCCAGCGCAAAAGAGTCGTCAGGCCGAACAGGTCCGGCGTGGTCGGACGTCGAAACGGCAGGAAGCCCAGGACACCGGCTTCGGCAATATGACCGGTGAGCTCTATCTGAAGGGTGTTATACGGCCGGTGCCGTCCGGTGAGGCGCGCAATAAGATCGATGGTCCAAAGAACACAGCGCGTAATGCTGCGGAGCAGGAAGCGTATCATGACTACGGAACAGTCTATGCTCCCCTTGTTGACTTCAGCAAGGGGAGCTGGGGCAAGGCGATCCAGCGGACTCACTCGGTGGGGGTTGCAATGGATATCCGATTATCGAGTTTCGCTGCAATTCCCCTGGAAATGGCTCGCGCTACGATAGGAGAGACACTATTTCCGATCATCCGGAACGAGTGCCAGACTGTAGAATGGAATCGGTGGCTATCAGGAAACCCCTGAAGTCGCGCGGCTTCCCTTACCGTAATAACGCGGGGATGTTTAGGGTGTATTGGTCGGACTGACTGATAGGAGCCCCGGTCCGCACCGGTGCCAGCGCGAAGCGGGGGACATTGACCAGACCAAGCCAGACGTGGATGACGCCCGATTGGGTCGATACCTCCCCCGGGGATTTCGTTAAAGCGAGCGACCACTTGTGCGCAATGCTCAGTCATTCGGTGTCCGGTAAAGCGTCTATCAGGTGCTCGCAAGGCACGCGCGTAATCGGAAGGGAGACCAGAGCGCGTAATGCGCCAAATGTCGAACCCCTCGTTTTCTCCAAGGGCTAAGGCATCTTCCATATCGGTAATGGCGGCCCGAACCGTCGCCGGAGTTCGCTTCAAGTCGTCGAAGTCATTTAAGGACAGCGCCTCGCCGCTGTCCTTATGAATACCGATGACGAACAATCTCCTGCGATTTGTGGCGGCACCGAAATCTGCGGCGTTCAAAATGACAGGTCCCATGACCGCATATTCGTCTTCAATGATGCGAAGCGCTTGGTCGAGCACGTCACGAGCATTCGAGTGGGCAAGGCCGAGTACGTTCTCCATCGCGAAGAAGGACGGACGTATCTCTCGCACGATTCTGAAGAAATGCCCTAACAATTGCCTGCGTGGATCATCTGGATGACGCCTGCCAATGGAGCTGAATCCTTGACAGGGGGGACCGCCAAAAATCCCGTCCACCTGCCCCCCTGCTGCTGCTCGCACAGCTTCGCCGTCGAGTTGTGTCACGTCTTCCAATAGCATCTGTGTACTCGGGAAGTTGAACGGGTACGAGGATGCTAGGACGGGGTCATTATCGAAAGCTGCGACGACCTTGAAGCCGGCCTGATGGGCTCCGAGTGAGAACCCGCCCACACCAGAAAACAGATCAACTAGCTTCAGACCATCTTTGGCTTCCCATTTCATCCTCTCATCCCACCGTTGCACAAGACGCCTAGAGCTTCGTTTGACAACATCTAGGTAATGATCTGTGCGAATGCAGGGTACTCCCGATAATATTTCGCATAGACCTCGATCTGTTCTTCTTTGAGATCAAACCCTAGAGACCTTACCATGTCTCGAGATAGGCCTCCTGAGTTAGGAAGCTTGGATTGGAGTGCCATAGATTCACGAATTGTGAGGTGAGGTGCGACGATAGGCTCCGTTGGAAAACATTTCCAGCTGGCCATATTCACGATTTCTGAGGCGTCTCGGGCCGTACCTGAGGACGGCAGGAGTCCGCCGACCGTTATCATGACAGCACCGTCTTTATAGATCACCCGGAATGCGGGGAGAAAGCTCCCTGGACGCACGGCATCTGACGCTACCGATTTCATGAAATCGGTAGCTAGATCGGCCAAGCTTTCCTGCATGGAGGCACCTGTGCATTTGTCTTCGGGGAGATCATCAGGAACCACGTCGCCGAATAATTCTCGAAGCCTCTTCGGCCTGCCTCTCAGCTTCTTGCCATAGTGCCTCTCGTGACCTTTAAACGTGATCAGGAAAATGGTGTTGTCGGGGGCCTTTTCAATGACGGTGCGAGTATCTTTCTGCAAGATTTCATCGAAGCTGCCATCGGAATCTAGCCAGATAACCCATGGACGGCCGTTGATGGCTTCCTCATTACACAGTTCCGGAAGAATGTCCGAGGAAAAGCCGCGACGCACCCTCACAGTCGCATAGGGGACATTGAAACAAGCACGGCTGTGACCGATTTCGTCTGCTTCCATCGAAATCATATCGTCTATATCGAGAAGGTTGTGGGCCATGATAAAATCCGTGAACCAAACCGAACCGAAACCGATGTAGATCGACTGGCATAGACCGAGATCAGATTGCAGGACGCGGATCCCATCAAAGACTATTTTCCTCTGAATGCCTTTGCTAGGCCGGAGGCTGTAGTTTACGATGTCGAACGAAGGCATCATTCATCCCCGACAAGGTCTTCGTAGGCATAGTTGAAGGACTTCAGACCTACATCGCGATAGGGCATCGTTATATTGCCGAATTCATCCGCGAGTTTTTTCAGCCTGGATATTGGCACTGAGTAATGGACATTTGCCTGGCGTTCAGTCTGTTTCTTGACAAGCCTTGGGAGAATCACTGAGGGTCGATCCTCCACGTCTTGTATCAGAATGGCCGTTGCTTCGGCTTCCTTCGCTTTGGCTACTTCCAGAGCTTGCTTTCGTTCGTTCGTATAGGCGACCCATTGTTTCGAGAGATCGCGCATTCTCAGGCGCGCACGTCGAAAAATCTCCGAGGTTACATCAACATTGCGTTTCGTGGTCGTCAGTGGGAGTGCAGTGGTGTTTGGAGCAGAGAAGAAGGTAATACCAATAAATCCATTATACTGGCTGTGCCACTGTGGCCAATCCCCAGTCCCCCATCCCGAGACAATGGATCTGTCCGCGCCGAGAACGATCCGTCCGTTACACGCGACATACCATCCCCAGGGACGCTCAGAGGTCTCGTTCGGGTCCATGCTCTCAGGCGGTGGAGCGGCCATGCCCCCAATGATCTCGACAAGTACTTTCTCGCCGTTCTGTTCCTCATCGTACTTCGTGCGCATCGGAACGATTTCATCGCTTTTGCGAAGCTCGATCGGCAAGCCGGTAACAGCTCGATCATTGACGAAGATATGTAAACCTCGACGCAAATAGAGCAAATAGTTTAGGGCAATCATACGTTGGAGGTCTTCGATGAAGCGGGGATTTTCGAACGACGCTTGAGCACCTGGGGTGAGCTCTTGAACGATAATCTCCACACCATTCTCATCCAGACGTTCATCATCTTCTATATCGAAATCCCACGAAGGCAAATCATCTTCCCTCAGCCAGTTGGCGACGGAGATCGGGACCGCAAAGGCCGATGGAGAGTCGCTGGTCTCCGCAACGGTGCTTCTGATGCGTATATTTCTGCCGAGCTTAAAGACTGCTCGTTTCATGCCAATCCCGTAAACGCCTATACTATATTCAGCGAGTGGTTGGGAATCTTTCCTGCCGAAGCTAAAAGCATAATCCACGGCGTCGTCGAACGTCATCCCGCCACAATTGTCCTTTATCGTGAACTGTTCGGACGAGATGGTGATCGAAATCGAGTATGCAGAAAGATCAGTATCATCCGCTAAGCTCATGGGCCCGCTTCCAGCGCTTTGCCAGGCGCTATCGATACTGTTGTCTAGCAAGTCCAAAATACTGTCTTCGACTGTTATGTCGCGGGTGATCATATTCACAAAGAACTTTTTTGTCGGATTTGCGTATGCCTTGCGATTTTCATCAGTCGCCATCACGCTTCTCCTTTCGCCCTTAATTTCAGGTCGAGTGGGACTTCTTGACTTCCCACCTCGCCTGTCCGAATGCCCGTTGCACCCGTACTCTCTTTGACTAGAGCCGTTTTCAGGGTGGTGTAGCGAGGCGATACCCGGCGTGGCGGACATAGTGGGCACACTCCGTAGGGGAGACGGCAGCCAGGGCCGGGCTCACCGCCGCCCACAAGCTCGCCACCGTACGCGGGGCGACCGCGCGCAGGCGGGCTTTGAGTTTGGCAAAGACCTGCTCGATGGGATTGAAGTCCGGGCTGTACGGGGGCAGATAGAGCAGGTGGGCGCCGACGGCTTCAATCGCTTGGCGGACCCCGGCCACTTTATGGCAGGCCAGATTGTCTAGGACGACGCAGTCGCCCGGCTGGAGGGTGGGGGCGAGGACTTGTTCCACATACGCCACAAAGGCGGGGCCATCGACCGGACCGTCGAGGACGGCGGGGGCGGTGAGCTGGTGGGCGCGGAGCGCGGCAATGAGCGTCGTCGTTTGCCAATGGCCGTGGGGGACTTTCGCCACGAGCCGCGTCCCGCGCCGACTGCGGCCATAGCGCCGGGTCATCTTTGTCTGGAGCGCGGTCTCGTCTAGGAAGACGAGCCGCTGCCCGTCCCACTGCGAGGCCTGCCTCCGCCAGTGCTGCCGGGCCACCAGGACATCAGGCCGATCTTGTTCGGCGGCGTGCAGGACTTTTTTTTACGGTCAGGCCAAGACGCCGGACCGCCCGCCAGACCGTGGTGAGCCCCACGGACACGCCCAAGGCGGTGCGCAGTTCCGCGAGCGTCGCGTCGGGCTGCGCCGCGATGAGGGCGGCGAGTTGCTGGCGATACGGCGCTAGGAGCGGAGCCTGATACTGCGTCCGGTGCTTGGGGGCCACCTGGCCGCTCGCCCGGTAGCGCTGCATGAGCCGGCGCACCCAGGCCGGACTCACCCGATACTTGTGGGCCACCTCGGCGGTCGGGAGTCCTGCCTCCCGATCCGCCACGACCCGCTCCCGCAGGTCCAATGAATACGCTTGCATAGGGCCTCCTGGTGCCTGCCACCCTAACACTCCTGCTGCCCACCCGCTACACTACGGTGGAAATTGCTCTAGCCGTCTCTAGCAGATGACGCGCCAGTCAGGAAGTGGCTGCACGCTCCGGCTTCTCCCACCTAGGGGAGACGGTCACGCTGGAGTGGCAGCAGAATAGTCAGAATTTTGTGATTACGGTCCTGGAATAAAGTAGAGGTTGTCGAACATCCTCTACTTTATTCCTCTTTATAGATTTCCAGCCAGGCCATTTGGATGGCTTCGAGTTTGCCCTCGCTCGAATCCTGCGGGTCGTCGCTGAAATCCTCCAGGTCCGTGACCCAGCGGAGCAGATCGGTAAAACGGATGCTCAACGGGTCGGTCTCGGGCTGTGCTTCGAAGAGCTGCTCGGCAATATCTTCAGGCGTGTCCCAGTATAGCTTCATGGCTCCCTCCCGTGCGGTTGCTACAAGTCGGAGAGCTGTTTGTCACCCAGCGCCCCCTGAATTGAAGAATCCATAATCCGCTGGGCAAACGGCGTTGTCACCTGGCTCAACTCCTCGGTCAGGTCCCGGATCAGATCGTAGTCTTCTCCGGCGCACGCCTCACGGACCTTTTGCACGACCTGAGCAATCTGCTCTTCCTCTCCCTCTTGCAGAAACGAGGCATTTTGACTCAGGGCTTTGGCGGTGGCATGCAGCACGGTATCGGCTTCAGTCCGGGCCTCAATCAGCAAACGCTGCTCAATATCTTCTTCCGCAAAGTCTATGGACTCTTCCAGCAGCCGCTCCACCTCTTCGTCAGTCAAACCATAGGATGGCTTCACCTCAAGCGAACGCTCGAGCCCGGTTCGCAAGTCGGTGGCGGAAACGTTCAGAATCCCGTTGGCGTCGATCATAAACGTCACTTCGACACGCGGGACTCCGGCCGGCTTGGGCTCAATGGGAATGGAGAAGCGGGCCAGGCTGCGACAGTCCTGGACCAGTTCGCGTTCCCCTTGCAGGACATGCACAGCGACCGCGGTCTGGTCATCCACCGCGGTGGTGAACATTTCCTTCACGCTCGCCGGGATGGTTGTATTGCGTTCAATGAGATGACTCATGACCCCGCCCATGGTCTCAATGCCTAAAGACAACGGGACCACATCGAGCAGCAGCATATCCCGCCGCCGCCCGGACAGGGTATCTGCCTGGACCCCCGCCCCGAGCGCAACGACCTCATCCGGGTCAATATCGGTGAGCGGCGTCCGGCCAAAAAATTCACCCACGCGCCGGCGCACCAGCGGCATGCGGGTCGAGCCGCCGACCAGGACGACTTCTTCAATATCCCGGGTCTCAAGCCCGGCATCTTTGAGCGCCTGCCGACACGGCTCAAGCGTGCGGGCCACAATCTCGTCAACCGCGGCTTCCATCTCGTGACGGCTCAGGCGGCGAGAGAACTGAACGCCGCTTGAAGGGACAGCCAGATTCAGGATCGTCTCGTCCTGCTCGGATAAGACCTGCTTGGCCTTTTCAGCCGCCCGCAGTGCCCCATTCAATACCTGCAAGTCGCCGCGCAGTTCTTCATCCAAATCCGTGAGGAGAAAACGCTCGGCTATGGACTGATCGATATCGTCTCCACCCAGCCTGGTATTGCCGTTGGTGGATAACACCTCGAAGATGCCGGTGTGGAGGCGCAGAATAGACACGTCAAACGTACCCCCGCCAAAGTCATACACCGCAATCAGCCCCTCTTCTTTTGTGTTGAGGCCATAGGCGAGAGCGGCCGCCGTCGGTTCGTTGAGCAGGCGAATGACCTCAAGGCCGGCCAGCTTGCCGGCGTCTTTGGTCGCCTGTCGCTGCGAGTCGTTGAAATACGCCGGGACGGTAATGACCACCTTACGGACCTCTGCTTGAAGCGCCGCTTCCGCCCGGTCTCGCAAGGTACGCAGAATAACGGCCGAGACCTCCGGTGGCGTCACCTGCCGGTCGTGGATGGCAAAACGGACCAGACTAGAGGCGTCCTGATGATCGTCAACGAAGCGATAGCGCTTCCGATCATCAGGACTCACATGCTCCATCCCGAGACCCATAAAACGCTTCACCGACCGAATGGTCGAGAGCGGCTGCGTGCGGGCTAATTCGCCCGCCTCCCGGCCAACAACCACCCGGTCGTTGGGCAAAAAACTGACGATAGAGGGGAGGGTCTTCTGCCCGGTTTCGCTATCGGCAATGACTTGTGGGCCTGCGTCGTCTACATACGCAATCAGACTATTGGTGGTGCCAAGATCAATCCCAACTATATGTTCCACGATTCGCCTCTTTTTTTCACAAAGTGGAGAGGGCCTTTTCCACGTCGCGGGTTAGTGTCCGCAGATAGGCCATATCCGACAGCACCCGCTTCAGTTCGCTCAAGAGCTCAGCCGCGCCGGTGGCCTGTCCCCATTTGGAGAAGTTGGTCGCCAGCTTTTGCTGCAAGCCTCGCATCCGGTTGTCCAGATCGTCCCGTACCTGCGTCAGCTCAGCTTTGAGTCCCGTCAGCGTGCCAGACGTCCCGGCACTCTGGGCCTCTCGGATGGCTGCCAGCTTTTCCTGCACCTCAAACACGAAAAGGGCCAGAGCAGGAGGGACTTTGTTATTTTCCTTGCCGAGCTGTTCGCCGTTGAGTTCGAGCCAGTACCGGCCGCGCTGGACCGGATCACGCAGCGTCCGATAGGCCCGGTTCACCACTGCGGTATTCTGAAGGCTGGCTTCCTGCTCCTCCGCAGTGCCGGTCTGGTGGAGGTCGGGATGGAGCTGGCGGCTCAGATCGTAATACGTATTGGCCAGCGCCTGTTCGTCAAGCATCGGATCCCGGGCCAGACCAAATACCGTGAAATAGTCAATGTCTGGCGGGAGAAGTTGGAGGGTCTCACAGGCCGGGCAGAACACCTGGAGTGTATGCTCGTCCTGACAGCGCCAGCAGCGCACCACTGTTGGCATAGTGAATGGCGGGCTAGACCGAGAAGGAGCTACCGCAGCCGCACGCGCGTTTGATATTGGGATTGGTCAGCTTAAAGCCCGAATCCATTAAGGTCTCGGAAAAATCCAACTCTGTCCCGCGGAGATAGATAAAGCTTTTGCGGTCAACGATGACTTTGGCACTTTCCCGCTCAAAGACACGGTCGCCGTCACGTGGAATATCCAGGTCCATCTTGTAGGACAAACCCGAACAGCCCCCACCAACCACCTTGACCCGCAAGCCGCAATCCTGCCGCTCGTCCTGGACCGTCAGTCCTTCAATTTTTTTGGCCGCGTTTTCGCTGATTTCGATTTTGAGCTTTGCCTTCGCGCTTGCTGCCATGCCGGTTGTCCCAATCTGCTGCTGGTTTCTGTGTCCGTTTGTCTAGGCGGCATCTTTCTTGGTTGAGCCTTGGTCCCGCCAGTCCGCCACCGCGGCCTTGATCGCATCCTCCGCTAAGACCGAACAGTGAATCTTCACCGGCGGTAACGCCAACTCCTCCACGATCTGCGTGTTCTTGATCGCCCCTGCCTCAGCCACTGTCTTGCCCTTGACTAACTCGGTCACATAGCTCGAGGACGCAATCGCCGACCCACACCCAAAGGTCTTGAATTTCGCATCTTCAATCACTTCGGTCTGCGGGTTGATCTTGAGCTGTAACTTCATCACGTCCCCGCACTCCGGGGCGCCCACGACCCCGGTGCCCACATTCGCTTCCGCCGCCTCAAAACTCCCCACGTTCCGCGGCCGCTCATAATGCTCTACCACGCGCTCGGTGTATGCCATCGCTCGCTTCTCCCTCAATATACAGTTCTGTCGGTGTTGAATATTTGCCGTACTCAGGTTTTCCACTGGACCGATTTGAGGTCTATGCCTTCCTTGGCCATCTCGTAGAGGGGTGACATTTCTCGCAATCGGACGACTACCTCGGAGACCCGCCTGACAACGTAGTCCACGTCCTCTTCCGTGTTAAAGCGTCCCAGGCCGAACCGAATCGACGTATGGGCTAGCTCTTCTCCGACACCCAGCGCCTTGAGCACATACGACGGTTCAAGGGTCGCCGAGGTACAGGCGGACCCGGACGACAGCGCGATCTCCCGGTTGAGTCCCATCAGGAAGGATTCGCCCTCCACATACGAAAAACTCAGATTCAGGTTGCCGGGAATCCGCTCCGTTGGATGGCCGTTCAAATACACCTCTTCCAGGTTCTCGGTCAGACCAGTATGGAGTCTCTGACGCAGACTCATGAGGCGGCCAGCCTCGGCTTCCAATTCCTGCCCGCACAACTCACACGCCCTGCCAAACCCGACAATGCCCGCCACGTTCAGCGTCCCCGAGCGCATGCCCCGCTCATGGCCACCGCCGTGCATCTGGGCTCGCAGGCGGACCCGGGGTCCCCGTGACCTGACATATAAGGCCCCGCAGCCCTTGGGCCCATACATCTTATGGGCGCTCATCGACATCAGATCGATACCGTCTTCATCAACATTCACCGGAATCTTGCCCACGCCCTGAGTCGCATCACAGTGAAAGAGGATGCCCCGCTCTTTGGCGAGCTTGCCAATCTCTCGAATGGGATGCAGGGTGCCGATCTCGTTGTTGGCATACATCAGAGAGATCAGGATCGTATTGTCTCGGATCGCCTTCTTCACATCATCGACATCCACCCGACCATACTGATCCACCGGTAAGTAGGTCACCTCCGCGAGATTCGCCCGTTCGAGGGCCTGACAGGTATCCAGGACCGCCTTGTGTTCGGTGACCGCCGTAATAATGTGGTTGCCTTTATCCGCGTAAAACTCCGCTACGCCCTTAATTGCCAGATTGTCCGACTCGGTCGCGCCACTGGTGAAAATAATCTCTTTGGGTCGCGCGCCGACCAAATCCGCAATCTGGCTTCGCCCCCGGTCCACCGCCTCTTCGGCCGCCCACCCGAAGGCATGATTCCGGCTGGCCGCATTGCCGTATATCTCTCCGAGAAACGGGACCATCGCCTCAATCACGCGCGGGTCTACTGGCGTGGTAGCTTGGTTATCCATGTAGATCGGATCGCGCTCCATAATACCCTTTCATCGCCCAATACGAGTTGGGATTCTTTTAAAGTGGACTCTAGGAGTCTAACTTAGGATTTCTCCCTGAGCCTGTCAACCTATACGGCAAGGCCAGGGCGAGAGGAAGCCCGCGAGTGGAACCGCTGCTCACAAGAGGCTTTTCAAAAACTGACCGGTATACGATTGCTCAACGCGCGTCATATCCTCAGGCGTCCCGCAGGCAACGACCTTGCCCCCGGCCTCTCCCCCTTCGGGACCCAAGTCGACGATCCAATCTGCGGTTTTTATCACCTCCAGGTTATGTTCAATCACCACAACGGTATTCCCCGCTTCAACAAGCAAGGTGAAAATATCCAGCAAGCGCTGAATATCGGCCAGATGAAGGCCGGTGGTCGGTTCATCAAAAAGGAACAAGGTCCGTCCCGTGCCTTTGCGGCTCAACTCTTTGGCCAGCTTGAGCCGCTGCGCTTCTCCTCCGGATAGCGTTGGGGCGGCCTGGCCCAAGCCTATATATGCCAGCCCAACCGAGCGTAACGTTTCCAACCGCGACCGGATTTCGGGAAGATCGCCATAGAGTGCGAGCGCCTCGGCCACCGTCATATTCAGAACGTCGGCAATGCTCCGGCCACGCAGGGTGACCGCCAGCGTCTCTCGATTATAGCGCTGACCATGACACACATCACATCGGACATAGACATCGGGTAAAAAGCTCATCTCGACCGCGAAGACACCATTGCCTTCACACGCCTCACAGCGTCCACCTTTGACGTTAAAAGAGAAGCGGTCCGGGTTATAGCCACGCACCCGCGCCTCGGGCAGTTGGGCAAACAGGGCGCGCAGCGGGCGGAGGAGTCCAATATACGTTGCCGGGGTGGAACTGGGCGTTCGTCCGATGGGAGCCTGGTCAACCACGATCATTTTATTGAGATCCCGCCAGCCCGAGAGCTGGCCGATATCTGCTGCGGGCGGTTGTGTCCCCGCGAGCGCAGCCGCAAGGGCGGGCACCAGGGCGTCGCTGATAAGCGAACTCTTGCCCGAGCCCGAAACGCCAGTCACACAGGTCAGTGTTCCGAGCGGGAAGTCCACACTGATGTCTTTGAGATTATGTATCCGCGTATGCGCGAGAGTGAGAAAATGTTTCGATGCGCGTCGTTTTGTCGGTATGGAAATCTGCGACTCGCCGGAAAGATAGTGTCCGGTCAGCGAGTCCGGGGTATTTTTGACGTCCTGCGGGGTTCCGACGGCACACACCCGCCCCCCCTGCTCGCCGGCACCCGGGCCTAAATCAATAAGATGGTCAGCGGCCAGCATGGTCTCGGGATCGTGTTCGACCACCACAACCGTGTTCCCCTGCTGACACAGCCGTTTGAGCATCTCCAGGAGTTGACCCGTGTCACGCGGATGCAGCCCCACCGACGGTTCGTCCAGAATATAGATGACCCCGGATAAGCCATTCCCCAGCAGCGTCGCCAGCCGGACCCGCTGGGCCTCGCCCCCGGACAGGGACGCCATCGTACGATCCAGGCTGACATAGCCTAAACCCAAATCGACCAACGCCTGGAGACGCGAGCCAATCTCCTGACAGAGTGGTCGGGCGATTGACTCTGTCTGTCCGTAAAAAACAAGCTGAGAAAAAAAGTCGAGCACCTCTCCGAGCGGCTGTGAGTTGAGCTCACCCAGGCTCATGCCTCCGAGGCGTATCCCTTGGGTCTCCGAGCGGAGGCGTGAGCCGCTACACACGGAGCAGACCTGCGGGTCGGTCGCAGCTTGGGCGCTTCTCCGTTTTTTTGTCGTCCGCTCCTGTTGTACGCCCAGCCCCTCACAGGCCGGACACGCTCCTTCGGGGCTATTAGGTGAAAAGAAGGCCGGGCTCAGTTCCGGATAGGCGAAATCACAGGCGGGACAGATGAGGCGCTGGGTGAAGAGCCGTTCCTCGCTTTCCCCAATCAGTACTGTGACGACATCCTTGCCATAGCGCAAAGCCGTGTCCAGCGAATCAGCGAGGCGCTGGGCCATGCCGCTTTTGACGACAAGCCGGTCAATGACGATGTCGAGTTGTGTCTCGGCAATCTCATCGGGACTCAGACCTGCAACCTTTCCGGCTAGATCCAAATCCATCAGGTCGTGGATCGTTCCGTTCAATCGGATACGGACAAATCCCGCTCTGTGCAGGTCCTGGAGGACGGTGTCACCATCATCAGGATGGAAAAGGCGGATGGGCGCCAAAAGCTGAAGCCGACTCCCTTCGGGTACATCGAGCAATTGGTCGACAATCTGGGGCACGCTGTGGCGTTCGATTACGCGTCCGCAGTCCAGGCAGTGCGGCGTGCCGACCCTTGCGTAGAGCAAGCGCAGATAGTCGGCGACCTCGCTGACCGTCCCCACGGTTGAGCGGAGTGAGGGCGTCGTACGACGCTGTTCCAGCGCGACCGCGGGAGACAGGCCGCTGATGGCATCCACATCGGGTTTGGCATGCTGCGTCAGAAACTGACGAGCCGAGGCGGACAGCGAGGCCATATAGCGTCGTCGGCCCTCGGCGTAGAGGACGTCAAAGGCCAGAGTCGATTTCCCCGACCCGGAGACGCCGGTAATCACCACAAACTTCTGGCGCGGAATCTCAAGACTGATGTTTTTGAGATTATGTTGGCGCGCACCTCGGATACGAATCGTCTCCACGGCCAACAGCCTAGCAGAAAGCTGAAATGGGGATTAGGGGTTGGAGATCAGGAGTCTGACGAGCGACTCCAGCGTAAGACTGGCCGGCGGGCGGCGCGGGTTTCATCCAGGCGACTGACTGGCGTGGTAAACGGCGCTTGCTTGAGCAGGTCGGGCTGGTCGGTAATCTCCTGGGCAATGGCCAGCAGCGCGTCGGCAAATTCGTCCAGGGTTTCTTTGGTTTCCGTTTCCGTCGGCTCAATCATGAGGGCCCCGCTCACCACCAGGGGAAAATAAATCGTCGGCGCATAAAAGCCATAATCAAGCAGCCGTTTGGCAATATCCAGGGTCTTGATACCGGTCTGCTGAAACGAGCGATCCGAGAAGACACATTCATGCATGCACGGCTCATGGGTGGCCAGGGTGTAGACGGATTCGAGTCGTTTGCGGAGGTAGTTGGCGTTCAGAATCGCCATACGGGTAGCGTGTGTGAGCCCATCTCCACCCATCGCCAGAATATAGGCGTAGGCCCGCACCAGGATGCCAAAATTGCCGTAGAACGAGCGCACCCGCCCGATCGATTTGGGAGCAGTGTCACTCCAGGTATAAGTGTCGTTCTTGTGGATAATCCGAGGGATGGGCAGGTAGGGCGCTAAAATATTTTTTACGCCGACCGGCCCGGCACCGGGGCCGCCGCCGCCGTGCGGAGTGGAGAAGGTTTTATGCAGATTGAATTGAATAACATCCGCCCCCATATGGCCCGGCTTGGCCACCCCCATCAGGGCGTTGAGGTTGGCGCCGTCCATATACACTAGCGCCCCGTGTTGGTGCAGCACGTCGGTTATCTGAAGGATCTCGCGCTCAAAGAGTCCGAGCGTGTTCGGGTTGGTCACCATCAGGGCGGCCACTTCGGTGTCCGTACAGGTGGCCACGGCGTCGGCGCTGAGCATACCGTCTGAGCCGGTGGCGACCTGCACCACGTCATAGCCGCATAAGGCCGCCGAGGCGGGATTGGTGCCGTGCGCACTCGCCGGAATCAAGACTTTCTTGCGTGCCGTTCCTCGGTCCTGATGGTAGGCCCGGATGAGCTTCATGCCGGTCAACTCACCCTGCGCCCCCGCCGCGGGCTGCAAGCTGATCGCATCCATACCGCTGATCTCGGCTAAACAGTGCTCAAGCTCGGCGAGCAGCATTAACGCCCCCTGGGCCTGATCGTCCGGAGTCAGGGGGTGGAGCTGGGCCAAACCCGGCAGGCGAGCCATATACTCATTCACCACCGGGTTATACTTCATCGTGCACGACCCCAAGGGATAGAGGGTCGTCGCCGCACTCATATTCCACTGGGACAGCCGCGTGAAATGGCGCACCACTTCGCCCTCGCTGACTTCGGGGAAATCGTCCAGCGCCTCTCGACACAGCTCGACCGGCAGGTCGCGGGCCTGACCTCGTTCGGGAATATCGTCCCGTGGGAGCGTGTAGCCGACCCGTCCGACTGATCCCCGCGCCGATATCAGGGGTTCGTTCAGCATCGTCCGTTTACCCGGACCGGGAGTGCGAGTTGGAGTCTTCATACGACTGCCTGCCGGAGTTGCTGTCCGAAGCGTTCAATCGCCTCCCGCGTGTGGAGCTCGGTTGCGCATACTAAGAGACAGTTACGGAGGTCCGCATACCAATCTTCCAAAACGATGCCGGCAATGACTCCCTGCTCTTTGAGGCGGGCCCACACGCTGCGTGCCCGGGGCACGGTCAGCACACACTCATTAAAAAAGGGACCCGGAAAACGCGGCTGTACGCCAGCCGCCTGTTGTAGCACCTCGGCCAAATAATGGCTGCTCTTCACGTTCCGGAGCGCGAGTTCGCGCAGCCCTTGTTTGCCCAACAGACAGAGAAAGACGGTGGCTGCCAGAGCGCACAGACCGTGGTTGGTACAAATGTTTGAGGTCGCCCGCTCCCGCCGGATGTGTTGTTCGCGGGTGGCCAAGGTGAGGACAAATCCGCTGCGCCCCTCCTGATCGACCGTTTCCCCAACCAGACGACCGGGCATATTGCGGACATACCGACTCCGGCAGGCAAAGAGGCCCAGGCCGGGTCCACCATAGCTGAGGGGAATGCCCAGACTCTGCCCTTCTGCAACCGCGATATCGGCCCCGAGTTCGCCTGGAGATTTGAGAATGCCCAATGCCACGGACTCAGGAGTCACGGACAGGGTCAGCGCACCAGCGTCCTGTGCGCTGCGACTAATGGCCGCAATATCCTCGATCACGCCAAAGACGTTTGGATAGCCAACAGCCACGCCGCATACACGCTCGTCCAGGTGCCGTGCCAAGGCTTCCAGGTCAAGCCGACCGGTCTCATCCCAGCCCAGCTCGACAAGCGACAGACCGGGGAAGCCATCCAAATAGGTCTGAATGACCTGACGGTATTGTGGCTGCAGAGAGCGGGCGACCAGAATTCGCGAGCGTTTGGGCAAAATGCGCTTGGCCATGAGGACCGCTTCAGCGCTCGCGGATGCGCCATCGTACATACTGGCGTTGGCGACTTCCAAGCCCAACAGGGAAGCGACCAGCGACTGGAACTCGAAAATGACCTGGAGCGTCCCCTGGCTGACCTCGGGCTGATAGGGCGTATAGGCCGTGGCAAACTCCGCCCGCTGCACCATCTGGTCAACCACGACCGGTACAAGGTGCGGGTAGGCCCCGGCTCCCAGAAAAGACCGCTCCGGGCTGTATCCAGTCTGCTGTTCGGCGAACGCAGTCAGGCGCTGGATGATCTCAGGCTCCGCCAGGCCGGGAGCAAGATCAAGGCCGGCGTTTTGCCGGAGGGCCTCGGGCAGGTGGCGAATCAAATCCTCAACCGAATCCGCCCCAAGGACGGCCAGCATGGCCTGGATATCGTGTTCAGTATGCGGGATATAACGCATGACGGGTTGGGTCGGTTGGGTCTATTGAGTCTATAGGGTCCTTGGGTCTATTGAGTCTCGACCCAACAGACTCAAAGGACTCCATAGACTCAAAGGACTCCATAGACTCAAAGGACGCTTATTCATCCGCGCCTTCCTGTTCCTCCTCAACAAAGCGTTCATATTCTTCAGCGGTCATGAGCGCGTCCAGCTCTTCGGGGGCGTTCATTTCAACCTGGACCAGCCAGGCGTCGCCATACGGATCTTCATTGATCGTCTCCGGCGTATTCAGCAGCTCAGTATTGACTTCCTTGACCGCACCGCTGACCGGGGCGTAGATGTCAGACACGGCCTTGACCGATTCAACCACGCCAAAGGGCTCATCTTGGGTAAGCTGGGTATCAGGCTCGGGCAACTCGACAAACACGACATCCCCAAGCTGCTCCTGGGCGTAATCGGTGATGCCGACGGTTGCCAGATTATCTTCCTCGACCAACACCCACTCGTGCTCTTGTGAGTAGCGTAACTCCTTTGGGGCTTCCATAACCTCCTCCCTACTTACTCTTACTCCTCCGATAAAATGGCGGCTTGACGACCGTCGCCGGAATACGGCGATTCCGGATCGCAATTGCCAGCGATGTCCCACTGTCCGCGCACGACGGAGAAACATAGCCCAACGCAATCCCAACGCCCAGCATGGGAGACTGGGTCCCACTCGTCACCACACCGACCTCCTGATCTCCACTCCAAATCGTATACCCATGGCGCGGAATACCCGCGCCTTCCATCTTGATCCCCACCAGTTGTTTTTCAATCCCATTAGCCTGTTGCTTGCGCAACGCCTCGGACCCAACAAAGGAGCCCGCCTCAAAGTGGACGAGACGCCGCAAACCGGCCTCCAGCGGTGTGGTCCGGGCATCAATGTCATTGCCGTATAAAAGATAGCCGGCCTCCAGGCGGAGCGTATCTCGCGCCCCGAGGCCGACGGGGACCAGGTTCGCCGTACGTCCCGCTTCGCCGCACGCCTGCCAGATGTGTTCGGCCCGCTCAGCCGGAACAAACAACTCAAAGCCATCTTCTCCGGTATAGCCGGTGCGTGCCAGCAGAGTCGGCACCCCGGCCACCTCTCCCTGGACTGCCCAATAGCGACGAATGGCCGAAAGGTCGTGCGGTGTAAGCCGAGACAGAACCGTCTGAGCCTGCGGACCCTGGAGGGCGATCAGCGCGTACTCGTCACTCCGGTCGATCACCTCAGCCCGGTCATGATTGTACTCCACCATCCACTCGTAGTCGGTCGTGCGATTGGCGGCATTCACACACACCAGATAACGCTCCTCAGCCAGGCGGTAGATAATGACGTCGTCGACGATGCCGCCATCGGCAAAGCACATGACCGAGTACTGGGCCTGCACGGTCTGTATGCGGGCAATATCGGTGACGAATAATTCTTGACAGACCTCATACGCCCGAGGGCCAGCTATCTCGACCTCCCCCATATGGCTCAAATCAAACAGGCCGCCCTGCGTCCGCACGGCCCGGTGTTCGGCGAGAATCCCGGTATACTGCACGGGCATCTGCCAGCCACCGAATTCAATCATGCGTGCCCCCAAGGAACGATGCACCTGATACAGCGGCGTTCGCTTGGCCGTCATAGCACCTCTATATCTTTCCACCCCTCTCCCTCTGGGGGAGGGGTGGAGGTGCGGGCCTGCTTTTCCGCAGTCTGGACAGTGTTGGCTAAAAGCATGGCAACCGTCAGCGGTCCGACCCCGCCTGGGACCGGAGAAATATAGGCGGCACGGTCCTTGGCAATGGCGAACTCCACATCCCCTCTCAGCGCCCCATCAGGACTCCGCGAGATGCCAACGTCAATGACACACGCTCCGTGTTTTATCCAGTCCCCTTTGATGGCATTCGGTTGTCCGACTGCGGTCACGACAAGGTCGGCTTGGCGTATGTGGTCGGCGATATTAGCCGTGTGCGAGTGGCAGGTCGTCACGGTCGCGTTTCGCTCCAGTAACAGGAGAGCCAACGGTTTGCCAACCAGATTGCTCCGACCAACGACGACCGCGCGCTTACCCTCGATAGCCATACCGCTCTGACCGATGAGATGTATGACACCCAGCGGGGTGCAGGGGCGGAGCCCGGTCTGGCCCAAGAGCAGCCGTCCTTGATTCACGGAGTGGAGCCCGTCAACGTCCTTGTCCGGCTGGATGGCCTCAATCAGGGCCGCCGGCTCCAAATGATCCGGGAGAGGAAGTTGGAGCAGAATGCCGTGGACATCGGGACGCGCGTTGAGCCGACCGATGAGCGCGCCGACTTCGTCGCCTGATGCGGTCGGCGTCAGGCGATGGCCGAATGGCACAATGCCGACCTCACGGCAGGCTTTTTCCTTGGTGCTGATATAGGCGTGCGAGGCCGGGTCCTCACCGACCAGAATCGTTGCCAGCCCCGGCTGCCAGTCGTGGCACCCCGGCTGGTGCCGAATCCGGGCAATGCGCTCTTTCAGACCCTGGCGGACCGTTCGCGCATACTGCTTTCCATCAAGTACCACACCCATGCTACAAAGAGTAAACGTGTCCAGCTTCTTTGTATCTCATTGGAGGATACGTTTACTCTTTCGTCAAGATACGCGAAGCACTTCTCCAATGTAAAGCAAAGACATGCCTGTCCTGAGCCCGGTCGAAGGGAGCACTCGTATGGTGATTGGTATTCCCAAGGAAATCAAAGCTGAGGAGACCCGCGTAGCCATCACGCCCAGTGGCGTCGCCGCTCTGGTGGCGCACGGTCACCGCGTTGTGGTTGAAACCCAGGCCGGTGCCGGAAGCAGTATTCCGGATGAGCGGTATGTCGCGGCTGGAGCGCATATACAGGGCTCCGCCCAAGAAGTCTGGGCGCAGGCCGATCTTATCCTCAAGGTCAAAGAGCCCCTGGTTGCCGAGTATCCATTGCTGCGGCCCGGCCTCATCCTGTTTACCTACCTGCATCTCGCCGCAGCAGAACAACTCACCCGAGTGCTGCTGGACCGGCAGGTGACCGCACTCGGTTATGAAACCATTCAGTTGGAGGACGGCTCTCTGCCGCTGCTCGCACCCATGAGCGAGGTGGCCGGACGGCTGGCTTTTCAAGTCGGGGCCTGGAGTCTCCAGGCCCATAATGGAGGCCGGGGCGTGTTGCTGAGTGGCGCATCCGGGGTGAAGCCCGGCCACGTGGTTATTCTCGGTGCCGGCATAGCCGGAGCAAATGCCTGTCAGGTGGCCGTTGGTGTGGGGGCTTATGTGAGCATTCTGGATATCAATCCGGCGCGCTTGCGCTACGTCCACGACATCCTTGGGGGTCATGTCACTACCGTCATGTCCAACCGGGCCAACATCGAAGAGGAGGTGACGGCTGCCGACTTGGTCATCAGTTCGGTTCTGGTGCCCGGCGCTCGTGCGCCCAGGTTGCTGACGCGGGACCTGTTCCGAAATATGCGCGCCGGCGCGGCTTTTGTTGATATCTCCATCGACCAGGGCGGCAGCGCCGAAACCTCACGACCGACTACCCACCACGATCCGATTTACCGCGAGGAAGAGGTAGTGCATTACTGCGTCACCAACATGCCGGCCATCGTGCCCCACACCTCGACCTATGCCCTGACCAACGTCACCCTGTCCTACGCCCTTGAGTTGGCCGACAAGGGGGTAACCGCCGCCCTGCGCGAGAATCCCGGCCTGCAACGCGGGCTGAACACCATGAACGGCCAAGTTGTCCACCCCGGCGTGGCCGCCGCCTTCGACCTGCCCCGCGCTGACACCACTGAGAAACTGTTCGCCAGTACGGGATAAATGATCGGCTAACGTCGTGTAATTTTAGGGCCAACATATACTACATACACTGGATCGACCGCCGTTATGGGCCACGAGAAATGAATGCGGAGTGGAGGGTGATAATTCACCTTTCCATGCCAGGGACAAAACAGCGATTCCTGCGAAGGAGCCGGATATGTAAACGTCATCTCTGTTCGGAAATCTCTCTTCTCGGGGAGTGATGAGTCAGAAAACCACGCTCTTTCTCCGGTGAAGTATACTTTGTAGAGCCTGTGTCCCTCGGCGGTGCGCCTTCCTTCCGCGTCAAAGCACGTCTTAAACTGATTTAGCATCTCAAGGCGGTTGAGTATGTCTTGAGCGGCTTTGGGGATTAAAGGGTACCCTTTGAGTGAATCAAAGCAGTCTGAGGAGAACGTCAACTGCGTACAGCGATCCTCCGACATATTCGCCAACATTTCCCACGATGTGATTTGAGGGGGGGCCGCACGTAAGTCGGTTTCCAACGTATCGGCGTCCCAATAGTTGGAGACTTGAACCGTCTCCACTTCTTCATCACTCTTTCGCCACTCGACCACAGCAGGGGAAAAGTTCCATGAGGATGGAATCAGGCTCACGAGACTAGTTTCGATCTTATCCAGGCAGCGGTACGCCGCTTCTCCGACGGCAGTGTCGGTAACAACTTTTCCTTTGCATTCGAGCCAATCATCTTCACCGTGATGACGCTTGTCGTCCCAGAATGGCCCATATTGGGTTAACCACCGCATCACGGATCGTCGTTCATTCCTGTCCAAGCTCTGTATCGCCTGCTGCAGCAGCATTTGCTTAGTTACTGAAACGCCCGCGATACTTCTGTGACAATGGAGTTCGCGCCCGTACCGTTGCGCCATCTTGCGGATATCCCTAACCCGCATAAGCGCGGAGCGGAATGAACCAAGATCGTGAAACTGCCCGTGAATCGATAACTCGTTTACAAGGAGTTCCACGGTTAGTCCCATCCCGCGAAGTGATTCATATCCTTGTCGAACTGATCGAAGAAGCCCTCCGGCCACGCATCAATGTTACCTGTGCTATCCAGAACAGGGCTCATCACTTGCGATTCATGAGCTCCCCGAGGTTGAAAGAAGTGAATCGAAACCTGTTCGGCCGGCAGTTGGCCTGCTTTTATCGCACGCCGAATGCCGTTCAGTATATGATCGCTGTGGGTTTCCAGAATGACTTGAACACCTGCTTGGGTGACCTCCACCAAAAACTGGCCCATCTGTGCCTGTCCGGCAGGGTGGAGATGAACCTCTGGGTTTTCTATCAGTAGAATATCCTCGCGGCTTGCCGACAGAGCCGCAACCACGATGGGTAGAACCTGTGTGATCCCAAATCCTGCATGAATGGGACGATGGAAGTCTGTATCGTCAGAGGTGCGAAGTCCCAGTGTTACAGCATTCGTTTTAGGGACGGGAGCCACCTCCAAGTGACATTCGGGAAAAAAGGTTCGCATCCACGCCCCTACTTGTTGCAGCAGACCTTTGCTTGACGCATCCGGCAAGGCGAGTGCATCGTGGATGTGTTCGTCGCGTTTGGCATACAACACGCTCGCAGCGTACTCTCCTGATGGTCCCACCACCGGCGCAACCTGCAGATCGTGCATTTTATACATCTCTCGTGGACCGATCCTCTCCGCCGTGAGATAGGTGAGATCCCTCAAACGAGTAGAGAGGGATGGTGCAGTATTCGGTGGAAGCAAGTAATGGAGTGATATTGGAAAATCCTCTTCATCGCCGTTGACGGCCACGCGCTCTAAAGTCATGGACATCTCCGAACGCTCGCCCGTGAATGTCCATTGGTAAGGAGTCTTCTCGTCCACCAAGCCGATCTCGCAACTATGTCGGCCATACACTTTGTCGACAACATCGGATACGGTACCTAGTTGAATAGATTCGCCATTGAGCATCAGACTTAGTGACCATTCGTGTTCGCGCATTGTCTGATGCAGCAAGACAAGAGCCTGAAGTACCGAAGATTTTCCAGAGGCATTCGTACCTGACAATAACGTCAACGGACGCAACGGAAGATGGAGCAACTCGAAGCATTTGAAATGTCGCAAATCAAGCTGTGTGAGCACCGAACACCTCCTTGAACATATTGCCAGTAACGCCAAACCGGTGCCGAATTCTCCGCGTACTATTTGTGCTATAGGTGATAGATCTTATAAACTCCTCGTCGCCCATCAGTAGGTAGAACGCATCTCTGAGGGCCTCTGCACGGGATTTGACTACTTCTTCCGAGTAACGCGACAGCCCGGTTGACATTACGTCCCAAAGTGAGGCGTTGAGAACGTTCCGTTCTTTCTGTCCCATGCCATGCTTTCTAAACGCATGTCTGTCAAAGACTTCGTAATTGTTTGCAAGACTTCTACGAAATTCTACCGACAGACGCGACAGATCTTCCGGTTTCAGGTCGTTCATTTTTTTCAGTGCTTGCGCGAGAAAATCGTCCATGTCTCCCTTGTATCCTTCAACGGGGAGGAGTTGAAACGCGCAAAATCGGTTGACGAATTCGCGGTCGCGCATCGTATCTCTATTCAAGCTATATCCTGTGGCCTGTAAGAAGACTTCTGTCCGCGCCTCGGTTTTAAGAAAACGAGTCGCCGCACCCATGTACAAGCTATTACGCATCTGCTGTCGAGTAAGGGGAACCCCGCTGTTGACACGCTCGAAGATGTCCAAGCGGGCTCGGTTCGGTACCTTAGCGTCCATGATGTAGAGGGTCAGATTGCAGTCCTCAACGCGGTTTTGGAGCTTGGGCGGCAGATCGTCAAATCGCTTGTTGTTCAATTCTTCCTGGCCTGGAAGAGACAGGCGCAAGTCGCCATCGACGAAGCGCTTAAAGGTGGACAGGCGTTGCAAACCGTCCACCACCACCATTCGCCCTTGGTCGTCCTCTGCCAGATAGAAAACCGGCAAGGGAATACGCATTAGTACGGACTCGATGAGTTTGCTCTGTTTGTCTTCCGGCCAGATGAAATCTCGTTGAAATTCCGGGTCCAGGATGTAAGCGTCTTGTCCAATCCTTCGTATAACATCGTGAATTGTGCGAGTCTCGTGACGGATCAGCACCTTGTCTATTGGATAGTCATCCAACAATACGTCATCCTTATCGCCAAGGCCCTCGGGCTCCTCATATATAGCGATGTCAGGTTGTTCAGTCATTATGCGGTCCTTTCTCTAACTGCATAATATACATGTCTTTGCGTCCCCCTCGCCAGGCCCGACACCGCTTCCGCTTCCCTCTCATTCCAGCTTCCGGTGGAGCATCTTCTTATACCTCAAATAGATACCCCACCCTCTCCTGCCCTAAGGTAAAACCGTCGAGTCGGTACCAGCCTGTTCACCTCACAGTTAAGGACATGATGGGCCTTGCACAGGCTGGGCGGCATCGGGTCGGGGTCGTATAGATCGGTTAATGTTGCAGCCGGATGGGTCGTGCGGACTTAGGGGTCGCCCGTGCCAGCGGTTCCAGTTTCGTCAGATTCACACCTTCGAGAGGTAGGGGAAAGTGTTATACACCAAGCCGTTGGAATAGTGGAATAGTGGCCACCTTTCACCATCACCCCTCATACGGCCCCAAGAATCGTTCGCCGTTGAAGTGGATGAGGTGCGTAGGCGCGTCAGCACACCAGACTTCGGTTTCCCAAGAAATCTCTCCAAGGTAACGTGCCATGACACCGCGATTAGGAAAGGCCGTGACATAGACTAAACTAGGTGTTGCCCCAGCAAACAATTCGCCCAGTTCGTTGTGACGTTTCGCATCGACGGGACCGTGGCTGGTGACGGATTCGACTAGCAGCAACCAATCCCTTTCCCCGAAATCCAGCACCACGTCCGGCATTTTTCCGTGCTGATCGACGGTGACTCCCAACTCGGCAAGGCGCTGTTCCTGAAAATACCCGATCTTGTCCCCGGTATCGCCAACATAAATGACCTCGGCAGCCGGAGCGAAGCGCGGAGCAAACTCGGTGATGATGGCTTTGATCAACTCGGAATGCGCGCCGGGCGTTAAGTTGATCTCCTGACCCTCGGCTACCTGAACCGGAATCATCTGCATCTCACGATGCTTCGCCCACTTTGCCGCGAGCGTTTCTCGCTCTTTGAGATATTCGTCGAGGGTTGCCTGCCATGCGTCGGTCCCGAACGTCTGAATAACGGCGAAAGCTGACTGCATCACATAGTCTCTCTATCCACCGGTCCCATGGTTTGATGCCAGGAGCTCTAGTGTAGGATAGAAACACTTCTTCAACAATCACAATCCCTGCGCCCGTCCTACAATCAGGGCTATGCGGTCGAATTATTCGTGCGCTTCCAACTGTACCTCGATAATCACGAAATTCTGGCTTGCCTCGTGCCACTCGACCGTCACCGTTGTGTTCGGCTCGGGGAAGTCGGGTAGATCGTACACTCCGCTTGCGCCTGTCAGGAGCGTTTCGCCCAAGGTCGTGACGGTAAACGTCGCTCGTCCGAACTCTTCGCCGTCCGCCAAGGCCCGTAGCGTGTGCTCACCGTCGCCGAACTCGTTCCAGTTCAGCCGTAGCCCAAAGCCGGTGTTGCTGTCGTCGCACATCTCCGCGGTATCCATCCGGTCGGTGCCGTAAGAAGCCTCGAAGATATCCGTGCCGTCAATTTCAATCTCGACCCGCTCGGCCCCACATACCCAGCCCGACACGAGGCCGAACCCGCTCTGGAACGAGTCGGGGGCGGGATTCTCCAACGTGCCTATCAGATCGCTCAGGACTGGCGGATCGTCCTGGGTGGGCGGATCATCCATTGGGGGCTCGCTCTCGGCGGCGGGTGAGGCCGCGGCAATCGCAAAGTTCTGTGTGGACTCTTGCCATACGAGCCGTGTCTGCTGGCCTGTGTCGGGAAAGTCGGGCAGCAGATATTCGCCCTGCGCCTCTGTCAGGAACTCGACTCCGAATGTTGTCACACTAAAGGAGGCCGATCCGAACTCCACTCCGTCGGCCAAGGCCCGCACCGTATGCTTGCCCTCGCCTAACCGGTTCCAGTTGAAGACCACCCCAAAGCCGTTATCCTGGTCGCCACAGGCCTCCAGGGTGTCCTCCCGGTCGGTGCCATAGGGAGCCTCAAGGACGAATGCGAATGGAGGACGAAAGGGGAACGGGGGGTAATCCTCCCCATCTTCCCCACTGGAGTCGAAGCCGTGCGCAAAAAATGAGGACCGACCGGAACAGTGCATGGAGTTGGAGCTTGTCGAGCAAGTCGCGAGCAAGTCGCCAAAGGGGAACCCAAATGTGGTCTCCCCGTCAAATTCCAACTCGACCCGCTCGGCCTCGCACACCCAGCCCGAAATGAACCCGATACCACTCTGAAATGTCTCGGGGCCCAGCATATCCAGGGCACCAACGACGAAGTTGACATCCAAGGTGTACTGTCCGGTCGAGGCGCCATAGCCCCGCACCGCGACCACATACGTCCCGGCGTCGACAGGGGCGACCAGCCGAAAATTGTGGCCGTCGCCACTATCGTCGTCCGTCGTAATTTCTTCATCCCCCTGCCACAGGGTCCCGACGGTGTCCATAGATCCAGCCGTCTCGACCGTCAGCGTCCCGGCCTGGGTCACCCTGATCCGGAAGTAATCGACATCATGCGCCGGTCCGATCTGACCGGGGGTTGATGAGGTCGAACTGACACGCGTTGCCGTGTCTGGCGTATCAGCGTGGGTGTCGACGGGCGGCGTCGGCGGGGCGATGTCCGGTTCAAACGGCTCGCTCGACACGGTCGGCATCAAACCCCGGTAGCATGGGAGGTCGAGCCAGGAGCAGGAGGAGTCGCTTGGAAGCGCTGGCGCGGCACCCAGCGTGATCCGTACCGGGCCGCCGGTTGGAATGACCGTGAGCGGGGGACTGGTGACGCGTCCGGTGGAAACGGTGACAGACGGGGTAGACAGCGTGGCGCCGGTGGCCGACACGGGGACCGTCATGTCAAACGGCGCGCCAGTAGCGACTTTGACGACGACGCCACCGGCAGGCGTGGTGTTCTCCAGCGTCATCGCCACGGGAAAGGGGGCACCGGGGTTGGCGTTGAGCCACACTTGTCGCAGGCTGCTGAGACCGGCAAACACCTTGGGCGGCAGGGCGGTGAGGTGGTTGCCGCTGATATCCAAGACCCGCAGGCGGCTCAGACCGGCGAAGAGCGTCGGTGGAAGGGTGGTGAGCTGATTCGTGTCAAGATACAAGCTTCCCAGATTGGTCAGACCGGTAAAGATATCGGGCGGGAGGACGGTGAGGCGGTTGCGATTGAGGGACAGGGTCCGCAGATTGGCCAGGCCGGTAAAGATATCGGGCGAGAGGGCGGTGAGATCGTTTTCCTGGAGATACAAGCTTGCCAGATTGGTCAGGCCGGTAAAGATGTCGGGCGGGAGGGCGGTCAGGTGGTTGTCGTGGAGATACAAGCTTGCCAGATTGGTCAGGCCGGTAAAGATGTCGGGCGGGAGAGTGGTGAGGAAGTTATTCCTGAGCGATAAGTATTCCAAGCTGGTGAGGTTGGCAAACACGTCGGGGGGAAGGGTGGTGAATTCGTTGCCAGAGAGCACCAAGGTCTCCAGGTTGGTCAGGCCGGTAAAGATACTGGGAGGGAGGGTGGTGAGGCGGGTGTCGTTGAGCCACAAGTACACCAGGTTGGTCAGGCCGGCAAAGACGTCAGGCGGGATGTCGGCGAAGTCGTTGTCGTCGAGGTCCAAAATTCTCAAGTTGGTGAGGTCGGTGAAGACATTGGGGGAGAGGGTGGCGAGGTCGTTGTGCCACAGGTTCAACTGTCGCAAGTTGGTCAGGCCGGCGAAGATGTTGGGGGGGAGAGCGGTGAGGTCGTTGTCGTAGAGATCCAACTGCTCCAAGCTGGTGAGACCGGCAAAGTCACCCGACTGTAATGTTTCTATGCGTTCGGAGCCCAGACTCAAAACACTGATACGGCCGAGTTGGTCGGCTGTCACATCGGCGCAGGTCACCCCGCCCCCGACTATAGCGACGAGGGCGTCTCTCACCTGTGGGGTCCGGTCGCAGACACCGGACTGCGTCTGCGCCTGAACGGTGGAAGACAGCACGAGCAGGCTCATGGTCAGGAGGAAGAGCAGGCAGGCTCTTCCTGTGCTCCAGTGGCGGCGTCCCTGCTTTTGAGGCCCTCTACCCACATCGCTACGCTTGACAGTCATAGCCATCCTCACTCCTCAGCGGACACAAGATTCAGTTGTGGAGTGCGTAACTATCACACCCCCCGTGCCCGGTCCACAATTGGTGCTACGCGGTCGAGCCATTCGTGCGCTTTTCCGTCGGCGATCTCTGTACCCATCTGTTGGTTGAACACCACGACGCCATCCACCCCGGCATCCTGATAGCGCTTCAGCGTATCAACGGACAGGTTGCCGTTGTCCGGATCGATAATAGGCGTCACCGGCACGCTGTCGGGGTCACGGCCCGCCTCTGTGACGAGTTTTCGGAGCTCTTCGATCTCAGCTCCCAACGCCTGTGGACTGTGCGCCAGCGGAAACCAGCCGTCGTAGGAACGCGCGACACGTTCCAGGGCTTTGGGACCGTGCGCGCCGAGTAACACCGGCGGGCCGTTTTGCTGGACCGGCTTGGGCTCGCAGCGGACCGCCGGGAATTGGACCAGTTCCCCGTCATAGCTGGTCTCTGTTTGCGTCCACAGCAGCCGCATGGCCTCGACGGTCTCACGCAGGCGTCGCCAGCGCAGACGAAAGGAGGTCCCCATGAGTTCGGTTTCTTCGCGCAGCCAGCCGCCGCCAATGCCCAGGACCACCCGGCCGTTGGAATATAAGTCAAGGCTGGCAATCACCTTGGCCGTCATGAGCGGGTCACGTTCGGGCAGCAGACAAATCCCGGTGCCGAGCTTGATGCGGTTCGTCACCCCGGCCGCCACGGTCAGCGCAATAAACGGATCGGCCCAGCGATTATAGTGCTCCGGCAGAACGCCATCGGCCGCCCCAGGAAACGGCGTCGTATGCCCAACCGGGATCACCGGGTGTTCAGGAATCCATAGAGAAGCAAACCCCAGCGCCTCTGCCCTGCGGGCCACCGTGCTCAGGTCTCCGCTCTCCGCCGTCGCTGTCACCAGTACGCCAACGTCCATAGTCCCCTCCTTAAATAATATGCGCCTCAAAACACCATATTCCCCACCCCCGGACAAGCCTTTCCTTGACAGGGTTCTCACGCTCCAGATAGCTTTACACGCTATGCAGCGACACGGCCCCTTCGCCCTTTTTGTATTCTCTTTCCTGTGTAGCGTTTCCTCTGTAGTGAGGAGCGCGGCCCATTGAGTAGCTCCCCGTCCACACCCTCGGCAGCGACAATCGAAAAGACCGACAAGACCCTTTTTGGTTGTTCCCTGCCCTATGCCTTCCGGGCACTCGGCCATCGGAACTTTCGACTCTTTTTTGTCGGTCAGTTTGTCTCCCGGACCGGATTCTGGATGCAGAATATGGCCCAGGCCTGGCTGATCTATCGGCTGACCGAGTCCTCCCTGATGCTTGGGCTGGTTGCCTTTGCCGGTCAGGTGCCGACCCTCCTGTTCGGACTGCTGGCCGGGGTGGTTGCCGACCGCTTCAACCGTTACCGGGTCATTCTGATTGCCCTCTGGCTCGCCATGTTGCAGGCCTTCGTGCTGGGGTTTCTCACTATGAGTGAGTGGATAACCGCCTGGCAGGTCTTTGTCCTGGCCCTGGTCGCCGGCACCATTCAGGCATTCGAGATGCCCGCCCGCCAGAGTTTTCTGATGGAGATCGTCGGCAAAGACGACCTGGCGAGTGCGATTGCCCTCAACTCGACTCTGGTCAACGCGGCCCGGATTGTCGGTCCGGCCCTGGCCGGGCTGCTGGTGGCCCAGTTTGGCGAGGGCGTATGCTTCACCTTTAATGGCTGTACCTTCCTGGCCATTATCGTGGGCTTTCTCGCCATGCGGCTCCCCCCGCGAGTTGTTGAACCTCACCCCGCGCGATCAACCTCCACCTTTATTGGGGAAGGTATCCGCTATGCCCTGCATACCCCGGCGATCCGGCTGTTGTTGATCCTGGTCAGCTTGCTCAGCCTGCTCAGCACCCCGTATACCGTGCTGATGCCGGTCTTTGCCGGCGATATCTTACACAGCGGGCCAAACGGCATGGGTCTGCTGATGGGCGCGGCCGGCGCTGGCGCCGTGGTGGGCGCCCTGCTGATGGCCCGTCACCAAGGCACGGAACAGCTCGGCCGGGTCATGGCCTTTGCCTTTATTCGGTTTGGCCTGGGACTCATCCTGTTCTCCCTGTCCCATAACTTCTGGCTGTCCATGCTCGCCCTGCCGCTTGTCGGCTCCGGCTTCATGGTGCCTATGGCCGCCACCAACACCCTGCTCCAGACCTTATCGCCGGACCATCTGCGCGGTCGGATCATGAGCCTGTTCTTCATCATGCTTATGGGGGCCACACCTCTCGCCAGTCTGTTGGCGGGTTTTCTGGCTCCCCTTATTGGTGCCCCGCTGACGGTCGGCGGTACGGGCGTTCTCTGTCTGCTCGTGTCGGCCTATGTCTTCCTGAAGCTGCATGTGCTGCGGGCCGCGCAGCGCTCCTAGAGGCCCGGGAGCAATTTACGATTCCATATAGCCAGCCGGTCTCCGTCTTGCGTCTGTTGGGTCTATAGGGTCACTGGGTCTATTGAGTCTCAACCCAACAGACTCAACGGACCCAACAGACTCAACGGACCCAATGACTCTCGTAGACCCAACAGACCTAACCTGTGCAGTCGTCGCCGACCGGGACGCCCCGCTGCTATTCACGATATAAATGCCGACACACACGCCGGCTACGCCAAGCAACTGGACCACCCCCATGTGTTCACTCAGCAACAGCCAGCCGAAGAGCACGGCGAACACCGGAGTAAGAAACGTCAACGAGGCAACGCGCGTGGGCGAATGGCGCTGAATCAACCAGGCATAGGCCACAAACCCGAAAGCCGCCGAAACCACGCTCAGATAGGCAATGGAGACGATCACGCGGGTCGAGAGGAGAAACGGTTGATCCGCCTCAAACATCCAGGAGCATACGGTCAGGATGGGCCAGGTGATCCAGGTCTGCCAACACACCAGCGCAACCGGATGGATCCGTCCGGCGACGCGCTTGGTGATAATGCCGGAGACGCCAATCGTCAGGGCTGAACTCAGGACAATGGCGTCGCCTATAAGCGCGTCGCTCAGGCCGTCACCGAACTTGGCCGAGAAGAGGACGACGATACCGCTAAAGGCCACGCCCAGGCCGCACACCTTGCGGGTCGTCAGGCGGTCTCCGGGCAGAAAAAAGGGTGCCAGCAGGGCGATAAAAATAGGCTGGGCGCTGAAGAATACGGCCGAGCGGCCGGAGGTCGTGAGCGCTGTCCCCAGATAGACCGCCATATTGCCGTAGCAGAACAACAGTCCAAGCAGGCCCAGTATCTTGAGTTCGTTCCAGCCAAAGCGGAGTTGCACCCGCTGATACCAGGCCAGGGCCAGGAGCACGAGGGCCGTCACCCCGAACCGGAGAGCCGCGGCCCCAAGGGGCGGCATATCGAAGATCCCGACCTTGATCGCCACGAACGCTCCGCCCCAGATCGCACTCAGCAGCGCCGTCAGCGCAATTGCGGACAGCTCCAGCGGCCGGTCGTCCGTATGCGGACTCGGTCCGGCGGAAGTGCTCACGACCGCTCTGCTCGTTCCACAAAATGGATCAGCACGCCACCGGTACTCTTGGGATGGATAAAGGCGACTCTGGAGCCGCGCGCCCCAGGGCGGCCTTTCTCGTCGAGGACGCGCAAGCCTTTGGCTTTGACTTCCTGAATGGCGGCGTCGATATCGTCTACCCGCACGGCGATATGATGGATGCCCTCGCCCCGTTTTTCTATCCAGCGCGAGATGTCGCGCTGATCCGTCACCTTGTCGCCCAACTCCGGCATACGGTCCTGCAAAAACTCGAAGTCGGCCTCACCAATCCTGGCAAAGGCAATCCGTAAACCCTCATACGGATCGGCCTCCTCAAAGTCGTGGATTTCCAGCCCCAGAATGTCCCCAAAAACGCGGAGATAGGTATCCAGATCTTTTACTGCCACACCAATGTGATCGATTTGACGGATATTCATGCGATCTCCTAAATGTCATCGAGGGGAAAGACCGGTCGCCGGATTTTTTCATACGGCAAACGCGCATGCACCTGGGTTGCCCGCCCCGGCGTGTCCACGTCAATAAAGGTGCTGGCGATACCGGCAAAGCCAGCACGGTGTTGCAGTTCGGATTTGACCGCCAGGATCTTCCGTTGGGTCGGTTCAATGCCAAGACTGCGGAAATGGTTGGCTTCAAAGCCGTGGGTCGGACGCGAAGTCAGAATGACCTCAACACCGCCGCAATCCACTACCGCGGTTGCCCCACGTCGATACGTACCCGCATTAAATGCCGTCGCCGCGGTGTAAACCCCGTCCTGAATGACACGCACCCGGCCACTGATTTCAACAGGTGCTCCGTGGAAGGCGTCCACCTTGCCGCCTACGCTGAGGGTAACATTTTTGCCAATACCGGCCCGGACGGCTTCCTGTACGGCCGCCGGATCGGTAATATTTCCGACCACCGCCCTCTGGGCATTTTGTCTGAGCAGTTCCGCCAGCAAGACGGTCCCGTCACCCGGTGTGCCGGCACCGCCACTATCGGCCAGGTCTCCCAGCACGACCAGGCCGTCCCCGACTTCAATAGCCGCTCGCACGCCCTCCTCGACCGGAACCATGTCGGTATGAAATGCCTGCCGCTTGGCCCAGCAGGCGTCTTTGATGCGCTCGGCAATATCGTGAGCCAGGGCCGGTTCGTTATTCGTGGTGACCGTCACGCTGATGCCGGTCTCGGGAATATCGGCACAAAAGAATCCGCCCAGCAACGACACATCCAGCACGCGGGGGTCACGCCCCAGGTGATGTGCCTGCCGCATCAGTGCCTCCATGGGCCAGCCTGGGGCGATATAGATTTTTTGCAGCGCCGGAGCCATGGCCGGTTGAGCCCAGGCAGGTGTCGGCGTAACACTCCCGTCAAACATGCCGGCCATGGCCTGCGCCGCCTGTTCACCGCCAGGAAAAAAATCATAGTGCGGGTTGGTCTTCACACCAATCAGCATACTGGCCTGCTCGACCATCAACGGGGTGGTATTGGAGTGGCCATCCAGAGTCGCCAGGATGGGCACCTTGTCACCCAGAAACTCGCGGAGCGTTCTGAGCAGATCGCCCTCGCAGTCATCGCACTCGTCTGATACGGCCGTGCCGTGCAGTTGGAGAAACACGCCGTCCACCGGCGGATTCTTACGCAAAAGATCGAGAAAACCGGCTTTGGCCGCTTCGTGCGCCTCCGTTGTCACCTTCCCCCCAACACCGGGCACCACAAACGGAAGCGGTACAATGTCCCAATGGTGCTGCTGGGCTCCGTGCAAAAAGCCGGCAATCGAGCCCTGAGCGCCGCCCACCCGCAGCACTCGCTCTCCGCTCAGCGTCGCTCGCTGGAACAGGTCCAGCCCCATTTTCTGGGTCGCAAAGGTATTCACGGCGACCAGATATCCACCAACGGCTATCCGCATATCCTACCTTCCTGCTATATTCCCTCTCCCACTGGGTGCGGGCTTTCTCCCAGCCAGCTCCGAATCTCGTCCTCAATACTGTCTATCGAACCCCACGTCACAAAATCCGACCGACCCGTCGGTCGTTGGCGTTTGATATAGCGTACCCGCGTGTCGTCCTGCATCAGGTCCAGCCGAGGGCCGACCGGACAACTTGACATGCACGCCGCCTCGCGGACTTCGGCCACCCCTCCGAGCCGCCGTTCCGCAACGAATTTCTGCATCGCGGCCAGCAGCGTAAGCCCGGTATGGACACCAGGCGCAGCTTCGGCGCTGCGGACCTTGACCTCAACTGTTCTGTTCGTACACTTGGTCTTGGTACAGATATGAATTTCGAGTTTTCCCACCAGCGTCCCGACTCGTCTCACACGCTTCTCATGCGCTTTTTTGGCTTCAAAGAGCAAGCGTGTCCAGCAATTGCGTCTGATTGGAGGACACGTTTACTCTTTGCCTACAAAGACACAGGCACGGCGCAAATACAAGAGGCTTCCCAACGCTCCAACGACCCGACGACCCAATGACCCGGAAAAGGAACCCCCATGCATCCAGACGACATCAAAGAATACCGCCGCCGGCACGTGCCCGTCTTTAATGACAATACAATGAAGCTGGGTATTTTCGGTCAGAACTGTAGCTACGGCTGTACCATCACGCATGCCGAGTCCACCTTTGAGCCCACCTATGAACATAGCGTGCTGATTGCCCAGCAGGCCGACGACTTGGGATTTGAACTCCTGGTGCCGGTCGGACGCTGGAAGGGCTTTGGCGGGAGCACCGATTTTAATGGCACCTGCATGGAGACCTATACCTGGGCCACGGCCATGGCCACCCAGACCAAAAACATCATGCTCTTCTCCACCTCGCACGTCCCGACCATTCATCCGATTATGGCCGCCAAGCAGGGCGCAACAATTGACCATATTTCTCACGGGCGCTGGGGCCTGAACATTGTGTGCGGCTGGTTCTCGCCGGAGATGGAAATGTTTGCGGCCAAGCAGATGGAACATGACGAGCGCTACCGGTACGCCGGCGAGTGGCTCCAGGTCATCAAGCGCCTGTGGACCGAGCAGAATTTTGATCACGCGGGCGAGTTCTTTCAGGTCAAAGACGGCTATCTGCTGCCCAAGCCGGTCCAACAGCCCTATCCGGCCTTGATTAACGCCGGCTTCTCGCCCGCCGGCCAGGATTTCTCTGCGCGGGAAGTCGACTTTAATTTTATCCAGGTCGATACCCTGGAGCACGGCAAAGAGGTCGTCGCGGATGTGAAAAAACAGGCCAATGCCTATGGGCGAGAGATAGGCATGATGTCCTACGGTTTTGTCGTCTGCCGCGACACGGAAAAAGAAGCCAAACAGGCCTATGATTACGTCGTTGCAAAAGGGGACTGGACCGCGGCCCGCAATATCCTGAACCTGCTCGGTGTCGAGAGTCAGTCCTTCAGCGAAGCAACCCTTACCCAGTTTGCCGAACGCTTTATTGCCGGTTGGGGCGGTTATCCCCTGGTCGGCACGCCGGAACAGGTCGTCGATGAAATGGTCAAGCTGGCCGGCACCGGCATCGAAGGGCTGATTGTCTCCTGGCTGGACTATAACGAAGAGCTGAAGTATTTCGGCGAGCGCGTCATACCGCTGATGCGCCAGGCGGGGTTACGGGAATAAACGTTTTTTCTCATGGTCGCCCGGAGAATCTCCGCGCGCATTGACCGGACTCTACACTGTTCCCTCCCGGTGACAGGATTTTCGTCTCCCTTCATTGCCCCTCCCCGCCCTTCGGCAGTACAATACCGTTTATGCCCCAGGCCAAACCGGACCTGACATATGAGTCCTACCTCCGCCTGCCGGAACTGCTCAATCTCCAGACACCTCAATCCGACCCACCCGCTCATGACGAACTCCAGTTCATCATTGTCCATCAAAGCTATGAACTGTGGTTTCGGTTGCTGCTGTACGAAGTCCGTACCATCATCGGCCATCTGCGCGCCGGGCGGGTGCGACAGGCGATTTGGCTGATGCGGCGGCTCATTGAGATCGAGCGGGTGATGATCCAGCAGGTCCAGGTGCTGGAAACCATGTCGCCGGTGCATTTTCTTGAGTTTCGCGATCTGCTGAGGCCGGCCAGCGGCTTACAGTCCTTGCAGTTTCGGGAGCTCGAATTCCTGTCCGGTCTCCGGGACGAACGCTTCTTTGACGTGTTCGCCGGAAGTGAGGCTTCCCGGCAGCGGCTCCAGGCGGCCTATGACGGACCCAACCTGTGGAGCACATTTTGTGAACTCTTGCACAGCCGCGGCTTTGCTACGGACACTCCTGAGCAACAGGAGCGGGCGGTTGAGCGCATCTACACCGACCCACGACATTTGGATTTGCATCAGTTGTGTGAAGTTATGGTTGAATATGATGAACAGTTTTGTATCTGGCGCTCCCGCCACGCCTTAATGGCCGAGCGTATGGTTGGCGCAAAGCCCGGTACGGGAGACGCCTACACCGGAAAACTTGTCGGTCGCGCGTCCTTCCAAGCCCCAGGCGTACGCTATCTTCAGGGCCGGGTCAGCGTACATTTTTTCCCTATTCTCTGGGATGTCAGAACCCAACTCGGCGGAGGGCCGTATGACACATGATCTATCTCGCTGGCGGACGGCGTTTCCCATCCTCGAAACCTCGACCTATCTGATTTCCCATTCTATGGGCGCAATGCCCAGGGCCACGACGGACCGGCTAAACGAATATGCCGCAAGCTGGCGGCAGGAAGGGAGCGCGGTCTGGGATCGCTGGATGGAGTTTTTCGAGGAAACCACCGGCCTCATTGGCCGGTTTCTCAATGCCGAGCCGAACAGCGTGGTCATGCACCAGAATGTGTCGGCCCTGTTCAACGCCGCGCTCTCCTGCTTTGACTTCAGCGGCGAGCGCAATAAGGTCCTGTATGCCGAACTGACCTTTCCCACCCTGCGCTATAATATTCAGTCCCGGGCTCGGCACGGCGCCCGGCCTGTGATGATCCCCTCTCCTGACGGCATCAGGCAACCGGCCGAACGTTTTATCGAGGCCATCGATGACGAGACGCTCCTGCTAGTCTTGGACCACGGGCTGTATCGCTCGGGTGCCTTGATCGATATTGCCCCTATTGCTCAGGCCGCTCATGCACGTGGCGCCCAGGTTATTGTCGATGCTTATCAAACCGTTGGGACCGTCCCGATTGATGTGCAGGCCTGGCAGGCCGACTTTGTGGTCGGCGGCTCACACAAGTGGCTCTGCGGCGGACCGGGCGCGGCCTACCTGTACGTCCGTCCCGATGGACTTCTGTCACGCCACCCTGTGATGACCGGCTGGTTCTCACAGGAACAGCCTTTTGCCTTTGGCGATGATATTGATTACGCCCACAGCGCACGGCGCTTTCTGGGCGGCACGCCTGGCATGTCAGCCGTCTATGCCGCCCGCTCCGGCTACGAGATTCTCCTTGAGGTCGGCGTGGAACGGATTCGGCAACGCAATATCGAGTTATGCCAGCGCTTGCTCGACGGTGCGCGTTCCCGCGGTTTTCATATCAACACGCCGCAAGACACAAAGGAACGTGGCGGTCTGGTGTGCATCGACTTCGACGGTGCGGATCAAGCCGAAGCCCAACTCGTTGCTCGGCGGGTCTTTGTCGATTACCGCCCGCGCTGCGGTCTCCGTATTTCGCCCCATTTTTATACCACGGAAGACGAGATCGACCGGATATTTGAAGAGCTCGATAGCATCCGCACGGGATAAGACCTCCCTCATAACAGAGAACAGTCGGCTTTACCCCTGGTCGTCGGATTCGCATTGAATCCACACGCGGACTTATGGCAAGATGCGGGGCCGACATGTCAACCACACAGGAAAAACCGCGCCCCCTGATTGATGACCTCACCCGTCCGTTCTGGGAGGCGGCCAGGGAACAGCGCTTGGTTATCCAGCGCTGCCAGGACTGTCACTCTTTTAATCACCCGCCGCGTCCGGTGTGTCAGGCCTGTCACGGCGCAGCCCTGACGTTTGAGCCGGTCAGCGGTCGCGGCACGATCTACAGTTTTAGTGTGATGTATCAACCTAACGTGACCGGTTTCAGAGACGAACTGCCCTACCTCAATATTCTCGTCGAGCTTGAAGAACAGCCGCAGCTCTTTCTGGTCTCCGACTTGCCTGCGGCGCAACGCGAGCAGGTTCGGGTCGGCGGGAAGGTCGAGGTCTATTTCGAGGATGTTGATGCGGAACTGACGCTGCCCAAGTTTCGTCTCGTCGCCTGACCAAAGGACGCACCCATGACCTGGAAAGGAAAAGGCAAAACCGCCATCGTTGGTATGGGCTACTCCGAACTGAGCCGCCGGCCCCAGAGGTCCCTCGGCGCGCTGAGCCTGGATGCCTGTCGGGCCGCCCTTGACGACGCCGGGCTGCCGGCCGAGCGGGTTGACGGTCTTGCCACCTTTCCTGAAGCGCCTTTTCACGGTGCGGGCACCCAGGACGGCGAGCATATTGTCAGCGTCGAATACCTTATGAACCATCTCCCGCTCGCGCCCGATATCCGGTGGTATGCCCAAATCGAAACCGGGCTGGTTGCAAGCGCGGTTATTGAGGGGGTCAACGCTCTTTTGGCTGATGCGTGCGAGTACGTGCTGGTCTGGCGCGCGCTCCACAATCCGCGCGGCCGCTATGGGGCATGGTCCGGCAATCGGGCTCCTGGCGACGCCCAATTTATGGCCCCCTATGGTTGTACGAGCATTTTTCAGTGGCACGCCATGGCCTGGCAGCGCTATATGCATCGCTACGGCGCTACCCGCGATCATCTCGCGACCTTTGTGACGAATAGCCGGCGGAATGCGAACCTCAATCCGAACGCCTATTTTTACACCACACCCATGACCCGTGAGGATTATTTTGCCGCGCGCTGGATCGCCGAGCCTTTATGTTTGTTCGACTGCGATATTCCGGTGGAAGGCTGTGTCGCCCTCATACTGACCACGGCCGAGCGTGCGGCAGACCTCCGGCACCCACCGGCCTATATCGCCGGCTACGGACAGAACACCAGCCGTCGCCGGGCGCTGTTTCACTATTCGTTGGACAATTATATGGCGTCCGGCCACTCGCTGGCCAGCAAGCTCTGGGCGTCGTCGGGTTTGGGACCCCAGACCATGAGTGCCGCCGAACTGTACGACGGATTCAGCCCCTCCACGCTGTACTGGCTGGAAGCGGCGGGTTTTTGTGGAGAAGGCGAAGCCTACAGCTTCATCCAGGACGGGCGCATTGCCCTGGAAGGTGAACTGCCGGTCAATACGTTCGGCGGCAGCCTGAGCGAAGGCCGCCTGCACGGCATGGGTCATATTGCCGAAGCCGTCATGCAGGTGACCGACCGGGCGGAACAGCGCCAAGTCCCCAACGCCTCGGCCGTCTGTGCCATCGACGGTTCCCCCATGCTGCGCGGGAGTGGTCTGGTCATCACCCGAGAACCGTAAGGGGGGAGCACTTCTCCTTGTTCGGTCGAGTCGATATCATTACAGGCCTGATCGAAAATTCGTCGCCAATTTAAGACAGGCCGGCAGTGGCAAACTGAGACACGACCGAAAATACCCCCACCTTGGCCCTCCGCCGTCGGCTATGCTATAAGAACGGCTCGCATCTGGCGACAAGACAACACCGAGGAGACTTTTTCATGTCGAGACTGTGTCCAGTCACTGGCAAACGCCCACGCACCGGGAACAATGTGTCCCACGCAAACAATAAAACAAAACGGCGTTTTCTTCCAAACATGCAGACCCACAAGTTCTGGCTGGCGAGCGAAAAACGCTGGGTGCGTCTGCGTCTGAGCGCGCGTGGGATTCGGATGATTGATAAGCTGGGCATTGAGCGGGTGTTGAAAGACATGCGCCGGCGCGGCGTCAAAGTATAGACGGACTTGACAAGGGGAGGACGAACGATGCGTGAAAAGATCAAACTGGAATCGTCAGCCAGAACCGGTCACTTTTACATTGCGACCAAGAACAAAAAGACCATGGCGGACAAGCTCGAACTCAAAAAATACGATCCGGTGGCGCGCAAACACGTCATCTACAAAGAAACCCGCCTGAAATAGCGACGCTCCAAGCTGCAACAAAAAGGCCGACATGCGCTGTCGGCCTTTTTTCGTGAAGCCAAGCCGGCCTGTGTCCGGCCTTCCCCACGCTCGTGAATCCTGGAATACTGTTGACGCTATGGACGAGCAAAAAGAGCGGATTGTTTTCTCTGAGGCTGAGCGTATCCCGGTCCATTTGATTTCCGGCTTTCTGGGCAGCGGCAAGACGACCCTCCTGCGTCGCCTCCTGGACTATTGTCTGGCCCAGGGGCTCAAACCCGCGGTCATGATGAATGAGTATGGGGAGGTCAACATCGATGGCGAGCTGTTGCGCGGGCAGGGCCATACCATCCGAGAGATGACCAATGGCTGCATTTGTTGCACGATTGGCGGCACCCTGGGCCTCGCGATTCAGGACGTTGCCGCCCTCAAGCCGGATGTCATTTTTATTGAAGCCACCGGCCTCGCCGACCCGGTCGAACTCATGGATCAAGCCACAAAAGAAGAGGTCCTGCCTCTGGTCCGACTGGCTTCGCTGATTGCCGTTCTTGACCCCATTAATTTCAGCCGCCTGGCCGAAGAAGTCCACTCGGGCATTCGTCAACAGACGGAACTCGCCGATATAGTGATCTTAAACAAGCGGGACCTGGCAGACGAGTCTGTCCTGGCTGAACTTGAGGCGCAGATTCGTCAGTTAAATCCGCGCACGGAGATTGTTCGGACCGAACGCGGGGAAATGGATTACGCCGAGATTGTCTGCCGGCAAACAGACAAAAATGCCGGGTACGTTTCCCCTTCGCGTCAGGCACCGGTACACGACCATTTTCATACGCTGACGTGTCTGTGCGAAGCCCCACTGGTCCGCGAGCGGTTTGAGCGGCTGATGCGCAGCCTGCCGGACGCAGTGTGGCGTGCCAAGGGGTTTGTGCGGTTTACCGACTCGGACGAGCAGTGGATGTTTCAATATGTGACCGGCGAATTCGACATGGAGTGGCTGGATTTATTACCCGAACCACCCGAGCACGTCGTTTTTATTGGCAAGGGCTTTGACCGGGACGGGCTGCAACGGGCGCTGCGGGAATGTCAGCCCAAGGACAACTCGGAAGTCGCATGGGTACGCTAGGCAGAGCAGACGCGGAAGGACAGTAAGCCGACACCGCCCACCGCCAAGGAGAACCAGTATGATTTATGAAGTCCGGACCTATCGCCTCAAACCGGGGACGCTTGCCGAGTGCGAACGGATCTTTGGTGAGGCCCTGCCCCGCCGTGAGGAATTTTCCCCGCTCGGAGCGTTCTGGCATACCGAGATCGGCCCGCTCAACGAAATCATCCATGTCTGGCCGTATGAGAGTCTCCAGCAGCGGACGGAGGCTCGAGCGCAGGCCATGCAAAGCGGAGCGTGGCCTCCTCCGATTGGCACGTTCATCGAACACATGGAATCCGAAATCTTTATCCCCGCGCCTTTTATGGAACCGCTCGGCAAGCGCCAGCTCGGCCCAGTGTATGAGATCCGCACCTATATATACCAGCCAGGAGCCATGCCGACCGTGTTGGAGCGTTGGGCCAAGGCCATCAGTGCCCGGACCGAGCTTTCACCCCTGGCCGCCTGCTGGTATAGCGATCTCGGAACGCTCAATAAATTCGTCCATATCTGGCCCTACGCCAGCCTGGGCGAGCGCAGCCGCGTCTGGGCCGAGGCCGCTCAACTGCCCAACTGGCCGCCCGGTACGCGGGAGTTGCTGCTGACGCAACAGAACAAAATCGTCCTGCCAGCCGCGTTTTCGCCCATGCAGTAGACCGACCCAGATTGCCTGATGCGAATTTGGGAGCGTCGCATGGGCTCGTGTAGGAGCGGTTGCAAAATTTCTCTCGTGTCGTAGAAAGGTCATTAGAAAGGGGGTCGTTCATGACAAAACAGGAAAAAGGTCGTGGACGCTTTGGAGACGTGCTGAAGGTGCATACCAACTTTGAGGGGAGACAGACTGTTTCCATTGCGGAGATCATGTTCCGAAATCTCGACAAGGAGAAGTTCAAGAGCGATTATCTTGCTGGCAAATATACTCCCCCGCTCAAACAAGAAGAGAGTGCAGAAGAGTCATAATTGAGGGCAGGAGCGTCCGTGCACGGTACAGGGCTTCAGTTACCACTTGCGTGCAGCCTTGTTGCGGGCTTCCTGTTCATACGTCTTTTCCCACTCTCACGCTATTACACTAACCGTCTGCAAGGGTACGCCCTTTTCCTTTACTCCGTAACTGCAGGTTTGTTTCTACTGATTATCGCGTCGGCTGTCGTGTATTACACGCGTAGTTGGCAGATTGTTGACGTTGAAGCGGCGCACCGCTTCATACACGCTGTACTGCCGGTGCCACATGCGGGGAAAAGTCTAATTACGCTTATCATCAGTGTCGCACTGCCAGCAGCTTCAAAGGTAGTGTCTTCTTTTTTCTCGCCTCTGTCCGCTTATACCTACATGAATCTTGTCATTGAAAAGAAAGGAGACCCTCTGGAAGTCTTACTTCGTCGGGCGTTTGGACAAAGCCGTGAAGTTTCTGTCACTTTGCATAGCGGAAAGGCGTATGTTGGCCGTATAGCCGACTTGTTCAATCCAGCCTACGACGTGCAGTATATTGAACTCTTCCTCACGCATAGTGGCTATCGAACCGAGGCCGATAAGCGTCTCGTACTAGTGAATGATTACCGAGAAAAAGCTGGGGAAATATTTGAGCAACGATTGAGGGATAGGATCGAGTTTTATCGGCAGCGCAATCCAGATGGTGACTTCGAGACGTGGTTCAATCGAGCTAAAAATGATCTCATGCAACACTCGGATATCGAGGGCGCATTGAGTGCATACCAAGTCGTTATTCCGACCTCGGAAGTCGTTTCGGTCAGCTATTTTGACCACGAGTTGTACGAGGCGTTTGAAGACGACTGATCTGCTACATACAAAACGACAAGGCACTCCACATGAGCTGGGAAAAAGAAGTCCGGGGCATTGAGCAGCGCAGACAGCTCGCCCGAGAGCTGGGCGGGCCTGAAGCGGTTGCCAAGCACCATGACCGGGGACGGCTGACCGTCCGCGAGCGCGTGGACCAGTTACTCGATGCCGACTCTTTCCGCGAGCAGGGGCCAATTGCCGGCTACTCCGAAACCGACGAACAGGGCCGGCTCCACTCGTTTACCCCTGCGAATTATGTTGTTGGCTTCGGCAAGATCGAAGGCCGCCCCTGCGTGGTCGGTGGCGAGGACTTTACCCTCAAGGGCGGCTCGCCCTCGTCCGCCGGCTTTCGCAAGAGCGTGTGGGCCGAAGAGCTGGCGTGCCGCTACCGGCTGCCCCTCATTCGCTTCCTCGAAGGCGGCGGTGGGAGTGTCCCCCGTGGGAAGAACAGCGGCGAAACAACCGGCAGTACGGAGTCGGTGAACGCCCCGCCCCGGTTCATGTCGGTCATGCAGGCCATGTCCATGGTGCCGGTTGCGTCTGCCGCCTTGGGGGCCGTGGCCGGCCTGCCCGCGGCCCGCCTGGTCGCCTCCCATTTCTCGATCATGACCCAGAAGTCCTCGCAGGTGATGATTGGCGGACCGGCTCTGGTGGAACGCGCCTTTGGTCAGCCGATCACCAAAGAGGAACTTGGTGGCCCGCACATCCACCTGCGCAGCGGAGTTGTGGACAATGTCGCCGAGGACGAGCCCGCCGTCTTCGCCCAAATCCGACAATTTCTGAGCTATCTGCCGACCAATGTCTGGGAAGCGGCTCCGGTTCAGCCCAGCGAGGACGACCGCAACCGCCAGGAAGAAGAACTGCTTAGCATTATTCCGCACAACCGCAGGCGCGCGTATCCGATGCGGCGGGTGATTGAGTGCGTTGTTGACCGCGACTCGTTTTTTGAGATTGCGCCCCTGTACGGTCCGTCTCAAATTACCGGGCTGGCCCGGATGAACGGCCAGCCGGTCGGGATTCTGGCAAACGACCCGCAGTGGTATGCCGGCGCCATGACCGCTGAGGGCGCCCAAAAAGTGAAGCGGCATATCGATCTGTGCGATACGTTTCATCTGCCTATGGTCAGCCTGGTTGACGAACCCGGTTTCATGATCGGACCGGAGGCCGAGCAGAGCGCCACCATTCGCTACGGGACGGCGACCATCTTTGCCCTCATGCAATGCACCCTTCCCTGGGTGTCGGTCATCGTCCGCAAGGTCTACGGCGTGGCCGGCGTGGCCCACTTCGGACCGGGCGGGATGGTGTTTGCCTGGCCGTCGGCCGAGAGTGGTGCCCTGCCGCTGGAGGGGGGAGTCGCGGTCGCCTATCGGCGCGAAATCGCCGCCGCACCAGACCCGGAGGCCAAGCGCCGGGAGATTGAAGAAGCGCTCGCCAGCAAACGCTCAGTCTACGCCCGGGCCGAAGGTTTTGCCGTCCACGATATGATTGACCCCAGACACACCCGACCGGTGCTGTGTGACTGGGTGGACTGGATTCAGCCCCAGCTCTCAGCCCATACCGGTCCCCGTGCCTATACGATCCGGCCCTAGCGGGTGTTCGGGAACAGGGCAGCCGGCTTCACCCTGTTCCACCCGGTCTACGACCACAGCCCGATTACTTCGAGAAGCTTCTGCAAGTGTTGATCGTGGACGGCTGCCCGTCGGACATCATTCAGCGTGAAGCGTTGCTGCAATAGATCGGCCGTCGGAGGTTTTTTATATGTGGGCCAGACTTTTTGTAACTCACTTATCGCCCTGTGTGCCGCGATATTCCGTCGTTCACGTCCCGGATGGAGTCTGAGGCAGTAGCCCTTCCAGGTTCGGGTCTTGAAAAACAAGCTCAAGCTTGAGTCGAGTCGCGGCGGCTTGAGTGTCTCTGCCGGCTCGCAGGTCCTGTTCAATTCTGTCGCGGTCCAACAACACCAACCTAGCTTGGTAATTTTTCCCGGAGTCATTCTTTGCCAGCCAGCGTCCTATATCTTCGACGATCGTCACAGAGTCGCCACCGCTTGCCGGTTTGATCTTCAGATATATCCGAAGATGTTCCTGGTCGCACCAGCGTTGAAGCAACTGTGCGAAAGCACGGTCGCTTTCACCCTCCGTACCGATGAAGATGGGTTTCTTTTGCGGAACGAGACGACGGCTCATTCAAGTTAACCGATTTTTGGGATGCCCCCCAGCACACCAGCTCGGTACTTGGGGTAAAGCCGCGTGTCACGTCGCAGACCGCTCACATCCTGGGCAGCGTGTACGCGGGTGACGCTATCCGAGCCCTTTTCAACAATGAAGAGTTCTTCCTTCTCCAGATCGTCGAGGACACCGACGTTGTGGGCGGTGACGAGGAGCTGGGCGTTGTGCGGATTAGTCTCGCGGTTGTGAAACCAGTGAATAATCTCGTTCACAATATCCACGTGCAGGTCTCCGTCGATCTCGTCGAGGATAGCCGGATCGCCCGTCGCAAGAGCCAGGTGGATTTGAGGCAGGAGGTGGAACAATCGCTTTGTACCGCTGGACTCGAACGGCAGGGGGACGGTACCGTCGAGTCCATGATGATGGAAGAACGCCTGCTTCTTCGTACTGTCAATTTGGATATCCACGTCCTGGATCGCCAGATCACTACGCTGTATCTGCCGTTTCATCCATCTGTTCATCTCATCGTTGGTATACCATCCTATTACGGTTTCGGTTGAAAACTGCCGGTTACCATGAGTGGCAATGTTCGAAAATAGATAACCTTGCTGTAGCCCGTTAACCATCTGTCTAGCGATATGAACGTTGAGCATAGCAAGTGTTGCTATCACCGAAGCGTCGGCCCGAACTGCATCCAGACGTGAGTCTTTTTGCTTCAACCCGAACTTGGGAGAAACGTAGATAGCTTCCCCAGGTGTGCCACGCTCAAAGAGTCGGCGTGGCCGGCCTTTCGGAAAATGAAACAAGGCTTCGCGAAGGATGAAATTAGAAGAAGTCGCAGACGACTTACGTCCCACGGAGAGTTCATAACGGAATAACTCCCGGGCCTTACCTTGAGTCAACCAGTCGGCGTCAAATTCTAAGCGAAAACTTGTCGGCTCGTTTTGGGCCTTTTTCGATAAGAAGGGGAGAATCTCGCTAATTGGAGCCGTCGATAAGCTGGGCTCCGAGGCAATCCGCATAACGTCTACCAAAGCGCGAAGCAAGGTCGTCTTGCCCGAGCCGTTCGGCCCCATGATGACTGCCACAGCCGGAAGGCGGACATCCGGCTTAGCCTTGCTCCGTCGAAAACGTGGCAAGTCGGGCGCCGTGCCGGGTATGCGCAAGTCGAAGATGGTTTCCTCATAGATAGAGAAATAATTCGATACTGCAAATTCATAAATCATAAGCTAATCGTAACATTTTTTCGTTAGGATTAGAATAAGATATATTAAAAACTATTGTCAACTTACAGTTCGTGTCTGTTCCTGAATGCGGAGAAATTTTTCTTGTTAGCTCTAACCGCCGCAACGCCCGCCACACTGCCGTCAGACTACACGCGACGCTGAGTGCCTGCCGCAATTCCGCCAGTGTCGGATAGGGCTGGCCTCCACGACCTAATATCGTCTGTCTCTCGTTTGGTGCTCCTGAATGCCCATGACGACTGAGGATTGCCTTAACTGCATGGCATGGGGGCGCTCCCCGGAGATGCGAGCCGGTTTTTTGAGGCCGCCCCCGTAATTTTACTAGAGACAGACACGGGCCGGGAGTCGTGTAGAAAACCCCATGCGCACGTCAGCGCCGTGCCCGGGAGCTGAGAAGAGACCCCGATGCATGTGGGAGGGCGGACTTTCCCGTTTTTCCTGGTCAAACTTTTCCAACATGAGACACTCCCGCCCGCTCTCGCCGCTTCCGTCGCTGCCGGTGTTCTGGTATGCTGCCATCGTCGTCCTAACTCTGGCCGCAATTCCGAGAGCCGAACCCAGCCTTGGAGGATCTATGGCCACGCCCAGCCTCACGAAGGCCGAACAATCGAAAAAAACGCGCCGGGCGCTCCTCGACACGGCCCGGGCCATCTTTACCACGCAGGGGTATGCGGCGACCGCGACCGAGGAGATCGTGCGCCGGGCCGGGGTGACGCGCGGGGCGCTCTATTATCAATTCCGCGATAAGGCCGCCTTGTTTGAGGCGGTCTTTGATGAGGTCCGGGGCGAGCATATCCAGGCGCTACGAGCCGCCATGGCGACGGCGGAGGGCGACGCTTGGCAGCGGCTGATGACGTGGGTTGCGCTGGCCCTGGAGGGGAGCCTGGACCCGAGTGTGCGGCGCATTGTCTATCTCGACGGTCCGGTCGTGCTGGATTGGTCCAGCGAGCGGCGCCGGGCGCCGGCCATCGCCTTGTTACGGGAGATCTTTGAGCCGTTGATGGCCGAGGGGGTCATTGAGCGGCTGCCGCTCGACGCGCTGGCACGCCAGCTCTGGGCGCTCTTCTTTCAGGCGGTCGTAGATATCGCTCAGGCAGAGGAGGGCGCCCTGGCTCTGCACGAGCGGCTGGTCGTCTTGCGGCGCATCCTCCGCGGGTTACGGCCGGCGGGCTCCTAGCGGGGCGGCACACGCTGACTCAATCCAGGATCGCCGGACCATCAACATGGACATTCTGCTGCACGCCTGGGTGTCCGACCTGTTCAAGCAACACTCCCAGACTTGTCATAAACCGCTCCCAGGTGTCACCCTCGGCCATCGTTGAGGCGACAGCGGAGACGCGGCCGCCGGTGATCAACGGGCTCTCGTACACGACCGTGACCTCCGGCTCGCGCAGGGCCGGGGCGGAGCTGTGTTGGACGCAGGACGGAGGGAGAGCCGGTTGAGACGCGCCTCCCCCTCCTACGCCCTGGCGACTCACTCCAGGCGGGGAATTGGCGGAGACCGTATCGTCAGCCCTCGTCCGGGCTCTGCTCTGCGGTCTTGTTCTTTTTCAGGGTAACGATGTTGCGCCCCTCTTCCCTCCGGTACTCGACGCTATCCATCATCTGATGCACGAGGAAGAGGCCGAGTCCGCCCAAGGGCCGCTCCTCAAGGGAGGCCCCGATATCGGGTGTCGGCGCATTCGACAGATCGAACGCCGCGCTGTCGTCCACGATGACGATGACCAGCGCTTCCGCTTCCAGACTGACGATAATCTCGATCCGATGCGGCTCGTCATCGTCGTATCCGTAGCTAATGGTATTGGTCAGGATCTCGTCTAGCGCCAGGTTGACCGCATAGGCGACTTCCGACGTAAGGTCCTGGGAGGCACAGAACTCGTCAATCTGTTCCGCGACGCGGGCGATCTCCTTCAGATCGTTCACGAGTGAGATTTCCAGCGTTTCTTCGTTCACGGCTCCTCCTTAGCGTGTCTGAACCGCGTCTGTCAGTCCTCCCTCACTGACGCTACGACGAAGACTGTCCGGCGGGGGAGGTATCCGTCTCCATGGGCAGACTCGCATCCGCGGCCCATTCCATGAGTGAACCATCGTAGACGGCAACGTCTTCCAATCCCAGTAGAGTGAGGGCGAAGGCGTCGCTGCTGGCCGCAATCCCGGCCCCACAATAGGTAATGACCCGCTTCGCGCCGGTTGCGCCAACAGCCTCGAATTTTTCGCGGAGTTGCTCGACAGGCAGATAGGCGTGCGTCTCCGGATCGACCAGATCGTAAAAGGAGACGTTCACACTCGACGCAATGCGTCCGGGTCGGGGATATTGAATCATCCCCCCGGTACCCGCATGGTCCTCGGCAGTCAGGGCGTTCAGCAGGCGGCTTGACGGCGTCTGTATCGCCTCCAGAACTTCCTGTTTACCAGCCATCAGTGCGGGTCGCGGTGTGGACATGAACTGGCCCCGTACGGGGGTAGCGGGACGGTTCGAGACGAGCCGCCCCTCCTGCGTCCACTTGTGCCAGCCGCCGTTGAGGACTGCCGCGTTGTCAAAGCCGCTCGCACGGAGCATCCACCAGACGCGGGCCGCCCAGATATTATAGAAATCGTCATAGAGAATGACTCGGGTGCGGGCGCTCACCCCGACGTGCGTCATGGCGGCGGCAAACTGGTCGGCGGGCGGCATCATCAATGGCAGGTCGCTGTGCTGATCAGACAGGTCGGTGGTGAAATCGACAAAATGACTCCCAGGGATGTGGCTCTCCTCCCAGGCGGGCCTTCCGCTCTCCAGGCGGAAGCCGCCGGAGTCCTCTGGAAGCAGGTTGACACGGCAGTCGAGCAGGCACAGGTCCGTATCGTTCAGATGCTCTTCCAGCCAGTTCGTCTCAACCAGAGCGGGGGAATTGACATGCGACATGGTGTCCTCCTTGCGGTTTGTCGGCTAGTATGAATGATATATATTCAGCGTCGGTCGGGCTAGAGTCGCCGACCGATCTTCTGAGCCAGCGAGTCCGCAGATGAGTACCCAGACCACCCGCCACTTTATCAACGGTACCTATACCGAAGGGACGAACGGCCGCACCTTTGAGAACCGTCGGCCTATTGATAATGCGCTCATCAGCCAGGTGTGCGAAGCCGGCCGGGCCGATGTGGATGCCGCGGTCCAGGCGGCCAGGGCTGCCCTCAACGGACCCTGGAGCCGGCTGACACTGGCCGAACGTACAGAGGTGTTATACGCGGTTGCCGCCGGTATTGAGCAACGCTTTGAGCAGTTCCTTGAGGCCGAGGTGGCCGACACCGGCAAGCCGGTGAGTCTGGCATCTCATATTGATATTCCACGCGGCGCGGCCAACTTCCGCATTTTTGCCGATGTGGTCAAAAACGTGTCCGGCGAACACTTCGACATGCCCACCCCGGACGGCAGCGGAGCGCTGAACTACAGCCTGCGCGTACCAAAAGGCGTGGTTGCGGTGGTGTGTCCGTGGAATCTGCCCCTGCTGCTCATGACCTGGAAGGTCGGACCGGCCCTGGCCTGCGGGAATAGTGTGGTTGTCAAACCCTCGGAAGAAACGCCGAGTACGGCTACCCTGCTGGGCGAGGTGATGAACGAGGCCGGCGTGCCTCACGGTGTTTATAATGTCGTGCACGGGTTCGGGCCGGACTCGGCCGGAGAATTCCTGGTCAGCCATCCGGGTGTTGACGCCATTACGTTTACGGGCGAGACCGTCACGGGCGAGGCTATTATGCAGCGTGCGGCCGTGGGCGTGCGGGATGTCTCGTTTGAGCTGGGAGGGAAAAACCCGGCCGTTATTTTTGCCGACTGCGATCTTGAGGCGACCATTGAGGGCATCGGCCGGGCGTGCTTTGCCAACACAGGCCAGGTCTGTTTGGGAACCGAGCGGGTATATGTCGAACGGCCGATTTTTGATGATTTTCTGGCCGCGCTGAAAGCCAGGGCCGAGTCCTTCGCGCTCGGTGACCCACACGATCCGGCTACGACCTTGGGGCCGTTGATCAGCCTCGAACATCGCCGGAAAGTCCTCTCGTATTACGAGCGCGCCCGCGCCGACGGAGCGACCCTGATTACCGGTGGCGGCATCCCCGACATGGCATCCCCGTATACGCAGGGAGCCTGGGTTGAGCCCACCATCTGGACGGGTCTGTCGGAAGACTCTGCGGTGGTGCGGGAAGAAATTTTCGGGCCGTGCTGCCATGTGCGGCCCTTTGACTCGGAAGAAGAAGCCGTGCGCCTGGCCAACGACACGCCCTACGGGCTTGCTACCTCAATCTGGACGCAGAACGCGGCCCGAGCCCATCGGGTAGCCGCACAGATCACTGTCGGTATTACCTGGATTAACTGCTGGTTCTTACGCGACCTGCGTACTCCGTTCGGCGGAGCCAAGCAATCCGGCATTGGCCGCGAGGGCGGGGTGCATTCGCTGGAATTCTATACGGAATTGCGTAACGTCTGTCTCAAGCTGTGAAGGGAGACCATCATGCCACGGACGCAAAAGAAAGGGGCCATCGTCGCCGGTTTTCTGGCTCCACACCCGCCCCATCTGGTGTATGGAGAAAACCCGCCCCAGAACGAGCCCCGGTCGCAGTGTGGCTGGGAACAGCTCCGCTGGGCGTATGAGCGCGCCCGCAAGAGTCTTGACGCGCTCAAGCCGGACGTGTTGCTGGTCCATTCCCCGCACTGGATTACGCAGCAAGGGCACCATTTTCTTGGGGTTCCCGCACTCAGCGGCAAATCGGTCGATCCCATATTTCCGAATATCTTTCGCTATACCTTCGAGCTGAACGTCGACGTTGCCCTGGCCGAGGCCTGCTGCGCGGAAGGGGCCAAGCAGGGGTTGTATACCAAGATGATGCGCAACCCACACTTCCGTGTGGACTACGGCACAATCACCACCCTGCATATGATCCGCCCCCAGTGGGACATTCCGGTTGTCGGACTGTCGGCCAATAACTCGCCCTATTATCTCTCGACCGAAGAGGGTCTCGAAGAAATGGACCGCCTGGGCCGGGCCACCCGCACGGCCATTGAAAAGCTGGGCCGCCGCGCCGTGCTCCTGGCCTCCAACACGCTGTGCCACTGGCATTTTCACGAAGAGCCGGCCCTGCCGGAAGACATGTCTCAGGAACATCCGCAAAGCCTGTCCGGCTATCAGTGGGATATGCGGATGATCGATCTCCTGCGTCAGGGCAAGACCAAAGAGGTCTTTCGCCTGCTCCCGCAATTTATCGACGAGGCGTTTGCCGAGGTGAAATCCGGGGCCTTTACCTGGATGTTTGCCGCCATGGGCTATCCTGAGATTCCAGCCGAACTGCACGGCTACGGCACCGTGATCGGCACGGGGAACGCCGTGATGGAGTGGAACCTCGAACGGGCCGGGCGCTCCAAACCGGCCTCGAAAACACGCGCTGCACGCCGGGCCATCAGACAGGCGGCATAGGCGAAAGGAACGGGAGGAAGCGCTATGGCTGTGGTCTCCGCCTTTCTCGTCCCCGGCTCACCCCTGCCCTACGTCAAACGCGATAACCCGCCCTGGGGCAAGATTGCGACCGGCCTGGAACGGGCCGGCGCGGCGCTCGTTCAGTCCAAACCGGATGTGATCCTGCTCTATTCAACGCAGTGGATTGCCGTCCTGGACCAACTGTGGCAGACCCGTCCGCGGGTGAGCGGTCTGCACGTTGACGAAAACTGGCACGAGTACGGCGAGCTGCCCTATAAACTGAAAATTGACACCCGGCTGGCCAAAGCCTGCGTGGCCGCCACCGGCACAATCGGAGTCAAGTCCAAGGCAGTCAATTACGACGGGTTTCCGATTGACACGGGAACGATTGTCGCCGCGAATTTCCTGAATCCGGGCGGCAAAATTCCGATGGTGCTGGCCTCGAACAATCTCTACCACGATTTTGCGCTGACCGAGAAACTCGGACGTTTGGCGGTGAGATTGGCGAGCAAACAGAAAAAACGGGTGGCCGTAGTGGGCGTAGGGAACTTTTCCGGCGCGTTCTTCCGGCACGAGATCGATATTGCCAAAGACAAGATCGTCGCTCCGAAATACGACCGCTGGAATAAAAAGATACTGGCGCTGCTGCAAGCCGGTGACGGAAAAGGGCTGTCCGCCGCCCTGCCCGAGTTTGCCACAAAAGGGCAGGCCGACATGGGCTTTAAGCACGGCGCCTGGGTATTGGGCGCCCTGGGCGGGAAGTTCACCGGTGCGCAGGTGCACGCCTATGGCCCGCTGTACGGCAGCGGCGGCGCGGTGGTGGAGTTTGTTCTATAAGGAGGTCGGATTAGCGGAGCGTAATCCGACATGGGTAGGCCGCCAGGTTGTCGGCTTACGCCTGCGGCTAAGCCGACCTGCGGAAATCGGAGAGCGGCAAGTTCGCGCGGGTCGTCTTCCTTGACGGCCCGCGGTCCCTTAACAGCCCGGCTGTTCCGCTTCTGCCTGCATGTCCTCATGCGCGAACGAGAGCGGACACGGTTTGCCCACCCCGTCGAGTCCAACAGCGTAGACCAGCCGTCCATAGCCAATAAAAATCGCCATCCGCCAGCCCAGGGCCATGATCTCGGGCTCGCTGTAATGGGCCCGCAGCTCGTCAAACAAATCCTGGGAGACCTGTTTATGATCGCGGGCCAGCGTGTCCGCAAAGCGCAGGGCGGCTTTCTCACGCGGTGTGAACAAATCGCTGTCCTGAAAGTGGGGCAGGGCGTGGATCATTTCCTCCGTCAGACCTTGTTGCCTCGCCGAGGCATACACGGCCGTCATTCAAAGCTGGCATTCGTTGATCTGGGCCACCTTGTGCCGAATCAGCTCGGTCAGCTTGACGCTGATTCCGCCGGCATCGACCATAATATGGGAGTAGTAAAACTCGACGAAGTGTTTATAGAGGTCCGGGGTATGGGCAAAGACCTGTATCCATTCCGACCCGCCGAGCGCCTCGTCGCTCTGCCGCATGGTTTTTTGCAGGTCGGGGTCAACCTTCTCAAACGGTACCTTGCTGACACGTAGCATAGAGCTTCCTCCTGACTGTGCAGTGGGTTTCCTTTGCCAATAAACCAATGCGGGCGTATTTGGAAGAGCTTGGTTGGTAGTGTCTCAGTTTGCATTTCCCCCTCACCCCAGCCCTCTCCCTCCAGGGGAGAGGGAGCAGATATTCCCTCCCCCTTGAGGGGAGGGCCAGGGAGGGGGTGTTCAGCAGAAAGAGGAACGACGTGAAAGTGAGACGTGACCGCTTAGTCCGGTAAATTCTCAATAGTCAGGGGCTCAACGGCCTCAGCCAGGGGAAACCCAAAAATTCGCGAGTAAAAATACAACTCGCCGTCCAAGGCGCGTTTGATATTCTCGGCCTTGCGAAAGCCGTGCTGTTCGCCCGCAAACAGGACATAGGCAACCGGCAACCCTTTCTCCCTGAGGGCCGCCACCATCAGTTCGGATTGATTCGGTGGGACGATCTTGTCTTCCGCGCCCTGGAAGACGATCAACGGACACGAGAGCTGCTGGGTAAAATGAACCGGCGAGCGCGCCTGATAGACGTCCTGTCGCTCCGGGTAGGGTCCGACCAGATTGTCCGGGTAGCGGGACTCGAACTTATGGGTGTCGCGCGCCAGCGCTTCGAGGTCGCTGATTCCGTAATGGCTCGCCCCGGCCCGAAACGTATTGCGAAAGGTCAATGCACACAGGGTCGTATAGCCCCCGGCGCTGCCGCCGGTAATGGTCAGCCGCTCGGCATCGACCTCGCCACGGGCGACCAGATAGTTCGCACCGTTGACGCAGTCGTCCACATCGACAATCCCCCAGTGGCCGTTCAGGCGTTGGCGATAAGCCCGTCCATAACCGGTGCTGCCCCCATAGTTCACGTCCAGAACGGCAAAGCCGCGACTCGTCCAGTACTGAATCCGCAGATCAAGCGCGGTCTGCGCGGCCGAGGTCGGTCCGCCGTGACTCTTGACGACCAGCGGTGGGCGTTCTTCTGACGGAGCCGCGTAGTCAGCGTTTGTGGGCGGATAGAACAGGCCGTACGCGGTCCGGTCGTGCTCGGTTGGAAAGGCAATAGCCTGGGGCGCGGAAAGATAACCAGGGTCCAGGTCGAGTTGGCTGGATTGACGCAGGACGGTACAGGCGTGTGTTTCCAGGTCGAGTTGGACGACGGCGGGCGGGGCGATTGGCGAGCCCGCCAGAAACACCGCCCTACCGGCTGAAGCGTGTACGCCACTCACTTCGGTATACGGCAGCGCAATGTCGTCGCACTGCCGTGTCCCCGGATCAAGGCTGGCCATATGCCAGGTCCCGTTTTCCGCGTAGGTGCAGATAATCCGGTTGGCAGAGGCAAAGGCATAGGTCGCCATACCAAACATCCACTGCGGTTGGCCAAAATCCGCGGTCTTTTCCCACAGAGCCTCAGTGCTGCCGTTACGGACTCGATACAGATTCCACCAGCCGGAGCGATCCGACACAAAGTACAGGATGCCGAGCGGAGACCATTCGGGCTGAAAAATGGACTCCGCGTCGCCGCCGGCTACCCGCCTGACTTCCGACAGGGAACCGTCCGGGCGGAGCGTCCCAACCCACAGCTCGGTGCCGTCCCAGGGCATCTGCGGATGGTTCCACGACAGCCAGGCGAGCTGGGTGCCATCCGGGTTGAGCCGCGGGTTGGAATAGAAATCACTCCCGGAGACCAGGACCGTCTCTTCCCCGCTGGCGAGATCAATACCGACCAGGCTATTCTCCGCTTCCTGCCCTGTAATTCGGTGATCTTCGCGCACGCAGATCAAACGGCTACGCTGGGTGTCAACAATGGCGTCGGCATAGCGCAGCCCGTCTGCTGTGGTCAGGGGCTCGGGCTCGGCCGCTCCGGTCTGCCGATACAGCCGCTGATCCGTAAAATTTGAAAAATAGAGCGTCCCGTCCCGGACGGCATACGCCCCGCCCCCATACTCATGCACGCGTGTCCGGGCATTAAAGGGCGCCGGTGTCAGGTCTGCTATGGTTCCATCAGGCGTGCGTCGTACAATGACATTCCGCCCGCCCTCGGTCGGTCGCTGTTCTATCCAGTACACCGCCTCCCCATCCAGCCGAACCTGGCCCAAGCCCACCGTTCCGGCCACGATCAGGTCTGATGTGATAGGCGATTTCCACGAACCGTACGGAGCCGTGTTTTTATCAGGCATTTGTCCCCTCAGTGTGTTTTGAAGGAAGAGACTGCATAGCGGTCCATATTCGTGTCAAGGTCTGGACTTTTCTCGTTTTGTGCGTTTTTGTGAAGTCTATATGAAGTCTATATATAGATGAGGAGGATATAGCATGCAGTCGGCCTTGCGTATCAAGACCACGGTGCTCCCAGGAGGAAAAATTGAAGTGATTGATGACACCCTCCAAGCGGGAGAACCTGTAGACATTATCGTTCTCCCCCAGCGAGCATCAACCGCCCGTCAATCGGCTGTCGATATTTTGGCCGGAGCACCAGGGCAACGTCTCTTTCACACAGCAGAAGAGGTCGATACCGCCATCAAAAAAGAGCGCGACGCATGGGATCGTTGACTCTTCCTGCTCGTGGTCCCATTTATCTTGATGCCAATGGATTTATCTATAGCGTCGAGCGGATAGAACCGTACCGAACTTTACTCGAACCGTTGTGGCAGCACGCCCAAGAAGGTCAGTTTCAAATCGTCAGCAGTGAATTAACACTGCTCGAAACTCTTGTGAAGCCTTTCCAAAAGGGAGACGCACTCCTCGAAAATATCTTTCGCTCCCTCTTTGAATCGCGTGAGGTACAACTCATTCCCGTTACAACGGCCATCTGGGAACAGGCTGCGCGTCTTCGAGCCTCGCTCAATTTACAGACTCCAGATGCACTGCACGCCGCCTCTGCGCTTGCTATTGGCAGCACACTGTTACTCACCAATGATCCAGATTTTCGTCGGATTCCAGATGTGCCGGTCACTGTCCTCGGCGACTTGGTCAGCTAAATCTCCTTTCCCCTGCTTCCTTTACTCCTCCCCGTCCGTAGCGCTATGCTCCCTGTTAGTAACTCCAAGGAGGCATTGTATGGAAACGGTTCATCCCTCGGCGTGCGGGTTTGACGCGACACGACTCGACCATTTCGTGGCGTGTATGCAGAACGATATTGAACGGGAGCAGTATGACGGAGCGGTCGTTATTGTGGCGCGGGGGGGACAAGTCGTGTTGTACGAGGCGCTCGGTTTTGCCGAGCGGGCAAGTCAGCGCGTCATGCAAAAGGACGATGTTTTCTATCTCTTTTCCGTGACAAAGGCGCTGACGGCCGCCGCGATTCTTGCCCGCGTTGACCGGGGACAACTCGCCCTGACAACGCGTGTGGCCGAGATTATTCCCGAATTTGCGAGCAAGGGAAAACAGCGGGTGACTATCGCTCAGCTTCTGACCCATACCGCAGGCATGTCGGCCGGGTTTCCGCCCGTAGCCCAGGAGATGATGGGGAATCTTGAAGCGGTGGTCGCCGCGATCTGCCAGCAGGGGCTGGATGCCCTGCCCGGAGAGATTGTCAGCTATAGCCCGATTACCGCCCATGCGGTCCTGGGCGAAGTGGTCCGCCGGCTTGATGGAGGAGAGCGGTCGCTGCGACAGATTTTTGCGGAGGATATCTTTACTCCGCTCGGGATGTCCGATACGGCCCTGGGTCTGCGGCCTGACCTGGCCGCGCGACGGGTTCCGGTTGTGGTGCGAGACCGGCGGGAGGGGCTCTTTCCGCCGGAAGTCCTTGAAGGTTTTAACGTCATGCTTCAGGAGGACACGGAAATTCCGGGCGGCGGCGGGGTGGGAACCGCTGCCGATATCTTTCGCCTGGCGGAAATGCTGCGGCGCGGCGGAGAGCTGGACGGAGCCCGCATCCTGTCGCCGGCTGTCATTCGCCTGGCCGCAACAAACCACACCGGTCTCAGGCCGAATAATCTGTGGAATTACACCAGGGAAGTCCGGAACTGGGATGAGTTCCCAGCGTCGCTCGGCCTGGGCTTTTTCGTGCGCGGAACGGGCATCTTTCCCACCTATTTCGGCACGCTGGCATCGCCGAACACGTTTGGGGCGGTCGGGGCGGGCTCAACCCTGTTCTGGATCGATCCGGAGCGTGACATCACCTGTGTGTGCCTGACCGCCGGAGCCCTGGAAGAGTCGTACAGCATGGAGCGCTTCCAGCGTCTGTCCGACCTCGTGCTCAGCGCGGTTGTGGAGTAAGCCTGTCCTGAGCCCGGTAGAAGGGCCTGCCCGCATGATTACCGAAGCGCAGCTCCGGCAGATCTTTACCCCGCTGACCGGGGATCCGTCCCCGCGCGTGTGCCGGACGCTGTCGGGCAATATCAATACCATCCTCAAGGTTGAAGCCAACGGACGGATGTATGGCCTGCGTATCCGGAGCCAGGAGCAGGTCTATCGCTACGAGCCGGACCTGATGAAGGAGGTTTTCATCAGTTGGCTGCTCGACCCTTCTCATGCCGGGGCGGACGATACGGAAAAGGCGCGGGCGCTGAGCCAACTGCGGGAGGCTCAGCGTGGGGCCGGCCGCAAGAGTTCCGGTATCGAGCCCACCGGGCTGGCCTTTGACTGGAGCCGGCAGATCCTGCCGCAGCCGTATTTCGTGTATGAGTGGATCGAAGGTGAGCCGCTGTGGGATGACCCGGACGCGCAGTTATACCGGGCTGCGGGCCGCGCGCTGGCAAGCCTGCATCGGGTGCGGTTCGATGCCTTTTATGCCGATTTTTTTGCCATAGGCAACGCTCCGCAGGCCTGGGCGGACCGCTTTCGGGCTGCGCTGGACAAGGAAATTGGTGAAGCGCGCAGCCGACTCGGCCCGACGCTCTCGTACGCGGTGGAGCATATTCCCATGCCGGCCGCGCTGCCGTTCTCCCCCTGTCTTATCCACAATGATTTCTCACCGGGCAATATTCTCGTTCGGGAAGGGCGGCTCGCGGCCGTTATTGATTGGGATAATGCGGTCGTGGATGTGGCGCCGCTCGATTTTGTGAAGATGAAATACTGGACGGCCAAAGACGACCGGGGCCAACTCGGCCACAACCCCGTACTCTTCCGGGCATTCGTCACGGGGTATGGTCCCCGCGGCCCTGAGATCGTCGAGTCGGAGACCTTTGCCCGGTACGAATTATTATGGCTGTTGCGCGTCTGGAATTTTGAAATATCCAGGCAGGAACGCGGGCTGGAGCGTGCCCCCGGCTACCCGGCCGCGGCCGAGTATGCCGCATTCCTGGAGGGAGCTATTGACCGATTGAGTGCACGTCACGGCTCTTTCAATCCCACCTCCTCATCGGCTCCTTTGAAAAGATGAGAAACGACTCGAAAACCGGTATAATAATTTCTACCTATGAGTCAGGCCGCCGAAGATCGTGAAGAGACCGCTTCGCCCGAAGAAGTACAGACCGAGACCACAGTCCCGCGTCGCCTCCCGCGCTGGAAGATTGTTCTGGTCAGCCTCGCGCTGCTGATGGGCGTAGCCGGCATGATGCTGCATCCCCAGTCGCCTTCAGGCGTGCAGGAAACGCGGACCGTGGGGAATCTCTCTGCCTCCGGAGCCGACCCGTTGTCGGAGCCACCGGCTTTTCAGTCTGACCCGGTGCCGGCCTTTGACCCGGCCTTCGATGTGATGGAGGGGCCGGCTGAAGAGCCTCTCCCGCCGGGCTGGGAGAGGCGGCTGGAGGACTGGTCTCCCCTGCTCACGAAGCTGGGCTTCAGTTTTGTGGTCGGATTCAGCATCGGTTATGTGCTGCTGATCTTCCTGCGCACGACCGCCTTTCTGGCCGGCCTGGTCCTGCTGGCGTTGTTTGGGTTGCAGTATCTCGGCGTGCTGTATCTCAACTGGCAGAATATCGAGACGAGTTATCAGTCGGTCCTGAGCTGGGTGTTGCCTAGGGCAGAAAACTTTCGGGATTTTATTACGCACAATCTCTCTTCGTCCGGTATGGCGGCGATGGGGATTCTGACGGGTTTGACACGCCGCTAGGGGGCTGGGGGGAGTATCCCCTCCTGAGATCAATGGCCAATTTCAAAACACACCTTGGCGTCGCCGCGGTCGGGAGCGGACTCCTGGCAACGGCCTGCCTGGGCGCGGGGATGAACAGCCCGCAGGAAGTCGTCACCCTGTCCGTGGTCGGGACGGTCGGCGGGCTCCTGCCGGACATCGACCTCGACCACTCCAGTCCGACCAAGCTGATCTTTACCGCCCTAGCCATTGTGTTTGCCTTCCTGGCCGCGTTCAATCGAGTCTCCAGCTACTCGATCATCGAACTCTGGATCGTCTGGGGGGTGGCGTATGGCGCGGTCCGCTATCTCGCCCTGGGCGTCTTCTCTGCGCTGACGGTCCATCGCGGCATTTTTCATTCGCTGGTAGCTGCCCTCTTTTTCTGGTTCCTGGCCACCAGCCTGAGCTATTATCTGTTTGCCCTGAGCGCGCTGTTCGCCTGGTCCATCGGTTTTTTTCTCTTTTTCGGCTATATCGTCCATCTGCTGCTTGACGAGCTTTTCAGCGTGGACCTGTTGAACTCACGCCTCAAAAGCTCATTCGGGACGGCGCTCAAAATCGCCGATTTTCACAACGCGCGGACCTCCCTGCTGATGACGGCTGCGGCCCTGCTCATGTTCTTTTCAACCCCGAGTGCCCAGCCCTTCCTGGACTGGGTCACGAGCAAACAAACCTATCTCAATATTGCCGATCGATTTCTCCCCGAGACGCTGTGGTTTGTGCTGTAGGGCAAATCACGCTGCTGTGTAGCCGCCCGTCATTCCGGCGATTGTGACCGACAGGGGCGTATTCTTCATATCCCCTCTCGGGAGGGGTGATGCATATTGTGGCATGAGCCTCCCAGGGACCGGTCCGGCGGCCCCGCCTCGGGCCGCTCGCCCTTCCCCTGCCTGGGAGGGCGGCCATCCTGGCCGCCCTCCCAGGCGGGGAGCCACACCCCGCCCCGCCCACTTGGAGCTGGCCCCTCTCCTTCCCGACGAGCGCGGACTGGCACGGCGACAACGCATCGTAAACCGCTCTTGAAATCGTGCGCCCATCAAGACAGAAGGAGCGCTTTCTTCGAGAGACTATGCGCGCGTATGGGATTGGAAAGTACCGGCAGAGTGCGCGGGCAGTCCCCTGAGCAATATCGTGGTTAGAAGGGCGAAGTCTTTCACACCGCGCGTAGTAGCCCGGCCCGCGCCAACCGTGTCAACGCCTCCGTAATCAGCCGCACCGCCTCTTCAAGGTCTGCGTCGGTGGTGTCAAAGCCGAGGCTGAAACGGATTGAAGATTCCGCCTCCTCACCACTCAACCCGATAGCCCTCAGAACGTGCGACGGTTCGGGGATACCCGAAGTGCAGGCGGAACCAGTTGAAGCCGCAAGGTGCGGCTGTAAAGCGCTGAGAATGTCCTCCGCTGAAAACTCAGCGAACCGGATATTGGCATTGCCATCCGCTGTTCTAAACGGATGCTTTATGCTGCCGGTAAGAGACGCTCCAGCCGCCATTCCAATGCGTCTTTTCGAGGTAACATGCTCCGCTTAGTCGGACAGATGACGGCCTTGCCTTCCAGTTCAATCAAAGGCTGATTGTCTGGAATCCGTTTATCGATCACCTTCGATAGGTGCCACTTCATATCGGGTCCCGGCGCGATAATGTGTTGGTCCAACGCCCAGTGGAAGTTCGGCGTCAGAGCGATCCCGTTGCGCGGGTCGTCGTCTTGCGACTTTGAGTGCGGAATCAAATGGGCGGCTTGCACGAGAATGTGACTCTCCGGAACAATCAAGCGCCAGCCCGAAGCAGCACATCGATAGTCGTAAGCTTCAAGAACGAGGCGGCGGAAAGCACTATCCCTTACGCTACGAACGGGCGGGGCCTCGCTGACTACGGGTTCACCGGCGACTGCTTCTCGGAGCGCGCGCTCGTAGCTATTCGAATCGCGATGGAAGGCGAGTTTGTTGTTGAGCGCCTCTTGATAATCGGGGAACCATCGGCGGATGAGATGTTCCCTCATTATTTTCCGGTCTGCGGAACTTTGTATATATCTAAAAAGCTCATAATCAATTTCAGCGTATTCGATACAATCCTCCATCTGACGATGTGACGGTTTCATCCTCTCAAAATCGGTCTGTCGGCCTTCCTTGACTTTGATCGTCCAGAAAGTCTCATCCTCATTATGATGGAGATGGAAGAAGGGAAGGTACGGCCTATCACGATGCTCGGGCTTTGAGACGATAGCGAAATACTCACTGAATATCTCCCTTAACATAGGGGTGTATCGTACATATCCATCCGTGATGGCGCCGGACTCCACAAGGTCCATCACAGCCAACAACAGACAAGGTTTATGTGGCGCAAGAGCGCCATGACGCTTATTGACTTTAAGATTGTCGAACATCCGTAGATATTCTTGTAAATCAGGCATTGCTCACTACCGATTCCGCCTGAGAATGTGGCAGAGCCTAGCAGAAGATGTTTTGACACACCACGAGGTGATGCCAGCCGCACGTATTCCCCACCTGAAATTCCAGTGATGATGCTACGCATTGCCACTGAGAAGCGTCTCCCTGGCTTCAGCCTCTATGATATTGTGTTCAGTGTTTCAGGTTCTCCAGTTTACTGACCCATTCGTTGAAGAGCGGGCATGACTCGCGCATTCTATCAATTCCGATTTCCTGAGCGATGCTGATACCAGTCACGGTCTTCTTGAATCGGTCAGACAAGCCTTCCAACTGCTTGGATGGGGCAGTCTGGGGATTGTCGTTGATCTTCTCCGGTTCGTCGTCGTATTCAGCAAGAATCTTTTCCACGTCTTCTGGCCGAACGTTCAATTTTCGGGCCAGAATTTCGGCATCACTGAAGAGCAGTGCCTCAAACTCGAACATCGAAACATAGGGTATGAATCGCCGCCGTGCATCTTGATCGACGAAGAGTTCGCTTACCCGCTCTTGGGTCGCTTCGTTCATCACTCGCGCCTTCGATGTGTGGCGTCTTTTACGTTTTGACTCCTCGTAGCCAGGCCAATCACCCTTGATGCCGAAGTAATCGACAAGCAACGTCAGCCAGGTTTCGTTTCTTTGCTTGAGATGGCGTTCAATGTCATTTCTGGCCCGTGAAAAACGAACATCGCCGCCCTTCTGACCGGGCTTTGTCAGGATAATCGGGGTGATGTATACCTCCGCCCGCGCAAGATAGGGGCCTAAAATATCCTGGACAAAGATCCTCTCGGTTGGGCCTTCAACCAGCGCGACCACTTCGATGGTCCTACTCACTAAACCGGCCCACCCGAAATGACGTTTTTACTCCACAGTTCGCCCACGGAATAACTTTCAAGCCATGCTCGATAGTCCTCTTCGTTCAGGCGTTCAAACGTGGACGCGCCCCTTTTCCGATTGACCACAACGACATCCTCAACCGAGAAGTTGTCGATTAGTGCCGGTGACTGTGTCGCCACGATGAGCTGGGTGCGCTTCGAGGCGTTTTGAATCAGCTCTGCCAAAATGCTGATTGCCGCAGGGTGTAGCCCCAACTCCGGTTCGTCGATGATTAAGGAAGAGGGAGGGTCGGGCTGCAATAAGGCGGTTGCCAGACAGATAAACCGGATACTGCCGTCGGAGAAATGATACGGTTGCATCGGGTAATCCGAACCCTTGGCGCGCCATGAGAGCGCCACCTTATTTTTTGGTCCGAAGCTTTCTACGTCAAGGAGAAAATCATCGAGATAGGGAATCACCAATTTACAGGACTGGAGAATTTCCTGGTACGTTTCCTCATCCCTTTTTTTGAGTCTCCGCAAGAATGGCGCAATATTCGAGGCGTCGAAACGCAGAGTCTTGTTGTCTTGCACGATCTCCGCGTGCCGCATTGCCGCCGTCTCGCTCGTGTCGTGAAAATGATATATTTTCCATGAGGAAATGGACTCATATACTGGCTTGCTGTATTGGGCGTCACGGGACTTTCCTATCGCCTCTTTTACAAGCACGGATTGCCCATCCGGACTGTCTCCCAGCTCCCACCATTCCGTCGTCCCGCGCTCATAGTAGCGAGCTTCGTCTGTCAGCGCACAACCTTCGGAGGGGCCGGGTTTGATAGTGAAACGGTATCCGCGTGGCCCGAAGCGCGTTTCAAACTTGAGACGTTTTGTGACCTTTCGTCCGTTAAAGAGGAGGTCGCTGATCCCCCCGCTGTCTCGAACGTAGTCATTCAGATTTCCGTTGATGAGCGCCTGCAGCAGACGGAAGAAGGCAATGAGGTTGCTTTTTCCCGTACCATTAGCGCCGATTAACACATTTAGGCTCTTGATCTCAAAGTCTTTCAGGCTGCGGATAGATTTGAATCCTCGTATCGTCAGTCTGTCTAAAGGGTCTCCCATATCAAAGTCCCCCGTTTGTTTGCTTATACCCCAATCTTCTCCAGAATTTTCCGCAATGCCGTGTCCGTCTCCCGCGCCTCGGCTTCGATAGCGTCGAGTTCGGCCACGATCTCCGCGATGGGACGGTAGGTTTCGGCGTCGCCGGTGTGGATATAGCGACTGGGGGAGATGTTGTAGTCGTTTTTCTTCAACTCCGCGTGATCGACGATGCGGCTGAGCTTTTCCTCTTCCTGCCACCCTATCAGGGTGTCGGCGATGCGGGCGATGCCCTCGGGCGGGATGAAGTTCTTGGGGTCGCCCTTCTCGAAGACCTGGCTGGCATTCACGAGGAAGACTTTGTCCTGCCGGGCTTCTGGCTTGGCCTTGTTGAGGAATAGGACGATACCTGGGGCGGTGGTATTGTAGAAGAGGTTTTCGGGCAGATAGAGGACGCTCTCGATGAGGTCCTGCTCAACAAACCATTGGCGGACGGTTTTTTCCTTGTTGGTGCCGGCATTGCCCGAGCCTCGGGAGGCGGCACCGGTGTCGAGGACGACGGCGGCGCGACCTTCGACATTGAGGCTGGCGTGCATGTGCTGGACCCAGCCCCAGTCGGCGGAAGATTTTCCGGGGAAACCGGGCGGGAAGCGGTCGAGTTCGTCATTGTCGTAGTCGGCCTCGACGTACCAGTCCTGATTCCACATGGGATTGGCAACGACGCGGTCGAAAGTGCGGAGCTTACCGTTTTTTTCGGCGCGGAATTTGGGGTTCTTGAAGGTATCGCCGATCTCGACCTGGCCCTCCATGTCGTGGATAATCATATTCATGTTGGCCATGGCCCAGGTCTCGGGGATGTATTCCTGGCCGAACAGTTTGAGGGGCGGGTATTGCGTCTTGTGGGCGGCTGTCATTTTCGCTTCCATGGCGAGCTCGCACTTGATGAGAAGACCGCCGGAGCCACAGGTAGGGTCGTAGATTTCCATGCCGGACTCGGGCTGGAGCACGCGGGACATGATGGTGCCTACCTCGGGCGGAGTGTAGAACTCGCCGGCACTCTGGCCACTGCCCTCGGCGAACTTGCGGATAAGGTATTCGTAGCTCTTGCCGATGATGTCGGCCTCGACGTCCTCAAGCCCGAGGCGCTTGGTGCTGATGGCCTCAATGAGGTTGGAGAGGCGGTCGTCGTCGAGGTCGCGCTGGCCGTGGGTGGTCGCGTTGAAGTCAACGCGGTCGATGATGCCTTGCAGGGGCGGGTTTTCCCTGGCGATGGCCCGCATGTGGGTGGTGACGCCTTCGCCGATCTTGTCCGAGAGCTTGCGAATGACAGACCAGACCGGTTGTTCGGGGTCATCCGGCATGAGGGGGAGGTAGAAGCGGACGAGCCTGTGGTCGGCCTTGGCGAGTTGGAAGGCTTTCTTCCGCGAGCCGACCTTGGCGGCGATACGGTTCAGTTCATCATCAAAGACATCACAGAGGCGTTTGGTGAAGATGAGAGGCAGGATGTAGTCCTTGTATTTTGGGGCGTCCTTCGCCCCACGGATGGAGCAGGCGGCGTCCCATATCCAGGATTCCAGGGATTTGAAGTGGGCCAAAAAGAACCTCCCGTATCAGTTGATTGAGACGCCAGACTGCCGCGACAGCCTGGGGGATTTGTACCTGCCCGAAGAGGGGGGGCAGGTCCAGCCGGTCAATCTGGTGCAGGTGTTACCATAGACGTGTGACAGATGACGGCGGGCGTGGGTCATATCTCGTCGAAGCCCCTCGTCCGACAGGCCGAAAGTCTCGACGCCATAGTCGATGGTCAGGGACCTCATCATTTCATGCTCCCGACTGATGCCAAGTGAGTATGACAGAGCCTAGCAGAAGATGCTTTGATACACTACGAGGTGATACCGACAGCACGTATTCTCCACCTGAAGCCCGGTGATGATGATACGCATGGCCACCGAGAAGCGTCTCCCGTTCGCCTTGCCGGATGAGAGCCCCATAAGCCCGCGTTGCGCGGGCCGTGAGCCCAGCGGCGACTGAGCGACAGAATCACTCTACGCGCGGGCCGTGAGCCCAGCGGCGACTGAGCGACATATGATTGGAGGCGTTGGCGGCCTGAGTCATCCATGATACTATTTTTCTTTACAAATTGATATGAAGTAAAGCGATTGCTATAATTCCCTGATCAAAAAGCAAGGTGCATTGGAGTTGATGATGCCCAAAATCAGCGCGAAGCGCCAACTCACGCTTCCGGCCAACCAGTGTCGCTCGGCCGGTATCGAGCCGGGTGACGAATGCCGGAGTTTCGTTGCCGACGGTCGCATTACGATAGTCCGCCAACAGCCTGGGAGCGCCTGGGGATGTCTCGCTCATCTTCGAGCGGACGAGACGATCTCCGACGAGCAGTCGCGTCAACACGCCATTGAAACGAAGCGGGAACGCCGACCTTGATTGCAGTGGACACCAACGTACTGCTCCGCTACCTCCTGAGAGACGACGCAGCGCAGGCGGAAAGGTCGCGTCGCGTTTTTGAACGCGACGAGCGCATCCTCATTACGGATGTCGTATTGGCGGAGGCGGTGTGTACATTGATTGGGCGCCGCTATCGCGCAACCAAGGCTGACGTGGTTGCCGTCGTCGAAAAGCTTTTGCAGGAACCCAACGTGCGCTTTGAGGACGATGAAGTGATCTGGAGCGCCTTGCAGGCATATCGTGAGACGGATGCGGACTTCGCCGATGCCCTGATCGTGCACAAGGCTCTGAAAACGGCAGCCCTCGACGATGAGTTGCATGCGGTGTACACCTTCGACACCACCGCTTTGCAGTTGCCTCACACCGCCGAGCCGTAGCGCCCACTAAGCCCGTGACAGCAACAGGAATTGATTCGAGCCTTGCTCGTTGCGACGTTCTCCGACAGTCGATTCTCAAAAGAGCCTTTGCGGGTGAGCCTGTCCCGCAGGACCCGCACGACGAACCGGCCTCGGTTCTTCTGGACCGAATCAGGGCCGAAAGAGAGAAGGCGCTTAAGTTTTTCTCTCCTCGCCAGCCAGATTAAGTACCATCTGGCGAGTTGGAGCACTGAGACGGAACTGTAACTCCTGAAGACGGTCCAGCGCGGGCCGAATCGAATCGATCAGGCCGCGCTCCTTCGCCAACACTAGGATGCCCAGTGTACCCGTAACCTCCAACCCTGCCGCGATGGCGTACCGGCGTGCGTTTCGGTCGTCAAGCACGAGCAGAGCGTCTGTCTCTTCCAGTCCGAGAGCGAGAACTTCCTTCTCCCCATCCCCCAGACTGGTAACGAGCGGCAGTAAGGTTCGATCCCGCACCGGTCGAACGGTCACCCAAGAGAGGTCCGCCAATGTTGGTAGAGAAACATTCCGGCGTTTCCCTTCGTCCAGTTCCGCCGCAACAGCACGGGGGATTTGTACCTGCCCGAAGAGGGCGGAGAGCAGGTCCAGCCGGTCAATCTGGTGCAGGTACTGCAATACAGACGTGTTACAGATGACGGCGGGCATGGGTCATATCTCGTCGAAGCTCCTCGTCCGACAGGTCGAAGGTCTCCACGCCATAGTCCGCCAGTTTTATCAGAAATAAGGGCTTGGGTATGCCGGCAAGCTGCGCTGCCGCGCCGGTGGATAATCGACCCATCTCATGGAGCTTGACGGCGATGAGAATCTTCGCCTCTTCACGGAACTGGTCGGGCGACAGGCCAAGGGCCAACAAAACCTCATCGCCATAGTCGATAGTCAGGGACCTCGTCATCTCCTGCTCCAGGCTGATGCCAAGTCAATATGAGAGAGCCTAGCAGAAGATGCTTTGACACGCCATGAGGTGATGCCAGCAGCGTTTATCCCCCGCCTGAAGCTCCGGTGATTATGATGCTCTATAGTGCCGCTGAGAAGCGTCTCCCATCTGACCCACCGATTCCTGACAACAAAACGGTTGCGGCTATGTCGGCATCCCTGCCGAATACGACTGGCAGAGCTTCTTAGTGGCTGATCTCAATGCGGACGATGAGGCGTTGAGGAGTGCGGGCTGGAAGCCCGCAGGGCGGCCATCCTGGCCGCCCTCCCAGGCCGAGCGCCACCCCCCGCCCCACCCACTTGGTGCCGGCCCCTCTCCTTCCCGACGAGCGCGGACTGGCACGGCGACAACGTATCGTAAACCGCTTTCGCCTGTCCCTCCTCTTGACCTGCTCCAGACGGCAAGCCATCATGCTCCGATTGTTTTCCACGGGAGAGCAAAAACCGATTCTATGCTGGGATTTTCATGTTAGGGCGGCTCGGGGCGGTATGGGGAATTGGCGGTGTTATCCTCCTACTGGTCTATTCCATCGCCCGACTCTCCGTCATTACGCTGGACGCCTTTCACTACGAGTTCTCCTGGTATCACTGGCTGGCGCTCGGCCTGAACGTCGTCTGGATGGCCTACTCGGAAGGCTATTACGGCTTTCAGTGCGGCTTTGCACCGCGGGTCGCGGCCCGCGCAAAATATCTGGCCGTCCACCCGAGTCCGCTGTGCGCATTGTTGGCGCCCGTCTTTTGCATGGGCTATTTCTCCATTCACCGGCCTCGACAAATCTTCGTCTTCGTTCTCACCGCCATGATCGTCGCCTTTGTCCTGGTCATCCCCTATCTGGCTCAGCCGTGGCGCGGCATTGTCGATGCCGGCGTGGTCGTCGGCCTGCTCTGGGGGTTGATTACCATTGTGGTGTTTGCCTTTCAGGCCTTTACGTCGGATGATTTTTCGTATTCGCCCGAGGTGCCGGGCTATACACCGACCCCGGAGTAGCGACCCGCGCTGTCTCGTCGTGCTCCTCCGGCGGCTTCTCAGACATAAGACCCAATAGACTCCCTCAGGACGGTACAATCGTCACTTGTCTTGGACCATCCACGCCTTATAGTGTCCGCATACAATTTCGTTCGTCATCATGGACGCCATCAATCTTGTTCTCCCCCTCATTGCGGTCGCCGTCGCCGCTCTCTTGCTGCTGCCGGTAATCAAGGAGAGCACAGTCTGGAGAGCGAGCGTCACGCCGCTGGCCTCGATCATCGGCAGTGGCTTTTTGGTGGTCGCGCCGTTGCTCGCCCTGGTTGTCGGCTGGGTCGCTCCTCTGGCGATGTTGGTCATCGTTGTTATTGCCTATGGCCTGGGTGAAATTTTGCGATTCAATATCCGTCATGGCGAGCCCCTGCTGCAAAGCGGCGAAGCGCCGGCCTTGCTGATGACGACCGAGCGTCTCGCGAATTTTACCCTGTCGCTGGCCTATGTCGTATCCGTTGCGTTCTACATCAGATTGTTGGCCTCCTTTATATTCAGAGGAGTCGGGTTGGACACGGCAATCGGCGCCCAGGTATTGACCACGCTGATTTTGATATTCATCGGCTATACCGGTTGGCGCCGGGGTCTGGAGGGCCTGGTCCGCGCAGAGGAGTATTCGGTCAGCATAAAGCTGGCGATCATCGGAGCCCTGCTGTTCGGACTGGCGAATTATGATGTTTCTGTCGATTTTTCGATCCGTGATCTTCCGGCACCATCGGTGTCGACCTGGGAACAGCTTTGTCAACTTGCCGGCATGTTATTGGTTGTGCAGGGCTTTGAAACGTCACGCTATCTTGGCAGTAAATTTTCCGCGGAACTGCGCATCAGGAGCATGCGTTTCGCCCAGATCGTCTCGGGTCTGATCTACGTCGCATTTATTGTCATGTGCATGCCGCTCCTTCTGGGTCTGAAGGGTCTGAGCGTGGACGAAACGGCGATGATCGGTCTCTCGGGTCACGTCGCGACGGTCCTGCCGGCCATGCTCGTTTTGGCCGCCGCCATGAGCCAATTCAGTGCGGCCGTGGCTGATACGGCTGGCGCTGGTGGACTGGTCGAAGAGGAAAGCGGCGGTCGGATATCAGCGCGATACGCCTATGTGGCGGTGATCGGTTTGGGTATTGCATTGGTCTGGATGACCAATGTGTTCGAGATCATCGCCCTGGCTTCGCGGGCCTTTGCCGCCTATTACCTGTCGCAGGCTCTGAGCGCGTTTCAGATTGCCGGCCATAGACCTGAGGGCCGGTCACGCCGGATCGGCAGGATTGCTACGGCCCTAGCCTCCGTTCTGTTGGTCTGGGTCGTCATCTTTGCCGCGCCCGCAGAGTAGTCCGAAGCATTTTGTGCCCGGTGCCCGTCGCTTGACAGTGCTGGATAGCTTCAGGCAAAACCAGAACTGGAAACTCTAACAGTACCGAGGAGACGACTCATGTCAGGACCGTTGGCTGGTTATCGCGTTATTGATGTCACCCAGATGTTGTCAGGCCCCATGGCCACCATGATGCTGGGCGACCAGGGGGCGGATGTCATCAAGGTCGAACCGCCGGACACGGGCGATCTGACCCGTGCCCTGGGTGGAAAATCACGGCCTATCTCCCCGTTTTTTTCCACCCTGAATCGGAATAAGCGCTCGGTGGTCCTGAATCTGAAAGACGAAAAGGGCGTCGGGTTGCTCAAAGATCTCGTCGCCGGCGCCGATGTGTTTGTCCAGAATTTCCGGCCCGGTATAGCCGAGCGTATGGGGATTGGTGAGGACGTCCTGCGCCAGGTGAAACCCGACCTTATCTATGTCTCTATCAGCGGTTTTGGCGAAAAGGGCCCGTATGTCGGCAAGCGTGTATACGATCCGGTCATCCAGGCGCTGTCCGGCCTGGCCGATATTCAGGCCGACCCGGACTCTGGCCGGCCGCGTATGATACGGCTCATCATTCCCGACAAGGTCACGGCCCTGACTGCGGCCCAAGCCATTACCGCCGCCCTCCTGGCCCGGGAACGGACCGGGGAGGGGCAGCATGTCCGCCTCGCCATGCTGGACGCGGTCGTCTCGTTTCTGTGGCATGAGGGCATGACGCAGTACACCTTCATGGGCTCGGATATCGGGCCGGCCCGACCGGCTGACACGCGCGACCTGATCTTTGAGACCGCAGACGGCTATATCACCGCGGCCGCGGTCTCGGACAAGGAATGGCAGGGGATGACGCGTGCCCTGGAGCGGCCCGAATGGTTGGAAGATGCCCGGTTCAGCACGCCTGCCGGGCGGGTCAAATACGCCGACGTACGTTTGGATCTGACGGCCGAGGTCTTGAAAGAAAGAAGCTCGGCCGAATGGCTGGAACGCCTCGATGCCGAGCAGGTGCCGTGCGCGCCGGTCAATCGCAAGGCCGACGTCTTGACCGACCCGCAGGTTGCGGCCAACAATTTGATTGTTGAATCCGACCATCCGCACGCCGGCCATATGCGCCAGGCCCGGCCGGCCGCCCGGTTCGAGGGCACGCCCGCGGAACTCCTGCGTCAGCCCGCCCCGCTGCTGGGCGAACAGACCGACACGATTCTGGCCGAACTGGGCCTGTCTGCGGACACCCTGGCCGAGTTGCGCGAGGCCGGCACGATTGCCTGACCGAAGAGGGTGGCGTGGTGAAGCGGTGACTGATTATGTTTTTGAGATGGATGATCGTATATGTATTGATGTGGATTTCCAATCCATATAGAACATCCACATGAAAGCAATCCAAATTACCTTTGATGAAAGGCTCTTAGAAACGCTCGACCGGGACGAAGAGGTCCAACGGAATGGTCGCTCGGCGGTCATCCGTCGAGCTGTGACCGACTATTTGCGCAAGAAACACCGGGAGGCGATTGCAGAAGCCTACCAACGTGGCTATGGCAAACACCCGACAGATTCAGACCTTGATGGCTGGGCGGATCAAGGAACATGGCCAGGCGAGTAGAAATCGCCAGGGGAGAGATCTGGACATACGAGTTTCGGCGACCGGATAAACGGCGACCCGTCTTAGTCCTTAGCCGCCCGGAGGCTATCAATATACTTCATACAGTACTCGTAGCCCCGCTCACGTCAACGATTCGTGGTCTTCCCAGTGAGGTTGTAGTCGGAACGACAGAAGGTCTTAAGCGTGAGTCGGCGATCAATCTCGATCATATTCAGACCGTCGAACGCGCTCATTTATCTCGGTATATCGGTCGCCTCAAGCCGGAGCAGATGCACGCAGTATGTCGGGCGATAGCAGTTGCAACCGGATGCGACTGAATGCCTGGCAAGGTTTTTTCTTACCGCCACAAGTGGCCGGCCTTCCAGAGCAGGCCGAGCAGCACGACCCAGAAAACCTGGGCACCAATGGCCGCGGCCCACAGGAACCAGGCCAGTTTGCCGACAAGGGCGCTCAGCAGTACGAGCAGGGAATAGTCGCGGCTGGTCAGCCCGGCGACCATTTTCTCAATCCAGACATCTTCCCAGCCGCCCCGTGCCCGGCCGGCGTCTTCGGTTTTCTCGGCTCGCGTTACCAATGGGAAGGAAATGAACGCGGCGGCGGCCAGCAGCCCGCCGAGCAGCGGAGCGGCGGCCAGTCCATCCTGTTTCCATACCGCCACCCCGACTCCGAGAAAAATGGCAATATGGACCACCGTATCCAGGGTGATGTCGAGCCACTCTCCCAGCGGCGATTCCAGCATTTTGACTCGCGCCACCTCACCGTCCACGCAGTCAAGGACGGTCGAGAACTGAAGCAAGAGCGCCCCAAGCACCGACCCGCCATAACTGCCAAGCAGGAAGCAACTCGCGCCCAGCAGTCCGGTCAGAAATGAGAAGATGGTAATCTGATTGGGGGTCAGCGGGGTGCGAAGGAAAAGGCGGGTAAGCAGCCGGGAGTACCTGCGGTTGAGATAGGTATCAACCAGACCGTCGCGCGGATTTTCCAAGGTGAGCAGAAAGGCTTTCTCAACCGCACCACGGTCGTCCTGTTGAGTCAAACGATACAAGAAGTGCTGACCGGGGGACCGTACCGGAAGCTGTTCGATCTGCTCTGCCGGCAGGCTGCCCTCCTGTGTCCAGGTCGCTACCAGGGACGAGAGTTGCGCCAGCGGGACAACCGCCAGGCTTGCATCATTAGGTCCGCCGCGCACCTGCCAGCCGTCTTTGCCTTCTCGTCCTACGTCCTGAACCAAGGCCGGGCGGAAAAGCATCTCGCACGAGAAAACCAGACAGTGCCCGGTGTCGGAAGGGGGGTTCGCCGGCAACGGATTGCGCGGCGTGACCCATACTACGTCGGCGGTAAGTCGCGGGTCATTCGCCAGCGAGTTTTGTAGCGCTTCTACTTCTTCATTTTTGGCCAATACATAGCAGACCCGTGCGCCCGCTCGCTGGGCGGTCAGCAGCGCGCGTTTCAGCAGCGAGAGCCCACCGAATCGTGTCAGCGGAGATGGGGCGACCACTCCTCCGGTTGAGATCACAGCAGCGTTCACCAGACATGCCATACGTGACCCAAACGGATATAGACGGATGCTGCTGCTGACAAGCAGGGCCGAGAGCCCCCTTGATTGCCTCCGTATGCTTCAACGCCTAGGATGCACTCAGAATGGGGACGGAACGATCTGATATAAAGAGTAAACGTGCCCAGCTTTTTCGTATGGTTGGAGGACACGTTTACTCTTTGAAGCACTGGTCTGCGGTGTCCCGCCTGGCCGTGTGCGGGCTGAGTGGCCTGCTTCTGATCGCCTGCGCCACGGAGAAAAAAGATTTCATGACCTCGGCAAGAGAGCTTGAAAGCCGGACCTTGTTTGCCCCGGCGATGAAGCAGTACGAAGAGGCCATCGAAGAGAACCCCAATAACGCTGAAGCCTACTATCGCATCGGGGCGTTAGCCAACGAGATAGGCAATACGGAGTTTGCAGCCCAAAAGTTTCGTCAAGCGCTGAATATCGATGCCAATCATCCAGGCGCGAAACGAGCGATGACAACCTACCATATCAACCGTGGGACCATTGCCCGGCAACAGGGCCGGCTGAGCGCGGCCCGGAGCGAGTTGCAAGCTGCGGTGGGAGTTGATCCAGGCTCAAGCGTGGCCCAGCTTGAACTCGGACGGGTCCACGAAGCAGAGGGCCGCCTCGACGAGGCTCTGCAAGCCTATATCGCCTCGGCCGAGGCCGACCCGCAAAACATTGACACCCAACTGGCACTCGGGCAGGGATATCTCGCCCAAAAGCAGTACGCCGAGGCAGTGACGGCCCTGAAGGCGGTGCTGGATGCCAATCCGGACAGGGCGGAAGCTTATACCGGTCTGGGGGAGGCCTATTTTCACCAGGGCAAGAAGCAGGCGGCCCGGCAGGCCTTTGAGCAGGCTATTAGGCACTACCTGCTCGCCGGGCGGCGCGACCTGGCCAAGCAGGTCAAAGAGCAGGCGGACGCCCTCTTCCCACCAGCTTCAGAGACCAAACAATAAATCGGACAGTCCGAACCGTTTATCGTTCCGGGGCAATGTCCTCAAGCGTACGACCGCTGGTCTCGGGAAAGACCAGCGCGACCAGCACCGGAGTGAAGAGCATGATCAGGACCAGGGTTGAAATCGCGGGCCAGTGCGACTGATACACGCTGTACAGGACCGATTCGAGTATCAACCCGATGCTTCCCCCCACCGTTGCAATAATGATTCGTACTCCAGCGGCGGTTGAGCGGTAGGAGGTCGGAAAGAGTTCGGAGCCGTAGGCGGCCAGCACAACGTTGACGCCGAGCAGGGTGAAAATCATCAAGACCCAACTGGGCACTACAAACAGGGCCGGCACATTATAGTAGGCAAGGGTGAACGCTACCTGCCCAATCAGAAAGCCAATCGTGACTTTCTTCCGTCCGATGCGATCGCTCAGCCAACCGGCAAACGTATTACCCACAATCGCAAACGCCCCGGCCCCAAACGTCATCAGGCCCACGCCGCCCGGTGTCCAGCCGTGGACGTCCTGGAGATATTTAGGCCCGAAAAAATTGGCCGCCGACTCGGCAACGGCAACCACAAACAAAACCGAGGTCACGGCCAACAGACGGCCCGGGTACATGTGCACAAGATTCACCAGGGGCTGTAACATGGTGTCCGTGCGTTGCTGGCGATGGGCTTCAAAGCGAGCGGTTTCGGGCAGCGCGCGACGCCAGTAGGCAAGCAGTAGCAGAGGCCCCAGCCCAACCAGATACAGACCCCGCCAGCCATTTTCCATATGTCCGACCAGGGCAAAGAGCAGCGCGGCCAGCCCCGCACCCGTAGACTGGATGGCGGCTAATGCGCCAACGCCCCAGCCACGGACCTCGGGGTCAAATTCCTCGGCAATGACGACGACCGCCAGCAGTGACTCGGCCACGGCAAAGGTCCTGGCGAAAAACTGGCACACCACAAAGGTGACGGCATTGGGCGAAAACGCGGTGGCCCCGGTGAAGAGGGTATAGGCCAGAATGGTGAACAACAGCACCCGCCGCCGGCCTATGCGGTCGGCGACCAGGGCGACGCCAAAGGCCGGCAGCGCCCCAAAACGGACAATGGAGCCGAGATAGCCGAGTTGGTCTTCGGCAATTCCCAGTCCGGCCTGTATCTGTTTGAGCGACAGGGTGAACAGGTACAGGTCGTACATCTCAAAAAAAGAGGCTGCCGCCACGAGGCCCAGCACGCGCCACTGCCGGCGGGTGAGGGCCGGCGGGCGACCCAGAAACCAGGCGAACCGTAGCCAGCCGGGTCGATAGCTACGGTCCGCCTCAGCAGACGGAACCGGTTGGCGAGAGATCGGATCAGACATGGAAGCACGCTTTCGGCGCTGCTGGTCTATGCGCATTCTTGAGTCTAGGGGTTATACAACCCGGCCTCTAGTAGGGAGCGCCCAGAAAATGCTAAACAGAGTGGCGTTTACAGGAAAGCAAAGGAGGGAACCTGCATGGCCACTGCTGCACTCGACGCGCCGCTGACAAACGGAGCGGCCCGGACCTGGCACGAGAAGTACAACTTTGATACCAGCCCCATTCCGATTGAGCCGTATATCTCCGAGGAGTATTTCAAGCTCGAACAGGAGCGCGTCTTTCGGAAAGTCTGGCTGAACGTCGGTCGGATTGAGCAGATTCCGAACCCCGGCGATTATTTTGTCAAAGACCTGCCCATGTGCCGCACCTCTCTGATTGTGACCCGTGACAAAAAGGGCCAGGTTCGCGCCTTCCATAATATGTGTGCCCACCGCGGCAATAAGGTAGTGTGGAACGGCAGCGGTTCCTGTCAGAACTTCACCTGCAAGTTTCACGGCTGGAGTTATGGGCTCGACGGGACGCTCAAATTCGTGCCGGACGAAGAGAGCTTTTTCGATCTCAAGAAAGAACAATTAGGGCTGACGCCGGTAGCGGTCGACACCTGGGAGGGGTTTATTTTCGTCAACGTTGATCCCAACCCGACCGAAACCCTCCGGGAATACCTGGGCGAGTTTGCCGAACGGCTGAGCGGCTATCCCTTTGCCGAGACGTCCAGCCAATGTTTTTCCTGGCAGACGGAGATCAAGTGCAACTGGAAACTGATTAAAGATGCCTTTCAGGAAGCCTACCATGTGGCCTTTCTGCATACCCGTAGCCTGCCCGACTCTTTTACCAGTCGGGATAATCCCTTTGGCCATGCGCTGGACTTCCGGCTCTTCAAACGCCACTGCCAGCTCTCTGCCTTCGGCAATCCCGAACACAAGCCCAGCCCGGTTGAGGCCCTGGCGTATAAAGCTGGGGCACTCATCATTCCCAACGAGTTCACACGCGAATCCCTGCCGCCGGGGGTGAACCCCACCCGCGACCCGCGCTGGTCGCTGGACCTCAACATCTTTTTCCCCAATTTCTTTGTTGATGTGGGCCACGGCACGTATTTTACGTATAATTTCTGGCCGTTGGCGGCTGACCGGTCCCTCTGGGAAGTGCGATCATATTTCCCAAAGGCGCAGACTGTCTCCCAGCGTTTCAGTCAGGAATACAGCAAGGTCATCTTTCGCGACATCCTCACCGAAGATGCCAGTACGATGGAGCAGACCCAGCAAGTGCTGGCCTCAGGTGCAAAAAAGGAATTCATCCTCCAAGACCAGGAACTCCTGGTGCGTTTCGGCAACCGGGTGCTGGGAGACTATATCAACGGCGCACAAGCACAGTAGCGCAGGAATCTCACCGCGACAGGGGCGGCCTCCGGGTCGCCCTTTTTTATGCAAAGCGCTGTAAAAACGAGACGGCCGCTCGGTTGAAGGTTTCCGGTGCTTCAAGGTTGACCGCATGCCCGGCGTCGGCCTCAACAACTTCCAAATGAGGCAAGGTCTGCTCGGCAAAGCGGCGGCGTGGCACAAAGCGCTCTTCTTGCGTGCCGCATACCAGCAGGGTCGGCACCTGATTGGTTTTCATCAATGCCGGATCAATGGGATCGGCGAGGGAGGTATAGCGCGCCGTATAGGCCGCCCCAATAGGATCGTGGCGCGTCGCGTCCGTGCACAGCGCCTGTTTGAATTCCGGGGCGAGACGGCGCGCATTCTTTGGGTGGACGGCGATTCTTTCGAGCGCACCGGCCCCGTCGCGTTTTGCCAGCGCAATCAGTTTGTCGGTTCCCGGTCGCACCTCTTGTACCCAGTCCATACTGCTGAACGCGGTCGAGGAATTGGTCACCAGGTGAGCCAGGACCCGGTCCGGATGGGCCAGGACATAACGGAGGGTCAGGCCGGCTCCAAGCGACTGACCAATGACAAACCAGTCTGCCACGCCGAGCGCTTCCCGGATGCGTTCAAACGCCTCCACGTAGCGCTCCGGAGCGTACTCATAGGGATCGTCGGGAGCAGGCGACCGACCGTGGCCGAACAGCTCAACCACCACCGGGCGGCACACCGTAGACAGCGCCTCCAGATTGGGCAGCCACTGCGCCCGGCTTGAGAGAAAGCCGTGCAGCATCAGCGCATACGGTCCCTGTCCGGCCCGGACTTCGTAGTACGGCAGCAGCATGGACGGTGTTCTTAACACGAACGCGGGGAAGCTGGATATGGGGGATGCGGTCTGCTTGAAAGTTCCCGTGACTGGTATTCACCATTGCCGGACGGGCGATTCGGGCGACTGCGGACAGACACCAGGACAGCCTTCCTGCTGAGAAGAATCCGGCAATCCCTCAATCTGCGCAGGGTTCACCGCGCTGATCAGAAAGGTGCGCTTTTTATAATACAGCCGCCCTTCAAAGTGCAGCGGTAGCCCTTCGGCTGCGTCACTTTGGATATATTTCATGATGGGGGCCGGTCCGGTGAAGAAGAGAAAGCGCCCAAAATGGCGGAGCACACCCGGCGCAGAGTTGCCGGCCATCCGCACCTCAACATCCCGGATACGCATTTTCCATACTTCGCCGGCCAGACTGATTTCAAAGTACGGGTACAGCTTGCCGATCTCGTCGTCCGGGCGAATTAACACACCAGTCAACCGTATTGGGACGCTCTGCGCGGCTACGCTGAGCGCGTCAGACAACAGGAACAGAGCGATAAAAAGTACACAAGCGGTCGGTCGCATACATCCTCTGTGTCTTCGGCGTCCACCTGGTGAAGACGGCTGAAGGGCGGCAAGGAATATGAAAATACTCTGGTCACATATATGGATTCTGCTACAAGGCAGAGGAATGATACAAGCAAGGAGCCACAGCACCTATGAATACTGAAGAAATCAAGAGTGCGCTCAATACCGACGGCGCGGCCATGCTGTATTGGATTTGCCTGATGATTGGTGTCCTGATGTGGACGATAGGCGAACTCACTACCACCTCGCACCTCCGACAGATATCACGCGATGTCGAGGAGCTGAAGTCGCTTGTAGAGCGAGTCCAGGAGCAGACCGAATGCGTGGAAATGGCGCACGGGACCGACCCCAAGCGCAACGTCTCCAGCCAGGATCGATATAGGCCAGACTGGGCGGGTCAAACGTAAAGAAAGCCGCGTAAGGCGCGAGGTCTCTTGTCGCCGGACACAACGCCAACGGTATCCGTGCCGAATCAGGGGAGCACTAAATGAGTACCGAATACACCATCGTTATCGAGAAGGACGAAGACGGCTATTACGTGGGGAGTGTTCCCGCCCTTCCCGGCTGTCATACCCAAGGCCCGTCAATTGACCAGTTGCTCGAACGGACGCAGAAGGCAATCGCCCTCTGGCTTGAGCATAACCTCGGTCCCGCGTAGGGTAGACTTCACTCACGTTGTTCTACCCGGAGGACGACCGCTCGCCGGTTGCCCCGCCGGAGGCCCGTATCCGGCGGAGGTCGGTCAGGTAATCCTCGACTGCGGTGGTCAGTTTTGCGTTCGCGGTCGGCATGACGCCTGTTGTGGCTGAGTCCGGGCCGACAGGCAAGACTTGTGTGGGTAAATCCACCCCGGCCCCCGTATCAAGTACGGGGCAGGCTCTTCGACGAGCCGGCGCAGGAGCAATTCATGAATTGCTCCTACGGAACCCCCCAGGAGAGAGGGCGTATTGTGGGCGGGGTCAAGTTCCGTATCATTCCCTCCGAGGAGCGGATTGGGGATAACGGACTTTGCGGGCTGGAAGCCCGCGCTCCCAGGGGGGCGGCTCTCGCACATAGACGCGGCCAAGCCTCTTCCCGTATGCTGTGCGTTGGTCCAATACGAAAGGAGGACCCCCGTCATGCACCTCTACGATTTTCCACAGTCGCCCAACTGTCGCCGGGTGCGGATGTATCTGGCTGAAAAAGGGATCACGCTTAGCCTCAAACCGCTCGACTTGTTGAGCGGAGAGCAGAGAACGGCAGCCTATCTCCGTAAAAACCCCTTTGGTGCGGTCCCGCTCCTTGAACTCGACGACGGCTCAATCATTGCGGAATCGCTGGCTATTATCGAGTATCTGGAAGAGCTGCATCCCGACCCGCCGCTGTTTGGCACAACGCCATTTGAACGCGCCCAGGTGCGGGTGTGGGAGCGCCGGGCGGAGTTTGGCGTCTTGCTCCAGGGGACCCGCCGCTTTCTACATACCAGCCCGTATTTTGCCGAGCGGATCGAACAAAGCCCGAAAGTGGTCGAGGAAGCTGGTCAGGTGCTCAGCGAACGGCTCTCCCTTTTCAATACGCACCTGCAAGACAACGAATGGCTGGCCGGTGCCTACTCGGTGGCGGACATCTCGCTGTTTGTTGCCATTGAATTTGCTGCCATGTCGAACTTTCAACTCGATCCGGCCTGGGAGCACGTGCAGCACTGGCACGCGGCCATACGGCAACGTCCAAGCGCACAGGCGTGATACGTTTTCTCACGTATGCCGCAAATACGATTGCCCGGCGGCTGACCCGCGGTTTTGCCCTCACCCCCAGCCTGAGCTTGTCGAAAGGCCGGGTGAGGGGTACAAGGACTGCCGATACTGCGTGAGAAGGAGAGAAATATGAAAGCCGTTCTTTTTGACCAACTCGGTGGGCCGGAGGTTTTACAACTCGGGGATGCGCCCGACCCGGAGGTGCGGCGGGGCAAGGTGTTGATCAAGAATCATGCGGTGGGCATCAACTTCGCGGACACCCTCTTCCGCCAGGGCCAGTATGCCATGCAGCCCAAGTTGCCGGACATCCCAGGGCTTGAAGCAGCCGGAGTGGTTGAAGCGGTTGGTGACGGCGTCGAAGGGATCAAACCGGGCGACCGGGTGACGTCGATCGGCATGAAGACGTATGCCGAGTACTCGCTCGCCTCAGCCGGCCAGGTCATGGCCCTGCCCGACTCGGTCAGTTTTGAGCAGGGAGCGGCCTTTCCGATTCAGGTGCTGACCGCGTACCATATGCTCTTTACCTCCCATAATCTGACTGCCGACCAGTCCGTCATCGTCCATTCTGCGGCCGGCGGTGTTGGCCTCGCCGCAGTCCAGATTGCCAAAGCGGCCGGGGCGCGGGTGATCGGCACGGTCTCGACCGATGAGAAGGCGGCCCTGGCCAAAGAGTACGGCGCGGACGAGGTTATCAATTATGCCACCCAGGACTTCGCCGAGGAGACGCTCAAACTGACCGAGGACAAAGGCGTAGACCTGATTCTCGACGCCGTGGGCAAACCAACCCTGGAGAAGGGCCTGAGCTGTCTGGCGCCGTTCGGTCATCTGATTCTCTATGGTCGGTCCGGCGGTGTGCCCGACCCGCTCAATCTGTTTGGGCTGTTCCAGAAATCCATCAAGGTCAGCGGGTTCATTCTCTATACGGTCTCGGCCATGCCGGAGGTCCATCAGAAAGGTATTCGGCAGTCTCTCCAACTTATGGACGAAGGCAAACTCAAACTGCTGATCGGCAAGTCCTTTCCCCTGGCTGAAGCGGCTGAGGCCCATCGCCACATGGAATCGCGCCAGTCGGTTGGGAAACTCGTCTTGATTCCGTAGGCCGTGCGATAGCGAGACAAAACAAGGAGGCTCCGCCATGACTTGGCAGGCGCAGTGGAGCGACAAACTGGTGAGCGCAGACGCCGCGCTCGACCGTATCACGCCGACCGACCATGTTTTTACCGCCGGCCTGACCGGCACGCCGTTCACGCTGTGTCGGGCGCTGGTCGAAAACCGGGAACGCTTGCGGGGTCTGCGCCTCAATACGCTGGTGTCCCTGTTTGACTGGAACGTGCCCGGCCTCGATGAATACTTTCATTTCGAGTCGTGGTATCTGAGCCGGCGCGAACGACCCCTGCTCCACCAGGGCAAGCTCGACTACGTGCCGGTCTCCTATTTCCGGGCGGAGGCCCTCCCCTACGGTATTGACGACCTGGACGTGTATCTGGTGGCGGTGTCGCCGCCCGACCGACACGGCAACTGTAGTTTTGGCACGAGTGTGGGCATGTCGCCGCTGATGACCCAGCAGGCCGCGCGAGTCATTGCCGAGGTTGATCCGAGTTTCATCCGAACCGGCGGGACGAACACGATTCATGTCTCAGAAATTGACTGCCTGGTCGAGTGCCAGAGTCCGCCGGCTGCGCTGATCACGCCTGAGACCTTTACTCAGGAAAAGCAGGATATGATCGACACCATCTGTATGCAGATCGCCAACGATTTGCTGGAAGACGGAGACACGATTCAGATTGGAGCGGGGGATATGACCAGCCCGCTGCTCGGCTATGTCCATGGCCGACGTGATCTCGGCATGCAGACCGAGATTATTCCGCCGGGGGTGGTGGCCCTGGTGCGGGAAGGGATCATGACCGGAACAAACAAGGCCATTCATCCGGGCAAAGTCGTAGGTACCGCCTTCCACCCCCAGTTGAGCGCCGAAGAACTGGATTTTATTGACCAGAACCCGGTCTTTGAGCTGTACGATTTCAACTATACCGATGACATTCGGCTGTTGAGCAAAGACCCGCGCTTTACGGCCATCAATAACGCCTTGAGCGTTGACCTCACCGGACAGGTCGCGTCCGAATCCATCGGCTGGCAGATGTTCACCGGTACGGGCGGCCAGACGGCGTTCTCCATTGCGGCCTGTCTGGCCGGCGGAAAGTCCATTATTGCGGTGCCGTCGAGTTCGTTCCTCGACGGCTCACGGATTTCCCGCATCGTGCCCACCCTGGCCTCTGGGACCGTGGTCACGACCCCCAGGGCTTTTGTTGACTATCTGGTCACGGAATACGGAATCGCCACGCTGCGCGGCAAAAGTCTCCGCCAACGCGCCCAGGCCCTGACCAGCGTAGCCCACCCGGACTTTCGGGCCGAGTTGCAAGAAGAGGCGGAACGGATGTTTTACGGTCAGACCTGAGTTCGCGATTCCAGTCCCTCATTGACCCGGCGCGTGCAAGCTGTCATTAAGAAGCGGAGCACCGACCCGAACGGGCCGGTGAGGATTGAAACACCCTAAGGAGGATGCAGTGAAAATTGGTATTACGATGTTTGCAACGGATTATGCCATTCGGCCCGACACCCTGGCCAAAGAGTGTGAGGACCGGGGCTTCGAGTCCATCTGGTTTCCCGAACACACCCATATTCCGGCCAGCCGCAAGAGCCCGTTTCCGGGCGGCGGGGAGTTGCCCAAGGAATACTGGCACACCCATGATTTGTTTGTGACCCTGGGCGTGGCCGCGGCTGTGACCAGTACGATCAAAATCGGCAGTGGCATCTGCCTGGTGATCGAGCGCGACCCGATTACCATGGCCAACGAAGTAGCCACCGTGGACCAACTCTCCAACGGGCGGCTGCTGTTCGGCATCGGCGGCGGCTGGAACTCCGAGGAAATGGAAAACCACGGCACGCCGTTTAATCGCCGTTGGAAGGTCTGCCGCGAGCGGATCGAAGCCATGAAGGAAATCTGGGCCAATGAAGAGGCCGAGTATCACGGTGAGTTTGTGGACTTCGATCCGATCTGGTCCCACCCCAAGCCGGTTCAGAAGCCCCACCCGCCGATTCTGATGGGAACCTTCAACGGCGGTTTGAAACGGGTCGTCAACTACTGTGACGGCTGGATTCCGGTCGGCTTCGACACCACGACGCTGCCCGAGTCGATAAAAGAGTTGCACGCCCTGGCCGAGCAGGCTGGCCGCCCGGTCGACGAGGTGCCGGTCTCCATTTTCGGCTCTTCCGATAAGGAAGAAGCCCTGGCCAGCCACCAAGAGTTGGGCGTTGAGCGGGCGGTGCTGTTTCTCCCCTCAGCCGGTGCCGATACCGTGCTGCCCCTCCTGGATAAATATCAACCCTATATCGCAAAGTTCGCGTAAGACATTCGGGGGCGCACGGCTGTGCGCCCCCCGTCGCTCCCGATTGCGGACTCATGCGCCGGCGTGTCTCTTGACATCGCTCCGGCACGAGAGGAGAGTAGGTACGCCAACCCTGGGCGATGCACGCTTATCCTCTTCCTCACCTCACTAAGCATCTATCCTCCATCGTTGACCGGTTTCTGACACCTCACCGTGCGGAGGTGTCGCTTACCTGGACGCTTGCCGGTCGAGCCGAGAGAGGACCCGGCAGTGCGAGGCGCTCGGAGGAGGATACACAGATGTTCGGCGTACCGCTGGAGGCCATTGGCATAGTAGGCTTTATTTTGATTGCAGCCTTTGCGATGTATCGTGCGGATCAAAAGCGAAAAAACGAGTCAAGCGACTGAGTTGATCCGTCTTCACGGGCAGGTCTGTGCGGGGTTGCTGGTGGTATCTCAGTGGCCCCGCGAGTCAGGCCCAAAGTCCAGGCGGGCGCAACGCAGGAGAACTCGACTGCTTCCGAGTCATGAACGAGGACGGGCTTGAGGACTCCTGGTAGGTGTCCGCCTATCTCTTCTATAGTCGGGCGTCCCAGGCAGGCGCTTTCCAGTTCCTGGGACCACGCCAGCGGTACTGCTCCAGATCAACTTTCCCATTACGGTCGAACGCGATCCCCTCTTCCTCCAGCAGCCAGCGTTGCTCCTCGGCGCGCAGAACGTCGCCCCGCAGACTGATGCCGCCCGAGGCGTTAATCACCCGCTGCCACGGGACTTTTTTCGTCAAAGGGAGCGGCATGTGGCGGAGCGCAGTGCCGACCGCCCGCGCGGCCCGGGGTGCGCCGAGCAGGGCGGCCACCTGCCCATAGGTCACGACTTTTCCGCGTGGAACCCGCGCGACCAGGCGATAGACATGAGTAAAGAAACGCGGCGAACGGTTTGCCATTCTCTCTTACGAAGCCAGCACCCCAAGTTGCTTGAATAGCCCGAACACGTCCCACGAGAGCCAGACTTCTTCAATCTTTTCGTCCGCTATGCGATACATCGCTACGCCCGCAACCACGACTTCCTTGCCCGTTGGCGCAACACCCATGAAATTGCCGTCGTGCGTGCCGTGGAAGGTCCAGCGGGCGACCACTTTTTCTCCGCGCGAGACAAAATCCTCTATCGTGAAATGGACGTTCGGAAATCCCCGGCGTACCGAAGCGACGATCTGTTTGACATCGTCCGGCCCGCCGCCAAGATCATAGCCGGCTGGATAGTGGCTGACATAGGTCGGAGAGATGAGTTCATCGACGCTCTCCATTTTACCCCGATTGAGACAGTCCTCGAAATAGCGACGGACGATGGCTTCGTTTTTTGCAATAGACATGAGTATGCTTCCGATTACGTTTGAAATTTTCCCTGTAGAGATAGCTCTTATACATCCTGCGCTTCGGGTGGAAGGGACGGTGCGTCCTGCCGTTTACGGCGCTCGGTCCGCTGGACGCCGGGCACCAGCTTGGACACGGTTGTTGCACCCTGCCATTCGCCCTGAACGTCTGCGGCAATAACGGTGACCCGGACCATTTCACTCACGCCCTGGGGATTCGGGAGGAGATTCGCCTCCAATCGCCCGTCCTCGGGCAGCCGGGCCTCGACATCCGGCGGGGGGAGCACGCCGGGGTCTTCGGGATAGTTGCCAATGGCCACGCGATACTGGATCCGGGGCTGCTGTTGCACAACGACGGACACCGGATAGTCCAGGCCGGTCGGCAGTCGGTCCGGCACCTCAATCGTCACATTCGGCGCCTCCTCACCAAACCGCCCCTCTCGGTAGGTGGCCAGGCGTTTGTCAGTGTAGATCTGCCACCGCTCTGCGTCCTTCCGCAGAAGATGAGACAGGACGTCGGTAATGACCACCTCGCCCGCGCCGATATTGCGGAAGCGGTCGGTATAGCGCAGGCGCATAGAGGTCGTGATGGCTGCGCGTGTATCGTCCACATCTGTCACATCGACCTTATCCACACGTAGCGACACCTTGCTCTCCCGTAGCCGTGTGAGCACCTCCCCTACACCACGCTTTGACCGGCCGGTGCCGCTGATGAAATCATCCGCATAGACGGCAAGCACCTGCTTCGGGTCAAAGGCTTCCAGCCCGTGAGTGAGTTGCTCAAGAGTCTGCCGCAGGTCAGGTGGAACCGATGGATCGGCGGAGCTGTGCGGACGTTCGCAGGCACTACCCATGCACAGGGCCAGTACCACCACGGGGACGAGACGCAACGCGTTCATATGTGAGGCTGTACAGAAAAGTATGTCGCTCGACAAGCCTGGAAACAACGCCGGCCCACAAAGCGGCACCAATCAAAACAGGCTGGGTTCCGTCTCCATGTGTAAGGGGTGGCGGTCTGGGCGGCAGACGCCACAGGGGGCATAACCAATTGCTTCCGCTCGGGTCCGTGAGGCAATGAACAGCCGATTCCCCGCCCGGATGCCCTTGGCATCCTCGCAGTGCGGTCGGCAAAATATCCGCTCCGCCTGCCGACCGACATAGAGTCGATCCTGGGCAATGGCAAAGCCGGAGCGCGATGGAACTGTTGGGATGCCCTCAACCGCCAGAATATCCCGCTTGAGCGCGATTTTATTGCCGGCATAGCCGGTGAGGCTGCCATTACTGCCGACAATGCGGTGACAGGGAATCCGAATCGGTAGCGGATTGTAACGCAGGGCCTGCGCGACCGCACGGACGGCCTTGGGTTGATCGATTCTTTCAGCCAGACCCGAATAGGTCGTCAGGCTGCCATAGGGAATCTCACGTGCCGCCCGTAGGACCTGCCGCTGAAAATCGCTCCGCATGAGGACATCATCAAGAGCCCAATCAAGCGCTTGGCGTGAGCCGTTCAAGTACGCTTCAAGTTTCCGGGTCAGAGCAGTATGGCCCTCATTTCCTTCAGCCTGCTCAAAGGAGAACTGAGCAAATTTTTCTCTGAGTCTCCTTGCTCCGCTATCGGGATCGTCGGGAGAAACGAATTCAACTAGCGCCACCCCCCTATCGGTTGTGCCAATCCGCAGCGGCCCGACAGGAGAATTCCAGATGCTCAGGACAAGACGCGGACGAGCGCCTGCAGTCAAGTGAGTCAACTGTCTATCGAGTGCCCGTCGAGCTGAGGCGAGGCCGGTCTCCGGGGCGGGCAAGGATCTCAGTTGGACGTGGACCCGTTTGTACTGTTCCAGGCGCTGAGTGCAGTCCGGACAGGCGGTCAGATGACTCCGGACTTTCTGCCGGATAAGCTGTGAATTTTCTCCCAGCGCTTCGGCAATAATATCGTCTTCGGCAAATCCACACGCGAGTGTGTTACGCTTTTGGGCTGGCATGACATCTCCTTTCTTCTCCTGTCGTGACCCGTTGCCAGTAGGCACGCAGCTTCTTCAGGGCTTGATACACATGCGCCCGGGCGCTGTCTTCGGAGCAGTCCAGGTTTGCGGCAATCTCCCGATAGGCGAGTCCTTCAAGCTGCCGCTGTATCAATGCTGTGCGCTGTCGGAAGGGTAAGGCTCCAATCGCATTCAGGAGGAGTTGGGCTGTCTCCTGGGAGTGAAACGTCTGTTCTGGCGTTGTCGGATGACCTTTTGAAGAAGGTATGGGATCGTCCGCGACAAATACTTTTCTATGACGCTGACGGCCACGAATATAATTTTTTACGAGATTTGTTGCGATCCGAAAGAGCCAGGCCCGATGGTTCGCATCAGTTGGCAGGTCGCCGTAGGCACGATGGGCTCGAAGGAAGGTCTCCTGAAACAACTCCTGCGCGTCGTCGCTATTGCCCGTACAACGGATGAGATAGCGATAGACGGAGCGCTGATGGAGATCGACGATCTCCCCAAACGCGTCCGCCGTTTCGCCTGAAGAAGTCATACCCAGAATCCTGCTGGCAGGGGAGCGAGAACCCCAAGAAAGCAAGTCAATGAAAACCACACAATGAGCAATGAGTGATAGATCGACATAAAGCGTAACCTCCCTTTCTCTTACGTTCTTTATATAATGTAAGACACCGGAGGGTGCGCTATGTGAAAAGAATTATTGCCTGACAGCGGTTCGGGTCCTATAGTCCGAGTGTTATGCAGCCCATCACCACACCGCTCGTTGCCCTCCTCGTTCTGGGCGCGCTTTCGAGTGCTCTGACTGTGCCATCTCCCGCTGGACGGGCAAATTTTTTTCCGCTCGCCCTGCATAACACCTGGACGCATGAGGTAAAATTCTCCGGGGGAGATTATCACTACTATATGACGGAAACCGTGATCCGAGACGATTTTCCGCTGCTTGACGGCGTGTCCTATATTGTTGCCGAGGAGTATGAACCGTTGACCGACAGAGCGCCTGAGGCGAAAAGCACGGTCGCCTACCTGCGCAAAGACGGCTTTCTCCTCCGCTACCCCTGGCTTGATTCCGAGCATGACATGGTGTGGGATACAAACCTTGGTGAAGGCATCGAACGAATTCTGCCCAGCCCCTATACCGAAGAGCGAAGTTGGGACGCTGGGCTCCAAACCAAAGCCTGGCCGCTTGAGGGCGGTCAGAACGTGACGGCCTCGGCCCACGCGCGGATTGACCCTGTAGCGGTTCGGGTTCCAGCCGGAACGTTCCGCAACTGTCTGCGCGTGGAAACCAGGACAACGAGCAGGGTCGCTGACCCAAGACGCAAGACTGCTGAATTCCACCTCCACTATACCGAGTGGTACGCCCGAGGGGTGGGCCTGGTCAAAGCCATTAGCAGCGAAGGCGCGGGCACGCCGGTCAAGAGCGTCACCGAGTTAGTATCATACCGGATTCACACACCGTTGGACTAACGCTGGTCTCGGACCGGAAAAATCGACTCCTTTCCAAGCCTCCGTATCTCAACGACCCCTTTCGCTTGACTTCCCATTCCGGTCTGTTAGGCAGCAGGGAGAGGGGGACAGGATGTATCCCAGAGCCATCGAGAACTATTTTGCGCCGACTGATGTCGCCGAGGTGCTGACGCTCCTCCAGCAACATGGAGAGCAGGCAAAACTCCTGGCCGGCGGCCAGAGTCTGATGCCGCTGATGAAACTGCGGCTGGCCGAGCCGCAGACCATTATCGATCTGAACCAGGTCGCTACGCTTGACGACATCCGTGAGGAGAACGGTCGCCTTCACATCGGCGCGCTTGCCCGTCATGCTGACGTGGCTACCCACCCGCTCATTCTGCAATCCTATCCGCTCCTGGCGGATGCGGCTCGGAATATCGGCGACCCGCAAATCCGAAACCGGGGGACGATTGCCGGGAGTCTCGTCCATGCTGACCCTTCGGCGGATTATCCGCCGGCAGTCATGGCCTTGGACGGCCAGCTCGTGGTGGCCAAGGCGGATGGTGGTACGCGGACGGTTGCGCTTGACGACTTTCTGGCCGGCCCGCTGATGAGCGATATTGGCGAGGATGAATTGGTCACGCGGATTGAAATTCCAGCGCCGGCCGCGCGTTCCGGTGGCGCCTATGCCAAGCACAGTCAGGTCGCCGGTGACTTTGCCATTATCAGCGTGGCGGCCCATATTACGCTCGACCCGAGCGGGATATGCCAGCAGGCCAGCATCGTTGTCGGCGGCGTGATGCCCAAGCCGGGCCGGGCCGGGCAGGCTGCCGGTCTGCTGCAAGGAAAAGCCCTTGATGCGCCGCTCCTGACCCAGGCCGGCGAAGTTGCGGCCGAGGAAGTGGAAACCGAGGATGATGTCAGAGCATCGGCAGCCTATCGCAGCCAGCTTATTCGCGTCACGGTGCCGGAGGTGGTGCGTCAGGCCAGCACCCGAGCAGAAGAGTAAACGCCCCTTCCATATGTACTCTTGAGGAGAGTCGGCATGAAACGGAGCATAAGCATAACAATTAACGGCGAAGTCTACGAGGAGACGGTTGACCAGCGTCTCTTGCTGGTTGACTTCATCCGCGAGGTGGCGGGACTGACGGGGACGCATGTCGGCTGCTCGGTCGAAGGGCGCTGCGGGGCGTGTACGGTGGTTCTGAACGGCAAGGCCGTCAAGGCGTGTCTGCTGCTGGCGGTTCAGGCCGATGGGGCCAGTGTGCTGACCATTGAGGGCCTGGCGAGGGATGACGCGCTCCATCCCATTCAAGACGGCTTCTGGGAAAAGCACGGTTTGCAGTGCGGGTTTTGTACGCCCGGCTTGCTGATGACTTTGTACGAGTTTCTCCAGAACCCCAAGCATTCGGACGAGGAGATCCGTACCGCCATGTCGGGGGTCATCTGCCGCTGTACCGGCTATGTCCATATCGTCGAGGCGGTCAAGCACGCCATCGCCACGGTCGAAGCGCTGCCGCCACAAGAGCGCAAAGAATGGTTTAATGAGTAAACGTGCCCAGCATCTCTATGTCTGTTGGAGGGTACGTTTACTCATTCCTGCGTAAACAGAGGGAGCGCATCATGGCTAGTGCCAATGCCTGGGTCGGACAATCCATTAAACGCAAAGAAGATCGCCGTTTATTAGTTGGGGACGGGCAATATCTGCCGGATATCGTTCTGCCACGTATGGTCGTCATGGGCTTTGTGCGCAGCATCTATGCCCACGCGAAAATCACGGCCATCGACACTGCTCAGGCGATCGCCCTGCCCGGCGTGCGGACTGTGCTCACTGGCGCAGACGTCAAACACCTGGGACCGGTGCTGTCGGACATGAGTACGCCGAATCTACCCGGCGAGACCAAACGGCCGATCTTCTGGCCACTGTCGATTGACGAGGTGAAATACGTTGGCGACCCGCTGGCGGTTGCGGTCGCCCGCGATAAATATACCCTCGAAGACGCGCTTGAGCTGGTAGACGTCGAGTATGATCCGCTCGATATCGTGCTTGACCCCGAGCATGCCCTCCAGCCTGACGCGCCGCGTCTCTATCCCGACTGGGGCGACAATGTGCTCTACCATCAGCATATTCCCGCCGGCGACCCCGATGCGGCCTTTGCCCAGGCGGATCTGGTCGTCAAGGAACGCTTTCGGTGCCACCGCACCGGCGGCCAGCCCATGGAGACGCGTGGCTGCCTGGCCATGTATAACCCCGGCGAGGGGCTGACTTTGTGGCTCACCACCCAGCGCCCTCACATCAAACGCCACCTGTTGGCCGAATATCTCAACCTGCCCCACAGCCAGATGCGGGTAATTATGCCCAAAGACATGGGCGGCGCGTTTGGGACCAAGGCACCACTCTATCGGGAAGAACTCCTGGCCTGTCACTTGGCCATGAAACTCCGCCGTCCGGTCAAATGGGTCGAGAACCGTCAGGAAAGTCTGATGAATGTGGGCCAGGGCCGCGATCAGATTCATGAGTTGGAACTGGCCGTAAAGAAGGACGGCACCATTATCGGCCTGCGGGATCGGATTCTGGCCGATTGCGGCGACGCCCGGACTGCTATTTACGTCGGCTTTGCCATGCCCTTTTTGGGCGCGATGTACCTCATCAACGGCTACGACATCCCCAACGTGGATATCGACCTCACCTGTGTGGTAACCAATAAAGCCTGTCTGACGCCAAGCCGGGCGTTCGGTTCGTTCGCCGGGCGCTTCGCACTTGACCGGGCGGTTGAACTGGCCGCTCGGGCTTTGGAGATGGATCCGGTTGAGATTCGTCTCAAAAACGCCATCAAGACCTTCCCGCACGTCTCAGCGGTGGGCGTCCACGTAGACTCGGGCGACTTTCCCGGCTCGTTTGCCAAGGCGTGCGCTGCGCTGGATTACGACAATTTTCGTAAAGAACAGTCCGAGGCGTGGCAAAACGGACGCTATCTTGGCGTCGGCTTCAGCATGGGAGTAGAAATTTCCGGTGTGCCCTCGGAGGTACTGGTCCCCATGGAACGGCAGCCCGGCTTTGGCGTGGCAACGGTCCAGTTCGATGCGCACGGCAAAGTTCAGGTGGCCGAGGGCGACTCGCCGCACGGCCAGGGGCATGAGACGACAATCGCTCAGGTCGTCGCCGGCGAACTCGGCCTGTCACCTGAGGATATTTATGTCACCTATGGTGATACCCATTCCGGCCCCTTTGCCGCGGGTACCGTTGGCTCTCGCGGCGCCTCCTATACGCTCAGCGCCGCGGTGCTGGCTGCGCGCGCCCTGCGGCCCAAGATGGCCAATATTGCCGCCCACCTGCTGCATATCGAGGCCGGCGAGGACGACTTTGTTTTTCGCGATGGACACGCCATTTTGACCAGAGACGAAAGCCAGCGCGTGCCGATTGCCAAAATTGCCGAGGTGGCGCTGCTCTCCCCCACCGGACTCCCGCCCGGTATGGAGGCCGGCCTTGAGCATACGTCCCACTTTGAAGCCGAGACCGCCGGCATGCATAGCTGTAACGTCCATGCGGCTCAGGTCGAAGTGTTTCCTGAAACAGGTGAGTATAAAATTGTGCGCTATGTTGCGGTGGATGATGCCGGGCAGCCCATTAATCCCATGGTCGTTCGGGGCCAGATCCATGGCGGGGTGGCCATGGGGATAGGCAATGCGTGTATGGAAGAGTTTATCTACGACGAAAACGGCCAGCAACTCACGACCACGCTGTTGGATTACCACATCCCCTCCTCCCTCGATCTCCCGCATATCGAAACCATCGAACACAACGTTCCCTCGCCGCACACCCCGTTGGGTTCAAAGGGAAAGGGCGAGGGTACCCCCGGCATGGTGCCGGCCGCGGTGGCGAATGCGCTTGAGGACGCCTTGCAACCCCTGGGTGTCAAAATAACGGACCTGCCGCTCACCCCGGAGCGAATTTGGAAGCTGATTCAGGCGGCGCAGTCAAAAGACTGAGAGACGAGAGGACTTCGTCGTTACTCCCCGGGGAAACAGGGAGCCTCAGACGCAGGTCGTTCAGAGGACGGATGAGTCTGCGTTTTCTTTCAATTGCTCCTCAAGACCTTTCAAATCTCCGAGAACCCAAACATCGGCGATAAGTTCACCGTCGAATGAGAACAGCGCACATCCTTTCCACGTCACCCGCTTGCCAGTTGGTCTGAAGCCCATGAAGTCGTCCCGGTGAAGACCCGAGAAGGACATTTTGGTGAATACCTTGGTTCGCTCTACGACCAAGTCTTCAATCGTACAGCGGTATTCTCCAAGGGCATGGTGAACCATATCGACATATTCTGCAAACCCCTGGTGCCCCTTCTTTTCTTGGCCAAGTGACCCTCGAAACGTGCAATCTTGATGGAGTACCGTCGGGATGGCTGCTTTATCGTGCGCATTCCAGAGCACCTCATAGAAACGTCGAACTTGTTGTTTATATTTGTCCACTTTCAGATACCATGTCATATTCTGACCTGCACTGTCATCCCGGTCCGAGTGATCAATGACTAAGGTCTGGCTGAGGTGATACGGCAAGGGTAGGGAAAGGAGGGATGAGTATGGCATCACTGACTGGAAGAGTGGCCATCGTGACCGGGGCGGCGCGGGGGATCGGCCAGGAATACTGCCGTGCCTTTGCGCGGGAGGGAGCCCGGGTGGTTGCGGCCGACGTCCTGTCGTGCGAGGAGACCGTCGCCAGGGTCCGGGACTCGGGGGGCGAGGTGGTGGAGGTGACCACCGATGTCACGAGTGCCCAGAGCGCCAAAGCCATGGCTGCGGCAGCACTCGAACGTTTTGGTCAGATCGATATTCTGGTCAATAATGCGGCCTTGTACGGGGGGATGTGGGTCGGCCCGTTCGATCAGATTTCGGAAGCCGACTGGGATCAGATGATGGAGGTGAATGTCAAAGGCATCTGGCTGTGCTGTAAGGCGGTCGTGCCGACGATGAAGGAACAGGGCAAAGGCAAAATCATTAATGTTTCGTCGAGTACGATCTGGGCCGGTGATCCGTTTGCTCTCCATTACGTTGCCTCAAAGGGGGCGGTGTTTTCCCTCACGCGCGCGCTGGCAAGAGAACTCGCCGGGACGGGGATTAATGTGAACGCCATCACCCCCGGCCACACGATGACCGAAGCGAGCAAGACGATACTCGATCCCGAAACCTTTGAGCGGTTCCGGCGGCAGTCGGTCAAGCGGCAGATTATCAAGCGGAACGAAGAGGCGGCAGACGTAGCAGGCACAGTCCTCTTTTTAGCGTCAGATGCGAGTGACTTTATGAGCGGGCAAACGCTCAATATCGATGGCGGGCGGTGTCATTACTAACGACTGGATAGAGCCGGAGAAGAAATCGGCTCTTTTCTTCCGCCTTACATCTTGACCTGCACCGTCACTCCGGTCCGGGCGACCAGATTCTTTTTATCAAGGTCCGGCCCGTGCGCTTCCCCCTCAACGACATTGTCGGGCATGAGGTTCTGCGTGGTCTCCCGGCGCAGGATAACGATCACATTTGACTGATCGACCAGGGCAAACGGAAATTCGTGCCAGGTTCCGACCTTCATCGTAAAGCCGGACGAGCCGTCGAACAGGAGCGCCCGGGCCTGCTTGAGGTCCGGCAGATCGCCTTCGGTTGGTGGAGCGAGGACCACGACGAACGGCTTCCCCTCAAGCGGAATGAAGGTCTGCGTATGCTTGAAATGGCGCTCCATCCATTGGACCTGCATCTCGCGGCGGTCAACGCTGGCCAGGGTGAGCATGGTCTCTTCATCGGACTCGAACGTCACCGGAGCGTAGACGCTGACCTTGCCGTCGTAGAAGGCAACCGGTAGCGGCTTGGCCTGCTCATGGATGCCGAGCAGTTGTCCGAATGGCGCAACCGTTTCAGGGGTGGCCTGTTCTACGGGGACTTCATGAATGGTTGGGGTTGTCATACGAGACCCTCCTTTGTGTAGATTGTGCCTAGCCCGGAGCCATTCGACAACCTGGCATATCCTAGTGCTCTCTCCAGGGAATAGATATGCTCTGTCAAGCCCAACGAGAAGAAGAGAGGGGTATGATGGCCGAGACCGATCTGTTTGACATCATGTATTCCTGCCGCAGCATGCGCCGACTCAAGACCGACCCTGTGCCGTTCGAGCTGATTCACAAAGTGATTGAGGCCGGTACTCAGGGGCCGAGTGGTGGTGGTGTGCAGGCCTGGCGCTTTGTGGTGGTCACCGAACAGCAGGTAAAGGAACAGATTGCCGAGATCTATCTGCGCGGCTGGCGCGGTGCGGAAGCTAATTATGCCAGGGCCGGACTGACGCCAGAGAACAGCAAGAACGTGCGCGCGGCCGCCTATCTGGCCGAGCACTTGGCTGAGGCGCCGGTCCTGCTTATCCCCTGTCTCCGCTCACGTAAGAGTCATGAGGCCCGTCTCAATGGGCCGAACCGAGAAACCTTTCTGCGGATTCTGGGCGGGAGTATCTATCCCGCGATCCAGAATATCCTGCTGGCGTGCCGGGCCCTTGGTCTGGGTGCCTCGCTGACAACGATTACGACGTTGTATGAGGACGAGATGCGAAAAGTCCTCGACCTGCCCGAATTTATTACGACCTATGCGCTTATTCCAATTGGCTATCCCAAAGGCAAATTCGGGCCAGTGACCCGACGCCCGGTCGAAGAGGTGACCTGGCTGAATCGATATGGGGGGGCGTTTCCACGGCGGGGAGCTGCGGAAGGCGCCCAGGAGATTGAGGACCTTTCTTGAAAGAGCAGCCCTGTGTGACTGCCCCTCTGTCTAATCCTGCTTTAGCTCCGGAAAGAGGTCGCGCTTGGGTACATGCGCCTTTTTCCAGACCATCACGTTGCGCGTGTACTGACACACCAAGGTGCCGTCCTGCTTGACCCCCCGCGTCTCAACTTTGATGATTCCCCACTGTGGCTTGGACTTGGATTCGCGTTTCTCCAGGACTTCCGACTCGGAATACAGCGTATCGCCGGCAAACACCGGATTCGGCAGGGTGACGTTGTCCCAGCCCAGGTTAAAACCGTTCTCGCTCACGTCGGCGACACCGAGCCCGGCAACAATAGCCAGGGTGAGCCCGCTGTTAATCAGGCATTGGCCGAATTCGGTCTGCTTACCGTATTCGTTGTTAAAATGAATTTGATTGGTGTTGCAGGTCAGTAAAGTGAACCAGGTATTATCCGTCTCGGTCACCGTCCGCCCCAAGCGACAGCGATAGACATCCCCGATTTCAAAGTCTTCGTAGCATCGTCCTTCCCAGCCAGGTTTGACCGCCATAAGAACCTCCTTACATAGTCAGGTGTGGGTCGCAGTGTACCACAGGACCTCTGCCTGGAGGAGTATGGGACGGGAGGCTGCCGATGGCCCAGGGCTATCCTTCTGAGTAAGGGAGCACCTCTCACCAGTAGTGTGCCTTTGGCTTCGGAGTCTGCTGGGCGGGAGGCGTCTCCTCCTCTTCTTCAAGGACGGCTGAGACAAGAGTGAGCCGACCACTCATTTGGTAGAAAAATCCGGCAAGCAGGACGGGCTTCCGAATATGCTCTTCGGTCAGGAGAGGAGCTAAAACCTCTGCATTCAGGATATGCAGATTCGGTTTGTGCCGGCGCATATCTCGGAGTATGGAAAGCTCGCTTTGTGTCCGGCTCGTGGTGTGGAATTCATCGACCTGAAGATAGACTTCCTCTTCTTTGGAAATCCCGAAGGCCAGGAGATCGTCATGTCTGCCAGGCTCACCGGTCGGCACGAAATAGAGCTTCCCACTGAGGCGGACTGGCAGCGGAGGACCTTCGGCGTCAGACGCTGACGGGAGGACGAGGAAAAGGGCAAACACCCAGACCAGGAGGCTGAGAGGTCGGAAACGTTGCCTGAACATCGGACGCATGTCTGATACGCCTCCCCGCTGCCTCACTCCCCCTGTTCACCTTCCGGCTGCTGCACCGGAACCAGCGGCAGCCGGACAGTGAAACAGCTTCCTTGCCCAACGCGGCTCTCGACACTGATCTGCCCTCCATGCGCGAGTACGATTGAGCGGGCGAGGGCCAGGCCGAGGCCAGTACCTCCGCGACTCCGGGCCGGGTCAGCGCGATAAAAGCGATCAAAGATGTGAGGCTGCTCCTCGGCGGCAATGCCGGTTCCGGTGTCTCGGACCGACAGGTAGGCCGCTGCCCCGCGTGGTTCCAGGGCCAGCATCACAGTCCCGCCCTCCGGTGTGTATTTAATCGCGTTCTCGCCCAGGTTAAATATGAGCCGGAACAGCATGGGCTCACTGCCCCGCGTCCAGAGCTCCACTGGCGCGTCATGTTTGAAGGTAATCTGAGCCGTCTCGGCTAAAGCGCCCAGCGCCGCACTGACGTCGCGCAGGACCGCCGCCAGATTGACCGGCGTACGTGCGATACTCATATTGCCGCTGTCAGAACGGGCCAGAAAGAGCAGGTCCGTGACGAGGGCGCTGAGGCGATCAACTTCTTCAAGGCAGCTGACCAGGACGGAGCGATATTCATCCGGTGTCGGAGGAGAGCGAAGCGCAACCTCAAGCTCGCCTTTTAAGATGGTCAGCGGGGTACGCAGTTCATGGGCGGCATCGGCGCTAAAGTGCTTGACCGCAGTAAACGCGCGCTCCAGCCGCGCCAGCATGGCGTTCAATACCGCGGCCAGACGGCCGAGTTCGTCCGTGCTGTCCGCAGCCTCGATCCGGCGCGAGAGGTCTTCCGCCTCTATTGCCCGGGCCGTATTGACCATTGCATCCACAGGGGCCAGGGCGTGCCGCGCCAGAAACCAGCCTCCCACTCCCGCCCCCCCGAGCGCCAGCGGGATGAGTCCCAGGAGAATCAAGAGAAAACGGGAACGGGCCGTGTCTGCACTCTCAAGGGGCATGGCGACCTGAACGAGATGAATCATGCGGCCGCGCTCAATAACCGGCAGCGTCAGCAGCCGGACCGGTATCTCCTCCCTCCCTTTCCCCCTGGAAGGAGGAGATAAGGTGATGGTCTGATAGGTCTCCCGACCGTGTCGGGCGTTCAACTGTGCTTCCGGGCTGAGTGGGAATTGCATGCGCATGCGCGGCACAACGCGAGGGTCTGGACGACCGAAAGGATCGAGCAAACGAAAGAACCGCGAGGCCGGTCCAGGACCGAACGGACCGAGCAGCGCGTCCAAAGCTGCACTGAAATCCCGTCCCGTCGACGGGGGACGCCGGACTGAATCGGCAATGGACACGGCGACCGATTTTAGCGAGGCATCGATATTGTCACGCAACCCCCGGTCGAGGAGGATGAGGGCCGCTGCCCCCAGGAGGACCAACATGCCGGTCAGGAGAGCCGTATACCACAGCGTCAGGCGGGCCCGCAGGCTGGAAAAGAGGAAACGCATTATTCCTCGGGCTCCTTGATGACATAGCCCACCCCACGCACGGTATGGATCAGTTTGGAGGGAAATCCGGCATCGATCTTCTTCCTGAGATAATTGACATACACGTCAATCACATTGGTAAAGGTGTCGAAATCTACGCCCCACACATGCTGGGCGATAATGGCGCGGCTGAGCACGCGCCCAGGCTGGCGTAAAAAGAATTCGAGCAGGGCGAATTCTTTTGCGGTGAGTTCAATTCGAGTTCCCGCGCGGCTGACCGCGCGCGAGATCAGGTCGAGTTCCAGGTCCGCCACGCTCAAGGTGGAGGGGGACAGGGGGCTACCCCGACGCAGTAAGGCGCGAATCCGAGCGAGCAGTTCTTCAAAGGCAAACGGTTTTGTCAGATAGTCATCCGCGCCTCGGTCCAGCCCGGCGACTTTATCCGCAACCGTATCTCGCGCGGTGAGCATCAGGACCGGCACGCGGAGCTTATGCCGCCGCATCTCCTGGATGACGCTCAATCCGTCCCGCTTGGGCAGCATGCCGTCCAGAATGACCAGATCGTACTCATGATCGAATGCTTGGGTCAGTCCGACCTCGCCGTCCGGGGCGATATCAACACGATAGCCCTCGGCTTCAAGACCACGGCGGACAAAACTGGCGACCTTTGCTTCGTCTTCAATCACAAGGATACGCACGGGTATGTCTCTCAACTGCCTCAGGTTCACGAACGGATTGAATAGGCGTATTGTAGCAGACACTGCGGGAATCACAGACCCATGCCGGACTTCTTTACTCTGTTCTCTTTTTGCTGACTGTATGTGAGTGCCGCCGTTATGCCTATCGGACGCCCCAGCCTGTCCCCTCTTCACATTCTGAAACTCGTCCGACATCTGCCTCAGTTCGCGAAGCTGTTCTGGAGGCTGTTTCGAGACCGACGGGTGCCGCTGCGGGCCAAGGCCGTGCTGGTCGGGGCACTGGCCTATCTGCTGCTGCCGATAGACTTACTACCCGATATTATCCCTTTCGTTGGCGTTGCCGACGATATTACCATCCTCTTACTTGCCGGTCGCTGGTTTCTTTCCCTGTGTCCCCCTGACGTGTTACAGGAGCAGGTGAGGGTATTGAGTGAGGAAGCCGCCGGTTAATACCCGTTTGTCTTATAAAAGGAGTGATCTATGGCATATCGCCCGACTCTGATGAGCACGCGAGGGATGATTTCGACCGAACACTATCTTTCTGCTGAAGCCGGCATGCAGGTGCTACGGGCCGGGGGCAACGCCTTTGATGCAGCCGTTGCCGCCGCGCTGGCCGAGGGCGTGCTCAACCCCCATATGCATACATTCGGGGGCGAATTGTCCGCGCTCGCCTATAGCGCGTCGGACAAGAAAGTCTTCTCGATTAATGGCAATACCGTTGCGCCCAAAGCGGCAACGCGTGAGTGGTTTCAGCAGCAGGGTATTCGTCTCATTCCAGGCCGTGGGGTCCTGGCCGCCGGACCGTGTGCGGCGCCGGATGCCTTCATATCCGCGCTGCAACGCTTTGGGACCCGCAGCTTTGCCCAGGTGGTTGCACCTGCGCTGGAACTGGCCGAGAACGGTTTTCCCATGCACGGTGCTTTACGCGGTCCGGCGCCGGCCTATCTGAATATGGATTTTTCGATTGCCGGTAATGCCGGGCATTTCAGGCAACACTGGCCGTCTTCAGCTAAAGTCTATCTGCCGGGCGGACATCTGCCCGATATCGGTCAAGTCATGACGAACCCGGACTTGGCCCGGACATTTCGGCGTTTGATGGCGGCAGAAGAGCGGGCCGGTGGCGACCGACTCGACGGCCTCGCCGCCGCCCGGGCCGAGTTTTATGAAGGGTCCATCGCTCAGACCATAGCGGCCCATGCAAAAGAACAGGGGGGGCTGCTGAGCGCAGAAGATCTCGCCGACTTTCATATTCAGATCGAAGAGCCGACGACCCTCAACTACCGTGGCTACGATGTATACAAATGTGGCCCCTGGAGCCAAGGCCCGGTGTTTCTGCAGCAACTGGCCCTGCTTGAAGGTTTTGACCTCAAGGGGATGGGCCTGAATAGTGCGGACTATATTCATACGGTCACGGAAGCAGCCAAGCTGGCCTTTGCCGACCGGGAGCAATACTACGGAGATCCGAATTTTGCCGATGTGCCACTGGCAGGACTCCTCTCCAAAGACTACGCGTCCAGTCGGCGTGAGCTGATCGACAACGGACAGGCGTCGTTCGAGCAGCGACCGGGCAATCCGCGGACCGGAGCTGCGTTGCTCGAAGGCGAAGACATCTTTGCGGCACGGAATTGGGGCCCAGGCACCGTCTATGTGGCAGTGATCGATAAAGAGCGGAATATGGCCTCGTTTACCCCAAGCGGTGCCTGGATTCCGTCCTCCCCGGTAATGGACGGACTCGGTTTCCCCCTGGGAACCCGAGTGCAGACGTTTTTCCTGGATGCAACGCATCCGAACGCCCTGGTGCCGGGCAAACGTCCGCGCACCACCTTGACGCCGACCCTGGTCATGCGAGACGGACACCCCTGCATGGTTTTTGGAACGCCGGGTGGAGACCAGCAGGATCAGTGGACGCTCCAGTTTTTTCTGGCGGTGGCTGATTTTGAAATGGAAGTGCAGGATGCCATAGAAGCCCCCCGCTTTTCGACCTCCCACTTCCCGAACAGTTTCTATCCACACAATTGTATTCCCGGTCTGCTCCGGGTTGAGGAACGGGTTCCTGAAGAGGTACAGCATGAACTCAAAGCCCGCGGGCATACGCTCCAGGTCAACCCGGCATGGAGCGAGGGAGACGTGCTGGGTATCCGCATTGATGCCAGGTCTGGCACGTTATACGGCGGAGCGGACATACGTGGAGAACAGAGTAAACGCATGCCGTCACATATCGTGGGCTGGTAAAGTTGCCGTGGGCTGGGGGAGGCTTTTTATGTCTCCCCGTCGTTTGTATTCCTTTTCTATTAGAAAGACTAAAACTCAAATTTAGTCCTTGACTCTCAAAGCGAGGGTGCTAGGTAGGGAAGGGTAGTGGGTGCGGAAGGCTCGTGGCGAGGGGAAATCGTCCACGGACTGAGGACAGGAGGACAGCTGCTCTATATGCCAACTCGGGAGCAACATCTCAGCTCCGTTCCTCTCAGCCGGACAATCCGGTTTTTTTCACCCACACAATCATCCCGTTTAGATACGACTTCCGCCATTCTCTTCCATCCCCGCGCAGCGCTGTCCTTTCAGGCTGCTCACGTCTTTTCTGCTCGGCAAGGCGTTGCGAGGAGACGTGTCCTCTGTTCACACAGAGCTGTTGACGCGTCTCCTCTATTAGAGCCCCGTCCGCCACCACCCAGCAATACTCTGAGGCCGGCCGTTTTCGTGCACCCAAAGAGTTGAAGGAGTAGAATTATGCAACTTCCAGTGCAAATCGTCTCTCGCGATCTATATCTTTCCAAGCACCTAGAGACCACCATTCTTGAGAAAGCCAGCAAGCTTGATACCTTTTACAGCCGCATTACACGCTGCCAAGTCGTTATTGAATCCCAGACGCATCATCACTGGAAGAGTCAATCCTATAAAGTGCGGATCGACCTGAGCGTTCCTGGTGCTGAGCTAGTCGTCAACCACCATGAAAACCAGGAGTTAAAAATCGCTATCCGCGATGCCTTTGATGCGGCCAAGCGTCAGTTGCAAGACTATGCCCACCAACAACGCGGCGATGTGAAAGCGCATTCCGCACTGGCGGAGGCGTGGCATTAGAACGAAGAACAGACCGCTACTGTTTCCTGAAGGAGAGGACAAGCTATGGCCGAGGGATTTCGCAAGATTGTGTGCCCTGTCTATTTGGATGAAACTTCACCCCAGATGTTGTCGTATGCTCGGCACTTCGCCCAACTCGGAGATGGTACCATCTACCTCCTCCATGTTGTGCCCACCGATGAGCTCCATCTTCTGCGCAAGATCTATAGGCCGGACGAGGGCGGTGGAGCGGATATCAGCACGGCAGAACGCGTGGCCCGCGAACAGTTAGAGACGACTGCTCAGGAACATCTCAACGACATCCACTACGACATTGTAACCCAATTCAACAGCAATCCGGCCGCTGGAATTCTGGAAGCCCAAAAAGAAATAGGCGCTGACCTAGTAGTGATGTCCTCGCACGGTCGAACCGGACTTGCCCATCTCATTCTGGGCAGTGTTGCCGAACGGGTCGTCCGGGAGTCCGTCTGTCCGGTGTTGACCATTCGTCAAGGAGAGGCCACTCCCTCTGCATTCCAGCATATTCTTGTTCCGGTAGATATTGCCGACCGGTCGGCGACCGCCCTTACCTGTGCCAGACAAATTGCGGAACAGCATGGGGGAACCGTCTATCCGCTCCACGTTGTTCCAACCGAAGACATTTACCTCCAGCGGGACGTATACCGGCTTCAGGAAGGGGAAGGAACGAATCTTGTCCGGGCGGAAAAGGTAGCCAAAGAGCGATTGACGGAAATTTCGCAGACCTATCTCGATGGCGTCCGCTATGAACCGGTTGTTCATGTGAGCAGTGACCCGGCTCGTACTTTTCTTGAAATGGAAAAGGAAGTTGGAGCGGATTTACTGGTCATGGCGACCCACGGGTTTACCGGCCTGTTTCACCTCTTACTCGGCAGTCTGACCGAAAAAATGATGCGCGAAGCGGGCTGCCCGGTCCTGGCCCTGCATCAGTAGCCAAGAGAAGGAGCAAGGAAGTCTGCTACACAACACAAGAGAGGGTACACGATGATGAAGGATACGGCCTACAGGATCGTGAGTGAATCTCTGAAAGACGAGCTCCGGGCGATTGATTTTTACTTGCTTGCCGCAGATGTCGCCCCCACTCCAGCCGCTCGACTTGCAGCCCGGCAGTTTGCCAGAGAAGAAGAGCAACATTTTGACGACCTCATAGAATGGATTGAGTGGGAAGACGATCCAGAACTCCGCATGGTCTTACAGAATATCCATCTCCTCCAGTACGATCCGTCACCTCAAACCGATGCCGTGCGTCGCTGGGTAGAGCTCTGTCACCAGCAGGCGGTCTCCGATCCCGTGCGGATGCTCTTTGAGATAGCGCTGGCGAAAGAACAGGAGTCGCTCGGGCACTATCATGCCCTGGAGCGCAAAGTCACAGAGCCGCTGGCCCGTCGGGTGCTGCACGCAATCTGCCAGGCGGAAGAACAGCACAAGCGGTTCTTGGAAGAGCAGTATCATCGGCTGGTGTCTGAGCGTGAGGAATCCACGCAGTCCTGGCACTAAGGGAAACAGGGCCGCGTGGCCTGCGGATATCTGTGGTAGGATACTGGCCGAGAAGACGGACTGGTCGAAGTCCGGTGAGTCGCTTCTAGCGAGTCCGAAACTCGTCGAGCCGGGTCTGCGTGACAAGCCGGCCCAGTGTTTGGAGCGTAAAGACTTTTCCTCGGGTCGCTAAGAGTAATTTCTTCATATCTTCCCGCCTGACCCCAAAGCCTCTTCCGGCGATACAGGCGATGACCTCAAACCTGGGTCGGCCGCTCGGGCTGCCCTGTCTGCTGATAGTATCGAGGTGTTGCACCCGAGTGACTTTATCCCGAGCGGTTCCATCGTCTTCTGTCACTTTGGCTTCAATAACGACTTGCGGATTGTACTCATCGGGAATGATGAAGTCCGGCGTTTGATCAAAACCAGCTATCTTCTCTGCTCGTTTCGGCTGCCGGGGGTCTATCCCATACTGATCCAAGACTTTTGCGATCGCTGATTCGAGAAGGTTGCCGACCAACTCAGAAACCGAGTCGCGATGTCCTGCGAACGGGCGGCCTAGAAAACGTTCGTACAGCAACATCGCATACGGGACTCCCAATCGGGATAAACTTCGGATGGTGATTAAACCCTCTTGAGAATCAGCCTTCTGCAAGCGGTGGATCTTATCCTCTTCCGTTTGAGGGGCGGGAATACTGAGGAGTTCACATGCAACGGTCACAAGGGCTTCAACACGAGGCGCCGTAATTGTCGTCAGGCGGAGCGGTGAGAAGGGATTTGCACGGATTTTCCGGTCAATACTCCTCGCAAAGTTCTGAGAAATCTCGATTCCTGTTCGCCGCGCTGCCACATAGGCCCACTCCGGCGGCGTAAAGCCGAGCATGGTCCGTAAAACAGTGAGCGTTAGAGGAAGCTGATGGACGGTTGCCAAAACCGTTTCGTTCTGGAGATGGTCGAAACCGTTGGTCGCTCTTTTGAGCATCTCGTACGCCCGCTCAAACTGTGGATAGTCGAGGAAATCGTCCCCTTTGGGGAGGATGAGAAACTCCGACTCCAAGCTTGAAAAAACAGCATCGATATAGGGCTCCGGATTGGCTTCAATCTCATCAAGAGAAACCTCAAAAGGATACTTCATATGGAGGACTCTCAGCTTCCTTCACTTGGACTGTCCGTTTCCCTGAAATGGGAGAGAGATTGGCCGGGAGATAGTGTTCAACCTGCTCTATCCCTCCAAGCTCTCGCACTGCCTGAGAGATGCGCTGTAACTTCTCTCCGGTCTTTTCCTCTTTTTTCCATGTCTTGCGGATATGCCAGATAGCGAGGCGAATCAGGTGCCCATAGGCAATGCACCGGGCATCGCCGCGAGTCGGTTTGTGGCCACCGTTTATGAGTTGTTCCAGGTCATCTTCGACTAAACCGGCAATCTCCTGAGGGGTTGAAACAAGGGTGCGTCGGGAGATACGCCCAGTTGAGCGACAGACAAAAACGGTGTCAACAATTGAAGACCCCGTTCCGCTGATATGAATCGAAGCACCCATTTCAGCCGGACAGGCTAAAGAGGCGGAACACACCAGGCCGGCATCAAGAATCGCCACTGAAAGCGGGTAATACGCTTCAAGCGTGTTGTGGTGGTAGGTAAACGCCAGTGGTGCTCCTGGTTTCAGGGCTACCGCCATACGAGACCAGACTGACGCGAGCCCTTCGGTGAAGTGGCCCAGGTCTCGTTCCATGGTGGTATTCCCTGTCAATTCGCTGCCGTGTCGTGTTGTCTGACTCTGAAAAATTTTACTGGTCACGAGACGACGGAGCCAGACATAGCAGAAGTCCATCAGTTCAGCGTATTGAACATTGGCAAAATACGGGGGGTCTGTAAAAACCGCATCAAGGGATTGAGGAGGAAGGTCCAGCCGTGTCGAACTCGCACAGTATAAATCGACAGTCCGGCTCCGCTTGCCCTCTCGTTTTTTTCCAATCCACTCGTCAGTAATAGGAATCTGGCTCTTCCGGCCGTTTTGACGAATCACCTCGAAAGGCTGCTCGCAATACTGCTTGGCCTTGAAAAATTTCTCGACAATATTGGACCACCCCCCACTTCCAATATTGATCCGTGCATTCTTTTTCATGAGGCCGAGAAAATTGGATTCGCAAGAGATCAGCCCCACGGGAAAACCGTGCACCGAAAAGATATCAAGAGATTTGAGGGCATAGGTATCATAACGACAGAGCATATTTTGATAGCGGAGTAAGTCTGAGAGGTTGGTGGATAACGCCTCTCTGATGCGTTGATCTTCCTGCCGGGCAATCGCGCGACAGGTCAATTCAAGGCCGAGCAGTTGCCGGTCGTTAAACATCTCTCTGTAGCGAGTATATCCCCAGCGATGGAGGCGGCTCGTCTCATCTCCCGCCGGTATGTGATTATCTGGGATGTACGCTGTTTTGCCGTTCAGGAGGACTCTTTCTGCCGACCGATATCTAGCGAGGTCGGTGGCGTCCGCTTTCTTAAAAAAACGTCCCCGGTGACGGGGTCTGCAATGTGAGCAGTGGTACTCGATGGCAAACATGCGGTGCTGAGGCGGACCCTCGGATTTGTGCGGGTAGGTGTTCTCAGTCCCACAGTCCGGACAGGCGCAATGACTCCGAGCGGCCGGTCCTTTCAGGATAAGAGGAGTCCGGCACCAGGAGCAGATTCCAGGGTCATTTCTCTCTTCCGTCTCGTTTAGCTCTCCACACGAGGGACAGAGCAGGACATTCTTCGGATGCCGACGATTTTCGGCTAAGAGGTAGCCGGGAAAGAGATCAAACACCCGTGTACAGTTCTCACACCGGTGCGTCTTCACCCAGAGGAAATATTTTACGGCGGCGTCTCGTTTCCCGCAAAGAGTACACTCCGTTTTGTAAAAATCTCCTATTTCATTCTCCAGCTGCTGTTCTATTTCAGCAGCAGCTTCCCGGTATTTGCGCAGATCGAGTTCCTCTATTTCCTGTTTGACAACCCAATAGGCCATCGGGTTGATGTCGTAACCGAGGACACTACACCCCAGCCGATTCGCCTCAAGAAGGGGAGTGCCTCCTCCCATGAAGGGGTCGGCGATCTGTATACCTGCCAGGTCGTGAGACTCGTAAAAGGTCTCTTTGAGAGGGCCTTCTACAAATTCGGATAATAAAAGCGCACGAAAGAGGGTGCCGGGTCGCCGCGCAAACCACTTATGAACGGCGATAATCGGCCGGTAGTTTTGTTGAACCTGCTTTTCTCTCAACGCGAGGCCAGAGACGAAGGCGACATCAAATTGGCGCTCTATCCCTCGGCCGAGTGAGGGCTCTCTCTGCGAGGAGTCTCTGGAGAATAAGTTCGTCTGTCCTTGAACTGTCACGGTCGATTTCGCTTCCACCCCATGTTATCGTTTAATAGAGACTAGCACGATCAGTGCAGAATGGCGCTCCCGCTCACCACCGCCTTGTTCTCCAGGTCAAAACTCCATCTCTCTGGCATCTTCCGCAATATGGAGTGGCGCGGCCGTCGCTGCCCGTACTGCGTCGGGAGTGACCCCCGGCGCAAACTCTTTTAAGACAAAGCCCTGGGAGGTCACCTGAATCAAGGCCAGATTTGTCAGCACCCACGAGACACACTCACGGGTGGTGAGCGGATAGGTACACTTGGGGAGCAGTTTTGGTTCACCTGCCTTTGTGGTGTGCTGCATCACAACAAGCAGCCGGCGTGCTCCGGCAGCAAGGTCCATGGCTCCCCCAATTGAGCCGGCCTGCATATGCGGGGCTTTCCAGTTTGCCAGGTCGCCGTTTGCCGCGACCTGAAAGCCCCCGAGTATGACCGTGTCTATATGTCCCCCGCGGGCCATGGCAAACGCCTCTGTACTATCAAAGAAACTGGCTCCTGGTTGCAGCGTCACCAATTGAGAACTGGCATTATACAGATCAACATCCTCTTCCCCCGCCGTGGCAAGCGGACCATAGCCCAGCACCCCGTTCTCGGCGTGAAGCGTCACGTCGTCGGCAATAAAATCCGAGACCAGAGTTGGCAGGCCAATACCGAGATTCACATACTGGCCAGGCTCCAGGAGGCGCGCCGCGCGCAGCGCCATGAGCTCCGGCGTCAGGCCGCTTATCTGTCCAGCACCTTCCGCTGTTTTGATCGTCCGACCTTGTGTCCGCATGAGTTCGAACACGCGCTCACGGTCGAGCGGTTTTTCACGCAGTACAAGCCGGTTCACAAATATGCCTGGGGTAGCAATCGCCTCTGGATCAAGCCTCCCCGGCTCGATAATTTCATCGACCTCAGCGATGGTGACCGCAGCCGCAGAAGCGAACGGAGGGTTGAAATTACGCGCCGTGCCGCGGTAGATCAGATTCCCGGCCGTATCCGCCTTATCCGCTCGAATGAGAGCGAAGTCGGCGTGGAGCGCGGTTTCCATGAGATACTCCCGGCCCTCAAAGGTCCGCTTCTCTTTCCCCTGCTCGACAACCGTTCCAACCCCGGTGGGGGTGAAAAAAGCGGGAATCCCCGCTCCCGCAGCACGAATGCGCTCGACCAAGGTGCCCTGGGGCACTATTTCAAAGGCAACTTCGCCCCGTCCAATTTGCTCGGACAGCGGCGTTGTGCGGTAGGCATAGCCACCGAAAGAGGCGATCAGTTTCGAGACCTGGCCGTTTTCAGCCAGAATTTGAGGAGACAGTGGTCCAAATCCAGGAGAATTGCAGATAATGGTGAGGTCGCTCACGCCGCTATCTCGTAGGGCAAAGAGCAATTCATGCGGCCATCCCTGGAGCACGCCAAACCCGCCTATCAGAATACTCGCTCCGTCCTGGATATCGTCAATAGCTTCGACCGCGGAGTAGCGAGCCTTTTGTACACTCATACAAGCCTCATACTCAGTGAGAAAATTTGGGCTGACCGCTCGGTCAGGTTGATCTTCGGCTGCCCGCCCCGTAATATAGCCCATTAGGTCGACCCACGCTCAAACTCAAAGAAGGAGGGCGCCGTCGGCGTGATCGAAAGATAGTGTACAGGAAGGACAACCAGTGGCTGACCATCCAGTTTGGCTCTCACAAGGCGTCCCTGAGAGGGAAACACCGCCGCTCGTACTATTTCACTATCCACTCGCTTTTACTCTCGTTGGCCGAGAAGCTGGAGTCCCGCCGACGGTGACGGTAGAGACCCCGCTGGATGATATCAGTGCAGCAGACCTGGCGTATATGGAGAGGGTCCTGAATTTTGTGAGCACGCAGCAACAGAGCGGCAACATCCGGTCGTTCGACTCTCAACCCTCCCCAGTGGGAACCATGCCAACGGGTCGGATATGCGATCTGTGTGAGATGGCCCATTATACGCAATGGTATGCCGAGTTTTACGCGCCTTTGCGTTTCACCATTCTCGACTGCGACTCCTGTGAGGTGCCCATCGCAGTCCTTGGTGAGCACCGCGTTGATGTGCGTCCGGAAGAGGTGGCGTTTATGGAAAATGCCCTCAATCTCGTGGCCGAACAAAAGTATACCGGAAAATTCCCGAAGTGGATGTTCGACCACAATATGCGGCAGATTCCGGATCATTATCATTTTCATGTCCGCCCCTTGCTCTGGTGAAAAGAGGAAGCATGCCCTCCAATCATTCACAAAAGCTGGACCTGTTTCCTCTTTGCAGCGAGGAAAAGGAAGTGACGACTATGCAGGCGATGTTATTGCTTGGCCCAGGGAAGATTGCCTGTCAGGAATTACCCGTACCGGAGCCAGGTCCCGAAGATGTCGTGCTGAAGGTTGAGTCTGCCCTGACCTGCGGAACGGACCTCAAGGCCTTTTTGCGGGGCCATCCCAAGATGCCTCCACCGATCCGTTTTGGCCACGAATACTCCGGAACGATTGCCGCACACGGATCGCAGGTCACAAACTTCCGCGAGGGCGATGAGGTCATGCTCGCGCCAACCGGCCCGTGCGGGAGCTGTTTTTATTGTCGGCGTGACCAGGAAAACCTGTGTACGTCGCTCATGGCGACCATGGCCTTTGGCGGCTATGCCGAATATGTCAGCCTGCCCGGTCGGATTGTCCGCTCCAATATGTTCCCCAAGCCCAAAAGCCTGCCTTTTGTCGAAGCAGCGCTGTTGGAGCCGGTCTCATGTGTGGTCTTTGGATTACAGCAGGTGGCGTTCACGCCTGAAGATACGGCGGTGATCATTGGCGCGGGTGGCTTTGGTCTGCTGCATCTCATCCTCTTGAAAATGCTGGGTCTGGAGCGGGTCTATATGGTGGCCCGGAATCCGGACCGTGCCAGAGTTGCGGGCGAACTTGGCGCGGACCGTGTGATTGCCCGTCCGGCCGAGGAAGCTCGGGCAGCCGTCCTGGAGGCCACTGGCGGTCACGGGGCCGACTTGGTCATCGAGTGTACGGCCCAGCCGAGCGTCTGGGAAGAATCTCTGTTCTTTGCCCGTCCCGGCGGCCAGGTCATTCTCTTTGGCGGCTGTCCGCAGGGGACCAAGGTTTCGTTGGACGCGACCCGGCTGCACTATGATCAAGTCCGTTTGTCGAGCCCCTTTCACTTTAACCCGGCCGCCGTGCGTCAAGCGTCTGAACTGCTCGTATCCGGACAGATTCCGACCGAGTACCTGATCAGTGGTCGCTACCCCCTGGTTGACCTCTGCCAGGCGTTTGGTCGGATGCAGCGTGGCGAGGGAATCAAATACGAAGTCGTACCCTGAGGGCGAAAGGCTGCCATGAAAATTGTTACCCCGAACGAAGCCGTACAAGCCATCCCCGACGGCAGCATTGCGATTTTTCCCCATAGCTGTGTCGAACCGACGACTTTCTATACGGCTTTCCAGCACGAGGTCGAGCGATTCAGCAACCTGACCGTGTATTCCGGGCTGGCGTTTGGGAAATATCCCTTTCTGGAGAAGGGATTGGGGACGAATTTTCGCTATGTGACTTGGCAGGCTGCTCCCCAGCTTCGGCGCTTGTTCAAAGAAAACGACCCACGCAAGGTCGGCTTTGCCCCCATGCGGTTTAGCGAGATCACCAGCATTGTGAATAAGAACGGCATCATCAAGCCGGATGTTGTCGTGACCCAGGTCTCACCACCCGACCAGGACGGAACGGTCAGTCTGGGTATTTCGGTCAGTATCTATCAAGACTTTATCGACAGCGCGAAAATGGTGATCGCCGAGATGAATACCAATATGCCGGTAACGCATGGCAAGAGCCGGGTGCCGGTTGAGAAAATCGATTTCGCCCTGGAGTCTTCCGAACCACTCGGGACCTATCGCACCCCACACCAAAGCGAGCGCGACGCCAAAATTGTTGACTATGTCCTTGACCTGGTTCCTGACCTGGCCTGGGTGCAGCTCGGTATAGGTTCCGTCCCCGATGCGGTTCTGGGCCGACTGGCGGACAAACGAGGGGTGAACCTCTACTCAGGCATGTTGTCTCAGGGGTTGGTCCAGTTTATTGACCAGGTGAAACACACTCCAAAGATCCTCACCGGCGAGCTTGCCGGAGACCAGGAGTTCTTTGATTTTTGTGGTCGCAACCCGCTCATAGAAATGGCGACCGTCGATGTCACCCACAATATTCTGGAGTTGGCAAAACTGCCGCGTTTCGTCTCCATCAATTCTGCCGTGGAGATCGACCTGCACGGGCAGAGCAATGGCGAGACCATTGGACCGGTGCAGATCAGCGGCGTCGGCGGCAGCCTCGACTATGTGGAAGCCGCGGCGCTGGCCGCGGATGGCGTGTCCATTATTGCGCTGCCGTCAACAACCGAAGACGGCAAGCGCTCCAAAATCGTGGCCAGCCTAGCCAGCGGCGCCGTTGTCACGACGCCTCGCTTTTGTACCGACTATATCGTGACCGAATACGGTATCGCCCGCATGAAGGGCAAAGACCTCCGCGGGCGGGCCGAAGCCCTCATCCATATCGCTCACCCGGATTTTCGGCCTGAATTGGAGAAACAGTTAGGATAGAAACTGTTCCGTCCGTCCACGTGAGGGATGACCCGTATCAGGGCTCCCGTCGCTCGCCTTTTTTCTCTCCGACCTGTTTGATACGCTCGGTCCTTCGCTGGCGCTATATGCATCTTTTCTGCGTGAGGGGACGATTATGATCGAACGGGCCGCTATTCTGAGCACGGGGGATGAAATCACGACCGGCAAAGTCGTTGATACGAACTCCAACTATATTGCGGATAAGCTGATTGAAGCTGGCTTGGACGTGGCCTCGATTGTCACGGTCGGGGACGTTTCGGACCGGATTATATGGGCCTGGGAGCAGGCCATGGTTCACGCCGACGTGATTATTTCTACCGGCGGCATTGGGCCCACGGCTGATGACCTTACAACTGAACTGGTTGCCAAGGTTGCCGGAGTCGAGCTGACCTTCTCCGAAGAAGTCGCTGAGAATATCCGACGGATTTTTGCCTCGCTGAACCGCACCATGCCGGAGAATAATCTCAAGCAGGCGCAGTTCCCCGCCGGAGCGACCATTATCCCCAATCATCTCGGGACGGCGCCAGGCTACCGCCTGGAGCTGGAGACACCGCACGGTCGGAAGCATCTGATCGTCCTGCCGGGTGTCCCGCGCGAGATGAAACCCATGATGGAAGAAAGCGTCCTGCCCTGGATTGGTGAAATGCGGGGTGGGGGCGATGTCTTTCTGACCCGGACGTTTCAGACCTTCGGCATTAGTGAGTCCGGACTGGACGAACTGGTGTCCGGCGTGATTGCCGAAGACGAAGGGAAGCTGGCCTTTCGGGCCAACTTCCCTCAAATTTCCATGCGCGTGACTGTCCGGGGGAAGGCCGGTGAGGTTGAGCGGCGGGTCGAAGGGCTGGCACAACGGCTGCGGGAGAAAATCGGTGCGTACGTCTACGGCGAGGGTGATGTCAGCATGGAAGGTGTGGTGGGGCAACTCCTCAGAGATCAGGGAAAAACAGTTGGCTTTGCCGAGGCGTGCTCGGGGGGATTGAGCAGCCATCGCCTGACGAATGTGCCGGGCAGCTCGGACTATTTCCTGGGCAGTATCATTGCCTATTCGGACACTGCAAAAACCCAACTGCTTCATGTTAATCCCAACACCCTGAGTCAGCACGGCGCGGTTAGTGAGGAGACCGTCAGGGAAATGGCCAGCGGCGTCCGCACTCGTCTGGGTGCCGATATTGGTGTCGCGGTCACCGGCATTGCCGGACCGGACGGCGGCACGCCGGACAAGCCGGTTGGGACCGCCTGTCTAGCGCTTGCTAGAGAGGGAACGCTGGTGTCGCGGCAGTATAAGCTCTGGGGCAACCGGGAGTGGATCAAAACCCTGACCTCTCAGTTGTGCCTCGACTGGGTGCGGCGCGCGCTTCTTGAAATTCCGATTGCGGAATCAGGGTTTATCCGTCGCTAGGGAAAGAGCCGGGCCCGTGTTGATTCGCGCCTTCATCGCAGCTAATCTGGCTTCTTCAGTAGGCGAAGAAATGACAAAAGTCCAGTCCGCCCTCCAAAAGGCGAAAGGTGATATCCGCTGGATCAAACCGCAGGGATTTCATCTAACGTTTCGATTTCTTGGCAATATCGAGCCAGGTCGGGTTGTACCCATCCTGACCGCACTGCGAGCAGCCGTGAGACACCAAGCGCAGTTCCGAGTCCGCATGCAGGGGCTCGGTGCGTTTCCTTCACTCACCCGCCCGCGGGTGCTGTGGGCACGTCTGACCGGTGGCGGACTCCAAGAGCTGCATGCGACAATTGAGTCGGCTCTTGGCTCCTGCGGCTTTCCGCCCGAGGGCCGCGCGTTTCGTCCGCATATTACCCTGGGCCGGGTTCGCTCCCAGCGTGGCTGGAACCACGTACTGGAACGAGTCAAGGAATATCTGCAATACGATTTTGGTGAGAGCCTTATCGATACCGTGACGTTGTACCGGAGTGATCTTGAACCAGGTGGGGCGGTCTATACAACCCTCGGCGTTGCTGACCTGAAAAGATAGCAATCCACCGTCCACAACAGCAAGGAGTGTACAGATGGCAGAGGACAGAGATCGTGAACGAGCGTTGGACTTAGCGGTCAGTCAGATCGAAAAGCAGTTTGGCAAAGGCTCGATCATGAAGCTCGGCGAGGACGCTATAGGGCACAATATCCCTTCGATTTCGACCGGCTCGCTGGGTTTGGACCTCGCCCTTGGCATTGGCGGCCTGCCGCGCGGACGGGTGGTCGAAATCTACGGACCCGAATCATCCGGGAAAACCACGCTGGCCCTGCACGTCGTTGCTCAGGCGCAAAAAGCAGGTGGCTCATGCGCCTATATTGACGCGGAACACGCCCTGGACATGGGTTATGCCAAGAAACTTGGAGTCAATGTTGAAGAGCTATTGCTCTCTCAGCCCGACCATGGCGAGCAAGCGCTCGAAATCACGGATACGCTAGTCAGAAGCGGCGCGCTGGATGTTATTGTAGTTGACTCTGTTGCGGCTCTGGTTCCCCGCGCCGAACTCGAGGGCGATATGGGTGAGCCGCAGATGGGCCTGCAGGCCAGACTCATGTCGCAAGCGCTGCGGAAACTCGTCAGTACGATTTCACGTTCGCACACCTTGGTCGTCTTCATCAATCAAATTCGGATGAAGATCGGCGTCATGTTCGGCAGTCCCGAGACAACAACCGGCGGCAATGCCCTCAAATTCTACGCTTCCGTCCGCATGGACATTCGCCGCACGGGCGCAGTTAAACAAGGCGATCAAGTGGTTGGGAATCACACCCGAGTCAAAGTGGTCAAAAATAAAGTCGCGCCGCCCTTCAAGCTGGCGGAATTCGATATTTTATACGGGACCGGGATCTCCAAAGAGGGCGAGCTGATCGACATCGGCGTGGACCAGAATATCGTTGAAAAGGCTGGAGCCTGGTACTCTTTTTCTGAAGATCGCATTGGCCAGGGCCGAGAGAACGCCAAGGCATATCTGCGAGAAAATCCCGAGATCGCAGCCATGATAGAGCGCCAGGTTCGCGAGAAGTTCGGTCTCGGTACTCTTCAATCCACAGCGGAAGCGGGACCAGTGGAAGAGGTTGCTGAGAAAGCCTAGCTTCCACCTATGAATCACGCTTGTTCCTCTCAGACACCTCTGAACTATGCCTATAGTCTGCTCGCGCGGGGAGACTATAGCGCGGTGCGTCTAAGCGAGAAATTACGAGCCAAGGGATTCACGTCGCAGGACGCGAGCGCTACGGTTGAAGCGCTGCAAGCGCGCGGCCATCTGGACGATGCGCGGCTGGCCCGTGGTCTTGCCGAACGGTTTCAAAACCAAGGCTTTGGCCCGCGCGGTGTGCGGGCCAAACTCAAGCAAAGAGGACTCACGGAAGACGTGATTGCAACGGCGCTGAGCGAGCGGCTAGAGCAGACGGATATCGAGGTCGCTCGGCGACTTGTGCAGCGCCGTTTCCCCCCTGCTGCACTTGAAGAGCCCAGGACGCGCGCCCGCGCGTATCGATTATTATTGCGACGAGGATACTCTGCCAGTGTTGCCGCAAGCGTGCTAGGAAGAGAGGCGTCCGACGACTAGCCAATGGAAAGAGTAGCCGCCATGACAGGGAACGAGATACGCGACAGCTTCCTGCAATTTTTTGCCGACCGGGGCCATCAGGTTGTCCCGAGTGCGTCTTTGATTCCGGCCAATGATCCGACGCTGCTGTTTACCAATGCCGGCATGGTGCCGTTCAAGAATATCTTTCTCGGGATCGAGCGGCCGGTCCACCGGCGGGTGGTCGATTCCCAAAAATGTTTGCGCGTCTCCGGTAAGCATAACGATCTGGAAGAAGTAGGCCGCGATACCTACCACCACACCTTCTTCGAGATGCTGGGGAACTGGTCGTTTGGCGATTACTACAAACAGGAAGCCATCCGCTGGGCCTGGGAATTGCTGACCGAGGTCTGGAAACTCCCCAAGCAGAAACTCTGGGCGACGGTGTATACGACGGACGACGAAGCGGACGAGTGGTGGCGGACACAGACCGACATCAATCCGCAACAGATCCTGCGTTTTGCCGAAAAGGACAATTTCTGGGAAATGGGCGAGACGGGCCCCTGCGGACCGTGCTCGGAAATCCACATTGACCGTGGCCCGCAGGCCTGCGCGTTGGCCAATACACCAGGCCATAGCTGTGCGGTCAACGCCGGCTGTGCGCGTTATATCGAGTTATGGAATCTGGTGTTTATCCAATACAACCGGGATGCGGACCAATCCCTGGACGATCTGCCCGAAACGCACGTCGATACGGGTATGGGCCTGGAGCGCATTGTCTCCGTTCTCCAGGACGTGCCGGGCAATTATGACTCCGACCTGCTGCGCGACATCATTACCTTTGCCGAGGGGTTGGGCGATAAGCGCTACGGCGATACGAGTGAACAGGACGTGTCGTTTCGGGTAATTGCCGACCATGCACGCACGGCAGCCTTTGCCATTACCGATGGCGTGGTGCCGACAAACGAAGGGCGAGGCTATGTATTACGGCGGATTATGCGCCGCGCCTTACGCCACGGGCGACTTCTTGGCTTTGAGGGGCCGTTTTTCTCTCAGGTCGCCGGGAGCGTGGTACAGCTCCTGGGCGCGGCCTACCCCGAGTTGGTTGAACGTCGGGACTATCTGACTGAGGTCATACACAATGAGGAGACCCGTTTTTCGGACACTCTGGACAAGGGTTTGGCCCTGCTCGAACAAGAAATCCACGATCTGCGTCAGCGTAACGCCACGATCCTGTCCGGCGAAACTGCCTTTCGTTTGTACGATACCTACGGCTTCCCGCTGGATATGACCGAGGATTTTCTGTCGTCCGAAGGCTTCAGCGTTGACCGTGATGAATTTCAGAAGGCCATGGAAGAGCAGCGGACGCGCGCGCGTGAGGGACAAAAGGGGTCGGTCTCTATCAGCACCGGGCTCTCCGATTCGGATGTACGCTCCAGTTTCGTTGGCGACCGCCAGGCCGAGCACGAATCCGAGGTGCGCATGCTGCTGGTGGACGGACAGCTCCGAACAGACGCAGTAGGCGAAGGGGAAGTGGTTGATCTGATCACGGCCGAGACGCCTTTTTATGGCGAATCTGGCGGACAGGTGGGGGATGCGGGGACGATACGGACGAGCCGTGGCGATCTCATCGAGGTGCTGGATACGCTCAAACCGCAGCCTTCACTCATTGTGCATAAAGGCCGGGTGATGCAGGGTGCGGTGAAGACCGGGGATATCGTGCATCTCAGCATTGACGCCCCGCGGCGCGAGGCCATTCGTTTGAACCATTCCGCCACGCATGTCATGCATTCCGCGCTGCGTGAGATTTTAGGCTCCCATGTCCGGCAGGCCGGCTCCCTGGTCACCCCGGACCGGCTCCGTTTCGACTTTACCCATACCAGTCCGGTTAAGGACGACGTCCTGGATGAAATCGAAAACCTGGTGAACCACCATATTCGGGAAAATGCCGCAGTGACGAGTGAGGAAATGTCCTTTACCGACGCGATCCAAAAGGGAGCGTTGGCCTTCTTTGGCGAGAAATACGGCGAGATCGTGCGGGTGCTACGGATGGGAGATTTCTCAACCGAACTGTGTGGTGGAACCCATGTGAGCCGAACCGGAGATGTGGGGCTGTTCAGATTTAAGGCCGAGACAGGCGTGGCGTCCGGTATCCGGCGGGTTGAAGCAGTCACGGGCGAGGGCGCCCTCGACTGGGTGCGTCAACGCGAGCGCGTGCTCAAGGATATGGGCCGCATTCTGAAGGGATCTGAGGAGGACGCGCTCGAACGCTTGGAAAAATTGCTGAGCCGACAACACGAGCTTGAAAAACAGCTCGACCAGCTTCAGGGTCAACTCGCCGGCTCGCAGAGCGACGCGATTACCTCCCAAGTCCGTCAGACCAACGGGGTCAATGTCATCGCCAGTCGGGTCGAGGGTGTAGATCAGAAGGCCCTCCGAGAGATGGCGGATACGCTGCGTGATAAACACCAGCCTGCAGTTGTCGTCCTTGGGGCAACGAACGGGGCGAAAGTGTCGCTCCTCGCCGCAGTGAGTAAGGATTTGGTGCAGCAGTATCATGCGGGAAAGATTATCAAAGAGATCGCCCCGCTGGTCGGCGGAGGTGGAGGTGGGCGACCCGATTTCGCCCAAGCCGGAGGAAAAGATCCGACGCGCCTGGATGAAGCCCTCCAAAAGGTGTATGAGCTGATTGAAAAAGGTCCTGACCCCTCTAAGAAAGTCCGAGTGATTCGGTAGAATCTCAAATTCGACGGAGGCTGCTTGGCTGAAGTAGGACAGACGACAGCAGAAACATCGCATATCGAGTTTGGCAATCAGCGCTTTTTACGCGATCTCCTCGGTCAACACGACGCGCATCTGCGCGGCCTGGAGAGCGCGCTCGGCGTAAAAATCTCAGCCTCAGGAAACGCCCTGATCATTGCCGGAGACGAGCCCCAGCGCGACCTGGCGGGGCGGGTGGCGACCCAACTGTACGACCTCATCCAACGCGGCTATCCCGTCTATCCGAGTGATGTGGATTACGCGGTCCGCATCCTCAGCCGTGACCACACGGCGAATTTGCAGGATATTTTTCTCGACACGGTCTATGTGTCGTCCAACCGCCGAACCATTACTCCCAAAAGTCTTGCCCAGAAAGCCTACATCGATGCCATTCGCAACTACGATATTGTGTTTGGTATCGGGCCGGCTGGCACAGGGAAGACGTATCTGGCCATGGCCGTAGCGGTGGCCGAGCTGATGAAGCGGAAAGTGAGTCGGGTCGTTCTCACCCGGCCCGCCGTCGAGGCCGGGGAGAAGCTGGGCTTTCTGCCGGGCGATCTGGCCGAAAAGATCAATCCCTATCTACGGCCTCTGTACGACGCCTTGCACGATATGGTTGACTTTGGCCGCGCGCAAAAAATGATTGAGCGCGGCGTGATTGAGGTGGCTCCGCTGGCCTTCATGCGCGGCCGGACGCTGAATGATTCCTTTGTCATATTGGACGAAGCACAGAATACGACCCGTGAGCAAATGAAAATGTTTCTGACCCGGCTGGGCTACGGGTCGAAAGCCGTGATTACCGGCGATATCACCCAGATCGACCTGCCCGCCGGAACCCGCTCAGGCTTAAAAGAGGCTCGGCACATTCTGCGCGATATCGACGGGATCCAATTTACGCTTTTTACGGAAAAGGACGTGGTCCGCCATCGTCTTGTCCAGGATGTGATTACCGCCTATGAACGCGCCCAAGAAGCCCAAGAGCGCCGCAACCAGGAAAGCCGCGCCCTCCGTCGCAGCCGTCTCCAGGCCCGGCCTGAGCGTAGACATCAGCGGCACAGTGCCGGGTCTGAGTCGGCTCCAGATCCGACGCTGGAGTCAAACGATCCTGCGTCACCTGAAAGTGAAACAGGCCGAGCTGAGCCTGGCCTTCGTGACGGATCAGACCATCCATGAGCTGAATCGGCAGTATCGGCACAAAGACCGGCCAACGGACGTGTTGTCGTTTCCGCTGGCCGATGAACATTGTCCGACTCTTTTGGGCGATGTAGTCATCTCGGTTGACACTGCCCGTCGGCAGGCCCGGCAGCGCAAGCGCGCCTTTGCCGACGAGCTGCGCGCCCTGCTCATTCACGGCATTCTGCACCTGCTAGGCTACGACCACGAAGCCTCGGACAGCGAAGCCGTCCGCATGCGCCGAAAAGAGCGTGAGCTGAAGGCCCTGTTGGGTAGTATCTCCCTTTGAATTCCTTTCACCGCAGTGTTCGTCCCGCTCTTCCCCCACCGAGCGCTTTTGGGGAGTAGAGGTATGCCCGCTCACGCCTTGAGCGCCGAGGACAGGAGCAAAGCCGGAGCGGGAACGGCCAGCCTAGTAATTTTACTAGGGACAGATGAGCCACAGTCGTGTAGGGAAGGCCAGTGGCCCTCCATACGCGTGTCAGCGTAGTGTCCGGGAGCCGAGCAGAGGATTCGATCCCTGAGGGGGGATGTGGAGGGGCGGACTGCTCCATCTTTACTGGCCAAACTTTTTCAACATGAGTCACTACCAAACTGAGACACTGCCAACAGGAGGCGTTTTTGTATGGGTATCCTGGTAGATATTTTTGACAAAGAGAGGCGGCACCTCTCTGAGAGGATTGGGGATGGTCCTCCTGAAAAGGCTGTGCGTATAATCCGAGATTTTTTTGGTAGGCTTCCAGCCAAGTATAAGGAAAAAAATACCGACCTGACATTGAACGAGAGTCGCCGTCTCGGGTTTCTCGTTGACCTGTTGCAAGCTGCTTCCTCGCTATTAGTCGTCCCTTCCGCAAAGTTATCTCGTCCGTATCAACCAGACAGCAGGCCGGTCGATGGAGATACACAAAAGGGCACACTCAAAAAAGCGGCACAGATAGTCCTCTTCGTCCTGCTCCTGGGTGGGCTCCTGGCTATCGGAGCGTTTTCCGTCCTGCTGATCCTGTTGTTGCTGGTTGCCGTCACGCTGCCACCATCGGTTTTACGCAATCCGGATAAGTGGCTGCCTTATCTCTGGTCACAAACACCTCAGACAGACGAGGAAAATGCTCCTCTCGGCGAAGCAAATGGTGCCCAAGCTGTCGTGGCCATCAAGGCGCACGATGTGCTCAGCCAACTCAGGCAGATGATAAAAGCCGCGGAGACGGCCTTTGAGGATGAGGCGGACGAACCGGAGCCGCTTCCGGCCAACCCCATACATGAATCAAGAGACTTGCTTGATTTCTTTCAGAACCTTTTGGAGGCTGCACAATTCAAGGACGCGGAGTTTGCCCTGAAGACAGTACGGAGCCTGAAACGCTTACTACTTGAGCAAAACATACAGATTGAAGACTACCAGGAGGGACAAAACGATTCCCATTTCAGCTTTATGCCAGGTGGGGGTGAGCGTCGTCAGACACAGAAGCTCGCACTGGTCAGTACGGAAGGACGGGTATTAGTGCGTGGCATTGTGCTTGAGGCTTCGGAAAATACGTAGCTCCCCGTAACGAGTTCCACACATCTGGCACAAAACATTACCCATCACCCTGGGAAAACCGTCGTCGTAAAAAGATACATTAGCAAAGGAAGATTTGTGCATTATGTCTACATATACTCCGATGAAGAAAAATCAGACAGCAACGCCTACTGAAATCATTGGCTTTGACCTTGGCCACGCCGAAACAGTGGCAACCATAACAATGCTGGGCGCCACAAAAGATCCAGACCCTCTGGAAATTCAAGGAGATGAGGATCCGACCATAACCGCTGTCGCCAAAGACAGAGAGGGAAATGTACGGATCGGAGAAGAAGCTTACCGAAGCAGGAACCTGAAAAGCCTACAGGTCATGTTCAAGAGCCCGAATCTCGACGATCCTGAAATACGTACACCTCTACAACTTTTCGTCCAGGAGATCCTCACTCAGTGGGTAGAGGGTAAACACATCGAAGGAGGTAACAACAGCCTGTTTATTGTGGGCTGTCCCTCAGGATGGGGCCCTCAAACACAAGCGGCTTATGCAGCCCTTTTACGTGATACGGGCATGAAGCAGGTACAGGTTGAAAAAGAATCTCGCGGGGCATTTCTGGCTGCCAGAGATTCGCTTAAAGTCTCCGTAGATACATTGTCAGGTTCAGTTCTTATTGTGGACATTGGTTCTTCGACGACCGATTTTACGCATATAGTCAACATGGAAGTGAAGCCGCCTAAGGACTTTGGAAGCAACGTACTTGGAGCCGGTATTATCGACCGAATCATCTTCGAGAGATGGCGCAGTGCTCAGGACAATGCTGCCGATATCACCAGAATGTTCAAAGAGTTCCCCTACCTAGAGGCAGTTTGCCTGCTACACTGTCGCAAATTGAAAGAAAAATATTTCAAGACTAAGAGAGCAGATGAGGAACCTGTCTATCTAGATGAGCGCATCTTGTTCGAGGGTAAGACAATACCCTTCTCCATGGAGTTGCTGGATAGGGACATGGACGAAATCATATCCACGCCGGTCGGCGAATTCCTCCAACAACCCAACGCAGAGTTGCGCAATCTCGGCTGGCAGGATGCCTTTCGGAAAGTATTGCAAAACGCCCAGGAGCAAACTGCTGACGACCCGCCGCAAATGATCCTGCTGACAGGGGGAGCCTCCAGAATGTCCTTCGTCTTAAGGTGCTGTGAAGAGGTGTTCCCTTCAGCAAAAGTCAAGCGAGGAAAGGATCCACAGTATACCATCGCCCGGGGGCTCGCCCTGATAGGTCGGACAGGCAACAAGCTGGAACAGTTCCGCAGTGAAATTAGGCATGTTCTCAAGTCAGGGCAACTTCAGAAGGCGATACAAACTGATTCCCTGAAGAAATTGATAGATGGTATTGTTGATTTTCTTGTTCCCGAATTGGAGAGGATCATTCTTTCGGCCTTCAGAGATTGGAGAAATGGACATATTTCCACCCTGAACGGGATGGAAAGTGCAACTGAAAGCCGCATCAAGCAGTATCTCGAAAGTCTGAAAGGACCGGGAGCGAAAAAACTGGGAGAGAAAGTTATTAAGGACTGGATCGACACCAGTGTAAGACCAGTAGTCAATGATCTCTTTACACCAATCTGCGATAAAGCCGGCATTCCAGACTCATCTCTTCGCCTTTCCCAAGATTTTTCTGATCATGCTCTCCATGTGCGAGCAATGCCATCGAGTGATATTGAGGCGACTGATTCTTTGGATAACCTCAGCCTTATAGCCGCGGCCATCGGTGCCGTTATTATCGCTACTCTACTTGGCGGCTCTGGAGCAGCACTCTTGATGTCCGGTCCCATTGGATGGATTCTTGGGCTCATTATCGGTGCTATCGTCATGTTTGTCGGCAGGGAGGCCGCTATGGATATAGCGCGGGACATCGACATGCCAGAACCCTTACGATGGATGATGACAAGCGAGGAAAAGGTTCGGAAAAAATTGCGAGAAAACCGGAGCGAGCTTCGTCGCCAGCTCTCCACCGCTCTGCGAAAAAACGCCTCCGCATTTGACGAAACGATTAACGGGATAGCTGGGATGGTGAAAGACGAATTGGAAGAAAAAGCAGAGGAAGCAGCAATGCTGATCAAATAAACAGACTAGCGCTATTTCAGTTTCATCACATTGATTTTCTTGTAGCAGTGTGGGCAGACTCCAGCGCTGTCCGCTCTGATTCCGCCAGCAAAACCGACGAGCCCGAACAGAAACATACCTGTACCGGGAGTCAGGCTCAATCCGACAAAAGTATAGTCAATAAGATGTCCAAATGACCCGACCACCCAGCCCAGCGCAGAACCGAAGCCCACTCCTGCCAATTTCCACTTGAACCGCCATTTGATCCGGACCATTCTTCGGCAGTGTGGACATTGCATGTTTCTGGCCATTCTCAAAGACTCCCTTTCCCTTATCTCGACCAGTCCGACGAAAGATACCGGATTCCGGCTTATGCTGGAATAATGAGAAGGCCGGTGCGGCCTTTCCAGGCTGGGAGAGTCCGGCTGGGCTGCTGTTGCCACTCTTGTCGAGCAGTCAAAGTTTCGCTGACTCCCAAGGCTCGAACTGACCGCGAGTAGATAACAAACTAGTTCTTTTCAAGGAGACACAGGATGCGGGAGGTCGGCGCGTTCGAGGCAAAAACGAATCTCTCGGCTCTTCTCGATGCGGTTGCGCAAGGTGAGACTATCACCATCACTAAACGCGGGCGTCCCGTGGCTCGGTTGGTACCGCCCGAGGCGCCGGACCATTACCGGGCCGTCGAGGCTGCCAAGAACATCCGAAAGCTGCGCGAACAGTTCGGAGGGGCCTCGATTGATGAAATACTCCAGATGCGTGACGAGGGCAGACCTTGAGCGCCCTGGTGCTGCGATTGGCCCGGGAGCACCGTCTCACCGTGTACGACTCGCTCTATCTTGAACTTGCGGTCCGCGAACGGCGGCCCCTTGCGACGCTGGACCGGAAGCTTCGACTGGCTGCTGAAGCGGAAGGGGTGCAACGCGGCTGATCCTTGTATGTCGGCCGCTGAAAGATGCTGAGCCTGGGCCCATGCTGGAATACTGAGGAGAGCGGTTGGCCTTTCCAGGCTGGGAGAGTCAGGCTAGGCTGCGGTCTGTATGCAGCGTGTATGGCCCGTTCTGCTCGCCGGCGTGAGTGGTGTTCTGCTTGCCCTGGCCTTCCCGAAAGTCGATTGGAATATCCTGGCCTGGGTGGCTTTTATCCCGCTGCTCTGGCTGACGCAGGGGCAGACGCTGCGCCGGGCTTTCGGCCTGGGCTGGCTTGCCGGTATGGGTTTTTATCTGTGTACGCTGTATTGGGTCGTCGATACGATTGGCCTGTACAGCAATATCCCTCATATTATTGCCGTCGGTCCGCTGCTCCTGATGTGTGCCATTCTGTCGGCATACACGGGTGTCTTTGCTGTCGGCCTGAGTGTCTGTCACCAGAGCGGACCGCACAACAGCGGTTGGTCGCTGCTGGTGTTTGGGCCGATGCTCTGGGTTGCCCTGGAGTGGGTCCGCTCGTTCTTTTTTATTGGGTTTCCCTGGGTCAGTCTGGGCTATTCGCAGTACAACTTCCTCAACCTGATTCAGTTTGTCGAATACACCGGCGTCTATGGGCTGTCGGCGCTGGTGATCTTGGGCAATATCGTTCTCTTTCTCGCTTTTTCCCGTCCGGGCCGCGGTCGCTTGCTGCTGGTCCTGCTCCTGATTATCACCGGACTGTGGGGCTGGGGAAACTGGCGTCGCAGCCAGTTGGCCGCGCTGCCTGCGACCCATACGCTGCATGTTGGGATTGCCCAAGGGAATATCGCCCAGGATCAAAAATGGGACCCCGATTACCAAGAGGTAACCCTGGCTCGCTATGAGCAGCTCACGCGCCAGATAACACAGCAAACCGTTGACCTCGTTATTTGGCCGGAGGCATCAGTACCCTTTTTCTTTCAATCTGATGTGACCTATCGCGGCCGGCTGCTGGACCTCGCCCAGGACACCAAGACCCCTATTCTGTTTGGCAGTCCTGCCTTTCGAACCGATAAGACGGATCTCACGCTGTTCAACCGGGCCTATCTCCTGTCTCCGGACACGACGATCCTGGGGCATTACGACAAGATGATCCTCACCCCTTTTGGCGAATATATTCCCTTTCAAGACAGCGTGCTCTTTTTCCTGGATAAATTCGTGGAAGGGATAGGCGACTTTGCGCCAGGGACGACGCCGACCGTTTTTTCTCTTCCCTTAAAGCGTCAACGCGACCCCCACGCGGACGACGAAGCTGGGGACGATGACTCTTTTGAGACCTTTGGGGTGCTTATCTGCTATGAGGGCGTGTTTCCTGACCTGGCGCGTCGCTTCGTTCATAACGGCGCGCGGCTACTGATCAATGTGACCAACGATGCCTGGTTCGGAGAGACCTCGGCGCCCTATCAACATCTGGCCATGGAGGCCATGCGGGCCGTCGAGAATCGAGTGCCCCTGGTGCGGTCCGCGAATACCGGGATTTCGGCCATCGTGAATATCGATGGACAGATTCAGGCCCAAACAGCGCTCCTGGAGACCACCTTTATCGCCGATCAGCTTACCTGGCCCCACGTGACTTCTTTCTACACCCAGCACGGTGATTGGTTTGTGACGTTGTGCGTCGCGGGGACGCTCGTTATGCTAGGCTACACAGGGATAGTCGCATCATTCGGAAAGCGAAACGGAGGAGGTGGAGATGCTCGCGGAAATCGGAGAAAAACTACACGATCTGAGCGCACGTATTGAGAGTCTTGGGAGGCATCTTTGACATCCCGGATAAAGAAGCCCGGGCCGCCGTACTGGAAGAACAAACGCTGGCCGACGGATTCTGGCAAGATCAGGAGAAAGCGCAGGCCATCCTCAAGGAGCGAGCAAGCCTACTCGACACGGTGACGGAATGGAAAAAGCAGACGCAGGCCGCATCTGACGCGCTGATCTTTCTGGAACTGGCCGAAGCTGGTGACGCCGAGGCGGTTGAAGAGGTAGAACGGGCGGTTCCCGAGCTTGAGGCAGCGGTGAGCCGAGCCGAATTGCAGCGGATGCTGGGCGGAGAACATGACGCGCAGAGCGCGATTGTCAGCCTCCACCCTGGTGCCGGTGGCCTCGAGGCCCAAGACTGGGCCGATATGCTCCTTCGCCTGTATCTGCGCTGGGCGGAACGCCGCAGCTATACCGTAGAGATGGCCGAACACCTGCTCGGTGAAGGCGGTGGAGTAAAGAGTGCAACCTTTACTGTTGAGGGGACCTACGCCTACGGCTATCTGCAGGCAGAGGCAGGCATTCATCGGCTGGTGCGGATTTCCCCATTTGACGCCAATGCTCGGCGGCATACCTCCTTTGCGTCTGTCTTTGTCTATCCGGATATTGATGAGACCGTTGAAGTCGATATCCGGTCCGAAGATTTGCGAGTCGATACCTACCGGGCCAGTGGAGCCGGGGGGCAGCACGTCAACAAAACCGACTCAGCGATTCGTCTGACCCACCTCCCGAGTGGGATCGTAGTCGCGTGTCAGAACGAACGTTCCCAACATCGGAATCGCACCATGGCGATGAAAATTCTCCGCGCCCGTTTATACGAGCTGGAGATGGAGAAACAAAAGGAGAAGATGGAGGGCCTGCATAAAAGTAAAAAGGATATTGCCTGGGGGAGCCAGATTCGCTCCTATGTCCTCCATCCCTACCGGATGGTCAAAGACCATCGCACCGGCGTGGAGGTCGGGAACACCGACGCGGTTCTGGATGGCGATATCGATCAGTTTATTGAAGCCTATCTGCTCCAACAATCGGCGGCAGCCGAGTAACGGTTTCGACCGTTCTCGGGTCCGTGAACCGGGTCGCGAGGCCAGCACAATCTCTTGGCAATCATCCGGGAAGCAGGTACACTCCTGCGGCAAAGAGGAAACGTGTCCACCAATCAGGCACAGAGGCTGGATACGTTTCCTTTTTCCGTCCTTGCCTGAGACCAAGGGGTGAGCGCCTCAAAGAGTAAACGTGCTCTCCAACAGGTATGGGATGCTGAGCCTGTTCACTCTTTCTAGGGGGAAACCATGAACGCATTGACAATTGAACGAATTCCGGAACTGAACGACCCCGTCCTGATTGTCGCCTTTGCCGGCTGGAACGATGCCGGCAGTGCGGCGACGCATGCCACGCAATTTCTTGTCAAACGACTCCAGGCCCAGCGTTTCGCCACGATCGATCCTGAAGAATTCTATAATTTCAGCGAGGTCCGGCCCCAGGTGCGCCTGCGAGACGGGCTCTACCGGGAGATTCGCTGGCCGGCCAACGAGTTCTTTGCGAGCAACGCTACGTCGCTCAAACGCGACATGGTCCTCGGGCTGGGCATTGAGCCGAATCTGCGCTGGAAGGCATATTCGGCGGCCTGCCTGGATGTTGCCAAGCAGTGTGGGGTAGGCTTGGTTATTACCCTGGGTGCGCTCTTGGCCGATGTTGCCTACTCCAGGCCGGTACGCGTGGTCGGCTTCAGCAGCGACCCCGATATTGCAACCCAACTCCAGCTCACCCCGTCCCGCTACGAGGGGCCAACCGGCATCGTCGGGGTGCTGAATGATGCCTGCCGTCAGGCAGGACTGACCTCCATCAGTTTCTGGGCCAACGTGCCGCACTATATTTCCGCGGCGCCAAACCCCAAGGCCGCCCTCGCCCTGGTCAGCCGTCTCGAATCCTTTCTCCACATCGCCCTGGATACCACCGAGTTGGTGACGGGCGCGGCGGAGTTTGACGCCCAGGTCGCAAAGGCGATTGCCGACAATCCCAACCTGGCTGCGTATGTCAAACGGCTGGAAGAGCAGGAGCAGGAAGAGGGGCCGGAAACGGAGAGCGCTGCCCAGGACAAAGCCGGCAACGGACACGGCAACGGTAATGGGCATGCCAACGGCAAAGATATGGCCGAAGAACTCCAGCGTTTTTTGCAGCAGCGTAAGGACCGCAAAGATGATGAATAAGGACCGGACCGGGCCGGACCGGACCGTGTATCTGGTGAATCTGGGCTGTCCCAAAAATCTCGTGGACGGCGAGGTCATGCTTGGCCTGCTGGCGGATGCGGGCTACACGCTGAGCCTCGACCCGGAACAGGCCGGGGTCCTGATGGTCAATACGTGCAGCTTTATTGACGAGGCCAAGGAAGAGTCGATTGAGACGATCTTGGACCTGGCGGCCTATAAGGAGACAGCGGCCCAGAAGCAGCTCATCGTGACCGGTTGTTTAGCCCAGCGCTATGGCCAGGAGTTGCGCGAAGTATTGCCCGAAGTTGACGTTTTTGTGGGAACGGGAGAGTTTCTGCGGATCACCCAGATATTGGAACAGAAGCGGCGCGCGCTCGAAAAGAGGGAACGTATCCTCCAATCGTCTCAAAAAGCTGGACACGTTCCCTCTTCTGGTCCCGCCCTGTATCTGGGGGCTGCCCACGTTCTGCCGGACCATACCGTTCCGCGTATCCCGACCACCCATTTTTACTCGGCCTATCTCAAGGTTGCCGAGGGCTGCAATCATAAATGCGCCTTTTGTATTATTCCGAAAATTCGCGGCTTACAGGAAAGTCGGCCGATCGCCTCTCTCGTGGCTGAAGCCGCCGGACTGGTTGCGCAAGGGGTAAGGGAGATCAATCTTATTGCACAGGACCTGACCGCCTACGGACGAGAGCGCCGCGATGGGACGACCCTGCTCGCTCTGCTCAAGTCCCTTGTACGCGTGGAGGGCCTGGACTGGATTCGGCTGCTGTATTGCTATCCGAATTATCTTGATGAAACCCTGCTGCGTTTCATTGCTGAAGAAGAACAGGTGTGCCCGTATATTGATATGCCGCTCCAGCACATCAGCGACCGGATGTTGAGGCGGATGAAGCGCGAGAAAAGCGGGGATGGCATTCGACGCGTATTGGACCGGATTCGGGCCGCTATTCCCGGCGTGGTCGTACGCTCGTCCTTTATTGTTGGCTTTCCCGGCGAGCAAGAGGACGATTTCCAACAACTGTGTGATTTCGTGACCGAAGCGGCGCTCGACCACGTGGGAGTGTTTCGCTATTCCCAGGAGGAAGGGACGGCCGCTGGCACGATGGCCGACCAGGTCAGCGCAGAGCTCAAAGAAGACCGCTGGCACAAGTTGATGGTCTGTCAGGCCGAGGTCGTGCGTAAAAGAAATATGGCACTGGTGGGTGAGGAACGATCAGTACTCGTCTGTGGCCAGGATGATCACGGACGCTGGTGGGGACGGACGCGGGGCCAGGCTCCGGATATCGACGGCATCGTCTTCCTGGAACAGTGCCGGGCCGACAGCGGCGACATGATCCGCGCCCGGCTTACCGGGGCGTCCGGCTACGACCTGCAAGCTTTGTGTCTTCCCGAACAGCCGCTCCAACCGCATACAGCTCTTGACTTGAGCGCCGCTTCTCCCTAAGGTGTCCGTCCTTTTTATCTCGACCGTGGTGAATAAAGAATAAACGTGCCTTCCAATCATCTAAATAAAGCTGGATACGTTTACTCTTTGGAGAAGGTGTCATGAGAAAAGCGTTCCTCAAAAAAATGCGGACGACGCTCGCCGGACAAAAACAGCAAATCCTGCTGCAGCTCGACGAAGAAATCCGAGAGGGTAAAGAGAGTGAGCTGGACGAGGGGATGGATACCTATGACCTCGCCAGTGAGGAGCGTGACCGGGAAATCCATCTGATCTTGAGTGACCGCGACCGGGATAAGCTGCAAGCCATAGAAAACGCACTGGAGCGGATCGAAGACGGTGAATACGGCATTTGTGAAGACTGCGAGGAAGAGATCGCCCAAGCCCGTCTCGAAGCCTTGCCGTTCACCCGATTGTGTGTTGCCTGCCAAGAGGAACGCGAAAAGGAAGCGCGCTTTCAACGCCGTATTGATGATGGGGGTGGATTCGGCCGGTCCAACCTGGTTGATCTTGACGACAGCTAAGCTCAGTTCCACCCTATTCCTCGGCCCATTCTGATTGCCTGCGCAATGCGCGCCCCATCTGCCGGCCTGCTGTGCTGAGATGCGACCCGACGACCGACACACGCTGCTCACTGCGCTTTTTCGGACGGCCGTTGATGCGGTCCATCCGCGCCATCTCATTCCACAGACTGTTGCGATTGAAAATGAGCGGCTGATCGTCCAGCCACGGGACGAGACTGTTGACGCGTTGACGCTCGCGTTGACGGGTCGCCTCTTCCTGATTGGGGCAGGTAAGGGGGCAGGTAGCATGGCCCAGGCGCTGATGCCCGCGCTGGGCCAGAGGAGAATAGGCGGCTGTATTATCATTCCGAGCGAGCAAGCGGTCTCTGACCTGTTTCTGCCTGGAGTGCGAGTTGTGCAAGGAGAGCATCCATTGCCCGGACCGGACAGTGAGTACGCGACCCAAGTGCTTGTGGAGAGCCTCTCTCAGGTCCAACCCCACGACCTTGTCCTGGTGTGTCTGACCGGCGGGGCCTCCAGTCTGCTGGTACGTCCCGCGGTCGGGCTGACACTTGCAGACAAGACCGCCACCAATGCTGTTTTATTGGAATGCGGGGCGGACATCCTGGCGCTGAACACCGTACGCAAACATATATCCCAGGTAAAAGGCGGCTGGCTCGCGCACCACGCGCAGCCCGCGACTGTGGTCAGTCTGATTCTGTCGGACGTGATTGGTGACGATCTGAGCGTGATCGGCTCAGGCCCGACCGTCGCTGATCCAACGACGTTTATGGACGCGTGGCGGGTGGTGGAGCAGTACGGCATCGCACCGCGGCTCCCCCAGCCCGTGTGCACGCACCTGCAGCAAGGCGTCCGCGGGAGCATACCTGAGACGCCAAAACCCGGAGACTCGCTCTTCTCTCGCGTCCACAATATGCTGATTGGGTCGAATCACCTGGCGTTGCAGGCTGTCCGCGAGGCTGCCGCGCACCGAGGGCTCCGCTCTCACCTGATTGCTCAGCCTCTCGCCGGTGACTCACTCGTGGCCGGACATAATTTTGCCCAAACTCTGCGTGCCGTTCGTCAGCACTGTTCTGGCCCGACGTGTCTGCTGGCTGGTGGCGAGACAACGGTACAGGTCCGAGGCACTGGGAAAGGAGGGCGCAATCAGGAGTTTGCGCTGGCTGTCGCCCAGGAACTCGTCGGGGAAGCCGGGTGGAGCCTGCTGAGTGCGGGAACGGACGGCATAGATGGTCCGACCGACGCTGCCGGAGCCTTTGTGGACGGCCGGACGCTGGATCGAGCGCGTCGTAAAAATCTCGACCCCGCTCAATTCCTGCGTAATAATGACACTTATACCTTCTTCTCTGCTCTCGGTGACTTGTTTCGCCCAGGATCAACGGGCACAAACGTGATGGATATGAAAATTGCGCTTGTGTATCCTCCCGGCGCTGAAGAGTGCCACGGCAAACAGGACAGCGAGTAGCGTATGTCTCGGCTCCTGTTGTTACGCGGAGTGACGGCTTTTAACGTGGGCCGTTTCTTTACCGCGCATGAAATCTGGGAAGCGCTCTGGAATGAGACGGTTGGCGAAGAGAAACGTTTTGTCCAGGGGCTCGTGCAGTTGGCCGCCGGTTACCTCAAGCTTTCCAGCGCCCAGTATCAAGGCGCCCTCAAACTTCTCACGCGTGGTTGCCAGACTCTACGGACATATCCGCCACTATATGCCGGCCTCCGGATCAGCCTGCTGTCTGAGGCCAGCCTCACCGTTATCCGTCAACTGGAAACGGGGAGGACGGGGACAGACATTCAGCTCCCGCAAATCCAAACGGTGCCATAAGAACCCCCACCCCTCGTGTCCTGAATGGGCATTCAGTCAGTTTTTCTTGACAAAACCCAATCGTCAATAGTATGACTGTATGTCTGGACAGTATGAGGGTGGAGGGGAAAAGGTTGAGGTTTATGTCCGAAGAAGTCTGCATGGCTGTCTACACCGTCCTCGACCGCAAAGCAGTGAATCGTCTTGTCAAAGACTATGGATTAGGGCGCTTGTCAACCGTTCAGGGCATTTCTGCCGGGTCGGTAAACACCCATTATTTCCTTGAGTCCGCTAAGGGGAAATTCGTTCTGCGGATTGATGAGGTCAAAGACGCGAGCGATGCGCAGCGCGAAATCGACTTCCTGATCTTTTTACGTAAACAAGGCTTTCCATGCCCACGGCCGATGGCCGATAAAAATGGTTCCTATCTCCAGCACTACGACAAGAAGGCAGTCTCACTCTATCGTCATCTGTCCGGCAAAGACTTCTCGGCAGCAACGCTCACCAATGTGCATATAGAAAAAATAGGACAGACCCTGGCCCGGCTCCATCTCATGGGCCAGGCATATGAGACCCCGATCAGAAACCGGTTTGCTTTTGATCGCGTCCGCGGCATATATCAAAACCTGCGCGGACGTATTGCGGTCCACCTGAAGCATCTCGGTCACGTCCTGGATGACGAAATTGCGCATCAGGAAGAATATCGCGAGGAAAAGCTCCCAAAAGGCATGATCCACGGAGACCTCTTTCCTGATAACGTCCTGTTTCGTGGTGGGAGAGTCGTTGGGGTGCTCGACTTTGAAGCGGCCTGTTTTGGAAAGTTCATTGCTGACCTGGCAACTGCCGTAAACGCCCTGTGCTACTACGAGGAGCGCTACCATATTGGCCGGTTCAACGCCCTCCTTGATGGCTATCAGTCGGAGCGCACGCTTTCACTGTCCGAGTGGGACGCCTTTCCGAATGAACTCCGCTTTTCCGCCTTCCGCTTTACCCTTACCCGCCTGCGCGACTTCTTCTTCCGCCACATGGATGAAAAACGACGGGTGAATAAGGATTATCGGGAATTCTTCAACCGTCTCAGAATCCTCCGCCGGGAGCGGAGCGGTGGGATGGACCAGATGCTCCTCACGATGGCAACCGGATATGATTACCGCAAGTATCAAAAGATCCATGCCGAGGAAAAGGGCGTAAGCGTCTAATGGTCTGTCCGGTGTAGGCCCCTGCACCCTGACAACATTGAGAAGGCATCTGGACCGCTGTGTTTTCAAAGATCCTCATTGCGAACCGAGGTGAGATCGCCACTCGTATCGCCCGGACCTGTCGCGAGATGGGCATTGCGACAGTGGCTGTGTACTCAGAGGCCGACCGCTCTTCACCCCATCTGTATGCGGCGGACGAGGCCGTGTGTGTGGGGCTGGCTCAGGCAAGCGAGAGCTATCTGCACGGGGAGTCCATCCTGGCTGCGGCCCGCCGGACCGGAGCCGACGCGATCCATCCTGGCTATGGCTTTTTATCGGAGAATGCGACCTTTGCTCGGGCCGTGGCTGATGCCGGCCTGACCTTTATCGGTCCGGCTCCGGATGCCCTGTCCGCGGTCGGAAACAAGATTGTTGCGCGCCGGACAGTGGCCCAACTCGGCGTGCCGGTGATCCCCGCGCTTGAAGACCCGGCGACCGATCCCGAGGCCGTGCGTGCGCAAGTCGCATCACTCGGCTACCCCCTGTTGATTAAAGCCGCGGCGGGTGGGGGCGGGAAGGGGATGCGCATTGTGCGTGAGGAAGCCGAGTTGGTTGAGGCCTTGTCCGCAGCACAGCGCGAAGCTGCAGCGGCCTTTGCCGAAGGCACGGTGTATGTCGAGCGTTTTCTCGAACGCCCACACCATGTGGAAGTCCAGATTCTTGGTGACACGGCCGGCAATATCGTCCATCTCGGTGAACGGGAGTGCTCCATCCAGCGCCGCTACCAGAAAATAGTCGAAGAGACCCCCTCGCCCGCCGTGCCCGAGTCCCTGCGCCAGGAGATGACGCGGGCCGCGCTGACCGTGGCCAGAGCAGCGGGCTACGACAATGCCGGAACCGTAGAGTTCATCCTCGACAACGACGGGAATTTCTATTTCCTTGAAGTCAACGCGCGTCTCCAGGTTGAGCATCCGATTACCGAGTGGATTACCGGGCTGGATCTGGTGCATGAACAAATCCGTATTGCCGCCGGGGAAGCGCTGGGATTTCAGCAAGACGATATCCGCCGCAACGGCCACGCCCTTGAGTGCCGTTTGTATGCGGAAGACGCCGCGCACGGGTTCCTGCCGTCGCCCGGCCATATACTGGCCTGGCATGCGCCTCAAGGGCCGGGGGTACGGGTCGATTCCGGGGTCGAGTCGCAGACCGAGGTGCCGATATATTACGATCCCATGATTGCCAAGATTTCGACCTGGGGAGCGGATCGTGAGCAAGCCCGGAGACGCATGGCTGGGGCGCTTCGTCAAACGGCCATTCTGGGCCTCACAACTAATCTACCTTTTTTGATTGATCTCGTGGACCACCCTGCCTTTGCCGCAGGCGATACCCACACCGGCTTTTTGCCCGAGCATTTTCCGAACTGGCAACCTGGCGAGCAGCCGCATAGGCTTGCGGCCGCGTTGGCCGCAAGCCTGCACCGTGGTCCACATCGAAACGGTGATGGACAGACTTCTTTGCCCGCGCAGGACTCCTCCACACCATGGCGACAGCTTGGCGGCTGGCGCCTCGGTTCCTGATACCCGAAGTATTCTGAAATGAAGACCTTACTCTATGTTGAGGGTGAAGAGCTGGTGCTGGAATATAACCAACACGGCGATAGTGACGATGTGTACGACTTGGTCTGGAACGGACAGGCTCAGCAACCGGCACACGTGGCCGCTATTCGGGATGACACAATCACCTTCCTCGTTGATGGTCATCCTCTTCATGCCTATGTGGTCCGGGATGGCGATCGCAGTCTGATATCCATCGAGGGGCGGACCTACGAATTCAATCACACTCCTCCCAGACACGCCCGTGCCCGTCAGCGGGGGACGAGCGGGAGCTTTGAGCCTGAGATCCGCTCTCCTATGCCGGGTAAAATTCTCGACGTCAAAATCGTCACAGGCGAGGTCGTCGAAGACGGCCAAACCCTCGTGCTGCTCGAAGCGATGAAAATGGAGAATGCCCTGGCTGCCGAGGGGCATGCCCGTGTGGCGAGCATCCATGTGGCCGACGGAGACCTCGTCGAACTTGGTCAGGTTCTGGTCGAGCTTGAGCCAATCGAAGCAGAGTAGATGGGGAAAGACGAGGACCGTGTGTGCGTACACGTATTCTCGTGAATCCGTAGGGGCAAGCCGCATTGCCCCTACGCACTGACATGGCTCTCAGCCAAGTTGGGACCCGACCTCAAGCCCAATATGCCCGGCGAGTTCATCAGCGGCGATTTTACCCTGCTCACCGCGCAATTTTTTGGCTACGACCGTGCCACCGTTCAGGGCAATACTGACAGTCCCGTCCCCAAGAGCGACCACTTGTCCCGGTGTCGCCGGCCCACCGGTCGGCTGCAGGCGACAGTCATACAGGCGAATTCTCTGCCCCTGCCAGAGTGTCGAGGCGCCGGGCTGCGGGTCGCAGCCGCGTATATGATCGAAGACGGCTTGCGCTGGCTGGGACCAGTCAATGCCGGAGTGTTCGTCCCGACACAACGGATCGTAATTGGCTTGGGATTCGTCTTGGACAATACGTGGCGGACTGCCAGCGTGAATCAGATCAATCGCTTCACCAGCAGCCTCAATACCGAGCGGGAAGAGCTTATTGAAGTACAGGGTTCCGGTTGTATCCTCTAGGCCGATCTCGACTTCTTTTTGAATCAGTATCGGACCGGTATCAATGCCCTCGTCTACCCAGAACCAGGAGATACCAGTCTTTTTCTCACCATTGATCAGGGTCCAGTTAATCGCACTCCCGCCGCGATACTTGGGTAAGAGCGAAGGGTGAAAACAAATACTGCCGAGTTTGGGCGCATTGAACACTGGGGGCGGGACAATTTGGGTCACAAATGCCAACACTGCGAGATCAGCGTCGAGTGCTTGAAATTGCTCCAGGACCTCAGGACCCTTCATGGAGCGGTGTTGATACACGGGAATAGCGAGTTCCTCTGCCCGCTTTTTGACCGGATCAAACTTTCCCTCGACTCTATCCGGCGGGCAGAACACCGCCAGGACATCCTCGCCCTTATCTCTGAGCTTATCGAGTGTCTTCTCCGCAAACGCGGCTTGACCGATGAGAATGATACGCATGGGGGTTCTCCTTTCCGTACGGTACGTTTGACAGTCTGTTGGCAAAGAGTAAACGTGTCCAGCTTTTTTATCCTATTGGAGGGTACGTTTATTCTTTGGGGTGTTTTCAGCGTGAAGGAAACACGGCCGTGAGCACCTGGCTCAGCTTTTGGCCCATTGCGGCAATATTCGTCCTGTCCAGCAACAAGCCGTTATTGATTTCGATTTCGAGATAGACAAGGTTATGACGCTCGCCATGACTCCGGGCGCTGAAGATAAGACCCTCATAACCAGAGTAGGGCTCGTTAGAGCGCACCCGATAGCCGGCATGGCCCAGCCCTTGTCCAAACTCCCGAGCGAGGTCTTCGTAGCGGTCAAATAAAATGCCCAAATCAAACGATCTTTTTTTCTCACCGAGGACCGGAGTAAAGCTGTGAACACTGAGCAGAAGAACAGGCGCTGGTATTTTTTGCGCCAGCACGTGGTCAATAGCCGCATGATAGGGCTGATAGAATTGCCTGATGCGGCGCCGTTGCTCTGCCTCGGTCAGATGCATATTGGCAAGAACGCGGGTGCCACCGCTCTCGGGAATAATGAGGTCATCGTCTGACAGGTCACGGTTACAGTCAATCAAGAGGCGTGAGTATTGAGATAAAATAGCCGTGGAATCAACATGTTGAATGATCTCTTGGACAACCGCTCGCGCCCCGATGTCCCAGCCGATATGTCGCCGCAACTCGTCGGCAGGAATTCCGAGCGTCCCGTATTCGGGCGGGAGCGCGTAGGACGCGTGTTCACAGGTGAGCACCACCGGAAAGGTGCCGTTCGGGTTGAGAATCGTGAAGGAAGACGCTGCGCTCACGTCGAAAATCCCTACAAAACAATTTTATAACTCTGTTGACAACCGAATGGGGTTTAAATTAGAACAGTTTTTCCATTAGAAAACCGCTCGCGTTTCCAGCTGAGGAGATACCGTGGTGCGACGAGAAAAAAGCAATTATATTATCCAAGCGGTCGCCCATGCCCTTGATGTTCTTGAGCAATTCCATACCGATGCGGAGCTCGGTGTGACCGAGCTGAGCAAACGGCTCACCCTTCACAAAAACAATGTCTTCCGAATCCTAGCAACATTGGAATCACGCGGCTATATCGAACAGAACCGTTCGACTGAAAACTACCGTCTGGGCACAAAGTGCTTGCAACTCGGGCAGACCTATATCCAACACATGGGGCTGTTGCAACAAGCCAAGCCGGTTCTGGGTGAGGTTGTCCAGTCCTGTCGTGAGACGGCCTATGTGACCGTTATGCGGCAGGGAAAAGTTGTGCCGGTTGACATGGTTGAACCCGACCAAGCCGTTCGCATTGTCTCGCATATTGGGGAGAGCCTGCCACTGCACTGTACGGCTGCGGGGAAAATCCATTTAGCCTTTGAGACCAGAGAAGACGCACAACGTGCACTGCTCGATTCGCTCCAGACGCATACCGAGCGAACCATTACCGACCGCACGTTGCTCGAAGCCCAACTCACCGAGGTGGCACAGAAAGGCTATGCGCTTGAAAATGGTGAGCACCTGACCGATGTGCGAACGGTGGCCGTGCCGATCCGAGACTACACCCGGACGGTCGTCGGGAGCTTAGCGGTCAGCGGCCCTGCCTATCGGATTGGGCTGGAGCGGCTTGAACAAGAGTTGGTCCCTCTGGCCATCCAGGCGGGGAAAGAACTCTCCAGCCGTCTTGGTCATCCGATTTCTTGAGTTGGACAGGTCGGGGCAGATAGCTCGGCCTAACGGTCTGTGCACGCTTGACAGCCAGGGTGTGAAGCGTTGAACTAGAGGCCGCGCCTGAAGCGAGCCATACTTGCGCAATTTATGACAGGAGGAAAACGCTGGTGAAAGTACTTGTGACGGTCAAACGGGTCCCTGACCCGGAGACAACGATCCGTGTGAAATCTGATGGATCTGGCATTGAGACAGATAATATCAAATATGTCATCAACCCGTTTGATGAGATCGCTCTTGAGGAAGCCCTGCGCATCAAGGAAAAAGTGGGCTCTGGTGAGGTGGTGTTAGTCAGTATTGGCGATAGTGTGGTGACCGAGCAGCTCAGGACCGGACTGGCGATGGGCGCTGATCGAGCCATCCTGGTTGGCTGTGACCAAGACTTGGATTCCTTGGCCGTTGCCCGAATCCTGGCCAAAATTGTTGAAGACGAAAGCCCTCAACTTGTTCTCATGGGCAAACAGGCGATTGACGACGACGCCAATCAAGCCGGCCAGATGCTGGCGGCGCTGTTAGGCTGGTCCCAAGCGACCTTTGCCTCTGAAGTTGTGCTGTCCGATGACCAGCAAGCCGTCAAGGTTACGCGCGAAGTGGACGGGGGGCTGGAGACAATCGGCTTTGCCCTGCCCGGTATTATTACCTCTGATTTACGACTCAACGAGCCCCGCTACGCCTCCCTGCCGGGGATTATGAAGGCGCGCAAAAAAGAGATCAAAGAAATTGTCGCGACAGACCTCGGCGTTGATATTGCCCCTCGCTTGATAATCAATAGCCTTGAGCCGCCAACCCAGAAAGAGGCCGGCAAAAAAGTGGAAACCGTGGAAGAGTTGATTGGTCTGCTGCACGACGAGGCGAAAGTGCTCTAACGGTACTGTGCGGTATATGTTGAGTCTAGCACCATGCGATGACATCTGGAGACGAAAAGAATGGGAAATATACTTGTTTTTGCAGAAACTCAAAAAGGGCGTATCCCCAAGAGTTCGTTGATTGCCATTCAAGCCGGTAAAGACGCGGCAAGTAAACTCGGCGGTGACGTACTCGTGGCCGTCCTGGGCGCGGACACCGCTGACACGGCAAGCGAAGCAGCCGGCTACGGGGCGGCCAAGGTCTTGGCCGTCAATGATGTGGCACTGGAGAACTATCTCGCGGACGCCTATGCGGCCACGCTCGAACAGCTCGTGCAGGCAAACGATGTCACGCTGTTGGCGGCGACGGCGACGGCGGTGGGCAAAGATCTTTTGCCGCGTGTGGCGGCCCGACTGGGAGTGGGCATGGCCAGCGATGTGGTGAGCTTTCATGACGATGGAACCTTGCAGCGGCCCATGTATGCCGGCAATACGACGGCAACCGTGACGCTTGCGGACACGATCAAAGTCGTGTCTGTTCGCAGTACCGCCTTTGACGCCGCTCAGCCAGGAGATCAGTCCGCAGTGGAACAGGTCAGTGTCAGCCTCGACGCAGACGCAACCAAAATGCAGTTTGTTGAATTTAATGAAACCAAGTCCGACCGGCCCAACCTGACGGAAGCCAGCATTGTCGTGTCTGGCGGGCGTGGGCTGAAGTCGGGCGAGAATTTCACCACCTATCTGGAGCCGTTGGTGAACGAGCTGAATGCGGCCATGGGTGCCAGTCGGGCCGCAGTTGATGCCGGCTTTGTCCCCAACGATCTGCAAGTCGGGCAGACCGGGAAAGTCGTGGCGCCGGAGTTGTATATTGCGGTGGGGATTTCCGGTGCGATTCAGCACTTAGCCGGCATGAAGGACTCGAAAGTCATTGTGGCGGTGAATAAAGACCCTGACGCCCCGATTTTCAATGTGGCTGACTACGGCTTGGTCGCGGACCTGTTCAAGGCTGTGCCCGAGTTGACCGATGCGGTAAAAAAAGCCAAGGAGTAGGGAGATACAAGAACGGAGACGGCGTAGGGACACTTTACCTGGCTGCCTCTTTCGACAGTGCAAGCGATCGCCCGGATGACGAGCCTCTTTCCCAGGGCTGGGATGTGAAGCAGCGAAGCGCTCCTCCAGCCCATTCGACACAACCCGCCCAATCAGAAGGTAAGGTGCATGAGTCTGACGAGTCTTTTGATCGCCAATCGAGGGGAAATCGCTATCCGTATCGCCCGCGCGGCGGCCGAACTCGGTCTGCGGACCGTTGCCATTTTCTCTGAAGACGATGCACAATCGCTCCATACCCAAAAGATGGACGACGCGCTGCCGCTCCAAGGCCGAGGGGCCGCGGCCTACCTCGATATCGAGCAGATCCTTGCGCTGGTCGCCCAAGCCGGCTGCGACGCGATTCATCCCGGCTATGGGTTTCTGAGCGAGAACGCGGAATTCGCCGGACGCTGTGCCGAGGCCGGGCTGACTTTTGTCGGACCCCGAGCAGAAACGCTGGCGCTGTTCGGTGACAAAGGGCAGGCCCGATCGCTGGCTGAAAGATGCGACGTGCCAATCCTGCCTGGGACGTCCGGTCCAACGAGTGTGGACGAGGCAAAAGTCTTCCTGGCATCCCTGGGTGCCGGCGGAGCCGTAATGATTAAAGCCCTGGCCGGTGGTGGCGGCCGCGGTATGCGCGCGGTGTCGGCGGTCGATGATATTGAGGCGGCCTACGCCCGGTGTCAGTCCGAGGCAACCGCAGCGTTTGGCAATGGCGACGTGTATATCGAACAACTCATTCCCCAGGCGCGACATATTGAGATCCAGGTCGTTGGTGACGGGTCGGGCGCGATCAGCCAGCTTGGCGAGCGGGAGTGCAGCATCCAGCGCCGCAACCAGAAGCTGGTGGAAATCGCCCCATCGCCTGGGCTGTCGTCCGGACTCAGAGAGCGCTTGAGTTCGGCTGCGGTCCGACTCGCCCGAGAGGTGCACTACGCCAGCCTGGGTACATTCGAGTTTCTGGTTGATGCGGAACAGAGCGGCGATAACGCGACATTTGCCTTTATTGAAGCTAATGCGCGGCTGCAGGTCGAGCATACCGTCACCGAAGAAGTGACGGGCGTGGACCTGGTCAAGGCGCAACTACGCCTGGCCGGTGGCCGCTCGCTGGCTGACCTGAGACTCACGCAGGAACGTATTCCCGAGCCACGCGGCTTTGCCATGCAGGTCCGTATCAATATGGAGACCATAGCCTCTGACGGTACGCCGCGCCCCTCGGGTGGGACCTTATCCGCGTTTGAAGTGCCGTCGGGTCCCGGTCTGCGAACGGATACCTTCGGCTATGTCGGTTATACCACCAGTCCGAGTTTCGACTCCCTGCTGGCCAAATTGATCGGTTCTTCTCCCTCGTCGGATTTTTCCGACGTTGTGACCAGGACCTATCGTGCCCTGTGTGAATTCAAAATCGAAGGCGTTGCAACCAACATCCCCTTCTTGCAGAGCCTCTTGCGGCACCCCGCCTTTGTAAAGAACCAGATCTATACCCGTTTTGTCGATGACCATGGCGCGGAGTTGGTTCAGGCGGATCATCATCAGCGCTTCTTTTTCCATGCCGACCGGGCTCAGTCAGAAACCCCAACGTTGGCTGGTGTGAAGGTGGATAGCGTTGACCCTTTGGCCGTGCTTGAGCACGGCAAGTCTGCGAGCCCAACATCTGCTGTAGCCACGGATCCGGTCGGACAAGCACCAGCCAGCGAGGTAAGCGGTCCTGACGGGACCGTCTCCGTCCCGGCTCCCCTCCAGGGGACTATTGTCAGTCTGGACGTCAGTGAAGGCGACGAGGTGCATGTCGGCCAGCAACTCCTCATCATGGAATCCATGAAAATGGAACACGTGATCTCGGCGGAAACGAGCGGTATTATCCGCCAACTGACCGTCGGTCAGGGAGACGCGGTTTTTGAAGGACACCCGCTTGCCTTTATCGAAGAGACCGAGGTGGAGGCGACGGCAGTCGAACAAGCGACCGCGCTGGACCTCGACTATATCCGCCCGGACCTGTCTGAGATCGTCGAGCGGCATGAACTCGGCATGGACGCTGCCCGGCCCGAGGCGGTTGCACGACGACGCAAGACCGGCCAACGCACCGCACGTGAGAACGTATACGATATCTGTGATCCCGATAGCTATGTCGAGTACGGGCCCATGGTCATTGCGGCCCAACGGCAGCGGCGCTCGTTGGACGATTTAGTGCGACGCACCCCGGCGGACGGCATGATCGCCGGGGTCGGCCGGGTCAATGGCGAGCTGTTTGACGAAAAAGCAGCCCAGTGCATTGTCATCTCCTACGATTACACCGTGCTGGCCGGGACGCAGGGATTTAAGAATCACTATAAAAAAGACCGCATGTTCGAGTTGGCCGAGCGCTGGAAGCTGCCGGTGGTCTTCTTTGCCGAAGGCGGTGGTGGTCGTCCGGGCGATACCGATTGGTCGAGTCCATCCGGGTTGGACGTCCCGGCCTTTTACCTGTGGGGCAAGCTCAGCGGCATGGTACCCCTGGTCGGCATTACCTCGGGCCGGTGTTTTGCCGGTAACGCAGTGATTCTGGGCTGCTGTGATGTGATTATTGCGACCGCAGGGTCGAATATCGGCATGGGTGGTCCGGCCATGATTGAGGGCGGCGGCCTGGGTGTCTTCCGGCCGGAAGAGGTTGGGCCGATGGAAGAACAGGTACCGAACGGCGTGGTGGATATTCCGGTCACAGACGAAGCCGAAGCGGTCCGGGTGGCGAAGCAATATCTGTCCTATTTTCAGGGACCCATCGCTGAGTGGGAATGTGCCGACCAACGCCTGTTGCGTTATATCGTGCCGGAGAATCGCTTGCGCGTGTATGAGGTCCGCGATGTGATCGAGACCCTGGCCGACACCGGTTCCGTGCTGGAAATCCGCAAGCACTTCGGTATCGGCATGGTGACGTCCTTTGTGCGGATTGAAGGCCGCCCGGTTGGTGTAATTGCCAACAATCCTAAACATCTGGGTGGAGCCATTGACTCTGACGCGGCGGACAAAGCTACGCGGTTCATGCAGTTATGTGATGCGTTTGACATTCCCATTCTCATGCTGTGTGACACACCAGGCAATATGGTTGGCCCCGAGTACGAAAAGGCCGCTCTGGTGCGTCACTGCTGTCGCATGTTTGTGACCGGCGCAAGCCTGACCGTGCCGTTCTTCACCATCGTGTTGCGGAAGTCGTACGGACTTGGCGCGCAAGGGATGGCCGGGGGGAGCTTCAAAGCCCCGGCTTTTGCGGTGTCCTGGCCAACGGGCGAGTTTGGTGGCATGGGGCTGGAGGGCGCGGTAAAGCTGGGCTACCGCAAAGAGTTGGAGGCGGAGACGGACCCGCATAAGCGCAAAGAGCTCTACGAACAGCTCGTCGCCAAGATGTACGAAAGCGGCAAAGCGCTCAGCACCGCAACCTATTTCGAGATTGATGACGTGATTGATCCCGCCGAGTCCCGGCGCTGGATTATGGCCACCCTGCGCTCCTCGCCTCCGCCCGCTCCCCGGACAGAGAAAAAACGGCCGTGTATCGATACGTGGTGATGAGCGTGGGCTACGGCCCGCCCTGTGTATGCTGATCGCTTATACGTCGCTCCCCGTGACCTATCCCGAAGGCGCGCTCCGTATCACAGCTTGAACGGCCGCCCTCAGGGCCTACGCCCATTTTGCCCCGATTTGAGGCTACCGGCCCACAAAATTACCGGGCCGCCGCTCAGCTACGGCTTTGATGCCCTCTTTATGGTCTTCCGTTTGCTGGAGGCGGTGTTGCTCTCGAAACTCGTGATCCGTTGCCGCTTTGACTGCGGCTGCAATGCCGTCCCGCATGGTTGCCCGCACGGACTGTACGGCTAGCGGCGCGTTCTCGGCAATTTCCCTGGCGAGTTCCAGTGCCGCAGAGCGGACGTTGTCCTTTGTGGTCAGAACCTCGCCCAGGCCCCAGCTATGGGCCTCCTCGCCACCGACCCTCCTGCCGGTTTGAAAGATCAGGTTTGCGCGCGGCTCGCCGATCAGACGGGGTAGGGTATAGGTCAGGCCAAAGCCTGGATGAAAGCCAAGTTTGACAAAGTTTGCCGCAAAGCGCGTTTCCGGGCACAGCACGCGGAAATCCGGCACCAGCGCGAGGCCAAAGCCGCCCCCAATAGCCGCTCCCTGGACCGCTCCAACAACCGGCTTTTTGCAAGAAAACAGCCGCACGGCTTGGGCGTAGAGTGGATTGCCGGTTTCAACATCGCGCAGATCACGCTCCGCCTGGCCACTATGAAAATTTGCCCCGGCACAAAAGTGTTTACCGTCTGCGGCGAGGACGATAGCCCGACAATCCATTTCTTCATCCAGAGCTTCAAACGCATCGGCCAGGGACTGAATGAGGGCCGTATCAAAGAAATTGTTTGGCGGTCGTTGAATCTCGGCGGTTGCCACATGATCGGCCAGGCTTATTTCAACATCTCCATAGCGTGTCTCCATCGGTATGCTCCTTTTATTCTATCAGCCCTACTCTCACAGCAGGGCTGTCGTTGCCCATCGGATATAGCACTATCCGGTCGCTCCCGGTAGCGTTCCCGTACCGTGTTCTCCTCCAGACTCTCATGGCATGGGAGAGCGCATGGAATTTGATGCGGTCCTGGCGATGAACTATGCTGACCAAATCTGCATGGTGGATTAGTGCGGCTTGACTATGTACTGTCTACCCGAACATGGTCTCAAGTCTTCCCCTACGAAAAGGACGCTCATGGCAGGACAACACATTCTCGGACCGACCTCGCACTATTTCTACTCGCAGCGCCTCAAGCTGCACTATGTTGACTGGGGTAACCCTGACAAACCCTTGCTCGTCCTGATTCATGGCGGACGGGATCATTGTCGGAACTGGGACTGGGTCGCTCAGGCGCTGCGCGAGGACTATCACATTGCTGCCCCGGATTTACGCGGCCACGGAGACTCGGAGTGGGCTCGCGGCAGTGAGTATTCGATGATTGACCATGTCGTCGATATTGCGCAGTTGCTGGCACAGCTCAATTCGTTTCCGGTCACTCTGATCGGACATTCTCTCGGCGGTGGCATCGTGCTCCAGTATGCCGGTGTGTATCCCGAAAAGGTGGCCAAGGTCGTGTCCATTGAGGGCTGGGGACCCCCTCCGCAGATGCTCAAAGAGCAGCCGAAAAGCGCATTTGAGCGGATGCAACACTGGGTCGATGAAATGCGTGGGTTCGCCGGTCGTCTGCCGAAGCGCTACAAGACGCTGGAAGAGGCGGTCGAACGTATGCGTGAAGCCAACCCCCACCTCAGCCCGGAGCAGGCCCATCATCTGACCCTGTATGGAACCCACCGCAATGAGGACGGAACCTATACCTGGAAGTTTGACAACTATGTCCGCGCCCGCTCACCGTATCGCTTCAATATGGCGGATGCCCAAGAAATCTGGGGACGTATTACCTGCCCACTCCTCTTGATGCGAGGCAGCGAATCGTGGGCGGTTGATTTGGAGAAAGATAGCGAACGTGCGAGAGCATTTCGCCATCCCTCTCTGATGACGATCCCGAAGGCCGGCCACTGGGTGCATCACGACCAACTGGAGCACTTCTTGCGGGTGACCACGGAGTTTCTGTTTCAGTCCAAGTCGGCGGGGTAGCTGCACCGGTAGAACGGATTCAGGACGCCAAGGTAATGGGCGACACCACTTTTTCCTGGAACCAGTTGGACAGGTCGGTCAGGCTGCGGGCATTGATTTCGTGACCCATATCATACTCCCGGTAGGTCACAGGTGCTTTGACATCCCGCAGGATTTCGACGGACTGACGGGCGCGGCCCACATCGACCAACTCGTCCTTACTGCCGTGCTGGACCAGCACGGGCAGTTGCTCGGTTGCCGGCACATCCGGTAATGCGGTCAGCATGTCTTTCGGCAGCCACGAACTGAGTGCCGCTAATCCGGCAAAGCGTTCGGGCTCGCCCAGGGCCAGGCTGTAGCCCATGACCCCGCCCTGACTAAAACCCAGCACGCACAGTTTTTTGGAATCAACAGGATAGCGCTGCAGTGCTTCGTCGAGGAAGGTGCGAACGGCCTCGCGCGCAGAGAGAACCGACTGGACATCGATTGGCCCACCACTCGTCAGCGGAAACCAGCCGTGACCGACCATATTCGGACCAATGGGGACCTGAAGTGGACCCTGCGGACAGAGGACGAGAAACTGGCCTCGACACAGATGGGGAGATAAGCCCAGGAGATCGAGGGCGTTGGCACCCCAGCCGTGCAGGGCAAGAATGGTTGGATGCGGGCCTGCGCCTTCGGGTTCAAAAACCGTGTGGATAAGATTCATAGTCCTCATCTTGCCATGACCCTTGCCTCTCTGCGAGGGGCAGGAGAAGTGAAATACAATCAGGAATACTGTGGACAGGACTTTATTTATTTCTTGGGGACCTGTTTCAGCAGCAGTTCGATGATCTGATCGGCGCTAATGCCCTCTGCCTCAGCCTGAAAGTTCAGCAGGCAGCGATGCCGCAGAGCTGACAGCGCAACGTCGGTGATGTCCTCAAAACTGACATGTACCCGCCCATCAAGCAGGGCGTTGACCTTGGCCCCTAAGGTGAGCGCCTGAGCTCCACGCGGGCTGGGGCCGTAGCGGAGATAGCGGGTGACCTCAGGCACCGGAGAATTCGGGTTGCTGGGTGTGGCTGCCTCTATAAGCCGGGCAATATACAAACTCAGCGGAGGAGCCAACAGGACCGCGCGCACCAGATTCTGCATCTCGGCGATGACTGCCGGAGCCGTGTCTGCCGAGAGGACGGGATTGATGCGGTACTGCGTTTCTTGTGTGGTGCGCTCTACAATTTCGGCCACCTCAGCCGCGCTGGGCGATTCGATAATCAACTTGAGCAGAAAACGGTCCAGTTGCGCTTCGGGGAGCGGGTAGGTCCCCTCAATCTCAACCGGGTTCTGGGTCGCCGCAACAAGAAAAGGGGGCGTGAGGGTATGCGTCTCCCCAAAAACGGTAACCTGCCCCTCCTCCATTGCTTCAAGAACAGCCGACTGGGTTTTGGGCGTGGCGCGATTAATTTCATCCGCCAGAACGATGTTGGCAAAGACCGGGCCGGGCTTGAATTCAAAATAGCGCCTACCGTCAGCGCCTTCAGACAGGACTTGAGTCCCAACGATATCAGACGGCATGAGGTCTGGCGTAAATTGAATCCGCTTGGCGCTCAGCGCCAGGGCCTGACTGAGCGACTTGGCCATCAGCGTCTTGCCCAGACCCGGCACACTTTCAATAAGGACATGCCCACCGGCAAAAAAGGCGGTTAGGATCTTCCGCAGGATACTCCGCTGGCCAACGATCACCTGACCGACCTCTTCTTCGATGGTCGCAAAGATGTGTCGAAAGCGTTCAACCTGCTGTTCCGGGGATAGTAGCTCTGAGGATAAAGGTGATGGCGAGGCTGGCATGCTGCTCCTAAAAAGTAAGCGTACCAACAGCTATGTATGATGTGGAGGGCACGCTTACTCTTTCTGTAAGATGGCTCGATATTCGAGGGGAATGCGCTGCTGAGGGGTATTTTTCTCCGGCGGACGGTCGGCGAGTGGGGCGTTGCTATACGGCGTGATTGGGATAGCCGGGCTGGTATTTTCTGTCAGTTCCTGGCTGTCCTGTTCCGCCTTGATACCGGTCGGAATACGAACTTTGACATAGCGGGCAGCCTGAGTCAGAAATCCGCCGGGCTGCTCGCCCGGTTTGTAAAAACGCTCGCCTTTTCCCCGCCCACCGGATTGTCCGAACTGCTCGCCTGACTGCTCTGGGGCCTGCTGAGGCTGTTTTTGCTCATTGCTCTGCTGCGTGGCGTGACGGTGCTGCTCGTGTCCGGCTTTGTGTGGGTCTACTCCGGAAGGTGGCTGCCGAGTGTCCGGTTGTTGGCCTGGTTGCGGAGTCTGTTGCTGCTGACCGGATGTATTCTGCTGGGTCTGTTGCTTCCCCTTTTGTTCTTGAGACTGGGGCTGGTCAAATTTGATGCCACCACCGGATTCCTGGGGGGTATTTTGCTGCTTTTGTGACGGTTGATTGTCTGCTTGATCCGTCTGGTTTGTATTTTGCGCGCCCGGCTGCGACTCATTCCTCTGCGCAGACAGCGACTGCTTGAGTTGCTCCAGATTTTCAGTTGTCTTTGCCAGCGGCGTATTCTCCGGCTGTGGGCTGTCACCCTGGTTGCCCGGACTATCGTCTTGTGTGCTATCGCTGCCAAAGAGCTTGAAATCAAGAGGAAGGATCTGCGGCACTGGCAGCGGCAGATTCATACGTTTTTGCGCCTCATCAATCAGGCGTATCTTCTCCTGCGGGGTCAGATCTGGGTTCCTGAGATCCTGAGCAAGCACAAGGAGCTGTGCTCCAGCTTGCTGTTCTTCAGGAGAAGACTGTGAGCGGACCAACTGCCGGGCCATGGCTTCAATATCCTGGAGCAGGGTCTCTGGTGTCGGCGCAACAGGTGAGAGGCCACCTGGAGCGAGGGCCGCGCTGCCGGATGGCAAAAACAAGAAGAGCAGGCCGCTCAGGACTGCGCCGACACACGCAATCGGAACCCGCCTGTCGAGTTGGAAAGGCAGGTCGCGCTCGGGAACGAAGAAGGCGGCCTTCCTGGCGGCTTCGTTCCGAACCTGGGCTAAGAAGTCTGAGGAAGCTGGAAGCGTCGCCAGAGTGAGAAAACGCTCTTGGCCAGCCGTCTTCTCGTCCAGCAGGCTGGCAATGCGCTCGTCTTGGCAACTCTTTTTTTCCTGTCTGAGGGAGTTCAGCAGCACACCGAAGACGATGACGGGCGGAAGAAAAGAAACCCAGATGGGCAGCGAACATGCCAGTACCAGACCATGCCCCAGGAAAAAAACAGCAATCCCCAGGGGCAGAAAAAATCCGAGGGTATTGGCGCTCCGCTGCCACAATACCCGGCGGGCCGTAGTGGCGAACAGATGGGACAAGCTATCCATTGCGTGAGCGACGTTTCTGGAACCGGCGAACCGCGCGATTATGATCTGCGAGCCGGGAAGAGAATACGTGTGTACCGTCTCCCCTGGCAACAAAATAGAGATAGTTCGTTTCGGCTGGGGAGAGGACGGCCTGAATAGCCGCGAGTCCTGGGTTGGCAATTGGACCAGGCGGAAGGCCGGTAAACAGATAGGTATTATACGGCGTGGGCGTGCGCAGATGACGACGGGTCAGATTCCCGTCAAAGTTCGGAATGCCGTAGATGACGGTCGGATCACACTGGAGCGGCATATTTTGCCGGAGTCGATTGTGGAAGACTCCGGCAATCAGCGGGCGTTCCTCTGCCGCCCCGGTTTCTTTCTCAATGAGCGAGGCCAGGGTCAGGACCTCATGCTGGGAGAATCCCAACTCCTGGGCCTGCTGTTGCAGGGCTGGACTGAAGACTTCAGACAGACGGGTGACCATACGCCCCAGAATATCCGCCGCAGAGCTTGGCTTTGAAAAAAAGTAAGTGTCCGGGTACAGGTAGCCTTCGAGTCCGTATTCCTGGAGGTCCCATGTGGCTAAGAACTGAGGAGAGGTGCCCAGAGACAGGAATTGCTCTTGGGGACCAAACCCCTGGTCTTCCAGTCTTTTGGCAATCTGTTTGAGTGTTAGTCCTTCCGGGATCGTCACCATGTGGTGGATGACCTGACCTAGGGTCAATGTCTCAAGCAACCTCCGTGGGGTCAGCGGGGTCTCCAGGATATACTCCCCGCTTTGTATGGAATGGTCTTTGCCGGTGAATTGCGCCCAGAAACGAAATGGCTGGACACTTGCCAGTATGCCTTCGGCAACCAGCATCTGCGCTGTTTGTTGGAGGGTGCTGCCCGGAGAGATAAAGATCCGAGCGGGCGCCGCTAAAGGCGGACCTGGAGTGTTGAGCCGTGCATAGACGTAACAGGCGGTGAGTCCGCTGACGCCAATGACAAGACACGCAATAAGAGGCAGGACCCTTTTCACTGCCGCCCAACCTACCATCGGTATGGAAATGAAACAATGTCGCACCCCAATATCACTTGACTTTTGCGTATTTCACTGGCACCTTCTGTGACCATGCAGAGCCGGTGGTTGGAGTATTGCAAGGAAATACTCTGCATTTCACTCGGGCGCCAGAACGGCCACGTTCGGGCGCTGCTTATCGCCCCTATCCTGGCAGTCAGTTTTCTTGGGTTTGTTGTTCGGGCGGCGAGCCCGGCCGTTGATCCTGCTCTTGCCAAAAACGGGGTGATCGCTCGACTCCAACAGCGCTTGAACGAGATTCAGCAAAGAAGCGACGTTCCGAAAAGAAGTGCTGTTCAGGGTAATGTGGAGACGGGTTCGATCGGAATACGGCCAACTCCAGAAGGAGACACGGTCCCGCCAGTTCTCGTTACCCTTCCTCCGCTGCCTGAGTCAGTAGCGACGATAGGCACACCGCACCACATTGTACATGCTATTGAGCCGAACGAGACGTTTGGGAGTATTCTGAAAAAAGAAGGACTTTCGCCTCAACAGACCGCCGCGTGGATCAATGCGGCACGGCAAAGGGTTGAGATACGGAGGTTGCAAGTTGGACGCACCATAACGCTCTCCTATGAGCCCAACCACAATGGAGCGCCAACGCTACGAACCGTTTCCTGCAGCATTGCTCGGGATGCTTCGCTCGTATTTGAGAAGGATGAGAGCGGGCGTATTCAGTCACGACTCGAAACCGCTCCCACGACCCTTGTCTGGCGTGCCGTTGGCGGCCGCATTACCCATAGTCTGGGTTGGGCAGCCAGAAAGATAGGTGTCCCAGCCAGTATCATTGATGCTGTGGCAGATATGGGCTGGGATCTGAACCTTTCATACGACCTTCAGCCGGGTGACCCTTTCAAAATCATTTTTGAGGAAATTCAGCATAACGGGCAAGCAGTGAGGCATGGTAAAGTGCTTGCTGCGGAAATCATGAACAAAGGGAAAAAACACCTGGTCTTTCCTCTTGACGCGGAAGAAGGGATGGGGTTTGGGCAGCAGTTTCTGCGCTACCCCGTCCAATTCACCCGTATCTCATCGGTCTTCAGCGATGCCCGGTTGCATCCCATTTACAAACGGAAACGTCCCCACCGCGGCGTAGATTTCGCTGCGCCAACGGGAACACCGGTACGCGCGGTGTCAGATGGCAAGGTCACTTACGCCGGCTGGAGAGGCGACTATGGCCGTTTTCTCAAGATTGACCATGACGGACCCTATAGTTCGGCATACGCCCATCTGCAACGGATCAAAAAAGGAGTGAGAGCAGGAACTTTTGTAAAAAGGGGACAGGTTATCGGCTATGTCGGGTCTTCGGGGGCCGCCACCGGACCGCATCTGCACTTTGAGATGCATAAAAATGGCAGATATATCAATCCATTAAAAAAAGTGCCGGCGCCAAAGACTCTCGTTTGGAAAAAAAGATCGCCTACAGCGCGGCCTGACCCACAACTCGCGGCAATACGAAAGAAACTGGAAGAGTATCTCGCTAGGCTGAGCGTACAGAACGGACCTGAGAGCCGTATCTATACAGCAATCCCACGGATTCAAACCGTGGCCCGCGAGGCTGCTGAGCCACACGCGTAATTGCCCGTTTTGGGCCTCTCTATTTTGCTCTTGTCCTTTGGTGATACGCGACTTTCCCGTTTAGAAACTCCTATAAAATCATGCTGTCCCATACGGAAAAACTTCGGGTGCGGTGGGTCGATACCGATGCGTCGGGCCGCATTCATTACACGGCAGCGTTCCGGTATTTTGAGATAGCCGAGTGGGAATTGATGCGGCAGGCTGGGTTCCCGCTGTCCGACCATCGTAAAATATCAGGGCTGCCACGGGTGAATGTCTCGGCAACATTTTATGTTCCCCTCTTTGTTGATGAACCGATTGAGGTGAAGGTCCGGGTTGAGCGGATTGGAACCACCTCCATCACCTTTGCCGGGGAAATCTACCGAGCTGGAGAGCGCTGCGTCAGTGGGTCGATCGCCGCAGTTTTTGTGGATCCGCACGACCAGCCCCAGCCCATTCCTGAGACCATTCGCCGCGCTCTGAATACTGAGTGACGGAGCACCTGGGAGTTGACAGAAAAAACACGCTCGCATAGGTAACGGGAGATGTCATACGCAGTAATTCGTACGGGTGGAAAACAATATCGAGTGACGCAGGGCGAGCTTCTGCGAGTGGAGTCTCTCCCAGGAGAGCTAGGGAGTGATGTTACGTTCTCCGATGTGCTGCTCACCTCAGCCGAGGGTGCGGTTCACATTGGTACTCCGCTTGTTCCCGGCGCTTCAGTGACGGCTCGCGTTGTTGAGCATGGCAAAGAGAAAAAGATTATTGTTTTTAAGAAGAAACGACGCAAAGGGTATCGGCGCAAACAGGGCCATCGGCAGCACTTTACGGCTGTGCAGGTCAAATCGATCAACCTGGGAGGATAAAGGTGGCACATAAAAAAGGACAAGGCTCCAGTCGGAATGGCCGAGACAGCCCAGGACAGCGCCGCGGCGTCAAGCTTTTTGCCGGGCAATTTGCCAAAGCCGGGAATATTATTGTTCGGCAACTTGGAACGCGTATCTATCCAGGGACCAATGTTGGCATGGGACGAGATTATACCCTGTTTGCGAAGACCGACGGGGTGATTCAGTTCGAACGCATGGGCAAAACGCGCAAGCGGGTCTGCGTGTACCCACAGTAATCTGCTCTACCACGCGCGAGAGCAAAAGATCGTAGGAAAAGCCCCTCTTCGGGGCTTTTTTATTGGCCTGCTTCAGTCTCTTATTCCTGATATACATGGGCTATGAACTTCGTTGACGAAGTGACCATGACGGTCAAAGCCGGTGATGGCGGGCGCGGCTGTGTCAGCTTTCTGCGCGAGAAGTTTCGGCCCTGGGGGGGGCCGAACGGCGGCAATGGCGGCAATGGCGGAGACATCATCCTGCGTGTTGATCCGCAACGGAACACGCTGCTCGATCTCGCCCACCGGCATCACGCCAAAGCGGCTCGGGGTGAGCATGGACGGGGCAAGGACCAACATGGGAAAAATGCAAAGCCCCTCGTCCTTTCTGTCCCAGCCGGAACCATTGCCCGCGACGGAGAGAGTGGAGAAATACTCGCCGACCTGCGAACCGCAGGCCAACAGGTCGTGGTCGCCCAAGGCGGAAAAGGCGGCAGAGGGAATGCCTCTTTCACCTCCTCCACAAACCGGGCCCCCCGATTCGCCCAGCCGGGATTGCCCGGAGAGACGCGGCAGCTCCGGCTTGAACTCCGCCTCCTGGCGGATGTTGGCCTGGTTGGGTTTCCCAACGTCGGGAAGTCGACGCTGATCTCTGCAGTGTCTGCCGCACGTCCACGGGTTGCCGACTTTCCCTTTACGACCCTCGTTCCGCACCTTGGTGTTGTGCGCTATGGCGATGAAGGGTCATTTGTCATGGCTGACGTGCCGGGGCTCATTGAGGGCGCGCACGCCGGACATGGACTCGGTGTACGCTTTCTGCGCCATCTCTCGCGGACTTCTATTCTCGTGCATCTTCTTGATATATCTGACCCAGCACGTGATCCGTATGCCGACTATAGCGTCATCAATCGTGAACTTGACGCTTTTGATACTGCCCTGGCCCGCCGTCCGCAGCTCGTGGTCGTCACCAAAGCTGACCTGACGATCACCCGCGAACGTTTTCCTGAGGTACAGGAAGTTTTTGGCCGGCATAAGAAAAAATTGTATCTCATTTCTGCTGTAACCGGGGAAGGGAAACAGGAATTGGTGAGAGCAATCGCCCATCTGCTTGAACAGAGAGAATATCGGATGGGAGACGAAGGGGAGACCGAGGGTTCCTCACCATGAGTGGCTGTAATATCCAGCTCACGCAGAAAGCGCGTATTCTTAAGAAGACGCGACGTATTGTGGTGAAAGTCGGGAGCAGCGTGCTGTCCGATGGAGGCGGTGTCTATGCTCCACGGGTTCGCCAACTCGCGACGACCCTTTCCACCCTGCAGCAGGCGGAGGTGGTCTTAGTGACTTCGGGAGCCGTGGCTGCGGGAATGGGTGCACTCAATATGAAACAGCGCCCGCGGACGATACCGGCGAAGCAGGCGGCCGCGGCCATTGGGCAGATTACGCTCATGGCGTTGTATGAAGAATGTTTTTCGCGGCACGCCATCCGGGTGGCGCAGATTCTTCTCACCCATGACGATCTGGCCAATCGACGACGCTATTTGAACGCCAAACATACCCTCCTGGCTCTGATCGAATCTGGAGTCGTGCCCATTGTCAACGAGAATGACACGGTGGCGGTTGAAGAAATCCAGTTTGGCGACAACGATAATCTTTCCGCCCAAGTCGCCGTCCTTGTTGAGGCGGATCTGCTGATCATATTAAGCGATGTTGCAGGTTTATACGAAGCAGATCCCCGCGTGGACCGGCACGCGAAACGTATTGCCCTGGTCGAGCGGTTTGACGACCAGTTGATGCAGCGGTGTGGACAAGCCGGCCCGCTGGGCCGTGGTGGGATGACTTCTAAAATCGAAGCCGCCCAAAAGGCGGCCCTGTCGGGTATTCCCTCCCTTCTTATAGATGGGCGGAGCAATGCAGAACTAGGTGCGGCTTTTGACCCGCAGCGGGAAGTTGGTACCCTGTTTCTGCCGGTCTCGGACAGGATTGCAAGTCGGAAACACTGGATTGCCTACACGCTGAAGCCGGCCGGCTCACTCCGTCTTGATGCCGGGGCGGCGGCGGCGATTCGGCGGGATGGAAGAAGCCTGTTACCGGCCGGGGTACGTGAAATATACGGGAGCTTTGAGGAAGGGGACTGTGTGACCTGCCTCGACGAAAGCGGAGATGAATTTGCGCGCGGTCTAGTGAATTATGGCGCCGCAGCTCTGAGGCAAATTCAAGGCGTGCACACGAGTCAGATTGAACAGACGCTCGGCTATAAGGTGAGTGATGAAGTGATTCATCGTGACGACTTGGCCTTGTTATAAGCCTAGTGAAGAGACACAAAGGAAGAGGCGATGAGTCTTGAAAATATGGTGGTCGCATTAGCCCAAACCGCAAAAAAAGCCGCCCGGGTATTGGCAACAGTGTCAACACACACGAAGAATCAAGCGCTTCTTGCTGCCGCCCAGAGACTCCGGGATCAGACGGAAGTCTTACTCACTGCCAATGCCCAGGATGTTGCCCAGGGAAAAGACAACGATTTATCCGCCGCTCTGCTCGATCGACTGACGCTGGACCAAGCGCGTATACACGCTATGGCCACCGGGCTTGAAATCATGGTCGATCTGCCGGACCCAGTCGAGGAAACGGTCGCTACCTGGAAGCGACCAAATGGCCTGGAAATCAGTCAGGTCCGGGTTCCTCTTGGTGTGGTCGGGATTATTTATGAGTCGCGACCGAATGTGACGGCCGATGCCGCCGGCCTGTGCCTCAAAGCCGGCAATGCGGTTGTTCTCAAAGGAGGGTCGGAGGCGTTTGCGACCAACAGTGCCATTGTCGATATTCTTGCGCACGCCTTTGCCGAAGCGGGCTTGCCGGACGGGGCGGTCCAACTGGTCCGTTCGACTGATCGACAGGCCGTCTCCTTTCTCCTCCAACAGGACCGCTGTGTTGATGTCATTATTCCGCGCGGCGGAGAGGAATTGATCCGCGCCGTCACGCGTGAATCCGCTATTCCCGTGATCCAGCATTTCTCCGGCTTGTGCCATACCTATGTCGATGCTGCAGCCGATATTGAGAAAGCGCACCAAGTGTGTCTGAACGCTAAGGCCCAGAGACCGTGGGTGTGCAACGCCATGGAGAACCTGCTGGTGCACGAGACCGTTGCACCCCATTTCCTGCCGGACTTTGTGGCGCGACTCGAACAAGAGAGTGTCGAGGTTCGTGGCTGTGACCAGACGCGCCAGATCGTCCCTCAGGTGGGCGTCGCGACTGAGACGGATTGGCAAACCGAATATCTTGATAAAATCCTCTCGATCAAAGTGGTAGGCTCGCTTGATGAAGCGCTGGATTTTATTCATACCAACGGGTCAGGACTGGCCGATTGTATCGTCAGCGAAGATTACTCACACGTCCGGCGGTTTCTGCGTGAAGTCGACTCTGCGACAGTCTATGCAAACGCTTCGACGCGATTCACCGACGGCTTTGAGTTCGGCTTTGGGGCTGAGGTCGGTATTTCAACGAACCGACTCCACGCCAGGGGGCCCATGGGGCTGCGTGAGCTGACAACATATAAATATGTGGTCTACGGAGATGGCCAGATACGAGTATAACATATAGGCCTTGACGTATGAAGGTTGGACTGTTCGGCGGAACGTTTAACCCCATCCATTTAGGGCATCTGCGCAGTGCGGAAGAAGTCTGCGCAGCATTTGCACTTGACCGGATATACTTTATTCCTGCTGCCTCTCCCCCGCACAAGCGTATAATGGATATCGCCCCTGCCCACCATCGTTACAATATGGTGGAGCGAGCGGTTGCCGCCAACCCGGCCTTCTTTGCCTCTCGTATTGAACTCGACCGTGCAGGCCCCTCGTTTTCGATTGATACGATCCGTGCCTTTCGGGCAAGAGGAACGTTGACCTCCCTCGCCTTTCTGATCGGGATGGACGCGTTCTGTGAGATAGAGACGTGGAAGGATTATCTGGAGATTCCCAGTTTATGTGACCTGATTGTCACGTCGCGTCCCGGGGTCCCTACACCGTCACTTGACCAACTCCTTCCCGTTGCTCTCCGGTCCGCCTTTTGGTATGATCCGACCCAGCAGAGATACCAGCATGAATCAGGGCATACATTGACGCTCTATACACTGAACGGTCTTCATATTTCGGCCTCCGACATACGTGACAACCTGCGCGTCGGCCGGCCCACGCCCCGCCAGCTCCCGCCTGCCGTGGCGGACTACATCGCGACCCACACCCTCTATCGCACCCAAGAGGCTTCTTCCCTTGAAGGCTGACGACAGCTGGCAAAAGGCCCTGCGGTGCGCTCAGTCCGCGCTGGACAAAAAGGCATACGACCTGGTTGTCCTCGACGTGGAAGCATTGACTTCCGTTACCTCCTATTTTGTGATTTGTACCGGGCGGTCGGACATTCAGGTGCAGACGATCAGCCAAGCGATTGAGAAGGTCCTCCGGCAGGAAGGCCATCGCCCGTTAGCCCTTGAAGGCGTCTCGCACGGACAATGGATCCTCATGGATTTCGGGGATGTGATTGTCCATATTTTCTACGAAACCGTACGAGAATTTTACAATCTTGAAGGGCTCTGGGCCAAGGCTCCACGCTGTACGCTGCCCGAACCCTACTCGACGCAGGCCATGGACCTCCGACTCGAAACCGGTTAGCGGTTTTTCTCTGGCGTCGGGAAAACCAGCCTTCCCTTTCCTTCCATACGGCTTTCCCCTTATACTGAGAGCAGGAACCAGCGAGTAAACCTCGGTGGGAGATGCTATGGGTCGAACGGCTTCTACTCAAGAGATACTGTATTATGGCAGTACCCCCAAACACCAGTATTGGGAAAACGAGAAACAGACCCTGCGTCTCGTCCGTGATCGATCTGCATCCGTCTGGCGGGCATATCACAAGCAAAGTGGTCGGTATCGCCCATTGCTCGTGAAGTCTCGTTCCCCGGCAGGGCTCCGAAAAGGGAAACGGAAATCGACACCGCTAACGGGCAGAAGCGCCGAAGAAGTCGTGGCTAATATCAAACGGGACTATCAGCTGCGATTGGTGCTTGAGCAACGACTACGTCGTTGGATGGATAAGTCGTCAGGAAAACGTGTCCTCGCCTTTCTCGACCCGAACCAGGGCGGCGCGCCAGCAATGACGGACCCAGGCACGTACAATGCTCAATAATACCAGCTCACCCCTTTCGCGGCAGAAAATACAGAAAAGCTAGTCGTCTACTGAGCGGAGGAGGCCGTAAGAACACTGAGCTCAGAGAATCTTCACCAAGGGAAGGCGTCTCTGTCGCGCGGATTTATTCACTCTACCAGCGGGCCACCGATGCCCCCCAGGTGAGCCCGCCCCCACAGCCGTTGAGCACAACAACATCGTCCGTCTGTACTTTACCTTCCCGAACCGCTTCATCCAAAGCTATCGGAATGGAAGCCGCAGACGTGTTTCCGAAGCGATGTACATTGCAGTGCACCTTGTCCATACTGGCCCCCAGACGGTCGGCCACCGCTTGGATAATACGTAAATTCGCCTGATGGGGGACCATCAGCTTGATATCTTCTGGGGTCAGGCTGGCTTTTTCGAGGGCCTTTCTTGTCACGTCGGACAGGGCCCGAACGGCCACCTTGAACAGTTCAGGGCCCTTCATCTGAATCCCCCAGTCGGGCTCCTGTTCACCGGCTTGATCAAACGTTTGCCGCAGTCCAGACCGCACGTGGAGCAACTGCCACAGGCCTCCGCTGGACTCGACCACCGTGCTGAGCAAGCCTTGATCGTTCGGCTGATTTTCTAACACGACTGCCCCGGCGCCATCCCCGAACAGCACGCAGGTCGTCCGGTCTCCCCAGTTGACCATGGAGCTCAGGGCATCTGCGCCAACCAGCAGGATACGGTTATACTCTCCGCTTTTGAGATAACTATGGGCAACCGACATGCCGTACACAAACCCGGCACAGGCCGCCGCAACATCAAAGGCGGGAATATTATCGACGCCCAGGCGCGTTTGGAGCAGACAGGCAGTGGAAGGGAAGGCATACTCCCCAGAGACTGTGGCGACCAGGATCACATCCAGGTCCTGCGCGGACAGGCCCGCCGCCTTGAGTGCCGTTTCGCTCGCCGCGTGAATGAGGTCGAGCAAGCCCTCGTCCTGTCGGAGGACGCGCCGCTCCTGAATGCCGGTCCGCGTGACGATCCATTTATGATTGGTGTCAACCCGCTCGGCCAGGTCATCATTGGTGAGACAGGTCGAAGGGACGGAGGAACCCGTGCCGATAATACGTGCGCCCATGCGCTACCTCTTTAGTCCTTCTTGCCCAGCGAGATAAAGAGTAAACCTGTCAACAGCTTTGTATGATTTAGAGGGCAGATTTACTCTTTCAGGCCAATCAGTACGTCTCATACTGTTTCGCTCAAGGCAGGTTCTGATTGCTTCGGTCCCAGTGTTCTCGTTACTCCAGCCGCCCGTTCTACTGATTCGTGCTCTGCTCGTTTTGATCGTTGTCCCATTTGCGAAAGACGAGGCAGGCGTTAGTTCCCCCAAAGCCAAAGGAATTGGATAAGACGGCTCGGACCGGCGCCGGGCGGGAGGTGTTGGGTACATAGTCCAAATCGCACTCCGGATCAGGCTCCTCATAGTTAATGGTGGGCGGTATGATCTGATGATGGAGCGCCAAAGCGGAATAGACGGCTTCGACGCCACCGGCAGCCCCGAGTAAGTGACCGGTCATGGACTTGGTTGAACTGATCGCGAGCTGTGCGGCGTGTTCGCCAAAGACTCTTTTCAGGGCCAGAGTCTCGGTCGCGTCGTTATACGGTGTTGAGGTCCCGTGGGCGTTGACGTAATCGATCTCGGTTGGATCAAGCCCGCTGCTGCGCAGGGCCATCCGCATGCACCGGAACGCACCCTCCCCTTCGGGCGAGGGCGCGGTGATATGATGCGCGTCCCCATTGGCGCCATAGCCGACCACTTCAGCGTAGATTGTTGCCCCGTGACTCTGTGCGAATTCGAGTTCCTCTAACACAACAATACCGGCGCCTTCGGCCATGACAAAGCCGTCCCGATTCTTGTCAAACGGACGGCTGGCCCTCTCAGGTTCGTCGTTTCGCGTCGAGACTGCCCGCATGGCAACAAAACCACCCAGCCCCAAAGAGGTCAGCGCTGCCTCTGCTCCCCCGGCAATGACAGCGTCCTGGTCGCCTAGTCGAATGGCCCGGTACGCTTCACCAATGGCGTGCGCGCCAGAAGAGCAGGCACTCGTTGGCGTATAGTTGATGCCTTTGGCTCCATAGCGAATAGAGATCTGGCCGGGCGCCAGGTTGCTCAGCAGCTTGGGGATAAAGAAGGGAGAAACGCGTTTGAGCCGGGTATCGAGAAAAAGCAAGTGATTCTCTTCAATACTGGTGAGTCCACCAATCCCCACTCCGATAATACACCCCACCAGGTCCTCATTGTCCGGCGTGATTGGAACCTTGGCCTCATCCATTGCCATCTGGGCCGCGGCAACACTGTACTGGATGAAGAGGTCCATCTTTTTGACCTCTTTCTTCTCGATAAAATCGGTAGGCGTGAAGTCGGTAACCTCGCCAGCGATTCGCGTGGGAAAGTCTGAGACATCAAAGCGGGTTAAAGGTCCAACTCCAGAGCGTCCTGCAAGCAGTGCTTGCCAGTTTTTCTCCACCCCAGTCCCAAGTGGAGTGACTGCCCCTAGCCCAGTAATGACGACACGACGTTGCCCGTCTTGCATGATATCCCGCCTCACAAACTACTGAAAAGAGTAAACGTGTCCAGCCTCTCATGTCTAGTGAAGGACACGTTTACTCTTTTGCTACCATCCCACTTTCCCGAGGAGGTGCCCAATAGTTTTTTACCAGCGCCTCTCCGTTCCCCAAACACTCCGCTCAGGCCGTGTATCTTAAAGACTCCAAGAACCCCCTGCAACCAGCATGGCTATATCATCCTCACGGACCCGGATCAGGTGAACGAGCACCAGAGGGAGTCCCTTTTCTGACAGAGAGCTGCTATACGGAATGCTCCAAAAGACAAGGCCGCGATCAGGAGGAGTTGACAGGCGCATGCCAGAACAGGGGCAGGATCGATACACCCAAATCGTGTGCCTGAACCAACGTGCATACGCCTTCCCGCGTCGGCCCGTTGTTGTGATCTGCATAGACGGGTGTGACCCAGCCTATATCAAGACCGGACTGGCCCAGAATATTTTGCCCAACGTCCGGCGTTTTCTCAGCCAAGGGTTTGGCACTTGGGCGGACGCGGTCGTCCCAACGTTTACAAATCCGAACAATCTGTCCATTGTCACGGGCAGTCCGCCCGCCGTACATGGGATCTCGGGCAATTACTTTCTCGATCCGACAACAGGACAAGCAGTCATGATGACCGATCCCCGCCAGCTCCGCTCGGGAACCCTGCTGGCCCGCTTCTCCCACAGCGGGGCGAAAGTCACGGTCATCACCGCCAAAGATAAACTGCGCCGTCTGCTTGGTCACGGTATTGCCGACGGTATGTGTTTCTCTGCCGAGAGAGCGGAAGACTGTACCATCCCCGTGCACGGTATTGAGGACATCTGTCAGCAGATTGGCCGTCCACAGCCCAACGTGTATTCTGCCGAGCTGTCACTCTTTGTCCTGGAAGCTGGTCTCGCCTTGCTCGAACAGCACCGACCAGATTTGATGTATCTCTCGCTGAGCGACTATGTCCAACATAAACATGCGCCCGGGAGTGCAGAAGCGAACGCGTTCTATGCCGCGCTTGACCGGGCCTGCGGCCGGTTGGCTGAGGCGGGAGCCATGGTCGCCCTGACCGCCGACCATGGGATGAACGCCAAACCGCGGGTCGTGTTTCTCCAGGATATTCTGAACGCGAGCTGTGGTCCGGGTCAGACACGCGTGATCTGTCCGATTACCGACCCCTATGTGGCCCATCATGGTGCCTTGGGGTCCTGCGTCCGCGTCTACTGTCTTGGCACCGACCGGGCTGCCGCGCGGGCTGTCATCACCAGCATTCCTGGGGTTGAGGCGGTCTACGATACACCAACCGCGTGTGAGCAGTTTCTCCTGCCACCTGACCGTGAGGCTGATCTCCTTGTGCTCGGCGATACACACACGGCCATTGGGGCGGCAGAACGAGACCATGACCTGTCCGGGTTAGGCGATACGCCGCTCCGCTCTCATGGCGGACGCGCGGAGCAGGTGGTGCCGTTCATCCTTTCCGAGCCCGTCTCCGAGGCGTATCATACCCGCGCGACCACCAGTCGGCTCAGCAACTTTGACCTGTTCGACTACGCCTTGAACGGGACAATTGAGCGGTAATCCCGCGCGCCTTATTCCGTGGCCTCACGCCTTGTGTCGGGAAAATGGAGTCTATAGACTGAAGGTAATGGATGTCTCGGGCGTGATGCAGCAATTGTCCATTTGGGCACTACCGGTCCTTGTGGCGGTCATCCTGCACGAACTCGCGCATGGCTATAGCGCCTATCTGTTGGGCGACCCGACCGCCGCCCGAATGGGCCGACTGACCCTGAATCCGCTTGCCCATATCGATCTGTTTGGAACCCTCTTGTTACCCTTCCTGCTGATCATGACTGGCGCGCCGTTTCTGTTTGGCTATGCCAAGCCCGTCCCCGTAGACTTTACGAATCTGCGCAACCCCCGTCGCGACATGGTCCGCGTGGCTGCCGCCGGTCCGATTATGAACCTGATATTAGCCGGGCTGTCCGCCTTCGCACTGAATTTCCTGCTGTCCTTACAACTCATCACCGATGGGCTGGTCGCCCGCAACCTGCTGAACAGTGTCCTGATCAATGTTGTGCTGGCGGTCTTTAATCTATTTCCACTCCCGCCGCTCGACGGCGGGCGAGTCGCCACCGGACTGCTGCCTCGACGGCCGGCTCTGGTGCTCGCCAGGCTTGAGCCCTATGGCATGTTGATCGTGATATTCCTGTTGATGACCGGGGTTTTGGGCGACCTGCTCAAACCGCCGGTGCTTTTCGTCCTCAACACGCTCTTGTGAGATGCTCTTCATGGCCGACAACACAACGACACGACAAACGATTGTGAGTGGCTTTCGCCCAACCGGCAAACTCCATCTCGGGCATTTACACGGCACGCTCACCAACTGGGTCCGGCTCCAGAGCGAGTATCGGTGTTTTTTCTTTGTGGCCGACTGGCACGCCCTGACCACCGGGAAGACCGATGCGGAAGGCATTCGGAGCAATACCGAAGAGATGGTGACTGACTGGTTGAGCGTCGGGCTCGACCCCAACCGGTCGGTGATCTTCCGTCAGTCCGATGTGAAAGAGCACGCCGAGCTGCACCTCTTGTTTTCGATGATTACGCCGACGCCGTGGCTTATTCGGAACCCCACCGTCAAGGAGCAGGCACGTGAGCTGGGCTTTATCGACTCTGACGATGAAGCCGCGGTGACCACGATTCACTATGGCCTGCTCGGCTATCCTGTGCTCCAGGCGGCCGACATCCTGATGTATAAGGCGCAGCGGGTTCCCGTCGGGGTCGATCAAGTCCCGCATATTGAGCTGACCCGCGAGATTGCCCGGCGCTTTAATACGGTCTATGAGGCCAGCATTTTCCCTGAACCCCAGGCTCTGCTGACCGAGATTCCAAAAATTCTTGGCGTTGACGGTCGGAAAATGAGCAAGAGCTATGGCAACGCGGTCGTCCTGTCAGACCCGCCGCAGGAGGTCGATACGAAACTGTCGCGGATGATGACCGACCCGCGCCGGGCGCGAAGGCGCGACCCTGGCGACCCCGCCGACTGCCCGACTTTTCACCTGCACCGTCTCTACTGCACGCCGGAAGAAATCGAGTTTGTCACAGCAGGGTGTAAAACCGCGGACATTGGCTGTCTGGAATGTAAGAAGATTATGATCAAGCATGTGCTTGACGATTTGGCACATTTCAGGGAAAAACGAACGTACTGGGAAAACCACCGCGACGATGTGCGCGACGTCCTCCGGGAAGGGGAACGCCAGGCTCACGAAATCGCCCGTCAAACCATGGCGGAGGTGCGGGAGGTGGTTGGTGTGTAAGGTGACGGAAGGGTCAGGCCACGAGCGTTGGTAGGACGGTGTCGGCCCTCCCTTTTGTCACATGGGAAATGACGAGCGGCGAAGAGTGTCCGGCCGACAAAGCCCTTTCCATGTTCTATCGCGTTAAACTCAACGTTTTTGAGGGTCCGCTCGACTTATTGCTCCATCTCGTCAAAAAGAACGAAGTGGAGTTGCCCGACATCCCCATTGCCGAAATCACCGACCAGTATTTGGCTTATCTCGACCTCCTCAAACAGCTCGATCTTGACATCGCGGGAGAATACCTGGTGATGGCGGCGAGCCTGCTCTACCTCAAATCGCGCCTCCTGCTGCCTATTGAGGAAGCACCTGAAGAAGACGAGGGCGAAGACCCGCGCGCGGAGTTGGCCCGACAACTGCTCGAATATCAACGCTTCAAAGAAGCGGCCGAGACGCTCATAGGTCAAGAGATGCTCAACCGCGACGTTTTTAGCCGTCCACCCATGCCGGTTGAACCGGATGGCAAAGACGATACCGTGTATGATCTGTCGCTGGGCGATCTGCTCGATGCCCTGCACGATGTGATGACCCGTGCAGACTCTCAAGAGGCGCATCAGATCCTGCTTGAGCATGTGTCCTTGCGTGATCGCCTGCGGGCGGTGCTGGATACCTTACGGGAAAAAAGAGAGGTGCTCTTCGAGCAGCTCTTTCCCCAGGATTCAACCCGACTACAGGTTCTGGTGACCTTCCTGGCCGTCCTCGAACTGGTCCGTAATCGGATGATCCAGGTGCGCCAGGAGAATCCTTTTGGCCCGATCGTTGCCTCCCTGGCGGTGAGCCCAGAGGAGTCCTTACCAGAGGCGCTGGAACACCTATGAAAACAGATGACATCAAGGCGATCGTCGAAAGTCTGTTATTCGCCTCTGGCGTGCCCCTGCCGCTTCGCCGCCTGGTTGAAGTCGTTGGCGCAACCAAGACGGAAGTGAAGGCAGCGCTCGCCGCCCTGCGCGCCGAGTATACCGGCCCCTACCGCGGGGTCCGGCTCAGAGAAGTGGCGGGCGGCTATCAGTTTCGGACGGTTGCCGACTATGCCGACTACGTGAAAGCCCTCGGTCGGGATAAGCCGGTCAAGTTGAGCCGGGCGGCCCTCGAAACCCTCGCCATTATTGCCTATCGTCAACCCGTGACCAAGATTGAGATTGAAGCCATTCGTGGCGTCGATGTGGACGGCGTGTTAAACTCGCTCCTCACCCGCAAGCTCATTACGGTCCTGGGGCGCAAAGATGTGCCCGGCCGGCCGTGGATATACGGCACGAGCCAGCAGTTTCTTGAAATTTTCAATCTGGAGAGTATTACCGACCTCCCCCCGCTGCCCGACATCCACGAGCCAACGGCCAATGCGTACGCAGAAGACATCTCAGACCCAACGGTTGCAGAAGATCCTGAGTCAGGCCGGGATCTCCTCGCGACGGGCGGCGGAGCAGTTGATCCAAGCCGGTCGCGTACAGGTGAATGGACAAACGGTCACACGTCTGGGAACAACGGCGGACCCGCGACAGGACCACATTGAAGTTGATGGGCACCTGATCGAGTTGCCCACCGGTTGGCTCTATTACCTGCTGCATAAACCGCCGCGTGTGGTCAGCACCCTCAAAGACCCGGAGGGGCGCCCTACAGTCCGCGATTTGCTCTCCGGCGTGCGCGAACGCGTCTTTCCGGTCGGTCGCCTCGATTACGACTCGTCCGGGCTGCTGCTGCTGACCAATGACGGCGCGCTGACGGAACGCCTCCTCCATCCACGTTTTCAGGTGCCTCGCACCTATCAGGCCAAGGTAGGCGGTGTGGTTGCCAGAAGAGCGCTGGCCGAGCTTCGCCACGGCGTCCAATTGGACGACGGCACGCTCGCGGCCCCTGCCAAAGTATATATCCTCCGGGCAACGAGCCGCAAAACCTGGCTCGAACTGGTGCTGCGCGAAGGACGGAACCGCGAGGTGCGCCGGATGTGCGAAGCGCTCGGCTATCGGGTGGAAAAACTGGTCCGGGTGCAGTACGGCCCACTCAGTTTGGACGTGCCGGTCGGTACCTATCGCCCGCTTACTCCCAAAGAGATCAAACAGCTGAAGCGTCTGGTTGAAAGGCCCGTGCACTCACGGCCTGAAATCCAGTCTCGGTCTTGACTCTCCCGTTTCAGAGCGATACATCTGTCCTACGCGGCATACGCTGTATTGCCGTCCTGCGCGGGGTGGAGCAGCCCGGTAGCTCGCGAGGCTCATAACCTCGAGGTCCTAGGTTCAAATCCTAGCCCCGCAACCTATGAGAGCCCCGTAAGTTCGACAACTTCGGGGCTCTCGCCATTATACGGCCTGTCAACCGAGCGAGATTGTGACCTATGGAATCAGACACGACGCGCGGGAAAGACTCCATTCGCTACCAGCCCGACGAAAACCCACCGCCCCTGCTCTCCTTCGGTATCGGATTTCAGGCGGCCATGCTCGTGATAGGCGGGATCGTGTTGACCCCTGCGATCGTGATCCGGGCGGCCAACCAGAGCGAGGTCTATCTCTCTTGGGCGATCTTCGCGGCGCTTATCATCAGTGGGTCAACCACCGTCCTGCAAGCCGTCCGGGTCGGGCGTTTCGGGGCCGGTCATATCCTGATCATGGGCACCTCCGGCGCCTTCATCGCGGTGTGCATTACTGCCCTGGTGGAGGGTGGGCCGGCCTTGCTGGCGACACTCATCTTTATCTCGTCCCTGTTTCAGTTCGCCTTGGCAACTCGGCTGTCGCTCTTACGGCGGATCATTACGCCGGTTGTTTCGGGCACGGTGGTCGCGCTGATTGCCGTGACCATTATGCCCATCGCGTTTCAGATGGTGTCGGCCGTGCCTCAGGACGCGTCACCGGCAGCGGCACCAGTGTCCGCTACGGCCACCCTGGTCGCGATTGCAGTACTGGCATTGCGCGCGTCAGGAGTATGGCGGCTCTGGGCACCGGTCATCGGTATCGCGGTGGGCTGTGTGGTGGCTTCGTTTTTCGGACTGTACGACGTTGCGCGCGTGGTCGAGGCGGATTGGGTCGGCATACCGACATCCGGCTGGCCCGGCTTTGACCTGTCGTTCGGGAGCGAATTCTGGGTGCTTCTGCCGGCGTTTGTGTTTGTGACCCTGGTCGGTGCCATTGAAACAATAGGCGATTCGGTGGCCATTCAGCGCGTCTCATGGCGCACCCCCCGAGCGGTCGATTTCCGGACGGTCCAGGGCGCGGTTAATGCGGACGGTCTGGGCAATCTGTTGTCCGGTCTGGCCAGTACTGTGCCGAATACGACTTATTCGAGCAGTATCCCGCTCACCGAATTGACCGGCGTGGCGGCGCGCAATGTCGGGGTCAGCCTCGGTCTCATCTTCATCGCTCTCGCCTTTCTGCCCAAGGTGGCGGCCCTGATACTCGCCATTCCCAGCCCGGTGGTTGCCGCCTATCTCATGGTGCTGATGGGTATGCTTTTCGTCCAGGGTATGAAAATTGTCATGCAGGACGGGCTCGACTATCGGAAAGGCGTGGTGGTCGGGATTTCCTTCTGGCTCGGCGCAGGCTTTCAGAACCAGGCCATCTTCGCCGACCAACTCGGCGAGCAGTGGGGGGCGCTGCTCGGCAACGGCATGACGACCGGCGGCCTGGCCGTCCTCGTCCTGACCCTGTTCACGGAACTGACGGGACCGCGTCGCCACCGCCTGGAAATGGGCCTGGACATCGAGGCCCTGCCCAAGATCGACGGATTCCTGCGTGAGCTGGCCTCACGCTTCAGTTGGAATACCGCCTCGACGGAGCGCTTGTGCGCGGCCGGCGAGGAAACGCTGCTCAGTCTGATACGACCGGAGGATGAGGATAGTCCCGACAAGCGGCGTCTCTTCGTTGTTGCGCGTGGCGACAGCGCGGCAGTCGAGCTGGAATTTGTAGCCGCGGTTGGCGATGAAAATCTCGAAGACCGTATGGTCCTGCTCGGTGAGGGGAGCGCCACACCCGAAGAGCACGAGATTTCCCTCCGCCTGCTGAAGCATTTTGCAGCCTCAGTCCGCCACCAGCAATACAACGATATCGACATCGTAACCGTGCGGGTCGAAGCGGCACTCTAGGCTCGTCAGGGGGATAGGGCGTTATCCCCTCTGCCCCCCGCCCCCAGCCGTGAGATGCACATTAGCTTGTTGGGCGGTTTGGCCCTCACCCCACCCTCTCGCCCAAGGGGAGCGGGGCTTTTTTACCCGCGCCCCCTGGGCGAGGGTGGCCTGCAGGGCCGGGGGAAGGCGCGAGCGGACGGCCCGCAGGGAGCAATCGACACAATCTGCATCACCCCTCCGGGGAGGGCAACCGCGGGGGGTTGCCCCTACATTTTGGGGGTGAGGGGTGGCCTGGCATCCTGCCAGGGACACATCTGCTCGAACGCCGCGGAGGCGCGCAGTACGCCGTCGTCGTCAAACCGTCGTCCCACAATTTGGAGTCCGACTGGCAAGCCATCCTTGGTAAACCCACACGGAATGGACGCTGCCGGATTTCCGGTCAGGTTGAAAGGAAACGTAAAGGTGAGCCACTCGTACGGGGCGAGCCGGGTGCCGTTCACCGATTTGGCATTGTCGAGTCCGACCGCAAACGGCGGACAGGGCAGGGTCGGAGTGAGCAGAAGGGTGTATTTCTCAAAAAACTTCTGGACCCCGGTATTCCAGTCCAGGCGCGCGAACCACGAGTCAATATAGTGGTTGGCTTTCCATTTCTGCGTTTTCTCAATCAGCTTGACCAGATTGGGATCAATATCCGACCGGCGCGTTTTAAGCGCTGGCCCCAACCGGGCGGCAATCCCACCACAAAACAGCCCTTCCCAGGCCGGTTGCGGATTTGGCCACTTGGGTTTGACACTTTCGACCCGACATCCCAAGTCCGTGAACCGCCGGGCCGCCTTGGCGCACAGGGCTTTGACCTCCGGGTCGAGCGCCTTGGTAGAACCCAGATCGTCACACCAGGCCACCCGCCATCCTTTCATCGAGCCCTTGAGGGCTTTGACATAGTTGGTCGTATCAGCCGGTAAAGAGTACTGATCACGACCGTCCGGCCCTGCCGTGATGTTCAGCATAAGCGCGGCATCGGCCACCGTTCGCGTCATCGGCCCAACATGCGACAAACTCCAGGCTCCGCTCGGCGGATACACGGGAATCCGACCAAAAGACGGCTTGATCCCATATACCCCGCTGAACGACGACGGGATACGAATCGAGCCGCCGCCGTCCGTTCCTATGGCCAGAGGTCCCAGGCCGGCTGCAATCGCCGCTCCGGCCCCACCGCTTGAGCCACCCGGTGTCAGGGCGACATTCCACGGATTCCGGGTTGGCCCGAACAGGAGATTATGCGTGACCCCCAGCCAGCCAAATGTTGGCGTATTTGTTTTGCCGAGTTGAATGCCTCCGGCCGCTTTCATGCGCGCCACCATAGGGGCATCCTCGGTCGGGATATTGTCGGCGAACAGCGGTGTCCCAAACGTCGTGCGAACCCCCTTGGTTATCACCAAATCCTTGGTTGAGAACGGAACGCCGTGGAGTGGGCCAAGTGAAGCCGAGTTCTGCATCAGCATCTTCTCGGCTCTCCGCGCGTCGCGCAGCGCGGCTTTGTCCGTCAGGGTGACAAAGGCGTTGAGCTGTGGGTTGAGCTGGTCAATGCGATCGAGTATCGCTCGCGTGACTTCGACCGGGGAGAGCCGTTTACGCCGAATCGCTTTCGCCAGTTCGGTTGCGGACAGCCAGCAGATATCGTCCTTTGCCATGGCATCCTCCTTTTCCTTACTCTGTGTACGAATCTTCCAGGCAAGAGGCAAGCGCGTACATTCCGGTTGGGTCTCAATTGAGAGAGCTAATCGTCTTGACGAAGGGCCGGGAATGGAAGAAAACCAGACCCATGACCGAGTTTGAGACAGCGACTATTGCTTTTCAGAATGCTTCCCTGTGGGCAGCCTATATCCAGGCCGGGGGAGCGGGCCTGGTAGGACTGGTACAATGCGCCTTGATTTTTTACGGCTTAAAGCTCATGCAGCGGAGCAATACCGACCGACAACGCCAGATGGACCTCGCCGAAAAACGGCATGAGGAAAGCCTGCTCACATTACGGACACTGATTGAACGGACCGCACCCCGGTGACGCGCCCCTCCAAAAAAAGGAACGCCACGAAATGTGTCCAGATCCTTCCATCCGTACCTTGTCACTGTTCGGGCTGAATGGTAGGGTTCCCCTCAATTTTACGGTTCATCCCTCGACTGGAACGCCTTCAGGAGTGTATACATGCCCGAACAGCAAGCAGACATTTCAGCCCGACGTGTGACCTATACTGTTGAAGAAGAACTGACCATTGTCGGTGACGCCTGGGGTGACGCCGACAATCCGCCCGTCCTGCTCCTGCACGGTGGCGGCCAAACGCGCTTTGCCTGGGGGAATACGGCCCGGACCCTGGCCGAGCAGGGCTGGTATGCGGTGTCCCTGGACCTGCGCGGTCATGGCGAGAGTGGCTGGGCTCCGGACGGCAACTACAATATCGAGAAGTTTTCCGCGGACCTCCACGTTGTGTTGGGTCATTTCGAGCAGCGCCCGGTTCTGGTCGGCGCCTCCCTCGGCGGCATTACCTCAATGTTGACCGAAGGAGAAGCACCACAGCCGGTAAGTGCCGGTGTGGTCCTGGTTGATGTCACCCCGCGGGTAGAGCAGAAAGGCGTGGACCGTATCCGGGCGTTCATGACCGCCCGGCCCGACGGCTTTGAGAATCTGGAAGAAGTCGCCGATACCATAGCCGCCTATATTCCCCACCGCCCCCGCCCCAAGGATGTCAGCGGTCTGGCCAAAAACCTGCGCAAGGGAGAGGACGGCCGCTACCGCTGGCACTGGGATCCGAATCTTATGAGCCCGGCCCGCTTGCGGCGCGACCCCGAACGGCTCATGGCCGCGGCCCGCGGGTTGCGGCGGGTGCCGACCCTGCTGGTCCGGGGGAAACTCAGCGATGTGATCAGCGACGAAACGACCCAGGAATTTCTCGATGCCGTGCCGCATGCCAAATATATCGATGTGTCTGATGCCGGCCATATGGTCGCCGGGGATAAAAACGACATCTTCAGCAAGGCCGTGATCGAGTTCCTGACCGATATCAAGACAACCGCGCCGGCAGCCTAGGCAAGTTGCGATTCTGTGTAGCCGCCCGCTGGATGCCGGATCACGTCCGGCATGACGGGAGCCCCCTGCACGAGACTCGTCGTTGGGTCGCATAAGCGCTTGCCGAAAAATCTTGGCTTTCGCAATGGAGCCGGCTAGGCTAGGGGCTCGCTCGTGAGCCCTTGGGAGGCGAAAGGAGGACTACATGGAAAACAAGCCGGAAAAAACCGCCCTGCAAGACGATTATTCCTACCGGGCGGTTGACGCCTATAACACCCGGATGTACCTCCTGCCGGCGCTCGCCGACCCCGAGCGCCGCGCCGCGCTTATTGCCGAGCACCGTGCCCGCCCACTGTATGAGGCTGCCCAGCCCGGCGAGCCGGCCCCCATGGACAGCCCGGACCTGGCCCGTTTGTTGGACCGCCTGCGCGTCGTCCCCCAGCAGGACAAACACGTCATTGTCGAAACGCGCCCCTGGGAGGAATATCGTATTGGTGTTCTGCCCGGCGTCCGGGGCAAGGCGGTTGAAATAACGGATGAAGCCTATCCGACTCGTGAAGACGCCGAGCATGCGATTTTCCTCAAACGCCTTGATGCCTTACTCGACGCGTACGGGATTACCGACTAAGCCGCGGTTTGCAAGGAGAGACGTATGACGACACTGGGTATCACCGGCTATAGCGACCGGATTTCTGTGCAGCCCGGACAGACTATTCAATTCCATGTGCACTCCGAACGCAGCGAATCCTACCGGGCCGATATCGTCCGGCTCATCCACGGCGATACCAATCCCGACGGTCCCGGCTATAAGGAAGAAGAAATTGCAACCTCGGTGAGCGGTATATATCCGGGGCGTCACCAAGCCGTCCATGCCGGCTCGTATATCTGTGTGCCTCATGATACGCGGTTCGATATCAGCAGTTTCACCCTGATGGCCCTTGTTTTTCCCACAACACCAACCACAGGTGTGCAGGGCATCATCACGAAATGGTCCGGGCCGGAGGAGACGGGCTACGGCCTGTTTATTGACGAGCAGGGCGAGTTGGCCGTGCGGATAGGCCGGGGAAAGGGTGTGGTCGAACAGCTCTCTTCCGGCAAACCGCTCTTCCGTAAAGTATGGTATCTGGTGGCCGCAAGCTTTGACGCGACCAGCGGTCACCTGACCCTGGTACAGGAACCGATTGTGACCAGCACCAATACGGGACACGGGATGCGTTTCATCCATCCCATCGAAGAGACCCGTGCCACCGTCGAGCTGCACGCCTCCCCCCAGTCACCTGCCGCGAATGACTGCCCGGTGCTGATTGCCGCGGCAACCACCCACGCGCATTCAGGGCGGCACATCTGTGGCGGGCATTTCAGTCATGTGCACTCACCGATGGAGATTCCGGAACACGAAGCCAAGTTCAACGGACGGATAGAACGACCGGCTGTCGCCAATCGTGTGCTTAACCGGGCGGAAATCGAACGGGTCCTGCAAGGTCCCCGGCCCCTCCCGACCGAGTTGCGACCGGCGCTGGTCGCGGCCTGGGACTTTGCGGCCAATATCGTTCCAAACGCGGCCTCAACTCAGGTGCTGGACGATTCCTTGCACCGCCTGCACGGTCACTGCATCAATATACCGTCACGCGGCATGCCCGGTCACAACTGGACCGCGGATCATATGAGTTTTACTGCCGCGCCACAGGAGTACGGGGCGATTCATTTTCATGACGATGCCGTAGACGACGCACGCTGGGATGTTGATTTTGCGCTCACTGTTCCCGAAGACTTGAAAAGCGGGGTGTATGCCGCCCGGCTGCGTTTGGGCGGGCAGGACACGCCCGGTAGTGAAGACTATATCCCGTTCTTTGTGCGTCCCCCGGCGGGCAGACCCACCGCCAAAATCGCGGTGATCATTCCGACGGCCAGCTATATGGCCTATGCCAACGAAAATCTCAGCGCGGACTCGCAGGTCGCCCAGCTCCTGACCGGCCGCGTGCCGCTGATGCAGCCTGGAGACCTCTTGCTCCAGGAAAAAGACGGCTACGGCTACGGCACCTACACCGTCCATAGCGACGGCTGGGGAGTGCACATCTCCTCGCGGCTGCGGCCCATTCTCAATATGCGGCCCAAATACACGCATGTGCTGTCGCCATCAGTCTGGCAACTGAACGCCGACATGCATCTGACCGACTGGCTTGAAGCCATGGCGTTTGACTTTGATGTGCATACGGACGAAGACCTGCAACGTGAAGGGGTCGAACTGCTCAAGCAATACCGCGTCGTGCTGACCTGTCACCATCCCGAGTATTGCTCGGAAGAAATGCTGGACGCCTACGAAGCCTACCAGCAGCAGGGCGGCCGCTGGCTGTATCTGGCGGCCAACGGTTTTTACTGGTGCACGGTGTTTCATCCCGATAATCCCGCTCTCATCGAGGTGCGCAAAGGCGACAACGGCACGCGGGCCTGGACCATCAACCCAGGAGAGTATTGTAACGCCTTTGACGGAAAACACGGCGGCCTGTGGCGGGTACGGGGCCGGAATATGAGCAAACTGACCGGTGTGAGTTTTACCTCGTTCGGTCTGACGGCCTCAAGCTATTATCGCCGCGCCCCGGACAGTCTGCGCCCGGAATGTGCCTGGATGTTTGAAGGCATAGGCGAAGACGAGCCGATCGGGAATTTCGGTCTGGTCGGCGGGGGAGCCGCCGGGCTGGAGCTCGACCGCTACGACCTGGAACTCGGGACGCCCCATAACGCGTTTCTGCTCGCCCACTCCGAAGGGCATAACGATATTTTTGTGACGGTCTCGGAGGAATCGACGTTCAATGCGCGCGGCTATTTTGCGGCCGGGGGCACCGGCGACCAGAATCCCTATATCCGGGCGGATATTGTCTACTTCAAAACGCCGAATGACGGGGCGGTGTTCTCGGCCAGTTCCATGGCCTGGTGCGGGAGCCTCTCACACAACAACTATGACAATAATGTGTCGCGTCTGACCGCCAATGTCATTCGCGGCTTTCTCCAGGATGGGCCGCTGCCGTAAGGGGGATATTAGAGGGATCCCGACAAGCCCGTGTCTGTCCTGTGTTAAGCGGCATGCTCAACGGCTTCCTCAAGAAGCTCATGTAGCAGGGTTTGATACGGTTTCTTTCTCTTTGCCGCCAGTCTCCGTAGTTTGGCCAGCAATCCTGGATCAAGCCGAATCGCGATTAACTGCTTGGAATGGTCTTTCCTGGGCCGACCAACGCGCCGGCCCCGTGACAGCTCTTCGTCGCTCATCTCTGGAATATCGCTGAAGTCAATTTTGGAGTCTGGCATATGCCGCACGTTCTCTACGCGACGCTTGGCGTGCGCTGATGATTCGGGTTGTTTCTGTGCCATTACGGAGCCTCCTGATGGTGTATATGACAAGTAAAATTCTTCCAGAAGTCGATACCCCAAGTCTCTTGAAACGTCTTTCAAATGCTGAATGCTGAGGGTCGTCGAAGTCAAGGCCGTCCGTATCTACAAAAATAGTCGCTGCTTCCTCGAACGAGACCCCATGCTTTTCATAATTTGAGATCGCTTTCTGTATATCCCAGGAGAACATATTTATGTATATACAAAAATATAGAGAAAGAAGGACGATTATTCCACCTTCTCCCAACGAGTACTCTCATTTGCTTGGGCGAAGGATCGATAGAGGAATACAATGAAACCGCTCACCCGTTGCGCATGGGCCAAAAACACGCTGGCGATTCAGTACCATGACGAAGAGTGGGGCGTGCCGGTGCACGACGACCGAATGCTGTTCGAGTTTCTCATCCTCGAAGGAGCCCAGGCCGGTCTGAGTTGGGACACTATCCTCAAAAAGCGCGCCCACTATCGGACCGTCTTTGATAACTTCGACCCCGTTCGTGTCGCCTGCTACACGCTACGTAAAGTTGAGTGGCTGCTGGCCGACCCCGGTATCGTGCGAAACCGGCTGAAGGTCGAGTCTACCATAAAGAACGCTAGGGCATTTCTCGCTGTCCAGAAAGAGGCGGGCAGCTTCGATGCCTATATCTGGCGGTTTGTCGATGGGCGAACGCGTCAGAACACGTGGCGCACCCTGCAAGAGGTCCCGGCGCGCACCGCGCAGTCGGACGTGATGAGCAAAGACCTCAAGAAGCGCGGCTTCTCTTTTGTGGGATCAACAATCTGTTACGCCTTCATGCAGGCCACCGGCATGGTCAACGACCATACCACAGACTGTTTTCGGTATGCCGCAGTGGAATCCCTTAGCCCGTAATGACGATCTTGCCGAAATGCGTGGCGCTCTCCATGAGTTTCAGGGCTTCCTGAGCTTCCTCAAACGGATACACCCGATCAATTACCGGCTTGATCTGATTCACGGCCATGGCCGTATTCATCTCTTCAAACATCTCGCGTGAGCCAACATAGACACCCTGGAGTCGAAGGCTCTTCATCAGCACCGGAATGGGATTCACCTCACCATCTGTGCCGGCCAGAATCCCGATCAGGCCAATAAAGCCGCCGACCCGCGTGGCCTCCATAGATTGTACCAGCGTCCCGGCCCCGGCTACTTCGACCACCTGATCAACCCCCACACCGGCGGTGAGTTCCAACACCTTTTTGCCCCACTCGGGTGTGGTCTTGTAATTAATGACTTCGGACGCGCCGAGCTGTGCGGCGCGTCCGAGTTTTTCGTCACTGCTCGATGTAATAATCGTGCGCACCCCGGCGGCTTTGGCAAACTGAAGGGCAAAGATCGAGACGCCACCGGTTCCCAGAATCAAGATCGTGTCGCCGGCTTTCATATTGCCCAGCGTGACCATACTCTGCCAGGCGGTGACTGCGGCGCAGGGCAGCGTGGCCGCGTCTTCATACGTCATATAATCGGGAATCTTCACCACGCCGTTTTCGTGCAAGATGACCAGTTCGGCCCACATGCCGTCCACAGCACCACCGAGCGCTGAGGCCCCATGGGACGTATCCGGCCCACCGGCCAGCCAGTTCTGAAAGAAAATACCCGCGACCCGGTCGCCCGGTTTCACCCGCGTCACACCCTCGCCCGTAGCAACCACCTCGCCCGCACCATCGGACAGGGGAATCAACGGCATCTTGAGGCCCCGCATCCCGCCGTATTTGACGGTCATGAGGTCCCGATAATTGAGTGACGTGGCTTTGACCCGGATAGCAATCTGACCGTGACCGGGCTGCGGGTCTGGCCGGTCCGCGAGGGTTAAATTTTCAATGCCGAATTCCTGATTGATTTGCCACGCGCGCATATCAGCAACTCCTTTTTTATGCGGAAAACGCTTTGACTATCGAGCGCCAGCGAGCATCGTTCACGCCCGGACGATCGGGATGATAGAAAGCCACCCGGTCGAGCAAGCCGTCGTACTTTGCTTTGAGCATGGCCGGGACTTCATCCGGGGAGCCGGTCACCGCGTACTCGTCCAGCATCTCGTCGGTCACGTCGTTGGCCATGGCCTGCCATTCGCCCTTGGCCGCTTTGGCGTTCAAGCTGAGACACACGTCACCCCAGCCGTGGACGTCCAGCACCGGTTTATACGTTCGGGTAGAGGCATAGAACGCAATCTGCATGCGCACCTTTTCGCGCATAGCGTCCATTTCTTTTTGCGTGTCGCCCATAATGACAAAGGACGAGCTTGAGATCACGACGTCTTTTCGGCTGCGGCCGGATTTCCGCGCTCCCTCTTCGATCTGAGGGATCACCCGTTCACGCAAAAATTTCGCGGAGTGAAACGGGTGGGCGTGAAAGCCGTCGCACAGTTCGCCCGCCAAACGGCAGATATACGGGTTCACCCCGGCAATATAGATGGGAATCTGCGGATGGTCGATTTTCCCTGGCGAAAAGGCCGGGGTCATCAGTGTATGCTGATAAAACTCGCCCTGAAAGTCCAACGGCGTGCCGTTTTGCCAGCAGTCCCAAATCGCCCGCAGCGCCAGAACAATCTCGCGTACCTTCGGACCCGGCGATTCCCATTTCACACTATACCGCCGTTGGTTATGGCCCTTGACTTGGGTGCCAAGTCCCAGCACGAAGCGCCCGTTTGAGGCGCGTTGCAGGTCCCAGGCCGTGTAGGCCAGCGACATTGGACTGCGCGGAAACGCCAGGGCAATCGCCGTGCCGAGGGTAAGCTTGGTGGTTGTAGTCGCCGAGACGGCGAGCGAAAGAAAGGGGTCATGCTGGTTCTCCATGCTCCACACCCCGTCAAACCCCATGTCCTCGGCAGTGCGCGCAATCGTAATCGCTTCGTCGAGTGAGCGGGCGGTCAGTAAGCTGTCGAGTTTCATATTCGTCCTTCTCCGTTTCGTGGCGGGATCGTGTGTGACCAGGTCGTAGCGGACCGGATGTTGCAGCCGCCCTCTTATCAGTTACCCGTCAGATGTCCAGAGTGGACATCCGCGATTCTTAATGGGGGCTGGGGGGAGTGAAGGGGGGGCGCGCGAAACGACGGTCAAGTTCCTTCTTCGCCTGCTTTCGGAGCTGGATGCAATTTCTATAGCGCCAGCCGGTCCTGAGCCAACTCCATACACCCCCTTGCTGAAGAGGGTTCATGGCTTGGGCAAAGCCCAGCACGCCGGACTGCGGCTTTTCGATTTGCAGCAAGGCCAGGAGATTTTCCAGCACAGGCCCTTCGAGTGTCATATGGGCGCTGGTGCGGCTGTTTTCCACCACCAGATTGAGCGCATAGTCCCCTTCCAGTCCTGGGATATCCTTGCCGTACAGATGCAATTCGGGAGGGTGGCGGTGTTCTTTGTCTACCTGCGGGTCGCGCTCCTCCGGTTCCATGAACCGCACCCAGTCCAGCTCTCCGGTGGCGGACAGCTGATACTCTTTCTCTCCGCCCTGGCCGGACGCGACCTGGACGTAGCGCGTCAAAACCGGCCCGGTGATGGCCTGCTGTGTATTCACGGCGACCAACTGCAAAGCCAGTCCGAACGTGGCGTCGTACCACTCGGGTGGAAGCGCGAGCCGCTTTTTCTCAATGATAAGAGAAACGCCGTTCGGCCCGGGCGGTCCTGCGATCCATCCCACATTCACTTTGGCCAGCACGAGCGCTTCGTACCGGCCCTCAGACGATCGTTTCTCGAAAAAGGCGTAAGCCTGCCGGTACGCGCCGTAGCTGTGGCCGAGTTCGGAACAGAGATGATCAAACCTCAGGGGATGGTCTCGGTCGAAAACCGTCGGCCCCATATATTGCTGGCCCAAAGCGAGACTTGCAGACAGTACGAACAGCGCTGTGATGGCAAGAACCTTGGGCATCGTGTGCGGCAGACAGGGTGCGAACCCTACGCTTGAATTTTCTAGGTCTGTATCTGTTTGTACCGTCGTTCGGACCGGGACTGAACCCACCCTCTGCGGAAATCAACGTCTAGTGCTTTTCCAGTCTCTCTCCCTCTAAGGAATCGACTTGGCGCAGCTGCGGAAAGATACGCGCCCACAGGCCAACAACGGCCAGGGTGCCGAGCCCGCCCAGCACCACTGCGGGCACAACCCCAAACCACGCTGCAGTGACGCCGGACTCAAATTCCCCGAGTTCGTTTGACGCGCCAATAAAGACCGATTCGACCGCGCTGACCCGACCGCGCATATCGTCCGGTGTTTTCACTAAAACCAGGACCCGGCGAATGACGACGCTGATCATGTCTGACGCGCCCAGGATGGTGAGGGCCAGCAGCGACAGCCAGAGATTGTGAGATAGCCCAAAAACGACGATGGACAGACCGAAGACTCCGACCGCCCCCAGAAGAATCGCACCCGCATGACGCTGAATAGGCCAGCGCGCGACGATCAGTGCCGTGACCAGCGCGCCAACTGCCGGCGCGCTTCTCAGCAGCCCGAGCCCCCAGGGACCAACGTACAGGATATCCCGCGCATAGACCGGCAGCAGGGCGGTCGCTCCGCCCAACAGTACCGCAAACAGGTCAAGCGATGCGGCGCCCAGGACAACCGGCTGGCCCCGAATAAAGGAAATCCCGGCTACCACAGACTCCCAGGTGGCCGCTACTTGCTCCCTCTCGCGGTGTTCAATATGGATGGTGTTCACTAGGAAAACGGACAGAAGAAACATCAGAACGCAGCACCCATACACCGCCTCTGGCCCAATGGCGTAGAGCAGCCCGCCGATAGCCGGGCCGACAATGGTCGCGACCTGCCACGAAGACGAACTCCAGGCTGCGGCGTTGGTAAAGAGGCGCTGGGGCACGAGATTGGGCATCAGGGCGACCGAAGCCGGAAACTCAAAGGCGCGGGCCGTCCCGAACAGGACAAGCACCCCAAAGAGGAAGAGCGTATTTGTGCCGCCTTGCAGCGTAAACGTCAAAAAGAGCACGGCGCAGAGCGCCTCGACGATGATGCAGAGCGCCATAACGGTCCGCCGGTCATAGCGATCAGCGACGTGACCGGTCACCAGCGCGAGGCCGAGCGACGGGAGAAATTGAGCCAGGCCGACCAGGCCGAGGTCGAGCGGCCGACGCGTCAGATCATAGACCTGCCAGCCAATGGCCACCGCCTGCATTTGAATGGCCAGGGTGACACACAGCCGGGCGGCCCAATAGCGCTGAAAGCCGGGGTAGGTAAAAGCCGAGACTGAAGAAAGGGCTGTCCGTTGTTCCAAAAAATCCGCCTAACCTCGAAAAGAGTGAACGAGCCCTCCATCAGCTATAAAGGCCGGACACGTTTACTCTTTATAGGCAGTATAGGCTTTCCCAAACGCCTCGCGGGCGACAATGCCCTTCATGACCTCCGGTGTACCGTCGCCGATTTCAAACCCGACAACATCCCGCCAGCGCTGCTCTAGAGGGACTTCCATGCTGTAGCCGTAGTGGCCGTGTAAAATTATACAGGCGTGAATCGCCTCGGCGGACACTTTGGGGCCCATCCACTTGGCCATGGCCGCCTCTTTGGTATGCCGCTGGCCGCGGTCTTTGAGCCACAGACATTTATAGGCAACAAGGCGAGCCGCTTCGAGCTGCGTCAAATACTCGGCGACCTGAAACGCTACTCCCTCAAACGTCGCCAGCGGTTTGCCAAAGACTTGCCGCCCTTTGGTGTATTCAATGGTTTCATCAATCGACTGCTGGGCTGCTCCGACAGCGGCCAAGGCCACCAGAGCCCGGTTAAAATCAAAGGCAATCATGGCCTGATAAAAGCCGCCGCTCTCGTCTCCCACCAGATAAGCGGCCGGAATACGCACATTATCAAAAAACAGTGAGCCGCGTTGATGCAGCCGAGCCCCGGCACTGTTATACACCTGACGTGAGACACCGGGTGCGTCAAAGGGAACGAGAAAAGCGGAAATGCCCCGCGCCCCACCCTCGGCTGTCCTGGCCAAGACCAACCCGGCGTCCGCATTGCCGGCAAAGGTGATGCTGGCCTTCTCTCCGTTCAGCACATACGCATCGCCGGATTTGACGGCGCGGGTCGTGATATTGGCGGCGTCCGAGCCGACCGCCGGCTCGGTCAGCGCAATAGCCATAACGGCGTCGCCCGTTGCCATGCGGGGCAACCACTCGGCTTGAACATCAGGTTGGGCGTAGGCAGCCAGCAATTCGGCGATTATCATCCCAAGCTGGAGAAAGAGGCTGTAATTGAAATCGCCGCGCGACAGCTCCTCGTTCATAATGCCACAGGTGACAAAGTCTGCATTCTGGCCGCCAAACTGCTCTGGCACGCGCAGGCCAAAGATGCCGAGTTCAGCGACTTCCCGAATCTCCGCTCTGCCGATCTTTTCTCCCCGGTCCCAGCGTGAATAATTCGGTAACAATTTGTCTTTGGCAAACTGACGGACCGTCTGTCGGACCAAGCGCTGTTCTTCAGTAAAGGCAAATTCCATAGCCGCTTCCTGTTGGGCTCGGACTCGAAAGAAGAGGAGTGTAGACACGAACGCACAGAGCGTCAATGAAGCGCGTTTCAAGAACGGTGCAAACTCAATCGATATTCGAGTTTGGCGTATCTGCGAACTCGCCTGCGCGCGCAGATGTGGTGAGATTCTCCGAGTGTGCGGTGATTACATCGTGACGTGGATATCCAATAAGAAGCCTGAGACGTACTTTTCGGACAGAATGAAAATCAATATATAACTCTCTCATCGTGTATAGATGGGATTCTCGGTGATGGCTCAACAGTCTGGATTTTTCTTCGGCGACTCCGATTCGCGCACACGAGGCGAAGGGTTGGAGGTTGTCTATGCGAGCGCTGAGAAGGTCGAGCGCTTTGATATGAAACTCTTTGGGGGCTTTTCGTCCACACGAGCGCTCACATATACCTCCAGTATCCCTATGATCCTAGGATTACTGAGGGATTTCGACTACGACGATTTCGAGTGCGTCTTTGGACACAGTGGGATTCTGAAACGAGATGCCTCGGAACTGTTAGCGTTTCAGACCGTCGTGGACGAAAAGTTGAACAAAGGATTCGTTGGGATCAAGCATTTGTCCGACGAACGCCGGAGAATCCTTTATGACCGGGTTGCCAACGGAGCAGCACGTTTTTTTGTGGTAAAGGATGCGATTGCCCACGCCAAGATTTACCTGCTGGAAAAGGAGGGGTTCAGAAGAGTCATCGTCGGATCGGCCAACCTCTCTGAGACCGCGTTTTCTGGAAGGCAGGCCGAGACACTTGTTGTCTTTGATAACGATGAGCGGGCCTGGGCGCACTATTCTAATCAATACAAAGCAGTACGTGACATTGCGACGAGCCGTGTGACTATCAGAGAGAAATCCATCCCCGCAGAGGTCATGCCCATAGAAGAAACTCCAGTGCTGAAAGAGGCTGCTGAGTCTGGCGAAAGTGGGGTGACTCTCTATGTACCGTCCGAACAGGGTGATGAGAATGAATACAGCGTTCCGACAGTCCTGTCGCAGGTGGAACGTATCGTCCCGACTCGTCGTCAAGCCTTGGCCGACATTCGTCCTAACAAAAAAGGTAGCATCCGATTCGTCCCGAAAATCGTCAAGCAGATGACTCGACTGGTTACCTCCAGGCAAGAGGAGGAGGGGCCGCCAACTTACCTATCGTATGACGGAAACAGGTTCACGCTGTCTGGTCAAGATTGGAGTCTTGAAACTGACGCCGACGAGGTTCGTGACGATGTCTGTGCCTGGCTGGAGTTCTTTGGGAACTATCGGAACGGGTTCGTAGGTGATGTCCCCAGGCTTCAGCGAGACTATTTCACCTTCATGTGTTGGTTCTACTTCTCGCCCCTGATGTGCGATCTCAGGAGTGCTGCCCTTCGCCAGGAGCATTTCAGCTTTGACCAGCCCATGTTTGCGGTGTTGTATGGTCAGAGCAACTGTGGGAAGAGTAGCCTGATCGAAACGCTCATGGCGTCCATGTTTTCCTATCCACGTATAGTCGAGACGCAGTATTTCACGCGTAGCCACTTGCGCGGTCTGCAGGAATCGTACAAGCGCTTCCCTATTGTGTTCGATGATGTTACGCGGGATCGCTTTAGCCGTCACGCGCCCGAAATCATTAAAGACGAATCAATCTACTCCTCTGAGTATCCATGTTTTGCGCTGTCGATGAATGCTGAGGCACGCAACTTTCCCCCCGAGATAGTCAAGCGCTGTCTGATGATTTATACCAGGACGTCGCTGCCCGGTAACGACCCTTTATCTCGCCGCCGTCTCCAGAGGTCTGTAACGGAGATTCGTGGTAGGCTAACTACCGCCCTCTATCGTGAGTATCTAAATAGGGTAATAGTCGAGATGAGCGCCATCATCGACACAAATAGCGATCATGTGGATGTTCTTCGTTTGTCCTCGTCAGTGCTTTGCCGTCTTTTCGAAGAACATCTGCCATCAGATACGGAAGTGCCGGCTTGGTGCTTCCCAATGACTCTGGACGAGTACCAGAGTCGTGCATTTGAGCGGCCCAAGTTGGTTCTGAGTAACATTCTGCACCGCGACAAATACAGCAGAGAACGCCGCCCGCCTGTTGGAAGTTGGACGATATCAGGAGACACAGTCCTTGTCGCAATTGAGCCGATTACGTCCAAGCGAACCAGGGATGACATACCCGACTGGATATTAGATGATACGGCAAGTGTGTCTAATCAGATTGCAATGAAACTCGATGTGCTCGAAGACTTTCTTGGGGGGTCAGTCAGACCGCCCCGTCGCTTTTGGCCTTTCAGATAGTGTCCAGTTTGGAGTCACGAGAGGAAGTAACGATGTCAGAACCAGTCCTCATGGTTGAGAAAGCCGATGGGATCGCAACCCTGACCCTGAACCGCCCGCAGGCGATGAACGCCCTGTCTCGTGAACTTCGACTCGAAATTGTCAGTGCCTTTGCAGCACTGCAAAGCGACCCGGCTACCCATGTCGTTATCCTGACTGGAGCCGATCGGGCGTTTTGTGCGGGTATGGACCTCAAAGAGCTGAGCCGGACGAGCGAGCCCTTACAGGAACCGCAACCAACGAAGGGCAGCATGGACGTGGTGCAGGTCATGGAAGCGTTCGACCGGCCCATTATTGGAGCGATTAATGGTTTTGCCATTACGGGCGGGTTTGAGTTGGCCTTGGCTTGCGATGTATTGATTGCATCCAGCGACGCGCGTTTTGCCGATACACATGTCCGGATGGGGGTCATGCCGGGGTGGGGCCTGAGCCAGAAACTCTCGCGCGTGATTGGCATTTACCGGGCGCGTGAATTGTCTTTGACCGGCAACTATCTGTCTGCCCAGCAGGCCGAAGCCTGGGGACTGGTGAACCGCGTTGTTGCACCTGATGACCTGCTGCCAACCTGTCATGCCTTGGCCAAAGATATGCTGTCGTGTCTGCCCGACATGCTGCGTAATATGAAGCGCGTGATTAACGAAGGCTACGCCCGGACGCTCAGCGACGGGCTCCAACTCGAATCAACCGCCTGGCGGGAACAGGTCCGAGGCGTTACCCCGGAGGCGATTGCCACCAAGGTGGAGGGCGTGAAACACCGGGGACGGACGCAGACAGGGTAGATACGCCGGGCGGACACGGGGGTCCGCCCCTACAGCTAGACTCGCCCAATAACCGTGTCGCCAATCTCTTTGACGTAATCCGTAATTTCTGTCTCAGTCGCACTGAGGGTGAACAGGGCGTCCCCTTTGGGCGGGAAGAGCAGAATCAAACGATCCACACCTAGGTCCGCATAACGTTTGGCCTTGTCGAGATCGATCCGTCCAACCGGCGTCACGCTGATTTCCAGCTTGCCTAAGCTGCTCGGGCGTTCATTGTGTTCTCCGGCAGCCTGCAAACCATCGAGGCATTTTTTGGTTCCGTCTACATCAAGGGCAAAGCCGTACCAGCCGTCGCCATGGGTCACGGAACGCTGGAACGCCTGGGGGGTCATGCCGCCGAACACCACCGGCGGACCAGACTGCTGGACTGGCTTGGGAAATGCCTTGACACCGCTAAAAGAGGCGAATTGTCCCTGATAGGATGGGTCGTCCTGGCTCCAAATCGCCCGCATGGCATCAACGTAATCGAGCGTGCGCGGCCCTTTATGACTGAATGGCGCCCCGAGGGCGTCAAATTCCGGCTTGAGATAGCCAATACCGACGCCAAAGATCAGGCGTCCGCCTGACAGAACGTCCAGGCTGGCCATCTCTTTTGCCAGCACCAGCGGATTCCGCTGCGGCAGGATAATAATGCCGGTTCCCATGCGGATGGTTTGGGTCTGGCCGGCCAGAAAGGCAAAAACAATATTGGGGTCGAGCATGGGGTAGGTTGGGGGTAACGGTGAAGGCGGCTCCTGCGGGTCCGGCAACACAATGTGCTCGCCTGCCCAGACGGATTCAAACCCTGCGGCCTCGGCTGCCTGCGCTACCCGCGCCGATGCGTCCGGCGTACTGCACGGTCCCATGTTGATGCCAAAGAGTCCGAGTTTCATGTCTTCCCTCCTTTTATCAGTCGAAGAAGCTTACTCGCACACCATATCCGGTGAGATGAGGGCGGGGAGTACGCCACGCTATCTCTCCGGTGCTAACACCTCAATCGCCCGCTCGTCCGGTACCATACCACCCTTGGGGCTCAGCGGCATGATACACACATGAGACGCCCCGGCCTCATAATAGGCGGCAATCCGCTTACGAATTTTTGCTTCGTCCCCCCAGGCAATGACCGCGTCCACGAGCCGGTCACTGCCACCGTTTGCCACATCGGCGTCGGTAAAACCGACTTCTTTGAAGCGTTGGACGTAGTGATCGATTTGGAGATAGGTCTGCATATAACTGCGGGCGGCAGTACGGGCCGTATCCGCGTCCGACTCCAGCATGACGCCCAACTCGGCACACAGCCACGGTTCCGGCCCAAGGGCCTTGCGGGTCGCCGCAATCTGCTCAACTACAGTGAAATAGGTATGCGTCCCCTGAGTCTGCGTTGCGGCCAGGGCAAGCATCTTGGGCATCATCCCGGCCAGCACGACAGGTGAATCGTTTTGCGGGGCTGGTGCGGCGTACGGTACGGCTTTCATCCTGGTCAGATACTCACGCGTGAAGCTGAGAGGCTTGCCATACGGAATACCGCGCCGGGCATTGCCCTGTGCATTGCTCACGCCCAGGCCGAGCACAAAGCGGTCGCCGTAGAGCTCGGCGAGCGTCCGGGTGGCATTGGCAATCGCAATCGGCTCATACGCATAGGTCACCACAATACCGGTAGCGATGACCAGACGCTCGGTTTGGCTCAGCAAATACGAGGCAAACGAAAAGCTTTCACGGCCCAGGGTCTCGGGAAACCACAGGGCACTATAGCCGAGCTGTTCGACTTTACGGGCGAGCTGGCCGGTCTGCGCGCCGGTGAGGCCATCCAGAAAGGTAAAAACACCGGGGGGCTGGAGGTCCATACAATGCTCCGATGGATTAACGAAAGGCCGGAATAACCTTACTGGTAAACAACTCCAGATGGGGCTGAATCCAACTCGCCGGCAGGCCCGGCGGTAGTGTCCACGAATAATAATGCGTCAGTGGGGTCTCTAAGGCATAGTCACGGATCATCTGAATGCAGGTGTCCACGTCTACCACCTGGAACAGGCCCGATTCGCGTAAAGCGTCGTTATCCGGCACTTTTGGAAACAGGGGCATACCGGCCTTTTCCGACCATTCGGCATAGGCATTGACCTGATAGCGGACGTGTTCGGCGGCTTCGTTCCAGGTCTTGTCCGGGTCTTCAGACGGAATCAGCCAAAAATAGCCGCCTGCGAGACGAATGTCCGTAGTGGACTTCCCGACTTTTTCCAGGGCGGTCACATAGCGTTCATACGCCTCTTTCAGCGGGCCGACACCGATATAGCCGTCACCATACTTTGCCGCCCGCCGGAGTGCAGGCGGGGTGAAGCCGCCGACCCAAATCGGTGGTCGGGGTTGCTGAATCGGCTCCGGGGTGAGCTTGGCTTTGGTCACCGTGTAGTATTTCCCCTCAAACGTCAGGGTCTCGCCCTCCCACAGGCGGCGGATGATTTCGAGGCCCTCATTCGTGCGAGCGCCGCGCTCTTTACTCGAAATTGCGAAGCTCTCAAACTCTTCGACTTTATACCCCACGCCCACACCCAGCTCGAATCGACCACCCGAAATCACGTCCACTGTGGCTGCGTCTTCAGCCATCCGGACCGGATTGTGGAAAGGCATGAGCACTACACTCGTCCCGATATGAATTTTCTTGGTTCGGGAGGCAATCGCGGCGGCAATCGGCATCAGCGAAGGAGAATATCCATCCTCGATAAAATGGTGCTCGGACAGCCAGATATCATCAAAGCCGTTCTCCTCTCCCCACACGATCTGGTCGATGATTTCGCTGTAAAGCTGGTCATAGGGCCGTTTCCAGGCGGACGGGTTGCGAAAGTCATACCACATGCCAAAGCGAATTTTCGGATTGCCGTTCTCACTCATCGGACTGTCCTCCTTTGGAATCGATTGCGTATCTTATGGTCTCGGGGTGAAAATGGAAAGCGGACGCTGCTACAATTGATTCGTCAGATGGCCCTTCTTCGCTCTGGAGTACCCTGGGCATTCCCACCTAGTTGACGGGTCGCAGGGTTCTATGTATAGCGAACGGGTTTCACGAGAGAAGGGCGCTGGAAAGAACAGGTTTTCTCTCCTTGAGAAAGGTATGGCATGACGGATCAGATTGGCTCTGAAACAAACCCCCTCCGCGTCGCTATTTTCGGCTCGGGACCGGCTGGATTCTACGCGGTTGGCGAACTGCTTCGGCAAAAAGATATTGCTGTTCGGGTTGACCTGTTTGACCGCCTGCCGACTCCGTATGGGTTGGTCCGGGGCGGCGTGGCGCCGGATCATCAAAAAATTAAAGCGGTCATTCGACAGTACGAAAAATTTGCCAGTCGGCCCGGCTTTCGCTTTTTCGGAAACGTGACCTTTGGCGAAGACCTCCGGCTGGCCGATACCCTGGCCCACTACCATCAGGTGTTGTTTTCAACCGGCGCGGAATCCGACCGGCAGCTCGGCATTCCGGGTGAAGACCTGGCCGGCAGCGATCCGGCGACGATCTTTGTCGGCTGGTATAACGGGCATCCCGATTATCGCGATCTCAATTATGACCTGAGCAATGTTGAACGCGTCGCCGTGATCGGAAACGGCAACGTGGCTATGGATGTCGCCCGGATTCTGGCCCGCTCTATTGAAGAACTCTCAAAAACGGATATTGCCGACTATGCGCTCGAAGCGCTCAAGAAAAGCGCGGTCAAGGAGATCTATCTGCTGGGGCGACGGGGGCCGGCGCAAGCGGCCTTTACCAATCCCGAGATTCGGGAACTGACAGAAATGCCGATCACCGATCTGGTCGTCGAGCCGAAAGACCTCGAACTTGATGAGGCGAATGCCGAGTTCCTTGCGCAAGCCACAGAGCCGGTGCATCAGCGGAATATGGATATCCTGACGGCCCAGATTCCCAAGGGCGAAGGCACGGCCCCCAGGAAGATCCGGGCGCGATTTTTTGTTTCTCCGGTTGAACTCTACGGGACCGATCACGTTGAGGGCGTGAAGCTCGAAAAAAACCGTCTGGTGAAAGATGACAGCGGGACGCTACGCGCGCGCGGAACCGGAGAATACGAGGAACTGCCGAATATCCAGATGGTCTTTCGCTCCATCGGCTATAAAGGCCATCCGCTGAAGGACGTTCCGTTTGACGAGCGTGCCGGGATTATTCCGAATCAAACCGGTCGGGTCATTGATCCGGAAACACAGGCGCCCGTTGAGCGGCTGTACGTTGCCGGCTGGATCAAGCGCGGTCCGTCCGGCGTGGTGGGGACGAATAAGCCGGACGCGATTGAAACCGTCGGGCTGATGCTGGAAGACTTGCAACAGGGTAAAGTGCCCAATACCATCAACGCCAGCGAGGAAGCAATTTCTGCTCTGCTGGCTGAGAAGGGTGTTCGCTACGTCTCTTTTACTGACTGGAAATATCTGGATCAGATAGAAGTCGAGAACGGGAAAAAAGTAGGCAAGCCGCGTGAGAAGATGACGACCGTTGCGGAGATGCTGGCCGTACTCGATACCCAGGATTTGCAAGCTGCTAAATAATGGCAAACCGCCGTGGAAGTGAGTAAACGCCATGAAAGCTATTCGGATACACGAGTTTGGTGAACCAGAGGTCTTGCAGCTCGAAGAAGTCGCGGATCTGACTCCTGGGGCGGGGCAAGTCGTGGTGCGCATGCACGCGGTCGGAGTCAATCCGGTTGAGACCTATATTCGGTCCGGGATCTACCCCAAGCCGCCCACCCCGTTCACCCCCGGTTCGGACGGGGCCGGCGTGATTGAGGCCGTGGGTGAGGGAGTGGACCGGGTTGCCGTGGGTGACCGGGTGTATCTGGCCGGTTCTCTCAGCGGCACGTACGCCGAACAGGCCCTGTGCAAACAGGAGCAGGTGCATCCGCTCGGCGAACAAGCGTCGTTCGCCCAAGGGGCTGCCGTGTTTGTGCCCTACGGGACTGCCTATCAGGCGCTCTTTCACTGCGGTCATGCCGCACCTGGTGAGACGCTTTTCGTGCACGGGGCCAGCGGTGGGGTGGGTATCGCCGGGGTGCAACTCGGTCGGGCCGCCGGCATGACGGTAATTGGGACCGCCAGTACGGAACGCGGGCGTCAGCTCGTATCCGAACAGGGTGCGCAGCACGTTCTCGACCACAGTGCCGCGTCGTATCTGGAAGACGTGCAGACCCTGACGGATGGGCGGGGCGTTGATGTGATTTTGGAGATGTTGGCCAATGTCAATCTCGCCAAGGACCTCGACCTCCTCGCCATGCATGGGCGAGTGGTTGTCATCGGCAATCGGGGCGAGAAGAATCAGGGTACAATCGAGATCAACCCGCGGGCGGCCATGATGCGGGACGCTTCTATCATCGGTATGACCTTACGCAACGCCACGCCACAGGACCATGTCCGCATCCACTCCGCTCTTGTGGCCGGCTTGGCCAACGGTACACTCCGACCCGTGATCGGACAGGAACTCTCCCTGGCCGAAGCCGCCCAGGCCCACCGCGCGGTCAGCGGGGCGGGCAAAGCCTACGGGAAGGTCGTGTTGATACCGTAGAATTGTGCCTCATCTTTCCTGTCCGTCGCCTCGCTACTCTACCGACACCCTCAATGACAGCCTGAAACGGGGAATTTCAGGAATGATCATATAGGCTTGCCCTGGGCCGAATTTGCTATATACTTTGTGTATATAGCTCGGGAGGGAGTTTTCAATGCCTACTGGTTCTGTATTTGTGAATAACCGTACCCAGGCGGTCCGGTTACCCGCCGGCACTCGTTTTCCGGACGAAGTGAAACAAGTCACTGTTCGCGTGGTCGGGAAGGATAGAGTTTTATCTCCCGTGGATAGCTCATGGGACAGCTTCTTTTTCTCTGAAGAGCGTGTGAGCGATGATTTTCCGGAAGAACGGGCGTCCCAGGATCAAGCTGAGCGAGAAGCCTTTTGATGTTGAAATACATGCTCGATACCAATATTGCCATTTATGTTATCAAGCGCCGCCCGATAGACGCCTTGGATACCTTTAACCGGCACGCCGGCCAGTTGTGCATCAGCTCAATCACACTGGCCGAGTTGATGCACGGCGTAGAAAAAAGTGCCAGACCTGATCACAACCTGCGGCAGGTTGAAGACTTTGTTTCCCGTTTGGTTGTCCTTGAGTATGGGAACAGGGCGGCTGCCCATTACGGAGATATCCGGGCAGCGCTGGAACGGAAGGGGAGGCCCATCGGCGTAAACGATTTACATATAGCGGGTCACTCTCGAAGCGAGGGATTAACCCTGGTTACCAATAATCTGAAGGAATTTGAGCGGGTGGAAGGCCTGCGGCTGGAGAACTGGCTCTCATCCTGAGGATAAAAATCCCAGTCCAGGCCCGCTGCGCGATCAGCGGACCCGATACGATCGAGAGAGGGCTTAAAGAGGGGTCTCAGCGGTGGATCGATAATACAGGGCCGGACGCTACTGGCCCATACTTCCAAAATCAATCTGGATGTTGGAATAGACCTCGTTCAGGCTGGAGATATGCCCCCAGGGGACACCTAGGCCTTCACGGCTGTTTCCCATCATGATGGGTTGCAGACCTTCTCTGGCAAGAGGCTGAGCGTCAGTGAAGACGAGCACGCCGGCCGCGGTGATCTGAGGTTGATCGAACTCGATAAAGCGGTCGGTTTCCCAGATGGCATCCTGCATCGTCAGCGTCAGCATCTTTGTCTCGCCCGGTTGGAAGAGTCCGTCGGGCTCCACCTGCATCGTTGGAATCTCGTTTTGCAAATCCGAATAGAGGTCTTGCGTGGCGGGGTTGATAAAAGACAGATAACTGGTCGTGAACTTGCGTAAGACCACCGCTTGATCCGAGGCGTTTGTGGCTTCAACCTGCATGCTCAGGGATCGCTCGGTGGTATTATAGCGCAACTCTTTGACCTCGGTCTGGACGGCACTCGGGACCGGGAGGCCGGACAGGTCCCACATTCTGGCGGCCTGGTGTGGAATGATCGGCGGGCGGCCCGAGTTCGTGACCAATAACCCTCCGATAACCAAGACCACCAGGACCACACCAAAAATAAGAGACGTTCGACGATCAGCGGGCGTGATTTGTTCTTCATCAACCCCGTTAACCAGCAGCGCGTGGCGGACGAGCATCGGCCGTCTGGCCCAATAGACAAGCCAGCCCAGCCCGAGAATCCCAAACGCAATATGCCAGCCGACAACCCGCCCAAATCCGTAATGCTCCAGGTCTATGGTCTCGCCGGTTGCCGGAATCTGTATGGTATAGGACGGTGGGGCGTCACCCGGCACAACGGTGATCCATTTGGCCGGGCCCACCAGCCCGCCCGTACCGGACAGATTGATCAAGGGGTGGACATGATACCGGCCCGGCTCGCGTGCCTGGAGAATCATCTTGAAATCGTAGAGCGCTCCTAACTCGATATTAAACGCGTTCTGGATAAAGCGGCCATTCACCCAGCGTTCGCGTACGGCGAGTTTCGGACCCGGCACCAGGACGCCAATCCACGCCAACTCCGGCGTGGTCAGCATGCGTGGCCAGGAGTTCATCGCTCTGAACTTGCCGGTGACGGTCATGGTCTCGTTGACCGCAAGCCGCTCGTGCGAGAACTCCACGTTGAAGAACGAGATCCCGCGCATGCGGATAAACGGTTCGAGGTTGTGCTCACCATGGGCGTGGACAACCGGCGCCTGCATAAACGAGGCCCCGAACACGCACAGGCAGGTGAGGCTGACGGCGAGGCAGGCTTTTCCAAGTGGAGACATGAAGGCCTCTACCAGTCAGGTTTGGCGCAGGACTTTCCGCATCGGCAGAATACCGAGCAGTTTCCCCAAGCCGATACCAATCCAATACATGAAGGTACAGGCGATACCGGCCATTAATATGCTGATCCAGATACGCTGGCCTAGGAAGGCTTGCAGCGTGCCTTCATCAATCCGGCGCAAGTATTCCGGGGTCTGGGGGCGGATGAAGTAATAGCCCATCAAATCGGCAATGGTAAAGGTCTTGCCAAACAGCGTCACCGGCTGCAGGAAGGGCATGAGCATCAGCCAGTTCACCGGATAAAAGAGAAACCCCCATAAAAACCCGCCAATCAGACTCGTCACCAAATAGCTGCGTGACCAAAAGAGAATCAGGTCAAGCGCCAGTGCCATGGGAATCGTTGTGGCCGGCCAGATAAAATTAATCGGATAATACTCCATGCTGTAAAAGCTGAAGATCCGACTCAGCCAAGCTCCGATCAAGACGAACACCGCGGTAAACGTGGCCCCCAGCGGCAGGCGCAGATAGTACCAGGCCAGATAGTGGCCCACCGCAGTCACCAACAGGGCGGAACTCGGGCCGGCGATCGGCCACCACAGCTTGTCTTTCCAGTCCACCCAGAAATCCCAGTCACCCATATAGAGCATACGACTGACATGGGGGATTACGGTGAAGAAGCCGATCAGGGCCAGGAGCAGGATGACATCAAAGACCTTGGCCATCTTGTGCTGGCCAAGCGCAGCAAGCTCTTCGGCCTTCATTTTTTTAACCTCTCCCGAGGCCCGCTCCTTCCTGAACGCCGTGCAGTGCGACGATGAGTAAACGTGCCCTCAACAGACATGCAAATATCGGCGCGTTTACTCATTAGTCCGCCGGTAGACGAGTTGGTAGCCTACGATGACGCCTTCGCCTCGGTTGACGCTTGCCGGGCTATTTCTCCCAGGTTTTCAAAGATGCGTGGCACGGTCTTAAAGAGCAGCGCAAACCCGGCAAAAAAGAAATACGTCGCCCAGGCAAACGGCCAATGGTAGGGCTGCACAAACAGTTCTTCAGTAATCCAGCTTGAGTGTCCCAGTTCATTAAACGCCACATTGGCGAACAGGAACCAGCCGCCGGCCGGAAACAGCAGATAGCAGATGGGTATGCCTTTACCCCCTTCACCGACATACAGATGATGCAAGCGGTTATAGGCGTACCAGGAGCTGACGCCAGTCATGATGATCAACATGGGAAAGGTATAGAAGAAGAGCGGAATGTGGCTGGGCGTAAAGGCTGTATCGCGCACCACAATTTGGTGCCACACGGCGTCTTGCTCGGCAAAATAGCTGACCCCAAAGCCAAACATGGCCGCCACCGCGACCGTAGCCCAGAGTTTGCCGATGTGATTAAGCTCGTGCTCGGGGTCGATTCGTCCCAACTCTTTTCTCTGAACGGCACAGGTCGGACAGGGTTTGCGATAAGACGTAAAGCCGATGATGGCAGCGGCAATAAGGACGATCCACTCGACGTACAGCAGACCCAGCCAATAGGTCGCAAATTCGGGTGTCGTCGCGTCCATACCAACCGGGAACCACCACTCACCCTGCCACAGCCTGATAAGAAACAACGACAGCAGCCCCAGGCCGCCGCCTATGACCAGAAAGCGCACGAACGGCATCTCGCCGTGCGCTGTTTTGTCGTGCTTCACTTCCTCTATCTGGACGGCCTGCCTTTCGACCGAGGCTGGTATAGACGTTGCTGCCATAGAAGGTCCCTCCCCGTACATTATCATTCAGCCCCGAGCGTCCTGTAGTGGACAGCCCCGGAACAACAATAATGCTGCGTGTGGAATAAGCCCCCTGTACCACATATCTTCCAAAATATGCAAACAGGGTTTTGAGTTCTGTCCCTTACGAATTAGGCTCTCCATCCTCAAACGTCCCCGGCTCATGCCAGCGGCGGCTGACGAGCAGTTTCCCGGCGTGGGGCCGTTTCTTGCGGAAGCCCAACAGGTGAAAAATCTCCATCACAAACCAGCGGGCGATGCGTGGCTCGACAATCAGGGTCGTGGCCTGGTCCGGATGTCTGCGTACTCCGGGTAGTAGCGGTAAGAGTCGCTCAAGCCGGAGGTGGCGCAGCCACACCGCCAGGCGCAACCAGAACCACCGGACTGTTCTGACCAGGAAAAATCCGTCCGCTCCCTGGCCCTGATAGAGGGGCATCAGAATCTGGCCGGACTCCTGAGCCCGAATCTGTCCGTGACGGTCACGGGCCAGGAGCTGGCCCCGCCTGACCGGCTGGAAGTTGGTGAAGCCGGGCTCCATTGCAAAGTCGTCGCCGGCTTGGATCAGATGGTGATAGCGGATCTCCAAGACCGGACAGACCGGCGGCTCGGGCAGTGTCTTTTCGGGTGCGTTTTGGGACCGGAGACAACCGGCGGTTGTCAGGACGCTCCAGATAGCCGCAATATGGTTCTGCACTGCGCTTGGCGAAGCGTGCTGTCCACCTTCAAAACCAATGACGACATGTCCCTGCTCGCTCAGATAATTCAGCAGCGTACCCTCTAGCTGTTCTTCCAGGCCGAGAATGACCGGGGCCTGAAGACCGAACGCAAAGCGACGGTTGGGCAGGCTATCGCCAATCACCACAAACGGCTGACCCTCGGCAGAAGTGGTGTGCAGATCGAGAAAAACCGCCGGTCCCTTGCGCTGCGCCAGCGCTGTTTCTATTGCCGCCAGCAGCTCCCGCTGCTCCTGCTCCTCCGAGGTCGGCTCAGCGCATCGCTTCCCCATCCCTTCGAGGTGCTCAGGTCCCCACAGCCGGTTGAAATCCTCATCAATATACCGGCAGCCGCGTGCCAGAGCGGCGCGGTTTCCGGTGAGCGCGAGCAGTCCACCCCGAAAGGAGGGACGCTGGGTGCGTAGGCTGTGCAGCACATTCTGCAAGGCAAACACCCCGGCCGGCTCATTGCCGTGCATTCCTCCAATACCAATCACAAGCGGCCCGGGCGTATCGCCGTCATAGCTGCCGAGCAGGCGGGGAAAGTTGGGGGACTGGACGGAGGGTTCGGGCATCAGTCGTTCTGGGCCGACTGTTCAAGCAGACGGGCCGTTATCCTGAGGATGTCATGCTCGGTCACGATTCCGACCAGACGCCCGTCTTTGGCCACCAGCAGAGACTCGCTTTTTTCCTGTTGCATCCGGGCCACCGCTTCTACGACCGGTGTTTCGGGTGGAAGCGTCAGCGGATTCGGTTGCATAACAGTCCCGACCGGGACCGGCTCGCTCTCAGCCTGCCGGACCGACGGTGCACAGTGACGCAGGACCTCAAAGCACGAGATCAGACCAACCAGCTTGCCCTGGTCGTCCTCAACCGGGATATGCCGAATCCGTTTCCAGTCCATCAACTTGGCTACCAAGTCCATTGGTTCGTTGGGATGGACGGTGAACAGATCGGTCGTCATACATTCTTCAATACGCAGAACGTGCAATGTATCACTCCATCCTTCTTCAATTTGGGCCGGTGGCCATTCGTGCACCGGGCTTCCTTCCCATTGCCTCAGGGCGGTTGCTGCGGTCAATGCACTCAGCCGCGCCGCTTGAGTGTCAGTCTCCCGCATGTCTGCCAATGAGCGCAAGAGCCAGGACGAACCGGTCCGGCCTGTTGCCACCCGTTGTGCGATCACACCCAGGTAGCGCTCGATGTCCGCCGGGTTCAGCCCCGCAGTACGGAGTCCGTGCCGGGCCAGCGGTAATAAGTCCTGGCAAATCAAGTCGCGGGCTAGCACAACCTGTCCGCCGAGCCAGGTAAACTGGGCGTCGAGCCCCCTCTGAGCCGCCGCTAGAAAGTTGGTCTCCGCATTATGGAAGGGCATTTTGTGGGTAATATCGCCATAGGCATGTTGCCCTCCCCGGAGCAGACCGAGGAAGAAGGCAGCATTGGCGACTTCATCAACAACACTGGGACCGGCTGGCAAGACGCGGTTCTCGATGCGGATATGGGCCTTCCCACCTCCGATACCAAAGCAGCCTCTGTTCCAGCGGTACACCGTCCCGGTATGGAGACGCAGGGCCTGTAATTCGGGCAGCCTGCCCTGCTCCAGCAAGCGCAAAGCATCTTCCTCTGATGGCGTTCCGATCAGAACCCGAAAACGAGCCAAATCTTCCTGGATGAGTTCGAGTATCGAATGGTCCACCCACTGCTGGCCGAAGCTCACCCGTGGCGCACGCTCGCGCATATGGGAGCTGGCGCGGCGAGTGTCGACAGATTGTTGGAACAGCGGAATCCGCGTCTCGCGCCACAGCCGGCGGCCAAACAGGAGTGGAGAGTTGGCGGCCGCGGCCAGGAGCGGAGCCGTCATGACCTGGGCGATATTATAACACTGGGGAAACTCGGCCGGCTCGACTTGGTAGTGGACCTGAAAACTGGTGCAGCCCGCTTCCAACATGACCGAGTCGTGCTTGAGGCTCAGTTCATCCGCGCCCTTGAGCTGGAACTCGTAATCGCCCCCACGGAGCTGTGTGAGCGCGGTATTCAACGCCCGGTAGCGCGGCTTGGGGGTCATATTGGTCAGCGCCAGGTCCGACTTACGCAGCGTTGGCAAAATTCCACTCAGGACCACCTCGGCCCCACACTGGTGAGCGGCGGCTCTCACTGTGGCGAGTGAGCGATTGAGTTGGTCCTCAAGCTGACTCAGGCAGTCCCCCTCAAATACTAAGGGGTCCAGATTGATCTCCAGGTTAAACAGCCCCAGCTCTGTGGTGTAATGGGGGTCATCGATCCGCTCAAGGATGTCCAAGGCGCGCGGAGCCGGACGCCAGGCGGCATCCACTAAAAAAAGTTCTTGCTCTGCCCCAATCCGGTGGACCCCGGATTCGATCAAACCGCTGTCGAGCATATGCTCCAGCGCGTGGATATCGCGCAGGAGATGGGCGATAAAGCGACGGAGTTGGCCTGAATCAGTATCGCGGAGTACGTCTTGATTGCCCACTCTTCTTCCTCGGGCCTGAATGCCTCGGTGGTCTCGAATGCAGTCGCGTATGTTATATGTCGTAGGAGCGAAGGCATAGGGCATTCGGTGACAACAATACGGAGCGCCACGCGCAGGAACCAGCGACAATGGCGAGCAAGGGCCGACCTTTCCGAACCATCTCTTTTGAGGGCTTTGAAATTCTGGTGGGGAAAGGGGATACCCAGAATGACCGGCTGACTTTCGAGGTTGCGGAGCCCGAAGACTTCTGGCTGCACGTGGTCAACTTTCCCGGCAGTCATGTGGTGGTCCGCAACCCCGACCGGCTCGCCGAACTGCCGCCCGCGGTCCTGGTGCACGCGGCCCGGCTGGCGGCCTGGCATTCCAAGGCACGCGGCAGCCGGGGCAAAGTGGAAGTGCATATCTGCCGGGCTGCGGACGTGTCCCAGCCGCCCGATTTCCCGCCCGGCAAGGTGCTGTTACGCCGCTGGCAGAGTCTCAAAGTCTATCCGCTTGAGCCGTCCGAAAGACCCGATGAAGGATGACGAAGAACGACGATGTGACCTGATCCCGTTCAATCCCCGAATACTTTCTCTTCTTTTATTTGGGCCGGGACTGGAGACGGTATTTGGTCGGAGGTCGGAGGCGATTCTTGCACCGGCCTCCGGCGAAAAAGCCGGCGCGGCAGGTTTCTCAGGGCTGGCATCGTGCGGCCCAGCCATACCTCGATATCGTCGAATAAGGAATAGGCGACCGGGGTCACCAATAAGGTGATCAATAAGCATAGGCTCTGTCCGCCAATCACCACGACCGCAATGCCCCGGTGACTTTCCGCGACCGGGCCCTGACCGATCAGAATCGGGATCATGCCGGCCACAAGGGCCAGGGTCGTCATCAGAATCGGGCGCAGGCGCTCCTTGTTGGCCCGCAGAATGGCCTCGTCGCGCGGCAGACCCGCGGCCCGTAAATTGATGGTATGGTCAATTTGCAGGATCGAGTTTTTCTTCACGATCCCGAATAACAACAGCATGCCCAGAATCGCGAACAGCGCTAAATGTTGGCCCGCGATATACAGCGCCAACAGGGCAAAGGGCACGGCCAGGGGCAGGGACAGCATAATGGTAATGGGGTGCAGAAAACTCTCAAACTGCGCCGCCAGGACCATATACATGCCAATAATGGACAACAGAAAAGCGATCTGAAAGCTTTCCATCATCTCTTCAAACATCTTGCCCATGCCGGTCACCCCGGTGGTATAGCCCAGCGGCAGGCCCATTTCCTCGACCTCGGCATCAATGTCGGCAATCGCGTCGCCGAGCGCCTTGTCTTTGGCCAGATTGCCGGTAATCGTAATCTGGCGCTGCCGGTCCTGGCGGTCAATTTGTACCGGGCCGGTGCCGGGAACTAGATCGACCACATTATTGAGTATGACCTGCCCCACGGACGCTGACGGGACCGCGACCTGTTGAATCACCTCGGGTCGATTCCGACTCTCAGGCGTCAGGCGCAGGCGCACATCATATAGTTCATCGCCTTCGCGATAGGTCGTAATTTTCTCACCCGCGATCATAATACGCAGGGTCGACGCAATATCGGCCGCCTCAATGCCGAGATCGGAAGATTTTCGTCGGTTGAGATGGACCTGGAGTTCGGGATTCCCGCCCTCGAAGGTCGAGTCCACATCCCGCAGACCCGGCATATTCTGGGCGCGGGTTTTCAAATCTTCGGAATATCGTTGGAGCGTCTCCAGGTCCGGGCCACGCAGATTGTAAGAGACATCCACATTCTGGATACCCCCACCACTGACCGGCAAAATCTGGTCTACGCTGATCCTGAGATTGGGGAATCCCTGAACCTTCTCACGAGCCAAATCCATGACCTGACTCTGATGGAGGGTCCGCTCGGAGTAATGCGTGAGGGTGACGATAATTTTTGACTTTGTTACGGACTCACCCACGGTTGAGCCAATCTCGGTCAGCAGATGGTTCACACCAGGAAGGGGATGAATTTCCTCTTCAATCTGACGTGTCACGGCGTCAGTTTGAGCCAGCGAATAGCCGGGCGGGGTCTTGATATTGATTTCAAACTCCCCCCGGTCGTCGCTGGCCATCAGGCTGGGGCGGACGAGGCCCGCAATAAAAGGGGTGGAAACAAACACGCCCAGGGTGAGGCACACAATCGCCCAGCGATGGCGCATCGACCACTTCAGCATGGCGGTATAGGACTGATCGATGAGCCCATAGAAGCGTGACTCGCGTGAGGAATGGGCGTGGTCGTCGAGATGTTTGGGCAGAAAGCGCGAGCACAGCATGGGTGTCAGGGTAAAAGCGACCAACAGGGAGACCATGATCGAGAACGCCATGGTAAACCCGAAGCTGCTCAGCCACATGCCGACGATCCCTTTGAGAAAGCCAACCGGAATGAAGATGACAACCAGCGACAGGGTGGTGGCGCTGACGGCCAGGCCCACCTCGGCGGTGGCGGCGCGCGCGGCTTCAAAGGCGTTCATGCCCTTTTCTTCAATGTAGCGATAAATATTTTCCAGCACGACAATCGCGTCATCAATGACAATGCCGACGGCCAAAGTGAGCCCCAGCAGGGTGATGCGGTTGAGGGAATAGCCGGCCGCGGCCAGGAGGGTATAGGTCGAGATGATGGAAACCGGAATAGCGATGGCGGCAATGAGGGTTGAGCGCAGATTGCCGAGAAAGAAATACACGATAATGCTGGCAAACAAGGAGCCCAGGATGAGGTGCTGCTGGACCTCGTGCACTGAAGCTTTGACGAATTCTGACTGATCGCGGGTGACGAGGGCTTCGACGCCCGGCGGCAGGAGTTGCCGAACATCAACCAGGCGCTCCTGAACCGCCTCGACCGCGGCAACCGTGTTCGACCCGGACTGTTTGCGAATGATAAGAGACACGGCGTTCTTGCCGTCGTAGCGGGACAATGAGCGTGGCTCTTCAACGCCGTCTTCTACTCGGCCGATGTCGGCCAGGGTAATGGGTACGCCGTCATTGGTGGCGACCACGATATCTTCGAACTCGCGGACTGACTTGACCCGTCCGAGCGTCCGCAAGACGGTCTCTCCGCTCTCTTGGGTGATGCGTCCGCCCGGAAATTCGACATTCTGTTTGGCGAGGGCCTGCGCCACGGTTCGGATTGCCAGCCCGTAGGCCTTGAGCCGCTCGGGGTCAACCAGGATATGAATTTCCCGTTTTCGCCCGCCTAAGATATCAATGGCGCCGACCCCGGTCACGGACTCCAGCGGTTCTTTGACCTGGTTCTCCGCGATTTCGGTCAGCTCTTTCAGACCGCGAAAGCCTGAGACGGTCACGGTGGCAATCGGCGTAGCGTCAATATCGAATTTCTCGACAATCGGCGGGTCCGCATCTTCGGGCAGGTCGGCCAGGACCGTGCCCACCTTGTCGCGAACTTCCTGAGCGGCAATGCCGAGGTCTTTCTCCAGGACGAACTGCACGATGACTTGGGATAGCCCCTCGCGGGTGACCGACCGGAGCTCATCAATCCCGCTGACTGTGTTGATGGCTTCCTCAATGACCTTGGTCACCTGGGCTTCAATTTCCTCCGGACCGGCACCGGGCAGGGTGGTTGTCACGGTGACAACCGGCATTTCGACCTTGGGCATCAATTCCAAGGTGAGGCTGTTGTAGGAAAACCAGCCTGCCACCACGAGCACTCCAACAAGCATGGTGGCAAAGACGGGTCGGCGAACACACACATCGGCAAGAATCATACGCGCTCCACAGGGCTCATGAGTCGGTTGAGCCTATTGAGTCCTTTGAGTCTATTGAGTCCTTGAGACCCGAAGACCCAAGGCCCTCTTGAGTTTGCACGGTCATCCCGTCAGCCAGACGGTTGAGGGCGCTGACGGCGACCGTTTCCCCTTCGGCAAGCCCTGTGGCAATTTCTACCCAGTCCCCGTCCTCCATGCCTGAGGTAACCTCACGTGAGGTCACGACGTTATCCTCGACGATAAAGATGCGCTCAACACCGGCAAAGCGCGCCAGGCCGGTGCGTGGAATAAAGAGCGCGTCTTCTTCTCCGAGGACGCCGGTAATATGCGCAAAATATCCAGGGCGGAGTTTACCATCAGGATTGGGAATCTCGGCTTCAATCCGAAGCGAACGTGTCCTATGGTCGACACGGGCGGCCATACGGGTCAGTATCCCCTCAAAAACCTGCCCCGGTAGCGCTTCGACTTCAACCCGAAGCGGCATCCCAATCATGGAGGCCGCGGCAAACCGTTCCGGAACCGGGGCACGCAGCTTGAGCGGATTGACCACAACCAACTCCAGCAGTTGTGAGGCGTCCTGCTTGTATTCGCCAGGATTCACAAAACGTTCTTGGACAAAGCCGTTGACCGGCGACACGATGCGGGTATCACGCAGGCGTTTCCGTGCGAGAGCCAGGATCTTTTCTGCGGTGCGGACGCGTGCCTCCATCACTTTATAGTCGGCCTCATTGGTATCCAGCCGTTGCTCGGGGATGAGGCTTTCCGCGGCCAACTCTTTGGCACGGGTATATTCAGCCTGGGCGCGGATAAAGTTGGCCTCTGCTTGTTTGAGCGCACTTTCCTGTACTTCGACCTCCAGGGCGAGTTCTTCCCGCTCCATCTCGGCCAGGAGCTGGCCTTTTTTCACTTTGTCACCGAAGTCGACGTGCACCCGCTCAACATACCCTTCCCTTTTATTCGACAGAATGACACTCTCTTTCGCGAACAGCGCGCCCTGCCCCTGACCGGTCCGTTGCGCGGTCCTCACGACCGGCTGGGCTACCTGAACGGTGAGAGGCGGGGGAGGGGCAGCAGCGGTTTGGCCTTGTGTTTTGGCCGCTTCCGAACTGGACGATTGACAGCTCGGGAGGACAAGCAGGGCTAAGGCAAGAAAGGTTTGGCCAAGAAAGAATAAACAGTGCTTCACGATACCGGCTCCTTATGGTTCTGATGCTGATTCAGAACTCCGTTGAAAAACAAATCGAGTAAGATACTGGCGTCTTCGGCGGCCGGTCGCGCGGTCAGCCCCAACGCCCGTTGCTGAAAACAGCCGCGAATCGCCTCGTTGAGGGCAAAGGCTGAGGCTTCGACATTGTGGGGCCGAAAGATGCCCACGCGAACGCCGTCCTGGATGATTTCTTCCATAAAACGGATATGGGCAAGATACAGATCGAGCATATGCGCCGCTTCCGGATGATTGGGTGAAGCGGCCAGAAAGTTTCGCTCCAACAGCAGGGTTTTGAAGAAATCACGATACGTATCGCTCAGTTCAAGGCTGACCTCAATCAGACGTTGGAGCTTTTCAATCGGAGTCAGCGCCTCAGCGACTTGATCGCGTAATTGACTGGTGAAATTCTGCATTCCTTGCTCCACCGCGGCGGTGAAGAGCTCATCTTTGTTCTGGAAATACAGATAGACGGTCCCTTTGGCGATCTCCGCCTCCTCCGCAACGCGCTCAACCGTGGCCCCCTGAAACCCGTTGCGTGCCACCACCCGGCACGCGGCATCCAGAATTTCACGAACTCGGAACTCCCGGAGTACATTCTCTTTTCTTGTGGCTGAACTTTTAGTCATATGACTGACTATACAGTCATTATATGAGTCGCGCAAGAGAGAAGAGCGTCATGCGCTTCAGATAGTCGCGAACTGCTTGCTCGACTTCGTTTCCGGCCGCTCTAATGTCAGTTGCATGTATTTGAATAGCTTTTTCCCGCGCTTGATTCAGGTCGTCCGCGTCTGATTTGAATATCTTGGCTAGGTTGAGTGGTCTTGCCATGTGAGTTCCCTCCTAATCATCCACCTTCATAACAACCTCACCTCCCCAGAAACCAGCTGAGGCAGCCGCGCATACCGCAGGGCGGCAGGGCGGCGGGATGCCGTCGCGTTCAACTGAGCGAACACGTCAAGGATGGTTTTGGAAGGAAATAGCAGCTTTATGGTCTCACGACCGGCGCTGCTATTTCCCCTGGAATTGGGGGCGGCGTTTTTCCATGAACGCTTTGACCCCTTCTTGGTAGTCCTGGCTGCCAAAGCAACGGGTGGACCAGGTCTTGACGGCATCCATGTCGCGCAGGGTTGCCGCTTTGGCACTCTCCCGGACGAAAAACTTGTGAGCCGCCACGCTTAAGGGGGCGTTATCGGCCAGCTTGAGCGCGTATTCGCGGGTATAGGATTCAAGCTCGGCCTTGGGCAGGACGCGATTGACCAGACCCATATGGGCCGCTTCTTCGGCGTTATAGACCCGGGCGGTCATCAGAATCTCGGCCGCGTTGGAGACCCCGACGATATGAACCAGCCGTTCAACTCCCCGCTCCAGCGGATAGGCAATGCCCAGACGCGCCGCCGGAATCCCGAAGCGGGCATCATCGGCACACAACCGCAGGTCACACATGACGGCAACCGAACACCCGCCCCCCATGCAGAAGCCATGAATCATGGTGATGACCGGCTTTTCCAAGCCGGCGAGCGATTTCAGCGCGCCGGCTACCGCCTGGTCATAGCCCCGCGTTGCCTCAGCCCCGGAACGGACCTTGCCGAACTGCGAGATATCGGCGCCCGAGACAAAGGCTTCCTCGCCTGCCCCGCGTAACAGGAGCACGCGCAGGTCATCGTCCGCGGCGACCTCGGCAACGAGTTGCGGCAGAGTGCTCCACATGTCCAGGTCCACCGCGTTGCGGCGCTCGGGCTTATTGAAAACAATCCAGGCTAAAGGGGGCTCTTTTTGCAGAAGGAGGGTATCTGACATGGGAAACTCCTGTTTTGTCTTTATGCGCGTTTGCGTTTGCCCAGCATACCGCTCTCGCGAGGGTGTTGTCTATTGCTGTGTTTCCTCGCCCGATCTTACCTGGCATGTCAAGCTGTCTGGTATTCCTTTCCTATCCGGTGTACCATGACAAGGAAAAGAACTGGCTCTCAGTGCGACCTTTCTCTCGCATGGACCTTCTTCCAGAAACTTCACACGACCCTCTGCCGGAGTGACATACGATATAAAGTCTCGACGGCAGGAAAGACGGAGGGCAATATGGCAGATGGATGGCAAAACCAAGGAGGCTCTTCTCCCGGCGACGAACTCCTCCAGGGCCTTGAGGACCTCAAACAGACGTTCCAACGTTTTACCAAAGGGGCCGGGGTCTGGCTGATCATCGCTGTCCTCGCTCTCCTGTGGATCGGCTCGGGGTTCTATGTTGTCGGTCCCAGCGAACGGGGGATTGTGCTGCGCTTCGGGGCGGTTGTCGCGGAAACCGATCCGGGCTTACGCTTTCATTTGCCCTGGCCCGTTGAAAGACATGTGGTGGTCGATATCGCCCGTGTGCGGAGTGCCCAGGTCGGGTATCGTCCGTCAGGGGTGCCCGGACGCAGTGGAAGAGGCAGTGGCCGCACCATTCCGCAGGAAGCCCTAATGCTGACCGGCGACGAAAATATCGTTGAAGTCAACCTGGTGGTGCAGTATCGCATTCAAGATCCGGTTAAATATCTTTTTGGCGCGTTTGAGCCGGAAAGCATGTTGCATTCCTCGGCGGAAGTGGCGCTGCGCAGTGCCGTTGGCGGAAACACAATTGATTACACGATGACGGATGGCCGGCTGGAGGTGCAGGAGCAAGCGAAAAGGTCGCTCCAGAGCCTGCTCGATATCTATCAAACCGGCCTGTTCGTCACCGAGGCCCGCCTGCTCGCTGTGGACCCCCCCAATGAAGTCCGGGACGCCTTCAACGATGTCGTCCGGGCCTTGGAGGACCGGGACCGACTCCGCCAGGAGGCGGAAGGCTATCAAGAGGATGTGGTACCAAAAGCGCGTGGTGAGGCCGCCCAAATGGTCCAGCAAGCTGAGGCGTATAAGGCCCAGCGGGTCATCCGTTCCCAGGGTGACGCCGAGCGTTTTCTTCAGATCCTGGCCGAATATGAGAAAGCCAAGTCGGTGACACGCGACCGGCTCTATCTTGAGAGTGTGGAGCGGATTATGCCGACGATGGAAAAGTTCATCCTCGATTCACAAAACGGCGGCGGTGGGGTTGTACCCTTACTACCGCTGAAAGAGCTGAGCGCCGGCGAGACCGCAGCTGGCGCCGTGGCGAGTCAGGAGGGGAGATAAATGGTACCGCGCTTAGTTATCGGGCTGGGCTTAGTCCTGGTCTTTGTCGCCGCCCAGGCTGCGTTCACGATCGGTGAGTGGGAACAAGGGATGGTGGTGCAGTTCGGTAATCCGAAACGTATCATTCAGGAGCCCGGCTTATATTTTAAGCTACCCGTGGCGCAGAATCTGGTCCGCTTTGAAAAACGGGTCCTGACAACCGATGCCCGTGAGTCCGAATATATTACGCTCGACAAGAAGCGCGTCCTGGTGGACCATGTCTCGCGCTGGCGTATCGAAGATCCCCTCCAATTCTACCGGAGTGTCCGCGACCGCATTCGGGCCATGGCGCGGCTGGACGACATTATTTCGGCCCGTCTCCGGCAAGAAATCGCCACGCATAATTTTCTCGATCTTATTCGCGAAAAGCGTGAAGATATTATGGCTGTCGTGACCAAAGACACCCGAGAGACGGCCAAGTCCTTTGGGATTGAAGTGACCGACGTTCGGATCAAGCGGCTCGATCTGCCCGAAGAGGTCCAGGCCAGCGTGTTTGCCCGTATGCGGGCGGAGCGCGAACGGATTGCCAAGCGCTACCGGGCGGAAGGGGAAGAGCAAGCACAGCAGCTCCGCGCGGCTGCCGACCGGGAACGTGAAGTCATCCTGGCTACCGCGTATGAGTCGAGCGAAAAGCTCAAAGGTGAGGGCGATGCCGAGGCCACGGGCATTTATGCCAACGCCTTTGGCAAGGACGCTGAGTTCTACGCCTTCACGCGGCGACTCCAGGCCTATGAGAAAATCCTGAGTAATGACACCACGCTCATCCTGAACCCGGACTCCGAACTCCTGAACTACTTACAGAGTCCGGGCAGCAGTCCGCCAGCAAGCGAATAGCCGAGTATGCCTGGACTCTTACGCCTGCTGCTCCTGCTTGCAGTGGGCTATCTGATTATTGCGGGTATTCGTCGTCTCTTCTTGCCCGCCGTCTCTGACTCAACGAAGCGGGAGGCAGACGCTTCGGGCTTGGAGGGCGTACCCTTAGTCCAGGACCCCCAGTGCGGGCGTTTTATTCCGCAGAACGAAGCGATTCAGGTCTCGCGGCGGGGCCGGACCGTCTACTTCTGTAGTCAGGAGTGCCGCGCTGCGTATCGGACTGTGTGAGTCTGTTGGGTCCTTAGAGTCCTTAGAGTCTTTAGAGTCTTTAGAGTCCTTAGAGTCCTTAGGGTCCTTAGGGTCAAGACTCAACCGACTCAACCAGACTGAAATGCCGGAATGATCTCTTCCCCAATCAGACGGGTATTTTCGTCAATATAGTCGGTCGGGCAGGCCGAGGGCAGGATCACCGTCTTTGCGCCGGCGTCAATGTATTCCTGGAGTCGTTTCCGACACTCTTCCGGCGTGCCGGCCAAGGCGTATTTCCCGATCAGCTTGGAAAAATCCTGGGCGTACTGTTTGCCAAGCCGATTGGCTGCCATCTCCCGGCCTTTTTCTCCGTCCGCATGGGTCGCGGTGAAGATGAACACACCGGGCTGAAACGACTCGACATCCCGCCCGTACTCTTTACGCAGACTTTTGATCTTCTCAATACTGTCGTGGAGCTGTTCGGGCGTATACATATACGGCAGCCAGCCGTCCGCATATTTTGCCGTGCGTTTCATGGCCGGCTCCTTGCGGCCCGCCACCCAAATGGGTGGCCGTGGTTTCTGCACGGGGGCCGGTTCAATACTGACCTCATTCAGCGTGGTGTACTTCCCCTCGAAGGAAACCTTCTCTTCTGTCCATAAGCGGCTGATTACTTCGAGCGCCTCGTTTGTGCGTGAGCCACGCTGTTTCACCGGGACGCCACAGGCCTCGAACTCTTTTGGAAACTCTCCACCGATGCCCACCCCAAAGTTATACCGTCCGTGTGAGGCCACATCGAGCGCCGCGCCCATTTTTGCCACCAGGGCGGCCGGATATAACGGCAGGAGGACGATGGAACTGAGCAGTTTAATCTTCTGGGTGGCGCCGGCCGCAACCGAGAGCGAAATAAAGGTATTGGCCACCGGTCCGTGAAACATGACGTGTTCGCCACAGCCGAGGAAATCAAAACCCAAGTGCTCCGCCCGCTGGGCAAACTCCCCGATATTGTCCATTGTTGGCAACGCCGTCCCAAATTCAAGATCTCCCATACATCCTCCTGCAGAAATGATGTTCTCTCATAGCGGTGAACACGGAGAGGAATCAAGCCGAGGCTGCGCCTCGGGTTACTCCTCCGGCTTTTCGTCCATCCTCTGCCATATCCCCTTCTGCCGCAAACGCCTGACATCCTGGGCGGTCTGTTGTGCCCGGATACCCATTGCGCCCAGGAGTTCGGTACTCATATCTGCGGTAATCTGATCTTTGACGCTGCCGTTGCCGTGGGGGTCGGCGTTCAGAAATGCCTCGATTTTTTCGCGCGGCAGGCCAGTTTCGATACAGACGTCAAGGAATTGCAGCAAGCCGAGTTGCCCGCGTTGTTGGGTGTACAGTTCGTGTAAGCATTGGCAGTCTTTGCATATCCGTTTGAACCAGCCTGCACGCTCCTGGCAGTATGCGCATTTCATTGCCGCCAGCCTAACGGTTCACCCGGAGGGGAACAACGGGAGGACCTGACGATTTTGTGCTGGACACTAAGAGATGAGAGAGATAAAGCTGGGATGAATAGCGCGCAGGAGGGACCTCTATGAGTGTGATGCGACTCGGGTATGTGCATGCCCGCGAATCGGACCTGGAGAAAGCGGTTGATTACTACACCAATGTTTTGGGGCTACAGGAAGTCGCCCGCCAGGATGGCAGACATTATTTCAAATGCTGGGATGAATACGATCATCACAGTCTGGTCGTTGAAAATGGTGGACTGGGTCTGGTGAAGATGGGCTATAAGGTCGCGACCCAGGATGAGCTTTCCCGGATTGAGAAGGGGGCCGAGCAATTCGGCCTGAGCGTCAGTCGAGTCTCGGCGGGTGAGAATCTGGGGATTGGACAGGCCGTCCGCTGTACGCTCCCGTCTGAGCATGTCTTGGAACTGTACGCCGAGGCCGAGCAGAGCGGTACCCAGGTTGGCGTGCTCAACCCCGACCCGTGGCCGAGCGACCGACCGGCAGCCGGAATCGGGCCAGACCGATTGGATCATTTGTTATTGACGGCTGAAGATGTGCAGACCAATGTCGATTTTTTCACCCAAGTCCTGGGCTTTCGGATGAGCGAGCGGATTATCCCTGGCCCGAACAACGAAGAACTCTTGGGAGCGTTCCTGTTCTGCTCGAACAAGGCGCACGATATTGCCTTTGTCAAAGGCTCAAACGGGAAGCTGCACCATTTCGCTTTCTGGCTGGATAGCTGGAATGATATCTTACGGGCCGGCGATATCCTGGGAAGGAATAATGTGAAAATCGACTTCGGTCCGGCCCGGCATGGAATCACCCGCGGGACCACGATTTACTTCCTGGGCCCGAACGGCAATCGGAATGAAGTTTTCTCGGGCGGGTATATGACCTACGCCGACTTCCCGTGCATTACCTGGACCGCGGATCAGATCGGGAAGGCCATTTTCTATATCCATCGAGAGGTCAACGAGCGCTTCAACACCCATGTCACGTGATTCCTCCTCTGCCCTCCTGATTTACTCGGTAGGTAGCCGCCGGTCTCACCTAGCCTGTGGGCTCTGTGACCGAGAGCAACGGCCGGCGAGGCTGAGCCTGCTGGGCAACCGGCAACTCACGTGGGATATAGCGCGTGTATAATTCATAGCGCTCGAGAATAGCATTGACATACTGCACTGCCTCACCGCCGGGGATAAAACTGGCGTTGATCTGCTGGTAATACTCGGCTTCTTCCAGGAGGGGGAAAACGGACTCAAGAGAGTCTTTCCAACAGTACGGGTCGTAGCCCAGGTCACGGGCGAGCCGCTGGGCTGCTCTGACTCGACTCGGGCCAAGCAGGTAGCCACTCAGGGCGAGGGCAAGACGGTCCTGGGTCCGTCCGTCGGGAAATTGTTGCAGGAGAAACTGGAGATACTTGGTCCCTGCCTCAAGATTGCCGTGCAGGGTGTAAAAATCTTTCACCCCGACCTCACGAGCCGCAACCTCCCTGACTTGCATGAGGCCATACGCGTCGCGCGGACTCCTCCGTTTTGGGTCAAAGCGCGATTCCTCAAAAATAAGAGCGGCTATGAGCCGCCAGTCAAAGCCGGCCTGCTCAGCATAGCGCGCAATGAGCGGGTCGTACTGCGACAAGCGGTTGGAGAATACGGTTGACTCATCCGAACGGAGAAAACGTGTACTTGCAAAATATTTCTCGTACAAAATTTTCCGCAGACCCGACCGCTTCGTCCGGACGTGGTACTGGTTCACCGCAGCTAAGAGTTCCACTTGTTCCGCTCGGACAGCCCAGCCTATGCGGGCCGGCTCCGGGCGAGTGGACGTGTCAGGAGAAACGGAGTTGGTACGTAGCACCTCGGGTGGACCTGGGTGTGTAGTGTGAAGCAGCACCGGCAGGTGAGGCTGGTCTGCCCGAGTAATGACCTCGACATCCGTGGCCATATAAGCCCGAGAGTACCGGACGCGAGCGGACGGGCTGCCATCTGGGACAAAAACACCGGCTGCAATGTCGCCTTCCCCTTCAATGAGCCACTGCGTGAGCGCGACACCTGAGGGCGGGGTCCGGACCTGGAGGGTGACGCCAAGCTGCAGGGCGAACTCGCGTGCCAATTCGTATTCAAACCCATGTTCCTGACCACGGTAGAGAAAATAGGACGCGGCATCATGGTGCATGAGCACGGTGAGCACGCCCCGTTTTTGGATATCGGCGACCGTTGGACGCGGAATGTGAAGCACCTGAACAGCAGCAGGAGCAGGTAAAACCGGAGCGGGGGATGGAGACCAGAGCACCACGCCACCGCACACGCTCATCAGAACCAAGACGAGGATGCTGAAACGCAGGCTATTATGTCGCATACAGACAGCAGGGATATCCTTTGCTCTTTTCGTTATTGTGCAGTCCGTCCTCCTCAGGAATCGGCTCCTGGGCCCGGCGCGGACGCGCGTACGGGAACATACTGCCCTTTATCTACACGACTGCCGGCCGGCTGTCCCTAGTAAAACTACTAGGCCGGGCGCGGAACGACACTGTCACCGCCGGCTCCCGGACGGGAGAGCATGGCGGGACGAACACGGACGAAGAAAGAAATTCAATGTGAGACACCACCGTTCCTCCGGTATGTTTGACAGTCTCAGACTTTTTACTTACCGTGCCCGTGTGAACACGCGCGAAAAAATTCTCGACGTTGCCGGACGGCTGTTCGCCACGCAGGGGTATGCCGATACCTCACTGGCGCAAGTGGCCCGCTCTGCGGAGGTGAGTAAAGCGCTCATTCTGTGGCATTTCAATAGCAAGAATGACCTCTTTCGTACTGCCTTACAGAACTTTCTGTCTCCATATGCTATCGACGCGACCGGCTTGCGTGGGCTGAGTGAACGGGAACAATTTGAAAAACTCATTGATGACTATTATACCTTTATCACTGACCACTTACCATCAGTCAAATTTGTCCTGGGCCAAGTCGTCCGTGAGGAAGGGAACGCCAAAGAGGTTGTTGACCATGTCAGTGACCTCTACCACGTGTATCAGCAGTTGCTGACTTCTATTCTGAATCAGGGCCGAAAAACCCAGGTATTCATGCCCGACATCCAGTCGGCAGAAGAGGCGGCCTTGATTATGGCAACCCTGAACGGATTACTGATTCAGCAACTCGTTGATGCGAACAGCGGCGTCAACGCGCACCGGTTGCTGACCCGTTTTAAGGAGGTGCTCCGGAGCCGACTCTATACGCCCGAGGCGTTTCCTCCTTCGGTCCGCACCGCAGCCTGTCCTCCTGATGGAGCGGGCTCTGCCGCGGGGCGATAATCATAGCAGTGAGCAGGACATAAGGAGGGTCTATGGTCGAGAAAACGATTGAACTGACAGGCTTGTCTTCAACCAGTATTGAAGACGCGGTATCGCTCGCCGTCTCCCGGGCGGCGGTCACGATTAGCGGGATCTACGAGGTCCAGGTCTCAGACATTACCGCGGTTGTCGAAGATGGAGTGATAGCCCGCTGGAAGGTGAAAATAAAAGCAACCTTTCCCATTAAGGAAAGCATACACGAATGACACAGACCGAAACCCAGACCGACGCCAAAATTCGCGAAGTTGCCTCAGGCGTATACCAACTGTTTTTACCGCTTCCGATGCGGCCGAGCATCGTCAATGTCTATCTTGTCAGGGACAATGATGAATGGGCGTTGATCGATACGGGCATGCACACCGCAGACAGTATCGCCACGCTCAAGTCCGCTCTCAGCACAGTTGGCTGTGAACCGACGTCTATCCGCACCCTCATCTCAACTCACCATCACGCCGACCACTTCGGCACCTCGCAGACCTACCAGGAATTGACCGGTGCCGAGGTCTATTTGAATGAGTTGGAACTGTCCCGGGTCGAACGGCTCCAGTCTACCGAACGCCACCCCGAAGCCTTTGCCTTTTTTCAGCAACACGGCATTCCGTTGGACTCGCCGGAGCAACTGCCGACCCCGGGCAGCTTTTACGGTTCCCGCTATATGCCGGCCAAACCGGATCATTTCATTTGTGATGGCGAATCCCTCTACGTGGGGAAACGTGAACTGCGGGTCGTCTGGACGCCCGGTCATACGCAGGGTCACTGCTGCATCTACTTGCCCAAGGATCAGGTCATGATCGTGGGCGATCATCTCCTGCCCAAGATTACGCCCCACGTCGGCGTGTATTACGCCGGACCGGACAATCCGCTCCAGGATTTTCTCGACTCCCAGGAGAAGATTCAGGGCTTTGACGTAGAGCTTGTGTTGCCCGCCCACGGTGGCGTGTTTAAGGATCACCGCTATCGGGCCAAGCAGATTATTCAGCATCATCGCTACCGTTTGGATGAAATGTACGATCTCATTCGCGGGCAAGCCCATTCGGCCTATGAAGTCGCGTCCAAGGTCTTTGATTTGAATGCCGACCTGCCCATCTTTCACATGTTTGCGGCCACGTTTGAGACTTTGGCCCATCTGCACCTGCTGATGTACGATGGGAAGGTGAAACGAGTCGAAGACGAACCAACCACTCGCTTTATCGCCTGAAGCGGAGTCGGAGGTTTGGTGCCCCGGAGCGAACCTGGCGGCGGATCTTACACCGTGGGTTTTTCGTATGCGCTACACGGTTTTCGATATTGAGACCCGCATCGACAAGAGTCTGGTGCAGGCCGTCTATTTTCCACAGGCGGAGGAAGAGGGCCTGTCGGACGACGATGTCTACCGCCGGATGCAGCAACGCCTGCGTGAAGAGCAGGGCAATGATTTTTTCCCACTGTCTTTTCACCTGCCCATTTCCATCGCTGTCGGACAAGTGAATGAAGAGCGGGTGCTGACCGGAGTCGAGACGATTCAGGCCGCGGACACCGCTCAATCGGGTACGGCCGAGGAAGCCTTAGTGCGGACGTTCTGGGAACGGCAGGAACGCTTCTCAGGCACTCTGGTCAGTTTTAATGGGCGGAATTTCGACCTGCCCGTGTTGGAGCTGCAAGCGCTCAAGCACGGCTGCCGCATTCCACGCTACTTTCATGGCAAGGCCCGTTACCGATTCTCTGACGAAGGTCACTACGATCTATACGATTTTCTGACCAATTATGGAGTCCACCGTTTGCGTGGCGGCTTTAACGCCCTGGCCAAGCTGATCGGACTGCCAGGGAAAACCGGCATTGATGGATCGATGGTCCAGCAGTTGTGGGAGGACGGACGTTTGGACGATATTCACCGCTACTGTCGCACTGATGTCATCCAAACCTATTTTCTTTTTCTGCGCGTCGAGTTGATGCGCGGGCGGATAACCCAGCAGGAATACGACGCGGCTGCCGAACGGTCTGCGTCTTTTCTTGAGGACTAAGCTTAGGACGCTGTGGTGACTCGGCTCTCGACTCGCTTGTCAGCCGGTTTTCAGGCCGCCTGCGCAGAGGACGGATAGGTCGATAAGGCGTGGCGCCGGCCACTCATGCGTCGGAGTGGGAAGCGGGCTACAGATTCTCCCTGCGTTCCATCCTGCGTAAGCTGTGTCTTTTTCCACTTGGCGAGCCCTTTGCGGAGATAATCGGCCTCAATACCAAGCAAGGCACAAATATTCTCAAACGAGAACGGCCAACTGGTGTCGCCTGAGTACATCCATTCTTCCGTCTCTTTGAGGAGACGGCGTTGACGGCGGGTTGCGCCGGAAATCGAATGCTGGAAGGTCGCAATCGCGTTTTCCATGACAGCGAGCATCAGTCGCTTCTCAGGCTGGGCAGATTCCTCGGACCGAATCCGGTCAAAATACTGTGAGGGAACGATGATGTCCGCATCGAGCGCTGGTGCAAATTGCCCTTCTGTAGCCATGCTTCTCCCTTCCGTTTGCCCAGGAAAGCAACATCCTGTGTTGTCCTGGTTCAAGATAAGAGAGCAGAAAGCATGCCAGCACCAGAGAGAAAATAAATGTGAGTATTATTAGCTAGATAGGGCTGTGCGAAACAGTAATAGCCGTTCACGGTGTCGTAAAAAGTAACACCGGGATGGAGAGGATATGTCTTAAAACAAGACCGGAGACCGAGCGCCTCTATGGATTGGTCCAGCGTAGAGTTTGTCCGTAATGGTGCATGTGGTAGGCTGCCACACCATGGACGTTGCGAAGGGATGTGTCTTTCTTCTGCTCGGTGTGAGCCTCTCCCTGGGGTGTGTCTCGCACACAGAACGCTTGCCGTACCGCCCGCACCTGACGCAGCAAGATGAAGGGGTATGGGCTGAAGTAAAGCGTGAGTTTGGCTGGCAGCCGTCGCGCAAAACCAACAAGCCGAGAAAAGGGCCGGCGTCGTTCTATACCAGAATGGTCCAGGGCGTCAAAGGCTGGTTTACGGACAATGAGCGACCCGCAGGACCGGACATCCATCCGCATCACTGGGAACGGATACACCAGGAATACGAGCAAGAGCAGAAGAAGAGGTTGGGGCTGTACTAAGTGCGAGAAGAGAGACCATCGATACGGTCAGGGTTCTGAGAAGGGAAAGGAGCACTATGAAAGCGCTGGTTGTTGGGGGCACGGGACCGACCGGACCGTTTATTGTGAATGGCCTGATTGAGCGGGGCTATGAGGTCACAATTTTTCATCGCGGGACACACGAGATTCCCGAGATTCCGCCTGAGGTCGAACATATCCACGGTGATCCGCATTTCCGAGAAACCATAGACGCCGCCCTGACTGGCCGCACGTTCGATCTTGCGGTCGTTACCTACGGACGGATTCGCTTTCTTGCCGAAGCCCTGGTCGGCAAGATCGGGCGTTTTGTTGGCGTGGGCGGGGTGGCGAGTTACCGGGGGTATATGGACCCTTCGGTGCTCTCTCCGGTTGGGCTCAAAGTGGCGGTTGCCGAAGACGCCCCTGTCGTTGAGAGTGAAGCGGAACTCCGCTTTGCCTACCTGATCGCCCAAACCGAGCAAGCCGTGCTGGAATACCATCCCACCGCAGCCTACTTCCGATATCCCTACGTCTACGGTCCCTACCAACTCGTACCACGCGAGTGGTGTGTGATCCGACGTATTCTTGATAAGCGCCCGCATATGATTGTCGCCGACGGGGGGTTGACGCTTTTTACCCACGGCTATGCCGCCAATCTGGCCCATGCGGTTCTGCTGGCGGTTGATCAGCCCGAGGCATCGGCCGGACAGTTATACAATTGCGGCGACGAGAGCCAGCTCACGATCCATCAGGTGATTGAAGTGATTTCCAACGCCATGAATTATGACTGGGACATTATCAGCATGCCCAATGATTTAGCGCGTCCCGCGCGACCTTACACCATGCAGGAAACCTCCCACCACCGCGTTGTTAACCTCGCCAAAATCAAAAACCAACTGGGGTACACGGACCTCTATCCGGCCGAAGAGGCCATAGAAAAAACGGTCGCCTGGTATCTGGCCAACCAGCCCGAACGGGGTGGGGAGATTGAAAGGCGGTTGCAAGACCCCTTTAACTATGAGGCCGAAGACCGCCTCGTCGCCGCGTATCAGGACAGCGTGCAGCGCTTAGCCGATATTCCCTTTGCGGTCCAAACCGACCGCCCGCATCCGTACGCCCATCCCAAAGAGCCGGGCCAGGAACGGGACCACCGGGAACGCTAACGGACGCGGATTATGAGTGCGCCGCCGGCATCAGGCCGAAGTCGTACTCCAGCAGCGTGAAGGGAGTTGTGAGACCGTATTGTTCAGCTAATGTTGTATCCTCGCATTCCTTGAAGTCGGCCACGAGTGAGTCCTTAGTGGCAAAGACCGCGTCAGAGTCCAGATATTCATCACCCTTGACAAAGATATGGGTAGTCAGGGGCCGGTAGCCGGAGGCGGAGAGCATGAAGTGCACGTGTGCCGGTCGCATTCCGTGCCGTCCGGTTGCGTCCAGCATGCGGCCGACCGGGCCATCGGTCGGAATCGAATAACTCACCGGAGTTTCAGAGACGAGTGCATAGCTGCCGTCTTCCTCAGTCGTGAACCTGCCACGCAGATTCCACTCCGGCGCGTCCTTGTCCTGAATATCGTACAGCCCGTTGGCCGAGGTCTGCCACACGTCAACCCTTGCGCCTGCAATGGGTGCACCCTCAGCGTTGGTGACCTTCCCTCTCATCAACGTCGGGCGCGCGTTAAGGTCTCTGCGGATGATGGAGCTGCCATTCTTCTGCTCCGGTGCGTTCTCGACATAAAATGGACCCAGGACGGTCGATTCGGTCCCAAGACCGGTCTTGGGATGACTGAGGGCGTCGACCAGCATGGACACCCCGAGCGTGTCGGACAGCAGGATAAACTCCTGCCGTTTGTCGTCGCACATTTTGCCCGTGTCTGTCAGAAACTGAATACCGGCAAACCATTCTGCCTCCGTGAGTTCAACGTCCTTCACAAAGGCGTGCATATGCGTAATGAGGCTGGTGATGATGCGTTGCATGCGTGGATCCGAGGTCTTGCTCGCATATTCTTTTACAACCGCTTCGGTAATGTTGTCCGCTGTATAGTCACGCATACTCTGCCCTCCTTTTGATAGAAACAGTGCCTAGCCCCTGGGGGGCCACGGCTCTCCTCAGGAATAGCGGAGCGGGGGGGTGTCGCCTAGCCCTTGCCATATTTGACCTTTCTCCACCGGGTTCCCAATCCGGGCTGTGAGCTTTATATTTCACCAAGCGGAAGAAGAGGCGCGCGTATGACGAAACCACTCCTCATTCTGAAAACGGGTGAATTACCTCGCGCTGTGACCGCGCAGTGTGGTCGGTACGAGCAGGCGTTCTTCAATGTCCTGGGTCCAGCGCGCTGCGTTGTTGTTGATGCGCGTAAGGAAACCCTTCCCGAACCGGACTGGGCCGGCATTATCGTCACCGGCTCACCTGCTTCGGCGAACGACCCCGACTCCTGGGTAAACAAGAGTGAAGATTTTCTGAAACGGGCCGCGGATCAGGCCGTGCCAATCTATGGGATCTGTTTTGGTCATCAGCACGTTGCCCATGCGCTTGGCGGCACCATTGAAAAAAATCCGCACGGCTGGGAACTCGGTACGGTGACGGTCAGCCTGACTCCGGACGGACGGCGGAACCCGCTCTTCTCCACAGTCCCCGAATCCTTTCCGGCTCAGCAGAGTCACGGCGAAATTGTGACCGCCCTGCCTCCGGGCGCGACCGCTCTGGCCCACAATGAGTCCTGCCCCTACCAGGCATTCTCCCTGGGGACGCATATCTGGGGAACCCAGTTCCACCCGGAATTCACTCCCGCGATTATGGCAGGGCTGATTGCTTCGCTGGCGGCTGTTCTGCCTGCCGAGTCCTTCCCGCGCTGGCCGTCGGCGCAGCAGCCGTTGCAAGACTGGCTGCTCAAGACCGTGCAAGACGCACCCGCAGCCCAGCGCTGCCTTACGAACTTTGCCTCGATTGTTATGGAGCGGCTACGGACGCAGGTAGGATAAACGCAGTTGGCCGGAGACAATAGCTTTGGTCGCCCGCTTTATGCCGTCCGCGTCATCAACGACCATCCACGGACCCGAGTGAACAAAACCCTGTAGCGTTTCGCCTCTGTGTATGAGCTGCGGATAGAGCTCGTGGGTTGTGCTGAAGGCGCGGCCCACCGGCATAGCCTCAAAAATACGGGGCGCTAAGACCTGGCAGCCGGTAAACATGAACCGAGAAAGAGGTTCGTTGATTTCAATCTTGCTCGGTTCGCCTCGAATCCGCCGGATTGCGCCCGTCCGGTCCGTTTCAATCAGACCATACGTCGCCTCATCGGGATTCGGTCTGAGCAGTAATGTTCCAATGGCGCGGGTCCGTCGGTGGGCGGCCAGAAAGGCGGTCAGATCGAAATCAAGGATCGTATCGGCGTTCAAAACCAGAAACGGTTCGCCGTCGAGAAACGGCTGGGCTTTCTTGATCCCCCCGCCAGTATCCAGGATGGGGTCTTCCGCAGAATAGGTGATCCGCAGGCCGTAGGTACCCCCGTCGCCCAACGCTTCTCTGAGCAGATGTCCAAGATGGTGGAGGTTCAGCACGACCTCTTCAATACCATGGGATTTGACAAACAGGAGCGCGTATTCGATCAACGGGCGACCGGCGACCGGCACCAGCGCTTTGGGCAGCGTATCTGTCAGCGGTCGCATCCGGGTCCCGAGGCCGGCCGCAAGAATCATGGCGCGCGTCATGAGCCGGAGAAGTGCTCTGGAAAATGATCCGCAAGAATGTCTTGCAGGGACCGATATTGTGGCAGACGACCCAATACCCGGCGAATCGTTGCCAGTGTCGGCGGAATATAGCGCGTATAGCCGCTCTTGCCTTTTTCCAATTCCAAATAATAGAACCGACCGACAACCTTGCATGCCTTTTGGAGCAGGCACAGATTATACTCGTCCCACACGTATTCAGACGATAGCGGCTCACCACCGGTGTGGTTCCACGACTCGTGGTAGTAATTGACCAGCGCCTCTTCCAACTCCGGGGAGACGACTTCCGGTGTATCCCGGTCGTTGAGCAGTGTAGCGAGGTCGTAAGTGGCAGGGGCGAGCAGGGCATCCTGAAAATCGATCACCCGAATGCGCTCCTGCTGCACGAATAGATTCCAACTGTGGTAATCGCGGTGATTGAGAAAAAAGATGGCCCGGTCGAGACGGGTGGCGATGTCCTCAAAGATGCCGCTCAGGGTATGAGTCTCTGTCGGAGAGAGGGATCTCTGGCCGCGCTTGTCCAGGCCCCACTCGACAAAGTGCTCGAATTCCCACAAGAAGAGGCGCTTATCAAAGCGCTGCTGAAAGGCAATGCACCGCTCGTTTTTCTGACGGGTACCCTCGATTTGGATGAGCAGCAACTGATCGATGGCTCGCCGATACCACTGTTCCACCTCGGCATACGGCAGCTCCTGGACGGCATCACGTAAGGGCAGGTCACCAATATCCTCCAGGAGGAGAAAACCGTCCTGATAGCCATCCACGTAGAGCTGCGGGATATGCACACCCAGTGGCTCAAGAAAAGCATGCACGTTGAGATAGGGCAGTTCCTTGAGGGGTTCGTCGAACACGGCGAGTTCGTCCGAGGAGAGCGCGAGACCGCTTCCGGCCAGAAGCATAACGACCGCCGAATCCGGGCCGTCACCGCCGAGAGACAGCCGCACATAACTCCGGCTTGACGCGTCCCCGGCTAATGGATCAATCCGCGTAATCCGAGTCTCTCGTCCCCATTTTTCCGCAACGGCAGTGTCAAGCGCAGTGCGCAGTGTCACATCCATAGCTGACGAGGTAGCAAGCGGGTGAGGACTTGTCAAAAATGAGCAGAGTTGCGTTGCAAACGGTTCACGCCTGTGATGAAAAAAGGCCGTGGAACCTGAGTCTGACGTAACTGCCTTATCACACGGCCAGCTGGTAGCTCTGGTTTATGATCTACGCCGGCAACTGGCTGCCAGAGACCGGGAAATCGCCCGGTTGCAAAAGGCCCGTGCCGAAAAACCCGCGTCGGATGCTGAAGACCACGCGCAGGAAGCAGTGCCTCCGCCCGGCACGCAGGCGGCCCTCATGGCGCAGCTCGAACAGATCTATCCCGAAACCTAGTCCGTTTCCATTCACGGCACACCCGCGTCCCCCCAATCTCTTTACCCCCAGATATGAAGCGGTTAAGTTAGGGCGCATAAGGAGACTGGAATGGATTTCAACTTCACCCCGGAAGAGGAGGCTTTTCGGCAAGAGTTACGGGCGTGGCTCCAAAGCCATCTGCCGGCCGGTTACGACCCCAAGCATTTTGATGATATCGACGCGGACACGCGCTTTGAGTATCAGCGGTCGTGGCAGAAAACCGCTCACCAGGACCGCTGGGTGGGTATCCACTGGCCAGAGGAATATGGTGGGCGCAATGCCAGCCTCATGGAAATGTTCATCTTCAATCAGGAATTGAACAGAGCCCACGCCCCACGCTTTGCCAATACGCTCGGGCTGATGATGTCGGGTCCGACCCTGATTCACTGGGGGACCGAAGAGCAAAAGCAACGCTATCTGCCCCGGATTCTGTCGGGCGAAGAAATCTGGTGCGAGGGACTGTCTGAGCCAGGGGCTGGGTCCGACCTGGCTTCGATGCAGACGCGGGCCGTAGAAGACGGCGACTATTTTGTGATCAATGGCCAGAAAGTCTGGACCAGCTTTGCCCACCGGGCGGATTTCATCCAGCTCTTCGTCCGTACCGACCCCGACGCGCCCAAACATCGGGGGATAAGCTGTCTGGCCGTGGATATGAAAACGCCGGGAGTGACGGTTCGACCGCTGGTCCAGATTACGGGCGATTCCGAGTTCAATGAGGTCTTTTTTGAGGAAGTCCGGGTTCCCAAGATCAATCTGATTGGGCCCAAAAATGAAGGCTGGAAAGTCCTGGTCACCACCCTGATGCACGAACGCGCCGGGATTGGATCAGGATTGCCCGTCCACCGTCAGTTCTCCGAGTTGCTCAGGGTGAGTAAAGAACTGGAAATCAACGGCCAGCCCGCCTGTGAGGACCCGGCCGTGCGGCAGCAATTGGCGCAGTTTGCCATTGAATGCAAAGCTATCACCTACAATATGTTCCGCGGCTTCAGCAAACGCCTCAAAGGCAATCCGCCCGGACCGGAGGGGTCGGTCAATAAACTCGCCGGCTCGGAACTCAACATGCGACTCGCCCGGTTTGCCACCGAGTTGCTCGGGCCGTATGCCCAACTGGAGCAAGGCTCACCCTATACGATTGATAATGGCCGCTGGCCACGTGCCGCGTTATGGTACCGTTTACTGACGATTGGTGGCGGGACCTCGGAAATACAGAAGAATATTTTGGGCGATCGGGTGCTCGGCCTGCCCAAGGGCTGAGGTTCCCAGGCCGCACCGTGATACCGGACATAAGGAAGCATCAGTATGGAAAAGCTTGACGGAAAAGCTGCTGTTGTCTCTGGTGGGGAAGAAAAATCCGTGGCTATGATGCACTCCACGTACAACGCACCAACGCCGACGGTCGCCCTGCCGCCGGCATTGGCGAACATGAACAACAATGTGCTGGATGACGCAATCCTGAAGAAGCTGGTCGACCCAGACATCTATTATGCGTTTGCGCGCTGTCGGGCGACTGGACTGCCGATGGACAAGGCTGACGCGAATGCGCTGGCGGAGTCCATCCGGGAATGGGCCCAGTCGAAGGGTTGCATCGGGTATTCGCACTGGTTCTCGCCGATGCGAGGACCGATTCACGGGGAGAAGCTTGAGACGTTCGTGGCGGTGGATTTCGCGACCGATCGGCTGATTATTAACCTGACCGGCTCCGATTTGTTTCAGACCGAGACCGACGGGTCGTCGTTTCCGAACGGAGGGTTGCGCGAAACATCTAAGGCGGCAGCCTATATTGGCTGGGACACCGGCTCTCCGCCCTTCGTCTACCGGGAGACGCTGTATATTCCGTCCGCCTTCGTTTCCTGGACCGGCGAGGCGCTTGACCAGAAAACCCCGCTATTGCGCGCTGACCTTGCCGTCGACGAGCAGAGCCTGCGGCTGCTGGCACATCTCGGTGACACCGACACCAAGCAGGTCGTGTGCAATGTTGGTTGGGAGCAGGAGTTCTTCCTGATCGACCGGGAAAAATACTTAGCCCGGCCGGACCTGGTGGCCACGGGACGCACCCTGCTGGGAGCCACGCCGCTGCGCGGCCAGGAGCTGTCTACCAACTATTTCGCCAGACTGTCGCCACGGGTGAACCGCTACATGGCCGCTGCGCGCGAGAAAATGTGGGAACTCGGGATTTCGATCCACTGCACCCACAACGAGGTAGCACCGGCACAGCATGAGATCTCGCCGATCTTCAATCTGGCCAACCTCGCCGCAGACACCAATGTGCTGGCGATGGACGTGCTCCGCGACCTGGCGTTCGACCACGGTTTCGTCATCCTCTTCCACGAAAAGCCGTTTGCCGGCATCAACGGAAGCGGCAAGCACAACAACTGGGGCCTGAACACCGACACTGGTGTCAACCTGTTCGTGCCGGGGGAAACCGAAAACGACAACCGTCGCTTCATCGCGTTCGTCGCGGCCCTGCTGCGTGGGGTGAACAAGCACGGCGACTTGCTGCGTTGCGGGGTGTCGACCGCCGGTAACGATCACCGCCTGGGGGCGCAGGAGGCGCCGCCGGCGATTATCACGCTCCACCTGGGCGAGCGCCTGGAAGCGCACGTGAAGAAGGTCGCCGAGGGCGGCAAATTCACCGCATACGAAACGCAGCATAAGCAGATCGAGATATCGGCGCCGGTTGCCGACATCCGGGCCAGTCTGGAAGACCGCAACCGTACCGCGCCATTCCCCTGGTGCGGCAACCGGTTCGAGTTTCGCGCGGTAGGCGGAAACCAGCATATCGCCTTCCCGCTCACAATGGTCAACGCGGCGTTGGCGGACAGCTTGAAGCATATGTGCGATGAGATCGAAGCCGGCAAGGAGGTCGACCAAGTCATACGCGAAACCATCAAGCAGAATCAGGGCGCCCTTTTCAGTGGAAACGGCTACTCAGAGGAGTTGTATGAACACGCCGAAAAATCCAAATTGATCCACCTAAAGAGCAGTCCCGAGGCATACCAGGCGCTGACGTCGGCCAAGAACGTCAAGCTGCTCGGCGACCTGGGCATCTTCAACGAGCGCGAGATCGCGGCGCGCCAAGGCGTCCTTCAAGAGGCGTACGCGACGGAGCTGTGGATTGAGGCACGGACTTTCCTGCATATCCTGCAGACCCTGATCATTCCTGTCGCCATCGAGGATGCCCGTGTGGGCACCGAATCCGGCTACTCGTCCAGGCTTTTCGACGAAAAGGCGAATCTCGTTCAGCAATTGCTGACGGAAACCGACAAACTGGCCGTGGCGTTCGACGACTTCCCTGACGATGGTCCCGCGCAATCGGCGTCCTACGCCCACGAAACGATTAAGCCGCTGATGCAGTCCGCGAGGATCGTAGCGGATCGACTGGAGGCGGTAATGGATGGCCGCCTCTGGCCACTGCCGACCTATTCCGAGTTGCTGCACGGGCATCAATGACACGGTAAGAACACGTGGGGCGGCCGGTCGTCGTACTCGTAGGGCCGCCCTATGGTCTCGTTGATCAACGCTAGGTGGGGGGACATCGGAAATACAGCAGAACATATTGGGCGGGAGAGTGCTTGCACTGCCAATGGAATAAGACTGACAGGGGCCCCTGTGTCCCTACAGAAGAAGGAGGCATCAGTATGGGAAAGCTTGACAGAAAAGTTGCAGTCGTCACCGGCTCGGGCCGAGGTATCGGACGGGGTATTGTTCAGCTCATGGCCAAAGAAGGGGCGAAGGTCGTGGTGAATGACCTGGGCGGCAGTGTTGACGGCGAAGGGGAAGATAAAGCTCCGGCGCAGCAGGTGGCTGAAGACATCCAGGCGGCGGGTGGGGAGGCGGTTGCCAGCACGGACAATATCGCAACCGTGCAGGGCGGAGAAAACCTGATTCAGACCGCGGTCGATACGTTTGGTCGGATTGACATCCTGGTCAACTGTGCCGGTATTCTGCGCGACCGGATGATCTTCAATATGACCGAAGATGAGTGGGACGCGGTGGTAGCGGTTCATCTGAAGGGCCACTACTGTACGATTCGCCCAGCCTCGGCCCTGATGCGTCGCCAGAAGAGCGGGCGGATTATCAACTTCTCTTCCGGGTCCGCGCTGGGCGCGCCGGGGCAGCCGAACTACGCCGCGGCCAAGGCCGGTATCCTGGGACTGACGTATAGCAGCGCCAACGCCTTGGCCAAGTATAATATCACCTGCAACGCCATACTGCCCGGTGCGGCCACCCGCATGACCGATACGATTCCGGCCAATTTTGCGCAAGAAATGGGCCTGTCGGAGAGCAGCGGTGCCGCCCAGGGGAGTCCGCTTGACCCCTCCAATGTGGCACCGATTGTTGTTTTCCTGGCCAGCGATGAAGCCCAATATGTCAATGGGCAGGCATTCGGAGCGAGTGGCTATAAAATCTCTCTGTATTCCCATCTCAAGCCCGAAAAGACCATTTACAGTCAGGGGCCGTGGGACCTTGACCACCTCTTCAAAGTCTTCAAAGGCACGCTGGGCTCCAATCTGAAGCCGCCGCGTATGGAGTGACGCTCGACTCCCCGAAGAGGAAACGGGTCCCGCATCTGCATGTCTATTGGGGGACATATTTCCTCTTTAGGGCAGTGTGCTATGCTGGCGTTTAGCCCGACACACTCCAGGGCGGGTCTCCAGCGACGTTTGTGGAACGGCACTCAGGGCACGAGGATCAAACGCAGATATCCTCGTGCCCTTCTTTTTTTGAGGAGGAAAGGACATGCAGACCAGACGAGACGGGGGCGGGAAGGGACGGATGCTCTTCACGACGATGAGTCTGGCGCTCCTGCTGACCGCCCTCGGCCCGGCCTCTGGGGACGCACAGGAAACGGTGGCTGACGGTAAGCGCGTGTCGCTCGAATACACTGTGACGCTTGAAGACAAGACGGTTTTTGATTCGAACGTCGGCAAGGAGCCGCTGGTGTATACCCATGGCTCAAAGGAACGGGTCCCGGTCTTCTCAAAGCACCTGACCGGACTCAAAGTGAAAGAGACGAAACAGTTTGCCATGCCGCCCGAAGACATCTATGGCCCGGACGATCCTGAACGGATTATCGAAGTGCCGAAAGACAGCATTCCTGAAGACCGGCGGCAAGTGGGTCAGAAGCTGGAGGGAAAAAGTCCGGAGGGCCGGCCACTCTATGCGGAGGTTCTTGAGATAAAGGCGGAGACGGTGGTCATCGATACCAACCATCCGCTGGCTGGAGAAACATTATTCTTCGATGTGAAAATACTGAAGGTGGAGACAGTGTCTGAGCAACAGTGAAATCTCTTGTTCCATGGCAATGCATCCAGTGTTGAACTCAATACGGACGATAGGAGGAAGGATATTTTCTATGGGAACGATACGCTCTGGGCAGGAGAAACGGAGAATTTTTATTATCACGCTCAGTCTTGGACTCCTGCTGGTGACCTCAGGCTACGCCCAAGACATGATCGGTGAGGGCACGAGCGTATCGCTCGAATATACGCTGACCCTCGAAGACCAGACGGTTATTGACACGAATGTGGGGAAAGACCCACTCGTCTATACTCACGGTAGCCGGGAAATCATTCCGGGCCTGGAGAAGCAGTTGATAGGATTAAAAGTCGGAGATACCAAGAACGTCGAAGTTGCACCCGCGGAAGGATACGGCGAGGTTGACCCGAATCGCGTCCAGGAAATACCCAAGGACAATATTCCCGAAGAGGCACTTGGCGTCGGGAAAAGACTCCAAGGCCGCGGCCCGGACGGCCAGATGATGTTTGCCGAAGTCACGGAGGTGAAGGAAAACACGGTCATTGTTGACCTGAACCATCCGCTGGCCGGAAAGACGCTGTTCTTTGCCGTCAAAGTCCTCAGGATCGAAACGGCCGAGCCGCAAAAGGTAGAAATGCCGGGTTCGACGCCATAAACACAGCAATAAGCTTTCCCGGTGCATTGCCCCGCTGACCCCTGTATGGTGCCAGCCTCTTGCATCTGACCTTCCAGCGTTCATACTCAATATCAGCCTTAGCGGGTCGGGTTAGCCGTAGGCGTAACCCGACAGCTTGTCCTTGTCGGATTACGCTCCGCTAATCCGACCTACTTGCTGGAAGCGAGAGCATGTCTATGGCCACGCTGTTTATTGAAGATCATCGGCCGTTCAACTTTGCCCACCTCCTCACCAGTGTGCGGCTCGTCCTGACTCCGGTATTTCTCCTCGCTATTGAATACAGTCGACAGCAGCCAACCCTGTTACGCGTGGGCTGTGTGGGTGGGCTCTTTGTGGTTATCTGCGCCAGCGATTACTATGACGGCCCGGTTGCCAGGGCGTTAGGCCTGAGTTCTGACTGGGGCAAAATCCTCGATAATCTGGCGGATATTACTTTCCTGCTCGTGACCCTGACCTATTTGACCTATAGCGGCATGGTGCCGTGGTGGATTCCGTGTGCCGTTGGCTGTGCCTTTGGCCAGTATACGCTTGACTCGTGGTGGCTCTCCAGACAAGACCGGTCTCTCGCGCTCGTGTCCAATCCCATCGGGCACTGGGCCGGCGTGCTGAATTATGTCGGCACCGGCCTGATGGCCTGTCACGTCGCGCTGCGGCAACAACTGCTTCCCTTCCCCCTGGATCAGGCCCTGCTCTTCTTGTGGTTCGGCTATCTATTGCTGGCAATGGGGATGCGGCTACGGTTTTTTTGCCGTGCGCAACGGACGGTTATCCACACCTAGAGGGTTCATTCTCTATGGAGAGAAAAATTACAGGCTTTCACCGTGATCCGAAAAATGATTGGGTCGCTGACCTCGCCTGTGGTCATGGGCAGCACGTGCGCCACAACCCACCTTTTGAAAACCGGCCCTGGGTCGTCACCGAAGACGGCCGAGCGTCAAAGCTCGGCGTGCCGCTTAACTGCGTCCGGTGTGAGGCGCTCGAACTGCCCGATGACTTCAAGTCGTATAAGCGAACAGCTGTTTTTCAGGCTGAGTCCGTTCCGGCCGGACTCACCTCATCCCATGCTACGAAACCGGGAGTGTGGGCCAAGATTCAGGTCTTGGCTGGACAACTCAGGTACGTTGTTGCAGAGCCCATCAACCAGGTATTCATCGTCGATGCTGAGCATGCTGGCATTATTGCCCCCGAAGTTGTCCATTGTGTCCAACCCGAGGGGACGGTTCGATTTTACGTTGAATTCTACCGCAAGCCCGAAGCGTAATAGCAACTCGGTGATCTTCGGACGTTCCTTCTTCTCGTGTCAAAGCCATGACCCCAGCCATTAAGGCCCTCAAACACGCCCGGATTCCCTATCGCCTGCATGAATATCATCACGACCCGGCTGCCTCGTCTTATGGGCTGGAGGCCGCCCAAGCACTCGGTGTCGATGCGGCCCAGGTCTTGAAAACGCTCATCGTCAAACCCGCCACCGAAGCGCTTGTTGCTGCGCTGCTCCCCGTCTCTAATCAGCTTAACCTCAAGGCTGTTGCCCAGGCAGTTGGAGTAAAGAAAGCCATCATAGCCGACCCGAGAGAAGCCGAGCGGGTAACCGGCTATATCGTTGGCGGCATCAGCCCGCTCGGCCAACGCCGCCGTCTCGTCACGCTTATAGACGAGTCAGCCCTCAGCCACGCCAGCGTCTACGTCAGCGCCGGGCGCCGGGGGCTTGATATTGCTCTGAGTCCGCAGGATTTGGTTCAACTAACGCAGGCGCGGGTCGCCCGTATCGCGGTCTGAGTCCCGGAAAATTCCCCCTCCCGGCCTCTCGGCATCCCCGGCCGGAGTATTGCGGCGCCCGTGTTATTTTTTGTGGTACCCCTCAATTTTAGGGAATTATATACTAGCCTTGACGAAAAACGAAAAGTGCGGCGATTACGGGTGTTTGGCCGTTCCGCCGTTTCGACATTGGGGGCTGCGGCGAAACGGCAAGTGATGGGCTTTCTGATATGCTTGGAATCTTGATTTCAACACAGAGACGGCATAACCGTATACGACATCGGAGGGCAAACATGAACACGGTAGAGTTCGGCATAGAATACGATGGACCTGGGCTGTCAGAGCATGTGATGGACTTGCAAATCCTTGGCCCAGCACTGATGGCGATCAACGATTTGTGCCGTGAGGCGAAGGAAGACGAAGGCCCCACCCGACATATGCAGTACCGAAGCAACCGCTATATCGATGGCCCTTCTGGCCTGATTAGCGAGCCCCGCATAGGGAAGAAAGTAACGGTATGGGGTGCTCTTGGAGGAGCCAACGTAGGCCGCATCAAGGCAATCAATCAATGTGAGGTCTATGAGTACTACGATGACGGGTACGCCCGCATCTGTGGGATCACGACTATCGAGTCGGAAGATGCGATTCAGGGGGACTCCGGTTCTCTCGTGACCTATCGTGGTCGAGGCAATCGGCATGTTGTGGGGATGTTGTTCGGCGGGGACTTCTCAAGCGATGACCGCGATATCATCCCGGCCCTGAATCTCCAAACCGCCTTTGCGCGGGTGGGCCAGCCCTTTAGCCATTTTTGGGGCACGAGGCAGGGCTACAGACGTCCGGCCACTACCACAACCGACGACTAGTGCATGCTGGGCAGTCGGGATTGAAGGGGAAGAAATGGTACTAGTCCCGACTGCCCGTGCAAGACTCACGCAACCCTCCCTTCTCTTTTTCGTACTCATTGTGCTGTGGAGTACCGTCACCCACGCCCAGCAGTGCCCAGTAGTACCCGATGTCCCGCAGCAGTCCAGTCTTCGGGTCGTGGTCCATGTGGTGTCTATCAGTCATGTATGCGCCCGTGCCCTGAATGGTACGGAGACGATGCTGTACTATGGGGCGGGGGCTTTTCAGTTCGACCGACAAGGGGGAGACCGCTGGGAGAAGATACATTCGCGCAGCCGCCATCCTTGGTGGCTGAGAACCCTCCCGGCAGGGCACGTTACCGAACGTGTCTTGTCATACGGGAATACTGCGGGACCAGGGCAGTACCGCGTGTGCTTTCACTATGCTGAACCAGGAGAGGGCAAGCACGAACGGGAAGTGTGCTCGGCTCCGTTTCAGCGGTGACGGTTGAGACCGATCCCCAACCGGTCGGTGGGGCAAAGACGAAATGGCCCGCCAGCCCGGGTTGGGTCCAATACCGGCGACGGGCTTACATTCCACACAAGGTGCCGCGTCACCTGCCTCCCGCCGGAGAAGTCCACCCCGTCGGATCGCCGCAAGCTCGCTGTCCGGTTCCCCACTAAGCGGTTTCGTGCTTAGCTAGAGACTTCACCCTCCGCTACGCTGTACGGATGGGTGTTGGCGAAGCACAGGAGGAGACGTATGAGCATAAAGGGAAAAGCGGCAATCTCCGGGTTTGCCGAAATGGCACCGCAAAAAGGCGCCGGGAATATTACGCCGCTGGGGATTATTGCCAATGTGGCGCGTGAGGCCATTGCGGATGCCGGCCTGGAAAAAAGCGATATTGACGGCCTGCTGACCGGCTGGGCGCTGAGCGACTATAGCGTGCTGTGGCCTTCGGTGGTGGCCGATTACCTGCAAATCCGTCCTGCATATTTCAATCAGGTCGAATTGGGCGGGGCCTCTGCCGCTGGTATGGTCTGGCGGGCAGCGGCCGCCATCGAAGCTGGGATGTGCAACACCGTGCTGTGCGTCGTGGGTGACCGGCGCGCCCGGGCGCGGCAAATGCCGCCCTTCCCGAGCATTGAGGCGGAGTTCGATGCGCCCTACGGTCTGATTGCCGCCAACCCCGGCTATGCCTTAATCGCCCAACGCCATAAGTATGAATACGGCACTACCGCGGAACAAATGGCCAAGGTTGCGGTAGACCAACGCAAGAGTGCCTGTCAAAACCCGAGCGCCCTGTTCGGGAACAAGGAAATCGACATCGATGATGTGCTGAACTCTCGCATGATAGTTGATCCCTTACACCTGCTTGAGATCGTCAGTCCCTGTACCGGGGGCGGAGCGTTTATTGTCACTGGCACCGAACGTGCCAAAGACGGGCCGCACAATCCCGTGGTCTTGCTCGGAGCCGGTGAGGCTGGCGGCCATTCGAGCATTACCCATGCGCGCAGCCTGACGACCTCGTTAGTCAAACCGGCAGCGGAAGCTGCTTTTCACATGGCCGAAGTCAGTCCGCAGGATATGGACTTTGTGCAGCCCTACGACTGTTACACCATCACCGTCATCGTGACCCTCGAAGACGCCGGCTTTTGTGAAAAAGGCGAAGGCGGTCGGTTTGTTGCAGACCATGACCTGTCCTACGCGGGCGACTTTCCCTGCAATACCCACGGGGGCCAACTGTCCTTTGGGCAACCGGGGCTCGCTGGTGGTATGAGTCACGTTATCGAGGGCGTACGACAGCTCATGGGACGCGGGGAAGGGCGGCAGGTCAAAGATGCCTCCATCGGTTATGTGAACGGCAACGGCGGGATTATGGCCGAGCAGTGCAGCCTCGTCTTGGGTGTCTAGCCGACGGAAAGGAAAACCATGGGTGACTATGCAAAACCTCTGCCCCATCCGAATGAAGTCTCTCAACCCTTTTGGGATGCGGCCAAACGACACGAACTCCAGATTCAACGCTGCAATGCGTGTGGGACCTATATCTTTTACCCACGTGAAGCCTGCTCGGAATGCTTAGCCGCCGACCTCATCTGGATTCCCGTATCCGGCAGAGGCCGACTGTATTCCTATACCATTGCCCAGGCTCCGACGCACCCGGCCTTTGCCGATGATGTGCCTTACGTGATCGCCATTATTGAACTCGAAGAAGGTCCGCATATCACCACCAATCTCGTTGGCTGCCCGATTGAAGATGTGACCATAGGCATGCCGGTTGTGGCAGCCTTTGAGGATGTGAACGCGGAAATGACCCTGGTCAAGTTCCGGCCCGAATAGGCAGGGGCGGGACAGAAAAAGACGTCTGAAGGTGGTTATAAGAAATTCCGGCGGATCAGTTGGCTTTCCTATAGTTCTTCAAGCGCATCTTTTTCGACCCAGCCGCGCCGCCCGTCGCAGCGGGCGACCTGCCACCAGTCTTCTCGGACATCAAGCACCCGGACCCGCGTGCCCTGGAGGACGGAGAAATGGACCGTGCCGCTCGCAGCCGGCTCAAAACGTACCGGAGTGTCCCCTTGTTTGAGTACGACGGCGTGTCGCTGCCACTCGCTCGTCCGTAACTGCTGCACCAGCGAGAGCGTGATCACCATCAGGCCGGCAGCGACCCCCCAGCCTACGTAGCGGAGCCACTGGGGTCGACGCGGCCACAGCCGGTACACGGCAAGAACCACGAAGAGCAGGGTATAAGCCACACTGGTGAGCCACACCAAACGGTCGGTGGCGACTCTGTGGGTAAGCGGAAAGACGAAGTGTTGCCACAGGGGTGGCCGGCAGACTTCAGCGCCCGTGAGTGAGCGGGCGAAGCCCAGGTTGGCTGCCAGGTCCGGATCGCCCGGGAAGAAGTGCCGGGCGCGCTCGTAATTCAGGATAGCTCTTCCCACCTGTCCTGCTCTAAAATAAGCATTGCCGAGATTGAAATAGACATTGCCGCTGGCGAGGCCGGACTGGAGCACGGCTTCGTAGGCCTCCGCCGCCTCGGCGTACTGGCCTTGGGTGTAGAGGGTATTGGCACGAAAAAAGGCGGTCTGAGGGGTTGTTGGAACAGCGGCTGCCAGGGCAGTCGCCCAGCAGAGACAGACGCTGCAAAGAGTAAACGCATCCAGCATCTGACGTCTCCTGGAGGACACGTTTACTCTTTTGAGCAGAAAAAATCGCCAGCGTTGAAAGTGCCGAAGCCGGAGAGATTGCGGCAGTCTCATGATCCCGTAGTGTTAAGCAGCCCGTGTTTGAAACTGGCGGTGAGCGCGTTCAAGCCGGTCAATAATCTGACGAACCAGGGCCAAACTCTCGTGACTCTTGTCCCGCATGGAGGCGGTCGTGCCTTGGGCGAAACGCACCTGCTCACAGGTCTCCCACACCATCTCAATCTGCTCCAGACACACCTGAGAGACGCTCCGCTCGCGGAGCGTCTGGATGTCAATGCCACTAGGTGGCAGATCGAACTTGGCGGAGACATAGGCTTGGAGCGTGTGAGCCAGCGTGGTGTACAGGGCGGGATACTCCGCCTGTGTCAGAAGGTGCTCCGCCTGGGCCAGACTCTGCCGCGCCTGTTTCCCCGCGGCTGTAAAGCGGGCGTAGCGACTATCGCTGTGCAGTCGTCGGCGGCGCTGGTCGTACCACCAGGCGCCGAGGAAGAGCAGCACCGGCAGGGGTTGCCACAGAAGAAAACCAGGGCTGCGATACCACGGTCTGGCGCGCGGAACCAGAGAGCCGGGCGCGTCTTTGATATAGACAATGTCCTGACCAAGCGCTTCCGGCTCGTTCTGACCGCGGACCGGCGGTGTATCCGGGTGGCCAGTCACGACTGTTTTTCGTGGTGTGGTTTTCGGTGGACGAACGACCAGGGCAATCGGCCGGCTTTCGAGCGTCCGGTAACGCCCGGCCTGAGGATCGAAATAACTGAACTGCACCGCGGGAATGGCCGCCAGAGTGTGGTTCTGCGGAATGAGCACCTGCTCAAAGGATTTTGTTGACCCCTGCGTTTTTCCGGCAAGCGGCTCATAGGCGCGGAAACCGTCAGTCTCCACAAGCGTGGGCGCGGCGGCATCGGCAAGATAGCCGCTGCCGTTGATGCGCATATGGACGGTAATCGGGTCTCCGACAGACAGCTCCTGCGGTACCGCGGTCACGTCCAAATCAAACGAGCCAACCGCGCCTGAGAAATTGTCCGGTCTGCCGACTGCCGGCAGCGGTTGCACGCTGAGGGTCAGAGGGTCGGAACGCAAGGCGAGCTGTCGCCGCTCGGAAGAAAACGTCGAAAAGAAGTCGTTCTGGAAAAAACGATCAAAGAACGGGTCGCCAAAAGACGAGCCACCCCGGCGACGGGTGAGGACGTTGAGCTGGAGACTCGCCGGACCGAGCGCCAGGCTCCCGGAACGGAGGGGAATCACCTCCGTGTCAAAATGCAGAACGGTGAAGGTCTGGCCGCCCCGCGTCTGCCGCTGTTGGGTGGGCTCGGAGAACGGCTCGACAGAGAAACCGTCTTTTTTGAATTGCGGATACTGGACGTCAGAGACTCGGGCCGCTCCAATATGGAGCTTGACCGCAACCGGAATACGTTCGTGTAGATAGACTTCGCGGCGCGGGACGGAGAGCTGAAGGCTCAGCTCGTTTTGGCCGCCCGCGGCTTGAGGCAGTTGTTGAGCCGGAGATGACGGTCTGCCAGACGGGGAAGGTGATGGCTGGGCGGCCGCAATCGTGACGTTAAGCGGGTCGGTGTGATACTGCCGCCCCTGATGTTCCACGGGAAATGGACCCAGGGTGAACTGGCCTGGCTTGAGCGGCAGGAGAGAGTAACGATGCTGCACGGTCGCCGCGACTTGCCCGTTCTTAATAGACACCTGAGTCGAGGGACCGAGATAGCGGCTCTCGAAGTCGTCAATATTGAGAGTTGGGGCCGGCGTGTCCTGAGCCCCTCTGACCTCAATGGACAACGTCAACGCCTCACCAAGCGTTGCCCGCTGCGGGTGGACAGCGGCGTGGACACTCACCTCCGAGGCCCCGGACAACGCCGGGCAGACAAGCCCGAACAGCAAGCACAGGGGAAGAATAAACGCATGCCTTTTCATTCTTCTGGCCTACCAGTCTCGTAAGGGTTCAGCTATGTTGCCGCGCTGAGCCTGCCGGGTAAACTCCTCCGAGCTGAGTTCTTCGTCGCGGGCCGTATCGATCACAGACTGTGCTTCGTCTTCGGACATCTCGTTGGGCTGGTCTTGGCCATGCTCCGCTTGAGCGGGAGCCTCTGGCTGTTCTCCGGCGTGTTGCCGGTCTTGCCGGTTCTGCTGCGTATCCTGCTGTTGTTGCCCGGCGTCTTGTTCGGCTTGCGGTTGCTCTTCTTGCTTGGGTTGATTTGACTGGCTGGGTGGGTTTTGTTGCGGTTGATTCTCAAGTTTGTCTTGCAACTCCTCGATCCTTTTAGCCACAAACTCGTAGTTGAACTTCGTATCCCGGTCTGTTGGGTCGGCACCAAGTGCGCGCCGGTACGAGGCCAAGGCATTGGTATAGGCGGCAAGGGCCGCCTGCGGATTCCGCTCCTCTGCCTGCACGCCCATTTGATACTGGGTATTCCCCAGGTTGTAGGCGGTCCGTCCGGTCCGTCCGGCATCTGCCGCGGAGTCTTTGGGGCTGACTTGTACGCGCGAGAAAGAGGTGAGCGCTTGGGGGTACTTGCCCGCTTTATAGTGCGCCGTTCCCATATTGAAATTGAGCAGCGGAGAATCGGGATGGTCGATTAATGCCTGGCCGTAGGATTCGACTGCATCGCCAAATTTGCCCTCGGAGAATAATCGGTTCCCTTCAACCACCTGGCTGCGCAGGCTATCGGTCCAGGCGACACACAGGAGGGCACAGCTCAGCAGCAGTCGCTGTAAGATATTCACGCCTTGTTCTCCTCCTCTCCGGGGAGTGAGGAGCGACTTACCCGCTCGGGAGGCTCCTTGTCAGCCGCTTGAGAACGCCGGTCTCGAATACAGCCCTCCAGGACGAGCAGGATGAGACCCAGGGCGAGCGGGAGTTGAAAGCGCTCGGCGTAGCGACGCTCCAGGGTTGAGGTGAGTGCTCGCTTCTCAAGCCGGCTCAGATAGCGCGTGTAAATCTCCCCCAGGCCCAGACTCGGGCCGGCATCGTAGACATAGGCGCCGCCGGTTGTCAGCGCAATCTGCTGCAAGGTCTCCGTATCCAGACGCGACTTGACGACCTGCCCCTGGCGGTCTTTCAGAAAACTGCGTCTGCCATCCCTGCTGAGCGGAATCAGCTCGCCCTCCGGGCTGCCGACCCCGACGGTATAGATTTTGATGCCTTTTGCCGCAGCCTGCTGACTGGCCGCCTGAATCTGTCCGTCATGGTCCTCACCGTCGGTGATAATTAGCAGCGCATGATGCTGGCCCGGCTGGTTCTCAAAGGCCGCCAGCCCGGTCCGGATGGCCTCGCCCAGAGCGGTCCCACCCTTGGGGATAATACCGACCGTGACGGAACGCAGGCTCTCTAAAAACGCTCCGTAATCCAGCGTCAAGGGGCATTGGATAAAAGCCGAGCCCGCAAAAGCGACCAGCCCAATCCGGTCTCCTTGAAGGTGCTGGACGAGATCCCGAAGGGCCAGTTTGGCGCGATCTAATCGCGTCGGGGTGACGTCCGTTGCGAGCATGCTGCGCGAGGTGTCAAGCGCGACCACGATATCCGCCCCTTCACGGCGCACCTCTTCCCACTGAAATCCCCAGCGGGGGCCTGCCAGGGCAACGATCAGAAGAGTGAGCGCAACGACCAACAGGCCGCCCCGCCAGTAGTGACCATGCTGAGCCGTATCGGCCGTCAGAACGGGTAAGAGGCTGGCTTGGGCGAACTGCTCCAAGGCGCGCCGCCGCCGCCGCAGGGCCCATACCAGGAGACCGGCAACAAGCGGAACGCAGCACAACAGCCACAGCAACTGAGGAGTACGCCAAACCATTAGGGCAGCTTTCTGAGGAGAGTATGATTCAGGCCCGTTTCCAGGCCGACCAGGGCTAGCGCCCACACGATACACCACGGATAGAGCTCATAATAATCGAGGTACAGAGGCGCGCGAAAAGGGGTGCGCTCCAACTGGTTAATCGTCTCGTAAACGGCCTGGAGGCTGGCGGTGTCCGTTGCGCGGAAATAGCGCCCTCCCGTAGTCTGAGCGATATTCGACAGCGTCTCCTCATCAATATCCACCTGTATGGGACGGTAGACCGTGTTGCCAAACAGATCCCGGGTCGGATAGGGCGCCAGGCCGCGGGTCCCTGCCCCAATGGTATAGACTCTGATGCCCAGGGTGTCGGCCGCATCCGCCGCGGTCAGTGGCGAGACCTTGCCCGCATTGTTTTGACCATCGGTGAGCAGAATCACGATCTTACTCTTCGCCTCCGAGTGCTCCAGGCGACCCGCAGCGGTTGCCAGGGCAGAGCCAAGAGCCGTACCGTCCTCGATCATCCCAATCTCGGCCCGCTCCAGGTTCTGCAGCAGCCAGCCGTGATCGAGAGTGAGCGGACACTGGGTATAGGGACGGGCGCTGAACAGGACCAAGCCTATCCGATCTCTGCTGCGGGCGGTCACAAAATCTCCAACAACAGACTTCACCACCTCCAGCCGGTTGGCCCGCCCGGTATCCAGATGGAAGTCTTCGGACAGCATGCTGCTCGAAATATCAACGGCCAGTACAATATCGATACCTTCACCGGAATACTGGCTCTCGGCTTTGCCGAGTTGGGGGCGGGCAAGCGCGAGGACCAGGAGGAAGAGAGCCGCCCCCCGGAACACCGGCAAAATCCAACGCCAGTGCCGTTTCCCCGTATGCGTCAGGGAACGCAGTATATCCAAGCTGGGATAACGGACCGCCGCCTCAGGGCTACCCCGCCGTTGGAGCCAGAAGACCAACGGGATGAGCAGCCAGACCAGCAGCATCCAGGGGTCATGCAGCCGCATGCCGATCCTCCTGTGGCCGATCGTGCGCGTCAGAGATCGTCTGGGCGTGCCGGGGCCGGGTTTCGTCCACAAACCGTTTGGCCGCTTCATAGGCCGCCTCGCTCTCATCAAGGCTGGGTTGATGCCGGGCGAATTTGACCAAATCCGCCTGGGCCAGGAACGCGCCGAGCAGGCGCTGCTGGGTCGGCGGAAGACGGCTGGGGCGGTCGCCCCCCCTTCCCTTGGGGGACCGCCGAGCGGAGCGAGAGCGAGGGGCAGAAGAATCGTGTGTGACTGCCACAAGGAATTCTTCCGTCGTCATTTCCGGGGCGCGCACCCGGAGTCCATCTTCCAGATAGGTTCGGACAATAGCCGACAGGGCAACATAATACGCCTCGAACTGACCGGCTTGAGGCAGGTGCCTGGCCCGCAAATGCGATAGGGCCTCAAGAGCGACCTCGTGGGCCGGCCGAGGTGAAAGAACTGCCGCCTGACGGAATCGGTTCAGAAAATAGTAGAGGGTAAGACCAATGCCGATCAGCGCGACCAGGACGGCTCCACCCACGAGGGCAGGCAACCAGTTGAAGGGGACGTCTTCCGGTGGTTTGATGTCGCGAATGTCGGTCGGCTGCCCCTCCTGCGTGAGCAAGCTCGCTACATGAACCCGGAGCGCCTCGCCGGTGGCCTCGTGCCGGCTGCCGTCAGACGTTGTATAGGATATGCGTGGAGCCGGGAGCATATGATAGCCCGTGGTGAAAATGGTGAGCGTATACCACTGGGTGATGATGGTCCGTTCAGCCTGTGGCTGGTCCGGCTGCCGACCAAAATCGATAATGTCAAACTCGCCGATACGCTCGTGGAACAGTGGGACAGAGACGTCCACGCCCGTCTCCGCGCTGATTGTAATAGTGTAGCGGAGGTGATCCCCGATGGTGATTTCGTCCCGATCGACAATGGTCTGGAGGTGAACCGGGCCGGTCGGTTTCTCTCCGTCCGTAGCGGCCCGAGTCACGGCCGACAGGCTGAGGAAGGACCACACGGCGAGCAGCAGAGCCAGCGGCGCTTTGCGGGCAACACAGGGGAAGCGTCTCATGAGGAATTCAATAACTAATGCCGCTGCTCGCGCATGCGAAAAAAGCGTAGTAAAGCGTCTACATACGGCTGGTCAGTGCGCACCGTAATGGTATCCGCGTGAGCGCGTCGCAACATACGCGCTCTGTCATCCCGGGCCGCTGCTGCCCGTCGGGCGAACTCTTCCCGGACCCGCCGGTCACCGGTATCCACCAGCTCTCGCTCTCCGGTTTCGGAATCCTGGAGCTCAATCAGGCCGATGTTCGGCAGGCTCAGCTCGCGGGGGTCGTCCAATACAATAGCAATCACGTCATGGCGACGATTGGCAATAGTGAGCGCAGAGGCGGCGTGCGGATCGAGCCAGTCGGAGATGAGAAAGACCACCGCCCGGCGCTTACTGACATGACTCAGATGTTCCAGGGCGGCCGTAATATTTGTGCCGCGCTGCCGGCTCTGGAAGGAGAGGACCTCACGAATCACCCGCAGGACGTGGCGGAGGCCCTTTTTGGGCGGGAGCGACAGCTCGACCTCGTTACTGAACATCACCAGCCCGACTTTGTCATTATTGGTGATGGCCGAGAAGGCAAACAGGGCCGCCATCTCGGCCGCCATAGTACTCTTCAACTGAGACACGCTGCCAAACTGAGTCGAGGCGCTGGTGTCCACCAGAAGCATCACGGTGAGTTCCCGCTCTTCACTAAAGCGTTTGACGTGCGGGATACCCGTCCGGGCGGTGACGTTCCAGTCTATGGTCCGGACATCATCACCGGGGAAGTATTGCCGGACCTCGGCAAACTCCATGCCGTGGCCTTTGAACGCGCTCTGGTATTGGCCGGCAAAGACATCATTGACCAAATGGCTGGTCCGAATATGAATCTTGCGGACCGCTTTGAGTTGTTCCGAAGTCAGCATAAGCTAGGGTACGGGCACACCGTCAAAGATGTGTTGCAGGACGCTGTCCGCGGTCAGTTCTTCAGCCTCGGCCTCATACGTAATAATGACCCGGTGGCGCAGAATATCCGGGCCGATGGATTTCACATCTTGAGGCGTGACGTAGCCGCGTCCCTGGAGCAGAGCATGGGCTTTGGCTGCAACGGTCAATGACAGAGTGGCCCGCGGTGAAGCGCCGTACTGAATAAAATGCTGGACATCAATGTCGTAAGCCGCGGGGTCGCGCGTGGCAAAGACCAGATCGATAATATAATCCTTAATCTTATCGTCCAGATAGAGCTGGTCGGTCAGACCGCGCAACCGCACGATATCCTCCGTGCCCAGCACCGGACTGACCGCGGCGGGCTGGGTGGTGGATGCCATACGATCCAGGATCTGCCGCTCTTCTGCCTTCGAAGGATAGGTGACCCACAGCTTGAGCATAAAACGATCAACTTGGGCCTCTGGCAGGGGATAGGTGCCTTCCTGCTCAATAGGATTCTGGGTGGCCAGAACGAGAAAGGGTTCCGGCAGGAGGTGGGTCTCCTCACCTATCGTCACCTGACGTTCCTGCATGGCTTCGAGCAGGGCGCTTTGGACCTTGGCCGGCGCCCGGTTGATCTCATCCGCCAGCACGATATTGGCAAAAACCGGCCCCTTCTTGGTGGTAAACGTGCCCTCGCGAGGATTATAAATCAGCGTCCCGATGAGATCTGCGGGCAGAAGGTCCGGAGTAAACTGAAGCCGCTGAAAGCGGGCATTGATTGCTTGGGCCAGGGTCTTCACCGACAGTGTCTTGGCCAGACCGGGAACGCCTTCCAACAAGACGTGACCGTTTGCTAACAGACCGACAATCAGGCGGTCAACGAGATACTGCTGGCCGATAATGACCTGGCCGATAGCATCCCGTAAGCGCGCCAGTGACGCAGCTTCTTCTCTCACTCGTTCGTTCAGAGCCGTGATATCGCCGTCCATGGGTCTGGATATTCTCCTCAGTCGTGGCTGTTGTAGGCAAGCTGTAGACGGTAATAGACGTTGACAAGCCTGTATTTCTTCATTGATTTTGAGCTGTTTGTTTGCCTGAGACTGAACGTCTCTGATGCGGAAAAGTAAGAACCGGAACCACGGGTGTCAAGGGTGCTCAAGAAGAGCAGGACTCTTGAGCCACGGCCAGTAAATAGGCTATGGTTCTTTACCTTAAGCCTTTTTAACGAGGGCTCTGGTCCGGCAGGGGGAGCATGAAACACAACGGGAAGCGCGGCAGAAAACGGCCACGGGGCCTTCGGACTCGGCCAAAAGGGCGCAGTGTTAACCCTCAGGCCCTCCGAGAAGTCCAAACGTTGCTAGCCGCCGCACCGCGCCGGCGGGACCTCCTGATCGAACATCTGCATCTCATCCAGGATCACTATGGCCATCTGTCCGCGGCCCACTTGGTTGCCCTTGCCCACGAAATGCAGCTCGCTCCGGTAGAAGTGTACGAGGTTGCCAGCTTTTACCATCATTTCGATGTGGTCAAAGAAGGCGAAACCCCTCCGCCGACAATCACCGTTCGGGTGTGTGACTCGGTCAGTTGTGAGTTGGCCGGAGCAGAACAATTGATTCCCGCTTTAGAGCAAGAGATGGGCAAAACGGTGCGGGTCCAGCGTGTTCCGTGCGTGGGCCGGTGTGAAACCGCACCGGTTGCGGTGGTTGGCCAGAACCCGATCGGTACGGCAAGCCTGGAGCAGGTGAGACACGCGGTCGAACACCAGGCGACTCAAGCCAGCCTGCCGGCGGGCACGGTTGACTATCAAGCCTATCGGGCGGGCGGCGGATATCAGGTTCTGCAGGAGTGTCTCAACGGCAGCCGCGACCTCGATTCAGTGCTGGGCGCGCTGGAAGATTCCGGCCTGCGCGGTCTTGGCGGCGCAGGCTTTCCTGCCGGACGCAAGTGGCGCATCGTGCGTGGCTATGCGGGCCCGCGCCTCCTGGCGGTCAATATTGACGAAGGCGAGCCGGGCACCTTTAAGGACCGCTATTATCTGGAACGCGACCCGCATCGTTTTCTGGAAGGGATGCTGATTGCTGCCTGGGCGGCTGAAATCAACACCGTCTATATCTATATCCGAGATGAATATCCGGCCTGTCTCCAGCTTCTCAAGAACGCGCTTGCGGCCCTGGAGGCCGACCCGCCAATGGCGCTCCCCGCTATCCACCTCCGGCGTGGGGCGGGTGCGTATATCTGTGGCGAAGAGTCGGGCATGATCGAGTCCATCGAGGGTAAACGTGGCATGCCGCGGCTACGCCCACCGTATGTGGCTGAGGTCGGCTTGTTCGGACGCCCGACCCTGGAGCATAATTTTGAGACGCTGTATTGGGTGCGCGATATTCTGGAGCACGGGGCGGAGTGGTTTGCGAGCCACGGCCGGAGGGGGCGCAAGGGGCTCCGCTCGTTTTCCGTCAGCGGTCGCGTCCAAAATCCAGGCGTGCATCTGGCCCCGGCCGGCATCAGTCTGCGCGAGCTGATCGATGAGCATTGCGGAGGTATGCTCCCCGGACATGAGCTGTACGCCTACTTTCCCGGTGGAGCGTCCGGCGGTATTTTGCCCGCCGCGCTGGCCGACCTGCCGCTCGATTTCGACACCCTGCAACCCCACGGCTGTTTCATCGGTTCCGCGGCGATCATCGTTCTGTCCGATAAAGACAGCGCCAAGGCCGCCGCGCTCAATGCAATGCGCTTTTTTGCGCACGAGTCCTGCGGAAAATGTACGCCGTGTCGCGTGGGGACACAGAAAGCTGCCGGGCTGATGGCGCAAAACCACTGGGATGTGCCCTTGCTTGAGGAACTGGCCCAAGTCATAGGTGACGCCTCGATTTGTGGCTTAGGCCAAGCCGCTCCCAATCCGCTGCGCAGCATCATCAAATACTTCCCAGAGGAGCTTGCCTAATGGCTGCCGTTCCTGAAGTCACACAAACGACATCCTTTCTCCTGGACGGACGGGCGGTCGACGCCCGGCCCGACGAAACCATTTTACAGGCGGCCCGTCGTCACGGGGTTGATATTCCTCACCTGTGCTACAAGGACGGGCTCCGGCCAGACGGAAATTGTCGTGCCTGTGTGGTGGAAGTGAAGGGGGAGCGTACCCTTGCGCCTTCCTGCTGCCGGACACCGCAGGAGGGCATGGAGGTGGCAACCACAAGTGAGCGCGCCCGTCACTCCCAAAAGCTGGTTCTCGAATTGTTGCTTTCAGACGTTGTTGAGACCCCCTATACAAACGACTCGGAACTGGCGACCTGGGCGCGCGCGCTGGAAGTCGGCACACCGCGCTTCGCGCCGCGGCAGCAGCCGGAATCGGACGGGTCTCACCCGGCCATTGCCGTGAATCTCGACGCCTGTATTCAGTGCACTCGCTGTCAGCGTGCCTGTCGTGAAGAGCAGGTGAACGATGTCATCGGCTACGCCCTGCGCGGCGGCCAGGCCAAGATCGTCTTTGATGTGGACGACCCCATGGGCAGTAGCTCCTGCGTCGGCTGCGGTGAATGTGTCCAGGCCTGTCCCACCGGGGCGCTCATGCCAGCCAAAGAGGTAGGACTGATTGAGCCGGACAAAACGGTGGATTCCGTCTGTCCCTATTGCGGAGTGGGCTGTCTGCTCACCTATCACGTCAAAGACAATACGATTCTGTACGTCACCGGGCGTGACGGTCCGTCCAACCACGGCCGGCTGTGTGTGAAAGGCCGCTACGGCTTTGACTATGTCACCCATCCGCAGCGGCTCACCCGCCCCTTAATCCGAAAAGCTGGGGTCCCTAAGTCCGCCGAGATCACCATTGATCCGGCTGATCCCTCGGACGTATTTCGTGAAGCCTCCTGGGAAGAAGCGCTCGATTTTGCGGCGAACGGCCTCAAAAAAATACGCAACGAAAAAGGCGGCCAGGCGCTGGCCGGATTTGGCTCGGCAAAAGGCAGTAACGAAGAAGCCTATCTCTTTCAAAAGCTGGTTCGGACCGGATTTGGGACAAATAACGTCGATCACTGTACCCGGCTGTGTCACGCCTCGTCGGTCGCCGCCCTCTTAGAGGGCATTGGATCGGGCGCGGTTTCCAACCAGGTGGCAGACGTGGCGGAGGCGGAGTGCATTATCATCATCGGCTCCAACGCCTCGGAGAACCACCCGGTTGCGGCGACCTTTATGAAGAACGCGGCCAAGGCGGGCAAGACGCTGGTGGTCATGGACCCCCGTCGGACGGAGCTCGCCCGCCATGCGTCGTATTATCTCCAATTCAAGCCAGACACCGATGTGGCCCTGCTCAACGCCATGATGCACACCATCATCGAGGAGGGCTTGGTGCAGCGGGAATTTATCGAGCAGCGTACCGCTGGGTTTGAGCTCATCAAACAAAACGTAGCCGGCTTCAGCCCCGAAGAGATGGAACCCGTGTGCGGGATTGCCGCCGAGACCATTCGGGAGGTTGCCCGTCGCTATGCAACCGCATCCGGTTCGATGATTTTCTGGGGGATGGGTATCTCACAGCATATCCACGGCACCGACAATGCGCGCTGTCTCATTGCGCTTGCTTTGATGACCGGACAGATCGGTCGCCCTGGGACCGGACTCCATCCGTTGCGCGGCCAGAACAATGTTCAAGGAGCCTCTGACGCCGGCCTGATTCCCATGATGTTCCCCGACTACCAGCGGGTCGACAACGAGGAGGTACGGCAGCGCTTCGAGGCCCTCTGGGGTGTCTCCCTGGACCCGCAAGCCGGTCTGACCGTGGTCGAGATCATGAACGCCATTCTCGACGACCGGCTGCACGGTATGTACATCATGGGCGAGAACCCGGCCATGTCCGACCCCAACCTGCATCACGCGCGGCAGGCTTTGGCCAAGCTTGACCACCTGGTTGTGCAGGATCTGTTCCTGACCGAAACCGCGGCGTTTGCCGATGTGGTCCTGCCGGCGTCCGCGCTGCCGGAGAAGACCGGCACGTTTACGAACACCGACCGGCGCGTACAGCTCGCCCGCAAAGCGCTCGACCCGCCGGGCCAAGCCCGTCAGGACCTCGACATCATCCAAGAGATGGCCCGCCGCCTGGGACTGGACTGGCGATACCGCGACACCGCGGCGGTCTACGAAGAGATGCGCCAGGCCATATCCGCCCTCGGGGGTATCAGTTGGTCACGGCTCGAACACCAGGACTCCGTGACCTATCCCTGTTGGACCGAAGACGACCCGGGCCGACCGGTGGTGTTTCAAAAGAATTTCCCGACCTCGAACGGCATAGCCCAGTTCGTCCCCGCGCGTTTGATTCGCGCTGACGAACTACCCGATGCCGAGTTTCCGTTCGTGCTGATCACCGGCCGCCAGCTTGAACACTGGCATACCGGCGCAATGACCCGCCGGGCGAGCGTCCTGGACGCCATAGAACCGCAGCCCGTGATCAACGTCCATCCCGAAGACCTGGCCGTGCTGGATGGAGCAGAAGGAGACCTCCTGACCATTGCCTCACGCCGGGGTGAGATCACCGCCTACGCGCGGGTGGATGCCGGCCTGCAACGTAGCGAGATTTTCATCCCCTTCTGCTATCAGGAGGCCGCCGCAAACCTGCTGACGAATGAAGCCCTGGACCCCTACGGGAAAATTCCCGAGTTCAAATACTGCGCGGTCCGGGTCAGTGTTAACCGCGCTGCGGAAGCCTGACCTTTCTCGCTCGTCGCAATAAGAAGATGTCGATGGCCGTTCCAGCCCAGCAAGCCTTCATGACCGCCGAAGAACTGTTCGACCTGCCCGATGACGACTACAAATACGAACTCGTCGAAGGAGAGCTGATTCGTATGGCCCCGGCTGGCGGAGAACATGGAGTTTTAACAGCTCGCGTGGCCGCGGTACTCCACACATACGTACAAGATAATGATCTTGGCATTTGCAGCGGTGCGGAAACCGGTTTTATCTTACGACGTGCCCCCGATATCGTCCGTGCTCTGGACGCCGCGTTTATCGCCAAGGCGCACATTCCCGAGACCGGCATTCCCAAAACGTATTGGCCGTTTGCGCCGGACTTGGCGGTTGAGGTCACCTCTCCTTCGGATCGTTTCAGCGCCGTGCAAACCAAAATCGCCGAGTATTTCTCGGCCGGGACTCGTTTGGTGTGGGTGATAGAACCCGCCACGCGAACCGTCTATGTCTATCGCGCGTCGCGCGACGTGCAGGCGCTCGGGGAAGATGACGAGCGGAGCGGAGAGGATGTGCTGCCGGGCTTTCGGTACGCGGTGAAGCGGCTGTTCGGGTGAGTCCTGCTCAAGAGCAGTATTCATCAGGACAGACAGAGAGGAAGGTATAGCAGCGCTTCTCCCTCTGGTGCCGGAGGAACCCACCCCGCCGCTGCGCGGCACCCCTCCCGAGAGGGGATAGCGGGTGAGGATCGGACGCTAATGGAGATCTCGAGCGTGTTCTTTCAGCAGCGCCAGGGGAATATGTTCGAGGGTGGCCTCGTGGGTGGAGGCCAGAATCACGACGGGTGCGGCCCCGGCCTCGTAGGCTTCCTTCCAGCGTAGCGCGCACAGACACCAACAGTCTCCGGGCTGGAGTCCGGCAAAGCCAAGCTCCGGGCGGGGCGTGCTCAGGTCGTTGCCCTTTGCCTTGGAGAAGGCCAAAAATTCTTCGGTGACCTGGGTACATACGGTATGCAGGCCGACATCTTCCCTGCCGGTATTGCAGCAGCCATCCCGATAAAAGCCGGTTAACGGCCGCGAACTGCACACCTCAAGTTTTTCGCCTAAGACATTTTTTGATTCGTACATAATGAAGATATCTCTCCTATGCTCCGTGCATCAACATCTTTCTCAGGGACACAACTATTGCGTTGGTTTCTCAGGCTTCTGCGGGGATGATTTGTGGGCGTGGGAAATCGCCTCGCAAACCACGATACCGAGACCAGTCAGAAAAATTGCAAAAGCAAGAATGACAAGCCACTCCATTACAAATCCTCAAGTCTTTCTGCCTTTGACATTGACTTCAGAGCCCTAATTCCCGTTTTTTCTCCTCCCTGACCAATCCCTCTTCGTTCCAGCCTCGGGCGGCATAATAGCTTTGAATCATCAGGCGGAGCTCATCCGGGGTCAGGCTCACGCCCTGAACAACGCCGCTCGACAGCGGCTCGGTTAGGAGGCGGGGCGGCAGCCAGTCGTCCTCAGGCTGCCAACCCTCGCGCATATTAAACAATTTCTTGAGTGTATTGATACGTTCGCCAACCTGTCTGAGGTCTGCGGAAGTATACTTCCAGCCCGTCACTGCGCTCATAAGCTGGGCTGCTTCGACGTAAAAATCATCGAAACATTTGCGTAAAAACTTACACACAATCAGTGAATCCAGGACCGCGGAGAAGTCTTCGGACGCGGCAACCAGCGCCCCACGGCCGGTATCGGCTTGCAGACGATCAACTTGGCCCGAGAAGTCCGCCTCATACGCCCCCGAACGGTTATGGCAGGCCCCGCGTGGACTGACCGCCAGACCGAGCGCCATGGTCTTGAGGCTGCGCGGCTCGTAGCCCGGCAGCTCCATGCCTTTGACCTGCATGGCGAAGCTCTCCGCTTCGGCCCCGATGTGGGCGGCCGCCCGCCGCGAGCCCTCGGCCAGGACCGCCCCCACTCCTCGTCTGTGGGCAATGTCCGGGATCAGGGCGAGCATTGCCTCCGCATTGCCAAAGGACAGCCCCGTCGCGTGCAGCTCGGGCCAGAGGCCCTTGTCCGCGCATTCCGCCGCCCAGGCGAGAGTGCCGCCGGTACTAATGGTGTCCAGCCCGTGCTGGTCGCACAGCCGGGCGGCCCGCAGCACGGCGTCCGGCTCCTCAATGCCGCACAGCGGACCCAACGCAAAGAGGGTTTCATACTCAAGTCGTTGGGCCTCGCCACTCAGGGATTGAAAGAGGCGCTCACATCGAATTGTGCATGCGGCGCAGCCGTGCGTCTGACTGAAACCATTGGTGATAAAGGCTTCTCCGCTGAGTGCTTCCGCCCGGGCGAACGGGGCATTCTGAAAATTATAGGTCGGCAGACTGCCGAGCCGGTCGAAGACTGCCAGATTCGCCACCGTTCCAATCTCGCGGTATTTTGCCGTGTGCGGCCCGACACTCCGCTCACGTAATGTGACGGCTATTTTTTCCACCGCCTGTGTATCGGCCACTGCCACCCGGCGCTGCCCCCGCAGGGCAACGGCCTTGAGTTTCTTGGCGCCGAACACCGCTCCGACGCCACCCCGTCCGGCGTGCCGGCCCTCGTTGCTGAGGGTCGCAAACCGAACGAGATTTTCCCCCGCCCGCCCGATGGCGGCCACCCGGACCTCCGCCCCCTGGGCCGTGCGGACCGCGTGCCGGATACGCTCTTCAGTTTCCTGGGCGCTCAGTCCCGCCAGATGGGCCGCCGTTCGGAACTCGACTCCGGTGTCCGTTATCAGCAGATAGGTAGGGTGCTCGGCCGCACCGGTAATCACCAGCGCATCGGCCCCGACCCGCTTGAGCTCCAGGGCAAAAAAACTGGAAGAGAGGGAATCCGCAATAAAACCGGTCAGGGGCGACTTGGTGACAACGGCATACTTGGCGGTGGTGGTCAGGCCCGTTCCGACCAGTGGAGCGCTGGTGAAAATGAGCGGATTATCGGCCGAGAACGGCTCCACGCGAGGGGGGGCGTACTCGTACAGCAAAGACGCCCCCAGGCCCACACCGCCCAGCACCGCCCGGAGACGGAACGCTTCGATGTCCTGCCAGGTGTACGACTGCGTCGTGAGGTCTATACGCAGCAGACGGCCGTGGAACCCGTACATGGTTTATCCGCCCGCATCGCTCGACAAGATCAACAGGCTGTCACCCGCCCGGAGACGGGTGTGTATGTCTCGAACAAAGTCTTTCCCATTGATATTGCAGGTATATCCGTTCCGTAAGCTGGTGTACCCCGCATCATCCGCAGACAGCACCGAACCCAGGAGGGCGGGACATTCCGTTCCCAAGACAGTCAGCGCGTCCCCGAGCGTTGCCTCAGCCGGGAGGGTCAGCGGGACGCGTGGGGTATGTGCGGCGAGGCGCGCAACGCCGAATAACTCAACCGTGCAGGAAATGGGCGCCGACAACGTCCGCCAGTGGGCCAGGGCGGCTTGATAGTCTTCCTGGGTGTTCATATTGAGAAAACTCAGCCCCTCGGGGTCAAAGCGTTTGATCTCCGCCGCCGGCACTTTTCGGGTTGGCACGGTGTCATACAAATAGACCGGGCGGAGGCGTTGGGTGGCGAGCTGTTCTTGTAAATGGGGGACGACGCGCCGGCGATACACGGCGTGCAGCGGCTGAAGCCGGTCTTGCCAAACGGGAACGACCACATCATAGCCACGACCGTTATGATCAAGCTGCGAGACGAGATAGTCGATAAAGGACAGCTGGAGAAAGGGCACATCGCACGACGTGACAAAGGCCGCCGTGCCGCGGATTGCTCGCAGGCCGTAGTATATGCCTCCGACCGGCCCCTGGTAGGCCACGGCATCGTGGACCAGCGTGACCGGCAGGGACGGCAGGGTCTGGTCCGGCGCAGCGACCACAACGATATCGGCAAAGCGTCGGGACAGGCGCTCAACCAGGTGAGCGATGAGCGGCTTGTCGTCAAAGGGCAGCAGCGCCTTCGGCCTGCCCATACGCGAACTTTTTCCACCGCTCAGAATAACCGCCGACAGGGCCGGGCTATGGGTCGAGGCTTGCGTATCCATGTTGTACCAAAGCGGAGTATCAGATTAAAACAAAAATGCTATCATCTCACCGCTGGGGGAACAATGAATTCCTGTCTCCCCTTTTCTTCATCTTTTATTGTAATCAAAAAGAGAATTTGCTACTTTCCATCCCCACCTCAGAATGGACAGGGTGGATAAGGCGAAACGGAACGAGAGGAGACATATTTTTGGCTGTCAAACTGTACGTTGGTAATCTTCCCCCCATGCTCTGCTTTCCAGAACTTGAAGACTTATTCACCCCATTTGGGAGCCTTCAGTCCGCCGAACTCATCACCGACCCGGCCACCGGTCTGTCGCGGGGGTTCGGTTTCATCGAAATGGAGACGGAAGGAGCCGCCCAGGCGGCCATCTCAGATCTGAACGGCAAAGAAGTCGAGGGGCAGGCCCTCACTGTCAACGAGGTCAAACCCGGCCGGGGTGGCCCCTCGCCCATTCGGGATAGCGGGCGTGGCAGACCTTCCCCGGTTGGGAGCCGACCGTCCTCACCGCCCCGTCAGCCATCCGGCACGCGACTCTTTGTCGGCAACCTGCCCTATTCCGCGGGCAACACCGACCTGGAAAAAGTCTTTGCCGAGGTCGGCACGGTCAGTTCGGTCAGCGTTGTCACCGACCGCTTCTCCGGGCAATCAAAGGGCTTCGCCTTTGTCGAAATGGGCTCGAAAGAAGAGGCCGACGCGATTATCGAGAAATTTAACGGCCAGGAGGTTCTGGGTCGGGTCCTGAAGGTCAACGCCGCCCGTCCACCGGAACGACGGCGGTTTGGCGGTGGTGGTGGCGGCGGCGGGCGACGATTCTGATCGACGCTGCCCGCAGCTAGTCCTGTTCCAGGTGGTAGAACACGAGGCCGGTCAGCAGCTTGGGATAGAAATAGGTTGACTTCTGCGGCATGGTCTCGCCGTTTTCACAGACCTGCTGAATCTGCTCGAAAGTCGTTGAGCGCAGGAGAAAAGCGGCCTGAGCGTCCCCTGCGGTCACACGTTGCAGCGCCTCGTCAGTATCGCTCGTATACGAGACGGCCTGCTTTTGGACATCAGGCGGTAGGCCCAGAAAACGCTCGAACAGCACATCGTGCAACACGGTGACATCCAGCGCCCGCATGGCGGACGAGGCGGGCAGGCCGTGCGTCACGCGGTCATCAAAGGATAACAGCCAGTCATGCTCGGCTCCGGCCATGACGCATCCAATGCGGCGCTCCGGGCCGGGAGCCGAAAGGGCGTCGAGAAACGCCTGACGATGGGCCGGCGCATAGCGGGCCAGTCGAAAGTCGCGCTTGAGAACGGCTTGCAGGCTGGTCGGACTGGGCAGACGGGTCTGCCGGATGAGCCGATGGGTTGGGAGGATAGTCAGGCCGCTATCCTCGGCACTGGTCAGATACGCCAAGACGTACTGAAAGGGCTTGGCTTCGCCGGCGCCGGTTTCCGCCGTCCGCTCGCGGCTGTATTGCAGCGCGGTTTCATAGCGGTGATGACCGTCGGCGATAATCAGCGATTTGTCAGAGAGCCGAGCCGTAATGTCCGCAATGCTTGCCGGATCCTGAATGGGCCACAGCCGATGAGTGACACCTGCGTCGTCTGCGACCTCAACCGCAGCCGGCCGGGCGAGCGCATCCCGGAGCGTGTGTTCGAGCGACCAGCCTGAGCCGGCGTATAGACAGAAGATCGAACTCAGGTGCGCCCGGCAGGCACGCAGCAGGGCGAGGCGATCTTTTTTGGCCCGCTCAAAGGTACGCTCGTGCGGGCGAATGACCCCGGACTCGAAATCCTCAACCCGTAGCGCGGCAAAAATACCGGTCCGGCGACGTGGCTGGCCGTCCTGGAGCGTGTACTCCTGCGTGTAGCAGTAGAAGCCGGGCTCCGGGTCGGGCTGTACAACCTGCTGGGACAGCCAATCCTGGAAAGTCCGGGCCGCTGTCGTATAGGGGTCGTCTGCCGTATTGAAATCGAGATGGGTAGCATTATACGGACTCTGAAGGTGGAGGAGCGTTTGTTGTTCCGGACTGATCACGTCGTACGGCGGGGAGACGACGTTTTTCAAATCGCCAACCACTGTCGGATTGTAGCGCAACGCGCGAAAGGGACGAATCTGTGCCATGGTTCTTTTGCCCCCTGCCCTTCGGGCTTCCCCCTGAAAAAAAGGGGGGATCTCTAGTTTGCCCCCTGCCCTTCGGGCTTCCCCCTGAAAGAAGGGGGGGACCTTCGGTTTTAGCCTGCCAGTGCCCGCTGGCCGATATCCCGCCGATAGTGCATGCCCGGCCACGATATGCGTTGCACCGCCTGATAGGTTGTCACAATGGCCTGACGAATATCCGTCCCGGTCGCGGTCACACCCAGCACGCGGCCCCCACTGGTGACCAGTGCGTCTGCCTGCCGCTTTGTGCCGGCATGAAAAATCGCCCCGTCCTGCCAGTCCGCGAATTGCTCCAGCCCGGCAATTGCCCGCCCCTTCTCATAGCTGCCCGGATAGCCCTCGGCCGTGAGCACGACACACACCGCAGCGCGGTCATCCCAGTCGAGGCTCACCTGGTCGAGACGCTCATTAATCACGGCCTGCATGACCTCGACGAGGTCTGACTTGAGGCGCAGCATGAGCGGCTGACATTCCGGGTCACCAAAGCGGACGTTGAATTCAAGGACTTTTGCCTGACCGTGGTGGATCATCAGCCCGGCGTACAGGACACCTTTATATACAATGTTGCGTTGTCTGAGCCCCTGGACAACCGGAGTGAGAATGCCCTGCACAACCTGATCGGTCAGCGCCGGGGTGACGACCGGCGCCGGCGAGTAGGCTCCCATCCCACCGGTATTCGGCCCTTGGTCGCCGTCAAAGACTTGCTTATGATCCTGAGAAGAAGCCAGGGGCAGGATATGGCTTCCGTCTGTCAACGCCAGAAACGAAGCCTCTTCGCCGCGCAAAAACTCTTCAACCACCACCTGGTCGCCCGCTGCGCCAAACTGACGCTCGCGCATAATGGTGGTGATTGCGGCCTGGGCTTCGGCCTGGGTGGCGCACAACAGGACGCCTTTCCCCGCGGCCAGTCCGTCGGCTTTGACCACAATCGGCGCCCCGACCTTTTCGATATAGCGGCTGGCTTCGTCCGGGTCGTGAAACACGCCAAAGGCGGCGGTGGGCACGCCCTGCTGCTGCAAGAGTTCTTTGGTAAAGGCTTTACTGCCTTCGAGTTGGGCCGCAGCCCGGTTCGGGCCAAACACGCGCAGACCCCGCGACTCAAACAGATCGACGATCCCGAGACTCAGCGGCAACTCAGGACCGACAATCGTCAGCCCTATCCGTTCTTTTTCCGCAAACGCGCACAGCCCATCGACGTCGTCCGTGGCCAGCGCAACCGGCTCGGCGTGATCTGCAATCCCGGCGTTGCCCGGCGCACAGTAGATTTTTGAGACGCGCGGACTCTGGCGAATTTTCCACACCAGGGCGTGTTCCCGGCCGCCGCTGCCGATCACCAATATTTTCATTGCTAACGCCGAATCATGGCTAATGCCGAAAATGCCGCATGCCGGTGACAAGCATGGCCATGCCGTGCTCATCCGCAGCCGCGATAACATCCTTGTCGCGCAGGCTGCCGCCGGGCTGAATCGCGGCGGTTGCGCCGGCCTGAGCCACCACGTCGAGCCCGTCGCGAAAGGGGAAAAACGCGTCCGAGCCGACCACGCTGCCGTGGGTGTCCAGCCCGAGGTCGTGTGCCCGGGAGACGGCGATCTTGGCAGAGTCAACCCGGCTCATCTGACCGGCGCCCACACCAACAACCTGATCGCTTGAGGTCAGCACAATGGCGTTGGACTTGACGTGTTTGCATACCCGCCAGGCAAAGGCCAATGCCTGGTACTCCGCGTCGGTCGGCCGACGCTTGGTCACGACCTCGCAGTCTTGCACATTGACTTGGCCGGTATCGCGTTCCTGATACAGCAGGCCGCCGGCAATCGGTTTGGCCTCGTAGCGGGCCGGCTGCGCGTCGACGATCTCCGGGATTTCCAGCAAGCGGATGTTCTGGAGGCGCTTGGACGAGGCCAGCATCTCCAGGGCCGGGGCCGCATAGCCGGGGGCGAGCACAATCTCAAGAAAGCCCTGTTCGTACAGGTTCAGGATTTCCTGGGCGGTCGCCGCATCGACCTCACGATTCAAACCAACAATCCCACCAAAAATGGAAATCGGATCGCAGGCACGCGTCTTCCGAAAGGCGTCGGCCAGAGAATCCGTCGAGGTGGCCGCGCCACACGGGTTGGTATGCTTGATGGCCACCGTGGCAATTTCATCAAACTCCTGGAGCAGGGCAAACGCGGCATTGGCATCCACAATATTATTATACGACAGTGCCTTGCCCTGGAGCTGTCTGGCGTTGGCAATGCAGGCTTCCCGGACGACCGGGCTGCGGTAAAAGGCCGCAGACTGGTGCGGGTTTTCTCCGTAGCGGAGGTCCTGGGCCTTGGTGTATTGCAGATGCAGGGTGTCGCCAAAAGGCCGACGCTCTTCTCCGTCGAAGCTGCCCAGGTAATCGGCAATGGCGCCATCGTAGCGAGCGGTGAGCTGGAAGGCTTTCTTGGCCAGGGCGAGCTTGTACTCGGCCGACAGGGTGCCGTCCCGTGTGAGCGCGGTCAGAATGGCCGGATAATCGTCCGGGTCAACAACGACGCCCACGTCGGCGTGATTCTTGGCTGAAGCGCGCAAGAGAGACGGCCCGCCGATATCGATGTTTTCAATCGCGTCGGCAAAGCGGCAGTCCGGCCTAGCCACGGTTTGTTCGAACGGGTAGAGGTTGACCACCACCAGATCAATGGCTTTGAGGTCATGCTCAGTCATGGCCTGGAGATGGCTGGGGTCGCTCCGGCGGTGCAGAATCCCGGCGTGGATGCGGGGGTGCAGGGTCTTCACCCGGCCGTCGAGCATTTCGGGAAAGCCGGTAAAGTCTTCAACCGGAGTCACCGCAACGCCGGCTGCGGTCAGCGCTTTGGCCGTACCGCCGGTTGAGAGAATTTCGATACCAAGCTCGGCCAGGCCACGGGCCAGATCAACAATGCCACGTTTGTCGCTCACGCTAATCAGGGCGCGGGTGACAGTAGCCATGGGGTACTCCTTGATGATAACGGGTTGGAAAGACGTCCATCTAGATATGCCTGGATGGGCAGACAGGGGAATACCAGAAGCCTCCTGGGTTGTAAAGGGAAACCCGTCGGCATATGGTGGGCCGCGATGACATTGCGGCTCAACGGCGATGTGCGGGAGTGCCGAGAGGGTATCACTATCGCAGCCTTAGTCGAAGAACTCGGCCTTGGAAATAAGCGGATTGCGGTTGAGGTCAACCGGGATATCATTCCCCATGACGAATACGCCAACTGCGCACTGAAGGCGGACGATGAGGTTGAAATCGTACACTTCGTTGGCGGAGGCTGCTAGCCAGAGCGCGCACAGATCAACACAGTGAGGACGCCATGCAAGGCCCCAAAGACCCCTTTGTACTCGCAGGCAAGGAATATCATTCCAGGCTTATTGTTGGCACGGGCAAGTATAAGGATTTTGCGGAAACCAAACGGGCGATTGAGGCCTCGGGGGCCGAAATTGTGACGGTTGCGGTCCGCCGCGTGAATATCACCGACCCCAACCAGGAAAATCTGCTCGACTATATTGACCCCAAGCACTACACCATCCTACCCAACACGGCCGGCTGCTATAACGCCGCCGACGCGGTGCGGACCTGCCGCCTGGCCCGCGAGGCCGGGGTGGGTAATATGATCAAGCTGGAAGTCATTGGCGATGACAAGACCCTCTTCCCCGATATTCCGGGTACGCTTGAGGCGGCTCAGACCCTGGTTGACGACGGCTTTATTGTCCTGCCCTATATTCATGACGACCCGATCTCCTGTCAAAAGCTCGAAGACATGGGTTGCGCCGCGGTCATGCCGCTGGCCGCCCCCATCGGTTCCGGGCTCGGCATCCGCAATCCGTATAATATTCGTATCATCCTCGAACACAGCAGCGTACCGGTGATTGTTGACGCCGGGGTGGGCACGGCCTCGGACGCCGCGGTTGCCCTGGAGATGGGCTGTGACGCGGTACTGATGAACACGGCCATTGCCGCGGCAAAAGATCCCATTCTCATGGCGGATGCCATGCGCCAGGGGGTGGAAGCCGGGCGCAAGGCCTATCTGGCCGGGCGCATGGGTAAAAAGCTGTACGCCACCGCCTCCAGCCCGCTCGACGGAATGATCGCCTAGCCAATCACCCCATCCCCTCCTGGGAGGGGTGGCCGAAGGCTGGGGTGGGTTTCCCCAGGCCGTCCGACCGATGCTCAACTTTCGCCTGTATTTCGTCACCGACCGCACCCAGACCGCCAGCCGGCCCCTTACCGACGTCGTGCACGCCGCTCTCGACGGCGGGGTGCGGGCCGTTCAACTCCGGGAAAAAGACCTCGAAGGCCGCGAGCTGTACGCATTGGCCGAGCAGCTTCGGGCGTTGACCCTGCGCTATCAGGCGCACCTGTTGGTCAACGACCGCCTGGACGTCGCCCTGGCGGTTGAGGCCGACGGCGTCCATCTCGGACAGCACTCCTTTGTGGTCGAAGACGCGCGCCGTCTGCTGGGAGCCGGGAAACTCATCGGCGTTTCAACCCATTCCCGGCACGAAATCACCGCGGCCCAGGGGGCCGATTTCATGGTCTTCGGCCCGGTCTATTACACGCCCTCAAAAGCCGCCTATGGCGAGCCCCTGGGGCTCGACCGCCTGCGCACAGCGGTTGCCTACAGTGCGGTGCCGATTTTTGCGATTGGCGGTATCAAGACCGAGCGTGTGGCTGAAGTACTGGAGACCGGCGCGCATGGGATTGCCATGATTTCGGCCATCAGTGCGGCAACCGACCCGGCTCAGGCCGCGCGCGAGTTATTGCGGGAGCTTGACTGAAGCGCATCGGGCTTGCCCCGCAGTTCGCCTCACTGGTAGAATCCCCGCCAGAACACGCGCCACCCTAGCTCAGTTGGTAGAGCAACTGATTCGTAATCAGTAGGTCGTCGGTTCAAATCCGATGGGTGGCTCTGCCCAAGCCCTTGTGTTTGCAAGGGCTTTTTCTTGCTAAGCTTCTTCTGATTTGATTCATTTTTTTGCAGTGTTGTTCACGTGCCAGGAGGAGGTTATGCCGAACGAGCGGGGAAAGCCAAAATTGCGACTCGATCATCTAGCAGTCTGGGTAGAAGACATCGATAAAACGGCTGCGTTCCTGACCGAGACGGTTGGCTGGAAGCGCCACCCCATGGAGGTTGATGTCAGCGCAGAAGACGAAACAACAGGCGGCATGAAAGCGGTCTTCGTTCATGGTGGTGGCTTGTGGTTGGAGTTGGTTTTACCAACATCCCCCGGACCCGGCATGGACATATTGGAAGAGGTCGGTGAGGGCGCCATTGTCGAGGTTAATTTTGAAGCGGTTGATGCGGACTATCGAAGGGTGCTTGAGGAGATGGACGCGAAAGGCATTCAGATGCTCAGCATGGACGGCTCTCCACTCAAAGATGGTGGAAGAATCCAAGAAAGCGTACGTGGGGATGCGGCGACCGCTGAGACCGGACAGCTCATTGCCTACTGGCCGGCAGACATCAGTTGTGGGACGACCATTGAAGTCTACGAGCGGCGGCTGGACGATGCGACCAACCTCTTAAACATTCGCGACGAGGCGTGGGTGAATGAAAACCCCAGGCCGCATAGTCCGCGCATTGATCGCGTGTGCATTCTTACCGAAGACCTGTCGAAGACGGCAGCATTCTATACCGAAGTCATGGGACTCAAGCGCCATCCCGCTGAATTTAGCCTTGACGGGCGCGCGAACAACCTTGGTGATATGCAATGCGCGTTTATTGAGGCTAATGGTGTTTGGGTGCAATTGGTTCAGCCGACGGCAGCCGGGTATGTGCGGGATCTTCTCAAAGAAAAAGGTGATGGCTATGCCATGGAAGTGGCTGCTGAAGTGGACGATCTCGATGCGTTCTATGACCACATGGCGGCCAAGGGCATTACCATGGTCACCTGCGATGGGATTCCGCTGCCACCTGGAGCGAAGGGGCTCGCGGTCGAGCCGTCCGGTGACCGGCATCACTATTTCCCGTTGAACGAGAGTCAAGGGATGCGGATTATGGTGTATGAACGTGGTCCCCGTCATACCAGTATGCTGCATCGCCGTGACGACATTTGGGCGCGCGTTTCCTAACCGGAACATGCATGCAGGTGGACAGTAAGCCTGGTAAGAACAAGGGCTTACAGAAGGCTCGAAAACGGAAGTCAGGTCATGAGCGTCACACGAGGCCAAGACAATGTCTTTGAGGACCTGGGATTTGATGCAGAAGAAGCAGCTAATTTGAAAATCCGCGCCGACCTCATGCTCGACCTACGGCAATACATTCAAGACCGGGACTGGACCCAGGTTGAGGCCGCGGCCTTCTTTGGTAAGACCCAGCCTCGTATCAGTAATTTGATGAAGGGAGAGATTAGCCGGACAATCAACATATGGAACGGATTGACAGGTTTTCTTCCGCACGTCATGCTGGGGCAACCGAGGAGGACGCAGACCGATGACAGATTTTCATGTGAAACCGCTCGACGCGAGCTTTGGGGCGACCGTGACCGGACTCAAGCTGGCCGAAATTGACGAGACAACCTTCAGCCGGCTGTACGACACCTGGCTTGAGTACGCGCTGCTCATCTTCCCGGACCAGCATCTCTCCAACGACCAGCAGGTCGAATTTGCCAAACGCTTCGGTGAGCTGGAGTTTGATCTGGTGCCGATCAGCAACGTCAAAAAAGACGGCAGCATTCGCGTCGAAGACGATTCCGACGAGATGATTCAAGTGCTCAAAGGGAATATGGGCTGGCATTGTGACAGTACCTATATGCCCGTGCAGGCCAAGGGCGCGGTGTTCACGGCCCACGTCGTGCCTGCGGCGCGCGGGGAGACCGGCTGGGCGGATTTACGCGCCGGGTATGATGCGCTCGACGACGCCATGAAAGAGAAAGTCGCCGACCTGTCGGCCTACCATTCCCTGCGCTACTCACAGAAAAAGATCGGGTTTGCAGCCAAAAAAGGCGGCGACTATAACGGCTATGGTCTGGATGTGAAGGACCCGCCGCTGAGACCCCTGGTGAAAACGCATCCCGAGACCGGGCGCAAGTCCCTGCTGATCGGCCGTCATGCCTACGGCATTCCGGGAATGGACCCGGCCGAATCCGAACACTTGCTCCGGGCGCTGGTGGACCATACCTGCCGGCCGCCACGCGTCTATCATCACCGGTGGACTGCCGGCGACGCCGTGCTGTGGGATAACCGCCGCCTGCTGCACCAGGCCTGTCCCTGGGACATGACCGAAGCGCGAGTGATGTACCACGCCAGAATCGCCGGCGACCCGGCGTCCGAATTTGCCGGCCCCGGCTCTTCCACCTTGTAATATTATCTTTGCCCACCCTTCTCATCCCCTCTTGGGAGGGGTGCCGAAGGCGGGGTGGGTACTCTCCGACCCCACACCCAACCCGGCCCGCTATGTCTCCCCAACCTGTTCAAGCACGTCTTGATAGAGCGATTTGCTAATATAGGTGCCGGCTGCAATCAGCTCGTCTAGGACCGGCTTTACCGCGAGAATGCGCCCACGCTGCTTTGCTTCTTTAAGCAGGGCAAGACTGCCAAAATAGTGAACGCCGAGGCGTTGCGCTTCCTTCCTGACTTCCAACTCGTCAACTAACAAGCTCCCGCCAATCTCCCTGGCGAGTGTGATGGCTTCGCGTTCTCCACTATGGAGTTTATGGGGTAAGCGATCGGCGAACGTCTGATCTCTAACGGATCGGCGCTCAATCCAGTCTGCGTGCTCCACCTCATCCGCGCCACGTTTACCAGCACCCTTAACGACAATCTCTTCGTAGACGGCTGTTGGAATAATGACAGAGCCCGTGACGGATTTGAGGAGGGCTAGACGCTCGGCGCGGGCAAATGAGAGAAGAGGACCGGCATCCGCAACAACCTGCATATAGAACGCTTAAGAAGCTCGGGGAAAGGGCTTCTGTAGTTCAGCCTTGAGTTCCTCGTGCGTTAGATCAAGAACCGAGACTTGATATCTCGTCATCAGGTCAAACAAGTCATGGCGCGGTATCTCAAGCATCTCTGCGGCCTTGCCTTGCGATATCTGGTGCTCACGCAAGAGCTCCATAACCAGCGCCTCTTTTGCCTTAGCGGCAAACTCCTCCTGAGGGAGATGTACACACACGTCGTCCGGAACTTCCACTTCAAAGTTAAGCCGTCTCGACATGTTTCGTGCTCCTTGTCGTTTCGATGGCTATTCCCAGGCATCGTATCCTGATTCACAGGAGAGTCAAACAAGTCCAGTCTGTTCCGCGTTATACGTCCTCATTCTCTAACCACCGCGTCCATGACATGCTGCAACATCGTGCAGGCTTTTTTCTCATTTCTGGCGAAGTTCCAAATAATGGCGGTAATCGTTCGCCCATTCCACAAACACCGTGTCATCCGACAGTTTGCCCCGGTTGTACCGATCAAAGAACTCCTCCGAGTCCATCTGCTGCTGGCTCTCATAAATGCTCAGCCGCTTCGTCACTGCTATCAACGCATCAAAGGGGGAGGGGTATTCAATTGTCTGTTTCCGCATCATTTTACCCGATATCCCCATCCCCTCTTGGGAGCTCAGAGGGGTAGGTAAAAGGGCGGAGCCATAGGCAAGCGCAAGGGCCTCCGGCATCATTTGGAGTGCTGAAACTCGAATGGTGTCGGAGGGAGCCCATGCGCTTGCCACGAGAATGTTACCAGATGGAAGAGCAGCTTGCCCAGTATTTACCGGTCTTACGGCCGGCCCAGCGGCGGGGGTTAGCGTTGTGGGTGTATGGGGCCGTGGTCGCCCAGAGTGCGTGTCAGAACGCGGTGGTGAGTGCGTTAGGGGCGGTCGGCCGCTTTCACACGGTCCGGCAATACCTCCGGGAATGGTTGTACGATGGGGCCGATAAAGCGGCGCCGTGTCAGCCGCAAGTGGAGGTCGAGCAATGTTTCGCGCCGTTGCTGGGCTGGCTCTTAGCTTGGTGGCAAGGGCGCGAGTTAGCCTTGGCCGTGGATGCGACCTTGCACGGGCAGCGCGTGGCGGCATTAGTGGTCAGTGTCTTGTATCGCGGGAGTGCGGTGCCAGTGGCGTGGCATATCTTACCGGCGAATCGCAAGGGCGCATGGCTGCGCCCCTTGGGGCGCTTGCTGCGCCAGTTGCGCCCCGCCATTCCCAAGGAGATGCAGGTGGTGGTGTTCGCGGACCGGGGGCTGTGGAGCCCCCGGCTGTGGCGGACGATTCGGGCCGGGGGTTGGCATCCGATGATGCGAGTGCGTCAGGCGACCGCCTTTCAACCGTTCGGGGCCGCGCGCCAGCCAGCCGCGACCTTGGTCCGGGCTCCAGGGGAGGGCTGGGTCGGGCGCGGGGTGCTCTTTCAGGAGCGCCAGCGCCAGCGGGTGGGCACACTCGTAGTGGTCTGGGGCGCGGAGCAACGGGAACCGTGGGTGGTGGTGACCGATCTCGCCCCGGCCCAAGTCGGGCTGTGTTGGTACGGCTTACGGATGTGGATTGAATGCGGCTTCCGCGCTCTGAAAGGCGTAGGCTGGCAGTGGCAGCACACCCGCCGGACCGATCCCGCGCGCGTGGCGCGCCACTGGTTAGTGTTGGCGGTCGCGACCTTGTGGGTCGTGGCCTATGGCACCCGCAGTGAGGACGCCCAGACGCAGGGCGTGCCGCCCGCCCACTTACGGACACCGCGGGACCCGCCGCCGCCCGGCCCCCGCCCCCTCAGTGTCTTCCGCCAAGGCTTGCAGTGGTTCGGCCGCCAACTCCTCCAGGGCCGGCTGTGGCGTAGCTTGTGGCTCCTGCCTGAGCCCTGGCCTCAGCCGCCCCCGCATCTCCAGGTGACGTATGGACCGCCATGACGCGGCGGTTACCTACCCTTGTCAGCCTCTTGGGAGGGGTGATGCAGATTAGGGGGCACTTTATAAGGAGCGTGTCGAGGATAGGCTAGGCTTGCCCTGTCCGGGCGCCCACAGCCCCCGGGGCTGGTTGCCCCGACTGGCCGCCAAGCGCGCCGCCGGCACTCTCGGCCCCTGGCTCACCCACCGCTTCGGCCGGCCCGCCGTGGCCGTTGCCCCCCTCTTCCTGGGCTGACGCGGCAAAACGCCTCACCCGTCCCGAGCGGGGAGGAGAAGGGAGCGACCCGGTTTTCTCGTGTCTGCGGGGGACTCTTGGGAAAGTATTATAAAACGCTGTTCTTCTATAGCAAACACCCCAAAAAAATATAGGGGGGGGTCTCCGACCTGAATGCAATGAAATCAATAACTTATTGAACCGCAGGGGGTCTTTTTGTGCACACTTTGATGGCTTATTGAGCCGTAATTTGTCTTTTTGTACGACATTTTATGACATATACGACCGACAGGAGCGCCGCATGCGGCGCCCCGACACAATTATGGCCCAATCACCAATTCAAAATCAGCCACATGTTAAACAGCGTTCTATGTCCGGTGGGCGCCGCCCGCGTTTCGCTCAGAGTGTCTTCTGCTTTCGAGCCAGAATATATTCTCTCATTCGCCTGTCTTCAATACCTGCATTCCCCACTCTCCCCGCGCTCTGGCGGGGCGCCGGTACTCCCGCCCCCGAAGGGGCGGGCGGCAACGCGGGCTCCCGTCAAACGCCCGTAGGGCCGCTGGCGCCCGATCGTCGAGACCATCCATGGCCCCCTCACACGCCCCTGTGGCCGACACTTTCCGGGCGCCCAGACCGCCCACGGCTTGCTGACCCGCATCGCGGCCCAGTTGGACGCCGGCAATCTCGGCCTGTGGCTGAATCACCTCTTCGGACGGCCCACCTTAGCACTCACCACCCTCGTCCCTGGCTAATAATACACATCACACGTCTTGGGAGGGAAAGAGGAAACGTGTCCTCCAATACACATGTGATGCTGGACACGTTCTCTCTTTGTGCCGCGTCAGCGGCGGGATGGGTTTTCTACGACCCAGCACACAGCCCGGCCCGCGCCAACCGCGTCAATGCCTCCGTAATTAGCCGCACCGCCTCTTCAAGGTCTGCGTCGGTGGTGTCAAAGCCGAGGCTGAAACGAATCGAGGATTCCGCCTCCTCACCACTCAACCCGATAGCTCTCAGAACGTGCGACGGCTCGGGGATACCCGAGGTGCAGGCAGAACCGGTGGATGCCGCGAGGTGCGGCTGTAAAGTGCTGAGGATGTCCTCCGCTGAAAATCCAGCGAACCGGATATTGGCATTGCCGGGGTGGCGGGCCTGCCCTTGAGGGCCGTTCAACGTTATCGGCCACGGTAGACGGTTGAGCATTTCAACAAACGTATCGCGACGGCGGCATAACTGCGCCCGCTTCTCTTCCGTGTCGGCAGCGGTAAAGATATCTGCTGCTGCACCCATCCCAACGCAGAGCGGAACCGGAACCGTGCCCGAGCGTAGACCATTCTGCTGTCCGCCGCCATAGATCAGTGGCTCGATTTGGTCCTGCAATTCACGCGCAATATAGATGGCTCCAATGCCTTTCGGGCCATACATCTTGTGCGCCGAAAGGCTCAGCATATCGGCCTGGCTCGCCATCGATTCCATATTCATGGCAAGGGGCGCTTGGGCTGCATCACAATGAAAAACGGCCCCGTAGCCTCTTACTAGTTCGGATATTCGCCCAATATCTTGAATCGTCCCGATTTCGTTATTGACCGCCATGACCGACACGACGAGAACATCATCGTCTAACGCTTCTTCCAGAGCCGCCATTTTCACGAAACCTTGATGGTCAACCGGGATCAGTTCTACGGCGAAACCGAACTGCTCTTGTAAAACTCTGGCAGCGGCCAACACGCATTTATGTTCGATGGCGCTGACCAAGATGCGGCGGCGCTTGCCCCCGGCAGCCCGGCGGCCCAAGCCGAGCAGGGCTAAGTTATTTGACTCGGTTGCTCCCGAGGTGAAGGTGATTTCGTCGGCGTCCGCGCCGATAAGCCGCGTCACGCGCGCGGCGGCTTTTTCCACGGCACTCGCGGATTCCCAACCAAGGCTATGATCCGAGGAATGAGGATTGCCGAATGATTCCACGAAATAGGGAGTCATGGCGGCCATAACACGCGCATCGACCGGCGTTGTGGCCTGATGGTCGAAATAGAGGGTTTTGCCGATTTTCATTGTTTCTCAATTATATATGGAATCTGAGGGTGGAACCTCAGCTTGCGTGCTTTTGCCTGACCCTAACATAGGGTATAGGATATGAGCTACACATGATCTGAAGGCTCCACCCAGTAGCTAGAGGGCAGATGGCACGCGGACCACTTTTTGAGGACAGCTACAAGCCGCAGTTTTCGGGACACGAAACTTTTCCGCTCCGCTATGGCTGGTTAAAAAAGGCTTTTGACGCCATCCAAGCAGCCGAAGACCAGGACGACAACAGATCGGTTTTCTCTGGCGAAGATGCCATCGCCCGATTCGGCGTTGGTAAGAACATGGTTTCCTCCATGCGCCATTGGGCTACGGCGACAGGCATCATTGAGGAGGCCACCGACAAGAACGGGCTCGTAACCACTGCTCTTGGACAGCGCTTGTTCGGCACAGACGGACTTGATCCCTATATGGAAGACCCGGCTACGTCGTGGTTGATCCATTGGCATCTGTGTGGCCGTCCAAATAAGACTACGTGGTTCTGGACCTTCAGCCATTATCCGGCTCTGTTCTTCGAGCGTGAAACCTTGGTCAAAGCCCTTGGCAAACTCGCCGAGGAGTGCACTTGGGATCGTGCCTCCAAGGCCACCATCGGAAGAGACGTGACCTGTTTTGTACGGACCTATGTTGCGCAGCGCTCATCAAAACAAGCCAGCCAGGAAGACGCCCTGGAGTCACCCTTAACCGAGCTTGGTCTGGTTAAACGAGTGGGCAAGAGCGAGCGGTTCAGGTTCGTCCATGGGCAGAAGCCGTCTCTCGGCGCTGGCGTGTTCTGCTATGCGGTAACGGACTTCTGGAATCGGTTTTCCAAAACCGCCCAGACGCTATCCTTTGAGACCCTTGCCTATGAGCCTGGGTCACCCGGTCGGGTCTTTCTACTGGACGAAAACGGTGTGGTGGATATGCTTACTGACCTGGAAGAGGCGAGCGAAGGCATCTACACGTGGTCGGAGACGGCCGGTCTGAAGCAACTCATCCGCAAGCGTGAGTTGTCCGTCGAGGCTGCGCTTGACTTCATCAATCTGGACTACGCCGTGAATAACAAGAGGGATGCCGCGTAATGGCCCTAGCTGATCGTGTCCATATCGCCCGACGCTTCCAGCGTGCTATCCGTATTGACACGGACCTCGCCGACCCGGCGGCTCTGAAAGGGTTCATCTGCCCCCCATCCTCCGCCGATATCCTCAAGACCATGGCGCGCCACATTGCCGAGAACGGGCAAGGCGCTTTTACCTGGACCGGCCCCTATGGCAGTGGCAAGTCGAGCCTGGCCGTGGCATTCAGCGCCCTCCTGAACGGAGACGGCGATCTCAGGTATTATGCGGCCTCGGTCCTTGGTGAAAATACGGCTGATCCTATCTGGGACGCGCTACCGCCCCGTACTAAGGGCTGGCGCGTCCTGCCTGTTGTCGGCCGGCGTGACCGCCCAGCCCAGGTGGTCGGTGAAGCTATAGAAGCGACCAGACTTTTGACCGGTAAGACCCCAAAGACCTGGAGCGAGCCGCTCGCACTGGAGTCTCTCCAAAATCTCGCGGCGCAGTATCCACGCGCTGGTGGCGGGCTGTTGGTATTCATTGACGAGATGGGCAAGTTTCTGGAGGCGGCTGCCTACGACGGGACCGATATTTACTTCTTTCAGCAACTCGCTGAATTGGCTTCGCGTAGCAACAAGCGACTCATTGTCGTCGGTATCCTCCACCAGGCGTTTGAAGAGTACGCCCATCGTTTGGCGCGTGAGATGCGCGACGAGTGGGCCAAGATTCAAGGCCGGTTTGTGGACCTTGCTGTCAATATTGGTGGGGACGAGCAGATTGACCTCCTTAGCCGCGCTATCGAGAGCAACCGTGAGCCGAAGAAGCCGAGCGCCTTGGCCGAAAGCGTGGCCGTACTGCGCAGACATACGTCTTCACATCTAGCGCAGATGCTGGAAGACTGTTGGCCGCTTCATCCCATAGTCGCCTGCTTGCTAGGCCCCCTGTCGCGGCGTCGATTCGGTCAGAACCAGCGCAGCATTTTTGGGTTTCTCAACTCCACTGAGCCACAGGGCTTTCAAGATTTTCTGCGATCCGCAGGAGATGGCGGCCTCTATGCGCCGGACCGTCTGTGGGACTATCTGCGCATTAACCTCGAACCTTCCATCATGGCCTCACCCGACGGCCACCGCTGGGCCTTGGCTGCCGATGTCCTGGAACGGTGCGAAGCCATAGGCGGCGAGGAACTGCATCTGAGGCTGCTCAAGACCATCGCGCTCGTGGATTTACTGAAAGACCGCTCCGGTTTGGTGGCAAGCCTTGATCTTCTGAAACATGCGCTGCCCGACTGCGGTTCGGAAGAGATCGGACAAGCTCTAGCGAAGCTGCAAGACCAGGCGCTGATTATCTTCCGCAAGTTTAATAACGCCTATGCTGTCTTTGAGGGTAGTGACTTCGACATTGAGCACGCGGTAGAGCAGGCTTTGACGACCATCAGCGAGGTAGACTTTGCCAGGCTCAACGCTCTTGCTGACCTTCAGCCTATTGTGGCCAAGCGTCATTACCACGCGACAGGTACGCTGCGCTGGTTCGACGTAGCTCTCATGCCATTGGCCGAGATCGAACAGGCTGTAGCCAACTACACCCCCCGGCACGGAGCCATTGGGGCCTTCTTCCTAGCGATTCCGACCCAGGGCGAGTTGGGGGAGGAGATCGAGCATATATGTCGTCGTGCTGTAGATCGGTCTCAGGACTGGGATATTGTAGTTGGCCTGCCTCAGGACGCTTGGGATATCACGTCCCTTGCGCGGGAGCTGTTAGCCTTGGAGCAGGTGAGCGACGAGACGCCGGAGCTGCAAGGCGACCAAGTAGCACGGCGCGAGGTTGAAGCCCGCATAGCGCTCCTCCAGGGGCGGCTGGAAAGTGAGTTGGATCGCGCGTCCAATAACGCTCTGTGGTATCGGAAACAGCACGATACCAAGCCGCTCACGCGGACCGAACTCAATAGCCTAGCCTCTGTCCTGGCGGACGCGCAATTTAAGGAGTCGCCGCGTCTGCATAACGAACTCCTGAACCGTAGCAAACCGTCGAGTAACGCGGCTGCCGCGCGGAATGCGCTGCTACGGAGAATGATTTTCAACGAAGGCGAAGAGCGTCTCGGTATCGAGGGTTTCCCTGCTGAGGGCGGACTGTTTGCATCGCTACTGGAGGCGACCGGGCTATACCGAAGAACGATCCTGGGCTGGACCTTTGTTGCGCCCACGGCCAACGACGAAGATACCCGCAACCTCGGACCGGCTTGGTGGAGGGCAACTAGGTTCCTTGAGGACAACGCGTACCGCACGGTATCAGCAGTCGAGATATACGATATCTGGCGTCAGGCATCGTTCGGCATCAAAGACGGGCTGTTGCCGGTGCTGTTGGTCGCATTCATCCTGTCGAAGCGTCACGATCTGGCCTTTTATCGTCAGGGTCTCTTTCAGGCGCGTATGTCCGACCTGGACATGGATTACCTGGTCAAAGACCCGACCGACATTCAGCTACGTTGGATGGACCTTTCGGATACATCGCGTCGGCTCCTCTCCGATATGGCCGCCGTTGTCCGCGAGCTGGACGAGGAGAATGCACTGACTGACCTGGAGCCCATTGATGTAGCTAGGGGTCTGGTTGCAATCTATGATCGGCTGTCGCCGTGGGTATTCCGTACACAACAGCTTTCCGCTAATGCGAAACAGGTACGGCAGTTATTCAAGCAGGCCAATGACCCGAACAAGCTGATTTTTGACGATATCCCTAACCTGCTGAGTAACGGTGCCGATATCCACGAGGGCGACGATCTGCGTCGAATCGTAGACCACATGCGTGAGGGGCTGAGAGAGCTACGCGAAGCCTATCCCTCAATGCTGCATCGTCTACGGGAAACGCTGTTGGCCGAGCTAGAAGTGCCGAATACCTCACCCCCAATGTTGGCCGAACTGCGCGCTCGTGCCGAAAACATCCGCCAACTGGGCGGCGATCATCGCCTGGAAGCTTTCATCGTCCGGCTCGGACAGTTTCAGGGTAACAACGAGGACATGGAGAGTCTGGCGAGTATGGCAACCAACAAGCCGGCCCAAAACTGGGTAGACTCCGACATCGACCGGGCAGCGGTTGAGTTGGCGCAACTGGCGCAGCAGTTTATCCGCGCGGAGGTCTTTGCCCATGTAAAGGGACGGCCGGACAAACGACATGCTATGGCCGTGGTGGTGAGTATGGGCGGCCGTCCCACGCCGGTCCACGACGAGTTTGATATTACCGACCTGGAACGGGAGAAGGTGGATGTGTTGATCGATCAGGTGGAGGAAGCCCTAGAGCACAGCGGGGAAAAGCGGCGGAATATCATCCTGGCTGCCCTGGCCGAGATGAGCGCCCGGTATCTCAAGGCTGCGGCGGATACTCCAACCGAGAGCTGGTCAACAAAGCGGAAGGTGTCGTGAGGAGGGTGGAGATGAGAAGCGAATAGAGATAAGGGGAAGTCTGCTCCTAGGGAAGCCAATTTCTCAATTATCGTTGATGCTAGCAGTCATAAGACTGAAAAATGCAGAACAACCTGATGGATCAAGACTGTCTTGGGAGAGCATCCTAGAGCGCATTAATCAAGTGAATTGGGAGATTGATAATCCGATGTGGCAGAGGATTCTAATGAATGGAGCTAGAATCGTTAGCGGGAAGCAAGCTGCCGCCTTTGCTTCCCGATTTATTGCCTACCATATCGGAGAGCCCTTGGAGGAGACAGAATTGGATAATCTGAAAGATGTCTTTGCAAGCTATTTCCCTGAAGCCGAACGTATGAATACCAGTTTACCAGACAGACTGTTCAATTCCTGATTGCTTTGCGAAATTTGACCTCCTTACAGACCGAAGCTCCTCATTTGACAGGTCGAAGGTATCGCCACCATAGTCCGCCAGCTTTGTCAGAAATAGTGGCTTGGGTACACCGGCAAACTTCGCTACCGCACCGGTGGATAATCGACCCATCTCATAGAGCTTGACGGCGATAAGAATCTTCGCCTCTTCTGACGGGTAGGACCGCTGCCGGGCGCGCAGAACCGCTGTGATTTTTCGTGCCAGCATTCTTGCATTTTAGAAATCCATTTCTATTTTGCAAGAAATAGGAGACTTATGGCCTATTGCTCAGGAGTGCCCGCAGGTCCTTCATCAGCAGGAAGAGATGGTAGGGGTCGGTCGGACTGGGCTCGAATTCCAGATTCTCATACCAGACCCGCGCCTCATCGTCCTTGGCGTGGACAAGAAGCGCCCGGATGCCGGCAATGTCTGCGGCTTGAGCGGTCCTGAGCAGGGCATCTTTGAGGAGTGCCTTGCCCAAACCCTTGCCCTGCTCTGTCCGGTCAATTGCGAGCCGGGCGAGAAGCATCACCGGAATAGGATGCCGGGCCAACCCCCTGCCGACCCGGCCGGGCGCTTCTGCGTGCTCAACCGCGCCAACTGCCAGACTGTAATAGCCGACAACACGCTTACGGTCCCGACAAACGACGTAGGTCTGCGCGCCGCCAGCCTTTTGGTTGAGCAGTGCAAACCGCTTCAAGAAACGGTCAAGCGGCTCTTTCCCGCAGTGAAAGGCGTCGAGACGGTGGGTTTCGTGCAGCTTCTCAATCGGAGAATAGGATTCGGCTTCCGCTGTCACTCCAGCACGCTCTTTTCGGCCAGCAGTCGAGCCAAGCGAGGTTTCCCGGTGACCGGGCGGTCAAGCGCATCCTGAAATATCTGCCACTGCTCGTCGTCAAGCCGGAACAATCGTCTGTTTATCAGGGCGTCCTCGGCGGCGCTCATGCCCGCTTCAAGCAGGAATTCCGTTACGCTCTTATGCGAAGCAGTGGCCGCGCGTTGCAGTAATGCCTTCATATGCGGCGTGGTGCGGACCTCAATGCGTTCTGACTTGGCCTCGGCAATTGACATGAATCGCCTCCTGTTCGGCAGTACCCTAGCATACGGTGAATGTACGGACAACATGCCGCACTCCTCAGACACGAAGGTCGTCATCCTGATTGCTGGCAAAGTGTGAGCCAGCCTAACGCGCAGCCTTGCGCATCAGCCGGTGCCCGGCCAAGCGGAGGCCGCGGGCGGCCAGGGCGACCTGCCAGCCTTCACGGGTGCCGATCAACTCGGGCTTTTCGTATAGTCCCTTTTTCTCTTCTTGGCATGTCAGGCGGGAGAATTTTTCATACAGGGGATGGTCGGTGGCGATAAAGGTTTCTTTGCGGTGCAGAATCGGCGGGTTGGGCGACTCCCGGTAGGTGCGGTAGCGAATCTTGAACGTCTGCAAGGGCACGAGCAGAGAGCTGGCCAGGGCGGGGTGCGGGTCGCGCTCGAAGTCCGGGTACGAAAGATAAGAGACCTGGGGCTGGTCGCGGTGCAGCTTGATGATATTCGCGCCCTCCACCACCCCGATATACGCCCGCGCACACCCCTCAAAGGCACGCAGAATGGGCGGGAGTTGAGGCAGGGCGGACTCGTGTACGTATAGGGCCTGGCGCGTCAGTTTCCCGACTGCGACGCTCCGGCAGGCCCGATCGACCGCAGCCCGGTCGCCCGCGGAAAACAACAGATCGTCGGCCAGCGCGCAGGCGCGGCGATAGGACGAGAAAAACGCGCGCACGTCACGCTGTAAATCACGCGGGAGCTGGGTGAAGCGCGGGCGGCCCTCAAAGCGTGAGAGCGCGACATAGAGGAGAACATCCTGCTGTCGCTCGGCGCGAATTGTATTCCACTCTTCATCGCCGGTGACGCGCCGGATGACGCCATAGGCCCGTTTGAGACTGCCTAATGCCTGACAAATGTCTTCCGTCTCGGGCAGCTCCGTGTCCTCCGGTAAGCGACCCCGGGCCGTCAGAAATTCTATCAGCGGCTCCAGGATAGCCTTATGCTGCTCGAACAGGACCTCGCTGAGACGCTGGCGCGGTACCGTGAACCGGCGGCGATAGCGCGAGGCGGCAAAAGACTGGCGTTGCTGCGGGTCCCGAAACACATAGAAAATCCCCGGTCCGGCCGGCACGCTCGAAACGCCGAGCACAGTGTCGATCCACTCGCGGAGTTCCTGCTGTTCAAAAAATTTCTGAAAGGTCCCGCGGCGGGTAATGCCCCCGTCGGTATGAGGGGTCAGCGTATCGAGCGCCGCTTCGAGGCTGAGTCGGGCGGACACAATCAGCACTGTTCGGGTCAGTGCCCAGGCCCGGCGGAGGGCGTCGGTACGCTCGCCTGGGTTTTCGATCACGTTGACCACATAGCCCAGATTCACAATATCGGCCGGCGTTCGCTCGGTGTCCGGGAAATAGGCCGGGTCCCAGCCCTGGCAGGGAATCTGCCGATGTCTGAGATGCAGAATATCCGTGCCCCGCCCGCAGCCATAATCAAAGACGCTCGTCTCCGGGGTGATCAGGCCGTCCTCAAGCGCGAGACGGACCGGACGGGAGAGGTCGGTCCGCGTGATTGCAGTGCGATGTCGCTCAATCGTGGGCGCTGCCATCGGCTCGTCGGCTGCTCGTGCCATGGGTTGCCGAGCAGGGTTCTCCGGCTGGTCACTATTATAGTCCTGGTTCGGCGTGTGCTCAATATCGGCCCGTGTCTCGTTGCCCAACCCCTTGCACACTTTTGCCCGGCCTGACTACAATGGTCGATCGAATTGATAGTAAAAGGAGGGACTCGAAATGGCAAAAGCGAAACAAGTATTTGATGCGTTGGATGCGGCCCTGGTGCGGACCGATGCAGAAGAGTGGATTCAGAGCGGAGACGGGAATCAGTTCAAGGTGCTGCGGATCAGTAAAGAGACCGGAGCCTGGAGCGCCCTCATCAAGGCCGACAAGGGCCAGGTGAATCCGCCCCATACGCATCTGGGTGCGGCCGATTTCTATGTCATCTCCGGGGGCTTCGACTATCGGGGCGGGTCTGCGCGGGCCGGGGATTGGGTGTATGAGCCGGCCGGGGCGGTGCATGAAGCCACCTCACATCCGGTTGATACCATCTATCTGGCCAACGTCTATGGGCCGGTCGGTTTCCACGACGAGAACGGTAATATCGCCCATGTGCTGGACTGGCGGACGATTCAGTTGATGGTCGATGAGGCCAAAAAGAAGCGGACCAGAGCCAAGGCCAAACGGAGTACCAAAAAGCGCGCGACCGCGAAGGCCGCCAAGACGACGCGAAGCCGGAGAAAGGCCGCCTAGTAGATACAGCAGAGAAGCAGAGGAAAACATGGCAACGTCTTCTCACGATCCGCAGCCCGTCGGTACCCAGGCGACCGATCAGTTTGACGCGATCATTATCGGGGCCGGGGTGGCCGGCCTGTACCAGTTATACCGCCTCCGGGAGTTGGGACTCTCGGTGCGGGTGTACGAGGCCGGCACGGGTGTGGGCGGGACCTGGTATTGGAACCGCTACCCGGGCGCGCGTTTCGATTCCGAGAGTTATACCTATGGGTATTCGTTCTCGGAGGAACTCTTGCAGGAATGGGACTGGAGCGAACACTTTGCCGGCCAGCCGGAGACCGAGCGCTATCTCAACTACGTGGCGGATAAGTTCGACCTCCGCCGCGACATCCGGCTCAGCACCCGGGTCGGCGCGGCAGCCTATGACGAGGCCGCGCAGTGCTGGCAGGTCCAGACTGACACCGGCGAGCGGGCGCAGGCACGGTTTCTGATTACCGCCATTGGCGTCCTGTCCGCGCCGTATATTCCCGACTTTGCGGGCCGTGAGAGCTTCACCGGCCCGAGCTTCCATACGGGCCAGTGGCCCAAGGAGCCCCTGGATTTCAGCGATAAGCGGGTGTGTGTCATCGGCACCGGTGCGACCGCGGTCCAACTCATCACCGAAGTCGCCAAGAATGTGGGACAGCTGACCGTGTTCCAGCGTACGCCAAATTACTGCGCACCGCTCAGGAACGGACCGATAGACCCCGAGGCCCAGCAGAAAATCAAAGCCAGCTATCCCGAGATTTTCAAACGCTGTCGGGAGACCTTTGCCGGCTTCCTGCACGACTTTGATACACGCTCGGCGCTCGAAGTGTCCGAGGAAGAACGACTGGCGCGCTACGAAGAATTGTGGGCCCAGCCCGGTTTCGCCAAATGGTTTGGCAACTTCGGCGATACCATGTCGGACCTGAAGGCCAACGCCACCATGACGGAGTTCGTCCGCAATAAGATCCGCGAGCGCGTCAACGACCCGCTGATCGCCGAAAAGCTGGTGCCCAAGGACCATCCGTGGGGAACCAAGCGCGTCCCCTTAGAGAGCGGCTATTACGAGGCGTATAATCGGGACAATGTACTCCTGGTTGACCTCAACGAGACACCGATCGAGAGCATCACCCCCACGGGCATCAAGACCAGCGACGCCGAATATGAATGCGATGTCATCGTGTATGCCACGGGCTTCGATGCGGTCACCGGGGCCTTCAATCAGATCGATATTCGCGGGGTGGGTGGCCGGACGCTCAAGGACAAGTGGGCCGATGGGCCGCGCACCTATCTCGGCTTGCAGACTGCCGGCTTTCCCAACCTGTTCACGGTTGTCGGCCCTCACAACGGGGCCACCTTCTGCAATATCCCGCGCTGTATTGAGCAGAATGTCGAGTGGGTGACCGACTGTCTGCGCCATATGCGTGCGCACGAGTATGCCCAGATCGTCGCGACCCCAGAGGCCGAAGACGACTGGACGGCGCACGTCAACGAAGTGGCCGAAGGCACGATTCTGCTCGATACCCCGTCCTGGTTTGTAGGGGCGAATATCCCCGGCAAGAAACGGACCTTCCTGATGTATGCCGGCGGCTCTCCGGCCTATCGGCAGAAGTGTGATGAGGTGGCGGAACGGGGCTACGCCGGGTTTGTGTTGAAATAAAGGGGCGCTGGCAGGTTCTCAACCGAGGTCATTTCACACCTCGGTTCGGGGCGTCTGCCCCTCACTCCGATCCCGCTTGTCCCGTGATTGGGGACATGTGTACACCATCAAGATAGACTGCCACTGGTCGGGAAAGCGTCAGAAGATCGCGTTCAGGATCTGCATCGAGAATGAGGAAGCTTGCCGCATGCCCAGGGGCGAGGGTCCCAAGACCGTCCTCGAAACTCCAAAACTGTGCCGGTATCGTCGTCCCGGCAGCGAGAATTGCTTGACTGTCAAGACCGGCCTTGCCTAAGAGTTCGAGTTCCTGGGGATTAATCCCGATAAAGGTCGTATAACCCATGTCGGTGCCGTATAGCACGGTGGCACCGCCGGCCCGCAAACGACGCAGGTTCTCCGCCGGCTCGGCTAAATCGGGAAACGCGGCCAGGGTGGAAATGACGGCGCGGCCAGACCATGCCTGCACGGTCGCGTCGCCGAGGGATTCGGTTGGTGTATGCGCAAGCACATCAACCCCCGCCACCGCAGCCCGCAGAACATCAATATCATTGAGCGCATGCGCGACAACGCGCATGCCATATGAGTGCGCTTGATCGGCAATGGCCTTCATTTCCTGATCGCTGAGTATGGAGGGATTTTTCGCCATTGAGAGGGCTCCCCCACCTGTTGCGTCGCCAACCGGCAACTTGATCACCCGAGCTCCTGCTGCGTGCAGGCGATCCACTGCTTCTCGGGCCGCCTGCGCCCCACTAATTTCCAGTCCGTATCCATCGCTTCCCCAGCTCCGGGTTGGGTAGCCGGTTAGGGCGGTCACCATCGGGCCGGCAAGAATTGTTTGGAGCGGCTTCAGGTCTTCTGCCAGCAACGAAACCGGCGCAGCCAAATCAACCGCTGCCGCGATCCCGCCACGGGCGAGTTCAGGCGCGCTGAAGCGGTAGGCTAAATGGACGTGGCTGTCGATAAAGGCAGGCGCAAGATAACGGCCGTTGGCATTCACGGTCCGTAAGGTCGTGCTCGGCGCGGCCGGTGTAATCGCTTCGATTCGGCCGGCCCGGACAACCAACGTTGCTTTCCCGTGGCCGACGATATGCCCGCCGACCACTGCAAAGGTTGTGGTATCTTCTTCCTGAGGGGATACGCGCTCGTCCGCCAAGAGCGGAGACGCCATCACTAGCGCGCACAACGCAATACCTAAGACTGCTGTATGCCTATGCAAGAACCTCTGCCTTTCAAGCGGACGGATGCAGGCAGCAGCGAGCGTATGGAGGGATGCCGGCCTGCATACGCTCGCAGAGCGAGGGCGCCTATCTGCGATCAATGAAGACGCGCTCTTTGGCTATCCACATGGCCGAGCGCGGAAAATCAATAAAATGAGACTCGTCATCAACCGCGATCTCCATGGCCCGTTTGGCTTCCGGGATGTTGGCCAGGGTGGCCAGGTCGGCCCGGTTGAACCAGGCTTCGGCGTGGCCGGTGTAGGGCGGGGTGGTTGTCCCGCGGCTGGCCCGTAGCTGATCTTCCAGCTCGTCTGCGTAGTAGTGAACCTGGAAATAGCGCTGCATGCCCATGCCCTGGGCCACGCCTCGAATGACCGGGCCGTGGTTGGTACGCCAGTAGAGCTGGGCCTGTTCGAGGCTGAGATGCTCGGGATGGCGCAGACAGAAGAAAATTTTCACCAACGGGCTGGATTCTCGGGCCACCATTTCTTCCGGTATCGGGTTGACCTGCGGGTATTCATAGTTGAACCACAACGGCGAATGGGCCAGATCGATGAAGCGCGCCTCATCCTCGACGAGTTCTTTTGCCGCAGCCTGACCGTCCGCGTTCTCCAGAGCTGAGGTGAGCGCCGCGCGGTTGGGCCACCACACTTCCGCCACGCCGTCATAGGGGTCCTCCATGCCGCCGCGGGCTTCGGCAAGCTGGTCGTTAATGGGGTCGTCCAGGGTGTGCACCTGGACGTAGCGCAGGATGTTCAGCGCGGTGGAACTCTTTGCTACCAGAGGGCCATGGACATTGCGCCAGTACTGTTGGAATTCGGCCCGTGACATCTCCGGTTTGCGACGCAGGACAAAGGTTAAGCGAATCATGGGATACCTCCTTTTTCTCGGTCGGGACAGCGGGGCGCTGAGTCTTCCCGTCCGATGAGTCGTCTGGGCTGCCGCTGTCCAGCCGCCGTCATAGCGCGTCGGACCAAGGCCGTAAAGCGTCGGGCAAGTGCGGCTCAACTCAGCAGGTCTTCATCCTTCCGTGTGTAGAGGTCTCCCGCTGCCTGTACCTCGGCGTGATTATCGGGCCGGCCGTCGCTCACCAGAATGGGCTGGTCACCGGCGCTATCGAGATCGTTGGCAAGCACACGGGCAGTGACCCTATTTTGGCTGGTGTGACTGTGCGTCGTTCCGCTTGCTCCCTGTATCACAACGGCCGGTGACTGCCCGTTGAAAACATTCCGGGAGAGCGTCGCCACGACCCGGTTGGCCGTGGTCTCGACGTTATCCAGGCCGGACCCGCCGACCAGACGGATCGCGTGGGCTTTCCAGTCTGCAATCTCATTCCGATCAATCACGACGCGACAGGTGTTATGTTGGGCCTCTCCCAGCGCCCCGTGAACGGCGATGCCCACCGGGCTGTTGGCAATCGTATTGCCCGCAAGCAGGGCGGTGAGCTGGCCTTGTTGTGGCACCTTGTCCGCCAGGGGAATGGCGGTCAGGATGTTGATGCCAAACTGCTTGTTATCCCGGAGGATATTGTCCGCGACGGTCAGCGATTGCCTATTAGACGCCGGTCCGAACGAACATGAAAATAGCAGGCCGCCCCGTTCACAGTCTTCAATCGTGTTGCGCAAAACCGTGGCGTCAAAGGACACCCCGTCCGGTTCAGGAAAGAAACAGATAAAGGCGAGCCCATCGGCAAAGCAGCGGCGCATGATATTGCCGGTAATGGAGAGCTGGTTGCGTTGGCCGGCCCGGGCCTCGGCAAAAATATGATGGCCCTGGCGCGCACCCGTTCCGCGGGGCAGGGATGGTTCGAAGCGTTCCAGTCCGTTATCTGAAAAATCACAGTCTGTTATGAGTGCCGCGGCCACCCCGCATAAGAAAATGCCGTGATCTCCGTGGTTGCTGATCGTGCACGAGCGGACTGTGACCGAGGCTGACGGGGGAACGCCAATCCCGTGTCCGCCTCCCTGGGTGACGGTCACGCCACTCAGACTCGTCCCGTCCTTGAGGACGACGACCGACTGCTCCGGTTGGATAGGCTGAAAGGAAGGAGAGAAGTGTCCTTCTCCATCAATAATGCACTCCTGTCTGGCCGCGCCTTGGACATGGACGCCAGGCGGCAAGGTTAAGGGCAGACGCTCTCCGGTCAGAGACGGGGAGTAACGCCCAGGCTCGACCAGGACGACATCGTCCGGTTGCGCCTTTTGGAGGGCTTCTGAGAGCGAGCGGGCATCGGCGCGAGTGGAGTGAGGCGACACAAAAATCGTCTTCATCGTTCTTCCTTGTTCTTCTTTAACGGGGTCGGTCGGTATGAAGAAGATTGAAGTGCCTGAAAAACATGAGGAGAAGGGTCAAAAAAAGGCCCGGATGAGACATCCGGGCCTAGGGCTCAAGACGGCGGGGTTCCCACACTCCGGACGTCTCTACGCATCCAGCAGCCTAGCGAACTCCACCCCCAGGGTCAATACCTGAGGCATCACAAAAAGCACTGCTTGTGTCGAATCGTATCGGAGCTGGGGGTTGAATTTAGAACGTTCTGTTATTTTGGGACATCCGTTTTTAGCAACACCATTTTAAGTTGACGAACTCCCTATTTCAAAAGGACTTTTTTTTGAAAAAACTTTTCCAAAATGCCATTTGGGCATTGACGCTTTTCTGCTGTTTTGGTAAAGAACTGTTTCAGAACGAGCTTTGCCTAGGGTTCACGGTCAGGAATGGGGTTCCCAACCAAGAATGGAAGTCGTTGAAAATAAGCGCGAGGGGACCAACCCGCTTCCCTAGCTGTTCTTTCGACCTCCACACTCCGGACGCGGACGCTACTGCGAGGTAGACAGGATCAACCCTGAGGTTGATCTACAGGCGAGCAAATTCAGAAGAAAGGCCCCTCACAGGGCCTTTCTATTTTTCAGGTGGCAACCCATGGCAACCGACCCAACAGAAAAGCTTCCCAAGATACAAGTCTCCAGCGCCTATCCGGGCGCATGGTATATCGTTGAGGTAGACGGTGGCGATGGTGGCTTATCCATGGAGCTGCGTCGTCCGGTTGGCGAGGAGGACTCAGATGTCTTCCACCTCACTATTACGACAGCGGCGCGGCCGTTTGATGTCAAAAGCACGCGTGACGGTGGAGAGTCCCACACCCACGAAGGTGTGCATTCGACTCACCTGACTTTTACCAGCCCCCAGGCGGTCTGGCCGGATTTTGTCCGTTGTATGCAAGCCCTGGCCAGCATATTTGACACGCTGGCAACCACGCCGCTTGATCGCGAAAAGGTCCGCGAGAACCTGCTGAAGAAAAAATAACAGGGCCGGGCAGGCGGCTGCCGTGCTACAAGGAGCGAACGTGTCCAGCATTATCCACGCTCATTGGAGGACACGTTTACTCTCTCTCAGCCACATAGCCCTTTTGGGTGCGGATCACGACGTCTGGCCGGGTGCTTTCCACGCGGACACTCCGGTACTGATTGCCACCTCCCGAGGACACGTAGCCGAGACTGTACTGGAAGCGGAGTTCGCGCGAGATCGTCTGGGTCGCCGTATCAAGCACGGTTCTGCTGTTGACTACATCCCTGGTATTGAGCAGGAAGTGGCGTCCGCCGGTTTCATCACTCAACCGCCGAAGCGTTCGTGAATCCACACGCTCATCATGCCCACCAACGACAACGCCGAATGGGCCGATAGCGAATCCGCTTCCACCGGCCGTGTAACGGTGGTGCGGATTGCCGATCCCAATCGTGTAAATCAGCACGCCGGCGCGTTGCGAGACGGCAATCGTTTGCGTGAGGGAGGATAGGCTGGCGGTATCCATGCCGTCGGTCATCACAATCAGGGCTTTCTTGCGGTGTTTACCCTGTCTCATCCGCCGCAGACCGGTGAGAATCGCGTCGTATAGGGAGGTTCCGCCCCGTGGACGGAGGAGGCCGATGCCCTGCGCCAGGAGCATCCGACTGTCCGTGAAGTCTTGCAGCACAAACGGCTGTGCGCTGAATCCAACCAGGAAGCCCTCGTCCTGCGGCTTAATAGAGCCGATAAACCGCTGCAGGGCGTGGCGCGCGTGCCCAATTTTATTCTGCATGCTGCCGCTCGAATCGACGATTAAGCCCAGACTGACCGGTTCATTCTCGCCGGTATTGAAGTAGGTAATCTCCTGACGCGTGTCGCCTTCATACACCACAAAATCGTTCGTTTGCAGTCCGGGCACGTAGCCGCCATTTTGATCCGTCACGGTAACGGTCACCAGTTGTTTGGGACGCGGGCGGAGAGGCTGGAGGCGAGGCGGGAGGCTCGCCTGCTGGCTCTGAGGCGGAAGGGCGGGGCGTTGGGGCTGGACGGGAATTTCGAGCACCTGCTTCCCGGAGGGAGCTAGCCGCTGCGGGGCTGGAGCGGGGGTCCGCTGCTCCGAGGGCTGTGGTCGCTTGCCCTGCCAGCCTTCGGTTTGCAACGTTCTCTCTTGGGTCAGAACCTGGGTCGCACTCAGGAGGACAAGTCCTGCCCCAAACACGAGACCAGCGAAAAGAGAAGTCCGGCTCATGATACGTCCGCTCGTCGTCTCTATCTTTCTTTGACCTTCATAGACCCTTCCATACACGGGGACAAGAGGGAATGCGGTTTGGGCTGGTCAGCCCATCGTAAGCCGGTCTCCTTGACCCAGGGTAAGTCAGCGCTTATGACGATCCGACAGAACGGAGAACGCTATGATTATCACCCACCACGGGATGACGCCTCAGATCGATTCCAGCGCCTATATCCAGCGGAGTGCTCAGATTATCGGCGATGTTCGGATCGGTCCGCAGTCCAGCGTCTGGTTTAACGCGGTGGTCCGCGGTGATGTGTGCGTGATCCGAATCGGAGCACGGGTCAACATCCAGGACAATGCCACTATTCATGTCTTTAGTGGAGGCATTCCAACCATTCTTGGGGATGGCGTCTCGGTCGCCCATAATGTAGTGATCCACGCCTGCACTATTGGTGATTTCACCCTGGTCGGCATGGGTGCTATTGTCTTGGATGGGGCTGAAGTGGGGAAAGAATGTCTGATTGGCGCCGGCGCGGTGGTCACCCCACGAACGAAGATTCCGCCGCATTCGTTGGTCCTTGGGAATCCAGGCAAGATAGTGCGCTCGCTCACCCCCGAGGAAGTTGCCTCGCTCCACCGCTCGGCCAATAATTATGTCAAGTTTGCCCGTGAGTATATTGAGCAAGGCATTGCATAGCGGCCCCCATCGAGGCAAAATGTCCGCCGCAAAATCAAGAAGAGCAAGACTACGGGAAAAACCGCGGACACCAAGAAAAAATGATGACCTATGCGGGTTGCGGACAACGGCGTCAGTCCATGCGGGAGGGAGACAAGCCCCTGCGCATGCGGTCGATCATGCAAGGGTATTCATGCCTGTTCCCGTACTCGGGATATTCGCCACCATGCTCCTGTGTCACTCCCCACTGCCCTCCCGCATAAGAGGTGGTAAGGTGGCGGCATGCTGGACGTGTCTGCTCTCACGCTGCTCTTGAGCCTGTGCTTTCTGGCCATCAGTATTGGCCTCCTTTATATCCTGGGCAAGGTTTTTCTGGGGGGATTCCGTACTTCCTTTGGCGGCCTGTTTGAACGGGCGGCTTTTCGTCGTCAGAGTCTGCGCTGTCAGCGCGGCGATGAACTGCTCGAACGAGGCGACTTGGCTGGGGCTGTTCAGGCGTTTGGGAGTGCCTTTTTTCTCAGGCCCATTCGTCAAGACTCGTCCCTGCTGACAGCAGTTGGCAAATACCACACGGGCTTACTCAATCGTCTGCTGACTGTTGCAGATGAACTGGACACCGGACGCCTCAGCCTGCCCGCCTTGGCGGACACTGATCGTTTGCTTGCCGAGCGCCTGGAAATCCAGCTCGACGCCTTCCGGGAGCGAGCCGGAGAGGGCCGAGCCCTTGCCGCCATAGACGCCCGGCTCAAAGAAAATGAGCGCCAGCTTCGGATCACCATTGACCGCCTCCTGGGTGAGATTAGCTCGTCCGGTGAAGAGCGCGTAGTGTATCATTAGTCGAGGAGTGCACGGTTTTTGTTGACAAACATGCCGGACCCATCGATGCTGGGCAGCGGGTGAATCTGACAGTAATGGCGCTTTGGGAGGGCGTATGTTTGACGTGAACGCAATACGCGCGGATTTTCCGGGAACAACACAACAGGTCTATCTGAATGCCGCCGGGATTGGGCTGCCGCCGAGGTCCGCCACCCAGGCCGTCCAACGCGCGGCGACCCTGCTCGGTCAGGGGCCGGCTGAGATGGGCTACCCAGCCTATTATCAGGCGCTAGGTAAACCGAGCGTTCAGGCCAGACAGGAAGCCGCTCGGCTGCTCAGAGCTCAGCCTACGGAAATCGCCTTTACCGATGATACCACCATGGGGCTGAACACCGCCCTGGCTGCCATTCCTTTTGCGCCTGGGGACAATATTGTGCTGTGCGACCTGGAGTATCCGCAGGTTGCCATCAGCGCCGCGCACTCCCAGAAGCATCAGGCAGTTGAGGTTCGGGTTGCACGTCATCGGGACGGCTTGATTGGGGTGGATGACTATACCCGGCTGATAGACCAACACACCCGCGCGATTGTGGTGAGCTCGGTGCAATGGATCAACGGCCTGCGCATGGATCTGGCCGCGTTTTCACACCTGGCTGAAGAGCGGGGCTGTTTTCTGGTGGTGGACGCCATTCAGCAGTTGGGCGCCCTGCCGCTCGACGTTTCGGATCTGCACATTGACTTCCTGGCCGCGGGTGCCCAGAAATGGCTGAACGCACCGTTTAATATCGGACTGTTATACATCCGTTCAGGAATTCAGGAGCAGGTCGAACCGGGCTTGGCGCACGGTCTGTTCGCGCTGGCCGAGCCACCGGAAGGCTGGCTACGCTATCTTGGCGACCCAGGACTGACACCTTTTATGTCCCTGCCTTTGGCCTCGGACGCCCGCCGGTTTGAGGTGCATGGCATGCCCAAAAATCTTGGGACCGCTGGCCTGGCGGAGTCGCTGGCCTATGTCAACCAGCTCGACTCCGCCGCCGTCACCGAGCATATTCTGTCGCTGGGCGACTTTCTGATAGAGGAGCTGAAACGCCGCGACATCAAGGTCTGGACCCAAGAGGCGCACGCGCTGCGGTCGGGCATTATCACCTGCGAGCCGTTTCCGGACGCGGACCGGGTCCACCAACTCAATCAGGCGCTGGAAGCCCGGAACATCTATCCGACCGTGCGGTACTGCTCCGGGGTTGGCGGGCTACGGGTCTCGATTCATTACTATACCAGCCGGGACGACCTCGATGCCTTGTTAACCGCGCTGGATGAGATAATGAAGACGGACGGTGAGGCAAAGAGTAAACGTGTTCTCCCATAGACATGGGATGCTGAACACGTTTACTCTTTCTAGCCGGATGGATATTCGCGTTATATTTTTCGATGCCGCGGGCACGCTGTTCCGCGTGAACGGTTCAGTTGGTGAAACCTATGCCCGACTGGCCCGTGAGTATGGTAAAATCGTCAGCGTCCAAGACCTGGAAGCCGGCTTTCGACGCTGCTTTGCCACCGCGCCGCCCATGGCCTTTCCGGGTGCGGGCGCGGCCCAGATTCCGCGGCTGGAGAAAGCCTGGTGGCATGATCTGGTTCAGCAGGTCTTTGCCCCGCTCGGTCCGTTTCCCGGTTTTGAAGCTTACTTCACGGCCCTGTACGATTTCTTTGCCGAACCGCAGGCGTGGCAACTTTATCCGGAAGCTCGCCAGACGCTGACGGCCCTGCACGCGCGGGGATATCGTCTCGGGGTGATTTCAAATTTCGACGCGCGCCTGTTTGGCGTGCTGGACGGCTTGGACATCGGCCACTTCTTCGACCCTATTGTCGCCTCGACGTACGCCGGGGCGGCCAAGCCCGAGACCGCCATCTTTCAGAAAGCACTCGCGGGATGTGGTATCCAGCCGCAGGAAGCCCTGCATATCGGTGACAGCTACGAGCTGGATATTGTTGGCGCGCAGCAGGCCGGACTCACTCCGGTCCTGATTGAGCGCTCCGGTCGTCAGCAGCACACCGAAGACTGCCATGTCGTCCATCGCCTGGACGAACTGCTGACGGCGCTTGAGTCCCCCTAGAGGGTGTTCTGACCCGTTTGAGTTGACAACACCCGGCCGGGGTTATACCGGTTATACGTTTCGAGTCCGGCGAGACGATTGATCTATAAAAAAAAGGAGGTTCTCTATGGCAAGTCCACAACTACAACAGACCCTCGATATGTTCAAAGAGATGGGGGCGAAGATGGCCGAGGCAAAAGATATCAACGCCATGCGCGCGATCATGATAGAAGCGCAAGCCCCGGCTGGCGTAACGTGTACCCCGGTTGAAGCTGGTGGGGTGTCTGCCGAATGGAGCGTTGCCGATGGCGCGGACCAGGATAAGGTCATCTTGTACGTCCATGGTGGCGGATATGTGATGGGCTCCGCCGGGTCCCACCGCGATATGACCGGTCGTCTGTCACAGGCTGCGGGCGCCCGCGTGCTCTCCCTCAACTATCGTCTGGCTCCCGAGCATCCCTTCCCCGCTCCCGTCGATGATGCGGTGGCGGCCTACCGTTGGTTGCTCGGACAGGGTATTCAGGCCTCAAACATGGCTATTGCCGGGGACTCGGCTGGTGGCGGCCTCGCGCTTGCCGCCCTCATCGCTATCCGTGACGCCGGGGAGCCTGTGCCGGCCGCGGGCATTGGTATTTCGCCCTGGGTCGATATGGAAGGGATGGGAGAGTCGATGACCACGCGGGCGGCGGTCGATCCGGTTGTCCAGAAAGAGGGTCTGCTCGGTATGGCCAAGATATATTTGGGCGGCGCGGACCCGAAAAACCCGCTGGCTGCTCCGCTGCATGCCAATCTTGCGGGTCTGCCGCCATTGCTGATTCAGGTCGGAGATGCAGAGACCTTGCTGGACGACGCCACAAGAATCACGGAACGCGCCCGGAAAGCAGATGTCGATGTGACGCTGAAAATCTGGGATGAAATGCCGCATGTGTGGCATTTGTTTGCGCCGATTCTTCCCGAAGGCCAGCAGGCTATCGAAGAGATCGGAACGTTCTTTAAGGAACAGACGGCATAAAACCTGTCTCGCAGACAAGGCAACAGGGGGCAGTCCTACGGGGCTGCCCTTTTTTTAAGCTATGGCCCAACCACTGCATTTGAGTGTGGCGGATCAGTCCCCTGTCCGACAAGGGGGGACAGCCGCCCAAGCGTTGCGGGAGACGGTCGCTCTTGCTGAGGCGGTAGAAAAATTCGGCTATGAACGCTTCTGGGTGGCCGAGCATCACAATCTGCCCGGCTTTGCCGGGACCAGTCCGGAAATCGTGATTGGCCAAATTGCCGCCCGTACGCAACATATTCGAGTCGGGAGCGGGGGCGTGATGCTGTCCCACTATAGCGCCCTCAAAGTTGCCGAGATATTTCGCGTCCTTGAATCCTTTTATCCTGGCCGCATAGACCTCGGTCTTGGCCGTGCGCCGGGGAGCGATCAGCGGACCGCGGTTGCGCTCTCCTACCCCGGCCAACCCCGCGATATTCGGTATTACCCGGAGCAGGTCGACGACCTGATTGCCTACCTGGCAGATGATCTCCCGCCGGATCATCGGTTTGCCGATGTGCATGCCGGACCAACAGCAGGCACCACACCGGAGGTGTGGTTGCTCGGCTCGGGCATTGACTCGGCCCTCATTGCAGCTGAGCGGAGTCTGCCGTTTAGCTACGCTTATTTCTTCGGGATGGGCGTCCAGCATGGGCCGGCTATTGTTGAGAGCTACCGCCGCCACTTTCGTCCGTCGGAAGCCTTGGCCGAGCCCAAAGTCAACGTGACCGTTCAGGCTTTATGTGCGGAGACCGAAGAAGAGGCGCACTATCTGTCGGCAAGCAGAAATCTGGTACGGCTGAACATCATCCGCGGTCGCCGGCACGGGGTCCCCACGCCTGAGGAAGCTCGCGCCTACCCGTATAGCGCTGACGAACTGGCCTATCTGGAACAATACCGCCGCGCCAATGTCGACGGAGACCCACAGCAGGTGAAAGAGCAACTCGAACATCTGGCCGAGGTCTTTCAGACCACCGACCTCGGCGTTGTTACGATTTGTTATGATTTTTCCAAGCGCGTACGCTCCTATGAACTCATCGCCGAAGCCTGCGGTCTGCCGGCCCCTGGCTCCCAGCGGGTGGAGACGCCTGCTGCTTCGCCCGGCGGCGGCTAGTCCCTCATCCCCGATTCCAGGGGGAAGTCCACCTCGCCTCCACTCCCCGTCATGACGTAGAGAGCAGCCTTTTCCGGGGGAGAAGTCATTCTGCTTCCGTGTGAAAACGCACTCGAGAGCTTCGTTGTGTACTTTTTAAGCCACTGTTGTAAAAAGACTTTTACCCAAAACAGCTCAAGGGATAAGTATATTGTGGAGAAAATTTAGCCGCCTATTTCAGAAAGCGATGGACGTAAAAGGAAGTCTTGGTATGATATAGTGATGGCGAGGAAGGCGCAAAAGGAGCAAAAAACAACAGCTCAACTGAAAAAGAAGGGGACACGACCACAGACAATCCGGACCGTGAAGAAATCGGTCACAAGGAAAAAAGTTGCGGCCACAAAAAAGGAGGCAAAGAAGAGTGAGCCGGACCGGAGGCAACCAGAAAAGATACCGCCCAAGGAGTGGCTAGAAACTTTTTTCTTCACCCTCGTCGTCTTTCAACTCCAAGAGTTCTTCCGTTGGTGCTGGGGCAATATTGACAAAAAACAAACCCGTAAAATCATAGCCGCACTGTATCGTGAGACCTTTTTCCCCTTTGAGTCAATGCCTGAGCATAAAAGGCTTCCCATCTGGCGACAGACGAAGGTGGGACGCTTTATCCATGGTCTGACGAGTACAAATGCAGCACGGCTGGAGAAAATTACTCGGCAATGGGCGGAAGAAACGGGGCAGAATAATGATCGTGTGAGGAGCGGCGAGGAGTAATACGTCGTGGCCCTTGCCCACCAGCAGAAGATAGACGCAAGGACTTTGAGGCCCCTTACTCGCGGCCCTGCGTTTCGGCAAAAACATATTTGCCGTCCCGTTTTTCGACCCACTGCCCGCGGCCCGTTGTTTGCCCATCCGTATCAAGCCGGGTGCGGATGATCTCCAACTCTTCTTCCATGGGTGGGTCAAGCGTTTCGATGGTCGGGGCTATTTTCGGCTCAAATGACATCTCGGCCAGAACCATATCGACCGTGACAAACGGTGAAATCGCCATAAGCATCAGCTCACACGACTGTTCTTCATAGCCGAACATCGCCCACGGGGTGAACACGCGCCAGGGACCGGTGCCTGGGGGCAGGCCATTTGCCTCGCGCGCGCCTGGTCCGTCGAGAAAGCCCGGTGATGAAACAAAGTCCACCCGTTCGGGGAACTTCCGCTTTTGTTGGTCGGTCATCAGAATTGTGCGCCAGCATTGGGCAGCAATAGTATCGGCACCACCCGGCCCGCCAAAACGCCGGCCCTGGCCCCCTTCGTATTCTCCCAATACGGTTGAATTGATATTGCCGTAGCGATCAACCTGGAGGGTGTTGAGGATACCGACATCGACATAGCCGAGTTGGGCAAAATTGCCCGCCGTATTCATCGTCCCCCACTGGAGCGCGCGATAGCCGGCGCGTGAGGCGACCATGGTCATAAGCGGGTCCCAGGGCATCATGGACTGCGGGGCAATCACGCCATCCTCGGTCATGTATTGGACGCCTGAGGCGTACAGCCGCTGAGCCAGTAAAATGCTGTATAAGGGCTCGCCACCACCACCGACCCAATAGCTTTTTTCTTCCTCAATGACCCGCGAGACAGCACAGATCAAATGCTCTCGTTCCGCAAAATGTGTGGCCGGTGTCATATCGAATACCCCTCCCGAATGGTTTCGCGGCGTTGTAGTTCCTGGAGTTTTTTCCACCCCACGCGCTTTTCCAACATCTCGTCGTGCGAATCGACACTATACACCCATTTTTCAAGGTAGGGTTGCAGGTCGCCGCGCATGGTCCCGCCGAAACACTCGACAACGTGCTGGACATCGGAGGCATAGCGCCCCTGGACCGTCCCCGGATAGGCGCCGAAAGGCGCATGAACGACCGCATCAACCGTAAAGTGGGGGATGGACGTCCGGGCTGGGTCGCGTCGAAATTCGTCCGTTTCGATGATTTCTTCGGCAGACACAATGACCTTTTTGGACGCCAGGGCACAATCAACATGCGATATTCCAGTGCCAAAGACACGGGCATTGCCGTACACGTCCGCCTGATGCACATGGATGATCGAAACATCCGGATTCAGCGCTGGTAGCAGGACAACCGGCTTGTCCGAAAACGGATCTGTGACCAGCTTGGCCCCGGACTGGGGAAAGCCCTCGGTCCCGCCAAACGAGCGCACGCCAATAAACGGCAAGCCTTGTGCGCCTGCCTGTAGACGATACGTCATCACCACATTTGAGTACTCGTAGGTTTGGAGGCGACCTGCTGCGACGGCTTTGGACAACCATGGTCCAAAACCAACAAACCCGATATCCGCCCTGGTGGCGCAGCCCCCTTCGACCAGCAGCGCGAGCGCCACATAGGTGAATTTCCCGCAGACCCACAGGTCTTTTTTCTGTTGGCGAATGATCTCGCGGATCAGCGAACTCGGGCCGCGCTGGAAGTAGTTGCAGTCATACGCCACATAGTCTCCATCAGACACAAACTTCTCGATTGCCTCGTGCTCGTTCAGCATTTTAGGCACGAGCGTCCGTGGCTTATTGTCTCTCACCCAGGCACGGAAGCCATCGGGATCAGGGGGAAGGTATGCGCCCTGCCCCTCTGCCAGAATTTCCATGTGCAGCAGTCTCCTCAAAAAGTCCAAACAGGTCTTTGCTTGTTCTTAATAGCGTGCCGCCTAGATACCACAGTCCCAGGAGACGTGCCAATGCCACGAAAGAGCGGCCATCCTTGCCAGACTTGCACTCCGCAGGTCCTTCCTCTATCGATGCTCCTATCCGCAATGGTTTATTTGAGACGGTTCGGACCCGACTCGGTCAGCAAGAGAGGTTTGGGGAGGTGAGAGTGCGTGTTGTGTGGTTCACGGCATTCCTGATCGTCTGCGTTTTGGCCCAAAGAGTAAACGTATCCTCCAATAGCCGTGAGATGCTGGACACGTTTACTCTTTCCAGAGCGGTAGACCCTGACGATGGGCAGGCGCAGACACTCCAGGGCTCGACGCCCTTTCAGGAGACTTTTCAGCAATACCCGGCCGGTGTCTTCCCGTCGGGCTGGAAGGTGCGTGGCAGCGAAGCGACCGCGCAGGCCGTCTACCGCATTGCCGAGGAAGAAGGCAATCGGTTTCTGCACGCCTATGCCAACAACCAGGATGTCCAGATCGGCATAGAACATATATGTGAGCCTCAGGACTACCCCATTTTGCGCTGGCGCTGGCGCGCAACCAAACTCCCTCTCGGCGCCAACGAACGAGCGAAAAAAACGAATGATTCGGCCGCGGCCGTCTACGTAATTTTTGGGAGCCGCCTGCTGCCGCGGGCGATTAAATACGTCTGGAGTTCGACGCTCGCGGTTGGCACGCGTTTCGACAGCCCGGTCTATTGGCGCGCCAAGGTCGTCGTCTTACAGCGCGGACCGGCCGAGCCCGGTGAGTGGCGACAGGAAAGCGTGAATTTCTACCAGGACTATAAGGACCTGTTTGGTTTTGAGCCGGAAAAGGTACGCGGTATCGCCGTGCTCTCAGACTCTGACACAATGACCAGTATATCCGAAGCGGCCTATGACGACTTCATGCTGCTGCCGGAAAAGACCCCTTCCCTGCTCAGCCCGGAAGCTGCGGCGGTCACGCTCTCCTTAATGTGAAGGGTGAGGGCCTGACCACGCAGAGATAGGGGCAGTCTCTTCTCTCCGAAGCGCCTATTCGTTATCGTATTGCAGGTCGTGGGCAACACGCTCGACCGACTTGCCGGCCGGGTCAAAATAGTTCAGCGTTTCGGTGCTGATATCCCCGCCATAGATATGGACGCTCACAACCGGCTCGTCAGTCTGGTTCAGAAAATCATGAACTTCTTCATTCGGAGACAGGACGTGAGCGACATCACCCGGCCGGAGATCGAGCGTGGTGGTTTCGCGCAGTTCCGCATACCCCGGCTGCGTCCCGGCGTCGAGACGTTTATACCGAATAGTATGGAGTTGGTTCCGATATACGCCTTCGACGACCCAGTTCCCGGCATGATCGTGCACCCCGCTCGATCCGCCCGGAGGCCAGATTGCAGCCATAATATTGAAGCAGTCTTCAGGCCCACGGTGGAGGCGATACAGGGTGAAGTCTTTATGCTCGGTAGTAATACGACCAGGAGCCGGCTGACAATATTCTTCCGGGAGGCTGCCGGCGGCCAGAAAACGTTCCAGCAGGGGTTCCGCCGCCGCAACAATCGCGGCGTGTTCCTCTTCACGAGCGACCAGCGCTTCCACGTCTTCGGCAAGCTGTTCGAGTGTGTATGGGCTGTCGTCTTGATATGCGAGATTACTCATAATAGTCCCTCCTTTTTTTGCCCTTGTTGCTGACTCCGCGCTGAAAAGCAAGAGGTTTGGGTTTTCCTTCCTCCCTTGACAAGCGCACCGCGCGTGTCAGAAATGTCCCTTCGGATATTCACATCTGTAAGGAGTTTCTATTTTCATGGCCCAAGCTCAATCCCTCCGGACTCTGCTTTCCCAGGACCGCTTTCTCATGGCCGCGGGTGCCTATGACGTTATTTCCGCCCGGCTTGTCGAAGAAGCCGGATTTCCGCTGGTGTACTACTCCGGCGGTGTCTCTGCTGGCGCGCTAGGCTATCCGGACTTTGGCATGCGGACGCTGACCGAGATGGTTATCCAACTCGAAGGCGTCTGCCGCGCGGTGGGCGTTCCCGTTATCGCTGATGCCGAAGCGGGCTTTGGTTCCGTCTTGAACGTCGTCCGTATGGTCCAGGAATATGAGCGGGTGAATGTCGCCGGTCTCCACATTGAGGATCAGGATGTGCCGCGCCGCTGCGGCCACCTGGCTGGAAAACGTTTGGTCTCGACCGCTGACCATATGGCCAAAATTCGGGCCGCGGTGGACAACCGGACGAATCCTGACACCGTCATCATTGCCCGGATTGACGCGATTGCCGTAAATGGACTCGACGATGCCATGGCACGGGCGTCCGCCTGTCTGGAGTCCGGGGCAGACATGCTGTTCTTTGAGGCGTTTGAGTCAGTCAAACAGATGGAGCTGGTCTGTCGCAAATTTTCGCCTACTCCGCTGATGGTCAACATGGTTGAAGGCGGGAATACGCCTTTCTTGCCCGCTCGTGACCTTGAGGAGCTCGGCTTTTGTCTCGCCATCTATCCGGTGACCAGCGTCCTGGCGGCTGCGTATCATATGAAAAAAACCTTACGGACGCTCCGCGAGACGGGCACAACCCAAGGGGCGTGGCACGAGATGCTGCCGTTTGATGAGGTGTTCAACGGCTTACTCGGCTGGGATCAGGCGCTGGCCTTTATCGATCACTATACGCAAACCGAGTGAAAGATATGGCCGATTCTGAATATATGCCCCATCTCGACTTAGTCGATCTGCCTGCGCTATCAGTCGCCGAGCAGGCGGCTCGACTGGTGCAGCTCGATGCCACAGATCGGCAAGCCTTCCTCCTCTCCGCAAAGAATGGTGTGGCAATCGTCCGGGCGCTATCCTCGGAGACCTTATTGTACACGCTCAAGGAGATTGGGCTGCACGATGCGGTCGGACTCCTGGCCATGGCGTCGCCTGAACAGGTGCGGGACCTGCTCGACCTGGATTGTTGGCGCAAGGACAGCTTGGATGACGGGCGCTTGACGAACTGGCTGATGCTGCTCGATGAAGGCGGGAGCAGTAAGCTGGCCGAATGGGTTTTGCACGCCGACATCGAACTCCTGGTCCTCCTGATTCAACGCCACTTTGAGGTTGTCCGCAAAGTGGACGTTGAGGAAGAGCCGGACTTTGACGAGTCCAAATATTTCACCTTCGATGAGCAATATCTCCTCCGCTTCCGGGGTGAGTCGGAACCGATTTTATACCTCCTGCTTGAGCAGCTTCGTACGCTCGATTACCGCAGGTATCTCCATGCCCTCGAAAACAGTTTGTTTGAACTCGAAAGCGGCCTTGAAGAACAGGCGTTTCGCTGGCGCGCGGCGCGCCTCGAAGATCGTGGCTATCCGGGATATGAAGAGGCGCAAACGCTCTTCCGCTTTCTCCCGCCGGACTCCGTTTCTTTGCAGACATATCCACGTCTCCCTGACACGCTGCATCTTGCTGCCGGGGACGACACCCTTACGCCACCCGATCATGCCTTAGCGCTTCTCTCCGAGCCCACGTCTTTCTTCTCTCTGGTGTTGGCGGGCCTGCCACGCCAGACCATTGCGCAGATCGGTCAGGAACTCGCCTATCTGACCAATAGTATTGTCACGGCGGAGGCCCGGGATACTGGAGAAGTCAGCGAGATTCGTCGCTGCGTCGGCATGGCGCACGACTATGTCAATATTGGTCTGTCCTACGCGGCCAAGGAAGATGAGGTCGCTGCGCACGAACTCCTCCAGACGACGCAGATGCGTCCATTCTTCCAGATCGGCTGGGGCTTGTTGCAGCGGCTCCAGCAGCAGGCCGGTCTCATGGCCACGCAGTTAGAGGAGAGCGGTCTGTCCGAATGGGAAAGCTATCTTGATCCGCCGTTTCGGGAGATGTATGCCGGGATCAGACGACGCGAGCCGCTCTTTTTTGTTGGTCTGGAGACACCGGGCGAGATCGTGTCCCGACGCTTCGAGCATCTGTCTGAAGTGCGGCAGGTCGAATCGCTGCTGGCCCGGATCCCGACCTGGTTCCGGCTCTTCCGGCACTGGGCCATACTGCCTGAAGAAAAGGCGCCGGAAGGCGTCGGCCTGACCGCGCTTTGGAATACGGCCTTTGCGCGTTGGGTGCTCGGCTCTTCTCTTAAAAAGCAGCTCACCATTCACCCCTTGAACCGGGCCGAGCTTCAGGCACTTCACGCGCAGCTTCCACAGGCAATGCTCGGAGAACGTTGGGAGACCTTCCAGACGCAATTTCTATCCCCCCAACCCCCCTTCATAAGGGGGGCTCGCCGCTCACCACTCGTAATCACGCCACAAGAGCTGTCCGCCCTGGACCCCCTGTCGGCCTATGCGCGTGACAGGCTTGAAGAGGTCCTGGTCATCGATATGCAGACCGCCGACCTCCACTTTATCGAGGGGCTTTTAGTCGCCGAGTAGGCACGGTGACACACCGACAAACACTTGTGAGAGGAGATGAAGCATGGAACACCTCACCGACAAAGTCGCCGTCATTACGGGTGGAGCCAGTGGGATAGGCTTTGCCACCGCCCTCCGCCTTGCCAGTCGTGGCGTCCGACTCGTGTTAGCCGATATTGAAGAGTCGGCCCTGGACCGGGCAGCCACCGAGCTGGCGGCCACGGGTACCGCCGTAGAAGGAGTGGTCTGTGATGTCGGCGACCTGAAGGCCGTTCAACACCTGGCAGACACCGCGTTTGAAAAAATGGGCGCGGTTCACATTGTGTTCCATAATGCCGGGGTTGCCGTTGGCGGGCCAATCGCCGAGATGCAGCATAGTGACTGGGAGTGGACCATGCGGGTCAATTTATGGGGGCCGATCCACGGTGTTGAAGCCTTTACGCAACGCATGATCGCCCAAGGCCAGGGCGGGCATATGCTGTTTACCGCCTCGTTTGCCGGCCTCGTTCCCAACGTTGGGCTTGGTCCGTACTGTGTTTCCAAGTATGGGGTCGTGGCTTTAGCCGAAGTCCTGCGTCGAGAGCTGCGAGCGCACGACATTGGCGTATCGGTCCTGTGTCCGATGCGGGTAGCCACCAATATCGGGCACTCGGAGCGCAATCGTCCCGACGAGTTGGGTGGCCCGGAAGCGTCACCGCCGGTGCTTGACCAGGGAGAGGACAATCAAAATCTCGCCGGTCGGGTCCTGGACGTCGATGATGTTGCCGCGCAAGTCGTGGATGCCGTTGTTGTCAACCGGCTCTACATCCTGCCTCACGAGGAAAGTCGGACGCCCATCCGGCGGCGGTTTGAACGGATCGATCAGACATTTGAGGAGCGGAGGGAGGGCTAAGAGCGCCCAGGGGTAGAGGTACAGCCTTCCGTCAGTTCGCGTATGACCCGTTGCTTGTACCGCCTGTCCTGCTGCATCCGTCGAGCCTTGTCGCGGCCGACACTGGTCGTACCAGCGTAGATTTTTCCCCAGCTCATCAGCTCTACCAAGACGGGAATCAGGGCAACGCCCTTCTCGGTCAGCGTGTAGACGATCCGTCTCCGGTTCTCGGGGTCGGGCTGCTTGGAGATAATACCACCACCCTCAAGCCGGTTGAGCCGATCGGTCAGGATGTTGGTCGCGATACCTTCGGCCGAGGCAAGGAATTCCTTAAAATAGTGCTTCCTCAGCATGACCATGTCGCGCACGATCAGCAGGCTCCACTTATCGCCCAGCAAATCCAGAGAGCAACTAATCGGGCAGCCGGACCGGCGTGTCTCCGCGTTGGACCCCATATCTCATTCTCTTTACCCTAACCACTTGCCTTACACAATCAGTTGAGGTACTCTCCCGCCGCTTGCTTTTTGCAAGTGATGGAGACAAGTGCAGAGTACCTGTTGAGTCAGATAGGGAGAAAATACGTATGGCAGAATCAAAACCAGTTGCAGCGATAACCGGAGTGGGCCCAGGCTTGGGCGCCGCGCTCGCCCGCCGCTTTTCCCAAGGCGGCTATGCGGTTGCCATCAATGCCCGCCGGGCAGACTATCTGCGCTCATTGGCTGAAGAAATATGATGGAATCGTTCTTTCGGAACATTATCCGTTTCCGCTGGCTGGTCATCACGCTGGTCCTCGGGAGTACCGTGCTCATCGCTCTCCCGATTCAAACCTTACGCCTGGAAGGCGACGTGGACGCCGTTTTCCCGGACGATGATCCGATCATCAACTATAACGAGGTGGTTGAAGAACGGTTTGGCATCCGTGATCTCATTATGGTCGGCGTGACAAACGACAACGCCGACGAAAATGGCGTCTTTAACCCGCGGACACTCGGCATTGTCAAAGAATTCTCGGAACAGATCGCCCTTCTGCCGGGCATCAAAGCCATTCGTGACGAAGATGTGGCTAGTGTCGCCACCATGGATAACATCATCGGTACGGTCGATGGCATGAACGTCGATCCGTTTATGGCAACCGTACCCGAGGCCGAGGAAGCCCTGGCCGACCTCAAACAGGCCCTATTCGCCAACCACATGTTCGTCAATTGGGTCGTATCCCAGGACGGGACCGGACTGCTCATTATAGCCAAGATGGAACAGGCAGACGGCACGCAGGAGGGCTCGCTGCGGCGGATGGCGGTGTACACTGCCATCCACGACATGCTCGAGGCCAAAAAAGCGACGGGGGTGCCGGAAGCATTCCAGCTTGCCGGGCGTGGCGCGATTGAGGTCACCTTCGAGGAAGAGGGCGCGCGCGACACCGCAACCTTCCTGCCCCTGGTCCTGATCGTGATTGTGGTGACTTTGTATTGTACCTACCGCAGCATCCGTGGCGTCCTTCTCCCACTGGCCGTCGTTGTCGTGTCGGTCATCTGGACACTCGGCATTATGGCAGTGCTCGGTACCCCGATGTTCTTCATCACCTCCATGATGCCGGTCGTCCTCATGGCCATCGGCGTGGCGGATGGCATTCATATTCTGAGCCGGTATTACGATGAACTGTTGGAACAGCCTGACACATCCTCGCCTGACGCCGTGCTGGCGACCATGCGGGAGATGTGGCAACCTGTCATTTTAACCTCGCTGACCACCGCCGCCGGGTTCCTCTCCTTTCTGACGTGTGCCATTGTCCCGATTTGGCAATTCGGGGTGTTTACCGCCGTGGGCGTCTTGGTCGCGATGGTCTTCTCGCTCACCTTTTTCCCCGCCATGCTGAGCCTGTTGTCACCCACCGTCAGCCGAGGGCTGCGTCGGCAGAGAGAGCAGCGTGGCGACATGGCCGCCACCGGCTGGGCCGCCACGCTATTGGCGCGCGTAGGCCGTGGCGTGGCACGCCGCCCACTCACAGTCTGGGTGCCGACCGCAATCGTGATGGGTCTGTGCCTGTTCGGGGCGCAACGAATTTTTGTCGACTCGACGTGGATTGGTATCCTGGCCCCGGACAACGCGCTGCGCATGAGCGATACGATCTTGCGTGAAAAATTTCAGGGGACCGTCCCCATCTATGTGGCGATCGAGGGGCATGAGCAGAATCGGCTCAAAGATCCGGTCCTGCTCGATCAACTGGACCGCCTGCAAGCGACGGTTGAGCAAGACCCTGTCGTGGGCGGCTCCTTGTCGCTCGCGGAATATATCAAGCGGATGAACCGGATTATGAACGAGGATCGCCCCGAGATGGAAGTCATCCCGACCTCCAAGGATCTCGTCGCCCAGTATCTGTTGCTGTACTCGTTCTCCGGGGATCCGGATGATTTCGACGAAGTCGTGGACTACGACTACCAACATGCCAACGTAGTAGTGTTTCTGCGCACCGATCGCACCCGGGATGTGACGCGGGTTGTCAACATTATCCGCGACTTCGCCATCCGTGAGTTTGGCTATAACCGAGACTCCAGCACGGCAGCAGATGACCCGTTTGGCCTCCGCTTGGGTCGCTGGCTGACCGGCATTGAGCCTACGGTGACCGGCTGGGAGACGAACAGTGGCTTTCGGATCGGGATTGCGGGCAATGGCTACAAGTTCAAACACTTGAGCGAATTGGTAGTGTCCGGACAGGTCTCGACTTTGGTGACTTCGCTGGGCGCGGTCTTTCTGCTCACCACGCTCATGTTTCGCTCCTGGGTCGCCGGCCTGATTAATATCATTCCCATCAGCCTGGTGATGATCTTTAGTTTTGGCCTACTCGGGCTGTTAGGAATCCCGTTGGAGCTTGGGAAATCGCTCACCGCGGGTATGGTCATTGGCATTGGCATCGACTATACTATTCACTTTCTGAGTAAGTACCGGTTCAAAGTCCAGGAGGGGCTGACCGACCCGGCCCAGATTACGGCGGCCACGCTGGCGACCTCAGGCAAGGCGATCTTTTTTAATGCCGTGGTGGTCATCGCCGGCTTCCTGGTCCTGCTCTCCTCCAACTTCCGGGTAAACTTTTACTTGGGCGCGATGCTGTCGCTCAATATGGCCGCCTGTCTGGTTGTGTCGATGACGGTCCTGCCGGCGATCTTGAATCGGTTTCGGCCACGGTTTGTGTATGGCGAAGGAAAAGCGGCTGGCATGAGCACTGCGCCGCAGCAAGAAGCAGCGGCCTGGTCATAGACTAGGGAGTAGCCCCTTATGGAATCATTCTTTCGGGCCGTCATTCGTTTCCGCTGGCTGGTCATTGGCCTAGTCCTCGGTAGCACTGTGCTCATCGCCCTTCCAATTCAAACATTACGCTTTGATAACGATGTTGAAGCCATGTTCCCCTTCGATGATCCGATCCTCGCCTATAGCAGAGTGGTTGAAGAACGATTCGGCATCCGTGATCTCATTATGATTGGGGTACTGAACGACAACGCCGACGAGAATGGTGTCTTTAATCCACGGACCTTAGGCATTGTCAAAGAGTTCTCGGAACGCCTTGCTCTGCAACCCGGAATCAAAGCCATCCGGGACGAAGATGTGGCCAGTATCGCCACGATGGATAATATCACTGGCGCCGTCGACGGTATAAACGTTGATCCGTTTATGGAAGCCGTTCCCGACGCAGCCAATGCGCTGGCAGATCTTAAACAGGCCATCTTCGCCAATCACATGTTCGTCAATTGGGTCGTCTCGCAAGACGGGACGGGACTGCTCATCATGGCCAAGATGGAGCCAACCGAAGACACACAGGCAGGCACGGCGCGACGGATGACTGTGTATACCTCGATCCGAGACATGGTCGAGGCTAAAAAGGCGACGGGCGTGCCGGAAGAATTTCATATTGCCGGGCGTGGAGCGGTCGAAGTCACTTTGTCGGAAGAGGAAGCCCGCGACATGGAAACCTTCTTACCCCTGACCTTGGTCGTGCTTCTGGGAACCTTATATTGTACGTATCGAAGCCTGCGCGGCGTCCTCCTGCCGCTGGCCGTCGTTGTCGTGTCGGTGATCTGGACCCTCGGGATTATGGCCGCGCTCGGTATTCCAATGTACTTTGTCACCTCCATAATGCCGGTCGTTCTCATGGCCATCGGCGTGGCGGATGGCATTCATATTCTGAGTCGCTACTACGAAGAGCTATTAGAGCATCCGGATATTTCCTCAGCTGACGCGGTGATTGTGACTATGCGAGAGATGTGGCAGCCCGTCATTTTGACCTCGCTGACCACCGCAGCCGGGTTCTTATCTTTTCTGACTGCGACCGTTGTCCCTATCCGCTATTTTGGGGTGTTTAGTGGAGTGGGAATCTTGGTCGCGATGCTCTTCTCGCTGACCTTTTTCCCGGCCATGTTGAGTTTGTTGTCGCCGACCGTCAGCCGGGGTCTGCGCAATCAAATGAGCCGGAGTGGAGACCTGGCAGCCGCCGGCTGGGCAGCCAGCTTCTTGGCGCGCCTCGGTCGCGGTGTGGCACGTCGTCCACTGGTCGTATGGGTGCCGGCCGCGCTCGTTGTTGTGCTGTGCGTACTCGGCACGCAGCGGATTGTCGTGAACTCGACCATGGTCGGAATGTTTCACCCATCCCACGAGCTACGCGTTAGCGATATGGTCCTGCGCGATACATTTCAAGGCACCGTGCCTATCTATGTGGCAATCGAAGGGCATGAGCCTGATCGGCTCAAAGATCCGGTCCTGCTCGATCAACTGGACCGCCTGCAAACGCGGGTGGAGCAGGATCCTGATGTGGGTGGCTCCTTGTCATTAGCGGAATACATCAAACGGATGAACCGGGTCATGAATGAAGATCGTGCAGAAATGGAAGTCATCCCAACTTCTCGTGACCTGGTTGCCCAGTATCTGCTGCTGTATTCGTTTTCGGGTGATCCGGATGATTTCGACGATGTCGTGGATTATGACTACCAGCATGCCAACGTAGCGGTCTATCTGCGCTCCGATAGGACCCGAGACGTCGAACGTGTCGTGCAGCTTATCCGCGACTTTGCGGTCGAGGAATTTGGCCAGAGTGGAGCCACCGACGCTGCCACCCATGATCCGCTGGGACTCCGCTTGGGCCGCTGGTTGGCCGGCATTGAGCCCACGGTGGCGGGGTGGGAGACAAACAGCGGCTTTCGGATCGGGATTGCGGGCAATGGCTACCTCCTGAACCGCCTGAGCGAACTGATTGTGTCCGGGCAACTGGCGAGCTTGGTGACCTCGCTCGGCGCGGTCTTTCTGCTTACCACGGTCATGTTTCGCTCGTTCGTTGCCGGGCTGATTAATGTCCTGCCGATTAGCCTGGTGATGATTTTTAGCTTTGGGCTGCTGGGGCTGCTGAATATCCCGCTAGAGATTGGGAAATCGCTGACTGCCTCGATGACCATCGGTATTGGCATCGATTATACGATTCACTTTCTGAGTAAGTATCGGGTCAAAGTCCGAGAGGGGCTCCAAGACGGTCAAATAGACCCCACGCAGATTACAGCGGCCACGATGGCCACCTCCGGCAAGGCCATCTTTTTTAATGCGGTCGTGGTTATCGGCGGCTTCCTGATTTTTCTCACCTCGAACTTCGAGTCCCTCTTTTACCTGGGTGTCATGCTGTCTCTCAGTATGGGAGCCTGCTTGATTGTCTCGATGACGGTCCTGCCGGCGATCTTGAATCGGTTTAAACCCCGTTTTGTGTATGGCGATAAAGAAGCGCCACTCGTGGTAGTTCAAGAATCTGAGGCCTAGGCTGAATCGACATGTAATACTGCCAGAGGGCGAAGGCCGCGAGGTGTAAGAAGGCGAGGCAGGGGGCGGTCTTGCGGTCATAGCGGGTGGCAAGGCGGCGGCAGTGTTTGAGCCGATTGAAGGTGCGCTCAATCCAGTTGCGGTGCTTATAGAGAGTCGTGTCATAGGACCGGGGCGCTAGGCGCCCTGCCCGGGGAGGAATGACTGGCGTAGCCCCTTGGTTTTTAATGAAGGCCAGGAGTTCCTGACTATCATCGGCTTTGTCGGCAATGACGGAGCGGGCGCAGCGGCCAGTGAGCAGCGCCTTGGCCTGCGTAATAGCCTACTCCCTAGTCCTGTGTTAATTGTCGATTCGCCTAATACCGGTGAACTCACTTTCTCGTTTCTACTTGCTCACAGCTACTCAGCAGTGTCAGAAATATAAGGAGCTATCGTCAGCATGGAATCATTTTTCCGCTGGATCATCCGCTTTCGTTTCCTGGTCATTGGCCTTGTGCTGGGCTGTACCGGCCTGGCCTGGGTCCAGCTGCAGTCGTTGCGCTTTGAGGGCGATGCCGACGCCTTTATTCCCCAAAACGATCCGGTCATGAGCTATAACGACCTAGTCGAGGAGCGCTTTGGCATACGCGACCTAATTGTTGTCGGAGTGCTGAATAAAAATCCGGGCGAAAACGGCGTCTTCAATCCGCGTACGCTCGCAACGATCAAAGAATTCTCGGAAAAGATCGCCCTGTTGCCTGGCATCAAAGCCGTCCGCGATGAAGACGTGGCGAGTGTGGCCACGCTCGATAATATCACCGGGACGGTGGACGGCATGGCCGTTGATCCGTTCATGGAAACGGTGCCTCACTCATCCGAGTCACTCGACGCATTACGGCAGGCCCTCTTTCACAATTCGATGTTCGTCAATTGGATCGTCTCCCAGGACGGCACCGGGATGCTCATCACGGCCAAAATGGAACCTGGCGGAGGGACTCTCGAAGGCACGGCCAGACGGATGGCTATTTATACGACGATCCGGGATATGGTTGAGGCGAAAAAAGCGGCCGGTGCTCCAGAGGAATTCCATATTGCGGGCCAAGGCGCTCTGGAGGTCACCTTTGAGGAGGGGATGCGGCAGGACATGGAGACCTTCATCCCGCTCATTCTCGTGATTGTCCTCGGCACGCTGTATTTTACCTATCGGAGTGTGCGCGGCGTCTTGCTCCCCTTGGCGGTAGTCGGAGTCTCCGTGATTTGGACCTTAGGCATTATGGCGGCCGTGGGTGTTCCGATGTATTCCATTTCCACCATGATGCCGGTTATCCTGATGGCGGTTGGGGTGGCAAACGGTATTCACATTCTGAGCCGTTATTACGATGAGGTCTTGCAACATCCGGACGTTTCCTCAGTCGGCGCGGTACTCGCCGCGATGCAAGAGATGTGGCAGCCGGTGGTCTTCACCTCCTTGACGACGGCGGCCGGGTTTTTATCCTTCCTGACCGCCAGCATTCTCCCGATCCGCTATTTTGGCATCTTCACCTCTATTGGCGTTCTGGCCGCGATGGTCTTCTCCATCACCTTTTTTCCGGCCCTGTTGAGCCTCCTGCCGGTCAAAGTCAGCCGAGGCTTGCGAGCCCAAATGGGCCGCAGTGGTGACCTCGCGGCGACGGGCTGGGCGGCACGGACGCTCTCCCGCTTAGGCGTCGGCGTTGCGCGAAAACCACTCGTGGTGGGGGGCGTGACAGCCAGTGTCATGCTGGTGTGTCTGCTTGGTGCGCAGCGCATTTTTGTCGATACCTCATTTATCAAGATGTCCGATCCGAACAGCCCCGTGCGGATTGCGGATACCGTCCTAGGCGAGACATTCCAAGGCAATCTCCCGCTGTATATTGCGCTTGAAGGACATCAGCCTGATCGGCTCAAAGATCCGGTGCTGCTCGCCAAACTCGACCGCCTCCAGACCGTCGTCGAACAAGACCCTATCGTTGGCGGGTCGCTATCGTTAGCCGAGTATATCAAACGCATGAACCGGGTCATGAACGAGGATCAGCCCGAAATGGAAGTGATTCCGGACTCGCAAGACCTCATCGCCCAGTACCTGTTGCTCTACTCCTTCTCTGGCGACCCGGACGATTTTGATGAAATTGTGGATTATGACTATCAGCACGCCAACATGACCGTATTTTTGCGGTCGGATAGCACCCAGGACATCGAACGCGTGGTTGGGATTGTGCAAGACTTTGCCGTGCGTGAGTTTGGGCAGGCAGGGGATAGCGGTACAGCCGATACTGGCTCACAGGATCCGTGGTCTATCCGCTTTGGACGCTGGCTGGCTGGTATTGAGCCGACGGTTATTGGTTGGGAAACCAACAGCGGTTTTCGGCTTGGGATTGCCGGCAATGGCTATCTGACCACCCGTTTCAGCGAACTGGTGGTGTCTGGGCAGTTGGCCAGTCTCGTCGTCTCACTCGTGGCCGTCTTTTTGTTGACGGCGTTTATGTTTCGCTCCTGGGTCGCTGGGCTGATTAATATTATCCCGATTAGTTTAGTCATGGTCTTCAGTTTTGGACTGCTCGGGCTGCTTGGCATTCCCCTTGAGGTTGGTAAATCGTTGACCGCTTCCATGGTGATTGGCATTGGCATCGACTATACGATCCATTTCCTGAATAAATACCGGATTAAAGTCCGCTCTGGATTGACTGACCCGGAAAAGATTACCGCCGCCACCATGGCGACGTCGGGCAAAGCGATCTTTTTTAATGCACTCGTTGTGACGGCGAGCTTCTTGGTCTTCCTCACCTCGAATTTTCGGCCCAATTTTTATCTGGGCGCCATGCTGTCGCTGAATATGGGCGCCTGTCTCTTGGTTTCGATGACCGTCCTGCCGGCGATCCTGAATACGTTCAAACCCCGCTTCGTATACGGGGGAAAAACGGCTTTGGTCGAAATGCCACAGCCGAGTGTGGAGGGGCAGACCGCGTAAGTCCGGTTTCCCCGTAAGCCTGGTTTAACGCGGAGCGGGAGAGCCTGCTCATAATGGAAGCGGTCTTCCGTCGCATACCCTGACTTTCCAGGTACGGCTCTTGCGCTCATGTCAGAATTCAGTCAAGACGGAAGGATGACCAACCAAGAGAAAATTCTCAGACAGTGGGTCCGCTCGCCCGAGCGGTGGCAGCGGTTGTGGGACACGTGTCAGCACGGCGGTGGAACGTATAAGCGCGGTCTGTTTGTCTTGGATGGGAAGGGACAAAACCAAACACGGCCCAAGACCCGGCAGCAGGTAATTGTTGAACTGCTGAAAAACGAGCCGATGGGTTACCTGTCGTAAAACTTCATCACCCGCATTTTACGTCCGGTATAGCAGTTTCTTGAGTGCTCCGGCCGATGCTTTGCTGAGGCTGGTGTCAGCCGCTTGAGCTGTTCGCTGCAACGCCTCAATGATATGTGTGTCCATGTCGCCGATCTGCCCGCAGGTTACGGCAGCCGCACGGCGGACACCCATGTCCGGGTCGTGTTCTAAAAGCCGGGGAATCGCTGCTCGCATTGCTCCACTCCTCAGTCGGAGCTTACCTAGACAGGACAAACCGCCCAGGCGGACCATAGGGTCCTCGTCACGCAGGCTGGCGAGATAGGCGTCCTGGGCTGTGTGATCCATTTGCTTCAGGTCGCGGAGACAGTAGAGGGCCATACGGCGTTGTACGGCATTGCCCTTATACACGAGTTGGATCATGGCCTGAACAACGTCTTGAGAATAGTGCCGGGCGAGCTGCAAGACCGCAGTTGCCGCGGCCCAGCGCAGGTCGCTTTCCTGGTGTCCCAGGTTTTCGATTAAAACAGGAAGAAGAGTAAACGTGTCCAGCAGTTGTGTCTGATTGGAGGACACGTTTACTCTTTGAGGCGAGGGGCTCGGCAGCTCAAGCTGGGAGAGGGTAAAAGCCGCAGTCCAGCGCAGCCGCGCGTCCGGATGCGTCAGCTTGTGTGTCAGCGCCGCGATAATGTCAGGCTGTTGGGAGGCGAAGCGGACGAGGGCGGTCGCCGCACCACGTTGTATTTTTTTGGTACGATGCCCCAGACACGTGAGAAGGTTACGGACCACGTCGTCCGAGAGAGACGTTAGTGTTCTCTCCGACTCAAGCAGAGCCAACGCTGAAAGCCGCGTGAGGTCATTGTCGGCGAGGAGCCCGGCTGCAATCTGACCGTGCTGGAGCGCCTTGTTCTGAGTGTCCTCCATAGCCTACTCGATTGGCGGGACTGGGGAAAAGAGTAAACGTGTCCTCCAGCTATGTATAGAGATGCTGGACACGTTTACTCTTCGAGGCGCTTATCATCACTCCGGGCAAGTCGGCTAACTTCCCGGCCCCAATCAGATAGTGCTCCGGCTCAAGAAACGTCTGGTCAATGACCTGCCAAAGTGAGGCTTTCTCCAGCGGACAGCCTTCGAGATTGTGCTCCAACGCCTGTATCCCTGCCGGGTTGGCAAGAAAATCACCCGAGAACTGGATCGCCTCGATTGTCCGTTCGGGAGTGAGAGAGAAGCGGACTCGAAGTTCTCCAAGTGGAGTTTGCCTCGTTGCTGCATAGGGGAGGTCGGATCGCAGCGGGCGGCTGTTCGGCACGAGGTCGGACTGAGCCTGTTTTCCCAGAATGGATGCCCGCTCGTTTTTGTCCAGGTCGCGGTCGAGGCATTCCAGCCCGAACTGCTGGGTAAAGCCGTTCCGGAGCAGATGAACAACTTGGTCCGGCACAAGAGACCGCCCGAGGACTTTATCCAAATTGTAAACCTGGTCCGGCATAAAGATCTGACAGGGAAGAGTCCCCTGCGGGTCGGCCCGGTCAAGAAAACGGGGCAGGAGGCTCATATCCCGTTGGACAAACACGCCGCCTTCATACAGCACGGCTCCGCTGTCTGCTGTCACAAAAGAGTGCCAGCCAACCGGCAGCCGCTGGACCGTTAGAAAATCTTGTCCTGGATAGAAGACTTCAACCCCACCGGTTTTGAGGCCGCGCAGCACCCCGCGAACATAACGATTGAGGATCTGAAACGGCGCGATGTGGTGCGGGTCGGCGGAGAAGAAGAACGAACGGTGCGGGACAATGAGCGAGAACTGGACAAACCCGTTACCGCTCGGAAAGGCTCGTCCGCCACTCAGACGCCGAGCGATTGTCAGACCTGGGTCTGGGCCGAGTGCGCCGGCAGCGTGATACCGACCGAGCAGCAGCACATCCTCCGGGTATGTATAGACGCGCAAGATTGGGAGCTGTGTCTCAACGACGGTGTGAAGAAAATACTGGTCCGTTGCCACGCTCTGGAGCGGGGTCGTATCGGATTGGGTGAGCAAACGAACCTGCATAAGAACGCAGCATAAGTCAGACGGGAACCCGCAGCAATGGTGCTCTTGAACTGAAGCGGGTAGGCTACTCCCAGAAGAGAGGAAAAGGTAAACGTGTCCTCCTCTGGTATAAAGCTGTTGGCACGTTTACGCTGTAAGCCGATGAGCGTCCAATTCGCCACCATTCCCCTTGCGCATAGCTATCCTGACCTGCCGGGGCTGGTGCGCCAGATTGAAGCCTGGGGCTTTGAAATGGTAGGCGTACCGGATGCGCACTGGCTATGGCCGGACTGCTATGTGACCTTGACCCAGTGTGCGCTGAACAGTCAGCGGCTGCGGATGGGAACGTTTGTGACCAACCCCCTGACCCGCCATCCCGCGGTCACGGCAGGGGCCATTGCCTCGATCAACGAATTGTCGGACGGCCGCGCTTTTCTTGGCATTGGGACAGGTGACAGTGCCGTGTATAACGTGGGTCTCAAGGCCGCTCGACTCGCCGAGTTTCGCGAAGCGCTCGAAGCAATCAAAGGGTTTTATACTGGCGAAACCCGCTTCCAGGGCAAAACTGTTCGCCAAGTCTGGGTGAAAAGACCGGTTCCTTTATACGTCTGTGCCGAGGGGCCAAAGATCCTGCAACTGGCGGGTGAGTTAGCCGATGGGGTGATCGTGGGCAGCGGACTGAGCCCCGCAGTTGTACAGGACGCCTATAACCGTATCGAGGACGGGGCCAAGGCTGCCGGACGGAAACTTGACGATTTGGATATCTGGTTTTTTGCCAAGACCAATATGGCCGAGACCACGCAGGCCGCAGTGGATGAAATCCGCATGGCCCTGGCCGCGAGTGCCAACCACGCCTTTCGGCGAACCTTGGAGGGCAAGCGTATTCCGGCCGAACTGTGGGAGGCGATTGAAAAACTCAAGGCCGCCTACCGTCCGCATGAACACGAACTGCTCGGCGCCGAACGGTTTCATGCCAGGATGGTTGATGAACTGGGGCTGAAGGATTATCTGGCCGAACGCTTTGCCATCGCGGGGACGCCCCAGGACTGCCGCTATCAGGTCGAGCGCGCAGCCGAGGCCGGGGTCAAGAAAATTTTTCTTGGACCGCTGACCGGCGATCCGGCCCAGGTGTTGCAGACCTTCGCTCAACGGATTATGCCCCGTTTCCAATAAGCTCGCAAAACGGACAGTATTCCATTGCTTTCCCCCCAACTGTTCAGATAGGATTCGTGCCGTGGAAGATCTCTGGGAACGTGCTGAAGAAATTTTGGCGGCTGGCAAGCCTTTTGTGTTGGCGACGATTATCCGCACGCGCGGCTCTGTGCCGCGTGAGGTCGGAGCGAAAATGGTCGTGCCACCCGAAGGACAGCCGTTTGGGACTATTGGCGGGGGCTGTGGCGAAGGAGAGGTGCTCCGCCGGGCCTATCCGGTGCTGGACCAGAAACTTCCCCCGCGTATTGTGCAGGTCGATCTAACCGGCGACTTTGATCAGGACGAGATCCAGGTCTGTGGTGGGGTGATGGATGTCGCGCTTGACCTCTGGCAGCCGGAGGAACACCGCGCATTAGCGCAGACCTTGGCCGAGGCGACGCGGGCTCACCAGCCCGCGGCTCTGGTCACGGCACTCGACCCGCTCGGCGGAGTCCAACCCGGAACAAAAAGCTGCCTGTCTCTTGGCCAGGATGGAAACGGCGGGGCGTCTCTGACTCCGGCCGTCTCAATCACCGCAGAAACAGTCGAGACATTTTCCTCATCTGTCTCTTCAGGCAAACCCCAACTATTTGCCGTGTCACCCCAGGGTGAAGTCCAGGAAGACGCGCTTGTCCGAAAAGAGGACTGGCCGCGTGTTTTCGTTGACGTGCAAACCGGGGTGCAGACCTTGCTCATTGTTGGGGCCGGCCATATTGCGCAGCCGCTGTGCGAGATAGGGGCGATGCTCGGCTTTCATACCGTTGTGGTGGACGATCGCTGGGCCTTTGCTAATCGGGAACGCTTTCCTCGTGCCGCCGAGGTTCGAGTCGGACCGTTTGAGGATGTCCTGAACAGCCTGAATATCAACCGGCAGACCTTTGTCGTTGTGGTCACACGCGGCCATGTGTGGGACGAGACTTCGGTCAAGGCCGCACTCAAAAAAAATCCGGCCTATATTGGCATGATCGGTAGCCGGCGGCGCTCAAAAAGGACCCTCGAACGCTTGGTTGAACAAGGCTATAGCCCTGAAGACGTCGCCCGCGTACATACGCCCCTAGGGCTTGATATTGCGGCAGAAACACCGGCGGAGATTGCCGTCGCCATTACGGCCGAGATCGTTCGCGCCCGGCGCAAGGGCCCGGCGGAGACGCTCTCACTGGCCGCCAAAGTCCGGCCTGACGGACCGCTCAAATTTACGCCCTAAGTCCGCTCTTTCTCAACGAACACGCGGTATGATTTCTGGAATTATCCTGACCGCTGGTGAGTCCCGGCGGATGGGATCTCCCAAAGCGCTGCTCGACTACCAGGGACGAACCTTTATTGAAAACATTTGCACCAGCTTTTTGAGCGCCGGAGTCGATGAACTCATCGTTGTACTCGGTGCGCATGAGCACGAAGAACCGATTCGGGCGGTCGTCCCGAACCATCCGGCTCTGCGGACCGTGGTAAACCCGCAGTATCGACTGGGCCAACTCTCTTCTCTGCAAGTGGGGATTCAGACCCTGTCGCCCGAGAGCGAGGCCGCAGTGGTCAATCTGGTTGATCACCCCCTTATCCAAGCTGAGACCATACAGGCCCTCATGGCGTCGTTTGCGACCGATCCCCTTCCCATTGTCATTGCGTCCTACCAGGGCCGCCGCGGCCATCCGGTGCTGTTCTCAAAGGGTGTCTACGGAGAGCTTCTGGCGGCCCCGCTGGATAGAGGGGCAAAGGTGGTGGTCCGCAAAGATCCGGAGCGGGTGCGTGAGCTTGCGCTCGACGACCCCGGTATTCGCGTCGATATTGATACGCCTGAGGAGTACGCCCGGTGGGTTGGCGGACGAAAAACATAAGACAGAACGCCTGAAAGAGTAAACGTGTCCCCCTAGATACAAAGCTGTTGACACGTTTACTCTTTGGAACCCTTGCACTTCCTGGCGCTTTTCTATAGCAATCTAGGAGCCTGTAGAAAGGCAGGAAGACGAATCAAAATCGGAAAAGGAGGCGACCTTGCACGAACTGAATTATGAAGCGCCGACTTCGCTCGATCAGGCCATTAGTGTTTTGGCGGCGGCGGGCGAAAATGGGCGTATGCTGGCAGGCGGTACGGATCTGATTATCCAGATGCGTGCCGGTGTTCGACAACCGGGACAGGTGATAGACGCCAAAAAGATCCCAGAACTCCAGGCATTGTCTTTTGACGCGCAAAGCGGACTCCAACTCGGAGCCGCGCGCGCGTGCTGCGATATTATTGCCGACGCGACCGTACAGCAGCACTATCCGGGGCTGGTTGAGGCTGCCGGGCTGATCGGCTCCGATCAGATCCTGGCGCGCGCCTCGGTAGGTGGAAACGTCTGCAATGGCTCCCCCGCCGCAGATACGACGCCGGCGCTGATTGCTTTGGACGCGGTCTGTCATATCGCCGGACCCAACGGGACGCGGGAAGTGGCAGTGGAAGACTTTGTCACCGCGCCCGGCCAGACGGTACTCGCCCCGAACGAGTTACTGGTGGCGTTCCAGATTCCCGCCCCACAGGGGCAGGCGTCTGACTGTTACCAACGTTTTATCCCTCGGAACGAGATGGATATCGCTGTCGTTGGCGTGGGCTCGTGTGTGGCGCTCGATGGCGACACCTGCACCGCGGCCCGTATCGGTCTGGGTGCGGTTGCCGCCCGGCCACTGTTGGCCAAAGAAGCGGGCGATTCTCTGGTCGGGAAAACGCTGGACGATGCCGCTATCGAGGCTGCCGCACAGCTCGCTCAGCAAGCCGCCTCACCCATTAGTGATATGCGCGGCACGGCAGAATTTCGGACGCATCTGGTCGGTGTTCTCACCCGCCGCACTTTGAAGGAAGCAGCCGCGCGGGCGCGGGCACGCTAGGTTACTGGGAAGGCAGGACATACATGAAGAAAGTACACGTACAAACAACAGTTAATGGGGAAGAGACCGAGTTCCTGTGTGAACCACGTCAGAGCCTGCTTGAAGTGCTGCGGGATGTCGTGGGCTATACCGGCACGAAAGAAGGCTGTCTGACGGGCGACTGCGGTGCGTGCAGCGTCATTCTGGATGGACGCCCCACCGACTCCTGTCTGGTGCTCGGTGTTGAAGCCGAGGGCAAAGATATCACCACGGTCGAAGGCCTGGCCGACGGAGATACCCTGCATCCGCTCCAGAAGAAATTCCTGGAACATGCGGCCCTCCAGTGCGGCATCTGCACCCCCGGATTTTTAGTCACGTCCAAAGCGCTGTTGGACCGGAACCCCAACCCGACTGAGCATGAAATTCGCTATGCCCTGGCTGGCAATCTCTGCCGCTGCACGGGCTATGACAAGATCGTGAGAGCGGTGCAAGACGCCGCCGCTGAAATGCAAGGGAGGTAAACATGGCAGCCCAACAAGAACATAAATTCAAGGTCATCGGGACGCGTCCGATTCGGCACGATGGGGTCGATAAAGTTACCGGTCGGGCCCAGTATGGTGCCGATATCAGTTTGGCCGGCCTCTTGCACGGCAAGGTTCTGCGCAGCCCCCACGCTCACGCCAGAATCAAATCGATCGACACCTCAGCCGCCGCGGCCATGCCTGGGGTGAAAGCGGTCCTCACCGCCCAGGACTTTCCGGAGATCGGACCCGGTATGGCGGCAATGGGTGAACTGCCGATCAACCCGCAGCATATGTCCCTAAACTGTATCGCCCGAGACAAGGTCCTGTACGACGGCCATGTGGTGGCCGCAGTCGCCGCCACCAGCCCGCATATCGCCGAAGAAGCCGCAAAGCTGATCAAGGTTGACTATGAAGTCTTGCCGCACGTGCAGAGCGTTGTTGAGGCCATGGATGATAAGGCCCCGATCCTGATCCCCGGCCTGGGCAAGGGCGAGGATGGAGAGCCCACGGATACGAACGTCGCCAACCACCTTCAGTTCGCGCGTGGAGACTTGGCCGAGGGCTTTGCCGCCGCAGAAGTGGTCATTGAGCGTGAATTTGACACCTCCATGGTCCACCAGGGCTATATTGAGCCGCACAACGCCGTGGCGCAGTACAGTTCGGACGGGCAGAGTACGATATGGGTGAGTACCCAAGGCGCGTTTACGGCCCGGGATCAAACGGCTTTTGTGCTCGACATGCCGCCGAGCAAGATCAAGGTCATTCCCGCAGAGATCGGCGGCGGCTTTGGGGGCAAGATTCCCATTTATTACGAGCCGATTGCGCTCATGCTGTCAAAGCATACGGGCAAGCCGGTCAAGATGGTCATGAGCCGAGCCGATGTGCTCAAAGCTACCGGACCGACCCCTGGTTCACACATCAAGGTGAAGATGGGGGCGGACAAGGACGGCAAGATTACGGCGGCCGAAGTCTGGATGGCCTATGAAGCCGGTGGCTTTCCGGGCTCTCCGGTTGGCGCGGGCTGTATGTGCGTTATTGCTCCGTATGACATCGAGAATCTCCAAATCGACGGCTACGACGTGTTGGTCAACAAGCCCAAGACCGCGGCCTACCGGGCTCCGGGCGCAACCAACGCGGCCATGGGATCAGAGACGGTGATTGACGAACTCGCGGAAAAGTTGGGGATTGATCCCCTGGAGTTCCGTCGCATCAACGGCGCCAAAGAGGGCACGGCACAGCCTGCGGGTCCGAAGTTTGGCCAGATCGGCTTTCTTGAAACGCTCGAAGCCGCCAAGGACAGCGACCACTTCAAGTCCGAGCTGCCTCAGGTTGAAGGCCGCCGGGTTGGTCGGGGCCTGGCCTCGGGCTTCTGGTTTAACGCCGGTTTTCAGTCCAGCGCGACCGTCGCCATTAACACTGACGGCACCGCCAATGTGGTGACCGGTTCGACCGATATTGGTGGCACGCGGGCGTCCTGCGCCATGATTGCGGCGGAGGTGCTCTGCCTCAAGGCAGAAGAAGTCCATCCGGTCGTGGCCGATACCGAGTCCATTGGCCATACGGATATGACCGGCGGCAGCCGGGTCACCTTTGCTACCGGGACGGCCGTGTATGAAGCCGCGCAAGATGTGCTGAAGCAACTCAAGGAGCGGGCGGCCAAATCCTGGAAGGTCGATGCGGATAAAGTCGTGTTTCAGGATGGTGTCTTCACCTGTACCGAGAACGGCAACGAATCCATGGGCCTCAAAGAACTCGCCGGCAAGCTGCCCCGGACCGGCGGTCCGGTCGCCGGTCGCGCGTCCGTCAACCCACGCGGGGTGGGGCCAGGCTTCGCCACCCATGTGGTTGACGTGGCCGTGGACGAGGAAACCGGCAAGGTGGACGTACTGCGCTACACGGCTGTCCAAGACGTCGGAAAGGCCGTCCATCCCAGTTACGTGGAAGGCCAGATGCAGGGCGGCGTGGCCCAAGGGGTCGGCTGGGCGCTCAACGAGGAATACGTCTACGGCGAAGACGGGTGTATGCAGAACACCGGCTTCCTGGATTATCGGATGCCGACCTGTCTGGATTTACCCATGATTGAAACCGTCCTGGTTGAGGTCCCGAACCCCGGTCATCCGGTGGGTGTGCGCGGTGTGGGCGAAGTGCCTATTGTTCCGCCGCCGGCTGCCATCGCCAATGCGATCTATAACGCAACCGGCGTGCGCATGTTGGACCTGCCAATGTCACCCCCCCGCGTGACCAAGGCGATCCTGGAGAAAAACGGATAATGGGGGATCAGGGATTGGGGACTGGGGGTTAGGAAGACCGCAACTCCCTAATCCCCAACACCCGCTCCCCAATCCCCAAGAAAATGGCAACCGTCTATATTCCTTCGCTCCTGCGGAAATTAACCGGTGGCAAAGATCGCACGACTGCCACCGGCAAAACGGTCGGAGAAATAGTCGAAGACCTCGAACGCCAGTTCCCTGGTTTTCGGAGCCGTGTGGTTGAGGACGGAGACTTGGTTGGCTCCATTGCGGTTTCGATCAACGGAGAGATCGGGACGGAAGGGTTGACCGAATCGGTTCCAGATGAAGGCGAAATCCATTTTGTGCCCGCTATTGGAGGCGGGTAAACCGCTATTACGATAACTTTTGAACGGGGAAGGGCGGGTTAGCTCTTCCCCGTTTTTGTGTACGAGAGGTGGACATGGAAGCCCAACACGAGCATCAGTTCAAGGTGATTGGCACCCGTCCCATTCGGCACGACGGGGTTGATAAAGTCACGGGACGCGCCCGCTATGGAGCGGATATTACCCTGCCGGGTCTCCTGCACGGGAAAGTGCTGCGCAGTCCACACCCCCACGCGCGGATCAAATCCATCGAGACTTCCGAGGCGCAAGCCCTGCCAGGCGTCAAAGCGGTCATTACCGGTACCGACTTTCCTGAGATTGAACCGGGGATGCTGCAAATCGGCGAGAACTTTGTCAACCCGCGTCACCTAGCTGCGAACATTATGGCCCGCGGCAAAGTCCTGTACGATGGTCATGCGGTCGCGGCCGTTGCGGCGATCAGCCCACATGTTGCCGAGGAGGCGCTCAAGCTCATCAGAGTGGAGTACGAACCGCTGCCCTTTGTCCAGAACGTGCTCGGAGCCATGCGGGACGACGCAGTTATTCTCCACCCGGACCTGCGGACCGCCGGAGTCGATGCAGGGGATGACACAGAAACCAATATTGCGAACCATATACAGTTCTCGCGGGGCGATCTCGCTGCCGGGTTTGCCGCTGCCGAGATCGTAATTGACCGCGAGTTTGCAACCACCATGGTCCATCAGGGCTATATCGAGCCCCATAACGCGGTGGCGCAGTATAACCAGGACGGTAAGGCCACGGTCTGGGTCAGCACTCAGGGGCCATTTGCCGTGCGCGAGTTGTGCGGCACCATGCTGCAAATAAACCGCGGGGATATCAAAGTCGTGCCGGCTGAGATCGGGGGTGGCTTTGGCGGCAAGACCACGGTGTATTTGGAACCGGTGGCCCTGCTCCTGTCCAAACTGACCGGCCGACCCGTGAAAATGGTCATGTCTCGGAGCGAGGTGCTGCGCGCAACCGGCCCGACGCCAGGCTCGCATATCCGCGCCAAGATCGGCGTCAACCTTGAGGGTAAAATCACGGCAGCCGAACTCCAACTCTCGTTTGAAGCGGGCGCCTTTCCCGGTTCACCGGTGGCGGCTGGTTGTATGACCGTTCTGGCTCCGTACGACTTGGAAAATTTTCAGATCGACGGCTACGATGTTGTGCTAAACAAGCCCAAGACGTGCGCTTACCGCGCTCCCGGTGCCACCAACCCCGCTCTGGCGGCTGAAACGATTCTTGACGAGATGGCGGAAAAGCTGGGGCTTGATCCGCTCGAAATACGACGGATCAATGGCGCCAAAGAAGGAACGGCCCAACCCGCCGGGCCTCAATTCAAACGGATCGGTTATCTCGAAACGGTTGAGGCCATTCACAACAGCGAGCACTATCAGTCGCCACCGCCCCAGAGTGAAAACGGAAAACTCCGCGGGCGGGGAGTTGCCACTGGCTTTTGGTTTAATGCCGCGTTTCAGTCGAGCGCCACGGTGAGCATTAACACCGATGGCAGCGCCAATGTGGTGACCGGCTCGCCCGATATCGGCGGCAGCCGGGCCTCGTGCGCCATGATTGCGGCCGAGGTCCTGGGACTCAGGGCGGAAGACATGCACCCGGTTGTCGCAGACACGGAATCCATTGGCCATACCGATACGACCGGCGGCAGTCGGGTAACCTTCGCTACCGGTCTGGCCGTGTATGAAGCGGCCCAAGACGCCGTCGGACAACTGAAGCAGCGGGCGGCCACAGTCTGGAAGGTCAAGCCGGAAGACGTCACCTACCAGGACGGGGTGCTCTCCTGTCTGACTAATGGCCACGAATCCCTGAGCTTGAAGGAAATCGCTCCCAAGTTTCCCCGTGCCGGTGGTCCGGTTATGGGTCGCGCGTCTGTCCGGCCACGCGGGGTAGGGCCCGCCTTTGCCGCGCACGTGGTTGATGTGGAAGTCGATCCCGAGACCGGGAAAGTCGATATTCTCCGCTACACTGCCGCCCAGGATGTCGGCAAAGCCGTCCATCCCAGCTATGTCGAGGGGCAGATTCAGGGCGGCGTGGCCCAAGGGGTCGGCTGGGCGCTCAACGAAGAGTATTTTTACGCTGAGGATGGGACCATGCGGAATACCGGCTTTCTGGATTATCGCATGCCCACCTGTCTCGATCTGCCCATGATCGAAACCATTCTGGTCGAGGTGGCCAATCCCGGCCATCCCATCGGTATTCGTGGCGTCGGTGAGGTGCCGATCGTCCCGCCACCCGCTGCGATTGCCAATGCCATTTACAGAGCAACCGGGGTGCGGATGACCGAGTTGCCCATGTCTCCAGCCAGAGTGGCAAAAGCGATTCTGGAGAAGAGCGGGGCGTAGGAAAGCACGCCGGGAAGAGCACAGAACCGCAGGGGCGGCGCCCCTGCGGTGTTATCAGCACCATGTCCCGCCCCCAGTCTCACTTTGTCACGATCAATGATCTGCGCCTGCACTACCTCGACTGGGGGGCAGCGGGCCAGCGCCCGTTCATTTTCTGCCATGGCGGGTCGGCCCATGCGCGCTGGTGGGACTTTATTGCACCGGCCTTTATCGAATCCTTTCGGGTGATCGCCCCGGACTGGCGGGGGCACGGCGAAAGCCAGCACGCAGAGCCGCCAGCCTATAGCACCCGGCACTATGTCGACGATCTTCATCAACTGGTCCACACCCTGGGTATCGAACGCCATGTGCTGCTGGGCCACTCAATGGGCGGGCATAATACCCTCATCTATGCAGCCGAGCACGCCCAGGCGCTCGACGCCTTGATTCTGGTCGATATCGAGCCTGGATACCCTGAAGCGGCAGTCAAACTCCTACGCCGCATGGGGGAAAAGCCAGCTAAAGTCTTTGACTCATTTCAGCAAGCCATTGCGCGCTTCCGCGTCTTCCCGCGCGAGTCTCTGGTCTCGGAGGACAAGCTGCGTTACCTGGCCTCTTTTGCCTTTACCGAACTCCCGAACGGGAAATGGACGGCCAAGCTTGACCGCCGCACCCTCTTTCGGGAACCTATCAATGGCTGGTCTTTGCTCCCGCATATCAGCTGTCCCACCCTGATTGTGAAGGCACAGCATAGCCCGGTCCTCACGTCGAAAAAACTGGAACGGATGTGTGCCGGTCTGCCCAACAGTTGCTGGGTCGAGGTGCCGAACACCTACCATCACGTCATGCTCGATAATCCGGACGGATTTATCGGCGTGGTCCGCGAGTTTTTACACGAAGTGCTCTGAGACACGGCAGGAGGTGAGCGGATCTTCCCCTCACGGCTTCGTAATAAGTTCCAAAAAGTCCCGCAGCATACGATAGGTTAAGCCCCAAATCGTCTTCCCGCCGTAGAGGAGTGCGGGAACCTGAATGGTCGATCCGGTCTGAAGCTTACGCTGGACGATCTGTTCCACGCCGTCTTGTTGCATGAAGGACAGCGGGACCCAGATGATGTCCTGGACTTCAACCGGGTCAAGCACCAGACTGGCCTCCTGAGAGACGAGATAAACAAACGGAGACACGACCATGCCGATTTGTTTTCCGCGCGCCGAGGCTTGCACTTCGGCCAGACGGCCGAGGTATTCGCCATGCTCAACAAGATCAATCCCCACCTCTTCATAGGTCTCGCGTTGGATTGTGACAAGCAGGTCTGGGTCTTCCGGCTCCTGGCGCCCCCCAGGGAAAGCCATGTGTCCGGACCAGGGATCGTGGGGATGGTGAGCCCGGTGGATGAAGAACACGTACACATCGTCAGGGCGGGGTTGCAGCAGCAGAGCAACCGCCGCCCGCATCGGGTCGTCCATATCGACCGGAGCGGGATTATGCTTCGAGAGCCGATCACGGATGTGCGAAATTTTACGATTCATAGCGGGCACTGAATCCCCTTCTCTCTCAATGAATGCCTCAGGCGGATACACCCTCAGAGAGGAGGAGATGCTCTGGTCTGAAGAAAGAAGAAAGACGAGCCCGAGAGAGAAGCGTGCAACAGAGCAAGGCGACTCGCACGCTCTCCTTACTGGCGGGACGACTCTTCCTGATTGGCTTCTTTGACCGCATCAAGGACAGCGCCCGCGCGTTGAACATAGACCTGAACTTCGAGGATCTGATTGAGCAGGCGGCCGATATAGGTGCGAGCCTCTTCGGTTTGGGGACCCAGTCCTTTGACAAGCTGGGTGGCGGAACCTATCCCCTGGGTCGCCTGGGTGACGGCGCTTTCTATTTCGCCGAAGGTTTCCGAGTCAATAATCATGCGAGTCCTCTCTGCGCGCTGTAACCTCGTGACTCATCGTACCGGCATGCGTCCATCCCGGCAATGTATAGAGAGAACTCCCCTTTCGTCAATCCGCTCGGCCCTCGCTTTGGATGTCCCCTGCAGAACTCCCCCTGATGACGGCAGGAAGACGTCACACCTGAAGCGTCAACCTTGACAGCCGCGTTGCAGATGGCCAATACTCACATTTTCCCTGAGTGTTGGAATACAGGAGGTTTCGGCATGTCCCTGGAACAGGCCCTGAGTGGTATTCGCGTTGTTGACCTCACCCACTATATTGCGGGGCCTTATTGTACAAAATTGCTCGGCGACTATGGGGCTGAGATCATCAAGATTGAACCGCCAACACGCGGCGAAGGCGGACGGACCCTGCCTCCGTTTTTTGACGATCAGCCCGGCAGAGGGGGCTTGGGGGACCCTTCCCCCACAAAAGAGCAGAGCGGCCTCTTTTGTTTTTTGAATACCAGCAAACAGTCGGTGGCGATTGACCTCACGCGTCAACCCGGACGCGAGGCCGTCTTAGGTTTGATTGAACGGGCGGATGTGGTCGTCGAGAATTTCCGTCCGGGCACCCTTGAGCGCCTGGGTTTGGGGCAAGAGGTACTGCGAGCCGCCAATCCACGGCTGGTGAGCGTTGCCATCTCGAACTTCGGTGCATCCGGCCCCTACCGTGACTATCGTATGACCGACAGCGTGGCCTTTGCTCTCGGCAGTTGGACCTATCCAATGGGTGAACTAGATCGTCCTCCGGTCCAGCCTGGGGGCGCGTTCGGCCAATACGTGGCCGGGTTATACGCCGCCATCGGCACCCTGCAAGCCGTGCGGAACCGGAACGCAACACAGGCTGCACAGCACGTTGACGTGTCCATTCAGGAGGCCCTGATTGCCACCTCCCTGTACGACTTTGTGGCGTTTTCCTATTCAGGCTTTGTCCGCCAGCGTTCGGGCAAGCAGTTCCATGCAGCGTTTCCGAATCTGGTCACCCTGCCGTGTGCGGATGGCTATGTGGGCGTGCATGCGGGCCTGCCGCATCAGATCGTTGCCCTGCTCGAACTGGTTGAACGGCCCGACCTGGTGAACGATCCGCGCTTTCAGAATATCTCGACCCTGGCACTCTGCGCCGAGGAATTACACACGGCGCTTATCCCGTGGATGCGTGACCGCAAGAAATGGGACATCTATCATGCCGCACAGGCCCGCGGGATTCCGTTGTCGCCTATCCCGTCTGCCCAAGAAGTCGTCGAATGGGTCCAACTCAAAGAGCGGCAGGCCTTTATCGAGGTCGAGTGTCCCGGAGGGGGAACCGTCTCCATACCCGGTCCACCGTCCCGCGAAAGTGGAGCGCCTATCCTCCGCCTGCGTCGCGCGCCCCGTGTCGGGGAGCACACGGCGAGCGTGCTGGGCGGAAGGTTGGGCTACAGCAATACGGATTTGCAGAGCCTCCGGGCCGCAGGGGCGATCAACTAACAGGGACATCAAGACACAGGAGCACGCGTATGACACAACCGCTACGAGTCGTGGATTTAACCAATGGCTGGGCCGGTCCGTTGGCGACCTGTCTACTGGCTGACTTTGGCGCAGAAGTCATCAAGGTCGAATCCCCCTCTCATATGGACTGGTGGCGCGGAGCCGCCCCTGAGGTCACGGAAGACGGGGGCCGACCCTACGAGCAGTCACCCACGTTTAACACGGTCAATCGGAATAAGTACGGCATCGCGCTTGAACTCACCCACCCGCGAGGACGAGAGCTGTTTCGTGACCTGGTCGGTATCAGTGATGTCTTGGTGGCCAATTATCCGCCGCGCAGTTTACGAAAACTCGGTATCGAATTTGACACCTTGAAAGCGGTCAACCCGCACCTCGTGATGGTCACCCTGCCGGCCTTTGGTAATAGTGGTCCGGAGCGCGAATATCTCGGTTTTGGTACCACCACCGAAGCCATGGCCGGAATAACCGGGGTGAGTGGCTATGAAGATGGCCCACCCCAGATGCTCAGCAATGCCATCGGCGATCCGGTGTCGGCGCTCAACGCCTGCTTCGCTACGCTGGTCGGGACATTTGAACAAGAACGGCGCGGCACGGGGGTCTCGATTGATCTGTCCCACGTTGAGGGACTCTTACCGTTCAACGCCGCCGCGCTGCTGGAATACACCATCAATGGTCGCTCTCAGCAGCGACTGGGCAATCGTCACCCCACCCTGGCACCCCACGGGTGTTATCCGTGTCAGGGCGAAGACGAGTGGCTCACGATTGCGGTCACGTCGGACGAGGACTGGCGCAGTTTCTGTCACGTGCTGGGGAATCCGGAGTGGGCGCAAAACGGTCAGTTCGATACGGCGCAGGGCAGAAAGGCTGCTGAAGACGAACTCGACCAATACATCAGCGCCTGGACACAGGAGCAGGAGGCCACGGCGCTGATGGAACGCCTGCAAGCAGCTGGCGTCGCCGCTGGAGTGGTGCTGTCTGGGGCCGGGGTGCTGAGTGACCCTCACCTTGCTGCGCGCGAGTTCATATTAACGATCGAGAAGGAGGAAACCGGGCCGCACTTCTATCCGGGCTTTGTCCCTCAATTTTCCGATATGCCTTCGGTCGTCCGTCGGCCCGCCCCAAGTTTCGGCAAACACAATGAGCGTATCTTCGGCAGCCTGCTCGGCTTATCGAAAGAGGAAATGCAACGGCTCTCTAACGAGGGCATCATTAGCACCGAGCCGCTTTTCCCATCGCTGACACGGTAGGTGCGGGGCACCTCTGACGGCTCTGGTTAGGGCTCACATGCCCGGACGGCATCCAGAACGTGCTGTTTCCCGCTTGGGCCGTCGCTCACTGGAAAAATAACCGGATGTACGATGCCGGAGTCGCGATAGGCTTCGACCCGCTCCCGGCATTTGGTCGGTGTCCCCACGACGCTGACCGTTTCAATCAAGGGGTCAGGAACAAGCTGGACCGCCTTTTGCCGATCCCCCTGCTGCCATGCCGCTCGAATGGCTTGTGCTTCCTCGGGAAATCCCTGCTCGGCCATGACGCGATTATAGCGCGGAAAGAATCCGGCATAGAAAGCGACTAGGGGCCGAAGGCGCGCCAGAGCTTCTTGATGATCCTGGGCTACACTCATCGGCAGGAGCGAGACAATGTCAACGTCTTCGGCCTGGCGTCCGGCTCGCTGGGCACCAATCGCGATATTTTCAGCGGCTAGCTTACCCGCCTCCGGGGCACTCCATACCAGAATGGTCCCCTGGGCGAGTTCACCACAGGCTTGGAGCATCTGCGGAAAAACGGCTGAAATATAGATCGGCAGCTCCGGGCGGGCGGGCTGAAACCAGAGATCAAACTGCTCAATGGTCACCACCTCACCCTGATAGGACACCGCTCCCTCGCGTAGCAGCGTGCGGATAATCTCGACCGTTTCCCGCATGCGCTGGACCGGCTGACCATACGGGATGCCGTGTTCCGGCTCGACCTGAACCTTATGGCTGGAACCCAGACCCAAAATAAAGCGCTGCTGAGAATAATGATCGACGCACGCGGCCGCCATGGCAATGGTCGGCACGCTGCGGACGAAAATACTGCTGATACTCGTGCCGAGCTGGATGCGCTGGGTTGCGAGAGCACAAGCGGTCAAAACAGAGAATTGGTCTCCGCCATGCCCTTCCGCAAACCAAGCTGAGGTATAGCCCTGTTCTTCTGCATATTTGACACAGTCAACAACATCAGTGGGCGACATGCCGCCGGCCAAAGCGAGCCCGATTTGAGCCATATGTGTTCTCCTCTCTATCGACACGTGGGATGGGGGGTTTTGTGATACGGCGCGAGCCATTCTCGACCGGAATGCGGACAGCGTCAAGTCGGAAAGAGAGGCGGACGACCGGTCTGGAGGGCGACCTTGCACTCGGCTCCGCTCGTCAGCAAAATAGACGGCTCGACCGCGCATGGGGAATTATGCAGACACGGAGCCTTCGTCGTTACGGTGTGGTGTGGACTCGAAGAAGAAACGCGTCCAGCATCTACATGCTGTTGGAGGACACGTTTCTTCTTTTCAGCATTCTGGGCGTGTGTCTGCTGTGGTTGGGCACTCCTGGGGCAACGGCGGCCCCGCTGCATACGATTGATTTCTCTGGCCATCCGGATGGTCCGGCGGAGGAATGGTTGAAGCAGCAGGGATTTACCTTTCGTCTGGACGCAGACGATTTACAGCCGCACTTCAAAAATAATCGACTCGTCTTACATACTGCCCGACGAAAGGCCGGCCTGTTCGAGTTGCCCCTGCATGTGTCCCCGGTCAAGCGGATTCGTATTCATTGGGGAGTCGAACGCTATCCGCACGGGGCGGATTGGAGCCAGGGGATTACTGCGGTTCCTATTGCGGTGATGACCACGTTTGGGACAAAAAAGATAAAGAGCGGATCGCTCTTCGTCCCCAATGCCCCGTATTTTATCGGCCTCTTCTTAGGGGAAAAAGAGCAGGCAAATCGGGCGTATACGGGGAATTACTATAAAACCGGCGGCCGCTATTTCTGTACTCCCTGCGGGGTGCCGGTGGGCGAGCGGGTGGTGACGGAATTTGATTTGGACCAGACCTTCCGTACGCAGTTTGGTCAGACGGTTGTGCCCCCGATTAGCCGATTCGGCTTTCAGATGAATACCAGAGGGACGTCCGGGGGAGCCAAGGCTTTTCTGGAGAAAGTTGAATATTTATCCGAATAATTGGCGGACAAATTGAATACTGACGGGTGTTGCCCCGTCTGACTAATAGCTTTCCTTTTTTCTTCCTCCTTCCAGTGGCGGGGGAAGCTCATGAGCCCCTTGCATGAGTCTTCTCCCGCCATTTCGGTTTTAGTCTTATTTTTTGCAGTTCCTGAGCAGCGCCAGGGGCCGGGCTATGCGGGTCCACTCCAGTCAAAAGGGATGTGTTTGCTCGATTTCCCGGCCCAATCCCACTCAAGACCGTAGGCGTTGACCCGATTGTCAACGGTTTTGCCCCAGGTCGCGACCTGACCGGGCCCCACTTCGGAACCGGGCGGATTCAGCAACTGCACCCGTTTCCCTTTCGGGGTGGTCGGTCCGGTCAGCGCCTCGGCAGAGGCCGTGACGCGATCGGGAATCTCCGCTTTCCAAAAGGCCAAGTCATCGGCAATATCAAAAGTGATCGGCACAAACTCAATCCCGCGCACCTCACCAATCGAGCGCGCAAACCCGGCCATGAATCCGCCGGCCTGCCCGGAAAAGATGAGTTGAAGCGCCTCACGCTGTTGCGCATCTGCCTGTTCGTCAATAAACAGCCCCAATGAGATTTTTGCCTCACCGGCCCAGACATTACCGCTAAAGCTGGCCACGGCAAGGACATTCAGCCCATCGAGACGAGTTGAGCCGTACAGCCCCTCTCGGACATGGTAGGCCAGGACGCCCTCGCAGTGATTGTTTGTAGGGGGCTGGGCAAATTCGCACGGACAGGCGATATCGCAACTGCACACATCAAACCAGTCGCCCCGGAGGGTCCAATTCTGTATATCAGCCATAATGTCCTCCTGTTGGAAAGAGTAAACGTGTCCAGCATCTGCATGTTTATTGGCGGACACGTTCACCCTTTAGTGCCAGGGTTCCACAATAATTTTTGCGTGCTGCTCAGGCGAGTGCAGGTCTTTGAATGCCTGGGCGACTCCCTCTATCCCTACGGTCCCCGTAATTAAGGGGTCGGTAATAATCTGGCCTTCAGCAATGTGTCGCAGGGTGGAGGCGTATTCTTCCCCGCTATAGCCGAGGACGAATTGCAGATTCAGCTCTTTGTTGATCCCGAACATGGGTTCAAAGCTGTCCTTTTCCATACACACGCCCACCACCACAATCCGGGTGCCCTGGGGGGCCGCGGCCATAATCTGATCAATGACCCCAGGAACACCGACGCACTCGAATATGACGGCCGGTCGCAACGGCGGACCCGAAGCCCAAGGCGGCTGAGGCGGAGCCGTACTCGGGTCGGCCCAGACCGCAGCCTCCTGCCAACTGGTATACGGCGACTGCTCGGCGGGGTCGATGACGATATCCGCGCCCACGGCCTGTGCGAGCTGGCGGCGACGGGGAGAGAAATCCGCGGCGATAATGGGCTGCACGCCTTTCATCCGCAGCGACGCAATAACGGCCAGACCGACCGGCCCGCAACCGATGACCAGCGGCACGTCGTCTTGTGTCATCCGCGCCATTTCAACCGCGTGCAGGCCGACCGCCATGGGTTCGGTCAGGGCGGCTTTCTGCGTCGGCAGGCCGTTCGGGACTTCAATCAACAGCTTTTCACTCAGGCGCATATACTCCCCATAGCCGCCTGGATTGTCATTTGAGTAGCCGACCGTCTCGACACCGGTCGGTCGAATGAGGACCGGCATGGAAACCGCGCGGGTGCCGGCTTTAAGGCTGCGATCCGTGCTCGGCCCGTGGTCAACCACCTCGAAACAGAACTCGTGGCCCATGACAATGCCCCGGCTGAGGTCCATATTAAACACGCCGTTGGAACGCTCCGAAACCTCAACCAGCTTTTCCGTATGCTTCAGCGCATGCAGGTCCGAGCCGCAAATCCCACAGGCCAGGGTTTTGACCAGGACTTCGCCCGGTCCGGGCTCCGGGACGGGAATATCTTCTACGGTCAGTTCATGGTTCAGCATCACTACGGCGCGCATAAAAGCCTCCTCTACCTTCGCAGGTTTCTTCTCAACAGCCGCACAACTATAAGTCATGGGTGATGGCGCTGTCCAGGTCGGAAAATCCGGTATCATTTGACACTCAACGGGGCTGTGTCATACAGTTCGGAACCTGTGGAGAGGAGGTCCAGCATGAAAGTCACCCGCATCTATACGGGTTCGGATAACCAGTCGCACTTTGAGGATGTCGAGATTCCGCTCAAAGACGGGAGTGTCGTCGGTCGGCTCTCCGAGCTTATTCCGGCAACCGGCGTGATCTTTCGAGAAACGGGCGGCGACTATGATCTCGATTTTCACAACGCACCGCGGCGGCAGTATGTGGTCATGCTTGAGGGTGAAGTCGAGATCGAGACTGGCGACGGCACGAAACGCATCCTGGGCACGGGAGAAATTCTTTTGGCCGAAGATACCACCGGCCAGGGACATATCAGCCGGGCGGTCAACGGCAAGCCCAGAAAGTCGTTGTTTATTCCGTTGGCCTAATCAACTGGTGCCGCCGGACGGCGTGACCGCCCTGTCAGACTTCTGCCCGGTTGGTCTGGACAAGCTCAACGCTCGCCCGATGGCCGGGCGCGGCAGCCAATCGAGTGTCACAGGTAATCAATGGTGCGGGAAGCGATTCTGCCAACGCCAAATACGCCGCATCATAAGCGCTGACATTGTGACGAAGTTCCCAAATACGTGACAGAAAAAGGTCATGCGGATAACGAATAATCGGAAAATCGGTAAAGTCGATAAGCGCCTGCTCCCCCCGCTGTGGCGTCAACTCGCCAACAGACACGTAGCGGCGGAGGGCCTGCGCGATCTCAAGATCGAGTAGATGGGGCGCATGCAGGGACTCCCCGGTTCCCAAAATCCGAGTTTCAATGTCCGGCGCTGCGGGTGTATCCAGGAGCAATTCCAGGATTGCCGAAGCGTCAACAACGATCACCGGCCGTCCCGTTCTTCTCGGACTATCTGGGCTGGTGGAAGGGTGGGGCGAACCGGGGTGCGCGCGTGGAGGCGTTGGCGGAGCTCTTCTACGGTCGGATATTCGGCGTGGCGCTGCATCTCCACAATGAGATAGTCAGACAGCGACTTCCCAGCCAGGGCAGCCCTGGACTTGAGGATCCTATGCAGTGCATCGGGAACGTTCCGCAACTGAATCATTTTCGACATGCGACAAGCCTACTTGCATGTATATCACATGTCAATCGAATACGCGGGTAGTTCCTTCGGGAACCTGAGCGCCACAATTGACCGCAAGCGGCGGATTGACTACAGAAGCCGTAGCCTCCATCGGGACAGGCTTGTCTGATGGAGAAGCAAAGAAGCTGCGAGGGAGTCTAGCAGCGCACATCGGGAAGCCGGTAAGCGACGAGTTACCAGAAGATAGTGATGTCAGCACTGGAGCGTACACAAAAGAAGAGGCCGACCGATGGATTGCCGCGTACAGGGTAGCCACGAAAGCCGTGCCTGAGAGCGATTGATGCCACCCGGTATGGGCTGACGCGAGATGAAGACCTCGCGTAGAGAAAGGAGGACGTGGGTCTCATCGGAAAGAGGATACGATGGGACAGTACCAACGTCTCGGCGTGACAAGGTCGATTCTAAAAGGATGGCACGATCCAACGAAAAAAGGCGAAGGAAGAGATCATTGCCTTCCTGGAGGAGCAAGAAGAGCCGGTGAGAATGGCGACCGTTCAGGAGGAATTGAAGGGCCAAAGGAAACCGCTGAACGATGTGCGCTCCGGACGCTGGTCGAGCAGGGCAAAATCGGATGCTCTGGGAGCGGAAAAAGGGGCGATCCGTACCTCTATTTTGCTGTTCCCGAGGATTCCGAAAACACAGCGGTTTCGGCAGTATGCCGGGAACAGCAACTGTCCAGTGATTCCAAAGGGTTAGCCCTTGAAAAAAAAGCTGTTCCGCTGTTCCCGACCTATAATGGGGAACAGAAAGAACAGAAAAGATGACCATCTCAGACCATGTGGCGAGGCTGTTGGCTTAACGCCTGCGGCCCATCCCACCTTCGGAACACCCTTGAAGCCGCTGACAACATGTCCCATATCCGGGACACTGTTCCTCCGTGAAGCCTCCCTTCTTTCTTCTTCAGAATAATTACCTTTCGCCGCTGGCCTTCGAATCCGACCGCTTATACGGTGGAGGCCCGTAGGTCGGCTGACGCTTCGCTAACCTACGGGACTTCCTTAGTTCAGGCGCTCTTTGCCTGTGGTGTCACGCTGAGCCGCAGGCCCAACTGTCCGAGAACGCCGCTCAGTGTGGACAGTCGGGGATTCCCGTCTTCCGAGAAGGACTGGTACAAGGTCTCGCGGCGTAACCCAGCCCCTTGGGCGACCGTGGTAAAACCCTTGGATTTGACAACGTTGCGCAGCGCAACCAGCAAGAGCTTGTCACCTCCTTCTTCCAGAACGGCGTCCAAGTACGCGGCAATCTCCTCGGGGGTGCCGAGGTGGGCGGCGACATCAAATTCTCTCGTCGTTGCACCTGCCATAGAGCGACGGAGTTCATTGTATCATATTCAATGCCGTTTCTCGGTAAACTCTTGTCGGATTTCGGTCACGGCATCCCTGATCTCCGTGGGCAGGGGTTCAAGTTCTTCGCCCAATTCTTCCCGTACAGCGTGCCAGAGCGGCTCCATTGGCTCAACCAGTTCGGCTTCCTCCATTATCCGCTTGACGCGCGGGCCGTGGCCGGCGGCGACGGCCCGGATCAACGACTCTGTTAAACCAGGCCATTCTTGTTCCTGGAAATCGCCGCCGCCGATGCGTAGCGCGTGTTCGATCTGGTCCAGCGCTTCTGTCCATTGCCCGCGACAAGCCAAGACATCAGAGAGCGTCTGAAAAGCGCTCGGATTCTTCGGCCCCAATTCCACCGCACGGCGGGCGCACTCCTCGGCCTCCGACAGACCCTCGTCGTCATTTTGGCAAAGAACCGCTTCCGCCAAAACACGCCATGCTTCATCATACGTCGGTTCGATATCTATCGCCCTTCTGCAATCAGCCTCAGCTTCATCGTGCTTTCCGAGCAGGTTCGATACCCGACTGCCAACTATTAGACCTTCGGCGGCCGTATGGTGTATCTCTATCGGGTCGTCTGGACGGAGATACGCCGAGGGGCGTCGTAAAGCGACAATTACTTCCTTGTATCGTTCTAGTTCAACAAGGATAATGGCTTTGCGGTGTAGTGAGCTGATGGCTACACCTCGCAGTTCCGTTGGATCATCCGCGCGGACATACTCAGCAACCCGTTCCCAGGTAACGAGGGCCTCTTCGTGCCGTTCCAGTTTAGCAAGAATGTCGCCCTTAGCGTTGAGCGCTTTGGCGGCTAACTGGCGTGAGTCCACAGGGTCATCCAGCCGGACGTATTCCGTGATACGCTGCCAAGCAACGATAGCCTCTTCATAACGACCCAATTCGGTGAGAGTAGTGCTGTTGAGATGGTGAACTTGGGTGGTCACGTTGCGCAATTCCACAGGGTCGTCCGGACGGATATACTCCGAGACCTGCTCCCAAGTGGCGATAGCGTCTTCGTGTCTCTTCAGTCCGAAAAAAGCATAGCCTTTGTTTGCCAATGCCCCGATGGCCATGAGGCGCAGTCCTGACGAATCAGATGGGCGGATATGCTCCAATATACGCTCGAGGGCAGCGATAGCGTCTTTGAAACGGCCGTCTTTGATCAGCGTGATGCTACGTCGCATCCATTCGCCAACACGCTTAAACCTCTCTTGATCTTGGCCTGCAAATGCCTCCTGAATTTTCTCAACAACAGGCGCGTTCGGACCGATGATATTCTTAGCAAGATCGAGCGCCTCGCGTTGCCAGTCCTCCCGTCCTTTAAAATCCTTATCTCCAGCCACGTAGCCGGCCAGGATGGCGAGCAAATCGGACGCTTCTCCGTCGCGTGAGTTGTCCGCTCGTAACGCCGTCAGCGCTGCCGGGTACATCGTCCGCATTCCGGATGGACCGAAAAGGTCGTGCAGGAAGGCGACGAGCCGCTCCAGGCGGTCCCGGCCCGCGCGCGAGAAACGCAGTAGATAGTAGATGTTGTAGAACCGGTCGCTGACTTCATAGCGCGTCCGCTTTGCTCCTCGTAGCCGGATCTCTTTTGCATAGCCCTTTTCCATAAGTTGCTTGAGTTGGGCGCTAGCGTGCGAGGAGTTTAGATTCGCGGCGTCGGCAACCTCCCTCGCCAGCATCGGCTTCCATCCCTCCGCGAGACAGTGAAATACTTTGCGGGACTGACCCGGTAATTCCTCGATCCGGGCTTTGAAATAAGGCGTCTGTTCGTCGATGAGCCGTTCCAGATCCTCAAAGGCAGAGCCGAGCGGCGATTCGATCAGGAGCCGACAGGCAAGAACCAGCAACCGCGGGTTCCCGCCCGTCAGCCGACGCAGGGTCTCCAGCCGGCCACGTTCATGACGCAGGGTTTCCGCAATTCCTGGCTTGCCGTCGCAAGCCGCGAGTGTTTCAAGTATGCGGAGAGTCTCTTCCTGCCCCAGACCTTCGAGCAGGAAGAGCCGGAAGAACTCGTAAAACGGCTCGCCGTGTCCTCGGATGGCTTCGAAGACGGCGTTAGCAGAACCGACCAACAGGATATTCGGACATTCAATCAGACTGGCCCGCAACGCGTGAACTTCGCGCTCGTCGCGCAACTGCTCGAAGACGGCGTCGAGGTTCTCGACGAACAGGATCAACCGTTTGCCGCTTGCCCGGCAAAAGTCCATAAGCGCTGCGAGCGCGTACGCGGCGAGCCGTTCCGTGTCTCTTTCGTCCTGGGCTAGAGCGTTGGCTCTGTCCTCCCACTGCGAGTCCTCGGTGGCGCGGGTCAGATGGCGCAGAGCGACAAGCCAGAAGTCCGCCAAGTTACCGACATCGTAGCTTTCCTCGTAGAACGGGACGGGTTGCCAGTTCGCGGCAAGGTCGGGCGACTCTCCAACTGCGTGCAGAAACCGTAGCCCAAGGGTAGTTTTTCCCATTCCGCGCGGGCCGATGAGCAGCATATGCTGACACGGTCGTCCGCGCTGCTGCTCGCGAATCAGGCGGAGCATCTCTGCGAGAGTTTTTTTACGAGCGACGAACGACGCCTTCAACTCGTCAGGAGTAAGCTGGGCCGGGTTGTACAGACGCTGGCGGATCATGACGCGACACTCCCGTGGTATTTCCGCCACCATTCCCGCAAGAGATTCGAGCGGAATTTCAGGTGACTGTCTTCCTGTTTTACGTAACCGTCGGCCTCCAGGTCGCGGAGCACGGACTGGAACGTTTGCTCGTTGCGCTGTCGCAACTCTTCGAGTTCCGCGAGAGCCACACCGTCCTCTCGCCGGCAGACGCGGCTCAGGATATCACGTGCCGCTTCGTGTTCGTTCTCGTCAAATGCAATTTCGAGGCGCGCTGCATAATGGTCCAGATGGGCGGTGCCACTGGCTCCCGCCAGACGTTCCGCGAAACACCGCTCAATCACTTCCAACGAAACGTGAGAAGCTTCGCCTCTGCAAGCATCGCGAAGCGCCGAGAAGAAAAGCTGAACATGGTACGGAACGGGCTCCCGCAGCAGGTCCAGGATATGCGTGATAGCTTTTTCGTCGAGAGGAAAACTAGAATCACCGCCCAGCCCTTTCAGAAATTCGACAGCGGTCGGCCTGTTCCACGAGTCCAGGCGGAACGGAGAGAGATCGTTAATCAGCCCTGAAAGGCCCGCGCGGCGCAGGACTCCTTCAAGTCCGATCGATCCGCCGACAAGTGTACGGACCCTGGTGCGCAATTCTGGCGCTTGGCGCCAAGACCGAAGCCTGGACAGTAGTAATTCAGCATCATGTTTCCGCTCCTCATTCCGCAGCATCCGCGAAAGGAGGAGCGGTAGTTCATCAATGATGATCAGAAGATTCCCGCCGGTGTCCGGCAGGCTCGTCAGGCGCGCCGTGAGTTGGTCCGCAGCGTGGTCCCACTCACGGCCAATCGCCCGTCTGAGTTCGACACGCACTATGCCAGTATCAACACTGGCGGACAGGCGTCCAAAGACACCCTTGATGGCGTTCGAGAATGGAATCGCCTCGAAACGGCTTCGATATTGAGGATTGGCTGCCAGAGCAGCGATAATCGCCGCCATGCAGTCCGCCGGGTCGTCCCCACTTTCAACATCCACATAGATGACATCCCAGTTCTCGCGCGGCGCGCGGCGGAGCTCCAGCATTAAGCTGGTCTTGCCCACCCGCCTGGGGGCGAGCATTAGAATGTGCTCTCCTTGTTCCAGCTTTTCCCAGAGGCGGGCTATCTCGTAATCTCGTCCATAGAGGTCGTCGCCGACGACTGCCTGGCCAGTGACGTTGCGCATATATGAATCTCCTGTGGAGATTTTAGTGTGGCACCACGATAAATGACAAAGATATTTTTGGCAATAGATTTTTTGGCAAAAATTCTGATGTTATCTTTTGGTAAGGAGAAAATACTGCTAGGACAAAGACTTAAAATCGCTCGTGAAGCGTAAGCCACCAAACGGCAGGAATGCGTTTGATCGTTCCGTTCAAGGGGAGGCGAGGCTACGAGGAGAGCCGATCAGATTTCTTTGGGGGACAAAAGCGTATCCACGAAACCACGAGGGGAAGTCACAGAGACGTCGCTCAGCGCGATTGCTCTTCACGAAAACGTCTTGTTTCCTCGACTGCCAAGGCCATCGCGTCGGGAGCGTTCAATCCAGACTGCGCTCGCGACTTGGCGACGGTCTCCTTGTCGGTATCGTAGGGTCAGATCCCTCTCAGTTCCAGGCTTTCCTCGATGATTGAAGCCATGGAACGATTCTGCCGGGCCGCCGCTTCCTTCAGCGCCCGGGGTGTCCGGTCGGCTAAACTGATGGTCAGGCGAGGCATGGGGGTACACTCCTATTCATAAGCGCCGATTCAATGCTGTCAGCACCATAGCACCATACCGACAATCTACACGTCCCACTCTTCAAAAGGAACTCTGCCGCTCACGAGTCCCGTAAGTTGGCTTAGTGAAGCGTAGGCCGACATTTCTGGCTGATTTGCACCACGCGGAATAAGGTGTCACACTGCTATACAGCATGTATGAATTGTACGTTCCAAATGGTTGAAATTGCTCATTTTGAGCAGAGGAAGAGGGGGAGGTACGGGAGTGCTGACAAAAGGTAAGAAAAAATTCTCATATATGCTGCTGGCGGGTGCCATCCTGGCGAGCCTGAGCGCTGTCGGGACAGCCCTCGCCGACTCGGGGCGCTTCTACCTGGGTATCACCGGCACCCCGGAATGGCTGGACACTTCGTACAAAAAGGCCGTGGACAATACCAGCCCGCTCAATATGACCTCCCAGAGCGGAAAGGTGCATCGCGACCGCGACTCCGCCGACGCAACCGGGTATGGATTTGGGTTGCTGGCCGGGTATCGCCAGCCGCTGCTTGACCAAGGGCGGCTCTTCCTGAGCAGTGAATTTGATATCGCCTTCCACGGTGAATCCTCGCGCGGGCGGCTCAAGGGCATCGGCGAGTCCGAAGGACGCAACCAGATGGGCGAGAGCTGGCCCGACGACTGGTCTTTTGCCAAGAATTTCAGTTATGGGCTGACCTTTAAACTGGGGACCAGCCCGCAATTTCTTCAGACACTGATAGGCGACTCGAACGTGTACGCCCTGGCCGGTGTGCGACGCGTGGCAACGCGCTTCCGCGTCCATTTTCACGGCTGTCTCACGTCCGCGTGGTGCCAGCCCGACGAGTTCACGACCGGCGCCACTACCCATAACGAGAATTTTACTGCGTGGACGAGCGGCGCGGGGCTGGAAAAGATGTTCGGCTCGCGGCTCGGCCTCAGGGGCGAGGTGCGCTATACCGGGTATCTGGCCGAAGACTGGGTCTCTTTCAACCTGAAGGACGAAGGGGTCTTTGTTCCGGTGCGGGTCGATAACGACGAGGTCAATCTGTCGCTGACGCTGGCCTGGTATTTCTGACGCGGTCCCAAGCGGGTCTCCAGACCGGGGAAAGGCGAGTGACACTATAGAAGGGAGCGTGAGACAATGAGCACTGCGCTTGATGGTATCCGGGTGCTGGACTTGACCCACAATCAGGCGGGCCCGTCGTGTGGCCAGATTTTAGCCTGGCTCGGGGCTGACGTCATCAAGATCGAACCGCCCGGACGGGGTGATATCGCCCGCGTGAGTCTGAATGACCAGCCTGGTACGGATAGTCTCTTCTTCCTTTTTTTCAATGCCAACAAGCGCAGCCTGGCGCTTGACCTCAAACATCCGGAAGGCAAGCAGGCTTTTGAAAAACTGGTGGCCACCGCAGACGTCGTGCTGGAGAACTTCGGACCCGGCACGATGGAACGGCTTGGGTTTGGCTATGACAGCCTCAAACAGCTTAATCCGCGCCTGATCTATGCCAGCATCAAAGGTTTCGGTTCGTATGGGCCGCATAGCTCGTTCAAGAGTTTTGAACCTGTGGCTCAGGCGATGGGCGGCTCGATGAGCGTGACCGGTTTTCCCGACAATCCGCCCACCGTCACCTGGTCATGTGTGGGAGACTCGGGCACCGGTATGCACTGCGTCATCGGCATCCTGGCCGCCCTGATGCAGCGCCACACCACCGGAGTCGGCCAACAGGTCGAAGTGTCCATGCAGGACGCGGTGGTGAATCTGGTTCGGGTCAGCCTGCGCGACCACCAGCGCAATGGCAAACCGGTTGAACGCACGGGTAATCAACTCGGATTTGTCCCCGCCACGACGTATCGTTGCCATCCCGGCGGGCCCAACGACTATGTGTTCATTATTGCCCAGCAGCAGATGTGGGACCCCTTGCTGTGCGCCATACAACGGGAAGATCTGATTGACGACCCGCGCTATCACACACCCGAGGCCCGGGCTGAACACGGCGCTGAGGTGAACGCTTTTATTGAAGCATGGACATCGGGCAAACCGAAACAGGAAGTCATGCGGATTTTAGCCGAGGCCGGGGTGCCGTGCGGGGCGTGTCAGGACACGGGCGAAGTCATGAACGATCCACATTTGCGCGCACGGGACATGATCCTCGAACTCGATCATCCCACGCGCGGAACGTACACCATGGCCGGCAATCCCATCAAACTGTCGGCTTCGGATGTCCCACTACGGCCTGCGCCCCTGCTCGGCGAGCATAGCACTGAGGTCTTGACGGAACTCGGCTATGACGCCCAGACTATCGCGACTATGCGAGCAGCAGGGCTGATCTAGCTCTTCCCCATAGAGAACATTGAAACCATCAGGAGGACGGCATGGATATCGGTTTACTCTTTCCCTTTCGGAATCCCCCCCAATGGCGCAAGCCGTTTCCCCAATTTTATGCCGAGCAATTGCGCCAGGCCCAGGCGGCCGAGGAACTCGGCTATGACACGATCTGGCTGACTGAGCATCATTTTGCCGAAGACGGTTACTCGCCCTCGCTGCTGCCGATTGCCGGGACGCTGTCCGCGATGACGAGCCGGGTGCGTATCGGGACATTTCTGATCCTCTTACCCCTGCATAATGCCGTGCGGGTTGCCGAAGACGCGGCAACCGTGGACATCCTGTCCAACGGGCGCTTTGACCTGGGGCTGGGACAGGGGTATGCTCTTGCCGAGTTTGCCGGTTATGGCATTCCCCGCAAGGAACGCGGCTCACGCATGGAGGAGGGGGTTGAGGTCATCCAAGGCATCTGGACCCAGGATCCCTTCTCCTATGAAGGCAAACACTATCAGTTGAAAGATATTCGCCTTCAGCCCAAACCGGCCCAGAGCCCGCATCCGCCCTTGTGGATCGGTGCCAACGCGCCAAAGGCGATTGAGCGGGCCGCCCGCCTGGGCTGTCACTTTCTCGGCGGCGGGGCCTCAGAAGCTCAGGAAGCCTATGATGCCGCGTTGCGCCGGCATGGGCGCGACCCTAACGATTACCATGCCGCCCAGTTACGCTGGGCGTATGTTGCCCCAAGCCACGATCAAGCCTGGGATGAGGCCCAGGACCATCTCCACTATATGCTGACTTGGTATGGCCGCTGGTTGTCCGAAGCCAAGGACTTTCCCGGTGCCGAGCAGTTCAGCCAACTGCCATCCCCGGCCGAATTGAGGGAGCATCCCGAGCGATTGCTCGCCAGCCCCATGATCGGCACCCCGGAAGAGATCGGGCGTGAGATTGAGCGGTTTACCCAGGAGGTGCGCACAACGCATCTCGTCCTGGGTATGCACCTCCCCGGCCTCGACCCGGCAAAGAGTCAACGCTCAATGGAACTCTTCGCCAAAGAGGTAATGCCACACTTCAGATAGAGGGCGGGAAAAGGGCTGCCAGATCGTTGAGTCAAGACTCAACCAACCCAACCCGACTCAACTCTGGTTCGTCTCTAACCATTTCTTGAAATCATCCACTACGCCGCCCTGCCACAAAGAAACACCGGCGCGGTAAGCGGCTCGGGCGATCATATGCGCCCCAACCGGGGCAGTGAGAAAGAGAAAGATAACGATCAGGAACTCTTTCAGGCCCGAGGATAGCCCCAAATATCGTAGGTAGAGCAGCGAGGCCAGGACCACCCCGGCCACGCCAAACGTGGTGCTCTTGCTCGTTGCGTGCATGCGCGCGTACACATCTCTCAGCCGCAGCAGGCCAAACGTCCCGGTCAGGAGAAAAAACAAACCGATCAGCAAGAGGACACTAACCAGGACGTCGAGTATGTAAGGGACTTCCATCAATGACTGTTCCTCTTAGTAAATATTTAGCCGCCGCGACCGTTCCTAAAAACGAGAGAATGGCGAGGACCAGGGCAACATCGATATACAGTGCACTCTGAGCCCGAATCGAAATAACGATAATCGCAGCCACCAGATTGATCGCAATATTATCGAGGGCCACAACCCGGTCGGGAATCGTGGGACCACGCAGCACCCGATACGCGCTGAGTAAGATCGAGAGCGTGATGCCAACTAGTACAACAATAGAAACAAATGGCGTAATCATTGGGCAATGAGCAAAAGATAGCGTTCGAATCCGTCCTTAATGATACGGATTTCTTCCTCCACATCAGCAACATCGAGAAAGTGAATAAACAAGAACTGCCGATCCGGACTCACCTCGACCGACAGCGTTCCCGGTGTCAGGGTGATCATATTTGCCAGCAAGGTAATCAGCACATCATTCTGCAAGGACAGCGGGTAGGCGACAATGCCGGGCCGTATGGCGAGCTTCAAAGCCAGAACCTGTCTGACCACGGTCCAATTGGCAATCAGGAGTTCCTTTACAAAGAAGAGAACGAGGCGCACGCTCAGCGCAATCTTACGGAAATAGCGACGCTCCTGGTGAAAGGAGCGGGGGAAGAACAGCATGGCCAAGAAGCCGACCAGAGAGCCGATCACCATCTGACGCAAGGATATTTCGTCTTGCAGCAGACACCAGGCGAGAGCCAGGATGACGTTAAAGAAAAAACGGGTCACCATAATGAGGTCTCTCAAAGGATGTCAAAGAGTAAACGTGTCCTCCAATAGACATGAAATGCTGGACACGTTTACTCTTTCGGTCCCAGGACTGCCGCAATATACACATGCGGGTCAGACACTTGTGATGCGGCGGTCTGTGCCACGCTGTACAGTATACCCGGAAACAGTCCAATCCCAACAATAAAAAAGACGAGCAGGACAATACCAGGGAAGAGGGGCCAGAGTGATACTGGCCGGCGGTCGCCCGTCTCTTCGCCCCAGAAGACTCCGTTCCAGATTTTGAGCATGGAGGCCAGCGTCAGAAGGCCGCCCAAGAGCCCAAAACCCACATAGCCGTAACGACCAATCTCCACCCCAGCCTGCAATACGATAAATTTACTGAAAAACCCAGCCAGCGGAGGAATGCCGGCCAAGCTCAGTGCCGCCAGCAAAAAGAGAATGCTCAAGGGTATGGAGTGGGATTGCAGGCCACCCACCGCTTTGAGGTGGGTCGTACCGGTTGCTGCCTGCACAACGCCGGCAATCAGGAACAGGGAAGACTTCGCCAGGACGTAGGGCACCATATAAAAGAGGGCACCAGCCAATGCCTGCGGCGTAAACAGGCCGATACCCAGAATCAGATAGCCGATCTGACTAATGATGTGGTAGGATAAGATACGCTTCATGTCCATCTGGGACAGTGCCCCAAAGACGCCCAGGAGCATGGTCAGAACAGCCAGAATCAACAGCAGTTCATGGGTCAGGGCCGGGTTATGACGGAAGATCAGCGTGAATGTCCGGAAGATGGCATACACGCCGACCTTAGTCAGGATCCCGCCAAAGAATGCACTCAGTCCCGCCGAGGGCTGGAAATACGGTCCGGGCAGCCAGAAATAGAGCGGAAAGATAGCCGCCTTAGTGCCAAACACGAACAAGAAGACCAGGGCCAAAATTGTTAGCGTTGGGTCCAGCTCCCCGGACGTTGTCTGAATCTTATAGGCTAGGTCCGCCATATTGAGCGTACCCATCGTCCGGTACAGCACGGACAAGCTGATCAGAAAAAAGGCCGAGGCGATCAAGTTGATGACCACGTACTTGACCGTCTCTCGCAGTTGGCCCGGTTGTGAACCAAGGGCCAGGAGCGCAAATGACGCGATCAGCAAAATTTCGAAAAAGACGAACAGGTTGAACAAATCTCCGGTGAGAAAGGCGCCGTTCACACCCATAATGAGGATAAAGAAAAGCGGATAATAAAAATGCTCCTGGTACGCTTGTTCAACCGTGCGCAGCGAGAAGACCACCACCGCAACCCCAATCGTCATGGTCAGGACGACCATGGTCATACTCAGGACGTCGGCAACCAGGATAATGCCGTAGGGCGCGGCCCAGTTGCCCATGCGCAGCACGACCATTCCCTGCTGGCCCTCTTGCAGCAGAGAGACCAGGCCCGCGACGGACAGCCCCCACAGCCCCAGACTGGCCGCGAGACTCACCCCGCGCTGGAAGAGGTCCCATTTGTGAAAGGCGGCTAAAAGCGCTGCCGCAACAACCGGCCCGATAATAAACAGGACGAACAGGTCTGGCGGTATCATGTGTTTTCACGAGGGAAGTCTCCCCCGGACCCCCTCTTTTCACTGGGGAAACCTCCCCCGAGCCCCCTCACTCTTCTCCTCCCGCCAGCTCGTCCACTGCGTCCGATCCGTATACCTGTCTGACCCGAAAGGCCAAGACCGTGGCAAAGGCCGTCATACCGAAGCTGATCACAATCGCGGTCAAGACAAGGGCCTGGGGAAGCGGGTCAGCGTACGGGGCCTCGGTCGTGAGCAGAGGAGGATTGCCCCGCTCCAGCCCCCCTGAGACCATGAGCGCGAGATTGGCCCCGTGCGAGTACAATGACAGGCCAACCACCACTCGCAGTAAATGCCGCTGCAAGATCAAGTACGTCCCACAGCCAAAGAGAACGCCAATCACGCTGATAATCACGAATTCCACGGATTAATCCTCAGCAATAGCCCGAATAATACCCAATGAGGTACCAACCACGACCAGATACACCCCGATGTCAAAACCCATAGCGGTGGCCAGTTCAACATCACCGAGCAGCGGAAAAGTATAATGGCCGATCGCGCTGGTCAGAAACGGATAGCCAATAAGAATCGACCCAAGTCCCGTACCGGCGGCCAGCAGGAGCCCGACCGCCACCACCTGGAGCGGCTTCCAGGGCATCTCCTGCGAGAAGGATTCCGCATGAAAAGCCATCATCTGAAACGTCATCGCCACCGCTGTGAGCACGCCGGCGATAAATCCGCCCCCCGGCGCATTATGACCACGCAGCAGCAAATAGATGGAAAAGACCAGCATGAGATGGAGGGTGAGCCGGGCAAACGACTGAAGAATCGGCGAGGGAAAGGACACCATAAATATAGTGCCCAAGGGCTGCTGCCCGCGGGTGCCCAGCCCAACCAAAGCGAGAACACCAAGGACGGCAACGCTGAACACCGTAATCTCGCCCATGGTATCAAAGCCGCGAAAATCAACCAGAATCACGTTGACCACGTTGTATCCGCCAGCCAACAGATGACTGTTCGCCAGATAGTAAGACGGAATAACGGAGGGGATGGAAGGCCCGACATTCGCCGCAAACAGCAGCAGGCTCACCATGAGACCCGTGCCCACACTGATGCCGATATTGAGCAGGCGCGCACGCGGGGCGTATGGCCGCGGTCTGATCATCGAGAAGTAGCGCAGAACCAGGAGAAACAGGACGAGGCTGACCGCTTCGACCAAGACCTGCGTTAAGGCCAGGTCCGGCGCACTGAAAAGCACAAAAAGGATCGCCATGAGCGAGCCGACCAGACCGAGCGACAGCACGAGAACAATCCGCGAGTGAGTCCGACAGCACATGATACCGGCGACCGCCATGAGTCCGGCCAAGCCAATCTCATGGTATTCCGGACGAACGATATCCGCCTGGAGTGCCATCTCCTCAAAGAAATTCCACAATGGAATACTGAGCCCCACGATGAGGGCGACCAGGAGATAGCGGATATAGTCGGTCACCGAGCCGGTCATGTAGAGCGCCCGCGTCCAGTGGAAGAGGTGAGTGAAGCCGGTCAGACCGTCGGTGTACACCCGGTTGAACGAATACGCGGCCTGGTGCTCGCGTATGGCCCCAAGAAAACGCTGCCGCAGCAAAAAGGCGCTACCACCCAGGATCACCGTCAGCACACTCAGCCACAGAGCGGGAGTCAGACCATGCCACAAGGCCAGATGAAGCTGGGGCGGAGCCCCGTGCATAACGGTAAAAGCCGGCGTCACCAGGGCTTCCGCCAGACTGGGCACGAGCCCGAAGAGCACGGCCAAACCGCTCAGAACGACAATGGGTGCAATCAGACCGAGCGTGGAGTGCTGTTCAGCATGAGGGGAGGCATGCTGTTGCTGAGGCGAGTGGAAGGCCGGGGCGAAAAACGTCCCGTGAAAAAAAATGAAAGAATACAAAAAAGTCAGACAACTGGCGGCGATGGCCAGCGTTGTGAGGAGCAGGTTTGCTTCGAGGACGCCCTCATAGAACAATTCTTTACTCAGGAAGCCGCCCAGGGGCGGCAGGCCAGCCATAGACAGTGAAGCCAGTGTCGCCGCCACAGTTAAGGTCGGCATGAGGAGATGCAGGCCGCCAAGCTGACGGATATCGCGTGTCCCCGCTTCGTGCTCGACCGTCCCGGCTGTGAGAAACAGCGCGCCCTTGAACGCCGCGTGATTGAGAATATGCAGGACGGCCGCAAAGAGTGCGATTTCGGTTTGCAGACCAAGCAGGAGGACAATCAACCCCAGTTGGCTCACGGTTGAGTTGGCCAGTAGGGCCTTGAGATCAACCTGCTTACAGGCTAACACGCCGCCCCACACCAGGGTGACCGTACCGACACTGGTCACCGTGGCAGACCAGGTGGGATCGTCCGCAAATAACGGCGTCAGCCGAGCAATCAGATAGAGTCCGGCTTTGACCATCGTGGCGGCATGCAAATAGGCGCTCACCGGGGTGGGGGCCTCCATGGCCGACGGCAACCAGATGTGGAACGGAAACTGGGCCGACTTGGTGAAAGCAGCAACCAGGAAGCACAGCCCTGCAGCCGTGGAGATGGAGGTGGAGTCTGCAAGCAGGACCGACAGTTCGAATGTCCCGTGCTCGGCATACACGGCCAAAATACCGAACAGCATGACCAGACCGCCAATCGCAGTCAGACCAAACGCCTTACTCGCGCCTTCACACGCCGCGGCCCGATGTGAGCGGAACCCGATGAGCAGAAAAGACGAGACGCTCGTCAATTCCCAGAAGACCAGCAGCAGGACCAGGTTGTCGGCTAGCACAACCCCCATCATGGCGGCGTTAAATAAGAGCAGGAAACGGTAGAGGCGGGACAGCGTGGGGTCGTCAGCCATGTAGAACGCGGCATAGACAAAAACGAACACGCCCACACCCGAGATCAGACCGGTGAAGAGCCAGCTCAGGCCGTCCAGACTGAAACTCAGATGCAGCCCCAGGCTCGGCGCCCACGGCCAGGAGCACTGAAGCCCTTCTCCGGCCTGGACCGTTGTCCAGAACGAGATGACGATCAGCAGTTGAAGAATCGGAACGAGGCTATAGGCCGGCGCCAGACGCTGGCGCCACCGCTCCGGCCAGGCCACCAGCGAGCCGAGTAACGGCAGGAGAATCAGGCTGATAAGAAGGAATCCAGACACGCCGTTCACATCTCCATGCTTACTGATTACAGAACAAACTTAGCAAGGGCCATAAAGAGTAAACGTGTCCTCCAATCATACAGAGATGTTGACACGTTTACTCTTTTGAGCGGAGACCCTCGTCCCCAATCCCTAATCCCCAATGAAATAGCCTGCCTCCTCGAATGTGTCTAACCCATAAACGGCCCATGCCTCCGTCATTGGTGTCCGATATCCGGGCTTTTCCATCTCTCCGATTCCCTCTACAACTCAGATTTTCACGCTGGGATCAAAACTTTGGGGCGATTATCTGCAGGAAGCAGGAGGTGATGAAATGACTGATCGAACACGCACTCTTCCGTTGCGGAGTTGAAACAACTAAATAAGCTGCTGGAGCGTGGATCTGTAGTCTATGAAGACCCGTGTGGAGAAGCCGGCCGTCCAAAGCGCCACTGGTCTGTCTCTGGTGTACCTATTTGATTCGTCAGGAACGTCAGGAAAGAAAGTAAGGGGTGTCGTATGCCCATGAATATCCTTGGCATGATCGGCGTGGCCCCACCGGGTGGCGGGGCTACGGTGCACATTATTGGTGGTGGCATTGATCGGGAATACCTATGCCGTTTTGCCCAGGCGCATGAGCAAGCCGGTTTTGACTCCGTATTAGTCGGCTACACGTCCTCCTCTGCCGAAGGCTTTCAGGTTGCACAGTACGCTGCCGCCCACACCGAACAGCTCAACTTTCTGGTCGCTCACCGTCCTGGCTTTGTCATGCCGACCCTCGCCGCGCGGATGGCCGCCACGTGCGATACCCTGATAGGCGGACGGCTATGGCTCCACATTATTTCGGGGACAGCCGATGCTGAGCAACAACGTGATGGTGACTGGCTCAGTCATGACGAGCGCTATGTCCGGACAGAAGAATATCTGGATATCCTGCGCCGGATGTGGACGGCTGACAAGCCATTCAACTTTGAGGGACGCTATTACTCGGTCAAGAAAGCTTTCTCTGAAGTCCGCTCCGCCCAGCAGCCCCATGTGCCCATCTATTTTGGTGGGGCCTCTGATGCGGCGATTCGGGTTGGAGCCAGGCACGCGGATGTGTATGCCCTCTTTGGCGAGCCACGCGCCTCGGTGAAAGCCATGATGGACCGTATCTCCGCAGAAGCGGCACGGTATAACCGTCAGCTTCGTTTTAATGTGTCTCTCCGACCGATTATCGCGCCGACTGAGGGAGCAGCCTGGGACAAAGCACGTGGGATCCTGGCTCGTTTAGAAGAGTCTCGCCCTCGGTTACCTCTCAAGGTCGAAGCCGAGTTTAGCCGTCGCCTGACCCGATTGGCTGACGAGCAAGAGGTCTATGATGAACGCCTGTGGATGGGCTTAGTGAAAATCTCCGAGGCGAGCGGTAATATCACTGCATTGGTCGGGACTCCTGAGCAAGTCGCAGAATCCATCGTCGCCTATTACGACTTGGGCATGCGCGGCGTGCTCATCCGTGGATTTGATCCGTTTAATGACGTAACGACATTCGGCAAAGAGCTCATCCCGAGAATCCGAGCGTTGGTGGCTGAGCGTGAGGCACGAGCCGCCTAGCATAGGAAGGAGAGAGGCGTATGGCCCTCGCACAGAAAGTAGCGCTGATAACGGGCGCGTCACGGGGTATCGGTCGAGCCGTTGCGCTCAAACTGGCCCAAGAAGGAGCGCATATAGCCATTCATTACAATCAAAACCAGGAAGCGGCTGAGCACACCCTGGCGGCCTTACCTGACGGCGCGCATCAGATCTTTCAAGCCGACCTTGCCGACGCACAGGCCGTGGAAACGCTGATGGCTGCGGTGCTCAGCCAAATGGGCAGACTCCAGATAGTTGTGAACAACGCCGCTATCAACGAGTGGCAGCCGCCGCTTCGTGTTGACTACGAGGTGTGGAACGACGTGTGGCAGCGCTCGCTCGACACCAACCTGGTCGGCCCGGCCAATGTGATGTTCTGGGCCGCCCGGCATATGGCGGAACACGGCGGGGGGCAAATGGTGAATATCTCCTCACGAGGCGCTTTTCGGGGAACGCCCAAAGCGCCGGCCTACGCGGCGAGTAAGGCCGCCCTCAACGCCATGAGCCAATCGCTGGCCCAAGCCTTCGCCCCACATAACATCTTTGTGTACGTTGTTGCGCCGGGCTTTGTGGAAACCGATATGTCCGCATCCATTCTTGCCAGCCCTCGGGGCGAAGCCATTCGCCAGCAGAGCCCGCTCGGCCGAGTGGGCAAACCGGAAGAGGTGGCCGCCATCGTCGCCTTTCTCGCCTCGGGCGAAGCAAATTTCGCAACCGGGACCATTATCGATGTGAATGGCGCTTCGTACACGAGGACGTAACACGAGAATCTTTGGAAGAAGACTAACCCCGATTAGCCTGCGCCGCCCGCACAAACCGAAACAATTTCTCCGGGGTGATTGGAATCTCGTTGATCTCTATGCCCAGGTGAGATAGGGCGTCGGAGACCGCGTTGGCAATCGCGGCCGGCGCGCCGATGGTGCCGCCTTCTCCCATGCCGCGAAATCCGCCAAGCGTGGTCGGGGAGGGCGTTTCAATGTGGTGGACTTCTATGGGCAGGAGTTCGGAGGCGGTCGGGACGAGGTAGTCGACCAGCGAGCCGGTCAGCAGTTGCCCTTCGTCGTCGTAGACCACTTCTTCGTACAGAGCGGCCCCAATGCCTTGGGCCACGCCGCCGCGGACCTGACCGTCAACGATCAGTGGGTTAATGATCCGTCCGCAATCTTCAACCACAATATACCGCTTGATTGTGACTGCGTAGGTCTCGGTATCGACCTCCACGACCGCAGCATGAGTGGCGCTCGAAGCCGTCCCAAAGAACGGATCGTAGAACCGTGTGACCTCTAACCCCGGTTCCATGTCTTTGGGCAGCCGCCGCAGGCCGGCATAGGCCGTCTTCGCGACATCACGGAAGGGCAGCCGCCGTTCCGGCTTGTCACGTAGGAAAACCTGGTCGTCTCGGATGTCCAGATCGGCCGGATTGCTCTCCATCATGTGGCCGGCAATCTTCAGCGCCTTTTCCTTGAGCGCCTGGCCCGCCCGTATGGCCGCACCACCGGCTAACACGGCGCTGCGGCTGGCATAGGTTCCCGTGCCTTGAGGGGCAAGCGCAGTATCGCCGCAGATCACCCGAACGCTGCCAAAGGAAACGCCCAGCGCGTCCGCCACAACCTGGGCTAGCGCAGTCTCATGGCCCTGCCCTTGAGGGGCGACGCTGAAGGTGGCAGTAACAGTCCCGGCCGGGTCAACCCGCAGAAAGGCGGCCTCCGTCCCGGTCGCAATCGGCATGCCCGGCGAGACGGGAATAGCCGACCCAACCCCAGTCAGTTCAATATAGGTGGCAAAGCCAATACCGACCCATCGCCCCGCGGCGCGTGCCTGCGTGCGCCACTGTGCAGTCGCGCCAAGGTCCAGCACGTCCCGCGCCTTTTGCATGCACTCGGTCAGGCTGGCTTGATCCCACACAAGGCCGGACGGTGTTTTGTACGGGAATTCGTCGGCCCGGATATAGTTCTTGAGCCGCAGTTCGACCGGGTCCAGGGCCAGCCGGCGCGCGGCCCGGTCGATGAGACTTTCCAGCACAAAGGTCGTAATCGGACGTCCCACTCCCCGATACGGTCCCATCGGCGCCTTACACGTAGCCATCCCGCGATTGCGGCCCCGATAGTGCGGCATCCGGTACGGGCCGGACAGAAAGCTGATGGTCTGGATCGGCTCAACCGTGGCCGTCCAGGGATAAATGGAGTATGCGCCAATATCCGTTGTCACATCCGCTCTGAGACCAATAATGGTGCCGTCGGCCTGGAGGCCCAGTTCGGCATCCACGATTTCATCCCAGGCCTGCGTCGATGTCTTGAGGTCTTCCTGGCGGTCGCTAATCCATTTTACCGGTCGTTTCAGCAGGCGGGCGACCGTACACAGGACAATCTCTTCGGGATAGAGTGAAGACTTGGCCCCGAACCCGCCCCCCACGTCGGCGGCGACCACGCGAATACAATGCTCGGGCATGTCCAACAGGTCGGCCAGCGCATCCCGGAGCAAGCCCGGACATTGGGTGGCGGAGCGCAGCGTCAGCTCTCCCGTCCCGGCATGATAGTCAGCCAGACAGCCACGATTTTCCATGCACACGGTGGCGTGTCGCCGAAAACGGAACCGATCACGTATCCGCACGGCTGCACCGGCGAGTGCCGCCTCAACGTCGCCTCTGGCAAACTCGCGTGCCAAGAGGACATTGCTCCCGGCTTCATCGTGCAGCACGGGCGCGTCGGGCTGGGCTGCGGCCTGCACGTTGGCCACGGTCGGCAGCGGGTCGTATTCGACGCGAATCCCTTCAAGTGCGTCTTCGGCGAGATAGCGATTTTCCGCGATAACGACGGCGAGCGCTTCCCCGACATACCGTACCTTGTCAACGGCCAAGGGCGGGAAGCTGGTCTCTTTGTACTCTCGCATTTTTGAGGCGGCGCGAACCGGTTTGACCAAGGGGACAAGGTCTTTTCCTGTGAGAACGGCGACAACGCCCTCATGTGTCTGTGCTGTCGAAGTATCGAGCTGGGTAATCCGCGCATGCGCATACGGACTGCGCAGGAAGGCGGCCTGGAGCAGGCCCGGCGGGTAATGATCATCCACATACGCGCCTTGGCCGGTCAGCAGGCGGCGGTCTTCCCGCCGCTTCACCCGCGCACCAATGAACTTTGGAGTGAATTCTTCCACTCTACTTCCTCAACTCAACACATCAAATTGCCTATTCTTCTGCCGATGCCGACACAAGCGCACAACAGTACAACCGATACTGGAGGGGATAGGACTGCCGGAAGCCGTCGTTGTAGTAGGTGCCTACTCCTTTGACATAGGTGCCCGTAGGACAGGTTTGAGACCCGTTGTTTCGGGCCAGAAGCAATGGCTGCCATTCGCAGCCATTGCTTTCCCCCTGCTCGATAGCGGACCGCGCCTGTTCGAGGGCCGTGAGGCGCGCCTCTAATTGCATATACGCATAGGGGACAAGACCACTGAGCACGAGCAGAAGGAGGAGGGTAGCCCAGCTCTCCCATCGTCCGCGTTGCCGTTTTTCCTGCTCTCCTGTCAAATAGATGTCCTCCATCACTCCCCCTCTCTCCGAGCCCTGAGCGTCTCCGCCGCGGCCTGAACTGCCTCAACAATCCCCTGATAGCCTGTACAGCGACACAGCACCGCGGATAAGCCCGCGCGGATTTCTTCCTCACTCGGCGTCGCGTTTGTCTGGAGCAAATCATACGCGGTCATGAGCATCCCCGGCGTACAGAACCCGCACTGGAGGCCGTGGTGTTCCCAAAAGGCTGCTTGTAGGGGATGGAGTTGGCCAGTCTTTCCTGGGAGCGCGGGCGGCTCGCCCGCTTGAGGGGCCAAGCCCTCAACGGTCATCAACTCCGCGCCATCGGCCTGAACGGCCAGCATCAGACACGAGCGGGCAGCTTCGCCATTGATGAGAATCGTGCACGCCCCGCAGATACCGTGCTCACAGCCGACATGAGAGCCGGTCAGGCCCAGGTCTTCACGCAGAAAATCGACCAACAGTTTACGTGGTTCCACCTGCCCCCGGTGCTCCGTGCCGTTTACGCGGAGCGTGATCGGTCTCGCCTGGCTGTGTTCGTTCGGCTCGCTCATGCCCTGCGCTCCCGGCCGCGCTCGAATGCCCGCTGAATCGCCCGACGGGTCAGCACCTCGATTAGATGACGCCTAAAATCTGCGGAGGCGTGAATATCGCTATCGGGTTCAACGAGTTCGGCAGCCTTGGCTGCCGCCCGCTGAATGCCCTGTTCAGTCACGCCCTCCTGCACCAGGATATCCTCTGCGGCACGCAGGCGGATTGGAGTTGGCCCGACTCCAGCGGCAGTCAGACACGCGGTCCGACACTGCTCGCCATCCGCATCAATCACGCCGGCAACGCCAACAAGGGCGAAATCTCCGTGCCGCCGGGCAACTTCTTCGAACGCCCAACCGCTTGTTGGCGGAGCGGGTGAAAAGCGGATTTCGGTGACGACCTCGTTCGGAGCGAGAGCGGTTGTCAGATAGCTCACGAAAAATTCTTCGGCGGAGATACTTCGCTGTCCCCCCGGACTCTGAAGAACCAGGTCAGCGCCTAAAACCAATGCGACAGCGGGATATTCCGCCGCGGGGTCGGCATGGGCCAGGCTGCCGCCGATGGTGCCGCGTGTACGGATGGGAAGATGACCGACCAACATGGTCGCCTCATACAGCAGCGGAAGCTGGCGGCGCACCAGTTCCGAAAATTCAATCGCTCTCTGGCGGGTCAACGCGCCGATGCGGACCTGTCCGTTCTCTTGCCGCAAATACGATAACTCTGCCACGCGGTTGATATCGATCAGGACGGACGGATAGCTCAGCCGGAAATTCAACAGCGGCATCAGACTTTGCCCGCCGGCCAATACTTTTGCGTCGTCTCCATAGTGCTCCAGAAGAGCGAGCGCTTCGTCAAGCTGCGTCGGCGCGTGATAGGCAAACGGCGGCGGCTTCATTCTGCTCTGGCTTGTATCCGGCTCGGTACAGGTGGTAAAGGGTGCAACGTTACATACAGAAAGGAGTCCTATGACAATGACAAATCAACACGAGGACATTCAACAATTCTACGCCAGCTATCTCGACACCTTTCATACGGGTGACGCAAAGGCGATGGTACCTTTTTACCGTGCCCCGTGTCTGTTTATCGCGGACCAGGGCGTGACTCTGCTTTCAAGCGAGGCGGAGATTGAAAAACTCTTTGCGCAGATTATCCAAGACCTCAAAGGCCGGAATTATGGGCGAAGCGAAGTCACGAACATTCAGATCAAAGAGATGACGGCTCGTATCGCGCTCCTCAGCGGTCTCGCCGTGCGCTACACCAAGACCGGGGAAGAGCTGGAACGATTGGGAGCAACCTACACCCTGCGCAAGACCGACGACCGCTGGCAGATTGTCTCTGTCGTAGCGCATAGCCCGGAGACCGTGGTGCGGTTTGGATGAAGCGAGTGGGCTCTGTATAGATGACCTGTTTTATTACGGTCGGAACCAGCAGGAGCGAAAGTGAGAATGGGCAACGTGAAAACGCCTTGCAGCTACGCTGGCTGACTGGCAAAATCTTTAGCAGATGCCCAAGCTCTATGAGTATTTTGGAATTATTGTCTTGTTTTACTCAAACGAGCATGAGCCGATTCACGTACATGGCCAAAGTCAAGGTCGGGAAAGTAAAGCGGAGATCATCGTAGAAGACGGTAAAGTGGTCCAGATTGTGTATTCCTCGGTGAAAGGAAGAAGGCCGCTGAGCAAGGCGGAGTTGAAAAACTTCCAGACCGTGATTGAGCGGTATGCAGAGGAGATAGTGCAGAAATGGATAGATTATTTCGTTCTTCACAAGCCGATCACAGCCCAGACGATTACTCAGAGGATCAGATGAAGCTCTCTGAAGGAAAAGTAATCGATATAGTCCGAGTTGAGCAGGTGTCAGCCTACACGCTGAAGATGTCCTTTAGCGATGGGGCTGAACGAGCCATCAACTTTGAGCCGTTTCTCCGTACATCACACAACCCTTTGATTCGTGCCTACCTCGACCCAGAGAAGTTTGCCGACTTTACTCTAGAGTATGGAAACCTGATGTGGGACGACTACGGGCTGTGCTTTCCCATCGCAGATTTATACGAGAACAATATCTGTTGAGGACACTGTCTCACAAAGTTAGGGAGGGGTCGGGGGCTAAACCGACACCTCCACACCGAGGAAGACTCCGGGATGCCTATCAGCGTGTGAAGAAGGGGTAGGGATCGCGGCCCGGAGACCGTGGTGCGGTTTGGGTGAAATGGATGGGAATTACCGCAGCAAACAGTGGGCTCTGATATACGACCAGTTTAATCAAGGTCGACACCAGAAGGAGCTTGCATTCTATCGCGCTGAGCTGAGGCAGTGTGCAAGCCCGGTTCTTGAGGTGGCGTGCGGGAATGGGATGATCTTCCTTGAACTGCTCCAGGAAGGCTTCGATGTTTATGGGTTCGACATGTCGCAGGAAATGTTGGACTCTCTCTTCAGTAAGGCTGACGTATTGGGACAGCAAGAGGTGCGAGCGAGAGTTTCACAGCAGGATATGGTTGATTTCAGTTATGACCTGAAGTTTGGCGGGATTTATATTCCAGCGCGCTCTTTCTTACACCTACTGTCTCAAGACGAGCAGATACGGTGCTTACGAAACATTTATTCCCATCTTCGAGAGGGAGGAAAATTTCTCCTGAACTTCTTTAACCCGAGCTTACAGCATCTTCTTGCCAGCGCAGGTCCAGCAGAGCAGTTTGAATTTATTAAAGAGTTTACGAATCCAGAGGCGGGTGGGTCGATTCGGCTTTTCTGTAAACAGGAGAACGATGTCGTGCGCCAGGAGCAACACATACTCTGGCGATTCTCAGAGGGGGATCGCACGTATGACGTGCCTATGAAGCTACGTTGGATTTATAAAGAAGAATTCCAGCTCCTTCTCCGACTTGCCGGCTTTCAGAAGTGGAAAGTATATGGAGATTTTGACAGGTCGGAGGAAGTGACGGAGGGAAGCGAGCTTATATGGGTTGCCGAGCGAACATAAATGGCAACCTAACCGTTGCGAGTCACATGTATTCTGTTCGTAGCTAAGAGCATGACTACCCACCAACCAACAGACTGGCACATACGCACGGCGACTGCTGAGGACGTTGAGGTCCTTGCGACCATGCGCTTCAGTCTGCAGGAGCATATGACTCGCGCGAATCCTGAGCTACTGCCGCTGAGCGAACAAGGCATCGCTGCCTTTCCCGTAAGATATCGAGAGGCTATAGCGGATACCCACGCCCACATAGTAGTTGCGCAAGCGCAGGGCACAGAAGAACTCATTGGTATGGCTCTGGGAAGGGTTACGCGGCGCGAGGATCTCATCCCCGCACAGGCGGGACGCATCGATGATGTGTGGGTTGAGCCCTCATGGCGCCGCCAGGGTATCTGTCGTGCCCTGATGAAGGAGTTACTGGCATTCTTTGAGCGGTTCGACATTGAAGTCCTCGTGCTTGACTACGTGGTAGGCAATGGGGAAGCTGAAGGTACATGGCATCAGCTTGGTTTCCGCCCAGTGTTGACTCTTGCGAAAGCGAACGTGGGTGCCGTGAAACAGCAAATAGGGGGTAGTACAGTCTAGCCCAGAACTCTGCGGTCGTTCAGTTCTGGAAATCGTGTATTAAGGCGGCCATATGCGAGGTGCCCCAGATGCGTGATATACAAGCCAAGGCCGGTCGGCGCATTCAGCATAACTTCTCTACCGGGCCTTAAAGGAAGGTGGCTGAAAGGGCTATGTGAACTAATGAGAAGAAGAGCGAGAGCATAGGCATGTATACGATTCGTAGGGCTCAACAGACAGATGGCAAAGGGATCTGGCACGTCCATACCCAAGCGATTCGTGAGACTTGCAAGAGTCATTACGCACCAGAAGAAATCGAGGCGTGGGCAGGACGCCTCCAGCCCTCCAGCTACCAGATGGTCATTCAGTCACGCGAACTTTTTGTGGCCGAAGACAACGGGACGATTGTCGGGTTTGGGCAGCTCTACCTGTCCAGTGGCGAGGTCGAAGCGATTTACGTCCTCCCCAGGATAGTCAGGCAAAGGATTGGGACTCAGCTATTATGCACACTGGAGGAGCGAGCGAAGGTGCAGGGAGTGAAGGTACTCCGCCTCGATGCTTCATTGAACGCAGTGTCGTTCTACAAAGCGGCGGGCTTCGAGCCTCAGCGAGAAGCCAGGCACCAACTCGAGCCGGGGGTAGAGATCCGGTGTATCGTCATGACAAAGAGTGTAGCGTAGAGTGAATCCATCTGAACTTACTATGTTCCCACAGTGAATCAAACAAACCAATGCAAGCTCTCCTGGATAAGCTCCAGTATCAACGCATGCGGTTTGGATGAGGGGGACATAAAGCCATTCAAAGGAAGTAGGAGTTCTGTCTTATATGCAGACTGAACTCGTGGTAGCGGACAGTTCGGATGCTGACCTGATAAACTCGCTACTCGACGAATACCTGCTCGAACTCGGCAGCTATCAAGATGTTCCCAGTGGCGCGACCAACTCTGCCTCTTACCCGTACCTCGACGCCTATTGGTCCGAGCCCGGTCGGTACGCATTCATCATTCAGTACGGAGGCCATTCCGTAGGGTTTGCCCTCATTCGAGACCCGACCTCTACAAAGTCCGCCGTCTATCAACTCGCGGAGTTCTACATCAAGCCTGAGAGTCGACGCCTCGGCATTGGACGGCGTGCAGTCCGTGCGATCTGGAGGCGGTTTCCTGGGAAGTGGGAATTACAAGTCCACACTCAGAACTCTGCCGCCGTTCAATTCTGGGAATCGTGCATCAAGGCCGTTGTGGGCGAGCTACTCCAAAGGTGGAAGGTTCAAGGCCGAGACGGTAGGCGTATTCAGTTTCACTTTTCTGTTGAGGATACTGTCTAACAATATGGAGAGTCGAGTTACGCTCCGCTAACTCGACTCTCCACAGCGTCTACGTCTTTTCCTGAGATCAACGGGGACTATTGGGCCAACCAGCCGCCGTCCGCCGACATGGTGTGACCGGTCACAAAGGAGGCCGCGTCTGAGCTGAGCCAAACCACGGCTTCCGCGATTTCTCCTGGCTGGCCCATCCGGCCGACCGGCTCCATCTCTGCGATCTTGTCGGCCATCTCGGGCTGACCCTCGGTCAGCCGACTGACCATGGGCGTCTCAATCGCGCCCGGACAGACACAGTTTACGCGGATACCGCTCTGCGCGTATTCCAACGCCGCCGCGCGCGTAATCCCGACCACGCCATGCTTGCTGGTGATATAGGCCGGCAGGCGGTAGCCACCCACCAAGCCATAGGCCGAGGAGGTGTTCACAATAGACCCGCCGCCCTGCTTGAGCATCTGAAGAATCTCATATTTCATGCACAGCCAGACACCTTTGAGGTTGATCGCCATAGTGCGGTCCCAGCCCTCTTCGCTGGTTTCGGCGGTCAACACGTTTTCCCCTTCAATCCCCGCGTTGTTATAAGCACAGTCAAGGCGTCCGTACGTTTCGACGATCTGACTGATGAGCCCCTCAACCTCAGCGGCTTGGGAGACATCGACTTGAAGAAAGCGGGCTTCTCCTCCCGCCGCCTTAACGAGTTGGGCGGTCTCCTCACCCCCGTCAATAATGATATCGCTGACCACCACGGTTGCGCCCTCTCGCGCAAAGGCGAGGGCCGAGGCGCGCCCTATCCCTGAACCGGCTCCGGTAATCAATGCAATTTTTCCCGCTAATACGCCTGCCATCGTGCTCCTCCTTTTGATCTCTTATCTCCAGTATGCTTGTGTCTTACACGGTTTCGCTTGCTGCGGGCAAGAAATAATTCAGAGTGACGTACAAGACGGGAGACCCTCACTGTGAAAGACATTCTTGAGAGGCCATCGCGGCGGCGCCGAGACGAATTTTTGGCCGCGGTGTCCAGAAGCCGACAGCTGCACGGTCATTGGGCGACCCCTCCGCGGACGGTCGAAGCGTTTGAAGCCTATCTCAAGCGGCTCGAACAGCCTGCCTATGTGGGCCACTGGGTACGGACCGAGACGAATGAACTTGCGGGGGTCATCAATATTAACGAAATTGTCCGGGGAACGTTCTGCTCGGGGTATTTGGGCTATTATGCCTTTGTCCCGCACCACGGACAGGGCTATATGGCAGCGGGGCTGCGCGCGGTGATCTCCTACGCCTTTCGTAGACTACGGCTCCATCGGCTAGAGACCAACATCCAGCCGGATAATGCTGCTTCCCTTCATCTGGTACAACGGCTCGGGTTTCGGAAAGAGGGGTTTTCGCCCCGTTACTTAAAAGTGGCGGGACGTTGGCGCGATCACGAGCGGTGGGCACTGACCGCAGAAGAGTGGGCGTCGCAGAAAAAGGTAGTGAGATGATAACTGGTTGAGCAACACCGCTGACGCTGTATCCCATTGAACCTTAAAAAGCCGACATGCTGACTGTTACCAATTATACAATCTATCATTCGCCCAATTCGTATCTGGGGGTGGTGCTGGCAGACCGGGAACTGGTCGGTCTGCCTGTCCAAATTGAACGCAGACCTATTTTTATCCCGCATGACCGTGGGGTGAGAGTAGCGGACCTGATCGGCAGTCAAGAACCGCCTCGGAAGAGCGCGTATCATCGTGAAGATTGTGCACGTTGGGCGAAACGCTATGGGATCAGGCTTCACTTCCTGGCTCCTGGTGTATTTAAAGAGCGTGCAACGCAGTGGCGTCAGTCGACGCTCGGGCGTGAGGAACTACCCGCCCGAGCCTACTACGCCGCAGTCGGTACGGGCCGAGAAGAGGATTTCGATCGTGCCTTATTCCGGGCAGCATGGATTCAAGGACGGGATGTAAACGATGAGAGTGTTATTCGCGACGCTGCCCGGTCAGTCGGCCTTGATGCAAATCATCTCTTACGACGAGCACTCGACGAAGAGGCGAAGCGAACAGCCCAAGAGGCACTAAACACATTTGACCAAGACCAGGGGCCTGGAGTGCCAACGTGGGTGGTTGATGGGAAACGATTCTGGGGGAAGGATCGTGTGGAATGGATGGTCCAAGAGGTGAAACATCTGCTAGGCAAGCATTGTTGAGCGAAGCAGGGAAGGGCCTCCTTATAAGCAGAGAATTGATAACGGTGTTTAAAGATATGCACTCTGCATGTATATACCAACACAGGAGAGGCAAATCGCACTCTTGCGGACAGAGACCATCCGAGGACGTGAGGTTATCCGTGAGCCATTGTCTATCACAAGCGAATGAAACGCTGCGACTTGGTTCGCCATCTTGAGCGGCATGGTTGCCAGTTCTTACGAGAAGACATGCACCATACTGTTTATGTCAATCGTGAGGCCCAACATGGGAGGAGGAGCTGATATGAAAAAATTGGTGCGATGGCAATGCGGACTCGTGGTGTCCTTCGTGGTCTTAATGAGTGTGCCGCTGGCCACGGCACAAGACGCGGGGCAGGCTGACGCGCCGGAGGTCGAGCAGGAACAGCAGCCCCTGGAGTTGGAGGAACTCCGAGTGGTCGGCTCCCGGTCGCTAGGCCGCTCGGCGGCGGATTCACCCGTTCCGGTGGACGTCATTGACGGCGAAAACTTCAAGAATTACGGCGTCCGCGACCTGAATAATCTGCTGGCCGCGACTGTTCCATCCTATAACGTCTCTCAGCACGCCATTGGGGACGCCAACGCGCTGGTCCGCCCGGCCAAGCTGCGCGGGCTGCCACCGGACTCGACCCTGGTGCTGGTCAACGGCAAACGCCACCATCGCTCGTCCGCCATCAGCATCTTCACCTTTGGGCAGGCGCAGGGGGCGCACGGCGCTGACATTCGCTCGATTCCGTCTATTGCCCTCAAACGGGTGGAAGTGCTGCGCGACGGCGCCGGCGCGCAGTACGGCTCCGACGCGGTGGCCGGGGTGATGAATTTCGTGCTGCGCGACGCGCCCGAGGGCGGGACGGTCGAAGCTCGCTGGGGCCAGTATTATCAGGGCGACGGCGACATGGTGAGCACGGCGGCCAATGTCGGCCTGCCGCTGACCGACGCCGGCTTTGCCAACCTCAGCTTCGAGTTCACCAACTCGGACTCGACCGACCGCAGCTATGCGCTCGACTCGGAGAAGTCGCTGAGAGAAGCGGGTCTGCCCGTCAAATCCCCGGCGATGATCTGGGGCGCGCCGGACGTGCCGTACGACTATAAATTCTTCGGCAACTTCGGTCTCGACCTCGGCGACTCTCACCATGCCTACGCCTTCGGCAACTGGGCCGAACGCCAGATTCTGGATTCGTGGTATTTCCGCTCGCCAACTGCCCATTATGGGTCTCCGGCCTCGATAGGCGGGGTCTATGAAGATGGTGGGAATGTGCTGGTCGCCGACCTGTCGCCTGACGGAAGGTCCGGCAACTGTCCAACCATCCCGAGGAGCGAATTTGCGCAAAACGGCGTGGCCGCGTTGGCCCCGCTGCAGGGCAACCCGGACTGTTACGCGTTGGCCCAGAATCTTCCAGGCGGGTTCACGCCGCGGATGCGCGGCGGCGTCCGAGACTGGGGCATCACCTTCGGCCTGCGCGGGACGTTGCAGAGCGCTTCCGCGCTGCTCGACGGCTGGAACTACGACATGAGTGCCGTGTTCGGCCAGCACAGAACCACGTACTACATATGGAACAACGTCAACCCGCAACTTCTCCGTCTCAAAGACGCCATGCCGACGGAATACTTTGCGCGCGCCTATGAGCAGCGGGACAAAATTTTCAACCTCGACCTCTCCCGGCGGTTCGATACCGGCCTCTTCTACTCTCCGCTGAACGTGGCCTTCGGGCTGGAGTACCGCGAGGAAGAGTACGAGATCGAAGCCGGCGAGAAAAACGGCTGGTGCATCGACGACCAGGGAGAATGCGACGGACAACGGAAGGAGCATGGTCTGGCGGCCCAGGGGTTCGACATCGGCGGCCAGGCCTATCCCGGCATTCGGCCGGAGAATGCCATAGAGGCCAATCGGGGCAGCTTTGGTGCGTATCTCGACCTGGAGGCCGACGTCATCGAAAGCGTACTGCTCACCGCCGCCGGTCGCTTCGAGCACCACGAAGGCATCGGCGAGTCCCTGGACGGCAAACTGGCCGGCCGCTGGGATCTGCTCGAAGAGTACCTGGCCGTGCGCGGCTCGCTGGGCACCGGCTTTCGCGCCCCGACCGTGGGACAGGCCATCTACCGGGATACGACCTTCGGCCTTGACGAGAACGGCGTCCTCACCGAGCAGCCCACGCTGCCGGCGAGCGACCCGATTGCGCAACAAAAGGGGGCCAAGCCGCTCACGCCCGAGACCTCCTTCTCCTTTTCCATCGGCACGGTGCTTACCTTCGGCGAGCTGTCCGTCACCCTGGACTACTACAACATAGAAGTCAGAAACCGGGTTGGGCTGACCGCCCCCCAGAGCATCACCGCTCAAGATATCGCCGCCCTGGCGGCTCGGGGCGTCGACAATCGTGGCGTGACGACCGTGAAGTTCTTCGCCAACGCGTTCGAGACCTACACCCAAGGGGTCGATCTCGTGGCGACCTATCCCCTGCGGTTGTTCGGCGACCGCTACGGCAGGACCATGTTGACATTCGCCGGCAACTGGAACGACACCAAACTCAATCTCGATTCGATTGACGCGCAGGTCATCGATTCGGTGCGCAAAGTCCAGGTCGAGGGGATCGAGCCGGAATTCCGCTTCTCGCTGATGGCGGACCATACCTGGGGAGCGTGGCGGGGCCTTCTGCGGCTGCATTACTACGACCAATTCACCGAGCCGTATCAGGATTACAAGATCAACCCCTCCCTCCGCCCCAAGGCCCGAGCGCTACTCGATCTGGAAGCGTCATACACGTTCGACTTCGGGCTGATCGTGGCCGCCGGAGTGGACAACCTGTTAGACACATATCCGACCAAGGTCGGACGGGTGCATCGTGATGAGTATGATGCCGGACAGAAGTACCCAGTCGCCTCGCCGTATGGCTACAATGGCGGGTTCTATTATTTCAGGGCTGGCTTTGAGTGGTAGTGAGGCACGGGTCACGGTCATTCTTACAGAGGGAGGGAACAGACGGGCAAGAGCAGTGTATGAGGAAATCAGGACAATACGGCCTCAAGAGTGAACGTGTCCTTCCAATAGATATGAGATGCTGGACACGTTTACTCTTGCTGGTGTTGCTCCTGGTCTTGATAGGCTCACTGCCGGTCGGGGCGCAGCCGGCCGATCAGGCAGAAGAGATCGTCGGACTTGAGGAAATCCGGGTAGTCGGCTCCCGCTCGGCGGGCCGCTCCGCGGCGGATTCGCCCGTGCCGGTGGACGTCATTGACGGTGACAGTCTCAAGCACTACGGCACCACGGATATGAACGACCTGTTGTCCGCGACCGTCCCATCCTACAAGGTCTTTCAGTATGGCATCGGTGTTGAGGCCGCCCTGGTCCGCCCGGCCAAGCTGCGCGGCCTGCCACCGGACTCGACTCTGGTGCTGGTCAACGGCAAACGCCGCCACCGCTCCTCCGCGATTACCCGCTGGAGTTATGGATTGGCGAGCGGTTCGCATGGGACGGATATCGCCTCCATCCCGTCCATCGCCCTCAAACGGGTGGAGGTCCTGCGCGATGGGGCCGGCGCGCAGTATGGGTCTGACGCGGTGGCCGGGGTGCTGAATTTCGTGCTGCGCGACGCACCTGAGGGCGGCAGCCTGGAGACCAATCTGGGGCAATTCTACCACGGCGACGGCGACCGGCTGAATGTCGCGGCCAACATCGGCGTGCCGCTGACCGAGGCCGGCTTTGCCAACTTCAGCTTTGAGTTCACCAACGCGGATTCGACCAACCGCAGCGTGCAGCGCGACGATGCCCGCCGCATGGTCGAGCACGGCAACGCCTTTATTCGCAGGTCCGCGGCCCAGCCCTGGGGCGCGCCGGACGTGAAGTACGACTATAAATTCTTCGGCAACCTCGGCCTGGACCTCGGCGACGACCATCAGCTGTACGCCTTCGGTAATTATGCGGAGCGCGAGATTGAAGACACGTTCTACTGGCGCAATCCGGCCAGTTTTCCCGGTGTGTTCGCGAATGGCAATGAGTTGTTGGTCGCCGACCTGTCCGCAGACGGGATGTCCGGTAACTGCCCGACGATCACGGCGAACGATTATGTGACGCACGGCCCGGTCGCTCTGGACCCGCTGATGGGCCAGGATGACTGCTACGCCCTGGCCCAGGCATTTCCGGGCGGGTTCACACCCCGGTTCCGGGGTGTGGTGAACGACTGGAGCCTCGTCTTCGGCCTGCGCGGGAGCCTGCGCAGCACCCTCACTCTGCTGGACGGCTGGCACTACGATATGAGCGCCGGGTTCGGTCAGAACCGTATGGACACCTACCTCAGGAACAGCGTGAATCCAAATCTGATCCGCTCCAAGTCAGCGATTCCAACCCGTTACAGAACCCGTACGTACGAGGAGCGGGACAAGATATTCAACCTGGATCTCTCCCGGCCATTCGACATCGGCCTGTTCGCTTCTCCGCTGAACGTGGCCTTCGGACTGGAGTACCGTGAAGAAACCTTTGAGAGCGGAACCGGGGAGCCGGATTCCTATTTCCGTGACGACATGTTGGCCCGACAGGGTCTCGCGGTCGCGGTCTCCGGCCACCCAGGCACGTCGCCCCAGGAGGCGACCGAGGCCAGCCGGGACAGTTTCGGCGCGTATCTCGACCTGGAGGCCGATATCCTGACCGATGTGTTACTCACCGCCGCCGGTCGGTTTGAGCACCATGAAGGTATCGGTGAATCTCTCAATGGCAAGCTGGCCGCCCGGTGGAGTCTGCTTGACGACTACCTGGCGCTGCGCGGCTCCATCGGGACGAACTTTCGGGCACCAACCGTCGGGCAGGCCAACTATCGGAATATAACCTCAAGCCTCAATGCCGAAACCGGCGAACTGAACTTAACCTATGTGCTGTCGGGCAACGACCCGATTGCACAACAGAAGGGCGGCAAGCCGCTGAGCCCTGAACACTCAACCAGCTTCAGCCTCGGCGCGGTCATCACGCTCGGCAACCTGTCCGTCACCGCCGACTACTATAATATGGAGGTGCGCCGCCGGATTATGTTAAGCCAGAATTTCCTCCTCACCGAGGCGGATAAAGCCGCCTTGGCCGCCGCGAGTATAAACATTGTGGGCGGCCAGGTCAGCTACTTCAACAACGACTTCGGCACGACGACCCAGGGGTTTGATGTCGTGGCAACCTACCCTATGGAGTGGTTCGGCGGCAGGGCCGGCTCTACCATGTTCACCTTTGCCGGCAACTGGAATAATACCAAGGTCGATAAGCGCAACCCGCAAATCACCAATGACCTGCGGGCCGCCCAAATCGAGAACACCGACCCCGAGTTCCGCTTCACGCTGAGTGCAGACCATAGCTGGGGACCGTGGCGGCTGCTCACCCGGCTCCACTACTATGACGATTTCAAAGATTTCCCGATATTCAGGCCCACCAACCCTGTCCACGCCCACGCGCGCGCCCTGCTTGACCTGGAGGCGTCCTATACTTTTTTCAGTGGCGCGTTCAACGGCGTGACCCTGGCGCTTGGCGCGCAAAACCTGTTCGATACGTATCCGACCAAAAACAAGTATGCCGGCCGCCATGGCATGAAATACCCAGTCGTCTCGCCGTATGGGTATAACGGTGGGTTCTATTATCTGCGGGCAGGTTTCGAGTGGGGTTAAGCCCGCATGGCCGGGGCGGATATGGTAGAGAAAACAGAGAAGCTGGAAAAAAAGGAGGAATATCATGGGCACCGTTCGAGGCGAAGAACTTATTGCACAGGGTTTTAAGCGGGAAGACGTCGATACCATTTTCTTTATGATGGGCGGGCCGACCAGCGGCACCGCCGCGGCCTGTCTCGACCTGGGCATGCAGGGCATCTATGTCCGCCACGAACAGGCCGCGGCCATGATGGCCCACGCCTACGCCCGCGTTACGGGCAAGCCCGGCATCTGTATCACGCCGTCCGGTCCCGGCACGGCCAACGCCGTGACCGGACTGGCCAACGCCTGGGCGGATTCCGCCCCGATTATTGCCATTGGGGGGTCCGCTCCCATGCGGGCGACCACGCTTGATGCCTTTCAGGAGATGGACCAGGTCGCCATGATGAAGCCTGTGGTCAAGGCGGCCTATCGTATTGATATGGCCCAGCGGGTTCCCGAGTATGTCAGCATCGCCTTTCGTGAGGCCATGGACGGCAAGAAAGGCCCAGTGTATCTCGATTTACCGGGCGATATTCTGGCCCATAAGGTTGACGAAGAGAAAGTCTACTGGCCGGAGAATTATCGGACCGAAAGTCGGCCGGCCGGAGACCCGGCCCTGGTCAAGCAAGCCATTGCCCTCTTGGCCCAGGCCGAGAAACCCCTCATTGTAACCGGCAGCGGCATCCTGTGGTCGGGAGCCAGTGCGGAACTGCAACGGTTTGTCGAGGCCACCGGCGTTCCTTTTTTCACCACCCCGCAGGGTCGCGGCGTCATTCCTGAGGACCATACCCACGCCTTTCCCGCGGCCCGGTCGATGGCCTTTCGCGAGGCCGACGTGGTGCTGGTCATTGGCGCCAGGGCAAACTCCATGCTGTCGTTTCTCCGCGCTCCCCGTTTTTCTCCCACGGCAAAATTTATCAACGTCAATCTGGATGGCAGAGCCATCGGTCATAATCAGGGGGTAGCCGTCGGCATTGTCGGCGACGCCAAGCTCGTCTTGCAGCAGTTGACGGAAGAGGCCGGCGGCCAGTTCGACCCCAATCAAGAAACCGCCTGGGTTGCCCAGCTTGCGGCCAAACAACACACCAATATGGAGCGCTCGGCTCCACTGCTGCACTCGGACGCCACCCCGGTTCATCCGCTCCGCCTGTGCAAGGAAGTCCGCGAAACAATCAGCCGCGACACCATTCTGGTCGTGGACGGGCATGAAATCCTCAATTTTGCCCGCCAGTCCATTCCGGTGTATGCAGCCGGCGGCAGTCTCAATGCCGGTCCGCACGGCTGTATGGGCGTGGGCGTGCCGTTCGGCATCGGAGCCAAAGTGGCAGCGCCGGACAAACCCGTCCTGGTCCTGTCCGGCGACGGGGCCTTCGGCTGGAACGGCATGGAGATGGACTCGGCCATTCGGCATAACATTCCTATTGTCGTCGTGGTCTCGAACAACGCCGGTTTCACCTCGCGCCAGACCGGGTATATGACGGCCGGCGACAAACAGGGCCGGCAGAATGTCGGGCGCGAGCTGGGTCATCAGCGCTATGACAAGGTGGTCGAAGCGCTGGGCGGCTATGGGGAGTATGTCGAGAATCCGGCCGACATCAAGGCCGCGATTGAGCGGGCGTTTGCCAGCGGCAAACCGTCTTTAGTCAATGTCTGCACCGACCCGGACGCCCAAGCCACTACCGATATGGGGTTTGGGGGGTATTAGAAAACAGGGGAACGACATGAGCAGCAATAAGACCTGGGACGACCTCACGCTGGGCGTTGAGGAGGAATTCTTTCTCGTAGACCCCGTCTCGCGCGACCTGCTGGCCGATCCTGACCCCGGCATTTTCGAGACCTGCGAGCGCAACAGGGGACCGCACAAAGTCGTACACGAACTTTTCCGGACCCAGATCGAGACCAACACCCAGGTCTGTCACTCGCTGGCTGAGGTGCGCGCCGCCCTGTGCGAAACTCGCCGGCTGGTTATTGAGGCCGCGGAGGCATACGGAGCCACGGTCATGGCCGCCTCGACCCATCCGTTCGCAGAGTGGCGGGCACAGATGACCACGCCCAAGGAGCGCTACGAGCGGTTCGCAATCACGTTTCAGGAGAGTATACGGCGTGGGCTCATCGCCGGCATGCATATTCATGCCGGCTTTGGCGACCCGGATGAGAGAATCCGGGTCATGACCGCGCTCCGGCGCTACCTGCCGCTGCTCCACGCCCTGTCCACCTCATCGCCATTCAATTCAGGCCACCAGACCGGTTTCAAGTCCTACCGCCTCAACCTGTTCGGCGCTCTGCCGCGCACCAGCCTGCCCGGTCCACTGTATTCCCAGACCGAGTACGACCGGCTCATAGCCGACTACCAGCGCATGGAGTTTATCACCAGCGGGAGCGAATTATGGTGGGACATCCGCCCCTCACAAACCTACCCGACCGTGGAAATGCGTATCTGCGACATCTGCCCGCTCATTGACGACGCCGTATGTATCGCGGCCCTCTACGCGGCGCTGATTCACCACCTGTTACGGCAGGACCGGGAGGGAAGCTTACCCCCCGAACCGCCCACCGAGATCATTGCCGAGAACCGCTGGCTCGCCCAGCGCTACGGGGTGCTCGCCTTCCTCGGCGATCCAGGCCGGGGCGGACGGCAGGACATCCAGGACTACGCGACTCAACTGATCGAAACCCTCGCCGATGACGCTCACGCCCTGGGCTGCGAAGACGAGATGCGCCACGCGCTCGCCATCATTCGTGACGGGAGCAGCGCCGACCGGCAGCTTGACCATTTCCGCTTGCGCCTCCTTGAAGGAGACACCGAGCAAGAGGCCCTGCGTTCTGTCGTCGATCTGGTGTTAGCCGAAACCCGGAAGGGAGTCCTGGAGACCGGTTGACCTCGACCTCGAGCCGTTCCACTTGCATCGATATCTGGATGAACAAACCTTCCGATTCAATGAACGGGGCGGGAGAGACCCGGACCGTTTCGACCATGTTGCCAGTTCGGTTGCTGGCAAGCGCCTGACCTACAAGGGGCTGACTGGAGAACCAACCCCTGCGGCATGAAGCGGGAAAATCGAGGCCGAAAATAACAGCCTCATTCGTTACAGGAGTTAACTATGGACAATCGTACATTCAGGCTCATGGTAGGGCTGATTGTAGCCCTATCCGCATATCTCACTGGATTATCTCACGCGGAAAGTCCCACCCCCGGAAACGGGTACGATCCGTGCGATTACCCGAATAGAGCAGTCTTAGAGTTGGTGGACAAGGGAGATGAGATAGAGGAAATCCATGTGAAACGCTTGGTGAGCTATTTGGTAGATCACTGTAAGATGAAGCTAGAAGATGTAAACAAACTCTTTACTATTATGATGGATTTCAAACGCCAAGAGAACCTGGCGAGACAGGCGCGTAAAGTGCTTATGAACCCTGAGCCTTATTTCGGCCTATACAAGCAAAGTTTCATTGAGACGCAAGAGTGGGATATGGTTGCACTGTTCGGGAATACCCGTAATCGAGCGAACTGTCTAGGCGCGCAAAAGGTAATCCAAGCTGCCGATGGCAGCGGAGAATATAGATGTGTAGAACTGCCCGAAGACTGGCGGAAGCATTCAGTGAATGAGGTAATCCAGAGACCTATAACGCTCGATAAATGAAAAGCGAGTTAGTCAAGTCTATTATTACCCTTACAAGAGCTGTACCGAGTGGAAAGCTATGGTCCGCCGGTCAGCCTCATCCATAGGGAAGTCCTCCTCGGTCCGGAACAGAATGGTATTGTCTCCGGGACGAATCCAGCCGTTCGGAAGAGGAATGGTGTATTCACGCCAGCCTCGATACAGGAGTAGGCGCTGGGCGAGCTGCCCGTTCACGATGATGTCAAGCGGGAAGCAGGTATATGCCTTTGATTTCACAAATGGCCGGGCAACAAGGTGGAGGGCAGTCCCCTCACTTTGCGGGGCGGTCAGGGTAATGCGGGCGTCGCCCTGCCGAGCCCAGGAGATTGGGCCAAGCGGCTCTTGGGTATGCCGGCCCCAAGCTCCGCTGAAGTCTTCCTGTGGCGCTTTTTCCCCAAAAGCAAACACGGCAAGTGGATCAGTCCGGATAGACCGGACAGAGGGAAGAGGCACCCGTGTCTGCGGGAAAAAATAGAACATTTGATAGCAGAGCAGGGAGATGAGCCCCAGGGAGACGACATTACGGGCGGACTGCAAGAAGGCAGGCGGTCGCAGCGCCACACTCAACAGCGCACCGGCAATGAGGAGGCTGCCAATGATATCAGTCACCCAGTGATGTCCGAGATAGAGCCGCTGCCAGATGATCACGCCGGACAGACAGAGCGCAATCCCACTGCCCCATACCCTGAGCCAGACGGGAACATCTTTGCGAGCCAGGAAAAAAATCAAGGTGCCAGTGATGAGGACCGCGCCGATTACATGCCCGCTGGGGAAACTATTACCAACGAGCCACGCTGGCAGCGCGCTGGGCCGGGCGCGGTCCAGCCCGGTTTTCAGCAATTCCGAGAGAAAGGCCCCACTCAAAACAATGAGTAAGGCGTGGGCGATATCCGTCCAACGCCGTTGCCGCCCAAGCACGCAGATGCCCAAGCCGCCGAATAAAATCAGATACCAGAGGGGAGAGTCTTTATACTGCATGCCAAGCTGGACGAGATGACACGACCGAGCCGACTGTAGCCATTGGTAGACGGCCGCATCCAGGGGAATGGTCGCCTCCATGCTCAGCAATTGGACAAGAATCAAGCCGCCCAGCAAGAGGGGCAGGCGCCGGGTCGTTTTAGGGCTCAAGGGTCCGTATGGCTTCCGCGCGTGCCCACTCCACATTGTGTCGATGACGATTTGCCATCTCCTTGAGAAAGGCTGCGATATCTGGAGGAGGTTGTAAATCGAGCGCTTGTTCAACCGTGCGAGCGACCCACGCCTGGCCTCGTGACAGGAGGTCAATCTGACCCTGGAGATCCTCAATCCGGAGGACTTTTTGCGCGAAATCTCCGATTGCCGTAGACGGCGTTCCACCGTGCAGCCGGATGAGTCCCTCCAGGATAGACACGTCGCTGACTTCAACTTCGGTGAAGCTGGTAAATAAGGATTTGAGACCCGACTCGGCGGTTGTCTGGCTTAACGTATCAAGGAGCGCATGCCCCGCACGTTCCGCTTCCAACAGTCGATTCAGGATATTTTCGAGCGCTGTTTCCATATGCTGTCGCCCCTCTCACTATAACAAAAAAGAGGAGAGGAGAAGGCACCCGAACGGAGGATGGACGCACGCCCCGGAAGACGCTGGCAGAACGGTAGCGGCGCATGATACGTTCCCTGTCCTGGTGGTGGTGATTTGCGAGGCAGGGTATACGGGACGACGAGAGAGGGAAGGCGTATGCAAAAACTGGTAGGGTTCACCCTCACTGCGGGCCTCCTTTTCATCATGGCGTGCGGTTCGACGAAGACTCCCACGCTCTCGGTGCCGTTTCTGAGTGCCAAGCCTGCAACCGACTCACCAATTCGGGCCAAGCGCATGGAATTTGCCCGCTTTGAACTGGATTGGGATGGGATGAAGCCGCTCGGGAGCCGTCCCAAGCAGGAAGTAAGAGCAACATTATTAGCCAGTATCGAGAGCGATTGCCCCAATTATCAGGTGGTCAATGAGGGAGAAAAAGCCGAGGAAACTCAGGGTCAGCAGCAAGACGACGTCAAGCAGAACGCCAAAATAGTCAGAAATTACTACTGGATTCGCTACCGTTGTGGAGAGTAAACGAGACACACGAACAAAACAACAGAAGGAGGTGTGCTATGGCATCTATACTCGAAGAAAAGGACGCGATTCACGAGACGATCGCAAACTATTGCTATCATTTTGATGGTGGCGAGTTTAACCAGTGGGTCGATTTGTTCACTGAGGATGGCGTCTTTGACGGTGGAGAGGTCGCTGGTGTGCATACGGGCAAAGAGGCGCTACGGGCTTTTGTTGATACCGTTCCCGGTCGGATGGCGATGAAAGACGGCGCGCCCATGCTCAAGCATTGTGTGATGAACGAAATCATCAAAGTCGATGGAGAGCAGGCGACCGCAAAGAGCTATATCGTCGTGGTCCGCTCCAAAGGCGAGAGTGCGTTAGTCAACGGTATTGCCGGTCGTTATGAGGACCGGCTTGTCAAACAAGGCGATCGCTGGCTTTTCGCACACCGCACAGTGCATTTCGACCTGATGGGCGACATGCAGTAAGCCAACGCGTGTGGAGGAATCCAGGCGGGGTGCAGTTCAGCGGCCTCGCCTGGTACAATTTTCATGACTTCTGACCACTATCGGGAGAAAGGCTATGCGCGCTGTCTTCTTAATGATGAAAGTGGAACCGGGCACCCTGGCCGAGGTCGCGGATCGGGTGACCGATTTGGAAAGCTTCTCTGAGGCGTATTCCATCTCGGGCGCCTATGATCTGCTGGTCAAGTTATACGTCGATGACTTTGAGGACCTGTCACATTTGGTGACCGAGCAGATCCAGAAAATCCCGCACGTGCGGGAGACGTTCACCATACTGACCTTTCACGCCTTTAAGTAGGGCCTGTCCTGAGCCTGGTCGAAGGGCGACGGAATCAGATTACCGCGTCTTTGCGAAGCTGCCCGATCTCTGCCTCATCCACCCCCAGATCTCTCAAAATTTCGTCCGTATGCTGGCCTCTCTCCGCGGTCGGCGTGCGAATGCTGGCCGGGGTCCGACTCAGCGTTACCGGCAGACCAAGAATCTGGATAGGCCCAAGTACTGGGTGCTCAATCGCATGCGCGAGCCCAAGGTGCCGGACCTGTTCATTGTCAAAAACCTTATCAATAGACAGAATGGGACCGCACGGAATGCCAGCCGCGTTCAACGTATCAATCCATTCGTCCACGGTCCTGTCTTTGAGTTTCTCTTCAAGAATGGGGGTCAGGGCGTCCCGGTTTTTCGAGCGCCTGCCCGGAGAGGAAAACCGTTCGTCTTCGGCCAGGGCGGCATCACCCAGCACCTCACACAGCCGCTTCCACATATGGTTGGTGGTGGCAATATTGATGTGACCATCCTTGACCTTGAAGGTGCCGGTGGGAATCACGGTTGGATGATTATTGCCGGCCTGGGGCGGCACTTCTTTGCCCATGAGCCAGCGCGTGGCCTGAAAGTCAAGCATAGCAACCATGGCTTCCAGCAGTGAGGTATGGACCCACTGGCCTTCTCCTGACCGTTCGCGCTCGAGCAGGGCAACGAAAATACCCTGGGCGGCCAGCAGCCCGGCACTCAGGTCGGCCACTGGAATCCCGGCGCGGACCGGACCGCCTCCGGGCTGCCCGGTAATGCTCATCAGCCCTCCCATTCCCTGGGCAACCTGGTCATAGCCGGGGCGATCTTTGTAGGGCCCGGTCTGTCCAAAGCCCGATATGCTGGCGTAGACGAGGCGCGGGTTCAGCGGCCGGAGAGATTCGTAGTCTATACCAAGACGTTTTTTGACATTCGGTCGATAATTTTCCACCAACACGTCTGATTTTTTGACGAGCTGTTCCAGAATCCGCTTGCCGCGCTCGTCCTTCAGGTTGAGCACCATACAGCGCTTATTACGGTGCAGGTTTTGGAAATCGAAGCCGTGCCGGCCCCATTCACCATCGTCCTGGGGCTGCTCAATTTTTATCACCCGAGCGCCCATGTCGGCCAACTGGCGCACACAGGTCGGCCCGGCTCGGGCTCTGGTCAGGTCGATCACGCGGATGTGGGACAATGGCATGGAGAACCTCCTTTTGAGCGACGGTGAGTATACGCTGCTAGGCGGCTTTCTAGCATACTCTCTGCCTGCCCATCCAGCAGAAATTCCTTGATTCGTTCGTTTCCACTGGACAAAGTCTACTCAGGTATGCCATCCAAAGGAGAGAGTACGTCACGAAAGAGAGGATATTATGCCACTGCGTAAACCGACCAAAGACGACTTCCACCGTTTGGCTCAGGCCAACCACTTCGAGTTGAGTGCGGAAGAGGCCGAGGCGTATGAAGCCATGCTGCCGGATATGTTTGCCGCCCTGGACGCACTCGACCAAGCGCCCGCGAACCTGCCGGATATTCGCTATCGTGAGCGCGAGCCCGGTAGCCGTCCGAGCCGTGCGGACGACCCGCTCAACGCCATAGTCCGGCGTTGTTCCATCAAGGGCGCACCTTCGGGCAAGCTGGCCGGGAAGCGCCTCGGCATTAAGGACAACGTGAGTATTGCTGGTATTCCCATGACGTGTGCCTCTCTGGTGCTGAGCGGCTATGTGCCGGACATTGATGCCACTATTATCACCCGCATCCTTGATGCCGGCGGCGAGATTACCGCCATCCTGAATATGGACAATTTTGCCTTCTCGGGTGGTGGTCATACCAGCGCCTATGGCCCGACCCGCAATCAGCATAATCCCGACCATATGGCCGGCGGTTCGTCCGGCGGCTCCGGGGCCGCCCTGTCGTATACTGACATTGACCTGACTATCGGCGGGGACCAGGGTGGCTCCATTCGCATTCCGGCCTCGTGGTGCGGTGTCGTAGGGCTCAAGCCGACCCATAGCCTCGTTCCGTATACGGGTATCGTCGGGATCGATAACACCTTTGACCACACCGGTCCGATGGCGGAGACCGTGGCAGACACCGCCCTGCTGCTTGAAGTCATTGCGGGGAAAGATCCGCTTGACCCACGCCAATCCGAGGTTCCGGTGCAACCTTACACGCAAGTCCTGGGGCAGAGCATCCAGGGTCTTCGCTTGGGGGTCGTCAAAGAGGGATTTGGGACACCCGTGTCACAGCCGGATGTTGACACAAAGGTCCACGCAGCCGTCAACGCCTTGCAAGACCTTGGGGCGCAGGCGGAAGAAGTCTCTATTCCGGCCCATCTTGAAGCCGGTGGGATTACCTGGGCCTTAATTGCTGAAGGGATGACGGCTTTGGTGTATGGCAACGGTGTCGGCTACCACTGGAAGGGGTTATACAATGAAAGTCTGATGAACACCTTGGGCAAATCGCTCAAGGCCCAGGCTCAGGACCTGCCCCACCAAGCCAAGTTTGTGACCCTGGTCGGCAGTTATCTGAACCAAGCCTATTATGGCCGTTTATACGCCAAGGCCCAAAACCAACGACGCGCCCTCCAGGCCGCCTATGATCAGATCCTCGAACGCTTCGACATCCTTGTGATGCCAACAACGCCGATGACGGCCCATCGCTATGTTCCCAATATGGGGCCGCTCGACTCGCTGCAATTCGGCTGGAATATGCTCGGCAACACGGCACCGTTTGATATGACCGGTCATCCCTCACTCACTGTTCCCTGCGGGAAGGTTGACGGTCTGCCGGTCGGCCTCATGCTGACCGGACGCCATTTTGATGACGCCACCCTCTTACGTGTCGGTCATGCCTTTGAAAAGCAGATGCCCTGGCAGGAGCGGTAAATCGCTGTGATGAGTCAGAAAGCGAGGTAGCTGGAATACTACCTCGCTTTCTCCCCTGGCCTGTTCGTCACCCTGCTTTCCGCGCAGACACCACAAACTGCGGCAAGCAAAAACAGTATTCTTCATTCTTCAGCCGTAGACGAACGTCTTCTCGCCAAGCGTCTGCCTCAGCCTGGGTCACTTTGCCCGAGTCGCAGGCGTACTGGTACCAGTTATTCTCCAGCATACGCATGGCGTGTCCTTTGACATCTGGACTGGCGAATATCTTTACCCTGATGTCTTGGAGCTTTGCGAGCGTACACAGCCGGCGCAGCTTGCGCCCGATGCGTGGCTCGCGCATGGCTGTGGTTGTAATCGCTGCGAGCACGCGGTCGTGTAACGCCTCGTCACTCACATCCAGGGCGAGCATCTCCCAGTCACTATCTATGAGAACAATGATTCCACTTGGCCGAGTGACGCGCGCAATGTCTTGGACGGTCTGCTGGGCAGAGTCTACGTATTCGAGGACGTTTTTACACAAGACCCGATCAAACGTCCCGGAATCAAAGGGCAGAGGAGGAAAGTCGGCTTGCTGAAAACTTACCTGCGGCTGGCTGGCCTCCAGGGCTTTCACACCGGCCCGGGCGACAAACTCCGCGTTAATATCAACCCCAACGACTCTTCCTGTGGGACCGACCCGTCGCCCCAGTTCCAGGGTGGTCGAGCCAGGACCGGAGCCGACATCCAGAACAGACAGGCCGGGCTGGAGCTCAAGCGGGGCCAGCAGCGGCTCCATGCGCGACTCGTAGCGCAATAAAGACTCATAGACCGACAGGCGCGCCGCATCAATCTCAATCCAGTGCTGTTTATAATACGGAGTCGTCATACGCTTTACCTTCTGGCTACCTTCCGGACGATTTCTTATGGATGGTGCAGTACGCCAAGAATCTGCCGCGCTTCCTGCGGCGTGGCTGGTTCGCGTCCATGTGCCCGGGCGACTTCGGTCACCCACGAAACGTAATCAGCGTTGCTACTCGCTACGGAGCCATCAATACGGGTGGCCCGATCCTCGAAACCCACCCGGACGTGTGCGCCGGTGGTAATCGCCAGGCTGGCAATGGTGAAGACGCTGTCCTCTATACCGTGGGCAATCCAGGTGGCATTCGGAAAGACCTCTTTGACGCAGTCCGTTATATAGGCATAGCTGCGCGGCGTGCCCGGCATGATCTGAAAGCCAGCACCAAATCGTCCTGAGAACTCAACCAGGAGGTAGTGCGGAATGGGCAGCAGGCCGTCTTCTACAAGCAGGGCGACATTGGACAAAAAACCCGTATCGAGGACGGTCGGCTCAGGCACTATGCCGCGTTCGCGACACACAAGAATGGTCTGGCGAATATCCTCATAGGAGTTCGGAAGCGCCATCGTTTGTCGGGTGCCATTCACCAGCGGCGTATTGATAGCGATACTCCCGGTGTTGAGGGAGATCATATCAACCGGGTCAGGCGTTTCACGCAGATAGCGTAATACCTGATCAATCGACGCATCTGGCATGCGCGCGGTGGTGTGATTGATAATAAGATCGGTCTGTTCCCGAATCAGGCGGTCGGCTTCCGCATACCACTCGGGATCATAGCTGATACCACCATCATTTGTGCGGGCATGGATATGAACGATGGACGCGCCCGCCTCCGCGCTGCGCTTGGCCTCGGCTGCAACTTCTTGTGGCGTCCACGGGATGTTCTGGTTTTGCTCGCGACCACGCACGCCATTCAGACAGGCTTTGATAACTATCTTGTCCATCTATGAACTCCTTCCTCTTTTTCACCGTCCAAGTCTGGCACGCTCGCTATATCAGTACTCACCACCTCTTTCAGGACGAAGGGCTGGCCAACAATGCCGGAAGAGACAATGAACTTGAACGCTTCTTCGACGGTATAATCGACTTCAACCACCTCCTCCGGCGGCACCATAACCAGAAACCCTGAGGTTGGGTTTGGTGTAGTGGGAATAAAGACGGAGAGTAGCTGCGGGGCAGAGGAGAGTCCCAGCGTGTCGTCCCGTTCCGTGGCAACCAACCCCATCACCCACATCCCCCGGCGCGGATATTGGAGGAGAACGACGCGCTGAAAGCTGCCGGACGGTCCCTGAAAGGTTTCCACCATTTGTTTGACTGCGCTATAGATGCTGCTCACAAGGGGCAGGCGCAGGATCAAGGTATTCACCGCGTCCAAAATCTGTCGTCCAATAAAATTCGTGCCCACCAGACCCAAGAGAAAGATAATAGCCAGGGCCAGGACAATATTGGCCACCGGCGTAATCGGCTCCAGCCACCAAAAGCTTTCAATCCGCTGGAGCGGACCAAACAGGGTCCGCATGATGGGCGCACCGGCTCCGCTGAGGAGGTCAAACAAAAAAGCGACCAATAAATACGTCGCCACCAGAGGAATAAGAATCAGCAGTCCGGTCAGGAAGGTGTTGCGGACAAAACGCGATGTGGCTCGTTTCCGCCTTACAGCGGCTCCTCCATCCATAGGCAATCCTCTTTCGTCCAAATGGTAGAGTAAGAGTCCAGGGCTTCGCAAGAAAGGGGGGCGTGTTCACGCCTTTCGTTTGTGGATGAACGCACTGACAGCAACAAGGCTCCAGGTTCCTTCCAGCACAACAAAAGGCAGGAAGTCGATCAGATACGAGGCATAGCAGGCGATCCCGGCCCCAATGGCGTTGAGCGCTTGATAGGCCCTGGAATCACTCTTCATCCAGCCAAAGAGATTCAGGAAAAACGCTCCCAGCAATAGGCCAACCCCGACGGCGCCGATCCATTCTGCGCTATCAGCGAAAGAGGTGTGTGTGGGCATACGTACCAAGCTCCTTACCGCGTGAGTCAAGACGTGTCGATGTACACACAAGCACCGCTCGATATCAAGAGTCAACGCATCCAGCGACTATACATACAGCGTGAATTTTAATGGATGGGAAACGTCTATTAAGAGTAAGAAGAGGAAAGAAAATGAGAAGCCAACGGGTACAAAGGATAGGAAGGCAATCAGGGAGGACCAATATTCATACAAGGGATAGAGGGGCAATCAGGGAGGATCGATACATGAAAACAGCGTCTACTGACTCACGCGAAGTCACTTCCACTTCTTCTTACGAGGCACCAGACCTCGAAACAAAAGCGGGGCGTTTTCTTTTTGAGCGGGGGAGGCTGGCAGAACGAGAAGCCCTCATCCCGGCAGCCGTTTTACCCGAACAGTTCCACAGTTCACCACGTCAGTACTCCTACGTCCGCGGAGAAGTTGCGCTCATGCAAGCCGTTCTGGAGGACGCGATTGAGTGCTTTCAGAAACAGTTTGGGACACCCCGTTTTCGTGATTACCGTATCGCAAAGGAAGCGGAGCAGTGGTTTTTTACGGACGACTATCAATGGCCGTTCTCATTTGTGAACATCTGCTCCGTACTCGGGATTGATTCCGAGTACATCAGGCGTGGCCTCAACAAGCAGAAAGCCGAGCGACCGGTTGAAATTCCACGACGTGCGTTACACCACCCCATTATCGCCCGGCCACGACTCAAAGAAGCAGCGTAACAAGACCCTTCTTCATAAAATGAAAAGAGAGGCAGTCCGATGTGGACTGCCTCTCTTTTCTTGCGGTTGCTCGGTAAGCGTAGCCTACGCCGCTTGTTGCTCTTTGTGTTTGAGCAGCTTGCCGATGATCTGGTCAATGACCTGATCCGCCAAAGCTCTGACTTCGGCCTCGGTCTTAGGCTGAATCGGATGCGTAACCAAAATAGGCTGGTACTGAGCCATCCCCAGCGCGGAGCACTGCGCGTTGGCCGCGCCGATGAATTCCGTAGTGGTCACGTTTGCCGTTGGGATACCGTTTTCTTCAAAGTGGATGACATCGTGCGAACTGCACGATATGCAGGCCCCTCAATCGCTGAGGGCTTCAATGACGGCATCACACTTTTCGCGCAACTCCACCCGAATAGGCTCGGGTGCCGGGCGTGTGACCGTGGGCTTCATGCGCCGTAACACCTCTTTGACGCCATACTGCTCGCGGAGCACCTCCTCGACACGATCGAGGAAAAAGGAGCCCTTTGCTTTGCTGATATCGAGCAAGCCGATGGTTGTCCCGGCCAGCGAGTCGAGCCGAGGCGCAAAGTCTTTCTGAGAACGTTCGACCGTATCGGTCGGATCGAGTAACATCTCGCCCATAGCGTACCTCCTCTTTACTTTTTTATCTCCTTGGTTGTAATCCGGCTACCGGCGTCAAACCCGGCCCAGCCTTGAACCGCGGCGGAAAATCGCCCGGCCGTGCCACCGGCCACGATAATAACAATGTTCTCCGCTTTAGGGAACTTCGGAAAGAGGGTGTCATCGGTTGGGGGCTCGCGGTCTTTCTTGGGCGTGCGCAGCATGCTGACCCCAACGCCTTCGCCGCCGTTGACACCCGGACGGAGTTCGCGCAACGGCCGCCGAATATTTTCGTACAGAAATTGGCGCAGGTCGTTCTTGGACCAGCCGTCTTGGCCAAACGTTTTGGCGTGTTCGGGACCCACCACTAGTACGGAATCGGAGAACAGCGGGTAGTTTTTATGATTCCACAGTGCAGCCATGGTCCAGCCGAGTGACAGGGCCAATTGTTCGGCGCTGCGGCTGGCGTGGTCATTGATCTGCATGGGTGAGTGACCGCCAAAGAGCGTAATCGTGCTCTGGTCGGCGGTATAGCCTTTTTCCATGTGGAGAGGTTCCCACGGGCTGTCTTCTTCGTTCTCGCCCACGCAAAATGTGTACTGCGCCGGATGGCCCATGGTCGCCTTGGTAATCTCGTGCGGCTTGGCCCCACCGATGTTGATGATGATCAACCGCAGCGCCCGGCCTATGGTGGCATTGGCCCGAAAGCCGTGGCCAAGGGCGTTATGGCCGCAGTTGACGCCGATCTCATGGCGAATGGGTCCGTTGATAATCGCCATGGGCGTGGCCGAGAAGGTCGTGACGTTGATGCCGTGTATGCAGAATTGCTCTTCGCACATGGCCTCAACCCCAGCCAACACTACCGGGAAATATGAGGGGTGGCAGCCGGCCATGACCGCATTAATCGCAATTTTCTCGACACTGGCCCGACCATAGTTTGGACCGATTTCGCCAATGATTTCCTGGGGGTCACGGTTCGTTGCCGCCAGCATCCGCGTGACACGGTCTTCCGTCGGCGGTACGACGGGCAGGCCATCGGTGACCCCACGCTCGTAGAGCAGTTCAACCGGGTCATCTTGGGCCTGAATGCGATGAGAGTGTAAATCAGCCACTTCTGGCATAACAATTCTCCAGATGGGTTACTATTTTATGGCTTGCGGATTGATCGGCGAGCCGACGGCACCGGTGATTGGCAGGGGTGGAGCGACAAACATACACTCGTAGACGCCGTCGTTGGCGCAATCATCGGCCAGCCCTTCAAGATCAAAGATCTCACCCACCAGTACACCGGCATGGACAATCAAGATCATATGCAGGGGTTGAAAGATCTCCGATGTTTCATTCGGAATAACCTCGGTTCCCCAGGTGTCCGTGGCATAGCCGGCAATTTCTTTTTCACAAATCCAGGCGGCGCAATCCACGCCGAGTCCTGGGGCTGAGCCACCGCTGTATTCACCCCAGCTACCCTCGGCTCGAACCTGGCCGATCTGGCCGGTCCGAATCAGGACAATGTCACCGGTTCCCACACTGACCTTGCCCATCTCCGCAGCCCCATCGAGGTCCGAGGGATAAATGGCCTCGCCTGGGTCGAGCCACTGCTTTCCTTTGTAGCGCGGAATATCGAGCAGCACGCCGCGCGTGGCGATTTTATCTTTCGCGTTTTCCATGCCATTTTTCTTTGCGCCGGTGCTGTTGATTTCACTGGCTTCATAGCCGTTATACATTTTACCCTGGTACAGGATGTGGGCCAGCGCGTCCCACTGTGTGGCGCACTGGAGCGGCATGGTCACGGCGTCGTCCGTGTATTGAAGATTGGGGATATGGTCCTGCGCGCCGACGCTGATATCTCCGCCATCCTGGAGCATGAAGTGGATGGGGTTAAAGCGTCCGAACGAACCGGTCTGAGGGCCCTTGTCATCAAACGGGATGGCCAGGGAGATCACCTTGCCCTGCTTGACCAGCTGGGAGGCATCGACAAGTTTCTGCGGAGTAATATAATTCAGGGTACCAATCTGATCGTCAGGTCCCCATTTGCCCCAATTCTTGTATTTCTCGGCTAGTGCCTTGACATCGTCCATCGAGAATTGTTTTGCCATAAGTCGCCCTCCTTCCGGCTTTCAGCAGTATAAGAATCACATTCTGATTTGATCTGACATTCTCGATACTGCTGTTTGTCTTTCACATCCCCCGCCCACCCGTCAACAGTAGAGACAATTCAGCTTGACGGTTTCCGATACCCTTAGTATCTTCATTGTCTCTACACTAAGAAGGGGGAATTACAGATTATGGAGACTCGCATACAGAAATGGGGCAATAGCTTGGCCGTGCGTATTCCCAAACCCATAGCAGCCCAACTCGGGCTGGCGAATCATTCGTCTGTCAAATTCTCACTGCGTGGCACGGAGTTGGTTATTACCCCGGTAAAACATCCCGATTTGAAGCTTGCCGACCTCTTAGCCAGGGTGACGGAGGATAACTTGCACGGGGAAATCGACACCGGTGCCGCAGTAGGCAAAGAGACATGGTAAGGTCGGCCAGATATGTTCCAAAACGCGGCGATGCCGTATGGTTGAACTTCAATCCCCAGGCAGGCCACGAGCAAGCCGGACACCGCCCCGCGGTCGTACTCTCACCTGAATCATATAACGCCAAGACCGGATTGGCGGTTTTCTGTCCAATCACCAATCGGGTGAAGGGCTACCCTTTCGAGGTCGCCCTTCCGGCCGGGTTGAAGGTAAGCGGCGTTATTTTATCCGATCAGGTTAAAAGTCTGGATTGGCGGGCAAGAAATGTGGCGTTGATATGCCCTTTACCTGTAGCAACGGTAGACTTGGTTTTGCGGAAAGCCAACACGCTCCTGGTTTGGGAAAGTGGAGCGGGATGAGGCCTCATGGAAGAGGAAAGAAAGAAATATCTCGACTGCCTGTTAGCCGACCTTTCTTCGGTCAAGGAGGAAATTAGTAGCCATCTCATAAATAGCAACGGAGCAAGATGAGGATACAGCCGAGGTGGACGAAGCCTAGATAGTTGGCGGGATGATACTCAAAGCGGGTCAGAATCCGGCGGTAGTTTTGGAGCCAGGCAAACAGGCGCTCGACCTTCCAGCGGCAGCGATAGCGCCGCAAGGGCCGCCCCTCCTGAGTGGGAGGCCGGGTACGGTTGCGTTTATGCGGCGCAATCATCTCAATGCCCAAGGCGGCAAGGCTCTGGTCCAGCGGATCACTGTCATAGGCGCGGTCCCCAATCAAGCGGCGGGGCTGAGCGGCAGTGAGCCGCTGGGTGAGAGTTGTGTGGACCAAGGTGACTTCATGTGGCGCAGCAGATGCCGTGTGGACGGCGACAGGAAGACCATGGCGGTCTGCCACCGCCATGAGTTTCGTACCTTTGCCCCGCTTGGTCGCTCCCACGTCCCGTCCTTTTTTTTCGCCACGATGAAGGTGGCGTCGATGAAACACTCGCTCAGGTCTAACTCCCCCCGTGTCCGTAAATCCTCAGCCAAGGTTTCCAACACGCGCCGCAAGACCCCCGCCCGCACCCACTGCTGGAAACGGCGATGGCACGTCTGGTAGGGCGGAAACCGCTCCGGTAAGTCTTGCCACCGCGCCCCCGAGCGGAGAATCCACAAGAGGCCATTGAGCACCTCGCGGTGAGCCCGCCAGGGCCGTCCCCGCCCATCGGGCCGGCGCGGGGGAGTCGGAATCAGCGGGGCGATCAGCCCCCACTGCGCCTCCGTCAGTTCTTCGCGTCGAGCCATGCCCGCTACCCTATCACCTCATTTATGAGATGGCTTCTAGAAGACGTTCGACTCTACAACGTTTCGTATTAGTTGGTTTCCTAACCGTCCTGGCCCTAACGTTCAAGGAAATGGCTTCTGATACGCTCACATCGTCTTGGATAACAGGACTATGGCTCAGTAGTTTTCTGGCACTCCTATTCTATTTTCGCGAAGATCTCGAAATTCGACGATTAGGGACCGTCATACAAGGACATATTGCCATAAGGGCCGCACATGAACTTAATGTGGCACCAATGAACATCTTTCATTCCGAAACTAATGGATCTGTGGCAAATATAGACCCTATCACGGCACTCTATGACACGCTGTTTAATTGGGTCGTTTTTCTTGGACTACCTACGTTATTTACGATTAAACTTGCTTGGCCTGTTCTTTGTAACTTTGACGACAAACTTTCTGAGCACCTATTGGAAGCGCTCTTGTCTTTTCTTGCAGCAATTGGGTGTCTGTATCTTCTGTCGCGACATGCGCCTATACGTAGGTGAAAAGATAGCCTCTCCCCCAGACCCTCCCCGTCACTCCTTCTCCCAATCAAATAACGGTGCGCCGAATTCATCATGGAGATAGTCATCAAGGTCGTCTGCCACGCCACTCACTACCCCCATTCCTTCAGCAAGTCCTTCTTCGGTCAATCCCGCAATGGCACGGATAGCACCAACAGAAACCGTGTCGTGGTCAACTCCGATTGAGACTTGACCCCCAATATCGAAATTCAGTTCAAGAAGGCGACGATAGAACGCTAGCAAGTTATCAGAAGGAAGATGCACGATCGGCGCATAAAAAGCGACATAAGGAGTCTTATCTTCATCGGTAACGAAGTGAATTATTATTCCGGCAGACCCCCTCTGGAATAAGAACCCGTCTTCTGTTTCGCTCCAATCCTCGCCTTCTTTAAGATCGCCTGTGGTAAACAGCTCTTTAATATCAAATTTGCAGTTTTCAATAACCTCTTCAGGTGGATCATCTCGTCTACGAATTGCGTTGAGTAACCCCATGTCCGATTCCCCTTTCTTCGTGAATTCTTTTGCCGTTTAGTACGATTCAGTCCTCGTCCGGCTCTGGCACCAATGACGCGCCGCAGTGTCCACAATGCTGCTGGCCTTGTTGGGCTCTGGTCTGACACACGGGACAAGTATCCAAGAGTGCGAGTTCCAAGGATGCACCACAATGCCCGCAGTGTCTCTGCCCGTACTGTGCTTTAGTTTGACACACGGGACAGGTTTCTAGGGTCAGATATTTCTCAAAACTTTTCACAATCTCCCCGGCAGAACTGGCTATATCCGCCCCACAATTCCCGCAGTATTGACCCTTTTCGTTCACACTCCCGCAGACCGGACAATGAAGAGTTCCGAGTAATTCGCTTTTCTCAGGAAGAAGGGCGAGTTTTGCCTTTATTATTGAAGCGGGGAGCGCAAAGTTGAGCCCTTCAAGGTGAGTCCCTTGGCTATCATATCTCTGAATCCATGTTGCCATGCCAATCACCTGGCCCTTGAGGTCGCACAGCGGACCTCCGCTGTTACCGGGGTTGATGGCAGTGTCCGTTTGAATCCAGCGTTTCCCGTTCACAAGTCTATCAAGTGCGCTAATTGTCCCTTTCGTCAGCGTATGACCCAAAGATGAAGGGTTTCCTAACGCAAAAACATCCAGTCCTACTCGCAGTTGTTCCCCACTATGTAAGGGAAGCACCTGTCGAAGAGGTTCTTCAGTTAGCAAGAACGCCAGATCAACATCTCGAAAAGATTGTACCACCTGAGCGTCTATGTCGTTCCCATCAACAAAGCTCACTCGAGCTCTGGTGTGACCGGCTATTACGTGCCGGTTTGTGGCGAGTATGCCATCAGCCCGAACAGCGAACCCGCTTCCACCACTTCCATCCGGCAATTCAATAGTGACTACCGCGTTTTTAATGGAGTCGTGGACATCTGCTAGACTACGGGTGTTTTCAGCGTTATGGACAGCCATATTCCCCTCTTTGTGTGCTGTCTCAATTCCTGCACGCGAGGAGGTCCGGCCAAATAAGCGACGGAAAACCATACCTTCCTCTCTATGTTCTGCATTGTCCCTGATAGCGATCAAACAAAGTCTAAGATTCTTCCCTGGCGCAGTGTAGGGAGCGGACCGAAACCCAATCAGGGGTAGTGTCTCACTTTGAAACTTCTGACCAGAAAAAATGGAGCAGTCCGCCCTCTCCCTAGCTCCCTCTCAAGCATCGTGTTCTCCTCTCGGCTCCTGGACACCGCGCGGACGCGTGTCCGGGAGGCCGCTCCCTCCCTAACACGGCTCCCCACCGGTTGTCCCTAGTAATTTCTTAGGAAATTATGAGGAGGGAGTACAATTATGAGGGAGGGAGGGCCCGCTCCGGCTTGGCCCCGGGCCGAGGGGCACCAGGCGGGAGCAAGACGGCCCGGTCACCGCAGGCCTGGAGACGGGAGGGCAGGGCGGACCGAACGCGGAGAAGAACAAATTGCAAACTGAGCCCCTACCCAATCAGGGCTATGGTAGTGATGTAGAGAAAGAGCCAGTAGATTGTCAATTTCTGCCGAGGTGGTCGCCGGGCTTGGGGTTGTGGCCGGCGAGGAAGGCGGCTAGATGCACCGCTTCTTTATCGGCGAGGTCGATTCGGGCGCGCATCGGTTTTGTGATCCACACGGGCTGAGGGGTGTCTGCACTGACCGCTGCGCGGGCGTTTAAGGCTTGCGCCAACAGGTCGGAGACGAGTCGGCCCAGCGATTTGCCCTCTCGCGCTTTGAGCCGTTTCAGATCGTGAAGGATGGGGTCGTCAATATCCAAGGTCGTTCTCATAGCGTGATGATCGTATAGAGCACATCAGATGTCAATCATATGATGTCATGGTGCGTGACTACGCACCGCTCTCTTCGGGCAGCCTCTCAAGGCTGCCCGTCATTTCCTGAGGCAGGCAACAGGCTGTGCTCAGCGGCCGAGGCAGTCGCCGGGCTTGAGGTCGTGGCCGGCGAGGAAGGCGGCTGTAGGCATAGCTCTTTTGCCTTCGAGCTGTACGCAGTCGAGGGTGAGGCTGCCTTGGCCGGTGGCGACGGTGAGCGCCTTGCCTTGGCCGGTGGCGACGGTGAGCGCCTTGCCTTGGCGGTCGATGATGGTGCCGGGAGCGGCGGAAGCTTCAACCGTGCTCAGACGCGCGGCCAGGATTTTCAGCCGCTTGTTTCCCAGCCAGGTGTAAGAGGACGGCCAGGGATGAAAGGCACGGATGCGGCGCTCGATGCTGGCCGCACTGTGGGTCCAGTCGATCTCTCCATCCTCTTTTTTCAGTAATGGAGCGTAGGTAACGGCAGTTTTATCCTGGGGCGTTGCCACAAGTTTCCCCCGTTTGAACAAAGCCATCGCTTCCACCAGCGCCTGCGCGCCGAGCGCTGCAAGGGTATCGTGCAGGCTGCCGCCCGTTTCGTCCGGTTTCAGGGCAACTGGCTTCTGAAGCAGAATATCACCGGCGTCCAACTCCTCGCTCACCTGCATAATCGTGACACCCGAGTGCGTTTCGCCTCGGGCAATGGCCCATTGCATGGGTGCGGCCCCACGGTATTTGGGTAAGAGTGAGGCGTGAATGTTAATGCAGCCAAAGGCCGGCATGTCCAGAATCGTCTTGGGAAGGATCTTGCCGTAGGCAGCAACAACAATGAGGTCAGGCCGCCAGCCGCTGAGATGTTCCAGCGCCTCGGGGGTGCGAATATTTTGCGGCTGAAAGACCGGCACGGCGTGGGCATGGGCGCAGTCCTTGACGGGCGGCGCGTGCATGTCCAGCCGTCTTCCGGCAGGTTTGTCCGGCTGACACACCACCCCGACCACGGTGTCCTTGCTCTCAAGCAGGGCCTGGAGCGCCGGCACGGCAAACTCCGGCGTCCCCATGAAGACCAGTCGTAACGGCCGGGACGGGAGGGACGGGGAAAGCGACGTAGACATCGTGGACGGGCTCCTCGCTGGCGGGAGAGAGGGGGAATGAGGGGGTGGGGGTGAGGGGTCCTCAGATTCCGGTAGACTCCGGCGTTTTACTCCGTTCGAGCGGACGGCCTTCGCGGATCAATTTTTTGACCCGTCGGGAGTAGAGTTCGCGCTTGAGCCGACTGATCCGATCGATAAAGAGCTTGCCCGAGAGGTGGTCGAGTTCGTGCTGGAGGCAGACGGCCAGGAGTTCTTCGGCCTGCACGGTGATCTCCTGTTGGTCCAGGGTCCAGGCTTTCACCTCGATCTTGGCCGCCCGTTTGACCTCGGCCGTGTAGTCAACCACACTGAGACACCCTTCTTCCCAGACGATTGAGCCTTCTCTTGCCGTGATTCTGGGGTTCACCAGCTTGAGCAGATCTTTGCCTTTCTCTTCCCGATTGACATCAAGGACCACAATGCGGTCCTGCGAACCGACCTGGGTCGCCGCCAGTCCGATACCTGGGGCGGCATACATGGTCTGGACCATATCCTCGACCAGCGTCTCCAGGCTGCCGTCCATATTTTTGACTTCGCTGGCCGCCTTTTTGAGGCGGGGGTCCGGGAAGGTTAAAATCTCGCGAATCATGGCTGTTCTCTATACCACGCTATACGGATCAACATCAATGATTGTCCGCACGGTGCGGGGCGGCTTGGCCTGCTCAAAAGTGCCGCGCGCCTTGTCTATGAGGGCGTGTAGCAGTGGACGGTCGGGACCCTTGACCAGCAACTGCCAGCGCTCCCGTCCCTTGATGCGTTCAATAGGAGCAGGGGCAGGGCCCAGTATCTGGAGACCTGCGGCTCCTGCAGATGCAAATTCCTCGGACTGTCGGGCCTGTTCAACCTTCTGTAAAAAGAGGGAAGCCGTCGCCTCGACCTGTTGTCCGTCTCGTCCCTCGAAGCGCACATTAATCAAACGGGTAAAAGGTGGATAGCCAAGCTGTTTACGATAGCGCTGCTCTTGAGCGGCAAAGCGGGTGAAGTCATGCCGGGCGGCGCATTGGATGCTGTAGTGCCTCGGGGCATACGTCTGAATGATCACGGTTCCCAGGTCTTGCCCACGGCCGGCCCGACCTGCAACCTGAGTGAGTAATTGAAAAGTCCGTTCCGCGGCTCGGAAGTCCGGCCGGTTGAGCGTCACATCGGCCAGAATCACGCCAACGAGCGTGACGCCCGGGACATCATGCCCCTTGGCGACCATTTGCGTTCCGATTAACACGTCGAACTCATGCGCTTGCCATGCCCGCAGCACACGATCAAGCGCTCCGCGGCGCTTCACGGTGTCGCGGTCCAGCCGGGCAATACGAACCTCAGGCAGCAAATGTTTCAGGGCATCCTCGACCTGCTCTGTCCCGACCCCACTCCCGTCGAGCGCGGGCTCTTTGCAGGTTGGGCAGACTTCTATGCTACGCCGGGTAAAGCCACAGTAATGACAGCACAATATCTTTCGCTGAAGATGGAACGTCAGGCTGACGCTACAGTGCGGGCACGAGAGCGTCTCGCCGCATAGGCGGCATTGCAGATAATTCGCATACCCGCGCCGATTCAGAAATAAGACGCTTTGCTTACCGGCTTGATAGGTAGCCCGCAGCGCCTGTTGCAAGCGGGTAGAAAAAATAGGGGCGGTTTTTCCTGAGCGGGACTCCCTGCGGAGATCGACAATCTCAACCTTGGGTAAGGGACGTGCAGCCACACGAGTTGGCAGAGTCAGGGCCGTGTAATGCTGTGTTTGACTATGAGTATAACTTTCCAGGGATGGGGTCGCGGATCCTAAAATTACAGGACAGGACGATATTTTACCCCGTACAATAGCGATATCTCTGGCATTATAGCGTATGCCATCTTCCTGTTTGTAAGTCGTTTCATGTTCCTCATCGACAATAATCAATCCAAGATTCATCAAAGGAGCAAAGATAGCAGAACGTGCGCCAACAACAACGGATATTTCCCGACGGGCAATCCGCTTCCACTCGTCCCAGCGTTCTTTATCGGTCATTGCGCTATGGAGGACGGCGACGCCTCCACCAAAACGCTGCCGGACCTGAGCGACGAGTTGGTGGGTCAGGGCTATCTCCGGGACGAGAAAGAGCGCACTTTTGTCTTGGCTTACGGCATAGCGAGCCGCCCTGAGATAGACCTCGGTTTTCCCGCTCCCGGTGACACCGTGCAGCAGAAAGACGCGAAATTCCCCCTTTTTCAGGGCATTTTCCACCTCACTTTGTGCGTTTTGCTGGGCAGATGTCAAAGAGAGCCTGTCCCACTGGGTCTGCTCGCCGTTATCCCCGGAATCATGAGCACTCCCTTCAGCGTAAGCCCCTGCCATCGCTATGGATTCATTGGATTCAGTGATAGTACGCGGCCGGGGGAAGGACTCCGCCAGACGAATCAAATTCAGTGATTCGAGATGTTGAAGCGTTTCTCTCGTGGCTAACTGAGGGAAGCGTCGATGCAAGGTCTTCACGCTCGCTCTCTTCTTTTCTGTGATGTATGCCAGCAGTTCTTGCTCACCCTCTCTCAGACGATCAACAAGAAGTTGCTTCCTCCGGTCGTCTTCCGTATTCGGCTTTTTTCTCCCTCCTTTCTTTTTCGGCAATGCGACTGATGTCGTACTCTGATGACGTACTGTCCGAGGAAGAATGGTCTGCAACACGGCGCCGGACGAAGAAAAATAATAATGCGCTATCCACTCCCAAACATTTTTCATGTCTTGAGAAAAAATAGGGACTTCATCTATAATATCAAGAATATCCTTTACTTTTTGAGAATGAAGGTCACCAGGATGAGAGGATTGGCCAACGATGATTCCTGTTATTTTTCGGCTACTTACGGGAACAACGACGCGAACTCCCTCTTGGACCCGTGGGAGAAGAGCGTCCGGAACGCGATAAATCAATTCGTTCCTTCTACTGATAGGGAGTGGAAGGGCGACAGAAACGAAGCGAGAATTCGTGGAACATTGAGCGTTGAACATTTGACAATTTAGTTTTTGTATTGCATAGTAAGTACTGGAAATACCTAGAGTAAGCTTTTAATGGCTACCTTAACCGAAACCATTGGACGCCTTGCCAACCTCCTGACTTCCCTTATTCCACTTGAAGTGGAGAAAGGCTACCTCAGCCTCGACATCGGTTCAAGCTCAATCAAGATGGTCGAAATTCGGGGGCAAGGGTCACGTCTCAAGATCGCGAACGTAGTGTCCTAAATAGAGTGAGGATGCGGAACTTGTTAGACGGACACACCATAAAAATAGCAGTCCCTCTATGGGTATGCTTGACTGCAGGGGCCTGTACGCATCAGTTACGGGGTTTGAGAGGAGGACCTTCAACCTTACCTCCTCCCGAACCGACAATTCAGGATACCGGGCAACGGATTGTCATGTTTCGCCTCGGACGTCTCCCGAAAAGTACTTATACTCCGAAAAGGGCGCATATTGAGCCACTTCAGCTTCACGAGATCCGTGTAATTACGGACGCTGAGCAACGGAATGTCATGTTTCGCTTCTCTCGCCCCCCGGAAAACCTGCATTGCTTTCCCCTCAGTGCACCGAGCCGTCTTGCCATTGATATCACCGACTCAATTGAGGCGCTGCCTCAGGTCGCAAAGTATATTGCGGACGACCCTCAGATTGAGGAAATCCGAGTGAGCAGTTCTGCAGGCCATATGCGTCTCGTTGTCGAGTTGGCGTTGGATGAGACTCCTCCGGTTTCTGTTGATGCCAATGCGGCGATTCTGACTACCCGGATCGGTCGGAAAACCAAAACGGCTGGCTCGAAACACGCAGATGCCCAGATTCTTTTCATTGCCGAGAACGCAGACCTGACACAATTAGCCCAGACTCCTGCGATCTTTCGTGTGAATGAACCCTTTTTGTGTAACGCATCCATAAGAGAGGGGATGTAGTGGAATCGAAAAACCTAGAAGCCTGAGAATCCAGCGGAGACGTATTGGGAGAGTTCTTAGACTTGTGGGCTTCTCACCTATGAGAACTAAGCTGTGGAAGTTGTGGCTGATGTGAGTGGTGGTGGAATCGAAAAACCTAGAAGCCTGAGAATCCAGCGGTGGTGGCGCGGAAGAGGTGCTGGGAGAGTTCTCAGACTTGTGGGTTTCTCACCGAACGAAGATCTGAACAAGGAGAGACTGTGTTGGAAATGGTAGGGACACTCGGAGGCTTGGACGCCAAGTATGTATATACTGAGGTTGTGGTGGGGTGGTATCGAGGTTGGCCTCGAGCCTTCGAGCGTCTCTATCAGTGGGGGTATGATGTGGATGTGGTGGTGGAAATGGAGAGACGAATATAGGGGCGGGTGCATACCCCATCCGCCCCTATACAAAAAAACTCAGCGGAAAAAGTGAGGAACGGAGGACTGCCTCAGGCTTTAATTAAGAAATTTTTTACGCTCTGGCCCACTACAGACCATACACAGGGCGACGTTTTGGGTGGGGTGGTGGTGAAGGCGGCAATCCTTATTGCCGCTAGGGCCAGGGAGTTTTGCTTAGTGGGACAGCGCCCTGAATGGGCTACTTAGGTTGGCGCTCTTCAGGTCGCTGTCGATGAAAGAGGTGGTGGTGGGCTCTTAATTGGTATGAAAAGAGCGGTTGGCCACGGCAAAGCTCCCTGGCTAGCACACAAGTCGCACGCTCGAACGTATGAGAGACATTGTAATGTTCTCCTGGCGTGGACGCAACATTATTTTTGTTGGCTTTATGGGGACAGGAAAAAGCCTCGTCGCCAGGCGGCTGGCAAAACGACTCGGCCGTAGGTTTGTTGACACGGATTACTGGATTGAGCAGGAAGCAAATACGCCGATTGCTCAGATCTTCGCCACTGAGGGAGAAGCCGCCTTTCGTCAACGAGAGCGGCAAGCCATAGCGCGAGCCTGCCAAGAAAAAGAGATGGTGATCGCCACGGGTGGCGGGGCCATTGTGGATAGAGAAAACGCCAGAACGATGAAAGCCAGCGGCCCGGTCATTTGTCTGACCGCTCGTCCGGAAGTCATTCTCCAGCGTGTCCAAGGTGATACCCCTCGTCCGTTGTTGCAGGGACCAAATCCGCTCGAAAATATCAGACGCCTGCTGGCAGACAGAGCAGAAGCCTACGCCCGCGCCGATATCACTATTGATACGTCGAGCTTAGGCCCGGATGCGATTGTAGAGGCCACGCTGACAGCCTTGGCCCAATCAGATTCCACGGTATAGAAAAGCCGCTATGGATACGCTCACGCTGAACCTCGGAGCGCGATCATACCCTATCCACATTGGGTCAGACATCCTCAGCACACTCGGTCAACTCCTCAAGCAGCAAAATTTCCTTACTGGCCGAGTCGGAGTAGTAACGGATTCCCATGTTGGCAAACACTATCGGAATCCGGTGACCAATATTCTCACCGCTGAGGGATTCGAGCCGGTGGTGATTGAGATTCCTGCGGGTGAAGAACACAAAAACTTGGCTTGGCTGACCTTTCTTTATGACAAACTCGTTGAGGGGCGTATTGAGCGCAATTCGCCTTTAATCGCGCTGGGAGGAGGGGTCATTGGAGACCTCACGGGCTTTGCGGCAGCAACCTTCCAACGCGGAGTGCCGTTTATCCAAATCCCGACCACCCTCCTCGCCCAGGTTGACGCGAGTGTCGGCGGGAAGACAGCCGTCAACCATCCGGCCGGCAAGAATCTGATTGGTGCATTCTACCAGCCCCGCATGGTCTTGATTGATGTTACCGTCCTCAAGACGCTCCCCAAGCGTGAGTTTGTGTCAGGTATAGCAGAAGTCATCAAGTATGGAGTCATTCTGAGTCCGGAACTCTTCGGGTTGCTTGAAGAAGAACTCAAAGTACTCCTGAGCGTCAATCCGGCTCTTCTGACCTCAGTGGTCAAGACATGCTGTCAACTCAAGGCCCTGGTCGTGGAAGAAGATGAAACGGAAGGAGATTATCGAGCGATTCTCAACTTCGGTCACACCATGGGACACGCGATTGAAAGTGCGACCAATTACAAAAGCTTTTTACACGGGGAAGCGGTTGCACTCGGTATGGTTTTCGCCACCCATTTGTCACAACAACGGGGCCTGTGTCGGCCGGCGGTACGAGACCGGGTGGTGCGTCTGATCAAACAGGCCGGCTTGCCCGTTGACATTCCACAGGATCTTGCGCAAGAGCATCTCCGTATAGGGATCGAAGCAGACAAAAAGGTTACGGCTGGAAAAGTCAAATTCGTATGTCTGGAAGAGATTGGAAAAACACGCTTTGAGTTTTTGAGCGCAGCCGAAATCGTCGACTACTTATACCGGTCTGCTGCCTGAGCGGGCCGACTCAGAATTCATCCCTCTTATTCTCCTCCCCTCCTTCGGGTCAAAAACGTCCAGATCGACCTTCTGGCGAATCACGGGCAGGGGCGTATCATGGATACATGCCGACGATAACGCGCCGCCTTGCGTTCGGTCTGCTTGCCTTATTGTGGCTGCCGGTCGGTATCGCCGCGACGGCCCCGGTCCGTGGCATGCCATGGCCTGTAGAACCGCAGGCGTGGCTTTCATTGGTCGTGACGGCCCCTTGTGGCCTGCCGCTTGCCCTGGCCTGCCTCAAACTCCGGCGGATTGGGTATCCGGGTACGGCCCGGGCCGCCTTCGCCGTACTGGCACCTGCGACCGCGGTGGCGTCTCTATTTGCGGGCCTGCTTGGTCCCGTGGCAATCGCGATCTATGCCTTGGTCATTAGCGTACCGGTCTGGATACTGTACGCGTTCTTGCGCCGACGGAGGTAACTGGTGACCCTATACCTGTCTGTAACACGACCGTACTCACTTGGGGCCTAGGGGCCTCATTCTGTTGACACCCAGGATCAGGCTTTGTAGTCTGCCACGGTGTCAGAACCCAGAACCCCGCGACCGTCCACGTCTCGAAAAAGACACATCGGTTCACAGCGGCCCCGCCAGTTCCCAAAGCCGGGCAATCAGTACAGAAAAAAGAAGGCGACCTCAGGGTCGTCGCATCCAAACGGCCGTGCGGGCGACAAGCCTGACTGGAAGCCTCCCTGTCCGCATGCGCCTCACTGTTACGGCTGTCCTTTCGTCTCCGTTCCCTACGACCGGCAGCTTGAGCGGAAACAAACCATAGTGCGGGAGGCGTTTGCCGCATTTCCGTCTCTCGGGGCGATCAGTGTCCCCCTGCCCGTTGCGTCTCCCAAAAAGTTTGGCTACCGCTCCCGCGTCAAACTGGCCGTTCAGAGCGTCAAAGGACAAACCCTGATTGGCCTGTATCTTCCTGAAACACATCGGGTTTTTGATATATCAGCGTGTCCGGTGCACCCTAAAGAGATTAACCAGATCGTCGCCTTTCTCAAACGCGAAATCGAACATCTTCATATCGTGCCGTATAACGAGGAACGGGATACGGGCCAGCTCCGCTATATAGACCTGCGCTATAGTTTTTGGCAACGGAAGGTGCTGCTGCTGCTAGTTACCCGGCATATGCATTTTCCTCAGGTGCACGACTTGACCCGTCAGCTTGAACGACGATTTCCTTTTTTGAGCGGCATTGTCCACAATATCAACGACCAGCCGGGTAATGTGATCTGGGGCAAGCGCTTTCGCCCCTTGCGGGGTCGAGACTCTTTACTCGAACAGATAGGACATGTCCGTCTCAGTATCCCGGTTGACACCTTTTCTCAGGTCAATCCATCCATGGCGAAGCGAATTTACGAAACCGCTGTCCGGTGGAGCGATATGACCGGACAGGAAATCGTCCTTGATGTGTATTGCGGAATCGGCCCTATCGCCCTGTACTGTGCCTCACAGACCAAGCTCGTGGCCGGGATTGAGGAAAATGAACGGGCCGTGAACATTGCAAAAGAAAACGCCCGGCGCAACGGCTATCACAATACCCGTTTCTTTCATGGTGATGCGGCGCAGAAGATAGAAGAGGTCGCCACCACCCTCCCACCCATCGATAGGGTTGTGCTCAATCCGCCGAGGACAGGACTGAGCCCCGAGGCTTTTTCCTCGGTCATAGGAGTAAACGCACCCAAACTGCTCTATCTCTCCTGTTCGCCCCAGACACTCGCCCGAGACCTGGACCGTTTTTCCGACGCTGGCTATACCGTCGGACGGGTCCAACCATTCGATATGTTTCCGCAAACAGACCAGGTGGAAACGCTTGCCCTTATCGAGAAGGGGAAGAGTCATGCAAAAGAGTAAACGTGTCCTCCAATCATACAAAAAGGCTGGACACATATACTCTTTTCGACTCCCTTGGCCTGAATCAGTTCCAGGTCCAAAAGACACGCCAGGGCAGGAGCTCTGGATTCGGACCGAGGCGTGGGGTGCCTTTCCTGGTCTGATTCACGGTTTTTCTCGTCGCCTGCCAAAATCCCTCAGCGCGGCTTCGATAGGCGCTTCTCTGGGCGTCCCGGACTGTCCACTTCATACCCTCACCCAGGTTCATGGCAATGCCATCGTGGATATTGGAGGAGGGGAAGCAACACCAGGGTTAGAAGCAGATGGGATGCTCACAACCGAGCAAGACGTGCTACTTGGCATCAAGACCGCGGATTGCGTCCCGATTCTCCTCGTTGCCCCACATAAAAGGAGTGTTGGTGCTCTCCACGCTGGATGGAGAGGTACCCAAAAGGCAATCGCCCTCCGAGCAATCGAAATATGTGCCGAACAATGGGACGTTGCCCCCACTCAACTCTGGGTCACCCTGGGTCCGTCAATTGGCGGCTGCTGTTATCAAGTCGGCCATGAGATAGGAGAGTCGCTCTTTGCGCGCTGGGGAGACGGACAGCCTGCGACCTGGAATCGGCAGGGAGACAAGGGGTATCTCGACCTGCGGGCGATAAACCGGATGCAATTCATCCAGGCCGGGGTTCCACAGACCCAGATTCACAATGTTGGACCCTGCACATTCTGTCATCCGGACGAGTTTACCTCGTACCGAAGGGAGGGAGCTCAGGCCGGACGCCAGCTCAGCGTCATCGGCTGGCAGCCAGCTTGAAGAATCCCCGTTCGGGGCGTGATTACGAAGCAGTCATGCGTGTTGCTGTTATTGGCGGTGGAGGGTGGGGAACCGCCCTAGCTTGTCTTTTAGACTCAGCCGGACATGAGGCCCGGGTGTGGGTCAGGCGTGAGGTCTTGGCCCGGAAGATTGAAAAAACAAGAGAGAATGCGGACTATCTGCCTGGTGTACAGCTCCCGGAGACGCTCCACTTTACCCCAAAGCTGTCCGAGGCAGCCATCGGTGTTGAGGCTCTTGTCATCGCCGTTCCATCCCATGCAGTCCGTTCTATCGCCTCAACGCTGGGATCCCTGTTGACGACAACACCGCTTCTCGTCAGCACGAGCAAAGGGATTGAGCAGGATTCTCTCCAAACGATGAGTGGCGCCCTCACCGAGGCCCTGCCTCCACGATTCGCACATAAGATCGCCGTGCTCTCAGGTCCGAGCTTTGCCGCAGAAGTCGCCCGCGGACTCCCAACCGCCGTGACAGTTGCAGCCCGAGACCAAGCCGTCGCCCGGAGAATCCAAACACTGTTCTCGGCTCCAACGTTTCGCGTCTACACGACAACGGACGTGATTGGGGCCGAGATTGGCGGCGCAGTTAAAAATGTGATTGCCCTGGCCGTTGGAGTGAGTGACGGATTAGGATACGGCTATAACGCCCGGGCAGCCTTGATCACGCGAGGTATGGCTGAGGTTGTCCGTTTGGCAACCCGGATGGGCGCACATCCCCAGACCTTATCGGGCCTGTCTGGCATGGGTGACCTGATTCTCACGTGCACGAGCGACCTCAGCCGCAACCGAACCGTAGGGGTTCGGCTGGGAAGAGGCGAGTCCTTGGAGGCTATTCAGCGGACGATGGCAACGATTGCAGAAGGCATTCGGAATTGCCGCTCAATTCTTGATTTAGCCCGGCGCCTGGCAGTTGATATGCCTATCGTGGAGCAGATATATGAACTCGTTTATTCTGGTAAGCCGCCGACGCAGGTGGTCACAGACTTGTTGGCGCGCCAGACCAAGGCCGAGTTTCCACCAGGAGCAAATTGACATCTTAGTAGCGGTATGGTGATATGGATGGCTGGCCGAGCACGGCACGCTAGGAACGGATGAATATCGATGAAAAGGACCTATCAACCAAGCAATACCAGTCGAAAGCGCACCCACGGGTTTCTCGTCCGGATGAAGACAGCCGGGGGTCGTGCGGTTATCAAGCGGCGGCGGACGAAAGGACGCAAACTCCTCAGTGTACGGACACCGCTCAAGCCGGCGCGCCGCTAGCTGCTCGCACTGTCCGATACACATTTCCCAAAGCGGCACGCCTGTTGGCTCGCCGAGAATTTCTCGCGCTCCAGAGACGAGGAGAACGCCGATATAGTCGCAATTTTATTGTCATTACTTCGCCCGCCCGGACCGCTCGTCCCCGCCTTGGGGTGACGGCCTCACGGCGCTATGGCAATGCGGTCATGCGGAATCAAATAAAAAGAAGGGTGCGCGAGTTTTTTCGAGTCCGGCAGGCGCGTATATTTCCGACACGTGATATCCTTATTATTCCCAAATCACGCGCAAAGGAGTTGTCTTTTGCCCAGATCGTTACCGAACTAGAGAAGGTGCTTCCCATTGCTCAACGCACGCAATGAAATCTCTTACTTTTCCGGCTCTGCGGGCGGCACAGCAGTCTCTCGGCTATGCCAACTGTTAGTCGTGGGAGGACTTAGGGGCTATCGCCTCTTCATCTCTCCGCTGATCGGTCCGGCCTGTCGCTTTTATCCCAGCTGCTCTCAGTATGCTCTACACGCCGTCCGCAAGCATGGGACTCTCAGGGGGCTAACGCTCACCATGCGACGTCTCGCCAAATGTCATCCCTGGCACCCAGGCGGAGTCGATCTCGTCCCTTAACTCATTTCGCGGGCATTTGAAGTTTCTATGGATAACAAGAGTCTCCTTGCTATTGTCCTGTGTATCCTTATTCTTATTGGGTATCAGTCACTGATCTCCTATCTGTACCCGCCGCCTGACCCCCTCCAGCCCCAGACTCAACAGCCCATAGTCGGCTCGGAATCAGCCACGCCCTCAGATCAACAGGCCCAGCTCCTTGCGGAGCGCCGCCAGACCGTTATCGAACAAGGAGAACAGACTTCCGATATTCCCCAGCCCGCCTCAACGGCTCCTCCTGCTCCCGTAGAACAAGACATCATAGTTGAAACAAACGCATATATTGCTGTTTTTACATCCACGGGTGGACGTCTCAAAAGCTTCCGACTCAAACAGTATCCGGTGACGCTCCGCCCGGACAGCCCGCTGTTGGAAATGGTCACCGCAGGGACCTATGGAGAACTGCCCTTCGTCCTGGACGTAAGTGGCAAGGATATCACCCTCAGTGATGCCGCACTGCCGTATGTCGTAGAGGGCGTCACCGCGGGAGAACCGTTCTTTGTGCCGGCGGGAGATGACGGGGAGCTGGTGTTTAGAGGGTCACTTGCGAATGGGGCTAGCTTTACCAAAACCTTTACTTTTTCTGGAGAGGGATATGGCATAGAGCTGACCGTCGCAGTCACACAGCTTCCTTTTACGGCGTCTGCCCTCTCTTTATCCTGGCTTGAAGGCTCCCGTTCAGAAGGGAAATCTGCCTATTATGACGTCTACGGGCCGGTTGCGCTGATTGGCCGGACCTTTGAATATGAAAACTCCTGGGATTGGGAGCCCGGAGACGCATACGGTCCGGGGGATATTCGTTGGGCCGGATTCACAAACAGTTATTTCTTGGCCGGCATGATGCCGCGCGATGTCGAAACGGCCCAACTTTTTTTTCGCGACGAAGACGGGACCCTGGAAACCCGCCTCTCGACGCCTTGGAGCGGGCAGGCGGTCTCCTACACCCTGTATCTTGGCCCGAAGGATACGACGGCCCTGAATGCGGTTGACCCGGCCTTTGACCGGGCCATCGACTTTGGTTGGTCCCACTTTATTGCCCGGCCCTTGGTTTCATTGCTGAGGCTCCTCTATGGGCTGACCGGGAATTACGGTATTGCCATTATCGTGCTGACGGTCCTGGTCAAACTGGTATTCTTCCCGCTCAGTAATAAGAGCTTCAAGTCGATGTCGGCGATGAAGAAACTCCAGCCGCAGATGGAGCGACTCCGTGAGCAGTATAAGGATGACAAACAAAAGCTGAACCAGGAAATGATGGAGCTGTATAAGCGGTACGAGGTCAATCCGCTCGGTGGATGTATCCCCATGATTGTACAGCTCCCGGTGTTCATCGGCCTGTATCAGGGGCTTTTGTATGCCATTGAATTGCGACAGGCCCCATTTTTCGGCTGGATTGAAGACCTGTCTCAGCCAGACCGGTTGGGCGCATTGGCCATTCCTTTCGTTGATCCCCCAGGTGTCCCGGTGCTGACCTTACTTATGGGTGGGTCGATGGTCATCCAGCAGATGATGATGCCGACAACCGGAGATCCGATCCAGCAGAAGATGATGCTCCTGATGCCGGTCATCTTTACGGTGATGTTCATTAATTTTCCAGCTGGACTGGTGCTGTACTGGCTTATCAATAATGTCCTGAGTGTTGCGCAGCAGCACTGGTATACAAGAACGTATGGATAAAAAGAGTAAACGCGTCCAGCATCTGCATGTTATTGGAGGATGCGTGTATTCTTTTCAAAAAGGAAAGACACCATGAGTGCAGTTGAAGCGGAAGGATCGACTATAGAAGCGGCAGTCGCAGCGGCTCTGACCCAACTCAAAGCAGACAGAGATCAGGTTGAAATAGAAATTCTCGCTCAGGCCACAAAGGGTTTCCTCGGTATTGGCGGGAGGAAGGCGCGCGTTCGGGCGACGCTGAGAAATCCTGTTTCGCTTCAGGAGCCGGAACCTGAATCGGAGTCTACTGTCGAATCTCCTCAGGAGAGAGGGAGAGGAGCGCGACGTCGTGCTCCTTCTGGAGAATCCGTCGCCCAGCCCGTTCCCGTTTCCAAGGAGACAGGAGAGAATGCCTGCCGGGTACTCTCGGAAACTCTACATCTCATGGGCGTGGAGGCCCCCGTCTCACTGGATGTTCAAGGGACAGAAGCCGTTATCAATCTTGAGGATACCGTCGATGGCTTACTCATTGGACGCAAGGGACAGACGCTTGATGCGCTAGAATATCTGCTCAACCGTATGATCGCCCGGGGAGAAGAGGAAGAAGCGCATCTCGTCTTGGACGCAGAGGGCTACCGGGAACGCCGCCGCCAGAGTCTTGAAAGTCTAGCCCTTCGCTTGAGTGAGCGAGCCAAGCGGCGTCGAAAGACGGTCACGCTGAACCCGCTCAGTCCCCGAGACCGCCGTGTCGTCCATCTGGCGCTTGAGGACGACCCCCTGGTTGTGACAAGAAGCATGGGCCGGGGATATTTCCGCCGTCTCTCCATCGTTCCAGAAGAAGCGGGGAATAATCGCCGGGACCGAGACCGGCGGCCGTCTCGCTCGTAACTCGTGGCGTCAAGAGGAAACGTATCAACAGCTTGTGTCTATTGGAGGACATGTTTACTCTTTGAGGAGTTGTGTACGAGCATGATACCATTGCTGCTATTGCGACGCCCCCAGGCCAAGGTGGGATCGCCGTTATCCGAGTCAGTGGCGCGGACGCAGAAAGAACACTAAGACAGCTCTTTCTCCCCAATACGCCGTGGGAAAAACTCCATTCGCACCATTTCTATCTTGGCAAAATTCTGGATCAGTCGAACGGCCAGCCGATTGACCAAGCCGGCCTGGTCCTGATGCGCGCTCCCCACAGCTATACTGGGGAGCATATCGCTGAACTGCACCTCCATGGCGGCAGTTTCCTGACTCGTCGGGTATTGGAAACCATCCTCAATCAGGGAGTTCGTCTCGCCCAGCCAGGCGAGTTTACAAAACGCGCATTTCTCAACGGTCGCCTCGATCTCATTCAGGCCGAGGCCGTGCTCGATCTCATTCACGCGAATAATGAGACGGGTTTACATCTCGCCTGGGAGGACCTATCAGGCCGACTCTCCCGGGCCTGCGCAGCCATTCGAGACCGCCTCATTGCTCAGACGGCCTACCTGGAAGCTTTTATCGATTTCCCCGAAGAAGATATCCCTGAACAGGGCCAGCACGAACTCGGCGCGGCTTTCTCTTCAATTCGAGGAGATATAGAGGCTCTCGCCGTCACTTTTTCCCAAGGAAAAGTCTATAGAGACGGGCTCAGGACCGCTATCATTGGAAAGCCGAATGTCGGCAAGTCAAGCCTGCTCAACCTCCTGTCAGGCACAGAGCGGGCCATTGTCACCCAGATCCCTGGGACGACGCGGGATGTGCTTGAGGAAGCCGTAATCGTGAACGATATTCCCCTCGTCGTGCGCGACACTGCTGGGATTCGTCAGACAACGGATGAGATTGAGAAGATCGGCATTGAGCGCAGCCTGTCCAGCATTGAACAAGCAGAGCTTATTGTGGCACTCTTCGACCTCTCACGGCCGTTTGATGCGGACGACGCCCTCATCTGTGAAAAAATTACAGGAAAGAAGTGTATCCTGGTGGGGAATAAGAGCGATCTTCCTCAAAAATTTGATACAGCCCATTTGGTAGACAATCTGGATATTGAAGCGCCTCGCATTCTTCATATCGCCGCGCTGTATGGTACTGGGATGGACGACTTAGGAAACAGAATACAGGAGGTCGCGCTGGGGCAGGGGCGACCTGGGGAATCCGCCACAGGTCCATATAAGGGTGTGATGATTACAAAAATCAGGCATAAGGTTGCCCTTGAAAGAGCCGCGGCAAGCGTACAATGTGCGGAGCAGGGGTTGGCGGCGAGCCTCCCCCTTGATCTGGTTGCGGTTGATCTTCGCGCAAGCCTGGACCATATTGGCGCGATAACGGGCCAGGTCAGCAGTGAGGAGATACTCGACCGCGTGTTTCAAGAGTTCTGTATCGGGAAATAGGTGAAGACGCATGGACTATGATGTGATTGTTGTTGGCGCCGGCCACGCCGGGATCGAAGCCGCACTGGCGGCGGCTCGCCTTGGCAGCAAGACTCTGATGCTGACGCTGAACCTGGATCACATCGGTCAGATGTCATGCAATCCGGCTATTGGAGGCATCGGCAAAAGCCATTTGGTACGGGAGATTGATGCGCTGGGTGGGGAGATGGCCCGCGCCATTGACGAGACGGGCATTCAATTCCGCGTCTTGAACACGCGCAAGGGGCCAGCCGTTCGCGCGACGCGTGCGCAAGCAGATAAGGCTCTGTATCGACAGCGTATGAAGAGGGTGGTGGAAACAACCCCGAATCTCACCCTGCGGCAGGGCAGTGTGGAACGCCTTAGGGTCGAGAACGGCAGAGTTAGAGGGGTCTCCACCCAGATAGGCGAGTCCTTCTCAGCGCAGACCGTTATTCTGACAACCGGAACCTTTCTGAAGGGCCTCATACACGTTGGCCTCAAAAACTATGCAGCAGGCAGGGCAGGGGACTTTGCCGTTGAAGGATTAAGCAGCCACCTAAGTGAACTCGGTTTTCATATTGGCCGGCTCAAAACCGGCACGTGTCCTCGATTGGACAAGCGAACAATCAATTACGATATTTTGGAACCGCAATACGGGGATAGCCCTCCACCTGCCTTATCCTTTTCAACCGAGTCCATCACCCAGGAACAGTTGCCGTGTCATATAACGTATACGAATGAGAAAACGCACCAAGCCATTACCGCAGGACTCGATCGCTCACCCCTGTACTCCGGTGTAATTAAAGGCAGAGGGCCGCGCTATTGTCCATCGATTGAGGATAAAGTCATTCGCTTCAAAGAGAAGCCTCGCCACCAGATTTTTCTCGAACCGGAGGGGCGGGACACGGTCGAAGTGTATCCAAACGGCCTTTCTACAAGTCTGCCCCTGGATGTACAGCTCGCCATGGTCCGTTCAATACAAGGGTTAGAGGACGCAGAAATCATGCGTCCCGGCTATGCCATTGAATATGACTATGCCGACCCGACCCAGATCACGCCGACTTTAGAAGCAAAACTGGTATCGGGTCTCTACTTCGCTGGCCAGATTAACGGGACAACCGGCTATGAGGAGGCAGCGGCACAGGGAATGATGGCCGGGATTAATGCTACATTGAAAGTTTGGGGCGATAGCCCCTTAATTTTTTCCCGAGATCAGGCCTATATCGGTGTTCTCATAGACGATTTAGTCACAAAAGGGGTGGGAGGAGAGCCCTACCGGATGTTTACTTCTCGGGCTGAGCATCGGCTGTTACTGCGGGAAGACAACGCAGATGTGCGGCTGAGCGCATTCGGACGTGGAATCGGGCTCATCGATGCAAGATCGGCCGAGCGGACACTGAGGAAAAAAGAAGACATTGCCCAGGAGGTCCAGCGTCTGGAGGATACGATACTGACCCCAAACGACGTGGTGAATACCCACTTATCCGCTTTGGGCACGGCAGAGATAAAAACGCCGATATCGCTGGCGAAATTACTCCGCCGGCCTGAGTTGTCCTTCGGAGATATCCAGTCCCTCAGCCCAGCGCCTACGCCCCTCTCCACAGGAGTCGGGGCCGAAGTGGAGATAGAGGTGAAGTATGCAGGCTATATACGCCGTCAGGAAGAAGGGGTAAGCAGGGTTCGACACATGGAAGAGGCCCTTATTCCGAATGAGATTGACTACACGGGTGTCCAGGGTCTCTCAAACGAAGTCAAAGAAAAACTCCTGACATTGCGCCCCCGCTCGCTGGGTCAGGCGTCGCGTATCCCTGGGGTGACGCCCGCTGCCGTATCTTTACTGGCCATTCATCTGAAACGCACTGGGACCGCCTGATTGATGGATAAAGAGACCATTTCTCTCTTAGAGTGGGGCGCGGAAGCGTTACACATATCGCTTTCTCCCCAGGCATTCAACACTTTATTCCTGTACATAGACGAACTTCAGCGCTGGTCTCAGGTCTTCAATCTCGTCGGCCGGCCTGACGCAAAAACCATTATTCGGAAGCACATTCTTGACTCCCTGGCCTTTTCGCACATTCTTCCGTGTCAGGGCGTTTTTGCCGATCTTGGGAGTGGAGCCGGGTTTCCGGGATTCCTACTTGCCGTCGCCGGACCGGAACGGGAGGTTTTTCTCATTGAGACACGAAGAAAAAGAGCAAATTTTCTGAAACAAGCCACCAGGAAGACAGGCGTAGAGAATATACGCGTGTTTGAAGGACGAGCCGAAGAATTTGCACAACAGGATAGGAGGCCCGCCTGGTTCGATACCGTTGTCACACGGGCAACCTGGGATATTGCGCACTTTCTGCGCCTCTCCTTTCCGATTGTGAAGGAGGGGGGCTATGCGGTAGCAATGCGAGGCCCCCACAAGAAGGTCGGTGGAGCAGCCGGAGAAAATCATCCCTCTCATGATGGCTTCACCCAGAAAGCCCCGGGTGAATACCGCCTCCCCTTTGGTGAAGGAGACAGATATGCCCTCTTTTTCAGAAAGAAATGTTTCACGTGACACATTTATCCGTCATGTTTCACGTGACACAGGGCTCAACCCTTTCCTCCAGACGCTCTGCAATCTTCCCTTGCTTCCGGTAATGTGCTACTGAGTCCTGTGGCCAGGACCATTTGTATAGCGAACCGGAAGGGCGGGGTTGGGAAGACCACGACTGCTATCAACCTTTCGGCTGCCATAGGTATCTCTGGAGCAAAAACCCTCCTTATTGACTGTGATCCTCAGGGAAATGCCTCCAGTGGTGTGGGGGTGCGTCCTGGCGAGGATACGGCGACCGTTTATCAGCTCCTCCTCGGGGAGTGTACGCTCCAGGAGGCTGTTCAAAAGACAGCCATTGAAAAACTTGACATTCTGCCCGCCAATCATGACCTGATAGGGGCGGAAGTTGAACTCCTCAACATCGAAGACAGAGAATACCGTCTGCGGACTCTTATTCGGCAATATGGCGCGGCCTATCGCTATATTTTTCTCGATTGTCCACCCTCGCTCGGGCTGCTCACCGTGAATTCCCTGACTGCGGCCGATAGCGTCCTCATCCCTCTCCAGTGCGAATACTACGCCCTTGAGGGGCTGCGGTCCCTGATAGAGACACTCGACATCATTCGCGAGAGACTCAATCCGGACCTTGCCATTGAAGGGCTCTTGCTGACGATGTTCGACGCGCGCAATCGACTCTGTCACCAAGTCGCCGAAGAAATACGGGAATTCTTTCCGCAGTACGTCTTTGAATCTATCATCCCCCGGAATGTCCGATTAAGTGAGAGCCCCAGTCACGGTCTGCCTGTTCTATTATACGATCCATCTTGCCGGGGCGCGAAGAGTTATGGGGACCTTGCTCAGGAGTTGCTCAGACGAGAGCCCGAAGAGTGGATTCGTGCGGAGAGAGATTTTGGTTCTACACCAACGGTTGCAGCAACACCAGATACTCACACAGCGATGAGCGTTCGCTCACTGGGAGAGGAAGAGGGTGGTGAAGGATGAGTGACGTTGCCGTACACGTCAAAAGGCGTTCCCTTGGCAGAGGTTTGAGTGCCCTTATTCCTAAGGGGACATCGCTCGATACTCCGGCTGAGCGTCAGGTTCCCATTTCCGAAATACGCCCGAATCCAAGGCAGCCGAGACACTATTTTAATGAAGCTAAGATTGCGGAACTCTCAGAATCCATCCGTAACCAGGGCATTCTGCAACCACTGGTGGTCAGGAAAATATCGCAGGGATATGAGTTAATCCTTGGGGAAAGACGATTCCGGGCAGCGCAGCGTGCCCAGCTCGAACGCGTTCCAGTGATCGTTAGGGAGGTCAGCGACGCAGAAAGTCTCGAGATGGCGCTGGTCGAAAATATTCAGCGTGAGGAACTCACCCCAATAGAGGAGGCACTGGCATATCGACAGCTTATGGAAGAGTTTCATCTCACTCAAGAGCAGGTTGCGCAGCGTGTGGGCAAAAGCCGGCCTGTCGTGACCAATCTCCTGCGCGTTTTGAATCTGCCCGAGGAAATAAAACAGAACGTTGATAAAGGGGCACTCACTGTTGGCCATGCGCGCGCTCTGCTCGCGCTGAATATGCCAGAGCAGCAGTTGGAAATGGCCCGCCGTATTATGGAGCAGGGCCTCTCCGTACGCGCAACAGAAACACTCGTGTCACAGTCCAATGTGGTCGAGGGGTCACCAATTGAGTTGTCTGCTCCAGAAGGACCTACGCTGATACAAAAGACAGACGTGTACCTGAAGGCGGTTGAAGAAGACCTGGTCCGGGCCCTGGGAACCAAAGTCAGACTCATCTCTCGGAAAAAGGGGGGAAAGATAGAAATCGAATATTATTCCAATGAGGAACTAGAGGGGCTTGTACAGCGCTTAAAAGGATGAAAAGAAAAGGGGCGCAAAGAAAAGGGAAGCCGGGAGAAGCAGTACTCCTCCCTGTTCCCGCTAGAACATTTGATCAAGTTTTTACTCTGAGTTTCTATCGAGAGGAGACCTCTTTTCGGTGCTTTCCTTCCCGCCAGACTGGACTTTTATAGCCCAAATCATTCTTTTTCTTATTGTTTGGGTCTGCTTACGCCGTTTCCTGTTCGAGCCCAATCTTGCGGTACTCAAAACGCGGGCGCAGCGAACGGAAGGGGCCATGCGAGAAGCAGTCACGGTCAAAGCAGAAGCCGAGGCCATGGACGAACAATATCAGACCCGCCTCGCCACCTCCCGAGCGGAAGCACGGCAGCGCGTCGATGCTATCTATAAAGATGCGGAAGATCAGGCCCGCTCAGTTGTTGAGTCCGCGCGGAAAGAAGCCGAACAATCCACTGCCAACGTCCGCGCCAGCCTCTCTGAGGATATCCAGCGCACCCGCCAAAGCCTGGAAACGCAGGTTGGTCAATTTGCCGACGAAATAAGCGAAAAACTCCTGGAAAGACCCCTCTCCTAGTCATGGCACAACTGATACTCCCCCTCCTGGGTGTTACCCTCAGCAGCCTTCTTCTCTCTCTCTCCTGTTCCGATTTGGCGTGGGCTGCGAGTGACGCGCATGGGGGCGGTTCTGCTCTCCTTACCTTAGGCTTTTTTAGCATTAATTTTCTTATCTTTGCCTTTGTCATCCGAAGATTCACCCGGGACCTTATTCTACGCAAGCTTAAAGAGCGGCATGAGACGGTTGTCCGAGCGCTTGAGGAAGCAAAAAAGGCCAAAGAGGCGGCGGATACACTGCGCCAAGAGTATGATGCCAAGCTGGCCAACCTCGCCGCCGAGGAAGAGCAATTACGGAGTCAAGCCGTTGAGGCAGCCGAACGCGAGCGCCAGCGCCTGATGGAAGAGGCCCAACAGATGGCGGAAAGGGCGAAAACCGAGGCGCAACTCATCGCCCAACGTGAGGTCGAGGAGGCGCGGCGGCTCCTTCGCCGAGAAGTCGCAACCCAGGCGGTGACGATTGCGACCGAACTGATTCAAAAAAACGTGACGCGAGGGGATAATCGCCGACTCGTAGAACAACTAGTCCAAGAGGTGGGGAGTGCCGAGAACACAGGCAGCTAGACGGTATGCCAAAGCTCTCCTGAGTCTTGCCCAAGAGCAAGGAGAGGGAGAAACCATCGGAGCTCAGCTCGGTCAGATCGCCGAGTTCTTTACTGACCCAGAGTTGGCAAAAATACTTGCGCTTCCGGCGCTTCCGGTCGGCGTGCGCCAAGACATCGTGGCCCAGTTGGTAGCCCAAGGCTCTCCACATGAAATCGTCGAAAAATTCCTACGCGTCCTTGCCGACAATGATCGACTCCAGGACATCGGCGCGATTAACGCGGCATACCAGCAACTGCTTGATAAGGCGCTTGGACGGGTGCGCGCGCAGGTGCGCTCGGCGGTCGAACTGGCAGAAGAGGAAAAGCAGCTCATTTCCACTACGTTCAGCCAACTCACGCACAAGGCGGTCGAGCCCAGCTTTGAGACAGACGCGACCCTCTTAGGTGGTGTCGTCGTTGAGGTGGAGGGACGAGTGTATGACGCCAGCCTCAAAACACAGCTTGCTCGGCTCGGTGATCAACTGGCACGACAGCTATAAGTGTATGAATTTTAAAGAGAATCAAGTATATCCGAGAGGGACGAATGGAACTACGCGCCGCTGAGATCAGCGAAATCATCAAGCAACAGATCCAAGGCTACGACCAACAGGTTGAGCAACGTGAGACAGGCACCGTACTCTCAGCCGGAGACGGGATTGCTCGCATTCATGGTCTCGACCGGGTCGCCTCGGGAGAACTGCTCCAGTTTCCGGGTGACCTGTATGGTCTGGCGCTGAACCTGGAAGAGGATAACGTCGGTGCCGCCGTCTTTGGGGAGGTGCAGTCTATTAAAGAAGGCGACGAGGTTCGCCGCACCGGGCGTATTGCGGAGGTTCCTGTCGGCGATGCCATGCGGGGTCGCGTGGTCAACGCCCTGGGCCAACCGCTCGATGGCAAGGGTCCGATTGAGACGACTGAAACGCGTCGAATCGAAGTTAAAGCGCCGGGTATCGTCCTACGTCAGCCGGTCACGGAACCGTTGCAAACCGGGATCAAGGCGATTGATTCTATGATCCCGATTGGTCGCGGGCAACGGGAGCTGATTATTGGGGACCGCCAAACCGGGAAAACCGCCATTATTATTGATACGATTATCAATCAGAAAGGCGGCGATGTTTCCTGTATCTATGTCGCCATCGGCCAGAAGCAATCAACCATTGCCCAGGTCGTGGAGCGATTGACCCGGGCCGGGGCCATGGATTATACGACCATTGTGGTCGCGTCTGCCTCTGATGCAGCGCCGCTGCAATTTATCGCGCCTTACTCCGGGACTGCCATTGGCGAATACTTCCGCGATAATGGGCAGCACGCCCTGGTGGTCTATGACGACCTGTCAAAGCACGCCGTTGCCTACCGCCAGCTCTCCCTCCTATTGCGCCGCCCGCCCGGCCGAGAAGCCTTTCCCGGCGACGTATTTTATCTCCATTCACGCTTGTTGGAACGCGCCGCAAAAATGAGTGATGACCAGGGCGGCGGATCGTTGACCGCCCTGCCGGTAATTGAAACCCAAGCCGGCGACGTCTCGGCCTATATTCCGACCAACGTCATTTCCATTACCGACGGTCAGATCTTCCTGGAGTCAGACCTCTTCTTCTCCGGTGTACGGCCGGCGGTCAACGTGGGGATCTCAGTCTCCCGGGTGGGTGGCAACGCGCAAATCAAGGCCATGAAACAGGTCGCCGGGTCGTTACGCCTTGACCTGGCGCAGTATCGTGAGATGGCGGCTTTTGCCCAATTCGGGTCTGACCTGGATGTGGCTACGCAGCGGATGTTGGCCCGCGGCACGCGCCTGGTTGAGGTCCTCAAGCAGGGACAGTACGAGCCGCTGCCAGTCGAACGCCAGATTACCATTATCTACGCCGGCACCAATGGCCACCTGGATGATATTCCCGACACGGCGCTTGCCCAGTATGAGCCAGAACTCGCCCGTTTCATCGAGAATTCTCACCCGGATATTTACGCTGATATTCTCGCCAGGGGGGCGCTGGACGATGATCTCACCGGGCGGCTGGACACCGTGATAAAGGAATTCAACGAGAGCTTTTCCGTATAGTTGAACCATGGCGACTCTGAAAGAAATCCGGAAACGCGTCTCGTCCGTCCAGAATATCCAGCAGATCACCAAGGCCATGAAGATGGTCTCAGCGGCGCGGCTGAGACGGGCGCAGGAAGCCGCGCTGGCCGCGCGTCCCTACGCGGAAAAGCTGGAAGCGGTCCTACAGAACCTGGCAGCCCAAGGAGAGGAACTCGCCCACCCCTTTCTCGCCGAACGTGCGGAAAACAAGACCACACTAATTGTGATGACCTCTGATCGCGGTCTATGCGGCGGATTCAACTCTTCTTTAATCCGCGAAGCTGAGGCCTTCATGCGACAGCGTGCCGAACAAGAAGTGAGTCTCATTCTCGTCGGCCGCCGCGCCTATGATCACTTTAAGCGTCGAGACGTCGCCATTGCGGAGGAGCATGTCAACCTGTATGGGCGGCTGTCCGCAGACCTGGCCCACGATATTGGCCGGCGGGTTGGCGAGCAGTTTCTCAACGGAGAGACCGACAGCTTCTATGTCTTGTACGCCAAGTTCCGTTCGGCGCTAGTTCAGGTCCCAACCCTGGATAAAATTCTGCCCATTACGTCAACGCAGCAGACGGAAGATCAAAGCGCCGTGGATTATCTGTACGAACCTGCTCCACAGACCTTATTGGCAAGCTTATTAGAGCGCTATATCGACATGCTGATCTATCGGGCCATGCTGGAATCGGTTGCGAGCGAGCACGGAGCGCGGATGACGGCCATGGATAATGCCACCAGTAACGCCGTTGACATGATTGACCGCCTGACCCTGGATATGAACCGGGCTCGTCAAGCCGGGATTACACGGGAATTATTGGAGATCGTGGCGACGGGCGAATCGTTGAAGTGATAGCGCGGGCAGGGTCTCGCGGATGAAACACTGCATGTAAAGAGAGGATGCACACCGATGAATGTTGGTCAGATTACTCAGGTCATGGGCGCAGTGGTTGACGTGGAGTTCGAGGACAGTGCACTCCCTCCCATTTATAACGCCCTGCAGGTGACCAATCCTGCGATCAGCGACAAGGAGTGGAATCTGATTCTTGAGGTCGCGCAACATCTTGGCGAAAATACCGTCCGGTGTATTGCGATGGATAGCGCAGAAGGACTCTCACGCGGCCTGGAAGTCCGTGATACCGGCAACGTGATTACGGTTCCGGTCGGTGGAGAGACGCTCGGGCGCATCCTCAATGTGGTCGGCGAGCCGGTCGATGAGGGCGCCTCGCTCGAGCATGTGAAGCGCTCACCCATCCACCGGGCGGCACCAGCCTTTGTCGATCAGGCCACAGAGGTCAAAATCCTGGAGACCGGCATCAAGGTTGTCGACCTGCTCGCCCCCTATCCGTTAGGCGGAAAAGTAGGCTTGTTTGGCGGCGCCGGCGTGGGCAAGACCGTTATCCTCATGGAGCTGATTAACAATATTGCCCAAGAGCATGGCGGATATTCCGTCTTCGGGGGAGTCGGCGAGCGGACGCGTGAGGGCAACGACCTGTGGCTGGAAATGAAAGAATCCGGCGTCATCGATAAAACCACCCTGGTCTACGGCCAGATGAATGAGCCCCCAGGCGCCCGGGCCCGCGTCGGGCTCTCGGCCCTGACGATGGCCGAGTATTTCCGAGACGAGGAAAACCGGGACGTCTTGCTCTTCATTGATAATATCTTCCGTTTTGTGCAGGCAAACTCCGAGGTGTCCACGCTCCTGGGGCGTATCCCCTCCGCGGTGGGATACCAGCCGACCCTGTCAACCGATGTTGGTGATTTACAGGAGCGTATCACTTCGACCAAGAATGGCTCAATTACCTCCGTCCAAGCCATTTATGTCCCGGCGGACGATTTGACCGACCCGGCTCCCGCCACCACCTTTGCCCACCTGGACGCCACAACCGTCTTATCCCGCCAGATTGCCGAACTGGGTATTTATCCCGCGGTGGACCCGCTTGACTCAACCTCACGCATGCTCGACCCCAACGTGATTGGTGAAGAGCACTACACAGTTGCTCGTCAGGTCCAGGAAATCCTCCAGCGCTATAAAGACTTACAGGACATTATTGCCATTCTGGGAATCGACGAGCTGTCCGAAGAAGACAAGCTCACGGTCGCCAGAGCACGCAAAGTGCAGCGATTCTTGTCCCAGCCTTTCCACGTTGCTGAACAGTTCACCAATTTCCCTGGCAAATACGTGCAGGTCAAAGACACGGTACGCAGTTTCAAGGAACTGGTAGAGGGCCAGCACGACGACCTGCCTGAGCAGGCGTTCTATATGGTTGGTACTATCGAAGAGGCCACAGAAAAAGCAAAGACTTTGGCCGAATAATCAAGACGGACATTATGGCCGATATCCTGCATCTGCGTTTAGTCACCCCCGAGCGTCTTCTCCTTGATGAGGAGGTCGATGAAGTCACCGCTCCAGGCACGGTGGGGGAGTTTGGCGTGTTCCCCGACCACGCCACGTTTCTGTCTTCCCTCCAGCCTGGGCGCTTGTCCTATAAGCAAAACGGACACACCCAGTCATTAGCGGTGAGCGACGGCTTCGCCGAGGTGGTGGACAACCTGATGACCGTCTTGTGTACGGAGGCCGCATACGCCAATGAAATCGACGCGGCGCAAGCCCAAGAGGCGGTTCGCGAGGCGGAAGCCGCCCTCAGCACGCTTTCGCCAACCGACGCCGGCTTTGAGGACGCGCAAAATACGCTCCGTCTCGCTCAGGTCCGTTTGGACGTTGCATCTAACGGCTAAACTGCTCGACTTCACCCACATACTGTAAATTCGACAGGGGCCGCTCCATCGGCCCCTTTTTCGTTGTGGCACACGTGGTAGTATCACCCATAAGCACTCAGTCTTTATACTGAGTGGTAACTTTTATGCCGAATGGCATTTTTCCGGTGAATCGATGACAGGCAATACTTTCGGCACAATCTTGCGCGTCACAACCTTTGGTGAGAGCCACGGCAGGGCGGTCGGCGTCGTGATCGATGGCTTTCCGGCTGACTTCAAGATCGACGAGGCCGGTATTCATACCGAGTTGCAACGACGCCGACCCGGCCAGTCCAAGCTGGTGACTCAGCGTCAAGAAAGAGAACAGTTTGAAATTTTCTCTGGTGTCTATGAAGGCAAAACTACTGGCACCCCCATGATGATTATGGTCTTCAACGAAGACACCCGCTCAAAAGACTATGCGGACATCAAAGACCTCTTTCGTCCCGGCCACGCCGACTTTACGTATTTTGCCAAATACGGCCATCGCGACTATCGCGGCGGGGGGAGGGCATCAGCTCGCGAATCGGTTGGCCGCGTGATTGCCGGGGCTCTGGCAAAACAACTCCTGGCGACATTCGGCATAGCGATAGTTGGTGGTGTCGTTCAGGTTGGCCGCGTCCGCGCACAACGCTACGTGTGGGAACAGGTGGAACGGAATGAGCTGCGCAGCGTTGACCCGGACACCGTAACGGCCATGCGTGAGGAAGTCGAACAGGCCCGCAAAGACCGTGATTCGGTTGGCGGGATTATTGAAGTGGTCGCTACCGGCGTTCCGCCCGGCCTGGGCGAGCCGGTCTTTGGCAAGCTTGACTCCGCCATTGTGAGCGCCCTCATGTCTCTTCCCGCAGTGAAGGGCGTAGAGATTGGAGCTGGTTTTGCCGCCGCGGCCATGCGCGGCAGCGAGATGAACGACGAAATGGACGTTAATGGCTTTCGCAGTAATAACCATGGCGGTATTCTGGGCGGTATTTCGTCTGGCGCACCTATTGTGGCCCGCGTTGTGGTAAAACCAACGTCTTCGATACCCCGCGCCCAACAGACACTCGATACGCAGTTGCAGCCCCGAACAATCAGTACCAAGGGAAGACACGACCCCTGTGTTGCCATTCGCGGCGTACCGATGGCCGAGGCCATGCTGGCCCTCGTTCTCGGTGACGCCCTGCTCCAGGACCTGGCGACCCGAGGGGCCCGAGAGCCGTATTCCCCGCGTCCTTATCTCAAGCTCGGGAAACACTAATTCTTTCTGCTCAGAGGCTCATCGCACGCACGCGACTCTCCGCTTGTCAGCATGAGTCCTCTCAACGCCTATGCGTCCGTTTATTCATATGGTTCTCCATTTCGTTGTTCCGGCGCTGGTAGCCCGGACATGGTATGTGGAGCGGTGGCGGTGGGCCTTCCTGGTCATGGTCGGAACCATGGTCGTTGATATTGACCATCTGCTGGCCGACCCCATTTACGACCCAGACCGCTGCGGCATCGGCTTTCACCCGCTCCATTCCTACCTAGCTATTGCAGCCTATCTGCTCCTGCTTGTGATCTCCAGGGTAACCTGGCTGAGACTGATCGCCTTGGGACTGGTCATTCATATGTTGCTGGATGGAGTAGACTGCCTCTGGATACGACTCGAATAGATTGCCCTTGCGCGCGCGTCGTTTCTCATTTATGCCGCCTGGTGAGCTATCGGCATTACTCATACGTGCGGCGCTATTCGCCTGGAAGGCTGTATGCAAAAAATTATCGAGATTAAGAACGCGACCGTCTATCGTGGTCAGACCTGCGTGTTCGAGAATTTCTCTCTCGACCTGACCGAGGGCCAAAATACGGTCATCCTCGGCCCGAATGGCGCGGGCAAATCAACCTTGCTCAAACTCCTGTCCCGCGATCTCTATCCCGTTGCCCAAACAGAGAGCTATGTGCGTTTATACGGGCAGGAGCGCTGGGATGTGTGGGAACTGCGCTCCCGCTTTGGCATCGTGTCTCACGATTTGCAGCAACAGTATGTCGGTAATGCCCGTGGATTTAATATCATTTTATCGGGCTTCTATTCGAGCATAGATATCGCCTGGCACCACAGCTTTAGTGACGACGATACGGCGCGCGCGCAAAAAGTCCTGGACACGCTCGGGATCAGCGCCCTGCAAGAGAAAACCTATGCGACCATGTCTACGGGTGAGCAGCGGCGCTTTCTTCTGGGGCGGGCGCTGATCAACGATCCCGAAACCCTGGTACTGGACGAACCCACCAGCGGACTCGACCTGCAAGCGTGTTTTCAATATCTGGAGACCATTCGGAACCTGATGCAGGCCGGCAAGACGCTGGCGCTGGTGACTCACCATATTCACGAAATACCACCAGAGGTCTCACGCGTTGTCCTGCTGAAACAGGGCAAGGTTATTGCGGACGGCAAGAAAGAAGAGATTCTTACCAACGCACATCTCAGTGCCCTGTTCGAAACGTCGGTCGAGCTGGTTCAGACCAATGGCTTTTACCAGGCCCTGCCGGGCACCGCATAAGAGCCGCTACGGGAGCTGGGCCGCGGGTTGTATTTTATAGGTCCGCGCAGCCGTATCGTGGAAGAGCGCCAGCCGTTCATCGGACGAGAAGTCCTGGACGATGCGTTTAAATGAGTTCCACAGCACGGTGTACGAGCACGATGCTTTATCAACCGGGAAATTACTCTCAAACATACACCGGTCTACGCCAAACTGCTCGATACAAAAGAGGTAATACGGCGCAGTGGCCCGAGCAACTTCCTCCGAGGTCGGCGGTTTGTCCCGCTGATGCCAGCCGAAGCCACACATTGGCATGGTGACGCCGCCAAGCTTGACCACCACGTTCTGACAGTGTGAGAGAGCGGCAATACCCTTTTTCCAGGCCTGCATGACTTCATCCTGTTTGCCCGCATACGGACCAATACCGAGCGGTCCGCCCACATGATCCAGGATGATGGTGGCATCAGGAAACGCCTGGGCCAGATCAACCAGGTCGGCAAGCTGGGTATGATACATCCAGGCGTCAAAACTCAGACCGAGCTTGTGCAAGCAGGCAAATCCCTGTCTGAAGGTCGCGTCCAACAAGAGGCCTTCCGAAGGATGCGTATGCGCGTTCCTGATTTTCTCATGTGCGTGCCAGCTTGAAGCGTGTCGAATCCCACGAAAACGGTTACGGCTGGCTACCATATGCGCTTCGAGGACCGGCTCGACCGCTGGGCCGAGAGAAAGGTTGGCCAGGCTGACAATCCCGGCGGCAACTGCCGTCGGCCCGTAGTTTCCACTGGCACTCTGGGCGGCAACGCCCTGCACAAATTCGGTCTCCCCGACCGGCTTCATCTCTTCGGAACCGTCTTTGCGGTACATGGACACACACTCGACAAAAACCGTCTGGGTCACCCGATGCCCGCCCCCGAGGTCTTGGAGCAAATCTTCCAGTAAGTAGCGATTATTGGGATAGTCCCAGAGATGATGATGGGGGTCGCAGATAGGGAGGTCCGGGTCGAGCGCTTCTTCTGAGGTGAGTTTGAGCCAAGCTTCATGGTCGGTTGCCATAGTGTCTCCTGTCCAACTGGCGGTCCTCCCGTCTTATGCCACGCCTTTGTCCGGTGCAATATCCATCACGCGTGAATTGACGTATCCCCCAAGAACTATACACTTCCTGCAGATGTAAACGTTTCGGAAGTGCATATGAAGAGATGGAAGATCCATACGATTTTCTCGATCGCCGCAGCCATATCTCTATTCTCCGGGGCCAGGGCTCAGGCGAACGATGTCTATGTGCGGACCGGAGTCGGCCTCGATTGGTCCGAGGACACGCGCTTCAAGGACAAGGACTGTACGAACCACACTCCGCCGGCCATATACGCCTTGTATGGCTGTGGGACAGGGAATGACGGAGCGCCCTTGAGTACGCGCGGCGATTTCAGTGCGCCGGCCGGCTTCGAGCTTGGGCTCGGCCACACCATCATGCCTGCCCTGCGGATTGAGGCATTCTTTCAGTACCGTCCGAGATTCACCCTCACCGGCCGCACCAACTTTTTGCAAACTCAAGGTCGGCAGGAGGTCTCGGCGAGATTGTCCTCCCTGTCCGGCATGTTTGCCGCCTATGTGGACCTGCCACAGTTGGGTCTGCCGCGGCTCGGGCCGTTCAGCCCATTCATAGGCGGTGGTGCCGGTGCTTCGTATATCGATATCGGCAAAACCCGCATGAAGTTCACGAGGACGCGGACTACCGTTCCGGGTGGGCACCAGGTCAATTTCACCTGGATGCTAACGGCAGGCGTTAGCACCTCGCTGACCGATAGACTGATGCTTGATCTCGCGTATCGCTACACGGATTCCGGCTCGGTCGAAACCGACGAGGGAATCGCGCGAGTCGTCAATCGGGCCGGAGACGTCCTGGTTCCGCTCAATGTGGGTCAAACACACGCCCACCTGTCGAGCCACGGAGTATGGGTATCCCTGCGCTACACCTTCTACACGCTCTAGGGCAAAACTGCCTCTCGTATCGATCACGTTTCCTGGGCTGAAGGATTTGTTTTGGTCTGGAGGGCAGACTGGTTCTCCTCTGCCTGAGCGATCCACATACGGACCCACGGCAAGAGGACAAAAGCCGGCCAGGCCAGAAAAAAGGTCAGGGTGAAATACGTCGCGTAGCCGATACTCTGGGTGAGTACCCCGGAAAAGGCTCCTGACAGCGACCGCCCCAGGCCAAAGAGCGCGCTCAGCAGGGCGTACTGGGTGGCGGCCTGGCGTTTATCACAGATACTCATCAAAAAAGCTAAGAATGGCGCGGTCCCCAACCCGCCACAAAACGACTCGACAATCGAAGCGCAATACATCAGCAGGTCGGAACGGGGGAGGGCAGCGGTCACGGCGTAGAACAGGTTGGAGCTGGCTTGAGCAATGCCTAATACCCACAATGCGCGAAAAAGTCCCCATTGTTTTGTCAGACGACCGCCGAGCAACGCACCGAGAATCGTACTGACGACGCCAACCGTTCCCGGAATCATGCCTATCTGGAGCGGGGTAAACTCCCGGTCTACCCAGAACGGCCGGACCATCGGCCCCAATGCCATGTCCCCGAGTTTGAACAGCAACACAAAAAGAAGGACCGCAATAACACCCGGCCGCCGCCACAAGCTTGTGAGCGGGTTAAGGAACCCATGGGCGAGCGCCGTGGACCAGGGTTGCGTCGCCAGCACCCGTTGTGGTCCCGGCGCAATCCGAGGCATGTGGCTTGAGATCAGCGCCAGGATGGCTAAGAGGACAGCCGCAGTCAGAAATGCCACCTGCCAACCTACGAGACCGGCCGCTCCAACAAACACTCCCCCGGCAATGATCAGTGCGACCCGATAGGTACTCACGCGGAGCCCATTGGCGGGTCCCATTTCTTCTTGATCCAGGAGTTCAATCGTATAGGCGTCAATGGCGATATCCTGGGTTGCCGCCAGTACGGCAAGCACAATCAGTCCGCCCCAGACCAGACTGCCGCTCGCAGTTGGGTCGAGAAAAAGGAGTAAGCCCAAGTCGAGAGCGAGCAGGCCCTGGCAGGTCACAATCCAGCTTCGCCGCGACCCCCATATGTCAACCAACGGAGCCCACAGAAATTTCAGCGTCCACGGCAAGCCCACCACGCTCAGCAGACCAATTTCCGTCAGGCTCATCCCATGTATCCGGAAATACACCGGAAACGCGTCGAACAGCAGCCCGAATGGAAAACCCTCGGCAAAATACAGCAGGGCCACCCACAGCAGTTTCGTTCGGGTTGTGATGGGTTTCAGATCCACCCCTGCTTACCGACTCCGCTCGACTCCGATTTTTTCGCAAAACCGTTCAATCGGGCACTCACTGCACTTGGGTGAGGTGGGATGACACAGGGTTTGTCCAAACGCGACCAGCAGGTCGTTATAGCCGATCCAGAAACGCTTGGGCAGGCTTTCGCGCAGGGCCATTTCTGTCTGTTCGGGGTTCTCCGTTGCAACATAGCCCCAACGGTTAGAGATACGGTGGACGTGCGTGTCTACACAGATGCCTGGTTTCTGGAAGCCCAAGGTCACAACCAAGTTTGCGGTTTTCCGGCCCACGCCCTTAAAGGTCAGGAGTTCGTCTATATCGTCAGGGACACGACCCGCATAGATATCGAGCAACCGCTGTGAGACGTCGAGTACGGTTTGTGCTTTGGTTTTATAAAACCCAACCGGATAAATCGCCTTCTTCACCTGAGCGGTTGTCAGGGTCACCATTCTTTCAGGCGTATCGGCCAGGGCAAACAACCGCCGGGCCGCCGGGCCGGTTGTTTCATCCTTGGTCCGCAAACTCAGGAGACAGGCGATCAACACCTGGTAGGGATCACGAGAAAACCCCGCCATTTCCGTCACCACAGGCGCGTTCCAGCCCTCGGATGCGCGACGCAGGATGCCAATAACCCGAGAAATTGTTCTATTCGTCACCACTGCTTTACCCTCCCTACTCCTCTCTGTATGGTGACAATAGCGACGGGCAGGGGCAAGTGGTCTTCCCGCTCGCGCACTTCTTCCTGGGTCCATTGCAGGCCTGCTTGGTCAAGCCGCTGATAAAAATCTTGGGTATTCGTCCGTTTGGCGTCGGCAAGGATAGCCCGCCCAGCGGGGGAGAGGTGCCTGGCGAGAAAACGCACCAGGGCGGGGAAGGTTGGCCTGTCGTATAAAATCTCCGCGCCAAGGATGAGCGCGAAATCTGTCTCCAATATATCCTGGGTAAAGTCGATTTGCTGCACCCCGTATCGCGCACATCCGTTTAACCGCGCGTTCTCCCGCGCAAAAGACACCGCAGCAACTTCCTTGTCGGCAAAGGTAACCCGCCCCCCTTTTTGCGCGGCGACGATACCGGTCAACCCAAGTCCACAGCCGAGGTCGAGCACAGTCTGATCGCGAACATCGATAAAACTATCTAGATAGCGGGCCAGGGTCAGCGATCCGGTCCACAGGTGCGCCCAGTACGGCGGCTCCTCCGTGTTGTCGCGCAGCAGGGCCTCGCGGTCGACCAGCCGCTCAAGATCTTTTACCCGGAGCAGAGTCAGCGAACGTGAGCCTATGACCACCTCGATAGGCTCCGAAGAGTAAACGTGTCCAGCATCGGCATATTTATTGGAGGACACGTTTACTCTTTACCTCATAGACTAAGGCGTTCACTCAAACGCACTCAGCCCGGTAATATAGCGGCCAAGCGTCAGGCGGTGGATATCCTCGGTGCCTTCGTAGGTATTGACCGTCTCAAGGTTGAGGAGATGGCGAATAATCGGATACTCATCCGTGATGCCGTTCCCACCGAGAATGTCCCGAGCGAGCCGCGTAGTGTGCAACGCGGTCGAAACATTATTCATCTTGGCCATACTGACCTGGTCCGGCCGCATCTTGCCCGCGTCTTTGAGCCGCCCCAGCCGGTATGCGAGAAGCTGGGCCTTGGTGATCTCGGTCAGCATAGTCACGAGTTTGGCCTGCACGAGCTGATAGCCGCCGATCAGCCGTGAGAACATCTTGCGGTTTTGGGCGTAATCGACCGCACACTCATAGCACGCTATGGCCGCCCCAATCGCACCCCAGGAAATCCCGTAGCGCGCCTGGGTCAGACACATGAGCGGGGATTTGAGGCCGCCGGTCTTCGGCAGCAGATTGTCTTCAGGAATCCAGCAATCTTCGAAGATCAGCTCCGAAGTCACGGACGCTCGAAAACTGAACTTGCCGTCAATGTTTTGCCGGGTGAAGCCGTCGCGTTCTTTTTCAACCAGGAAGCCGCGAATCACATCCGTGCCATCCTCTTCGAGCTGGGCCCACACCACGGCCACATCAGAGATTGAGCCGTTGGTGATCCAGCGCTTGGTGCCGTTGAGCAGGTAGCCCCCGTTTTCCCGCCGCGCACGGGTTATCATCCCGCCCGGATTCGAGCCAAAGTCCGGTTCGGTCAGGCCAAAGCACCCAATCGCCTCGGCCCGCGCCAGGCGGGGTAGCCAGAATTTCTTTTGCTCCTCCGAGCCAAACGTCAGAATCGGATACATCACCAAGGACGACTGCACACTGGCGAATGAGCGCAGCCCACTGTCCCCACGCTCAAGCTCCTGGCTTATCAGGCCGTAGACGACGCTGCTCATCCCGGCGCCGCCGTACTCGGTTGGCACGGTCACCCCCAGAAAGCCCAGCTCGGCCAGTCGAGGAACGAGCTCCATGGGAAAAGAGCCTTCGCGGAAACACTGCTGCACTCTGGGCAGGAACTCCTCATCCACGAAGCGGCGCGCCACATCACGTACCAGGCGTTCTTCTTCACTCAAAAATTCTTCAATCTGATAGAAATCGGTGTCTATTAAATCCGCCACGGCAGACTCCCTTCGCAAAAAAGCTGGCTTGATCCTAGCCCCTTCCGCTACCCGGCGTCCAGGCCGCGCGGTTGTCCTTCTCCGCGAGGGTCGGAGACCCCGGTCATCAGGCCGGACTCCCGGTCAACCTGAATCGCCTGGATATTGCCAAAACGGGAACGTTTGCCGGGACCCCATTCCACGACCTTCACATTATGGCCCATAGCCTGAAGCTGTTCGACGAGCCGGTTCGATTCACTCCCCGTTTGGACTTCCAGATTCAGTCGGTCCGGATACCATTGATGATGAATACGCGTGGCGAACATGGCATCCGGCAAGGACATCCGGTAGGCGAGGACATTAAGCATGACTTGCAGGACCGAGCTGATAATGCGTGAGCCACCGGGCCCGCCGATCACGAGTTCGACTTTTCCGTCCCGGGTCACAATGGTTGGACTCATGCTGCTCAGCGGCGTTTTCCGGGGCGCAATAGCATTCGCGTCCGTATTACCGACCAGACCAAAGGCGTTGGGATGGTCGGGCTGGGCATTAAAGTCGTCCATCTCGTCGTTGAGCATGATACCGGTTCCGGGAACCATGACCCCACTGCCGAAATACAGATTCACCGTCTGGGTGGTAGCCACGGCATTACCGTCTTTGTCAATAACGGACAGGTGGGTGGTGCTCGTCGACTCTATCCGCCCTGTTGGCGTTTGCGGAATGCCCTGACTGGGCGTAGCTTTGGAGACATCTATCTTCGCCCGTAGGTCTCGTGCATAGGCAGGAGAGACGAGGCGCTCAACCGGAACGGACACAAAATCCGTATCGCCCAGGTAGCGGGCGCGGTCGTGAAAGGCCCTGCGCATAGTTTCTGTCAGGATATGCGTGGCACCAGGGGTTTGGAAGCCGAGCTTTTGCAGGGGAAATCCTGACAAGACATTCAACATCTGGACCAACAGGACGCCACCGGAGCTCGGCGGCGGCATGGAGTGGATACGCGTTCCCTGAAAACTACCTGTCACCGGTGTGCGGTCAATCACGCTATACTGATCCAAATCATCCTGGGTCAGCAGGCCGCCTATTCGCTGCATTTCCGCGACAATTGCCCCTGCCACCCGGCCAGTGTAAAAGGCGTCTTTACCGTCCTTGGCAATGGCCCGCAGGGTGTTGGCCAGGTCTTTTTGAATAAAGAGGTCATCCTGCCTGAGCGGTTGATCATCCCGGTAATACACCGCCCGGGTTGCGTCGGACTCCCCCAAGACCTCGGCTCGGTAGGCGATAGCCCGGGCCAGATGCGGGTAGACCGGAAATCCTTCGTCCGCCAGACGAATAGCAGGTTGCATGACTTCTGCGAGCGATAAGCTACCGTATTGTTGCTGGACCTCCACCAGTCCGGCAACAATACCGGGCACGGCGACGGCCAGCGGTCCGGTGCGGCTCAGGGAGGAAACGGCTTCCCCGTCCCGGACAAACATGTCTCGAGTGGCTTTGAGCGGCGCCCGTTCGCGAAAATCAATAGCCAGCGTTTTGCGTTCCTCTGCCAGATAGAGCAACAGAAAACCGCCGCCACCTATCCCGGTTGACTGTGGCCTGAGCACGCTGATGGCAAAGGATGTGGCAACCGCCGCATCAACCGCATTGCCTCCTCGGCGGAGCATGGCGGCACCGGCTTCGCTCGCCGGCGCGTTCGCGGCAACGACCATACCGTGCCGGGAGGTTGAGACGAATGGAGAGTGTAACGTCGATTCAGGGGAATCCGCGGCGTATATGGGACTGATAAGACAGAGCTGCCCGACTAAGCACAGGCAGACGCTATGGACTCCTCTAAAGTATGGGAATTTTTTCATCATAATTTCCTCACGCAGATGGAGACGAATATAAGCGAGCCAGAGAAGAGCAACAATCCCTATGCCCCTCTGGTCGATCAGATTGACTTCAAAAGATGAGGTTGGTACGGTTCCCGTCAGACCCTTCGACAGGCTCAGGACAGGGAGGAAACGCCATGGCTTCGGTGAACAAAGCGATTATTGTTGGAAATCTCGGCAGAGACCCGGAGGTACGCTACACGCAGAGTGGGCAGGCCATGACACGCTTTACTGTGGCCACGACAGATACCTGGACGGACCGGGACAATGGCCGTCAGGAACGCACGGAGTGGCACAACATCGTAGTGTGGGGCAAGCAGGCTGAGACGTGCGGCCAATATCTGTCCAAAGGGCGTCAGGTCTATATTGAAGGGCGTATCCAAACGCGAAAATTCGAGGACAGGGAGGGGAAAGAACGTTATTTTACTGAGATCAACGCTCAGCAAGTGACGTTCCTCGGCAGCCGTGACGGTGGTAGCGCACGTTCGGGCCAGTCGTTTGATGACGGGCCGAGCGGTGGTTTTGATGATGCTGGGGCGGGCTCAGTTCCCCCGGATGATGACGTACCGTTCTAGCCGCCTCAGGTTTCTACAAAACCTCTCCAATCTCCGCATAGCCGGGCTTGATGACGGCTCGCCCGTTGGGGTTGACCGTCTCATATCGATAGGAGCCTGCATTCGTATCCGGCCAGATAGCCGTAGTTATCGTTTGACCGGGGAGTACCGGTCGGGCGAATCCGGCGCTGAGCCGCCTGAGACGGCGGGGGTCCTTTTCACACACGCTGTCGATAATGGCTTTGGATACAAACGCCAGGGTGCACAGGCCGTGGACGATAATGCCCGGCAGTCCTGCCAGCTTGGCGATGTCTTCGTCTATGTGAATGGGGTTGCGGTCTCCTGAGGCGTTCGCATAGCGGAATGTTTGATCCGCGTCGATGGTCTGGGAGACCCAATGCAGGGGCTCCCTAGCGGGAGTCTCACCGGTTACCACCCTCGTCCGGGAACGGCGTTCCTGGCCTCGAATAAAAGCGGTAAAGGTGATGTGCTGAACGGTCTCGCCGTTCTGATTACAACAGTGAAGATCAACGGCCAGAGACTCCCCTCCAGGCTGCTCCTCAATGGCCACAATTTTTGCCGTGCTGGTGATCATGTCTCCGGGGATAATGGGATGGAAAAAGCGCATGTCTTGCTGGCTGTGAACCAGACGCAAGACATCGACGTTCAGCTCAGCGTCGGTCACGACCGTCATCAGCGAGAGCCAGCTTGCCACCGCACCAAACAGCGGTGGCGCAAGAATGCCTGCGGGTCGGTCTGCATCAAAAAACCAGGCGTTATCCTCATTATACGCACGGGCGTAGGCCGTGGTTGCCTCAGCGCTGACGACATACGCCTGCGGGTCGTACTCTTTGCCAAGCAGGTCTCGGTTGAGTCCCATGTCTCTAAAGAGTAAACGTGTCCTCCAATAAATAACAGATGCTGGACACGTTTACTCTCTAATCCCAGTATCCGTCGTCGACAAAACTGATATAACGGCCTTTGCCAATGATGAGGTGGTCCAGAATATGAACGCCCATGACCTCCCCGACCTCCCTGAGCCGTTGCGTAATCTGAAGGTCTTCCTGGCTCGGCATAGGGTCGCCGCTGGGATGGTTATGTACCAGGATAGCTGCTGCTGCTGACTCGCGGATGATGGGCTGAAACACCTCACGGGGGTGGACTAAGGAAGAGGTCAAAGACCCCTCCGAGACCCGCACGTCTTTGAGTTTTCGGTTCTTGGCGTCCAGGAGAAGTACGTGAAACTCTTCTTTTTTAAGGCTGCCGAGTTGTTCACGGTAGTGATTGAAGACGTCAGCACTGGAGCCGAAAGATTCACCCCGTCGAATTTCTTCTTGTGAGAAGCGCTTCGCAATCTCCAGAGCGGCTTTGATCTGCGCGGCTTTTGCCGGTCCGATACCTTTGATCTCACACAGTTCGGCCGTACTCGTCTCTTCCAGTCTTCGGAAAGAGTCATCAAAACGGGAGACAAGCGCCCGACCGTGGTCAAGCGCACTCTGTCCCGAGCTTGCATCGCCAGTGCGGAGAAGGATGGCCAGGAGTTCTGCATTGGAGAGGGTTGCCGCTCCATGCTCGGTAAGCTTCTCGCGCGGCCGGTCGGATTCGGGCCAGGTGCGGATGGGCGATGCCATGACTGAGGACTCACCACCACGCGGTGATTAAAGAGTAAATGTGTCCAGCATCTGCCTGTGTATTGGGGGATACGTTCACTCTTTACAGCCTTTCCTATTTTTTCTTCTTTTTCTTGCCGGTGGAACGGCGGTGCGTCTTGTCTTTTTTCGCGAGGAAACGGTCAAGTTTCATATTGATATTGAGCAGATTACCTCGGACTTCTTCAAGCTTTTCAACCAAATGCTCGTAGTCTGTCCTGGAGGGTATATTCAGCAGGGAGAGCATAGCCTCCATATTGCGAGCGACTTCTTCTTTCGCTTGGGTGGCGTCCTGAAGCGTCTTTTCCATAACGTCGTGCATACAACCCTGTGCCAAGAGGTCCTTTACAAGATTTGTAAAGTTCTCTCTATTTGCCTCGTAGAGCTTCTCGAAAACTGTTTTCTCTTCGTCCATAACCCTAGGAGAATATGTCGCTCAAGAAAATTAGCTAGAAACAACCGTGTCAGAAATAGGGGGATCGTGTGGATTTCGAAGTCTTTCTTGGATATTTCACCGGCTTACGTTTCCTCGACGAGACCATTGGCTTTCCGGCTCTTGTTGGGACGACGCTCTTTGTTCACTTCCTTGACGGCATTGCCTGCGGCCTCATGGCCAGAAGAAATCGTCGGCCACTCTACCCCTGGGTCGTGAGTGGGCTGCTGTTTGGCATATGGGCCCTCACGCTACTCCTTCTCCTCGTAATACGGGGAAAAGGAGAAAAAATGCGAGAAAGAGTAAACGCGCCCTTCAATTCAAATAGATAGAGGCTGGACACGTCTACTCTTTGCTGAGAGAACTCTGCCTTCCTGTACTCGAAATAGACCGTCTTATCCGCAATTCTGTAAACAGTCCCGTATGGGATCCAGGTCGGGCAGTTGGCTGGCGTCTTCTGTAATCCAAGCGTACCGGACCGTCCCGCTCTTATCTACGACAAAGGCCGAACGTTTGGAGACGCCTTTGAAACCAATCAGATCTTCATAGAACGACCCGTACGCTTGAGAAACTTCTTTACTAAAGTCACTCAGCAGTGGAAAATCATAGCCTTCCTTCGTCGCCCACGCGTCAAGCGAGAAAGGGCTATCCACGCTAATGGCCACAACCTGGGTATCGTCATTCTGCAACGTATTGATATTGTCTCGAACCGAGCACAATTCCTTCGTTCAACCACTGGTAAAGGCAAAGGGAACAAAAAGGAGGACGGTATTCTTCTTCCCCTTTGCCTCGCCGAGTGCAAAATCCTGCATCTTATTAGTCTTGAGGGTAAAATCCGGGGCTGTTTGGCCGACCTGAATGCTCATGCTCTTCCTCCTCCATACTGTGTGAATTGAGAACCGTTTCTGTGTTTTCGACTTTCCTTGACTCGCTTTCCTCTTCTGCGACCAACGCGATACTGGAGACGTATCCATCCGCACCAACGTTAAAGAGTTTGACGCCTTGGGTATTCCTGCCAATCACCCGCAACTCAGCGACCCGAAGCCGTATTATCTTGCCGCTATCCGTCACGAGCATCAAGCCATCGTCCTCTTTTACCTGCCGAACACCACAGACCTCTCCGGTCTTGTCCGTGGTGCGCATCGTACTGATTCCTTTCCCCCCACGCGCCTGTAGCCGATAGTCCTCTATCCGGCTCCGCTTCCCATATCCTTGGGACGACACAGTGAGAAGCGTAGCTTCTTGATTGAGGATTTCAAGAGAGACAATCTCGTCCTCTTCTTCCAGGGTAATCCCGCGCACACCAGATGTGCCGCGTCCCGTTGCGCGGACTTCTTCTTCTGCAAATCTAATCGCTTTTCCGTTTCTCGTCGAAAGGAGGATCTCTTGTTTACCGTCCGTGAGTTGGACGCCGATAACCTCGTCTTCGTCCCCAAGAGTAATGGCGATGATTCCGCCGCGTCGAGGATTGGCATACGCCATCAGTTTCGTTTTCTTGACTTGTCCCTTGCGGGTCGCAAAGACAATAAAACCGTCGTCTTGGAATTCTCGGATAGGGAGAAAGGCTGAAATTTTCTCTCCTTCTTGTAGCGGCAGAAGATTGACGATGGCTTTTCCCTTTGCCATGCGGCTGCCCTGAGGAATTTCATGGACTTTCACCCAGTACACTTTGCCGATTGAGGAGAAAAATAACAGGAAGGCATGGGTAGAAGAGATAAAAAGATGCTCAACAAAGTCTTCCTCTCGAGTTGTTGCACCAACAACCCCTTTTCCTCCCCGACGCTGAGAGCGGTATTCGGTCAATGGGTTTCTCTTGATGTAGCCGGCGTGGGATATGGTTACCACGACATCTTCTTCAGCAATCAAATCTTCGTCCGAGAGATCTGCGCTGTCGGGCAGGATCTCTGTCCGCCGTTCGTCAGAAAATTGGCTCCGCAGACCACTCAGCTCTTCTTTGATCACGCCGTCGATCTTCTCCGGACTGGCCAGAATCCTTTGCAGGGAAGCAATAGCACTGAGCGTTTCACTGTGCTCGGAGAGAATTTTTCCCTGTTCCAGCTGGGTGAGTCGCTGCAAGCGCATATCAAGAATAGCCTGTGCCTGCGTCTCAGTTAGCGAAAATCTATCCATAAGGGCTTGCCGGACGCTCGCTGGGTTCTGCCCGTGGCGAATGATGTGGAGCACAGGATCAAGGTTGTCCAGCGCGATTTTGAGCCCTTCGAGCAAGTGGAGGCGGTCGTTGGCTTTCTGAAGATCAAAAGCAGTCCGGCGTCGGACAACCTCCCGGCGATGTTCAAGAAAGTGCAGGAGGGTATCCTTGAGCGTCAGGAGGCGAGGGCGGCCATCTACGATAGCCAGAAGAATGACCCCAAATGAATCCTGAAGAGGGGTCATTTTATACAGCTGATTGAGAACGACGTGTGGGGCCACATCTCTTTTCAACTCGATAACGATGCGCATGCCATCCCTGTCGGACTCGTCACGCAGGTCGGAGATCCCGGTAATACGCTTCTCATTCACCAGGTCGGCAATACGCTCAATCAAACGAGCCTTATTCACCTGGTACGGGATCTCATGCGCAATGATGCGGCTTTTTCCGGTCTTCTCATCTTCTTCTATGGATGTCCGGGCTCGCATCAGAACGATACCCCGCCCAGTTTCATAAGCACTCCGTACTCCGGCGCGTCCGTGGATATACGCTCCAGTAGGAAAGTCTGGACCGGGGATGTACTCCATGAGGTCCATGTTTCCGAGGTCCATGTTCTCGATCAGAGCCAGGAGGGCATCAATCACTTCGCCCAGGTTGTGAGGGGGGATATTGGTTGACATCCCCACAGCAATGCCAGATGAGCCGTTAACCAGCAGGTTCGGAAATTTACTTGGGAGAACGGCTGGTTCGTGGCTGGTATCGTCATAGTTCGGTATGAAATTGATCGTCTCTCGGTCAATGTCGGCAAGCATTTCCGAAGTGATTCGGGTCATGCGGACTTCGGTATACCGCATGGCAGCTGGAGGATCGCCGTCAACCGAACCAAAGTTTCCTTGGCCGTCAATGAGCGGATAGCGCAACGAAAAATCCTGCGCCATGCGGACAAGCGTGTCATAGACGGCGGAATCTCCGTGCGGGTGGTATTTACCGATCACGTCACCCACAACACGGGCAGATTTCTTATAGGGGCGATTCCATTCATTCCCGAGGTCGTGCATGGCGTACAGGACGCGCCGGTGGACAGGCTTCAATCCGTCACGGACGTCGGGCAGGGCGCGACCAATAATCACACTCATGGCGTAGTCCATATAGGACTGCCGCATTTCCTGCTCGATATTGACAGAGGGAAGGGGGTGGGAGTCAGGATAGTCTTCCATATATGAGGAGATTCCTTTTTGATGACAACGGGGAGTGTGGTGGGATTAGATGTCTATGTTCTTGGCGGAGAGTGCATTCTCGGAGATGAATTTCCGTCTCGGCTCCACTTCATCTCCCATGAGCGTAGAAAAGACCTCGTCAGCCTCGTAGGCATCCTCAACCCTGACCTGCAAGAGCGTTCGTGTTTCCGGGTTCATTGTTGTTTCCCAGAGCTGCTCAGGATTCATCTCCCCAAGGCCCTTATAGCGCTGAATATCAACCCCCTTTCTGGAACGCGCGAGGATTGCATCAAGAACTTCCTCCCGACTTCCCAGGGTGAGAGAAGTATCCTTCGCAGAGAAAGTGAAAGGGGCCGGGCCAATATTCTCAAGCGCATTCAATAGTCTTGTCACTTCCACGGCCTCTGCTGACTCAATAAAGTCCCGGTCAAAGACAACCCTTTGCCCGGAGCCGTTCAGCCCCTGGGTCACGATAATTTTATACCCGCCCAGCTTTCTGTCTTCCTCTATAGAAAAGGCGATAGGCTCGCGATCTGTCAATTCTTTTTCGACCGTAGGGAGTGCGGACTCAAGAAGGGTACGACTGCTGAAGGCAGTCGGAGAGAGGTCTGGATGAGAGAGGAGAGAACAGACAATATTCCGGTCTCTTCCTCTCCGTTCAACCAGATCAAGAATGCCGTTCAGACGGAGGGAGTTCTTGACCCATGTTTTCAGATGTTCCCCTTCAAGTTCCCCCACCAGGACATGTTCAACACCGAGATCGACCAGAAAATCGTTGAGCTCGGCGTCATCTTTCAGGTAGTGATCGGTTTTTCCCTTTCTGACCTTATAGAGGGGAGGCTGAGCAATACACAAATACCCCTCCTCGATAATGCCGGGGAGCTGACGATATAAGAACGTCAGCAGTAGAGTACGGATATGGGAACCGTCAACATCCGCGTCTGTCATAATGATGATCTTATGGTAGCGCAGTTTGGAGAGGTCCGTTTCTTCCTTCCCAACTCCAGCTCCCAGAGCGGATATCAGCAGACGGATTTCCTGGGATGAAAGCATTTTGTCGAAGCGTGCTTTTTCGACATTCAGAATTTTCCCCCGCAGAGGCAGAATAGCCTGCGTCCGCCTGTCTCGGCCTTGCTTTGCCGACCCCCCGGCAGAATCTCCTTCAACCAGAAAAATTTCACTTTTTTCCGGGTTGCGCTCCTGACAGTCGGCCAGTTTCCCAGGGAGAGAGCCGGAGTCGAGTGCTCCCTTCCTCCGTGTGAGTTCACGTGCCTTTCGAGCCGCTTCACGAGCTCGTGAGGCATCAACACTCTTGTGGGCTATCTTTTTGGCCTCGGTCGGATGTTCCTCAAGGTAGACCCCAAGCTTTTCGTTAATCAACGATTCGACAAATCCTTTGACCTCACTATTGCCAAGCTTGGTCTTTGTCTGTCCTTCAAATTGAGGTTCTTGAACTTTCACGCTGATAATTGCGGTCAGACCCTCTCGAATATCCTCCCCCTGGATGCTTTCCTGGTCTTTTTTGAGAAGACCGAGTGACCCAACGTAGGAATTAATGGTCCTGGTCAGCGCCGCCTTGAGTCCAACGAGATGCGTTCCCCCTTCTATCGTGTTGATATTATTGGCAAACGAATAAATACTTTCGACATATCCCTCGTTCCACTGGAGAGCGATTTCAGCTGTGGTTCCGCCTCTTTCTCCTTTAAAATATATAACCTCGTTGTGCAGTGGAGTTTTTGCTCGGCCAAGGTGCTCAACAAAAGAAACGATCCCGCCTTCATAGAAGAAATCGTGGCGTTTATCCGTCTCCCTTTCATCAACAATAGAAATATGGAGACCTGGGTTGAGGAAGGCGAGTTCACGAAGCCGCCTTGAGAGGATGTCGAAGCTAAAAGCTCTCTCGCCAAAAACCTGAGTGTCTGGCGTAAAAACAACTTTTGTTCCACTCCCCTCAGTCTGTCCAATCTCTTTCAGCTCGTTGTCGGGCTGACCTCGATGGTAACGTTGAAAGTATATTTTCCCAGCTCTCTTGATCTCGATTTCAAGGATCTCTGAGAGCGCGTTGACGACAGAAACACCGACACCGTGCAGCCCTCCGGAGACTCGATAGGCTGCTTTATCGAATTTTCCCCCGGCGTGGAGCTTAGTAAGGACGACCTGAGCGGCTGAAATACCCTCGGTCGGATGATTTTCCGTTGGAATGCCCCGGCCGTTATCGGCGACGGAGACATGTCCTTCAGCGTGGATGGTTACAATAACGTGAGTGCAGTAGCCGGCGAGTGCTTCATCGACAGAATTGTCGACAACTTCAAAGACGAGATGGTGAAATCCTCTCTCCGCGGTATCACCTATATACATTCCCGGCCTCTTGCGGACAGCTTCGAGACCTTCGAGTACCTTTATTTGTCCTGCCCCATAGTCTTGTTCGAGCATGTACTTCCCAAAGGAGGCAGGTAGGTTTAAAGATTCGTCACACCCCCCCTCTTTTTTTATCAAAGCTTAGCATTTTCTTTACGTTACGTAAACCACGATCTTAATTAAAACATCTTTCTATTAATTTATTTTCATAGGCATTATGACATAGGAAAATTCATCACTCTCCTTTTGCTGAAGGAGTCCGGGACTCATCTCATCTTTAAGAAAAAGGACGACAGAATCCCCTTCATTCATAACATTCAATGCCTCGGTCAGATATCTTCCATTAAACCCTATTGATAATCCATCTCCAGCGTATGAGGCTGCAATCTCCTCTGTTCCCTCGCCCACATCTGGAGTGTTGACGGAAACTTCTATCTTGTCTTTTTCAAACTGTAATTTTATCCCCCGAGAGCGTTCTGTTGTGAGAATCAAAATACGACGGAGAGCGCTGAGGAGCTCATCTCGGGGAAACTCAATACGGTGCGTATGCTCTTTTGGAACAACTTGCTGGTAGTCAGGAAAGTCTCCCTCAATCAGACGCATAAAGAGTTCGGTTGTCTCCTTCTTCAGGTTGACGACCGAATCCTTGACCGAAACGTCTATGGTCCCCTCGCTCCGCTCAAGGAGTTTCCGGGTTTCAACCAAGCCCTTTTTCGGAAGTATAACGCTCGGCCAATCGGGCAGGGAAGAAGCATCGACCCCTCGCTCTATGAGAGACAGGCGATGTCCATCGCTGGCAACCATACGCACCTTCCCATCTTTCTGGGTCTCGAGATATACACCGCTGAGATTCAGTCGTGTCTCGTCAGGTGAGGTTGCAAAGAGAGTTTTCTCGATCATCTCCCGCAGGGTCGGTCCGGGCAAAGAGATGAATTGGTCAGAAGAAGAGGGGGATTCCTCCTGCTTCTCTTTTTGTCCTGTTATTGTGGGGAATTCCTTAGGGTCCAGACTTGCAATTCTGAAGCGGGACTTTCCGCTGTTAACATCTACCCATCCATTGCCACTTGAGCGTAAACGGATATGACCGGATGGCAACTCACGAATGATCTCATACAACTTTCTTGCATCTGCAGTCATCGACCCTGACGTCTTCACCTCAGCCTGACACTGCTGACGGATCCCAATTTCGAGATCTGTTGCTCCAAGAGAAATAACCCCTTTCTCTCCAGTAGAGTCTGATTCGATAAGAACATGGGAGAGCATAGGGAGAGAGGAGCGTCTCTCAACAACACCTTGGACTAGATATAAACACTGAAGGAGGTCTTCCTTACCGACGCTGAATTCCATGTCCTCCTCCTTTCTCTAATTACTACTACTTATTCTTTATATTTATATATAAATAGATAATAGTAGTAGTAGGGCCTGTGGATATGTGGATAAGTGGGTTAAGTATTTGTTTATAATAGAAAAGTTATCCACACCCCCCTGTGGATAACTTCAGTAAACCTGTGGATAACTTTTTTCGTCTCCTTATCCGGCTGCTCGCCACTACAGGTTATCCACAGGTTATCCACAGGTTATCCACAGGTTATCCACAGGTTATCCACAGGTTATCCACAGGTTATCCACAGGTTATCCACAGGTTATCCACAGGTTATCCACAGGTTATCCACAGGGCGAAGAACCTACTCATAAATCATGATCTCTATTCTATTGATGATATCGCGAAGCTCTTCGTCTTTTTTGGACCGATTTTCAATTGTATGACAGGCATGCAGAACCGTTGTGTGATCTTTTCCTCCAAATCGCATTCCAATCATTGGGTAGGAGGCGCCGGCAAGCTTGCGGCAGAGAAACATGCCAACCTGCCTTGGAAACGAAACCATCTTTGTCCTTTTCTTTGAAGTTATATCGGCAACGCTGACGCCAAAATATTTACTCACCGTTCTCTGTATGGTCTCGATCGAGATTTTCTTCTCCTGGTCTGTGACTAAATTCTTGAGGACCTGTTGGGCAAGGTTGACAGTGATATCAGTCTGATTCAAGGCGGCCATCGCTCCTAATCGTGTCAGGCCGCCCTCAAGCTCCCGGACGTTTGAGGTCACATTAGAAGCAATGAAAAGGGCAACATCGTCGGGAAGGGGAATACGTTTTGCGCGTGATTTTTTTTGTAGAATCGCTACCCGAGTCTCAAGGTCGGGCGGCTGGATATCGGCGATCAATCCCCATTCGAAACGGTTTCGCAACCGCTCTTCTAGTCCGCCTATCTCATTTGGGAACTTATCCGACGTTAAGATAATCTGCTTGCTCGACTCATGAAGGGAATTAAAGGTGTGAAAAAATTCTTCTTGTGTCCGTTCGCGACCAGACAGAAACTGCACATCATCGAGAATAAGAACATCCGCGCGACGGAATCTGTTTTTGAATTCCGTCATTCGATTCTTTCGTAAATGAGCAATCAATTCATTGGTAAAAGACTCTGAGGACAGATAGACAATATTGTCCTTTCCTTGTTTTCCCGATGTTTCGTGTCCAATGGCATTAATGAGATGCGTCTTTCCTAACCCAACCCCCCCATAGATGAATAATGGATTATAGCTCTTCCCTGGGTGTTTACTGACCGCTTTGGCCGCGGCATGAGCAAACTGATTGCCGCCACCGACAACAAAGGAGGAGAAGGTGTAATTCTGAATAAGCCCGTCTTTTTTCCCCTTCCCTTTTCCCTGGGCAGTTTGTTCTCTCTCTTCTTCCGGAAAGAGTTCTCCTTGTGGTTTTTCCCGTACATGCAAGACGAGGTGCGTTGGCTGACCAAGAACCTCGGTAAATGCATTTTCCAGGGGGCCGACGAGGTTGCTGAGTAGCCAATCCTTAAAAAGCGCGCTCGGGACTTCGAGGTGGAATGCCTCGTCTTGGAGCCCAAGGGGCCGAATCGGCTTCAGCCAGGTTTCACTATTCGTCCTTCCTACTTGTCCTTCAACAATCCCCAACACTCTTTCCCACACCCGATGCATGCCGCGTCCTTCCACCACTCAACAAAAGTTGTCCACAGGTGTGGATAACTCGATAACTTCCTTTTTAGACTGAGGAAATACCTGTCGTCTGACGAAGTTATCCACACGCATTTGTCTTTCTGTCTCGCCTTCTGCCCCAGGAAGATCCCGTTCGCCGACTGCGTCGTCAGAGAGGCAAGAAAAAGACCCATGTCTATCCGAATCAATGTGCCGCTTAAAATTTATGAGGCCAGAGAGGATAGCGTCACTGCGTCTTAAACTTTTTTCCTATAGAATGCAAGGAAAAGAGCAACAGTTTTCCAAAGCAATGAATATCACTGGAAAAAATTGAAGCCGTAACATAAAGTGATATTAAAAAAAGAGTAGACCTGAAAAATTAGGCTCGTATCTATTTATTTTTCTTATCATTTCTGAAAACACAGGCAATAGAAATATGTAGAATGAAGTCACATATTGTTACCGATTCTTATAAGAGAACCCAAGGAGAGTGAGAATATTCTCATAAGTCCGGTCCGCTCAGACGCCCCTTCTGAGAAGAATTCTTTTGGCTTGACTCTCTTGTGGGCGGGTGGTAGCAGGGGAAATCTTCACAACCGGGACGTGGGTAGACCAGATGTCAACATCGCAAAAACTCTTTCACGAGGCGCAAAAATATATTCCAGGGGGCGTGAACAGTCCGGTCCGTGCGTGGCGGGCTGTTGGTGGTGATCCTCTTTTTATCAACCGCGGGAAAGGGTGTCGCGTTACTGATGCGGATGGACGCGAGTATATAGACTATGTCAGCTCATGGGGACCATTAATAGCGGGCCATGCGCATCCGCAGGTTGTCGGTGCACTTGAGCGAGTGGTGAAGAACGGAACCAGTTTCGGTGCCCCAACGGCAAAAGAGATTGAGCTGGCAAAAACGCTTACACAGACCATTCCGTCAATTGAGAAGGTCCGCCTGACCTCCTCGGGCACAGAAGCGACCATGACAGCCCTGCGTCTCGCCCGTGGCTATACAGGCCGGGCGAAGATCATCAAGTTCTCCGGTTGCTATCACGGTCATACGGATGCGCTTCTGGTGAGAGCTGGGTCTGGAGCGCTGACGTTTAGTACCCCGGACAGTCAAGGTGTTCCCGAGGCCTTTAGCAGTATGACACTTGTGGCTGAATACAACAGTCTCTCCAGCGTCCGCGCCTACCTGGAGGCCGACCCGGAAGGGGTGGCCGCTGTTATACTGGAGCCTGTTCCTGGAAATATGGGCCTCGTACCGCCCGAGCAAGGATTTCTTAAGGGCCTCCAGGAACTCACCCGAGAGTTCGGAGTCGTGCTCATCTTTGACGAGGTGATGACTGGCTGCCGTCTCGCTCGTGGTGGAGCACAAGAAATCTACCACATCGACCCAGACCTCACCTGCCTCGGGAAAGTCGTGGGTGGTGGCCTGCCGCTGGCCGCGGTTGGTGGAAAAGCGGCGATAATGGACGTGCTTGCTCCATTGGGGGGCGTCTACCAAGCTGGGACGCTGTCTGGAAATCCGTTGGCTGTGACCGCCGGCATTGAAACCTTAAAGCTTGCTCACGCCGCTGGAGCCTATGAGCGACTGAATAGACTCGGAGATATGCTGGCCGAGGGATTACGCACTGTCATTCGGGAGGCTGACCTAAAAGCCTGTGTGAACCAAATGGGTTCGATGTTCACCATCTTCTTTGGGGTAGACGAGGTCCGTGACTACGACTCAGCGACCCAGAGCGACACCACAATGTTCGCTAGCTACTTTCGCGGGATGAGTGAGCAGGGCATATACCTGCCACCCTCTCAATTCGAATCCGCCTTTATTTCCCTGGCGCACGGCGAGGACGACATCCAGGAAACCCTCCGGGCAGCGGGGACGGTACTGAAGAACCTCGGAAGCTGAGGAAAAATGGCTCGGGAGAGTCCACAAAGAGGAAGCGTGTCCTCCAATCATACAAAAAAGCCGGATGCTTTTCCTCTTTTCGTCACCTATGGAAAGTATGGGGCGCTTGGGTTCGAGTTCGCCGGAGCCATTGTCGCCGGTCTCTTGATTGGAAACTATGCAGACACTCAGTTTGGCACAGCGCCCCTGCTGATGGTCATCGGGGTGATCGTTGGTATGTCAGGAGCGATATATCGTCTGATCATCGTACTCCAGCGCCTCTCTGCCCGTGAAAAAGACGCAAAAGACAATTGAGAGAATAGAAGTCCTGAACCTTGCCTTAGTTGGGACTGGTGCCACTATAGGCTGGATAACAGAAATTATTCATGTGCCCAGCTTTGTACTTGGCGGTGGAGTGATGCAGGCCAACTTCTGGCTGCTCAAAAAAGTTGTCCGCTCCGCACTCACTTCCGTCGATTCACAGGATCCACGGAAATCCAATATGAACAGAAAGATCCGTGTCGCGCTGTGGCTGACTGCCAAAGCGGGACTGTACGTTTTGCTGTTAAGCGCGGTTTTCGTTCGGTATCCCATCGACGCCAAGAGTTTTGTCGCCGGGGTCCCTTTACTGCTTATTGCCTGCATGATAGTCGGCCTGAGCAGATCGAAAGACCAGTCTGAACATCCCCTTACCCCACGCCAGTCAGTCTAAAAGACGAGTATTGGTGAGCATACTGAATGGGGGTGTATTGAACCGAATCTATGGAACACCATATCTTTCTCTGGGTCGAACATATTCCTGGGCTCAGCCTTCTCCCCGGTCATATCGCTACCTCCCTTATTGTCTCTGTCGCTCTTATTCTCTTTGCCTATATGGCAAAGAGGCAGTTGGCCGCTGCAGATGATGTGGCTGTCCCTGATGACTCGCTGACCTGTCGGAACATGGCTGAACTCCTCACTCAGGGCATCTCTGATATGGCCGAGGGCGTTTTGGGTGACCGGGCACAGAAATACGTCCACCTCTATGGCAGTTTCTTCCTCTTTATTCTGATTGCAAACCTCTCCGGGCTGTTGCCTGGATTCTCTCCCCCAACCAGCAATTTCAACGTGACGCTCGCCTTAGGCGTTCTCTCCTTTGTCGCGTATAATTTCTATGCGTTCCAAGAACAGGGCCTGGCCTATTTGAAGCATTTTGTCGGACCGATCTGGTGGCTGGGTATTTTGATGGTCCCGCTGGAACTCATTGATAATTTCGTCCGGCCCTTCTCCCTTTCCCTGCGGCTTTTTGGCAATATGACGGGCGACCACGTTGTTTTAGAGATATTTACGGACCTGACGAAAGTTGTAATTCCGGTCGTCTTTTACGCGCTTGGGGCTTTTGTCTCTCTTGTACAAGCGTTTGTTTTTACCCTGCTCAGCATGGTGTACGTCTCCTTGGCCGTCGCCCATGATGAGCATCACTGAGGGAGAGAAAAGAGAAACAGTCTAATAAACCCATTGTCCAGGTGGCGGAGAGGGTATGAAGCGGTGAGGAGGATAAGAGGAGGCTGACCCTACACTGTGCCATTGGGACATGAAAGGAGTAGGACGTATGAAGAAAGTATGTGTAACTGGTGTGCTGGCGGTCTGTATGATGCTGCTCACCGCCGGAGCTGCCTTGGCGGCTGACGGAGACGGCGATTCCTCAAGAGGAATGATCGCGCTCGCGGCTGGCCTCGGCATCGGTATCGCTGCCGTGGGTGCCGGCTTGGGTCAGGGCCGCGCAGTGGCTGCCGCTATGGAGTCTATCGGTCGGAACCCAAACTCGGCTGATCGCATCCAGACCCCGATGATCATCGGTATTGCTTTCATCGAGGCGCTGGCTATTTATGCGCTGGTTATCGCGTTTACGCTATCCGGAAGCGTGTAATAGCGCAGTTCAGAAGAAGAAAAGGGCGCCGTCATACACGGCGCCCTTTTTATTACAAGAGTTGCTGCCCAAGCCGGACAATCGAAAAGACGGCAAAAATAATATAAAAACAGCTGATTCCGACAAGAAGAGCGGTTTTCGCCGGACCGGGCCGGAGCGCCGGTGGAAGCAGCTTTCGGTTGATCACCAGCGTCAGCGGCGTATAGACGGCCATCGCAATCCCACCAAAAAACGCCGATCCCATCAAAAAAAGGATGGGCGGCAGGCTTTCATACACATAGGTCAAGAACGTCCCGAGTACGATCCAACCCACGGCGATGACGCCGTACCACCAACTCAGCGGCTTCTGTTGCGCCCAGGAATAGTTGGTATGCAGAATATCCGCGCCTGTCCGGGCGACTCCGTCGATAAGCGTCAGTTGGGTACTGAACAGACACGCGATCCCAACCAAAAGAAAAAGAATTTTTCCGAGCCCTCCCCCCACGCTGCCTAAAATCTCGGCTTCCTCCCAGACCAGCATCTCCTGGCTCGGCACGATGCCCTGCGGATGTAGCACCGCCAGCGCACCAAAGATAAACAAGAGAATGGTGAACGTGTTGAGGAGCCAGAAAAAGAGCATTTGGTCCACGGACAAATGTCTGAACCATGTCCGCCAGCGCGCTAGGTTCGACTCGGTCTCGTCAATCTGAAACGCCTGGTCTGAAACAACCTCCTCCTGCGCTCGGAGTGGATTCACCACCTTGGGCATCAGCGCTCCCATGCCCCAGCCTTTGTCTCGGATATAGAACGAGAAAAAAAGATTCGCCGTCCCCCCGGCTCCGGCAAAAACAACCGAAGAGAACAGAATATAGGTCGGCATGTCCGGATGCTTGAACGGAAAGTTCAACATCCCGTGTCCCAGCGTTGCCCAGGTTTCCGCATTGCCAACGACACAGGCCACCAGAATCAGGCCGACCGTTACCAAAACGACTAGCAATTCCGTTGTTTTCTCAACCGAGGCATAAACGCGCTTAGGACCGAATAGGACAAAGGCAACACCGGTAAAGGTAATGGCCGTCCAGACCCACGGCTCCCCCCAGCCCTGGGGGCCGACCATGAGCGCCTTGAGCGCCCCGCCGCAGGCCCGCGCCCATCCCGGAAGAATCCAGCCCAGGATGTTGAGCAGAATAAAGATCCAGGCAAAGTGGCGCGAGATGCGGCTGAATCCGGCGTAAATACTTTCTCCCGTCGCTAAGGTATAGCGACCAATCTCACAATTAATCCAGAATTGAAGAAAAATGCCGAGCAGCGCCGCCCAGGTCATACCGGCGCCAAATTGCGCGGTATTCCGCGGCCAGACAATCAGCTCACCCGCGCCGATTGAGAGTCCGACCAGGACAGCCCCAGGCCCTGCGAGCTTCCAGAAGCCGTGCCCTTTTGGAGGAAGGTCCGCGGTTTTGAAGGCTGTGGGCATCAGTGTACTGTATCAAGACGGGCGTACGGAACTACACATACCCCTTCTGATACAGATACTCCGCCGTCAGGACTGCCCCCTTGGCCGCTCCCATCTTGGTATTGTGGCTGACAAGAAGATATTTCACGGCATTCTCAAGCGTCTGATCTTCCCGCAGCCGACCGACGGACGTGGCCATGCCGTCTTCTGCATCACGGTCCAGGCGTGGCTGGGGCCGAAACGGGTCATCGTGTACGATGATCATATGCTGTGGAGAAGAGGGCAGGCCCAGTTCGATAAACTCTTTGCCAAACCCGACCATCGCTTCCCGGACATCCTCAACCGAGCAGGGGGTATCCATGGAGACCAGCAACGCCTCGGTATGGCCTTCAAGAACCGGGACGCGAGTACACGTCGCGCTCACCAGAAAGGTGGCTGGGACAATAGCTCCATTCTCGAAGCGACCAAAAATTTTATGTCCTTCCTTTTCGACCTTCTCCTCTTCGCCGGCAATGAACGGAATAACGTTGTCTATGGTGTCCATTCCGATTACACCCGGCGAGCGTCCGGCCCCGGACAGCCCCTGCATGGAGGTCATGATGACTTTTCTCAGACCGAATTGATCAAACAGCGGCCGGAGGGTAATCGCCAGTCCGATCGTGGTGCAATTGGGCTGCGTGACGATATAGCCCTGCCAGTCACGATTTTTCTTCTGCGCATCAATCTGGGCGATATGATCCATATTGATGCCCGGAATAAGCAGGGGAACGTCCGCTTCTTGTCGGAACGCCGAGGCCGTGCTGACCACCGGGGTCGTTTTGGCATACACCGGTTCCAGTTCCCGTGCCGGTCCCGATTCGACGGCCGTAAAAACGAGATCAATCCCACCCAGGTCCAGAGACGAGGCTTCGTGGACCGGAAGCGGCAGCGTGGACTGTGGGGGCTCTTCCTCGCACCACCATCTCCGTGCCCCGGTTTTGGGATCGCGGATAGCCTCTGCATAGCTTTTACCCGCTGAGCGCTCTGACGCAGCCAGCAAAGCAACCTCAAACCAAGGGTGGTCCTGGAGCGCAACGAGGAATTGCTGACCCGCAATCCCGGTTGCTCCAACAACGGCGACACGCTTTTTCATAGCGGGTAAAACAACGCGAGAGCGGACCAATTGTCAACACCCCGCCTCGTTCGCTGTTGACTTCTCCGGCATAAGCACGCAGACTTCCTGCTGACGCTTGTCTTGGGAAAATCATATGGCACTTGAGTACTTTGAAGAGTATGAAGTCGGCGCGGAGTTCGAGACCAAGGCGCGCACGGTCACCGAAGCGGATATCGTTAACTTCGTGAACCTGTTCGGTTTTCACGAGCCCTTATTCATGGACATGGAGTTCGTCAAAAACAATAGCCTATTTGAAGGTCGGATCTCGCCCGGATCGTTTACCTTTGCCCTGGCCGAGGGCCTGACCGTGCAGTCAGGCATGGCCAAGGGCGGTATGGCCCTGCTCGGTATTGAAGCCATGAACATCCCGGCGCCCCTGCGCTGCGGAGATACCGTCCGGGCCAAAGTCCGCATTCTCGGGAAACGTGAGACCTCAAAGCCCGACCGTGGGGTCGTCACCTCGCTCACCCAGGTCCTCAATCAGGTTGATACGGTCCTCCTTGAGTATACCGTTAAACGCATGATCCGCCGTCGACCCGCATAGTCGAAGGGAACGAGGAAGGAATGCGCATGGATAAGAAAATTCTTGATTGCTTGTATGACATCGTTGGTCCTGATGGGGTGGTCGCGCATAAGAGCGCGCGCTCGGTCTACGACTGCGATGGCTATACCTTGGAGAAGGCCGTCCCTGAGATTGTTGTCCTGCCTCACTCGACGGAGGAAGTGGCGGCGGTCGTTAAATTTCTCAACAAGGAAAGGATCGCCTTTGTCCCGCGCGGAGCCGGGACCGGCCTCAGTGGGGGCTGCCTGCCGGTCGAAGCGCCGGTCATGATCGGGACCAGCCGCCTCAACAAGATTGTCCATATCGACCTGCTCAATCGCTATGTCGTGGCCCAGTCCGGCGTGGTGAATTTGTGGGTGAGTAATGCGGTGAAGGAGCAGGGCCTTCAGTACGCCCCAGACCCGTCCAGCCAGCAGGCGTGCACCATCGGCGGCAACATAGCGGAAAATTCCGGCGGGCCGCATACGCTCAAATACGGCGTGACCACTAACCACGTGCTCGGGTTGGAAGTTGTCCTGCCAGACGGAGAAATCGTCACCCTCGGCGGGACGGTCGAGGACGTTCCTGGCTATGACTTACGGGGGATTACCATCGGCGCGGAAGGCACGTTCGGGATTGTGACCCAGGCCGCCCTCAAACTCACCCGTCAGCCGCAGGCCTACCGCACATTTCTGGCGGTGTTTGAGTCGGTCCACCACGCCACCCAAACCGTCTCCGGCATTATTGCTTCGGGCATTGTTCCGGCGGCCCTGGAAATGATGGATACGCTTATTATCCAAGCGATCGAAGAGGCCTTTCATTTTGGCTTCCCAACCGACGCCGGAGCGGTTTTGATTATTGAGATTGATGGTCTCGCCGCCAGCCTCGATCCCCAAACTGAACGGATTCAGGCGATCTGCAAACATAATAAGGCCCGTGAGGTACGGATCGCGCGAGATGACGCGGAGCGGATGGCGCTCTGGAAGAGCCGCAAGCGCGCCTTTGGCGCCATTGGCCGCTTATCTCCAAATTATTGCACCCAGGATGGCGTTGTCCCGCGGACCAAGGTTCCAGATATTTTACAGCGGATTACTGAAGTTTCAGAAAAATATCAACTACGGATTGCCAATGTGTTCCATGCCGGGGACGGCAACATCCATCCGATCCTGATGTACGACGAGCGCAATGCCGACGAAACCCGACGTGTGGTCCAAGCCGGGAAGGAAATCTTGAACGCCTGTGTAGACTTGGGGGGCAGTCTGACTGGCGAGCATGGTATTGGCGTCGAAAAGATGAGCCAGATGCCGCTCATCTTCAGCCCCGAAGATCTGATGGTTATGACCCAGCTCCGGTCCGTTTTTAATCCGGACAATCTGTGTAATCCCAATAAAATTATCCCAACACCGGGTGGCTGTATTGAAGTGACGACGCCTCGCCGCCAGGTCCCGCTCTAGCCCGCTATAGAGAGTATTGGAGAGAAAGCCAGACGATGACGCAGGCCGCAGGTCGTCCGCCATCCTCCCAGTTCATCATCGACGGGCAGGCACCCGAGATGGTGGTCTATCCCGCGTCGGTTGACGAAGTCTCCCGTATGCTGAAAGAGGCGAATGAACACGACCGCGCCATCAGCCCGGTGGGGCACGGCGCGTTTCTGCATGTGGGTGGCGTACCGAAACGATACCAGCAGGCACTGTGTACGACGGCGCTCAGCACGGTTGTCGACTACCAGCCGACCGATATGACCATTACTGTCGGGGCCGGCCTGGATCTGGCACAACTCCAGGCCATTCTCGGAGAAAACGGCCAATGGCTACCGCTTGACCCGCCGTGTCTGGAGCGGGCGACGGTCGGCGGAGTCATTGCCGCTAATCTCAATGGTCCCGCCCGATTCTCTCAAGGCACGGTCCGCGATTTTCTGATCGGCATAAAAGTCGTTCGCGCGGATGGGACGCTGATTAAGGGCGGCGGGCAAGTCGTGAAAAACGTGGCCGGCTATGACCTGCCGAAGCTCTACTGCGGGTCGTTTGGGACGCTCGGCGTTATCGTTGAGGCGACCTTTATGATCCGGCCTCGACCCGAAGCCCAAACAACGCTCGCCTTAGCCTTCTCCTCGGCTGAAAAGGCGGGCGAAGCCGCGCTGAAATTGACCGGTTCGGACATGCAGCCCTTTTTCCTGGAACTGGCCAATTTTTCTCCGTTCCCGTCTTTCGGAGACCAAAGCGGGGACGAGGGGGTCTATCGTCTCTTCGTCGGCTTTGCCGGGATGCAGGAGGAAATCGATGATCAGCGTAGCCACCTGCGGGATGTCCTTGGAGATGACACCGGTGGCATTGAGGAGTTGAGTGTCGACGAGGCGCAGACGCTCGCTCAGGCCCTGCGGGATTTCCCGGTGTCCGGCCCGGCGCCGCTGCGGTGTAAAGTCAGCCTTCAGCCCACCCAGTTGGCGACGTTCTGTACCGACTTGGCAGCCGAAGCCCGGCGCCGCCACGCTCCGGTCCGTTTCCTGGCCCGGGCCGGGAACGGTATCCTGTATACGGCTTTTGGAGGAGAGGCCGTCCCCGACGACCAACTCTTGGCTCTTGTTGACTGGATACGCGTCCACGCAACCAGCAACAACGGTTTTACCGTCGTGGAAGAGATTCCACCGGCGCTCAAGGAACGGGCAAATGTCTGGGGCACCGTGGGCAAGGCGTTTCCGCTTATGCAGCGACTCAAAGAAACCCTGGACCCCAAGGGTATTTTGAACCCCGGTCGCTTTGTTGGCGGACTCTAGGAAAGGCGTTTGACGAAACGCACGTGATGAGGCGTAGCGCTCCCTATGGAAAACACCTCTTTTGTCGATCACGAAAAATTCTTTGACTGCGTGCACTGTGGGTTGTGCCTGACCTCGTGTCCAACCTATGTCGAATTAGGCACGGAGATGGACTCCCCCCGGGGGCGCATCGTGATGTTGCGTGCTCTTCAAGAGGGGCATGCGCAGCTTAACGACGAGGTCGTTGGGCATCTTGACCTGTGCCTGGGGTGTCGGGCGTGTGAAACCGCCTGTCCGTCCGGGGTGCAATATGGAGCCCTCATCGAAGGCGCCCGGCCCTTTATTGAGGAGCACTATCGCCGGCCTGTGCTGGAGCGCGGAAAGCGCTGGCTGATGAACAAGACCTTCCCTAATCCCTGGGGAGCGCAGCTCTTTGCGTTATCCCTCAAAGTCGGTGCCGCCCTTGGCCTGGCGCGTTTTGCGCGCTCTGAAGCCATACCCGCCACACTGCGCTATTGGTTCGGGCTCCTGCCGGAACGTGGCAGCGTCTCTTCCGCGCCACTCCTGGAGCACTACCCTGCCATTGGTGAAAAACGCCACACTGTTGCCGTGCTGTCGGGCTGTGTCATGTCTACGGTCTTTGGGGCGACCAACCAGGCCACGGTGAAGGTGCTGCGACATAACGGCTGTGAAGTCCTTATTCCCAAGGCCCAGTCCTGCTGCGGTGCGCTCCTCCTGCATAACGGCGAGAAGCAGGCGGCCCTGGCACTGGCCAAACGGAATATCGATGTCTTCGACCAACTCGATCTGGACGCTCTTATCATCAACGCGGCCGGCTGCGGAGCGATGATGAAGGAATACGGCGAGTTGTTCAAAGACGACCCTGCCTACCGAGACAAGGCGGCCCGCCTCACCGAAAAAATGAAGGATGTGGCCGAGTTTGTGGGCAGTCTAGAGCTTAGGACACCGACCCGAGAGGTACGGGTCAAGGCGACTTACCACGACGCTTGCCATTTGGCGCATGGACAAGGGGTGCGTGAACAACCACGTGCTCTGCTGCGGGCCATTCCTGGGCTGGAGCTGACGAACTTACCCGAGTCAGACTGGTGCTGTGGCAGTGCCGGTACGTATAATCTGACACAACCGGAAATGGCGGCCCGGCTGCTGGAGCGGAAAGTCGGAAATATTCAGACAACCGAAGCCGACGTTGTCGTGACCGGTAATCCTGGCTGTTTAATGCAGATACGGGCTGGATTACGGCAGAGTGGGCTGCCGATGAAAGCCGTGCATACCATTGACCTGCTGGCAGAGGCCTACACGGACGCGCCGGGGACCGATTGATCATCATCAGGCGGACCCTAGGAAAGCGCCCGTAGCCTCTCTGGAAGATCATTCGGAGCGATGAAGACGAAAGCGCGTCCGGCTTTTGTCATGCCCAGCAGTTTTCGATCCACCAGATCAAGCAGGTCGGTCCGTGCCGTTTGGTAGGTTACTCCCTGGCTCTTCTCATGTGAGGCGATCGTATAGCGCATACCTGGGTGGCGGAGCGCATGCCCGAGAAGATCGATCTGGCGGTGGTTGACCGCAGCGGAAGACTGGAGAAACTGTTCAGTCTTCTGAATCTCGTCAGCCTTCTTGTCAAGATAGACGTATAATTCGTTGATGGCCCGCCGGATGACTCGAAGTTGGGCCAGAATAAAATACGTCAGGTCATTCTCGTCTGTTTCCGTATAGAGAAAAGATCGGGCGTATTTTGCTGGTGCCTTTCGAATAATACTGGAAATCGAAAGGAACTCGAACATCCAAAACCTCTGTGAGAGGACAGACCAGTAGAAGAGTGCTCTTGCGGTTCTTCCATTGCCATCGATAAAAGGGTGATCGTAAGCGAGCCAAAAATGGAGGATAATGGCTTTCAGTATTGGATGGAGAAAGGCTCCAGTCTGGGTTTGATTCGCAAAGTCGAACATCGCGGCCATTCGACTTGGAATGTATTCGGCGGGCGGGGGCTCATACAAGAGGGTATCATCACGCTCATCGTAGACCGCGATTGGGTCCCTAGGAGATCTGAGATAGTTCCTCTCGGCACCTTTCTCCAGGGTATCGCGGATTAGCGTTTCATGGATGTTGAAGAGTAGCTCACGAGCGAGTGGCTGATCTTTCAATTTATCTATCAGGCGAATTGCCCGGTAATTATTAAGGATCATTTGCTCGCTTTCATCGATGGGGGCTCGATCCGAGCGAATCATCTCTTTTGCGACTTCGCGCGTTGTCGATGCGCCTTCAAGTTGGCTCGAAGTAATGGCCTCCTCTATGAGAGAATGTTCTATGTAGCGGCCTCTCGTCTGCGGGTTTGTAATCTGGTCGCGGGTGGTTATCCTGCCGCTCGCGTCTCGGTCGATCTCATGCAGGAGTTCCAGTACCGGATCAGCCAGGGAGTACGTGAATGGTTTGCCGTCCTTGTCCTGTAGGAGAGGAACTTCTCTTCGTATCTGGAAGCGGGCAAATTTAATTCCTGTCCACCACTCTCTCAAAGAGAGTCCGTCTGGAGGTTGGAGCCTTTTCAGTTTTTCCCAGTGCCGATACTTGCCCTGTGGGGAGGAGGAAATCCCCTTTGCAAAAATCTCCCCCAACCGATTCACATGAGCCTGACTATCGGTGTTTGAGAGTATATCCTCCAGGGTAGGAGGAGTTGTAGGAATTTTCATCTTCCGATCCGAAATACTAACTTAATACTGATTTGTTTAGAATTAGTACTTAAACATTGTTATAAATATATAATTATCTGAGTATATAGGCTAAAGTTCACCTATCAGGGCACTAGCTTACTTAAATACTAATAAAAATACAATTAGTATTTTGAGAAGGGGGGAAAACGAGCCCATTTGGCGGGCTCATAAATGGAAGGACGGAGAGTCTGCGGTTAATCTCCGGTGAGAATCTTCTTTTCGTCAAAGTCGTACAGGCGGAGACAGTTCTTCCACATGATTTTGCGTTTGGAGTCCAGTCCGACCCCAGGTAGTTCAAGAAATTCTTTAATCCCGTTCGGGAAAGGACCGTCAGCATGAGGATAATCAACCGACATGACAATATTGTCGTCGCCGATTTTATCAACCGTGACGGCTAACAGCTCTTCATCGACATCCGTCCCAATAAAGCACTGGCGCTTAAAGTACTCGCTCGGCTTGGCCGAGAGTTTGATTTCCTCGCCGCCGCCGTACTTCTCCCACTGATCGTCCAGACGGTCCAGCCACCACGGCAGCCAGCCACAATTGCCTTCCAGAAAACCAACCCGTAGATCAGGAAAACGCTCCAGCACCCCACCCACGGTCATGGCGCCCATGGCCAGCATGAGTTCCATGGGAAAGGCGGACGAGTGATTCAGCGTGCGGAAATTAGGATGGTCCCGATAGCGATTGCTGGCATAATCCTGAGAAGCCCCACCGCTCGTTCCGTGGAAAGCGAGGGGGACGTTCAGACGAGCGACTTCTTTCCACAACACGTCACACTCGGGCGCGTTGAAATAGCGTCCATTGCAGGGCATTGGAAGCAGAACGACGGCAACGTGACCTTTGTCTTCTACGGCCCGACGCGCCTCTGCCGCCGCCAGCTCAGGGTCGTGTAAGGAGACAATCGCGGCCGCTTTGAGACGCCGCGTGTCGGTCTGACAGTAATCGGCCAGCCAATCGTTAAACGCCGCGCAATAAGCCGTGGCATAGGTTGGCTCTAAATCATCAATGGAAACGACCATGTGCGCAAACGTGCGGTAGACGATGCCCACATCAATACCTTCGGCGTCCATGGCCTCAAGCGTGGAAGCGGGCTCGTACTTTCGCTCGCGGACCGACTTGTAGATGTGCTCGGTGGGTTTATCGAGATATTCCTGGGCTTTGATCACTGCGGCGGACTGTGCCCACGGCGGGATCATCTGTCCCTGGACCTCCCAGTGCGGAAAATTGGTCGGACTCCAGCCCAAATAGCGGGGCTTCTTATCACGGTATCGCTCGTCGAGGTATTTCTCATACACTTCGCCGTTTTCAATAACGTGGAGATCGCTGTCCATCACATGAAAGCCTGATCGCATAACACTTGGTCCTCTTGGATATCTCTCAACTTATCGCACAGCGCGGAAACGGTATCAGGCAGCTCGCTACTGCACAATGCACCGCAGCCCGTGCACCAGCCGCCGGCTCGCTTCGGCAGCCACCTCTTCGTTCAGCGCGCCGTAGGCGACGCGCAGATAGCACCCGACGCTGACACCGAAGGCCGTACTGGGAATCACCGCGACGTGATGCTCTCGGATCAAGCGCTCAGCCACCGTCATGGCATCCATATCCGTGCGCACCCGCAGCAGGAAGTAGAACGCGCCGTCAGATCGCGGTAGGGTGATCAGCTCACCCAACTCGTCCAGTGCGTTGCGTATGATCCGGCGGGTCGCGGCCATCACCACGAGTTTTTCTCGACAGTAAGCTGAACCGACCTGCATCGCCGCGACTGCGGCATATTGCGACACGACCGGCGGACAGATCAGGATCGTATCCTGGGCCTTTTTGATCGCCGTATACAGATGGTCTGGCACGACCATCCAGCCAATACGCCAGCTTGCAAACCCGTAGGCTTTGGACAGCGAGTACAATGAGATCGTGTACTCGCTGCTGTCCGCGATGGACCCCGGTGAGAAATGGCACGCGCCATCGTAGGTGAAATACTCATAGGCCTCGTCACTAATGTGATAGATGCCAGCCTCCCGGCAGAGGGCATTGACCGCACGCAGGTCTGACTCTGCATATACCACACCCGCGGGGTTATTGGGCGACACGGTCACAATAGCGCGGGTGCGATCGGTCATCGCGTTGCGGAGCGCGTCGAGTTGAATCTGGTAGTGCTCATTAGTCGGTACGCACACGGCCTCGCAATTGACCATGCTGATGGCCATCTCATGGTTGAAGTAATACGGCAGTTGCAAAATGATCTGATCGCCTGGGTCGGTGATCGCCAGCAGCGCATTCATAAACGCCATATTGCCCCCGGCCGTCACCACGATACGCTGTGTCTCAGTCAGCGCGATGCTATTCTCCTCCAAGAGTTTGTGGCGAACCACCTCCAAGAGCGGATCAATACCTTGGACGAGGGTGTATTTATGGTTGGCAGGATCGGCCTGAAACTGCTGGACCGCCTCCAGCGCCTCAGGCGGCGGGCCGTAGTAGGCTACCCCTTGGCCCAGAGAAACCGTACCGGGGTGGGCACGGATGAGTTCACCAATCATCGGAATGATTGGTGCCTGAACCTCCCGCATCCGCCGACTTTCACGCATCATCTGTAGTCCATATATCTCGTCGTGAGAGGAAAACTGCCCCCGGCGCGATTCGAACGCACGACACCCGGATTAGGAATCCGGTGCTCTATCCTCCTGAGCTACGGGGGCACGGAAAAATACGGGGGGATACTACCCCATAGTCCGACCTCCAGACAAGCCTGTGGGCATACCCTAGCTACTAAAAAGTCGGACAACTGAATGGGCGTGCTGCATCGCTCGGATATCGGCGAGCGGAATAAAAGCGCCAATTTCTTCGAGTGGTTTGTCCAGCGCCTGCTCCACCAGTGGTATCATATGCGGCCGAAAGTGAATGAGCATCCCTTGGGCCTGTCGGTGGCCCAGGCGGCCCAAACGGATGGCGGCGCCGAGAAAATTCACCATAAAGGCGTATAGCAGCATACAACCGCCCCGGCGTTTAGGGATCCGCCATATAGAGTGGAGGAGAGCCTGACAAACGAGCAGATGGCCGCCGCTCCTGCCCGCGTCAACGCCGGCCACAAAGGTCTGGAAGAGTGGCTCCTCTACCGAGCGCCGCAGGGTTTCCAGGGTTCCCCGGCCCGATCGGCTCGAGCCCTGCCGCAGTTCCTGGGGCAAGAGCGAGACGTTCAGATAGCGATCGATCCGGTGCAGGTGCTCGGCGTCTCCCTCTGCCGCGGCCCGATAGGCGTGTGCATAAGCAACCAGATCGCACGGAGCAATTTTCCTTTCGAGATAATTATGAAGGAGTTGAGACAGGTCGATCTCCGAGGACTGGTCACTGAGGAAGGTTTCCAGGCCGTGAGACAGGCTGACCGCGCCGGAGGGGAAGAACGAGTCGGTCAGCTGCAAGGCTGCTATGAATGCGGTGTCGTCCATGTGCTTTTCGGCCAGGAACGTTGCTCATACCGAATCGTAAATGGATCCAGGAGATGGTGGGTGCGCAGGACGGTTTCCATCACCGCCCGGTCGAGGCTGACCGGCACAAGCACCGCCTCATTGACGCTCACGATCGGCCAGTGCTGGTTGCCCAGAACATGACCCAGGCGCACCAGCCAGTGGTGCTGCTCGCTCGGGGACAACCCTGGGCGCAGCGTCAGCACCATGACCTCTTGAAGAGCGAGGTGGACTAACAAGCCCCCTTCCCTATCGGTGAAGGCAAAGACGTCCCCATCCGCGATTTCCGTGCCACGGGGAAGGACGAGTCCCAGCTCCTGACCTGTCGAGGTCTGTAGGCGAAGCCGACTCTTCTGTGCCTCCCGTTCGTTCAGGGTCACTTCCTCCAGTTGGTGCGTATGCTCCCACTGCGTGACCTGAGCGGCTAGGTCCGAATCTTGGTGAATATTCCCCAGGCGGTGACTGATGCGCAGCATGCGTGTCTTCCCTTGATCCTTATTTTGGCAGGTCTGGTACGGGAACACCCAGGTGGCGCAGCCGCAGTCCTTGCCATGCGCGGCGTAACACCCGCCGAACCGCTGGAACCTGTGTCCCTGCTACTTTCACGCAGACCCCATATTCCTCTGGGATGATGGTTGTCCCGGCCACGAGAACGGTGTCGGGGAATAATTCCTCTTGGATCTCCCCCTGGATTTCTCGTGCCCAGTTCTCGGTCACCGATCGGCCAACGAGGACGGCTTGGCCCCAGACGTGATAGCGATCCAGGACGCCAGGGCCGGTGAGGCGCTGCTGGAGTGGCAGGGCGACGCCGTGTTCTCGCATGAGGAGATCACCGGCCGCGTCAGTGATCGTCAGGCTGGTCGAGAGTGCTTCAAACGGCTCCTGGGTCATGTCCCCCCGGATGAGAAAGATTTCGGAAAAGAAAAAGGTCGCCTTCCGGCCGAGTTGGACGTGCAGTTGTTGGCCGAAACGCGCGTGGGGAAAGAGAATAACGGGTTCGGGACAGTACTCTGCATAGGCCCCCGCATCCAACACAAACGACACGCTTTGCAGTGCACAGTTGGCCGTCATGGAGTGGATCTTCTCTGCTGCCTGATTGGTAATATGGACTTGGGCCGTGTCGCCCAGATTGAACTGGAGGGTTGCCCGATCGCCCTGAATCAGCCCGCCCGCGGGTGTTTGGACGTACACCACCGCCATACCGGGCAAGGCCGGGTCCAAATACCAGGGCCGGGTCAGATGGAAAGGATGGGAAACCAGCGAACGCTGAAGACGGGTCCTGCCTGACCTTGCGGCGGCAAAGGTCAGCTTGCACACGCCCGACTTTCCGGCCGAACCAGCCGGACGTTGATCGAGCGAATCAGACAGATAGGGCTGAAACGATTGCGGCCAGAAAGCGGCATCAAGGGAGCGATCCGGTCGGGAGGCGTCAGGCTCAGACACTGGCATAGGGGGGAGGAGGCTAGACAAAGAGTAACTCGCGTTCAATCCACTCGCCCACGTCTTGAATCCCCAGCCCTGTTTTACAGTTGGTGAGCAGAACGGGCCGCGGACCACGGGCGTGGTGGGCATCCTGGGTCATCGCCTCAAGATTTGCGCCAACATAGGGGGCAAGATCGACCTTGTTGATGACCAGCAGGTCTGAGCGGGTCACGCCCAGCCCCCGCTTGCGTGGAATGTCGTCGCCCCCGGCCACGTCGATGACGAAAACAAAGGCGTCGGCGAGTTCCGGAGAATACGTTGACGCCAGATTGTCCCCGCCACTCTCTAAGATAATGAGATCCAGGGCGGGGAACTGTTCCTCCAGCTGACGGACCGCTTCCAGATTCATGGTCGGATCTTCGCGAATGACCGTGTGCGGGCAGGCGCCGGTCTCAACGCCGACAATACGGTCCGGGGAGAGGAAGCCCCGATTCCGCAGGCGTTGGGCGTCCTCCTGGGTCAGAATATCATTGGTGATAACCGCGATCTGCTTCCCCTGGCGCTGAAGATACGGCACCACATGTTCAATCAGTGCGGTCTTTCCCGAGCCGACTGGTCCACCAATACCGAGACGGGGAACTTCAGCATATCCTGTCATACAGCCTCATCTTCGTCTGAGGAAAAGAGTAAACGTGTCCTCCAATAAATATGCAGATGCTGGACACGTTTACTCTTTCAGGAAGCCCTGCTCTGCCGCTCTGAGGAGCGCCTGCTGTCGAACGCTTGCATCTTCTGTATTCCCCTCAGTCAAACCGTTCAAGCCGAAGACCGTCCGTTGCCCGCCGAATGGGACCAGTTGTACGACCTTCTCTTCTCCCGGCTCAAAACGAACGGCCGTACCGGCTGGAATATCAAGCCGAAGACCAAAGGTCGTGGCCCGAGGAAAACGCAGCGCGCGGTTGGCCTCGAAGAAGTGATAATGCGAACCCACCTGAATAGGTCGGTCTCCAGTGTTGAGCACCGTGACGGACCGCACGGGTCGTCCGGCATTCAAGACGACTGTGCCTTCAGCCGGAAGGATTTCCCCAGGAATCAGCGTAGAAGCCGTTTTTTCGTCCGGCATGAATACCTCTCTTGTCTTTCGTGGCTTTCACTTCTGTCTGTCATATCTGTGTTCTTAGAGCAATAATCTTGCCGAGGTACAAGCGAGGGAGTCCGCTGGTTTGCTCAGGCTTAACGAAAAACATGCTGAATTTATGAGCCCGAAAATCAACACTTTGTATAATAACAGGGCAAAGTGTTGATTCTTGAACAGGTTGAAAAGGAAAATTGTGCTCTCCTGTAATAAAAATGAAAACCGCCCGTAACATTGTCTTTTCTCCAATGTATCGAGTCTAAATATATCCCATCTTTTCATAGCCTGCCAAAGTCTGGCCTCTATCTTGCTCCTCTCCTCGACTTTGTCCGAATCGCTCGTAGTCGGAAGGAAGGAGTACACAAGAATATGGGAAGAAGAGGAAGACGCGGCTTCGCACGGGCCCGTCTGATTGCAGGCATTGTTATCAGCACCCTGATGACGACCCCGGTGCTGGCAGATGAGCTCAGCGAGTTACGCCAACAACTCGCTGCGCAGCACAAGGTCATGCAGGCTCTTGAGAGCCGCATGATGGAACTCGAAACAAAGGAAAAGGAGCGTGCCGAGCAAGGCGTTGATTTCGGTTACAAGGCCGGAACCCGCAAGAAGGGCCTCGCCGCGGAAGATGTGTATGACAATGGGTTTTTTCTCCGCAGCAGGGATGGACGCTACTCGATCAACCTCAATGGTTTCCTTCAAGCCAGATATACCTTGACTGCGCCAAACGCGGGGAAAAGCCGCAACAACTTCGACGTTGCCCTGGCCCGACTGGCATTTTCCGGGAATGTCTTTGATCCAAAAGTTAAATATTTTTTCCAGTACGAGGCTACGACGTTCGGCAACAGCAACACTACCTCCATGCTCGACTGGTGGATGCAGTACAGCCATTCTCAGTACCTGAACGTGCAGGCCGGTCGTTTCATTCTGCCCTATAGTCGCCAGTTCTATACCCATCCGGGGAATCTATTGTTCCCCGACCTGTCCGTGGCGGACTATGCATTCAACCTGCAGCGTGCGGTCGGTGCCAACATCAGCGGCAAGGTCGGCAAGCTGTCCTACCATGGCGTGGTGACCAACAGCATCCGGGCGCTGGACGCCGGCGGGCAGCAGAACGCCGGGGGCGAAGTCGCCTGGCAGGGACGCCTGGAATACGACCTGCTGGACGCCTACGGTTATCTGGAAAGCTCGCCGACTCCGGCCCTGTCCCCGCAGCTATCTATCGGGGTTGCCGCGGCCTTCAATCCGGTGGACGACCCTTCCGGCTTTCAGAACGTCAGACACGGCGACCGCACGACCAATGTTACCGTGGACGGCGGGTTTCGCTACCTGGGCTTTACCGCCCAAGCCGCGGGCTATTTTCGGCGCAACAATTATGAGCACCTGAACGAGATCGGCCACGACTGGGGTTATTACGGACAGCTCGGCTATTACCTGACCGATAAGCTAGAGTTGGCCGCGCGCGTCTCCGGGGTGGACTTCCAGTTTGCCAACTATGTCCGAACGGCCGGTGACGTCCGGGAGTACACGGCCGGCCTCAACTATTATCTGTACGGCCACAACGTGAAGCTTCAGATGGACTACAGCTATCTGGACGGCGACCCGTTTCTCGGTCGGGCCACGAGCGCCGACCAAGTCCGGGTGCAAACCCAGATCCTGTTCTAATGATGCAGTAACCGCATGACGAAAAGGAGAAGTCGAATGATGACCTTATTGACCTGTGTTCCCCGCCGTGCGCGGCTCGTGGCCGCCCGTCTGATGCTTCCGGTCGGCCTGCTGGTCGGGCTATTCATCGGGTTACCGGCTGCCCAGGCGGCCGACCCCATTAAAGTTGGCATCCTGCACTCGCTGAGCGGGACGATGGCGATTAGTGAAACGTCGCTGAAGGATGTGGCCTTGATGGCGATTGAAGAAATTAACGAGGCCGGTGGGCTTTTGGGCCGCCCGGTCGAGCCGGTTGTGGTTGACCCGGCTTCGGACTGGCCGCTCTTTGCCGAAAAAGCCCGCGAGTTGATTCAACAAGAAAAAGTCGCCGTTGTCTTCGGCTGCTGGACCTCGGTGTCTCGCAAATCGGTCTTGCCCGTCTTTGAAGAGCTGAACGGCTTACTCTTCTATCCGGTCCAGTACGAAGGAGAAGAGTCTTCTTTCAATGTGTTCTACACCGGCGCGGCGCCAAACCAGCAGGCTATTCCAGCCGTCGAATATCTGATGAGCGAGGATGGCGGCGGAGCAGAACGCTTCGTTTTGCTGGGCACGGACTATGTCTATCCCCGGACGACGAATAAGATTCTCAATTATTTTCTGGAATCCAAAGGGGTGGCCAAAGCAGACGTCATGGAGCTCTATACGCCATTCGGGCATAGCGACTATCAGACCATTGTGGCTGACATCAAGAAATTCGCCGTCGGCAAACCGACCGCGGTTGTTTCGACGATTAACGGCGACTCGAACGTTCCGTTCTACAAAGAGCTGGCCAACCAGGGGCTGAAGGCCGAGGATATTCCCGTTGTCGCCTTCTCGGTCGGCGAGGAAGAACTCCGCGGTATCGATACCGCCCCGCTGGTCGGTCATCTGGCGGCGTGGAATTATTTTATGTCAGTCGATACCCCCGAGAACAAAGACTTTGTGGCTAAGTGGAATGCCTATGTAAAAAAACATCAATTACCTGGCGGCGATAAACGGGTGACCAACGACCCGATGGAAGCCACCTATATCGGGATCCGAATGTGGGCTCAGGCAGTCGAACAAGCCCAGACAACCGCCGTTAATGCCGTGCGCCAAGCCGTCGGCAATCAGGTAGTGCGCTCCCCCTCCGGCTTCGATATCAGCATGGATGCCAAGAACCACCATCTGCACAAACCGGTCCTTATTGCTGAGGTCCGCGAGGATGGCCAGTTCGATATTGTCTGGAACACCGAAGGCCCCGTTCGTGCCCAGGCCTGGAGTCCTTTTATCCCGGATAGCGCCAAAAAGGTTGCAGACTGGACCTATCCCTGGGTGTGTGGCAACTGCACCGAGCCCAAGTTCAAAAACTAGGGGCTCTGCCCGTGACGGATTGGTGCCGGCGTAAGCCGACACCAATCCCCTTGTGTCGTCATATAGCCGGGGAATTCGTTCCCCGGCAAAGCATTTTCTGGCTGAAACAGGATGAAGAGCGACAGAGAATTGAGACAGAGAGTTGAGACAGAGAGGAACCCCCTTCTCTCTGTCCCTATCTCCCTTCTCTTTCTGTCTCTCATTCTGCTGCTCGGCCTCCCGTCTCCCCCCGGTGCCTCCGCTGCGGGGGGAGACCTTGCCTCTCTCCTGCAGGGACTCGGAGCCGAGAGTCGTCGGGATGTCCGGCAGGCTATAACGGCGCTCGGCACGCTGAACGACCCGGCCGCGCTACCCGCTCTCGAAGCTTTAGGCGACCGGCGTTTGCGGGTCGATAAGGCTGGACTCATCTACATAAAGGGCGAAGACAGCAGCCTGCGCGACGCGCTCAGCGGGGAAACCGTGGCACTGGACGAGGCATCACTGCGGACGCCCCGGATTAATAATGCGGTGCGGCGTACGCTGCGACCGGTTATTGCCCAACTTCAGTTACACGTTGCCGATGTTGCCGTACGCCTGGCCGCGGCGGAGGAGCTGACCAAGCGTCCGCGTCCCGAGATGATGAACATATTGCAAGCTGCCCTGGATCGCGAGACCGAGGCTGCTGTGCGAGATGTCCTAGCCGTCGCTCTGGCGCAAATGCAGCTCCAGAGCGAAGACCAAACCGTGCGGCTCGCTGCCATTCGGATGATCGGTGAATCGGGCAACCTTGGGTTACGACCCCAACTGGAGGCTTTGGTCGCGACGAACGAAGATGGCTCTTTTGTTGAGGCCGACCCGGAGGTGCGTGAAGCCGTAGCGGCTGCTCTGGCGAGCTTTGAACGCACTCAGTTTCTGATCAACAGCTTGGGGCACCTGTTCTATGGGGCGAGTCTGGGCAGTGTATTGCTCCTGGCGGCTCTTGGTCTGGGGATTACATTTGGCCTAATGGGCGTCATTAATATGGCCCATGGCGAAATGTTAATGCTCGGCGCCTACGCCAGCTACGTGGTCCAGGGGATCTTTCAAGAGAGCTTCCCGGCGTGGTTTGACTGGTATCTGGCGGTTGCAATCCCGGCCGCTTTTGGAGTGTGCTTGCTAGCTGGGATGATATTGGAGCGCGGGGTGATCCGCTTTTTGTACGGCCGCCCATTGGAAACCTTGCTCGCCACTTGGGGCATCAGCCTCGTTCTGATTCAGAGCGTGCGCCTCATCTTTGGGGCTCAAAATGTGCAGGTGGCCAATCCGGCCTGGCTGTCGGGCGGTATCGAAGTCCTGTACGGCGTCGTTCTGCCGTATAGTCGGCTGGCCATCATTCTGTTTGTCGCCCTGGTGGTCGGCTTGGTCTGGCTCATTCTCCAGCGGACCCGCCTCGGTTTACAGGTTCGAGCTGTCACCCAGAACAGACCCATGGCGTCCTGTATGGGCATATCGGCGGGCCGCGTTGATATGTGGACTTTTGGCCTGGGTTCGGGCATTGCTGGTCTGGGTGGGGTTGCGCTGTCCCAGATTGGCAATGTCGGGCCGGAACTCGGCCGCCTTTATATTGTTGATTCGTTCATGGTCGTGGTGCTAGGCGGGGTTGGGAATATCGCCGGCACAGTGGTAGGCGCGCTGAGTCTGGGCGTGGTCAATAAGCTGCTCGAACCGGTCGCCGGCGCGGTGTTGGGAAAAATTGGCGTGCTCATCTTTATTATCTTGTTCATACAGCAGCGGCCCCAAGGTTTATTTGCGCTCAAGGGACGCCTGGCGGAAAGCTAAGTTGGTGGTGAGTTCTTCCTTGTCTGAGACTTCTCCAGAGCCGCTGGTCGCCGACCCACCTGCGCAGCCAGTGGAGCAGCACGAGCCGGCCGGCTCCGTGCTCACGACCCTGCTGCGGCTTCATACCCGAGGCGAGTGGAGCCTGATCGGGCTGTTCCTCTTCCTGGGGGCGGTCGTCATTCCCGGCCTGAATCTTCTGCCGGCCGACTCGGCGTTCCACTTTCCGGACTATCTCATCCCGCTGCTCGGCAAGTTCATGTGCTATGCCCTGGTTGCCCTGGCCGTGGATCTTATCTGGGGATATGCCGGCATTCTCAGCCTAGGGCACGGCGTGTTCTTTGCGCTGGGCGGCTATGCTATGGGGATGCACTTGATGCGGGCTATTGGGACAGAAGGGGTCTATCGGAGCGAACTGCCGGACTTCATGGTCTTTCTCGATTGGAAGGAACTGCCGTGGTATTGGTATGGGTTCAGTAACTTTGGTTTTGCCCTGGGGATGGCCCTCTTCGTCCCTGGAATACTGGCCTATATCTTTGGGTTTTTTGCCTTTCGCTCGCGGATTCGTGGGGTCTATTTCTCTATCATTACGCAGGCCATGACCTACGCGCTGATGCTGCTGTTCTTCCGCAACGACACGGGCTTCGGTGGGAATAACGGCCTGACCGATTTTAAGCGTTTGCTCGGGTTTTCGCTGCAAGAACCGACGACCAAGTTGGGACTCTACGTCACTTCTGTGGTGGTCTTGCTCCTCGCCTACCTGGCCTGCCGCTATCTGGTCACGTCGAAGCTGGGGCGGGTACTCATGGCCGTGCGCGATGCGGAGAGCCGCTTGATGTTCTGCGGCTATAACCCGCATGGTTATAAACTCTTCCTCTGGACCCTGTCCGCGGTGTTATGCGGTTTGGCGGGCGCGTTGTACGTCCCCCAGGTGGGAATTATTAATCCCAGCGAGATGCAGCCCGCCAATTCCATTGAGATGGCTATCTGGGTCGCGGTCGGTGGACGTGGCACCCTGTCCGGTGCCCTGCTCGGCGCTTTTTTGGTCAATGGCGTCAAAAGCTGGTGTACTGCTGCGTTTCCCTATCTGTGGCTGTATATTCTCGGAGCGATGTTTATTGTCGCCACCCTCTTTCTCCCTCGTGGTGTAGCCGGTCTGTTACGTCGTCAGGCTGATTCTCGGACCGGTGAGACGACGGGATAGGTGCCGGTCAGATGAATCGGGATATACCGGAGGAAACAATCGATCAGGGCGGCAGCCCGGCAATGGCCCATGTGGCCCGGCCCGGACTGGATACCAGCCACGGCGTCATTCTCTATGTTGAAAATGTGACGGTCAGCTTTGATGGCCTGAAAGCCCTGAATGCGCTGAATCTGTATCTTAACGCCGGCGAGCTGCGCTGTCTGATTGGCCCCAACGGGGCCGGCAAAACAACCCTGCTGGATGTCATCACCGGCAAGACACGGCCGGATACCGGGACGGTGTTTTTTGGCAATAACCTGGACCTGACGCAACTGTCGGAATACGATATCGCCTTGGCCGGCATCGGCCGGAAGTTTCAGCGACCGACCGTCTTCCACGGTCATACCGTCTTCGAAAACCTCGAACTGGCAATGCAGGCGAATAAAAAGGTGTGGCATAGCCTGCTCGCCCGGCTGAGCCGTACACAACACGATCGCATTGCCTCAACCGCTGATACGATCGGCCTCCTCGATCAGCTGTACACCCGCGCCGGACTCCTCTCGCACGGGCAAAAGCAGTGGTTGGAACTCGGTATGCTGCTGATTCAAGACCCGCAGTTATTGTTGGTGGACGAGCCTGTGGCCGGTATGACCCATCAGGAGACCGAACGAACGGCCGAATTGCTGGTTTCGCTGGCCGGTAAACATACCGTCGTGGTGGTCGAACACGACATGGAGTTTGTCCGCAGTCTGGCCCGGACAGTGACGGTCCTGCACGAGGGCAGCGTCCTGGCCGAGGGCAGTATGGAAGAGGTGCAGAGCGACCCGCGTGTGGTCGAGGTCTATCTGGGAGCCTAGTCGGCCGAGGGCGACGATGATCCGCATTCAGAACCTGAATCAGTATTACGGCGAGAGTCATATTTTATGGGATGTTGACCTCCACATCCCAGCCGGCTCGTGCACCTGCCTGATGGGCCGGAACGGTGTTGGCAAGACCACGCTGCTCAAGACCATCATGGGCATCCTGCCCATCGCCTCCGGCAGTCTCCAGTTTGAGAACAGCGAGCTGACTCGTCGTCCGGCTGCGCTACGGGCGCGCCTCGGAATCGGCTACGTTCCCCAGGGTCGCGAAATCTTCTCGCAACTGACCGTTGAGGAGAACCTGCGCATCGGTTTGTCGGCGCGTCGTGATAGGGTCGGGTCGATCCCCGAGTCGGTGTTCCACTATTTTCCCGTGCTCAAGCAAATGCTCGGGCGCCAGGGCGGGGATCTGTCCGGCGGACAGCAGCAGCAGTTGGCCATAGGCCGCGCCTTGGTCCTGAATCCGAAGTTGCTGATTCTGGATGAGCCAACCGAAGGCATCCAGCCGAATATCGTCCAGGAGATCGGCGATATTCTGCTGCGGCTCAATCAGGAAGAAAACTTGACTATTCTGTTAGTCGAGCAGAAACTTCCCTTTGCCCGCCGGGTGGCGGATGCCTTTGTCGTGATGGAAAAGGGCAGCGTGGTGGCCGACGGACCCATCGCCGACTTAACGGATGACATTGTCCAGCGGCACTTATCAGTCTAGGCTCTCGCCATATGCATTTTACTCCGCACGAACAAGAGAAGTTGATGATCTACCTTGCCGCCCAACTGGCCCGTGACCGCCAGGAGCGTGGGTTGAAGCTGAACTATCCCGAAGCCGTGGCCCTGATTACCAGTGCAGTGCTGGAGGGAGCCCGAGATGGTCAATCCGTGTCGGAACTGATGTCGTACGGGGCAACGATCCTCGGTCGGGACGATGTAATGGACGGGGTGGCTGAGATGATTGATCTGGTGCAGGTTGAGGCCACCTTTCCGGACGGGACCAAGCTGGTCAGCGTCCACCAGCCGATTCGCTAGGTGAGGAGGGACGGATGAGTCGAACGATGGAACACCGTCGGTATGCCGAAATGTTCGGGCCGACCGTTGGCGACCGGGTCCGGCTGGCCGATACCGACCTGGTGATTGAAGTCGAGCAGGACCATACGCAACTCGGGGATGAGGTAAAGTTCGGTGGCGGCAAAGTCATTCGCGACGGTATGGGCCAGTCACCCGTCCAAACCTCGGTTCAAGGCGCGCCGGATCTGGTGATTACCAATGCGACCGTGATTGACCACTGGGGCATTGTGAAAGCCGATGTCGGGGTGAAAGATGGCCGAATTTGCGGCATCGGTAAAGCCGGCAACCCCCTCCTGATGGAGGGCGTCTCGCCCGAACTGGTCATTGGCCCTGGGACGGAAATTCTGGCCGGAGAAGGGAAGATTCTGACCGCGGGTGGTATTGACGCGCATATTCATTTTATCTGTCCCCAACAGATCACCGAAGCGCTGGCGTCGGGCATCACCACGATGTTTGGCGGCGGGACTGGCCCGGCAACCGGCACCAACGCGACTACCTGTACACCGGGGCCGTGGAACATCGCCCGGATGCTCGAATCGATTGAGGACTTTCCCATGAATCTGGGTTTTCTGGGCAAGGGCAATGCCTCTCGTCCCGAGGCCCTACGTGAGCAGCTCGAAGCCGGTGCCATGGGACTCAAACTCCACGAAGACTGGGGCTCGACGCCTGCCGCGATTGATTGTGCGCTCTCCGTGGCCGACGACTATGACGTCCAGGTCGCCATTCACACCGATACCTTAAACGAAACCGGCTATGTCGAGGATACGATTGCGGCGTTTAAGGGCCGCGCGATCCACACCTACCATACCGAGGGAGCAGGCGGGGGACATGCGCCGGATATCATCAAGGTGTGCGGGTTCCCGAACGTCCTGCCGTCGTCAACAAATCCAACCCGGCCCTTCACCGTCAACACCATAGACGAGCACCTCGACATGCTGATGGTCTGCCACCATTTGGACCCCGGTGTTCCCGAAGACGTGGCGTTTGCCGAATCGCGTATTCGACCGGAAACGATTGCGGCAGAGGACGTGCTGCACGATATGGGTGCCTTCAGCATGATGGCGTCGGACTCGCAGGCCATGGGCCGTGTCGGGGAAGTGATTCTCCGCACCTGGCAGACCGCCCATAAGATGCGAGTCCAACGTGGACGCCTCCCGGAAGAGACGGGGGAGAATGATAATTTTCGGGTCAAACGCTATATTGCCAAGTACACCATCAACCCGGCGCTCACTCACGGCATCGCCCACCAGGTCGGCTCAATTGAGGTGGGTAAGTTGGCCGACCTGGTGGTGTGGGAGCCGAAATTCTTTGGCGTCAAGCCGGAACTGATTCTCAAGGGTGGTTTCATTGCCTGGGCGGCGATGGGCGATCCCAACGCCTCAATTCCGACCCCCCAACCGGTGTTCGGACGGCCGATGTTCGGCCACCTGGGTCGGGCCCCGGCCGCGCTGTCCGTGAGTTTTGTTTCGCGGGCCGCCTATGAACACGGCCTGGGTCAACAATTACGGCTCCAGAAGCCGCTCGTCCCTGTCCAGGGCTGCCGGGATGTCGGAAAAAAAGACCTGATCCACAACCAGGCCCTGCCGGAGATAGAGGTCAACCCGGAGACCTACGTCGTCAAAGCCAACGGTGCAATACTCACCTGCGAACCGGCCCAGGTCCTGCCCCTGGCCCAGCGCTATTTTCTCTTCTGAAAACGGTCATCTGATATAAGTTTAGTTTATAAATAAAACAAATTTAATTCAGTAAAACTTATCTTGTTAAAGTCGGCTCCCTCGGCTATAGTTTTCCTCATTGAACATCGTTCAATACATCGTCGTTAGGTCCTCCCCGTCCTGACGATGATTTAAGGCTCGCAGGTTTCCCCTCCTTTCCCCTGCGGGCCTTTTCTTTTTCTGGAGATCAGACGCTAAATACGTGAATAGACGCTGCCGCGTTTTCGCCACCAAGGACGCCACCGCCGTTTTCGGTCAGGCCGACCTTGGCACCCGCGACCTGACGCTCACCCGCCTCGCCCCGGAGCTGCCAGAATATTTCACAGATCTGAGCCACGCCGGTCGCGCCGACCGGATGCCCCTTGGCCAAGAGACCGCCGCTGGGATTGACCGGGCAGCGGCCGCCAAGCTGAGTCACACCCTGGTCAATGAGCTTCCCGCCCTCGCCGGTTTGGCACAGGCCCAGCTCCTCATACACCAGGAGTTCGGCTGGCGCGGTCGCGTCATGGGCCTCGACAACCTGGAGATCCTCCGGCCCAAGCCCGGCCTGCTCGTATGCCTTGCGGGCGACTGACGGGACGATGCCGGGAGAATCGGCTGCGTGTTCCTTGCTTGAACCCAGGGTTGAAGCCTTGACATAGACGGGCCGGGAGGTGAGTTGGCGGGCTTTATCGGCTGTGGTCACCAGGACCGCGGCAGCGCCATCGCCAATGGGGGAACACATCATGCGGGTGAGGGGGTTCGCGATAAGGGGCGCGGCAAGGACCTCTTCGACCGAGCGCCGGGTTTGATACTGGGCATGCGGGTTCAAACTCCCGTTAGTGTGATTCTTGGCGGCGATGCGGGCGAACTGTTCCTGTGTCGTGCCGTAGCGCTGCATATGCTGCCGGGCCAAGTTGGCATAATAATCCATAAAAACGCTGCGGGACTGACCGGCCCCCGCGCTCTGCTCGCCGCTCATCTCTCTGGCAAAGGTATCGGCCTGCTCAAGATCGATGGCGCTGCCTATCGCCTCGAACGTCCGCTGCTTATCCGGGTGAAAGAGCTTTTCCATCCCGAGCGCGAGCACAACGTCATACATCCCGGACGCGACGTAGAGCCAGGCCAGATGAAAAGCGGTGGAAGAGCTGGCGCACGCGTTTTCCGTATTAATGACCGGGATGCCGCCGATGCCGAGCTCACGCAGCACGACCTGACCCCGGATACACTCCTGTCCGGTAATCAGGCCGGCCACCGCATTCCCCACGGCCGCGGCCTCAATATCCGGCGTGCTGACCCCTGCGGATTGTACGGCACCTTCAATCGCCTCCCGGGCCAAATCCTTCATGCTGCGATCCACATGTTTGCCAAAGCGCGTCATCCCCGCTCCAATGACTGCAACCTGTCGCATACTGTTCCCCTTTCCTGTAGATGTGAGAGCCCCTAGTCTACCAGGGGACGGAGCAGGCAGAAAGGAGGCAGACCGGATGGAAGACGCCCTTGCGATTATCGGTCAATGGATCGGTCTGGTGAAGTCGGCCAAGCTGTCCATTGCAGAGGTGAGTCAGGATTGTGAAGCCCGCGTGGCCGCCGGAGTGGTCAGTGCCGAGGAGGATTTTCAGGAAGCGGTCAGGGCCGTGTTTGAAGCGCTCAGTACGCTCCAAGTGCGCCTGGAAGAACAAGAGGAATTGCTGGAATCGGAACTGGAAGATGAAGAGGGCTGATACGAATGCAGTTGGAAATGTCGGATTACGCTAGGCTAATCCGACCTGCGGGCTTGTTATACGCGACTTGTAGAGGAATCTCTGATTAAGCTATTCTAACAAAGAATAGCATGGATGAGTTACCAGCGTTCCCCGAGGGGTGGTATTTCGTCGCAAGCCGCGCGTCCATTCGGCGCGAGAAACTGATCGAGAAGACGTGGCTGGGCGAGGAAATCGTCGCCTGGTGCGACGAGGCAGGCCGTGTCTGCGTGGCCGACGCGGTCTGTCCGCACCTGGGCTCGTACCTGGGGCCGGAGGTCGGCGGCCAGGTATGCAACGGTCGCCTCGTCTGTCCGTTTCACGGGTTTGTGTTCGATACGACCGGCCAATGCGTTGCGACTCCGAACGCCCCGGCACCCAAAGCCGCGAAACTGAAGGTATACCAGACCAGAGAAATCCTCGGTCTGGTCTTCGCCTGGTTCGGAAGCGGCGGCCGGTCGCCGCATTGGGGCCTGCCGGATGACCCACCCGCCGGTCCGGAGTGGAGCGAGTTGGGCTTCCGGACCCTGCGGTTCCGCGGCCATCCCCAGGAAACAGCGGAGAATTCCGTGGACCTCGGACACCTGCGCTACGTACACGGCTACGACAATGTGAGTCCGGTCAGTTCGGTAACAGTGGACGGCGCCTACCTGAAGAGTTGCTTCGACTTCAAACGCGTTCGCAGGATCCTGGGTGTTAAGGACCTCGTGTACGAAGTCTCGGCCGTCGCCCACGTCTATGGACTGGGCTACTCCCTTGTTGAAATCCATGAGAAAACCATCGATATGCATGCGAGGTTGTGGGTACTTGTTACACCTGTTGATGGTACCCTCATCGATCTTGTGCTGGTCAGCCAGGTGCAGGAAATCCGCAAGCCCCGACGGTTCATCACGGGTCTGGGTTTCGTACCGATGAAGTTGCGCCACAGGCTGATGAATCACATTCTGCTTTCACAGCAAAAGCAGGAAGTGCTGCAGGACGTGGTGATCTGGGACCGGAAGCGGTATCGGCCCACCCCCAGGCTGTGCCGGGCGGACGGTCCCATAGGAAAATACCGTCGATATTGTCGGCAGTTCTATCCGGAACTGGAGGCCGAGACGTGCAGGCCAGCCCCGGAATTGACAGGGAGGCCGGACCCTGCAGATCAATCGGAGGAGAACGGAATATGAGATTCGCTGAAGAACTACTCCTGTTGCTGCACAACGATGAGTCGGGCTATTTCGTACCTATCCCGGAGTGGAATATGTCATGTGCGCTCGCCGGCGCCGTGCTGATGGACCTCGCCATGGAGGACCGCATCGACTCCGACCAGACATCGCTTACCCTGACCGATGCGACCCCCACCGGAGACGAACTGCTGGATCCCACGCTCGTAGAGATAGCCGGTGAAGAACAGATACATACACCACAGTACTGGGTTGAACGCATCGCCCGCCGGGCAGATGACATCAGTGACGTGGCGGTCGATCGCCTGGTGAAAGCGGGTATTTTCGATTCCGATGACGGCGGGTTCTGGACCCTGTCCGCCAAGGTCACCCGCACTGGTCGTTACCCCCTAGTGGATGGCCGGTCAGGCGAAGAGATAAAAGGCCGGATCATGCGCACGCTGCTCGACGGCGAGATTCCGGATCCACGCGACGTTCCCATCATCGGCCTCGTGCACTACTGCGGTGGCTTCCGCGCCATGATGGACTCCGAAGAATACGAACTTGCTGAAGAGCGCATCGAGCTCTTCAGCGGGATGGACCTGATCGGGCGAGCCATAGGCCCGGCCGTGCGCAGTTCCTATCGCCCCCCCGAAAGCATGCGGGCGGCACGGCGTCGCCCGCTGCCGGGCGTGAGCCTGTGGGACATGATATCCTCGAAATCATTCCGGTCGGGAAACCTGCCGAAGTTCATGGCCGAAAAAAGTAAGAAACTGGGACCGGTCTTTCAGCTCAAGGTCCCCGGTCGCCGGATAGTGGTGCTCGCCGGTGTCGAAACGAACAGATGGGTCTCGAAGAAAGGCCGTCTCCACCTGCGGACGCGGGACTACCTGGAGGACTTTCAGACGGAGTGGGGTACGGCGCGATCCATCGCCAGCATGGACGGGGCCGATCACGTTCGCATGCGCAAGGCCGTGCGGGCGGGCAATTCGCGCACGGTCGTGAGCGATCGGCTGCACGAACTGTTCGCACTCGGCCGAAGCTCGTTTGGAGGATGGGGGATCGGAAAGACCCTGCCGGGAGAAATGGCCTGCCAGCGGCTCATCGGCGAACAGATCGCCCACCTCAGCGTCAGCATTGAGCCCTCCGACATCCTCGATGATCTTCTCAAGTTCGAATACCGGGCGCTGCTGGTCCATGCCATGAAGCTCCTCCCCAAGTTCACGCTGCGCACACCAAGGATGAACCGCTACCGCAATCGCGTGCTGGAGCTGTATGCCCAGATCCACGCCTCGCACACTCCGGCGCAGCGGGAGGGCAAGCGGCGGGATCTGGTCGACGATCTGATGGACCTGCATCAGTCCGACCCGCAGTTTCTACCCGAAACCGACCTCGGGTTCTCGTTCGTCGCGCCGATCATCGCCGGTCATTACCTGGGAAGCGCGATGGCTTTCGCCATCTACGAGCTGCTCAAGAACCCGCCCTATCGGGAACAGATTGTCGCCGAAGCGGACGCGCTGTTCTCGAACGGCGACCCGATCGGCGACGATCTGACTCCATCGGCGATCGATGCGACCCACCGGTTCGCGATGGAGGTGCTGCGGCTGCACCCGGTCATCTCCGCACACATGCGCACGGCCATGAACTCGTTCGAGATCGAGGGCATGGAAGTACCGGCGTACAGCACGGTACTCGTCGCGTTTCCCGCCACGCACTACATGGAGGAGTATTTCCCGGAACCGGACAAGTTCGATATCGATCGATTTGCGGAGCCCCGCAACGAACACAGACAAACCGGGGCCTATTCGCCATTTGGCGTCGGCACCCATGTCTGTGGAGGATCGCGCTGGACCGAACTGCAAATGGCCGCCAACCTGTTGCTGATCGCCCGCCACCTGGAGTTGGAACTGGTGCCCAAGGACTACCAGTTGAAGCTGAGTCCGCTACCCAAGACCAGCCCCAACAAGAAGTTCAAGTTCCGGGTGACGGGCCTTCGGCACCCCCTCGAACCCACACTCATCCATTAGAAAAGCTCGCTTGGTAGCATGTGACCCGTCTCGTGCCCCTCCCCTCTCTGCGACAATACACTCGTGGTCTTCAGCCCCTCGCTTTCCTGAACCCCCAACCATACATGATACTCCCGTAATAGTTGAACATTCGCCTTGCCTCGGGATCGTCGAAGGGATAATCCGCACCGATCTGTGTTGCAGCGGCGAGCCCACTCACGAAGCAGGTTTCCTGGCTGTTGACCAGCGTATGGGCGCCGCAGTGCCAGGTTTGTCTCTTGCCCTGAATAAAGCGGAACAAGGGGACGAGCAAGGCAACATGGCGTACGTCATGCACGATGTGTTGGAACCACCGCTTTCCGATGATCTTCTTCTCATCGATTTCGCTGATGGGGTTGTAGGTCACCAGACAGGGCTTGTCAGACCGATTGGCCCATGGCTGCTGGTTGTGCATGATGTAGGTGATTTCATAATTGTCCGGTCTGGCGCCGTATTGCTCGATATGATTGCTCCGCGTTTTCAGGGGCTTCACTTCGTTGTCCGGAAGGACTGAGGCGTCCGAATGCACGACCGTATGGTTGTGCAGTTCGCTCTCGTACCGTATCGACGAGAGAATATAGCGCTCCAGCAGCGTGGGGTTGTCGAGGATCATCAGCGTCTGGTTCGCGTTGCTGGCGAAGATCACCTCGTCAAACGTCTCCTGCACGCCGTCTTCGTCCTCGACCACGATGCCGGACGCCTGGCGATACACCTTTCGGACCGGCCGGTTGAGGTAGATCTTGTCCCGGAAATTGGTCGACAGGTTTTCGTAGATATGTCGGGTTCCCTGGTCCCACGTCTGCATAGGGGTGGCGGTTTCGATATCAAAGAATTCGAGATATCGCGTAAAGAGAGATGCGGGCATATCAAACACATTGGTCGCCATCAGGAAGTTGACGAACATGGGTTTCAGTATCTTGTACCTGAAGTCCCCGGAGAAACCGGCCAGATTCAGGACCGTCCCCATGCTGATGTAGTTGAACGGATTGAGGGCGTTCAGAAATTTCGATTGGGACCGGCTCAGCCAACCGAACCACTTCAGACGCCTCAGGACTCGTTGAAACTTTACAATCTCGGATTGCAGTTGCTCTCGGATGTCGGAGTCGAAATCGTGGGCGTAAACACGGTCACGGTACTTCACGCTGTAACTGAATCTGGTATCGATCAGTTCAATGCCAAACTTTTTCATCAACAACAGGATATGGTGATATACCGACGGAATGCAGGCGGTGACGGAAATATCGAAGGGAACGGAACTGCCGTCATCCTGCGGCATATCGGCAGTGATCGCATTCCCGCCAATCCGGTCCTGCGCCTCAAACAGCCGGAAATCGAATCGGTCCGGGTGGTGATGCAGCACCCATGCCGCCCCCAGCCCTGATATGCCGCCGCCGACAATGGCTATACGCCGTGGTACTATCCTTTTCTCCAACGGTCGTGTCTCCACTTGAAACTTTTTGGTTAGTAGAAACAACAACTTACATCGCAAACTAACCTACTACTCCATTTACACACGTATTGACCCGACCTCAAGTAGGGGGTAGTACACTAGAGTAGATGACCTCACCATCAAGCACACCTGCCGGCTCATCCACGCCGCCCGCTCTCGTCACCGGCGCGGCCGGGCATGTGGGCGCCAATCTCGTGCGCCGACTGCTTGACGATGGCGTTCGAGTCCGGGTGTTGCTGAGACACGAGGACAACAACGAAGCATTGGAAGGCCTCGAGGTTGAACACTCGTTTGGTGACCTCCGAGATTTGAATGCCGCCAGGCACGCGCTCGCGGGCTGCCAAGGCGTCTATCACTGCGCGGCCAAGGTTTCAACCATCGACGGCAACCGCGCCCATCGCCGGGAAGTGTTCGAGTGCAACGTTCTCGGTACCCGCAACGTGCTGCAAGCGGCGCGGGAGGCGGAGGCCGGCCGGGTGGTGGTGACGGGCTCTTTCAGTGCGGTCGGTTACGATTTGGATGATCCGTCCGCTCCCAGCGACGAGACGATGCCATTCTATCCCATGGAACGCACGATGCCCTACGAGCGTAGCAAGGCACTCGTCGAGCACGAGTGCTGGCGCGCCGCGGCGGCGGGACAAGATGTTGTGGTTGCAACGTGTTGTGCGGTGATCGGGGGCAGCGATTTTTTTCCCTCGCGGTTGGGCAGGACCTTATGCGATTACACGAACGGCAAGCTCTATGCCTACGTTGATGGCGGTTTCGAGTTTGTCGCAGCACGGGACATTGTCGAAGGACATCTGTTGTGCATGCAGCATGGACGCTCGGGTGAAAAGTACATATTCAGCAGCGAGTACAAGACCATCTCGGACATCTTGGAGCTGTTCGAGGAGGTCTCAGGCGTGCCGCGACCGCACCGGCGAATCCCGACCCGCCTGATGCTCGTCTTTTCGGAAGCGGCAAGCTTTTATCTGAGCCGGTTTCACCCGCGCTTTCCCCAGCGTTTCACCCCCGGTGCCATCCGCCTGTTACAAAAGCGCCGTCACGCCGACATCGACAAAGCGAGACGGGAACTCGGCTATCAGCCCACCAGTATCCGCGCTGCGGTTCATGAGGCCTACGCCTTTCACTACCACCGCAACGCGATCACGAATCCGCTCGCGAAACGCCCGCGCGCAAACGCCACGGAACAAGTGGAAAACCTCATACCGAGCCGAGATATACGGATGCCTTCCGTCGGGGGCTCGAAATGAGCCCGGCACCGAGTGCGCCACCCGGCTTCGAGGAGGCCGGCAGCTTGCGTCAGCAAGCGCGCGCCGCAGGTATGGACCCGGATTATTGGTACGCGGTTGAAGAAGCGCGCCGAGTCAAACCGGGCACAGTGGTCGAGGTCGTTTTCTGGAAACGTTCCATTGCCCTGTTTCGGGGGATAGATGGCTCGTTTCACGCGATCGAGAATCGCTGTGCGCATCGCCAGCTCAAACTCTCCCTGGGCGAGATGCAAGGCTGCCGGCTCGTGTGCGCCTACCATGGCTGGCAGTATGATGAAAACGGGCGCTGTGTCGAGATTCCCCACGACCGCTTCGGACGAGGGTTCCCGAAACTCTCGCTCAGAACCTATCCCGTGAAGGTCCGTTACGGTCTGATCTGGTTGTTCCCCGGTAAACCGGAGCAGGCGCAACTGCGCCAGATCCCGGACATCCCCGAGCTTGAGGGACCCGCGCGGTGGGCTTGTGTACCGCTCAGCTTCACCTGGTCGGCCCACCACTCGATGGTGATCGACAATGTGAGCGACTTCTCCCACGCCCATCTGCACCGTCGATACCGTCCCTTCGAGGGCGCCACCCTCACCCGTTGCGAGACCGTCGGTGACAACGTGCACCTCGCCTACGATACGCGGGTCGGACGCGGGCGTATCTCCGGGCTGTTTGTCGATCACAACCGGCTTGACACCAATCACATCGAGCTGTGCTTTCAATACCCCTATCAGTGGTCGAACACCGATGACGAGATAAAACACTGGCTTTTTGTGCTGCCAATCGATGAGCGGACCACCCGGACGTTCTTCTTGTTCTACTTCAAGTCGCTGAAGATACCTTTGCTGCCGGTCCGTATTCCCCGTTTCGCCATGGCCACGGTTTTGAAGATCGCAAACCGTCTGCTCATCGGCCCCTTACTCGCCCAGGATCGATATGCGGTCGAAGCGGAGCAGCAGGGCTACGAGAGACATTGGGACGCCCCTCCCATCGAGCTCAATCCGGTGGTACGGGCTTTTCAAAAAGTGACTGTGCGTAAGTGGCGGGAGTATTTGGCGCACGGGGCGGAGAGCGGCAATGCCAGCGTCTGACCGGAATCTGACAGGATGATCGAATGACCCGTACGCCCGCCAAACGATCGAGTTCTCGTTCCCTCGCGGATCTCGCCCCGGACGAAGTAAGAACCGTAGTCGATCGATTCACTGGGCTCCGCGCCGCCAGTACGGAGCATCGAAAGGAGCATTATCGATCCCTCGCCCATGACTACTACACCCTGTTGACCGATTTCGGTGAGTTCGGCTGGGGCCGGTCCTTTCACTTTGCCCCGCGACGCCGGGGCGAGAGTTTCAAGGCGTCGCTGCTCAGGCACGAAACGTATCTGGCCGATCGACTGTCCTTGAAACCCGACATGCAAGTGCTCGATGTGGGGTGCGGGATCGGCGGGCCGATGCGGAATCTGGCGCGCTATTCCGGGGCCAGCTTCGTCGGTATCAACACCAACGCCTACCAGCTCGAGCGCGCGAAAGTGCACACCCGGGAGGTCCAGTCGTTGTGCAGCTTCATTCACGCCGACTTCATGGAGATTCCAGTTGAAGACAACTTATACGATGCCGCCTTCGCCATCGAGTCCACGTGCCACGCAGCGGACAAGACAGCGGCGTTCAGGGAGATTTTCCGCGTTCTGCGTCCGGGGGCTTTGTTTACCGGCTACGAAGCGTGTCTGACCGAGGCGTTCGATTCGCGTAATGCAGAGCACTTGCGGATTAAGAACGACGTCATGACGAGGAACGGGCTACCCGATATCGCCTTCCCGTCGGAGGTATGCACCGCCTTGCGCACGGCCGGATTCGAGTTCCTGGAGGCCCGCGACGTTGCCCCTGAATCACACCCGAAAACCCCCTGGTATCGCGCTTTGCAGGGTCGCGATTTCAGTCTTACGAGCATTCCGCGCACACCCGTCGGCCGCACCATTACCAATCTGGCGTTACGGGCTGCAGAGCGGTTGCGGATGGTTCCGGAGGGCACAACCGCGGTCAGCACGCTGTTGAACAGGGGGGCGGACGCGCTGGTCGAAGGTGGCGAGTCCGGTGTTTTTACACCGATGTATTTCTTCCTGGCCCGTAAACCTAGCGATCAGGCGACTGATTGAAGTCCGTCAGGGCCTCGAAGAATAGCCTGCTTCAGCCGGTCTCGCGTCGGCGGAAGGGACCGGGGTCCTCAGACCCAGCCGGTCCCGACGGCGATGAGCCCGAGCACCGCTTCATCTTACCTCATCCAACCCTGATAAAACCAGACAGATCATGTGTTACAGAGGCGGACAGTTCATCTATTCCTAACATTGACCCTTGGAGAAATCATACAGATTTGGTATAGCAGCCGAATGACTCGTACGAGCGTCACAAAACGATCGAGTTCTCGTTCCCTCTCGGCTCTCGCCCCGGACGAAGTGAAAGCCGTGGTCGATCAATACACCGGGCTCCACGGTGCCAGCTCGGAGCGGAGAAAAGAGCATTATCAGCAGCTCGTCCATCACTACTACCAACTGGCGACCGATTTCTACGAGTTTGGCTGGGGCCAGTCCTTTCACTTTGCTCCCCGGCGGCGGGGCGAGAGCTTCAAGGCGTCGCTGCTCAGGCACGAGCGTTTTCTTGCCGATCGGCTGTCCCTGAGAGCGGAGATGCAAGTGCTCGACGTGGGGTGCGGGGTAGGGGGACCGATGGGCAATCTGGCCCGCTGTTCCGGGGCCAGCTTTGTCGGGATCAACAATAACGCCTACCAGATCGAGCGCGCGAAAGTGCATACCCGGGATGTCCAGTCGTTGTGCCGCTTCATCCACGGCGACTACATGCAGATTCCCGAAGATGACGACCACTACGATGCCGCCATGGCCATCGAGGCCACGCCCCACGCCCCGGACAAGACAGCAGCGTTTCGGGAGATCTTCCGCGTCCTGCGTCCGGGGACGTGTTTTGCGGGCTACGAGTGGTGTCTCACCGAGGAGTTCAATCCGCGGAACGCGGAGCACCTGCGGATCAAGAAAGACATTGAGACGGGGAACGGGTTACCGGATATCGCCCTCACGTCGGAAGTTCGCGATGCATTGCGCCTGGCCGGGTTCGAGCTTCTGGAAACCCGCGACCTCGCCCCCGACTCGCATCCGGACACGCCCTGGTACCGCGCGTTGCAGGGTCGTGACCTCAGTCTGAGGAGTATTCCGCGCACCCCTATTGGCCGCGCCTTGACCAATTGGGCGTTAGGGGTTGGGGAGAGGTTGCGGATGGTTCCGGAGGGCACCACCGCGGTCAGCACCCTGTTAAATAGGGGGGCGGACGCGCTGGTCGAAGGTGGCGAGTCCGGTGTTTTTACACCGATGTATTTCTTCCTGGCCCGTAAACCCCGGCGCTCGGGAGGCTGAATAAAGTACGTTTTCGACCCCGAGATCCTCCGCGCGGTTGCGGGCGGCCACTCTTCTTGGTACCACTGATGGTGGTGAAGGAGTGAACAGATAGGTAATGGGACTATTGATCGGGGGTCCGGATGGTATCGAAGCTCACCGATATCCTGAAAGATGGGCACGGCGGCGACCGTGTCGCCCCACGCATTGAGGATTACGAACGCCGCTACGGCGGCACGGCGGAACGGAAGGCGGACTACCGGAATTTCGAGAACGCCTATTACGACCTGATAACCGATTTCTACGAATACGGCTGGGGCCAGTCTTTCCACTTCGCACCGCGTGCCGCGAATGAAAGCTTCGCCGCGTCGATCGCTCGCCACGAACACTACATAGCCCACCGGCTCGGTCTGGGGCCCGGCATGACGGTGGTCGATCTGGGCTGCGGCGTCGGAGGACCGCTGATCGAGATCGCCCGTTTCTCCGGCGCCCGGATCGTTGGTGTCAACAACAATGCGCTACAGCTCGAACGTGCCGTGCGGCGGAGCGAGGCGGCAGGGCTGAGCCACCTGGCCGACTGGCTCAAATGCGATTTCATGCAGGTCGATGCGCCGGACGCCTCCTTCGATGCCGTCTATTCCATTGAGGCGACTTGCTGCACGCCGGACAAGACGGGCATTTACGGCGAAGCCTTCCGCCTGCTCAAACCCGGTGGATGTTTCGCGGCCTACGAAAATTGCCTGACCGACCGGTTCGACGACGCGGACCCGGATCACCGGCGGATAAGGGCTGATCTGGAGCATGGCGGCGGCCTGCCGGGAATCGCCCGGCCGCATGAGGTGGATGACGCCCTGCGGGAAGTCGGCTTCGAGTTGACGGAGGCCCGCGATCTGGCTGCGGATGCCCCGCCCGGCATTCCCTGGTATCAACCTCTGGTCGGCTCGGGCCTCTCTTTCGCCCACTTGCGCAGCTCGGCCGCCGGGCGCCGGCTGACCCACGGCTCGCTCTGGCTGCTCGAACGGTTGGGAATCGTGCCGCGCGGCGCGACCCGTGTTTCGAGCCTCCTGAACCTTGCCGCGGCAGCCTTCACGGAAGCCGGGCGTCTCGGCATCTTCACCCCAATGTATTTTTTCCACGCACGCAAGCCGGATTAGCGGGTCAAGGCGGTCGGGCCCCGGGCAGCGGCTTGCGCGGCGGATGGCCCGGTTTCCGCGTCGCGGCCCGCCGGATCCGCTTCCTCGGACGGCTCAACCGGTTTCGACCAAAACGGACACGCGCTAGAGCAAATCACGCTGTTGTGTAGCGCGGCTCAAAGCCCTCATGGCCTACCCTCCCATCGTGCATCCGTCGCCTCCCGGCTCCTCCGGTATGATTTTTGCCACTCTCACCTGTGAAGGCCCCTGAGACTCGCAGCCAACCCCTAACACGGCTCCCCACCGGTTGTCCCTAGTAATTTATGAGGAATTTATGAGGGGGGGGTAAAATTATGAGGGGGGTGGTCCCGCTCCGGCTTGGCCCTAGGCCGAGTTGCGGGTGGTTCCGGAGGGGACGACCGCGGTCAGCACGCTGTTGAATTCGGCGGCGGATGCCCTGGTCGAAGGTGGCGAGTCCGGTATTTTTACTCCGATGTTTTTCTTCGCGGCTCGGAAACCCCAGCGTTCGGGAAACTGAACGAGGTATGTTTTCGACCCCGAGATCCGCCGCGAGGTCGCTCGTTCCCATCGTAAGCATCCGCCGAGGACTGAGGCTTTTTTGGGCCGCGCGCGGGGTCGGGAGCAGGAAGGCAGTGAGCGCGGCCTAACGGGACGTTACTGGTGGCCCAGAACCCCGTAATCGCCATCGGCAATCAGTCGAACGCAAACATAGAGCCCCAGAAGCGCGAAGAGCACCCACGGCGAGTTCGTACTCCAGATGTAGAGCCACAGATCGCCCCGCGCGATTTGCTTATGCCGCCTGGCTACGAAAAAGCTCACCAAGTAAACCGACGTGACGTAGGTCCACTGCCAAAACAGCATCACACCCAGGATGCCCGCCAGCCGGGCGGGCAAAAAACCGACCGCAAAGGTCGCGTGCAGAATCAGGGCCGGGATTGGCGTGAAAAAGCCGTTGGCGACATCTGCGTTGAAGCCGAATGTGCGTCGGTCGGCATAGGATTCATCGTACATGCTATAGGTGGCCCACACGTCCGCCCAGACGGTCGGGGACAACGCTCTGCTCAGCGGAATCTCACTCGCCAGAAACTCAACGGCGGGCGTTCGACCAGTCTTTCTTCGTCTGGCGCGCCAATAGTCCGCGCGTCGCTCAACGGCGTCGCGTCGCAGGAACAGACAGATCTCCCAGTAGCAGATCGGCAGGTTGATGCAGAAAAACAGGCTCAGCAGGCCGTAGTAAGCGTTCAGATTGCCGTGCACGGCATAGCCGAAGCCGATAGAGGCTGCCGTGGTTACGGCAATCACCAACCCGGTCAATACCGCTACCCGCATGGTCGATTCCAATTTGCCTACTGGGCCGTCGTGCGCCGCATCGGATTCAAATTCCATAAGAACATCTCCAGCCGTCTGCTTCAGCCAGTTGCGTCGGCGGTGAGGGGAGCAGGGGACGGCAGATCCAGCCGGGCCCGGCGTCGCTGCTCGTAGAGACCGAGCGCGTGCAGGGGGAAATACTGTCGATACAGGACGTAGTCCAGCAGCGCGGTGCGGAAAAAGACTCCGGCCATGTCTTGCTTGGGCCATGCCCCATCCGCGTCCTGGGTGCTGAGCAGAAACCGAGCGCCCCGCGAGATCGCGGTCCAATTCGAATCGCCCGCCTCGAGGAGCGCAATCATTGCCCACGCGGTTTGGATAACCTGACTTTCCTCATGCGCGACGTATCGGCCGGTCAGGCAACCGCTGTGGTGTTCACCCCATCCTCCGTCTTCCTGCTGGCGGTCCAGCAACCACCGGCAGGCCAGCCGCAGCGCCGGATCACCAGGACGGGCCCCGGCGGCAAGCAGACCCCTGACCCCGAAGAAGGTACCATAGATGAACTGCACGCCCCATACGCCGCGCCACGACCCATCGCCTGCCTGGGTCCGGCGCAGCCAGGCGGCAGCCCGTGAGATGGCGCTCATCACCGCTCGATTCGTAACTTGCGGGAAGTGCTCTTTACAGGCGGCGAGCGCTGCGAGGCAGGACGCGGTGCACTCGACATAGGAATGCTCGGTCATCGAGTCGCCAAACATCTCGGCCGGATTCAGCCACTCGAGACCAACCACGGAGCGCTGTGCCTCATAGCTGCCAAAACCGCCATTGCGGTTCTGACCGCGCAACATGAACCGAACCGCTTCGCCGAGCGCTGCCGTGCTCGTGGCCTCGCGGTCGGCGGCGATAAGCCCGAGCACCGCTTCCGCAGTGCAGTCCGTCACCGGCCAGCCATGCCATCCCCCGGCAAAACACCAGCCGCCTTTGGGGTCGGTCCGATACGCCTCGCGGAATCCTGCGAAGCTGGCACCGATTTGTTGCCGGCGCAGGAAGTCGGCGCCGCGTCGGAGGGCGCTTTGAACCCCGTCGAGCTCGGGCACCGTCGCCAAGGCTTGCAGGGAGAATCCGGTATCCCACGAGGTGCTTCTCGCTCCGGTGACGCGCGTTCCACGCTCCTCGTCTTCCCAGATCCAGTCATCGAGCCGCGCGAGCGCCTGGCGACAGTCGGGGTCGTTTGGATCGCGCAGCCATAAGGCCAGGATGTTGAGGAGACCGCTGACCGGAGAGATGCTCGTATGGTTGGTGGTTTGCAGCTCCCATTTGATGTGCCGGATTATCGCTTCCAGACATCGGGCGCGCAGACGTTTGGCGTGGAACCGTTCAAATAACTGCGCACATCCATATCCGGCTCGGAGCCACACACTGGGTTGCGCGTAGAGGTCGGCGCCTCGCAGGCGATTGCGGCCCGCGGAAAAATCGACGTTGGCAAATCCCTGGGGGAACAGCTCCTCTCGTAACGACGCGATCAAGGACGTGACAGGGGCCTGGAATCGATGCGGATAAATCGCGGCCATCGCCATGTAGATGAGCCGAGTGTGGCAGTACCAGTTCGAGGGATGTAACGCTATCCAGCGCGGTAAGCTCCACAGCTCCGGCAGAATGGCGTTGACCCCGCGCCAGTCGTAGAGATTGAGGAGCGCCAGCCAAAACTTTCCCCAGCTCGGGATACCGAGAACCCCTTCTGCTTGCAGGAATCGCCGGGCCGGCTCGATGAACGGATCATCCCGCTCGATACCGAGTAATCTCGTCGCGACGTACACCAGGGTGGTGACAAACAGGGAGGGAGGGGAGTGCTCGTGTAAACCCCATAAGCCCCCTTCGAGACGGGTCTGCTCGAAGGAGCGCAGCACACTCCGGCGCCGGCCGGGTTCGATCGGCCGCTCCATAATGTGGTGCAACAGCACATATTGCGCGGTCAGCATGGGACACCAAACCATCTCACCTTCCCAGGCGCCATCCTCACCCTGGAGATGTAACAAGCGCGCGCTCGCGCGCCTCAATGCCGGACCAGCATCGGGTGATACAACCTCCCCCGGGCGGATGGACTGGGGGTCACTCACTCTCGATGGCATGGAGATCGGAAACACGCGGGCCAAGGTGTCACGAACGCGCTCGTCTTTTTCTCCGCCCGCGCTTCTCGCCTTGTGCAGTTTTCGAAGGCCACGCAGGAGCCACCAGAGACGAACAGCGAGCGCCTGAACGATGTCGCGGGCCCGACGCCAAGCGAGTTGGTCGTAGGATCGCGGAATCTCCCCGGCAACCGCCCGGGCCATCGTCACGCCAAACTCGCGACCCAAATGGGCCGCCGAGGTGTCTTCACAGGCGAGTAAACGCATGGTCCGGTCGCGGATTGCGGATTTTGCCCGCCAACGCCGGTAGACCGCGTGTCTGATCGCCACCACCTCGGCCCGATTATCGGCAAAGACCTCATAGAACCCCATGGCGAGGAACTCCGGAGTGCGAGTCGCCTGGACACGCTTGGTGGTGAAGTCGTGAAAGTCCTCGCCCTCGGCCAGCGTAAGCGCATCGCCGAAACCAAGGGTTATTCCTACCGCCGTCATGGGATGGTAGTGCCCGGCCGCATCGCCAATCAGCACTCGATGTGGGCTCCCGTATGTGACGCGCGGCCTCAGCGCATTGGCCGCGGTGTGGAATTGCCCCGCCCGTAGCGCTTCGACAAACGCCGGCCTGAGTGTTTCCGGCAACACACCGGCATACGCTTCCGACACGAAGCCAATCCCGTCCTGGCGTGTCCAGCGGTCCACTGGGACATCGACGATTACCCGGACGCAATGCTCTCCCAGACGGTATATGAGCATTGGACCCGGTCCACCACACAACACATGCCCATAACCCTCCAGCGGTAACCCCACCCCTCTTAGTATGACCCCCATCATCCGCGAGCAGGTCACCGGGCTTGTCGATAAACCCAACGATCGACGCACAATTGAGGCCCGGCCGTCGGCGCCAACAATCCGCGCGGCGGTCACGGATTCATCGGTGCCATTCCGGGTAAAAGTGACCCGCCCGTCTTCGACCGCCCGTACCCGCGCGTGGAGAATAAAGTCGACGCTCGACTCGTTTTCGATAGCTTCACGCAGGCGCGAGACGAGCGCTGCATGCTCGCATACCAAACCGTGCGATCCGTCCGGATAAGGAAGCACTATCGGTTCTGAGCCGTCTTCCGGGAATACCACAAATCCGTTACCCGTGGCGCTACGGGACTGCGTATCGAGTTCTATCCCGAAATCGCGCAACATCCGCACGGCAGGCGGATGCAGCCATTCGCCTGCCAGTCGTTTGGAAGCTTTGGGATTTGCTTCGAGCAGAGCCACCCGGGCGCCTTTCCGCGCGTGAGCGAGCGCGCACAAGCTGCCTACCGGACCCGCGCCGACGATGACTATGTCGTAGTGCCGAAAAGTGGCACTGCTCATCGGACAATGCTCCCTTGCGAGCGGCGGCGGTAGCGGAGCCGGCATGGTGTCTCGGGGCCCGTCACCCAGCTGCCGTAATTCGGGGCGGGAAACGCAGTGTCGAGATGAAAATCGAAGCGGTCGAGCAGCACGGTCCAAATCGCTTTCAACTGCAAGTACGCAAAATGTTTCCCCATGCAGCGGTGTTTGCCGCCGCCAAAACCGATCAGGGCGTACTGGTGTTGTTTGTCCTCGCAAGCGGGGGGAGCAAAGCGGTCCGGACAGAACCGCTCCGGGTCGGCAAACACGTGGGGCAAGCGGTGAGAGACCGCCGGCGACACCATGGCCAGGGTGCCGGCAGGCACGATATAGTCTCTGTAACGCACGGGTTTGAGTACCTTGCGGATCAGCATTATGAGCGGCGGGTGCAGCCGCTCGCACTCACGCACGGCGTGTTCCAGCGCCACTTGTCGCTTGAGACTCTCCAGGCTCATGGCTTCTGCCTCGCGGTAGACGTCTTGCACCTCGTCTCTGACCCGGGCCAGGTATGAGGGCGCCCTCAGGAGCTCCAGACCGGTCCAGGTTGCGAGCACCGCGCTGGTGTGTTGGCCGGCGAACAATACCGTCAGCAGGATCCCGGTAATCTCGTCGTCGCTCAAAGCGCGGCCATCCTCGTAACGGGCGTGCATGAGCGTCTGCATGAAATCGTCGGGCCGGGCCCCGGAAAGCCGGCGGGCCGTCATGATCCGGCCAAAGAGTTCGGCCACTCTTCGCCGGGCCCGGTCACGGCTTCGATGCGCCGGGGTAGGAAGTCTGGGGAGAAAAAATCCCAGGGTGTTGATGCCTTTTTGCAGGTCGTGATACGCCTCGGCAAAACCCGCGTCCACTTGATCCCGGACTTCCTCTCCAATGAGGCAACGACTGGCGATATTGACGGTGAGCTCGTTCATCGCGGCCGGCAGATCGACTTCCCCATCCTCGCCGAGAGTGTCAACGAACAGGCTCGTCTCCTCGAACATGATGCGGGCAAACCGGCGCATTGCGGCTTCGCGGAGAGCCGGAAACAGAAACCCGAGCTGCTCGTCCATGAGCTCGGGGGCGGCGTCGTAAGCCACGCCGCGGCCGAAGATGGGCACCGTGAACTGATAGACGGCTTTGGCGTTCAGCTGATCATCGGGCGCGCTGAAGTACAAGTCGTGGGCTTCGGGTCCGGTGAAGAGAACAAACTCGCTGGGACCGAGTCGGAACCGGACGAGTTCGCCGTGCTCGCGCCAGCCACGGCTCAACATCGAGACCGGCTCCTTTTGAAAATCCAGCAGATGACCGATCAGCGGCCACCCACCCGCGAGCTCGGGAACGGCCTTTGCCGCTGGTGAGAGCCGCGCAGAACGCAGGGTTGCCACACTGTGAGATCGATGTCCCATCCCTGCCCTCAATAGACAAACGGCAGCATCGAATAACGCACCCGCTGCGTGTAGCGTCCCCACAGCTCGCCATACTTGGCGCGACAGCGGCGCTCATCACGCCTCGATCGATGCCACAACAGGCCCCCCAGCCACGCGGGTAACAGGTACGGCACCCAGGATGCGAGTCCAGTGGTCAGGGTGAAGGCGAGGTAGACGCAGATCTCGCCGGTATAGTTGAGATGTCGTCCAATACCCCAAAATCCGGAGACCAGCAGGCGCCCGTCCAGCGACCGGGCGGGTTGTCCCCAAATCGTAACCTCAGGGTCACGCTTGAAGCGGTGCTTTTGCTCGTTGGCGCCGCGGAAGAGCCAGAAGCCAAAGGCGAACAACAAGCCGAGCGCGCCGGCGGCAATGGGAGACAGCGGTTCCGTTGCGTGGAGCAGCCACCAGCCGGGGAGACTGTAGAAAAACGGCACCAGCACATAGTCTCCCCAAATCAACATCCACCCGAAGCGCTCACTGATCATATCCCAGGTGTGGGTCATTCCGTATTCGAACTGGAAGTAGTTGAGCACGTACAAGAAGGTGAAGAGCTGATAGAGCGCCATTGCCAGGGTCAACCCACCGTAGGTTTCGTACTGCACGACGGCAAACGATGCGTTGAACAGCGCCAGGGCAATGAGAGAAGGGCGGTAGCTGAAAAGCTTCAAGTCCACCCCGAGCCAAGTCGGATTGAGCTCCAAGCCAGAGAAGAATCCTCGCCAGACTCCCGGTGATGCATCCCGGGCCCGGGCTCCGCGGTAATACAGCCAGCCGGAAAGCGCAAAGGCGAATCCGTTTGCCGCCACGAACAAAGCGGCAAAGTGGGTATGCAGCACTGAAAGAGAGAACCAGCCAAAGACTTGGGCGAGACATCCCACCATCACGACAATCAGGAACAAGGCGAGGCCGTTGAGCTTGTAGGTGCGTGATTTTCCTTCGAGATCCGGCCCTGCAACCCGATGTCCGGGCAGGAGCATCGAACCCAGAAACAAAACGCCGACAAACACCAACATCATTGCCGCCGCCTCAAGCACGAGGCCCTCAATCGCTGCGAATCGGACAACGGGTAGGGTCATCTCAACATCCTGGTTCGATTCGTCAGACGGGCAGGTCGCGCCTCTGCTCGGCAGTGAGCGGCTGGGTTGTCAAATCCTCTTGAGTAACGGCCATCAGCCTTAACCTCCCTGACTATACTATAACTCTCCGGTCTAAGGGGGGGCAAGTCTTAGGTCCTGTCCTAATTTCGGGCGGTTGTCCTAATCTGGGCGGGTGGTTGTCCTAAATTGAAGGGGGGGTCAGGGTGCCTGTTTGAGGATAGGGACGACCGGACCCGTCCAACAGATTCGGATTAGCGCCTGCCTGAATGAACGCCCGCTCTCCCCCTGGGTGTGCCCCATGAGTCTGGGAGATCAGAGACCAGGTCGTCAGGGTAGAATTGCCGATACCACTGATGCATTTTGTCTCTAGGACCAGGGTCCCTAGTCCATAAGGGATGTTGCCGGTAGATTTTTCTTTTCCATATCTCCACGTCCTGTCGCCATTGCGAGATCCAGTTCCCAACCACGTAGGACACAAGTATTCGTGGCACCCGTCGGGCGGCGAACCAACGGAAAGTTACCCTTTGTTTCAGCGCTTCTACAGGAGTGTGTGTCTGGAATATCGTGATCTCGCCAATTCTTGGAACCTCAAGATCGAACTTCACAATACTGCCGGGACCGAGAAGGGTGACGAGCGCCCGCGCTCTCGTCCTTTCGCAAATCCGGCCCCCTATCTCAAGCGTTGTCTCGTCTCCAAAATAGGCAACGTGCTCAAGTTTGTCGTCGAGAGCCCAAGAAGGCTCGTGCCGAATTCTTATCCACGGCAATTTTATGTTGGTCCAGGGGATGCGCATGGTACTGTGGAGTTTTGAAAAGTGCTGAAAGTCAACGCTATTTTCAGCAAATTCGATAATGTGCATTTCGACCTCGCCCGCGTCGTACTGGCCGCGATAGACAAGCTGCCGGTTGTCTATGTTCGGTTGCGGCGGAAGTCGATAGGGTACCTGCGCGTCCCGGCGCGCCGACCAGTAGATCATGGCCATACCGTAGTAGTTGATCGCGTTCCAGTGCAGATGGACGGCAGGTTGATCTTTGGCGCAGGGGTGGTCGCGAATCCGGCCGTTTCCGTCCAGTTGCCAGCCGTGAAAAGGGCATTCCAGCCGGTCCCCCTTGACCCGGCCGTGGGCCAGGTTCGCACCCTGGTGCGGACAGAATGCATCTACGGCCGCAATCCCGCCGTCGGTCTCGCTGCGGAATAGAGCGATCTGTTCTCCTACGCACTGAACGTGCTTTACTTCTCCCGGCCTGATTTCCCCGGACGCCGCTACCCTGTACCAACCGTCCGGAAAGGGCGGAGGGTAGGTGAGCTCTCTATAGCGTGTCAGGTTGACGGACATGAAACAGCAGCCTCAAATGTCTCTCTCGTTTCCGATTCCCGATACTCCTCGTCATCTTTGGCCTGCTGAAACGCCAGGCGTATGAGGATCGCTTGCAGGACGAGCACCTATCCTTGCAGAAAATACACGAGGTCCTCGGAACTCTGAAAGGTTGCTTGACGGGCTCCAGGCCGGACGGTGTTCTTGCTCATGAGCGCGTCCCTTTCGCTGTCCCCTGTGGCCGTTGCCCGGTCAAAAGACAACATGCCCAGCACAAGACAGGAAATCGTGCGAACCGTCAAGAGAAATAGGGTAGAGACCCGCCTGTCCTGCTTCAGGATTTGTCCTAATTTCAAAGTCGGTTTTCTTGATTGATTTGAGAACGCTGTGCTACTCTGCTTAACCTTCATAGGCTGGTTTGAGTATAACCAGGAGTAGCCATGCCGCAGCAGGCTTACAGAGTGGTCGATACCTTAGCTTAAGGAAAGCGACAAATGGAGACAGTCGACTGGAGTCTGCTGGCCACCTGCATCGGAGCTTCCATCCTGGTGGCACTTGCCGTCTATCACGCCGTTGCCGGCTATTACCACTATCGCTACTATGTGTGCCGGCGCGATAAGCCGGAGACGTGGAAGTGTCAGCCCAAGCGCTTCCTGACGCCCAAACTACACCGCACCGCCATGCTTGCCGGCACCGGCAACTTGATTCTCAGCAGCGTCATTACCGGCATCCTGATATACGGTATGATTATGGGCTTGGTGAAAACGGCCATCTACACCGACGTGGCGGCGTATGGCTGGGCTTATACGATCGGCATGACGATCGTGCTGTTCGTGGTGATAGACTACAGCGCCTATTGGGTACACCGCACGCTACACATCAAATTCCTATACAAGCACGCGCATCGTTTTCACCATCGCTTTGTCGCACCCTCGCCCTACGTGGCCACCGCCGTCCACCCAGTTGAGATGCCCACGCTGCAAGCGGCATCGTTCCTGCCGCTGTTCTTCATCCCCTTCCATGCGGTATCGGTCGGTGGCGTACTGCTCTACGCCCTGATCTTCAACATCATCGACCACTCCGGTGTGCGCCTCGTCTCCGCCCTCCCCTGGCAAGGCCCCACGGCCTACCACGATGACCATCACGTCCACTTCCATGTGAACTTCGGGCAGCACCTGATGATCTGGGACCGCATACACGGCACCCTGCGCAGGCGGAATCGACGCTACGGCCAGGACGTGTTTGGCGGTCGCGGCGCACCCGATGGCAAGCACGGCAACCGGCCGGTCGAACTCGAACCCTTCTTCAGTTACTGAAGAAGGGGACAATGACAACGCTTCCCTGGGATACGGCACCACACCTGCCGTGGCAGATGGTCATGAACCCTGCCGAGCAGTGGGCAACACTGCCCACGTTCCTGATCGGTGAATACGTCATCATCGCGTGCGCCCTCATCGCCCTCTACCACGCGCGACGCGCGGGGCGCGCGAACCTGTTGATCTGGTTCGCCGCATTGATCGCGGGCACCTGCAACGATCTGATCTTCATGGCGTTGCCGCTGGTCGACAACTTCTGGCAGGCTCAGTCGAGTATCATGCTCACCCCGCGCCTGCCGCTGTACATCCCATGTATATACGTGGTCTTCATGTACTGGCCAGCGGTCGCCGTCCGCCGACTCGGCCTTGGGCGCTGGTCGACGGCCGCGCTCACGGGTCTGGTCGCATGCATGTTCTATGCGCCCTACGACATCGTGGGCGCAAAGTTCCTTTGGTGGACCTGGCATGATAGTGATGCCTCCCTTGCGGCGCGGCTACTGGGAGCGCCGGTCAGCAGCAGCCTGTGGGTACTCACGTTCGCGGGCTCTTTCGCGCTGCTGCTTGATATCGTCCTGCGGGATAAGGAAATCACCGGTCGGAGCTTCACCGGGGGCTTCGTACTGGTCGCCTGCCTCACCACGGCGATGATGATGATACAGATAACGATTCTGCAGACCATCAATGGCGGTACGCCCCGCTACCTGGCCCTCTGCATCGGTCTGGTGACCTACGGCGCCGTGGCGTTCCTCGGCCGTCGCGCGATGAGCCGCAGTGAGTTGTCCGTCGACTGGCTGGGTTGTGGAGCCACCGCCGCCTACCTGCTTATGCTCGCTTTCAACATGACTTTCTTCGCACCCGAGACCCACGTGAGCACGGGACTGCACCAGCCGCCCGGCCCGTGCGACGTGGAAGCCACAGATATCACCGGCACCACGCGCAAGCAGTTCCTGTGTGTGGACAGCTACGAAGAGGACTTCACCTTCGCCTGCACCACGCCGCCCGCGGACGGAACACAGTGGTACACGATCTGCGGCAAGGCACACACCAACTACGCGTTGTACGCCGCCGGGGTGGGCGGGCTTGCACTCGCAGGAATCGTGGTATTCTCACTGTTGTTTGGCACCATCGGACGCGGTGCCAGGATCAGCGTGCGCGGGTCGCCGCGAGGTCCTGAAGCAGGGGGCGTGGGCACCAGCACCGGCACACTGGCCTGGTAGTCGCGATAGCCGGGATATCTTACTGAGACCGCGAATAGGTAGAAGGCTTACCCATTCCTATCTCGCATAGAGATTGAGATTGGACACGTGCAGTCACTCCCTCTGAGTAGATCAGGGCTAAACCCCACTTCTCTCAGCAACTGGCGGACTATTCCCTCGGAGGAATCAGCCGGAGTTGGATCGTGTATAACGCCGGGACGACCATCATCAGAATGGCCGTAGTGAAGAGAATGCCGAAACCGAGCGATGCGGCAAAGGGGATCAGGAACTGGGCCTGAATGGAGCGTTCCAGAATGAGGGGTGTGAAGCCCAGGAACGTCGTCACGGAAGTGAGCATAATCGGACGAAAACGCCCCTTAGCGCCCTCTATGATTGCCGTGCGTATCGGGACACCTTCTCTGAGTTTCTGATCGATGAAATCGATCATAACCAGGGAATCATTCACCGCCACGCCGCTGAGGCCGAAGATACCCATAAAGGATACCGCGCTCAGGGCTACTCCCAGGACCCAGTGACCCAGGATCACTCCGATGAACCCGAACGGGAGGACGGCCATGATGATGAACGGTTTGGTATAGGAGCGCAGGGAGATGGCGAGCAGCACGAAAATCATGAGTAAAGCAATCGCAAACCCGCGATACAGCGCACCCAGGGACTCGAGTTGCTCTTGTTGTTCACCTCCAAACGTGTATGTCAGGTCCGGATACACGGCGATCAAGTCCGCGAGAATCGAATCGGCCAGGATGCTGTTGGCTTCGCCACCGGAAATCACCGTAGGGTCCACGTCCGCCGTGACCGTGACGACGCGCTGACCATCCCTCCGTCGAACGGCCGGCGGCGATACGCCCGGGTTCAGCGAGGCCACACTGGTGACCGGAACCTCGGCCCCGCTCGGTGTACGGAGCAGGTATCCTTCGACATCGGTGATGGCATTCCGCTCAGCGGCGGGCAGGCGCACGTAGACCCGGACCTCTTCCCGGCCGCGCTGCACCCGGACGGCCTCTGCTCCAAAAAACGCGGCGCGCGTCTGCCCGGCCAACTCTTCAAGCGTGAGACCCAGAGTCCGCGCTTCCGGCCGCAGTTCGAGCTGTATTTCCGGGATGCCCGGGGTGTGATCCGAACGGATGTCATAGACGCCTCCCACTCCACGGAGACCATCGACCACGGAGTCTGCGATCTGGGCGAGGCGCTCCGGATCAGGATGCGACAGCACGGCCTCGACCGGATTGCCCAGGTCGATGATTTCGCCGCTGAAGGTGATGCCGCGCACGTAGGGCAGTACTCCCACCTCCTCTCGCCATGCCTGCACGACCTCTCTGGTGGAGAGCTGTCTCTGCTGCGCGCCCAGGAGTTTGAATTCGATGGTAGCGATATTGGCTTCCGGATTGAGGGTGGGCGCAGGATTCAGCCCCCCGCCCTCAAGTCTCGGCCCCTGTCCGACGGTCACCGTTACGCCGGTCAGCAGCGGAGGCGCATCCTCGGGCCGGTCACGCGAAAGTCGTTCGATGACCCGGAGACCCGCGGCCTCCAGTTCCTTCGCCACTTCGTACGTCCTCGGCGCGGTCGTCCCATCGGGCATTTCCAGAGTGACCGTTGCGAAATCCCCCTCAACGGCATCGGCCAATGTGGTCGGGACGATACCCGCCGGTAACAGAGAGATACTTAATATGAGCATTCCTACAGCCCCCGCCATCGTCACCATGGGCTGGTCCGTCGCGAACCGCAGCGCCCGATCCAGGGGGCCTTGCAGAAACCTGTTCAGCAAAACGTCCACACGACCCTGGAGCCGTGTGAAGAACCGATCGAAGGCATTTGTCGGCACCCATTCCGGGCCGTGCAGATGGGACAGGTGGTTGGGCAACACCAGCAGCGATTCGACCAGAGAAACCAACAGCACGGCGATCATGATGACCGGCAGTGCCGACCATATATCTCCGACGCCACCGGGGATGAATAGTAGCGGGATGAACGCCACCACTGTAGTGAGGACCGCGAATATCAACGGCACTTTGATCCGACGTGTGCCGCGAATCGCCGCCACGACCCCGGGCGTTCCCCGCTTACGTTCGTCTTGAATGTGCTCGGCTACGACGATCGCATCGTCGACGACAATACCTATGGCGAGGACAAACGAAAACAGGCTGATGGTGTTGATTGCATAGTCGAATACCAGCATGACGGCCAGGGTGCCGATACCCGAAACGGCGATGCCGGCGGCGACCCACAGGGCGAGCCGGATTTCGAGAAACAGGCTCAGGGCGATCAACACCAGCAACATACCCAGAATTCCGTTCTTGAGGAGAAGAGCGGCGCGTTCTTCATAGGCCTGGGATTCGTCATTCCAGATGGTGATGCCCACACCGTCCGGCAGAGCCGGGATCACCTCGTTCTCCAGGTGCTCCCGGACGGTCGTGGCGACATCCATCACGTGCTCATCATCGGCCCGGTAGACTTCGACGAATACAGCGGGGTGGTTCTGGTGCCGGACAATCAGGTCGGTTTCCTGAAAACCGTCGCGAACCTCGGCGATATCGCCAAGGCGCAATACCGTGCCGTCACTGCCGCTGAGAAGGACGATCTCTTCGAAATCCTGCTGGTCGTAGTTCTGGCCGAGGGTCCGGACCCGCACTTGGGATTCCCGGGTATCGATACTCCCGGCAGACAATTCCAGGGAACTGCGATGAATCGTGTTGGCGATGTCGGGGAGTGTCAGTCCAAGGGCTCTCAGCCGATGCAGCGGCACCTCGATCGAGATCTCGTATTTCCGAACCCCACTGACCTCGACCTGGGACACGGAGGGAAGCATCGTGAGGTCATCCTCTATCTGGTACGCCAATTCCTTGAGCGAGCGCTCGGGCACATCGCCATACACGATGAGCCGCATCATGCTCTGGCGGTTGGTCATCTCCCTGAATTGGGGACGTTCGGCCCTGGCAGGGAAAGACTGAATACGATTGACGGCAGACTCGATATCGTCCAATGCCCGATCCATGTCCGTTCTGGAATCCATTTGAATGCGGACGGATGCCATACCTGGGGCCGCGACGGACTTGACCGCCTTGACGTCATCCAACCCGCTGACCTGGTCCTCGATCTTGGCGATGATCGACTCCTCCACCTCCTCCGGGGTGGCGCCGGGATAGGGCATCGAGACTTCGACATGGTAGAACGGGACCGTGGGCCAGGCTTCGCGCTCCAGGCCGGTCAGCGACACCAGCCCGGCGGCGATGATGGCCCACATCAGCAGATTGGCCGCGACACTGTTGCCAGCCATGTAGGCGATCGGGCCGGATGGTTCCTTGTGAGTGCCGTTGTCAGGACTCATGGTGTCGAATCAACTGCCGTCAGGACGCGCATGCCTTGTGTGGCAAACCGGATTCCACCGGTGATGACGGTCTGGCCGCTTTCGAGGGTGCCGGTCACATATATCTCGTCGTTGGTCCGTTGTAGGACCTGTACCGGAACGATAATCACCACGCCGCCATCGTCCACGATCCAAACCTCGTTGCCGGATTGGAGCGCCGCTCGCGGCACCCGGTAGTATCCATCCAATTCATGGCCGTGGATTTCCACATCTACGAACTTGCCTACCAGCAAGGGGGGGTGATCACCGCCACCATCGGATCCGTCCGTCCGGACACCAGCGGTAAACGGTTCGGGGACACGCACGATCACATCTATCGTTCGCGTTTGTTTATCCAGGGACAACTCGCTCCGATCCACGTACCCCTCCCAGGTGTAGCTTCCATCTCCGTACTGGGCGACCACACGGGCCGCCACCCGTCGTACCCCGTCACCCGCCCTGAGATCCCAAAGCCCCGGGATCAGGGCGGCGTCGGAATCGGACAAGGGCACGACGACTTCCACGGCATCCGAGGCAAAAATCCAGCCGACGGTCTGGCCGGCGGCGACGATTTGTCCTACGTCCACGGATTCTTCGCGTACGAAACCGTCGAACGGCGCAGTGACCCTGGTCCTGGACAGGGCGAGATTGGCCTCGGCGAGCCGGGCCTCGTCACGGCTCACCGCAGCCCGCGCCGCGTTCAATTGAGGCTCCCTCAGCGTGAGGGGATTCGCGGCTGACGTCGCATCCGAATCTCCCTGGTCGGCGATATACAGCTCGTATTGGACCTGGGCGATTTCGGCTTTTTCCTCCTCCTCAAGGAGGGCCACCCGCCGGGCGGCGAGATTGGCCTCGGCTTCCCGCACCCGGTACAGAAAGTCCGTCTCTTCTATGCGGATGAGCGTCTGGCCCGTCGTTACCCGTCCCCCGCTCTGGAATCCGGGATCCACCCAGTCGATCTTCCCCCCCACCTGTGGTGCGATACCGATCTCGGCGCTTGGTCTCACGGTACCGGACCCGTAGACCGGTATGGGACCGGTACCGGCCGAAACCAGTTCCGTCTGCGCGAACGGGACCTGGGGCGGGAGTTCAGTGCGGACCGGTTCGGGCGCCAGCGAAATGAGAAAAGCTGCCAATGCCACTGAAACACCGAGGATGGCGCCGGCAATGACAAAGCTGACAATACGGGACATGGTGATTTACTCCGGGACGCTGGCAAGCAGACGCGGTTGAAAGAGGGAACGTGTCCCGCATCTGCCGGTCGAGGAAGGACACGCTCCCTCTTTGGTGTCAGGAGCTACGTTACTCTGCTGGATGGCTTCTCCTTCGTTGAAAGAGTAAAGGTGTCCAGCTTTTTTGTGTGATTGGAGGACACTTTCCCTCTTTGCGGTCCACGCGCCCCCCAGCGCGCGGTGCAGTATCAGACGCGCGTGCCCCAGGTCACGCTGCGCCGTCACCAGCGCGGACTGTGCGCCCAGGAGGGTGTGCGTTGCCGTCAGGAAATCCTCATAGTCACTCACGCCGGAGACATAACGCCGTTCCTGCAACGCCGTTTCGGCCTGCGCCTCTTGCGCCCGGGAAGCCAGTAAGGAATATCGGCGGCGGTTGGCCTCCAGCCCCGCAAGGGCCGCCTCGACCTCGTTGACCGCGCTGACCACGGAACGCCCGTAGGCGGCGGCAGCTTCATTCCACCGGGCCTCGGCCAGATCAACGTTGCTGCGCAGCCGTGAACCCTGAAATGCGGGGCCAAGCAAGTTGAAGCTCAGGTTACGGAACCATTGATCCGGGTCGAACCACTCGCCTGCATCGGCACTTTGCAGCCCGATGGAACCGTACAGGGATAAGCTCGGCAGCAAATCCGCGCGGCGTGCACCAACGGTGTAGCGGGCCGCTTCCATCCGCTGCCTTGCCGCGTTGATGTCGGGCCGCTGTGCCAGGAGGTCGGCCGGAATGCCTGCCGGAACCGGGTCGAGCGCGGCGGAAGGCGTCAGGGAATCGGGCAACATGCCTGCGAGATCCGCATGGTACCCCCCCAGGAGCACCCAGAGTCGACCTTTCGCGTCCGCCAGCAGCGCCTCGATTTGCGGCAACCTGGTTTGCGCGGTGCTCAGGTTCTGCCGCGCCGTATAGAGGGCGCGAGCATCGGTCAGCCCGCGGTCATAGCGGGACTCGGCCAGGGACTCCCGCTGCTGAAAGATTTCTACGACTTCGCCGGCCAGCCGCCGTTGGTGGCGCAGGTCGACGATCTCCAGATAGGTGCGCACGGTTTCGGCCAGCACCCCCATGCGGGCCGTCAGGTAGTCCGACTCCGAAGCCTGCCGCTCGGCACCGGCGGCGCGCGCGTCGTTGCGATTGCGGCCCCAGAAGTCAAGTTCGTAGGAGATGTCAAGACCCAGGTCGTAGGTCGTCAGGCCGATCCGGTCGGGAATCTCGAAGCCAAAATCGCGGTATACGTCGGAACCCACTCCCAATTCGTCTATGTACGCGGCAATACCCGCATTGGTAGATGTCTCCATGTCGGCGATCTCCACCGAAGGCTGAAGCAGCGGAAACGCCGGGGCTTTGATGATACGCTCCCGCGCCCTGGTCTGGTCGACCCGGGCGACCGCCTCGGCCAGGTCGAAATTCGAGGCCAGCACCGCTTCGATTATCTGGTCGAGAACCGGGTCGGCGAACGCCTTCCACCACTCCAGCGGCTCGTATGAGCCGGCAACTTTACTTTCGGCAAACTCGTCAGGTAACTCCGTCACTGCTTCGAGGATCGGGGGCATGTGATTTGGGGTAAGGGAGCAAGAGGCGATGAGACAGCCGACGATGACCGGAAACAAGAATGTGAGTGATCTGATTGGCATTTCGCTGACCCGACAAAGTGCAACGGGGTGTTTCCCGACTCGATTTCACTCCAAAATAGCCAGCCCGTCAACCCGCAAGCCGCCCCGGTACGCACTGTGATCCGCCTTTTCCCGCCACTCCCGAAAGACCGCTGACGCCTGCTCGGGCAGCAATTGCCGGGCGGGGATATGGCGCTCGGCCCACGGTGATTGTCAGTCGTGGGAAAAGGTCCGGTCGTTGGAGCCAGTCCCCGGAAAGTAGAGAAATTTCACGCGCACTTTCGTGATTTTCCAAGAAAGTCAAGCGGAATCAAGGAGTTCTCATTTCTCATGAAAAATGAAAATTTCACGTAGATTTTATCTTTTTCCACGCTTAAATCGCGCTTAATTGCTGATTATAGAGCAGGGTTTGCGGGGATTTTCGGGGCGGTTTTGTGGGCACGGTCGGAGCGTATGTCTTCCTCGGTTTTCACCATGACCCACGCCCCTACGAGGACACCAACCCGGAAAGAAGCGCTGATCGGTCCCGTTTCATTAAGGGTGAAATTTCACGAGAAATGAAAATTTCAGGGCTGGCGGGCCGAGGAGTACCCACCCCGGCCTTCGGCCACCCCTCCCAAGACGTGTGATGCAAGATAGGGGGTTAGCCGGGGAAGAGAGTAGCGAGGGCCAAGGCAGGGCGCCCGCAGAGGTGATTGAGCCAGATGCCGAGATTGACCGCAGCGACCTTGGCCGCGATGCGGGTGAGTAAGCCGTGGGCGGTGCGCGCTCCTGGGAAGTGGAGGCCAAAGGTGCGCGTCAGGTGCCCATTGATAGTCTCGACGATCTGGCGCCAGCGCCCATGCTGGCGTTTGGTCCAGGGACGCGGGGCGCCCCGAGCCTTGGGAGGCGTCAGCACGGGCGCCCCATAGTCTTGCGCCCAATGGGTTTGCCATTCCGCGCCTCCAAAGCCCTTGTCGGCCAGATACGGCCCGGCACTCGGCACTCCAGCGCCAGCCTGCGGCCAGCGCGGCCCCGTCGGGCCCACATAGGGCCTGCCGTTGGGGCGCGTCGGGCGGCGCAGGTCCCGCCGCTGGCGGGGGCGGGCCTGGGGCGTGGTGCGCCAGCCCAGCAAGGCCTCGGCCAGCCAGCGATCCTCGGTACTGGCCGGGGCAAGCACGAAGCCGGTCACCCCACCCTGCGGTAACACGGCTAGGAGCAACTTACAGCCAGAGTACCAGTCCTTGTCACTCCCCCCCATCCAATAGCCGCCTCGTCGGTAAACAGCCGCCGCCGACACCCCCGACAGCGCCGTAACAACGGCACCGCCACGGTGTCGATCACTTCATAGGCCGCGGTGGTCGCCCGTAACTCCTGGGCCACAATCGGCACCAAGGCGACCAGCACCCCGGCCAAGTCCCGGCACCGGCGGTTATACGCACTCTGGCTGAGTAAGTGCGGGAAGTACCCCCGCCAGTACGTCCGCGCATAGCGCAGAAACGCCCGCTCCGAGCGCCCCCACCACTGGGCACATAACACCAGGGTCAGTATCTCACTGTCGGACACCGTGGGCCGGGGACCCGGCCGCACCGGCTTGGCCCCCGCCGCATGCTGCTGGTACAGATCGTCCACGATGGTATACAAAGCGACCAGGAACGTGTCGAGATCAATAGGCACCGCTCACCTCCTGTGGTAGGGAATGTGAGCTTAGCCTATCCTCGACACGCTCCTCCTACACGGTCCCCTAATATGCATCACACGTCCAGGGAGGGGATAAAAAAAGCGCCCCTCCTTGGACGTGTGAGGCCCATTGTTGCGCGGGTCCTCGGAGGGATGGGGCTCCAGGAGGGCGGGCTTCCAGCCCGCAAGCGGCCAAGATGGCCGCGCTCCCAGGTGGGGATGGGGACGGCTCCAATTGTGTGGTGACCGGGCGGGAGTGACGCACCCCCGGCTGTTCTCTGTCGTGTTGTTGATCCGGCCCGACCCCTCGCCGGGCCTTACACCGCTTTTGGGGCGACGGTGAGACGGACCCCGAGCGCTCCCAGCACCTTCATCACCGTGCCGATGCGGGGGTCGCGCTCGCCGGACAGCGCTTTGTACAGGCTGGGCCGGCCCAGGCGGGTTTCGTGGGCGACGGCGGTCATGCCCATGGCGCGCGCCACGGTGCCGACCGCCTTGACGAAAAATTCCGGATCGTTCTCTTCAAGCGCAGCTTGTAAGTAGGCGATCCGGGCCTCGGTATCGTCCAAAAACTCGGCACTGTCCCACGGGGTATACGTTTCTTTTTCCATGTCGCCTCCCTAGAGTGCGCGCGCCATGCGGAGCGCGCGGTGGATGTACAGCAGGATCACCAGGGTCGTATCCCGGATCGTGTAATAAACGCGGTAGCATTGGGCCACGTTGATCCGCAGCTCGCTGACCCCCTGGCCCACGCTGCGGTGGTCGCCGAAATTGCCGTCTGCCGCCCGGTCAAGGTGCACCGCAATCCGCGCCTGGGCCTGGCGGTCCCGCAGGGCTTTCATCCAGCGGCGGAAGGTCTCGCTCATGATGACCGTGTACGCCATGCTGCGGAATGTATCCATTTGGAGACGGCTCGCCAAGGGCAAGCCGACCTTCCTTTCCCCGCCCTCGCCCAGGCGGGGGGACAAAGCCCATGCCGGTAGCCTCGCGCGGGCGCGGAGGCGGGCAACGGCTCCACACTACCCCGGCTGTCGCAGCGGACATCCATAAATACAAATTATCAAACTCATAAAAATAATCAATTTGAATTATCAAAAAGGGTCCCGATATATTTACGCTCATCTCACCAAGAGAAAGGAGAAACAGATGAGCGAAAGCAAGTGTCCGGTAATGGGAGGCGCGCACGCGCGGGGCACCATGGCGAACCAGCGCTGGTGGCCGAATCAGTTGAATCTCAAGATGCTCCACCAGCACTCCCCCCTGTCCGATCCCATGGGCGCGGCGTTCAACTACGCTGAGGAGTTCTCAAAACTCGACATGGAGGCCCTGAGAAAAGACATTGAGGCGGTGATGACGACATCGCAGGACTGGTGGCCGGCCGATTACGGCCATTATGGGCCGCTCTTCATCCGGATGGCGTGGCATAGCGCCGGCACGTATCGCATCGGCGACGGGCGCGGCGGCGCCTCCTCCGGCACCCTCCGCTTCGCGCCCCTCAACAGTTGGCCCGACAACGCGAACCTCGACAAGGCGCGCCGGCTGCTCTGGCCGATCAAGCAGAAGTACGGCCGGCAGATTTCGTGGGCCGACCTGATGGTCTTCACCGGGAACTGCGCCCTGGAGTCGATGGGCTTCAAGACGCTCGGGTTCGCCGGCGGGCGCGAGGATGTCTGGGAGCCCGAAGAGGACATCTACTGGGGGTCGGAGACCACGTGGCTGGGGGACGAGCGCTATACCGGCGACCGGGAACTGGAGAAGCCGCTGGGCGCCGTGCAGATGGGCCTGATCTACGTGAATCCGGAGGGGCCGAACGGGACCCCGGACCCGCTCGCGGCGGCCAGGGACATTCGAGAGACGTTCGGTCGCATGGCGATGAATGACGAGGAGACGGTGGCGCTCATTGCCGGCGGCCACACGTTCGGCAAAACCCATGGGGCTGCCGACGCGGACCAGTACGTCGGTCCCGAACCCGAGGGGGCCGGCATCGAGGAGCAGGGCTTGGGCTGGAAGAGCAGCTTTGGCAGCGGCAAGGCCGGCGACACGATCACGAGCGGGCTGGAGGGTGCCTGGACCACCGAACCGGCGCAGTGGGACAACGGCTTCTTCGACAACCTGTTCGGCTACGAGTGGGAGCAGGTGAAGAGCCCTGCCGGGGCGACACAGTGGGCTCCCAAGCAGGCCGATGCAGCGGGCAGTGTGCCGGATGCGCACGATCCCTCGAAGCGGCACGCCCCCATGATGCTCACGACAGACCTCGCGCTGAAGGTGGACCCGATTTATGCGCCGATTGCGAAGCGCTTCCACGAGAACCCGCAGGCGTTCGCAGACGCCTTCGCCAAGGCGTGGTACAAGCTGACGCACCGCGACATGGGGCCCCGGACTCGGTGTCTCGGCCCGTTGGTTCCGGCGGAGCCGCAGTTGTGGCAGGACCCCGTTCCCGATGTCACGCATGAGTTGATTGGCGAGCAGGACATCGCCGCCCTTAAGGGCAAGATCCTGGCATCGGGCCTGTCCATTGCCCAACTGGTCTCGACCGCCTGGGCGTCGGCGGCCACCTTCCGCGGCACGGACAAGCGCGGGGGGGCGAACGGGGCGCGCATCCGCCTCGCGCCGCAAAAGGATTGGGCCGTCAACAATCCGGCCGAGTTGGGGACGGTGCTGGAGACCCTGGAGCAGGTCCGGCAGGACTTCAACCGCGCGCAGTCCGACGGGAAGCGGGTCTCGCTGGCCGACATGATCGTGCTGGGCGGGTGCGCCGCCGTCGAGCAGGCGGCGAAAAACGCCGGACACGACGTACCAGTGCCCTTCTCGCCGGGACGCACGGACGCGTCGGCGGAGCACACCGATGTGGCCTCGTTTGCCGTGCTCGAACCCACCGCGGACGGATTCCGCAACTACCTGGCAAACGGACACCGGAGGCCGGCGGAGGAGTTGCTGGTGGACCGGGCGCACATGCTGACGCTGACGGCTCCCGAGATGACGGTGCTCGTTGGCGGCCTGCGCGCCCTGAATGCGAATACCGGGCAGTCCGCACTCGGGATCTTCACCCATCGGCCCGAGACGCTGACCAATGATTTCTTCGTCAATCTGCTTGACATGAACATCCAGTGGCAGCCGTCGTCCACGTCTCCGGGCGTCTTCGAGGGACGCGACCGCGAGACGGACGAGCGCAAGTGGACCGGCACCGCCGTTGATCTCGTCTTCGGTTCGCACTCCCAGCTCCGCGCCATTGCGGAAGTCTACGCCTGTGACGACGCGCAGCAGGCGTTTGTGCGGGACTTTGTGGCCGCGTGGGACAAGGTGATGAATCTCGATCGCTTCGACTTGGCCTGATCTCCGCGAGACGTGCGTGAGGGGCAGGAGGCGGGGGAATCCGCCTCCTGCTGCCTTGGTTACTGCGGGATATACGTCTCTTCGAGCGACGGCTGATAGCTATGGACCCAGATGGCCCACTCGCCATTAGCGAGCTGCTGCAACTGCGGCCAGCACCGCGCATCCAGGGCGGCGAGGGCCGCGAGGGCCGTGGGGTCCTTGCTGGAGATGACCGCATTATATCCCTCTGCAATGATTGCTCCACCCTTGACGATGACCGCACCGAATGGTCCGTCTCCCCCTGCCCGCATATGGACTCGCGAGAGTTCTATGGCCCTGCCCATGAATTCCTGCTGCATCCCTCTCCTCTTGCCCGATATGAAGGCCCGGCTCAGAACCACCCCTCTTCCTCGTCCTCAAAGTCGTCTCTTCCGAGCGGGAGGGCTTGTGAGGGCAGACGGTCCTGCCAGCGCAGTATCCGATGGGACTGGCCTCCCGTGCGGTCAATCACGCCGGCCAGCCGGCGGGTGATCCGTCCGGTGTTCAGATAGCCGATGCTCTCTATGGTGACAATCGTGGGCAGACCCCCGCGTGCCGCGGTCGCGTCCAAGAACTCTTCTCCGCAGTTTTCGCGCCGTTGCCGGATCGTTTCCTCCGCAGTTTCCGCATCAACCCCCTGTACGGCCCGGAGCACGAGGGCGTTTGCGGTTTGTGTATTGGCCATATTGCCGCTGCGTGCATTGCCATACACCGTGAACACCTCGTTCAGGGTGTTGTAGAAGAGATCCTGGCTGACATCGCGGATCAACAGGAGCTCATCGATCGTGTCGAGCGGCCCGTCCTTGGCTGGGTAGGAAATGTCCTGGGCCAAGTAGTAATCACTCTCAACCCCATTCAGCCGCTCCAAGGGGTCCGGGTCACGCCAGTCGAGGATCGCATCGGCCAGGGCATCCCCAAAGTCCGGATCAAAGTCCAGATTGGTAAAAGTTTGCCGTAAAATAATCTCATCCGCTTGGTTGATATTAATTTTTCCGCTCTCGTCACTGACGCGGACCTGATAGCCGCCCTCGCCATACGCTTCGTCTCTCCATTGGCCATCACCGAGCAGCCAGAGGTTCGGGCATTCCTCCTGATCGGTTTCATCATTGCTCAGCCGGTCGCGCGGGCCCAGCCGATCATCGTCTTGGAGATTGCGCGTGCGGCCCTGCTGGCTCGTTCGGATGAGTTGGTGGAGGACGCGGTTCAGTCCGGCGATGGCTAAATAATAGGTTTTGACCTCCTGTTGGTAGACATCGGTACTCAGCCCCTCCACCCGGGCGGTGCGGCCCAGCTCAATCGCCACAACCATGAGCACCATCAGTGCCCACACGACCACAATCAGGATAATGCCGCGCTCGTTCCGCAAAGAGTAAACGCGTTCAGCTTTTTTTTCTGATTGGAGGACACGTTTCCTCTTCATGGCCGCTATCTCCGACCCCGGTTCCGCCGGCGGTTCTGGGGAGTGCGCTGCAATTCCGCAACAGGCTCCCGGACCTGAAGCGGGACTTCGATCCGCCATTCGTTTGGCAGGTTGCTCACTTGGGCACGCCACGACAGACGCACGGCTTGGGGCAGTTTCGGCTCCTCTTCGCCGTTCCAACTCTCATGCCAAGCTTCTTCGTCTTCGTTTTGCCGCTGCCCAAAATACTCCCAGACCAGCTCGTCAACATCGGACAGAACCTCGGCCTCCAAGTACAGACTCCCGTCACGCTCTTCGGCTAAATCTGCTGGTAAGGTCGGAGCGGAAATACGCATCCACAACCCGTGCTCGCCGTCTTCATCTTCTTTGATGAAGTAGGAGACTTTCTCCAATCCGCCGATTTCAGGCCGGTCGGCAGAGGCCACGAAACGGAGTTCCCCTTCGTCACCAAAAAAATAGACCAGCCGCTCGCCGTCGACCAGCAGCATGAGGGGATAGGCGGACTTCAATTTGCGGACAATCAGGGCCAGGGCCGCGCGGACACGCTGGTTCTCAATACTCCGGGATGTGCCACGTTCGAGCGCGTCTGCGCCAAAGCCGAGCGCGCCGTAGACGCCGAGGCTGACCAGACCCATCAGCGTCAGGCTGATCAGGAGTTCAAGCAGGGTAAAGCCACGGGCGTGTCGCACGTTTAGCGCTCCCCTTCTCTGAGGCTGTCCGCATCCTCGTACATGAGGCGCATGGAACGCAACTCGAAACTGCGGTGGCTCTCCCCCTCCTCCCAGCCGACGCTGACCGTGATCTCCTTGATGTGCAGCAGAGACGCTTGGCCGCCCAGCTCATTGTTTTCTCTTTCCGCGGCCTCTTCTTCGGTTTCATCCGGAAAAATTTCCTGCACCCGTGCCCGCCAAAAAAAGCCATCCGGCAGCTCCCCGCTGTCCTCTCCATCTTCCAAGAAATCCGGGGCAAAGAACCCGTCCATCACGTTCTGGGCGTGGATGACCGCCTGGGTGCGGTGTGAGGCTTTTCCTGTGAGGCGGAGACTGCCGGCAAAGAGTTCCAGCACGGCCACCAGGCCGACCGCCAATATGGAGAGCGCGATCATGATCTCTAAAAGGGTAAACCCCGCTCTCCAACAGCGTATCTGACGCTGCTGGTCTTCTTTTTTCATACTGGCGGTCACCCAGAACAGGAAGCCGCCCTCCCTTGTCTCTTGACTATTCTTCTCCGGCATAGCGGACAGTGGCGGTCCCCAGTAGCGGATTGAGCGCGAGGGCATACGAGATCGTATTCGCTCCCCGCTGTTGTTCTATGGTGATCTCCCCGCCGGAATTTGTGCCGTCCGGATAAAAGCGGAACTCGACTTCCCCCGCCTCCCGTACCCACAGACTCGTGGCTGAGAGCTGGATATCTTCATCGGAGGAAGTCATCTGCTCGTCTTCGTGGTCTGACTCCTCTTCATTGTCATCCCGTGCCGAAGAGGAAACGCGTTCTCCAATAGACGTGGGATGCTGAACACGTTTCCTCTTTGCAACCTGGCGCCCGGACTCCTGCCAATACTGATTGTCTTCGGGGTCAATGACGAGACGCTGCTCTATGCCATCCGTGAGCGCCCGCAGCCGTAGGAGTTCCAGCGTGGTCCGGAGTTGCGCCGCCATCCGTTTCGGGTCACTGCTGCCCAGCCGCTTCCCGATCGCAGGGGCGACAATGGCAAAGGCAATACTGATAATGACGAGGACCAGAATCAGTTCGATCAGGGTAAAGCCCTTCTCCGTATTGGAGGGAAAAGGCCCGCACGGTCTGCCGGGGCTGAAGAGTCTCGTTCGCATAGAGATAAGAGCGGGCGTAGTGCTCACGGGTTGGAGGGTGTTTGCTGCCTGGCCTTCTGCAGGGCGTTCAGCTTGAGGAGAATCACCAGCACGGCTCCGCCTATGCCGACCCCACAGCGGAGCAGCTCCGTGGTTCCGTTCCATATCTCCAGCAAGCAAAAGCCGATCACCCCCACCATGAGGGCAATCATGATCCGGTCCCAGAGGTTACGCATGACGCTCTCCAATGATGCTATCGAATGCGGTCCATATGCCGCGTCAAATCTTTGGTGATATTCTTCTGATGCGCTTCCAGGGTGCCGCCGCCAATCTCAAGCAGCTTTGCATCTCGCCATAAGCGCTCAACCACGTACTCGTTGAAATAGCCATAGCCGCCCAACACCTGCATGGCGTTGTCCGCGACATTTTTTGCCATGGTCGTAGCAACCAGCTTGACGCCGTCCGAATCGATACGATGGCCGGGTTGATCCAGATGCATATTCCGCGCCGTGTGGTACAGATAGGTTCGCGCCGCCATGTATTGGGCATAGGAATCCGCGATATAGCGCTGGATCTGCCCAAAGCGGTTAATGGGCTGACCATAGGCGGTGCGCTCACTCGCGTAGCGGGTCATATCTTCGACGCAGCGACCGGCGATGCCGGTAGACATGGCTCCAATAGTGACCCGCTCGATTTCCAGGTTGCGCATCATGTGAAGCACGCTGTCGCCTTCTTTGCCGAGACGATTGGCGACCGGAACCTGACAGTCGTCAAAGACGAGTTCGGCGGTCGTGGAGGCGCGCATACCGGTTTTGCCGTGGAGGCGTTGACCGAGTGAAAATCCGGGAAAGTCTCTCTCCACAATAAACGAGCTCAACCCCTGGTCTGTTTTCGCGTAGACGAGAAAGAGATTGCCCAGCGTCGTGTCATCCAGCGCGCCATTGGTAATGAACATCTTGCGGCCGGTAATGGCATAGGTATCTCCACGACGGACTGCCTGCGTTTTCATCCCGAGTACATCCGTGCCGGCTGAGGGCTCCGTCATACACATCCCGCCCACCCATTCGCCGGAGAGGAGGGACGGCAAATACTTCTGGCGCTGTTCGTCATTGGCATTACGACAGAAATTATTGACCAGGAGCATGGCGTGAGCCAGGTAGGCCAGGCAGAAGCCTGGGTCCGAGGCGGACAATTCCTCGTGCGCGATAACGGCAGCTACCGCGTCCATTCCCACACCGCCATACGCTTCCGGCACCGTAATGCCCAGCAGCCCGAGTTCCCCAAGTTCACGAAAGAGGGTGATATTGAAGCGTTCCTGACGATCGTGCTCAAGCGCCTGCGGCTCAACCCGCTCTTTGACGAACTCCCGAACCGTCTGGCGTAAAAGACGATGCTCCGCAGAGGGGTGAAAGATGTCGACGTCGGCCGTCACGTATATACCTCCTCATCTTCCTTATATTTTGCGTGTATAGCCTATCAGTATTCTACATATATTGCAGTCCTCACCCAGATTTTTTGCTTCCTCTCTTGTAAAAAAGACAGAGCGGGTTTACGACAGTTTTGGGCGAAGAGTGACGCTCCGGCGTTGGCGAGGAAAATCCGGTGGCCCCAAAGAATACGGCATGCAGGCTGCCTTCTCAGGAGCGGCCTGCTGGGTCCACAGCCAGCCAAATCCAGAAAAAGATCCGTCTGATCGAGAACGGTTATGAATACCAGCGGGCATACTTTACGGACTGACCTGGTGAATATCTGCCACGCCATGTACCAAAAGGGCTTCATTGCGTCCTCAGAAGGGAATGCCAGCGTACGGCTGGGGCCGGACCGTATCCTGATCACTACTCGGGGAGTCCACAAAGGCTTCCTCAGAGCAGAGCAATTGATTGAGACCGATTTAGACGGGAAGCCGCTGAGTGATGCGCGCGCACCGTCATCGGAAATCGCCCTCCACCTTGCCGCGTATCGAGAACGGGAGGATATTGCGGCAGTCATTCACGCCCATCCGACAACCGCGATTGCGTGTACACTAGCGGACATCTCGCTGGCCGACGGGACCCTCCCTGAAGTCGTGACGGCGCTGGGCGCAATTCCAACCGTCCCGTATACAACGCCGGGGACGCGTGAGGCTGGTGAGGCCATCTGTCCTTTTATCCGTCAGTTCGACGCCCTGATGTTAGCCCGGCACGGCTCTGTCACGGTCGGCGGGAGCCTCCAAGATGTCTACTCAAAGCTGGAGATGCTTGAACACGCCGCCCAGATTCTCTTTCGGGCACACCTCCTCGGCGGAGGCCGGCCGTTACCAGAGGCCGAAGTGATCCGCTTATTACGCACGGGAGGACATGACCCTGACCGCGTGCTCCCCCTAGTGCAGGCTGGAAAAGTCAGGCTCGTCAGTTGAGGAGTAGGCGTGGGCATTCTGGATCGAATCTTCAAGCGGGGCGCGTCTGAGGCGGCGTCTCCGCCGACTGGGACTCCGCTGGTCACGTCATCCCCCGGCGTCGAGGCGCAGCAGCTTCCGCCCCCTCAGGGTACGAATAATTACCTCATCGTGATCCTCGATAGCTGCCGGTATGATGCCTTTATGGCAGCTCGGCCGAAGATGGTCAGCGCCCTGGGCGAGGTAGAGCGTCGCTGGAGCTATGCGTCGTGGACCGCTCCGTCCCATTACAATCTGCTGATGGGGCTACTGCCCCACTCCAGTCCGCAACAGGTCTATGCGTCGGAGTATTACAAACAGGATTTTTTCAAATACCAGGAACGCCTTGGCGCCGAACAGGTTGAGTTCAAGAGTCTGGTGCCGCAGCTCTTTCTCCCTACCTTCTTGAAATGGAAGCTGGGCTACCACACGCACGCGATGGTCTCCCTGCCTGTGCTGAACCCGGCCACGCTGCTCAATAAGGACTTCGACTCCTTTACCCTGATGCCGACCCATAATGACATGGCCGCCATGGTCGAGCGCTTATCGTTCTCCCCCGAGCGACCGTCGTTTTATCTGCTGAATGTTGGAGAGACGCACTATCCGTACGCCTTGCCCAACGAGCCGAGCGAAGAGTGGCCGAAGATTCACGGCGTTCACGGCGTCTTCAAGCATCTGGATGACGCCGTCGTCGGCGGGAAGCTTATTGAAGATGAAGAAGAGGAGCGGTTCTTCGACCAGGACAAACTCGACCTGCTCCGGCAGCGGCAGGTCAACGCCGTGCGCTATCTTGATGGTGTGTTTGAGCGCCTCTTCGACATCGTCCCCCCCAATACCTATATTACGATTACCGCCGACCACGGCGAGCTATTTGGCGAAGAGGGCTATTTCGGACACGGCCCCATCAACCACGAAAAAGCCTACGAAGTCCCCTTTGTTGAAGGCAAGCTGCGCTGAGTCTCGCCCACCACAGTGATCCGTCGTGCGATGTATTTAGCTTTCTTTTTTACGTTTCCACTTCGATAGGGACACTAATTTGGTTGGCCACTTCTGTGTACAAATCCACATCACTCTCAGGTGCCCTGATGCTGACAATTAGGGCATACCGTGCAGCTTGGTCGTATCGCTCAAGCCCATGACGTGTTTTCCACCAACCCAACGCAGGATAGACTGCGGTACTCCCCCGACTTGCGAGTTCCGCGGCACTACCTCGCCAAATATCTCCGTGCAAGGAGCCTCTGTGGCGGTTCTGTTTTCCGATCAGCCACTGGGGATCATCATCGCCCCGACGGGTTCTTTCTTCTTCGTCACGCGCGGCTGCGTTTACCCGGCTCCGAAAGTCTCCTGTCGATTCGGACGGCCGTTTGACGTCGAATCGGAGCCCATGAGATTCGTACCGGTACCGTGAACGGACACCCCGTTGCGACGGGTTGGGCTCGATGAAGTAGGACAGCGTCACGCGCATCTCGACCTCCGCCTCTCCTAGACTTTCCAAAACGTCACGAGGCCATGGTAGGCTGTGGAGGTGCATATCACGCAGGGTGGGCTGCTTACCTGGCCCTTGCTGGAAGGGATGTAGACGTTCCTGAACGACCATAGTCAGGGAGTTCTCGACGCTCCAGAGCGCATGGTTGATATCTGGCACCCCGAACCCACATCGCCGCAGCAAGCGTTGGTAGTCATTCTTCGAGGGGTTATCTGGTAGAAACGACTGCTTCATAGCATCGGTCCATTCTGCCGAGTGTACCAGTAGGGCACGAACCGTCTCTGGCCACAGGTCAGGATAGACAGTCATAACCTGGGCAGCCAAGCGAGATGCGAGCGCTGTGGCTGCGCTCGTGGCGTTGGCTGTCGTAAAGAATCGATCCGCCGGTTGATGATGGGTTGTCAGTAGGCTGAGACTGGCCATCCAAACCGCGCTCAGAGAATCCTTTGCTGCGTTGCCACCTTCAAGTACGATGTCGGGTTTGAGTGGCCAGCTTGGTTGCCATGTCAGTGAGGTCGTGCTGAACGGGCTCAAGCCGCCCCTGGAGGCTATTGGGGCATAAGTGCTTGCATCGGTCTCGGTGATCCGCACCAAGTCTGTGTAAGCCCCAACGGTAAGCACGTTCCATGCTTGGGCAGGGTCATGCACACCGTCAGTCTCGTTAGAATAGGGGGAATCAGGCCACGCATTGGGGTCGTCGATATTACCGGCGGACACGACTAGGAGACGCGGATTGGCTCCGTATCCGTTCGCATCGGCGGCCAGTGAGTCGAGCGTGGCCGACCACGCAGACGGCCGTCCCCGGTCACGATTGTCACGTGCCGTGATAGTCATACCGAAAACCCTGGACCGGGATGGAGCGGTAATCTCAGGCCGTGCCACCGCTTCCGCTGTCAGATATCCATGATGCTTAGGGTCCGTTCCTGTCTCACCTTCCTGAGATAGTAGTTTCACTGATTCCAGACGATGATCGATTTCTATGGTACCGTTACCAGCAAGAAGAGGCGTCAAGTCCCCTGTAAGAGCCAGCCCCGCCATCTGCGTTCCGTGACCCGCGTCATCATTGATGCCCCAAGCAGGCTCAACGGTATGTCGATCGTTGGCAGCAATCGCCCGCTCAAGGAGTGGGTGGCCACGATTGACTCCAGTATCGAGTAGACAGATATAGGGCGCTTCGTCGGTTTCGACCGGATATCGGATGCGAGTCAGCAATTCGTCAAGCCACTCGCCCTGTTCATCCCGACTGAGGGAGTCAAAGAAGTCGGCTGTTTCCTTTGCACGCCGCAACTCCGCGATGGTGTTAAGTGTAACTATGGAGTGCTGCATCTGACCGACCGAGGCAAAGACCAACAGCACAGTGCGTTCCGGGAAGACCAACTCCCCAGGAGCTATACGCATACCCTGGGCGGTGGCTCGTTCTCGAAAACCGTCCGTAACTGCCTCACGATCTCCTCGAACGGGTAACCACACTTCCCACCATAACTGTCCTTCATTCGTTGTGGGAAATTCCTCGTCGGAATCTGTCCATAGCGCCCGTAGGCTTGCCGCTCGTATATGTTGAATCGCGTCAATTAACTTCCTGTGGTCGCGTGGTCGGTCGGCGCTGTCTCGCTTTTCTTCCAGATAGGCCCGTATAAGGTTTTCGAAATGATCGAGCTTTCCATCAGGTACGAAGACAGTGGCCAGGGTTCGCCTATTTTCATCATCATGCTCATCATCGTGGCGAACATTCAGCAACTCGATCCCCGAACGCTCTCGCGCCAAGCTCTCGAATGCCAGTTCAACATCGGGAAAACTCTCAAACTCGATCTGAAGTCCCAGCCCTATTTCTTCTATTCCCGCTGTTCGCTGGGTTTCTCGGGCAGCGTCCGCTTCTGATCGAATTTCGTTGATCTGCCGTTGTAACGCCCCACCGTGCTGGGCTCTATTTTGCTCCGGTATAGGCGGACGCCTTCCGCCACTCTGTGGGGAACGATACCCATCCGTCTCGGTGATATCTTCGAGGAAGAAGTGTCGATATCGCCCTTCGCTTTCTTCTGCCATGTTGAGATTGTTGACCCTCCGTTACGCCTGCTCACCCAGCTTGTCAGTGATGCTTCTACGCTCTGCGAGTATCTCTCGAATATCCGTTTCACTGACTCGCTCGCGCTTATGGATAAGCGCATCTTTCAGAACATCATTCGCGGCGCGTGTGATCTCCGCGTAATTCAATCCGACAGCCTTGGTAGCGAGAGTCCCCCAGCGGGTTTTTTTGAGAGCGGTTCCCGCAAGGCGCGTCTTCAGCAGCTGTGAAATCTGCGCTTTGTCCGGCAGGTCGTAATGCAGGACATCATCGAAGCGACGGAAAAGTGCGTGGTCAAGGATATCGGGATGGTTGGTTGCCGCAACGACGAGGCTGTGAGAGCGATCCTGCTCAATCATCAGCAGAAAGCTGTTCAGCACTCGGCGGATCTCACCTACATCGTTGGCGAGCCCGCGCTGCGAGCCGATGGCGTCGAACTCGTCGAAGAAATAGAGGCCCCGGGTCCGACTCGTAGCGTCGAAGACCTGCCTGAGCTTAGCCGCTGTCTCTCCCATATATTTGGTGAGAAGCCCATCGAGTCGAACTTGGAAAAGAGGAAGCCCGAGTTCCCCAGCCAAGACGGAGGCCGTCAGTGTCTTGCCTGTACCGGGCGGGCCAACCAGCAGGAGCTTGCGTCTGGGTGAGAGTCCGTGTTCCAGTATCTGACCGGCGTGACGCTGCTCGCGGATGATACGTTGGATCTGATACGCGAGGGTATCGCCAAGTATCATCTCTCCCAGCCGGGCTTTCGGGTATGACACGTCTAGCAGGCTCGCTAATTCGCCTCGCGGACGATTGATTGGCACTGGTGACACGGTGCCGCGCTGACTCTTCGCACTGTCAATCAGGGCACGCAAGTCTTCCGCGAGCTTGCCGTGGCCGTGTCTGGCTTCGTGGGCGGCAACCTGCATGGCAACGGAATAGAAGCGGTCTTCATCACCTTCAACGTGAGAAGTGACAAGAGCTTTGAGTTGCCCAGCGCTGGCCATCATGCCCCCCTTTCATCGGTCAAAACGATTATACCCGAAACACCTTCACAACTTCATCCCCCGGATGACTGATGACGACCGGGAGATGCTGGAAGAAAGAGAAAAGTTGGTAATTGACAAACTCTTAACCTTTCTTTCCAGTTATGGGGACGGCGAGGAATGCAAGTGCGGTAATACGTCCGTCGCCAGGTGTCGGAGTTGATCCATGGTCGCGGCGGCGGGGACCGCCGGCAGCAGGGTCATATTCTGTGCCCCGGCGTCAATATAGCGTTGAATCGCGGCCACGCACTCCGAGGCCGGACCGAGCGCGCTATATTTATCGATAATCCTGTCAAACGACTGATTATATTCCGTTGACAGCGTGCGCATGGCATTCGCTCGCGCTGCTTCGTACGTGGGCGCGATGCAGAAATACAGGACTACGCCCCCGGTAAACGTGGTCCGTGAGGAAGCCTCGCGTTGGTGCCAGTGCTCCAGCGTCTTGTCCAGACTGGTACGAAAACGCTCCGGTGTCACAAAATACGCAAACCAGCCGTCCCCATACGTCCCGGCCCGTTTCAGCGCCGCGTCAACTCGGCCGCCGACCCAGATAGGGGGATGTGGTTGCTGAAGCGGACGCGGAGTCATCTGGGCGTTCTCAAATTGCAGAAATTGGCCGTCACACGTCGCTGAAGGATCGGTCCAGAGCGCCTTAATCACGCGCAGACCTTCGGTAGCACGCCGGCCGCGTTCCCTCAAGGAAATGCCGCAGGCCTCATATTCTTTCTGAAACTCGCCCCCAACGCCCACGCCGAGAATGGACCGTCCACCGGACAGCCAGTCCAAGGTGCCTATCATTTTGGCGACCAGGGTCGGATTGCGTAGCGGGAGGAGCAGCACCCCGGTGCCGAGTTTGATCTTCGTTGTCCTTGCCGCAAACGCGCCTAGCATGGTGAACGGGTCAAGCACCGGACTGTGCCATAGCACATGGTCGCGGTAGAAAAGAATGTCATAGCCAAGCTGTTCGATCTCCTCGGCCCAGCGACACAGCGTCGGGCCGGAAACCAGCCCGCCCCCAAACCCGCCCAAGGTTGTCCCGAACGTGACATGGCTCATCTTCCGTATCCTTGACTAGCTGTGTTTGGCTACGACCTCATCGGCAAAACGCTCCATGGCAGTGGTAACATCGCCAGCCCGCAGCGCGTGCATATTGACCAAGAGGCGGTGAACGCCGAGGTCTTCGTACACCGCCAGACTGTCCAGCCCTTCCCCGTAGTAATTCCAGTAGGCGGTGATTTCGAGTTCCTGTCTGTCACGGCCCTGGCGGTCACATTCTTCGGCCAGCGCCTGCATATGTGCCCGGTAGTCGTCCAGGTCTTTGCCAATCACATACCAGCCGTCGCCATATTTGACCGTGCGCCGGATCGCAGATGCCGTTATACCCCCAATGACCAGCGGTACCCCTCCTGCCTGGGCGGGTTTGGGGCGCATGGTAAACCCCTGCCAGTTGACAAACTCGCCGCGGAAATCAATCTCCTCGCCAGTCCAGACTGTCTTGAGTGCTTCGAGATATTCGTTGGCCCGTTTGCCCCGGCGCTCAAACGGCACGCCGATAGCAGCAAACTCCTCACGCAGCCAGCCTATGCCCAGGCCGAGCATCAAGCGTCCTTGGGACAGGTGGTCAATCGACGAGGCCCATTTGGCCAAATAGAGCGGGCTCATCTGGGGCAGAATATTGACCCCGGTGCCCAGCCGGAGTGTCGTGGTGGCCGAGGCGATGAAGGTCAGGGCAACCAAGGGGTCGAGGATCGGCGCGTCGGGTTTGAACGGCAGTTTTCCGTCCGGGTTGTAGGGATACACCGAGTCATACTGCTTGGGAATAATCACATGCTCTGCGGTCCAAACGGACTCGTAGCCGAACGCCTCGGCTTTTTGGACAAACGGAATTACCATTTCCGGGTCTGTGAATTCACGCAGGTTAATCGGGACGATACCGAATTTCATACTTCCTCCTTACTGAGGGAAGAGCCGTCCAGGTGTTTTCAGGAACCCACGCCTGACCGGGATGCTCGAAGGCGACGGGTAAGACTAGCCGCCCGATTTCCTCAGCATGCCTGCCGTTTGGGTGCTTTTCCTGAAGGGAATCAAGGTCGGCTCGGAGACTATTCGACTCGTTGCTTACATCATGCCCGCGTTCCCAGCGACCGTCCGGCTGCCGGCATTCTCTTCCATCTGCTGCACGGCAAAGATGGAACGGTAGCCGGCGGACCAGTCGGGCGGCATGAGGCATGGGCGCGGGTCGAAATCGATCCACTTCGCGGCCTCGCCACGGATAATTTGATTCGAGTGCGGGAACCGGTCTGTCAGGTTTGTGAGCGTAATCGCATCGGCCGCCGCGTACGTCTGGAGAAGGAGCGGGCGCATACGCGGCGAGTGATTGGGCATCGACCCGTGGACCATACGGCAGTTATGGACGGTCACCGAGCCTCTCGGGCCCTTCAGCCACACGGCATTGTGTGGGCCGACACGGGCCACATCCTGATCGTTGAGGGCGCCGGTCCACTCATTGTTCTCGTTGTACAGATCAAACAGTGGTCCTTTATGGCTTTCAGGAATCACTCCCATTGGACCCATCTCCTCGTCCACATCGCTCAGGTAGACGCCAATCGTGAGGGGTGAATAATTGGTGTGTGGCCAGTACTGAATATCCTGATGCCACTTCACCTCTTCGCCCCCGTCCGACCATTTGAAGTTGAGTTTTGAGTGGTGGTATTTCACGTTCGGACCGAGCAGGTCCTGGGCGAGGTCGGCCAGCGGTCCTTCAAACGCAAACTCGCGATAGACCGGATGCGTATCGACCGGGCTAAGGAGACGCCGCAGGCGGGGAGTGCTCGGGGTATGACTCGGTTCCACGTCAAAGAGTTCTTTGGACGGGGTTTCTACCCGGCTCTGCTCAATGAACGCGTTGGTCGTTGCCCAGAGGGTATCCAGCCAGTCGTCAGAGATGAATTTCTCCAGCAGCAGATATCCCTGATCGAAATAAAACTCACGCTGCTCCTGGGTGAGGATCTTTGGACTATGGGCGAGGACCTCTTCCGTTTTCATAGTGTCTCCCTCTGTTGTGGGCAGGCTGAAGCATATTAATCGCCAAAGCTGGTTCCGACCAGACGAGCCGCTTCAACGAGGGGATGGTCCGGAGAGACCAGCTTCTTTTTCCCTGCGACTTCTTCCAAAGGCACGGGCCGAAGCTCTTGGTCCTGCACGGCCAGCATAAAGCCGTCGTGACCTTCGCGCAGCAACTGAGCGCAGCGTGTGCCCAGCCAGGTGGCAAGGACACGGTCCGTGGCCGAGGGTGTTCCCCCGCGTTGCAGATGGCCAAGAATGGTCAGGCGCGATTCCTGGCCCGTCAGGCGCTCCAACTCCTGGGTGAGGTGAATCGTATGGCCGACGTGTTCCTTATGAAATTTTTCCAGTTTGGCCGAGGCCTTTTCCTTTTCTTCTCTGTCTTTGGCCTCCCGTTTTTGGTGCACAAGCGCCTCGACCTTTTCGGCGTCACTGAGAGACAACGCGCCTTCCGCGACCACGACAATGCTGAAGTGTTTACCCTGTCTGGTCCGTTCCCGGATCGTCTGAGCAACCCGCTCAAGATGATAGGGAATTTCCGGGATAAGAATGACATCCGCCCCGCCGGCCGTCCCGGCTTGGAGGGCCAACCAGCCCGCTCTATGGCCCATCACTTCGACCACGATAATCCGGTCATGGCTAGTCGCGGTCGAATGCAGCCGGTCTATGGCCTCGGTCGCGATGCCTACCGCAGTATTAAACCCAAACGTGACGTCGGTCTTGGCAATATCGTTATCAATCGTTTTGGGCAGGGTAATGATATTCATCCCGGCTTTTTTGAGACGCAGCGCGTTCTTCTGCGTGCCACCCCCGCCCAGGCAGATCAACGCATCCAGATGATGCCGCCGGTAGGTATCAATGATGGCATCCGTCATGTCATGGACCCGGCCACCAATGGACATCCGATGCGGCTTATCCCGACTGGTACCGAGAATTGTGCCACCATAGGTCAGAATGCCCGAGAGCGCTTTTCTGTCTAACTCCAGGGTTTGATTCTGCACCAATCCGCGAAAACCGTTTTGAAAGCCGATAATCCGGATGTCATAGGCTTCCAGGCAGGCCTTGCCGACCGCGCGAATTGCCGCGTTGAGTCCGGGACAGTCTCCACCGCTGGTCAAAATGCCTACGTATTGCGCCATACGCCTATATTATGATTTCTGTCTATTCGATGTCGAGAGCGGATCAAAAAGTCCAGGGCATACAGAAGAATGCTTCGGACGGTAACCGACCGTGACGGCGAAAACAAGTTGGTCGCGGCATACAAACGCATCATGAGGAGGGCGAACGCATGCAAACAGAAGAAACCCGGACCTTAATCAAGACCTATTACGAAACACTACCGACTGGAGACCGGAAAAAGCTGGCGTCGCTGTTTACCGAAGACATTGTCTGGTATCCACCCCAGAGTGCACCGATTGGGGTGATTGAAGGTCCGAAGGCGGTAGCCGCCGAACTGGGCGGCGACACCCCCAAAAGAATATTCGATATGAAAACCTTCCGCCTGACCATCCATCGTATCCTCGCCGACGGAGACACCGCGGTGGTTCAGCACGCCATCTCTGCCAAGTCCAAAGACGGCGAGCAGTACGAAAACGAATACTGCTGGGTGTATCAGTGTCGCGACGGCAAAATCGCCAAGATCGAAGAGTACGCGGATACGCTCAAGGCCGCCCGGATTTTTAAGTGGGTGTGAGTGGGGGAACGCCAGACGCCAAGCCGGCAAACATGCGCCGGTAATGGCGATACCAGTCGCTCTGAAAGACCTCATGCGGGTCGTACTGACGCTTGAGTTTCAGAAACGCTGAAAATTGCGGATAGCAGGCGTCTAGTTGCCCGCGAGTGGCCCACCGATGGTAGGTCAGGAAGTAGCTCCCGCCCTGCTCAATGGCCCTCTCTATAATACGACGAAAGTCATTCGTTGCCTTCACTATCCCCTGGGGACTGTGGGATACATGCAGGTTCATGACGATGCAGGCGTAGGACTCCTTCGCCCAGGGGAGGAAAGCCTCCTCATCCTTTTCAATGAGACGGATTGTGCCATAGATGACCTTGGCCTTGTCACGACGAAAGTCAGAAGCCAGGATGCCGAGGAAGGTGGCCAGTGCTGGACGTGGAACATACACCTCGGTGATCATCTCGGTCCCAGGCCAGTGCGCACCGGTCCGTCGGTCAACCGCCTTGTGGTAGTCGTCAAGATATGTACTGAGTTGGTGTGTGTCGGACCAGTAGAGCTGGCCACTGGTAGAAAGATAGTACGACGAATACACGTCAAAGGCCCGGCTCGGGTCCGTATGTGCCAGGAAATTGAGTTTACGCCAGTTGTCTGGCTCTAAGCGCTTCTGCTCGGAAGCAATTGGGGTGGGCGTCTCAACCGGCTGATAGCAAGAAAACACGCCTTTCTTCAGAAATCCGTCGGATTCCGGGTCAATGGAGAACTGACAATCGCCGTAGAGATATCCGTCTGCGATGCGTTGCTCAAAGGCAGGGATGAGTTTGTCTATGTCGATGATCTCGACCACCCGTCGAAGCTTCCGGCGAGGCATCAAGCGCAGGGTGACACTTGCGACCGCGCCAAAGAGTCCATATCCCCCTATCACAAGTGCGAACAGCTCACTGTTTTCAGAGCGGCTACACACTTGTACCTCTCCATTCGCATTCACGAGCCGAAAGGACTCAACATCGTCGATGATCGGTTTGAACGTCAGGCCGCGACCGTGAACATTGGCGCCCAGTGCCCCGCCCAGACAGAGTCGATCCGCACCGGTCTGCTTCTGGATGATTCCCCACTGCTGCGTTTCTCCTGTCTGTATTGTGATCAAATGGTCGATCAGCTCCGGCCACTGTATACCAGCCTCGACCTCGACCAATCCACGCGCGCTGTCGAAGGCGAGAACCCGATTCATTGAGCGGGTGTCGAGCAGCAGGGTATCAGCCCCGAATTGTTGGCCCCCCATGGCATGTCTCCCACCCGCGATACTGATTGTCCTGTCCGTCTGACCGCCCCGTTGCACGGCGGCCTGGAGGTCAGCCAGGCTGTCCGGCCTGACTATCTCGCTCACATAGGTGGGGTTCAGTTGCGAGTGGATATCGTTGACCAGCACAGAAGTATTAGCGTTAAGTTGCCGGGGAAATATGGCCGGGGCTATAACCAGACTGGCACCAGCTTGGGTCGCAACGGTCAGAAAGCGTCTTCGTGTCAGCATCGTAAGACCTCTATAGCTTCCATGGATAGACTGAATCTCCTCCCCAATTGTCCCCCTCTCCCGGAACCGATACAACTCCCCATATTGCTGACATACGAGGAAAGTAAACAATGAGTGAGAGACCGTTTAGAGTGCTGGGAATTCAACAAATCGCGGTGGGTGGGCTGGATAAGAATCCGCTGCGGAAGTTCTGGGTCGATACCCTGGGGCTGAGCCTGAGCGGCAATTATCGCAGTGAGAACGAGAATGTAGATGAGGACATTGCGGTGATTGGCTCGGGGCCACTCAAACTGGAAGTGGATTTAATGCAGCCTATCGACCCGGAGAAACGACCCAAGGTCCAGGACCCGCCACTGAACCATATTGGCCTGTGGATCGATGACCTGCATGCGGCTGAGAAATGGCTGACCGCGCAAGGCGTGCGGTTCACGCCGGGCGGCATACGCAAGGGCGCGGCTGGCTATGATGTGTGTTTCATCCACCCCAAGGGCAATGCGGAGTTCCCGCTGTGTGGTGAGGGCGTGTTGATCGAGTTGGTACAGGCTCCGGCTGAAGTTATTGAAGCGTTGTCATAGGACGAAACCCACCCCGGCTTTTGGCCACCCCTCCTTGGAGGGGATTTTCTGGGAAATTAGGAAGGGCAACCACGGGGAGTTGCCCCTACATTGTGCCTTCCCCAATCCCTAACCCCTAATCCCCGGATATTCTTTACTTTCCCGGCACGCGATACATGCGGATCGGATGGGGCGTGCGGTGGAATTCGGGCAGATCGCGCCAGGGGCGGCCTGCGGTGATCCCGCCGTCTACCGCCAGGGCCTGACCGGTCACAAAACTCGAATCGTCACTGGCCAGCCATAAGGCGGCCTTGGCAATCTCTTCAGGTTCACCGACCCGACCGAGCGGATGCAGGTGGGCTGCGCCTTTGCGCAGACCAGCCACCTGTTTGTCCGTTGGCGACGGCCGGCCCACGGCCAGGGGCGTCACAATCGCACCCGGACAGATGCAGTTCGCTCGAATATTGAACTCACCCAGTTCCAGGGCGACCGACTTGGTCAGATGAATCACTCCTGCTTTTGCCACACTATAGAGGTGGGTCGCCATGCCGGCTTCCACGCCGGCCGCGCTGGAGGTGCTGATAATGCTGCCGGACTGCTGTTTCTTCATGATGGGCGCGGCGTGCTTGATACCGAGAAACACGCCCTTGAGTAGCACATCAAAGGTCATATCGTAGTCTTCGACACTGATGCTCTCGATCGGCCCCAGCGCGCCGCCAAACCCGGCGTTATTGTAGATACAGTCCAACCGCCCCCAGCGTTCGACCGCGGCCTCAATGGCCGCTTTGACCGCGGCCTCCTGGGTCACGTTCACCTGAACAAAAGCGCCTTGGTCTCCCAGCTCGCGCGCCATCTCTTGGCCCTTGTCATCCTGCATATCAGCGACTACAACCCGAGCCCCTTCTGCGGCGAACAGGCGGACGGTTGCAGCTCCAATACCGCTGGCCCCACCCGTAATCAACGCGACTTTTCCATCCAGTTTGCCCATGTTTTCCTCCTTTTATTTGTTTTCTGCTCTATAGCCGGCTTCCGCTTGCGGCCGCTGCTCAGGAGAGAGCGAGAGCACGTAAAAGACCAGGTCCCACAGATCATTTGGCTCCAATACCTCTTCGTATGCCGCCATAGAGGAGCCGTCCATGCCGTTGGCGATGCGTCGATAGATATCGCTCGGCGTATGGCCGCCACGGAAACTCCATTTATGGGTTAAATCGCGGGGTATGATCGGATCGCCCTCCGCGGTTTTCAAGTCCTGACCCGAGCGTCCGTCCCCTCTACCCTCTGCTCCATGACAGCTCGGACAGCCGGAATCCACGTAGAGCGACGCACCTCGGGCGATGTGTTTCTTCGTCACCTGGGGCGGCGTCGAAACTGAAGTGGGCGGAGGCTCTGACCCAGAGGCAAAACGCGGTGAGAACTGTTTGATATAAGCGACCACATCCCGCCGCTCCCGCTCACTGAGGATGGCCTCAAACGCCGGCATCCCACTCCCGGCCAGCCCCTTTGATACGGTTCGGAACAGGTCCGCGTTGGTTGGTGGACTCCCGGTGGGTGTTGAACGATACCGGAATGAGCCGCGCACGAAGTTACGCGGTCGCGGCAGCCAGTTCAGCGTAAGTATGCCCTGCCCGTCACCAGCCTCGCCGTGACAGCCGCTACACTGACTGGTGTAGATGGCTTTACCCCGAAGAGGAAACATGTCCAGCATCTCTGTCTGATCGGAGGACACGTTTCCTCTTTGCCCCGGGGCTGACCCCTCAACGGTTGTCTCAGGTCTTTCGCCAGGGGTCGCTGCCTTCGATTGATCGTACTCCTGAAAAAATTCAGCAATGGCGCAATCCGTCAGAAATAAGGCCAGGTCGCTCCGCAGGCGGTCTGCCAGATATATCGTTATGCGATCTTGTCCAAGGGCAATCGAGGCCGACCGTCCGTCCGAGGCAAGGTCGAGCAGCCGGGCATTGAGCCGGGGCCGCGCCGGGCTTTTAGGTGCGGTGACGCTCTGGAAGAAGTCTTGCCAGGGACCTAGCGTCTGCGTATCCATGCCAGACAGGCGCTCGGCCAGATCAACGCCGAATATGCCGCCGCGAGAGGAAAAAAACTCCGGAAAGTCAGCGTCTCGCCAGCGGCGTTCGGCAATCATATGTCCCAGCGCCTGTCCAAAAGGGAGAACGACATCCTTTTGCCAGAGCGTGTCTTTGGCCCAGCGAAAGAGAATGCCGGACGGCGCGTCTTCTCCCGGCCCTTGGCTCAGTCCGATGATCTGAAAGGTGTAGAGCTTTTTCGCTTTAGCCCATTCGAGAAACGCGGACCAGCGCGGATCGTCGGGCGCTAAGGTAAAAGCGTCAGACCGGAGAGCGGTAGTCGGATTATAGCTTGTCCGAATGGTGCCACATGTCTCCGCAGCCAGCGACGGAAGCGGAGCGAAACAGTGCCAGAGCAATCCGAGCGTGGCAAGGTGCCGACCACATGTCCTCAGCATAGTTAAGGAGGGATTGGGGGTTAGGGGGTAGCAACCACAGTAGGGGCAACCCCCTGTGGTTGCCACCAATCCCTAAAACTTAATTCCCGATTATAAATCGACTTTAATGTTCAACTCGCGCAACTGTTTGGTATCGACCCCGCCCGGCGCTTGCGTCATCAGGCACTGGGCGCGGGCCGTCTTGGGAAAGGCAATGACTTCACGCAGCGAATCCATACCGGCAAACAACATGGCCAGCCGGTCAAATCCCAGAGCAATCCCACCGTGGGGAGGAGCGCCATACGACAGGGCTTCCAGCAGAAACCCAAACTTCTCCTGGGCCTCAGCCTCACCGATGCCCAGCAGGCTGAAAATCTTTTGCTGCACGTCCTGGCGGTGAATTCTGATACTGCCACCACCCAATTCGACCCCGTTCAGCACAACATCGTAGGCAAACGCCCGTACCTTGCCTGGGTCGGTCTTAAGCAGGGCCAAATCCTGGTCGTTGGGCGCGGTAAACGGGTGATGCTTTGCCATATAGCGTCCCTCGTCCGCATCGTACTCGACCAGCGGAAAATCCGTCACCCACAGGAAACGCATGTCATCTTTGGCAATCATCCCGAGTTTGTCGCCAAGATAGAGACGCAAGCGTGACAGCACCTCGCACGCTACCTGCTCCTGATCGGCCACCATGAGCAACAAGTCTTTTGGTTTGAGCCCGAGGGCGGCTTCAATTTCCTTTTTCCGGTCGTCACTCACGAATTTTGCTAACGGCGACTGCCATCCGTCCTCGGTCAGGCGAATCCAGGCCAGTCCTTTCGCCCCGAAATCCTGGGCCAGCGGAATCAAATCATCGAGTTCTTTGCGTGAGAACGGATCGTCCGACACAATCAGTCCGCGCACCACGCCCCCGTCGGCAACGATCTGGCGAAAGACCTTGATGTCGGTTTGGCTGAATAGCGCCGACAGCTCCTGGATTTCCAGGTCAAACCGAATGTCGGGTTTATCGTTCCCGAAGCGGGCTATGGCCTGACTGTAGGGCATCCGGGGAAACGGGGTGGGGATGTCGATGCCTTTCACTTCCTTACATAACCGGACCATCATGCCTTCAATAAGCTGGAACACATCGTCCGGTCGGACAAACGACATCTCAATGTCAATCTGGGTGAACTCGGGTTGACGGTCGGCCCGTAAGTCTTCATCCCGAAAGCAGCGCACGATCTGGAAGTATTTCTCCATCCCGCTCACCATCAGGAGTTGCTTGAAGAGCTGCGGCGACTGTGGCAGGGCAAAAAATCCGCCTGGAATGACCCGACTCGGAACAAGATAGTCGCGCGCGCCTTCCGGGGTACTCCGGGTCAGGACCGGGGTTTCAACCTCAAGAAATTCCTCACCGTCAAGATAATCGCGGACCACTTTGGCCAGCCGATGCCGTAAGCGTAAGTTCTCGAACATCTTGGGCCGACGGAGATCAAGATAGCGGTAGCGCAAGCGTGTGTTCTCTGCGGGCTCGGTGTCGGCATCGATCGGAAACGGTGGTGTCCGCGAGGCATTGAGCACTCGCAGCTCTTCCACAACGAGTTCGACTTCTCCGGTTGGAATATTCGGATTGATCGTCTCCTGCGAGCGCCGTTCCAGCCTTCCTCTTGCAGCCACCACATACTCCAGGCGCAGCTCTTTCGCCTGCGTATGGGCGGCGGGGCTGACTTGCGGGTTACAGACAATTTGGACCAAGCCGGAACGGTCGCGGACATCGACAAAGGTCACGCCGCCATGATCGCGCCGGGAATGCACCCAACCCATCACGGTCAGCGGCTGTCCGACTTGGGTCACACGGGGTTCCCCGCAATAGCAGCTTCGCTGCCAATCACCTAAAGACTCCACACCATCTCCCTTGTGTTGTTACCTGGCCGGGAACTATGCCGGCCAGGGTTATGATTATGCCCAGGATGCATGCTCATCTTGTGAGGGGCGGTAGTATGCCAGAGGGCGTTCGATCGATCAATGCTGAGGGGTAAAGAATGCTTCAAGTTGCCTCACTGCCTGCCGGGGTAATGCCGCGATCCCTCCGGCGGCCGTATTTTCCCGGACCCGTTCCAGGCGCGAGGTGGCGGGCAGCAGAATCGCGTCTTCGGATTTTGCCAGGAGGTAGGCGAGCAGCGCCTGCCCCGGAGTTGTTACCCCATAGGACTCTAGGAATGAGAGATCGTGCTGGTGCAAGACCTGAAGCAGTTGGGAGCGATGAAAGATCGGACACAGCGGCGTCATGATTAAGACACCCATATTGCACTGCTGGGCCAAGGGGAGGATGACACGTTCGGCTTCTCGCTCTCCGATATTGTACGGAATCTGGATCGTATCAAAGATACCGGTTTGCATGGCCGCCATCATTTCCGGGAACATGCTGGTCCGATAGTCAGTAATGCCCAGAAACCGAATGCGGCCCGTGGCCTTGTATTCTTCAAGGAGCGGAGCAACGGCGCGCCAGGCCGCCATATTATGCACCTGCATGAGGTCGATAACTTCGACCTGAAGTTTCTGAAAGGACACCTCGATGCGGCGCTGAGCGGAGGCACGATCCGTCGCCAGGACCTTGGTTGCGATAAACACGTCCTCGCGTCGGCCTCGCAGCGCCCGGCCTAGCACGCTTTCCGCCTCACCATACATGGGCGCGGTGTCAAACAGATTTACCCCACAGGCCAAGGCTTCGGTCACCAGCCGTCCGACCTGCTCGATCGCCTGCTCTCCCTGCACATCGAATGCCTTCCACGTGCCCATGCCCACGGCGCTGACGCGCAGGCCGGTCCGGCCCAGAGTGCGGTATTGCATCGCCATCCTCAGTGAAAAGCGCCTGACATCTGTCTAATACAACACCTCTGCGGCTGTGAGTTGGGAGAGCTCTTCGTCGCTATATCCCAGCAGATCCTTCATTACATATGCGGTGTCCTGGCCCATGAGTGGAGCGGAGGAACGGACGCCGTTTGGCGCGGCGGTGAGCCGCCACGGAATGCCGATATGGGTCTGCATCTCAACCTCGGCGTGCGGTAAGCGGGCAAAAAAGCCACGCGCGTTCAAATGCGGGTCCTCACTCAGGTCTTTACTATGCATTGACGGAAAGGCGGCCACTCCCACGGCCTGGAGCGCTTCCGTTACCTCCCATTTCGTTCGCTCTTTGGTCCACTCCGTCAGGAGGCGCTCGAGTTCGTCTTCGTTGGCCTTGCGGCCTACCGCGGTGCGAAAGCGTGAGTCCTGACTGAGGTGGGTGTGGCCGATGGCCTGGCACAACGCCTGCCACTCTTTATCCGTCCCGCAGACGATGGTGACCCATTCATCCTGGTCGGCCTCCTGACCGGCACAGCGGAAGCAGTTATGCGGCGCCATCCACGCATCCCGATTGCCGCTACGAGGCGGTTGGGTTGCATTCATGGCGTAGTCCATCCAGCCTTCCGCCAGTAATGCTGCCATGGTTTCCCATAAGGAGGCATCAATATGCTGCCCCCTGCCCGTCCGTTTTCGCGCGGTCACGGCCGCAGTAATGGCTACGGCGGCGTTCAGACCGCCGTTCGGGTCGCCGTACGAAATACCGACTTCCTGGGGACCGCTCCCGGGATAGCCAGTCAGCGAAGACAGGCCGGTCAACGGTACGATGGCCGGACCGTAGCCCATATAGTTTTTCTGCGGTCCGCTATGTCCATAGCCGGAGATGGAGGCCATGATCAGCGCCGGATTCCGTTTTGCCAGCTCCTCATAGCCCAGACCCAAACGCTCCATCACTCCGGTTGCAAAGTTCTCCACCACAATGTCGGATTTCTCGATTAAGGCGGTGACTATGGGAATGGCTTCCGGTTTGCTCAGGTTGAGCAGGGTACTCTTTTTGCCCTGATGCCATTGGTTGAAATAGCCCGAACGATTGAGACTTGGCTCCATGCCGCTTGGATAAATCGGAACGCGCCGTCCGAGGTCGGGACGCACCTGAGATTCAACCCGAATGACCTCGGCCCCCAGATGGGCCAGTTGTAAGGCGCAGTAGGGTCCGGCCCAGGCCCAACTGAAATCGACGACGCGCAGACCCTCAAGGGGAAGGCTGGAGTTGGGAGTTGGGGGTTGGGGGTTGGGGGTTGGGGAGGCCAGTTCGCGCAAAACCTCGTCGTTATGCTCGCCCAGCAGGGGAGCCGGGCGGCGAATGTCCCACCACGGCTCTTTGAGCTGGTAGGGCGGGCCCAGATGGGTCAGTGTCCCGGCCTTCGGGTGGGTCACGTCAACAAAAAAATTGCGGGCTTTGAGCTGTTCCTGTTGGGCCATGGTTTCCATGGACAATACAGGGGCAAAACAGATCCGACGCTCCTGGCCGGCCTCGAAGAGGTCCTGGACTGTCCAGCCCTGCATCCACTCGTCGAGATAGGTCTTGAGCACGTCCCAGTTCTCGGCGCGGACAAAGGGGTCTTTGAATATTTCCCAACTCGCCCATTCTGGATTCCCCATGAGATCAACCAGGCGCTCCCATTGATCCTGCTCCACCGTCACCACAAAGATTAGGCCGTCCTGACACTGATACATGCCCCAGGGATAGATCAGGCGGCGGCCCAGCCGAGACGCCACCTGACCCATATAGGAGTAGTAGACAAAGTTTTGTTCCAGGAAGGAGGCGACAAACTCCTGAATCGAAAGATCGATATGCTCACCTTGGCCGGTTTCGTAGGCTTTGCCATAGGCGGCCAGACTCGTCATGGCCGCAGCCAGTCCGCCCTGAAAGTCGGCTTGGTGGCCGGCAGCCTTGAGCGGGGGCAAGTCCGGCCAGTCTGAGGCTCCAGGGCTCAGCCAGGCCCAGCCGCCCCCGTGGGCCAGGTTCAGCTCATAGGCTCTATAATCTTTATACGGGCCGGTCAGCCCAAACGGGGTGATCGAGCACATCACCAAGCCGGGATTTGCCTGCTGAAACGTCGCGTAGGAGAGGCCGAGCTCGGCCATAGCCGGCGGAGCATAATTGTGAATGAGCACATCAGTCTGCGCAATCAGGGTGCGCAGACGTTCAGCATCCTGGCGGATATCGAGGGTCACGCCGCGCTTATTGGTATTCAAATACAAAAAGAGGCCACTCCGCTCCGGGTCGGGCTGCCCTTGAGGAAAGGGGCCTCGGGTTCGCGCCAAGTCACCACCCGGTTCTTCGACTTTGATCACATCGGCGCCAAGGTCTGCCAGCAGCTTTGTGGCATACGCCGCAGACACCATATTGCCGAGTTCCAATACGCGAACACCTTCCAAGCCGTGCATAACAGGTTCTCCTTCTGTGAAGAGTAAACGTGTCCTCCAAAGAGGTAAAAAGCTGGACACGTTTACTCTCTGTACCCCGTAGCGGGCCTATCAAGGAGGTGACAGCGCGTCAACGCTACTCTGTTGCTTCCGCGCTTCCCGCTGCCCAATTGAGGCGAATATCCCAGGTATAGATCTTGTCCGGTGGGAGTGTCGGGGCGGTTGTGTTATCAACGTACTCGTACACATTTGCCGGCGGGCGCAGCGTTGCATCACGACCGTAGATAAAGTCTTGGTCTTCGACAATGAGCTTATAGGCTTTGTTGAGCAATAAGGCTCGTGCGGGGGATGGGGTAATTAGCTCATAGACATCCCGTGCTGCGGCAACGGCTGCGTAATTGACCGATCCGTCCGCATGGTACCAGCGCGCCGCCATTTCCGGATTATTGCGAAACTCGGTGCCGCCACCCACGCGTTCAAGATAGGTCAGGATTTCCCCTTGCTGCTCGTTCATGGTGGGCGCGTCCGGCATGCCGCGCAGATTGATATAGCCCCAGCCGGCGGCCCCGTCGATTTTGCGCGGGAAGCTATACGTCTTGTCAATCGAAGAGCCGACCGTGTTATGGCAGCCCATGCAGAACATGGTCTCTTCGTAGGTATTGAAGCGCAGCCGTCCGTCCTTGTCTTCGATAAACCCCTGGAGCAGCCAGCCCATTTTATTGTACAGACCCGCATGGCCGCGGTCCGGATAGTGGGGCAGTATGCCCTCCAGCTTTTCCTGATATTCCTGATCGTAGTAGTGCGCGAGGACGGTGGGAGACAGGAAATCCCGCTTCCGCATATACCGCACTTCTTTCATCCGCCGCGCATTCGTGATGCTCTCGTCCGCGTCGACGCCGACATAGCGCACGGTATGCAGAAATTCCGTCCGGTGGGGATAGACGTGGGGTTCAACCCGCGTATCACTACCCGCTCCCACATAGCGTGCCGGACGGGTGAGAGCGTGAATGCGGCCGAGCGTGCCGTCGCCATTCAGGTCCTGGCCGAGTTGAGTCTCATCAATGGGCAGGCTGCCAATGCTATCAAAGCCCTTAATCGCGGCTTCGAGAATCGCCAGATTTGCCTTATACACTTCGCGCGAGTAGGCGCCATCTTGCGTTTGTCGGAACTGAGCAGGCAAGCGGATCATGACATCATCGGTAGACCCATTGGTCGGCCAAAATGTGCTGGGGAAGGGTTTATAATTAAAGGCGACCCAATGGCTGCCATCCTTAGCAAAGCCCTCTTCATCAAAGGCGGCTACCCCATCAGACAGGTTTTGAAGTCGGGGAATATAGCCTCGAAAGTGAACCGCCTCCAATCGGTCGGTCAGTTCGGAAAAATTATCGTCGTTAATCCACGCGCGTATGGCCTCGTCGCTCATGGCTGCGGCCTGCTTGGTCCGGTCTTCAAACAGATTACGCCAGCGATTGGTTTGCCCGGCTTCGCTAAAACTGTATGCCTGCTGCAAACGGGCATCTTTCATCCGATTTTCACGGCCCGGGATATGATCTTGGTGACAGACGTAACACGGATTAAAGTGGCCCTCGGTCCGGGTGTAGCACTGCGGAGGAATCACCGCCTCGGGGTTATAGACGCCGACCAGTCCCGATCCGGGGGAGCGGGGCGGCAGCACCGCCGTCCATCCTTTCAGTAGCTCAACCTTTTGAACCGAGGTGAGGGGGTAGCTGACCGCTCGGGTCCGTTGAGTTGGTTGGGTCAATTGAGTCCGTTGGGTTCGTTGAGTCATTGAGTCCGTTGAGTCTAGACCCCACAGACCCCACAGACTCATTGGACCCCACAGACTCAAAAGACCCCACAGACTCATTGGTTTTCGGCTCCAAAACCGAAATATCGATAGGACTGCCTTTCGAGACGGTACGCTGTCCGTGCGCCAAAATCATACTTCATGGGTCTGACCCGAAACCCGGACAGCCGGATGAGGTCATCGGTCTGAAAATCATCCACCAAGGGCATATTGCCGTCGGCGCTATGCTGGATCGCAAAATACGCCTCGGTGCCATCCGGCGTGAAGAGAAAACCGGTCGACTCGGCAGAACCATCGGCAATTTTGAGCAGCCGTACACAGCCGTCAGACTTGATATCGTCGTCCGCGCCGTCCGGCAGACAGGCCCACACATCGCTATTCCCCTGGCTCGTCCCATTGTCCTCGACAACAAACAGCACCCCCGTTGTCGGCTGAAAGGCTAGATTATCCGGCTGACTGAATTCGGGGCTGCCTTCAATGAAGCGGTTTACCACGATCTCTCCCGTTGTCCCGGTCGCCGCAGTCACCTCCTGATCAATCGCGCACTGCACCTCGCCGTAGTTGCTTGCGACATGGTTCCCGGTAACGGCAAAACAGAAGCGAACGGCATCGGGCTGGTCGGGGTCGCTGAACATCGGGTCACGATGGAGGTCTTCGGGGCGGTAATAGGCCGTTGCCCCAACCGCATAGGCCGCCTCGCGACCAATGCGAGTTTCGCCCTCATCAAGACTGACCTCGGACGCGACGGCTGGCGTGAGTGGAATCCAGGCGCCGTTGCCAATCTCGCAGCCCTGGCCGAACTGCTGCTGGTCATCCCGACACGACACTTGCAGCGCGTATGTTGTGCCTGCGATCAAGGGAGATTGATCGAGGGACGCAATATGACCGGTGTCGGGGTCGTACAGCTTGGTAGGAATGAATTTATACACCGTGCCGCCATCAGTATCGCCCGGCTCATAGCTGCCGGGTCGTTCTTCATCGCCCGCAATCACCACGCCGGTTTCATGCACGAGAAAGCCTTCGTAGCGGATCACGGGAAAGGCCGTGCGTTTGATAATGCGGTCCGAGGCGTCTTGGCCGGCCTGATCCACAATCCGGGCCGGCGCAGCGCCACTGCCTCGCTCAAGAATGGTAAACTCGTCATTCGTCAGCGGGTCCAGGATTTCATACACCGCCCCGGTGTCGCTGACGAAGTCCTCTTCCGTTGCGACCACCGTGCCCCACGGTGTGGTACGGATCCCATCGCAAATCGTCATCCCGCGCACCAAGGTGGTGACCGTCCGGGTCTGCAAGTCAATGACCTGGACACTCGGTGTCAGTTTATCTCCAACGACAAAAGACTCGCCACAGGTGCCGCTCAAACAGTCGAGGACTTCTTCAATGCAGCCGACCAGATGGGTTGGGCGAACGGCCCCGTGCGGCCAGAACACCATCTGATCCCAGTCTTGTCCGACTTCGCGCGAAAAATATTCCGCCTGAATCCCTTTCCGCAGAAAAAGAAACTGCTCCTCTACCGTTTGGATTGGCGTCCGGAAATCCAAATGGGTTTCTTGGGTCGGTTGGGTTCTTGCGTCGTTGGGGGCAAGACTCAACAGACTCAACAGACTCAACAGACTCAACAGACTCTTCAACATCCAGACTCCTCCTCAAGAAAATATGTATAAGGCGGGCAGACAGGGAGTCGCCTACAGCCGGATACGAGCCACGATCGCCTGGAACACGGCTTGGGTCGATTCCTCGACGGTGCGGCCAACTGTCGCCAGCCGGAGCGCCGGTGCTGGCGGCGGTTCATAGGGAGAGGAGATGCCGGTAAAGTCTGGAATCTCTCCGGCCCGCGCCTTGTGATACAGCCCTTTCACATCACGCGCCTCGCACACTTCAATCGGGGTATCCACATATACCTCAAAAAAGCGGTCCGCGCCGATAATTTCTGCCGCGTGTTGCCGGTCTGCGTAAAAGGGGGCAATAACCGATACCAGGACGATGAGCCCGGCTTGGTTAAACAGCCGCGCGACTTCGGCAATGCGACGGATATTTTCTGCGCGGTCCGCTGCGGAAAATGCCAAGTCCCGATTCAAGCCCAAGCGCAGATTATCGCCATCGAGCCGATAGGCGTGGAACCCTTCCGTATGCAGACGCTGCTCAAGCCGTTCCGCAATGGATGATTTTCCGGAGCCGGACAAACCCGTCAGCCAGACCGTGAGCGCGTGCTGTTGCAGGGCCTGCTCACGCTCGGCCATCGGGTCCGTTGGGTCCATTGAGTCATTGGGTCCATTGAGTCTTGACTCAACCGACTCAACCGACCCAACGGACCCAAAAGACTGATTTCGGTCGATTATCATCCCGGCGCCGACCGTGTTATTGGTCAGGCGGTCTATGACGACAAACGCACCGGACGCACGATTCTTGCGGTAGGGGTCACAGGCAATCGGCTTTTCGAGCGCAAAGGCGCACCGTCCGATTGCATTGAGTGTCAGTTGTGCGGCGTCTTCCCGGTGGAGGGTATTCACGTCTATACGATACCGCACATCGGTAATGACCCCAGGCGTCGTGTTGGTGGTCTGTTTAATAAAATACTGCTTGTCGGGCTGCAGGGATTCTTCGGCCATCCAGACCAGCATGGCTTCAAAGCGCGTGGCGATGAGGGGAATATTGTTGGGGTGAACGAGCATATCTCCGCGACTGACGTCGATCTCATCTTCAAGCGTCAGGGTCACGGCCAGCGGCGGCATGGCCTGCTCCAGTTCCCCCTCAAAGGTATGGATGGCTTTCACCCGGCTTGTTTTGCGTGACGGGAACACCATGACCTCATCGCCCGGTCGCACAACGCCCGAGGCCACCGTGCCACAAAAACCGCGAAAGTCCGGGTTGGGACGATTGACGTATTGGACCGGAAAACGAAAGTCGATCAGATTGGCGTCCGAGGCAATATAGACGTGCTCTAGCAAGTGCATCAGCGGGCTGCCCGTGTACCACGGCATATGCTCACTTTTGCGCACCACATTATCGCCGTTCAGCGCCGCCATGGGCAGGAAATGCACATCGCTCAGTTCGAGTCTGGCGGCAAAGCCGGTATAGTCCTTGACGATTCGTTCAAATACCTCCTGACTGTAGTCAACTAGGTCCATCTTGTTGACGGCAACAATAATATGCTTGATTCCCAAGAGAGAGACGATAAAGCTGTGTCGTCGAGTTTGGGTCAGGACACCAGCGCGGGCATCAATCAGGATAATGGCCAGGTCACAGGTTGATGCGCCGGTCGCCATATTCCGGGTGTACTGCTCATGACCAGGGGTGTCGGCAATAATGAATTTGCGTTTGGCGGTCGAAAAATAGCGATAGGCGACATCGATGGTGATGCCCTGTTCGCGTTCGGCTTTGAGGCCGTCGGTCAGCAGGGCGGGATCAAACTCCGTGTCGGTCGTGCCATGCCGAACCGAGTCTTTTTTTATCGCCTCAAGCTGATCCTCATAGATCATCTTGGAGTCGTACAGAAGGCGGCCGATCAGGGTACTCTTGCCGTCATCCACGCTGCCGCAGGTCAGGAAGCGCAGCAGGTCCTTGCGCTCATGCTGGGCGAGATAGGCTTCGATATCGGTCGCAATCAGATCGGATTGGTGGGACATGTTGCTATTAGAAATAGCCTTCCTTTTTCTTCTCTTCCATAGAGCCGGACTGGTCGAAATCAATGACGCGACCTTGCCGTTCGGACTGCGTCGCCAGCAGCATTTCCTGAATAATCAATGGCAGGGTGTCCGCCTCGGATTCAATCGCCCCCGTTAGCGGATAGCAGCCCAGGGTGCGAAAGCGGACTTTTTTCAACTGCGGCCGTTCGCCCGGATGGAGTGGCAGACGATCATCGTCAACCATAATGAGCACCCCGTCGCGCTCGACAACCGGACGTTCCTTGGCAAAGTACAGCGGAACAATCGGGATGTTTTCGCGGTAGATATATTGCCAGACATCCAGCTCGGTCCAATTCGACAACGGAAAAACGCGGATGCTCTCGCCTTTATCCAGCGTGGAATTATACAGATTCCACAGCTCGGGACGCTGGTTCTTGGGGTCCCAGCGATGGTTACGGTTACGGAACGAATACACTCGTTCTTTGGCCCGTGATTTCTCTTCATCCCGTCGTGCGCCCCCAAAAGCCGCGTCAAATCCATACTGATCGAGCGCCTGTTTGAGCGCCTGCGTCTTCATCACGTCGGTGTGTTTTTTGGACCCATGCGTAATGGGTCCGATGCCTGCTTTGACCCCGTCCTGGTTAATATACACGATGAGATCGAGGCCGAGCTCGTGCCTGATATAGGCATCGCGGAAGGTGATCATCTCCCGGAATTTCCAGGTCGTATCAACGTGTAGCAGGGGGAAGGGCAGTGTCCCCGGCGCGAATGCTTTTCGTGCCAGATGCAGCATGACCGCCGAATCTTTGCCGATGGAGTACAGCATGACCGGGTGATCAAACTCCGCCGCCACCTCACGAAGGATATGCATGCTCTCAGCCTCAAGGCACTTGAGATGCGTGACGGAATAGGAATTCCCTTCCTTCGAGGCAGGCTGACGGCTACGGGTCTCCACGTCTCCCTCTCCGTTCCTCAATCAGTCGCACAGACCGCACAGTGCGGATTCTTCTCAACCGTCTGCTCGGTACAGTGAAACGCCGGGAATGTATAGGCTAGCAGTTTTGGCTGGCCGTCCGCCTCGGGCTGGAGGATGATTTTCAGGACTTCGGTGACAAGTTGGGTACCCAAAAAGAGCGCGTATGGAGAATTAAGCGGGTCTGCGGTCCCCGTGTCCGCAGGAACCCACCCCGCCGCTACGCGGCACCCCTCCCAAGAGGGGACTGTTTTCTCTCCCCTCCTCGGAGGGGTGGCCCGATGGGGCCGGGGTGGGTTTTCCGGGAAGAGACAGCGCAGGCAGGGCCGGTCAGCCTTGTCACCCCGACTCACGAATAAGCGGGCGTCTTCCCCATTGATGGCCCCCCACACAAACGGCTTGTGCTGAGCGTACCACTCATCGTGCAGGGCATCTGTTGTGGCCAGAACCAGATCATAGGTCAGATGTTCGCCCTCATCCGGATGGACCACAATGGTACAATCAGGATTCAGCCGCCTGAGCGTGTGGGCCATAGGCTGCTCATCCGGTTCGAGGGATTGCTCCGCAAGAGCGGAAAAGACCGGAGCGGCCTTGGACCGGGCAATGCCAATAGTCCCAACGCCGGCAGCGATGAGATACAAGAGCGCCGTTGCCGTGAGCAGCCCGTCCCCGTCAACATACACCCGACTCCGAAGGATTTTTTCCTGCCCTCTCCCGCCGACCTGGGGCAAAATAATCTGCCGGCTATAGCGTTCGATCTGGGCGTCTTCGAGCATATCTCTTGAGTCTATAGGGTCTATAGGGCCTGTAGGGTCTATGGGGTCTCTTGAGTCTTGACCCAACGGACCCTACTGTCTCCGTCACGCTGCTCCCTGTGCCTGAGTGTGGGCTTGCCGCTGATTATACTCTTTCCAGCCGATCCACAGATTGGTGCTGAGATATTTGTCTCCAAAATCCGGAAAGAGTGTCACCACTATTCCCTGCTCGATCTCACGGGCCACCTGGAGCGCTGCCCACATCGCCGCGCCGGATGACTGGCCAACCAAAACCCCCTCTTCTCTCCCAAGCCGGTACACCGTTTCATAGGCGTCTTCAGTGGAAACACTGATCTTTCGGTCAAGCTGCTCCTCATGGTAGATGCCGGGCACAATGGAACTGTCCATATGCTTCAGCCCCTCAAGGCCGTGAAAGGCATCATCCGGTTCAACCCCAACAATCTGAATGTCCGAATTTTTCTCCTTCAGGTAGCGCCCGGTTCCCATCAGGGTGCCGCCGGTCCCCATGCCGGCCACAAAGTGGGTGATCTGCTCTTTGGTCTGCCACCACAGCTCCGGCCCGGTGGTTTGGTAATGCGCCAGTGAGTTGTGTGGATTAAAGTATTGATCCGGTTTGAAATAGCGCTCGGGCTGCTCTTGCAGCCGCTCCCGACACAGTTCCAAGGCGCCATCCGAGCCGTCCATAGGACTGCTGAAAATCATTTTTGCCCCATACGCAGAGATGATTTTTTTTCGCTCCATACTGACGTTGGCCGGGATGCATAGCTCAACCGGGTAGCCCAGCACGGCTCCGATCATGGCCAGCGCAATCCCGGTATTCCCGGAGGTGGAATCGAGAATAATCTTGTCCGGGGTCAGCGCGCCGCTCTCAATTCCTTTTTGGAGCATGCCCAGCGCGGGGCGGTCTTTGACCGATCCACCGGGATTAAAACCTTCGAGTTTGGCATAGACCCGGACGCCCGGAGGAATGTCCGTACTCAGCCGGGTGATTTCAAGCAGCGGCGTATTCCCAATCAGATGCAGAACCGACGGAACACGCAAGGGGCCGACTGGCGGCGGTCCCTCAATCGGAAAAAGAGTACATGTATCCAGCATCTCTTCTCTATCCTGGGAGGACACGTTTACTCTTTTCGGCAGGAGTGACACGCTTTACCCCCCTTTTTTCTCTAGGGAGTGCCGAGCGTAGCGAGACGGGGGCAAAAAGAGCCTCCGGCAATAGCAGGCACGATAGACACTTCGTCGCCCTCATTCACCGGCGTATCCAGATTGTTGATAAAACGAATGTCTTCACCATTCACAAAGATATTGACAAAACGACGGACTTCGCCAGCCTCGTCACACAACCGTTCCTTAATCCCAGGATGATTACTCTCTATACTATCGACCAAGGCCCCAACCGTGGCTCCATCGGCCGAGACGGCTTCCGCACCGCCGGTAAAGCGGCGTAGCGGGGTTGGGATACGGACCTGAGCACTCATATGCACTCCCTCCTGATTCAGAATCACTCATCTACTCTTTCGAGCTTCTACTGTTACGTTTTTGCGCCGGTCTGACAATCACCCTGCCCGATTTTCATTCAGACCGGAGTGCAGAGTCTTTCCAACTCATAAGCTTCGGGCTGTAAGCCCGTAATCGTCCGCGGCGTGCCGCACAGCGGACAGTGCGGGCTGGGGCGCACCCGGACCTCTCGCCAGCGTAAGGCCAGGGCGTCATGGGTCAGTAAGCGGTCGGTCAGGAGTTCCCCCGCTCCGCTCAGGTATTTCACAGCTTCGGCAGCCTGCACGCCGCCCAGACTGCCGGCTAGGCTGCCAAGGATACCGGCCTCCTGGCAGGTGGGATTCTCATCAGGATGAGGCGGGACCGGGAACAGGCAGCGCAAACACGTCGTCCGATGGGGTAAGACCGTCAATGCCTGACCGTGAAATTGGACAATGCCAGCGTGAGAGAGTGGTTTGTTGAGCAGCACGGCACCGTCATTGATCAGAAACTTTGTGGCCACGCCGTCCGTCCCGTCAACAATAAAATCGTAGGCGGCAAAGATATCTGCGAGATTAGCCGCATGCAGCCACTCGTTATAGGTCACCACTGTTATCGAGGGGTTAAGTTTTTGAATTTTTTCCTTGGCCGAATCGACCTTTGGCTTTCCAATATCCGGGGTAAAGTGCAGGATTTGTCGTTGTAAGTTTGACAGCTCGACACAGTCCGAATCCACCAGGCCGATCGTTCCCACCCCAGCTAGGGCAAGCGCAAACGCCGCCGGAGAGCCCAGCCCGCCAACACCAACTACCAGGACTTTCCCCTTACAAACGCGCGCGATCCCGGTCTCATTCGTCCTCAAACTCAAAATCTATTTCCTCAATATCGATACCCAGAACGGCCTCTCTGCTGGTTCTCAGTGCGACATCTCCGTTCGTGAGAGCGTCAGAAGAGACTGCTTCCCCATCTATTTCAGTGTATTCAACCTCTGACTCACTCAGCTCAACCGGCTCACTCTGCTCGACTGCGGTAATTGCTTCGTCGTCCTCGACTTCCCCTTCGACTGGGCTCAGGACAGGTTCTGCCTCGACGACCTCTGTACCGACTTCAACCTCATCGTCTATGGTCGTGTCCTCGCCTACGGCAATCTCTTCAACGACATCCTCAGCTGCTTCTTCAGCGTCCAACACCCCAGCGGCTTCCAACGCTTCAGCATCTTCCTCAAGCGCAATAGCGTCGTCCTCGATGTCAAGGGTGAGGATGTCATCGTCAGAAAGATCAATGTCATCCCCGTCGGAGAAAGAGGGAACGTGTCCAGCATCTCTGGCTGATGGAAGGACACGTTCCCTCTTTACGTCCTGCTCGGTTAGTTCGAAGGGGCCGAGATCGTCTGTCTCAACGTCGAATTCCAGTTCCTCAATGTCGGGAGTCTCTAAGGCCGCCCGCTCTGCTTCCAAGGCCTCCAAGTCTACTTCCTGATAATCGTCACCCACTTCGTAGGACCGGTCATCGTCAAAGGCGTCATCCAGGGCGCGCTCTTCCTGCTCGGCCTCTTTTTCCGCCGCTAGCCTTTCCGCATCTGCTTCCGTCCGGGCGAGGCGTTCTGCCTCTTCCTGTTTTTTCAATTCGGAAACGAGCAGCAACAAGGGATCGACTCCAGCGACGAGCAGCTCACCCGAGCCGGTCGCCTCGTCCTCCGGGCTGTCCTCTTCCGCGCTGGGTGCCTCTCTATTCATTCTCCGTGCGGACTGAGCGCGGGCCGCCAACTCGGCCAACTCGACATTGCCCTCTTCGTTCAAGAGCTGTTCGAGCCGACCCAAGGCTTCCTCTGTGGCGTCGGTCTCGGAGTATTGCTCAATCAGGCTGCGCAGGCGTGCTTTTGTGGCGGTAATATTGCCACGTTGCTCATTGAAGTTCGCCACCATCAATTCGTGGGCCGCCAGGATGTCCCGAGCCGATTTGCTCTTTTCCTCAGCCTCGAGGACAAAAGCACTTTCCGGATAGCGGTCTATCACCTCTTGAAAAAACCCGTCCGCTCGGCGTGTGACCGCCTGATCGCGATCCTTGGAGCGAATCTGGCTATAGTTCGTAATGCCGAGAAAATATTTGACAAACGGCATATGCCGACTGGTCGGATAGGCCCGCTCAAAGTCCTTAAAGGCGGCGACGGCTTCGGCGTAATTTTCTTCCATAAACAACGCATAGGCCGCTTTGAGCTGGGCTTCCTCAGCGTACGGGTTGAGCGGATATTGATCCAGCAACTCCTGGTATTGATCGGAAGCTCCCAGATAGTCCTCGTCGGTGAAAGAGTCAGTTGCCTGCTGATAATATTCTTTGGCCGAGGGGCGTCTGAGGGTTGCCGAGCATCCCCATACGCCCAGCAGCACGAGGCTCAAGAATAGGACCCATATTCGTTCGAACATTGTTCTGCACGCTAGAGGATTTCCGCCAGGGTTTCAATGTACCCGGCGCTGCGTACTGGCGAGAGGATACGGTGTAATCCCGCTATACCGGAGCGCGCGGGCACGCAGAGAAGAGGAAACGTGTCCTCCAATCAGACAGAGATGCTGGACACGTTTCCTCTTTTGGCTGCTACTCTTCAAAGGGCTGGAGGCCGTCCAGGTCGATCTCTTCCTCGACCGGCATCTGGGCGTCGGACTGGGCCTTGGTGAATTCGTATAGGCGTTGCTGAGAGCGGACAGGAGAGAGTGGGTCGGGCTCCACCCGCTTGGAGCGTCCGTCAGGCAAAACTGCGCGCGCCTTGACCGTGTCGGCCAGTTGAATGCTGAGGATTTCAAAAAGCTGGTCCTGGATATGAGGATCAAGGATGGGGAAGGCGACTTCGACGCGGCGGTCCAGATTGCGCGGCATCCAGTCGGCCGAGGAGAGAAAATACTCGGCCTCGCCACCGTTATGAAAATAAAAGATGCGGGCATGTTCGAGGTAGCGATCGATAATCGAAATCACCCGAATCCGTTCGGATATGCCCGGCAGTCCGGGCCGCAGGCAGCAGATACCACGGATGATGAGATCAATTTCTACCCCCGCCTGACTGGCGGTATACAACTCCTCGATCATGGCTGCGTCAACCAGACTGTTGATCTTGGCAATGATTCTGGCCGGCTTGCCCTCCAGGGCGTGTTCCGCTTCACGCCGAATCCGCTCAATCATCCCCTCCCGCATACGCGTGGGAGCGACCAGGAGATGATGAAACGCCTGCGGGCGGGTATAGCCGGTTAACAGGTTAAACAGGTCGGTAAGATCGTCGCCAAAGGACTCGCGGCAGGTAAAGAGACCGAAGTCGCCGTAGATGCCGCTCGTATTCACGTTATAGTTGCCGGTTGCGAGATGGCAGTAACGACGGATGCCAGCACTCTCACGCCGTACCACCAGGCAGGCCTTGCAGTGGGTCTTATAGCCGACCAGACCATACACCACATGGGCGCCGACCTCTTCGAGCGCGCGCGCCCAGGTAATATTGGCTTCCTCATCAAAACGGGCGCGGAGTTCGACTAGGACGGCCACTTCTTTCCCCGCTTCTGCGGCCCGCGTGAGCGCTTGGGCAATCGGCGAAGTCGGGCTGACCCGGTAGAGGGTCATTTTAATGGCCAGGACATTCGGGTCGGTCGCGGCCTCTTCTACAAAGCGCGTCACCACATCGAAAGATTGGTAGGGATGGTGCACCAGGATGTCGCCCTCCCGAATTGCACTCCACATATCCGGCTTTTGCTCACAGGCCGGGACCGAGAGGGGCGTCCACGGCTGGTCTTTATGCTGCGGCAGGTCCACGGCTCCATAGAGCTGAAACAGGTCGGTAAAAGCGGTAAAGCCCTCACCGCCGTACAGATCTTCGGGGCGCAGGTCGAGTTCATCAATAAACATATTGAGAACACTCTGCGGCAGGTCGGAGTCGTATTGCAGCCGCACCGCGGTCCCCATGCGCCGGTCGCGCACGCTCTCTTCGATACTCGTGAGGAGATCTTCGGTTCGGCCGAGTGCCAGGGCGGAGTCCGCGTCCCGCGTCACCCGGACGGCATGACATGACAGGATCTCATAGCCATGATACGGACGGGGCAAATACAGCCGCACCACATCTTCGAGCAGGATAAAGATATGCTTGCCGGCTGGAGCCGGTAGGGCAATAAAGCGCTGGACGACCTGGCTGGGAATATGAACAACGGCCAGTTTGGTCTGGGGCAGACGCGAGGTTCCGGCCGAGCGCAGGGCCGCGACCAGGCACAGGGAACGGTTGCCGAGGTGAGGAAAAGGGTGGCCGGGGTCAATCGCTAGCGGCGTGACAACCGGTAGCAGGGTTCGCCGAAAGAAGTCTTCCAGAAAATGACTTTGCTCGGTATTCAACTCTTCCGGACGGGTAATATGAATTCCCTCAGCCTCCAGTTGTGGCTGAATGGTCTCCAGAAAACCCCGGTGTTGTTCCTCGGCAAGCTCATGGACTCGCTTTGAGATAGCGGTCAGAGTCTGGGCCGGGGTCATGCCATCCGGACCGGCCTCCAGGTCGCCCTGAACGATCCGCCGCTTGAGCCGAGCCACCCGGACCATAAAGAATTCGTCCATATTGGCGCTGAAGATGGCCATGAACTTGACACGTTCGAGCAGGGGGACGCTCTCGTCGAAGGCTTCTTCAAGCACGCGTCGGTTGAATTCGAGCCAAGACAACTCACGGTTAATGAAGGGCTTGTCTTCCATCTTACTATTAAACATCCGGTGTACGATCCGACAACGATAGATATAAGCTCAGCCCGCTGAATAGCAACCCCGTAGAGAATACCCGAATCCTGCGCTACACGAACCGATACGAGTTCATAGGAGCGAGAGGAAGGGGCGCTGCCAGGGCGTGTGATCCTAGGGAGGGAGATCGACACGGCACCTACCAGCGCCGGGGGGTAGGGATAGCGTCTTCTGTCCTATCGAAGAGATTTTACATAGGAGTGACAGGTCGGTGAAAATCTGATGATCCATGCAGTATAGGAGTCCACGATAGTGGGGGCGCGCTGGTAGGGCGTGTGATCCTAGGGAGGCGGATCGGCACGGCGCCTACCAGCGCCGGGGGGTAGGGATAGCGTTTCCTGCCCCTATGTTTCCTCATTGTATGACAACATTGTGACGCTACGATGAAAAATGTGTGACGCTGTTAGGTCACACCCGCTCTGGGCGCTCTCATCTCATTCCAGGCCATTCATCTTTTGTGATTTGGCAGCTACAGTTCGGACGAAAAGAGGAAACGTGCTCTCCAATGATAGAGAGATGCTGGACACGTTTCCTCTTTGAAGCGAGACGACGCATGGAAGTGCAGACGACATATCCGCCGGTTGCAGCGGCCTCTCCTCAGGAACCTCCGCAACCGCCTTCCCTCGAACATCTCGTCATTCAGGCTGAGTTGGGTCAGGACGAGATGGTGCGGACAGGGATAGCCGCCCTCCATCCGGCGGACACCGCAGAGTTATTGAATGTGCTGGAAGAGCCCGAGGTGAAGTTTAAGGTGTTCGGCTTTCTGGCTGCACCGCAAGCAGCCGAAGTCTTGAGTCTCGTTTCCGCACACACCCAAGACGATCTTGTCGAACGTCTGTCGGATGACGGGCTCGGGGACCTGCTCGAATATCTTGACTCTGATGATGCTGCGGATCTGCTGGCCTCCCTGTCGGCCCGCCGTGCCAAGGCGGTCCTTGACGAAGTGCCGCAGGACGTGTCCGACGAAGTCACCCAACTCTTACGCTATCCCGAGGATACGGCTGGCGGGATCATGCAGGTCGAGTATATGGCCGTATCCCAAGGGACGCGTATCGACCAGGCCACTGAGATGATTCGCAGTCGGAGCGATGAAATACCAGATATCCACAGCGTCTTTATCGTTAATACCACCAATCGCCTCGTTGGCGTCCTCCCCCTCAGAAAGTTTATTCTCGCCCGCCCGACTGATCTCGTCGAAACCGTCATGGACCAGCAGGTTATTTCGGTTCGGGTTGACCTGGACCAGGAACAGGTCGCCCAGATGTTTAAAAAATATGACCTGATTTCTCTGCCCGTAGTCGATAGCGAAGGGTGCTTACTCGGGCGTATTACGGTTGATGACGTGGTGGATGTCATGGAGGAGGAGGCGACGGAAGACATTTATAAGCTTGCCGGTCTCGATGAAGAGGAAGAAGTGCTGGACTCGCCTTGGCAGTCCATCCGTCTGCGCCTGCCCTGGCTGGCACTCAATTTGGTGACTACCACGCTGAGCGCTCTGGTCATTGCCTTTTTTGAGGGGACGATTCAGCAAATTGCCATTGCCGCGGCCTTTATGACGATTGTCGCAGCCCAAGGCGGGAATGCCGGCGTGCAAACGCTGACCGTTATCGTGCGGGGTATTGCGCTTGGGGAAGTCCCACTGACCCAAACCAAGCGGGTGTTAGTCAAGGAACTGACCATCGCGCTGGGCAATGGTCTTGCCCTTGGCTGTGCGGCCGGCATCGTTGCCTATCTGTGGAAGGGTGATGCCACACTGGGTGTCGTGCTGGCGCTGGCGCTGCTGGCCAACCTGATCATTGCGGCCTTTGTTGGGAGTATGGTCCCCCTGACTCTCCGTCGTTTGGGGGTTGATCCGGCGGTGGCCTCAAACGTGTTTGTGACCGCGTGCACCGATATCTTTGGCTTTTTGTCTTTTTTGGGCATTCTGACCCTGTTTCTGCAATTTGTCTGAAGGGGCGACATGCGTCACCTGACAATCATCAGTCTATGCCTCGCCGGCTGCGCTGAAACCCTGACACCAGCTCTCCCGCCTGCGTCAATCCATACGCCGGTGGCACAGCTCGCCCAAGAAGGGAAGCTGGACCCAGGGGGCATCTGGTCGGACGACAATCAGGCCATTGAGTTTTCTATCCCCGCGGAGCAACTTGCTGCCCTCGTGATCCAGGCTGCAAAAGCCGCAGGCTGGCACGCGCGCGATACAGTCAATAAACACCATGGCGGCACGTATTTCGTTCATCTGTTGAACCCGTTTGAAGAGCACTGGTTCGGGTATGCCAAACACGACATTATGATTTACACCACACAAGGGAGGAGTGCCGTCCTGGTTTCGGATGGGGGGCCGGTCGGGGGGGACGACGAAGGTGCCCTCCCACGCGCTCTGCTGGACCCGGTCCGGGAGCATGTTCAGGCCTACTTGGCCGGTCGTCCGCTCACGGGACAAGAGAAACGTCAACTCCGCGAGGCCGCGCTCGCTCCCCCGGAACGCCTCCCGGAGGAGCGCCTGAAGGATATTGAGCGACTGCGAGACCAGGGCTATCTCAACACCGAAGAATACGAACGGAAACGAGCGGAGATTCTGAAAGAATTGTAATGACAGGCATCGACCTATCAATTTCTCTAATAATAGACATTCACATAATTCAGGCTGAGTTATCTTCCCAAGCCTATATCGCCATGCTATAAGCCCTGTATAAACTCCGCAAACACAGATATACATAGCTGAGTTCTCCCCGACTCGGCGTGTATTGAGGCCCGTAGGTTTCCCCTCCTTTTTCCTGCGGGCCTTTTTTTGTCCCCTACGGATGATCGGTGCGGAGCGAGACAGGCCGCTAGGCTGCTGGGTGGGACACAGGGGGCTTCGCGAAGTCCCCTGTGTGTCTCCGCCTCAAGGACATTGCCGCAGTCAGTGCGCGTATCTTCCGGAGGGTCAAGAAGACCAGCCCGACTCCGAACAGGAGGAGACCCAAGCCCACAAGGATGCGCGCGTCCGGGCGGGTAGGTCCGCCCTGTACGGAGAGCGTAGCTAGGGTGCCTCCGGCTATGATGAGTAAGCTCAGGGTCACGCGGCAGAGCCCTGTCAGGACGGTATCATAGCGCGTTCTTCCCTCCTCGTGCTCTGCTGTGGCTCCCCTCAGCAGCGTAGACAAAAGATCGGACATAAGGCAGCTCTCTTTTTTTGTTTTGATCCCCCTATATCATTCACTCCAGATGACAGGACGATGACATCTGTAAGATGGAAATATGACAAAAAGTGATAGGCCGAACGATAGCACCTGCGGGGCGCCTCTTGCGCTCTGTCCTGTGTCATGGAAGTTTCAGCCCTGGGAGACTCCAGTGTAACATACGTTCCTCATATTCAGCCCCGTGGCACGAGGTATTGCGAGGCGGGTAGGAGACCAGAAGCTGCTTGGTCATTTCTCCCAGTCTTCCCAGCTCTTCATTCCGCTACTCAAGCGCACAACTCCCTCCCCAGGCAACTCCCTCCCCGCAGAGCGGCGAGTAGTCTCTGACGTTGTCGACACGCTCATTGTCTCTGATGTGCATTTAGGAACCGGAGTGAGCCGAGCGGATGCGCTACTCGCTACTCTCAAGCGCTTGACGTTTAACCGGCTCATCCTGCTCGGCGATATCTTTGACGATCTTAATTTTGCCAAACTCCATCCAAGTCACTGGAGTCTGCTCTCCCATGTGCAAAAGCTGGCGGCGCCCCAGAGCGGTATTGAGGTGGTCTGGGTTGAAGGGAACCATGATCGGCTGCTCTCCAAAGTGATCCAGACCTTTCTCGGGATTCCGATCTACAAACAGTATGAATGGGTCCATGGAGGAAAAAAGTTGCTGGCCTTGCACGGGCATCAGTTTGATACCTTCATTACCCGCTATCCGTATATCACCGGTCCTGCGGATCAGCTCTATCGAACCATCCAACGCATTGAGCCACGTCACTACCGTTTGAGCCGTCTCCTCAAGCACAGCAGCAAAACGTGGCTGCGTATATCCGAGCAGATAGCCTGGGGCGCATTATCGTATGCGAAAAAACGGGATGCGACCCAGATTTTCTGCGGGCATACGCATTATCCCATGTCTCAACAATCTGCCGGGGTGGCCTACTATAACACGGGCTGCTGGACGGAGACACCAGCAACATTCATCACGGTTAGTGATCGCATAACATTGCGCGAATGCGCGTAAACAAACAGGTTCGGACGAATCCCCTGTATGAACGCTTCATTGGTCATTTCATGAAAGGACGAGATCGACATGCTGTACGATAGAGGACAGAGCTGGCTCGCGTATTTCGGTATAGACTCGACAGCCCCATGGACGTTTGCCTTGGACGACTTCTGGCTGGGCCTCGGGCTCGTGGTAGGTGGCTTTGTTGTGCTGTCCGTCGGACGCCGGCTGCTGACTGGGCTGCTGACCGTGCGCGCCGTGGCCTTCGTCCCGTTTTTCTCTCGACTCCTGTCGAAATGGGTCAAGTCACGCGATTATTCGGACGAGGAATTCTTTCGCGCAGACGGGGCGGAAGAAAAGTGGATACCGCCGCGCCAACACGCCCTCACTCGTTTGGCGACCTATTTCCGAGCACACCATGCCCGATCAATTGCATGGGGGAATGCCATCCGTGACAGCTTTTCCGACTTACGCTTTACTGACGCCAATCGGGTACCTTTCCCCTTCAGGCGTGTCGTCCGCGAGAAGTTTAACCTGTGCTCAGTAGTGACTGCCTCGGACGGCCCGAAGCTGCGCGACTTGGACGAACGCTGGACGCTCGATGTGAGCGGCTCCTATGGCGTCAATGTCGCCGGCTTTGATCGCTATAAAGAGTGGGTGCAAAAGGGGTGGGAGCGTGTAAAAGACCTGGGGTCAGTGCTTGGACCGTTGCATCCGCTGGTGGCGGACAATGTGGCCATGCTCAAGTCCATTTCCAAGCTTGACGAGGTCTCTTTTCACATGAGTGGCACCGAAGCGGTGATGGCCGCGGTTCGTCTCGCCCGGTTTAATACGCGGAAAAAGCTGATCGTCTGCTTCTCGGGCGCCTATCACGGCTGGTGGGATGGCGTACAGCCGGGGCTGGGCAGTGAGCGGGACCTCAGTGACTGTTTGACGCTCAAAGACATGCACCCGGCTTCGCTCACTGTGTTGCGGCGGCGAGCCAAGGAGATTGCCGCCGTTCTGGTGAATCCAGTGCAGTCATTTCACCCCAACTCGCCTCCACCCAGCGATGCCGTCCTGCTGACCAGTGCTGTCCGCGACGTGGTCGGAAAAACACGAGACGCCCACGCCCCCTACACAGACTGGCTGCATCAATTGCGACAGGTATGTACCGCCAATGATATTCCTCTGATTTTTGACGAAGTGTACACGGGCTTTCGTCTCGCCCCAGGTGGAGCCCAGGAATACTTTGGCATCCAGGCGGACATGGTGGTGTACGGCAAAACCGTCGCCGGCGGGATGCCTATTGGCGTGGTGTGCGGTACGGCGGCGCTCATGCGTCGCTTTGATCCCGCGCATCCTATGCGCATCGCGTACATTATCGGGACGTTCTCTGCCCATCCGCTGGTGATGGGGACCATGTACGAGTTTTTATGTTGGGCAATCCAGCCCGCTACGGCTACGCTCTACGCTCAGGCGGCCCGACAGTGCAGCCAATGGGCCCAGGAGACGAACCAAAAACTCGCAGACACCCGACTCCCGGTACGAGTTGTGCACCTCGTGACCGTCTGGACCGTGCTCTTTCAGGAACCGAGTCGATATAACTGGCTCCTGCAATACTATCTACGCGCTGAGAGCCTGACCTTGAGTTGGGTGGGCACAGGGCGCTGCTTAAGCAGCCTTGACTTTACCCGGGAAGACTACCAGGAGTTGCAAGCCAAGCTGTTCACAGCGGCGCTGAAGATGAAACACGATGGATGGTGGTTAAGCGAACACGAACAACCAGGAAGGGAGAAAAGAATGCGATCTCGTCTGGTGCGAGAAATGCTCGGCAGTCTGATACCGGTGCCCCGACCGATCCAAAGTTTTTACGCAGAGGTCATGCAGCGGAAAAAAGACGACCACGTCGCTTCGCATAGCAATGCGGTGAATCAAATTTTTCACATTCTGAGTTCAAGTGTCTTTCTGTATTGCTATGTACTGCTGTTCTCGGATTTGACGACGGCAGTCTGCGGGAGTCTGGCCGCACTCCTGGTGCGTCAGGCTGGGCATGCGCTCATTGAGCCGCCCTGTCACGACAAAGAGGCCCTGCTCTTAGGGTTCAACACGCGTAACAAATCACTCATTGTTGCCGCCTATGTACTAATCCCGGTGTTGCATATGGGCTTTGCCGGGGACTGGACGCTGACGTTCCTGACCACCCAGATTGCGGCCATTGCGCAGCAATGGTTTGTCCTCACGCTGGTGGTGGTGACCGGACGTGTGGCCTATCTCATCTGGGTGCACGATTTTCGGGTTTCCCTGATCTGGTTTATTAAACTCATCACCGACCCCCTGACTGATATTGTGGCCTACTCTCCCCGCTATCTGAACACCTGTCAGGCCCTGCTCCCGCCCTACACTCGTCGGCACCAGAATCAGTGAGCGCAGTGAGTATCTGGACCTTTTTGATTGTCGCCTTTGTCCTGGGCCTGGAACGCTTGTGCTATGCCTGGATCTGGCGACATACCGACATCTTTCGGGAACTGTGCGCCCACCCAGTGGTGACAGTCTTTGGACAGCCTATCGATGTGTTACGGAAGCTTTTTTACGGCTTCAAGGGGGTACAACTCGGGGTGTTCCTGTGGTGGTGTGTCGTGTATGGACAAGAATCAAACAGCCTGGTGAGTAGTGACACAGCAGCACTTGGTGGCGGAGCGATTCTCATCGTTATTGGACAACTGCTCAACTTCATGGTGTTTTACCGCTTGGGCAAGGTTGGAGTGTTTTACGGGAACAAGTTGGGCTATCCGATACCCCGCTGTTCCCTGTTTCCCTTCTCGGTGCTTCGCCATCCTCAATATATTGGAGCGGTCGCTTCCATCTGGGGCTTTTTCCTGGTCATGCGTTTTCCGCATGATGACTGGTATCTGCTCCCCGCCCTGGAAACCGTCTACTATGCCTGGGGCGCGTATTCCGAGCAGTAAAGTGTTCATACGAACCGAAAAGTCACGACGCTGCGCTCACAGGCAGGCGCGCCTCTGCCTGTTTATACTGGGGATAATGCTTTGTGCGTCCGGGCTCTTACCACGGCTGAGCCCGGCTGGCGTCTTCGGGCTCTGGGCACCAAAGGATAATCGGGTCCAGGTCCAGCTCTTTCCGTGTCGAGATGAAGTGTGCGGAAAGATTGTGCGTTTGCAGGAGAACGGGCCGACTCCAGTGTGTCACAGGCTCGATAGAGAAAACCCGGACCCGGACAAACGGACGCGCCGGGTGCTGGGATTACAAATTGTGAGCGGTTTTCGGCAAGCGCATCCTCATCTTCCGATTAATCAGGAGACTCGTTGGGTCGGTGGGCTTATCTACAATCCGGATACTGGTGACACGCTGGGCGACTCGATTTTCAGCTATCAAATGGAGCTGGTAACGGCCGACACCCTGACGATAGGTCTACAAGACTGTTTGATGAGTTGTGCGAGAAACAGGACCTGGCAGCGCGTACATACACCAGAGCTCAGCCCGGCCTGTCCCGATCACTGACTCCTCTTTTCCTTGTTCGTTATAACTATGAGAATCGCGATTATTACCGATGCCTGGCATCCCCAAGTCAACGGTGTCGTACGGACGCTGGCCTACACGGGTGAACAACTCGAAGCAGGCGGGCACCAGGCCCTCTTTATCACGCCCCAAGCGTTTACGACCTGTCCCTGCCCGACGTATCCGGCCATCCGCTTGGCCCTCTTCCCCCAGAAAGGGGTGAGACAGAGGCTGACCGCGTTTCGTCCGCATGCCATCCACATTGCAACCGAAGGGCCGCTCGGGCATGCGGTCCGCAGTCTGTGTCGCCACTGGGGGCTGCCTTTTACGACCTCCTTTCATACCCAGTTTCCCGAATACATTCGGGCACGCTTGCCCTTCCCGGTGAGCTGGTCCTATGGATATCTCCGCCACTATCACGGTCGAGCCGTACGCACCTTTGTCCCAACGCCATCCATGCAGGAGCGGTTACAGGCCCGTGGTTTTCAAAACCTGCACGTCTGGTCCCGGGGGGTTGATACCAGCCTCTTTCGTCCCCGACCAAAATCCTTTCTGTCAAGCGTCCGTCCCGTCATGATGTACCTCGGACGGGTTGCGGTCGAAAAGAATATTGAGGCGTTTCTGAACCTCGATATACCGGGCTCCAAATATGTCGTCGGCGACGGTCCCGACCTGCTGAAACTCCGCGACCATTATCCGGACGTCTTGTTTGTCGGACAGAAGCTGGGACACAACCTTGCTGCCCATCTTGCCGCTGCGGATGTGTTTGTCTTTCCGAGTCTGACTGATACGTTTGGGCTTGTCTTGCTGGAGGCGCTGGCCTGCGGGGTGCCTGTGGCGGCCTTTCCCGTGACTGGCCCCGTCGATGTGGTACAGCAAGGAAAAACCGGAATGCTCGATACCGACCTACGCCAGGCTATTATCGGAGCGCTCCAGCTGAACCCGGCTGACTGCGTCGCGTTTGCCAGGCAGCACTCGTGGCAAACGTGCACGCAGCGGTTTCTCTCCCTCCTGGAGCCATTTGAAGAATCCTGCTGGCCCACCGTCTCCTAGAGCGCAAGTGACCCGCATCCATATATAATTATGTGAAGTTTCGTGTTGGTTGCAGTATGGTCGTCCCTCCTCAGTTGGGGAATACCAAGTGCTGCATCGACGTTAAGCTTACATATTATCCGGTCTCTTTCGGGGGAGTCCGTTTTTGCGTCCTTTGTCTCGCATCATCCGTCTGTATAAGCGGACGACACATTATTTGAAAATATAATAACGAAGGGGGAGCGGATGAAAATTGTCAGCTTTAAAACGTGTCCTTTTGTTCAGCGCGTCACGGCTCTGCTGGAGGCCAAGCACGTCCCGTACGAGGTCGAATATATCGACCTCAGCAAGAAGCCAGCGTGGTTTCTCGAAGCCTCTCCGAACGGCTAGGTGCCGATTCTGATCACAGATGACGACCAGGTCCTGTTCGAATCCGAGGCGATTGCCGAATACCTGGACGAAACGACGGAACCCCCAATTTCCGCTCACGACCCGGTCAAGAAAGCCCAAGACCGCGCTTGGTCCTATCTGGCGTCGAAGCATTACCTGCCGCAATGCAGTGCGCAGCGCAGTACGGACGAACAGGCATTGGAGGAGGGCCGAGCAACATTGGGTACGGCCTTCGCAAAAATAGAATCTCGGCTTGGGGAAGGTCCATACTTTAATGGAGACACTCTGGGCATGGTGGATATCGCCTGGCTGCCCTTGCTCCATCGCGCCGCGATTATCGAGCGCTATACGGACTTCGACTTTCTCGAAGCGTTTCCAAAAGTGAAGCGATGGCAGGAAGGCGTGCTGGCAACAGGGATTGCCGAAAAGTCGGTTGCTGAGGACTTTGAGAGCCGATTTACTGCCTTTTACTTGGCGGACACAACCTGCCTCGGCCAGCTCGCGAAAAAGCAATCCGGAACAGCCTGCTGTGGACCAACGGAATGTCGCGAGGAAGACCTCGCGTGCCGCGCATAGCGCAAATAACGATGCTGTGTAGCCGCTCGTCATTCCGGCGAAAGCCGGAATCCAGGTCCCCAGCCTCCCGGCCTCTGGATGCCGGGTCACGTCCGGCATGACGAGCGCGGACTGGTACGGCTACAACGTATCGTAAAACGCTCTAGTAGGATCGCAACCCGCCCGTTCTCTCCTGAGAGTCGAAGGAAGTATGCACAATTCATACAGATGTTTTCGATTTGTAACATCGGTGTCATATTCTTTGGCTTAGGTCACATGGTCTGAATTCCTCCCCTTTGGACTCCGTTTTCTTTTGAGAGTAGAGTACACCAATGGCAACCAAACCATCTCCGTTTAAGCCGTCGCAGGGGCTGAGTGTTTTTGAGCGCTACCTGACCGTCTGGGTTCTGTTGTGCATTGCCGCGGGCATTGGTCTGGGGAGTGTCGTACCGGGTATGGCGACTTTTCTCGACGGGCTTTCCTTATATGTTGGCGACGCGCCGGTGGTCTCGATTCCGATTGCGATCTGCTTGTTCTTCATGATGTACCCCATCATGGTCAAAATCGACTTTGCCGAGGTCGTTCGAGCGGGGAAAAGCGTCCGACCGGTTGGACTCACCCTATTTATCAATTGGGCCATTAAACCCTTCACCATGTATGTGATTGCCGTTCTTTTTCTCGGGACCTTCTTTCTCGATGTGATCGGTCCGGATGCCGTTGACCACGTCAAGATGCCGTTCGGTCTCAATCTGCCGGTGGGGTCGTATTACGGCTCCGGGACCGTCGTGGTGGTTGACGGCATCAAGATGTTGGAGGTGCCGCTGTGGCGCAGCTATCTGGCGGGTTGTATCCTGCTGGGCATCGCACCCTGTACGGCCATGGTCTTGGTCTGGGGCTATCTGGCTAAGGGCAATGATGGCCTGACGCTTGTCATGGTCGCGATTAATTCCCTGACCATGCTCGTCCTGTACGGCGTGCTGGGCGATGTGCTCCTCGGGATCGGCCGTCTGCCGGTCCCCTGGCAGGCCCTGCTGCTGTCTATTGGCGTGTATGTCGCCCTTCCGCTGGTGGCCGGCTACTGCTCGCGTCAGTGGATTATGCGGACCAAAGGCGAACAATGGTTCCGGGAGCGGTTCCTGCACTTTCTCACGCCGGTCACCATTAGCGCCCTGCTCATCACCCTGGTCCTGCTCTTCTCCCTCAAGGGCGAAATGATTCTGTCCAATCCGCTGATGATAGGCTGGATCGCGATTCCTCTCTTCATTCAAACAGTCCTTGTTTTCGCCCTGGCGTACGGACTGGCGAGAGTCCTCAGACTATCGTACCAGAATGCGGCCCCAACCGCGCTCATTGGTGCCTCCAACCATTTCGAGGTTGCCATTGCCACGGCAACCATGCTGTTCGGGCTGTCATCCGGAGCCGCCCTGGCGACCGTCGTGGGTGTGCTCATCGAGGTCCCGGTGATGCTGCTGCTGGTGCGCTTCTGCCAGCGCACCGAGGGCTGGTTTGCCTCGACCGCCCCCGCTCCTACCCTCCAATCCGCTCAGGGAGTATCACCTCAGGAAGGGCAAACCACCGTGCAGCAGCACTGAAAATCATTGTTTTTTCACAGGCTTGCCATATGCCTGCAATCTCACATTCCTACTATCCCCTCTGGCCGTAAGGAGGGAACGCGCTGTTGAAAAAAGTTCTGGTAGTGGAGGATGAGCCCAGTATTGCTCACCTGATTGCCTATAATCTGGAGCAGGCAGGCTACTGCGTCGAAATCGCCGAAGATGGAGAGCAGGCCTGCATGCGGGTTGAATCCTTCGGACCCGACTTGGTGACGTTAGACCTCCTGCTGCCGCTGAAAAGCGGCTGGCAGGTTCTCGAACATATCCGCCGGTATCCAGATGCGCGCGTTCGTCAGATCCCGATTATTGTGGTGAGCGCCCTTGCTTCCCAGCGGCAGCAAAAAGAACTGCAACATAGCGGCGTACACCACTGTTTAAGCAAGCCATTTTCCATTTCCGAACTCTGTCTGCTTGTCCACCGGCAGCTCTCCCCCGCTTTGAACAAGTCGAGACCCGCAGGCTGTCAGGCAATCGGCTAACCTCGTCGATACATACCCGACCTGGATTTTCACGCATTCATAACGGCCCTGTCACTCTCTTGTAACAGTGCGAACTTACCTTGTTCACCTCCGGCCCACACGAGAGGGGGTGATCTGCGGAAACGGCATATATGCGTCAACCGAGGTACTGGAGAAACGTCAGAGCAAGAATTCAACACTGGAGGAGGAGACATACCATATGAGACGATTGGGATTAGCGTTCTGCGTCGGCCTCGTTGCGGCCGGGCTGCTGCTGGCACGACCAGCCCAGGCCAAGAATGTGGCCGCAGAAATCCTGGATATCCTCAAAGCCAATGGGCAGATCAGCGAGCAGCAGTACCGCGATCTGATGATTAAAGCCCAATCCGAGGATGAGAAGGTTGAAGCCGCCTCGGGCCTGAGTCAAAAGGTCGAAGGCTTAGAGAAAAACGTCGGCAAGAAGAACTTTCTGGCTGCTTACTGGAAGAGCGGTCTGCGGCTCGACTCGGCCGATGGCAAATTCAAGCTGAAGGTCGGCGGTCGGATCATGAACGACTGGGCCGTCTACAGCACCGACGAGGAACTGCGCCGGCAGTTTGGCCGCATCGGCGACGGCAGCGAGTTCCGGCGGGCGCGCTTCTTCATGGAAGGCAGCGTCTACGGCAATATCAAGTACAAGTTTCAGTACGACTTTGCCAGTTCTGACCCGTTTAAGGACGCCTATATTCAGATCAAGAAAGTCCCCATGGCCGGGAACTTCACGGTCGGCCATTTCAAGGAACCGTTCTCGCTCGAAGAGCTGACCAGCAGTAAATACATCACCTTTATGGAGCGCTCGCTGCCCAACGTGTTCTCCAGCGGCCGTAACCTCGGTGTGCGCCTCAACCGCTCCTTTATGGACAAGCGCGCCACCGCGGCATTCGGCTTTTTCCGCCAGGGCAACCCGGCCGACACCAGTTCGACTTTCGGCAACAGCGGGACCTATAACGCCACCACCCGGCTGACCATGCTGCCTTGGTATGTGGAAAAGGGCCGGCAGCTCGTCCACCTCGGCCTCTCCTACCGCCACGCCTTCCACGACGAGAACGAACGGATTCGCTTCCGTCAGCGGCCCGAAGCCCACCTCGGCCCCCGCCTGGTGGAAACCCCACGGTTCCACGTCGAGGACGTGGACTATTTCGCCCCCGAGGTGGCCCTGGTCTACGGCCCGGCTTCGCTCCAGTTCGAGTGGATGAGCGCCCTGGCCGACCGGCCCACAGGTGAGGATCTCCACTACAACGGCTACTACATCTTCGGCAGCTTCTTCCTGACCGGAGAGCACCGGCCCTATAAGACCTCCAGCGGCGCCTTCAACCGCGTCAAGCCCAAGAAAAACTTCGACTGGAAGGGTGGCTACGGAGCCCTGGAACTCGCGGCCCGCTACTCGATACTGGACCTGAACGACGAGGACATGAACGGCGGCGAGCTGAGCAACTTCACCTTTGGCGTCAACTGGTATCTCAACCCCAACGTGCGCATCATGCTCAACTACGTGCGGGCCATGTTGGACGAGGATGACTGCTACTACAAAGGCGACATGGGCGATCACTGCGGCGACGCCGACATCGTCCAGGCACGTTTTCAGGTGGATTTCTAAACCCTAGAGAGGAGAGAGTATGAAAATGCGAAAACTACTGGCCCTGTGTGGAGCCGTGGCGCTGAGCGCCTCGGTGGCAAACGCTCAGACGATTCAGGTCGATGCCGACCTGCCCAGCTATGAAAAGGTCAGCGGCATCTCGGGCAATCTGAACAGTATCGGTTCGGACACGCTGAACAACCTGATGACCCTCTGGGCCGAAGGGTTTAAAAAAGTCTATCCCAACGTGAACGTCCAGATCGAAGGCAAAGGCTCAAGCACGGCCCCCCCGGCCCTGATTGAAGCCACGGCCCAACTCGGTCCCATGTCCCGTGCTATGAAGAGCAAAGAAATGGACGAGTTTGAGAAGAAGTTCGGGTACAAACCGACCCCGATTCGTACCTCGCTCGACTCACTGGCCGTCTTTGTCAATAAGGACAATCCGGTCCAGGGCCTCAACCTTCAGCAGGTCGATGCCCTCTTCTCGAAAAACCGCAAATGTGGCGCACCTCTAGATACTGCCACCTGGGGCGACCTGGGTCTGACAGGAAACTGGGCCTCAGCTCCGATCAGCCTGTACGGCCGGAATTCCGCCTCGGGCACCTACGGCTTCTTCAAGAAGGTTGCGCTGTGCAAGGGAGACTACAAGGATACGGTGAAGGAGCAGCCGGGCTCAGCCTCCGTGGTTCAAGGTGTGAGTGAAGACCGCAACGGCGCGGGCTATAGCGGTATCGGCTACACGACCTCGGGCGTGCGCCCCATCCCCTTGGTCAAAGAGGGCAGCGACTATGTCGAGCCCACCTACGAGAACGTGGCCAGCGGGAAGTACCCCCTGTCCCGTTTCCTGTATGTCTATGTGAACAAAGAACCGAACAGGGTGCTCGATCCCCTGACCAAGGAATTTCTCAAGTTTGTCCTGAGCAAAGAAGGACAAGAGATCGTGGTCAAGGACGGCTACTATCCAATGTCTGCCAAGCTGGTGAATGAAGATCGAGCGGCAATGGAGGAATAAGCGCCCTCTTACGCACACGTTCGAACCAGGATGAAGTAACAGAAGGGTGGGGGACTCCCCCGCCCTTCTTTGAAAGAGGAAACGTGTCCTCTAATAGCAGGTACAAGGCTGGACACGTTCCCTCTTTGTTCACGTTCGCCGCTTGCCCTGTTCGCAGAATAGCATAAGGTAGGTCTATCATGCCGGAGACGCAGGAACGTCCATCCCAACCGTCATCGCTGCCGGCCGCAAACGGAGCGCAGCCGGTCGGCGTCCGTCTCTCGGCGACTGAAGATAAAAGCCGACTCCAGCGGAAAAAGCTGGTTGATAAGGCTGCGACTATCCTGATCACTGCTGGTGGCTTTGCCGTTATTCTGAGTATTGCCGCTATTCTCTTTGTGATCGTGGCCGAAACCTTACCCCTCTGGAAGGCACCCACTGCGGAGCTTGAGACCCCGCCAATTCCGTTGACTCATCTGGTCGGCAACGGGCCTCATACGGATGTCTTGGCTCTGGGCATCGATGAATATCGAGAGATCGCCTACACCATTACCCAGACGGGAACGGTTGATTTTCTCTCCCTCTCAGACAACCGCCTCCTCCAGCGTTATGAGATCCAAGCCCTGCAGGGACGACGGATCACTGCGGTCCACTATCGCAACCTGACCCACACCGCCGCGCTCGGAACCGCTGACGGTGTCGTTATTCCCCTGACGATCTCCTTCCCGGTCTCGTTTGAGGGCAAGACCCGCATCAGCACGCCTCAGGTCACGGAAGACGAGGCGATTGTCCTCGACCCGCAGGGCCGTGCTATTCGTGCTCTGGCTTATCAGAGTACCAGCGAAGACGAGGAGAAGATGACCCTGGCCGCCCTGCTCGGCCCACGCACCCTCCTCTTTCTGTCCCGGACAATCGAAGAATCGTTCTTAGGCGAACCCCAAGTATCGGAACACCGCACAGAGCTCTCAGCTGCGCTGGATGCGGACGCGACAGCGTTGACCTTGGATGCGGAACAGCGGAACGTCTTTGCCGCGTTAGAAACCGGCGAAGTGATCCATTGGGATATTCGCAACGCCGCCACGCCCCAGGTCATGCCGCGCTTGCGGAGTCAGGAGCGGGCTCCCGTTCGGGTAATGGCCTGGTTGATTGGCGACCGCTCTCTGGTCATGGGAGATGGCGCCGGGGGGGTGAGTGTCTGGTTCCAGGTGCGCGATCAGGACAATCCGGCCGAACTTCCCTTCCGTGAAATTCATGTCATGCAGTCCCACGACGCAGCCATCACGACCATCTCCCCCTCTCCACGGAATAAAGGCTTCGTGACCGGCGATACCAGCGGCACGGTTCGTATACAGTATTCCACCACTGAAGCCACTATGTTGAGCCGTGACACAACCGGCAGCCCGATTACGCAGCTCGCCTATGCCCCCCGGACAAATGGTATCATCGCTCTCAATCAAGAAGGCCAGCTGTACAACTGGGCGGTTGACAACCCTCATCCCGAGATCACCCTCTCGGCCCTGTTCGGGAAGATATGGTACGAGGGCTATGACGCCCCGGACTATACCTGGCAGTCCAGCAGTGGAACGGACGATTTTGAGCCGAAATTCAGCCTCTCCCCACTGGCCTACGGGACCTTAAAAGGAACATTTTACGCTCTGCTGCTAGCCATTCCCCTCAGTTTGTGCGGCGCGATATATACCTCCCAGTTCATGCACCCGCGCCTACGCAATATGGTTAAGCCCTCGGTTGAGGTGATGGCCGCCCTGCCCAGCGTCGTGCTCGGCTTTTTCGCCGGTCTGTGGCTGGCGCCCCTGGTGGCCGACATGGTGCCCGCCCTGCTGCTGCTGTTTATTGCACTGCCCCTGGTGACCTTGGGCGCCTCATTTGCCTGGCGGCTGCTGCCCCTTGGATTTCGCAGCAGCCTGAAGCCGGGCGCGGAACTCGTGCTTCTGGGCCCGCTGCTCATGCTCACCATCTATGTGTGTGTCCTGCTTGACAACCCACTTGAGGCGGCCTTTTTCGCCGGTGACTTTCCCCAATGGCTGTACGACACCACCGGGGTGCGGTACGACCCCCGCAACTCCCTGGTTGTGGGTTTTGCGATGGGCTTTGCCGTTATCCCCATTATCTACACCATATGTGAAGATGCCTTTTCCAACGTGCCCCAGCATCTTATTTCAGGCTCGTTAGCGCTTGGGGCGACGCGCTGGCAAACCGCCCTGCGGGTCGTGCTGCCAACGGCCAGCCCGGGTGTGTTCTCGGCGATTATGATCGGCTTTGGCCGGGCGGTTGGAGAAACCATGATTGTCCTGATGGCCACCGGCAATACGCCCGTCATGGATTTTGATCCTTTTACGGGCTTCCGCGCCTTATCGGCGAATATCGCGGTGGAAATCCCGGAAGCGCCTCACGGCGGGACGCTCTACCGCGTCCTCTTCCTGGCCGCCCTGCTCCTCTTTATTTTAACGTTTTTGGTCAATACCGCGGCGGAAGTTGTCCGCCAGCGTTTACGAGATCGTTATGGCCGTATCTAATTCTTCGGCGTCCGTGGCGCCGCACGCATCAGGGGGTGGCATGTTCAAAGGTTTTCTACGCAGCGGCGACCCTTTCATCTGGATGACAGGGGGAACCCTGGCCTTCAGTCTGCTTATGATCGCTGCCCTCATTTGGATCGTTGGGGCCAATGCGCTCGGGTTCTTCTGGCCCGATCAACTCAGAGCCGTTGACCTTCAGAATGGACAAAAGCTCCTGGGGGCGGTCCGTGCTCAGGAGGCTATTCCGCAACAGACCGGAGACGTCCGGGAATACTACCGGACGCAATTCCAGGTCGCCAACCGCGACCTGTACGGCTCCGATTTTCGCTGGGTGGATGACAGCCTGATGACCGGGCATGCGTTTCCCGAGCAGGTGATTTATTTGGAACGGTATGAATGGGGTCCGTTTTTCGGCTTTCTCACCACGGTGCGACAGGACGGCGAAATCGTCGCCGAGGGCTTTGACCAGGCTTGGCCAAAGTTCCTCGAACTCCACGCCAGGACGCAAGCGACGCTGGATGATATCCACACCATCGAAAAGAAGGATATCGGGGATATTAACTACGACCTCGAACAACTGCGCATTGAGGTCAAGCGGACGCAACGCCGGGACACCGATCCGACCCGGGCCGCCGAAAAAGTCGCCGGCCTTGAGCAGGAAATAGCCTCCCGGCAACAGGTCTATGAGGAAAAGGCCCAAGAACTCGCGGCCTTATACCAGGAAAACTCACGCTATCACATTACTGTACAGGACATTAACGGCAAAGAGAAAGATCTGGCCATTGCCGGTGTGGTGCGCGGCTTTCTGCCCAATAATATGAACTGGTTGGAACGCCTCGGCCTGTATGTGACGCGCTTCTGGGAATTCTTTTGGGAAGACCCGCGCGAGGCAAACACCGAAGGCGGCGTGTTCCCCGCTATTTTCGGGACGGTCATGATGGTCATCATCATGAGTATTGTGGTGGTCCCCTTTGGCGTAGTTGCCGCCCTGTATCTGCGCGAGTATGCCAAGCAGGGTCCCCTGGTTCGCGCCGTCCGGATTGCGGTCAACAACCTCGCCGGCGTGCCCTCGATTGTGTTTGGCGTCTTTGGCCTCGGGTTTTTTGTGTATGTGATCGGCGGGTCGCTGGACCAGCTCTTCTACCAGGATTCTCTCCCCACCCCGACCTATGGAACCGGCGGGATTCTGTGGGCTTCGTTGACCTTGGCCTTGCTGACCGTCCCGGTGGTTATTGTCGCAACAGAAGAATCGTTGTCCGCCATCCCAACAGAGTGGCGGGAGGGCTCATTGGCGCTGGGCGCGACCAAATGGGAGACCCTGCAAAAAATCGTGATTCCCGGCGCGCTGCCGGGGATCCTGACCGGGACTATTCTGGCCATGGCCCGCGGCGCCGGGGAAGTCGCTCCGCTGATGATCACCGGCGTTGTCAAACTGGCCCCAACCCTGCCCGTTGACGGCCACTGGCCGTTCTTTCACCTGGAACGGAAATTTATGCACCTGGGGTTTCATATTTACGATGTCGGTTTTCAGTCGCCGAATGTCGAGGCGGCCAAGCCCATGGTCTTTATGACGACCCTGCTGCTGATTGTGATTGTCATTGCCTTGAACCTGGCTGCGATTGCGATTCGGAACCGCTTACGCAGCCGCCTACGCTTTGGCGCCTTCTAAAGGGAGGATTAGCATGGAAAGCCAGGAAAAATCCCCAGTCGGCCATGCCGTCACCTTGCCGCCACGACCGGATTCGGGCAACGGTCATGACCCTACGGCACTTGGTACGCGCAACACTGTGGAAGTCGAAATTCGGGACGTGTGTCTTAGCTACGACGGCACGACCCAGACCCTCAAGCACATCAATATGGATATCGCCAAAGGCCAGGTGACGGCCTTCATAGGCCCGTCGGGTTGTGGGAAGTCCACCCTGCTGCGCTGTCTGAACCGTCTGAACGACCTGATCGATGGCTGTACGACCAGCGGCAGTATTATCGTGGGTGGCATCCAAATTCTTGATCAAACCCTGGACGTCACCGCGTTGCGCAAACGGGTCGGCATGGTGTTCCAAAAGCCGAATCCCTTTCCCAAGACCATCTACGAAAACGTGGCTTACGGGCCGCGTGTGCTCGGAATTCACAACAAGGCGCAGCTCGACGACATTGTCGAGAAGAGCCTGCGCAGCGCGGCGCTGTGGGAAGAAGCCAAGGATCGGCTGCACGACAATGCGCTGGGTTTATCCGGTGGGCAGCACCAACGCCTGTGCATCGCCCGGACCATTGCGGTTGAGCCCGAAGTTATCCTGATGGATGAACCCTGCTCCGCCCTGGATCCGATTGCCACGACAAAAATTGAAGAACTTATCCATGAGCTGAAAAAGCAGTATACGATTGTCATCGTCACCCACAATATGCAGCAGGCCGCACGGGTCTCGGATTTCACCGCTTTTATGTATTTGGGTGAGTTGATAGAGTTCGGGAAGACCGAAAAACTATTTACCACCCCGGAAAAACAGGCCACGGAAGACTATATTACCGGCCGATTCGGCTAGAAGCGGAGGGAGTATGCCACTTCATACGGATAGCCAATACGAAGAAGAACTCCAGCAGCTTCGGGCCAAGGTGTTGGAAATGGGTGGGCTGGTTGAAAAGCAGATCGGAGACGCTTTCAACTCGTTCGTCGAGCGCGACTCGCAGACCGCCCATGAGGTCATAGAGCGTGACCATATGGTCAACTATCTTGATGTCGCCATTGATGAGGCCTGCATCCGTCTCCTTGCCCTGCATCAGCCGGCCGCGCGGGATCTGCGTTTTATTACCACCAGTCTGCGGATTTCAACCGACCTCGAGCGTATCGGCGATATCGCCGAGAATATCTGTGAGCGAGCGATCGAACTCAATCAGGAAGCGCCCCCTGCCCCGCGGCCCGAATTACCCGAAATGGCCGAGGGCGCCCGGGCCATGCTGCGCGATAGTCTCGACGCTTTCTTGCAGTCCTCCACTGATGTCACCGCCACCTCCGATACGCGTATTACCCTCGGAGATAAACTCGGCGATTTTGTGGTTGAGGCGCCCGACCTGGCCCTGAGTGTGTGTCAGCGCGATGACCGGATCGATGATTTAACCGCGCAGATCTTCAACACCATGCTGTCTCAGATGCGGCAGGAACCCGAATACGCCCCCCGCGCCATGCGGATATTGTTTATTGCCAAATACCTTGAGCGGGTGGCGGACCACGCCACCAATATCGCCGAGATGGTGATCTATCTGGCAAAGGGCAAGAGCATACGCCACCTCTCGCCCTTACCCGAGTCAGTCTAAAACCGAGGAGGTTATGGCAGGACAACAGCAGACAGCGGAGGCGGCGGAGCCCAAGCGGAAAGTGCTGATCATTGAAGATGAAAAAGACATCCGCGACCTGGTTCGATATCATCTGGAAGCCGAAGGTTTTACCGTCCTTGAAGCGAGTGACGGTGAAGTGAGTCTGCGTCTTGCTGCTATTGAACGGCCGGCGCTTATTATTCTCGACCTTATGCTGCCCGGCCTGTCCGGCCTTGAGGTGTGTCGAACTTTACGCGCACAAGACAAGATGGCCACCGTCCCGATTCTGATGCTGACGGCGCGCGCCTCCGAGGTCGATAAGGTTCTGGGCCTCGAAATGGGAGCGGACGACTACATTACCAAACCCTTCAGTCCGCGCGAACTCGTCGCTCGGGTCAAAGCTGTCCTGCGACGGACCTACGGGCCGCCTGCAGACCAGCCGCACCAGATGTATGCCCGTGGCCGGCTCCAGATCGATTACGATACCTACGAGGTGAAGCTCGATGGCAATCCGCTCGAACTTGGTCTGCGTGAGTTTGAACTGCTCAAATTTTTTGTCCAGTCTCCGAACCGCGTTTTCAGCCGGACCCAAATCCTCGATCTGGTGTGGGGGCATAACGTCTATATTGAGCCCCGCACGATCGACGTCCATATCCGTCGCCTACGGAAGCGCATTGAGCAAGATGATGCCAACCCGAGTCTGCTCCTCACCGTGCGTGGAGTTGGGTATAAATTTAACCCGGAAGCGCTTGAGGCCTAGCCGCGCTACCGGAAGCAACGCAGCACCCTCGTGTGAGAGATAATATTACCTTTGCCGTTCTGTTTCCGGTTGGCCTGGCTCTGCTGGCCCTGCTCCTCCTCCATCTCTTTTTGTCCCTTCCCGTGGACGCTCGTCCGCAGTGGGTCTGGTATGCAGCCCTGATCTGTGGCATTGTCGCGCTGGGCATCGCATTGCGTCAGCGGACACAGTTGCGGCGGCGTTTGAGCGCGCTCAGCGCTTTTCTTTCTGTGACCCCGGACCAAGCCCCTCTCCCTGCTCTCCCTGTCCGTGAAAATGACGTGCTGGGTACTATCGAGTACCAGCTCTCCCGACTCCTCACGACGCAAGGCCGACACGTTCAGCAGCTCCAAGACGAAAAGAAAGAACTCGAAGCCCTGCTCCACAGCATGGCTGAAGGCATTGTCGTGCTTGATCCGCAGGGCAACATTGTGCGCTGGAACCCGGCCGCGTTGCATCTGTTTGGTCTGGACCCAACGGAAGACTGGCAGGGCCGGCCCTTTCAGGAATTTTCCCGCCACCCTGTTCTGCATCAGCTTTTGTCCGCCGAATCGGCTGAGGGAGTCACCCAGGAAATCGAAGTCGAGGGCCGGGAGCCGCGACAGCTCGCCGTGAGCGTCTTGCGCCTGCCCCACAGCGGAGAGTATGGGGGGCCTCAGGGAAGCCGCCCACCAGCCAGCGGGTATGTGTTAAGCTGTCACGATCTGACCCCGATCAAACAGCTCGAATCCATCCGGGCAGACTTTGTGGCCAATGTGTCGCACGAACTTCGCACCCCGCTCACCGCGATCAAGGGCTATGCGGAAACCCTGCTCACGGGTGCCCTCCACGACCCCGAGCACGCGACCCGCTTTCTCACGATTATTGACCGGCACTCGGAACGTCTTAGCCGCCTCATAGACGACCTGTTGACCTTATCCAACCTGGAATTGGGGCAGGCCGAGCTCCACCGGAAGGAACTCCATATCCCTGAACTCGTCCAGGAAGCGTTTGATGTGATCCAGGAGAAAGCCTTGCGGGGGAATATCGCCCTCTCTCACCATCTCCCGCCCGCCCTGCCCACCGTGAGAGGAGATAGGGATCGCCTGCATCAGGTCTTGATCAACCTGATTGACAACGCGGTCAAATATACGCCCGCTCAGGGTCAGGTCACGGTCTCCGCGGCGCTGCACTCTGCACGTGACGACACGGGGGCACCACAAGGATGGTGGGGGCATTCCGCTCCGGCAGAGTACGATCATGAGGCGCCTGATACCAGCGTTTCTGATGTCATAGGCAACGGCGCCCGGGACTGGCTGGAGATTGTCATAACCGATACCGGCTGTGGTATCCCGGAAGCCGATATCCCGCGCCTGACCCAGCGTTTTTACCGGGTGGATAAAGCCCGTTCACGTGAGTTGGGGGGAACGGGCCTCGGGCTTGCCATTGTCAAACATATTGTGATGGCCCATAGCGGCGCACTTCGGATCGAGAGTAAGGTCAATCACGGAACCACGGTCCGGGTCGCCCTGCCGTTGACGCTCCCTCCGTCGGAGCACACCGCTCAGACTTCTTAGGGCTGCTGCCAGTTTTGGTGCACCCAGGAGAGCGCGGCCTGTCGAGTGCGTACCCGGCCTTCGAGCTGGGCCTCCTCCAGCGCCCTCAGGATAGTGGAGAACTGCGGACCGGGCTGAAATCCGAGCTGGATCAGGTCCCGGCCGCTCAACAGACGGGGCGGGCGCAGTTCCTCGGGGTCGAGCGCGAGCAGTTTTTGGCGGCAGAATGTATACGCCTCAAGATTGCTGTGCGACGCCAGGGCGTCCAGGCGGGCGAGCTCCAGGAGTTCTTCAATACCGTCGAGACGTAGAAAGCGTTTGAGCGTCGCCGCTCGCATGCGGGGCGCGTCGAGCAGCCGCAGGTGGTTTTTAACCAGGAAGGCTACCCGCTCCCAGATCGCGCGCGAGCGTTTCAGACGCTGACAGATATCGACCGCCATCTCCGCACCGGACTCGCAGTGACCGTGAAAGGTAATGCGCTCTCCGGCCCGCCGCTGGCAGCGTGGTTTTGCGATATCGTGGAGCAGCGCTCCCAGGGCCAGGCCCTCGCTCGGCTGCACCAGAGCGTCGAGATGGTGCAGAACCAACAGTGTGTGAATAAATACATCGCCCTCGGGATGAAAATCGGGTGACTGAGCCACCCCGCGTAGCGCCAGAACCTCGGGCAGCACGGCCGCCAGCAGGCCTGACTCCGCCAACAATCCCATCCCCGGGCGTGCACCTCCTTCGGTCAGGAGTTTCACCACCTCGTCGCCGATCCGCTCCCAGGCCATGTCGGTCAGCGTCGGAGCGAACTGGCCCACGGCCCGCCAGGTCTCGGGCTCAATAGCGAAGCCCAGCCGGGCGGCAAAGCGGACGGCTCGCAGCAGGCGTATGCGGTCCTCGTGAAAACGCGCCGTCGGCTTCCCAATGGCCCGAATGATCCGGTTGTGCAGGTCTGCCTGCCCGTCCACATAATCGATAACCGTGTCCGTCAGCGGGTCAAAGAACATGCCGTTAATCGTGAAATCACGTCTCAGCGCGTCTTCACGGGCCGTGCTGAAGCGGACCGCTACCGGGTGACGGCCATCATGATAGGCCCCATCCGCCCGAAACGTTGCTACCTCATAGGGAACACCCTCCAGGACAACGAGGATAACGCCGAACTGCGCCCCGACCGGGATCGTCTGCGAAAATATCTTCCGGATCTCGGCGGTCCGGGCATCCGTGGCGATATCGAAGTCTTTGGCCGGAATGCCAAGGAGGCGATCCCGCACACAGCCACCGGCAAAATAAGCCGTATGGCCATGTCGGTGCAGCATCTGCACAATCGTCCTGGCCTGTTCTTCCCGCTGGCTCATACGCGCATGGTGACACGCCGCGCCCAGGAGAGCAACGGAGCACACCGTCTCCCGGAGAAACACTCCGCACCTGTGCGCTTGCGACGCCCAGGCCGCCTCGATAGAGTTAGCCCATTGTGGGAGTTTCACTGCGCGCGCACGACATCTGCACCGCCACCGGAGGCACGCTCAGGTGGGGTCGCCCGGACACACTCTTTACCTCGGTCAGCATTGATTCGCGCCATATCGTACCCCAGGCACTGTTCGTTCCGCTCGCCGGGGAGCGGGTCAATGGCCATCGCTATATCCCGGCTGCGGTGGAAGGCGGAGCGGCCGGCTTTCTTTTTTCGCCGGCTTTCCCGGTCGGACAACCCGACGGTGCTACCGGGATCGAAGTCCCCGATCCGCTGACCGCCCTCCAAGACCTCGCCACATGGCACCGCCAGCGGCTTGCCGCACGGGTGATCGGCATTGCCGGCAGCAACGGCAAAACAACGACCAAAGAGCTGATGGCCCAGGTCTTTATCGCCCAACGACCCACCTGGGCGACCCAGGGGAATCTGAATAATCACATCGGCCTGCCGCTGACTCTGCTACGCGCCGCGCCGGAGGACGACTTTCTGGTTCTGGAAATGGGAACGAGCGGCCCCGGAGAACTCACCGCGCTGGGCCGTTTCGCCCAGCCCCATATTGGTGTCATTACCACCATTAGCGAAGAACACACCGAGACGCTCGGCGACTTGGCCGGAGTGCTGGCAGCCGAAATCGAGCTGCTCGCCGCCCTGCCGCCTGACGGGGTGGTCATTATCAATGGCGACGACCCTATGCTGCTGGCCGCCGTCCAGCGCCAGGCCCGGTGCCGGATTGTCACCTTTGGCGAACAGCCCGCCAATCAGGTGCGGGCCGCGCAGATTCAGGTGTCACGGACGGGGACGAGTTTTGAACTGCACGCCCTGGGACAGTGCCGACAGGTACAACTGCCGCTTATCGGCTCCCACTGCGTCCCCGCGGCCCTCGCGACTATTGCCGCAGTGCTGGAGAACGGTTTGGACCTTGAGACGGCCTGCGCAACGCTGCGGACCGCCCAGGGTGCCCCCCGCCGTCTCACCCCGTTCAGTGTGCCGGCCTATCAACTGACCGGGCTGGACGACTGCTATAATGCGAACCCAGCCTCCATGCAGCACGCGCTCCAGACCGCCAACACGATTCGGAATACTGGCGAGCGGTTGATCCTCGTCTTGGGCGATATGCTCGAACTGGGAGCGGTCGGCGAGTTGCGGCACCGGGAGATCGGGGCCTATGTCGCCGGGCTCAAACCCGTCCCGGACGCTCTGGTGACGGTTGGTCAGTACGCCCCGCAGCTTGCCGATGCCGCGGTTCAGGCCGGGCTCCCGGCCCACGTCTTCCCCGATGCAACAGCCGCCGCCTCGTGTGTCCATGCGCTGGTGCGGCAGGTTGACGGGCCGCAACTCATGTTGGTCAAAGGCTCTCGCGGTGTGCACCTGGAGCAGATATTGGAAGCGCTCGTTGATCGGAATGGAAAGGAGTAAGCATGACCCCCCAGATCGGTATTGTTATGGGTAGCGATTCAGACCTCGAGACGATGAAACAAGCGGCCAAAGTCTGTGAGGAGTTTGAGGTTGGGTATGAGATCCGCGTCCTGTCCGCCCACCGGACCCCGCACGATGCCACCGACTATGCGAGTCAGGCGCACGAAAGAGGCCTCAAGGTCATCATTGCCGGAGCCGGGGGCGCCGCCCATCTGGCGGGGGTGGTTGCCGGCCATACCCCCCTGCCGGTTATCGGCGTACCAATCAAAAGCGCGGCCCTAAACGGACAAGACTCACTCCTGTCGATTGTCCAGATGCCGGCCGGCGTGCCGGTAGCGACCGTCGCCATTGATGGTGCCCGCAACGCCGGTCTGCTGGCCATTCAAATACTGGCAACCAGCAACACGGGTCTGCTAGAACGGTTCCAGGCCTTCAAAGCCGAACTGGTTGAAAAGACCCGGGACAAAGACCGGCGCTTACAGGAGCGCGTCAAGGCAGGTGCATTGTAAGGCTCTCAAACAGACTTGAAAGAGTAAACGTGTCCTCCAATAGACATGAGATGCTGGACGCGTTTACTCTTTATCGGAGGGTATGCGTATGATCTCCGTCCACGAGGCACTGACCCAAATTCTGGAGACCGTCTCTCCGCTGGCCGGTGAGCGTATCAGCCTGTTTGAAGCAACCGGACGGGTCCTGGCTGAGGGGGTCGAGTCCGTCCGCAAAGTGCCGCCGTTTACAAACTCAGCCATGGATGGCTATGCGGTTCGACATGACGACATTCAGTCCGCCCGGGCCGACCAGCCCGTTGCGCTGCCCGTCTTGGAAGTCATTCAAGCCGGCGCCGTGCCAACCAAAACGGTGGAACCCAGGACGGCGAGTAAAATCATGACCGGCGCCGTCCTTCCTCCGGGCGCCGACAGCGTTATTAAGGTCGAAGATACCCAGGAACAACAGGGCCAGGTACTCATTCGCAAGGCCGGTCCCAAAGGCAATAATATCCGCGCGAGCGGGGAAGACATCCAACCCGGCCAGACGATTCTCACGTCGGGTCGTGTCCTGCGTCCGGCGGATATCGGGCTGTTGGCCTCGGTCGGCCGCAGCTTTGTGCTGGTGCATCAGCACCCCAGGGTCGCCATCTTGAGTACGGGCAATGAGCTGGCCGAAGTCGATGTCCCGCTGCAACCGGGTCAGATTGTGAACTCCAACGCCTACACGCTGGCCGCGGCCGTGCGTGAGGCCGGCGGTCAGCCCGTTCCCCTGGCCATTGCCCGCGATAGCCTGGAAGAAACGCGCGCCGCGCTCGAAGAGGCCGTGCGCCACGATATTGTGTTATCCACCGGTGGGGTGTCGGTTGGAGATTTTGATTTTGTCAAAGCGGCCATGGACGACATTGGCATCGAGCGTCTGTTCTGGCGGGTCGCCCAAAAGCCGGGCAAGCCGCTGACGTTCGGCCTGCTCCGCGGACGCCCGTATTTTGGTCTGCCCGGCAATCCGGTTTCCGCTCTGGTGTGTTTCTATCTCTACACCTGGGCCGCGCTGCGCCGTATGGCTGGCTATCGTAAGCTCTTCTTTCCGACCGTCCAGGTCACCCTTGGTGAAGACATTTCCAAGGCGCAGGGCCTGACGGAATTCGTTCGCTGTCAGTTGACCCGGAACGGGTCCGGCTATGTGGCGCACTCAACCGGCACCCAAAGCTCCGGCGTCCTGAGTTCACTTTCTCTCGGAGAAAGCCTGGTGATCGGCCCGCCCGAGATAGCGCTGCTCCGCAAAGGCAGCACCGCGACCGCTATTGTTCTCGATAGAGAGGAGTTCATGCCCACCGAGTTGCCCTTTTAGGCGACTCGGATCTTCCCCACCCGTTGACTTTCCCCAGGGCTTCTGATTTGCAAAAAACTTCTTTTCGCAAGGAGGTTTCTGTGGAAAACGGCAAAATCTGGATGGACGGTGAACTCGTTCCCTGGGACGAGGCAAAAGTCCATGTCCTCACCCATACGCTCCACTACGGTGTGGGCGTATTCGAAGGCATTCGCTGCTATGCGGGTGAAGACGGTCGGTCCGGCGTTTTCCGCCTACCCGAACATATCGAGCGGTTGTTCGACTCGGCCCACATCCTCGGGCTCACGATCCCCTTTTCCCAAGATGATGTTATCCGGGCCTGCCTGGAAACAGTGCGGGCCAACGCCCTCAAGGAGTGCTATATCCGTCCGCTGGTCTTTGTCGGTGAAGGAGACCGCGGCCTGCACGCCAGGACCAACCCGATTCGCGTTTCCATTGCGGCCTGGGCCTGGGGGGCCTATCTGGGCGAAGAAGGGCTGCTCAAGGGCATTCGGGTCAAGACCTCGTCGTTTCAACGCTTTCACGTCAATACCCTGATGACCAAGGCCAAGGCTGTCGGCACCTACCTGAACTCCATTCTTGCTGGTCAAGAGGTCTGGGCGCTGGGCTATGACGAGGCCCTGCTGCTCGATACCGACGGCTACGTGGCCGAAGGACCGGGAGAAAATATCTTTGTTGTCCGGCGGGGCAGGATCAAAACGCCGCCGCTGTCGTCTTCGCTCCTGCCCGGCATTACCCGCGATACCGCCATCACCCTGCTGCGAGATATGGATGTCCCGCTGGAAGAAGACCGGATCACCCGGGACGAGGTCTATCTTGCAGACGAGGTCTTTTTTACCGGCACGGCCGCCGAGGTGACGCCGATTCGTGAGCTCGACGACCGGGTGATCCGTGGGGAAACGCCCGGAGCGGTGACACGAGAACTCAAAGCCCGCTTCGATGCCGTCATTAAAGGCACCAGTCCAAAATATCAGGATTGGCTGACCTATGTATAGAATTAGGAACTAGGGATTGGGGATTGGGGACCAACCCCTAATCCCTAGTTCCTCCCCTTCATGTCATCCGTTCGCAACCTGTGGTTTGATACCCGGCATTTGCTCGGCGGGCCGCGCGGCCAAGCCTTGTTGGCCGAACTCGATGCCCTGCCGGCCCCGGCCCGGGAGACCCTGCTCGCGGCTGGTGATCGGCTGGCGGATAGCTCGCTCACCCTGGCCCAGGTGTTCTGTCGCAACGCCCCGGCCGCCTGGCAGGCGTTTGGGGAGGACCGGTTTGCGCACTGGGTGCAGGTTGGTGAACAATTTGTCCGGCACGAGCCGACCTCGCGTGAAGGGGCCGTAGCGTATTTTTCCATTCCCCCCGACGCGCTGGCCCGGCTCGGCTGGGATCAGGTCGAGGCGTGGGTCGCAGTCGGTTGCGAAGTCCTTCAGGTTTCGCGCCGCCTGGGCGCGCAATTCCTACAGACCTCGGCTCCGTTGCTGCCGGACCTGCCGGCTCCGCTCACAGAGCGCCTGCACGCCTGGGCAAGGCACGGCAGTACGTTGCTCGGGAAAAAGGGCTGGAAGGGCGAGTTTCTGGCGCTCTCCTATTTCTCCGCCGCCCCGCTCGCCCTGCCCGTTCTGAGCCCGGCAGAGATGCGGGAGTGGGCCGTCTTAGGCGTGCTCGTCCAGGATTCCGGCCCCTGGACGTTTTACACGACACTGCCCAGCGGCTTTGCCGAGCTGACCGAAAAGATCCGCCTCCAATTATTAGTGGACTGTCAGGCTGCGGCCAACCATTCGCCCGCCGCGGCCGAAGCCATCTTTGCGCAACTCTCGGCTGTGCTGGCCGGGTTGCCACCCGCTCTCCGGACTTTTTTGCTGGCCATCCTGGCACCGGTGATCCGCTCCGACCCTGAGGCTCTACTCTCGCTCTTTCCTCTCATGGCTCCTTGCCTCAACGCGATTGAGAGCGTCCAGCGTCCGGCACTGCGTAAGGCATTGGTCGCCCTGGCCCAGGATTTCGCGCCCGGCATTCCTCCGGCCGTCCGGACCTTACCCCGAGCCTATGAGGAAGCCGGCGAGCAGCGTTTGCTAGAATGGATCGCCACGGGACGTGACATCGGGCGCACCCGCCCGGAAGCGGGGGTGACATTTTTTGCGCTGGAATCGCGGACCAGCCTGCGCGTCCTGCGACACGACGACACCGGAGTCAATCTGGAAGAAGTCCAGGAAGTGTTGCGTAAGTATATCCAGATGTTGTCCGGCTGGGCGGCAGGTATCGAGCGCCAGGAATTCTTCTCCTATCCGCCGGCGCTGGAAGAATTTCCCGTTCCCGGAGACGCCATCCCTTTGCCGGCTCGAATCGACCTTTTTCCAACATATGAGGAGAATTTCAGACTCTTTCGCGCCCTGGCCATGTTGCAGGCCGGCCGGCGCGAGTTTGGCACCTACGACTTTCGCCTGGAACGCTTGTGGCCACAGCTCTCAGAGGAAGTCCGCCAGCTCGGCGATGCTTCAGGTCCACCCACCGGCGGTCTGGGCGCTTTCTTTGCCTGTTTCCCGCACCCCCAGGTGGTCGAAGCCCTTTTTCTACTCGTGGAAACGCGCCGCGTGACCCACCGGGTTGGCCAGTCCTATCGCGGATTGCGCTCGGACCTCGAATGGTTAAACATCATATCCCTGCCCTCGCTCCTGCCCGAAACCCTGCGGACACTCTTCGCTACTCTGACCCTCCCCCCGCAGCCGTCTCACACGGTGTATGATTCGGCCCGGTGGGCAGCCGATACGTATCAGCGCATTCTGTCCTCGCTGGTGATGGTACAACGCCAGGATCAGGACCCGGCCTCGTTCGAAGCGGCGCTGTTTGAAAAAATGACCGGCGATGCGCTCATTGACCCGGACATGACCGATGACAGTCCGCCGCCGGCAGAAGATATGCCGGAATTACCTCAGTTGACATTAGAACCCGAGGAAGATGACGATACCGGCGGCGCGCCCCTTTCCCCGGAAGAGCTCAAAGCCCTGCTTGAGGCCGGAGTAGATCTCAACATCCGCCAGGGCAAGCCGGACAGCCTGAACCCGCAGGGCTTATATATTACGGATCTGGACGGCAAGCTGCCGGCCCACTCCGACCCGGACGCCGGCTTACCCGAGAATAGCACGCTGGTGGGTACCGGGCGCCGCAGAGAACGGCAGGAAGCCTTGACCTTTTTTTATGACGAGTGGGATTATCATATTGCCGATTATCGGGCGCGCTGGTGTCGGCTGCGTGAAATTATGCTCAGCGGCGATGCGGGTGAGTTTTTTGCCAAGACCCTGGGCGATTATGTCGCCCTCACCCCAGCCATCAAGGCCGAGTTTCAACGTATCCGGCCCGAGCAGTATCGACTCGTGCGCGGGCTTGAGGACGGCGAGGAGTTTGATCTGAATGCGGTGATTACCGCAGTCAGCGACCGCCGGGCGCGGCTTGCGCCCTCGCCCAAGGTCTACACCACCAAACGGCAGACCGAGCGGGATGTTGCCGCCCTGTTTCTGCTTGATATGAGTGCGTCAACCGATGAACCCGTGGTGCCGCTGCCGCCCACGTATGGTCAGGACGACCCTGACGACTGGCTGGCTGCCTGGAAGAAAAAACCTGTGGAGCCTCAGCCCAAGCCACGCCGTATTATCGACGTCACCAAAGAAGCCCTGGTTTTGATGGCGGAAGCGCTGGAGGAGATCGGTGATGCCTACGCGGTCTATGGCTTTTCCGGTCAGGGCCGTGACAATGTCGAATTCTATCACGTCAAATCATTCACCGAGTCCCTGTCCCCAACCATTAAGGGCCGCATTGGCGCGATTGAACCCAAGCGTTCGACCCGGATGGGCCCGGCCATTCGCCACTCCTTAGAAAAGCTCAAAGATATTGCCTGTCGGGTCAAGCTCCTGATCCTGCTCAGCGACGGCTTTCCCCAGGACATGGACTATGGCACTGACCGGCGCTCAGCCACCTACGGCATTCAGGACACCATGATGGCGCTGCGTGAGGCCGACCAGGCCGGCGTGCTGACCTTCTGCCTGACTATCGACAAGGCCGGCCATGACTATTTACGCGACATGTGTGCGCCTTCCCGCTATATGGTCCTCGAAGACGTGACATCCCTTCCCACGGAATTGCCAAAAGTATATCAACGCTACATTCGGCCCTGGCAGACCTGAGCCAGCAGAACAAACCGAGATCACATGGAGGACAGATATGGATATTCAGCAGAGTGTGGCGATCGTCACTGGTGGCGGTTCCGGTCTGGGCGAGGCAACGGCGCGGACGCTGGTGGCCCGAGGGGCCAGCGTAGCGGTGCTTGACCTGAGCAAATCAAACGGCGCCGCCATTGCCCAGGAACTCGGGGACCGGGCCACGTTTCTCGAAGCAGACGTGACCAACGACGATCAATTGGCGGCAGCCCTGAGTCAGGCGGTCGAACACTTCGGTGCCGTCCATGTCGCGGTCAATTGCGCCGGTATTGCCACCGCAGGCCGGACCCTGGGCAAGGGCAACGAGCCGCTCAACCTCGGACCGTTCCGCAAAACCATTGAGGTCAACCTCATCGGCACGTTCAATGTGATTCGCTTCGCTGCCGCGTATATGGCGAACAACGCGCCGGGTGACGATGGTGAGCGGGGCGTGATCATCAATACGGCCTCGGTTGCGGCCTTTGATGGGCAGATCGGGCAAGCGGCCTATTCGGCCTCAAAAGGCGGCGTGGTCGGCATGACGCTGCCGATTGCCCGTGACCTGTCTCGCGCCGGGATTCGCTGCTGTACCATCGCGCCGGGTATTTTTGAGACGCCGATGCTGATGGGCCTGCCCGAGCCGGCACGGCAGGCGCTCGGGGCCAGCGTCCCCTTTCCGCAACGGCTGGGCCGTCCGGCAGAATATGCCGCCCTGGCCTGCCAGATTATCGAGAACTCCATGTTAAATGGGGAAACCATTCGGCTCGACGGTGCCATTCGCATGGCGCCCAAATAGCCGCTCCGTTATTCGTGGCTTACACACGCAAGGACGCCTTCTATAAAAAGGCCAAGCAGGAAGGCTATCGCTCCCGTGCGGCCTATAAACTCCTGGAACTCAACCGTGCCTGGCGCTTTTTGCGCGCGCGGAACCGGGTCATAGACCTGGGCTCCTGGCCGGGCGGTTGGGTCCAGGTTGCGGCCAAGGCGGTTGGGCCGTCCGGGCAGGTGCTCGGCATAGATCTGGTCAAGCTGGAGCCCCTCCCGCTTGCCAACGTCACCCTGATGCAGGGCGATGCCACCGACCCGGCGCAGCAGCAAAACCTCCTCGCCGCCCTGGGCCGCCCGGCCGATGTCGTCCTCTCGGACATGGCGCCCAAGCTCAGCGGAGTACGGGAAGCCGATGACGCCCGCGTCAGCGTGTTATGCCAGACCGCGCTGACCTGCTGTGATTCCCTCCTGAAACCCGGCGGCAGCTTATTCCTCAAAACCTTTATGAGCGCAGAATATCAACCTTTTGTCGCGGCGTTACGCACCGCCTTTCGAACGGTCAAAACGTCCCGTCCGGAGGCGACGCGCAAGGGTTCGGCGGAAGTCTATGTGCTGGCGAGCGGCAGGAAAAATATGGTTTGACAGTCCGGCGGGGCTAGGATATGACCGACGGGCCTTAGTTGAGTCTATTGGGTCGGTTGAGTCATTGGGTCCATTGAGTCTTGACCCAAAAGGCCCAAAAAACTCCAAAGACCCCCAAAACTCTAAAAACCCAAAGGACCCTTATGTGGCATCTTCCGTTTCTGTGGCTGAGTGTCTTGTTCTTCCTGTGTGGCCCGACCTGGGCGGGGCCGGAAATTCGTACCCTGGACACCCCGAATCGGCTGATCTTTTCCGGCTTCTCTTCTGCCTTATCAGCGCTGGGCGATGTGAATGGCGACGCGATCCCCGACTATGTTGTCGGCGCGTACGAGCAAACCTGGGACGAGAATAACCACCAGGGCCGGGCCTTTGTGTTCGACGGTCAGACTGGCAAGCTCTTGTTGGAGTTGGACAACCCGCATCCCCAGGCCGATGCCGCGTTTGGATTTTCCGTTGCCGCGGCCGGCGATGTGAATCAGGACGGCATACCGGATTGTATCATCGGCGCTTTCGGCCAGGGAGAAGCCGGGAGCGCCGAGACGCTAGTCTTTGGCTGGACTGCCGAGGACGGCAATGAATACAACGTGAGCAAGCGTGCCGGCAGCGGACAAGTCTTTGTCTTTAGTGGCCACGATGGGCAGCTCCTCCACTCTCTCGAAGCGCCTCAACAAAGTGCCGGCGCGGGGTTTGGCTGGTCCGTCGCTTCCGCCGGAGATCTGACCGGAGACGGTATTCCCGAGTCCATTGTGGGCGCGCACGGCCAGGACCACGAAGGCCGGGCGTTTGTCTTTCAGGGTCGCGACGGCACCCTCCTCCACACCCTTGCTCCCCCACCCGATTCGGGTGCCGAGAGCTTTGGCTGGACGGTAAACTCGGCAGGCGACCTGAACCGCGACGGCACCCCGGATATCGTTATCGGAGCACCCTACTCCACTGTCGAGGGCAGGAGCACGCAGGGGCGAGTTTATGTGTATAGCGGCGCAGATGGCAGCCTGCTGTACCCCATCGATCATCCCCAGCCGCAGGCCGGCGCATCGTTCGGTTGGCATGTCACCTCGGCCGGAGACCTGAACGAGGATAGCGTCCCGGATCTGCTCATCGGCGCGCCCTACCAGGATGTCGGCGCAGTCACTGCCCAGGGGGCGGCCTTTGCCTTTAGCGGCACGGACGGCACCCTCCTGCTGACGTTCCGCGACCCAGTCCCACGCTCTGCGGCCGGGTTTGGCTGGATCATGTCTGCCATCCCGGATGTGAACATGGATGAAGTCCCTGAAATCCTGGTCAGCGCGCCCTTTCAGAAGGTCGATGAGTTTCACGTCCAGGGAGAAGTCTTTCTCTACAACGGCCGCGACGGTCGCCATTTGATTACCTTTGACAACCCCTACCCGCACCAGGGTTCGATGTTTGGCTACGCGCTAGCGTCGCCCGGCGATATTAACGCCGACGACATCCCGGAGTTCGTTTTCGGGGCGCCGGGCCAACACATCCGGGATAAGCCGGCCGTTGGCCGCGCCTTTCTGTTCGTGTCCCAACGCTAGGGGGATAAAGCGTACACGTGTCCAACATCTGGATGTCTGTCGGAGGACACGTGTACGCTTCGGAAAGAATTGACAAAAGCGCGTCCGGGTTCCTAGAATACGCTCACTCCTGCTCCTCGTGTCGTGAGCAACAAGGAGGCGACCATGGGAAAGTCCATCCTGACTCTCTCGCATTTATACGGTAGCGGTGGCAGCCTGATTGCCCGCGATGTAGGTCGGCGTTTGAACTGGACGGTCTGGGAAAAAGAGATCGTTCGGCAGATCGCTTCGCAGTATCAAGTCGCAGAAGACTATATTGACGCAAAAGACGAGCGGGTGGACTCCTTTATTGAACGTATGGTCGGTCTGTTCGGCCTGGGCGGCTTCGAGTCCGCCTACGATATTCCGCCCCCCCTCTGGCTCAACGATGCTCAACTCGTCCGCATGACTAAAACCATCGTCGAGGAGGTGGCCCAACGGGGGAACGCCATTCTGGTGGGTCGCGGCGGGAATCGTATTCTTGAGCACCATCCCCAGGCCCTGCATGTGTTCCTGCATGCGCCGCTCGAAACCCGGATTGAGCGTGTGGTCCAGGCCGAGGGTCTGGACCACGCCCAAGCCCGACAGCGGATTGCCGGTGTGGACAAACTGCGGGCAGATTACGTCCACACCTTCTACCATGGCGACTGGCGCGACCCGAGCCATTACACCCTGCTGCTCGATTCCAGCCGCTGGGGAGACGAGGGAACTGCCGACCTGATTCTGTGGGCCCTGGAGCACACGCCCTAACGTGGCTGTACTAAACCTCCGGGAGTGAGCCATGCATCCTGCCCAGACCTTTCTCAACATCGAGCGCGACCTGTTGTGTGCGCCTATTCTGCCCGCTATTGCCGCCCAGGCCGCCCGGGCCGACCGGACGCGCAGCGTCGATCCGGGCGTGATCAGCGCCATCAAAAACACCGACCTCATTCGGGCCTCGGCTACGCGCAACATCGGCGGGATAGAGGCCAGTATCGGGGCCATCGCCCAGGAGTTGGAAGCCGTGGCCGGAGCTTGTGCTTCGACCGCCTGGTGTCTATGGAACCACTTGTGTGTGTTTCACTTCATCTGCGGTCAACTCGGTCCGGATGGCAGCGACGTCCTGCAGCAGATGGTCGCTCAGCGGGAATGGGTCAGTTTCCCCGCTGGCGCGGGCACCAGCGTCCACGGCAGAATTGAAGGCGAAGACCTGATCCTCAACGGCCGGGCCAGTTTTGCCTCCGGCGCCCGCTATGGTGATTGGGCCGCCTGTTTGTTTGCGCTCGACCGTGAGACGCAATCACCCGGCGAAAAGCCGGAGCTACGCTTCACCGTCGTCCGGACTGATACCCAAGGCGTATCCGTTGACCCAACTTGGCTCTCGATGAGCCTGCGGGCCTCGGCCACCGATCACATCAATTATGAGGCCGTGACCGTTCCGGCCGCATTGATCCGGTCCTTTCCCCTGGACTTCCGGGTCCAATTTCGAGACCCGGATCACCCTATGGTCGCGCGTCGTTACCGTGAAGACTGGACTGCGGTGTCCGATCTGTGGCTGGGGGCGCAGGCGGTTGGGGTTGCCTCGGCTGCGTTGGCGGAAGCCTGCCGGGGGCTGAACGGCCGGGTGGCTATCTTGGGGGTGAAAGTCGCCGAACGGCCGGCGGTCCAACTCAACATCGGCCAGGCCGGAGCCGCTATCAGCTCGGCCCGCGCAGCCGTCCTGACGGGCTGTGCGGAAACGGACGCGCGGATCGAGGCGGGTATCATCCCGACGGAGACGGATTATCTGCGCCAGCTTGGCTATAGCATGACAGCGATTCGGCTATGTGACGAAGCCATGCGGCTACTCCTGCGCGTCCAGGGCGGCAACGGCTTGCGCGAGGGCGGCTCCTTTGAGCGCCGCTATCGTGACTTTCAGGCCATGCCGCTGCATATCAATGCCCATCCCGACCGAGTATCGGAACTGGTTGGGAAGCATTTGTTAGGCGTAGACAACGATGCCCCGTTTCAGTAATTTCCCCTACCTTTCTCTCACGCATGCCCCATCCGTAGATCCATCTCGCCCCTGCTAGAAAAACACCGTCAGTCCACTGCGGACCTTGATGCCGTAGCCGGACACTATATTGGTATCGGCAATTCCCGGCCCGCTGCCGTCCCGAGGACACCGGCGGTCTCTACCGACTTCACGCCGGAGACAGGAGTCCGTGGCAAACTGGGTCTCTCGCCAGTCGGTATCGGCGAGATTGAGCACATCAAAGGACACCTCAATGTTGCGCCAGCGGTAGCGCACGAGCAGGTCGATCAGGGTATAGCCCCGTGCAATCACGCTCCGGTCTTCATTGGCGGCTCGGTCGTCCAGGAAGCGTACCCGCAGGGCGGCAGAGAAATTCTCAATCGGGTAGGCTGTCAGCCCCCCGTTCATCAGTAAAGTCGGCGCCAGGGGAATGGCCTCGCCCGTGACGCGAAAGCGGGGGTCGCTATAGGTCAGGTCATAGTCAAACAGCAGCCAGGGCAATACTTCGGCCCGGACCTCAAAATCAACGCCCCAGCGACGCGTGGGGCCCCGCTGTTCGGTCGTGCCCTCGTCACCGACAAAGACCAGCTCACTGCCCAGGTCGAGCCACCATAGCGAGGAGGCCAACTCGACCCGGTTATACAGTCTGGTGCGTGCCCCGATTTCCCCGCCGGTTGAGCGCGCCAGCCCGCTGCCCCCCGGCTGAACCGCGTCCCGGGCATCGTTGGAATGATAGCCCATCCCGAAATTGAGAAAGAGGTCGGTCTGGTGCCAGAGGCTCGCCGGGTTGGTAAAGGGCGACACAATCAGGCTGGCCTTGGGGCTGACAATGCCGTCGGTCGTATTGCCCTGGAGCTGCGGGGCGTCCGTCACCTCGTTCGGAGACCGGTCATCAACATCAAAGACAAACACGTCCCCGCGCAGGCCGACGATGAAGCGCAGCCACTCGCGGACAAACAACTCGTGCTGGGTGTAGCCGCTGAAGGCATTTTCCCAGATCTCGGCTTTCTGGGTGGTGAAAAAGCGTTGTCGCCGCTGCTGCCGAAACAAGCCGACATCGGCATTATCGTTACGCGTCTCAAAACCAACGGTGCTCTCAAGCGGCATGGTACCAAGTGTCCACAACCGATGATAATGCGCCCGGCCACCAAACAGGACACGACTATCGAGTTGTTCAATACCATCGCCCCGTACCGGGTCACCGCTGAAAAACGTAAAGTTTGAGAACATGCGCAGGCGGTAGCGGCTGAAGTAGAGTTGCACAAACCAGCTTTCCTCTGGACTGGGGGTTGCCGTATAGATGAGATTCACGTTTTCCCGGTCTGAGCGTCCGCCCTCGGTCGAGTCGAGCGAACCGAACCGGTCCAGCCGTCCGCTCCTGACCTCTCGGAGTGGAATCTGGCCCGAGGCGTCCCAATCTCCGGTATACAGCGAGGTCCACAGACTCAGCTTCGCGGTTGGACTCGGCTTGAGGGTAAACTTACCGAAGAAATTATATTTGACAAAATTCTCACCGTGCTTGAACGGCCCATCGGTGAAGTAGACTTCGTTGGCGATCAGACTCTGCACCGGTCCGAGGCGTGGCGACAGGATGCTGACATAGCGCATGGTGTTGAAAGACCCGCCAACGGCGCGAAGCGAGTTTTCGACGGTATCCTCTTTGGTCACGAAGTTGACCGAACCCGAGTTGGCAAAATTCCCGGAGTCCGCGAAATAGGGGCCCTTACGATAATCGACAGACTCGACCACCTCGGGGATCAAAAAATTGAGGTCCGCATAGCCTTGACCGTGGGCGTGACTGACCATATTGACGGGGATACCGTCAACACTGATGGCCACGTCGGTGCCATGATCATTATCAAACCCGCGTAAAAAGTATTGCATGGCCTTGCCGCCCCCGGCGTGCTGGCCAGCCACAAATCCGGGCAGATTATTCAGCATTTCCGAGGCTGTGTTATGCGGCCGGACGGCAAAGTCTTTTTCGCGCACCCTGGTTTCGGTGGCCGCGCTGACCGGACGGCGCTCGGTGACAGTTATCAGCGGCAGCCGTGCCGTTGGCCCGGCAGGGGGCTCGGCTTCCTGAGGACTGGTGATGTCGTGGCCATAGCTCATCCCCGCCGTCCACAGCAGCACAATGATGCCGCACACCCAACCGGCCAGACGGTGCAGGGCAGGGCGCTTTTCTTCAGGTATCAGGTGTCTGTGATCGTTCGCTTCTTGCACGGCGGGTGTAAAACCTCCTACTCTCCGGCCTCGTCTGTATCATAAGTTGTCGCGGTTGGCGCACGTGGTCAGGGAATAATGACAAAGTTCTGGAGCGACTGTTCCCACCGCAGCCGTTTGTTCTCCCCAGGGCGGGGAAAGTCTGGAATGGGAAACGTGCCACTCAAGTCCCGCGGGAACGGATCCTCCCCAAAGGTGGTCACCCGCACAGTGGTATTGGCAAACTCCTGCCCGCTCCTCTCCCTACAAGGTCAGTGTGAAGTCTTCAATCAAGAGTCCCGGCAGTCGGCTGCTGCCTGTCGAGCGGGCATGATAGGTGTTGGGATCGAGCAAATAGTCACGCTCGGCGGTGATGCCAATCAGGTTCGGCCCCAGCATGCGATAGAGCGATTCGTCAAACCGCATCACATTGAGCGGCGCCTGAATCTCACCGTTTTCCACCCAGAAAGTGGCAAACCGGGTCATGCCGGTCATGCGGCAGGCCGCAAGGTCCGAATAGTTCAGATACCACAAATTGTTGATATAGATGCCGGTGTCCAGTTGCGTCAGCAGCGTATCCTGCGTCAGCTCCCCTGCGGTCATGTCAATGGATTCGGCCGCCTCCCAACTCGATGCCCCATTGGGTGCCACGCCGTATTCCTTGGCCGACCGGGGAGACACCAGACAGTCTGCCCGGCGGCCGTGGGTGATGAGGCGGACTTGGTCCGGTTTCCGAAAGCCGTCCTCCTGAAAGTTCGGAGCCACTCCGTCGCGCGTATTCTCAATAAGCGTGACAGCAGGGTGTAGCTCCGCTCCCTCCTGTGTCATCTTGATCAGCGGCGTTTGTTTCGTCTCTTGTTCCTTGAGGCCGAATCCACCCCAATTCAGTAAGTCCATGATTTCGCACACGGCCGAGGGCGCGAGATACACCCGGTAGCGGCCCGGCGTAATGGTCTTGGCCGGCATGGAAAGCGCGGCCAGTTGCTGGGCCGCAGTATTGACCTTATGTTGAAAGACGTTCGGATTCCACACAAAGCCGGCATCCGCCGTTTTCACCGCTTTGTCTCCACTGAGATAGAAACTCCAGTCCACACTATAGGTATAGGTAGAGAACCAGTTGCGCTGGCCAAAGGAATTGGCGAACCCCGCGTGGATGCCACCAGCGGCGTAGAAGCCAACCAGGTCCCGTCCCTGCCCGGCCTGCAGGACCGCATCGACGATCATCCCCCGTTCTTCCGGGAGCCGGTTTTCGCCGTGATGCTCGCTCGACTGGACTTCGGTCGCGTATAAGAGGTGCGGGTCTTCCGGCAGATAGGGAAGCTGGGCACGCAGGCTATCCAGTAAGGCGCGGGCGCGCCGACTGTCCACGGCAAAGTCGCCGCATAGGCTGATATCCCCGGCTGCGTGGCGTTGTCCGACAACGAGTTCAACCGCGATGGAACGTTGCGCCACCGTTCCCGCCTGACGGATCGCGCTGTGATTGAAACGGACGAAGTCCGAGTCCTCAGCCGCAAAATTACACAGCGCATGCTCCTCTCCGGTCAGGTGGCTGATGATGAAGTCGGCAAGCTGGTAGAAATACTCCTGCATCTTTGTGGGTCCTTTGGGTCATTGGGTCCTTTGGGGCTGCCGAGACTCAACAGACTCAACGAACTCAACGAACTCAATAGACTTTTTTTACTCGCCGCCAAAGACCTCAACGCCTGAGAACACGCAGGCCGGAGCGGCATGCCCAACCCGGATGACCTGATTAGGCTCGCCCTTGCCGCAGAACGGGGTGCCGAGCACCTCATAACTGTCCAGGTTGCCGACCCTGTCCAGGTTGCGCCAGAACGTGGCCGACACTCCCCGGTAGTTTGGTTTTTTGACCACCGTTGTCAGCTTGCCGTCTTCAATCAGTTGGCCCCACTCGCAGCCAAACTGGAATTTATTGCGCGAATCATCAATGGACCAGGAACAGTTGGTTTTCATATACACGCCCCGCTCAATGGCGCTGACCATGGATGAAAAATCGGACTGTCCCGGTTCCAGGTTCAGATTCGCCATGCGGTCAATCGTCGGTCTGTTCCACGTATCGGCACGGGCGTTGGCAACGCCGGGCATGCCCAGCCGCGCCTGTGAGACCACCCCGCCCAGCCCGCGCAGCAGACGGCCGTTCTTGATCAGATATTCTTTGCGGGCGGGCTGGCCATCGTCATCAAATTGATAGCTGGCATACTGTTCGGATCGGGAGGGATCAAAGGTGATATTCAACAGGTCCGAGCCATACTGATACGTGCCGAACATATCCGGGGTCACGAAGCTGGTACCGGCATAATTCCGCTCATCTCCGAGAATGCGGTCGAGCTCAAGCGGGTGGCCGATCGACTCATGAATCTGAAGCATCATTTGATCCGGGGCGAGGAGCACGTCCATCTGCCCGGCGGGGCAATCGGGCGCACTCAGGAGTTGGACTGCCTCAGCGCTGAGCTGCGGTGCGGCCGCATGAAACCCGGTTTGCTCCAGGACTTCCAAGCCCCCCTGGCGGCAATAGCCACGCCCGCCGAACGTCCGCGTGTGCGTCTCTGTCCCGGCGTTGGCGGTGACGCTTAGCATAGGAACGATATAGGAACAGCGCTGGCGGGTGTGGGCGTCCCCATTTGTGATCGAGAGCGTGTCGCTCTCCGTATGCCACAGGCTGGCCTCCCAATCGACAATCCGCTCGTCCTTTTTTTTGTGGGGGAAGGGTCCCCCAAGCCCCCCTTGCAGACGGGCGTTCTCCTGCTGGAGCAGCGCGATTTTATCGGCCAGGGACACGGCATCCCAGGCGACGGCCACCGGCGTCTCATACTCACCCTGCGGCTGGGCAAAGACCACCTGGGAGAAGTCTACCACGCTACACGCCGCGCTGCGCTGTGCCCACCCCCTGGCGTGTTCGAGCGCGCGCGCTAAACCCGCCTCAGTCAGATCGCTCGTCCCGGCATAGCCGCAGCCTCCCTGATGGACGACCGTCACCATGGCCCCCAGGTCGTCGCCGTTTGACACGGGCTGTAAGACATCCTGACGGACCGCCAGCGACTCTGACCGCTCGTGCACAATGCGGAGCGAACAGAACTCGACGCTGGGCATGATGCGCCGAAAGCGTTCGGCTATCTGCTCGTGTGGTTGCTCCATGCCTGTTTAGTCCTGTTTTTCCGTGTTCAGAATCACTTCATGGATTTCCAGCACATTCGCGCCGGCAAACATTTCCGCGGGCGGGCGGTTGCTATGGGCGATGCGGAAGGACTCGCTTTTTGTCCAGTCCCAAAACGCCTGCTCACTTTCCCAGTAGGTTTGGACCAAATAAAATCCCTGCTCTTCTTTCTCTTCCCACTCGCCCGTCTGGTGGTTGAATCGGCGCTGGACCGGCCGCATCACCAGGTTTTTGATAAACCCTGGAGACTGGTCAATCAGATGAGCCCGGTGCCGAAATCGATCCTCAAAGTCTGCTTCATGTCCCTCAGCAACGGGAATCCGGTTCGTGACGACAAACATAGTCTATGCTCCTCCGCTCTAATGTAGAGTGCTGCGCTTCACTGTAAAAGAGTTGCCGCAGAGATGGAAGCACTCCCTGGGCGGTCACGTCGCGCGCTTGCGTTCAACTCGAAAAAGCAATACAGTCCCATCAGAAAAGTAGCGCAGACAGTCGCTCACGTCTGTCGATTTTGAGCTGGTTCGCACGATTAGAAGCCCTGGGAACCTTCTCATGTGGTTCTCAGGGCTTCGTACGTGTCAGGAGGTCCTCCTCCCTCGGAAAGGAATAGTATGAAACTCTTTGTTGGGAATCTTCCCTTCAACACCACCCAGGAAGAACTCGAAGCACTCTTCGGCGAATCAGGGGCAGTGAGCTCGGTCAATATTATTACCGATCGGTTCTCTGGAAAATCGCGGGGATTTGGCTTTGTCGAAATGGACAATCAAGAGGAAGCGCAGGCGGCAATAGAGCGCCTGAACGGTAATGAACTGCAAGGGCGTCCGTTGACCGTCAACGAAGCCCGTCCGCAGAGGGAACGCTCACGAGGTCCGAGGAGGGATGGCGGCGACCGTAACTGGTAGGAAGAGCCCCATAGAGAGAAGGCGTTTACCGTATGTCCACGGCTGTGTGAGTATGGGAAACGCCTTCCTCCTAATCCAACACCGTGCAAACCGCACGGTGGTCGGCTTCTCAGGAGGAGTCCCATGATTAAGGCAAAAGACGGTGATACCGTTCGCGTTCAGTATACCGGGAAACTCGAAGATGGGTCAGTCTTTGACTCCTCCATGGAGAACGACTCGTTACAATTTACCATTGGGAAAGGCCAAGTGCTCCACGGGGTTGAGCAGGCCGTCATCGGGATGCAGCCCCAGGAATCAAAAACCGTCCTCGTTCCGGCTGCGGAAGCCTACGGCCCGCATCGGGACGAGATGACCACGCAGGTCCAGCGCAGTCAATTTCCGGATAGCGTTGAACTGAAAGTTGGCCAGCGCCTCCAAATCAATCAAAAAAATGGACAATCGATAGCGGTCTCAGTCCTCGGTCTCTCTGATTCGACCGTCACGCTTGATGCCAACCATCCCCTGGCGGGCAAGGATCTGACTTTCGATCTTCAGCTCGTCGAGATCGCCTGACCCCTTCTCCAGACGAACGCAAGCCGGCTCGCGCCATCCGGTCCGTGAGCGGATAGGCACTCTGGTAGGCGTGCGCCGCGGCCATTATCAACGAAAGAGGAGGCAAGCCATGCTGCAGGGAATATTTCACGTGAACATCGTGGTAGAGGATCTGGACAGAACGCTCGCGTTTTACCGCGACGTGCTGGGCTTTTCCGTGGTCTACGGTGAGGTCACGACCGACGATCCCATCATCGCCAGAGGTTTTGGCTACGAAGGGAACGGTCGCATGCGCTGGGCGCTCATACGCCTCGGTGACGACGAGGATGCGCTGCTCATCGACGTCGAGCAATGGATCGAGCCCGCGACGACGGGCCGGCCTTACCCCGAGTGTAGCAACAACGGGATCGGGCGCATCGCGCTCAAAGTCGGCGACATCGACACGGCCTACGGCGATCTAAAGGACAAGGGCGTGGCGTTTCTCTCGCCCCCGCAGACGCTGCACTTCCCGGGCTTCGGCGACTTCAAGTTCTGCTGCTTCCGGGATCCGGACGGCATCGTTCTCGAGCTCGTCGAAGTCTGAGCGGCGGATCGCGCGGGGCGGCGCAGCGCGTGGCAACCCAAAACGAGGTGGCAGCTACCTCCCGACCCACCTGGATGCATCCCCAAGCTCCGCCGTAGCAAGGCGTCCCAAGCGAAGCAGTGATTCTTCATCTGCCTACCCAGCAAGGATCAGTCGGCCACGGCTGATGTCGACATCTCGGACACCCTATGTTCCCAGGCAATTCGGGAGGAGCCGGTGAGCGAAGTTCGCTACCGCATGCGCGACTCGAAGGCTGTTCGAACGTGTCGGATGGACATAAAGCGATGCGGTCCAGAGCGAGTCTAGCTTAATGCTCTTGACAGCATATGTACTCTAGGTCATGTTGCGAACGTGGACTGGGAAGTTGATTTCGATCCGGCCTTCGACCCGGAATTCGATGCCCTGCCCGCCGCAGTGCAGGATGAGTTGCTTGCACAAGCCAAACTTCTTGAGGCATTCGGACCGGCACTGGGCCGCCCGCGGGTGGGCACCCTGACTGGATCACGCCACGCTAACATGAAGGAGCTCCGCTTTCGGGCCGCGGACGGCGTGTGGCGGGTCGCTTTTGCCTTTGACCCCAAGCGGAAGGCCATTCTGCTTGTCGCCGGCGACAAATCGGGCATCAGTGAAAGACGCTTTTACAGACAGCTGATCAAGAAGGCGGATGATAGGTTCGATACGCATCTCGACCAGCTGAAGGATGAAAGGAGGACAAGATGACGACTCTAACGGAGAGACTGGATCAACTCCCCTTGGCGCGCCGGAAGAAAGTGGAGCAACGGGCGAGGGCGTTGATCGCCGAAGAGATGTCCTTGCGGGACCTGCGCAAAGCGCGAAAACAGACACAGGTGCGGGTAGCAAAGAAACTCGGAATCAACCAGGAAAACGTCTCGCGTATCGAGAAGCGTAGCGATCTGCTCATATCGACGCTCAGCAGCTACGTCGAAGCGATGGGTGGAAAGTTGAGCCTTGTGGCGGAATTCCCCGATCGTCCACCCATCACGCTGACCGGCATTACGGCTCTGGACAAGGAAGACCGGGTAACAAAGTCATAGCCCAGCCGCTGTGCACCTTCGATTAGAAGGCGGTACGACTTGAGGGTGTTTCACTACTGTAAGCCCGGCCAACGCTTTCGCTCGTTTCGAGTGGACACACGCGGCCATGTCACTGAAGATGACCATTCGGCCGGAGAGAGCAGATGTTTCAAGCTAAGCGGTGAGGTTACTCTATGAATGAGACTATATTCCGAGAGACGATAGGGGCCTCTGTGACTGGGCCTTATCCGGTTCGACAACGAAGACCACGTAGAACACTCTTCCATGGTCAGACCGCCTGAATCGGAAATTCACCGGATGTTCGCTCAAAAGCAGGGGGGTCCATGCTGACTTCAGCAGCTCTCTGACCGACCTCTCTTCAAGAGAATCAAAGGAATAATACTCGAACATATAAAAATAGCCGTCTTCGTTCAACGAATCCGACCTCAAGAAGCACGGGGGTACTCAAGTCTTTGCTAACAGGCTAGATACGACAAGACCCCGAGGGCCAGCCCTCGGGGTCTTACGTTCACTGACGAGTCGCCAGATTGGACAGTCAGAAGTTGGCTCCTCGGGTTGGACTCGAACCAACAACCCATCGGTTAACAGCCGATTGCTCTGCCGATTGAGCTACCGAGGATTAGAGCCAGGCAGTATTGCCAGCGCAGTTTTAGCAAAGGAAAAAATAAGAGTAAAGGTGGGATTACATCTCTCGCCGGCCTTCAATCGCTCGTCCGAGGGTGACCGCGTCAGTGTATTCCACATCACCGCCCATCGGAATGCCGTGGGCGATCCGGCTCACCTGGACGCCCAGCGGCTTAATGACCTTGGCTAAATACAATGCGGTGGCCTCTCCCTCGACATTAGGGTTGGTCGCAATAATAACCTCTTTCACCGTACCGGAGCGTAGGCGGTCCAGGAGGGGGGCAATCTTGAGTTCATCCGGCCCAATGCCGTCAAGCGGGGATAAAACGCCGTGCAGGACATGATAGCGACCCGTATATTCGTGCGCCCGCTCGACGGCCATCAGGTCGGCCGGTTCTTCGACGATGCAGATCGACTCGGCACTCCGTTGCGGGTCGCGACAAATGGCACACCGATCACCTTCGGCCAGCCCAAAACATTCCTGGCACAGGGTAGTCTCGGTCTTTACTGCCCAGATGGCCTCGGCCAGACTTTCGACATAATCCCGCCCCGCACCCAGGATGAACATGGCCAAGCGCGTCGCGGTTTTCTCTCCAATTCCCGGCAGTCTCCCCAACTCTTGGACCAGGCGCGCCAGGGCGGGGGTCAGCGTCGTCATAAAGAGTAAACGTATCCTCCAATAAAGATGCAGATGCTGGATACGTTTACTCTTTTACATCCCTCGTCGTCAATGCTCTCAAGAAGCGTGTCCTCCAACCGACATGCAAAGGCTGGACACATTTCCTCTTTCACGCATTCAGCCCAGGAATCTTGAGTCCGCCGGTAACTTTTCCCATTTCGTTGGCCATCATGTTCTGGGCTTGCCGAATGCCCTCGTTCACCGCGGCAGTAATGAGGTCTTGCAGCATTTCAACATCATCGGCTGAGGCCACTGCCGGATCAATACGCAGCGCGACGAGCTCCAACTTGCCGTTCACCGTCGCGGTGACCATGCTGCCACCGGCGGCGGCTTCGACCGTCTTTTTCCCGGCCTCTTCCTGAATCTGAGCCAGTTTGGCCTGCAACTGCTGGGCCTGTTTCATCATATCTCCCATATTGTGTGCCATGCTGTGTCCTCCACTCTGCGACGATATGCCGCCTCCCGTGTCTAGGTTCCGCTTACTCTCGACGTCCGACTTGTCTGGATTTCTCCGCCAAGAATGTCCAGCGCGGTTCTGACGAGTGGGTCTACCGAGCCTGCCGGGTCTTGGGTGCTCTTTTGCGGCCGGTTGCCCTCCCCCGGTAGTGAGCTGAGCTGTTTTGTGGCCGGCCCGGGTCTGTCCTTTTGCACTTCAACGCTGAGCTTGCGCCCGAAAAACTGTTCGGCAGACTCCTCCAAAACGGTCCGATTCTCTTGGCGTAACAACTCTTTCAGATAGGGGTCCTTGTTGACACCAATCTGTAAAGCGGTCGGGGTCACGTCGAGCAAATAGCCTGCCTTCAGGGCAAAAAAGAGCGAGATTTTCCTGCTCCGCACCGTGGCCAGAAAACCGTCCCACTGCTCGCCCTGTTCCAAATGCTCTGCGGTATCACTCGTGACAGGAGCCGACGTAGGCACGGTGGCAGGATCAGGGGGAGGAACGTGCTGAGATGTGTCCTCAGCCTTTGGAATTGTAGTCGGAGGCGTACTCAGGTCGGTAGAGTCCTTTGAGTCCTTGAGACCCGAAGACCCAATAGACTCAATAGATCCAGCCGAGGTGACAGGCCGAAAGCGCTGCTGTCTTGCCGGGGCCGGGCGACTACTACTGCTGCTGCCCAATTGGGTTTGCAACTCTTCCAGTTTGGCTAGCGCTTCCTGAATCGGGAGCACCGGCGGCTGGCTGGCCAGCTTGACCAACGCCATCTCAATGACGAGCTGGGTATAGGCCGACTTCCGCACCGCCTCTTCTGTCTCCAACAGAGAGGCAAAAAAGCGCTGGAGGTCTTCTCGTGAGCGGAGGGCTGCCTGTTTATGTACGATCTCAACCTCGTGATCGGGCAGGTCGGCCAGAACCGACACGTCAGCACTCACTTTGGCAACCACGAGATCGTGGAAATGGGTGAGCAGATCGTGACACAGCCGCCGCGGATCATAGCCGTATTGATACAGGTCGCCGGTCAGCCGGAGCACTTGAGCCGGGTCTTCGGCCAGGATTGCTTCCACTACCCGAAACAGGGCCTGACGGTCGGCCACGCCCAGGGCGTCTCTGACCGCCGCCTCGTCGACCCGGCCGTTGCTCCACGCCACCACTTGGTCGAGGAGCGATTCGGCATCGCGCAGGCTTCCGTCGGCCTCCCGCGCCAGCAGGGCCAGCCCGGCCTCATCGCACTCAAAGCCTTCTGCTTGGGCGAGGTGCCGGAGTTGCTGTATGAGGTCACGCAGAGGGATACGCTTGAAGTCGTAGCGCTGACAGCGAGACAGAATCGTCTGCAAGACTTTATGCGATTCCGTTGTCGCAAAAATAAATTTGACATGTGCCGGTGGCTCTTCCAGGGTTTTCAGCAGGGCGTTGAAGGCGGCATTTGAAAGCATATGAACTTCATCAATAATGACCACCCGAAAACGGCCCGTGGCCGGTCGATACTGTACGCCTTCGGTCAAATCTCGCACATTGTCCACGCCGGTATGCGAGGCACCATCGATTTCCAGGACATCAATGGCACTGCCGTTCGTGATCTCCTCACACTGGCTACAGGCGTTACATGGGTCCGGCGTCGGCCCCTGCTTACAATTCAGGGCCTTGGCCAAGAGCCGGGCGGTTGTCGTTTTCCCTACCCCGCGCGGCCCGGTAAACAAGAAAGCATGCGCCACGCGCTCGCTGCGAATCGCATTCCGCAAGGTGCGCGTGACATGCTCCTGCCCAATGACGTCATCGAACGTCTGAGGGCGCCACTTCCGGGCAAGAACGAGATAGCTCATAGCATAGCCGACGGTTTGGGGTTGTCCGGTGTGTTCCGCCGCGGTGTTACTCTACTCACGCGATATAAAGAGTAAACGTATCCTCTAATAGGCATGCAGCAGATGTTGACACGTTTCCTCTTTGAAGATGAGCCGGTCGTCAGTGGTGATAGCTAGGCTACCCTGCGGCACAGGGAGAGTTCCGGTACCGCTGCTTCCTTCCGGACCTGACGGATTTCCCGGCTTCCCTTGCGCAGGACCTAGCTATCACCACTGACGGAGAGGGAGGGATTCGAACCCTCGGTACCCGAAGGTACACACGATTTCCAGTCGTGCCCGATCGGCCTGACTCTGGCACCTCTCCCATAAACATGCCTGAAAGAGGAAACGTGTTCAGCATCTTCACGCTGTTAGAGGACACGTTTCCTCTTTTTCTCCATGGCCGCGTGTGTGCAAGAGGTTTACCACCTCCCTAGTCCTCCTGCAAGGAAGGGACGAGGCAACCGTGGACGGTTGAACGGATCGAGCGCGCCTGCACGAAAAAGCGAACAGCAAGAAGGGGCCACAGCTCCGTGTCTAGGGTAGAGAAAGCAGGTGCTTGGGGTTGTTGACACCGTGCCGGGCCTCTGTATCTTGTGCCGAGGGCATTGGGCAGATGACAACACGATCATACGTTGCCTATCGTAGCTGTCGGAGTTGACAAGAGCTTGCTATGGATCAATACGTTCCCGTCCTGATTGCGCTGATCCTGGGTGGGGTTGTGGCTTTGGTCATGACCTTTGCGAGTACACTGCTCGGCGTCAAAACCCACTCGACGGTCAAGGACGAACCGTTCGAGTGCGGCAATCCACCCAGCGGTTCTGCGTGGGGACGCTTTTCCGTCAAATTCTATCTTGCCGCTATCCTCTTCATTGTCTTTGATGTCGAAGTGGTCTTCCTCTATCCCTGGGCAGTCGTCTTCCGCCAGTTGGGCCTGTTCGGCTTCATGGCCATGTTACTCTTCGTGCTCGTGCTGGTTGTGGGTTTGGTCTATGAGGTGAAAAAGGGGGGGCTGGAATCGACCTGACCAGCCCGTAGGCAGACATGGCTGAAGCAGACATTCTCTCCCATATCGAGACGGCCTTGCCCGGCACGATACAAGAACAGCACTCCTCGCACGGGAATGATACGATTGTCATTGATCGGGGAGACCTGCCGACTGTTTTGAGCCAGCTCAAGGAGCATCCGGATTTTGCCTTCAACCTGTTGCTCGATATCACCGGGGTTGATTTTTTCGGGAAAGAGCCGCGCTTCGAGGTCGTCTACCACCTCCATTCACTGACCCATAATCATCGCCTGCGAGTCAAAGTCCGACTCTCGGAGGAGAGTGCTCAGTTGCCATCGGCCGCGTCAGTCTGGAAGTCGGCAGACTGGCTGGAGCGCGAAGTCTGGGATATGTTCGGGATCACGTTTACCGATCATCCAGACCTACGTCGCATCCTGATGTATGAAGAATTCCGCGGCCATCCGCTCCGCAAAGACTATCCGGTCAATAAACGCCAACCCTTGGTCGAAGAACGCGACCCCATTACCAACCCATGGCATAAAGGGTAACAATCTATGGCGGAAGCCGCGGCCCCTCTTCTTCGTACTCCAAAAGACGTTGCTGAACACGACCCCACCTCTGAAATCATGGAGTTGCAGATGGGACCGTCCCATCCGGCAACCCACGGCACAATCAAATTTAACCTCACCCTTGACGGGGAAAAAATACTCAACTGCGCTGTCGAGATCGGCTATCTGCACCGCGGCTTTGAGAAGATGTGCGAGCAGCGCACCTGGAATCATTGTATCCCCTACACCGACCGGCTGAATTACGCCTCACCGCTCATCAATAATGTGGCCTTTGCCTTAACGGCCGAACAACTGCTCGACGTTGAGGTTCCGGAACGCTGCCAATATATCCGGGTCATCATGAGCGAGATCTCCCGGATTACCGACCATTTGACGTGTCTGGGCATGGCGGCTACGGAAGCGGGGGCGATTTCCGTAGGATTCTATCTGATGGAGTCGCGTGAGACCCTATACGACTTGGTCACGGCCGTGACTGGTGCCCGCCTGACGGTCAGCTATGCCCGGGTCGGCGGCGTCACGCACGATCTGCCCCACGATTTTGCCGAGCGCGTGCGGGCAGCGTTCGCCGATATGCGGCGCATCCTCAGCGACTGCGACAAGCTGCTGTCCAAGAATCGGATATTTATCGATCGCATGTCCGGCGTTGGGGCAATTTCGACAGAGGATGCGATCTCGTACAGTCTCACCGGCCCGCTCCTGCGGGCAACCGGTATCCCCTACGATGTGCGCAAGGCGCAGCCCTACTCCGGCTACGACCGTTTTGAGTTTGACATCCCGACGGGCACCCAGGGTGACAATTACGACCGCTTTTCTGTGCGCTTTGAGGAAATCAGACAGAGCATGCGGATTATTGAGCAGGCCCTGAACGGTATTCCGAGCGGCCCGATTCGGATTGACGACCCGCAGATTACGCTGCCTGAAAAGAAACAGGTGTACGGTAATATCGAGGGTCTGATGAACCATTTCAAGCTGGTTATCGAAGGGGTTAAAATTCCGCCCGGAGAGGCGTTTCTGAGTGTGGAAGGCGCCAACGGCGAACTCGGCTTTTATCTCGTCAGTGACGGTAGCGGTCGTCCCTACCGCGTTCGGGTTCGTCCGCCCTGTTTTTTCGGTATGGCGGCGCTGGGCGAAATGTTACGTGGCTGTCTGATCTCCGACATTATTACGACGTTCGGTATGGTCAATATGATAGGCGGAGAGTGTGACCGTTAATACGGGGTCTATGGGGTCTTGACCCAACAGACCCAATGGACTCAATAGACTCGACAGACTCATAAAAGTGCTGAGAGCAGATTATGGCTGTCCAATTTTCAGCGGAAACGCACGAACAATTTGAAGAGGTGCTGACCCGGTATCCAACCAAGCAGGCCGCCATTCTGCCCACGTTGTGGCTGGCGCAGACCGAGTTCGGTTATCTGAGCCCCGAAGCGATGGAGCATGTCGCTGATCTGCTCGACCTGTCGCCGGCCTATGTGCAGGGTGTCGCGACCTTTTACACCATGTTCTACAAGGAGCCGATGGGGCAGTGTCACGTACAGGTCTGCACCAACCTGTCCTGCACCCTGGTCGGCGCTGAAAAAATTGTCCGCTGCCTGGAAGACCGGCTCGGCGTCAAAGTCGGTCAGACCACTGGCGATAAGGTGTTTTCACTGAGCGAGGTCGAATGTCTGGGTTCGTGCGGCACCGCTCCCGTTATCCAGGTCAACGACGACTATCACGAGAAGCAGACCCCGGAGAGTATGCTCAGCCTGATCGATGAGTTGGCAAAGCAGGCCGAATCTGCCTCCACACCAGGAGCCTGAACGTCAGACGCCGTATGATAGATTTTCTCATCACGTTTAGCCTGACCCTGCTGATGGTGCTGATGGTGTTGAATCTCGGTGGGCTGCTGCTGTGGGTAGAGCGCAAAGGCAGCGCGGTTCTGCAAGATCGGATTGGGGCCAATCGAGCCGCTGTGTTTGGAAAACTCCCCTTTAATCTTGGCATCGTGAACACCCTGGTGGCTGACCCCATCAAGCTGTTTACTAAAGAAGACTTTGTGCCTCCGGGGGCGGACAAGCTACTGCACACGCTTGCGCCGGCTATTGGCCTGGTACCCTTATTGGTCACCTTTATTGTGATTCCGTTTGGCGACGTGCTGATTATCGGCGGGCGGGAAATTACGCTTCAGGCCGCCAATCTGAACATCGGTATTCTGTATGTCTTGGCGATGGTCTCCCTCAGTGTGTACGGCGTTGTCCTGGGCGGCTGGGCCTCCAATAATCGCTGGGCGCTCTTGGGCGGGATTCGGGGCTCCGCCCAGATGATCTCGTACGAGATTCCGTTGGGATTGGCGCTCATCGGCGTTGTCCTGGCCTTTGGCTCGCTGGACTTACAGGAGATTACACGCGCCCAAGGCGCGCTGATCGGCGGTTGGATTCCGGCCTGGGGCATTGTCTATCAACCGGTGGCCTTTCTGATCTTTCTAGCCGCCGGAATAGCCGAGAGCAAACGGATTCCGTTTGATCTGCCCGAAGCCGAGTCCGAGCTGATATCCGGCTATTTCACCGAGTACTCCGGTGCCAAGCAGGCCATGTTCATGCTGGGCGACTTTGTCGAAGCCATTATCGTTGCCGGGCTGATTACCACGCTCTTCTTCGGCGGTTGGCAGGTCCCGTTTCTGCTGCGCGACGGATTTCATTTTCCGTGGGGCGGCACTCTCGCGCTGCCCTCACTCCTCGTGACCCTGCTTCAGGTCGGGGCGTTTACGCTGAAGGTACTCTTCTTCTGCTGGCTCCAGATCATGATTCGCTGGACCCTGCCCCGCTTCCGCTATGACCAGCTCATCAGTCTCGGTTGGAAGATTCTTCTCCCGCTGGCACTAGCCAACGTCATGCTGACGGCGCTGATTATTCTCCTGTTCGAGTAAACGCTATGGATTTCGTAACCTTCTTTGCCTTGGCTATTCCGTTGGTCGTAATCGCGATTATGGTCATTGCCCATCCCAGTCCGGTCTATAGTGCCCTCTTTCTGGTCCTGACCCTTTTTCTGCTGGCGGTCTATTTTCTGTTTCTGGACGCTCATATGGTCGCCGCGCTCCAGATCATTGTGTACGCCGGGGCGATCATGGTCCTGTTTTTATTTGTGATTATGCTGCTCAATTTGCAGAGCGACACCCAGCCGACACCGCGCCACGGCTTGGGCCGAGCGGCTATTATTGGCGGCGTCATCCTGGTGGCGGAACTGGGCCTGCTGCTGCAACGCTCCTCGTCCGAGCAGGCCGAGAGTGCCCTGCCCGAGAACTTCGGGACGGTCGAAGCCTTGGGGAGTCAGCTCTTCACCACGTATCTGCTGCCTTTTGAAATCACCGGCATCCTCCTGTTGGTCGCGGTTGTTGGGGCAGTGGTCTTGGCAAAACGATAGAAAGAGTAGATGTATGCGTCTGTTGAGTCCTTTGCGTCCGATCCAACAGACGCAACACACCCAACACACTCCATAGACCCAATACTCTTTGAGGGTGACCGAGCGCACTATGGTTCCAATCAGTTATCATCTCATTCTGAGCGGCATCCTGTTCACCATCGGCGTGACCGGTGTTCTCTTGCGCCGCAATATCATTATTATTTTCATGGCGATTGAACTTATGCTGAATGCCGTCAACCTGTCTTTTGTGGCCCTGGCCCGGCATTTCGGCAATATGGACGGACAGATCATCGTGTTCTTTGTCATGTCGGTAGCGGCGGCAGAGGTTGCGGTTGGGCTGGCCATTATCCTGCTCGTTTTCCGTGGCCGGGAGACGGTCAATGCAGACGAACTCAACCTGATGCGATGGTAAAGCGTATGACTCAATTACCGAGTTGTAGGGGCGGGCCCCTGTGCCTGTCCTCATTCGACATCACGGGCAACCACAGGGGGCTGCCCCTACATCGACGGGGATTGGTGCTGTAGAGATGGAACATCCGCACGCGGCTGAAGTCGTCGTCCAGACGGTCTCGTACCTGCGCTATATTGTACTCTTTCCTCTGCTCGGAGTGGTGTTCAACCTCTTCTTGGGGCCACGCTATGGCCGACAGGTCGTGAACTGGGTTTCGCCGGGTATGGTCTTCCTGGCTTTTTGTTTTGCGTTTGCGGCCTTTGTCCAACTGCCGGACGGCGGCGCCCTGGTCGATAGTGTCTACCCCTGGATTTACTCAGGCGCCCTACAGGTTGATATTGCGCTGCGGGTCGATCCCTTGTCCGGCACCATGATCATGGTCATCACCGGTGTCGGTTTTCTCATCCACGTCTATTCCGTCGGCTATATGGCCCACGACGAAGATGTGGTGCGCTATTTTGCCTACCTCAACCTCTTCACCACCGCCATGCTACTGCTGGTGCTGGGCGATAACATCCTGCTGCTCTTCGTCGGCTGGGAAGGCGTTGGGCTGTGTTCCTATTTGCTCATCGGCTTCTGGTATACCGACGACGAAAAGGCCAGTGCCGGGAAAAAGGCGTTTATCGTCAATCGGATCGGTGATGCCGGTTTTCTGCTGGGCCTGTTTCTGTTGTTCTGGAGCCTGGGCGCCCACGGCGTCTGGACGTTGTCGTTCAGCGAAATCGCGGCGCACGCCTCGGTGCTGCCGGTGACGACGGTCACGCTGATCTGCCTGCTCTTCTTTGTCGGTGCGGCCGGCAAGTCTGCCCAAATTCCGCTCTATGTCTGGCTGCCGGATGCCATGGCCGGCCCCACCCCGGTGAGCGCGCTCATTCACGCCGCGACTATGGTGACGGCCGGCATCTATCTGATCGCACGGATGCATTTCCTGTATTCCCTGTCCCACACCGCACTAGCCGTTGTGGCCGTGGTCGGAGCCGTCACTGCCTTGTTTGCCGCCACGATCGCCCTGGTACAGACTGATATTAAAAAGGTCCTGGCCTACTCAACAGTCAGTCAGTTGGGCTATATGTTTCTGGGGCTGGGGGTGGGCGCGTATGCGGCTGGCGTGTTCCATGTCATGACCCACGCCTTCTTCAAAGCCCTGCTTTTTCTTGGTGCCGGCAGTGTCATCCACGGCATGAGTGAAGAGCAGGACATCCGTAAGATGGGCGGGCTGAAAAGTAAGATGCCGACCACCTACGGGACGTTTGCCGTCGGCTGTCTGGCCATTGCCGGGTTTCCGTTCCTATCCGGTTTTTTCAGTAAAGACCTCATCCTGGAACATGCGTTTGGGAGTCCGCACGGCTCTCCCCTGCTGTGGCTGATTGGTACCCTGGGGGCGGGCTTGACCGCCTTCTACATGTTTCGGTTACTCTTTGTCACGTTTTGGGGAGAAAACCGTTCCGACCCCGAGGTCGCCCGGCATATTCATGAATCGCCCCAGGTCATGACCGTGCCCCTGGTGGTGCTTGCCATCCTGTCTTTAATCGGCGGCTATTTTACCCTGCCCGAACTGCTCAGCCCGCTCTACGGCCATGCCCATCCGCATGTGTCGCTCCTGGTGAAATATCTGCCGACCCTACTTGGGCTGGGAGGTATCGGGCTGGCGTATCGGCTGTATGTGCAAGACCCCCTTTTTGTCCCTGGTAGAGGAGGGGCCGACCGCCTCAGCCGGCAGTTCTCCGGCCTGCACCAGTTGTTGCTGAATAAATACTATGTTGATGAGTTGTACGAAGCGGCGATTGTCCGGCCTCTGCTGGCCGCTTCGGACTGGCTGTGGAAGGTGTGGGATACGGTCGTTATTGACGGCTTGGTCAACGGTACGGCCCGGGTGATTCAGGCCAACGGCTCGGTTCTGCGCTTCTGGCAAACCGGCAATGTCCAGACCTACGCCCTGTCGTTCTGTTGCGGAGCGATCGTTATTCTGGGGTATTATCTGTGGTAAGCCTCATTGTTTTCATTCCGCTGCTGACGGCGTTCTTCCTGTTGGCTCTCAATAAGAATGCGGTGGAGTTGGTCCGTCGAACCGCCTTTGGCGCGTCGCTGCTCACGTTCTTCATCTCGCTCGGCCTGTTCACCGGCTTTGATAGTGAGACCGCCGCGTTTCAATTCGTTGAGCGCTATGCCTGGATTAGCGAATTCGGGATCGAATACTATGTTGGTGTCGATGGCATCAGCCTGTTCCTCGTGCTGCTGACGACCTTTCTTTCGCCGCTGGTGATTCTGTCCACCTGGAGCAGCGTTGAACATCGGGTCAGGGAGTATCTCTTTTTCTTTCTCATCCTGGAAACCGGCATGATCGGGACCTTTGTCGCGGTTGATGTCTTTCTCTTCTACGTCTTCTGGGAAGTCATGCTGATTCCCATGTACTTCTTGATTGGCGTCTGGGGTGGCGAACGGCGCATTTACGCCGCGCTCAAATTCCTGCTCTACACCATGGTCGGCAGTCTCTTGATGCTGGTGGCCATCCTGTATCTCGCCTATCTGCATAATACTCAGCACGGTACGCTCACTTTTGACCTGCTGCGTCTGTATACCCTTGAGATTCCGGTCAGCGCCCAAATGTGGTTGTTCGCCGCATTCGCGCTCTCCTTTGCCATCAAGGTTCCGCTCTTCCCCTTTCATACCTGGCTGCCGGACGCGCACGTCGAAGCTCCGACCGGGGGGTCCGTCATCCTGGCCGGCGTGCTCCTCAAAATGGGTACCTATGGCTTTCTGCGTTTTGCCTTGCCGCTCTTCCCCGATGCCGCCCATGCCGCGGTGCCGCTGATTATGGCGCTCTCAGTGGTTGGTATCGTGTATGGAGCGCTGGTGGCCCTGGTGCAGCCGGATATGAAAAAGTTGGTTGCCTACTCGTCCGTCAGCCACCTCGGCTTTGTCATGCTGGGGTTGTTTGCGTTCAATATACAGGGGATCGAAGGCGCGCTGTATCAGATGCTCGGCCATGGCCTCTCAACCGGGGCCCTCTTCCTGTTGGTCGGCGTGGTGTATGAGCGCCGCCATACGCGGCTTATCAGCGAGTATGGCGGCTTATGGAAACAACTGCCGCTCTTTGCCTCGGTCTTTCTGATTACCATGCTGTCTTCGATAGGCCTGCCGGGCTTGAACGGATTTGTTGGGGAGTTCCTCATCCTCTTGGGGACCTTTCAGGCGAACACGCTGGTCGGTGCGATAGCGGTTTCCGGCGTTGTTCTGGGTGCCGTCTATATGCTGCGTCTGTATCAGCGGGTTGTTTTCGGACCGCTGACGCAGCCGGAGAACGCCAAGCTGACCGACCTGTCCCGCCGCGAGCTAGCCATATTCGTTCCGTTGATCGCCCTGATGTTGCTGATGGGTCTCTACCCCAAGCCCTTTCTCAGCCGGATGGAAAAGTCGGTAGAAGCCACCCTGGCGCGGATTCATCAAACCGCCGATAATAAGTCGGTAGAGTCGGTTGAGTCCATTGGGTCAGTTGAGTCCATTGGGTCAGTTGAGTCATTGGGTCGGTTGAGTCTTGATCCAACGAACCCCAAAGACCGCAAAGACCCAATAGACCTAAAAGGGGCGAGTTGAGTATGGACATGACACTCCCCACCGTTAATTGGCTTTCGGTCCTGCCGACCCTGCTCCTGTCCGCGACCGGTATGCTGGCCCTGTTCTGGGACATCTGGATCAAAGACGATGAGCGTTCTTTGCTCGGCTGGCTGAGCCTGACGGGTATTGTTGTCACGGCGCTGTGCTCCTGGTTGTTGTGGGGCCAGAATGACGTTGAGTCGTTCAGCGGCATGTTCGCCCTCGATGCGTATGCCCTGTTCTTTAATCTTGTCTTTTGTTTGGTCGCGGGTCTGACGGTGTTGATGTCTCTGAGCTATCTCGAAACCGCAGAGATTCGGCACGGAGAGTATTACGCCCTCATTCTCTTTGCCACGGTCGGCATGACGGTCATGGCTGCCGCCACCGACCTCATTTTTATCTTTCTGGGTCTGGAAACCATGTCGATTGCCGTATACGTCCTGGCCGGGATCTGGCGGCAACATCTCACCTCGCATGAAGCGGCGCTCAAATATTTTCTCCTCGGGGCGTTTGCGAGCGGATTCCTACTATACGGCATTGCCCTGATTTATGGGGCGACGGGCAGCGTGCAGCTCGGACCCATTGCCGAACACGTCGGCACCCAGGGCTCTTCGCCCTTGCTGTTGATCGGCATGGGTCTCTTGATCGTCGGTTTCGGGTTTAAGGTGGCCGCTGTCCCGTTCCACGTCTGGACCCCGGATGTGTACCAAGGCTCACCCACAACCGTCACCGCTTTTATGGCGGTAGGGGTCAAGGCCGCCGCCTTTGCCGCCTTTGCCCGGATATTCCTGCACACCTTGGGCGCGGTCCATGCGGATTGGCAGGGTATTCTGTGGGTCGTAGCCGCCCTTACCATGACGGTGGGAAATATCACCGCGCTTGTTCAGCACAACATCAAACGCATGCTGGCCTATTCAAGCATTGCTCATGCCGGCTATCTCCTGGTCGCCATGGTGGCGGGTAAGGAATTGGGCGGCGCGGCGCTGCTGTACTACCTGGTGGCCTATGGACTGATGAATCTGGGCGCGTTCGGAGTGATGGTCGCTGTTGGGCGCAGGGGTGAGCCGCATGAAGAGCTTGACGATTATGCCGGCCTCGGGTTTCGTTATCCGGCCCTGGGGATGGCCATGACCGTGTTCATGCTGTCTCTTACGGGGGTTCCGCCGCTGGTCGGGTTCACCGGCAAGTTCTATATTTTCAGCGCCGCGGTGCAGGCCGGCTATATCTGGCTCGCGGTCATCGGCGTGCTGAATAGCGTGGTGTCCGCCTATTACTATATTCGCGTCGTCGTCAATATGTATATGCGTGAGGGCGAGGCTATTGTCGCATTACCTTCCCTCCGTTCCGCGTTAGGGGTGGCCATTCTGATAGCCGCAATCGGCACGGTGCTGATGGGTGTCTTCCCGTCCGCGTCCATGTCTTTGGCCGGAGCGTCGTTTTTGTCGTTAGGATGAGGCCAGCCGCATCCGTAGCCGCTTTGCAGGCTTGCGGCGACTCTGGCCGTTTGCGCGCCGGCAGGGAAGTGGTATGCGAGCCAGGATGCTGACCGACTTCCTGACGGCTTTACACTTTCTCACCATCATCCGGACGAAAAGAGAACTATCTTTTGATGCAACGGCTTGTCGGCGGTCCGCAGTCTTTTTCCCGCTGATTGGGCTTCTTATCGGTGCACTGGTCTGGGGGGTAGACTACTTGCTCCGGCCTGTACTCCCAACAACACTACTGGGCATCCTTCTCGTTGGGTTGCTGGCCGTGGTGAGTCGAGGAGTTCATCTTGATGGGGTGGTGAAGAGCGCAGACGCGCTGTTTGGTGGCTCGGACGCGGCGCGGGGAACATCTGTGCGTGGACTGCTTGGCGTCCTGGCCCTTTTTGTTATCCTGGTATGCAAAGTCCGCGCCTTGGATCTGTTGCTCGGCGGCTATCGAGACATCGCTCTCCTGCTCGGACCTATGCTGGGTCGGTGGGCGTGCGTGGTGATGGCCTATAGCTCCCGTCCTGCTCGGGACGAGGGGCCAGGCACGACATTTGTGCATGGAGTCCAGTTCAATGAGTTTGCCCTCGCCAGCCTCATCGCTCTGGGGGTCTTGTTCACGCTGATTGAAATTGCTGGAATTGCGCTGGTTCTGCCCCTGGGCGGACTGATTATCGGCTTTACGCTATTCTGCAATCGTCGCCTGGGCGGCGTCGCCGGAGACCACTGGGGGGCGATGGCGGAACTCGTCGAGACCGCCGCCTTCTGCCTCTTCGTCCTCCTCGCCAGAGGGGGGACGACCGCTACCCCAGTGTAGATAACCGGGGCGATGATGGGGGCGGGGGAAGCCTCAACGCGACGCTTTCCCCATCCGCTTATGTTGTCAGACCAAGGGGGGATCAGATGTCGGCGCGGACAGGAATCTCCGCGCTGAGAGCGACATCAACCAGGGCTTCGCCGTGCTGCGCATAGCGGAGCGTTTGCTCCTCCTTCCACGCCTTGAGCGCTTCACGCATCCGGCCAGGATTGATGCCCAGCACGTCACAAATATTTTCAAAAGAGAAGAACCAGAGTCCATCGGTGGAAACAATCCACTCCTCGGCTTCCTGAAAGAGTCGCCGCTCGTGGGGTTTTTTTGCTAACAGATAGGTCTGGAAACAATGCACTGCATCCTCTAGCATAGCGAGCAGGAGTCGTTTTTCACCCTGCAAGGGTTTACGCCCGAGCAAGGTAAAGTATTGCTCCGGCAAGAGGGTGTCTGGTTCAAACATAGAGCCTCTCCTCCACAAAAAATTGATGGGTAATGGGGGTTGCGTGTGAAGGTGGAAAAATAGCGAAAATTCATCTATAAGTAAAGTGAAAAAATCTTCTTTCCATTATTAGTAATCATGCATATTGAAACACTGAAGGTCTTTTGTGATCTGGCCGAGACAGGCAGCTTTTCGCTTGCCTCCTCAAAAAATTTCATTACCCAATCTGCGGTCAGTCAGCAGATTCGCGGTCTGGAGGAACGCTACGGCCGAGAGCTGGTGGAACGCTCGAAGGGAAATGTGCGCCTGACACAGGCCGGTCAGGTCTTGTATGACGCTGGCAAGGAGATTGTGCAGAAGTATCGTGAAATCGAAGACGGTATCCAGACCCTCTCACGCTCGGTTGCGGGCACGGTTCGGGTTGCCACGGTGTATAGTGTCGGGCTCTATGAGCTCTCTTCGCCACTCAAGCGCTATCTGCAGACCTTTCCCGATGTCAATATCCACCTGGAGTATACTCGCGTCAACAAAATCTACGAAGATGTCAGCCGCGGCGATATCGATCTGGGTATTGTCGCCTACCCGAGTAAGCGACCCCAGATTCGACTCACCCCGTTCCGGGAGGACCGGTTGGTCCTGATCTGCGCTCCGCAACATCGATTTGCCTCACTCCGGCGTCTCAATATCAAGAAGCTCGACGGCGAGAATTTTATCGGTTTTGAGCGCGATATTCCGACGCGTCGGGCGCTTGATCGTCTCTTCCGGCGGCATGGGGTCAAGGTCCAATACATGATGGAAATGGATAATGTTGAAACGATCAAACGCGCAGTCGAAATAGGCGCGGGGATCGCTATTGTCCCCGAGCCTTCCGTTTCTCTTGAGGTCAAGAATGAAACCCTCAAGGTTGTCCATTTTTCCGGCGAAGTCCTGATGCGCCCGCTTGGCCTTATTTCCAAGCGGGGGCGCCGTTTTACCCAGGCGACACAAAAGTTTATCGATTTCCTCAAAGACAAGCCTGCCCAGCAGTCTTCAGAGTCCTCGGACCAGGTTCTCCAGGCCATTGCATAAGAGGCCGGGCGATGGGCGAGATGCCCGTCCCGTTCTTCTCCTGAGGTTGAGAGCTATTCCCGGAGATGTCCCGGACTTGGAGACGCGCGGAAATCACGCTCCAGATGACCCGACCCGTGCTGACGCATCCTTCAGGTATTCGGAGAATTCATAGATTCCATACGCCTCCCGTCCCTGCCACACAGTTCGGGATAGCCCAAAGGTCACAGCCAGGGCCGGCCCGTCATGCGTATGGCGCACTATGGGAATAGCTGTCAGGGTTTCTCCCTGGCACTCAAGCGACAGCGGGGCAGAGGAGGAGAAGGAGACAGAGAACCGTGTGGGGCGGCCGTGCTCAAAGGCGTATTTGAGCTCCCAGTCTCTGGGGTCCAGCGGTTGTGGGTTGCCGTGCTGATAGACAATGCCGGAAGAATGGGGTCCTTCGGGAGTTTCGGAGCGGGCCAGAAAAATACCCAAGTCAGACCCAAAGGGTAATGACAGCAAGCGGCGTGGCAGGAGACGGTCGGTTTCATCAGGTCTGAGCACGTCAACAAAGCCCCAGGCATCAACGGTATACTCGCGGTCCGGAAAAGCCACGCTGCCCTGGAGTTGACACAGCTGAATAAGAGCCGGACGGCTGGCCTTCACCGCGGGAAACAACACTTGCAGGTCCATCTCGGTCGGCTCTATCCAGGAAGCGGCCAACCCGTCTTCGAGCCGGATAAATGCCTGAGGATGGGCAAAGCGCATGAGCGTGCCCCGGTAGCTGATGGAGAGTCCCCTCGGTTGTCGCCGCCACACGCACTGTCCGATCTGCACGTGGCCCTGGTCCGGTCCGCGCCTGTCTTCACCGGTAAAGAGCACCATCTCAGTTCCGCCGAGAGAGAGGAGCAGACGGCCGGAATGGACAGACGCCTGAGGGTCAAATTCCACGCCTCCCATTACCCCTAGCCCGCTTCTCGGGTCGTGAAAGTGCAAGGCCAAGCGGGTAGGCTCACGCTCCCAGGTCTCAGGCAGTAAAGAATCGTACGGCGTTGCGTCCTCTGCAGGCGGAGCCTCAAGAAAAGAAAGAGCAGAAAAGTCGCGTTCCCCCTTCCGGTCAGGTCCGGCGCCGTTGTGCAGAGAATTGCCTAAGGTCTGGCAAAAGACGCGAACAAAGCGCTCGCGCTCTGGTCCGGGCCAACGCAGGCCCACGCCGAGTTCCAACTGGGCGGCGTTAATTTTTCCCTGCACAGTCAGTTCGGCCAGCGTTCGTATCTGCGTAGAGTCATCGTGCAGGAATCGCGCGCTGAAGACCTGCATGAAATTATTTTTGGCGGCTGCGGCATAGCGTCGTCCAATCGCGACATCGATCTGCTGTTCCTGGGCGGCTTCACAGAAGGGGAGCACGACATCGGAAAAGAACGATACACCCAGCGTCGGTTCCCCCTTGCCCGCTCGGATCAGTTTTCCTACGCGTTGGCGGAGGCCTATCCCCACATCGCACACGGGCTGCACCACGTTCCAGCCATGAATGAAAAAGACGCGTACCGAGTCATGCTGTGCCGTCAGCGCAGACAGAAGTTCGACCAGGGCGCGCAGAAACCACGGCGCCTCGCGTTTGACCTGACTCACGCGGTTCAAGTCCAGCTCGTTGCGGTCATGCGAACGGTTGATCAGCGCATAGCTGCGGGTGTGTTCGGCTAAGTCGTGGGTAAGCTCGGCCGTATACAGATCGTTGACCTTGATACTATCGGTAATCGGGGCGTCAGCCGGGCGGCGGCCTCCGTGTGGAGCGACTAAGACGATGGGAACCTCACCAGCGGTAAACGTCATCCACGCGGGCAGGCTAGGCTCAAATGAAAACGGCATGGCGTTACTATACCCGATCTGTGCGGAAGACAGAACGTCTCCCACACGCGGGTCTAGCTGCTGACCTCATCAAGCTGGCGTTCCAATTCCTCAACGGTTAGGCCGCCCGGCTTCCGGCCGGTAGAGGCCATGTCGTTGACAACGTGTTGCAGCAGGGCGTTGCAGGGGGTGGGAATACCGTGGAGTCTACCCAGCATGACGATTTCCCCGTTCAAAAAGTCAGCCTCGATCGTCGGTAAACCGCGCACCAGACTTTGCCACGACGAACCGCCGGTCCGTGGGTGACCCTCAATATCGGCAAGCTTAATCTGGGATCGTACCCGTGCTTGTAATTCATCCTCGGGCACAAACTCAATACCCGCGGCCTGGTAGCAGGCCAGGGCTTCGGCGCGGAGCGCTCGAATAATTTTTCGCGAGCGCGCCTCAAATCCGCACGCCGCCTGAAAGGCGTTGCGCACATTACTCAGCAGCTTGGTGTATTTCCAGCGCATGATATTGTGGTCAGGCGCGGCACTAAAGCTACAATTGGTCAAATCTTGCGTCACCTGGGTAATGAGCGGATCAACCCCGTTGGGATAGCGCCCGGCATCCAGAATCCCGCCAACGGGCTCGGCATGATTCAGCACCAGGCCGGGCTCCAAATAGGTGGCGGGCATCCAGACAACCATGCCGTAGACGCGCGCAAATCGGCGAACGGCCAGGCGTTCATTGTCCACCCCGTTCTGCCCGCAGATGACGGCCAGGTCTCGGCCTCCCGCGCGCTCAAGGTCGCGTAGCGCCATTTCCGTGTCCTGGGACTTCATCGTCAGCAACACCACATCATCCGGGGTAAACGCGATCTCTTCGGGGTGGCTGACCGCCCGGATTGTGAGTTGGAGGGTTTCCGTGGGGGTCTTTAAGGTCAGGCCTGTGGATTGGATGGCGTGTAAATGTTCACCACGGCAGATCAGAATAACTTCATGCCCGTGCTGAAGCAGCCGCGCCCCAATGGCCCCGCCGATGCCACCCGCTCCGTAGATGATGTAGCGCATGGGAATCCCCCGTCCTGTCAATACACTCAGGGTTGGATTCTACCCCTCGCCCGCGCGTCTATACACCCCACTCGACAGGACGAACGGAATAGACCCTGAACGGTTCGGTCGGATTGACATTTCCCGGCCAACCGCAGGATAATCACAGCCACCAAGGAGGGGAGACAGTATGGCACAGGATGTAACACCAAATGCGATTTTTTCGGCAGACTCGCACACCATAGAGCCCGCGGATCTCTGGGTTCACCGTGTGGACCGGGGCTTTCGAGACCGGGCGCCGCGCGTTATCAAAGACTATCAGGACAAACCGGGCAGCTTTTTTGTGGCGGAAGGGCTCACACCCTTTCCCGTGGGTGGCGGGTTTGCCGCGGGAAAGGACCCCAAAGACTTGGCGACCAATCAGAACGTCGGCTACGAGCAGGCGCGTCCGAGCGGTTGGGACCCGGTCGAACGGCTCAAGGATCAGGATATCGACGGGGTCGAGGGAGAAGTGCTGTACACGACCCTCGGCATGTTCCTCTTCCACCTCAAAGACGCCAACCTTCAGTGGGCGTGCTTCCGGGCCTATAACGACTGGATAGCCGAATTTGTCAGTCATGCCCCTCAGCGCCTGATTGGTTTGGGGCTGATTGCCATGCAGGATGTCGAGCAGGCCGTGGGCGAGTTGCAACGCGTGGCCAACAAAGGCTTGCGCGGAATCATGATCAACGCGACCTCTCCCCGGGAGGTGCCCTACAGCGATGCCTCCTTTGATACGTTCTGGGCGGCCGCCCAGGATCTGAACCTGCCGGTCAGCCTGCATATTCTGACCGGCAAGCAAAACATCCGGCTCAAAAAGGGACGGGTTGCCTCAAATATGTCCATTATTCACGAAGTCCAAAACTCGCTGACCGATCTGATTTATAACGGTGTGTGCGAGCGCTTTCCCAGGCTGAAGCTGGTTTCCGCAGAAAACGATATCGGCTGGATTGCCCATTATCTGAGTCGTCTGGACATCTCGTCCGAAACGCTCAAGTATGTGGACCCAACCCCGAATACCCTCCTGCCCAGCGAGTATTTCAAACGGCAGATCTATGCCACCTTTCAAGACGACCGGGCCGGGGTCATGACTCATGAGTTGAGCGGTGCCGACAATCTGATGTGGGCGTCGGACTTTCCCCACCGCGCCTCAACCTGGCCGCGCTCGCGAGCGGTGATAGCACAGAATTTTGCCGGCATTCCCGCCGAGATCAGGCGCAAGATTACCTATGAGAATGCGCGGCGCTTATACGGATTATAAAAGGAGCCGGTCTCCACTTCTCCCCGTCTAGGTCAGGATATCCTTTTCTCGGAGCGTGGCGATCTCGTCCTGACTCAGGCCGACGACGTCGGTCAGAACCGCATCCGTGTCCTGGCCCAGGCAGGGAGCCGGACGCCGGATCTCACACGGGGTACGAGACATGGTCCAGGGTATGCCCATATGTCGGCGGGTACCCACCTCCGGGTGCTCCAGTTCCACAAAATAATCCCGCGCGCCAACGTGCGGGCTGTTGACCATATCTAGGGCATCGAGCGCCGGATAGGCGGGAATACCGGCGTTTTGCAGCGCCTGGGTGGCCTCGTCCGCCGTGCGTTCCCGAGTCCAGGCCGTGACGATTTCTTCCAGTGCCGCCTCATTTTCCTTCCGCGCGGCAAGGCTGGCAAAACGTGTGTCCGAGCTGAGCTCGGGCTGACCCATAACCTCGCACAAGCGTTGCCACTCCGCCTCATCCCGGACTGACAAGCTGACCCAGCGGTCGTCGCCTTTGGAGCGAAAGACGCCGTGGGGGGCCATATGGGGGTCGCGATTCCCCATCCGTTCGGGTTGGGTGCCGTTCATGCTGTAGTCCATGAGGGCTTCGGGCAGTAACATGATCGCCGCTTCCCACTGGGAGAGGTCGATATACTGGCCCTGTCCGGTTTTTTCACGGTGGAGCAAGGCAGCCATAACGGCAAACGTGGCATGGACGCCACCGTTGGGATCACCGTAGGAAAAACCTGCCATCATGGGCGGACCGCCGACATAGCCGGTCAGGGCCGACAGGCCACTCTGGGCGACCTGCGGCGGGCCGTAGGACACAAAGTCTTTTTCCGGTCCGCTCGTTCCATAGCCGGGGAGAGAGACCATGATGATGTCGGGCTTGATGCGGCGCAGAACGTCATAGCCCACCCCAAGTTTTTCCATCACCCCGGAGGCAAAATTATTCATCACGATATCGCTCTTTGAGACCAGCGTTTTCGCAATATCAATGGCTTCCGGGGCTTTCAGGTCCAGGGTGAGGGAGCGTTTGCCCTGGTTGTATTGGTTAAAATAGCCCGCCCGGTTCACACCCGATTCATTGTCCGGCCAGGGCGGAATAAGACGCGACGGACATAAGCGTTTTGCGCTTTCGATCCGAATGACGTCCGCGCCCAGGTGGGCCAGTTGCAGGGCACCATAGGGGCCGGCCCAGGCCCAGCAAAAGTCAGCAACACGGATTCCATCCAACGGTGGTCGGCTCATGATCTTCTCCTTTTGCCTTCTGCTTAGACGGCACCGGCTCGCTGCAACGTAGCCAGGTCCTGGGCGGTCATGCCGAGTTCGGTATAGACCTCGGTGTTATGCTGTCCCAAACACGGGGCCGGACGACGCAGTTCCCACGGGGTTTCCGAGCAGATATGGGGTGCGCCCGGATAGGTCAGGCTGCCCGCCTCGGGATGATCGAGTTGGACAAAAAAGCCGCGGGCGTTGAGATGTTCGGAGTTCAGCAAATAGCCCATGGTTGAGACCGGAGCAAAGGGAATCCGGCGCGCCTGCGCCTTGAGATACAAGTCCTGTACGGTGAAATCCTTGACCCAGTCCTGGATGAGCAGTTTGAGCGCGTCCCAACTCTCGCCCCGCTTCAGCCGATCCTCGAAAATAGGCTCGGCGGCCCACTCCGGATTGTCCATCAGATCAACAAACGAATGCCAGTGATGCTCCTCCACACAGCAGATGAATATCCAGCCGTCTTTGCACTCCAACAGATCCAGCGGTTGGATCGGTTTATGACCCAGCCGCGTCACCGCCATACCGGCATAGGAGGCCATCATGGTGCCGAACTCCGATATGCCCATCAGGCACTCCTGGACGGAGAACTCGACGTGCTGGCCCATCCCTCCACGCAGGCGGGCAAACAGTGCGCCGAGCGACGCCACCGCGGCATGCACCCCAGCCGTAAACCCGGATTGCTGGCCAAACGCCTTGAGTGGCGGGAGATGATCGGTGCCCGGCCCTCCGCCGTTCAGAAAGCACAGCCCACCCGCATTCCACAGGGTGAGGTCAGACGCCTCATACTCTGTATGCGGTCCCCTGAGGCCGAAAGGTGTGATGGAGGTCATGACCAAGCCGGGATTCATGGCTGCCAGACGGTCGTAGTCCAAACCAAGGGTCGGCATATGCTTGGGATGGACATTGTGGATAAGCAGGTCCGCGTCTTTAACGAGACGCTGAAAGGCCTCCTGGCTCTGGGGCTGTTCCAGGTCGAGTGTGATCCCGCGTTTATTGGTGTTCAGGAAAAGATAGAGTCCGCTCTTTTCCGCGTGTGGCTCCCCGCCTGGAAACGGACCGCGCTGACGGGCCGCGTCTCCCCCGTGCGGTGACTCAATCTTAATGACTTCTGCGCCCATGTCGGCCATGAGCTTGCTCGCGTAGGCGGCGGAGACCATCTCGCCGCATTCAATGATCCGAAAACCTGATAAGGCACCCGGCATACTCCCTCCTTCTTTCCGGCCGGCTGGTCGGGTAGCTCCGACACAGCAGAGTCAGACTCTAGTAGGCCGCCGGTGTCACGTCAAGCTTGACTCCAGCCCTGGCAGGCAATACTCGTAGGGCAGGCATGGAGCTGATCGACATTTACCTGCGGGTTGAGCGGGCCGATATTGCGCTCATCAAATGCGTCATTGAGTCCTACGAAGAATTGGGTATTGTCCGCACGATTGACAATACCAAGGCGATTATCGTGCTCCTGATCGTACCGGACTTTATCGATGACGCCTGGGCCGCGCTCGAATCCCTGCGTCAGCATATGGACTGGTACCAGGTCCCCCGTCCGACCGCGTATGATGATTGGTTGATGGAGAAAATGCATCCGGAGACGACGGGTGCAGCGTAAGGGGGATCATCGGCCCCTCCTGCTCCGTATCTCCCTCCCCGATCAACTATGGCCAAACACGACGAGTGGGTCACCGCAAGTGAAATCGGAACCTACGTCTATTGCGAGGAAGCCTGGCGGCTGACGCATGGACTCAAAATCCCGCCGGGTAGTGTGCGGGCGCTCCGCCGGGGCACGGAAACGCACGCCGCCTGGCAACGGGTCGAACGCCTGACCGCCCGGCTCATGCGCGCTGCTCTCATTGTGGCGGGTATCGCCCTGGCCGGCATCCTGCTCCGTGTCTACCTATCGTGATGGTTATCCTGACGCTGCTGCTCAGCCTCTCCGTCCTGCTCTTTGTGGTCGCCCTCATAGGCCGCCGCCGGGCGGGCTTTGGCTACGGTAAGACCATCAGCCACGATGACGTGCGGCTGTCTTCCGAGCGCTATATGCTCCGCGGGCAACCGGACCGCATTGTCCAACGCGGTCGATATTTTATTCCGGAAGAAAAAAAGTCCGGACGACAGATGAGCGAGAGCTATCAAGCCCAACTCGGGGTGTATCTGGTACTGGTCGAAGAAGAGTACGGCGTCCGTCCCCCCTACGGCTTCATCATTTTGAGAGACGGCGAGCGGGTCAAGGTGAAAAACACGCGCCGGCTGCGTTCGCGGGTGATTGGTATTGCGGACCGCATTCGAGTGTATCGCCAGCAGCTCGACCAACCCCTCTCCCCACCCACCACGCCCGCCAAGTGCCGAAACTGTAGTCAGCGTCAGAATTGCGAGCAGCGGTTAGTGTGAGAGTAGACGAAGGTTTCCCTCTTATACCGAGACATGGTGGTGGGTGTGAGTACGTGGCCGGATCGTAACCGCGACCTCTACCTCCTGATCGAGCTTGTTCAGGATAGTCATCAGGCGATCTACCGTAAAACGAGTGAGCTTGGCGTTACGGACACGGGAGAACTCGCTTGCCGCGACCCCGGTTAATTGTTGGGCTTTCCGAACAGACAGATTCCGGTCATCCAGAATACCGATAATCTGAGCCGCGAGTATGCTCTTGAGCTGTAAGATATCGGCTTGCGGATCATCGAAGTCACGGAATACGTTCCCACTACCGTGAACTAGTTCGAGTTCTTCCCCACGTGCTTTTCTCATCGTCACATCTTCTTCAGGCGTTTGAGCCGCGTTCGGATTACATCAATTGGCGTCTTAGGGCCGCTGGAGATAATTTACCCTTGCACCATATCTTCCAATATTTCAGTTGCCCCGATCAACGGGAGCAGCTTCAACACGGTTTCTTGGAATTCGCTTCGCTTGGCGGTCACGATTTTCTTTACCTTGCGCTCTTCCCAGGCGAGTGTTTGAATCAGGCTCGCCGCGACCACGGAGGGCCGCCCGAGATTGGATATCGGAACCTCCGTCGTCCCACCGCGAATGCTGGTACTGATTGGACAACAGATGAGCAACCCGGTCTTGCGATTGTATGCCCGACTACTCAACACCAGCGCGGGACGATATTTCCCGATTTCCTTCCCCTTGGTGGGCTCGAAATCGAGCCACACGACATCTCTGCGTGCAGGGATATACCGTTTGGACGCCATTCAGTCTCCGACCTCGGGTCCTTTGGGTCGTGCCAACGCGTCGGCGTGCGCTCTTTCTGGTGTGATGTTCGCCAGCAACTCATCCTCGGTATAGGGAAAACGGAACGCGCCTTTCTCTTGAATAGCCGGCTTGACGATCATGCCCTCTTCGGTCACATCGACAACGACCTTGGTGCCGGCTTTGAACTGGGGTAAGGCCGCCATAATGCCGGTCACACGCAAGGCTAAGCTGTTCCCCCACTTTTTGATTTCTGTTTCAACTTTCATGACTCCCCCGACTCTTCACTGAGTACGCAGGAAAGTGTATCCGATGTAGACACGTTTTCAAGACCTCTCTCATACCAATTCGTTTAGCGCCATTTATTAGTCAACAGTTTTACGGAGTTCGCTAGGCGGGCAGGGGTGCTCCCTTGACACGTATCGTAGCCTCATCTCGCGGCTTGGGCTGAAAACTGATAGTGATATCGTAGTCGAGCTTCCGCATGTAGCGGAGTAGCCGGATGTCGCTCTCGTCTGCGGTATTCTGCTCTCTATTGACGAAAAGGCCGTTACTCGTCCTCATTCTCCACCTCCGTTCCCTCACTCGCCTCTTCCTTTCTTCCAAACACATACGCCACCCCGATGCTGAGCACATACAGCAAGAGCAGCGGGCCGGCGAGGAGCATTTGGGAGATGGCGTCGGGTGGGGTGAGGATGGCGGCCAGGATAAAGACGCCGACCGCGGCGTAACGGAATGCGCCAATGAGGGTATGGTGGGTGATGAGCCCCACGCGTGCGAAGAAAAAGGCGAAGACGGGCAGTTCAAACGTGACCCCAAAGGCGAGCAGCGTTCTGGCCGTGAAGGTCAGATACTCGCTGATCTTTAAGGTTGCCTGTACCCCGATGCTGCGGAACTCCCCCAGAAAAAACGCATACGCAATCGGCAGGACGACGGTATAACAAAAGCCGGCCCCGAGCACGAAGAAAAATGAACAGAATATGACAAACGGCCAGACGTAACGGCGTTCCTGCGGGTATAAGCCTGGCGCAACGAACTGCCAGAGCTGGTAGAAAATAGCGGGACTGGCGCCAAAGAGTGCCGCAATAAAAGCGACCTTGATTTTTGTAAAGAAGGCCTCGGTCGGGCTGGTGCCAATCAGCGAATGGGGGTCGGTCGTGATGTGATGCAGGGGCTGAGCGAGAAAATCAAACAGCACATTGGCAAAGAAATAGGCCGGCAGAAAGACAATGAAGACGGCGAGCAAGGACCGAATGAGGCGGCCGCGCAACTCATCCAGATGGCCGGTGAGCGGCATGGACCGGTCATCATAGACCATGTCCTAGTTGTCCCCTCCGGTGCTCTCTTTCTTTTCTGGCGTCTCCGAAGATTGGGGCGAGGCGGAAGAGGTAGAGGTCGTCATGGCTGAAGAGCTGGTCCGTGCGTTACGCTCGGCGGCGCGAACTTCTTCGTCCAGCATGATCTGGGCATTATCGAGCTCTTCGGTGATCCCACTCGTTGCCCGGCGCAACTCGGCAAAGGCTTTGCCCAAACCGCGGGCCGCTTCGGGCAGGCGCTTTGGGCCGAGGACGATCAGCGCCACGACCAGAATCACCACCAATTCCGGCATCCCGATTCCAAACATATTTGCCTCTTGGGTTACGAAAGAGTAAACGTGTCCAGCATCGTATGTCTAGTGGAGGACACGTTTACTCTTCGTAGTATAATCGAAAAACCGGCGCAAGTTATGGCCAGGGTCCGGTAGGGGAATACTCTCCCGGACCGGTAAGGAGCGATCAATGTTACAGACAGGCATCGTGCTGGATACACGTTATCAGGACCACAACCCAGGTCCGGGTCATCCGGAACGGGCGGAGCGGATCGGTACCCTACTCAGCCGCTTCGCGTCCTATGAACGCGACGGGTTGAAACGGTTTGAGCCCAGACGGGCGACGCATGAGGAGATCGCTTTGGTCCACGACACCAGCCTGATTGGTCAGGTCGCCGCCTCTGCCGGTCTCGAAGCTGCGGCCTTTGACGCTGATACACGGGTGTCCGCACAGTCGTATGAGACGGCCCTCCTCGCCACGGGCGGTCTGTTGACCATTCTGGATGCGGTCATGGAGGGCGAGGTGGACAACGGTTTTGCCTTGGTGCGACCGCCCGGTCATCACGCCGAACGCAACCGGGCCATGGGCTTTTGTCTGTTCAACAGCGTTGCCGTTGGGGCGCAGTATCTGCGGGAACGATTTGGGCTGAGCCGGATTCTGGTGATGGACTGGGACCTGCACCACGGTAATGGCACCCAGCACAGTTTCTACGACGACCCTGGTGTGTTGTATCTCTCGACCCATCAATATCCGTACTATCCCGGCACAGGAGCCGCCGAAGAAGCCGGCCAGGGCAGCGGCGAGGGCTATACCGTCAACCTGCCGCTCAGCGCCGGCTGGGGAGATGCCGCCATTGTGCCGCTCTTTGAAGAGGTGATCGATCCTATTTGTCGGCAGTTTCAGCCCGAGTTCGTGTTGATCTCCGCCGGCTTTGACGCCCACGCCCGTGACCCCCTCGGTGGTCTGACCGTCACGGCAGAGGGCTTTACTGCCCTGGCACGCATCCTCCTGCGCGTGGCGCGGGATCAGGCCCAGGGCCGTTGTGCCGCCATTCTCGAAGGTGGCTATGATCTGGAAGGGCTGGAAACCTCAGTGATCCACGTTCTGGACGAAATGGACGGTACCCGGCTCGACCAGCCGGTCACCGTCTACGAACGCCAGGGTCTGCTCCCCAACGTCCGGGCCGTGCAGCGACGCCATTGGGAGCTATCGGAGACGACCTAATTGAGTGATGGGTTAGGCGGTCTCATACAGCGACAGGCGTGAGACTAAACACGCGCGAATGTTTTGCAGCGGTCTTTACGTCCCCTTGACGAAGGGCCTCCCGTACATCGTCAAGACGATACGCGTCTTCAAGAGAAAGGTACGGGGACCATCCTTCAGGCTCTTCCAGAAGTTCTACGTCAACTTCTGCAACGTAGTTTCCTTCGTGAACGAATTTCGTTCGTTTTCTCTTATTCATTCCGCCGATACTCACGCCAGGCACGGATCACTTCTTGACTTTCATTCCGCAATCTTCCGACTCCCTGTACGCTTTGTCGTGGTGGCGTTGGAGTAAAACCAAACACATCGGCATCCCAGTCAATCCACTCGATCGGGAAGCCAATAGTCTGAGCATGGTTGTACCCGGAGTGATGTTGACAACTCTCCCAGCCGTTTTTCTCCAACTCGCAAATACCTTTTACAGTAGTGCCTTCAATGCCTACGACAAGGTTCCCGGCTTCCATGCTCAATAAATTCCACATGATCCCGCTGACCCGAGTGACCCGAGGAGTATTGACGTATGCACCACGCGCTCGCACATCGACTTCTTGAACGAATGTATCTTTGTCACCTGTCCCAACGAGAGGGCAAAGGGGGAGCAGGTCTCCGAGATCAGGCCAACCTTGAGCTACTACTTTGCGACGTTTTAGCTCCTCGTAGGAAGTATTTTCCTGATTCCTATCGATTGCAAGCCACCATGTAGGCATAGCCTTATCCCTCTGATTTTAAGCTTAGTCGCCGCGTTAGCGGCTGGTTGGAGCGTCGGGGGTCGTTGAGTGAGTTACAGGAACCGCTTCGGCGTGCAGCTTCAAGCCCAGCGCGCCAATGACCTTCAGGATAGTGTCGAAGGTAGGGCTGCGCTCCCCCGAGAGTGCCTTGTACAAACTTTCGCGGGAGAGACCGGCGTCAGACGCCACCTGAGACATACCCTTGGCACGGGCGATATCGCCCAGCGCTTTGGTAATGAACGCAGCATCCCCGTTTGCCTCCTCAAAACATGCCTCCAGATAAGTAGCCATTTCCTCCGGCGTGCGAAGGTGTTCGGCGACATCGTAGGGAGAAGTAACCGTTTTCGTCATGGTGCGTACCTATAGATTTCGAGCGAGGCGTAGGGCCGTCTCGATGTCACTAGTCTGAGTGCGTTTATCCCCGCCAGCTAAGAGAATCACGAGCCTTTGGCCTTGTTTTTTGTAATATACCCTATAGCCGGGTCCATAATTGATCCGCAACTCTGAAACCCCCTCACCTACGGGCTTCACATCTCCTGGATTGCCGGCTACCAAGCGTTCAACCCGTGCCAGGACACGAGCCCGAGCCCGGATGTCACGCAAGCTATCAAGCCACCTGGCATAGACATCCGTCTTGTGGATTTCAAACATAACGAAATGTAGCCCACAGGCTACATGCTATCAATCTCTCGTATTTTGGCCCTACGCCGCCCGGACCGAGCGCGCAGCCTTTTGACGACATAATAAGTAGACATCGATGGTGTCTAACTGCCTCGCAGTTCAAGCCCGCCAACTGAGGCAAGCGGCATAATGTCTCCTCTTAGTCACGCCGGCTGGTTTTCTCGTACAAACTCATTCACCAAACGGTTAAAAACCGCTGGTTGCTCAAAATACGCGGAATGGCCGGCCTTGGGAACGGTCACAAAACGTGCCTGCGGAATACGGGTCATGATGCTTTGCATGGCGGGTGGTGGAGCCAATACGTCTTCCTCTCCAACTACAAGCAAGGTGGGAATTTCATGCTCAACAATTGGCGCTACGTTGGTGTGCAAGTTCATCAGCGTTGGAACGAGATTAGGAGAAATGTGCTGATTCAGAGCTGAGATCTGCTGGTAGAGAAAACACAGCGCTGGTTCTCGCTCAGGAAAAGACATGGCGTACGCGCTGGTGAGAAGCTGGGCCAGATTGCCCTGTGCGCGTTCACGCAGGCTGGCACGCGTTCGATCGATCTCCGGCGTTTCAATACCCGCGGTGGTGTCGCACAAAATAAGCGCGCTGGTACGTTCGGGACAGGCCGCGGCAAAGCCGCATACCGTCCAGCCGCCCATGGACTGCCCCACAAGTGCCGCTCTCTGAATCCCAAGATGATCAAGTAAGCCGGTCAAATCCTCAACAAACGCCTGCGGGCCCGGGCCAGTGGCTGCATCGCGGGAATAGCCGAAGCTCCGATGGTCAAAGGTGACAACCTGATACGTTTTGGATAGCGCCGGGACTTGCTGCCACCAACTGAGGTGACTCCCTCCTCCACCATGCGCTAACACCAGGGCTGGGCCCGTTCCGTGCGTTTCATAATACAGTTCAATCCCATTGACTGAGGCAAACGGCATTGTGTCTCCCTAGTCCTGTGCCGACCGCTCGGCATGAATCTCGGCGTGCGAAGCTATGACGCGCTCTGCTTTGAGCTGAGCGATCTGCTGGTCGGAATAGTTGAGCAAGCGGCGTAGCACGCTATCCGTATGCTCACCCAGGAGCGGGCCTGGGGTGGCCACGTAGCCTGGTGTCTTCGAGAGCTTGAATGGCGGTCCGTCAAGGATGACCTCCTCCGTCTTCCCGTTTTCCTGGGCCGGCAACTGCGCCCAATAGCCCCGAGCCCGTAGTTGCGGGTCGCGGTCCAGATCTTCCCCGTTGGCAACCACGCCGGCGGCGATACCGGCTTCCTGCAGGCGGGCCATGACCTTTTCTGCTGTATGCTGTTGTGTCCAGGATTCAATGTATTCGTCCAAAGCGTCTTGATGTTGGAGACGGTCTGCAAGGCTGGCAAAGCGTGCCTCGTGCGTCCAGGCCGGCTGCCCCAAGACACGGCACAGACTCTGCCATTCTGCTTCGGTGAAGACGGCAATTGCACACCAGCGGTCGTCGCCCTTGCAGCGATACACCCCGTGCGGTGCCGCCGGCGCTTCCTGGGAACGATTGCCGACCGGCTGACTTTGTGTCTGATTATTCAGAATGTCGAGCAGGCCGGGTCCGACCAGGCTGGAAATCGCCTCAAACTGCGCGAGGTCAACGAATTGCCCCTGGCCGGTTTGTTTGCGATGCCACAGGGCCATCAATACGGCCAGCGCGCCGCTATAGCCGCCGGTCATGTCCGCGTACGAATAGCCCCAGCCGGCCGGCTCTTGACCAGGGTGACGCATCTGGAGCGTATAGCCGGACAATGCCTGGAGCGTCGGCCCGTAGCTGACATAATCCTTGTGCGGCCCGGTATGCCCGAAGCCGGACATGGAGACCGCAATGATATCGGGCTTGATTTTTTTGAGGCTGTCGTAGTCGAGCCCCCAGTTGCGCATGACCCGCGCGCTGAAATTGTCGATCACGACATCCGATATGGCCGCGAGCTGTTGAGCGATGGCAATCCCACGCGGGTCGGCCATATTGATAACCGTACTCTCCTTGCCCCGGTGCAGATTGCCGGAAAAGCCGCCGCGCCGCGTCCCCAGATCAAGCGTATCGCGCCGCTCGATTTTAATGATCTCGGCACCCTGGTCGGCCAGGATACGCACCGCGACCGGACCGGCGACCACCCAGGTGAAATCAAGAATGCGGATGCCTTCGAGCGCGCGCCGGCCTTGGGAGGTCATAGGGCAACCTACACCGCCTCGGAGATATCTTCCTTGGCCGACTCGGTGGGCGGAAAGAGGAGTGAGGCGACGATCGTGACGGTCAGGATCAGGGCGATCACGCCCAGGGAGAGACCAATCGGGATGGGATACACGTCGACCAGGAGCATTTTGACACCAACAAAGCCCAGCACCACGCCCAGGCCGATGCGCAGATAGACGAACAGATCGAGCACGCCGGCAATCAGGAAATACAAGGCGCGCAGGCCCAGAATGGCAAAGACGTTTGAGGTGTAGACGATGAAGGGGTCGTCGGTGACGGCAAAAATGGCCGGAATCGAGTCGATCGCAAAGACCAAGTCCGTGCTTTCTACGGAAACGAGGACGACCAAGAGAGGGGTGGCAAAGAGCTTCCCCTGATGCCGGACGAAGAAGTGTTGGCCCTCGTATTTGTCCGTGACCGGCAGCATTCGCCGCAGGAGTCGAATTGCGGGATTATCCTCGGGGTCGGATTCGGTCTCCTCGGAGATGGCAAGCTTGATACCGGTGAGGACCAGGAAAGCGCCGAAGATATAGATGACCCAGTGAAAATAATGCAGTAGCGTTGCGCCGAGGGCAATGAAAATCCCGCGCATGATTAGCGCGCCGAGAATCCCCCAGAACAGAATACGGTGCTGATAGGCCAAGGGAACGGAAAAATAGGAGAAGATCAGCAAGAAGACAAAGATGTTGTCCACGCTGAGCGATTTTTCGATCAAATAGCCGGCCAGAAATTCCAGGGCCGGCTCCGAGCCGCTGGTATAATAAATCCAGGCGTTAAAAACCAGGGCAAGGCCGATCCAGACCGTGCTCCAGATGCCGGCCTCCTTGCGCGACACTTCACGCGCTTCACGATGAAAAACCCCCAGGTCCAGGAACAGCAAGACGAGAACAATCAGGGTGAAACCGATCCAGAGGCCGATGCCGGATGCCATGCTTATGCTCGTGGGTTTAGCTGTCTGTAGCAGTCAGGTTTTCGTAGATTTCCTGGTAGCGAGAGGCCGCTTGGTCGATAATTTCCTGGGGCAGATGCGGAGCGGGCGGTCGACGGTCCCAGCCCAGGGAAATCAGATAATTCCGGATAATCTGCTTGTCATAGCTGTCCTGAGATTTACCGGGCTGATAGTTTTCGGTCCGCCAGAAGCGCGACGAGTCCGGCGTAAAGGCTTCATCAATAAGAATGAGCTGACCATCGCACTGGCCGAACTCGAATTTGGTGTCCGCCAGGAAGAAGCCTTTGGTTTCCGCATAGGCGTGGGCGTTCTTGTACAGGGCCAGACTGAGGTCCCGCACCTGAGCGGCCAGGTCCGCGCCAATGAGGCGTTCGACTTCCGCAAAGGCAATATTCTCGTCGTGCTCGCCCTGCGGGGCTTTGGTCGAGGGGGTAAAGATGGGCTCGGGCAACCGAGCGCTCTCCTCTAGTCCTGAGGGCAGCGGAATGCTGCACACGGTTCCGCTGGCACGATATTCCTGCCAGCCGGACCCGGCCAGATAACCCCGAACGATACATTCGACCGGTAGCGGTTCCGCTTTTTTGACCAACATGGAGCGACCGGCCAGACTGTCACGGGCGGACTGAAAAACAGCCGGGAACGCATCCACGTCAACCGAAATGAGATGGTGCGGCACGATGTCGGACAGGCGCTCAAACCAAAAGCGGGACACCTGGGTCAAGACCCGTCCCTTGCCCGGTATGCCTTCGTGCAGCACGACATCGAAGGCCGAGACCCGGTCGGTTGCGACGATCAATAGATGTTCGTCGGTTTCGTAAATATCACGGACCTTTCCACGGCGGGGTGGAGGAAGGCTCTCTACATTTGTTGTTAGGATAATGGGCTCGCTCATGACGCTGTTTTCTCTCTCCTGAACAAATCGACTATAATAGCCAACAGTATGATTCTATCAGACTGACGATTCTTCTCTACATCCCCCAGGACCGGGCTGTCCCTCAATCTTCGGATTGGGGCGGACAATTCGGATCATGAGCTATTATAGCTCAAATCACGCCGGCCTGCTTCAAGGCTGAGAGGCGGTCTGCCTCAAGCCCGAGCTCGCTACCATATACCTCGCTATTGTGCTCGCCCAGGAGGGGCGGACGGCGGGCAATGCGCCACGGTGTTGTCGTAAAGTGGATGGGACCACCGGGGTATTGCACCGTGCGGCCTAACTCTGGATGCTCAATAGGGGAGAAAAAGCCGCGGTCGTTCAACTGGGGATCGTCCACCAAGGCTTCGGGTGGTCGGACCATGGCGTACGGAATACGCCGGAGTTGGGCGCCTTCCATGAGTTCCGCCACGCTGTAGTCTTTGGCCCAGTCATCGAGGATATCAAACAGGTGCTCGGCGTGCTCTTTTCGATAGGTCAGGTCTTCCCAGCGTGCATCTTCAAGGTCCTGGGCTTTCCCAGAAGAGTAAACGTGTCCTCCACTAGACATGCGATGCTGGACACGTTTACTCTTTTCTCCCTTGACCCATTCGACCAGCGAGGTCCAATCCCCCAACGAACAGTGCATGACATAACCGTCACGACATCGAGCCACACGAAAATAGCGACTCCAGTGCAGGCTGCCGCGCCGACTCTCAATGCCCAGCCCCTGATGATAAAACGGCGCCACGTGCTCGACTGCCCCGGCGACGGCTTCCTGCATGCTCACGTCCACCCACTGGCCTTCGCCTAGGCTCTCCCGCGCCAACAGGGCCAGCAGCGTGCCGATCGCGGCAAAAAAGGAGGCGCTATGGTAGGCTTGCAGGCCCAGAGCGTGCAGCGGTGGCTCGTCGGGAAACCCATTGGTCCAGATCATGCCGCCCAGGGCCTCGGCTACCATGTCCGAGGAACGGTAGGCTTGGTAGGGTCCGGTCTGCCCAAAGGGCGTAATCGAGGTGAGCACTAGATTGGGGTTGAGTTGCTTTAACTCGTCATAGCCCAGGCCGAGTCGGGCGAGGGTCCCTGGCGCGGCTGAGTCGACCAGTACGTCCGCTTTTGCCGCCAGTTGCTTGACCAACTCCTGGCCGGCTTGCTGGTTCAGATCGAGGGTGATGCCCCGTTTGCTGGTATTATAGAACCAAAACAGCAGGCTCCGCTCGGGATGCGGTTTGCCATCGAGAAAGGGACCGATGCGACGCGTGGCGTCTCCCTCCGGTGGCTCGATCTTGATGACATCCGCCCCCATATCGCCAAAGAGTTTGGTGCACAGGGAGCCTTTGAGGTCGGTCAGGTCAAGAATCCGCAGTCCAGCCAAGGCAGTCATGCAGGAGCACTCCCTTCTTGCTATAATTTGACAAACACGTCTCTGGCCTCTTCGCTGGTCAGTTGGGAGACGCTCGTAATTCTATCGCTGAAAGGTGTGAGAGAACCAAGCGAACTGGTGCCAACGTCGATTAGAATGGAGAAGAGCGAGAAGCCGAGCACATTCTTTTCCACGGCAAAGCGTTCGGCCCAGTCGGCGTGGACTCGGCATTCGCCGTCGGTAATAAACACGATATCACTCCGCTGAAAACGAGACTCCTGAAAGAGGAACCGTGTCCTTCCTTGACGGGCAGATGCGGGACACGGTCCCTCTTTGATACACGCCAGGGCCGCGTCAAGGGGTTTTTCAAAATTGGTCCCGCCGCCGGGGAAGTACTCGGCCAGTTCCAGGACCTTGTCCATGTCCGCTTCATGGCGTACCCGCGTATTGAGATCGACGCTGTACAGCGGCGCCTCCGCGGACGAGAAACAAATCGCCCGAAACCGGCGCCGTTCGCGCCGGGCAATTTCAATCAGCGTGAGCGTAAGCGCTTTCGCCCAGACTTCCTTGTCTCCCTGCATGGATGAACTACCGTCGAGACAGACGATAAGCGGGCCTCTGCCCTGCGCCTCCACCCCGCGCAAGTCATACTGCAAGAGCTCATTATCCACAAAGCGCCGGATAAAGTCCTGGCGTAACAGGGGATGCTGCAAGCTCACCAGTTCGTGAGGGAGCAAGCGGCTGAGTTCGGATCCGATGCCCACCTCGAAGACCTCGTCACTGGTGCGTTCAAAGTTTTTCCGCCGCAAGGCGAGCGCCTGGTGCTTCATCCGCCCGACCATCTTGGCAAGCTTTTTCAGCTTGTCGTTCCCAGCCAGGCGCTTTCCCAACTCAATCTGGCGGCCGGGAGAAGATTGGTGGCCACCCCCAACGGCCAGCCCCCACGATTCGGCCTCCTGGGTCGCGTCATCGAGATTTTGGGCAACCGTAATCGCTTCTTTGAGAAAACGATTGTGGGTCTCCGTCTGTACCTGGGACAGGTCTTGGTCGAGCTGTTTGGCCAGGCGTCGCAGCCGGGTGTCTTCCGCCCGCGCCTGGCTGGCCATACGCTCGGCCGTCTGTTCGAGCATCTCTGTGACTTCTTGTGAGATATCCTCCGCAGTATCCGCTTGTTCAGCGAGTTCTTTTGCATTCCGGGCTTCGTCGATGTTCTGCTGTACCAGCGCTTCCTGCTTTTCTACGTTCCAGACATCAAGTAAGTCGCGCCGGGTCAGCGGCTTTTCGGATTTCAGCACGCGGAGGGCGCCTTCGCCCAAGAGCACGGTGGCCAGTCCGGCCTGCCCTTCGTCCAGGATGGTGGCCTCTCGCAGCAGGTTCGCCAACTTGCCGGTCTTTTCTTTCATACCCCCCTGACCCCCCAAGGGGTGAAAGGCGGTGAGTAACTCCCGGTTTACCGCCGCGCTGGGGAGCACGTCGTCCGCTTTGAGAAAGACAACGTTATATTTGAAGAGTGCGCAAAAAAGGTCGCGCAAGAGCGCAGGAAAATGCGGGAGAAGAGGCGCCCCGCTCTCCTCAAGACTCTGTAAAGAGGGGGAGGCGGCACGGAGCTGTTCATAGACCGCCCGGTCATACGAGTCGCTCTCAACCCAATACACATTATCCGGCAGGGGCTCCGGTGGCGGGAGGCTGAACCGGGATTTTTTCCTGGCACGGCGGCGTGGCATGGTGATCTTTCGGAGGTCTTAGAGCCGTTCCAATAGCTGGCCCTGGATCTCTTGAATCTCTCGTTTGGCCCGTTCAACCTTATCGATGGCGCGTCCGACCTCCTGGACATGTTGGTGGATCTCCTCCACCTTGACCAGAATATTCCGAATTTTGGTATGCGCCTCGATGATCGCGCGGGCGCGCTGCTCGGCGTCCTCCCAGGGCCGCTCGGCATAGTCGCGCAACTCCCTGGTCTGAAACAGGAGCTCCTGCACCTCATCCTCATAGCCATGAATCAAGCCGTGGATCACGCTATGCACAGCGGCCTGCTCTGACGGCTCCTTCCACAAAACGTGTTCAAGAAAGAAGACATCAGTCTCGGTGACAACACTCCGTCCATCCAGGCTGGCCACGGCTTGCAGCAGACCGATACTCTGGTGGTAGCGGCGGTCGGACGCCAGGATATCTTTTGTTCGCAGTTCCCGGCGCACATCGGCGATGACCCCAAGAACGGCATCCGGGACGGTGACGGCTTGCGTCCGGGCCTGCAATTGGCGCAGCTCGTCGAGTGTCAGCGTCGTACGTTCAGCCGGCCTCTGCGTCTGAATTTGAAGCATGTGCAGAAAGCGAAAGTCCTCCTGGATATAGTCCACGGCGAAGCGCAGCAGAAAGCGGTCGTACAGCGCAAGGAGTTCATCGTCCTCGGGAAGCTCATTGCTCGCCCCGAAGAGCGTCAGGAGCGGTACCGCCGTGGCCTCTTTGCCATTGTGAAAGACCCGCTCGTTAATAATGCTGAGGATCGCGTTCAATATCGATGAACTGGACTTGAAGACCTCGTCCAAAAAAGCGATGTGCGCCTCGGGCAGTTTGTGATCCGTGACCCGGCGGTAGTCGTCGGCTTCGAGCGCCTTGAGGCTGACCGCTCCAAAGAGTTCTTCCGGTGTCGTAAATTTCGTCAGCAACCACTGGAAATAGTGCGCCCCGGTAATACGGCGACACAGCTCATCGGCCAGCATCGACTTGGCCGTCCCCGGAGGGCCGATAATAAGGACGTGCTGGGAGGCCAACAAGGCCGCCAGCGCGCCATCGATGAGGGCGTGCCGTTCGAGGAAACTATGTTGGAGCTCTGCGCGAATTTTTTGCAGTTTTTCTTGCGGAGTCACGAGCCCGACCCTTTAGCGCTCTCTTCAGGAGAGAAACCCTAGGCTAGCAGATAGGGAGGAGAGCCTCAATTCCGAAGCCTGCTCCCCGCAGACCTCTAGCGCCGGTATGGATGGATCGTTTATAACAATCCCCGACAATACTCTTCATTCTTGTAAGGAGGGAAGCATGGCATTAGCGCTTGATGGCATAAAAGTTCTTGAACTCACGCGGGTCGGACCGGGGGCATTCTGTACCATGATGCTGGCGGACATGGGGGCAGAGGTGTTGAAAATCGAGCCGCCCCCCACCGGGAAGCTGGCCGGTTCGGGAGCGTCACCCAAGCCGGATGAGGCGCGCAAACTGGCCACCAATTTCACGAACCGGAACAAAAAGAGCCTCACCCTGAATTTGAAAGACCCGGACGGACAGGACATCCTGCACGCCTTGGCCAAGGAGTACGACGTGCTGGTCGAAGGCTTCCGGCCTGGCGTGATGCAGCGGCTGGGCGGTGACTATGAGACTCTGCGGGCAATCAACCCCGGTATCGTCTACTGCTCTTTGAGCGGCTACGGCCAGGACGGTCCGTACCGCAATTTCCCGGCCCACGACCTGAACTATCTCTCTTTGAGCGGGGTGCTAGACCTGATTGGGCCACCCGAAGGGCCGCCCTCGATTCCGCTGAATATTATTGCCGACTATGCCGGGGCCTCCATGCACGGCGCCTTAGGCATCATGTTTGCCCTGTTTGCCCGACAACAGACCGGCCAGGGGCAGTTGGTTGATATCTCCTATCTGGACACCACGATCTCATTGCTGGCGGCCACGCCGAATGTCCGGGATTATTTTGCCGACGGGATCATGCCGGGCCGGGCCAAGGGAGTCTTTGGCGGCGGCTACGCCTATTACAGTGTGTATCAGACCAAAGACGGCAAACAGCTCTCCATCGGCTGCACCGAGCCCTGGCTGTGGAATAATGTCTGTGACGCCCTGGACCGGCCGGATTGGAAGGACTGCGGCATGAAGATGGGAGACTTCTCTCAGCATTCAACCGAGCGTCATCAGCAGGTGAAAAAAGAACTCCAGGACATTCTGCTCACCAAAACACGCGATGAGTGGTACGATTTTTTCACGCAAGCCGATGTGTGCGTCGGAAAAGTCTACGATGTGCCCGAAGTCTTTGAAGACCCACAGGTGAAACATCGCGAGATGACGGTCGAGCTTGATCACCCCCAAGCCGGAAAAGTGACCCAGGCCGGCGTGGCCATTAAGCTGTCGGACACACCGGGCTCGATCCGTTCCTTTGCGCCCGCGCTCGGCCAGCATACGGACGAAGTCCTGGGCGACGTGGGCCTGAGCGCCCAGCAAATCGCCCAGCTCCGCGAGAAACAGGTGGTGTAGCCATAGGAACTGGGGGTTAGGGACTGGGGAAGCCCAACCCCAACCCCCAACCCCCAGCTCATGCGCCTGTCATTCGACCTTGGGACTCTTGTACTCTACGACCCGCCCGAAGGGTTTACCCCTCCCGCCTGCTTTCAGTGGGACGGTCGGGTCGATCGGTGGCGGACCCAGGCCCATCACTATCGCCAGGTAGTTGAGACCTTGAGGCGGCACGACATCGCCTATACAAACGCCGCGCCGGCTTACCGTACGCTCACCCTGTCCAGTCGCCTGGCCCAAACGCCGCGGCCGTTTCAGAGCGACGCGCTGGAGGCCTGGGCCAACGCGGGACGGCGCGGCACGGTCATTCTGCCGACCGGTGCCGGGAAGAGCTATGTCGGCCAAAAGGCCATAGAAATTGTCCAGCGGAGCACCCTGGTGGTTGCTCCCACGATCGATCTCATGAATCAGTGGTACGACCTGCTATGCGCGGCGTTCGGTGAAACGGTCGGGCTGATTGGCGGGGGATATTATGAAATCGAAGATCTGACGGTGACAACCTATAGCAGCGCCTATCGGCATATGGACCGCCTGGGTAACAGGTGGGGCCTGGTCATCTTTGACGAATGCCATCACCTGCCGGGCGAAGTGTACAGCCATGCCGCGGAAATGTGTCTGGCGCCCTATCGCCTGGGCTTAACGGCGACGCCGGAACGGGCCGACGGTCGTGAGGCCCTGCTCGATACCCTCATTGGCCCGCAGGTGTATGCCCAAGGGATTACCGAGTTGGCCGGGGAGTATTTGGCCGACTACGTGGTTGAACGCCTCAAGGTTACGCTCACGCCAGAGGAGGAAGAGGAATACCGTCAGGCCCGCAGTACCTTCTATGATTTCATCGTGGACCACGGCATCGTCCTGGACGGCCTAGCCGGCTGGCATCGCTTTATCCGTGAAAGCGCGACGAGTCGGAAGGGCCGCAGTGCCCTGCTCGCCCACCAGCGGGCAAAAAAACTGGCGCTAGGCACCCAGGCCAAGCTACGCACCCTTGATTTCCTGCTGAAAAAGCACGCCCGTGACCGGACTCTTATTTTCACCAGTGATAATGATACGGTCCACGCAATCTCGGCCGCGTTTTTGATTCCTGCCCTCACCCATCAAACGCCGACAAAGGAGCGCAAAGCCATACTCGAAGCGTTTAACCACGGGGAGTATCTGGCCCTGGCCACGTCAAAAGTGTTGAACGAAGGCGTGAATATCCCGGAGGCCAGTGTCGCCATTATTCTGTCCGGTTCCGGTTCCACCCGCGAGCACGTGCAGCGCCTGGGCCGGATTCTACGCAAACGGGAAGGTAAGCAGGCGATTTTGTACGAAGTCGTTACCGCGGGAACGGTGGAAGAACGTATCAGTGAGCGGCGACGTCAACACGCTGCCTACCAAGTCTGAACAACGGGAGAGAAGAGAGAAACGCCTATTCCCTCTCCCCTCAAGGGGAGAGGGTCAGGGTGAGGGGAGTCAAGATGGTTCAGGAAGACAGCTCGCTCATTAACCTGCCGAATCTTATTGGTTTTCTGCGTGACAGGCTCTCCCTGACGGAGGGCGACATCAGGATTGAACGGCACGAAGCCGGCTATTCAAACGAAACGTTTTTTGTCTCCTGGGGAGACGACCGCTGGGTCCTGCGGCGTCCGCCGAGTGGAGACCTCCTGCCGACCGCCCACGATATGCTGCGCGAATACCGGGTGCTGTCGGCCCTGTCCGCCTTTGACGTGCGGACTCCACAGCCAGTGATTGCGTGTGAAGATCGGGACGTTCTCGGCGTTCCTTTTTATCTGATGCAGCGGGTGGACGGTATCGTGATCCGCGAAACCCTCCCGGAAGTTTTTGCCGCCCAGGAAGAACGCCAACGACTCGGAGAAGAATTGATCGACGCCCTTGCTGAGCTCCACGCCGTGCAATGGCAGGGTACGGACCTCGAAGGCATTGGCCGGCCACAGGGCTACCTTGAACGCCAACTCAAACGCTGGACCAAACAGTATGCGCTGACCGTGCCGCACACCCGGCCATTGCCCGGACTCAAGGAAGTCGGCGACTGGTTGCAACAGCGACTGCCGCCGACAAGTGAAGCCACGCTTGTGCATGGGGATTATAAAGTCGATAACGTGATGTTTCGCCCCTGCGGCCCGGCCCGCCTCGTCGCCATATTCGACTGGGAAATGGCGACCCTCGGCGACCCGCTGACCGACCTGGGTTGGCTGCTCAGCTTCTGGGGGCCTACCGGTGATGAGCGAGACACCCCGGACCTGATTGACAGCAATGCCATGACCCAGTTGCCGGGCTTTTTATCCCGCGCAGAGATGGCCGCGCGCTATGCGCAACGTACCGGCCGGACCATGGAGCACTTTCCCTTTTATCGCTGCTTAGCGGTCTGGAAGTACGCCATCATTCTGGAGGGCCTGTATCGGCACTATCTCGAAGGAACTGCGGCCAATCCGAAGGCCGCCGAGTTTGCGTGGAAGGTCCCTCAACTCGTGCAGCGCGCCCAGCGGATTATGGTCGAGGCGGGCTGACCCTTCCCGCTCATGCACTAAGCAGCAATTCCTTGGCCCGGCCAAAAAGCGTCTTCACCGACGGGGCGATCAGGTCCCATTCGGGATCGTGGCGCTTGCCGCGACGGTGCAGCATCACGTTAAAGCAACTGATTGCGCCAAAGCGATAGCCGGCCAGGGCACGATACCAATTGATATCGGGGACTTTGCGTTGCATGCCGTCTTCATACAAGGCCACGAGTTCGTCAATCGGTGGGATGGTTGAGATTGGACGGCGTTCGGCGTCCCAGCTTTCCGGGTCAATAAAGACCAGCAGCCAGCCGAGATCGAGCAGATGCCCGCTGATACCGGAAATCTCCCAATCCAGGAGGGCCACCAGTTGCTCATTCGTGGGCCGTTTTTCAAACAACAGGTTGGTCCCTTGATAGTCGCCATGAAAAAGGCCGATTGGAGGGTCTGCGGGCTGGTGGGTCAGCAGGAGCGCGCGCACCTCTTCGCCCCAGGTGACCCATTCCGGCTCTGCGGCTTTGGCTAAAATGGGGTCCCAGAAGCGGATTTCCTGTTCGAGCGAGCGGGGCGCTTCCCAGCCCGCCAGTTCGGCCTTCCAATCGAGTTGGTGGACCTGGACTAAAGCCTGCACCCCCTGCCGGTAGAGCTGCGCGACGGCCTCGGCGTCCCGGCTAAACGACGCGTCGGGCTCCCAGACGTGGAAGGTGCGGCCGGGCAGGCGTTCGACCATCAGGTACGGGACCTCGAACCAGCGCAGGTCGTCTCCGGCCCAACGAACTTCAGGGACAGGCACGCCGTTCTTCTTGAGTGCGCGCAGTAAAGGCGCTTGGCGGAGGACATCAGTATTCCCACTTTGGCGAACGCCTTTGGGTGGCAGGCGCATGACCAGAGACTCGTTTTCAGCTTGACCGTCCTTTTCATACGTCACGGTAAAGCCAAAACTCAGCCCGGCATGGCCCGGCATGGCCTCGACTCGGTGGACGCTCGCCTCTTGTCCGTAATGGCTCAGACAGAATGCTTGTAATTGTTGGGTGAGGACAGGGATCTCAACGGCCATACAACTCTCCTTGGTGCGTAGCCTTGCCCCTCAATCGCTACGGCTATCTGAGAAGGATGGGGGAGCATGTTTGCGCATGCAACCATATTCCAACCCGACTGCCTAGGGTATTTCACGCTAGACTGTAGTCCTGCCGTTCCGCGCTCGTCATGCCGGACGTGATCCGACATCTCTTACTCCACCCGCTCCAAGTCCTGGACCCGACTCTTCTCCCCCTCCAGCGACTGCAGAAAGGCCACCAAGTCGTGCAGCTCCTGCTCCGATAAGTGCGCAGTTTGCCCATGTTGGTCAGCGGGGTTGTGGGTGATGAATACATCCCGGAGAGTGGCAGCCCGTCCATCATGCAGATACGGGGCCGTATGCCACACGCCCCGTAACGATGGCGTATCAAACCCCGGTCCCAAGAGTTCCCCCGGCCCATGACCCGTGCCGATATCATGCACGCGTAAATCCGTAAAAAGTGGGGGTACATGGCACTCTGCGCAACTCACATCCGCCCGGTGAAAGATGGCTTGCCCACGCGCTGCCTCTGGCGTGAGCGTCCCGTCCGCCCGCCGGAACGGACTCGGTTTAGGTTGAAGTGATTCGACAAACGCCGCAAGCGCGTCCAGATCAGTGGATCTCCCCGTGTTGGGGTGTCCAAGTTCAGAGTGCGGGTCCTCCAGCAACCCCGTCCCTGCCTGCAACTCCCGGATGGTGAATTCAAAGTCCTGGACCTCATCCCGGTCCGCACTCCAGTGCAGCGGGTGGGTGTGGGCGAGCCCTCTCAGGTTCGTCGTGTTCCGGGGACCATCAGGAAACAACCACGTCCGCCCGTCCTGCTCGCCATCGAAGTGACAGCTCTCACAACTCATCCAGCGGTCGCGTGAGACTCGGGTCGAGCGGCTGGAGGTGAACAGCAGTTTGCCTCGGTGCAACTGCGGTGAGAGCGGACTGGTGGTTACCGGAATGCGGGTGACCTCCTCAAAGGTACTGAGATCAATGACCGACACATCGTCCGAGAGGGAGTTGGCCACATAGGCGGTGCGATCATCCGGCGAGAGCACAATCCCCCGTGGGCCATCCCCGACCTCAAGATGAGCCAGCACTTCCCGGTTTTCTAGATCAATGACCGACAGATCCCCACTGCCCAGGTAGACGATATGTGCCCGCTGGCCATCGGACGATAAAGCCAAGTCGAACGGCATATTCACCGGGCGATCAACGACGGAGAGTTCCAGCCGTTCAGTGAGCAGGTGTTCATCTGTTGTCAGGTCAATCACAGAGATGACCGGAAACAGCGTGGTATCAAACAGCGGCGTCGGATTGCTGACATTCGACCGTATATGGGGCAGATAGGCGCGGTGAGTCGGCGGGTGCAGGACAATACGTTGGGCCAGATTGCTCTCAGGGCCGGTCGCGATGACGGCGCGTACACTGCGGCTGGTTAGATCAATGACCGAGACGGTGCCTGACAGGAAATGGGTGACGTACAGCCGGGTGCCATCTGCGGCAATGGCGAGGCCCTTGGGGCGGGGGTGCACGGGGATGGTGTCTACGACCTGGGCGAGTTCGGTATCCACTATGTCAATCCGGGCAGCGCCGGAGGCGGCGACGTAGACCAGGGGTCCGGTGGGGGCGGCCACAACGCCATAGGGCTCGGGACCGACGCGGAGCTTGGTCAAGACCGAGAACGGGCGGGTCTCCAGGATGGTCAGGGTGGCCGAGGCTTGGCTGGTGACGTACAGTCGTTGGCCGTCCGGACTGAGAGCGAGGATGCGGGGGTCACGGCCCACGATGATCTCGTCCAGCGTGGTCTCTGAGGCGGTGTCAATCGCTGACACGGAGCCGGAGTCCGGGTTGACGACAAAGAGGGTTGTCCCGTCTGGGGTGATGCCGATACTGCTCGTGGCGAGGGTGGCGGGGGGGAGGCCGAGAACGCCGCAGATAAGCAACGCGGGGAGAGACAGACTCCGCAACAGGGAGGAGACGATATACATGGCGGGACTGGCCTGTTCGTCCTCCATCGCCGTTAGCCCCAAACTCAATGAAAAAGGGCTCTGTTCGTCCTGATCAGATCGCACATCTACGCGTGGGGGGAAGACACGAGCGACAAGGACACCTAAACGATGCAGCCCACTGATTTGTGAACGTCTAGTGTGAACGTGCCATAATCAGCCTAAACCCACTTCAAACAGACTCGCTTATTGGTTCGAGGATCAACGCCCCATTTCACACATCTCTTCCTATCCGAGGAGACACGCGCCGACTTTTTGTCAATCTTCGCCAAAGCGAAACGATCCGCCACACTTCCATGTGCGTCAAAGACAGCAGCAATTTCTTTGACAAATTTCTCCTCTTCATTCCGCTCCTGCTCTTTTTTTGTTTGCACCATCGTTTGTTCTCCTTTCTTGGTTGAGAGGGAATAGACACACTACGATAATCAGCTTATTCCTCGCTCTTGTCCTCCTGTTTCGGAAGTCCATAAGCTCCTACGACCGTCTCTTCACCTCCGTTTTTAGGTACGCGAAATGTCTTAGGAGATGCTGTTGCCCTAAGTTCGACCGTACCGGGTTTTGCGCCCGTCTCGACTACAGGAAGGAACTCTACACAAGCGTTGTACGGCCCTTTTTCTGTCGGGAGTGAGACCTTCGTTTTGCTACCGCTTCCGTCGCCAATGACTTCAGAGGTAGTCTGACATGTGTCCTTATCCACGCTCTCTCGTTTGACAACAAAACGAGCCTCTTCGTGGTTACTGACAACGTTAAGCGTAAACGTCGGCTCCCCTTCATACTTACCGATCCACGGGCTCCCGTTAAATTTCCAGATCAGTTCATCATCGTAGACCTTCAGTACGACCTGCTCATACACATGGTCGTTTTCGGTCTCTGGGTAACGAAAAAAGAGTCCGACTTCGCCACGATCATAGACATGACGGATAACCCCCACGAGATAGATATCGGCCCTAATTTCCTTCGCCACAGGGTGGGACTCATAATACGATGTGGTAGCGATATCTTGTCCTTGTGCTGGAACTTCGAGCATGAGGTCAAAGTTATAAGTCCCACCAATTCTGGTAGCGCTGATTGAACGATATTCAGCGAAAAAAATTTGCCCCTGCTTGTCTAGCCCGGTAACACGTCGTTGAATTGCATCCTTCAACTCTCGGACAACTCCCTCTGAATAGGTGTAACTTCCTTCACTACCTAACGAGAGATTACGAGCGCGCTTCGCTTCAGTACTCGGAATTGTGTCTCCGCCCGGACTCGTTGTGGTAACGGTCGAACCCTGCGTGAAACCGGACGTGATTAGCGCCTGTATTTGAGAATTTTGCTGAAATTGGCCACGAGTGAATTCGGCAAAATCGGCGTCCTTGGGCACAAAGTTGATGAAACGGGGACGTACTGTGCGCGCAGTTTGACTTGCTTCCGAGCAATAACATGTTTCCAAATTTTCTGTTTTTAAGGCTATGACCAATCCAAGGAAGCTGAAACGGTCTAGATTTGCAGATGAAAGGAGTTGCGCCGAAAAGTCGATTTCAATGCGCGGATAATAATAATAAACATCTCGGCCTTGGTCATCCGTATGATGAAGCGCCGTGCTTCGAGGTAAGTCCGGGGTATTCAGCAGTTGGGCTTCGAGAAAATTTTGGCGTTCTATCCTCTCCTCATCTGTCAGCTTTGAATCGGCAGTGATAAGCGTAGCTGTGTTCTTTGTCACCAACGATAATGCCTCTGCGGGAAGAAAGGCTGGCGTTTTACCTTTGTCTCGGACACTGACGGTCAGGCGGGCTGCTTCAAAGTCGGAGGCTCCGTACTTTGCCTTCATGTAACTCTCGAAAGCGGAGCGAAGAGACCGAGGAGATCTTGAGAGCCCGAGCATACTATACTTCCCAATTCGGCGGGGTCGCCTCGGATGTCCGGGTCTGCCCTTAGAGTCAACATAATAGGCGATGCTTCGGTCGTTCGGCTGAGCCAAGAGATGGGGATACCTCTTGAGGATGAATTCAGTGATCTGTTCGTCGTCCGCTTTGAGCACGGTACGCGTTCCCGTTCCGACCATGGTGCAGGAGACTCCGCCCATGATCACACCGACTGCCAAGATTAGGTGAAAAATTCTCATCATAAGCCGTCTGTCCATCTCTATATCGTTTTTTCCTTTACTCGCCGGATTATGCTTCGCTAAGACGCTTGACGGTACTTACTCCAAGGGTTCAAGGTCACGGATGGCATTGGGATCGGGCGCAACCGGAGTAGGGTTCAGAAACTCCGGGCCGTGCAGCGTCACTACTCGTGCTGCATAGCTCGGCTGCCCCTCGCTATCCGTGCCTTCTCCAAACAGACTCACCGTGACCACATCCGCTGCGACCGGGACCCCAAAGCGCTCCACATCTAGGATCGGCACCCCCGCCGCCAAGCCTACCGGATCGTAATCATAGGTCAGGCCGTTGGCCTCCACTGCCAACGCCCCATCCTCCAGGACCACCCCCGGTATCAAGGCTGTCATATGCCCGCTCGTAAGTGTCATTCCTGTTGGCGCACTGGCTGTGACCGTGAAGTCCGCCGGGGCGGTCAGGAAATCATGTCGAGGCATGTCCACGGGGAGTGGGGGGCTGTGGGGTGAGACTACATATACTGAGAAGCGTCCACGTGCCGTGCCCAATACATGACCTTGGGGAAACGGGGCGGTGACTTGCCCAGCGGAGGTGGTCCCGTCATAGGTCACTTGGAGATCGACGGTGTAGCGCCCCGGCTGGTCCACGATGAAGTTATCATTAGGTTCGTAGTAGTACCCGATTTCATTCGCCTGCCCGCTGAAGCGTTGGCGGCTGCCATCCGGGGCGGTGACAGTGTAGGTCACTTGGGCGGGTAACGTAGGCCCGACCGCGCCTACCAAGGCAAAGGTGTTGCCCGTCTCCAATACACTGCCCGGTCGCACGCCGGTCAAGTGGATGAAGAGGTCAATCTCCTCGCCTTTGAGGGTGAACAAGGGACCGCCGCTTGGCCCACCGCCGTTGCCCTGAAACGGCGGAAAGGTGCGGGTGCCATCCGGATCGTCGTCTGGTAGGAGGACAAACAGCGAGCCGTAGAGGGCGTAGTGCGCTTGGTCGATCGCGGAGCCATGAAGCACGGCCGCCCCATACTGAAACTTGAACTCGCCAGGCAGGTCGCCGTGGGCGTCCACCCCAATCTGGTTAGCGTAGCGATCATCAAAACGCCAATACGGGGCCGGAATGGCTTCTTCGCCAATCTCCTCTCGGACCCGGACGAGAGGACGTTGGACGGAGCGATAGCTGTAGGCCCAGAGGTCGACCTTGCTGGGGTCGAGATGGGGATCACGCCCATCGGGCCGACTGGAGAACAGCGGGGCTTCGCCCACCACTACCCGCTCGGCAAAGCTACCGGCTCCCAATCCGAGAAGAACATGCTCGCCTCCTCTTTGCCTCAGCAGCGCGGTGAGTTGGCGGCTCGGATCGTGAAAGGTCACGAGTGGAAGGGAGGATATTCGCTCTTCGACCCAAGTCACATCACCCGACTGAAAGGGAAAGGGAATATGGCTCGCCTCAATGATCGAGGGGTCGATCTGGCCACGAGAGAACCACTGGGGTCCAATGGTGTCCTGTTCATCAACACCCCGCCGCCCGTGGGCAGCGATAGTGGGATTGACCGGCGCTACCACCCCACCCCAGGTCCGCGAGCCCATCCACAGTTCTCCCTGTGCATCTCGGCCCTGCGCTGTGATATCCACCCGGTACTCGCCCGGCTGGTCAAACACCACACTGTTGCCGGTGGGTTGGAAATACCCAAAGCGGTTCGTCCGGCCCCGGACCACCCGCTCCTCAAGCTGACTGATATCCGAGTGGGGAATGTGCTGGAGCCGGACTTCGACATCCGCCGTTATCGGCGGGGAGACAACCAAACCTGGATTAAATCCATCCCCGACCTCAAAGTGGGTGCCGGGTAGCACCGCGGTATCCAGAGCCAGGACTCGGCCGACGTGGACTTCGTAGGTACCCCCTCCGGTCCAAATATTTCCCCAGATATCGTCAATTGTTCCTTCAACGGTAATGGCGTGGAGGCCATCTTGGGTAAATGTGACTTCAAAGCGGGAGTCCAGGGTGGTGAGCTGATAGGCATCGCTGAGATGTCCGCCCCCGACATCTAAGAGGGAGCCCTCGTTGTCTACGAGACTCTTGAGTCGAGATTGGACGAAGGGGGCGGAGCCCAGAGCCCTCTCGGTCCCATCGGGCTGGCGAATCGTGACGGAGAGACTGCCCGAGGGAAACCGGAAAGGGATACGAGGAACAGTGGGAATACCCCCAAAAGCACTACTCACGAAACTCACGGCTGGGACAAACGGTTCGAGACGATAGGGCAGCGGCTGGCCCGAGGCTGCATCCAGGCGCGGTATCACAAAGGTTTCCGATGGGGTCAGAATCCGTTGCGCAACCCCGAAGCGGTCGGCATCTTCTTCTGCCACAACGCCGCGCGACCCATTGCTGAGCGTATCCAACAAGAGTACCCAATCCAGGTGTGGCGGGGCGGGATTCCCCACCGTGATAATGGGAAGAAGAACGTTGTGGGGACTCCCCTGTACAAACCTGGCGACTGGACGGCTAGGAGGAGTCTCCCTCGGCATGTCTGGAAAGCCGAAACCAAGAAATGGGCGATAATATCCGGCGGGCAAGTCAGGTGGGAGAGAAAGTGTTAGATTGACCTCCGCTTCGGCCCGAGTGGCAGCCGTTTTGACCAAAGGCCCTTCCTGGTATTGCTCCAAGCCTTCACTCCCCCCGGGTTCCCGTTCGATCGGCAGCCCGGTCGGGGTGAGGATGCTGGAAGCGAGGATGCTCCTGCGAGAGAGACCGGACCCATCAGCGGCTGAGAGTCGTTCAAGCTGGAGATGGGCACTTACCTGTAGCGCGTCAACTCCCTGTAACGCAGGGGAATCCACTCGGACCGTGCCGTGGACCTGTAGGGGATCGCCGGGGGCGAGGGTATGGGTACTGGTGGAGCCGTGGAAAGTCCAGGCAGGAAGCGATAGCACTTCACCATGAGTCCGCCCCGCCCCGCCAATCTGAATGCCAGCGCCTGGAGGGTCCGCAACCCGCAGAATCGTGCCGGGCAGCGCGGAGAGCTTCTGCTCAGCAGCTTGGTCCGTTTCAGAGAGCAGGTACAAAAACTGCGCCACGCTCGTGCCGACCGGGTCGGCTTTGATAAGGACAGATATACCAGGAGGAGCAAACAAGGTCGCCGTAAAGCTTCCACTGCTCGTGGCCTGGACAGCAGTAAAGTGCCCGGTATCCAGAGTAGCCAAAAAAACCGTACTTCCTGGCGCTACTGCGCCCGCCGCTCCGGTCAGTGTCACCTCACCATCTGCTGTGGGCGAAGAAATGCTGATTAAGGCAGCCTTGGGGGGATCGTCGGGTACAAACGGCATGGGTTGCCGACTCACCGTCAGCGTAAGGTTTGACGCCCGCTCTCCGCTGGCCTTCAGACGGAGACGGGTCGGGTGGAGGGGGGCCAATGGGGTGGCCGTGACTATATACACCTCCGGGGCGACGCTGAGTTGAAATCGGCCTTCAGGACCGGTCTCAGAGCAAGTACCTTCCCATGGCTCTTCGGCAAGCAGGCGGGCGCAGACCCGTGCGTCTGGTACGGGTTGGCCATCATCGTCCATTACCTTGCCTTCCAGCAGTACGCCGGACTCTAGGGTGATGTTGAGGACGGTATTTTGAGACACATCTACTCCCTCTACCGTCGTGTCCAAGAAGTCTTCGCTAGCCACGTTGACTTGGTAGGTCCCTGGGGGCACCCCCAGGCTGTAGTGGCCGGCCGCGTTCGCTGAATTGAAGCTGACCTCTTGACCCTCGTCGTTCACAACCCACAGAAAGGCCCAAGGTACAGGTTGCCCATTGGCAGTGACCTGTCCCGACAGCGTCACTCCGGCCTCCAAGACAAAGTTGCGGGTGGTGTTCGTCGAGATTGTCAGCCTTTCGATCTTCTGGGCAATGAGCGGGCCACGTGGAGACCACACCCGCAGGCGGTAGATCCCTGGGGGCACCGAGAGGCGGTAGTTACCATTCGCGTCCGTCTCCTGCCCAATCCAGCCGGGGTCTTCCAGATTCACGGTTGCCCCGGAGACGGCGTTGCCAGCGGCGTCGGTGACCCGCCCGGACAGGGTGACGGTCTGTTGGGCCTCAGCCGGCTGCGCGACAATCCCCAGCCAGTTGATGAGGAAGAGGAGAACGAGGAGACGCAGGATAGCGTTCAGCTTTTTCATAAGGCACTCCCGTGGCCCGTCACTCTTCCACGCCCTCAATCACAAACCCCTGCACGTTCTGATTCCAGCGCAGCAGCACATTCACCCCTGGGTCGGGAAAGTCCCGGGCCCGGAAACGACCCCTGATCCCGGTGACAAACTCCTTATCTGCCACGAGCCTGGTGGTCTGAAACGTTCCCCGGTCAAACTCCACCCCATCATCGTAAACCACGGCCGTGTGGGTCCCATCTCCCAGGCGTGCCCAGTTCCAGATGGCGACAAAGCCGACCTCGGCACTGGCACACGCCCCGGCTTCAAGGACATCGGACCGCTCACTGCCGTATACCAGGGAAATCGGCTCTCCCCCGTTGAAGCGCACGGTGAGTTCTCCATTCGCCTCACACTTCCAGCCCGAGATGACGCCAACGCCCGAATAAAAGAGACCGCCACTTGGATTCTCCAGACTTGCGGCGTGCGCCAGGGACGGTGCCAGGACCATGAGCCCAAGACAGAGATAGAGGAGGACAAACCTCCGTGCCTTCCCCAAAGCCCTACGTCGCTCAGGATGCTGTCGCATGTGTGACCCTGGTAGTGTCTCAGTTTGAAAAATGCTGACCAGGAAAAACGGAGCAAATCCCCCACATCGCCGCTCGGTCATCGGGTCCTCCCCTCAGCTTCCATGTGCGATGCGAACGCCTGCACGGAAGGCTCCTGACCGCCTGTACAACAACTCCCGGCGCTCTGCACCTATCACATGATAGAAAAAGCGTGCCCGCGCCGCCCTGGACCCTCAAGGCAAGAGCGGGGCGCAACGGGTCCCGAAGGCTCGCGGGCAAGCGGGAATGGCTGGACGCATGTGGAGAAGAAAGAAATTCAAAGTGAGACACTACCGTGACCCTCCCTTAAGGTGTTTCCCATACAACAGTCTGCCGCGTCTGTCCCTAGTAATTTATGAGGTTCGTCGACACTCACGACCGGGCACATCCTGGGGACGGGGAGAGATTCCCCGGTGGGACCGGAGGGAGGGGAGCGGCCTCTCTCCTCTGGATGCCGGATCACGTCCGGGATGATGGGCGTGTAACGATAGGGCTACGGGCTCACGTAAAATGCTCCAGTAGGAAGTTGACGGCCCTTGGTCGATTGGTCTTGACGAACCCCAGAACTCTGGCTGTAAAGGAAATGGGAAAGCCTTTCCCTGCTGGGGAGACATTTCTTATGGATGGAAGTCGTATATGCACTATGAGCTGACCGCTGAGGACCGTGCAGAACTCCAGGCCCGCGGGATGTTACCCGAGACGATTGCGACCTATATTCAGCAGTTTCAGCAGGGGTTCCCTCCTGTTCAATTGGAGCGAGCGTGTACGCTCGGTGATGGTATTATCCGCATACCGGCCGAGACTGCTCGCCTGGAACGGTTATATGCCGAGGCTGCCGCAGCCGGTCGCCTGATCAAGTTTGTTCCGGCCTCGGGGGCGGCCAGCCGGATGTTTCAATTGCCCCTCTCTTTTTTCCAGCAGCCGGAGTTGCTCTCGAACCGGACACTGGCCAGGAGAGCGACCGAGGGAGATGCCGACTGTCAGACCTTCCAACGCTTTCTCGGCCAGCTTGACCACTTTGCTTTTGCCCAGGCACTGCGAACCGTCTTACGTAGAGACGGCTACACGCTAGAGGGAGTCCTGAGTCAAGAGCAGCATTACACGCTTCTCACCTATCTCCTCACACCAACGGGGCTGAACTACGCCAACCTGCCCAAAGGACTCGTGCCGTTTCACGCCTACGGAGACCATAGCCGGACCGCCTTTGAGGAACATCTGGTTGAAGCACTGGAGTATGTCCGGGATGCCGCAGCCATCGTGCGGCTGCACTTCACGGTTGCTGCGTCCCACCAGCAGGCCATCCAGACGTATCTTGACCGCGTACGTCACCGCTACGCTCAGTGGGACGCTCACCTCGATATTTCGTATTCCGTTCAGAAGCCCGCGACAGACACTATCGCCGTGGACTCGGACAACATCCCGGTCAGGGATAGCAGCGGTGCCCTTGTTTTTCGTCCCGGCGGGCATGGCGCTTTATTGGAAAACCTGGCTGACCTGCAAGGCGATATCATTTTTATCAAGAATATCGATAATGTCCTGCCCGACCGACTCAAGCCCGATACCTACCGGTATAAAAAACTCCTGTGCGGCTATCTGCTCCACCTCCAACAACAGACATTCTTTCATATCGCCCAACTCAAAGCCTCCCAGCCAAGTGGGGAGGACGGCGCGCGTATCCCTATTGAGGCCGCCCGTCGTTTTGCTCAGGACGAGTTGTCACTTGTCCTGCCGCCAGACTTTGAGCGCATACCAATCCCAACCCAACGCGATTTTCTCATCGAGCAATTTAATCGGCCGTTGCGTGTGTGTGGAGTGGTGAAGAATACCGGAGAGCCGGGGGGAGGGCCTTTCTGGGTCAGACAGGCCAACGGCGCTCCCTCGCTCCAAATTGTCGAGTCTGCCCAAGTCGATATGACAAACGCGGAGCAACGAGCACGCTGGCAAGCGGCCACGCACTTCAATCCGGTTGATCTCGTGTGCGGTGTGCGTGATTACCGTGGACGCCCCTTTCCGCTATCACAATTCACCGACCCCGCGACTGGATTGATCTCCGAGAAATCAAAAGACGGACGTTCTCTGCGCGCCCTGGAATTACCGGGGCTGTGGAACGGTGCGATGACGCACTGGAATACGGTCTTTGTGGAAGTGCCGGGCAGTACGTTCCACCCCGTCAAGACGGTGATGGACCTGTTGCGCCCTGAGCATCAGACCGCCCCTGCTCCCCCATTGACAACCCGTCTCGATTGAGACTTTTTATAGCGCCAGATTCTCTGGCCGGCTCCCATTCCACATGGTATGAGAGCAACATTTACGCGGAAGAGGGCAGAAGGATTGTTGCGGCTGAACCGCAGGTGCTCGTCACATAAGACGGGGCGGTCATAAGGACAGACATCATGAGTGACGGGCCTGCCATGCTGGAAGAATACGCACCGGAATCTCTCCTGACGATTGACGAATACGAGCCCTATATTGGCCAGGAACGGGTCGATGCGCTCAAGCAGCTTGTCACCCCCGTTGAGGGGAAAGGCTGGGCGAATATCAATTCGACCTTTGTGGGTGGTGGGGTGGCGGAGATGCTGCGAAGCGTGATTCCGCTGGCCCGCTCGCTCGGCGTTCACGCTCGCTGGTTTACCATCCAGGGCCACGAGGCATTTTTTCACGTCACCAAGAAGTTTCACAACACCCTCCAGGGTGTGGACCAGCCGATTGCTCTTCCGGAACTGTTTGAAACCTACTTGGATAATCTGGCCGCCCACACCACAAGCCCCGCAATCGAATCTGATCTGATCGTGGTCCATGACCCGCAACCCGCAGCGCTGATTATGAGTGGCCTGCTCATGGGCAATGTGCTGTGGCGGTGCCATATTGATACGTCAACGCCAAACCCGACGGTGTGGCGCTTCCTGATTCCCTACCTCAATCAGTATGCGGGTGCGATTTTTACCATGCCCGAGTTTGTCGGACCGGGACTACAGATCCCCCACTACCAAATTACGCCGTGCATTGATCCACGGGCGGAAAAAAATAGGCAGTATACCGAAAACCGGGCAAAAGAGGTGCTCACCCCACTGTTCCGGCAGCATGAGATCGACCCGGACCGTCCGATTCTGGCCGCCATTTCCCGCTACGATATCCATAAAAATCAGGCGACTATCCTGAGCGCCTTCAAACGCCTGCGTCAGGAGAAGACCTACGACCCGGCACCCTATCTGATCTTTCTCGGCAATACCGCAACCGACGACCCCGAGGGTGCAGCCATGCTGGAGCAGTTGCAAGCGCAAGCTGGCGCTGACTCCGATATCCGCTTCTGGGTCAATGTCGAAAACAACGATCAGGTCGTCGGTTCGCTGATGCGCCTGGCCCGGGGCTTCGTCCATGTCTCAACCCGCGAAGGCTTTGGCCTGGTCGTGTCCGAGGCGCTGTGGCAGGGAACCCCGGTCATTGGCTCGCGTGTGGGAGGGATTGTGCAGCAGGTCGTTGACGGGCAGACGGGCTATCTGGTTGAACCGCTGGACGTTGAGGCAATTGCGGCGAAAATGGCCCGGATTCTTGATGAGCCAGAGCAAACGGCACGGCTCGGCCGGCAAGCCCAGGAACACGTCCGCCAAAACTTTCTGCTCCCGGAATTGGTGCGGCGCTACCTGACCCTGGTTCGTTATTACACTGGCGTTGACCGGGACCACCCGCCGTTCCGCCTGAACCCAACCAGCTATCGCGAGGTGCTGGCCAGCCTTCTACCAATACCCGCCGACTTGTGAGTCCGTTGAGTCTATTGAGTCTATTGAGTCTTTGGGTCGGTTGGGTCTAAAAGACACAAAGGACACAAAGAACCCAACAGACACAAAGAACCCAACAGATGGAGACCATGCTGATTACTGGTGGGGCCGGGTTTATCGGGAGTAATCTGGTCCGCCTCGCTCTGGCCGAAACAACGGCGTCTGTCGTTATCGTTGATAAGTTGACGTATGCCGGCAGTCTGAACAATCTTGAAGACGTTCTCCGAAATCCGCGTGTAAGCTTTTCCCGGACCGATATTGCCGAGCAGCCGGCGGTGGCAGAATTATTCCGGACATATCGGCCTCAGTCCGTGGTGAACTGTGCCGCGGAGACCCATGTGGACCGTTCCATTGACAACCCCTGGCCGTTTGTTGAAACGAATCTGATCGGGACATTTTATCTGCTGGAAGAGGCCCGAAAATATGTGGCCTCCCTACGCGCCCAGGAGCCGTTCCGATTTCTGCATGTCTCGACAGACGAGGTCTACGGCAGCCTCGGACCTGTGGGCAGCTTTTCCGAGTCCAGCCCCTATACGCCGAATTCGCCGTATTCCGCCTCAAAGGCGAGCGCGGACCATTTTGTCCGAGCCTATCACGAGACGTATGGTCTTCAGACGGTGACCACGAGTTGCTCAAACAATTACGGTCCCTATCAGTTTCCCGAAAAACTCATTCCGCTGATGATTCTGAATGCCCTTGAGGGCCAACCTCTCCCTATCTATGGCGATGGGCAACACGTCCGCGACTGGCTGCATGTTGAAGACCATTGCCGGGGCATTTTGCTGACTCTGCAGCAGGGCAAGAGTGGTGAACAATATAATATCGGTGGGGTGAGTGAGCGGACCAATCGCGCGGTTGTGGAGCAGCTCTGTACTATTCTTGAAGAGTTGCTGCCCGTCTCAAAAAATGTGGCTCTCAAGAAGCAGGGCATTACCGCCTACGCTGACCTGATAACATGTGTGACCGACCGTCCCGGCCATGATCGGCGCTATGCCGTCGATGCCACAAAAATCAGAACCCAGCTCGGCTGGCGGCCACGCTATACGTTCGAGCAGGGCCTGGCACAGACGGTCCGTTGGTATGCGGACAATCGGCGGTGGTGCGAAGCTATTGGGGCGGACAGGTATAACCGAGCGCGTCTGGGATTAGGTGCTGCGCCCCTGACAAAGGATAGATCATGAAAGGTATTATCCTCGCCGGCGGTTCCGGTACGCGACTGTATCCCATTACCCGGGCAGTCAGCAAACAGCTCATGCCCATCTACGATAAACCGATGATCTATTACCCGCTCTCCACGCTTATGCTGGCGGGGATTCGTCAGGTCCTGGTCATTACCACACCCCATGAGCAGGAAGGCTTCCGGCGTCTCCTGAAAGATGGTCAGTGGCTTGGCATGGATATCAGCTATGCGACCCAACCCCGCCCCGAAGGCATTGCCCAAGCCTTTCTGATTGGTCGCGACTTCATTGGCAGTGACGCGGTTGCGCTTGTTCTCGGCGATAACATCTTCTATGGCCATGGCTTTCCGGACTCGTTGCGTGTGGCGACCCAGCGGACGAGTGGGGCGACTATTTTTGCCTATCAAGTCCGTAACCCGGAGCAGTACGGAGTTGTGGAATTCGACGCTCAAGGACGAGCTATCGGTCTCGAAGAGAAGCCGTCCAAGCCGCGCTCGAGCTACGCCGTCACCGGTCTCTATTTCTACGACAACCAGATTGTCTCCATTGCCGCAGACCTCAGACCCTCCCACCGGGAGGAGTTGGAAATCACGGATGTGAATCGGGCCTATCTCCGTCTGGGAGGTCTGCATGTGGAAAAACTCGGTCGAGGAATCGCCTGGTTGGACACCGGGACACATGAGACGCTGCTCCACGCCTCGAATTTTATTCAAGCGCTGCAAGACCGGCAGGGCTTGATGGTCGCCTGTGTCGAAGAAATTGCCTATACCCTGGGGTATATTTCTGAAGCTGAAGTGCTCCGGCAGGCCAAGAGCATGAAGGGCAATGCCTATGGCCAATATCTCTTCCGCTTGATTCAGAATGAATCAGAATGAAGAGAGCAGACATGCGCTTTCTCCCGACCAGACTCCCTGGCGTTACGGTGATTGAACCGGACGTGCATCACGATGCACGCGGCTTCTTCCTCGAAACCTACCACGCCCGTACCTATCAGGAGGGCGGGATCACGGCGCCGTTTGTCCAGGATAACCATTCTCAATCATCGTATGGTACGCTCCGCGGGCTCCACGCCCAGATTCAGCACCCTCAGGGAAAGCTGATCCGAGCCTTGGAAGGCGAAATTTTTGACGTAGCAGTGGATATTCGACGAGGCTCCGCAACCTTTGCCCAATGGATAAGCGTCGTCCTCTCAGCAAAAAACTTTCGGCAGCTCTATATTCCACCCGGCTTTGCCCACGGCTTTGCGGTCCTGAGTGAACGCGCTCAAATTGTCTACAAGTGTACGGATTTCTATGATCCCACTGATGAAATCGGCTTGGCCTGGAATGATCCGGATATCGGTATTGAGTGGCCAGTGAAGACGCCCCTGCTCTCAGCAAAAGACTTGGCCGCTCCGTTTCTGCGAGACATTGAAGCATCCTTGCCCATATTTCAGCCAGAGCCAGAAACGGATTGAAACAGCACAACTGGAGTAGCGGCGCACTCTCCGCTTTCCTGCCCTAAGCGGGCGAACCAAGAAGAGGCAACATCCCATGTATTTGTTGCTATATCACTAAAAGCTTGCCCACTGGTCTCTCTATGGGAAGCACCCGATAAACTGTGCCATGGGATATTTTGACGCCTGTCTGCTCGCCGTCCTGCAAGGCTTAACCGAGTTTCTGCCTGTTTCTTCTTCCGGCCACCTCGTCCTTGTCCAGTATTTCCTCGGCAGTTCAGGAGAAATTGATCTGCTGTACAATATTGCCCTGCATGTTGCGACGGCAGTCGCTCTCCTGACCTATTTCCGTCGCGACCTTTACGGACTGTGCATCGGTCTCATCCGCACCGCGCCTCCTTCGCCGAGCGTCTTCTCTGGCCGCGAAAGGCAAACCGTTTTCCATATCGTTCTGGCCCTGATTCCGACCGCACTCCTCGGGCTGTGTATCGACACCCTCTTCATCCCGTTTTTCCTCCGGCCCGATGTTGTCGGTTGCATGCTCCTCCTGACGGGCTGCTTGCTCTGGTGGGGGAAAGGACAAGGAGCCCGTACTCCGACAACACAGATGCACGCGCTCCACGCGCTCGTCATCGGTGTCCTTCAGGGCCTTGCCGTTATCCCTGGTATCTCTCGTTCTGGGGTAACGATTACAGGCGGCATTCTCCTGGGCCTCAAGAGAGAACTCGCGGCGCGCTTCTCTTTGCTTATCTCCATTCCGGCCATTCTTGGGGCCACCCTGCTGGAAGTCTCAAAGCTGGAGGAGCAGGCCCTGCCGCCCCTTGGCCCCTACGTCGCTGGTATGGTGGTCGCCGGCAGCGTCGGCTATGCGGCGATTGCTCTCATCCTCCGCCTCGTTCAACAAGAGCGCTTTCACCTGTTTGCGTGGTATCTATGGCCCCTCGGGGGGCTGGTGAGTATAGGATTCCACCTGCTGGGGTAACAGCATTCCCGCTCTGTCAAGTGAAATAACCTCCGGCGATCCTGCCGGAAGCGCCGCGTCTGGAGCAGAGCGAGGCTATTCTTCCGTCTTGATGATTGTGGGGGGGAGGGTGTCCGCCGCCGCGCCGATACGAATGATGAGCGTCCCGCCTTGGTGTTTGCGTCCGCCGACAAAAAGCATGCCCCGATTCGGAATTGATAACAGCGTGCTCATCAGCGGAGAGGGGGAGGCGCCTTCCATCAGCATCACGTGCAGCGCGATCTGTTCGTTCACATACTCTTTTGGAACGACCTGGAGGAACCGTCCACCGGGCAAGGAGAAATTTGCCTGTTTGCCAAACTCGACTTGGCGACGCTCCTCCTGAACCAGACGATAGGCCGAATAGCGGAAGGCTAAAAGCTGAGAACGCATTCCGGTCAGACGATTATCAAATTCTTGTGAGGTATCAGTTGCCAGGACGGTCTCAACACGGATATGAACCATATCCCCTACGGCGACTGAGGCAGTACACAGGCAAAACACGAGGACGGCTGGCACAGGAAAAGACAGGCGACACGTATTCATGGCAGCTTTTCCCCTGGTGTTTCATCGACCCAGATAACCGTGGCATTACTCGTCGGCTCATTCCAGACCAGGACGGTCGAGGTCGCGGAAAGAGATTCGATCTGGGCTTGATTATTGAGGGCGACGATCACCGGCTTCCTGGCAGTCTGGATATGCACCGCTCCCCTCGAAGTCGGGAGCTGAGTGGAGACCGCCGCGGCAAAGAGACACAGACCAACGGTCGTTGCCCACACCGGAATATGCCACGAAAGGGGAGCGTGCCACTGCATGCGCCAGTGTCGAAAACGGTCCGCCCACTGGCTCGCCAGAGATGGAGGTTGGGCTGCCATGCCCTGCTCAATGCGAGGCCAGAAATCTGAGAAATCAAGACGAGAGACTTCCTCGTCGAGCGTTTGACATAGGGCCTCGTGCGTATGTTCGAGCAATTGCATCCGGTGGGAACACGCTGGACAACCGGCGATCTGATCAGCAACTGCATAACGCCGAGCCTCATCAAGCTCGTTGTCGTACGCAAGAGAAATGAGTTGTGAGGGGTGAGAACAACTCGCCATACGTTGGGCTATCCTGCTCTTAACGAGCTTCCCACCTGACGGTGCGGGGGAAGGAGGGGGGCGGTGTCTGACAACGGATGCGAATCATAGGCCAGAAGTCTTGGTTAGAGGTCGTGTCCGAGGCGTTTTTGCAGCCTTTTTCTTGCATAGTGCAGGCGGCTCATCACCGTTCCTCTGGAACACTGCAACACCTGACTGATCTCTTCATAGGACAGCCCCTCGACCGCCCGTAGTAATATGACCGCTTTATGGGCAGGCGTCAACTCGTCAATAGCGGCCCGGATATGCTGTCCAAATTCGCGTTCGGCAACCTGATCTGAAGGATCAAGGCCCTGCGTATCTGGAATGCTCTCAATCCAATCGTCATCGTCATCTCCCCCTGACTGATGTCGCTCGAACAGTGCTCTTCGGCTACGCTGGCGCTGTCGGTCAATAGATAGATTTACAACGATGCGATAAAGCCACGTATAGAAACTGGACTCTTCTTTAAACTTGCTGATGCTCGCAAAAACTTTGGTAAACGCTTCTTGGGCAACCTCAAGTGCATCTTCCCGGTCATGAAGCATTCCCAGCGCAATTGCGACAGCCTTTCGTTGATACCGCTCGACCAGTTCCTGAAACGCCTGCCGGTCATCCTGCTTGCAACGCCGGACGAGTTCCCAATCGCTTACTTCCACCGTTTTCCAGCATCCTTAGGGTGAGACGTGAAAGGAGACATGACTATTCAGCACAAAGTCGCGAAAAAATACGGAGGCGCACCCCCGGCCATAGTATCGGGCACGCGTCTTTCCTAACAGACCCTCGTCGCTAACTGGGGGAGAAAAAACGAAAGGGGTATGAATGGCACAGGAATTTTTACGTCCAACAGCGGCAGATGCAGTTCCCCCTAGCCCTTGGTCAACTTGACAAGATGGGAAACCGGCCTTAAAGATTTCTGCCAAAAGTATATTTTCATCATCCTATGTATTGCCCATTCTCAGGCGCAACAAAACCATGATCGAAGTACAGAATCTTACCAAACGCTATGGTGACCTGACCGCGGTGTCTGACATCTCTTTTCAGGCTGAGTCAGGCCAGATCCTTGGGTTTCTCGGACCGAACGGTTCTGGGAAAACCACGACCATGCGCATTATTACAGGCTTTATGCCGGCAACCATGGGAACCGTCAAAGTGGCCGGATTTGATATCTTTGATGAATCCTTTGAGGCGCGCAAACGGATCGGCTATCTCCCGGAATCCCCACCGCTCTATAACGATATGACGGTTACCGCATATTTGCGTTTTGTCGCCCACATCAAAGGCATGGCTCGCGCGGATATCCCGGACGCTTTGGACCGTGCGCTGGAGCGCTGTGGCCTGACTGAGGTGGCTTCTCGTGTCACCGGCTATCTTTCAAAAGGCTATCGGCAACGGGTGGGCCTTGCCCAAGCGATTATCCATAACCCGAGCGTCCTCATTCTGGACGAGCCAACAGTTGGCCTCGACCCGCAGCAGATTATTGGTATCCGGTCCCTGATTAAAGAGCTTGCCGGCGAACATACGGTTATCCTGTCTACGCATATCCTGCCCGAAGTCGCTCAGGTGTGTGAGAAGGTCGTGATCATTAACGCCGGAAAAGTCGTGGCCGAGGATATGCTGGAGAATCTCGCCCAGGACCAGACGCTCGAAGACGTGTTTCTCAAAGCCATTGCCCAGGAAGAGCCAGGCGCGGCGGAAACGGAGGAGACGGTGGGGGAGGCCGCGGAATGAGAAACGTCTTAACCATCGTTCGCAAAGAGCTGCGGGCGTATTTTGTGTCGCCCATTGCCTATGTCGTCCTGACCGGCTTTCTCCTGTTGGGCGGCTGGTTTTTCTTTAACCTCCTCTCCCGCTTTAATATGCTGCTCAGTATTTATACCCAACTCCAGCAGGGAGCGGCAGATCAACTGAATCTGAACGAGTTTGTCATCGCCCCATTGATGCACAACCTGTCCATTGTACTGGTCATTCTCGTTCCCATGATCACGATGCGCGCCTACGCGGAAGAAAAAAAAGGCGGCACCTACGAACTCCTGCTGACCTCTCCGCTCCGCACAGGTGAGATTGTGTTAGGCAAATTCCTGGCCTCGTTTGTGTTCATCTGCATCATGCTGGGCATGACAGGGGTATACCCGGCGGTGCTGATTGTGTTTGGCAATCCGGAGATTGGAGTCCTGCTGGCCGGCTATCTCGGCTTGTTGCTGTTGGCGACTTCTTTTGTGGCCGTCGGGCTTCTCACCTCGTCGTTTACCGAAAACCAGATCATCGCCGCCGTGAGCGGGCTGGTGGCCACGATGCTGCTGTATATTATCGGCTGGCCGGCAGATACGGCTGGTGAGGTGCTCGGACCTCTCCTGCGCTATTTGTCAGCCACCGAGCACTTTGCCGATATGGTCAACGGCCTGATCGACACCCAAGATTTAGTGTACTTCGCCAGCCTTATCCTGTTGTCCTTATTCTTGACCCAGCGTTCGGTTGAATCGCTGCGCTGGAGGTAATGATATGGCGCGTCTTAGTTCGTTTTACGGGGTGGTCGGAGTCATTCTGCTGCTGTTTGCCGGGGTAGCCTACTTTTTGACTCGCCATTTTTCAGCTTATGTTCTCGTTCATACGCTGACCGGCCTCGTGGCTGTGATTGGTGCACTCGTCTCGTCCAGAGGGTCGGTCAAAACCTTTCTTGGTGAGCGCTCGACCAAATACGGAGCCAGTGCCGCGGTCTATTCCCTGCTCTTTATCAGTATCCTCATTCTGGTGAATTACCTGTCTACCCGTCACCATCACCGCTTCGACTTGACTGAGGCCAATATCTACAGCCTGTCTCCACAGTCAGAGAATGTGCTCCGTCAGTTGGATAAAAAACTTGAAATTGACGCCTTTGTCCAAGCCGGCTCGGACCCGCAGCTGCGCGAACTGTTGAGTAGTTATGAGTATGATTCGGACAAAGTTTCTTCCCGGATCATCGATCCTGATCAGCGACCGGATTTGGCCGAGCGATTCCAGGTCACTACCCTGCCGACCGTTGTGTTGCGGTATGGGGACCAGACCAATCTCATTAACAGAACAACAGAAGAAGACCTGACCAACGGCATCATCAAAATCTCTCGTCCGGACAAGAAAACCATTTACTTTCTCGAAGGTCACGGAGAGCCCAGCAGCCAGGATCTCCAGGATGCCGGGAGTTATGGGCAACTCAGGACCGCCCTTGAAAACGAGGGCTATGCCGTCAACACGCTGGTCCTCGCGCCGGATACAGCCGTACCGGAAGAGACCAATCTGCTGGTCGTGGCCGGCGCGCAGCGTTCTCTCCTGGCGCACGAGACCCAGTTGATCGATGCCTATTTGAAAAAGGCCGGCGCGGCCCTCTTCCTGCTCAACCCGCGGGCAACGCCAGAGCTGATTCCGTATCTGGCCCAGTGGGGGATTCAGGTCGGCAACGATGTCATCGTCGATGAACAACTCCAACTACTGCGCGGGCGAACGTTTACCCTCACTCCGCTGGCTCAGACCTATGGGGAGCATCCGATCACTGCGGACCTGAGCCGACGCGGCTCGGCGGCTCTCACGACCTACGGAATTTCCCGCTCGGTTGAAGCGGACGCCGACGGCCGGGCTGGAATCACACCAACCAGCTTGGTCAAGACCGGACCGAACGCTTGGGCGGAAACCGACCTTGAGGAGGTGTTCCAAAATCAAAGCGTGCGGCTCGACGACCATGACCGCAAAGGCCCTATCTCGCTGGCTACTGCAGTCACCGTGGAGCTGAAAGAAATGGATCAGGAGCTTGAGGATACCGCCCGGATGGTTGTCTTTGGCAATGCCGGTTTTGCCAACAACCAGTTTATCGGCCAGTATTTTAACCGGGACTTGTTACTGAACACTGTAAGCTGGCTCGTCGGGGAAGAGGAGCTTATTTCCATCCGCCCCCGGACTATTCGCGCCTCGCGCGTTCAGCTCACAGCTGATCAAGGAACGACGGTCTTTTATCTCTCTGTCCTGATCCTACCCGAGATACTGCTCATTGCCGGGCTCGCCACGTGGTGGCGCCGGCGGTAAGCGGTCTGTCTCTCCTCTACGCTGCGTATGAGTGTGCCACGAACTATTCTCATGCTGGTCGTCCTCCTGGGCCTGGGGGCGTACGTCTATTTTGTTGAGCTGCCAAAAGCCAAACAGGATGCCGAAAAGCCGACGGTTTTGACATTTGAGAAGGAGTCGGTGGATACGCTGACCCTGACCTATCCCGAGCGAGAAATCAGTCTGCAACAGACCGCAGTGGGTGAGTGGAACCTCACGACCCCCATCCAGGCGAAAGCCGACGATACGGTGGTCAATAATATGTTGACCACCCTGGAAGACGAAGAGGTCACCCGCAGCCTGACCCCCCAAGAGCCGACCGACCTCGCCTTATATGGCCTGGCTCAGCCGCCCGTCGTTGTGCACCTTGTCCTGCAGGACGGCACGACACTGCCAAAAGTGTCGGTTGGCAAAGACACGCCTGTCGGATTTTCAGTCTATGTCCAAAAGGAAGGTGATCCGCAGCTTCATCTCACCCGTCAGGCGTTTCGCTTAGGACTCACCAAACACGTCAAAGAACTAAGAGATAAAACGGTGCTACCGTTTGAGAGAGACGGCGTCACTCGGATAGCCATCGATACCTCCGAGACCAGTATTGTTTTGGCCAAGACAGATGCTGGTTGGACGTTTGAACATCCCGCTCCATACGCCGTCGACGCCAGCGCTATACAAACCTATCTCTCGACCCTGGAGGGCGTCCGGGCAGAGGACTTCATTGAGCAACCGCTGCTCGACCTGTCAGCTTTTGGACTCGACCCGGCTCAACTGACCGTTTCGCTCCACCTTGGGGAAGACTCAAAACGAACACTATCGGTTGGAGACGAGAAAAGCGTGGATGCTGGGACAACGCAGCGTTTCCTCAAGCGTGACAATGGAGAAACGTTGTATCTTGTGCGCGCGGGTCTGCTGAAAGACCTGAGTAAATCAGTCACCGATTTCCGAGATAAGGCTGTCGTCAGCATACCGGAAGGAAAAATCACCCAAGTCGTGGTTGCGCGCCAAGGGGGAGCGGGATTTACGCTCTCGCGAGGGGAAGAGAACGCGTGGGAAATTGACAGCAAATCTGAAGGAACGCTCAAGACAGCAACCCTCAGCCAATTTGTCACTGACCTGCGAGAACTACGCGGATTCGAGATCGCCGCCGATAACCCGGAAGACTTGAGTCCGTATGGACTCGATGATCCGACGATCACCCTTGTCGCCACAGATGAGACCGGCGAAAAACTCGCGACTGTCTTTCTCGGCCAGACAACCCAAGAGGAAACGGAAAGGCACTTTGCCATGCGGGCAGGGGGAGAGACCGTCTTTACTCTGCGGGATTATGTTTTTTCCCGGTTCGATAAGAATCCGGAGGATTTTTGGGAAAAGCCGGAGCCGGAACCGGAGAGCGCAGAGGAAACGCCCGCCTCAGAGCACAGGGAAGGGGCAGATGTTCAAGAAGAATTGCTGGAATGAACCCACCCCGGCCCTTTGGGCCACCCCTCCCAAGAGGGGATAAAAAGCTCCCCTCCTTGGAGGGGTGCCGCGTCAGCGGCGGGGTGGGTTCCTCACCTCGCCGCTGACGCGGCATTTCATGAGACCACTAATTTTCAATCACGACTTCAACCCGGCGATTTTTGGCTCGACCAGTTGAGTTATCCGACCCATCGGGATTGGTATTTGGCGCAACCGGATACCGTTCGCCGTACCCCGTTGTTGTTACACGGGCCTGGTCGACACCCGATGTCGCCAAGGCGCTGGCGACACTACCTGCCCGTCTTTCAGACAAGCGTTGATTTGCTTCTTCCCCGCCAATAGCGTCGGTGTGACCTTCAATCGATATCCGTCGTCCACGCGCCTGCTCATTCAGCACGTCAGCAATGCCCTGAACTCGACTCTGAGCATCACCGGTCAAATCGGACCGACCGAATTCAAACAAGACATCCGGAAGATTGACCACCACACCGCGCTCGGTTTCACGCGCCTCAAGATTGCGTCGCTTGAGTTCTTCAAGCAGTTGGCGATTCCGTGATATTTCCTGGCGTTGCTGCTCAATTTGCTGCTCATTCGCCGCGAGTTCCGTATCGCGTTTTTGAAATTGATTACCGACGACGGCGCCGGTGACACCCCCCAGCGCCCCACCAATAGCAGCTCCGGCCCCCGGATTCCCAACCGCAGCGCCAATAATTGCGCCGGTGGCGGCCCCAAGACCCGCGCCCCCCAAGGTACTCTTCTCTCGGGTTGACAACGGCTGCGCGCAGCCGACCGTGCAGACAAACATGAACAGCAACAGATAAAGAACGGTCTTTCTCATAGCCAACACTTTACTCCCGTCTAGTATTCCTGCTGCCGTTTGAGTTCTTCGAGTTCCTGCCGCTGCTGCTCAAGCTCGCGTCGTTGCTGCTCGAGCTGAAGTTGCTGGTTCTGCTGCTGAGTTTCTTGATTTTGCATTTTGTCCCCGACGACTGCACCGGTGACGCCCCCTAGCGCCCCACCAATGGCGGCCCCAGCCCCAGGACTCCCAACGACGGCGCCGATAATTGCACCAGTTGCGGCACCGAGACCCGCGCCACCCAGTGTCCCCTTCTCCCGAGTTGAGAGTGGTTGAGAGCAGGCGCTCACAAGAAACGCCGCCAGCACCAGGATACCACTCCATCGTATCTTGCTCTTTGTGTACATCTCAGACCTCCCAGACTCCGATCTTCTCCTATTCCTTACTCTGGTATCGGAATAAATCTTTACCTTTTCCACCTTAATCGGCCCCTGGTATCGGGTCAATATCACGAGGGGGAGTCGCGTGGGATTCGGCAGAACGACACCGAACCGCGGTCCCTATAGGGTCCGTTGTCCCAAGGAGAGCCGCAGCGTCCATCCAACATACGCTGGCCACTCATACCTCGCGTTAATGGATAGAAAAGGAATCAATCACCGCGCAACGATTAGACAGACTCACGTTGTACGCCCACCGTCAGGTTCGCTCCGTCAATCTCTACACTCTGGACCTGATCTCCGCTTGGCTGGCGGTGCACCAGGGCGCGGGCCAAGGTCTCTTGTTGGATATAGGTTTTGTGCTGCGTAATGGCATCACGTAAGCGCCCGTCCGCCTCATAGCTTACCGCAATGCGGTCTTCTACCTGATAGCCGGCTTCCTTGCGGAGTTGCTGGATATAATGCACAACCTCACGTGCCAACCCTTCCGCAATCAGGTCATCGTTCAGTTCGCACGGAAAATCGATAGAGATAAATCGATCCGAACGGATATCCGGCAGCCCTTCACGCGCGTGGCGCAGGATCTGAATCTCCTCGGGTTGGAAGGCGTCACCATTGAGTTGAATCGGCTCTCCCGCTTCAAGGATGAGCATCTGATCGAGGGGCAGACCGGTAATCCGTTTGCGAATCTGACCAAACGCCTTTCCAAAGCGAGGGCCGAGGAGCTGCGCGTTTGGCTTTGCACTGAGCGTCACTTTCTCAGCCTCCGCTGTGCTGTACACGATCTCTTTGACGTTCAATTCTTCCTGCATATAGCCTTCCAACGGAAGCAACTCATCAAGAATCACTTGTTGACGATGGAGGATCGTTAGTGTTTGGAGCGGGATGCGTACTTTGACTTTCCGTTCGTTCCGCAAACTCCGCCCTAGCAAGATCACCCGCTGCATCCGAGCCACGGCATCTTCGAGCCGAGTGTCCACCTGGCTTTCATCGTAATCGGGGAACGGTTCGAGATGCACACTCTCTTCTGTCCCAGCCTCTTGGAGCGTGACCAGATTGGTATAAATGGCGTCTGCCAGAAACGGCGTAAACGGGGCCATGAGCTTGGAAAATGTCAGCAGGACATCGTACAGGGCCTGATAGGCGAACTGCTTGTCAGCCGCCTCTCTGCCTTCGGCGGTAAAATTGTCCTCACTCCAAAAACGACGCCGGTTGAGACGGACATACCAATTGGTCAACTCGTTGAGAAAATCCAGCAGCGCGGGGACCACGTTATACAGCCGATACTGCTCCATCTCGGTACTGACCCGGCGAATGAGGGTCTGTTTGCGCGAAAGAATCCAGCGATCCAGAATATTCGGTGAGGGCTCCTCCAGCGCGTGTGACGGGCGCCACTCGTCAACCAAGGCATACGTGACAAAGAATTTATAGGCGTTCCACCAGGGCAGGAGCAGGCGGCGGACCGTCTCCCGCACGCCGCGCTCACTAAAGCGGAGTTCTTCGGCCCGGACCAGGGGCGAGTTGATCAGATAGAGGCGCAGGGCATCGGCCCCATGCTCGTCCAGAATCTCTTCGGGCTCAGGATAGTTCTTGAGCCGCTTGCTCATCTTCTTACCGTCTTCGGCCAGCACCATTCCGTTGACAACAACGTTGTGGAAAGCCGGCTTGTCAAACAGCGCAGCGGCGACGACCACCAGGGTGTAAAACCAGCCTCGGGTCTGGTCCAGCCCTTCGGCAACAAAGTCCGCGGGAAACACCCGTGAGAACTGTTCCGCGTTCTCAAATGGATAGTGAATTTGCGCGTAGGGCATCGAACCGCTCTCGAACCAGCAGTCGAACACCTGCGGCACCCGCCGCATGACACCGGTCCCGGTTGAATCGGGAAACGTCAGGTCATCGACAAATTCACGGTGGAGATCGTCCACCCGCGTGCCGGTCCGCTTGGCGAGTTCATCAATGCTGCCCAGACACACGACTTCGGAGCCGGTCTCGTTTTTCCAAATCGGCAGCGGCGTCCCCCAGTACCGATTGCGGCTAATCGCCCAGTCGCGCGCGTTCTCCAGCCAGTTGCCAAAGCGCCCGTCCCGCAGATGATCCGGGACCCAGGTCGTCAGCTGATTATTTTTCACCAGTCGCTCACGAAAGGCTTCAACCCGGACAAACCAGGTCGTGACGGCCTTATAGATGAGCGGGGTCTCGCTCCGCCAACAGAAGGGATAACTGTGCTGGATCGTGCCCTGGTGAACGAGCTGTTTTGCCTGCTTGAGCTGCTGAATGATTTTGGGGTCGGCTTCTTTGACGTGCAGGCCCGCAAAATCCCTGACGACCGGGGTAAACCGGCCGTCATCATCGACCGGGTTCACCAAGGGAATGCCCGCCTTTTGGCAGGCATAAAAATCCTCTTCCCCAAAGGCCGGGGCCATATGAACGATGCCGGTCCCGTCTTCGGTGGTCACATGCTCGGACTCGATGACCCGAAAGGCACCGGCCTCCTTTTGGTCGACAAAATAGGGAAACAGCGGAGTAAACGTCCGGCCGGCGAGGTCCTTGCCCTGATAGCGGGCCTCAATGGTATAGCTGCCTTCTTTGGGGAAGTAGGTCTTGAGCCGGGCCTCGGCCATAATATAGCCGACCTTATCCGCGTGGTCGCGGACCTTCACATAGTCGATGTCAGAGCCGACGGCTAAGGCCAGATTCGACGGCAGGGTCCAGGGCGTGGTGGTCCAGGCAATAAAAAAGACCTGCTCTTCGCCTTCGGCGGCAAAGCGAACCGTGATGGCCGGGTCTTGAACATCTTTATAGTTCAGATTGGCTTCAAAATTTGACAGCACTGTTCCCAGCCGGGTGGAAAACGGCAGGACCTTATAGCCTTCATAGACCAAATCCTGGTCCCACATCTGCTGGAAGACCCACCACACGGTCTCCATAAAGGAGGCGTCCATGGTCCGGTAGTCATTCCGGAAATCGACCCAGCGGCCCATCCGCCGCACCGTTTTTTCCCACTCCTGGGTGTAGCGCAGAACAATCTTCCGGCATTCATTGTTGAAATTGGCAATCCCGAATTTTTCGATCTCGGCTTTGCCACTCACCCCGAGAGCCTGTTCGATTTCCATCTCGACCGGCAGACCGTGGCAGTCCCAGCCAAAGCGGCGGTCCACATACCGCCCGCGCATGGTCCAAAAACGGGGGATAATGTCCTTTATCGTCCCAGCCAATAAATGTCCGTAGTGCGGCAATCCGGTCGCAAAGGGCGGGCCGTCATAGAAAATAAAGGGCGGTTGCGCCTGGGTTTTGGCCAAGGTCTTCTTGAAAATATCGTGTTTGTCCCACGCCTGTAGCACTGCCAGTTCGACCTCGGACAGCTTCACGTTTTCCGCAACCGGTTTCATCGCGTCGTATTCCTCACCCGAAGAGTAGATTTGCCGTCTAGGCTACCGATTGGGCTATCTTTTTGCTAGAGGGCACTCGAAACGGGCGGACTTGACCCTGTGTCACAGAAGGGCCATGAATAGACCATCAAGATCATGAGGAGAACGTACGGATGGGCAAACGGATGATGGTCAACTTCGGCAAGGAAGGCTTTCCGCAGTACGAGGAGGTTGAGGAGGAGGGCATGGCAAAACCCTGTGCGATGGGCCTGCCATGGGTGAATCCCGATACCGTCAGAACGCTTGCGCTGAGGCAGGTCGGACGGACCGGTCCCAAAGGGGAAACCCTGGAAGCTGCCGGAGCACCGCCCGAAACCGCGTCCGAGCCGAACGAATAAATCGTCTAGCCTCGGGAGAGACGCTTGGCTGTAGGCTTTGGCCGTTGACGTCGCTTCACAGGCTTCTGAGACGCCACGGCGAAATCAGGGTCACCGTCCGGAGCTAATAACGGGTGCTGATGGAGACGTATCCCAAAAAAATAACAACAGGACTGGCTATCGAGGTTATTATCAAAGGTGCGCTGCTGACCATCCTCAAAGTTCACCCGCGCCAAGCAGGTCCCCCCTTCCAGGACCGAGGTCATTTCCTCAACCACCTCACCCGTCCCCCATTCTTCATAGTGGCGATGGATCACATAATCTCCAACCCGGAGATACAAACGGTGTTTGGCAGACATGCGGCAGCCTTACGGGCAAGTCAGATTGCGTTTGCAAGGGTTGTAGCTGAAAACACGTAGCGATGGAAGCAAGTGATGAAAAAGCGACAGCGACCACGCCAACGATTCACGCCGAAAGCCCGCTATCCTGCAGAATAGATGCCCTCCTTCGGTAGGGGGCGCGGAAAGAGACATTCTTCGCCCAGGCTGCAAGCGGCAGACCGCTTGTCCCGGAGCGCTCTGCCAGAGCGGCTCGATTCCGTATTAGCCTGGGGTCCAGGGAAACCGTATCACTGCCCATCACAACGACATTGCCGCTCGGTACCGAGCAGGCAGTCGTATACCGGAAGGCCGCGGCAAACGTCCTGCGCGCGGCATCATACACTGGTGTAGAAGAGTGCAGGTTGGAAACGACCAGCCCGTGGGGACCCAGGCACGCACGGCATTCGGCGTAGAAATCGTAGGTCAAAAGATGGGGAGTAACCCCTTCGGCTCGGTAGGCGTCCAGCATGATAAGATCGTAGGTCGTCCCAGCCGCTCGTGCGCGTACATACGACCTGCCATCGGCAATCACAGCGCGCTGACGCTCGTCCGGGAAAAACCCAAAGAAGCGGGTAGCAAGGTCAACAACCAGGGGATCAAGTTCAACGCTATCGAGTTGCGCGTTTTCAAAAACATGGTGCAATACCATTTGCAGCCGCCCGCCCCCAAGGCCGATCAAAAGAATACGCCGTGGCTGAGCACACCACACCAGGGCTAACACCATAGCCTGGGTGTAAGGGGAGAGGAGGTCCAAGGGAGAGCGGGGGTCGAGCCGGGATTGGACTTCTTCAACGCGACTCTGCTGGTGTCGATAGCACAGCAGCAGCTGATTGTGCTTTCTGCGGACGACGACATGGTTGTAGGCAGATCGTCGCTCAAAGAGGACGCCCTGTGGAGAGCGACGGAGTGGGGCGAGGCGACGGGTGATTGCCGCCAGATTGTGTTCTTGCCAGGGGGACATGCCTGAGTGGGGTCTGGATATTGGCTATTCGAGCTCAGGCCGGACCGTATCTTCCCTAGCTCCTACCTGCTCTGGGTCGCAATAGCCAAACGACCGAGCCCTTCGGTGCGAGCCAGGTCCATGACCTGAACGACTCGATTATGGGTGACATCGCCGTCCGCCCGAATAACAAGTGTCACGTCTGCGCCTTGGCTCTTTTCGGCCTTAAAGCGGGCTTCGAGTTCGGCAATAGTCGTCGGTGTCTCGCCCAAGAAGAGTTGACCATCTTTCTTCAAGCTTACGCTCAGGCGTTTTTTTTCAGCCGGAGGTTTTGCCGATGCGGCCTTGGGCAGGCTCACATCGACCTGGCCTTCGCGTGTTTTCTGAAAGGTTGCCAGAAAGCTGAAGGTGATGAAGAAGAAGATGAACATATTGATGATGATATCAGTGAGCGCCAGCGGCTCCATACTCGTCAAGATTTTCGCTTTGCGCTTAAACTGCATGACGAGTTGGCTCCTGTAGCGGCACGGCCTCCGGGAGGGCTTCTTGCGCGGTCGTCCCGGTCAGTGCATCGAGGAGTTCTTCGGTACGCGTCTCGGTCAGACGGGTCAAACGCTGTATGCGTGAGGTCAGGTGGTTGTACAAAAGATAGTAAGGGATGGCGACCGCCAGCCCTGCCGCCGTGGTCAACATGGCCTTATAAATACCACCGGCCAGAACGCCAACGGTAATTTGGTCGCCCAGCGTCTCCCAACTCATAAAGGCTTCGACCAGGCCAATAATCGTACCCAGGAAGCCCAGCATGGGTGCGACCCCGACCACGCTTGCCAGGGCCGTCATATACGCCTCCAGCCCGGCCACCACCTCGCCTCCGAATCGTTCCAGGCGTCGCGTCAACTCCGTTCGTTCCTCAAAACGATGCAGGAAGGCTGTCTCGAACAGCCGGCCGAGCGGCGTGTTGTGCTCGCGGCAAACCTGGAGGGCTGCATTCAGGGTGCCGTCTTGGTCAAGCTGGCCTCCAGATCCCTGAATGAGGAGGTGCAGGCGCTCGCACAGCCGATTGAGCTGCGAGCGAAATCGCGCCAAGCTCCAAAACTTCGTAAGGACAATAGCCAGCGCGAAAATGGACAGGGCGATAATGAGGTACATTATATTCCCGCCCTGGTCGATAAAATACAGAATTCCCGGAGAGTCCACCTGTGTTGGCATAGCGCGGTATATGTAGCGGAGTTCCTCTCTGAGGGGAAGGGTAGCGTCCTTCGATTTCGCTCGGCTACGCTCAGGATACTCGGAGACAAGGAAGAACGCAGCTCAGACCTTTCCTTTTTTTTATCCGACTGGTAAGCCGCAGAGAATTGCTAGGAGGCAGTCTGCAATGGGAAGAATAGTCGCAACAGTGGACATCGAAAATTTCTCCGAAACCGGCTCGTCTATTAAACTGGACGCCCTGGTTGATACCGGAGCAAGCTACCTCACCCTACCGTCACACTGGAAGAGCCGGTTCGGTGCGTTTGCTTCGGAGGAGACGGTTGAATTGCAAACGGCGACCCAAGAAGTTGTCCAAGGAACAGTCTGCGGTCCGGTAAAAATAACCGTGGAAGGATTTCGATCTATTTACAACGAGGTGCTGTTCAGAGACATGAAGCCGGAGAACGGCGAATACGAGCCGTTACTGGGCTATATCGCGCTTGAGCAATGCGGAGCGGTCGTGGATATGCTTGGCCACCGGTTGGTCCCGGTAAAATATATGGATGCGAAGAAGGGAAAGCCTGCGTCGCGCTTCTCGGGGATCGTAGATGTATGAACAATTGAGGCTGCTATGTCTTGTATCAGTGGAGACATCCTGAACATATTGCTGATCTTCAGGCCGAACAGAAGTCAGAATGCCATAATAAGGACACCTCTATGAGAAATCTCTTGAAAACTCTCCGTTCAATTAGGGCCAAGCTTTTCCGCTGGCGTTTTGTTTACCGCTCTGGTCTATTTTTCCTCGGGGTTTGCGTCTTATCCGTTTTTCCAGAGCCACTTCTTCAGGCTCAGCCGCAGAATGTGGAAGTCCAGGTTCGGCCATTAAACGCAATAGCCCCGGAGATCGTCGTCCCGCCGGGGAGAGGCTCTTCCGCCATGCGCAGGACCACGGACGACATGCGCAGAGCCGCGGACGACAGGTGGGAGCGCGCCCGGGACAGTGAAAACTTTGTGGTGGAAGTAAGGATTAACAACGGGACCGACCGCGCTTATCTGATTAAAGCCAATAAGGTCTCGTTGCGCGCCGAGTCTGGCGAACGCGTGAGGCCGCTGGAAGCAAGCGAAGACGCCCCGACTCCCATTCTCACGGATCAGACCATTGCGCCCGGCGCGGAGGTCCGTGGCTATCTCTCTTTCCCGCCGGGTTCATATACGGGTGCGCGGGGGTTTCTTATTGAAGAGCGCACCCAGGCGAACGAGGGGTTCAGTATCGACTTTTAGGCGAGCCCGTAGCGCTACACCCAGACTCCGCCTATTCCCGACGAAAAGAGGAAACGTGTCCAACCACCAGCTATTGAAAGACACGTTCCCTCTTTATTTCCGGGGGAACAAACGCGGTCACGGGCGGTGGGTCGCCCTGGTAGCGTTCGACCTGAACCAGGGTGGTATGCGCGCTGGGCCCCTGACCAAGCTTTGAGGTGCCTTTGTCCAAAGTAAGCACATTGGGGTTGCCGTGTTTTTCCAATGACCCCGGCACTCCCGGTTCGAGCGGATCATACCACGCGCCCGTGGGAAGCTGGACTACGCTCTTCTGGATGTTGGAGGTAATGCGCACACCGGCCAGACATTGGCCCCGGTCATTAAAGACCCGGACAATATCGCCCTCGCTCAGCCCTCGCGCCTGGGCATCGGCCGGATGAATCCACAGGGGTTCGCGTTCGGCGACCTTTAAGCTGCGACTGACCGATCCCTGATCGAGTTGGCTGTGCAGACGGCCGACCGGCTGATTAGAAGTCAAGTGGAGGGGGTAGTGCACGGCTCTCTCGCTCCCCAGCCATTCGGCCGGTTCCATCCAGGTCGGGTGAGGCGGACAATCGTCGTAGTGATAGGACGCAATCCGCTCTGACCAGATCTCGATTTTCCCGGATGGCGTGTCCAGCGGATGAGTGTCGGGATCGGTCCGAAAAGCGGACAGAAAAGGCTGGGGCTCAGACGGGAGCGGCAGTTCAAAATAACCGTCTTCCCAAAACTGCTCAAAGTCAGGCAAAGCAAAACCGCGTTCGCTCGCCCGTTCGCGGGAGAGGGCATAGAGGTGGCGCAGCCAGCCCGCTTCGTCCCGTCCTTCGGTAAACCCTTCCCGAAAGCCAAGACGCTCGGCCAGGTCTGCAAAAATATCATGATCGTTCCGCGCCGCGCCGACCGGCTCTATCGCCTGTTTATTGGCTACCACAAAGCTGTCGCGGGGCGTGCAGACCATATCGTTGCGTTCGAGCGGGGTCGTCGCCGGGAGGATGATATCTGCGTGGCGGGCCATGGGCGTCCACCACGGCTCATGGACGATAACGGTCTCCGGCTTTTGCCAGGCACGTAACAGGCGATTCAAATCCTGATGGTGATGGAAGACGTTGCCGCCGACCCAGTAGACCAGGCGAATATCAGGATAGGTCGCCCGGCGTCCGTTATAGTCGAATTCCGTGTTCGGATTCAGCAGAAGGTCGGCAATTCGGGCAACCGGAATGACATCCTCAACCGGGTGGGCACAGCGGTCCAAGGTGGCCCAGGGAATGCGGGAGGAAGGGTTTCCGACCGTGGCGACGGAAGAGTAGCCATAGCCAAACCCCCCGCCGGGGAGGCCGATCTGTCCCAGCATGGCGGCCAGGGTGATTGCCATCCAATAGCTCTGTTCGCCATGGTCCGCCCGTTGGAGGGACCACGCTATCGTAATCAGCGTGCGTTTGGCGGCCATACGCCGGGCCAGCGTGGTAATCGTCTCTGCCTTCAGGCCGGTAATATTGGCCGCCCACTGCGCGTCCTTGGGATGGCCATCGCTTTCGCCCATGAGATACGGTTGAAACCGCTCAAAGCCAACGCAGTACCGAGCCAGGAATTCGAGGTCGGCCAGCCCCTCTGTGACCAGGGTATGAGCCAGACCGAGCATCAGCGCCACATCGGTATTGGGGCGCGGGGTCAGCCATTCGGCCCGTAGAAAGTCGGCCGTGTCGTTTTTCACCGGACCGATATTCAGGAATTCGACCCCTGCCTGCCGGCAGGCCTCAAGGCCCGCTCGGGTGCGATGCCGGGCCACTCCGCCATAGGCCACCTGCGCGTTTTTGAGGGGCATGCCGCCAAACGCCACCACCAGTTCGGAATGTTGAGCGATCGTCTGCCACGAGGCCTGCTCGACCAGCAAACGAAAAAAATTCCCGGCAATATAGGGCATGGCCACATCGGCCGCGGCGTGGCTGTAGGTGTTTATGGAACGGACAAAGCCACCAAAGAGATTGAGGAAGCGATGCAACTGACCCTGAGGAAAATGAAAGGAACCGGCGCTGCCCCAGCCGTATGAACCGGCATAAATCGCCCGGTTGCTGAACGTGCTGCGGATACGCTCGAGTTCGGCGGCAACAAGATCAAGCGCCCGCTCCCAACTGAGCGCGACAAAAGGCTCGCCCCCACGGGCGCCACTGCCCGGGCCGTTCCCGAGCCAGCTTTCTCGTACCATGGGTTGGCGGATGCGGAGATCGTCATTGACCGCCTCAATATATGAACGCCCAAGAGGAGAGGGGTCCGGGTCTTCGGGCGTGGCATCCATGGCAACTAAACGACCCTGTGTGACCCGAGGCGCATAGCCACCCCAGTGAAAGGCCGAACGTGGATTCAAAGAGGAAACGTGTCCTCCCTCGACGGGCAGATGCGGGACACGTTTCCTCTTTGCGGTGTTGTCAGCGATTTTCATGGGTCAGGATTTTCCTCTGAGACAGAAGAGCAAAGGGGCACGCTCGCGTACCCCTCAGAAAACGGTAAAGAACAAAGAGGCGCTTACGCCCCACACGTTTGGTTGGCAAAGTCCTGAATTTTGGTCTTGAGGCTGGTATCACCGAGTCGTTTCAGCATTCTTTGAGCGCTACTGACCGTCTTACACGCCTGGGTCGCATTGCCGAGGGTGTCATTCAGACGGGCGACTTCAAACGTCCCGCGAAACCAGAGCGGATCACCGACCTGGGTACCCTTGAGCATAGCCTCCCACAGGGAGAGCGCCCGTTTTTTATCTCCCCGTACCTCAGAGACCTGGGCGAGTCCGACAATGGCGACCAGCGCATAGGCGCCCTGCTTTTGCTCAAGGTCTGTATAGATAATCTCAGCCTTGTCGTATTGCTTGGTATCGAGATAGAGCTGGGCCAAGTCATAGTGGAAGCGATCCGGAGACTGATCCTCCGCAAATTGGCCATCGTTCTTGAGCCATACTTCATGCAGACGTGCCAGCGTCCGCTTGGCAATGAGTACGTTGTCTGCATCATTCTGACGGCGGAGCTTACGGATGTCTTTCTCCAGCACGCCAGACAGTCCGGCCAGGAGTTCTTCTTGTTTGTCGGGCTGATAGCGCTCTAAAATCGTGTCCACGTCTCTGGCGAGGTCGGCATAGCGCCCGGTCTTCTGCAGGGCGACCAGCCGGGTACGGGCAACGGTTTCAAACGCGTCGGGCTGCTTCGGATATTTCTCTTCAAAGCCGTCAAGAAAAGAGACGATCTGTTCGGCGTTCGCGTCCATATCGTGGCTCAAATAGACCGCGTGCATCACGCTGACCTTGCCCGGATATTCACGATAGGGGTCCCGCTTCACCAGTTTGGGACTGCGCTTGGCCAACGTCGCGTTGTTCTTCCAGTAGGCGTCCAGACTGGCTCCGATCCGCTGGCGGATAGCGTCTTCACTCAGCCCACTACTGGTATCGCCGTCTTCAATCGCGTGCAGGACCTCGAAGTAGGCCTGGAGCGTGGCATAGTCGGCTCGCACCCGGAACGCCGGCGCACCGCGCACCTTTTTATACGCATCGGCTGCCTTCAAATACTCCTCTTGCTCCTGGTAATACTCACCCAGCCGGAAGTGGGCTTCGTAGATGGACCGGTGCTTGGGGTATTTCCGCGCAAAGTCGCGAATCGCCTGCACATACAGCTTCCCGTTCCGCGCACTTTGATCCCGGGCGTATAAGGACTCCGCCGCCTTGAACTGAAAGTATTCCGCGTCAGACGCGTGCTTGGTCTTTGCCCCCCCGTTGCTGAGAAAGGTGTCCAGGGTATTGATGGCCTGTCGATAGCGACGTTGTTCATACAGCCCCACGCCCAGGTAGTATTGCGCGTCTGTCTGATACACGGCAGCGTTGGGATCGTTTGAGGCAATGACTTCCTCAAGAAAAGGAACCGCTTTGGCAAAGCGCCGTTTCTGCATGTGCTCCTTGGCTTTTAACCAGGGCGGAAACGGGTTTTCCTGCTCGGCAATGACGAGTTCTTCCTCGCGCGTCAGCTCTGCCTGTATCAACGCATCGGCCCGGTCCTGCCACTTGCCGCCGGCCTTGCGGAGTTCAAGAATCAATCCGAGGAGTTGACCGCGCAACTGGCTGCGCTTCTTGCCGCTCGCCTTTCTGCTCTGCCTGGCGATATTTTTCGCCTGCTGGAATTGGGCTTGCGCCATTTCCGTCGGAGAAGGTCGGGTTTTCCCGCCACGCTTGGCATAGCGCCGGGTCTGCTCCAGCGCCCTCTGGGCCTTTCGTTTCATATCGGTAGACACGCCGGGCTGTTTGAGCAGCAGTTCAAAATCCCGGATGGCCCAGTCAAACTTCTCAAGTTCGCGCTCGCTCAGCGCTCGACCGAACAGACTCTCGTTCTTGAGCCGCGAGGCCTGATCGCCAACCGCGAATTCCCCAAAGCCGTTCATGGCTGTCGTCAACAGGGTTTCCTTTTTCTTCTCATCGAACGTGAACGAGCCGATGTAGTTCAGCCAGTTCAGGAAATATAAGGCACGCGCCGCCACCCCTTGTTCAGCGCGGTATTCCTGTGAGTCCTGCACGGCCTCCAGGTCGCCATCCCGCGCAATGACATCCTGCGTCATCTGGTCAATGCGCTTGAAACTGCCGGTATAGATATCGTTGAGCGGACCGTGGAGCGTCTCGTAGATATCGCGAATAGCTTTTTTGCTCGACGGGGTTTTAACTGATTGGGCCAAATTGGGGAGTGCAACAAATTCTAAGGCAACCGGGCCCAGGATTTGAATGGCTTGCAGCTTGGCTTGCGCATCCCAACTCCCCTGTTTCAGTGCATTGGCCTTGCTCCGAACCTGCTTCGCTCGGGCAGAGAGTTCGGCAATAGACGCCGCCTCGACCTCGGAGTTCAACCAACCCAGGTTCAGGCTCAGAGAGATCATACCGATAATGGAAACCAGACGCCGCACGCTTGCACTCCTTTTTCGACCCTGCCCTGCACGTTATGGTCTTGCGTTCAAAGCCCCTACAGTCCATCCCCGCCTGCACGAAGAGAAACGCTTGTCCAGCACTGAGTCAGGGTTCTCTGGTATTATGCTATTTGACCACCAGACTGCATTCTACTCCAAGTCCCGCAAGTATTTCGCCATCTCCACTTCCCAGCGCGAACCAAAGGTCATAATGATGATGTTCTTGGTCAAGGCCTTTTCCTCAGTCAGCGGGATAAAGTCTCCTCCGCCAGCCCGGGCCACGGATGCCATGGTATGCCGGAAGTCGCGGTAGAAACTCGGTAGCGGCGTTGGCTGAAAGGCGATATTCATGACTTTCCCGGTCTGCTCCCAGAGCGCGTACTCAAAGTCCTCGTGCATCTTATCGGCCAGGTCCATCACACTGACCACCCCACCGCGCGCCTGGAACCCTTGCGCCAAGCCCAGCACGCTGCTCATGCTCTCCGGATGAGGCGGCGAGCCAGCGGCAAGAATCACCACCCGACGGGAGCGTTTCCGCCAGCTCAAATCGTTCATGGCCGCGTCCATGCCTTCATACACCGCTTCCGGCCAATCGCCACCCCCGTCGGAGTGCAGATTGGCCAAAAAGCCTTTGAGCTTGGGCGTGGAAAAACTCAAGTCAACCCACTTGGTGACATATTCTTCACCCCTGTCACGATAGGCCACAACCCCGATCCGTGAGGTCGGGACGAGCTTGCGCAACAGCGTCACCAGCTTTGTCAAGCGGTCACGAACCGAATCGATCACAAACTGCATGCTGTCAGTTGCGTCAATCACCAGGGCGACATCCAGACCAACCTTACGCAGCCCGCGACCATAGTCGCCAAAGCCCCCGCCCCCGCCGAGGTCTCCAGCCCCAACCAGGCCGCTGAGCTGGGCGTCGATACCGGAAAAACTACTGTCGGCGCGCTGGACTTCAATCGTCACCGGCCCGATACCCGAGAAGACGGGAATGGCCGCCCGTTGGATAGGGGCCTGGAGCGGACCGGTTGACGCCGGACCAGTCGGGCGCGCTCTATTCGGCGCGAGGTCTTCCATGGTCAGGATGCCCGGAATATCCTCCAGCGAGGGTTCACCCTCCCAATCGTCCGGCATCTCCTCTTCCGCCATGGCATCCAGTTCTTCTTGCGTGAGCGGCAATGCGTTGACCCGGACCATTTCCGGCTCTTTCATGATGGTCACTGCCGTGGTGGCAAAGATGGACAAAATGAGAATATGAGCCGCCGTCGAGAAGGCGAACCAACGTGCATTTCTGCCAAAGCCCCCGCCTCGATACAGCCACAAATCCTCTTGGATTTTACGCTCGACTGACGTGCTCTCGGATGTTGTTGTGTTGTCTTCGGGTGAAGCCATGGCTCTCCCCTCCTTTAGCGATTACGACGGACCGCTTACCCTGCCTGTCTGGCCGCAATAGCGACCTGAGCCGCTCCGGCCCGTTGGGCAATGGAGAGAATTTTTACCGCCTCTCCTAAAATGACGTCCTTATCCCCTTCGAGGACAACCGGCACGTCCGGCTTGGCCGTGACCTGCTGCCGAATGGCCACCTCAAGGTCGGCCATGGTCACCGGTCTGGCGTTCACAAAGATTTCCTTTTGGGGTGTTACCGTAATCACAATCTGCCGTGGCTCCGATTCGGTTTCCTGTACCTCGGGCAGGTTAATTTCCGCGCCGGATTGAACCATCGCCACACTTGTCACCATAAAGATGATCAGTAGCACCAAAAAGATGTCGCACAAGGGAACGATATTGATCTCGGCCATAATATCGGATCCACTCCCGCTCTTCTTGCGTGGGTTAGTCATTCCCATGAGCTTTCCTCCCCAGGCGGACTGCTTCGAGGACACGGTCTGAGCTGATCGTTGTGGCCGCCTCGATCCGCTCAAGCTTGGTATGAAAATAGTTATAGAAGACCACCGCAACAATCCCGACTGCGAGACCAAGAGCCGTTGCAACCAGGGCCTCAGAAATACCACCGGCAACCACAGCAAAACCACCACTGCCCTCAACCGCCATATTTGTGAAGGATTTGATAATCCCGATGACAGTGCCGAGTAGCCCAATGAAGGGCGCACTCACGCCGACTGTTCCCAGCACCCAGATGCTGCCTTTGAGCGCCTCGATTTCCTCGAAGCGCCGGTCCTCGATGATTTCAGACAGATATTCGAGCGATTCGCCCTCTTGTTGGGAAAGGACATCTCGAAATATCCGGCCCGCCGGTTTGTCCGCCTGCTCCTCGGCGGAGGTGATCGCTGCTTGAAAATCACCCTTCTGTAAGACGCCAACCAGACCGCCGGCAATCTGCAAGGTTCCCCCGATCAACCCGCGTAGGGCAACTATCCGTTCAAAGATGATAGTGATGACAACCACCGACATTATGATCAGGGGATAGGTGATGTACCACCCCTGCTGGATCATATCGAGAACACTTAAACCTTCCATTCTGAACCCTCCTCTTGTGTGTGCGTTTTTTCCTGTTTTTTCCTATAGGGCTTCTCTCTCCGAAGAAGAGACGCCGGTTGGTCCGCCGGCCTTCAATCCTTGACCATTCTGTCCATCGATTGTGGCCAGGAATTCCTCAAGCCAATAAATTTCCCCTTTCAAATGCACCAATCCATGCGCAATAATCTGGGCTTGCGGGAGTGTGACACCCTGCTCATTCCAGTATGCCTGTTGCTCGGTGACCCAGGCCAGCTGCATGCGAGTCCATTCAAGTTGGCTCTGGAGCGCCTCACACAGCTCTGAGTTGTCAAGCAGATGACCAAAGGCGAGCGCGGCGTTCAAGGGGTCAAAGACCTTAGCTCGCTCTTTGGTGTCGAACAGTTGACGGCGCAACTCAACCCGTAAATAGTCGTGGCCGGCCGGCGTGATTTGGTAGACCTGCCGAGCCGGATAATTACCCTTTTGCTCGACCTTGGTCTTTTCCACATAGCCGGCCTGTTCAAGCTGCCCGAGGTTATAGTAGAGCGAGCCACCGCTCAGGTTGATGTACTTTGCGTACAGCCGGTGCTCGACTTCCTGCCGCAGTTCATAACCATGAAACGGCTTCTCGGATAACAGCCCTAAAATGACGAGTTGAACGCTAATGCCGCACCCCCTATGAACTAGTTTACTCAAACTAATTAAAGAAGGTAGAAGGTCAAGTCAAGAGATCTGTCATTCTTTTTTTCGATGATGAAAAAATTTTTATCTTTAATAAAAAGTCGAGTTGACTCCTTCAGGATCAATCGGCCTCAATAATACCACGCCCTCGCAACAGATTGAGGATAATATCCAAGCTGTGCTCGCGCAGATGAATTTTGAGCTGATCGTAGAGGGTAAAATTGGCCAGGCGGAGAAAGGGGCGGCCGTGAACAAAGTCAATAATATTGATACAGCCGAAGTCCTGCTCGATATTAAAAATCCTTCCCTGTGTGACCCCTGTGGCATGGGCCAGAAAAGCGTTGTTCACGCCCCCATGCGCGACCAGGAGAACGGTCTGCCAATCATCTTTGGCCAAGAGGGTCTGTAGGAGTCGCCCGGCACGGTCATAGACCTGGCGGAAACTCTCTCCGCCCAGGTAGGATTCGTCCCAGTCAGAATCCGTATTTTTAAAGAACTCCTGAATCTCCTTGAATATGTCGGTCAGGCTTTTTTGGGCCAGGACCGTATCACTCGGGATGATCTCGCTCAGCTCCGGCGCCACCTGAATGTCCAACTCCTTTTCTGTGGCGATGATCTGGGCGGTTTCATACGCCCGTTCAAGCGGACTGGCGTAAATCGCATCAAGCGGCACCCCCCGAAAGAGCAACGCGACCGCGGCGGTCTGCTCTTGCCCGCGTTCGGTCAGCGCCCCGTTCCCCAGCGCCCCTTCGTTTGCCACCCGTTGATACAGGGTTTCCCCATGACGCATCAGGTAGATGCGGCGCCCGTCCATGAGACCTCTTTCCATGTTATTTCTTGGCAAACGGCTTATCGCGATCACGCAGGGCTTCTTTGAGCCCGCGTTCCATCATTTTCTTGACCTCATTTTTGACCGTTCTGGTCTGGTGGGCAATCACGTCAAATTCCGTTGCCGACTGTTCAGCCGCATACAGGCCCATGGCTTCGAAAAAGCGATTGGTCGCCGCCTTATGGAGCGTCAGCAGGTCAACCGGAACCGCGGCAACGCGGCGGGCGTAACGCAGTACCTCGTCCTCCAGTTGCTGTTTCGGGTAGACGTTGTTAATCAGGCCGTTTTCCAGCGCCTCAGCCGCGGTCATGGAATCTCCGGTAAAGAGGAACTCTTTGGTCTTGCGCATCCCCATCAGATAGGGCCACATGGCCAGCGACGGGAGTACCCCGAGCGAACGTCCGGCCGGGTGGCCGAACTGGGCATCGTCGGCCGCAAAGACCAGATCACAATGTCCGACAAACTCTGTCGCTCCGGCCAAACAATAACCGTGAACCTGCGCAATGGTTGGTTTGGGCAGGTTCCACAGACGCTGCCAGCGGGCGACGAGCTTGCGCAATCCCCAGCGGTCGCTGGTGACACTGAAGCCTCCCCCCGGTCCTGAAACCGGCTGGAGATCATAGCCCGCGCAGAAGGCCCGCCCGGCCCCACGAACAATCAGGACACTGGCATCATTGTCCGCTTCAAACTCGTCCAGGGCCGTGTCCAACTCGGATAAGAGTTGGCGGCTCATCGCGTTCAGTTTCTCCGGGCGATTCAGCGTCACGCGGACAATTTTATCTTCAACCTGCTCGTAGATAATGGCCTCGTATCCCATAGTGCGCTCTCCTTTCCCTGCTGGCTGCTGGTAGAGAGAATAGAACGTCTGGCTTACCACAGGCGACCATGAGTGCATAGAGACAAATGGCCGGTCAGCTTCACCCGCCAGCAATCATCCTTGTTCCGCATTCTTCTTCTGCGTACAGTCGCAGTACAGATGCGAGCGTAATCGTGTTCTGTTGTTCTGCAGCCGGAGGTCCCCATGTCAACGGATGTGACCACACTCCTCACCAGCGCAGTCCGATCAGGCGCTTCTGACATCCATCTCAGCAGTGGAGCACCACCCATGATTCGGCTCAACGGGATCATGAAACGGCTTGATCAGGCCCCGCTGTCCCGGGATGAGGTCCATACCCTGGTGTACGACATTATGGATGAGGAGCAGCGGAAGGCGTTTGAGGAGAGTCTCGAACTCGACTTCTCCTGTGACCTGGGCGATGTGGGGCGCTTTCGGGTGAATGTCTTTATGCAGCAACGTGGTGAGGGTGCGGTGTTGCGGGCCATTCCAACGCAGATTGCCTCGTTCGAGGAACTCGGGCTGCCGCCGATTCTCAGCCAACTGTGTACACGGAGAAAAGGGCTGGTCCTGGTGACCGGTCCAAGCGGCTGTGGAAAATCGACCACCCTGGCCGCCATGGTCAACCACCTCAACGAGACGGTTGCAGGGCATATCGTCACGATCGAAGACCCCATTGAATTCACTCATCAGTCCAGGAAATGCCTGGTCAATCAGCGCGAACTCGGGGTCCATACCCACTCGTTTGCCAATGCGTTGCGGGCGGTCTTGCGCGAAGACCCCGATATTATTCTGGTTGGGGAAATGCGCGACCTGGAAACCATCCAACTCGCTCTCACGGCCGCAGAGACCGGCCACCTTGTTTTGAGCACCTTACACGCGCCCGGCGTGGCGCAGGCCGTTGACCGGATTATTGACGTCTTTCCAGCCGCCCAACAGGCTCAGATTCGGACCCAGTTCGCCGACTCGATAGAAGCCATCATCACCCAGACTTTGTGTCAAAAGAAAGGCGGGGGGCGAGTCGCGGCCTTGGAAATTCTGATGGGCAGCCCGGCAGTCCGCACGCTGATCCGCGAGGGGAAGGGGCACCAAATTCTTTCAGCTCTCCAGGTTGGCCAAAAGGACGGGATGCAGACCATGGACAGGGCGCTTGTTGACCTCGCTACGCGAGGACTCATTACGCAGGAAGAAGCGCAAGCCAGAAGCACGACCCCGAACCTCTTTGGTCAGGGTGGCCGAGGAGTCCTGCGCAGATAGTGGTCTTGCACAGCGACGGGTATGACTGAACATGCGTGAACATTTTACAGCGGTCTTCACGTCTCCGTCGGGTAGGGGAGCCGGAACCAGCACTGCTGGATTTGTCTGGTTAGCTGCTGCTTCTATCAAACTCCAGCCGGCCGGCTTGTTGATAGAGTTCGGCCAAAGCTTCTTCAGCTTTTTGATACATGCCTTGCAGCGTTCTGTCTTTCCTTATCAGCGGATGGCTGCCAAGAAATTGATAGACGTAATCCAAGGCGACAGACGCTCGGTCCATAAGTTCGAAATAATGGCCCTCATTTATTGCCTCGTCCGTATCGTTAGGAAAAAGGGTTGATCCTCCGTCTGTTTCTTTTACTTCAAGTATCGGACAACGGAACGCATGAAGAAAATACCTTATGTCTTCTCGCAGTTCCTCAACCGTTTCACCCACAGGTGAGACTGGTTCTTGTGTCCAACCCTCTATGCTGCCGTCCTCCCGGTAATACACCTCGTGGACATGATATGTCACCGAGTTTGTTTCGGTGTGATGGTTCCTGATTACTCTGTAATTCCAATGTGACATTTCTCTTCAACTCACGATCAAGCCCAGCCGTCGTGTTCGCAGTCGGCTGAAGCGCCTTGGGAGACATTGGGTTAGTGACCAGAGCCGCTTCTGCGTGTAACTCCAGACCCAGGGGGCCGGTGACCTTCAGGGTTGTGCAGCGGCATCAGCCATCCGCTGAAGTATTGTGTTGTACAATGTCGCACTTGTCGTAGACAAACTCAGGGTCAAGGTCAGCACCACACTCCCAGGCAATCGCGTCAAAAGAAATATGGGCAGTTTCGAAAATTCTTGGGTCTCGTATTTTTTGAAAAACCCCAAAACTCAAGTAAGGCTTCATGTCCAGCAATCCGCTCTCTCCATTATCGAAAGCTACTGATAGGATATAATCCTCTTTACACGCGACAGATGTGACAGCAGGAGGCATCAAATTATCCTCATTGTAGTGGCCGGATCTTAAACGGTTCTTCTCCATTCAGGACGAGCTCCCAATCTGTAGCACCGCCTGGGCGAGAGCCAGGTCGTCCGGCGTTGTAATCTTGAAATTGAGCGCGTCGCCGGGAACGATGCGGACGGGCTGGCCCATTTGCTCAACCAGGGTGGCATCATCCGTTCCCGCGATGCCCCGTTGCTGCGCCCAGCGGTGGGCTGCTCGGATCACTTCGACCCGGAATGTCTGGGGTGTTTGCGCCAGCCACAAATCATGCCGGGAGACCGTCTCACGGACCGTGTGCTGCGCGTCAGCCCGCTTAATGGTGTCGCGGACAGGGGTCGCCACAACCGCGCTGCCCGTTTCGGCTGCCGCGTCAATACTGCGTTGGATTGCCTCCACGCTGATGAACGGCCGGGCCGCGTCATGAATCACCACGATCTCACACTGGGTCTCAAGCGCAGCCAAACCGTTCCGGACCGAATCCTGCCGTTCCGTCCCCCCGTGGATAACGGTAATCGGCTGTGGCCAGGGGCCGTGCGTGTGGAGTACCTCCTGGCAAAGGGTCTCGCGCGCGGCAGCGACCACCACAACTATGCGCCGGACCATCTCAATGGGGGTAAAACGCCGCAGGGTATGCACGAGAATCGGTCTGTCGGCAACAGACAGAAAGGGTTTCGGCAACTCGCTTTGCAGCCGCGTGCCTTTTCCCGCGGCTACAATGACAACATTGACGTGCATGCGCCGCCTACTCCGGTGGCGCGGCTTCAGTCAGATGCTCAACCAGAATGACCTCGCCATGCCCGATTGAGGACCCGACAAATCCGGCAGCACGTGCGAGAGCATATTTTGAGCGAAATAAGTCGTGGACTTTTTCGCTTTCGGCCGTATCTGTCACAAACTGTGCCTTTCCGGTGAGGGCGAGTTGACCGATTTTCAATTGCATCTGTGGGTTTTTTTGCAGGTTGCGATACCAGTGGGTTTTTCCGTCTTGTCCGGATTGGATATACAAAGCACCCTGGTCGTAGACAAACCAAATCGGTGTCGTACGTGGCTTGCCACTCTTGCGTCCTATGGTTGTGATTTCGAGCGTTGACTCGTTGGCGACCTGGGCCAGGGCGTCCTGAAGTCTGCTCTCCTGGGCATGGCTGGACGTTCCCATGAATAGGCTCACAAAAAGGAGCATGAGCCCGGTCCAGTGACGTTTCCGTACTGTCAAGAGGAAACGTATCGACTTCTGTATGTCAGTTGGAGGACACGTTCCCTCTTTATCACATTGTGTCATGTTCACCTCTCCCCCTCTCTATACAACAACACGATCTATAGTTTCTCAGCGCGAGGATCTATGGTAGCGTATCCGTATTCTGGATTGATGAGGAGGAAGCCGCGATGGCCACCCAGTACCATTTCCGTGTCGCGAACGAAAGCATCGAGGTGCAGATGGGCACCCACGCGTCCCCGAACATTACCATCACCATGAAGGTGAGTGATTACCTGGATATGGTCAACGGCAAACTCAACGGCCAAATGGCCTTCATGACCGGCAAGCTGAAAATTGCCGGAGATATGGGCTTGGCGCTCAGGCTCCAAAACCTCTTTTCGCCGCCGGGGGCCGACAGCCCGCCGCTGGAAACCGTCCAGCAAGTCATTGACGGCATGCCGGAGGGGTTCAACGCTGAGGCGGCCAAGGGCATGGACGCCGTCTTTCAGTTTGATCTGACTGACTGAACACTCGGATTTTTCACATCCAGGGAGGAGAGACTCTTCTCTCTGGGCTTCCCATCGTTTCACCAGCATGCCCCGTTGCTGGTAGCGGCTGTATGCTCCCCTGGGAACCCGCATGTCAAAACGGACTGTTATCGGTCTGATGTCCGGCACGTCTCATGATGGGATTGATGCCGTGCTGGTTGATATTGCCCGCGTGCGGGGTCGCTTCCGCATTCAACAACGGGCATTCCGCTCATTCCCGTACTCCCGACCGGTGAGAGCCCGTCTCTTGAGGGTCAGCCAGGGAGCCCGGATTGATGCCGGCGAAGTCTCACAAGTCAATGTACTCCTCGGCGAGTTGTTTGCCCGGGCGGTGCTCAAGCTGTGCGAACGTGCAGCCGTCTCCTGGGAGCAGGTCGATGCCATCGGCTCCCACGGACATACTGTTTATCACAATCCCCACCAGCGACCCGGACCAGGTTCAACCCTCCAGATCGGAGAACCTGCCGTCATTGCGCAGCGGACTGGTATTACGACGATAGCCGACTTTCGACCGGCAGACGTGGCGCTGGGCGGAGAGGGGGCACCGCTCGTTCCCTATGTGCACGCGTTTCTGTTTCAACATCCCAGCCGTGCGGTCGCCGTGCATAATATCGGCGGGATTGCCAACCTCACCTACCTGCCGCCTCGTTCCGCAAAACAAGATCTGCTGGCCTTTGATACCGGTCCTGGGAATATGTTGATCGACACTGTTGTCCATACGGTTACTCAGGGCAAGCAGTGGTACGACCGGAACGGCCGGATGGCCAAAGCCGGGGGCGTGCACGCACGTTTCCTGGACGAACTGCTCCGGCATCGATATTTTGCCCGGCGTCCGCCCAAGTCGACCGGCAGGGAAGAATTCGGCGCACCGTTTGCCGAGCGGTTTCTCAAACGCGCGGCCCAGCTCAAGCTATCCCCCAACGACCAGGTAGCGACGGCAAGCGCTGTTACCGCTACGAGCATGGCTCGCGCGTATCACGACTTTATCCTGCCGCACGGCCCGCTCGCTGAGGTCTATCTCACCGGTGGTGGAGCACTCAACCCGACTCTGCGAGCGCAATTCGCTCAGGCCCTGCCGGATGTCCGCGTCCGACTGCTTGAAGAGACCGGCTATGAGAGCCAGTCGTTGGAAGCCGTGGCGTTTGCCGTTCTCGCCTATGCGACCGTGCACGGCCTGCCCTCGAACGTGCCGAGTGCAACCGGCGCGCGTCTGCCGGCGGTTCTCGGAAAAATTATTCCTGGTAAGAACTACCGTGATGTGCGGTTGCGCTAACAGAGAGGACAACAATATGGCAAAGCGTGTTGTGGTGATTCCCGGTGATGATGCGGCACCCGAGGCAATGGCGCCAACGGTTGAAATCCTGAAAAACTTTGCGCTGGACCTGCGCTTCACCGAGTTTTCATCAGGTGAAGAGGGGGTGAAGCAGTACGGCTCACGGAAGGAATTTGAGAGCGCGCTGCGTGCGGCGATAGACCAATCGGACTCGACCCTCTTTGGCTCGACTAATGGCACAACCGGCGGGATCGGCTATCTCCGCTGGGGAAAGCAGACGTATGCCAATGTCCGCCCGGCCCGTTGGCGGCCAGGGTTTCGGAGCCCGCTCAAAAACCCGGAAGCCATTGATTTTGTTGTGGTCCGAGAAAACCTGGAAGACCTGTATATGGGAGTTGAGGGCGACCTGAATACGCTTGCGCCGCTCGGCTTGACGAGTGCGATTACGCGTCAACCGCTCGATACCACAGCGCCGGGCCTGTTTGCCATTAAAGCGATTACCGAGCACGGCTCCCGCCGCATCGCCCGCTTCGCCTTCGAACTGGCGCGCAAGCGCAAGGCCCAGGGTGGCAAGGGGCTCGTTACCTGTACCAGCAAGTATAATATGCTGCGGAAAAGTGACGGGCTATTCCGTGAAGTTGTCGAAGCAACGGCCAAAGAATATCCCGACCTGGGCTATGAGCAATACATTGTCGATGATTTTGCGCGGCGTCTCGTCGCCAGCCCGTCGCAATTTGACGTCGTTGTCATGCCGAACTTGTACGGTGATATTCTGTCCGATGTTGCTGCCGGCACCATTGGTGGTCTCGGACTCGCACCGAGCGGGTGCTACGGCGACACCTATGCCTATTTTGAGTCCGTCCATGGCTCCGCACCTGATATTGCCGGCCAGAACATCATTAATCCGACCGCAACATTGCTCTCCGCGGCGCTGCTGCTCGACTATCTCGGCTGGACCGATGAGGCCCGACGCCTTGAGGACGCCATTGCACGGGTGTACGCCGGCGGCGAGACCCTTCCGCCTGACCAAGGCGGGTCCGCCTCAACAACGGCGTTCTGTGCGGCGGTCCGGAACGTACTCTTTGGCTAAAAGATTTGACACCGCTCAAGCGCCGCTCTGGCTCACGGCCCGCGCAACGCGGGCTTAAAGAAAATCAGTAAGATTTGACACCGCTCAAGCGCCGCTCTGGCTCACGGCCCGCGCAACGCGGGCTGGATGAAAAACCGCTCAAGCGCCGCTCGGGCTGGATGAAAATCAGTACTTAGCGGGAAAACCCACATACACAGGCTCTTACGACCCCTTCGACCAGGCTCAGGACGGGTCCTTCCCCTCCGTTTGAGCGTAGCCCCCAGAGGGGCGAAGTCGAAGTAGGCTCAGGACGGGGTTTGAGAGGGAATTTGTCCCGCAGATTTGCTCCGGGAGCGCTTCACAACAACAACATTTTGGCCGTTGACGCGAACGGTGCGTTTATCTGAGCTAGGAGAAGACTGCTGGACGGGCTTGCGGCCACGTTCCTCCCGCCACCGTCTGAGTTGTTGTTCCAGGTCTTTCGAATTCACTCGTTCCTCCAATAGGGTCTGTTGGGTCTATAGGGTCTGTTGGGTCTATGGGGTCTGTTGGGTCTATAGGGTCTGTTGGGTCTATAGGGTCTGTTGGGTCTATGGGGACTCAATTTAGCTGTCGATAAAGGCTTCCAGACTCTTCGCTCGGGTCGGGTTGCGCAGTTTCCGTAAGGCTTTGGCCTCAATCTGACGGATGCGCTCACGGGTGACGGCAAAGCGCTGTCCGACTTCTTCCAGCGTGTAGTCTGTCTTTTCGTCAATGCCGAACCGCATGCGCAGAATCTGCTCCTCGCGCGGTGTCAGGGTGGCAAGGACTTTGCGCGTCTGCTCCTCCAAACTCAGGGCCATCGCCGCGTCTGCCGGAGAGAGAGTCTGCCGGTCTTCAACAAAATCGCCCAGCGAACTCTCTTCATCATCGCCAATTGGCGTCTCCAGGGAGACCGGCTCTTTGACAATCTTGAGGACCTTCCTGACCTTGTCCGCCGGCACTTCCATTTGGGTGGCAATCTCTTCCGGCGAGGGTTCCCGGCCGAGCTGTTGGACCAGGTAGCGGGAGGTCCGCAACACCTTATTGATCGTCTCAATCATATGGACCGGGATCCGAATCGTCCGGGCCTGGTCGGCGATTGCCCGACTCACAGACTGTCGAATCCACCACGTTGCATAGGTCGAGAATTTATAGCCGCGTTGATACTCGAATTTCTCAACCGCGCGCATCAGGCCGATATTGCCCTCCTGGATCAGGTCAAGAAATCCCAGCCCACGGTTGACATAGCGTTTGGCAATACTCACCACCAGGCGCAGATTGGCCTCAATGAGACGGCGCTTGCCTTCTTGAGCCTGCGCTTCGCCCCGCGCGATCGTCTTCAGGGCCTGACGCAGCTCTTCACGATTCGCTCCCAGCTGCCTCTCAATGCGCTGAATTTCTTTGCGGGCGTCCTTGATAAGCTGACCGGCCTCCTGGATTTTCTGCTCCTGGGCCTTTCCACCGATCTGTCTCGCTCTCGGACGGGTCCTCCCATTCTTCGAGGTGGACGCCCGCGCCAGCGTAATAATCTCAGACGCCTTGCAATTCAGAAGGGACTCTTGTCTGCGGATAGTCCGTTCCTGCTTGTCCAGCATGACGCCGACTTCCTTTAATTTATCGGTGACAACCGTAATATGACGCCGACCCAAAGGCAGGCTGTCCAGCGAAGTCCTGATCTTCTCGCGGAGCGTGCCCAGCCGCTTCAGCGCTTTCTCCCGCTCTGCGACCGGACTCCGCTTGCGAGACAGGGTGGTCGCTTTTTCCCGCTCTCCGGCCAGGCGTTTGAGTGGACCCATACGACTCAGAAAGAGTGTAACCCGCTGATCTTCCTTGCCGGCCGTATCCGTCTCTTCTTCTTCGTCGCCAAAAATACGCCGCGCTTCTGTTTCGTCCTGTTTGAGCCGACTCCCCAGAGATAAAATATATTGGAGCGCCAAGGGAGTAGAGAAGATTTCCTGGCGAATGCACTTCTCCCCGGCCTCGATCTCTTTTGCGATCGCAACCTCCTCCTCTCGGCTCAGGAGTGGGATATTGCCCATCTCCTGGAGGTACATCCGGACAGGGTCTGAAGTGTCTCCCGTTACAGGCTCCCCAGCCGCTACCACTCTCTCTCCCCAGCGCTCTTCGTCCCGTTTCGCAGTTTCAGGAGCGGCGGTCTCCCCTTCTTCAATGCTGGTGGAGTCTCCTTCCTCAAGAACATCAACCGTCTCAATATCCATATCTTCAAGAATGGACATGATGGTTTCCGTTTCTCGTGCCGGTTTCTCCCTTTGCGACGTTGAAGACGCAGGGGTGACAGCCCGGGCTTTTATGAGCATGGACTTTTCAGACTGCTGCGCCGCTGTCTGGGTGGATGTCTGTTGGGAGGCCTGCAAAACAGTCGCCGTTTTTCTGTTTTTCTTTTTTTCCATAGGACGCTTCAGCCCCCTTTACATGAACAGCATCAAAACACGACAGGACACAGCTCCGCCCTTATCCCAACGCATAGAAGAGGAGCGGGGAAGGGTTGGCTACTCCGACAGAACTGCTTCTGCTTAGGTGATCCAAAAGAATTTACAGGCGGGCCGATGCCCTTGGCTAGAGCTTTGAAAAAACAAGAACTCGCCCATATTACGGCGAGGGAGAGGGGAAGTCAAGGGAAAATCGGGTAGGATGGCAACGTGACGGCCCTTCTCCCCTCCGAGGCCTGGACAGTTTTGGAGAGACGGCTGAATCAGTGAGATTGCGTTTCCGCCTGGTGCTTGACGCGTAGTTTCCCGAGCCAGTGCTGCAGCCCCTGAAGCATCTCCTGCTGAGCTCCGGCGGAATCGGCGGCGTGGGAGATGTAGACCCCCGCTTCGAGGAAAGCTCCCCACACCAGGCGGGCCAATGCCTGGTGTGGGGTATTCTTTTCGATAAACCCTTCCGCCTCCAACTGCTCGAAGACCTGAGTGAGTAAATTCACGCCCTGGACGTTTTTGTGCCAGATGTCCGGGTCTAATACGGACGGGCCGTCCGTGAAAATGATGCGCTGCGTACTTTTGTCAGACAGGGATTCAATAATGGCGGTGCAGCCCGTCTCGATAAACCGCTGCCAGAGGTCGCCTTCAGCTTCTTGCACCCGCGCCACAATCGCTTGCGTCCGAGCCTGTCGAAACCGCTCAAAAACGACCTGGAATAGGGATTCCTTGTTCCGAAAGTGATAATAGAGTGCCCCTCTGGTTACCTCGGCCCGTTCCACAATATCTTTGGTAGATGTGTCAGCATATCCCTGCTCGGCAAACAACTCATGGGCAACGGTCAGTAAAGCTGACCGAGTTTTTTCATATTGTTCGGCTTTTGGAAGCGCTGCCATATATTCTCTCTCCTATATGAATAAGTTTGACTTGTTTGAAGACTCATCAAATCTAGACTCTGCCTCAACGTCTTGAGTGGATGTGTCGGCATATCCCTGCTCGGCAAATAACTTGGAGGTATCGTTCAGTAAAGCTGCTCAAATCTTCTCATACTATTCAAAAGGTTAATTTAAGCTTGATAGATAGTTCTATACATACAGGTAATATGTATGTCAATACCCACAAGTAGGTAGTGTCTCAGTTTGCAAGTTGTTCTTCTCCGCGTTCGGGCCGCCCTGCCCTCCCGTCTCCGGGCCTGCGGTGACCGGGCCGTCTTGCTCCCGCCTGCCGCCCCTCGGCCGGGGGCCAAGCCGGAGCGGGCTCCCTCCCCCCCTCATCATTTCCTAGTAATTCTACTAGGGACAACTGGTCGGGGAGTGTGGTACAGGAGGATGGCTAAGTAGAGCGCTCAGGAAGCCGAGCAGAGGATTCGATCCCTGAAGGGACATGTGGAAGGGCAGACTGTCTGAGACCCTACTAAATAGATTGAATGGTTGACATACGTAAAGATTGTATCTTGGAGCGCATCATATACATTCGGACTGTATCCTGAGAGTCTGTTTTCTCAAGATAACCGTTGTGACGGGACTTATTTTTCTGGGCGCGTACAGCTATTTGGCAGCCGGGAAAGGGAGGGCTGAACCCGGCTAGCCGATTGCCGCTGAGCAGTCATATGAGCGACTCATACAAGTCTGAATTCTGGATGGAATCGGTCATGGCTTGGTGTAGTGAAATCAGGACGGGAATGTTGGTACTGATGCTGCTGTCCGCCACGCCTGTCAGGGCAGATTACGAGGCTGGGCAGCGTGCCTGGGAGGCCGGGCAGCGGGACGTGGCCATAGCCGAGTGGCAAGCGGGCGCCGAGGCTGGCGAGCCCAAGGCCATGCTGGCCCTGGGTCGGCTGTATCTCCGTGGTATCGGGCTTCCGCAGAATTATGTACAGGCGCATAAGTGGTTCAACCTGGCCGCGAGCCGGGGCGAGGACGTAGCCGTAGCCGAGCGTGATGCATTGGTCGGCCAGATGACCGCCCAGGAACGAGTGGAGGCACAGAAGCTGGCCTTGGAGTGGCAGCCGAGCGAAGTGCCGACCAGAGCCCGACCTGCGCCAGCCCCTCCAGGCCTCCTGAGTGATGCGTCGGCCGAGGCGATTCGCGAGACCCAAGCCTTGCTGGCCGCACTGGGCTATCAGCCTGGACCGGCAGACGGTGTATGGGGTGGGCAGACCACACAAGCGCTACAGGATTTCTTGCGCAATTCCGGTCAATCCCCTCCGCCCACATTGACGGAGACCCTGCGACTCCTACGTACGGTCGCCCAACGCCCCGTTGTCCAACAGACGACGAACACGCCATTCAAGGACTGTCCGATGTGCCCGGAGGTGGTAGAGGTGCCAACGGGGGCGTTCCTGAGGGGGTCGCCGGCCTTCGAAGAGAGCCGGAAGGACACCGAGGGGCCGCGGCACGAGGTGACGATCCCTCAATCGTTAGCCGTGGGCATATACGAAGTGACGTTTGCCGAATGGGATGCCTGTGTGAGGGATGGGGGTTGCCAGGGCTACCGGCCTGAGGATGAAGGGTGGAATCGGGGGAAACAACCGGTCATTAACGTGAGCTGGGAGGACGCGCAAGCGTATGTGGCGTGGCTCTCAAGGAAGACCGGTTTGCCGTACCGGTTACTGAGCGAGGCGGAATGGGAATACGTGGCTCGGGCCGGGACACAGACACCATTTCACACGGGGGAAACGATCACGCCGCAACAAGCGAACTATTATGCGAAGTATAGCTACAAAGGAGGGCGGATAGGACCCTCCCCAGAGCAACCGACCGCCGTAGGGAGGTTTCAGCCGAATGCGTTTGGGTTGTACGACGTGCACGGCAACGTATGGGAATGGGTGCAGGACTGCTGGAATATGAATTACGCCGGAGCGCCGAGAGACGGACAGGCGTGGGAGGCAGGGGATTGTGATCAGCGTGTCGCGCGTGGCGGGTCCTGGTACTACGCCCCGGATGTCCTTCGCTCTGCAAGCCGGGAACGCTATACCACCGCCTTTCGGAACGACAAAGGCGGATTTCGCGTTGCCCGGCCGATGGTCACCAGTCTGCCGCCCCAGCCGTTTACAGTGATTGCCGAGCCGAGTGGGGCGCGGATACGGGTGTTGAACATCGAAGAGCCGTACCGGGCGGGGATGGCCTTAGGGCCGGGGGCGTATGAAGTCGAAGTGAGTGCGCCGGGGTACACCGCCGCCCGGGAGACAATTGAACATGGGCGGGCGGCCACCGAGCAACGGATCGTCTTAGCGGCCATTCCGCCGCAGCCGTTTACGGTTCTGGCCGAGCCGAGTGGGGCGCGGATACGGGTGCTGAACATCGAAGAGCCATACCGGGCGGGGATGGCCTTAGGGCCGGGGGCGTATGAAGTCGAAGTGAGTGCGCCGGGGTACACCGCCGCCCGGGAGACAATTGAACATGGGCGGGCGGCCACCGAGCAACGGATCGTCTTAGCGGCCATTCCGCCGCAGCCGTTTACGGTTCTGGCCGAGCCGAGTGGGGCGCGGATACGGGTGCTGAACATCGAAGAGCCGTACCGGGCGGGGATGGCCTTAGGGCCGGGGGCGTATGAAGTCGAAGTGAGTGCGCCGGGGTACACCGCCGCCCGGGAGACAATTGAACATGGGCGGGCGGCCACCGAGCAACGGATCGTCTTAGCGGCCATTCCGCCGCAGCCGTTTACGGTTCTGGCCGAGCCGAGTGGGGCGCGGATACGGGTGCTGAACATCGAAGAGCCGTACCGGGCGGGGATGGCCTTAGGGCCGGGGGCGTATGAAGTCGAAGTGAGTGCGCCGGGGTACACCGCCGCCCGGGAGACAATTGAACATGGGCGGGCGGCCACCGAGCAGCGGATCGTCTTAGCGGCCATTCCGCCGCAGCCCTCCCCTCCATCCCGGAGGAGCCCCAGAAATGTCACGCTGTCCGAGATGGTCCTTCTAGTACAAGTATCGCCCCTTTATCCGAGGCGCGCTGCGCGATTACAGATTGAGGGTTTTGTCACGATTGAGTTCACCATTACCCAGGACGGCAACGTAATTGAGCCCGTGATTGTTGAATCCGAACCGCCCGACATCTTTGATAGAGCCGCGCTGCAAGCCATCGTCCAATGGAAATTTGAACCGTTGATGGAGAACGGACAGGTGGTCGAGGCGCGGGTGCGGCAGCGAATTGAATTTGGTTTATGAGTGAGCCGAAGACGGTATGGATAGGAAAACCTTATTGCGGACGACACTCGTTGCGGGGAGTTGTATGCTCCTGAGTGCGTGCAGCTATATGTCAGCAGGCGGGCCGGGAAGGGGAGCGCTGAACCCGGCCCAACAGCAAATGTTGGACAGCAGCCTGAAAGTATCGGCCGCCGCCATCGAAACCGGCCAGCCGGTTGCCGCCGGGCGGCTGTATGAACAGTTGTCCACCTCCTTCCCGAGCGCACCGGAGCCGAAACTCGGTTTGGCCTATATGGCCCTGCACGCGGGCGACTTCGCGACCGCAGATGCCCTGTTCACCGAAGCCAGCACCCTGGCGACGCTGCCGGCCCTCAAGGCCGAGGCCCTGCTCGGTGCCGGGCGGGCGAGTCTGGGACGGGAAGACTTTGCCACGGCCACGGCCCACTTGACCGCCGCGACCGAACCGGCCAAAGGCACGCCGGTAGAATCCTGGGTCATAAACGGTCTGGCGGTCGTGGCCGCGCTTGAGGGCGATTATCCGCGGGCAGAGCAGCACTACAGAGCGGCGCTGGCATTGAGGCCGCATCCGCTCATCACGGCCAACCTGATGCGGATGCTCGTCGAAGCGGGCCGTACGGACGAAGCTCGGCAACTCCATGCCAGCCATAATGATGCCTACTGGGCGGAAGGCGACAGGACCGAGCTGCCGCAACTGCTCAAAAACAGCGCCACAGACACGGGTGAGGTGGAGTAAACGACGGGAACCGAATCAGGAAAGAACGATGAATACCAGGCAAAAGATACCCAAGCCGGATACACCGCCCCATCGCTCGCTGTGGGCGCTCGGCCTCGGCCTGGCACTCTGCCTCGTGTCGCCTGAATACGGAGAGGCGGCAGAGCCGATCAAGCCGGTCCCGCTCACGATTGAAGTGAACGAAGCCAAAGTCGAACTGGGCGGGCGGCTGTTCCACGAGCCGAGATTGTCCAAGAACGATACCATCTCCTGCGCCTCCTGCCACGAGCTGAGCACCGGTGGTGATGACGGACAGGTCGTTTCCACCGGCATTGAGGGCCGGACCGGATTCGTGAATGCACCGACCGTGTTCAACGCCGGTTTCAATTTCAAACAGTTTTGGGACGGCCGGGCCCACACCCTCCACGATCAGATTGACGGCCCGTTACAGAGTCGTATCGAGATGGAAAGTATCTGGCCGGATGTCGTGACCAAACTCTTCCAGGACGAGGACTATCCCCGCATGTTCGAGGAGGCTTATCCCAACGATGCCCAGATGATCTCTCGCGAGAACATCAAAGACGCCATTGCCGAGTTCATGCGCTCCCTGATTACGCCCAACAGTCGTTTCGACCAGTGGCTCGGGGGCAATACCGAAGCGCTCAACGAACAAGAGAAAGAGGGCTACGCCCTGTTCAAGCGCTACGGCTGTGTATCCTGCCATCAAGGGGCAGCCGTGGGCGGCAATATGTTTCAGGTCTTCGGCGTGATTAACGACTATTTCAGAAAGCGGGGTAATATCACCGACGCCGACCTGGGCCGCTTCAACGTCACCGGAAACGAGGTTGACAAACACGCCTTCAAGGTCCCGAGCCTGCGTATGGCCGCCCATACGGCCCCCTATCTGCACGACGGCAGCGCCGAGACCCTGCGCGACGCGGTCGATGCCATGTTCGAGTTCCAACTCGGACGGGAGGCCCCGGATAAGGACAAGGAGGCCATCGTGGCCTTCATCAAGACCCTGGCAGGAGAACACCAGGATTACCGCTTTGACCTCGTGCCGGATGCGGCAGACGGAGTCCCGGAAAGCCCGGTGGCGAGTGAAGTTCAAGCAATATCAAACACAAGTGAAGTCCAAGAAATCTCCCCAAGCGGAAACGTCCGTCCGATCCGTTTGGAACAAGAGGCCACCCCAGTCACTGAGGAATCGTCACCATGAAATCCACATCAATTACCATCGGTATCTTCCTATCAGTCATTCTCGTCGCAACCGCCGCCGGATTGTACTGGATGGCCGTGCAGACCAAAGCCGGCGAGCATCACCTGGCTATTGCAACCGTGCAGCGGATTCAGCAACTCGAATCCCAGTGGGGGGTGGAATTGGGCCGGGTCCGTTCCGACCCCTTTGCCGATTTCGACTCCCTGACCCAATTCATCCCTCGGATGGACCGCCTCAAAAAGACCCTGGCGGATGCCATCGAGAGAACGCCCAGCCTGCCGGCTCGACTGGTCAACATCACGCATGCCTATGTGAGTGCCATTACCGCCAAGGAAGAACGCATTGAGCGCTTCAAAACAAGCTACGCCGTGCTGCGCAACTCCGTGCGCTACCTGCCCTTGGCCGCCTCCAATGTGATGCAGCAAATGCAGACCCGCGGAGCCAATACGGCCTTCATCAGGAATGTGGGGACCGTCACCGAGGAGATCAATTCGTATCTGGCGAGTCCGGCTCCCTCGGAAAAGGAGCGGCTGGCGCGGGTGTTGTCCGAACTGGGCGACAACATCGCGAATCGCCACCCGGCGCTGATTAACACGGCCATGAACTTTGTGGCGCACGGCCAGGTCCTGCTCGAAAAGCATGCGCCGACCGAGGAGACCTTCCAGGCGGCGACCTCCGATCAGATCAGCGAACTGGGCGAAACCATTATCAAGGGGTTGGAGGCCGACCTTGATCAGACCGAGGCCCTGGCGGCCTGGTACGAACGCGGCATCGTCGGCACAGGCGTGGTGCTCTGGGTGATGTGGTTGTTGATTGCGGTCAAAATGCCCAAGGACAAAGAGCAGGCGCGCCGGGGCGGCGCGGTGTCCCGGTCAAGAAACCCGCTCCTGCGCAGAGAACAGGCCGGCCCCGGACCGGACGGGGGCCTTGACCGTCTGACCGCGGACCTCATGAAATCCGGGCGGCTCAGCACGGAAGCGGGCGGCCCGACCTCTTCCGCAGAGTTTACGGCCTACCGGGTCAGGGTGGATATTGCCGCCGAGCGGTTGGTGGACTTGGCCGAGCGCATGAACAAGAGCACTGAGGTGCTGACCGACCTGCCGGCCGATAATGGGACGGAGTCAGCCGCCGGGGACACCGCGGGCGTAGACCGGGACGCCATGGACGCGGTCGTGTCGAGTATCCATACGCAGGTCAATGATATCGTGGAATTGGCGAAACGCCTGCCCGTGCTGGCACCCAAACGCGACGAGGGCTCCGCTCCGCTCGAACTCAACGATTGCATTGACGAAGTCGCCGACCGCATCCAGGCCAAGAGCCGGTCGTTAATCCTCAAAGAATTGAACCCGACACAAACCGTGCTGGCGGCTGAACCCGAAGTCTCTCTGATATTTGCCAACATTATGGAGAATGCCGAGTTGGCGATTCAGGAGCGCGGCCAGAAGAAAGGGATCATTCGGGTGGAGACCAAACAGAAGGACGACACGGTCGTCGTGACCATCTCGGACAACGGAATCGGCATCCAGCCCGAGCGCCACAAGAGAGTCTTTCAGCCGTTCTACACCACCCGAGAGGGCGCCCTGGGGATGGGGCTCACCGTCACCCAGCATCTGGTGGAGAAATACGGCGGTACCATTCTGCTCAACTCCCTGCCGAACCAGGGCACGGCGGTCCGGGTCACCCTGCCCACCAGAGTGAATAGCTAGTGGTTCGTAAAAGAATGGCCGAATAAAATGAAAAATTTGCCCCACCGACTACCGACGACTCACCAAACCCACCTCTCCCAAGAGGGGGAGCTTTTTTATCCCCTCCTTGGACGTGTGATGCGTATTGCATGACTCGGCGGCCCCTCGCGCCCCTGCGCCGTGCAGGGGCCAGGAGTGCGGGCTTCCAGCCCGCAAGCGGCCAAGATGGCCGCTCTCCCAGGAAGTGGGCGCGCGGCCCGAGGCGGGGGCCGCCGGACCGGTCCCTGGGAGGCTTACGCCACAATATGCATCACACGTTCCAAGGAGGGGGTAAAACCAGCCACGAGCCACTGTCTATTTGTCCAGCAGCAGAACCGCACCGATGGCGAGATGGGTCCACACCGGCGCCAGATGACCGCCGGTCAGAGCGTAGAGGACGAATAAGATCAGCAGGGCGAGTGGAATGCTATCCGGAATCCAGCGTCCGACCAGGTCGGAAACAATGGCAGCACCGAAAAGCACACAGCAGGCCGGCAGCAACGCGGGCTCAAGCACGGCTTCGTTCTTTCTCGTGTCCTATGACTGAGTGGTGCCGGAACCAATCTGCGTATCGGTATAAACGTCGGGCACTCGGACCCGGAGTCCGGCCAGCAGGCGAACCAACAGCTTGGACGTTTCCTCCTGGGACGCAGCAACGTCGTCTGCGTGGGCGATGTACACCCCCGCCTCGAAAAACGTCCCCCAGAGTACGTATGCCAGCGGGTCAAGCGGCATCCTTTCAATAATGCCTTCGTCCATGAGCTGCCCGAGGACCTTTCGTAAGAGGGTCAGTCCCGGCCCGCTTCTTTGTACGACAGGCCAGTCCAGGACTGACGGGCCATCCGTATGGACAATGCGCTGCATACTCGGGGTCAGGGCACTTTCAATAAAGGCGTGGCAGCCTACGACGACCTGCTGCCACAAATCGGCCCCATCCTCTTCAGCCGCCTTCATCTTCCCTCTGACGAACCGCATCGCATCGGCTCTCACCTCCTCGAAAACCGTAGCGAAGATGTCGGCTTTATCACGATAATGATAATACAGCGCGCCTCTTGTCACCTTGGAACGGCGGACAATTTCTTCGGTCGAGGTGTCGGCATATCCGTTCTGGGTAAACAGCTCTCGGGCCGTTTTGAGCAGGATTCTCTGGGTTTTTTGAAATTGTTCGGCCTTTGATGTTCCTGCCACGGTAAGCCCTTCACGTAGGTTCTACTATCAGGAGCGGAGCATAACATGCAATCGGTATGTATGTCAAGGGAGATGTTACACGAAGACAAGAGATAACACTACTATCGAATGATTTTCTTCCTTTTCGTCAGCCAACGTGGTAGGGGGAGCGATCCTGCCCGATGATCAAGAAATTCAGCCTGAGAAAAAGCTGCTGGGGGAGTATGCGTGCGGGGAGCCCTCAGGCGATGCTGATCGCAGTCTCACGACAATTCACGCTTATATACGCTGATCGCCCGCTTTCGTTCGGGGGCATAGGCATGCCATTTTGTTGCCGGGACTGCGTCCGGTTTGACCTGATGAAAATCAAACCGCTCAAAAAGCCGCCGGGCGCCCTCCTGGTTTGTACAGGCAAAGAGATAGGCAAGGCCGCGTGCCTGCCCTTCAGTGATCGCCTTCCCGACCAGGCGGCTCCCAATTCCTTCGCCGTGGAATCGCCTGAGTGTGTAGAGTCCGGCTATTTCTCCTGCATTGTCAGTGACATACGGCAAGAGAGCGCATAACCCAACGAGATCGCGCTCTGTACCAAGCCGCGCACCATAACCGTGCAGCAACAACTGACTGATCTCGGAGGGGGTTCGTTTTTTGAGCGCGCCTTCCTGTTCGCCCCGCTGTATGAGGCGTTCGGCTTCGGGGAAATCGTCGAGGGCTAATCGTTCCGCCTGACAGTAGTCTGTCAGCGTAAAAAACGTCCCACACCCCTCGTAGGTAAAGAGTTCTTCTGTCAGGCTCGCCGGCGAGCACAGCGAGACTGAAGCAACGCCACCCTCCAAGGCTAAACGCGCGGTCTCAAGCTGCCGGTGCCGCTCGTGAGGTATCTCCCCACGCGCGCCGTGCGCCTGCAACTCTTCCAAGTGGGAACCGTTCAGAAAGGATAACGGTGCTCCGCTGGCCGTTAATCCACCCTGCGGGTCCAGGATCACCAGCTTATAGACGGTGAGGCGACTGGCGAGTTGTCGCGCGTTCTGAAGAGCTGGCAGGCGGGCCTGGGCCGGCCAGAGTCCTATGAAAACGGGAACCGTACGCAGGGTTTCCAGAATGCTGAGACATCGCTGGTCTTCATCGCTCTCAGGCAAAAGAGTCACGGGAGCAGGGATGCCGTTCAGCGCGTGAGACAACCGTGTATGCAGTTCCTCAACAGCCCGCCGCTCGGGTGTGGATTCGTTTGTTTCCACAAGCAGGATCACGCGAGTTTCATTTAATATCAGTGCGCGCAGGACCTCCCGGACCACGTCCCGATCCCTGGGCGCGGTGATATCTTTTGCCCGCAGCGCGAACAGGAGACTCTTTCCCCGGAATTCTTTGAGGTAGAAATCCCTCTCCGCGGTTGAAAGATCAGGCGGCGTGGTTTTCATTTCTGCTGCTTTTCGTTTTTTACAAAACCGCTCAGCCCAATAATTGTTTTTGGAAGGTGTCCTTCCCAGGACTCTCCCACGCAACGCAGATTTCCTGCTGTCGATCAACCAGAAAGAGGAGCAGAGCCTGCACCGGAAACGGGGTCAACTGCTCAAGGGCCAGCGCGCTGGGCCCAAGCCGTGCATACGCAATGTCCGATTCTTTTCCTGAGAGGTCGGCCCTTCCCAGGGAAAAATCAGCAATAAACCATTTCCCGTCTTCGAGAAATGCCAGTGGAATCCGCCCGGTGAGGAGCGTATTACCGGTATGCAGTGTAAATCTCTCGTCCGCAATGCATGTGGGAGCAATATGAATACGCGGCCAGAGCGTAACCCTGGCAATATACTGCCGCATATCGTCAGGAAAAGGATCGCCCGAAGCATGGCTGCCATCGTCCAGCGCGGCTGATGTCGCCTGGAGAGACGCTTCCTCAGCATGCTCTTGCCTCAGGTGTACAGTCGTCTGCGTAATAAGACGATCCAACTGCACTTGCCGCTGCGATATATTTCCCTGCCGAAGTATCTTCCGGGTGTGACGCTTTTGCCGCCCTTTGGCGATGAGTCGCCGTCTATCCGTTACCCAGTCTATATCGGAAGGTTGAGCGTCAGTCGTAGCCGGATTTTCTTGGGGGTCAGTCATCTCAGGCTCGGACGCAATCTGAGCCTGGCCCGTCTGGCTGGCATCGCTCTGATGGACAGCCTGCCGCTCTGTGCCCGAGAGGTCGCGCAGGACCGTATGCAGCACGCTGCCCTTTTTTTTCGTCTCTGACGGCGGGGGCAGGGGAAACACGACATATTCCCGAGCGCGCGTTGCTGCCACATACCACAGGCGTCTTTCCTCTGCCGCTTCCTGCTGGCGCTCTCGGGCCTCAGCCTCCTGCCAGCCCAGGGTGCAACACTGAAGAGCGCGCGGACCAAGGCGGAGTTCAAGACGGGCGTCTTTGCGTCTCACCAGGCCGGGACGGTTCAGCCGGTTGGGCGGCTCTCCGGACTCCGCCATAATGACAAGTGGAAATTCCAGTCCTTTGGCTTTGTGAATCGTCAGGATGTGGAGCGCGTCTTGCGGTTCATCAAGAGCACTCACCTGCTCTGCCTGTCCGTCCTCGGACTCATCCAGAGCAGCGGTGAGCATATGGCCGAAAAAGTCTGGGGAGAAATCCTGCGCCGTCCCATATTGGCCGGGCAGCCCGCGCAGCGTCTCAACACGGTGAAGCAGGTCGTGGAGCCGCTGCTGTCCGTGGGGGTGGCAGGCAAACAACGGGAGTAAGGGGGTGTGGGCATAGATCTCGGTGAGGAGCGCAGCAAGCCCGGCCCCGGCACTATGAGCGCTCTGCATAGTATGGGACAGTCTCTGGTGTAAGGCGCGCAGCACCGCAAAAGCGGCATGCAGCCGGTCAGCACAGGGGAGCTGTTCGGGGACTTTGCCGCTGAGATAATCGAAGGTCCCGCCGGCACAGCGCAATTGCACCAACTCTTCGTCTGAAAAGCCGAAGAGTGACGAGCGCAGGGTTGCCACCAAGGCCGTGGTGTCCGCCGGATGGACCAGCGTCCTGACACACGCCTGCATATCTGTCCGTTCCTGACTTGCTGCAATCCGCTGTATGCCCGAAAGAGGAAACGTGTCCCGCACTGATGTCTGTTTGGAGGACACGTTTCCTCTTTTGCTCCGGTACGGGACGCCGGCATCCTGGAGGGCTCGTTCATACAGCTCTACGCTTCGATTCGTTCGACACAGGAGAGCGATATCACCATACCTCAGGGGCCTGCCCGCTTGTGTCGCCAGTGTCTGCTGTTCAACGCTATGACGGATAAATTGCGCCGTACAGCGCGCTTCGATGTTCCGCGGCGTGTCCTGGTTCGTCTGTTCGTGTGGCGCTGTGTAGGGCAGGTCCAGGAGAAAAAACGTCGGCCCCTCTTCGGCCTCATCACCGCTCACCGCGCGCAGGGGCAGATACCCAGGCTGGTCCGGGTCGTCTTCATTATCCAGCACCTGTGAAAAGAGAGCGTTCACCCGTGTCACCAGGGCAGCCCGCATCCGGAAGTTCGTTGAGAGGCTGAGGACGCTCCCCTGTCGCTCAACCGTCGAGCGTAGCAGGTGGTAGACTTCGAGATCGGCCCGCCGAAAGCGATAAATGGACTGCTGGGGATCGCCGACAAGAAACAGTTTTCCGGCGCGGAGCGCAACCTGCGTCCAGTCCTCTGTCCGGGGCTGATCCTCCGCCAGGAAGAACAGCATTTCGGCTTGTAAGGGATCGGTGTCCTGGACTTCATCAACCAGCAGGAAGTCGAATCTGCGTTGAAAATAGCGTCGCAACTCGCGATTGTGTTTGAGTCCGTCGCGCATCAGCACCAGCAGGTCCAGAAAATCGAGGCTGCCCTGTTGCTGTTTTTTGGCCTGATAAGCGTGCAGATAGCCGCCCAGCCAGCCAGCCAGGCCCACCGTCAGATTATGCAGCATAGCGGCTTGGGCCTTGAGATGGAGGGCCTTTATCTGTGTGAGCAGCGTGCGTGCTTCGTCGAGCGCAGCGGTCGGCTGCCAATGCGTCGGTCTCCCTTTTCGAGGCTGTACCGTCAGGCGGTGTGACAAGAAGTGTTCCCAGTCCTCCGTATTGTCCTGATAGGGAGTCGTCGGAACGATGTCGGTCAGGCTTGTGATGTGCTCGAACACCGTATCTGTCGTGTCGTGACAGCAGTCCCGCAGATCGGCCAGCCGGGCGACAGCCTGGCGGACCTCGGCACAGTATGTCGGGATATCTGCATCGACTGCTGCGGGCCGCCAGTCCAGGCAGTCGCGCTGCTCGACCAAAAAATCAGACAGCGACTTCAGATGGGTGACCGAGAGACCAACGCGAAATGCCTGGCGTAGCAGGTCCGAACTGCCCTGCCCAGGTTGCAGTTCTTGGGTGAGCCACGTGTGCCAGACCTGGTCGTGCAACAGGCGTGCCTGGGCTTGGTTCAAGACTGTAAAAGCCGGGTCCAGTCCGACCTCCAGCGCCCGCTCACGTAACAAGGCCGCGCAGAAGGCGTGGATGGTCATCACCATCGCCCGGTCAAGCTCAGACAGCACCGACTGTAAGGCCGCGCGCTCTGCCTCAGGCAGGGACGTTTGGAGTGCAGACTCAACAGCCGCGCGGAGACGTGTCCGGAGTTCAGCCGCGGCCTTATCCGTAAAGGTGATAACTGCGATCCGGCTCAGCGGACTCCGACCGGTTCGCAGCAGGGCCAGTAGCCGGCTCAACAAGAGTTGCGTCTTGCCTGTTCCTGCCCCGGCCTCCAGTAAAAATGTCGTCTGAAAATCCGAGACAATACGCTGCTGGGCGTCGTTGTCCGAAAGAGAAGCGCGGCTCATGCCTGTGACCGTACCCAGCGCCATGCCGTTGTCTGTGGGTCGTGCAGTTTCTGTACGGCCCACTCTGCGCCATGCGCAGAGCAGATTTCGGGAAATGCACAGGACTGACAGGCATCCGCAACAGGAAAGAACAGTCCAGCGGTGATGCCCTCGGCAAGGCGGGTGATGATGGTCCGTAAGGTGCCGAGTGTTGCCGCCTGTGCCTCTGCAGTCAGGGATTTTTTGTCAGGCTGAGCAACTCCGTCCACACTCATATACTCCGCCCGGACCCAGTCCAGGTCCGGGCGAAGATACTGGGCGGCATAGAGATACAGGGCCAGTTGGAGCGCGGTTCCACCCGCAAAGCCCCGAGTTGGGGCCCGGCCCGTCTTATAGTCAAGAATACGCGCCTGCCCGGGTTGTACACGGTCAATGTGTTCCGCCGAAACATCAATCCGGTCAATCCGTCCTCGGAGCTGGACCTCTTCCCCTGTATCAAGGCGAAAGGGAACAGGAATATTGGGGGTGAGGAACTGGGGGTCAGGGGTTCGCTCCGATTCCCTACCCTTCGTTCCTATACCAAAAAACACCTCAAACGCCGCCGGGCAAAAACCGTGCACCGTTTGGCGTTCGCGCTGGAGAAAGGCGTGCAAACGTCGCAGCAGGTGTTCGCGCTCACATTCCCAGAGCAGGGGCAGCCCAACCGGCCGTGTCTGCGCAAACACCGCACACTGTTCCTCCGCTACCTGGGTGAGCAGTCGTCGCTCGTCATCAGCACGTTTCGTGGACAGGGGCAGCTGGTCCGCCTGTTGGAGACGGGAGAAAAAATCGTGCAGGATGGTATGCACTAACACACCCCGGTCGCGTGGCAGGAGGGCAAGAATCTGTTCCGGCTCTTCCCACGGCTTGAGAGCAAGCACGGTCTCCAGAAAATAACGAAACGGACAGCGTGCATATGTTTCCAGGCTGCTCGCGGACAAATGCAGCCCCTGCGGGAAGAGGTGCCGGCGCAGCGTGCTCTTGACGCTTTCCGCTTGCATACAGCCGTCAAAGGCCGTGAGGGAGGGACGCTCCCAACGTTGCTCCAGCGCGCGCGCGGCGGGAACAAAAAACGGTAGCGTCTGTAGACCGGGCTGAACCGTATGCCCAGCGACCTGCTGAGGATGGTTAAAAGCATAGGCCAGGTGGAACTCCAGCGCGTCCACCGCAGGCCGGGTACTCTGCGTGTATCCTCCAGCCGCCGATACCCACCGGCTCCTGTGTTGCAGGTCTGCCAGCGTTGCCTGACGGCCACACAGCACACTGACCGTCTGTAAGAGGAGTGTGGCGGGCGGGCGGGCGGCTCCCCGGACAGTGCGTGGATAGGTCAGACATAACATCTCCTGCGCACTCTGGGTCGCCAACATGAAAAGGAGCTGGCGGCGTTCAACTGTCTGGCGACGGACCGGCACGTCCATGGTCAGCACTTCGGCAAGATGCTGACGCTCGGCATCAGACAAAATAGGGTCCTGAGAGGGGAGGCGCGCCCCCGACTCTTGCGCCAGGCCCGGCAGGATGACCGCTCGAAAGCGAAGACCGGTCGCTTGGGTCACCTCACCGAGAAAGACGCCGGTCGTGTGCGTTTTTCGGAGTTGCACCTTTCCCCAGGCAAGGCAGCCCAGAACAGCCTCAACCCACTCCGCAGGGCGAGTTGTTTCAGCCAAAAGTGGGGAGAGACTCCGGAGGGTCTCCCCAATATTCGGACTCTGCTCACCGCTGTCTTGTCGGTCTGGTTCCTCGCCACTCCACGAGACCTTGTCGGACACATAGTCTTCATACATCCGCAGGAAGTGGATGAGCCAGCCTTCCCAGGTGTGTTGGTCTTGAACCATTTTCACGTCCGTCAGCAAACGGTCCATAAACCTGACAAGCAAACGGAGCGCGGGTGCCAACCGTTCGGCTTGTCCCTCCGATGGGTTTTGGTAGCGTGCTTCCAGCGCGGCGAGGCGAACGTGCCATTCCTGGCCTCCGCGTCCTATCCCGGCCTCCAGACAAAGGGCTTCCCACTGGGCGATATGCGCCCGAGAGACGGCTTCCCCAATCAGGTCTTGAAACGGGGGACGAGCCAGACTGAGAAAGGCGAAAAGGCGCTGCCGCGAGCAGTTTTCAGACAAGAGCTGACACAGCGCCTGCCCGGCTTTCCCCTGTCGCGTGGCCAGCAAGGGCTGCTCTGCAACAAGGGTGCACGGAATCCCCAGGCGGGAGAGCGTCTCCCGCAATAACGGACCATAGGTGTTTGACTCGGTGAGGAGTACGCCAATCTCGTCAAACGTATAGTCCTGCTCTCGGACCAGCGAAAGGATGGTACGTGCAATTTCACGCGCCTCCTGGGTTTGATCTGGTGCAGAAATGATGTGAAGCGAGGCATCCGGGAGCGTTGAGACCGGTCGCTGGGGCGTTTCCCCGGCTCGTTCAAAAAGCCGGGCTTGGACCTGAGCCAGAGAGCAGGACGGGGCCTGCGGACGGGCTAAGGGAGACGACTGAAAGCCGAGCCCGGTGAGCCAGCTCAATGTGGGAGTCACGGCTTCGTAGGCCGAACCGGGTCGCCAGGGAAGAAAGACCAGGGTATCCCTCTGCGTAAAGAGCGTTTCCAAAAAACGCTGCTGGCGTGCGGTATACTCAAGACCGCCATACACCAGCAGCGGCCCGTCACTCAGTGCTGGCTGGATCTGGCCAGTGAACAGACTGGCGTCATCAACGAACTGCCGTTCGTCCAAGATCTTTTCATAGCGCGTGTAGAGGTCCAGCAGCTGGCGTATTTTCCCTCGATAGAGTACCTCCTGTGCAGGAATCCGGGTATACAACAGGTGCAGATGGTGGGGCCGGATGTCCGCCTGCTTGAGGTCTGACAGCGTCTCGCTCAAGAACTGGGGAAACCGAGGCTGCCGCGCTTGTTCCAGCAAGAGACGCTTCACGAGCAGCGGAACCAGCGCGGCTGAGACGCGACGTTTCCCCTCCTGCCTCAGTCGCGCTTCGGTCAGGCGTACCGCATAGTCGAGCAGCGTTGTAAATCGCAGACCGATATGCCCGTCACCAGCCCTGGCAATGGCGTTGCTGAGCCGTGAACCAACGACATCACTGGGAACAATAATCGTGAGCGGAGTCAGCGAGTCGGCCGCTTTGAGCGTGTGGACGGCGGCAACGAGCGCCTCTTGCAGGATGGCAAGCGAGTCGGAGATGAATACTCGCTTTTGAGGCATACCTCTTTGCTTATGGGGCGACCCTGCACCCCGTAGGGATAACGCAGGCGTCACCCCTACCTGAAAGAGTAAACGTGCCCAGCATCGGCATGTTGTTGGAGGACGCGGTTACTCTTTTTAGCGTTTGAACAGCACGACTTCGAGCGTTTTATCGCTATAGCGGTGCTTAAAACTCGATATCCCACCACGCACATCAATGCGTTTGTTAAAGTCAGGGGGAAACGCGGACGAGACCGCGGCGAGTGTCCGGATATCGGGATCATCAACACTGCCGCGTACAAAAAAACCGCCGTCCTTCAGAGAGAGCGTATATTCGTAGTCGGGCATTTCATCGCCAATCCCCATTTCCCGCTTGGCAGCAGAAACCGGGACGCGACGTGGGAATTCCATGCGCAGGATGTAGGCGTTGCCCTGTTCTTCGACCGTATACCGCTCGCCGTAGCGACGCGAACGTTCGGTCTTTTCATCAAACTCCGGCGTGTAATAACCCTCAATCGGCTGGTCACCCTTATCCGGCGTCCGCCCTCCGGAAACACTGAGAAAAGGAGCCATCGCCGGAGCAAGGGGGAGACCGTAGAAGGTCCCACGCAACGGAGTGTCTTCGGTGGGAACGCCCTGAAAGAAAGATTCGCGCAGGCGGATTAAGGTTTCGACCGAGGCAATCAGAACACCAAGAAAGATAAATTTATTCGCCGCCTGACTGAAGAGTTCCCCCCCTAAAACAGCGCTATAGACGGCCAGAAGAATAATCGGGTACAGGACCATATTGAACAGGATATTCAGGCTGGTCGCCGTCCCGACATGAAAATAACGCGTATCCCCAACAGCTTGTTCCAGGGCGCGCTTGGTTGAGAGCGGTAGCGCGCCCAGGATGGGCTGGGCCGAGGCAAGGAGCGTCCCCAGAATGGAATTGTTTTGCGCTGGCTGGACTCGGGCAAGGGCTTGGGCGTAGGTGCCGGCCAGTTCGCCTTCAAAGACTTTTTCTTCCACGACTTTTTTGGGTGCCACCGGTTTGGGTGTCGGTGCCGTCACTGCTGGCGCTACGGCAACGGGTGCTACCGGAGCTGCAGCTGGTGCCGGCGCGGCCGCAGGTGCAGCGGGTGCCGCTGCGCCATTTGCTGCCGGGGCCTCAGCCTCAGCCGGCGCGGCTTCTCCGCCCTCACCCTTGAAGCGAGAGGGGAAATCATCCCCAAACGTCTGCTCGGGATGTAACTCCTTGGCCCGCGCCAGTAACGCTTCCTCCGTCTCCACAATGTCCGGGTTGGGCAGACAGCAGTCTACCGGACACACCGCCGCACACGCCTCCTGGTCGAAAAAGCCCACGCACTCCGTGCATTTGTCCGGCACGATATAGAAAATGTCGTCATCGATGGCCGGATTGACCGCGCCGTTGAAGTCCCACTCCACGCCGCCCTGATAGATCGCGGTATTGGGGCACTCGGGCTCACACGCCCCGCAGTTAATGCAGTCCTCGGTGATTATCGTCGCCATACTGAACGGTTCTCCTTCTGCGAGCAGGTCAATAGCTGTAGTGTGTCAACCCTTCATCTAACGGGTTTACCCTACTCGGTCAACGCGACTAGGGGTCGTGTCTCCTTTTGAACTGCGTTCCCTTGCGCGTTCATCCCGCCCGTGCCGCCCCGCCGAGCGCCGTCAGGTGCCGGGGCGTTCCGGACCCACCCTCATAATTTTACTAGGGACAATCGGCCAGCCATCGGGTAAAGAGGGCGTCGGGTGCCCCGTACGTGCGGGTGCGTCGTATGCGGGAGTCGAGCGGCAGCCGTGCCTGGTCAAACCTATTGGCTGTCTGAGGCCCGTGTTTTTGTGAACTGTTTACCGACACCACAGTGTCAAGAAAGGATCAGATCGTATGCGAAACGTGTGGATGATGATTGGCTGTCTCGTGGCCATGGAGAGGCTCGCCTTACTTTTTCAACATGGGACCCCACCCGACCGGGGCCCTCCTTGATGACGTATTGACAGATATAGATTGTAGACTTGGTGTGTTTTCCTTGTTCTATTCTTGTAAGGAGGAAGGATGAAACAGAGATTTCTCTGGTTGGCGCTTGGATTTTTTGCGGTCGGCTGTTTGATGGGGACGCCTGTCTGGGCAGATCACCATGAGGCGGCTGAGAAGGCGGCTGAAGCCGCTGATGAGAAGATGCCTGAGGTCGCCGGGCCGATTGATATCAACACGGCGGACGCTGCCGCCTTGCAGACCCTGCCCGGTATCGGTAAAACAAAAGCTGAGGCCATTATTGCCCATCGCGAAGCAAACGGTCTGTTTGCGACCGTGGATGATCTGCAAAACGTCAAAGGCATCGGCGAGAAGACGCTTGAGAAACTGAAAGAGCAAATCACCGTAGGGGCCAGCGAATAACTGGCGGAACCTGCGACGGAATAGCAGCGCATCTGAACACTGCTATCAGGGCGGCCTCCGGGGTCGCCCTTCTTTATTTGAGGATTCGTGTGGCGAATACCTTAAAGAGTGAAGGTGCCCTCCAACCAGACAAAAAAGCTGGACACGTTCACTCTTTCTCCCGTAACGCCGAACTCGAAGCCAAGCTGACAACCCTGCCAACCAGTCCCGGCGTCTATAAGTTCACGGATCATAACGACACCGTGATCTATGTCGGGAAAGCGAACAATCTGCGCGCCCGGGTCAGACAATACGCCCGCGGTGGGGACGGCCGGGCGCAAATCCGTTTTCTCCTCGCCCAACTGACCGATGTCGAGGTCCTTGTTACCCAAACCGAAAAAGAGGCGTTGCTGCTCGAAGACACCCTGATTAAGCAATTCCGGCCTCGGTATAATATTCGTCTCAAAGACAACACCTCCTATTGGCACGTGAAGGTCACCCAGCATGATCAGTGGCCCCGCCTCCTCCTGACTCGCCAGATTGCGAAAGACGGCAGTAAATATCTGGGACCCTTCCACTCCAGCACGGCAGTCCAGGAGACCTTGGAAATCATCCGGAGAGTCTTCCCCCTGCGGACCTGTACGGACACCGTCTTTCGCAACCGCACCAGGCCATGCCTGGAATATCAGATCAAGCGCTGCCTCGGGCCCTGTACTCTGCCGGTCGACCCCGACGACTACCAGCACCAACTGAAAAATGCCCTGCTGCTGCTTGAGGGCAAAAGCACCCAACTGATAGACCGCCTCACCCGGCAGATGACCCAGGCCGCCGACGCTCTGCGTTTTGAAGAAGCCGCCCGGCTGCGGGACCAAATTCAGGCCATGACAAAAACCGCGGAAAAGCAGCTGGTCTCCACCCCCCTGGGGAATGACCAGGACGTGTTCGGCCTGTATCGCGAGGGCGGACTGATCGAAGGACAGGTCCTGTTTGTGCGTGGTGGAAAACTGATTGGCAACCTGGCCTATAGCTTTACCGACAATGAGTTTCCCGACGCCGAGGTCGTGGCCGAATTCCTGAGCCAATTCTACCAGGGCGGCCGGTTTGTGCCCGACGAGATTCTTGTCCCTGTCGTGCTCGACGATGCCGGCATCAGGGCGGAACTCCTCTCGGAACGCAAGGGGAAGAAGATCGGCCTGCTCTGTCCGCAGCGGGGAGCCAAACTGCGGCTGGTGGAAATGGCCCAGGAAAATGCGCGGCACAGCTTTGTCGAAAAGCGGCGGGGAGAAGAGCACAAAGAGAAGACGCTGGAGAGCTTACGCCGTGCGCTGCACCTGCAAAACGCGCCAAAACGCATTGAGTGTTTCGATATCTCGAATACCCAGGGCAATCTCTCTGTCGGCTCCATGGTTGTCTTTGACGAGTGCGAGCCGGACAGGAACCGCTACCGCCGGTTTCGTATCAAAACCGTCGAAGGAGCGGACGATTTCGGCATGATGTATGAGGTCCTCACCCGTCGCTATCAGCGTGCCTTAGCGGAACACGACCTGCCAGACCTCCTCATGGTAGATGGCGGCAAAGGCCAACTCGGCGTCGCCGTTACTGTGCTGCGAGAGTTGGGGATTACTGAGGTCGATGTCATTGGTCTGGCCAAGATGCGGACCGAGCGGGACCCGTTTGCCGAAGAAGTCGCCCATTCCTCCGAGCGCGTCTTTCTGCCCGGCCGCAAGAATCCGGTCGTGCTCAAGCCCAACGCCACTGCTCTCTTCCTTTTGCAACGTATCCGGGATGAGGCCCACCGCTTTGCCATTACCTATCACCGGAACCTGCGGGCCAAAGAGCGGCTCAGTTCGCCGCTCGATGCGATTAGCGGCGTTGGCCCGGCCAAACGCAAAGCGCTTTTACGGCATTTTGGCAGCCTCAAGCGCGTGCGCGCCGCCGCACCCGAAGCACTGGGCCAGGTCGCGGGGATTACCCCGATCCTGGCGGAAAAAATACACCAGCACTTACGGGCACATCCCGCTCCACGCTAACAGAGCCGACCCATTTTTAGTGGTGAGTGGCTAGCGCATTTCACGATAAGTTGTAGCCGTGCCAGTCCGCGCTCGTAGGGAAGGACACGGGCCTGCCCCAAGAGGCCTGGGAGGGCGGCCATCCTGGCCGCCATGCGGGCTGGAAGCCCGCACTCCTAGGGGAGGAGAGAGCCGCTCCCGCCTTGAGCGCTGAGGTTGGAGCAGGGCCGCCCGCCCTAGTAATTCTACTAGGGACAGCCGCCGCGCCCCTGACGTATAAGGAAGCTGACAGCCACATGCACTGTCACAAGAGCGAAGGAGGATCGATTGATGTTCAACCGTATTTCCATTCTGTCTGGTATCGTGCTTGTCTCCACCCTGTTGCTGGCCAGCCCTCCGGCGCTGGGTCAGAGCGCGAGCGATTGTTCAGATGCGTGGGACGACAGTTCCGCGTCCGGCTCATGTGATTCGCCGACCTTTGACTGGTACGGCAATAACTCCGGCCAAAGTTACTGCACGATTGAAACCAACCGTCAAACGGGAGAATGGGATCTCTCTACATACCCTCTTGTTCAAAAAAAGAAGGCGAACAATATTACCGTGCCCACGGCGTCTGTCGAGCACCTCGAGAACTGCTCGGGCACCCTAAAGATATGGAGCTGCTAGCGAGGCTGCGCTCCTCTGCGGTTGATCCTCATCCATCTCGCCCTGGCCTATCTCTTGGGCCAGGCCGGTGTGGCCTGGGGCTGGCAGGCGGCTGCGCCCCTCTGGCTGGGCGGACTGCTGACCCTCAGCGTGGCCGGATGGATCATCGGTGGATTCCGTCTGGCCGTCTTGGTCAGTCTGCTGAGTGGCGCTTTTGTGGTCGGCAATTTTACTCTCCATCGAGTCTATGCTCCCGATTTTCCCGCGCACCATCTCCGCCATCTTGCTTTACCGCAAAAAATTACTCTTGAAGGCTGGCTGTTCCAGGAGCCGGAGCGGGGTCTGGGACGTGGCCGGTTGTATCTTGAGGCGCAACGGGTCTGGCAAGACGGGCAGTTCCGGTCGGCAACGGGCAAGGTCCTCGTCACGGTTCGTCATCTACAAGGCCCCTGGCAGTACGGCGATGTGTTGCGGCTTTCGCTCAAACTCCGCGTCCCGCGCAATTTTCAGACGCCGGGCAGCTTTGACTATGCGGGCTATCTGGCCCGGCGGGGTATCTATCTCACTGCCTTTGTGTGGGATGACAAGAACATCGAAAAGGTCGGGCTGACAGGAACGGAGCTCCGCCACCGGATTGAAAACATCCGTCGGACAGTCGGCGCATTCTTTGACACGCACCTGCCCACTATACCGGCTGCCATTCTCCGCGCGCTGATTATCGGCGATAAAAGTCGCCTCGATCCGGAGTTGCGCGACAGCTTTACGCGAGTGGGTGTTGCCCACGTCCTTGCCATTTCCGGGCTCCACATCGGCTTGGTTGCAACGCTGGCGTATGGGGCCTGGTGGTGGCTCCTGGCACGGAGCCAGTACGTGTTGTTGATGTGGTCGGTGCCAAAACTGGCTGCGCTCTTCACGCTGCCGGTCGTGCTGCTGTATGCCGGACTTGCGGGCGGCAGTGTTTCGACCTTGCGGGCGGTCATTATGGTTGCGGTCTTTCTCACTGCGCTGCTGCTTGACCAAAAGGAGGAAGTCTTCCGCAGCCTCGCCCTTGCCGCCCTGATGGTGTCGCTGGTCTGGCCGGGGGCCATCTTTGACGTGTCTTTTCAGCTTTCTTTTGTGGCTGTCCTGGCCATCTTTATCGGCCTGCATCGTTTCCGAGCCTGGTGGGATAATCGAGACGAAACGCGTGCGGTCCACCTCTCCCCGTGGCGACGGCGACTCCGTCGCTGGGCCGGCCTCTACTGTCTTGTTACGCTGAGTGCAACGGTCGGTACGCTCCCGCTCGTCGCGACCTATTTTCATACGGTCCCGCTGGTTGGACTTGTGGCCAACCTGCTGCTGGTTCCCTTCCTGGGGAGTGCCGCCGTTGTGTTAGGCCTGGTTACGACAGTGCTGGTGTTTATTCACACGGGCGCTGCGGCTCTGGCCGTGTGGTGTGCCGGAACTGTGGTCTCGCTCGGCGTGCGGGTGGTCGAAGCTATTGCCGCCTTGCCCTTTGCCGCCGTTCATTCAGTGACCTTCACGCTTTTTGAAATTATTCTGTTTTATACCCTGTGTGTTTCCCTCCTGTTCTATTCATATATCCAACCTCCCAGGTTACGGAGAGTCTTTTTCGCCTGCCTGTTCAGTCTCATTGCCTTTGACGGTCTGTACTCGATCACCCAGCGCTATTTTCAGACTGAGCTGCGGGTCTCTTTTCTCGATGTCGGACAGGGCGATGCGGCTGTGGTCGAGTTTCCCGGCTCCCACGTCATGGTCATTGACGCGGGCGGATTCACGAGTCAGACGTTTGATTCGGGTCGGGCTATTGTTGCTCCTTTCTTGTGGCAGCGAAAAATCGGACGCATAGACACGCTGGTCCTCAGTCATCCCAACCTTGATCACTATGGGGGGCTGGATTTTCTGGCCAAACATTTTGGCGTCAGTTCCTTCTGGTTTAATGGTGACGAACGGTCAGGTAGCCGGCGCTTCAAGCGGCTGATGACTACGTTGCAAGAGAACGGTATCCAGACTCACACTCTGTGTCGCGATACGCCGGACCGGGAGATCGGTGGGGTGCAGGTCCACATCCTGCATCCTCCCTGTGGCCAGACCGGACTGGATACAAACGACGCCTCTCTCGTGCTCCGTCTCAGTCACGGGGAGGTGGATATGCTGTTTTCCGGGGACATTGAGGCTGTGGGGGAGGGCAGTCTGCTTGCGACACCGGTCCAGCTTGAGAGCGAAATTCTCAAAGTCCCCCATCACGGCAGCCGCAGTTCCAGTACCCAGCCCTTTCTTGAAGCGGTTTCCCCCCAGGTCGCCATTGCCTCGCTGGGGTATAATAATCGCTTTCGCTTTCCAGCCCCAGAGGTGGTGGACCGCTATGAGCGGCAGGGTGTGGCATTCCTCAGAACGGACCAGGCGGGGACGATAACGGTGCGGAGCGACGGGAGAAGCTATCGGGTTGAGACCTTCCTGCCTGAACTGTTTACCGTACAAAATCTGCGGCAGGGCCAGTAGGAAAAAACGGACGGCAGGAGACGTAGGGCCGATTTGGTCTCGCGTCTCCCGCTGTCCTCAAAACCGATAGGTATAGCGCACCTTGAAGCGGCCCTCGCGGCCGATGGAGTGGAAGCCGCCTTCTTCGTCCAGCCAACGCTGGTTGAAGACCAGAAAGATGTCGTTGCCCGGCTCGATGATCCAGCGGATGCGCGTGTTCATGCTGAACACGTCCGACACGTTGTCATACTGGATCAGGCTGAACCAGGACAGATTGGGGTTGACGGCGATGTCCAGCCGTACCCGCAGCAGGCGCGTGACAAAATTGCCCTCAGGCAGACGGACATCGCTCTGGAGATATTCCGGGCTCAGGAACAGGCGTGGGCCGGGCTGAAAATTAAGACGCAGGTTCCAACTGTCGCGCTTGCCGCTGTAATAGTCGCCCCAGAAATGGGCCAGGCTGGCCGACAGCTTGCGTTTATCCGCGGTCTCGGCCTTGACCATATAACGGCGAAAGGTGTGGCGGCCGGGCAGTAGCCGGACACCACTGCTGATCTCAAAATCTTCGGTCAGGCGTTCCAACTGCTGCCAGGTCCGGAACATGAGTGTGTCGCCGCTCTCGAAGCGCCACTCGCAGGGAAAGACAATGTTGCGGGTGAGGAGGCGGTTCGTGGACTGGTCGGTAATATAATTGCCGTCAAAGGCGCAGGCGACTTGCCGCGTCCCCCAGCGCCCAGGCCGCGGCGCCGCCTGGAGGAACCAGCCAAAGCGCCGAATGCCGGTGCGCGGCACAAAGCCCATGCTGGCCTCAAAATCCCGCTGGACCTCACGATAGGTGCCGAATATCGTCCAGGTATCGTTGGGCAGATTGATCTGACTGCCCCAGGCCCAGTTTTTACGTGCCGTGGGACGAAAACTCTTTAACACAAACGACGACAGGGTGAGGTTGCGCGTTCTCAGGAACCTGGTGGTCTTATACAGAAAGTCGTGCCCGTAGAGGCCGCTCGCGTCCCCGTTCTCCGGTGTTCGACGGGTCGCGATCAGTCCCATCGAGGCCTGTTCTCCAATGTCGCGCTTGAGCCGGATCACGCTGAAATTCTCGCCCGGTACGGGGTCGCGCTCCTGGGTCTGGGCGCTGAGTATCCCCAGGGAATACTTGCCAACCCGGCCGCTGAGTTTCGCGCCGCCGATCATGTCAACCGGTTTGCCGTCGTCGGCAATGCCGACGCGCCGGCTGAAAAAGGGGATAATCACCAGCGGTCCCGAGGTCGGGGTCAGACCGTCAACCGCAAAATTGGGCGCGTCCTCCAGAAAGAACTGCCGCTTCTCAGGAAAGAAAAGTGAGAATCGCGTCAGGTTGACCTGCACATCGTCCGTCTCGGCCTCGGAAAAGTCGGTATTGAGCGTCAGGCTGAGCGTCAGACCGGGGGTGGGTTTGTAGAACAGGTCAAAGCCCGGCTTAAAGGACGCGGCATCGCGGCGCACCTCGGTGGTCAGAAACGGGGAAAAATCGAGTCCCAGACCCTGGGACCTGTCGCGCAGTCCGGTGAGTCGGCCCGCGCGGGAGACCCGGTTGAAGTCCAGGCTCTGGAGGTAGCCGCTCCAGACCGTTTCCTCGTTCACCCGCTTGATGATGCGCTGGACGTTGAAGCCCCAGCTCGATTGTCCCGGAGCATAGCTCAGGGTCTGAAACGGAATTTCAAATTCCGCGCTCCAGCCGTTCGGTGAGCGCGCGGTCTTCACGTTCCAGATGCCGTTCCAGTCCCGGTTTTCGGTCTCCCCCTCGTCTCCGATGAGTTCGTCCACCCGTGCCCCAACCGAGTTGGTTTGAAATTTGAACGCGTTGCGCCTATCCGCAAACGTATCGAACAAGAGTGTCACCCGATCATCCGCAGCCAGGTCCGCGTCCCGGTTAAAGCGGGTGGCAACCGCGGCACTCGGGTCCGAGTCGTGACACAGCACGCCGACGTAGAGATGAGTCGCCGTGTACAGGACGCGCACCTCGGTCGGCTGGGAGGCCGGAGCACCTTCGTCCGGTTCGCGTTGGCGGAAATCGTCGCCGACCGGCGCCGTTTGCCAGGCCGGCTCGGTCAACCGACCATCGAGGATAATGGACTGGGGAATCTGCACGGCCTGCAACGCGACCGGAGCCAGCACGGAGACCTCCATATCCTCAAGGGGGATGGGCTGGAGGGTACTCCCGGACTGCGCCGTCGGCGTATCGGCCGCGGCCGTGGCGGTCAGCACCAACACGGCCAGGATCACGATGAGCAGAGAGATGCGCGGGTTCAAAAGAGTAAACGTGTCCTCCAATAAACACGAGCTGCTGGACACGTTTACTCTTTGTCGTCTTCCCTGAACAGTGCGTCGCGCCAGTCGAGCGCGGCGCGCAGGCCTTTTTCCTTCCGGATCTGGTTGAATGTCTCCTGCTCTTGCGTCCGGGTTGTGTCAAACATGACAACCAAATCGAGATTCTGGTAGATGCTGTTCAGAAAGCCCATGTTCTCATACGCCCGGTTAATGGCCGCCTTGTTAAACTTCACCCCGACCTGAGCGATCTTTACCAGTTTGCGTGCCGTCTTCTCACACTCGTGCATGAGCTGGTCGTGCGGTACGACGCGGTTAATCATGCCCAGGCGTTCAGCCTCTTGGGCAGAGATCATTTCCCCGGTCAGGAGCAGTTCCTTTGCCTTGGCAAACCCGACGCTGAACGGCGTGACCAGGACCGGGGGGCCGGTCCCAAACCGGATTTCCGGTTCGCCCAACACCGCCTGCTCAGAGGCGATTTTAATGTCGCATAACTGGGCGAGTTCACACGCGCCAGCCAGGGCATAGCCGTTAATCGCGGCAATATACGGTTTGCTGGAATGCCAGATCTTGAGAAAAATCTCGATGTTATACTTCAGATCAGACCGCCAGCTATCGGCAGAGCGGTCGTAGAGCTCGGGCTCACCTTCCGGCGGCGCGATATTGAACCCCGCAGAAAACGCCCGCCCGGCTCCGGTCAGAATCACGACCCGGATGTCATCATCGGCTTCAATCGCGTCGAGCGCCTCGCCCAATTCGGCCATCAGTTCCTTGCTGAACGAATTGAGCTTCTGCGGTCGGTTGAGTGTCAGATAGCCGATGGCATCCTTCTTCTCGAATATCAGGTTCTGATACGCCATATCCCCTCCTGTCGGACAAAGAGTACACGTGTCCAGCAATGACATCTGAGTGGAGGATACGTGTACTCTTTTTGAACCATAGCGAACCAGCCCGAACAGTCTAGCCCGCCTCCGCTCCTCTTGCCCTCGCGGGAGAAAATCTCCAGACTCGACCACACGAAAGATTGGGACAAGTCATGCTGACCTCAGATCTCCTGCTGACGCGGACCGAAGGGCCGTATCTCTATCCACGCTATGTGCGGACCGACGCGCCGCGCTTTACACGGATGGCCGAGGAACTGATCGCCATCTATACCGCTCATCAGGGAAAACCCAGACGGGAGCTGACCGCGGCGCTGAATCAGTACGCGGAAGACCGGACCGACTTTCGCATCCAGCGTGGGCTGGCCAAGTTGCTGCGCGATGACCGGTGTGAATTTGAGGAGCAGGCGGTGGCCCCGCCGCTGGAGGTCCGCCGCCGCCTGTTCGCTTTGGCTCGCGAAAACCATCCCGTGGTCTTACAGCCCGACCATATCCACCCCGTGACCAAAGACGAGTTGATCGCCGAGGTCGCACGCGAGTATAAAGCCGAGCCGGAACAGATTGCCTGGGCACTCTACGCCGATCTGGCCGAGAACCATATCCTGACACACTTTGACCCGCCCGAGCCGGCATGGCTGCTCCAACGCTATAATGTCGCCCTGGCGCAGGCGCTGCTGTATCGCTGCGTGCGGATGAAGCTGTCGGTCTTTCGTAACATTCCGAGCCGCTACAAACAGCTCTTCAAGTTCATCAAATTCTATCAGCTCATGCACGCCATCGAGGGCGATCTTGACAGTGGCTATGAGATTCTGCTGGACGGGCCGGTCAGCATGTTCCGCTTATCCCAGAAGTATGGCCTCAAGCTGGCCGTCTTCCTGCCGGCCCTGCTGCTGTGCACCCGCTGGAAGATGGAGGCCGAGATTGTCACCGCCGAGGGTGAGCATCGCTACTTCCCCCTCGACGAGAGTAGCAATCTCGTCTCTCACTATCGTGACAGTGCGATGTATGACTCGCTCCTTGAAAAGACCTTTGCCGAGCGCTTTCACGCGATTGAGAGCGGCTGGGAGATTGAACGCGAGGTAGCCATCATCAATCTGAAAGAAACCGTCTTTATTCCGGACTTTGCCTTTCGGCACGCAGACGGGCGCACCGCGCTCATGGAAATCGTTGGCTATTGGCGGCCGGAGTACCTGAAAAAAAAACTCATGAAGCTACGCCGTTCGGGTCGGGAAGACATGGTGATTGCCGTGTCGGCCAACCTGAACGTCAGCCAGGACGACTTCACCGACGTTCCGGGCAGGGTGTTCTTTTTTAAGAACCGGATTAACCCCAAAGAGGTCATCGCTCGACTCGAACAAATCGGGCGGGATGCCCGCCAAGAAGTATAGGAGAAGGAGAAAGCCATGTCTGTCATTGCCTACGAAAAACGTGACCGAATCGCCTACGTCACCATCCACCGCCCGGAAGCCATGAATGCCCTCGGACCGGCCCACAATCAGGAACTCATCGAAGTCTGGACCGACTTTCGCGACGACCCGGACGTCTGGGTGGCCATCCTGACCGGGAGTGGCGAGCGGGCCTTTTGCGCTGGGGCCGACCTCAAGACCTATACGCCGAGTATTGGCAGCGGTAATCCGTACGCGGTCAGACAGGTTGCCAACGGCCCGGGATTTGGAGGCATTACCCGAGGCCTCGAAATCTGGAAGCCGATTATCGGCGCCGTCAATGGCTACGCCCTGGCCGGAGGATTAGAACTGGCGCTGGCATGCGACATTCGCGTGGCGTCGGACAACGCCCAGTTTGGCTGCTCTGAGGTCAAGCGGGGGTTTCATCATTGTGATGGCGGAACGGTCCGTCTGCCGCTGATCGTCGGCTTGGCCAATGCCCTCAAGATGCAGCTCACGGGAGAGCCGATTGACGCCCAGGAAGCCCTGCGGGTCGGTCTGGTGAGTGAAGTCGTGCCCGCCGCGGAACTCATGCCCACCGCCGAGCGCTACGCCCGGACCATTCTGCGCAACAGCCCGCTGGGCGTGCGGTCGGCCAAAGAATCCATGCTGCGCAGCCTCGGCCGCGTGCTTGAAGACGCCTTACGGTTTGAGAACATCTTATTCTCGACGCTGACGCAGACCCAGGACTATACCGAAGGTCCGCGCGCATTTGCGGAAAAGCGCGAGCCCGAGTGGAAAGGACAGTAAGAACGGGGACGGCCTGCTCCGGCGTAGCCTAGAGCTTGCCTGCCGCTCGCAGCTCTTTCACCTGGGCCTCTTGTACCAAAGCGCCGTCTGCATACAGTGTGGCGACCTGCTCTTCCGAATAGGCCAGACGCTCCTGCAATACCTCCTCATTATGTTCGCCCAGGAATGCCGCGCGAAAGGGAATCTCGACGTTCGCGTTGGAAAAATGAAAGGGCGATTTGGCAATCGGGGTCGGGCCGAGCAGCGGATGTGGCACGTCTTGAAACAGTCCGCGTGCCTTCAACTGGGGGTGGGCTGCGGCGCCGGGAATATCCAGGATAGGCGCGGCCGGTACGCGGGCTTCGGCCAGAATTTTCAGGGGCGTTTCGTCGTCCTCAAAGGTCTGGAGCCAGTCTTCGATATATTTCCGAACCTCCGCGCTTCGCTGGACCCGATCCTCCATGGTGGCGTAGCGTTCGTCCGTAGCCAGTTCCGGCTTGCCCATCGCCTTGGTGAGGGCCGGCCATTGATGCCCGGCGACGGCAAAAACGAGGTAGCCTTTTTTTGCCCTGTACACGCCATAGGGACACACATTGAAAAAGTCGCCGCCAAAACGCTGCGGCACGATCGCACCCTGGCTCATCAGAAAAAGCGGAAAATTGACGTAGTCCAGATAGACCAGGGATTCGAGTTGCGACACGTCAATATATTGGCCCTGTCCGCTGTTGGCGCGGTGAAAGAGCGCGGCACAGATGGCAAGTGCGCCATGAATACCTGCGTTCGGATCCCCAAAATAGTCGCCCACATAGGTCGGTGGCCCATCCGGCTCGCCGGTCATGGCCATCACGCCGCTCTGGGCCTGAGCGATAATGTCAAAGCTGGTATGACTGGCGTACGGCCCGTCCTGCCCATAGCCTGACACCGAACACATGATCAGTTTGGCGTTCAGCTCTTTGAGCGTGTCATAGTCCAGCCCGTGCCGGGCCATGACTCCGGGGCTATAGTTCTCCACCACAACGTCAGCCTTTCGCACCAGTTGATAGACGATTTCCTTTCCCTTTGGGTGTTTGATCTCAATACAGAGGCTTTTCTTGCCGGCGCAGGCGGCGAGATAGAGGGCGCTCTGGCCGTGCTCAACAAGATGGATCTGTCGTCCCAGGTCGCCGCCGGGGGCGCGTTCAATCTTGATGACATCCGCCCCGAGATCGGCCAGAATCCGGGTTGCGGACGGCCCGGCGAGATATTGGGTAAAGTCGAGCACGGTTATCCCGGACAGGAGTTTCGGTGTGCCATTTGTCTTGTCAGCCATGTCTCCTCCTCAGAGTGGTCGCAATGCGCTACGGCCTGTTGGATTGTGGCGGATCGACCCGGAATTCACAATACGGCCTATGTCACATTGACTCTCGCGACCAGTCACCTACGATAATGAGAGTGTGAGTGAGGGCAGTGGGTCAGGCACGCAGCAGAAAGGATAGGGTATGTTGATCAAAACCCCCCGCGGCTGGGAAATCCCCGAGCGCACGGCAACTCCGGAAGATGTCTTCCTCAACCGGCGGACCTTCTTACAAGCGCTCGGGATCGCCGGTATCAGCACGCTAGGTGTGTTTGCCGGGTGTGAAAGCTCGGGTGCAAAAGAAGCCCCTCTGATTCGTGGTCTCCCCGAACCAAGCTCCACCGCTGACCTCTATCCGGCGCAGCGCAACGAACAGTTTACCCTGGACCGAGCGTTGACGTCCGAAATGGACGCGGCCAATTACAATAATTTCTACGAGTTCAGCTCGCGCAAAGAGTTGGTCGTACGCTTGGTTGAGCAGTGGCAGACCCGCCCCTGGCAGGTGGAGGTGACCGGTCTGGTGCATAAGCCCCAGACCTTTGATATCGATGACCTGGTGCGGAAGATGCCACTGGAAGAACGTCTCTACCGGCACCGCTGCGTGGAAGCTTGGTCCATGAGCGTGCCCTGGACCGGTTTTCCCATTAAGGCGCTGGTCGATCTTGTCCAGCCACTTGCCTCGGCCAAATACCTGCGCATGGTCACTTTCCACGACCCACAAGCGGCGCCCGGCCTGCGCAACGACACCTATCCGTGGCCGTATCACGAAGGACTCAGCATGGCTGAGGCCACCAATGAGCTGTCCCTGTTCGTGACCGGCATCTACGGCCATGAGTTGACCAAACAGCACGGTGCGCCGATTCGGCTCGTGGTGCCGTGGAAGTACGGCTATAAAAGCATCAAGTCGATTGTGCGCCTGGAGTTTGTCGCAGAACAGCCCAAGACCTTCTGGAATACCCTCATTCCCTGGGAGTACGACTTTGTTGCCAACGTGAATCCTGCCATCCCGCATCCCCGCTGGTCCCAGGCGAGTGAACGCGTCCTGGGGACGCGAGAAGTCAAAGCAACGCTCCCCTACAACGGGTATGGAGAGTTTGTGGCGTCTCTGTATCAGACATAAAACCAGGGTGCTAATCGGTCGTCTCTCACTTTGGTGGAGCCCCCCGCCCCACCGGGCAACCACAGGGGGTTGCCCCTACAAAAGGATCGGGTCCTGAGCGTAGCGGAGTCGAAGGAGGACTTTTCTTCTCGGAGAGGGCGGGATAGAGCAGAATCTCTCATGTATACCCACATCCTCGCCGGCATCTTTCTGGTTTGCTTTTCTGTCTCCTGTTCGGTTCCCCCGGATCGCACGCCCGAGCTGAACCCCGACCCGACGTTGCTGTATGCGGCTCACGGCCAGCCTGGGGAGTGGTTCAATCCCTGGCGGCCTTCAAACAAGCACTGGACCGATCTGTTTCGCTGGGCGGTCTCGCGGAGCGCCTATACCGGCGAGTGGCGCGACCCGCCGCTCGTTCGTCGGGTGGACAACGATGGCCGCTCGTTTGCCGTTCCTGAAACCGCGGCTTCCGTCACCTGGGTAGGCCATTCGACTTTTGCTATCCATGACACGGGAGATGTCTTCCTGACAGACCCCCACTTCGGCAAACGTGCGCTGATTCCGGCCCGCTTCCATCCGCCCGGCGTGCCTATCACCTCTATTCCGGCTGACGCTTTTGCCGTGGTTTCCCACAATCACTACGACCACCTGGATGCCTATACGGTTGAGCATTTGCCTCAGACCGTGACTTGGTTTGTCCCGCTGGGACTCGGCGAATGGATCGAAAAAAAGGGAAGAAAAGCGGTCGAGCTCGACTGGTGGCAAACCGTGCAGCACGGTCGCTGGCGGGTCACCTGCGTTCCGGCGCAACACTGGTCGCAACGCATTGAGCAATCGCGGGATTCCACCTTGTGGTGTGGCTGGATCATTGCCAATGCCGAACGGACCTATTTTTTTGCCGGCGATACGGGGTATTTTCACGGCTTTACCGAGATCGGGAAGAAATTCGGTCCGATCGATGTGGCCATGATTCCTGTTGGGGCCTATGAGCCCCGCTGGATCATGCACTATTCCCACCTGAACCCCGCCGAAGCCTATCAAGCCTTTCTTGATCTGAAGGCGCGCTGGATGCTGCCGTGCCACTGGGGAACATTTCGCCTTACCGACGAGCCCATAGACGAACCGCCGCGAGCACTTCAACGGATCGTTGAGCAGGCCGGCGGGACGCTCGATCCCATTAAAATTTTCGCGGTCGGTGAGCGGTGGGAGATTCCGTGAGGGCGGTGGGTGCCACTGCAACTTGAGAGTGCGTCAGGACGACTTCCGGCTTACCGACAATACAGAAGAAGTTCTACAGCACACTTGCGGCTTACATGAACAATGCGGCGATGATCCCGCCAATTATTCCGAGACCAATACCCAGCGATATGTTCCAGAATAAAACCCCTCCCCACAATCGGCCCGTTGTCACGCCGCTTATTATGGCTATTCCCGGAACCTGCCAAAACAGCAGGCTGAGAATACCGATTAAAAGCCCTAGTGAAAGTTTTAATCCGACCACCCACTCCAAGGCTATCAATGGGGACAAAAGCAGATCAAGCAGTATTAAAGGCACTATAGTCGCCAACATATAGCACTGAAACTCAAAAATGGCCGAAAAGGACGCTCCACCCTTTATAGGCCAAATGTTAGAGATAATGCGGAAGAGGATAGTCTCAACAAAGAGGATAAAGATAATGAGCGCCATCACATAGATTGCAAACACACGCGCCGTCCCCTCCAAGGATATACTCCCTATTTGTATTATTTGTGCACTTGTTTCGGGAGCTATGAGTAGGGCGAGAAAAAATGTAGCGCTATACACGAAGAATCCAATGACGACGGTGAAGGCAAGAAATTGAAGCGGTGGAAGATACCGTGTCGGGTTATCATTGATCGCCGCCATAAACCTCTTCGGCCTAAGACGCCAGAAGTCGATAACCGTCCTGATATAACGACCGATCTGTTCGACATATGAAGGCATGACTCATCTCCTGGATGGTGCGAAAAACTGGTAGTGTCTCAGTTTGAAAAAGGCTGACCAGGCAAAACGGAACAAATCCCCCACATCTCTGCTCGGTCCTCGGGTCCTCCCCTCAGCTTCCATGTGCGACGCGAACGCCTGCACGGAAGGCTCCTGACTGCCTGTACAATAACTCCCGGCGCTCTGCACCTATCAAATGATAGAAAAAGCGTGCCCGCGCCGCCCTCGCCCCTCCAGGCAGGAGCGGGGCGCAACGGGCACCGAAGGCTCGCGGACGAGCGGGCATGGCGGGACGTATGTGGAGAAGAAAGAAATTCAAAGTGAGACACTACCGAAAAACTCATTGTGCAAACGTCTCGATCGCCTTCCGGACGGCCTGGGCGTAGGTCTGGTCTCCGACCGGCACCGGATTGAGAATCGGCAACTGAACGCCGGCTTCGCGGAAGGCGGCGAGTTGTTCCCGGCAGCGTGCAGGCGGTCCGATAACTGACAGTTCGTCCGCCATGTTGTCGGTCGCTCCCTGCCCCTGTCCATCTGCGAGTTGCGCCGCTTCCGCTTCAAAACCGCTGTCGTGAAACAGCTTGTTATAGAAGGGCAGGCCACCATAAAACCCCAGGTTGGTCCTGGCCGCTTGCATGGCCGCGTCCATATCGTCATGAATGCAGGACGGAATACCCGTGGTGATATCAATGTCCGCAAGCGGCCGGCCGGCTTTGGCCGCTCCCTTCTCGACTGCGGCCACGGCCGTGGGTAGCCGACTCTTGGGACAGAGGTACAGCATGACCCCATCGGCCAGCTCGCCGCTGAGAGTGGCGGTACTCAGGGCCAGAGCCGCGATGTAGATGGGAACGTGGTGTGTTGCCGCGCGCGGTTGCATGGCCATGCCGGGCAGCTCTTTACCCGCGGCCATGTCACGGATCGCGCCAATATACTGGCGCATGAAGGTCCGCGGTTTTTCCATTTTTTCCTGGTAGAGGCCCTCAACAATGGGCCGGTGACTCACCCCGAGGCCCAGAATCAGCCGGCCGTGCGAGGTGTCGTCAATCGCGATGGCTGTTTGCGCACACAGCGCCGGGTGGCGCAGGTAGATGTTCGCAATCCAGGTACCGACCTTAATCCGCGAGGTGGCCTGGGCCATGATCTGGCAGTTGATCAACGAGTCGTTCATGAATTCCGGTGAAAAAATCGATTCAAATCCAGCCGCCTCGGCGCTCTTGGCCAAGTCCTGCAACTCGGTAAACGTCAGTCCTGACATATTGGCAGCAACCACTCCGATCCGGGCCATAGCAATACCTCCTTTTTCTGGCCAGTCCGTATTTCAATGCGGGGTGCAGCCTATCACCTCTCCACGGTCAGACAAGAGAACGAAGAGGAAACGTGTCCTCCAATAGACATGCGATGCTGGACACGTTTCCTCCTTCGACCGGTCAGTCTCGTTTATTGATTTCTGGAGCTCTTTCCGTTAGCAGCAAGGCATGCTTGCGACAGCGGTATCCGGAGCCCTGATTGGGATTGATGGCTTGTTGGTGGAGGTCGAGGTCGATGTGGCGCTGGGTTTGCCGCAGTTCACTACCGTCGGTCTGCCTGAGGGGGCTGTCCGAGAGAGCAAAGATCGGGTTCGCTCGGCCATCAAGAATTCCGGCTACGAATTTCCCGCTCGCCGTATCACTGTCAATCTCGCTCCTGCGGACGTTAAAAAAGAAGGCGCCGCCTATGACCTGCCGATTGCCCTCGGCATTCTTGCAGCTGAGGGTTGGCTGACCAAAGAACAGCTTCAATCCTACGCGATCCTGGGCGAGCTCTCACTCGACGGGCGAGTCAAGCCTGTCCATGGGGCTTTGCCCTTAGCTGTGATGGCACGGGAAAAAGGGCTCAAGGGATTGATTGTGCCCACGGAAAACGCGGCCGAGGCCGCGGTTGTCGACGAGGTCGCGGTCTTTGGCGTGTCCACATTGAGTGAAGCCTTTCTGCTGCTCAACGGGGAGCAGCCGCTCGACTCGACCGTTGTTGACGTGAGCGCCCTCTTTACCCGGCACTCCGCGTACGAGGTTGACTTTAACGATGTGAAAGGTCAGGAGCATGTCAAACGTGCCCTCGAAGTCGCGGCGAGCGGTGGACATAACCTGCTGTTAGTGGGTCCACCGGGGTCGGGAAAGACCATGCTGGCCAGACGCCTGCCAACCGTGCTGCCCACACTGACCCTGACCGAAGCGATTGAAACAACCAAGGTCCACAGCGTCGCCGGTAGCCTCAACGGCAAGGCCCTCGTTGCCACGCGGCCCTTCCGCAGCCCGCATCACACCATCTCCGATGCCGGTATGATCGGTGGCGGTACGGTTCCCAAACCGGGTGAGGTCTCCCTGGCCCATCATGGCGTGCTCTTTCTGGATGAACTGCCGGAGTTCCGCAAGAACGTCCTCGAAGTCCTGCGTCAGCCCCTGGAGGATGCTCGGGTCACGATCTCACGCGCGATCGGGTCCATTACGTATCCGGCGGACATCATGCTGGTGGCGGCGATGAATCCGTGTAGTTGCGGCTTCTTCGGCGACCCGCAGCACGAGTGCAGCTGCTCCCCGCAACAGGTCCAGCGCTATCGAGCAAGAATTTCCGGCCCCCTATTGGATCGTATCGATATTCAGGTCGAAGTCCCGGCGGTCAAGTATAAAGAGCTGAGTGACAAAGCCACGGGTGAGGACTCGGCACTCATTCGGACGCGCGTGAACCATGCCCGTGAAATCCAGCTCCAACGTTTTCAGAAGCGCAAAATTTTCTGCAACGCGCAAATGTCCAGCCGGGACATCCGCACGTATTGTCAGCCCGACGCAGCCGGTGAAAAGCTCCTGGAAAACGCCATGCAGCGCCTGGGGCTGAGCGCCCGCGCCTATACCCGCATCCTCAAAGTCGCCCGCACCATTGCCGACCTCGCCGGCGAGGAACACATCACCGGCGCCCATATCGCGCAGGCCATCCAGTACCGGGCCTTGGACCGGGAGTGAGTGAAGGATGGCTAAAAAGAATCCACACCTCGGCTCTACGCTTGAAAGCTTGCTCCGGGAGGATGGCACCTATGAAGACGCAAAGACCTATGCGATCAAGGCGGTTCTTGCTTACAAGTTGGAAGAAGCGATGAAGGCGCAAAACCTTTCTAAGGCGCGAATGGCCAAACGTATGGAGACAAGCCGCTCTCAGCTAGACCGTTTGCTCGACCCGGAGAACGAAGGCGTGACACTGCATACGCTCAGGCGTGCCGCGGCCGCTGTCGGTATGTACCTTGAGCTTGAACTTCGCCAGCATTAGGACCTTGGGCGGAAATGGGGCTTTACTCGGGAAGTATGGCAAGCAATGAGATTTGAGGACTATGCGATCAACATCGCCCCCATCCTCGAAGAGGAAGGCGGCGGCTATCTGGTTACTCTGCCCGACTTGCCCGGCTGTATCGCGGATGGCGAGACTATTGACACAGCCATAGCAGAAGCCCGTGATGCCTTCACCGCGTGGGCAATGGCCGAACAGGAAGACAAGGGAGAGCTACCCGCGCCAAAAACCTATAGTGGGCAATTCGTGCAGCGCATTCCCAAGACTTTACATATGCGGCTCGCCAAGCGAGCGGCGAGCGAGGGGGTCAGCCTGAATCAACTGGCCGCGACGCTGCTCGCCCAGGGGTTGGGTCCGAAATAGGGGCAGGGCCATATTCTTACGATCCTTGTGGATCGTCTTCCGTCTCTCGCACCTTCGACAGGGCGCTGGCAATGAGACCGGCAGGGGCGGCAACTACGCCCAACCCGATCAAGAGGATGATAAAGGTGAAAATTCTTCCACCGAGAGTGGTCGGGTATACGTCCCCATAGCCAACTGTTGTCAGCGTCACTACTGCCCACCACAGGGAATGCAAAATGGAACTGAACGCTTCTGGCTGAACGGGATGCTCGAAGTAGTATATTCCTGCTGCCGATATGAATAGCAGGACGAGGGTCGTGAAGAAGAACAGAGTAAATTCTTCTTTGGATTCAGATAGTGCTTTCAGCAATCTATCCGACGCTCTGTTATAGCGAACAATCTTGAGCAATCGAAAAATTCGGAGTAGTCGGAGCGCTCTGAAGGAGCGCAGCACCGCTACCTCAGCCCCTAATAAGAGATCGAGGTAGAAAGGGAGGATCGCTACGAAATCAATTATTCCGTAAAAACTGAAAGAGTAGTCCCTTTTTCGCTCCGCCAGATAAAACCTTAGAATATATTCAAGAGTAAAAAGCGCCGTAATCACTATTTCGGAAATCCAGAGAAATTTTCTCGCCTCCTCGCTCAGAGCAGGATTCGTGCTATAGGCGAGCACGGCTATTGCATAGAAGATCAGAACAATTATCGCCCAATCAAAGACTTTTCCCTCCCACGTGTCAGTGTCATTAACGATGGTTCTCAGTCGGGCTTTTACGCTCATGTGTATCCCTATTATTCCCAGCCGAGCCGTAGGTCAGGTTAGCATAGCGTAAGCTGCCATCCGAGTGAGCAACGGAAAAGCCCGAAGCTTGACAGGCCTAAGAAAAGCGGGCTATGGCTGTCTTCGTTAAGGAGGGCGTCTATGCCGTACATCGAAAGGGAAAAGGGAGTGCGGATTCACTACAACCACTATGGAAAGGGGTTTCCCCTGGTCTTTTTACACGGCTTTTCGGCCAACGCCTGGCTCTGGGCGTATCAGGCTCCGATCCTGGCCCATAAATACCACTGCGTTGTTATTGAGGCGCGCGGACACGGGCTCTCCTCCAAGCCGCTCACGGGCTATTCCATTCCGGACATGGCAGCCGACGATGCCGCCGTCCTGGCCGCCTTGGGCATCGATCGCGCCATTCTGGTCGGCAACTCGATGGGCGGGATGCGGGCCATGCAGATGAGCCTTGATTATCCGCACTTGGTTGCCGGGAATGTCATCATCAGCAGCGCGACCAACCTGCACCAGACCTTGGATACCGCAGAGCTGATTGCCAGCTTCCAGAACGATTACGAGGCCGCCGCGGACAACCTGGTTACCCGCTGCTTCTCGGTCAAGACGCGGACCGAGCGGCCCGAGGTGTGCCAGATGATCAAGCACAACTTCCTGAACGAGGGCGGCTTTCCGCGCCGAGTGGCCCTGGCCTGTTTGGAAGACCCCAACGGTGTGTGGCAGTGGGATATCTCAGACCGCTTACAGGAGATTACCCAGCCCACCTTGGTTCTGGTCGGAGAGGAAGACCAAGCCACCCCTGTTGCGGCCAATCGTTTTCTGGCCGAGCGGATTCCCGGGGCGGAACTGCGCGTGCTCAAAGAGGTCGGCCACTGCTACGAAATCGAACGGCCGCTCGAATTTAACCAGATGCTGGAGGAATTTGTCGCACAGCACGGACACTGACCGGGTTGTTCAGTGTTTGAACCGTCCCTTAGCGTACCCACACCTGGGTGAGAACGCGCACGACATTACCGCCTATAACCTTGGCAATGTCTGGATCCGCATAGCCCTGTTTGACCAGCCAACGCACGATGTTGGGAAAGTCGGCAGGATTTTCTAGGCCATCAACGTACTCGACCGGATCAAACGCTTTATTGCCAAGTATCTTGTCAACGGAGAGCTGGGCCGCGTAGGCACGGTGCAGACCGACATGATCGCCGAACATGGTGTCCGGCCCAAACCCAACATGCTCAATACCGATCAGCCGGACTGCATACTCAAAGTGTTCCATGCACGATTCTATACTGTGGTGCGGATGCTGCTCGGTCAGAGTCGTGTGCGGAGCCGCTTCGATTCCCAGTATGCCTCCCTTGGCCGCCATAGCCTCCAGGACATGGTCCGGCTTGAGTCGTGGAGTGTCCCATAATGCCCGCGCCCCGGCGTGAGAAATCACGATGGGTAGTTCGCTTTCCTCAATAATGTCCAACGTCGTTTGATCGCCGCAATGGGCCGCGTCAATCAGGATGCCAAGTTTATTCATACGCCGCACCGCCTGGCGCCCAAAGTCGGTCAGTCCGGCGTCTCGCCCCTCTCGCAAACCGCTGCCCAAAGCATTGGCTTCACTGTAGGCGACGCCCATGCTGCGCACGCCAAATCCATACAGGACATCGAGCCGGTCCAGTTCGTTCTCTATCGGCGTTGCGGACTCAAGCGTCGGCACCAGGGCAAGCCGCCGGGTCTCGTGCGCCGCGATAATATCTCGAACGCCGTCGCAGACAAGAATAAAATCCTGGTGGGCCAGGTCGCACAAACGCATACCCAAGTCGTGGGTGACATCATTCCATTTCCAGCCAGCCTGCGAGGTAATCGTACACAGGCCGTTCATCAAATTGTCAAAGATGCCGTCCAACCCGGAGGTCGCCAGTCCCTGAAAGCCGGTGAAGTCCCGACCCAGACGCTTTTGTTCGAAGATTTCGTTGATCTCCTCCGGGACCACAACCGGATGGTCGTGCATGGAGATCGCAATATTCTCGGCTAACAGGCTCTGCACTCGCTCTTCTTCAGCCGGTGAAAGCGCAATCTGAGAAGAATCCACCCGCCCGACTTCCTTAGCCAGCCGAAAGCGCTTGTAGTCGTGTGGCGCGTCTAAATACTGGTAGGATTGATAACCTGTATACTGTTTGTGATTTTCCATGCGCAGCCTCTCTATCAGGGGTTCGAGCTACTTGCCGGATGAATACTTCCCTACTTCCCCGCTAGCGCTGACCCCTCCAAACTTCAAGAGGAAGCCGCATCCTTTTTCATTCCTGGTCACCACTGTCGCTGCTGGACTCCCCTGTGAGTGCCCCGAGCGCGGCGGCCCGTGATTCATACACGGCAATCATCTTATTAAAGCCGCTGATCGTGATAACCTCGTGGACAGGACCGGAAAGCGTACAAATGCCAAACTGTTTACCCGGCTCGCTGAATTGCCTGGCAAGAATCAGACTGACCCGAAGACCCGCACTACTGATGAAGGACAGGTGCTCAAGGTCCAAGATCAGGGCATTGTCTTCCGGCTCAATGCCGGATTCCAAGAGACGCTGAAATTCCTCTGCATTGCCACCGTCAATACGTCCAACGAGCGCTGCAACCAAAACCCCGTTTTTCCGTTCCCATTGAATGTCTATTCCTGCCCCCATAAGGATTTCCTTTCCTTCAAGGTTGGGTTATGAAATCATCTTTTCAGGATTGTTATACTGCAAGCCAGTATTTATACAAATCTTGAAAACTCGACACCTCCTGGTGACAACAGACCACGACGGGAGAAGAACACTATGAGTACAAAGCAGGCTGCGGATTCTTCACACGCTCCGGTGGCTGAGCCAGATATGTGGAATCGCTCGGATTCACAATTCGGAGAGCCGATAGCAGTCGTCGGCATGGCGTGCCGATTCCCTGGCGCGCATGATGTTTCGGCGTTCTGGCGTCTGCTGGAAGCGGGCGAGAATGCGGTCAGCGAGGGCGTTCCGGGTTCCGGCGTTGGGCGCGTCGGCGAGCTGTTCCGGGACGCCACGGCTCAGAGAGAGGCGTGTCGTTTCGCCGGTTTCATAGACGACGTTGACCGGTTCGACGCCCCTTTTTTCCGCATTTCGCCGGTCGAGGCGCAGATGTTGGACCCCCAGCAGCGCCTGATGCTGGAAACGAGCTGGCGGGCGCTTGAAGACGCGGGGATAGACCCTGACAGACTGAAGGGCAGCCGCACCGGAGTGTATGCAGGCATCAGTACCAATGACTACCGGGGGGTCATACTGGAAGCCCTCGATACTTCCGAGCCGGCCTCCAGTCTGTACGCGGTCAGCGGGACTTCCTACAACACCGCCATCGGACGGGTCGCCTTCGCCCTCGGCCTGCAGGGACCGGCGATTGCCGTGGACACCGCCTGCTCGTCATCACTTGTGGCGATGCATCAGGCGGTGGCCGGCCTGCAACGGGGCGAGGCCGACCTTGCGCTGGCGGGTGGGGTACACACCATCCTGTCCGGGCAGCTGCTGGAACTCCGCGCCAATGCAGGCATGCTGGCACCTGATGGGCGATGCAAGACGTTCGATGCCGCCGCCAACGGCTATGTGCGCGGCGAGGGCTGCGGCATACTGGTTCTCAAGCGGCTGAGCGAGGCGGAAGCGGACGGCGACCGCATCTGGGGTATCATTCGCGGCTCTGCACTGAACCAGGACGGCGCGAGCACAGGGCTGACCGTGCCGAACGGGGAGGCCCAGGAACAAGTCATTGAGGCCGCCTTGCTCAGGGCAGGTGTCCGGCCGTCACAGGTGGACTATGTGGAAGCGCACGGCACGGGAACGCCAGTGGGCGACCCGATCGAGCTGCGGGCAATGGCGGCGGCGTACGGGAAGGGCCGTGGGGCAGAGCAACCGCTGCTGATTGGCTCCGTGAAGACGAACTTCGGACACCTGGAGGCGGCGGCGGGCGTTGCCGGGGTGATGAAGGTCTTGCTGGCGATGAATCAGGGGCTCATCCCGAAGCATCTGAATTTCCACAATCCATCGCCGGCGGTCGATTGGCGGCAGGTGCCTTTGCGTGTCACTGCGACGGCAACAGAGTGGCCGCTGGTGTCCGACCGAGCGCCGCTGGCGGGCGTCAACAGTTTTGGCTGGTCGGGCACAAACGCGCACATCGTGGTGGAGGGCTACGGCACGCCGCAGACAGCAACTGACGGATTACGTGACGAGAAGTGGCCCACAGGTTCCCCGCAGCATGTCGCCGTTTCTTTGCCCGAGGCGGACGCAGATTCGGCGGTGACCGCGCCCGAGCCGCGGGCGACACGGCTGCTGCCCCTGTCCGGCAAAACGGACAATGCCCTGCGGGAACTGGCCGGACGCTATCTGTCGTGGTTTAACGAACGTTCCACGGACCTGGAATCCGCAGACGCGGCCGCTTTGCCTCTCCTCTCGGATATGGCGTGGACGGCCGGTGTGGGACGCAGCCAATTCGCTCACCGTGCCGGTGTGACTTTCAGGGACGCCGAGTCGCTGCGTGCCGGGCTGAAGGCGGTTGTGGAGGGCGACGGCGGCGCGGCGGCGAAAGCAGCGCCGAAAGTGGCTTTCGTGTACACGGGGCAGGGCAGCCAGTGGATGGGTATGGGCAAGACCCTGTACGCACGCGAGCCGGCGGTGCGCGCCGTTTTCGACCGGTGCGAGCGGGTCATGCTGGAGGAGCGGAATACTTCGCTGCTGGATGTCATATTCGGCAGCGAAGGCGCGCAAGGCGACCTGAGCGATACCGCTTGGACACAGCCCGCCGTCTATGCCTTGGAGTGCGCGCTGACTGCATTGTGGCGCAGCATCGGAGTTGAACCGAGCGTCGTAATCGGGCACAGCCTGGGCGAATTTGCTGCGGCGCAGGCTGCCGGCGTGTTCGGGTTGGAAGAAGGTCTGCGGTTCGTGGCAAAACGCGGCGCCCTGCTTTCGTCAATGCCTGAGTCAGGCACGATGGCGGCGGTGTTCGCTCCGCAGGATACAGTGGCGGCGGCGGTTGATGAGTACAATGCGTCATCCGACGGCGTGGGTTTGAGCCTCGCTGTTGACAACGGCATTCATCAGGTCATTAGCGGCCCCACCACGGCAGTGCAGGCGGTCTCGGAGCGTTTCGAGGCCGAAGAGGTTACCGTCAGGCCGTTAACCAGAAATCAGGCCTTCCACAGCGCTTTGGTGGAGCCCGTGCTGGATGCCCTGGAAGAGGCATATCAGGATGTTGAGGTCTCGCCGCCGTCCGTGGCGCTGGTAAGCAACGTCACGGGTAGCGTTGTCGCACCGGACGAGAGGCTTGATGGCCAATACTGGCGTCGGCATGCGCGACAGGCCGTGCAGTTTCGCAAAGGCATTGGCACGCTGGCGGAACTGGGTGTCGATCTGGTCATCGAACTGGGTCCACATGCCGTGCTGGGCCCGCTGGTGTCTCTGGTCTGGTTTGACGTGGCGGATGGTGCGCAAGACCCCATCGTCCTTGAGAGTATGCTGCGTCCGGCCAAGGATGCCCTGCCGTCAACATACGACGAAGACTTCATGGCTGCCGTTGCGGGCGCATACGAGGCAGGGCTGCCGCTTGCCTTCGAGGGACTTTTCGCGGGAGAAGAGCGGCGCAGGATTGGGCTGCCGGGCTATCCCTTCCAGCGTGAGCGGCACTGGGTCGAGGTGCCACGGCGCAGGCACGCGGCCGCCGGGCATCCGCTGCTGGGCACAAGGCACGAGTCGCCACGTGGCGAGGTGATGTTCGAGACGGAGATGTTCCCTTCCGATCCGTCCTGGTTGAACGACCATCGCGCCTTCGGGCGGGTGATCATGCCGGGTGCGTTGTATGGCGCTATGGCGGCAGCGGCGTCACTCGCCGAAGGCGCGCAGTCGGTGGATGTGGAGGACTTGCAACTGCACAGTGCGATGGTCTTTGCGGAGGAGGATGAGGACAACGCCGAGCAGAGCGGACGAAAAATCCAGGCTGTACTGAGTGCATCCGAGAACGGGAACGCGCGGCATATTGAGATATTCAGCAAGGGCGCGTCCGAAGAGGGTTGGACGCTGCACGCAGAGGGCACAGCGGCGCTGGGTGTCAGGCCGCGCGGGACCGCCAGTCGCCTCGATGTGGACGGATTGAAGTCGGGCATGATTGCGCAGGATGTCGCGGCGTTCTACCGCACACGGGCAGACGTCAGCATCAACCTGGGCCCAACGTTCCGCACGCTTCAGGCGCTCCGGGCGGCGAATGGCGAGGCGGTTGGCGAGGTCGCCCTGCCGGAAGCCGTTGACAGCAGCGGCATCGGTCTGCATCCGCTTCTGCTTGACGGCTGTTTCCAAGTCCTTTCGGCGGCGCGGCAATCCGCCGGAGGCGACGACGAGGTCACTTATCTGCCCTTCGGATGGGAACGCTTGTGGCTGAGGCAACAGCTGCCTGAACGCTTCATCTGCCACGCCCGTTTGCGGAAGAGCGACCGTGACTCAGAGCGAGACGAGGGGCGGAACGAGACGCCGGAAGTGCTGAGCGGCGATCTGCAATTCTACACGCCGGACGGTATAGAGCTTGGCGGGTTGAGCGGATACACGGTGAAGCGCGCCACCCGCACGGCCCTGCTTTCCGCGACGGAGGGCCTGCAAGACCTGCTGTACGAAGTCGTCTGGCGCGACAGACTCCTTGCTCCCGCAATGCTGCCCGCAGATTTCCTTCCGAGTCCGGCAACCGTAGCGGCCCGTTCCACACCGTACTCCGAATTCCTTTCGGCGGAGGGTGTCGAAGCGGAAGAAAGAGCCGCCTCGTATATGGACCTGGAGTGCTTGGCGCGGTCCTATGCGCTCTCAGCTCTCGATCAGTTGGGCTGGAAACGTAAGGTGGGCGAAACGATAGAGCCGGATGCCTTGCGGCAGGAATTGCACGTTGTGGCGGAGCACGAGCGGCTGTTCCGCCGCATACTGGAGATTCTGGCCATGTCCGGTGTGCTGGAAGAGGTGGGCGCAGGGTTTATGGTGAAAGTCGGGCAAGATGACCTTCTGCCTGAAGGACTGTCGAGTGACCCGGAAGCCTTTGCAACCGAGATGCTTACACGTCACCCGCACTGTGTCACCGAGATCAGGCTGTTTGGGCGGAGCGGCGGTGCACTGTCAGAGGTGCTGCTCGGCAGAGCGGACCCCCTGACGCTGTTGTTCAGTAGTGGAGAACCGAGTGCGGCCGATATGTACCGGGATGCGCCCGTATGGCGAGCAGCTAACAGCATGATTGGGGCAGCGGCTGCAAAACTCGTAGGCGAACTGCCTGAAGGTCGAAGGCTGCGCGTATTGGAGGTTGGAGCGGGTGTCGGGTCGGCGACGGCGACGGTGTTGCCCGAGCTTCCGGCCGGGCGGTTTGATTACACATATACGGACATCTCGGCGGGCTTTTTTGCGGAAGCGGAGAGACGTTTCAGCGACAGCGACGCGCCTATCGAATACCGAGTGCTGGATATCGAAGTGGACCCGGCGGCGCAGGGCTTTAAGCCGCACGAATACGATCTGGTGATTGCTGCCAATGTGTTGCACGCCACGCGCTACCTGCCGGAGACGCTGAATCACTGCCGGAATCTCCTTGCCCCGTCGGGTCTGCTCGTAGCCCTTGAGAATCATCGCGGCGAGGCTTGGCTGGATATGGCTTTCGGACAGTTGGACGGCTGGTGGCGGTTTGCCGACACCTACCGTACCCACCACGCTCTGGTGGGACCGGAAGTGTGGACACGGGCGCTTCTCGACGCAGGTTTCGAGGAAGTAGAGATACTGGGACCGGAAGAATCCGACTCGACCGGGCTGCCTGACCGGGGCGTAATCGTAGCACGGGGACCGGTGGAAGTAACGGAGGCGCCAGGAGTATGGGTCTTGGTGGGCGACTGTGGCGGCACGGCAGAAGGGCTAGCAGAGGAATTGGCCGCCTGTAACCAGACAGTCTTACTAACAGGCAAAGAAGCGCAGGTGAACGGGAAATCGGGGGAAGAAGGGGCTGGGGTTGTCAGGATACCCGTGGAGATGGAGCGTCGCGAGTCGTGGCACTCTCTGCTCCAAGGTCTCCCTCAGGATATGCCGCTCAAAGGGATTGTCCATCTCGTAGCACTGGATGGTCACGGGGCACAAGCGACGACTGCTGAGTTTGCACAAGATGCGAAACAGGCAGGGGCCAGCGCATTGGCGGTAACGCAGGGTATTGCAGACGCCGACGTCACACCCACCGCCGGCGTATGGTTTGTGACGCGCGGCGCACAGGCACTGGAACGGGAGCGTCTCGGCGAACTCGCAGGCGCGATGCTGTGGGGTTTTGGTAAGGTAGTGTCACGGGAAGCGCCCCATTTGCAGCCCAGGATGATTGATTTGGACCCCGGAGCACCGGTGCCGCTATCCGATCTTGTCAATGAACTGCTGCATCCCGACCCTGAGACTCACATCGCGTACCGTCGGGGTATCCGCCAGGTGGCCCGCCTGGTGCGTAGCGAGGCCAGTACTGAGCGGATGACCTTGCCTGACGAACCGGATTGGCTGATTGCGCCCGATGAAGGTGGCGCTTTGGAAGGGTTGCAAGTTGAGCCTTTGCCGACGCGTCCCTTGGAACCGGGAGAAGTTCGCGTAGCGGTCGAGGCCGCCGGGCTTAATCTGTGGGATGTTTTTCGTGCGCTGGGTGTCATCGAAGAAGGCTCGTTGGGCGGAGAGATGTGTGGCCGGATACTCGAAATCGCTCCCGACGTGTCGAGCGTGTCGGTGGGCGACCGCGTGGCTGGATTCGCCTTCGGCACCTTCAGGTCAGAGGCGGTCATGCGGGAGGAGTTGGTGACGCCCGTGCCTTCGGGGATTCCGCTCACGGCGCTGGCGACGGTGCCGACCGCGTTTGTATCGGCCGCGTTATCGTTCGATTTCGCGGGGCTAAAGGCCGGCGACCGGGTGCTAATCCATACCGCATCAGGGGGCGTGGGGTTGGCAGCTCTCCAGTTAGCACATGCCGCTGGAGCGGAAGTGTTCGCCACGACGAGTGCTCCGAAGCAGGCGTATCTACGCTCGCTCGGCGTGAAGCACGTGTTCGATAGCCGGCAGACGAAATTCGGGCAGGAAATTCTGGAAGCCACCGGCGGCGAAGGCGTTCATGTGGTGCTGAATAGTCTGACGGGGGAAGGTTTCATCGATACGAGCTTGTCCTGTTTGGCGCAGGGTGGCCGCTTTGTGGAGATGTCCAATCAGAACATCCTGAGCAGGGAGGAGATGGCGGCGATGCGCCCGGATGTAGCCTACTCCATCCTGGAGTTGGATGGCCTGAAAGAGCGCGACCCTGCGTTACCGGGTCACGCCCTCAAGAGTGTCATGGAGCGACTCGCGACGGGTGAGTTGAAACCGCTTGTGCATAGCCGGTGGTCACTGACCGAAGCCGGATCAGCCATGGATTTCATGCGTACAGCCCGGCACATCGGGAAGAATGTCCTCACCATGCCACCCCTGGCGCGGGGACGGTTACGGGAGGACAGAACCTACCTGGTGACCGGTGGATTGGGCGGTATTGGCTGTGCCCTGGCGGACTGGCTGGCAGAACGGGGTGCGGGCGCAATCGTGCTGAACGGTCGCCGCAACCCCGACCCCGAGGCCGTGGAAGCCATCGACGCCCTGCGCGAACGCGACGTCACGGTGCAGGTGGAGATCGCGGATGTGACGGACACGGCGGCGGTGGACGCGATGCTGGAGCGTATCGATGCCACGCTGCCGCCTCTCGCGGGCGTCATTCACAGCGTAGGCGTTCTGTCCGATGCTACGCTGACGAATCAGAGTTGGGACAGTTTTGAGCAGGTACTGTGGCCGAAGATGCTGGGTGCATGGCATCTGCACCGCGCGACCGCACCGCGCGACCTGGATTTATTCGTCCTGTTCTCCAGCATTACTGGCGTTCTGGGTAATGCAGGTCAGGCGAATCACGCGGCGGCGAACGCATTTCTTGATCAACTCGCAGCCCATCGGCGCGCGCTCGGACTGCCTGGGCAGACGATCGCGTGGGGAGCCTGGTCGGGGCTTGGCGAAGCAGAGGAGCAGCGAGAGCGCATCGAAAGGCAACTGGAGGCGGTGGGCACGGGCTGGATTACGCCCCAGCAGGGTCTGCGCGCACTCGAAACGCTGGTGAGGCAGGATGCTCCGGCAGGCATGGTGGCGGTAGTGGACTGGCCGACATTCGCGGCGGGTCACGATGATATTCCCCCGTTCTTGGAGGATCTGTTATCCGCATCCGCAAGCGATGTTGACGAAGCGTCGGAATCAGCGGAAGACGTGTTGGCACAGTTGCGCGTCTCGCCGCGAACTGATGCGGAGAGTATCCTGGTATCGTTCCTGCAAAAGGAACTCCAGGCGGTGATGCGGCTGCCCAGCCCACCCTCGACCTCGGTCGGCTTCTTCGATCTGGGGATGGACTCACTGATGGCGGTGGAACTGAGAAACCGGCTCAACCGCGTATTCGCGGGCGAGTATGTCGTCTCCAATACGGCTATCTTCGACTACCCCGACATTACGACCTTAGCCCACTATCTGGCGGACGAACTCGGTCAACTTGGTGAGAGCGGCGGGGCGACTTCAATGTCCGAGCCGGCTGCACCGGCACCCCGCGCGTCCGTCGCCACCGAGGATGACGGCATAGCGATAATCGGCATGGCGTGCCGCTTCCCTCGTGCAAAAGACCTTTCCGAATACTGGCATCTGTTGGACTCGGGCACTGACGGGATTACCAACGGACGCCAGGGGACCGGCCCATGGAGTGGTGCTGTCGGAGACCCTGACGCTGAGGATTCAGCCTACCTGCGCGGCGCGTTTGTTGAGGGCATTGAGTGGTTCGACTCGCGCTTCTTTCGCATTGCGCCGATAGAAGCGCGCTTGATGGACCCACGACAGCGGATGATGCTGGAAACGAGTTGGCAGGCTCTTGAAGAGGCTGGCATCGATCCTGACGGACTCCGGGGCAGCCGTACCGGAGTGTACGCAGGGGTTGTCGGCGGTGAATACAAGAGTTTGATCAGAGCCAGCGGCAAGACGGACAGCTATCTCGGCACAACCGCAAGCGTAACCGTCGGACGGGTGGCATTCGCACTGGGTCTGGAAGGCCCGGCAATGGCCATCGACATGGCCTGTGCCTCGGCATTGGCCGCGGTGCATCAAGCCGTCGCCGGGCTCCAGCGGGGCGAGGTGGACCTGGCTCTCGCCGGAGGCGTGCAGGTGGTGCTGTCGCGCGGCGTTTCCCGGTTCATGATGGATGCGGGAATGTTGTCGCCAAGTGGACAATGCCGCCCCTTCGATGCGTCTGCGGACGGCTATGTGCGTGGCGAGGGCTGTGGAATAGTCGTTTTGAAGCGGCTGAGTGAGGCGGAGGCGGCCGGCGACCGTATCTGGGGTGTCATCAAGGGTTCCGCCGTTAACCAGAACGGGGCGAGCGCAGGATTGACCGTCCCGAACGGCCCGGCACAGGAGCGTGTGATGGAGGCGGCGCTTGTTCAGGCGGGCCTCACCGGGGCGGATGTGGACTATCTCGAAGCCCACGCGACGGGCTCCCAATTGGGCGACGCGATTGAAGTACACGCCGCCGGCTCGGTATACGGTAGAGGGCGCGCCGCCGCCCGCCCGCTGCTGCTGGGCACCGTAAAGTCAAACATCGGACATCTGGAGGCGGCAGCGGGCGCGGCCGGTCTGATTAAGACCGTGCTGGCGATGAAGCAGGGCGTCATTCCGAAACATCTACACTTCAAGAAGCCGAATCCACAAATCGACTGGGACCGACTGCCCGTGCAGGTGACTGCTGAAAAGACCGCCTGGCCGCTCCATCCCGACCGGCCGCCTCGCGCGGCAGTGAGCGCGTTCGGTGTTTCCGGCACAAACGCGCATATTGTGGTGGAAGGCTACGGAAGCGCGGCAGACGATGACGGTGCACACGTTGGAATGCAGTCGTTTGCGGGCGCCGCGCGGCAGGTGTCTGTTTCCTTGCCGGAACCGGTTGCGAACCCGCCGCTGGCTCTGAACGGACTAACGGAGCGCACGGCGCGCTTCCTGCCGTTGTCGGGCAAGGCGGACGGCGCCCTGCGAGCCCAGGCCGGACAGTATCTCTCGTGGCTCGACGAGCGCGTTGCTGCGTTGTCGCCTGAAGACACTGAAGCGCCTGTCCTTGCTGACATGGCGTGGGCGGCGAGTGTTGGACGCAGCCATTTTGGCCATCGCGCGAGTGTGGTGTTCCGAAACACACAGTCTCTGCGTGCAGGGCTGACGAAACTCGCGGAGACCGACGCTACGGCCGATAATCCAGCACCACAGCCCGCAACGAGAATTGCGTTCGTGTACACAGGCGAGGGCAGCCAGTGGGTTGGCATGGGTGAAGCTTTGTACGATAGCGAGCCGGTCGTGCGTGCTGTTTTGGACCACTGTGATGCCGTGGTGCGCGCTGACAAGGGGGAGTCGCTGCTGGATGTGATGTTCGGGCGTACCGAAGCAACAGGCGATTTGAATGACACGGCTTGGGCGCAGCCGGCCCTCTACGCACTGGAATGTGCGCTGACGGCACTGTGGGCGAGCGTCGGGATTCGCCCACATGTCGCGCTGGGGCATGGCACGGGTGAGATTGCCGCGGCGCAGGCTGCGGGAGTCTTCACCTTGGAGGACGGATTGCGTTTCGCCTTGACTCGCGGCACGCTGATGGCGGCGCTGCCGGGAGTGGACCCGAACCAGTCTCTGAACGGTCTGGAAGCGGCATTTGCAGAGAGTGTGGTCTCGCCGCCCTCCCTGACTCTGGTGAGCGGCGTTACGGGGCGAGTTATGGATGCGGACAGTCCACTCGACGGGACGTACTGGCGCACGCAGGCGCGCGAGACTGCGGTGTTCAGCACAGGTGTCTCCACGCTTGCCGAGTTGGGAGTGGATGCAGTGGTGGAGATTGGCCCCGACGCGGTATTGGGGCCGCAGGTGAGTCTTGAATGGCCGGACTCGTCGGACGGAGAGGAAGCTGCCTCCTCACCATTGGTGCTTGCGAGCTTGATGCGGCCATCCGACGAGGATTCAGAGGAGAGCAGTACTGGTTTCGTGGAAGCGGTTGCGGGGGCATACGAGGCAGGACTGGCGCTTTCCTTTGAGGGCATGTTCGCCGGGGAGTTGCGCCGCCGCATCTCGCTGCCGAGCTATCCGTTCCAGCGGCGGCGCCACTGGGTGTAATTGAGGTGCCGTGTCACGGAGAAAAATTCAGGAAATTCGATTGACGTGAGTACTTGTTATTGATACTGGCCATATTATTCTAAACCCCTGAATGGAGGACTATATTATGGCTTCAATTGAAGAACGCCTGAAACAACTCGCGGACGAAAACTTGGAAGTTGATGGACAGCCAATAGGCAAATTGCTGGACCCGAGCAAGAGCCTTTTTGACCTCGGTCTTTCCTCTCTGGATATAGTGGCATTCGGCAAAGTGATCGCACAGGAGTTCAATGTCCCACTCACTCCTGAAAAGGGCGCGGAGATGCGGAACATTGGGGACTTGATCGCGTACTTGGAGGCCAACGCCGCTTAACCCCCACTCCTGCGGAGGTAACCGGCATCTGATGTCCACTTCCGCTGCAAGATGCTGGTGGAGTTCTTTCCGTGAAGTCGGCTCCGCCACTGTCATACATGTTGACCTGACGCCTCATGCCAGCCGTGAGGCGTCATCTGCGTTATGGCTGAACGAGGAAGAACGGACGCGCTGGCGCCAATATCCGCTCCCAGGCCCTCGTCGCAGGTTTGCTCTATGTCGTGCTGCGCTTCGGGCTGTCTTATGCAGCCAAATCGGTTGCAGCAATGAACGCCTCAGCTTCGGCTCATCCTCCTACGGGAAGCCGTTCGCGCTAGTGGACGAGGCGCCGCCGGCTATCAGATTTAACCTCAGTCACAGTGGAAAGCATGGCTTGATAGCTTTTGCTCCCCATGGACGGTTGGGCGTGGATGTGGAGGAGCGCATCGCCCGGAGGGATTTTGACGAACTGGGTGAAGCCGTGTTTGGTCCTCATGAACAGTCCGCCCTTGCATGCGTGCGTGGATGCGATAGGGTTCAGCTATTCTTCAGACTCTGGACCATCAAGGAAGCCCTGATCAAGGCTCTTGGTATGGGCTTTTCTTTTGATGTATCCCGGTTTGAAGTGCCGCCAGTCTTGTATCAGGGGAGGATGAGCATATTTTGCTTCCCACAGCTGCCGGAAGTACATTGGCGCGTCGAATACATTGGCAACGAGGAGTTCTCCGCAGCCATCGCGCACGAGCTTTTCCCGTCCCAATTGGGCGACCAGTCATGACAGCGGCTGAACGGTGACGTGTCAGAAAGAAGATGGGGTTGCCAATGACTTCAGAAATCGTATGGGAGGTCCCTGAGCCGCTTTCCACTCACGATGTGCGCGTGGACGACGACACCGTCATTACGCTGCGGCAACATGGAAACCCGTCAGGCCCGCGGCTCGTTCTGAGTCACGGTAACGGTCTCGCAATCGATCTGTATTATCCTTTCTGGTCGCTCCTGACCGACGATTTCGACCTGATAATCTACGACCTCAGAAACCATGGCTGGAACCCGGTCGGCAATCTCCAAAACCATAATGTTCCAACATTGGCTCAGGACCACGACATCATTCTTGAGGCTCTCGACCGCCACTATGGACCGAAGCCCAGAATAGGCGTGTTCCACTCGATTTCGGCTCTGTCGACGCTACTGTCACCCAACAAGGGCAGCAACTTTGCTGCCCTCGTCCTGTTCGACCCACCGCTCTGCAAGCCTGGCCGTAGCTATAAGGATTTTGAGGATATCGCCATACGCTTGGCCAAAATGACCCGCCGGCGCACGAATCGATTTCAAACCCCGCAACAATTGGCGGAGCTTCTTACCTACGTGCCAACCTTCAAGCATATGCTGCCGGGGGTATTCGATCTTTTTGCCAGAACAACCCTGCGTGAGCGTACGGATGGAGAAGGGTATGAGCTATGCTGCCCGCCTGAGTATGAGGCGCAGATCATAGACTACGCCACCCCCTTTGCCGTGCTCGTGGACTTTCAGGCGCTTCGCTGTCCGATCAAAGTCATCGGGGCTGACCCGACTCTGCCATACTCATACCTGCCGACGCTCGATCTGAGTGATATCTTCACCGTCGATTACGACTTCTTGCCAGACGCGACGCACTTTCTTCTCTTGGAAAAGCCACAGGAATGCGCCAAGGCCATGCTTGAGTTCATCGAGCCGATTATCACTGCGTAACTCGATCCTTGCCTTGCGTTGGCTCGCCAATCCAAGCCGTCGTTACGCTTCGACCCGCACCGTAATGATGTCCATCCCCTGATATTTCTGGTGGCGCACCGATGCGGCATAATGACGCAGCAGGCGGAACGATATCTCCCTCTCATCTACGCTTTCGTCCTCTTCGTTCAGATACGCGAGACGGTCCTCCAGGTTCTCCTCGTCCTCCAGCGCCGAGACGAATTCCATCTCCACCGCCCCGCCAGCGGGACGCGCGGCTATGATCAGGCGCGGTGTCTTGTCCGTCCCACTGTCCGCGGGATATTCGTTGCCCGGCTGTAACAGGCTCGACAGCGTCTCCTCGCCCGCCGAACGCAGCCGTTGGATCGCTGCCTCGCTCCAGCCCATATCGGCGGCGACTTCCCGTATGAATGCGTCAATTCGGGGCAGGTTGGAAAAGTCCAGTCGAGTCTCCAGCCGCTTGGGACGTGCGCTGGTGACATTCAGGAAGACGTTGAGTGCAATCGCCGTTGCCGCGCCCACTGTTATGCCGTTGCCGAGCAGCATTCCCCACGGATGTCCCAGCAAGTCCTCAATAATATTCTGCTGCAGCAACCCAGCGCCAATCGCAAACGACACTCCCACCACCAGGGACTTTTGAGCGTCGAGTCCGTCCCGCGTGATAGTCTGTACTCCCTCGACAAAGAATATCCCGAGAGCAGTCAGTAGGAATGCGCCCATCACCGGGCTGGGTATCGTGAGTAGCGCGCCGGTAAACTTTGGAATCAATGCCAGTACCAGAAGTATGACTGCTATGGCGTATCCCACATTGCGCGCGGCGACCCCCGTCATGTTCACGACCGATGCCGTAAATGACGAATACGGCGATGCCGGGGGCGTTCCCGCAAGACCCGATAGCAAAATGCCCACCCCATTTGCGTAGAGCGAGCCTTGTAGCAGCCGGAAATCGGTCGTCCTCGGTCTACGCCGCGACACCCGTTGAATCACCACATTGTCTCCAATGCCCTTGATCGCCTGCACCAGGGTGACAATCAGGAACATCGGCAGCAGTCCCCAGAACCCGGCATCCGGTGTCAGGTCCAACCCTTGGAAACCGACTTGGGGAATGCCAACCCACGGTGCTGTGTACAGTCGCTCCAGGTCATACACCCCCAGCAGGGCAGCGGCCATGCAGCCGGACACGAATCCGATCAACATGGACCACGGACGCCAGCGCGGCGGGGCGCGTAGTATCAGCGCCGTGGATACCATCAGCGTGACCGCCGCGACGCATGGCCCGGCGAATGCCGGTGCGCCCTCCGGTACTTCCCTGAATCGATCCAAACAGATAGGTAGCACCATCACGGCTATCAGCATCAGCACCGTGCCCGACACGGTCGGCGTTATCACGCGCCGCAGTTGCGGAAGCCATGTCGCTATCGCAAAGAAAAAGAGCGCAGACGCAACCATCAGGCTTGCCAGCATCGCTGGCCCGCCCTCATTCAGGGCGAGCACCGACAACGCGATATAGTTGGGCGTCACTCCCACGACGACCAGATGTCCCGCGCCCAATCGACCTAGTTTGGAGGCTTGCAACGCGGTGACTATCCCGACGATGATCAGCGCCGAGAATACTGCCCAAGTGAGGTATTCTTCGCCCTGGCCGGCCGCCAGAACATTGATGACCACGATCGAAATGGCGGGCGGCAGCACCAGCATGATGCCCTGTATGCCGACGATGAAGGACGAGAGTGGCGCGCACTGCTCGTCCGGTTCGTAGCGGATGTGGTCGTTGACAGGGGTTGACGCCAAGCTGAACCTCCCAATCAGGTTTTGTCGCTGTTGCTGCTTTCTGCCGCGGTGAGCGGCGTCAAGAGTAACTGATGTTCCGAGGTTGCGTCAAATGAGCACGCGACCAATATTACGAAAAGCTAGGCAATCCTCTCGTCGTATGTTTAATTACGCTTCATGGTCTCGCGCCTGTCCTGCTGGCTGCTTGCGGCTCTCATCCTGACTCTCGGGTCGACGCTCTCCGCCGTTGCTGAAGAGACTAACAGCTCTCGGAAGCGCACCTGGAAAACGGTCGCAGACCTCTCACCGCAGGAACGGCAGAAGCTGGACCTCGCGACTGACACCCCTCGCCATCCCCAGGTGCCGTATCTGCCGGCTGAGCCCTATCCTTTTACGCCGCCCTATACGGCTGAGGAGATGGGCTATCGGCTCATGGAGTTTACCTTCTATCCGCGTTGGTCGGCCGTATTTGCCAGGGCGTTCTCGTCGATTTCCACCCAGGGTGTACTCCTCAACCCGGGCAGTACCACCAATTTTTTGGCCTATCACTCAAGCGCGACAGGTGTGGGAGCAGAACTCGCTCTCAAGCCTGGCGAAGAAATCTACCGGTATCTCAGTCAGCGTACTGCTCCCGCCGCCGCAGAAGGTTCGCAACGACTCTCAATCCGTTATCGCACCGGGAAAGAATTCATCAAGAAAGAAGAACGGTTCCGGTACTCGCAGGCCAAGCGCCGGGTTCGTCATGACGTGCCCCGTCGGCGGCAGGGCAAGATACCCAATATGGCGTTCACGCCTGACGATACGTATGGACGCGACGCCTGGGAGTTTTCTTGGCGGGTGCTGGGTCTGGATACTCTGTACCAAACTGTGCGCTTTCCCAATACGCGACCTAGCGTCATGTTGCGGAATGGGCAGACCGGTCAGTTTCAAGAGCGGCGGACGGCTGAGCTCAAGCTCATGGGCGACAGCTATCGATATTATACGGCCGAGGGCGGGGTCAGGTGCTATGTTGTGGAAGCCAGAGCCCGCCCCGAATGGCTGCCCAATTACTACGTACCGCGGCTCTTGTTTTGGCTGGAAGAACATTCTTTTTTCCCGCTACGCATCGAGAAATACGGTCCCGACGGGAATCTCGGCTACATCGAGGTCAGACTCGCTGAACTTTTTAATTCGGCCCTGGGGGAGCGGGGGTATGGATCGCTGTTTACCGTGTATTGGGATATTGCCGATGACCTGATGTCCTATTTTGTGAACGACGGTCACCGGGTAACAGCCTGGAAGCCTCAGGAGGTCGCTATTTTCTTTAGCCCGGATTTTATGCGCCGACAGTGGTATCTTGATTCTTCTGTCAAAACCCAAGCCCAGGTGTCTTCCCCCGACCTCTTTTTTTTACGACCTGCCCTGGAGGAAGAAAAATTCCCTGAGGAGCGTCTGCTCCATATTCCTCCTGAGGTTGTGACCCGCATCCAGGCCCAGGAGGCGGCCGGACGGCTGGTGTTTGAGGTGAGCGAGCAGGGGCGTTAAGGCTCTCCGCCGGCCTAAAAGGCAGCCCCAACGTTACACAGACGGGCTTTGCCAACCGCCAAGATTCGTCTCCAGATAGTGGGCGACGGCCAGGGCGACATCCTCACGCCACGGATGGGCGACGAGCTGGACCCCAATCGGTAAACCCTCAGCTGACGTCCCACAGCGCACGACTGCGCCCGGCCAGCCGGTCAGATTGTGGGCGAACGTGTAGGTAAAATCCGGGCCGTCGGGATCGTTGTGGCGCGTGGCGGGTGTGGCGCTGACAGGACACAGCAGCACATCGTAGGGCTCCATAAACGCCAACATTTCACTCCGGTAGACATTCCATCTGCTCAGTTCCTGGGTAAACTCCGGGAGCGATACTGGCTGAGCCGTTTGCATCCAATCCAGGGCAGAGGACATGTGCTCAGTCCCGGCCGCACGGATAAGCTGACGTATCCAGGCTCCTCCATCCGCGAGATAGAGACTGTACCACAGCCGCTCGGCGTCGCTCACACCCTGCGGTCGATCTTCCGTGACCGAGACGCCATGGTCGGCAAGTACGCCGGCCGCGGCTCGAACGGTGCTGACGGTGTCCGGGCTCGGGGATTTGATCCCGTTATCCGTGAAGAAGGCGATCCTCAGGTCTCTCACGCTCACGTCTTGGGGGTCTCCCAGCGGAGCCGGCACGACCGCGGGATCGTGTCCATCCGGACCGGCAATAATGGACAAGGTCAGGCCCAGGTCTTCGACATGTCGCGCCATGGGGCCAATCTGGGTGAAGGCATCCAGGGCGCCGACCTCAAAGGAAATGGCATGCCCGGTGCGGGGCACGCGGCCCGAGGTGGGTTTGATACCGGCAATACCGCAGTAGTGGGACGGCATGCGAATGCTGCCGCCCGTGTCGCTCCCCAGGTCGAGCGCCGAGCCGCCCGCCGCAAGAATCGCCCCGGCTCCCCCACTACTGCCCGCGGGCGACCGCTCCACATCATACGGATTATTTGTCCGGCCATAGACAGCATTATCCGTAATCCCCGCCAGGGTGAACTCCGGCGTATTGGTTTTGCCCAGGATGATGGCTCCTGCGGCACGCAGACGCGTCACCACTGTAGCGTCGTGCTCAGGAGTAAAATCGGCTCGCCCCGCTGTTCCCCAGGTACTGACCATGTCGGCGGTGTCTAACGAATCCTTGAGCGTGATGGGGATACCGTGCAGTGGGCCGAGACGTTCTCCCCGCGAGACGGCTTCGTCGGCCTCCCGCGCCTGTCGTCGCGCCGCTTCGGCCTGAATCTGTACAACGGCGTTGAGCTTTGGATTGGCTGTTTCGAGGCGGGCCAGATGCGCATCCACCACAGCAACCGAAGAGACGAGATTTGTCCGAATAAATCGAGCCAGCGTCGTAGCCGAAAACGAGGTCAGTTCCATGACTTTCTCCCTCCGTGAGCGTCCGTATGCGTGGCCGCGTCTCGTTTGTGCCGCGCAAGAACCATACAAAAGTCGTGAAAATCTTCACAGGGGTAATGTACGAGAAGTGATTTCTGGTGTCGATGGTGTTATCAGGTAAAAGTGGAGGAGGGGGAGTGTACAGAGTCTCTACAAAGCGAGGAGAAAATGAGCGACCGTGACCGTGAAATTCGGGAGATGCTGGACCGGGCGTGGCGGAAGGAGGAGCAAAAGCAGCGTGGCTTTCTGACGCTCTCGGAAAACGATATGCGCCTGCTTGAGGATTACTATGCGGCCGGCCTGCCGTATGGCAATACGCCGGAAGGCTTTAATCGGTGGTTAGAGGAACGCGGCTAGGCTCCATGTCCAACCGTTTGAAAAAATGGGGGCTCCCGGAGGAGCCCCCAACGCATGGAGAGAAAGGAGGGCAGCAATCAGTCTGCGGCTGCATCAGTCGCGATTTCAGGTTTCACATCGATTGAAATACGTTTCGGCTTAACCTCTTCCGGGAAGGGCACCACGACTTCGAGCGTGCCGTTCTTGGTGGTCGCTTCGATCTTCTCCACGTCTATGCCCTTCGGCAAAACAAATGACCGGGCAAACGAGCCGTACGAACGCTCTTGATGAAAGTATCCGCCGTTCTTGTCCTCGTGCTCTGCCTTGCGCTCACCCTTGACCGTCAGTCGGTTGCCGTCCAGCGCAATCTCAACATCCTTGGGCTCCACTCCGGGTAAATCCGCCTTGATATGCAGCCGGGTGTCGTCCACATAACTGTCAATCCTGAACGACCCTTCCGAGGGCATTCCAGTGCGTGCTGCCGGCCAGCCGCGGGAAGAGAAAAAATCGTTGACAACAGACTCCAGGTCATGTCGCCAGGGGTGCATCGTTCCAAACGGGCCTCGCCATACACTCAGTTCTCGTCTCATTGTCTCTACCTCCTGTGGGTTTGGGTTACTGTCTGACACAAGACAAACGTAAGGACGATCGGCTCCGAGTCAAGGGGTCACAATAAAAATTTTGACTCGTTCATGCGGGCGCACCGTCCCCTCCTGGATACGATGAGGACGGCTTAGCCTGGCCCCGACTTTTTTATCACTCGCGCTATTGTTCGCGTGCTTTCGGACGGTTGGATACGTACGGAGAGCGGGCGGCGGCGTGGTACCGAGGTTTTCGTATAGACGACTGTTGAGTGAATGGATTTATGCCCCAAATGCGCCTGCACTTCCTCTAGTGCATATCCGTCCTCAAGAAGATGGGCAGCAACGGAATGGCGTAAACAGTGGCTGTGGCGTTTCGACGGCGGAAGCTTGGCCTGCTCTGCGTACATGCGGAAGAGTCGATCAATACGCTGGCGACTGACCGGGCGCGCGTTCCGCGACGGAAAGAGGTAGGGCAGGGCGTCACTCCGATTTTGCAGATATGCTCGGAGCAGATGCAGATATTCTGCGGCCATCTGTTTCTCTCCGGCGACGCCGCTCTTGAGGCGGGGGATATGAATGCGGCGAGTGTGAAAGTCGACGTGCTCGCGCAGTAAGAGACCAACCTCAGAGGCGCGCAGTCCAAAAGCATACATGGCGGCAAACAGCGCACGGTCGCGCTCGTCTGTGATCTGGGCAAAGAACCGCTCAACCTCTCTACGAGTCAGCGTTACATATTTCGCGCGGGACTCCTGCTGTCGAGGTTCTGCACCTCGAACTGAAACGCGTTCTTGTCGTGAGACCTTCGTTTGTAGTTCTCGGAGATAACGGGCAACACTTTTTCCCTGTCGGGCGGCTTGCTGTGCGACAAGCCGCAGGAGCTTTTCTTGTTGGCCGGGGTCGTCTCTCACAAGGTCTTCTCGATCGTACTGCTGGGCGTTGTCGGACTACGGGATCCCGAGCAGCTTATGCGTTTGCAGGCTAAGTCGCCACCGCGGGTGAGCAAGACAGTACTGCAGCGCCAATTGGGTATTGCGCTCTCGCTCAGGACCATCCATTGGTTGCAGGAAAAACTCTTGGAAATCGAGGTGAGCAAAGAGCTCCGGCTCGGCACCGTACTGGGGAAAGACGAGCTTCAGTTCACTGCCCTGCCTGAGGGCGAGGGTCGAGCCAGCCTTGGGACTGACACAGATCCAGTCAATGCCCGGTGGCGGAAGCAGCGTTCCATTTGTCTCAATAGCAATCTTAAATCCTTCTGCATGCAGGGCCTCAACAAGCGCCGCATCAAGCTGGAGCAAGGGTTCGCCGCCTGTACACACGACAAACGGGACACCGTGAGGAGCACGCTGAGCCGGCCATGTGGCAGCAACAGCCCCAGCCAGATCGCGAGCGGATACGAAACGCCCGCCCCCGGAGCCGTCCGTCCCAACGAAATCGGTATCACAGAACTGACAGACCGCCGTAGCCCGGTCCTTCTCCAGCCCTGACCATAAATTGCATCCGGTAAAACGACAGAAGACTGCCGGCCGGCCGGTGTGAGTGCCTTCGCCCTGGAGGGTATAAAAAATTTCTTTGACTGCGTAGCTCATGAAAAAAGAAAGGGACGCCAGAGACGTCCCTTAATCGGGCCCGGAAGAGGAGAAAAGAGGGCCAGAATATCCGCGGATACAAGAATCGTCAGGCTCGTTTCTTGCGGGCGACTTTCTTTGCTGCCGTCTTCTTTGCCGCTGTCTTCCTTGCGGGGCCGAGAATGGATTCCTTGAACACTTTTGCCGGTGTAAAGGCAACTTTTTTCCGAGCCGGAATAGTGATCTGCTCCCCGGTCTGCGGGTTGCGTCCCTTGCGGCGCTTCAACTGACGGAGCCGAAAGGTCCCCAAGTTGGGAATTTTCAGCTCTTTATCTTTTTTGACCGTTTTTGTGATGAACTCCACAAAGGAATCCAGCTTAGCGGCTGCGGCGCGGTTCGAGTCTTCTCCCCACGTCTCACCAAGTTTTTTCACCATCTCGGTCTTCGTCATGCTACCAACCTCCTCACCCGATAGGGTTCTACACTACATCCCACACCAGAAGTCGAGAGGTCTTGCCACAAAGCGCCTCCGACTCACTATTTGCGTATCTACTCCTCTACTAATTGGTCACTTCTTCTACCCGTGTCCTCCTCTCATCCTCCTTCCACAATCACAACATGAGATGTCCGACTCCGGGCAAAAAAGAGAAAAGTGAGTGTCGCACTCAGAGCCGAATTCCCTTCTTCAGTTTTTATCCGTCAAGCCTGGGAATGTCAATAAAATCAGGCAAAAACAGCCGTAATCTAGCGATACATCTCGACCAGTTCGATCATGCCGAGATCTTTGAGCGTGGAAAACAGGCGGCCTTTCACCTCGCGAGCCGTTCCGAGTTGAATAACCTCCTGAGTGAGAGATTGGGCGTCTGTATAGGAGAGCGAACGAATGAGACGTTTGATAACCGGGACAAAGAACGGCTCCATACTGAGTTCGTCCAACCCGATACCGAGTAGCACGAGTGTACATAGCGGATCGGAGGCCATTTCTCCGCACATACTGACTCGTTTCCCGGCGTGTTGTGCAGCGCGGACGGTAGTGGCTATGGCATTCAAGACAGCCGGATGGAGAGGCTCATAGAGAGATGCGACCTTGCGGTTATTCCGGTCTACCGCAAGCAGATACTGAATGAGGTCATTCGTCCCAATGCTAAAGAAATCCACTTCCTGAGCGAGCCGGTCTGCTAACCATACTGCTGCGGGCACCTCAACCATCATGCCGACCGGCATCAACGGGTCGAACGGTTTTCCCTCTCGTTGTAATTCATCCTTTGCCCGCGCCAGCAGGTTCTTGACTTGGAGGAGTTCTTCTGCGCTGGAAATCATGGGAAATAAAATGCGAACCGGTCCATGCACTCCGGCGCGTAATATAGCACGCAGCTGCACCTTAAAGAGGTCGGCCATCTCCAAAGAGATCCGAATCGAGCGCCAGCCTAAGAAGGGATTATCTTCTTGGGGCAGCTTCATATAGGGCGGATATTTATCGGGTCCGAGATCCAAGGTGCGGATGGTGACCGGCTTACCCGCCATGCCAGTCAACACTCTTTGATACAGCGCTAACTGGGTCTCTTCGTCCGGGAAATCACTATAGGTCAGGAACGGGACTTCGGTCCGGTAGAGCCCAACGCTTTCGGCTCCGTGGCGCTGGGCAAAATCAACGTCGCTCAGCAAGCCGACATTGGCTCCGAGCGCAACACGCACCCCGTCCTGCGTTTCTGCGGGGAGGTCGTGAATTTCTTCGAGATTCCGGTTAAACGCGCGATACTCGCGGTCAAAGCGGCTATACTCACGAACGATTTCAGCACCAGGATTCACATAGGCCACCCCAGCATTCCCGTCTACAATCACCGCATCGCCTTGCTGGATAACGGCAGCGTGCTCCACCCCAACAACGGTTGGAATTTCAAAGGACTTCGCCAGAATAGAGGTATGTGAGGTTGCGCCTCCGTTGGCGAGGACGACTCCCTTCAACTGCCGATGGTCCACTCGGCAGAGGTCAGACAGAGAGAGATCGTCCGCCACAAGAATCAGATTCTCCCCTTGTGGTCCGCTTTTCTCTTCCAGGCCAAGCAGATGGCGGAGGACACGCTGGCCGATATCGCGCACATCGGCTGCTCGGTCACGCAGATGCTCACCGCCTGTCCGCTCCAGCGTCTCGACATAGCCCTCCGTGACTTTCTTCAGAGCGGTATCTGCGGCATAGCCATCCTGGATCTGTGTTTCAATCTTTTCGATAAACGCCGCATCTTCCAGCATCATGCGATGCACATCAAAAATCGCCCGATCGATCTCTGGCAGGCGCTCCTGGACGCGCTCTTTGAGCGCATCAATTTCCTGAATCGATCGCGTCAGAGCGGCGTGCAGGCGTTGGCGCTCTGCGTCTGGATTTTCAGTACGATGCTCTTCAATCGCGTCAAGACGAACAACTGGGTGGACAAGGTGAGCCTGCCCGGAGCCGATTCCAGGCGAAGCATTGACTCCGGTCAGACGTACACGGCTCGCCCGCCCCGGCCTCTCCGTTTGCCGTGCCCGCCTGCGCTCATAGGCGCTCGGGCGTTGAATGGCCGCCAACATGCGTGCCCGATAATCCTGACGCTCTCGTTCCTGTGTTTCGAGTGAGTCCTGCACACGGGCTTGAATGATGATGCCCGCAACCTGGGTGGCAATCGTTCTGAGCAGGCGGACCTCTGTCTGCGGAAAACGGCGACGACTCCGACTCTGGACTATGAGTACGCCAAGCATTGTATCCTTGTCGCTCATCGGCAAGCCCAAAAATGAATGGAAGCGCTCCTCTCCGGTTTCCGGAAAGTATTTATTCCGTTCGTGCGCCATGGCATCAGGGGCGACAACAGGCTCCCTGGTTTCAACCACGAGGCCCGTCAGCCCTTCATGTTTGTCCAGGCTGACCTTTCCGACGGCCGTCTGGTCCAAACCGGTCGTTGCCCAAAGCGTCAACCGCTCCCCCTTGGAATCCAAGAGATAGAGCGAACAGACATCGGTCCCCATGCGCTGGGTAATGATTTTGGTAATTTCCTGCAGCGTGCCTCGTAAGTCGTGGGCCTGAGAGGAGAGGGCGTCAATGTCTTCGAGCAGGTGGCGCCCGGGCGGCTGTACGGACTGCGGTTCTGGCCGGACTCGTCCCTCGGTCTGTTTTTGAACGGAAGTTTTTGAAGATTCACTCATAAAATAAGGGGCTGCATTCTATCTAAGGCTCTGGGGGGCCACAAGGCACGGGTCCCTCGCAGTCCCAAATCCAGCAGGATGTAGGCCACAAGGCCCGCATAAGCACGGTCGGTTCGTCTTACAGATCAACTTGATGATTCAGCGGAGCATGCCCGTGTCCGATCCGGAACCCAGCGGAGATCGCGCGCGTCACAAAGTCTTTCGCGTGCGCGACCGCCTTCTCGACCGTTTCGTCTTTAGCCAGCTCGGCCGTGATCGCGGCCGAGAAGGTACAGCCCGCTCCATGCGTACACACGGTGTCTATTTTCTGGCAGGAGTAGGCCCGAAAAGTATTGCCGTCAAACAGCAGATCACAGGCATCTTCTTCGAGGTGGCCGCCTTTGACCACCACATAGGCTGGTCCTAAGGTTTTAATACGGCGGGCCGCCTCTTCCATATCGGACCGACGGACCACTGTCATGCCAGACAGCAGCCCGGCTTCATGCAGATTGGGTGTCACTACAAATGCCAGGGGGAGCAGTTTCTCGGTCAGAGTCTGGCGGGCGTCTGCTTGGAGAAGAGCGTGGCCTCCTTTGGCGACCATTACCGGGTCAACGACCAGCTTGCGGACGCCATGTTCTGCTATCTTGCGACTCACTACCTCGACGAGGGGGATGGATGACAGCATGCCGGTCTTTGCCGCCTGGATTTGCATATCGCCGAACACGCTATCGAACTCCTGCGCGACAAAATCGGACGGGAGCTCAACAACAGCCTGGACGCCCAACGTGTTTTGGGCAGTCACCGCAGTCAGCACACTCAGGCCATATACACCGCGCGCCATAAAGGTTTTGAGATCGGCCTGAATACCAGCCCCGCCTCCACTATCCGACCCGGCAATGGTTAAGGCTTTCGGGCGTGTCATGGTCGCAGTGCCTCGTACTCGCGGTCTACGGGAAATAACGCTGGCTATGGGAACTCGCGCAGATCGCCAGTGTTCAGCCCCTGGCCGGTGGAGTACCGTCCGGCTTTGAGCTCATCAATGAGCTCTCGCGTGGTGGAGAGGGGACGCTCGAAAATCGTGACCGCGCAGCCGATGGACGATACAGAGTGGCTGTCACTGCCGCCAATGCGCTTGCACCCGACATGCTCGGCTACCGCCTGGGCGTACCGATTTTCTTCTTCTGAGCAAGCACCGTTTACCACTTCAATGGCGTCTACATAGTCCAGCACTTCGAGGGCTTGACTCCCCGACACGGGATTGGCTTGGTCGATCGGGGTGGTTTTATGGATAAACTGGAAACGTGGGTCGAGCTTGTAGCGAAACGGGTGGTTGGCAATCAGAAAACCATCGACCTCATCGATAATGCGCCGTAACTCTTTGACCTTATAAATACCGCCGACATAGCGGTCGAGGCCAAAGGCTCCGACATGGCCCCATTCGGTTGTGACCTCAATCCCCAGAAATAATGTCACCCCGCGTTCACGGGCATACTCCTCGATTTCCGGGTCTGTCCAGGCATTGTCGTGCTCGGTGATGCAAATCCCCTCTAAGCCGATGGTGTGCGCCTGGTCGATCATCAGCAAGGGGTCAAGATTGCTGTCAGAGCTCCCGCGTGTGGTATGAACGTGGAAATCAATACGCATGGTTAGTGATATGCTCCCGTTTCGTAGGCCGCCTTTCTATACCGTCTTCTGCATACGCAGGCAAGAGTGCAAGTCTGTGTCCCCCTTCAGACGTGGCTTGCCTTTCTCATTCAATTCCTTTGTTCTCCGCCCGGCCTATGCTACAGTCCGTCTACCTCAGCTCTGTCACCACAGCTATTCCATCAGGAGGGGAAGCTATGAAGCGACCGTTAGATGGCGTTCGTATTATTGACTGGACAATTTGGCAACAAGGGCCGGTATCAACCATGATGTTGGCTGACCTGGGCGCCGAAGTCATCAAGATCGAGGAGCGAGTCGGAGGGGACCCAGGCCGGGGCGTGCTCAGCATCGCGGGTGCACTCGTTGGGGCGACGAGCGGCCCGAATTTCTATTTTGAGGCCAATAACCGGCATAAGCAGAGCCTCACCCTTGATCTCAAAAACCCCAAGGCTATAGAGATTGTCTACCAATTAGCTGAGAAATCCGACGTCTTTGTCCAGAACTTTCGGAAAGGCGTGTCAGACAAGTTAGGCATCGGCTACGCGGCGCTCTCTGAGCGCAACCCACAACTCATCTACGCCAGTGCCACCGGCTACGGTCCGTTTGGGCCGGATTCCGGTGAACCCTCTTTTGACTATATGGGGCTGGCGCGCTCAGGTATTATGACCGCAGTGGGTGAGCCCCAGATGGAACCCCTCAGCATTGCAGGCGGCATCGCCGATCAGATGGGCGCTATCATGCTGGCCTACGGTGTCATGGCCGCCCTGCTGGCGCGCGAAAAATATGGCATGGGTCAGGAGGTCGATATCTCTCATCTGGGCAGCATGACCGCACTCCAAGGGCTTAACGTGGCGTGTAAAGCCATTCTCGGCAAGGAGTTTAAGCGCATGCCGCGCGCCGCGGCACCGAGCCCGCTGTGGAACCATTACAAATGCGGCGATGGCAAGTGGATCTGTCTGGCCATGCCGCAGCAGGACCGCTACTGGTCTGATTTCTGTACAGTCCTGGGCATTGAGCACGTCCTGGACGACCCCCGCTTTGCGACCATGGGAGACCGGGCCGACAACGCCAAAGAGCTCATCCCCATTCTGGATGCCGCGTTTGCCTCGCGGCCCCGAGACGCCTGGATGCAGGCCCTCAAGGAAGGCGGAGACTTCATTTACACCGTAGTTAACACCATTGCTGACCTGCCCACTGACGAACAGATGCTCGCCAACGAATATATTGTCGATTACGAGCATCCCCGTATCGGCAAAACGCAGTTAGTCGGCGTGCCTGTGCGCTTAAGCAAGACCCCGGGCGACCCTAAAGGCGCGGCCCCGGAGTTCGGCGAGCACACCGAGCGGATCCTCACCGAGCTGCTCGACTATTCGTGGGAAGATGTGGCCAAGTTGAGAGAAGAGGAAGTGATTTAGGAAAGGGATTGGGTTCTGGGGATTCGGGGTTAGGGCTCGTACAACTGAGGTATAGTACCGCCCGACTGAAACGTGCCTACGCCTGGCTCTTAAAGACACTGAGCACATGACCCTCACCCTTGAGCTCCTTCCGCGGCCACCGTATTCGTTCGACTTGACGGTCGCCCGCTTCATGCGTTTTGCGAGCGAGAACGTCGATCTGGTCGCCGGCAAGCAATACCAACGCCTGCTCGCGGCCGGCCGTCAACTGGCGCTGGCCACGGTGACGGATGTCGGCACGCCAGCCAAGCCGCGGCTGGCGGTGGAGTTGCGCAGTCCGTCCAGGGCCATCCTCAAGCAGGCGGCATTTCATACCCAGCTCCGTCACATCCTGTGTACTGACTTTGATATCAGGCCGTTTTATCGATTGGCGCGTCAGGACGAGATGCTGGCGCCGCTGATAAAGCGCTTTCGCGGGCTGTGCATCACCTCCAGCCCGACTCTGTTCGAGGCGCTGGCCATGGCGGTCCTCTCCCAACAGGTCAACCTCACTTTTGCCTACTCCATTAAAAAGGAACTGGTTGAAACGTTTGGTCGTAAGTGGCGGAGCAAGGGACACACCTATTACGCATTTCCCGAGCCGGTGCGATTTGCCGGCCAGAGCCTGGAGACCATGCGCGGCTTCCGGCTGAGCAAGGCCAAGGCCAGCACGCTGATCCGTCTGGGCGAAGCGTTTGCCTCTCGGGCTTTACGGCAGAGCGAAATCGCTCAACTGCCAGACGAAGCAGCGATTGAAGCACTGATTCAACTCAAAGGTATTGGTCGCTGGTCGGCGGAGACCGCACTGATGCGCGGTCTGGCAAGACCCGACGCGTTTCCGGGCGGCGATCTGGGCGTGGTCAAATATCTTGCTCAGGGCATGTTGGGCAAAAAAGAAAAGGCGACCGAAGCCGAAATGCGTGCCTTTGCCGAGCGCTGGCGTCCCTACCGTGGGTTGGCCCTCGTCTATTGTTATGCAGAGCTCGCCCGGCGACGGTCCGTGTAGGGGCAGTTGCCCAAGTCGGGCGGGTACCAGACACGCCCCTACGCTCAGAACATACCCGAAATTTTGCCGGTCTCATCCATACGCATCCCGGCTGCTGCCGGCTTTGCGCCCAGGCCGGGCATGGTCAGCATGTCCCCGGTGAGTGGGACGCAGAAGCCGGCCCCTGCTGAGAGGCGGATTTCGCGCACGCTCAGCACAAAGTCACGCGGCCGGCCGTAGCGTTTTGGATCGTCGGACAGCGACATCTGGGTCTTGGCCATACAAATGGGCACATGACCATAGCCCAGGTCGTTGATCCGTTTGAGATCCGTGCGTGCGCGTGGCAACAGAGTAATGTCCGCTGCGCCATAGACTTTTTGGGCAATAGTACGGATCTTGTCTTCAATCGGCATTTCCGCTGGATACAGAAAACGCTGCACCGGGGCCGGCCCGTCGCAGGCCTTTACCACCGCCTCGGCCAGCGTCAGCCCGCCTTCTCCTCCCTGGCCAAACACGTCGATGACTATGGCGTCTACGCCCAAGGCTTTGCTTTCCTCTACGACTAGCTGAAGCTCCTCTTCGGTATCGGTGGCAAACCGATTCACCGCAACAATGGGGCGGAGGCCAAACGCGTCCAGGCTCTCGACGTGTTTGGCCAGGTTTTCCATACCCTGCTTCAGGGTTGACAGATCGGGCCTGTTCACATCCGCCACCGGCGTCCCGCCGTGCATTTTGAGCGCCTTGACCGTTGCGACCAGGACCATCGCAGCGGGCCACAGGTCGGCCTCGCGGCATTTGATATTGAGGAATTTCTCTCCACCCAGATCAAACCCGAAGCCGGCTTCGGTCACCACATAATCGGCATAGTTCAGGGCGAGGCGCGTGGCGAGGATGCTATTACAACCGTGGGCGATATTGCCGAACGGCCCGGCGTGGATGAAGGCCGGCACACCCTCCACGGTCTGGACCAGGTTGGGTTTGAGGGCGTCTTTCAAAATAATGGCCATGGCCTCCGGCGCGTGAATCCGGTCCGCGGTAACTGCCTCCCCCTGGGACGAATAGCCAAGCACAATACGCGACAGACGCTGAATGAGGTCCGCGGGTCCGCTCGTCAGAGCCAGGATCGCCATAACTTCTGAGGCCGCAGTGATATCAAAGCCCTCTTCACGCGGGATGCCCATTAGCCGCCCGCCAAGACCCATCACGATTTGACGCAGCGCGCGGTCATTCATGTCCATGACGCGCCGCCAGCGAATCTGACGCACATCCAAATCCACCGCGCGATGAAATATGGCGGCATCCAGCATGGCCGACAGCAGATTGTGCGCAGAGCTGACGGCATGAATGTCGCCGGTGAAATGCAGGTTAATATCTTCCATAGGCAGCACTTGGGAGCGACCCCCTCCGCAGCCTCCGCCTTTCACTCCAAACACCGGCCCCATTGAGGGTTCGCGCACTGCCATGGTCGCTTTTTTACCCAAACGGGTCAGGGCCTGGCCCAAGCCTATCGTCGTGGTGGTTTTGCCTTCGCCGGCAGGAGTGGGGTTAATGGCGGAAACAAGAATCAGCTTTCCCTGGGTCTGAGCGGGCGCGGCAGAGAGCGCCTCAAGCGCAATTTTCGCCTTCACGCGACCGTAGGGCTCAAGGTGGTCCGGCGGTAACGATAGCTGAGCAGCAATCTCTTCGATCGGCTTTAAGCGAACGGACTGGGCAACGGCAAGGTTTTGGTCTCGGCTCATTCTCACAGTTTCCTTTCCCTACAGCATGCTATCGCCTCGCCTTGAGGCAGGCATGGGAACGAGAGACGTGATCTTATACAAAATCCAGGCATTCGCCTATCACAAACGACGGCCCGCGCTCCTGACCAGCAGGACACCGCGTGCTATGCTGACCCGAGCGAAGGAGCTGGTATGGCAGACAACTCTTCCTCCGGTCGTCGTGTACTGAATCTCGCCCTTAGCTTGGTGGTGAGTGGGGGCTTTCTGTATCTGGCGTTTCGTAACGTTGCGCTTGATGAATTGGGAGTCGCACTCGGCCGGGTAAGGGCTGACTGGCTGTGCGTCGCCATCGTCGTCAGCCTGCTCATCATGGTGCTGCGCGCCTGGCGCTGGCAACTGGAACTCCGCCCCCTCGAACATGTGCCGGTCGGCCGGCTGTGGGTCGTGACCTCGGTCGCCTATATGGCCATTAATTTGCTCCCTGTGCGTCTGGGCGAGGTCGTGCGCCCCTGGCTCTTATCCCGTCGCTCCCGGGTGTCCATCTCAAACGTGATCGGCAATCTGGTGGTCGAGAAGATGATGGACTCGATTTGTATCGTCTTCTATTTGCTGGCCGGCCTGTTGCTGATTGAAAGTCTGCCCGTATGGGTCCGCCGCGGCGCTCTGGTCCCGGCTGTGATTGCCGGCGTCTTCGTGTCCGTGGTTCTGCTGTTTTGGTGGAAAGGTGAGTCGTTTGTTGACCGCTGGGTTCTCCGCCTGCTCCCGGCACGCTTCGGCGGACGGGTCAAAGGCGTTCTGGCCGCCGTTACTGATGGGATGCGGATTCTACCCAATCCCGGCCTGCTCTTGGCCGTCTTTGTGGTTTCTCTGACCTTGTGGTTCCTGCCTATATTGTCGAGCTATATCATGATCCGTGCCTTTGACCTGTCCGCGCCTTTTAGCGCAGCCCTGGTTATTTTTATTTTTATCAGTTTTGGCACGGCGCTACCGAATCTGCCGGGCATGATCGGGCCGTATCAATACGCCTGTCAGCTCGCCCTTGGCATCTATGGCGTGAGCGACGCTGACGGCCTGGCCTACGGCCTGGTCCTCAACGCCGTTCAGTTTCTGACCTTGATTGGTCAGGGGTTAATCGCCCTGCCCATTGCCGGGGTGAGTTTTTCCGATATTCGACAGGCAGGTGATCGGCTGGCGCAGCAGAGCGCGGACGCGAGATAGAGTTCTATTTTTCCCTCGTCCTGCGGCGGCCCGGTGCGCCGTCAGAGCCAGATTTTTCCCGGATTCAGAATGCCCTTGGGATCAAAGACGTGTTTAATGCCTTTCATCAGCTCAAGCGCAGCACCGTGTTCTTGCGCAACATATTTCTGGCTGCCGAGCCCAATGCCATGCTCGCCTGAAGCAGTTCCTCCCAGAGACAGGACATAGGCAACCATCTCATCTTTGGCCCGGTTGGCGGTGGCCCAGCGCTGTTCGTCCGCCGGGTCTTCGCGCAAGAGGGCATGCAGAATGCCAAGTCCGGCGTGACCAAAGGTGTGCAAGACAACGTCGTGTCGCTCGGCAATCGCATAGCTCTGGTCAATCACCTGGGGCAGATACGAGATGGGAAAGCCCATATCGGTGCGGATCGTTTTGGCGCGTGGGTTGAGGGCCTGAATCGCGCGGGTGGTAAAATGGCGAATCTCCCACGGATTGCGTCCTCCGGGAAGGACAATCCGTTCGCCCTGGTGCTCTTCACATAAGCTCTGGGCGGTATCGAACACTTCTTCAACCGCTCTCTCGGAACCGTGGACTTCAAGAAACAACGAGGGTCGCTCGGTGAGACCAAAGTCCTGAAAGCGGTTGAGGGCGGCGATCGAACGTCGGTCAAGAAACTCGACCGCGGCCAGATCAACCCCGTAGCGCATCATCGCCGCGATCGCGCTCACCGCTGCTTTTTCGGCAGGGAAGGTAAACGCGCCTTGTTTCCGCCCCTGTGGCAGGCCGACCAGGGAGAGCGTCAGTTCAGTCGCAATGCCTAACGTTCCTTCAGAACCGACCAGCAGCCCCAGCAGATGATAGCCCGATGAGGTTTTGCGACTGCGCGTCCCCAGTTCGAGGACTGCACCGGTACCGGTCACCACGGTAGCGGCTTTGACATGATCGCGCGTCCCGCCGTATTTGACCGAATAGATGCCACTGGCGTTATTCGCCACCATTCCACCAATCGTGGCCACATCGGAACTGCCCCCCGGTGACGGCGGGAAGAACAAGCCATAGGCTTTGAGCTGGCCATTCAGATCGTTGTAGACCATGCCAGGCTGAACCGTGACCTGAAGGTCCTCTGCATGTACGCTCACAACGCGGTCCATGCGCGAGAGGTCCACCACGATCCCGCCCCGGACCGGAATCGGATTGCCTTCCAGGCTCGATCCCGCTCCTCGGGCCGTCAGCGCCAGCGCCTGCTCATAAGCATAGTGCACGACCCGGCGGACGTCCTCGGTCGTCCGTGGCCAGACAACGACGGCCGGGAACGTCGGCGGACAGGCCGACTCGTCGTGTGAGGCAAGCTCCAGGTCGGCGGGCCGGGCGGAAACCTGTGCCGAGGAAAGCAGCGCTGCCAAGTCTTGTGTGAGAGACATGGGGTTACCCGAAAGGTTGATCGATGGCAGCAGAGAGCAGCCCGTCGTCGCGACGTTTGGGCCGCCTGTTCTGGGCTAACACCTTCTTGCGCAGGCGGATGGACAGCGGCGTGACTTCGACCAATTCGTCCGCGGCAATCCATTCCAGGGCATCTTCCAAATCCAGGTCTTTATACGGAACGAGGCGCACTGCCTCATCGCGGCCCGCAGCACGCACATTAGTCAGCTTCTTCTCCCGACACACGTTCACATCGAGATCCTTGTCGCGTGCATTCTCTCCGACCACCATGCCTTTATACACACGTGTGCCGGCCGGGATAAAGAAGACCCCACGCTCCTGCAAATGAAAAAGCGAATAGGGCGTGGCCGGTCCCTCACGGTCTGCCACCAGGGCGCCGTTAGTCCGGTTCTGGATCGGGCCGTGCCAAGCGGCATAGCCGTTGAAGAGTGTATGCATAATGCCCGTGCCACGGGTCTCCGTCAGAAAACGCGACCGAAAGCCGATCAAACCGCGCGAGGGAACGGAGAACTCCAGACAGACCCGGCCCGATTCCGGGGGGGCCATATTGGTCAGCAACCCTTTCCGCTGGGCCATGAGTTGAGAGACCTGGCCGACATAGTCTTCCTGGACATCGATGGATACCAGTTCCATCGGTTCCTGGAGTCGCCCCTCAATGTCTTTCACAATGACCGTCGGCTTGGAAACCTGGAGTTCGTAGCCTTCCCGGCGCATGGTTTCAATCACCACCGAGAGCTGGAGTTCGCCCCGCCCCATCACCCGAAAGGCATCCGGGGAATCGGTTTCTTCCACGCGCAGACTCACGTTTTTATGCACCTCGGCGAAGAGCCGTTCGCGGATACGGCGCGAGGTCACATATTGCCCTTCGCGGCCCGCCCAGGGGCCGGTGTTCACCCCGAAGATCATGGCCAGTGTCGGATCGTCAATCTGAATCGTGGGCAGGGCGACCGGATTGTCACTATCAGAGATCGTCTCTCCGATCTGAATCTCTTCAATACCGGCCACCGCGACTATGTCGCCGGCCTGCGCCGATGCGATCTCGTGCCGTTTGAGCCCCTGCCAACTGTACAGTTGGGCGACTTTACACGGCAGGCGGGAACCATCGTCGCGACACAGCGTATAGGCGGCCATACTCTGCAGCTCGCCTTGGATAATACGCCCGATAGCGATCCGACCGACATACTCATTATAGTCCAGGTTGTTCACGTGGAATTGAACGGGACCGTCCAGGGCATAGGCCGGACCGGGCAGGGCCGAGACAATCAGCTCAAAGAGCGGCTGAAGATTATGCCCCTCTTCGTCCAGGTCGCGTTTGGCTATCCCAGCCCGTGCATTGGTGTATACCACGGGAAACGCGACCTGCTCGTCCGAGGCATCAAGATCGATGAAGAGGTCATAGATGGCATCCAGCACGGTGGCGACCCGTGCGTCCTGCCGGTCAATTTTATTAATGCAGACAATCGAGGGCAGCCCGGCTTCCAGGGCTTTCTTCAGGACAAAGCGCGTCTGGGGCAGCGGACCTTCCGAGGCGTCCACCAGGAGCATCACCCCATCGACCATGGCCAGCGAGCGCTCGACCTCGCCGCCAAAATCCGCGTGGCCCGGCGTATCGACAAAATTGATTTTCACGCCCTGATACGAAAGCGCCGCGTTCTTGGCCAGGATAGTGATGCCGCGTTCGCGCTCCAGCGCGAACGAGTCCATCACCCGCTCTGCTACCTGTTCATTATCCCGAAAGGTGCCGCTCTGTTTGAGCAGGGCGTCAATGAGAGTGGTTTTGCCATGATCGACATGAGCGATAATGGCGACGTTTCGAATATCATCACGCCGGGGCGTGCCGTTGTGCAAAATCATATCCTCCCTACACTTTTACTTGTTCCCGACCCTCACTCCGAGCGGGACGGTACGATAATGTTGCACCGAGGGCCACTGGCGCGGCTGAGCCGGCGGTCCAGCGTCATCAGCGGACAGTCGAGCGTCTCGGCCAGGGCCACATACCAGGCGTCGTAGCTGGTCAGGTTGGCCCGTAAGGCCCAGACGCGCTCGGCAAAGGGCGCGAAGGGGAATAACTCAAGGGCAAGCCGCAGCAAGTCTCTGTGTGCGCTTGTCGCCTCAAGACGCGATATTTCGCCGGCGAGTTCCAGGCGGCGCAGAATATTGCTGGCCTCAACCAAGGCCAACTCTGGCCCGGCCAGGGGACCTTCGGCCAGGGCCACCTCCGCCCATTGCCCCGCCTGCCCCGCATCGACCAAGGCAGCGACAAGCACGGACGCATCAACGACTCTCGTCATGTTCGGTCCGCATCACGAGCGTGCAGAATACTGGCCGGGCGGACATGGGTTCCTGCGGCGTCCTTGCGGTCGCGCACCCCTTGTAACCATTCGTCAACAGTGGGCCGGGACGCGAGGCGCTCCAGCTCCCCGCGCAGGAATTCCTGCATGGACTGGTGCTGCCGTGCGGCACGCGCCGCGAGTATGTCGCGCACGGTCTCGGGAACGCCTCGTATTGTAATTTGTACTGGCATGACAGCATTACACCATCACTGACAGCAGACTGCAATCAGCTCCTAAACTCGCGCCGGCAATGATTGCCGCACGGTCCTGTAAACCAAAGTCCATAGGTCCCTTCTCACAGCGCCGAAGGCGAGACTGCCCAAATTGATTGTGCGCCTATTGTCCTGGCATTCCGGAGCCTGTCAAGAGGAAAAGCGTGGTGGCGTTGCGCGTCTGGCCCAGGAAGCGCAAGATGTATCCGAACGTGTTCCAGTGCAAGAAGGCGTTCCTGCGGTCATGTAGGAGTGACCAACTCTCTGTTGTGGGGCTGCGGTTGTTATGCTGAAAGCTGTCTTTTTTGATTTTGATGGAACCCTGGCCGACGATGGGACAACGATTGATCGAGCCCTCAAGACTGCGTTTGCGGTGATATGCGAACGCTGGCCGGACCTCAGTGTGGCGGCGCTTGAATCAACCTACCGCCAGGTCTCCGACCGCGCCTGGGGAGATTATGATCGCTACCTGCGCCCCCTGGGGTCAGCGGAGGCCATGCTCGCCTCCCTGTGGCGGCAGACACTTGAACGGTTTAGCCGCTACGATGAAGGAGTCGCACACGCCGCGGCCACGACCTATTGGCAGCGGCGTTTAGGCAGTTGTCAACCGTATCCCGATGTGTTGCCCTTCCTGGCGGACCTGACCCAGCGCTTTCATGTGAGTCTACTCACCAACGGCGCACCCAGCATGCAGCGGGCGAAAGTACACGCCTCCGGTCTCCAGGCGTATTTCCGCGATATCTTTGTCGGTGGTGAATTTGACCAGGGCAAACCCGCCCCTTTTATCTTCTCTGCCGCTCTCAGCGCTGCCAACTGCCGTCCCGAAGAAGCCGTGTATATCGGCGACTCTCTGTTGCACGATGTTGTTGGCGCTCGAAAAAGTGGTTTGCACAGCGTCTGGCTCAATCGGAAGAGGCAGCCCAGACACGAGGTGATTCAAGCGTATACGGAGGGCATCCAGGGTGACGCTCTCGACCAGTTGGCCCGGCCCGATTTTGAGATTACCCAGCTCTCGGCCCTGCCAGCCTGCCTCGACCAACTCTAGGGACTCTCTAGATTGTTCTCTCCTGCTCCTTTACCCTTGCCCGAATAATCTTCCACTGATAGCTGATGCACTGCGAGTCAGAAGAGACCGGCATGGAAAAAAACGCCTACAAAATCCTGTTGTTCAATTATTATCGGGATGCCGAATTACGCGGGGCAGACTTGATCCTGCGTCTCATCAACCTTGCGGAGAACCAGAACATTCAAGAAAAGCTGGCCCGTCATCTCGCTGATGCGACCAATCACGCCTGGCTCTGGACCGAGCGTATTCTGGCGCTTGGCGGCGAGCCTATGCGGATTGATAATGGCTACCACCGTCAACTCCGGCGCAAGGCCGGCCTGCCGGCGAATTTTCTTGACCTGCTGGCGCTCACCTGCGTGGTGGCCGAGCGCGCACACAACCGCTATGCGGAACATGCCGCCCGGTCCGATGTCGCTCCGGAGACGCTCAAGGTTCTGCACGAGATGCAGGCGGATGAGAAAGCCCACCTGACCTGGATTATGGAAAAGATCGCCGAACTTGAAGCCAAAGAGGGCAAGGAGAAGGTGGACGCTGCCCTCCGGCGCTATCGGGAGATTGAGGCGGCTGTCTTTGCCGACATGCAACAAGAGGAACAGCGTGCCCTCGCCCAGGTTGGGCCGGACGAAACCGTCTGAGGCTGCGCGAGCCGCTCAAATCTTCTTTTTCTGGTTTGCCACGTAGTCGACCAGGAGATATTCGCCCAGATTGTCCGGGCGGGTGTAAAAGGCGCGACCACGGTTCATCTTGGTCATTTTGTCCACAAAGGTGCGCAGGCTCGGGCTGTCGTCGAGCATGAAGGTATTGATCGTAACCCCCCTCTTGGTGACTTTCTCTACTTCTCGCAGGGTCTCCTGCGCTGCCCGCATACTGATTCCCCCAAAAGACAGCGGCCATTCGCAGTACAGCCGGCCCCGAGAGAAATAGGCGGTGGGCTGGCCATCCGTTACCACGATGATGTGTTGATTATGACCGGGGTGGCGACGCAGCAGATCACCGGCAAGACGCAGGCCGTCCTGGAGGTTGGTGAACGGGTCGCCCATATTCCAGCTCGCCTCGGGCAGGTCTTTGACCTTGAGTTCCACGGCCCGAGTGAAAAAACCGACAATCGAGAAATAATCACGTGGATAGCGGGTGCGGATCAAGCTCTCCAGGGCCAGCGCGACTTTTTTCGCCGCTCCGAAACGCCCCTCCCAACTCATGGACCAGCTCATATCGAGCAGGAGGACGGTCGATGTGGTGGTCGTGTGGTCGGTATCGAAGATCGTAAAATCCCCCGGTTGGATAGATATGGGGACGCCCGTATTCCGCTGTATGGACTTCTTGAGCGTCCCGACCAAGTCGAGATGCATCGGGTCACCGTACTGGTAGGGCCGGGTTTCGTCCATTTTGATCTCGGCTACGCCACGATGGTCCGTAGCGTGTGAGCCGTTCCGGTCGCGCAGCAGATTGGTATAGATGTCTTGCAGGGCGAGCTGGCCAATCCGCCGCACGCCTTTGGGTGACAACTGCATCCGGCCCTCGCGAGAGATCAAAAACCCGGCTTCTTCCAATAGTGACTGCATCTGCTGGAGGTTCTGGAAGTCCTGGCTGGCGGCCTGGCCGATCAATTCCTGGAGCTGTTCCGGGTCTATCTTCTCCGGCTGGCCGGACAGCAGGTTTTGCTCCATCTCCTGCAACTGTTCCATTTCCTCCATCAGTTCCAGCGCTTCCTGATAGCTGAGCGGGCGCGGTCCGTTGAACAGATCGTTAAAACGGCGCTGAAAGTTCTCCAGCGAGCTAATATTGTCAAACTCCTGCATGAGTTCGTCAAACGCGGCCTGGGCGGCCTCGTCCTCGAACTCATAGTTCGACAGCTTCTCCATTTTCTCGCTCAGGCGCTGCGGCAACTGCTGGAGAAACTGCTCCTTCTCTTCGAGTTCGGGCTGCTGAGGTCGCCGCTCCTCCAGCGTGCGCTGCTCCTGATTCAGAATGGAGTCCAGCCGGTCCTGCATCTCATCGAGCGAGGAGCGCATATTGGCCTCGCGGTAGCGCTTGCGCATCTCTTCGCGCAGGTCGCGCACAAGATCGTCCAGGCCCTTGAGCTTATCGTCTTCCTCCCCGAGACCCTGGCGCATGAGTTGCTCAAGCGCCTTTTGCATATCATCCGTTGAGGACAGATGTTCGGCCAGCTCTTCAAAGATCTTGTCGGCAGACAGCCGAACACGCTGGCTGCCATCCCAGTCGGTATAGCGAATGGTGATCATGTCAGTCTGGAAGCGCGGTCACGGAATGCCGGGATCATAGAGCAACCCGCCCGCCTTTACTATACCCGCAACCCGGCGGAGCGGGGGGAAGGGGATGGCCCTTATTTAACGTCAGGTTGCTATCGTGATAAGCGTTCGTTCGCTTCCCAGATATCTGTCTCCAGAGCCGGCTCGACAATGTCCCCATGAATTTTTACTGTTCCGAACAAGGCATCCTGCGGGTAGCCGTTTTGTCTGGGAACAGGCGGAACAAGTTGGGCAACCGGCTTGCCACGTTTCGTAATGGTTACAGCCTGTCCGGTCTGCACGACCTCGTCGAAAATCGCCGAACATTTTGCCCTGAACTCCGACGCGCTGATTTCTCGCATAGGGCTAGATTACATTGCCGGTCAATCGAAGCAACGCAACATGTTCTCACCTTAATGGTTTTCGTTTTGACATTGTCATATATTTATACTAATTAACCTGACGCTAAAGGACTATAAGGAGGGTAGCACTATGGCACTGGAGGAATTGCCTGCTCCTAATGTGGGGGCGCGCTTGCGTGTCGCACGCGAGACGGCTGGCCTGACACAGGCCGATGCGGCGTCCAGCATTGATGTCGCACGCACGACGTTGGTCGCCATAGAGAAGGGTCAGCGTCGGATTCGCAAGGACGAACTCCAAAGGCTGGCACGGCGGTATCAAACGTCGGTCAACGCCCTGCTTCGCCACGAGTCAGTATCTACTGATCTCGTCCCTCGCTTCCGCAAGCTCAGCACGGTCAGCGACCACGCTACCGATAGCGCGGCCCGGCTACTGACGGGTCTTGTTCAGGCTGAGGTGGAGCTTGAAAATACGCTCGGTATCACGCGCACTCGAAATGACCCTCCGGAACGGCCGCTCATGCCAGGCGATGTCCACGCCCAAGCTGAAACCAATGCGACCGAACTGCGGCATTGGCTCGGATTGGGATTGTCGCCGGTCCGCGACTTGGTGAGCCTGCTTGAATTGGACCTCGGCGTGCGCGTCTACGTGAGGCCGCTCGACTCTCAGGTATCTGGCTTGTTCGCCTATGATGAGGAAATCGGTGCATGCATGCTGCTAAACGCCAGCCATCCACACGAACGCCGAACCCAGACCGGGGGGCATGAACTCGGACATTTCAGCGCGAGTCGTAAAAAGCCCGATGTTCTGCATTTCAATGAACGGGAAAGCTCACGCGAAGAACGTTACGCTAATGCCTTTGCTCGTGCCTTCCTGACGCCAGCGCGTACGGTTATGCACAGATTCCAGGACCTCACTGCGGGTGCGTCCCGCCTCACCCGTAGGCACATTATTCTGCTTGCCCACACCTTCGGTGTCTCGCGCGAAGCAATGGTTCGGCGGCTTGAAGAGCTTGGCCTGACCAAGCCGGGTACCTGGAATTGGTTCAAAGCTAATGGCGGAATCACGGATGAGCAGGCTCGTCAGGTTCTTGGCGATCTGGCCGCTGTTGATACGGGTAAAATGGAAGCGGAGCGTCCTACGACGCTCCGCCTGAATTCGCTGGCTGCGGAAGCTTGGCGGCAAGGCCTGCTCAGCGAGGGTCAACTCGCTCGTCTTTTACGCCTGAGTCGGGTCGAACTACGCGAGATTCTGGACGACGTGGAAATCGAGGAGGTTGAGGCGGATGGAATGGCGAAGCTGCCTCACTGATTCCACGCTACCCGTTGTTGCTGACACGAGCGTCATCATTAACCTGAATGCAACCGGATACTCGGCAGCGATTCTGGATGCCTTGCCCAACCGACTCCTCGTTGTTGAGGAAGTTTCTTTTGAGCTTGAGGTCGATAGCAGAACCGGACGCAACGACGCGGAGGCACTATCTGCGCTGGTGGTTCAGGGGAGTGTGGAGCTTGTCAGGCTCGGAGACATCGGGACTCGGCATTTCATCAGTCTCGTATCCGGCCCTGCCAACCAAACCCTTGATGACGGTGAGGCGGCGACCATCGCCTGCGCACTGGAGCAAGGCGCGACAGCTCTCATAGACGAACGCAAAGCTATTCGGATTTGTGCTGAGCGATTTGGAGAGCTTTCGACGGGCTGCACGATAGACATTTTTGCGCAGGATGACGTCCAGCGAATCCTGACGCGTGACACACTTGCCGATGCCGTCTTCAACGCGTTGTATCAGGGTCGGATGCGTGTCCCTACGCATTATGTTGAGTGGGTCGTCAACCTAATAGGGAAGGAGCGGGCCGCACAGTGCCGCTCACTACCAGCGTCGGTCCGGTCGGCCGGATCGTGGCGCTCATGATTGTGTCAAGGCCGCTTATCGGTAGAAGGACTACAAAGGAGAAAGTGTGAACATGAACTATGTCTTGATTGACCTGGAAAATATACAGCCGGAACACCTGAGTGTTTTAACCGGGCAGAACTTCAAGGTTCTTGTCTTCGTCGGTCAGAACTAGTCAAAGATATCATTTGATCTCGTATCCGCCGTTCAGCATTTAGGAAAAAACGCCGAGTACATAAAAATTCAAGGAAACGGACCAAACGCCCTTGATTTTCATATCGCATTTTACATCGGCCAGTTTTCCGCAGAAAACAGCGATTCCCATTTCCACATCATTTCAAAAGATAAAGGGTTCGACCCGCTGATTAAGCATCTTGAATCAAAGAAAATTCGGGTACACAGGCATAAGGCTGTCAGTGAAATACCACTTCCAAAACCAGCAAAGGTAAAAAAAGAGACCGCTCACGTTTCAAAACCTGCGAGTGCAGCCATAACAGCAGAGCGCGTTCAGAAAATCGTTGAGTTCTTGACTGCCCGAGGCAGTGCAAAACCAAGAAAATTGAAAACTCTTTCCAATTCGATCAATTCATTCTTCAAGAAGAGCTTAACAGAGAACGAGCTGAGCGCTCTCATAGACGAATTGGTCAAGCGCGGCATCGTTGTTGTCAGCAGTAATCAAACCAACGTGAGTTATAAGTTGAAAAAGTAAAAGCAGCAGACAATCCTATGACAATTGGTCAAGGAGGAATTCGAGTGAAGCAAAAGGACTTTGAGCGCCTAGTAAAAAGTGTCAAGCAGGCAGGAGCGATTCGCCGAGGACAGCTCAAGTCCGAACGAGGGGCCGAGTTTCGACCTGAAGACGTGCGAGCGCCCCGTACGCAATTACAGAAGGCCCATGAGTTAAAAGAGTGACCATATTGCTTTCCCTGTCCGCGCAGATTTATTGAGGTCGTAGGTTGCCTGGAGATTCGGCTATATCTTCGGCGTCATGCTGAGGACGGCAGCGAAGTCCAGCGTTGTGGCAGCTTATTCCTTCAGGCGCAAGAAATTCCTCGAAGGAAGAGAGAACACAGGCGAGATAAGTGCATGAAAAGGAAAAGAAAAAGGTCGTCCAATAATGCGACAGCCAGTCAGAAGGGTCCTGTAACAAAGGCCTCACTCGAAAGACTCATATTTGATTTAGATGGATTCCTGTATGCTGCTTTGTTGACTCACAATAAATCCCGTCAATCGAAAATGCCTGAACACGGCTTTTTGTCACTGAATATAGTGAGTCTTTTCAATTTGCAGATATCTTTGGAATTGTCCCTGAAAGGTTTGTTGATAGTAGGTGGTTACGCTCGGCCCTCCTACCACTTTCTTACCAAACTGTACGATAAGCTTCCGCAGAACGTTTCCGAGCAACTAGAAGAACTGTACTCCGATGCCATTAGAGCACAGGGCGAGGTTATCCTACTCCGCTATGCTCCGTCGCCAGCACCCACTAAGTCTGACCCTTCCGAAAATAAACCTTTGAATAATTTGCGAGACATACTTGAATATTTCGATCGTGAAATGGAAGCGTGGCAGAAACGTTATACATGGGAATATATCGAAAAAGACAAGTGGATATATTCTCTAGGAGAGATCAGGTCACTCGTCTATTTTTGTAAAAATACCCAGGGAATGATAATCGATATGGGAAAACAAAAAGGTATTTTAGACGATAAATTTGGACCTTTTACTAACCTCACCCTCCCCCCACTTTCTCGTAATTCACCGGCTTTCTGAGCTTGTCTCTGCAAACGGTCAAACCGGCATTAGCGTTGCCGGTCAAGGAGAGGAACTGGGACTGTAATAGCGTCCAGATTTTTAAGACGCGGGTTCGGGGTATTTCTTGCAGTCCTCGGGCCGGTGGTGCAGCAGGTAGGTGGCGCTTTTTCGCCGACCGCGGCGAGCCCGCACGGTCGGCGGCGGAGGGCGGCTAGGCGCGATAGGTCTGGCGGCCGCCCTGGCGCTCTTTGTTGAGCTTCTGATGTAGGTGCAGGCCTTCCAGGATGAATTCGGTGGCGGTGGAGATGAAGCTCGGCTGGCCATCCACCCCTAAGGCAGTCAGGCTCTCCCGCAGCCCCTGAATGCTCTGGAGGCCCTGTACGTATTCCTGAGACGGCATCATATCCGAAATTTCAACGCCACCGCCGTTTGCGAAATAGTCGATGACCGGCTGTAAACTTTCGACCCGCATGTATTTGTCGAAGACTTTCTGAACGGACCGATTGACCAGGCGCTCAATAAGGTCTTCGTCTTTCTGTTCTTCGCCCATATACTCCAGTTCGATCTTTCCCGCAGTCGAGGGATAGAGCGCGTGCAGGTCGCTGATGCGGGGCACGACTTCGCTCTCGCCGAGGCGTACCGCCCGCTTCTCCGCATTGCTGACCACGCTTTCAAAATTGTTGATCGTCATGCGGACGCTCACCCCGGACGACTGATTGATCTCATTGGAATTCCGGGCTTCCATGGTGAGCTGGGCGCAGATCTCCTTCATGAACGGCGGGGTATGAAACACCAGACCATCGTGGGCAAACTGGACGGCTTCCTGCTCCATAATGGAGATTTCTTCCTCAATGGAGCGTGGATAATGGGTGCGAATCTGCACATCAAAACGATCTTTCAGCGGCGTGATAATACGCCCCCGGCTCGTATAGTCCTCGGGGTTTGCGCTCGCCACAATAATCACGTCGAGCGGCAGTCGTACCTTGAAGCCCTTGACCTGAAAGTCCTGCTCTTCCATCAGATTGAATAGGCCGACCTGTACTTTCTCGGTCAGGTCGGGCAATTCGTTGACCGCGAAGATGCCGCGGTTCGTCCGGGGAATCAGCCCGTAGTGGATGGTCTCCTCGTCGGCCAGGTAGCGTCCTTCGGCAACTTTAATCGGGTCCACCTCACCAATGAGGTCGGCAACGGACACATCCGGTGTCGCCAGCTTCTCGGCATAGCGCTCGTCGCGTGATAGCCAGCGGATTTCAAGCGCCTCTCCGCGTTCCGTAGCCAAGCGCCGCGCTTGCGGAGAGATGGGCGCCAGCGGATTCTCCGGAATATCACTATCCCGGATGGTTGGCACATAGTCGTCCAGCAGGGACGTCAAGCCACGGATCACCCGCGATTTTGCCTGCCCGCGTTCACCCAGAAAGACAATGTGATGCCCGGCCAGGACCGCATTTTCGATCTCCGGAATCACGGTCTCATCATAGCCAATAATGCCAGGGAGCAATTTTTCCCCCGCAGAGAGCCGATGGATCAAATTCGCCCGCATCTCCTCTCGCACGGGAAGCACCTGATAGTCTATTTTCTTGAGGTCGCCGACTGTCTGGACTTCACGACGGAGCGTTTCAGTTGGAGTCGTCTGTTGCACAATACTGCCTGCCTTTATTCAGAGTATTCCCATCTTTTGTGTATCAAGATGCGCTATCTGGAACGGGGCGTGGCCGGATAGGAAAAAACGACCCCGGTCGGGTGTGTCACGCGCCTCAATCTCATCCGCCCGCGTCATCTGCTTCAGGCGTGGTCCCCGTCTCAGGTTTGGCTGCCGCAAGCGGCTGGCCGTCAACGCGGAGGCGTAACTCCTTCCCGACCTTAAAGAGCGGGACTTTTTTTGCCGCAACATCGACCACCTCGCCGGTTCTCGGGTTTCGGCCTTCCCGGGCGGGGCGCTGTTTGACAATAAAACTGCCGAATCCACGGATTTCAATCCGCTCCGTCCTGGCCAGGGCCTCGGTCATACTGTCGAATACCGTATTGACCATGACCTCGGCATCCCGTCGTGAAAAACGAGGATAACGCTGGGCGACTTCCTCGATCAGGTCTCTTTTGGTCACGCTGCCATCCCCCATCAGGAAAGCCCTATGATTTCTGTGGGTCGTCGTCCCGATCGAGCCGCAACTCTTCTCCCAAGATATCCTCAAAGGAGAATCGCGCCCCTTCTCGTTCGCGCTGGAGGTATGCCTCCATTTCCGCCCGCTCTTCACTGCGGCGTAGGGCCTTCACACTCAGTCCCATTTTGTGTTCACGGGGATCGATATGGATCACCTCGGCTTCAACCGTGTTGCCGACCTCAAAAAGCGCTGAGGGTTTCTCGACTCGCTCGGTTGAGAGTTGAGAGATGTGAATCAGCCCTTCAATGCCGTTGGCTACTTCGACAAAAACGCCGAAGTCGGTCACACTCGTCACTTTACCGTTGATCCGACTCCCCACCGGATGTTCTTGTTGAAGGGTGACCCAGGGGTCGGCGGCCGATTGTTTAATCCCGAGCGAAATGCGCTCGTTGTCCACATCAATACCGAGGATAACGGCGTCAACTTCATCGCCTTTTTTAAACAGCTCTGAGGGGTGCTTGATCTTTCGGGTCCAATGCAGGTCCGAGATGTGCGCCAAGCCGTCAATCCCTTCCTCAACCTCAATAAAGACGCCAAAATCAGTAATGCTTTTGACTTTGCCGTGGATGCGACTGCCCACCGGATGGGTCGCCCGCACCGTCTCCCACGGGTTCGGCGAAACCTGCTTCAGCCCTAAGGATATGCGACGGTGGGCGGGGTCAAGATCGAGGACTACGATTTCGACCTCGTCGCCAACGGAGAGCAGTTTCGAGGGGTGAGAAATCCGCTTTGTCCACGACATTTCGGAGACGTGTAACAACCCTTCCACGCCCTGTTCCAGTTCCACAAAGGCGCCGTAGTCGGCCAGACTCACAACTTTGCCCTGTACCCGACTACCGGGCAGGTAGCGTTCGGTGACCGACCCCCACGGATCGGGGACGAGTTGTTTCAGGCCCAGTGATACCCGCTCCTTTTCCACGTCAAACTTGAGGACAACGACCTTAAGCGTCTCCCCGGCTTTGATCATCTCAGACGGGTGACCGATCCGGCCCCAGGACATATCGGTAATGTGCAGGAGACCATCCAGCCCCCCCAGGTCAACAAAGGCCCCGTAATCAGTAATGTTTTTGACGGTTCCCTCAAGAATGACCCCCTCCTCAAGCACCTTCAGCGTCTCTTCCCGAAGCGCGGTACGTTCCTGCTCCAGCACTGCCCGTCGAGATACGACCACATTGGAGCGGGCTCGATTATATTTGAGGATGGCGAATTTGCCGGTTTTCCCCAGGAATTGATCCAGGTCGCGGATGGGACGAATGTCAACATGAGAGCCCGGTAAAAACGCGGCCACACCAATATCGACGCGCAGTCCGCCTTTCACCTTGCCAACAATGGAACCATCGACAGGCGTGTGGCTGTTGAACGCCTCCTCAATGTCTCGCCAAATACGGAATTGCTCTGCTTTTGCGCGTGATAAAACAATCCCCTCTTGGTCAGAGTCAGCCGAGTCGAAATAGACCTCTATTTCATCGCCTTCACTAACTGTTAGTTGTCCATCTCGCTGGCGAAATTCAGCCAGAGGAATATGTCCTTCCGATTTATAGCCAATATCAATCGTGACAAATTCCGGTCCGATGTTCACCACCCGTCCTCGGACGATTTCGCCCGGTTGAACCGAGCGCATGCTTTCTTCGAACATTTGACCGAAGTCTTCCCCACCACCTCTGCCCGGCTGGGCTGGTGCTGCGGGCGAAGTCTCACTACCGGTTTCCGCTGTCCCTGCAGACTGACTCTCGTTTGCTGCCTGGCTGTCAGTGTCAACGTCCTGGGCTTGGGTCTGCTCTTGTGTGGTGACCTCGCTGTGCGTTGGCGTCGTTTCTTCAGCGTTGTTCTGTTCGTTATGTTCCATGTTATGGTTTACCCCCTACGAAGCTCCCGTACCTCGCCTTTGCATACTCTCCTCTTGGCGAGGTTGCAAGAGCTACGAGCCCGGTTTTCCCTTTTTGCTTTCAATACTTGCATGGGCATGGACTAATTCGGCCATGCTGTCAACTACTTCCGCTTGGGTCAATGCAGTGGTATCGACGCGGATGGCATCAACTGCGGGTCGGAGCGGAGCATGGGCGCGCTGGCTGTCACGTCGGTCTCGTTCCGCCATCTCTTGAAGGGTCTGCTCAAGCGAAACATTGGCCTCTCCCCGTTGTTGCAACTCGGCATAGCGTCGCCGTCCCCGCTCTGCGAGCGAGGCGTCGAGAAATACTTTGATATCCGCATCCGGAAAAACAACCGTCCCAATATCACGCCCGTCAAGAATGGCCGCACCGGTCCCGCCGAGCCGACGTTGCAGCCCGAGGAGCGCCCGACGGACCTGCGGCTGAGCCGAGACCTCTGAGGCCCTCTGGCTCATTTCCGGGCGACGAATATCCTCCGTAATATCCCGCTTGCCCAAAAGAACACGGGTGTCCGAAAGCGTAATATCCGTAGCGTCACACAAGGCCGCCAGGCGCTCGCCGTCGTCCGGACTCACCCCCTGTTCCCAAGCGAGTAAACCAATCGTTCGGTAGAGGGCCCCAGTATCGATGTAGCGATAGCCGAGCCGTTCGGCCAAAAGACGACTGACCGTACTCTTACCCGCGCCAGCCGGACCGTCGATGGCGATGATCAGGCCCCTCTTGGTCTCCGCCATCATCCCGTCTCCAGCTGGACTCCGGTCACTTCCCGGACCAGGCGGTAATAGCCGGGAAAGGAAATGGCAATGCACTCTGGCTCGCGGACGATAACGCCCTCGTCCGAACCGAGTCCGGCCACGCTCAGCGCCATCGCAATCCGGTGATCCCCCTGGCTGTGGACCGTGCCCCCCCGCACGCGGCCCTGCCCGGCGATCACCAGCCCATCCCGCCGTTCTTCAACCGTTACTCCGAGGGCGGCCAGGGCGACGGCCAGGGCGTGAATGCGGTCACTCTCTTTGACGCGCAGCTCCTCGGCCCCACGAATAACGGACCTGCCTTGGGCAAACGCCATCACCACGGCCAGCATGGGCAGTTCATCGATGGCGCGGACAATCAACTCACCGTCAACTGTGACCCCACGCAGGGAGCTTGAGCGGACCACCAGGTCCCCGACGGGCTCTCCGCAGATGTCGCGTGCATTGTGTATCTCGATCTGTGCACCCATTGCCCGAAAGATATCCACTATTCCCGTCCGGGTGGGATTGAGTCCAATCTGACGAATACGCAATTCCGAGTGTGGCAGCAGGAGGGCGGCCGCGATAAAAAAGGCCGCCGAAGAGAGGTCACCAGGGACATTTACATCCTGGGCATGGAGAGGCGTTCCGCCTTCAACGGAGACCGTTCGGCCCTGCACCGCAAGTCGCCCTCCAAATGTAGGTAATAGGCGCTCCGTATGATCGCGGGAACGTGCTGGCTCTATGACCGTCGTCCGCCCGGTAGCGTGCAGACCCGCCAACAGGATGGCGGATTTGACCTGGGCGCTCGCCACGGCACTCGTATACGTCATGCCGGTCAGGGGCCCGCTCTGTCCCGTAATCCGTAACGGCGCGCAGTGCTGTTCTCCTTCGCTCTCAATCGTAGCGCCCATCAGCCGTAACGGCTCGATCACCCGTCCCATGGGGCGCCGCCGGAGCGACGCATCACCATCCAAGCGGGACGTAAAAGAACATCCGGCGAGGATACCGGACAGCAGGCGCAGCGTGGTGCCGGAATTCCCACAGTCGATGCTGGCGTCAACGTCGCTCGGAGGGTGGAAAGCATCCCAGCCGCGGCTTTTCACGATAACTGTCGTGTCGTGCTGAGCGATACCGACTCCCAACGACTGGACCGCCCGGATCGTCCGCAGATTATCCTCACCCAGCGAACAGCCCCGGATGCAGCTTTCCCCTGTGGCCAGCGCCGCGAACAGGACGGCCCGGTGGCTGATGGATTTATCGCCCGGCAGGCGAATTTCGCCTTGTATGCCGTGCGGAGCGGGAGGGATTGTTACCGATGGTGTCATGTCTAGTGGATGACACGTTTACTCTTTCTCACGCAAACGTGTCAGGCGCTGACGCTCCTGGCGGGCACGCTCAATGTCCGCCGAGAGTGCTTGTCCGTCCCCATCGGTCACTGCGACTTTCATCTGCGTCAGCGCGGCTTCAAAGCTGGAAATAGCAGACAGCAAAGCCTCGCGATTGCCGAGACAGATGTCACGCCACATCTCTACGGGACTGGCGGCCACCCGAGTCAGGTCCGCAAACGCACTGCCGGCATAGACAAGCGGGTCGATCTGTTCCGACTGTGGCCGAACCGAGTGAGGGAAGGATTGAAGAAGACCATTCATCACGCTGAACGCGATGAGATGGGGGAGATGGCTGACTTGGGCAAGAATGCGATCGTGGACCTCGGGGTCCATCTCTTCGACTCGCATGCCGACGCCCTCCCATAAGGCCCGAATCCGCGCCAGAGCCTCGGCATTGGTCTTGTCTGTCGGCGTCAGGACGCATAAGCGTCCCTCAAAGAGGGTTTCAAAGGCCGCCCCAGCCCCGGCATTTTCAGTTCCGGCAATGGGATGCGCGGCCACACAGGGCAGCGAGTCAGGGACAAGCGACTCAAGCGTAGTAACAACCGGAGCTTTGACACTCCCCGCATCTGTCACAATACAGCCCGGCGAGAGATAGGGCAGAAACTGTTGCGCGGCTGGGCCAGTCGCCTGGACCGGAACGGCCAGCAGGACGCAGTCGGTTCCCTGAGCCGCTTCGGCTGGATCGAAGGTATAGGCATCAATGAGGCCGCGGTCGAGCGCAATTTTCAGATTGGCTTCGGTCCGACCAAATCCAACTACCTGTTCAGCCAGACCTCGCGCCTTGGCCGCCAGGCCGAGCGAGCCGCCGATCAGACCAACCCCGACGATAAGCAGACGATGAAATAAGGGTGACATACTGTATGAGGCGTGGCGCAGGCTATGCCTGCGTTTGCAGCTTCTCCATCGCCGCAATAAAGCGTTCGTTTTCCTCAGCCAGGCCCACACTCACGCGGGCATAGCCGGGATAGCCATAGCCCTCCATCGGTCGAATGATAATACCCTGGGGCAGAAGCTGTTGCGACACGCCAGGACCAACCTTGACCAGGAGGAAATTCCCCCAGCTCGGCGCGTAGGCAATACCCAGACGGTCCAACTCTCGACGTAGATAGGCCAGTCCATGCCGATTATTATCCTGGGTGCGGCGAATATGCTCGGTATCGTCAAGCGCGGCCAACGCTCCCACCTGGGCGAGGGTATTCACATTAAAGGGCTGACGGATACGGTTAAGGGCATCAATCACTTCTGATGAGGAAATGCCATAGCCAACACGAACGCCGGCCAGACCGCATATCTTGGAAAACGTGCGCAGGGTGACGAGTACCCGCTCATCCGAATGGTAAGCAAGGGAGTCGGGATAGTCGGCAGCGTCGACAAATTCAAAATACGCTTCGTCGACGACAATCACCACATCCGGTGGCACCCTCTCCAGAAACGCCTCCCAGTCCGCCCTGGTATAGATCGTGCCGGTGGGATTATTGGGGTTATCCAGAAAAATAATGCGCGTATCGGCTTCAATGGCGCGAGCCATTGCGTCGAGATCAAAGGCGAAGCCGGTGTGCGGAACGGTAATCGTGCGGCCCCCGGCCGCGTGTACACACAGATGATAAATGGCAAAGGCGTGCTCCGCGGCGACAATCGATTCGCCCACACGCAAAAAGGTGCGCACGATCATCTCGATCAATTCGTTCGAGCCGTTACCAACAATAATCCGCGAACGGTCCAGCTCGAATTTCTCGGCCAGACGTTGCTTGAGATAAAAGGCGTCGCCGTCGGGATACAGATTGAGTTGGGGTAGGGCCGCACGAATTGCCTCAAGCGCCTTTGGAGACGGACCGAGGGGATTCTCGTTTGAGGCGATTTTCACCGAGTTGCTGATCCCGTATTCCCGCTCCACCTCTTCAATCGGCTTGCCCGGCTGATACGGGGTGAGGCTCAGGACCCAGTCGGGTACATACTTTCGAATATCCATACGCGTTCACCGTTTTTGCCGAGCCGCTTCCGTCGCTGACCCAAAGGAGGTATAGGAACCCAGCACTTTGACCGACATACAGCAGGGCTCGATCTCCCGCAGAGCGTCGGCGAGCGCCTGGTCGCCCACATGGCCTTCAACATCGATAAAAAAGACATATTCCCAGGGTCGTCCTTTGAGCGGCCGGGATTCAATCCGCAGCAGGCTCATACTGTGGGCGGCAAACGGCCTCAGCACCTGGTACAGCACCCCCGGCTCATCCCGGACCGACAGCACCAGGGACGTTTTGTCATCCCCGCTTGGCGTACCCGGTTGCCAGGTCCGGCTCAGAATAGCGAAACGGGTGTAGTTTGCCGCCTGGTCCTGAATATCCGCGTCGATGATGTTGAGCCGATAGCGCTCCGCGGCCAATCGTCCGGCAATCGCCGCGGCGTGAGGGTCCCGTCGCACCAGTTCAGCCGCCCGCGAATTGCTCGCCGCCGCCTCCGTGGGCACCCCCGGCAGATGCGTGGCCAGCCAGTGCTGGCATTGGGCCAGAGACTGCGGATGGGCCAGGACGCGCTGAATACGCTCCCGCTTTGTGGCGCGGCTGAGCAAACAGTGCCGAATGGCTAAAGACCGCTCGGCAATAATATGTAGATTCGTTTCAATAAAGAGATCGAGCGTCAGAGCAACCGAGCCTTGACTCGAATTCTCAACGGGCACGACCCCGTATTCGGTCTGCCCGTTCTCCACTGCTGAGAAAATCTGGGGAATTGTCTCCACCGGGACAAATTCAGCCTTTGAGCCAAACTGTTCTTTACCGGCCATATGCGCATAGCTCGCCTCCGGTCCGAGATAGGCAACCCGCAAGGACATTTCGAGCGCACGTGAGGCAGAAATAATTTCGCGATAAATAGCCTGAACGGATTCGTCTGGTAGCGGCCCGGTGTTCAACTCAGCCAGACGGGTGAGAATGGCCCGCTCCCGACCCGGTACATAGACCGCACTGGCCTTCCCTTTCGTGTTTCCAATCTGTTCAGCCAGGCGGGCGCGGCGATTTAACAGCGTGAGGATTTGGGTATCGATCCGATCGATTTTCTCTCTGAACGTATCTAATACCGGCTGCGAAGAGGAGGAACGTTTGTACGCCACACGGCGTTTTGTACTACGATTTGCTGAGCCAGTCTATGCGGCTCGGGCCTCTCTCCAAGCGGGCTAGCCGTGGTTCAGTGCAGCGCGCCCACTCTAACTGACTGCGGTCTCCACGTCCTCTGTCGTATCGACAATACCAACTTCCCCCATCCGCCGGAATTTCGTGTAGCGTTGGTCCATGAGCTCGGCCACGGACAAGTCATTCACCGCTTGCAGATGTCGGTCGATTGCGGCTCCAACATCGCTGATCGCCGCCTGGGTATGCCGGTGGGCTCCCCCTGACGGCTCGACAATCATCTCATCAATCACGTCGAGAGCGAGCAAATGCGGAGCTGTGACCTTCAACGCCTCGGCTGCCCAGGCCGAACGCTCTGGTGTGCGTTCCCCAAACAGAATCGCCGCGCAGCCTTCGGGGGTAATGACCGAGTAGCAGGCGTTTTCCTGCATCAGCAGCCGGTCGCCCACTCCGAGGGCCAGGGCGCCACCACTCCCCCCTTCTCCAATCACCGTGACAATGATGGGCGTCTTGAGGCCAGCCATTTCCTGGATATTCCGGGCAATGGCTTCGGCCTGGCCGCGCTCCTCGGCACCCACTCCGGGATAGGCTCCTTGGGTATCAACAAAGCTCAGCACGGGCCGCTGGAACCGTTCGGCGAGATGAAAGAGGCGGAGCGCCTTCCGGTAGCCCTCGGGCCGGGGCATGCCAAAATTCCGGCGCACTTTTTCGGTCACCGTCTTGCCGCGCTGATGGCCGACCACAACCACTGGTGTCCCACGAAAACGCGCCAGACCGCCGATAATCGCCGGATCATCACCAAAGACCCGGTCGCCATGCAACTCTACGAATTCGGAGCATAATGCCTCAATATAATCGAGCGTATAGGGCCGGTCCGGGTGTCGAGAGAGTTGTACCCGCTGCCACGGCGAGAGGGCGCTATACACCTCGGTCTCACGTTGTCGGAGCTGTTCTTCCAGGGCGGCGAGTTCAGTCTGTTGCTGGGCTGAGCGGGTTTCCAACTGGCTGAGGGCCTGCACCTGTTTGTCCAACTCTTCCAGCGAGCGCTCAAAATCGAGATAGGTTGTCTGCACAATTGCTCCTTCAATACAGCAGGCGTGAAACGGCAGAGGTAGAACGACCCGACAGGTCTCTGACGTCTGCTCCGTTATGTATTCTTCGCCCCTTCAAAGAAATCCTGCACCACACGGTCAATGTCTTTCTCCTGGGCTGGCGCATACCATTGTACCTCGGGTTCTGCGCGCAGCCAGGTCAGCTGCCGTTTGGCCAGCCGACGGGTTGCCGTGGCCATATGGGCGACTGCCTCCTCTAAGCTGGAGCGCCCGTGTAAGAGGTCCACAATCTGAGCATAGCCGATGGTGCGAAATGCGGGAAGCTGCTCGCCAAACCCCATATCCCAGACCCGGCGGACCTCGTCAACAAGGCCATCACGAATCATCTGCTGGCAGCGCTGCTGAATACGTCGTGCCAAGACCTCCCGTTCCAGGACCAGGGACACCAGCAGCGTCGAAAATGGCCGCTCTCGGAAGCCGTGCTCCTGCTGCCAGACGCTCATTCGCTTCCCGCTCAACAGCCAGACCTCCAAGGCCCGAATCAGCCGGGCGCGATCGTGTGGATGGAGTCGCCGGGCCGTGTCCGCATCAACCTGACAGAGCCAATTGTGGAGAAAACCAGGACCATGCTCCTGCTCCCGGGCAGTCAGACGTGTGCGCAGCGCGGGGTCGGCCTGTGGTCCAACAAAGAGCCCTCGGGTCAAGGCCCGAATATAGAGTCCGGTTCCACCCACCACAAAAACGCGCTTACCCCGCCGAGTCAGGGCGGCAATCGCTTCGTGCGCGAGTGTCCGAAAGCGGGCCACATCAAAATGCTCATCCGGATTGACCACATCAATCACATGATGCGGCACCTGGGCCTGCTCGGCTGGTGTCGGCTTTGCCGTCCCAATGTTCAGGTGGCGATACACCTGACGTGAATCCGCGCTGATAATCTCCGCGTTACAGCGCTGGGCGAGGGTGAGCGCGAGCGCTGTTTTGCCCGTGGCAGTCGGACCGGTAATCACAACGACCTGTGGCTTTCCCATAGATCACAGTAGGCGCGTGAGATGCACCTGGGGCTTCTCTTGCCGGCGGATCACCCCGCTGGATCAACCCCGAGGGCAGGTAGAACATCTAAATCCTGTAATGCCTGATAGGTATGCGTCGCCGTTGGCTCTGAGGCAAAGAGCGTAAGGTCTTCGACCGAGTCAATATCAAACGCAATCCGCGGGGCCTCAATCACCCGGCAGGCAATATTCTCCTCCCGAGCCCGGGCCTGGTGGGCGCCGAGGCTTGGGCCGCCGAAGCAGGTGGGGATAACGAGCGGCGGGGTGCGCAGGAGCGCATTGGTGCCCTCGCCTTCTTTGCACGTTACCAACAGCACTTCGGGCTCATCCGTTGCCTCACACAAGAGCAGGTCAACGTCTTCAGATGTGACCAGAGGCAGGTCTGACAGCAGGACCAGCAGCGTTGTGCTGCCCTGTTGCAGACAAAACTCTTCACCAACCGCGACGGCCCCGTTGAGCCCCCGAGGATGGCCTTCGTCTATGGCGTCCGCACCTAAGCCGCGCGCCAGGTCCAACAAGGTCTGATCCGAGGTCACGACCCCAAAGCGGTCCACCGTCGCCGCGCGGCGCAGCTGCGTCAGCACGTCGCGCAACATGGCCTGAGACAGGCTCTGCCGCTGTGCGTCGGACAAGAGGGCGGACAGGCGACTCTTGCCTTGGGTTAAGGCTTTAATAGGAACCAGAACGAAATTCACACGGGCCATCCTGAAGAAATTCTCCTTGCAGAACAAGAGGGAATGCGGATATAGTTGGGCCGCTCATCACATACGGTAAAGAAGGAGGAGGAACCACATGAGAGAGGTTGCCCTGGTTGGCGCGGGCATGACCCGTTTTGCCAAGCACATGGATAAAGGTATGAAAGAGTTATCCCGCGAGGCCATTGAGGGCGCCCTCAAATCGGCTGGGGTTGAAGCCGATGCGCTTGAGGCCGTCGCGGTCGGGAACGCCATGGCCGGCCTGATTACCGGTCAGGAATGCATCCGCGGGCAAGTCGTCCTGCGTGAAATGGGGATTGGCGGCATTCCGGTCATTAACACCGAAAACGCCTGTGCCAGCGCGGCCACCGCCTTTCATCTGGCCTGGTTGTATGTCGCGTCCGGCATGTACGATGTCGTGCTCGCCCTGGGCATGGAAAAGCTCTACCACGAGGATAAGAAGAAATCGTTTGCCGCCATCGGCAGCGCCATTGATGTCGAGCTGATGCAAAAAACCTTGGCGGACATGAAAAAGGCTACCGAAGAGAAAGGCGGAGGAGCCGGGGCCGGCAAGTCGCGCAGCATGTTCATGGACTTTTACGCCGAGTTTGCCCGCAGCCATATGCGGAAATACGGCACGACCAAAGAGCATTATGCGCAGATTGCTGCCAAGAATCACACCAACGGAAGTCTGAACCCCCATGCCCAGTTCCAGACTCCGCGCAGCGTGGAAGACGTGCTCGCCTCGCCCATGATCGCCGATCCGCTGACGCGGATGATGTGCTCCCCTATTGGCGACGGTGCTGCTGCCCTGGTGCTCACTAGCGCGGAGAAAGCGAAAGAATTCACCACCAAGCCGGTCTCTGTCAAAGCCTCGGTGCTGGGGTCGGGTAAAGACCACCAGCCCGGGGATCCCGGTGTGACGGAACGCATGGCGAAGAAAGCCTACGAAGTGGCCGGTATTGGTCCCGAAGACCTGGATGTGGCAGAAGTCCACGACGCCTCAGCCCCGGCCGAACTCATCATTTATGAAGAGCTCGGCCTGTGTCAGCAGGGTGAGGGCGGCCGCCTGATTGCCGAAGGGATGACGGCGCTCGGCGGGAAAACTCCGGTGAATCCGAGCGGCGGTTTGCTGGCCAAGGGCCACCCGGTTGGGGCCACCGGCACGGCACAGATTGCTGAGATTTTCTGGCAGCTCCGTGGTGAAGCCGGGAAGCGCCAGGTCGAAGGTGCCAAAGTCGGACTGACCGAGAATGGCGGCGGCATGGTCCGTGGCGAAGCTGCCGCGTTGGCCGTTCACATTCTCAGCGTCTAAATGCGAGTGATCTCCGGCTCGGCAGGTGGGCTCACCCTGGTGGCGCCCAAGGGACATAGGGTCCGGCCCACTGCCGACCGGGTCAGAGAGTCTGTCTTCAATATCCTCGCCAGTCGATTTTCCCTCGTCGATATAGACGTTCTGGACCTGTTCGCCGGGACCGGCGGGCTTGGCATAGAAGCCTTGAGTCGAGGCGGCCGCTCAACCGTCTTCGTTGATACCAGTCCGGACGCGCAGAAAGTCATTCGCACCAACCTTAAAACCACAAAGCTGTTCCACCGTGGCCGGCTGCTGCGGGCCTCCGTCCCGACCGGGATTCGTATCGTGGAAGACCAGGGGCTGCGTTTTGGCGGGGTGTTTCTCGACCCGCCGTATGGGGAAGGCTGGGTGGATAAGACCCTGCAGCGTTTGGCGCGCAGCCCGGTGCTCCTCCCAGGCGCCTGGGTTGTTGTTGAGCACGCGCAGCAGGAGTCTGGAGCCCCCGCCTACACCGCCTTGGTATTGACGGACCGTCGCCGTTACGGCACAACCGAGGTGTCTTTTTACCAGAAAGAGTAAACGTGCCCGGCATCTATATGGCTGTTGGAGGGTGCGTTTACTCTTTACATGAGGGTGAGGAATCCGAGTGAAACGCCGCGCCATATACCCTGGCTCTTTTGACCCACCGACGTATGGACATATCGACATCGTCCGACGGAGCCTTGAGCTCGTCGACGAAGTGGTCGTTGCCGTCGTGTATAACCCCCAAAAAGAGAACTATCTGTTCGCCCCGCAGGAACGTCTTGACATGTTTCGCGAGGAGCTGAAAGAGGCGGGCGACCGGGTGATCTACGATAGTTTTCATGGCTTGCTGGTCGATTACGTCGAGCGCATGCAGTCCAAGATTATCATTCGAGGGCTGCGCGCGGCCTCAGATTTTGAATACGAGTTTCAGATGGCGCTCATGAACCGCCATATGAAGCCCGAGATGGATACGGTTTTTCTGACGACCGGGGCGGCCCATTTTTACACCGCGGCTCGCTTGGTCAAGGAAATTGCCAGTCTGGACGGTTCCGTGAAGGGCCTCGTCCCGCCCCATGTTGAAAAACGACTCCGCGAGAAATTCGCGCAACGGGCCTGAACGCGGACTCTCACAGGTTCGCATGACCGTTTCAGGTCGTTGTCTGAGCGGTATGCAGACCGCGTATCCGATAATAGGAGTGTAGGAAAAAATGCGTCTGGCACCACGTTTGGATCAGGTCAAACCATCGCCGACCCTCATGGTCACGGTGAAAGTCGCGGCGCTCCGCCGCGAGGGGATTGAGGTCATCGATTTTGGAGCTGGCGAGCCCGACTTTGATACCCCGGAGCATATTAAAGACGCGGCTATTGCGGCGCTCAAACAGGGCAAGACCAAGTATACGCCGGTTGGCGGCACCGCGGACGTCAAAGAGGCCATTATTGCGAAACTCCAGCGAGACAATGGCCTCGAATATGCCCTCCCGGAAGTCACGACCGGCTGCGGGGGGAAACACATCCTCTTTAACGCCTTTCATGCCTTGGTCGGCCCCGGAGATGAAGTCCTCATCCCCGCGCCCTATTGGGTCAGCTATTCCGACATCGTAGTCCTGGCTGGCGGGACACCGAAGCTTCTGCCCACAACAGAAGACACGGGTTTCAAAATTACGGCCGCTCAACTCCACGCCGCCCTCGGCCCGCACAGCAAAGTGCTGTTACTCAACAGCCCGTCCAATCCGACCGGTGCCGCCTACACCGAAGACGAACTCGGCCAGATTGCTGACGTAATCGAGGCCAGCGAGCTGTTCACCATCTCTGACGACGTGTACGAGAAATTTTTGTACGACGCCCCGCGCTGTGCCCATTTACTCGCCCTCAAGCCGGGCCTGCGCGACCGGGTGCTCATAGCCAATTCGGTCTCAAAAACCTATGCCATGACGGGGTGGCGTCTGGGCTATGCCGCCGGACCGCAGGAAGTCATCAAGGCGATGGAAACCATCCAGAGCCAGAGTACCTCAAACCCGAACTCGATTGCCCAGGCTGCAGCGATTGAAGCCCTGACCGGCGACCAGGAACCGGTCGGCGTCATGGCCAAAGAGTTTGCCAAGCGGCGCAATTATGTGGTTGACCGACTCCGGGCCATCCCCGGTATCAGTTGTACGCTGCCGGAAGGTGCGTTTTATGTCTTTCCACGGGTCGCAGGCTGCTTCGGACCCAAGTGGCAGGGCAAACCCATTGCGTCGGCCATGGACCTCTCGCTGTATCTCCTGGAAGAGGCCAAGGTTGCGCTGGTAGCCGGTGAGGGATTTGGCTCCGCTGAGCACGTCCGTATTTCATACGCCACGTCCATGCAGAACCTGGAGCAGGGCCTCAATCAGATAGAGGCGGCACTCCAACGCCTGAGCGGAGCGTAGGAGCCCCACTACTCGAAAACATACCCTGTGGGGGGTATGCCCATCCACAAAGTCTTACCGAAATGCCGAAGTGACGCGGCCTGCTCACCTCGGAGCCGTGTTCTTGTCCCTTGCTGCTCAAATTACAGCCCGTCGACCAAGACAATCTCGGCCTCGGAACCGGTTTGGCGCAGCTTAATCAGCGGGGCGTACTCCGGGTCGTTATACCACGCTCGGGCGGCCTCCAGGGACGGGAACTCAACGACGACCATCACCCGACCGGCCGGAGTTGTACCTTCTACGACATCCATCTCCCCGCCGCGTACCAGGTAGCGCCCTCCGTGCTTCTGCACCAGGGCCTCAACCTTCGGTCCGTACTCTGCCACCCAGGCGGGATCACTCACATCTACTCCACCAACGAGATAGGCCGGCATACTCATATTCTCCTTTCGTCTTTACTGTAATCGCATCTCTCCCAGTGTTTCTATCACACCGGGAACGCCGTGGTCACCCGTGCCCCAGAGTTGTGCTCCGTTCCGCTTTTCTCCCCCGTGCGTCATCCGTTGACCAGTTTCCAGGCCAATTTTTTCGCTGTCTCAAGGTCAGGCACAAAATGCTCTGAAGGAATGCGGTCATGGATGCCAAACATCCGGAGCGCCTCCTCAGCCGAACCGGACAACCCGGCGATAACGCAACCCTTGGCCTCCGTTTGGGAGACCTCGGCCAGGTCCTCGATAACCAGGGCCGCACTGTCGTCGATATACGTCACGTCCGAAAAATCGAAGATGACCACCTCGTGATCCTTGATATCCGCCCCAACCGACCGCGCCAGTTCCCGCGCGGACGCTACAGAGAAGTGCCCAGGGAGGGCGACAAGCCCGACGCGGGCGTCGTAGGATTTCTCTGCCTCCGGAGAGACTATTGCATCCAGCAGCGGTACGGATACCACCTTCTTCAATTCTTCGGGTTCCAAGCGACGTGCAGACACGAAGCCCGCCACGATCAGCCCCACACCAACCGCCATAATGAGATCGACGAACACGGTCAGCACCAGCGTTAGCAGCATGATGACCACGTTTTCTGTCGTGGCGTGGCGAATCCGGAGCAGGAAGCGCCAGTCGATGATGTCCCAGCCCACCTTCATCAGGATGCCGGCCAGGCAGGCTTCCGGGACTCGCTCGACGAGTGGGCCAAGACCGAATATGAAGGCCAGGAGGAGTACGGCGTGTAAGGCCCCAGAGATCGCCGTGCGCCCGCCGACCCGTACGTTGAGTATCGTTCGCATGGTCGCGCCCGCCCCAGGCATGACACCGAGCAGACCGGCCGCCACGTTGCCCACACCCTGACCAAACAATTCCCGGTCCGAGTTGTGCTGCGTCCGGGTCATGGAATCGGCCACCAGCGAGGTCAACAAACTGTCGATGGAGTTCACCAGAGCGAGAATCAGCGCCGGCTCCAACATTTTGAACAAAAACCCGCCGGACAGGACTGGCCATTGCGGCTCAGGAAACCCGGTGGGAACTTCGCCAATCACCGGCGCGGCGGAAAACCAGAATTCTGCCACGACCGTTCCGAGGAGCAGGGCTGCGAGCGGTGAGGGTAATATATTGTGTAACCGTCGGGGCCAGAAGATGCCCACCCCGAGCGCTACGGCGGCGATGAGCAGGGCATCCAGGTTGATGTTGGCCAGGGCCGCGGGCCATGCCCGGACGGCGTCAAGCGGTCCTCCGACTACCGCTGATGCCCCCAGGAAAGTCAGGGTCTGAAGGAGAATGATGATAACGCCGATGCCGGACATAAACCCCGAGACAACGGAATATGGCGTATAGGTTACGAACCGTCCGAACCTGAGCAGGCCGAAAGCGATCTGGAACAGCCCGCTCAAGATGACGATGGTCGCCACCTCGGCCAGGTTGTCGGCGTGGTGGGTGACAATGACCGCGGTGGCAATCGCGGTCGGCCCGGTCGGCCCGGATATCTGCGTCGGCGTTCCGCCCAGTACCACGGCCAGGAAGCCGACCACTATCGCGCCGTATAATCCGGCGACCGGCCCCAAGCCGGAGGCCACGCCAAAGGCCAAGGCCAGCGGCAGGGCCACCACGGCCGAGGCAATACCTCCGAAGATGTCCCCGCGTAGCGTCTTGAGATCAAAAGGCATTACTCCTCCCCCACGCCTGTTGTCTCCAGCGACATTCACACAGACGTAACAGAGTCGTCACGAAAAGATAAGGATGTGCAGGCCGCATTCATACAGACATAATCGCGATGTTACAGAACGGTAAAGGGACGGGAGTAGTGTAGGGTCCAGATGGCTCCGGATAGGAGGCCAAATCCAAAGCGGCAAGGAGGAAAAAATGCCGACGCCAGGTTATATGACGATCACGGGCGCGACCCAGGGAGACATGACTGCGGGTGGGATGTCCGCAGACTCAGTGGGGACCTTATCGAAAAGCTCGCAGGAGAACACGTCCCAGATTCTGGAGCTCGAGTTGGGAGTGGAAGTCCCAGCCGACCCGGCGAGCGGACAACCGACCGGGACCCGTATCCACACCGGTATGCGAGTCGTGAAGTATACTGACAAAGCATCGCCGCTGTTGCTGCAAGCGATGGGAACCGGAGAGCAATTGACGGAGGTGAAGGTGCAGCTCTACCGGACCGCGTCTGCGGGGGGGCAAGAGCACTATTATACAATCCAACTGGACGAAGCCACACTGGTGAAGTACCGTCCGTACTTTCCAAACTCCCTGGATGAGGACTCCGCTTCGTATGCCCACATGGAAGAGTTGATTTTCCAGTACAAAACAATCACCGTGTCGCACGAGCAGGGCAGCACCTCAGGCTCAGACGCTTGGGATGAATAACACAGAAGAAGTACCCTGGTCACAGACAGGCTGAAGCGCTGTCATGATAGTCAAGCCCACCAAGCTTGGCGTTCTGCGGCGGGTATCTGCGGGCGGCGAAGGATACCGCCTGTGGATAACCGCCCTGGGCGCTTTTAATCTGCTGTCGCCGGGTGACTTCCTGCCCGAAGCCCAACTGTGGCAAACGGCCGCCCCGGCGCTGGGGGCGACCCCGCTGGACGCCGGCATGCCCAAGCCTCGTGTGGAGGTGTTGGTGGCCGGCGATGTCTGCGCCCCCCGTAATCACCCGGTGCGTAACCTGATCGTGAACCTTGAACTCGGTCCCATACAGAAACGGATCGTCGCCTTTGGACGGCGCTGGTGGCGGTATGGTCCTGACGGCCCCGTCATGAGCGAGCCCGAACCCTTTGAGCGGGTACGCTTGGGCTGGGAGAACGCCTTTGGCGGTTCGGGCTGTGCGGAAAACCCGCTGGGAAAGGGCATTGACGCCCGCAAGCTGATGAGTCAGCGTATCCCGGCCGAACTACCACAGATCGAAACGCCGGCTTCCCTGATCTTGAACATTGACCACCACCCTGCGCCAACCGGTCTCGGCCCGCGCCCTGAAGACGCTCCTGGACGTATCGGTTTTGCCGGCACCTATGATGAAGCCTGGCTGCGCGACGGTTTCCCCGGTCATGCCAGGGATTTTGACTGGCGGTATTACAACACGGCCTGTCCGAACCAGCAGGCCGATGTCGAATTCACCGGCAACGAACGCTATCGGCTCACGGGCATGCACCCCGACCACGTCGAGTTCCGGGGCCGGCTGCCAGGGTTCCGGGTGCGGGCCTTCGCTCGTCAGGTCGAGACCTGCATAGAATTACCGATGCGGTGCGATACCGTCTGGTTCTTCCCTAACGCGGCTATGGGAATGGTGCTCTTTCGGGGCGGCCTGGTCGTGCAGGACAGTGAAGCCAGCAGCGTCTCGGATGTGCTGTTGGCCTATGAACGCCTGACCGACCCGCAGCGCCCCTTGGGCCACTACGAAACCGCGCTGAACGAGCGTACCGACCCGGAACTCGCCGCCCTGAAATTTTTTGACGAACGGCCGCTCAAGCCCGAACGGTTGCCCGAAGAGGTCGCCGCCGTCGAGGCCGAACGGCAGGCCATCCGGGAAGAAAACGCCAAACGTGAGGAGCAGGCCAGGGAACACTCCCTGGCTGCCGCCTTTCGTAAGGCTGGTCTGCCGCTGCCACCGCCAGCCCTGATCAAGGACGACACCCCCCTGCCAGTTCAGATACCGGTCGTCACACCGGGCGAAATTGAGCGTCTGGAAGTCGATATGAGTGCGCTGGTCAAAACAGCCGATACCCTGCAAGACTACGCCGAAAAGCAGCAAAAAAACCTGCTGGCGCAGACCGAGCGCGAGTTGCGTCGGGCCACGCACGCCTTTGGACAGATAGACCCCCAGGCCCGGCCCCTGTTGACCGATCCGTTCCGGCAGGTCTCAAAAAACATGAGCGAGGCGCTCGGCAAGAAAATAGACCTTGCGCTCCCCGCTCCCACCGGGGCCCTCTCCCCGTCCCTGCCGGACGCGTTCAAGCGAGCCGAGGAGGCCCTGAAAAAAAGTCCGACCGAAGCGGTAGCGCCCCAGATGTCAGACATCTTCAAGCGAGCCGAGGAGGCCCTGAAAAAAAGTCCGACCGAGGTTGCCGCCAAAGCGCAGACAAAAAATGGCATGAGCCTGGGGCTGTACCGCGCGCGCCAGCGTGCCCTGGGTGAAATCGACGAAGAGAACCCACTTACCAAAGCCCTGGCCCAACTGGACGAGGCTCAGGGAGTGCAAAAGCGTGTCGGCAAACAGGCGGCTGAGACAATGGAACAGGCCCGCTCCGCGCTTCCCCCTCCCGGAACGGCCCCGCCCGCCCCGCTCAACCCTTTTGAGACGGTGTTACAAGGGTTACGAGGCGAGTCGTTGGCCAGGGAGCCAGCCGCGAAGGAGGCCGCCGGGAAGCTGAGCGCAGCCCTGTCCAGCCCCGGTGGCGAATACTTAACCAGCGTAATGAAAGCCACCAAATCGGACAAGGCGAGCCCGCCTTCTGAACCGCTGGCCGCCGATATCTCAGACCAAGTAGAAGTCGGCATTACCGAGGCTCGGGAGAAGATTGAGCAAACTCGTGAAGAATCAGAGACGCTCCGCGCCGATGGCCGGCGGATCAGCCTCGAACCAATGGCCCCCGAAGACCCGCTTTCCCCCGAGGACGCCGAGGCACTTGGCCTGCTGGCGCTTGAGTTGGCGCGCGGCAGGGATGGGTTGCGCGGGCGCGATTTGGCCGGCGCGGATTTGACCGGCGTGGACCTGGCTGGGCTGGACCTGACCGGCATTTTTCTGGAACGGGCCGTGCTGAAGGGAGCCAATCTGACCGGCGCAAAACTGCACCGGGCCGTCCTCACTGGGGCCGACCTGACCGAGGCCAACCTCACTGGGGCCGACCTGACCGAGGCCAACCTCAGCGGCGCAAATATGACGGAAGCCCGGCTATGCGAGGCCCGGCTGGAAAACGTGAGCCTGTATCATAGTCAGCTCGACCAGGCCAACCTGAGCCGCGCCCGGTTGATTGCGGTCAACCCGATCGAAGCCCGCCTGACCAACGCTTGCCTGACCGCGGCTGAAATCCGGGACGTGAGCTTTCTCAAATGCGACATGGCGGGGATCGTCCTGGACGAGGCCCGGCTGCACGGCGTCACTTGTATTGAGACTCGCCTGGCCGGACTGTCCGCGCGGTCCGCGCGGTTCGAGCGCTGTGCCCTGATCGGACTGGACGGAGACGATGCCGATCTGACCGGGCTTGAGTTCATCAATAGTGCCTGCATCGGGGCCGCGAAGCTGAACCGGGCACGGCTGGCAGGACTGGTGGCCCCAGGCTCCGGGTGGCGCGGCGCGGAAATGCGCGACGCTGACCTGACCGCGGCTCGACTGGACGAGGCCGACCTGGGCGAGACAACCCTGGCAGGAGCCTGCCTGCACCGCGCCTCGCTGAAACGTGCGGTGCTGCACAAAGCCGACTGTACCGGGACGAACTTCTTTGGCGCGACCCTGCTTGAGGCTCAGGCCCAGGCCGCCGACTTTACCCAGGCATCGTTTCACATGGCCAATCTCTATTCGACGGACCTCAGCGACGCCGTGCTGACCTTGTGCGACCTGACCGGTGCCAACCTCGCCTATACCGTGATGACGAGACCTGCCAATGCAGAATAAGCCACTGTCGGATATGTTCTTGTCTCCCCCTACCGACGCCGAGGAAGCTGCCGAGATACTCAGCTTCGGCGGCCAGTTGATACGGCTGTCTCTGCCGGGGCAGGATTTCTCGGGCCAGCGTCTCAAGGGCGCAACTTTTGTTGAGTGCGACCTGCGTCAGACCGATTTTTCAGACTGCCAGCTCAAGGATATCAACTTTGTGCAGTGCCAGATGGATGGCGCACGGTTTGACGCGGCCCACCTTGAGGCGGCCGGGCTGCTGCAATGCACGGCTCCCAAGGTTCGCCTGACCGGCGCGCACCTGGAAAACGTCCAAGCTGTCAGCGGCGACCTGTCCGGGGCTGATTTTTCCGCGACCCGGCTGGACCGCTGCTCTTTCGCCAAGGTCACGCTGGCCGGTGCGCGGCTGGCCACGGCCCGCCTCTGGGAGTGCGCCCTTGCCGAGTGCGAGCTGAGCCGCGTCGAGTTGAGCCGGGCCAAGATCACCAATTCGGCCTTTGTCAACTGCGACCTGTCAGAAGCCACCTACGATGGAATGCAGGCCGACACGCTGATGCTGCTCTCGGCCTGTCTGGCCGGCTGGTCTCTGAGCGGCCTGCGCCTGCCCCGCTGTAATTTTCAGGATGCCGACCTGCGCGGCGCTGACCTGAGCAACGCAGAGCTGACGCAATGCCAGTTTACCCGGACCAAAATGGCTGGCGCACGGCTGACCGGCGCACAGGCCGACCTGACGGTCTTCATGCAAGCCGACCTCAGCAATGCCGACCTGACCGGCGCGTCTCTTGGCAACGCCATCTTCAATCAGGCCGACCTGACCGGTGCCAGCTTTCAGGATGCCGTCATGACCCAGGCCGTGTTGGAGCAGGCCCGGGCCGTCAAGACGAATTTCCGGGGCGCCGACCTCAGCTACGCCGTTGGCCGGCGAGCCGATTTTCGCGGTGCAGATTTCCGTGGGGCCAAGGTTTTCCGCCTGGACCTGCACGGCGCGGAAACCGACTTGGCGCACTGGGACATCGCCGCGCAAGCCGAGTGCCTGCCCCATGACCCGGCGCGTCATATCGCTGAAACCTATAATCCGGTGAAAATCTATCAACGAAGCCGTCCGCGCAAAGTTCCATAAGGAGGTGTACCCATGTTTGCCAAATCGCAAGGCCCGATACCGGGCATGGACCTCGCCTTTCCCGATGTGTGTAAGACCCCGCCGTTCGCCATCCCGGTTCCCTTGCCGAACATCGCCCTCAGCGTGACGGCGGTCCCAACCGTATTCAATCAGTTCATCATGGGGATGCCGGCGCACAACCTGATGACGATGGATGCCATATCGAACGGGGACGAGGCCGGCGCTATGGGCGGTGTGGCGTCACAGCTCATTATCGGACCGTCCAGGCATATCATGGGATCAACCAATGTGTTCTGCGGCCCTGCCCCGGCCACGAAAATGCTGGACCCCACTGCCCAGAACGGCCTCGCGCCTAATGCCATGGGAGTCATGCTGTCGCCCTCACAACCCAAAGTGATCTATATGCGCTAGGGCCCACAACGCTGAGGATGAGGAATCTCCATGCCCGGACCCGTGGACGACACCAAAACGTCTGTGGAAACCACCTCTGAGACGGATGAGCAGAAGCCTTCCGAGTCTGAAACCGAACCCCCTCAGACCGAAGCCCCTGAGATTCTGACCCCGGACACACCGAGCATTCTGGGGGCTCCGGGGCTTGCGGGCTTGGCCTGGATGGCTGCCATCCCTGGGTTTGCCAGGGGCTCCAAATCCCCTCAGACCGGGGCCCCTGGGACTCTGTCTCCGGGCATTCCCAGGCTTGCGGGCCTGGCCTGGCTTGTTGGCGTCCCTGGACTTATAGGGGTCTCTGACTCTCCGGGTACTTGGCGGACTTTGGGCAGCGGGGCAGCGGGCCTTGCCGGTGCGGGTATTGCCACCACTCTGGGGACGGACTCCCCTGACCCGGCGGACACTTCTGATGCCTTGGGTGAGGACACGCCACCAGGGAACAACCCGCCGTCGCCGGAGCCGCCGGAGCCGCCGGAATCGCCGGAGCCGCCGGACAACAATCGACCGGACGACGGGAACGACCCCAAAGATCCGGACGGGGATGACGACAAGGACGGGGATGACGACAAGGACGGGGACGACGATAAGGACGGGGACGACGGGGATGACGACAAGGACGGGGACGACGATAAGGACGGGGACGACGGGGATGACGACAAGGACGGGGACGACGATAAGGACGGGGATGACGACGGGGACGACGATAAGGACGGGGATGACGACGGGGATGACGACAAGGACGGGGACGACGATAAGGACGGGGATGACGACGGGGACGACGATAAGGACGGGGATGACGACGGGGACGACGACAAGGACGGGGACGACGGGGATGACAACAATCCCAACGACCCCAACGACCCCAACGACCCCAACAATCCGAATGACCCCAACGATCCCAACGACCCGAACGACCCCAACAATCCCAACGACCCCAACGATCCCAACGACCCGAACAATCCCAACGACCCGAACAATCCCAACGACCCGAACAATCCCAATGACCCCAACAATCCCAACGACCCCAACAATCCGAATGACCCCAACAATCCGAACGACCCCAACGACCCCAACGATCCGGATGATCCCAACAATCCGAATGACCCCAACGATCCCAACGACCCGAACGACCCCAACGACCCGAACGACCCCAACGACCCGAATGACCCCAACGACCCGAATGACCCCAACGACCCGAATGACCCCAACGACCCGAATGACCCCAACAATCCCAACGACCCGAACAATCCGAATGACCCCAACGACCCCAACAATCCCAACGACCCCAACAATCCCAACAATCCCAACAATCCGAATGATCCCAACGACCCCAACGACCCCAACGATCCGAATGACCCCAACGATCCCAACGACCCGAACGACCCCAACAACCCCAACAACCCGAACAATCCCAACAATCCGAATGATCCCAACGACCCGAACAATCCCAACGACCCCAACAATCCCAACAACCCGAATGATCCCAACAACCCGAACAATCAGAACAATCCCAACAATCCCAACGACCCAACACCTCCAACACCTCCAACACCCCCAACACCTCCGACACCCCCAACACCTCCGACACCCCCAACACCTCCGACACCCCCAACACCTCCGACTAAGCCGACCAAGCCAGATGATCCGACCAAGCCAGATGATCCGACCAAGCCCAACAGGCCGGATGACCCGAATAATCTGAATGACCCCAACGACCCGGACGACGACAAAGACGGGGACGACGATAAGGACGGGGACGACGACGGGGACGACGACAAAGACGGGGATGACGACAAGGACGGGGACGACGACGGGGACGACGACAAAGACGGGGATGACGACAAGGATGGGGACGACGACGGGGATGACGACAAGGACGGGGACGACGGGGATGACGACGGGGACGACGACAAAGACGGGGATGACGACGGGGACGACGATAAGGACCCGAACCGGAAACCGCCGGGTTGGATACCATCACCGGACCCGAACGATAAACCGGACCCCGAGGATCCGGATGACCCGAAGCCACCGTGGCCGAACCCACCGAAACCACCGCTGCCGGACGATGATGACAACGATGACGATGATGACAATGGGGGAGACGATATGGACGATAGTAGTGTAGTGCATGTTCCTGGGACTCCAGCCTTGAGCCTGACTATCGGTTCGCTGAATTCCAGTGAACTAAAGGTCTATCGCGTACGCGGGGAGGACGCGTTGTCCAAGCCGTTCCGCTATGAAATCGACCTGGTCCGCATCGTCGGCAATAACTATGCCCAACTGGCGATATCAGATGTTGTTGACCAGGAAGCCACGCTCGAACTGACCTATGATGACCGACAGGGTATCCAGGTGACGAATGTAACGTCGCGAAAATACCACGGCATTATCACGGAATTTAACGAACTGACCAATGGGGAACTGATGGGGCAGTATCATTACCGCCTGGTGATGGAGCCGCGTCTGTCACGGCTTGCGCTCAACCGTCAAAGTCGGATTCACGCCACAGCCAGCGCTATGGAGCCGGCGGATATGATCACGAATAAACTCAAGGCTACCGGCGACGACTATACCGGTGAAACGACGAGTTGGGAGAAACTGGGAACGGACGAATTCAGTGTCTCCCTCACGCCGGAAAACCTTCCCAGGCAAAACGTGTCCCATATCACGCAGTATAATGAGAGCGACCTGGACTTCCTGAACCGCTTTTGCGAGCATTACGGTATCTATTACTTCTTTCACCATCACAAGAAGGCCGCCAAAGAACACACTGTCTTCAGCAATAACAAGAGCAGCTTTACCCAACTCAATACCCATCTGGCCCCAAGTGATACCGACCCGAATGCGACAGAAGTCGTCAAAGTCTGGCTGCTGAGACGCGATGAGGACCTCACCCCCTTTCTCGGCTCAACGGAGGTCAGGGACGGGCAGAAGTATTACGCGGGAGAATTGCTGAACTTCCAGCGAGTGTGCCGACCGATGCCCAAGACAGTGCGGCTGGCTGACTATAATTATACGAGCGGGAGCACCCTGGCGGTGGAAGCCACCGTCAGTGCTGCCGGACGCGGAATACGGGTCGATCAGAGCACGCATTTCCTGGATGAGATCGAAGGGGGAAAATTCGCTGCCATCCGTGCCGAAGAAATCAGGGTCACCAAGGACTACTACATCGGACTGACCACCTCGAGTTTTGCGTCGCCCGGCAGGATCGTCAGAATGCTCGATAATGCAACTTTATCGTTGTCCCCGTCTTTGTCATCCCCGTCTGTGTCGTCATATGGGTCATCCGGACCGGTTACGAATGGCTGCCATGAATATCTGGTCACGCACTCGCAGTTTGAAATGACGCTGGCCGCACCGGGCATCGTGGACCCCGAGGGCGGTACGCTTCAGACGGCCTTTCTCAACACCATCAAGTGCATTGAGTATAGCGCCCCTTCCGCCCCCACCTTTCGTCCGCGTCGGGTCACACCGGTTCCCAAACTGCCGGGCGTCTATACCGCGCATATTGACGCCGCCAGCGAGCGCCGTGCTGAGCTGGACGACACCGGGGCGTATAAAATTGACCACACCTATGACAGCCGGGTGACGGTATCGGCTGGCAAGCATTCCCGCGCCGTGCGCAAAGCCGAGCCGTATGCCGGCACGAACGCGGACCGGACGGTGGGAATGCACTTCCCGCTGAACAAGGGGACGGAAGTCCTGGTGAGCTATCGCAACGGCGACCCGGATCAACCCATCATTACCGCGGCGGTCCCCAAAGGAACGGCGAAGAGTCCAGTCAATCAGACCAATCAGACGACCAACAAGATCGTCACGCACTCGGGGGCGTTGTTCGAGATTCACGACGACGCGCATGGGGCCGCGGGCCGGGCACGGATCGCGCTCCGCTCAAGCGATGCCACGCATGGCAGCTACCTGCGGCTCGGGTCGTCCAACACCGCGCTGGAGACGGGCTACGATACCGATTTGCAGTCCATCACCGCCAGAGATACCGGTATCTTCACCTATTCTCCTGACCATATCAACGAAACCGCCAAGGGAGATAAAAAGTCCCTGGCCGGCAAAACCTATGCCCGATCGGTGCAGTCGCATATTTTGTCGGGTACGCGGATGGTCATCCACGCCGGGACCACCGCTGCCGACTTCGCCACCCCAAGCGGCATAGGAGACGACGACGCCCTTGTTGAAGCGAGTCGAGACCTGACACTCAGGGCTGGCCGCCATCTTCATGAGGAAATTGGTGGAGATCTCTCCGTAGATGTCACGGGGAGTGAAAACGATATGATAGTCGGGGATCAGCTTTCTAAGATTCTGGGCACGAAAACAACATTCATCGGTGGTGCTAAAACCAGTGTGGTCGTGGGGGCCGATACTGGCGGGGTCCTGGGAGCGAAGACCAGTCTCACCGCAGGGCTGAAGACCGGTATCACCCTTATAGGGTCCATCGCCGTGGATGTAGCGGCTGGACTGAAGCTTTCCCTAGGGATGGCGGCGCATATCAAGGTGGGCGGGTTTGCCAAAGTTGAAGGGCCATTTGTCGCCTCTATTGGTTATGGAGTGAAACTCAGCAAGAAGCCATCATTGCAGCTGAACCAATATACCCTCAAGCTGGAGAATGTCAGTGCTGCCGAGATAAAGTCGGTGACGGCAGAACTCAAGCACACAGTGGCGAAACTGAAGAAAGAGGAACTCCACATGAGCAGCTTTGGTGTCTTCATGGAAAATACGCTGGGCCCAAAAATGATGCAGAGCGTGCTGCATTTACACCTCTAAGGCTTTGGTATCGCGTGCGTGTGTCACGGAGCGGAATTTTCGGCATGTGCGGATACAAGCCGGTCCGCTCCGGATTGGCCGGTCCGGCTGTCACACAAATGTAAACGGACCGACATATCCCTTTAGCATCTTGCCGATAGGACTCGTGAATCACTGTGAGGATAAAACACTGGCGGAAACACCTGCGAGCGAAATTCAGAAGTCTGGGCTTGAAGATGTCTGCTGTGTCATCGCTTGAGATGGTGAGAGCCGTCGGAGCCGCACCCGTGGACGGCAACGCGTCGACGGGTCTGCCGATAACCGACCTGCCCGACTACACTGATATTACCGATGAAATCGCCCACCTCAACCTGAACGGCCGGCGCGCCGTCAACTGGCCCAATATAGTCACCAAGAGCGAAAGCATCTTGCGCACGCACAGCAAGAACCTGCGGGTTGCCTCCTACCTGGCTTACGGCCTGTACGAGACCAATGGCCTGCGCGGCCTGGCTACCGGATTGGGCCTGATTGGCGACATGGTCGCCAATTTCTGGTCCGACCTCCAGCCGCCGCGGCCGCGAGGGCGACTCATGGCCCTGGAGTGGCTGGCGGAAAACGTGCGCACCGCGCTGGAAAAGGACGACAGCCAGACCCCGGAAACGGTTGCCGATTGCAAAGCCGCTGTGTCCGAGGCCGAGTGGCTGCAAACCAATCTGACGGCTCAGGCGCCCGAGGCCGGCGACGCGGCCTGGCCCCTGCTCCCCGCGCTGAAGAGTCGGCTGGAGAAGGCGTACCAGGCCGAACAACAGGCTCAAGCCGAACAGGTCCAGGCGGAGCCTGAAGCGCCGGCCATCGGCCGTCCGAACCCCGCGCCCTCCGCCTCCACGCTGGACATCCCGTCCAACCTGACCACACCCGAGGCGCGTGAGCGCTCGCTGGGGACCGTGCGGTCGTCGCTGCTGCGCTTTGCGGCCGGCCTGCGCTCTGCGGATATTGCCGACCCGCGCGCCTATATCCTCCAGCGGGCTGCCATCTGGCTGCCGTTGCGCGTCCTTCCTCCGACGGTCAATGGCAAGACCGAACTGCCCGCCCCGCCCCGAGATATGCAGGCCGCGATTGAGGCGGCTCTGACCGCGCAGGCATACGCCACCGCGGTGGGCCGGTGTGAGGACGCTTTATCAGACAGTCTGTTCTGGCTGGCTGGGCACCGCCTCAGTGCGGAAGCGCTCAACGCCCTGGGGCATACGGCCGCGGCGCAAGCGGTTCGGGCCGAAACGCTTGCCCTGCTGCACCGCCTGCCGGCCTTGGTCGAACTGAAATTCAACGACGGAACGCCGTTCGCCGACCCGGCCACGCGCCAATGGTTGGGGCCCCTTGAGTCTGTTGGGTCCGTTGGGTCCGACTCAATAGACTCAATAGACTCAATAGACCTGAGATAACGAAGGGAGACAACTTTCGTATGGCCAAAGAAACATCTGTCGCGCCGAAAGAACGGGTGAACATCCGCTTCAGTCCTGCCACCGGCGGGCTGACGGAAGATATTGAACTGCCTTTCAAACAGGTCGTCATCGGTGAATTCGGAACAGCCGCCGACGAGACCCCGTTGGAAGACCGCTCCAGGATTGACATCAACAAGGATAATTTCAACAGCGTGATGACCGCCCAGAATCTGAAGCTGGATTTCAGCGTGGACGACATGCTGTCGGGCGAAGAGGATTCCTCGCTGCCGGTCTCACTGCGCTTCTCCACGCTCAAGGACTTTGAGCCCGAGCAAGTGGTCAGAAGCGTACCTGAGTTGCGCCAACTGCTGGAACTGCGCAACGCCCTGCTGGCCTTGAAAGGGCCGATGGGCAATGTGCCGGCCTTTCGCAAGGCGGTCCAGAACATCCTGGACGATGAAGACTTGCGCAAAAAACTTCTGGACGAGCTGGAGATCAACCAGGACGAAGAATCCGAGTAATCGGAGGAAAGAGACGGAGCCATGAGCGAGAGCACAGAACAGCACGCTGCCGAGGCCACTGAGGCGACTGGAGGCGAGACCCTGCTTGAGCAGGTCATGCGTGAAACTAAAATCACCCCGAGTGACGAGTGGTACACCCCGGCCCGCGACGGCATGGCGGCATTTTTTGCCGACTTGGTGAAAACCGCTAAACCGGGGGAGAAAGTTCACGCCTCGCGGATCGACAAGATGATCGCCGATATTGACACCAAGATATCCGGACAGCTCGATCAGATTTTGCACGCCTCAGAGTTTCAGCGGCTCGAATCGTCCTGGCGCAGCCTGAAGTTTCTCATCGACCGCACCGACTTTCGTGAAAACAACAGAATTGAGTTGCTGAACGTCAGCAAAGACGAACTGGCCGACGATTTCGACGACGCGCCCGAAACCGTCAAATCCGGCCTGTACAAGCACGTCTATGTGGCCGAGTACGGTCAGCATGGCGGGGAGCCGGTCGCGTCAATTATTGCCAACTACGAATTCGGAGCCTCAAGCCGCGACATGGGTCTGCTCCAGGAATTGGCCAGCGTGGCCAGTATGGCCCACGCGCCGGTGATTGCCTCGGTGTCGCCGAGCATGTTCGACGTTGAGGACTGGGCCGAGTTGGCCGGGCTCAAGGACCTGGCCTCTGTCTTTGAAGGCCCGCAATACACCAAATGGAGTTCGTTTCGCGAATCCGAGAACGCGCGCTATGTCGGCCTGGCCCTGCCGCGCTTCATGCTGCGCGCGCCTTACCACCCCGAAAACAACCCGGTGCGGGCCTTCAACTATGAGGAAAACGCGACCAGTTCCTCGGCGAACTATCTCTGGGGGAGCGCGGCCTTTGCGCTGGCCACGCGGCTCTCCGAGAGCTTTGCAAAATACCGCTGGGCGCCGAATATCATCGGACCGCAGGGCGGCGGCGCGGTTGAGGACCTGCCCCTGCATCACTATGAGGCTATGGGCCAGTTGACCGCCAAACCGCCCATTGATGTCATGATTTCGGACCGGCGCGAGTTCGAGCTGGCCGAGCAGGGCTTTATTCCGCTGACCCTACGCAAGAACAGTGACAATGCCGCCTTCTTTTCGGCCAATTCGACCCAAAAGCCCAAGGTCTTTGCCGATACCGAGGAAGGCCGGGCGGCCCAAGCCAACTATAAGCTCAGCACCCAACTGCCGTCCATGTTTATCATCAACCGTCTGGCCCACTATATCAAAGTGCTCCAGCGTGAAAATCTCGGCACATGGAAGAGCCGCCCCGAGTTGCAGGACGAACTCAACAACTGGATTCGCGCCTATGTCTCGGACCAGGAAAATCCATCTGCGGATGTCCGCAGCCGGCGACCCCTGCGCAAAGCCCAGATTGAGGTTGAGGAGGTTGAGGGCGAGGTCGGCTGGTATCGCGCCAAAATTCTGGTCCAGCCCCATTTCAAATATATGGGAGCGGATTTCACCCTGTCGCTCAGTAGCCGCCTGGAGACCACCTGATCATGAGTCAATACGCCCTTAACCGCCATGCAGAGGTTGATGCGGTTCCTCATACGCGGGGAGGAAGGGCGCGTGCCAACAATGCAGTCGCGCCACCCCGGCCGGTTACATCCCTGTTTGAGCGGCTTATCGCCGCGCAGGAGGGGCAGCCGCTCCGCACCCCGAACCGCGAGACTGCCATCGCGTCGATTATTCGTAATCTCCACCTCAACCTGAACGGTCGGGCCGGCGGCGTTGAGACGCGCCCCGAATGGGGGCTTTCCGACTTTCACGACCTTGCCTTGGGGAAGGCGCGGGTTGCCCCCCGCCTCGCCCAGGAAATCAAGCGTCAGATTGAGACGTTTGAGCCCCGGCTGCGCCGCGTCAGTGTCTACCATGAACCGGCGTCGGAACGGTTTATGACGGCCAGTTTTCGCGTTCACGCTGAGTTGGTGTTTGCGAACGAAAGGTCACCGCTGACGCTCGAAACACGCATCCACGCCAACGGCTCTGTCCGAGTCAGATAGCACGATGACCTTCAACCGCTACTACCAGGAAGAGCTGAATTACCTGCGGGAGTTGGGCGCTGAATTCGCCATCCGAAACACCAGCCTGGCTCCCTTTCTGAGCCACGAAAGTTTTGACCCGGATGTCGAACGGCTGCTGGAAGGCTTTGCCTTTCTCACCGGCCGGTTGCGGCAAAAACTCGACGACGAACTGCCCGAGCTCAGCCAATCGCTGACGCAGCTCATCCTGCCCCATATGTTGGCACCGGTCCCGGCCAGGACGGTAGTGGAGTTCCATCCGATTGCCGAGGCCGGGCTGGCGCGCCGTACGGTCCCGCGCGGCACCCCGATTGCTTCGCGTCCGGTCCAGGGTCAGCGGTGCCGGTTTCGGACCTGCTATGATGTCAGGCTGACGCCGGCCAGGATTCTGGACGCCGGGGCCGCTGCACTGGGCCGACGGGGGCGCGTCCATCTGGAACTCCAACTGACCCACGACGCGCAGTTTGCCGATTTGGGACTGGACCGCCTGCGGCTCTACCTCGCCCCGTGGCGGAGCGGCGCCCTGGCACGCTCACTGTACTGCGCCTTGCGTACTCAGTGTCAGGGGATGCATGTCCAGGATACTGCGGGGCACGGATTCTCTCTACCGGCTGGCGCGATTCGTCCCGTCGGTTTGCAGCCCGACGAGGCGGTCCTGGAATATCCCTCCAAGGCTGCGCCAGGGTATCGGCTGTTTCAGGAATACTTTGCTTTTCCCGATAAATTCATGTTTCTTGACATCTGCGGGCTGGAACAGACCGCAGAATTCAGTGGTGGGCGGCTGATTCTGCTGTTCGATCTGGAAGAACCCTTAGCCGACGGCCCGGGCTTGACACCCGACCGCCTGCGCTTGAACGCTACACCGGTGGTCAATCTGTTCGACGCCAGCGCCGACCCGGTCCGCGTCGAACATCGCAAGTCCGCCTATCGGGTGACCGCCCGGGACAGCGCCGGCAACCGCTATATGATCCACTCGGTGCAGCGTGTCACCGGTGAAACGAGCAGCGAGGGAGGCACGGTCAGCGAGTCAATTGAATATGCCCCGCTTGAATCCTTCGATGTGCTCGGCCAGGTGGCCGACCAAGCCTGTTTTTCCCTGAACCGTAGCCTGAACCCCGTGAGCGGCGAGGTCGATACCCATATGACCCTTACGCGGACCGACGGCCTGCCCCATCTGTCCGAGACCGAAACCGTGTCGATCAAGGCGGCTTGCACCAATGGGGTGACCGCTGCGGATATCCCGGCCGGCCATATTGACCAGCAGATTGATGGGTCGCCGAATTTCGCCACTTTCCGCGATATTCAACCGATTCGGCCCGAGATCCCCCCCCCGCTGGACGCGGCCCTGATGCGGCGCTCGATCGCCGGCATGGCCTGTAATTTCAGTTCGTTACTTGAGGTTGAGGTGCTCCAGGCGCTCATGGCGACCTGTAATACCAGCATCCACTTCGACCATTGGGAACGTCAGCGCCACGCCCAACTGTCCGAAGGGATACAAGCGATTTCGGTCAAGCCACTTGACTGGTTTATTGCCGGGGTGCCGGTGCGCGGCTCGGACATCACTGTCACCGTAGACGAGCGTAAGTTTGGCGGTGTCGCGGATGCCTATCTCTTTTCGGTTGCCCTGGGAGCGCTGCTGGACGAACGGGCAGCGGTTAACACGGTGCATCGGCTGACCGTTATCGCGCGAGGAGAGAACCGCCACTTTCGCGGCGCGGTACGCCGCGGGCGAAAGGCAGTCCTGTAACATGAGGAAAGACGCTACCACCGGCACGTCTGTTGAGAGTCCGTCCCCTCATGAAGCGTTATTATCAGAAGGACATGACTTCTCGCTCTTTCAGGCCGTAGACCTGATCGACCGTATCGCCCTGGAAACCATGCTGGTCCAGGAGAGCGATCCGTTTGATGCGCTTGAGCGCCGCCTCGATGCTTTGGAGCAGAGACGACGCGCTGGCGGATATGTGTCACCCTCAAAGGAGAACGTTCGTTTCCGCGGGGTGGACAGCATGGGTTTTCCGGTCGCGGACATCGCCCGGATTTCGCTGGAGACGACGACACCCGAGGATCAGGTCCCCTCGCGCTATGTCATTGAGGTAAACTGTCTCGGGCTGTATGGCCCTGACTCTCCGCTGCCCGATTATGTCAACGAATGCATCGTTGCCTACGATCACACTGCAACGGTGCTGCGCGATTTTCTTGACCTTTTCAATCACCGTCTGATGCTCCTGCTGTGCCGGATTAATATGCGCTACCGGCATGCCAGAGTTTTTGACGGCGAGGCAACTGATGAAATCTCGCTTTTTTGTGGTGCGCTGATCGGCGAACTCGACCCTTTTGACCTGCAGCCTGATGTCGGACGGGCGCATCGGTTGCGTAATGCCACGCGACTCGGACTCTTCAGTCTGCCGGCGGAAGCCCTGGAACAGGTCGTGGCCGACCTGTTCCAGGGCGTGGAATTACGGGTTGAGGAGTTTGTACGCCGAACGGTCACTATTTCTGACGAACAGCGTAACCGCCTCGGACAGCAGGGCAACCTCCTGGGTGAGACCGTCATAGTGGGCGACCGAGTAGAGAGCTGCGACAAAATTCGCCTGTGGCTCGGACCGCTCAGCCCCGCCCTGTGGGAGGACTTCCTGCCCGGCGGCGCAAAACGACGCAGCCTGGAGACGCTGTTGCACCGCCTGCTGCCGGCCCCGCTGGCCTATGACATCGTACTGCTCCCCAGCCCCGAGGTTGTGGCCCCGACCCGGCTGGGCGGTCAGGGCCGGCTGGGTTTAGACGCGTGGCTGGACGAACCGCAGGCCGAAAAAAATATCAGCTTCAAAATAGCAGCATGATTGATATCAACCTGACCGACCTTGTTGAGCATCTTGATGCCTCCTGCCGTAATGCGATGGTGGGCGCGGCTGGAGAATGCGTGGCCCGCGGCCACTACGAGATGGCGATTGAGCACGCGCTGCTGCTCATGATTGAGCATCCCGACGACGAGCTGCGCGGCATTCTGGCTGCCTATGAGCTTGATCCGGCGCGGCTGCATACCAGTCTGCACGAGGGGCTGGAAGCGCTAGCCCAGGGCCATACCGGCCGGCCGGTTTTTTCGCCGCTGCTGGTTGAGTGGCTAATGGAAGCCTGGCTTATTTGCTCCATTGAAAAACGGCGCGGCACAATCGGTTCGACCGCCCTGTGGGCGGCCCTGGCGGCGCGTTCGGATCGATATGTGAACAGCACAACCGCCCAACTCCTGAAATACAGCGGACTGACCAGCCTACGGAAGCGATTTGACGAATTTGCCGTGGCCCCGACGCAAAACGGCGCCGGGTCGGCCACGGACGGGCCGAACCGCGCGTCCGAGGACAGCCCCCTGGCGCAGTTCTGTATCAACTTCAGTGCTGAGGCGCGGGCCGGGAACATTGATCCGGTGCTCGGGCGCGACATCGAAATCCGTCAGATGATCGATATCCTGGGGCGGCGGCGCAAAAACAATCCGATTGTGGTGGGCGAGCCTGGTGTCGGCAAGACTGCGCTGATTGAGGGCTTGGCCCTGAAAATCGTCCAGGGCACGGCCCCGGAATTTCTGTGCGACATCGAGATCATGAGCCTGGACCTGGGGCTGTTGCAGGCCGGGGCAAGCGTGAAGGGCGAGTTTGAAAAACGCCTTAAAGATGTGATCGCCGCGGTCGAAGACCGGGCACATCCGGTGATCCTGTTTTTCGATGAGGCGCACATGCTGATCGGCGCCGGGGGGGCACCGGGCGGAGCTGATGCCGCCAACCTGCTCAAACCCGCGCTGGCGCGTGGCAATTTTCGTGCTATCGCTGCCACGACCTGGAAGGAATACAAGAAGTATTTTGAAAAAGATCCGGCCCTGTCGCGCCGCTTCCAACTGGTCAAACTGGATCCGCCCTCGCCGGCGGAGGCGGTCACGATCCTGCGCGGGCTGCGCGAACGGTTTGAAGAGGCGCATGCTCTCTTCATCCGGGATGAAGCCACTGAGGCTGCGGTCCAGTTATCGTCGCGCTATATGACGGGAGGGCAACTGCCCGACAAGGCCATTGACGTGCTGGACACCACCGCAGCCCGGGTGCGCATCAGCCGCAGCAGTGAGCCAGCGGAGATTGAGCGCCTGTCGGCCCGCATCGCCGCCCTGCAATGCGAGGAAGCCGCGCTCAGCCGGGATCAGGCCGCGGATGGGGCTGCTGATCGGGACCCACGTTTGGCCGAAATCCAGGCCAACATCGCCGGGCTGAAGGAAGAACTCGCCACTCTCACCGCCCGCTGGAACAATGAGAAAGCCCTGGTGGAGCAGATCGTCCACCGGATTGAGTCGGTTGAGTCGAACCCTACAGACCCATCCCTCATCCTGACCGAACTGCGTGCCCGTCTGGTCGAGGTGCAGGTCGGCGCGCCGCTGGTACATTTTGAGGTGACTGCGGATGCGGTCGCCAGGACGGTTTCGGAATGGACCGGAGTGCCGCTGGGAGCGATGGCCCGTAACGAGGCCAACGACGCGCTGAGTTTTGCTAATAATCTGGGGAAGCGGATCTGCGGACAGGCGCAGGCGATTGACATCCTGGACCGGGAGTTGAGCATCGCCCGTGCGGGTATGGCGGATCCGGACAAGCCGCGTGGAGTCTTTCTGCTGATCGGGCCGAGCGGTGTGGGCAAGACGGAGACCGCCACCGCCATCGCCGAGATTCTGTTTGGCGGCCAGCGGCAAATGACCGTTATCAATATGTCGGAATATCAGGAAAAACATACGGTCTCGCGGCTGTTCGGCGCGCCGCCGGGCTATGTCGGCTATGGCGAAGGCGGGGTGCTGACCGAGGCGGTGCGGCAGAAACCCTATTCGATTGTCCTGCTGGATGAGGGGGAGAAGGCCCATCCCGAAGTGCTGAACACATTTTATCAGGTCTTTGACAAGGGCGTTATGGCCGACGGTGAGGGCCGGGAGATCGACTTTCGCAACACCATTATTCTACTGACCAGCAATCTGGGTGCTGATCAGATTGCCGAGATGGTAGCTCGTCCGGCTCCGCCCGATACGGCCGACATGATTGAGGCTCTGCGTCCTACCCTCAACCGGCATTTCAAACCCGCGCTGCTGGCGCGGATGCGCATAGTCCCGTATGTGCCGCTCAGCACGGAAACCCTGCACACCATCGTAGTCCAGCGCCTGCAACGACTGGGCGAGCGGCTGGACGCCCAGTCGAGCCTTGCCCTGCGCTATAGCGACGCCGTACCGGATCATATTACCGCTCACTGCGCCCGTAGCGACGGGGGTGCGCGCAATATCGACGCGCTGATTAACCAGACGCTACTACCCCGTATCTCAACGGAAATCTTGACTGCCATGAATAAGGAGCGCAGCCTCCGTGGAGTGATGATCGGCGTCGAGGATGGAGAGTTCAGCTATGACTTTTTGTAATCGAAGGAGCCGCAACCGAGCCCGGCTCGGGCTTCCGCGCCTTGCCGCGCTGGTTGGGGTGATGGTGTGGTGTACGGTGCTGACGGCCTGTTCCATGCCTAGGATATTCAGGGGACCACCGGATACGGTGACGCGACTCAGCCTGGTCGCCTCGGAATATGTGAATCCGAACGTTGCCGGCGACCCGTCGCCCGTTGTGCTGATTCTGTATGAGTTGGCCGAGCCATCCGGCTTTGAAGGGGCTGAATTCAATCAGTTGTTCTATAACGACCAGCAGACGCTCGGGGGCGAGGCGCTGATCCGGCAGGAGTTTAGGATCGAGCCCGGCCAGATCATGACTATGAACCGGGTTCTAGACCCCAAGACCACCCACCTGGGGTTTGTTGCCGGATACCGCAAGATCGAACGCAAGCGCTGGCGCCTCACGGTTGATGTCGAGCCCCAGACGGCCCAGGATCATGTGATTGTCATCGGCTCGCAAGCCTTGTCCTCTCCCAAGGCCACTTCGAGGACCCTTGGGACGGGGACCCTCGGTCTGGCCCAAACTCCGCAGATTGAGTCCCTAGGGTCCTTTGGGTCCATAGGGTCGAACCCAATAGACTCAACCCACCCCTACAAGCGCACCTAAATGGCAGAATCCGGCAAACCCATCTGGTACCAGGGCATGTTCATGCGACCGCAGCACTTTCAGCAGCAGGAACGTTACTGGGAAACCTTCATCAATGAGCATGTTTCGGGTCAGTTCGGATACGGCTGGGGGATTCGGCAGCTTGAGATCGACCCAGCCGCGCTGGAGGTCGGCCGCCTCCATATCACGCAGATTGCCGTCACGCTGCCGGACGGGACGCCGCTCAGCGCACCGGGGGGGGCTGATCTGCCGCCGCCCCGGATTTTTGGGGGTGAGGCCACCGGCAAGCGGGTGATGTTGGCCCTGCCCATCCGCCGGACCGACGCGTCCGAAGTCTCGGCAACCGATAGCGTGGAACACGAGCGGCGCTGGCGGCGGCTTTCGGTCTCGCTACGCGACATCAGTCGTGAGGACGAAGAGTATTGCGAGATTCAGGTCGGCCGCTTGGCCCCGGTCTTACTGCTGGAAGACGAAGTGACAGGCGCCTACGGGAGTGTGCCCATCGCCCGGATCAAAAACGTCTCCGAGACTGCCCTTATCCTGGATGATAACTATCTGCCGCCAGTCATGAACTGCAACGCCCACGCCGGTTATCGACGCATGCTGAGCGACATCCGCGCCATCCTGCACCGCCGCGCCGAGACTCTGGTCAAGCAGCTCGACCCGTCAACAGCTACGGGGCTGTCGGACATGCTGGATTTCCTGCTGCTCCAGATGATGAACCGGCACGAGGCGGCCTTTGTCCATATGATGCAGCTTGACCATATTCAGCCCGAACGAGCCTTTGTCGCCACAGCCGAGCTGGCTGCGGAGTTGACGACCTTCCTGCCCGAGCGCCGTGCCGAACCACCGCCCATCTACGACCATAGCGACCCTGGGCCGGGCTGGCGCAAGCTCGTGCGGACCATCACTGCGGCCTTCAGCCTGATCGCCGACCGGCACGGCCTTGAATTGCCGTTGGAGCGTCAGGCCAACGGCTCGCACGTAGCTACCATCCATGATCGCAGCCTGTTGGAAGACGCCCGTTTCATTCTGATTGTGCGTGAAAATGCGCCGCGCGAGGTGGACCAAGTCAAGATAGAGAACCGGCTCAAGGTCGGCTCGGTGGACACCTTGCGCGAGATTGTCAATCTACAACTGTCAGGCATTCCCTGCAAAACTATCCCAGTGGTACCGCGCGGTCTGCCCTACTACCCCAACGCTAATTATCTGGAAGTGGACCGTACCGTCCCACTCTGGGAAGAGGTGCGCACTTCGGCCAGCCTAGCGATCTATATTGCCGCCGGTCAGACCTATTATGACCTGCAACTCTGGGCGATCCGCAGTAAAGCGACGCCCCCCTCCATCGCTTCGGAGGCTATCCAATGAGAGAATTCCACGCCGATACGGTTGAGGGTCCGGCCTCAGCGCCCCCAGCGTCCATTGCCGACCCGCCAAACCTGCTGGCGGTGCCGCCGCTCGCCCCCGCTCCGCACTCGGACAATGGGAGTGCGAACTCGCCGGACAATCACTTGGCCAACCTGCCGGCCCCCCGTATGGGAGACAGTCAGCGCTTGCGCCGGTTCCAGGCCCAATTCGAGCATGGCCGCAACCCCTATATTGCCGCGGCCGGGCCGGTTGTGAATCTGATCCTGGTCCTGAACGAAGGCGCCCGGCACGAAAACCCCCACGCCCTGCGCCTGATTGCCGCTGGGGAAATCCGCGCGTTCCACAATCAGATGGCTCAACAATCGGTTTCCCCGCAAAACGTCCAGACTGCCAGCTACGCCCTGTGCAGCGCACTCGATGAGGCGGTGCTGACGACCGACTGGGGCAGTGAAAGCGACTGGCGGAAGGAAACCCTGTTGTGGATGTTTCACAACGATGGGACCGGCGGTGAAAATGTCTTCAAACACCTGGAGGAGCTTCTTCTCAACCCGAATATGCAGCTTGACCTGATGGAGTTGCTGTCTCTTCTGCTGGACCTGGGGTTTCAGGGCCATCACCGCATAGCCCCTGACGGGGCTCATGTCCTGGAGAGCCTCCGGGTCCGCCTGCACGAAATGCTCGGTGCGAAGCGATCCAAAGCGCCTAGCCCGACCCGCCTGCCCGAACCGGTGACCACCGGCAGCGTGCCCCGCTCGCATATCGGCCAGATCATCCTGGCGTTGTTCGTCGCTCTGGTTTTGCTGGTCGTCTACCTGAATCTTAATATCCGCACCCAGGTGTTGACCGAGCCGTTGCTGAACCGGATCGCGCAGTTTACCGAGAGTTATGAGAGGAAACCGGAGGAGTGGGAGTGGGGCAGGTATTAGTGGCTAGTGGTGAGTTAGTTGGAAACTGAAAACTCGAAACTTGAAACATGAAATTCTTCTATCTTTTGAACCGTTTTGCGTCATCCCGACTCACCTTGGGTCTGGCGCTGCTGGTTGGACTCGCCCTCCTGATCTGGTTTGGCGGGCCAAAGTTGACCATAGATGAGAGCATGCCGCTGGCCAGCCAGACTAGTCGTCTGATTGCGATCTGCGCGCTCGCCACCGTCTTCTTGTTGTTTGAGGGGCTGCGGCGCTGGCGGCTGGAACGGATCAATCGGCGCATCCTGAACGATATCGGCGGAGCGCAGAGCGAGGTTTCCAGCCTGTCGGACCGCACCGGCAAGGTGCGTCAGGGCTTCACCTTGCTGTGTGAAACCCTGCGCGAACGGCTGGGCGCGCGGCGTGGAAGCCGGCGCTATCTGGAGCAGTTCTCCTGGTATGTCGTGCTGGGGGCAAGCGGCTCGGGCCGGTCTACTGCGCTGTCCAATTCCGGACTGGAGTTCCCCCTGGAAACCGCTTTCGGCCCGGTCTCTTCCCTGGGCTCCGGGTCGGATTTCAGCCAGTATTGCGCTTGGCGGGTCACTGATGAGGCCGTTTTTATCGATGCGCCTGGTGCGTTTGTGACCCAGCCCGGTCCAGAGGAAACCGGTGAGTGGCAGGATCTCCTGGACTGCCTTAAGTCGGCCCGACCGCGCCGGCCGCTGAATGGTGTTATTCTCACCCTGCCTGCCGACCTGCTGATCGAAGAGACATTGGCACCCGAGGTGCCCGACCGGCTGCGCCAATGTCTGCAAGAGATGATGATCCATTTCGGTGCCGCGCTGCCGGTTTATGTGCTAGTCACCAAATGCGATCGGATTGCCGGGTTTGTGGATTTCTTCTCTAATCTCGATGCCAGGGAGCGGGAACGCCCTGTCGGAGTCACGCTGCCGCTGGTGGAACAAGACACGTCACGGCGGGGTGCTGTGTGGAAGGCCCGCCCTCGGAAAGGGGACCAGCCGGCGGCCTCGGTCAGGACACTAGCGGCCTTTACTGAACGCTACCGTGATTTCACTGTGCGGCTGACCGAATGGACCCTGATGCGCTTTCCCGTGGAACGGCTGTCAGACAGTCGGCTGCGGATATTCGCCTTTCCCCAACAGATGCAGGCGCTCGGCGCACCGCTCGAAGCCGCCCTGACGCGCATTTTCGGACCGAGCCGGTTTCGCCATGACGCGCTGCTGCGTGGGGTATATTTTTGTAGTGCCTGCCAGGAAGGCTCGACCATAGATATGCTGATGCAGGCGCATCAGGAAGCCCACGCTCTACAGCCGCCCGGGCCGTATATCCATAACCCGCGGCGCGAAGCCGCCTTTTTTCTCAAAGGGGTTGTTCAGGACGTGATCCTGCCTGAGCGTAATCTTGTTGGGGTTGACCCCAAGCTGGAGCGTCGCCGGCTGTTGCGACTCGGGTCGGCCTGGGTGGCGGCTGGGATTGTGGGCGGAACGCTGTGCGCCTCGTGGTGGCTGGCGAATGACCGGGCGAAACAGCAGGTCACCAGCCTCTCCAAGGCGCTGGAGGAGCATGATGCACGGCAGGCCGTTATGTCGGCTCAGCCGGATGTCGGTCAGGCCGCGCTGGCGATTGCGCCCTTGCGCCGGAGTTTGCCCGCCGAAATCGGACGGGGGGCGATGTCGCGGGCGACTGCCGGCTTTGGGGCATATATGCTGGGCAGCCCGGTAGAGCTTGCGGGCCGAGTGGAAACGGCGTACAACTTGGCGGCGACAAACCTGGTCCGACCCGCGGTCCTGCGCGACCTCGGCCATGATGTCACCGACTTGGCCCGTTCTGGCAGCTCAACCGACCAACTCCGCAGCCTGCTGGCGCTCTATATTAGCCTGTCGGAGCTCAGCCGCTTTGACAGTGGCGACCTGAGCGCCTGGGCCGCCGAACACGCGCGCGGGAGGTATCCGCTCAGCTCGGAAAGACAGGCCGCTGTCTCTGCTGTGGTGGGAGACGCTTTTGACGGCTTGGAAACCCCCCTCACCCTTGACGAAACCGTTTTGGCTGCGGCCCGCGACCGACTCTATTCGGTCCCGCCGGCCGAGGGGCTGTACGCGCGGATGAAGGAACGGACCGGGATATTGGCCGAGGTCTCCCTGGAAACCGAGCTGGGTATCCCCACGGCTAGCATGTTTGCCTCTATCTATCCCGGCGAGCCGCTGCCGAGCGTGCGGGGCTATTACTCCGAACCCGGCTTCTACGAGTATTTTCTGCCAAGCGCCCCCCGCGTCATCCACACATGGAGGCAGAATGACTGGCTGGTAGGCTCGGCCTTGCCGGAGGCCAGCGACGAGCGGCTGTTCACCGCGTTGAGCACGCTGTACATACGGGATTACATCCAGGCCTGGACCGGCTTTCTGGACCAGCTGACGCTCCGGTCCGTGGAGACGCCGGGCCAGACGCTCCGTCTCCTGGAGAGCCTGCTGTCAAGTGAATCGCCGCTCAACGGCCTTGTCCGCATGGTCTCGGCCCATACCGGCCTACCGATCGTACGCGGCGCTGCGGTGGAGGATGTGTCTGAACCGCCACCACCGGGCGAAGCCGCTGCCGAAGACGCAGAGGATGACACGATGTTTGCCGCACTGGGCAATATGGTGCAAGAGGGCGAACAAGCGATTGAGCGCCAGTATACCAAGTGGCCCGGTACCAGTATTCGGCAGGCGTTTGCCGCCTACCACGCTCTGCAGAACGGCAAAACCGGCAGTCTGCCCGGGTTGACCGAAATCCACGCAGAACTGGGCGATTTGCACAGCGTCATCGCCGCAGTGGCGAATAAATCCGAGCCTGACGCTGCAGCCTTTAATACCGTGCGCCAGTGGATGGACAACCCGAATGGGACCGAGGTGGGCGGCGTGCGCAACGCCGCCTCATCGCAACCGGGACCGCTGCGCCGGATGCTGTTCGACTTGTCGGACCAGTCGCTGTCTATGCTCATGACCGCGGCTCGGCGGCATCTTGAAGAGCGCTGGCAGCGCACCGTGCTGGAGGAATGCCAGCGGGCCATAAGCGGGCGCTATCCGATCGACCGTCAATCTGAAACCCTGATTGCCCCGGACGATTTCACTCTGTTCTTCGCCCATGATGGTGTCATCAACACATTCTTTGAGCAGGATATCAGCCCCTTTGTTGTCACGGCTGGCGGTCAATGGGAGGCGCGCAGCATCTACGACCAGCAGATCGGTTTCTCCACGGATGCGCTGGCAGCCTTTCGTCACGCCAATGCCATTCGTGAGGCGTTTGACCTCAACGGCGCAGGGCTGAACGAGCTCGAATTCACCATCTCGCCGGCCTATTTGGATAACCAGGCAATCCGCGTCACTGTGCAGACCGAAAACGGGATGTTCAGCTATCGCCACGAACCTCCGCGGCGGTTTCGCGTGAAGTTTGCCGGTGAAACCGTCGAGATCAGCATCACGGACAAGGAAGGGGGCATTCATGTCAGCCGCCTGAATGGCCCGTGGGCTTGGTTCCGTATGTTTGACCGCTTTGAGCTTCAGCCCACCAGCATTCCCGATCATTTTCATCTGAGAGTCAACATCGGCGGCCTGGAGGCCAGTTTCAATATTGCCATGAACAGCACGGTGAACCCCTTAGCCCAGAGCGCCCTGACCGACTTCGACTGCGAGGAGAGCCTGCTATGACCGATCCCGCTTTAGGATCCTTTGGGCCGGTTGAGTCTTTTGAGTCCGACTCAATCGACTCAACCATGACCGCAGGGAGGGCACCCAACCCTCAACCCCCAACCTCTAATCCTCAATCCCCCCAACTCGGGCTAGCCCGAGTGGTCGGGGTGCTGCAAGACGCTATTCTGGTAGACATGGCCGGCCAATCCCACGCCGCCCGTCAGGCCGCAAGCTGCCTGTTACGCCCAGAGGCCGGCGACACGGTGCTGTGCAGCATCAGCCAGCTTGGGGTGCATGTCCTGCACTTGCTCGAACGCGCCGCTGCCGACAGCGTGACGCTGTCGGCCCCTGGAGCGCAACGGCTGGTGCTGGACCAGGCCGCGATTGACATCCGAACTCAGGACCTCAACGCCACCGCGGCAAGGGCGCGAGCCCAGGTAGACCGCCTTCACCTGTTTTCGCGCCTGGTATCGGTCGTGGTAGGCGGACTTGATCTGGTGGCGGACCGTCTCAAACGGGTGGCGGGCCACGAGACAAGCTCGGTCACGGACAGTGTGCGGACGGTGCGGAACTCTGACACCCTGCGCGCCGGGCACATCCTGCACGAGGCCTCGGAGGTGATGAGTATGCGCTCGCATATTACGGTCATTGAGGCCCGCGGCGATGTACGGGTGAATGGCGAACGGATCAGTATGGGATGAATATCGTGCAGGTACTCAGCGCTGCTGAGGAGCATCTGGTGGAGGGGCGCGATGCTGCAGCCAAACAATTATTTACTGAAGCGCTGGAGCAGCCGGCTGGCGCGGTGCGAGCCATGGCCGGCCTGGGAAAGATCGCCCTGCGCAAGGGCGATACTGAAACCGCGCAAAAGCTGTTCGGTCACGCCCTGACCCAAGAGCCTGAGAATGCCGGGCTGCTGACCGGCTTGGCCGCGGTGTACCTCGCCACCGAGCGCTTGGAAGAGGCCGAAACCTGTCTGCGGCGGGCCATGCGTCTGGACTCCGCGCTGGTGGACGCGCCGGTCAGCCTGACCCTGCTATGCCTGATGCGGCAAGACCTAGAGGGCGCGCGCACCGCAGCAGAACGCGCCATTGAGATTGCCCCGGACTCAACCGACGCCCTCACCGCCCTGGCCCAGGTCGAGGTCGTGTCCGGCAACATCCCGACGGCCATCGCTCTTTTGCAGCAGAGCCTTGCGCTCGATCCTCGACAGGTGGAGACCCTGACCACGCTCGGCTCGTTGTTTCTGCTGACTGACGAGCCCGCCCAGGCGCTTGACTGTCTGGAAGCGGCCCGCCTTCAGGAACCGGACGCGCCGCCCGTACTGGCCCGTCTGGCCCAATGCCGGGCTGCGTTGAACCAACTGGAAGAAGCGGGAACGCTGGCGCGTCAAGCCGCGACGCTCGCCCCCGCAGACCCGGAGGTGCGCAACATCGAGGGCGCGGTGCTGCTGGATCGGGGATGCTTTGCCGAAGCCCTGACCGCGCTCCAGGCCGCGGCGGAACTGGACCCGCAAAACCCCGAGCCGCTGGTCAATCTGGCGCGCCTATTGCGCCGCCGCAACGAACTCGAAGCCGCTCTGACCGCCGCTCGCCAGGCCATTACGCTGAGCAACGGTGCCCACGAACTGGCCTGCCGGATTGAGGCCGATCTGCTCTGCTTGTCCGGAGACTGGAGCGCTGGCTGGCGCAGCTATGACCGCCTGGGCAGGCCGGACCTGCCTGACGACGCCGTGGCCGTGCCGGACTTGGCGATACGCGACTTCGATCCCCGTCTGGCACTGATCGTGGATGATTTTTCCTCCACCTTGCTGGGTCTGCGTCTGCTCCCCCAGGTGATCCGCGAGGTGGAACGGCTGCGGCTACTGTGCCTGCCGGTCTTTGCCAGCTTTTTTCAGGCCATTCCCGGCATTGCGAGCGTTCACGCCTACCAGGAAATCACTCTCTCCACCGATATCGAAGCCGGAGAAACCGTGCTCCTACTGGACGACCTGCCGCGTCTCCTGCGGACCGAGCCACGCGCCCTGCCGGTCGAGCCGCTGCATCTGTGCCTCGAGTCTGTTGAGTCGGACCCCGAGGACTCAACAGACTCAAGGGATCAAAAGGACCTAACCGGAGACGGGCCGCGCATCGGCCTGTGGTGGGATGACACGCCTGGCGGACCCGACCCCCAAATGTTGCTGACCGCCCTGCCGGGCCGGCCGGTATTGCTCCGCGAATGCGACGACGGACAACCGCTAACGCTGACAGACGGCCAACTCCCGGATATTCTGGTGCCGTATAGTGCTGAGCACCTGCTGGACATGGCGGTCGCCCTGCTGTCCGTGGACATGGTTGTTACCATGGACGGTCCGGTCGCCCATCTGGCTGCCAATCTGGGCTGCAAAACGCTCGTGCTGTGCCAGTACGACATCCCCTGGTATTGGCAGCCATGCGGTCCCGACGAGGCACGCTGGTATCCGACCGCCCAGGCGGTCGGGCGTAATCTCGACGGCTCCTGGAGCGATGCAGCAGAGGCATGCGCCACGTTTCCGAGATTCGCGGAGGCCGGTCAGGAAGCGGGAGAGGAGGGGGATGGCTGAGCAGGTCTGGCTCCCTTCGCTTGAGGACACCGCGCAGAACGACCTGTCAGCCCGGCTGCGGGCAGGGCTGACAGCAGCCCTGCCGGAGTTTGTGCGGCAACATGGCAGCGACCCTGAGATTTCGATCCGCAACGTGGAAATCAGAGAGCTTGCACCGGGGCTGACCTTCCAGTTCAAGGCCACGCATACACGCAGTGTCATGCACAAAAACCGCCCGGTCCTTGAAGTCCGATTCCGAGGCCTGATGCGATTTATCGACCCGAAAACTCGGCGGAGCGAGGATTTGCCCCTCGCCGGAGAATGTCGGCTCGATATCAAGAGTGGCGCGATCGTGGACCTCGCTCTGTAAACGCCTTTTGACTGTGCCCTGTGGGCTACGCTCAGCACGAACGGCAGTGGTTCCGTTCACCCTGAGCGTAGCGATGCAAAGTCGAAGGGCCAGGCTTTGGCCGGACCGAGGTAAATTCCTCCAGGGTCGGGCAAGCATAGGGGGTTGCCCCTACATAGTGTTCTCGCGTCCAGAGGGAGCCGGTTTCTCCGTAGTCAACCAGGTAAACATCAGCGTCCCAACCCCACCGGCAACCGCTCCAAACGCGAATAAAGGCCGTAGGCCGACAATGTCCGACAGCAGACCGGCGACGACCGGGCCGAGCATCATGCCGACGCTCAGCGCCATGTTCAGCACCCCCATTATCGCTCCCATCCCGCCTTGCTTGCCCTCGCCTGCGGCCAGGGCGGTTAGGGCCGGGCCGGCCAGGGCTCCCATGATTCCGGTGAAGGCACTAATGAGCAGCAGATCCCAAAAACCGGCGGAAAAGAGGATAGTCGCAAACGCGAAAGAGGCCAGGTAGCCGCTGATGATAATCAACAGCCGCTTGCTATAACGGTCAGCCATGCGTCCGAACGGTATCTGGACGAGGCTATTGACCAGCATATAGGTCGCCATGATGACACCAATGCGGGATTGGCTGAGCTGTAAGAGTTCGACGGCCAGCAGCGGAAGGAAGGAGAACCAGAGTCCCATCTGAATGGACGTCACCATGCGATACAGGGCAATCCCGCGTACACTTGGTCGGCGTAAGAGTTCGCGGTAGGACGGCGGTCGCCGTGTCTCCGCATGGGAAGAACGGGTCTCATCCAAAAAGAACAGGACGAAGAGAAAAGCCAAGACGTTCAAGCCGCCCATCAAATAAAAACTGAGCGCCATGCCATACGTATCGCTGACCCAGCCACCGAACAGGGGGCCGACTCCGATACTGCTGGTCAGCGCCAGATTGAAGATGCCCATCAACTCACCCCGCTTTTCCGCGGGAGCCAGGTCACCGACGTACGCGGTCGAGATGGGAATAATGAGGGCCACCGCAATCCCCTGGAAAAATCGACCCAGGGTCAAATACAGAATATTGGGGGCAGACACATAGACCAGCGACATCAGGCTGCTGAGGAGCAGGCCGGCGGCAATGAACGCCTTGCGTCCGTGCCGGTCGGACAGGCGGCCAATGAGCGGCATGCACAGGATCTGCGCGAGGGGAAAGCTGGCAAAGAAGAGCCCGATACTGACTCCGGTCGCGCCCAGCGTCTTGGCGTAAATCGGCATGAACGGAATCACGATGCCCATGCCGAGCATAGAAGTGAAAATCGCGAGGTTCAGACTATAAAAAATGCGCCAGTTCAAAATATGAGTCCGGGAGCGGCAGGCTCTGCCTGTGGATAGGCTCTTGTTTCACACGGTCCCTGGTCCGACAAGGCAACAGCACGCTTTCCCCTGCTTGGCGCTTTCTGCTAAGAAAAGACTCATAGGGGGCATGCAGCGCCTCGGAGAAGCGCGGGTAGTGTTCCCTGACCTCTCAAATATGATGGAGGACAGCTATGTTTAATCATCCGGTCATCTCGGCTGATGGCCATATGGACATTCCGTGTTTGCCGGCCACTCTTTTTACCGAGAATGCCCCGGCCCACCTCAAAGACAAAATGCCTCGGGTGGTGAACGCTCCGGAGGGGAAAACCTGGGTGGCCCATAACGGGACCAGCATGGGTCTGGTTGGCGGGATGGGTTCGGCCGGCCGGCAATATATCCCAGGCCAGATTCATCGGGCCGACCGCATGGCCTCAACCGGTCTGTACGAGGATCAGAGCAAGGGGATTATGCGCACGACCGTGCCTGAGTTGCGGATCAAGGACCAGGAACGGGATGGTGTTGTGGGTGAGGTCATCTACGGCATCCTCGGCGCCGCCTTTCGGATTGATGACCCCGAAGTGACTGACTTGGTTGTCAGGATTTACAACGATTTTGCCGCGGACTTCTGCCACGCCGCGCCTGGTCGTTTTGCCGCGGTTGCCAGTCTGCCGGCTTCGTCTCCCGAGAAAACGGCAGAGGAAGTGCGTCGCTGCGCGAAAATGGGCCTTAAAGGAGCCGAGTTGCCCGTCCGTCACAGCATGATGCCGCTGTGGCATCTCGACTGGGACCCGGTCTGGGAAGCCTCGCACGATACCGGCCTGCCGATTCATCTGCACACCATTGGGCCCAAGCTTGACATGACCTGGGCCACAGACCGCCGCTCCAAGCGGATGTGGCTGGCCACCGTGCTGACCGAATTTCAGATTGCCACCGCCGGCTTTATCGGGGCGGTGATCTATGGTGGCGCCTTGGAGCGCTACCCACAGTGTCGAGTGGTGATTGGTGAAGCCGGCATCGGCTGGATTCCTTACGTCCTGGAACGCATGGACTATGAGTGGGAAGATCAGTTTCAGGACCTCGAACTCAGTATGAAGCCGAGCGAGTATTGGTACCGGCAGATGTACGCCACCTTTCAGCAGGATCAGACCGGCCTGGATATGATCGAGCGGGTCGGCGTCAACAACGTGATGTGGGGCTCGGACTTTCCGCATCCCGACGGGGTGTGGCCGGATTCACAGGAATTTCTGCACAAGCAACTCGCTCATCTGTCCGAAGACGTTCGCCGTAAGCTCGTCTACGAGAACGCGGCCAAGCTGTATGGCTTTCCCATGGAGCAGTAAAACAACGCAGTCAGGAGAGACCCATGAAAATCCTTCCCATCCCCGTGTTGTCCGATAATTACGCCTATGTGCTGATTGATGAAGCGACCAACGAGGCCGGCGTTGTTGATCCGTCCGAGGCCGGCCCGGTTGCCGCCGCGATCAAGCGTGAGGGCGTGAACTTTACGACCATCATCAATACCCACCATCACTGGGACCATGTGGGCGGGAATAAAGAACTTGTGCAAGAATTTCCGCAGCTCAAAGTGTACGGCCATAAGCGGGACGAGACGCGCACGCCGTGCATTACCCATATGGTCGATGAGGGCGATACGGTTCGTATTGGAAACCTCGAAGCGCGTTTTTTCTTTATCCCGTGTCATACCAGCGGCCATATCGCCGCCTATTTTGAAGCGGAAAAATCGGTTTTTACCGGCGATACGCTCTTTATGGCCGGCTGTGGGCGCTTGTTTGAGGGAACGGCTTCGGACATGCACAACAATATGGTCAAGCTGATGCAGTTACCGGACGATACCAGGATTTACTTCGGGCATGAGTACACCATCAGTAATCTGAACTTTGCCCTCAGCCTGGAGCCGGGCAATGTGAAACTCCAGGAAAAACTGCGCTGGGCCGAGGATCTGCGGGCCAAAAACCAGCCGACCGTTCCCGGCACAGTGGGTGAAGAAAAAGAGATCAATCCCTTTGTCCGGGTAGACAGTTCTGAACTGCAAGAGCACGTGCAACAGTCCTTCCCAGGACTCCCCCTCGACCCTGTGTCGGTACTGGAAAAGACCCGTTTTCTGAAAGACAACTTCTAACTTTAGGGTCTGTTGAGTCTGTTGAGTCTGACCCAATAGACTCATTCGGAGCACGGCATACGGCATGTCCACCGCGTCTTCTTTTGCGCTCTTCCTGGGGCTGGGTGTATTCCTGGCCGGCTGTAGCCTGTTCGACACTACCGTCCTCGAACAGCAGCGCGCGGAAATCGAGCGTTTACGTCAGGAAGCCGAGCAGTTACGGAAGGAGACGGAGGCCCTCCAACAACAACACGCCCAGCAACAACAGCAGAACGAGGCCTGCAACCGGGCGTTTAACGACTTTGACGCCGCCCGAAAAGCCACCGACGATGCAACGGCCATCGCCTATTATCAGTCCGGCCTGACCATCTGTCCGAGCGATGATGTGGCCCACTATGAATTAGGCGAGGTCTATCTGCGGATTGGTCAGACTGATGCGGCCCAGGCGGCATTTGAGCAGGCGGTGGGCATCAATCCCCATTTCTCCCGTGCCCAGCGTCGTCTGGAGGAACTGAGGGGAGCACCGCCGTCCCCCTAGCTGTACAGCACATCCCTGACCGCACGCACGACTTTTTCAACACCGGGGAAGACTTCGTGCTCCAGGTTTTTGGCATAGGGCATGGGCACGTCTTCACCCGTGACCCGCACAACCGGCGCGTCCAGATAATCAAAGCCCTCTTTCATAATGCGATAGGCGATTTCCGCCCCTAGGCCGGCAAACGGCCAGCCCTCCTCGACAATAATACAGCGGTTGGTCTTTTTGACTGAATCGAAAATCATCCGGTCGTCCAGCGGGCGGAGAGTGCGCGGGTCAATCACTTCGAGTTCGATGCCCTCTTTTGCCAGTTCGGTGGCGGCGTTCAGGGCGGCATGGACCATCTTGGACCAGGCGACAATCGTCACGTCCTGGCCAGCCCGTTTGACCTCGCCCCGTCCGAGCGGGACCTGATACTCCTCGTCCTGGACCGACCCTTTGTGTCCATACAGGACTTCACCCTCAATAAAGATCACCGGATTTTCATCGCGGATGGCGGTTTTCAGCAAGCCCTTGGCATCGGCCGGAGTTGAGGGTGCAATCACCTTCAACCCCGGCACATAGGCGTACAGGCTCTCGACCGCTTGGGAGTGCTGAGCGGCCAGTTGATGCGCAGCCCCGCCTGGGCCACGAAAGACAATCGGCAGGGTAATCTGTCCACCCGACATATAGCGCAGCTTGGCCGCGTTATTGACGAGTTGGTCATAGGCGCACAGCGAGAAATTCCAGGTCATGAACTCGATGATGGGCCGCAGCCCAACCATGGCCGCGCCTATCCCCACCCCGGCAAAGCCGGTTTCCGCAATCGGCGTATCCACCACGCGGCGCTCACCAAAACGGTCGAGCAGGCCCTCGGACACTTTGTAGGCGCCGTTATAGTGGCCAACCTCTTCGCCCATGAGAAATACGCGCTCGTCGCGTTCCATCTCTTCCGCCATGGCCTCTCGCAAAGCCTCTCGGTATGTCAGCTCTCGCATATGTGTGTTCTCCTTTTCCCCCTCACCCTAGCCCTCTCCCTCCAGGGGAGAGGGGACTGAATTTCCCCTCCCCGTCTGAAAGAGAGGGGACTGAATTTCCCCCTCTCCCTCTGGGAGAGGGGCAGGGGTGAGGGTTTACACGCTCGCCTGTTGACGGCGCTTTTCGAGCGGCACAACCTTCTCGTCCTGCTCGTGGTGGTCCGGTTCGTAGTAGATGTCGTCAAACAGCGTGTCTGTGTCGGGCGACGGTGATTCATCGGCAAACTTCACCGCCCCCGCCACCTCTCGTTTGGCGGCTTCGTCTATGGCTTTGAGCTGTTCCTCATTGGCGATACCCAACGCATAGATGCGTTCGGCCAGAAGCCGGATGGGGTCGCGCTTCATCCACTCTTTGACCTCTTCTTTGGTGCGATACTTCGCCGGGTCGGACATGGAATGGCCCCGAAAACGGTAGGTCTTGGCTTCAATGAGAATCGGCAAACTCTCGGTACGGGCGCGTTTGGCCGCGTGGCGAATGACCTCCCGGACCTCAAGTACATCGTCACCGTTCACGATCTCCTGAGCCATCGGGTAGCCCTTGGCCCGCACGGCGACGTCCTCGACCGACAGGGTTCGGTAGAGGGGGGTGCCCATGGAGTAGAGATTGTTCTCGCAGATAAAGATAACGGGCAGTTTCCACAGCGCGGCCAGCGACAGGCCCTCGTGAAAGGCACCCATATTGGCCGTTCCTTCGCCAAAGAAGCACAGGGTCACATCCGGCTCGCCTCGATATTTCGAGGCAAAGGCAATCCCCGCGGCGATGGGCACATGACCGCCGACAATGGCATGGCCGCCCATGAAACGTTTTGCCACGTCAAAATAATGCATGGAGCCGCCCCGGCCCTTGGCACAGCCATCCACCTTGCCGAACAGTTCAGCCATGGCCGCGCTCATATCCCCAACCCGGGCCAGATAATGGCCGTGGTCCCGATAAGTCGCCACGATATAATCCGTAGGCTCAACCGCCGACATCGCCCCAACCGCCACCGCCTCTTGGCCATTATACAAGTGCAGAAAGCCACCAATCTTGCCCCGCGAATACGAACGCGCTGCTTCTTCCTCGAAGCGCCGAATGCGAATCATGTCACGGTAGAGCGAAAGCATAAGGGTCTTATCCATACTGATTCCCTCGCTATCGAGTGTTCTGTCTTTTGACGATCCTTGTCAGGGTAGGACACTCTGCGGTCTGGTTGCAAGCGGGTTAAGACAAAATATCTGAGTGCTCAATACGGGCATACATCCCGTAGATAATAGGAGTATGAGGTGGAGACTGGAGGCTGAAGTCATTGCGATTGGTGCATGAACGCTCGCACTAACCGGATCTCCTCGTAGGTGTAGTCTTTGCCCAGCATCGCTTTGACCGGAGCCAGGGCAGTACCTTCGGAGTGGTCAATCGCTTTCCTGATGGCCTCCAGACGCTCCGACTCGGGTAGTAATGGGCCAAGGTCAACGTCCTCGCCGTCGGTGACCAGCTTTTCAATATGGCTTACTACCGTGCGTACAGACAGGCCGCGTTCCGCTGCAACCTCAGTAATCGACCGGCCCTGCTCAAGCAACTGTTTCGTTGCGATATGAGTTGAACCTTTCCGACTCACCTTACTCCCTTGCCGCTCTCTGATGCGCCGTGTGCCTGGTACAGGGCGCTCCGCAAGACCCTGCTCGCCGGCGTGCGAACGAATAACCTCCAGAAACGCCTCGCCCCACTGTTCCAGCTTCGCCGCGCCCACCCCTGAGATATGAGACAGGCTCTCGCGGCTCTGGGGCAAATAGGACGCCATCTGTCTGAGCGTCACGTCGCCGAAGATGACGTACGGTGGCACGTTGCGCTCCTCGGCCAGCCCGCGACGTAGCGTGCGCAGCTTCTCGAATAAGGCCGCGTCAACGGTGAGGTCAGTCTGCTCGCCGACCATGGACGCTGGCGCGTCCCGTCTGCGCCACACCTGCGCCGGGTCGGAGTCGGGGGTAGTACGGGGAGCCGGTTCGGCCCGTTTGGCGCGTGTGAGGGTCAAATTTTCTCGATTCTTGAGGAATGCCCGGCCAGCCGATGTCAGACTCAGGCCAGCGTATTCGCGGCTGTTCTTGCGCAGCATGCCCTCAGCTTGCAGCAAACCGGCCACCTCTTTGATCTCGCTGTCCGAGAAGTCGTCGACAATGCCGTACACGCTCAGCTGGTCGTGCCGCAATTCCCGAATACGTTTCGTATTCGCCCCACGCAGCACCTGACTCAGGTGGGCGATACCGAACCGCTCTCCTGTGCGGACGATGGCTGACAGGATTTTCTGGGCGATGACAGTGGCGTCGAACTCCTCCCTGGGAGTGAGACACACGTCGCACCCCCCGCAGTTGTCCTGCTGCCAGTCTTCGCCGAAGTAGGCCAGCAGATATTTGCGACGGCAGGTTTGCAGGTCACAGAACTCGATCACCCGCGCTAGCTTGTCCTGCGCGTTCCGTTGCTCCGCCGCGTCTTCTATCTGGTCAATAAAGAAATCCTGCTTGACCTTGTCACCGTAGGAGTAGAACAAGGCGCACTCGCTGGGTAGGCCGTCGCGCCCGGCGCGGCCCGTCTCCTGATAATAGCCTTCGAGCGACTTGGGCAGGTCGTAGTGCACGACTAGCCGGACGTCTGGCTTGTCGATGCCCATCCCAAAGGCGATGGTCGCCACGATGATCGGAACCTCGTCACGGATGAATTTCTCCTGGGTCTGGCTGCGTACCGTCGTATCCAGGCCGGCGTGGTAAGGCAGGGCTGACAGACCCCGCTCGCACAGCGTAGTGGCCAGGTCCTGCGTGCTCTTACGCGAAAAGCAGTACACGATGCAGGACTCGCCTCGATACTCGTCGAGCAGGTCCGTCAGCACATCAACGGAGTTGCGCTTTGGGCGCACGCTATAGGTCAGGTTGGCGCGGTTGAAACTTGCGTTGAACTTCTGCGGCTGAGTCAGTTCGAGCTGTTCGGCAATGTCGTGGCGGACCTGTTCGGTCGCCGTGGCGGTCAGGGCGATACACGGGACACCGGGCAAGGCGTGCCGCAGGGTGACGAGATTGCGGTAATCGGGCCGGAACTCGTGTCCCCACATGGAGATGCAGTGCGCCTCGTCCACGGCCATCAGGCTGACCGTGAGTTCGGCCAAGAAATCCAGGAAGCCTGGCAGGGCCAGCCGCTCCGGGGCAACGTACAGGATTTTGACCGCATTCCGTTGTACCCGCCGCTGCACTCGGTTCAGTTCCGGGTAGGTCAGGCTACTGTTGATGAACTCCGCAGCGATTCCATTGGCCTTGAGCGTATCGACCTGGTCTTTCATCAGAGCGACCAGCGGTGAGATCACCAGGGTCAGCCCGTCGAAGCGCAACGCGGGCAACTGATAGCAGAGGGATTTCCCGCCGCCGGTCGGCATCAGAACCAGGGTGTCACGCCGCTCCAGCACGCTAGCGATGATCTCCGCTTGCAGCGGACGGAACTGGTCGTAGCCGAAATGTTTCTTAAGCAAGTCCAGCACGGTCACGTTCTCTTATCACTACCGTGCGACAATGAGAATGTTCCGGCCTGATGAGCAGACCCGCCATATCAGTCGTGACGGGTCATGCCTTCAGCCGTAGAGCGAGAAAACCGGGACGAACAAATGAGAGAAGGCTGACCGTCTATCCTAGCGACCGGCTTGTGTTCGTTTCCTATCCATGACCATGATCGTCGTCATCATCATGGCCATGGTCGTGGTCATGCCCGTCATCCCCATCATGGCCGACAAAACCGGAGGGAACGAGCGCTCCGTCGAGCACCCAATTTCGAATGGTCTCCATCTCCTCATCGGACAACGGCGGCATACCCCGAGGCATGCGCCTGCCACGGGTGGGTTCATCCACGGCTATTTTCTCTACAATATAGCTCTCATCAGGACGACCCGGATTGATCAGCAGGGTGCCATCAGAGAGCTGCCCACTTCTGGCGGCGATGGTAGTGCGTGGCATATGCCCTTCGGCCAAATCCAGGTTCGCGACGGGATGGCCCTCCTCGTTCTCGCTCGAATGGCAGGGAAGACAACGCGCGTTGAAAATTGCCTGCACCGCGTCCAGGGTGTCTCCAGTTGTTGCGTCCTCGTTATATGCCTCGACGATACCGGTGTTTTGGGTGGGCAGGGCATAATCCACCCGCAGATTGGCCGCACCCATCTCAGCCCCAGTTGTCGCGTTGATAATGAGTATCTGGTCGTTGTGCACATCCACCCCCGTCCAGGAGTCCTCGAAGCTGAAGGCTTCGTTAAATTCGATGTTCCCAGGCACGGCAACCGTAACGGTATGCTCAAGAATCTCCGGCTCGCAGCCTTCGGCTTGAATCTCGACGCCAACGGTATGCTCCCCAGCACCCAAGCGGGCATAGTTGACCACACCGGAATAACTCGTGTTGAGGGGAGCGCCCTCTACTCCCTGCTGCACGTCTTCCCGTGGACTACAGCACGGCAGGGGGTAGTCGTGCTGGGTGGTTCCATCAACTCGGAGGTAGACTGACACGGGGGCGTCATTTGTTGCAAAGGCCCAGCCATGGATCGTTTCGATCCCAGCGACACCGGTCTTGTCGGCCGGGCTGTCCAAAAACGCCGTAATAGTGCCTGCACGCCCTGCCGATGCGGTCAAAATAAGCAAACCGAGGACGACTGTCAGGATGTGGTATTTTTTCATCGTTCCCCCCTCATTGCGTAGGCAGCCCGACCTAGGGACGCCACGCGAAAAATTTGTCGAGGATTATCGTAGAATCTCAAATGAGGGTCAAATTTTTATTTCTGCCCGGAGTGTTCTATATTTGACTGCTGTGTCAATAGCTCGTGGCCCGCACTCCAGGAGGCTCCATGAAGCGTATAGCGATTGTGCTCACTGCAGGGGTAGCTGTCGTGTCTGTGCTGCTCGCCTTGGCCGTTGTGTTTGGCGCTCCCCAGCAGCCCCCTCCGATGGAAAGTATTAACGCATCCTTCCGTAGCGTGGACTTCTCCGACCTTGCTCAGCCCCAACATTATACCGCTCGGGATGGAGCGCGCTTAGCGTTTCGGGACTACGCGTCTACCACAAGCCCGGCCAAAGGGTCCGCGGTACTTATTCATGGGTCGTCCGCAAGCAGTAGTAGCCTCCATATTCTAGCGAAGGGGTTGGCGCAGACGGGCTATACGATTTATGCTCTGGATATACGCGGGCACGGAGAGTCCGGTCCGAAGGGCCAGATTACTTACATCGGTCAGCTCGAAGATGATGTGGAAGATTTCCTGGAAGCTGTCCAGCCCGCTGGCCCCAAGACACTGGTCGGATTTTCGTCCGGCGGGGGCTTTGCCTTGCGCTTTGCTGCCAGTTCGCGACAGGAATTATTTGACCAGTATGTGCTGTTAGCACCATTCATTCACCGAGATGCGCCAACGTATCGACCTGGGTCTGGCGGCTGGGTCGCAACCGGGGTCCCCCGCATCATCGCACTCACGGTTCTCAACCGTTTCGGTATCACCCGGTTCAACACTTTGCCGGTGCTTGCTTTTGCGTTGACGGCCGAAGCGCAGCAGTTCTTAACGCCCACCTACTCCTATGCCCTGGCAACAAACTTTCGAGCTCATGACGATTACCGGGCAGATATTGGCGCTGCTGAACAGCCGCTTGACATTCTGGTTGGTCAAGACGACGAAGTCCTCCATGCCGATCAGTTTTCGGCCATGTTCGAGGAGGCTGGAAGGCCAGTTCCAGTTACCCTCCTGCCGGGAATTGAGCATATCGATATCACGCTCCAGCCCGCGGCAATCCAAGCGATTACGGAGACAGTCGAGGCATTTCGTGACGGGGAAAGTCCTGAGCCCTCTTAGCCTCGCCGTGCGCCCTCAAGCATTTCGCGCGCGTGGCGGCGGGCTTCGGGTGTAATCTCCACACCACCCAGCATGCGGGCGAGTTCCTGAAGGCGCTCACGCTGGGTCAGACGCTTGGCCGAAGAAATCGTGCGGCCTTGGGTGACCGTTTTGGTCACGGTGTAGGCGTGGTCGGCAAACGCCGCGATCTGCGGCAAATGCGTAATACACAGCACCTGATGCTGGTTGGCCAGAGCCTTGAGCCGGCGCCCGACGACCTCGGCCACTCCACCGCCGATCCCTGCGTCCACCTCGTCGAAAATCAGGGTCGGCGTGGCTTCCGCGGCCGCGCTAAGGGCCTTGAGGGCGAGCATGAGGCGGGAGAGCTCTCCGCCGGAGGCAACCTGGACGAGTGGCAGAAGTGGCTCCCCAGGATTGGCGGACAGATAAAATTCGACCTGATCATAGCCGCGCTCTCCGAGCCGTCGGCCATTTTGCGTAAACGGCGAATCCGACGTGCTTGCGCTCCCCCCTTCAGGCTGCTGCGGAAATTGGACGCCAAAGTGCGCGCCCTGCATGCCGAGCTGACCCAACTCGGTCTGGATGCTGTGCTCAAGACTCCGGGCAGCTCCACGACGCTCCTTTGATAGTTGGTCAGCCCAAGCCCAGGCCGTGCGCGCGGCCTGGGCAACTTCCTGTTGCAATGCGGCAATCGCCTCTTCGCCACCTTCGATATGCTCCAACTCTTGTTCCAGCGCAGCCTGCCGGGCCAGAATCGCCTCAATACTCCCGCCGTATTTTTTCTTGAGACGCGAGAGCAGCGCGAGGCGTACATCGATCTCTTCCAGACGCTCGGGATTCGGGCTGAGGCGCTCGCCATATCTGCGCAGGAAGAGCGCGGCCTCTTCGGCCTGGGCCAGCCCGTCACTCAGGAGCGAGACCACCTCGTTCAGGCTGGCATCCACCCGGACCAGGTCACGGAGCTGCGCCACCAGTCGCCCGAGTTGATCCGTGACCGCACCGTCACTCGTAGTGAGCACTGCTTCGCCACCGGACGCCGTCTGGTACAGCCTCTCCGCGTTCATGAGAATGGTCCGTTCTTGCCGTAACTCCTCCTCTTCTCCGGGCCGCAGGGCGGCGCGGCGAATCTCATCGACCTGAAAACGGACGAAGTCCTGGCGGGCCTCAGCCGCCTCCTTGTCCTCGGTCAGCGCGCGCAAGCGTTCCCAGGTCTGGCGCAGGGTCTGGTAGCGGGTTGCCATTTCCTGGACGCGTTGCGTCGTATCAGCGAAATCGTCGAGCAGGGAGAGCGCCGAATCAGCCTCGCGTAAGACCTGCTGCTCATGCTGTCCATAGACGTGCAGCAGCCCGGCACTAAGCTGACGCAGCAGCGCAACCGTGGTCAGCCTGCCATTCAGATACACCCGGCTCCGCCCGCTCGCCGTAATCACGCGGCGGACGAGGAGTTCTTCAGCTTCGAGCAGACCATGCTCCGCAAAGAGGGGGGCGCGGCGTGCCTTGTCGAGGCCGAAGACTGCCTCGACGACGGCCTCTGTGGTATCGCGGCGAATCAGGTCGGCGGTTGCTCGACCACCCAGGGCCAAGCCGATGGCCTGCATGAGCAGGCTCTTCCCAGCGCCCGTCTCTCCGGTGATCACATTCAGGCCGGACTCGAACGACAGTTCGAGATCGTCGATCAGGGCCAGATTTTTCACGTGCAGATGACGCAACATAGGGCGGTTTCCCGGTCGCTCTTGTTTCCTGCCTACGCCACCCCGCGTCGAGACGCGTCGTCCAAACGATCACTCAAGATCTTGGCGATATTCAGGAATATCCGGGCGCCAATCCGCGGGTAGCGTTTTTGCATACGCTGCAAGAAGCGCTCGTCCACCACAATCGCCTCCGCGTCGTCTACGGCAACCACATCCGCGGTCCGCTGATTTTGACGAATGAGGGCCATCTCGCCAATCACATCGCCGCGTCCCATAGTCCGGAGCAACTTTGAGGCGCCGTCAATATTGAGCCGGGCGTCTGCCCTGCCATTGATCAGGACGAACATCTCCCGACCCATATCTCCCTGTCTGACGATGAGGTCACCTTTGTCAAAGGTCCGGAATTCGCCCATCAGCGTGACAATCTTGGCTTGCACGGGGCGCAGCCCGGCAAAGAGGGGAATCGTCTTCTGCGGGTCACGTCCGAGTTTCAGGTATAAGACGTCCCACAGGGTGATGATCTTGGTGGTGGCGAGCAGGGCCGGCAGCAAGATTACATCCGCCCCAAAGGCAACGACCATGGTGGCCGCCGAGAGCAGACCAAATTCCTGGATTGGGACAAAGGTCGAAAAATACAACACCAGAAAGCCGAGAAATAAGATGACGGAGGCGTACAGGCTCGGCTTGCCTACCGTCCCAAGGGTGTGGAGCAGGGCGGTTTCCTGGTCTGGCGTGGCGTGCACCTCAGCGCTCAGTCTGGTCATCAGGTGCACCGTGTTGTCCACCGCAATGCCGAGCGCGATAGCGGCGATAATGCTGGTGCCAAGGTTGAGTACTGCACCGGAGAGGCCCATCAGCCCGAAGAAAATGACAATCGGAAAGATGTTCGGGATCATGGCGATCAGCCCAATCCGGGCGGATAGAAACATGGCCGACATAATGACGAAGATGACGCTAACGGCCAGGGACAGACTGCGGATCTGGCCGGTAATAATATCACCGGTTGTCTTGGTCAGGAGAATCAGATTGCCGGTGGGACGTACCTTGAGATCGGGCGGGAAATGCTCCTGAGCGTAGGTGCTAATACGCTCCGCAAGCGCTGAAATCTCCTGTGAGCCGGAGAGGGTTGTGCGGACGAGGATATTCGAGCGCGCAAAGTCCGGGCTGGCGACAGACTGAAAACTGGTCGGACTGCCGGCGACGAGCTGCATGACAGCGCGGAGTTGAGACGGCTCCTGCCAGAAGGTTGTGGGCTTTTCAGGTGGCGGCGTTGTAATAATCTCGCCACCCGGGCCGACCAGAAGCTCACCGCCACCGGACTGCGCCCCGCGGTCGAGCAGCTCACAATAGTCAACAAATGAGACGGTTTTATCCACGCCGGGCAGACTGTCGATATAGGATTGCAGGTCTTTGATTCGGCGTAAGGTATCCCATTGTTTCATGACGTCTTTTTCTTCGCCATCAATCACCACATAAAAAGCCATGCTGCCGACCAGGTGCTCGTTAATGGCGTCGGTGGCTTGGCGAACCGGGTCGTTGGGACGAAAGAAGGACTGAAAGTTCGAATCAACCTGAATCGAAGAGAGGTTCCCTATCGCCACCACGGCCAAAAGCAACGCCGCAGCAATAACGCTCAGGCGGTTCCGGATGGCAAAGCGACCGATGCGCCGCAGACCCGTGGTGACCCCAGGGGCAAACGCTGCTGCCGGGTTGGCCGGGAGACGCAACTGCATGAGCACGGCCGGGACCAGGAGAATGGAGAGGAGAAAAGCAATCAGAATGCCGACCGACGAGAAAATCCCCATTACTCGAATACTGGAGAGCGGGTTCACTCCTAAGGAGAGGAAGCCGAGCACGGTTGTCAGCGCGGTGATGCAAATCGGCGGGCTGGTTTTTTTGAGGGCCTCCAGCACAACCTCCCGGACCGTTCCGTCCGGCCGGGCCAACTCATAATACTCGGCCACCATGTGGAGCGAATAGGCTGTCCCTAAGACCAGAATCAGAGGCGGCAGGGCAATACTCCCCAAGCTGAGGCTGCTCCCGGCGAGCACCATGATGCCCAGAGTCCAGATCAAACTGACGAGAATCGTCAGGGCGGGGAGCAAGACTCCACGGAGGGAGCGAAAGCTCACAAAGAGCACGAGAACAATAGCGAGCAGAGTCAGCGGAATGAAACGGCTCAAATCGTTCTGCATGGCCCGCGCGGAATAGACCTTGAAGCGGGGCAGACCGGTATAAAACAGTTGCTCCGGCCCGGTTTTGCGTTCCGTATCGAGGATGGTTTGAATTTGCTCATCAATACCCCGCTGCATAAACTTCTCGTCGTCCATATCGGCGAAGAAGATATTGAGGGCTGCGGCCTTTCCGTCTGTAGAGACCAGGTTCTTCAGGTAAATAGGCCGGTCGGCCAACGTCTCCCGGAGCGCATCCAGCCCGGCTTGGTCGGTAGGGATCTGTGTGACCAACAGCGGCGGCTCGACCACATCGGCAATCGGGTCAACCGCATTGGCCAGGCTGAGCACCTCCTGGACCCCCTTGATGTTCTCTAGCGCTTCGGTCAGGCGCGTAATCTTGTGTAAGACGTCAGCGGTATAAATGTTATCGGCCAGCAGGCCGACCACCCCGACTTCATCGCTGCCAAAGAGCTGGCGGACTTCGGCGTAGTATTGGCTGTCCGGGTTGTCTTGGCTCAGGAGGCTTTCAACCGAGCTGTCCAGACGAATGTCTTTTGCGTACACACCAAAGACACAGGTGAGCAGGAAGAGCAGCAGGAGCAGGGTCTTCGGCCGGTTGACGACGAGCAGATAGAGCCGTTCCATAATAAAGGTAGGGGCGGGTGTGTACCTCGCCCTTACTCATTGGAAGGGCATATCGGAAACAGGCGGCCAGTGCGAGAGGTAAATCGGGCAACTTTCGACCAGCAGCCTTCGACCCAGCAACAGGAAGGTTGGCAATCCTGACCGCCCCGGCTATAGAGCTACGAAGATATGCAGTGTACGGGTTGCGGCTTTGCAAATGAAGCGTAGAGGTGAGTACTTCGTCCGAGCAACGAAGTCCCTGGACCCCTGCCTTGACCCACCTATAGCACCTGCGTTAAGCCGACGAAGGTGGTCCAGAAACCCACATATGACCGGGGAACCATAAACCAGCTCATCCACAACATGGGGGTGAAATTTCGCAAAGAAATTCTCCGTCCGGTCGGTCCCACCCCAACCCGTCTTCCAGTCAATCAGGCGTTTTCCCTTGCGGCCACCCATCTTTTCTGGACACTGCCGGGGCATATTCGACGCTTTTCTTCTCGTGCTACACCGCAGGTGATTGCCCAGAGGAGCGGGCGACTCGACACTACTCTCTCTCCGTTGGCCATCTGGATGTTTGGTTATTCCTTCCTGGTGGGGCGAGAGATTCTGCTTGATTTTGGTGCGATCAAAGCAAGCGATCATGCCGAGGATATTGGACTGGTTCTGGACTGCTGGAACCGGTGTGCAACCGCCTCACGAACCGATGGACACAGGGATAACAGCGAGGTCGGCTGGACGAATCTCTATCTCCCCAGAGAAACGATTCAGCAATTGTCGGACATGCTGGTTCCCGTTGATGCCGAAATGCGACGGGTGGCCGGACAATTCCTGGCCGCGCTCGAATCCTATATCTTTCTTTTGAATGCAGAGGCATATCTCGGGACGATTGATTCCGGCCCTTACCCGCTGAGTACGAATCGCCTGCTTATTGTCCGTCATTTTTTTGACCTGACCGGCCGGTGGTATCCGTGGCGTTCTCGCGCGGTCGAGTTTCCGTATCCGACCTGCACCCTCGCTTTTACCCTTGACCTCGAAGAGTTTCAGACGATCGAGCTGAGCGATCGCGCTGCCTTGCTCACCTCACCCAGGGATTATCGGGCGCGTATCCAGGAACTTGTTCTGGTGTGCCTTGATCGCACCCGTCCCCGGCCACTGCCCTTCACCGATCTGGACCGTCTCACTCGGGCCGCAAAAAAAATAGAGCCCCGCGTACTCGCCTGGTTTCAGGCGCAATCGTCCTACAGGGCGATCCGCTTTTGTGCCCAACCCTGGGCTGTCAGACCAGCCTCGGTCGTTGTCCCGTCTGAAGCATGTTTTGATTGGAAGCCTATTCCAGCTGCCCTTGAGCTCTTATCCCAATACGCTCGGGACGACTCTCTGGCCGCCCGCTGGGCCCTGGAGCGCTGCTTGGCGCCAGATCGTTCATCCGCCTTTGTCCCTGTCGAGGGCTGACCTTCCCACAAAAATCCTCCCCTTGGAGAACGCCACACTAGAGAGGAGATAAGGCCGCAGGGCTTACTTCCCTCCTGCGGAAGAGGCCCGGACCTCTAAATGCTTTGACCTTCCTGATAGAGAGAGGGACTTCCTGCTTCAGTGACGCACCACCGAAAATCGACAAAGAAATACCGCTGGTATAAGCTCCTGAGGAACGGCGAGAACGGAAGCAGGAGCCCAGGTGTTACCATCGTTATTCACAGCAGACTACTTGTCTCGGCTGGAAACCCTACGAATTCAGACCAGACGCCGCTTTCTGGGCAGCCGTCCCGGTGGCCATGTTTCGCTGCGCCGTGGAGCGGGGCTCGAATTTGCGGATTATCGCCGCTACTCCCCCGGTGATGACCTGCGCTATATTGACTGGAATCTGTACGGCCGGACCGACCGTCTCTATATTAAACAATTCCAAGAAGAAGAAGACCTCTATACCTCACTCTTCCTGGATGGGAGCGCTTCTATGGCCTACCCCGCTCAAGACGGAAAGTCCGAAGCCGCGCGGGATATTATCCTGTCGCTTGCCCATGTCGTGCTAGCCAGCAACGATGCTGTCAAACTCTCTCTCCTGGGCGCGGATACGACCCCATCAACAACGCCGTTCTTCCGTGGCCGCCAGCGCTTGGGCGCTGTTGCGGAATTTCTTGATGCTTACAATCCGGCGGGGCGGGCCGACGTCGTCCAGTCGCTGGCGCGGCAGTTACAGCAGTCCCGCCATCCGGGCAAGGCGGTGTGGGTTTCTGATTTCTTATTCCCCCTGTCCGATGTCCGTACCGGATTGAGTCTGCTACGCGGCGCAAACTTTGACCTGGCGCTTATTCAGATTCTCGGCCAGGAGGAAATTGATCCGCCGCTCTTTCCAGGCGGAGCCCGACTGACGGACAGTGAAAGCGGGGAAGAAAACGTGATCTACTTCGACACTCACGCCAAACAGACTTATATGCAGCGTTTGGACCGACACAATCGAGAGCTCCAGAGTTCCTGCCATCAGGCCGGTGTTCACTATGCCCGTTTTATTACCCAACAAGACCTGTCCCACTTTGTCCTACGCGAGTTGCCGGAGTTGGGGCTGCTGATGTAGTGGGTCTGTTGGGTCTATTGAGTCTATTGAGTCTGTTGAGTCTGTTGAGCGACGTAATATCCCGTTAATCCCTTAATCCCGCAAATCCTGATATGCAGTTCAGTTTTCTTTCTCCGGCTGCCTTCTCCCTCCTGCTTGCGCTTCCCTTGCTGCTTGTGCCGTATTTGCTGCGGCAGCGACATCAACGTCGGGTCGTTCCGGCGCTCTTTCTCTACCAGGATATTTCTTCCCCGACGCGGCGACGCCTGTGGGGCAGACTCCGGCTGTCTCCGCTCTTCCTGCTCCAGCTCCTCATCCTTTTGTTATTGGTTGCCATCGCCGCCCGTCCGGTCTTGCAATACGACACCGCCGGAGAAATGGCGCTCGTCCTTGATACCTCGGCCAGCATGCAGGCGCGCGACCCTTCAGGCCGGACCTCACTGTTTGAGATGGCAAAGGAGAAAATTCAACAGGAACTGGCCAATATCCCGGCCAAGCGCCCCATCAGCATCTTCACCACTAATCCTCTTGGAGCGGTCCCCAAAGACCTCCTCGATCCCCTCGCTGGCTCGGCTGATACCGGAGAGTCCATCACGGCCGGCTCTGATATGCAGGCCGTGTGGAACCGGATTCGCGTCAGCGATGCGCCCGACCCGAGCGATGCAACGCTTTCTGCCTTCTTGGCCCGGCTCTTACGCGATCACGATTTTGAGCGTGTCTTGTTTGTGACCGACCGCCTCGTCACGCCGCCCCCTGACGAGCAGCCGTCCCACCCCGCCCTCCGCACGGTGACGCTGGACTCTGCCCAGCCCAATATCGGAATAAGCACATTTCGCTTATACCGGAGCCTGTTCTTTCCAGACGAGATTCACGCCACGGTCGGAATACACGCCGCCCAAGACGCCCTCTCCCCATTACCTCGGGGGCAGGTTGTCATCGAAGACGGCCAGACCAGGCAGCGTTTCGCCGCGCAACCGCTCAGACTGTCAGCCCCGCGGACCTTCTCCTTCTCCCACCTCCCGCTGACGACAAGCTACCGAGTCCGGATTCTTTTTGGTGAACAGGAAGAGGGGAACGGAGCTAGAAGAGGAGATGGACTGAGCATAGATAACGAGGCCTACGCCGTTCTTCCGCCCCTCGAAGAAATTGCGGTCCTCCTTGTTACCCCAACGCCTGAGGTCGGGGACAGTCTTGGGCAGATACCAAACATCAAATTGACGCTGATGACCCCCCAGGACTATGACCCTGCTGCGGTCACGCACGCCTCCGCGTTCAGGTGCATCCTTTTTCATCTGACCGCCCCCGAAGCTTTGCCCCCGACGCCAGCGGCCTTTTTTCTGCCGCCGGACGACAATCCACTCTTTCCCTTGGGACAAAGCGCCCAGCAACCCGTGCTCACCCACTGGACCCACGGTCACCCCCTGACCTCGTATGTAACCTTTCCTTTGCTCACCCCTGCCTATGCCCAGGCCCTCCACCCCTCTGGGTGGAATACGCCCATCATTGAGAGCACTGTCGGCCCGCTCCTGCTGGCTGGAGAACGGGCTGGGAGGCGCTACGTTGTGACGGGATTCGACCTCCTGCCGTACCTGGGAAGGCGCAACCTGCCAGCATCCATCCTGACTCTGAATATTTTAGGCTGGCTCTCGGATCATGCCTCGCAATCCGCCCCCTATCAAACAGGGGCGGTGCTAAACCCGCAGTCCCACCTGGCCGGGACAACGGACTCGCCGCTGCGTGTTCGGTTTCCTCAGGACACGCATTTTCAACCCGTCGAACAAGCCCTCTCTTTGGACCGGCAGGGAGTATATACTTTTCGGGAAAATGGCCGGGAACGTTTAGTGGCCGTCAATCTCCTGAGCCCGGAAGAGACTGAATTGGGTAGGCGGCTCTCCTTGGCAGTTGACGAGTCTGGCGGACAGCCTTACATCCCCCAGACCGACCGCGAGAGCCGAACACGCGAGCAGCCTGTCTGGCCGTGGCTCTTGCTGGCCGTGCTCGTCCTGTGCAGCCTGGAGTGGTGGTGGGTCGCTCGAACGGATAAGGCCCGAGAATAATACTGAGGGTGTCGTTGCTAATGTCGTTTATGGAAGGCCTGACGCTGCTGCTCGATCTGCTGCCTCCACTGGACTGGAGCCGACCGGCTGTGCTGTACGGGCTTACTGCGGTGCCCATTTTCCTCTTATTACAACGGTCTGCCTTTCGCCAGCGTCCTGCGTTGTCCAGTCTGATGCTCCGCGGGCTCTTCCTGGTCTCTCTCATCCTCGTGGCCGCCGGCCCCTCTACCCGAGGCCGACAACAGCCCGTTCCTCCCATTTTGGTCATTGATGTCTCGGACAGCCTGACCGCTACCCAACGACAGTGGATACGGCAGACAATTACGGACGATATTCGACCCACTCCAGACACTCCGGTTGTGCTCTTCGGGGGCGGAAGCCAGCGATTCGTCTGGCAGGATGTCCCGCCCCTTTTGATCGACCCCCCGCAAGGAGTACAGCCGGAAGAGACGAATCTCGAGGCTGCCCTGGGTCAGCTTTTGGAAGAGCCCCAACCCCGATCAGTCTATATCTTGAGCGATGGCTGGGAAACGCAAGGAACGGTGACCGCCCTGCTCCCTGCACTGGTAAAACAGGGTCTCCGTCTGTTCCCACTGCCGCCGCCGCCGAAAGAACGGGCCCCCAATATCGCACTCCGGCGTCTTAGCGCACCGCAGTCCACCTCGGGTGGAGAGGATGTCGACATTACGATTGCGTTGGAGAATACTGCTCTTCGAGCTGTACGGGGTGAGTTGACGCTGCTCGAACGCGATACTGTCGTGTGGCAGCAGGAAACCGAACTCCGCCCAGGCGCCTCGCTCCTTACCCACTCGCTGCGCTTATCCGGCAGTGGCCTTGTGCCCCTGCGGGCAAGTTTTGTCCCGCAGCCTGAGACACCCGACGCCATTCCCTACGACAACCAAGCAACCGCGTGGGTCCAAGTTGTGCCGCGGTCGAGCGTTTTGCTGCTGAGTGCAACTCCGCGTGACAACCGCTATCTCGAACAAGCTTTAAGCAGTCGTGGACTCGCCGTGACGACCCTTGCGCTGCCTGCCCCGCCCGCCTCGCTACCGGCGCTCGACACTTTTACCGCGGTGATCCTCAATAACATTGCGTACGGACAACTCCCCACAGGTTTTGCGCGTGGGATGGACGCCTATGTCAAAAATGGGGGTGGTCTGATTATGGTCGGAGGAGAAAGCAGCCTCGGTCTGGGCCACTACGCCGGTACGGCCATTGAAAAAGTCCTACCCGTGCGGCTCGTCCCCCCCCAAAAAGAGGAGCAGCGCACGGCCATGCTGCTGATCATTGATAAATCTGGCAGCATGCGGAAACAGCAGAAATTGTTGTACGCGAAATTGGGCGCTCGGGCGGTTGCCCGCAACCTGACAGATACCGACCTGTTCGGAATAATTGGTTTTGATAAGACCCCGTTTGTGGTGGCCCCGCTCGACTATCTGGGCAAAACACGCGCTCAGCTTGATGATCGGATTGATCGCCTAAAGCCGTCCGGGGGCACGTTTCTGCTGCCTGCCCTCCTGGAGGCCAAACGCCAGTTGGAACGTCAGTATGCGACCCGTAAACACATCGTGCTCCTGACCGACGGCGAAACCGGCGGTAGCGGGAGTGACTATCTGGACCTTGCCGCAGTGCTGCGCAACGAGCTCAAGATCACGATTTCAACCATTGCCGTGGGCAAGCAGCCAAACCTGCGTCTGTTATCACGTTTGGCCGACTATGGTGGCGGGGCATTCTACCATACAACCGACCCGTCTACCCTACCCGACCTCTTCCTCGACGAGCTGGAAGAGAAACCGGAAGAAAAGACGATGGTTGAACGACTGCTGTACCCCATTCCGAACCCGCGTTCTCCCTTGCTCAAAGGCTTGGCCCAGCAGCGATTGCCGGCAGTGAAAGGCTATGTGCAAACCAGACTCAAAAAGGGGGCGCGGGCCGACCTGTCGGTCCGGGATGCGGACAAGCAGCCCCCCCTGTTAGCCTCCTGGTCCTATGGTCAGGGCAAGACCGCTGCATTTACCTCAGATACGAACGGACGCTGGTCGGCTCCGTGGGTGGTCTGGAACCGGTACAGCCAGTTCTGGAATCAAACTGTCCGCTGGACTTTTGCCCGAGAGGAGAGAGACGAACCCAATGGGCAGCACGCCTCTCCGTTTTCCATCGAGGTCGGGCACACCGAGACAGGGCTGCTGGTTGAAGCCTTTTTCTATGGGACGCAAGAGTCCGTCCAAACTGACGCAACGCTCACGGCAACGCTCACGGCTCCGGATGGGGTGACCCGCCGTCTGCTCTTTGAACGCCTGGCTCCTGGCCATTATCAAGGCAAGTATGATACCCGTGCGGCAGGCGACTATAGCCTTGAGGGTATTCTTCCCAGCGGGGAGCAGTTTGGCCCCCTTGGCTACACGCTGCCCCGTCTCCAGCCGCGTGAGGCCCCGCAGCCCCGGCCCAATCTCCGCCTCTTTGAAACCCTGGTAGAGGCAACGGGCGGTGGCCTGAACCCTGAGTTGGCCACCCTCAGCCCGCCGCTCGGACCAGCCGAGCAACTGCCGCTCTGGCCGTACCTCATCCCCCTTGCCATGACCCTCTATCTTGTGGAGCTCGTTATCCGTCGGCTCACCGGCTAGAACGCCACCCTGCTCGTCCGGGGCTACCGCTGAGTATGGATTGCCCTTGCTCATATTCGGCGCTCTGCCCCGCTTGCCCAGAGATGGTCGGACTGGTATGGCGGGCAGAGAGACTGGTGCCTCGACCCTGGTTTGAGGACGCTGGGAGGTGTGGAGAATAGATGGCATATCTCGTACTCCTTCGACATGGCCAATCACAATGGAACCTGGAAAACCGTTTTACCGGCTGGGTTGACGTTGCCCTGACGGAGAAAGGCGAGCAAGAGGCGCGGCAAGCCGGAGAGAAGATTAAAGCCGCTGGCCTGCCATTTGATACCACCTTCACCTCAGTACTTCAGCGTGCCATCCGAACGCTGGAGTTGGTCTTAGAGGTGCTCGGCCAACCGCACCTTCCCGTCGAACAGGACCAGGCACTCAACGAACGCCATTACGGTGACCTGCAGGGACTCAATAAAGCCGAAACCGCCAAGAAGTTTGGCGACGAGCAGGTGCGACTCTGGCGACGGAGCTATGATATTGCCCCACCAGGCGGCGAAAGTCTGGAAAACACGGCCGCGCGGACGCTACCCTATCTGAAAGACCGGATTCTCCCCACGGTCCAAGCCGGACAGAATGTATTGGTTGCGGCGCATGGCAATAGCCTGCGTTCGATCATCATGCATCTCGATCAGTTAAGCCGAGAGGCAGTCCTCAGTCTTGAGTTGGGAACAGGCGTCCCGGTGGTGTACGATATTGACGCTGAGGGCAACGTCCAGTCAAAAGAGATTCTGTAACGACGACGCGACGTCCAGGGAGCAGATGGGATGCGCGTTGAGCGGACGGCCTCACGGGGAACTACTGTGGGGCCAGGGAGCGATATTTCCCCTGATAAAAGAGGAGCGGGTCGCCGGGTGCGGTCACGAGCCGCTGAATCTCTCCAACATAAATGGTGTGATCTCCACCCTCGTAGGCGTGGGCGACGGTGCATTCAAAATGTGCCAGCGCTCCATCGAGCAGGGCCACCCCGAGTTCCCCGAGGCTGTAGGATAAGCCCGCAAACTTCTCAATCCCTTTTGTGGCAAAACGCGTGGACAACTCTTCTTGCGCCAGACTCAGGAAGTTGACGGCAAATACCTTGGATTCCTCAAAACAGTCGTAGCAGTCTACGCCTTTATCAACACAGATTAAAAGCATCGCTGGGTCCAGAGACAGTGAGCTAAACGCATTGGCGGTCAGGCCAAACGGCTTGCCTGTGACATCTTTCGTCGTGATGATGGTCACCCCGGTTGCAAACAGCCCCATTGCGTTGCGTAATTCACGTCCGTCAATTGCCATACTGCCTCCCCGATCGGTAAAGAAGTTCTCTGACAGCTACCAGAGCGCCTCCTAGGCTGTCAATTGCTCTGTGCGTCCGCCCGACTGATGCGTGCTTTCCTGTCCCAGATTCGGTGCAGTCAGTGACCGCGCGACATCCTTGTCACAGCCCGGAGTGCGCCCAAACACTTTCTGCCACACCGGGGCGGTTTCCATGCACATATACACCGGAACCGTGGGAGCCAGGCGGCTCAGTTGGGTGATGAGAGTGCGGTACATCTTGACCCGCAGGGCCCGAAAGGTGCGCCATTTGCCATCATCACACAAGACCTGCTCACCGGATAAGAGACGGGTCTGCGGGAAGCGCTGACGGATGACTTTGCGGAGGGGTGGAGTGATGCGCAGGCTGCCGAAACTGACCCAGGCTACCCCACGCGGATCAACGCTCGTAAAGACCTGCTCCAGCGCCTGTCGATAATCTGTCTCCCACCTGGGATACTCGATGAGCGGATCAAAGTGAAAACCTATTTTATAGCCCGCCTGCTGGATGCGTCGAGCGGCCCGGAGGCGTTCGGCAAACGGTGCCGTGCCGTGCTCTTCCGCGTCGGCAATAGCCGGTGGCGTCAGGCTCCAAGATACCACCACCCGCCCGTGCGATTCGAGCCTGAGCAAATTGTCAATACAGTCGCTTTTCGTTTTGAGTTCGAGCAGAACATTCTTCCGAGCGGCGAAGAAAGGGACCAAGTCCGTTGAGAAACCCAGAAGTGTATCCAGGGCCAAGCTGTCGGACAGTTCACCGGTCCCGATCCGAAACTGTCTCCACGGCTGACGATCGACGACCTGGGCGACTTCATCCAGCAGGGCGTCACTGTTGGTGAAGACTTTGAGGGTGGGATTATTGGCGAGATATTCCTGTAAAAAACAATAGCTGCAATCCATCGGGCAGTTGGAGATCAGACTGACGACCAGATAGTTGCAGCACACCAGCCCAGGGGTTCCGGCCGGACAATGTTCGAGAAAGCGGGCGCGCTGGCGGGTAAAAAACAGCCGGCGCTTGCCGGCACCGAACGGGTCCATGCCCGCCGGATGGGTGTCCTCTTGCTCCCAGTCCTTTTCAACAATGCGGACGGGTAGCTCCGGCAGCCTGGCTAAGGCCCGTTGAACGACCGGCGCCTCTTCCTCGCCGCGCTCGATAAGAATTTCAGTTGGCTGATACATAGCTGATCATTATGCCGCAGGACTCACACCTCATCCAGAGCGTCAAACACGTGCTGAAAGCGGCCATCATCGAGTCGCTGCTGAAGCTGGGAGAGGCCGTCCTGGAGTTCGTGAGCATTGCGCGCCGTCAGGGTGGCCGTTACTTCATCGCCTTCAAAGTCTGACGGGAAAGAGACCTGCACTGTCCTGCCCAAGTCGAGGGCTTTCACCGCTTGGCGGACATTTTCCTCCAATCGTGTCAGGCGCGGGTAGCGTATCTTGCGCAACACGGTCTTGACCGCCTTGAGTTTGTCGTTACGCGACCCCGGTGTTGCTCGCGCGCGGCGGAGTTCTCGCCGTTCGAGAATGTCGGCAATGGTCCGCTCATCACGCGCCGCAATCTCCTCTAACCAATTGAGAAGGTCTTTGAGATGGTTCTCACCGCACTGGAGATCTTGCAGCAAGAAGAACAGCGCGGCCTGGTCGGTCCCTGGCCACGCCTGCCAGCGGGCCAGCGTTGTGCCGCTCAGGCGTTTGCGCTGGGCATAGGCTGCTATCTGCTGCGCCTGCGCCTGTTCATTCAGTGTCGCCATACGCCTCCTGCGCGCGGGGATAGCGCGCCATCAGGGCCAGGTAGGGTTCCGCCGACTTGCCCCGTTTGCGCGCTCCATTGGCTAAGATTCGACACTTCTTGTGAAGCATGGCGAGGGTAGCGTGCTGTTGCTGGAGAGAGAGGTGGCCCGAATCAAGCAGTTTGCGGAGCGCGATCAGCCGAAAACGATCCATTCCCCAAAACTGGCGGGACAATTGATCGGTATGACCGCCGCGTTTCAGGACTAAAGGCATATCAATCAGGGAGACCGGCTCGTGTACGCTGATGCGCAGCCACAGGTCATAATCTTCACACGCCGGGAGCTGCTCATCAAAACCGCCCACCCGTTCAAACAATTCCCGGCGTAGCATAACGGCCGAGGGACTGACCAGACAGTCGGCGAGGCTCTGAACGAAAATATCGCCGTCCGGTTTTCGATGTTTCTTGCGCGGATTAACCCGCACCCCATGCCGGATCCAGGTTTCCTGGGTCTGACAAATCTGCGCGGTCGGCTGCGCCTCAAAAAAGGTGATCTGGCGGGCCAATTTTTCGGGCTGCCAGATGTCGTCGGAATCGAGAAAGGCGAGGAGTTCGCCCTGACTGGCCGCTACCCCGCGATTGCGCGCGGCGGAGACGCCCCGATGGGGCTGAAAGAGGTAGCGTATGGGCCGGGACTGCGCGCGGGCGTATTCGTCAACGAGTTGCCGGGTTGCGTCCCGCGCTGCATTCGTTGAGCCGTCGTCCACGACAAGAATTTCACTCTCCTGATACGTCTGGGCCAGGACCGAGGCCAGCGCCTCGCGCAGGAAGGCGGGGCGATTGTAGGTCGGAATGATAGTCGAAACGCTAGGCATCTGAGAGTCTGTCCGTTTCGAGAGCCGCGGGATGGAAAGAGTAAACGTGTCCAGCATCTTATGTATATTGGAGGACACGTTTGCTCTTTGGGGCGGTCAGCGCGAGCATCGCCTGCCACAGCGTGTCTGTGCCGTGGCCATCCCGAGCCGAAAAAAGAAACAGCGGCTCGCCACCGATTTGCCTCATCAGGCTGTGGCGCTGTTTTTCTTGCTGGTTGCGCTTGAGCTTGTCACATTTGGTTGCCACAAAGAGAAAGGGGCGGTGATGATAGGCCAGAAAGTCAGCCAGGGCTGCCTCCTCCGCTTCCGGCCCACGGCGGATATCGAGAATGATGACCACCCCACACAGGTTCGGCGCGTGTATCAGATAGTCTTCAATGAGTCGCTGCCACGCCGTCCGCTCGGACTTGGCCACTTTGGCATAACCGTAGCCAGGCAGGTCAACAAAGGTCAGGGCCTGATTGATGGTAAAAAAATTGAGCTGTCGCGTACGGCCCGGAGTCTGACTCGTCCGGGCAATTTTCCGGTTCAGGAGTCGGTTGATTAACGAAGACTTGCCGACATTCGAGCGTCCGGCAAAGGCGATCTCCGGTTGAGAGAGTCTCGGGTATTGTCCCGGTCGCATCGCGGCGCCGGTAAACTCAACGCTTGAAATTTTCACGATCTTGACTCACGCTCAGCGGTGGACCGAACACAGGCGCTCCGCAGGATTTGAAAGGAGGGTAGCCGACAGAGCCGATTTGCGCCACCTTGACTTCCGCTCGCTTGGATTGTTTGTTTAGGGGGACATGAAAAACGAACTCTTGGGCATGCTCGTGACTGCCCTGTCCATATTATCCGCAGCCGTTGTGTCCGGCCTGCGGCTCAAGCCCTATATTGACGCCGGCGAAACATATACGCCCGCTTCGTTTATGCTCTATCCGGCCCTGGCGGCCGTGTTAGTTGCCATCCCGGTCATCTTCCTGCTGCGCGCAGTCCAAGGCACAAAGGAGCTTGAAATCGGTCCGCTGAAATTCACCGAGCGCACTCCGTTTATGGCCTTATGGTGCATCTTGTATATTGTGATTGCCGTCACCTTTTTCCCCTACGACGGTCCTGAGGAGTCGGACCTCCTGCCTGATCCTTCGTACCAGGAGGATACCGGATCTCCCCTCAATCAGCCGGTTCGTCTACCCCTGCCATTTGCCGCTGAGGCGCCCCAGGAGAGAACAGTGGAGAAGAGACAAGTCAGGAAGCCGTTGTGACCGATTTTCAGCCTCAGCTCGACCCGTTTCAGGTCTTGTTAGGTTTTCACCTCGACCTGGTGACGCCGGAATTTTGCCGTATCAGTCTCCCCTTCAAGCCCGAGCTGCGGACCGCCGGTGATGTTGTGCACGGTGGGGTCATTGCCACCCTGATCGACAGCGCCGGGGTGGTCGCGGCCTGGTCTGATGCCGACCACAGCGCCACCCGTGGAGCCACTGCTGATCTCTCGGTCAGCTATTTATCCGCGGCACACGCCGTTGATCTCGTCGCTGAAGCCCGGGTCATGCGGCGCGGACGGAGTCTGGTCTTTATTGAGGTCGATGTCACGGCATCGACTGGAGAGCGGATTGCCAAGGGGCTGGTCACGTATAAATTGGGATATAGTGCATGACGCAACCCTCGTTTGATCACTCCGTCCCGCCGAACTTTCCGTCATCGCTTGCGTCGCTCCGGACCGTTTCACCCAGAACTATCCCGCCCATCCATATCGTCCTGTTTGGGGCCACCCTCTTTACCACAACGCTCGCCGGAACCTTTCAAGCCGGCGGGGACCCCCTCAGCGACCCGTCTGCTCTGGTGTTGGGGTTGCCCTTTGCCCTCACCTTACTGCTCATCCTCCTCAGCCATGAGATGGGACATTACATCCTGGCCCGCATCCATGGGGTCTGGGCCAGCCTGCCGTATTTCATTCCCGGCCCGCCCTTCTTCGTCGGGACTTTTGGTGCGTTCATTCGGATGAAGTCAGCTCCGGCTAATCGATCTGCGCTGTTTGATATTGGCGCGGCTGGACCATGGGCCGGGGTCTGCTTTGCCATTCCTGCGGTTATTATTGGCCTGACACTCTCCGAGGTGCGACCGCTCGACCCCCTTTCGGGTGGTATCATTCTCGGCGACTCTGTTCTGTTCTCTGCCTTGATAACGCTCGTTCTTGGCGTCGCTCCTGACGAGGTCAGAGTCATACTCCATCCCATTGCGCTTGCCGGCTGGTTTGGCCTGTTTGTCACCTTTCTCAATCTGCTGCCGGTTGGGCAACTCGACGGTGGCCACGTTGTGTACTCGCTCTTTGGGCCGGCGCACCGCTGGGTCGCACGCGCCTTTCTGCTGGTTATTCTGATGCTGGGTTTTCAGGGCTGGAATGGCTGGTTCGTGTGGGTTGTTCTGTTGGCCATCTTGGGCATTGACCATCCGCCGACAGACGATCAGGTGCTGCCCCTTGATCGCAGACGGACCATCTACGGCTGGTGTACCGTTGGGCTCTTTGTCTTGACTTTTACCCCCGTGCCCATCACCATATCGGCGGACTTTCCACTCCAGGAGGATGTGACCCCAGTGGCCTACCAGCTCGAACACCGGCCCCCGGCGTCAGCCTTACCCCCCTGGACGTTGGTGTACCAGCCATGACCGAGCGCCTTTCCTGGGATCAATATTTCATGACCATCACGCGCCAGGTGGCTGAACGTTCGACCTGTCAACGTGCCAAGGTTGGCGCGGTTATTGTCCGCGAGCGGAATATTCTGACCACGGGCTATAACGGTGCGCCGGCCGGACAGCCGCACTGCACCGAGGTTGGCTGCCTGATTTACGAATCAAGGACGCCGACCGGGGAGGTCGAGCAGAACTGCTACCGGACCATCCATGCGGAGATCAATGCCATTGCCCAAGCGGCGAAGAACGGCACTAATATCAGTGGGGCGGATATTTATGTGACCCACACCCCGTGTATCCATTGTCTCAAAGTGCTGGTGAATACCGGTATCCGGCGCATCTTTTACGAGAAGGCGTATAAGCTCCACACCGTGCAGGAGTTGCTGGCTTCCGCTCAGGTCGAATTGCAGCAGGTTAAACTGTAGACCGGTGAGGCGAACCTGTCCGCCCAGCTTCCTTCCTGGCAGGGACGCCGAGCCCGCGTCTCTATTCTTGCGTTTCGGCCGATTGGGCTGCGGGTTGAGCGGATAACCCGTCATACGCGCCGAATTGATAGGCGGCCGCCAACAAGAGAACGGACAGGACAAGCACTGTAATCAAAATATCCAGGGCACTGAGCCCGGCATGGCTCTGCTTCATTTTTGTCCTCCATGCGCATGTCTAGCGATAGACGGGAGTGTCGCCATCCGGACGACGCTTCCAGCGCTTGTGTATCCACAGCCAATGGTCTGGATAGCGCTCAACCATATCCTGAAATATGGCGGTGAATTTTGCGGTCGTGGCGCGGATATCTTCTTTTTGGTTACCAGTCCGGATCGGTTCGATCAACGGTAAGATCACGATCTTGTGTTGGTACGAGCCGTTTTCCCGCACCAGAAAAGCCGGTACAACCGGAACCCCTGTTGTCAGAGCCAAGCCGGCAAGGCCGGCCGAGGTTGAGGCCAGGCGTGAGAAAAACGGCACAAACACGCCCATCCGTCCAGAGGCGTTTTGATCAACTGCAGCGACAACCGCACTCTTTTTCTTAATTGCCCGGAAGACCTCAAGCCCGGCGGTTGTCTTCTTAATCACTGTGGTCCCGCACCGCTCGCGCTCTGTGGTCAACACCTTTTCAATAAAGACATTGCGCAGACGGCGATGGATGATGTGCATAGGGAGGCCGTAACACGCAGCCGCATGAGCGAAGAGTTCCCAGTTGCCAAAATGTCCGGTGAGAATCAGGGCGCCGGTCTGGCGCAGTTTGTCAACCAGCTGACGCCATTCGGCTTCGTTCTCAAACTGCACCCGCTCGTGGATATTCTCCGGCGTGAGGGAACGCAAATGGCAGAACTCGGCCAATAGGCGGCCCAGATTCCGAAAACTTTCACGCAAGATACGGTGCCGTTCGGCTTTGTCCTTGGCCGGAAAGGCCAGCGCCAGATTCGTCAACCCGACGCGACGATGCGGCCAGTCTATCCAGTAGAGGAGCGTGCCAATGCCTTCTCCAACCCGAAACGCGAGACGAAAGGGCAATACGCGAAAGAAGGCGAAGAGGGCGAGGAATAAGAGATATTCGATCCGGGCTAGCAGGTGCTTTTTTTCACGCGCCGGCCGGATACGTTTTTTGCGGCGTGGCCGGTCCTGTTGAGGAGCCGCCTGCTCAGTCTGGGCAGTCACAGCGGTATCGTGTGACGCGCCTCTGATCCCTCCTGGCATGAATACGCGCTAGACCGGACTGATGACTACGCTTCTGGGGTGTCAGAAAACGAAAAGCCAAACACGTCCCGTTCCTTGGCCACCAAGTCGGCAACGACCTGTCGATCAATATCCCGGTAGTGTTGCAGGGTTTCCCGCATCTTTCCTTCCCCACCGTTTGCTCTGGCCATCTCTTTCAACTCGTTTTTGATCCAGCCGATATGCCACTTTTCGTCTTTGGTGACTTCGTGCAGGATGGCGAGCGTCTCCGGATCGACATCTGACCGTTGGGCGTGTTCAATATATCGGCGCTGGGCGCGCTCTTCGACCACGACGGTGAGAGCGAAGAGATCAATCAAGGAGCGAGGAATGCCAACGGCTCTGCCAATGCGGGTCTGGTAGCCATCATCAACGTGAACCGGTTCATAACCCAGGTCGGTAATGCGTTTCGTCCACAACCAGGCGTGACGGGTTTCGTCAGCCAGATGCCGAGATAATTTGACTCGAGCCTCGGTGTTTTCGACTCGCATGGTCAATTTTAAGAGCAGCGTCGCGCCGCGTAGCTCGGCGTCACGGTAATAGCTGTATAAATGGATCATCCGTGGATCTATAGACATAGTATGTTCACCTTCCACCCGAAAAGCCCTGTCCTCTTCTCGGCAAGAAAGGACGTCTACCCCCGCAGGCTTCCCTCGGTATAGAGTAACGGTCACAGAAAAGCAAGAACCTTGATGGTGCGCTAAGCATCGACAAATACTCCATTTTTTTATACCGTGGCGCTGATGAAGCCGTCTTTCCTGTCTACACGAGATTTCTTCCCTTCGACTTGGCTCAGAACAGGCTTTTGGCTGGATGTCGTGCGTTGGAGCGGAATACTGTGTCTCTTGTTGCCCGGCCTGAGCGGATGTTTGGGCAGCGAAGACAACCGACTGGTGGCTCGGCCGGCCGGGCCCTATCAGCTGACACTGGACCTTGGATCAACACTCCCGCAGGCTGGCCGGGAAACAATCCTGACCTTTCACCTGACCCATACCAAGACACAACAACCGGTTTCTGACTTGCAAATATTGCACGAACGCGCCCTCCACACCTTTATCGTGAGCCGTGACTTGTCTACCTTTGCCCACACCCACCACGAGGACTATATTCCGCTCACTGACCAGGACCTTCAGCGGGCGCGGTTCCATTTTCCCTATACGTTTCCCAAGGCGGGGCAGTATCTCATTGTCAACGAGTTTACCCACAAGGATAGAAGCTGGACCAAACATTTCACGCTGACGGTTACGGGGGAGCCCGGCCCGTCGCCCAAGCCCGATTTCCGTCAGGAAAAACAGTTTGGTGCGTATCGCGTTGCCTTCCGCACTTCGCCTTCTCCGCCCATTGCCGGCCACGAGGTGGAGATTGTGTGTCGCCTCACCTCCGCAGAGGGGGTCCCGGTCAGGAATTTGGGTCTCTATCTCGGCACCGAAGTCCATATGGCAAGCTGGCGCCTGGACGGTGAACATTTTGGCCATCAGCATACCTACACATCGGAGATGGCCCGTTTTATGGAAGGTATGCGGGGTCACAGTATGTCGTCAGACCAGATGGCCCGGCTCATGGTCCAACTTATGAGCCGTCCGGCAAAGCAGGAATATTTTGGCCCGGACGTACCGCTGCATCACGTCTTCCCCACCGCCGGCGTCTATAAAGTCTTCCTGGAGTTGGCGCCCAACGACGAATATCTGCCGGTTGATTTTCTGGTCACGGTTGCCGAATACACGGACGACGCGGATACGACGATTCATTCCATCCTGCAAGAATCGGCGCCCTCCGCACGACCCACCATACCCAATAGGCAGATCTCGTCGTGAAATTCCACTCCCTTCAGAACAGTCTGATCGTTTGCTTTCTGCTCGTTTCGTCCCCGGCCCTTCGACTGGACTCAGGACAGGCAGTGGCCGGCCACGGTTTTGTCACGACTTTTGGCGATATCGAATGGTTGCCGGAACCCGGCCGTACGCCGGACACTGTGGGGTATCAATTCGACTCCTGGTCCGAAGCGGGGCAACTCTGGCTGGCCACAACCGCCCGACAGGTCGTCAATCTCTCGCTCGGCTTTGCCCGAGAAAAACTGGCAGAAGCAGAAGCCATGCTGACCGCCCAGGATACGTCCGCCGCCCGGATCGCACTGGAGCAATACTGGTATTATATCGACCGGGCCGAGCAAGCGCTTCCACAGGTCGAAGATGTACAGAATGAGGAGACCATTGCTCTGGTCGAAGCGCTGACCACCCACCTGCTTGAGCACCAATACATTCTGACCATCATTCATACGGACCTGTCTGTTGAGTCGCGCGGCATCCTGCGGGAGGTCTTCACAACTGCGCAACAGCGCTATCCACGCATAGCCGACCGTCTGCCCCGCAAAAAACGCGGGGCCCTCTTTTTCAAGGAAGAGGAAGTGCGCTGGTCGGTTGAAATGGCGATTCGAGCGGATGAGGAGGAAGGGTAGGGTACTGATCTGCCCCGTCGCAAAGACACGAGCCGCAGAGCCCACCTCTGAACTCTTTTATCGGTACCAAGAAAGAACCCGTATGCAAAAAAAAGGCAAAGTGCCATCTCTTTCTGCCTCGGAAGAACTCGACGATAGCCCCTTCCCCGACCCTATTGTCATGCCCATTGAGGATGTGATTGACCTCCATCCTTTTGCACCTAAGGAAATCCGCAGCGTCGTCGAGGAATATTTACGCGAGTGTTGCAGCGCAGGGTTTACCCAGGTGCGTCTCATCCACGGCAAAGGCAAGGGGGTTCAGCGCGAGAGTATTCGTTCACTGCTTACTCGCCTGCCCTATGTGACGGACTTCGCTGATGCGCCAATGGGGGCGGGCGGTTGGGGTGCGACCATTGTCCGCCTCGACCCGTCGCGAGTAGACCCGGCGGGAAGCCGTGAATCGTAGAGCCGTTATCCGTGGTTGAAAACGTTTCTACGGGGGCTCTCACAAGCCCCCTCAGCGCACCCGGCGGTCTCTTGCGCGGCTCTCCTGCAAAGGGATACATAATGACGGAAGTAAGGAGGGGGTCCATGGCAACGGTTGATACCTTTTTGGCTGATTTGCGCGGCTATATCCAACATCAAGACGAGCAGCCTCTGCTTGGCCCCAATTTCTACCGGGGCCTGCTGGCCGGGGAACTGTCTCGCCCGCAACTGAAAAAATGGGCGCTTAACCTCTTTTATGTCACCGGCCAGCACATTCGGGCCTTTGGTGGGATTTTTATGAATACCGGCCTCGGGCCGCTGGACCAGAAAATTCGACGCCATATTGTTGAAAATCTGAGGAAGGCGGGTATCGGGTGGCTATGGGCCTGGATGCCGGCGTCCGAGTCGATTTGGGCTGATAGGGAAAGATCTATAAAGAGGAGGGATCGTTCATGTATGACCTGATTATTGAAAACGCCCGTATCTGCGATGGTACGGGTACGCAAAGCTTCTACGGCAACGTGGCGGCCAAAGACGGCCTGATTGCCGCAGTGGGCAAGGGCAATGGCGAGGCGGCGCAAAAAAAAATCAACGCCGACGGCTTGGTGCTGGCGCCGGGCTTTATTGATCCGCATACCCACTACGATGCCCAAGTCGCCTGGGACCCCTTGGTGACCTGCTCCTCCTGGCACGGTATTACCACGGTGGTGATGGGCAACTGCGGCGTAGGCGTTGCGCCAGTTCGGCCCAAAGCCCGCGATATTGTCATGTGGGACTTGGTCAATGTCGAGGCGATTCCGTTCGAGGTCATGGAGCGCGGTATTGACTGGCAGTGGGAAACCCACGCCGAATATCTCGACGTCTTACAAAAGCGTGGCATGGGCATCAACGTCGCCTCTTTGGCCGCTCTCACGCCCCTGCGGCACTATGTGATGGGCGAAGAATCTTTTGAGCGGGAAGCCACCCCGGACGAAATCAGCGAGATGCAACGGCTGTTTCGTAACGCCATGCACGCCGGGGCGTTTGGCCTGACCAGTACCATTCTCAACAACCATATCGGCTTTGAGGGCCGTCCGCTCGCCTGCCGCAACGCCAGTCGGGCCGAATGGAGCGCCTTGTGCCAAGTCATGAAAGAAGAGGGTCGCGGCACGATTGAGCTGGCCCTGACCGGGACCAATGTCGGCCAGGTCTCGGACGACGAATACGACCTGCTCAAATTCCTGGTTGATGAAAGCCAGCGCCCGGTCACCTTCCTGGCCCTGTTTAATAAGCCGGGCAAGCCGGAGTCCTATCTCAACGCCGTGGAGAAAGTTCAACCCATCCTCGGTTGGGACAAGGCCGTACCGCAGGTCACCTGCCGCCCGCTGCGGGTCCAGTTCAATATGAAGAACCCGTTCATCTTCGCGATTTTTTCGGCTTGGCACCACGTCTTCAACAAGAGTGTCGAAGAGCAGATGCAGATTTATGCCGATCCGGGTTTTCGCAACGCCTTTCGCGAAGAGATGGATAAGCGGCGTATCTTTCGCGGCCAGTGGGGACGGATGACCGTGATTGATGCCCACACTGAGGCGGTCAAACCACATGTTGCCAGCAAGAAGACGGTGGCCGAGATTGCCCGCGACCAGGGCAAGGACGTGGTGGACGCTTTTCTCGACCTGGCGGTGGCCGACCGCCTGGAGTTGATGTTCGACCTTCAGGCGTTCAATTTCGAACCCGAAGGAGTGAAGAATCTGGTCAGTGACCCTCGTTTTCTGATCGGCTTGTCCGACGGCGGAGCACACGTGGACATGTTGTGCGATGCGGGGTACGCGACCTATCTGCTCGGTCGCTGGGTACGGGACAACCAGGTGTTGAGCCTTGAAGAGGGCGTCCGGCGGCTGACCTCAGTCCCGGCCGATCTGTTCGGTATTCCCAACCGGGGGCGGATCGCTCCGGGCCTGGTGGCTGACCTCACGCTGTTCGATCCTGATACGGTCGATGCCAAGGACCCGGAATATGTCTGGGACCTGCCCGGTGGCGGAAAACGCTTTGTTGCCAAATCCAAAGGCATCAAGACGACGGTCGTATCCGGTAACGTCCTGTATCAGGATGACGAGTATCAAGGGGGCTTACCCGGACAGGTGCTGCGTAGTACCGAGCGCTAAAAAACTGATCGCTGAAAAACAAGGGGGCGGTGCACGGACCGCCCCCTTCTCTATCTCCTCTTTCTATCGCTCTTCTCACCCGTCCACCATTACGTTTTCTTCCGTTAATAAGATCACAATTTCCGTGGAGCCGCCCGTCGCGCTGTTTCTGGCCGTCTGGCCTTCAGGTGTGCCGAAGACCTTGTCCATATCTGCCTGTGTCTCAAACCAGACCTCGGCGACGCCGTCGTAGCGCTGGTCATCGGTTGTCGCCAGGTTAATACAGTAACGTTTCAAGCCGGGCCATTTCTTCACCTTGGGGGCGTGTTCCTCCAGCCACCAGCGACGAAAGTCTGCCAGCGCCATCCCTTCAGGCCGTTTAAGGATACCAATGACTTTATACATACGTCCTCCTTTTCCTGACCGATCCTGGAGCGCAACTCTGGGCCGATATGCTCTGCGATATATAGCCTGGTCTCTGGCCGTTCAAGCAGTCTTTTCTTCATTCTCGATTTCCGTTAGGGATGGACAGCATATTGCAGGATATATGGGAGGATTGGTATGGAGACACGTCCGGCATCACTGCTACCCGAACAGTTCGGCCCGTTGCAGGGCGTGCGGATTGTATCAAGCGGCACCCTAGTCGCCCAGCCGTTCGCCGCGGCCCTGGCTGCGGAAATGGGTGCTGAGGTGATTCAGATCGAACGAACCGGTGAGGGCGATGCGGCCTGGCGCCATCTGGGTATGCAACTGCCAACCACAGACGGCCGGGGGCAGGTGGCAACCACCTGGATTCAGGAACGGCGCAACGAATGGTATGTCACGCTGGACTTCAGCAAGCCCGAGGGCAAAGACCTGTTCCTCAAGCTGGTCAAGTCGTGTGACATCTGGATGGAGAGTTCAAAGCCCGGCTCCTATACCAAGTGGGGCCTGACCGACGAGGCCGTGCTCCAGGCTAACCCCAAGCTCGTCATCGCCCACGTCTCCGGCTATGGTCAGAGCGGTCATCAGGACTATCTGGGGCGGGCCTCGTACGACATGATCGGCCAGGCTTTTGGTGGACTCATGTACCAGACCGGCTTTCCCGACCCCGACCCGCCGGTGCGGGCCAATCCCTGGACGGCCGACTATATTACGGCCCTGTTTTGCCTGTGGTCTTCCCTGGCCGGCTATATTTCCGCGCAACGCACCGGTACGGGTCAGGTCGTTGATGTCTCGCAGTTCGAGGCGATCCACCGTCTGCTCTCGGGGACGATGGTCGAGTATTTCAGCAATGGCTTTGTCCGCGAGCGCACTGGCAATAAAGCCACCGCGTTTCAACCCTACGACGCGTTCCAGGCCAGCGATGGCTGGGTGGTGGTCGGCGCGGTCGGCCTGGCGGTTTTTTCCCGGGTGTGCCGAGTTTTGGGCCTTGACCCGGAAGAGGAGAAATGGCAGCGCGCCAGCACCGATATTAACGGCCTGGAGGGCATCGAGTTTGACGCCCTGCTGCGCGGCTGGATCGCCGAACGAACAGTCGAGGAAGTGGTTGAACAGTTGAACGCCGCCCAGGTCGCCTGCTGTCCGATCATGAACAGCCAGGCTATGGCGGAAGATCCGCACTACGAGGCCCGCAATGTTCATGTCGAGTGGGAGGACAATCAGGTCGGCACGGTCAAAGGTACCGGTGTCAGCCCTGCTTTTTCCGCCACTCCGGGCAAGATCTGGCGTGGGTCTGTGCCGGTCGGGCATGATAACGAGCAGATTTACACCCACTTTGCCGGACTCAGCCGCGAAGAAGTCGCCCGGCTCAAAGAAAAAGGCGTGATTTAAGCGTACGGGGCGGGGCGCACCTCGTCCCGTCTTCACGCCGCTTATACACTGCTCATTCGCCAATGGCTCTCCTTGAGATCCGTGATCTGCGGAAACGTTATGGTACGGTTGAAGCCCTCCAGGGTCTCTCGTTAGACGTGGAGCGGGGAGAATTTTTTGGCCTGCTCGGCCCGAACGGTGCCGGGAAATCCACCACGATCAATATCCTGCTTGGCCTCATCATTGCCGACAGTGGTTCAATCCGAATTTTCGACCACGATTTTACCGCCAACCACGTTGCCATTCTTCGCCGGATGAATGTGGCCGCAGCGTTTACCAGCATGAACGGCGTGCTGACCGTGTGGGAAAATCTGATGGTCTACGGCCGGATCTATGGCGTCAAACAGCTTCCCCGGAAAATAGACGGACTGCTTGAACGCTTCGAGATTACAGACCTGGCCAAACGCCGCTTACAGCACCTCAGTTCGGGCCAACATACCCGTGTCACGTTGTGTAAAGGCTTTCTGAACGACCCGGAACTTCTGCTGCTCGATGAGTGTACGCTTGGCCTTGATCCGGACATTGCCGAAAAAACCCGGCGGGCGCTGCAAGCCGTTCAACAGGAACGAAAAACAACCATTCTTTTCACGTCACATAATATGAATGAAGTCGAAGAGTTGTGTGGGCGGATTGCCTTTTTAAGTCAAGGTGAGATTCTCCGCGTTGATACGGCTGCTCATATTAAGCGGCTCATTCCGCACCAGGTCGTAGAGGTAACCTTTCAAGCCGGGTCTGATCTCACCCTCATCCGTCAACTGAATGGCATATCTCGGATTGAGCAGAACGGAGATCACGCCTTGCGTTTTGTCCTCGATGACCCAACCCATCAGCTCGACCCCTTACTCCGGCACTTGACACAAAGCGGCAACCCAATTGTCGATATCCATGTCTCACGCCCAACGCTTGAGGATGTCTTCATCAAGGTCGCCCGAGGGGAGCTCTGAGCCACGTGCGCCTTGTGAACTCTCAGGACTATGGCTTTTCGACCATGGCAATTTGGGGCTTGGTCTATAAGTTTACCTGTCTGTGCTATCGCAGTCTGGACCGTATTTTTGACATTGTGTACTGGCCGGTCATCTCCCTCCTCTTGTGGGGGTTCACCAGCATGTTTATTGCGTCAACGTCTTCGTTCTCCGGGGTCATGGAGTTCTTTCTTGGCGGGGCTGTGCTGTGGAGTTTATTCTGGCGGGCGCAAACCGACGTCGGGACGTTTATCCTCGAAGATTTCTGGAGTCGCAATGTGTATAACCTGTTTGCCTCGCCAGTCACCTCGATCGAACTCTTTGTGGCAATTGGTCTTATTGGCCTCATTCGCTGCATCCTGAGTTTTCTCTTTCTCACCTTCCTCGCCTGGGGCCTGTACGCCTTTAATATTATGGATATTGGTGGTACAGCCATCGCCGTCTTCACCAGCGTCCTGCTGCTCTTCGGCTGGGTCATCGGTATTCTCATCGCTGCCCTGATCTTTCGCTACGGTCTCCGTATTCAGATCCTGGCCTGGTCCGTCGGATTTATTATTCAGCCTTTTAGTTGTGTTTTTATCCGCTCGACAGTATGCCGGGCTGGGTTCAGGGCATTGCCATCACCCTGCCCAGCACACATGTGTTTGAAGGACTGCGATACACTATTGCAACCGGAGAATTAGCCTGGCAGCCGCTGCTGATATCTCTCGGTTTGACGGCAGTGCTGTTTATTCTTTCCATTGCCTATTTTCAGTACGCGCTCTATCAGGCCAAGAAGCTGGGTTTACTGACCCGCTTTGAGATGGCGTAGGATCAGTGAATTGTTCTGTAGTCCTGCCGTCTTTTTGGCGTTCGTACGGAAAACCCGCTATGCTGAAAGCATTCGGGGAGAAAGGAATAGTCACAATATCACCTATGAAACGCCTTCCGCTTATTGCGCTCCTTGCCGCGAGTCTTTTTGTTTTCGAGGTCTTTTGTTCTCACCTGCTTTCAGCCGCTCCGCTCACGAGTACCCACGCTGATCAGACCCAGGTCTCGCTGACGGTCTACAATTCCAACCTTGGACTGGTCAAAGATGTCCGTGAAATTGAACTGGCCGAGGGATTGACCCACCTTCAGTTTATGGATGTCGCGGCCCGGATTATGCCGACAACCGTGCTTATTCGGTCGCAGACCGACCCGGAAACCTTTCAGGTCTTGGAGCAGAACTATGAATACGACCTGCTCAGCCCGGAGACCTTACTCGAAAAATATGTAGGCAAAGAAGTCAGGCTGCTCGATAAGAATTATTTCACCGGCAAAGACGAACTCGTGACCGCCACGCTGCTCGCCACGAATGACTCCCCGATTTATCAAGTCGGAGACGAAATCTCGATTGGTTTGCCGGGTAGAGTGATTCTGCCTCAACTGCCGGTCAACCTGATCGCCCAGCCGACGCTCGTGTGGCTGCTTCAGGCGCAGGCCGCCAGCACCCACACCATTGAAGCCTCCTACCTCACCAACGATATGACCTGGCAGGCTGATTATGTCCTTGCCCTCAACAGCGACGACAGTCTGGCCGACCTGTCCGGCTGGGTCTCTATAGAGAATCAATCCGGCACCACGTATCGCAACGCAACGCTCAAGCTGGTAGCCGGTGATGTCAACCGAGTTGAACCGGAAGTTTTCCGTGAGCGGCTCATGGCGGCGACCGCCATGGCTAGCGCTTCTTCAGAGTCACAGTTTCAGGAAGAATCCTTTTTCGAATACCACCTGTATACCCTGGATAGACAGACCACGGTGCAAAACAACCAGACCAAGCAGATGGCACTCTTATCCGCTGCGGACATCCCTATCACCAAGCGCCTCGTTCTCCGCGGCCAGCCCCACTATGTGCGCACCTCGTTTGACACGCCGCCTCCTCTACAAAAAGTGAGCGTCTATCTCGAAATCGAAAACGCCGAGCAGCACCACCTGGGCATACCCTTGCCTAAAGGGACCCTGCGTGTGTACAAAGCCGACGCGCAAGGCAGCCTCCAGTTTGTCGGTGAGGACAGTATTGACCACACGCCTAAAAACGAAACCGTCAGCGTGAAAATGGGTGAGGCATTTGACGTTGTTGGCGAGCGCCGCCAAACGAGCTTTACGCGTTTGTCTCGCCACTCGTCGGAGGTGAGCTGGCAAATCGTCGTCCGCAATCACAAGGACGAAGACGTGCAAGTCCGCGTCGAAGAGCCTATGCACGGTGACTGGGAAGTTGTTGCTTCCACTCCGGAGCAGCACGAAAAGCCCGACGCGCATACCTTGCGTTTTGAGGTCACGGTGCCGAAGAACGGCGAGGTGAAAATTGGCTATCGCGTGCGAGTGAAGACCTGAGACTGTCTCGGGTTGTCATTCCTGTGGAAAAGCGAATTCACTTTATTGTCTTCCCCCACCAAGGCGACTAGACTGGGCTCATGACGCACAGCGTGCCGTCGGCTCCAACGCCCCATCGTTTTACCCGTCAAGAGTACCACCGTCTGGCAGAGTCTCGTCTCCTGGCAGATGAGCGGGTTGAACTGCTCGATGGAGTCATTATTACTATGAGTCCACAAAACAGCCCCCATGCGGCAACCATTCACCGTCTCTTATTTACGCTTTTGCCGGTCGTGGGGGATGCGGCCTATATTCGCGTCCAAGCGCCAATTGTTTTGAACGATTGGAGCGAGCCCGAGCCGGATATTGTCATCTGTCAACCTGACCCAAGCGATTACGCCCAGCACCATCCACGATCAGACCAGGTTATGGTCGTCATAGAAGTCTCGGACAGCTCCTTGGTCTACGATCAGGAGCAGAAGGCCCAGGCGTATGCGGCAAGCGGCATCCCGGAATACTGGATTGTGAACCTCACCGCCCGTAGCGTTGCCATTCTGACAAACCCGTCAAGAGACAATGGGCAGTATCAGAATGAACAGATAAAGGGCGAAGACGATACCGTGTTCCCTCCAGGCGGTCAGGCCATTGCCGTATCGGCTATCCTTCCGCCGCAATAACGGTTCTTCTGTAACCAGACTATATCCCCCCTCAAATTGTCGAAGATTATTCTGAAGCGTGCCGTATTCGAGATCTAAACCTTAAAGCTTCAGCAACGCTAAGTAGGCGATACCGTGTTCCCTCCAGGCGGTCAGGCCATTGCCGTATCGGCTATCCTTCCGCCGCAATAACGGTTCTTCTGTAACCAGACTATATCCCCCCTCAAATTGTCGAAGATTATTCTGAAGCGTGCCGTATTCGAGATCTAAACCTTAAAGCTTCAGCAACGCTAAGTAGGCGATGCTTGCAAGGTATGATCCGAGACTTTTGGGGCGTGAATGACAAGAGGACGCTCAAACAGGAGATAGAAGCTATTCAAGGGAAGGTAGGTAAAGCGACATGGGAAGCAACTGACTCGGTACGTGGTGTCGGAAATATCGGTGCACACATGGAGAAGGATGTGGACTTGATTGTTTCTGTGGAGCCTGGAGAGGCGCAGCTTCTACTCGAACTTATCGAGACGCTTTTTGCCGACTGGTACGTTGCAAAGCATGACCGGGAACAACGAATGGGAGCGCTAAAGCGACTTGGAGAAGAAAAGGAAGCCGAGAGAGATAAAAACACTAGCCTTGCGGCAAAGGATTCCTGATAAAGAAACCTTACTTGAGGAACTATACACTCAACACTCAAGGCAATGGTCCTATCTCTTCCCGTTTCCACCGAGTTATATGCTATACATGAGCCTCCCCGCGACGGCGTTGTTGACCTTCGCCCCTGTTTCAGACTATGAAGACGGGGCTTTCCGCGTGAACACCAAAGGAGGAAATGTCTATGGCGGATACTACCCTGAGTACAGACAAGCTGCTCGATATGTATCGGACGATGCAAACCATCCGGCAGTTTGAGTCCCGTGTACGTGATATTTTTCAAGAGGGTCAAATCCCTGGCTTTGTCCATGTCTCGATTGGCGAAGAGGCCTCCGCCACCGGAGTCGCAGCCGCTTTGACCGAGCAGGACTATATTACCAGCACCCACCGCGGTCACGGCCATTTGATCGCCAAGGGCGGCGAAGTCAAACCCATGATGGCCGAGTTGTTCGGCAAAAAGACCGGCTACTGCAAGGGCAAGGGCGGCTCCATGCATATTGCCAATTTCGAGCTGGGTATCTTGGGGGCGAACGGCATTGTGGGGGCCGGTTTACCGATTGCGACCGGCGCGGGTCTGGCGGCAAAAGTGCGTGGCAGCGGTGAGGTCGCCGCCTGTTTCTTTGGTGACGGCGCCTCGAACGAGGGCACGTTTCACGAATCGCTCAATATCGCCTCGTCCTGGAAGCTGCCCGTTGTGTATGTGTGTGAAAACAATTTGTACGGAGAGTTTACCGCGGGGAAGGACGTCACCTCGGTCAAGGATATTGCCGACCGGGCGCGCGGCCACGATATGCCCGGCGTGGTGGTCAACGGTAATGACGTCGTTGAGGTCTATGAAGCCACCAGTCAGGCGGTTGAACGCGCGCGCAAGGGCGAAGGCCCGACGTTGATTGAATGTAAAACCTACCGTTGGGAAGGCCACGTGGTGGGCGAGGAAGCCTTTCTCGGTAAGCGCAGTTACCGTCCCTCAGACGAAATAGAAGCGTGGAAGAAGCGTTGTCCGCTCATTACCTTTGAGCAGCGTTTCGTGCCGGACACCTTTGGCGAGGAAGCGCTCTCTACCGTCCAAGCCGAGGTGAAGCAAGCTATTGATGACGCCGTCCAGTTTGCTCAAGACAGCCCGTATCCGGAGCCCGAGGAAGCCTTGGACGATATGTTCTCAAAAGAGTAAACGTGTCCAGCATCCACCTGTGTATTGGAGGACACGTTTACTCTTTGCAGCCTAGGGGGGAAACCATGCCTGAAATGAATTTTATTCAAGCGATTAACACGGCTCTCGCCGAGGAACTCCGACACGACCCGGCAACCTTCATGATGGGCCTGGACATCTGGGTCGGCGCCTTTGGCGCGACGAGCGGCTTGACCGATGAGTTCGGTGCCGAGCGGATTCTGAACGCTCCCATTTCAGAAGCCGGCTATGCCGGCGCCGGGGTCGGCGCAGCCATGGCGGGGATGCGGCCGATTGTTGAAATCGAGTTTGCCAGCTTTTTCTACTGCTGCTGGGATCAGGTCTGTAATCAGGCGGCCAAGCTGCGCTATATGTCGGGCGGTCAGGCTGACATGCCTATTACGTTTCGTGCCGTCTGCGGTGCGGTCGGCTCGGCAGCCGCCCAGCATTCCGAGACGGTCTACTCCCAGTTCATGAGTGTGCCCGGACTCAAAATTGTGGTGCCTTCAGGTGCCTACGATATGAAGGGCCTGCTCAAAAGCGCCATTCGGGACAATAACCCCGTGCTGGTTTTTGAGCATCTCAAGCTGGGCCGAAGCAAAGAAGAAGTCCCGGAGGAGGAGTATCTTGTGCCCATCGGGCAGGCTGCGGTAAAACGTGAAGGCTCAGACGTCACCATTATTGCGATCGGCTATATGGTCTCCCAGGCGCTCAAGGCCGCAAAAGCGCTGGAAGAGGATGGCATTTCTGCTGAAGTTATAGACCCGCGCAGTCTGATTCCGCTGGACGAAGAGACGATCCTCTCCTCCGTGGCCAAGACGCATAACGTCTTGGTGGTTGATGAGGGCCATCTGCGGTGCGGCGCGGCAGCAGAAATCTCGGCCGTCATTGCAGATAAGGGTTTCGACTCCCTGGACGCCCCGGTCAAGCGCTTGGCGGCTCCAGATGTCCCGGTCCCGTTCAGTCCCCCGTTAGAAAAATTCATTCTTCCCAACGACAAAAAGATTTCCGCGACTGTCAAGGAGATGCTGGGGTAAGCTTCCCTCCGCCTCAGCTTCTGAGGAAAGAAAGGATACACCTGTGGCCGTAGAAGTCGTAATGCCAAAGTTCGGTCTGACTATGACCGAGGGCACGATCCAACAATGGTTCAAATCCGAGGGCGATGCCATAAAAACTGGCGAAGCCCTGTTTGAGGTCGAAACCGAAAAAGTGCTGTATGAAGTCGAAGCGCCCACGGATGGAACGGTCGCCAAATTGCTGTATGCGGTCGAAGCCGTGGTCGGAGTCGGGCTGCCCGTCGCCATTATTGCGGAAGCGGGCGAGGAGGTAGCTGAAGTCGCCGCACGCTACGCAGACGCGCCAGCCGCCGCTCCGGCATCTGCCTCGCCCGAGCCTGCTCCAGTGGCTACTTCCGCGCCGTCCCCGGCACCGCAAGAGAAGCGTGGCCGCGTGCCTGTCACGCCCGCAGCCCGAAAGCTGGCAAAAGAACATAGCATTGATCTCTCCGGCGTGGCCGGGACTGGTCCGCGCGGTCGGATCACCCGCGAAGATGTGCAGAAAACTATTGATAGTGGAGGTCAAGCTGCTCCACCACCGGCACCAACCGCAGCGCCGGCCGCGGCGGAAGACATTCCGTTACGCGGCATGCGAAAAGTGATTGCCGAGCGCATGCATCAGAGCCTTCAGGGCAGCGCCCAGCTCACCATCAGCACAGAAGCTGATGTCACGCAGTTGATCGATCGTCGTCAAGAAGTCCGCCAGGAATTCAACGTCACATATACCGATTTTATCGTGCAGGCCTGTGCCCATGCCCTGAGGCAGCACCCACGCATGAATGCCTACCTCGAAGGGGATATCATCCGGGCCAACAGCGATATCCATGTGGGACTAGCGGTTGCTCTGGACGAAGGCTTGATTGTTCCGGTCGTCCGGGATGCAGACAAAAAATCGCTCAAAGATATTGCCGCAGAGGCCAAGACCTTAGCCGAAAAAGCCCGCGCCAGTCAGCTCAAGCTCGAAGAAGTATCGGGTGGAACATTTACTGTCTCCAACCTGGGTATGTACGGCGTTGATGCCTTTACTCCCATCATCAATGCCCCGCAGTCCGGCATTCTCGGCGTCGGTCGGATCGTTGAAAAACCGGTGATCCATCGCGGCGAGGTCACCAGGCGTTCGATGATGGTTTTGAGCCTGACGTTCGATCACCGCGTGATAGACGGGGCTCCGGCCGGGGCGTTTCTCCAGACCGTGGCCGACCTGCTGGCCCACGGGAACAGGGTTTCACTCGACGCCCGGTAACGGGTACGGGTCGAGCAGAGGGGTGTGGTTTCCGCGTCCCGCCCGGTCTTACAGTTCGGCCATGACCTGGGCTTCTGCTAGTGTCGTCGTGTGGGTCAGCGCCAGGTGAAAACGGCGGATATGCTGCTCAGCGGCATAGGCTTTGGCCTTGCCGTGCAGGACAATCTCAGGGCGTGAGCCCGGCTGGCGGACGACCTCAACATCGCGCCAGCCAACCGCGCGACCCCAACCGCGTCCGAGCGCTTTCATTGTGGCTTCTTTAGCCGCAAAGCGCGCGGCATAACTCTGATACTTGGCTTTGCCCCGGCGCTCGCAATAGGCCTGCTCACCAGGTGTGAAGACGCGCTCGCGGAAGCGCCCACCCGTTCGTGGGCGTTCGAGCGCGGCCCGGATGCGATCAACCTCGGCCAGATCATTGCCAATGCCAAAAATCATCGCTCGTGCCCTCTGGCTAACACGCGGAGCAACTCTGGCACGAGGTCACATCACACGGTGGCGTTTGCCGTTCCAGTATGGCCTTACGCCATTCGACCCACAGATAGTGTTTGTCCACTCCGTGATCGATAAAGTCCCAGGGCAGCCGCTCCTCCGAGTCATATCGACGGTGAACAAAAAAGTCGGGATTGGGCCTGTCCTGAGCGGAATCGAAGGGGACGCCGGGCTGGCGTTTTGCCTCACGCCGCCAGCGTTGAACTACGCTCCACCAATCGCCCCCGTGCGTATGGATATCGAGCAGTAGCTGGCCGACACGCCGGTCGCCACGGGACAGGACGGTCTGATAGTAAGCCTCACGCGGAGACTCGATATCGACCGTCACGCGCGGCAGACGAGTAAGCTGTTTCTGTAAACCTGCCATCTTGCGTCGGAGGGCGGGGAGTTCCTCCATGGGCTCCCACTGCAGGGGGGTCCACGGCTTGGGCACAAAAGCGTTAACCGATAAGGTAATCCTCCCGATCTTGGCCCGTTTGCCACAAAATCGGCTATGGATCTTGTGGGTCAGAGCTGCAATAGCATCAACATCGTCCTGGGTCTCGGTGGGCAAGCCCAGCATGAAGTACAGCTTGAGGGCTTGTACCCCGCCGCCGACCAACAGCTCTGTTGCGCGCAGGATCTCCGGCTCGGTGAGGTTCTTATTAATCACCCGGCGCATCCGTTCCGAGCCCGCTTCCGGTGCGACGGTGACCGAATGAGTATTATTGTGTCCAACCGCACGTGCCAGATCCTGGGTAATCACATCGGCTTTTAACGAGGACGGAGACGCTCGGCCACCGGCCTGACCAACGAACTCGCACAAGCCGGCAATACCCGGCTGGCTCGCCATTTCCGCCCCAATCAGGCCAATGGTCTGACGTTCCTGTAAGCCTTGTGTCACTTGTTGTGTTAAGGCTGCCGTACTGCGATAGCGGACGGGTCGATACATAAAGCCGGCCGCACAAAACCGACAGCCCCACTCGCAGCCTCGACTCGCCTCAATGAGAAACATATCGCCAAAAACGGTCTCGTGGGTCAGGAGTTGCGACGTCGTCGGATAGGCGTCCAAATCCAGCACCAAGCGACGCTGCACAGTCGGCTCACGACCGCCCACCTGCGCGTCCCGGACCTGATGGGGAGCCTGCGCAAAGGGTGCAGCATGGGTCACCTGGGCAAGATGTCCGGTCGCATTATAAGTGGGTTGGAACAAGGTTGGCACATAGGCGCCGGCTATGGTACTGAGCGCCCGTAATTTCGATGTCGGGTCGTCCGTCCTCGTATCCAGAGATGCATAGCGGTCCAGAAACTCTGGAATCATTTCCTCACCCTCACCGATCAAGAATAGATCGATAAAATCGGCAATAGGTTCGGGGTTGAGAAAGGTTGCCGGTCCGCCGGCAATGACCAAGGGATGGTGCGGAGTCCGTTCTGTGGCCCGGAGCGGGATATGCGCGGCCGCCAGAATATCAAGGATATGCAGATAGTCCGTCTCAAACGAAATCGAGAAAGCCAGGATCTCAAAATCGGCTAGGGGCCGTTGCGTCTCGAGTGAGGCCAGGGGCACACCAGCCCGCCTCAGTGCGGTGGCCTCGTCTTGGTCAGGCAAAAACGCCCGCTCACAGCGGCAGCTCACATGTTGAGTAAAGATTTTATAGGCAGCCTGGAAACCCAGATTCGACATCCCGACCGCATACTCGTTTGGATAAATGAGGCAAAGCGGAATGTCTCCATCGATGGCGGCTGAAAAAATGAGTTTTTCAGCCGCCAGACGTTTACGTGCCCGTTCGGTGGTCAGCCACATAAAAGCAGCGTTCTCCTCCCGCACTCACGGGAGTTAGGGCTTCGGGGTGCGGGCTTCTAGCCCGCACTCTGTATGGTCGGATGGTTGGCTCCTATCGGTTTGCCTGCTTGCGGAGAAAGACGGGCATGCCTTCGGCGAGCTCATCACTCTGCTCCGAGTCCAGATTTTTTGTCGGAGGGATGACCGAACTTTGCGCGAGCGTGCGTCTCCGTGCATAGGCTGGTTGTTCCAGCACTGCTGGATCAAATGTCCCGGGCGACCCTTTTGTTTTCCGTCTCCCACCAGACACCGCACTGAGCGTTGGCGTTTTCGGTTGCTCTAATTCCTGTTCGCCAAATCCAGTGGCAATGACCGTAATGAGCAACTCTTCCTCCAAGGTCTCGTCAATGACCGCGCCAAAGATAATGTTGGCATCTTCAGCCGCTTCTTCCTGTATCAGCGTTGCCGCCTCATTCACTTCGTGCAGAGTGAGGCTCTGTCCACCGGTCACATTGATCAGCACGCCGCGTGCCCCACTGATGGAGATATCTTCAAGCAGTGGGCTGGTAATGGCCTGACGCGCGGCCTCTTCTGCCCTGTTTTCTCCACTCGCTGTGGCGGCCCCCATAATCGCCATCCCCATCTCGGCCATGATGGTTTGCACATCGGCAAAGTCGAGGTTAATCAGGCCAGGGATCATAATCACGTCAGAAATGCCTCGAACGGCCTGAAGTAAGATTTCATCTGCCTTGTGAAAGGCTTCAGTGAGTGGCTGGCTACGGCTCATGACCGCCAATAAACGGTGGTTCGGAATACAAATCAGCGTATCCACGTTTTCTTTCAACTCGCGGATACCCTCATCGGCCTGCCGCATGCGCCGTCTCCCCTCAAAGACAAACGGCTTAGTCACCACCCCAACGGTCAACGCCCCACTTTCTTTTGCCAGCCGGGCGACAACAGGCGCCCCACCGGTGCCGGTTCCGCCACCCATGCCCGCTGTCACGAAAACCATATCGGCCCCAACCAGATGTTGACGCAACTCGTCCTCGGTTTCCAGCGTGGCATTGCGACCGATCTCAGGATTAGCGCCTGCCCCAAGCCCTTTGGTCGCCTCGGAGCCAAGTTGAATCTTGGTCGGTGCCAAACTAACCTGCAACGCTTGCGCGTCGGTATTCGCAGCAATGAAGTCAACACCGGACAGCCCACTATTGATCATCGTATTGATGGCATTCCCTCCAGCCCCTCCAATCCCAACGATACGGAGCTGAGCCCCACTACCCTCATTCTCCACAAACTCAATCATCTCTCACCTCCTTCATCTCCAGTTAGCATGTCTCCACCGGAGAGGCTACGGTCTAAAAAAATTCCCGAAACCACTCGACGACCCGTTCCCGCATATGCTGCCAGTTCTGTCCGTTCCGTACCTGGGCCAGCGGGCGGAGCGCGTCCTGCGCATGACACAGGATCAGACCGATGTTGGCCGCATACAGGGGACTCTGGGCTGGATCAATCATATCGCTTGCACACCGCGGCGTACCCCGACGCGCCGACATACGGAAGACGCGTTGGGCTAAATCCGGCACGCCTTCAAGGAGAGTACTCCCACCGGTGAGGACTACGCCCGCGCCGAGCTGGCCTGAGAGGCCTCCAAAATCAAGCTGCTCCCGAACGAGCTCGAAAATCTCTTCAAGCCGCGGTTCGATAATTTCGCTCATTTTTCTCCGTGGGAGCGGAGCGGCATCACGCTCGCCGATGCGAGGCATCTGAATCACCTCGCCCGGTGCAATCAGGCTGGTCAAAGCACAGCCGTGCTGCTGTTTCAGCCTTTCTGCCTCTGCCACTGGGATACACAGACCCACGGCCAGGTCGTTGGTTACGTTTTCCCCACCAACCGGCAGGACTGCAGTGTAAGAGACGACGCCTTGACAAAAAGCTGCCACACTGGTCGTGCCTGCCCCAATGTCGAGCACGACAACGCCCAGCTCTTTCTCCTCTGGAGTCAAGACGGCCTCGGCTGCCGCCAGCGCACCATAATACACGCCGTTGAGATAGAGCCCCGCCCGCTCACAGCATTTCTGGAGGGCGTACAGGGCCGTTGAGGAAACGCTGATAACATGGACATCGGTCTCAAGCCGTACACCACTCGCCCCAACGGGGTTACGGCCGCGCTCTTGTCCATCCACCAGAAACTCCTGTGGGAAAACGTGCAAGATTTCACACTCCGGGGGCAGGGCAATCGTCTGGGCTACCGCAACCACTTCCTGAACATCGTCCGTAGACACCTCGCCGTCTTTGACTCGGACAACGCCCTGACTCGAAATGCCCTCCATATGTCCACCGGTCAGGCTGACAAACACATTGTGAATTTCGCAGTTGGCATTGGCCTCCGCTTCCGCCACTGCCTGTTGCAGTCCCTGGGCCGCATTCTCGACATTGGTGACGAGACCCTTGCGCACCCCTTGAGACGGCGCGGTCCCCACCCCCAAAACGGCCAGCCCCTCGTGCGTTCTTTCCGCAACGACAACAGATGTCTGACTCGTCCCAATATCAACACTCACCAGGAGGGAATCCTTGTTTTCCATATTCTCCATACCGCCTCCCTAAGCGTGCGAGTTAAATCCACGTCTCAAAGAGGAAACGTGTCTTCCAGTAGACAGGAGATGCTGGACACGTTTCCTCTTTTTCCCCTTATCCAGTCTTAATGGAAGAGGAGATGCTACAATCTGATCAGTAAAACGCGCATCAAAAACGGTTGCCCGTTGGTCCTGCGGCCAGTGCTCCAGCACCCGTTGCATCAGCACAAACATGCTAGGACGAATCTGCGGGCCGAGCCGAATCACGACCTGACGATCGGACAAAAACAGCGTATAGCCTCGCTGATCGTCCCAATGAATTTCAGACAACGCAACATTCCATTCCTGTATCAGCAAAAGACATAAATGCACTCCGGCGATGACCGTCCTGGCGGTTTGCGTTTCAAGGGGCACCCGCTCAAGTCCGCTCACGAACGGCAGATCGTGCGCGCCAGATGCGGGAGCAACAAAACTGTCACCGTTTCTGTCCAGATACGCGGCTTCTGGACGCCGGATGCGCGCGATAGGCTGACGCTCCCGGATAGTCAGGTACACATGCTGCGGGAGCTCCCTAGTGACAATGGCCGTGTGGACCCAGGGGTGTTGCCGTAGACGCTGCTCCACTGCCTGGACGTCCAGAGCGACAGTATTCATCCCCGCCGCCGCCCCTGCCCACTGTTTGATTTCGTCCGACGTGAGCGTGCCGTCAGTTGAGACAGCAATATCTGTCACGGTGAAGTACGAATGATGCTGAGCATAGTGGACCAAGACGACTCCCCCGATGCTGCAAGCAACGCACACGAGCCCCAATAGGACTATCAACCGGGTCCGTTGGGCTATGGCCAGCCATAAAGAGAGCAGAATTGAGGATTTTTTACGGGCTGGGGGGCTCATACTTCTCCTCGTGGAATATGGAGTGTTGCCTGCTGCAGGATGACCTCCACGAGATCCTCATAGGACAGCCCATGATGGGCGGCGATGCGGGGCAAATAACTCAAGACCGTCAAGCCAGGCAACGAATTCAGTTCAATCAGGAAAATCTCTCCAGCCGGACTGACCCGCATATCAACTCGGCTATAGCCGCTGCACCCTATGGCACGATGCGCCTGTCGGGCCAGCTTGAGGACCTGCACATAGGTTACTTCCGGTAGCGGGGCCGGCATGAGAAATTCTTCCCGTCCAGGTGTATATTTGACCTCATAGGAATGGAATTCTCCCTTGGCCACGACTTCCATCGCTCCGATCGCCTGTTCCTTAATAATACCGACCGTCACCTCCTTGCCGGGAATATAGGCTTCCACCAGACAGGCCGTGTCATACTGAAACGCCTGAGTTAGAGCGGGCGTGAGCATCGCCTCGGAGTGGACAATGCTTACGCCAACACTTGATCCTTCTGCAATCGGCTTGACCACAACCGGATAGGAGCGCACGGCCTGCTCAGCCGGGGGTCCCTGCTCGACAATCTGCCAGTCGGGTGTTGGCAGAGCATAGGTCTGCCAAATCCGTTTAGCCATCGGCTTATTCATGGCTATGGCACTCGCCAAGACGCTGGACCCCGTGTATGGAATCCCCAGGGTTTCCAGTACGCCTTGCACCGCCCCATCTTCTCCGAATTTTCCATGCAGGGCGATAAAAACGACATCCGTCTTTTGCGCCTGAGCAATCCATGCGCCGTCCGGTTCAACCGAGATAGAATGGACACGATAGCCGCGTGTCTCTAGCGCGGCGCAGACCGCCTCGCCCGTCAAACGAGAAATCTCCCGTTCCGCAGATAGTCCGCCCCAGAGCACCCCGACCAACTGTCCGGATTTCGTCTCGGCTACCATTCTCCAACCCGACGGACCTCTGGCTCAAGCCAGACCCGTTCTTCTTGCCAGACCTGGCGTTGCACCTGTTCTATGAGGTACCAGACTTGGTTCGCTGTGGCACCTCCCGTATTCACAATAAAATTGGCGTGCTGCTCAGAGACCTGGGCTTGTCCCTGACGGCTACCCTTACAGCCTACTGCCTCAATGATGCGCCCCGCATAGCGTCCCGGCGGGTTCTTGAATATGGACCCAGCGTTCGGATATCCGTGGGGCTGGTTGCGCTGCCGTTTTTCGCGAGCCTGTTGCATCGCGGCGGTAATACTGGCCGGGGGCTTTTGCGAGAGGCGAAACACGACCTCGCTTACGATGAATTGTGGCGGGAGTGCGGTCGTTCTATAGGCAAAGCCAATCGAGGCACTGGACAAACGCACGGCCTGGCCTGTCCGAGTAATCCCCGTAATCGTCTCCACCACCGCACTCAGTTCACCCCCAAAGGCCCCGGCATTCATTAAGAGGCCCCCACCCACGCGTCCGGGAATCCCCTCAGCGAATTCCAGCCCCCCATACCCTTTGCGTGCGGCCTCCCGCACGAAGCGGCCCAACGAGCGGCCGGCGCCGACACGAACCTGAGCGGTATTCTTCTGTTCAGGCTGGCTCTCCCACTCGGCATAGTCGAAACCCGGCCCCAGCCGAATCACGACCCCGCGCACCCCTTTGTCGCTAACAAGGACATTCGTCCCCCCTCCAAGGAGGAAACAGGGTACACCATATTCCATCACAATGCCCATCAGTGCCTGAAGCTCTGTGGGCGTATTTGGTTCGACGAAAACGTCGGCCGGCCCACCAATACGAAATGACGTGTAGCGGGCCAGACCGACATCAAAGCGTACACACGGACCGAGGGCGCGTCGGAGCCGCGTCTTCAGCGCCGTCCGTACCTCAGTGTGCATTGACGCCTCCACTCTGGAGTTGTGCGAGTAGCTCGGGGCCAGTCCGGACAATATCCCCGGCTCCTAAGGTCAATACCAAGTCCCCTGCCCGGACGATGGTCTGTACCGTCTGTGCCAACTCTGCGCGGGACGGGACAAAATAGACCTCAGCATGGCCGCGCCGTTTGATGGCGTGATAGAGTTTTTCTCCTGAGATATCAGCCTGCGGATCTTCACCAGCGGGATAAATTTCCGTCAGCACCAACACGTCCGCATCATCAAACGCCGACAGGAACTCGTCGAAGAGGTGAGCGGTGCGTGAATAACGATGGGGCTGGAAGAGGGCGACCAACCGCCGACCAAAGCCTTCCCTGGCAGCCCGTAAGGTGGCGCGTACCTCTTCCGGGTGATGGGCATAATCGTCAACCACCAACACTGCTGCCTCCTCCCCCTTTATCTCAAAGCGTCGCTGAATACCGGTAAAGCTGTGCAGGGCCTCCTGGACCTGGGAAAACGGAATCTCCAGTTCCAGGGCGACCGCCACCGCCGCTAGGGCATTCAGCGCGGCGTGGCTTCCAGGCAGGTTTAGTTGGATATCGCCTAGGTGCTCTGGGCCGCGCCAGGCCTCACACCGTGTCGTGAGGCCGGAGACCGTCAGATGTTTAGCCTGCACATCCGCTTCCGGACTCAGGCCATAGGTCACAAATCGCTTGCGTACCTGAGGAAGCAGTGCCCGGACACGTACGCTGTCCAGGCACAGCACGGCGCGGCCGTAAAAGGGGAGGCGATTGATAAAGTCAAGATAGGCGGTTTGGACGCGGTCCATATGTCCATAATAGTCAAGATGCTCGGGGTCAATATTGGTCACCACACCAATCGTTGGGCTGAGCAGGAGAAACGTCCCGTCACTCTCGTCGGCTTCCGCAACCAGAAAACGCCCCTGCCCCAGCCGGGCATTGGATCCCAGCACGTTGAGGCGTCCGCCAATAACCATAGTTGGATCAAAGTGGGCATGGGCGAGGACGGTTGCGATTAAGGAGGTCGCCGTCGTCTTGCCATGCGTCCCGGCAACCGCGATGCCGTATTTGAGGCGCATCAGCTCAGCCAGCATTTCGGCCCGAGGAATGACCGGAATACTGAGCGCGCGGGCACGCACGACTTCCGGGTTCGCATATTTGACAGCCGACGAGATGACCACAACATCGGTATCGGCATGGACGTGCTGTGGTTGGTGACCATACACAATGTGTGCGCCGTTGCGTTTCAAGCGCAACGTTGTTTCGGATTCGGTCAGGTCCGATCCACTGATCTGATAGCCGAGATTGAGCAAGACTTCGGCAATGCCGCTCATGCCGACTCCGCCAATACCGACAAAATGAATACGACGGTTGGTATTAAACAAGACCGGCGTCTCGGACGCCGCGTTCGCGTGAAGGGGAAGGGCAGCCCGAGCGGGTGGCATCTGGAGCCCCACAGCCACGGGTGGCGGCGTACCAGCCCCGGCCGCCCAGCGGTCTACGCTGCCGCTCGGTTTCTGTTTCTTCATTTTTCCTGACACGAAACCTCCTGACCGAAAGAAGACACATACGGGGTGCAGGCAAAACAGGTCTGTACGACGGCGGCGGTCGCGTCGGGACGGCCTAAAGCGGCCGCCGCTCGGGCCATATTTCTTAACATGTCTCTGTGCTGGACGAGGCGCACAATCGTTTGCTCAAGTAACTCGGGGGACAGCGCGTGGTCCAGGAGCATCACCGCCGCGCCCACCTGCACAAGGGCCTCGGCATTAGCCCGCTGGTGGTCGTCTGCCGCGTATGGGTAGGGAATCAGGATGGCCGGCTTGCCGAGCAGGGTCAGCTCCGCGGCCGTTATTGCTCCAGCCCGGCAAATCACGAGGTCGGCCTCAGCATACACCTCCTGCATGGCGTCAATAAACGACACCACTCGGGCCGCTATCCCCTCAGCCGCGTAAGCGGCTGAGACAGCTGCGTGCTCAGCTTGGCCGGTCTGATGGATGATCTGTATCGATGGGGTTAGGTCTGTACTCTTCTGTCCGCTTCGTTTCCTGTCTAAGCGCGCGAGGGACTGCGGCACAATATGGTTGAGCCGGTGTGCGCCGGCGCTGCCACCAAAGACGAGAATGGTAAAAGGCTTGTCTGTTGCTGCCGGTTGGAGCGCTGGCCGTAAGGCGGACCGGACCGGGTTGCCAGTATGGACAACTTTATGGGTGGGGAAGAAGCGGGCGGCCGTTTCAAATCCGAGACAGACGCGGGTGGCAAACCAACTCAGGAAACGGTTTGCCAACCCAGGAATCGCGTTGGGCTCAAGCAGAACGCAGGGGATACGCTGCAGCCAGCCAGCCAAGACGGTTGGAGCAGATGCATAGCCACCTATACTGAAGACCACGTCGGGAGCGAACTCACGGATGATACGCCACGCGGCCCCAACGCCATAACCGGCGACTCCTATGGATCGGATTTTTCCCCATCGCGTTCGTCCGCGGAGCTGCTCAGCCGGAATGAAACGTAAAGAAAATCCAAGTTGTGGGATGACATCCTTCTCCATTCCACCGGCGGTGCCAACAAACAACACCTCCGCACCAGCCTGTCGCTGCGCGAACTCTGCCACCGCAACCCCAGGAAAGAGATGTCCACCGGTGCCTCCCGCTGCCAAGAGAAGTCGAGGCGCCCTAGGCATGGGCATCCTCCCTCGGTTGGACTTCACGCGAGAGTCTCAGCAACATGCCAGTACAGAAAAGGCTGATGACCAACGCAGACCCTCCGTAGCTGACGAAAGGCAGCGGCAGTCCGGTTATCGGGAGCAGACCGACGACGACCGCCATATTGATCCCGGCCTGACAGACGATGGAGAAGGTACAGCCAAAGGCGAGTAAACGACCAAACTGGGTTGGGTGATACGACGCAACCCGGAGCCCCCGAGCGCCAAAGAGACCAAACAGGAGAACGATGCCTGTGGTACCCCACAGACCGGTTTCTTCGCCAATCACAGCGAAAATAAAGTCCGTGTGGGCCTCTGGCAAATAAAACATCTTTTGGCGACTTTCTCCGAGTCCGACCCCAGAGACCCCGCCTGCCCCAAAGGCCAGGCGGGATTGGTTGAGTTGATAGCCCTCCCCCTGCAAATCCGCCGACTGGTCCAGAAACGTCAATAAACGGTCCGTCCGGTATTCCGCACTCAGGACCCCGTAGCTGAGGCACAGCAGCCCGACGCCGACCAGTACAGCCAGATGCCGACCACGCGCGCCAGCAACAAAAAGCACAGCGGCTAAAAGGAGACTGATGAATACGGCCCCCCCTAAATCTGGCTCTAGGGCAATGAGCACCACGACACACCCGACCACCAAAAGGAGGGGGAGTAAGCCATACACAAAGCTGTGCAGGCGGTCCGCCTTTTTCGCCAGCGCATAGGCAAGGTAGAGTACGACGGCGCCCTTAGCGAATTCGGAGGGTTGAAAATTCAGCCCTCCGAAGGATAGCCAGCGCTGTACATTGCCGTGACTGAAGCCCGGCAGCAAGACCAGACAGAGGCTGATGAAGGCTCCGATTAGCGCCGGATAGGTGAGTGTACGGAATACTGTCGAAGGGAGCGCCAGGGCTACGAGACAGCCCAAACAGCCGATCACTAAGGCGAGGTTGTGTTTTCGAACAAAAAGATAGGCATCATCGAAGCGGTCAAACGCATAAAAATAAGTGGTGTTCAAGACGAACAGCTCTCCACTCAGGATCAGTAGGAGCACCGCTCCGAGCAGCCATGAGTCAACCGGACCACGCCGGATCGGCTGTGCGGTTTGGGTGTCGGTGAACGGTCCTGATAGCCTGTTGTCAAGCATCTTCATAGCGCTTCAACATAAGTCCGGAACGCCTCCCCACGATGGGCATAGTTCCGGAACTGATCAAAACTCGCACAGGCCGGAGAGAGGAGGACGATATCCCCCGCCTGGGCTCCCCTGTGAGCAGCCTGAACCGCCTCGTCCAATGCATTGACCAGCAGGGTTTCGGTGTCGTGTCCCAATGCAGCGCGTAAGGAGCGTTGGGCTTGGCCAAAGAGAATCAGCTTTTTCACCTTGGTCTGGACGACCTCCCGGAGGGGACGATAATCGCCGCCTTTCTCCACCCCCCCGGCAAGCAGAATAACCGGCTCGGAAAAACTGTTGAGCGATTGGACCACGGCGTCGATATTCGTCCCTTTGGAGTCATTGATATAGGCCACCCCATTTTTCTCCGCGACCAGTTCAAGCCGGTGTGGTAAGCCCGTAAAGGAAGCCAACACGCTCTGGATGATAGCTGGGGGGACCCCCCACAACGTAGCCGCACTCACCGCGGCCATGACGTTGGTAATATTATGCCTCCCGCGGAGAGGTATGTCATCAATCGCATAGCGCATCTCGCGGCCGACGTGGTGAAGAACGAGGCTCTCCGCCCCAACCCAGGCCCCTTCGCTCTTGTCTCCGGTCATAGGAGTCCAGCCAAAAGAAAACAGCCGTCCAGGGAGTCCGTGACACAATGCCTGGACGCTGGCGTCGTCTCGATTCATGACCACCCAATCAGACCGTTGTTGCCGAGCAAATAAGCGCCGTTTGGTCTGGCCATAGTGTTCAAAACTCCCGTGCCGATCCAGGTGATCTTCGCTCAGATTGAGGAAGACTCCAATCTGAGGCCGGAACTGCTCGACCCATTCGAGTTGAAAGCTGGAAATCTCGGCAACCGCAACCGCACTAGCTGTTCCCACAGCGTCAATGAGCGGGGTTCCCAGGTTTCCCCCAATAAAGGTCTCCTGGTCGGACCGCTGCATCATCTCCCCGAGGAGAGCCGTCGTCGTGCTTTTCCCGTTCGTCCCGGTGATAGCTACAACCGGACAGGTCAGGAGCTGATAGGCCAGCTCGATTTCACTCTGTACCGTAACCCGTCGCCGGACCGCCTCCCTCAACAGCGGATGCTTGGCAGGCACACCAGGACTGGGAATCACGAGCTGCACCCCACACAGGAGGGCGTCCGCGTCGTCGTCTGAGCGGATTTCCATATCGGATTGGGCACGAGTCGAGGCGACCGCATCGGCCTGGCTGTCAGCGATACGGACACGGCCGCCGTGAGCAAGAATACACCGAGCCACGCTTTTCCCTGTCCGTCCCAGGCCGATGATCAGTACGGTTTTTCCCGCCAGGCCCATACTCATTTTCTCAGCGCAGTTTGAGTGTGCTTAAGGCAGCCAGGGCACAGATGATGGAGACAATCCAAAAGCGAACAATGATAAGCGGTTCCGGCCAGCCCAACAACTCAAAATGGTGATGCAGTGGAGCCATACGGAAGATGCGTTTCCGTCTCAATTTATACGAGCTCACCTGGAAGATGACCGAGGCGGCCTCAATCACAAAAACGCCGCCCACGATCGCCAGCACGATCTCCTGTTTACTGATCAGCGCGACAATGCCCAGCGCCGCCCCGAGGGAGAGGGAGCCCACATCACCCATAAACATCTGGGCCGGGTAGGCATTAAACCACAAAAAGCCCAGCCCAGCGGCTGCCAGGGAACCACAGAAAATGGCCACCTCCCCGGAGCCCGCCACATAGGGCACCTGTAAATATTCAGCCATTCCACTATGCCCGCTCACATAGGTGAAAATGGCATAGGTCACTCCAGCGATCATCACCGGCCCAATGGCTAATCCATCCAGACCATCAGTGAGATTGACCGCATTCGAGGCGCCCACCACCACAAGAGCGGCAAAGGGGATATACCACCAGCCCAGGACTGGTCGGAGGTCTTTGAAAAAGGGAATGGTCAGCGTCGTGTCAAAACCCGGCTGTGCAAACAGCCACAAGGCTGCCGCCAGGGCAATCACACCTTGCGCCAGGAGTTTATACTTCCCGCGCAAACCGACCGAGTCCTGCCGGCTGAGCTTCCGATAATCGTCGAGAAATCCAATCAAACCAAAACCGATAGTGACGCCCAGCACCAACCAGATATACGGATTGGTTAAGTCTGCTAACAAGATCGTCGCCAGGGTGAGAGAGAAAAGAATCAACGTCCCTCCCATGGTGGGTGTACCAGCTTTACTCAGATGCGCCGCAGGTCCATCCGAGCGGATGGGCTGACCCGCCTTGAGCGCGGTCAGTCGTGCGATCAGCCAGGGTCCGAGGATAAAGGAAACGCTCAGAGCCAATAAGCCCGCTAACAGGGTCCTAAACGTAATATAGCGAAAGACGTTAAACCCGGAGTAGGTCGTATGCAGGGCGTACAGAAAAGCGTACAGCATTACGCACGGCCCTCCAATGCCTGTCCTGAGCTGCGACGCAGAGACAGATAGTGTCGGACCTCTTCCGCATCATCAAAATGAGAGCGCGTCGTGCCGATAATCTGATAATCCTCGTGCCCCTTGCCGGCAATGACCACCACATCGCCTGCTTGGGCCTCGTCCAGCGCTCGTCGGATAGCCCTACGCCGATCGACAATGACCAGATACGAACCCGTGGGGACATCCGCTCTCCTCACCCGTTTTGGCTCTTCTCGGGTCATCCCAGTCCGACTGAGTCCAGGTTCCGTTTCCGTCAGGATCCGGTACGGGTCTTCAGTTCGAGGATTGTCCGAAGTTAAAACCACCACGTCACTCAAACGGCCGGCCACTTCCCCCATCAGCGGCCGCTTGCCTCTGTCCCGATCCCCGCCGCAGCCGAATACGGTGATCAGCCGCTTTGCTGTGAGGGTCCGCAGGGCTGCCAGCGTCTTCTCCAGCGCATCGGGCTTATGGGCATAATCGACGAAGACCTCAAATGGCTGTCCGATCGAGAGGGCTTCCAGCCGACCCGGCACACGGCGACATTGAGCGATCCCTTCCCTCACCTTTTTGAGCGGGCTCCCAAGGGCATGCGCAACAGTGACGGCCGCAAGGATGTTGTAGACGTGTGGCTCACCAATCAAGGACGACACCGTGGAGAGTGTATCTTGTCCAACCTGCAACTCAGCCTGAATGCCGGCTAAACTATAGCTGACGTGCCGGACGGAGACCGTTGTGTCCTGGTGGAGGCTATAGGTCAGTACGGGATAGGCAACAGACTCGGTGAGCAGTTTCTGGCCCCAGGTATCATCCGCATTAATGACCGCAAAGCGGCTGCGTTTTGGCGATCCGGCCAGACCGTCGCGAAAGAGTCGGGCCTTTGCGGCAAAATACGCCGCCGTATTCAGATGGTAATCGAGATGGTCGCGGCCAAGGTTCGTGAAGACTCCACCGTCCCAGCGGCAGCCCCAGACCCGCTCTTGGGCTAAGGCATGAGACGAGACCTCCATAATGACATGACTCACTCCAGCCCTGACCATATCGGCTAAGAGGGCTTGTAGTTCAACCGCCTCTGGGGTGGTGAGGGGAGCGGGAAGCTCCTGATCCGCATAGCGGTAGTTCACCGTTCCAATCACGCCCACAGTCCAGCCTAGCGCTTTGCCTATGGCTTCCAACACATACGTGGTTGTTGTTTTCCCACTGGTTCCAGTCACGCCGATCAGGGTCAGCCGTTCACTCGGCCGATGATAAAATTGATCGGCTATGGCCCCAAGGAGGCGTCGTGGCTGCTCTGAGGTGATAAGGGTCACTCCTGGGGGCACCTCCGTATCTGGCGGAGCGACAACGGCCCGTGCTCCCTGGTCAAGCGCTTGTTCAAGAAAGGCAGTCCCCTCCGTCTTTGCTCCCGGCAGGGCAAAAAAGAGTGCTCCCGGAGTCACCCGGCGTGAGTCATACACCAGCGCCTCGACCGGAATATCAGTCGGGCCGTGAATCTGGAACGCAGGGCCGGCGAGCCCATATGAATCAAGAGGCAGGAGCTGCCGCAGCCACGTCACATCGCACCTCACCGGTCTGCTTCAAGTCTGAGTTCATATACCGCTTCGCCTGTCTGCGCCTTATTTCGGACCCTCTGGCCCGTGACATACCCACTCCCGTGGGCAACGACCCGCAGCCCGTTCGCGGACGCTTTCCGCATGGCCGCCCGTAGACTGAGACCAATAAAGTCATCGACCTCGGAGCGGTCGGCTAACGAGTCATCCCCCCCCGCGTTATAAGCTTCGGACGAAAAAGCGGATTCAGCGGAGAGCTTGGCGGTCGAGACATGCGGGCGGCCTGCCCATTGGATGTCCGCACCTTCTCCTGCACTTCCCGCGACCCCAAGGTAGGTAAGAGATTGCCGGGCGATCGCTTGAAACACCGGTGCCGCGACCGTCCCTCCATAGGTGGCCGTCTTAGGCTCATCGATGACTGCTAAAATCACGAGCCGAGGCTGCTCGGCGGGAACTATGCCAATAAAAGACGCGATGCGACCGGTCTCTGAATACCCGCCCTGGGGGTCAGGTTTTTGCGAAGTGCCGGTTTTTCCTGCCACCCGAAACCCTTGAATATGAGCACGCCGGCCCGTTCCCCCCGGCTCGACAACGTGCTCAAGCAAGGTCCGTATGCGCCGCGCGGTTTCGGGTTGAATCACCTGCCTGAGCGGGGTCGGACCGTTCGCGTGAACGACTTCCCCCGTACGAGTCACGACTTCACTCACGACATAGGGGCGCATGAGCATGCCGTCGTTGGCGAGCGCCGCATAGGCACAGGCCAACTGCAAGGGCGTGACTGCCACCCCCTGTCCAAAGCTGGCCGTCACAAGCTTGATCCGCGACCAGACCTGGAGCGACGGGAGGTTGCCGCTTATCTCCCCCGGCAGATCAATGCCGGTTTTCTGTCCGAGCCCAAAGGTCCGAAGATAATCATAATAGCGCTCTTTCCCCAGCAGTTCGCCGATCTTGGCTGCTCCAATATTACTCGATTTTGTCAAGACCCGGTCAACGCTGAGTTCGCCGTAGGGATGAATGTCGTGGATCGTATGCCCGCCAACCCGGTAGGCGCCGTGTTCGCAAAAAATGGGGTCCGTTTCGTTGACTTGTTTGGTATCCAGGGCGGCGGCAACCAATAATGCCTTGAGTGTTGACCCCGGTTCGTAGTAGTCGCTGATCACCCGATTCCGGCGCGTATCAGGTGGAAAATCTCCGGGCATATTCGGATCGAAGGCCGGCACCTGAGCCAGGGCGAGAATGGCAAACGTCTGGGGGTCAAGTATAATCACCGACCCGGCCGCAGCCCGACTGTGTTGCACGGCGCGCTCCAACTCGCGCTCAGCCACATACTGGAGCGTCGTATCCAGAGTCAAACGCACGCGGAATGTCTCAGGCGGCTGACCGCCGCCACGGATCAGGATCGCTCGTTGACGCCCATCACGCTCACCCAGGGTGTGGCTGACTGGCCCGAGCAAATAGTGATTATACGCCTTTTCGACTCCCTCTAAGCCTTTCGCATCCACATTGACAAATCCGAGCAGGGGGGCGGCCAAGGTTCGATACGGATATACACGGCGCTGGGTACTCTTGCTGTCAAGGCCAGACACACGGAGCGCTTTGATCTGGCTGGCTTCCTGGGGGAAGACCCCCCGTTTGAGCCAGACAAATGGCTCGGAGGAATGGAGAATGGCATCGACCTGTTGTGCGGGCAGGGAGAGGTGTTGGGCCAGTACGGGAATTATGTCCGCCACATCGGTCGGGAGTTTTGCTGGATGGACATAGAGGGATTCAGCCCCAACGCTAAAGGCCAACCGCCGCCCGTTACGATCAACAATAGCACCACGCTGTGACGTCACGGTCTCACGGTGACGGTATTGCCCGGCAGCGCGCTGGGCGAGCGTATCTCCCTGCACCACCGTGAGGTGGACGAGACGGGCGACAATAAGGAGCAAGCCCACTCCCAACATCCCCGCCACTAGACCGATCCGTCCCGACATGCGGTCCTCCTACGGCAGGATAATGATCTGCTCAGGGCGAGGCACGGAGAGCCCAAGCCGGTCGCCAGCGAGCTGAGACAAGTGGCTGGGGGCCGTGGCCGTTTCCCACTCTATGGTGAGCGCGTGGTGTTCCTCTTGCAGGGCGTTGATGAGCTGTCGCGTATCGGCAAGCGCATACCCCACAGAGACTACCTGAAGCCGAATCCAGAGATGGGACAGGACCAAGGCCAGCCCAACAGCCGTCAGCACGCCATATTTGCCCCATCCGGGGAACTTCATCCTCCTCCTCCTTCGCATCGTTCAACCACGCGCAGGCGCGCACTCCGCGCCCGTGTATTATCCATGACCTCCTGACTGGTTGGTGTCAGCGGCTTTGGGGTTAACACCCGGACCTGCGGTTCCCAGTCACAGGCACATATCTGGAGTTGGGGGGGACAGATACAGGCCGAGGCCCAGCGACGGAAGGCGGCCTTCACCAGACGATCTTCAAGCGAATGATAGGCGAGCACCACTATGCGCCCTCCAGGCCGCAGCAATGTATACCCTTCGCGTAAGAAGAGTGCCAAATGCTGGAGTTCCTGATTCACGGCGATGCGCAACGCCTGAAAGGTCTGGGTTGCCGCATGGATCCGAGGCCGCTGATGACGGGCGGGCCGGTGGACACTGCGCTCGATAATTTTCGCCAGCATCGTCGTCGTAACGATTGGCCCGTGGGCACGTTCCTGGAGGATTGCCCGGGCAATCGCTCTGGCCGCCCGCTCCTCTCCGTATTCTTGGAGTATACGGCGTAATTCTTCTTCACTGGAAGAATTGACAATATCCGCTGCGCTCTGCCCGCCGCTTTGGTCCATCCGCATATCGAGTGGCCCTGGGCGTAAAAAACTAAAGCCGCGTCCGCCGTCTTCGACCTGGAGTGAGGAAAAACCCAAGTCAAGGAGTATGCCATCGACTCCTGCCCATCCCAACCCACGCAGGACCGCTGCCGCTTGGCTGAAATTCGCCTGAACGATGACATGCTGACCGACAAACGGCGCTAAGCGCTGCCGCGCGACCGGCAGCGCGCGTGGGTCACGGTCAAGCCCCAGCAGTCTGCCTCTGCCACGGCTGGCCTCCAACAGCGCCGCCGCGTGTCCGCCTCCCCCGAGCGTGCCGTCAAGAATATCACCGCCAAGACGGGGTTGCAGAAAGGAGAGGACCTGCTCCAGCATGACCGGGATGTGCACCGGCGCTTGGGTCGGCTGAATCGATTCTGAAGGGAGAGCTGCTGCTTGCATGGAGGCGCTACTTGTCTTTGACCTGTGCTATATATCTGCCACACCCGCGTTCAAATTACTGAATAATCGTGGGTCTTGAGCAAGGTCTTTTTCAGATTCTTCATTAAATTCTTGCCATACCGCCCTGTCCCATATGCGAAATTTCTCAAGCGCAGCGGCAAACATGGCGTCCTTCTTCAGGCCAGCATATTCTCTGAGGAGCGGGGGAATCAAAATGCGACCTTGTTTATCAACGGTACATTCCTGAGCGTTGGAGAGATAAAAAGTTTCGATTTTTAAGAAGTTTTGATCAAAACGAGGCTTTTTCCTCAAGTCCTGCTCGAAGTTCTCCCATTCCGCATAGGGGTAAACATCAAGACAGCGAAAGGATGCCAAGATGAATTTGGTGACAATCAGTCGAGCATCGTTCCGCCCAACCAATATCTCTCGAAATTTCGAGGGGATACTGACTCTTCCTTTCTCGTCAATAGTATGTTCAAAACTCCCGCGAAACACGAATCTACCCTCATCCCCACTTTCTCCCACTTTCTCCCACGACTATAGTATGCGCCATTTTTCGTGTCAAGCGAAAACCAAAGACTTTTAGGCAGGTTAGGCGTGGATAAGAGGGACAGGGAGGAGCATTGACTCCGTCTCACCGCTTCGATACATCATGTCTTTACCAAGGAGGGAGGGAGAGCTGACAGCCTGGATACGGGGAGCCCATCCGGGCTTTTTTATGCGTGTAGCGTGGGCATGCCGATGTTAAAGCGATATTTACTCACTCCGGGGCCGACTCAAGTGCCGCCTGACGTCCTGCTGCGTATGTCGCAGCCCCTTATCCATCATCGTACCCCTGAGTTCAGCCAACTCTTTGCCGAAGCGCAGCGCAGCCTCCAATGGTTTTTTCAAACCACTCAGGACGTGCTCATCCTGGCGGCCTCGGGCTCTGGGGCGATGGAAGCGGCCATCACGAACACCTGCTCGCCCGGAGATTGTGTCATTGTGGTCAATGGCGGGAAATTCGGTGAACGCTGGCTGAAAATTTGTGCGGCATTTGGTGTGCAAACTGAAGAAATTGGGGTCGAGTGGGGTCAGGCCGTGACGGTTGAGGCGGTGGCACAAGCGCTGAGGCGTCAGCCTAAAGCCAAGGCTGTTCTGATGCAAGCCAGTGAGACTTCGACAACGGTCCTGCACCCGGTCCAAGACATCGCCGCCCTGACGCAGAACTCTGAGACCCTGCTCATTGTCGATGGCATTACTGCGGTTGGCGCGACTGATATCCCCATGGACCGCTCCGGGATTGATGTGCTCATCACCGGCTCACAAAAGGCCCTGATGTTGCCCCCGGGGCTGGCGTTTATCGCCCTCAGTCCGAAAGCCTGGCAGCACACGGAGCAGGCACAGCTGCCTCGCTTCTACTTTGACTTGCAAAAGGAGCGCCAGGAACAAGCCAAACATACTACCGCCTACACTCCGGCTATTTCGCTGATTACCGGCTTGCACGAGGTTCTCCGGCAGCTCCAGGCGGAAGGGCTCGAACAGGTCTGGACGCGCCATACGGTGTTAATGACCGCGACCCATGCCGCTGTACGTGCCCTAGGTCTGCGTCTCTTAGCCGAAACCCATCCAAGCCCGGCCGCAACCGGCGTGTGGCTCCCGTCTACGGTTGATGGTGTGCGGTTGCTGACCTATATGCGTGACCGTATGGGTGTTGATATTGCGGGTGGACAGGACCATCTCAAAGGGAAAATCATTCGCATTTCTCACCTTGGGTACGCTGGCCCTTTCGATATCATCACGGCGATTAGCAGCCTGGAAATGGCCCTGAGTCGATTTGGAGTTACGCTGACGCTGGGCAGTGGCGTCCGGGCCGCTGAAGCCGTTCTCCTGCCACACTGGCCGGCCGTCGAATGAGTGACCTGGGCGACGAGTAGCAGTATGTCACATAAAGTGCTTATTACCGATCCGCTCGCCCCGCAGGGAGTGGTACGGCTGCAAGCGCAGCCGGATATCGACTTTGCCGTCCAACCGGGACTGACCGAACAGGAACTTGCCGAGCAGATCGCTCTGTATCAGGGTCTGATTATTCGGAGCGGGACACGCGTTACTCCGGATGTCATTGCGGCGGCCCAAAACCTGCGCGTGATTGGCCGGGCTGGCATCGGTGTTGATAATATCGATGTCGAGGCCGCCACCAGACGTGGCATCGTTGTCATGAACACGCCTGGCGGGAACAATGTTACCACGGCCGAGCACACCATCTCGCTACTGCTCGCCCTGGCGCGCAATATTCCGCAAGCCACTGCCTCGCTCAAGGCTGGCCACTGGCAGCGCTCGCAATTCACGGGAACCGAAGTCTGTAATAAAGTGCTCGGCCTGGTCGGTCTGGGCAATATCGGAACCATTGTCGCCGAGCGTGCCCTGGGGTTGCGGATGCGCATCGTTGCCTACGACCCCTTCGTCACCTCAGAAGCGGCCGCCAGAATGAATGTCGAACTCGTTCCGCTCACCGAGCTGTATCGGCAGGCGGATTTTATTAGCGTGCATACACCGCTGACCAAGGAAACGCGTGGTCTGATCGATACCCAAGCCTTTGCGCAGATGAAAGACGGTGTGCGCGTTATCAATTGCGCGCGGGGTGGGATCGTCGACGAAACCGCCCTGCTTGCAGCGCTGGAGAGCGGCACGGTCACGGGTGCAGCTCTAGATGTCTTTGTTGACGAGCCGCCCCCGGCAGACCATCCCCTCCTGCAGCGACAGGATGTGATTTGCACCCCGCATTTGGGCGCCGCAACGGACGAGGCCCAGATCAACGTCGCGATTGCCATTGCCGACCAAGTCGCCCATTTCCTCCAGCGCGGGGTAATTCAGAACGCGGTCAATTTCCCCGCCCTGAGCCAGGAGCAGCTGACCATTTTGGAACCCTATCTTTTCCTCGGCGAAAAACTCGGCAGCTTTCTCGCCCAGATTACGCCGCACGCCCCGCGCGAGGTCCACATCGAGTACAGCGGGGAGATTACCGCCTATGAGGTTGCACCTGCCACCGCGGCAGTCCTACGCGGGCTGCTCAGTCCGATCCTCGAACAGGCGATTAATGTGGTCAATGCGCCGCTGGTTGCGCGCGAGCGGGGCATTCGCGTCGTCGAGTCGCGCAGCAGCACGCCAAGTGATTTTCTGAATTCCATCGATGTCAGCGTGCAGGCCAGGGACAGCGCCAATTCTGCCGCGGGGGCGGTCTTCAGCAATCAGACTGTGCGCCTCGTGCGCGTCAATGATTTTCATCTGGAAGCCGTTCCCGAAGGAACGATTCTGCTGCTGAACAATAAAGACGTTCCTGGTGTGGTCGGCCAGGTGGGCACCCTCCTCGGCACCCTGGGCATCAATATTGCCGGGTTGGAACTGGGGCGGGAGAAAATCGGCGGAGAAGCCATTTCCCTGATTCATGTCGATGACCAGATCTCGCCTGAGGTCTTGGCCGCCTTACGCAGACTCGACCCCATTCTGTCGGCCCAACTGATCCGTTTATGAGCTTTGATCGGGAAGAAGGAGCACACAGCCAATGAGCACCCTCGTTGTTGTCGGCGTCCAGTGGGGCGATGAAGGCAAAGGCAAGGTGGTGGACCTGCTTGCACGCGAAGCCGACGTCATTGTCCGTTTTCAAGGTGGCAACAACGCAGGTCACACCCTGGTTGTCGGGGGTCAGAAAACTATCGTCCGGCTCATCCCGTCGGGCGTGCTGCACGACGGTAAGGTGTGTGTGATCGGCAATGGCGTTGTGGTCAATCCCGAAGTCCTGGTTGAAGAAATCGATGCTCTCCAGCAGCGGGGCCGCCTGTCTGACCCGGAATCGCTCAAGATCAGTGAAATCGCCCACCTGATCACCCCCTACCACAAGGCCATCGATCTCGCGCGGGAACGGCTCCGCGGTGAGGGCAAGATCGGGACGACCGGCAGAGGGATCGGTCCCACGTATGAAGACAAGATGGCTCGCGTCGGGATTCGCCTCGTCGATCTCTTGGACGAAGACGTATTCGCCCAGAAGTTGGAGCGCAACCTCGAAGAGAAAAACATTTACCTCGGTACCCTGCTGCAAGAACAGCCGCTTGCGTATCAAGACATCTTCGACCACTACCGTCGCCTGCGCGACCGCCTGGCTCCCTATGTCACCAACACGTCGCGCTATATTCACGACGCGCTCGGGGCCGGCCAGAAGGTGTTGTTCGAAGGCGCGCAAGGGACCATGCTCGACGTTGACCACGGCACCTATCCGTTTGTGACATCGTCCAACACCGTTGCCGGGGCGGTGTGCACAGGGGCGGGGATTGCGCCGCAGCAGCTCCGCAACGTCATTGGTATCTCCAAGGCGTATACCACGCGGGTCGGCAGCGGTCCTTTTCCGACCGAAGAGCACGGTGCGGAGGGTGAAAAGCTGCGTCGTGATGGCGGTGAGTTTGGAACCGTCACCGGCCGGCCCCGACGCTGTGGCTGGTTCGATGCCGTCGTGGTGCGGACGGCGGCACGGCTGAGTGGACTGAATGCCATGGCGCTGACCAAGATCGACGTGCTGAGTGGCCTGTCTACCCTGCGGGTGTGTACGGGCTATCGCTACCGGGACCGGGAATATGACGAGGTGCCGGCGAGCGCGCATACCCTCGACCAGGTCACCCCCATCTATGAAGAACTCCCCGGCTGGACCGAACCGCTGACCGATATGCGCAGCCTGGACGCCCTGCCGCGCAACGCCCGGCAGTATGTCGAACGCCTCGAAGAACTGGTGAACGTCCCGGTCAAAATGATTTCCGTTGGCGCCGGTCGCGAAGAAACTATTTTGATTCGTCCCACGTTTTTTTAAGCGTCGCGGTCGAGAAGCCCACCTCCGGGAATACGAGGAAGGCTAGGCCGCCACATATATTTGCTCCCAGCACAATGGCGCTCCAGACCAGGCCAAAGGCGAGTGCCTCGTCCCGTCCAGTTCCCCACAGGGCGAGACACAGGACATAGCCACCCTCTCGTATCCCCAGCCCGCCAAAACTGACGGGCAGGGCGCTGAATATTTGGACCACAGGGATAAAGAGGACGAGGTACCACAACGGGACCGCCAGCCCGAGTGCAGCGGCTACCACCGCGTGTAAGCCGAGCTGAAAGAGATGGAAGCAGACAGACAGGCCGCACACGGAGCCGAGCAGGGCCAGGTCCGCGCGGTAGGGCAGGCTGAGCCGGTCTACAGAGCGCCGGACGATATTGCCCGGCGACGTGCAGCGTTCAAGCAGACAGGGGAGACCCCACCATATGACAATGCTCCCGCCGGTCGTGGCCAGCACGCCATAATACAGTTGAACCGGCAGCACGCTCGGACCCCACAGCAGAAAACCTCCGGCACTGACCCAGACCAGCATCACCAAGCCGCTCACCCGGTCAGCGAGGACGGAGTGGAGCGCAGCGCCCAAACGGGCACGGCCGTGCGCCAGCAGATAGCCCCGTCCCACATCCCCGGCCACGACGCTCGGGGCAAACAGATTCAGATACATGCCGGCAAAGTAGTAGGCGATAAAGGTTTTCAGCGGTTGTCCGAATCCGAGCGGACGGGCCAGCAGACGCCAGCGGTATGCGCTGGCGACCTGTCCCAGCAGATAGCCACAGAAGGCCAGACCGACATAGTCAAGGCGGGCCGCCCGCAACTGTCGGACGAGGTGAGCCACCTCCACGGAAGAAAAAAGAATACATAAAAGTCCGAGACTCAGGCTGACTTTGAACCAACGCGAGGCCAAAAAATGTAACAGACTGATATCCTCAAATGAGAGGGTGGGGGCCGGTTTCCCCAACCCCTAGCCCCCCATCCCTCATGTGGCTCTGCGCTAGGCGTCAACCGTCTCGCCGGACAGCACCGCCCCGTTGAGATGAGTCGTACTGTTAATCGTGTGAATCTTCGCCTCTCCGCTTGGAAAGAGCGAGACTTCGCTGATGCCGGTATTGCCAATTTTTTCAATCTGGCCGAATTGGCTCATGTGCAGACCACGACAGTGTAACAGGAAGGCTCTCACCGCCCCTCCGTGGGTCACCACGACGATCTGTTCGCCCCTATGGTCTCGGACAAAGCGTTGACTCGATTGCAGTAAGCGGCCTTGAAACTGGACAAAGGTTTCGCCTCCGCCGCGCGGCAGGTCTTCACCCTGCCGCAGCCGTGCCCATTCCTCGGCGTGCCGGGTCGCTACCTCGGCGGTTGTCAGCCCACTCCAGGTTCCAATATCCATCTCGCGCCAAGCCGTCGCCTCGATCGGCGCGACACCTAATACCTGGCCAAGAATAGCTGCGGTGTCACGCGCACGCCGGAGGTCGCTGGTGTAAATCGCCTGAATACGCCGTTCTTCATGCTGGAAGCGCCGGGCGAGTTGCCGCGCCTGGTCATAGCCCGTCTGGCTGAGCGGCGTATCGGCCTGACCCTGCCAGCGATTTTCCTGATTCCAGATGGTCTCTCCATGTCGGACCAAGAGAACACGAACACCCGCATCTATCCCTGAAGAGTAAACGTGTTCAGCATCTTCATGGTATTGAGGAACACGTTTACTCTTTGCATCCCTGACGTCACTCGGCATGGCTGACCTCGGTACCGCTCTGTAGCATGTCCACACGGGGATGGCTACAAGACCCGAGGCTCTCCAGATCGGACCGGATGCCCTCAGACGATTGGCATTTCAGCTGAGGGTATGGTAGCAGGGGATGGGTTTTCTGCCCGCGGAGGAGAGCTATGCAGTACGGTGCGTTTCTTCCCCACCTTGGGCCACTGGCACAAGGGGATGTCCTCAACCGCCTCAAGACCACGGCCCAAACGGCTGAAGCGCTGGGTTTTGATTCTGTCTGGGTTGCCGATCATATTATTACGCCAAAACAGATTGCCTCCCGCTATCCCTACAGTCCGAACGGCAGCTTTCCTCTCGATCCGCAGGCACCCCTGCTCGAACCTCTGAGCGTGTTGAGCTTTGTGGCCGCCTGCACCCACAAGGTCCGGTTAGGCACGGCCGTACTCGTGCTGCCGCACCGCAACGCGATTGTTACGGCAAAGACGCTGGCCACTCTGGATGTCTTATCCGCCGGGCGGCTCATCTGCGGCGTGGGTGTCGGCTGGATGGAGGAAGAGTTCAAAATTTTGAATGCGCCCTTTGCTGACCGCGGCCCGCTCAGCGAAGAAACCATCGCGGTCATGAAAGAGTTATGGACCAACGAAAACCCCTCGTTTACGGGTCGCTTTCACCAATTCAGTGAGGTCGGCTGTGAGCCACGACCCGTCCAAAAACCCCATCCGCCAATCTGGATTGGGGGCCATACCGGCCCGGCGTTGCGACGTGTGGTCGAATACGGCGACGGCTGGCCAGCCGTGGTGTTCAGCCCGCAAGAGTTTGCCCAGCGGGTGGAGAAACTCAAAGAAAAAGCGGCCCGGGCCGGCCGCGACCTCTCCGAGATTACCCTGTGCGTGTCCCCCCGTGGCAAGAAGCCGGACGAGATCCTTGACGATATTCCCCACTATCAGGAACTCGGCGCAAGCTATCTGTATCTGGCCTTCTTTAATTTCGCCCGGACGTATGCAGACATGATGGCCATGATGGAAAAATTCGCCCGGGATGTGGGCTTATCCTAGTTCGGCGGAGCGTGTTTGCCTCATAGCTCTATTTCTCCCGTTCCCTCCGAAACGCTCCACACAAGAAACAGGACTGCGCAGGTATGCCGACCCCAAATGAGGCCAAGACGAAAGCAGCCCAGACCTATAACGCGGCGGCCGACGCCTTCGACCTGAGCGCCAACTCGTTCTGGGACCGCTTCGGCCGCCGGACGATCGATCGGATCGACCTGTCGTCAGGCGCGCGCTGCCTCGACGTTTGCTGCGGCAGTGGGGCGTCGGCAATACCCACGGCGAAAAGGGTGGCGCCCAACGGCTCCGTGCTCGGAGTTGACCTTGCCGAGGGGCTACTGGAGTTGGCGCGCGCTAAGGCCACCCGCCAGAGGGCCAAGAATATCGAGTTCCGGGCGGGTGATATGTTAGACCTCGACCTGCCCGACGGCCACTTCGATGCCGTGGTCTGTGTGTTCGGCATATTCTTTGTCCCCGATATGCCGGGGGCGGTCAGGGAACTCTGGCGTATGGTCGCTCCAGGCGGAGTGCTCGCCATCACAACCTGGGGGTCGCATTTCTTTGAGCCTGCCAACACGGCGTTTTGGGAGGCCGTTGCGGCGGTCCGCCCTGAGCTCTACAAAGGTTTCAACCCCTGGGATCGTATCGCCGATCCCGGCTCTCTTCGGGCCATGCTGGAAGAGGGTGGCATCCGCGACGTACAGGTGGTCAGCGAGACCGGCGTTCATTCCCTTCGCTCACCGGAAGACTGGTGGACCGCCGTCCTCGGCTCGGGGTACAGAGGGACGCTTGAGCAGTTGGAGCCGGCCGAGCGTGAGCAGGTTCGCCAGGCCAACCTCGCCTTTATCCGGGCCAATGGCGTGACGGCAGTCGAAGCGAACGTGCTCTACGCGACCGCAATCAAGCCTTGAAGCAAGAGCCCGCCCGGTCCATGACCACACCTGAGAGGCAATCCACTTCATAAAATCCTGACTGCGGGTTTTTCTTCCCCACATCCACGTGATAAGGCACAAGCACGAAAAAAGATGTGGAAAATATCCTATGCCTAGGTTCCTTATATTCTGTCTCTTGCCGCTTATTGTTCTCGTGGGTGGTTGCTCCGAGCCTGAGGTGTACAAACCGCTTATCGAAATCTCGAATGCGAAACTTACCCGTCCGGCTGAAAATATCCTGCGTATTACGCTGGACTATGAGCTCGCCCCCGAGGAACGCCTGCCTTTACCTTACAAGGAAATCGTGGTTTCTCCGCTGGAGCCGCAGGTGAAGATTTTTGCCGCCCTAGAGGAATTCATCCTGTCGGTCGATACCGTCATCATTAAGATCGGCATTCCCCCTCAATCCGTTGATTGGCAGGAATTGAGCGACAAGGAAGAGTGTTGTGTGGTGTCGTTAAAAGGGCTGGTAGAAGAGGGTGGGGCATACGAGCGGATCAGCAATCATGTGCGCGTCCTGCCGCCGGGGCCACCCCAATAACCGCAGGCGTATATCACTCTACAGGAGGGAGTCATGGCAACCATCATTGACGCAGACGGACACCTGCTTGAGCCGCCGCGCGTGTGGGAAGAATATACCGAGCCGGCCTATCGGGCCCAGGTGATTCAGATCGCAAAGGATGCGGAAGGGGTAGACTGTCTTAAAATTAACGGCGAGTTACGGCGCGATCGTAATATGGCGATTGCCGCGGCCTGCACACCGGGTGGCATGTCAGACGCCCACCGGGCGCGCACGATGTCCTGGGACGAAATTGTCCCCGGCGGCTACGATCCGCACCAACGGATCAAAGACATGGACCTCGAAGGCATTGAGATCGCCTTTTTCTACCCGACGCTGTGGCTCATCTACGGCGATATCACCGATCCTCAGGTGGCGGCCGCGGCCTGTCGGGCCTATAACAACTGGCTAGCCGACTTCTGCAAAGCCTACCCGCAGCGTTTTTACGGCGTGGCACCGCTGCCTCTACAGGATGTCGAGACGGCCGTGATCGAAATGCGTCGCGTTGTTAGAGAGCTGGGCATGCGTGCCGTCTTTGTGCGCCCCAATCCGTTCAATGGTCGCCGGCTCAACGATCCGGCCTATTATCCCCTCTGGCAAGCAGCCCAGGAACTCGACGTGCCGGTTGCCATTCATGGCAGTTTCGGCACCAAAATGCCGACCCTTGGCCAAGAGCGCTATAAGGACCCGTTCTTTTTCCATATGGTCTGTCATCCCTGGGAACAGCAGGGAGCCTGTATGGATATTATTTGTGGTGGCGTGCTCTCGCAGTTTCCCAGCCTCAAGGTCGCCTTTCTGGAGTCCGGGGTCGGTTGGCTCGGCTATTGGCTGGACCGGATGGACAGCCATTTTGACACCATGGGCCATTATGTCCCGTGGCTCAAAAAGCGACCGAGCGAGCACTTTCGCGAGCAGTGCTTTATCTCCATGGACCCGGACGAGAGCACGATGAGCAGTATTGCCGACTTGGGGCTTGAGGAGTGTGTCATTTGGGGGTCGGACTATCCCCACTTCGACTGCACCTTTCCCGGTGTGGTCGATGAAGTCAAAGCCTCGTGTGCAAAACTCCCGACCCATGCCCAGCAAAAAATCATCGGCGAGAACGCCAAGCGCTTATATAATCTCTAGGTATTGAAGGGGGACACTCCGTGGACTTGGCATATTCCAAAGAGGACGAGTCGCTTCGGAAAATGGTGCGAACCTGGCTCAAAGCCAACGTTCCGAAAAAAGACAAAACCCTGAGCGACCTGCCGCCCAACGATCCGCAGCGCATTCAACGTGCCAAGGACTGGCAGCGCCGGCTGTATGAGGCCGGCTATGTCGCTCTCGGCTGGCCACAAGCCTACGGCGGTCAGGGCGATACCGACATCATGCGCCAGACCATTGTGAATGAAGAGCTGGTCCTGGCTCGCGCGCCAGGTCTGATCGGCGCGTCCGGTTTGACCATGCTCGGTCCCACTCTGCTGCAAGTCGGCTCCGAGGAGCAGAAACAGCGCTATTTGCCCAAAGTCCTCAGCGCTGAAGAAATTTGGTGCCAGGGCTATTCTGAGCCCGGCTCGGGCTCGGACTTGGCCTCGCTGCGGACCAGAGCCGAACTCGTTGGTGACGAATTCATCGTCAACGGCCAAAAGGTCTGGACCTCCGGGGCTCAGTTCTCGGACTGGATGTTCTGTTTGGTGCGGACCGACCCGGATGCGCCCAAGCATCGCGGCATCTCCTATATTCTGATTGATATGAAGACACCGGGGATCACCGTCCGCCCTCTAGTTCAAATGACCGGCGACGCCGGATTTAACGAGGTCTTTTTTGAGGATGTGCGCGTCCCGCGGGAGAATCTGGTCGGCGAACTCAACCAGGGCTGGCTGGTCGCCAACGCCACCCTGTTTCATGAGCGTAATATGTTGGGCTCGACGACCCGCACCCAGCTCATGCTGCAAAATCTCATCCGCCTGGCCCGCAGCCATAGCCGATACGGCCAGCCCGCGGCGCAGGACCCGACCATCCGTCAGCAATTGGCCGACCTGACAACTCGGGTCGAGGCCATGAAATACCACTCTTTTCGGCAGCTCACGGATGCCACCAAAGGCAGGCAGCCCGGCATTGGCGCCATGGTGAACAAGCTGGTTGGAACCGAACTGAACCACGATATTTGCGCGCTGGCCCTCGAGATCATGAATTCCTACGCCCCGCTCAACCGGAGGGTCTCACACGTGATCGACAATGGCATCTGGCCGTATGAGTTTATGTTCACGCTGGGTCTTATTATTGGGGGCGGGACGTCTCAGATTCAGAAGAATATCATTAGCGAGCGTGGGCTTGGCATGCCCAAGTCGCGCTAACGTGCACTCCAGGGAATCATCATGGACTTCGGCTTATCGGAAGAACAAGACCTGCTCCAGCGCTCAGCCCGAGAATTTCTCGCACAAGAATGCTCCCCCCAGTTCGTGCGGGCGCTCTTGGACGACGAGCATGGGTTTTCCCCTGAATTGCACCGGAAAATGGTAGAGCTGGGTTGGACCGGCCTGCTCGTTCCGGAAAAATTCGGCGGGCTCGGGCTTGGGCTGCTCGATATGGCCCTGCTGCTCGAAGAGATGGGCCGGGCCGTAGTGCCGGGCCCGTTTCTGTTTTCTTCCGCCCTGGCCACCTTCGCCCTGATGCGTGGTGGCAGCTCTGCTCAGAAAAAGGCTTGGTTACCCCGGCTCGCCTCAGGTGAAGCCATCGGTACCCTGGCTTTCCTTGAAGCCAGCGACCGCCTGGATGCTGCCGGTATTAGCCTCAAGGCTAGGAAAAAACGTGACGGCTACATGCTGAGCGGCACCAAGATGTTTGTCCCGTTTGCCGCTGTTGCCGACGTTTTTGTCGTGGCCGTCCGCACCAGTGGAAAAGGCGAAAAAGGCATCAGTCTGGTGCTGGTCGAGCGAGACGCCCCTGGCCTGACCATACAACCGCTGGACATTTTTGATCGGACGCGAAGGGTGTATGAGGTGCAGTTCAAGGAGGTGCCAATCTCCAGCTTTCTGGGTAAAAAAGGAAAAGGCTGGAAACTGCTGGCCCAGCTTCAAGACCTGGCCTGTGTTGCCCTGTCCGCCGACGGTCTTGGGGGTGCCCAACAAGCGCTCGATATGGCCGTCGAGTACACCAAAGTCCGCGAGCAGTTTAACCGGCCGATTGCCTCCTTCCAAGCCCTCAAACACATGGCGGCCGAAATGGTGAGCGAGATCGAACCGGCCCGGTCTTTGGTCTGGTACGCCGCCTACGCGTTTGACACGCGCGCCAGCGATGCGTCTCGTGCGGCGTCCGTTGCCAAGGCGCGTCTGTCTGAGGTCTATACGCGTACGACCAACAAGGCGGTGCAGATGCACGGCGGGATCGGTTTTACCTGGGAGCACGATATGCACTTCTGGTTCAAGCGGGCCAAGTGGAACGAGTTCGCCTTTGGCGCTGCCGCCTATCACCGCGAGCGGATCGCCCACTTTGATGGCTATTGATGGCCCTTATGGGAAGCCCATCGGAAAATGTGAGAGATTTTTTATGCCGCTCCGCTTGTTTAGTATGATACTGCTGCTGGGGAGTATCTTCTCGTTGGCATACGCCCAATCGGCAGCACGCCTCCCGCTCGGTGCGGAGTGGCAGTCAACGCTGGCGCAAGTAGAACAATTACCCGGCCTTGAACGCGCAGCGGATGAAAGCCTGAAAGCCGCGGCCACCATCCGCTCGGGTCCCGAAATTGTGTTGTACGCTACCTGGCAAACGCGGACTGTGACCTTTCGGATTGATCGCAGTCTCGGTTTGTATGCGCTTGGCATCGAGTTAATACCCGAAGCTGTCCAGCATGCGCTTGAGACCGACGATACCGAACTCTCTGACCTGGAATACCGTGCTCCCGTGCGTTTGGCCGTGGTGAATAAATACGGGCAGCCGCAGGGCCTCACCACCCAGTGGGACGGCCTGGATATTCGCCCCCTCCCGGATTCGGGCTGGAAGCAATCCACTGTGATCGACTGGTCCTACGCCCTGTCTTGGTTGGTATGGAAAAGTCAGGACACCCGCATTGCCGTCGGTGAACAAGAAGTCTGGTATGTCAGTCAGGCCTGGCTTAAGCAGCGCCGACAAGCCCGGACCTTCCTCGAACAGCACGCTGTGGCCGTCCAGGATATTGATCTCGTCCGTCAAGCCGAGCGCCAACAGCGCCTTGACCATGCGCGGGCAGCTATCCCAACGCGGGCAGCCGAGTTGGAACCATTCCTATAGGACGCCGTTTGTACACGGCAGTCCCAAACAACACGAAAAACAGCGGGTCGAGCAGATTGCGCCCGAGGGCGGGCCACACGCTGCCCCTGGGAACGGGGCTGTCTATACTCGCCCGTCTCTCAGTCAGCGGGTTGGCAGCAGTGTGAAAGAACGGCGCGGATATGAAGAACACCCTGGACCGGTCAGCACCTCAGCGGAATTGAGGCGCTGCAATCAGGCAGGCTTACTCCTCTTTCCCTTCCTCTTCCTCAACCACATTCCACTGATCGGGAAGAGGCTGCGGGCCGGGTCGAATCCCGGCAATATCGGGATCCTCGTCTCCCTCAGCGCGAGGGTTCGCCGCTTTTCGGGCCTTGGCCTCGCGCCTGCGCTCCGCTTTCTCTTTTTGCTTTTGCTGACGGTACTGTTCCCGTTGGCGCTTGAGAAAACTGGTTGGTTTTGCTCTTCCTGGCATACCCCTACCACCGACGTTCGCGGCGCTCCCTGGGTCGGGCTTCGTTGACCGTCAGGGGTCGCCCCATAAACTCATAGTCATGAAAGCGCTCAATCGCCGTTCGGGCTTCCTCGTCGTTTTCCATTTCAATAAAGCCAAACCCGCGAGAGCGCCCGCTCTCCCTATCGGTAATAATATTCGCTGAGGCGACCGCCCCGATTTCGCCGAATAACGCTTCGAGATCAGCCGGGGTAGCGTCCCATGAGAGATTCCCAACAAATAACTTCATCACGACAATTGCCTCCTCTGGCAAGAAAATAAACACAACAACCCAGCAGCCATACAGCCGGGTAAGTGCATTACAAATCATATTCGGACAGGGTTCGATAGGGGTATCAGAATTTTTCCAGCACTCTCGTATGAGGATCGTCATATTTGACCTACATCAAGCGTCGCGCTCCCTCAGAACTTGACAGGCTCTGGTATTGAATATAGCCCCCTACGCAGGCCGCGTACTTTCACATATCTGAGGCTGGAAGGGCTATAACCATGAGTGAGTTGAGTGCCCGCAAGGCGGGGAATCCATTCGATGCCGGTGTCCGCGATACCCAACGGCTCAAGGGCCTCTCTGGTCCGGAAGAGCGGGAAGCGGTCTCGGCAGAGATTCATACCCTCGGACACGATGGCTATCTCATTCTTGAGGGGCTGCTCAGTGCGGACACGGTGGTGGAAATCGGAGCGGAGATGGACACGATTCACGCCACCACCCCTTTAGGCATAACCGACTTCGAAGGCTTCCGTACCAAACGCATTTACAATGTCATGAAGAAAATGCGTAGCGCTGATGCCCTGTGCACCCATCCACGAATTCTCGCCATTATCGAAGGCTATCTGCACAGTCAGATTCAGCTCAGCTCCGCGACCGGTATCACCTTGCTGCCCGGCGAAACCTCCCAGGGGCTGCATCGAGACGACAGCGTTTACCCCCTGCCGCGCCCGCGCCCACCACTCATGGTTGGCGCCCTGTGGGCCATTGATGCCTATACCCCAGCCAACGGCGGCACCGAGCTGCTACCCGGCAGTCACATCGCTGCGGAGGAAAAGGCTCCGGTGATACCGCCGATCAATATCGTCATGTCGGCCGGATCAGTACTGCTCTTTGACGGCGGATTGTGGCACGGCGGGGGCGCCAATACCAGCGACCATCAACGCCGTGCCCTGTCGTTGTCCTACTGCTGCGCCTGGTTACGCCAGCAGGAGAACGCCTATTTATCCATTCCGCTGGAGACCGTGCGGGCCTTGAGCCGTCCGTTGCAATGCCTGCTGGGCTATACGACGGCCTCAATCATGCTGGGCCAGGTCGAGCGCCGCAATCCCATCCACTGGTTCGATTAACGGTGGAGGATGCGCTTGAGCGCCTCGTCGCGTTCATTATTAAAGCGCTGGGCGATGTCCGCACCAGGAGCAAAGCCGTTAAAACCGTGATAGCCGCCCGGATAGACGTGCAGTTCGGTCGGCACTCCCGCCGCCAGCAGACGCTGGGCGTACTCGATGTTCTCGTCCAGGAACAGGTCGAGGTCACCCACCGGAATATAGGCCGGCGCTAAGCCCGTGAGGTCGCTGGCTCGCGCGGCCGCAGCATACGGTGACACGTCTGCTCCACCGGGTTCTTGTCCCAGGTAGGCGTGCCAACCCATACGATTGTTTTCCCGGGTCCACACAAAGGTATCGGATAACGTCTCGCTGGCAGGAGCGACGTTGCGGTCGTCAATCATGGGATAGATCAGTAGTTGAAAAGCCAACTCGACTTCGCCCCGATCGCGCGTCAACAGTGCCAGCCCTGCCGCCAGCCCCCCACCCGCACTCGCCCCACCAATGGCAATCCGGGCGGGCTCAACGCCGAGTTCGTCGGTGTGGGTGGCCAGCCACTTGAGCGCGGCATAACAATCCTCGACCGGAGTCGGGAAGGGATGCTCAGGAGCGAGCCGGTACTCAACCGAGACCACCACGCACTGCGCGACTTTGGCCAGATGGGTGGCCAGCAGGTCGTCCCGCTCAACGCTACCCAGCACATAGCCGCCACCGTGAATCCACAGCAGCGCCGGCAGCGTGTCAGGCCGATCCTCTGGCTGATAAATGCGGACGAACACCTCTCCGTCAGGTCCGGGCACCTGCCGGTCCGCGGTGGTAATGCCTGTGATGGGGGCTGCCTTGGCCATTTGTGCCGCAGCCAGCTCATCCATCGTGCGCCGAGTGGCCGGGATATCGTGGAGGTTGAGCCCGCCTCCGGTCAGGTGAAGAAAGGTTTCGAGCGGCGCGGCCAGCTCCGGGTCGAGTCGATCTGTCATGCTCATCGTGTTCTCCCTCTTTTTTGCGTTGTCCTCAGGCTGATACCCATTTCCAAAGTTTCCACGAACCGCACCATGGTGCATTGCCCTGGTACGCGTGTCCTGTGTACCATTCGTATCTACAGCGGTGATCCGCTCGGCAGCCCGACCAGAGTGCGGCCATAGGCTTCCAGCCCGGCCTCATAGTGGAGGGCGATATGTTGGCTGACCGCATGCAGGTCACGCCAAATGCGCTGGACCGGATGCTGAAGATACAGGGAGCGACCGCCGCTCAGTTCAAACAGCCGATCAACCACGCGGGCGGACTGCCGCACGATATAGCTGCGCCAGGCATAATACTTGGCCCGCTCCTGCGCGCTCGGGACGCGGCCCGGCTGTCCATACTCCGTCACGAGTTCTTCCGTGTTCTGCATCATCAGCCCTTCCAGCGCCTCGATTGTGGTGGCGGCTTCGGCCAAAGCGATATGGGCACTGGCCGTGCCGGGCAGGGGGGTCTCGCCTGGGCCGTAGACGGGGGTGCGGGTTCGCGTCCACTCCTGAAAATGGGTAATGGCCGCGCGGGCCGAGCCAATGGCCGTCGGCAGCAGCGAGACCCCCAGGGTGGGGATAAAGGGGAGTTGATACAAGGCGTTCGGATGCAGTTGTTGCCCAGGCGACGTCCCGGTCCGTTCTGCTCGCTCTAACCAGTAGACCCGGTGGTGGGGTACAAAGGCGTTCTCAACCACGACTGTATTACTATCGCTGCCCTGCAGGCCGACGACATGCCAGCGGTCGTCGAGCCGATAATCCGTCTTGGGAACGAACATCATCGTCCACTCGGCTGGCGCGTCCGGCTGGGGCGGCACCCGAGCCCCGACCGCGACCCAATCGCTACACCACAAGCCGCTTAAAAAACTCCATTGGCCGTCGAGCTGGTATCCGCCCGAGACCTCTTGAGCAGACCCCGTGGGGGCAAAGGAGTCGGCCATCAGCACGCTCGAATCTTTCCCCCAGAGTTCCTCTTGCAGTTCCGGTTCAACGTAGCTGATCCAGAAGTTGTGGATGCCGAGAATACAGTACACCCAGCCGGTTGAGGTATCGCCCCTGGCAATCTCGGTCGCGACCCGGAGGAAGGTGCGCAAATCTCGCTCATAGCCGCCCCAGTGGGCGGGCTGGAGGACACGCAGCAATTCGGAGTCCTTCAGCGCCTGCATCAACTCATCGGGCAGGCGGCGCTGCTGTTCGATGGCTGGCGCTTGCTCAGCCGCCAGCCGGGCGATCTCGCGGGCGCGCTCAAGCAGAGTGTCCGTGGTCGGAGCGGTCCGGGAATTGTCGCGCATGGCTTTCTCCCCTTTGTGTTTGCGAACTCAACGTCCCAGACGAACAGAACGGGTTGCGCTTACTCCTGCCTGGTGAAGACGAAGTGCTCGTCCATCTTCTGCCGGGTGTCCTGCATGAAGTGCACATAGCGATGGAAGCCGCCGTTGTAGTTACCGTCCTGCCGGCGGTTGGACTCGCCCTCGAAGTTGTAGTAGCCGGGCGTACAGTCCCGGTTGCGGCTGGTCTTACCCCGGTGCTTGATGACTTCCTGGACCCACCACTCCTCGGCCTCGGGAGTCGGGTCTATCGACCGATAGCCGTTGCGGCGGACATAGTCGATGCAGGCCGCGATATGATCGCCCTCGGTGTTGAGAATATCCGTCAGATTGAATTGGAACGAAGACTGATAGCCGCCCATGATGAACAGATTTGGATAGCCCTGCGTATGCAGACCGAACAGAGTACGGATACCGCTGCTGTATTTGTCGGTCAGGTCGCGCCCGCCCACGCCCGTGATCCGGTTGTAAATCCCGGTTTTTTGGACTTCAAAGCCGGTGGCATAGATGAGCAGGTCGAGCGCGTACTGTGTGCCCTCAAACACCGGCCCCTTTGCAGTGATCTCGGTGATACCCTTGCCGTGCGTATCGACCAGATGCACGTTGGGCCGGTTGAAGGTCGGCAAGTAGTCGTTGTGGAAGCACGGGCGCTTGCACATGAACATATACCACGGCTTGAGTGCCTCGGCGGTCGCCCGATCTTGCACGATCTCGTCGATGCGCTGGTGAATACGCAGCATGTAATCGATATTGGCGTTCTCCTGCCGACGGATAATCTCCTCGCGGGGGAGGGCGGCGCGCTGGGCCTTCTGCTCCTCGGTCAACTGGGGGTCCATGATTTTACGCATCATGTTCCGCCGCTCGGTCTGCCAGCCGGGTTTCAGTTGCCGGGCCCAGTTGGGGTCGGTCGGATGATCGTCGCGGATGTCAATTGAGGATGGGGTACGTTGGAAGACGTATAATTCCTTGGCCGCCTCCCCCAAGCCGGGAACCGCCTGGACCGCGGTCGCCCCGGTGCCGATAATCCCGACGACTTTGTCCGCCAGACCCGACAGGTCTTCCCCGGTATAGTCATAGTCCCAACGCGAAGTGTGAAAGGAGTGGCCCTGAAAGGACTCCATGCCGGCGATCCTGGTCAGCTTGGGCTTGGACAGGGTACCATTGGCACAGATCACGAACTGCGCTCGCATATGGTCGCCCCGGTCGGTTCGGATATGCCACAGCTCTTCTTCTTCGTCCCATACCGTGGACGTGACCGTCGTCTGGAAGACCGCTGACTTGTACAGGTCGTATTTCTTGGCGATGGCCTGACAGTGGGCATAAATCTCGGGCCCCTTGGCAAAGCGGTCTTTGGGCACATAGTCCATCTCGTCGAGCAGCGGCAGATAGTCGTACGACGGTACGTCGCACGCCACGCCTGGGTAGCGGTTCCAGTACCAGGTGCCGCCCACATCGGCTCCCCGTTCCACAATACGGATGCTCTCCACTCCACATTTGCGCAGCCGGGCAGAGGTCAGCAGAGCGGAAAAGCCGCCGCCGATAAACAGGCATTCCACCTGATCGTTGAGGGGCTCACGCGGGACGATCGGGCCGCCGTAGGGGTCATCTTCGTATTGCGCCAGTACCCCGGTCAGGTCAGAGGTATATTGTGCCGTGCCTTCCGGGCGGTAGCTCAGCCGGAGATTCCGCTCCTCAGCAAACTTCTGTTTGATGGCATCGTAATACGCTTGCGGCTTGGGGGATGGAGAGAGCCAGCTCAGGGGGTCAATCAGGGGCTTTTCCATGATGCCCGACGGTTTATCCATGTATCTTTCCTTCCTCTAATCCAGGATCGTCCACTTCTTCGCCCAGCCTTGGTCGTATGGCGTCCAGAATCCCAATGTGACCCCGAGCCGCTGGAACTTCCATTTCCCATCCACCCGGACATACGTCTCGTCGTATTTGGCTGAGCCCCAGACGGCTTGCGCCCCCTCGTCCCCGACCATGGTGCTCGGCTGGAATAAATACCACTGGCCAGTCGCGGTATCGCCGTCAACCTCAATAATCGGATTCATGACCTGATGGCGGACAAACGGCAGCGTTTTCGGCACGTCCGCAAAAAGCGCCCGGATAGCGGCCCGGCCTGCATACGTGCCAAACGCCTCTCCGTCCCACACCCCATCCTCGACAAAGAAATCCATGATCCCGTCCAGGTCTTGATAGCCCTCATCACACAGGGCATGGAATTCAGCCTTCATTTTTTTGATCGCCTCAATGTCTTCCAACACCTGGAGGCGTTTTGCCAGCTCTTCCATATTCATCGAGCTCATATCTCACTCCACAGGCTCATCGTCGGTGATCCGATACCATTCCCAGCGCAGCCCCTGCGGTTCCAAGGCCCACACCTTGTTCTGAGTCGCGTGGCAACACGTCTTCTTGCGCTGGACCTCGGGCGTGATACCCGCGGCCTCGAACCGCGCCGCCGCAGAGGCAACCTCCGCCTCATCAAACACCTCGACCCCGAGATGATTCAGGCGTTCTTCAGCATCCGGGTTCTCGAACAAGACCAGCTTGAGCGGCGGCGTATCAATCGCAAAATTGGCATAGCCATCTCGCAATTTGTGCGGTTTGACGGCAAACAGCTTCGAGTAATACTCGACCGCCTCATTGAGGTCACGAACGTTGAGCGCCAGTTGGAGTCGCATAGCCCTGCTCCTTTATCTTCCTCCCTCTCCCCTGGAGGGAGAGGGGTAGGGTGAGGGGGAATCACCTCCCTGTCCAGTACCTTAATGGCCGCATAGTATACAGGCCCATGATAAAAACCTAGAGCAATGCACGCCTCTGTACAGCCAGCCGACCCCTCCTGTCATTCCGGCGAAAGTCGGGAGCCAGGCCCACAGCCCAAGCCCTCTGGATGCCGGATCAAGTCCGGCATGACGAGAGTGGAATGATATGGTGACCCCCAGTGAAGCCGCCGAGACCGCGTGCTATATCGAACCCCATTCATCGCTAGATGAGGAGGACTTGATGCATTTCTTGCTCCGTCTCTGCGGCCTCGTTGTTCTGGCTCCGGCTCTGGTACATACCGCGACGCTTGAGATTCCCGGCAATGGAGCCAAACTGTCGGGCATCGGGGTCATCTCGGGCTGGAAGTGTGAGGCCAGCGGGACGATTATAGTCCAATTTAACGATAGAGACCCGATTCCCCTGCCGTACGGCAATGAGCGATCCGATACCGCCGGGGTGTGTGGCGACACAGACAACGGCTTTAGTACAGTCCAGAACTGGGTGCATCTGGATGATGGGACTCACACCGCCGTAGCCTACGATGGTGAGATGGAATTTGCGCGGAGTACGTTCGAGGTGGCGACCACCGGGGAGGAGTTTGTGAAAGGGGCGAACGCCCAGGTTCGAGTACTGGATTTTCTGTCGCCTGGGAAAAGTGTGCGGTTTGAGTGGAACCAGAGCACGCAACGCCTGGAAATGGTGCTCGGGCCGGAGGGCACGGACCTGATTAACAGTCTGGCGATGGAATTTGTGCGGATTGAGGCGGGCACGTTCCAAATGGGCTCACCGGCGGAAGCGGAGGACCATGAAGAGGACGAAGCACTCCACCAGGTGACGATCAGCCAGCCGTTTTATCTGGGAAAGTACGAAGTCTCCCAAGCGCAGTGGCGAGCGGTGATGGGAGACAATCCGTCGTTCTTCCGTAACTGCGGCGATACCTGCCCGGTGGAGGGGATCTCCTGGGAGGAGGTCGAGACCTTTATTGCGGAGTTGAACACGCGGACGGGGGAGACGACCTACCGGCTACCGACCGAAGCCGAATGGGAGTACGCGGCCCGGGCCGGGACGCAGACCCGGTACCACTTTGGCGATGCGGAGTCCGAACTCTGCCAGTATGCGAACCACGCCGATAGCAGCACGGATCTGGCGTGGCGGAACACGACCTGTTCAGACGGTGTTGCCAGCGGACCTGCCCCGTTCGGGAGTTATCAGCCCAACCAGTGGGGGCTGTATGACATGCACGGCAACATACACCGCGCGACCGCAACATCAGCCTCGGCTTCCGTCTGGCAAGAACGATTCCCTAGAGCAAATTCCGATGCTGTGTAGCGCGTCTCTCCCCTCCCTGGACGTGTGCTGTCAATTATGAGCCAGGGAAGAGGGTGGTGAGTGCTAAGGCGGGCCGTCCGAAGCGGTAATGAAGCCACAGGCCGAGATTGCCGGCAGCCAGCTTGGCCGCGCTGCGCGTCAGCAAGCCGTGGGGGGTCCGGGTGCCCGGACAGTGCCGGCCCAAGGGGCGCGTGAGGAGGCCCTTGCTGGTCTCGACGATCTGGCGCCAGCGGCCATACTGGCGTTTGACGTGAGCCCGCGTTGCCGCCCGCCCCTTGGGGGGCGGGAGGACCGGCGCCCCGACAGCGAGCGGGGAGTGCGGGGAATGCCGGGATTGAATACAGGACAATGAGAGCATACATTCCGGCTCGACAGCCGCAGCCGCGATGAGCGCAACGCGAGCGGCCCCCAGGCATAGAACGCTGTTTACCAGATGGCTGATTATGAACTGTAGATGGGACCATCATGGTGTAGAGGCAACGTATACGGCGCTCCTATCGGTCGTACAAGCCATCAAACTACGCCCCAAAAGACATTTCACGGTTCAATACGCCGCCCAATTGTGCACAAAAAGGCACCTTGTGGTTCAATAAGGTATTGATTTTATTGCATTCAGGTCAGAGACCCCCCCCTATATTTTCTGGGGACGTTTATTAGAGAAGAACAGGGTTTGATAATAAGTCGTTCCAAGAGCACCCCGCAGACACGATACAACCGGGGCGCTCCCTTCTTCTCCCCTCTCGGGACGGGTGCTGCGTAGTGCCGCGTCGGCCGAGGAAGAGGGGGGCAAAGGCCGAGGCGGGCCGGCCGAAGAGGGGGGGAGCCAGTGGCCGAGATTGACAGCGGCGAGCTTGGCGGCCAGTCGGGGCAAGGGGCTGCGGGCGCCCGGACAGAGCAAGCCTAATTTTGCCAGCGACGCGCTGCTCACCAGAGGACTCTGGCTGTTGTCTTTGATACCGACCAGCCGCCCGCCCGGTCGCAGCGCCGCATAACAGACCTGGCCGAAGCGGCAGAGCATTGCCCGGCTGCTGGCGTAGCTCAGCAGATACATGGCCACGACCACGTCAACCGGTCCGGACGGCTCAAACTGCGCCACGTCCCGGTGTAGATAGCGGCAGCCCAAGGGGTGCCGTCGTTCTTCTTTTTCCGCCAGTTGAATCATCGCCGCGGAAATATCGACACCTGTGACCTCCGCGGCCCCGGCCTGTTTGAGTAGGCGTGTGTAGAATCCCTCGCCACAGGCAACGTCCAGCACCACCTTGCCACGAACATCGCCCAGCATGTCGAACAGGGTATAGCGCTCGACATATTCTCGAAACGGTAGTCGCTTGGAGTCCTGGTAGGCTGCGGCGATGGCATCGTATTCTGCGGTCTGACTTACGTGGGTATCCTCCAACAGCGGGACCTCCAGCGGTGGCCCAATGGACGCACCGCCGGATATTCTTTAGACTGCTCGCTCATTATGTCGAGCAACCGGTTGCGGAATCAATGCCATATAGGACCGAGGAGACACGCATGAGCATCGACCTGTTGGAGGGTAACCCAAAAGACAAATTAGGCTTTGACCCGAACGAACTGCGGGCCAAATATCGCTACGAGCGCGACAAGCGGCTGCGCGAGGAAGGCAACGCCCAATACCAGGAAGTCGCTGACGAATTCGCCAGCTACACCGACGATCCGTATACCGAGTGGGTCGAGCGCGACCCGCTTCACGACGAAGTACAGGTGGCCATCATCGGCGGCGGCTTCGGCGGGTTGCTGATGGGCGGCCGGCTGCGTGAGGCCGGCTTTGACGATATCAGAGTCATTGAGAAAGCCGGCGACTTTGGCGGCACCTGGTATTGGAACCGCTATCCCGGTGCCATGTGTGATGTCGAGTCGTACTGTTATCTGCCGCTGCTTGAAGAGCTGAATTATATTCCCAAACATAAATACTCGTACGCGCCAGAGATTTTTGAACACAGCAAGGCCATCGCCCGCCACTACGACCTGTACAAAAACGCCTGCCTCCAAACCGGGGTGAGCGGAATGCGCTGGGACGACACGAGCGGGCGCTGGATTATTCATACCGACCGGGGTGACGCCATCCGGGCGCAGTTCGTGGCCATGGCCAACGGGCCGCTCAACCGGCCCAAGCTGCCCGGCATCCCCGGCATTACCAGCTTCAAGGGCCACACCTTCCACACCAGCCGCTGGGACTATGACTATACCGGCGGCGACTCGGAGGGGAATCTCACCGGTCTGGCCGATAAACGCGTTGCCATCATCGGCACGGGCGCGACCGCGGTGCAGTGCATTCCCCATCTCGGCGCGGGGGCTCAGCATCTCTATGTGTTCCAGCGCACCCCCTCGTCCATCGACGTGCGCGCCAACCGGGAAACCGAACTGGACTTTGCCGAGCAACTCGAACCGGGCTGGCAGCAGCGGCGCATGGACAACTTCAATATTCTGGTCAGCGGAGGCGACCAGGACGAAGACCTCGTGTCTGACGGCTGGACCGAGATTTTCCGCAACCTGACCGGCATTGCCGCCAAGACGGCATCGCGCGAGTTGGGCCGGCGTCTTACCTCACGGGAGAAGGGCCAGCTCATGGAGCTGCTCGACTTTCAGAAGATGAGTCAGGTACGTGCGCGGGCCGAGGAAATCGTCAACGACCCGGACACCGCTGAAGCCCTCAAGCCCTGGTACCGGCAGTTCTGCAAACGGCCCTGCTTCCACGACGAATACCTGCCGACCTTCAACCGGCCGAATGTGACCCTGGTCGATACCGACGGCAAGGGCGTCGAGCGCGTCACCGAGCATGGCATCGTGGCCAACGGGACCGAGTACCCAGTCGATTGCATTGTCTTTGCCACCGGCTTCGAGGTCGGCACCAGCTATACCCGTCGGGCCGGCTACGACATCATCGGTCGCAACGGTCTCTCCCTAAGCGACAAATGGTCCAAGGGCTGGCGTACCCTGTTCGGACTCCAGGCCAACGGCTTCCCGAACTGTTTTTTCCTGGGCTTCACCCAGACCGCCCTGTCGGTCAACGTGCCGCACGCCCTGAACGAGCAGGCCAAGCACGTGACCTATATCCTCGACCAGGCCCGCCAACGGGGCGCAGGCCGGATTGAGGCTACGCTCGAAGCCGAAGACATGTGGCTGGCCGAGATGCAGGACAAGGCGCGTATCGCCGAGCGGTTTTATGCCGAGTGCACGCCGGGCTATTACAATAACGAGGGCAAGCTGGATACGTCCAACGGGTTTTTCGCCGGCACCTACGGGGCCGGGCCCATCAAGTTTTTCCGTATCCTCGACGACTGGCGTTCCACCGGCCGGCTGGAGGGCGTGGAACTCACGTAGCCGGCCGTGCACACCCACCGCGCCAGCCGTGGCACCCTGAATGCGTTTGGTTTCGGCGCCATTGCCAGCGGCGTGAAGAACCACGTCTTCGGCGGCTGGGTGCTGGTCTACTACAATCAGGTGTTGGGACTGGACCCGGCGCTGGCCGGGCTGGCCTTGGCGCTGGCGCTGGTGGTTGATGCCATTACCGACCCGCTGGTTGGCGTCTGGTCGGACCGGATGCGCACGCGCTGGGGTCGCCGCCACCCCTTCATGTATGCCGGCATCCTGCCGTTTGCCGTCTCGTTTTATGCGCTGCTCCAGCCGCCGGCCGACCTCAGCCAGAACGGTCTGTTCGTGCGGTTGCTGTGTCTGGCCGTGGCCGTGCGGGTATCGATGACCTTATACGAAATCCCGCGGGGCGCCCTCGGCCCGGAACTCACCAAGGACTACGACCAGCGGACGCAACTGGTCGGCTGGAGTACCTCCTACGGCTGGTTCGGAGGAGCCGGGTTTGCCTGGTTGACGTTGGCTTTTTTGTTGCCGGAGACGTCCGAGTATCAGGGCTCGCGGGCCTATCTGAACCCGGACGGCTATCAGGACATGGCCTGGATAGGGGGCGTGATCATTTTTGCGACCGGCATGATCTCAACGCTCGGCCTGCACCGGCATATTCCTGCCCTGCACGTTCCCGAGGACGACTCTGCCGCGGGGTTCAGCCTGCGTAAGCTCGGTCAGGAAATCGTCGAGACGCTGTCGAACCGGTCGTGGTTGATGCTGTTCGCCGCGGGGCTGGTCTTCGCGTTATACGTCGGTCTGCACAGCAATACGGACCGCTATTATGACTTGTACTTCTGGCAGTGGACGCCGGAGCACGTCCAGGTCTTTCCGGTCGTGCATATGTTCATTGCTATCAGTTGCGGGCTGCTGGCCTATCCGCTGACGCGCGGGCGGGACAAGAAGCGAACCGCCATCGGCCTGTTTCTGCTGTCGGCCACACTGGGACCGCTGCCGGTCGTACTGCGGCTGCTCGATCCGCTGGTGTCCGTCGCGTTGTTTCCGGCCAACGGAACCGACGTGTTATGGTGGTTGCTGCTGCTGCACGGCGCATTCGTGGTGTCACTGGTGGTGACGGGTTTTATTCTGGTCGGCTCCATGACCGCGGATATTGTGGAGGAAAGCCAGCGCCAGACCGGTCGCCGTAGCGAGGGCCTGTTGACCACAGGACCGGCCCTGGTCCAGAAGATGGTCAGCGCCGGCGGTGTGCTCATCGTGGGCCTGCTGCTGTCGGCCTTCGGCTTCTCGGTCCCGAATCCGAGCGTGGAGGCCATGCAGGAGCCGATACGCAATCTCGCCATTTTTCATGTCGCCCTCAGCCTGAGCCTGCCCTGGATTTCGATCTATCTGGTCAGCAAATACACCATCACTCGGCAGGGGCACGGGCAGGATATCCGCAGCCTCGGCTACGCCGAAGCGGAAGAGGCGTGACACACACGCCCGCCTCGTCTCGAAAGAATTGCTCATCCGTGCGTCACCTCGTATAGTCGCGGTATGGACGCGCAGACAATCGAGCGGTGGAAAGACAGTGTCGCCTTTGAGCGCGGCAGAACCGCAGCCCCGGCCGGATTTCCGGCCCTGCCCGACATTCCCGGCGGGCGCTATTGGGAGCCGGAGTTCTTTGCCCTGGAACGCACGGCGCTGTTCAAGCGGGGCTGGGTCTACGTTGGACATACCGACCAACTCCCCGAACTCGGCAGTTTCATCGTCTGGCGCCGGACCGGTACCCCCATTCTGGTGATCCGCGGTACCGACGGCCAGATTCGGGCCTTCTATAATACCTGCCGCCACCGGGGTGCCCCGGTGATGCAACAGGAGGCCGGCAAGACCGGCCGTTACTTCAGTTGCGGTTATCACGGCTGGACGTATGACACGACCGGAGCCCTCACCGCCGTGACCGATCCACGCGACTGGGTCAATCTGGACCTGTCCTGCCGTAGCCTGGTGCCCGTGCGGTGCGACTTGCTGGGCAACTGGATTCACGTGTGTGAAGACCCCGCTGCCCCATCCCTGGACCACTTTCTTGAGCCGATCGCGCGCTATTTTCGTCACCTGCCCCTGCATGATTTACGGCTCGTCCACCGGCGTAGCGTCGAGGTGCGGGGCAATTACAAGGTCGTGCTGGAAAATTTTCTGGAGGCGTATCACTTCCGGTTATTGCACCGTCACACCACCGACCGTATCTTCGACAATCTGGGGACCAGCGTGCATCTGTGGGATCATGGGCACTCGATGATGCTCTCGCCCAACCGGCGTCCGGATTGGGTTGACCCAGGGACTATCGGTATGCCCGAGATGGCTACGGCCACGACCATCGAGCGGGATCATAATCCGAGTTACCTCGTATTTCCGAATATGATTGTACCGATCGCGCCGACCGGTATTCCGGCCGTCGCCTTCTGGCCGCAGAGCGTGGATCGCACCATCCTGGATGTCATCTGGTTCGCGCCGGACTGGGGCGGCGGCGAGCGCCACCCGCTGTGGGAGACACGCATTGCGAATTTCGATCGGATTGTTGATGAGGACATCGCCTTTGTGGAACCGATCCAGGAGTCGATCACCTCACCGGGGTTCCGCGGGGTGCCCCTCAACTATCAGGAGCGACGCATTTATCACTGGCACGCAGAGCTGGACCGCCGCATTGGCGTGGAGCGCGTGCCCGCGCATCTGCGTGTCCCGCCCGTCCTTGATGACTGGGTTGAGCGGGACTGAGAGCGCCGCCGATCAGGTCGTAATGCCATAGAAACGCAGAGCGTTCGTCCCCAGGACCTTCTGCTGGTCCGCCTGAGGTAAGGGAGTGAGGCGTTCCTTGAGTTCGGCCGCCACCCCGTAGTTGGAGTCGATATGGGGATAGTCCGACGCCCAGACAAAATAGTCGGCTCCAATATGCTCGATAATTCGGGTGGTCAGGGTTTCGTCGGGGTCGGCCGAGACCAGGCATTGACGATAGAAGTACTCGCTGGGTTTCAGCTTGAGCACGGACCGCCCCGCCAGGGGTTCGTATTTATGGTCCATCCGGTCCAGCCAGGCCGAAATCCAGTTGGCGCCGCACTCCAGGACTGTACACTTGAGCCGCGGGTATAACTCGAACATGCCCAGGGAAATCATCTGGGTAAAAGCCGCCATGACATCAATGGCCAGAAAGGCGAAGTTGAACAGGCCGAAATCGCCCTCGCCCTGAATCCAGTCGCGCCACGACGGCTCGTCGCGCAGGACGACATGAAAGCCGACCGGCATCTCCAGGTCCTGAACGGTTTCCCAGAAGCGGACAAAGGCGGGGTCGTTGAAGTGCTTCCAGCCGCGCGCCACCATATCCGGCGACAGAAACACCCCCACGCAGCCCTGCTCTTTTGCCCACACCACTTCGTCAGCCGCGCCGTCCGGGTCAATCAGGGAGATATGCGCGACCGGATACAGCCGTTTTTTATTCTCGCTACAGAAATCGATGATCCAGCGGTTGTAGGCCCTGGTGTAGGCAGTGGCGAGTTTGGGGTCGGCGACCCAGCCCTCCCAGGCGATGCCGACGGTAGGGTAGAGGAGGGAGATATCAATGCCCTCACTGTCCATGACTCTGAGACGCGGGACCGGGTCATAGCTGCCCGGCGGGCAGCCGTCCGCATACGTGCGCTGACCCGGTGTAAAAAAGGCTTCGGCCTCTTCGGGGTCCGAGCCCACCCCGCCCAGCGCGCCCAGCGCACCGCGAATGACGTTCAGGGGCTTGTTGTCGAACATGAGGACTTCCCAGCCGTTGTCGTCATGTTCGAGGCGCACGGCCCGGTCTCGATATTGAGGGTCGATATACTTCTGCCAGGTATCGAGCGGCTCCAGCACGTGCCCGTCAGCATCCACAACCGGACCCAGACTTTCCGTCGCCATACAGCACCTCCTGTGGGTGATATTCTCCTTTACTGCCCCGCGCCTCAGGCTGTCAAGAAATCGGCCTCTCCGACCTGCTTGCCGATCTCCTTCCCCATTACTTGACAGTCTCTGAGCAACTGGTTAGGTGGCATCCTTGCGATGACTGCAATCAGCCGGGACCGGTCCGGGCAGGGTGCTCGGACGAGAGGGCCACCCGGGTCTGTCGCCGGCTGAGATGCAAACTGATCGCTGACCACAGGAGGTTCTGATCGTGACCCAGCACTATGACGCGATTGTTATCGGCGCCGGCGTGTCCGGCCTGTATGCACTGTATAAACTCCGCGAGCTCGGCCTCTCGGCCCGGGTGTTCGAGGCCGGCACCGATATCGGCGGCACCTGGTATTGGAATCGCTACCCAGGCGCCCGTTTCGACTCCGAGAGCTATTCCTACCAATACTCCTTCTCCCAGGAACTGATCGACGAATGGGAGTGGAGCGAGCACTTCTCGGGCCAACCGGAAGTCGAGCGGTATCTGCACTTTGTCGCGGACAAATTCGATCTGAAGCGTGACATCGAGTGCAGCGCCCGCGTTGCGACCGTCATTTACAACGAAACAGACAAGCACTGGGAGATTACGACCCACAACGGGGTACGGGCTCGGGCGCGCTACGTGATCTGCGCCACCGGGCTGCTGTCGGCCCACCAGTTTCCGGACTATGCAGGTGTTGAAGACTTTGCGGGACGGTCGCTGCACAGCGCCCGCTGGCCGAAAGAACCGGTCGATTTTACGGGCAAGCGCGTCGGCATCATCGGTACCGGCCCGACCGGTGTCCAGATCATTCAGACCATCGCCCCCGAGTGTGAACAGCTGGCCGTTTTTCAGCGCACCGCGAATTGGTGTACTCCGCTGCGGAATCGTCCGATTACCGCAGCGGAGCAACGGGAATTCAAAAAGAACGCGGACGAGATTTTCGCCCTGTGCAAACGCACCTGGGCCGGCTTCATTCACGAACCGGACACGCGCGCCGCGCTGGACGTGCCAAAAGAGGAGCGCCTGGCCCGCTATCAGGAATTGTACGACCGCGGCGGGTTCGCGCTGTGGCTGGGCAATTACAGCGACTCCTTTATGTCACAGCAGGCTGCGGATGAGGTCGCCGCGTTCCTGGCCAACAAGATTCGCGAACGCGTCACCGATCCGGTGCTGGCCGAAAAGCTGATCCCGAAGCACACCTTCGGCACCAAGCGCTGTCCGGGCGAGAAGAATTACTACGAGACCTTCAACCGTGACAATGTCAACCTGGTTGATCTGCGCGAAACGCCGATCACGAAGATCACTCCCACCGGAGTCGCAACCGGTAGCGCCTTGCACGAACTCGACGTGATTATTTATGCCACCGGCTTTCATAGCGTGACCGGCGAGCTGCTGCGGATGGATATCCGTGGCCAACACGGGCGTAGCCTGCAAGAGCACTGGTCCGACGGGCCACGCACCAACCTGGGCGTACAGTTCTCGGGCTTCCCGAATCTGTGGGCCGTCATGGGACCGCACAATCCGGCGGTGTTCTGCAATATCACCCGCTGTGCCGAGAGCAACGTCGAGTGGATCGTCGACTGCATCCGCTATATGCGCGAGCACGGGTTCGAGACCATGACCACAACCGCCGCGGCCGAAGACGCCTGGACTCGGCGCTGCTATGACTCGGCCCAAGGGCTGCTCATCAATGAGATGCAGGATTCGTGGTTCTTCGGCAGTACCAATCCCGAAAACGTGCGCGGCCGCTTCCTCTTATTTGCCGGCGGCGTGCCGCTCTACCGTGAGATATTCGCCGACGTTGCAGCCAAGGGCTACGAAGGCTTCGATCTGCGCTAAAGCGTCCCGGCGCTGCGGACAGGTGCTGCTCAATCCGAAGTCACGGCCTGAAACGGGAGGGGTAATGAAAAACATAATCGGAGTCCTGGCCGGACTCGTCCTGCTGCTTGGGCATGTCCCGCCCACCCGCTCCACCATGTACGATATGGTAACCGTCAAGCTCCAGGAAGGCTGTACCCTGGACCAATTATCAAAAATTGTGGACGACGTAGCGGCCTATGCCAAAGACAACGGCGGCGGCACGTATGAACTGCTGGCCCCCCTTCACAGCTCCCAGCAGGGTGTCTTTATCGTCCTTGAGCGCTTCCCCAATGCAACCGCGTTTGGTACGTGGACGGATCATTTCGGAGGACAACCGGACGACAGTGTGGCAGGTAAAATCCGTACGCGGGCGTATGAATGTGTCACCATCGTGAACCATACGAGCGCACTCTCGGTACCATAATAATCGCCTGCCCCCGCTCAGAGAAAGAGACAAATAGAGAAAGAGACAAGTATGGCGGAACAGCGGATATTTACCGAACGCGACGACCGCTTTCACTCTGACGAGATGGTCGGGGACTGGTGGTCAACGGAGACGGCCTGGTTCTCGTTCTCTCACCCGGAGCGGCGCTTGGGCGGCTGGTTGTATACGCTGGCGCGGCCCAATATCGGCACGGTCGCGGGCGGGGCCTGGGTCTGGGACGACTCAGCCCATCTACCCTGGGAAGTGCTCTATTCCGCAAACTACACCGCCCTGGAACTCCCGCGCGATCAAGACCTGCACGATATCAGCCTGCCGACCGGCGTTTCGATCCGGGTGATCGAACCGTGCATGTCCTACGCGCTGGGCTATAGCGATGCATCGCGTTTGCAGGCCGCGCTGCGTTTTGAGGGCGTGATGCCGCCCGAGCCGCTGACCAGCACGGGTTCGACCTTTGGGCGCTCGCACCATTTCGATCAGATCGGACGGGTGAGCGGAGAAATCGTTCTGCACGGGGAAACGATCCCGATTGATTGTCTGGCCGTGCGCGACCGCACTTGGGGCCGGCGGCGGGAGGACCGCCCGCGGCAGGCGGCCTATGTCACCGGGGTAGCCACGACGCAGCACGGTTTTCTCGCCGTCACCAACGTGGAGGCCGACCGGAATCCGGTCGCGTATGGCTTTCTCCACCGCGATGGGCGGACGCTGCCACTGACGCAGGGCGAGCGCCGGGTTGAGCGAGATGGGAGCAACGGCTGGATCACCCGCGTCGAGATTCAGGCGCAGGATGCAGAGGGCCGCGAACTGTTGGCCGTTGGGACACCCTTGAGTCGGATCGTGATCAACCGTCACACCTTTATCGATGTCAACAGCCTGATTCAGTGGGATATCAATGGCGAGGGCGGGCATGGAGAAGACCAGGACATGTGGCCGGTGCATCGTTGGTCTCGTATGCGTCGCACTGCCCGGACCGTAAACGGAGGGAAGGCCTGATGGCGGACTATGTGCAACTGGCTCCGGATGCACTCTTGGAACGCATCGCCCGGACGCTCAAAAAAGATATCGGCCCGTCGGTTGACGCCGCCTACCCCAAGACGCAAGCCTTCATGGCGGCGGTGGTATTGCAAAAACTCGCCGGTCAACTGCGGCTGGCCGACGAACACGCCGCGGCGAGTCAACGCGACCTGCACGAGCTGGGCGAAGAACTCAGCCAGCTCACCGCCTCGAATGCCATCCCAGCTCCCCTTGCCGAGGCGCTTCGGACGCTCCGCCAAGACCTCGATACGGCGAGTGTGTCAGGCCTGATTGAAACCCTATACGCAACCCGGTCCGAGTTGGGCGAGGAGCGCTTTGCAAGCCTCCTCAGTCGCGTACGCACCCGGCTGCGCGCCCGCATTGACCGCGAGATGGTGTACGCTGCATGACACAACAAGCGACCGACGATCAGGATATGGCGGAACGTATCCGCCAATATATCGAGACACGGCTGCCGGGCGCTTCGGACCTGCGCCTCGAATCCCTGGAGCGCATTGCCGTGGGCTGGTCGCATGAAACCTGGCTGTTTGATGCGCATTGGACCGAGGGCGGCGTCTCAAAAACACGGGGGCTGTGCCTGCGGCGCGATCCCGGTAATGCGTTGTTGCGACACTTCTCCGATCTCGGGGTGCAGTTTCAGGTTCTGCGGAGTCTGGAGTCCACGCCCCTCCCGACCCCCAAGCCGTACTGGTACGAGAGCGATACCAGCGTTCTCGGCAAACCCTTCCTGGTGATGGAAAAGGTGGCCGGGACCTGTCCGAGCCCGTGGGGTTCGGCCGGTCGGCGTTTTTACGCCGAGGCGGCCGCGCGTGGTACGCTTCCGAAGAGTTTTACCCAGGCACTGGCCACCCTGCACAGCATTGATTGGGAAGCGGCCGGTCTGTCCTTCCTGGGTGTCCCCGAGTCAGGCAAAGATTTTGCGCTGCGTGAAGTCCAAAAATGGTGCGAGCTGGTAGACATCTCCCGGCAGGAGCCGCATCCCATCCTGATAGACCTCATCGGCTGGCTCAAGGCCAACGCCCCGGCGACGCAGCGTCTGACCCTGGTCCATGGCGCCTATCGAACCGGCAATCTGTTAATCGACAACGATCAAATATCGGCGGTGCTCGACTGGGAGCTGCAAGTCATCGGAGACCCGATGTACGATGTGGCCTATGTCCTGACCGACCTCAACCGAGAGGGCAGTGATCTCTTATCCCACCTCGTTGAGCGGGACGCTTTTTTTCGGGACTACGAGAGAGCCACCGGAATCGAGATCGACAAAGAAGTCTGCCAGTACTACGGCATGCTGTATCAGTTGCGCTCAGCCGCTTTCTGGATGAGTGCGGCGGGTTTATACGCTTCAGACCAGAGTGACGACATTCGCCTCGCCCGCACGGCTTGGTCCATCCCCTTTGTCCTGGAGGGCGCCGCGCGGGCGCTGGGCTATTAGGCGGGGCGGATGTGAAACCCGCCCCCACCGCTTAATGGCCAATGGGACAGAAAGACACGTCCCCGACCTGCGTGCGGGTGTCGCCATCCACGTCCGTCTGAAATGTCGCGTGCACCCGGTTCACGAATGCGGCCAGGGCCACGGTCATGCACAATTCCAGCAGTTCCTCACGCGGAAAGCGCGCCTCAAGCTCCGCGTACAGGGCATCGTCCACCCGATTCTCCCGAGTTAACACTTCCGCGTAACGCAGCACCAAGCGGTCCGTGGCGTCAAACAGTGGCGCGGTTTCCCAGTCCGCCATGGCCGCCATCTCCGCATCCGTCAGTCCGACGCTCCGACCGAGCATCACATGCGTCGGCACTCAATAGTGACAGGAATTGAGCTGCGAAGCGCGCAGGTAAGCGAGCTCTCGGTAGCGCGGCGCAAGCCGCGGATCATGATACAGCGCCGAGCCAATAGCGGTCAGCCCTGCCAGAAGATCGGCATGGTTCCCAAACAGCTTCATCACATTCAGCACCGGCAGGTTGGGTCCTGCAAAACGCTCATACAGGGCGCGGACTTCCGGCGCGGCGTGTTCGGGCTCAACAAGGGGGATACGTGACATACGACCTCCGGGAAAACAGGGGGTTCTACACTCGGCCCTCCGGTCAGACCGGCAACTTGGTCAGAATTTGAAGCGTCTCGTCCTCAACGATTTCTTCGATGACCGGCACCCACTTCTGCCATTCCGGGTCTTGGGCGGCTTTGTCCAGGGTGGACTGAACCGCGTTCGCATCCGGCAGTTCCCAGACATCGACCACGGTGTTCATCCGACCAATCGAATTGAAATAACTACCCAACAGTTTCCAACCACCCAGCCGACCCAGCACGGGTGTTACGCCTTGCAGCAACTCGGTAAATTGACCGACGCTGCCCGATTTCAGCTTCACGCTCGCAAACAAATAGACCATACGCATCCCTCCTCTATGAATTGAATGCCGGGAGCGTAACCAGCCGGGAAGCGTCGGTCAAGCGAGGCAGGAAGACGGGATATGGCCTGCGCTGACTGCTGCTGATGGGTCCGGCAACGATGCGCGTGCTACACGAAGCTCAATGACCAATCGGACAAAATGCCGCGTCACCAACCTGGACACGGATGTCATCATCCACATCTGGGCTGGTGACGCATACCCCCTCGCTGCTCTGCTCAGTTACGCAGCAGCGTTCGTCCCGTTCAACAGATCGTTCGCTTCCAGCAACCACTGGCCGCTGGACATCTCATCTTGGACCATTGAGCGCAGCAACTCTTTGGTCTGCTGATCATCTTCAATCTGGTCAATCACGTCAGTGATAAATTTCAGCGCCTTGGGAAGATCTGGAATTTGATCGGCAAGGTATTGGAGCTTTTCGGCATCCGTCTTGTCTGTGGCGGCGTACACGGCCATTTCTTTTTGGCGCTGTTCGGTCGGCACCGCGCACTGCACGCTCCCACCGATTTCCTTCAGCCGCGCTTCCAGCAACCGGGCATGGAAGGCTTCGCGCTGCTGAATCGTACGCAAGCCACCTTTGACACACTCCTCCATACTCACATCATTCCAACCGCCCAGATATTCCGACGCAAAGTTCTCGGCACAGCGATATTCATCCAGAAAAGCGACCAGCATCTCGCGTTCGCTGGTATATGATTTTCCGTTAAAGACGTACTCGCCCGCGCCATTGTCATTCCGAAGTTCGCTCATCTCTGATTCAAACAGTTCATCTGAGATGATTCCCTTCCGATACGCCTTGAGTAGTTGTTTGACCTCAAAGTCGTGATTTGCTGCCATATTCATCTCCTCTCTCTATTGGGAATGTTTGTTGCCCATTAAAAAACAGCTTCAGATTTTCATCAGGAGCTCGATGAGCTGCTGACATTCTTTGGGGAACAATCGGATATTATGTCCGATGATTTTTTCGGCCACCTGCTGATGGAGTGTTCGTCCCCTTTCTGTAAGCGAGACATACACCACACGCTGATCGTCCTTCAACCCTTCTTTTTTCACCAGCCTCTTCTCCCTCGCAATAGTGATACACGTTCGCGTGGAGAATGAGGCTTCCATAACTTGACAATAATCGAGCCACGCAGAAAGATGCACGCGGCAGCAGACTTGGGCAACCCATCTCCAGATGGGATTGCATGAATGACCCGCTCCCGTTATGAGCCAGCGAAGCGATAGATAGATCCAGTAGAGAATACGACCAATCAAAGGGGACCTTACTATGAAGCTCGCGCTGTATCTGCCGAATCTTCGAGACAAGATCACGGTCAGCGAAATCGTAGACCTGGCACGTGAAGCGGAGGACCTTGCATTCGATTCGGTGTGGTCACTGGACCGTATCGTGGTACCCGAAGCCTCAGACCGCCAGGAACTCGAAAAGTCGTTTGGCTTCATGTCGGAATTTCCGAAGGCGCTGCCAGTGAGTGCGCGGGCGGAGTTCCTGCATGGCATGCCGCTCATTCCGTATCTGGCGGCCATTACCAAGCGCGTGCGGTTGGGGGTCAGTATCATTGTTACGCCATATCGTGCTCCCGGCGTGTTGGCCGCAGAACTCGCGACCTGGGATCACCTCTCGGGCGGGCGTCTGAACGTCGGCGTCGGCTCGGGCTGGATGCCGGAAGAGTTCGCCGCGTCAAGCGCCGCTCATATTTATAAGAAACGCAACAAGCATGTGAGAGAAACGATCGAGGTGATGCAGGGGATCTGGACCAACGAGGTGTTCGAGTACCACGGAGAATTCGCCGACTTTCCAAAATGTGGCTTTGGCGTGAAGCCAGTCCAAAAGCCGCGGCCGCCGATGTTTTTTGGCGGCTTAGGCCGGCCCGATCTCGCGGCAGCGCGCGTTGCCAAGTATGGCCTTGAAGGCTGGATCGGGATCATGGATACCCCGGAAGCGATCGCTGCCTGGCGGACCGCCATCAAAGACGAGCTGGAGAAGCTCGGCAGCGGGCATACCATCGACGACATCGAAATTTCGAGCATGCTGCCGTTTGAGATTACCCGCGACAAAACGGATCAGACGCCACGGGGCAAGCTGACGCCAACGCTGGTCGGCACGGCCGAGCAGATCGCGGACAATCTCAAACGGTATCGGGATGCCGGGCTGACAATGCCCCTCCTGTGGCCGCCGTTCAGTGGGACGCCAACCGCGAAGACCATCGGGGATATGCGGAGGCTCGTGCACGACATTCTCCCCAAGGTCTAGGACCGGTGCGGTGGGCCTGTATTGTCAAGTTGTGAGCCTTTAGAGAACGAGGCTCGGACCGCCGTTCTTGCCCCAGTGTTCGTTGTCGTAATACTCGCGCCATTCGTAAATCTTGCCGCCCTCGGTCAGCTCGAACATGCCGCACACCGGGAGTTGGAGTTGCCAGGTGCCGCTACCGTCCCAGTCCCATTGATCCAGGCGCTCGGTGATGACCCGGTCGCCGGAGCCGAAGACGTTGAGTAGCTTAAACTCGGCGCGTTTGGCCGGGGCGAAGATCGAGGCGATCATCTTGCGCACATTGGCCTTGCCGCGAATCGCCTCCAGCGGCTGGTTGAGATAGCACATATCGTCGGTGCACTGGGCCATACAGGCGTCGACATCAAGATCGTCCCAGCCCTTGAGAAAGGCGCGGACCACGCCTTCGTTGCGGGCGATTTTCCAATTCGTATCGGTGCTCATAAGCGTTTCCTTTCTGGGTCGTGCGGCGGGCGGTCAGTCGAGATGCAGGGTCGGTCCGCCGTTCTCGAACCACATTCGATTGTCGAAATAATCCCGCCAGCCACAGATCTTGCCGGCTTCGTTGACATCGAACATGCCGATGCAGGGCAGCTTGAGTCCCCAGCCCTTGCCGTCGAAATCCCAGCAGTCGAGCCGTTCGGTGACGACCGTATTGCCGTACCCAAAGCAGTTGCGCAGCTCCCAGTGTACCCGGTGCGAGAGCTTCATGATGCCAGCGACGATCTTACGCACATCCTGCTGGCCGACCACCGGTTCGATCGGCTGGTTGATATAGACGATATCGTCTGACAGACAGGCCATGGCTACGTCGGGGTCAACCGCCCGCCAGGCGTCGATGAACAAGCGCACTTTGTGAACGTTGCGCTCAACAATTTCATCCTGAGTCATAGGACCTCCGTTGTGATTTTTTGTGATTCGGGCATCCTGACTCTCCGGCAATCTTCTTGATAATTCGGACTATCTAGCGCCAAGCGAGAGGATGGTCAATTGCGTATGTGCCCAGAGCCGGAACCGGCCCGAAGCCGCTCAACGGCAGCGCTCCCGAATCCGTCTCGGACCGCGCTGCGCTCGCTGTGTAGGAACGCCCCTACCGATGCATGGACCGATCGTTTAGACCATTGTCCAAAAGGCGGTCGCTTCTCGCATGCGGCCGCTCTTTCAGACCGTGGCCGTCACCCGTTCGTTGATGGCCCGCACCGCCGCATGAGCGGCCAAAGCGGCCCCCTCCTGCCAGCCGGGCAGGGCGCTCAACTGATCGCCGGCAAAATAAATCGCCCCATCGGGCTCGCGCAGACGCGCGGGTGCCTGATAGCTGGTGGGCCAGCCGCCACGCTGGAAGCGCACCTTGGCCCAGGCCCGGCTGACCCCCGCTTCTATTTCTGCCTCATAGCCGGGATGGAGGGCCTCGCCCTCGGCGATAGCGGCCTGTAAACGCTCGGCCGGGCTCATGGCCGCGTAGCGCAGGCCGGGCTCATCATCCCAGATATAGGCCCCCATGATGATCCCCTTGGCCCGCTGATAGCCGTAGGGCGGATACCAGACCTGCGTAATATCCTGGTCGGTCCAGGATATGCCGCCATAGATACCGTGATCTTCCTCCCAGAAACGCCGACGGGCCTGGAAACCGATTTTGACTGCATTGCTGAACTCTATCGACTCAATCGCGGCTTGTGTATCGGCTGAGAAGTCGTTGGAAATGTCCTTCAGGACGGGCGCAGGAATAGTGCAGATAGCAAAGTCCGCATCCAGGATGCTCAGACCGCGCCGACGCCGACGTCGATACACAATGCGAACGCCGTCAGCTGTCTTCCGAATCTCCTTTACGATGCTCCGATACCGGATCAGATGCTCCAGACGCTCCTCGAAGGCATCAACAATGGCGTCCATCCCGCCGACGGGCTGTAATAAGGTGGGGTTTTGATCGAGAAATTGGCTAAAGTGGAGCTTGTATTCCCAGAAGTCCGAACTGAGCAGTTGGCTGAAATCGAGGGGGTCGTTCACCTCCCCAGGCGCAAGACCGGCATGGACCTGCTCCCCCTGATACCCACCACGATCTGAGCCTGTATAGAGATCGTCTGCGACATCCAAGTCGCCATAGCTCCTGAGCAGGTCAAGCAGGCGCTCCTTATCCTCACCCGCCAGCACATCGTCCAGGGCAGTGCGGTGTACCGCCTTGGCCAGGAGTTCGGCGAGATACCCGCGCGTATCCGTCATCACTTGTCGCGCCACTACGGGTTTGCCATCGAAGCCTTCCAGATTGTGGAAAAAGGCCGCCCGGTTGTCGTTGGTAAAGACTTCGAGATCAACGCCGAATTCTTTACAGTAGCCGAGTATAGTTGTGTGGTGGTGGGGGAGGCGGGCCGGCCCGAGATTCGCGTACAAATGCTCCTCGGGGTCAAAGCCTACCCATTGCCGGCTGTCTTCCTCTCTGATGATATCGCCGCCACGGACCGTCAAGTTGCGCCCGCCCGCCCGATTAGTAGCCTCCAAAATCGTGCAGTCATAGCCTGCTTTTGACAACTCATAAGCGGCCACGAGGCCGGAGATACCGGCCCCCAGGATGACAACGCTCTTCCCACCGCCCGAGCCGGGCGACAAATCGAGTGTGGCTGCCTGGGCCGTGTTTGCTCCTACAAGGCCCAATGCATTCATGCTCCGATATACTGCGGCCACGCCGGCTGCGGCTCCGATGGATTGCAGGAATTGGCGTTTCGTCATCTTCGTCGTCATGCTGTCTCCCTCGTTCACAGACAACCATACCAATCGCTCTCCCAAGCAATGCGTGCTGTTAGTATGATGAGTGCCTCTGGCATGTCAACTGTCTCATTTGAAGGGAGGCTGGGCCGTCGAAAAGACCACACGCAGAGCCAAGGAGGCGAGTGGTCAAGCGGTCTCAATATGATATGAGGGAATTCTCGTAAGGAGGAAATGATGCCGACGTTCAGAACCGAAGACGGAGCAGAGCTGCACTATAAAGTCGAGGGCAAGGATAGGGGCAACCCCGACCTGATTTTCATTCACGGTTGGTGCTCCAATCTGAACCACTGGGAGGAGCAGGCGACCTACTTCCAAGACTCCCACCGTATTCTCCGCATGGACCGGCGCGGCATGGGCAAATCGACCTCGCCGGGTTCCGGTCATACGCCCCAGCAGCACGCCGCGGACATCGCGGCCCTGGCCCGCCACGAAGGCTTCAGTAAAGCCGTGGCGATTGCGCACGCCGGTGGCGGCCCGGCGGGTGTCGCCTTCAGCCACGACTACCCGGACCTGGTGCGCGCCTTCATCCTAGTTGACTCTGCGGTGATGCCCGGGGCCGATCTCGATAACCCCACAACCGGGACCGAACGGTTTTACGCCGAGATGGTAGAGAAACTGACAGCTCCAAACGGCGAGAGCTATTTTCGAGAGCTGTACACCAGCTTTTTCGGTCCCCAGGCCGACCGCGCGATGGTCGAGACTGCGGTCGGTGAGGCATGTCGCACACCCGTGGACGTGCGCGTCAAAGAGATCAGCCTGATGGCTTCTGACTCCGCTACGCCGGCCGCTGCCATGCCGCAGCCGACGCTGGTCATGGTCGGTCCCTGGATGGCGGACGCTTTTCCACAGGCCGCTGACCTGAAGCATCTGAAATCCTGTTTCAAGCAGGTCGAATTTGCCCAGGCCATTGGTGCGGGCCACTTCCTCCAGCTCGAAGTCCCGGACCAGGTGAACGCTTTTATCAAAAGCTTTGTGTCCAGACTGGCCAAGTGACTATTTGAGAAAAGGACGAGGACATGCCGATTCAAAAGTTCGCTCCCATGACCAAAGACTTCCCGACCTTTGACTGCGACGCCCATGTAACCGAGCCGCCCTGGATTTGGGAGCGGGCCAAGGATTGGCTGACCAAGGACGAACTGGAAGCCCTCAAGACCACCATGTGGTTCGATGCCGAGAGCAAGCAACTGATTGTGAACGGCGTGCCGGGGTCGGGCATCGGCTCCCAACTGATTGGTGGCCGGCGGGGCCGCATCCACGCCATCTCCTTTGCCGGGCCGGGGCTCAAACACGATATCCAGCGTGCCTTATACGTTCGCAACCTGAACCCCAAGACGGCGCTCACCGCCGAGCAGGCCGACTATCTTGACCACAAGGGCTCCTATAAACCGCGGGAGCGGCTGCGGGATATGGACATCCAGGGCATAGACCAGGTGATGATCATCCCGACCGATATCGACACCTATCCGTGGCTGCAAAACGCGCTCGGGGCCAAGGCCATGTGCAAAGCCTATAACGAGTGGGCATATGACTACTGTCAGGAAGACCCCGAACGGCTCTATTTTGCCGCCATGCTGCCCATGCAGGACCCGAAATACGCGGCCCAGGAAGTCTATCGGGTGGCGGCAAAAGGCTGTCGGGTGGGTCTGGTCCGACCCGTTGACGCCATGGGTAATTACCCGCTCCAGCCCAAGTATGAGCAGGTGTGGCGGGCTATGGAAGAGACCGGCGTGGTGTACGGTATGCACCCCTTTCCGGCCTTTGGCTCGCTTAAGCCCGCCGGTTATGCCGAACAGTACTCGGGCGCGGAGTTGGTCGCCCGGACCATTATCTCCGCGGGTCTGCCCCACTCGTTTCTGACTAATGTGCAGAACTTTCAGGCCGAGGCCGCGCTGTGGGTCACCATGGTCCTGATGTCAGGCTTTTTTGAACGCCATCCCAAGATACGGGCTGCGGTGTTCGAGGCTTCCTCGACCTGGCTGAGCTTTCTGCTCGACCGCTGCGATAAATTCTACAAGCTGTACCGCAACGAGCGCGAGCTGGAGCCGCTCAAGCGCCTGCCGAGCGAAACCTTTTTCGCGCACTGCGTGACCGGCTTTGAAGGCGATGAGGCTCCGCCCTCGCGTCTGCCCGAGTTTTATAAAGACATCCTGGCCTGGTCGTCGGATGTGTATCATCACGACGGCGACGATGTGTGGCGGGCGCTTGAGACCATGCGCGCGTGTGAGCTGCCAGCGTCCCACCAGAGCAAATTCCTGGGAGACAACGCGCGCAAGCTCTACCATATCGAGGCCCCGGAAACCTTCATCCGGGAGCGGGTGACCGAAATTGAACGACCGGACTGGTGGCCGACCGAGGACGAGGTCAAGCGCGCTCTGGAGCCCGAGGCGGCGCTCATCCGGCCTCCGCGTGAGCGTGGCAGACGGCCCAACGGCCGGGCGGCTGAAGGGGCCCGGGCATGACCAAGCGCTTTGCCGTTTTTGATGCCAACTCCCATATTGTCGAGTCGCCCGCGATCTGGGAGAACTATTTAGAGCCGGACTATCGCGCCCTGGGCAAATTCTCTCTGTGGCGGGAAGACGGCCGGTACGCCTCCTACCTCAAAATCAACGGCGAGGCCCACCACGACCAAGTCAATCCTAACATCCCCCGCTACGCCATCTGGCGGCCGGGCATGACCTGCGAGCAGATCGGGGAGCTCGACCCCGATACCCGGCACACCATGACCGAGGGAGCGTCTGACCCTCAGGCCCGGCTGCGGGATATGGATGCCATGGGCGTGGATCAGACCCTGCTCTACCCGACCTGGTTTGCCGAGGGCTTCCCCCTGGTCAAGGACCCGGACAGCGCCAACGCGCTCGCCCAGGCGTATAACAACTGGATCGCCGACTTCTGTCAGGCCGCGCCCGACCGTTTGTACGCCGCGGCCATGATTCCCCTGCAAAACATGGATTATGCACTGGCGGAACTGCGACGGATTGTGTCCATACCGTGCTTTCGAGGCGTGTTTCTCCGACCGCTGTTCGTGCAGGGACGCTATTATACTCATCCCTACTACGATCCGTTCTGGGCCGAGCTTGAGCGCCTCGACCTGACGCTTGCCGTTCATCCCGCCAGCGGCTTATGGAACCCGGAATGGACCTCCCACGCCCCGTTTATCGAGAAGGTCAACCGCCGGCTCACTCAGGTCACCCTGTTCAGAGAGGCTGGTGGCGGCCCGTTTGCGGGGGGTGGTAACGGGCCGAATTTTACCTTCGGCGCCCAGCAGCCGATCGGCCATCCGGTCGCTCCGATCCTGTCCCCGTGGCTGGATAATCATATGTTCGTGGCTGCGACCCTGATCGGTTTTACGGTCATGCAGCGCTATCCGAAGCTGAAGGTGGTCATGGCCGGCGGTCAGGCGTCCTGGATGGAAGAGGTGCTGGAGAAGATGGAAGCGTCCGTCCTGACGATTCCGCCCCTGCACTACTACCCGGTGCGGACCGATGTGGAAGACATGTGGGAAGAGGGCCGGGTACTGCTCGCCTTTGACGCCGAGGAGCGGCTGATCCGGCAGTTGCCCCAGACCTTTGCCCACAAGATCGTCTGGGGCTCGCGCTATCCGCAGCAGGATACGACCAGCGCCTGGGAGGCGATCGAGACCCTGAGCCAGGCCCAGATCGACGAGGCCAGCATGGCCCGCATGCTAGGCGGCAATGCCGCCGAACAGTTCGGTATCGAACTGGTGCAAAAGGTGGGGTAGGAACGAATTGCCCGGACAAGAGACAAAGGAAAAACTGTGGCCGCTTCGCACCGCCCGTTTCATCACGACCTTTTCCCCGCTCACATCCGGTATCCGGTTCTGGTCTTGACCTATGTCCTCATCAAACCGCTGCTGTGGCTGGTCGAGAGGGCAGGGTATGCAGGTCGTTTCTGGGCCGCCGTTGGCTGCAAGATGAAGGCCAAGATGCTGACCGGGTATGATTTTGGCGACTACCGGCCCAGCCGGCACGATGTGGTGGTCTGCACCTTTCCCAAATGCGGCACAAACTGGACCATGCAGATCGCGTATCAAATCGCCATGCGGGGCAAGGGCGAGTTCCGGCATATCCACGATGTGGTGCCGTGGCCGGATTTTGCCCGGCAGGACCTCGTCGTGCCCCTGTCGGACGACACCGCCCGCCAGGCCGCGCCCACCGGCCTGCGGGTGATTAAAACCCATCTGGAGTGGGAGCGGATTCCCTACACCCCGGACGCCCGCTACATCTGTATTCTGCGCGACCCCAAGGACGCCTTTGTGTCGAATTATCCCTTTGTCCGTGATGTCATGTTCGGCCCGCTGATGCCCGCCGTGCCGGTCTGGTTGCGGCTCTTCTTTTCCGATGCCGCGCCGTTCAGCTGGTCCGAACACCTGCACGGCTACTGGAAAAACCGCCACCTGCCCAACCTGTTGATCCTGACCTTTGACGAGATGAAACAGGACATGGCCGCGGTTGTGCGCCGTATTGCCGAGTTCATGCAGGTCGAATTGACCCAAGAGGAATTTGCCGCGGTGTGCGAGAAGAGTTCATTTGTGTACATGAAAAGCATAGACGACAAATTCAAACCGCCGGCGCTCACCCCGTGGTCGTCGCCCAATCGGCAGATGATCCGTCGCGGAGTCAGCGGCGGGTCAGCCGAGCTCTTATCCCCCGAACAGCAGGACTTTATTGATACGATCTGCCGAGCCGAGCTGGCCCGGATCGGCAGCGATTTCGCGTACGATGCGGTGTGGGGTAACCAAACGGGCGAGGAGAACACGGAGACATCCGTACAGAGCGTCGAACAATCCAGTGCATAGAGATATTTCTCAACACGAACACCAGTGGTAGAGTAATCCACATGCCGAGAGCACAGCCCCTGGAAACGCCCCAGGCATCCCAACCGGATGTATTATACGAACAAGACTTCTACGCCTGGATTGAAGAACAGGTCGGAGCGTTGCGGTCCGGCCAGACGCACCGGCTGGATATGGAGAACCTGGCTGAGGAGATGGAGGACATGGGGAGAAGCCAGCGCCGGGCGGTGAAAAGCGCGCTCATCATTATCCTGAGCCATCTTCTGAAATATCGCTACCAGCCCAACCGTCGGACCAATAGTTGGCGGGCGACCATACGAGAGCACCGACGCCGCGTGCGCGACGAACTGGCCGACAGCCCGAGTCTGCGACCGTATAGTGAACGCATTCTTGATGACTGCTACCGGGACGCGCGGGAAGCGACCGCGGATGAGAGCGGCTTACCCATTGCGACGTTTCCGGCCGTTTGCCCGTTTGCTTTGGAGCAGATCCTTGATCGGAATTTTTTGCCGGATTCGAATTGAGAGGAGCATATCAATGAACGTGATCGATGGTGACAGCCACTTTATGGAGCCGCTTGATCTCTACCCCCGCTATATTGATCCGGCATTTCGGGAGCGGGCCATGCGGGTGGAGAAGAACCCGACCAGCGGCGAGCCGACTATCCTGGTGGACGGCAAGCCCCTCAAGCTGGTCAACGCCACAGACCTGCTGGCCGCAGTGGTGGCCTATGGACAGAAAGAAATGGGCCGGGACGTCGGCCATTTCGATCAATATCTGGCGCTCAGCCCGGACTGGCAGAATATGGACAAGCGGGTTGAGTTTTTGGATGCCGAAGGGATTCATGCCCAGGTCATCTACCCCACGCTCGGCCTGTTATGGGAAGGCACCGTGGAGGACCCGGTCTTTGCCGACGCCCTGAGCCGGGCCTATAACACCTGGGCGTTTGAGCTGTGCGCCGGCCATAGCGACCGACTTTTCCCTGCGGCGCATATTTCCCTGCGCGACGCGGAGTTGGCCGTGCGTGAACTCAACCGGGTCGCCAAGTTGGGCTGCCGGACGATCTTTGTGGCCGCGGCTCCCATCAACGGTCGTAGCTTCGGGCACCCGGATTTGGACCCCATTTGGGCGGCGGTACAGGATTTGGACCTGAGCGTCGGCATCCATTTGACTGGGCATAAGCATTCGACCGGGCGCGAATGGTACCGCGACCGCGACCCCGGCATGATGTTCGTGACCATGAACCTGATCCAGGACCCGCGCATGGCACTCACCACCATGGTCTACGATGGCGTGCTGGAACGCTTTCCCCGACTGCGGGTGGCCACCATAGAGGCCATGGTCGGCTGGATTGGCGAATGGCTGGAACGGCTCGACTACCGGTATAAATACATGGGTCATACCTCGCAGATGGAGCGCCCGGCTTCCGAATACTTCGAGCGCAATATCTGGATTAACGGCGATCCCGAAGAGAGGATGTTCCCCCTCATCGTCCAATTTGCCGGGGACGAAAAATTCTTCGTCGGCTCCGACTACCCCCACGCCGAGGGCTTTGTTGAGCCTGTGCGCAAAGCGCGTGAAACCTTGTCTTCGCTGCCGCCCGAGTCGGTGGATAAAATTCTGGGGGGGAATGCCAGTCGTTTCTTTGGGATTTGACGGGTCCCGCTCGTTGCCGCATCAACCCCCCGCTGGGTTTGGCCCTGAGCGTGATAGCGGTCCGGGGCGGGAAGCAGCAGCTTCACCCGGTACTGGCTTACTTTGAGGATTTCTGACCAATAAAATCAACGCTGTACAGAGCAAAATGCGCCAGTACCCTTCACCCTAATCACTTGTATTACACAGTCAGTTGAGGTAGCCTCCAAACGATTGCTTTTTGCAAGTTATGGAGACAAATGCACCCCTCTGCTTTGACGGGAGAGTGTGACCAATTGAGATGTCAGCAGTTGTCCAAGAAGGGAGTCAAATGACGTATCGAGGCGTTCGGATCATTATCGGTTGGTGTGTTGGACTTGTGGTGTGGACCGGAGGGTCTGGTGAGGCCCAAGAAGCCGGTACCCAAAACGTAGCTGCTCAAGCGGTGCCGGAGGAAATCAAGACATGGGTGGCGCACACGGCCACAGCGCAGGCGCTCCCGCCCGGTTCCTACCCGGCGGATCAACTGTTTGGCGCACTCCCGCCGCACGCGCCCCAACTGCTCGTCGCCGAAACGACCAATGGGACGGCCCCTACGCTCACTGTGGTTGCCTCGCAGGTCTATGAGGTCCCGGTCTCGGATCGTGTCCATCAATTGGCGGCGAACGGTGACCTCGACGATACGACGCGGTGTGGGCGCGAGCTGCCCTTTCCCGGTCTCTCCGCCGGCGCCAATCGGGCCGGGCTCAAGGCCATCTGGAATATGTTATGTCGGAATAGGGGTGGGAGCTTTGAGTATATCGCGCATGACCTGCGTGGCTCCGGCCCGAATCCGCATCGGTCGCTGGTGATCAACGGTCGCTATGGCTTTGGTCCGCAGGGCTTTGGCCTCCACGCGCATATGCTCGCCCCGGGCGATCTCAAAAACAACCAGATGATGGCCTGGTTGCCGTGGAAACGGGCCAAAGCCGAGAGCATTTATTCATACGTGGATGAGATGCGGCGGTCGCGCCAGGGACCGAGCATACGCGGTGAGCGCATGGCCGGGACCTATGTCACCATGGAACATGGATTAGGCTGGGAAGGCCAGTACTATTTTTATGACTGGACGATGCTTGGCGAGCACCCAATCCTGACGGTGCTCGACAGTCGGTACACATTTCCCCGGTATTTACCCGCCAATCGGTGGTTTCCCGATGACGAGTGGATGCTACGCCCGGCCTTCCTGGTGGTGGGCAAACGGGCCGACGAGCGCGCGGGCTCGGGCTATGTGGCGCTGTGGCTCGACACGGCCACGTTCGAGCCGTTGTGGATGATCCTTTATACCGCGGCGGGAAGCGCGCGGAATATCACCGGGCTCACGTTCAAGTGGAATGCTGAGTATCAGCGCCACGTAATGCTCGGCGAGAGCGTGGTTGAATTGGACGCCAACGGGGACCCCGAGGGCGGGACGGTATTCGAGGCCCCCTTTTGCGGTGTCCTGCACTATCCGGACAGGCAGGTCAAAGACTCGGACTTTAATGGCCGGCTGCTGGGCACGAAATCGTTCAGTTGGGGGTATCGTCCGGCGGGGTGCGAGTAAAGGAGATTGCGTACTGTATGGCAAGGGCGCGTCAGGGGCGGAGCGGCTTCCGATCACTATGGATGACCCTTGCTGTTGTGGTCATCGTATCGTTCGGCGCGCTGCTCTATTACGGTCGCGAAGTCTACCAGATGGCGCCGCCGGTTCCGGAGCGTATCCTCGCTCCCGGCGGGACGGTGGTCTTCACCGGAGACGATATTCGAGCCGGCCAGGATGTGTGGCGGGCCATTGGCGGACACGAACTCGGGTCCATCTGGGGTCATGGCTCCTATACGGCGCCGGACTGGACCGCTGACTGGCTACACCGCGAGGCCGTCTGGCTGCTTGACCACTGGGCGCACAAGGAAGGGGAACGCGGCTACGAGGCGCTCGAAGAAGAACACCAAGCCGCCCTTCGGGCTCGACTCCAGCGTGAAATGCGGACGAACACCTATGACCCTGCGGCAGAGACGATAACCGTATCGGCATTGAGGGCGAGGGCCATTCTCGCCGTGCAGGCGCACTACGTTGGCCTGTTCGGCCTGGACCCTCAGTATAACGCCCTGCGCGAGAGCTACGCGATGCCGGCAGGGACGGTAGCCACACCTGAGCAAGCGCGCCAACTCACCGCTTTCTTCTTCTGGGCGACCTGGGCGTGTGTGACTGAGCGGCCCGGCGAGGTCATCACGTATACAAACAACTGGCCGCCCGAGAGGCTGGTTGGAAATGTTCCAACGGGGACGATGATCGTCGTTTCGGTGGCGAGTTTTGTCCTGTTGTTGGGCGGCATTGGCGGGCTTGCCTGGTTCTACGCGGCGACTCGTGAATTCTGGCGTAATATGCATGATCGGCCAGCCGCCGACCCCCTCCGAGAACTGACGCCGACCCCCTCAATGTATGCCACCCAGAAGTACTTCTGGGTCGTCGGGGCGCTGCTTATTGTCCAAATGCTGATGGGTATCGTCACGGCCCATTACGGGGTCGAAGGAACCGGATTCTACGGTATCCCCCTGGCCGACTGGCTGCCGTATTCGCTGGCACGGACCTGGCACGTTCAACTCGGCATCCTGTGGATTGCCACTTCCTGGCTGGCTACCGGTCTGTGCCTGGCTCCGGCCATTGCCGGGCGAGAACCTCGCCGTCAACGTCTGGGTGTCAACTTCCTTTTTGTCGCCCTTGTCTTCGTTGTCGCAGGCTCAATGGCGGGCCAGGCCCTGGCAATCCATCATCAGTTAGAGGGCGGAATCAATTTCTGGTTTGGGCACCAGGGGTTTGAGTACGTTGAGCTGGGACGCTTCTGGCAGATTCTGCTGCTTGTCGGGCTCTTTCTCTGGGTGGGGCTGATGCTCCGCGCCTTGTGGCCGGCGCTGCACACATCCCGGGGAGCAAACAAACAGTTGCTCGGCATCTTTGTCCTGGCCGTGATCTCTATTGCGCTGTTTTACTCCGCGGGATTGATGTGGGAGCGGCACACGAACCTGGCTATTGCAGAGTATTGGCGCTGGTGGGTTGTCCATCTGTGGGTGGAGGGATTCTTCGAGGTCTTTGCGGTTACGGTGATTGCTTTTGCGTTCACCCGATTGGGACTCGTCCGGGTGCGCTCGGCAACCATGGCTGTATTATTCACTACGATTCTGTATCTGACCGGTGGTGTCCTCGGGGTGTTTCATCATCTCTACTTCACGGGGACAACGCCCATCATTCTGGTCCTCGGTGGTACATTCAGCGCCCTGGAACTCATGCCGCTGGTTCTCATCGGCTTTGAAGCCTATGAGAACTGGTCGCTGGTCCACATCACGCCCTGGGCCAAGCACTATAAATGGCCGATTTACTGGTTTGTTGCGGTGGCCTTTTGGAATCTGGTTGGGGCCGGCCTGTTTGGCTTTCTCATTAATCCTCCCATCGCGCTGTACTATATGCAGGGCCTCAACACGACTCCTGTGCATGCCCACACGGCCCTGTTTGGCGTGTACGGCATGCTCGGGATCGGTTTGTCCCTGTTGAGTCTCCGGCTGCTTACCATGCGGCAGGAGTGGAACACCACAGCCCTCGGATTTGCGTTCTGGGCGATGAATATCGGCATGGGGTTACAGGTGCTCCTCAGTCTCCTGCCGGTCGGGCTGGCCCAGACCTGGGCGAGCGTAGAACACGGCATGTGGTATGCGCGCTCGGCCGAGTTCTTACAGACGCCCGTGCTCGATACGTTCCGGTGGCTGCGAGTGATTGGAGACACGCTTTTCGCAATAGGGATACTGGCGTTCGGCTGGTTTCACCTCGGCCTCTCAACGGGCTGGTCAGTCAAAGGGATACGGACCGATGTCTCTACCGCAGAAGGGCAGACGACGCCAGAGACGGTGCCGCACCCATGAGGGCCGGCTGAAGCTGCGACACTGGCACCGAGGGCGATAGGGATGCAGAGATTTTTCAAATTTGAGTGGGAAGCCATTGCCGGCGCTTTTCGACGCCCTATTCTCTCCGACGTGGGCGCGGATGGGACGGTGGGGGGCTGATGAGTTTTTGGGGAGAGCCATTCATGGCCCAGCATGTGGGGAAACAGGTGCCCCGGTACATCTTCCGTGTGCGGCGAAACTCATAACTGATCGCGAGGCTCGTCGAGCTTGTCCGTCAGCACCGTTTTACGAGCTAATACCTACGGAGAAGCGGCTCCCTATTCCTCCGGGGAAGTTGCTGCAGCAAACACGCGGATAAAGCCGGCGATGCGCTTTCTGTACAGGGTGGTATCTTTCCAATCGCTTTTCGCGCCAGTCGACGCAGTGACAAGCAGGTCAGCCGCTGCTGTCGCCGTGAGTCCTGCTTTTTTCAGATTCAGCTCACCTTTTCGGGTGGCATCTTGGAGAGCGGCGGAGAGCCGTTTACAGAAATTTTCACGTCCTTCGCGATACACATCCGCTGCTAATCCCGAGCCCGCTTGAATAATATCGTCGGCATGCGGCGCCGCCGCAATCATTTCTAGCGGCTTTACCGACCAGGCTTCAAAAGCGGAGATCACACGCTTCCAGATTGGGCCGGAATGCCGGAGCTCCACTTCTGCCTCTTGTAGCTGCGATGTTATGATAGAACGTGCTAGGGCCAGAAAAATAGCCGACTTGTTCTCGAAATGCTCGTACAGCGCGGGTCTTGAAATATGGGCGAGACGGGCGATGTCCTCCATCCGTGTCCGCTCCAAGCCGTACTGAAAGAAGCAGGTTTGAGCGGCCTCTAAAATCGCGGCGCGACGGCTTTCGCTTCGCGTTTGTTCTGCAGCCATGCTCATAGTCGAGACATCATGACAGACCCTGCCGGCCTGTCAATTTCCTCATTCGCTATGAAAAAATAAATGACTTATTGACATAATAAGTCAATATGTCAAAATGTCGCCCCTCAACAGGAGCGGTGAAGCCAAAGGAGGACCGATCATGGCGTGGAGCGAAAAAGATGTTCCGGATCAAACCGGGCGTATTGCGATTGTGACCGGTGCAAACAGCGGTATCGGACTTGAGACGGCCCGCGTTCTCGCGCAAAGAGGCGCCCAGGTGATCCTCGCCTGCCGGAATAAAGAAAAAGGCGAAGCCGCGTGTGCGGATATTCTGCAAAGCGCTTCGCAGGCCGCGGTCGAATTTCAACCGCTCGACCTGGCGAGCTTGGAGTCCGTTAAAACGTTTGCCGAGAATTTTACCGCCGCCCATCAAAACCTCGACCTGTTGATCAACAACGCAGGGGTCATGATGGTGCCTTCTTTGGAGCGGACAGTGGACGGTTTTGAGCGGCAGTTTGGCACGAATCATCTTGGCCACTTCGCACTGGCCGGGCGCTTACTGGCGACCTTACTCAAAACGGAAAACTCACGCATCGTGACCGTGAGCAGCGTCATGCACCGTTATGGCCCCATGCATTTCGACAATCTGGATGCGGAGAGAAAATATTCACCGAGCAAGGCGTATGGCTATAGCAAGCTGGCCAATTTGCTGTTCATGCAAGAGCTGCAACGTCGTTATCATACAGAGACAGGCTCTCTGCTCTCCACGGCGGCCCATCCTGGCTCAACCCGAACCAATTTACAGCAGTATAAACCGAGTTTTCGGTTTTTCATGAGCTTTCCGTTTGTGGCTCAGGACTCGCCTGCCGGTGCGCTGCCGACGCTCTATGCGGCCACGGCTGGGGATGTCAGCGGAGGTGACTACTTCGGGCCCGGCGGTCCATTCGAGATGACCGGCCCGCCGGCCAAGGCGTACATGAGCAAACACGCCCGTAACGACGAAAACGCCAAAAAACTCTGGGAACTGTCGGAGCGGCGCACGGGTGTGACGTATGCCGCAAAAGAGTAAACGTATTCAGCATCGAGTATCTATATAGAGGACACGTTTACTCTTTTAGTTCCTAAAGGAGGATCTGTATGAGCCTGACTTGTGAACCCGAGATTGGCCGTATTCGACGCAAGAATGCGGCAGACCATCTTGCTTTCGGGCTGGGAGTCCACTTTTGTTTAGGGGTGCATCTGGCCCGAATGGAAATGAAAGTCTTTTTTCAGGAGTTGCTGTCACGTCTCGACTCGATTGCGCTGAACGGAGAACCCGAGTACACAGCAACTACGTTTGTCGGCGGTCCCAAGCACGTCCCGATTCGCTACCGCATTCGGCCGACTCCGTAAATTCCAACAAGAAAATGGAACAGACAATTGTGAGAAAACGTATGATCACTATCATTTCCGTATTAGCCGGCCTCTCCGTACTCGCTGCGGCCTACCATCCTCTGGTGCCGATCATCCTGCAATCCGAGCAGCACGCGCTGTTCAGTGGCCGCACCATGCTCATCACGATGAAGGACCGGGAGACGGCGCAGATGAAAACGTTTCCGGTGAACTACCTGCGCGAGGGAGATATGGTCTACATCGGAAGCGATTTCGGGTGGGAGAAACATCTGGTGGGCGGCGCGGAAGTCACGATGCTCATTCAGGGAGTGGAGTATACAGGCTGGGCTACTCCCATTCTCGATGATCCCGAGCGAAGCAGCGCGGGGTTCAGGAAACTCCGTCCGTGGACCTATATGCGGGCGGAATGGAGCGGCGCGGTTTTCGTTGAAGTCAAAATTCAAGACCAAACGCAGGACAACAAAAGCTGACCGGGACCTATACGGGCCAGCCTCTGGTTTCATAAGCGGGACGACCGCTGGGTCGAAGCGGAGTAAAGAGAGAACGCCATGCAAGATTTGAAAGAGAAAGTTGCGGTCGTTACCGGCGGAGCACGGATAGCACACACGCACACAAACAGACTCCTGCGCAGACCAGGAACACGTCCTGGAAGGCCGGCATAAACGGGTCTGCATACGCCCCGGAGCCAGCGGCCTCATACACGAGCTTGCGGCTGGCAAACAGCGTACTGGCGCCGGTCACGCCGAGGACGACGCCCAGCGTCCGCATCATCTGGCTCATCCCGCCCGCGACTCCCTGCTGATCGCGGGAAATCGCCCCCATCACAAAGCTCATATTGGGCACCTGGAAGAGCCCGATGCCCGCCCCAACCAGGCCGAGCGTCAACACGGCCGGCAGGGTAGCGGTATCGCTGGATAGCGTGCTCATCAGCCACAGCCCACAGGCCTCGAGGCCGAGTCCCACAGAACTCAGCAGCCTGGTCCCTATCCGGTCCGTGAGCGCGCCCGCCAGTGGAGCCACCAGGGCGGTAGCCAGGGGAGTGGCGACCAACACCAGCCCGGCGGTGGCTGCGGGATGCCCGAGAACTTGCACGGTATAGTGGGGGACGAGGAGCCAAATCGCAAACATGGCGCCGTTCGCCAGCACATTCAGGGCGTTGGCCAGCGTAAAGGCCGGCTGGCGGAACAGGCTGAGGTCCACGACCGGGGTGTTGGCCGTGTTTTCGATCTTCACAAACAGGGCAAAGCTCAGGCCGGAGAGCCCCAGCAGGGCCAGGACGAGGGGTGAATGCCAGCCGGCGGTCTGGCCCCGACTCATGGCCAGCAGAAATCCGGCGATACCGCCCGCCAGGCTGAGTATGCCGAGGGCGTCAAAGGCGGGCCGAGCGGTCTGCTTGATGGCTGCCTGAGTCTGTCTACACGCCCACCAGCCCAGCACCAGGGCCGGCACGACCCGAAACAGATACACCGCGCGCCAGCCAAAGCTGCTGACCAAGAGGCCGCCGACGAGGGGACCCAAGGCAAAGCCGACCGCTGCACTCATCTGAAAAATTCCGAGGACGCGCCCTCGGGCGGGTGGCGGGACTGACAGCGTGGCCAGCGCCGGGGCCGCGGCAAAAACGAGGGCTACGGCGATGCCCTGCACAACCCGGGCTCCGAGCAGCAGGGGGAAGGTGGGTGCCAGGCCGCACAGCAGCAGGGCGACGGCGCTGGCGACCAGACCCCAGCTCAGGACGCGGCTGTGACCCCATACATCGGCGACCTGGCCGCAGCCGAGTAGCAGGCTGGCATAGGTCAGGACATAGCTGACCACAATCCACTGCATGGCCGTGACATCCAGGCCAAAGGCGGCCGTAATCGCCGGGAAGGCGATATTCACGGACGTATCGAGCGAGACCAGCACGGCGCTGGCACTGGCGATAAGAACCGGGGGCTGGAGGACGTGGCGCGGCATGGATCATGTCCCGAGAGAGCCGATACGGGGTCGAGGGCACGATACCCGGTGAGTGATGAATGCGGCAAGAGCGTGGTAACGCTCGACGTTCCCTTCGTTGACAGCAACCGGAGCGGACCATAAAAAGGGACCCGCCCGGCGCGGGTCTGACCCGACGGAGGTTTCGATGGGACAGATAAAAGAATTTGGCGTGAGCTTCCAGCATCTGACGGCCCGGGAATGTATGGCGACGGCCCGGCAGGCTGAAGCCGACGGCTTTGGGACCTATTGGGTACCGGAAGACTATGTGCACCGCGGGGCGTTCAGCCTGGCCAGCGCCATTGCGGCGTGCACAACCTCGCTCCGTATCGGCATAGGTGTGCTCAACCCCTATACTCGCCATCCCGTACTGACGGCTATGGAGTTGGGATCCCTGGAAGAAATATCCGACGGCCGCGCGGTGTTGGGTATGGGCGCAAGCGTCGCCCCCTGGATTGAGGGGCAACTCGGAATTCCGTACACCAAACCGGCCACCTCAATGCGGGAAGGCGTGGAGATTATCCGGGCGCTCTTTCGGGGTGAGGCGGTGACGTATATGGGACAGGTGTTCCAGACCACGTCCGCCTGCTTCAATTTTCAGCCTCCCCGGACGGACGTTCCGATTCACCTGGGGGTGATGGGCTCGCAGAACCTGACGCTGGCCGGCCAGATTGCCGATGGGGCCTTGCTGGCTGTGCTGCTGAGCCCAGCCTACGTGCGCCACGCTGTGGAGTGTCTCAGACGAGGAACGGACGCCGCTGGCAAAGCCTGGGCCGACTTTGAAGTGGGTGGTCTGCTGACCGTTGCCATTGCCGAAGACGCGGCTGCCGCCCGTGAGGCCGTCAAGCCCTTTCTGGCCACTTGGATCGGGCTGTTAAGCGGCCAGCCAGAGCACCCGCTCTTCTCCTGTCCGGGTCTTGCCGCCAGAGATGTGCAGCGTTTTGGCGAACGGTTTGCCGCAGGTGACCTGGCCGTCGATCTGGTAACGGATTGGATGATCGATACCTTTGCGATTGCCGGCGACCCGGAGCACTGCCGCCACAGGCTGGCCGCCCTCGTCGATGCCGGACTCACCAGTCCGGTCGCGTTTGAGGTGCCGGGCATCAGGCCTGCGGTCACCCTGGACGCGGTGAAGACCCATCTCATGCCGCACTTCTTGTAATCCTGCGCGGCCACCGGCCGGGGAGGGGACCACTTCGGTCCTGGAGGTCCATTCGAGATGACCGGACCACCGGCCGGGGCGTATATGAGTAAATGCGCCCGCAACGATGACAACGCCAAAAGGCTTTGGGAACTGTCAGAGCGGCTGACCAGAGTAACCTATGCGCCATAAAGGTTGGGGAAAACGTATGATCACTATTATTTCCGCACCATCTGAATCTTATTCTCGCCCGCCCAGCCTTCCTTGAGTGGGACCATGAAGTACGGCACCAGGGTCATCTTGCGAAATTTCCACTGTCCATTTTCGCGGATATATTCGTCATCAAATCGAGCGGCGACCAGAAAGCTCTCTCCGTTAAAGATAGGTTTGGCCTCTAAATAGCTGAGCCCAGTCCCAGTATCCCCCTTCAGCGTAATAATGTGGTTGTGAATGAACTGTTTGACAAACGGTACCAAGTCGGACAGAGCTTGCTGGTAGAAGGTATTCAGTCTCGACCTACCCGCCGCTTTCCCCAGGTGAGCAAAGTCAATCTCCCCGTTCTCAGCAAACAAGTCCTGAATCATTTCCGGCTTTTTCTCATTGACAGCCAAGTGGTACCGAAAACGGAGTTCTTGAATCTCGTTCCGGCTCTGCAATTCTTCGACTTTTGCTTCAAGCGCTTGTACGCGTGCGTCAAGGTCTCCCATGGTGTCCCTCCTTAATAAACAGGCCGCTCTTAGCTCGTGTTCCGCCGGCGTACTACGAAACGCGACCAAGCGTCAAGCTGTATATACACTCTACTGTCCTGAAAAAACCGATGGATCGTACAACTTTCCACCGCTGGGGATGACGGCGACGTTGAAATCATAGTGGGGATTGTACAAGATCAGCAATGTTGAAATACGGCATTCATTTTTGTACGCTCGCCCCTTGGACTCTCCCGAATCATCGCTGCTCCAACTCCATGATGTCTATCCGGTCGGCCATCTCCATCAGCATGCGAACACGCCCATACTCCTTGTCTGCGAGCACGCGGGAAACGCCATACCGTCACAACTCGGTACGCTCGGGCTCTCGCCGGCTGAACTGCAAAGCCATATTGGCTGGGATATTGGCGCTTTAGCCGTTGCGCGGGAGTTGGCGAATAATCTTCCAGGCGAACTCATCTATCAAAAGTACTCACGCCTAGTGGTGGATTGTAATAGACCGCTTGGGGTGCCGGATTTCATTCCCGAAGTCTCAGCCGGGGTCAGTGTCCCGGACAACGTGCGTCTTTCAGACGCCCAACGAGCGCAACGTATACGTGAGATTTGGCAGCCTTTCAGTGCTGTCATCGAGAAGACATTCGACGACCGGGAGCAACGCTCAGTGCCGACTGTTTTGGTGTGCATCCATAGTTTTACCCCAACGCTGAACGGAGTCGATCGACCGTGGCATATGGGGCTTTTGTTCAATCACGATGACGAGCTGGCGACAGTGCTGGCCCATCACCTGCGCGTCGAAGCACCCGATACCGTCATCGGTATGAACGAGCCCTACGTTGTGGCTGATGATGAAGACCATACCATTCCGAGGTTCGGTGAGGCACGTGGTATTCCTCATGTGTTAATCGAAATACGGAACGATCTTATTCGTAACGCAGCGGGGCAGGCGCACTGGGGACAGGTATTGACCTGCTCGCTTCAGCGTTGTCTTGAGGAACTGCGGCTATGAACCTGAGTCGTGATCTGCCGCTCCGCAGGGGCGAATCGGTTTTTCTCATTATCGATGTGCAAAATTACTGCGCGCATCCAGATGGAGAAGAGGTCCGTTCGATACCGGAAGCACGGCGCGCGGAACGCGCCTTCTTCTTTGCCGCCCTCAAACCAGCCGTCAAGAACATTGCGCGTCTACAGCACTGCTGCCGCGCCGCCGGTATAGAAGTGATGTTCTGCGTGATCGAAAACCTCACCCAAGACGGACGAGATCGTGGCCTCGACTATAAGATTACCGGCTTTAACGTCCCGAAAGGCTCATGGGACGCCCAAGTCCTGGATGACATTGCCCCGGTGGGCGATGAGATTATCATCAGCAAGACGGCGTCGAGTGTTTTCAACGCAACCAATATCGATTATGTGCTGCGTTCTCTCGGAGTCAAACAATTAGTGATTGCCGGGGTCGCAACCGATCAATGTGTGGAGAGCGCCATCCGTGACGCCTGTGATCTTGGCTATCTTGTCACCATGGTCACGGACGCGTGTGCCACATACTCCGCAGCCCGACAGCAAGCCAGCGAGCGGGCGATCAAGGGTTACTGTCGCCAAGTCGTGACAGTGGACCTGATTGCCGAAATCGCGCACCTCAGCACGGACCCCGATGATTAACGAAGACATTATCATGGTCGTCTGCGCGGACCTGGCAAACCAGGTTCGTGGCAAGGGCTTCCCCGCCGGCGAGCGAGAAACGCGGGTCCGCCGCGGGGTTGGTTGGGTCCCGACCAATAGTCTCATCACCTGTTTCAACACGATTGCGGATGGTCCTTTTGGGTCTCTCGGCGACCTGTTGCTCATTCCGGACGAGCGTGCGGAAGTCCGGGTTGCTTTTGATGACGGCAGTGCTCCGGAGCATTTCATGCTTGGGGACATCCGGACTTTGGACGGCGCGCCCTGGAATTTTTGTCCACGGTCGATCTTACAAAGTGCCTTGGCCGACTTGCTCTCTGAAGCAGGCGTGCAACTGAAAGTGGCCTTTGAACATGAGTTTTGGAGCGTTGCAGACGAGGCAATACCGTGGTCGAGCTTCGGTTTAGGCAGCTTCAGACACAGCGCAGCGTTCGGACGGACGATTCTCGCTGCCTTGCGGTCGGCTGGCCTTAAACCCGATACCTTCTTACCGGAATACGGTCAGGATCAATATGAGGTCACGGTTGCGCCCAGCCTGGGCCTGCAGGCCGCCGACGAGTGTATCATTGTCAGGGAAATGGTCCATGCCGTCGCCAAAAGAACAGGACGAAAAGTGAGCTTTTCTCCGGTTGTGGACGAGGGCACCGGCAACGGACTCCATATTCATATCAGTCTTGTTGATCGGGACGGCGTTCCCTGTACGTACGACGCCACCAGTCCTGCACGCTTGACCCCCGTGGCCGGGAGCTTCTTTGGCGGTATTCGGAAATACCTGCCCAACCTGCTTGCGCTAACGGCCTCCAGCGTTGTGTCGTATGAGCGCTTGCAGCCGCATCGGTGGAGTGCTGCTTTCAATAACTTTGCCGAGAATGACCGAGAGGCCGCGCTGCGCGCGTGTCCCGTGATTGGACTGGAAGGGTTCACGGCCGAGTCACAATTCCGTGTGGAATATCGAGCCGCCGACGCCACCGCCAACCCCTATTTGCAACTGGCCGTTCTGGCTAGAGCTGGCTTACAAGGCGTTCGAGACAAGGAATCGACACCAACACCGACGACCGGTGACCTCAGTCTGCTGACGAATGACCAACTGGCGAAAATCGGTGTCGTCAGATTGCCGTCCGACCTTCAGTCTGCCCTGGACCTTCTCGATAATGAGCGGCTACTGCGATCGTGGTTCCCAGGGGAATTCATAGACGTGTTCCTGGCTCATAAGGCCGGGGAGATCGCATTTCTTCAAGACAAAGATGCAGCCGACATCCGGCGCATGTATGCAGATGCGTACTGATACGCCGCACGGTTGAGAAGCCTGGCGCTCGTCTTCGAGCCTTACTTGATGCCTTCGCCGCTGGGGTCATCGACGATGAAGAGCCACGTCCCGTCCGCCTGCTTGCGCACCACCTCTACGCTGTGCAGCGGCGTCGTGACCGGATTCCCGTCCGGACCCGGACTGGTACTGCTGCCCTTCACCCGCGTGACCGCCACCGTCCCGTCCGTACTCGGTACCGCCGTGACCGCCTCGACGTTGAACGTGGCCTGGGCGTTAATAAAGCCCTGCATGACCTCACGGATGGCCGTGTGGCCTTTGACCACCTGGTCGGGCGACACCACAAAGGTGGCGTCCGGCTCATACAGCGCTATGGCCGCGTCCAGGTCGCCCGCCTTCAGCGCTTCGAGTAACTGTAGATCGCACTCTTCGGGTTTGTGTGCTGGCATATCCGTTTCCTCCTTTGATTTGACTCACAATCTCAGACTGTCTTAGGCCGCACTGTCAGGCCGGTCCCCGTCGTAATACGGCGAGCGGCCCGGTTTGTCTTTGAGATGGACGAAGACCTTGTGTGAGAACCACTCGGTATACTCACGGACCGTCACCGGTCGATACTGGGGCGGATGCTCGGCGTCGCAGCAGGTCTCCACACATTCAATCAGGGTGTCCGGGCTGGGACTGTAGAAAAACGGAATCGCATAGCGGTCGCGACCCGAGCGGTTGATGGCGCGGTGAAACGTCGCTCGAAACCGGCCGTTACTCCACAAGCGAAGAATCTCGCCCGCATTGACCAGAAACGTCCCGTCCAGCACCGGCGCCTGAATCCACTTTTTCTCCGCGGTCCGCAGCTCCAGACCGGGTACCTCGGACTGGGCCAGAAACGTAATAAAGTCGCCGTCAATATGCGGCGAGGCATTAAATTGGTTTTCCTCACAGGGGGTCTCGGGATAGTGGGACAAACGTAGAATCCCCATCGGTCGCGAGTGTAGAAAGGCGTCATCAAAGAAATGTATGGGCAGGCCCAGGGCGGCGGCGTACACCGGCAGCAGACGCAGGCTGAGCGCTTCCATAGCGTCGAAATACTCGACCAGGGTCTCCCGAAAGCCGGGTAAATCCTCTGGCCATTGATTGCCGCCCTGATACAGCGGGTCGGGCGCACCGCCGTCCCGACTCCTGGACTGGGCCTCACGCCCGATGAAAAACGCTTCGCCAATATCAGGCTTACGGGCCGGTTCGTCCTGCTTGTATTTGGGATGCTGAAGCCCCGGCGGCATATAGCCGATGCCTTTGCCATCGACCTTGACGGACAGTTTACGCGCAGGCGGCAACGCATGAAAACGGGCGTTTTCGGCGAACACGCGGTCAACTAACTCCTGGGACACGCCGTGATTTTTGATAAAAAAGAAGCCGATGTCTTCAAGCGCCTGGCAGACCTCCTGACCCAGGCGGGCCAGCGCGCCGGGGTCTCCGGCCAGAAACGGTCCGAGGTCCAACACCGGGATGATATCTTTATCACTCACCGGATACGATTTTTTCACGAAGACGCGGTCCGTGTTCACCTGGCTCATATATTCCCCTCGTCGTGCGTTTCGCCCCAAGCATACACAACCAGCCCGCCGGGAAGCAAGTCAGACTTCACCGCCCCACGCCGCAAGCTTGCCGACGGCAAGTGAAAGAACGGGATGCAACGCAGCAGGAAGTATTGTCTCCTGTGTAGCCGGGTCATTCAGGGGTCTCGGCGGACGCTTCTGCGAGCAAGCTATCGTACCAGGTGAGAGCTGTTTTCACGCGTTGCTGTAGGGCCTCTCTCTGGGCGTTCCAGTGGAGGCGGAGCCACTCGGGCGACAGACTGTCTTTCTCGTGTTGTGCAGCCCAATCGATTTCCAGTGATGCCAGCGCTTCCAGGGCAGCCCTGTAGCGTGCAACCAGCTCCGGGACTGCCTCTTTCTTCCAGCAGCGCTTGTGACCGTCGACGGCGATATAGACGGGCGCGCTGTGCGCCACCCCTATCTCTGAGCCAAAGGCACGTACGGCCAACCACAGACTCGTTTGGGGCTGTAATTCGTGGACCAACTCCACCGTCTCGGCGCCGGGCTTGGATTTTGCTGTCTTGATCACGTTGCCGTGCACGATGAGTTCCAGACGGTCGAGCGAGCCGAAGTCGGGATTCTGGCGCGCAACCGCCTTGAGCGTGATTGTCTGTCCAGGCTTTGCCTGGAGTTCAGCTCCCATGGACTGCCCGCCGACATCCAGCTCAAGCAGAGGACCGTTGGTAACAAAGAGCCGGCCGGCTTTCATGCCGTCAAAGAACGCTTGGGGCGAGAACTCGCCTGCAACCTGAACGTAGTAGCGATCAGCGCCTGGCAAGCTCAGATAGGGCCAGTCCGAGCCGGCTGACGGTGTGAGCCGAAACCCCAGATTGAGGAAATCGTACCACAGTCCCGTGCCTAGCTGTCCGAACTGCAAGACCTCCACAAAATCGACCAGTCCGTCCACCAGGTCCAAGGCCAGGCCGGCGGGAGCGCCGGAGAGCTGGGCGAAGAAGTCCAGCCCCGTGTGCGCATACCCGAACAGCCCGCCGTCCTGCCGTACCGCCGAGGCGGTTTTGTTATACAGGAAATACGCTAATGGATGATGGTACTGCGTACCGTTCAGGCCGATGGTATGGCCGAGCTGCATGGTGCGCGGAGATTCCTGGCCCGTCACCAGGGCATACTGGTCGAGCAGATACTGCCCGGTGGGTCCAAAAGCGTATTGCGAGAAAAAATACCCACTCGGATTGCCCATTTGCAGCAGGTTTGCGACATGGACGTCCTGCGCCCGCATGAAGGCTGAAATCCGGGCGTTGTCTTCGGCTGTGCGCTGCACATGGATATGATCGTCCCCGGAATACCAGCCGTGGGCTGGCATATCTATCCAACGTGGGAGCGATACATCAAGCGCGGTGCGCTCGCCCGCAGTGATCGTGATCTGGCGTTGGAGAACGCGATACTCAGGCCCCTTGCCAATCACGAGATCATAGCTTCCGGCCTCAAGTTCGGCTTCGTACCTGCCGTCGATGAAAAACACATACCGCCCGTCGTGCAACCATTTTTCGACACCGGGAATCAACTCGCTCTGGGAGATTGTCTCGTCTTCCCAGCGCGTAAACGCCAAGGCCGATTGACTTGGCAAGGGTAGACGACCGTGCGCGTCGTACAGACCGATGCGGGCCGGGGTCAGCGCGCTTTTTACCCCATCACGCACCTGGAGCCGCAGCGTCCCTTTTGGGCCGGTATGCAGAGCGGGTTTCCCCTCCCGTTTGAGGTGCAGGCCACAGACGGCAATCTCTGGCGAATCTCCAGGTTTCGACCCGGTCAGGTCTATCCCTGGCGCAGCCAACGCAAAGTCGGCTGCGGTTAATAGTCGGTTGGCAAAGCGAGCATGCTCCAGGGTGAGCACGACGCTCGCCCAACGTGGCGTATCCTGGGCAAAGCGGACCGTCTCGGCCTGGGGGCGACGGCCCGCCCGGTCATGATAGTACACCAGGCCGGTGCTCGTTTTACGGTCCAGGACGAGCTCGACGGTCACGGTTTCATCAATATTAAACGCAAAGGCATCATCGACATCGAACATCAAGAGTGCGCCAACGACACACTGGCGGCCGTCACGCTGCTCGACTCTGGCTGCGTCGGTCGAGCGGAACGGTGCCGCCCCACTCGTGCGGGCGTCCATATCGATTGCGGTGACCGCGCGGATATGCTCCGTCCGCCAGGCGAGTTGCAATTTTCCGTTCGGATGGCGCTGATGGGCCGCTACCTGCACACCGCCTATGAGGAGCAGTCCTATCAGCACCGTCCCGCCAACGAAGAGTCCACCAGACCTGTGACGATTCATCTCGCTGCCCTCCTTATCTATTCGCTGTATCACCTTACCCAAGGGCAAAAAACTCTGGACCAAAGCAGTCCAGGAGCGTAGGCTTACACCTCGTACCGGTAGATGAGGAAAGAGAACGATGGCTGATCCAGATCTTCACGGCGCCTGCTTTGTCTGTAGCAGTCCAGAAGCGCCGGGCGAGCACGCTGAAAACAGTTTCATCCGCCGTCAGCTCTTGGTACACGGCAGTCTTGCGGGTGCGGCTTTTGGCGCGCCGGCCTCTCGCCGCCCGTCTCCTCTTTTTGCCAACCCGCTCCCACTGCAAGAAAAACCACCCCACCATGACTGCATCATCGAAGCGCCGTGGGGGCTGGTTTTTCGTGAGGGTCGTCTAGAACTTTTGCCGGACTGCTCGCTCCGGGTTCGCAGAGATCGCATCGAAGAAGTTAAAAGCGGTCCGCTCCAGGGCGATACGCCGCGTATCCGAGCTAGCGGTCAACTGTTGCTGCCAGGTTTTATTTCGGGTCATACCCATGCCTGTTCAGCCACCCCAACCCGGGGGATTATTGAGGGGGGTCGCTCGTATGCCCGACCACTTGAGTTGGTCGAGTCTCTGAGCACCGAAGACCTTGATGCCCTGACCGCCTATAATGTGGCGGAGTTGCTCCGCTCGGGTTGTACGACCCAGGTTGAAATGAGTCTGAGTTTACGCCAGGCAGAGTCGTACGTCCGCATTGCCGGGCGTTGGGGTGTACGGGGATATCCCGGCGGTATGATTCCCGGTATTGCGCGGCTGTTTCCCATCTGGTTTCGGAATTCGGATCAAGTCCTGACCGACTCAGAACAGGAAACCTTGGCTGAGATTGCGGCGAATCGACACTTTGCCCTGACCCATAACGGCAGTGAAGACGGGCGGATTCGACCCCAAATGGCCCCCCATGCCACGGACACGCATACGCCCACGACGATGGCGGCCATTCTGGCCGCAGCCAAAGAAATCGGTAACGGGATTCATATTCACTTGTCACAAAGTGCCCAAGAGACAAAAACAGTTCAGCGCTTATGGGGCAAACGGCCAGCGGAATGGTTAGACGAACTTGGCTTTTATTCCGAGCGTATCTTTGGTGCCCATTTCACCGGGATTGATATCCAGCACGACCTACCGTTTTTGGCCGGTAAGCAGCTGACCTACGCTCACTGTCCGTCTGGTAATGGCGCTGGCGGCAGTAGCGGCACGCAGCCCTACCCCGAAGCCCTGGCCGCTGGTGTCCGCACAACGATTGGCATCGACACACACTCAAACGATTATATCGAAAACCTGAAACTCGCCGTGCTATACGGCCGTGCCCGCGCCCGACTCTTACAGGCGAGCAGCGCCGTCCCGTTACAACTGCCAACCATTTGGGATGCCGTCCAAGGGGCAACCCTGGGAGCTGCTCAGGGCCTCGGACGAGGTGATCTGGGCCGCATTGCGCCAGGGGCCAAAGCGGACCTGTGTACGGTTGATGTCACCGGTTTCCTGACCGGCAGCGGAGCCGTCCCGCCCGAACCGCTCAACAATCTGCTCTACGCCCATGGCCTGAGCGTTCGGCATGTTATGGTTGACGGGAAATTTCAGATTTTTCACGGTCAGTTTGTGAGTGATGACGCTGCCCGGGTGCAGCAACAAGGCGGGTCAGTGGTCCAAAAAATCTGGGCGCAACTGCACGCTGAGAACTGGTTCGCCTGAAGGCGCATCTTTGGCCGTCTCTTCCGTCCTTCGTCAAATCTGGCTTGACGCACAGGCCGAACCAGCGACATGTGACTCTCGGTATGAGCGCGGTAGACCTGGACGCCAATGGGGTCCCTGTGACAGGGGCGGTGTTCGAGGCACATTTTTGCAGCATCCTGCACCACCCGGATGCACCTGCTGACCCTGCGAGCTATAACGGTCAACTGCTGGGCAAGAAACCTTTCAACTGGAGCTTCCGCCCGCCAGGCTGTGAGGAAAGCGTCGAGCATGAGTCTGCTCAACAAGACGGCTAAAAGCGTACATCCCCGGCGAGCTTGATAAATACGCCTGTGTGTCCGCCTCCTATCACTAGACAGACCCGGCCTATCGACTACGCTCGCGAGTGACGATACAGGTGGCAGCGCATGGATAGGACAAACGGAACATTATCCTGTTCCACACGACCCGAGAGGAGAAGCATATGACGACAGAGGTAGCCCTGATCGTCGGGGCCGGTCCGGGAACGAGCGCGAGTTGCGCCCGGCTTTTTGCCCGCGAGGGCATGCAGGTGGCCGTTGCCGCCCGCACCCCGGATAAACCCGTACTCAAGAAACTGACGAGCGAGTATGGCGTGCGGTGCTATGCGTGCGACGCGCGCGAGCCCGAGGCCGTGGAGGCTCTGTTTCAAGCGGTGCAGGCTGACCTTGGACGGCCCACGCTGGTCGTACACAATATCGACGGCCGGACCCCGGAGATTTTCCGTAAAGACCTCGCCGAGGCTGATCCAGGTCTGGTACGCGACACCCTGCTGAACTCCGCATATAGCGCCTTCCTCGTAGGCCAACAGGCGACAAAAAGCATGCTGGCCAGCTCGCCCGGTGCCGACGGCCACCGGGGGACCATTATCTTCACCAATGCCAGCGCGGCCTATAAGGGCTACCCGAGGAGTGGCGCGTTTGCGATGGCCTGTCAGGGCAAATCGGGTCTGGCAGAGAGTATGGCCAGAGAACTCATGCCCAAGGGCATTCATATTGCCCACGTGCCGATTGACGCGGCGATCGGTTGGACTCAGGAAGACGGAACCCGCTGGCATCGCCTGGCCGGGACGACGGTGGACGACAATATGGCCGACCCGGATTCCATTGCCGAGACCTATCTGCAACTCCACCGTCAGCCTCGCTCGACCTGGGCCTTTGAGGTCGTGCTGCGGCCGTGGGTTGAACCGTGGTAAAGAAGACATCCATCGGGAAAGGAAAGCAGGTCATGACAACCCACGTTATCTCAGCGGATTTTCCCTATGCCTCCCAGTACGTGGAGGTACACGGCTCGCAGATTCACTACGTGGAGGAAGGCAGCGGTGATCCGATTTTATTTCTCCACGGAAACCCGACCTCCTCGTATCTGTGGCGGAATATCATGCCGCACCTGCAAGGGCACGGGCGTTGCATTGCCATGGATCTGATCGGAATGGGGAAATCCGACAAGCCCGACCTGGACTATTCTTTCTTCGATCACGTCAAATATGTGGAAGGCTTTATCGAGAAGCTGGGCTTACAGCGTCTCACCCTCGTCATACACGACTGGGGTTCAGCCTTGGGCTTTCACTATGCCATGCGCAACGAGGCCAATGTGAAAGCGCTGGCCTTCATGGAAGCGATTATAATGCCCATCCCGAGTTGGGATGCCTTTCCCCAGGATTTGAGGCAAACCTTTCAGGCCTTCCGGACGCCAGAGATAGGCTGGGACATGATTGTGAATAATCATGTGTTTGTTGAGCAGATCTTACCCGGCGCAGTTGTCCGTCCGCTGACCGAAGCCGAAATGGACTATTACCGAGCCCCCTATACCGACCCACCCACCCGCAAGCCGCTGTGGCGTTGGCCCAATGAGATTCCCATTGCCGGGGAGCCGGCTAACGTGGTGGCGGCGGTTGGGGCGTATAACGCAAAGCTCCAACAATCGGACCTGCCAAAGCTGCTCTTCTCCTGCACTCCTGGCGCACTCATTCCCGCTCCAGTAGTGGAATGGTGCCAGCAACATCTCCCGAATCTGAAAGTGGTCGATATTGGGCCGGGCATTCACTTCGTCCAAGAGGACAACCCACATCTCATCGGAACGGAGTTGGCGAACTGGTACCGTAGTTTATAAGCTCAGGACGAAGGGGCAGGGCTCAGGGAGAGCCTCATCCTGGACTGCTGCACAGGTCAAACATCTTTACAGGCCGTGGACCTTACAGGTCGTAGACCTTCGTCACGTTCCCTCCCAACACCTTCTGGCGGGTCGATTCTGACATCGGCGCGACGAGTTCACTCAGTTCTTCCATGTAATTGTCGGGGTGATCGGGATGGGGGAAGTCCGAGGCCCAGAAGAATTTGTCCGCACCGACAAAGTCTACGACGTGGCCAAAGGCTTTTTCGTCCGGATCACCGGAAATCCAGCACTGACGCTGAAAGTAATAGCTCGGCTTTTCTTTGAGCCGCACTGCATCACCCAGCGGACTGTCATACACGGCGTCCATCCGATTGAGCAGATACCCGGCCCAACCCGCGCCTGACTCCAAGACAATGACTTTAATATGCGGAAAGCGCTCAAACAGGCCGTATTGAAACATGGCCGTAAACGCCTGGAGCGGGCCTTGGCCGCCATGCACATTGAAATGCCACATGGCCCATTTCTGCATGTCTTTGAACCGTTGGTGGACGCGCTTGGAAGGTGGCTCACCAGCCGGATGAATACCGACCGGCACATCGAGTTCCTGGGCCTTGGCCCAGAACGGATCGTAGTCCGGATGGGCGTGGGATTTATCCGTCGGTGTGAACGGCGCAAAAAATGCCCCTTTGGCTCCGGCTTTGACCGCGCGTTCCAGCTCCTTTGCCGCCTCGTGGGGATCGCCCATGGAAATATGGGCGACCGGAATCAGCCGGCCATTGGTATCCGCACAGAACTCCGTAATCCAGCGGTTATACGCAGTCGTCAAGGCAGCCTGATACGCCAGATCGCCAACTTCTTCAGTCTCCCAGATCAGACCGATACTGGGATACAGGATGGCCTTTTCCAAGCCTTCTTGATCCAGCCGCCGGACTCGCTCCTGGGCGTCCATGGACCCAAACGGTGCCTCGCCGACATAGGTCATACTCGGGTCCGGCTTGTCTCGGGCGGGCGGTTTCTTGCCCATGGCTCCAAAGGCAGCCAAGGAACCTGCGGGCATATATTTAAAGGGCCGGCCATCGATTTCCAGGTATTCCAGGCTCTGCTCATTGGTACGCAGGCGGATGGCCCGGTCCCGATACTGGGGGTCAATATATTTCTCCCAGATGTCAGGCGGCTCAAGAATATGACCATCGGCGTCTATTGCCCCTGAGTAGGGGAATGTGGTCTGGGTTGCCATGCACTGTCCTCCTCACAAACAGACTGACGAATGCCGCGTATGCGGAAAGGACAACGGCGCTTTGTCCAGACGTTCGTAGCCCTGATGATGTGTGTATCTGCTTGCACTCAAGAGCGCTAGGTCCGGGGTGAGTCAGGTTCGCTTGCGAATATGCAAGTCAGGAGGGCAGCGCTTATCCCTCTCTTATCCTTTTACCGCTTGACTCTCCTGCGGAATTCGCATGAAGTGCGGAGAGCTTTCAATGCAAAGGAGGAGAGTATGAAATATGGTATTGTCATGTTCGCTACGGATTACGCCATCCGTCCTGACGAGTTTGCCAAAGAGTGCGAAGACCGCGGCTTTGAGTCGGTCTGGTATCCGGAGCATACCCATATCCCCGCCAGTCGGCGCAGTCCGTGGCCGGGCGGCGGGGAGCTACCCAAAGACTATTGGCATACCCACGATTTGTTCGCGTCGCTGATGGCCGCCGCGGCCGCCACGACCACCCTCAAAGTCGGCAGCGGTATCTGCCTCGTGCAGGAGCACGACCCCATCAAGCTCGCCAAGGAAGTGGCCACGGTAGACCAGCTCTCGAACGGTCGCCTGCTGTTCGGGATCGGCGGCGGCTGGAATGCCGAAGAAATGGAAAACCACGGTACGCCCTTCGATCGCCGCTGGAAGATTCTGAGAGAAAAAATCGAGGCCATGAAAGCCATCTGGACTGAAGAGGAAGCCGAGTATCACGGCGAGTTTGTGAACTTCGATCCGATCTGGTCCTATCCCAAACCGCTACAGAAACCCCATCCCCCCATTCTGCTGGGTGCCCACACCCCAGGCGGGTTGAATCGGGTTGCCAACTACTGCGACGGCTGGATTCCGATCGGGCCACGAATCCCCGACCTCAAGGGCTGGATCGGCGATATGCACGCGCGGGCGGAAAAGTTCGGTCGTCAGGCCTCGGACTTGGCCGTGTCCGCTTTTATGGCCCCTGCCGAGGAGGCAGTTATCAATCAGTATGAGGAATTGGGGATTGAACGCTCAATCTTCGCCGTCCCGTCCGAGAGCCGAGATAAGGTCTTGCCGATTCTGGATAAGTACGCTGCGTTTATGTCGAGTATGAGCTAGACGAACCAACCCTCAGGAGGAAGAACGTATGATTGATTTACACTACTGGCCCACCCCGAACGGTAAGAAAGTTACCATTCTGCTGGAAGAGTGCGGCATGCCGTACAAGATGATCCCGTGCAATATCGCCCAGGGCGATCAGTTCACGGACGAGTTTCTCAGAATCTGCCCCAATAACCGGATGCCGGCCCTGGTAGACCATGAGCCACTCGGCGGGGGCGAGCCGATCAGCATTTTCGAGTCCGGGGCGATGATGATGTATATCGCTGAAAAGGCCGGACAGTTTTATCCCCAGGATGTCCGTGGCCGTTACGATGTCAATCAGTGGGTGATGTGGCAGATGGCCAACCAGGGACCCAAGAGTGGCGAGTGCGGGCATTTTCGCCGTTTGGGCGACGACCAGGGCGATCAGACCTACGCAGTCCGGCGTTTTACGGATGAGGTCAATCGTATGTTCGGCGTGATGAACAACCAGTTATACCGGCAGCCCTATCTGGCCGGGAACGAATACACCATTGCCGACATGATCTGTTACCCCTGGACGGTTAACTGGGAGTCCCAGGGTCAGGACATCAACGAGTTCAAATACTTCAAGCGCTGGTACGAGGAACTCTCGGAACGCGAGGGCGTCAAAAAAGGCATGGCCGTCGGCAGCGACCTCGGGTTCGACGTCACCAAGCTCTCACAGGAAGAGAAAGACCGCCTGCGCAAAATGCTCTACAACCAACGCGCCCGCCCGGTCCCGGAGTAGTCGGGGTGTCGGGTGAGGCGGCGTTGACCTGAGCCAGATATTCGTCCGCTAAGTCTGGTAACCTACCAATTCACGTGAGACCCCGAGGTCCCCCCTCGGGGTCTTGTCATATTCGGATAATTCCAAGGCGATAGCTCGAAATCTTACCGCTCCAGCGACCGCGTCTCTGGCTGACTGATAGCCTTTACGCCCGCTCTGCTTTAACAACTCTTTTCCTGGTCGCCTTTTAGTTGTACAATTGTCACTATGAATTTAGTGGCTGACACGAACATCTTCCTTGCTATTGCATTGGACGAGCCGCAAAAGGGGCACATCATAGAAGTCACGTCGGACGCGGTATTGAGTGCTCCGGAAATACTGCCCTATGAAATTGGCAATGCTCTTTCTGCGATGATCAAGCGCGGACGAATTTCCAAGGTTGAAGCCTTGGCCGCCGAAAAGGCCGCAAACCTTATTCCGGTCAGGCTGGTCAGCATTGATATCCAGAAGGCGCTTGAGTTGGCTATTGAATACAACATTTACGCATACGATGCGTATTTTTTGTTCTGTGCCAAATCCTTGACCCAATCTCTCATGTCCCTTGATAAAAGGATGAAGCAAGTCGCTCATGATCTGGGGATCAACGTACTGGAGTAAGTACCCATGAAGGCATTTACCTATTCGGAAGCACGTCAGAATCTCGCCCGGCTCTTGATTCTTGCACAAAAAGAAGAAGTGGAGATTCGCAGACGAGACGGCAGCGTTTTTTCTCTCAAAGTCAAAAAAAACTCACCTCGATCACCGTTTGATGTGCCGGGAGTCAAGACGCGGGCCACCATGGCGGATATTCTGGACGCCGTTGGTGAGTCACGGAAGAGAGACGTTTAAGGGGATGGGGCTCTCGTTTAACTGAAAGGAGAGCTGCCGTGTCGATGAAGAATCCGCCACACCCCGGTAAAGTTGTCCGGGTATCCTGTCTGGAACCGCTTGGATTGAATGTCACCGAAGGTGCTTGGCATCAGTCGCCAAGCCCTCTCGAACTTAGCGAATTGCCGCGCCCGGATGTCCACTGACATGGCGGTCAGGCTGGCGAAAGCTTTTGGCTCTACAACGGAGACATGGATACGATTGCAGACTGCCTACGATGTTGCGCAGGCGCAATCGCGTGAGGATGAAATCGAGGTCAAACGCTACGAGCCGCGATCAGCGGCGGGACAGTAGAGATCGAGAAGAAAGAGGTTGGCTCCCGCCCAGTGATATGGGCAGGAGCCGAGAGAGCGGAAGGGAGGCTTAGGCGACCGCTTTTTGGTCCAACTGCTGCAAGCGCGGCATGACCTCGGCCGCGAACAGCCGCATGCTCTGCTCGCTGTCTTCATACGGCATGCCGCCATAGCTGAACACGCCGGTGAAGGCGTCACAGCCGATCTTGGAGCGGATCTCAAGGACTTTCTCAAAACACTGGTCCGGCGTGCCCCAGACCTGGAGGTTGAGGAAAAAGTCGGTCACGCCTTCGACACTGCCCATGGCCTCAGACATCTTGCCGTAGTATTCGTAGCCCTTGGTCTTGGCGAAATGGTCCCCACCAAAATTGTAGTGCTTCATGGCCGACTGCCAGTAGGCACCGATGTAGCGCCGGGCCATCTCTTCGGCACGGCCGGCATCCTTATCGCAGAAGACCCAGCCGCCGGCGACCGGTGCCGGTGCCTCGGCCCCGTTGGCCTCACGGTAGACCGTCCGGTACGTATCCAGCTCTACCGCCACGTCTTCCCACGGCTTCTGGGGAATAATCAGGATGCCAACGCCCAGACGAGCCATGATCTCGGACGACTCGGGTGAAACCGCAGCAGCATACGTCCGACCCTTAAAAGATTTGAACGGCTTGGGACGGATGTCTTTCTTGGGCTGGGTATAGTACTGACCCGCATACTCGCAGTAGCCCTGTTCGAGTCCGGTCAGAACCATATCCGCGGCCTCGACAAAGCGTTCGCGGGACTCACCCATATCGACCCGGAAGCCCTCGAACTCGACTTGCCCGGCACCGCGCCCGAGCCCCAGAATCAACCGCCCGTCGCTCATATCGTCCAACATCGCAATTTCTTCCGCCGCCCGCATGGGATCGTGCCAGGGCAGCACGACGACCATCGTGCCCAGTTTGACCGTCTTGGTCCGACCGGCCATATAGGTCAGGAACTGGAGGACATCGGGTACCATGGTGTAATCGGTAAAGTGGTGCTCAACGCTCCAAATCGAATCAAAGCCAAGCGGCTCGGCCAAATCGGCCAGCCGTATCTCATTTTTGTAGACCTCATAGTCCGAGATCTTCTGAGCCGGGTTTTGGCAGATTGCGGCCATGCCAATCTGCATCGGTGAATCGAGTTGTGTCATGCTGTGTGTCCTCCTTCGGGTAGTAGCAATCTTCTAACGCTCGTCTTCAAAGGTCCGGCAGCATAGCGCAGGCGAAAAAAGAAAGATAGCTGGTGATCCGCTGTCACGCGGATGCTGAAAACTACCCTGCAAGATCGAAGAGCAGTTTACGCTTTACATTCAGGATGTGTCGTATAGTAGGTTGCGTAGAGGAGTGAGCGTATGAGCAAGCGACAATCTCGACAGGTATTGTTCGGAGCACTGCTGGCGGTCGTCCTTGTGTGGGGTTCTCCGGCCGCTGGACAAGAATGGACACAATCGAAATGGGGGCCGGAGGATGAGATCGGAAGCGCGAACTACATCACGCCTGAACGCGTGAAGCTCGCGGCCAGCCTGGTCAAGACCGGCAAGACGTACGCGCTCGGGATGGTGACCGGCCCCGACACGCCGGCCTACCCGCCCCGCCACTACAAGGTGTACGTCTGGGATACCGTGCTGGGGGGACCGAACGAGCTTACCACCACCGACGACTTGGCCGTTACCTGGCTCGGGGTCGGCAGCCAAATCGACGGATTCGGTCACGTCGGCATCGATCATGTGCATTACAACGGCTGGAAGACGCAGGACTTCCTCTCGCTTACGGGCATCAAGAAGTTCGGCGTGGAGAACATCCCACCGATCGTGGCGCGCGGTGTGCTGCTGGATATGACGAAATACTATGCGGTCGATATCGTGCCTAACGGTACGGCCTTCAACAGCAAGGAGATCAACGAGGTCGCAAAGAGACAAGGTATAGAAATCCGGGAAGGCGATGTGGTGTTGTTCCACACCGGCTGGCTGAAGCAATTCGCGCAGATGGGTGCGGGCGAGCCGAAGCTAGGCTTTCCCGAGCCGGGCATTGGCGTCGAGGGCGCGCGCTACCTGGCCGGGAAGGGCGTCGTGGCGGTCGGGGCGGACACTTGGGCGCTGGAGGCCATCCCGTTCGAGAAGGAGGCCGAGCGCTTTCCGGTCCACCAGGAGTTATTGGCCAAGAACGGCACCTACATCCTCGAGAACATGAACACGGCCGCGTTGGCCGCAGATGCGGCCTACGAATTCATGTTCGTGCTCGGCGCACCGCGCATGGCCGGGGCGGTACAGACGATCGTCAATCCCGTCGCGATCCGCTGAAGCAAGCCGGAAAACCCGCGCCGTGCTTACCGGGGCCACCTCAATTGACACATCGGTCACCTACTGAAACCGGCGGGCGTCTTCTCCGGCGTAGCGCGCAACCATTGTATCGATCTGTGAGGTTCGTTCCACTTTATCGAGAATCTCGGCCAGACGGCGGGCGGGAATGGCGCACGTCATCTCGGTGGCCTGCATGCCGGTACGCGCCCGACTCAGCGCGCAGCCAACACTCACGGCGACCTGGCCGTCTTTCGCCATGGCCACGATATGACACTGCGGCTTACCCTCGATCTTGAGGTCGGGCAGGGCGTCCGAGAGCACCATGGCGGCGTGCGGGTTGATGCGGAGCAGCACAACGTCGGGATCAATCGGCGTTTCAGCCAGCGGTCCATAGGTAACAGCCCCAGGCTTGTCTGCTACGGCTGGAATATGGGGGAAGACCTCCTCCGCCACCCAGCCGCTGTCCAGCAAGGTCGCTACGTCTTGGCCTTGCGCGGCTTCTTCCAGGGTTTTGAAACCGTGGGTGAGACTGCCCACGCTACAGTTGCCGTGGTCTTCGGCAACCGTGCTGAAGGTGCGTTCTCCGGCTTTGATCCAGAACACACAGCCGGCGGACACCCGCCCGGTCCGCCCATCCGGCGTTGGTTCGGCCAGCGGCTCGTCAAAGGCCGGAATGCTTTCCGGCCGGGCCGGGCTAAAGGTAATCGCCAGCGGCGCGGCCACCGGGCGCAGCGCCTTGGTGAGGCGCTCGGCTAAGCTGTTCCAATCTGATGTGGTCATGGCATCTCCTCCTTCGGACAGCACACGGCCTCACGTTTCAATAATCTGGAACGCATGTGCGTCGATCTCACCGTCCTGCCCCCCCTCTCGTTTTGCCGCTCGTATTTTAGCCCACGATACTCTGCATTTAGCCACGGACGCTTGAGAAAAACAATCATAGCGGTCTATACTCAGCGCCGATCACCTGGCGGTATTCTGCGGACCCGACTTTGACGACGAGGAGGGGATGTCCATGTCCAACGCTGATCTCTCACCGCTGTTCGAGCCCATCAAGATCGGCAAGTTGAACCTCAAGAACCGGATCGTGATGGCGCCGATGTGCTCGCGTTTGCCGACGGCGGACGGGGAGGTCACGCAGGCATTGATCGATCACTACGCGGTGCGCGCGAAAGGCGGCGCCAGCATGCTCATCATCGAGTTTGCCCACGTCGACGAAAGGCTCTCGTCGGCGGAATGGGGCATGCTGAGCGCGAGCAGCGATCGCTATCTGGTGGGCCTGAGCCTGCTCGCCGAGACCATTACCCTCAACGGCGCGCGTGCGTGCCTGCAGCTCGCGCACGCCGGCCGTCAGAGTTCGTATGCGCAGCCCTGTCTGTCGCCGTCCGCCATTCCGGACAAGGTCTACGCAGCGCTCTACGGCGATCACTATCGAGTCCGGGAGATCACGCCGGACGAAATCGAGGAAGTGCTCGACAAATTTTCCGAAGCCGTGCGGCGCGCCAAGAACGCCGGTTTCGAGGCGGTCGAGATCCATGGTGCGCACGGCTACCTGCCCGGTACGTTTCTGTCGCCTTACGGCAATAAGCGCACCGATGAGTGGGGCGGATCGCTCGAGAATCGGGCACGCTTTTCGCTCGAAATCGTACGCCGTTCCCGCGCGCTGGTCGGTCCCGATTTCCCGATCATCTATCGGTACAACGGCGACGATTTCTCGCCCGAGGCGTTCGCCATAGAAGAAGCCCGCAAGTTCGCCCTGATGCTGGAGGCGGAAGGCATCGATGCGCACCACGTGTCGGGGTCGATCGGAGAGAGCTGGGAGGAGTGCTGCGCGCCTATCTACGCGCCGCGCGGTAACCTCGTGCATCTCGCCGACGCGGTTAAACACGTCGCGACCCTGCCGATCATCACCGTAGGCGCGATCGACGTTCCGATGGCGGCGGAGGTGGTGCGTGACGGAAAAGCCGACATCATCGCTATCGGCCGCGGTTTTCTGACCGACCCCGAGATCCCCAGCCACGCCGCAACGGGTGACGTCAGGGCCGTCCGGCCGTGCATTCGCTGTAACGAGAGTTGTCTGAACGGCGAGATGCTGGGGCGTCCGCAACGCTGTGACGTGAATTTCCAGTGCGGACGCGAAAGCACCTACCCGATGCGCGCCGCCGATACGCGGCGCCGCGTGGTCGTGCTCGGCGGTGGTGCTGCCGGCATGGAGGTAGCGCGGGTCGCCTGCCTGCGGGGGCACGAGGTCACGCTGTTCGAAAAGACCGATCGATTGGGCGGCCAGCTTCAAATAGCCGCGCAGCTCGGTTTCAAGGACGACCTGCGCGCGCTGATGGATCACATGGCCTACGAGGTCACGCGCCTGGACATCGACATCCGTATGGAGACAGAGGCGACACCGGAGCTGATCCGCCCGTTGAATCCGGACCTGCTGATCGTGGCCTGCGGTGTACAATCGAAGTTTCGCGATGTCGCCGGTGTCGATCTGCCGCATGTCTCCTTTCCCGTCGACCTGCTGGAAGAGCAAGCGACGGCGGGCGACCGCGTCATTGTCGTCGGTGGCGGCTGGCTGGGCTGCGACATCGCGGTCTACCTTGCTCGCCTCGGCAAAAAGGTCGTGCTGACCACCGTCAAGGAAGCCGCCGCCGACCTCATTCCCGATCTCGAGCCCTTCAGCCGCAAAGTGTTCATGGACATGATGATCGGCAACGGCGTCGAGATTAAGGGCAACCACCGCATCGCCGAGATCACGGAGGGGGGTGCTCGGTTCACCGGCGACGATGGCCAGTTCATCGATCTCGAAGCTGACACCGTTGTGCCGGCCTGGGGTTTCCGGCCCGACAGGGAATTCGACAATGTCGCACAAGAGCTCGCCCCCGCGTCGCGTTTCGTCGGCGATTGCGTGCGGCTCGGCAACCTGCGCAGCTGCATCTGGCCAGGGTTTCTTGCCGGGTACGAGGCTTGAGGGTTCCCCTTCAAGGAAGGAGTAACTGATGACTACGCGACGCTATACCTGGCCCGATGGACACTGGGACTGGCCCATACACGTGACGCATAAGCACGGGGTGCGGTGCGGCGAGATGATCTTCTTCGGCGGCCAGGTCGATCTCGACTCTGCGGGCAACGTCCGCAATCCGGGTGACCTCACTACGCAGACCCGGGCCGCGATGGAGTACATCCGCGTCATTCTGGCCGAGCTTGACGCGGACATGGCCGATCTCGTCAAGCTCATCTGTTTCTACGTTCACAAGCACGATGAGGACCGGGATCGCCTGCTCGCAGAAGTCGCAACGGCGCTCGGCGAGGAGCCGGGACCGGTGATCTCCCTCGTTCCATTGCCGGCGCTCGCTTATGAGGACATGGTCGTCGAGATCGAGGGCGTGGCGATGCGCGGCGCCGATGGTGCGCGTCTGGCGCGAACGGTGTCCAACGCCGGCATACCGACACCTCTGCCCGCGCCGTTCAGTCATGCCTTGCGATGCGGCCGCATGCTGTTCATCGGCGGACAAACGGCGCTCGATGCCGATGGCGGTGTCGTCGAGGCTGGCGATCTCGTCGTGCAGAGCCGCCTGGTCACGAAGCGCATCGGCGTGCTGCTCGGTGACCTCGGGGCCAGTTACAACGACGTGGTCAAGATTAACCGGTACTACGTCGGCGGCGGCACGGCCGCAGAATGGGAGGGATCGGCGCTGGCGGTCGCGAGTTACTTTGAGGAACCCGGTCCCGCGGCGACCGGCATTCCCATCCCGGCGCTCTTTCGTGACGGATTGATGATCTCCGTCGAAGTGACGGCCCTGCTGGGTGAGGATGGTAGCCCTCTGCCGCGCCAGCACACGTGGCCGCAAGGGCATTGGGACTGGCCAGTGCACCTGCCCTATAAGCACGGCGTCAAGCACGGGAACATGATCTACGTTGGCGGTCAGGTGTCGATCGATTCCCAAGGCAGGGTCATCGATCCTGGCGACCTCGTCACGCAGACGCGCACCAGCATGGCGAACATCGCCAAGGTGCTCGACGAGTTTGGCCTCGGGCTGGACGACGTCGTCAAGGTGACGGCGTTCTACGCGGGCAATGCGTCGGCCGAGGTCCTGCACGACAACTTAAATATCCGCTCGTCCAGTTTTACCGAACCCGGGCCCGCCACGACGGGCATCCCGCTGCCGTGCCTGGCTTACGAAAAGATGGAGATCGAGATCGAAGTAGTGGCCATGACAGATTGACGGGCGTCTTCTCCGCCGTCGCGCGCAACCAGCGTATCAATCTGTGCTGTCCGTTTGCTTGCGTCGAGGATCTCGGCGAGGTGGCGGGCGACAGCCGACTATTTCCCGCCTCTGGTCTGGTAATAGCCGAACGCGCTCCAGCCACCGTCGATAACCATGACTTCGCCGGTCATAAAACCGGCGTCCTCGCTGGCGACAAAGCGCACGGCTTTGGCAATGTCCGCATTCGAGCCCAGCCGCCGCTGGGGTGTGCGCTTGATTAAATCGATCGCGGTCAGCTTGCCGTCGGCCTCAAGGCCGTCGATCATGTCCGACTCGATATAACCCGGCGCGATACAGTTGACGCGAATGCCATACCGGGCCCACTCGATCGCCATGACCCTGGTCATATGATCCACCGCGGCTTTCGAGGTGCAGTACCCAAGCGTAGCCGGGAAGGCGTTTCGGCCTAAAATTGAGCCGATATTGATAATGCAGCCGCCGCCGTGCTGCGTCATTTGACGCGCCGCTGCTTGAGAACACAGGAAAATGGACTTCACATTGATGTCCATATGCTGGTCCCAGTTCTCTTCGGTCATTTCCAGCGTCAACTGTGGACGGGTGATGCCGGCATTATTGACCAGAATATCGACCGGTCCGAGTTGTTCCTCAACCGCGGCAAACAAGCGCGTGACATCGTCCGCCCGCTCGACATGACAGCCAAACGCGCTCGCCTCTCCTCCCTGACTTGTGATCTCGGCAACCGTATCTGCCGCGTTTTCGGCCTGCGTCGCCACGCAGGCCAGCCGTGCGCCGGCTTCTGCCAACTCAATCGCAATGGGTTTCCCCAGGCCGCGGCTGGCGCCGGTCACGACGGTGACTTTTCCCGTAAAAATACCCATGCCCTATTGCTCACGTGGATGTTCGGCATTGTACTCGCGAATGGCCTTCAAAATCGCTCCGCCCGCCTTGTTCATCAACTCCTTCTTGTTTGCTGACACCCGCTCTGCCGAGGTCTCCAGCCGCCGCAGCAATCCCTGGGTGTGGGGCATCACATGCCGCGCCAGGAGGTCGTAGCTCTTGCGGGCCAGGTCCGGCGGCGTCCAGTCGTGGACAAAGCACAACAGCGTCCCAAAACCGCCCGAGAGTTCCTGGAGGTGGGCGATTTTTTCAAGCGCGTCTTCGGGCGTTCCGAAAATACCCCCGCCGTGTTCATCCAGGCTTCGAGCCGCCCGATAGCCATCCTCAAACGGCTTGCGTTTTGGCGTGCCGAGGGTGCCGACAATATACTCGTTCTGCCAGTGCTGCAGCCCGTCGGCCACCTCGCGGTAGGCTTGTTCCTTTGAGGAGGACAAGTGGAAGGGCATCACAATACGCCAGTCCGCCCGGTCGAGACGCTGGCCATGCTCACGGGCGGAGGTTTCGCCCCAGCCCCACTGCGTTGGTAGCGCGGTCAGCCCCTCTTCCAAATACGACGCAATTGACAGCACGCCGACGCCATACTTACCCGCGGCTTTCATGCCAGCCGGAGAGATCGATGAGGCAACGGCGACGGGAATCTCATCCTGGAGCGGTCGCAATTGTAAGGCCGCTTCGTTCAGCGTGAACCAATCGCTTTCTACCGTAATCGGCTCGTCCTCGTTCAGCAGACGCAGGACAACACCCAGCCCCTCATCCATGCGGTCGCGTTGAGTGCTTGGGTCTATACCCAGCATCACTGCGTCAGACGGCAAGGCTCCCGGGCCCACGCCGAGGATGGCCCGGCCGCGACTCAGGTGGTCGAGGTGGACGATGCGCTGGGCGATATTAAAGGGATGGTGGTACGGCACGGAAATCACACCGGTCCCCAGCCGGATGCGCTGCGTCCGTTCCGCGGCCGCGACCAGAAACATTTCCGGCGAGCCGATTGTTTCCCAGCCGGCCGAGTGATGTTCACCGACCCAGAACTCATCGAACTGGAGTTCGTCCAGAAATGTGGCTAATTCGAGGTCGCGCTGAAACTGCAGGGTGGGATGTTCCCCCAGCGGGTGATGGGGGGCAAGAAAAGCACCGAAGCGAAGGCGTTGACGCATAGTGGCTCCATTCCTCAAAGTGTTGGACCGAACTGTACCAAACCCGTTCCGTGGGAGCCAGGGACGGTCTCGGCAATAGCGGCGCCCTGCCTCACGCTAGGGCGCGTTCTCAGCCACGCAATGGCCGGAAGAAAGCGCGGATGTCTTCGACCAGCCTGTCCGGTTCTTCCATGGCGGCAAAATGTCCACCTGAGGGCATTACGGTCCAACGCTGGAGATTGTAATAGCGCTCAGCCCAGCTGCGTGGCATCAGGGCTACTTCCTGGAGAAACACCGCACAGCCGGTTGGGGCTTCTACGACCGGAGAACGATCATGGGACGGCTGCCATATATTGTGGGCGGCTTCATAGTAATAGCGCGCAGAGGTCCCGAAACTGTTGGTGAGCCAGTAGAGCATCACGGTATTCAGGAGATCATCTTTACTAAAACGCGACTCGACGTCGCCCTGGCAGTCACTCCAAGTCCGGCGCTTTTCCACCAGCCAGGCGGCCAGGCCGACCGGCGAGTCGTTCAAGCCAAACGCCAGCGTTTGGGGCTTGGTTGATTGGAGCCGGAAGTAGCCGGCTTCGGCTGCAAAGAAGTGGGCGGTCTTGTCAAACCAGCCGGCTTCGTCAGGACTGTAGGCGGATGCCTCGGGCAAGCCGCCGCTGAAGAAGTCGAGGGGGATCATGAGATGGATATGGACGCCAATGAGCTGTTCGGCGTATTTGTGGCCCAACTGGGCGGACAGAATGGCACCCCAGTCTCCTCCCTGGGTCGCGAATTTCTCATAGCCCAAAACATCGCGCATGAGTGTGACCCACAGGTCTGCCGTCCGCCAATAATTGATCCCCGGAACGGTCAGGGGAGAGGAAAAGCCATAGCCGGGCAGGGATGGGACGACCACGTCAAAGGAATCAGCCGGGTCTCCGCCAAAGGCAGCCGGATCGGTCAAGGGTCGAATGACCTTCCGCAGATCCCAAAACGTCCACGGCCAGCCATGATTCATAATAAGCGGCATGGGGTTGGGACCCTTGCCGGGCTCATGAATAAAGTGAACGGGTATCTCTTCAATCGTCGTGGTAAAGTGCGAGAAGGCATTCATCTCCCGTTCGTTGGTGCGCCAGTCGTACTGCTCCAGCCAATACGCAACGAGTTCCTTGAGGTAGGCCGCGTTCGTACCATACTCCCAGCCGTCATTGGCAAAGTCCGGGGCCCAGCGTGTTTTGACCAAACGCTCTCTCAAGTCCGTCAGGGTTTCATCAGGGATCGCGATAGTGAAAGGTTCTTTGATGCTCATCGACTTCTCCTTTTTAGTCGACACTTAACGCGATTTGCCGAGCTCGCGCAATCCTGTATCAGGAGGCCGCGCCAGCGGCTGTTCCTGGTGTCACCATTCTTGATAGGATGCGAAATACAGCGCAAACCACTTACGAGAGAGATACAGGTGCAAGCGAGGGAATGTCATGCTGAAAACAATGATTACCGGCAGTCTGCCGCGCCCGACCTGGCTCGCCCCGCAGAACCAGATCTCGTCTGTCTCCTTGCGGCTCGAAGCTGACGCCTTACACGAAGGTCAGGACGATGCCGTGCATCTGGCCGTGGTCGATCAGCACGCCGCCGGTATGGATATTGTAACCGACGGCGAACAGCGGCGGCGGCATTACATCTGGGGATTCACCGAGGGACTGAGCGGGATTGATTTCAACCGTATGGTCAAAAAGGAAACGCGCGGCGGTCGGTATAAGACACGGATAGATGTCGCGCGGGTAACGGGGCCGGTCCGACGACCACGCGCCATTTTTCTGGACGCGCTACGCTTCCTCAAACGACACACGACTCTGCCGGTGAAAGTCACCCTTCCGGGTCCGATGACAACCGCGGACACCCTGGCAGATGAACACTACGGCGAGCCGCAGCGTCTCGCCGCCGACCTGGCTGGTGTCCTCAATGACGAGGCGCACGAGCTGGCCGAAAACGGCTGTGACATCATTCAGTTTGATGAGCCGTGCTTTAATATCTATCTCGATGCGGTTGAGGAGTGGGGCATCTCCACGCTTGAAGCCGCAGCCGAGGGAGTCCGAGCAAAAACCGCGGTCCATATCTGCTACGGCTATGGCGTTCCGCAGGTCCTGGCCTGGAAGACAACGAATACGGATTGGCACCATTATCACCGCACTCTGCCCCTTCTTCGCACCAGTACGATCGATATGATCTCGATCGAATGTGCGGCCTCTGGTGTCGATCCGTCCGTGCTCGAACTGGCCCGAGGCAAAGACCTCATGGTTGGCGTTATTGATGTGGGGACAGAGAACGTTGAGACACCCGCAACCGTTGCCGAACGCATTCGGGCCGCGCTTCCCTATGTCGCGCCGGACAAACTCTACCCGTGTACGGACTGTGGTATGATCCCCCGCTCTCGGACCGCCGCGCGCGGAAAAATGAAAGCCTTGGCGGACGGCGCCCGGCTCGTCCGCACGGAACTGGTAAGCGAAACGATGGCCGGCATCCCGCGAGTGGGTCGGCCAAAGAAATAGTACTCGGAAGGATTGCGCATGACACGCATACCAATAAATGGCGTCAGCCTGCATGTTGAAGAGACCGGCTCTGGAGAGTCGATTGTTTTTGTCCACGAGTTTGGCGGCGATGCACGAAGCTGGCAGCCGCAAGTCGAGCATTTCTCTCGTCACCATCGGTGCGTCGTCTATAACGCCCGGGGCTATCCACCCTCGGATGTGCCTGAAGACGAAAGGCTCTACGGCCAGCAGCTCTCCACCGCCGATCTGAAGGGGGTGCTTGATGCGCTCGATATTGAGCAGACATTTGTTGTCGGCCTGAGCATGGGAGCCTATACGGGCCTCATGCTCACCGTGCAGCACCCTGAGCGAGTCCGTGCACTCGTGTTTGCCAGTGGTGGTTCGGGCGCGTATCCAGAAACGCGCGCACAGTTCTTAGTCGATACCAACGCGGTGGCAGAGAAAATGTTACAGGCGAACTCCGTCGATGTGGCGGGGATTTCCTCCGGCCCCAGCCGAGTGCAGCTTCAGAACAAAAACCAGACGGTCTGGGAGCAGTTTGCGGCCCACTTGTCTGAACATTCCGCCGTGGGCTCAGCCTATACCTTGCGCCACGTCCAGGCCGAACGGCCCTCGCTGTACGATCTCACCACTGAGCTGGGCGCTGTGACTACGCCGACGCTCTTGGTTGTCGGCGATGAAGATGAATCCTGTCTGGATGTCAATCTGTATCTCAAACGCACCATGCCCTACGCGGGGCTCAGTATCTTTCCTAAAAGTGGTCACCTGTTGAACCTGGAAGAGCCCGAACGATTTAATGCTTTGATTGACGAATTCTTTCAGACGGTAAAAGCCGGACAGTGGAGCCGCCGAGACCCACGCTCGGAGACGGTGAGCGCGTTCGGGCAGAAGACGTAGTCAGGTTGCTTGCCGTCTGCTCTTGTCCCGCTCCCCGGCAGGGAGCGGGACAGCGTCCGGGGCGCTGGGAAGGATATTTCCTTGAGACTCCTTCGCCCCTCTGGCCCTACTGGGCAACCCAACCGCCATCAACAACCATCGGATGGCCAGTCACAAACGACGCCGCATCTGAGCAGAGCCAGACCACGGCTTCGGCAATTTCCTCGGGTTTTCCCAAGCGCCCAATCGGCTCTTTGGCGGTCATACCGTCTTCTATGCGTGGGTCCAGCTCCATGCCGCGCTCGAACATCGGTGTCCGGATGACCCCTGGACAGACGGCGTTCACTCGAATGCCGGCTTTGGCATATTCCAATGCCGCGGTCCTGGTCAGTCCGACCACACCGTGCTTGGCGGCCACATACGCAGGTCCACTCCGAAAACCAACCAGACCGGCAACCGAGGCGGTATTGACAATTGTACCGCTGCCTTGCGTCAGCATATGCCGGAGCTCATATTTCATGCACAGCCACACCCCGGTCAGGTTAATCGCAATCACCCGCTCCCAGTGTTTCAGTGTATAATCGCCGGTCCGTGCAGCGGCCCCCGCAATTCCAGCGTTGTTGAATGCGCAGTCAAGCCGCCCATACGTCTCAACCGCTTGCGTGACTAATGCCTCGACTTCCGCAGCCTGGGCTACATCGGTTTGCACGAACAGGGCCTCGCCCCCAGCGGATTTGATGAAATTGACCGTCTGCTCCCCACCTTCAACAACCACATCGGAGACAACGACCGTCGCGCCTTCGCGGGCGAACGCTAATGACGTAGACCGCCCAATACCCGACCCACCGCCCGTCACCAATGCAACTTTTCCATCTACTTGGCCTGCCATAATTTTGTATTCCTCCTTACTCTGTGTCAGAGCGTTTCTTCTAGCGTGTCGGAGGCTATCAATAAAGGGAAAGCATATCCCGCAGAGGTCTTGCTCCTCCGTAGCGATGGATGAGACAGGGTGCGGGTGAGCCCACCTGCCGCGAGCAGCAAGGTTTTTCCCCGCAGACTAGCGACGCTCCGAAAAAAGATGTTATGCTGCCGAGCCTGCTGCATAAGGAGGGTAAAGCATTATGCAACAGCGCGGATTTCGGAGTAGCATCACGACCCAAGGATGAGTGCATGAGCGACCAGACCAAATATCTGTTGGAAGAACGCCAGATGCCCACGGCGTGGTATAATATCAACGCCGATATGCCCGCACCCCTGATGCCGCCGCTCCACCCGGAAACCAAACAGCCGGTCACGCCCGAGTACCTCGCTTCCTTTACGCCAACAGCGCTCCTCGCTCAGGATGTCAGCCAAGAGCAATATATTGAGATCCCGGAGCCGGTCCGCGATATCTATAAACTCTGGCGACCGACTCCCTTTTTTCGGGCTCGCCGCCTGGAGCGGGCACTCCGGACACCGGCCCACATCTATTACAAATACGAGGGCGTCAGTCCGGTTGGTTCGCATAAGCCGAACACGGCCGTGGCCCAGGCATTTTATGCCAAGCAAGAAGGGGTCAAGACGCTGACGACGGAAACGGGGGCGGGCCAGTGGGGCACTGCGTTGGCCATGGCCTGCAATATGTTCGGGCTGGGCTGTGAAGTGTATATGGTCCGTATCTCGTATAAGCAAAAGCCTTATCGCCGCCATGTGATTACGACCTATGGCGCCGAGGTGTTTGCCAGTCCGTCCGACCGAACCGAAGTAGGCCGGCGGTTTTTGGCCGAAAACCCGGATCATCCCGGCTCCTTGGGGTTGGCGGTCTCAGAAGGGATCGAAGCGGCCCAAACGTCTGGGGGGACAAAAAAGTATAGTCTGGGCTCTTTTCTCCCGCATGTGTTGCTACATCAAACCATTATTGGTGAAGAGACCCTGCTGCAAATGGAAATGGCCGGCGAATACCCGGATATCGTCATCGGCTGCGCCGGGGGCGGCTCGAATTTTGCCGGTTTTGCCTTTCCGTTTGTCCGAGAGAAACTCAAGCACGACAAGCACACGCGTATCATCGCGGTTGAGCCGGCTGCCTGCCCGACCTTAACCAAAGGCTCTTTCACCTGGGACTGGGCCGACGCGGGCTGCGTGGCACCGATCTGTCAGATGTATACATTGGGTCATTCGTTTATACCGGCCACCATCCACGCCGGTGGGCTGCGCTATCATGGCATGGCTCCGCACGTGAGTGCGCTGGTACACAGCGGCCATATTGAAGCAACCGCGCTCGATCAGCTTGCGACCTTTGAGGCTGGTGTGGCGTTTGCCAAGGCCGAAGGGATTGTGCCGGCGCCCGAGTCAAATCATGCAATCGGCGTCGCAATGAATGAGGCCGTGCAGTGCCGGGAAAGCGGCGAAAAGAAAGTCATTGCGTTTAATCTGAGCGGTCACGGTCATTTTGATATGAGCGCTTATGCGGACTACCACGCCGGGAAACTGGAACGCTATGAGTATCCGGCTGAGGCGATTGAACGAGCCATGCAGACCGTACCTGAGGTGACTTTTCCGGGGACCTAGGCTGACAGCAATCGCAGGTCGAGTTCGTGGAGCGCCACCCGACCTATCTCACTTTCTCCCGTTCTTTCCTCGGTTCAATAGCTGCTTGACGCGCCCCATCAAGGCCTCCCGCCCACCTTGCCACCACCGCTTCGACTGCATCCGGCTCCCAAAACCTGTGGCAACGTCAAGCTGCAACATCAGCTTTCGTAATCGAGTGCCGGCCAGCCAGCGGCCGAGCCGCGTATACCATTTGGAGAAGTCCTTGTTGTAGGGACACACCCGGATACAGATAGAGCAATCACTATTCTGGGCGGCCCAATAGCCGAAACATTTTTCCCCATCGACCGTCCATTTCACCACCCCTTTAATGTTGGACTGATTATAGATTTCGTCCGACGGAGCGTTCGAGGGAATGGCGTTCACCGGACAGCCCTCAGAACACCGCCGACACGTATCGCAAAATTCCTTCACTCCAAACCGAATCGGTCTATCGGGCGCAAGTGGGAGGTTGGTAAAAATCTTGCCGAGCCGGACGCGAGGACCGAACTCTTTGGTGATCAACAGCCCGAGCCGCCCATACTCGCCCAGGCCGGCCTTGATCGCATACGGAATCGCGAGCGCGGTATCGTTCATACTCGCAATCGCATTGTAGCCGAGGTTGCGGATGTATTGGGCGAGTGACAGCACGACGAGGGCGTCGTGCGAATACCCCAGACCGGTTGCCGCCCCGCTGAGGGCAGACGGAACAGTCCGAATCAGGTCGTAGTCCATCGCCTGAGCAACCACAATGACAGACGACAGGCCCTCGGGTATTTCCTGCGGCTTTTCGCGTTGACTTATGTCGCTGAACTTATTCACGTACATCCAGCGTTCGTCGTACTCGGCAATGCCAATCAGATCTGCGCCAAAGGCTTTCCCGACCCGTTTTATTTCGGCCGCGGCTTGAGCGGGCGTCCCAAGGTCCATCTGTTCTTCGGCCACATCTCGGTACAAGGTAAACTCGTCGGAAAAGCCTTCCCGACGATCCTGGTCTTGTTTGAGTTCAGTGAAGAGGTCGCTGACATGCCAGGCGGCATTGCGCAGCGCGTAATCTTTTTGGGTAAAGCCATCAACCTTGCGCCAGGTTTTGAGCGGCTCTCTATACGTCTCGTAGAATAACTCGCTCTTCCGGGTCCGAATGCGTTCATCCCACCACGAGCGACGAAACACGTCGTCTTTTTGGTTGAAGCGCTCGAAGTGCGGTCGGAGGTGGAAGCCTGCCGCTGTGTCCGATTCCGAGACCGCGTCGTCTTTAATCGTTGGCATTCAGTCTGCCTCAGCAGGGGTAGCCATCCCTCTCGAAATAAGATGGATGCGCGACTCCGTCAACAGTGGAGCAAAGCCCGAGCCTCCACCAGAGCGCACCGCACGATACCCCACGGTGGTAGCTTGATCGCCCGTGGCACCCTAGTACACTGATGAAGAGATACGCTAGTATGCGGACACGACTCTAACGGGCGCGGTCTAGAAGGAGAAGAAGCGATGACACAGGTGCTGAATGTCGAGCAGGCGGTCAGGGCGCGTTATGCCGAGGGAGCACAGCGGGAAGAAGCGGCGCTGTGTTGCCCGGTAGACTATAACCCGCGCTTTCTCACGCTCATCCCCGAAGAAATTCTTGAGCGCGATTACGGCTGCGGAGACCCATCGCAGCACCTCCAGCCCGGAGAAACCGTGCTTGATCTTGGCTCGGGCGCAGGCAAAATCTGCTATATCGCCGCCCAGGTCGTTGGGGCCGAAGGCCGGGTTATCGGTGTTGATATGACGCCGGAGATGCTCAACGTCGCCGAGAAATACCGCCATTCCATTGGCGAACAATTGGGCTATCACAACGTCGAGTTTCACCGGGGGAGAATCCAGGATTTGCGCACCAGTCTGAATGTCGCGGATGCCTATCTGCGCCAGCATCCGGTGGCTTCGCTCGAAGATTTCCAAACCTTTGAGGCGGTCATGGCCGAACAGCGTAGGCAGCGACCGCTGATTGCCGACGGTTGCGTTGACGTTGTCGTCTCGAACTGCGTGCTTAATCTGGTCCAGGACGCGGACAAGCGCCAGCTGTTTGGTGAAATCTTTCGGGTGCTGCGCCAGGGCGGGCGGACGGTAATCTCCGATATTGTTGCCGACGAACCAGTGCCGGCTCACCTGAAGGCCGACCCCGAATTGTGGAGTGGCTGCGTCTCTGGGGCCATGCAGGAAAAAGAGTTCATCACAGCGTTCGAAGAAGCCGGTTTCTCCAGTGTCGCCGTTCTCAAACGCGATGAGCAGCCGTGGCGAACGGTCGAAGATATCGCCTTTCGGGCCATGACCGTGGTTGCCCATAAAGGGGAACCCGGCACCAAGGCGCTCGACTATCAAGCGACCGCAGACACGCAGGCGTGCTGTGCGCCAAGTAAATGCTGTTAGCCCAAGGAGTGGATACACAGGCATGCACGTTGCTGAACAATCTTTTCAGCCTTTTTCAGAGCGGGTAGGTCAAGAGAAGAGCCTTCCTCTTAAACGGGTAAATCTGGATGCCGTTCAGATCAACCTGGGCAAGCTGTGCAACCAGGCCTGCCTCCACTGTCATGTGGACGCTGGTCCGAAACGGACCGAGATCATGGCGCCGCAAACGGCCGAACTGGCCCTTGATCTCATCCGCGCGGCCAAGGCTCGAACGGTTGACCTGACCGGCGGCGCGCCTGAGCTGAATCCATCCTTTCGTTTTCTTGTTGAGCAAAACCGCCAAGACGGTCGGCATGTGCTGGACCGCTGTAATTTGACCGTCCTGTTTGAGTCCGGCCAGGAAGACCTGGCTGAGTTCCTGGCCAAACACCAAGTTGAAATCTTTGCCAGCCTGCCCTGCTACTCGGAAGAGAACGTCTCGGCGCAACGCGGCCACGGTGTCTACGAGAAATCCATTGCCGCCCTCCGGCAACTGAATGCCCTTGGCTATGGGCAGGCAGGTTCGGGCCTAGTCCTCAATCTTGTCTATAACCCGGTTGGCGCTCACCTGCCGCCGCCCCAGCAAAACCTGGAGGCGGATTATAAGCGAGAACTCGGCGAACGCTTTGGGCTGACGTTTAACAACCTGTTGACGATTACGAATATGCCCATCGCCCGCTTTGCCCATAGCCTGGAACGGGATGGCAATCTGGCCGAATACATGGAGCTATTGGCCCAGGCATTCAATCCGGCCACGCTTGAGAGTTTGATGTGTCGTCACTTGGTGAGCGTCTCCTGGGACGGCTATCTGTACGACTGTGATTTCAACCAGATGCTTGATCTGCGGCTGGGCAACGGCACCCCTCTGCGTTTAGGCGAACACCCAGCCAGCAGTCTCGTCCGGCAGCTCATCGATCGGGACATCCGTCTGGATTCCCATTGCTACGGCTGCACCGCCGGCGCGGGCAGCTCCTGCGGCGGAGCGCTGGCGGAATAGGGCTCGGAACCTTCTCAGGAACGTGTATGGTTTTTCGTATACTCCGGGAGAGCGATGTCAGCCCGGAGTTGCGGATCAGCGACCGGCTATTGCGGCGCCAAGTGTAACGGCAGCTCTCCCGTGATCAAACGGAGGCCTTTTTTGCGAGCTGCGCCAGTGTCAACTCACTCAATTTCTGCGCAACGGGATCGGCCTGCGTGGCGAGCCGTTGGGCTACAGCCTGTTGATCCGCAAGCGGTCTGTTCTGACCAAGTTTGAATTTTCCTTCAATGCGCGTGATATCGATCACAAAGCCGACAATGGCCTTGAGCAACTTTTGCTTAAAGTCCACCGGGATATCTCCCGGCCATGGTTGCGGCATCCCAGACTCATAGACAGCGGTGAGGCGGTCAACCAAAGTAGCGAGTCGTTCCCCGTCTTCGATAATGCGAGGCACGCCATATACATGCACCGCTGCATAATTCCAGGTTGGAACGGCGGGTGCAGTCTCGTACCAACTCGGGGAGATATAGGAGTGCGGTCCTTGAAATATAGCAAGCACCTCCTGACCGCCCTTGAAAGCCTGCCATTGCGGATTGGCCCGCGCCATGTGGCCAAGTAATGCCCCTTGCGCTGACGTGTTGGGCTCAAGCAGGAACGGCAGATGGGTCGCAAAGGGGTGTCCATCTACGGTGTTCACTAACGTGGCAAAGCTGTATTGCTCGATAAAACTCCGTAGCTGCTCGGGGTCCGAAACCACAAATGCTTTTGGACGGTACATAATTCCCCTCAGGGGCGCTTATAGTTTTGCGCGTACTCCGGCAGAGCGATATCGGCTCGGAGTTGCGGGTCGGCAACCGGTTGCTGCGGCACCAGGTGCAAGGGCAGCTCACCCGCCCAGCAGTTGAGCTGATAGTCTTCCTCCGCATCCACTGGTGGCCCGGTGCGGATTTTTGCCGACACCTCTTCCAGGGGCACCCGGATTACGCTGGTGGCCTTCAGTTCCTGAGCCGACGGTTCGCGGACGTCAGCCCAGCGTTCGGGCATGACGTGATCGACAATGGCTTTGAGGGCGGTCTGCTTTTCGTCCGGGTCTACGACTTCTGTGGCTTGGCCGAGAATCACCACGGAACGATAATTCATCGAATGATGAAAGGCAGAACGGGCCAGCACCAGGCCGTCCATCAGGGTAACCGTGACGCAGACCGGCAGACTCCCCCCAATCGTGCGCAGCATCCGGCTCGCAGCCGAACCGTGAACATACAGCCGGTCCTCAATATGCGCGTAGATCGTGGGGATCACATACGGCTGACCGTCAACGCTGAAGCCGACATGACAGTACAAGCCTTCCGCCAAAATGGCCTCAACGACTGCGGTGTCGTACGACGCACGCTCCGGCATGCGGCGCAATCGGGTTCGATCGGTTCTCTTAAACTGCGGCATGACTATTCACCTTTCTTTTATTGGTGCAGACGTATTCCTCATATACCATATCTCTCGACAGCGCCCTGAGAGAAGCGTTAGAAGAAGAGGTAAAAGAACACAGGAGGGGACAGATGAGCCAATTGGAAGATTATGCCAATAAGTACGAGACAATGAAAATGCAGCGTCGCAACGGCATTCTCGAAGTCACCTTTCACGTCAACGACGGGCCGCTGGTCTGGAATGAACCGGCCCACCGCGAAATCGGCCACGCCTGCGTCGATATTGGAGCCGACCCGGAGAATAAAGTCGTTATTCTGGCGGGAACAGGCGCCAGCTATTGTGCGGACATCGATTTTGCCAGCTTTGGGGATAGCCTGGGTACGCCACGCGGCTGGGACACCGTGTACTGGGAAGGGAAGCGGCTGCTGATGAATCTGCTCGATATTCCCGTACCAATGATATCCGCGGTCAACGGGCCGGCCCTCATCCATGCCGAGATCCCTGTGCTGTGCGATATCGTTCTGGCGTCCGAGACCGCGGCGTTTCAGGACGCTCCGCATTTTCCAAACGGCATTGTGCCGGGTGACGGCGTCCATCTGGTCTGGCCGCTGCTTTTGGGCGCCAACCGGGGGCGCTATTTTCTCCTGACCGGGCAAAAGCTGTCCGCCCAGGATGCGCTCAGCCTTGGGGTGGTGAATGAGGTGCTGCCACCGGATCAACTGTCCGCTCGCGCCTGGGAGTTGGCCGAACAATTGGCCAAACAGCCTCCGCTGACGCTACGGTATGCACGCATCTCCATTACCCATCAGATCAAAAAACTGATGCTCGACGGTCTGGGGTATGGGCTGGCTTTGGAAGGCATGGCCGTTATGGATATGCCGAGGTCCTGAGCGAAGAGCCGTCCGCTGGTGTTGGGGCTCCTACTCTGAGGCAGCCGGCAGCGCCAGCGGCTTGTCCAACTCTCGTTTGTACTCAGCACACTCGGCGGCGTCGGCACTCCCGTGCTCAACCCGGCACCGCCAATATTGCTCCTCCAGTTCCGCTCGTGTGCCCAATATCCGGGCGAGCTGTGGGTCCCGCTGCGACTCGGTAAAAGACACCGCATGCCGAAGCGTTTGGCAGCCGGTGAGGAGCATCCCCAGGACTGCCAGGACTCCGCCCAGGAGTTGAAGCCGCCACCGCCAGTTCACTCTATTCTTCTGAAATCGCATATATAGGCCGTAGGGTCGTTCTGATGTATCTGTATCGAAACAGATGGGAGTGGCAAAGAGCCTGCCTCTTCTCTTGACCCCCCGTGAGGTGTTCGGTAGTCTTCGTCCTCAGAGACCGAGGGAGTCTGAATCATGCGATCCTACCTCGCCGCGGCAGTGCAAATGACCGCGTCCTCTTCAAAAGAAGAGAACCTGGCCAAGGCCGAAACGTTTGTCCGCTTGGCCGCAGAACGGGGCGCCGCCCTGGTCGTGCTGCCGGAGGTCTTTTCCTGGCGGGGACGGCATAAAAAAGAGCCCGAACAGGTCGAGCCTATCCCCGGTCCGACCACACATCGCCTGCAAGAGTTGGCAACCCAACTCGGGGTCCACCTGCTGGCCGGCTCCTTCCTCGAAAAATCGGACGAAATCCGTGCCTATAATACCAGCCTGCTGATCAGCTCGCAGGGCGACTTGCTGGCCCAGTACCGTAAGATCCACCTCTTTGATGTTGATATCCCTGGTCAGATCAGCATCAGAGAGTCCGACAGCATGAAGCCGGGGGGCGCAGTTGTCGTGGCCTCCACGCCGCTCGGCACAATAGGGCTTTCAGTCTGCTACGATCTCCGCTTCCCCGAGCTCTACCGGGGTCTCTCCCGCAAGGGCGCAGAAATCATCTCCGTTCCGTCGGCGTTTACCTTTCCGACCGGCGCGGCCCACTGGGAAGCCCTGCTGCGGGCGCGGGCCATTGAAAACCAGGTGTATATCATTGCCCCGAACCAGATCGGGAAGAATGTGTACGGCTTTGCCGACTATGGCAACTCCATGATTATTGACCCGTGGGGCAAAATTATTGCCCGGGCGCCCGACCGCGAGTGTTTCATTACCGCCGAGATTGATCTCGATTATCTGGAAAAAGTGAGGAAGGAACTGCCGTGCCTCGCGCATCAGCGGCTCTAGCCCCGGCCCCGGTCAAAGCCTTTTTTCGGGTGGTGACGTCCGAGGAAGCCCGTAGCCAGCTTGCCGCCTTTGCTCCCCGGACCAAAAGCGAACAGATTCCGGTACTCGACGCCTGCGGGCGGACGCTGGCCAAGCCTTTGACTTCGCCGGTCGATCTGCCCCATTTCAACCGGACGAATATGGACGGCTATGCGGTCCGTGCCCAGGATACCTTTGGAGCGTCAGCCAGTCTGCCGGCCTACCTCAAACTCGTTGGAGCAATCGAGATGGGCTCGGAAGCGAAACGCCGGCTCAAGAAGGGCGAGACCATGCGGATTGCGACCGGCGGCATGCTCCCGCCAGGCGCGAACTCCATGGTCATGGTGGAATACACCGAGGAGTTGGGCGACGGGACGGTCGAGATTTTACGCAGCGTGTCGCCCTGGGAAAACATTCTTCGGGTTGGCGAGGATATTAAGAAGAAGAAGCCGATTTTTCCTGCCGGCCGCCGCCTGCGCGCCCACGATATCGGCGCGCTCACCGGCGTAGGGATTACCAAAGTGCCGGTCCATAAACGCCCAAGCGTGGCGCTGATTTCCACAGGCGATGAGATCATTCCGCCCTCACGCTCTCCCCGCCCCGGCCAAATCCGGAATGTGAACCAGTATTCTCTGCATGCCATGATTACCGAATGTGGCGGAACCGTGACCGACCTGGGCGTCATCAGGGATGATCCTCAGGCGTTTACCAAAGCGCTCTCTACCGCGCTGAAAGTCGCCGACGTGGTGATGGTGTCCGGTGGAAGCTCGGTCGGCATCAAGGACATGGCGTTGGATGTCATCTGTTCCTTCCCGCGCTCGGAACTCTTCTTTCACGGTATTTCCATTGCTCCGGGCAAGCCGACGATCTTTGCCCGCGCAGCCGGCAAGCCGGTCATGGGCCTGCCTGGTCACCCGGTGTCGGCGCTGGTTGTTTTTGCCCTCTTTGGCGCGCCGCTGGTGCGGATGATCGGTGGTGAGTCCGCGGACACGGCCTTTGTGCCGCTACGCACGACCCGCGCCCGGTTGGCCCAAAATATCGCTTCTGCCCCCGGCCGGGAGGATTACGTCCGGGTCAGGCTGCAAAACGCCTCCCCAAATGAAGAGCGAGGTTCGCAGCTCGCCCAGCCGCTGCCGGGAAAATCCGGTGCGATCTTCAGCCTGGTGCAGGCCGACGGCATGGTCTGTATTCCCCATAACGAAGAAGGGCGAGAGGCCGGAGAAGAAGTTGACGTGATTCTGTTCTAGTGGTTCACCATGCACGACCATCACCCGCCTGGGCAGCCCGCCGCCAAAACCGACCGCAAGCGCTATCTCAAAAAGAAATCGCTGGAAGACGCTCTCGATATTTTTCTTGGGGCCGTCCCGCCCAAAACCAGAACCGAGCGTGTCCCGGTCGAAAAAGCCCTCCACCGCACCACTGCCGAACCCATCTTTGCGGTGCTGTCCGCTCCGCATTACCACGGCGCGGCCATGGATGGCATTGCCGTGCGAGCCGAGGATACGTTCGGCGCCAGTGAGTTTGCTCCGCTGACGCTCAAGCGGGTCGCAAAAAACGGCCAGCCGCGCCGGAAAAAGAACGGCGCTGCCACCCCGCCTCCGTTTCAATATGTCGATACCGGCCACCCCATTCCGACCTGGGCCAATGCGGTCGTCATGATTGAGCGGGTGTTCAAGAAAAATGAGGTTGAGATTGAAATTCGTGATTCCGCCACCCCGTGGCAGCACATCCGTCTCGTCGGCGAGGATATTGTTGCCACCGAGCCGCTGCTGCCGCGCGGCCATAAGCTGCGGCCATACGACCTTGGCGCGCTACTGGCCGCCGGCCACACCACTATTCCGGTTATTGCCCTGCCGACGGTCGGCATTATTCCAACCGGCTCCGAGTTGATCGAACCCGGCGACCCGGCCGAGCCGGGCCGGATTATCGAATTCAACTCCCGCGTTGCCGGAGCTTTTGTGGAAGAGTGGGGCGGCGCGCCCAAGCGTCTACCCCGGGTCGTGGATGATCTCAAAACCATTACCCGGGCGCTGGCCAAGGCGGTTAAGCGGCACGATATTGTCATCATCATTGCCGGCTCCTCCGCGGGTGAGCACGATTTTACGCTGCGGGCCCTGGAATCGCTGGGCGACATCCTGGTCCACGGTATTGATGTCATGCCGGGCAAGCCCGCAATTCTGGCGGTTCTTGACGGTACGCCGGTCATCGGCCTGCCCGGCTATCCAGTTTCCGCGGTCGTGATCTGTCAGCAGGTCCTGCGCAAGCTGATCGCCCATTATCTCGGCCGGCCGGCAGAGGAACCCGCTAAGATCGGGGCGATCCTGCCGCGCAAGGTTCCATCGCGGCTCGGCCTGGAAGAGTTTGTCCGGGTCAATCTCGGTCAGGTTGGGGACACGGTCGTGGCCAACCCCATTGGACGCGGCGCCGGGGTCATCACCACGATGGTCAAAGCCGACGGGGTGTTGCGCATTCCATCCCTGGACGAAGGCTTGAACGCCGGTACGGAGGTGCAGGTCGAACTCCTGCGTCCGGTAGAGGAAATCGCCAATACGATTCTGTTTACCGGCAGCAACGACCTGACCATCGGCGTGCTTGACGACCAGCTTCGTGCCCAGCACCCAGGGCTTAAAATATCCGCCAGCAATATCGGTTCACTCGGCGGCCTGGTCGCCCTGAGACGGGGCGAAGCCCATATGGTTGGCACCCACCTGCTCGACCCCGCCACCGGTGTCTATAATCTGCCCGACCTCAAAAAACAGCGGCTGCTCACCAAGGCGGTTGTGATGAATCTGGTCATTCGGGAACAGGGTCTGATCGTGCCGAACGGCAATCCCAAAAAGATCAAGAATCTCAGAGACCTGACGCGCAAGGACATCACCTTTATCAATCGCCAGCCGGGGGCGGGTACCCGCGTCCTGTTGGACTATAAGCTCGCCAAGCTCCGCATCAAACCGGAACGCATCGCAGGCTACGAACGCGAAGAAACCACCCATATGGCGGTCGCGGTGGCTATTGTCAGCGGTCTGGTGGATACCGGTCTGGGCGTCAAATCGGCGGCCAAAGCCCTGGGGCTCGACTTTGTTCCCATCGAGCGCGAGGAGTACGACCTCGTCTTTCAGAAAGCCTTTTTCAACAGCGAAAAAGGCCAGCGGCTCGTCGCCGTCATCCGCTCCGACGCTTTCAAACGCGCCGTCGAACAACTCGACGGCTACGATACGGCCAAAACCGGAACGGTCAAGGTGTAATCCGGCCCCTGGATGGTGCGCGGGGCGCACCCTACACGAGCGCTCGGGCCGCGTGGGCGGCACCAACCTGGGCCGCCTTGGGATTCAGAATGATGCGAACCGGCATATCCTGCAGGAGCTGACGAAAGCGCCCTTTGTCCGTAAAGGATTGCATAAACCCGCCGGCCGTCATCTTGGGCAGCAGCTTGGTCACGATCCCACCGCCAATATACACCCCGCCGACGCTCATCACCGTCAGCGCCAGATTGCCGGCCTGGGCTCCGTATAGACTGACAAACATGTCCACCGCTTCCGCACACGTCCGGCAACTGCCGGTGACACCGGCTTCGCCGATGACCGCGGCGGCGTCCTCGGTTTGCAGGCGCGCCCGTAGGGCCTCTGCCACCGGGCGCTGCAATACTTGGCACAAAAAATTGAAGATACTCACCAGGCCGGGACCGGACAGCACACGCTCATAGGATACCCGGCCGTCGTATTGCTTTCTGAGGAAGCGTAGTAGCCCCACTTCTTTTTCGTTCCGAGGCGGGAAATCAACATGGCCGCCTTCCGTGGCTGCGGGTCGATAGCCTTGTCCATCCCAAAACAGAAACGCTTGCCCCAGGCCGGTGCCGGCTGCAATCACCGCGCAGTTGCCGCGCCGGGATTTGCCCGCATTAAGCGTCAGTATTTCATTTGCGGGCAGGAACAGCGCCCCATATGCGGTTGCCTCAAGATCGTTCATGAGCCGGACCTGGCCACCACCGATGGCCTGGCGGATGTCGGGAGCGTCAACTTTCCAGGGCAGATTCGTCGCCTCGACCCTGCCGTCAAGAACCGGCCCGGCAATACCAAATGCACCGGCCGCTATTACCACGTCCGCCTCCCTGGAGCGGAGAGGAAGCTCGGGGGAAACTTCCCCCGCAAAAAAGTCGGCAATAACGTCCTCCAGCCCGGCGTACTGCGTACTTGGGAAAGAAGATTCCCGAACGAGGCGGAGCTCATCCCCCACCTCAAGCGCGTACAGGGCCAGGTTGGTCTTGGTCCCGCCAATATCACCGGCCAGGACATGGGTTGTCATGACGGTTTTCTCTCATGTCTGTGGCGGCTCACGGTGTCCGCCGAACTTGAGGCGCATGGCCGATAAGATTTTCTCGGCAAAGGTATGAGCCTGACGGGACCGAAAGCGTGCGTAAAGCGCTGCTGAGAGGACATCAGCAGGAACCGCCTCCTCAATAGCCGTTGCAATCGTCCAGCGGCCTTCGCCCGAATCCCGAACCTCGCCGGAGAACTCGGCCAGCTCCGGGCTTTCCGCCAGCGCCATAGACGTCAAATCCAGCAGCCAGGAACCAAGCACGCTGCCGCGGCGCCACACTTCGGCAATATCCGGCAGATTCAACTCATAGTGATAGTCCAGCCCACTGGCGCCGGCACTTCGCAGGATATCAAAGCCTTCGGCATAGGCTTGCATCAGCCCGTACTCGATGCCGTTATGGACCATTTTCACAAAGTGCCCAGCTCCGGCCGGGCCGCAGTGCAGATAGCCCTGCTCGGCCGTGCTGTTCATCGACTCACGACCCGGCGTTTCCGGGATGGCTCCCTTGCCGGGGGCCAGGGTACGGAAAATCGAGTCGAGCCGCCGGACCGGATCTTGTTCCCCGCCGACCGTCAGACAATAGCCGCGCTCGACTCCCCACACTCCACCGCTCGTCCCAACATCTACGTAATGAAGTCCTTTCGGTTTGAGGGCTTTAGCCCGTCGAATGTCGTCCTTAAAATGCGAGTTTCCGCCATCAAGAATGATGTCGTCCGTGTCCATTCTCTCTGCCAGGGCGGTCACTGTTTCATCCGTTGCCGCGCCCGCCGGCAGCATGACCCATACGGCGCGGGGCGGCGTGAGTTTTTGGATCAGATCATCGAGGGAAGACGCTCCGGTTGCCCCGTCCTGCTCACTCTGTTTGACCGTCTGGGCATCCAAGTCAAACACCACACACGCATGTCCGCCGCGCATGAGGCGGCGCACCATATTGCCACCCATCCGGCCCAAACCAATCATGCCGAGTTGCATCGTGTCGGCTCCTCTCCGTTTCAGAGCGATAGGGACATATCAAAGTGAGCGCCGTAGGGGCAATTCATGAATTGCCCCTACACCAGCAAGGAGGAGGGGATTTTGTACGGAGTGATGCCGAAGGGTCATTTTTACCGGCTGGGCATACGCCCAGCCACTATTCTGATGGACCTCTGTGCCTATTTCGCTGCGGTCCGAACGCCGATCGCGCCGCTTCCCCGCAACCGCTCAAGCTCTCCGGCGTCAAAGCCCCAATCGCGCAGAGCCTCTTCCGTGTGCTCGCCCGGACTGGCGGGAGGGCGCTGGATGGCGCTCGGAGTGCGGCTGAAGCGTGGCGCCGGAGCCGGCTGGGGAACCCCCTCGACCTCGACAAACGTAGCGCGTTCCTGGTTGTGCGGATGGTTGGGCGCGTCGGCCATATTCAGGACGGGTGCGTAGCAGATGTCGCTGCCCTCCAGGAGTTCGTTCCACTCCGCCAGGGTCCTGGTCTTAAAAATCGCGGCCAGTTTTTCGGTCAGCGATGGCCACTCGGCCCGGTTGTTCTGGTGGGGCAGCTCTTCTCTCTCCAGCCCGGTCAAACGCAGCAGTTCCGCATAGAATTTGGCTTCAATCGAGCCGATGGAGAGGTACTGACCATCGCTGGTCTCATACACATTGTAGTAATGCGCGCCTGTATCCAGAATGTTTTCTCCACGGTTATCCGTCCACTTGCCGGCCGCGCGCAGACCGTAGATGGCGGTCATCAGCGACGCCGCGCCATCGATCATGGCCACGTCAATGACTTGGCCCTTGCCTGACTTCTGGGTTTCCAGCAGGGCACCGACCACGCCCAGCGCTAGGAAGACTCCGCCGCCGCCAAAGTCACCAACCAGATTCAGGGGCGGCACTGGCGCTTCGCCTTTACGCCCAATCGAATGCAGCGCCCCAATCAGGGCAATATAGTTAATGTCATGACCAACCGCGTTGGCCAGCGGTCCCTCCTGGCCCCAACCGGTCATGCGCCCAAAGACCAGGCGAGGGTTACGGGTCATACACACCTCGGGGCTGAGCCCCAGCCGTTCCATCACCCCGGGCCGGAAGCCCTCGATGAGCGCGTCAGCCTGCTCGATCAGCTTGAGCGCCGCCTCGGTCCCTTCCGGCTTCTTGAGGTCAATCGCAACCGAGCGGCGACCGCGGCCCAGCAGGTTGAACTTGGCGTCGGTCGGCACACCGAGGTCGGCATCTTCAGCCCGGTCCAGACGCAGCACCTCCGCTCCCATATCCGAGAGCAGCATCGCACACATTGGAGCAGGCCCAATGCCCGCGAATTCAACAACTTTATATCCAGATAATACGCCCATACTTTCCCCTTCCCAGATTTGTTCAGTAGCGGCCTGAGCGGCCACATAGGCGCCCTACCCATATCACAACTGGCCTTCTCTGGGCAAAGGAGACCGAGGGAGGAATTTCTGTCCTTGACAAATGGTCGTTTGCATCCTCAAACTGTCGGCATTCCAAAGGAGGAAACAATGACACAGGAAGAACGTAGTCTTGCAGTCGCCCAGGCGTATGAGGATATGTACAACAACGATATCGAACGCTTTGTCTTTGAAGTCTACACCCCTGACTGCGAAGTGAACGGTGGCTTTATTCGCGGGCACGAACAGCTCATCGACATTGAACGGCAGGTCCTGCAGGCCGCCCCACAACGAAAGATGCGCGTTGACCGCAAGCACGCAACCGGAGACGTTGTCGTGGTCGAGGCCGTGCTGCTCGACCCGGACCAGGGCGCGAATTGGCAACTGCCCTTCTGCGCCGTGCTCACCTGCCGCGACGGGAAAATCGCCACAGATTGGACCTATACGGAATTCTCGAAGTGGCCGGGGCTCCAAATCTAATTATCACACTGACAGATGACATAGTGACACTTTTCACACAGCTTCATCGGGCGCAGACCGGGATGGGAGATGCTCTGTCTGCTATCCACAAACTGGGTCGCCGCCTCCAGGTCTATGTCCATCAGCGGTCGCTTGGCGCACTGGACGCAGCCCTCGGTCCGGGTATTGTTTTCGATGCACCACCGCAGCAGAACCGTGGAGCGGCAGCCAATGGTCCGGGACGACTCCATCCCGAAAAAATGAAAGCCGGTACCCTGACGATTGGTCACATAATCCAGCCGCGTTCCCTGGAGATGCTGGGCGCTATTCGGGTCGAGGAAGGCTTTGACCCCGTCCTGTACGACCACCGTATCGTCCGCTTGCGCAGTCCGCTCAAGGTTCAGGCTGTACTGGAAGCCCTTGCAGCCGCCGCCCGCGACCGTCATCCGAATACCACCATCCCGTAGGCCCTTCAGCCTCATGGCATGCCTAATCATCTCGACCGCTTTGGCGGTAAAGGCGAGCACCGGCTCGGCTGTCCGGCCCGGGCTTTCGTTGTGTAGACCCTGCTCCATATTCCCCCCTTTGAGCGTAGCCCTCCTGCAAGCCCTTAGCGTGCTAACGCGCCGGCTGTCAATCTTCAGGCGGGTCTGCTTATACACTTGATTGATAAAGCGTGAACTATAGTTTACATAGCCCTTATGGTTGAGATCGTCGAAAGCGCCACATTCAAGCGATGGGTTCGCAGCTTGCGGGACCGGCGTGCAGTCGCCCGGATCAACGCACGCTTGAGGAACGTCTCGCTGGGGAACTTCGGTGACACCAAGCCGGTCGGCGACGGCATATCTGAGATGCGTGTCCATTACGGTCCAGGGTATCGCCTCTATTTCATACACGAAGACGCCCGCGTCATCGTCCTGCTCTATGGCGGTGATAAGGGTAGCCAACCGCGCGACATCGCACGTGCCAAGGAGATAGCGAAAGACTGGAGATAAACCATGGCAGAAACATTCACACGCTGGGATATCAACGAACACCTGTGTACCAGGGAAGATGTCCGTCTCTACCTTGAAGCGTGCGCAGAGGAAGACCCGGGCGACGGCAGTCTGATCCGCGCTGCGTTGAACGACATTGCGCACGCCCAAAACATGAGCCAATTGGCCCGCGATGTTGGCATGACCCGCGAGGGGCTCTACAAGGCGTTGTCTGAGAGCGGCAACCCGACTTTCAGTACGGTCATGAAAATTACCCGCGCTCTGGGGATGCAGGTGCGCATCGCCGTTTAAGGTGCCCAGTCTCCTCTCTCTACTTCGCTTACTCGCTCAGCGGCCCCTCGGCGGCGAAGCGACGCAGGACGTTGTCGGTAATGCGCGAGACGGTGTTCTCATACTGGTTGTGAGATAAGGCTCCGTCCCAGGCGATCGAGCTGGCCGAAAAGACCGCTCCGCCCTGGGGATATTCAAAATACACCATGTCGGCCCGGACCTTGGGATTGACGGTTCCACCCTGTTGCGAATCGCTCAGCAAGACCTCTTCAACCACGTGCTGATAGGAGTCCGAATGGCCGGAGGAGGAGGCTACCACCAGGGCGTGGGCCGGTGTTCCCAGGGAACGTTCGGCGCGGTCCAACTCAAAACCGGCCGCCCCGTAGTTGAGGACCAGGGACTCAAAGTCGCCAATGGCCTCTTCGTCGCCAATCCCCTCAAAAATAAACGCTGCACGCGGATCAGAGCTGTCGGGCTGACGCTCGTATGGCGCGCTGTTATCAAAGCCCTGAGTAGTAAAGCCGACGCCGACCAGGCGCTGAGGTGTTCGGCCCCGGTCCCGCCATAAGCCGCCGGGTTCGCCGGTGGTGCTGTGGTGGTATTCGCCGGGCCGGGCCTGCCAGCTCCGGGTGCCGACTCGACGCCGAACCTCAACCACGTGGGGGCGGCCGGGAGCAAACGAGGTGATCCAGTAAAACCCGTTGCCACCCAGATACATCAGCCGCCCGCCGGTGTTCAGATAGGTTTCCAACGCGTCCAGCATCGGCCCGGACCAGTACTCGGGATGGCTGCCGGTGATGATGACCTTGTACGGGGCGAGCAGGTCCAGACCCTCGGCGTGCAGGTCTTCGTCGGTAATCACATCATAGGTGTGGCCCTTGGCTTCAAGCCAGTCGACCAAGTGCAGGTCAGCGGGAAACTGGTGTGGGCAGCTGAGCGACCGCATGTGGTAGCGCGGACGCATATTGAGGATGGGCCGCAGCCGGCTGGAATAACACACTCCACTGCCGTCGGCATGACTGTCGTACAGGCTCAGCAAACGGTTCTCTCTGATGTAACGGTCGTCCGGTGCAAGCTCGCCCTGCTTTTGGTTGGGAAACAGTGCCGGCGACAGGTCGAGGTCGGCGAGTTGCTCGTTGGCATAGGCCAGATAACTGTTGGTCGGGGCCAGAAAGGCAATGTCCGCGGTGGCTTGGCCCCTTGGCGGACGGATAAAAAACGGGACGTGGTCTTCGCCACCTTCGGTCCGCAGGCGTGCAGCATACACCCCGCTTCGACACTCGGTCGGCAATGTCCAGCTAAAATCGACCTGCCAGCCAGCGTCCTCAAGGTCGTCGTCGTGAAAATGAATCGCGCCGTACTCGTGCGGGGTATTGCGGAAATCCGTCTCCTGTCCGCTCCAGTTACAGCCGGTCATGGCCCGGGCGGGCATGTTGACCGCTCGGCCGTGTAAACCGTGGGGCGAGGTGTCGATGATGGTGTCGGAGGCAACCTCGGCCGAAAAATCCCAGGCCGCGACGAGATCGTCGCCAAAGGCCAGCGGCGAGGCTTTGCGCTGGAGCGAGAGCAACTCGTCCCGACTCAGGGCTCGCCGGAACACCCCAGGGCGGTCGATCTTACCGTTAAAGTGCCGGCCAACCCGGGACTCACCGTCATCGCCCGTCTGCCAAAGACCGGCTATCACGCAATCGACCTGCGTCGTGGGGGTAGCCTGAAGCTGAGTCGTGGCTGTCGCGGTCGCCCGGGTCTGGTCCTGTGGCCACGTGCGTAGCGGCTCCTGATACACGGCGATCTGGCCGCTGTGGGCGTCAAACGTGGCCGCCACAAAATACCAGTCCAGGGAGCGGAGGGGGGTATTGATCCGTACCTGTTCCATGCGTCCTGCCGGGTCAGTCAGCCACACGGCCAAGACACCGCCCTCGTCGAGCACCAGACCATAGCCGCCTTCCGCCTCGGACCACTTGGTGAGAACGCCCTGCACACCTTTTTGTGGAGTTGTGGGACAGATCCAGGCGTGCAGGGTGAAGCCGTCGTGCAGACCCAGCAGCGGCACGTCGGGCACGATAACGTGTGAGCCGGTGTGGATATCCTGGCGACGGCCCGGATACTCGCCGCTGACCGGCGTTGCAACGAGTTCCTCTTTGAAGCCTGGGCCCTTTGGGTTGGGGTCGCCATGGATCAAACGCACGATGTCCGCCTGATAGCTGGGCTGCATACAGCTCACATGAAATCGAACCGTTTCTCCTGGCGCGACGCTGAACCGATCGGCATAACCAACAACTTCCATGTTTCTCTCCTTATTACATGGACAAGCTAGTGCCCGAGTCCTGGAATTTCTTCCAAATGCGGCAAGGGACGGCCAAGCACATCGGAGAACAGGGTCAGGACACGTAAGGTGATGCCCCAGATCATCTGATCCTGAAAACGGATCGCCGGATAGTAGAGCGTCTTGCCGTCCGCGGATAATTTCAGGTGGGTGGCGTTCCCGACCTCCCAGGGATGCGCCAGCGGCATCCAGTATGCCTCGGCGACTTCGTGATTGAGCGTTAATGCCGGGGTCGCCGGACCCAGGTAATAGACTGCAGGAAAAAGATCTAAGGGCCGGTCCCGTCCGCTCAGCCGGATGGCGAGCGGGGCGAGCAAACCCAGACGGTGGGCCGGGTCCAGGCGTAGGCCCACTTCTTCGTGGGTTTCGCGCTCTGCCGTGACCTGAAGATCGGCATCCTCGGGAGAAAAGCGCCCACCCGGCAGGGCCATATGGCCCGACCACGGATCGCCCGATTTTTCAGCCCGCCGGATCATACACAGTTTCAGTCGATCCTCCGGTCCCACGAGTATCATGGCTACAGCAGCACAGCCGCGATGGCCATCGAAACGACTCGACGTGGGCTGATGGGCGGTCAGGGCGTTCCGTATTGCTTCAACGCTCAACACAATGGACCTCCGTGGTTGTGCATCATCAGCCTAGAGCATCATCGGTCTAAAACAGGGCCAGCGGATTAAGGGGTGAGCCCGTTCCGCCGGGGACGCGCAAGGGCGCGGCCACAAAGAGGAAGGTCCAGCGCTTGCGTGCCTGCGCTTCACGGGCCAGGTCTTCGAGGTTCAGGTTATCCAACAGCGGCATACCCAGGGCGACCACGGTCAGCCGGTGAATCGGAAACGGCATGCCTTCGATCCCTGAGGGGAAGACTTCGTTCGTGCCGTCGGAGCCAACCGTTGCCACGTCGCGCGCCTTGAGCCAGGGGACGACCGCAGTGTGCAGGCCCGCGGCCCCCTGGGTGAGATCCCAAGAGCCGACCTCCTGATATCGTTTGTATAGCCCGGTGCGGATCAGCAGCACATCGCCGCTCTCGATCTGTATACCGGTCTTTTGCTCCCAGGCTTTCAGGTCTTCGACGCGGACTGCGGTGCCCGGTTCGAGATAGGGCACCGCCTTTAACCAGGGGACATCCACCAGGATACCGCGGGTGAAAATCCCTTGGTGCATGGTCTGTACGCCGAGCTGCTCCGAGCCCGAGGGTTTGACCGCCGAACGCGGAAACCCGTTATACATCTTGCCCTGATGGAAAATATGACACAGCGCATCCACATGCGAATGGGCAAAGCCGTGATACCGGATCGTATAGATATCCTCAGCAAAGACGTTACCGTCATCATCATGCACCAGGAGGTTATGCTCAAGCGGAAACTCATTATTGGTGCTGGCCTCTTTCGCCAGGTCAAAGGCCAGAGAAACCGAGACGCCCTCGGTCACCAGCCCGGCAGCCTGCCGCCGTTTCTCGGGGGTAATCAGATTGAGCGTGCCGAGCTGATCGTCCTCTCCCCAGCGTCCCCAATTTGAGAGGCTGGACATCCACTGCTCCAGCGTCGCTGCCGTAAGTTGGGGGAGGGGGTCTGTCGCCTGAGCGACGTGTGGGCGTTCCAGCGTGAGAGCAGTCACCAGGAGCAGGCTCACCGACAGTGCTACGGCTCGATATCTCATCACTCCCCTCCTTGGCCGAGTGGTCTCGCTGCTGGCATGTGTACTCGGGATGAGACCGAAGAGCAAGACAAGATAGGAATGTGGGTGACGGATTCCATCGCCGCTGGAGTCTTTTGTATCGACCCGGCCACAGGTAAGCTGTCCCGGCATAGACAGGACGGATGCGGGGGACAAAAGGAGCTACAGAACATGCCACGCCTAAGCAAGCTGAGTCGATCAATCAAAGGAAAAATTGCGTTGGTGACCGGGGCCGCCAGCGGCATGGGACGGGCAACCGCTCATCTCTTTGCCGACGAAGAGGCGCAGGTTGCCGTATTGGACAGAAACGCGGAAGGCGTTGCCCGAGTCGTCGAGGAGATTACCCAAGCCGGCGGTACGGCCACGGGCTGGACCCTGGACCTCGCCAACGCCGCGGAGATCGAACCGACGCTGACCCGGATTGCCGAACATTTCGGCGGGCTCGACATCTTGGTCAATAATGCCGGGATCGATGCCTCCGCCCGTATTCAGAGCAGCCGATACGAAGAGGTCTGGGAGCGCTGTTTCAGTGTGAATCTGACGGCTCATCAACGTCTCATTCGCGCCGCCCTGCCGCATCTCACGAAAAGCGGGGCCGGACGAATCGTCAACATTGCTTCGACTGAAGCGGTTGGCGGCAGTGCCTTTGCCAGCCCCTATACCGCGGCGAAGCACGGCGTTATGGGCCTCACCAGGGCGCTGGCGGTGGAACTGGCGACCCAGGGCGTCACCGTCAACTGCATTTGTCCGGGCGCGATTCACACCGGCCTGACCGCCGCCATCCCGGACAAAGCAAAAGACATCTTCGCCCGGCGGCGCGTACCGCTCAAACGTTACGGCGACCCGGAAGAAGTCGCCCACGCGACGTTGAGCCTCGTTCTCCCGGCTGCGTCATACATCAACGGAGCCACGCTGGTTGTTGACGGCGGCTTTACGATTCAAAATAACGGTGGTGCGTTGAGCCGTTGAAGTACGCTCTTGGCGCTCGGTAAGGTGAGGTGCGGAGACGGGCCTATTTGTGATGGACTGCTTTCCAGGCAACCCAAGTCACTACGACGTAAAAACTCAGTCCAGCTATGAGGCCGATTACTTCAGTGATTGCCATACTGTTCCTGCTCCTCAATAGAATTGCCAATCCGAAGGTATTGCGTCAAGCTCAATAGAATCAGGATAAACTTAGGAGATCCTGTTCTCCCCAAGACCGGCTTTTTCTATTCCGCCAGAGCCCGCCGCGCGGCCAGGTGCTTCACCTGACCGGCCACCACGCGCACCTTGCGCGGACCGGCCATCCACATGCCGCCAATGGAGACAAAGGCGAACGCCAGCGCAATCCAGAAGGCGGCCGTATAGCTGCCGGTGCGGTCAAAGAGCAGGCCGGTCACCCAGGGTCCGGTCCCGCCGCCCAGACTGCCGGCAATGGTCAGCGTGCCGTAGATGCGACCGTACTGTTTGCCCTGAAAAATCTCCGCCGGGATGGCGCCGAACACCGAGACCGTGCCGTAGCCCAGCATGCCCTGGGCCGCAACCATAGCGTATAACAGCACCAGACTGGGTTGCTCGGGCATGCTGAGCAGGATGACGTAACACAGGACAAAGCCCATCATACTGATGGTCCAGACCCACTCGCGTCCGATCCGGTCGGAGAGCGTACCCAGGCCAATCTGACCGCCGCAGGCGGTCAGCCCAACCAACCCGAGGGCAAAGGCCGCCACCTCGTGTGAAAAGCCGATGTCGGTCAGGTATTTGGTTTGATGCACCTGGATGGCGTACCAGGCGTACAGACTGCTGAAAAAAGAGACGCCCAACCACCAGAAACGGGAGGTGCGTATGGCACGCGCCAGGGTCCAGTCGGTCGCGGCCCAGGCATGGTCCACGACGTTATCGGCCGGACGCTGCTCCCCGTGAGTGGTGCTTGGGGCGGCGTCTCCGTCGGGCGCCAGACCCAGGTCCTCGGGCCGGCGGCGTTGCAGGATCACGTTCAACGGCAACACGACTACCAGCAGGAGCCCCGCCACGACCCAACACGCCTCACGCCAGCCGGCCTGATCGATGATGCTTTGCACCCACGGGAAGAGCAGGATGGAACCGGCGCCCACGCCGGAAAAGGCAAGCCCCAGGGCCAGCCCGCGGCGGCGCACAAACCAGTAAGGTAGAAACAGGGAGTGACCGAGATAGCTGATAGAGGTGCTCGCGCCGCCGACCAGGATGCCGAAGGTGAGATACAGGTGCCACGGCTGAGAAACCAGGGTAATCGAGACCATGCCGGCGCTGACCAGAATCGCACCCAGCGGGATGACCACGCGCGGTCCCCAGCGATCCATGAGCATGCCGACTATGGGCGCGTACACGGTTGCCGCCAGAAAACCGCAAGAAAAGGCCGCGGCCGTACTACCCCGGTCCCAACCGAATTCCGCCAGAATGGGCGGAAAGAGCAGGGAGAAGGTCGTACGCGTGTTCACGCCGATAGCCAGGGTGACAAAGGCCACGGCCACGACCGCCCAGCCATAGTAAAAGGGAAATTCTTTTCGCTGCATCGGATAGCGTCGCGATGAAGGAGTAGACGCGCACCTTATACAAAGTCGGCGGCTTTGTCTGTGGCCGGCCCGCCCATTGTCTTCCGCCCCCGGAGCGATTACCCTCGCCTCATCATGTTGATATTCACGTGAGCGGTCACACAAAAGGAGGGAGCGTATGGAATTTGAAACCTTGGCCAGCGGCTACGGACTCGTTGAGGGACCCCGGACCGATGAGCAGAATCGGCTCTATTACAGCGATGTGCGCGGTGGGGGTGTCTTCCGGCGTAGCCCCGACGGGGAGATTGAGACTTTGCTGGCGGATCGGAAGTTTGTTGGTGGCATCGGCTTGAATGCCGGCGGCGGTATCTTGGTGACGGGTCTGTCGCTCGCGCACTGGGACGAGCAGTCCGGCGCGCTGCGGGATATCTTCGCGGAATGGGAGGAGAAGCCGCTGTTCGGCCTGAACGACCTGACCATGGATGACCAGGGCAGCATCTGGGTCGGTTCGTTTGGCTGCGATATACACACTTTCGATTTTAAGAGCACTCCGCCGCCGGGCTCGCTCTTCCGCATTGACCCGCCGGGCCAGGTGACGCACCTCTGGGAGGGAGTTGAGGTGACCAACGGTCTGGGCTTCAGTCCGGACCGCAAACTGCTCTACCACTGTGATTCCACCACCAAGGCCGTCTGGGCCTATGGAGTGCGCGCCGACCGTACCGTCAGCGACCGTCAACTGTTCGCGCAGCTACCCGAGGGCATGCCCGACGGCATGACCGTTGATGTCGAAGGCGGGGTGTGGGTGGCCACGGTGGCCGGACGGGGTGAAATCGTGCGGTTCAAGCCGGACGGCACAGTCGATCAACGCATCAAGGTGCCGGCCAAAACGGTCACCAGCGTGGCTTTTGGTGGACCCGACATGTCGGACCTGTATGTGGTCACCGCCAACAACGATCAACGCGAGCTCAAGGGCAGCGTCTTTCGGGCGCGTTCGGATATCCCCGGACTGCCGGTGCCGCAAGCACGCTTCTAAGGAGGGAAACCATGTTAAAGTTTATGGCTGCTGTTCGGCGTCTGGATCATATTTCGCACGACGAGCTGGTCCACGCCTGGGAACACATTCATGCCCCGCATGTCGTTTCGCTGGTCAAGCCGGAACGCTATCGCATCACCTTCTTTGATCCGCCCTCGGACAGCGCCGATGCGGACAGCCGTCCACCGGACGGTATGGCCGAGTTGTGGTTCCGGGACAGAGAGCATTTTGAGACTACGATTGGACGGCAGGCCCCACCCAATATAGACGCCGATAAATTCAGCACCTACGCTACCATCCAGCCGGGCTGTAATCTGTTTGTGACCGAGCATCTCAATGTTGACGGTCCGACGACCCGCGACACCACCAAGCTCACCTTCTTTATCAAGAGACGCCAGGGCATTGAGCGTGCCCACCTGGACGACTACTGGCTGAACGTCCACGTGCCGAACGTTGTCACGGCCATCAATAATACGCCGGACGCGGTGCGTTATTCCGTGGACCTGGTTGACCTGGACGACGCCGAGCGAGAGCGCGCCTACGACGGCGTGGCGCAAATCTGCATTGACCATCCCAACGCGACATTCGCCGACATCCAGGGCTATGAGCCGGACGGTTTCGGCGAGCTGGTCGAACCTATGCTGGTATGCAGCGGGCACGAGGTGTGTATTGTGGGCTGATGGACCTCAGTAATATGAGATAGTCCTGCTTGTTGTCAGGAGCGGGGTAATCCAGCAAAGGGGTCGATTGCCGGGACGCCGAGCGGCATAAAGTGGCGCAGGTTGCGCGTCAGGATCGTCAGGCCATGGCTTTCGGCTGTAGCCGCGATGGCGATATCGGCAAAGCCAGGGGCATGACCCGCCGCTCGCGCCTTATCTGCCAGTTCCCCCGCCAGTAGGGCCGCGGCATCATCAAACGCCAGCACGCGACTGCCATAGAGACGGAGCACAAGTTGGAGCCAATCCCCAATGGCGGCAGCCTTGGCGGCAGACCCGGTTCGTTTCAGCTTGGCCACTCCGTCGGCAATCTCGGCCACGGTGACCACCGACAGGAAAAGCACGTTCGAGTGCGCCTCCATCCAGTCGATCAATGTCGTGGGCCGACCCACCCGGCCGGGAGCCCCGACTGATAGTACATTGGTATCGACCAAGTACAAGAATCGTTCCTAGAGTGCAGCGTCCCGTGGCGGGCTCATGTCACGCGGCGGCAGGTCACCGTCCTCCAGTGGCGCAGAGAGCAGCAACCGCCCAAAGGACGGCACTTGGCAAAGACGGTTCCACTCATCGATTCCAAGGATGACGGCCCGAGGTTTGCCGTAGCGAGTGATGATCGTCGTCTCTCCATGGGCCGCGCCTTCTACCAGCGCTGAGAGTCTAGCCTTTGCGTCGCGTAATTGAACCTCGTGCATGATGTCCCTCAAGGTGAACTATTGCAGTTACAATAGACCGTAGTACCTTGTGGGACAATGACCTTACAGGCGCATGCAGCGGGCATGAGGCGCGTATCGTGGGCTGATTGGTGTCGGGAACGCCACGGCGATTGATCTTTGTATTGGATTTATTTAGTGTAGTAACAAAAAATAAATCCAATGAACGGGAACGAACGCTCTATACCCCCGGATTTTGATCCGGATACGGCACCGGACCTGTCCAGGGACGACTGGCCGGAAAAATTCGCCAAGGCGGCTGTCCGCCGTGGCAGGCCGCCGGTCGCCAAACCGAAAGTGTCAACGACCATCCGTCTGTCGCAGGACGTGATCGATCACTTCAAGGCCGGTGGTCGCGGATGGCAGACGCGGATCGACAAGGCGCTCCGCGAGTGGATCGGGAAACATGACGCCGTGTGACGAAGGCAGGCTTACCATGAGCGGATACGATAAACCCCTCACCCCACGACAAATCGCGGCCACGAAGGATGAGGACATCGACTTCAGCGATATTCCCGAGCTGGACGAGACCTTCTGGCAGCAGGCGGAACTCATAGAACCTGACCTCACCGACCAGATCACCCTGCGTGTCAAACGTTCCGTGTTGGCTTATTTCAAGGCTCCGGGGAAGGGCTACCAGACGCGGATCAACCAAGTGCTCGAAAGCTACGTGCGGGCGCGACGTGGACTTGGTTGACTTAACTGACGAACACAGGTGCGATTAGAATCATCCACGCCGTCGACAGCGAACACATTGCTGACGGGCGATTGTGAATAGAGGAAATAAATGTCTGATCAAAATCGGTCTGACCTCGATGCTACGGACTTGCCAATCACGCTGTACCTGAACCAACGGCTGACATTTGACCTTCTTGCCGTATTGCAGGGGGGATTCTCGAGTTTTTCCACGGTTCAAACGACATCATCAGGAGAAACAACAACGAATGTGAACGGAAAGGCTCAACTTGGTGCTAGCAATGTCTTCGCTCTTCTTGGCGTAAACTTGAGTGCTCAGGGCTCTCGACAAGCAGGAGAGAAAAAGAGCGAAAGCACGACGGAAGAGATTGTTCATACTCCTACCTCTCTTTTTGCCCGACTCAGAAAAGATTTGCAGGAGCGTAAATTGGTGCGTTGCTTGTCGCCCTCATTGACCCTTGAGGATGTTCGCCCAGGCGACTTTGTAGAATTTGAGGCAACTCTTCGAAGGAGTCCGCTTATCGATATTCTGTATACTTTCTCAGAGCTTATGCCATTGATGAATCTGGCTAACTCGGGCTCCTCGGAGATAACTAGTCAGGGCAGAAGAGATAGGAATACTAAGAGTCGTAAGGTTCCGAACAAACAGAATGAGAATTCTGCCTTGAAGGAGCAAATCGACCTGATCAAATCCGCAGTGACTGCTGGAGGGTCTCAAGACTTTATAGCAGAGATGGACTACCTAAGGGTGGTATTAACGACGGAACAGGATTATTTCATCGATCCATCAATGAATGACATCATTGATGGAACGTTTCGCGTCTTTGGCAAAGCTACTCGAGTTATTTCTGATGACACTGAGAGCATTAGCCTTCTTCGAAAGACAGCACTAGGAAAATTCGGAACCATTGTAGAGGCACTCGGACCGGCAATGGCAAGCATACAGGATATTGGGTTTAGTGGGTCTGTCGAAACCAAAATACCCGGACCATCAATGCAAGTTATCCCCATTGCCATTTTCTCTTAAATCAACTCAGTATTTGTTTCGGTGCAAAGCTCGTTGATTGTTGTCCGGTCGTCGGGACCGTTCAAGCCGTTGGCCCTCATCCAGATACGGCGCTGAGACGGCATGGAGGGGCAGGAAAACTCCTGCTCTCCGCACTTCCTCTTGCCTCCGCCGCCCGTCTCTTATATTTCTGGTTTTTTCACAGCAGGAGGACAGACTATGCATTTCATGTGGTTTACGGAACGCGCGTATCACTACGACCCGGAAGAACATCCGGAGCAATACCGCGACCTCGAAAACGAGATTATTCGCAAACGCAGCTTTTTCGGGACGCCGAACAGCTATTTTGATCGTCAGCACGGCGCGCGGTTGCTCAACCAGTATCTCGACGAGAAGATCTATACCGACCAGGAGCTGATGAACTTTGACGGCATCATGCTCAACGAGCACCATGCCAACCCCTTCTGCCTGGGCGCGGTCATGGATGTCGAAGCCTCGGTCCTGGCCAAGGCGACCAGCCGGGTCAAAATGGCGCTGCTCGGCAACCCGGTTCCGACCGTCTCGAATGCGCTCCGGTTGTCCGAAGAGCTGGCTATGATCGACCTGATTTCCAATGGCCGCCTGATCTCCGGCTGGGTGCGCGGTGCGGGCAGCGAACAGCTCGCCAATAATGCCAACCCGGCTTTCAATCGCGAATACTTTGAAGAGGGCATCGACTTTATCGTCAAGTCGTGGACCAAGCCCGGCCCGTTTCGGTATGAGGGCAAACACTTCCACTTCCGGCACGTCAATCCCTGGGTACTGCCCGTCCAGGAGCCGCATCCTCCCTTCTGGATTCCCGGTCTCATCAGCCCCGAGACGGTCGCGTGGTGCGCCAAGAACCGGTACCCCTACGTGGCCCTGGCTACCCGACTCGAACCGACCCTGGAACTGTGGGATTTCTACAATACAGCCGCCGCCCGTGAAGGCTATCAGGCCGGGCCGGAGAATTTTGGCTATCTGCAACCGGTCATGGTCGCGGATACGCAGGAACGCGCGGAAGAAATGGGCAAGCGCATTCTGTACGGCGGCGCCTTTGCCCACTTTGCCCGGCCCGAATGGATGTTTCCGCCGGGCTATAACTCGAAGGCCGCGACCCGCCGGCTGGCCCGGACGAACTTCGGCGTCAATGCCTCTGCCGGACCGCTGTACGGTGAGGGCGGAGAAACGACGGTCGAAGAGATCGAGGCCGTCAAAAAGACCATTTATGATAGCTATCCCGGCGTCCTCAAGGAAATGGTCATGATCGCGGGTACGCCGGACAACGTGATTCCCAAGCTCAAGAAAATCCAGGATATCCTGCGGCCGGGCATCTTCTCTTTCTGGCTGGACGGCCCGGTGCCGGCCAAGGATCGGATGCGCTGTCTGGAACTGCTCAACCGCGACGTCATTCCGGTCATGCGCGAGCACGGCAAGACGCTGGGGCTGGTTGACCCGTTTGAGCAAAAACCCGGCTCGCGGCCCCTGGCCAACGGCCGGCCCGAGCCCGTCAGCGATGCCGATGCTTTGGCCGAACTGATGGCTGCCTAAGTTCACCAAGCTGACCGGCTCCTGCAAACGGGAGCCGGTCGGTCTATCTCCCAACCCCAACCACATCCTTCAGCGATGAGGGGAGAACAGCAATGAGTGATTTCGATCCGACCCAACGTGGCTTTGTCAGCTATATCGACAAATCGCGTGAATTCTACTTGGCGAAGGGCTACGGCAATCCCTACCGCTGGGCGTCCAACCCGGACGCGCCGTTCACGCCGCTGGCCAAACCGCTGAGCGAAAGCCGGGTCGCTCTGGTCACTACCGCGGCTCCGGACTTGCAGGGCGGGCGGAAGCGCAGCCGGTATGCCGCGGCCACCCGACCTGCCCCCGAGGCGCTCTACACCCATCACCTGTCGTGGCACAAAACTGCCACCCATACCGACGATGTCGAAACCTTCCTGCCTGTCCGCCGCGTAAATGAGTACGTGGCCGAAGGCCGGCTTGGCAGCCTGTCGCCGCGCTTTTACGGCGTGCCCACGGTCTATAGTGCGCGGCAGACTGTTCAGGAGGATGCCCCGGCCGTTCTTGACTTTTGTCGTGAGGATGGGGTCGATATTGCCCTGCTGGTCGCCCTGTGACCGGTGTGTCACCAGACCGTGAGTCTGGTCGCCCGACATCTTGAAGCGCAGGGTATCCCAACGGTCGTCCTCGGCTCGGCCCGCGATATTGTTGAGCAGTGCGGCGTGCCGCGCTTTGTCTTTACCGACTTCCCGCTTGGCAATCCGTGCGGCAAGCCCGACGACAAGGACATGCAGCGGGCTATCGTCGGCATGGCCCTCGACCTGCTTGAGACCGCGCGCTATCCGCTTACGACGCTGCAAACGCCCTTTCGGTGGGACGAAACCGGCGAGTGGCGCGAGACGTATATGGAGCTTGCTGAGGACACACAAGCGGCGTAGGAAGAGTAGGGCGGTTCGCCCGGCGTTACACCGAACCCGCTCCGGCCCGGCTGCTATCCGGGCCGGTCCAGCAGATGCTCGCGTAAGGTCGTGCCCGTGTAGTCATCCCGGTAGACTCCGCGTTTCTGGAGCTCCGGGACGAGGAGATTCACCAGGTCTTCATAATAGTCGGGCGCGTAGAACGGCGGCGTAATCTGAAACCCGTTGCCGCCGCCTTCTTCGAGAAAGTGCTGCATGGCGTCCGCCACCTGCGATGGGGTGCCGACCAGCGGGTTGGTATCGCTGCCGGTCAGATAGGTTTTGGCGATATCACGCAGCGTGATGTTCACGTCGTATTTCTGATACATCTCGAACAGGCCCCTGGTGCCGGGCACGTCCAAGTCCTGGACCGGTACGTCAATATCAAACTGAGACAGGTCGAGATTGAAGTGCATCGACATCTGGGCCAAGGACGCTTCGAGCGGAATCCGGGCGCGAATGGCGGCCCAGCGTTCGCGCGCCTCGGACGCGCTCTCGGCCACCAGCGGCTGGCCGGCCCACATGATGGGGATGTCGTCCGGATTGCGGCCCAGACGTTCCGCCCGCCCGGCAATATCCTCACAAAATGCCCGCATCTGCTTGACGCCGCGCGCGGCGCTGAAGATGCCCTCGGCGTGTTGGGCGGCAAAGGCCCGACCCCGGTCCGACTGGCCGGCCTGAAACAGAAACGGCCGCTGGCGGGCAGAGGGTATGACCGTAAACGGCCCCTGGACCCGATACCACTGCCCCTGAAAGTCGACGCGGTGGACTTTTGACGGGTCGGCAAAGACCTTGTGCTCCATGTCCATCTGCACGGCGTCCGGGTCCCAACTGTTCCACAGGTCGTAGCATACCTGCATATATTCGTCGGCGCGCTCATAACGGTCGTCATGCGCTGGCAGGCTCTCCAGCCCGAAGTTTCTGGCCTCGGCCGTTGAGGTCGAGGACACGATATTCCAGCCGATCCGGCCCTTGGTGAGATGATCGAGGGTCGATAAGGTCCGGGCCAGCAGAAACGGCGGGTAAAAGGTCGTAGACATGGTGACGGCAAAGCCGAGTTTTTTGGCGACTGCCGAGAGATAGGTTATCAGAGAGACCGGGTCATGGCTGGGGAATTGGATGGCGTAGCGCACCTGATCGGGCTGCGTGCCCCCCGCCAGACTGTCGGCGAAAAACAGCATGTCGAACTTGCCGCGCTCCAGGGTACGGACTACGGATTCCCAGTACTCGCCCTCATACCATTTGTGACGAATCTTCTCGCGCGGATAGATCCACGACAGCGGCATATGCGGAGCCGGGGTAAAAAGGGCGAAGCAGGCGAGATGGATTTGCTTGGACATGACCGTATCCTCACGGGCGATACACGAATGCCCATAGCGTACTGCGTTCAGGGCGGCCTTGTCGAGCGGCTGTCAACGCTTGCTCTGAACACCGGACCGTCTTATGCTGGGCACATGGCACGCAAAAGACAACCAAGACGGATTCAGCGCAAGCGCACCAAGGGCTGGAAGATGCCGAAAAACGCCGTCTATGTCGGACGGCCCGGCAAGTGGGGCAACCCGTTCTTTCGGCTCAAGGAAAACCCCAACATGACCGTTGACCGGGGCTTTCTGGTTGCGGTGTACAAGCTGTGGCTGAATGACCAACTAGTCCCAGGGCTGGCGGCGCTTTTTACGGGCGGCGACACGCTCCCGCCTCCGCCCTCACGGGAGACTATTCAGCAACACTTCAAGGGGAAAAATCTTGCCTGCTGGTGTCCGCTGGACGACGACTGTCATGCGGACGTGTTGCTCGCCATCGCCAACGAAGCGAGTCAGGAAGGTTAAGTCTTACCACCAGCCCAGTTCAAACGTATGCAGCGCGCGGCGCTTATAGTCGTAAAGGGAGGTGCCGCAAAACCCGCAGCGGAGCGACGACCACACCGAGCGCGGGCGAATCGCCGCGTGGAGCGGCTTCATATAGTGCTGGTTATCCTCCAGCAAATCCTGGGTGAGCGCCCAGCGCGTGATTTCGTACAGCGCATAGCCGCAGGTCGGCTCCGGGCAGGTCAGGACCATCCCGGCGATAAAGGGTCGATTCGACCCGGTGCGGTCCACTTAGCGTACTCCCCTGGCATCGCGCTGAGTCCAGCGCCCTAATTGTGACATATGCACTTCGTCCGGCCCGTCGGCGATGCGACAGAAGCGGCTGGTCAAAAATACATGCTGGATCGGCGTGTCCTGACTGACCCCCTTACCGCCGAACGCCTGCGTGGCCCGGTCGGCCACGGTCTGGCACATCTGCGGGGCAACGATTTTGACCATGGAAATGAAATCACGCGCACCCTTCGGTCCCTCGCGGTCCATCTTGTCCGCCGCCGCAAGCACCAGCAGCCGGCACTGTTCAATGTCACACCGGGAGCGGGCGATTTCATGTTGGATGCTGGTCTTCTTGCTGAGGGTCTCGCCAAAAGCCACCCGGTCGCCCACCCGCTGACACATGAGATCGAGACAGCGCTGGGCCATGCCAACAAACATCATGGCGTACTGAAAGCGACCCGGCCCGAGCCGGCCCTGGGCGATCTCAAACCCGCGGCCCTCGCCGAGAATGAGATTCTCTTTGGGGACGCGGACATCCTCAAACACGAGTTCGCCTTCTCCGCCGGGAGAGTGATAGCTGCCAAAGGCTTTGAGTGGCCGGACAATCCGAAAGCCCGGTGTGTCAACCGGGACCAGGATGGTCGAGTGTTGGGAATGCCGCTCCGCCTCGGGATTCGACTTACCCATGACCAGCATGACCTTGCAGCGCTCGCTTAGCACTCCTGTGATCCACCACTTGCGCCCGTTGAGCACATAGTGGTCCCCGTCGCGCACGATGGCCAGCTCCATATTCGTTGCGTCCGAGGAGGCAACCTGGGGTTCGGTCATGGCATAGGCCGATCGAATCTCTCCGTTCAGTAGGGGCTTGAGCCACTGCTCTTGCTGGGCCCGTGTCCCGTATTTCGCCAGAACCTCCATATTGCCCCGGTCCGGCGCGCTACAGTTGAAGACTTCTTGCGCCCAGAACACCCTGGCCATGACTTCCATGAGCGGCGCAAATTCCAGGTTGGACAGGCCCGGACTCCAGGGCTCATATTCACGCGGCAGGAACCAATTCCAGATGCCGGCCTCTTTTGCCTTGCGCTTGAGGTCTTCAAAGAAGGGAGGATATTGCCACAGATTGTTCTGATCCTCGACAAACTCGTAATAGGCGTGCTCGACCGGATAGATATGCTTATCCATGAAGCGCTCAAGCCGCTCGCGCAGGGCCAACACTGTGTCGCTAGGGGCAAAGCTCATGGCAGGCCCTGCTCTTCCTTGGCCGCGCCCAGACGTTCCTGTAAACGGTTCATGCCCCTGAGCCAGCGATCGTAGTCGCCGGTTTTGCGTTGCATATATTCCAGGACCTGGGGATGCGGCAAAATCAGAAAACGCTCGGCCCGCAGGCCCTCGACAACAACCTCGGCCAACTCCTCCGGCTCCATCAGGCCATCGACGCTCGCCGCGCGGCTGCTCTCGTTGTTCTCCAGCATGGGCGTTCTGACCGCTTGGGGACACAGCAGCGAAACCTTGATGCCCTGGTGCGCGTGCGTCAGCGTCAACCACTCCCCAAAGCCGACTGCGGCGTGTTTGGTCACGCCATAGGAGGCCGAGCCGATCTGATTGAGTAAGCCCGCGGCCGAGGCGGTATTCAGCAGATAGCCCCCACCCCGTTCAATCATGCGCGGCACCAGCGTGCGGGCGGCATAGATATGCGACATGACGTTGACATCCCAGCTCTTCTGCCAGACCTCGTCCGAGGTTTCCACTCCACCGGTCACCGCAATGCCGGCGTTGGAACAGAACAGATCGATCGGGCCGATGTCGCGCTCGGTGTGATCAATCACCCGCACCACGTCAGATTCTTTGGACACATCGGCCGTCATGGCGACCGAGCCAATCTCGGTCGCGACCTCCGTCGCGCCGGCTGCGTTCAGGTCCACCACCACGACCGTCCGCGCGCCCTCGGCCGTAAAGCGTCGACATAATGCCTTGCCGATGCCACTCGCCCCACCGGTGACGACGATGATTTTCTCTTTGAGTTCCACAATGAGTCTCCGCTCCGCCCTTAGCCCAGTTGATACACCCGGGCGGCATTCCCGCCGACAATTTTGGCCCGCTCTTCTTCGGTACAGTCGGAGAGCAGGTCACCGAGAAACTCCTGGCTCTTGGGAAAGGTCGATTCGAAATGGGGGTAGTCGGAGCCCCACAACAGACTATCCACGCCAATGATCTCCCGGTCACGAATACCCATCCCGTCTTCCTGAAAACTCAAAAAGACGTGGCGATGAAAGAACTCGCTTGGCATGATGTCTTCTTTGAAGCGTTCCCCGGCAATCTCCCGCGCGCGCTGGGTGTAGTTATAGTCCAGACGGTCCAGGAAGTGGGGCACCCAGGACAGCTCCATTTCGACCGAACCGACCTGGAGTTTGGGATAGCGTTCAAAGACGCCGCTGAAGATCATGTCGGTCAGACACACCCGGGGCCAGTGATCCAGGTTGACGAAAAAGGACGGCTTGGCCGCGTCCAGGAGGAGGGCGCTCGGGTCGTCCGGGTCGGGCCGGTTGGTGGTGACGTGCAGGCTGATGGGCAGGGCCAAGTCCTGGGCCGCGGCCCACACGGGTTCGTACTCCGGCCTGTCGTAGCTCATACCGCTCAAGGGCTGGATGGTAATCATAATGCCGCGATGGCCCAGCTTGGCGCAGTGTTCCATTTCCTCGATCCCCGACGGGATATCGTCGAGGTTGATCATGGCGATACCCCGCAGACGATCCGGAAAGGTGTCGCAGAACTCGGCCAGCCAGTCGTTATAGGCCCGGAACAGGACGGTCAGTAACTCGCTGTCCTGAATGCGCTGGTAGAGTTGCAGCCCGACGGTCGGATACACCAGCCCCATGTCGATGCCGTCGGCATCCATATCCTTGATATGCTCCTCCGGGATATAGGCGCCGGGGCGGACATTCTCTATCTTATCCTGAAAGCTCAGTCTGTCCGGGTCCTCGAAGCGCAGGCCGGCCTGGGCGGCGGCCGCCGCGGTCTGGACTTTAATGCCCTCGCAATACCACCAGTCGCCATCCTCGTCCGGGATCACTCGCGGGGCGCGGTCGCGAAATTTTTTATCCAGCCGCGTCGTCCACAGGTCGAGCGGTTCAAAAATATGATCGTCCGACGAAATAACTTTGTGCTTTTGCATACGATTCCCTCCTTATGGAAAGCGCTGTCTTATGGAAAGAACAGTTGTGCCCGCATTATCCGTCTGGAGGCGCAATCTTGTCAATCGAAACTGAGTATTTCTCCTCATTTCTGATTGACCCGTCCGGCCTTTAGCGCTACAGGGAATCTCAGGTATCAACACTATGGGCAGGAGGGACGATATGGAACTCAAAGTAACCCGTTGGAACAGGCCCGAACCACCGACCCAGTCAGAACTAGTCCGTGCTCTGGAGGCCGAGGGGTTGGCCGCCTATATCGAAGACGACGAACCCAACCATTCCTATGAGGCGCATACCCACCCGAACGATGAGGTGTTGGTTGCCGTCCTGGGTGAAATCACCATGGGCGTTGGCGACCAGAAGTGGATCCTCAAGCCTGGCGACCGGCTCGACCTCCCGGCCAACACCCTGCACTGGGCCGAAACTCCGTCAACCGGCCCCATCCGGCTGCTGGGCGCAAGCCTCGGAGATGAATACGATCCGACCCGCGCGGACCGCTCTGAAGCAACCAGGGCACATCCGTAAGGCAGCGCGGAGAAAGAACGTCCATGCCGGCTCGAACTCCCAAGGAAGTAGAAGACCTCTTCCCTGAGGCGATGAACGCCTGCGATATTGACGCGATGCTGGCGCTCTACGAGCCGGACACGGTGTTCGTACCCGAACCGGGACAGGCCCCGGTCCAAGGGGAGCAGGCCCTCCGCGAGCACCTGCGCACGTTTACCGACGCGCATCCTGAGCTCTCGACCGAGGTCAGACACGTCGTACAGGCTGGAGATATCGCCCTGTCCTGGATTCCCTGGAGTATGAAGCGTACGAAAGCCGACGGTACGGAAGAAACCATCTCCGGCCGGGCCGTCAACGTCGTGCGCCGCCAGCCCGACGGCACCTGGCGCACACTGATCGACAATCCGTTCTTCGAGGAATACTGGGAAACACCAACGGAGTCGTAGATGCTCTGCGGGGCTACTTCATCGGCGGCGGAATCTCGTGCGGGTCTAGACCCAGCTCTAACGACCCGAGGCTGGACAGACAGAAATCGCTGGGCGGAAACTGAATGGCCCCGACCGTACCATCCCGGAATAAACGCTCCAGCGGCGAACTCTTGAACAGGGTGTGGGCACCACCGAGGGTCAGGGCGTTGCGCCCGATGCGCGCCGTGGCTTCGCCGACCAGATATTTGGCTCGATAGAGGGCTGCGATGGCGTTCTGCGTCGGGCCCTCGGCATCGCTCAACCAGGCCGAGTGGTAGACGTTCAGCCGTGCCGATTCGAGGTCGGCGTTCATTTCGGCAACTTTTCGGCGTACATCGGGATGATAGGCCATGGGTTGGGTAAAGCCCTTCGGCACTCGTTCCTGAACGACCTTCAGGATTTCTGTGTAAATCGCCGCGGCTACGCCCAAGTAGACTGCCGTATACGAGGCCCAGAACCAGTTCGCCCCGCGGGCAATGGAAGGAAAGAAATTGTCGGTGTCAAATACGACCGATTCTTCGGGTACAAAGCAGTCTTCCAAAAGCAGGCAGTCGCTCCGGGTACCGCGCATCCCCAGGACATCCCACACCTCCTCAACCGTCTGACCAGGAGCGTCCCGCGGGACCAGAAAAACGATCGCCGCGCCGGGAGTGGTGGCGTCCTCACGGCGTGCCGGGACTGCTCGAAAGTCCGCCGCCCCAACCATGGAGGAAAAAAACTTCTTGCCGTTTATAATATAGCCGCCGTCCACCGGTCTCGCCTGGGTGGCCGGGGCGTACGAGGCCAGCAAGGCCGACGTGCTCGCCTCGGACGTTGAGCCAGCAACCAGATTATTGCCCTTGACCACCCAGTCTGCCACGCGCTGCTTCACGTCGGACGCAATCTCGATATTTTCCATCAGATAGCCGACCCAGGCCAGGTGCATATTGAAGGACAGCGCGGTGGCTGGGCAGCCCTGGGCAAGCTGTTCCAGGGCGAGTGAGTGGCCGAACAGTTGTTCTCCCCAGCCGCCCAGCTCCGTGGGGATATTGAGCGTGTGAAATTCGGCCTCGCGCAGCAGGGCATAGTTCTCGACCGGATTGCTTGCCTCGCGGTCGTGCTCGGCTGCCCTGGTCGCAAAGTCTGTGGCCAGTTCCCGGCACTGGGCTTGAATACGCTTGTGTTGGGTCGTCAGCTCGAAATTCATACCGCCCCCTTTGCTCTGCCCGGATGCTAGTCTTCGTCAGGCCGTGGAGTCAAGAGAAAAACACTTTAGCTCTCGTCCCCAGTCGTGGTAAGAGACAGGAACGCAGGTGATAATCGTAAAGGAGGAGCGTATGGGTATCGTTGATTTTTCTTTGGACGGTAAAGTCGCCATTGTGACCGGTGGCTCAAAAGGCATCGGCCGGGCGATTGCCCTGGCCTTCGCCGAGCACGGCGCGGACCTCGTGCTTGCCGCGCGCAGACCGGAAGCCCTTGAGCGGGCCAAACAGGATGTCGCCGCGACGGGCCGTCGTGTTTTGACGGTACAGGCAGACATGTCGATCAGCGCGGACTGCGACAAGCTGTATCAGGCAACGATCGAAGAGTTCGGCGGTGTCGACATCCTGGTCAATAACGCCGCCGGCGTTTCACTGGTGACCCTGGCCGAGGAAAACGAAGAGGATTTCCTCAGGGTGATGAAGACCAACGTCTGGTCGCCGCTGCATTTGGCACGGCTGTGCCGGGAGTCCATGCGCCAGCGCGGCGGAGGCGCGGTGATTAACATCACCTCGAATGAGGGTGTCCGGCCGTCCATGGGTATCGGAACCTATGCCCTGTCCAAGTCGGCCCTCATCAATATGGCCCAACTCCTGGGCAAGGAGTGGGCGGCCGATAAGATTCGGGTGACCTGTATCGCCCCAGGGTTGATCCGGACCGACCTGGCAAAGGATTTGGTCGAGGCGGTTGAGACCAGTGGCTCTCCGATCAACCCGCAGAAACGGGTGGGCGAGCCAAACGAAATTGCCGGGCTGGCCTTATTCCTGGCCAGCCCGGCCGGGACGTTTGCGACCAGCATGACCTATGTGGTTGACGGCGGCGAGGTCAGCGCCGGACCGGGCGACGTGGTGGTCATGACCGCCGAAGAGGCGGTCCAGGCGCAGAAGCAGGACTGAGGCGGTTGTATCAGCGCGATGACCGCCATGCCCGTCAAAACGCCCCGCCAACGTTATTTTGAGGATCCCATCCGAGCGGCGGCAGCGACAGCCCGGCCCGTGTTTGAGACCGGTATTCCCATGCGGGATGGAGTCGAGCTGGCCGCGGATGTCTACCTCCCGCGGGCGGACGACCGGCCCGCGCCGGCGATCGTCCAGTCCACGCCCTACGACAAGAGCACCGCGATTTTCTTTTTGGACGAGGCGCGTTTTTACCAGGAACAGGGCTATGCCGTCATTGTGCACGACGTGCGCGGGCGGGGGAAATCCGAGGGCCGGTGGCGGGCCTTTGTGCACGACGGGCCGGACACGCATGACGTGATTGAGTGGGTGGCCGGCCAGGACTGGTGCAGCGGCAAGGTCGGCACGACCGGCTTAAGCTATATGGGCTGGACCCAGTGGGCCGCGGCCGTGGAACGCCCGCCGCATCTGCGCTGTATGATCTCCACCTCTGCGGCTGGGCGCTGGCAACAGGAGATTCCGTACACCTGGGGCGTGTTTCAGCTCTATTTTGGCTGGTGGGTGTATCTCGTCCGACGGCGGATTGCCGAATTCCACGGGCTTGAAGTCCACGACTGGGACGACATCCTGCGCCGGTTGCCGCTGACCGCCATTGGCGAGTATATCGATCCGGTTGGGGAAACCTGGAACGATATGCTGACGCATGACACCCTGGATGCGCACTGGCAGGCGCTGCGTTTTGATGAGCGTTACGATCAGATCGATGTGCCCTGTCTCCATGTGACGGGCTGGTTCGATATGGAAGACCTGACCGGTGCCTTTCATCATTATGAGCATATGATGCAGGCCTCTCCGGCCCGCAGCCGGCAACAGTTGATTGTCGGACCGTGGAGCCACGTCAATTGCCGCTGGCCGCACGATCAGTATGCCGGGGTGCCCTTCGGGCCGGACGCGGCGCTGGACATGCATCAGGTCCATTTACGCTGGTTTGATTATTGGCTCAAAGGCCGGGACAACGGCGTTCCGAACGACCCGCCGGTCCGTCTTTTTGAAACCGGACGGAACGTCTGGCTTGAGACGGACCGCTGGCCGCTGAGCGATGCGGAGCAGGCGCTCTATTTGCACTTCGATGGAACCCGCGGGGCTTTATCCGCCAGCCCTCCCTCAACTGATGAACCTGTGCACGCCTATCGCTATGACCCGAACGACCCGGCTCCAACCCAGATGGACGTCAAGCAATACCCGCTTGAGGATATTCCGCTCAACCAGGACCCGGTTGAGGCCCGGCCCGATGTCATCTGCTACACCAGCGATATCTTGACGGAAGAGGTGGTCGTCTCGGGCTGGCCGCATATCGAGCTGTTCGCTGCGAGCGATTGCGACGACACGGAGTGGCACGTCAAGCTGACCGATGTGTATCCTGACGGCCGCTCGATGAAGGTTAGCCAGGGGTGTCTGCGCGCCTCGTACCGGGAGTCACTGCAACGGCCCACGCCCCTCGTCCCCGGAGCGGTAACACGGTTTGCGGTGGAGCTCTGGCCTACCCACTATGTCTTTTTACCCGGCCACCGTATTCGGGTCAGTATAACCAGTAGTGATTTCCCTTGGTTTGCCCGTAGCCTGAACCGGTTCGGCCGGCTCGCCGACCTGGCGCAGCCCCGGATTGCGACGAACAGTGTTTGGCATACTCCGGCCTGTCCGTCCCGTCTCTGGCTGCCGGTCCGGAGCGGTTCAGCCGGGACACCCTAACTCAACGCTTGCCGGATGATACCGGCCACACGCTCCTGTTCTTGTGGCACATCCGGAGGTTCGACCGGGATGGGCAGACGGTCCAGTTCGTCTTTGACGACGCCAGTGAGGACCTCCGCCTCGCGAGTCGAGAGCTGCCACTGAGCAACGATGTCCTCGGGGCTCCACTGGACGATCTGCCGAAAGCCGTAATCCGCCACGGCTTTATTGGTAATCTCGATGAGCTTTTCCATACTCCCCCCTTAGAGCCGACTGGCAACCGACCACGAGCCTCCGTCCACAATAAAGGTCGAGCCGCTGATGTAGGAAGACTCGTCCGATGCCAGAAAGAGAATCGTGTTCGCAATCTCCTCGGGCCGACCAATGCGGCCCAGGGGATGATAGCGGGCCGCTTTCTCGATGGCTTCCGTACTCTGGGTACTGCCGCGTGCTTGCGGAGTGTCCACAAAACCAGGGGCAATGCAGTTCATCCGAATACCCTGAGAGGTGTATTGGCTGGCGGCCACCGAGTTGAGATGGATGATGCCGGCTTTACTGACCGCATAGGGTAGAGACTGGCTGTAGGCTTGGACACCGGCCATGGAGGCAATGTTGACGATGGAGCCGCCGCCGTTTTGCAGCATGGTCGGGATGGCGGCTTTGCAGCAAAAGAAGAGCCCTTTGAGGTTGGTTGACATCATCAGATCCCAGAGTCGTTCGTCCACTTCCGCCAGCGGTGGCGTCAGAATCAGGACCCCGGCCGCGTTGACCAGGACGTCCAGGCGACCGAAACGCTCAACTGTGGCGTCAACCATATGCTCGACCTGGTCTAGCTTGGATACGTCTACGGTTACGGTCTCGATATCCGGGCTGATTTTTTGCGTCAGGCTTTTGGTCTGCTCCAGACCGCCCGGGTTCCGGTCGGCGGCCATGACCGCGGCTCCTTCTTCGGCAAAGCGGAGCACCGTCGCCCGCCCAATCCCTGAAGCGCCGCCGGTCACAAGAGCAATTTTATCCGTCAGTCTACCGGCCATCTTTTGCCTCCTTTGTTAGACCCAGTCCTGCTCGGGCTTATACCGGCGCGCCCCAGGTCAGCACGCGCCTGGGGTTCGCCACGATCAAGGTGTCGATCTGTTCGGCACTCAGTCCGCTGCGGCTCAGCATGGGCACCACGTTCTTGACCAAGTGGGCGTAGCCCCAGCCGCCGTAGCGGGTGAGTTGGACCTTCATCGCAATATCGTGGGACAGGAGCAGCCGCTCCAAAAAGCCCGCGTCGATCAGGCGGTTCAGCGCGACAACACTCCCGGCATCCGAGCCCGTGTAGCGGCCGACGCTGTCCACGTAGTACTCCATGCCAAAGAAGTCGTACTCGACGTAAGCGCCGCGTTTGGCCAGAGTCGTATGATATTCCAGGTCGTCGCTCGTCGGGCTGAGATGGCACAAGATGACCTGATGCGGATTTGCACCTTCGCCTTCAAGAATATCGAGAACCTCGCTCCCGTTTTTCTGCCACGGCAGCAGATGGACGCTGATCGGGGCTCCGGTTCGCCGCTGGGCGCGGGCGGCGGCACGCAAGACCTTCTGTTCGTTCTCGCGCACCTTGAAGCTGGTGCCGATCTCGCCGATGAGGCCGGAGCGCACCTCGGTGTCGGCAACGCCCTGCATGAGATCGGATTCAATCTCATCGGCGATCATCTCAACGGACCGATCCACCATATCATAGGGATGGGAGCGGCCAATATAATAACCGGAACCCATAACGATACTGATCTCGGTCGCCTGGGCAATTTCTACTAAGGCCAGCGGTGTGCGTCCGAGGCCATTATTCGTACAGTCCACCACGCTGCCGCCACCGGCGGTCTTAAACCGGCGCAATTCCTCAATCGCCAAGGCCGTGTCATCCAGGACGCAGTTATCCAGATTGCCGAATGGTTCGCGACGAATGGCGCCGAGCGTCGCCATTTCTACCGGCGCGCGCACGAACACCTTTTGCTCCTCGTCTTCGGGTTCTTCACACCACACCCGGAGATCAATGAGCAGGTGTTCATGCGTCAAGGTAATCCCCAGAGTGTCGGGCTCGATCGGGCCGAGAACGGTCATCACTTTGCCTTGCATTGCTCTTCCTCCGCCGGAGTCATATTGAGGGAATACGCTATCGAGGCAGATGCAGGCTATACCAACTCTCATTTCAAAGAAAAGAGCGTAGAGGAAATTCTCGCTGTCTTATGCGGGCAGAGGATCCGTCGCGCTCGAATTACAGGAGGCAGCCACCATGCCGAACAGCACGCGACGCATCGTGACCGGACGCGACACACACGGGCGGGCAATAGTCCTCCACGATACCTCTGCGTCAGTATTTCACCCAAAGAACAGACCGGGGGTTGAGGTCACCAATCTGTGGATCACAACCGAGACACCCGCGAGCCTGGCCGATGCAACCGACCGGACACAAGGGCCGGTCGCCCTGATTCCTCCCGCGCAGGGCACGGTCTTTCGGATTGTCGAGTTTTCGCCGGAAAGGGATTGGATCGGTCAGCTAGATCGCAAGGCCGCGCGGGAGAGCTTTGCCTCATTTGGGGCGGAGCAGGCTCTGGATGACTCTGAGCAGCCCCGACATCCGCTTATGCACAAGACCGAAACGATCGATTACGCAATCGTACTTTCGGGTGAATGCTATATGGTCCTTGACGACTCGGAGGTACTGGTCACAGCCGGCGATGTCATTATCCAGCGCGGCACCAATCATGCCTGGAGTAACCGCTCGGACCGACCGTGTCGGATTGCCTTTGTGCTGATCGACGGAACAGAGGAGAAACCGTAGCGGGTCTGACAGAGATACCCTTCCGCCCTACCGTCCTTTACGGATGACGTGCCCGGCTCGGCTATCCGCCTCATTACCCTCAATGCATTACCAGAGTAATATGCTGGCATGGCTATTGCCCAATCACGCCTTACGACACAGGAGCAGATTTCCATCCCGGCTGAGATACGACGCCGACTCGGGATAGGGCCTGGAGCTGTACTCGAATGGGACCAAGTCGGGGAACAGATCGTCGTCCGAAGGGCTGGACAGTTTACCTCTGAAGATATTCATCGTGCCTTAGCTTCCTGTCCCACTGCCTGCCCGCTCGCTATTTCGCCTATGCTCTATGCTCCATTATTCTGAAAGGAGCCGACTTTGCCGCCGTCGCGCAGGATTCGTTTTTCTGACGATTTTTCCCTGGGCGCGTTGTGGGCCGCGGTGAAGGTCACCAAACCCAAGCTGGGGTGACGTTCACTGGAAATTCTCTTCCACATGTAGAAGCGTGCGAGTGTGCGTGCCATGATGGGCGAGTCCGCTGGCGTGGCATACAATACACCTGCCATGACACAAAAAGACCGGAGGAGTCACATGTCGTTCAAGCTGGAAGAAACTACTATCTCAAAAATTCACACCGCCCTACGCACCGGTGAAACAACCTGTGTCGATCTTGTAAGCGGCTATCTTGCCCGAATTGAGGCATACGACCGGAGCGGTCCGATGCTCAATTCTATCGTAACCGTGAATCCACACGCTCGGGACGAGGCCGTCCGGCTCGATGCTCAGCTCGCAACATCCGGCCAGCTGTCAGGCCCATTGCACGGCATACCCATTGTCGTGAAGGATCAGGCGGAAACGGCCGGGATTATGACCTGCTTTGGCTCCATAGCCCTGGACGGTTATATTCCCACCAAAGATGCTACCGCTATAGCCAAGCTCCATGCAGCCGGAGCGATCATTCTGGCCAAGACCGCCATGCCGGATTTTGCCACCTCCTGGTTCGGATACTCGTCCAAGTCCGGTACGACCAAGAACCCATATGATCTGGCCCACGACCCAGGCGGCTCCAGCGGCGGTACCGGTGCTGCGGTAGCGGCCAACCTGGGTGCTATTGGGTTGGGTGAGGACACGGGCGGTTCGATCCGTTTGCCGTCCTCGTTCGATAATCTGGTCGGCCTTAAGGTCACGCCCGGCCTCATCAGTCGGACGGGCATGTCGCCACTTGTAGTCTTCCAGGACTCTGCCGGACCCATGTGTCGTACAGTGACGGACGCCGCAAAAATGCTTGAAGTATTGGTTGGATTTGATCCAGCCGACCCATACACGGCGACGGCTGCTATTGTGGGCGAAGTCAAATATGCGGAACGACTTGATAAGGCAGCCCTCTCGGGTGCTCGGCTCGGTGTGGTACGCCAGGTATTTGGGGATGCTTCCGACCCGCAGGCCGCCGAGGTCAATGCTGTCATTGAAGCGGCACTGGCAGAGATGGTCACTGCCGGCGCAACTCCAGTTGATATAGCGATCCCCGATCTACAGCACTATATCGAATTATCTTCCATGTACGTCACGCATTCGCGCCACGATATCGATGGCTTTTTGGCAGCCCGCCCTCAACTGCCGATGAAAGCGCTGAAAGACATCGTCGAGGCGAAAAAATACCATCCCAAATGCGACCTCATTGATGCCCTGGTCGAAGGCCCCGAAGACCCCTACTCCGACCCTGAGTACTATCAGCGCTACACCGCGCGCGAACAGTTCCAGCGGGTCGTGATCAATGAGATGGCAAAGGTCGGGGCAACAGCGCTCGTCTTTCCCACCACGCAAGTGCCCTCGCCGTCGAGGGCGGAGCTTGATGCGGGTAAATGGCCCCTGTTGGATTTCCCGACCAATACGCTCATCGCCGCCCAGACCTGGATGCCCGCCGTGAGCGTGCCGGCGGGCTTTACACCCAACGGTCTGCCCGTGGGTCTGGAGATCGTCGGCTTACCGTATCGTGAAGCCGAGCTCCTTTCGTTGGCCTACGCGTATGAACAGCTCACCCGGCACCGCATACCGTCCGTCCACGTTCCTGAGTTGACGGGGTAATAGGATTCAGACCCGTTCCGTGTCGAAGAAGCGCTGCAATATCCGGTGCAGATGAAACGCGTCGGCGGTCCCCGCGACCTCCCGAATAGAATGCATCGCCCACTGCGGGACGCCGACATCTATGGTGCGCACCCCAATCTCAGCCGCGGTCAGTGGTCCGATGGTGCTGCCACAGGCCATGTCGCTCCGTACGACAAATGCCTGGATCGGTACGTCCGTGTCCGCGGCCAGTTTGTGCAGGATGGCGCTGGTTTCGCTGTTGCTCGCATAGCGTTGGTTGGCATTGAGTTTGATGACCACGCCGTGATTCAGGCGGGGGCCGTGGTTGTCGTCGTGCCGGTCGGAAAAGTTCGGATGCACGCCGTGGGCATTATCGGTCGAGATCAGCATGGAGCGGGCCAGGGCGCGTCCGCGCTCTTCCGCGTCCGGCATGACGCGTTCCAGCATGTGTTTCAGCATGGGTCCACATGCGCCGGACGCCGACGTGCTGCCAACCTCTTCGTGATCGTTACACACCAGCAGCGCGCCATGTTCGCTAGCGCTCGTCGTGAGGGCCTGGAGGCCGACAAAACAGCTCAATAAGTTGTCCAGGCGGGCCGAGGTGATGAACTCGTTTGCCAGGCCGACAAGCTGCGGCGGCTGGGTGTCATAGAAAAACAGCTCAAAGTCCAGCGCCTGACGCACGTCGGTGACGCCGTCTGCCACAAGCCGTTCCTGCAGGAGCGTTTTGAAATCCGGCTTTTCGTCAGTCTGGCCGACAACGGGCGGCAGATAGGTCTGGGCGTTGATGGAGCGGCTCTTATTTGCCTCCCGGTCGAGATGGATGGCCAGGCTGGGAATAACGGCCATCGCTTGGGCGAAATCGAGCAGCGCGTGGGCCACCTCGTTCCGCTGACTCAGATAACTGACCCGTCCGGCAATCGATAAATCACGATCGAACCAGGGATTGAGCAACGCGCCGCCATAGACCTCGACTCCGAGTTGCAGATAGCCGTGGCGATGTAATTCGGGTTGAGGCTTGACCTTCAGACATGGGGAATCCGTGTGGGCGCCGACCATGCGAAAGCCACTCTCGGACAAGGCACGGCGCGTCGGCATCCTCCAGGCAATAATGGCCGAGTCATTGCGGCTGAGCCAATAGCGACCCCCTGGTGCGAGCTGCCATGCCTCGGATTCGTCCAGGCGCTCAAAGCCCGCGTCCGACAGCCGCGCGGCCATCTGGGCGACCGCGTGGAACGGAGTTGGCGATGATGCTAAGAATTCGATCAGGGCCTGGTTGAACTGGTCTTGATCCATTACTCCCTCCGCTCCTTGCCAGGTATGTGGCCATGAACGATTCTCCAATACCATGAAGCGCCCAATGCGAGCCACACGGCTATGAAGAGAGAACTGGGTGCGGGGAGGATGATATGCACCGCATAACACTAGCATTGATCGCGTGGGCGCTTTTACTTCCGTGTCTGATGCCGTCTTGGGCCCATGCCCATAGAGGCTTCGGACCGGCGGAGTTGGGCCTGCCGCTCGGGGCAACGGTGGGGCTCGGCGTTGTGTGCTATTGGATCGTGATGCTCTGGCCCGCGTTGAAGAAGAAGGATTCCTCGGCGAGGTAGGGGCGACGCAAGCGTCGCCCTTTTCTAATGAAAGCTTCCGCCCTCTTCGGCCAGTTTCCGGAGTAGCGGCGCCGGCTGCCAGGACGAGGGATCATGTTCGGCAAAGGCGCAGACGCGTTCATACACCTCTTTGAGGCCGACAGTGTCAGCGTAAAACATGGGACCGCCAAGATAGGCCGGGAATCCATAGCCATAGACGTAGATGACATCGATATCGCTGGCGCGCTGGGCAATATCTTCTTCCAGAATCTTGGCTCCCTCGTTCACCAGGGCGTACATCAACCGCTCGACGATTTCCTCACGGCTGATAGACCGCCGCGTCATCCCCTTTTCTTTGGAGTAGTTGACAATTAACTCCTCAATGGCCGGGTCGGGTCGGGGGGTGCGGTCGCCGGGTTCGTAGGTGTAATATCCGGCGCCGGTCTTTTGGCCGTAACGTCCCTGCTCACAAATGCGGTCGGGAATTGCACAGTACCGCTCGCCTGCGGGCAGGCTGTCCGGCAGCCCTTTCCCCTGTCGAATGCGCCAGCCCACGTCGAGACCGGCCAGGTCGCCCATGGCGAAGGGCCCCATGGCCAAACCCAGGTCGTAGACCGCGCCATCCACATCCTGGGGCAGGCTCCCCTCTTCAAGCAGGTATTGGGCCTGAGCGCCGTATTTGTGCAGCATGCGGTTGCCGACAAAACCGTCGCACACCCCAACGACCACGCCGATTTTTTGAATGGCTTTGCCGACCGCCTGGGTCGTGGCCAGGGTCTCAAAGCTCGTCTTATCGCCGCGGACGATTTCGAGCAGACGCATGACATTGGCCGGACTGAAGAAATGGGTGCCGATGACTTTGTCCGGGTGTGCAGTCACCGAAGCGATTTCATCCACGTTGAGCGTGGATGTGTTGGTCGCCAGGATACACTCGGGCTTGGTGACCGTATCCAATTGAGCGAAGACTTCCTTCTTGACCTCCATGTTCTCGAACACGGCTTCCACAACCAGGTCAACCTCGCCGAGCGCTGCGTAGTCCAAGGTTGGCGTGATGAGCCCCATGCGCTCTTCCACCTGTTCCGGCGTGAAGCGACCTCTCTTGGCGCTACGTTCATAGTTGCTGCGTACTACTGCCAGGCCCTTGTCCAGAAATTCCCGGTCGGTTTCGATGATGGTGACGGGGATACCAACATTGACGAAGTTCATGGCAATGCCGCCGCCCATCGTGCCGGCACCAACGATCCCAACTTTTTGAATGGCGCGGGTTGAGGTGTCTTTCGGCATGTCGCTGACCTTTGCCGCGGCCCGCTCGGCAAAGAAAATATGGCGTTGAGCGGCCGACTGCTGGCTGGTCAGGACCTGGCGGAAGAGTTCCTGCTCCTTGGCCAAGCCTTCATCAAACGGCAGGGTGCAGGCAGCTTCGACACAATCGATGCAACGCTGGGGTGCGTCAAAGCCGCGCCGCGTCTTGCTGGCCTGTTTGCGGGCGGCGTCAAATACGGCCAAGTCAACGCCGGTGACCTTGTCGCTCAGGTCGCGCACTTTTTTGAGTGTGGCCCCGTCCGCGACGAGCTTGCGGGCAAAGGCTTTTGCCCCGTCGAGCAGACTGCCCTCGTCAACGATCTCGTCAATCACACCAACGCTCTGCGCCTGACCGGCCCGTATCGGCGTACCTGAGGTAATGACCTCAAGCGCGGCCTCGGGACCGATCAGTCGCGGCAAGCGCTGAGTCCCGCCGCCACCGGGTAACAATCCGAGGGTGACCTCGGGCAGCCCAACCCGCGCGGATGGCACCGCGACGCGATAATGGCAGCACAGCGCGGTTTCGAGGCCGCCGCCCAGGGCCGTGCCGTGAATGGCAGCCACAACCGGCTTGGAGAGGTTCTCAATAATCTCCATAGTATCGAGGAAATTCGGTGGCTGGAGCGGTTTGCCGAATTCGGTAATGTCCGCACCGGCGATAAAGGTCCGACCGGTACAAATGAGAACCGTGGCGATGGTGTCGTCTTTACCGGCCTCGGTAAAGCTCTCCAACAGACCCTGGCGAACATGTTGGCTCAGCGCGTTCACGGGCGGATTGTTGACGGTGATGATGCCGATGCCGTCCTCTTTGGTATGGATAACCGAATGACTCATAGCGTAACCTTTCTTCACTCCTGATCCGGGCTGGGGGGTAGGGGGCTTCTTGGCTAAACACGTTCGCTTCGCGTCGGGCCTGCTGTCGAACTCTTCCGTTCCGGCGACCTACAGTTCACGACCACATTGCTCGCCATCAAAAATGGCAGCCGTCACATCTCGCGGGGCAGCCACATCGCCGATTCTGACAACTTCCGGGAAGGAGCCTTTGGCCGCAACATAGAGTGCATCGTTGGGCGCGCGAAGAATCGACATCACTACGCTATCGATCCGCTCGCGGGTTTCCAGCACTTCCGGCCCGACCCAGATATCATACACATCGACTTCGCCAGGACGGATCGCTTCGACAAAATATTGCTGGGTAATCTGGATACCCAGCTTCTTCAGCCTCGGAAAGATATACATGATATCCAGGTTGCGAAAGAGGCGTTCGCCGGCAAACATGCGCGGGCTGAGAACCTCGACCTCGACCCCTGCTTTGGCCAGCACCTGGGCCAGGGCAAAAGGCAAATGGCCACCCGTTTCATCCAGGATGAGAACGCGCGAGCCGAGTGCCTGGGTGTCTTCGAGGACCCGCTTGGTTGCCGTACCAACATCAAGCACGTGGGGGAGATCAGTTCCGGGAATAACTTGGCGCTCAGGACGATAGAGGCTCTGGCCGGTGCGTTCGTAAGAGGCGCCGGTTGCAACCACAACGCTGGATGCCTCGATATGCCGCAGTGATTGCGGTGTGACCTCAACGCCACACTGGACCTCGACCCCCGCATTTTCGACCTCTCGCTCCAGGTTGTCGATCGCAATCGACCAGGCGGCTAGGCCCGGCAGTTGTTCAAGCACGCGCAAATGGCCGCCTAACCGGTCGGCGCGTTCAAGCAAGGTGACCGCGTGACCGCGCTTGGCCGCAACCGCAGCGGCTTTCATCCCAGCGGGCCCGCCACCGATGACCACAATATGCTTTTGGTCCGCCTCCGGGACGCTCTGCAGTGAACCCTCTCCCCAGTAGGCTTCTCTGCCGCTGACCGGATTCAGGGTGCAGATGAGTTCGCGGTGTTCAAACAGCCGCGCACCGCACTCATTACACCGGTTGCAGCGGATGATTTCGCGTTCGCGGCCTTCGCGCGTCTTTTTCACCGTAAAGGGGTCGGTTAGAAGCTGTCTGGCCATCGCGACCATGTCTGCCGCGTCGTCTTCCAATATGGCTTCAGCCGTGTGGAGATCGCGGACCTTCCCCACAACAAAGACCTTGCCACGGTCGCCCACGATTTCTTTGGCGCGTTTGCTGAACGGCGCGAGCCAGCCATCCGGCTCGTCCCCTTCCATGCTGGGCAGCGCCAGATGGAGCGTGTGATAGCCTCCGGCCGAGATGTTGAAAAAATCAAACAAGCCGGTCGCCGCCAACACCTCGACCTGTTCTTCTGCCTGCTCCGGAGTAATCCCACCCTCGGGACCAAGGAATTCGTCCCACGACAGCCGGACCCCCACTACAAAATCAGCCCCAACCCGCTTACGCACTTGCTCGGCGCACTCGATGAGCAGTTGACAGCGCTTGGCCGGTGTCCCGCCGTACGCGTCGTCGCGCTTATTGTAGGTTGGACTCATAAACTGGCCCAGGCCGTAACTATGCGCCCCGTGCAACTCGACCCCATCAAGTCCGGCCCGCTTGACGTTTGCCGCCGACTGCCCAAAGTCACGCGTTAATTCCGCGATTTCGTCAGGCCCCATCACGAGGGGAATTTCATTGTGGACGACCGAGGGGATACGCGACGCGCCCCAGATGGGTTTGTTGCGGTCGATGAACATCCGGCCGCGGTCGTGGACGCCCATTGAGGCGAGCTGGACAAAAATGCTGGCGCCCTGCTGATGCACGGCGTCGGCCAGCTTGCTCATGGACGGAATACAACTCTCGCTCCAGACATCAACGATATGGAAAAACGAACCCAGCGCACTCCGGGCGGCCGCAACGGTTTCGGTAATGCACAGCGCAACGCCACCTTTGGCGCGCTCGCGAAAATATGCGATCTGTCGGTCAGAGAAAACATGGTCGCGTGGGTCACCGTGCTGCGAGCTATGGGCGGGTTGCAGAATCCGATTCCGCAGCGTGAGATTGCCGAGCTTCAGCGGCTCCCACACGCGTGACAGATCGGGACTTTGTGATTGCTGTGCCGACGTGCTCATCTGTCTCCTCCTCTTTGGGGCAACAACTCAGGAGTTTCTCTCTGCTCAGGCGGTCCGAACTCCGGTAGAGCGAAGGGTGTCGGATCGGCAAAGCGGCGCGCCACATTGGCCGTGATCTGAGCGATATCATTGTCATAGCCGTTGCGAGCAAGCGCACCAAACCACGAAATCGAACCAACGGAAAACACGGCCCCGCCGGCCGGTGTCTCAAAAAACACGAGGTCTGCCCGGACGACCGGATCGGGGGAGGGCACGATGGTCGATGCCTGGAGCTCTTCTTTGGTCCGGGTCATGTCAGGTCCAAACTCCGTTGCGGAAGCGAGGAGCAGCGCGTGGGCGGGGGAACCCAGCGTTTGGCTATAGCGGTCGACCTCCTGACCGGCCGCACCGCCGCCGAGCCCTGAGGTGCCAATCGCTTCATCCGCTACGCCCTCAAAGATCCACGCGGCCCGAGAGGTATAGCTCTCCGGATTGCGCTTATAGCCGATGGCCCGTTTGAATCCCTGCGCGGCAAATCCCACCCCTACGAGGGTATTCGGCGCCCGGCCTAAACGCCGCCACAGGCCGCCGTACTCACCGGTAAAGGCGTGGTAAGACTCTCCCGGCTCGGTCTGCCAGTTACGCACGCCGTCCTCAGCTCGCCGTAATTCAACCGCCCCAGGCCAGGCGTCGCTCAGCGCGACACGCCAATAAAATCCGTTCCCGCCGAGATACATCAACCGCCCGCCACGCCGCAGCCATTCTTCAAGGGCGTCGAGCATCCGGGTTGACCAATACTCTGGATGAGTCCCGGTCACAATGACCCGGTACGGAGTCAGCGCGTCGATCCCTTCGGCATGGACATCTTCGTCAGCGAGGATATCGTGACCAACCTGGAGATGGTCGAGGAAGGCGTTAATGTCCGTATCCGGGGTGAAATTCCAACCGTCCGCCCCGGGCCGGAGTTGGAGGACCGGGCGGCGTCGAGAGCTGAACATGACGCCACTGCCATCCGTGTGTTTCTCGTACGTGGACCGACCAACTTCGGGATGGTGGCGCAGGTATTCGTGCTCAGGACGCAGGCGGGATCGCGTGGCGATAAAGTCCGCACCTTCAAACAACATCCGGTGATTGGCGTAGGCCATATAGGTGCAGGAGGACATGAGCAGGGCGACATCGGCCGTTGGCGCATGCTGGGCGGGACGAACGAAAAACGGTATCCGATCCTGGCCATGGGCGGCTCGGAGGCGAAAGGCATAGATGCCGCTCGCAAGATCGGCTGGTAGGTTCAGCTCTGCGGTGACCGGCCAGTCGGCGTCATATAAATCGTCACTATGAAAATGAATGGCATCATAATGCGACGACATGGCTGTCCAGGCGTGATGACTGCCGTCCCAGTCGGGGCCCGTGACCGCCCGCGCGGGAAGCTGGTAGAGGAGGCCGTGGCGCTCATGATCACTGACGTCAACGATCTGCTTCCCACCCATGTCTTTGGAGAAGTCCCATTCCAGGGTCTTTGCATCAAGGGTCAGCACGGGTCTGGCAAGGCGACCGTCGAAATGATCGCCGTCAGATGAAGCTGCGAACAAACAACGGTGGAGCCGTCCCGTTGGTATTGCGCCGATTGCAGCGCTCGCGGTGTGTGGCTCGAATCGCTCAAACACGTCCTGACCGGGTGAACGACTTGGCTGCGGGATGAGTGTGCCCGTAACAACGCCGCCCTTCAGGTCTGCGGTGATTTCAACTTGGTACCAACGCTTGGCCTGGAGAGGTTGCTCACGCAGGATCAGCTCGGCTTTCCCGACGCAGGTCACAAGACGTTTCTCCGATAGCCTCAGCACCAGCAACGGTCCGGATTCACCGACGACCGAAAACAGGGTTTGATCCCGATCCGGCCGCGTTGCAAAGACGTGAACCGTGAATTTTATCTGTCGTGTGACCGAGAGACCCGACAAATCGACTTCGCCGTAAGAGCCGGGCCGTAGACACTGTTCAGTAAGCACGACCTCGGTGGGCAGATCGCTCGGTACCTCTATTTCTTTGAAACCGGGCCCACTCCGGGTTGGGTCGCCACAGATAATACGGACGAGATCGAGTCGGGCAGGGCCGGGCGTATGGCTGGAGGCCATACAGCGGATTGCTTCCCCGGCGCGGAGTGAGAGCGGTTCACAATAGCCGGTAATGGTCTTTGTGTTCTTGGGATCGTCCATTTAACGAACTTTGCCTGCTTGCGTTGCTTCGGGCACCTCTTCAAGCCTACCCGTTTTGACGTCGTAGATATAACCGTAAATGGGGATAGTGCCGGGGACCAGGGGATGATTGCGGATGCGCGTCACGTCCTCGACAATGCTCTGTGTGCTGTCGGAGATCGTCAGCCAATCGATATAGCTCCCCTCTGTTGAACCAGGTCCCTCGCCGGAGTCCTGCCAGCCTGAGGCGCCCATTGTGGCGGTCTGCAAGCTGCTGGCGAGGAGGCCGCGCATCACCTCATCGGTGAAGGTCGCCATACCGCACTGGGTGTGATGAATCACAAACCACTCTCGCGTCCCCAGCAGTTTGTACGAAATGACGAAGGAGCGGATGGCGTCATCACTCGCCCGTCCGCCCGCGTTACGGATCACATGCGCATCGCCCTCCGCCAAGCCGGCACATTTGGCGGGATCGAGCCGCGCATCCATACAGGTCAGAATGGCAAAACGTCTACCCGGTGGGGCTGGCAAGTCGGCTTTCTTACCAAAATCCTTGGCGTAGGCGGCGTTGGCTGCGAGGACTTCATCTCGGATCTGACTCATGAGGTGTCTCCTTTACTGACATATCGATATACCAGATTATCGTGTCGCTGTCGTAGGTCCGTGCCTGGGCGGATCACCGGGCAGACGTTAGCCGTATAAACTGATATGCCTCGACAAGAAATAAGGGAAAGGAACCCAAACATGGCAAAACCGAAGCTGTACGGGATTTCGGGCTCGCGGGCGATCCGTTCGCTCTGGGCTATCGAGGAAGTGGGCATTGAGTATGAGCACGTCTCGGTCAATTTCATGGACGAGTCGAAAAAGCCGGAGTATCTGGCGGTGAATCCGAACGGTCGTATTCCCGCCTTACAAGATGGTGATGTGACCCTGTTTGAGTCCATGGCGATCAATCTCTATTTGGCCAAAACCTACGGCGGTGATCTCTATCCCCCTAATCCTGCCGATGAAGCCCTGGTCTGGCAATGGAGTGTGTGGGTCATGACCGAGATTGAGCCACCCCAGATGGACATCGTGGTCCAAAAGTTTTTTACGCCTGAGGAGAAACGGGACGCGACGGTTCTTGCTGCTGCCGAGAAAACGCTGGCCCGACCCCTGAAGGTGCTCGATGACACCTTGGCCAAAAGAGACTGGCTGGTTGGCGATGCCTTTAGCATCGCCGATCTTAACGTCTCCGGAGTGATGCTGCTGCTCTCGATGGTGAAATTCGATTCTTCGGCGTACGCCAATGTGCAGCGCTGGGCGGAGGCGTGCTATGCCCGGCCTTCGCTTGAACGAGCCAAGGCGGTGGGCAAGTAGGCTGACGGAGACCGCGCCGCAGGCGCTCCATTTACAGGCCGCGTAAAAAGCGCAGGATGCACTCGGTTGTTTCCTGCGGCTTTTCCGCCTGCACCCAATGGCCTGCGCCTTCGATGATTTCGAGAAAGCGCAGGTCTTCAAACGCGTCCGGAAACGTGGCGCGCCAGTCGGAATCGTAGAGCAGAACATCGTCTGCCGCGCCAGCTACAAAGGCCGCCGGCTGGGAGAATTTCTTGCCTTCGAGTTCGGGCGTAATACCGTTATTCGTCGGGATATTGCGGTACCAGTTGACCGGTCCTCTGAAACCGCTCGTCCGGTACTGCTCGACGTAATAGGCAAGGTCTTCGGGTGTGAGCCAGCTTGGCAACTGCTGTGGCTCGGGCAGCGCGTCCAGCAGGCCGCTCGACCTGGGGTGCTCCAGTTGCTTCATCCAACTCTGCGCCGGCGCGTCGGCGCACAGCCCGTAGTAGAGGATGCGCAGGCTGCGTTCCAGATCCTTTTCAAGCTCGGCTTCAACCCGGCCTTCTTCCTGAAAATAGCGCATATACCAGAACTGGTCGTCCATGCCCGGCGGATTCAGCGCGGCGTCCGTCATACGCCAAAAGGGAACGGACAGGCCCATCACGGCCGTACAGCTCTCCTCGTGGAGTAGGGCAGTATTCCAGGCCACCACACAGCCCCAATCGTGGCCGATGAGAGTGAATTCATCATGACCCAGGGCAGGAGCAATGCCGACCACATCGGCGGCCAGCGTGCGAATATTGTAATCCGAGATGTTGGGCGGACACTCACTGCCGCCATAGCCGCGTTGGTCGGGTACAGCGACGCGATAGCCCGCTGCCACGAGCGGGTCAATCTGGTGTCGCCACAGATACCAGCACTGCGGCCAACCGTGGAGCAGAATCACCAGCGGTCCGTCGCCCTCCACAACAGTCCGCAGCCGGACTCCGTTTGTGTGAATCATCTCAAAATTGCGATCGATCATGCCTCGCTCCTCAAGGTTGATAAGCTTCTATAAAAGGGTTCGTTTGCGATGACTGGCAAACCCATTAGATCTTACTCCCCGTCGCATCTTGGATTTCCCGACGCAACTCCACGCTGCCCAGCCCTTCTCCGTCTTGCTCACGGCCCAGAGCGTATTGCGGGCCGATGGACTCGGGGCCTTCTCCCGGTGGCAGCGGTGGCGTGTAATAGCCCAGGGCGTAGCTCCCCAGCGTGTAGCCGAGCAAATCCTGCAATTCGGTTGATAAGGTTTTTGCGATCTCGGGCGGACAGGACAGGTACTGGTTTTCCTCCTGGCGCAGCCAAGCCAGCGAGTAGGTGATGTTCAGGCCGACCCGGTCGTCGGCCGAGTCGTTCGCCCCTGCAGCGTGCAATACCGAGCCGGTATACAGCAGCACCGAGCCGCGCGTCATCTCGGCCTGGGCAATTTCGTCCTTGTCCGCCCGGCGTCCGTCCGGCCAGTCCGGACTGCCCGGAATAACTCGGGTTGCGCCGTTTTCACGGGTAAAATCGGTCAGCGCCCACATGGTGTTGAACTGGGGCTCAATGCCTTTCAGATAGGTTCCCCAGGCCCAGCGGTCACGGTGAATCGCCTGCTTGGGCTGGCCGGGTCGGATACGAATAATCTGGCCGAGGTGGAGTTGAATGCGGGAGCAGTAGGGCGCCAGAAAGGTCTGGGCGGCTTTGAGCACCGACTGATTGGTCACCAGGTCTCGGCACGCCGGCGAGCGGGCCACCAGCGCCCCCGTGCGTGTGGTCCGGAGACCAACAAAAGGGTCCTGGCCGTTGCGCGTGGCTTCGATATACGGTCCGGTTTCATCCAGCACCCGATCGACCTCGGCAGGGGTGAGCATATCCTTCAGAACTACCGCCCCGTCCTTTTCAATGATCGGGAGGATATCCGCGGTGTCTGCCGTTGCCGGGAGGGTTGTCAGATGTGCCATGATTCTCTCCTTCTGAATTTCTCCTGAGCTATTATCACGAACTGCACGACAGCATGGAACAGCCCGGACGCTGACGGGCCCAGTCGGGCCGTTTTTGGGCGTAGGCTTCTTGGTCCGGTTGTTCATCATAAGGATGGCGGAGGAGTTCCAGCAAGTCGTGCACCATGGAGGGGTCGCCCTGCTCGGCCTTGTCGATAGCGAGCTGGGCGAGATAGTTGCGCAGCACATATTTCGGGTTGACCGCGTTCATCCGTTTCCGGCGTGCCGCGTTATCCGTTCCATCTTCCCTCACACGGTCGTGATAGCGGCGCAGCCATGCTGCGATGCGGGCCGTTGTCTCGGGGGTCAACTGTTCTGGGACGTAGTAGGCGTCCAAAAGTGGTTCTATGAAAGTGGCATCGTCGATTTCGTCTGCGGGTTTGGTGTCGAGATCGAGGCTTGCCAACCGCTGATAGAAGATGGTCATGTCGGTCTCGGCCAGTTGCAAAATTTCCAGCAGACTGGTGATCAGGCCATCGTCCAGGTCGGGCTTGAAGGCTTGAAGGCCCAGTTTGTGAGCCATCATGGCTTGCCAGCACGACTCAAATTCCTGGACATAATTGCTCAAGGCTTTTTCCAGCGGTTCCGTCTGTTCGATCAGGGGGTAAATCGCGTTGGCAAGCTGAACCAGGTTCCAATGGGCAATCTGGGGCTGTTTGCCAAAGGCGTAGCGATGACCTGCGGCATCGGTGGTATTGGGCGTCCAGTTGGAGTCATAGTTTTCCAGCCAGCCGTACGGGCCGTAATCTATCGTCAACCCCAGAATGGACATATTATCCGTGTTCATCACCCCGTGGACAAATCCGACCCGCAGCCAGTGCACAATCATCTGGGCGGTTGTCCTGCAGACTTCCTCGAACCAGGCCAGATAGGTCGCGCGGGACGGTTCGCCCAAATGGGGAAAGTCGGTCCGGATGGTGTAGTCTACCAACTGCTGCAAGACATCGATCTCTCCGCGGGCGGCAAAGAGCTGAAAATTGCCAAAACGCACAAAGGACGGCGCGACCCGACACACCACGGCTCCCGGCTCGGGTTTGGGGTTACCATCATAAAACATATCGCGGATGACGTGTTCGCCCGTTGAGACCAGGCTGAGCGCTCGGGTGGTCGGGACACCGAGATGGTGCATGGCTTCGCTACACAAGAACTCGCGGATGGACGAACGCAGGACGGCCAGTCCGTCCGCGCTGCGCGAATAGGGCGTCAGGCCAGCACCCTTGAGCTGGACCACCCAGTGTTTTCCGGTTGGACCGACGATCTCGCCCAGGTTAATGGCCCGGCCGTCCCCGAGTTGCCCGGCCCAGTTGCCAAACTGATGACCGCCGTAACACATTGCGTAGGGGTCCATGCTGTCCAGCACCCGATTCCCCGAGAAGATGTGGGGGAAATCGTCCGACTCGCAAAACGCGCGGGACAGGCCCAATTCCTCGGCCACTTCCCAGGCGTAGGCAACCAACTGGGGTTGAGCGACCTGCGTCGGCTGGACACGGGAATAACACGCCCGCGTGACCTGGCGGCGGGTATTTCCGATTTCAGGGTCGGCGGGCAATTCCCGCGTAAAGCGATTGTCGAAGGCGAGCGTTTCGTGCGGCTGGTATTCCTGTTGGGCGTTCATGCCGACACGTTAGCCCAGCATGGGGGAGCGCTCAAGGCGTGTTCTCTCGTTTACGGCGTCTCCGCTTCTCCATAGAGCGGTTCCGCTACCGGCTCCGTGTCATACTTGCGCATCAACTCAAGCAGGGCGCGTTGGTCCGGTGGTTTGCCGCCTTTGGTGAGTTCGGCCAGGCCCTCGAAGTATTTCTCGCGCGAGTCGGCCGGACAAAACATGATCAACAATACTGAGCGTTGCGCGCCTGGGTTGGAAAAGGCGTGTATCGCCTCCTTGGGGACGAGGGCGGTCGTTCCGGCTTGGGCTGTCATCTTCTCGTCTCCGACGAGGAGTTCGATTGCTCCTTCGACCACGTAGAATATTTCCGCCATCTGCCGGTGAATATGGCGGCGCGGCCCCTCAGTCCCTGGTTCCATCACATACTCGAATAGGCCGAAATGACCCTCGGTGTCTTTTCCCCTGACCTTAAATGTACACCGGGTGCCGGTCCCGATGGCTACCGAGTCGCCCTCTCCCCGTTGAAGGACGATTGCAGAATCAGGCAGTGTCATTCCGCTCTCCTTACACGACCCCAAAGACCTGCTCGACCGCATCCTGAATAGGCTTGAAGGTCACCGTGGGATTATGGACCATGCGATTGTGACAGATCGCAACCGCCAAGCGCGCGTCCGGGTCGGCCCAGGCAATCGCTCCACCGGCGCCCGGATGAAACACCGTACGCGGATTTAAACCGGCAAGGCGGAACGGATATTTGGGATCTTTTACTCCACCGACCCATAGCCCGGCGGTCCCCATGCGGATCGCCATGCCCAGCACGGAGTCCGGCTGATCAGTATCGGGCCGCGGAGTGCTGAACGTCTTCACCCGATCTTCGGACAGCAAGCGAACGCCGTCCAGTTCTCCACCATTGGCCAGCATGGCAAATAGCCGGGCTGAGCTGCGGGCGTTCATAATACCGTGGGCACCAGGAATGCAGCCGCGGCGCATATCGGAACGGCCGAAGACCTCCTCCGTCGCTCCGACCTGAGGCGGCATGGCACGCAGGATCGGCGCATCTGCCGGTAATGGGAGTGGAGGCGCGTTCTTCAGCCGAGCCACGCGCGGTTCGGCTTCTTCAGGAATCCCGATCCAGAGATCAGTCATGCCAAGAGGCGCACAGATCTCTTCCTGTACGAACGTGCTGTATGGCCGATGTTTGGGATCGGTCCGGCGCACGCACTCGGCAACGACCCAGCCGAAGGTGTAACACATATAGGCATTCTGCGTGCCGGCCGTAAAGATCGGCTTCATATTAGCCAGTTGATCGACCATCCAGTCATAATTACTCATGAGTTCGGGCGTGACGCCCTCGGGCATATACGGAATGCCCAGGCGGTGGCTCAGCGCATCCCGGACGGTTGCGGTGTCTTTGCCGTGCGCTGCAAACTCGGGCCAGTAGCGCGCAATAGGCGCATCATACTCAATCAAGCCACGTTCAGCCTGGAGATGGAGCGCGGTGGCCGTAGTCGCCTTGATGACAGAGAAGGAGGGGAAGAGCGTATCCCCATCGACTGCCCGTCCAGTGGTCTCGTCGGCAACACCGCCCCAGACATCCACGACTTGCTCGCCATCGAGATACACGGCGACTTGCATCCCAAGCTCGCCGTTCTCCCGGAGCGTGGTTGCAACGGCCTGTTGAAAAATGCTGTTTGCCTCTGGTTTACGTTCCGCCGTCGCTGCCATGGATTGTTCCCCCCCTTATCTCTGGCTTACATGCCTTACTGTCGGTTTGGATCTTTGTTGTTATCCACTTTTCTCAAGGAAAGAGTCAAGCGTCCAAATATCTTTGGTAGGCTATTTTATGACTTTATGGCGGCCAACCTACAGATTTGTAGTCTTCAGCGCCCACGCAAAAGCGCTGGGGCCAGAACAGCCAGCCGCGATTTTCTACACGCCCGATGAAGGGAAAGTTGTACCCGAAGCGAACCACTGATTGCTCTGCGGTAGGCATCGCTAACGACTAGGGACTATCTGCTTCCCCCTGAGCGTCCTCGTCTCGTATCCGGTCTGCCCGTTGGGCCAGTAGGCCGATGAGAACCAAAAAGATAAGAAAAGAAACTGTTATCGCAAGGATGGTGAGCATAAAACCCTCCTTTACCCAACTCTTGCAGTCTCTCCTTCCTTCTCTACCCCTTCTTAACACGAGAAATCAACGCTTTCGCGTGAATTTTGTCACAACCGCGCGGCGTCCGTACTCTGCAGGTCGGGATCAAGGACTTCGGTTTTGATTGTCACGATCGAAGTGAACCACTGCTCCATACTCCGAGCGTCCATTTGCGACCAGTCGGGAATTTCCAAGACCAGCGCCCGCCCGAGTTGATTGCCAAATCTCACCAGGTCGTTGTTCGTATCGGTCCGGGTTGTGTCCCACTGGCTGAGCGCCGCTTCCAATGAGCTATGAGTTGTGAGCGCTTCGCCGAGCGCGATGGCATCGTTAATCCCTTTGAGTGCGCCGGCGGCCGTGTGTGGACGGGCGAAGGCCCCGGCATCACCGACCAAACAGACCCGGCCTTTGTTGTAGGCTGGAACTTCACAATCATAAATGGCGTAGGCAAATGTGTCCTGGCATTTATCGACGATCTCGGCGTAATAGTCGGGCAGCCGTTCGTGGGCGCGCCGTTTCAACTCGGTTTCCGTGGCCAAGGGCATACCACCGGGGGGGAGCGAGCCCGAGTGCGCGTGGCCGTCTTTGTCGGTCAGAAAATCGGTCAGCGCGGAGGTGGCAATCGGGACATACATACCCCAATTCACCAGCCGCTTACCCGGCGCAACCGCTCCGTCCAGGCCCGGCACAAAGTAAAAAATACCGTGTCCGCCCGGATAGCCTAAACAGCGGACACCGCTTTCGAGCGGCTGTGATTCTGCAAGTTCCTTTTCAGGCAGGAAGCCCCGCCACAAGACATAGCCGGCATACCGCAGGGCGCTATCGGGGAAGAGGGTACGCCGGCCAAGCGAGGTGTAGCCATCAGCACAGACCACCAGGTCAAACGTAGCCGTGGACCCATCGGCCAACTCCACTCGGACCGTTCCATCGGGTTGCTGGTGTAAGGCCACGGCCCGCTGCCCTGAGCGATACACCCTATCCGGAACGCGTTTGCGCAGGTTTCTATATAGTCCACCCCAGTTGAGCAAAGCCAAATTCGCGGGCTGGTCCCAGGCAAGATAGCCGTACCGGTGCTCTGTTTCTGTGCGCCAGATACGCGTGAACGCATGGCCGGCGAAGAAGGGAGTATCAGCATCAACCAGGTCGCGTTCAATGAACGTGTCCATGACCGAGGGCGGAACGCCGATGCCCGCCCCTCTATCCTTCAAGGTGTCGCCCGTGCGTTCTAAAAGCGTGACCTCGCAGCCTGACCGCAGCAGTTCGATCGCCGCAGTACAGCCGGCAATTGATCCGCCGATGATGCCGACGCGGAGTCCTTGGGTGAGTGTGCTGGCTGTTGCTGGCATGGCCCCCTCCTCTGACGTTGTGTCTCCCCTACCATAAGTCCCTGTAGAAATCACTGTTTCCCCTGCTTTCTTGAAAAGAGAGAGCGCTTTCCGTACTCTGGGCCGCAAGCGTTTTTATGTCAGGACCAATCTGATCTGGAACGGAGAGCAAGATGCAAGAGATACCGGCAGGGATCATTTCAGCCGACGGCCATGTGTGTGAGCCAGCCAATTGTTATATCGACTACATCGAACCCAAATACCGGGACGTCGCGCCGCGCATCGTGGAACAGCCCGATGGCACGGACGCCTTTGTCGTACACGGCATGAAGCGTCCGATTCAATTGGGATTCATTGACGGTGCTGGCTTCACGGTAACGGAACGCAACAACCGGGCGGCAAAAATCAGGTTCCCGGATATTCGCGAGGGGGCCTATGGTGGCCGCGCGCGTATTCCGTATATGGACCAGGACGGGATTGCGGCTGAAGCCATCTATGCTTCCATTGGCATGGGCCTGTGCATGCACCGCGACCCCGATTATAAAAACGCCTGCATGCTGGCCTATAACCGCTGGTTACAGGCCATGTGCAGCGAAGCTCCGAACCGTATTCTGGGTCTGGCGCAGACCGCGGTCTTGAGTGTGGACAGCGCGATTGAGGATTTCCGGCGCGCCAAGGACATGGGCATGGTCGGCATGATGATGCCGGGTCGGCCCATCTACGAAGACTATGACCACGCTGACTACGACGCTCTGTGGGAGTGCGCAACCGACCTGGGACTGCCCATCTGTTTTCATATTCTGACCTCGCGGGACGGTAGCCTGAACATGCCGCACCGAGGCCATGAGATGAATAATTTTCTGGGCATCATCCGGGCTGTTCAGGATGTTGTCGGCCTCATGGTCCTGGGTGGTGTCTTCGAGCGCCATCCGCGCCTGAAACTCGTGTGTGCAGAGGGCGACGCTGGCTGGATGCCACACTATATGTATCGCATGGACCACGCCGCCAGGATTAACGCCGAGGGTGGGATCATTGACGGCCTGTCAAAGCTGCCCAGCGAATACATAAAAAGCAATGTCTGGATGACTTTCCAGGACGACCCGACCGCGTTTCATGCGGCCGATATCATGCCGCACCAGCAACTGCTATGGGCGAGTGATTTTCCGCATACGGATTCCACCTGGCCGCACTCCCAGCAATTACTGGCCGACCACGCGGCCCATATCACGGAAGAGCAACGCCAGGACATCATGCGGGAAAATGCCGCCAAGCTGTTCAATCTACCTGCGGGAAAGAAGTCGTGGCGGATGCACGAGGCCCCGGCATAGAGGAGCCCTCACCCTGGCCCTCTCCCAGCGGGAGAGGAGACAAAAGGTAGGGGCAACCCCCTGTGGTTGCCCGGTCCCCGTCGGTGAGGGAAGTTTATCCTACGCCTTCGGCTGCATGCCGAGGTCTACCAGCGGAGTGCGGTCCACGACTGGCATGCGTTTTGTTCCTGGCGTGAGTTTGACCGAACCCGGTACGCGGGTGAATGGATCGACCAGCTCGATTTCCTTGGCGTATTCTTTGACAGCGGGAATGACCTCCTGGCCCATCAGGCGAATGCTGTTCAGCCGGTCTTCGTTGCCGACTGGCCCTTGAACCTGGAAGCAGGCGAACGTCCCTGGCCGCAGCACGCGGATCATGGTCTTGATCTTTTCAATCACGGTCTTGGGCGAGCCGACGATCATCAGGTAGTCGTCCTGGGCGCGCTTATACGATTTTTCCAGCTTTTGGCGAACCTCATCCAGATTCGTACTCTTCTTTTTCTTCCGGCCCTGTTGGGCCTCCTTGAGCCGGTCCGAATCAACCCCGACCCAGCCGCCGCTCGGACGCTGGGCCAGCAGGCGAATGGCGTTTTTGGAATTGTAGCCCGGCGGTAAGGTATGTTCCGGTCTGGAGAACGCACTCGCTCCGCCACCCCACACAAACCCTTTGCCCAGCTCTTGCGCTTTTTCATCCGTGTCCGCGCAGAACACGCCGATCAAATAGGCAAAATTTTCCGTGCCGGCCTGATAACCATTTTCAGCCGCGGTATCGGCGTAATAGTCCAGCAAGTCGCAGGTTGGACTCAGGGCAGTCACCAGGGCCAGATAGGGATAGTTATGCTGGGCCGCCCAGTGCACCGTCTCCGGACTCAATACGCCGGGAATCCACATTTGCGGATGTGGCTTCTGATAGGGCAACGCCCACGGATTGACATGGCGATAGTGAAAATGCTTGCCCTCGTAGCGCCACGGACCGGGCTTGGTCCAGGCCTGGATAATGAAATCGTGGGCTTCGTTGAACATCTCCCGATTATAGGCCGGGTTGGCGTTATTGAAGAACTGCTCGCTGCCCGCTCCACGCACCCAGCCGGTAACGAGACGCCCGCGCGAGATCAGATCAATCTCGGCCAGCTCTTCGGCCATCCGCAGCGGATGCTTCAGCACGGGCAACGGATTGCCGATCAGGACGATCTTGGCCTTGCTGGTAATACGCGCCAGGATGGCGGCTTCGACATTCATGACGCTGCCCATGCAGAAAGGGTTGCCGTGGTGCTCGTTCAGCATGAGCGCATCAAAGCCAACTTCTTCTGCGTAGCAGTATTCGTCGAGAAAAAAATTATAGTCATCGGCGGCCTTGTCGCGGTCAAAGCGCGAGTTGGGCAGGGCAAAGAAACCCCGGTGCTCAAGCACTTCGTCTTCGTTGACCCAGCGATACGGCCGCTCAGTAAAATAGCCAAACAGCATACCCGTCTCTCCTTTTTGTCAGTGGCCTGTAAATACAGGCTTCCGTTTTTCCACAAACGCCCGGGCCGCCTCTTTGGCGTCATCACTTCCCGTTAGCTCGTGCGTCATATTTTGCTCAAAGCGATAGCCATCGCGCAGATCCATGAATTCAATCGCATTCATGGTATGTTTGGCAAGCCGGATGGCCAGCGGACTTTTGTCGGCAATCACTTGTGCCTGAGCCCGAGCTTCGTCCATGAGGCGCTCCGGCGGAACAACTCTCTCAACAATGCCCCGACGGTATAATTCCTGCGCATCGATCCGTTCGCCCGTGTACATCATCTTGCGGGCTTTATAGACACCAAATAGGCGTTGAGTATGGCGACCGCCGCCCAACAGGCCAACGTCGATTTCAGGCAGACCGATCAGCGCCCGTTCTGACGCAATCAGCATATCGCACGATGCCACCAGGGCCAGCCCTCCACCCAGAGCCGGGCCATTGATCGCACCGATGACGGGGACGGAACATTCCAGAATAGAATGAAAAGCTTCGCGGGCCGCCCGCGAGTGAGCCCACATGGCTCCGTGACGCGGTTGTTGTGCGCCATCATCCAACGAGCGCGACCGCGCTTTCATATCCGCGCCCGCGCAAAAACATTTACCCGCCCCGGTAAAGATGGCCACCCGGACATCGGGACGATTATTCAGTGCATCAAAGGAGGCTTGAATCTCGTCAAACATCTGCCGGTTCATGGCATTAACGGGCGGACGATCGATCGTGACCGTGGCAATATAGTCTCTGATATCGGTTTTAATGCTTTCGACGTCCATCACACACCTCTTGGGTCTTGAAGCGCACTGTACTGGAAGTTTGGAGCGCTGTCGATGATTCCCAGGCTCGCTATCGCCGTGTGCTTTCACTCTGCTCGTTTGCTTTCCGAGTCTGCCGGGGCAGGGAAAAGAGATCGACGCACCACCATACCCCAATAACGGGCAGGGCCAGCAGCCCGATCACCAGGGGCAGGCTTGGGGAGGGGATGGTGAACACAAGATTTTGCCACAGCCTCGGTAGCGCCAGCCCAATGACAAGCGGGATACTCGGCGAAGGAAGAATGAGCACCTGTGTGAGGGCCCAGAGTCCGGCCCAGGTCGCAAGCAGAAAAAAGGTCCCCTTCAGAGGCTTTCCTAGGTAGATCGTATGCAAACCAAAAAGGCCCAAAAGACTCAGAGCAAATAAGAGGTAGGCCCAGCCAAGCGACTTTTTCATCTCTTTCGTCCAGAAGCGGATAGCAGACTCATCGTAATCGGTCAGAGGATAAAGGCCAAGGCGTCGCCGTATGTGGTGCTTCTCGCCGTGTTCTGTTAGAGCACAATTCTGTTAGAGCACGGGGCAGTCGCGTTTGCGCGCAGAGTCAATTGAATGAGGAGAGATGCCTATGTCAGGACGATTAGCGGATAAGGTCGCATTAATTACCGGCTCCGGCGGTGGACAGGGACGGGCTGCCGCGATGATATTCGCCCAAGAGGGCGCAAAAGTCGCTGTGACAGACATTAAAGTCGAGGGCGGCAACGAGACGGTCGAGTTGATCAAAGCGGCCGGGGGAGACGCGGTGTTTCAGGAGACCGACGTCTCAAATGCAACCGATATCAAAATAGCTGTTGACCGGACGGTCGAGACGTACGGTGGTTTACATATCATGTATAACAACGCGGCTGTCCTGCATAAGCACGACACGATCGTCACCAACCTTGAAGAAGAGATGTGGGATTTCGTTTTGGGTGTGAATCTCAAGAGCGTCTACTTGGGCTGTAAATATGCGATTCCCGAAATGACCAAGGTCGGGGGCGGATCGATTATCAATGTTTCTTCGTTAGCCGGGATCTTAGGCGTTGGGAATGTGCACGCCTATACTGCGGCCAAAGGTGGCGTTGTGTCGCTCACCAAAGCGATGGCGACGGCCTATGCTTCCAAGAACATCCGCTGTAACGTGATCTGTCCCGGCGCGGTGGATACGCCGATGATGGCCCACGTTCTGCATAGTTCCAATCCCAAACGCCTGGAACGCGTGGCCAAGAGCCACCCACTCGGACGTGTGGGCACGCCAGAAGATGTTGCATCCATGGGATTATTCCTGGCCTCGGATGAGTCGTCATGGGTCACTGGTTCGGTGTTCACGGTTGACGGGGGATATGCAGCCCAATAGGTCATGAGCGTGACGAAAGCGAAAGGAGAGACTGGATGCGGAGCGAGCCCAGGCAGCTTGACTATCTGAAATATCTTCTCGGCCTCAGCGTAGGACTTGTCGGCCTTCTTGGTTGCAGTCTTGTCTTTTACGTGCAGCCCCTCTGGGCCGCGGAAGACCAGAACGGGCGGTCGGAGAGAACCTGGAAGACGCTGGCCGAGCTTTCTGATGAGGAGCGGGTCGCGGTCGATATGGCGCAGGACACGCCACGCGATGCGAACATCCCGTATCTGCCGGCCGAAGCCTATCCGTTTCGCGCCCCCTATACGGCTGAGGAAATGGGCTTTCGCGCCATGGAATTCCCGCATATGCCGCGCTGGAACTGCGTCCAGGTCGAAGATATGGGGCTGCTGACTCCCAGCGGCTCTCTGTCCAGTTCACAAATTCTCGTCCTGTCTCATTACCGGAAACCCGAAGGCTTGATGGGGCACCTGACCGCACAACCAGGAGAACTGGTGGCTCACTGGCTGACGCAGGATCTCTCTCCACCTGAAAATTACGGCAATCAAATGCTCTTCATTCTCTACCGGACCGATCAGGAGAAGCGGACTAAGGCCGACCTGTTTGGCTATTCGCCGGCCATTCGTCGGGTCCGTCGCTTCCCGCAACCCCAGCGCGAAGACAAAATGGCTACCTGGCCGATGACGTTTGATGACTCGCTCGGGCGCGACGCCTGGGAATTTTCGTGGCGCGTGTTGGGAACCGATATCTTGACCGAGACGGTCCGCTTTCCGAAAACGCGCCCAATCATCACCCTAGCGACACCAGAGGGGACCTTTACCGACGTGCCCGTCAAAGACCTGAAAATCATGGGGGACGATTATCCGCATTATCAACCCAATGGTGGTGTATCGACCTACGTCCTCGAAGCCCGCCCAAAGTCTGAATGGCTGCCGGATTATTACGCCAGCAAAGTCGTGTATTGGCTGGAGCAACACTACTTTTATCCGCTGCGAATGGAGGTCTACGGTCAGCAGGATGAGCTCATCTTTGTTGAGGAGCGGATTACCCAAATGATGAATCCGAACCTCGGGGATCGTGGCTATCACAACCTGATTGCGGTCTGGTGGGATGCCCAGGCCGACTATTATGGCTACACGGTACATGATGGCATGCAGGTCAAAGAATGGTCACAGAAAGACGTAGACGTCTTCTTCTCGCCAGACTTTATGCGCCGCGGCTGGTTCCCCGCACCCTTAAAAACTCAAGCGATAATAAGAACTCCAGAAGAATTCTTTTTACGTCCGCATTTATACCAGGATAAATTTCCGCAAGAGCGAAACTTGCAGTTGTCCCCTGCAATCGAAGCGCGTATTCGCGCCCAAGATGCGGCTGGGCAGATTGTTTTCGGGGAAGAGCATGAACTTGTTAAGACGAGTGCTGCACCAAACTGAAGCGCTCTCTAATTATCCATCGGCTTGGGGTTTGAAGCCACCAAAAATCGCAAAATTCAGAAACTTCCAATAGCAGTCCACAATCGTGAAGCCGGCCTCTCGCCACCAGTTCAATTGAGGCTCCAGTGGAGCGATGTGGCTGCTCTGCCCCTCGGGACGCGGCAAGGCGGTTCGCACTTGACGAATTTCTTCGAGCGAGTGCAGCTCTCCTGTCTGCTCCTGGACCTGTTGCTGAATCACTCGATCCGCCAAGAGCGTAAACTGGTCGCGTAACGCCGGGTCACCGGCAACGACATCATTGTTGAGAAACAGACCGCCAGGTTGGAGCAGGCTGAACACTTCAGCGCATAATTGGCTTTTACGACTGTCAGTCAGGTGATGCAGCGCAATGGCTGAGACTGCGGCATGAAACGGTCCGGGCAGATCGACATGCCAGGTGGGCTCAGCCAAGTCACGCAGAAAAAGCTCGACGTGCGAGCCATGTTTGTTGAGGCGGGGCTCAGCATGCTCGTGCATGGCGGTCGAGCCGTCAACCCAGGTGACTGTTGCGTGTGGATAGCGGGAGAGAATCGTCTCCGTGACCGCACCATAGCCCGCGCCTAAATCGAGTACGCGAATCGGTTCATCAGCCGACCAAGGGAAGAGGTCGAGCAAGGTACTGAGTTGCTCAAGGCGCTTCGGAATCAAGAACGCGCTCCGCTGTACAAAATAGTCAACTTTGTCTTGGTCTCCCCAGCCACACAGGGTATCGGGCTCTGCCATTGGTGTTCCTCCAGTGTCATCTCGATTGTGTCATCAATGCGTCAGAACAGTTTGCGAAGCTCCTCCCTCATAAAGGTTCCGTTGCTCTGGGGTCAATCCTCTAGCTAATGTATCGCGCGTGTAGCTGAGGTGGTATGACGCATACCAAGGAGGGAGCCATGATCGTCCAAGCGCGCAAACAATACAAAGTCACCTCTGAAGAGAGTGTCCCGATGAAAACCCGGGATGGGATCACGCTGTATGCCGACATCGTCCGGCCGGACTCAGCAGATCGCTTTCCCGTCCTGCTAAGCCGCACTCCGTATGGCAAAAAGGGCTCCGCCGACCCAAATGGCCTCAATGCCTCGTATGCGCAGTATGGCTATGTTCTTATTACCCAGGATTGCCGCGGTCGTTTCGAGTCCGAAGGTGAATACGACACCATCTTTCAGGAAGCTTCCGACGGCTATGATGCCGTCGAATGGGCCGCCCGGCTGCCGTGGTCGAATGGCCGGGTAGGGACGACCGGCCAGTCCTATTTGGGGCTGACGCAGTATCTGATTGCCTGTAACGATCCCATGCCGCCGTCCCTCCAGTGTATGGCGCCGGTTTCCGCTTCGGCCGACTATCATGCCAGTTGGATTTATCAGACCGGTGGGGTGTCAAAGTGGGGCTGGATGGTGCCGTATGCCATCTTCAAGGGCCTGAATACGCTCAAGCGCCAGGGTCGCAGAGACCTCATGGAGAAGATGAAGGAGTATGTCGAAGGCGGCGAGCTAGCCGGCGTGCGGACGACCCGCTGGGGCCTGAACGCCTTCACCCCCCTGACCGACGAGTGGTATCGCCACCTGCCCATCAAAGATTGGGGTGAATTGCTCAAAGAAACCGCGCCATACATGGCTGCTCACATCGCCCATGCCGACGATGGCGAGTATTGGCACCGGGCCAATGTGAACCGCTTTGCCGAGACTGTTCGGACGCCGATGCTCCATGTGACCTCGTGGTACGATACGTTTGCCGAGGGTGGGCCAGCCGCCTACCAGAGTATTACTGCGCGGAGTCAGTTTGAGGCCGCCCGCACCGGCCAACGGCTGATCATTGGCCCGTGGGGCCATCTCTTACCCTATACGACGCCGGCTTCGCGCGGTGCGGGTGATATCGATTTTGGCCCGAACGCCTTGATCGACCTCAACGAGACCCTGCTGCGCTGGTTCGATTATTGGCTCAAAGACGTAGACAACGGGATTATGGACGAGCCGCCGGTCAGCATCTTCACGCTGGGAGAAAACCGCTGGCAATACCTGTCCGACTGGCCACCGCCCAACATGCGCCAGGTGCGTTATTTCCTGCATAGTAGTGGTGAGGCGAACACCCTCAACGGGAACGGGACCCTCTCAACCGTCCCGCCTGGCCAAGAGCAGGCAGACACCTATGTCTATGATCCCGACAATCCGGTTCCGTCCCTGGGCGGGAATAATCTGGCCGTTGATATGGGCGTCCAGGATCAACGCCCGGTCGAAGAACGTCATGATGTCCTGGTCTATACCTCCAAGCCGGTTTCTCAGCCGCTGGAAATAACTGGACCAGTGACAGTCACGCTGTGGGCGTCGTCTTCAGCCGTTGATACGGATTTTACGGCCAAACTTGTTGACGTCCATCCGGACGGCTATGCGCAGAACCTGCTCAATGGCATCATCCGCGCCCGCTATCGGGACTCTGCGTCTGCGCCTGAGTTGATGGAGGTGGGTAAGCCGTATCGGTTTACGATTGAGCTCTGGGCGACGAGCAACGTCTTCCTGCCGGGTCACCGCCTCTGCCTGGAAATCAGCTCCAGCCATTTCCCGGAGTTTGACCGCAACCTGAACACGGGCGAGCCGTTTGGCGAGGGCACGCAGGGAGTATCCGCCCAGCAGACCGTGTTTCACCAGGAAGACCGGGCGTCCTACGTCCTGCTGCCGGTGATTCCCAGATAGAAAACCGGATAGCGCGAAACGAATGCGTGAGAAGCCGGCTGGAGTGCACTAACCATGCGAGCTTTGGTTATCGGCGGGACCGGACCGACCGGTCACTTTATTGTCAACGGATTGCTTGAGCGAGGATACGATGTAGCTATTCTTCACACGGGTAACCACGAAGTGGTTGAGATTCCCGAATCCGTGATCCACATTCATACCAACCCGTTCGATGAGCAAGCATTCAGGGGCGCCCTTGGAGACTCTCATTTTGATATAACCCTCGCCATGTACGGCCGTTTACGGCGGGTGGCTGAGATTATGGTTGGACGGACGGAGCGGTTTATTTCGGTCGGGGGAGGGCCTGCCTACCGGGGCTTTATGAACGCGGATATGGTCCATCCGCCGGGCCTGCCTGTGCCCACTGGGGAGGACGCGGTCAAGACGACGAGCGAAGCAGAGGACGGCAAAGGCTACCGGGTGTACCGCTCGGAAGAGGTGGTTTTCACACACCACCCGAACGCCACGCATTTTCGGTATCCCCAAATCTATGGTGCCTATCAAGTCGTTCCACGCGAATGGTCCATTGTTCGCCGTATCTTGGACAGACGGCCGTTCATCATCCTCCCGGACGACGGCTTATCGCTCAATCACTCCGGCGCTGCTTCCAACGCCGCTCACGCCCTGTTGTTAGCCGTGGATCAACCCGAGGTTGCCGCCGGGCAGGTGTATAACTGTGGCGACGATCATGTCTTAACCTTAAAGCAGGTCGTGCAGCTGTGTGCCGAAGCGCTCGGTCACGAGTGGGAGATTATTTCGATGCCGTACGATCTGGCCGTTAGCGCCAGACCGTTAATCTCACAGCCCTGGACGACCCACCGGATGTTTGATCTCACCAAAATCAAATCAGAGCTCGGCTATCGGGATATTGTCTCGCCGGTTGAGGGCATCAAACAGGCAGCGGTCTGGTTACGCGACCATCCATTAGCATATGGGGGGCGGGAGGAAGTGATGCTGCAAGACCCGTTTGACTATGCGGCTGAGGATCGCTTAGTCGCCGCCTGGAAGCGAGCCGTGCGTTCGATACCGAAAGATTTGTTCCAACAAGAGCCCGGCTTTACCGCCTCCTATAGCGGACCGGGCGGCTCTCAGCGCAAAGGCAGCTGGTGAGAAGGTGCGAACACGGCTTCGTTGCCTATTCCGAATCCGGGAGTGACCAAGGCACGTCTGCCCAGGTAGAATCTGTCCAGCCATCCAGATCATAGTGGCTCATGCACTCGTCGACCATGGCTTTCATTGAGGCGTTCAGACCCGAATGCTCGGCGGCCTGATAGGTCTCGACCCGATTCGGTTCATAACCACCGGCGAAGTTGCGCTCGTGGGCCTCTGTGCGGCCCGCGAACTCGGTCAGAAACAGGTCCCAGATGACGCGTAACAGCTTTACTCGTTCTTCGGCCGGAGCGGTGGCCCCTTTCCAGTAGCGGTCGAGCAACGGACGGGTGGCCGGGTTCTTAAAATCCTTGGCCGAGGAGGGGATCTGGATCAAGTTGCCGGAGAGGAGATTGTGGAATATCGTCCGAGCCGTACTGAAGATATCGCCGTAGATATTGCGCCACTGAAGCGCGTACTCGGTCTTTGGCAGGAGATAGCCCCCTGGCCCAGGTTCGGCCTCGGCCGCCATTGCCGTGGACAGTGCCCAGAGGTTATGCCGCATGCCGAGCAACTCGCCAATCCTGGCTTGCACCTCGCGGAAGCCGGTTTTCTGCTGCATTTCTGTCGCCCGGAGGAGTAAGCCACAAATAAAATCGAGCTTGACCGCGGTCCGTGCCGCGGCGTGAAAGGCAAAGCGCTGAGCAAAGCCGCGTGGGAAGAGGCCGTTGACAACGGCTGGGTTGCGGTAGACCGTCACATCCTCCCAGGGGATGAACACGTCGTCGAGTACGATACTCAGATCAGACTCGTCGAAGCGGCTGGAGAGAGGATAGTCGAAGGGGGAGCCGATTTTTTTCGCCAGGTATTCGTAAGAGTAGCGACCCATGAAGGTGAGGCCTGGAGCATTGAAGGGCACGAAGAAGCCAATGGCGAAGTCCTCTTCGCCCTCAACCAGTCCGGTCGGCTGGATATACTGACTCATATAGGTGACGTGGCTGAAGGCGGCCCCGGTGGAGACCATGCGCGCCCCACGCACAACAATGCCATCATCACGCTCTTTCACGACGTGCATATAGACATCGCGCTGCTCGGCCGGCGGCTTTGAGCGGTCGCCGGCTGGATTGACCAAGCTCAGATTGACGAACATCACTTCGTCGGCGATCTTCTCATACCAACGCTGGACGTTCGGTGCATATTCACCATAGAAGTCGACATCCCCGGCCAGCGTTCCGACCAACGCGGCCTTATAGTCGGGGCCGCGGGAGAGTGTGCCCCAACTCAAGCGCGCCCATTCGGCGATGGCATCACGGGCTTCGAGCAGGTCTTGCGGGGTACGGGGGAGTTTGTAGAACTTGTGTGAACGGGCGCCCCGCTCCGTCACGTAGGTTAAGAGGTCATGCTTCTCCGGGTCGTGAAGCGTGTCGTACATGCGGGCATACGAGCGGGCGCTGGTGGCAAAGGCGGGGTGGGTGGTGACATCTTTGACCAATTCACCATCGAAATAGATGACCCGTCCGTCACGGAGTCCTTCGAGAAATTCCTTACCCGTTGGCGGCTCGCGTACGACTTGTCGTTGGGAGGTGTCGGGCTGGCGGGGCATTGAACCGTTGTCGGTCTCCTGCGGCATGTGCGGCGCTTTTTGCATCGATTTCTCCTTCTGAATCGATGGGAGGAGAGGATGACGGTTCAGCAGTCAGCCCGGAGTGCCCGTAGGTCCCCCATGGTTTCCCATCTCAATTTTTCCGATAGTCGATCAGTGGCAACACCCGCTCGCCAAAGGTCTGAATCCCTACCTCTGCCCCCATAGCACCCTGCTTGGCCCTGTCAATATTGCGGAGAATCGCGCAGGCGAGATTCTCCGACCCACGCCCCGGCAAAGGCGGGTGCCGCGCGCCTCCACTCCGCTGCCGTATCATCACTCACTCCAGGTCCGTAATCACGAAGTTCTGGCGATTCTGTTGCCACTCCAGGGTCACCGTCTCTCCAGCAGTCGGGAAGTCTGCGACCACACACTCCCCCTCGACCCCCCGCAGAAACTCCTGCACCAAGGTCGTCACTCGCACCGTGGCCCGGCCGAGTTCTATATCATCGACAAACGCGCCGACTTCATGCTCTCCATCCCCCAACAGATTCCAGTTGAAGAGCAACCCAAAGCCGTTGTCCGTGTCCCCACATACGGCCTCGGTATCTCCGCGTTGGATGCCGTAGGCGGCTAGGTGAGGCAGGGTGCATTGAACGGTACGAAGAATCCGAGGGCAAAGTCCCCTTCATTCTCCGCCAGCCCAGCCGGCTGGATATATTGACTCATGTAGGTGGCGTGGCTGAAGGCGGCCCCAGTAGGTCATCGGCAACTATTGGAGAGAAACTGGGCCAGTTGGCGGAAAAAGTCAAGGGAAACCCCTCCCTATACCCCACATACCATCATCCGCAGTGAGGGACGTGCTCCCGCCCCCGCCCCTCACTGCTCCCGCTCCTTGCCTCGCCGGCCCGGTAGCCCAAAAATCCTGCTCGCATGCGCACTTCACTCGCCTGCCCGTGCGGCCCGCTGCCTCCGACGACAACACTCTCGACCAGGGAAAGCCCGAAATAGCCCACTTTCCCCCGAATCGTTGCCGCTGCCCTAGAACAGGCTGTACGCCTCCTGCCCAAAGAACGTGGCCCCCCAGTTCTCGGCGGTCCGGTCGCCGTTCATCATGTAGTGGGTTCGAACCATGTTGAGGTCCCGAAAGATCCGTTCCATAGGCTGACCGGTCAGAGCGGCGCTCGTGCCGCTCGCGTCGAAGAGCGGCTCCACGGCCTCGCGGGCGAGGTGGAGCGTCTGGTGGGCGAGCATGAAGGTACGTCGCGTCTCTTCCTCGGTCACGTCGACGGGACCGCTCTGCGCGATCTTCTCCATGCGACGCTTCTGATCATCGATGATGCGTTGGAGCACCGCCTGGGCGGCGTCGGTCTTGGCGCGCGCGAGACCGATGAGGCGCTGTACCGATCGCTCGTTCTTTACGGGCGTAAACGGCGGATAGCTATTGACCTTCGTCATCGCCCGCTCGTAAAAGGCGTCGATCGCTGACTCTGCGAGGCCCACGCAGATGCACGCCAGCTCGGCGAGGAAGACGTCGAACGGCGACGTCCGGTAGAAGGGATTCTCGTGGACGCCGTAACCCGGGGCCCGACCCGCGAACCAGGGAAGCTGGGAGAGTACGCGCCGCTCGGGGACGAAGACGTCCTCGATGATCGCCTGCTTCGAGCCGGTTCCGCGCAGGCCCATGACGAACCAGTTGTCGAAGACCTCGCATTCCTCCTGCCGGAGGTACGCGAGGATCGTGTCCCGGGGAGGCCCGCCCGCCGTATCGCCGGGAACGACCGCGGAGACGCCGATCCAGTTCGCGTAGTCGCCGCCGGAGTTGTAGTTCCAGCGGCCACTGATGCGGTATCCCCCGTCGACGGGGGTGGCCGTCCCCTGCGGTGCGAAGGTCATTGGCGAGCGGAAGTCTCCGTCGTCCCCGTACATCTCGATCTGCCCCTCTTCGGGTACCCCGGCCATGTGGAAGACGTGGGCCGCCGTCAGGCAGAGCACCCAGCCCGATGAGCCGCAGCCCCGCGTGATCTCGATCATGACGTCGCAGAAGGTCCGCAGATCGAACTCGTAGCCACCGAAGCGGCGCGGTTGCAAGATCCGGTAGAAGCCCGCGTCCAAAAAGTCCTTGTAGGTCTCGGGCGGGAGCGTGCGCAGACGGTCCGCCTTCTCCGCCCGCTCGCGGAGACGCGGTACGAGCTCGCGAGCTCGAGCCACCATCGCTTCGGGCGTGAGGTTCGGCTCGGGGGGATCGATCTGCATGCCTCGCTCCGAGCCGTGCATATGCCTGGCTTCGGCAGCCACTCTGTTCGATTCTTGCATTGGTTGCCCTTTTTTGCCTTTTGAATCTATGGATAAACGGATGACGACTCAAAAGTCGGCCCGCAGGGCTCGTAAGTCACCCATGGTTTCCCCGTCCCAATTTTTTCGACAGCTGAGCAACGGTAACACGCGCTCGCCAAAGGTCTGAATCCCCGCGACCCAGTCTGGCCAGCAGAATAGCATGCCCTCAATATTGTGATCTTCAGCGATATTGTCAATCTTCCGAGCCACGGTTTCATAGGAACCGACTAGGACGGGTACGTTCATAAACACCATATTCCCGGCTTCAATGTCCCCGGCCAGCAAGTCTGCGTCAGCGCCGGCGTCTTCATTACGGAACTGGCCCGATGTACCACCCTTGACCGTGTCCAGACTCGCCGAGTAGACCAGCGACTTGATGGCCTCTATATCGCCACCGGCCACAATATCCGAGGCGGTTTGCCAGGCTTGGTCTTCGGTTTCTGCTGCGACAATTTGAAACAAGCCGTAGGTGCCCACCCGCGTCCCATATTTTGTCCCCGCGTGCTTGAGGCCGGAGGCAATAGTATGCAGCCGTTCAGGGGCGACCATCGCAAAACTATGTCCACCGACCTGAGAGACAAAATCTTGTCCGGCGCTCGACTGCCCTGCGGAGACTAGGGGAATCTCGTGGGTGGGAGTGGGGAAACACTGGCAGTCATCGAGATCAAAGTAGGGACTATGATACGTCATGGTCCCGTCTCTCCACAGGGTCCGCAGCACGTGGACGTAGTCGAGCGCATACGCATAGCGCTGCTCGTAATATTCATCCCCACGCCACAGACCCATCTGGGCATACTCAGGCTTATTCCAGCCGGTAACAATATTGAGCCCGACCCGACCGCCGCTAATATCGTCCAAGGTTGCCATGGTGCGCGCGACATAAGCCGGGTGAAGCGCCAGGAGAGAGGCGGTCGGAATCAAGCCGATCCGCTGCGTTACCGTGGCTAAGGCTGAGGTCAGTGAAAACGACTCCAGGCACCCGTCCCAATATCCGGTCTCGCCCCCAAACCCACGAAATTTCATCATTGATAGGACGAAATCGAATCCGAGACGCTCCGCTTCAAGGGTAATATCTCTGTTCAGCTCCCAGGTTGGCATATACGGCGGAATCGCCTTGCTCATGATATAGCCATTGCTGCCGTTCGGCAGAAAGACCCCAAACTTCATCGGATTCCTCCGTCAGGAGAGCGTTGGCCCAACCTGAATCGGCCTGAGCAATACCTTTGCCAGCGTGCGCTTCTACATCACCCCATACGTCCTTATTTCTAGCCTCATAGCATCCGGCTTAGCCCTGTCAACATTGCGTGCCATCACCAACGCCCTACATATAGTGCGGCAGGACTTCCTCGCCGACTTTCCTGATGGCGCGTTTGACCTCCTCAATCGGCAGGAGTCCTTGGTCGCCCTGCCAGATAAACCACTCCGGATTTCCCGCTTCGATGAGCTGATCCAGGCCGCGGCGGATATCGCTCGTTGTGCCGGCCAGGGCAAAGTTTGAGCCGATCATTCGTTCGGGGGTGGCTTCGGAGGCAGGCATCGGACCCTCGCCGTATTTTTTGTTGTCGGCTTCGGTGCGGAAGGCTTCAAGAAAACCGAAGTGATAAAAGAAATTCTGAAAGCCATAACCGCAAAAACCGGCGGCGAGCATCTTCTTGGCGGCCTCTTGGGTGTCTCCGGGATAGATCGCGCGCAGCACGCCGAGCGACTCACCGAATTTAAGTGCACGGCCGGCGGTCTTGGCTTCTTCGACATGGGTCTCGGCGAAAAAACGCACCTGGTCGTGATCGGAAATGAACAGGGTCGGCACGATGTTCTCCCTGGCACACCAGCGGACGGTGGCCTCGCTCATGGAGAAGGCCTGGAAGAGGGTGGGGTGGGGCTTCTGATACGGCTTGGGTACGACATCGATCATCTGGACCCGACCGTTGTCATCGACCTCGCCCGGAGAGCCGTGTTCGCGCGTCCATTCGTGGGCCTGCCAGGGCGTACCCTCCTCATAGGGGTACGGATACTCATAGTGTTTGCCCTTGAACCGAAAGGGTTCATCCTTCCAGGCCAGTTTCAAAATCTGAAACACCTCCTCAAACGCCTCGCGATTACGCACATCGATGTCGCTCTGATCGCTGGTCGTCGCGCCGACGTGAATCTTCTGCGCCATGGGACTGAGCCAGCGGGATTGATACCCGCGGGCAAACCCGACGTGCGTGCGCCCTTTGGTGAGTTGGTCAAGCCAGGCAATTTCCAGGGCGAGCCGCAACGGGTTCCAGCCCGGCAGGACGTAGCCGATGGGGCCGACCTTGAGCGTTGAGGTCTGGTGAATGACGTATTGGGTCAGAAGGGGCAGACTGCCGATCTCCATGCCTTCGGTATGCAGATGGTGCTCGGGAAAGGCGACGCCGGTGAAGCCCAGGTCTTCCACCATGCGCGCAATCTCGGCAACCTCGTCGAACATTTTTTGCCAGCGCTCGGTGTGGTGAGCAATGGGTCGGAGGTCTTTTCGTTCTTGGGGAGTAGCCGGAATGGACGGCAGACAAAAATACATAAACTTCATATGGAGTCTCCTTCCTGACGGGCGTCTCCTTACTTACAGGATTACTTTGACACTCGGAATATGCTTAAGGCCGCTGAATATGGCCAGCCGCTCTGCTTCGCTTTTGACGTGAACGGAGAGATTGAAGGATGTGTACTTTCCTGTCCGACTGTGGCGCGATTCACTGAACTGATATTCAAATGCCTCAAGCATCGCGACTATGGCATCCGTTATCTGGGCCGTATCAGAACCAATGATCTTGAACGACCAGGTGCAGGGGTACTCAATTTTTGGCGAATCCAAAGAGTCCTCCTCTTAACACTGACATCTGCCTCAGGCATGTCAGCCGGGTTCCTCACCCGCCTGACCACACTGATGAGCACTCATCCTTGTCGATCACTTCGATGTAAGCTAAGACGCTAACAGTCCGGCTGGCTCAATTGCCTGATCCTGACCGCGATCGAATGTTTACACAAGGGGGGACTCAGATGACACAACCGCTGCATACCGTTCGTCAGTTGGCCTATGTGGTCAGAGACATGGACGCCGCGCTTAAATACTGGGTGGATGTGCTGAAAGTGGGACCGTTCTATTTGTTTGAACACTGTCCGCTCAGAAATCAGCGTTACCGGGGCAATCCCTCGAATGTGGATGTGACCTTAGCCCTGGGCAATAGCGGCGCCCTTCAGATCGAGTTGATTGTGCAACATAACGATGAGCCATCCGTCTACAAGGAGTTCCTGGATGCCGGTCGGGTTGGCGTGCATCATTTCGGCCTGATGCCCGAAGATTACAAAGCCACCTATGCCCAGTATAAAGAGCTGGGCCATGAGGCCGCGTTTGAGTGTACGGTCGGCAATGCTGAACTGGTGTATTTTGACACGGTCAACACCATCGGTCATTACACCGAGTTGTGGGACAATAATGCTGTCTTCAAGGATTTGTTTATGCTAGTTGAGAACGCGGCAAAAAACTGGGACGGTAAGGACCCCGTCCGACCGGGACCGTTATAGACCAGTTGCAAAGCAAACCCGCTCCCCTAGTGGGAGCGGAAAAAAGGCCCAACACCAGGCAACAAAAACGTTACAACAATGCAGAACAGGAGGATATTATGCATTGGCAGATAGGTGATACCAAAATCACCAAGGTTGAGGAGATCGTGTATCCGGAATTCTCGGATGTGCTGCCGACCGCAACACCCGAGGTCGTGAAACAGGTCGAGTGGCTCTTTCCCCACTTTGTCACGCCCGAAGGGGCGCTCTCCCTGAGCATTCATGCGCTGATCGTGGACACGCCCGGTGCGACCGTGGTGGTGGACACCTGTATCGGCAACGACCGCGACCGCGCCCCCATGGAAATCATGAGCAATCTTTCGACCTCCTTCTTGGACGACATGAAGGCGGCCGGTTACGACCCGGACGGCATCGACTATGTCATGTGCACCCACCTGCATCTTGACCATGTGGGCTGGAACACGAAGTTGGTTGACGGTAAATGGGTCCCGACCTTTCCGAACGCGTCCTATCTGATGGATCAGAAAGAGCTGGAGCTGTTTGGCAATATTGACGACGACATGATCGCCAGCCTGCCAGCCGATGCGGTGGATTTCTTCAATATCCAACGCCGCGTGTTTGAGGACTCCATGCAGCCGGTTTTTGATGCCGGTCTGGCCAAGTCGATCGACGCGCCGACGACGATTTGCGAAGGCGTGCGGCTGATTCCGACGCCGGGTCATACTCCCGGCCACTGCTCGGTCGTGGTTGAGTCCAATGGTGAGGCGGCCATGATTACCGGGGACTTCATTCACCATCCGATTCAGTTCCACGACCCGAATATCTGTACCCCCTTCGACGTGGATAACAATATGGCGCTGGCCACCCGCTGGCGGACCTTTGAGCAGTTCGCGGATACGCCGACGCTGATTATCGGCACCCACTTTGCCGGACCGACCGCCGGCAAGCTGGTCCGAGACGGCGCTGGCTATCGTCTGGACGTCTAAAGACACTGCAGGGTGGGTCCGGGAGGACCCACCTTTCTCTCGGGCCACGTCACGGCCCGGCTCTCCTTAGACCTTTCTGTATTGAACTTACTCCAGGAATTCGGGAGCCTCACGCTTCAGCATCCGTTTGATCGCTTCCAGATGGAGGGCGGCTTGTTGGCGTGCCGTTTCATACTGCTCACTGGTGTGACGGCACACTTGGTCAGGGATACGTTTGAGCGGCAAACCGGTCGAGTGGGCCAGCACCTGAAGCATGCACGCCCGCTCCAGGTAGTATAAATCGTCGAACGCGGTTGCCACGTCCGGCCCGGTCACGATCACGCCGTGGTTGGCAAGAAAGACAACCGTCCCCTCGGCCAGCTTCTCCCTGAGCCGCTGTCCTTCCGCCTCGTCCAGAGCCAGCCCGTTGTATGCCTCTTCATACGCAACCCGCCCATAGAAGCGTAGCGCATTCTGACTGATCCATTCGAGGCGGCCGCCATCGATTGCGCACAGAGCGGTCGCATACGGCATATGGGTGTGGAGCACGCACTGGGCAGACGGGTTACCGCGGTGAATCTGGGAGTGGATGAAGAAGGCCGTGGGCTCAACCTGCCACTTGCCTTCGACCACATTTCCGTCCGGGTCGACGACGAGCAAATCGCTTGTCTGCATCTCCGACCAATGCAGGCCCTGAGGGTTGATCAGAAACCGGTCCGTCGTGCCTGGGACGACTAGGCTGAAGTGATTACAGATGCCCTCACTCAGGCCGAGCCGGTCTGCCCAGCGCAGTATGGCAGTGAGATCAATGCGTGCTTGCCGAATGGCTTCGTCGCTCCTATCCATGTTGTTCCTCCGTATTGCCTGCTGCCGACTTGAATGCTAGCATATTGCAGTCATGACAGCTTTAACGATTCGTAATCTATCGCCGGAAGTCATTCAATCTATAAAACTTCTCGCACAACGCAATCATCGCTCTATGGAGCAAGAAGTCCGCGAGATGATTGAGCGCTACGTTGGAGACAGGCTTTCGGCAATCGAGCAGATCAAACGTTCGTGGGATTCCCAGAGTCGGCTCCCCTCTGCTCAGGAAATTGATTCCTGGATCCAAGAAGGACGGCGGTGAAAGTCGTTGTAGACACGAATGTTATTGCCTATTTTCTCCTCGGGACTCGGCCTTTCCGTCAAGAGTGTGTGACGTTCTGGAAGACGATTGATGAGCCTTTGGCGCCGGCCTCTTGGGAAGCAGAACTCACCAATGTTCTGTGGATGGCTGTTCGCACAAAAGTCGTCCCTCTTCCAGAAGCGTCCCATAAGCTTGATTTGGCAGCAACGCTTGGTATACGCCCCGTACCAGTACAGGGTTTATGGCACGGCGCTCTTATTCGTGCCTGTTCGGCGAATGTAGCAGCCTACGATGCGCTTTTTGTTGAACTTGCCGAGCGAGAAGGGTGTCCCCTAGCGACCTTTGACAAGCCGTTACTAAGAGCCTTTCCAGAAATTGCAAGGAGACCACGCTCAGTAGCCTCGACTGCGTGAGACATCTTCGGCCCAGGTAGAAGCGGCATATCTCTCCGCTGCAATAGAAGATGGTGCGGTGGACGAGTTTCTCATTGCTCTCTGAAATGTTGCCGAAGCCCACGGCGGACTTGGGGTCTTATCCGCAATAACAAAGCTCAATCGGCAAAGCATGTGCAAGACGCTCTCCGAAGATGGAAACCCAAGACTGGCAAGCCTTCTTTCCATCCTCAGAGCCATTGGGATCAGTGTGACTTTTACGACTTCAGAAAAGGATGCTGCCTAAAAGTGGTATTGTCAGCCTATCTTTTCACCCAGCTATTCACGAGACTGGGGAGACGAGAAAATATCTCCCTACCAACGAGAACCTCATCAACATAGCCCATGTGGAGCATATCCACGATTCGGCACAAATAGGATTTACCACATTCCCACCAGGTGTAATGGGCGTCAATCATCAAGTAGTGCAGAATATCGATACCTTCTGCTGTTGCGAGTTCCTCAATTTCCATACCATCAAGCAAAGTCTCATACACACCATCAGCAACCCGGCTGCCGAAGGTCGTCGTATAGTAATACTCTTTGATTTCCCAGACCGCGATTGGATTTACAACGGAAGGAAAGGCCCCGTCCATCCGTCGTGAGAATGTCCGAAGGGGGACTCTGTTGCTAGTGACGGTTGTCAAAGCTCGCGGATCATAGTCACAACCTTTTCCTTTTGCTGCTTCTTCAATCAACATATTGATCATGCAAGTGAAGTATGCAGGAGCCTTCTTCTCTCCTCTTTGCTTGTTCATGGGAAGGGGACACTTCGGCTTGAGCTTCTTCTTGAGTGATTCGTACTCCTTCCTTGCGGCCTCTGCATCCATCAGGCTGGGTTCGACATGCCTGTGAAGGATATCCGCCCGATGCTCAAAGTACGCTGCCAGTTTGTCCCAGATCGACACGCCATTTAGTAACTCACGGGAGAGCCCCCCAGGGGCAATATCAATCCTTTCCAGCCGACTCTCGACCTGCTCTCGGGACGGCACAAGGATTTCTCCCTTCCCTCTCTCCGTATAGCCGCACTCTTGACCAATCAAACGAACAAAGGCCCAAAAAGACTTCGGTAATGCTACGAATCGGGGGTCAGGCGTCATGGTGAGGGAGGTATTCTTTCAACAGGCCGTGAGGATCAAGCTCGAGGGCTTTGCAGATGCTGATCGTCTCAACGAAGGTAAGCAATCGCTCCCCAGATTCGTACTTGCTAACAAATGATTGAGGGGCGCCTAATTTTTCGGCGAGGTCTTCTTGACGTAAGCTGATTGTCAGACGACGCTCTCGTAGAAGCTTACGTAATGTCTCTTCTTTTGATGAATACCGGTCGCGCTTCATGTATCCCAAGGTAGGATATTCTTGACGTGCATCCCAAATCAGGATATGAAATAGCCATGCTGGCAGTCAAGGAAGACACGCTGGACATGTTTTACGGCACTGAGTTCCAACATGTAGAGCCGTTCAAAACTCAGTTGCTCAAGTGGATCGGGAATAAGCAGCGCTTTGCCCACCAGATTGCCTCTTACTTCCCGACAGACATGCGGACATATTTTGAACCGTTCTTGGGGAGCGGAGCTGTGCTTGCCGCTTTACAGCCCCGGCAGGCCATTGGCTCGGATGCTTTTGGCCCGCTTATGGAAATATGGACAACCTTGGTCAGTGATCCTGAGAAGGTCGTTCAGTGGTATCGGGCGAGATACACTGAGTATTTTGCCTTCGAGAAGCCCGAGGGGTATGAACGCATCAAGGCGCGGTATAACGCCGACCCGAACGGGGCAGATTTACTCTTCCTGTGTCGAAGCTGCTACGGCGGAGTCGTGCGATTTCGAAAGTCTGACGGATACATGTCAACGCCATGTGGCGCACATACGCCGATAAATCCGGGGTCGTTTGCCCAACGGGTACAGATATGGAGGCGGAGGCTTTTCGGTGCGACATTTATCAAGATGGACTTCAGCGAAGCCATGCGAAGAGCAAAACGTGGAGACCTCGTATATTGTGACCCTCCGTATACACAGAGTCAGACAATTCTGTACCAAGGTCAGGGGTTTGAGCTAAATCGTCTCATGGATGAGATCGTGTCCTGTAAAGAACGGGGCGTGCGGGTTGCTCTCAGCATCGACGGCAAGAAGAAATCAGGGCAAGTACACTGTCATCTGGATATTCCGCATGAGCTTTTTGAACGAGAAGTCTTTGTGAACTGCGGGCGGAGTATGCTGCGGCGATTCCAGCGTGAAGGTGAGTCATTGGAAGACGAAGTCGTTCACGACCGACTTCTCCTTACCTATTGACCTTCCTTCTCGGCTCGCTGGCGTACCAAGTGGCGGGCAGCAGCATCCATTATAGTGGGTGTTTCACCAGGACAGTTCGCGCTCGGGCCTTGAGAATACCCGTCAGGTCAATACCTTCGACAAACTCCTCATATTTCTGTCGCTCATCGTCGGTCAAATGTCCCTCATTGGCTTTAGCAGCAAGCTCGTCTAGCCGCACTTGGGAATGTTGGTCGAGTTCGAGGTCTACGATTCGCTAAGCGACTTCTGGTGTCAGGCATTCAGCGAACGGTCTCAGAAAACGATCAAGAACTGTATATTCCACGTCTCCTTTGTCTCACGTCCTGTAAAGGAAAAGGAGAATAGCAATCCGAGATATGCCGATACTAGACTGCGCTACGCTTCATCTAGGCTACGACGCTTCAATGTCAATAGTGGGTCTGGGCCGGCTGGTTGAATGAATTGCACTATATTGAGGATTTCATAAACCCGAATTCCATCTTCATAACCAGCTCGTTCGAGCCAAGCATCCTGTAAGGCATCAGGAAGGTCTTTGTAAATGCACCGGAGCAACTCTTGGATCGAGAGCAGCGCGATCCGAGATGCTAGATCTGGAACTTGCAGAAGGGGACTCTGGGGCTTGTGTTCAGAATCAGGTAGAGGGAACGCGAGTGCACCGTGTGCGAGTAAATTTCGGAGCTTATATATGACGCGCAGCCCAAGTCCAGCGCCATCTGATATCCGCTTAGGCGAGAATTTACAGATTACAGGCTTGTAAGCGTCTACGTCTGAATCAACTAGAATGTCATGCAGATCCATGAGGAGATATCGTGATGGGTCTGGACAATATGGCCGGGGAGCATGCTTCCTGAGAAAATCTATAGCTCTCTGGATTTTGCGTCTACTTGATGAAGGCACAATCTCATCGACTAGCGACTCAATTGCCAACCATATATAGGTAAATACTGTCAACTTTTGCACGAATTCCTGAGCAAGCTCGGATTCAGCGGATAAGTATTCATCCGCACTGCCGCAGTATCCGATATCATCGTCGAACTTAGTCCCGTCAAACGCAACCGCTTTAACACCGGATGCGATGTGTAGCCACTCAGCTACCTTATGGTAGTCAGAGTCCTCATCTCCACGATAGATAATCTGACTTAAGTCGTAGCAATGCTTATCAAGTGGCTTGAGTGTCATAAGAGCCAACTCTCATTATACCGCCTACGTCGATACCCATGGACCAATCCTTAGAGGATCATTCATGAGTTGGTGTACGTAGCTAGGCTTTCGCCCTCTCCCAACAGGCTCATCGGGAGAGGGCAGATAGAAGGTCTTATTGAAGAAATCTACGGATCGACCCGCGCTGAGGCGTAGCCGCTGACGACCTCGACCCCGTCTTGGTTGACGGTAGAGACATCCAGATCGACGATGTGACCGCCTTCTTCTTGACGGATGGCTTTCACCGTGGCTTTGGCGGTCAGGGAGTCACCGGGCCAGACCTGGCGGGTAAAGCGCACGCCATATTGGGTGAGACGGCCGTCGCCAACGTAATTGGTCAACATCTTGCCGGTCATGCCCATGGACAGCATGCCGTGGGCAAAGACGGTCGGATAGCCGGCCACTTTGGTGACAAAAACTTCATCCGTGTGAACCGGATTATAGTCGCCCGATGCTCCGGCGTATTGGACGAGTTGGGTGCGTTTGAGGTCTTCGACCACCTGTTCTTCGTGGGTATCTCCAACTTTGAGGTTGCTCGCTGATAATGCCATGTTTTCCCTCCTACTGATCCACAGGCCGCTCGGTTTGGACGCCAACGCTCCGGGCGGTGACAACGAGTTCGCCGCTCTGGTCGCGATACTCGGTGATGGTCTCGGAAAAGAGCAGCTTGCCTGAACGCTTGCCCTGCTTCTCCCATTTCTTGCCCGGTTTTATCGTGGCGGTCAGGACATCGCCCGGTTTGGGGTGACGGTGGTAGACATAGTGCTGTTCGGCGTGCAGGCCGCCCCCGCCGCCTCCACCCCCGCCGCTACCTTCTTTTTTGACGCTTGTGGGTTCTTTGCCCGAGCCGATCCACGGCGTGCCTGGTTTGGGCCGCAGAAAATAGTCGGGATCAAACTGGGCACTCGCCTGGACAAAGGTCGGCGGAGCAATAATGGACCCAGGCTCGGTGGTCTGGGCGTACTCTTCGTCGGCATAAATCTCGTTATAGTCGCCCACGGAACGAGCAAACATGAGGATATGGCTCGCTTCGACGGGGAACTTCTCTACTGCCATGGGTGCGTCTCCTTGTGTACGTATTGATGGGTGAGGCCGGCCCACACGGGCCCCCTCACCCCGGTCCTCTCCCAGAGAGATGAGGCTAGTTGCTGAGATGTTCGCCGTAGAACAGCAGCACGCGGTGCCACATATCCTGGGCCGCCACCGGGCGATAGCTGTCCCGATAATCGGCGAAAAAGGCGTGTCCGGCGTTGGGGTACATGCGCATCTCATACGTCTTGCCGTGCTTGTCGAGCTCCTCTTTGAGACGGTCAGCATGTTCGGGCGAAGGGTTGGGATCTTCTTCGCCGAATAATCCAAGCAGGGGGCAGGACAGGTTGCTGACCAAGTCGATCGGCGAGGTCGGCCGGGTCGGCGGAAAATCGTCCTGAATGATAAAACCACCGGCCGAGTCCACCGCGGCATCCAGATTTTGACTCGTGCAGCTGAACATCAGGGTATACCGTCCGCCGGAACAAAAGCCGATGGCGCCAACTTTTCCGTTGGAGTCAGCCCGGCCCTTAATATGCCGGGCGGCGGCGTCCAGGTCGGCCATGGCCTGAGAGTCCGGGACGGAGAACATCACTTTGATCACATCGTTGATATCGGTCGGGTCGGGATTGCCTTCGCGCGTATACATATCCGGGGCCAGCGCAATATAGCCTTCGCGGGCAAAGCGGTCGGCCACGTCCTTGATATGATCGTTTAAGCCAAAGGCTTCCATAATGACGATCACACCGGGGTGCGGCCCCTCTGTGGTCGGCTGGCTCAAGTAGGCATTGACTGGCGTATCGCCCTGGCCGGGATACTGCATCATACTGGATTGAACTTCTGGCGGTCTCATGACGTCGCTCCTCCTTTAGAGATAGGAAAATTGTTACCGGGAGCATATGTCTTGCCCCGGCAGGTTTCAAGTCGCGCGGGCGTATCGACAGCAGGAGGGCAAAGCTTGTACCCCTCTGGAGAAGGTGGTAGGACGCAAGGCAACGCGTTGCGATAAGCAGGGAGGGAACGCCAATGAGTCGCATGTATAACATTATTGATTCGGACGGCCACGTCTTGGAGCCCCCCGATTTCTGGGCCGACTATATTGATCCGGCCTACCGGGATCGCGTGCCCGAACTAATTGTCGATACGGACGGTAAAGAGCGCCTGCGGATTGAAGGCCGCGTACTGGGCGGGCAAAAAGGGATAGGCTTTGCCGGTGCCATTGGCGCGCGGGACGGCCGGGCTTCGACCGATATTAAATACACCGAAGGCCGCAAAGGCGGTTTTGATCCGCACGCGCGGATGCCGGATATGGAACTGGACGGCATAGACGCCGTTTTTCTGTATCCCACCCTGGGCCTTTTTTCCGGCGCCATAGAAGACCCTCAACTCGCCGCGGCCACCTGCCGAGCGTATAACCGCTGGCTGGCCGATTACTGCAAACCCTATCCTGACCGGCTGTTCGGTGTGGCCATGCTACCCATGCAATCCATCGAGCTGGCTATCGAAGAAATGCGTTACGCTCGGAATGAACTGGGGATGCGGAGCGGTTTTCTGCGCCCGAACCCGTATAACGATCGCATGCTGGGGCATCGAGATTACGACGTCTTCTGGGCCGAAGCCCAGGAGCTCGACTTTGCCATCGGCGTTCACGAGGGGACGGGCGGGATGCCGGCGGCAGGGGCCGACCGGTTTGAGGAGCTGGCCCCGCGTCATATTGTTTCTCACACCGTGGAAATGATGCTGGCGAGTTTGAGCATTATCTGGGACGGCGTGTGCGAGCGTTTCCCGAAGTTGCGCATTGCGTTTCTGGAGTCGGGCGGTGGGTGGATTGCTCCCTGGCTGGATCGCATGGACCGCCACTGCGACGACCATGGGGTGTTCACGGATTCACCTCTCAGGCTGCTCCCGAGCGAGTATTTCAAGCGCCAGTGCTGGATCTCGTACGAACCGGTTGAGGGCAGTTTGGCCCACCTGGTGGACTATGTTGGCGCGGAAAAGATTCTGTGGGCTACCGATTATCCGCACCCGGACGGCTTCTTTCCTGGGGCTCCTCAAATGATTGCGGAAAAGCTCTCGGACGAGAACAAACACAAGGTGTTAGCCGAGAGTGCGAAGCAGTTTTATGGGCTGAGCTAGCGGTGTTTACTGCGGTAAGGGTGCAAAGTGCATGCTCATCACCAGCCATGCACCATCGATCTGCACATAGGTCACCATATACTGGCCGGGCATGATATCGACTGGCTCGCCCTTGAGTTTTCGTGTGAGCTGGTAGTGGCCCCACGCCACCCCGGTTGCCCCGGTCAGGCGATATCTCGGATGGACGATTTCGAGTGTGGCGTGTTCCTGTTCATCGAAGTATTCCTGAACGGCCTGTCGGAACGCCTCCTTGCCCTCGATGGGAAACGGCGAGTACAGTCCATACAGGACGATTTTGTCGTGGACAGCGACAACTGCCGCGTTCAGGTCTCCGGTATTGAGGGCTTCAATCTCGGCGTTGAAAGCAGCAATGAGGGCTTCGCGTTCCGATTGCCCGAGGGCCGGAGACAGCCCACCCAGCACGAGGACCCAGGCGCACACAAGGTAGATTCGTAGCAGCGTCATCTTCCCTCACCGTATTTTCATCGCATTCCCGCTTCGTCGGCTGCGGTGTGACCGCATTACAGCGGCGAGAAGTCCAAGGCAACGACCAGCCATTTGCCCTCCTCCTTGGTATAGGTAAAGGTATAGCGGCCATGCAGTATCCGCCGCGGACCAACCCGCGGCTGCTCTCGCACGGTATAATGGCCCCATGCCAGCCCGCTCGTTTCAATCACCAGGAATTTCGCGTTTGCCGACCGCCATTTGACGTAATCGTGGTTCGTAAAATACTCCTGCACGAGTTGTTGAATAGCGGCTTTCCCTTCGACGGCAAAGGGAGACAGGGTGCCGAATAAGACAACATTTTCGTGGGCTGTGGCCGTGAATGTTGTTGGGTCTTGTCCGTTGAACAATCGGATATCCGCCTCATATGCCTGTTGGATGTCAGTCAGATCGTCTGCCCGGACAGGCTCCCCTCCAATACTGGCCAGCAGGCCGATGCCCAACAGACTGATTCCCAAGAAGAGATGACGACGTATCCGACTCATATGACTACTCCAGCTCTCTACTGCGAAGTGTCCCTTCCGGATTGACCTCAAAGAGTAAACGTGTACAACAGCTTGGAATCAGGGAAAGACATGTTTACTCTTTCAATCCGTGGACAGGAATACTACCCCAGGTCCTGGCAGGAGAGCAAATCGCGAATCAGGGTAGAACCAAGAAAAACATTAGGCAATTCGTCCGATGAGTGTTAGAAACGTTTGCGCTAATCGATACTGGGCCAAACGTCGGAGTGTCTGATCCGCTCCGGCAAAGGAGGGAGTTTATGCAGGGTCTTGAAGGTGTCAAAGTACTGGAACTCGGCCATCTTGCTTCGGCAGCATACGCGACAAAACTCATGGCCGACCTTGGTGCGAATGTCGTCAAGGCTGAAGAGCCGGGCGGCGACCAGTCCCGTTGGCGCGGGCCTTTCCCGGGCGGCAAAGCAGACCCCGAGCAGAGCGGACTCTTTTTATCCCTCAATACCAATAAGCGCAGCGTCACGCTTGATGTGACGCAGGAGCAAGACCGTCTCTCTCAACTCGTACAGTGGGCCGACATCCTGGTCCATGACTATGCGCCGCCGCGTATGGCGGAGCTAGGCATTGATTATCCGACCTTTCGTGCCCTCAACCCGCGGCTGGTGATGTGTTCGATTACGCCGTTTGGCCTGACCGGTCCGTATAAAGACTATAATGCCTATGACATCACCGTCGCCAATGCCGGCGGCTGGGCCTGGTTGAGCCCTGGGGCTTCGGACTATCCGGACTTGCCGCCCCTCAAGGCGTACGGCCATCAGACGGGATTCCAAGGCGGGCTGGCCTCTGCGGTCGCGACGCTTGGCGCCTATTACCGGGCCTTGGAGACCGGGCGTGGGGAACATATTGATCTCAGCACCCAAGCCTATGTGTCCTCCTTTATGGAACAGAGCTTCGTCCATTATACGTATAGCGAGCGGGTCGCCTCGCGCCTGGGCAAGCGGCTGCTGTATCCGTGGGGTATTTACGAGTGTCAGGACGGCCTCATCTTCCTGGTTGTTGCGGAAGAGGACCAATGGGAACGCCTGGTTGATCTCATGGGGAATCCCGAGTGGGCAAGCTGGGAGATTTTTCAAGGGGGTATAGACCGGGCCAAGAACCAGGACGTGCTCAAGATGTATCTGGATGAGTGGTTCCAGCAGCAAAAGGTGCATGAACTGTTTCGGACGGGCCAGGAGCGGAGGATCTGTTTTGCGCCGGTGCATACCATGGCCCAGCTTGCCGAAGACAAGCATCTCCGCGCGCGCGAGTTTTTTGTGGATGTCGAACATCCCCAAGCGGGCAAGCTGGCCCATCTCGGTGCACCGTACCGACTGCGCGAGCCGTGGTGGCAGATTCGTCGTCCCGCTCCACAACTGGGGGAGCATACTGCCGAAGTCTTCGCCGAACTGCAAAGCCCCTCTCCAACCCCCAACCCCCAACCCCCAACCCCCAACCCCCGTCTGCCCTTGGAAGGCGTGCGGGTAACGGATTTTACCTGGGTCTGGGCCGGGCCGTTCGGCACCATGCATCTGGCGCACCTGGGGGCGGAGGTGATTAAGGTTGAATCCAACGCACGGGTGGATATTACTCGTCGGCTGCCTATCTACCCGAAGGGTATGGAAGCCGGGGTGAATCGCTCCGGTATTTTCAACGAGTGGAGCATGGGCAAGAAAAGTCTGCTCCTCAACGTCGCCAAACCGCAGGGGATGGAGGTCGTCAAAGAACTCATCAAGCAGAGCGATGTGGTGGTGGATAATTTTGCGACCGGCGTGATGGACAACCTGGGGCTCAGTTACGACGACCTCAAGCAGCTCAAGCCGGATATCATTGTGGCCTCAATCTCGGGTTTTGGTCATTCCGGCCCGCAGAAGAAATATATGGGCTATGGCCCGGCTATGGCTCCGGTCAGCGGGTTGTCTTCCCTCACCGGCTATCGGGGCGGCTCGCCGCAGGAGGTCGGGATTTCGTATGGCGACCCGAACAGCGGTATTCACGCCGCCGCGGCAGTCTGCGCCGCACTGGTCGCCCGAAAACGCACCGGCCAAGGCCAGTATATTGACGTATCGCTGTTTGACGCCGTGGCGGCCCTGGTGTCCGAAGGCTGGATGGATTACGCCATGAACGGCACCCAGCCCGAGCGCGACGGCAACCACGACCCCATTATGGCCCCGCATAACTGTTTTCGTTGCGCGGGAGAAGATGCCTGGGTCTCGATCGCGTGTGGCTCGGACGAAGAATGGCAGGCCCTGTGTCAGGCTATGGGTCAGTCGCAACTCGCCCGTGACGCACGATTTAGCACGGCTCCCAACCGAAAAGCGAACGAAGATGAGTTGGAGAAACTGCTAACCGAGTGGACCAGCCAGCGCGACCGCTGGGCAGTGACACAGATGCTCCAGGAGGCGGGCGTTGCCGCCTTTCCGGCGATGAGCGCGTCTGACCTTGCGGAAGACAAGAATCTGGAAGCACGCGGGGCATTCTCGCGCCTGCCTCATCCGGAAGTCGGCCCCCGACTGCATATGGGCATCCCCTGGTTGCTGGCCGAATCGCCCAACGGCGTCCGTGCGCCCGCGCCGTTGCTCGGCCAGCATACGGACGAGGTCATGCGGGACGTACTGGGCTATACGCCGGAAGAAATTGCGCGGCTCAAAGACGAGAAGGTCTTGGATTAGGAGGCAGGTGCAGGCGGTCTGTTCAGGACAGATAAAGGAAGATTGCGATGTCTCCATCCGAACTCTTTCACGCCGACCACCTGAAAAGCGCGGTCATCCCGGGCTCGGTCCCGCTGGAAACGACTCCTCCTGATTTCGAGCCCTTCGAGGTCCTGGGCGTTGATCATCTGGACCTGACGGTAACGGATTTGAGTCGCTCGCTACCCTTTTATGAAAAAATTCTGGGTGTGCTGGGCTTTCGCAAGCTTGTCCATCCGCATTACAACGGCTTCCATAATGCCCACCTGATTATCGGCATCAAGGAAGCCGCAACCGAAGAAAAAGCCGCCGGCCATAACCGCTTTCGCGCCGGCCTGCACCACTTGGCGCTCAAGGCCAGGCAGAAGGCCGATGTGGACCGTTTCCACGATTTTCTGCTGGCCGAGGGCATCACCGTGCTTGATCCGCCTGCCGATTATCCCGAGTACGGCCCGCATTATTACGCCGTATTCTTTGCCGACCCGGACGGCATCAAATTGGAGTTGGTGCACTATCCCGTGCCGTGGAGCTATTGGCGGGATACGCAAATGGAAGGCAGTGAATAGGCCCGTCAAGAGGACCGCCATGACCAAGGTGAGTATTTCGTTTGCCGGCGCGGCCGGGCTGGCCGGCTGGCCGGATTTTCCCCTGACGCTCGTCCGGCAACTGCAAGACGAATTTCCGCAGGCCCACATCAATCTGATCCAGGACCCGGACCGGCGGCTTGCCGAACTGGCCGATACCGAGGTGCTGTGCGCCGTCCGATTCAGCAAAAAGGACCTGGCTGTCGCCACCCGGCTCAAATGGCTCCACCTCACCTCGGCCGGAGCCACGCACGTCTTGTTTCCGGAGCTGGTCGAGAGCGAGGTCATTGTCACCAACTCGCGCGGCCTCTACGGCATTCCGATTGCTGAGCACGTGCTGGGCATGATGCTCATGTTTGCGCGCCGCCTACACGATGCGTACCGCCTCCAGGGGGAGGGCAAGTGGGCGCGTCAGGAAATGCTCAGCCGGTTTTCGCTGATTGCCGAGTTGCACGGCCGGACCGTCGGCATTATCGGGCTGGGCAGTATCGGCCTGGCCATGGCCGAACGATGTCAGGCGCTCGGCATGCGGGTGGTTGCCAACAAACGTCGAGGTGGCGACAAGCCGGCCTGTGTTAATGAATTATATGGGCCGGACGACCTGCCCCAGCTTCTAGAGCAGTCGGACTATGTGGTGGTTGCCGCTCCGCTGACGCCGGAAACACGGGGTATGATCGGAGATCATGAACTGCGGCTGATGAAGCCAGGGGCTTTTATTTTGAATGTCGGCCGCGGCGCGATCATTCAGGAAGCGGCCTTAATCCAGGCCCTCAAAGAAGACCGTCTCGGCGGCGCCGGTCTGGATGTCACCGACCCCGAGCCACCGGAGGCCGACAGCGAATTATTCCACCTGCCGAACGTCATTCTCACCCCGCATTATTCCGGCATTCGCTCTCACTACTGGGAGCACGCGGTGGCGTTGTTCCAACCGATTCTCGGCCAGTATTTACGCGGTGAGCCCATGGATAATGTCGTGGACAAGCGTGGGGGGTATTAGGGGTTCGGGATTTGGGGTTAGGGGTTCGGGAACCCACCCCGCCGCTACGCGGCACCCCTCCCAAGAGGGGGGAGCTTTTTTATCCCCTCCTTGGAGGGGTGGCCGCAGGCCGGGGTGGGTTCCTCTCGTCACTCCCTTACGCGGCGAACGCGTCCTGCCCCTTCTGATAGGAAAAAATGCTCTGGCCGGCGTTGCGGTTCACTAATTCCCGTTCGTACATGGGATGAAACAGGCTGCGGACCTCGTGCTCAAGCTCGCATAACAGCTTGCCGGTTTTGGGGTTGACGATAGCCTGAAAGCGATACTGATGATCGTCGCTCTCCTGGGTAATCAATTTGTGACGTTTCAGGAAGGTATGCGGGGCTGAGAAGTTGGTAACATAGACGGCGATATGATGGCCGTCATAGGCGGGGATGGCCTTCGAGGTTTCCCGAAAACGTAAGACCTGAGAGCGTCCGACCTGGACCTGAGCGACCGCGGTGCCGCGCTCTTGGAGGACCCTCGCCGGAGTGTTCATCACATCCTGATAGAATTGGCAAATCCCGCGGGCCGTGCGGGGTGCGACCGGCATCTCAATGTAGGGCAGGCCCAGCGTCATGCTCCCGAATTGCGGACTTGGCGCGTGGCAGCGCAACTGATTTCCCCACGGACAGGTGACAGCGACATAGCTCTTTTTGGCCGACCAGCGAAAGGCCGTATCGGCGAGGCGTTTTTGCACTCGCTCAAGTCGCGTCTGCAAGGCGTCCAAGTCCGGAACCACCACCCCGATGTGGCCTCTGAACACCTGTGGATCACTCGCCGGGAGGTGAAACTGCTGCTGGCCAATGTTCACCCACATATTGCCCGGTCCGACCATCATATATGGGTCGCGGGTCAAGCCGAGGCCGGAGATATAGAAGGTCGAAGCAATCGCCTGGTCCGGAACGGTGACATTCACATGTTCCATCCCAATGATATTCCCGACATCCTGCGTAGCACGATTATATGTTTTCTTGTTTTGCATAGCCTGCCATCCCTCCCTGATAGAAAGTCTACATTCTGATTATCTCCTGACGCTCTCCATTTGACAAGGTTGGCACAGACGCGACCCAGGTGGTAGGGTGTCAGGCTCTGAGAAAAAAGGAGAAAACCGATGCTCGCGCTCGATCATGTGCGTATTCTCGATTTGTCGCATTTTGAGGCTGGTCCGTCGTGCACGGAGTTATTGGCCTTTCTCGGTGCGGATGTGATTAAGGTCGAACCACCCCGCAGCGGCGAGTCGGGGCGGAACTTTCTGACTAACGAGCCGGGACTCGATTCGCATTTTTTTATTCTGTTGAATGCCAATAAACGCAGCATTACCCTCAATCTCAAGACCGAGCAGGGCCGCGACCTCTTCCGCTCTCTGGTGCCGCAGGTTGATGTCGTCCTGGAGAATTTCTCTCCGGGCACCATGGAAAAGCTGGGGCTCGGCTACGCAGACCTTCAGCAGCTCGACCCACGGCTGATCTATGCCACGATCAAGGGCTTTGGCACGTCCGGCCCGTGGAGCGGGTATAAGAGTTTCAACTCGATTGCCCTGTCAACCGGCGGGGCCATGAGCATTACCGGCTTGCCCGGTTCGCCGCCGCTCAAACCCGGTCCGACTATTGGGGATACCGGCACGGGTATCCACTGCGCCGTCGGCATTCTCGCCGCCCTGCTGCAACGCGGTAAAACGGGCACGGGGCAGCACGTGGAAGTGTCCATGCAGGATGCGGTGGTCAATTATATGCGGGTGCCCATGCGCCACCATCTCCAGGCCGATGCCGTGGTCCAGCGCACCGGCAACCGTCTCAGCCATGCTGCCCCCACCGACACCTATCCCTGTGCGCCGGGCGGACCCAATGATTATGTCTATCTTATGTCCACGACGCCGCGGATGTGGGAGAGTTTGCTGCGCACGATTGAGCGTGAAGATTTGATTGACGACCCGCGCTATACGGCCACGTCCGAGCGCAATGCCCGCTTTGACGAAGTGTATGACATCATTCGTGCCTGGACCACGCGGTACACCAAGTTCGAGGTCATGGAGCGGTTCGGAGAGGCCGGCGTACCGTGTGGGGCGGTTTTTGACTCACACGATATTTTCACCCACCCGCAACTGCGCGAACGCGGCATGGTCGCCACCGTTGAACATCCGACCCGAGGCAGCATCACCATGCCCGGCTGCGCGGTCCAACTCGACGACTCCCCGGTCGAAGTCACCCCGGCCCCGCTGCTCGGTCAGCATAACAGCGAGGTCTACCAGGGTCTGCTGGGCCTTTCCGCAGAAAAGCTGCAAGAGTTCGAAAACGCGGGCGTTATCTGACCCGAGAGCGGGACAGCCGAGGGCAGCCCCGGTCGAACGGGGGGACCGGGAACGAGGGGTGATGCGAAAAGGAACCCACCCCGCCCTATGGCCACCCCTCCGAGGAGGGGATAGAAAAGTTCTCCTCTTGGGAGGGTGGCTGCGTAGCGGCGGGGTGGGTTATCCTCAGGTTTTCAACCGCCTGCGCCGGCGAGTTCTTCCATCTTCCCGGCCAGGGTAAAGTCCAGCTCGGTAATACCTCCGGCGTCGTGGGTGGCCAGGTCAACCCTGACCGTGCTGTAGACGTTGAACCATTCGGGATGGTGATTCATGGATTCCGCTACCAGGGCCGCACTGGCCATGAAACCAAAGGCGCGGACAAAGTCCTTGAACGCATACTCCCGGTGCAACTTCCCGTCGGCCACGCTCCAGCCCGGCATACTGCCCAGCCTGGCCTGAATGTCCGTATCCGAGAGTTTCTGTCTGTCTGCCATAGTGTCCTCCTGTCTGTTGCTGTTGTCTTTCCGTAGATACTCACGAACCGCTCTCCGCCGGTTCTGCCAGCGCAACATCGTCTATTGCGATCTTCCTGATCTTGACCACAAATAAGATGAAGGCACTGACTGCTCCCACCCCGGTAGCGACAAACAGCGGGATGGTCCAATCTCCTCCGCTGCGCTCAATCATCTGCCCGGCAGACCAGGGACCCAGAACCCCGGCGAAGGTCCCGAGCGTATTCATCATACCGAAGATAGCGCCGGCCTGGTGCGGATTAAACTCCAGGGCAACAGTGGTAAACACCCCGATGCCCATACTGAACAGCCCGTAAAAAAGAACCAGAAAAACGACGCAGATCAGCGGCGAGGATGTCTGGGCCGCCAGAACCAGGCAGGGCAGGGCCAGGGTGAGGCCAAAAGCACCAAAGCGCACGCGGGCGAACTGCGCACTCCAGCCGTTACGCAGCAGCCAGTCTGACAGCATCCCGGCACCGACAACACCGAGAAACGACGCGCCGTGCATAAAAATGCCGACCGTGCCCATGACCCCCAGAGACATGCCGCGCGCCTCGACCAAATAGGTCGGAAACCAGAACAGGAACGTCCACAGCACGTAGGCATAACACATAAAGGCCAGGGTCACGGTCAGCAGCGAGGCGCTGGAAAAAACGGTCCACAACGGCAGTGGAGCAGTCGGACGGGGGGGCAGGTTTGACTCAATATAGGTGCGTTCCGCTGCATCAATCTTCGGATGCTCACCGGGCGTGTCCGTAGAAGACCACAACCACACCGCCGCCCAGACAAAGCCGAGCAGGGCGTTAAAATAGAAGACGAGCTGCCAGGAGAAGTGGAGAATAATCCAGGTAGTGAGTGGATAGGCAATCATCTGGCCGACCGTCACGCCAGACACGCTCAGGGTCTGCGCGCGGCCAAACTCGGCCCGCGGGATCCAGCGGGCATTGACGGAAGTGAGCGCCGGAATAGTCACGGACTCAAACATGCCGACCAGAAAACGCGCGCTGAGCAGCAGCCAAAAGGCGGAAATGGCCGGTGGGGTCAGGGCTGTGAAAAGCGAGAAGCCACAAAAGGCGAGGGCCAGCACTTTCCGTGCGCTCCAGCGGTCGGCCACCAGGCCGCCCGGTAACTGGAGTACGGCGTAGCCAACCAGGAAGGCGGAAAAGACCATCCCGAACTCACTCTTACTCCAGCCGGAATCGGCCATGATAACCGGCGCGGCAACAGAGATATTCACCCGGTCGATGTAGTTAATGATTGTTCCGGAGAACAGCAATCCAACGATCTTATACCTGACCGGTCTCGCCATGGTCCCTCCTTGTGTGATGACCGGTGTCTGCGCCCCGTACGGTCGAACCTGCCATGCGAGTGCCATGTATGATAGATGCATGCCCGTGGGTCAAGCGCGTACTGCCAGGAGGGCACCCAATGCAACCGACCGGTGTGGTGATTAACCGAGAGAGCTGGCTACTCTTAAGGGAAGAACCCCTGTATTCCGTCCGGTTTATTGACCGTGAAGGCACCCAAGAGCTGGCCGTGGTCAGCCGGGTCGAAGACCTGGACTGGTTTATCGAAGCCCCCCTGCTACTTACCCTGAGCCTGTCTACGTGGCAGAGTCCTGAGCGGATATGGGTGGTGGCCATCGGCTACCAACTGCATCCGACGTTTGGGGGGAGCAAAGGCGGCGTGTTCTACCTCAATCCGAGACAGGCGAGCGACGCCGCTCTTCTGCAGAAGCTCGTTCGGCAGGATAAGCTGACGGTTATTCTGCTCAGTGAAGATACCGAACTGCATTATACCGTGTCCGTTCCCCTGTCCCCGCCGCAATTGGAGCGCTGGCAAGCGGCTGTGGCGCGGCTCGGTCTGCCTACGGCGGGCGCGCTGCCCGATGCGGAAGAAGATCCTGCCTTCGATCGTGCGTTTCAGGCGTTTCAGGCGCAGTATAGTCCGGACGATGTACTCGAAGGAAATTAGTGTTCCCAGTCTCTTCCGTTGTTCTCGGGCTGAAGATCAGGAGCAACGTCGTCTACGTGGGTTGGCCAGAGTCAGCCAGCCCCACTTCAACACAGTTTGGAACTAGGAGTCAAATCGCCCGGGTAGTAGTGCCCATTGCCGATACTAATAGGATTGCTCACACGTTCGGCACGCGCTACGACAGCAGCAGAAAGGAGCGGCAGTCATGGCCAGCGCTGTGCGATATATGCTCTGGGGTTTCGTCTGCTGGAGTCTGAGTCTCCCGCCCGCTTGGGCAGGCGTGCTAGAGAATCCCCGAGATGGCTCGGCCCACAGCGGGGTGAGTGTCATTTCCGGCTGGGTGTGTGAGGCCACGCACGTCCGCATCAACATCACCACGGAGATAGAGGAGGGACGCCGGACGGATGAAGGGGAGTGGGAGATCGTGACGGAGGAGTTTCCGGTGGCGTCTTTCCTCGCGGCCTACGGCACGGAGCGGGATGATACGAGGGAAGTCTGTGGGGATACAGACAATGGCTTTGGCTTGTTGTTCAACTGGAATAATCTCGGGCCGGGGACGTATACTGTGGCGGTCACTGTCCACGGACCGAAGGGTCGGGCGGAGTTAGGACGAGCGAAAGTTACAATCACGACGCTCGGCCGGGGGTTTCAAGAACACCTCACAGGCCGGTATGTGTTGGAGGGGTTCCCCATCGAGGGAGAGTCTGTGGTGGTGGAGTGGGAAGAAGCACTCCAAAACTTTGTGATTACCGAGTACCGTGACTGGTTTCAGCACTGTCCCGAGGTCGAGCCTCTACCCCAGGAGGTGACGGTCCTCGTGGCGCAAATTCCGATTGAGCGGTGGGTGCTGTTCTGTGCGCGGGCGATCAATGGCTCGGAGAACTGGCTGACGTATGGGGGCCTGTCGTGGTGGCTGGAACAGCAGATTCCGGGGCAGTTCCACGGCTACCAGTGGCAGCGCTGGGTACCAGAGCACGGCGAAGATTTCGCCGTCTTCGCCGTGGCCTACTCCATTCCGCCGGGCGCGTCTACGGACAGTATTCTGCCCTATTGGGGACCTGCACCAAAGGGAACCTACCGGGCCTGTTTCGAGTACGATGTGGGCGTGGAAGAACCGGAGACCAAGAAGACCTGTTCGGAGCCGTTTGAGATTCCCGCTTCTAAGAAAACACAAGAAGACGCGGAGGAATAACTACAGGCCACCAGAGAACACTACCTTCCAATAAACCTACTATGGGTAGTGGGAGCGTTGCACTCGGTTGACAGCTGTACAGCAAGGGTGAAAGGCTGGGCAGGCTTGGAGGGGAGACATGGCGGACGCTGCCGCATTCCATTCACAACCCATCGATATCCAGGAGAACGACCCTTTTGAATCCCTCTTTTCAAGTGGGCTCACCGATGGGCTGCCGGTTGTTCCGCCAACCGCCGAGCGCGTGATAGCGCTGCTCGCCGCAGTGGACCGTGACCCGCAAGAAGTCTTGGGGACGGTGGGACCCAACTACGGACCGGCCAGTCTTGAAAAAGTGGCGATTAATGCGGTGATGGCGGGGTGTCAGGCGTCGTATTTCCCGGTTGTCGTTGCCGCGGTGGAAGCCTTGTGTGAGGAACAGTTTGCGGCCCACGCTATTAATGTCACCACATTTTCGGCAACCCCCCTGACGATTATTAACGGTCCCATCCGCCATACCATTGGGATAAATTGCGGACATAATGCCCTGGGTCATGGATTTCGAGCGAATGCCACGATCGGGCGGGCGCTGCGCCTGATTATTCTCAACATTGGTGGAGCAAAGCCCCAAGAGATTTGCAAAGCAACCCTGGGCCATCCAGCCCAATTCACGTTCTGTATTGGCGAGGCCGAGGAGGAGAGTCCGTGGGAGCCGCTGCACGTAGAGAAAGGTTTTCGTCCGGAACAGAGTACCGTCACCCTGTTTGGTGGTCACTCCCCGCTTCAGATAAATGACCATGCCAGTCGCAGTGCAGAGCAGTTGGCTCTCTCGCTTGGCTGGACTATGGCCTCGGTCTGGAATCACAAGAATTTTCCGGTGTTCTCGGATACGGCGCTGATTGTCGGACCGGAGCATGCCAAGACCTTTGCCCAGGATGGGTGGTCTAAAAATGATCTCCGTCAATTTTTATTTGAACACATCCGTCGCCCTCTGCGTGAACTGCGGCCTGGGGTCAACGGCGGAGAGGGCGCTGGAGTGAGTATGTTGGCTGGCGTCAACGCCCAGGCCGAGCCGCCGACTGATGACACGCTCTATCCGAAGTTTCCCGCACCGGAGAGTATTCTTATTGTTGTCGCGGGTGGAACGGCGGGCCGTTTTTCTGCGGCTGTTCCAGGCTTGGTCCGGGGAAGCTCCGGGAGTACCATTACCACGAAAGAGATTCATTCATAAGAAAGGAGAAGTGTATGGGAACCGTATTACTAGACCCGACCTCGCGGGCGGATCAATCGCCCAAAGCCTTTGCGACCCGGCTGGACACACTGTCCGGTACAACGATTGGTCTATTGGATATTAACAAGGCAAAAGGCGTATTCTTCCTGGACCGCCTGGAGGAAATTCTGCGCGAGCAGCACGGCGTTACAGAGGTGCTGCGGCGGACGAAACTAACCCCAGGTCGGCCTGCGGCTGAAGACATTCAGCGGGAACTGCAAGAAAAGTGTGACGCAGTCATTGAAGCGCTCAGCGATTGAGGAGGCTGTATATCGTGCAGTTCGCACGATGTCATCGCGCTCGAAGAAAAAGGTGTCCCGACTGCAAATATCACGACCACGGAGTTCCTGAGTGCTGCACACGCCCAATGTGCGGCCCTTGGCATGCCTCAGTATGAGCCGATTCTGGTCCCGCACCCTATTCAGCCCAAGCTAGAGGATGAAGTCCGTGTGCTGGCCGACCAGGTTATTGACCAGATTGCTGGCAAGTTGCTGAAACAAAAAGAGCAAAAAGCGGCCTGAAATTTTTGAGCGTACGCCGGGTACGCTCGCCCTTATGAGTGACACCGTTATTGCAGCCGGCTTGGCATTTCCGGAAGGTCCTGTGTGTGACCCGGACGGCAGTGTGTATTGTGTGGAAATCCGTGGGGGCCGTGTTCGGAAGATTTCGCCTGACGGAACACTCTCCACCTTCGCCACTCCGGGCGGTGGCCCGAACGGGGCAGCCCGGGGGCCGGACGGAGCCCTATATGTCACGAATAACGGGGGTTTTCGCTGGCGCAAGGGGCTGCCGATTGGGCCGGCTGTGGACTACGAGACCGGACGCCTTGAGCGTATTGACGCCGAGGGTAAGGTCGAACGCTTGTACACCTCGTGTGACGGTGTACAACTCAGCGCGCCAAACGATTTGGTCTTTGATGCTGAAGGAAATTTCTATCTTACCGATCCGCTCCAGCGTGATCCCACGCGGCCTGAACCACTAAATGCGCCAACTCGGCGTCCGGGTAGTGTCTACTACGCCAGCCCGGATGGGACATGGATTCGGCGTGTCGCCACCAACCTGCAACATCCAAACGGCATTGGCCTCACCCCGGACGGCAAAACCCTGCTCGTAGCGGAAACCTTTGCCGCTGCCCTGTGCGCCTTTCCCATTCTCGCCCCAGGCGAGCTTGGCCAGCGCCGGTCATTCTGTGAACTGCCAGCCGGCCATTATCCTGATGGCTTTTGTCTGGACGAAGAAGGCTATGTCCTGGTGTGTGGTGTGCTGGGAGGGGGCATTATTGTCTTTGATCCGCACGGGCAGCAGGTCGAACGGATTCCGAGTAAGGACAAAGCAGTCACGAATATCGCCTTTGGCGGCGTCGATTCGAGGACCTTATACATTACGGAATCCGGCTTGGGCCGGATTGTGGCGATGGAATGGGAACGGAGAGGGTTGGACCTGCTGTAGGAAACAGGCCCCCTCTCCCCTAGAGGAGAGGGAATTCAAGGAGGAAACCTACAGATTGGTCCGATAGTCCTGTTCGACAAATTCGTCGATCTTGTTGGCCATGCCGGTACCGCCGCCCATCTTGGCGGCCAGAATCTTGCCGAACGAGATCTTTAATCGTTCCTCCCACGTATCGGGCTTCCAGAGTTGTGATCGGATAAACGCCTTGGCGCAGTGGTAGAACACCTCTTTGATATGGACCCGAATGGCAACCACCGCGGGTTTACCACGCGCGGACAGGCGCTCCAGAATCTGGGGGTCGGTCGTGAGCTCAGCCCTGCCATTGACCCGCATGGTTTCCGGCGTTCCCGGCAGCAGGAAAATCAGGCCAATATGGGGATTCTCAATAATATTGGTCAGCCCGAAGACCAGCTTGTTGCCAGCCCGGTCCGGGATGAGCAGCGTGTGTGCATCCTCAATGCTGACAAACCCCGGCCCGTCCCCTTTGGGCGAGACATCCTGATTCCCTGCGGCGTCTGCCGTGGCGAGCAGGAGAAACGGCGAGCGTTTGATGAAGTCCATGCACGACTCATCCAACTCGGTCCAGAGCTTATGCGGGACGAGTTCACTCGGTGATCCGATGCGTTCGCGAAGCTGTTCCACACTCGTAATCTGATGCGGGTCTGCGGTTGCCGTCATATCCCTCTCCTTTACCGTTGCGCTGTCCCTTCCTTTCTACGCAAAACGCGATAAAGTGCAAGCTTCATCCACAGGGAGATAAGGAGGAAGATAGATGGCGGATCTCAATATCGAAGTCTCAAACCGGGTCGGCATTCTGACCATGAATCGTCCCGATAAGCTCAACGCGCTCACCAGAGACATGAACCAACTGGCGGTTGCGGCGCTCCGTGAGATGTCGGAAGACCCCGAGGTTGGCGCGGTTGTGCTGACGGGTGCGGGCCGGGGTTTTTGCGCGGGGGGCGATGTGTCAGCCATGCAAAAGGGTGAGGAAATCGGCACCCGGGATTCTACTCTTGAGCAGCAGGTTGACGAACTCCGCGAAGGCCATACCTGGCCCTGGCTGCTACACCACATGCCCAAGGTCACGATTGCGGTCATTAACGGCCCGGCTGCCGGCGCGGGCCTGGGTATTGCCCTGTCGTGCGACCTGCGCTTTGCCTCCGACCGGGCTCGGCTTGGGACAGCCTACGCGCGGGTGGGGTATGGCGGCGACTACGGCACGACCTGGCAGCTCAGCCGTTTGGTCGGTCAGGCCAAGGCCAAGGAGTTGTTCTTTTTGCCTGACATGATTAACGCAGATGAAGCCCTGCGGATCGGTCTGGTCAACCGTGTCTTTGACCACGACCAGCTCATGAACGAAGCGCTGGAACTGGCCGAACGGATCGCCGCCGGCCCCCTGGTCAGCTACCGCTATATGAAAGCCAACGTCAACGCCTCGGGTGGGGTGGATTTTCGCACCATGCTCGACCGGGAGGCGGAAACGCATCTGCGCTGTGGTCAGACGGAAGATCATCAAGAAGGCGTCAACGCATTTATGGACAAACGGCAACCGGTCTTCCGGGGCCGCTAGGCATGAAAGGGGGACAGTATGACTCCGCAGCTTCTCGCAGATGGATTTATTTTTCTTGAAGGTCCGCGCTGGCACGACGGCAAACTCTGGGTTTCGGACATGTTTGCCGAGAAAGTGCTCACGGTGGATGCGCAGGGCAACACCGAGCTGGTGGCAACGGTTCCGCAGCGCCCGTCGGGACTGGGCTTTCTACCGGATGGACGTCTGCTCATCGTCTCCATGCACGATAAAAAACTGCTCCGGCAGGACCCGAACGGCCTCGTGGAAGTCGCGGATGTCTCTGCACTCGTCCGGGGCGATATCAACGATATGGTTGTTGATGCGCAGGGGCGGTCCTATATCGGGAGCTTCGGCTACGACCTGATGGGCGGTGAAGACGCCCAGCCGGCGAACATTGTCATGGTCACGCCTGACGGACAGGCCCGCGTGGTGGCGGATGGTCTGGGCTTTCCGAATGGCAGCGTGATCAGTCCGGACGGGGGCACTTTCATTGTTGCCGAATCGTTTGCGAATCGTTTAACCGCCTTCAGCATTGCCGGCGATGGTTCGCTGTCGGACCGGCGCGTGTTTGCCCAACTGGGAGAAGCGACACCTGACGGGATTTGTTTAGACGCCGAAGGGGCGGTTTGGGTGAGTTCGTTCGGGAGCGGTGAATTTATTCGAGTCAAAGACGGCGGAGAGGTCACGCATCGTGTTCCTGTCCCGGACAAGCGGGCCGTTGCCTGTATGTTGGGCGGGGAGGGGCGGCAGACGCTCTTCATGCTGACCGCGGCCACAACCATAGAGGAGTTAGCCCAGGGGAAGTCCGCCGCTGCTATCGAAACGGTCCAGGTTGAGGTGCCAGGCGCCGGATTGCCCTAAGTCGGAGCCCTACTGCTCCCCTCCAAGGAGGGGAAGCGGAGGGACCCAACCCTAGCCGCCCGTCCTGTCATACGCTACTCTCGGGGCATGGCAGAAACGATCTTTTTGAAAATCATTGCCGGCGAGATTCTGTGTCACAAAGTCTATGAAGACGATCAGGTCTTCGCCTTTCTCGATATTGGTCCGCTGAGCAGCGGCCATACCCTGCTCATCCCAAAAGAGCCGGCAGAAACGCTCGACCAGCTTTCGGACAAATCCGCGGCGGCCCTTGGCCGAGTGCTGCCCCGGCTGAGCCGGGCCGTCCTCAAGGCCACCGGGGCTACGGCATTCAACGTCCTGCAAAATAACGGTGCCAGCGCACACCAGGCCGTGATGCACGTCCACTTCCATATTATTCCCAGATTCCCGGATTCGACCGAGGGGGCGGGGCTCGGCATTGAATGGCCGGCGGGTACGCTGGACAATGAAACGGGTCAGCGGCTAGCAGCGGATATCGTAGCGGCCTTGGCTGAAGAGTGAGTTGCTGCACTTGGTTGACGCGCTGGCAGGGCGGTCATACACTCCGACATGTTCGTCCGACGTGCGGACCAATGAGAGAAAGAGGAGGAGACAGCGTGCCAGCCTCTGAAACAGTCACCCGAGGGATTCGCATCAGCGTGGAAACCCAATACGATCCGACCCGCTCTTCTCCTCAGCAGAGCCAGTGGTTTTTCCTGTATACCATCCGCATCACCAACGAAGGATCGGTCACCGCCCAGCTCATGACCCGCCACTGGATTATTACCGACGCGACTGGCCATGTGGAAGAAGTCAAAGGACCGGGCGTGGTGGGCGAGCAGCCCGTCCTGGCACAGGGCCAATCCTTTGAGTACACCTCGGGCTGCCCGCTGACCACACCCTTTGGCTCCATGCGCGGCAGCTATCAGATGACGACGGCTGACGGCGAGCAGTTTGATGCGGAGATCGCCGAATTTATTCTGCGTGAACCGCATGCCATGCACTGAGATCAGGACTATTGAGTCTATTGAGTCTGTTGAGTCGGACTCAATAGACCCTATAGACTCAAGGATCCTGTAGACTCAAAGGACAAAGCAGATATGACACCCTCGATTGGCTTTATTGGACTGGGCCGGATGGGCCTGCCCATGGCGCAGCATCTGCTTGACGCAGATTTTCCCCTCGCGATTTTCAATCGTACGGCCTCACGGGCCGACACCTTGCGCCAAAACGGAGCGCAGTGGGCTGGTTCTCCTCGCGAGCTGGCCGCGCAATCCGATATCGTGATCAGCATTATTGCTGACGACGCCGCGCTCCGGGCGATTGCGCTGGGTGAGGACGGCATTCTGGCCGGCCTCAAACCGGACGGGATTCACGTTGATATGAGTACCGTCTCGCCCGATGTGACCAAAGAACTGGCGCCGCTGTATCACGGCCGGGGAGCGCATTTTGTGGCCTCGCCGGTCTTTGGCCGTCCCGAGGCCGCGGCCGCGGCAAAACTGTGGATTTGTCCGGCTGGCTCAGCCGCGGCCATCGACCGTTGCCGACCTGCGTTCGAGGTCATGGGGCAGGGGGTCATCGTGGTGGGAGAAGAGCCCCATCTCGCCAATGTCCTCAAGCTGGTGGGGAACTTTTTTGTGATTGCCGGCATCGAAACCATCAGCGAGGCACTGACCTTGGCCGAGAAGGGCGGCTTACAAAACGAGACTGTTCTGGAGTTGATCCAAGCATTGCTGCCCGTGCCCCTGTTTCAAGGCTATGGCAGCCGGATTGCCAAGCAGGAGTTCGTTCCTGCGGGCTTTGCGCTGGCGTTGGGCCTGAAAGATGTCGGGCTGATGCAAAGGCTGGCCAAAGATGTTGCCGCGCCTTTACCGTTGGCCGACCTGGCCGACAATCATTTACGGGCCGCCTTTGCCAGGGGGCGGGGCGACCTCGACTGGGGCGCGCTGGCGACGGTTGTTCGAGAGATGGCCGGCCTCCCGTCCGGAGCCCCTGAGTAGCCGTCGCCGTTGAGTGGGTTGGGCCCTTTGGGTCCGACTCCAGAAACCCAACCAACCCCAGAAACCCAACCGACCCCAGTATGACCGCCGAGCAGAAAAAGAGCCGAGTCCTCCAGCTTGGTGCAGCTCTGCTCGGCCTCAGCTTGCTGGGGATTCTTTTCTGGAAGGTCGGTATTGCTGAGGTCGTCCAGCATCTCTACCATATTGGCTGGCTCGCCCCTCTGGTCCTGATCCCGCAGAGCTTTGTGGCGCTGTTTGATGCCAAGGGTTGGGGCTATACCATGGGTAGCTCAGCGGCTGCCAGACAGCTCTCCCTGCTTCGGCTCTCACTCACCCGACTGGCCGGCGAGGCCATCAATAATTTGACGCCCACGGCGAATGTCGGCGGTGAAGCCGTCAAGGTCTATCTTCTGCGACAACACGGCGTGCCCTCCGATGTTGGCACGGCCTCGGTTGTCGCTGCCAAGACGGCCCTGACTGTCTCCCAGGTTGCTTTTATTGTGCTGGGCCTGCCATTTTTTCTATATCGTCTGGATGTTGGCTACCATGCCTGGTGGATATTCGGCGCCGTTTTTGTCATGGCGTACGGGTTTGTGATGATCATCGTACGCTGGCAGCAGCGGGGACTTGTTGAAAAATGTGTTGGATGGCTGCGGCGCCGATTTCCCAACTGGAACCGCCTGGCGCGCTGGCAGGAGCGGGCCAAACACGTCGATGCGCATCTTTTTCATCTGTATGACGGAGACGCCAAAGATTTTCTTGTGGCCAGCCTGTACCATTTTCTGGGCTGGGCGGTTGGAGCGGTGGAAGTCTATGTGTTTTTGCTCCTGATCGGCGCACCGGTCAGTTGGATGGACGCCCTCATTATTGAAACCATGATTCAACCCGTTACGGCCGCGGCGCTGATCATCCCTGGTGCGCTGGGGGTGCGCGAGGCGGGTGGAGTATTCCTCTGCCGCCTGCTCGGCATTGAGGAGGGCGCCGGCCTGACGCTCATGCTCCTCAAACGTGCGCGTGAGGCCGTCTATAACTCAGTTGGCTTGATCGTTCTGGCCCGAGCCGGCTACGCCTTTTTCCCAGGGAAAACTTCCCGCCCTGATCCGCAGCCGACCCGTCGGCCAGGCTAGAACTCCAAGCCGGCCCGCACATAGTAGAAGCCGCCGCCAAAGCCGTAGGGTGAGGATTCCGGGTATTTTGCGCCCGTATCGCGCGCGTACGGATTTCTGCGCGGGTAGGTGTCGAACACGTTTTCCGCGCCTACTGCAAGAATCATCGCCTGCGGAAAGGGCAGTGTCAGCAGGGTGTACGAGGCTTCGACGTCCACCAGCCAGCGCTCCCCGGCGGTTAGGAAACGCGTCTCGGTGTTGGCGTGGGCTTCAAAAAATTCGTCGTAGAAATACACGCGGGTCAGGAAGCGCCACGGTCCGTAGGTGTGATCCGCGGTCAGCGAAAACCGGAATTGCGGCAAGCCATCCTCTATCTGACGCACCTGCTTGGTATTGATGACGTGCGGGTCGAAGCGGTCGAGCCTCAGCCGGTTCCAGTTACCGGCAAAGGTCAACATGGTGTCACCGACCCGCGTTGCCAGCGGATAGGTCGCCACGATATCGACCCCCTGCGCGGTCGTGTCAAACGCATTGGTGAAGTAGCGAACCGAGGTGAGGGTACTCGCGTCGGGAGCGAGGCGGTTGAAGGCCGCCCGCTGCTCGTCCGGGACTCTGAAATCCTGCGTCAGCCCGATGCGGTCCTGAATTTTGATCCGATAATAGTCGACGGTCAGACTGAAGTCACCCGTGTTGAACACACTGCCGACGGAATAGTTGACCGATTTTTCCGACTCCAGCGGCCGGCCTCCGAAGAAGGCCGCGACCGGGTGACGCGAGGGGAAAATGCCTTGGTCGACTAGGCCTGCGGTGGTAAACTGCGAGTTGATTTTCCGAATGTTCGCCTGTCCCGGTGTTGGGGCGCGGAAGCCCGAACCGACCGAACCGCGCAGGGCCAGAGCGTCCAGCAGTTGCCAGCGGACCGAAGCCTTGCCGTTGAGCGACTCTCCTATTGCGCTGTCGAAGTTTTCATACCGTCCGGCCAGGCCGAGGCTGAGAGACTGTATGACTTCAGCTTCCAGGTCCAGATACAGCGCATAGTTGTTGCGTTCGAACACGCCGGCCGACTGCGGCGGGTAGCCCGCAAACCCGTTGGAGCCGATGCTGAAGCCCTGATTTCTCAGGTTTTCATCGATGAACCAGGACTGCGCCTCCCCAACTTTCTGTTCGAATTCCTCCATGTGATACTCAAATCCGAAGGCTACGTTCAGCGGAGAGTGGAAGAGACCGGTATCCAGGGGCCGTGCAATATCCAGGTTGAAGGTCCGCTCAAACTGCGCATTCCCGCCGGGTCGGTATTTTGTGGGGATAGCGGTGCGCATGGCGGCCAACTGCGGGTTGATGGTGTTGTGGATGAAGAAGTCCACGCTGTTGTAGCCGAAGGAAGCGCTGGCATCGTACGACCAGCCGTTGAGCAGGGCCGAGGCACTCGCGATCTCCCCGCGCAGGCCAAAGACGATGCTCCAGTCCTGGAGGTAGCCGCCAAAGCGAGGTGTGAAACCGCCGGGAAAACGCTCGTTGAAGAGGAAGCAGTGCTCGGGCAGATGCACGCTAGTGTAGTCGGCTGCCGGGTTGGTGGGCACGGCGGGACAGTCGAGGCCGGTGCCGGACAGGTCGGCTGCCCGGACTGTAGGCGTGCCATCTTCAAGCGGGTCGCCTCTGAAGATACCCCCGCGCGTGTTGGGGTTACGGAAAAAGAAGCCGCCCTCCACCTTACGCTCCGCATAGTTGCCAAAGGCGTACAGCCGGGCATCGAGCGCCTCCAGGTCCAGGCCGAGGTTGCCGAAGAACTTGTAGTCGTACTGGATTTCAGGCGCCCCCCAGACCTGGGCCGCAGGGCGGCGGACATGCGCACTGCCGGCCTCAATCAACCCCCGCGCGTCGTCGCGCTGCACGCTGCGGCTAGTTTCGTCGGCGTTCAGAAACTCGAAGCTGAAGTTGGCAAAACCGTTGTCGGTCAGCGGCAGGCCCAGGTTGGCGGCGACATTCACCTTGTCCCCGTCACCGTGGTAGGTCTGGCCCCAACTGGTGTGGAGCGACAGGCCCTCGGATGCCTCCTTCAGCTTGAAGTTCAGGATACCGGCGATGGCGTCCGAGCCGTATTGGGCTGCGGCGCCGTCGCGCAGGACTTCGACCCGCTCCAGCGCGATGGCCGGGATGACGGACAGGTCGGCACCCTGCGTCCCGCGATTGCTGCCGTCCGCGGAGAAGGCAATGACCGCAGCACGGTGGCGGCGTTTGCCGTTGATGAGCACCAGCGTGGAGTCGGGCGGCATCCCGCGCAGATTGGCCGGTCGCACGAAGGTGGCGTCGCCACTGATTGGATGCTGGTTGACGTTATAGGACGGCACGGTGGCGGACAGCAGCGCATCCATGTCCCGGATGCCGTAGGTCTGGAGGTCTTCGCCCTGAATGATGTCCACCGGCACTGGCGAGTCTTGGGCTGAGCGGTCCGCCACGCGCGAGCCGACCACCTGTAAGGTGTCAAGCCCGACGACCTCCGCTGGCGATTCCGCCCGTTGCGCTTCGACTGTTGATGCTACCAGCAGGAAGCAGAGCACCACTCCGCCCCAGCCTGACCACGTCTTCATCATCCTTCGTGCTACGCTTTCCAGGAGACGGTCATTCACACCAGGGGACGAAATGAATACGTTTTCAGGGGGTTTGACACTTTTTCTGCCTGCAACTGTGACCCTCTTACCCCCTCCTCCCCTCGGTCAGATATAATGATTTCAGGGACTTAGAGAGATTTTTTACGGTTGAGCTCGGGGCCAAACCCGCCCGTATTGCAACTGCGTCTCGTTTTTCTCAGTAAAACAAGCCCTTTTTGGTCAACGCTTTTGCATAACACCAGTATAACAGACACCTTGCCCTATTGTCAGTGAGCGCCCTTTGACCCGGCTCAGGGCAGCCCCTTCGACCCGGCTTGCATGTCGGGCGGGTCTCAGCCACAACGGACAGGATGCCCGGAACGACCACAAAACTCACAACCGCCGTCGAGGACTACCTGAGCGACCTCCGCCGAATACGGGCCTCCGGCGGGGCAACCGGCGAGCGGTTATATTATGAGCCGCTAGAGAATCTGCTCAACGCGGTTGGTCATACCCTCAAGCCCAAAGTGTTCTGCGTCGGCGAGTTGGCTGACCAGGGCACGGGTCATCCCGACTTCGGGCTCTACACGGCCAAGCAAGTGCAGAAAGGCCAGCCCGCGGAAGACCAAGTCCCGGAACGCGGCGTCGTTGAGGTATAATCCGCCAGCGATAATGCCTAGCTGACCGCAGAGTCCGCCCAAGTCAGCCACTATTGGGACCGCTACCATCTGGTGTTGGTCACCAACACACGCGACTTCGTCTTAGTGGGTGAAGACCCGACAGGTCAGCCTGTCCCACCGGGCCGCCCTGACCGAGCCGAAAGACCTGGCTTGGTTGCTCGCCTCCTATGCCCGCGACGACCTCTCTCGGGTCGAGGCAGCCGGAGACGGCGCCCCGGCGCAATTTGCTCTAGCCCACACCATAGAGGATAGCAGCAGAGAGGAATATACATGACAACACCTGGTTAAGGTGTTGTCATGAGAGGGTGTTATGGTCATCTCACCCTTGAAGAGCGGTGTCAGATTGCCCCCTACAAGCCGCCGGGCGCTCGCTCCGGCAACTCGCTGTAACTCTGGATCGCGCGCCATCGACCGTGGATGGTGGGGCAGTCGCAGCGTAGCTTTGGAAAGGCAGTAGGGGCGCCGTATGTGTCACCCCTACTGCACATCCGTAATCACAAAGTTCTGACTCTCTTGCTGCCACTCCAGCGTGGCTGTCTGTCCCGAGTGTGGAAAGTTCGGCACCATACACTCTCCCGCTACCTCTTGTAGAAACTCCTGCCCCAGCGTCGTCACCCACACCGTCGCCCGGCCCAGTTCGACCCCATCGGCCAAGGCGGTGACGGTGTGTTCCCCAGCGCCCAATCGGTTCCAGTTGAAGACCATCTCAAACCCATTGTCCACGTCCCCACAGGTCTCCAGCGTATCCGGCCGCTCCAGGCCATACGCCGCCAAGTACCGCTCAACCTCCCCCCGCTCGGTCTCGATCTCGAGTTCCACCAGCTCGGCGTGGCACACCCAGCCCCACAGCGCACCCACCCCACTCTGCGACGAGTCCGGGCTCGGATTCTCCAGCACCCCTCCCGTACCCCCTGCGCTCGGATAAAAACCCGATCCGACAATGATGCGAAGAGGGACGACGCGTCCGCCTAAACTGAGTTCACCGCTGAATTGGCGAGCGTAGCCCACCTTGGGGATATCGACTCTATCGGAGTCGTCAGCGGGATCGTCATAGTAATACTCCACGAAGCCGCCTTCCGGGTTACCTTTTGCCGCCGCGAGGACCCGCGGCAGAATGAGCTCTCCGGTACGGCCGTCCCGGGCTCTCCCTACCAGAGGGTACAGCTCCAGTCTGTCCGGCTCCGTTGCGTGAAACGTGACGATGTTGCTGGTCAGATCCAGAACGTAGAGGTACACGGAACCATGCCGCCACGGCCCGTTCGGATCCCGAAAAGCGATCGTGGCTTTCGAGGGATCGGCCAGATCACCGCTCGTAAGGTGTTCGAGAAAGAACTCCCCCGCTTGCGCGACGAAGGCCTTCAGGGTTCTGCGACCCACCACGTCCCTGGCGGTAATGGTCGGGTCGCCGTAATCGATGGCTTCTTCGGCCAGGTGAGATTCATTGAGATCGAATCCGGCGAGCATCACGATCGGGACCGGGAAATTGGGCGATATATGGACGGTGGTATAGCCGGAGGCACCCGGGACATCGGGGACATTGAACGGACCGCCATTCCCGGCTGCGGCGCCAGCGAAGGCGGTGAGAGCCGTAGCCGGGTCGGCCAGATCGGCGGGGTTGATTCCCAAGGCTTGCAGGACTGCTCCATAAATCAAGGGGTTGAGCAGCCTACCCGCCAATCTCATGGACTTCGCGTGCATGAATATCCGGTCGGGCGTCAGTTGCACGAGGTAGGTAGAGCCGGAACGATAAGCAGACCCCTCCTGCCTGAGGAGACATCCAAGGTACAGCGCTTCTTCTACAGTCGCTACTCCCTGGCTCAATTGATCTCTGACGGCCAGCGTGAAGTCCATCAGGCTGGCGCTGCCGTCTTCCACCTGTTGCGCCGTCACTCGCGGGGCCGCAGGCGGCGTCACGCCGACCGGGAGGGGACACGCTTCCTGGGCCTGCGCGAAGGCCGGGCGGGCAGCGGAAAAGACGCCGGCCAGCACCAGCAGGCCGGTGAGAACAATCACCGCACCCCATGGCAGAGACGAAGCGTGCCGGGTGCGCCGGTACGGCATGGTCGCGCACGGTGTGGCATGGCAAGGGTCAGTAAGTACGTACGAAGGCATTCTCTCCTCCTGTGGATGCTCCTGACGCCCGAGTGCTCAACGACCACTGTGCTGCCGCACGCACGGGCATCGAAAGAAGTTCTATACCCCCTTCTCGGCCGGTTGTCCCTAGTAATTTATGAGGAAATGGTCCCGTTGCGGAAAAAAAGAGCGGCCATCTTGGCCGCTCTCCCAGGCAGCGGGTTAGGGCTCCCATTCATCCGGAACCAACCCCAAAATTGATCTCCAAAACGGCCTCAAACACAGTGTCAGTTCCCCGAAGCCACGTTCCGCAGAAAGGGCCACAGCCGTTACTGCACATCCGTAATGACGAAGTTTTGACTCTCTTGCTGCCACTCCAACCGGGTACTCTGCCCCAGCATCGGGAAGTCCTCCGCCACACATTCACCCTCGACCCCCCGGAGAAACTCTTCCTCTGCCCCTTCTCCCACCGTCGTCACCTGCACCATCGCCCGGCCCAGTTCCATCCCATCGACCAAGGCGGTGACCATGTGTTCCCCCGCGCCCAACCGGTTCCAGTTGAATAACAACACAAACCCATTATTCGTGTCTCCACAGGTCTCCTGCGTATCCAGCCGCTCCATGCCATACGCTGCCCTGTACGGCTCGACCGCCCCCTGCGCGGTCTCGATCTCGATCTCGACCATGGCGGCGTCGCACACCCAGCCCCACAGCGCGCCTACCCCACTCTGAAACGAGTGCGGCCCCGGATTCTCCAGCACCCCCCTCAACCCCACAGCCCCTACACGCGGATAAAAACCCGAGTTGATGATGAAGTCGATGGGAGGTGTGCTGCCGTCCGGCAACGGGATTTGACCGGAGAACACACGGGCGTAGCCCACCTTGGGGACTTCGGCGCTGTCGAAAGCGTCGGCGGGGTTGTCGAAGTAATACTCCCAGAAGCCGCCTTCCGGGCTACTTTCCGCCGCGCGGATGAGCTGATCCACGATGAGTTCTCCGGTCGCGATGTCGCGGGCAATCCCTCCGCGTCGATACTCGAACCGGTTCGGAAACCCGCCGTGAAACAGGATCTGCTTGCTGACACGTTCCATCATGGCGAGATACACGGGACCGTGTCTCCACGGTCCGTTCGGATCCCGCAGGGCAATCTTGGATTTCGATTGAGCGGCCAGATCGCCGGACTCCAGGAGTTCGACGATGTACTCCCCCGCTGCCGTTACGAAGGCCTTCAAGGTTGTCCGATCCACCACGTCCCTGGCGGTAATGGGCGGGTCGCCGTAATCGATGGCTTCATCACTAATGGGAACCAAGTGAGACTCACTGAGATCGAATCCGGCGAGCAGTACGAACGGGCGTTGTAGGCCGACCCCGATATATACGGTGGCGTAGCCGGAGGCGCCCGGGGCATCGGGTACGTTGAACGGACCGCCATCCCCGGCTGCGGCGGGAGTGAAGGCGGCCAGGACCGCCGCAGGGTCGGTCAGGGCGGCCCGGCTGATTCCCAATGTGTGAAGGATCGCTCCATAAATCACGGGGGTGAGTAGCCTGCCGGATAAGGACATGTCCTTCGCGTGGTCGTACACCCTACCGTCGGGTGTCAGCCGCACGAGGTAGATGGACCCGGAACGCCACGGACTCCCCTCCTGCCTGATGAGACATCTACCGTATGCGAACTGCCGTCGCGTTCTTTCCTGGAGACCGCTCACAAAATGGTCTCTCGCGGCCAGTGCGAAGTCCATCAGGCTGGCGCTGCCGTCTTCCACCTGTTGCGCCGTCACCCGCGGGGCCGCAGGCGGCGTCACGCCGACCGGGAGGGGACACGCTTCCTGGGCCTGGGCGAAGGCCGGGCGGGCAGCGGAAAAGACGCCGGCCAGCATGAGCAGGCCACCCGCAAGAATCAGCAACGTTGGGGTCCGCAATGTTCCAGTTTGCATCTTCGGGTCCTCCTCCCTCACGGGCTGCCGGAGACAAGTGCAGGGTTCCCGCTCACCGCCTCTTGGGTGCTCAAGAGACACCAGTAAGCCATCCAACCATCAGGTAGTGTCTTAGGTTGAAAAAGTTTGGCCGGTAAAAACGAGACCGTCTGCCCTTCCACATGTCCCTTCAGGGATCAGATCCTCTGCTCGGCTTCCCGGGCACTCGGCTGCCACGCGTCCAGGGAGCCACCGACTCCCTATACCCGACGATCGCCCGGCTGTCCCTAGTAAAATTACTAGGCTGGACGCCCCTGCTCCGGCCTTGCTCCCGTCCTCGGTGCGCAAGGCGGGGGCGGGCATCCCCTATACCGCCCAAAACCGCTCGGTGAGGGAAGAGCGGGACGGGGGCTGAGAAGAACAAATTCAAAGGGAGACACTATCAATTTTTTGCCATTCGCCACAGTTAGAATTCAAAGCTGGCCCGCAGGTAGTAGAACCCGCCGTTGAATCCGTAGGGTGAGTTGGGCGGATATTTATTGCCGAGTACAGGCGCCCAGCGACTCTTGCGCGGATACTGGTCGAACACGTTTTCCGCACCGAAGGCAAAGGTCGCCATCTGCATGAACGGCAGGTCCCTGAAGGTGTAGGAGAGTTCCATATCGGTGAGCCAACGTTCCCCGTTTATGGAGGTCAAACCAGCCTCTACTATGTCCTCAAAAAATGGATCATAGTAATGCATGCGGGTCAGGAATCGCCACGGCCCCCAAGTGTGGTCGGCCGTAAGGGAGAAGCGGAACTCCGGCAGGGCGTCTTCATACTGCCGCCGCCGCCTCGAATTGATGATGTTCGGATTGAAGCTATCCACCTGAGTGTCGGTCCAGTTTCCCACAAAGGTCAGCAGGGTATGCCCGGCGAACGTGTGGAGCGGATAGGTGGCCACGACGTCTACGCCTTGCGTAGTGGTGTCGAAATCATTGGTGAAGAAGTTCACCCCCGAGAAACTGCGCGCATCGGTAACACCCTGGGCCAGAAGCGCGTCGATATCTTCCGGCGTCAGTTTGAGATTGCTCGTCAGCGCGAGGCGGCCCTGCACCTTGATGCGGTAGTAGTCGATGGTCACGTCGAGGTCGCCCAGGCTGAAGACCGTGCCCACGGAATAATTGACCGACTTTTCCGGCTCCAGTTGCTTGCCGCCTTTGCGGACCGCGGCCGGATGGTCCGGCGGCAGGATCGCATTGTCCACCAGCCGGTTTCCCTCCAGTGAGGTCGAGGTCTTGCGGTAGTTGGTCTGTCCCACGGTCGGGGCGCGAAAGCCCGAGCTGACCGAGCCGCGCAGGGCAATCGCCTCCAAGAACTGCCAGCGGGCGGAGACCTTGCCGTCCAGGGTATCCGCTATGCCCTCATACGCTTCATACCGCCCGGCCAGGCCGACGGTCAGATTTTTGATCACCTCGGCTTCCAGGTCCAGATAGCCGGCATAGCTGCCCCGGTTGAACGTACCGGCTATCTCCGGCCCGAAGCCTTGAAAGCCATTGGAGCCGATCCCGAACCCCTGAGCCGCCAGGCCTCCCGGACTGTTGTCAACATACCAGGAGTCCTTGCCGCCGGATTTAATCTCAAATTCCTCCTCACGGTATTCCAACCCAAAGGCAATGTTCAATGCCGAGTAGAACAGCCCCACATCGAACGGCCGGGAAATATCCAGGTTGAAGGTCTTGTCAAATTCTCGATAGCCGCCGGGTTTGTACGAGGTCGGAATGTTCGTGCGCATGGCCGCGAGCTGGGGGTTAATGGTGTTGTGCATGAAGAAGTTGACGCTGTTGTGGCCAAAACTGGCGCTGGCGTCATAGAACCAGCCACTGAGCAGCGCCGATGCGCTCTCGACCTCGCCACGCAGGCCAAAGGTGATGCTCCAGTCCTCAACAACTCCACCGTAACGCGGCGTGAATCCACCCGGAAAGCGCTCGTTAAAAGCGAAGCAGTGGTTGGGTAATCCTGCCAATGCCGCCGTGTAGTCGGCCGCAGGGTTCTTCGCAGTTGGCGGGCAGCCCTGACGGTCGTCCGACAGGTCGGCAACCAGGAGATTCTCGCCACCATCGAAGATACCGCCACGGGTGTTGGGATTCCGAAAGAAGAAGCCGCCCTCCACCTTGCGCTCCGCATAGTTACCGAAGGCGTAGACACGACTATTGATCTCCTCCAGGTCCAAGCCCAGATTGCCGAAAAACTTGTAGTCGTACCGGACCTCCGGCGCTCCCCATATCTGCGTCGCCGGACGCCGGACGTGTTCGTTGCCAGCTTCGATCAAGCCCCGCGCGTCGGCGCGCTGTGCACTCCGGCTGGTCTCGTCCGCGTTGGTGAACTCGAAGCTGAAATTGGCAAAGCCGTTGTCCGTTAGCGGCATGCCCAGATTAGCCGCCACATTCACCTTGTCGCCGTCGCCGTGGTAGTTCTGCCCATAGCTCGTCTGGACCGTCAGGCCCTCCCGGTCCTCGCGTAGCTTGAAGTTCAGGATGCCGGCGATGGCATCCGAGCCGTACTGGGCTGCGGCTCCGTCGCGGAGCACTTCCACCCGGTCCAACGCAATGGCGGGGATCGCGGAAATATCGGCCCCATGCGATCCGTTCGAAATGCCTCCAAATTCGGGGATGACCGACGCCCGGTGGCGACGCTTGCCGTTGACTAGCACCAGGGTGGAGTCCGGCGGCAACCCGCGCAGATTGGCCGGGCGAATCAGGGTAGCGGCATCACTGATGGGTTGTTGGTTGACATTGTAGGAGGGCACGCTGGCGGACAGGAGCGAGTCCATATCCCGAATGCCGTAGGTTTGTAGGTCTTCGCCCTGAATAATGTCCACCGGCACCACGGAATCCTGGGCCGAGCGGCCCGCCACGCGGGAGCCGATCACCTGGATCTCGTCGAGCCCTACGACCGACTCCCGTGGTTCGGTATCTTGGGCGGCGGCTGGCTCTGGTTGGTTCGTCTCCTGGGCTGCGGCCGTCAGCGCGTTCATAAGGACCAGGAGCCCTGCCAATATACCGCATCTCCACCGCTTGATCTTCATCCCCGGCATATCTCCAGCCTCCTCTCGGTGTGTTTGAATCAGCCCCTCCGGCCTAACAAATTGCTGTCTTTTTTTCCAGAAAAAGCACCCGTCACCACCCTTAAAACTCGAAGCCGGCCCGCAGATAATAGAAGCCGCCGTTGAATCCGTAGGGCGACGATGCCGGATATTTGGCGCCGGCGAGGCGTGCGTACGGATTTCTGGCCGGGTACTGATCGAATAGGTTCTCGGCGCCGAACGCGAGGGTCAGCATCCCCATGAACGGCAGGTTCATAAACCTGTACGAGAGTTCCGCGTCCACGAGCCAACGTTCGCCTGCCTCGATGGGCAAGTCCCTCAGATAGGCCGCATAAAAACCGTCGTAGAAATGCAGCCGGGTCAGAAGTCGCCACGGCCCGTAGGTGTGGTCACTCGTGAGTGAGAAACGAAACTCCGGCAGATTGTCTTCAAGCTGTCGCACTCGCCCATCGTCAATGATGGTCGGGTTGCGGCTGTCAACCTTGGTATTGTTCCAGTTGCCCACAAAGGTGAACAGCGTGCTGCCGGCGAACGTCTCCAGCGGGTAGGTCGCCACGAGATCGACACCTTGCGTAGTAGTATCGAAGTCGTTGGTAAAATAGCGCACTCCGGTAAAACTGCTCGCGTCCACGACTCCTCGGGCCAGGAGTGCTGCTATATCCGACTCGGTCAGTGTCAGCGTCTTCGTTAACCCGATGCGATCCTGCATCTTGATGCGGTAATAGTCGAGGGTAACGTCCAGCTTGCCCAGGCTGAAGACCGTACCTACGGAATAGTTGACCGATTTTTCCGGCTCCAGTTCCCTGCCGCCCTTCTGTCGCGCAATCGGGTCGGTGGGGGAGAGGGTGGCTTCGTCCGCCAGTCTTCCGTCGATGAGCGACGTTGTCACATTGCGAACGTTTGCTTGGCCCACGGTCGGGGCGCGAAAGCCGGAACCGACCGAGCCGCGCACGGCCATGTCGGCCAGGAATTGCCAGCGGGCCGACACCTTGCCGTCCAGGGTATCCGCTATCCCCTCATACGCCTCATACCGTCCGGCGAGGCCGATGGTCAGGTTTCTGATTACTTCGGCTTCCAGATCGAGATAGCCGGCATAACTACCCCGACTGAACGTCCCGGCATGTGTGGGGCTGAGGCCGGGAAAGCCGTTGGAGCCGATGCCAAAACCCTGACGGGCCAGGCTTTCTTCGATTTTCCAGGAATTCGGCTCACCGGCATTTGCTGAAAATTCTTCCTCTCGGTACTCCAGCCCAAAGGCGAGGTTCAGCGCGGAATAGAAGAGGCCCAAGTCGAACGGCCTGGAGATGTCAAAATTGAACACCTTGTCGAACTCGCTATAGCTGCCGGGTTTGTACGAGGTCGGAATGGCGGTCTGCAGGTGAGCGAGTTGGGGGTTAATGGTGTTGTGCATGAAGAAATCAATGCTGTTCCGACCGAAGCTGGCGCTCATATCGTAGTGCCAGCCGTCCAGCATGTCGGACAGTTCCCCGCGCAGGCCGAAGGCGACGCTCCAGTCCTGCATAGAGCCACCGAACCGCGGCGCAAAACCACCCGGAAAGCGCTCGTTGAAAATAAAGCAGTGGGCCGGCAGATTCACATTGGTGTAGTCTGCGGCCGGGTTGGCTGGTACCACCGGACAGCCTTTGAGATCGTCGGACAGGTCGGCTACCCGGACCGTCGGCGTACCGTCTTCAAGAGGGTCGCCCCGGAACACCCCGCTTCGGGTGTTGGGGTTGCGGAAAAAGAAGTGGCCTTCGGCCTTGCGTTCGGCATGGTTGCCAAACGCATACAGGCTATGCCTGTCGGTCAGGTCCAGACCCAGGTTGCCAAAGAATTTGTAATTATACTGCACGGCAGGTGTACCGAAAAATTGCGCCGGCTGACGAACGTGGTCATTGCCGGCGGCAATCAGCCCCCGTGCGTCGTTGCGCTGCACGCTACGACTGGTCTCGTCTCCATTCATGAACTCGAAACTGAGGTTGGCAAAGCCCTGCTCGGTCAACGGCAGGCCGAGGTTGCCGGCCACACTCACTTTGTCGCCGTCGCCGTGATAATTCTGGCCCCAGCGCGTTTCCAGCGTGGCTCCCTCGGAGTCGTCGCGCAGTACGAAATTCAACGCTCCGGCAATGGCGTCGGAGCCGTACTGAGACGAAGCACCGTCGCGCAATACTTCCAGTCGCTTGAGCGCAATGGCCGGGATGACCGAAATATCCGCCCCCTGCGCTCCGTCCGAAATACCGTTCCCCAGAAAAGTAATCACTGCGGCGCGATGCCGACGCTTGCCGTTGACCAGCACCAGGGTGGAGTCGGGCGGCAGGCCGCGCATATTGGCCGGACGGACCAGTGCGGCGGCATCGCCGGCACGCTGGTTGACGTTATAGGAGGGCACGCTGGCGGACAGCAGTGAATCCATGTCCCGGATGCCGTAGGTCTGCAAATCTTCGCCCTGAATAACATCCACCGGCACCAGCGAATCCCGTGCCGAGCGCGCTTCATTCCGGGAGCCCAGCACCCTGAGGCCTTCCAATTCGAGGACTCCTTCTTGTTCTTGCTGTGCCGCCTGTGAGGGCACGTCCTGGGCTCCGGCCGGCGCGGCTCCCAGGCTGAGGAACAGGGCGATCAGCGGGCCGTATGTCCACGTTCTCGATTTCTTCACCACTTCTCTTTCTGATAACGGATTCTCGCTACGACACCATTACCGTTTTGAGGGGACGATAGAAATCAGACAAAAGGAAAAGAGGGACGGATATGAACACCCTCTCTTTTTGTAGCCATGCTTGTCAAACTGTGCTCAGAACTCAAACCCGGCCCGCAGATAGTAGAAGCCGCCGTTGAAGCCGTACGGCGAGGAGGGCGGATATTTATAGCCGACGACCCGTGCATACGGGCTTCTGGCAGGATACTGATCGAACAGATTTTCCGCGCCAAACGCGACTGTCGCCGCCTGCATGAACGGCAGGTTCAGGAACGTGTACGAGAGTTCCGCGTCCGTAAGCCAGCGCTCACCGGATTTACTGGCTAGTGCAAGCCCGGTATTCAACTGATCGTCCCAAAACCCGTCGAAGTAATGCTGTCGGACCAGAAGCCGCCACGGCCCCCAGGTGTGGTCGGCAGTCAGCGTGAAACGGAACTCCGGCAGGTTGTTACGAAGCATGAACCGTTCACCACTAACGATGACGTCAGAGTCGAAGCTGTCGATCTTGGTGTCGGTCCAATTTCCCACAAGGGTGAACTGGGTGTGGCCGGCAAAAGTCGTGAGTGGATAGCTTGCCACCACGTCAACACCTTGCGTGGTGGTGTCCAAGGCATTGGAGAAGAACACTACGGCCGAGTAACTGCTCGCGTCTTGAACGCCCTGGGCCAACAGCGTCGTTATATCAGAGTCGGTTAATGGTTGTGGGCTTCCCTGCTGGATACGTCCCTGCACCTTGATCCGGAAATAGTCGACGGTTACGTCCAGCTTGCCCACGCTGAAGACGGTGCCCACGGAGTAGTTGACGGACTTTTCCGGCTCCAGCTTCTTGCCACCCTTGAGGGCCGATATCGGATGGTCCGGAGGCAGGGTGGCCTGATCCGACAGCATACCTCCGGCAAACGAGGTTGAGACGTTGCGGACGTTGGCTTGCCCCACGGTCGGGGCGCGGAAACCGGAGCTGACCGAACCGCGCAGAGCTACCCGGACTAGGTCCGCGTCCAGCGCTTGCCACCGAACCGACGCCTTGCCGTTCAGCGTGTCGCCCACCCGTTCAAAATCCTCATACCGCCCGGCTAGACCGAGGAGCACGTCCTTGAGCACCTCGGCTTCCAGGTCAAGATAGCCCGCATAGCTGCCCCGGTTGAACGTGCCGGCAATATCCGGCCTGAAGCCCGGAAAACCGTTGGAGCCGATACCAAATCCCTGGCGAGCAAGATTATCGTCAACAGACCAGGAATTTTGTTCGCCGGCTTTAACCTCGAACTCTTCTTCACGGTATTCCAGCCCAAAGGCGATATTGAGCGGAGAGTAGAACAGGCCCACGTCAAACGGCCGGGAGATATCGAAGTTGAATACCTTGTCGAACTCGCGGTATCCGCCGGGCCGGTACGATGTCGGAATATTCGTGCGCATGGCCGCGAGCTGCGGGTTAATGGTGTTGTGCATGAAGAAGTCCGCGCTATGTTGGCCGAAGCTGGCGCTGACGTCATAGAACCAGCCGTTCAGCAGCGCGTACGCGCTCTCCAACTCTCCACGCAGGCCGAAGGCGATGCTCCAGTCTTGCATATAGCCGCCGAAGCGGGGCGTGAAGCCGCCCGGAAACCGTTCGTTAAAGATAAAACAATGGTCAGGGAGATTCACATTGCTGTAGTCGGCTGCGGCGTTCGCCGGCACGGTGGGGCAGCCCAGGCCGGTGTCTGACAGGTCGGCGACGCGGATCGTTGGGTCTCCGTTTTCATCCGGGTCCCCCCTGAAGACACCACCGCGCGTGTTGGGATTACGGAAGAAGAAACCACCCTCGACTTTACGTTCCGCATAGTTGCCGAAAGCGTACAGGCGGGCATTGAGGTCCTCCAGGTCGAGACCCAGGTTACCAAAAAACTTGTAGTCATACTGCACCTCGGGCGAGCCCCAGATCTGCGCCGCCGGTTGGCGTACGTTCGTATTGCCCGCTGCGATCAGACCCAATGCGTCGCCGCGTTGCACGCTACGACTGGTCTCGTCCGAATTGGTGAACTCGAAGCTGAAGTTGGCAAAGCCGTTGGCGGTCAGCGGCAGGCCCAGGTTGGCGGCCACGTTCACCGCATCCCCGTCCCCGTGGTAGTTCTGCCCGTAGCTTGTGTGAACCGACAGGCCCTCCCTGTTTTCCCGGAGTTTGAAGTTCAAAATACCGGCGATGGCGTCCGAGCCATACTGGGCCGCAGCGCCGTCGCGCAGCAATTCGACCCGCTCCAGCGCGATGGCCGGGATAACGGAAAGATCGGGCGCGTGCGCCCCCGCCGCGGTATGGCCTCCCAGGAAGGTAATCACTGAGGAACGGTGGCGGCGCTTGCCGTTGACGAGCACCAATGTGGCGTCCGGTGACAGTCCGCGCAGGTTGGCCGGGCGCACGAGCGTCGCCGCGTCGCCGATAGGCTGTCGGTTGACGTTGTAGGATGGCACGGTGGCTGACAGCAGCGCGTCCATGTCCCGGACGCCATAGGTCTGCAAGTCCTCGCCCTGGATGATGTCCACCGGAACCGCAGAATCCTGGGCAGAACGACCCGCCACGCGGGAGCCGACCACCTGGAGTTCACCGAGTTCTACGACTTGTTCTGGCGGCTCTGCCTCTTGCGCTGCTGTTGCGACCGGCTCTGGTTGGCCCACATCCTGCGCCCCGGTCGGCGCAGCTCCTACGCTGAAGACCAGAGCGACCGTCAAGCCATATATTCGCATTCCCGCTTTCTTCATCGCTGCCCTTCCTTTCTTGTCCCCCAGACGTGCGCTGCATCTCAACAGGCCCTCGCACAACTGTTGCTGTCTGACCGGCGAGAACCCACCCTGACCCTTCGACAAGCTCAGGGCCACCCCTCCCAAGAAGGATTATACGCTTTAAGACACCCAGGGCCTTCTGTGCGCCAGGACGGGTCCAGAAAGCGTCGTCGTGCCCTCTGATCGGCCGTTTTGCCCTCAGATCAAGCGGCTTCGTCCGCCGAGTGGGGAAGATTTGGCTCCCGGTGTCAAGTTCAGCATAAGCCCCTCCCTGGAGGGGTGCCGCGTAGCGGCGGGGTGGGTCCGCCGACGTTGTTTTCCACTACCAACCCCCGATAACCCGCTCTTTTGCATTACCTATTAAAAAGGAGGAGGTAAAGGAGGGGATAGAAACCTGACAACAATAATAAAGGGGGGCGGGTATGAACCCGCCCCCCTCATCGCAACTATGCTCGTCAGACCGTGCTTAGAACTCGAATCCGGCTCGCAGGTAGTAGAACCCGCCGTTGAAGCCGTAGGGTGAGGTTTCCGGGTATTTCAGGCCAGCGCCAGCCGCTTGCGGGTTCCTGCGTGGATACTGATCGAATATGTTTTCCGCGCCGGCCGCGATGGTGGCCGCCTCCATGAACGGCAGGTTCAGGAGGGTGTACGAGAGTTCCATATCCATCAGAAAGCGCTCGCCGGCATTAAAGCCGAAGCTGCTATCGGTCGGGTAGTCGCGGAAGCGGTCGTAGTAGTACAGACGGGACAGGAAGCGCCACGGTCCCCAGTTGTGATCGGCCGTCAGCGAGAACCGGAACTGCGGCAGGCCCTCTTCGATTTGTCGTACAAGCTTATCACTGATGAACTCCGGAGTCCGGCTGTCCACCTCGGTCTTATTCCAGTTCGCGACAAGCGTGAATTGAGTGAAGCCAGCAACCGATTGCAACGGATAGGTCGCTACCACATCAACGCCCTGGGTGGTGGTGTCGAAGTCGTTGGTATAGAAGCGGAGCACCGAGATCTGGTTCGGCCCGACCGCTGCGTCGAATTCCGCCCGGGTGATGCCCCGCTTGGCGAGTTCGTCCGCAACATTAAATCGGCTGCTGCGGACGATGCGGTCCTGCATCTTGATACGGTAGTAGTCGACGGTGACATCGACATCGGCCACGTTGAAGACAATGCCCGCCGAGTAGTTGACGGATTTTTCCGGGGTCAAATCGCTGGCGCCGAAGAAAGCCGAAGCCGGATGGTGGGCAGGAAAGGTGGCGTCGTCTATCAGCCCGCCAAGCTCGGCGTCAAAGGACGTGGTGATTTTGTTCACATTGGCCTGGCCAGGTGTTGGGGCGCGAAAACCCGAGCTGACCGCACCGCGCATGGCCAGCATTTCCAGCAGTTGCCATCTGGCCGACACCTTCCCATTGACGGACTCGCCGATCGGCTTGTCAAAGTTCTCATACCGGCCGGCCACGCCGAGGGTTATATTTTTAATTACCTCGGCTTCCAGGTCCATGTAGAGGGCATAGTTATTCCGCTGATGATCGCCGATGATGTTGGGTCCGAATCCGGTGAACCCGTTCGAGCCGACGCCGAGACCCTGCGCCGTCAGCCGGTTGTCGGGGGCTACGTACCAGGCGTTTTCCCCGCCGAGTTTCACCTCGTACTCTTCGATGTGGTACTCGAAGCCAAAGGCCATATTCAGGTCGGAGTAGAAGAGACCGACATCAAATGGTTTGGAAATGTCCAGGTTAAACGTCTTTTCAGTCTGGCTCACACCGCCGGGACGGTATTCCGTCGGAACGACCCTGTTGACCGCCAGGAGTTGCGGGTTGATCGTGTTGAGCATGAAATAGTCAACACTGTTCTCGCCGAAGTAGGCACTCACGTCGTAGGACCAGCCGTTGAGCATCGCATAGGCGCCCTCCAGGTCCTCCAGCGTCCCGCGCAGGCCGAAGGCGATGCTCCAGTCCTGCACGTAGCCGCCGAAGCGCGGGGTGAAGCCGCCCGGAAACTGGGTGTTGAACATGGCGCAATGGTCGGGCAGCGACACGTTCGAGTAATCGGCCGCCGGGTGCTTCTGTACTTCAGGGCAGCGGTTGGATAAGCCGTTTTCGAGCAAATTTCCGCCCTCCGAGATGGGCCTCGGGTCGAAACCGTCTCCAATGTCGATAATTTTGTGGAGGTTGCCGGGACCGCGGAACACCCCGTTGCGCGTATTGGGATTACGGAAGTAGAAGCCGCCCTCGACCTTGCGCTCCGCATAGTTACCGAAGGCATAGAGGCGACTGTTGATCTCCTCCAAATCAAACCCCAGGTTGCCGAAAAACTTGTAGTCGTACTGAATCTCGGGTGCGCCCCAGATCTGCGCTGCGGGCCGGCGCACATCCATGTTGCCGGCCTCGATCAAGCCTCGGGCATCGCTGCGCTGTACGCTACGGCTGGTTTCGTCCACGTTGTTGAACTCAAAGCTGAAATTGGCAAAACCGCGCTCGGTTAACGGCACCCCCAGGTTGGCGGCCACGTTCACCTTGTCCCCGTCGCCGTGGTAGTTCTGCCCGTAGCTCGTCTGGACCGTCAGACCCTCGGTGTCTTCCCTGAGCCTGAAGTTCAGCACGCCGGCAATGGCGTCCGAGCCATACTGGGCCGCGGCGCCGTCGCGCAGGACTTCAACGCGCTCCAGGGCAATGGACGGGATGTTGGAGATATCGGCCCCCTGCGATCCTCTGGAGTTCGGAGCACCCAGGAAGTTAATCACCGACCCCCGGTGGCGGCGTTTGCCGTTGACCAGCACCAATGTGGAGTCCGGCGGCAGGCCGCGTAGCGTGGCCGGCCGAACGAAGGTAGCCTCGTCGCTGATGGGCTCCTGGCTCACGTTATAGGAGGGGACGGTCGCGGACAGCAGCGAGTCCATGTCCCGAATACCGTAGGTCTGCAAGTCTTCGCCCTGAATGACATCAACCGGTACCGCCGACTCCTGGGCCGAGCGGCCCGCCACACGGGAGCCGACCACCCTGAGTTCTCCAAGTTCTAGGATCTGCTCTTGCGACCCGGTGGCCTGTGCTTCGGCCGGTTCTTGTGGCTCCGCCTCTTGTGCGCCGACCACAGACACTCCTGTCAAGGTAAATACACTTGCGAAAAGATAGGGCTGCCACCACTTGAGCTTGCTCATACTACCTCCCTCATCAGAATTTCTCTCCATTTGCCTGTACGTACAGAGTGCATGCGATAAGATTATACTGAATTAAACACGTTTGGGAAGAGCCAAGACGCGGAGACTTCGGCTTGCCATCTTCTCTCAGGTATCTCGGCCTACCGGACCTATTACCCCCTGTCCCAAATCAGAGTAAAGGTGCTAGGTCAAGCACTACTCGCTTTCCTTCTTTTCCTGTGTATAATACCATGCCTTCGGCAGAACCGGCGCGCTCGTGAAGGCTGCGGCGGGGAAGGAGAGATGCACGCATGCGTACATTGTTTTTGAATCCGCCTGCATATGAAAATTTCGATGGGGGAGCAGGCTCCCGCTATCAGGCGACTCGTGAGGTCTGGTCGTTCTGGTATCCGACCTGGCTGTGTTATCCGGCTGGTATGATCGAGAACAGCCGCGTGCTGGACGCGCCGCCCGAAGGGCTGAATCAGGCGCAGACCGTTGATATCGCCAAGGAGTACGACTTTGTTGTGTTACACACCAGTACGCCGTCGGTGAAATTGGACGCGCAGACCGCCGAGTTGATCAAAGAAAAAAATCCGGACTGTCGCATCGCGTTTGTAGGCGGTCAGGCCACGGCCGAGCCGGAGGGGACCTTACAGATCTCGGAAGCCATCGATATTGTCGCGCGCAAAGAGTTTGACTACTCCATGAAAGAGGTTGCCGAAGGATGGGACTGGCAGGACATTCGCGGCATCAGCTATCGCCAGGACAGACAGATCCATCACAATCTCGAACGTCCGACGCTCACCGATGAAGAGCTCGACCAGTTGCCCTTTGTCACCCAGATTTATGACCGTGATTTGGACTTCCGCAAGTATAATAGCCCGTATTGCCAGTATCCCTATGTGTCGTTGTATACCGGACGGGGGTGTCCGGCACGCTGCACGTTTTGTCTGTGGCCGCAGGTGACTACCGGCCATTCCTACCGCACCCGCTCAGTAGGCAATGTCATTGAGGAAGTGCAGGAAATGAAGCGCCTCTTTCCGGGTATGAAAGAGGTCTTTTTTGATGACGATACGTTTACCGCCGACCCGAAACGGGCGCGCGAGATCGCAAAAAAGATGGGCGCCCTCGGCCTGTGCTGGTCCACCAACGCGCGTGGCAATGTTGACTACGAGACCCTCAAGGTGCTGAAAGATGGTGGGCTGCGGCTGTTTGTGGTCGGCTATGAGTCCGGGAATGCGGCCATTCTCAAGAATATTAAAAAAGGCGTGGCCCTCGAAACCTCGCGGCGTTTTACTCAGGACTGCCACAAGCTTGGCATCTTGATCCACGGCACCTTTATTTTGGGCCTGCCGGGAGAAACCCGTGAGACCATGCAGGAGACCATGCGTTTCGCTCGAGAGATGAATCCGGAAACCATTCAGGTCTCTTTGGCTTCCCCCTATCCTGGCACCGCCTTTTACGATTTCGCCCTTGATAACGGCTATATCAAGGCCGAGGATATGGTGGGTGAGTCAGGCTATCAGCAGTGCGTGATCAACTACCCCAACCTGTCTGGGGAAGAAATTTTTGAAACGGTTGAGAAATTTTACCGCTCGTATTACCTCCGCCCGCGTTACATCTTCAAAGCCGTAAAAAAGATGGCACGTGATCCCGAGGAGCGGAAACGCATGTGGCAGGAAGGCAAAGATTTTTTCCGCACCATGCGAAAACGGCGGGAGATGAGCACCACGTCTTCTGCGGCTGCCTGATGAGTCCGGGACGTGTGTGGTTAGCAGGGGGTAGCGAGTAGGGCCTTTTCTGAGTTCCGCCAAATATTCGGGTGGGTGCCGGGCGCGACTGTCTGTCAAACCCACCCCGCCGCTGGCGCGGCACCCCTCCCAAGAGGGGATATTCTGCTCCCCTCCTCGGAGGGGTGGCCCGTAGGGTCGGGGTGGGTTGTCCTCAGGCTGCCAGACAATGCAATCTGCCTCACACGTGACCGGGAGGAGACCGTGTCTGACGCCATGCCTCTGCTTGCCTTCTGGTTCCTGGCTGGCCTGCTGTGTATTGCCTTGGTCTATTATCTCCTTAGTATCTATGCGGCGTGGCGTTTTTTCCGTCCGCGTCCGGCCCTCGGTCCGGCCCTTCCCTCAGTTACTATTCTCAAGCCACTCAAAGGCGCACCGCCCGATTTGTACGACAGTCTGGCGAGCTTTTGTCGACTCGATTACCCGACCTTTCAAATCCTGTGTGGCGTCCGCGACCCTAATGACCCGGCGGTGGCCATTGTCAAGAAAGTGCAGCACGATTTTCCCCAGTGCGATATTACTCTGGTTGTTGCGTCTGCTGTGATCGGGACCAATTACAAGGTCAGCACCCTGCACTATCTGACGCCACAGATGAAGTATGACTATCTCGTCATTACCGACAGTGATGTCTGTGTTGAGCCCGATTACTTGCGGGCAATTATCCCCCCCTTAACGCAGGCGGAAACAGGCCTGGTCACCTGTGTGTATCGCGGTGGTTCCGGACAGCCCCTGCCGGCCCTGCTGGAATCGCTCATGATCAACACGACGTTTACCACCCAAGTCGTGATTGGCAGCCAGGTCGAGCGGCCCGCGTATGCCTTCGGCGCAACCATGGCGCTCAAACGCGCCTGCCTCGACGCTATTGGGGGATTTGCCAGGCTGTCCGATTATCTGGCGGATGACTATTACCTGGGGTATCTGATTAGCCAGGCCGGCTATCGGCTGCGGGTCCTGCCCACCGTTGTTGAAACCCGTCCCGATGCGAGCTCGCTGCGTGGGTTATTTTCCCATCAGTTGCGCTGGGCGAGAACGCAACGAAACTGTCGTCCCGGCGGCTATATTAGTACGGTTGTGACGTTTGGCACGGTCTGGGCCTATGTGAGTCTGCTCTGTTTTTGGTCGTCTTTCGAGATGACCGTGCTCGCCCTCGGCGTCATAGCAGTCCGCCTCCTGACCGCCGCTCTGATGAACACTGCCTTTCTGCAATCGACGTTGCCGCGTCCCGCTATTCTGCTGACCCTCCTCACGGACCCGCTCTCTTTTATTGTCTGGTGCGTCAGCCTGCGGGGCAACACCGTCCGCTGGCGGGAGTATACCTTCCGGCTCCAGAAAGACGGTCGAATGGTCCGCGTCGGTTAATCCCCCGCGCCCATACGAAGCGACGGGAGATCACGGTAATTAACGAACTGGATATTCTCTTCCGCGGCTACCGCTCGCACCGCCGGACTCGTGAGGGCCGCAAGCTCAACATCTCTGCTATAGGTTGGCGTCCACCGTTCGGTTTCAGGACAGGGTAGGCGGGCCGGATGGCAGTACAGTTCCGTTACGCCGGCTTGGAGTCGCGGAAGCAGGCCGAGCAGGTACGATTCATCCACAGCGCCACTTTGATGCAGGCCAAACAGATGATCCGGGTGGGGAATAAAAGCATTATGCAGCTTCTTTTCTGTCGTCCGGGCAAGAGATGTAAAGACAAAGGATTCCCAGCGTTTCCTCAAAGCGTGGCGCGGATCGAGCATCAGGCTGGTCGTCAGGCTCTCTCGGGTCAGGCGCATAGCCGGAATATGGTATTCCTGTGCGAGCGCCAGGAGAGCGTCCATAACGACCGGGTGCATATGGATATTGAGATGTCCATCAATATGGGACAGGGGGAGGCCCGTTTCCAGAAAACGTTCAATCTGGGCTCGGCACTCGGCCCGGATTTCTTCCCGCGCTTGCTGGGAAAAGTAATAGCGCAAGCCGGCCCAGGTTGGATCGTGGGTAAAATTCCCCTCGCTGTCGATGATTACGCGGAGGTGCTGTCGGGAGAGAGCAGCCCGCCCCTGGACTAATGTCACATGCAGTCCAACCCCGAGGCTCGGTGTCGAGCGGGCAAACTCGACCGCTTCCTCCCAGGCCGGAGCCGTGACCATGAGGCTGGTATTCGTCAGAATGCCCCGCTGATGGGCGTGCAATATGCCGGCATTGACCTGAGCGGACAGGCCGAAGTCGTCCCCGTTGACGATGAGATAGCGGGCAGCCAGTCCCTCCCTGTTCTCTAACGGCACAGAAGCCCCCTCACCCTAGCCCTCTCCCCTGGAGGGAGAGGGAATGCAAATCGTAGGGGCAACCCCCTGTGGTTGCCTGGCCTCCGTCTCCCAATCCCCAACCCCTAACCCCTAATCCTCCTCCTCACCCGCGTCGAGGCGTTCGATAGCGGGGAGGATGTCGCGTTCGGCGTGTTCGAGGTCGTGCGGAAAATCGATTTCCGTCCAGGGCAGGTCGTCAACCCGCTCAAAGCCGACATGGTGCTGGGCCAGAAACGCCGGGAAGGCTTCTTCGTGCTCGATCGTGTCTCGGCCCTGAGCCACACAATCGTCGAGAACAGAACGGAGGAGTGGTGCGGCGTCTTGGGCGACTTTGAGAAAACCGACCGACTCGCCTACCAGCTCGTAGTCGCCTGCGCCGCCCCGGATAATCGTCAGCACCCGCCCGGCCCGGGTGAGCAGCATTTGTTCTTCGCCGGTATTCTCGGAACTCGCGTCAAGCAAGAAACAGCTCGCGTGTCCGGATTGCACCAAGCGCTTCAGCAAACGCACCGGGAACAGTACATCGGCATCCATAATCAGCAGGTCGGTGTCGAAATCTTGGCGTGCGCTCCAGAGCGACAGGATGGCGCCCTTTTCGTACTGTGGGTTCCGGATATAGCGCACACTCACGCCGCCGCACCGCTCACCGATTTCTTCGACAATCATGTCCCCACGATAGCCGATCACGATGACTGCTTCTCGGACCCCAGCAGCTCCTAAAGCGGTGAGGGTGCGTTCGAGCAAGGTTTTGCCACCGACCCGAATCAAACATTTGGGCCGATGGTCGGTGATGGCCCGAAATCGTTTGCCCACACCAGCCGCGAGGATAATCGCTTTCATGGCCTCCCGCCTGATAACACATCTTTGAGGGAATCGAGAAAACGCCGAAAATCGTCCAGGGTCAGGTGCCCCATATTGGCAACTCGGAAAATATTGGTTCTGAGTTTTCCCTGTCCCTCGTAAATGACAAAGCCACGCTGTTTGAGATCGTCATGCAAACGGGGATACGAAATACCCTGGGGCAAGACCAGCGAGGTCAGGGAGTTGGAGCGTGATTCCGGGGGAAGGAGGAAAGAGAGTCCGAGCTCCGCAAAGCCGGCGCGTAGGAACCGGGCAGCCTGACGGTAGCGTTCGACTCGTCCCGCAGGGGTTTCCTCCAGGAGTTCATCAAGAGCGGCATCCAGCGCATACCAGGCCGGGACGGCTGGCGTAAATGGAATACTGCGGCGTTCCTGCGCCTCCCAGTGCAGCGGCAGGTGGAGGTATAGCGAACGCCGGGGATAGTCCTGCATAGCCGCCATGACTTCGTTCCGAACCAACACAAAGGCAACACCCGGTTGGCCCTGGATACATTTGTTGGCCGTACAGGCACACAGGTCCACGCTATCGCGCATAACATCGAGGTCTTCACCACCAAGCGCACTCACCGCGTCAAGCAGAAACAGCCGCCCCGCCTGACGTACAACACGGCCAATTTCCGTCACCGGGTTAAGCAGGCCAGTGGTGGTCTCATGCTGGACCAGGGCTACCGCCGCGATAGTGGGGTCATTTCTCAGGGTGGATTCAATTTGCTCCGGGCTTGGGGCTTCAGTCCAGGCATAGCTTAATTCTACGGTCGGGATACGGTGGGCTTCGGCCATCTGGCGCATCCGGTCACCATAGACGCCGTTGTTAGTCACCAGGAGCTTGCCTCCCTCTGTCAGAGCCGATGAGACCATGGCCTCAACCGCCAGGGTGCCCGAGCCGCTCACCACCACCGCGGTATAGCCTTGCGGGGCAAACGCCTGCAGCAGATTGGCGCGAACCGTAGCCAGGAGGTCGGAAAACTCTTCTTCCCGATGGCATAGGTCTCCGCGCAGGAGGGCCTGCCGGACACGCGGAGAAACGTTGACGGGGCCGGGATTCAGAAGAATGTATTGTTGCATCGTGAAACCGCGAGGGACGGAGAGTTAGAATGAGGCCTACACGTCCTGATGAATCGCCTCCATAAAGCGTCTGACAATGTGCTGTGGCTCGTGCGTAATACGACCAATGTGACGCTCTTGCCGGTCCGGCTCAATTTTAATCAGCAGAAAGGACGGGCCATCTCGCACCAGCAGGTCCTGCGCCGCGCCGCGCAGTTGGTCGGCATCCTCCGCGCGCCGTGTCTCGACATAGCCGCTCGCTCGCGCCACTTCGTCGAGCGCCACGCGACTGGAGATCGTCGGCTGGTTGCCCGTCGAACCGTAAACTTCGTTATCAAAAACAAGGTGAACCAGATTGCGCGGCTGCTGCGCGCCGATCAGAGCCAGTGAGCCCATATTCATGAGGACATTGCCATCCCCGTCAAAGACGACCACGCGCCGCTCAGGTTTACTCAGGGCCACGCCGAGCGCAATGGATGAGGCGAGGCCCATTGAGCCGATCATATAGAAATTGCCGAGCCGATCCTCAATATTGAAGGACTCACGCGAAATAAACCCATTCGCATGGACAACCAGGGCGTCCTGTAAGACCGGCACAACCACACTCAGGGCCTGGGCCAATTTCATGCGGCAACTCCAGGCGGGAGAACCAGCGCCGTTGGGCGACTTGTCTGCTTCAGGGTTGAGGCAGCCCAGCCAATCGCGTCCTCAAGGGTGTGTTCTTCCAGCACCCGATACGGAATCTTCAGGGTGGATAACAGCTCGGGCAGAATGTCTCCCATAATGATATGCTCCGGCGCGTCTTTACCCTGATAGCCGCGCCACGTAATCAACAGTAAACAGGGCAGCGCATAGATCAGACTGAGAGAAGACAGCGCGTTCAGGCAGACCCCCAGGCCCGAGTTCTGCATAATGACAACGGGTTGTTTGCCGGCCATATAGGCTCCTGCCGCCAGGCCCACCGCCGCATCTTCGCGTGTCTCGGCAATATAGCCGCCCCGTTCTTCAAGCGTGGCAATCACACTCTTGACCAAGGAGCAGGGCACCCCGGTGAAAAAATCGAAGCCGGCATTCCTGAGGTGTTGCACGAACTGGGAGCCGCTAACCATGAGAGTCCGTTGGGTCTGTTGGGTTTATTGGGTCCATTGGGTCAGACGCAAAGGACCCAATGGACTCAACAGACTCAATAGACTCATATAAAAGCAGCGGTAAGACCACAATGGAGGCGACCAAAACACTCCCGACTGCCAGGCTCAGCAGCAGGCCCATACTGAAAATACCATAGTACTGAGCGACCATGAGACTGCCAAACCCGACCATAGTCGTCAGTGAGAATAGTACAACCGCCTGACCGGTACTGCCGGCGATCAAGCTGACGACCGAGACGTCTCGGCCTACCCGGAAACGATGGACGAGATGGATACCATTCTCCACGCCGATACCAATAATCAGGGGGGCGGCAACCATATTGGCGAGATTAAATTGCACGTCCCACAGCCACATCAGGCCCGCGGTCCAGATCATACCCAGACCGAGCGGCAGGATGGCCAACAGGGCATCCGTGACACGTCGGAGCGCTAAAAAGGTGACAACCAGGATGGCGAGAAACGCATACCAGGCCGCCTCAATATAGCCGTTCTGCATCGCCCCAATAGACTCGTAGCCAATAATCGGGGAACCGGTAACATCGGGATCAACCGTACGTAACTGCCGAATGAACTCCGTCAGTGGCTCGCGCTCCCAGATATTTTCCTTGGGATAGATCTGTAAAAGAAATCGCTGGCCGTCCCGGCTGACAAAACGGCTACGCAACTGAGGCGGGACATCGGCAAAGGTGATCGGTCCATCCGGAGACAGGTTATTACTGAGCAGGGACCATTTATCCTGAAAGTCGAGAAATAGCGCGTCCTGAAAAAGGTCCAGACGCTGTTGGACGTTCTGTTCGGGCAGCGTTCGGATCGCTTCAAAAACGGCCAGGAGGTGTTGGCGCGCCTCGTGCAGGAGCGTTGCACTGCCGTTTTCCTGATCGCGAATTTTGAGACGGAGCTTATCCAGGGTCAGTTCGAGTTGCTCGACCTCCACCTCCTGAGGATTATTACGGAGCGGCGGGAGTTCACTCAGCAGCGGGCGGATGATTGTCAGGATATGGAGACGTTCCTGTTGTCCGTCCGGAAGTAGTGACGCAACGCTCTCAACGGTTTCCACGCTGGGCAGCGCCGCGAACGCTTGAGCCTTTTGACGCGCCGCTTCTGGCGTCGGTGCTGTTGCCAAGGCGTTCCAGGACGAACGTTCGGAGTTTTCAATAATACGCTTTTCCCATTCAACCGACTCTGTGCCGTGTGCCTGGAGGTTCAGCAGATTATAGTCAAAAGAGACCCACGGCAGAGCCAGGAGTCCCGCCACCGTTCCAAGTCCGGCGATTCCGAAAAGGAGACTTCTCTTCCGTTCGACATATTTGCCCAACCCGGAAAACGTTGTCTGTAAGACCGTCTGCTGTCCCACGGGAACACGCCAGGGCCAGAACGCATCCATCCCGACGATCAAGGCTGGCAGGAAAGTCAGGATTGCGAGAACGGACAGCAGGATCCCTCCGCCCGAAATGATGCCGAGTTCCTGAACCCCGCGAAAGTCCGCCAGTATGACCGCAAAAAAGGCGAGCGAGGTGGTCAACGCCCCCGCAATAATACTGGGGACGGTCTGCTCGAACACGATGGTAATGGCTTCGGCTTGGTTCTTCCCCTTGCCACGCTCTTCCTCATAGCGGGTCATGAAGTGGACGCCGAAGTCGTCGGCCAAGCCGAGCAACATGGGCGCGATGAAGACGGTAATAATCGTCAGATGACCAACTGAGAGCGTGACGAAACCCAGCGTCCAACTCAGGCCGATCATGAGCGATGAGACAATGAAGAGCGGATGCCGAATGCGTCGGAAAAAGAGCAGGTAGAGGAGCGCAATACCCGATAGGGACACTACCGTTGCCACGGCCGTATCGTGCTGAGCGCTGAGCATTTCGTCATTGCCCAGCGCCTTTGTGCCGGTGACACCGGCATCCAGGCCCGGAAACTCCACTTTGAGGTCGGCAATCGCCTGCCGAATAGCCGCCATCGAATCCTGAAGGTCGTTGAAGCCAGCAGTGGCGTCTTCTTTCGCCTCGACCATGAGGAACATGTATTTGCGGTTCTCGGCAATGAGGAAGCCGTCGTCATCGAGCTGTGCGGTCCCACCAAAAAACTCAGCCCAGGGAGAACGGTAGCGGTAGTCTTGTCCGTACAGCGCCCGTGCGATCTCTTGTAATAAGGCGGTGAGGAAGGACAACTGAGAGTCGGAGAACTCACCGGAGTCTTCATCCAGTGGGGCTCCCAGCCCGAGGAAGTCGTCAACCAGATGCGAAACAACGGCACTACTGACTTGGGTGTTAATCGCCTCGAACAGCGTATTCAGGCCGGGGTTCGTCAGCAGCTCGTGAATAATCTCTTGCGAGTCTTCAAGACTCCGCTGTAAGTCGCGTAAATCCTCAGCCGGCAGGTAGAGCAGCTTTTTGCCCTCTAAGGAGGAAACGTCCACTCGGTAAAAAATCTCAGCAATATGCTCCTGCTCCTGGGCGAGTCGTTTACCCAGGCGCGTCACAAAGGCTTTGCCCTGCGGAATGTCTTGCGGTTCAACAACCACGGCCACCTGGTCGACGCCGACAAACTCTTCGGAATATTCCTCATCGAGTTGCAGATAGCGCTTTTCGGTCGAAATCAAATCATTCCGGCCGGTGACGAGTTCGAGATGTCGTGCGGTGTAGAGTGAGGCCGCAACAGTAAGCAGCAGACAGCCAGCCAGGGCCGTCTTTGCGTATGAAACGATTCCCCGAGCACAAGCTCGTAGAGCCCGTTTTTCCAGGGCAACGAGGCGTTGTTTAAAAGACGGGGGGATCGCCTGCACGGATAAGGTCTCCACTCATAAAGTGTGCTAGAACGGAGAGGACAGAGAACGTATGTAGGCTAGGGGGATGGGTCACGATATCTGCTAACGTCGTCGCCAGGTTCCCCATACCCAGCACAAGTCCTGCCAGTCCTCTGTTGAGCCGAGCAGCCTATCCTAGCTATGGCGGTTACTCAAGCGGAGGAGAGAGTCTGAGAGGTCCGCTGTTATCCGGCCTCTTCGGTCTTGGCGTTCGCGATTGTCCGCTGCATCCGCTCCACCAACTCTTCGTAGGACTGTTTGGACATGAGCGATTGTACCTGCTTGCGCAGGTTGCTCGCCATACTGACCCCGTCAAGCCGGACATCCCAAATCTTCCACACGCCCTCCGACTGGTTGAGCCGAAACCCGATGGTCACACGCCCTTCGTCCGGATTCACGACCGAGACCTCAGTCAGCGCTTCATTTCCATGTAACTGCGTATCGCCGTATTCGAATTGCGTGTCCGCCAGAAATTCCGACGCTCTCGGATAAGCCAACTCACGCAACAAGCGCGTGAGGAGACCGATGAAATCGTCCTGCTTCTCTTGGCCGAGGGTGTCCCAGTGCGGTCCCATCAGCCAGCGCGACAGTTGAACAATGGCCAGGTTTTTTTCAATCTCTTCACTGGTGCACTGTGGAGGGGCTGAGGGAGAACCAAACTCCTGGCCGCACGATTGCATGGTGGAAATCAGCCGTTTGGCTACCTCCGCCGGAGAATCTGCCCAGCCAAGCTGCGGAAAAAGAAGACCCATCACCAAAAGGAGAGTTCTACTCACCATCACGCTCCTCGACACTCCAGTCGTTGTCTTCCCGATGTTTTCAAGCGGTCGGATGCTTATTCTGCGATTTGCCTCTCCCGATTTTGCAGGTAGAAGTCTTGCACTGCGCTATACATATCCAGGGAGAAGCGGTCCACACTCTCGAAGAGTTCGAGATTGAGGGAGCGTTCGTTGACCGCATTGGTGAGCACCGTGCCCGCATCCGTGGCTGTGACTTCGACCGTGGATAAAAGATATGTCTTCGGGTCCATGGCTCCGTCAGCCACCTGGCCAATGGCATCACGCACTGTGGAAGGTCCGATAAAGGGCAGCACCAGATACGGCCCTGGTCCCACGCCATACTTCCCGAGCGTTTGACCAAAATCTTCTGCGCTCCTTTCGAGCCCAAACTGATTTTTGGCAACGTCGAAAAAGCCGAGACCCCCAATCGTCGAATTGATCACAAAGCGTCCGGCTTCCCGCGCCGCGCCATCCAGCTTGAGCTGAAAGAGACTATTGGCGAAGCGCGGCACGACACCGATATTGTCGAAAAAACGGCGTACACCGAGCCGCGCAGGCTCCGGCACAGCCCCGGCATAGGAACGGGCAACCGGTCGGAGGATATGTTCGTCCATCCAGATGTTGAAGGAGAACATTTTCTCATTAAAGGGTTCAAAAACAGATGGTTCGTACGCGGGGATGACGGTGTCAAGCGTGTCCAGGGAGTCATTCAGCCCCTGCTGCATAGCTCCATTTTGAGCAAGGGCTGTTGGTATGTACGGGCCAAGTCCGAGCATACTGACCAAACAGAGAACCATCACACTGCCAAGTCGTCTTTTTTGCATTGTTCTACTCTCTGAATACTGTCCCCTAGGAGTTTCTGGTTGGCAACACAACGGTTGCCGTTCCAATGACCCAGCGTTCTCCATCATCGTTCTCCATCCAGATATCGCACTCCGCCGTATGCTGCTCTGCATCCTTTTGCGTGACAAAGCCCAGCAGGTGAATATGACAGTCAGGCAGGACCGGACTGCGAAACGTCGTGCCGATCCGGGTAATCTGCGCCGCTTGGTTCCACTCGCCGATCAGTCGAGCCAGCAGCCCCATACTTAAGACCCCCGGCGCGATCATGCCCGGCAGGCCCTCCTGACGCGCCCCTTCATCATCTGTGAAACGCGGGAAATCCATGCTGGCCGTCTTGGCGTATGTGCGGACAAAGTCTTTGGTCAGGAGCAGGTCGATAGGGGGCAACTCATCGCCTTCTTCGACCTCTTCAAAATAGAGTGTCTTCATCGCTGCATAATCCTATGGTCAACAACAGCAATCTTCTGGCCGTCCTGGTTTGTGATCTCATTCCGCAGGACGATGAAATACATGGAGCCACTGCGCCCGGTTTTCTCGTAAATATCGTGTATGGTGCTGACCATTTTTAGCCGGTCGCCGGGCCGGACCGGGGCGAAAATTTCAACGTCACGTCCGCCGTCAAAGCCGACCTTGCCAAAGCGTGGCATATGCTCGGGCGTCATTTTTTTGGGACGGAGCCGGGTTACATAGGTCGGGGCCGCAACAAGGCCGCCATACGGCCCATTCGCCGCTACTGCTTCATCGGTGTAGAGCGGGTTGGTCTCTCCCAGCGCGTCCGCAAATTGTAAGAGGTCGTCCTTCTCAACCGGTGGAAAGTCCGTCTCGTCAAACACTTGGCCTAAGATGGACCGATCAAATTCAAGCGCCATCCGTATCTCCTCTAGGTACCACTGGCTACCGGCTGGGCCGAGGCGCGCCGGACACGAAAATCAACGGGACGGTAACCGCCCGTTCGTAGCGCCTCAACCAACTCTTCGGTATTCGTAATCTCTTTTTCAAACTTGGTGGCACAAATCCCGACAAAACTCACCAGATGGGCATCACTTCCCCCAAACGCATGGTAGCCATACGTATCGATAAGCTCAGCAACGCGCTCGTTCTCGCCTTTTTTGCTTCCGCCGTTCAGGGCTTCGACGCCAACAACTCCCTCAAGCGGAGGACGGTTCTCATAGTGCTCAATCAAGCCAATAGTGGGCCGTCCAGGGTGACACGGCATGGCTACACCGCCCATGCGCGCCACTTCGTCAATCAACTCTTGGGCCCGCAGCCGGACGTTGGAAAAGTCGAAGCGTTGCAGCATCGCATCGCTGACCCCATACACAAGCACGTGCCCGTACTCGGTTTCGACCTCAGAGGCTTTGAGGATTAGCATGCCATACTTGTCCTCAAGCGCCCGGTAGTCACTCTGGGTGTTAAACTGGCGGTGCTCGGTCAACACGATGCCGTCCAGCGGCCGTTCGTCTCGCTTGCGGGCCAGCCACTTGAGGTAGGCCTCAACCGGCGCGCGGCTGTCGTCCGAGGCTTCAGAATGGAGATGAAGATCAATTACTCGTGCCATGGGATATCTGAGAGCCGGCGAGCGAAGCAGGCTTTTCTATCTCCTTTTGTCGAAGAAGTTTTTTCGGTCGCGAATTGCCTATAGTGCCAGAAGCGAACGTGTGTGGCAATGCAAAGCGAACCCCTCCTGGGAGAGGCGAACCGCGTTGTCAGCTCACGCGACGCTTATCCAACCCGTCTGACTCGTTACTCGGTGGCAGGCTTGAACAGCGGCACCGAGACTTCCGGCGTCACGTCCTCGAAGGTGACTTCGACCGGCATGCCGATGGTGACGCTCTCCGGGTCACAGTCCACGATATTGGTCAGCATTCGCACCCCTTCTTCCAACTCGACATAGGCCATGACATAGGGCACTTTGTTGCGAAAGCCCGCACTTTGATTCTGACGGGTAATCGTAAAGGTGTAGACGGTCCCCCTGCCGCTACAGCGCAGCCACTCAAAGTCCTGCGACAGGTTTTCCGGGCAAAAGGCGCGCGGATAGTAAAAGACCGTTCCACACGCCCGACATTTCTGAACGTACAGTTCATGCCGGGCGCAGGCTTCCCAGAACGGTCGCGACTCTTCATCTACCCGTGGGACCGGGCGGTTCGGTTTCTTTTTTTCATCAGCCATAATCACTACCTCATTACTGGACCGCGGCTATACGCCGAGGACCAGAGAGGCTCCGCTGTGCCGGAGCCCGAGCGTTCCGCCCGTTCCATGACAAAAGGCGAGTGCACAATCCTTGACCTGGCGCTCTCCACACTCGCCCCGCAACTGCTTGACCGCCTCGATCACCAAAAAAATTCCGCGCATACCGGGGTGGTTGGAGGACAACCCGCCGCCGTCGGTATTGATCGGGAGTTCACCGCCCAGACCAATCCGACCGTTCTGGACATACGACCCGCCTTCTCCTTTTTGACAAAACCCCAGGCTTTCAAGGGTGATGCATACGGTAATGGTGAAGGAGTCGTAGATCATGGCCATGTCGAAGTCGCTCTGACTCACCCCGGCTCGTGCCATGGCCTTCGGGCCGGACTGCTTGGCCGCCGCGTCAGTAATATCGCGCACCCCGGCGCTGGTATGGGCGCAGGACTCTGCCGCACTCAGGAGATAGACGGGCTTCTTTCTGAGATCACGTGCCCGTTCGGCAGAGGTGACAACCAGGGCGCCACCGCCATCGGAGATCATGCAGCAGTCCAGCAGGTGCAGCGGTGAAGACACCTCGCGTGAAGCCAGGACGTCGTCAACGCTGATCAGATCACGAAACTTTGCATGCGGATTCAGCGAGGCATGTTTACGCGTAGCCACGGCAATCTCGGCCAGTTGCTCGCTGGTCGTGCCGAATTCGTACATATGCCGCTGCGCGGCCAGGGCATAGTCGCCAACGGTTGTCGGGCCGTAGCAGCCTTCAAACTGTTCGGGCGGGTCGCCACTCCCGCCGCCTCCGGTGCCAACGGCAAAACGGTCCGAGGACCATTTGCTGCCGTACAGAATCAGGGCAACATCGCAGTAACCTGCGGCAATCGCCGCCGCGGCGTGGGCCGTATGCGAAACAAAGGACGAGCCACCAATCGAGTTGGAGTCCAGGAAGTCCGGGTTGAGATTCAGGTGCTCGGCCAGAGCGATAATCCCCATCCCGCCCACACCCGAGGTAAACAGGCCGTTGACGTCTTTTATGCTCAGCCCGGCATCGTCCAGAGCGCCTCGGGCGCTTTCGGCCATGATCTGGTATTGGGTTTTATGCGGGGCCCAACGGAGCGGGTGCTCGTAGACACCGGCCAGCGCGGCTTTTCGACTGATACTCATGCTATTCCTCTCTAGTTGAAGAACGCCTGAATGGCATCGCAGGCGGCCTGCGGTTTTTCGAGTGGCAACCAGTGTCCGGCCTCAGGAATGACCGCCAGTTGTGCATTCGGAATATGATCCCGCAACTCTTCTGCCTGAGCAACTGGCGTGGTGGCGTCGTCCGCTCCGGCCAGCACCAGCGTGGGCAGGGCGATTTGTCCTAGCTGCGCCCTTAGGTCAACCTGCTGGCAGGCCAGCAGATCAAAGTAGCGGACGCGCGGGTCGGTTTTGATCTGCTCCATCCAGCCTTCTTGGATAATCTCCTGCGGCGTCTGAGGTGAGCACGACACCTTGGTGAAGGGCTGTCCCTGGCGGCCTTTCATCACCGCCTGCCAAGTGCCGAGAAGCTCATCCGAGATGTTGAACTTCGCCGCCGTACAGGTCAGGGCGACGCCCTCAACCATATCCGCGTGGCGGAGGGCCAGGTCCATGGCAATGGCGCCGCCCATGGAATGGCCGATAATAACCACCGGGCGTACGCCTAAGGCCTGCCACAGACTATAGGTGAAGTCGCTATAGGCGGCCACGCTTTTAAGGCTTTCCGTTCCGCTCGAACGCCCATGGCCCGGAAAGTCGAAGGCGAGCGGACTGTGGGCGGCCGAGAGCATATCCAGCATCTTGTGGGCGAAATGGCCGTTACTGCCCGCTCCATGGACGTATAAAAAGAGCTTGCCTTTGCTGACATCAGGCACAACCGGCGGCAGCGTTGTCTGGCCGGTGTGAAAATAATGCACCGCATAGCCGTCAACATCAACATACTTGGTTGGCATATCCCCTCGCTTTGAAAAAACTGCCACTTGACTAATCGGGCAGGGTTGAGTTTGTCAAGGGTTCCGGCCTGCGTCCAGTCGAGACTCTCGCGCCTCGGCCTTCTTGGCGGCATCTCGGCTGGGACTCTCCTCCTCCTTCAAACCCGCGCCAGCTCGCGCACCAACACCTGTAACGAGTGGGCATTATACGCCGGCAAGAAATGGTCAATATAGGGCAGGGCGGCCTTCATGCCCTGGGCGCGCGGTTCAAAGCTTGCGGCCCCGTACATGGGGTTGATCCAGACCACGGTGCGCACGCGCCGCCGCAGGGCGCGCATTTCGCGGGCAATGACTTCGGTGCGACCGCTGTCATAGCCGTCACTAATAATAACGGCCACCGTTGAGCGGGCCGCGCCTTCACGTAGGATGCTCCGGTTCAGCCTGGTGAGCGCCCCGCCGATATCCGTACCGCCGGACCAGTGGCGGACTGTCTCGCCGACCTGCTGCAAGGTGTGTTGTACAGAGCGGCGGCGCAGTACGGACGTAATCTCGGTGACGGCCGTGCTGAAAACCACCGTACGCGCATTCTTGAGTTCTTTCTGAATCCCCAGCATGAGCTGCAAAAGAAACGGATTAAACGCATCCATGGAGCCACTCACGTCGCATAGCAGGACGAGACGGGTCTTACGCACGCGGCGCTGGACCCGAGCGAGTTCAACCATATCCATGCCGTGCCGCATATTACGCCGGAGTGAGCGTCGCAGGTCTATCCGCTGGCCCCGTGGGGACGGCTTGAGTCGCCGGCTAGGGCGCGTGGCGAGACGCTTGGCCAGGGCACGGACGGTGTGTTCGATGGGGGGCGCTGCCTCATCCCAGCGCGCCGTCAGGTTCAGGTCGCGGTGTGTCTCCTGTGCACTGGTATCCTCAAGCTGGCCAATAATGTCCTGGTGCGCTTCCTGGACGCCCTGGTCGAAGTTTCCGCGGAGTAACTCGGTTTGTACTCCCAGGCGGTATCCTTCGTTCTCTGCTTCTCCGTACCAGTAGGCCTTGAACACCCGGTCAAATCGTTGTTCTTCCGCTCGACTGCTGGCCAGATTCGTTCGCAGGGCGAGGCGGAAGTCGTCCTCGTTGACAAACTGAATACCGCGCAGGGAGCGGGCGACATCAATGACGCGGCCTGGGGTCACACCGAGTTGCGCCTCCTTGGCCAATCGACACAGCTCAAGCGTCCGTGTGAGCAGCGTCTCGGGTAGCTGACTCAGAGCGGAGGGGGCTTCTTTGGGGGGGGTCGCTGGAGGCGTATCTCCACTCACTCCGTGCCGCCCTTCAGGATGGTAGCCGCCCCAATGGTGTGTAAGCGCTCAATATCGTCATGGTATTTCAGAATCACACCGGCAGTGTCCTCCAGGGTCTCAGCCCGGAGTTCGTCAATCTCCAGTCCGAGCAAGGCGCGGCTCCAGTCCACACTCTCGGCCACGCCGGGCCGTTTGTAGAAATCTATTTTGCGTAGCGCCTGCATCGCGGCGACAATACGTTCGGCCAAGGCAGCCCGAATCCCCGGCACCCGGCGCAGGATGATCTCCCGCTCTTTGTCCGGCGCGGGGTAGTCGATCCATAAATACAGACAGCGTCGCTTGAGGGCCTCGTGCAGCTCTCGGGTCCGGTTTGAGGTCAGGACAACATAGGGCGGCTGCTTGGCGATAAAAGTCCCGATCTCGGGTACGCTGACCTGAAAGTCGGACAGGATTTCCAGGAGAAATGCCTCAAACTCCTCGTCCGCGCGATCGACCTCATCAATCAGGAGGACGACCGGCCGGGGGCCCGGATGACGAATAGCTTCAAGCAAGGGACGATTCAGCAGAAATTCATCCCCGAAGATGGTGCGCTCAAGCAGTGGACGCTCCTGGGGTTGCTGTTCAGCCATGCGAATATGCAGGATCTGCCGGGCATAATTCCATTCGTATAGCGTCGTCTGGGCGTCCAGCCCCTCGTAGCACTGCAAGCGGATCATCGGCGTATCGAGCACACTGGCCAGCACTTTGGCCACTTCCGTTTTGCCTACACCGGCTTCCCCTTCGAGTAACAGCGGTTTCTCCAGATCAGCGGCAAGCTTGACGGTCAGGGCGAGCGCCCGGTCGGCGATATAATTCCACTGGGCAAATTGTGCCTGGACGGCCTCAACCGATTGAAAGACTGGACGGTTCTGTTCCGACATCATGACTCCCGAGTTTCTCTTCCTGGGCGTATTGAGTCAGGGCTTCATCTCCCTGCCCGACCGAGTATCTGGGGAGCCAGCTACAGCGCCGCCACGCTGAGCGCATTTGAGCGCCCGGCCAGCCGCCGCTCGAAAGCGGCCAGCTCATCATCCAGGATGTTGAAGTATTTGGCTTGGGGATGATGGAAGACGAGGGCCGAGACCGAGGCTTCCGGCTCCATCATATAGCCTTCGGTCAGCGTGACGCCGATTGAGGCGGTGATGGGCAGCAGCTGAAACAAGCGTTCCTGGTCTTCGAGGCGTGGACAGGCCGGATAGCCAAAACTCACCCGGACACCGCGGTATCGGGCTTTGAAGCGATCCCGCATGGTTAGCTCCGGCGGGTCGGCAAAGCCCCACATCTCTCGCAGACGTTGATGGAGCAGCTCGGCAAATGCCTCCGCGCCCTCAATGGCCAGGGCTTGCAGGATATGGGACTGGAGATAGCGGCCTGTCTGGCGGTACTGTTCGGCGAGTGCTCGGACCCCATGGCCACAGGTCACGGCGAACAGCGCAATATAGTCCTGTTTATCGCTGCTCGTCGGAGCCACAAAGTCACTCAGACACAGGCCCTCTCCGTGCTGTTGACGGGGAAAGAGAAACGTTGCGGCAATATCTTTGCCGTTGGCACGATACAGCCGCAGGCTATCGCCCTCGGCCTGGGCCGGAAAGAATTGATACACCGCCTGGGCGCGCAGTAATTTTTTTGCAATCACCTCATCCATCACGGCTTCGACTTGCTGGTGTAACTCGACAGCCTTTTCGTTGCCCTGGGTTAATAAGGTCTCAAGATTCCCCTTGAGCCCCAGGTGCTTGCCGTACAACATGCTCGGGTTGAGATAGGCGAACACCGTGTCCAGGTCATAATCGTCGAGCGTATGGAGCCGCAGGTCGGGCGGATGTGGGACGGGCTGTGCGTGAGAGAGCACGACGGGCCGTACGGGCCGCGTTTTGGATTGTTCTTGTTTTGGCGTACGCTCCTGTCGAGCCAGACGTTCCCGCTCTTTCTCAAGGTCCAGCAGCAGCGCTGCGTGCTTGTCGGCATCCATAATCTGGTTGGCCAAGTCAAGACCGCGCATGGCATCGTTCGCGTAACAGACCAGGCCGGCGTACTCGGGTGCAATTTTATTGGCGGTAAAACGCGGGGTGAGCGCGGCTCCACCAACCAGAATCGGGCAGGCGACCTGGGCATTCTTAAGGTCCTGGGCCGTCACTACCATCTGTTGGGCCGATTTGACCAGCAAACCGGACAGGCCCACGATATCCGGCTGATGTTCGTGCACGGCTTGTATGAGTGTTTCCGGCGCGACTTTAATACCGAGGTTCACCACCCGGTAGCCGTTGTTTGACAGGATGATCTCAACCAGGTTTTTGCCGATATCATGCACATCGCCCTTGACGGTGGCCAGGATGACTGTGCCTTTGAGCCCACCGTCCGTTTTCTCCATAAAAGGTTCGAGATGCCCAACCGCAGCCTTCATGGACTCTGCGCTTTGCAGGACCTCGGCCACGATGAGTTCGTTGTTGTTAAACAGACGGCCGACCTCATCCATGCCCGCCATGAGCGGACCGTTGATGACATCCAGGGGTGGTCGCTCGTCGAGGGCGGTGTTGAGGTCGTCGATCAGCCCGTCTTTGGAGCCCTCTATGATATACCGTGCCAGCCGTTCATCCAGCGGCAGGTCGGCGCGCGTATCCTGAATTGTGCTTTCTTTTTTCTGTCGGAAGTGGGCGGCAAAGGCGGCGACCGGGTCTGCACCGCGCCAGTAAATCAGATCGTTGGCGAGTCGTTTTTCTTCTTCGGCAATCGAGGCGTAGCGTTCCAGCTTTTCCGTGTTCACAATCGCCAGGTCGAGACCCGCCTTGACACAGTGGTAGAGAAACACGGAGTTCAATACCTCACGACCGGCCGGCGGGAGGCCAAAGGACACATTGCTGATACCCAGGATGGTCTTGCACGCCGGTAGCGCGTGTTTAATCAGCCGGACTCCTTCAATCGTCTCTTCGCCGGCACCGATATAGTTGCGGTCACCGGTTCCAAGGGGAAACACGAGGGGGTCGAAAATAATATCTTCGGCGTCCAGACCGTATTTATGGGTGAGCAGATCATAGCTCCGTTTGGCCACTGCGAGTTTCCGCTGCCGGGTGACCGCCATACCCTGTTCCGGGTCTTCGTCAATACAGCCCACCACTACCGCTGCACCGTAGCGTTTGATGAGCGGAACGACCTGGGCAAACCGTTCCTCGCCGTCTTCCAGGTTGATGGAGTTGATGACCGCTTTGCCCTGCGAGCGTTCAAGCGCGGCTTCAATGACCAGGGAGTCGGTCGAGTCGATCATCAGGGGGACTTTGATCTTCCGCACCAGAATATCCAGGAAGGCGGTCATATCGCCGAGTTCTTCGCGGTCCGGGTCGGCCAGACACACATCCACGATGTGGGCGCCGCCCCGCACCTGCCGGCGACCGATTTCCGCACCTTCCTCAAACGCGCCGTTGCGGATGAGCCGCTTGAATTTGCGTGAGCCAATGACGTTTGTGCGCTCACCGACCAGCATTGGGCGTTTGTCTTCGTCGATCACTAGGGGTTCGAGTCCCGAGACTATGCTCCGTTTCGTTGTCGGCAGCGTGCGCGGCCGCTTGCCCTCCAACATCTGACTGAGCAATTCAATGTGCGCGGGTGTTGTGCCACAGCAGCCGCCCAGCATATTGAGCCAACCGGCGTCGACAAAACGTTCGAGCTTGGCCACGATCATCTCGGGTGATTCGTTGTAGTTCCCCTCTTCGTCCGGCAAGCCGGCGTTCGGAATACATAAAGCGGGGAAACGGGAGAACTCTGCCAAGGTGCGGAGATGATCGGTCATGAAATCGGGTCCGGTCGCACAGTTCAGTCCGAGCGCGAACAGGTCCCGATGCGCCACGGAGGTAGAGAGCGCCTCCACCCCCTGTCCGGCCAACATCGTGCCCATCGTTTCAATGGTGATGGAGACGGCCACCGGTACGCGCTGCCCGACCGTCCGAAACGCGTCGTCGATCCCCAAGAGACCTGCTTTCAGATTGAGCGTGTCCTGGGTCGTTTCCATGAGCAGCAGGTCCACGCCCCCCCGCAGCAGGCCCTCTGCCTGTTCCGCATAGGCCCGCCGCAGTTGGCTGAAGGTCACCCCGCCGGTGACAGAAATCGTTTTGGTCGTTGGCCCCATGGAGCCGGCAACAAAGCGGGGCTGGTGTGGAGAGCTATAGCGTTGGGCACAGGCCCGGGCGAGCTGGGCTGCGGCTTGGTTGATAGTGCCCGTCTGTTCGTGCAGACCATACTCAGCCAGGACGATACTTGTCGCGCCAAAAGTATTCGTTTCAATAATATCCGAACCGGCCTGCAAGAAGCGGTCATGAATCTGTGTAATCGACTCAGGGCAGGTCAGCACCAGGTGCTCATTGCAGCCTTCGTAGGCCAGACCGCCGAAATCTTCCGGACTCAGATCTTGAGCTTGGATGGACGTCCCCATGGCGCCATCAAAGAGCAGCACCCGCTCGAACAGGAGGGCGCACAGGTCACTGGCCCGAGCCGATAATGAAGGTAGTCTGTTGTTCAAATTTCCCACCTAAAATCCTTAAAGAGTAAACGTGTCAACATCTGTGTATCTATCGGAGGTCACGTTTACTCTTTTCATCATACGGAGGCTGACGTAGAGAATAAAGAGATTGGAGATGATCGTATCAAACGGTCCAACTCTCGGCATCTGACGATGCGCGGTGCCTCTTAATATACGCCGAGCATATGCTTGTCTAATAGGCTGAGTCGGGCCGCTCCGAGCGTCCGCTCGTGCTGAATACAGAGGCAGGTAGGGCCCGCACTCCCAAGGGTGCAATTCCGCTACGCCAACAACGTGCGCGCAATCACCTTGAGTTCCAGAATGGGTTTGACGCCCTCAAAAATGGGTAGCACCAGGGCGTCCACGACATAGCGCGAGATGGCGTACTCTTCGCCATAGCCCCAACCGCCGTGAATGAGCTGGCCTTCCTGGGTGACCCAGACCGCCACATCGCAGGCGAGCAGTTTGGCCATGGCCGCAGTCAGCGTGGCCGCCTCGTCTTTGTCCATGGCTGGTGCGGCGGCATAGGTAATCTGGCGCGCCGCGCTAATATGGGCGGCCATGCGGCCCAGCTTGTACTGGGTGAGCTGGAAGTCTCCCAGCGATTTCTTGAACTGCTTGCGCTCGTCCGCATAGGCTGCGCTGACCTCCAGCGCGGCCTGGGCGAGCCCGGTGGCGCGTCCTCCGGTCTGGAGCCGACCCGCGGCAAAGCCGGCCATCTGCAAATAAAAACCCTTATTCAGTCCGGCCTCTCCACCAACGAGGTTCTCAGCTGGGACAAAATATTTATCAAGGTTCAACACATAGGAATGCATTCCCCGGTAGCCCAGGGTAGGAATGGCGTCCCCCTGGAGCACGCCGCCGGTCTCCTGTTTCATCTCAAACGAATGGCCTGGAAAGGCGTCTTTTTCAACAATGAATAAAGACAACCCGCGCGCGCCGGAGCTGGCCTCGGGATTCGTCCGTGCCAGCAGGGCAATAATGTTTGCCCGTCCGGCAAACGTGCACCACGCCTTGGCCCCGTCGATCACAAAACCGCTCTGCCCGTTGACCGTGGCCGGCTCGGCGCGGCATTTGACCGAGGCGACGTCGGAACCGGTGTCCGGCTCGGTTACGGAAATGGCGACCATTAATTCTCCGCTGGCAATCGGTGGCAGCCATTTCTTCTTTTGGTCCTCCGTGCCGCCCCGCAATAGAGCCTTGGTCAGAATTTCCGGTCGGGTGATCAGACTGCCGGCTACGCCGAGTGAGGCCGCGGAGAGTTCCTCGGTGGTGATAATCATGGCCAGATTGCCCATACCGCCGCCGCCGTACTCTTCGGGCACCGACATGCCGAAATAGCCCAGTTCGGACATGTTTTTGATCACGGATTCCGGAATCAGTTCGTCGTTGCGGTGGACGCGCTCCGCAATGGGCGCGACCTCGCTCTTGGCAAACTGACGCACCGAATCCCTCGTCATTTCCGCGATATCACTCTCCAGCCACGAGTGATTCACACCTTTTGTCGCCAAAACGGTCTGACCGACCGCGCGGAAGCGACTCTCACGCGCCCCGTCCCGGATGGCGGCCCTGACCTGGGAATGTCCGAGCGTGTCGTTCAGAAACGTTTCGTCAAATCCGAAATCTTCAATATGAGTGCTGACTTGTCCGACTAGGCGCTGGCCGACTTCGGCGGCAAACCCCAAAGCCATATTGGCCGTATGGCCGTTCTCGTCGGCGCGGTTTTCCCCGGCGGTCTGGGCATAATGCAGGCAGGAGCGGGCGGCTTCGACCTCGGTCGCCATGTAGGCCAGCCGCTCGGCATGCACCTGATGGTCATCGATGCCTTTGCCGTTGTCGGTCAGGCTGCGGCCGTGCTGAAGCGCCTCGTCGCGGACTTTTTGGAGTGTGTCAACGATCAGGTCGGTCTGTTGGAGTGTGTCGGACATGCAGTTCTCCTTATGGAAGCAGAAGAGTGCCGAGAAAATACCACAAAAGAGGGAGCGTGTCCCGCTTCTGTGGATGATGGAAGGACACGTTTCCTCTTTTCAGACACACATCCGCCTAGGGAGGTTGGGCGAGTGGCATGAATCTGATAGAGGAGGAGCCTTCTATTTTCGTGGCCCTGACAGACCACCGATAAGAAAGAGACTACCTATAGAGGAGGACCGTATGTTCGTACTTGATGAGGGGACTCGTTTCGTTATTCCCCGCACCGAGATGACCTATCCAGGCCATAGCATGAAGCTGCACCGCAACGCGGCCGATCCGGTCAAATCACCGGTTGACCATGTGATGATGGATTTTGAAGACGCCTGCCCGTACGAATTCAAGGGGTCGCAAAGCCGGCAGTGCGTCGTCGAAGCGCTCAACACACTGGATTTCGGCAAGAAAGTCATTACCGTGCGGCCCAATAATATCCGCTCCGAGTTTTTCCTGGGCGACCTGGAAGCCATCGTAAAAGGCGCGCCGGATAAATTTCACGGCATTATCCTACCCAAGACGCACGGGCCGGACGATGTCAAATACGTCTCCAGCCTGCTCGATACATTTGAAAAGGAAGCCGGCTGGAAAGCGCGGGTGCAGATCGAATCCCTGATCGAAATCCCCCAGGCCATTCTGAACGCCTACGCCATCGCGACTGCTTCAGACCGCATGGCCGGCCTCATCTTCGGGATCGCCGACTTTGCCGCCACCCTGGGTATTCGTGAAGTGGTCAAAGACCAGAACATTAATTTCCTGTACTCCAAGCAAGCCGTGGTGGTGGCGGCCAAGGCCGCTGGCTTGCACGCGGTTGATAATGTCTATCTGCCACTATGGCGGAAAAACGACCCCGAAGAAAAAATCAAGGAAATCGAGGCGGGCCTGCGCGAGAAAAACGTTGGCGCGGCCAATCTCGGCATGGACGGCACCTGGGTTATCCACCCGCAGCAGGCCGCCATCGCCAACGCCTGCTATACGCCCAACGACGTGCAGGTCAACTATGCCTCCCGCGTCCTCGACCTCTACCACGAGAAAGGCGGTGGCTCGATGCCCGACCCGGAAACCGGCGAGATGATCGACGAGGCGACCATCAAGATCGCGCTGATGGACCTGGCCAAGGCGGTTCAGGCCGAGGCCGTCGAGCCAGCCTATCTGGCCGAGCAGGCTGCCAAGAGCAAAGCCATCACCGGCTACGATATTCTGGAACAGATGCGACGGGTGGGGTAAAAGTAGGGATTGGGGACTAGGGGTTGGGAGTTGTTCCCTCTCCCCCTGGGAGAGGGCTAGGGTGAGGGAAAAGTCGAAAGTCAGAGGAATGCGTATGGAAACAGATCGCTCCAAAGATCGGCCCTGGGTCATGCGAACCTATTCCGGTCACTCGACCGCACGGGCGAGTAATGAACTCTACCGGCTCAATTTGAGTAAAGGCCAGACCGGCCTGTCGGTTGCCTTCGACCTGCCGACACAGACCGGCTACGACAGCGATCACGCCCTGGCGCGCGGGGAGGTTGGAAAAGTCGGCGTCCCGATTTGTCATATCGGCGATATGGAAACCCTGTTCGCCGATATTCCGCTCGGCCAGATGAATACCTCCATGACGATTAACGGCACGGCGGCCTGGCTGCTGGCGCTGTATATTGCCGCGGCAGAGCGCCAAGGAGTCGAGCCTCAGGCCCTCCAGGGCACGACGCAGAACGATATTGTGAAAGAATACCTGTCGCGCGGCACGTATATCTTTCCGCCCGAGCCGAGCCTGCGTCTTATCAGCGACGTGATCACCTATACGGTCAAAAACGTGCCCAAATGGAACCCGGTCAATGTGTGCTCCTACCATCTCCAGGAAGCCGGAGCCACGCCGGTGCAAGAGGTCGCCTATGCGTTGTGTACGGCTATTGCGGTGCTCGACACGGTGCGCGCCTCCAGGCGGCTCGACGCTGCCGAGTTTACCGCCGCGGTCGGGCGTATCAGCTTCTTCGTGAATTCCGGTGTCCGCTTTATTGAAGAGGTGTGTAAGCTGCGCGCCTTTGGTCAGCTCTGGGACGAGTTGACGCGCGAACGCTACGGTGTTGAGAATCCGAAGTTGCGCCGCTTTCGGTATGGTGTCCAGGTCAATTCTCTGGGGCTGACGGAAGCCCAGCCGGAGAACAACATCCCCCGGATCGTCTTGGAGGCTTTGGGCGTGACGCTCAGTAAGGACGCGCGTTGCCGCGCCATGCAGTTACCGGCCTGGAACGAAGCGCTGGGGTTGCCGCGCCCCTGGGACCAGCAGTGGAGCCTGCGGATTCAACAGATCCTGGCCTTTGAGACCGATCTGTTGGAGTACGGCGATATTTTTGAGGGGAGTAAGGTTGTTGAGGCAAAAACAAGCGCGATCAGAAACGCCGCCTGGGCAGAGGTCGAGCGCGTGACGGCCCTGGGCGGCGTGATTTCGGCCCTGGGCTATATCAAAGAGCAACTCGTGGCGAGTCATACCGAACGGGTACGCAACATTACCGCCGGAGACCATGTTGTTGTCGGTGTCAACAAATTTACCGAGACCGCGGACTCTCCTCTCTACTCGGGTGACTCGTCGGCCATACTCAAGGTGGACGAAGCGGCCGAGCGGGATCAGGTGGCGCGCCTGCAAGCGTTTCGTACCACGCGCAATCAGGCAGAGGTGGAGACGGCTCTCTCCGGGCTGCGCGCCGTCGTCCTCAATGGCGAGAATATCATGCCGGCCTCTATACGGTGCGCGCTGGCCGGCGTGACCACAGGCGAATGGACTCAGACCCTGCGCGATATTTTTGGAGAATTCCGGGCACCAACCGGTATTGGTGGAGCTGCGGCTGCGCGCACGGTCGATGGGGAGACTGCCCAAGAGCTTGATGAACTGCGGACGAGAGTGCAGAAAAGTGCCGTCATGCTTGGCCGGCCACTCAAGGTGCTGATCGGAAAGCCGGGCTTGGACGGACACTCCAACGGTGCCGAGCAAATCGCCGTCTGGTGTCGCGACGCGGGCATGGAAGTCGTGTATGAGGGCATTCGTCTGTCGCCTGAGCAAATCGTCACCAGCGTGCGAGATGAAGGCGTGCATCTGGTCGGCCTGAGTATTCTGTCCGGCTCCCACCTGCGCCTCGTCCCCGAGGTGCTCACGGGGTTGCGCGCGGAGGGCCTCAGCGACGTTCCGGTTGTGGTTGGCGGTATTATTCCCGAGGACGACGCGGAAGATTTGCGGCAGGCCGGCGTCGCGCGGGTCTATACCCCGAAGGATTTTGAAATGCTGCGCATTCTGTCTGATATGGTCGAGGTGGCTGAGGCGGCCGCATAACGGTCGGCTCAGCCAGGGTATTGAACACATCCATAGGAGCGGCCTGGGCCGCCTCGCACCTTTTGTCCGTCGCCTCTGTTTGTGACACAGCCACCCCACAGCGCTGTTTCCGTTTTGGTTGACTTTAATCGTCAGGCCATTGCGCGCGCGCTCAACCTTCTCGAAGATCGGCGTCCAGACCGTCAGGCCCAGGCGCTCACCCTCCTGGATACCCTCTCGACGCTACCCGCATCGGCCCAGGTCGTCGGCTTGACCGGCCCGCCCGGCGTGGGCAAAAGCTCGCTCATCTCGCGGCTGATCGAGCCACAGGTGCAGGCGGGCCGCCGGGTTGCCATTATTGCGGTCGACCCGTCGAGTAAAGTGTCGGGCGGAGCGCTGTTGGGCGACCGTGGCCGGATGCAATTGCCCGCTCAGGTCTATGCCCGCAGTTACGCGGCGCGGAATCGTCTGGGCGGCCTGAGCCGAGAGGCGTTTTTGGCGGTGTTTCTACTGCGGCATTGCTGCGATGTCATCCTGGTTGAAACGGTTGGGGTGGGCCAAAGCGAGACCGATATCGCTGTCCTTGCCGATACGACCGTCCTGGTTGTCCAGCCGTTTTCCGGCGACCTACTTCAGTTTATCAAAGCTGGGGTGATGGAGATCCCGGACATTCTGGCCGTGAACAAGGCGGATAATCAGACGCTGGCGCAAAAGGCGCTGTCTGATACCCAGGCGGCGCTCGCCCTGGCACGACGACCGGCTCCTCCTGAGTCCGAAACCTGGGACAGTCCGGTGCTGGCCGTCAGCGCGGCAACCAATCTGAATATGGACACTCTCAACCAGGCCCTTCGTGCGCACTGGCAACATCTGCAAGCGACCGCCAGTCTTGAAAAGAGACGCGCTACTCAAAACCTGGAGTGGGGGATTGGAGAGATACTCCACGAGGTCGGGCGACGCGGCTTAGCTGCCCTGGGGGGCGTTGAGGGTGTGCGCGCGGCCTGGAATCAACAACCCGCGCACTGGAGTATGGTCAGCAAGCTCGCCGCTCTGCTTGAGGGTGTTCAGTATCGGACCTGATACAAGGAGAAAACCATGGGGCATATCCTATCAAGTATCCTACTCGCTGGGATTGTCGGTGTCTTGACGGTGCCGAGCTTTGCTCAGGAAAATGAGGCAGAGCAACTCCGGGGGCAGTGCGGTAGGCATCAACACCAGCCTCAAAAGCGGCAGTGTTACCACACCGGGCTGGAAAAAATACTACGGACCCAGGGCACCGAACACGCGCTGGCCACTCTGGATACGCTGACACGGCAGGACCCCGACGTGTTGCGTGACGCCCATCCCTACACCCATCATCTCGGTCGAGCATCATTCGCGTATTATCAGGACGTGGCAGAGGCATTTGCTCACTGCCGGGAGACATTCTGGTCTGGCTGTTACCACGGCGTGCTGGAAGGCTATCTGCGCAGTCTGCCCGAAGTGCGGGCTGATACCATAGCAGGGGTATGTACCAGGGAGATTGATGCGTGGCAGTCCACATTCTTGCAGTATCAGTGTCTGCATGGCCTGGGGCACGGCCTCACCTTATACTTTGATTACCAACTTCCTACCGCGCTCGAAGGGTGCGATGCCTTAGCCTCGCCCTGGGAGCGCGAGTCGTGCTACAGCGGCGTCTTTATGGAGAATGTCGTGGCCTTTCTCCAGCCTCATCACACGCATCACGAGGGCCATGAGGGCCACGCCGACCGTCCAAGAAGCTTACTCCGGCCGGAAGACCCACTGTATCCCTGTACCACGGTGGATGAGCCCTACCAACGGGCCTGTTACCGGATGCAATCCTCAGCCATCCTGGCTTTTTCACAACACGATTTTGCGCGGGCTTTTCAGGTATGTGCCGGTGCGCCGACAGCATTTGTCTCTGTCTGCTATGAAAGCCTGGGTCGCGATGTGAGCGGTTTCACCTTACGTAATGCCGAGAAGACCATGAGCCTGTGTCGGCAGGGCAGTCCGGAACAGGCTACGGCGTGTCTTGTTGGTGCGGTGAAAGACTTTATTTTGACCCATGCCGACCCTCAGCGCGGACTGGTGTTTTGTCGTCGGCTTGACGACGCTTCAAAAGAAGCGTGTTACGCCGCGACCGGCGAGGTCCTCTTGTCCTTATATCCGGACAACCAACAACGAGCCCAGTCCTGCGCCCAAGCGGAGACGGAGTATATTGACGCGTGCAAAGAGGCGGCAGCCGCCTTATAAGAATCCCGAACCCCTATCTGTATTCGTAGAAACCCTTGCCTGTTTTTTTTCCTAAGTAATGCGCGGCGACATAGTTGCGCAGCAGCGGGCAGGGACGGTATTTGTCGTCGCCCAGGCCGTGATGCAAACGTTCCAGGACCGCCAGGCAGGTATCCAGTCCGATGAGGTCAGCCAGGGCGAGGGGCCCCATGGGCTGGTTGGTGCCGAGCTTCATCCCCTGGTCAATATCCTCCACACCGCCCACCCCTTCGTATAGGGCATAGATCGCTTCGTTGATCATGGGCAGCAGGATGCGGTTGACCACAAAGCCGGCATAGTCCTTGGCCTGAATCGTGGTTTTGCCCATTTTCTTGGCCAACCTGTCAATAACAGTATAGGTCTCGTCAGCGGTGGCCAGGCCGCGCACAATCTCGACCAGTTGCATGACGACCGGTGGGTTCATGAAGTGCATACCAATCACTTTTTCCGGCCGGTTGGTGACCGCCCCGAGCTGGGTCAGTGAGATGGACGAGGTATTGCTGGCCAAGATGACCTCTGGCCGGGCGATATGGTCGAGCTTCCGAAAGATATCCTCCTTGATGGAAGAGTCTTCCGGGGCAGCCTCAATAACGACGTCGGCACCACTCAGGTCTTCGAGGACGGCCGTGCCACGCAGCCGACCGAGAATGGTGCCTTGCTCATCAGGCGACAATTTGCCCCGGTCCGTCAGGCGCACGAGTCCCTTCTGGATGTTTCCCAGCGCGCGGTCAACGATCTCCTGGTTGATGTCATACAGTAACACCGACATGCCCGCCTGCGCGGCAACCTGACCGATCCCATTCCCCATTTGTCCTGAGCCAACAATCCCAACCGTCCGTATGTCCATTGTCATATCCTGCTGAGATGCATTACTGCTCGGTGCTTCCGCTCGGGTGGAGGGTGCCGTTTTTCCCCGTCTGTGAGCCGATCCACACCTCGCCTCCTTCGTACAGTTCTTTTTTCCAGATCGGGACCGTTTCTTTGAGCTGATTGATCGCGTAATGACACGCCTCAAACGCGGCGTGGCGGTGACCGGACGATACGGCGATGGCCACACTGGCCTCTCCAATATCGACTCGACCGAGCCGATGGAGCATGGCGACTTTTTTCACCGGCCAGCGCTCCAGGACCTCCTGCCCGATCTTCGCCATCTCTTTTTCCGCCATGCCGGGATAACACTCGTATTCCAGCCGAACGACCCGCCGGCCCTCATTGTTGTCTCGGGTCGTGCCGACAAATGTTGCCATTGCGCCCGCGCCGGGGTCGGCCACAAAGGCAGTCAACTCGTCCAGGCGAATCGGCTCCTGGGTGATCCGGCAGGACAGACGACTGTTGCTCATAACGCCGCCGCTCACTGGTGGGATAAAGGCCAACTCATCGTTATCGTGCAGGGGATGATCGCCATCAACATACTCCTGGGCGACTGCAAAGGCGAGCGAACGCTCAACCTCGACTAAAGTCGGATGCTCTTGTTTGAGCGTCTCCCAGACTGTCCTGACCGTTGCGCCCTCGGGCACCTCACAACTGTCTTCGCTACGGCCGAGTCGCTCCCGGAGCGAGGCAAAAAAGCGTAACTTAATGTGCATGGCGTTCCCCCCGTAGCAGGAACATCATATGGCCGAGTTGCGGCAAGACCAGTTTGGTCATGCCCAGTTCGACCGCACCGGTTGAACCGGGTAGAGAAATAATGACTTTCCCGCTCGCAACCCCCGCGGTGGCACGGGTCAGCATGGCCGCAGCACCAATGTCTTCGTAACTCAGCATACGGAACATCTCGCCAAAGCCGGTAATTTCTTTTTCGAGCAGGCCCTGGATCGCCTCAAACGTCGTGTCGCGCGGCGCAATCCCGGTCCCGCCGGTGGTGATAATCGCGTCAACCTCGGGCTGGGCCAGCAGGGCTTGCACGACCGCCGTGATTTGCTCCGGTTCGTCCTTCAGAATGCGATACGCAACAACGGGCTGACCCTGCTCGGCCAGGAGGTCTTTGATGCGCTTGCCACTCGTATCCGTTTCTTCGGTCCGGGTGTCGCTCAGGGTGATCACGGCGCACCGAACCGTCCGGTGGGCTTTGCCTTTATGCTCTGTCATAGCCATAGCTCCTGTGTATATACTAGCGAGGGGCGGGTTTGAAACCCGCCCCTCGCAGAGGGGACTATCCATGCCTGAAAAAATAAGAAAGCTGGATCAACAGCGGCATGAACTCAAAGCGCTCCGCTATCTTCTGGATAATCATCCGGAGAGTATGCAGAACCGTGCTGAGCTGCCGGGCCGCGAGGATTTCCAGACGGCGGAAAGCCGGCTGATTTTTGACGTTTTAGTTAATGCGACCAGCCAGGCGGACGCGGTCCGCGCCATCGAAGACCTCGATCTTGAAGAGACCGAAGTGGAATCCTTCCTGCGTCTCGGCGGGCAGTTCTACCACAGCTACCCCCACATGGTGAAAGAACGAGGCCGGGATTTTCGAGATGGAAAGATTGAGATTCTTGACCCCAGCGAGTGAGAGGAACACTGCGCAAGGATAGCTCCTTCCCTGACGACTGCTAGAATCGCTCAGACCCGAATGTAGGAGCCCGGCACCGCCATACCCGCGCATGCTTCCGGGTGCAGCATCTCGGCGAGGATTTCTGTACTCTCCACAATGCGCGGTCCAGGCCGGTTATAATAGGCATTGCCGTCTGCCACATATACCCGGTTCTTTTGCACTGCTGGGAGTGACGGCCAGTCCGGATGCGCCGTCAGTTGGGGTAGGTCCGCCTGCGACTGTGGGATTTTGAAGCCACACGGAGTGATAACGATGACCTCGGGTTGATAGGTGACGAGGGCCTCCCAGGTCATCGTTGGTGTATGCGCGCCGGCCTCAACCAGGCCATATTCCCCACCCGCAATATCCACCAGTTCAGGAATCCAGTTTCCCGCCGCCATGAGGGGGTCGAGCCATTCCAGGCAGGCCACGCGCGGACGGGGCAAATGCCGGGTTTTTTGCGTGATTTTCTGGAGCCGTTCTTTTGCGTCCTCGATCAGTGTCTCTGCGGCTTTTTCCCGATTGGTGGCCTGGGCGACCCGGCGGATATCCGTCCAGATATCGTCGAGTTTCTCCGGTCTGAGCGATACGACGGTCACGTCAGGAGTCAGAAAACACTGCACAGCGTCTTCAACCTCGGGCAGGGAAACGGCACACACCTCACACTGGTCCTGGGTCACGATGAGGTCCGGCTTCAGCCTGTGTAATGCCTCGGTTTGCAGACGGTAGACGCTCAACCCCTCCTGCACAATCTCACGGACTCGGGTATCGATGTCATCGCTGGTTCCGCGGGGATCAAGTTTGGGTTCGGTCAAGATGGGAAGCCCGATAACGTCCGAGGGATAGTCACACTCGTGAGAGACGCCGACGAGATGCTCGCGCAGACCCAGCGCGCAGACCATTTCCGTACTGCTGGGCAGGAGTGAGATAATGCGCTCTATCATATGCTCGTCCGCTCCTTTACTGGCAGATGGATTGTCTTTATAGCCGTTGCGTTGCGGTCAGGGAACGGCTACAAAAATTTCCTGCCAGGAACGCTATGGAAACACGCACCGTCTATATTGAGACCTATGGCTGTCAGATGAATATCGCTGACACCGAGCTCATCCTGGGCTTGCTGAAACCGCAGGGATACGAAGCCACGCCTAGGCCGGAGGGCGCCGATGTCATCCTGCTGAATACCTGCGCGATTCGGGAGCATGCGGAAGAGCGTATCGTCGGGCGACTGGGTGATCTGGTGCAATATAAAGCCCGGAAGCCGGGTGTTGTCCTGGGACTTACCGGCTGCATGGCCCAGCACCATCGGGAGGCCCTGCTCGATAAAGCCCCCTTTCTTGATTTGGTGCTGGGACCGGATGCCTATCGTAACCTGCCGGCCTTGCTGGCGCAGGAAAGTGCCGATGAACCGCTGGTGTCCGTCCGTCTCGACCGGGGTGAAACCTATGCCGATATTGCGCCCGCGCGCGGGGAAGGGGTGCGAGCGTGGGTGACCATCATGCGGGGCTGCGACAAGTTCTGCACCTTCTGTATCGTGCCCTATGTCCGCGGGCGGGAGCGCAGTGTGCCCGCGTCTGCGTTGTTAGACCAAGTCCGAGTGCTGGCCGATCAGAGGTATAAAGAAGTCGTCTATCTGGGCCAGACCGTCAACGCCTACCGGGATGGCGAGGTCGATTTTGGCCGACTTTTACGCCAGACCGCGCGTATCGATGGGATTGAGCGGATTCGTTTTACCTCGCCGCATCCGTCGGATATGGATGCCAGTGCGATTGACGCTATGGCGACCTGTGACAAGGTCGTCCCGTACCTCCACCTGCCACTCCAGGCCGCCTCGAATCGGGTCCTGGAGCGTATGGAACGGGGCTACTCGATCGAGGAATATGCTGCGCTTGTGGACCGGCTGCGCGCAGCCATCCCCCACCTGGCGCTGTCTACGGATATTATTGTCGGCTTTCCGGGCGAAGAGGAAGACGATTTCCGCGCAACCTACGACTTTATGGCAGAGGTGCGCTACGATTTTGCCTTCATGTTCAAGTATTCGGCCCGTGAGGGGACACGGGCCTATACGTGGGGCGAGACCCTCTCGGAAGCGGAAAAGGGACAGCGTTTACAGGAGATTATCCGCCTGCAGGAAGGCATTGGGGGAGAGATCAATCGGCAACGGGTGGGTCGGACCGTCGAGGTCTTGGTTGAAGGGCCGGCCAAGAAACAGAAAGACTGGCTGGCGGGCAAAGACCCGCAGTTCAAAACGGTGGTCTTCCCCGGCAACGGAGCCCGGCCCGGCGACCTAATGCCGGTCCGGGTGACCTCTGCCAACGCCCATACCCTGGTGGGTGTCCCCGAGCGTACGGATGCTCTGTAGGTCGGAGTCGCGTGGTGTCACCCGATTTACGACTATCCTCGGAACTATCTAGAAGCTATCTCATAAATGTCTGACGAGTGCTCTATGGGCCGCCGATCCTGGGCAAAAGTGGCGGCTCTCCTATTTATGAGATGAGTTCTACGTGTCTTCCTGTTTAGTACGCTCGCTTCGGGTTCTCTTTGCTAGAGCGTATCGTTCATCATCTCGCTAAACGGATGATTCTTCAATAGCCAGCGGGCGAGGTCTCCATATGTCCCTTCTTGATCTGTAAAGATATGTGCTGTTCGGGGACTAACGCTTGGATTTTTCATCCCTGCGAGCTTTATCGGCTCTTTTCTGAAACCATAGCCCCAATTGGATACTGCAGCCAGGTACAACGAGATGTCCGTGTTCTTCACCTTTTCCCAGACCTCCCGTTGGTGAGGGATAAGCATGCGTTCGCCTAGAGTGACGGATTTGATACATTCGGTAGGGAAGTCCATAACGTAGGCGGGATATCCCCTACCATCGTCCTTGCATATGCATCTGCAATCGGCCAAATTCCTCACGACTCTAACTTCGGCTTCGTATTCCCACTCCTTCGACTTGGCACAAAGCTCCGCGATTGGGATTGGTTCGTCACCCGCAAGATAGCTTCCAATGTCCTTCTTTGGTCTATTTTGCCTGTACTCGACCTCGAAGTAACCGGTAAAGAATTCATGGGACTCGTCGACTTCTATAACCGCACCAGAATAGCCGCCTGCGTAGTGAGACCACATCAACAAGGATGAACCATTTCGTGACAAACAGAGAATTCCAATACCTTGGTTCAGCGAGGCTAAAATCCGTCTCGAATTCCTGTCACTGCAATAGTCGGACTCGAAAGCCGTATCAAGATCGTCTATACGTGGTTCTCTTCTCGGTGCGGTCAAGGCAAATTTGATGTCGATGTCAAAGTCCTGGGTGCCATACTTCTCTGATACATAAAGCTCAGGAACCATCTCAAACGGATCGTTGAATGCCCCTGGTTGCGTAAACCTAATGCTTCCTTCCAAGATATGAATCAGGTCTTTGAACTTTACGTATCTGTATAGGGACACGACCTACTCCCCATCCTCGACCGGCGTAACGCTGGGTGGGCTTACCTTCCTATTATTTCGCGTTTGTCACGGAAGACCTGACTAATTGGCTCTACGAGCTTGGCAACGGCATTTGCTATGCGAAGACCTAACGCTACTACCTCAGCAGTGTCCTTCATGCACATTTTTTACCCATGTCAACCCACTCATTTCCTCTATTCCATCTCCCAAGCATACGAAGGGGAAATGTACCAAGACGGACAGAGGCGATTTGAGCGGTCCAGTATGTAATTCCCTCCAAGGAGGAGGGAAGCCTAGGGCTAATCCAGCAGTTCCAGCACCTTCTCTGACGGCCTGGCGATGACCGCCTTTTGATCCCTGATAATAACCGGCCGCTGCATCAGCTCAGGATGCTGGAGTAAGATCTCGACCACGGCCTCGCGCGTCACATAGTCGTCCGCGTTCAGACCGAGTTCCCTGAATTTTTTATCCTTACGGACCAGTTCCGCGGGTTCATCCGGTAACAGATCCAGAAAGCGTTCAAAGTCTCCTCGGCTGAGGGGGCTCTTGAGATACTCAATCACGTCGAACTCGACGCCGCGCTCCTGCAAAATATCGAGCGCTCCGCGTGACTTGCCTCAACCAGGATTGTGATACACAGCCAGCTTTGTCATAGCGTAGACCTCCTTCATGCTCATCACGCTTGTCAGCTTACCGAGTTGGGGACCGGACGGCTAGACCGGATTGGCAACCGCCAGCTACAATTCTCGTATGGATACCCAAAAAACCTGGCAATTTGTCGAATCCACTTGGGATAACAGTATTATCCCCACTCTGACGGAATACCTGGCCATTCCCAATCAATCGCCAGCCTATGATCCGGACTGGCAGACGAACGGCTATCTGGACCAGGCTGTTGAACTCATCGCCGGCTGGATTCGCGGCCAAGCGATTCCCGGCCTGAGCCTTGAGGTGATCCGGCTTGAGGGCCGCACACCTTTACTCTTTATCGAAGTTCCGGGCGATTCGTCTGAAACCGTGCTGCTCTACGGTCACCTGGATAAGCAGCCGCCCATGGGCGGCTGGCATGACGGGCTCGGCCCCTGGCAGCCGGTGCTGAGAGACGGCAAACTGTACGGGCGTGGAGGTGCCGACGATGGCTATGCGGCCTGTGCTTCCCTGACCGCCATTGCGGCGCTCAAGCGTCAGGGCGTTCCGGTGGCCCGATGTGTGGTCATTATCGAAGCCTGCGAGGAGAGTGGCAGCGGAGATTTACCTTATTATATGGATGCCCTGGCCGACCGTATCGGTACGCCCAGCTTCGTCGTCTGCCTTGACTCGGGTTGCGGCAACTACGATCAACTCTGGATTACGACTTCTTTGCGCGGCCTGGTGTCAGGAAATCTGTCCGTTTCTGCTCTCACCGAAGGAGTCCACTCAGGCGCGGCCAGCGGTATCGTTCCTTCGAGCTTTCGTATTCTACGCCAACTCTTGAGCCGCCTCGAAAATGAGCGAACCGGAGAAATCCTGCCGCCCGAATTTCAGGTTGAAATACCGAGTGAGCGGCTGCAACAGGCCCGGACAACCGCGACGGTATTGGGGCAGACCGTATCGGAGGAGTTTCCTTTTCATCCCGGAGCTCAGGCAGTGACGGACGATATCCGTCAGCTCTTGCTCAACCGGACCTGGCGGCCTCAACTCGAAATTACCGGTGCGGCCGGTCTGCCCGCGCTTGAGCAAGCCGGTAATGTGCTGCGGCCCGTTACCGCGGCCAAGGTGTCGCTACGGATTCCGCCGACCCTGGATGCGAACGCGGCTTCAGCCGCGTTGCAACAGCTCCTGGAGAATGAGCCGCCCTATGGTGCACAGGTATCCTTTGAGCCCGAATGGGCGGCGGGCGGCTGGAACGCCCCTCCGCTCGCTCCGTGGCTGGAGACTGCCTTACAGAGTGCCTCGCGGGAGTTTTTCGGCAGAGACATGTGTGCCATAGGCGAGGGCGGGACGATCCCATTTATGGCCATGCTGGGTGAAAAATTCCCCACCGCCCAGTTCATGATTACCGGTGTGCTCGGGCCACACTCGAACGCGCACGGACCGAATGAGTTTCTGGAACTCTCGATGGGCAAACGGCTGACTGCGTGTGTGGCCCGCGTACTGGCCGAACACCATAGAGCACTGGGCCGGTGAGGTCCTCAAGGTGCGGCACAGTCGCTCTCCTTAGCGTTCTGGCATGCCCGCCGTTGACCTGCCTCCTTCTCTCAGTGGATAATCCCCAGACCGAGTAGGAGGGGAGGGCGGCCCATGGCTTTTTATGCTGATCTGCACATTCATTCCAAATATTCCCGCGCCACCAGCAAAAACTGCGATTTGAAACACCTCGCCTATTGGGCCAGGAAAAAAGGTATCACGGTCGTCGGCACTGGAGACTTCACCCATCCGGTCTGGCAGGCCGAACTCAAGGAGCAGTTGGTGCCGGCCGAGCCGGGCCTGTTCCGACTTCGACCCGAGTTGGAACAGGAAGTCACCCAGATGCTGCCGTCGGCGTGCCAGGGTACAACGCGTTTCATGCTCTCGGTTGAAATCTCGACGATCTACAAGAAGGGCGACAAGACCCGCAAGATTCACCATTTATTATACGCCCCGAACTTTTCGGCAGTGGAGAGGATGACCGAACGGTTGTCCAGGATCGGAAATGTGAAGTCGGACGGCAGACCCATCCTGGGGCTGGATTCACGCCACCTCTTGGAAATCACGCTGGAGTCGGACCCTGGCTCGTATCTCGTCCCGGCTCATATCTGGACGCCGTGGTTTGCCGCGCTGGGCTCAAAGTCCGGTTTTGATGCCATAGACGAGTGTTACGCTGACTTGGCTCCCCATATCTTTGCGGTAGAGACGGGCTTGTCGTCGGACCCGGAGATGAACTGGCGGGTGTCGTCTCTGGATCGCTTCCGGTTGGTGTCAAATTCCGACGCGCACTCGCCGGAGAAGCTCGGACGCGAAGCCTGTGTGTTTGATACGGAGCTTGACTATTTCTCGATCCGTCGCGCCCTGGAGACCGGACAGGGGTATCAGGGCACGATCGAGTTTTTCCCTGAAGAGGGCAAATACCACCTGGACGGTCATCGGAATTGTCAGATCCGCCTCCTACCGCACCAGACCAAACAACTTGAGGGCCGTTGCCCTGCGTGTGGCAAGCCGCTGACGGTGGGCGTGATGCACCGGGTGGACGATTTAGCCGATCGTGAAGACGACACTCAGCCCGAGACTGCCGGCGCGGTCCAGAGCCTTGTTCCTCTCCCCGAGATGTTATCCGAGATTCTGCATGTAGGTCCGAAGAGTAAAAAGGTGGGCCACTACTACGAGGGCTTAATCAACCAACTGGGGCCCGAACTGCAATTGATCAACGATATTCCGCTGGAAGAGATTCGGAAAGGCGGAGACACGCTTATTGCGGAAGCCATCTCCCGACTGCGCAGACAAGAAGTGATCCGCGATGCCGGCTATGACGGCGTGTACGGAACAATCAGGCTGTTCCGGGAGGAAGAGCTTCGCCAGAAGACGAGCGGTGCATCGCTGTTCACACAGGAGCCTCCGCCCCAGACCCAGCGGGAAAATTCACCGACTGACGGGCATACGGTGGACAGCCAAAAACAGGGCAAGGCGACGCGGCGAAAAGCGGACGCTGCCCAAACCCACACTCCCGGCGCGTCTTCCGCGACTTCAGACGACACGGCGGCAGTGCTGGCCGCAGATATCCTAGCCGGACTTGACAGTGACCAGCGGAGGGCCGCCGAAATTATAGCAGGCCCGCTGCTGATTGTTGCCGGACCGGGCTCCGGAAAAACACGCACCCTCACGCATCGTATTGCCCATCTTATAAGCAATCATCGCGTCCGTCCCGAACACTGTCTGGCCATTACGTTTACCCGTCGGGCCGCGGACGATATGCGAGAACGCCTACACTGCCTTCTGCCCGCTGTTGCCGATACGGTCCCGCTTTTTACATTTCACGCTTTGGGTATGTCCGTTCTCCAGGAGCATTGGAACGCGGCGGGTCTCCAGCGCGGCTTTCGGGTCGCGTCAGACGCGGAGCGTCAACATCTGTTACGCGAAACGCTCGGCGTCTCGGCTCGCCGGACACGCAGCCTGCTGTCAGCTATCTCGGTGGCAAAACGAACCGGGCAGGCACCGGCTGAGGCCGAGCAGGCTACCGTCTATAGCCGCTACCAGCAGGAATTAGACGCGCGGAACCTGGTCGATTTCGATGACCTGATTGGCCGCACGATCCAGGTCTTTGAGTCCGACACCGGTTTGCGTGACGCCTATCGCGAGCGCTACCAATGGGTGGGTATTGACGAATATCAGGACGTGGACGAGCAGCAGGTCCGTCTCATCAAGCTGCTCGTTCCGCCCGCCGGAAACATCTGCGCGATTGGCGACCCGGATCAGGCCATTTATCGTTTCCGTGGGGCGGACGTCCGTCTCTTCGCCCAGTTCACCGCCGACTTTCCCGGTGCGCGCGTGGTCCGACTCACACGGAATTATCGGTCTGACAGCAATATCGTCCATCTCTCTTCCCAGGTCATTGCACCGTCCGGGTCTGAGCAGAAATCCACTCCGGTCCTTGCCGACACCCCAAGTTTAATCACGCTGCATGAGGCGCGGACGGAAAAGGCCGAGGCCGAGTTCGTCGTGCACTCAATCGAAACGCTACTGGGTGGACACAGCTTCTTTTCGATCGATAGCGGTCGATCCCGAGACGCTGAAGACCGGGCCGTTTCCTTTGCTGACATCGCCGTGCTGTACCGAACCGAAGCCCAAGCAGAGGCGGTTGTTGAAGCCCTCCACCGTTCGGGTATGCCGTTTCAGAAACACGCCCATACGCGGCTGCTCGACCATCCTGGGGTGGCGAGACTGATCGACACTCTGCGCGAACAGCCCGGCGATGGCGCTCTGGTGGCGCGGCTGGAAGCCGCTTGTGAAAAAGCTGAAGCCACCGGGGCAGGAGAGGAGACAAGAGCGGCCCTTGAACTCTTACAACCCGTAGCTCGGGAGTACGGGGACGATCTGGATCGCTTCCTTTCCAGCCTTGCGCTGGAAACGCAGGTCGATACCTGGGACCCGCGCGCCGACCGGATTTCCTTACTCACCCTCCATGCCGCCAAAGGTCTGGAATTCCCCGTTGTCTTTATTGTTGGCTGTGAAGATGGCATTCTCCCACTGACCTGGAGCAAGGCCGAAGCTGCCGACCTTGAGGAAGAACGCCGCCTGTTCTACGTCGGCGTCACGCGGGCAAAAACCAAACTCTATCTGTGTCATGCCAAGAAACGCCGCTGGCGCGGGGCGGTGCAAGCCATGTCTCCTTCCCCATATCTGGCCGATATTGAGGAACAGCTACTCGAACGTCGCCGGAGTCAGTTGAGTGCACGGGGGAAGAAGAAGGCGGATCAGTTGGAGCTGTTTTGAGGGGTGGCGGCCCATGAAGCCAAAGATCAAGATGTTGTTTCCCTACTGTGGTGTTAACCAAACAGGAGTTGCCGAATATGTTCGGGCCGGGTTACCAGGCCCGCCAGCTTGTGCAGTGAGTCATCAATAGCCTGGGCGAAAGCGGCAGGCCCGCCGAATCGCTTCACGGTGTCCGGTGGCATAAACTTGAACAGGAAATCGGCCGTGCCGGGTGGCAGGGCGGCGAAATGAACCGCCAGAATGCCATAATCCTGTAAGAGCAGCATAGCCAACGCGGCAGCCGCCTCATACGGAACAATCGGTGCCTGCGGGGCCGCGCTCAGACCGGCCCGCTCCAGGGTCAGTTCGAGTATATCGTCTGCCGGCAGTTCGGCGATCACGGGCGTTTCGTGTATACGGCTCCCCAAGAGAGTCCGCAGAGCGGCTGCGACCTGTTTCGTACTATCAACCAGGGCCTGCACCCGTTCCGGTGTGTATGCTTCCAGCGAGCGGATGACTGCCGGATACAGCAGGGGGCGGGCCTCAAGCCCGAACTCCCAGGCGCGCGCCCGGATGCGGGCAACAAGCTGCTTCTCACCCGCCATCAAGCCCACCCGCGGACCGCTGGTGCCATATTTATCAAGCCCCGTCGCGCCCAGGTCTACGCCGAGTTCGAGCATCCTGGGCTGCTCCAGGATAGCGGGACCGACCCGCGCTCCACCAGCCTCATCCGCATACACGAGAATATCCCGCTCGTGAGCCAGACGGACGATCTGCTGCAATGCTTCAATGGACAGCGCCTCATAGGTCACCGCTAACCGCGTGAGTACAACCAGGGCGACTTCTCTTTCCCGCTCCATCACCGCGGTGAATTCCTCGACGCCTTTGGTATCCACGAGGCGGGCGCCGACATGTGCCGCCGCCCGAATGACGGACGGATGACTATGGCTGGCTGACACTCCGATGACAACAGCGCCCGGTTTCACCAACACGAGATGGGTCGCCAATGTGGCAGCGGTGAGTCGGTTAAAGAGCATGACGTCGTGACGATCCGGAGACCCGCCGAGGTGCTCCAGCGTCAGCTGGCGGAGACGCTCTGTATACAGCGCGGGAGCAATTTCATCGTGGGCAAACGGGACGTCCTCTCCGCTGAGCGGCAGGCCATGTTCGAGCCCGGTAAAATTGAAAATTGCCTCGGGACCGTTCTCGCCGATGCGGCGTCGGATAATCCGTCCCGCCTGCTGAAGTTTGCGGAAATCATCCTCCGTACTGGTCAGGATATCCCCTCGGGCGTACGGCAGAGCCTCGGCGGATGGGTTTCCGAAACGGTCGGTTTTCATGATGAACCCTCCCCTCTCGTTTTGAATAATAGTAATGTCTTGGCGAAAATGCCAACGCGGCATAGGATGCTCAGGCGTATAAGGAGGAATCTCCAGATGAAAGCTGCAGTCCTGTCGGAAGTTGGTGGCGGGTTGGTTATTGAGGATATTCCGCAGCCCCGTCCCAAGGCTGGTGAAGTATTGGTCAAAGTCGCCGCGTGTGGTGTGTGTCATACCGACCTGCATGTGATGAAGGGTGAAGTGAAGTTCCCGGTGCCGTGTGTGCTGGGCCACGAGATTTCTGGCGTTGTTGAGGAGGTCGGTCCTGGGGTGAAGACGACACGGACCGGACAGAACGTGGTGTGTAGCTTTATTATGCCGTGTGGGGTGTGCTCGTACTGTGTGCAGGGGCGGGACGATCTGTGTGAAACCTTCTTCGCTCTGAACCGTCTGCAGGGGACGCTCTACGATGGGGAGAGTCGGCTCTCTCGTTCCGATGGTTCGACCCTGGCCATGTATAGTATGGGTGGCCTCGCTGAGTATGCGGTTGTTCCAGCCAGTGACGTCTTTCCCGCTCCTGCCAATGTCTCCCTGACCGATGCGTGTATTCTCGGTTGCGCCATGATGACAGCCTATGGCGCGGTGAAGAATCAGGCGCGAGTCCAACCGAGCGATAGCGTGGCCGTCGTCGGTGCGGGCGGTGTGGGCTCAAATGTTGTTCAGGTCGCCAAGGCTTTTGGGGCCGGCCAGATTATTGCGGTTGATGTGCGCGACGATAAGCTGGTAGCGGCCAAGGCCCTTGGCGCGACCCATACCGTGAATGCCAGTCAGGAAGAGCCCGTTGCAGCCGTGAACAATGCCACCAACGGCCAGGGGGTGGATGTGGCCATTGAAGCCTTGGGACGACCGGAGACAGTGGTGAATGCGTTCATGATGACACGCGATGGGGGGCGGGTAGTGGTGATCGGTATTGCCCCAGGCACGACAACCGCAGGCATTGAGATTACCCGTCTGGTCCGCCGTGGCATTCAGCTTATGGGCTCCTACGGCAGTCGTGTCCGCACCGACCTGCCCGAGGTATTGGCCTTGGCAGCCCATGGGCAGGTGAATGTGTCTCAACCCATTACGCGGCGTTACCGCCTGAAACAGGCGGATGAAGCCTATGCGGCCTTGAATCGTGGCGAGATTATTGGACGCGCAATCGTGAGCATGGCTTAGTACTCCTCGCTTTTCCCGCGGAGAGAAGTGTGTTTCTTGGAAAGCGCCGGTCAGCCAGCCGCTTGATCCGGTAGCGTGGCATCGTCTGTCGCAGAATCCCGGTGTCGTCCAACCGGTCGCCGAGTGAACTCCATCGCGTCGTCGGTCAGTGAACCATAGGCGACCGTCCAGGTATCAAAAAGATAATTCTGGTACGCCTTCCAGGGTAGCTTGAGACCCTGCTTGGGGAAGGCATCGATTGCTCTTTGGACGTAACCCGAAGTGAAATCGATGAACGGCTCCCGCTCCATATTCGGGTCGTGGGGACGCGGGCAGCACTGCGCATAGCCGTTCGTCTCCATATAATTGAGCAGGCGGCAGACATATTCGCAGGTGAGATCGCATTTTAACGTCCACGACGCGTTCGTATAACCAACAGTTAGAGCCAGGTTCGGCACGTCGCTGAACATGATGCCTTTGTACGTCAGCGTCTTTGAGAACTCGACGGGCTCATCATCGACCGTCACCTCGAGACCACCAAGGAGTTGCAGATTGAGACCCGTGGCCGTCACGATGAGATCGGCCTCAAGCGTTCCCCCCGAACGCAGGCGGATGCCTCGTTCGGTGAAGGTCTCGATATGGTCGGTCACAACCGAGACCTGGCCGGCTTTGATCGCTCTGAACAGGTCACTGTCCGGGACTAGGCATAGGCGCTGCTGCCAGGGGTTGTAGCGGGGTGTGAAATGCTGCTCAACATCATAGTCAGGTCCCAGCGCCGCGCGAACCTGGCGCAAGAGAAACGCCTTGGCGCGCCCCGGAGAACGGCGGCAGAACCAGAAGAAGTAGGCTCCGATAAGCACATTTTTCCACCGAATCAGGCGATAGACGAGGGCATTCGGAAGAAAACGGCGCAACGCATTGGCGAGAGAGTCCTTTGACGGCAGGGAGAGAATATAGCTGGGTGAGCGTTGTAGCATCGTGACATGGGTCGTCCGCTTGGCCAGTTCGGGGACGAGCGTCACTGCGGTTGCTCCGCTGCCGATGACGATGACGCGCTTGTCCGCGTACTCGATATCATCGGTCCACTGCTGCGGATGCACGATCCGGCCTCGAAAGTGCTCGGTTCCGGCAAAATCCGGTGTATAACCTGCATCGTAGTTGTAGTACCCGCTGCACATGAAGAGGAAGTTGCAGGTGAAGCGGCAGCGCTCCTTCGTGTCGGTCCGTTCGGCTTCGACCGTCCAACGTGCGTCCGCCGTAGACCAGGCGGCCCGCTTGACTTGGTGACCAAAACGGATGTTGCGATCGATCCCGAATTCCCGAGCGGTCTCGTTGACGTAGCGAAGGATGGCGGGCCCGTCGGCGATGGCCTTTGGGTCGGTCCAGGGCCGGAACGGATACCCCAGCGTATACATGTCCGAATCCGAGCGGATACCGGGGTAGCGGAACAGGTCCCAGGTGCCTCCGATGGTATCGCGGCGTTCGAGAATGGCATACGTCCGGCCCGGACAGGCGGTCTGTAGATGATAGCCGGCGGCAATCCCGGAGATTCCCGCACCGACGACCAGGACATCGAAGTGTTCCGTGCTCATAGCTCCAGCATCTCAATTCGGATATTCATACCCTCACCTTTTAGCATGCTCAGAAAGAGCAGTCTGGTTATTTCTCCTCCAGCCACTGATTAAACCTGGGCGGGCGTTTTTCCCGAAACGCTCGCATGCCTTCTTCGGCATCAGGGTGATGGTCCGAGACCGCGGTTTTCGAGGCAATCTCGTCCAGGGACTGGGCAAAGGTCATCTCAGACGCATTATAGAGAGAGCGTTTGAGCATCCGCATGGCGACCTGTGGGCCGTTGGCGAGTTCTCGGGCGAGGTCGAGCGTCCGCTCCATGAGTTCGGCTGGCGGCACAACTTCGTGTACCAGCCCGAGGTCCAGCGCTTCCTGGGCTGACACGATCCGTTTTCGCATGAGGAAATCCATGGTTTTCCCCACCCCCATCAACTGCGTGAGCAGAAATTGACCGCCTTCGTCGGGCAGGAGTCCGAAACGGAGCGTCGCGCTGCCCAGGCGAGCCTCTTCGGATGCAATGCGGAAATCACACGCCAGGGCGAGCGAGAAGCCGGTTTGAATCGCCACGCCGTTCAGCGCGGCAATGGTCAATTTGTCCAGATTTCTGACCGCCTGATTGAGCGGCTGCGAGAGATGCCGCAGGCCGTTATACGTTCCCGTCGGGTTGTGGTGCCCCCCCGGAATATCAGGCACCCGTGCCTGCCCGGCATGCCGCCCGGCCGGACGACCGGTAATGTCGTCGCCCGCGGAAAAGGCGCGTCCCGAGCCGGTAAACACGACCACGCGGACCGTGTCGTCCATCTGGGTCTGGATGAGGGTTTCAACCAGGTCGCGCTTCAGCTGAGGCGTCATCCCGTTCAGACGCTCGGGCTGGTTAAAGGTAATCAGGCCAATGCCTGGGTCCTGCATCGAAACGGTGAAACCACGAAAATTGCCTGTTTGCATGATGCTCTCTCCTTTATTCGGTGTCCGGTGTTTTCCATTCCTTGGCACGGTCCACGGCCTTTGCCCAGCCGGCCTTGAGTTCCTCTCGGCGCTCTGGCGACAGGTCGGGCTCAAAAACGCGGTCGATCTGCCACTGGCCCGCAATCTCGCTGGGATCTTTCCAATAGCCGATCGCCAAGCCAGCCAAATAGGCGACCCCCAGCGCGGTTGTCTCTGCAATTTTCGGACGAACCACCGGCACGCCGAGGATGTCGGCCTGAAACTGCATCAGCAGATTATTCAGGCTTGCGCCACCATCGACGCGCAACTGGGTGAGCCGTAGGCCCGCGTCCGCCTCCATGGCCGTCAGGACGTCCATGGACTGGTAGGCGATGCTTTCCAGCGCGGCCCGGGCAATATGGGCCGCGGTCGAGCCGCGCGTCAAACCGAAGAGTGAGCCGCGTGCGTAGGGGTCCCAATGCGGAGCACCAAGGCCGGAAAAGGCCGGTACGAGATAGACCCCACCTGTGTCCGGGACGCTGGCCGCCAGCGCCTCAACCTCTACCGACGACTTAATAATACCGAGTCCATCACGCAGCCACTGCACAACGGCTCCTGCCATAAAGACGCTGCCTTCCAGCGCATATTGGGTATGGCCATCGCACCGCCATGCTGCGGTGGTGAGCAGATGGTTCTGAGAGGCAATGGGTTGCTCGCCGGTCTGCATGAGCATGAAGCAGCCCGTGCCATACGTATTTTTTACCATGCCGGGTGTCATGCACATCTGGCCAAATAACGCCGCATGCTGATCGCCGGCCATCCCACTCATCGGCACGGCCGTGTCGAGGAGGTCTGTTGACGTTTCCGCGTAGACTTGGCTGGAACTGCGCACCTCGGGCAGGAGCTGGCGGGGGATGTGGAGGACATCAAGTAATTCCTGATCCCACTCTCCCGTTTGGATATTCAACAACAGGGTACGCGAAGCATTGGTGACGTCGGTGATATGCTTCTTCCCCTGAGTCAGTTGCCAGACGAGCCAGGTATCAACGGTTCCAAAGGCCAGACGGCCGGCTTCGGCCTTGGCGCGTGCGCCCGGAACAGTATCCAAGAGCCACCGGATTTTTGTTCCCGAGAAATACGGGTCGATGACCAGGCCGGTCTTGTCCCGAAAAAAGGTCTCCAGATCCTGTTGCTTGAGCGTGTCGCACAGCGGGGCGGTGCGACGGTCCTGCCAGACAATCGCATTATAGATCGGCTGGCCCGTTTCTCGGTCCCAGACAAGGGTGGTTTCGCGCTGATTGGTGATCCCCAGGGCGCTGACAGCGGTGCTCGACAGACCTGCCTGAGCCAGAACTTCGGTCACGGCCGCGGCCTGTGACGACCAGATTTCATTGGCGTCCTGTTCCACCCAGCCGGGCTGAGGAAACAGCGGGGTCAATGCTTTCTGCGCAATCCCGCGTATCGTGCCCGTGTGGTCAAAGAGAATAGCGCGGGAGCTGGTCGTGCCTTGATCGAGCGCGAGAATATAGTGAGCGCGATGCACAGGAATTCCTGACTCAAGCCAGCATCTCCATCGGGCGTCTTTCTACCATGGCGCTCGGACTGATGGCAACGCGAGGACCTGATCCGCTCGGGGGTCGCGCCCGTCAGACCCGTCTCGCTATTCCCGCCCGTTTCCGGCTGTGATACAGCCAGAAGCCTCATGCCCTCTGACTTTTTGCGTGGTGTCAAAATAGGCGCGGGCTGTTTGGTGGGCGCCGGTGCTCTCTTGCTCCTCCTGCTTTTTGGCATGGCCATGTGTGCCGGGCATTTTCAGGAGCAAATGCTCGAAGAGTTGGAGGAGCAGTTCGAGGAGTGGCCGCCTCAGGAAATGCCGGACACGGACGCCGTCCGGCACGTGGAACCCCCTCGACGATGATCCATAGGAGGAAGACAATGTCTCAGGACCATCCATTCGTGCAGACTATAAAGAAATATTATCAGGGCTGTAGTACGGCGGACGTGGAACTCATGAAATCGACCTTTACCGCTGACGTTGTCCATTACTTTACGCACCACGCTCCCATCCGAGGTGCAGAATCCCTGGCGGGTTATTGGGCCAAGATGCAGCCGCGCATTCGGGCGACATGGAGCTGTGACCATGCGATTGTCCAAGGCGATGAATGCGTGATCGAGTGGACGATGACCTGGACGCCACCAACCGGCACGGTTGAGGCCATGCGCGGGGCGGAGTGGTATGTTTTTCGTGGGGATAAAATCGCGGAGATTCGCGCCTATTATATCAACCGACACCTGCCCTACGAGCAGCCCAATTTTGAATTGGAAGGCTTCCCGTACGCCGAGCGGGAGTATACGCCCCTGCCTGATTCGTAAACGGCCAAGTGGCTGCTGCCCTTATCCATCCGGAAAGGCGCGCTCAACGGCTGCCCGGACCGCTACCTTCGCCCCGTGTGCCAGAAAACTCCCGTGAGCGCTCAGGAGCGCATCGAAGTCTCGAGTTAACAGCCGCTCGAACTCCCGCTTGAGCGACGCTCCTAACACTCTGGCACGCCGCCGGCCTGAGGCAACTAGCGCGCGACCGCTGAACGTACAATGCCGCTCTCCGCGCTGAGAAACTCCGTTGACAGGCTGCGTGTTATGCCATAGCAGCACTATTCATTATGCTCTTCGGCTTCCTCTTCTTTCTGCTCGGCCTGACCTGTCTGGTTGGCTTTTTTGCCGTCCGCGAGAGCCGGAAATCGGAAGAGGACTATTTTCTGGCCAGCCAGACCATCTCTCCCTACAGCCTGGCCTTTTCCAGCAGCGCCAGTAAATACAGCGGGTTTATTTTTGCTGGCTTTATGGGGGCGGCCTACCTCAACGGGACTATGGTCATCTGGCTGGGCCTGGGCCTGCTGTTGGGTCACTTTCTCGTCTATGCCCTGACCGTCTACCGCTTGCAATATATGAACAGCGGCGGCTGGGCTCTGAGCATCGGCGAACTGCTCACCTTCTGGAACGGAGAAAATCGCGTCCTGCTGCGCCGCTTTATCGGTCTCCTGACCCTGTTTTTTCTCAGCTTCTACGCCGCGGCCCAACTGAAGGCGGGCGGCATGGCTCTCGAAGTGGCCCTGGGTCAACCGCTGTACGTCGGCATTTTGCTGAGTACGGCCATTATTCTCTTCTATTGTTGGGCCGGGGGCATCCGGGCTTCCATCTGGACGGACAGCGCTCAGATCATCATGATGACGCTGAGCCTGCTCCTTATCCTGGTCATGGCCGTGGTCAAGGAAGGCGGGGTGGCCAACCTGGTGGCCAGCTTTCACGCGACCGCACCGGGCACCGACCTGATCCCTCAGAATCTCTCCATCGGCGGCTATACCGGCTGGATGCTCTTCTGCTTTGGCTCCTTGGGTTTTGGCCTATGCGTCCTCGGCCAGCCGCACATCCTCATTCGCGCCATGGCTTTGAAAAACGCCCAGGACACCAAAAAATTCATTATCGCCAACTACACCTTTGAAGCGCTCTTTATTGTCCTGTTCACGCTGGTGGGACTGAGCACCCGAGTGATCCTGCAAGACATGAGCGCTTTCGAGCCCGAACTGGCCCTCTTTTTGTCGGCGAAAGAGATGCTGCCCCCGCTGGCCGTGGGCTTTGTGCTGGCGGGTGCCTTTTCTTCCACCCTGTCCACCGCCGACTCGCAAATCCTGAGCTGCTCGGCCTCCCTGATGCGCGACCTGCCCGAACCGCCGAAGCAATCCCTCTTTCAGGCCAAGGTCGGCACGGTCAGCGTCGCCTTTGCGGCGACGCTTCTGGCTCTGTTTGCCGAACAGAATATCTTTTCGCTGGTCGCCTTTGCGTATGCGGGCCTGGGCGCGTCCATTGGCAGCGTACTGGTTTTGCGCCTCCTCAATGACAGTATTTCCGAATGGGGCGCTTTCCTCGTCGCCCTGGTCGGTGGGACCACCGTTATCGCCTGGAATATGCTGGGCCTGAACTCGTATATCAACGAGAGCGTTCCCGGCTTCAGCGCCGCCCTCCTCGTCTATCTCAGCCTCAAGGGTGTCTCAAAACTGAAACCCGCCTAAGACGCGGGGAGCTCAAGTTTCCCCCTGTTTTTCCGCGGCCGGCGACCGAGGGCAAATTCCGGCGCCCGGAGGCCCGATTCTCCCTGGGTGATGTCAGGCGGGGTGAAATAGCCCAGGGCGTAACTCATCATGGTATAGCCGAGGAGTTCCTGGAGGACGGGGTCTAAGTCCTTGGCGATCTCCGGCGGGCAGGAGAGATACTGATTTTCTTCCTGCCGCAGCCAGCCGAGCGAGTAGGTGATATTCAGTCCGACCCGGTCGGCCGTGCTGTTATTTGCCCCACCGGCGTGTAAAACGGTCCCGGAATACACCAGGACCGAGCCCCGTGGCATTTCCGCGTAGCTGATTTCTTCCGCTTTGGCCTCGCGGCCCTTGGGCCAGGCCGGACTGCCCAGCACGACCTGGGTGGCACCGCTTTCGTAGGTGAAATCCGTCAACGCCCACAGCGTGCTGAGCTGGGGCTCAACCCCCTGCAAATAATCGCCCCAGACCAGACGATCACGGTGTAAGGGCTGTTTCTTTTGTCCGGGCATCAGGCGGATGACCTGGGTCAGATGGAGCTGGTAGCGATTGCAGTTGGGCAGGAGAAATGCGTCGCACGTCTCAAGGATGCTGGGGTGCGTGACGAGGGCACGACAGGCCGGAGAACGTGCCACCAGAGCGCCCGTGCGCGTGGTCTGATAGCCGGCAAAGTCATCCCGGCTGGCGGGGGTAGCCTCGATATGCGGCATCAAATCATCGAGGGTCGCCTGCACCTGACCCTCATCGATGAGATTTTCAACAATAGCCGCGCCATCACGCTCAATGGCGCTGCTCAGGTTTTTTGCCACCGCTGTTGCGGATAGTCGCGTGAGTTCGCCCATGATCGTCCTCCTTATGCGTCAGGCTGAATGGGATACAGCCGCAAAGCGTTATCCCACATGATCTTGCGCTTACTGTCATCTGATACGCCCGGCAAGGCCATCATCTCCTTGACCGCCCAGGCGTACTGCCGGCCCTCGGGATGGGCGAAGTCGGTTGCGGTGACGATATTATTATCTCCGATCACGTCAATAACCTGCCGAATACCGGGATCGTCAGGATCGGCCGAGATATAGCACTGGCGTTTGAAATACTCGACCGGCGGCATGCTGAGCCCCTCAATGGCAAGGCCGCGAAAGCCGCCCTGCACGCCGGCGCCCAAGCGATCAAGCCAAAACGCGGCCCAGCCTGCGCCAGACTCCAGATGCACGACGCGCAGCCGAGGGTGACGTTCCAGTACCCCACCCATGATCAGCGCAGTGCTGGCCAGCATATTCCCAATCGTAAAGGCCACGGTTGTCTGTGCGGAGCGTAACCGGGGGAGGTAATAGTACAGCATCTCATCCGCGGCCGTGCCGTTGCCGGTATGAATGGCGAGCGGTACGTCCAGTTCCTCAAGCGTCTCCCACAGCGGCTCATAAAACGCGTCGTATAAGCGGTGTTCACACACCGGGACGGGGTTAATATGAACCGCCTTAAAGTGAAACTCCGTGACGCATCGACGGACTTCCCGCGCTGCCTCGTGCGCATCCCGTAGATCGATAGAAGCGGCACCGAACACCCGTCCCCCGGCAGCCGCACAAAAGTCGGCCAGCCAGTTGTTATACGCCCGGCGATAGGCCGCAGCCGTATCGGCCGCCAGATTTGGAACCGTTACCGAGAGGAGACCGATGGAAGGATAGACGACCATATAGTCGATGCCGACCCGCTGCATGACCTCCGGGTAGATCTCAGGCGGGAAGTCCTGCTTGGCGTATTGGGCGTAGGCTTCGTCGTTCCCCGGCAGAAAAACGCGTTCGCCAGCCTCTTGCGCTCCGCTATGCGGTTTGCCATCGGCCTGGGCGGGGTCCCGTAGCGGGTCTCGCCCGAACGGCATCAGATATTCACCCCCATCCGGGTTGGGAATCCTGACCTCAAAACCGAAGCCGAGCGGTTCTCCTCGGTAATTGGCCCACGCCTTGGGCATGGCTGAGCGATATCTGGAATCCAGATATTTCTCGAACATATCTTCGGGTTCGATAATATGGGCATCGCTGTCAATGAAGCCGTGTCCGTTTGGCATGGTGTATTTCCCTTCCTTATACAAAATGCGGCAAGACATCCGTGCCGAACCGCTCAATACACCGCATGGTCTCCACGTGGCTGGGACCACTCGGGCAGCATAGCATGAGAATCATATACTGGCACCCGGTTGCGCGCTCGTAGCGTTTGAGTTCGGTCACGACCTGCTCCGGCGTGCCGTAGATCAACCGGTTCGGTGCGACCCGCTCGCATGTCCATTCGGCGTCCGAGGTGATCTCCTTCACCCAGGGTTCCCACTTGGCGTTAAATCGGCCCGAGGCGAAAAAGCCCAGCCGCAGGTAGAAGAGGTGATAGTCCTTGACGTGCGGCCACCAGGTTTGCTCAAGCTCGGCCCGACTGTCGGCAACCCAAGCATTCCGCAGCAGGGCGATTTCCATTCGCGGATTCCCCGCCTGCCGTGCCGCGGCCCGGTACATCTCGGACCAGGCTTGCATGACATCGAAGTTGTGGAGCGGGTCCGACAGCCACCCATCGCCAATCCGGCCGGCACGCGTGAGCGTAATCGTCGACATGGCGCCGATCCAGACCGGTGGCTGGCGCACGGGCCGGGGGGTGATAGTGACATCGTCAAAATTGAAATGCTGGCCGTGATAAGAAAACGTCTGGCCGCTCCACGCCTGCCTGAGAATCTCGATCGATTCGGTAAAACGCGTCGCCGCGGCAGACAGCGGAATCTCAAAGGCGTTGAATTCGTGCTCGACCAGACCTAAGCCCGCGCCAAGGATAAAGCGCCCTTTGGCAATCGTGTCGATCACGGCAATTTGCTCGGCAACGTGCAGCGGATGATATAGCGGGAGCTGGAGGATGCCCGTACCGATCTGCGCACGCTTGGTATGCGCCGCCAGCGCCGCGGCAAAGGTGAGGGGCGCCGGCAGATAGCCGTCCGGCATCTGGTGATGTTCCGGCACGAGAAACAACTCAAAGCCGGCCTCCTCGGCCAGGGCCGCTTGGGCAAACACCTCGTCATAGAGCTGGGACAGGTGCTCTCCGTGGGGCGGGTCCTGGAGGGTGAAAATCAGTCCGAATTTCATGCCCGGTCCTGCGTCCGACACTCAGCCAGATAGCGTTTCAACACGTACAGGCCATCCGGTGTGAACGGCTCGGTCTGGGCTAGGTGCAGAATATCAGGCACGGCCATAAACGCGCCACTCTCGACTTCTTCCTCCTGCAGGACGACGGTGCCATCGTACACGCACGAGAAGGCCGCACCCCACACCCGGTTGTGCTTGTCTTGGTGATAAAACCGAAAAAGCGGCGTCAAGGGCACTCCTCGGATGCCCATCTCCTCTTCGACCTCGCGCACAGCGCCCTGCCCGTATTCTTCGCCCGCCAGCACGACCCCACCCGCGGTCGGGTCGTAATAACCGGGAAAGACATCCTTGGTCATGGTCCGTTTCTGGACGTAGAGTTGGCCGCGCGAGTTGAAGACCAGCACATACGTGGCCCGATGGGGCAGGGCCTTGGCGCGCATTTCCTTCCGCGGCGCAGCGCCCACCACAGTATTGTTTTCATCAACAATGGCAACGATTTCCTCGGCAGCTCTCATGTGGACGAAACGATACTGAGGGGCTCGGAGAGTGTCAAGCGAAAGCGTGAAGGGCAGGGCCACCTCGTCCCTATCCGATCCCGCCGCGCCGCCTGGTTGTCTTCATCTGCGCCCAGGCGGCGCATTCCGTCTTTTCGAGGCTATCCCCGTAAAACTACGGGAGAAATGAGAAATTCTATTTTCTATACTTATTCTGCATTTTCTGCGTTGTATCATGAGTGAGATATCAGTGATTGGTATTCCCTATACGGCCTCCTCGTGATTGAGGCGGCAGGAGAAACAGATGGCATACAACCGGGTAGGAAGCGGATGGCAAGCAGGCTCCGGGCACGGGCTCGAGGGTGCGTCGCGTTCAGCCCGCGGCTTGGTCCGGTGTGGCGCGTGTACCGCGAGCGTCCTCGCGCTGCTCATCTTGATATTGCCGAAGGAAGTAGCGTCATGAGCGACCAAGACGCCTTCGAGCGCATCCTGGCGTCGTTGTACGGTGCCATGCTCGACGATGCCTACTGGCCCACTACCTCCGCCCTGATCGATGAAGCCTGCGGCATGCAGGGTAATGCTCTGGGAGTTGGCGAAGGTCCGAAGGACGATGTCCAGATCACCTGCGCTGGGCTCTATTACCGGGGGGAGCGCCGCGAAGACCTGGAGCGCGAGTACCTCGACATCTACCATCCCACAGACGAAAGCGTACCGCGTTTCCGGCAACTGCCCGACAGTCGCGTGGTGCGTGCCGTCGACCTGTACACCGAACAGGAGTTGCAGACCTCGCTCACCCACAACGAGCTGTTGTCCCGGGCCAGCGGCCAGGATGGTCTGAATGTGCGACTGGCCGAGCCGGATGGCTCCCACATCGCCTGGGTCAGCGCTGACCCCGTTGCTCCGGATGGCTGGGAATTTGCACAGATCATGCTGTTCAAAGGGCTGCTGCCCCACATCCGACAATTTGTCCGCATTCGGCAGGCGCTGGCCGGCGCCGGGGCGCTGGATGCGTCCGTGACCGAGCTCCTCGACAACCCTCGAATTGGGGTTATCCACCTGGCTAGGCGGGGGCGGATTGTGGCGGTGAATGACTGGGCTCGGGTCATGCTGCGGCACGGCGACACGTTGTCGGACCGGGGCGGGGAACTGCGTGCCCGCGTACCAGCCGACCACACAAGGCTTGAGCGGTTGGTGGCCGCTGCGCTGCCGTCCGCCGGGGTCGCCGTTAGTGGGTCAATGATGCTTCGTCGCACATCCGTGACGCCGCCACTCGTGGTGCACGTCAAACCCGTGGTTGCTCCGCAGATGGACTTTGGGGCGCAGCGTGTGGCCGCGCTAGTGCTGCTGGTCGAGCCGGGGCGACAGTCCCGTATCGATCCCAGTCTGGTGGCAGAGACCCTGGGTCTCACCCCGGCGGAGAGCCAAATAGCGGTGTGGTTGACGGAAGGTAAGACGGTGCGCGAGATTGCCGTAGAGACGGGGCGGCAGGAACGCTCTATCCATTGGCACCTACGGCAGATCTACCACAAGCTGGGCATCTCTCGGCAGGCAGATTTGGTGCGGCTGGCGCTGTCAGTCGTCGAGTTCGTGTGACCTTGTGTTGGTCTCCGGGAGCATACCTCCCCGGACCGCCTGCCGCGCCGCCGAGTTGTCTCTCCTGGACAACGACTTTACTGCGATTTTTTGTGGCCATCCCCGTAATTTTACGGGCGTAATAAGAAGCGAAATTGTGTATATAAGCGCGCAAAAAGCGGTGGCGCAGGGAATGTGATGTACCCGGTTATGGGGAGAGATTTCCTCGCTGAGGGAAGAGGAGGAGAAATTTTTGCCAGCCATGACCTCAAAAGCCGACCGGGCTCAGCAGCGACGCAGAACCGTGCTCGACACGGCCCGGGAGTTGTTTGCCGAGCAGGGATATGAAGCGACCTCGACCGAAGATATTGTCCGCCGCCTCGGGGTGAGCAGAGGCACGCTGTACCATCATTTTCGCGACAAGGCCGCGCTCTTCGCAGCGGTCTATCAGGAGCAGCGCGTCGCGTTGGCCCAAGCCATCAACGAGCGCATCCAGGTAGCCGAGAGCGTTCCGCAGCAGCAAGCTGTGCTCACGGTGTGCCACGCCTTTATTGACGCGGCCGCAGACTCGCGCGTGCAGCGTATTCTCTTTGTGGATGGTCCGGCAGTCCTGGACCAGAAGGTGATCCGAGAACCCGACCCCGCCCTCCTGCTCCTCCGGCAGGTGTTCGAGCCGTTGATGGCTGAGGGGGAGATCGACCCGCTGCTGCTTGACCCGGTGATCCATCTGGTATGGGCGATGTGTTTCGAGGCGGGGATCTATATTGCCCATGCCGAGGAGAGTATCGCCGCCCGGCTGGAAATGGTCAGCGCGCTGGAGCGCCTGCTCTCCGGGCTGTGGCGAGCATAAGACTTGCCCGGCCCGAAGTCCGCTCTGAACTTCCCCTTGCGATAAGCCGGTTTGCCCCTCACAGCGATCCACGCTACACCCCCCAGCATGGCTGCCAACGCGCTGGTGATCTTTAGCAAATGGCCGCTGCCCGGACAGGTCAAGACGCGCCTGTGTCCGCCGCTCCGATCCGACCAGGCCGCAGAACTGGCGCGGTGCTTTCTCCTTGATACGGTTGAACGGGTATCCCGGCTCGAAGAGGTGCAGGTCTGGGTCGCTTTTACCCCGGCTGATAGCGAGCCACGCTTTCGTACACTGCTGCCTGCCTCCGTCCGCTATCTGCCGCAACGGGGCAACGATCTTGGTGAGCGTGAGCTGAATATCTTTATTGATCTGTTCGAGGGAGAAACGACGCGGGTGGCGATCATGGGGAGCGATATTCCCTCCGTGCCGCTCGCCTATCTCCGCTCGGCCTTCGACCTGCTGAAGAATCCGGACTGTGATGCCGTCCTCGGACCGAGTAGTGACGGCGGCTATTACTGTATCGGTGCACAGGCCGGCCATGCAGGGCTGCCGGCACTGTTTGAGCATATCGAATGGAGTACGGAAAAGGTCATGCAGCAGACCTTGCAACAGGCTCGCTTGCATAACCTGAATGTACGTCTGATCCCGCGCTGGTACGATGTGGATACCGTAGAGGATATGCGGAAGCTGGCGGAGCAGTTACAGGAAATGCCGAATGAAGAAGACGTCCCACGAACTCGGGATTTCCTCAAACGGCTCTAGGAGGCCAGCTTTGTAGTATCCGTCCCTATCAACTCCTCCAGTTCGTGCTTCAGTCGTGCGAATACCCCTACGCCTTCCTTAACGACCGCCGAGCCGACCTGAATGGCCTTCACGCCCTGTTGGAGAATAGCGAGCGCTTGCGCGCCGGTTGATACGCCACCTACGCCGATCACATCGAGTCTTCCCTCCGCCGCCTCAAGAACGGCCTGGACCTGAGACGGACCACTATTTACGCTGGTATTGTGACACATGACAACCGGAATATCGTTCCGGATCAAGGTACGTACGACATCCGAAAGTGTGAGTGAAACCGTAGCCGGGAGCTTGATGGCAAGTGGGGCGGCAATCTGTCTGCGAAGTGCTGAAACGACCTCGTCCAAGCGTTCGACAGACTGAAATGGATTCACGTGGGCATGCACATGCGGATCGTTCAGATTGATCTCAATAAGGTCCGCGCTGGCTTGCGTCAGTGTCTGAGCAACCTGAACGAACTCTTCGATGGTGAGACCGGCAACGCTGGCAATTACTGGCTTGTCCCACTGACGCAGTTCCGGAATGACCTCAACGTAGTAGTCGGTACCGGGGTTTTCCAGGCCGCACTGCGCTCCAGGATCGAGAAACGACGTTGGCGTAATCGACTTCGTGACAACCGCACCGCTTTCCGAACGGGCGTGGGCGAGCAACTCTGCTCGCGTGGTTGATAACGCACCAGCAGCGTTCATCAAACTAAAAGGAAATCGGATATTGGCAATGATTGGAGTCATGTGTGTCATGCTGATACCCTTAGCTCAGCTCCGAACAGGCTCGGCGTGATGTTCCAAAGCCTGGAGAATGAAATCTGCGGTGCCCGTCTCACCCCACACGCTTGAGTCGAGTTGGAGATTATATCCGTCTGCGTCGCGCCAGTCCGCCTGATAGCATTTGTGGACGTAATCTGTCCGCAGTTTGTCCATCCCGGTGATGCGTCGCTTGGCCTCGTCCGTGGTGAGCCCCTCCACGTTCATCACGCGCTCAATGCGGGCGTCGAGCGAGGCAAAAACAAAAACGTGGAGGGTCTTTGGCCTGTTGGCCAGAATACAGTTTCCCCCACGCCCGACAATAATGGCGCTGCCCTCCTGCGCGACCTGTTCGATCAGCTTGCGGGTCAGGCGCGCGAGTTGGCTGTCTTTGAGACGCAACGGCGGCGGGATGTTATAGGCGCTCTCAAAACCGCCGACGCCAAAGGATTCGACAAGGCGTTCGATAAACGAACCCACGCGTTCATCTTTGGTCTCAATATAATCCTCAGAGACATGTTGTTGGGACGCGATGGTGCGGACAATTTCCTTGTCCCAGACTTTCCAGTTGAGGCGTTGCCCCAGATCGCGGGCAATCAGGCTTCCCCCGCTGCCATACTGGTGAGACAGCGTGAGCAGGGTGATGGGCGTATTCATAATGGATCCTTCCTCGGAGTCTTCGCGGGCCGCCGGGCCCGGGAAGACCCACCCCGCCGCTACGCGGCACAAAGAGGAAGCGTGTCCTCCAACAGCCAAACAAAGGCTGGACACGTTTCCTCTTTCCCTCCCAAGAGGGGATATGTGCTCTTCCCCTCCTCGGAGGGGTGGCCGAAGGCCGGGGTGGGTTGTTTCCAGGCCACCGGATAACGTCATACACATCACGTGTATTCTAGGAGGACGTGAACAGACCTGTCAATTCTCATCGGGCGGGTGGTGAGGGCGCCGGCCTGGGATTCTTGGCGAACAGAAAGCAGAGACCACCAAGGAAGCTGCACACCGCCAAAACCCAAAAAGCCAGGATATAATCCCCCCGGACATCACGCATCCAACCGGCAAAGGGCGGTGCGACTAGCATGAGGATGTTCATCGGGACAGTGGACAGCCCGAGTATCCTGCCAAAAGACGTTTGGCCAAAATAGTCGCCCCGAATCGCAACCGTAAGCGGGTTCCGTCCACCGAACCCGATGCCAAAGAGGACGGCAAACAGGAAGAGCATGGGGGTCGAAGTCGAGAACGTCAGCACGACCACGCCAGCCCCTTGGAGGGTAGAGAAGATAAACAGGGCGATGCGTTTAGGCATGCGGTCGCCGACATAGCCGCCTACGAGCTGAAAGACCATGGAAACAGCGGTGTACACAGAGACGAGCAAGGCTGTTGTCTGAACCGAAAAGCCTGCATCCTCCATAAGCAGTCCCAAATGGGCCATGATGGCCAGGAGCACCATGGAGGTAAAGCCGTGGCCAAAGGAAATGAGCCAAAAGGCGGGTGTTCTGAGTGCCTGGGCGGCAGTCAGGTCGGGACTGGAGACTGGGCTGATAGGCTGGGATACTGCTGAACGTCGTGCGCTTCGTGTTTCGTCTGTTTGTCGTATTGGCCCGCCATCGGGCAGCAGGTCATAGTCCTGCGGTCGGTCACGGATGAGCCGCGTCAGCGGGACCGCAACAACAAGGGTAAAGGCCGCCAGCAGCAGGGCGGTCATCCGCCAGCCGAGACGCTCATAGTCGGGATCAATGGCCCAGGCAATCGCCGGGACGAGGAATAATGCCCCCAGGCGACTGCCGACATTGGCCCAGCCGATCGCACTCGCCCGGCGTCGGACAAACCAGTGGTTCAGCATTGTCATCAGTGGCAGCCAGCCGCCGAACCCCTGGCCGACCGCCATGACGACATAGGCGGTGTAAAACATCCACAGGCCGTCAACCTGACTCAACAGCAGGAAGCCGGTGGCAAGAAAAAAAAGACCCATGAGGACCATACGGCGCGTACCGAGACGATCGGTCAGATACCCCTCGACCGGGCCCATCAGGCCGCCCTCAATGCGGGTAAACGTCAGGGCCAGGCCGAGTTGGGTCCGACTCCAGCCAAACTCTCGTTCCAGGGCCACGGCCCATACACCCATGGCGTGGAACAGAGGGACATGGGCCAGCATCATGATGAAGCCACTGAGCGCGACTAACCGCCAGCCGTAGAAGACGTGCGGTTTTCGGTCCGAAGCGGGGGGCAAGGAAGGTGTATCCATACGATATGCTGCACTGCGGGCCAATAGACACACCTGTTCGGTGCGCAAAGCGTCCCAGCCTAGCGTGTTCGGACGCCCCGCAACAAGTGGAGCGAGTCTGAGCAGCAGTATCCTGTCTTGTCGTCTCACTGACCTGCCGGGGTGGGAATAGTCTGGCCCGTGCTCTAGCGTTTGAGGATGGAGACGCTATAGTATTGCTGTGCTTGTCGCGCTTGTTGCCGTTCTATGTGGGTTCGTCTGGGGAATGATCCACGGCCAAGTCTGGCTGCAACTGAACGTCCGGTGGATGGCGAGGGCTGCGCGGTCCCTCCAAGGTGTCCGCAAACGCCCCAATCGTCGTCTGGAAGCCGCTCGGCCCACGTCCTTTCGCGCTGCGCAAAAGTTTCTGGCCATCCTCTTCGGAACCGTCGTCACCGCCGGACTTCTCGCTGTCCTCGCCGCCAACTGGTCTTTCCTAGTGCCGTACTCGATTGGACTGTTCGCGGGCTTCTCTCCTGCTTTTATTCTCGCGTACTGGCGTATGTCTGCCCTCGTTGGGGTAGTGCTGCTTGTTGGTGCGACAGGAATGCTGCTCTATGACGCCAAGGACGACTCCGGTGAGCACGGTCGTGTGGCGGAGACGGAAAACGAGCAGAAGGCGCCCGATCAAGATGCGAGCCCACAACCGGCCCGATCCCCCTTACCCTCACCGCCTTCTGTGGAAAAGGACGAAGCAAGCCCAAAGGGTGAAGCAACATCCAAGGAGGAAGGAGCCCCGAAAGATATTGTCCTGCGGGGAATTCCTTTCGCTTTTAACGATCGAACGATTCGACCGGAATTTCTGCTGGAGCTGAATGAGACGGTTCGCATTCTCAACGACAATCCGACGCTCTCCGTCCTGATTGAGGGCTACGCTGATGCGGTTGGCTCCGAGTCATTTAACCTGAGACTTTCCCGCGCGCGGGCGGAAGCGGTTCGAGACTATCTGGTCGCGAGTGGGATTGCCGCCGACCGTCTCCGAGTCGTGGAGCGGGGAGAGATCGACCCTCTTGCTCCCAATGCCAGAGATGATGGCTCGGACAATCCGGAAGGCAGAGCCATAAATCGCCGCGTCGAACTCTCGGTTGAATAGGCGGTCTATGTTTCGCTGGGAGGGGTGATGGGAATCGTCTCCACCAGCGTCGGTGTTTTCCCTGTTTCGTTCGAAAAACGTCCGGCGGCTACCACGTCGTCGTGAGAAAACGAAACCCATAAATTTTTCTGTCTGGCCTCGGCGTAGAGCCGTTTTTTCGCGGCGATTGTCCCTAACGGGTCAGTGTCATACGCGGCGTTCCAGGCGAGACGCAGGTGCGCAGTCGTCGGCACAATATCGGCGAAGTGAATCAGGCCGGTTCCAGCCGTTTCAACAATGACGCACTGGTGCGGGCTGGTATGGCCGCCTGAGACGGTTGTGCGAACGTGGGCGGTCAGCGTCGTATCCCCGTCGATGAGGATCATGTTCGCCAGCGGCCTCAGGCATTCCGGGGCGTGTCGGTAGGCCGCGGCAATACGTTCGTCCGGCGGCTGGGTGGCCAACTCCCACTCCGCCCGTTGCAGAACCACACGGGCGTTGGGAAAAGCTGGTGTGATCGTCCCGTCGTCCGTTTTATCAATGACACCACCCAGATGATCAAAATGGAGATGGCTCAGCACGACATGGGTCACGTCTTCCGGTGCGTAACCGAGGATGCGGAGTTGGCCAGTGAGACCACTTCCGCGCCGGGGTGTAAAAAATTGTTGCTCGCGCGCACTCAGCCGATTCCCGATGCCGGTGTCAACGAGTATGAGTTCACTCCGGGTCACAATTAGCGGGCAGGTCAGACTCATGGTAATGCGCCCGCGTTCGTTGGGCTGCTTTTCCCGTTGCCAGATTTCACGCGGGACAATGCCGAACTGCGCGCCGCCGTCATCCCACCACAGCCCGTCATTCAAAAAGTGAATGGTGATACCACCAGCTTTCAGCATGGGGCTGACTATAACCGAGCCCAAAAGGGAAGACAAACTCCGTTTCAGTGCTTCCATTTGCACGGCTTTTAAGGCAGAAGGATACAAAGACCCGCCCAAAAAAAGGAAGGATGGTTGCATGCCGGGGGTACATGACCGTGGAGGCTGGCCTGATGCCGGGCCTATCAACAAGGCAGAACATGAACTGTCGTTCTGGGAGAAACGGACCGATGCCTTACTCGTGCTGCTGAGCAGTGCGGACCGGCGCGTGATCCGGGTCGATGAGCTACGGCGGGCGATCGAAAGTCTACCGCCCGAGGCGTATGAAACCATGGGGTATTACGAACGCTGGATCAGCGCGATTGAAGCGCTCCTGATTGAAAAGAACGTCCTGACCAAAGCTGAGATTGACCGCAAGGCCGAACAGATCGTGGAGCAGCGGAAGGTGGGCTCGACTGAGTGAAGTCCGGCTTGAAAGGAGGAAGAGATGGGACGCCTCGATGGTAAAGTCGCATTCATTACCGGGGCAGGCTCAGGCATTGCCCGTTCCGCCGCCCGGATTTTTACCCAAGAGGGGGCAAAGGTCGCCATTGCCGAACTCAAGCCCGAGCTTGGCCGCGAAACTGAACGCCTGGTCCGTGACGCTGGTGGAGAGGCGGTGTTCATAGAAACCGACGTCACCATCGAGGAGAGCGTGAAGAACGCCATCGACCAAACGGTGGCGCGCTATGCCAGGCTCGACATTCTGTATAACTGTGCGGGCGGATCGATTGCTGAAGACAAGACGGTGACCGAGGTAGATATGTCGGTCTGGCAGCATACCCAGTCGCTCGATTTGCTCGGCCCGTTCCTGTGCTGCCGGCACGGGATTCCCGAACTCATCAAGGCCGGTGGTGGCGCGATTGTCAATATGTCCTCCGTCGTCGCTTTGCGCGGATCGTTTCCGATTCATGTCTACACCGCCGCCAAGGGTGGCGTCATTGCTTTTACCCAGGTGCTTGCCGGGACGTATGCCAAGGACAAGATTCGCGCCAACGCGATCTGTCCGGGGGTGATTATGACCGACCGGGTGCGGCAACGCCTGGGTGTGGACAAGCCACCGGAGGCTGGCCAGTCCGGTGTCGTCAACCTGGAATCCCAACTGAAGAAGTATCCGTTCTCTGTGGGCGAGCCTGAAGATATCGCCCGGGTGGCCCTTTTTCTGGCCTCGGACGAAGCCCGCATGATGACCGGCGCGATCGTGCCGGTTGACGGCGGACTATCGGCCTACTAAGGACGGACGATGCAGTATCAGCCTGGAGATCGGGTGCGTATCCGAGTCGCCAGCCCGCCGGGTCATTACCGGACGCCGACTTATATTCAAGGAAAAATTGGCGTCATCGAGGCCGTCCACGGCGCGTTCCGCAATCCCGAGACACTGGCGTATGGCGGAGACGGCCGTCCCAAGCAACCGCTGTATTTAGTTCGTTTCGATCAAACCCATATCTGGGCACATGCGAAATTCGCCGAGCCGGCCCCTTTCGGTCAGAACGACCGGTTATTGATCGATATCTATGAACACTGGCTGGAGCCAGCTCCCGAGGAGTAAGCGATGCACGAACACGACGCGCCCGACCCCCACCTGCCGCTTGAAGAGACTTCCGAGCTGACCTACTATGAGCAGCGGGTAGAAGCCATTCAAGCTCTGCTGATCGAAAAAGGACTGCTGAGCGCGGACGACGTTCGACGGGCGGTCGAAGCTATGGATGCCCGCTCTCCCGCAGTCGGGGCGCGGGTGATTGCGCGTGCCTGGGTCGATCCGCACTTTAAGCAACACCTGCTGGCCGATGCCAAGGCGGCCATTGCCACGCTGGGCATTGACGTGGACACCTGGAGCACGCTGGTGGCGGTGGAGAACACGCCGACTATCCACAATGTGGTGGTGTGTACCCTGTGCTCCTGCTACCCCCGTTCCCTCCTCGGTGTACCGCCCGACTGGTATAAAAGTCTCAATTACCGCGCCCGGGTGGTGAAAGAGCGGCGGACCGTCCTCAAGGAATTTGGCTTGGAATTAGCGTCCGACATGGAAGTCCGCGTGTACGACAGCACGGCCGATATGCGCTACTTGGTGATCCCGCAGCGTCCGGCCGGAACCGGGAGCCTGAGCGAGGAAGCGCTCGCCGAACTGGTCACGCGAGACAGTATGATCGGGGTCACGCAGGCCCGGGGACCGCAGAGATGAAAGGGAAACCCTCACCCTGCTTAGTTTGGTTTTTTCATTCGCTCCGCAAAAGCGCGCATTTCCTCAATAACGGCATCGGTCTCGTCGCTCAGCGGCAGCATGTAGAGCACGTCAACGCCAGCGGATCGATACTCGTCCAGCTCTTTGTCGCCGGCTCTATTGGACAGGGCAAGCGCGCTAATCTCCAATGCGTTAAAATCGCGACCGGCTTCATCCATAAGCCCCTTGATCTGCTCCAGCAGGCCAGGAATCCGCTCGGGCAGGACCAGGCCACAGTGCCAGCCATTACCGAAAGCGGCCACGCGCCGTAACGCCGGCTTGGATTCTCCCCCAACCCAGATGGGCGGATGGGGCTTTTGGAGCGGACGGGGCAGGACGTTGACGTCTTCCTGCAACTCGACGAATTTCCCGGAAAAACGGGGCGAGTCCTGCGTCCACAAGGCCTGCATCATGGCAATATATTCGCGCGTGCGGGCGCCCCGCTGGGTGAAGGGGATGTTCAGCAGGCGGAATTCGTCTTCCAGCCAACCGACCCCGATGCCCATGATAAAACGTCCACCGGACAGCACATCAATGGTGGCCACTCGACGCGCAACGTCGAAAGGGTGCCGATATGGCACAATGACGACGCTGATCCCGAGACGGACCCGTTCTGTAATCGCCGCCAGAAAGGCCATGGTGTCGAACGGGTCCAGCCAGACCATTTCGGTGTAGACCGCATACGGCGTCTTGCCGCCCACATATTCATCATAGGGCCAGGGAGAGCTAATCTGTTTGGGGATGACAATATGGTCGCCGATCAGGAGCGAATCAAAGCCCAGTTCTTCTGCGGCTGCGGCGAGTTTTTTGAGCGAGTCGCGTTGGGACACGGACGCGCCACCGCCGAGTTGAATCCCGTATTTCATGCTGTCCTCCTTTTTGGATTCAATCCTTTTCGTCAGTGTGGTAACGGAAAGACCACACCAGAACAAGGAGCGGCTGTAAGACGACGATCATGCACGAGCCGGATGTCACCCTGACCGATTACGCCCTGACGCTGGAGTGTGGGCTGTTTGCCTATTGGCTGCTCGTCCATGGTCAGGCGGACAACTCACTACGCCTCTGGTTTGCCGTCTTTTTTGCCTCAATCGGTGTGGCTGCTTTCAGTGGCGGAGCGGTCCACGGCTACTTCCCCAACGCGGATACCTTCGGCCATAGCGTTCTGTGGGGAGTGACCCTCATTGCGATTGGGGTTACCGCGCTGTGCGGCTGGATCATCGGCGCGCGACTCTATTTCTCGGGGAGTGTGGCCGCCTGGATTCAGTCCGGCGCTGTTGCGCTCTTCGTCCTCTACTGCGGCGTCGTGCTGTTCGTCACACGTGATTTTCTGGCCGCTGTTTTATACTATCTGCCAGCCACGCTTTTCCTGTTGGTCGTCTATGGTCTGGTGTATCGACAGGGGCGGGAGTCGGCGGTCCTGATCGGCCTGATCGGCCTCGTCCTGACCCTGGCCGCCGCGGGAATACAGCAGGCGCGGTGGAGCCTCCACCCCGTGTACTTGAGCTATAATGCGCTCTACCATGTCGTCCAGGCGGTAGCGCTCTTCTTCATATACTGGAGTGCGCGCTGGTTGGTTATCATGCGTTGAGACCCGTCATTCACACACCGGACAGAGGCAGGTATGGAACTCTCACGCCTTTTCGCCGACAAGCCCGATTGGCTCACCTCGTGGCTGGTCCAGATTGTTGTCATTGTTTTCCTCACCTTCGCGGTGCATTTCATTCTGCGGCGGCTCCTCAATCGTCTGCATCACAAAGCCCTGGACTCGCATGCCTATTGGGACGATGCGTTCGTCACGGCGCTGCAAAGACCGCTGGTTTTTCTGGTGCTTTTCGGCGGCCTCAGTCTGGTTCTTGAGACGGTCCGGCTGAAGGCCGATCTCGCGTTTCTCCCGGCGCTCAACTCCGCGCGTCTACTGGGCATCGTGGTCCTGGTTGCCTGGTTTTTGATCCGTCTCATCAGAGAGGGAGAAGAGGCGATTATCGCAAAGGGGCAGGCCGAAGGCCAAGGATATGACCGAACGACCCTGGATGTGGTCGCCAAGCTGCTGCGCCTGTCCGTGACGATTATCGCAACCTTGGTGATTTTGCAGACGCTTGGGGTGAGTGTCGCCGGCGTGCTGGCATTTGGCGGTATCGGCGGCCTGGCTATCGGCTTTGCCGCCAAGGACTTATTGGCCAATTTTTTTGGCGGCCTGATGATCTATCTCGACCAGCCGTTTGCGGTGGGCGATTGGGTACGTTCCCCTGACCGTGAAATCGAGGGAGACGTTGAGCAGATCGGCTGGCGACAGACGCGCATCCGCACCTTTGACAAGCGGCCCTTATACGTCCCGAACGCGCTCTTCACCACCATCGCGGTCGAGAATCCCTCACGCATGTCAAACCGCCGCATCTACGAGACGATCGGCATCCGCTATGACGACGCCAACAAGATGGGACCTATTGTCCAGGCGGTTGAGCGGATGCTGCGTTCCCACCCCGAGATCGATACCTCGCGAATCCTGATGGTCAATTTCAATGCCTTTGCGCCGTCGTCCTTGGATTTCTTTGTCTACACGTTTACCAAGACGACGGATTGGGCCGACTTCCACAAGGTCAAACAAGACGTTCTGCTGAAAATTCTGGAGATTATCGAATCCCACGGCGCCCAAGCCGCCTTCCCAACCTCCACGATTCATATGCCTGAAGGGCTATCGGTCCAGCCCACCGGGAATGCGGAAGAGCTGTTTCCGCCCAAACGGGCTGCGAGCTAATTTTTGGAGGGAGCCCCTCCTTCTACACTCTTGTTTATTTTAGCTATTTAGCTAAATCGACCGTTGCGAGGAGAAACTATTATGAAATCGGTCTACGTTGACGACACCCTTCATCGTAAACTGAAGCGACTTGCCCAAGAGAACCAGCAGACTCTGCGCTCCTTGTTGAATCGCCTTGTCCAAGAGGGGATTCAACAAATGGAGAAAAAGAAGCTCGGTACGCGGGCGACGGGTCGCGATCCTATCGGCATGTTTGGAGTAGGGAGGAATGGGAAGAAGAGAGCGATAGCCGTCGAGGACACCTACGCTGAGGGTCGCTACCAGGGAGTTGGGGCTCGTGATGGCCGTTTTTGACTTTATGCTGCATCCTCATCATTGCGACCACCGATACGGACTTCATGCGTATCCCGGATGTCACGATCTACACTTGTAACGAGAAAATGCTGGCGGCGTAGCCAGCGCAGACCGGATCACCAGTCAAGTTTGACTCGTATCAGGAGGCGGGATATCCGTTTCCTTAACTTATATAAGAGGGGGAGAGAGATGCCAAAGCAAATCCGCCGAATTGTGACCGGCCACAACGCTGAAGGAAAATCGGTCATTGCTGAAGATGCCATTGCCACGAGTATTCTGGATCTCGAAGCAGTGCCAGGACTGCGAGCCACTGATCTATGGGAGACGACAACTGCACCTGCCGACCTGTCCGGTGATGCCGACCCGGTTGATCGTCCTATGCATCTGGAACCTCGGCCGACCGGGACAATCTGCCGCGTCGTCGAGTTTCCGCCTGATGCAGCCTGGAAAGACCGGATTGATGCGAGCGAAGTCTTTTCCTCCATGGAGGCGGGTCATACCGCCGATTCCACCAGCTCGACCCCGATGATGCATAAAACCGCCTCAGTAGACTACGCCATCGTCCTGTCAGGTGAGGTGTGGGCAGTCGTGGAAGAAGGTGAAACTTGCATGCAGGCCGGGGATGTCCTCATCCAGCGGGCGACCAATCATGCCTGGAGTAATCGTTCAGCGGAGCCAGCTCTGGTGGCTTTCATTTTGGTTGGCGCACAATCCGGGTAAATAGAGGCGCTTCCGCTAGAGGCTGAACAGCATTCTTCAAGGGCTTGCATTGCGAGGCAGGTGTGAACCCTTGACGCTGTCCCTGTGGGCTGTGTAGACATCAGAAGACATATGCAGTTCACATCCGAGCAGATTGACGTTGACGACTACCACGCCGCGGTCGAGTTGTTCTTTGAGCGCGGCTGGACCGACGGCTTGGCTATTGTCCCGCCGACCGAAGAACTGGTTGCGGCTATGATTGCAGCCTCGGGACGTGAGCCGCAGGAGGAACTGGGTGAGATTCCGCCGGCGCAAGGCATCGCCACGATTGAGAAGTTGGCGATTAACAGCGTCATGGCCGGCTGCCGGCCCGAGTATTTCCCGGTTATCCTTGCGGCAGTCGAGGCCATGTTGGAGCCCGAGCACAATCTGAACGGCGTCCAAACAACCACCCATTGCTGTGTCCCGTTAACGATTGTCCACGGTCCGATTGCGACACAACTCAAGCTCAACGCGGGCGATGGGGTGTTTGGCAACGGCTTTCGGGCAAACGGGACCATTGGTCGTGCCATCCGTTTGATCCTCTGGAATCTGGGCGGGAACGTCCCGGGCGAGGTGGATAAGTCAACCCAGGCCCATCCCGGCAAGTGGAGTTTCTGTATTGCGGAAAAAGAAGAGGCAAACCCCTGGGAGCCGCTGTACGTGGAGCGCGGCATCGAAGCCGGTAAAAACGCCGTGACCGTGTTTAGCTGTGAGGCTCCACACTCGGTGTTGTGCTATGGCACGGTCAAACAGATGCTGGCTTCCCTGGTCAGCTCGCTCAGCGGCTTGGGCAGCAATAATGTCCAGGCTATGGGGGAAACCCTGGTGGTGCTGAATCCCTGGCAAGCGCGGCAGTTTCACCGCGAAGGCTGGTCCAAGCCCGAGATTCGGGTGTATCTGTGGGAGCACGCCCGGGCCAGGCTGGGGGATATCCGGGAAGTGGACGCCCTGGGGATATCAGACCAGTTCTGGCCGAGTTGGGTGGAGAAGGACAATGACGACTACCGGGTGCCCATTACCGAGCGGCCACGGAATATCCATATTGTCGTCGCCGGAGGAGAAACGTATTTCGCGGCGATCTGTCCGGGTTGGGGCGGACTCGGTGGATTTGCCGTGACCAAGGAAATTCAACAGTGAGGTGTCATATGCGGGTACTCAGCCCCGTCGGAGTCCGAAGACCATTTGCAGAAAAGAAGATCGATCATACCGCCGCAGGCCGCACGGTCGGCTTGGTCAATAATGGCTTTGGCAACGAGATCGCCGGGAAGTTCTTTGAACGTCTCAAGGAGCTCTTGGAGGCGAAGCCGTCCGTGAGCGCCGCGTCGATCTGGCGCAAGCCGGTGTTTACCCGTCCGTCGCCCGAAGCGTTGGTGAACGAGGTGGCCGCCGCGTCCCAGCAGGCCGTCGTCGGCCTGTGTGCCTGAGGGTCGTGTACGTCGGGCTGTATGCTCGACGCCGCAAAACTGTGGAAGCGGGGGGTGCGCGCCGTTGTCGTCACCTTTGATACCTTCCTGGTAGCAGCCCAGGATCAGGCCAAAGCCATGGCCATGCCGGAGATTCCCATTGTGGTCATTCCGCATATCAAGGCTGGAGAAACGCCGGAGGATTTTCGGGGGCGCGCCGAAGAGGCGCTGGCCGAGATTGCCGCGCAGCTTGAGCTGGACGGACCGCATCTGCATGCTGCCGCTACGACGTAATCGAAAGCGGACGAGAGGAGAGACCAGTCTATGCCGAAACTTGAAATCGTTGATCCCTGGGGATTTGACCAGCGCTATACCTTCTCGCCTGCGGTGCGCAAGGGGAATCTGCTGTTTATTTCCGGCCTGACCGCGTTCAACGCCAAGGGAGAAATTGTCGGTGCGGGAGATATCGTGACCCAGACGCGCGAGATCTTTCAGAAGATCGGTAAGATCCTGGACGAGGCCGGGGCGAGCTTCGACGATATTGTGAAGACCGTGGACTATATCACTACCAAGGAAGGCTATCGCGGGACCGCTGCGGTGCGCCGCGAATTCTTTACGAACGGGTTTCCCGCGGCAACCGGGATCGTGGTGAAAGAGCTGCTGCGCCCGGAAGCACTCATAGAAATCGATGCGATTGCCGTACTGGATGAGAAGTAGATGCCAACCACCAAATACTTTGAAGATTTCGAGGTTGGCGAGGTTTTTCGCTCACCGGCCAAAACGCTGACCGATGCCCATTTCCTGTTCTTCTCTGGCATGACGGGCGATAACCATTCGATTCACTATGACGACGAGTACGCCAAGGCCACGCGCTTCGGCAAACGGGTCACGCACGGCTTGCTGGTCACCTCTATGGGCGCGTTGGGTGCGTCCGAACTGTCGCCGCTGGTTGAAGAGTCGATGGTGGTCTTTCTTGAGCAGTCTTCCCGCTTTCTTAAACCAGTTTTGATTGGCGATACCATCCGACCGGAGCTTGAGGTCAGCGAACTCATTCCCAAGACCAAGGTCGGCGTCCTGCGCCTCAAAACTCGTATCACCAACCAACGTGATGAGGTCGTACTTGAGGGCACGCACGCCTATTTGATCAAAAAGCGGCCGCAGACCTAGCGGCCGTCTCGTCCGCGAAAAAAAGGAGAGCCTTATGGCCTACGATGTCGTACTCAAGGGGGGAACCGTTATCGATGGCACCGGACGGGAGCGGTTTGCTGCGGACATCGCGCTGAGTGGAGACCGGATTGCGGCGGTTGAGGCTAATATCCCGTCACACGAGGCAGCCACCAGCATTGACATTGGTGGGCTGATCGTGTGTCCAGGATTTATTGACCATCACACCCATTACGATGCCCAGATTCTCTGGGACCCGCTGGCAACGTGTTCGTCCTGGCACGGGGTGACTTCCATTATCATGGGCAACTGCGGGGTCGGTCTGGCTCCGTGCAAGCCTGCCGACCGGGAAGCCCTGGTGGGCGATCTGGTCAATGTGGAAGGTATGTCCCTGGAGGTTCTGCAACGCGGAGTTGACTGGTCCTGGCAGGGCTTCGACGAATACCTCAACGCAATCGGCCAGCGCGGACTGGGCATGAATGTTGGCATGATGCTGCCGCTCTCGCCGTTGCGCCAGTATGTGCTCGGAGAGGAGAGCAAGGAGCGGGCGGCAACGGAGTCCGAGATTCAGCAGCTCAGCGTGCTCTTCCAGGCGGCTATGGACGCCGGTGCATTTGGTTTTTCCACAACCGTCCTACCTCAGCACCTGGGGTTTCAGGGCCGGCCGTTACCGTGCCGGATGGCCAGCCGCGACGAATTGGGGGTCTTGTCCGGCGTGCTCAAAAAACTCGGTCGGGGGAGTATCGAGATTGCCCTCACGCGCAGTCCGGGGTCTTTGTCTGATGAGGAATATGACTTGTTGACCTTTTTGCTGCTCCAGAGCGAGCGACCGGTCACATGGCTCGGGTTGCTGCAAAAGCCGGAAGCGCCTCCCGACGCCTGGCAGACGGCCGTCAACCGGGTGGTGCCGCTGTTTGACCGGGGCTATCTGCCGCTGGGGCAGGTGCCGTGTCATTATAAGAGTGCCCGCTTCAGTCTGAAGCGCCCGTTTATCTTTGGCAATTTCGATTGCTGGAAGCCGATCTTCGACCGGCCCTTGGACGAGCAGCAGCGTATGTGTGCCGACCCTGCCTTTCGGGCCGCGTTTCGTGCAGAGCTGAAACAGCCGCGTATTTTCACCGGACAGTGGGAACAGTTGAGTGTATTCACGGTCAACAAGCCGGAGTTGCAACCCCTGCTGGACAAGAGCCTGGCCAGCCTGAGCCGCGAGCGAGGGAAAGACCCGCTTGAGCTGTTTTTTGAGCTGGCCCTCAACGACGATCTGGACATGCAGTTCTTGTACGAGTTCGGAGAGGTCAATAGAGACATGCTCACCCATCCGCATACCCTGGTCGGCTTGTCCGATGGCGGGGCACACGCCGATATGCGTTGTGAGGCGGGCTACTCGACCTATCTGCTCGGAACGCTGGTACGCGACAAACAGATGCTGTCGCTCGAAGAGGCTATCCGTAAGTTGACGTCCGTGCCCGCCCAGGTCTTTGGCGTTCCACTGCGCGGGACGGTCGCTGCGGGCATGATCGCCGATTTAGTGGCCTTCGATCCTGAGAGCGTCAACTGCGGCAAACAGGAGCCGGTGCACGATTTCCCCGGTGGAGGGCTGCGCTATATCGAAAAATCGACCGGCATTGCGCATACGATCCTGAACGGACAGGTGCTGTTCTCAGACGGGCAGCAGACCGGCCCGCTGTCCGGTCGCGTGCTGCGTTCGAACGTGGAGGTGTGAGCTAAGCCGACAACACGTCCAGGTACTTCAGACCCGAACCGGTATTAAACAGGACGACAGATTCGTCAGGTTTGACCTCGCCCCACTGGAGCAGGCGCTTGAGGGCCGGCAGACAGGCCGCTCCCTCCGGCGCCGGAAAGATGCCCTCGGCCGCGCCGATTTCTCCGACTGCGGACAGGAGTTCCTCGTCGCTGACACTCACCGCCGTGCCACCGCTTTTACGCAGAATATCAAGCATCAGGAAATCGCCAATCGCTGCGGGCACGCGCAAGCCCGCGGCAAGGGTATGTGGCCTGGGAATCTCCGCGCCGTGTGACGCGCCGGTAGCAAAGGCGTGCACAATGGGCGCGCAGCCCGCCGCCTGTACGCTCACCATGCGCGGCCGGCGTGCGTCGATCCAACCGAGCTGTTCCATTTCATCAAACGCCTTCCACATGCCGATCAGCCCCGTCCCTCCGCCCGTGGGATACAGAATGACGTCCGGCAGGGACCAGCCGCACTGTTCTGCCAGTTCATAGCCCATCGTTTTCTTGCCTTCGAGACGGTAGGGCTCCTTCAGGGTCGAGACATCGAACCAGCCCTCCTGCTCTTTGCGTGCGGCGAGGAGTCTTCCGCAATCCGTAATCAGGCCGTCAACCAGGCTGACGTGGGCCCCTGTTCGCTCGCATTCCAGCCGATTGGCCAGCGGTACATCCCTGGGCATGAAGATATGGGCTTCGAGTCCGGCCCGTGCAGCATAAGCCGTCAGCGCGCCGGCCGCATTCCCGGCCGAGGGAACGGCCAGCTTTTTCACTCCGAGTTCTTTGGCCATCGAGACGGCCAGGGCCATTCCGCGCGCTTTGAACGATCCCGTAGGATTACACGACTCGTCCTTGATATGGAGCCGCGACATGCCGAGTTGTTCACCCAGCCGCCTAGTGTGCAGCAGCGGAGTCCAGCCTTCGCCCAGACTGACGATATTGTCGGCCTGGACAACGGGCAGCACCTCTTGATAACGCCACAGACTTGCAGGGCGAGCGGGTAGGCGGTCTTTTCGGAACGTGGCCGCGGCCCGCTCAAGATCGTAGTGAACCAATAACGGCTTACCGCATTGGGTACACAGGTTATGGAGCTGATTGGGCGCGTGGTAGGATGCGCAGGCTGAACAAGAGAGATGGGTCACATACATGTGAAGCTCTCATTCAGCCTGCACAGGTCTAGCTCAGCCCTTGCAGACTCTCAACAATATCACCCGGTTCAAGCCGGGTGGTATAGTTTGCATCGATATAGGCCAGCCGAATGGTTCCGTCCCGGTCAATGACATAGGTGCCGGGTATCGGCAGTTCCCAGGCGTCATCGCCGTTGTATTCGGGCAGTTGGATGCCCATTTTTTCAAAGGTCTCCCGGAGCTCATCGACAAATCGGAAGGCCAGTCCGAACTGCCGCGCGACGCTATTGCCGGCGTCGCTGAGCACCTCAAACTGAAGCGCATTCTTTTCGGCAACTGTCAGCGATTTATCCGGGGTTTGGGGCGAGATGGCGATCAGAGAGGCGCCCTGCGCCTGCATCTCGGCCAGACGATTTTGATATGCCTGCAACTGCAGGTTGCAGTAGGGTCACCACGCGCCTCGATAAAAGGCAATGACCGCCGGTCCTTTGGCCAGGAGCTGTGACAGCGTCACCGCCTCGCCACGGGCGTTGGGCAGGGTAAAGTCGGGGGCTTTGTCTCCGACCTTCAGGGCTTTGTCTGCGATGCCGGATTTCACCTGATCCTCTGTGGTGCGGACCAGCACCTCACGAATCGCCGGCGGAATTTTTGGCAGCATTTCCTCTTGGAAAGCCGCGATTTGCTGCTTGAGCTCGTTGTTGAGCCCGGCTTCTTGACCACTCATACGCATACTCCTTTCAGCAAAGAATGACGTTAGCTCCCCCATCCATATGGATTGTCCGGGGGTAGGTCAACGGGAGAAACGTCGAGGGCCTGAGCGGAACGCTCTGCTGGAAGGCCAGGCGTATGTGTGGTGACGCAACCACCCGACTTCCTGGACGGGCTATTCCATCCGTAGTATAGTCCCGCGCGAGGTTGGAGAGGTGCGTTTGCAGACGATATATCTCTCCGGCTGTTAAGGACGATGCATGAAGCCCGCCCCCTTTGAATATATTGCCCCGGAGTCAGCCGAACAGGTGGTAGAAGTCCTGGTGCAGTATGGTGACGAGGCCAAGATTCTCGCCGGCGGACAGAGCCTGATGCCGCTTCTTAATATGCGGCTGGCAACCCCCGGCATTATTGTGGACATTAACGGCCTGAACGAGCTGAGTTATATCCGCCAGGAGGGTGAGCACCTGCATATTGGCGCACTCACCCGGCAGTACCGGCTTGAGCGGGACGCGCGTATTCGACAGACCATTCCCGTTTTGGCTGCGGCCACGCGCCTGATCGGTCATCCGCCCATTCGGTATGCCGGAACAATAGGGGGGAGTCTGGCTCATGCCGACCCGGCCGCGGAACTGCCGGCGGCCATGTGTGCGCTGGGGGCGGAACTGTGTGTCGTCGGACCGTCCGGTGCGCGTTCTATTCCAGCGGTTGATTTTTTTCAGGGCCCTCTGAGCGCGGATGTCCGGTCCGGCGAACTGCTGACCGAAGTCCGTATCCCCATCCGCAAGAACGTGGTGTGGGGGGTCCGGGAGTATACCCGGCGGGCGGGAGATTTTGCTCTGGCTGGCGCGATAGTACTGGCTGAGCTGGAGGCGGACCGTTTGGCAAACAGCCGGGTCGTCCTGTTTGGGGTGGAAGATCGGCCGCTCCGGGTCTCGCATGCTGAAGCCGTGCTGACACAGCGGGCTCTGTCCGACGATCAGGCCGACGTAGTCGCGGCATCGGCGGTAACCGGGCTCGACTGTCACACCGACCTGCATGCCTCTGCCGGGTATCGGAAGCAGCTCGCTCGGGTGATGGTCAAGCGTGCCTACCTGGATGCGCTTGCCATGTGGGACGGGAGAAAAGGCCGACAGAACGCGGCTGGGAGCGCATAAGTGCAGCCTCAGCGTCGAACCATTGTGACGACCGCGGTTAACGGCACGCCAGTAGAAACGCTGCTTGACGTTCGCACTACGCTGGCGGACTTTCTGCGCGAAGAGGCGGGCTGCACGAGTGTGCACCTGGGCTGTGAGCATGGGGTGTGCGGTGCCTGTACGGTACTGCTTGACGGCCTGCCCGTTCGTTCCTGTCTGCGCTTGGCCGTGCAGGCGGTCGGCCATGAAATCACTACGCTTGAAGGGGTGATGCAAACCAAGCGCGGAAAAACGATCGGGCGGGCTTTTGTTGAGCAGTTTGCCATGCAGTGCGGCTTTTGCACGGCCGGCTTCGCCCTCAGCCTGTATCATCTCCTGGAGAACGCGCCGGAGCCGATCACGGATCGGGATATCCACGAGACGCTGGGCGGGCATATCTGTCGCTGCACCGGCTATGTGAGCATTGTGGAAGCAGCCAAGCGATTACGGGACCAAAGAGGATGAACGAATTCACTGCGCCGCCCTCAACAGAAGGCCGGCGTCTCTTTGATCTGCAGGCCCAGTATATTGCCGATCTCACTCCGCTTCCCAATCTTGCCCATGCCGTGGTGGTCAGAAGCCCGTATGCGCATGCACGGATTCGCAGCATTGATTCTCGTGCTGCGCTTGCGCTGCCGGGTGTCATAAGCGTGCTGACCGGCCGGGAAGTCCAAGAGTGGAGTCGTCCGTTTGCGGTGGCTGCCGAACGGCCGGGGCGGTATTACTCCTGCGCCATCGACAAGGTGCGTTACGTCGGCGAGCCGGTCGCCGTTGTAGTGGCTACCGATCGCTATATCGCTGAAGACGCCCGCGATACAATCGAGGTGGAGTATGAGCCCCTGCCTGCCGTCGTCGATGTTGAGGCGGCCATGCAGCCCTCGGCCCCTATCCTGCACGAGGAACTGGGAACCAACGTCGCCATTGATCGTCAGCTCACCTATGGTGATGTGATGGCGGTCTTCAGCGCGGCGGATATTGTGTTCTCGCAGCGTTATGCTTTTCCTCGCTATCAGTCCTTTCCACTCGAAACGTACGGGATTATCGCGAGCTGGAATCCGTCTGCGCCCAAGGTCAGTTTTTGGGCCAATTTTCACGGGCCGTATAGCATGTTGGCGGTTCTGGCCGGGGCGTTGCGGGTTCCCCTCAGCAAGCTGCGGGTGGTGACGCCACCGGATGTCGGCGGTTCGTTTGGGAATAAGATCGCCCTGTATCCCTATATGGCCTTGATGGCGCTGGCTTCCCGGAAATCCGGTCGGCCGGTCAAGTGGATCGAAGACCGCCTGGAATCGCTCAGCGCCAGCTCGACCGGAACGGACCGCGTGACGGAACTTGAGGTCGCGGCCCGCGGCGACGGCCAACTGCTCGGCCTCAAAATGCGCCTCATGGATAACGTGGGGGCGTATATTCGCGCGCCGGAACCCGGCTGTTTGTTTCGTCCGATCGGTAATTTTATGAACGCCTACAAGATCGAGCATCTTGAGGTCAACGCCCTGGCGGTCATGACGAATGTCTGTCCCAGTGGGCCGAACCGTGGCTATGCTTGCCAACAGCACTATTTCCCGATTGAGCGCGCGATTGACGAACTCGCCCTGAGGCTTGGTAAAGACCCGGCCACGGTCCGGCTGCAAAATCTTATTCAGCCCCAGGATATCCCCTACCGGACGATGACGGGCGGGCTGTACGACTCCGGGGATTATCCCCGCGCCACGCAGCGGGCACTGGAACTGAGCAATTACTGGCAACTGCGTCAGTCCACGGGGGCCGCGGGTCCGAGCGATGCTTCTGTGTGGCGCGGGGTTGGCATGGCGGTGGCGATAGATCCTTCGGGCTCGAATATGGGCTATATCGATGTGAGTAAGAAAGCCACGCAGCGCCGCCCCAACCTCGTCCGAGTTGGCTCGGCGCAGACGACCCGAATCTATTTGGACGCCACTGGTGGTATCACTGTTGAGCTGGAGACCGCGGCACACGGCCAGGGACAGGAAACGACAGCCGCGTCTCTTGTCGCCCAGGCCCTGGGTATTGCGGCGGCGGACGTGACAGTCGTTGCCGGGATGGATACCGGTTCCAGGCCGTGGTCGGTGTCTTCGGGCAGCTATTCCAGTCGTTTTGGTGCGGTTGGGGCCAGTTCCATTGTCGCGGCTGCCAGACAGTTGCAGGAGAATCTTCTCCAAGCGGCGGCCTATTTCCTGGAGTGCGACGCGAGTCGTCTCCACGTCCAGGCGGGCCAGATCGTGTCGCTCGATGACGCGCAGCTTGGCCTGTCCCTGAAAGACGTTGCGGCGCGTTTGCACTGGTCAACCGGAACGCTGCCGCCGCATCTGGAGACGGCCACTCAGGTTGAGGGCACGTTTGTTGCCAGTGAACTCGACTATCCGAACGAACGCGATCAGGTGAACTCCTCTGCAGTCTATGCGTTTACTGCGGATGTGGCTGTGGTTGAGATCGATAAAGAGACGCTCGATATTCGGGTGACCGACTATATTACCGTACACGACGCCGGGAATATCCTGCACCCCCAGATCGCCCGAGGGCAGTTTGCCGGCGGGCTCCTGCACGGTCTGGCCGGCGCATTGTACGAAGAGCTGCGCTACACCGAGACCGGCGATTTCCTGACCGGGACGCTGATGGACTATCTGTGTCCGACAGTGAACGAGATGCCGGGCAATATCGTGATGGACCATATTGTGCTGCCGACTCCTCAGGCGTTAACCGGGGCAAAGGGGGTCGGGGAGAGCACCGCCCAGACGGCGCCGATTGCGATTGCCAATGCAGTGGCCGATGCCGTCCGCCATCTCGGTCTTGAAATTACCGAATTGCCCCTGACCCCCGACAAGCTGTGGCAGCAGTTGGGGGCTCGTCTCGCAGGAGAGCCGGCATGCACCTAGCCAGTCTCATCGATCTGGCGGCCGCACGCTATCCCGAGGCAGAGGCCATTATCGATGGTGACCGGCGGCTGACCTATCATGCCTGGCAGACACGTATCCGCCGGGTAGCGCACGCTTTACATGCGCGTGGTATTCGCCCCGGTGACCATGTCGTGTTCTTGCTGAAAAACCGGTTGGAACATGCAACCGCGTACTGGGCGTGTCAGCGGATCGGCGCCATTGCCACGCCGCTGAACTGGCGCTGGTCGGCCGGGGATATCTCCTTTTGTGTCCAGGACGCGGAAGCGGTTGCAGTCATATGTGAACCGGCCAGCCATGCCGCGGCCCAGGCGGCGCGCCCCTCACTGTCAGGCGTGCATACCTGGATTTATGTTGGAGACCCTGTCCCGACTGACTACCTTGCCTTTTCGACGTTGCTGGAGAACGATGGAGCCGCCGGGGCTCCGTCGGCTGCGGTCTCCGAATCTGACATCAGCATCATGTTGTATACGTCCGGCACGACCGGACGGCCGAAAGGGGTGCCGCGCACGCATCGGGCCGAGTATAGTGCGGCCCTGGCGCACAGCCTTCAGAGCCGGAACAGTCTCCAAGACCGTACCCTCGGAGTCATGCCGCTCTACCACACGATGGGTATCCGATCGACGATTGTCATGGCCTTGCTGAACGGCTGCCTGATCTGCCTGCCAGACTGGAGCCCGGAGGCAGCTGCGCGGCTGATTGTAAACGAGCGGATCAGCGCGCTCTATCTCGTCCCGACGCTCTATCACGATCTGATCAATGCGCCGGCTTTCAGTCGGGAGGCCGCGAAGAGCGTCACCAAGCTGGGCTATGCCGGAGCGCCCATGTCAGGGACACTCACCCGACGGGTTGCGGAGATGTTCCAGCCTCAGGTTTTTGTCAATCATCTGGGGAGTACCGAAATTTATACATTCACGATCTGTGATCGTATCCTGGAGAAACCGACCTGTGCCGGGCGCGCCGGCGTCTTCAGCCAGGTGCGCATCGTGCGGGCCGATGCCGACCGCCGGGGTGATCCGGACGATATCCTGCCGCAGGGCGAAACCGGCGAGTTGATTGTCAGCCTCTCGTCGCCCGAAGCGTTTCAGGGCTATTGGCGGCGGCCCGAGGCGGATGCCAAAGCGCTGCGGGGAGGCTGGTATTTTAGCGGCGACTTGGTGTACGCGGACGAAGACGGAGATATTTTCACCGTTGGTCGGGTGGACGATATGATCATCAGCGGCGGGGAGAATATCTATCCGATTGAGGTTGAGGAGGTTGTCTCTCGTCATCCCCAGGTTGATGAAGCCTGTGTCGTCGGCCTGTCGGACCAGCGCTGGGGCCAGGTGGTCACCGCCCTTGTTGTCCCCAAACGGAAGGCTGACGGGAGTTTTGTGGCGCTGAGTGCGGCAGACCTGGACACCTTTTGTCGTCAGGCCGAGGGCTTTGCCGACTTCAAACGTCCTCGGCGCTATGAGTTCGTGTCCGCATTACCCAAGAGTCCGACCGGTAAATTGCTACGCCGCCGGCTGCTTGAGGGTGGGTATGAGACGCTGTGATGAAAAATAGAGAAGAGGAAGAACAATGAGCGATGTCCTCCGTGTAGAAAAGACCGGGCCCGAAGCAACCATCTGGATTGACCGGCAGACGCTGATGAACACTATCACTGTGGCCATGCGCAAAGAGCTTCCCGGTCTGCTGCACGGCCTTGATACGGACGACACGGTGCGGGTGGTCATTATTCGCGGTGCGGGCGGCAAGGCGTTTAGTGCCGGCGGTGACCTGTCTGAATTTCTGGCCCAGGCGCCGGCCGACCTGGAAGAGTGGGGGGATACGCTGAGTTGGCCGGAGCGCTGTCGCAAGCCCGTGATCGCGGCCATTGACGGCTATACCATGGGAGCCGGTCTTGAACTCGCCCTAGCGTGTGACTTCCAGATTGCGACCGAGCGCTCACAGTTCTCGTTTCCCGAAATCCGCCTGGGGATGATCCCCGGCAGCGGGGGCACACAGCGCGCCCTGCGCCTCATCGGTATGACGCGGGCGAAGTTGTTTATGATGACCGGGCGTCGCATTTCCGCCTCCCAAGCCGAGCAGTGGGGCTTGATTACGCACTGCGTCCCCGGCGACGCATTTGAGAGCACCGTAGCCGAACTTTCGACAGAATTGGCCGAGCGTGCTCCGCTGGCCCTACGGACCTTAAAAACAGTACTTAATAAAGGTGCGGAGGCCCCGCTGGAAACAGCCCTGGAACTGGAGCGCAAATCCTACGCCTGGCTGCGCTCCACCCATGATTACGAAGAAGGGGTGCAGTCGTTTCTGGAGAAACGAGAGCCCAAGTATATTGGACGGTAACCTCTCTACGTCCTAGAAGAGAAGATCGGAGGTCTGCTGCCTATGCCAAACCCCCAGCCTAAACTCTATCTCGCCGGACCCGAGGTCTTTCGACCCGACGCTATTGAGTACGCGCAGACGCAGCGTAGCCTGTGCGTCCAGTATGGTTTTATCGGTCTCCACCCCATGGACAATAATATAGACCTGAGTGACAGCTCGATGCGAACCGCTACGAGCATCTATCGGGGCGATATCGGTCAGATCAAAGCCTGTGACATTGTGATTGCGAACTGTAATGCCTTCCGGGGTGCGCTCATCGACGACGGCACGGCCTACGAGTTGGGCTATGGCAACGCCCTCGGCAAGCCAACCTATGGCTATATTGAACGATTGCTTCCAGAGCAGGAACTCCTCCAGGAACGGTGTGTTTTTACCACCCTGCCGGACGGACGAAATATCGACCAGGATGGTTTTCTGCTGGTTGACGACTTTGGCACCTCAATTAACCTCATGATGCAGTGCGGCATGTTCGATAGTGGCGGGCGGTTAGTAGAGGGAGATTTTGAGACCTGTCTGCAAGCGGTTCGACACGATCTGGATAATGGCACGCTCCTTCTGGCTCCGTCCGAAACGGATTAAATCAATTTGAGGGCTTCTTGGGTCAGGCGCCTCAGCGCCTGCCGCATCAGCTGTTCGAGCGCTCTGACTTCCTGTGCTTCCAGCGCTACCTGGGTGTAAACCTCCTGGCCCGACAGTGTCTTCGATTGTACGTGGAGCGTCGCCCCCCCAAGTGTCTCCCCGGCTTCGCCTGTATAGCTCAGGTCAATCTGCTGTACACGCATGGTGAGCCTCCACTCCCTCTGTCTCCTGCCTATAGAACCAGAAGAGGGCGACCTTTCCGGAAGGGCCGCCCTCTTTGGTGCGCGTTCTGCGCTGAAAATGAACTATCAGTGTCTGTATGCCCGATTTGGCGGTCGTACAGCAGGCTTGTTCTTCACCCTAGCTGCTCCGGATTGTGTTCAATCCGTTTTCCCGATGGCCTTCTCTTGTGAGCCGACCGTTGTCGGCCCCGTACTTTCGAGCACGACAGTCAGGCGGGGTCTGAGCATCAAGCGGATGAGCCCAATGGCCACTGCCTCGCGCGGGCGTTGCCCACCCTTGGCGGGCGGTTATTTTCCGGCGGACTTTCCATTCGCACCTCCTGTCTCTCCCGTGGAGGATTTTTTGACGGGCGCGCCGTCTTCCGAGGGGTCCACCAGAGACCCGATACTCCCTCTTTACTCCCCTTGATTGTTTTGTGTCAAGTTTTTTTGAGGCACAATCTGTGCTACCGGCCCATCTGTTTCGGTCCCATAAGTTTTTCGTGAAGCTGAGAGGTTGGAATCGCTGGTAAGGTCGTAATATGGACTGTGCCGCGTGAGCTCAAATCAACTGACAGATGGGCTACGGTTTCGTTGTCGGGCGCCTCAATAATACTGACAAAATCATACATGCCGAGCGTCGCGAACTGGCCCGTTACTTTACAACCAAACTCGGTAATCTCTTTGTTGACTTCTTCCAGACGATTCGGATGCTGGTGCAGGGTTTTGCTGCCCTCGGGGGTGAGGGTGCTAAGCAAGATATAGGTCGGCATAACGGTATCCTTTCTCAACTCTCCCCTGGAGAGTTACGCTCTCGGAGTCATGTACATCGTGGACGTTTTTCTGCTCAACCCATGAGCGAGCACAAGGTGGGGATCGTTCTTTACTCTTGGAAGGTTCCATCTCTCCTCGCTCCTCTCAGCCTCGATTCCGAAGGTCTTTCCCCCGCATTATGGTTCAATGTGCATGTCGAGATGATGCCGCCAAAAATATGCACCCATGGCGATAGCAGCTAAGAGGTTGCCGACGATAATAGCCGGCCACGCCAGCGCGTGCAGGACGGGTTCTGCCAATACGTGGCACACAGATATAAAGCCAAATTCAAACACCACAAAGAATAAAAGGATTCCGAAACCAATCTGAGGATTGCGCTCCGCAATACCGAGCAACCACGACGCCAGCCAGCCGACCGCTGTAAAGACCAGTCCATGGACCCAGGTAAACAGGAATACGACCTCGAGATCGACCCCCAGGCTTTCGGGTGTAGTGACTCCATCTTTGAACAATGCGGTTCCAAGAATTGAGGGCGTATAGAATGGCTGCCCGCGGACACTGTCAACAATGAGAAACCAGACTGCGATCGTTGCGGCCCCGAGGATACCGGCGATGAGGCCTTCCCGGAGAAGCTGTGAGAGTTCTGCAGATGAAAGTGTTGAGAGCCCCGAATCCATGACTTTTGATTGTATCGTTGCCATATTCCCTCCTGTTTTTCCTTGGAGGCGAGTGCGGCAGCGGATTGGACTGCTCCTCTGTGTGAGGGTATGAGCAATCCGGCGTCACTGTCCGCTTCTCTCTATACGGGCGGCCTTATCTGCCAGTACGGGAACGCCCGTGATGGTGACGACTAAAAGCCGCCGTTCCTTGGGGTACAGATAGCCCTCAATCGTAATGGGCTGCCCCATAACCGTGGGTTGTTGGAGTGGAACGAGGAGCGGTGTCGGGCCATATAAACGAACGGTATGGCGCTGCAGTTCGTCCACTCTAGCATCCTCCTGATCATGCTTCTTGACTTCTTCGACGTTAGCGAGTTGGAAACGCCAAGAGGTCCCTTTTACCAGGATAGTCAGAGCTGGCTCTGACGGCTCTGCTTCACCCTCAAGCGGGAGCAGGATACCGGACAGGCGGACATACGGCGTTTCATCTGGGTAGCCGAAGCGGGCATCTGCTATTGCTCCCCAGAGCAGGATGACGCCTATCAGTCCGCATCCAACGAAGCCGAGAATGGGTTTCATATCCCTTCCTCCTGTCTGTCGTGTAACGAAAATCAAATCGGGGCATGTGGCCTAGATACGGCCGGGGGAGCACGCTTGCGCGGATATATAAAAACGGAAGAAACGTGCGGGAAGCGGGCAGGAAAAAAATATGAGCGGCTGAAAGGGAGGGCAGGAAGTTCGGGTGGGGCCTGGCGGACGACGGTAGCAAATCCAGAGGGTCCGCTAGTGGGGAAAGAGCGTGGCTGTTGCTCCAGGTATTGCACAGTGGCCCCTCCAGTCACGCGTTTGGTGAATGAGTCCCTGACCACCGACTCCCACAGGCCTCTGACTTTCTCCTAGCACTCTTTTTTGACGAGTCAAGCGCAAACGATGAGTTTCTTTGATGGACGAGAACGCGTGAACCGCGGCCTGAGTTATATCTAGAGGGTGTTCTGCACTTTGAAGGTTAGGTGGCTTAGGATGCGGGGATGGAACGGAGAGCGTATCCGAGCGATGTGAGTGACGAGGAGTGGGCGTTAGTCGCGCCCTATGTGAGGTTAATGACGGAAGCGGCTCCCCAACGGCGGCATGCGTTGCGAGAGGTCTTCACCGGCGTTCGCTGGCTGGTGCGGGCCGGTGCTCCGTGGCGGATGTTACCCAATGATCTGCCTCCGTGGTCGGTGGTCTATCAACAGACCCAGCGGTGGTTAAAGGCGGGGGGGGCGAGGCGCTGGTGCACGATTTACGGACGGTGCTGCGGGTGGCAGGGGGGCGCCAGGACCAGCCCTCGGCGGCCGTGCTTGATAGTCGACCGTTACAGGCGAGCCCCGAGAGTGGGGGGCGGGCGGGCTACGATGGGGGGAAGCGCCGCAAGGGGAGCAAGGTGCATATGGCCGTCGATACGTTGGGCCATCTCTTAGCCCTCCACATCACGCCGGCCAACGAACAGGATCGAGCGCAGGTCAAGACGCTCGCGCGCCAAGTCCAAGCGGTGACCGGAGAGCGGGTCAACCTCGCCTTTGTCGATCAAGGCTATACTGGGGCACAGCCGGCCCAGGAGGCGGCAGCGGTGGGCATCCGCCTGGAGGGGGTCAAGCTCGCGGACGCCAAGCACGGCTTCGTCCTCCTCCCCCGCCGCTGGGTGGTTGCGCGCAGTTTCGGGTGGACGGCCCGCTTTCGGCGCCTTGCTCGCGATTATGAACGGCTCCCTACAACGTTGGCCGGACTCCACTTCTTGACGTTTGCAACGCTGATGCTCAAACGGATCGTCGCTCTGATCCTCCAAAGTCCCTAACACGCTCTAGGCCCGGCGCTTGCAAGCCGGGCCGCGAGAGTGCACCTCCCAGAGAACAAGAAGGAACCCAAATTATTTCGCGCGTCCCTTTTTGACGATCAGGTCGAATTCTTTTTTGGTCACCGGCATGACTGACAGACGGCTCTGCTTGACCAGCGCCATCTCCTGCAACCGTTTGTCTTGCTTGATCTGGCTGAGCGTTATCGGGTTGACCAGGGTTTCAAGCGGTTCGATATCAACCACGCTCCAGCGCTCATCCTCGGTCGTAGGGTCCTGGTAGGCTTCCTTGATGACACGGGCAACCCCGACAATCTCCATCCCCTCGTTGCTGTGATAATACAGGACCTGATCGTCCACCCGCATGGCACGCAGGTTATTGCGGGCTTGATAGTTCCGTACGCCGTCCCAATACGTCCAGCCGTCTTTTTGAAGGTCGCTCCAGGCGTATTTATACGGTTCGGATTTCACCAGCCAATACTTCATAGCGTTGTGTCCCTTATCGGTTCTGTGTGATGCCGAACAGTATACCCCTCACGGATTTTTTCCACATCGTTGTTTTGATTGCGTTTCTCAGTCTGCCTCTCTATAAGAAGGCTCAAAGGAGGGGGAATCATGCCACGTGAAAGCCGCCAAGAGTACCGCATCATCACGGAAAAAGATGTCCCGGCAGTCATGCGGGACGGGACTACGCTTTATGCCGATGTCTACCGGCCGGATGCCGAGGGGCGCTTCCCTGTTATTTTATTACGGCTCCCGTATGGCAAACAATTGGCCGAGGTTTTTGGCGACCACGAGTATTTCCCGTCGCGTGGCTATGTGGTCGTCGTCCAGGATGGGCGCGGGCGGTTTGCGTCAGAGGGGGAATATTATCCGCTTATTGATGAAGCCCAGGACGGCTATGATACAGTCGAGTGGGCCGCGGCGCTGCCGTACTCGAACGGCATGGTCGGGACTCAGGGCCAGTCGTATCTCGGCGCGACCCAGTATCAGCTCGCGCCGACGCGGCCGCCACACCTCCAGTGTGCCTTCCCCGTCTCTGCCGGTGCCGACTACCATCAAGGCTGGGTCTACCACACCGGTGGAGCCTTCTCTCTGGGCTGGCAGGTGCCCTACGCGATCTTCCTCGCTCGCAACACTATTGATCGCAAAGGCATCAAGGACCAACTCTGGCCAAAGGTGCGGCCCGACCTGCTACGCTCCATTAATTTTGGGAATCCGCTTTCACCGGAAGCCTATCTGCGCCTGCCGCTCATGTATTGGGCCGACCTGCTCGAAGAGGTGGCGCCGTATCTGCGCGATTACCTGACCCACCCCGACGACGGTCCCTATTGGTGGCCGGTCAATATCGAGCGTCAGCACCGCAATATCAGCATCCCCATGTACCATGTGAGTTCGTGGTACGATATTTTCCTACGCGACGCCCTGGTACACTTCTGCGGCTTGCAGTCTCGGGCCATGACACCAGAGGCACGCGGCGGCCAGAAACTGCTGCTCGGACCGTGGGCACATCTTTTCCCGTATACCACGCCGATTTCCGGTGGGACCGGAGACATTGACTTTGGTCCGAACGCCGTCATTGAACTGCACGAGACGCAGTTGCGCTGGTTTGACTATTGGCTCAAGGGGATAGACTCGGGGGTCGCCGAGGAGCCACCCATCCGACTGTTTGTGATGGGCACCGATCGCTGGCGGGACGAGTATGAATGGCCGCTGGCGCGCACCCGCTACACGCCCTACTACTTCCACAGCCAGGGCCAGGCGAATACTCGCGACGGCGACGGCGGGCTCAGCCTTGAACCCCCTCAGGACGAACCCAACGATCAGTATGAATACGACCCTGCCAATCCGGTGCCGACCTGTGGCGGCAACACGCTGATTATCCCGGTCGGGGTCGCGGACCAGCGCGAGGTGGAAAGTCGGCCAGACGTGCTGGTCTATACCGGAGAGCCGCTGGACGCACCGCTTGAAGTCACCGGCCCCCTCACGGTCGTGCTCTACGCCGCGTCGTCTGCCACCGATACCGACTTTACCGCCAAGCTGGTCGATGTCCGGCCCGACGGTTATGCCCAGAATATTGCCGATGGTATTATCCGCGCGCGTTATCGTGACTCCCTGAGTCAGCCGACCCTGATGTCGCCAGACGAGCCGTATGAGTTTCGTATCGACTTATGGGCCACTAGCCATGTGTTTCTGCCGGGGCATCGTCTGCGCGTGGAGGTGTCGTCGAGCAACTTCCCGCGCTTCGACCGTAACCTGAACACCGGCGGCGATCAGGCGACCGGGACGCGGTTTCAGACCGCGCAGCAGACGGTTTTGCACAACAAAGAGTTTCGGTCGCATATTATGTTGCCGGTCATTCCGTCATAGGCGTCCGTGCGTCTGGGGACGATCTCATCTGTCAGTAGCGTTGAGTCGTTCCCTATATACCTCCGGCCCTTGCTTGCCCCGTCTGTGGCTGATTCTTTGTCTCCCATGTCGGATGTCCTGCCGCCCGATGCAGAAAAAGCGCCCTCAGTGCGGGCGATGTTTGATTTGATCGCCCCGCAGTATGACAGGCTGAACCGGTGGCTGTCCTTGCGGCTCGATCAATACTGGCGACGACAGACCATCCGCAGTGTTGACGTCTGTACCGATGATAGGGTGCTCGACCTGGCGTGCGGAACCGGGGATTTGAGCGAACTCGCCGCGACAACCGGTGCACACGTCATCGGGGTGGATTTCGCCCGTAACATGCTCGTCGGTGCAACCCGGCGTCGGATTAGCGCGTCCTTCATTCAGGCCGATGCGAATGCCTTACCCCTGCCGACTGCCACCGTTTCGGTTGTCTTGTCCGGCTTTGCCCTGCGGAATTTCGTCTCTATACCACGCGCCCTCCAAGAAGCGGCGCGCGTTCTCAAGCCCGGCGGACGACTGGCTTTGCTGGAGGTGGATACGCCGCGCCACATGCTCCTGAAATGGGTCCACGGCTTCTATTTTCAGCGCATCGTACCTCTGCTGGGCGGTCTCATCTCAGACCGAAAGTCGTATCTCTATTTGCCGCGTTCGGTGGTCTACCTGCCGGAGGAATCGGAACTGTTGCAGATGGTCCGAGCGGCGGAATTTGAGCGGGTCGTAAAGACAAGTTTATCCGGTGGTGTAGCGCAGCTGATTACCGCGGTGAGACGCTAAAAAGCAATAGACTGCCCAACATCAGCGGTTCATATAGGGAATGAGCTTTTCCAGCACCTGAGGCAGCTCTTCGCACGGGACATCGGCCAAGAGCTGTGTGCCGGGCCGCGCATTCGGACCGGAGCGCCCGCCGACAAACACATCGACCGCCTCGATGGTTTTCCCCTCCCGCTGCACTTTCTTTCCCAAAAAACCGATATCTGCGGTGGTATGGTTCCCGCAGCCATTCTGACAGCCCGACCAGCGCATGCTGAGAGGAGCGGCCTTGCCCAGGGTCTTTTCGAGGTGGCGCGCCGTGTCGAGCGCACATTGTTTGGTTTCAATCAGCGAGTAGTGACAGTAATCACGGCCGGTACAACTGACGAGGCCACGCATGAAGGCCGAAGGGTCGTAGCGTAGCTCTTGCAGCAGCGGCTCTTGGGTCAGGTCGCCGACCACATGATCCGGAATATGCGGGATAATCAGATTCTGGCTCGGGGTCAGCCGAATCTCGCCAGTGCCGTAGTGTTCCGCCAGCGCGGCCACGCCGAGCAGGTGCGGTGCCGACAGCCGTCCGGTCGGGACGACGAGCCCGATATAGTTGAAGCCGGTTTGCCGTTGGCGAAAGAGGCCGACGTGATCGGTCTGGGCGGTATTGCGCGCATCCTGGCCTGCCGACAGGAGAGAACGGCCCAGACGCTGTCCCAGTTCACGCCGAAATTTTTCGATCCCCCAATCCTGGACGAGAAAAAACAGGCGTGACTTTTTACGATCCCGGCGTTGGCCGTGGTCACGAAAGAGGAGCGCAATCGCGCCGCACAGCGGAACGGCGTCGTGAGGTGGGATGAAGACGTCAAGCGCCTGGGCTGGCGTATAACCACCTGACCCCTGCTTCCCGCCGACGAAGACGTTGAAGCCCTGGACCTCGGCCCCGGCGTTCTCTTTGATTGCCGGGACCAGACCCACATCTTGTGAGTCCGGAGCGGTGCAATTGTCCAGACAGGCCGAGATGGTGACCTTAAACTTGCGCGGCAGGTTCGTGTACTCCGGGTTGCGTAAGAACGCCTCAGTATAGTGTCGAGTGACGGGCGAGGCGTCAAACAACTCGTTGGGAGTCAGGCCGGCCGCCGGGCAGCCGGTTACGCCACGGATGTTGTTCAGGCCGGTCTGAAGCGAGACCAGGCCGACCCGTTCGAGCCGCTGCCACATCTCCGGTACATGCTCGATATGAAACCAGCGCAGTTGGATCTGCTGCCGGGTCGTCATATCAACAAAGCCCTTCCCGAATTCTTCACTCAGCGCCGCCAGGGTGCGAAACTGGGCCGCATTGCTGAGCCCGTTGCTCATCCGCAGTCGCATCATGAAATTGCCCAGCGTCTGGCGCCGAAAGAAGACGCCCGCGCCTTTGAGTCCCTCGATTTCGTGCTCGGGCAGGGCTTTCCAGCCGTCTTGAATGGCGTGAGAGAGGCCGCTCAGGCCCGCCTCCTGCGTTGCTGTTGCCATGCGTTTCACCCCTGTCTGCGAACCGGCCTCATCCCAGTCAGCTGGCGACTACCGGAGCGAGCTCTTCCCCGGCTGGCGCTGCTTTCTCGGCCAGGGCCTTTTCCAGATTGCGCTGCTCTTCCTCCTGAACCGCTTGCGGGAAGGTCACCAAAAACATACAGGCCGACGCCAGGGCAACGGCACAGCCCAGAATCAAAAGACCCTGCTGGGTACTGAGACTTTCCGAGCGAAACAGAAATCCGGCGGCAACCGCCCCGGCGTTTCCGCCCGCGCCGACAATGCCGGCCACGCCGCCGAGTGCTTTTTTGTTGACAAAAGGAACGACCGCATAGGTCGCGCCTTCGGACATTTGGACAAACAGGCTGAAGACGATCATGCTCATGATTGCCAGCGGTAAAACACTCATCTGCGAGAAGACGACCAGGGCAATACCTTCGGCCAGGAGGACGGCACCCATAAACCAGACCCGGCCTCTGAGGCCGATCTTCACCGCGCAGATATCCGAGAATACGCCACCCAGGGTCCGGGCAAAAATGTTCATCAGACCGAACAGCCCGGCGATAATGCCTGCCGTTGCCAGATCGAGCTTGAAGAAGTCGTAGAAGTATAGAGCAGCAATATTGTTGATGGTCAGTTCAACGCCGAAACAAGCCGCGTATATGACAAACAGAGCCCACACTCGATAGTCTTTGGCCGCCAGCCAGAATGATACTTTGGAACTGCCCTCGGCGGGGGGCAGCTCACCACGTGCGCGCAGTTCTGTATAATTGCCGTCCGGCGCATCCTGGGTGCAAAAGTAATAGCCGATACCGGTCACAAACAGGACCGCGCCCGGTATGACCATTGCCAGCCGCCAGCCGAGCGACTCGCTGACACCAAAGAAGAGAATAGCGCCCAGGATGAGAGGCATGACCATTTGGGTGACCCCCCCACCCAGGTTCCCCCAGCCGGCAGTGGTGGCGTTGGCTGTACCGACACAATTGGGGCCGAACATCACAGAGGTATGGTATTGCGTAATGACAAACGACGCGCCAATTGCGCCAATTGCCAGCCGAAAGAGCAGAAAGCTCTCATAGCTCTGCGCCAGGCCAATCCCCATAACCGGCAGTGAGCCGAGCAACAGCAACCAGGTATAGACCAGGCGCGAGCCGAAGCGGTCGCACAGCGGGCCAATAATAATGCGAACGATAACGGTAATGGCGACCGAGGCGATAATGGTATTCCCGATCTGCGCCTTGGTCAGCATCAAATCCTCGCGGACCAGCGCCATCAGCGGCGCAATGCCAAACCAGCCAAAGAAACACAGAAAAAAGGCGAACCAAGTCATGTGAAAGGTCCGCATCTGCGGGGTTGCCAGACTGAACAGATCGATTTTCGTGGCTTTGTTTTTGACTTCCATCGCGACGTTTGCCTCCTCCTTCTCACGATATGCGTGACACTTGAGGACACAGCAATTCACAGGCCAGAACGCAGGGGTGCATCGAGAAAACGTAGAAAAGGTTGCCTTTTCACGCCGGTACGCCCAAGTCCGGGCTGCGGAGGCCGGGGCGTGCCGTCAGTCAGACGAAGCGAGCGTGTTGTTCAGCCCGCAATATGCTCACTCAGCAACATTATGTATGGAAGCGTATCAGGGGACTTTTTCGGAAGATTTGGTAATACGTGCGCGATGCCAGATGTCGGCATCGCCACTGGCCTGACAGGCCGGGCAGGCTTCGTCTGGGGAGTGGAGATAGCCCCGTCCGTCGCACTGCCGACACAAGCCGTTCAGCAGGTAGAGCTTATAATAGAAATCGGTCATATCATGGACATTGTGAAAGAAGGCTTTGATTTGCTCGACAATATGATCGGGGTAGAACGCCTGCTCTTTCATCGGACCGTCCCTCTCTCGTTCAGCGTTGCATCATGCGCCACAACCAGACAGCCGCGGCAAAGCATGCTCCCGAGGCGATTGCTGCGGGGCCGACAATGCTGCCCGCTCCGCCGAGATGGCCTTCAATCGCTTCGACCAGCAGCCATAACTGTACGAGTAACAGGACAACGACAAAGGCCGTCACCAGCCCGAGCACCGAACTGCGCTGCTGGCGCAGTGTGGCGGAAGGTAGATTCATACCGCAGCCTAAACCTGCATGCCCGTCGCCCACACGCTGCCGTCCTTGACCTGAAGCACGATGCGCGGCAGGGGACGTTTGGGCGGACCGGCCAGGGGCCGACCGTCTTCCAGCGCGAAATAGCCCTCATGACAGGGGCAGTGGAGCTGCTTTTTCTCCTTTTGATAGAGGACCGGACAGAGGAGATGCGTACACTTCTGGCTGTACGCGACAAAGCGGTTCGTGGCGACCCGAATCAATAAACAGGGGTCGGTTTTGGTGGGATAAAAAAAGAGTTTAGCCTGTCCAATAGTGACATCCGATACTGCGGCAATGCGCAGCGCCGTAAACTGTGCCGGTCGCCAGCGCTGCCACCATTCTCGTAGCGCAACCAGTCCGGTGCCGAGAAAGAGCGCACTCGAAATAAAGGTCAAAAAAGTGGTGAAGGAACGCCGGGTCACATAGTGATCATCTTCCCAATTAATGGGAAAATCTTCACGCCACCGGGGAATGGTATCAGGCATAGCTTTACGCTCTCATCTCTTTGGGCTGGTTTCTCTCACTCGCAGAAACTCGCCACATCAAACTCCATTTCATCCGGCGCCGTGTCACCCACCATGAGATGGACTTTTGTGGTTACGACTTGCCGCCCAAAGGTGAAGCGGTTGATAGGCTTTTCCTGACGCTTCTGCTCGATTTCTTCTTTGGTACCGAAGAATAATGCGCCGCTTGGACACACCGTGGCGCACATGGGTTTGAGGTCCGCTGAGGTGCGGTCGTAACACATGTCGCATTTCATCATTTGGTCCATCTCGCCCAGATAGCGTGGGACGCCAAAGGGACAGGCCAGGACACAGTTCGAACAGCCGATACAGCGAGGCTGTAAGGCCGACTGGACGATGCCCTCTGCGGTTTGCTTAATTGCATCCGCCGGACACACGCGCGCACAGGTGGGGTCCTCGCAGTGCATACACACGGTCGGCGTAGTCTGCGGCGAACTCGAACGATCAACATAATCCAGGTGGATCATGGACACGCCCCGGTGCGACTCACACTCGGCGCAGGCATGGACACAGGCCTGACAGCCGATACAGCGGGAGGGATCAATAAAGAATTCCATACTCAGACACCTGCTTCCGCCTTACGTAGCCGAACGGCACAGACTTTGAATTCGGGAATTTTGGAGATGGGATCAAGCGCGCGATTAGTCACCCGATTGGCGGCCTGCTCGCCCGGCCAGTGATAGGGAATAAAGATCGTGTCAGGCCGAATCGTACGCACGACCAGAGCCGGTAGCGTCACGGACGAACGTCGACTTTCGACACACACCATATCCCCACTCTGAATGTCATGCCGTTCGGCTAGCCTGGGATGCAGTTCGATCTGTGGGCCCGGATATTGATCGACCAAGGGACCGATCCGGCGGGTTTGGGTACCGCTCAAATACTGCGAGACCACCCGGCCGCTGGTCATAATAATGGGATAGGCCGCGTCAACATCCTCGTCTGGCGGGCGGTAGGTCACCGGATGGAACTGGGCTTTGCCGTCGGGATGGGCGAACTCACCGCCTTCAAACAGGCGCGGTGTGCCCGGATGTTCCCGGCTCGGGCACGGCCAGAAGATACCGTTCTGCTGCTCGATTTTGGCGTAGTTCAAGCCAGCGTAATCAACCGGCCCGCCGGCCGAGGCCCGGCACAATTCACGGAACAGGTCTTCGGGCTCGGCATACGGAAAAAGCAGCTCTTTGCCGAGTCGATGGGCGATATCGACAATAATCTCCCAGTCGGCTCGGGCGTTCCCCGGCGGTGGGACGGCCCGACGAATACGCACCACGCGGCCTTCACCATTTGTGACTGTGCCTTCGTCTTCTTCCTGAAGCGATCCGGCCAGCACGACATCCGCATAGCGGGCCGTTTCTGACATGAACGGATCAATCGCGGCGTAGAACTCGAGTTTTTCAAGCGCAGCACGCGTCAACTTCGTATCCGGGAGTGAGACCAACGGGTTAAAGGATAAGGACAGCAGGCCCTTGATCTGACCGGCATTGACGGCGTCTATCAGCTCGACCGCGGTCAGGCCGACATGGGGCAGCTCGGACTCGTTGACCTTCCAGGTCCGGGCTATTTCTTCCCGGTGCTGTGGGTTCTCAATATCGCGTCCGCCTGGCAACTGATTGCAGCGCTGCCCGTGCTCGCGCCCGCCCTGTCCGTTGCCCTGGCCGGTAATCGTCCCGTAGCCGCAGCCTGGCTGCCCGATCCGGCCGGTTGCCAAGACCAGGTTAATACAGCTCAGGACGTTCTCCACCCCCTTGGTGTGATGCTCGATCCCACGGGCGTGTAGCAGCATCGACTTCTCGGCTTCAGCCCACATTTCAGCCGCACGCACTATACTGGCTGCGGGAACGCCGCTGATCTCGGCGGTCATCTGTGGGGTGTACTCGGCCACTGCTTTCTGTACGGATTCAAAACCCTTGGTATGGGCGTCAATAAAATCGTGGTCAATCCAGTCGTGCTCAATAAGCACATGCAGGATACCGTTCATGAGCGCACTGTCACGGCCAGGTCGCACGGGCAGAAACAAATCCGCAGTGCGGGCAATCGGCGTCATACGCGGGTCTATGGCAATAAACTTGGCGCCATTATCCCGCGCGCGCCACAGATAATCGGTCAGGATGGGAAAACACTCACCGATATTACTGCCGGTGACCAGAACGAGCTGGGTCAGCGGGATATCCGACCAGGGATTGGCGACCCGGTCGATACCGAAGGCCATCTTATTGGCCGCCCCGGCTGAGACCATACATAAACGGCCGTTGTAATCGATATTGGCCGTTTGGAGCGCGACGCGGGCGAATTTACCCATGAGATAGGCTTTTTCATTGGTCACCGACGCCCCGGACAAAACCGCAAACGCATCCTTGCCGTATGTGGCTTGAATGTGCTGGATGTGTTCGACCACCAGCGACAAGGCGTCATCCCAATCCGCCTCCCGAAATCCGCTGTCCGTCCGAATAAGGGGATGCAGCAAACGATCTGGATGGTTGTTCTGGAGATACCGCTTGACCCCTTTGGGACACAGCTTGCCCTGATTGACCGGAAAGTCTTCCCAGGGCTCAAAGCCAACCACTTTTTCGTTGTGGACTTTGAGCTGAATGCCACACTGGACGCCACAGAAACAGCAATGCGTTTTGACAAGTCGGTCGGGCTCATGCTCCGCCAGCCAACCACCGGGTGGTTCATAGTTGAGATGCGGGCCGTACTGCCGAATCAGTTCCTGCTCGGATAACGGGGGGATCGCCATAAAACCCTTCCTAGGCAACGCTCGATGCACTTGGGGGTGACGGTTCTGCCGTGTCGGCGAACGGGTCGTCTGAGTACGGCATGGTCAGACCCTGATTCTGGGCCAGCAGACGGCGCCGACAAGGGGGACAGACGTCTTGATAGTGGAGCGAGTGGTCAAGCTGGTACTGGAAATCCAACTCGCCCAGCACGTCTTTTAGATCATCAATCTGCATCTGGGAGGCGTACGGCTCTTTGCACACTTGACACAGGGCCTGTCGGTCGACCTGGGCGGCGCGTTTATAAAACGCTACCCCAAGCTGAGCCGGACGCTGGAAGATATGAAAGAATTTCCCAAAGGGCAGGTAGAGCAGCATGGCAATGACCGACGCGGCGTGGGTAATCGCAATAAACGTGAAACCGTGTCCATTAAGCCAGCGTGCGCTGACCGTCAGACCCAGCCCGGTGACCGCAACCAGAAACAGCAGCAGAATCGGCAGCACGTCATTTCCGAACTGCTGGAGTGAAATGGTCCCCGGTTCAGTCAGCCGACGTTGGATGGCCAGGCCCACCCCGACCAAAACCAGCACGGCGGAGATATTCAGCGCGTTAAAAGATAGAAACGCGGCTGTAGAGTCCACCGAAAACTCCTGAACCTTCACTCCCAAAAAAATGACCTGATAGGTGTGGAGATCGTCCACCGGCGTCTCAAAATGTAGCCAGCCGAAGACAAGCGGAAACGTAATCGCAAAGGCCAGCGTCCCGCCCCAGGACAGACAAACGTGCATCAGCCAGCGTACCCGACTCCGGTTAGCGATAAAGCGCTGGGTCGCAAAATTATCAAAGAGCTGCTGCCCCAACATGACCGAGTTGCGCAGTACCCCGCCCTGCCAAAAGAGCCGCCAGCCTTGACACCAATAGCGTTTGGTGGGTGGGCGTTGCAGCCAGACAGTATAGCGATAGGCCACCGCGGCGGCACAAAAAATAGACGCCATGGCATACGGCAGCAGCACCCAATCGAAATGGCGCAGGCTGTCTGAGCCGAGGATAATGAGACCGGCAACACCGACCCCGGTCAGGGTGGCGATAATGCTGGCCGTGGGGTCTATCGTCGGGCGTTTCCGATGTGATTGGGAGTGCTGGAGCCTCCTGGCGAGCCGCCCCCGGATTCCTGCGGTCCAGACGCTCGGGCCGGAAACTGTTTGCTTGTGCCCGAAGGCCGGCGTCCGAGGATGGGTCGCAGCCGGCGGTATTGGCGGTGTTACTGTTGTCGAAGCGTCCACACGTACTCCGTTCCGTCCTATGGAGTCAGCGTAACGAGAATCCGTCCGTTTGCCGCGCGTACCGGATAGGTCCGCACGGCGCCATCCTCGCTCAGGCACTGGCCCGTCTCCAGGTCGATCTTCCACATATGCAGCGGGCAGATCACTTTCCCGGAGCCCAGCAGCCCATCGGCCAGGGGGCCGGCCTTATGCGGACACGCATTATCCGTGGCGAACAGATGCTCGTCGCGCTGACGGAACACGGCAATCGTTTTCCCGCCAAAGGTATACGCGCGCCCCTCGCCGAGTGGAATAAAGTCGACCGGGCCGAGGTCGATCTGGTCGGTTGAGGCTATTGGGTCCATTGAGTTCATTGAGTCTATTGGGTCGGTTGAGTCCATTGGGGACCAAGCGTTTTGGGGACGACTGGGTTTCGGTGGTGTTTGCGTGATAGGGCTGTGGTTCATTGGATCGCTTCCTCTCCCTGCGTCTTCCTCCAGATCTCAGGCGGAGCCTCAACCGGCAGCGGGCCGGCGAACTGGGTGACGTTCCTGGGCCGGACGGCTTCCGTGGACCAGGGGTCCCGATAGGCCGCAACCGCCTTATCGATCTCGGTGTCCAAGCGCTCGCAGATACCTTCCGTGTCGTCGATGAGGACCGCGCGCAGATGCTCAATGCCTACGCGTTCGGCGAAGCCATAGGTGCGTTCCAGGTATTTGGCATTCTCCCGGTAATACTGGATGAAGCGGCCCATATAGGTGAGGACCAGTTCGTGTCCTTCGACCGTACACAGCAGGTCGCCTTTGCGGACCGTCCCGCCGGCCGCCCCGCCGATGTAGATTTCCCACTTGTCGTCCCCGATAGCCACCGCGCCCAGATCTTTGACGTAGGCTTCGGAGCAGTTGCGCGGACAGCCGGCGGTTGCCAGCTTCATTTTGTGGGGTGACTCAACGCCCTGGTAGCGTCGCTCGATCTTTTGTGCCAGGGCAATCGAGTCGCCCAATCCGTAGCGGCAGAAGTCGGTGCCCACGCAGCTCTTACAGGTCCGAAACGCTTTGGTATAGGCATGGCCACTTGGAATACCGAGGGCTTGCCACACCTTGGGCAGGTTTTCTTTGGTGATGCCTAACAGGTCGATACGTTGGCCGCCCGTGATTTTGACCATGCGGGCGTTGTACTGTTCCGCGACCTCGGCAATGCGTTTCAGTTCGGCCGGGGAGGTGACGCCGCCATAAATACGGGGGACCACGCTAAAGGTGCCGTCGTGCTGAATATTGGCGTGGACGCGGTCGTTGATAAACCGCGCGTCGCGCTCGTCTTCGTATTCGTCCGGCCAGAGAGATTTAAGCAGAGAGGCCAGACCGATCTTGCTGCCTGGGTCCTCTTTGCCGTCCGCCAGTTCTCGAAAGACCGCGCTGACGCTTTTCAGTTGTTTTTCTCTGATGGCGGCGATGAGTTCCGGTTTCGGCAGTGGGACGCCGGGGACGTAATAATGCTCGCTCGGGTCCTCGACGATCTCGTCCGCATACGCCTCCAGGAGTTGGGCGACCAGGGGCTTGCAACTCCCGCAGCCGGCCCCGGCTTTGGTCTTGGCGCTGACCTGCATGACGGACGTACAGCCCTCGGTTTCAATCACGGCGCGGATACAGCCTTTGGACACACCATTACAGTTGCAAATCTGGGCTGCGTCCGGCAAATCAGCCGCAGCCAGCAGTGACGCGCCATTTGTCGGACCAAAAAGGAGATCGGCCCGGCGTTCCGGTAGCGCGGTGTCCAGGCTGAACATCTGCATCAGCGTGCTGGCGGTGTCGGCTTCGCCGAGGAGAATCGCGCCGTGCAGCCGGTTGTCGCGAATAATCAATTTTTTATACACGCCGCGCGCGGGCTCACGGTAGATCACGATTTCATCGTCGGGCTCGGTTTTTTTGGTCTCGCCCATGGAGGCGAGTTCGACCCCCATGACCTTGAGTTTGGTCGCCATCTTGGAGCCTTCATACCGAGAAGATGGATTCGCCTCGGTGAGGACGTCGGCCAAGGTCCGGGCCTGGTCCCAGATCGGATCAACCAGCCCGTAAATGACACCACGGTGCTGGACACACTCGCCCACGGCAAAAATAGCGGGATCGCTCGTCCGCAGTTGGTCGTCACATATAATTCCACGCTCAACTGCCAGACCGGAGTCGGTCGCAATTTCGACAATAGGACGGATACCGGTGCTGACCACGACCATGTCGGTCTCAAGCGTAGACCCGTCTGTGAATCGCAGCCCGGTGACGTGGCCTTCCCCGAGAATATGGGTGGTGATTTTTCCGAGCAGGACAGGCATGCCCATCTGGCGCAACGTCGTGTTCAACAGGTCGCCGGATTCCGGGTCGAGCTGCGCACTCATGGGCTGCGGCGCGGCTTCGAGTACGGTGACCTCGACCCCGTGGGTCAGCAGGCCGCGCGCCGCCTCAAGCCCAAGCAAGCCCCCGCCGATGACCGCAGCGCTCTGACACTGTTTGGCATACGCAGCAATCTGCTCGCAGTCATCGATGGTCCGAAAGAGAAACGTACCCCGCTTCCCCATCCCATCCATAGGCGGCACAAACGGGCGTGAGCCCGTAGCGATAATGACTGTGTCATAGGGCTCTTCAATGTCCGCCGCGGCTGGAGTGCAGCCATCGAGCCCATAGGCCGGGGCGTCTGTCCGCATCGGCTGGCCGATAACGACGCGCCGCTCACGGTCGATCAGGGTCGCTTTGACGCCGGCATGGAGCTGGATGTTATGCTCTGCGTACCAGGCTAAGGGGTTGAGGAAGGTATCCTCCATGGGCTGCGAGCCGTTCAGCACGTTGGACAGCAGGATGCGGTTGTAGTTGCCGTAGGGCTCGGCGCCGAACATGGTAATGACAAAGCGGTCAGGAGCACGAGCCAGGATTTCCTCAACAACGCGCGCGCCCGCCATGCCGTTGCCAATCACCACAAGTCGCTCTTTTTGCGTACCGGCCATGTATGCGTCCTCCTCACAGCCGCCGACGAAGGACAGCCTGATGGGATGAGAGTCAGCAAGACCCAGGCCAAACCTACAGGAATCAAACACAGCCCACTAAAAAAAGAAAAAAGGCGAGCCGGGAAAGGCGTTGACGGGCTCTGGGCAGGTAAGGAGGAACAAGGTGTGAGGAAACAAAACGATATGGAAGTGTTTGTAAAGCAGCAGAATGTTGGCTGAGCAACATGCTTTCGGGCACGGACGCCAAGTGATTGCCCCTACGAATCAGGAACAGGGGCGGACTGGAATTCGGCATAGAGGCAGGTCTGTCTTTTGGCCGCTGCCTGAAAAATAAGCAGAGAGTTTGAGTTGGGGGTTGGAGGCCAGACCTCCCCAACCCCTAATTCCTAGCCCCTAACCTCCTATCCCTAACTCCTTGTTATAAAAAGAAATTTCTCTTGAAACGCCCGTCGCGCAGCGTATCTGCCGGCGAGTCATATCATTGTTCGTCAGAGGCGAACGGTTTGGCATAGCATATGCTCTCTATCGGGGTGGGACTCCTCCCGGCTGCAGGACAGGATCGTACATTTTTGGGAGCGCGAGCACATGGCAGGCTTTGATGATTACGATACCGGTGGATTTTACGATGAAATGTTTCTGCCTGACGGGGTCCCCCGGCCAGAAGCTGCCCTCTTGGCGCAGTTAATCAGCTCGCTGCCGGACGACAATGCCAGCCTGCTGTTGCCTGCGCCCAACGGGGCGGATCGCGTATAGGCTGTCGTCTTCCTTGGGCACGCAGGAATCTACGGCCTGCCACGGTCACCCGCGAGAGCTAATCCAAAAAACGCACTGCCGTACCATAGCCAATCAGTTCGGCGGCACCTTCTGCAACATTCGAGGTGACGAGCCGCATACCAATCACCGCATCGGCTCCCATAGCCTTGGCTTTCTCGGCCATTCGTTGGAGAACGGTATTGCCGGTTTGTTCCAGCATATCGGAGTAGCCCCGCAGTTCTCCTCCGGTTGACCAGTTTTTGACATTGGCGGCCATGTCGCTTAGCAGAGACTTACTGAGACAATACGCAACCAGAATTGGAGCGATAGGCATACACCTTTTCCCGTCTATCGTTTCGGTCGTCACAATTAAGAAGTCTGGTGGGGCAACTGACATCACTGAGGCTCCGGTTTGCGTGGTGGAGGGGCCGAGCGTTCTCCTGGCAATAATCTCCGCAACAGCGGCCTAGCAAGGACCGCAATGGTAAGGAGCACTAAGACGACCGCGCCATAATAGACCATCGACCCAATGTTACTATTGCGAAGTGCCTGTTCAAGTCTAAACAGGAGGGACTCCTTATATTGAGCCTCCACTTGAGCCTCGGCTAATCCTTCCTGTGTCTGGAGGGCCTCGTACGGATAACCTTTTTTGAACAGAGTAATAGCATCCTCTGCCATTTTGCGCTGATGCTGACCTGCGGCCGACCTTACATGTGCATCCCAAATCCGTACCCCGTCCAAGCCAGCGTCAACAACGATGGGAGTCAACTCATCGCGTTCGCCAATTTCACGGGCAAAGTCGTAGGCTGTCTGCCTCCGCTCTGTGAGACGGTAGGCCGCCACATCCAACAAGGCTTTGAGCCGGTCAGGGTCATGGTAGCGCTCCCAGGTTTGGACAGGCCACTGGCGCAGACACGCCCGAGCTACTTCGAGGTTTTTCTGATAGGCTCGGTTCATGATGTCCGCCACATCCACCACTTCTGGGTTATCGGCAATCATCTTCAGTAAATACCCGAGCGGTTCCTTTCGGACGATAATGCTTTGGCCGAACACCTCTTTGATCCGGTGTATATCTTCTACGATTTCCTGGGTATCGTGACCTTTTCGCGTTTGTTCAGCGATATAGTCCTTGGCATTCGGCGAAAGGGTAAAAACAGGAGCGGCGTACAGAATCCGCTCCGCTTCTTTGCGGCAGTGCTCAGACCAAGCCTGTAAATGCTGCTCAAGCCGCTGACGAGTAGAAAGTTCGGCCTCTTCAATAGGCGGATTCAATAGTGTGATAGGGGAGAACTCTTTTTTATACGTGCTGAGGACCTGTGTCCGCAGTTCATGCTCTAGGTTCGCCTTCGCCTGAGTGGCGTCCCAGACTTCATAGACCATCAGGAGAAACCCAACGAAGGGAATTAACTTCCCCAATACCTTTCCACTTATCTTAATACTTAGTCTGGCGAGAATCTGATTGACGACCTGGCGCGTTAGGACAAGCAGGACGCCACTAGCCCCAGCTAGCGGTATGTTTGACCAATCTTCCCTCTGTGCACTAGGAAGGGGCGGGGCGCGCAAGTTCGGGGCATCCCAGACTGGAAAGTAGCGCGCTACTATCTCCTGAAAGGGTGCTCGAATGGTATCCTGAGCCTGTTTAAGTTCAGCAGTCAGAGTCTCGTCGAGTTGGCTGTCGATATCCTTGACTAATTCCTCACGGAGTGGCTCAATCTCGCTCTCTGCCCGGCGGATAAAGTCCTCAATCAGAGCGTTAAGGGCGCTCGGATCATCTAACGCCTGATACTGCTTTATGGCGACTTCCAGGCTGCTGACATCTTCAGGCAGGAAGACGGTTTTTAGGGATTGTTCAACTTTCTCGTAATGCCCATTAAATGATTCCTGTATTTGCCCTTGGGAGAGACCATCCAACTTAGTTATGATGCGGTCGACCTCACCTTCGACACGGTTTGGGATTTGACCGATTTCCCGATTGGCTTGGATGAGGAGTTCTTCAACGATAGGCTCTGCTTCGGACTGGGCTTGCCCGTGAACAATGTTGCTGAGTGAGAACAAAACGAGTATAGCCCACAAGAGTTGCATCTCTAATCGTCTCTTTTTATCCAAGGAAAAGACGACTCTATAGCAAAACTGGAGCAAATACAGTGATTGGCCTCCGAGCAAAGATTGACCGAGTTCGTATCAAGGGATTCCGTTCTCTGGCAGATATCGAAATTGCCGGACTTCCCGACGTGACCGTGATGATCGGGGCCAACGGTTCGGGCAAGTCGAACTTCATCCGTTTCTTCGAGATGCTGAGTTGGATGTTGCGTTCGCAGAAGCTCGACGAGTTCGTCGGACGATACGGTGGGGCTGACGATCAGTTGTTTGGCGGTAGCAGGCAAACGCCCCGCATGGAAGCCACGGTAGGCTTAAAAACAGAGGCCGGCCTGAACGAGTATCGCCTCGTCCTTACCTATGCACAGCCCGACCGGTTCATCTTTACCGAAGAGGCGTGCAGGTTCAGCAGCAGCGACCACCCCACGCAAGCAGGCTGGCAATATATTAAAGGCAACGGATATTCAGAAGCAAAAATAGTCGAAGCTGCTCAGTCAGGGATACATCTTGGTGTCAATTCGAACATTGCTTCGTCTATCGTCAAACTGCTTCGGAATTGCGCAACATACCAGTTTCACGACACCTCTGACGAATCCAACCTCAAGAAGCGGTGGGATGTGGAGGATAACAACTATCTGCGCAGTCACGGCGGCAATCTGGCGTCCATTCTGCACCGCTTGGAGCAGGAAGACCTCAGGAGGTTTAAGCTGATCTGCCATTACATCGGCCGTATACTGCCTGTTTTTGACCGCTTCGTAATAGAAGAAAGCTATGGAAAAGTCTCACTTAGGTGGAAGGCGAAGTGGACCGATAAAACCTTTGGCGCTCATCTCACATCAGACGGTTCGCTCCGATTTTTCGCCCTGGTGACATTGCTCAATCTTCCCCTCGAAATGCTCCCGGATGTGATTCTGCTGGATGAGCCAGAACTTGGCTTGCATCCGGCGGCCATCGAGTTAGTCGCGCATATGATCAAGGCGCTCTCTGGGGAAAAGCAGGTCATTGTGGCGACGCAATCGCCGTTGTTTGTGGACGTGTTCGGGCTCGACGAGATCATCGTCCTGGACCTCAAGGATGGCAAGAGCGAATTGCGAAAACTTGACCCTGAGGAATTCAGAATATGGATTGAACAGGATTTCACTCCAGGACAACTCTGGGGGAAAAATCTCTTCGGAGGGCGACCGTGACCCGTGTGGCTATTTCGGTGGAGGGGCCCACTGAAGAAGCCTTCGTCAAGAGACTTCTTGTCGGTTACTTGGAAGAAAAAGGTGTTTTTGTACAGCCATTCCCGCTCCACGGCAATATAACAGTACAGCGGTTGGCGTTGGATATGGCGAATTTTTTTTGGTCCTTCGACTTCGTGACATCCTTGGTCGATTTCTACGGGTTTAGGGACAAGGGTGAGAAAACTATTGAGGAGTTAGAAAAGGACATATCTGAGACGATTGATAAGCGGATTGGCCAGAGCTGGGACCAAAGAAGAATCTTCCCTTATATCCAGCAGTATGAGTTTGAAGGACTCCTTTTCTCGAATATCCAGAGTTTTAGGCCCATACCGGAGGTTGACGAAGAATGCCTGGTCAATCTCGGCCAAGTTCGCCAGCAATTCGAGACCCCGGAGCATATCAACGATAGTCCCACTACGGCGCCCAGCAAACGGATTGAGGCGTTGATCCCAATATACAACAAGCGTCTTCATGGCCCGTTGGTTGCCGGGGAAACAGGGCTGGCCAGAATACGCAACGAATGCCCTCGTTTTAACGGCTGGTTGACCCGTCTGGAATCTCTGGCCTAAACAATCCGCGTGGCTACGGCACCCGCTCCGCGGTTACGGCTACGTCAAGGATCGGGCTGCCGCCACCAACAACGACGCCTTTCAACGGGGTCACATCGCTATAGTCTCGGCCCCAGGCGACGGTAATATGCTGATCGGTAGGGATGCTGTTATTGGTGGGGTCGAAATCTATCCAGCCCTGCCCAGGACAATACACCGACACCCAGGCATGAGAAGCTGCGGCACCCGTAAGTTGAGGCTGGCCGTCTGAAACAGCGGTTTCGAGATAGCCGCTGACGTAGCGTGCGGCGATGCCGTACGTGCGTAGACAGCCGATAGCCACATGCGCAAAGTCCTGACAGACGCCCTGGCGGTGATCCAACACTTCATCGAGTGGCGTCGAGACGGTTGTGGCTTCGGGTTCGTAGGTAAACTCCTGATAGATGCGCTGCACGAGGTCGGCAACGGCCTCCAACAGCGGTCGCTCCGGCGTAAAAGACGGCGTCGCATACGCGGTCAACGCGGCATTGCTGTGGACCAGGGGTGAGTCGAGCAGGAATTGTCGCGCCTCGATGCCGGCGTGACTTGTGTCCTTGGAAACGGAGCGGCGGGTCTCTTCCCAGGTGGGAGAATCTCGAAGCGGTGGTGGAGCGGTTGGGGCGATCAGCACCTCACTCCGGGCGGTCACTGATAAACTGACATGGGATTCCTGAATGGTAAAATAGGTAACGTGATTGCCGAAAAAATCTTTCCGATCCTGATATGCTGCCGGCGCCGGCTGAATGCGGAGCTGCCCGTATTCACACTTTTGCCGCGGGGTGGAACGCGGGAGGAGGTGGGCCTCATTCTGGCACTGTGAAACCGACGCGTTATAGCGATATTCAGTGACGTGGGTGACGCGATAGCGTATCATCTCGAAGTCGAGCGCGTTGCGGTGAGCTGTTGCTGTACTTCAATATGGCTGAAATAGTCTCGGCTCAAGGTCTCCGACAGCGCGAGCAGGTGCGTACTCAGACCGGCAAACAGTTGGCCCAGCGTCTCATCCATGTCTGCGTCCCAGGTGGATGTCGAGTAGCGTTCCAGATCTGTCACCCGTAAGGTTGTGAGCGTCTCCAAAATGATACGTTCTTCGGCGCTCCGGTGTGGCAGGGGCTTCTTGCGCGGCAGACTCAAGACTTGGTCCCGTATTTGTACGAGCTGGTAGCCGACTGAACGCGGATTGCTCTCGTCGAGCAGCAGCAGGTCCAACACGGCCCCGGCCTGGACGGCTGAGGCGTAGCGACGCCGATACGTCATCAGGCTGTCGGTCATGGCCAGCACCATCTCCCAGACAACTTTTTCCGTCTCGTGCGGCAGCTCACAGCCCGTCCGCAAGAGGCTGAGCGTATACAGTGCCCGTTCCAGCCGTCGGCCGATTTCCATAAACCGGAATCCGTGGCCGCGAGCCATACTTTCGGTATTCAAACCGTTTACCGAGGCCAGTCCGATAATCAGGCCTTCCAGGCTTTCGAGCATCTCACTCAAAGACTTGACCTGTGGTAACTCGCGGTCAAGCCGGTTGATTGCCCGCCAGGCATCATCCGAAAGCCGGTCGCGCGCGGCCTGTCCGGCGCGGACTACGGCGTTCAGATGGAAACGCAGACTCCCCGGTCGCGCAGCGTCCAGAATCGTCGTGAACAATTCCTGTTCGGCAACGGCCAGCCGCCGGCGCTCCCCGTATCCGATAAAACGCAGATAGGTCGCGGTGCTATGGGTGTGGGCGGAAAGAAAGGCTGATAGGGACGTATCATACCGGGCGGTCTCGGTATCCAATACCCGCTGGAGGACCTCGCGAAAGACGCGCGCCCCTCCGGCAGTGCGTTCGACATAGCGCCCGAGCCAGAACAGATTATCCGCCATCCGGCTGGGTACTTCTCCCCCGCTGCGCGTAATCGAGACGGCGTGCTCGGGCGCCGGGATGAGGCTGAACTGACTTTCCGGTTCTGAGGCGAGAATCCAGGTATCCTTGCTCAGACCACCGGCCTGACCGGAGACGAGCCACCCGTCCGTGTCTGGTGCGACCCGCGTCAGCCCGCCCGGCATGGCCACATAGCCATCGTTTCGGGAGACCAGGAAACTGCGTAACACCATGGGGCGTGGCTCCAGGCGGTCTCCGATAAATACCGGCGTGGTGGACAAGGCCACCTGTTCCTGGCCGACAAAGCAATGGGGGCGGGCCCTGATGTGCTGAATAAGGCTGTCGCGTTCTTGGGTGCTCAACTGTGCGCCATAGACGGTTGCCGTACCGGGGAGAGGAAAGACGGGCTTGATGACCAGTTGTTCGATATGGTCCACGACATAGGCCAGAGCCTGTTCGTCACCACACCACCAGGTCGGAACCGAGGCCAAGCGCAGGTCCTGACCCAGCAGTACTTTGGCGATCCGGGGCAGGTAGGCCATCAGCCCGGGATTTTCGAGCACGCCGCTGCCCAGCGGATTGGCAACTATGACCGTGCCGTTTCTGACTGCCTGGAGCAGGCCGGGGGGGGCTAACAGCGATTCCCGCTGTAGTTCCAAAGGATCACAAAAAGTGTCGTCTACCCGCCGGACGACCGCGCCGACCGGTTGCAGCCCGTCTACCGTCTTCAACCACAGCCGGCCATCCCGAACCGTTAAGTCGTCTCCCTGGGCGAGGGTATAATCCAGATAGCTGGCCAAATAGGCATGTTCAAAATAGGTTTCGTTCTGCGGCCCTGGGGTGAGGAGCGCCGTCCGCGTCTGGGGGGTCGGTGTCAGGGTGGCTAAGGTCGATCGTAGGGTTCGGAAAAAGAGGGACAAGCGGTGGACCTGAGCATCCCGATACAGGCTGGGCAGAATCCGTGCCAGCACCAGCCGATTTTCCAGGGCGTAGCCGGCTCCGGACGGCGCCTGCGTCCGGTCATTCAGCACTCTGATGGTGCCGTTGGGAGCCCTGGCGAGGTCAGCCGCGTAGAGACACAGATACGGGATCGGCGTGGGCAGCGCCCCGTGACAGGGGCGCAGAAAGCCGGGATGGGTATAGATCAACTCGGGCGGGAGCAGGCCGTCGTGAATGAGTTGTTGTGGACCATACAGGTCCGTGCCGATGAGATTGAGCAGTTCTGCCCGCTGGACGAGACCCTGTTCAATAGTTCGCCACTCCTGGCTAGTGAGGAGGGCGGGGATGACGTCGAGCGCCCAGGGTCGTGTGCGTCCCTGGGGGTCCGTATAGACGTTGTAGGTCACGCCATTTTCGCGCAGGACCTGTTGGACTTCGTTCCGACGGCGACCCAGCTCCACCGCGCCCAGCGCATCGAAGGCGCGTAAGGCGTATTGCCAGTGGGGTCGGACAGTGCCTGGGGCTGAACACATTTCATCGAAGCGGGCTGATGACACGGGGTAGTGTGCCAGTGTATCGCCCCGAGCTGCATCTCTCCGAAAAGGAGTCTCCGCATAGGTAGACTCAGGCATAGCCCTTTCTCCTCATCCGATTGCCCATTATCGCATGTGCAGGTCGCCTGCTGGCCCCCTCACCCTAGTCCTCTCCCTCCAGGAGAGAGGGAATGCGTATCGTAGGGGCAACCCCCTGTGGTTGCCCCCTCTTCTCATTTGCATCACACGTCCAGGAGGGGAGCCACCCCAACCCCCAACCCCCAATCCCCAGCCACTCACCCTACACTTTTGCGGTATAGCGGTCGGTGTCATACACGCACTCCAGGTCCACGGTATTGAGCCCGCTGACGGCTTGACTGAGGGGGACCATGCGGAGCTGGCAGGTCGGGCCAATGCCCTGCGCACTGACCATCTGTCCCCAGTCGCCGCGCCGCACGGCTTCGACCGCGGCCGTGCCGAACATGCGCCCCATAATCCGGTCCAGCGCAGACGGACTGCCGCCGCGCTGGCTATGGCCGATCACCAACTCGCGTGAATCAAAAGGTGTGTCGCGGCGAATGCGCTGGGCGAGTTGACTCCCGATACCGCCCAGGCGTTCATGCCCGAAGGCATCCCGGCTGGCGTCCAGGGTTACCACTCCTTCCTCGTCTGCGTGGGCGCCTTCGGCCGCCACAATTACCGCATAGCGGGGGTAGCGCCGATCCTGCCTGCCACGCGCGAGCCGTCGGGACAGGAGTTCATAGACCCGCTCGTAGGCAAAGGGGTACTCGGGGATAAGGACCAGGGTCGCGCCTCCGGCGACCGCGCTCCACAGGGCCAGATGGCCGGCATACCGACCCATGACTTCGACCACCTGCACCCAGTGGTGCGAGCCGGCCGGGGTGCGCGCCTGCTCAATGACAGAGGTGCAGTTGCGCAGGGCGGTATCAAACCCCAGGGTGTAGTCGGTGTGGCTGAGGTCTTTATCAATCGTTTTCGGAATGCCCACCACCTGGCAGCCTTTTTCACTCAGCCGGTGTGCCACGCCCAAGGTGTCTTCTCCGCCCAAGGCGATCACGGCATCAAGCTCAAGCCGGGCGATATTGGTCATGACTTCATCCGACCGATCTTGCGCGCTTGCCTCGCCCGGCAGGGTCACGCGAAACGGGTTGGTGCGAGACGAGCCCAGGTTGGTGCCGCCATCACGGTCCCAGCGTCGGACCTGGTAATCTTCCAGCCGGACGGCCTCGTTGATCCCCGTGTCGAGTAAGCCGTGCCAGCCATCGGGCAGTCCCATTACCTCCACGTCATGGGCGGTCGCACGATACACAATCGCCTTGAGCGCGGGGTTCAGGCCTGGGGCATCACCCCCTCCGGTTAACACGCCAATTCGTCGAATACGCATACTTACCCCGTGATGTCCTTTGTATGACACACCAGCCATGGAACGAAAGCGACGGCTTATTACCGTGTGGCACCTAAAACTTCAACGTCGTCTCGATATAGCCGAAGTTGGCGCTGTCGTCGGGATAGATCTGATCCACGATGCTGTCATCGAAGACGTGGGCAAAAAAGACGTTGACGTTAATGTGTTTGTTCAGATTGTAGCTAAGGCTGGTTTCGATAATTTGACCTCGTGATGTCCTTTGTATGACACACCAGCCATGGAACGAAAGCGACGGCTTATTGCGGTGTGGCACCTAAAACTTCAACGTCGTCTCGATATAGCCGAAGTTGGCGCTGTCGTCGGGATAGATCTGATCCACGATGCTGTCACCGAAGACATGGGCAAAAAAGACGTTGACGTTGATGTGTTTGTTCAGATTATAGCTGAGGCTGGTTTCGATAATCTGAAACAGGTCGCGCTTGCCAAAGGTCGGGCGGCCGACAAAGCCGAAGCCGGCCTGACGGCCTTCCAGGGTGGCACCCGCGCCCTGGTACCATAGGTCGTTCTTCTCGCTGACACGAATATAGTGAAAGTCCGTGCGCCAGACCAACCCTTCGAGCGGTCGCAGAATGAGTTGAAAGAAGATGTCTTCGTTATTCATCAGGTTATAGAAGGTCGAAAACGAATACACCCGGGCGGTCGGCAGCATCTGAAAAAAGGTGTCGTGGTCGCCGTCGTTGGGGTCGTCGTCACCCGAGCTGCGATTATAGCCGATACGAAACCAGGGTTTCCCCGGCAGCCCGTTGGGTTGCCAGCCGGCCTCGGCGGCAAACGCCCAGCCGTGATGATCCTGGGTGCCCCAGTCGCCGCCCTGCACCACGCCCCAGCCCATCAGGTCAATCGGGCCGGTCCCGGTCGGCACGACCTGAATCAGGTTGCCGCCACCCATGTTGATGGCGATGTGTCGGCGACTGCGTTCTGCAGCCGGGCGGTTATCGGTAGGCAGCAGGTTTCGTCCGTCGGCGTAGTAGATATAGAACAGCCGCGCGTCGGTCATTTTGGCGAACTCGGGCCGGGTCAGGTTGAAGCCAGCGTACAGGATGTCGATATCGTCAATAGTCTTATTGCCGGCCAGGTCAAAGCCGGCCTGGGTCGGATGAGAGCCGTGCAGCGTAAAATTGTAGGCGTCCTTAGTCCAGCTCAGGGTGAAGCCGTCATACGAACGTCCGACGTGGGACCAGCCAAAGGGGCCGAGCAGACGCTGGGAGACGCGCATCCGTTTGATCCAGTCGATAGTCGGGTCCTTGCTCATCACCTCCGCGCCTCCGGCTATCGAATGCCGTCCACCCCTCAGGCGAAGGCCGGGGATACCGAGCTGTTTGAGGGTCAGGTGGGCCTGTTTGAGAAACACACTGGCGTCGTTCTGGCGACGATTATGGGACAGATAGACCGGCCCCAGGCCGAAGGAACCCTGCGGGGCGGGCGCGCTGGCGTCATCGGGCAGGCCCATCAAAGCCGTGTTTTGCGCTTCGAGATGCAGGTCGAACAGGTCCTGCTGCCATTTCAGGCCCAGCTTGGCCACGGTAGCTGCATAGGCATACGAAGAATCGCCCGAGGTGCCCTCAAACCAGTCCCAGAACTCGCCCCGCGTGCGCAGGCTGGCGAAAACTGACAGTTTTGGAGAAATCTGGCTGACCGGGACGTCCGCCCGAAGCGGAGCCGGAAATACAGTCAGGAGCCCCAGGACGAGCAGCAGGAGACTTGTGTGTTGGATACAAGCAGATAGCTGCTGATAGGGTGTCCCGGTACATCCTGTAGAACTGCTTCGGCCTTGTATCATTCTCTCCTCCTCGTCCGTATGCCTTGCTCGATGTCTCAGTAAAACAGGCTAGGCAATGTTGGAGCCAAACACAAGAAAGCTAGAATACAGAGAAGCGGGAAGAAAAGTAAGTAGCGAGGATGGCTGCATATTTCCCCTTAATGCCGACCTTGGCCAATCTGGATGCTTGTATCCCGAGATACCATCAGATTGTTGGCCTATGTGCAGAGTTGTTCTTCTGGAGATAGGGGATTGTGAGCCCTTGATCTTAGCCCATCTTGGAAACGTGTGTGAATGGAAAAGGGAGGGGGGCAGGGGCGGTCGGAGGGACGACCGCCCCCAGGGCAGCCTAGAAGAGAGCGGAAGGAAGGGCAACTCTCTTCAGCAAGCTCGATCAAGAGCTCTGACTCACAGCTAGAGAATAAATGCAGGAAGTATGCCAAATCGAAAGACAAAGAAAAGCCTATATTTTTCAGCCTGGTCGGTGTGAGGTGCCCATCTTTGCGGCAGGCCTGTGATGTTGCCTGCTGCTGAGACAACAGACGCCACCCGTAGCCCTCCTCTCCCTCGGAGGAGGCGTGGGCTTCTGGATACGCTTTTGACTTTATGCGGTCTCACCGGATAAAGAAGGCATACGCAAACACGAGCCCGCCACTGGTTATACGAGTATGCTTCCGCATGGACATTATCTGAGTGAGCACCATTTTCTGATTTTCTTGCTTCAGATCCTGCTGTTGCTCGTGATGGCCCGTGGGTTCGGTGAGGTCTTTCGCCATTGGGGTCATCCGCCCGTTGTCGGGGAAATCCTGGTTGGTCTTCTCCTGGGTCCAACGTTGCTCGGGCGTCTCTCGCCTGAATTGTACCAGACCTTGTTCCCGCCAGACCCGATCCAATACACCATGCTGGAGACGGTTTCCTGGTTTGGTGTGCTCCTGCTCTTGCTTGAGACCGGCCTCGAAATCGACGTGTCTGCGGCCTGGAAGCAGCGCGGTCCGGCACTCCGCATCGGTATTATCGGCGTTGTCGTTCCCTTGGCCGTTGGGTTTCTCTTATCGTTGTTGTTGCCTGACGCGTATCTCGTCATACCAGACCAGCGGGTGACCTTCGCCCTGTTTTTAGGCACGACCATGGCGATTAGTGCCATGGTCATTATTGCCCGGGTGCTGCACGACCTGGATTTGGTCAAGAGTGATCTGGGGCTCCTGACCCTGTGCGGCTATGCGGTGAATGATATTTTGGCCTGGGTGATTCTTAGCCTCGTCTTTGCCACTGCCGCGGCTGCCACGCTGAGTATCGGTTCGGTCATTCTCTTGCTGGCGGCCGCAGTCGGCTTTACCGCCTTTTGTCTCTCGCTGGGGTTACGCTTGGTTGACCAATCGCTGACCGGACTGGTCACACGTATGCCGCACCAACCCGGCGTTGTGCTGACCTTTGTGTGTTGCTTGGGGCTGCTGTGTGGGGCAATCACGCAGTGGATCGGCCTGACCGGTCTGCTCGGGTTTTTTCTGGCCGGGATCATGGCCGGAGATGCCGGGGCGCTTTCCGAACGGGTGCGACAGATCCTCACCCAGATGGTCCATGCGATTTTTGTACCGCTTTATTTTGCGACGATCGCCATCCAAATAGACTTCTTTGCACAGTTTGATGCCTTTCTCGTCCTTTTTGTGACCGTCGTATCAATCGCTGGGAAGTATTTTGGTGCGTGGCTGGGCGCACAGCAGGCGGGGCTCTCTGCGGTGGACCGGGTTTCCATCGGCATTGCTTTTACTCCCAGTGGCGTGACCGGCATTGTGGTTGCCGCCGTGGCGGTGGAGCATGAGATCATCACCATTCCGGTCTTTGTTTCCATTGTCCTCTCGGCGATTATCTCCTCTCTTATTGTCGGTCCCTGGTTGATGTGGTCCATTCGACGCCGGCCGGCGATGAATATCGCCGAGTTGTTTGTGCGCCGGGCGCTGATTCCTGGCTTGACCGGCATGACACGTCAGGCGGTGATCCAGGAACTCTGTCAGGAAATATCGGAACACCAGCCTGCATTGGACCGGGAAACCGTATTTGCGGCAGTCCACGCTCGGGAGGAGTTGATGGGAACGGGCGTCGGGAGTGGGATTGCCATCCCGCATGCCCGTCTGGCAGCGCTCTCGAAACCCGTGATTACCTGCGGACGTTCACCCGCTGGGGTCGATTGGGACGCACCGGACGGGTTGCCCGTACAGTTGGTCTTTCTGCTGCTCACACCTGTTCAGGACGAGGGTGCGCAGTTGCAGATTCTCGCAGCCATAGCCCGGACCATGAGCGCGGAAGAGGTGCGACAGAGCCTGGTGCAGGCCAAGGATGCCGGCGAGTTGTGGCAGCGCTTGTACGACGTGTTGCAGTCGGCCGAGGCTCAGGTCGTACCACGCCAGCCAGCCTAGATGTAGAGGCAATCCCCTGTGGTTGCCCGGTCTGCCATTCGACCAGTGGCGACTTGCAGTTTTACAATAAATTATAGCGCTTCATCCGCTCCCGCAGGACATTGCGACTCACGCCCAGCAGCCGGGCGGCCTGGACCTGATTATAGCGAGAGAGTTCAAGCGCTTTGCCGACGACAAGCTGCTCGGAACGTGCAAGGACATTACCCGCGTGCTGGGCAAACAGCTCTTCCAGGGTTGCATTCAGGGCGGCTTCGGCGTTTGGTGGTGGGGATACGGAGGCTGCCGGAGCGCTGCTGGCAGGCAGGGTAAGGTCTTCTTCGGTGATAACCGGGCCACGTGAGTATAACACCGTCTGGGCGATAACGTTCTCAAGCTCACGGACATTCCCCGGCCAGGAATAGGCGAGGAGTTTCTCACTCGCGGCTGCAGAAAACTCTTGCGGGCCGTTTTTGTTATCTTGAGTATGGAGTTGCAGGAGATGCGTGGCTATGAGGAGAATGTCTTCACCGCGCTTCCGTAGCGGTGGTAGATTAATCCGTACGACATTAAGGCGATAGTACAAATCTTCACGAAACCGGCCATCTTGAAGCAGCGTTTCGAGCGCCTGGTTGGTCGCCGCAATAATTCGCACATTGATCTGCCGTGAGCGCCGTCCCCCCAGCCGGTATATCTCGCGTTCTTGCAACACGCGGAGGAGTTTGGCCTGGAGGAGGGGAGGCATGTCCCCGATTTCGTCCAGGAAGAGTGTGCCGCCGTGGGCGAGTTCAAATTTTCCGGGACGTGACTCGACCGCCCCGGAAAAGGCACCGCGCTCATGGCCAAAGAGTTCGCTTTCCAGCAGGGAGTCCGGGATGGCAGCACAATTAATGGCCAGGAATGGTCCGTTGCTGCGTTGCGAATAGGTATGCAGGGCGTGGGCCACCAGCTCTTTGCCCGTCCCGCTCTCTCCCGTAATCAAAATCGTAATGTCACGCGCCGCGCTTTTACCGATAATTTTGTACACTTCCTGCATGGCTTGGCTGTTCCCCAGCATGGGCACAGCCTCGGGCGAGAGGGGTTCCGGCCGTGTCTCGTCCGGGGGAGAGGCAGGCTCCTGGGCGGAGGTGTGTTTTTTGAGCGTGCGGCCGATGAGCTGCTTGAGGGTTTCGATATCAAACGGCTTGACCAGATAGTCATCCGCGTCCAGGGTGGTGGAGCGGATGGCCGTTTCGGCTGAAACAAAAGCCGTCATCATGATGACGGGCAGGCTGGGCCGGCGGCGCTTGATCTCTTCGAGGGTAGAGAGTCCGTCGCGGTTGGGCATGCGAACATCCATGAGGATGAGGCGCAAGGCCGGGTCGTCTATTTTTTCCAGCGCTTCGTTGCCGGAGAAGGCCGACAGCAGTTCGTATTCCCGACCGAGGACGCGCCGGAAAGAATAGTGAACGTTCCGTTCATCATCAACAATAAGGATTTTTTCCATGACTAGAGGGGGAGTCGGATGCACACCGTTGTGCCGGCTCCTGGCTGAGAGAAGAGGCGCAGGCGGCCATTATGACCTTCAATGATGCGTTGCGATATGGACAGCCCCAGTCCGGTACCCTCTTCTTTGGTCGTAAAAAACGGGTCAAAGAGCTGAGATCGCACCTCGGGTGAGATCCCGGCTCCCTGGTCGGCAATGGTGACCCGCAGGCTGCCGCCCCCAACGCCGATGTGCACGGTCAAGGTCCCACCGTGGGGCATGGCCTGAATCGCGTTGAGCAAGAGGTTCAGGAACACCTGCTTGATCTGGGTGCCATCCACCCAGGCCAGGGGGAGGTTGTTGGCCCAATCCTTGCGGATGACGATCTCACGCACGCGTGCCTCCGGGCCGACTAAAAGTAGGGTCTCTTCCATGATTTCCTGGAGGCGTTCGCGCTGAAAATGGGGTGGGCGTGGACGGGCGAATTCCAGAAACTGGTCCAGTAAGAGTTTGATGCGCTGCAACTCACCCTGGACAATACGGAGATCGTCCGAAAAGCCGTTGGTCGTTGTTCGATCCCGCGGATAGTCTTGGACCTGGTCCTGCGACATCGCGTAGATCAGCATGAGCACGGTATTCAGCGGGTTGCGCAGCTCATGGGCCAGCCCCGCGGACAGCTTGCCCAGAGCGGCCAATTTCTCAGACTGGCGGAGTTGTTCCCTGGCTTGCATTTCGTCCCGATAGAGGGTCGCATTTTCTATGGCAATCGCGGATTGGCTGGCCAGCAGGGTCAGAAGCCGAACATCGCTATCCTCAAAACAGCGTGGTTCGGTCGTGTAGACATTCAGGACACCGATAATGGCGGTTCTGGCCCGGAGTGGCACGGACAAGAGGGAACACAGTCCTTCACGGCGGGCCAGGTCCGCCACGCGGTAGCGGGTTTCCTTGCGGACGTCAGGCGTGTACAGCGGTCGGCCGGTTTTGATCACTTCCCCGGTTAGACTGGTGGCCACTTCACGCGCTGGCTGGGCAAGATAGGCTTCGCTCGCGCCCTCGGTAGCGGCCGGGCGAAGGGTGCCCTCTTCGGGGTCGAGCAGGAGAATGGAGGAGACGCGTGCAGCCATGAGGCGTCGGGCCTGGGCAACAATACGCTGTAGCACCTCTTCCAGTTGCAAGGTTGATGAGATTTCAGCCCCAATGGTGAATAGCGCTTCGAGTCGTTCTTCGAGATGTCCCTGGAGCGTATCCTGTGTCATAGCTACACTCCCAATGGGACCGGGTAGAAAAGTCGGGTGTAATCCATATCCCCACAGGCGGATTGATGGGAGGGGAGCAGAGCGGGCAGCTGCCCGCTCTGCTCTTTTGGTTAGGCTTCCTCAGTACCGAGACGCGGAACGGGTTCCGCCCGCATTGAGCCCTGGCTGCTCATCCCCAGGGTTGAGCCAGGGGAGAACATCTGCGAGGCGCCGTAGGCCACGTTTCCGTGCTCGCCAACATCCAGACCCTCGGACTCTTCGTCCGGCGAGACCCGGAGTCCCATGGTGGCCTTGATGATGCTGAACAGGATAAAGGCGAAGGCAAAGGTAAAGATGCCAATGGCTACGATACCGATGATCTGACTGACGAGTTGCGCACCGCCGGCCAGATTGCCGAAAATGCCGACCGCCAGGGTGCCCCAGATGCCGCACACGAGGTGGACGGAGATGGCCCCCACCGGATCGTCGATCTTTATCTTGTCAAAGAACAGGACCGAGCCGACAACAATCGCCCCGGCAATCAGCCCAATCAGCGTGGCGGACATGGCCGTCATTTGATCGGCGCCGGCAGTGATGCCGACCAATCCGGCCAGAATGCCGTTTAAGGCCATGGACAGGTCCGGCTTTTGGAGGATGACCCAGGATGTGAACATCGCCCCAAGACCACCGGCTGCGGCAGCAATACAGGTGGTAACCAGGGTTAAGGAAACGAGATTGGGGTCGCCGGACAGGACGGAGCCGCCATTAAATCCGAACCAGCCGAGCCACAGCAGGAAGACACCAATGGCGGCCAGCGGCATATTGCTGGGGAGGATGGGCCGAATACGGCCGTCCGCCATGTATTTCCCCATGCGAGGCCCCAGCAGCATGGCTCCGGCCAAGGCTCCCCAGCCACCCACCGAGTGGACAATGGTTGAGCCGGCAAAGTCATAAAAGGGTGTTTCCATCATATCCAGCCAGCCCGCACCCCATTTCCAACTGCCGGTGATGGGGTACGAAACGGCGACGAAAATGGTCGCAAAAACCATGAAAGAGGATAACTTAATACGCTCGGCAACCGCGCCGGATACAATGGTTGCCGCGGTCGCCGCAAACATGGCCTGGAAGAGAAAGTCCGTCCAATAGGTGTAGCCCTCACTGTACAGACTGGTCTGTGAGGCCACTTCGTCCGTCACCTCAACGCCAAACCCGGCAAAGGCCAGCCAACCGGCAGAATCCTCCGCAAATCCGGGATACATCAGGTTGAAGCCGCACAGCGCATAGGTCATCAACCCAATACAGATGACAAAGGTATTTTTAAAGAGAATATTGACCGTGTTCTTGGACTGGGTCAGACCGGATTCGAGCGAGGCAAATCCCAGATGCATGATAAACACCAGGGCCGCGGCGATCATCATCCACAGATTATGGGCGGTAAACAGGGCAAACCCCTGTGAGGCGGCAAATTCCGCGTAATCCTTGTACTGGGGAGCGTCCTCGGCAAAGGCGAGCTGTGCCAGCAGCCCGATGCCCAGCGTAGCGAGTGATCCCAAAGCGAATAAACGTTTCATCTCAACCTCCTTATAGCCTGCGATGCCTTCACGCGTGTCGAGATGCCCCGTATTGCCCCGTAGCAATATTGAGAATGACGTTGCGATTCGTTTTGCCGTTCTCGATACTGCTGGTCCCTGCCGGGACTCCTTGCGATGTTGCCCTCACAACACCAGAGTCCCGGCACGAGTTGTCGTTCTGGCTAGATCGCGTCTGCTCCCCGCTCCCCGGTTCGGATACGTACAACATCATCCATGGGCAGGATGAATATCTTGCCATCACCGATCCGCCCGGTTCGGGCCGCGGCAATGATGGTATCCGCCACTTCGGCTGCCTTGTCATCATCGATCAAGATTTCAATCTTGACCTTGGGCAGGAAGTCCACCACATACTCCGCACCGCGATACAGTTCCGTATGCCCCTTTTGTCGACCAAAGCCCTTGACCTCGGTGATGGTCAAACCCTGGATGCCCGTTTTGGAGAGGGCTTCCTTGACCTCATCGAGCTTAAACGGCTTGATGATCGCCTCTATCTTCTTCATAGGAGCCTCCTTTGAGAGATTCGGCTACATGAGGTAGGCGAACTCCACAATCATCGAATCCTGGTCGTCCGAATAGCCGCTACCGTCGTCGAACACATCTTTATTGGACCAGTCGTGGCGGAACTCCAAGCGAGCCTGCAAGTTCTCCGTCATCTGCCATTTGAAGGTGCCGGTGACTTCTCGGAGGTCCTGCTCAATACCGGTCCGATAGCCGTCCGGGTCGGAGAACCACTCGCCGCGCAGCGCAAAGGACCAGTCCGCCAGGCTCTCGTCCAGCAGGCCGCCGCCCAGGGTGACAATGCCCGACAGCCCAGTCCAGTCGGCGTCATCTCCGCCCACCTGTTCCGAGGCCGTGCCATAGTCGAAGTTGGCCAGCAGGTCTACGTTTTCCATAGGCGAATAGGTCAGGACGGTATCGAACACGCCTGTCTTGGAGCTGCCGCTGTCGTCGTCCTCTGCCCCAAAGACGCCGTTGAAGGTCCAGGCCAGGTCACCAAGCTCCAGTCCCAAACTCCCGAGAAAGGTCTTGCCGTTGTTGTTATCCCGCACATTGTCCCAGCCGTTCACGACACCGGCCGTCAGGCTGATATTGTCGTTCAGAGCCGTGGAGAACAGCACACCAGTATGGGTGAACGGAATGGCGTAGCCGAACATGAAGGAGCGCGACACATTGGGATTATAGGGCGATTCGATCACCTCACCGCCCAGCAGGGTGGCGAACTTCCCGAACTTCATCTCGACGCCATTGCCGACCCCAAAGGTGTAGGTCATATAGGCCTGCTGAACCTCGAAGTTATGCGCCAGATCACCGCCCCAGTCAGACTGAATCAGGCCGGCGGTCTCACCGTAGTCCAGCACGGCATGGAAGCCGACCCCGCTCTCGGTTTCCTTGGACACTTCGAGCTGCAACAAGTCCATGGTGAAGTCGTTGTGGTTCTGGTCAAAGATGCGCATATTGTTGCTACCCGAGTCCGGGCTGTTGAAGTTGTAGTTATAAGACCCATACATCAAACCGCCAAACTGAAAGCCGTTCAGGCCCAGCAGGCCGCCTTCCAGCGATTCGACACGGTTGGTCAGGTCCATGATACCGTTCCCAGCCTCGCCGTTCTCTCCAGGGCCTTCCTTGAGGCGACTTACCTCTCCTTCCAGCTCATCAATCCGCTGCTGCATTTGCTGCAGCATTCCCTGCACATCAGGACTGGCTGGCGCGGCAGTCTCCTCCTCACCCGAGGCCCTAACGCCCCCTGCAACTCCCAATACGACCGCGAGAGCCGCAATGCTGATAAATCTTTTCATCTACTACCCCCTTGATAAAAATGTGTCCCTTGGATTCTGCCGGAACACGTTCGGTACACTTAGTCAAAAAATATCAGCAAAGCTGATGCCAATTCCGGACAAGGAGAAAACTGATAGAAATCAAGTCAGTTTCTTGCTCTTGGCAGAAAAGAATGCTCAGAAGAGCAGCAGTTGCAGACCGGACTGCCTAAACTCTGAACAGACGAAGTTGACACAGCCCCCGGCATGTCTGCTATGTGTCGTGTATCTGTCAGAAAAAGGCTGAAAGGAGAAAACCATGCCAAATGCAGATTTCGAAGTCCGCCAGCTCCTCAAGGCGTATCGCAAGGGTGTTATCTCGGATGCGCTGTTCGAAGAACAGATGGAGGAACTGTCCAACGGCGGGGCAGCGACCTATACCTATAACGGGCAAAGTCACGCCACCGAGAAAGACATGATTCTGGCTTTACTGGACGAGTTCCGGTGTGGAGAAGACTTTGCCGCAGAATATCTCAACGGCTGGATTGAGGCCAGTGACGAGGCGTGTGTGAGGGGTGGCTTGCGGACCGTGCAGCAGCGTGAGGCTTTTCATGCCCACCTCTTGGAATCCAGGCTGCGCGAGCTGGGTGGGGACCCACAGTGTACAGTACCGGCCGAGCGGCGGGACAAAGAAATGCCTTTCTACTCGTCAAAAGAGAAAGGCGATGTGGAAAAGCTCCAATCCCTTGCCGAAGTGCTCAAAGACCCCGAGACCATCTTAAAGCCGCTGACCGATTCCATTGACCAGATTCAGGACGACCAGCAAACCAAAGCACTCCTGCAGACCATTATTGACGACGAAATGTCGAGCATTAAATGGTTGCTGGATGCATGTGAGACCCTGAGCGCCCCCAAAGCTGCGTAGCGACTCATTTGCTTACGGAGAGAGGGAGGGGGACGGGCAGCCTGCCCCTCCCTATATACAGTGCCTGCTCTGTCTGACGCCAGTTCAGCATTCACGTCCGGGGATATTTCCTCCGATATTCTTCGCCCTCTGCTGCCCTGGCGCGAACAGCTGACGTCCTGCTGGCAGCATATCGGCGGCGGCGTTGCGCACGCGCCGGACCCGTCCGTAGCGGCGGTCAATCTGAGTCGCCTCCTAGAGCACGGCTGTGGGACGGGAGCCGTGTTCCAATCCGCCGAGCTGTCTCGTGACCTGCTGTTTCTTTTGGGGGCCAGTCAGCATCTCTCGACTGTCTTGGTCCAGCAGGAACAGGACTGGGAATCCGTCTTTTTGACCGATCGCGCTGCTACGGAAAAATCGACTGCCACCCACCTTCAGGCGTGCCGTCCAGCCCTCCCGTGCGATCTGACTGAAGACGATTTTCTACATGGGCTGCGCGCCTACCGCAATCGTGAATATCTGCGGATCGGAACACGAGACCTGCTCGCTCGGGCGTCCCTTGAAGAGACAACCCGCGATTTGAGCGCCTTGGCCGATGCCGCAGTCCAGATTGCCTATGAATACACTCGGGCCAGAATGGAGCGGGACTACGGGGAAGCCTGTGTTGAAGAGGCGGGAGAAAAACGTCCGATTGCCTTCGTGGTATTCGGCATGGGCAAGCTCGGGGGAGAAGAGCTGAATTTCAGTTCGGACATCGACCTCATCTACCTGTACGAATGTGATGCCGGCCTCACAACGGGTGGAAGAAAGGGCCAAATTGACACCCGGACCTATTTTACCGAGCTCGCCCGGCATCTCACCCAGGCTCTCAGCACCTCCGGGACTGGGGGCTTTGTCTTCCGGGTTGACCTCCGCCTGCGACCGGATGGGACGAACGGTCAGATTGTCAATTCTCTCGCAAATACGCTGTTGTATTATGAGTCCTGGGGCCAGACCTGGGAACGTCTGGCTCTGCTCAAGGCGCGACCTATTGCCGGAGAGCAGGCCCTGGGTGAGCGCTTTTTACGCGAGGTGGCGCCGTTTATCTTGCGTCGTTATCTCGACTTCACCATGGTCGAGGATACCAAAGCACTGAAGATGCGGATTGAGCGCTCGCTGCATCGGGCCGACCGCGGGCGGTTGAACGTCAAGCTCGGGCGGGGCGGGATACGAGAAATCGAATTTGTGACCCAAGTCCTGCAACTCATCCATGCCGGCAAAGACCCGCGCGTCCTGGGACGGAACACCCTGGAGGTCCTCGACCGTCTGGTTGAGGGGGCCTATCTCGCCGCTGCAGACCGAGATGCGCTGGCTGCGGCCTACCGCTTCCTGCGTCAGGTCGAGCACAAGATACAAATGGTGCATGACCGCCAAACGCATACGCTTCCCGGCTCCGATGACGACCTGCGGGCATTGGCGCGTCGCCTGCGGGTTGTGGGTCAGACTGAAGCCGCACAGAATGCGCTGGCCGTTTTCCTGACGACTCTCCAGGGCCATACCCGGGCGGTCCACACGATTTTTCGCTCTCTTTTTCATATTCCCGAAGGCAACTCCGAGGCCGACGGAACCGAGGAGCAGGCAGCCATTGAAGCCCTGTTCGACGAGTTGCACGATCCCGAGCGGACACAGCGACGCCTGGAACAGCTCGGGTTTCGTGAACTGACCCACACGTATGAGCGTCTGTGTCTGCTGCACGATGGTCCGTCGTATGCTCCGGCTCCGCCGAGGCGGCGCGAGCTGTTGTACGCGCTTGCCCCGACCCTCTTCCATGAAGTCTGTCGGTCGGCAGACCCTGACCGGGCCCTGGCCTCCATGGCGGATTTGCTCGCATCGATCGGTGCGCGGTCGAGCTTTTTATCGCTCTTACGTGAGAATCCCCATACCCTCCGAACGCTCATCGGCCTGTTCGGCACCAGTTCCTATCTGTCCCGTATCTTTTTACGCCGGCCGGAATTGCTCGACAGCCTGGTTCGGGCCGACCTGGTCCACCTGTACAAGTCTCAAGAGCTGATGCGGGACGAGCTAATGGCGCGCATTACGGGGGCTCCGGAGCTTGAAGACCGCCTCGATATTCTGCGTCAATATCGGCATGAGGAGTTTCTGCGCATCGGCATTAACGACACCAACGGCCAGCTTGATTTCCCATCGGTGAGCGTCCAACTGTCATACTTGGCGGAGGCCTGTCTCCACGGGGCGTATGAGACCGCTCGCGCGGCGCTGTTGGAGAAATTAGGGCGGACAGACCTGCCTGGACGGATTGTTATTGTGGGCATGGGCAAATTGGGCGCGCGCGAATTAAACTATAATTCAGACCTCGATCTCATCTTCCTGTACGAATCGGGTTTCTCTTCTCCGACCGGACAGGGCGGGTCAGACCTCGCCGCACAAGAAATCTTTGCCAAGCTGGTCCAGCGCCTGATTTCGGTGCTCCAGGTCCAAACGCGTGAGGGCGCGGTGTATACAATTGATACCCGTTTGCGCCCCTCTGGCCGCGCGGGTTCTCTGGTGTCTTCGATAGCTGCCTTTACCCGCTATCATCAGACCCAGGCTCAACTGTGGGAACGGCAAGCGCTCATTAAGGCGCGCGCCGTCGCGGGCGATAGCGCCTTGGCCGCACGGGTTAATGCTTTGTTCGAGGACTACGTCTATAGCGAACCCATTCTGGCGACCGATGTGGCTGAGATTCAGCGCCTGCGTGGCCGGATGGAACTCGAATTGGCCGGAGAGACGAACGAGCGGTTTAATATCAAAACGGGCCGGGGTGGTCTGGTCGATGTTGAGTTTCTTGTGCAGATGTTGCAACTGCGCTATGGTCACCGCCTTCCTGTACTGCGGCATAGGGATACTCTTTCTGCCTTGGACGCCCTGAGAGCATGCCAGGTGCTCTCTCTCGAAGAGAGCCAAGTGCTCAAGCGCGGCTACCAGTTCTTGCGCCGGCTCGAAAACCGGCTCCGGATTGAACGCGATCAGCCGGTTGAGGCGCTGGAGCGGAATGCCGAGCAGTTGACGTCCCTGGCCCGGCGGATGGGCTACGAAGGAGCCGATGCCGGCTCGCGTGTCTTGGCCGAGTACCACCGCCAGCGGGAAGCGATTCGGGCGTGTTATAGTCGTCTGTTTGAAAGAGAACAGGGAGAGCCGCATGAGCGACCAGCCGGAACAATCGCCTCCTGAAGAGGTCACGACTGAAGAGAGCTTTGCCGCCCTGCTCGAACAGGAACAGACCGGACCGGCGCTGAGCAGCGGGCAGGTGGTGAAGGGTCGGGTCATCCTCATCAGTGCGGATAGCGTCTTCATTGATGTTCGGGATAAAGGGGAGGGGATTATTGATCGGGCCGAGCTCGAAAATGAGCAGGGCGAGTTTGATATTGCAGTCGGAGACGAGGTGGAGGCCACTGTGCTCTCAACCGAGGGAGAACTCCGCCTTTCACGCAAACTGCTCAAGGGTGCGCAAGCAAGACAGAGGCTCGCCCTGGCTGTGGAGAATACCTTACCGGTGGAAGGCACGGTCGCGCGGGAGACCAAAGGGGGATACGAAGTGACGGTCGCCGGGATGCGGGCCTTTTGTCCCTTCTCTCAGATGAGTCTTCACCGGCCCGATTCCCCAGAGGACTTTCTCAACCAAACGTTTGAGTTCTATGTCACGCAGTTCAGCGAGCGGAATATTGTCCTCTCCCGTCGCCGCCTCCTCGAAGAGCAGGCTGAGCGCGCCGCAGAAGAGACGCGGCAGAAGCTGTTTCCGGGCGCAGTCCTGCCGGGAACAGTGGCCTCGCTGACCAATTTCGGCGCGTTTATCGATCTTGGTGGCGTGCAAGGATTGGTGCATATCTCCGAGATTAGCCACTCCCGGCTGGGCCGGCCGGCCGATCACCTGAACGTGGGCGAAACGGTCACAGTCAAAGTGCTCAGCATGGACGCGGAAAGCGGCAAGGTCGGGTTGAGTCTGAAAGCCCTGGAAGACGACCCCTGGGGTACTGTCAGCGCGCAACTGCGCGAACGGCAGGTGGTGGCCGGTCGTCTGATTCGGATGACGGACTTCGGCGTCTTTGTCGAACTAATCCCAGGCGTTGATGGGCTGCTGCATGTGAGCGAAATTCCCCGCAGCCAACAGGGCGTAATCAAAGAGGCGACCACGACCAACCAGGAAATAACCGTTCTCATCCTCTCGATTGACCCTGAGGAGCGACGGATTGCCCTGGCCCTGGCCCCAGAGGGGCTCGCTCCGGGCGATCACGCTGAGGAATTGGACCTGACGGCCGGAACGATCCTGACCGGCACGGTTGAGCGGGTCGAGTCGTTCGGGCTATTTGTCCGACTCGGCCCTGGGCAGACCGGCCTGATTCCCAACGCGGAGATGGGAACGCCCCGTGGCACCGACCACCGCAGAGAGTTTCCGCCCGGCACCGAGGTGAAGGTTGCCATCCTGGCAGTCGAAGAAGAGGGGAAGCGCATCCGCCTGTCCCGCACCAAGGTCAGTGCGCATGAAGAGCAGGCGGAAACCCAGGCATATCTGGCCTCAAGCCAACAAGGGCAGGGGTTTGGGCTCAGCCTGGGCGATCTGTTACAGCAGAGCAAACGGAAAAAATAGGTAGTCCCGGCGAGTTCTCTGCCTACGCAGGCCGTGAGAGGCTGGCGCGCAGCCGTCGCACGCCCTCGCCTGGGCCGCCCGGCGCGCCAAAGACGGCGGAACCGGCAACCAGCAGAGAGGCTCCCGCAGCCACAACCGCCGGAGCCGTGGTCGGATCAATACCGCCGTCAATCTCTATTGCCGCCTGGGCTCCGCGTTCCTGTAACAGCCGCTGGAGGCGACGGACTTTCTGCGTGCTTGAAGCAATAAAGCGCTGCCCGCCAAAACCTGGGTTTACGCTCATGATGAGAACCTGATCGAGCATGTCGATCACTTCTTCGAGGCTGGTAACTGAGGTGCTGGGGTTGAGCACGACACCGGCTTGCTTGTCGAGCTGTTTGATCTGCTCAACGGTCCGGTGCAGATGCGGGCAGGCTTCCTGATGCACCAGGATGATATCCGCGCCGGCGCTGGCGAAATCGGCCAGATAGCGCTCGGGCTCGACAATCATCAAGTGGACATCGAGCGGCAGGCTGGTGCTCTTGCGAGCGGCCTCGACAACTAGCGGACCGATGGTGATGTTGGGCACAAAACGGCCATCCATCACATCGACGTGGATACGGTCCGCTCCGGCCTGCTCGACCTCGGCAATCTGTTGTCCGAGACACCGAAAGTCGGCGGAGAGAATCGAGGGGAGAATCTGGACCATGATTGGCTATGATTGACTGTGATTAACCATGATTGACCATGATTTATGGGATTCAGGGATGTCTATGAGGGGAGATAAAGATATAACACAACTGTATGAGGATGACTACGGAATGAACGAAGCCACCGCCCGTATAAAGATCAACGCGCTGCTCGAAGCCGCTGGCTGGCGTTTCTTTGCCGACGGTGACCAACCCGCCAATATCCGGCTTGAACCCAGCGTCACGATAAAGGCGTCCGACCTTGACGGTTTGGGCGAGAACTTCGAGAACATCCAGAAAGGCTTTATCGACTTTCTGCTGCTCGACGCTAAGGGTTTCCCGCTCATCGTGCTGGAGGCCAAGGCCGAGGACAAGAATCCGCTGGTCGGCAAAGAGCAGGCGCGCAAATACGCCCGCTCGCTGAACTGTCGCTTCGTTATGCTCTCCAACGGGAACCTGCACTACTTCTGGGATCTGGAGCGCGGCAATCCCTACCTTATCACGGCGTTTCCCTCACCGGACTCGGTGGCCGGCTATGCGAATGCCTCACCCGACCCGCAGCGTCTGGTCAATGAACAGATCAACGACGACTATATCGTCCTGACCCAGCGCCCGCGCTACGCCTCCGAAGCGGCCTGGAAAAACACAGCCGAACGACCCGGTTTCATTCAGGCCAACACCCTACGCTTTCTGCGCGCCTATCAACGCAAGGCCGTTCATGCGCTACAACGCGCCGTTCAAGACGGCAACGACCGCTTTCTGTTCGAGATGGCGACCGGCACGGGCAAAACCCTCACCGCAGCGGCGGTTATCAAGCTGTTTCTGCGTTCCGGTAACGCCCGTCGGGTGCTGTTCCTGGTTGATCGGTTGGAACTGGAGGAGCAGGCCCGTAAGGCGTTTGTCGGGCTGCTGGCGGCAGATTTTCAGACGGTCGTCTACAAGGAGAAGCGTGACGACTGGCGGCGGGCCGAGATCGTCGTCAGCACCGTCCAGTCCCTGCTGTTCAACAACAAATACCAGCGGCTGTTCTCGCCCACGGACTTCGACTTGGTGATCTCCGACGAAGCGCACCGCTCAATTGGCGGCAATGCGCGGGCGGTATTCGATTATTTCGTCGGCTATAAGCTCGGTCTGACCGCCACGCCCCGCGATTACTTACGGAGCTTCGACCCTGCCAAGCGTATGACGCGGGACCCGCGCGAGGCCGAGCGCCGGCTGCTGCTGGACACCTATCGGACCTTCGGCTGCGAGAGCGGACAGCCAACCTTTCGCTACTCACTGATCGACGGTGTCAGGGACGGCTTTCTGATCAACCCCACCGTGGTGGACGCGCGCACGGAAGTCACTACCCAACTCCTGTCCGAAGAGGGCTTTGTTGTGTCGTTCACCGATGGCAACGGTGAGGATCAAAAGGAATCGTACAAGCAGCGCGAGTTCGAGAAGCGCTTCTTTGCCGAGGCCACCAACCAACTGTTCTGCAAGACCTTTCTTGAGAACGCGCTACGCGACCCGGTCAGCGGCGAAATCGGTAAGTCCATCGTCTTTGCCGTTAGCCAGAACCACGCGGCCAAGCTCACACAAATCCTCAACCAGATGGCTGATCGCATGTTTCCAGGCAAGTACCAATCCGACTTCGCTGTACAGGTCACCTCGCAGATACCCGATGCTCAGCAGTTCACCATTAACTTTGCCAATAACAACCTGCTCGGCTCGGGCAACTTCCTGTCCGCCTATAAGACGAGCAAGGCCCGTATCTGCGTGACGGTCGGCATGATGACGACCGGCTACGACTGCACCGATATTCTGAATCTCGGCATGTTCCGGCCCATCTTTTCACCTACTGATTTCGTCCAGATCAAGGGACGCGGGACCCGCAGACATGACTTCCTGGAGCAGCTGTTTGACGAAGACCTCAAGGACGTCGTCAAACAGCCACACAAAACAGCTTTCAAGCTGTTTGACTTCTTCGGCAACTGCGAATACTTCGAGACCGAGTTCAACTACGACGAGGTCCTTGAGCTTCCTCGGCCTGGGGCTCAGGGGAACGGCGACGGCCCGCAACCCTACGGAACCTACGAGCATCTGGGCCGTGACATTCTCGAAGAAATTGCGGAAGAAACCATCGGCCTGGAGGGGATGAAGATCGACCGGGTGTTCTTCGACCGGTTCGCGGATACCGTGCGGGAGGACCAGACCATCGTCCAGGCGGTTGAGGCCGGACAGTGGGACCGCGTCATCGACTACGTCAACCGCGAAGTCTTCGACAAACCCGAGGAGTACTATACCCTCGCCAAGCTGCGCAAAGCCGCTGCCGTGGACCGCCGTCTGACCCTGCGTGAAATCCTGGAAAGAGTCTTTGGCATCATTCCGCGCTTCAAATCCAAGGACGAACTGCTGGAAGAAGAATTCACCAAATTTGTCGCCGACCATACGCCAACACGGGCGGACTCCGTCGCGGCTATCAAGACCTACTTCAAGGCGTACACTACCGACGGCTACACTCGTGACATCATCGACAAGCGGCAGTTCGCCAGGCTGGCCACCTCCCCGGTTTTTTCCATCGGCGACTTCCGGGCCGTACCGGAGAAATACCGCGTGCTCATTCCGGAGTATGTGAAAGACTATGTGGCGCTGAACCAGTTCTGAACTGGGATTTATGGGATTATGGGATTGATGGGATGAAGAGGGGACGGACAGGGATGAGGAAGGAGCAGAAGTATTCGGAGCTGACCGGCCAGATCATCGGGTGTGCCATGACGGTGCATTCTGCTCTGGGGAATGGGTTTCAGGAGGTGATTTATCAGCGGGCATTAGAAATCGAGATGGCGGATCAAGGCATTCCCTTCAGCCGTGAACATGTCATGCCGATTTACTACAAAGGCCAACACATCGGGACGAGACGAGTGGATTTCCTGGTGGGTAATGTTGTCAGTATAGAGTTGAAGGCTATTATCCAACTGGAAGACGTTCATCTGGCACAGGCCATCAACTACCTGGAGGCGTATGATCTGGAAGTCGGCTTGCTCATCAATTTTGGCGCCAGAAGCCTCGAATTCAAACGAGTCACCAACAAGCAGTTCAACCAAAAGAATCAACGCCCTCCCAAAATCTCCTAAACCCTCTTAATCCTGCTAATCCCACAAATCCCATGAATCACGGTTCAGACTATGCTCGACACCACCACCAAACGCCGCATCGACACCGCCCGCGACCTCCTCGTCGGCAAGGTGCCTGACCCCAAGAGTCAGGTTGAACAGATTACCATTGCGCTCATCTACAAGTTCATGGATGACATTGACGCCGAGAGCGAGGAGTTCGGCGGCACGCGCACCTTCTTCGCCGCTGACTTCGCCCGCTTCGGCTGGGCCAAGCTGATGCACTCCGGCCTGGGCGGAAACGAAGTTCTCAACCTCTACGCCGAGGCCATTACCCGGATGCCGGAGAACCCCGGTGTCCCGCCGCTGTTCCGAGACATTTTCAAGAACGCCTTTCTGCCCTACCGCGACCCCGAGACCTTGCGCGACTTTCTCAAGGTGATTGACGAGTTTACCTACGATCACTCCGAACGCCTGGGCGATGCCTTTGAGTATCTGCTGTCCGTGCTCGGCTCGCAGGGCGACGCCGGGCAGTTCCGCACCCCACGGCATATTATTGATTTTATCGTGGCCGTTATTGACCCCAAAAAGGACGACACCATTCTTGACCCGGCCTGCGGCACCGCCGGGTTTCTGATTTCCTCGTATAAACACATCCTTAAGGCCAACACCGACGCCGACGGTCACAGCACCCTGACCCCGGACGAAAAGGGCCGACTGGCAACCAATTTTCAGGGCTACGACATCTCGCCCGACATGGTGCGCCTGTCCCTGGTCAATATGTATCTGCACGGCTTTGCCGACCCGCATATCTTCGAGTACGACGCCCTGACCAGCCAGGAGCGCTGGAACGAATACGCCGACGTGATTCTGGCCAACCCGCCGTTCATGTCGCCCAAAGGCGGTATCCGGCCCCACAACCGCTTTTCGGTGCAGTCCAAGCGCAGCGAAGTCTTGTTTGTGGACTACATAGCCGAACATCTGACACCTAACGGGCGGGCCGGTATCATCGTGCCCGAGGGCATTATTTTTCAGAGCCAGACCGCGTACAAGCAACTGCGCAAGCTGCTGGTTGAGGATTATCTGGTTGCCGTGGTCTCGCTGCCGGCGGGCGTATTTCAGCCTTACTCCGGCGTCAAGACTTCGATTCTGATTCTGGACAAAGTGCTGGCCAAGAAGGCTGACCGTATCGTCTTCTTCAAGGTCGAGAACGACGGCTTCGACCTGGGGGCGCAACGGCGGGCGATTGATAGGAACGACCTGCCGCAGGTGCGGAAGGAGCTTGGTGAATATCTTGGACGGCTGCGGGCGGGGGAGTTGGAGGGCGGCTTTCAGCCGACGTTGACGGACCGTGTGGCAGAATCTGGGGTGAAGTATACGAGGAGCGAACCGACACATGGACTTATCGCCGAGAAGGAGAAGATTGCCGCGGGTGGGGAGTATAATTTGAGCGGGGAGCGGTATCGGGAGAATGGGACTCTAAACACAGTTTATGACATTGTGCCGGTTGGTCGCTTTTTGAGACCTAAAGCTAAGAGTATTGATCCTCGTAAAACGCCGGATGAAGTTTTTGAGTTATGGAGTATCCCTGCGTATGACGCCGGAAAACCCGAGCTACTCCGAGGTGGTGAAATCGGCTCATCAAAGAAGGCCGTATTTCCTGACGATATCTTATTGTCACGAATCATCCCCCACATCCGTCGAGCATGGGTTGTCAAAGAAAACTCTGATAAACAGCGTCAGATTGCTTCTACCGAATGGATAGTCTTTTCAAGCAGCGAGGTTGTACCTGAATTCCTCCGTCGGGTGCTTGTGTCTGATCCTTTCCACTTGCGTTTTATGCAAACCATTACCGGTGTTGGTGGTTCGCTTTCTCGTGCAAACCCGTCCGCGGTTGCCGAAATTCAAATCCCTCTCCCACCGCTAGAAGTACAGCGAGAAATTGTGGCTGAGATTGAGGGCTACCAGAAAGTGATTGATGGAGCGCGGGCGGTGGTGGAGAACTATCGGCCTCATATTGTGATTGATCCTGAGTGGCCGATGGTGGAGATAGGCGACCTCACAAAACCGGAATATGGCTTTACTGCAAGCGCGGAGGATGATGGGGACGCTAGATTCATTCGCATCACCGACATTGCCGAAGATGGAACGCTCCGCCAGGATGGATCGAAATTCATCACGTTGACGAGTGAGTCAAGGGAAGCGTTACTTGCGAGAGGGGATATATTAGTTGCCAGAACTGGGGCGACTTACGGCAAGACAATGCTGTTTGACGAAGGATACCCAGCGGTTTTTGCCTCATACCTAATTCGTCTCCGTTTTCCACCGGATCGCGTCCATCCTGGCTTCTATTGGGCGTTTACTCAAAGTGACGCTTACTGGAATCAGGCGAAGACCCTTGTAACAGGAGGAGGGCAACCGCAATTCAACGGCAACGCCCTCAGACAGGTTAAGATACCAATGCCACCCTTAACCATCCAACAGGAAATCGTCACGGGAATTCAGGCTGAGCAATCGCTGGTCAACACTAACCGTGAACTGATTGAGCGATTTGAGAAGAAGGTTCAGGAAACGATTGGGCGGGTGTGGGGCGGAGATAAGACATAAGGGGGCGAACGAACCTCAAACAGGATTCTTGCGGGAAAGTGGGCAGGAACGCCTACGAACCCGCAGACGAGGATTTTCGCTTCTCGTAATCATCTAAGACAGCCACAATACGCTTTAACAATTCTCCGAATCTTGAAAAGTCGATTTTGTCGGTATTCGGCCTGATTACTTTTTGGGCAAAAATGATCTTTCCATACGTCTCGTCTGATTTGTGTTTCTTCGAGTGGTCAAACGTCTTTCCATCCACAGGAGTTTCGAGCCAATTTGAGTCAAACAAATCTTCTATGCAGGATTGTGAATCCGTGTCGTCCTCTGGTGTCTTTACGAGATAAAGATTCTTGTGAAGATGGTAGCATAATTCCGAACTTTTGTTTGTTATCTTAAGGCCATAATTTTCTTTTACAGCGCTGAAGATACTCTTAGCACCGTCGTCGTTGTCGATTAGGATAATCACCGGATGGGCAAGCGGTGCATATTTGAAGGAGGCGATGGCGTCTTTGTATTTTGCGGTAAGGCGGCTGAGATCACCTGTACCACCACAAAGCTGAAGGACTTGGCAAATTGTTGGCGAGTACCTCATGAAGCGGACAGCACTTGAGAAGCTGCCGTTGATAAACTCACCTAATTGTGGATGGTAATTTGTTTGTTTCATAATTGCCGCACGGAGATAAATGACGTCGGTCTTTCCTTCCGTCACAATCAGGGGTTTTTCTAGTGCCACAAAGTGCTTATAGAAGAGAAATTTTTTGTACAACTTTTGGGCTGCGGCCAGTGTTTCCGTTTGGGCTGTAGTTGGCATTTTCTGTTTTTTAGCTTTCGCTTTCGCCTTTGGTCCGGGGTGATCCTTTATGTAATGTATGTGGCTAAGCATGCCCTCAATTTTGTTTAAGCCTTTCACGGGGCTCTCAGGATCAGATATGTAATAGCTTCCGGTCGAGAACAACTGATGACAAATCGCGCGTGCGTTTCGATAATATTCTGATCTGATGTTGACTTTTTCGTTGACTATCAGACCAGTTGTAACCTGGCGGGACCCGCGAAACTGCATCCGGGTTTTGCTGGCGTTTATTTTGAAACCGGCTCTATGAATCTCCCGTACAAGCCGCGAACCAAGTTCCCAGACCGAGGGTTTCTCAGGAATTGGTTTTGCTAAAGCTGTAGGGAAATCCTTACGGCTCGTCGAAAAGGTGATGTCATCAGCATAGCGCGAATAAGTACATTTATTTTTCTTTGCAAGTCGGGCAAGACGTATGTCAAGTAAATGTCCAAGCAAGTTGGATATTATCGGAGAACATGGGCTGCCCTGCGGCAACTCGTTCTTAAAGCACGCAATTTGTGCAATGACTGTTGCTACTTTCTCAGCTAGCCCAAAACGTTTGTCCTTTATGAAGAAGCCTCGAACACGTCCAAAATTGAATGAAGGGAAAAAGTCTTGGAGGTCCAGGTTCAACACGTAGCGGCGGCGTTTATGCATGGAAGCATTGGTGAAGATCGAGCATGAGCGTGCAAAGCCATGAGCGAGCGGATGGTGAGGTGGGTCTATCTTCTCAACTTCGGCGATGCATCTGTAGAGTATCTTCGCCAATCGCCCCTGTAGCATTTTCAACCGCTGTTCGGGCGCGTTGATTAGCCGCTTCCCTCCATTACTTTTGGGGATTTCAAAGGAGTGGTACTTTTCGGTTTCTGGTAACTTATACAGTAGATATGAAACGGTTTTAGGCTTTACTCTTAGAACATGTGCGACATCCTTCAATGTCCGGGCTGCCCGCAGCTTCTCCAAGTCGGTCATAGATCATCAGGTCTCAAGAGAAGGCTTACAGGCACTCCTATGCGAGACGAATATATAGCGAAGGATATCTGACGATAACCAGCTATAAGGATTACCAGGGAGCAAACGCGCCCTGACTCTACATCTTATATCGCGATACACGATAACAAGTCTGCCTGTAAGCCAGCGCGCATCGTGGCATATCGGTGCTGGAATAGCAAGAAAAATAGGAAAGGTGGTACTGGTACATTTTGGGGTTTTCGCCCTAACAGAAACAGTGGCTTACGGCTCAAACTGTACCAGCACCGGAAAGGTCGTTGAGATTGAAGTTAAACAAGCCCCGGTCTCCGCAAACCGTGCATTGATTGAGCGCTTTGAGAAGAAGATTTAGGCGGTGGTGGGGCGGGGGGATATAAAAAGGGTTCATTATGAATCGGTCGGTATTCATTTCTTATTCGTGGGACGATGAAGCACATAAGGAGTGGGTTGTGGGTTTAGCTACGGATTTGCGGAAGGACGGCATTGAGGCAATTCTCGACCAATGGCACGCCGTACCGGGAGATCAATTACCTGAGTTTATGGAGAGACAGATTCGTGAGAGCGCCTATGTACTGGTCATCTGTACGCCGAACTATTGCCTCAAATCTGATGAACGCAAGGGCGGTGTTGGATATGAAGGGGACATAATGACGGCGGAGGTTCATACCTCAAGCAATCACAGGAAATTCATCCCGATCCTCGCCCAAGGAACCTGGAAAAGATCTGCCCCGTCGTGGTTGAAGGGCAAGTATTACATAGATTTGTCCTCGCCCGATAAACGTAGAGAGAACTATTCGGATTTATTAACGACATTACAGGGAAAGAGGCCAGCCGCCCCGCCTGTGCGAAAACTTTCGCAAACCAGTCCGAAGACACAGGCGAAAGAATCTTCACCTAACGATCCGATCAAGATTGTTGGTGTCATTGTTGATGAAGTCACTGAGCCAGCCATGGATGGTACACCTGGGTCGGCTCTATATACTGTGCCTTTTCGCTTAAGTAGACAGCCCTCCTCACTTTGGTCTGATATCTTTGTGCATACCTGGAACCTGCCGCCAAGATTCTCGACAATGCATAGGCCGAGGATTGCGAGTGTGATCGACTCGAAAATCATCTTGGATGGCACTACGATCGAGGAAATACAGCAGTATCATAAGGAAACTCTGCTGCTGTGCGTTAAGGTGGCCAATGAAAAGGAGGCTAAAATACTCGGACGTAAGAGACAGAAGGAAGAGCAACAACGCCAGCGTGCAGAGAGACACAAAAAGGTCGTCAAGGATATAGCGGCCGACCTTGATTTCGATTAAACGGCGTCTCCAACGATTTGCCGTGCGACGGAACACCTTAAGATGTGTATGGATAGAGCGCTTTGAGTCATAGGTCGGCTAGCACGGCGTCATCCGACAGGGGCGGAGGGGCTATGCAATACCCCATCCTCATCAAAAGAACCGACAGCCATATCGCGTTCTATCCGAACAGATTGTTAAGCCAAGCAACAAATTTCTGGCTGAGAGCACCATCAACTTTCAAGTCTTGGGCACGAATGGCAAGGCCCCTGCGTCGAGGGTCCTCCCTCGCTGCCAACCAGGCATAAAGCTGCGCTCTCAGTATCTTCCCATCCGAGAATTTTCTTTCTTCTTGGGGAATCTCCTCAATATAGCGCTGGGACAACGGCCAGACTTGGTCTCCTTCGGGGATCATTTGCACAACAAAGTCCTCAAGTTCTCCGGCTGATAAGTTGTCGGGCATTAACCAGATGCCGATACGGGGGCTGGCCTGTATAATTGTCCCGCCTGGACTGGGATGTTGCGGAGGGTTGATATCGGCTCTCTGAAGACGGCCCTGGATAGCCTCCCAACGCCCTGTCGTATCGTCATTTGCGTCCACGAGAATACCAACAGCCTGACGACCTGGGGCCTTGATCTCAGAGACAATGGATTCGAGTACTTTATCGATGTTGTCCTTGTCCAGAATGGAAACGGCCTGACGATCTGAGACTGCTACTTGAGAGTCATCTCTGTCTGGGTCTAAAAAGAAAAAGGATAGTGTGGCTTGACGCTGTTTGCAGAGGTGTAGAACGACATGCTTATCGTCCTGCCCTTCGACTAAAAGTACGCGATCTGAGGGCTGTAAAGGGGGACGAGCCACGGGTTATCTAACCTCAATACCTTGTTCGGCGGCTATATTGAGGTCGTCCTCGGAATATTCTATCGCGCGAATTCTCTCACCATCCTGCTCAAGGCGGACGAGGACACCTTCCACTTTGTCTAAATCCATCGCCGCTCGCGCAAAGCCTGCGACGCAATCCCAGCCATGTGTCGTAGCAAGCACCTGTACCTTGTTCATCTGTGCGGTCTTCAGGACCATCTTCCAGAAGTCGGGTTGTATCGAGTGATGAATACCGTTTTCCACCTCGTCGATTAGCAGAAAACCGTCTTGACTGTTGGCAAGGGCCAGAGCCACGCCGAACAGACGTACCGCTCCATCGCCAAGGCTTTTTAGGGGAACAGGACGATCCTGGCCTTTGATTTTTGCGACAATACGTCGGCCATAGCGGCTCCTCTCATCGCCGATGACTGCGACACGAACGACGTTGTCATCAAAGATTAGATTCAGCACTTGTACAGCCTGAACCTCATCCTCTGTCAGTGCTACCTTGTCCCACGATCTCGCAAGGCGGTCATTGCTCAGCAAACCCGGCCCTAAAGATTCGTATCGAATTGGGGACTGAGACTCAGATTCATCATCCCAAAACATACGGGAGCGGCGTCCGGGGATGGGAAGGAGGGTCGGAATTTCTTTCTTTGAGCCTTTAAATTCAACCCGAAGTGACTGCATCTCGTCGTCTATGGGATGGTCAGGGCTGTACCTTTCCAATTGCCTGACTGCATTTGGACTAAGTGGACCAATATCAATGTTGAGATGGTAATCTTTGCGTATCGGCCCTATGGATATGCGCGCCTCTGGGGAGGTATGTCTGCCATAGAAGAGGGCATCCCAGTTCGGTGTAAGTCTTTCATTACCATCCTCCTCGGCGGTCTCAGTAAGCTCTTCTCGGTCCCGCAATATGCCTGCAAGAACGGCAGAACTGCCTCGCGCGGCATACAGCCGAATAGCATCCAGCAGGGTCGTCTTGCCTACTCCGTTCTTCCCAGCAAACAGTGTAACGCGGCCTAAATGTGAGATAGTCAGGTCTTTGATGCCGCGAAAGCCTTTGACCGATAAGTCAGGAAGATGAAGGTCTGATATTGCGGCCATGGATTCTTTATCCTTGTCTGAATCACCCACGTATATAACTTACGCGGATTCCCACTCTAATTACAGTCGGGTCGTATATCCGGTCAAGCTTAAGCAATGCTGTATCGCTTCGCCCGATAAAGCGTTTTGAGAAAAGGATGTCGTTTCCGCTGGCCCTTCACCCTGCCCGCAGATTCCAACAGGCAAAGGAGCCAGAGGCGATGGCCTGCGGCGTAAAGGGGGGCGTGAGGGGCAGGGTGTAGACCGTGGGCGCGGTCGTGGCCGGTTGCGCGGCCGCGTCGGGAAGGTGGCCGGTAAATGTCAGCAGAGTCCCGTCCGGCGCGAGTAAAGGGTGAGAGCCGGCATACTGGTCGAAAAATGAAAACTGGAGCGTTTGTTCCCTGCTGGGTAGAAACCGGATCAATTCCTGGCTTTCTCCGGTTGCTCGGTCATACCGATGCCACCTGAGCTGACTGTGTTGTACGTCTACGGTCAGATAGACCAAGTGAGTTCCCTGTGGAGTCCACAAGAAGCCCGCGACTGGCGTTTCAAGCAGGGTCGTCGTCTGGCCGGTGGACAGGTCGAGCAGATGCAGCGCGGGAGAGAGCAGTGAGTTCTGGCGTTGGGTACTGCTAAAGACCAGCGCCTGTCCGTCCGGGGACCACAGCGCCGTCGTCATACCGCTGGCCCGGCTAATCGGAGCGCTCTCCCCACTCTGGATATCGAACAGGCGTAAGGTCTGACTGCCGTCGGTACCCCGTTCCACATAGGTAAGTAACTCGTCGTCCGGGGACCAGACCGGAACGCGGAACGTCCCCGGACTGGCACTGATCTCTCGTACAACGGCCCCTGTTGCAGCCTCAATGAGCACAACCCGCCCGGTTTCGTTGTCGCCTACGTGCGCTGCCACAAGCTGCCCCTGCGGAGCCCATGACCAGAAGAGCGGCGCGCCGGTGAGCAGGGTGCGTGTCTTGGCGGGCTGGGCTATGCCAATCGTTTCTAACGCAAGCTGGCGCTCGCCGCGCTGCACCAGGACGGTAAACATGTCCGCCTGGGGTGACCAGGTTCCATAAATCGGAGCGCCCTGCCCCAGGTTGGCCCGCTCCCAGGACTCCACGCCATCGGCGGCAACCGTATACACGCTGGCCGGCCCGTCCTCACCCTGTCGGGCAAAACAGGCGAGTTGTGCACTGTCCGGCGACCAGGTTGGCCAGGAATAGGTCATGGAGGGAAGGGCAGGCTGTGATTCCGGGTCCTGGGCTTGCAAAGGCTGCGGAGCGTGCTGGTCCTGCCAACTCCAGGTGAGCTGGTGGGTCGTGTCCGATGGGAAGCGGCGTACAAAAATCTGCCCGTCCGGTCCAATATACGCGAGTTGACTGTTCTGATCTGCCGGACGGCTTTCACTCACGCTTGGCTCCCTCCCACATCAGGACGGGCTTTTTCTGGCCGCGTTTTCGTCTCAGGAGGATATACATGGCACCCGGTCCGCCGTCATGGGTGCGGGCGGTGGAAAAGGCCAACACCATTTTCGCCAGCCGGCCCCGGGTGAGCCACTGTTTCATCTTATCCTTGAGAATCGGGAATTGCCCAGGGGAGTTTTTGCCGCGTCCGTGAATGATGAGAACGCAGCGTATGCCCGCCTGGGTAGTCTGGCTGAGAAACCGCTCCAGTTCGGGCTTGGCCTCATCCGCCTTCATCCCATGCAGGTCCAAGGCCGCTTGGCGCGCAAATTTCCCTTGTCTTAGCTTGCGGACCAAACCCGTATCAAGGCCGACGACACAGCCCTCGACATACTCGTCGGTATCCGTGACATCAAAATCGCTCCGCCCGGCGACCAGGTCGTATAACTCGGCGATGGCCTCATTCTCACTGTCTTGCGGAGACCGGGGGGAGAGGGTCGGTGGAGGGTTGCTGACCCGTGCGTCCGACTTGAGCCGGGTGACATCCTGCATGGCCCGCTGGAACAGGTCCACGGGACTTTCCTCATTCTTTCCAACTGGATCGGGTGTGCTCCGAGGCAGAGCCGCTGCAGTTGCAGCCCGCTCGGCGATGGACGACTTGAGCGTTTTTTTGAGTTGGCGAAAAGGCGTATTGAAGCCCGCCATGGCTTCGTATGGTACACGGGAAACACCCCGAGGACAAGCGACCGGAGGGGGGGGAGACGAAACGATTCGTTGCTCGCTCCAGTTGCCTGTGTATATAATCATAGTCTATGCAGGGGTGGAGGTGGCAGGGATGGATGCTGATAGGCATCCTGGCGGGATGTAGTGCGACAACACAGTCGGTTCAGCCTGCTCGGTTTTTCCCTGCCGCTCCAGTGGTCCCGGGTGTTCCTCCCCTTCAGTCCACGCCTGAATTACCGACTGTTCTCCCAGCGACTCCTGTAGATACCCCTAGCCAGCTAGCGCCCGAGTTACCGACAGAGCTTGCGGCGGTCCCGGTCGTCACTCCCCTCCCTGACGCGTCTGAGTCTCCGCTCGCTCCGAAGAGCACGTCCGTCACGCCGCTATCCGATCAGCGAACCACGGTACCGTTTGAACCACAGCCTGTGGTTCGTCCTTCCCGTTTTGTGCAGACCGGCATGGCCTCATGGTATGGACCAGGATTCCACGGCAAGCGAACGGCAAACGGCGAAATCTATGACCAGCACGCCCTGACCGCTGCCCATCGGAGCCTGCCACTGGGAACCAATGTGATGGTGACAAACCTTGAGAACGAACAGGCGATTGAGGTCCGTATCAACGACCGGGGACCATTTGTGGGAGGTCGTATTATTGACCTGTCTCTTGCAGCGGCAAAAAGCATTGGCGTGTATGCCCCAGGGACCGCTCTGGTGCGCATCGAGGTTCTCTCTGCCCCGACTCCCAGGCTGGCCGTCCTGTACGCCGTCCAGGTTGGCTCTTACACCGATGCGGACAAGGCGTCCTATCTGAAGCAGGCGTTAACACAGCACTTCTCGTCTGTATATATCAGTCCGTTGTTGAACGGACGGTTTCGATACTACCAAGTCCGTCTCGGACCGTTCGCCAAACGTGTCCAGGCCGAACGCCAGGCCCGCTCCGTGGCCCGGGCCGGCCTGCAAAGCGTGGTGGTCGAGGAAGACGATCGCTGGGCTGAGTGGTAGTTGTCCGTTGCGCCCAGCGTCAACGCTCGCCCTGTGTCTCGTTTTGAATCCAGTCCACATAGTCCGCCGTCCCGGCGAGGACGGGCAGCGCGATAATCTCGGGGACGTCGTACGAGTGGAGGGCGCGGACGCGCGTCGCCAGGGCCTCAAAGAGACGCGCCTGGGTTTTGATGATGAGCTGCCATTCCCGGTCGTCCGCAATGCGACCCTCCCAGCGATAGAGCGACCGCACCGGGCTGGTCACATTCACACAGGCGGCGAGGTGTTCCTCAAGCAGGGCCGTGGCAATGGTCTCGGCTTCGCGCTCGGAGCCGACCGTGATCAGGACAACGATGGCCGGCGTCACGGCAGTACCCTCGCCTCCGCCCCGGAGCGGTGCAGACGCCGGCGTAGCGCGCCGGCGGTGACTCGATATTTGAACGCCTTACGGCCATTGATAAATAGCACGGGAATGTCCTGGCCAAAACGGGCTTCGAGTTCCGGCTGAGCTGAAATATCGATTTCCGTTACGGTGAAAGCCGTGTCGGCCTGGACCTCGGCCACAATCGCTTTCATGTCGTCACACAAGCAGCAGCCCGGACGAGAATACAGGGTCAGCGAGGGTGTCATGCTTCCTCCTTTATCAGGGAGGTGGCCGGTGGGGGCGTGAGGTCTGACAAATTTTCTATTTTGACCTGGGTGACATGGTGATTGTCGGTTTTGAGGACGGTCATGCGGAGCGCGTCGTACTCAAATATCTCATTGACCTCAGGGATACGCCCGAGCCATTTATTGATGAGGCCACCCACGCTGGTATAGTCATTCCCCTCGGGCAGCTCAAACTCGTTAATGTGATCGTTGACATCGGCAATAGAAAGGGCCGCGTTGACGATATAGGTCTGATTGGAGACTTTTTCAATATCGTGGTTCTCGCTGTCGTGCTCGTCCTGAATCTCTCCAACCAGTTCCTCAAGAATATCTTCCATGGTGACGAGGCCGGCCGTACTGCCAAACTCATCCACTACCATGGCAATATGCACCTTGCGGCGTTGAAACTCCCGCAGCAGATCGTCGATCGGTTTCGTCTCCGGTACAAAGAACGCGGGCCGGAGGAGGTCGCGCAGAATGATCAGATCCCGATGTTCCATGAGGGTAATGAGATCCTTGGCGTGTACAACCCCAATGATATTGTCGAGTGAATCTTCATACACCGGTATCCGGCTATAGCCGCCTTCAACCAGCAGATTGACCAGAGCACTGCGGGAGGAGGTGACCTCGATGGCGGCGATATTGGTCCGGGGGACCATGATTTCCCGCACGCTGGTCTCCCCAAACTCAAAGACGTTCTCAATCAGCTCGTGCTCTTCTTCCTCGATCGTGCCGCCCTCGCGGCCCTGCTCAAGCAGGAAGCGCAGCTCTTCGCCCGAGTGATAGTGCTCCGCTTCGCTCGCCGGCCGAAGGCCAAAGAGCCGCAGCACCTGGTTGGAGGTCCAGTTGAGCGAAACAATCGCCGGAGAAAAGATAAGGTAAAAAAACCGTAGCGGAAAGGCGACGGCGAGCGTTATTGACTGGGAATGCTGGATGGCGAGCGCTTTGGGGGCAAGTTCGCCAAAGACAATAAGAAGAAATGTGAGCAGGATAAAGGCAACCGGCAGGGCGATACTGTGCGCCAAATCCGGGTCGGCTTCCAGGCCGACCAGGCGCATAAATTCAATAATGAGTTTGGCCACAATCGGCTCCCCGATCCAGCCCAACCCCAGAGAAGTCAGGGTAATGCCGAGTTGGATCGTCGACAGGGAGGCATCGAGATGGGTGATGAGATACTGGCCCATCTTGGCCGTTCGGCTACCGGCCTGAACCAGGAGTTCGATCTGGGACGCACGAACCTTGACGATTGCAAACTCTGCCGCGACAAAAAAGGCGTTGACCAGGACCAGCAGGAGTGTGATGAGCAGACCGAGGGCGGGACTCTCCATGCGTGCGCTTCACACCTCCCGGCTGGCTGGGGAAAGCCGCAGTTGAGTCTCAGGCCACGGGTCATCAGATGGAGGGTCGTCCATACAGGGATAAAGCATAATACGAGTCGGCCCTGTATTGCAAGTAGGAACAGGACCGGTTTTAGCACACGGTGGTGTTTTCACTGAGGAAACGCTGAATCTCGGCAGGGGACAGATCGGTCCAGTGTTCGGCCACGGCCACGGCCGCCTGGACCGAAAACCGCTCATTCTCACCAATGATTTCCCGCGTCACCGCATACCGCCGATCAGGGCTCTGGAGCTGGAGGCCGCTCTCCTCGATGCTCCACGCCGAGCGATGCAGGAGCAGCGGCGGCGTGGGCAAGGACGCGATGACATCCTGGAGCAGTGGGTCATCCCCATCGATCACAAACCGACAACTGGCTCCGTCCGCGCGACATAACACCCGCATTTCATCCTGGAGCGTGTGTAACTCCTCGACATCGGTGCTATAGCTCGGCGTCAAGGTTGTCAGGATGGCAATGTCGGGGATCACCGTTCGGATCAACTGCTGCATATCGCCCCGATGGCGGACGCCGAATTCGAGCACGAGGATGTCGGGTGCCCCGGTATTGAAGAGCGCGGTCCAGACTGCCCGGGCGAAACCGCGCGCGAGGTCCCGCAAGCGAACCGAAGCCAATTCGATATTGAGGATGGCAAGGGGCAGGCCAATATCGGTATTGTAGGAACGGGGATTGGGCTGGACCCGGTACCGCTGGGCCAAGAGCTCGGTCACAATGCGCTTGATAACGGTCTTGCCGTGGCTACCCGCGATAGCAATCACCTGGGGATTTTTCCGCCATAGACTCAGCCGAGCGAGCACGCGCAATGTCAGAATGGCGAAGCTACGTATACGCTGATAGGAATAGGGTCTGTTGGGTCCTTTGGGGTCCTTTGGGTCAGACTCAACAGACCCAACAGACTCAACTGATCGGCTTGCGCGGTGCTGAGTGTGTTGCGCCCGACGCGCAGCTGCCGGACTGAAGTACTCGCTGAGACGCTCGAAGGCGGTGGTAATATCGTCCGTCCGGCGTCCGAAGTTCAGTCGGATATGGGCCTCGCCGCTGGGTCCAAAGGCAATGCCGGGGACAACGGCAACCTTCGCCTTTTCCAGAATGTCGTAGGCGAGGGCGTACGAATCGCGGGCGTGGACAACTACGTCTTTGATCCGGGGAAAGACAAAATAGGCCCCTTCGGGTTTCTGGTAGTCAAACACATGTGAGAGCTGATCGAGATGGGTGAGTGTCAGGTCGCGGCGCTGCTTAAACGCCTGCCGAAAGGTCGTAATATGTTCGTGTCCGTATTCGAGCGCCGCCAGGGCGGCATATTGCGACACAACCGGTGCGCAGGTCACCAGGGCATCGTGCACTTTGAGGATTTCCTGGACATTCCGCGCGTCGGAATGGAGATAGCCGACCCGCCAGCCCGTCATCCCGTAGGCTTTGGAGAAGGTGAAAATTCGTACAATGCGCTGGCGGACATCGGCGACCTGAGCCGGACTGAAATATGCTTCTAGCGTGTACACAAAATCCTTATAGGCCTCATCGATAATCAGAAAGAGATCGTGCCGCTCGGCCAGCGCAATCAGGGCGCGCGTTTCCGTTTCTGAGAAGACCGTCCCGGTTGGATTGTTGGGATTGCAGTACAAGATCGCTCGCGTGTGTGGTGACAGACAGGCCTCGAACGCCTCTTCATCAAAGGCAAAATTCTGCTCCTCGCGGAGCGGGGCGAAGCGCGGAGTACAGCCGGCGATGCGGACGACCTCCTGGTAGGAGGCATAGCTGGGTGAGGAAAGAATGATCTCATCTCCTGGCTGAGTGAGGGCCAGCAGTGTTGCGGCAATGGCCTCAATCGAGCCGCTGGAAACAATGATCTCCTGGTCCGGATCGTAGTGCATGCCTTCTCGCAGCAGCGACTCGGCAATGCATTCGCGTAGTTGGGGTAAGCCGGGGGTCAGCGAATAGGTGGCGCACGCGCCCTCGGCGATTTTTTGCTGGACAAAGGATTTGATCGGTTCGGGCGTATCAAAGCTGGGGATGCCTTGGGCCAGAGAGACCACGTCCGGCACCCGGCTGGCCGCCAGTTCCATCGCCTTGATGGGCGATAGCTTGACGCCGGCCGTGCGCGCAAATGCTCGGTTCTGCCCCCCGCCTCCGCGAGCCACAATCAGTCCAGTCCTTTCAGCCCCTTGTCAGCGGTACGGTATCCAGACGCTCAGCCCTTTGCAATGGAGTGGCGGATTGGGATATATCCCGAGACAGGCAGTGTCACCACAGGAGGGGATCGTATGAGTGAGCGCTTTTTTTCCGAAGAAGAAGTCCGTGAGATGGGCAAACGCACCGTGGACCGTTTAACGGAAGCTATTGACGCCGGGGACGCCGATCAGGCCAAGAAGATTGCGAACCGCATGTATAATGAATTCCTCGGGATGCACGATCTGTACCGGAACTGGACAACCGCGACGCTGAGCGAGATAGGGAAACGCTTTGGCGATGAGGTGCTGGAAGAGATCATGACGGCCGGCGTGAAAGCCTGGTGGCTGCCGAATCTGGAAAAAATGCCGCAAGACCCCCAAGAACTGCCTCGGAAGATCAAGATGTTTGTGGCCGGGCTGCGAGGCCATCTCCAGCCCATGCATATTGAAGAGGATGAGGACAAGGTCGTTATTCAGATGCGGCCCTGCGGCAGTGGGGGACGCATGGTCCTCGAAGGCAAATACGAGGGACCTGACGCCTTTCATACGGTGGAAAAGCCGCAGCGGATGACCTATAACCGCGCTGACTTTCCCGTGTACTGTGCCCATGAGCCTCCGATGGAGTTGGTTGACATCGAGAAAAATGGAAAACCCTTTGTGGTGGTCGAGCCGGCCGCCGTGCTCGGAAAAGAGCACTGTTCTTTTATTATTTATAAAGACCCGGACAAAGTTCCGGAGAAATATTACGAACGGCTCGGCCTCAAGAAACCGGACTAGACCGGTTGTGAGGAGCACGTATGCTCGTTGCTGGAGTTGGTCTCTCAAAGCAACACGACGCCGAACAAGCCACGCGGGAAGCGGCTCAAGCGGCCTTGAGCCAGGCGGGTGGCGACCGCGCCGACTTTGCTCTGGTTTTTGCCACCGCCCACCACGGGGCCGGGTACGGGCGCGTCCTGCGTACGGTCCGCACTGAAACGCAAGCCAGTCAGGTTGTCGGCTGTAGTGCCGGTGGCGTACTGACCACGGCTGGAGAAGTGGAACGCGCACCAGGTATTGCAGTCTTGGCCGTGAAGTCGGACACGCTGTCCGCCCAGCGCTTTTTTGTTCCTCAACTGCGCGGCCGGGCACGTGCGGTTGGCCAGGAGGTCGTGTCCAGCCTCACTCCTCACCTCGGTCCCGAAAATCTGGGGCTTGTCTTCCCCGACACGTATAATTTCGACTCGCAGGCGTTCTTTGACGGGATCGCCGAAGGCGGGCTCTCGGACGTGCCTTTTGTTGGCGGTGGGGCGTCTGAGGACGGGAGTGTGGGTGAGACCTTCCAGTTATGTGGAGACACGGTCAGTAGTGACGCAGTCAGCGGCGCGCTACTGAGCGGTCAGTTCACCTATACCATTGGCATCTCCCAGGCCTGCCAGCCGGTGAGTCCCGTGTATCGAGTCACGAAAGCCCACAACAATCTCATTCTTGAGCTTGACGGCAGGCCAGCGTTTGAAGTCTTTGCCGAATGCGTGAGTCCCCAACTCCGCGAGGACCTGCGCCGTGCCGCGGCCTATATCTTCGTCGGCCTGCCGGTTGACGCCGAACGCCAGCATATCGCCCCTGGCGAATACGTGGTGCGAAACCTCGTGGGCTTTGATCCGGAGCGCGGTATTATTGCGGTAGCGGACCAGATCGTCGAAGGCCAGAAGCTGGTTTTCACCTTACGCGACGGGAATGGCGCGCGGACCGACCTGAAACGTGAGCTGGAAGTGCAGGACCGGAACTGGCAGCTCAGCCGTCCGGCGTTTGGTCTCTATTTTAACTGTGTCGGACGTGGCAGCGGGCTCTACGGGATTCCCGATATCGACTCTTCCTACATCAGCCAATACCTGGCTGATGTTCCGGTTATCGGGTTTTTTACCGGCTGCGAGATTGCCCCGGTGCGGCACCAGGCCATCGTCCACCAGTATTCCGGCGTCCTGGTTCTCGTTGGCGAGAAACCGCTACACTAAGACAATCTAGGGTCAAAACGGGAACAGATTGCCGAAAAATCCATCCTCGTCATCACTTGAGACGACCGGCTCGTCTTCGTCATCGCCCAGAAAACCCTTGAACGGATTATACTTCGAGATCAGCCCCGGCTTGGTAATAGTTTCTCCCGACCCAGGGTCAATGTCACGGGCGCGGCCGTAGGCTGGCGTTGCGGTGGGAAATTGTTCCGGCTCCTGGAGATAGGTGATACCCAGATTACGGTCGTCCTCGCAGCAGCCCTTGTTGAACGGCAGCCAGGAGCAGGACGCTCCGAACACGATTAGGCTCACGCACAAGACAGCGCGGATATACGCACTCGGCGCTTTCACAGTATGGAAATTCAGGTAGTGGCTCAGTTTCAAATCTCCCTGCCGCTATTTCAGCCGCACCGCCGTTCCGGTCGCGACCAGCAGCAACATGCCTTTCCCCCGCCGCTGATTTCGCTGTAGTCCATATCCACACCGACAACCGCATCGGCACCGAGCTGCGAGGCTTGCTCCGCGAGTTCTCCCAGACAGGTCTCCTTGGCTTCCCGTAGTGCCTTCTGGTGGGTCCCGCTCCGGCCTCCGAAAAAGTCCCGTAGGCCACCCAGCATATCCCGAAAGACGTTGATACCCAAAACACACTCGGCGCTGACAATGCCAAGTGCTTCCTGAATCGTGCGACCTGGAACCGCGGGGGTCGTGGTCATATTGTTTCTAACAATCGGCATAGACAGCTTTCGTTAGGCTATTGTCTCACGACGGTTATACATAACTGGAAAACTCCCCGGCAACTACCACACCACCTGCGCGTTCTTTCTCCCGGACGTTCTCAGTATGAGAGAAAAATCAGAGCGGTAAGGTCTCCGGCAGCGGCCCGAACAAGACACGCAGGGCGATGTCGGCCAGGAGAAAGAAAAGGGCGATGACAATGAGGGTGTTTTCGAGCGGATGGAGGAGAACTTTCTGGCCGCCCCGGACGTGGGAGGTGAGTTCGTCAAACGTCGGGTTGAGGCTGCCGCCCGTTCCTTCGGCCAGGGCGTGCAGCAAGGGCCGGTTGGGCTGTTGTTGGCGATATTCCTTCAACGCGCCGTCTACTTCTTGTCCAACCAGAACCGTCTGACTCCGCTGGTTCAGGATCGTATTGCCCTTCCGCTTGATAATGGTGACGGGAACGTCGCCCGTGTAGCGGGCGGGCAGGACGGCTTCGGAGATACGCGGGGCGACTGGCATGAGGGTCAGGGTCTCGCTTCGGGTTCCGCTGGCCAGCCGGGCCTGGAGGATGCTGTCCTGCGTATTGTCAAAGGATTCGACACGGAGGATCGTGCGTTCGCCGCGCTTGGTCGCGCTCAATCGATAATCCAGCGGAGTTTCATTCCGCATGGCCCACCGAACCGCCTGAGACCAGAATTTTCCGAAACGTTCCCAGCGGATCCAATCCCCCGAGCCGGCGCCGCTCGGATCAAAGGGAACGACGACGACCTTGCCCAGACCGTACTGCCAGGTGGCCAGGAGCGGGTCCCGTTCGCCGTGGACGTCGGTATAGAGCTGGACGTTCGCCCGCTTCTTGGGCTTGGTCAGCATATATTCGTCCAGGGCCGGGAAGTCGGACAGGCCGCGTAAAATCTGTCCCCGAACATCGACCTGGGGGACGATATCCTTGGGACCCTCGTCTTCCTGATCTTGCTGGCGCAGGGTCTGACGGGTGTCCCGCACCAAGAGTTGGGGCAGCATGGTGGCATCTTCAAC
>CBDCPK010000004.1:0-5811 GCA_965220195.1 uncultured Binatia bacterium (SeqCode) | reverse complement strand
ACAGTCCTGAAGAAGCGGGTGAGCGGCTCTTCTGCTTCACACGCCTTAGATCCGCCCCGTGGAGATCAGTGGGCACTGTTGGCATCAGGACAATCCTCATGCAGAAGGGACCAGGGTCAGGATCCATAATGTGAGGAATGATCCTCTCAGCGGAGAGGGACTCCCAAGAGAGCATCAGGAGGAGATGGGTGATGGCCCAGTTGTTGGGGCTCAGCGCGGAGCAGGTTAATGGCATCCTCCGCCCCTTGTTCCCCAAGGAACGTTGGTGGGAAGCGGGTGAATGACAGGAGGGTGTTGAGCGGCAGCATCCCTGTCATTCAGAAAGGTCTGCGCTGGGTGGATGCCCCTGCTGCTGATGGCCCCCACAAAACCCTCTACAACCGTTTGCCGCAGAGCCAGAGGTGCTGATGCTTGACGCCACTAACATCAAAGCCCATCCCACGGCGTGCAGCCTCAACAAAGGTACCAAGGGGGTATGACCAGCAAGCTCCATGGGGTTTGCCACAGCAAGGGTGGTCTCCTGCGGCTCCACCTGCGTGAGGGGCAATGCAGTGACTTCACCGGTGCCGATGTGGTGCTCAAAGATCTGCCGCCTGCGGTAACGGTGATGGGGGATCAAGGGTATGACAGGGACAAAATCCGTAAGATGCTGTCCCAGCAGGGCATCACGCCTTGCATTCCGCCCCGTCGCTGCCGCAAGAAACCAGTCCATTACAGCAAGAGGCTGGATCGCAAGCGTCACAAAATCGAGACGCTCTTTTCCCGACAGAAGGGCTGGCGGCCCATTGCAACCCGCTACGACCGCTGCGCCCACACATCTTCCGTTCTGTTACCCTTCTGGCCGCCACCGTCCTCATTCTGGTGATGAGGCCTGATGCCAGGGTCAGACCCATAATGTGAGGAATGACCCCCTCAGCAGAGAGGGAGCCCCAAGAGAGCACCAGGAGGAGATAGGTGATGGCCCAGTTGCTGGGGCTCAGCACGGAGCAGGTTGATGGCATCTCCCCCTTGTTCCCCAAAGAACATGGTGTGAAGCGGGTGGATGACAGGAAGGTGTTGAGCGGCATCATTCCTGTTATTCAGAAGGGGCTGCGCTGGGTGGATGCCCCAGCTCGCCTATAGCCCCCACAAAACCCTCTACAACACCCGAGTTCTGTATAAGGGGATTGCAGGGAAGATCCTCTTGCCTTGGTTGAGTGCTGTGGGAAGCCTGATGGGAAGAGGGAAGAGGGGGAAGAGGCGACCCTATCCATCTGTACCATACAAACGGAAGGCTCCCTCATGACGGATTCTACCATTGCCTTGTTCTGCTGTCTCGATGATTGTGCCAGGCTGGTTGAGGACTGGGAGCGTCACCACTTGATCCCCTCTGATCGCCAGCGCCGACGAGCTGGCAAGCTCTCCCTCGGCGAGATGCTGTCCATCATGGTGCTGTTTCACATCTCAGCTTATAAGGCTTTCAAGCCTTTCCGGCTCTACGGCCTCTCACAAGAGTATGGGGACTGCTTCGGAGAACTCCCCAGCCATAGCCGGTTTGTGAGCCTGAAGCCTCGACTGCTGCTGCCGTTTTACCTGCTGTTGCATGATTTCCGTGGGGAGAGGACCGGCATCTACTTTGCCGACAGTACCAAGCTGGCGGTCTGCCACAATGCACCCATCAGCCGGAACAGGGTTTTCCAAGGGATGGCCAAGCGTGGTCCTACCACCATGGGCTGGTTCTTTGGCTTCAAGCTCCATCTGCTCATCAATCACAACGGCCGGATCATGGCCTTCAGGATGACGGATGGAAGCAGAGATGACCGCAAACTGCTTGAGGATATGACCGCTGCTCTCCAAGGGAAGATCTTTGCTGATCAAGGCCATGTTTCCAAGTCGCTGCTGGAGCGACTCTGGCAACGGGGCCTTCACCTGGTCACCAGCATTCGCCGCAACATGAAGAACGACTTCATACCCATGCTGGACAAAGGGCTGGTGCCCAAACGATTCATTATTGAAACCCTCTTTGACCAGCTTAAGTCCAGCATGGGCCTGGAGCACACCCGACACCGATCCCCCAGCAACCCCCTCCTCCACATTCTCTCATCCCTGGCGGCTTACACCCTGGCACAACCCAAGGTCAACATTGGCAACATCGGCATCCACAACACCATGCCCACCATCACAACCTCCTCTTGATCTTATCCGGAATTGAGGTTCTACAACCGTTTTCGCCGCTGGTGAGACAAGGGTGTTTTTGATCTGATCTTTTCTGAGTTGTCAGCATCCGACTCCGCAGAGCCGTCCGATGCCGCAGAGCCAGAGGTGCTGATGCTTGACGCCACTGACATCAAAGCCCATCGCACGGCGTGCAGCCTCAACAAAGGGGGGATTCCCCGCCTGATTGGTCGTACCAAGGGGGGCATGACCAGCAAGCTCCATGGGGTCTGTGACAGCAAAGGTGGTCCCCTGCGGCTCCCCACCTGCGTGAGGGGCAATGCAGTGACTTCACTGGTGCTGATGTGTTACTCAAAGACCTGCCGCCTGTGGCAACGGTGATTGGCGGTAAAGGATACGACAGGGACACAATCCGTAAGATGCTGTCCCAGCAGGGCATCACGTCTTGCATTCCACCCCGTCGCTGCCGCAAGAAACTAGTCCATTACAGCAAGAGTTTATCGCAAGCGTCACAGAATCGAGACTCTCTTTTCCCGACAGAAGGACTGGCGGCCCATTACAATCCGCCATGACCGCTGCGCCCAGGTCTTCCGTTCTGCCATCCTCCTGGCTGCCACCGTCCTCTTCTGGTGATGAGTCCTGACCCTAGGGCACCTCTGAACAAGGCCTCTGGGGGGTAGCAAGAGGGAGCGATGAGCGGTAAGATGGAGTCCTGATTGGAGCTTTGCTGGGATGGAGAGGGTGGAGAGGAACTTTGCGGACCTTGAGTAGGAGAGCAAGAAGCACAAGACGAGGAGGGAGCGATTTCTGGAGAGGATGGATGCGCTGATTCGGTGGGAGGGTCTACTGGATCAGATCAGGCCGTAGTACCCAAAAGCTGGAAAGGGGAGAGTGCCCTATGAGTTGGAGTCCATGTTGCGCGTGCATTGTGTGCAGCTCTTCTCCAACCTCAGTGATCCAGCCATGGAAGACATGCTCTATGAGATTGAGAGCGTGCGACGTTTTACCGGTATCAGTGTGAGCAAGGTACCGGACGAGACGACAATTCTGAACTTCCGCCATCTGCTGGGGCGTCACGGGTTGCCCCAGGTGTTGTTTGAGAGCATCAAGGACCATTGGTCAGAAGCAGGGCTGATGCTGAAGGAAGGGACGATTGTGGATGCCAGCATCATGGAAGCGCCCAGCTCGACGAAGAACCGGAAAAGAGAAGGTGACCCGGAGATGGAGCAGACCCGGAAGGGTAACCAGTGGCACTTCGGCATGAAGCTCCATGTGGGAGTGGATGATCAAAGCGGCTTGGTCCATAGCCTGGCGACAACCTCTGCCAACGTGCATGACCTGACAGCATCAGAAGAGTTGCTCCCCGTGGAGGAAGCCCGTGTCTGGGGAGATGCAGGGTATGGTGGAATTGAGAAGCGTGAGGCCCGTAAGGATCGCCCGGTGGCATGGCACATTGCCATGAGGCCGTCACAGCGCAGGAGATGAGCCGGAGATGAACTGGAGCGGCTGATGGAGGAGTGCAAGTCCAGTGTGAGGGCCAAGGTAGAACACATGTTTTTCTATGTGAAGCAGATGTTTGGCTACAGCAAGGTGCGCTACCGCAGCTTGGCGAAGAACGAGAATCGTCTGGCCTTGCTGCTTGGATTTGCCAATCTGCTGCGGGCAGAATCCTGTATGGTGTGATGTTTACGGGATAGCTGTGTCTGATTACCGACAATTAGGGAAAAAGCTGACCGGTCAGCACCACTTTTGACGACGGTTAGTCACTTTTAACGGATATATCACCCTCATCACAACGCAACATCTTGTATGCTCAATCTTTATGGGCTTATTCAGAGGTTCCCTAGGTTCAAGACTAGGATAGGAAAGAAAAAGCTGAATTATGTAGCTGATAGAGCGTTTTAGGGTCAAAAGACCTTATTTCGCTTCTCAATAGCCTTCATGGTGCTTGATAACACCATGAAAGCAGTGTGTTGACACACTACTCCCATGCCTATGCTGCCATTGCTAATAATCTATTTCTCGCCAGAGAGAAATTGGTTAGAGCTGCCAAAAACATCATTTTGTAGTAGTTCTTGGCCATGCCTCGCAGCCTGGTTTTCTGGAAGCCAAACTGCTGCTTGATCACACGGAACGGCTGCTCCACTTTGGCTCTGATATGGGCTTTGGCCTTCTCTACCCAATGCAGTCATTGCCCTTCTGGAGCTTGACGACCCAGGCGGCGGCACTGGACCGGCCCCATGGCAATCCGACACTCCACATCTCGTCCGGCCATCTCCTCTCTCTTGTGCAGGCCTGGATACCCCGCATCGCCATAGACCACCTTCTCTTCTCCATCCAGCAATTCTGCTGCCACGGTCACATCGTGGACGGTGGCGCCAGTGGCTGCTACCCCATGGATCAAGCCTGAGTCGTTTTCCACACCAATGTGGGCCTTCATGCCAAAAAACCACTGGTTGCCCTTGCCGGTCTGGTGCATCTCCGGATCTCTTTCCTTCTTACGACTCTTCCTGGAAGTGGGAGCATGAATGATGGTGCCATCCACGACGGTGCCCTCCCTCACCAGCAGACCTTTCTTGCTTTAAGTTCTCCACTACCACCTGGAAGATTCTCTCTCCAAGATGGTGCTTCTCCAGAAAGTGACGGAATGTCAAGATAGTGGTGGCATCCGGGATGTCTTCTCTCACAAGATCGATTCCCGCAAACCGACGGATGCAAGGAATATCAATCAAGTCATTCTCCATCGCCTCGCCACTCAGGCAATTCCAGTTCTGCATCAAGTGAATCCGTAGCATCACCTCCAGACGATACGGTGGCCTTCCTCCTTGGCGGCCTACCCGTGGATAGAAAGGCTCTAGGGAACCTCTGAACAACCCCAATTCTGGATAAGATCAAGAGGAGGTTGTGATGGTGGGCATGGTGTTGGGGATGCCGATGTTGCCAATTTTGACCTTGGGTTGTGCCAGGGTGTAAGCCGCCAGGCATGAGAGAATGTGGAGGAGGGCGTTGCTGGGGGATCGGTGTCGGGTGTGCTCCAGGCCCATGCTGGACTTGAGCTTGTCAAACAGGGTCTCAATAATGAATCGTTTGCGCAATAGCACTTTGTCCAGCAGAGGCAGCAAGTAGTTTTTCATGTTGCGGCGAATGCTGGTGACCAAGTGAAGGCCCCGTTGCCAGAGGCGCTCCAGCAGCGCCTGGGACAGATAGCCTTTATCAGCAAAGATCTTCCCTTGCAGAGCAGCACTCAAGGCCTCAAGCGGGTTGCGGTCGTCTCTGCTGCCAGCCGTAATCCTGAAGGCCATGATCTGGCCCTTGTGATTGATGAGCAGATGGAGCTTGAAGCCAAAGAACCAGCCCATGGCGGTACGCCCACGCCTGGCCATCCCTTGGAAGACCCTGTTCCGGCTGATTCGTGCATTGTGGCAGACCGCCAGCTTGGTACTGTCGACAAAGTAGATACCGGTCTTCTCCCCACGGAAACAATGCAACAGCAGGTAAAAGGGGAGCAGCAGTCGAGGCTTCAGGCTCACAAACCGGCTATAGCTAGGGAGGTCGCCAAAGCAGTCCCTATACTCTTGTGAGAGGCCGTAGAACCAGAAATGCTTGAAATCCTTATACGCTGAGATGTGGAACAACACCATGATGAACAGCATCTCA
>CBDCPK010000003.1:0-65759 GCA_965220195.1 uncultured Binatia bacterium (SeqCode) | reverse complement strand
ATACCGGACAAATCAAGGAAAGTTGACACCTGTCTACAATGGATCGAGGGAGATTCAAACGATCGTTTGAAACGGACGTTAGAATGGCGTTATGAGCCGATTAGCCCGTCCCATCCCTCCCACTCCCAGCCCATGCTGATACCTACTTGCAGCCCATGGTGAGGGAGTGGGAGGGAGTGAGGAGAGTGACACCGCTTGATACCGCGACGCGCACGAGGGATGCTGGAATTGGTCCTGGGAAGACCGGCCGGGAAGAATGGCGCAGCTCGGATGCGGAGCGGAATCTACCGAATCCGACCCCTTTAACTCGCTCAAAACGACCAAACGATCAGATAGCGGTGAGAATCCGAGCATCCCCACCCCCAAACCCCTAAAAAGTTGACACCTGTCTACTTTCTGCTACCCTGGACAAGATGAAAGGTTACACAGTGTCAATCATACAGACACGGAAGCCGCTGAAGCCCGTTGGCACTGACGGGAACGCTGAACCCACGCTGGTGGCGCCGAACGCGGGAGACGACGACAGAAGCTAGCCGGAAATCGGAATCGGCCCCGACGAAACTAGACCCTTTTTCACCGAAGGTAAGGACGTGAGACCGGAACCTATCAAGCTAACGGCAGTCTGAACCGGAGGGAGATAGAGCGACAAGACGCGAGATCTTGGAGGGAGGGCACGCAGTTTGGAAACTCAAAATGTCTGTACTCAACGCGAAGCCGGGAGAGTGGGAACACTTTCCCGGCCCATTGCATGCTGTAACCCTACAGCCCGAAAGTTCCAAGTATCGGCCCCGCAATAACGCGGGAACGGGGAGGACAGCAGGAGATAGAGCAATGAGAGACTGGACAGACACCGTAGCCGACATTTTTATCTGTTTTGGAGTGATGAGCGGAGCGGTAATTGTGGCCGTGGTCTGGTGGTCACTGGTGAACATGGCCTAGAGAGAAATCTTGGAGTTTTCTCCGCTTCGGGGATGAAGGAATTCTCACAATATGGGGAGTGATCCGCCATAACCTGGAGTGGTGGCTATTCAGCCATGGGCAGAATTGGCTGACCGAAAAGCAAGTGGAAGACCACCAAATGGCTTGAAGCAGAAACCGGCCCCGGAGGAGCCGGTCTGGGAATGATTATCCCACTGACGAAGCAACCCCGGCCCATCACCGGGAAGCAAGGAGTAAGACGCATGAGTTACCGACAATTTCACAATGAGGACGGAGAAGAGTACGGATCTTTTGAGACGTACTATCTGGACGCGAATGAAATCGCCGACATCCTGGACGCCAACGGCATCACCGAGGAGTCAAGCGACGAGGACCGGGAAGAGTTTTCCTGGATGGAGCCCGGATTTTACTGGGCAGCCGGATTCCCCGGATGCTTGCACGACGGAGAGCCCACCGGCCCGTTTTTCACCGAACGCGGAGCTGTGGAGGACGCCGACGAGTGGCACGATGTTGCCGAACTTGACGCGGAATTCGGCCCCAAAGTGGAGCAGATCGAAGTGAACGAACTTCCCTTTTTGCTCCACATCGAGAGCCTATCCGAAGAACTCGCTTCAGCCCTGTTCAATTGCGCCGGTCCCGGGAAAGTCGACAACGCCGTGAGACACGTTGTCGAGACCTACACCAAGCCGGGAAACCCCGACGCCATCCGCCGAGCTCTGGATCAAGTGGGAGCCTGGACGGACGAGCAACTGGAGGACGACGCCGAGAACTTGCACCGGATGATCTTCGTACTCACGGGAGACTTTGCCGAGGGAAGCGACACCGCAGCCCTGGACGGATGACCCACAACCAGCGAAACCGGGAAACCTGGAGGACTTCCCGGTCAGTGAGTGGCACTCACTCTGACGAGCAACGCCGGCCCCGCCAGCCGGACAATCAGACGCGGAGGAGACCACGACATGATAGGAGCCAAATTGCGGGAACAGCTTGCAGACTTCCGGAGCCAACTGGAGGACGACGACGAGGAGGACTCCCAGGAGGGAAAAACTTCCCCTCTTGCCGGATTCGCCGACTACCTCAGAAACCTGGACCCGATCCGGTACGATTCCACCCGATTCGGAAGCGACGACAAGACCGGAGACATTGTCTTCCACTGGAAGACGTACACCGGAGAGGAGACGCTGATAGAAGCCACCAACAGCCTCCAGCAAACCGCCCGACTCAACGACAGCGAACATGAAGATCTTGTCTCTTGTGAATGGCCGATCGGGAAGGACGGAAGCCGACAGCCGACGCTGACCGATACGATCCGAGCAGTCCTGATGCTGGACGGAGGAGTCTCCCTCCCTCACATCTTCAACCGGATCAAGTCGCACCCGACCAAGTGAATCCCGCACCCCTGGACACCACCAACACAGCGAAATGGGAAGCCTGGAGGACTTCCCATCTACGGAGGGAAACCGTACTGACGAGCAACGCCGGGAAGATCCACCCCGGACAGACGCAGAGAGGACCAAACAATGCGCAACACCAACACAGAGACCAAGACTGCGAGTATTAGCCCCATTGCCCAGATGCTTCTCGAGAACTATCTCTACCGACTCGACCGAGACAGGGAGGAGATACTCAACTCGGACTATCCGAGAGACGATCTCATCCAGTACGCCGACGAGGTGTCCTCTAGCATGGAGTGGAGAATGACTCTGGACTTGTACGAACAGGACCCCGAGTTTGGCACGTTCTTCGGAACCGATCTGGACCATGACGAGTACACCGTGCATGGGATTATCCGCATGGGACTAGAGCAGTTTCTCTACCATCACGGCAGAGAGTGGCTCAAGCAGCAGTAATGAGAACCGCAGAAACCGGAAGCCTGGAGGAACTTCCGGTCTAGGGATGATTCCCCTACTGACGACGCACTCGGAACTAATCAGCCGAACGCCAAGGAGTAAGACGCCATGACGACCAAACCCACGATCACTTTTAAATCGTACACATCCGACGCAGTGAAGTTAACCGCACTCGTGGAAACACAGTACGGCAACCGCCGAGCAGTAGTGATGAAGCATGACCAGAACTGGTACGCCAGTCTGGGATCTTCTCCTGGACCCGGAAAGCACACATTCTCTTCCATCGGTCATTACTACGAAACCCGAATTCAAGCCATGGATGCAGTACTGCGAAGCACTGGGAACCACGGAGCAACCCTCCGATTCACCATCCCAAGCTAGACAAGCGAAACCCGGAGCGGGAGGGAGCAATCCCCCCCCCCCGCTTCCGGTCCGGGAGTGGCAATCCCGCTGATGAGCAACACGCGCCCGCAATCGCCAGCCGGCCGGGGACCAGGCGCCCCCGTAATGCGCCACGGACAGATAGGAGGGACCAACCATGCCGAGATTCACATCTTCAGATCTGGAGACCCTGTACCAGGCCCGCGCAATCCTCGAAGAATTCGACTTCGACGCGGACGACCTTTCCGCCATGATCGACGAGCTGGAGGACGTTTGGCCGGAGGCTCTGGAAGCGCACCGGAACACCCCGACCTTCAGCGCAATCGAACCCGTTTGGGACTAACCAGATAGGAGGGAGCAAACGAGCGAAACGCGGCCGGCCGGCCGCGTCTACGGGTGGCGCCCGTACTGACGAGCAAATGGCGATTCGCTATCGCCGAAACGAGATAGGAGGGACCAAATGAGCAAACACCGTCAAGACATCACACGTCGATCCCCGAAAAACGGGCGCGGAGGCGAAGTCCTTCGCCTGGAGATCCGAGAGTACAAGGGAGTCGAGTACGTTGACTTCCGGATCTACTACGAAGCCGAGCCGGGGGAATGGCGCCCGACGAAGAAAGGCGTCACCTTCTCGCCGGACCTCGTTCCGGAAGTCGCCGCGGCGTTCGAGACTCTTCGGCAAGCCGTATGAAGTGCTCCCGGTGCGGAAAAGGAATCAGCCCCAGGTGGGCGCAGTTGTACCGCGGAAGGTGCGCGATCTGCCACCTGGAGAGCCCCAGGAAGGTTCCGGTGAATCCGAGCCAGAAGACTCTCCCGGGATTGCGTGATCCGCCCCGGACGGCGCAACAACGGTCATTGTTCTAACCGCGAAACCCGGCGCAGGAGGGCGCCGGGTCCATAAGTGGCACTTATGCTGATGTGCAAATCCGGTTTCGCCAGCCGAGTACAGAAACCTTGAACCCCTCCGAAACCCCATGGTAGGGTCCCTGAAGAAAGGAGGGACCCTACCATGAAAGCCGTCGGCCGAGTCATGATGGCGCGGGGATCCAAGTCGTTCAGCCTTATGTGGTACCGCCTCTTCCTGGCCCTCCGATACTCCCGCACCGCCGATCTATCCGGCGACGACCGATCCAAAGCCCTCTACCTCCTACAGGCCAGCCGCATGGTCAACATGCTTCGCAATAAAGGCTGGATCCTCCAGCGACACGAGTTCCGGATCACCTTCCCGGAGGACTCTTGAGCATCTGTGCCTTCCATGATTGCGGCTGGCCGGCGAGCCAGCGGGATCTGTGCAAAGAGCACTACCAGCAATGGTGGGACAACGATGGCGACATCACCAAACTCACCCCGATCAAGCAACCTCCCAACCAGACCACCCTCGAGCTTTCCCCGGCCGACGTTGCCTACCTGGACAGTCTCTCGGATTTCCCCAGTATCAAAGACGAACTCCCCAATGGACCCAATTGCAAGTTCCCCAAATGCCCCAACAAGAGCAGAGCCCTGGGCTACTGCGATACCCACTACCGGCAGTTGAAAAGGAACGGTCCGGACGGACTCAAACCCATCAAACAACCCCTGCCCGTTCCTGTCGCACAGCCCACCGCCTACGGCCAGAGGATCGGCTGCAAGCACCCGAAGTGCGCCGGCCGGCATTACATCCGCGGGCTCTGCAAGAGATGCTATGAACGCTGGCTCTATCAGAAGAAGCGAGGACACGTCACCACCACCCGGCCAGACCCCGTGAGTCGTGGGATCATCGAGACTTGCACCCATGGAGATTGCCAGGAGGACGCCTTCTCCCGTGGCCTGTGCCCCCGTCACTACAAACGATGGCATGCCCATCAAGTGCGGATGAGACGCAAGAAGTTGACACGGAAAAAGATCAGATGGTACGGTTGACACCCGTCAACAAAAAAGGAGGGACCATGAATCTCACCTGCATCGAACGATTCATCCTGCGACGAGCCCGGAAGATCATTGTCCGAGGCCTCATCGACTCCCAAGACAATCTGAACCTCTCCCGGGGATACCGGCAAGAGGAGCAGATCCAGGAGCAAGTCACGACCTTCCTCGACCACCTGGAAGACTTCGTGAAGCACCGTGGCCTCACCGGGGTCCACGCCAAAACCCTGGTTCGCATGTCGAAGCGAATTCGGGAGTTGACCTCCACGACGAACAACATCGTCGCCCACCTTCACTGCCAAGTGGAAATGTTCCGTGATGGTCGCCGTGCCATCGACGAGATCCTGGATTACGCCAAGCCTCGAACCGAGCCCCTGTAATGGGACACCTGGAGCTCGCTGGACGGTGTGACAGCCTTCTCCCGTTCACCGAACACGAATCGATCGACTGCTTCTGTGGAGACTGAAAGGAGTCCAGATGCAACAATCAGACCTACTGAATTCTGCGCTTTACCGCCTCCTCAAGACCCTGGACAAGCTGGATCAGGCCAACGAGGACTACAAGTCGGCCGCTATTCAAATCGTCCACCTACAGGACCGTATCGTGGGACTGGAGACCAAGAATGGCGAGATGGCGAACGAGATCTGTGATCTGAACCTGAAGATCACCCTTCTGGAGAACCAAGTCGATCGATTCGTGTTCGGTGAACGGGAGAAGGCTGTCACACCGTCCAGCGAGTTCCAGGTGTCCCATTACAGGGGCTTGGAGGGCGCAGAAAACGCGAAGGGTAGGCTCCAAACGCGGTTGCAACAATACATTGACAAGGAAGCCGCTGAGACCTGCCCTGTCACATCGGGAAAAGCAAATGAGCAAGATTGAAGGGTTTGCTCCCGTGGTTGAAGTCATAAAGGGCCACGACTACTGGGAGATTTTGAGAGCATGGGGAGCCACCGCAGTCACGATCCCGGAACCCATCCGTGGCTTTCAGGGACTCAGAAAGCGATGGTGGGATCGAAAGGATGAAGTCCCATTCCCCGACTGGAGGACCCCATAATACCCACTCGCCCCCTTCTCCGGTACCACGGCGGCAAGTGGCTCCTTGCCCCGTGGATCATCTCCCACTTCCCCCCGCACCGGATCTACCTGGAGCCCTACGGGGGAGCCGCTTCCGTGCTCTTGCGGAAGCCCAGGTCCTACGACGAGATCTACAACGACCTGGACGATGAAGTCGTCGGGCTGTTCCGTATTCTCCGAACCGACCAAGCCTCCCGATTGGTCTCCCTGATCGAACATACCCCTTTCTCCCGGACGGAGTTCGAGGAGGCCTACAGCCCCACGGACGACCCCATGGAACGGGCTCGCCGCCTCATCATCCGGTCCTTCATGGGATTCGCATCCAACGGACACAACGCTGGCACCAAGACGGGATTCCGGGGTCACTGTCGCGGGAGTAACACCAGTACTTCGACCGACTGGAGAAACTACCCGGCTGCTCTGAGGATCATCATCGAACGGCTCTCCGGAGTGGTCATCGAGTGCAAGCCGGCACTGGAGATCATCCGGTACTACGACACTCCCGAGACGCTTCATTACCTCGATCCACCCTATCTTCCGGAGACCCGCTACCTTGGAACCATGGTCCGGCCGCGCATGTACCGGATGGAGATGACCCCGGACGATCACCTGGAAATGATAGGTGAGCTCGAGAAATTGAAAGGAATGGTGGTGCTCTCGGGATACCGTTCCGACCTGTACGAAGCCCACCTTCCCCATTGGACCCGATTCTCGAAGAAGTCCTTCGCGGACGGAGCGAAGAACAGGAAGGAGATCCTGTGGCTCAATCCGAAGGCGGGGAAGTTGGTCCGGTCTGGATTGCCATTCGGATGAAGACCTGGACCTACTACAACGAGAACGAGCCCATGCTTGTGGCATGGCTGGAGAACATGATCCGGGATGGCCGGATACCCCCAGGAGAAGTTGATGCCAGATCAATCAAAGAAGTCCAGCCGGAAGACCTCAACGGCTTCACGAGATGCCACTTCTTCGCCGGCGTCGCCGGGTGGGAGATCGCGCTCCAGCTTGCCGAATGGCCGGCAGGGAAGCCTGTTTGGACAGGGTCTCCACCGTGCCAGCCGTGGTCCGCAGCGGGGAAGAAGAAAGGGAAGAAAGACGCCCGCGATCTCTGGCCGGTATTCCGGTCCCTCATCCGCCAGCGTAGACCTGACGTGGTCTTTATGGAACAAGTTAAAAGAGCAATTAGGATGGGGTACCTCGATCGAGTTTCTTCAGAGTTGGAAACAGAAGGGTACCGCGTCGGGGCGAAGGTACTGGGAGCACACAGCGTATCCGCGCCACATCAGAGGCAAAGGCTCTGGATCGCGGCCGACACCTGGGCCGTGGCCCACGCCATCAACCGAAGCCCACGGCCGACACTCAGTTCAGAACACCTTGGAGAAGGCGAAGAAGGGAGTGAGACAGCAGATCTCCACACAGGAGGCGGCAAGGCTGGCGGCATGGCCGACTCCCGACACAGTGAACGCCGTCCGGCAGTCGAAGGGGTACGGACCGAACCTTCGGATGATCGCCAGTTGGTCCACACCAAAGGCCAGCGACGGGAGCCAATCGTTGGACGTGTACCCCCGGGGGAACCTGACGCTGAAAGGGCAGTCCAAGAAGGCCGTGGCTCCCTGGGCAAGTCCCGCCGCCCGAGACTACAAGCCCGAGAAAGGGAACCTGAAACCCCGGAAGGAGGGCGCCCCGCTTTCCCGCCAGGCCCGTGGGACGAGTTCATCCTCTACCGATGCCTCGACGGGAAAGTCCGAAGGGGTCCTGAACCCGGAATTCAGTTGTTGGTTGATGGGATATCCCCAAGAATGGCTCCAGTCCTGCCCTACTCCCGAGCAGGTGCGGTCAAAGCGTTCGCAAATGCGATCGTCCCGCAAGTCGCGGCGCAATTCATAATGGGCTACATCAAGATCCGAAAGGAAGAGGGAACATGGCATTGACCATCGACGACATCAAGAAGTTTCTGAAAAACCACCAAGAGGGACCCCGTCCAAACGTGGAACGCATCATGATCCACCCCGACACTCACGAGAAAATGGGATCTCCAAAACAGGTTAGCGGGATTCCCCTGGAAACCACTCGGATGGCAATGCCAGGTCGGGTTTTCTTCGTGGATAGTTGACACCTGTAAACAGTTAATGGTAGCCTTCGGCTCATGTTTGGAGAGCAATACAGAGAGGCATCCCGAGCACCGGAGACGCGCCGGAAGCACAACCAGTTTTTCCGGCAGTTTGAACTGTGGTGCGCAGAACACGGACACGAAGCGTTGCCGGCGACGACCCGGACGGTAGGCACCTTCCTGGCGCACCGCGCCGACAAGGGGAACGCCTTTTCCACGATCAAGCTGTACCGCGCTTCGATCGGCCGCTTCCACGCCATGCACGGCTACAAGAATCCCACGAAGGCACCGACCATCCGGGAGTTCATGGACGGCGTTGACCGGCTCTCGCTGGCGCCGCGCCAAGTGAAGGGACTCACGGCTTCCGATGTCATGGACATCCGGGCGATCGCCCGGAATGAGGACGATCGGAAGTGGCTCGCCTGTATCATGCTGATGCGAGATGGTCTTCTTCGCAGGAGCGAAGCCGCAGCTCTGACCTGGGACGATCTGGATATCTTGCCGGACGGAACCGCTGTGGTCCACATCCGGTTCAGCAAGACGGATCAGGCCGGCAACGGCGCCACGGTCCATGCTTCCAACGCCACAGTGGAGGCCCTGCGGGAAGTGTTTCTCCCAGGACTCACCGGCCCCATCTTCGGATGCCATCCTCGGACGATCGCCCGGAACCTGAAGCGGCTGTGCCGGACGGCCGGACTCGAAGGCCGGTACGGGGGACACAGCCCGCGCATCGGCATGGTGCAGGACCTCGCCGCGGCAGGACTCGGATTGCCCGAGATCATGCAAGCTGGCCGATGGACCTCCGAGAATCAGGTTGCCAAGTACCTCCGGAACCAGAACGCCGCCAGGGGAGCCGTCGCTCGGTACTACAGCCGGAACAGACGACATTGATAGGGTCCCGAGAATGCAGCTACCCAGATTGCCACAATCAAGAAAGCCAGAGGGGTTATTGCAAAGGTCACTATCGGCAATGGTGGAACAGTGGCGGAAATGTTTCCGCCCTGAAACCTCTTCCACAGTGCAGAACTGTGAAGCCGGCTCCCACCCCGGCTCCCACCCCGGCTCCCACCCCGGCTCCCACCCCGGCTCCCACCCCGGCTCCCACCCCGGCTCCCACCCCGGCTCCCACCCCGGCTCCCACCCCGGCTCCCACCCCGGCTCCCACCCCGGCTCCCACCCTCAAGTTGAGAACCGTCTTTGGAGCGATAACGAAAAAGTTCAGAAAACCAGTTCTGGCCGAACCGAGAGTCAGAAAGACGGAGTGGGGAAGCGAATATTTGGTGTGTGGTCTATGCGACAAGGATATTTATTCTCGGGGAGTCTGTCACTACCACTTCAGGGTACTCCGGAAAAAGGAACCGGACTATCCACGATGCACTTTCCCAGGATGCCAGAAACCCCACGTTGCACGAGGCCTCTGCAAAGGGCATTGGAATCAATGGAAACGTGGTGGGCCGATTCGTGCCTTGAGGGAGAGGAGAAGTAAATGATCCGACCTTCAAGCCTCGGTCAATGGGCTCAGTGCCACCGCAAGGCGTTCCACGCCCTCCGGAATCCAGAGGCCCCGAACCCCGCCACCCACATCCAGACCTGGATCGGAACCATGGTCCATGCGGAGATCTCCGGGCAAGATCCCGGTCCCCGGCCGGACTACATGGCCTTCGACGACATCACCCCGAACCTCCCTGTGGCCCGGAAGCAAATCAAGATCATGGCCCGGGAGATCCGTGACGCCCTTGCGATCCAAGGATGGGAAGTCTCCGAGGCGGAATACCCCGTGAGGGCGAACCTGGAACTGGAGATGCCGCATGGCGGAATGTTCGAGTACCGAGGAACCGCCGATCTGATCCTGTGGGAAGGCCTACTTCTGGAGGCCAAATTCATCCTGGCCGACCTCAAGACCGGACAGGGAATCCCTCCGGGAGTCTGGTACCAACTCGGAGCCTACTACCATGGGCTCCGGGATCATGCGCGAGACTACAAGTCCCTCGCCGTGATCCATTGCCCCCGGACCTCCCTGGACCAAGCGCAACACGTCACGATCCAGATCCGCGATCCCGAGCCGGTCCGAGAGATGGCTCTTGCGCTGATCGAATCCGCCGTAGAAACCGTGGTGCATCGCCGGAAGGAACTGGCGAACCCCGGATACCACTGTCACAACTGCCGAGCGTCGGCCGACTGCCCGGTGAGAATGGAGTGACGCTAACCCACAACTCGAAGGAGGACCAATGGACCAAGCACTCATGAAAAAAGTCGAGGCGACCGTCGAGAAGGCCGCGGAAGCATCCTCATCCTTCCTGGAGAAGATGGGGATCGACCCCGAGATCTACGCCAGGGCCGGCCTCAACGCCATCATGCACCAACCCGAAATTGCCAACTGCACTCTCCCGTCCATCCGCTTCGTCCTGTTGAAGTGCGCCCAGAGAGGCATGATGCCGGACGGGGAGTCCGCCGCGATCGTCCCCAGGAGGATCAAGGGGAAACTCGTCGCCACCCTCATTCCGATGGTGGGAGGGCAAACGGATCTCGTCCGTGATGCCATCCCTGGGATCTCCATCGTCAGCGGGATCGTCCGAAAGGGAGATGAGTTCGAGTACCACGAAGAACTCAAAACCCATTTCTTCCACAAGCCGAGTGAGGAACCGAAGTTCGGTGCGGACAACGTCCGAGCCGCCTACGCCAAGATCTGGTGTCCCGGAGCCATGCAACCGGAGATTACCGTGATGTTCAAGGCCGAGATCGAGCAGGTGAAAAGCCGCTCCCGGGCGAAGCAAGGACCCTGGTTCACGGACTATGAGGAGATGGCGAAGAAAACCGTCCTGCGCCGGGTCTTCAAGCGGCTTCCCATCCGTCAGGGACTCCAGAAGCAGAACCGCCAACCCATTCCTGTGGACGCCTTCGACGAGTTCACTCCCGAGGACGCCATCGAAGTGCCGGCACAGCAGGTCGAGCAGCAGCAGCGTCCCGCCGCCCCTGCCCAGACCCAGACGAGGACGGAGCAACAGCCTCAGCAGAGGGCTCCCGCCCACGTCCAAGAGGAAATCCCGGCCGATGCTTCCGGGGACGGCTACAATCCCGACATCCCGTTCTAGCTGGACGCCGTGGACCAACCAAGATGTCCCCAGTGCGGTAGCCTCGCCGACCATACAGTCGGCGGGGTTACCTGCCAGATCCTGGAGCTTGGACGATGCCATGCGATCGTTCCAAGCACAGGCCTCCGTTGCCGCAAGTGGAATCGGCACATGAACTGCCTCATCGGTCCCCCTTGGACCGCGAAGTTCTCCGATCGTAAACCACAGGCTGACTTTTGTGCGCAACACGAGAAAAACCCGAAAAGGTGGTACCCAGAGTGAAGATCCTTGTAGACAAATTCCTCGGAGTGGAACACGCCGAGATCCCCCTGCCGGCCGCACCCAGTATTGTGATCGGCCCCAACGCCAGCGGGAAGACCAGTACGGCCGTCGCCATCGCCGGCCTCCTATCCAACAACGCCAACCCTCTCAACATCGGATCCTCCAAGCGGGGTTATCGCCGCGACGGTGAAGAATCGGGAGAAGTCCTCTTGCTCTCGGACACCGGAACCGAGTTGGTCCGATGGGTGCTCACGGAGAATTCCGTGCGCCGCTTCACCGAGGCTCCGCCACTCTCCGTCCATTGCCTCGCCCTCACGGACTTCGTGACAGCGACTCCCAAGATGCGGGAGTCCACCTTTGAGGATCTGTTCCTGCCGGAACCCCGGGAACTCATGAAACTCATCACGGAGGATCTGACCGTCAAGATCAAGAAACACGCCGTCATCGAGGACGTGCTGGACCACTTGATGGAGACCTCTTGGAAGGCGACGGAGTCCGTCTATGCCCACAAGATGAAAGAGGCGAAGCGGGAGTGGCAACGGATCACCGGCGAGCACTGGGGGTCCAAGAAAGGCCAGACGTGGGTGCCCACCGGATGGTCCAGCGAGTACATGGGCATGACGATCCTGGAGGCCGAAGAGCTTGTCACGAACGCCCGTGACGGAGTCCGAGCCCTCCAGATCCAGAACGCCGTCACCGCTGCGGACAAAGAGCGGGCAGACAAAGCCAAGGCCGAGAGGCCCGGGCTTCAGGAGGCCTACGACACCGCCCTGGCGACCTACAACGAAATCGACCGGGATCTTGGTGTCCTCAACGAGGAGCGGAACAAGCGGGTGAACGTCGGTTTGAGCGCAAAGAAAAAACTGGAGAATCACGTCAACAGCCGGCCCCAGAGAAAGCACACGGTTCCCTGCCCGAGCTGCGGCAAGCCCCTCATCATCACGGCCGAACAGAAATTGGTCGAGTCCGACGACGAGGAAGAATTCCAGTCCATGATGCGAGCCTGGGAAGTGGGGAGTGAAAACCTCACCCAGAGGCTCCGGAACTTGCGTGTCGGTCATGTCCAGTGGCTGGAAAGCATCTATGATCCCGTGCGGACTCGCCACGAATCCGCCCAGGTCAAGAAGAACAACACGAAGAACGACCTGGATCTGTGCGATCAGATCATCAAAACCTGCGACGGTACAGTCTCCACCGAGGAAGAAGAGGCGAAACTGGCTCTGGCCGAACAGCAGAAGAAGGATGCGGAGAACGCTCTGGAACTCATCAAGAAGGAGCGGAACGCTTTCACTCAGCATCACACGATCCTGGACTACCAAGTGATCGCCAAGGCTCTGGGACCCCGGGGAATCCGCGGACAGGCCATGCTGGAGCGGATCGAGAACCTGAAATCCCAACTCCGGCAGATCGCCGCCGTCACCGGCTGGAAGCCCGTGACCCTGGATCGGACCTACGCCGCCTCCTACGGTGACCGGCCTGGTCCTCTTTGCGCCGACTCGGAGAAGTGGCGGATCAACGCCTGTATCCAGGCAGCGATCGCCATGGCCCTCCAGAGCGAGCGGGTCATCTTCGACAAGGCCGACATCCTCGGTCCCCGTCAGATCAGCCATTTGGTCCTTCTGTGCGAGTTCCTGGCGTCCAACGGCATCTTCCCCTTGGTTTGCGCCACGCGCCGCCAGGAGGGAACCCCGTTGCTTCCTGGTGTCCCGGACCACTGGGATGTCACGGTGCTTGAAGCCGGGAAGAAGGTGTATCTGTGAGGATCCTCCGGGTGAAGGTCACACAGGAGGACATCGACCAAGGGGCACGAAAAGATCCTCTTTCGTGCCCCTTGGTGTGGGCCATTCGACGATCAGACCCGCTGACCCATACGGTTACTGTGAACTCTCAATACGCCCGAAGAGCCGTTGTTTACCCAAACCCGTTCAACAATTTATACCAATCCACCAAAATGGAGAGCTTCATTCTGTTCTGGCGAGCCCGCAGATGGATTCGTAGATTTGACGCCGGGAAGAAGGTGGGACCTACAACCTTCTGGCTTTGGAGGATCGTATGACCCACAAGGAACGACGCGCCCAGTGGGATGTATGGTGCAAGGAGTACGCTGAGGGATCGACCCCGACTGAGATCGCCAACAAGCACGGGATCACCCGACAGTACGTCCACAAGATCATCCTGAAGGTCCCGGGGAGCCGACGACGGAAAGTCCTGCATCATCTTTCCCGAGCTCGGCTGATCTCCGACTCAGCGTAACCATGCCCATCACCCTTCGCCCCTATCAGGTGAAGGCGGTCCAGGATCTCCGTGCTGCATACGCAGCCGGCCACAAGGCCGTGATCCTTCGCCTTCCAACTGGCACCGGCAAGACCGTCGTCTTCGGCGACATTGCGAAGAAGATCTCTGCCCGGGGGAACCGAGTCCTCGCCATGGTCCACCGGCAAGAGCTTGTGGATCAGTTCTGCCACACCCTGGACAAGTGCGATCTCTCCGGCCAGTACGGTGTGATCCAGGCCGGCCGCGCTCCCACGCCCTGGGCAAAGTTTCAGATCGGCATGGTCCAGACGATGGTCCGTAGGCCTACGTTTTTCGAGGGCTGGCAACCGGATCTCATCGAAGTGGACGAGTGCCACCACATCCGCGCCGCCTCCTACGAAAAGATCATCTCTTGGTGTCCCGATGCGAAGATCCTCGGGACCACCGCCACCCCTTGCCGGCTGGACCGCAAGCCCATGGGGAAACACTTCTCAACCATCGTCCACGGCCCCTCAATCGAAGATCTCGTCTCCGATGGATACATGGCACCCATTTGGCTGAAGTACGCCGATGACGGGCTTGTAATGAAAGGCGTGAAGGTCCAGGCCGGAGACTACTCCCGGAAGCAGCAAGGGGAGCGGGTCACCCGGAAGGTGATCGTGTCGGCCGTGTCCTCGTTCTTCAAATACGCCACCGATCGAAAGGTCATTTTCTTCGCCGTGAACGTGAAGCACTCCAAGGAAGTGCGAGACGAATTCCTCTCCCGGGGAATCCGCGCAGCTCACGTTGATGGGACCACCGACCCTCAGACCCGATCGCAGGAGATCAAGAAGTTCGAGGCCGGACACACCCAGGTCCTGTGCAACGTCGATATCGTGAGCGAAGGAACGGACATCGAGAACTGCGACTGCGTCATGGTGGGATTCCGCACCTTGAGCATCACCCGCTGGCTCCAAGCCGTCGGCCGAGCCACCCGACCGCACGGGCGCCGAGCCCTCATCATTGATCTGGCCGGCAACTTCTGGATTCACGGTCACCCGTCCGTCGAGCACCCATGGTCCCTCCATGAGAAGCTGAAGCCGCCGACCCGCGGCAAGGCCAAAAAGCGGATGCGAGCGGTCTACCGAGTCTGCAAGGAGTGCGGTACCGTCTTCAAATATCCCCGGCCGGATTGCCCGTCCTGTGGGCTGGACGCTGGACCGGCCCCTCCCAAGCACATAGAATCCGATCTCTTGGACGACACTGTGAATCCGGAGGCCAGCCTCCGAGACAGACTGAAGTGGGCCAAGCGAGAACTGAAAGAGTCGATCCGGACCGGAACGTCAGCTACCCAGATCCAGAACATTGCCGCGAAGTATGGACTGGGGAAACGATGGGCTCAAACCACGATGGCGATTCTGAACTTGTAGAACGGGAGGAGATGATGGACCACCACATCTATCAGTTGCCATGGAATATGAAATGGAAATGTACGTTCTGCGGATCCGAATCCCGAGCCCCTTCAAAGACCCTTCGATGCCTTGGACCTCCTCCCGGAGATACCGCATGTCCACTAGGCGAAACTGAAAGATGGCCCTGGATTCCCCAGTTTCCCATCCTTTGGTTTGGCTTGGGATTGGTACTTGGTTTCTTGGGATGCTGATCCATGTACGCTCCCCGGCTGGAAGAACTTCTCCGCGAGGACGGAGTCAAACTTTCTGGATCCGGGGTTCAGCGGTATGGACGGTGCCCGTTCCCGGACCACAAAGACTCTAATCCTTCGTTATCAGTCAACGTCCAAGAGCAGATCTACAAATGCCACGGCTGCGGCGCCCACGGTAACACTTGGCAGTACCTGGAGAATAAGCGAGGGCTTCCCCAGGACGAAATCAGACGGATCATGGGAGCCCCGGAAAAGAAGGTCCAGGTCCGGAAGAAACCGATCCAGTATTACAAACAACTCCCCAAGGCCCGGGAAGCGGGATACGCCTACTACGACACCAAAGGGAAACTCTGCTTCGCGGTCTGCCGATTCCCCCCAGGTTACCGCGGCAGAAAGAAGAAGTCCTTCCAGGCCTGGAGCCACGTCCGCAAAAAGGGCTGGCGCCCGAAGATGCTCCACAAGGGGAAGCGCCCCCTCTACCGGCTGAGCCAGATCCTCGGAGCTCCGGAGAAATACCAGATCATGGTAGTCGAGGGGGAGAAGTGCGTTGAGACCGTTGAGACGCACTTCAAGGGCGCGATCGTGACCACCTGGAGTGGCGGCGCCGGGAACGAGGGATACACGGACTTCTCCCCCCTGCATGGCCGGTCCGTCCTTCTGATCTCCGACGAAGACGAGAAGGGCCGGGAGGCCATGCTGAACGTCGGAACCATGCTTGCTCCCCATTGCAAGAACCTCCGGATCGTCCTGTCCCAGGGAGACACCAAGGACGACATGCACGATTGGCTGGAGGAGGGAGGCCGCACCCTCGCCCAGGCCAAAATCACCGGACAGGTCCGAGACTACTCCGAAGTGGCTCCCAGTATGGATCAGGATGCGGAAGCCTTTGAGGAGCCCGGAGAGAAGCCGGAACAGGCAAAGGAGAAAAACGTCGGGGAGTCGGACCTCGAAAAAAATCCGTTCTTCACCGTCCTGGGGAATTACATGGACGACGTGGCGTTCATGCTGTCCACCAACCGCATCCTCGTCTACGCCCGCCCACAGTGCTCCATGGCGACCTACCTCGTTTCTCTGGCCGATCTGAATTGGTGGTTGAATCTCGCCGGCGTCAAGAAGCTGAAGCCCGAGTATTGCCAGATGCTCGGGTCCTCTCTGATCCGGATGGCCGACAGGAAAGGACAAATCGACATGAAGAAAGCCATCGGCCGCGGATGCTTCTGGACCCCTACTCGCCAACTCGTTTGGAACCTGGGAGACAAGTTGCTCTCCCATGGCGAGGAGAAGGAACTGGGAGGCATCGAAGGACTCATGCCACTCGCAGGACCTCGCCTCCATATCAACGAGCCCGCGCAGGAATCGGAACGGCGAGCCATGGGAGAAGCGATCCTGCAATACCGCTGGAGTTCCCCCCGAGACGGCAAGCTGTTCCTGGGCTGGCTCGTCGCGGCCGTCGTCGGCGGCGGGCTGGAGTGGCGCCCGCACCTGTGGCTATCCGCGCCGGCACAGTCCGGGAAGTCATGGCTGTTGAAGACCGTTGCCGAGCCGATCCTTGGAGATATGTCCGTCCGGCTCGCTGACGCCACTCCAGCGAGCCTCGCCAGAAGAATGGGCTCAGATGCCTATGCTGTCCTGTTGGACGAAGCTGAGCCCGATACGGCAGGAATACGCGGCATCCTGGATGTCTGCCGCGTAGCCTCCGGTGGAGACGGGGAGCGCATCCGCGCTGAGGGTGCCGCCAAAGTCCAGCGACACAACCCCAGGTTCAGCGCCATCCTAAGCTCGATCAAAGTCGCCCAGATGGGTGCGGCCGACGAGAGCCGCTTCGTCCGCATCGGACTCTCCAGCCGGGGAGTGAAGGACTGGCCGTCCGTGAAGAACGCCATCGAGGATGCAGTTCTCCCGGGAACCAAGTTCCGATCGGCGATCATCCGCGATTCCGAGGACCTGATAAAGCAGACCCAGGCCAAGTCCGACGAGTTGGTGAGTTCCGGAATCGGCTCCCGGGCTTCAATGATCGAAGCGGCCCTGGCGGTAGGCTGGAGATGGTGGTCCGGAGAGGACATCCGGCTCAACGTGGTCCCCGAGAAAGGGAGTGATCCTGAGCAGGACGCCGTCCACCTGTTCCACGACATCCTCGGGCTCCGGCTCCAAGGCAAGGACAAGGCGGACCGCGCCATCTCGGACCTGTTACTGGACTACGACGAAAACGAGCGAATCCTGGCTTCCTACGGCATCCGAAAGCGTGAGGGACAATACCTCTTGGTGGACCCCTACAACTCCAGCCTCAACAGCCGATTGACGGTGACGAAGTGGAAGTCTGTGGACTTGCGCCAGACCCTTCTTCAGATCCCGGAGACGATCTGGACACAGCATGTCGTCCGGTTCGGTCCTTACCGGAAAAGGGCCTGGTGTATCATGTTGGTGACCTGCGAGAAATACGGCATCTACCTGGACGACGACCCGGAGGACTACACAGAATGAATAACCCAAGAGACCACCGCAACTTCACCAAGTTCTGGAAGGGAATCCCGGAGATCTACCGCTCGGGCTGGACCGCCAGAGAATCGAAGCGGCTGAAACACGCCGCCTTCAGTTCCAAGCACATCTTCTTGGCCTTCAACTTCATTGTGGAGAGGCATCTACGGATGCTTGTCAATCTGAACCACCGCTGCGAGATGATCTTCGGGTCCGACTCGTTCAACGCCCGCCAGATCGCCAAGGGAATCCAGGACGATCCGGAGTTCACCAGCCTGTTCGACCTCATCGAGTTCATTCGGCAGGACATGAACCACCACGAATCCCTCTACTCCGCGGATCTCCAGTTGCGCAGGTCCTACCTCACCTACACGCCATGTCCCCGCCGGCGTGAGAACCCCCAGATCTTCGGAAGCAAATGGCTTCTGTTCCTGAACGACGACTACCACGGCGGGGAGGTCTTCTTCCCCTCCCGGCGCCTCGTCGTGGAGCCCAAGGCCGGAGCGATCCTCCGATGGCCGATCGGGATTCCGTTCGGCCGGATGCCCACAGAGGACGGCTATTCCTTCACCCTGGAGGGCGAGAACACCCAGGATCAATCCCGGGAGGAGACCTGGACCAACTTCTGGGAGGAAAGCGATGCAGGACCCCAGATCGTCATCGCTGATTAACCTGACCAAGAAGGAGATGAAGACCCGGGCGGAAGCCCGGTTCAAGCATCACCGACAGTGGGCCACCCGAATGGTGGACAAGGCCCTGAAGGAGAAAGGGAGGGTGCGGAAAGCCGCCGACATCCTGCGAGACCTGGGAGATCCCGACTGCCCACCGGACACTATCCCGTCCGGAGAACTGTTCCGGGAGGCCCGAGTCGCCCTCGGGCTCACCCAGGCTCAACTCCAGTGGGCTCTTGGTGGGGAGAAGAAGAGAGCCTACGCGACCATCGCTTCGATCGAACGTGGACGCCGGCCGGCCAAGCGGTACCACCGACTCCTATTGATCCCTCTTCTCCGCAAACTGGAACAGAAGCAAGCTGCGGAAGAAGTGAATGAATTCTTGAAAGACCAGGTGGGAAGACCATAGTGGTTCCCCCACATCAACCCCCAACAAGGAGGACGACATGAACCACCGAGGAGCAAACCCAGGGACCCAGGGACCCCAAATCCAACAGAAGGCCATCATCATGCCTGATCTGGAAATGAGCGGAGATCTCGAAGAGGAGCATCACGGTACCCGTGAACTCATCGAAGCTCTGTTCAACGCCGAGCACCGGAAGCAGCAGATCCTCCACAGCTTGGAAGTTCTGGACGAGCACATCTTCAGTCTCGCGGAGGAACTGGAGAGGACGGGGCACTTTGACACCCCGATCTCCGGAACCCTCAATCGGCTGGCAGGACACTTCGAGGGTGTGACCTCACCGATGAAGGACGATCGCCTGGAAATCCGACAAATACCCTGAAACGAAAAAGGCCGGAAGGTTTCCCTTCCGACCTTTTTTCGTAGTGGCCCTTGTGCCCGAGGGCGAGTTATTGAAGAACCACTATCGCTTCATGATGAAAAAGTCTCGTAACGTGCCTGGGAGGGCGAGGGACCAAACTCGTTATTCCCTCCCAGGGCTTGGAGTTCAGACGCAAAAAGAGGGTACAGGAGATCTCTGACCCATGTCAAGCGCGGGAGCCAGCCACCGCTTCCCGCATCTTCGCCCGAATTCTCTCCATGTTGATCTTCGGGGTCCAACCCTGGGACTCGGCAATGGACCGGACACATTCCAGGCAGTACCATCCCGGCCGATGACCGATCTTGAACCGGACCTCCGGCTTGGATTTGCAGCGGGTGCAGGAGTGCTTGGCGATGGATTGGAGACGGTAGCGGAGTCGAGGAGTCGGCATCACTCTCCGTAGTAGGAAGCGGGAGCCCGATCCATTGCCCGGAGAATCTTGCCGGGGTACGCCGTGTTCTCCCGACAGGCCCACTCTGCCCGGATACATTCGTCCTGGACGTGCTGGAAGTATTGCGTCGGGTCACATCCCGCGACGGACCGGCACCGCCGCCTCTCCTTATCGATCCATCCCGGACCACCGTTGTAAGCCGCCCACGCCATGGCCCACTGATCGGTCCGGCTGGCGGAGCCTCGGTAGCGGTAGAGAAGTCGGCGCATGTAGACGATCTGCGATCGGATCGAGCACGCCGGGTCCCGATAGTCCACCCCCTCACAAGACGGCTTCGTATAGGGCGAGATGTCGTCCCACGTGGGGGCCGTGAACTGAGCGAGGCCGCACGCATACTGAGAACACGCATTGGGCCGCCAGGCGGATTCCACCGAGATTTGCGCGGCCAGTTGTTGGCGGGCATTGATCGCGAACGGTCGGTCCGTCTCCCGCTCAAAGATCGCGATCAGATCCGCACCACAAAGCCCCCCGGTGGCGAGAATCACCAAAATGAAGGCCCCGATAATGGCGAGGCATATTTTCAAGCACAGGACGTCCGGATCAGATTTTCCCATAGTTCAGGTCCGCCACCGTGCGGATCGACCCGCACGCAATGAAGTGAGCCGTCGATTCGTCATCGATCAGAGTGACCGACGTGAGCCGGATTTCCTGGACGACTCCCGAAATTCCGTTGATCCGCACGTCGTCGCCTACCCGGATTCGGTTTTGGAGGAGAATTCTGACCCCGGCCAGGATGTCCCCTACCAGGGTCCGGGCACCGAACCCCAAAGCGAACGTCACGGCTGACAACAATCCAATGATCGGCGTGGTGTCCACTCCCAGGGAACCCAGGATCATGACGGCCAGGATGATGCGCAGCCCCACAGCGACGGCCTTGCGAATGGCCGTCCCGATGGTTCGCGCCCGCTCCTCCAGTCCGGGGTCGTCCCGAGTCGTGGTCATGAACCGGACGAGGACTCGACGAAGCCATTTCCCGCCGACGCGGACCAACCACGGCAGGGAGAAGAAAGCAATTACCAACGCCCCCGTGTGCTGCCAGTCAATCATCTTCGATCCGTCTCCACGTCTGCTGGAGGTGGCGGAGGAAAAGGAGGAGCACACAGAACAGGTTCATCCACCAGCCGCCGAACGGCAGCAGGATTCCGACGCAGCACAGGGCCAGCACCGGGTCAATCCACAGCAGAAGCATCCACGGGTTGAACCCGACGATGTATTTTCGGACCTTGCGCCAGATCATGCCTGTCCGATCGTCACTCCGAGAATCACCGCCACCAGGACGGCGAACCACCCGATCACCCACGGCCAGCGGTCCACGTAGTAGGTGCTGAATTCCTTGCGGATGTTGAGGAACCGCAGGTACACCCAATCCAGCACGACGGCGAGCATCAGGGCCAGCCCCAGATTCGCGATCTTCCCGCCGTGGGAGTGGAGCGTCTGGGAGAGGTTGGACCCGCCCATGATGTGATCCGACACCATGGAGTCGGAGTGGGCAACGAGGTAGAGGCCGCCAGCGTAACACGCGGCGGCGAACAGCAGAGCTAGAATTCTCATAGGACTCCCTTACCTTATCGGATCGACGTTGTAGACCGGGTGCAGAGCCTCGAACTCCCGGCAGGTGAAGCTCACCTTTTCCTTCTTGTTCGACAGGACGATGAACCCGATCCCGTACTCGTCGATCTTGCAGTCCTTGATCAGGACCGCGCCACTGGAACCGTCGATGAGCCTGGATACCAGGGCGCCGACGTAGATTCGAGGATCATCGACGAGGCGCCGGAAGGCATCGCGCTTGCGCTGCCATTCCAGCATCCGGTTCACCAGATAGGTGACCCCCGGAATCAGCACGGCGAGAATGTACGGAGACGAGATGATGGCGTTGAACATGGTTACTCCTTCTATCCTGAATTCAGTTTCGCCCTGGAGAACACTCTCAGGGCCGCGGCTTCCGCCTCATCCCGGGAATCCCATCCCCGCACCGGAGACAGAGCCACAGTATTACCTTCCGCATCACGGGCCGACCAACGGAACCGGCCTTTCTTCCCGGCCTTCACCACCACGACGGACACCGAAGAGCACGGACGAAAGCATAGCCTCATGGTTTCTCCTTCAGCAGAAAGTGTAGAGCATCGCTCCCAGGGTGGCGGCAATGAACAGTAGCATCAGGACGATGATCGCCCAGAACAGGGACAACGCGGTTTGTTTGAGGAGATTCATGGGATCAATCCTGTTTTAGCCGCAACGAATCTCGAATATCCCGGAGCGTCAGGACGACTTCCTTGTGCTCCAGAGCGTTCTCTTGTTTTTCGGCATGAATCAGAGCGAACAGTTTCTCACATCTTTCCTGTTGGCGCTCATCCGCTCGGTCTACCTGATCCAGGATGCGCTGACAGACACCTGGAAGTTGGGTGACGGGGTCCAGGACCGCACGGGTTTCCTTGCCGATTCTCACGATCTGTTCCACACGGGATTGCATCTTCCACAGCCACCAGAGGCCCGGAAGCAAGACCCCGATCACCGCCAGTTCAAAACTGATCCAGTTGGCGATAGCCTGAACATCCATCACAATCACCCTCTCGACGGGAGTGTGAATCGACACCAATAGAGTTGGTTGCTCAGCACCGAGGACGAGCTTGAGGTATTGTCCTGAACACATAGATATCCGTCAGTGGTTCCCGGCTTCTTCACGTGATCCAAGACACCGTAGTTTTTTCCCGAAACCCATTCTCCCCGTTCGTTCACCGTATGCTTGGGGGAGTCCTCTTCCTCGTCGCAGTCACAGGTTCCAGGACGGAACTTGTTGATTCGAGCAGTCACCTCATCCAGGGTTCCATCCACCTCGAAGTACGCCACATGATGGTCGAGCCAGGAATAGGACCGACCTGCAGGGGAAACAGACCAAGTGGGAGGGCTATAGAGCAGGTAAAGATGAGTGACCGGAACCTTCTGCTTTACATCATTCTCGTCGGTGTACTCTCTCTCCCCACCATCGGTGATTTCCGCGATGTCCTCAATGTTGATCCAGCGATCCTTCGGATCATCGTAGATTTTGTTTTCGTGTCCGTATTCGTTAAGAATCCCGTGGAATTTCAAAAATGTAGCCATATCGTTCACCCTTCTACGCGAATAGAATCCACCCGTTCTGAGCCTTGTAGGCTTCGTGTCCACTGAGCCGGTCGCCAACCTTGGGCATGCCATCGGACTGGGGTTCGACCACCTTGATCTCCAGTCCACCGTCCGAAGTGCTGACAAGGAGGCAGTTGTAGGCGTGCCGCCCCGAGAAGTCCACGACGATTCCGATTCCGTTGACACCGAATCTCAGGGCCACCTGTCCGGCCAGAGCGATGGCGAAGTTGTCACAGTCCCGGAGTTCCGACACGTACTGCACCCGGTCCACATCCGAATACTCCAAGATCTCCTGCCACTTCTCCATCGGCAGAGCCGTGTAGTTTCGATCGAGGAATTGCGGACGCAGGTTTTTCAGGGCCGACTGCCGCAACGCCGCCACGACCTTGTCGTAGCTGACCATCGAGATTGCATCCTTCACCTGTGGCTTCGGCTTCGGCGCCTCCCCCTGTTGTGTGACCGCTTCCAGCAGATTGGACCAATGCGGACCCGTCCGTGCGTTGCGGTATCGCCTCACACGTTTTTCGAGCCATCGTAGAGTGTCCTGGTTCATGATCTCTCCTTTGCCAGCCGTGCGACCTCAGCCCAGTCTCCGGCCTGGATTGCGTTGGCGATTTCAATGGGGGCGTCCACGGGAGCGATTTCTTCGGGCCTGTGGCTGGTGAGAATGTCTGCCCACAGCGCCGCGTCGTGCTTCCACTTACCGTCGCTGGAGTCACCCTGCGTCGGGCAAATTCCGAGCGGCTTGTCAGATGGTGAATACTGCACCCACAGGCGGAAGGATTCGAACTTGTCGTCCTTCGCGCCCAGACCGCTCTGGTTCTTCGAGTACGCCTTGTGCGTGAGAACCCGCCATCCGTCCACGATGAGAGCACGGACCTCTTCCGCAGGAACCATCCGGGTCTTGGTTTCGGTGCTGTGCGGCAGAAAGCACAGGCAACCCTCGTAGTTGAGGGCAAGCCATGAAATCTGAGCCATGCCGTTCGGATGCACGTCGAAACGGTAGCGGACGTTCTCGGCGGTCAACTCGTCACGCCGCCGCGCCACCTTGTCGAATGGGATTATGCAGCCGGTGCGGGAGTCCTCGACGTAGACTCCGTTGAAGGGGAACATCTTGCCGGATTCGGTCTGTGTGCGCTGCCACTCGTCGAATCCTTGCTGCGCGGCAGGATCTCCCGAATCACGCAGGGCTTGGAACTCCCTGACCTTCTCGGCATAGTCATCCTGCTCGGACTTGTAGTTGTCCTTCGCCTGCCGCTCATTGGCCCAACGCTCATCATCCGGGGCGACATAGCCATCTGCCCCGTCCTGCTGGTAGACGCTGCCCTTCGGGTCGTAGCCGTGCGCGAACTCGAAGTTGGCGCTCTCCAGACCCTCCAGGGCCAAGGCCACCTCCTCCCAGCCGCGCCAGACCTTCGCGCTCTCCCTCGCCTCGGCAGCACTGTAGGGCGTGATGCCCCGCTCCTGGTATTGACCGAAGGCAACGAGCACCCGGAGCCAGTTCTTTCCCCCGCTGGCCTTGTGCTTGTTCGCCTCGTAGTATCCCTCGACCCGCTTGACGATAGGCCGGTGAGATTGCCCGCGCAGTCGCCACTCCTCCTCGGCCGCATCCGGGTCCTGGCCGTGGGAGATCGCCCACTGACGGACGCCGTGCACATTGTCGTCCCAGCGTCCGATTACGTGTCCTTTTTCGTCTAGCAGTCTGCCGTCTGTATGTTTGCGTGTCATGGATTCTCCTAGTTGTTATCGAATAGTGCCCATACAGATCACCGCACTCCCCACATCTTGACTTCAAGCATTTCGTTCCCGGTCTGGGCGAAGCTCGCGCCGTTGATCATGATCTTGCCGGTGTTCGAGTTGAAGCTGGTCCGTTGCGGAAGGTCGATGCGGCAGTGAAGCTCCGCCCCGTCGATACGCCCAGCTCCATAAATCTTGCTTTTGTTATCGCTGGTCTGCCCGCCATCAAGTTGGGTCCCCATGTGGATAGAGCCGAAGTGATCCGTACCAGCGGGGTTCCCAGACTCAGTGTACTTGACGTTGACTACCAGCTCACTCCATGCCTCGGCGCGCGTGCCGGAGAAGCCGTCGAAGATTTTCTTGTTGACGCCGGCAGGAAGGTTCTGCCCTGAGCCGCTGTTATGCCAGTTTGCGGCAGTGTCCGTCTTGGACATCAGCAACGTTCGGTTTCGCGCCGCGATGCTTCCTACAGCATTGTCGCCGAGCTTGCCGTCCCACTCCGTCGTTACCGTAATCTGCGTGGGGTTGTACCGCAGGGTTACGGCGAACTCCCCCTGGAAGTTGGCGGCTTCCCAATACTGGTAGTTCGCGTCGCTGAACTCGCGTATGGCCAGGTGGCTCAGGACATCAGAACCTAGGCCGACAATGACGACCACGTAGTGCCGTGCATCGTGCGCTAGCGGGATGCGAATAAGCGCCGCGCCGGTGGCGGCTGCGGCGGCAACCTTGGGTGCCGTATAGGTGGCCGCCTGTGCCTTGGTCAGGTCCCAGGTGGGGCCGAATGCAATGCCACCTTCGGAACCGTCGCTGTTGGCGTCCCGGAACCCGGTGGACTTGGTCTTGGTGTTAACGAGAATATCGCCGGTGGCCCGCTTGAGAAGCACGATGTCCTCTTCGGCCGCTTCGATCTCCCCCTCTGCCGAGTCAACCCTGTCTTCCAGCGCGTCGATGGTGGGGTCGGTCGCGACAATGGCGTGCCGCCCGAAGTACGCGCCAAGCGGGATGGGCGGGTTGGTCACCGTCAGGTCGGTCAGCACGAGTTCCCAATAGTCCCAGCCGAACAGTTGACCGTACCGCGTCAGGATCGTGTTGTCGGTCTGCCACGTTCGCGGATCGTCGCCGTCACCGTCATGGGCTCGGATCGGCCGCGAAGCGAGGATCTCGCCCGTGTCGCGCCGATAGACGGTGAGGCTCGCGTCCTGTTCCCAAGCAATGTTCGCCGCCGCGAGCCGTTGCGCGGTCGGGACGCGCATGTAGATGTAGAGCGTGGCGACCGTGGCGCCGAGATCGTCGTGCACGGGCTCGTAGTCGGTCTTGTCGTTGACGTTGGAGCCGGGCGTGCCGTCGCCGAGCGCAAGGCGCACCGAGGACTCCGAGAGCACGTAGTGCGGGTTGTGCCGCCCCGTGTAAAGCCCGTCGTTGAAGTGCGTCACTACGCGGACAAGCTCGTCAGCGCTCAATCCCTCAGGCAGCGCGCGCGATGCGAGGTCCGTGAGATCGGATTCGTGGTCCTTGAGCACGGATTCCAGATCGGTATCGGTCCCGGCCGTCCTCCCGGTCGCCACGTCCTCGGAGAAGGTGACGGGGTTGCGCCCGTCGCCCTTGACCGTGGTTCGGAGGGTGTCCGCGTCGGCCCTCGCTGTCCCGCCTGAAAAATCCGTCATCAGCTCACTCCCCAGTAGTCGCCGTTATCGGCCTTGGTCACGCGCCGGGTCGGCCGCAGGATGTAGGCCTTGAAGTCCACGCCGCCGATGGCGATGTCCTCGGCCGCGTAGAAGCTGGAGTTGGCCGGGAGTCCCTCGCTGGTGAAATTGCTGGGCTGCGTCTCATCGGCCTTCGCCAGGAGGTACAGCTGGAACTCGTCGGAGTCTCCCGCCGCCGCCGGGATATCAATGGTCAGGCGGTCCGGAAGCGTCGGACTGGTCAGCGTGTCCCCGGTGAAGTCGGTGATCCGGGCCGCCGTCGCCGCGGCATCCGCATCGTTGGAGTCGTAGGCCACGTTGCCCACGTGGTAGGCCGCCGTCGCCGGCGCGTGCGCCTCGATCACGATGTCGTGGTACGAGATCGGCGCCGTATCCGGCCCCGGCGTCACGCCCTCGCCGAACACCTGGAGGCGCAGTCGGTACTCCTCACCCGCTGCCAGTGTGATTCCGTCCGGAATAGTCGCCGTGCCGCTGCCGTGGTCGAAGTTGTCCAGGGTGGCGAGCACCGTGGCGGATCCGCTCGGCTTGGTGGCCCCCTTGAAACCGATGACGCGGGCCGCGCCGACGTGGGAGCCCTGAGCGATCGTGTACGTGAAGCCGTAGTTCTCAGCGGCGATGCTGCCGGCGGCAGGGTTCAGGTCGCCCGACTCGCTGACAAAGCTCGTGATATGCGGCTGCGGCGTCAGCGGCTCGGTCTGCGTCGGTTTTCCCAGTGGGAACAAGCTGATGCCGGGGATGTCGGCGAAGAAGCCCCAGGGCACCGTCCCGCCGTCCAATCCGCCGAGATGCCTGTTCGAGCCTGAGGGTGGATGATTCGGGAAACCTTCAGCGTCATACACGATCGGAACCGATCCGACCTGCACCGCCGCCATAGAATCGCCACGCTCCAGCCGAAACCGGATCGTCAGGCCGCCGGGAGGCACCGTGATCACCGTGTACATCGAGGCCGTCACCGGGCTCCGGGTGCCGTCGTAATCGTTGTCGCCCGTGCCGTCGTTGGCGTCGTCCGACCCCGGAGTCTTGGCGCTCGTCGAGCCGGCATTCTGCGTCACCTGGTTTGCGTAGGGAGCGCGCCGGGTGTACGGCCCGAAGGTCTTGGACAACTCCAGCCACGTGCTCCCGTCCGAATCCAGGTACTCGACCAGGATCTCTGCGATGATTCGGGCCGGATTAGGCGCTCTTGGGTTCCCGAAATCCGTCGACCCGATTGAGCCTGACAACGAGTTTTCGGTGTGGATGTTGTCGACCCAGATGTTCTGCGCCCGGGATCCGACGATGTACATGCCCTCCTGGATCTGGACCGACGATTCGGTCGTGTCCAGGTTGGAGAGAAAGCCGCCGTCCGCACCGATGGCGAGGATGGGAATGACGGGCCAGTCCCGGCTCGCCGCCTTCCACGCCGCAGCGTCTCCACCCGGGGACTCGGCGTCCGTCAAATCTCCGTAGGTCGGGATCGGGACGCGGATCGGGTTGGTGTGGTCCGGGAGGTTGGCCGGGAACTTTCCGTCCGTGGAAGTCACGCGCCCCGCCAGCAGACCCATGCCGACCGGAACCTCCGCGTCCACGACGTAGTTGGTGCCGCCGATGGCGATGCGGGTGAGCGGATCGCCGTCCGTGCCCGCCGGGTTCGCTTCCACGTCGGTGGCGCCGCTCGGCAGCGTCTCGTCGTGATGCGTCCCGCCGCGAGTCGTCAGGCGCAACTGCGAGCCGGTCACGCTGACATCGACGATGCTGCTCGGCGCACCGTCAGCGTATCCGATGCGGATGTAGTGACTCTCCCAATTCGCCGTGACGCCCGGCTCGATGGTGGCCGCCGTGCTGCTGGCGTGCGTGAGGTAGGTGGCCTTCTGCGTCGCGTGATAGACGAATGTGTGCTTGGCGTACGTCCCAGCCGAGGATGACCAGTTGCCGCCGTCGATGAACTCGTTGCTGATCCGCAGCCACTTGGTGTTGCCGGCCGCGTCCGGGGCGGGATCGGTGTTGATGACATCGGACGCGGCGAAGTAGAGGTTTCCGCTGTGGGTGACGAATGTGCCCGCCTTGAACCAGCCCGCCGACCACGCTCCCCCCCACTGGTCGACGATCGTGAAGTCGCTGTTGGTTTCGGGTCCGTCGCTCGTGTTCTTCGTGGACGTGGCGGCGTTGACCCAGTACATCCGCCCGTGGTGGTCGGTGAAATCTCCCTTGCGGAAGACGAACCCGCCTGGGGTGTCGGCCCACGGTCCAACGTAACCCTTCATCAGGGCGCGCAGGAGCTGTGTGGTCGTCTTGTGCAGGTTGCCGCCTGCTCCGAGGAACAGCGGCTGGTCATCCTGCGAAGTGCTGAGCGGCTGCGCTGAGACGCCGCCGACGATGGACGTGACCTCGGAGTCACGCGTGATGGCGTCCGGGATGTCGCTCTCGGCCACGTCGCCGCCGCCCCGAAGTGCGTAACCCTTCGTCAGCGCCTGGACCCGGGCGTCCACCTGGCCGCGATTCAGGCCCGCCGTCGACGAGCTCTCCACGGCCTCGTCGACGAGGAAGCTCCGGACGAACGGCGCCGCTTCCGGGTTGGCGTCCGGATTGGTCCCGTAGACCATCGTGAGGACGAACCCGCCGTTGTTGTTCTCGGTGAACTCGTCGAGGATGTTCTGGAGGGTTTCCGAGGCGTCGTACTTGATGAGGATATTCGGCCCATCGGTTTCGTCATCGGGCCGGGCCTCCAGTTCGATGAGTCCGGCCGGTACGTGGTTCCGTCCGCCGGTCGGGTTGGCCGGCAGGCTCCCGGCCTGAACCAGGTTCGTTTCGTCGCCCGTGATGACCACATCGGCGGCTCCAATGGTTTGATCGGGTCCAGGTTTCCCGGACACCACCGATCCGTAGGTCTGCCCCACGATCACATCTTTGAGCGCCTTGAGCGTCGTCACGCCGTTCTCGTAGAAAAAGCTGAAGGCCTGCCGACTGAATCCGAGCTGAGGGACGACGGCCCCGCCCAGGAAGCGGACCCGGAACGCCGGATCGGTGAGGGATTCGGCCCGGTCCCCCAGTCCGGTGATGGTGTCCGTGTTCACGGACGTGGGCGCTCTCACGACGTCGCTCGCCCCAAACTCATCCAGCGCCTCGATCGCGTCCTCGATGTCCGTCAGGCTGTCCGTGGACGCGGCAAAGACGTTCAGAGTCCCGCTGGTGAACGTGGCGGATAGGCTCGTGTTGTCGTTGGCCGCGCCGCCGGTCAGCGTGATCGTCTCCGAATCGCTGTCGTCGAACGTCACAGCATCCGTGAACCGCTCACCGTCGGCCGGAGCCGCCACCACCTTCACGCCACCGATGGCGGCCTGGTTGTTGATGGCGTCGGCGATGGTCTTGAGCGTCACCGAACCATTGGCTCCGAAGACTCGAGCGTTGGCTGTGTTGCCCGCGGCTTCCGGCCCCACGGTCCCGTCGGCCGCCGATTCGTTGTGACGGATCGTGACGGTGACATCGGCGGCCTGGGCTCCTTCCAACGCCACGTCCAGGAATTCCCCGCCGTCGTCCGGGTCAATGTCCACGCCGAGATTTCGGGGAGAACCCACGCTCGGGGTGCCGCCCGTGAGGCGGAACGTGCCCACATCGAGCGTGGCCTGAGTCCCGGCCGCGACGAGGCTCCTGGCGACAAATCTCACGCTGCCCCGAGCCAATTGGTTCAGCCCTGTGACCGTGGAATCCACGTCGATCGTGTGGCCATTGAATCGCAGCCCGGGCAGAAGAGTGGAAACCGAGGATCCGCCCGTGGTGCGGGGTTGGACGAAGTAGTTGTTCCCGATGAGTCCCCGCGTGGCGAAGCGGACCTCCATCACGTCGATTTTTGTTCCAGGGTTGGAATCGTCCTCGCCCTGGAGCACCACACGTGCGTACTCGCCCGGATCAGTCGCCGGACGGTGGAAGATTCGGATGCGCTTGTTGGACGGCCCCGGCGTCGGATGAGTGACGTCCAAATAGCTTTCGTGGGTCACCCCCGGACCGCCCGTGAACGGAATCCGCCCCGTCGGCTTGCCGTCCGTGTTGGTCCAGGAGATCGGCATGCGGTTCGCCGCTTCCGGAGGAATGGCCGGCCAGTCGGTTTCGCTGGGCAGGGACCATTCCAGTTTGTTCGCATTGTTGCGTCCGAGCACGGTGATCTTCGCCCGGACCTCCGCCTCCTCCGCGCTCCGCTGCTCGCCCTGCGCGTGCCACGCCAGAGTGCCAGTGGAGTGCGAAATGAAGATGCCCTTCTCATGCTCGCCCGCTTGACGCAGCAGCACGCCGACGCTGGCGTTTCCGCCGCCTCCGGGACCACGAGAGACACCAAATCCGGCTAGAGTTCGGGAGTCACCTGTCATAGTTCACTGACCCCGGGCTTCGGCTGGAGAGTTCCGATCCACGCCTTGGCCCCCTGATCCCCACCTGTGATTCGGTAGTAGACATCGGCCGAGGCGTACCAGACCTTTGCTCCGTTCCCAGAAAAGGTAGCCTCGTCAGGAATCCAGTCGGTCGGATCGTCCGGATTCCGGATTTCCAGTTGCCACTCCTCTGACCCGGTGTAATTTGCCAGGAGAAGGAAGTGTATCCCACCCAGAGTCGTGAAAACTTCACTGGTGGATTGGTCGCTATCAAGAACTTTTTTCAGCATGAACGACTCCTTGGATAGGAACCGGTTACCAAACGTCCTCTAAAATATCAACGTCCACTGACGCAGACTACCCCCACATGAACGCAATTCCGGCCGCCACTCCCCAGGTCCAAGGATGCTCCGGGATTCCCGTTCGAATCAGGGGGCCGGCGACGCCCGGCCCCCATCGAAAACGAGCCCCATCCAGTTCCTGAACCCGAGCTTCCGCATGTTTGTAACGGGAGCGAGCTGCATCCACCTGTTTCCACAAGGCGATGTTCTCTTGGCCCAACTTAATATTGACTTCCTGAGTCTTTTTCAGCAGATCCTTCAGGACATCGTTTTCCAGGGTGAGGGCGTCGATCTTGGACGTGTAGGCCTTCTTCAATTGGAAGAAATTGGCTTGGACCGGCTCGGGAGCATCCTTGATTTGCTCCAGTACAACCGGCTCCAGATCCTCGATTTGACGATCGTAAACCGTAACCTTCTCTTCCAGTTCCTGAATCTGTACCAAGTACCGCTTCGACACGGATTTGAGTCGGCGTTCTGCCCTCTGACGCTCTTTGTTTGCGGTCTGGACTTCCGCCTCCCGCTGTTCCTCCAAGGCCTTCAGTTCCGCCTGGTGCTCCCGGTATCGCTTCCGGTCTGCCGCGGCTTTCTTCCTCGCAAATTCCTGGAGCCCCGATGCCACCAATCCGGCTGAACCGAACGGATCTGAGATCGTGGTAAGAGCCCAGAAATACCCGGACCCCAAGCCGAGCGAAAACAACAGAATCAACGACAATCCGATTGCCAACTTCTTCATACTCCCCCCCATGGTCCGAAGACCTTGTACGCATCGAGTCGAAGGGCGATGATCTCCTCGTTCAGAAGATTCACCCGGGCTTTCTCTATCGCCGTGTTATGGACCGGACGCTTGATCTCGATATTTCCCTGACGAGCCCGGATGTAGACCCGTCCTTTCTTCAACTGGCAACCGACGAAGCCGGACCACACACCCTTCTCCAGATCGTAGCCGGCGATCCCAAACACCACCAATGCCCGCACCTTCCCGCCTTTGAGGACGGGGACGGCATGGTAGCTTCCGTTCTTGAACGTCGGGAGAATCGCTTCCTTCCCCGATCGGAGATCGTGGAGGATGTCGTCGCGGGCTTCCGGGCTCAGGTGATCCAAGACGTATTCTTCCTGGGGAGACAGGACCTGGAACACAGGAAGGTCGAAGGGCGGCACCCTGACTTCCTGATCCAGGTTCATTTCCTTGCCCCCGCGTGAGTCAACTCTTCGATGTAAAGGTAGGCTGTCCCCTTCTTTACCATGGAAGGAGTGACCCTGACAACCTTCCAGCCCAGAAGCATGGCATGGATATCCTTCTCCCGGTCGTTCTCGAATCCCTGCGCGGTTTGATGCCCGCCCTTCCTGTTTCCGTAGACCAGGCCGTCCACTTCCACCGCGATCTTCTGTGGGATCAGGGCGAAGTCAAACCGCCACCGCCGCTTCGGATGGAACCGATATTCCCGGACCCAGTCGTCCGGATGCTCATGGCAAAGAAACAGCCAAAGGGTCTCCTCCCACCGGCTCTTCTTTGAGATCTTCTTCGGCTTAGTGGACCGGGTTGTGGTGTAGGACCGTGAACCCAAGATGCCCCCCCGAGCACTTGCAACGGTAGATCGGTTTCGCTTTAAACTCATGTTTCCAGAAGGTGGTCTTCTCCTCGCACCCGTTGCAGAGCAAGCTGATCCGGTTACATTCGGGTCCCGGATGAAGCGTACCGTCTACGCACCGGACATGAAACTTCCCGTGCTTCTTGGATCGGATCTTCCCGTTGAACCCTGTTGCGACTTTTACTTTCCGCCTCCCAGGAAGGTCCCTCGCCAGTATTCTACCGCACGATCCAGGTTCCTGCGGTCACGATCGTCCAACGTCTTGTAGAACCCTGACCGCTGCGACTTGGTGAGCATCCCGAGCGGGTGAGCTCTGCGGGCGAATCCCCGCCTCTCGTTCGGCCCCACTCCATGGGCAATCAGGTTCTTCTCGAACCGCTTCAGGTACTGCCGGCGATCAGCTTTCGGAAGGCTGGAACTGTACTTCAAGGCGAGCTTGTAATAGTGCCACGCCATCTCTTTGTCGGATCGAGTGGCGTCCCAGGCAAACTCCCCGGAGTGGGCCGTCTTGAAATCGTACCCCAGGGACCGGATGCGCTGATAAGACGGGTAATTCTTGGGGACCGTATCCACCAGGGTTGCCACGGCCATTTGCGTCCAGTCCGGTACCGGGCGCCCGGTGTTCGTGAGCCGGTACCACCAGTCGGCCGGCTTGTCCAAGGACAGGGATCTCTGGACATGCTTGGTCATGTCTCGGATCGGCCGCGGCCGCTGGACATCCGGGAACCACTGTTTGCCCGAGATCGTTTCGGCCGGGAACTTGAAGAACGGCGTGAGTCCCTGGGCTCCGATGTTGATCGGACCGTAGATGACCTCCCGGATGATGTCCCCGAAATCGGCCTGTCCTTTCAGGTATTTCCCAATCGCAGGGATCGCCGATTCGTAGTTGACCCACCGAAAGAAATCATTGATCGCCCCGGCGTTCGGCGCCATCCAGAGAAAGTCTCCGCGCTGACCCAGGATCACTTGTTGCTTCAGCCGGCGCTCGTCCGACATGGCCTCATCCTCTTCCGGATGCGCCAGGTTCGCCACGTAGTACATGAGCGGGAACACGGAGAGCCGCGCCAGCGTCCTCATGGAGTGACGCTTCTGGATTTGCTTCGCCATCCCCAGGACCTTCAGCCGGGACTTCATGGGCAGACCCATGTAGGTCTTCATATCGTCCCAGGTGTTCCGTCCGTAGTGGTAATAGATCTTCGTGTTGACCTCCGGCCAGCTCCAGAACGGGATGACGTACTCTCGCAAGAACTGTCCGATCTGGGACAGGTTGTCGTAGTCGCCCAGGTTCGCCCGGGAATGGTAGGCGGCAACGTGGTCCCAGTCTCCCAGGTTCACAAGGTAGGTCCGGTTCGTTCCTCCGTACCCGATCTTGTTCATGACCTTGTCGATGTTCTCGGGAGTGGGGTCCAGGCCACTCGCCATCTTCACGATCTTGCGCCGCAGGATGCTGAAGTGCGCCAGCCGGAGAACCTGTTCCCGGGCGGCGTTGAGCATCATGTACTTGTTCCAGACCTGTTGCGCTCGCCGGCCAGCCCGCCGCGGCAACGACGGGATCTCTCCCGGCCGCTGGACATTGGACATCCACTGGGAGAGATCCGGGCTGAACGCCAGGACCTCGCTCGTCAGGAAGTTGTCGAGGACCCCGTACTTGTGAGCGATCATGTATTCCCGGTCGGGAGTCTTGGACGTGTAGAACGAATCTCGAATCCGCTTGATCGACGACTTGATCTCGCCCGGGTTGACCGCATCCTTCCCCAGAGCCTGGATCACATGCTCGTAGTCCGAGGAAATGTTCCTCATGGAGTATTTCCAGATGTTCCACGGCAGGATCAGCTTGCTCTGTTTCCACAGCCGGATCCCGGCTTTATGCGCCTTCCAGATCCACATTTGCTCTTGCCGGTCATTGAACTCTCCGAGGGCTTTCGCCAGCTTCTGAGGCAGTACCATTTGGTGCTTCGGCCCACCCATGATGAGAGTCCCGCGCATGGATTTGGCGACCTGGACCAACAGGTTCTGATCCTCTTTCAAGAGCACTCCCTTGGTGTCCGGACCCGCATTGATGAGTTCGTTCACGCGAGAGAGGGTGACGTCGGCCAGCTTCTGAGGCACCGTCATGGCCTTGTAGAAGACCTGCCCGGGGTCCGGTTGATGGACCTGCAAATCGGAGAATTCCGGATGGGTGTCATGCAGCTTCTCCAGGGCTTGCTGCATGTTCTGGCTCGACACCCACGAATCGCCCAGGGAGTCCCGGGCGATCTGCCCTTTCATGGAGAACTGCCGAAGCAGGAAGCCCGCGTTCCGAGTCGCTTCGGACATGGACTCCGGAGCACTCTCGGACAGCCAGCCGAGGAAGTCCCCGGTCCTCTCGTCCTTGGCTCCCGTCGCCTCGATGATCCCCCGCGCCAGCTTCCGGAATTCCTTCGGTACTTGGTCCACCTTTCCTTTCAGGCTCTTGCCCAGGTTCGAGAAACCCATCCCGATATTCTTCCGGTTCTGGTTCAGGAGACCGAATGTCGGCAAGGCGTCCATGGCTCCCTTGATGTCCTTCGGCAGGTCCTTCATCCGGTAAAGAGCCACGGCGTCTTCCAGAGTCTTGACGGACCGCAGCTTCTTTCTCCAGCCGATTCTCTCTTGGCCTGGGAGCTGACGGATCTTTGACCGAGGGATCTTCCGGACCTCCCGGGAGACGATTTGGTTCAGTCCGGATCGGTTCCTTTCCTTCGCCGCCGTGATGATGTCGGATCGCCGATCGTACTCGCCGAACTGTTTTTTGATGGCGTCCTCGTTAATCATCCGGTACACCTTTTTCGTGTACTGGAAATCGACCTCCGGGAGCCGGACGTTGTAGAGCTTGCTCGTCCCTTCCCGCTGGAACACCCGCGCCTTGGACATGACGCTCTTCTTTTTGATGATCTGATCGAAGGCCCGCTCGAAGCGGTCGTTCTGTTCGTAGTATTCCCGGACTTGGTGGGACATGTAATTCTGCCGGGAGTTCAGCGTCTTCTTCGACATGGCGCCGATCTGAACCAGCTTCTGGCCGACTTGGTGCAATAGTTCCTGGCGCAACCGGAACCGTCGCAGGACCTTCTTTCCGGAGTTGGATTTGCGGAGTGCAGCCATCAGTTGCTTCTGATCCGTCGCTAGTTCCTTGGTATCGGAGTAGAAGGGATTCTCTTTCCCGAGCCGGAGATCATCCGCTGCATCCAGCATCATGGCGAGCTTCGACATGTTCTCAACTTGCGTTGAGTCCAGCCCGTCGTAGACCCGGTTCGAGTAGATCTGGGACTGTTTCAGCGAATACTGGTAGGAGGCCTTGAGATGGCGGATCGCTTCGTTCGCCCGAATCCACTGTTTCTGATTCGGAAGTCCCTTGACCGGCGTGATGAACGAATCCCGAGCTGCTTCGTAAACCGCCTTGATCCTCTCTTTGATCGGGACCTTCTTCTGTTTCAGCGGCGCGATCGCCTCATCCCACTTTTGCTGACGGACCTTGTCCTTGAACTGCCACACACCACCCCTGGACTCGATGGGATCAAACGGTCCCGGAGGCTCCGTGGGTGTTTTCCGTGTGCGCCGAGAGACCTCTCCTGATTCGATCCTCTTGAATACTTCTTCGACACTACGGGCTATCCCAGGTTGCTTTTGCAGACCAGAACGTAGTTGCCTCATGAACCGAGAAATTCGGGTGAAAATACGTTTCACCAATCCTCTGACCCCTGAGACCCGGGAAGCGGACCGTATTGCCGCCCACTCTTCATAGGCATGAGCAATGGACTCCTCAATGGCTCCTCCTCCCCATGGGTATTCCACAGGGATCTTCTCCCACTTTCCGTCCTTATCCCGGCTCCACTGGTACAGATGTTCATATCGGTCTCGAATTCCAAATACACCTTCCCAATCGTTTTTCTGGGCCGCTTTCTTCAGGACATTCCATTCCTGATTTGTGAAGACCTTCAAGTATTTCAGGGCGTGAAGAACTTCGTGATTCAGAAGTCCTTTGGCTCGACCTTCATTGTTGCCGAGTGCAGTATGGGAAAGAATGATGAGTCCTCTACCCTCGGGATGGAATTCTGCATCGGATCGAGGACTGTCCAAAAAGAAATCGTCCACATAAAGTTTCGTCCCTTGATTCCCAACTATTCTCTGGGCCGTCCGGGACAATTTCTCGATCAACTTCGGATCAATCTTTTCAGACTTTGATTTTACGATCTCTTTCCGAGACCGGGATTGCTGTACAGTAGACGATCGCTCGGATTCCTCCCTGATCCCCTGGCGGTCAAACTCTGTGACTCCACCGGCCGGAGGGCGCCGGAAAACATTGTAGAGCCGTCCCGTCTTGGAGACAGTTCCAATCCTCCAAGATCTCAACTGTTTGGCCGTCCAGTTCGTTCCCCGGGCGATCCGAGTAGCCGCCGCTGGAGTCGCCACGCGCCACTCAATCGGACCCTGGGAGTATTCCTTCCATGCGGCCTCCCCCTCGGCATCGTTGGTGAAGTCCTCTCTCATTTCCGGCGTCACACCCTTGGGAGGAACGCGCCGATATTCCAGATCCTTACTGGGGAGATCCACCCACAGAACATCTTTGAAGTTTTTCTTCGTGGGCTCCTTCTCTCCACGCTCCCGGATCATGGTGTCACTGATCGTCGGCTTCTGACGGGAATGTTGGGTTTGGACGCTTCCCCCTTGAATCTCGCCCAGGGTGTCCGTGAGGATCTGTCGAGCCTCGTCTGCCTTGCCCGCTTCGAGAGCCCGGTTGACCCGGTTGCGGGCAGACTTGAACTTCCCTTTTCTCCGGCCGGCCATGGCGAAGATGGCATCGTCCAGCTTCTTCCGGTCCCCCTTCATTTCCATGACGGCCCGGTTATGAGCCTTCACGTCGGATAGGATCTGATCGTTTTCTTTGATGGCCTTCTTTGCCAGCCGCTTCAATTCGGTAACGGGCTTCCGGTACCGCCTGACGTTCTTCCCGCCAGACGCCCCGAAGATGTCTTTCCGGGGTTGATACTTGCCCATGGTCTCCGCGAGATGCTGGAGCCTCCCACGGATCTCGTCCACCCGCCTCAGCATCAGGTTCCCGACGTTCTTCTTGTAGCGACCGTCGTCCCGGAAGTCGTCCTTTTTCGTCCCCCGTCGCCGCGTGTAGAAGGCGTAATTGATGAGGGCCTTGTTGAGTTCCCCGCGCTTGCCCGAGACTCTGGGGTCCGTCACCGAGGCCTGCTTGAAGATGTTCTCGATGGGCTTGTTATTCCAGACCGCATCCGCCACCAGTTCGATGGAGTCGGCCAGGTTCTGAGTCAGGTCCTGCCCCTTGTCGAACTTCTTGACCGACTCCCGTCCTTGAATCCACGCCGGCGCAGTCTGAATGACCCCGGCTTGAATCGCCCTCCGGAAGTCGTCCTCGGAAGTCGCCACGGTCTCCACGAGATCCCGGATTCCCTGGGGATTCCCGGTGTCCAGGGCTTTCGCCAGGAGAGCCGTTTCCAGCCGCACCTTGCCCATGGCGGTCAAACGCTTCCGAGACGTGATGACATCGTTGAGTTGAGTCGGCGGCAACAGTTCCAGGTACTTCCTCACGAACGGAACATTCTTCCGACTGGTGATCTTCCCGCCTTCGTACCGGCTGTAGATCTCAGGTCCAAGCAACTGGGCATCCGAGATTCCCTGGCCTGTGGGACCCAGGGTAGCCGAGGCCGGGAACTGCGCTTCCGAAGTGAAAGACCGCCTCTCATCATTGGACAGGGTGTTGGTCCGGCGCCGGATCAGGACCGGCTGTTTCATGCCCTCCACGTCGTATCCCTGATCCTTCAGGAACTTCCGGTATTGCTCCCCCTTGCCGCCCTGGTAGGCCATCATGATTGCCAGGACACGTCCATTCCCGGACTCCACGATATTGTCCCCGGCGACCACCGGAGATCCCTCGTCCGGGAACATGAATCCGGAACCCAACCAGTGCGGCTTCAGGTTCCGGGCAATGCCCCCGATCTTGGCCCGCTCCGCGGCGTCCAGGAGCCACCGGGGTTGAAGCCACCCGTGATACTTCGGATTCGGCCCGCCGACCTCACCGCCCTCCAGCTTGTTTGACGGGATCAGCGTGTCGGCCTCAACGATCTCATCCCGGACGGTGTGAGACTTGTCGCCGGACCTCATGTCCATTCGGTACTCACCGCCCTCGGGCTTCCCTTGCTGAACGGGAACCGGAGCTCCGGACTCCGGCGCCACTTCCGGCGTCGGCGCGGGCATCCCTGGGAGATCGGGCATGTAGTCCACCGGCTCTTTCGGCTTCCTCTTGCGAGCCGGTTTCTTCTTGACCTTGGGAGCCGGAGCGTCCAACTGTTTCTGTTTCGAGATGCGGGTCTGTTCCTGATTCAGTCGAGTCCGCATCGTGTCCAGGAATTTCTTCGTGGACTCCCCCGGTTCCAGGTTCAGTTCCTTCCGGACGGACGATTCGATCTCGCTGAATTTTTCCTGGGGGATATCGACCCACGCCTTCTTCAGGTCCTCCACATTGGAGATCTGATCCGGCTTGATCGTGATGGTGTCGGCTTGCAGATTGCCCTGGGCATCCGGCTTCTCTTCCACCACGTCCTTCTGTGTGGGAGTGGGCTCGCCCAACTCCTCAATCGACTTCTCCGTGTTCTTCCGATCCAGTCTCAGCTTCAGGAGTTTCGAGTAGGACTTGCGCCGGTTCGCCGGCACCGCATCATCCGCCCCGAGTTCCATGTCCTGCCGGACCTGCGATTCCAGGCTGGAGACCTCTTCCTCGTTCAGCCGCTTGTACCGGACCCGGAGATCTTCCACTTCCCGGTCAAACACGATTTGCTCATCTCGCGCCAGGGTCTCGTCGTCCAGGTTCTGTTCCCGCTCCACCCGAGCCTGTTCCGATTCCTGACGCTTGGCCTCCATGAGATCGTATTCGTTCTGGAGCCACTTCTCGAAAAGCGGTCTTTGCTCGGGCTTGATGTCCTCGATCAACTGGGCCTTGATCCGCTCCAGGTTCCGCTGAATGGTTTCGTCCGGCAGCTTGGCCCCGAGTTCTTCCACCTTGTCTCGGAACAGGTCCATATCCGTGGCGGCTTCCTCGGCTTCGATGTCCACTTCAATGGACCGGACGGGCTCCAGGGATTCGATCTCGTTCATGGGCATCCGTGCCGAGTGCTCGATCCCATCCGCGGTCTCATAGAAGACCCGTGCCGGCAACTTCACCCCGTCATGGACAGAAGCTGGCTCATAGCCCCGGATCGTGACCTCCCGGGATTCGTCGCCCCAGTGATGAAGAGCCTTCTCCCCGATCTTCGGGATGCCCCTTTTATCGAGTTCCACGTTTGACTGAGCGGAGCCACCTGCAGACTCATTGATGATCTGTTCGCCTTCGCCGACCAGTCGCTCAAAGTCAGGTGAGGAGTCCGGGGTTTCCAGAGCGTCGGCAGCGGCCACGTCTCCGGCTTGCTGGATCTTCTCTTTCCGAGACAGAGCGGAGTGTGCCCCACGCATGGCGCCGCCTGTGATGCCGCCGCCGATGCCGCCGAAAGCCCCTTCCTCCAGGACGTTCAGTGTCCTCTCCTTCAGGTCCGTGTTGCCCGTCAGGACCGCAGCGGTACTCTCCAGGAGGGCCGACTGAGCGGCTTCCGTCACCGCCTCGTCGCGCAGACTCTCCAGTCCGGATCGAGCCATTTGTTTCGTGATGGATTCGATGGCTCTCTCTTGGATCTTCCGCTTCAGCGAGGAACCGATGATCCGGCCGACACCCACCCGATCCAAAACACCCATGGCGGCGCCCAAAGGCAGGGCCGTCTTTGCGGCGAGATCCGGGTCCACTCCCTCGCCGACCAGTTGCTTATAGGCCTCTCCCATGGACATGGCGGTTCCCAACGTGACGGCCGCAGGACCTCCGACATAAGGGATGAGTGCGGACCCGATCATGGGAGCGATCGTGCCCATGGCGGAACCGACCCCATAGCCGCCGTACTCCATGAAGGACCTCAGATCATTGACCTGATCCCGGGTCATCGGAGCTTCCGACCTGTTGGATTCGGCCCACTCTTGAATGTCCTTGCCGACCCGCTGAGCCCAGTCCGATCCCTTGACCCGGCCGATGGCTTCGACGGCCCCGCCGAGCATGTCGAAGTTGCCGGACGTGATCTGATCGGTCGCTCCGCGGAGCAAAGCACTGACCCCTCCGAAGAGGGATTCGATGGGAGCCTCAAAGTAGGATTTTTCAGGGCCGGCGACTACCGGATCAGGTTTGGAGAGGGGAAGTGTGTCTCGGGCAGGGGGGGACCCGAAGAGAGAGTCCAGTCCGTCGTCCTGAACCGGATTGGAGAACAAGGCTTCCAGCCCATCATCTTGCGAAGGAGAAGAGAACAAGGCTTCCAGTCCGTCGTCCTGAACTGATCCACGAAATCCACCCACATCATTCCCCGTTCAAGAACTGGAAATCCGGCATGTCCTTCAACCGCATGTAGACGGACTCCGGAATGATCCGACCGGCACCCATCAGTTTCGATTTCACCCCTTCGAAATCGAGAGAGGGGTCTTGCTCTTTGCCAATCCTCCACAGATGCATGATTCGCTCAGGAGAGATGAGATTGTCCCAAGGCAGCTTCCCGGTCTTTTGGTATTGGTCCATGATGGTATCGACCATCTCCCAATCGACCCCGCCTTTGGTCTCCGTGAGGGTAGCCGGATCCACCTTATCGGCTTGCTTCGAAAACTCCTTCGCCATGGAGTAGACCTTCTCCATGGTGATCTCTTTCTTCGGCTTCTGGCTGAGGATCTTCTTTTGCCGCTCCGTCATGAAGTCGTAGTAGGACTTGCGATATTCGGAATCCACCCTGGAGATCTCCAGCCGCTTTTCCTCGTTCTCGATGCGTTTCTCATCGAGCTTGTAGCGGCGCTCCAGTTCCTCATTCCTCACTCCCAGAAGCTCTTTATGCCGCCGATCACGCCCCTCTTCTTGCTGTTGAGCGATCTTCTCCCGGGACTCCCGGTCCTGGCTCGCCAGCTTGTCCTGTTGGTCAAATCGGCCCTCTTGCATGCCCTCTTGATGCTCCCGGTCCTTTCCCCGTTCCGAAGACTGGTGTTCCTGTCGGTCGTCCTGCAAGCCCTTCTGGATGGACGCTTGTGCCCCGATCTCACGCATCCGGTAGGCGTGACGGAGCTGCATCCCACTCATGGCCTGTTGGTACTGACCTTTGCGCTCCAGGCCCTCTCCGGCCCCCTTCAGAGCGCCACCAAGGATCTTACGGAGTAGAGCCACTTGCTCCTCCCGTGTCCCCTCCCATAGCCGCTTCCAGGCCCTCGATCTCTTGGACATCCCGGTCCAGTTGACCTGACTGGGAATCGGACTGAAGTTGATTCATATCCCCTTCCATCTCTTCCTGATTGAAGAAACCCATGCCCTCAGTCTGTTGGTACAGGGATTCCCCGGCCCGGACTCCGGCCGCGTTCACTTCCTCCTGGGAGTAGTCGTAGAGACCTTCCTTGCCGGCGTTGTCGGCCAGTTCTCCGACGAGAATCTGCATCCCCATGAACGCCGCAGCGGGGTCCAAGGGGAACTGCGCTTCGAGGGCGGCTCCGATCACCCGGGAGGAGACCGTGGCGGCTGTGTCTGCCAGAGCCCCTACGGGATCGGAGGCTTTCTCTCCGTCCGGACCGCCGCGCAGCATGGCCGATACCGGACTGGACATCTCTCCCTCCGCCGTGTCGCCGCCGTAGATCAACTCATACGACTTGTCCAGGAACTGTTCGACCTGGGCTTCGTCCGGAGCCTCATCTCCCATGGGAGTGGCAGGTGGATCTCCTGACATCGGCTGCACCGCCGAACCTTCCCCCGTCATCGAAGCGATGAATTCCGCCTCTCCCCCGGGAGCCGGACCTGCCGCTGGATTTGGCCCCACCGGAGAAGGGGGACTACCTCCCCCGATGGGTTGTTTCATGAGTGCCATGGTTGTCCTCTACGCCATTGCTGGATCAGCGTACTCTTCCGGGTCCCGGCCGAACGGCTTGATGATCCGGTCCGCCGCCTGGGACAACCGGCTTGCGGACGGGGTAGAAGTCGGCGTATCTCCCGCCAACGCTCCCGACTCTGGAGGAGAAGTCGCCGGAGTCTGCCCTCCGAACCGTCCCTGGAGCTTGGAGAAGTCCACCTTGTAGTTCGCTCCCAAGGCTTCATCCCGCGCCATCATGGAGTCGCCCATGAGCGCCGCTCCGATGTTGCGGAGCATCGGCCCGAGGAGCATTTGATTTCGTTCCAGGAATCCTCCCTGGCCGAAAATGCCCTTCATGAGCCCGCCTCCCGCTGCGGCTCCCGCCGTCGCTGCGGCAGTGCCAGCCCCGGAAGCCGCCCCGCCAGTGGCAGGTCCTGCGGCCTGACCGTACCCGATGAGATCCTGGGGACCGCCCGTAGCCGCCCCGCTACCGAGCTTGGGCTGGACTCCAGGACCGATACCGAACCCACCCATGACGCCGCCCGTCACGGAGCCCAGAAGGGCACCTGACTTGACGCCCGACTGGAACCCTTCGGCACCGCCGAGAAGCCCACCTACAGCACCTCCCGCCATGGCGGAATATCCGCCCATGGTGACGGCGCCACCCAGGATGTTCCCCAGGGTCCCGCCGATCCCGAGCTTGGAGATGGCCGTAGACACGGCTCCCCCCCATCCGCCCGCGAAGATGCCTCCGAGACCCAGAGCACTCCCGGCTGTGAAGAAAGCCGCGGCAGCCATCATTGCGTAGGGAGCGACCTTCTTTACGCCCTTGGCGATGGCCTTGATTCCCTTCCACACGACTCCCCCGACCTTCTTGAAAAACCCCCCGATTGCTTTGAACATTCGTTTAAAGAAGGCGTCTACCCTCCTTTCAAAGGGGACTTGTCCAAATGTCTAGATGTCGGGTTCCGGCATCTAGACCCTGAACAGTTCTGATGGCACGCTCGGAGCAACCTCCCACGTTATGCCATCGGCGGCAAAAGTCCCGGCCGCCTTGCCCGTAGAACTGTAGAGCGTGTCAAACACTGATTTCCATTCTACCATCTCCCCAATTCAAATCTGGTACACCGTCGCCATTCGCTGAGGACCGAGTGGTCCGATCAGCCGTTTGAAAGTGTTCTCCGTTACCAGGATATTCCACTGGGGAACCAAGATGCGCTTCTTCGTCCGAGCCCTCAGTTCCTTCAGAAGCGGTACCGCACAGTTTCTCCCGATCAAAAAATGGACCTCGATGAAAGTGACTCCATGGGCCAGGTCGAAAGCATTTCGCTCTTCAGCGTACAGGAATCCGGTGACCCGGCCGGAGACCTCCGAGACCAGAGCACAGGTGAATATCCCCTGATTCGTGTTCCCGCGCTTGATGCACTGGGCCACACGGGAACGAGCGACACCCGGCTTCACCTTCCCGCGAGACCTCGGATGTCCATAGATCAACTTGACCAGGGGCTCCAGATCAGAACCGTAGGCCGGCGTCCGGATCGTCACGATGTCGCCTTTCCGTGTTCCTTCATCAGATCCTTCATCCGCGGATCATTGAGAATTTGAAGAGCCCGTTCCACCGAAATCCCATGCTCTTTGGCTTTTTGCGTGATTCCCGGATGGTACTTTTCAGGGTCCTTCATTTGGTTATTAACAGCAACCTGAACCATAGTTCCCTTGCCCAGATCATCCTTTTTCATCAGGTCATCAATGTCGGTCTGTACTTGGCTCTTCGTTCGACCTGATCCGCCGCCACCGCCACCGCCGCCGCCGCCACCGCCGCCCCCGGCACCACCTTGGTTGCTGCTATCGGTGGTTGTGGTCCCCCTGTTATTGATCCCATTCGGACCCCAGAAGTGATTCCATCTGGGATGCTGCACGTCGCCCTGAGCCGGAATGTAGTCAGGGTGGTTACGATCAAGATTCTGACCCAATGTCGGTTGCACTGGATTCGGTGTGTGATGCTGCAACGACGTTCCCCCGAACGTGCTCCAATCGACCTTGATGTTGTAGAAGGACATCATCGTATTGATGTTGTGCTGGAACTCCTTGTCCAGTTGCTGCAAATACTGCGTCCGGGTCGCCGCGTCAATATGAGGATTCGCCATGATGGATGCGTATTTCGAGTCATAGCTGGACTGGAAATGAATGTATTTGTCAATCACGGAAGATCGCTCTTGCATCCGCAACTGGCTCACATTTAGTCCGTACTGCGCCAACTGCAATTCCGCCTGCTTCACCTTGAACTGACGATCCTGTTCCAAAGCCGTCTTACGGTACGAATCATCAGACATGAACCGTTGCTGGTCGAAGTTCTGCCGGAATTCCTGTTCTTCCCTCTGAAGCTGAAGTTGCTCCCGCTGAATCTGCTGCTGGTTCCTGCCCAGTTCAAGTTGCCCGCGGCCCAATTCCGCGTCCAAGGCTTGCGCCCTATCCTTCAGTTCCTTCTCTTGCTGAAGAACACGGTCCCGGTAATCAGAATCCGAATCAAATCGCGCCTGATCGAAATTCTGTCTGAACTCTTGCTCGTCTTGCTGTAGCTGAAGGACGTTGTTTCGGTAAGCCTCGTCGGACTGGAACCGCTGCTGGTCGAACTGCAACCGGCCCCGCCCCAGTTCGGTATCCAGGTCCAGCCTGCGGGTCTGGAGTTCCTTCTCTTGGGCGAGAACCTGTTGCCGGTAGGCGGAATCCGAGTCGAACCTCTTCTGGTCGAAACCTTGCCGGAACTTCTGTTCGTCGGCCTGGAGCGTCAGCACCTTCTGCCGGTAAGCCTCGTCGGACTGGAACCGCTGCTGGTCGAACTGCAACCGGCCCCGCCCCAGTTCGGTATCCAGGTCCAGCCTGCGGGTCTGGAGTTCCTTCTCTTGGGCGAGAACCTGTTGCCGGTAGGCGGAATCCGAGTCGAACCTCTTCTGGTCGAAACCTTGCCGGAACTTCTGTTCGTCGGCCTGGAGCGTCAGCACCTTCTGCCGGTAAGCCTCGTCGGACTGGAACCGCTGCTGGTCGAACTGCAACCGGCCCCGCCCCAGTTCGGTATCCAGGTCCAGCCTGCGGGTCTGGAGTTCCTTCTCTTGGGCGAGAACCTGTTGCCGGTAGGCGGAATCCGAGTCGAACCTCTTCTGGTCGAAACCTTGCCGGAACTTCTGTTCGTCGGCCTGGAGCGTCAGCACCTTCTGCCGGTAAGCCTCGTCGGACTGGAACCGCTGCTGGTCGAACTGCAACCGGCCCCGCCCCAGTTCGGTATCCAGGTCCAGCCTGCGGGTCTGGAGTTCCTTCTCTTGGGCGAGAACCTGTTGCCGGTAGGCGGAATCCGAGTCGAACCTCTTCTGGTCGAAACCTTGCCGGAACTTCTGTTCGTCGGCCTGGAGCGTCAGCACCTTCTGCCGGTAAGCCTCGTCCGACTGGAACCGCTTCTCGTCGAACTGCAACCGGCTCTGCTGAATTCCCAGTTGGCCCCGCCCCAGTTCCGTATCCAGAGACAACTTGTCGCGCCGCAAGGCAATGTCCGCAGTCTGGCCCGTTTCCTGGATATCCAGGGCGCGTTCTCGCAGTTGCTTCTCTTGAGCCAATACCCGGTCCCGATAGTTGGAATCCGAGTCAAATCGAGCCAGGTCGATCGAGGCGGCGAAGTTCTGCATGGCGGACGTGTGGTCCGCCTGACCCAGTTCCATGGCCCGGTCAATGATGGCTTGCTGCGCCGCCTGCCCTCCGAGACTGGTGTTGAGCAGACCGCGAGACGCGGCGTACTGCTTCCCCTGGGTGGCGGCTCTCCGCATGATTGGAGAGTCTTGGGAGACGAGCTTGTTGACCCGTTCTGACACCAACGTATTCGGCGCCTGCAATGTGGGACGGATCAATCGCTGAGGCTGACTCCCAGTCACTACGGGACCCTCTGACCTGGGACCCTGATTTCCCATCACTTCTCCGGGTCGCTTCCCGGAGGGCTGGATGCTCGTCGGTGGAGTCCCGATCTTGGGACGGATGAGACCAGAACCACCCTGACCCGCCTGACCACCAGAAACACCGGTCACGCCTCCAGAGGACACTTGCTTTTGATACCGCTCCATCCTGCTGAGCTTACTGGGGTCACTAGCCATTTTTCATTCCTTGGGTGATCGTTGGCCGGAGCGCCTTCAGCTCTGCGATCTTCTCGTCAGCATCATCCTCGATGAGGACGTAGTGACGCTTGAGGTTGATGATGAGCTCGGCCGGATCGTTCTCGAAGGTCACGTGCAGAAACGGATTCCCCTTCCGCACGGCTGCCCTCATGCTCGTGATGCTCGATGCCGGACTCAGGGTGATCAGCTTCCGCTTGTCGCTCACCGTCTCCAGGAGATCCACGATTCGATCCGCCATCAGGCCACCGCCTCAATCTTCACGCTGCCCGCCGCCCCTCGCGCTCCCGTGCCGCCCCGAGTGCCGCCACTCTCCGAGGTCGAGTAGTTGTAGGACCCGCCGCAGGTCCCACTATATGTGGCCCACCAGCCATACCCCCCGGATCCCCCGCGTCCCCCGGCCCCGATGGTGATCCCCAGGGATGTCGCCGTACCAAGATCCACGGTCACGGTCTTCGTTTGCCCGCCATTGGCGCTCTGAGTGGCGCTGCCGATTCTGACACTGGTCGCCCCCCCGGCCGATCCCGATAATCCCACCGTGTTGAGTGAAAAACTCGTTCTCGGAAAACACTCTTGAGTGTTGCCGTCCGTGTAGCACGGATGATTCGGATTAGCGAAGCCGACACATGATTCGTTCGGCACCGCCGATCTGGTGCCGCCGCTACCGCGACCGCCACGCTGTCCCTGCTCCCCTCCCACGATCGTGAGCTTGATGCGAGTGACGCCCGCCCAGGCCGGCGGGAGATTCCAGGTTTGGGAGCTGCTGAGCGTTACCGGGTCCGGCAAGGTCGGCGTCACCGGCGTGTCGGTCACCGCCGCCGTCACCTGCGCCGCCGACTTGGCTGCGCTCGTCCCGTCCGTGGCAAGCGTCCCCGTCCCCTTCGCCGTCACCGTGAGGTTGATGTTCACCGTCCCGTCGGCATCCACCGCAGGCCGCGTCCACTTCGGGGAGGCCGCGCTGGCCGAACTCAGGCTGCCGCCCGACACCGTCCACGCGTATTCCAGGCTGTCGTACGTCCCGCCCGTCACCGTTGCCGTGAGATCGACCTTCGTCCCCTCCTGACCGCTCGCCACCGCAGCAATCACCACGGAACTCGGCGCCACGGCGTCCGGCAAGCCGGGAGTCACCTCTGCACTCCTCGCGGAACTCCACGAATCGCTGGTGCCGTCCTTGGCGATCGTCCCCGTCCCCTTCGCCGTCACCGTCACAGACACACTTGCCAAACCGTCCTCCGGACGCTCGGAGGGCCGGGTCCAGGTCGGCGTCGCCGACGTGGCGTCGTCGAATTCCCCTTCCCCGCTCCACGCATACTCCAGGGCGTCGTACGTGCCCCCGCTGACCGTCACGCCCAGGACGACCGTCGTCCCGACAGCACCATCCGGAATGCGATTGATAATCGCTCTCGGCGCCACGGCGTCCGGCAAGGTGGCCTCCGGCCAGATCTGCGTGTTCCCCAGTGAGATCTTCTTCACCCGCGTCGTGCCCAGGTGAATCGCCGCAATGTCCGTGGTCCCTAATTTGAACGGCATGGATCAGGTCTGCACGTAGAAAGTGTTGGCGTCCTTGTTGGTGATGGCGTTGTACTGCGCCACCGTCCCGGTCCAGATCTTCACGGCGCTGCCGGCGGACCGCTGGTTGTTGATCGACGACACGGTGAACCCGGACCGGACGAAGGTTCTGAGTCTCGAAAGGGGGATGTACCGGTTGGGATCCCCAGACACGCTCTCATCCGAAATCGGAATCCGGTCGGCCTGATCCGGCGACGTCAGCTCCGTGTCCAGGTCGTCGTGAATGTCGAAGCCGGTGGCGGCAGCCGGGATGTTCGGCTTGTTGCTCAGGTCGTCGTAGTCGCCCGATGTCGCCACCGTCGCCAGGCCGGTGATCTTCGACGCCGCGAGAGAAGGAATGCGTCCCACCGCCAGAGTTCCGGTGATCCTCGAAGCTGCCAGCGAAAAGTTGTTCTGCAACCACGTTCTGAGTCTCGAAAGGGGGATGTACCGGTTGGGATCCCCAGACACGCTCTCATCCGAAATCGGAATCCGGTCGGCCTGATCCGGCGACGTCAGCTCCGTGTCCAGGTCGTCGTGAATGTCGAAGCCGGTGGCGGCAGCCGGGATGTTCGGCTTGTTGCTCAGGTCGTCGTAGTCGCCCGATGTCGCCACCGTCGCCAGGCCGGTGATCTTCGACGCCGCGAGAGAAGGAATGCGTCCCACCGCCAGAGTTCCGGTGATCCTCGAAGCTGCCAGCGAAAAGTTGTTCTGCAACCACGTTCTGAGTCTCGAAAGGGGGATGTACCGGTTGGGATCCCCAGACACGCTCTCATCCGAAATCGGAATCCGGTCGGCCTGATCCGGCGACGTCAGCTCCGTGTCCAGGTCGTCGTGAATGTCGAAGCCGGTGGCGGCAGCCGGGATGTTCGGCTTGTTGCTCAGGTCGTCGTAGTCGCCCGATGTCGCCACCGTCGCCAGGCCGGTGATCTTCGACGCCGCGAGAGAAGGAATGCGTCCCACCGCCAGAGTTCCGGTGATCCTCGAAGCTGCCAGCGAAAAGTTGTTCTGCAACCACGTTCTGAGTCTCGAAAGGGGGATGTACCGGTTGGGATCCCCAGACACGCTCTCATCCGAAATCGGAATCCGGTCGGCCTGATCCGGCGACGTCAGCTCCGTGTCCAGGTCGTCGTGAATGTCGAAGTTTCCGCCCTGATCTCCCTTGTCTCCCTTGTCTCCCTTGGGACCGGATGCGGCAAGAGGAATGATCGTCAAGTCGGACACGGAACTCAGTGTCAAACTCTGAGTCGAAAATGACGAGCTATTCTCGATCACGTCAAAGTTCATGGCCGACAAGGTGACCACGCGATCCGCTTGATCCACGTGAAACACGACAGTCCGGTTCACGTCCACCGCAGCGTTTGAATCTCTCAGGTATGGATTCTTCCGGCTGAGAACCTCAACCCCGGTCCCCTCAACCTGAAACGTCGGACCGGTCCGGTCCGTCCCGTTGCAGTTGATCGTTCCGGTGATCATGAAGACTCCGGCCTTCATGGTGAGCTTGTTGTTTGCGGCGACAGCGTGCCCTCCATCCGAACCCACCGCCGACACGTTGATCTGTTTTTTTGAACCCGCTGCCACAGAACCAGTGCTCGCCAGAGTCCCAGTGATGGACTGAGGAACTGATACGGAACCCGCTACAGCCGCGGGAGCATCACGCCACGCCGGTTCGCCCGCATTATCCGTCCTCCAAATCTTGTTGTTTCCCGGAGTGGCGGCGGGGACACGGTTCAGAATCGTTTGCAATCCCGTGATCTTCGAGATCGCCAAAGCGGGAATCTGAGCAACAGCGAAAACCCCGGACGTAATCTTTGACGCCGCGAGAGAAGGAATGCGTCCCACCGCCAGAGTTCCGGTGATCCTCGAAGCTGCCAGCGAAAAGTTGTTCTGCAACCACGTCCTCAGACTCGAAAGGGGGATGTACCGGTTGGGCTTCCCTTTCACGCTCTCATCGGACGCCACGAGCCGATCGGACCCACTGGGTGAACCAAGGATGGTCGTCACGTCGTCGTGCAAATCAAAAGGGTCTGTCAGTGTCAGATCGTCCACCGCCTGGGCCAGATCCTCCACATTTTCCATGGTCTTCCCGTTCAACAAACCGTCGTAGGCGGGACTCGGGTGGAGATGCACTTCTTCGGCGCGGACCACCTCATCGCCATCGACTGTCGGCCTCACGGGACCGGGAACATACGGCATCGCTTTACCTCACCGTCAGTTGATGCTCGGAATAGACCGTTCCCTGGGCACGATTCGTGGCCCAGATCTCATGGTCAATGGATTCAATCGATCGAGTATAGATCTTCTTATGGAAATCCGAGATGTTGTTTCCGAACGTCCCGAACGAAATGTACGTCAGATCATCCTGGCTTTGACGCTGAGCCACACAGATCACCTTGTTCCCGGTATATTCCGGCGTAGCAAGTTCCGTGGAGTCCGCGCCGAAGTCGACGCCGGATTGAATCTCGGACGCCGATATGTCCTCCGTGGGAGTGTCCACGACGAACACGTAACGCCGACCAGGGCTTGCCACCGTGTAGTCGAACGTCGCATCCACATGCGTTCCCTGGTTATCCTGGATCCTGTACGTGACCGTGAATTTACCCGCTTGTTCCGGGGTCCCCGTGACTTGCCTGGAGTCCTCATCGAATGTCAGGCCCGGTGGCAGACCAAGAATGATTCTCGTGTACGGAAGAACTCCACCTTGACCGTCTGGAAGTGTGAATGTTCCGATGGGTTGATTGGGGACCGCCGAACGAGGCAGAAGATTCGGGATAGACAGGCTGGTGTCTGCCGCCACCGTGATATCGAATTGAGTGGATTCCGTCTGAGATGGAGTCCCCGAGTCCGTGACTCCGTAACTCACCCGAAACAATCCTGGCCGGTTCGGGGTTCCGTACAATCTCCGGTTCACAGCGTCGAAGATCATCCCCGGAGGAATTCCGCTGACCGAATAGGTGTAAGGTGAGTTGCCTCCAGACGCCGCCCCTAGAGTGTATTCGTAACTCACTCCCTGAGTGATGGACCGATCGGTCTCTGTTCCCAGCGTCAGAACACTCGCCACGATCTGGATCTTGAACTGGATCGAATACGTCGCAGTGTTGGAGTCCGTCGCCGTATACGTGACGGTGCTTTCTCCCAACACATCGGGGGTCCCGGTCACCTCACGATCCGTATCATCAAACGCCAGTCCTGACGGCAACCCCGTGACCGAGTAGGTGTACGGAGATGATCCCCCTCCAGCATCCGGCAACGTGAAGGCCGTGATTTTCTCGTTGATTCGGAATGATCGTCGCAACACGATCTCACTGAAAAAGATGCTGGACAATGCACCCGAGGCCGGATTCAGAAGCAGGAACCGATTCCCATCGTAGAAAAGATCATGCGGCCGACCCGCATGGATTGCTCCCTGTTCCAAGGCCGACCCATCCACCAACCGGATGTCCTTGGTGCCCGTCACGTCGACATTGACCGTGCTGGGTCCCGTGTTGGAATTGACGAAAACGCAACGAACCGTGACGCCCTTCTTGAGAGACGTGATCGGATATTCCGATACCAGAACGTACGTGTTCGCAACGCTCGTCGTGGATTCTTCCGCGAGGAGGAAAACCCCCCCTACCAGATCATTTTGCGGAGGAATACCTCCGAAGGCATCCTTGATCCGGTTGAGTTCTCCGGAGACCAGAGACGCCTTTGATCTCTGAAAGTCCTGTGGCAGGTTGCGAGGCTCGTAGTACGTCATTACCGCTTCACCCGCCTTCGATCAAAAAAGACAGTGGCGCCCGAAAAGATGTGCGCCGGCTGGATCGTCGACGGGTCTGAGAAGAGAACAAGCGATATTGTGTTCCCACGCCCGTGGATCCGACTTTCCGCGATCCTTTTCGCCGACGCTGCCCAGTAGAATTCCGACCACGAATATTCGTCCCAGATGGACGACGGTCCCAACGCCTCGAAGACATTCCCTCTCTCTCCTTCAACGGCATCATCGTCAAAGTCCGCCGCCACCGAGAACTTGGACCGCAACGTCGAATCCACATTGATTCTCACCTTGCGGAACCTCTTCACCCATTCTGGGGTGCCCAAATCGTTGTAAGGGAACCTCAAATACCCCTGGATACGATGACCGTCAAAGCTATCGCCGCGGTCCATCTCGTAGACGTAACCAGAGTTCTTCATGCTGAAGAAGATCCGCTCCCGGCCGTCCCGGTCCTCGACCGAGCAGATAGACCGGACCACACCCAGTGTTGCGTTCCCCTGGGAGTCGGAGAGATCGAACGAGCTCCGGGTGTACTCCACCGACAGGTTCGGTCCCCGTTGAATGTAGGAAGCAACCAGGACTTCCCCATCGTTGAAAAAGATCCGGTACTGGCTCTTCCGCCTTACTCGCACCGAGGCCACCGGGAGAATCCCGCCATCGCGCTTGAAATCCAACAGGGGTCGAATCTTCTTCGACATGGTGTGAATGTCGAAGTCTCCGAACGCCTCCACCGCGGCGACATTTCTCATGCCTCGATCATCAAGGCACGTCGGCTGATCCATGAGCACCACAGTCCCTTTCATGGCGCCCGCTTCCTCGCTGACGGTCACGACTCTCCAATCCGATGCCGATGTACCGGTCAGCACCTCAGTCCGGTTCCGGCCGAAGAGGAACATCCTCCCCTTGTATCCGGGAATCATGCCTGTGAGCCGGTCCCCGATCCCGATCTCCGTGGCTCCTCCGACCGCAGTGAATGCTCGAGGATTCCCGATGTCCGAATGGATCACGCTTCCTTCCTCGTACCCGATGAAGAGATGATCCGAATGGGCCGCAATGAACTTGGGTGCGGCCTGATCAATCCCGATGGGCGAGTGCAAAAGCATTCTTCCATCCCATTCCCAGACGTGACCCCCAACTTCTCCCGTGACCCAGTACATGCGCTCCAGATCATGACGGGCATAGAAGTTCGAGTTGAAGAAAGCGTATTCCTCTCCCGTCCCCAGGGACTGCCGTTCAGGAGTCCCGGATATCGACAGGGTTCGCCCACTATCCGATGCCACCATGAGGTCTGCATTGGACGAATACCGGCTATCCCCGGAATACCTCAGGACCAAGACTCCGGCTGCATCTCCGTCTCCCCAGGACCCCGACTTCAAATACAGTCCCACGACAGTGGCCGACACCGAACCATCGCTCACGGATTCGCCGTGCTGAGGAGGACTTCCATTTCCCGTCGTGAATTCCGCTTGCCACTGACGGAGAACCTCTGCCCACCCATCCGGTCCGGACTCAAACATCCGAGCCGTACCCCCGCTGTCCTTCCGGAAGGCGTAGGTCTTGTTGTTGAACCGCCAGACGCCGAAGATGTCCCCGGTTCCCGGTACCTCACCGATCGCTTCTCTTCGGGTTTCCGTGTTCTCAGCTTCTGTTCCAGGATCGTCCGCCAGAATATTGGATGGCGACTTTCGTCCATCGAACCGCTCATATCCGTCGATGTAGCGGTACCCCTCTTCCCGGGATTCGTAGTTCATGCAGCCGATCAGTGCGCCAGCCCGCTTGTTGCGAGTCAGAGAACTGGACGTGAGATCCAGACCGCCCATGAACCGGAACGATTTCCTTTCCATCATGCCAGCGACCTCCCGACCGTCATGTCCGGCAGAAAGATGTTTTCCAGAGATTGCATGATTGTCCGGTAGTTCATTCGGGCGAATTGGTACGCGTCCGCATCTTTGTCGAAGGAATGCAGATTCATGACGGCCCGCCACTTGATGACATCGTGGTAGGCATCCGGAATCCCTTCCGGAATATCTCCATCAACCCGCAGAATCTGGAGCCCCAACTGATACATTCCGTAGATCCGGTAGGTGTCGTCGGGAGTCGGGTGAAACCGGACCGATAGATCCGGGTAGACGGCGTAGGCCGTGGGCCGATTTTCCGTCCTCAACGCGAATCTTCGGGACCTCATGGTCTGCCATGAAATCCGCGGCAGATCCACGGTGCTGGCATGATCGTTCGACGGGCTACTGATGAGCCACTGGATGCCTTCCCCGTATTCATTCGGGATGATCCAGTTGTGGAACCGTCTGATGGATACCTCTCCCCCGGACGACTGCCGCATCCTGTTCCACTCATACCGAGGGGTCCCGGAGACGAGCTCCAGGGTGAAGTTCTTCTGGCGCCAGCCCCAGGTTTCGTTGCTGGCCTGGATATCGCGCCACGCTTCCTGAACGGCTTTCGCCAGGAGAGCGTTGTACTGATTTGCGTCCTCGATGGAGACGAGAGAAGCGGTAGGACCTGTGTCAGATTCGCGCAGGGTTGCCTGACACAGTTCCAAGTAGTTCGCCATGGGCGAAGCTCCCCTTAGCCGGTTGCGAAGACCTTCGCGCCGGCAGGAACCTTCTTCGGGGGACCGTCCTTGACGCGCCCGAGAGTTCCATAGAACGTGAACGGGTACTTCTGGACTTCGGTTCGCTTCGCTTCCGCCAGCTTCTTCGTGGTACCGGCGTCGGCTTCCGATCCGCTGAACTGGATCGTCCGGCCTTCATGGGCCTGGTTCAGATTCCGCACCCACCGCTCACGCACCACGATATCCACGCCGCGAGGCATGTGAATCTTGTCGTAATTGATCGACGCATAGACCGGCGAAGTTTCGTCCCCGCCCCGGACATCCGGAAGGATCCTCAAGTGGACCCAGGTTTCGTTGTCCTCGTCCCATTCGGCCGACAGGAAGTCATGGACCCCAGAGTCCGGGACCGTCGTCCGCACGGGATTTGCCACGAAGATTCCCTGTTGCCCGACTTGAGCCGATTCCATGACAGCCATGAGAGCCGATCGGTTCCCACGCTTCTTGTCGCTGACCGGGATGTTCAGGGCTTCCAGAAACTCCACGATCTGCTGATCCGTGGCCTCCGCGACCGGGATCATTTCCAGTGGCTTCATTGCCAACTCCTTGGAGAAAATGGGGAGCCCCGAAGAGCTCCCCAGGGGTTAAAAGTTTGATGGCCCAAACGCGGATCAGGCACTCTTGGTCAGAGAGACCTTCCCGAACTGACTCGGAGAATCCAGATCCAGGTTGCCACTCGAATCCCGGCCGTCAAACTGCGTACCCTTGCCGAAGGAATCCTTCACCGTGGGAGCATCCGCCACCTTGAGGAGGCCGATGTCCGTCAGGTTCCGGAAACACAGCACGATCAGGTTCGCGTTGTCCTCCCGAATGAGATTCGCATCCGTACCGAGGGTGACGCCCTTGTCCGTGATGGTGATTCCGTCCGTTCCGACCGCGGCCACAGCCGCGTTCTTCCCGAAATTCAAACCACCGTTCACCGCATCCGCCGCCGCCGACCACTTGTCCGTGTCCACTTGGACCGCCATGTCGCCAGCCGCCTTGTAGTTGATGACCCAGACCATGGACGGCCTCCATCCGATGTTCAGATGAAGGTTCTTGTTCGGAGCCGTTGCCGCCTGTTCGATCAGGACCATCTTGAACTGTTCTTGTACCTGGCTCATGATGTTTCCTTTCTTACTTCGGGCAAGCGACTTCCAGCCGGCAGAGCCACGCTTCGTTCAGGATCGTGCAAGCGAAGTAGAACTTCCATCCTGCCGATGCCCGCTGACCCAAGGGGTCTCCTCCGCGAGGCCTGGGCTGCAAGACCATGGGACGCACCGCCTTCATGCCCCGCAACGGGATACAGCCATAGGCTTCCCGCCCCAGGTACACAAGGGGATACACGTCGAATTTTCCGCCAGTATGACGCCACTTCAATTGCTCCGCATTGGAGGCCGTAGCTCCAGCTCCCCGGAAGGGAGTCAGGTCCGGAGACAAGACATACCGCACCCGCTCGAAGTTTCCCAACTCGTGCGGGGAGATCATCTTCATCCCCTCGCCGTACCGGCTGTACGGAGTGAAAGCGTCGTTCTGGTTGGTGCCCTGCAGGTCTCTGACCGTGGGCTCCATGTCGGTGTGACCGACACAGATGTAACACGCCTCAATCGCGAAGGTCTCGTAGTTCTCCGATCCGCTGAGGACGCGGGTGAACTTCTTGGCCTTCTGCTGCTGAAGCAGAGAGATGACCGCCCGTTGCCTAGCGGCGTCGAGTACCGAGTTGTCGTCGATACCCGTCCGCGCTGTGACCGCAGTCGTGCCCTGGCCGTAAAAGACCGAAGTCCCGGCCCGAACGACATCCCAGGTCAACGCTTCCCGGGTCTCCCCGATCTGTTCGCCCTGCCGCTCGACGATGTCCCGCAGGACGTTGTCCTTGGACAGATCGGCGACAACATCGGTGAATTCCGAGTAGTCCCCGTACTGCTGGATCTGGACCGTGATGGTGTCGTAACCGAAATCCGAGGGATTCGGCGTCACACCCTCGATCAGCGGGGTCGTCGCAGCGGGAAATGCTTTGGACCGACGAAACTCGATGACCTTGGTCTGGTTCTTGGGCAGAGGCTTGGTGAGGCCGTACCGCTCAAGGATGATGACGGGGACAGCGTGACTCAGGAGTTGCGCGGAGTACCAGCCGGCGGTCGCATTTCCGATCTCGCCATAGGTGTTCATTTCGATTTCCTGTCATTGCTACCTGTTCACTTTCTTGTACTCACGGATACCCTGGTTGAAAGCGTCCTCGAAGGAGGGCTCGGATTTCTTTCCGGAATTCCCGCCCTTCGGAGTCTGTTTCACCCGCGGTTGCCGGGTACTCTTGCGCCGCGCTTCACGCGCCCGCTGGAGTGCCGATTTCTCGGTCTTGTCCGGCTTGCCGGTGGACGTGTCCGACTTATCGTCGTCCTCGTTTTTCGCCGGCTCTTCGGTATCCGATTTGTACTGAGCAATGACCTCAATGAAGTCGGAAGGGTTGTCCGAGTTGTTGACGGTTGCCAACAGCCCGTTTCGAGTCACCAGGGGTTGCTTCATCACCCACCACTCGAACTTCTTCGAGTTGATGAGATCCCATCCGCCCGGGTGGGCGGCATTGATCTTGGCGATGGCTTCCTCTTCTTCACCCCGCTGCCGATCCTTTTCGTAGGTGTCGATCCGGCTCTGGAGTTCCTGAACGGTACGCCGGCTCTTCGCCATTTGTGCGAAACCGAGTTTCAGGACCTTCGCCAGCTCCGGGTCGTCCTCTTCGACCTGCGAGAGTGCCTGTTCAAACTCCTCGTCCTGCCCCTCACCCTGATCGTCGTCGCCATCGCCCCCGGGCTTTTCTTCCTGGGAGCCGGATGCCTTCGCCTGTTTCAGGGTTTTCAGTTCGGACTTGACCCGCCCGAGTTCTGATCTGAGATCATTCTCGACCTTGTCCCGTTTCTCCGTGTAAGAGGAGAACCACTTCGGCGGTTCGTCGTCCTCACGGTCTCCCGGTTCGTCCTCGCTCTTGTCGGTAGGCGGGGAGGAGCCTGTCGAATCCGATTGGTCCTCGTCCTGAGAAGCATCGGAATCCGATCCGGAATTTTCGCCGTCCTGATCTTCGGCGCCGGACTCATCCGATTCGTCGTCATTGTCGTCCGAATCGTCGTCCGAGTCGTCATCACCGTCGTCCGGTTTCTCCAAGGGGGGACGGCCGGAGGAGCCAGCACCATCGTCCTGGAGTCCTTCCTTGAACCCATCCTCGAAGGACGATTCGTCGGTTTCAGCGTCGATTGTTTCGACCTTTTCCGTCTTATCGTCCTTGTCTTGATCGCTCATCTTGCCCGCCTCGGTCTTCCGGAATGTCGGGTGTGTCGCAAATTACGATTGCGTTTCTCAACCCTGAGATCTTCCCCTGAAGGTAGTGAACTCTCTCCAGAGTTTCAAGTTTTCCAGAGGCCAACGACTCTTTGATGTCGTCGATCTCCTCATGGATCTTCCGTCGCTTGATCTCAAAATCAATCACTTTTCACTATATCCCCGTGCCATGACGTTCTTTTGCGGCGTGTTCCGCGGCCGCAAGTCGTTCTTTTGCCCGGGTTTCGATCCGAACCCTCTCCAACTGGGCATTGATCTGTTCCAGAGTCATCTCCTCTTGCTGCGCCAGTTTCAAGATTTCTTTCTTCATGTTCATCTCGGCAATCTGGAGTTGCGTGTCTTGCTGCATCTGAGCGACCTGCAACTTGGCTTCCAGTGCCGGGTCCGGAGTCGGATTCTCTGCCATCTCGGTTTCGACCTGTTTGACCTCTTCATCCGTGAGGACCAGGTCGTACTGTTCCACCTGGAGAGCCTGGAGGAGTTTCCGGATCAACAGGGGCAACCGGATCATCGTCGCCAGCTTCTCGTTCGTGGCCGACAGGTTCAGGAGCATCATCAGGTTCTGGGCCAGGATCTCCCTCACCAGAAGCACCGAGGAGCCACGGGCTACGCAACGCATGTCCCCCTTAATGTTCTCATTCGGGTTGTGCATCATGTTCCAGTGGTACAGCCGCTTCAGGTTCGGCACGGTGAATTCCATGTCGAACGACTTGGCCGCAAACTTGAAGATGATGTTGACCGCGTTCACCAACAGAGACATCCCGTGCGCGGTCTGCCGAGACGTGCTCCCGGAGTCCCCCTGGGCCGCCAGCGGCAGATTGGTCTCGTCGTCCATGAACTGATTCGCCAGGTTGACCACGGAGACCAGATCCCGGATCTGTCCTTGGATCGGAACCGCCCGGATCGCCTCGCCGTCCTGTAATGAACCCTTCCGGTACCAGATCTTCCGCGGAGCGATCTCCCACCTGTGATCGGCCGGGTCCACAAGGTTGCGCTGGATCTCGAACATCGGGACGCCGGTGAGACCCGCGGATTCGTAGATCATCCGCATGGCGCCGTTTATGCCGCTCTGGGGGTCCCGGAGAAGCCGCGGCACCCCGGGGGACCACAGGCTGGCGTTTGTCGGATCCATCCTCACCATGGAGTAGGGAATTCCCGGCGCCTCGTCCGGCGAGTACCCCACCTTCAGGATCGTCCCCCCGGCAAACCAGACCACCCCGTAGAAGGTCTCCAGCGGGTCATCCGGATTCTCCATGGGGTCCTCGATCTCGTTGTTTCCGTAGGCCTCCATCAGCATCTTGAAGGTGTCGTAGGGGATCGGCCCGTGGTACTCGAAGACGTGGTACCGCTGTTCTTGCCCGTCCTCGTAGGTGTCGTCCACGATCTTCAGGTATTTCGTGAACTGGTCGATTCCATCGGCCACGTCCGGCTTCTGCCGAATCACCCTGCGGATGGCGTCCGAATCGAAGTCATCGCGCTTCGCCAGCTTCTGGAGATCCGTCCTCGACATCCGGTGCAGCTCGAAGCAATACTCGATGTTCTCCGGCGTCGTGGCGTCCATGTCTGGGAACCACGTCCACAGATCCACGAACTCATAGGCCGGCCGGTCGTCCGGCAGGTCCTTCATGCGCCAGTCGCCGTTCTCGTCCTGGACCCACTTTTCCTTCCGGCGCCAGTCGGCGAAAGGCCCTTTGCACACGCCCACCCCGTATTTCGTCAGTTGCTCGATGACCCGGATTCCGACGAACTCATAGTCGCACTCTTCCAGTTGGTCCCTCATCTCCCGCTTCATGCCTTCGGCCTTCTCCCGGGCGGCGTCCCGGACTTTCCTGGCCCGGACGTAGGCTCGATGCTCCATGGGAGCCTCTTGGGGATCGGGCTCGTCTTGCTCGACCATCTTCTCGATGGAGGGGACCGGAGTCGGCTCGATGTCCCAGTTGTAGTCCTTGTTCGGGAAGAGGATGTCGGCGAGGCGGGCTTTCAGGACACGGGTCTTCGGACGGGTCTTGTTGACAAAGAGCTTGCAGAGATTCGGGTTTTTCTCCAGCCGGGAGCGGGTCTCGTCGTCGTAGACCCCTTCATGCTGAAGGTGATCGTTGTACCACTCTTGCTCCAGCGGTTGCCGGCGCCTCGCGCACATTTGGACCATGCCGAGGAGATCGTGAGCGTAGGCATGGGCCTCCACGTAGAACTCGTCGGGAGTCATGAATCGATCGCCCTTGCGGTAGGTGCTCTTTTTCTTTTTCGCCATCAGAACCCAACCCTGGTGTCCGAGACGGCCGGCGCCATCCCACCACCCGTGAGACCGACGTATTGCTTGGGAACCGGCTGAGCGACATCCCGGCCGGACATCACAAAGTAACGACACGCATCCATGAGGTGATCGCGCTCCTTCATGATCCTGCCCTTGTCGTCGGTCTTGTAGAGCAGGAATTCGTACCGGAACGTCTGGAGATGGCTGAAGACTTTCAGCCGTCCGGTTGTCATCAGATCGTAGCACTTGGCTATGCCAGTCCGGACCGCGTTGTCCGCAAGCGTCAGGATCAGACCCTGTTGGACGTACAGGTCGAGGAGCTTCTTTCCGTCGTCCCCCACGATCATGGCTTGGACGGCCGGATCGGAGACCCCGTGAATCCAGTTGCCCCGGGTCTTGATGACATCCGAGTGAGTCCGGGTCCGGAGATCCGTGGAGAAGTGTTCCGAGTAGAAGTAGATCGTGTCTTCGTTCGGGTCGATCGCTCCCCACAGCGCGGCCGTGTTTCCGGGGGAAGGATCGAAGCCGTAGGCCCTGGGCCAGTTGTCGGGGAGCCGGAACGGATGGACGGTGATCTCGTCCAGGTCAATGGGGTAGATCCGTCCCTTGCCCTGGGCGGGCTCTCCGGTCCGCCTGGCGTTCCTCATGTGGGGAGCCGTCTCTCTCAACATCTTCGCCTTCGCAGCCGGTGTCAGGTGTGGAACATCGTCCCACCCCATTTGAGTCAGGTACCTCTCGGGTGTGATTTCAGGCATCTATGCGGCCACCTGCATGAAGTGTTCCTCCCACTTGACCGGCTTGCGGTCTGCCGGCAGGTACGACGTGGCGACATCCGTGAGGCCGTCCAGCGGCGTGAACGTCAGCACCACCTTTCCGGCGACCGTTCCGGTCCGGATGGTACATTCCTCTTCGATGTCCTGAGGCGGCTCCTCGTCCAGCCAGACCCAGTGCTGTTCCGTGCCCTCGAAGACCTTCCGCTTCTGTTCGTAGGACTTGATGCCCAGGGTCGAGTATTCGATCTGGGAGTCCTTGTACCGGATGCAGATTTCGTCGAGCAGACCCGGGATGCCCTGCCGGAACGTGGCGGTGTCGTGGAGGATGTAGGACCCGGGAATCAATCCGGTACCGCCCATGCGCCACCGGCCCGAGGCCAGCCGCAGCGGGCGCCCGAACAGCTTCGCCTGAATGATCTTCTTGGCGGTCTCGTTGGTCTTCCCCGCGGCCCAGGCTTCGATCGGGTGGTTCCACTTGTGACCCGGCCACCAATCCGGATACAGGCCGGTCAAATGGCAAGTGGTTTCGTAGCCCCCGCAGATCGTCTTGCCCGTTCGGTTGCCGGCCATCAACGCCCGCTTGTCGTATTTCTTGCCGGCCCAGTAGTGCTCCATGTGCTTGGGATAATTCGTCCTGGCGAATTTCCCGGTCTCTGGGTAGTAGGCAAAGAACTTGTCGGACAGGTTGCGTCCGCCGATGACCCGGAGAAGCTGGCCGGCGATCTCCCGGTCTCGCTCGCTCAACAGCCGGAGAACCTGGGGGTCCCCCAGGGCCGCGGAGATCTCCGCGGCCCTGGAGATCAGTTCCTGTTGCCCGTGGAGCCCCATCAGAAGTCACCCTGGTTGCCCTCGGTGATCTCCAGCACGGCCTGTGGATTGTCCCGGATCTCTTTGATTTTCCGCAGGACCTCGCCGGCGACCTCGGTGAGCTGCGCCTCTCCCATCTCGTCCGGACGCTTCGGCGCCTCCAGCTTCTTCTCTTGCCACTCCGGTCCCTGGCGGGCTTTCAGCCAGAACTTGCCTGTGGCGGCATTGGGCGGAACGATCTCGCCTTCACCGTCAACGTACCCTGTGGCGGTATCCAGGAGGGCGGCGGCGACCAATCCGTCAGCCGCGACGAAGCGGACATGGGCTTCGGCCATCTCGGGAAAGATGGTGAGCCACGCTTTCAGCTTCTCAACGGTGATGCCGATGTAGCCGGCGATCTCTTCGTCGGTCTTGTTGATGAGCTTGCATCCCGTGTAGAGCCTGGGATGCAGGGCGGCGTTAAATTCGACTTCCACGGGACCAGGTCCTCATCGAACCCAGTCTTCCCCACACTTCGAGCACCAGCCCGAGGGGGAGAGTTTCTTACCGCAGGACGGACAATGCTTCATGCACGACATCGGTACCTCCCGGTCCCTCTGCCGCCTGAACTCTATCTCCAGGTGTAGTCGATGGGATCGAGATCGCCCTTCAAGTAGAGCGGATGACTGGGAGTCCCATCTTCGTTCACGCCCAAGCACTTCACGTCAAAATCATGCAAGAGCCGATGAATCTCTCGATCCCGGTTGAGGATCTTACCATGGACCCCCCACCCGGCGATAATCACTCCACCGTCCATGCGAGTAGGCTGACAAGCCGAGAGGATGGAGGCGTCGTTGTGCCACCCAACCGGATCATCCACTTCCTCCAACCGTCCGGGGTCGGTGGACCGGAACGCAAAGAGATTCACGACGTAGAGGAAGTGCATGTCCCATCGACGAGCGTACCCCATGCAGCGACGGACGGTGGGATCGTCCTGCTGTTCATCGGCCGTGCTTGGGTTCAGAAGAATGAACGTCACTGAGCGGATCGGTCCGATCCGGCCCTGTTCATCAGAGATCTCTTTCAGGTACCGGCTCAGAAAGTACCGATACCGTCGACACGGCGAGAACGAGCACCGTTTCCGGACCCCGATATCGAACAGGGGTTTTGTCCCGGGGTTCATACTTGGATTCCCAGGTGGCATCCGAACCCCAGGGTCCGCAACGCATCCAGAGCTCTGCCGACCAGCCAGAAGTTCAGGGCCATGGAAAGAGCCGAGAGGCACATTGCGAAGAAAGCCATAAAAGCCCGGAATCCGGGATTCTCCTCAAGCCACTCGGGATCTCTCGTCGCCAGCATGGTTGCCCATGCCGCCCTTTCGTACTGGAGCCAGTACATCGCGTAGAGCCCGATCATTGCGGCCAAGGGAAGCTGCAAGCCAGCCTGATAGAACAGGCCGGCAAACATTCCTGTCGCCATGACGTGCGGCGAGATCTGGCAGACGAGAAACCGCTTCCGAAGTTCCTCGCCCTTCATGATGCGTACCCGAGGCCGTAGTACAGGACGTAGGCCCAACCCAGGATCCCATGAAGGATCGACCACCAGACTGAGCCGTTCAGCGTCCAGGAGATCGCCACAGCGATGGCGGACCCCAGGCTCAGCCCCCGGTTGTAGAACTTGCGGTTGTCAATTATGACGACTGGTTTCGACATGCGTCTTCACTCCTCTCTTGCTTTCGTCCCGTCGCGCCGGAACGCCTTCCGGTTCTTCCACCAGTCCGGCGCCAGCCGGTAGCCGCAGAAGACGGCATCCCCCTGGACGGCCTCCACCCGGAAGCCGCAGTCGGTAAGATGCTTGGCCCCCTCGATGTACTCAGCGATGTCCAGGTCTTTGGGATCGACGTTGAAATACTCCGGACCATCTCCGTCCAGTGTCATGGCGAAGATCCCGGTGTGACCCCAGTTCCCCGAGATCATCAGCAACGTCAGAAGCCCCTCGAAGCGATCAAGCACTTCCGCGGGCGCCTCGATGGTGTAGGTGCGCTTTTCCTTGCTTATCGCTCTCCTCTTGGACGCCTGGGGCGCTCGAACACATCCCGGTCGATCAACCAAGCTCTCTGGCCCTTTGCCCGAGCCGGGATCTCTCCGTTGTTGTGCGCATGCTCGAAGGCTCGGTAGGCGTCCAGGAATCGGCCCCGGCTTGTGAAGAACCCGAACTCGGCATCGTGGCAGAATTTCCACCCGAGCAAAAGAGCAAGTTCTCCATGGCTCACCCGGGGGCCTCGCTTCCAGAACGTGCGCCCGATCTTCCGGACGGCCACCCCGAAAATGATCTCGTTCGAGAGATAGCGCGGGGGAGGCGCGAGAATTCGCCGCGGGAACTGAGACTCTTCCCTGATCCACTCCTCGCCGAAGACTTCCGGGGAACCGTGGTTTGGAAGGTGGTACACGCGACCCTTGGGGAAGTAAAGATCGTCGAAGGTGTCAAGAAACACGGGCGACTGGATTCCAAGCTCGGTCATCATTCGGACTTTACAAGAAAATTCCGCCGTGGTAAAGTGCTCCGCACCAGGCGGCTCCGAGGCGGCGGGCCAACCGAACGGAGCCGAACTTATGACTCGGTTCTGCCCGCCGCCTCCCCCTATCCTGGAGGAAAATTTACGAGGCGGGGATTGCGGTATAAGGCGAGGCTCATAACCTCGCTGAGGGGGTTCGACTCCTCCCCCCGTCTCCAATTTAGAGCCGGAGTCACTGGGAATCGCTCTCGAACGAGTTCGTCTTCGACATCGGTCGAAACACCTACGATCCCTGGGAAGAGATCGTCCGGACCGCCGCCCGCCGCTTCGTCCGCCTCATCAAGTTTCCGAGGCACAAACCCCCGGCCATGGTCTCCATCGACGATCGAGCCCTCACCTTCGATGGTGCGTTCCCCTGGGTAGGCGACCTCATCGACTTCCGGCCCTGGAACAAGTGAGGACGTGATGGACTTCGAGGAGAAGCTGAAGGACCTCATCGGCGAAGCCCGCGCCTCCGGTCTCGTCCCCACCGACGAGATCATCTATGCCCTCGTCGTGGAGCTCGACCAACTGGAGGACATCCAGCGGCAGGAAGACGAGGGCAGATTCACGACGATCACCCCGAATCGTAGGTGGCACACCACCTAAACCCCCTAGATTCAACGGGTTAGACCAGGGTGTCACACTTCGGATCGGCCTTTGTGCCACCAGGTGTGACACCCCTAAGTCTAATGGACTCAACGGCTTAACCCCAGAATCACACCCCCTGTCACACCCCTCCCCCAAAAAAGGCCTCATGTCCGAGCGCGTAGCGTGGGTGCGCGGATCCTAGAGTCATGTACCCCACGCCCGCGCCCGCATGTATGAAGGCTCTCGTCGTAAAGTTGTGACACCCCCCCCTCTTTATTCTTCTTCTTCTTCTATAAATGTAAGTAAGTAAAGGACTTACGATATCCCATAGGGTGTCACAACTGGTGTCACAGGTGTCACACTTTTCCCTGAAAACACCCCATTTTGGCGGTATTTGACAGGTGTCTACTTTTTCTAAACCCCATCGAACACAGAATTTTTTCAGGTGTGACACCTGTGACACCCCCCCCTCCCGATATCTCGACAGGTGTCTACTTTTCAGCCAGATCCGAAAGATTTTCGCTTCTGTCCCACGGGAGGGGGGATACCCTTACTCACAGGTCCCATAGATGGTACCCGTGGCACTCCCCCCCCCGGCGAATCGTGCCTGGCGCGGCGACTCCATATCTTTTTCCCGTATGCAGCGCACCTCCTTTAGAATCAATAACTTGCACCGATTCCATCCCTCACGCATGCCGAACCCTATCCAGGCCTATCATGTCCGGTAACCATTGA
>CBDCPK010000002.1:0-110271 GCA_965220195.1 uncultured Binatia bacterium (SeqCode) | reverse complement strand
CTCTTGACCAGGGTTTGGAGCTTGGCCCTGGCCAGGCTTTCCTCGGACCGAAACCCCATGCAACTGACCACCCGGCCCTGAAACTCAGGGTGTTGTTTCAGATAGCGACGGATAAACGTCTCAATCGGGCCGCGTTTCAGGTCGCTGGTGCATTGCCGTTGCGTAGGGCTAGGAAACATCCCGCGCTGTGCGGCCATGTCCAAGAGGCCCTTGGCCGCCGCCACATAGAAGACCGGGTGGGAAACCGTCGCCTCGATATGCTCGGGGATCCCGGCCAGTCCACTTCGTGCAGGATGGCATGGACGACAATCAACTGCTGTGCAGGGACCATAGGGGCTAGGCGTACATACATGGCCTGGGAGTCCTTCCCCCCGCTGTGGTTCACCACGAACAAAAAACCCTGGTCGATCAAACGGCGAATCTCGGCCAGCTCGTCCCTGGTGGTGTCAAAAAAGCTCAGTTGCTTCACGTCAGCCCCTCCTGCTTTTTGAGGCATTGCGCCCAACTCCCCCGGTGCTCAATCAGCGTCCGCGCGGCCTGGACATCGATCCTCCGGGACGCGCACCGCCGCACATGCCGCTCAATCTCCTGCGCCGCCATGTGATGATTCAGGTAGGCTGAAACTGCCCGGCAAAAGCCCCGGACCGTCCGACTGCCTCGGCTGCTGTTGCACCGGTGGCACGCGGTGACCAAGTTCATCTCGTGGTTCGTCCCACCCTTGCTGTAGGGTCGCAGATGGTCCAGGGTGAGCGGGGCGGCCGTCTCGACACTCTCCCCGCAATACACACAGGCCAGACCGTCCCGCAGGTAGATGGCCAGCCGCTTTTCGCGTCTGATCCAATTCATGCCCTGTGTCCGTTTTGCCATCGCCCCGCGCTCCTCTCAGCAGAAAAAAGAAAGAAGATTTTTCCCGGTTCTCACCCCCCACTCGGACCGGGCAAAATCGAGAGGATGGCGCGCAAGCGCCTCTCGCCTATGGCAGCCGACTGACAGCGCAATGCGTGACAGGCTCTGCCTGGCGCGGGTTGCCAGGGAGGCTGTGTCTTCGTCCGGGCGGGCGCCTGGTTTCGCCGCCGTGACAGGCTGTGCCTGGCGCGGGTGCGCAGGTGTCCGCCTTCCGGCTTAGCCGGGACGGCCTCGCGTGCAGTGGACGGCCTGGCTACGCCTTGCCTACCGGCGAGTTGGGACGGCGGGAGCCGGGCTTGGTCGCCGGTCCGGCTCCCGTGCCGGATGTTGCTTTTTGCGACGTCGGGCATGGCCGTAAGTCTCTGTTTTCTGGTGAGGGTCTGGGTATGAGGAGAGTTACTGGCTACATGGTAGCCGGTGTTCGCCGGCAAAGGCTAAAAGCGGTGGTTTTGACCTGATTCCTGGGCCTGGGGCCAGGAACGCAGGCGGCCGACCACAAAGCCAGGCCAGGAAAGAATGAGGTAAGATAGCCGCCCAAGGCGGCTGGGTGTATCTGACGAAGAACGTTTGAGGGGATAATGGAAGTCTGCTGCGCAGCATCCTCAAGCTGATGTACTGGAGGCCATTCCGTTTTTCTCAAGGTGGACTTGGGCCATGCGAAACGATCTCATCTTTGCTTCCCTCTTGACGGATAGTTTATATATAACTAAACTTTCTCTATCTAAGACGAAGGAGGAAGGGGAGGGGAGGATGTTTTGACGCAAATTGCTGCTAATGGGAAATGGGGAAGGGTCGAGTGGGCGAGCGATAAAAACGGGGATATGCCCGCACGGGATTATTATTTGGATCTTCCCGATAAAGACAAAGCAAAAATCAGTGCGCTTTTTCAACTTTTTGCCAATCGAGGATTTATTCAAAACAGGGAGAAATTCAAAAAACTGGGAAGCAAGGCGAAGGGGAAAGGCTCAGAATTATGGGAGTTTAAGAGCTTTCAACATCGTTTTCTCGGTGATTATCGGCAAAAAGGACGCTTTATTATTGCGCATGCGCTTCGGAAAAAAAGCGATAACCTACCAAAATCTGCTATCGCAAAAGCTGTTCGCATTCTCCAAGAAAACGATCAACGAGAGGAAGGAACGCCATGAATCGACCTTACACAGACTATGAACTTTTTGAGCAATCCTCAGCTCGCAACAGACGGCTTCTGCGCGAGGAAGAGCTGATTCTGGAGGTGACGGAAGCGGTCAGTGTGGTGATGCAGGAAGAAGGCATCTCCAAAACTCAGCTTGCAAAGCGCCTGGGAAAAACCAAAGGATTCATTTCCCAGCTCTTGTCGGGCGGACGGAATCTGACCCTGCGGACGCTCGCCAGACTTGTTGATGCATTGGGGTATCGTGTCACCATTACGGTCTCCAAAGATCGAGACAGAATATCTGTCAGCAGCGAGTCTCCTGACCTGAAAGTCAGCAATATCGAATCTTGGTCTGCTCCCTGGCCTCAGTCACCAACTCAGGTGGAATCCGGCTTCAGTATTCCTCTTCAAGAATCAGTTGAGAGCTATGGAGTAGCAGCATGAGCGAGGCGGCTGATGGCCTGAAAGAATTGATTGCGAAGGTTGAAATTGAAGATGTTCACCTCGTTGAAGCGAACGCGGAAACGAAAGTGAGATCGCCATCCGATACTGGCGCGGTCGATCTCTTGGTTAATCGAGAGGCGGAGATTAGCGAGCATCAAGAAGAAAACGGAACGTTCTTTGTGATGGCAAAAATGAAGGCTCAACTTGTTCCTGAACAGGCAAAGGAGGGTGCACTCGTCTCGGTCGAGACAAGTTTTGAACTCCAGTATCGTCTCCCTGAAGGCTTTCACGTCGATCCTGAAACTCTGACAGCCTTTGCCGAGACGAATGGGATCTACAATGCCTGGCCCTATTGGCGTGAGTTTATTCAAAGCATGTTTGTCCGGATGGGGCTCCCACCGCTAGTGCTCCCCTTGTTGCGCGCTCGGGAAATGATGGAGAAGACAAGAGAAGAGAAGGAAGAGCAATAGTAAGGAGCAGCGGAGGCATCCACGCAAAAGTCTTCAGTTTGGCCCAACGAGCCGCTCACAGAGGGGCTGATACCCCGAATTGCCATCGCTGGAAAGCAATTTTGTAGATTGTCGGCCTCAAATCTTCTGTGAGCGGCTCGTCATATGACCGCTCGTTTGTGAAATGTGGTGACGTATTGCGAGAGAAATGGTGGTCCCGGAAGTGTTTATTCAGAAGTGTAGGGCCTTGCTCAAATACCCCACTGGTCCGCTCCAGGAAACGGACGCGCCGCTCGATACAGGCACCTTGGGGCAACTTCAAGATACTATGGAAATACGCGAGGACTACTCGCAAGAGGTAATACCCCTACAGCGACATTTGGGACAAATCTGAGTTAAAGCCAAGCGGTGAAACTATGGAGATATCTCTGCAAGCTCAAAATAAGCCTTTGTTGACCTTCGTTGTTTTGTCGAACATCGCAGCCTACCTAGCTGCGCTGAACAAAGGGTTTGCAGTTGAAGACTGGATCGAGATGTTCACCAGTATCCAGGAATTGGTTCCCGCACTAGAGCAATTTCCACCGTAGTGTAGCGGGTGGGCAGCAGGAGTGTTAGGGTGGCAGGCACCAGGAGGCCCTATGCAAGCGTATTCATTGGACCTGCGGGAGCGGGTCGTGGCGGATCGGGAGGCAGGACTCCCGACCGCCGAGGTGGCCCACAAGTATCGGGTGAGTCCGGCCTGGGTGCGCCGGCTCATGCAGCGCTACCGGGCGAGCGGCCAGGTGGCCCCCAAGCACCGGACGCAGTATCAGGCTCCGCTCCTAGCGCCGTATCGCCAGCAACTCGCCGCCCTCATCGCGGCGCAGCCCGACGCGACGCTCGCGGAACTGCGCACCGCCTTGGGCGTGTCCGTGGGGCTCACCACGGTCTGGCGGGCGGTCCGGCGTCTTGGCCTGACCGTAAAAAAAAGTCCTGCACGCCGCCGAACAAGATCGGCCTGATGTCCTGGTGGCCCGGCAGCACTGGCGGAGGCAGGCCTCGCAGTGGGACGGGCAGCGGCTCGTCTTCCTAGACGAGACCGCGCTCCAGACAAAGATGACCCGGCGCTATGGCCGCAGTCGGCGCGGGACGCGGCTCGTGGCGAAAGTCCCCCACGGCCATTGGCAAACGACGACGCTCATTGCCGCGCTCCGCGCCCACCAGCTCACCGCCCCCGCCGTCCTCGACGGTCCGGTCGATGGCCCCGCCTTTGTGGCGTATGTGGAACAAGTCCTCGCCCCCACCCTCCAGCCGGGCGACTGCGTCGTCCTAGACAATCTGGCCTGCCATAAAGTGGCCGGGGTCCGCCAAGCGATTGAAGCCGTCGGCGCCCACCTGCTCTATCTGCCCCCGTACAGCCCGGACTTCAATCCCATCGAGCAGGTCTTTGCCAAACTCAAAGCCCGCCTGCGCGCGGTCGCCCCGCGTACGGTGGCGAGCTTGTGGGCGGCGGTGAGCCCGGCCCTGGCTGCCGTCTCCCCTACGGAGTGTGCCCACTATGTCCGCCACGCCGGGTATCGCCTCGCTACACCACCCTGAAAACGGCTCTAGTCGGCTCTATTCTAACGGGCATTATTAACGCACAGATCAACTCTAACAACAAGGAGCGGCTCGTATTCTGGAAGTGGTCGCATCCGCTTCCTGGGTGTCGCGCGTTCACCGAACACTGGGACACGGACTCGCGTATTGACAAAGACGCCCTGCAAAAATACCAAGCTCCATTGCCAACTGACCCGGATAAGCAGAACGCCCTGTGGTACAAGTGGTATAAAGAATTTGAGGATGCGCCTGCCGTCAAGCAGGCAAATCGTAAATACCTGTTTACTCGGGATTATGCTGGCATTTCATTCGTCCTAATAATCAGCTTCGGTCCTCTGGCGTTATGGCAGATGGCAAGTGTCGGGGTCGCAGGCATCTATTTTTCTATTCTCTTAGTGCAATACCTCCTGGTCCGTCAGGCCGCGCGTAATCACGGTGTTCGACTTGTTACTTCAGTTTTGGCGTACAAGGCATCAAGTGATCAGCAGGGGAGAGAATCTCTATGACAAAATTCTTCGAGATTGATTTTCTAGAAGCCGGCGAGAAAAGCAGCGGCGACGCAATTGCACTGCGTTATCGTGAGGATAACGATTGTGACTACATTCATGTGGTCGATGGCGGCTACACAGACGATGGTGAGAAGCTCGTTGAACACATTCGCAGTTATTACGACAACCCTAACTACATCGACCATGTTGTTCTGACACATCCAGACGGTGATCATGCGGCAGGACTAAAAAAAGTCTTAGAGGAATTTGGGATTGGCATTCTGTGGATGAACCGGCCGTGGGAACACGTCTGGGATCTGCTGCCACGCTTCGAGTACAATTACACAGAAAACGGACTCATTCGTCGTCTAAAGAAAGACTTCCCTCACACTGCAGAATTGGAAGAGATTGCCGAAGAGCAGGATATTGAAATCCGACAGGTATTCCAAGGCACTCAGATTGAGAGTTTCACCGTCCTCGCGCCAAGCTTTGCGAGGTATATTGATCTCATCGTCAATTCGGAGAAGACACCCGAAGCAGAGCGCCAAGCCGCCATAGAAGGAAGGATTTTTGAGCGAGCGATAGCCTGGATAAGAAAGGTTGCTGCGGCTTGGGGGGAGGAAAACCTGAAAGGGGAGTCCGAAGGGACAAGTTGCGAGAACGAAACAAGCGTCGTGCAGTTCGCCGAATTATGTGGTGAGAAAATTCTGCTCACGGGGGATGCAGGGGTCGAGGCGCTAGCTGAAGCTTATGATTATGCGCTTGCATTGGGAATAACGCTCCCCGGCATTAACCGATTTGAGGTCCCTCATCACGGATCAAGAAGGAACCTCTCCTCGGAGGTGCTCGACAAATGGTTGGGACCAAAACTGGATCAGGAGACTAGCTCGCCGACGTATACGGCGATTATTTCAGCAAATCGAAACGACGAGGATCATCCAAGAAAAGCCGTGGTCCGAGCACTCATTCACCGTGGGGCAAAAGTGGTCCAGACAAACGGCATAACCCGAATGCATCGGAATGCGCCTAGCAGGGGCTGGTCGGAATCAACGCCGCTTCAATATCCTCTCGATATGGAAGAATGAGTGGATCAGAGCGCCTGACCCAGCGATACCACCAGATAGCAGTCGAGATAGCTTCTAACAACTTGCGGCCAACTGGAAAGGCATGCCTAGATGGAATTCCGTATTTTCAACGTCGGTCATGGCTTCTGCGCTTTGCTTGTTGCCGACAATAGAAACGTCATGCTGTTTGACTGCGGTCATGATGACGGGATCGGCTTCCGACCTTCGAGGCATCTCCGCGAGATCGGCTGTACCGCCATAGAGCAGCTCATCATCAGCAACTACGATGAGGATCACATCAGTGATCTTCAGCACCTCGCAAGGATTCTTCCTATTCAAACGCTTTGTCGGAACGGCTCCATCTCACCTCAGAGTCTTCACAGACTTAAGCTCCAGGGTGGGCCTCTGAGCCCGAGCATGGAGACGCTTCTCGATATGCTTGAGAGGTATACAGCGCCTATTTTTCCCCACTAGATTTCGCGGGAGTCGAGCTTGTCACGTTCCACAATCCGTATCCGGCCTTTCAAGACACCAACAATCTGAGCCTCATTTCGTTTGTTCGTTATTACGGCCTGTGCATCATCTTTCCCGGCGATCTGGAAAAACCAGGCTGGGCAGAACTGCTGAGAAAGCCGGATTTTCGGCACTATCTCGAACAGGTCAACATATTCATTGCGTCTCATCACGGGCGGGAAAGCGGCTATCTGAGAGAAATATTCGACTTCTGTCATCCTGACATCGTCATCATCTCTGACGAATCCAAGCAATACCAGACCCAAGAGACCGACTACGCGGAGCACGCTCGTGGTCTTTGGTTCGACAACGGCCGAATGCGCTATGTGCTGACGACTCGACGAGACGGGAATATCACCGTTGCGAAGAGCAGAGTGGCGACAGGTTACCGCATCGAGACCGGCGCTCGCCTCTGAATACGGATAGGGAAAAAGAGTCTTGCAGCATGATATTCCGGTGCCGTTTGGCGCCGCTGCTACCACAGCCACGCTTAACGCACACGATTTGGCTGACGAGACGGATCCGGTGACGGCTCACACCAGCCCCCGCTGCGCTCAAGAAAGGATAGGAATCACAGGCAGGTTTACCCGACCGGGGGTCATTCATCGGGCGCGCTGTACTCGTTGAACTGCGCACCAGGCAGGGTCACCAGGACGATGAAGTCAGAGGCGATGTGGGCGGTCTCTGGTGTGTCGCGGCGCTCCACCGCCGCCACGGCCTCCGAGGAGTTATTCGCCTCCACATGGAAACACCCCCCCTGTAAATTGTCTTCGTACACGCCGATGACGGTATAGGTCATGTCTCTCCCTCCTCCTGTGTGGTGGTGGGCCAATGCCCACACCCGAACCCCGGCGCGCGGGGCTCGATGTCGGCACTAGCGCAGTTCGGCCACAAGGGCTGCTTCTTCGGCGCAGACCGCGGGGGTCTGGTCCATGGTGCCCAGCTCCTCCAGGCGGGTCATGATGAGGGTTTTCCGGTCGGCCTCCGCGTTGGCGACCTCATGCAAGCGCCCCTCGTCGTAGGCGGCCTCCAGGAGCACCCGGATCTGATTGACGGCCAGCGCTCTGTCCCCGGCATACTCGCGGTCGAGGCCGGCCAACTCTGCGACCTCTTCCCCTGCGCGGCTGATGATCCGCTCCATGTCCAGCGCTTCCAGCTCTTCTAGGGCTTCAATCTTCGCCCGAATATTTGTCTTATCCATATCTCTCCCTCCTCCCTCTGTGCGGTGTGTGCCTAGAAGAGTTTCAGGCTTTCCGGCTCGCGCTTCCGCCGCACCTTGGCCGGCTTGCGCTTCTCCAGCAGCCATTTGCGTTGCTGTTCAGCGTCCTGGGTCTGCGCTGACAGCTCCATTTGCCGCATTCGGTCCCCACCCTGGATGTTCGTGTCTGGCTGCGGTCTCATTGGGCTCTCCCTCCTTCTGCGTGATTGCGTTGCACCTTCCCTATAAAACCCGACATTTTTTCTTTTTCAGGACTCACCCCCCTGTCTCCTGGAAAAGAAAAAGCGAGAAACCGCCTCGCCGAAGGCGGGCAGTATCTTTCCCCTGACGCCTCGCTCATTGTGCAAACGTGCCAGGTTCGCGGCGCGGTTCTGGCGCGCTTTGCCGGGGAAGCCGGTGGGTTGAGTCGGTTTACCCTGCGGTGAGACGGGTCCGGCTTCCGGGGGCCTCCTGCTCGGGGTGGCTCGGTGTGGCCCTGTACACGGAGCGGCGGGCGGCGCGGGCGGGCGTGATGGCCGCGGACCTGGGCACCAGCGTGCTGGCCCGCGCGGCATGTCTTGGGGGGCTTGGCCAGAATGGTGGGGGTGGCTTGGTGTCGCCTGGGACACGAAGCCGGGGGCGGCGGGGGCGGGGTGACGGCCTGCGGACCTGGGCAGGCCGACACCCCACCCCCGCGGCACGTCCTGGGGGGCGCTGCGGTTCAGTCCTTCCCCCCGCGCCAGGGGGGAAGGACAAGTAGGAAGGGGGGCCGAACCTCCCCCAAAGCGTGGGGGAGTGAGGGGGTTGCGCCCCAAAGATTGGGGATGGGGGTTTGAAGGTGAAGAGTTCATGGAGGGCCGCTTCTGCCGAGCGCTTAGGCCCACGAGGGTTCCCAGCCGGGCGCGGGCTCCTGCCCGGCTGGGACGAGGGCCGGGCGTGAGGCGGAAAACAGCCCGACCCGCCTTGTTCCTCCTGGGGGGTCGTTCGGCCTGGTGCGTCCAGGCGGAACGAGGGGGAGCGCCCCGCCGGGGCGGGGGGAGCATGAGAAAGAAGCGGAAGCCCGCCTTGAGGGTCACGGCGGGGCACGGGGGGGGGTCTGCTGTCTTGCGGGCGGGGTGACGCGGAAACGGCCGTTCCGGGGATTTTCCATGACCGGCGAAAAATCCGCTTGCGGCCCTCGTCAAAGAGCCGGAAAGCGGGACCCGACACGGCTCCTGATGGTGACGGTCAGCGTCCCGTTGACAGCACCCGGCGTTTCCGGGTATGCCTCCTCTCAAAATTTCCCAAGAGAGGAGAAAAAACGATGGGAAAATCAGGTGGAGGCAAAGGCGGCGGGGGCGGTAAGGGGAGTAGTAAGGGCGGGAACTGGCCCTCAACCACGGGCAATCCGTCGGGCGGCGGGCGTGGCAACGCTCCTGCCAAAGGGTCCTAATGCCGGCGGTCTGGTGGCTCCGTCATCACCACCAGACCGCCGCTCAACCAGCGGGAGAGCCTAGTCCCCCTCCTCCTCCCGCAATATCTCGCACACCCGTGGGGCTATCGCTTTCAGATGCCCATTGCTCAGGTCCATATCAAACTCCCTCGCAGTCGCAACGCGGAGCGCGGCCCGTCTTGCTTCCGTTGCCGGGCTATGAGGCTTTCCCTTTCTGCGCACGGGCGGCCTGGGCACGCTTCACCGCGTCAACACATGCGTCATAGATGGCCAGCGCCTCCTCGGGCGTATAGCCGCCCTCGCTGGCGTGAGAGGGGAGGCAGGGCCGACAATAGCGGCTGTAAGTATCCACCTTGCCAAAGAAGCCAATGCGGCGGCTGATGATCTCGGTCGGCGCTCCACAATCTGCACACGTCATGTTGCCTCTTCCTCCCTGTGGCTAGACCGCCACGCCGGTAATCTCCGGCAGGGTCTTCCTGCTCATGCTCAGGGTGAAGCCGAGCCGCTGTTCCAGCTCGGCGTAGCGGCGAATCTCGGCCAGCTCGTCCCTGGTCGTGTCAAAAAAGCTGAGTTGCTTCACGTCAGCCCCTCCTGCTTTTTGAGGCATTGCGCCCAACTCCCCCGGCGCGCAATCAGCGTCCGCGCGGCCTGGACATCAATCCTCCGGGACGCGCACCGCCGCACATGCCGCTCGATCTCCTGCGCCCCAATGTGATGATTCAGATAGGCTGAAACTGCCCGGCAGAAGCCCCGGACCGTCCGACTGCCCCGGCTGCTGTTGCACCGGTGGCACGCGGTGACCAAGTTCGTCGCCGTGTTCGTCCCGCCCTTGCTGTAGGGTCGCAGATGGTCCAGGGTCAGCGGAGCGGCTGTCTCGACACTCTCCCCGCAATACACACAGGCCAGACCGTCCCGCAGGTAGATGGCAAGCCGCTTTTCGCGTCTGATCCAATTCATTCCCTGTGTCCGTTTTGCCATCGCCCCGCGCTCCTCTCAGCAGAAAAAAGAAAGAAGATTTTTCCCGGTTCTCACCCCCCACTCGGACCGGGAAAAATCGAGAGGATGGCGCGCAAGCGCCTCTCGCATATGGCAGCCGACTGACAGCGCAACGCGTGACAGGCTCTGCCTGGCGCGGGTTGCCAGGGAGGCTGTGTCTTCGTCTGAGCGGACGCCTGGGTTCGCCGCCGTGCCAGGCTGTGCCTGGCGCGGGTGCGCAGGTGGCCGCCTTCCGGCTTTGCCGGGACGGCCTCGCGTGCAGTGGGCGGCCTGGCTAAGCCTTGCCTACCGGCGAGTTGGGACGGCGGGAGCCGGGCCTGGTCGCCGGTCCGGCTCCCGTGCCGGACGCCGATTTTTGTAACGGTGGGCGCGGCCGCCCGCCGTGTGGCAGCCTGAAGTAGGGACACTCCTGGCAAGACAGGCTGGTGTCATAGAGCGGGCAAGAGGCGCGCTGAAGAGCGAGCAGGAAGATGTCCATGACGTTCGATTGGCGACCGGGTTGGAGCAGCGCCTGAGCCATGGGCCAGCGCCGGGCGACGGCTCGGGTCTTCTTCTCGATGCTGGTGCACTTCCACTCCGCCCGGTATAGTTCGCCGCGATGATACTTATCTAGGAACGGGCGTGGGGAGAATCATGGAATATCTTCAATCTATACGGCGAGCGAGTGGCATCTTGGCAATGACGCTCGTGTGTCTTTTGGGTTTTCAGGCGAGTGCTCAAGTCGATGAGGAAGAGGAAACTCCCGTGATCGACGAGCAAACCGCGAAAGCTACTTTGCGGACGTGTGGTTCACTGAAGCGGATTGGACAGGCGATCCTGCGGGAGCGCCCGTCAGATGAACTGGTCAAGATTGTTGTCGTGGTGATCCAAGTGCGGCGCGGTTTAACAGAGGGCAAACATGGCGTGCACATTCACGAAACCGGAGCCTGCGAACCGTGTAGTGCCGCCGGCGGCCACTTCGATCCAGGGGGTCATGGCAATACGACTCCGGATGGCAATCACCCATACCACGCAGGAGAATTACCCAATATCAATATCGACGATATATCGGGATTCGATTTCAACCGAGACGGCGAGCCGCTTGGCGGCGGCACGTTGATAACGCTCACGACCCGTATCTCGCTATCGGCCGGGCCACTGTCCATATTCGATGAAGACGGGGCCGCACTCATCATTCATACGAATCCAGACTCCTATTGCCCTGACGGCGAGGAAGCGGGATGTGCAGGAGGTGGTCGCGCAGCCTGTGGTGTGCTTGAGCGAGACTTCGAGGACACCGGCGCGGCCCTCTTCCATGAATGACTCGCGGGCAAGGTGGCTGGCCCGGTCTTGGAAAACGTGCGTTTGCTGACACACCGGACAGACGGGTCAGGCTGGGGGCGGAAACCGCGTCAAGCTGTTCTATTTACCCGTCTCAGGAATCTGTGTCGGAGATACTCGATGACACGCCAGCAAAGTGGGACCCAGCGGGGGCCGGGCGGCCCGCCTTTACTCAGGCGGGGCGGGCGGCGTCCCAGCGCTACGCATCCGGGTCCGCGCACTGGTAGCACGTGCCGGCGGCGGTCTGCGGGCCGCGCCAGCCACACACGGAACAGGCCGGGGGCACGGGCTGGGTTTGGGTCGCCAGGCGGAGGTGATCCAAGAAGGCGCCGGCATGGACGAGGGCCATCCCCTGGGCAGGGAAAATGTCGATCAGGGCTTGATGGTGCCAGGCCCGCGCTTTCCAGTCCTGGGCGGACAGCCGCCAGTGGCGGGCATCAACGCGCTGGATGACACACCGGACGGTCTGCGCGATGTCTGGGGCATACACCGAGATTTCGCCCGGTCCCTCAGTGGTCAGTTTGACCTGCATAGTGGCACTCCTCTCGCTTCGGCTATTCACCGCGGGGGCGGCTACGGGATGGCCTGGTCAATTCCAGTCGCAAGAACACTTTTTTTTCAAACGGCTCACCCCCCGTTCCCGTTTGAAAAAAAAGAGGCAAAAGCCTGCCGAGAGGCCCCCTTTCCTTCGATCACGGAGGCGCGTGGAAAACCGGAAACCGTGACAGGTTGTGGCCGCCCTGGGCCGCGTTCTGGCGCGGTTTGCGGGTCCAACCTCACGCCAGCGGAGAGAGACGCGCCGCCCATTGATGGGTGGGGCCGGGGGCGGACCTGTCCCGTGGGGGTGGCTTGGTGGCGCTTTGGACACGAAGCCGGGGGCTGCGTGGGCGTGATGACGGCCTGCGGACCTGGGCAGGCCGACACGCGCCCCCGCGGCAGGTTCTGGGGGGTCTCCTGGTAAAGAGTGGTCGGGCCACTGCTGATGGCGGAACGGGACGAGCCGGGGCGCACGAGGGTTCCCGACGCGCTCAGGGTCCCCGCGCCGGGACGAGCGCCCCGGCCGAGGGTTCCCGGCTCCGCCGTGCGCAAACAGCCCGACGCCTTGGGTCCTGGGGGGGCGCGGTGGTTCGTCCACGGCGCACGGGGGCCGGAAGGGTGGTCAAGCAGCGTGAGTCCGGGTGTCTCTCGGGGGGGTGAAGCGCGCGCCCAGGGGGGGCGGGACAAAAACAGCGGGCGCTACGCCCGGCAACCAGGGCCACGGCGCGCGCTGGGGGGGCCGCTCGGATTGAAGGGTGGGACCCGGCTGGGGATCTCGCCTGAGCGGAATCCCCAGCCGGGCGGGACGGGCTTAGCGGACGGGGGCCGGCTGCTCAGCGAGGAGCCGGGGCAGGTCGCTGATAGAGATCGGCGCGCCCTGGTAGCCGTGCAGCTCGGCCGCTTCGCTATAGCACCCTTCACACACCCACACTTCCCCTCTGGGGTCCAAGCACAGGTCGGTGTCTTCGGCGAGGGCGCACGCCTGGCACGTGTAGGTTGCCACAGGAATGGCTGCCGCCATGCGTTTCAGGGTCTCGGGGGCAATGGCTAAGACGCTCATAGGATGCTCCTTCTGGGCTGCTGCGCCCGGTTCATGGGGTGGTGGTGCGGGGCGGTTTCTTCGGACCCGGCTGCGCCGCCCGCCTACAGGCGGCTATTCCCCGGCCTGACTCTCCAGACCGAGAATATAATCCGCGGCCCGCTGGGCCTGGGCAGCGGCCTGCACAAGCAGCCGCGTGTCATTGCTCAACTTCTTCAGCCACCCGTGGATGTAGCCGGCGCTGGTGTCTGCCGTGCGGTTTTCAATGCCCGCTACCCCACACAGAAACGCCGCCCCCATCTCGGCTACCAACTCCTCTTTGCTGTAGTTGGTATCCCCGAAGCGGAGCGCGTCCACCAGCGTCGCCCGATTCAACCGCCCCGCATGGCCGGTCGAGTGGGTCAGCTCGTGAAAAAGGATCGAATAGTACAGCTCCGGGGCCTCGAAGCTGCCCGGCTCCGGCATCGTCACCTGGTCAATCCCCTGCTGGTAAAAGGCAGCATTCCCGCCGTGCGTGATGTGCGGTCGCCCCGGCATCTCCGCCACAATCTGTTCGCACGCGGCGATTGTTTGAGCCGGGGCTATCTCAGGCCCTCCCACCTGGGCTTTCTCCGCCCATGCCTCCGGCAATACACACTGCGTGGCATTGAACACGGTATACGCGCGCGCCATGGCGTAGCCGGCCTGCTTTTTGTGGTCCTGCTCGCCGTCCTCTCGGCCGTCCTGCTCACCGCCCTTCCGGGCCAGGAATTTCCAGAAAATGACGGTCTGGCCTTTCGCCCCTTTTTTGACGTGCCCGCCGATCTGCACGGCTTGCCGGTAGGTCAACCAAAATGGGGAGCCTCCTTGTCCCGACAGCAGCCAGATATTGATGCCCCGATACGGCTTGCCGCTGATAAGATTACGTGGACGGCCCTGGGCGGCGTTCCACGGTTGATGCCACGGCACTACCCCTTCTCTGAGGGCTGATACGATACGGGCGGTGATTTTCGCGTACACGTCCTGGCTCATTTTTCGCCTCCTTCTCCCCTTAAAAACAAAGGATGATTTTTTTCGGTTCTCACCAACCGCTCGGACCGAAAAAAATCAGAGAGAAGCCCGGAGGGCGCACTGCTGAGTCCGCCAACGGCCTTAGCATCCGTGACAGGTTTCCTGGCGCGAGATGCGGCCGGCAGGCGGGGCCTTCTGGAGCCGAGGCCCTCAGCAAACGTGCCAGGTTCGCGGAGCGGTTCTGGCGCGCTTTGCCGGGCGGGCGGCTATGTGAGCATGGTCCGGCACCCGCCCGACCCGCGTCCGCTGGGAGGGCACGGAGATATGTCCTCCCCCCTAGTCAAATGAAGGTGGACAGGCGGGCCATTATGGAGTAAGCAGACGGAGGGAGGCAGGCCGGAGGGGGTCGGGGGCGCCGCTGTCCCCGGAGGACTACGCAGCATGAAGGACGCACCCAAGGAATATCCCCAAGGGGCCGACGCGATTGCCATCGCGTTCCTCATTGTGGTCGTCACCCTGGTCCTTGTCCTGCTCTTCCTGCCCTAAGCCGGGAGGACACTCTGGACACCCTTGAACGAGGGGGGATGGGCATCGAAACAGCATGGAAGCCCCTGGCCACCACCGCCTGGGGGCCGGCGGCGTGGCATGGTGCGGGCGGTATCCCTGCCCTTGGGATTCGCCCGCCTTACAGCCATTCATGCGGCCCTCCCTGGCTGGGCTCGAAGAATGCCCCGCCATAGCGCCAAGTTCATGGCGGCTGCCCTGTTTGTCCTGTCGGCCTTCTCAGCCTCACCCGTCTGGGGCCAAGCCACGTTGGGGAACCTGGCGCCGGGTTCGTTTCAGAGTGGGGTCGGCGTGATTTCCGGCTGGGTCTGTGAGGCCGAGCGGATCGATATTGTGCTCAGCCACGATTTCCTGCCTTTCCTAATCCGTACGGTCTCTGTGTCGGTTTGCCTGCTCCTGGGCTGTGAGGGTCAACTCGTAATCTTCTGGCGGATGGTCTGCACTTCCTCGGCCGAGACACGTCGCCACGCCGGACGACGGAAGGTCCGACCGGCTCGGTGGGTGAACACGACCATGTCCCATGTCTCGGGGTAGGACTTTTGCCCACGGCCAGCCGAACGCTCCGGGTAGTGCTCGACCCATATCAGCCCCTCGGGGTCGATGGTCGGGTCTTCCTGGCAGAGACGCGTCGCAATAATCTCGGCCGCATTTGTCACGCTGGTGCCGGGGTTGTTCTCCAACTCGGTACAGATGACCAGTGTCGTCAGCCCTGTGCCGCGGACGATTTCCACGTCACATTTCGAGTCGCAGTGATGGTAGCCTGGGAACTCGTACAGCATCGCCGTTGCTCCTGTTCGGTTGCCCCGCTCACGCAGGGCGTAGTTCTATTCCTCGGCTGCGCTATCGTCCCCGCGAATACCGTCCGCCGCCCGCTGGGCCTAACGGTCAAGAAGGGATGGATCATCCGTATCGCCGACGGGCTCAGGCCAGACCGCCCTGGCCGCCGATACGGAACGATGCTGCTCTCCCCTGACGGTTATCTCCGTGTGCAGCCCGACCCGTGCCGCCATATCCACCAGCTTGTCGATGGTGAATTTACTGATCCGGTCGTTGACCAGCTCGCTCACGCGAGAACGGGGGATGCCAAGTCTTTGGGCCGCTTCCGCCTGCGTAATGCCCTCGTCATCGAGGTATGCCTTGATGGCATCCATGAGCTGAGCGCGGAGCTTGAGGTGAGCCGCCTCTTCAGGACTGTCCGCGATAGCATCCCAGACGCTCCGGTAGCTGCGAATCTTCATGGACGCTCTCCTTTGCGTAACTGTGCTCGAAGCGCCTTCAGCCGGGACTTCGCCTTCTCGATATCCCGCGCCGGCGTCTTCTGCGATTGTTTCCTAAACACATGCAGCACGTAGACGGCCTCGCCGATGTTTGTCACATAGATGCCACGGTAATTGTTGTCCTTGTCGCGAATCCGAATCTCACGGACCCCGCGGCCCACCTGCGTCATCGGCTTCCAGTCCAGCGGGTCGAGTCCGCGCTGGACCCGCTCGATCTGACGGCCCAGGTCCTGTTTGGGGGCTTTTGGAAAGGCGCGCAGGTCGTCGAGAGAGGAGCCCACGAACCGCACGTCTTTCATGGCTGGAACTGTCTCAAATTTGAGACAAGATGTCAAGCATCAGGTAACGTCAAAGGAAGCGATAAGCAATCCCCCTACGAGAGCTTCTCAATTGCAACCCAGGAAACTCAGAGGGATAAGAACCACGGAAGGGTATCTTCCTGCCCGCCTGCGGCCCGATGGCGTACTGACAGCGGGTGGTCCCTGTCAGCTTCTGGCCGCCGTCCCTCAGCGCTCCCGTTCCGCCCCTTCCTCCCGCTCCGCCGCCCGGTATGCCTTCACCCCGGCATGGTAGAGGGTCTGCCGGGCGTCCTCTAAGCCGGCGAGACTGTCTTGCTGATAGGCGTACCGCATCCTGGTCTCGGATTCAGGCTGATTTTTTCGGCGCGGGGATCTCACGCGGGCCAGCCGGCCCGCGCCGGGTCAGTCCTGCCTCTTGGGATAACGGCACCACGGCGCGCTTGACTATCGTTTCGAGCGCCTGGTCATACCGCCCTTTGACGGCCTCCATCTGCACGAGGCCCGCGTTAATCACCCGCCGCACGTCGGCCCCGTTGACCACCCCGCCTTGGTTGGCAGTCCGGCTGAGTTGGTTCAGGTTGCGGCCGATTTCGCAAAAACGACATCAGGCAGGCCTGCAAGTGCCTATTCTTTGGTGAGGGCCTTAGTATGGACCGCGCCGATTACGGGCCGCTACGGCCCCGTATAGAGGTCGGTTTTTGCGGGTGAAGGCCAAAACCGGCGGTTTTGGCCTGGTTTCTCGGTCTGGGAGGGTGGGGCCGGCGGGATGCAGTAGTAAGAGCTACCGACCCTGGCAACGCGCCCCACTGGCGGGGTGGTGGGGCGCTCGCTCAGGGCGACCAAGCGCGGGCCTGGCTGCCCAGGGTAGATTTATCGCTACGGCTGCTTGTCATCCAGCCATCCGCGATGTGGAACAGGTACATGGTGAGCGCGTAGCGGATGCCGCGGGACAGGTGAATCCCGTCGTCCTCCTCCATGGCCTCCCGTGCGTCATAATCGGTCGTGTCCAGTTCGATGAGGTTATTGGCGAAAATCCAGACCAGCTCGGCGTCCTCCTCGGGGACGCAGTCGCGCGCGATGGCATAGATCGCCCCGCACCGTTCCTCAAGAGTCTTCATCTCGATCTGCGCCGCCTGCTCCTGCACCCGCCGTAGGCATCTGGTTTCCAAAGCTTTGAGATCAACGTTGCTCATACCGTCCTCCTTTGACGATGCGGCCAGGTCGTGGGCCTGGCCGCTGCCTGGGGTGGCAGGGCCAGCGCCCTGCCTATTGGTCCTAGGAGTCCAGATCGGCAGCCGGGGTACCGGCGCCGGCGTCCGCACCGTTCTCCTTCCGCCCCCCGAGAAACTGCACCTGCTGGGCAATAATCTCGGTCACGGACCGTTTGTTGCCGTCTCGATCCTCATAGCTCCGCGTCTGGAGCCGGCCTTCCACCATGACCTGGCGGCCCTTGGTGAGATACTGTCCGCAGGTCTCGGCCAGCTTCCCCCACACCACCACCTGATGCCATTCGGTCCGCTCCTGGCGGTCTTCTCCCTCACCCCACGCGTCCGTCGTTGCTACCGAAAAGTTGGCCACCGCCCGTCCGCTCTGTGTCTGGCGGACCTCCGGCTCGTTGCCCACATTCCCGAGAATCATCGCTTTATTCAGCGCTGCCATGTCGTACCTCCTCTGTTGGGGGGCTTACGCCCGTTGATGAGACAAAACCAAAGACCAGGATTCGATAATACTTCTGCTGTCTTGCACCTCCTTTCCCTAGCAAAAACACAAGATTTTTTCCCGACTCTCACCCATCTCTGGAGTCGGGAAAAAATCGGAATCATCCGAACGGCGCGTGCGCCGGCGGCGGTCTGCGGGCCGACCGACAGTGCAACGCGTGACAGGCTCTGCCTGGCGCGGGTTGCCAGGGAGGCGTGGTCTTCGTCCGGGCGGACGCCTGATTTCGCAGCCGTAACAGGCTCTGCCTGACGCGGTTGGCGGGTCCAACCTCACGCCAGCGGAGAGAGACGCGCCGTCCATTGGTGGGTGGGGGCGGGGGCGGACGTATCCCGTGGGGGTGGCTTGGTGTCGCTTTGGACACGAAGCCGGGGGTGGCGGGGGCAGGCGTGATGGCCGCCGGACCTGGGCACCAGCCGCCCACCCGCGCGGCATGTCCTGGGGGGGGTTCCCGGCGCTGCTCCTGGCTTGGGTGGCTCTGTGGGTTCGTCCCACTGAGCCGGGGGCGCTGGCGTCGTAGCCAGGGCAATCCGGGGAGATCGGTAAAGAGTGACTCCCTTGAACGCTCCCTCAAGGGAGGTTTGGAGGGTAAAAGAATCGGCTCCGCCGACCTTGCTAAACGCCCCGCTCGGTTACGCGCGGGGCTATCAGGAAACGGTTGTGCCGGGCTCGACCCCGCCCGGCTGGGGATAGGGGCTAGGCGGTACGCCGAAGCAGCTCGGCTAAGACTTCGCCCTGCCGGTCAAGGGCCTGCCCAATTTTGCCCAACGCTTCCGCCTGCGTACGGCTCTGCTCGCGTTGGGTGGCCTCCATCGCGTCCAGTTGCCGGTTGCGCTCGGCCGAAGCTATGCCCATGCGCCGCAAGCCCCAGGCAATGAGGCCGCATTGCACCAAGCCCACGACGAGCGTTGCGAAGACCTGCGCCCACATAGCGATGATTTCAGTTTCCATACGGTCCTCCTTCCGGCCGAAATGTGCTCACCCGGAAAGCAAAAAAAGCGGCTCCGCAGTCCAGGGCCGCGAAGCGGCGGAGCGCAGCGGAGTGTACCCTTGACTGTGGATTCTTTTTGCTAGACTGGCAAGAGCCAGGCAGGCAGAAAAAAAAGGGCGCGGGGCCTTGCCCGCCACCTTCCCGCTCCCCGCCCTAGATATGAATCCGCTCGATCTCATCCAGCGAGACCTCGTCCGGCAGGCGGTTGTAGAGCTGCGTCGTGCGGGTCGATTCATGCCCGGCAATCCGCGCCGCCGTCTCCAGCGTACCCCCGGCCCGCAGATATTCGGTAATGCCCGTCCCCCGGAAGCTGTGCGCGCACACCTCCGCCGGCAAGCCCGCCCGCTGCGCGCGCCGCTTAATCATCTTCAACGCATCGGTCCGGTCCATCGCCCGCCTGGTGAGGCGGTCGCTCCCCCGCCGGCGGCCGGCCGACGGAAACAACGGCCCTTTCGGGTCGGTCGCCAGCCCCGCCCGGTCGATATATGCATCCGTCCAGGCCTGCGCCCTATGATGCGCGGGAATGACCAGATACTTGCCGCCCTTCTCGTGCAGCCGGAAGTAGGACCGCTTGCCCTGGGTGTAATAGTCCGCCACCCGCATCGCCAGCGCCGCGCTCACCCGCGCAAAGCCGTACACCATCAGGCTCAGCAGCGCGCGATCTCGCAACCCTATGCACGTGGATGGGTCGATACTGTCGAGCAAGCGGCGCGTCTCGGCGGCCGTCAACACGGGGGTCTTCCCCGTTTTCACCACCTGTTTCGGCCCGCGCACCGCGGCCGCCGGATTACTGCGCAGGACCTGGCCCACGACGAGCCAGTCAAAGAGCTGGCGCAAGGCGGCCAGATTTTGCTTCACCGTGGCCGGCGCATACGCCCGCCCGAGCTGCTCGATGTAGCGGGCGACATGCAGGGGCTCGACCTGCCCCAAGGCGAGAGCCCGCCCCTCGCACCAGTCCGCGAAGCGGTAGGCCGCCGTGACATAGGCCATCCGGGTATTGGCATTGCGGATATTGGCCCCAAAGAACTCCCAAAACCGCTGTGCGCCCTGGCGCGTCTCGGCAAAGAGCGCCGGCGTCACGCCGGCCGCAATCCGGGCCGGGACTGTCCCCCCGGCCGGGGCGGCTTTCGCTATCGCTGTGTCCATCCTGCCCTCCCCGCTTCCTATGACTCATAACAGCGTTTATGTGCCGTGGGCCAGCCCCCACACTAGACCCCCAAAAGGAGCAGGACCCGCTCAGGCGCTTTTCGCCTGTGGGGTCACGCTGAGCCGCATGCCCAACTGCCCGAGCACCCCGCTCAAGGTGGACAGCCGGGGATTCCCGTCTGCCGAGAAGGACTGGTACAAGGTCTCGCGGCGTAACCCCGCTCCTTGGGCGACCGTGGTAAACCCCTTGGATTTGACAACAGTGCGCAGCGCCACCAGCAAGAGCTTGTCATCTCCTTCTTCCAGAACGGCGTCCAAGTACGCGGCGATCTCCTCGGGGCTGCCGAGGTGGGCGGCGACATCAAATGCTCTCGTCGTTGCACCTGCCATTCTATCTCCTCCTTAGTCCAGCAGCCGTGCCAAAGTGCGCGCTCGTTCAATGTCGCGCGTTTGGGTGCGCTTGGTCCCGCCCCACAGTAAGACGACCGTTCGACCACGGACACGGTAATATATCCGGTACCCGGGACCGACGTCGATGCGATACTCAAACAATGCCGGGACTCCTTTAAGAGACTTTGCGCCGCCGAAGTTCCCGCCCGACATCTTGCTGACCGCGGCAAGGATGCGCGCCTTCGTGCTCGGGTTGCGAAGGCCGTTCAGCCATTCTTCAAAGGGAACTCTGCCGTCAGCCAATTCAAGCGTGCGGGTCCCATATTCCACCTGGATAGGTTAATTATAATTAACGCCCAGGTCAATTGGCCTGGATTGAGGCGGAAGAGGGCAACCCCCCTCTTGATTGCTTCCCTGTCATCCTCTAGTTGATGGACAGAGTCGGATGCCGGAGGAAGACAACCGTCCAGCCTGCATCTTCCGCTTCCGTCAAATGACGCGCCCGTCCTGCCTCCCAACCACGCCATGGACTTCACGCTACTCGCCATCGCCCTGGGAGACGTGACCTGGATCGCCGTGGCGTTCGGCCTGGGCCTGGTCGCCCGGACCGTCGGGCTGCCGCCCTTGGTCGGCTTCCTCGCCGCCGGGTTCGCGCTCAACCTCTGGGGCGTCACCAGTGGGGACGTGCTGCGAAAACTGGCGGACCTCGGCATCACCCTGCTGCTGTTCACCGTCGGCCTCAAGCTCAGTCCGCGCACCTTCGCCCGCCCGCAGGTGTGGGCCGTCACGGGCCTCCATATGGCGCTGGTCGTCGGGCTCTTCGGCCCCGCCCTCTCTCTGCTGGCGCTCCTGGGCACCCCCTTGCTCTCTGGTCTCGACCTGTCCCGCTCCCTGTTGATCGCCTTCGCCTTGAGCTTTTCCAGCACGGTCTTCGTCGTGAAAGTGCTGGAGGAGAAAGGGGAGACCGCGGCGCTGCATGGGCGCATCGCGGTCGGCATTCTCGTCGTGCAGGATGTGGTCGCGGTCCTCTTTCTCGCGGCCTCAGTGGGCCAGTGGCCCAGCCCGTGGGCGCTGCTGGTGGTGCTGCTCCTGCCGGTGCGCCCGCTGCTGACCCGCGTCCTTGCGTGGGTGGGCCACGGAGAACTCCTGGTCTTATATGCCCTGCTCCTCGCCCTGGGTGGGGCAGAGCTCTTCGAGCTGGTCGGGCTGAAGGGCGACGTGGGCGCGCTCATCCTCGGCGTGCTCGTCGCCAGCCACGAGAAGGCGGACGAGCTGGCCAAGACGATGCTCGGGTTCAAGGACCTGTTCCTGCTCGGCTTCTTCCTGTCCATCGGGCTGTCCGGCCCGCTCACGCTGGAGGCGGTGCTGGCCGGCGTGGCCCTGACCCCGTTCGTCCTGGTGAAGGCGGCGCTCTTCTTCGGGCTGTTCGTCGGATTCAAGCTGCGGGCGCGAACCGCCTTGTTCGCGTCGCTCAACCTGACCAACTACAGCGAGTTCGGGCTCATCGTGGGGGCCGCCGGGGTGGCGGGCGGCTGGCTTGAGGCCCACTGGCTGATCGTGTTCGCCATCGCGCTGGCACTGTCGTTTACCCTTGCCGCCGTGCTGAACGACGCCGCCCAACGCCTCTATGACCGGCACCGCCCGACGTGGACGGGCCTGGAACGCCCCGCCCGCCTCCCCGACGACCAACCGCTCGATATCGGCGGCGCGACCATCGCCATCATCGGCATGGGCCGCCTCGGCACCGCCGCCTACGACCATCTGCAGCCGCTGCACGGCGGGACCGTCATCGGCATAGACCACGACCCGGACACGGTGCACCGCCAGCGGGCCGCCGGCCGCCACGTGGTGCTGGGCGATCCCGGCGAGGCGGACTTCTGGGAGCGCGTGCAGACCACCCACACCCTCACGCTCGTGCTGCTGGCGCTGCCGCATCTCACCGCCACCCATGCCGTGCTCGCCCAGATCACGGCCGCCGCGTTCGACGGGCAGATCGCGGCGGCCGTCCGGTTTCCCGATGAGGGGGAGGCGCTGGAACAGGCCGGGGCCTCCATCGTCTTCAATGTCTTGGCGGAGGCGGGGGCGGGATTTGCCGCCGATGTGGCCGCGCGGACGGCGCGACGCGGCCCGCCCCAGACGGGCGGCGAGCGCCATCCAGATTGAACCGGGCGCACAGGTGGCTCACTATGGTCTGCGTACACGCCGATGACGGTAGAGGGCATGGCTCTCCCGCCTCCATCCATGCGGTGTGCTCTTAGAAGAGTTTCAGGCTTTCCGGCCCGCGCTTGCGCCGGCCCTTTGCTGGCTTGCGCTTCTCCATCAGCCATTTGCGTTGCTATTCAGCGTCCCGGGTCTGCGCGGACAGCTCCATTTGCCGCATTCGGTCCCCGCCCTGGATGTTCGGTTCTTCCTGCTGTCTCATGGGGCTCTCCCTCCTCCAACATCGTTTTTTGAGCCTGAAGGGCTCACCAGAGCCCGGCCCTTCAGGGCAAAAAACATTGCTCCGCCCCGCCCCGCGCCCGGTTCCCCCGTAGAGGAGAAAGGCCCCCGCACTGGTTGTTTGAACGACTGACAAAACCGGAGGCGGGACGGAGGTTTTGGCGGGAGTGAGTCACCCGCCCGACTCGGCAGAGGTGCATCGCTGACAGGATTCTTCTTGTCCTTGCCCAGGTGTTCCCGTTCCACTCCGGCAAGTCCTGTTCACCCGCCTAGGGCAGCCGTTTTCCCCGCCGCCAATCCCACGGCGGCACAAACTCCCCGGCCCAGATACCGGCCGGGGCGGCCTTGGCCTGGTCTTCCTCGGGGATATACTTGGTTGAATAGCGCCGATAGGCGAGCGCGTAGCCGTGGCGCACGAGCCAGGCGTTTACGTTCACCCTGCCCGCCGGGGTGGCGGCAGGTTTGTGCGGATTCGGGTGCGTCAATCCCCTGTAACCGCACTTTCTGCCCAGCGACTTCCAGGGTGTCCCCCGCATCTATGATGCGGGGGACACCGCTCAGGCCCGCAGCAGGAGCGGCCGGGGGCTGCTCGATCACGTGAGCGGCCGGGGTGAACGAAAGCCGGGCTAACGGTGAAGGTCAGGAGCGCCAAAAAAATATAGTGTTTCATCCTGCCAGGCCCGCTCTGAGTTCAAGGGGCATCGAAGCGCCGACTGGTGTCCATTATTCATCCGGAGCGGGACGGGCCGCTTGCGGAAATACGGACGAATCCCATAGTGAAAACGAGCCCGGCCATGGCTGGCCAATCTTCTCTCCACGATCCCCTCGCGTTCGAACTGCTGGAGCCACCGGCCGCCCGTCCGGCGCGACACGCCAAGACCGGCGGCCAAGAGCCCCTGCGGCCACCAGAATTCATCGCCGCGGCTCCGGTGGCCGGCTGGAGTCCGGCCGCAAGGCGAACTACGAGATGACCCTGTGGCGGCCCGCGTTGCGCCAGGTGTTTGCGCATTGCGCAACGTTGACCCGCGGGCAGGCACACGGGCCGCTGAACGACCTCCGGATATTGCGCAATCGGATCGCCCATCATGCGCCGATTTTTGCGCGGAATCTGACCGCGTATCATGCGCAGATTCTTGAAGTAATGGGGTGGATCTCGCCTGGGGTACGGACGTGGATCGCCCACCACGGCCGGCCCCCGCCCTTCAAGCGACCCCCCTTCGTCTCCGTTCCACCTGTTTGCCGTCATGCCGGACCTGATAACGTCACCCCGTACTTGATACGGGTCCGGTATCCATTGCTTTGACTCCCATTCGAGCTGAGCATTCGGCTATGGGGCACGTAGAGCGGTGACGGGATTGAGCTGAGCGGCCTGGTAGGCTGGGTAGAAACCAAAGAAGATGCCAACACCCGAGGCTACGCCCACCCCGAGCAACATGGCCGGGACCGAGAGCATGAAGGTCCAGCCCGAAAATTGACAAATGACATAGGCGCTGCCCAGGCCGAGGCCCAGGCCGAACAGGCCGCCGAGCAAGGACAGCAGGATGGATTCGATCAGAAATTGACTCTGAATGTCCTTGCGTTTCGCTCCCAGAGCCCGTCGGATACCGATCTCCTTTCGGCGCTCGGTCACGGAGACCAGCATGACATTCATCACCCCAATGCCGCCAACGATGAGCGAAATACTCCCGACCACGCCTAACAGCAGCGTAAAGAGTTGACTCTGCTTTTCCATCTGCTGGATCAGTTGTCTGGCGCTGATCACCTCAATTGCCAAGTCTTTTGACCGCTGACGGAAATAGCTTTCCACCTCCCGTGTGGCCACCGTATGGTGGACATCGGGTCGCATACGCGCAATGACCAAGGCAATGTTCGCGTTGTCAAACGCGCGCTGCGCCGTGCTCATGGGCACAAACGCCCCGCGGTCCGCATTAAACGAACGAGCGTCCTTCACCTGTGTTGGCCGCAGCACCCCAACTACGGTGTACGGATGCCCGCCTAGCTTGATAAGGTCGCCCACGACGCGCGTAGCGCCGGCCTGCCGCATGGCCTGAGCGACCTCGTGGCCAACGACGCAGTAGTAGCGTCGGAAGTCCAGATCCGAGATAAACCGACCGGCGCTGACGCTCAGCTTGGTCAGGTCGGCAAAAGACGCTCGCACCCCGAGCACCTCGCCGTGGGATATCTCCTGTCCGGCATATACGAACGGCCCGTATATCTGGGTCCACGGGGCGGCAGCGACAATAGAGGGCGTCCGGTCCGCCAGGTCAAGGGCGTCTGCCAGGCGGATATACACTTGGCGGCGCACCCGGCCACTGTTGTGCAGTCTCCGAATCGTCAGGATATCGGTCCCCAGTTCCCGATATTGCTTGAGCGATTCGAATTTGGCAATCGAGCCGACCGAGACCAGCGCAATCACCGAACCGATACCGATAATAATGCCGATCAGGGCCAGGAGGCTGCGTTGTCTCGTAGCATACAGGCTGCTGACAGCCTCCTTGATATTGGTCTTGAGGAGCATGGCAGAGAGCCTCGCGAGTCAGCCCGGCCGGGGAACATCCTCATGCAGTATCCCGTCAGACAGACGAGTGTGCCGCATACAGTGGCGCGCAATCGCCTGGTCGTGGGTGATGATAATGACCGTCAGCCCGTCCTCGGCGTTCAGGCGGGAAAAAATCTGCATGATCTCCCGGCCGGTGCGGGGGTCCAGGGCTCCGGTCGGTTCATCGGCCAGCAGGAGGCGGGGCGCTCCGACCAGCGCTCGGGCAATGGCCACCCGCTGTTGTTGTCCACCGGAGAGTTGACTCGGCTTGTGGTCGGTCCGGTCCTGCATCCCAACCTTTTCCAGTATCTCTTGCGAGCGCTGCCGGATCTCTGTGTCTCCCAGCCCCCGGTAGACCAGGGGCAGACCGACGTTCTCCTGGGTCGTCAGGCGCGGTAACAGGTGAAAGGACTGAAACACGAAGCCCATGCTGGCGTTGCGGAGGGTGGACAGTTCGTTATCGCCCATCGCCGAGACCTCGCGTCCCTCCAGCAGGTAGGAGCCGCTGGTGGGGCGGTCCAACAGACCGATGATATGCATCAGGGTCGATTTGCCGCAGCCCGAAGCCCCCATGATCGACAGCAGGTCGCCCCGGTTCACCTCAAGACGGACGCCCCGTAAGACGTCTACGCTGATCGGGCCGATCCGATAATTCTTGCAAATGTCCACCAGACGCAACATCCGGTCGTCTCACCTCATGTCTCGGACAGCATCACCTCATCGCCGGCTTGCAGTCCGTTGACGATTTCCACCGCGTCCAGGGTGGTCACGCCGGTATCGACTTCAATCTGTTTCACCGCGCCGGTCTCCCGGTCCTTGACGCGCAGCCACGTTTTGCCGTTGCGCACCTGTACCGCACTCAAGGGAACGAGCAGCGAGTCCGGTTTGTCATGGACCACGACCTCGAGATTGGCCGACATCCCCAGACGCACCTGTTGGCGCTGCGCCGCGCTCAGGTTCTCGATGACCGCCCTGACCTCGAACACGGGCACGTTCTCTCTGCCCTGCTCTGGCTGACTGGCTTGTGAAGACACATGGACAATGCTCCCCCGCAGTTCGACACCGGGAAAGGCATCGCCGCTGATCGCAACCTGTTGCCCCAGACGGACTTTGGCCACATCCACCTCGTCCACCTCTCCCACAACCGACAGGCCATCCAGGTCGCCGACCGTCAGCAACAAGGCTCCCTGCTGCGTCTCTCCGCCGATGACGAGGCGTTGTCCGTCTTGCTCCGACTGTCGCGGCGGGAGGATGACTCCGGTCACGGGCGCATTGACGCGCGATTTTTGCAGGATGTCCTCCATCAACTGCATCTGGATACGGGCATTGTCGAGCTCCAACCGGGCGACCTGCTTTTCCTGGGCTCCGCCCCTGGCCAATACGGCTTCGAGGTCTTGCTGAACGGCCTCATAGTCCAAACGCATATTATAGAGCTGCTGTTCCGCAGCCTCGTGTTCCGAGGCCGGGATAATGCCTTTTTCCAACAGGAAGGCGGTTTCGTCCCGCTTGTTCTGGTGGGTTTCGAGCTGCCGCCTGGTCCGATTGAGCGTTCGACGAGCGCGGACGACCTCCACGCTGTTTTCCCAATTTTCAAGCTCGTGAAAACGCAGCCGGGCTTTAATATACGCGGCTTGGGCCTCGCGATACTTTTTCTCGGCCTCAGTCGTATCCAGCTCGACCAGGCGTTGCCCATGGGTGACTCGCTCCCCGTACTGAAAATGCAGGGCCGCCACCGTGCCGGTCAGCGGGCTGGTCACCTGAACTTCCCGGCGCGGGACCAGATGGCCGGACAGGATGACCGTGGAGGTCAGCCGTTGCGGTGTCACCACCACGGTCCGCAGGTCCGCGGGAACCACCGTCTCGGGCGACACCGGCAACGACGGCTCGCTGAAGTCCGGCCCAGGGTCCGTTTGCCAGACGTACAGCCCAACTGCCAGAAACAGGACGACGACACCCAATGCAGCGACGCGTTCCCGCTGTGTGGCCGTACGGAGGGCCTGGTTGTTTTCTTCAATCCGGCGGTAGGCATCCTGGAGTTCGGCGTGTTGTGCCTTGGCCGTTTCCGCCATTCGCAGCTCGGCCTCGCGCAAGTCCTTGAGTTCCGTAATATCGTTAAATATGGCAATGACGCCGATGCGCTGGACCTCACCGTCCCGGACCGATTGGAGATAGGAGGAGGTCATTGCCAGGGAAACGGTCTTGCCGCCGTGCTGCACTTCGACCACGCGCTGGTGTTCAACATCGGCCTCATAGACGGCATCCATGAGGGCCTGAAAGAACGCGTCCAGGCCCTCAATGGCCATCAAGACTTCGGCCAAGACGTGGTCGAGAACCTCGTCCCGGGCGAGTCCCAGTATCCGGGCGGCCGCCGGGTTGAAGGTCAGGATGCGTCCGTCCAGGCCGACCGTCATGACTCCGCCACTCATATTGTCCAGGACATTTTTATAGATGACGGCATCCCGGTCCATTATTGTTCCAGCCTGGTGATGTCGATCTTCCACGTCTCCAGGGTTGTACCCAGTGTCCGGTCGAACACCGTCAGCGCGTTGAGATAGGTAATGATGGCGCGCACTTCGCGATTCTGGGCATTGACCAGGTCATCCTCAAAGACGACCAGTTGAAAATTCGTGGACAAGCCCACGGTCAGCTTTTCCCGTTCGATGCCAATCTTCTGCTCGGCCAGCTCCCGCGCCCGTTGCGCCAACTCGACTTGGCGCAGGCGGACTTCGACATCCCGCACCGCGTTGCGCACCTCAATGTCGATGTTCTGACGGAGTTCTGCCAGACTGTGTTCGGCCTGCTGCAGGGCGGTGTGGGCCCTGACATAGCGCTGCTGCCGGGTCAAATCCCCATAAAAGGGAATACTCAGCTCCAACCCGACTCCATAGACCCCTCTATTAACGACATCGCCCAGCGCGCTCCCCAGCGTCCCCCGAAATGATTGCTGGCTGCCGCTGGCAGAGGCAGAAGCGCCAAGAGACAAGTCCCACAAGCGGTTGTTCTCCGCCACCATGACATTCGTCTTGATGTTTTCGAGAAACAGCAGCGCTTGGAGATAGTCCGGGCGACGGGCAAACGCGGTGTCCAGGCTGTGGGACAGGTCGGGCGACACCGGAGCGATGGTCAAGGCTTCCGTTGGTTCGATCTGCGTCCGACTATCAATGTCCAGGACGTTGATCAGGCTGAGCCGGGCGGTATCCAGGCGGTTTTGGGTTTCCGTCAGATTCAGTTCCCGAGTGGCGATATCGGCCTCGGTCTGCACCGCGTCATTCTCGGCCATTCTGCCGGTCTGAATCAGGAGTCGATTCACGTCCAGTTGCTCCCGCGCCCGCTGCAAAGAGCGGGCGCTGATCTCAACCTGCCGTTGCGCCTGGATAAAGCTCCGGTAGGCGGAGACGACCGAGTTGACGATGCCAATAACCGCCGCCTTGAACGACAGGACATGAATTTCTTCCTGGCGACGGGCGTTCCGCAAGTTGGCGGTTGCAACCTCGACGCCGCCGCCTTTCAGCAAGGGCTGGACAAAATGGAGTGACGGCGAGGCCGTGTAGGCGTCTTGCGTGCCAAAGTCCCGGAAAGCACTGTTCAAGCCGACAGCGAAAGCACCGCCCGTGGGCAGGCGGACCGTCAGCACGGGGAAGAGGAAGGCGCTTTCATCATACTCCAGTCTTCTCTGGTCAGCCTCCCAGGCGATGCCGTAATCCAGGGCGGAACCGATATCGATGTCCGGCCAGAACTCGTCCTCGGCAACTCTGAGGTCGAACTTCTGCACAACGCGGTCAAGGCGCACCTGAGAAAGGTGGCGGTTGTTCTGCAGGGCCAGGGCGACACTCTCGGCCAGGGTCAGTTCCAGACGTGGGGCGGCGGATTGGTCGCTACGCGTTGCCGGCGCCGTCAAGACAGCCATCAAGCCAACCAGAAAAATGCACACAATCCTCATAACGTTCGAAGGACAGGAGGTGTTTGACAACTATTATATCTTTTTTCCTGTGGCGGTATAAGCCTCACCCGGAAAAAGGTGGGCGACCGTTCGGCCACGCTACCGGGCCACTTTGAGCCTTGACATTAGCCTGGAATGGGGTTGATATGGCGGGGCAGATATCCTTCTCACCCCACATCCACGAAAGGAGCAAAGGAATAAAGGAATGAAGAGGCAGACCAAGAGGAGAACGATAGCCCTCCTGACCGTGAGCCTGTGTCTGGTCGCGACGCACGCCTTGGCATGGGACCTCCGCGTCACCAACTCTTCCGGCGATACCGTCAAGGTGAATTGTTCGACGGCGACTATCACCACCTCGCAGGCGAATGGCACGACACAACTTTACTCATGTAGCGGTACGGCCTCCGTACAGCGGCCGGGAAGCAGCTCTCAATATGACATTCCAGCGACCACGGTGACAGCGGGAGATAGCGCCGACACACTGAACCTAGCTCACCAATGCATATCAGAGGAGTCTACATTTTGAGCGGGGAGATGTGTGACCTCAGCCTTCAACGTCCAGAGACGAAAGGAGAAACGTTATGCGTAAGCGAAGTGGTTCCTTCACCATAACCGGCCTGACCGTTGGCCTGTGTCTGGTCGCGGCGCACGCGCTGGCCTGGGACTTCCGCATCATCAACTCTTCCGGCGATAGCGTCAAGGTGAATTGTTCCACGACGAATATCACCGACTGGCCGGCGAACGGCGAGACGAAAGATTACTCGTGCAGCGGTGGCACGGCCTTTGTACAGCGACCGGGAGGCAACCCTGAATATGAAATTCCGAATGATTGCGGAAGCAATGAAATAAAGGCGACCACGGTGACGGCGGGAGATAGCGCCGACACGCTGAGCCTGGCTCACCAATGTGTATCATCGTAAGCTGACCTGCCGCTGTGTCGATCTTCCCTTGAAATCAGCCCGGAAGGGGAGTCGGCAATTCACAGACCGGTATAAGGAGGCAAGAACATGAAGCAGCAAAACAGGTATGGCACGATAGCCGCCCTGACCCTGGGCCTGTGCCTGGTCGCTACGCCCGCCTTGGCAGCGGATTATGATCTCATTAACTCCTCCGGCGGTGCAATCGAGGCCAAGTGTACCGGGGACAGCTCATATAGCAATGTGGCGAATGGCACGACACAAAGTTTCACGTGTAGCGGGAACCTCGTAGTGCGGGTGGCGGGCTCTAGCGAGTCGCCCTACAACATCTCCCGACAGTGCCGCGGCGGTCCAATCGAGATCACAGTGACGGCTGGGGAGAGCGCTGGCGAGTTGAGCTTCTCCCTGATGTGCTGAGTTCGGGCGGGAAGCCTTGACATTGGCCTGGCAATGGGACCGGCATGGTGGAAGGCTTGCCTTCTCACCTCACATCCGCGAAGGGAGCAAAGGAATGAAGCAGCAGAACAGCTATGGCACGATAGCCGCCCTGACCCTGGGCCTGTGCCTGGTCGCGGCGTACGCCTTGGCATCGGATGCATCTTCGGATGCGGTTTACGATCTCATTAACTCTTCCGGCGGTACAATCGAGGCCAAGTGTACCGGGGACAGCTCATATAGCAATGTGGCGAATGGCACGACACAAAGTTTCACGTGTAGCGGGAACCTCGCAGTGCGGGTGGCGGGCGCTACCCAGTCGCTCTACAATATCTCCCAACAGTGCTACGGCGGTCCGACAGAGGTCACAGTGACGGCCGGAGCGAACGCGGGTGAGTTGAGCTTCTCCCTGACGTGCTGAGTTTGGGTGGGAAGCCGGTTGTGGTTTGGGGCCTACGCCGGAGCGGCGTTATACATCGCCCGCACCGAGGATCAGGCCGTGGCCCAGAGAGCAATAGGACGGTGTGTGGAGCATTTGGCCAAGGGGATGCGGCTCCAAGCCCAAGCTGCCCGAGAAGGCCCTCTGCATGACACGACAAAAAGGGAAAGCAAAATGAAGCAATTGATACAGTGCCAATGTGCTCTCCTGGTGGCGTTCCTGGTCTTGATAGGCGCACTGCCAGCCGGCGCGCAGGAGGCCGGTCAGGAAGGGACGCCGGAAGAATCCATCTTCGGGCTTGAAGACCTCCGCGTGGTCGGCTCCCGGGCACCCGGCCGCTCGGCCGCGGATTCGCCCGTGCCGGTGGACGTCATTGACGGCGAAAACTTCCAGCATTACGGCGTCCGCGACCTGAACAACCTGCTGGCCGCCACCGTTCCGTCCTATAATATCTCTCAGCACGCCATCGGCGACGCTAACGCGCTGGTCCGCCCGGCCAAGCTGCGCGGCCTGCCGCCGGACTCGACCCTGGTGCTGGTCAATGGCAAACGCCGCCACCGCTCGTCAGCGATCAGCATCTTCACCTTTGGGCAGGCCCAAGGGGCGCACGGGGTTGATATCCGCTCCATCCCGTCCATTGCCCTCAAACGGGTTGAGGTACTGCGCGACGGGGCGGGTGCCCAGTACGGCTCCGACGCGGTGGCCGGGGTCATGAACTTCGTGCTGCGCGATGCGCCCGAGGGCGGTACGGTCGAAGCCCGCTGGGGCCAGTATTATCAGGGTGACGGCGACCAGGTGAGCACCGCGGCCAACATCGGCCTGCCGCTGACTGACGCCGGCTTCGCTAACCTCAGCTTCGAGTTCACCAACGCCGACTCGACCGACCGCAGCTCTGAACTCGATATCGAAAAGCCGTTGAGAAACGCCGGGCTTCCCGTCAAGCATCGTGCCATGGTGTGGGGCGCACCGGATGTGCCGTACGACTATAAATTTTTCGGTAACTTCGGCCTCGACCTCAGCGACTCTCACCATGCCTATGCCTTCGGCAACTGGGCGGAACGCCAGATTCTGGACTCGTGGTATTTCCGAGGCCCGCATCCGTCCGCGCCGACCGGTACGACCGGGGTCTATCTGGACGGCGAACGGCTCAAGGTCGCCGACCTGACACCCGACGGCACAGGCAACTGCCCGACAATCCTGGCGCGCGATTATACGCAAAACGGCCGGGCCGCACTGGCCCCGCTGGAGGGCAACCCGGACTGTTACGCGTTGGCCCAGAATCTTCCGGGCGGGTTCACGCCGCGGATGCGCGGCGGCGTGGAAGACTGGGGCATCACCTTCGGCCTGCGCGGGACGTTGCAGAGCGCTTCCGCGCTGCTCGACGGCTGGAACTACGACATGAGTGCCGCGTTCGGCCAGCACAGAACCACGTACTACATATGGAACACCGTCAACCCGCAACTGCTCCGCCTCAAAGACGCCATGCCGACGGGATACTTCGGCCGTGCCTACGAGCAGCGGGACAAGATATTCAATCTGGATTTCTCCAGGCTGTTCGACATTGGTGTCTTCTACTCCCCGCTGAACATCGCCTTCGGACTGGAGTACCGCGAGGAAGAGTATGAGATCGAATCCGGTGATAAGGACGGCTGGTGTTCTGATGACAACGGAGAATGTGATGGGCAACGGAAAGCGCGTGGCCTCGCCGCACAGGGGTTCAGCGTAGGCGGCCAAGCGTATCCGGCTATCCGCCCGGAGAATGCGGTGGAGGCCGAACGGGGCAGCTTCGGCGCGTATCTCGACCTCGAAGCCGACGTCATTGAGAACGTACTGGTCACCGCCGCGGGCCGCTTCGAGCACCATGAAGGCATCGGCGAGTCCCTGGACGGCAAGCTCGCTGCCCGCTGGAGCCTGCTTGAGGAATATCTGGCGCTACGCGGGTCAATCGGGACCGGATTTCGTGCCCCGACCGTGGGACAGGCAAACTACCGGGACACGACCTACAACTTCGACCCTGAAACAAACCAACTGGTCGAAACACCAACGCTTCCAGGCAGCCACCCGATTGCGCTCCGGAAGGGGGCCAAGCCGCTGACACCGGAGACTTCCATGTCTTTTTCAGTCGGGACAGTGCTCACCCTTGATGCCCTGACCGTCACCCTGGACTATTACAATATAGAAGTGAGAAACCGGATCGGGTTGACCAGCGCCCAAGGGATTACCCCTGAAGACATCGCCGCCCTGGCCGCTATGAATGTCGATGCGAGTCGCGTGCGAAGCGTGCGGTTTTTCACCAATGCGTTCGAAACGTATACGCAAGGCATTGACCTCGTGGCGACCTATCCGCTGGAGTTGTTCGGCGGCAGCATCGGCAGGACCATGTTGACGTTTGCCGGCAACTGGAACGACACCAACCTCAATCTCGATTCCATCAACTCGCAGGTCATCAACTCGGTGCGCAAAGTGCAGGTCGAAGATATCGAGCCGGAGTTCCGCTTCTCGCTGATGGCGGACCACACTTGGGGACCGTGGCGGTTCCTCTCCCGGCTGCATTACTACGACGGTTTCACCGAGCCGTACCAGGACTACAAGATCAACCCGCCTATCTATGCCCGTGCCCGTGCGTTGCTCGACCTGGAAGCGTCATACCTGTTCGATTTCGGGCTCGTCGTAGCGGCCGGTGTGGACAACCTGTTAGACACGTATCCGACCAAGGTCAAACGGGTGCATCGGAATGAATATGATGCCGGCCAGAAGTATCCGGTGGCCTCGCCGTATGGATACAACGGCGGCTTCTACTACTTCCGGGCGTCGTACTCGTTCTGAAACGAAGAGTATGTAAAATCACATGAAGAAAATGCAGGAACCTCCGCTCACCTTCCCCGCGTTTGTGAAGATGAAGATGATCTAGTGCAACGAGCGCTGGAGTACTTTACGCAAGCAGCCCACCAACAGCAGGACAGACGAGTCGCTATTACAGCCGCCCACATTGAACGGCTCATCCAACGTTATCTAAAAGAAGAGGAAGACTCTCAAGAGAAGACCGTGTGACGATCCTGCTTATCCTGGCTGGTCTCTGCATTGTCCTATCCTGCATGGCTATGGGCCTGCTATTGTTTATTGCATGGCAGGGGAGGTAGGAAGGCATTTTGGTATATAATCCCAATAATTTCTCTAAATGACAAGTTCGCGAGAACGGGCTGCCTACGCAAGGAGGGGGGAACGATGAAAAAATACCAAATCCTGACAGTCGTCCTCGCTATGCTTATTTTGACCGCATCGGCAGGGCGTGCAGACACCATTACGGCGTTTTTGGACAGCCCGGCCGACAAGACCGGTGTCGCTGGGATCGAAACGATCCATGGCTGGGCCTTTGCGACCAATGATGCGCCCGTATCAGTTTATCTCCGGGTAGATGGGACCACTCAACACGACTACCCCCTGCCGTGCTGTGGTCCACGGGAAGACGTGCAGCAGGGAGTAGAGGGCGCTCCCCTCAATACAAGTTATTCCGGCGTGATCAACTATGCCCACCTGGGTGCTGGGGAGCATATCGTTGGCGTCGAGATTCAGGCTGAAGGCTGCGAACCGGTTATTCTTGAGCATACCGTTACGGTTGCCACGCCTGGGAACGTCGAATTTAACGAAGCCTTCAGCTTCGAGGATTCCTGGACGGGCGTAGATGTGCACAACGACCAGATACTCATTGTGAACGCAACAACTGGGGTTAAGCATCCGTGGTCGCTGTTCCGGGTCGGGAGGACCATGACAAGGACTGAGACAGACGAATCCTCGAAGGTGCTGCTTACAAGAGTGGGGGGCACAACCAATCTGCGGGTGGATTATGCCCTGCCCACCCAAAACACCGGTATCGTCGAGGCATATAACGAGGACGCAACAACTGGAGCCACCCTGGACGCGGTGCAGGCAATTTTCAACGCGCGTTGTCTTCCCTGCCATTCGAGCGAGAACGAGGAGGGCCATCCCGTCGCGAACCTGGATTTGGCCGAAGGGCATATGCCACGCACTACCATCGCCGCCAGAAGTGGGCAGCTCTCTGATGGCACCCTGCTGATCAATCCGGGTCGTCCGGATGAGAGCTATCTTGTCGAGAAAATAGCCGTGGACGAACCCACCCGTGGCAGGCGCATGCCTCGGGGTATGCCGCCGTTGTCCGATGAGGAGATGGAGACCATTCGAAATTGGGTGCTCGACGGAGCGCTCGTTCCCTCCGGTTTTGTCGGCCATGATGGGGATGACGGGCATGACCACGACCATGGCCATGATGATGACGACGATCATGGTCATGGATAGGAAACGAACACAGGGGTCCTGTCCTAATTTGAGTAGGGTTGTCCTCGTTTCAGGGATTTGTCCTCATTTCAGAGTCGGTTTGTCCTCATGAGGACAGGACCCAACCTTGCGCTGCGAGTCACCCTTTATTATATTTCAATAGAATGTGAGAGGTGTTCATGCATACCACGAATCTGCGCAAGGTGGGCGGGTCCGTCATGCTCGCCGTGCCCCCGGCCCTGCTGAAGCTCCTGCAGCTCGGGGTCGGGGCCAGAGTGGAGATCCGCATTGAGGACGGCCGCTTGGTGGTGACGCCCAGGCCCCGGCCACGGTACTCGCTTGATGAGTTGCTGGCCCAGTGCGACGAGACCGCCCCCGCGGCGGCCGAAGATCGCGCTTGGCTTGATGCGAAGCCGGTCGGCCACGAACTGTTGTAATGCAGCAGGGCGACATCTGGCTCGTCAGCCTCGATCCCACGGCCGGCCATGAACAACAAGGGACCCGGCCGGTCGTGATCGTGTCCCCGGCCGCGTTCAACGCATTGACCGGGACGCCCGTGGTCCTGCCCATCACCACCGGTGGGAGCTTCGCGCGCCGGCGCGGGTTCGCGGTGTCCCTCGAAGCCGCGGGCACCCGCACGAGGGGCGTGATCCGCTGCGACCAGCCGCGCGTCCTCGACCTCGCTGCCCGGCATGGGAAACGCCTCGAAACCGTCCCGGAGCCGATCATGGATGAGGTGCTGGCCCGCCTCGCCGCCATCATCACGTAGGCCGCTGCGCCGGTGCCCACGCTGCGTGCGCGGTTGCCGGTGGGTGGGCTCTGGAGCAGCGGCCCCTGGAATATCCCGTGAAAATCATCACCACCCTACTTGCGGTCGTCTGCGCCGCCCTCTTGTGGGACTATACGTTCGTATGGTGGATGGGGGATGGCCTAGAGGGGTTGGGGGGCGAGCGGCGGGCCGTCGCAGAGGAGTTCGTCGAGTGGGCGCCCAAGTTCTGTGATGCCCCCGCCGCCGCCCTCATGACCCGCCACTGGCATGTGTGGGTCGGGCCGGAGCCAGCGTTCTGCTCGACGATGGAGAAATATGAGGTCCACCTCACCCTCTACACCCTCTTCGGATTGCCGATTGGGCAGCTCTCACAGCCCGCCTGTGAGAGGCTACGGTGTCTTTCCCCTCTGGAGGCATGGGAGTAGTGTTGAAGGTTGTTATGACCGGTTTGCCAGCCCCCCACAGGGATAGCGGGTGCCTTGCCATTCGCCATATGAACCACGGCTCATGCGACACCGCGCTTGATCTCGCCGGGGCGCGTGGCCGCGGCGAGGGAGGTCTTCGCTCGCTTTAGGGTGGTGCTCGGATAGGCTCTTGACACTAGCAGGTCTCTTATTTATATTCCCTGGTGAGACGCAGGCTTGTCTTGCTCTCCTTCCGAGGCCCACGCTTTTGGTGTGGGCTTTCGTGTATCTGGAGGTTGAGCGGTGACGTATCTCGCCTATCTGGATGAATTTGGGCATATCGGGCCGTACGTCAGCAAAGATGACCCGAAGCACCGTACCAGCCCGGTTTTCGGATTCGCCGGATTCGTCCTCCCTGCGGAGGAAGTCCGCGGCTTCGGGACGTGGTTCTTCCAACGCAAATGCCAGCTCCTTGATGCAGAAATCCAGCGGTCAGGGAAACACCCCGCCTTCTGGGAGAAGAAGGGGAGCAGCCTCTACACGGTGAGAAACGTCCTGAGGTATCCAGAACTGAGGCACTTCACGCATCGGCTCTTCAATAAAATTGAACGCCTGGGCGGCTTCATCTTCTATGTGGGAATCAAAAAGACCGCACCCCCCGCCGCGCACTATCCTAACAGGCTCTACGAGCGGGTGTTTCTCGAAGCGATCAAGCGGATTGATGAGTTCTGCGCCGCAGACTGTTGGCCGCCAAACAATTTCCTTTTGATCCTCGACGAACATACACAGCGCGAGAATCTCATCACCCGCGCCGCCCAAAGTATGTACGGACAAACCGAGCAACGGCGTCACCTCATCGAGATGCCTTTCCACTTGGAAAGCCATCGCTATCAAACAATCCAGGCAGCAGACTGGATTGCCGGGTTGGTCGGACGTTTAGGAGCGATCTGGGCAGAGCCGGCGGCCTATACCGAAAACGACGCCTTTCGCAAATATTTTGAGCAGCGGCTCAACCACGTCTGTCGTCGGAGTGGGATCAGGAGTTGACGGGCACCTACCCTGCCCCCGGCTCAAGCATCGCAACAAGCTGGGTATTGACGTCGCGGTCGAGGCGCTGCGGGACTGCCTGCGTCAGCAGATATGCCCGGTCGATGACCTCTGGCACTACGCGCAGGTATGCCGTGTCCGGAACGTGATGCGGCCGTATCTTGAGGCCCTGCTATGACCAGCCCGCGTCACCTGGCTGCGTCCGTCCGGGCTCGCCTCACCAACCACGCGAAGGCGCAGGGGGAGACGGTCCAGTTCGTGCTGCTGCGCTACGCCATTGAACGGTTGCTCTATCGGCTCTCCCAGTCTGCCTATGCTGACCGCTTCGTTCTCAAAGGGGCTATGCTCTTTAGTGTGTGGGCGACCGTGCCGTATCGCGCGACCGGCGATCTCGATCTGCTGGGTGTCGGCGACAGTACGGCCGCCCGACTTGTCGAGATATTCAAAGCGGTTTGTGAGACAATCGTTCCGCCCGATGGTGTCGAGTTCCTGGCCGACACGGTCCGGGCAGATCAAGTGCGGGAGCACGACGCCTACCAGGGCGTCCGCGTCACGCTGGAAGCCCGGATTGCCGGAGCACGGCTGTTCGTTCAGGTTGATATCGGCTTTGGCGACGTGATCGTTCCGCCGGCGCCACGTATCGCCTATCCAAGTTGCGGGAAATGGGGCAAATTTTACTGAAAGTCAAAGAATCCTCGGGCCGGACAGAGGAACGAGTCGCGGCCATTTTAGCCGGGACCCGTCAGCACTGGAGCCGTTACTCCACCCTCTCTTGGACGTGTGATGCCTGCTCCTAGGGTCCAGGGCTTGCCGGACATAGGGACCGGGGCAAACCCACCCCGCCGTGGCCTACAGTTTTACCAACGTCACCGTCAGACCGACGATACTGGCGGCCATGACCCGCAAGTGACGGGACAACCGGGCGAACTCACTGCGTTGGGTGGGCCAGTTCCTCCCTTATTGTTCAGGGTCACACGGATTGATCACCCGGACCACAGCCATGTGGCCACGTAACTCACGCATAGTCGGGGTCAGGTCAGACGGCCAAGCGGACGAGCCGTCTAACCTCTGCACTATCGCCCCCGGTCTGACGTTGACAGACAAGACCTCGCGCGACGGCGCTCCGGGCTCAGGCTCAAGAGTCCTCTTGGAGGCTGACACAAGGTCCCATTCCAATTGGACCTCTCCGAAATTCATTCTCCATTTGTCAAAGCCTACATCGACGAGATCATCATAATACTCGTTATGCCTCGTCCCCCCACTATCCTCATAGTAGAGGGTAAAATGCCAGACATCGTCGGCCACTTCCTGTATGGTGGTCGAACCGGTGATGTTGCCCTCGTTTGTCCGAGCCCACCAGTTCCCCCAGTTGTCTACGCTGGACGCTCTCCCCTCCAGGTCATCGTAAACGTACTCTCCCGCGACCGGGCCCGCTTGGAGTTCCATGTGTTGCGTCGCATCGTGCCAGACAAAGAGGGCGGTTTCTCCTTCTTCGGGGAAATCAGCGGCGCAGAAAGAGGTGCTCGCATTGCGCACAAACTTTCTCTCCAACCCGAACGTTTCCACCGTAAAGGTACTCCGGCCAAACTCCACGTCATCATCGTAGGCGACCGCAGTGTGACGGCCCCTGCCGAGTTCCGCCCAGTTCCAGATGGCCACAAAGCCATTATTCGTATCCCCGCATACCCCGGCAGTATCGGGTCGCTCAGTGGGGTATGCCAGGGGAATCGGGTCCCCCTCGTCGAAGCGGATGGTGATCCGTCCATTGACCTGGCATTTCCAGCCCGAAATGACGCCAATACCCGACAGGTGGGAGCCATTGCCGGGAATGCCCAGCACTGCGGAGTAAGCCAGAGCTGGGACCAGGAAAACGATACCGATACCATAGCAGAGACGAAGCATAAAGAATTTTCTCCCAGGACAATCGTTTTCAGACAGCATACTCCGTACCTTTCCCGGATTGATCCCCAAGCGAGAGTGGATTGCCAGCCGTCGCTTACTCCACCCCGGTGATGGTGAAGTTCTGCAATGCCTCCTGCCACTGGACTGTCACCGTCGTGCCGACCTCGGGGAAGTCCTCTAACTCGTATTCGGCATCTAACCCCTTCGCAAACTCCTCACCCAAGGTCGTCACCGTAAACGTACTCCGGGCAAACTCGAACCCATCGGCCAGGGCGCGTATCGTATGCTGCCCTGGGCCGAGCTTGTTCCAGTTCCACAACAACCCGAAACCGTTCGCGGCATCCCCACACTTTCCGCTGGTGTCGGGGCGGCTGGTGCCATAGCCGGTCGGCTCCGGCTCACTCCAGTCGGTGTCCTCCGGACGCTTGAATTGGATGATGACTTCGTCGGCCTCGCACACCCAACCCGAAATCACCCCAATACCACTCTGGAACGAACCGGGTTGGGGGTTCTCTAATTGAGCTTGTCCGGCTAATTGAGCTTGTCTGGGGTTCTGGTGGTGGCCACCGCCGGTCTCGTCGCCACCGGGCTCGGGGGCGATAACAAAGTTCTGCAGGGCTTCCTGCCAGAGGAGCCGGGTGGTGTCGCCCATGTTGGGGAAGTCCATTAACTCGTAGTCGCCATGCAACCCCCTCGGGAATTCACCCAAACCTAATGTGGTGACAATCAGAGTGTGTTCGGCTAATATGACCCCATCCACCATCGCCCGGACGGTATGCTTGCCTGGGCCGAGCTTGTTCCAGTTCCACAACAGCCCAAAGCCGCTATCGGGATACGCACACGCACCTGCGCCTACTGTGTCGGTGCGGCGGGTGCCATAGGCGGCCGGCTCGCGCCAGACTGTGCCCCCTGGCCGCTCGAATTCGATGACGACCTGGTCAGCCTCGCACACCCAACCCGAAATCACCCCAATGCCACTCTGGAATGAGCCGGGTTGGGGGTTCTCCAACATTCCGGGGCGGTACTCGACAGCCAGGGTGTATTCCCCGATTTCCCCCCCACCGCTGACTTCGACGAAATACGTGTCCCCAATGACAGGCTGGGCGATTCGGAAGTTATGGTCCGCCCCGCTATCCTCGTCTGTAATGACGGCCCGTGTCCCCTCCTGGGTCAGGCGGCCAAAGGTATCGGTGTCGCCGGTGGTCTCGACGATCAGGATGCCGCGACGGGGGATGTCGAGCCGGAAGTAGTGCACATCATCGGCGGCCACGAGTTGGCTGGGGACGGAGGTGGTGGGCGCCGCGGAGGTGAGGAGCAGAGGGGTCGCCGTGCCGAGGGTGGTCCCCCCGGCCCCACAGGGGGGCAGGGTGATACCCAATCGTCGCAACCACTCCGCCTGTGTCGCCGTCCGGCACAGGTCCATATCGTCGCCGTCAAGTGTCAACGTACCGAGGTTGAGCAGACTATCGGGCAACGCGCCGCGCAATCGATTCCCGGCGAGATAGAGAGCCTGGAGGTCGGGCAGATCGCCTAACTCGGCAGGGATGCGCCCGCTGAGGTCGTTGCTGCTGAGATCCAGAACCTGGAGGCTGGTCAGGTCGCCCAACTCGGGTGGGATGCGCCCGCTGAGGGTGTTGTTGCTGAGATTGAGATATGTGAGATCGGTCAGGTCGCTCAACTCGGGTGGGATGCGCCCGCTGAGGGTGTTGTTGCTGAGATTGAGATATGTGAGATCGGTCAGGTCGCTCAACTCGGCAGGGATGAGTCCGCTGAGGCCGTTGTTGTCGAGATGCAGAGCGGTCACCCGCCCGGCGCTGTTGGTGGTCACACCATGCCACGTGTTGAGGGCGGCGGAGGTGTTCCAGTTTATGTTTGCCGCCCACCCCGTCCCGTTCGTGGCCTGGTACAAGGCTTGCAGCACAGCCCAGTCCCTCTCGGCACCCTGGGGCCCGCATAGGGGCAGGGTGATGCCCAATCGTCGCAACCGCTCCACCTGTGCAACCATCTGGCACAGGCCCGTATCGGTGTCAAGCGTCAACGCATCGAGGGTGAGCAGGCTATCGGGCAACGGGCCGCGCAATCGATTCCCGTCAAGCCGGAGAACCTGGAGGTCGGGCAGGTCGCCCAACTCGGGGGGGATGAGCCCGCTGAGGTTGTTGTCGCTGAGGTCCAGAATCCGGAGGCTGGCCAGGTCGCCCAACTCGGGGGGGATGAATCCGTGGAGGTTGTTGTTGTCGAGATGCAGGGCGGTCACCCGCCCGACGTCGTTGGTGGTCACGCCATACCACGTGTTGAGGGTGGCGGGCGTGGTCCAGTTCTGGTTCCTCGGCACCCCGTCCGGGTCCTCCCACTCCGTCCCGTTTGTGGCCCGGTACAAGGCCTGCAGCACGGCCCGGTCCCCCCCGGTCTCCCCGTCCCCACATGGGGGCAGGGTGATGCCCAAGCGTCGCAACCGCTCCGCCTGTGCCGCCGCTTGGCACAGGCCCGTATCGGTGTCAAGCGTCAACGCATCGAGGGTGAGCAGGCTATCGGGCAACGGGCCGCGCAATCGATTCCCGTCAAGCCGGAGAACCCGGAGATCGGACAATTTGTCTAACTCGGGGGGGATACGCCCGCCGAGGTTGTTGTTGCTGAGGTCCAGAGTGTGGAGCTCGGTCAGGTCGCTCAACTCGGGGGGGATGTTCCCGCTGAGGTTGTTGTTGCTGAGATCGAGTTCGGTCACCCGCCCGGCGTTGTTGGTGGTCACGCCATCCCACGTGTTGAGGGCGGCGGAGGTGTTCCAGTTCGTGCTTGTCGCCCACTCCGTCCCGTTTGTGGCCCGGTACAAGGCTCGCAGTCTGGCCTCGTCCTCCCGGGGTCCACATAAGGGCAGGGTGATGCCCCAGACAATCAACTTATTCTTCAGTGCCTGCACCTCTGGCACCTGCTCGCACAGGCCCGTATCGGAGTCAAGCGTCAACACAACGCGGTCGTCCAGGTTACTTAACTCGGGGGGGATGGGCCCGCTGAGGCGGTTATTATTGAGATGCAGCTCCGTGAGGCGGCTCAAGCTACCTAACTCGGCGGGGATGGGCCCGCTGAGATTGTTGTGGCTGAGATTGAGGGCGGTAAGATCGTCCAAGTCGCCTAATTCGGCAGGGATGTTCCCGCTGAGGCGGTTATTATTGAGATGCAGCTCCGTGAGGTTATCCAAGTCGCCTAACTCATCGGGGATGGGCCCGCTGAGATTGTTGTGGCTGAGATTGAGGGCGGTAAGATCGTCCAAGACGCCTAACTCGGCCGGGATGAATCCGCTGAGGCGATTATTATTAAGATGCAGCTCCGTGAGGCGGCTCAAGCTACCTAACTCATCGGGGATGGGCCCGCTGAGATTGTTGTGGCTGAGATTGAGGGCGGTAAGATCGTCCAAGTCGCCTAATTCGGCAGGGATGTTCCCGCTGAGGCGGTTATTATTGAGATGCAGCTCCGTGAGGTCATCCAAGTCGCCTAATTCGGCAGGGATGTTCCCGCTGAGGCGGTTATTATTGAGATGCAGCTCCGTGAGGTTGTCCAAGTCGCCTAACTCATTGGGGATGTTCCCGCTGAGATTATTGTGGCTGAGATCGAGGGTAAGGAAGGGCAGGCTGCCCAATACGCATACGGGGGGAAGCCTCCCGCTCAGTCGGTTATTTTTGAGATCGAGTTCGGTCACCCGCCCGGCGTTGTTGGTGATCACGCCATGCCACGTGTCGAGGGGGTCATCAGAGGAACCCCAGTTCGTGTTGGTCGTCCACCCCCTCCCGTTCGTGGCCTGGTACAAGGCTTTTAGCACGGTCCGGTCTTGTGCCTCATCGTCCTTGACCAAGGTGATGGTGGCCGGAGTGACGGACACGCTGGGGGCACGGCCCCTGACGGCGATGGTCTCGGGGTCTTGGTCAGTCACGTCCGGCGGACCAATAGACAGCGTAACACTGCCGCTGGTCTCCCCGGCGTCAATGGTGATAGTCGGCAGGGGGTTGTCGGTGGTATAATCGGTGGTGTAATGGGTGTCCTTCATCGCTGTGCCGCCCAGGCTCAGGGTAATCTCGGTGTCTTGTTGTGTCCGAGGGGCACTCAACTCGGCAGTGACGGTTACATTACTGGAGGGGTTGGAATAGTGCACGAAGCACGGGTCTACCGAGAGGGTGACGGTCTGGGCCTGACTCAGGGCCGGCCACAGATTCAACGCCAGACTGATGCCGGCGCAAAGGAGGAATGGGGCAAGCCGGAAGCGTTTGAGGATAAGCGTGAGGGTAGACATTTTTGGTAGTATCTCACTCTGAAACTGCTGACCAGGACGAACGGGGCAGTCCGCCCTCTCCCGAGCGCTCTCAGCCACCGTGTTCTCCTCTCGGCTTCCGGACCCCGCGCGGACGCATGTCCGGGGGGCCGTTCGCTCACTAGGCTCAGGACTCATAACCAGAAGAGGACCGTAGCTGCCAGGCAGATGGCACTGAAGAAGGTATGGGCGCAACGGTCATAGCGGGTGGCGATGCGGCGCCAGTCCTTGAGGCGCCCGAACATGCGTTCAATACGGTTGCGGTGCTTGTACAGTGCTGGGTCGTAGGCAATCGGTTTCTTGCGGTGGACGCGTCCAGGGATGCAGGGGAGGATGGCCCGGCGCGTCAGGGCGGCCCGAAACCGGTCACTGTCGTAGCCCTTATCCGCGATGAGGGTCTCAGCCGCGGGTAGCGTCGGTAGCAGGCGCTCGGCCCCCCGAATGTCGCTGACTTGGCCCGCAGTGAGCAGGAAATTCACGGGCTTACCCTCTCCGTCACAGACGGCGTGGAGCTTGGAGGTGAGGCCACCACGGGTCCGGCCGATAGCGCGGGGAAGTGCCCTTTTTTTTGGAGGCTGGCCGCCGTGCGATGCGCGGGGATATGCGTGGCGTCAATCATGACCATGCCGGTCTCGTCACGCTCGGCGGCCAGCGCCCTGAAGAGGTGGGCGAACACGCCCGCCTCGCTCCAGCGCACGAAGCGGTTGTAGAGCGTCTTGTACGGGCCATAGCAAACGGGGGCATCGCGCCACATCAAGCCGTGGCGAAGCACATGAAGGATCCCGGAGATCACCCGCCGGTCATCAACCCGCGGGACGCCCCGAGGCTTATTGGGTAAAAGCGGCTGCAGGCGGGCGAATTGTTCCTCGGTGAGCCAAAGATGAGGGCCTGACATGACAAAACTCCTGTTCCAATAGGGACTAGCCGGCCAGCACACACCGCCATACACTACAGAAATAATTATTTATAGGTCCTGAGCCTAACACGGCTCCCTACCGTTTGTCCCTAGAGGCGGTCTCAAAAACCGCCAATAAGCCTCTGATATGAAAGAAGTATATCCCAATTAAGCTCCGGGGGGAATGGTGGCACGACGTGAAGAGTGGCCAGATGAACAATGGGCGGTGATCGCCCCCCTCCTTCCCAGGAGGGGATTATATATTTAGGTTGAGGGGACTTCCCCACGGGGAAGAACCATCCAGAAAGCAGACAACCTGGAGCCATGCAAAGGAGCCGGGAGCGGTTTTGCCCGGCCAATCTGCACGGATGAGGGCGGGGGCTCTGGCCTGCGGTATCACAACCAGAACCAGATACGGGCGGTCAACCCTCGTATATAAGTCCCTCCCTGGAGGCCGCGGCGTGCTGACGGGCGAGGGTGGCGCCGATGGGCTTTCGGGGGAATGACCCCCGTCACCTCCGCCTGCTCTACGCGTTCAATGACCCGCTCTTGAGCGTCAGAGGCTTTATCGGCGAGCAAGGCGTGCAGGTGCTTCAGCCGCGGGGGCAAGAGGGCCTCCACTCCGGCCAGGTCGGCGGCGGGGCCGGGCGTGAGATGGCAGCCAGTCGGATTCCCGAGCGCATCGCTCGGCGCAGGGAGTTTCGTGCTCAAGCCCCCGCGGGAGCGGCCGCTGCCGTCGGCGGCGGGGTCCCCCCTTTTGCCCCCGCCCCATGTGGGGGGACGCGGATAATCGGGGCGTCGATCCTGGCCTATGCGTTATCCGCATCGGCGGCGAGAGGCCGAAACACCTGCTCCCACACCCCGCTCTTACTCCAGCGCATGGGGCGCGTATGGATCACGCGAAAATCCCCAAACCGGGGCGGTAAATCGCGCCAGGGAATCCCCGCGCGAGAGCGGTATAAGACCGCTTCCACAAACAACCGGTTATCCCGCGCCGCGCCCCCTCCGTGCCCCTCCCGGCCCGGCAACAGCCCCTGAATCCGCTCCCACTGATCCTCGCGTCACGCATACCGTCTCGCCATTGGGGACGATCTCCTTCCTCTTGCAGACCAGGGAAGTATACCGAGACCAGACCGAAAAGCCGACTAGGAGGGCTCCCTAACTGATGACACGCCCTAGATCGGCATTTGAGAAAGAGCCCACTGTCAACGAGATCATAGCAGAAGGACAAGAAGTTCTAGAAAACATACGGTGCTTCCGGGAGAAATTGGAAGTGCTTGGAGAAAGCAAACGGTGAAGCGCCCCTGGCGATCTTGCGAAGCGCCCCGCTCGGGTGGGCGCGGGTCCATCAGGAACCGGCTGTGCCGGGCGTGGCCCCGCCCGGCTGGGGAATTGGAGGGGCTAGGCGGTGCGGCGTAACAGCTCGGCTAACACTTCGCCCTGCCGTTCGAGCGCCTTACCCAGCACGTCAATTTCCTTGTTGCGACGTTCGCCAGCCGCTTGCATCTGGAATAACCCCCAGACAATGCAGCCCAAGCCGACGCCGCTGACGAGAAGCTGGGCGATCTCTACCCAGCTCGGCCCCTGCAGCGCGGCGGCCGTTTCCCGCGCCAACTGTAAAAATTCAGTGTCCATACCGTCCTCCTTCCGGACAAAATGTGCGCACCCGGAAAGCAAAAAAGCGGCTCCGCAGTCCAGGGCGGCGAAGCCGTGCATTTGACCCTTGACTGTGGATTCTTTTTGCTACGCTGGCAAGAGCCAGGCAGGAAGGCAGAAAAAAAGAGCGCGGGGCCTTGCCCGCCACCTTCCCCCCCTCGCGCGCCACCTGGGAGTAAAAAACGGCCGAAGGCCACCGGCTATCGCCCCCATCACTCATCCCCAAGGTGCTCTATGTTCAGAACGTGGGTAATCTCGTACTGGTTTTGTATCCTTCCACTCCGAGATAGCCCTTGTGTTGTTTGCAAGACCACATGAAAGAGATCCCCTATCCCAAACTGCTCCTTGCCCTGATATACGCGGTCCCAAAATTTGCTGTCGGTAATCAGCGCGGAGATCCGTCTTCTTTCATCAAAGAATCGCCATTTTTTCTCTTTCTCAAACACCGCGGTACGCAACTGCAATACGACCTCCTCCTCTGAGACTGGTTGGCCCAGGAGCCCCGTGTTGATCTCCTCGGAGCGTACCTCGAAGTATCCCTTCTCCACCTCTTCCTTGGAGATATTTTCCGTAGTGTCGCCCTCTTTGGTTCCCACGCGCATTTCCTCAATGCCCGCTTTTTTCAAAGGGTCGAGAAAAGACTGTTGCGCCTTTCGCACGTGAAAATGCCTATGAAGATGTACCACATTCCCTATGACGAAGGTGGGGCGACTATCTCCCTCGAAACGCATGGGTATTTGCGTGTTTGAGGGAGATAGGATATTCCCTCTCCCCCTCACGCTTAATTTCATCTGAGACGTGGACTCTCTGTTGAACCCCGAAATATTCGTAATCTTCCGCCCCATCTGTTTCTTCAGCAGCCAAATAAGCCCACCGCCTCCACCGAGAAGCCCGAGTGCTTTCAGGACATCCGGTGGCGGAACAAGCGGGGCAAGCCCCCGTACTACTTCGTTGAGCTGTAAAAGAAGATCAAACGACCCCGGGGACGTGGCTTTCAGTTCCAGCCTGACCTCAACCCCGCGCCCAGGATTCAACACCTTGTTTGCCTCACGACAGAGGGTGCCGAGCGCTATCAGCGATTGGCCGAGCACCTGTATGTCCATCGAGTGCCCGACCAACCCAGGCCCATCGTACTCAACGCGAAATTCTGCTGTCATCCTATTCCCTCGTGAAATCTCCAGTTAGTACCGGCGCCAGCTCCGCTCGCGCCCCGCAAAAAAAGCGGCGCCGCAGTCACGGGCCGCAGCGCGGCACAGCGGAGCGGCGTTTCCCGTGACGTGGGATTCTGTTTGCTACCATCGGCTACGCAATGCAGGAGGCGTCTTTCATCAACGGATTTTCCTCGTTTCAGGTCTCTTGTTGAGAATAGATCAGGCGTTCGAGGAGGATACCCCCCCCCTCTCTCCTCTAAAATGAAACCGCTCGGGCCGGTTTCTGACCGTGACCCAGACCATCATCGCGAACATCCGGCCGGCTGAAACATCGTTCGCCGCGATATCGTTGATGAGCTGAAGGGGCGTCCCCTGCCAGTTGTTGTTCTGTGGAAGCCACTCCGACGTGATAAATTCCCCGCCAGCCTGGTCGATCAACTCATTGATATAACGCTCTACTTGGTCTGTTTGGTCTGTGTTGAGGCCCTTCTGCAAGATTTCCAATGCATGAGGGTAGGGAAGCACGGCATCCGGGATGAGGAAGCCGGCGGGACTAATCAGCATGGTTTCTCCTCATTGCTTATCTGGGGGCGGCTCTCCGGCCCGCGTTAAATATGTATCCGCTCGATTTCGCCAAGAGACACCTCGCTGTACAACCGACTGGAGAGCTGCGGCGTCCGGGTCGATTCGTGTCCGACAATAACCTCTGTGGCTGCCCCCCTAATTCAAGGCAGTTGGTAGCTATCAGGACCAAAATGCTCTCTAATGATCTCGTTGAGGGCTTTCTTAAGGTCTTCCTGATCGTGAAGCAGCAAAGTCAAATCTTTTGCAGCTTGGACTTGCTCGGTGCCGTAAAGGGCGAGCGCGCCGCGAAGGACGGATTGCCCCGAGGCGGGGTTCTTGAGCCCATCCCTTGCCATAGCCACTGAGCGCCCCCAAGATACCCATGACCTCACTCTGAATCTCAAGAGCATGATCGACGGTATGAAGATTGGAGGCGAGGAGGAATGCAAGCACTCGGCCAGCCATTTCGGACAAGTTCTTCCCCTTGTACGGACATCCCTGGTCGTTTAGAGCGCAGGAACGTGGGTGATGGGAGATAGTGCTCATGTTCGTACAGTCTCTGAGAAAAACGTCATCTTCGAGCATGAACTCGGACGTGTATTCACCGTTCCGGTACCACTTGTCCTCTCGCTTTCGCAGTGGCCCCTTGTCCTTTTCAGGATCGTACGGCACGACGTACTTCGATCCGCTCATATCGCGATCAGTGAGTAGGAAACGATAGGCAGCGGGCCTGTAGTTGGGCATGGCTTCGACCCAATAGACCTGTCGGTTTTCGATGATCTTTGTCCAATCAAAAGCGAACTCCACGTTGCCGTAAATCGATCCGTGGGCCCATATATTGGCTGATAACCAAGTCACACAGGTTCGGGAACGCTTCAGCTTGCTCTCATCGGAGACCAAGCCGGCTCGTAGCCGTCCATCCTCAAGGAGGCGCCGTGCCTCAGGCAGATGGGCAACATGATAGACGGTTGACAGGGAGCGCCCGTCCGCGCGGCTTCCCTCGCTCTTTGGAATGGTGCAGGCATAGCGGTTCCACTCCGACATTGCTGTCATCCCGCTCTCTCCCGCAATCCGTTAGATATGTATCCGCTCGATCTCGTCTAAAGAGACTTCATCCTCTAAGCGGTTGTAGAGCTGCGTCGTGCGCGTCGATTCATGCCCGGCAATCCGCGCCGCCGTCTCCAGCGTCCCGCCCGCCCGCAGATATTCCGTAATGCCCGTCCCCCGGAAGCTGTGGGCGCAGATCTTCGCCGGCAACCCCGCGCGGCCCGCCCGTCGCTTTATCATCGCCAACGCGTCGGCCCGGGCGATGTATGCATCCGTCCAGGCCTGCGCCCTATGGTGCGCGGGAATGACCAGATACTTGCCGCCCTTCTCGTGCAACCGAAAAAAAGACCGCTTGCCCTGGGTGTAATAGTCCTCCACCCGCATCGCCAGCGCCGCGCTGATACGCGCGAAGCCGTACACCATCAGCCCCAGCAACGCCCGGTCCCGCAGCCCGATGAGCGTTGACGAGTCGATACTGTCGAGCAGGCCCCGCGCTTCTTCCGCCGTCAACACGGGGGGTCTTGCCCGTTTTCACCACCTGTTTCGGTCCGCGCACCGCCGCGGCCGGATTGCTGGGGAGCACCTGGCCCACGACGAGCCAGTCAAAGAGCTGGCGCAAGGCGGCTAGATTCTGCTTCACGGTGGCCAGCCCAGGCCCGCCTGCCAGCTCTTCAGAACGCGCGACAACTCGCCAATCGCCTCACCGTCTATAAGCTGGTGATCCTGGACCCGCAGGGTGGATTAACGACCAGCGGAGCACCGTTATCCTTTCTGAACGGTTCCCACTTGGAAGAGTTGCAGACGCACGGCGCGCGTGGGGAGATACCTCACGAGCGGCACCGGCAGCTTGAGACCGCGCGTTTAGCCTTGGAGGGTGGCGTTGCTTCAGTCTCGCTGTGCTCGCCGGCGAGCCTGGCAAAGGAACTCTTTACCTACGAGGGGTGTGGGACGTTTTTTACGCTGACAGACTACTGTCAGGCGGAACGATTAGCCCTCGACGATTTCCCTGAGGCCGAGCGGCTCATACAGCGGGGCGAACAGGAAGGCGCGCTTAAAAAACGAACCCCCTCCGAGATCAGCCAGTTGTTGTTGCACGGTTATGGTGCGCGGCTTGGTACAGAGCGCGACCTCGTTGGGTTGTGCGCTCTCTTGCCGTACGCCGATGATAATGCAGGAGAAATAGCCGGACTCTACACCCTCAGGCGATTCCACGGCGAAGGAATTGGCAGCCGTCTGGTCGGGAAGGCGATCACTGAAGGGCAGGCACGCGGCCTTGCCTATCTCTTTGCCTGTACCAACCAGGAGGGCGCACGAAGGCTTTTTGAGCGGTTTGAGTTTCTTCAGGTCACGCCGGACGCAGTCCCGGCAACAAAATGGCATGCCTATGCCCCCGAACGAAAGCGGGCGATCAGCGTCTATAAGCGTGAATTGGCGTGAGACTACGGGAGCGCAGAATGCCTAGCGGATCACCCAATCCAGGAACCTGTTCAGCAGAACCGCAAGGCCGGCAATCGTGATTCCGACCTTCATCACGAAAACCTTGATTTCAGCGATGTCCGCCTTGATTTCAGCGATGTCCGCCTTGGTCGCCAACTCGTGGCTGATCGGAATGACCTCGGCCGCAGCCCTGGCCTTGGCCTCCGAGGCACCCGCCTCAATCAGGGCGTCGTACACTTCGCTTGCCATGAACCCCATCTTCGCTCCCCGAATCCTTGTCGGCTGCTGTGGTTTCAACCCCGACCATTCTGCTCGGCGTCAGTTCCCCTCCCACATCAACGTATCATGTTTCAGGCGTCGCGCAAGCGAGCCGTTGGGACTTCCCGGAAATACGAGCGCACACGTCAGCTCTCATCGTTCGTCCTGAAATGCTCGCCGCAGGCATACTCCCCCAGCAGCTTCTTCTCGGGCGGAACATATTGATAATCGGGCAGGGTTGTTTCCTCCATATAAAAAACCTGGAAGATCTCAAGTTGCTCCGGGCCATCGTGACGGGCGTTCCAATCCCGACACACATAGCCGGCATAGGCGGCAAGCGCGACTTCTCGCTCCCGTTCTACCGGATAGATACTTTCCATGAATTTCCACCACCGGTCGTTGGGATACTGGGCGGCTATACTGAGGGGCTTCTCCCACCGCACCACGCGCTGGCCTGTCCACAGATCGACCTGGCTTCTATCCTGAAACGTTCCGGGCATGACAAACCAGCCATCCTTCTTGGGCGGATAGGGAGAAAACATATTCCAGTACTGATCGAGGCGCAGGAGATGGACAACAAGGGCGGCGGAAGACGGAAAAATGGGGCGAACATAGGGCGTCACCGCCGCAAAACCACACAGATTCCACAACACAACGCAGACCAGGAAAACCACCGCCAACACCTGAGCCAAACGAGAAGACCGAAGCGGCGGCACCGAGCGTAGAGCACCCACCCCATCCCCTCGGTAGTCCGAAGGGCCGGGGTGGGTGCATTCTTGCATCGCGCCTGTGAGTGAGGGGCAAGCGCGACCGGCACTGCTCGCATGTGACGCAGCAACGAGGCGTCGCCGTACCGTTCCCGGAAGCAGGGATAATCCACGCTCCCACACCAGACCCGGTACGAACACGAGCCAACTGACCATGCTGATATACGGAAAAAGGCCAATGCTCATACAGAGTGTCAGCCCGAAGTGAAAACAGAAAAACGCTCCAACCACAAAAAGCCGGAGCCAAGGCGTACAAAAAGGCACAAATACCAGACAGGAGCCGAGGAACTCCAGTACGATAACAGCTCGACTCAACAGGACCAGCAGGTCAGGAAACCCCAGCACCCACAGACCGAAGGGAGTGACAACTTGGTCAATACTGAGAGCATAGTACACCGCACTGCCCTCGACCCACCACACCTCCCACGATTTCAGGGCCGCCGTACACCAGTACACCAGACAGACCTGGATCAGCAGCGCCGCCGTCCCCACCGAACATACGCTGGTCGGCAGCGGAGACTCGCCATTCCCGGCCCGCCCGATCAGACTATCGAGCGAGTAGCGCCCCCCTAAGGGAACAAACATCCCCCAGAACAAGAGGAGCCGCAGCAGCACGTCGCTGTCGTGCAACACCCTGGGATTTCTGGCCTGAACCGAGAGCAGCAACAGCCATGAGACCACCGTTACCAGCGGCGTACGGAAACCGACCAGCAGTGCCAGCGCAAAGACGCCGGCGATGAGGAAAATGAGGGCTTGGCCGAAGGCGGAACCGCTGACAAGATGCACCGAGAACGGCAAGGGGTCCGACAGATGCGGAATGAGGACATTGCGCGGCAGCACCCCCCAGTCCGTGTAATGCGCACCCAGGTCTCGGGCGCGGGAGGCTAGGTCGACAAGCAACAGTCCGCCAAGAGCCATACGAAAAACGGCCAATGAGCGGAGATCAATGCTGAATATCATAGCCCTCCCGTTCCGCTCTCATCATATTGGACGTGACCCGGCAGTGATAGGATACATCATGTCCGTGCGGATTTCCCGTTGGTATACAGCTTGGTTGTATGCTATTTGTTATCCTTATGGTCTGGCAGCATATAGTGTTGGAGGGGGTTCACCATGCCAGGAGTATCGAAAATTGAGCAGTCCCAAAGAACCCGAAGAGTTTTACTGGATACCGCGCGAAGACTCTTTGCCGAGAGCGGATATGCCGGCACCTCGACCGAGGAGATCGTGCAGCAAGCAAACATGACCCGAGGCGCGTTGTATTATCACTATCGCGATAAGGCTGATATCTTCAGGGCGGTCTTTGAGGAAGTCAGGATGGAGCGTGTTCAATTCATTATGGAGAACATACAGGCAAATGAGGGAGGCATATGGCAGAAGTTTGTGCTGACAGGTCTCGCAGCTTTTATAGAGAACATGCAGGACCCGGTCACACAGAGGATCGTATTTGTTGATGGCCCGGCCGTGCTGGGCTTGGATGCCGTGCGAGATAATGCGCCTGGCCTGGTATTCATGCGTAATACACTCACACAGTTTATGGATACTGGCGAGATCGAACAGATGCCAGTTGGCCCATTGAGCGCGATCCTATGGGCGGGAGTATTCGAAGCAGGCATGTATATCGCTCAGGCTGACCCTGATGACACAGCCCGGACCCAAGAAGAAGTGACTGAGGTGCTACTGCGGGTATTCTCCGGACTGCGGCCTGCGCCTCAGCAAGAGGCCTCGGAGCGAGCGCGTCTTGCACACTTGTAGAATGCCGGTGGAGCACAGCACCATGCTCGAATCCTGCCTCTTGCTTCTGGGTTGTGTGCTCTTCGGGGTGGCCGTCATTTCCGACCTGACCGGCCGCTGGATTCCGGATACTATTCCACTCGCCCTGCTGCTCCTGTTCGTCCTCTACACGCTGACCATCGGTCATCTGGCGTCGGTGTGGACCCATATCGCCATCGGGGCGGTTCTGCTGCTGGTGGGGTTTACCCTCTTCGCCTTCGGCGGGTTCGGCGGGGGCGACGGCAAGCTCATGGCCGTTGCCGGTTTGTGGGTCGGCCCGCACGACCTGACACCCTTTCTGGTCGGTCTGGGCTTGCTCAGCCTTTGCCTCGCGCTGTTTGCCCTGCTGCCCTTCGAGCAGACCCGCCGGCTGCGCTCCAACCTGCCTTTTGCGGTTGCGATTGCCCCGCCGGCTATCGCGCTTCTGGCACTGCGGGCTTTTTCCATATGAGGAAGTGAGCACAGATGCGCAGATATCGAACCCTCATCCTCGTTGTGCTGCTGGGGATTATCCCTGCGGCCATTGCCCTCTCGGTCAGCATGTGGCTGTATTTCGGCCCGGAAGAAGAGGAGACCGTGGTGCTGGAGCCCATCGTGGAGGAGCCCCCAGAGCCGGTCATCCCCCCGGTAGAGGTGCTCGCCGTCGTGCGCAACGTACCGGCCGGAACGCTTCTCACGGCGGGCGACCTCACCTATGTGCCACTGGAGGCCCAGAACGTCCTGTCCGGGCATATCCGCAAAGCACCGGCCGACACGGACCAGGAACAGGAGCCGCCTTCAGTCATCGGTGCCGTGACCCGCATCCCGTTTCTGGCCGGGATGCCCCTGACGGACACGGGGCTCATCCGCCTTGGGCAAGACGGATTCCTGGCCGCGGTTCTGCTGCCCGACCACCGGGCCATCACCATCACGGTCGACCAGGAGACGAGCCACGCCGGGATGATTGCGCCGGGAGACCGGGTCGATGTCATTTTCACCATGCAGGTTTCATCAGATGACCCCAGCCAGCTCAACTCCTTCAGCAGAACCGTGCTTGAGGACCTCCGCGTGGTCGCCGTCGGCCGTCGCATCGAGAACGTCAACTATACGGAGCTAGAGGCCGACCCTCCCCCCCAGGACGGTGGCACGACCGTGACCCTTGAGGTCCGCCCCCCGGAGGCCGACCAGCTTGTGCTGGCCAGCACCCGAGGCAGTCTGGCCCTCGCCCTGCGCCCCCTCGGCCAGGCCGCAGACACCGGCTGGCGCACGCCAGTCGGCCTCAACCGCCTGCTGCCGCCACCGGCAACGATACCCCCGACCCCCAACCCGGTACGGGTGCAGATTTTTCGTGGGGAGAACCGCGAAGAAGTGCTGCTGCCGCGATAACCCGTCCCGAGCGCTCTTGTCCGCCGGCGGGCCAGCGTTTATGCTGGGGCATATGAGCGAGCGGCTGGTATTTGACACCCATCGGTTCGTGCGCGACATGGTGGCGGTGGGTATGGCCGAGCCTATTGCGGAGCGGCTGGCCGAGAAGCAGGTCGAGATGCTCAGCGGCGACTTGGCCACCCGGATGGGGTTGGCGCAGGTCGAGGCCAACCTGCGCATTGAGCTGGCCACCATCAACGAGCGCATCACACAGGTCGAGGCCAATCTCAAGACCGAACTGGCCACCACCAACGAGCGCATCACACAGGTCGAGGCCAATCTCAAGACCGAACTGGCCACCACCAACGAGCGCATCACACAGGTCGAGGCCAATCTCAAGACCGAACTGGCCACCACCAACGAGCGCATCACACAGGTCGAGGCCAATCTCAAGACCGAACTGGCCACCACCAACGAGCGCATTGCCCAAGTCGAAGCCACCCTCAAGACCGAACTGGCGGCAACGAACGAGCGCATTGCCCAAGTCGAAGCCAATCTCAAGACCGACCTGGCAGCGGCCAGGACCAGCCTCATCAAGTGGATGGTGACGCTCATGACCGCCTACACCGCGGCCATTGCGGCGCTTGTCTCGGCGCTGGCTCGCTCCCTGGCCGGCTGAAGCCGATTGAATACCCCAGCCTGGCACTCAATCAAGGAAGCTCATGTTCGGTGTGAACGAGACACTATCCGGCGTTTTTAACGTCATCGCAGCGCTGGGGGAAATTTTCCTTGAACGGTTTGTTATCGTCCTTATTTATCCGTTTAATCCCGAACAAAGAGTTTTTGTGCTCTGGCTTTTCACGTCTCTCCTGTTCGCGCTGTTTGTCTTCTCTCGATCTCTCCCCAGGATAAGAGACAAGAACACCAGCGTGCTGAGCGCTCTCTGGCATTTTCTCTTCCCGAAAGAGGTGTGGAGTCATGCCTCGGCGTGGCTTGATGTCCGCTACTTTTTCTTTCACCAGACCTTCAGAGTGCTTCTGTACGAGGGGGCGCTCCTGGCAGCCGTCTCAACCATGGTCTTTCAGAAAAGTTCCGCATGGCTGATGAGCGCAGGCGGCCAGAAACCCCCGGCGGCCTCCGAATTTCCATGGGTGCTGGAATTTATCTACGCCCTCTTTGCCGTTCTCCTCATCGACTTTGTTGCGTACGCCATACACGCGTATCAACATAAAAATCCGTTCCTGTGGGAATTTCACAAAATTCATCACTCTCCGCCCGTCATGCATCCGTTGACAAACTATAGAGAACATCCGGTAGATAACATCTTCTACGCCCTGGGCCATGGAGCCGCAGTCGGGCTCTCAGGAGCGTGTATTTCGTGGTGGTTCGGGTATGTCCCTGAAACGCCGACGATCTGTGGCATCGCTCTTTTTTCTTTCCTGTTCAACTCCTTGGGATATAATCTGCGTCACTCTCATATTTGGCTCAGATGGCCCGGAAAATGGATTTATGTGTTCGGGTGTCCCGCTCATCACCAAATCCACCACAGCTTCCATCCCGACCACATCGACAAGAATTTTGCCTTCATATTTCCGGTTTGGGATGTTGTCTTCGGGACATTCTGTCTGCCCAACGATAACAGCAAGCTGCAAATTGGGCTGGGCGACGGACAAGAGACGGTCTACCGCAGTTGTTTTGACCTGTATTTTTTACCGCTGAAGAACAGCCTCTCACAGTTGAAAAATGTATTCTTACCCTGACTTCAGAGTCTCTTTTTTGCTGGCCGGGTGAGTCGACTTTATCTGGAAGGAGGGCGGTATGGAACAGCAAATCTCCCCTATGTGGGCGCAGGTCTGGGTGACCGCTGGCGTTGGCCTTCTGCAATGCGCGTTGATTGCTGGAGGCTTGTGGATGATGAAGCTGAGCGGAGAACGGCGTGACCGCCAGCTTGACTTGATGGAAGCTGCTCAGCGAGAGCAGGCCGAGCGCCAGGGCCGCGCCCTGGAGGAACTGTTACGCCGCAGCGCGTAAGTCGCCCGCCAGTCCTCAGCCGGGCGGAGTGAAGCCCGGCAAGGAGAGACACCCGAGCAATCCACCGACTACCAGTCACAAATTTTCCCGGCCTGCTCCCCTAAAGGACGGAAGGTCAGCACCTTCCGCAGCAGGGGATGAGGCCGGGTGCTGAACTCGGGACTGTCCCCGACGCGGGCTATCTCTCGATACTGCCCCGCCCGGATATAGGCAAGTTCCACCTCGGGGTGCTCAGCGAGGTAGGTATGCAGGGCAAAATACGGCATACGCGCTCCCGTTTGCACATACTGCGCGTCCAGCAGACGGTCGGAGGTCGAGACAATGACGACCGAATCCGCCAGAAACCCGCCAATATCCAGGCTGCGGGGAATGAGCAAGTGGTTTGAGCCGGCATCATCAACGCTCAAGTTGCTATACATCTGCCAGGCCGAACGCAGCTTCAGACCCAGGTACGGGCCGAGTCCGTTCAGCAGGACCAGCAGGGGAATGAGCAGCAGCAGGGAGGGGTGGCCCGCAGAGCCTGCCCCGTACTTGATACGGGGGCCGGGGTGGGTGTCTTCTTTGCGCTCCGACCTCCGGACCGCCTTCCAGGCGTAGCCCACCGCCACGAACAGCGTCCCGGCCAGCGCCAGCCACAACAGGCTGAAGCCCACGATATTCAACCCCAGGCTGAGGTCAGGCTGCGACCAGCACAGCCCCAGCGTCAACACATACCCGGCCAGAAAGTGAAACCGATTGAAAAAGAGCCGCACCACGCTGCGCCAGACCGGCGTGCCCCGCACAATCCTGGGAAGGCAGCGGTGCACCCGGGCCAGCGAAGCCGCGGCCGCCGGAGGGACAAACACCCACAACAGCGCAACCATCACAGAAGAGAAATTGTAGAACATCTTCACGATGTCCAGGGCGAGCAGAAAGTGAAACCCGGCTCCCAACAGCACCGCCGGCAGCCGCAGCCGGGGGAGAGCCAGTCCGATGGGCAGCAGGCCCTCAACCCCCAAGGTGACAAAGATGGCGAGAGAGGCCAGAGTGGGCAGGGACGGCAATGAGAAAAAGTCGGTGATATGGCCGATAAAGGTCACGGCGCAACTGGATGATGGGTCGAGAAAATCCGCGTTGAGTTTATGAAAAAAGGTAAAAAAGTAAAAGATAATCACCGTAAGCCGGACAGAGGGCGCAAACGTCCGGTAGAGTTCCGCGGAGCGGAGGGGAGACGCCCAAGCACGGGCTTTCAGGCCGAGAGCCGCACACAGGATCGTCAGATTGACGCACCCCGTCAGCAGCCAGTGATTAGGGGTATACGGCAACTGATAGCCGACTTGCAGGACCTGAACGACCGCCAGGATGAGGAGGCGCCGGACCGAGGATGGACGATGGATGACGGCCGCAGCAGACAGAGCAAGAACTATCTCCGACAGCGGCCCCACCGTTGTGAATGGCGCATTGTGGAGCAGGACGGTGTCCCAGATAATGTGCAGCAGCGCGGCAATAGCCCACAGCAGGCAGAAAATCGAGAAGGCCGAGCTATGAGACTGAGAGGAGGACATCGGACCTTCGATCTGAAACAAATAACGATACCATGGAGCCGCCTGTCATTCCCCTGGTCAAGCCAGGGGCAGGAATCCAGACCCCCCGTTCACCCTGATCCTGTCCAGAGCAGAGCCGAAGGGCGGAGCGAAGTCGAAGGGCCACTACGCCGTGCGCCGTAACAGTTCGGCCAACACCTCACCCTGGCGTTCTAGCGCCTGACCGATCTTGCCCAAGGTTTCCGCTTGCTGGTCAAGCTGGCGATTGCGCTCCTCAGAGGCTTTGCCCATCCGCCGCAAGCCCCACGCAATCAAGCCGATCTGCCCAAAACCGACCACGGTACTCACGAACAGGCCCGCGACCTCCGCCCAGTTCGGTTGACTGGCGGCAGCGGCCTGCAATTGCAACGCGGCTACAGCCTCCCGCGCTAACGGTAAAAGTTCTGCCTCCATGCCTTTCCTATAAATAGCCCCCACAGGGGTGTCAATGCGCGGGGAACCCGCCCCGCCGCCCGCAACTCCCGCGCCACGCGCGGGATCAAGGCCACCAGCACCCCCGCCAAGGCCCGACAGCGCCGGTTATACGCACTCTGGCTCAGGAAACGCGGGAAATACGCCCGCCAGTGCGCCCGCGCATAGCGCAGAAAGGCCCGCTCCGAGCGGCCCCACCACTGCGCACACAACGCCAGGGTGAGTACCTCACTGTCCGACACTACGGGCCGGGGCCCCGGGCGGCCCGGCTGCCGCGCCACCGCCTGCTGCTGGGACAAATCGTCCACGATGGTATAGAGTGCGACCAGGAACGTGTCGAGATCGATGGCCATGGCTCACCTCCTGTGGTGGGGAATGTGAGCTTCGGCTATCCTCGACACGCTCCCTATAAAGTCCCCCCTAATATGCATCACACGTCCTCGGAGGGGTGCCGCGGAGCGGCGGGGTGGGTTATACCCTCAGGCCACCAGATAATACAATATGTAGCACCCGTCATTGGCCCAGATTGCCCAGTATCTCCATGGTCGAGACAAAGGCCGGACCCGCCACCAGCAGCAGCGTCCCCGGCGTCACCAGCAGCAACATCGGCATGCTCATCAGCACCGGCAGCCGCGCCACCTGGACCTCAATCCGGGCGGCCCGCTGCTGCCGCTCGCTGTGGGCGATATTTCGCATGGACTGGGACAACGGCGTCCCGTAGCGCTCGCCTTGGGCAATGGTTGTGGATAGGTCGCGCAGCCCCTCCACCCCGGTCCGCACGTGCAGGTCGTGCAGCACATTCTTGCGGTCAGCGCCGAGCCGCAGTTCCGCCTCGGACAGCGTGAACTCACGGGCCAGGGCGGGCGCCATAGACTCCAACTCCCGCGCTACCCGAGCCAGGGTCCGATCAAAAGTCAACCCGGATTCCAGGCAGAGCGTCATCAGGTCCAGGGCATCCGGCAGCGCCGTAGCCATCCGGCTTTGCCGGCGGGCGCCGAGGCGGTCCAAACACATCTCAGGCAGAATTCCCCCTATCACCGCCCCACCCAGGCCCGCCATCAGAATGAATGGCGTTGAGGTATATTCCCCGAGCCACTGGCCTGCCGAGAGCTGCCAGCCCAGCAGGACACCGCCAGCCAGCATGACCACAAGCTTGGCTGTCATGAATATCGACAAGGCGTCGGGCCGGTGAAACCCTGCCTTTGTGACCGCATCTTTCAGCTTGGCCCGCTCGGCTGCCCCGACCGGCACCAGCCGGGACGAGATATTCAACAGAGCGGGCGACACCAGACGCAGGGACACACTCCCGCCCTGCTGTTTGCGTCGTTTCTGCGGTTCGCCATAGACGGCCACAGCCCATGTTCGCACCCTGGCAAGCCGGCGGTCCAGAACCTGGGCATTCCGACTGCTGCGAAAGACCAGCGCCCCCACCCCGGCCAGACAGACGACTACGATAATGGCGATGAGCCAGAACATCATGGGGATTCTCCTTATTGCATCACCTCAGGCGAACAGAAAAACTTCCCCTCCAAGGAGGAGTGGCCCGAAGGGCCGGGGTGGGTACCCGGAACGCCCGTCCGAAAAATCCACCCCTCCCGAGAGGGGATAGAATAGGATAGGACATGCCGCGACATCACCTACCGTCCAATCCGGGCCGACAAGCTGCGGGCGACCAGCAGCCCGCTCAGAATCAGGCCGACCCCGTAGCGGAGCAGGGTGCTGCCCGACTCGGTATGGAACAGGGTCTCAACCGCCTGCGGATTGGTGAAGTTCTGGGTCATCAGCACCACGACCGGCACCAGCGAAATAATCGCCAGGGTCAGCCGGGTCTGGGCCGTCGAACCCTGGGCCTTGAGCGCCACATCCTGGCGCGCGCGCAAAGTCGCGGAAAGATTGCCAAGCGCACCGGAGATACCGCCCCCGGTCGTCATCTGCAAACAGACCGCGGCAGAGAACAGGGAAAACGCCGGGATACGGACGCGCGCCGCAACATTGCGAATGGCCGTTTCCGGGTCCAGCCCCGCGGCCACCGCCGAGGCAATGTCACGCAAGATCCCCCCGACCGGCGGCGGGGCCTCCTGAGCCACAATCGAGATGGCCTCCAGTGACGGAACGCCTGCCCGCACCAGGCGCACCACCTGGTCGGTGGTTTCAGGAAATATCTTGGTGAACTCGTTGCGCTGGCCGCCGTCCTGCCTGGCCAGCACAACCCAACCGCATCCCAGCCCGCCAAACGGCACCAGCAGCAACAGCGCGAGCGGCCCGAAGCCCATCCATGCCGCAGCCGACCCTGTCCCCACCATGCCCAGTACGCCCAGCCCGACCGCCCGAGGCAGCATCCGCGGGACATCAATCAGGGGGAATTGACGCTCCAGCCTCTCAACCAGCCGCGACTTGCTGCGTTGCTTACGGAAAACGCTGACCCGACCGCCAGGGGTGGCGTCCGGCAGCGCGCCCCCCTTGAGCGTCGCCGCGACCCGCGTCAGCCGGCGTTTCAACTCTCGCTGCTGCGGCCAGAACACAGCCACCAGATACACGCAGGGAATCTCAATCAGAAACGCCACCCCGGCAATCACCATGCTCAGCAGCGGGTTGCCGAGAATGAGCAGGGCCAGCAGGCCGGGGAGAATCACCCCCGCCACGCAGACCAGCACTGTCAGCGTGATATTCATGCTGCGGCCTCCACGTTGTGCGCCTGACCCATCTGGAGCACCTCCAGAAACTCGGCGCGCAGCCCCGCAGCGTCGACCGAGGCCATCCAGGATGGCTGACGGCCGCTACTCTCAAAATTATGCGCCTCACCCGGCAAGCGCCGCCACATTTCCTCGGTGGTGATAATATCGCCCTCCATCCCGACCACATCGGTAATGCTGGTCACACAGCGGTGGCCGGAACGCAGGCGGGCCAATTGTACGACCAGGTCAACGGCCGACACGATCTGGCGACGCAGGGCCGGCAGCGGCATGTCACCCGAGGTCTGCATCAGCATGTTTTCGACCCGCATCAGCGCGTCGCGCGGATTATTGGCGTGGAGCGTACACATCGAGCCCGGATGCCCGGTATTCATGGCCTGGAGCATCTCGTTGGCCTCGCCGCCACGCACCTCACCCACGATGATCCGGTCGGGCCGCATCCGCAGGGCGTTAATCAGCAAATCACGAATGCTGACCTCGCCTGTCCCCTCCACGCTCTTCGTGCGCGTTTCCAGCCGGACCACATGCGGCTGCTGCAACTGCAATTCCGCGGAATCTTCGATGGTCACCAGCCGCTCGGTGTTGTTGATCTCACGCGACAAGGCGTTCAGAAAGGTGGTTTTCCCGGCGCCCGTACCGCCGGAAACCAGAATGTTCAGCCGGGCTTTGGCACAGATCTGAAGCAGTTGGCCCATGGCCGGCGTAAAGGCGTTGCGCTCGGCCAACTCGGCCAGGCTGATACCACGGGCCACAAAACGCCGAATGGAGAACGCCGCGCCGTCAATCGCCAGCGGCGGAATAATGATGTTGACGCGGCTGCCGTCGGGCAGCCGGGCATCCACCATGGGGCTGGCCTCGTCCACCCGTCGTCCGACCCAACTGGCGATCCGCTGGGCGATATTCAGCAAGTGCTGCGCGTCCCGAAAGCGGATGTCCACCTTCTCCAGCTTGCCCTTGCGTTCGACATAGGTCGAGGCGAGCCCATTGACCAGAATATCGGAGACAGCCGGGTCGTTGAACAACGGCTCCAGCGGGCCGAGGCCCTTGATGTCGTCCACCAGCCGCTGTACTACGCGCCGGCGGTCCAGCGGCGTCAGGTCCGAAGCAACCGACTCTTCGGTGTCCAGAAAGGACTGGAGTTGCACCGCGAGTTCGTCCCGGCTCAGATCGGCGGCCTTGGACATATCGAGCGACTGCACAACCGTCGGGTGTATTTTTGCCGCCATCTCGGCGACCAGCCGGTCCGAGGTGCGGCGGCGCGCTGATACAGTGGGCTCAGAGGCGTCGGCTCCAGCAGCCCCAGAGGCTTGCTCCTGGAGCACCGGGCCCTCCTGAGCGGGCGAATTGGGGGCAGGCTGTGTTGGGGCGGGCGGTTGGACAATGGGTTTGGGACGGCGCCCGAAGGCATTGCGTGGCATATAAGTCCCCTTTCACTGCGCTTCAAGGGCCGGGCTGTCCCGCATCGGCCAGCGAGATGGCCGGGCGCAGCAGCCGGCCGGTCAGGGTCTCCAGGGCTTTGCGGTATTTTTTGCTGAACTCCCGTTCCGGTAGTCCGTAATTGGTTGCCGCGGGCAGACCCGGCTCAAAGGGTATGGTCACGTCCGGCTCGTGCCCGGCCAGGGTATAGCGAATATCCTCCGCAGACAGCGTACTCTTGCGCGCCCGCGTGTGGTTTTCGACCAGCAGTCCCCAGTTGTCCCTGCCGAGCAGCGCCATACGGCGGATGACCCGGTTGAGGCTGACCATGGTCGGTTCAAAGACCTGCACCCGTTCGTCCGCGTTGGTCAGCACGGAAAACAGCAGGTCGGTATCTGTCAGGCCGTCCACGATCACTAGGTGGGAACGGTTGGCCAACTGCTCCATCAGCCAGCGGACGGCTTCAGCCTCGGGCGGGGCCGGCAGGCTGTCGCTCACCCGATAGCCATAGACCGAGATTCTTGGGGCCATCCGCGTTTGCACCCCGTCAATCAGGCTCGGGTCCGGGTCGGGTTTGGCCGCCAGGTCCAGCAGTTCTTCAAACCCCGCCGCGGGCTCCACATCCAGCATCAGCGGCAGGGCCCCGGCGGTTCGCTCCAGGTCCAGCACCGACACATAGCTGCCCTGGGTCGCCGCGGTCAGGGCGGTCAGTGCCGCCAAGGTGGTGGCCCCGCTGCCGCCGCAGCCGGCAAACGCGATCACCCGTCCGGCGTACAGGCGAGAGGCCCCGTCCTCCTCGTCCCTGAGCGCCGTGGTCACTGCGTCATGAATATCGCTGACCGTCAGGGGTTTGGGCAGATAGTCGCTGACCCCGCAGGCCAGCAGTTCGCGGGTGAAGCGGGCCGTGTCATTCGAGCTGACGGCAATGACCGCGGTGCCGAACTCGCACACCGCGGCCAGCTCGTGAATCCGTCCGGTCGGAAACTCGGTGCCGTCCAGGTCAACGAACAGCAATTGGGGCGAGGCCACGGAACTCAGCGTTTCAATGGCCGCGGTCATATCCCCCCGCTGTACCTGGGCCTCGCGCCCGGCCAGCGCCCCTTTCAGCATCCGTTCGGTTTCGGCATCAGCTGCAAAGGCCAGGATACTGCTGGTATCGGTCGCTTCCATGGACGGCGCTCTCAATCTCCCGGCGTTCCGATTGCTCCGTGTCGGATTGACCTTTGACGGTGGCCGCCATTCATGCCGGCGGAGCCGTGCGCTCTATCAGGGCATGCAGGGCAGCCATGCTCTCCTGATGGCGGTCGTTCGCTCCTTGGGTCAGGGCACGCAAGGCTTCACCCTGCTGTTGGAGGGCGACCATGGTTTCTCGATGCTGGTCTTTCGCCTCCTGGTGTTGCGCGTCCCGGGCGCTGGCCGCCTTTTTCATGAGCCACAGCCCGCCGCCAATCAGCACGCATTGAACCGCGCCAATCAGCACTCGTGCGATAACGGCATAGCGCTGAAGCGCGAGGCTGGCGGTTTGGAGCGCGAGGCTGGCGGTTTCGTACTCTGTCATATGCCTGGTTTCCTCAGTCAGACCGTCTCGTCCTTTAGGTGTCCCCACCTCCGATCGCGATGGTTTGCGACACGTCCGGCAGCTCGCGCACCTCGTCCGTCGCCCAGCGCTGATAGGCGTTATGGGTTGCGCCGTGAGCGGCAACCGACCGCTCGGCCGGAGCCGTTTCCAGACTGTCCGCATACTCCGCTCTGGTATCATCCAGGCTGCGTTGCGCCTCTTCGAGACCGTCCAGCGCCATGCGGGTGGACGGCAGGGTCTGATACAGCGACAGCGGCACCACGCTACAGCCGGCGCAGGTCATGACGACGGCCAGCAACACGGGCAGCAGGCGGAGGGGTTGGGGGTTGGGGGGCATAGGCGTTCTCCTCGTTGACAGGACGTAGGGTGTTCTCTACTTTCAGGAGTGGTCAACAAACACTGACAAGAGAAAGAATATGACGGCATTCGAATGGGCCTCCATCAGCTATTATATAGCGCAACTCGGCATCATTGCCTGGGGCATTTGGGAGATGCGGAAAAGTAATACGAGCCGGGAGGCCAGTACCGCCTTGATGATCCAGCAGGCCAAAGCCCTTGAGGACATGGGTGTGGGTCTCCGTGAGCAGAGTGCGGGTCTCCGTGAGCAGAGTGCGGGTCTCCGTGAGCTTCTGAAGCGCAGCGCCTAGAGCATCCCCCCCGCCGCTTCGACCCCGTTCCTCCTGTTTTCCGTCATGCCGGACCTGATCCGGAATGACGCTGGAGACGCGGCCCATGAATGGAACCATCCCTCCCAGGAGGGGCTTATCGGTGCGCTTCCGTTTCATCGCCTCAGTATCGCCTCAGTAATGATATCCCCGCACACGCCGCCCCGGCAGTTGGCGGTCCCGGTCGGTCATGCGGGGCATGACAGTGGCGGTGGTCAGCCGCGCCGTGACCACGACAATCAGTTCGGTGGCGTTCGAGCGGACCGACTGCGTGCCGAACAGCATGCCCAGCAGCGGAATATCCTTGACGACCGGCAGGCCGGATTCAATCGCCTCGCTCTGGTCGCGGTACAGCCCGGCAATCACGATGGACTCGCCATCGCCGACCTCCACCGTGGTCTCGGCCCGGCGCACATTGATGACCGGGATATCGATCCCGGTCACGGTCAGCGAGTCCGTATCCGAGCGCTGCGACACTTCCGGGCGCACGGTCAGCATAATGCGCCCACTATCAATAATCGTGGGCACAAAGTCCAGCAGCACGCCGTATTTCTTGTACTCGAAAATAATCGCCCCGTCCTCAAAGCCCGACGGCAGGGGATATTCCCCACCGGAAAAAAAGCTGGCCGTCTCGCCCGAGACCGCGGTCACATTGGGCCGCGCCAGCACCGTGGCCAGACCCGCGGAGGCCAAGGCGTCGATCATCCCCCGCACCGTGGTTCTACCGGCGGCAAATCCGGTACTGCCGGACAGGGCCGCGGCGCGTCCTTCGGCCAATTCCTGCACCAGGTATCCGCCCAGCGCTTCATCAAAAAAGAACCGCCCGACCCGCATGCCCAGGTGGCGCCCGTCGCCGATATCCGGCAGCACTTCCCAGTTGAAGCCCAGGGTTTCGCTGACGCTGCGCTGCACTTCGGCAATCTGCACTTCCAGATTGACCTGCTGTTTGCCGGTCACGCGGATACGGTTTTCCACCGGCGTCTCTTCCGGCAGGGCGGTGGTCGTCAGGCGCAGGGCCTGGTCAGCCTCGGCAATAGCGGCCACCGCGCCGCTGAGTTCCACGCCTCTGTTAAGCTGCCGGACCGTCACATTGCCGAGCGCCGGCACGCCTTCCAGCGCGGCCCGGACCGGCTGGAGGTCCAGCACCGTCTTGATGGTCCACTCGCCAATCAACGCGCTATCCGCATCGAGCGCCGCCACCGACGTGCGGCCCACCGCCTTGGCCATCACAAACAGCACCCCGGACGAGACAAGCTGCACATCCGCAATGGCCGGGTCGGCCACAAAGACCGAGGCTGCCGGCGTATCGAGCCGGAAGAGGCGGCTCTGCGAAACCGGAATCCGCACCGAGGCGGGGAGGGGGGGGGGATCAGGGGTTGGGGGTTGGGGGTTGGGGGTTGGGGTGGGTGCCTCCCCCGCCGGCTCAGGAGTCGTTTCCAATGGAGAAGCCGCCGCTTGCTCGGCCTCCCCGCTGCTGGTCTCCTCCCCACTCGGGGCGGAGGGTGAAGGCGAGGTGTCCGCAGACCCACCCCGCTGCTCCGCAGCACCCCTCCCAGGAGGGGATGAGGTGTCCGCTTCGGATGGTGCTGCGGCTTCTACCGGGGGTGCCTCTGCGGAGGCGGGTTCTGGAGTCGGTGGTGCTTCGGGCGCTGGGTCTGCAACCGGCTCGGAAGCTGGGTCCGACTCAGCCGCAGCAGTCTCTTCGGGTTTCGCTTCGGCCTCGGGCGTTGCCCCGGTCTCTGCCGGGGGTGCCTCTGCGGAGGCCGCATCTGTCGGTTCCGCCGCAGGCATGTCCACGGCCCCTTCTTCATCCCCTCCCTGGAGGGGTGGCCCAACGGGCCGGGGTGGGTTTTCCCCACTCTCGGGTGCTGTGGCTTCCTCAACCGGAGACGTTGCTTCGGCGGTCGGGACGGATTCAGGTGACGAGTCGGGTTCTGTCGGAGGCGTATCCTCGTCTGCTTTCACAGGCGGGGTAACCTCCTCTTCTCCCCTCCCGCTGCCTGGGAGAGCGGCCATCTTGGCCGCTTGCGGGCTGGAAGCCCGCACTCCTATAGGAGGGGATGATTCGGGGACGGCCTCGGGCTCTGGGTCAGCCTCAGCCGCGAAAGGGAGGCTGGGAGGAAGGTCAGCAGGCGGCGCTTCGGGCGCGGCCTCTGCGGATAGAAAGGGGGAGTCCCCGGAGACGGGGGGGGAGGGAGAATCTCCGGGGACGGCCTCGGGAGACGGCTCCACTGGGGGAAGCATTGGAGCCTGGGCAAGCACCGGGCCTGTCCTGAGCCCGGTCGAAGGGCCTGCCTCTCCGTCGGCCAGCAAATCAACCACAACCTTGACACCGCCGTCCTCGCCATTGAGCAGAAACGTCCGCAGCCGGTATTCGTCGGTCAGGGTCGCCACCACGCTCTGACCATCCGGCCCGAGGGCGATATCGCTGATATACGCCTCCAGATAGCGCGGCACCTGCCGAAAGGTGGTATGCAGACGGCGGTCGAACATGACGGTCAGCGTGGTCCCCTCCATTTGCGCGCCATAGGCCACGGCCCACGGCCAATCGAACACCAGGCGGCCATAGCCCTCATGCGCCCCGGCGCGTGTTACAATCGGCACGATTTCCGGCCCGTTGCCGTTCGGGGCCTGGCCGTAGCCCGGGCCGCCACCGGCCAGCCACAGGCCAACCACCAGCAGCCCCAGCACGCGCCGATACGCGCAATGAATCGTTGCCAACACACTGTAATACTACACGGGCCGGGTCAGGTGAGGCAATGACAAGGGAACCCACCCCGGCAGCCAGAGCATACCATAGGCACCACCCGTCTCCGGGGAGCATGTCCGCTCCCCACCTCAATTCCCCCCACTGATCTGCTGAGCCAGCGTCGTCATCGTCGCCACGATATCGGCCCTGAACGCCTCATAGGCACCCGCCACGGCCACCGCCGAGATGCCCACCACAAGGGCGTATTCCAAGGCGGAGACGGCGCGACGACTGCGCAGATAGCCGGCGAGTTTTTGTGTGAAACGTCCCATCATATCCATGCCAGTCTTTCTCTTGGCCGCTGCCGGCAGCACGCAGCCCACGCGGTAACGACCAAGAAACGGCTGTAGGGCGACCCGGGTTTTAGTTGGGGCTCGGCGACGGTGCTGATGGCCCTATATCTCCGACATTGTCTCCTCCGGTCTTTACATTGCCCGAAACAGCCTCTATTGCTGTTTCCATATCATCGCCAAGGGTCGAGAGTGCTGCTGTTATAGCCACGGCAATAATTCCAATCAAAATCGCATACTCCAGCGCCGAAACGGCCCTGTTATTGCGCACATACTGCACGAACTGTTTGGCATAACGAATAATGGTCTGCATACTCGGTCTCCTCTCTTCGGTTCGGGTTGATGTTTCATCGGTCGGGACGGGCTCGCCGGGCTGTGGGGCCGATGTTTTTCTTCCGCTGTGTGTCACGCTCCTCCTTCCTCCTCAGTTCCTCTGGGGCAGACCCACCCCGCCGGTTGCGCATTGACACCCCCACGGGGGCCATTTATAGGGAATCCATGGACGAATACGAAGCCTTGGCCCACGCCGCGGTGGCAGCGTTGCAAGCCGCCGCTCAGCCCAAATGGACGGATGTCCTGGCAGCGGTCGGTGGGGTTGGGGTCGGGCTGCTCCAATGCGGACTGATCTATATCGGGTTGCACCGGATGGGCGAGGCCGCCGCAGACCGCAAAGCCCAACATGACGAATCCATGGCGACGCTGCACGAGACGAGTGCCGCGGCCCGGCGTCAGCACGAAGAATCCATGGTCGCCCTGAAAACCCTGATTGAACGCACCGCCCCTCAGCCCTGATCCTGCGACTCCGTTCATCCTGAGTGGAGCGGAGTCGAAGGACGCTCAGGACAGGCCCTGCGACCGGGCGGGCACTCCTCGGACGTGCATTGACACCCCCACGAGTACCCCTTATAGGGAACCCATGGACGAATACGAAGCCTTGGCTCAAGCGGCGGTGGCAGCGTTGCAAGCCGCGGCTCAGCCCAAATGGACGGATGTCCTGGCAGCGGTCGGTGGGGTTGGGGTCGGGCTGCTCCAATGCGGTTTGATCTATATCGGTCTGCACCGGATGGGCGAGGCCGCCGCAGACCGCAAAGCCCAACATGACGAAACCATGGTCGCCCTTCAGCATCAGCACGAAGAATCCATGGTCGCCCTGAAAACCCTGATTGAACGCACCGCCCCCCGGCACTGACCCTGCAACTCCGTTCATCCTGAGGGGAGCGGAGCGAAGTCGAAGGGCCGGGATGGGTTCCTTTCGAGCCGCCGGAGCATATACAACCCAAACTTGCCATCCAGCGCGGGGGTGGCTATGGTGAGACACCGAACCTGGAACTGTCGCCATGAGTGTCGAATTGATCAGCGTGTTGATAGCCGTCGTTGCCGTCGGGGCTACCCTGGCCGGCCTGACCCTCAGCGGGCAACGCGCCATTCGGGCCGAACTCGCCGCCCAGCGTCGCGATTTCAGCGCCGAGTTGGCCGCCCACCGACAAGAGGTCAGCGCGGAGTTAGCCGCCCAGCGCCGGGAAGTCAACGAACGGTTTACGGCCATGGAGCAGCACATTACCGAACTGCGCCAAGAGGTCACCGAACTGCGCCAAGAGGTTGCGGTACTGCGCGAGCGCATGGCCCATCTGGAAGGGCTACTCGATGGCCTGCGTGAGGCGATTGCCTTCCAGCGCGGGGCCGCCTGACACCGGGCCGGAGTGGATTCGGCCCCCGGACGACCCGCCGGGGAACCCACCCCGCCGCTGCGCGGCACCCCTCCAAGGAGGGGTATAGAGGAAACGGTACAGAACGATGTTTCCATCCCCTCTTGGGACGTGTGATGCATATTAGGGGGGACTTTATAGGGAGCGTGTCGAGGATAGCCGAAGCTCACATTCCCCACCACAGGAGGTGAGCCATGGCCATCGATCTCGACACGTTCCTGGTCGCACTCTATACCATCGTGGACGATTTGTCCCAGCAGCAGGCGGTGGCGCGGCAGCCGGGCCGCCCGGGGCCCCGGCCCGTAGTGTCGGACAGTGAGGTACTCACCCTGGCGTTGTGTGCGCAGTGGTGGGGCCGCTCGGAGCGGGCCTTTCTGCGCTATGCGCGGGCGCACTGGCGGGCGTATTTCCCGCGTTTCCTGAGCCAGAGTGCGTATAACCGGCGCTGTCGGGCCTTGGCGGGGGTGCTGGTGGCCTTGATCCCGCGCGTGGCGCGGGAGTTGCGGGCGGCGGGCGCGGCCTATGAGGTCCTCGACACCGTGGCCGTGCCCTTGTTGCGCCGCTGCCGGGGGCAGCGCCAGCGGCTGTTTGGAGCGCTCGCCGCCATCGGGCGGGGCGGCAGCGATAAGGAGTGGTATTACGGCTGCAAGCTGCTCGTGGCCGTCACGCCCACGGGCGTGGTCACGGGCTTTGTCGTGGCCCCGGCCAACACCGAGGAGCGGTGGGTCGCCGACGCGCTGCTGGGCTGGCGGGCCGACCCCCACGCGGGGCCCCTCCAGGTGGCTGACTTGCCCTCGCCCCGCCGTCCCAACGGGCGGCCGTATGTGGGGCCCACGGGCCCGCGCTGGCCGCCGCAGGGGGCCGGGACACCGGGGCGCGGGGGGTATCTGGCCGATAACGGCTTCTGGGGCCAGTGGTGGCAACAGCATTGGCACGACGACTATGGAGCCGCCCTGACCACGCCCAAGGACTATCCGGGCCCGCCTGCGGCCCCGGCCCGGCGCCAGCACCGCCGCCGGTGTCAGATCGTCGAGACCATCAACGGCCATCTCATCCGCTCCTTTGGCTTGCACTTTCCCGGCGCCCGCAGCCCCCGGGGCTTGCTGACGCGCCTGGCGGCCAAGCTCGCCGCCGTCAATCTCGGCCACTGGCTCAATCACCTCTTCGGCCGGCCCGCCTTGGCCTTCGCCACGCTCTTCGTCGGCTGACGCTGCAATACGCATCACACGTCTTGGGAGGGGTGGCCCGAAGGGCCGGGGTGGGTTCCCGAAGCTGCCGGATACCGTCATGTGCATCACACCTTCCACTCCCATGCCCCCCGCTCAACTGACCCGCCGAAACCGGACGAGCTGTCGGCCAATCTGTTGAAAGGTGTTTTTCAACTCTTCGGCCGTGACGTTTTTGTGGATAAAGATATACTGCCCGCCCGGGTCGTCGGCTTGGCTCGAACAGTGGGTGAGCAGGCCTCTCTGACGATGGTTCCCGATCGCAACGATAAAGACCTTGATACCGTCGGCTTTGGCGGCGGCGCAGGCGGCCTGTCGGTGATCCTCCAGCGTTACCTTTGAATAGCGGCCGTAGGTGTCTTCCCCGTCGGTCAGCAACACCAGAGCCTTTTGCGTGCCCTTGTGTTGACCCGGGTCCACGGGATGCACAGGGTCGCCCCACATTTTGCGCCATGTCGGGGCCAGCAGCCGATGGCCCCACAGCAGGCCAAGCGCCGAGTAGGTGAAATTCCCGACCGCATCCAAATCCTCAATGCCTTTCTTGACCGTGGTGATATCGGTTGTCAGCGGCTGGATTGGAGGCAGTGGCGGACCTGCATTTCCACGTGCATCGGAGGTCATACAGGTCCGCTGCGGCTGGTAATGTTCATTGGAACCAGTCGCGTCGAAGCAGGTCTGCTGCGTCCCCTGACCATGGCAGATCTGGTAGGGTATATTATTCTCGATCGTCCCGCATTTATTCGGGTCTTGGGCACACCCGGAATAACAGACATGTTGCAAAGCCGGGTCGCACGCGAAAGCGATGTTCACCCTGTCCCTGTGGCTTTCAGGGACCGTCGCAGAGTAGAACCCCATGGTGAACGGCTCGGCAGTGGGCAGGATGGTGGACAGGCCGGGCGGGTTGTTGCCGGAGGTCCGGCGCTGGTCTACGCAGCCGATCCAGTTTTCGGGCTTGGCAGGCAGATTGCGCTCCCACTCACCCGCTCGATTGCCTCCGGGATTGGGGTAATACTGCGCGGGCGGATACTGAGCCCAGGCATTGTCTTGCCAGCGCGTTTGTTCGGCGGCGGCAAGTCTCACCCGATAATCCCAGGGCACGAGGCCGACGGCGGGGAACTTCCCGGCCCCGTCGGTCAGGATCGCAACCAGTTCTTTTGCGGCGGCCTTGGCTGCATCTACCCTCCTGGTGCCTCGGCTGTACGGTAGACGTACGTCCATCGAGGCGGTGATGTCGATGGCCAGCACCACCTCAGTGATACTCTCCACGCGTTCGGTTTTACTCTCTGCTGCGGTCTTGCTGGCCACCGTACCCCACAGCCACGCACCGAATACCGCACCGCCCAGGTCGGCGGTGACGGCAACATCGACCGTGCCGGCCGTATAGTTGGGTGTGAGGTCAATCGTGAGGGTGTCTTCGGCCCGGTCGCGGTAGCCTGCCGGGATGTTGGCCAGGATGTAGCGCTCGGCAATGGGCTTCAGGCTGGCCTTGACTTGTGCCTCTGTCAGGCTGGAACTGAGCGTGCTCAGGGCTCTGGTGGTGGCAATGCTGGCCGCGTCGGTGGCAGCCTTGAGCAGGTCGCGCTGGTAGGTCAACCAGACATGATCGCCGGCAAAGGCGATGCCGGTCAGGGCCATAATGGTCAACAGGGCCGCGGTCAGGGCCGTGGCTGCGGCCCGCCGGTCGCCGAGGAAGCTGGTCAGAACCCACCCCGGCCTTCGGCCACCCCTCCCAAGACGTGTGATGCATATTGTGTCGATTGTCCCCTCCTCGGAGGGGTGCCGCGTCAGCGGCGGGGTGGGTTGGAGCGTTGCGCTTTCTGCGCTGTTATACCGATTCATGGCGAAACCCCTAGGTCGTTTGAAGGACAGGCGCGGTGTCGGGGCGGGCGGGCAGAATGTAGTGGGCGTATTTCACTCCGCCCGCCTGTTTGATGCACACCTCGGCCACAACCACGACTTCGCCAGACGACAGCGTCAAGGGCAGGTCCGTCGCGTTCGCTCCGGTCAACTGACTGCACGCGGCGAGGTCGGTATCGGTATCGGCCTCCGGGCCGACGTTTACCCGTGTGGACCACAAGACAGTCGGCGGCTTCGGGTTCGGGCCGGGCGTTTGTGCGACCCCCTCGACGGCGAAAACGATAAACGCTGCTGCGGACTGGGCGAAGGACTTGCCGTGCACGACCTTTACCAGGGCTTCGATTTCCGTTCGGTGAGGTGTTTTCTCTCGGCTCACGTAGTCGGCTACAGCGACAGCGGCGTGCAGTCCGGTCGCCTGTGTGGAGGCCGACACGTAGACATCGAACATGAGCGCCGACGAGGAGACAAGGACGACGATACCGAGCGCAGCTTCCATTGCGGCCGCACCCCGGCAATTTCGCAGATATCGTTTCCAGATGTGCATCACGAGGTCTCCAGGCGCTCGTTGCGCATGATGGCGACGGCCTGCTGGCTGCCGTCCGTGCCCAAGATGCGCTGCTGCAACGCGCTGAGCGTGTACTGCGGGGTGGCCGTGATCGTGACCAGCACCATGGCACCGGCGCTGCCGCCAAGCTGGGCGGTGCTCTGCGTATCGCTGTCCATGTCAGACGGGTCGTCGTAGGCGACAACATTCACCTCAAGGCAGAAGTCTACTACCGGGTCGTCCTCCTCCGGCGCCGAACCGCACCGGCCTTCGCCTTTCAGTTCGAAGCTGAGCCAATCGCCGACTTCGTCCTTGATCGCTTCGAGGTAGGCTGTACGCATTGCCGTCATATCGCTGGCCGCGCTGTCCGCCAGCGCATTATCATACGCGACCTGATAGGAGGCGCGCTTAAGCAGGTCGCCGACAAAGACGATCCGTACCAGCTCGAAGATGCCGACCAGGGCCAGCATGAGCGGAAGGGCGGCCAGGGCGCTTTCCAGGGCGACAGCCCCGCGACGGCAGGTGAGAAATCGGGTGAGGTATGATGCAGGTGCCGCGTCAGCGGCGGGGTGGGTTTCCCCGGCCCACGAGTGGCGACTCCCGAGAAGAGGACGCAACGAACCTGAGATACGACCGATAGGAGACATGGGTGTATCCTCCCTCCTGTGCGGCTGCCTTACTGCGCCTGGACATTGATGGGCAGGGCCACCTGGATGGCGGTGCCGCGGTTCGGGATGGAGTTCATCCGGATGGTGCCGTGGTATTTCTCCGCCAGGTATTGGGCCGTGGTGAGGCCCATGCCCAAGGCCCCGTCCCGGGTGGTGTAAAACGGGCTGAAGACCTTCTTGTGTCGCTCGGGCCGGATGCCGGTCCCGTTGTCCGTGATGGTGACCTCGATGTGGTCGTCCTGCTGTTTGGTCTCGACCCGAATGACGCCTTTCTTCTGGCCCCGTTCCTGGATCGCTAACGCGGCATTCTCCAGGATACTGGTGAATATCAACGAGACCTCGTGTTCCGAGGCCGGTATGGTCGGGATGGGGTTCAGCTCCTTGACGACCAGCGACCGGCTCTTGGCCTGGACGCTGTCTGCGATTCCGTCAAGAGTGTCGTTGAGGTCGAGTTGGGTGCGACCCTCGTCGCGTTTGGGTGCCAGCGTGGGCAGGCGCTTCGCCAACTCCATGATGTCCTCGGTCTGCGTGTGGATGTTGGCGACGACCGTGGCCGTCATGTCCCAGTCCTTGTCCGCCGGGTCGGCGGGAGACGCCGGGCCATTGTCCATCGGCAGGACCGGCAGGTCGGCCTTGTCCGCCTCCTCCTCAGCCGGCAGGCTCAGCAGGTCGGCCCCCGCTGCCCCATTGGGAGCCGGCTGGCCCGACGTGTCGGCCAGCATGGAGGTGCTGCTTTTGATGCGCTCAACCAGGGTCACCAAATGCTCGGCGGCGATATCTACCCCGACCTGGTAGGCCGTGAACTCTGCGGCAGCGGTCGAGTCGCTCTCTTCGGTGTTGAGCCGTCCGGTTTTCATGAGGTCGGCAGTCAGGCGGTCGAGTCCTTCGTCCGGTCCGGGACCGGCCTGTTCTCTCAGCAGCAACGGGTTTTGCGGCAGAGAGACGGCACTGCCTTTGCGCTGCTGCTGGTCTTTGCCTCTGGGGGCTTTGACCGCGATGGTCAGCCACATCAGCCAGAGGAGGACGCCTGTGCCGATGATGCCGCGCTCGTACCAGGTCGCCAGGGCCTCGGTCCGGTCTATCTCATCCTCCACCCCCTTGATGATGGTACCGCCCAACTCGCTGATTTGATCGGAGGTCGCCTCCTGGAATATCTCCTCGGTCGGCGCCTGCTTTTCGAGCAGGACCTGACCGTGCGCCACAAAATTCATGGCTGTGTTGACCAGCGCGGGATGGCGGGTCGCAATGTTGTTGCCCAGTTCGGCCAGCACCCGGGTCAGGCGCTCCTTTTCCGGAGGGGCCGGGCTCGCCAGATAGGTATTGATATCGTCGGTGACGGTCGCCACATTCTTGACAAAGGCCGGGTTGGCTCCATTAGTCTGCATCTGCTGCATCACATTGGTGGCGGCCAGGGGCAGATAGCGCACGGAATTGCGCAGCACGGCGTAGCCGGTCTTGAAGCGCTCAATGCGTTCTTCCTTGGCGGTAATGGAACTCAGATAGGCATTCGTGGTGTTGACCAGGCGGCTCGGCAGGCTGGGCGTGCTCTGGATAGCGTTCTTCAGCGTCTCCTTGAGGTGTTCCATCCGGGGGATGAATTGGGTCAGGGAGTCAAAGTCGGCAAAGGGGTCGGAGCGGACGCGGGCCACTTCGACACTCCATTGGGATTCGAGTTGCTGAATCCGCTGCACGGTGGCAATGGCGAGGTGATGCTCGCCGGCTTTGGCCTGTGCGGCCATCCAGTAGAATCCGGCGGCGGTGACGACAAAGAGGACGGACAGGAAGATGCCGATAGTCATTGCTCTGGATTTCATGGCGCTGATTCCTCAGTGGCTTCAGTGTGGGTTATCGTCCCGAACGGACCGGGCCCGTTGCCCGTCCTACTTTGGATTTTGTTCTGACGGACCGGCCCGTACGCAGCGGGCGGGCCTTTCCGTTTTGGGAGATTGTTTCGGCTCTGGCCGCAGGAGGACTCTCCTGAGATGTGCCTGTCGTAGAGATTTCCTGGAACTCGGCAGAGGTCGGGCCCTGCCCGAAGTCAAAGCGGTCGTGAGCTTCTTGATGCTCTCCGGCCAGGGTCTTGATGAAGGCCACGATGGCCTCCTTGTCCTCATCCGGGGCTTCCCGTCCGAGTTGGAACTCGAACATGGCATCGACCGCATCGCGCAAGGTCTCGGCGCTGCCGTCGTGCAGATAGGGGGCCGTATGCGCGGCCATGCGCAGGCTCGGAACTTTGAAGGCATGCTTGTCGACCTCGTTGCCGGTGACGTTGAAACGCCCCAAGTCGGCGTCGGTGATATTGCCCCGCTTTCTGAAATAGTCGTTAATGACACCGAAGACTTGAAACATGTTGCCGCCTACGTTGGCCCCCTGATGGCAGGACACGCAGCCGTAGCGCTTGAACAGGGTGTAGCCTTCTTTCTCCTGTTCGTTGAGGGCTCCGACATTGCCCCTGAGCCACTGGTCGAAGCGACTGTTGGGCGTGATGAGGGAACGCTGGAACTCGGCGATGGCGTCTTTGATGTTCCGGCGTGAAATCGCCTGCGCGTCGTTGGGATAACTCTCCTGGAACATCCGGGGGTAGTCCTCGTCCTGGAAGAGTTTGGTCACGACATCGGGCCAGATGCTTTCCATCTCGATGCGGCTCTGTAACGGGCCGTCCACCTGCTCTTCGAGGGTGTGCGCCCGGCCGTCCCAGAACTGTTTGAAATTGTAACCGGAGTTGAACACGGTGGGGGCGTTCACCAGCCCGGGCCGGCCCTCAATGCCGATGGACACGACCTGTCCGTCATCGCCACCGGCACTCAGGTCGTGGCAGGTGGCGCAGGAGACCGTATCGTTCTTGGAGAGTCTCGGGTCGTGGAACAGCCGCCTGCCGAGTGCGGCTTTGACTTCATTCACCTCGGCCATGACCGGGAGGGGCTTGATCGGCTCTGCCGTCGCTCCGTGTTCGGCAAACCCGAGGCTGAACGCCAGACCGAGGCCGAGGGCCCACAGCGAGCGGTGGGGCGACCGATCCGGCTTGGGTGTCTTTTGCCTTGTACTCATCTTCACTTCCTTATCCCCCCTCAGTCCCCTCCTCGGAGGAGTGGCCCGTAGGGACGGGGTGGGTTCTGTCACTGGTGCGGAGCAGTTGGGGCAACTCGACCCGGTCGCCTTCCGCCCAGTAGGTGTCGCTATGGCTGGCATAGAGTTGGCGGGCTTCGTCGAGGCGGCCCGATTCGACGAGCGCCCGCATCAGGTTGGCGGTGATGAGTGGATGCGCCGCCACGGCCAGCGCTGCTTTGTAATGCTGCTCGGCCAAGGGATAATCGCCCTCAAGCGCGGCCACGACCCCCAGACCGTTCATGACCCAGGATTCTACTGGCGTCCCCTTGGCTGGTTCGGTTGCAGCGAGAAGGTGGGTCTTGGCCGTGGCAAAGTCTTCGCGTCCCAGACTGGCCCGCCCGGCACCGAGCAGGGCCTCGGCCTTGAGGGCCGGCAGGGTTGTCAGGCTGCTGGCTTCGGTGAACAGGGTGTCGGCAGTCGCAAAGTCGCCGGCGTGCAGGGCCATATAGGCCAGCCCGAGTTTCGGTTCCGGGGCGCTCGGGAAGGAAGTGGACAGGCGTTCATACATCCGTCCGGCGGCAACCGGCTGGCCGGTTTGCACGGCGATGGACGATACTTCCAGGCCACGGTCCAACATCTGCTGTTGGGCCGGGTCCAACGCCCCTCTTCCAACTGATACGCTGCTACACGCGCTCAGAGAAGAGAAGAGAAGAGAAGAGAAGAGAAGAGAAGAGAAGAGAAGAGAAGAGAAGAGAAGAGAAGAGAAGAGAAGGTCTTCATGTTTCATAGTATATGTCAAGTCCGGGTGGACTCGGTTCAATGCGCTGCCCTGGAGACCTCCTACCAGACGTTACCCAAGTGTCTTCACCGTGAGTCCGATTCCGGACGCCCCTCAACGTCCTCCAACCTGACAAATTAGGATTTATATCGTCTGTACGTGGGCCGAACAATAAATATATATTGACTGTATGTCAACCCCCAAGCTGAAGATACATACCACCTGTACTATTTGTAATTCAGAAACATAGGTGATATATGTAGTGGCCTGCCGGAGGGAAAGGTCGTAATATATCAATGATATCAAAGGATTAGAAAGTATGGCGAAGAAAGGGCTCACGAAGGCCGAACAGTATGAGAAGACCAGAATAATGTTGCTGGACGTAGCCCACGAACTCTTTGCCATACAAGGGTATGCTGCCACCTCCACGAGCGAAATTGTGGAACGCGCCAAGGTGACCAGAGGGGCGCTGTATTATCATTTTCGGGATAAGGAAGATTTATTTAAGGAAGATTTATTTCGGGCCGTTTTTGAGCGGCTTCGACAGGCAAGGACGCAGGCGCTGCTTGATCGGATACAGGAGAGTGAGGGGGACACCTGGCAGCGGCTTGTCGAGACCGGCCTCTCCATCGTTGTTGAATCCCTGTCCGAAAAGGACGCGCAGCGGATCATTTTCACTGACGGCCCGGCCGTGTTAGGCCCGGAAACCTGGCATACAAACGTGCCGGCTCTGAGTTTTATCACGGCTGGCCTCGAACAGTTGAAAGCGGAAGGCTTTCTCGAAGAAAAGACCCCGCACAAAGCGCTCGCCCACCTGGTGTGGGGAGCGCTGCTCGAATCGGGGGTCTCTATCTCCCGCGCAGCCGACCCGGGCGGCGCGCAGCGCGAGATGCTCCACGGGCTGAAGTACTGGCTCGGAAAACTACGGGTCAAGCATTAGGGGAGAGGACTGCCGGAAGCCGTCGTCGTAGGAGAGACCTACCCCGTTGACATAGGAGTCCGTGGGACAGGTTTGATACCCCTCGTGTCGGGCTCGAAGCAGTAGCAACCATTCGCAGTCCTTGCTTTCCCCCGGCTCGATAGCGGCTCGTGCTTGCTCGCGGCCAGCGTTGCGCGCTTCTCATCGCGGATACGCATACTGGCACGGCTACAGCTTGTCGTGAAACGTTCTAGCGCCGTCCGGCGCAGGCAGCGTCAGTGGGTAGTTGAGCCCAAGGGGGCGGTCCGGGGTCACGGCAATCCGTTGCACGACGCATTTCACCCACTGTCCGGTTGTGTCCACGAAGAGGGGCTGCCCGTGCAGGTCCAGTTGTGTCGAGACGGTAATAACGAGCCGATGCCGCCCTGGGATGAGGTTATTAACCAATGGTGCGGGTCAGAGGGCGACGGTGGCGAGGTAGTTCTGCGCGAGCTTACCTCATTCGCTCTATCCTCGATTTGTTTGAGCAATTCTCTTTCTCGTTCATCCATCAATCAGACCTCCTCACCTATTCAGCTTCCCGGCCTACCGTCCGTGACCTTCAAACTTGCTCGGGCGACGGTGTCTAGGGAACGCTGTAGAACACCACCCCCGCCCGCTCGCAGGCGACCTTGATCCGGTGTTCGTAGCGCCTCATTTCCCCGTCGGTGTTGTAAATGACAGAGCACTTGCTGGACGCTGTCTAGGCTGCTCCGTTTGTCAGTGCTTGTTTCAGCCTAGCACCGAGAAAAAGGGCCGCACCGGGACCATGATTACCCACAGTACCAGCTTGAGACGCAGCCACACGACAAGCAGGATTTTCAGTGGCACTCCTCCCCCCCCTTCCCGCTTGATCACTCTCCTTTAGCCACGCTATCCTCGCCTTGAGAGCTTTCAGATCCCCCCAACACGGTCCGCGCCGCTTCGATCCGGGCTTGGACAAGAATCGCTTGATGCTTGTCCGGCCCGACTTGGTCGAGCACCGCCTGCATCGTCTCCATCTTCTCTTCGGCCAGACGGTCGATTTCCCGGCGCTGCGCCTCGTCCGCGGCCATATACTGCTGGAAGATTTCCTCCTCCTCCGGTCGGGCTGCCGGAGCGGGCTGGTCGGCCTGGGGGGAACCCGGCCGGCTTGGCTCGGCCCCCTGCCCTCCCGTTATCTGGGCCTCGATGTCGTGCGCTGTCACCAACGGCGCGCCATTCTTCTCGAACGCCGCCTTGAGCCAGGCATTCGCATTGCGGATGACGGGCTTTCCTTCCTTGGCCTGCTCGACCGCCCGCAACAACGACAGACGAAAAGTCGTCTTGTCCATCTCCGGATAGGCGTGGGCAATCGCAACCAGCGTCGCCTCCCGAATCTTCCATTTCTTCGGGCAAACCCCTAGTAATTCCGTTATGTCTGTCCCTTGTATGTATGTATTCTTATTACATACATACATACGGGGGGGGTTGGTCCGAAGCGCTTGGGACTGACGGTAGGGGGTAAGTCCTAAGCGCTTCACAATCCCGCGCGCCTCATTCAGCGTCCCCTTTCGGACCGGGATCTTTGTCTCCAGGTCAACCCGAAAGCCCTGAACATCGGCGGTTCTGACGGCCGTCGTGCGCAAAATACCAACCTGTTTGAGGATACGAATGGCCTTTTTAACCCCTTCGATAGAGGCTCCAAGCTGTTTTGCGATACGTCGGACCGAGGTGATCGACTGGCTCGTATCAACCCCCTCAAGGAGCTGCCGGACCTCCCACTGCAAGGGGGCCAGCAGGATGGCATCTCCTTGTCGCGGAGAGACTTCGGACCGACCCTCAGTCCGAAGTTTATTTTTGATATCGGAAGGACCGACCGTTGGTCCTAAGGACTTACCCCCAACCCCTAGTCCTTGCTCAGGACCGACCGTTGGTCCTAAGGACCTACCCTCAGTGCCCTGATCTGCCGGCGTATCGGGTGATTCCTTCTGGGTCGGAGGTACTCCGACAAGGGACAAAAGCCGCTCTTGCCGGCGCGGCGCCGGGCGGTCAAATTTATCCTTCCACCGGTCCTGATCGGAGCGTTTTTTACGCAGCGCTGCCATGATCCTGTCCGCCTTCCGCCTCCGCCGTGGCCTCCTGGACGAGTGGTGCCAGTCCCAGGCGGTCCAAGACTTCCCTCCCCAGCGCCATGAAATCCCGGGCGCCCGTGCTTTTTCTGTCGTGTTGGAAGATGGACTTTCCCTCTGCACTGGTCTCTTCGAGCTTGACCGAGGGGCTGATCGTCGCCTGAAAGGCTTTCGGGCCGAATTTCTGTTGAATACTACCGAGCATGGCCCGGTGAATCTTCTTGCGGCCATCGTGCATATTGAGCAAGACCCCGAGAACGTCCAGATCCTCGTTGTAGGCCTGGATCTCGCCAATCAGGTTTTCGACCAGGTCAAAGCCGTCAAAGCTGAACCGGGAGCCCGAAGCGAACGGGATCAGACAATAACGTGAGGCGACCAGCGCATTCACTGTCAAATAGGACAGGGAAGGGGGGCAGTCTATCAGGACGATGTGACTGTCTTCCAGGGACATGCGCTTGAGGCTTTGCCGTAAAGTCAGCTCTGCGAATGCCTTACTGCCCATCTCCCGTTCAAGGGAGGTCAGGCGGATGTCCCCGTAGATCAGGGAAACGCCGGTCTCGATGGTGGGATACCACGGCGTATAGAGCCCGTCTTCTATATCCCCGCGTAAGATCGTGTTGACGGTCCAGCGTACCTCGCTGGGATGTTGGAGCCCGAGACACAAAGACAGGTTCGCCTGGGGATCCATGTCGATGGCGAGCACGGGATAGCCCATCCGGGACAGTGCTGCCGAAAGATGAAAGACCGTGGTCGTCTTCCCAACGCCCCCCTTCTGGTTGAGGGTGCTGATAACATACGGCATACCTCCTCCTCCCTCGTCCGTAACCTTCCTATGAGGGTCAGCATAGCGGAATACTGTCGAAAATACAATGTAAATTTGTCGAAGATATGAGAGACCACCGTCACAGATGGAAAGCGTCACTCCGGCTTGATCCGGCTGCGTTGATTCTCCCAGTTCTCCCCAATGACTCTCTTGGTCATAGTCAAAAAATACTGGTGAGCGGCTGGGAGTCAGGTCCGAAGTGAAAGGGCGAAAATCTTTGAATTGTAATGGTAGGTCCTAAGTTAAATATCTAATATATATTCATTTTACTTAGGACTAACTGTCAGTCCTAAGTAAAGATATGAGAAAAGACGACCAATAGGTGGGAAAACGGCTCCGGGAGCACGACCAATAGACGGGTAAAAATATCCTAAATATTTGATTTTATTAAATATTTTTGCTACTAATAGTACCGTGACGTTAATGTATAAACGCGTTGATAAATTTTTTTGAGATTTCCAGACCCCTTTCCGCTTCTGTCTTCCTCTGGTTTGGATTCTACCTGGGCCTTGGGAGTAGGGGAGCTAAACGATTTGGAACCTTCAAACTTGACTATACTCAAATTATAATATTCCAGGATAGAAAACCCTATTAATTTCGGCAGACCCGCCTACTACGAAATGGATTTGGCCGATTTTCCCTGGGTCCGCTTCGGGAGACCACAGCGCGCACGGCAAACACCCTCCCGCCTGGAGCCCTACACCTTCACCGATGTCATTAACGGCCCACACGGCCCCCTGGAGCGGTTCTGGGCGGTCCGTCCGCATCCTGAGTACGGTTTTCCGTCCGAGAGCACGCAGCGGCTGTTTCTGGTACTCCTCGACCTGTGGGCGGCCGAGGGTTTCCGCTCCGCCCGCATCGTCTTTCACTCACTCACCCATCTGTACCGCCGCCTTGGCGGCCAAGGGAATTGTCCTCAGGATCGCGCGCGGCGCATTCACTGGGACTTGCAGATCCTCGCCCACCTCACGATTTCCGGCAAAAACGCGTTCTGGGATCCGACCGTCCGCCGGTATGTGGATATCGACAATTTCAAGCTCTTCAGTGCGGCCGTCTACACCCCCCCTAGGTCCACCCGTCATGATATACCTGCACCCAGACAGGGGAGGGCGGGCTACCTGACCGTCTCGCCTACACTACAGGCCGTGGCCCAGACCAAAATCTTCTCCACTTCCGTGCCACTCTCCACAGCACTAACCCTGACCGGTCAGGAGGCCAAACTCGCCTTTCACCTGGCCAAGCGATTCCGGTTCTACGAGGTCTACAAACGCCGGGTGGACGATCTCTGCCAAGTCATCCCGATTGAGGCCATCCGCACGGACCATCGCCGCCAGCGCCTGCGCGCGGCGTGCCAGCGGCTCCAACAGGCTGGTTTTGACCTGCTCAGGTCTTGGCGTTTCACCAAAAAGCGCACCACCTGGCTGGTCGAGTTCATCCGCGCCCCCTCGCCCACGGCGCCGTTCCACACAGCCGAAATGCGGGCGCTGGAGGCCGTGATACTGGAAGCGGGCGGCGATAGAAAATCGCTCGGCTACTGGCGGATGTGTATCCGCGCGCTGGGCAGCCAACTGATTTATCGGGCGGTCAGTGAGGCTAGGCTGTTTTGTCGAGAGACCCCAGGGGCACACTTTCCCCGCGTGCTGACGAGTCGCTGCGAGTCTATTGCTCGCGAGGTCGGGGTGGTCATTAACCCGCGTCGGCGACCGAAAAGGGCCTAAACGGACGAGTCCTAGATAGCAGCATAGCGGAAAACAGGGCCTTTCATCCTTGTCCCCTGCCTTCTGCCTCCCGCTTGGGCTTGGCGCAAGAGGATTCTTACAATGCTTCCTAGAGCACCAGCCCAACAATACAGATAAGAACCGCGTTCGACATAAGTCCCCCCTTCACTGTTTTCAGCCTTGCATAAAAACCCATACGGCTCCTCACGTAAATTCTTGACGGACTTGAAATAGGCTGCTAAAGCAAATGTTTAGCTTAGGACTAACCGTCAGTCCTAAGCTAGTTTTGACCCGGCTGACCACCGCCGAGAGCAAACTCCAGGAGGTTTACATGCCGCGATTCCTCTTTTCCATGGTGACTCCTCTCTTTCTTTTCGCTGTTCTCTTCTTTCCCGATCCCGTCTGGGCGCAATCCCTGGCCCCCGTGCAGAGCGTCGCGGATATGTTCGTTGACTTCCTCACCGGCACCTTTGCGCGCTCGGTTGCCATCATTGGCCTAGCCGGTTGCGGATTTCTCGCCATGGTCGGCCGTATGCCATGGGGCGCGGCCCTGGCCGTCATCGCCGGCATCATTCTCGTCTTCGGCGCGGCGACCATTGTGGACGAGATCAGCGGCCTCGCGGGGTAGACATGGAGAGACACCACGACATGTTGTTTCTCGCCCTCACCCGGCCGGCGATGGTGTGGGGTGTCACGTACAGCTTCGTGGTCTTTAATCTCGTTCTCACCGGAATGGTGTTCGTCTGGACGGGAAGCTTCCTGGCGGGGCTTATCGGCGTCCCGCTGCACGTCGGCGGGTATATCGCCTGCCTGCAGGAACCTCGGCGGTTCGATCTCTGGTGGGTGCGGCTTCGCCATGCCCTGCCCACCCGAACCCGCTTCTTTTGGGGCGCGGACTCCTACCAGCCCTAGCCGGGAGGTCAACATGCCTGCTAACGCGCTCGCCCTCAGCCTCACTACAAACGGGACGATTGCCGCCCAGGAAAAAGACGCGGCCGACTTCCTGCCCTACACCCGTCACGTGGACAAGGCGACCATCGCCACAAAGGATGGGGAACTGCTCCAGATTATCAAGCTGGAAGGCTTCCCGTTCGAGACCGCAGACGATCTGACGCTGGACGGCCTCAAGGAAGTCCGGAACACCCTGACCATTTCCCTCGCCAGCTCGCGTCATATCCTCTACCACCACCTCATTCGCCGGGAAGTCCAATCGGACATCGGCGGCGAATTTACCGGGTTTTCGGCTGAGGTAAACCGGGCCTGGCAGCGTCGCCTGGCGCGCCGGCGGCTGTACGTGAACGACCTGTACCTCACCATTCTCCGGCGGCCCATGCCCGGCCTGGGCGGCCTGGCCGACCTGGTCATGGGACTGTTCACGTCACGCGATCTCAAACGCCAAGAGGAGGACAGGGCCGACAGCATCCGCGCCCTGCAAGACGCCACCGCCAACATCATCTCGACCCTCTCCCGCTACCGACCGCGTCTCCTGACCTGCTACGAGCAGGACGGGCGGCTGTATTCCGAGCCGTTGGAGTTTCTGAGCTACCTGCTCAACCACGAACGTCGGCCGGTCCTCCTGCCGGCCGGCCCGATAGACGCCTACCTGTTCACCAAACGACCGCTCTTTGCACGCGAAGCCTTCGAGCTGCGGGGGGCAGCGCCGGAGGATCGGACCTACGGGGCCTGCCTCTCGGTCAAGGAATATGCGGCTACCACCTGGGCCGGCCTGCTCGATGAACTGACGCGGCTGCCGTTTGAGATGACGGTCACGCAGAGCTTTACCTACAACGAGCGGCAAACCGCGCTCGACAAACTGGAACGCCAGGGCCGTGTCCTCGACGCGGCCGGGGATGCGGCCGTCTCGCTGCGGGACGCCCTTCACGGCGCGGCCGACGATCTCGCCTCCAACCGGATCGTCTTCGGCGGCCACCATATCACCGTTCTGCTGGCGGCCCGCGATGAACCGGGCCTGGAAAAGGCTCTGACCGAGACCACCACGGTATTGACGAACCTGGGTGTCATCGCCGTTCGTGAGGACGTGAACCTGGAGCCGTCCTTTTGGGCGCAACTACCGGGCAATCAGCATTTCATCGCCCGGCAATCCGACGTTTCTTCCCTGAATTGGGTGGCCTACGCCAGCCTCCACAACTATCCGGCCGGGAGCAGGACCGGCAATCATTGGGGGGATTGCATCTCGCTCCTGGAGACGACCAGCGCCACCCCGTACGCCTTTAATTTCCATCAGGGCGACGTGGGGAATTTTACGGTGGTCGGCCCGACCGGGACCGGCAAGACCGTGGTCCTGACCTTTCTGCTGGCCCAGGCCCAGCGCCACCGTCCGGTGTCCTTCTTCTTCGACCGGGACCGCGGCGCGGAAATCTTCATCCGCGCCATCGGCGGCTGGTACGGGGTACTGCGGCCCGGAGAGCCCTCGGGCCTCAACCCGCTCCAACTGCCCGATACGCCGGTCAATCGCAGCTTCCTGCGGGACTGGCTGGCAACCCTGGTCCGACCGGCGGACGGCGCGGCCCTGTCGGCCACGGATCAGACAGTCATTGCCGACGCGATTGCCTCGAACTTTGACGTGCCTTCAGAACAGCGCCGCCTGACCTACCTGCAGGAGCTGTTCCGGGGGCACGAATTGGACACCGGCGGCGACAGCATCGCCGCACGTCTGCGGCCGTGGTTTGGGGAAGGGGAGCGGGCCTGGTTGTTCGACAACCCCACCGACAATCTGGCCCTGGGCCGTACCCAGGGCTTCGACCTGACCTATGTACTGGACGATCCGGCCGCCCGCGTGCCGCTCCTGCTCTATCTGTTCCAGCGCATAGAGCAGAGCCTCGACGGCCAAAAAGCGCTCATCTTCCTGGACGAAGGCTGGCGGGCGCTGGACGACCCGGTCTTTGAATCGCGCCTGCGCGATTGGCTCAAAACGATCCGCAAGAAAAACGGGCTGGTCGGCTTCGGCACCCAGTCTGCCAGCGACGTGCTCGAAACGCGGATCGGCCCCACTATCGTCGAGCAGTGCCGCACCCAACTGTTCATGCCCAATTTCAAGGCCGACAAGGCGGGGTACTGCGAGGGCTTCGGCCTCACCCCGCGCGAACTGGCCCTGGTCCAGGAACTGGGCGACACGTCCCGGTGTTTTTTGGTCAAGCACGACAAAACGTCCGTGGTCGCCCGGCTTGATCTGAGCGGAGAGGACGACATTCTGGCCGTCCTCTCGGGCCGGGAGGAAACCGTGCTGCTGTTGGACAAAATCCGCGCCACGGTCGGGGATGATCCGGCGGCCTGGCTGCCCGTTTTTCATGCCGAAAGGAGGAAAGCCTGATGACGACCGCCTCGTATCTCTCGCGTCCCACCCTGCTGCTGGCGGGTCTGCTCGTGCTCGCCGCGCCCGGCTCGTCGGCCGGGGGCGGCATTCCCGTTCACGACTCAACCAACCTCGCGCAAATTGCCGCCACGGTCGCTGCGCTCGTGGACATTTATACCCGGCAAGACCTGGAGCTGGACGCCGCCAATCGGACGGTGACGGCGCTGACCGGCCGGCTCGGCCTGGGGAGCATCCATCAGACCCCCGAGCTGCTCCACATGCGCCACACGCTGCCGGCGCTGCTGTCTGACCTCAACCGGCTGGCCGACCTCCCGTCCAACCCCGACCTCGCGCGCACACTCACGCTGTACGGCCGACTGACCGACCGGTTCGGCCTGCTGGCAGAGACCGTGTACCGGCCGCGCAATCCGGACGCACCGTACGCGCGGGCCTGGCGCACGGACCGGGACGCTCAGCTCGCGGCGGCCACCGGCGCGGAAGTCGTGTACGGACACCTGGACGCGCGGGAAGACCTGTACAGCGACATGATGAACGAGTTGGACACGCGGGAGGACCTCAAAGCCTCAGTCGATATTCTCGCGCGTCTGACGGCCGAAAACGGCCGGCTGCTGATGGACTTGACCCGCCTCATGTCGATCTCCACCCAAGCCTCTGCCACCACCCGGCTCGCCAGACAGACCCAAGCCGCAAACGTCAGGAGGACTGCCGCATATGAGAACAAAACCCTCGAAGAACTGCCCTAGGCTGGCCCTGGCCCTGGCTGTCCTGACCCTCCTTGGGACGGCCGGCTGCGCCCACCGGGGGCTGACGGCTCCCTGCTCGGACTATAAGGCGGCCAGCTTCACGCCGGGCGCTATCCCTTGCGACCAACCACGGCCAGTAGTCCGGCCGCTCCTTATGGCTGCTGCCGGTCGCGACCCGCGCGCCTAGTCGGTCATGGCAACGATCCGGAGCACGGTCGAGGCGACCGAGGCCGCCACGCAAACCCACGTCCTCAACGTCTGGACAGAGTTTGACACAGTGGCCCAGCCTATCGTACTCGCCGTGGCGACTATCGCCCTGGCCTATATGGGCTATCAGATGTGGACGGGCCGACTGCGTATGCGGACGGACGTACTGCTGCCGCGGCTGCTCCGCTGGGCAGTCATCCTGGCGCTGCTGCTGAACGGACCGGAGCTGTACGCCGTGGTCTATCCGATGGTCACCGAAGTGCCGGAGGAGATCGCCAAGTTCCTGCTCGCCCAGGCGGGCGGCGGGATGGACGAAGACGCAGTGCTGGGTCTGGTCGAAACGGTCATGGAAGCGGGCATGAACAGCGCCTCGGCCGTGTGGCAGGACAGCGGTTATCTCGATCTGTCGTCCCATTTTGTCTCGCTGCTGCTGATTGTCACCACCCTGGCGCTGGCCGTGGTCGCCATGACCTTGTTGATGTTGAGCAAGCTGGCCGTGGGCATTCTGCTGGCGGCCGGCCCGTTCTTTCTGTCCCTGCGCCTGCTCGATATCGGCAAGGGGCTGTTTGAGGGCTGGTTACGTCAGCTCCTCACGTTCGCGCTCATCCCGGTGTTTGTCTACTCCCTGATCGGCCTCAATTTCGTGATCCTCACCACCGCCCACACCCAACTCACGGACGCCACCCTGGCCGACCAACTCACGCTCACCCAGATTGTACCGTTTATCCTGGTGGCCTTCGCCAACCTGCTGCTCCTCACCCAAGTCATGTCGTGGTCGGGCGGGGTCGGGGGAGGGGTGACCCTCGCCGTTTCGGCTGGGGCCATCATGCAAAACGCCAGCCAGCTCTACCGATACACCCAGCCGCTCGGGCAGCGGGCGGCCGGCATGGCCACGAATACGGCCGATATGCTGCGCCGCCGCCTTGGCAGACCAAGCAACACGGGCGGACAAGGAGGGCAGTCATGAGACTCTTCAGCACTCTCCTCGGCAGCAGCGCCAGTGCGCCCACGCACGACACAGCCTGGGCCGCGGCCGCCACCTGGGAGCAGGCAACCTATCTCTCGCTACGACGCTCAATGCGCCGGGCGTGGGCCTGTGCCACGGTCGCCCTGAGCCTGACCTTCCTGGCGCTCCTGGCCCTGATCCTGGTCCTGCCGCTCAAGGAGTTCGCGCCCTACGTGGTCACGGTCGATAAAGATACCGGCTGGCTGGAAGTGACGCGCGGGCTGCACGAGGGCAACCTGACGCAGAGCGAGGCCGTTACGATGGCAAACATCGTTCGCTGCCTGACCGCGCGCGAAACCTACGATGCGACCGACTACACCGAGCGCTACCGGGAGGTCGGCCTGTGCATGACCGGCCGGGCGCTCGACCAATACCGGCGGCTGCATGAACAGAGCAATGCCGACAGCCCGGCCGTCCGGTACGGCTTTGACGGCATTATCCGGGTCGAAATCGGCAGTGTAAATCTCCTGTCCGCCACCACGGCCCTGGCTTCATTCCGGACCATCCTGGAATGGCGCGGCCGGGAGGTGGTCAACCATTGGCGGGCCGCCATGACCTTCAGTTACACCAACAAGCAGTTCACCATGCGGGACCGGTTCATCAACCCGCTCGGCTTTCAGATCTCGTCCTATCGTCGGGATCCCGACCTCAGTCCCACACAGGAGTAAGATATGCGCCGTTTTCTGCTCACTCCGGTCTTCCTCGTCTGTATGGTCTCCCCGCTGTTCGCCGTCGTCCAGCCCCAGCCCGGGCAGACGGACCCGCGCCTGCGCTGGATCACCTATAACCCGCGGGAAGTGGTCAAAGTCAAAGGGCACTACGGCTATCAGACCTTGGTCCAGTTCAGCGCCAGTGAGGAGATCACCGACATTTCGATTGGCGACGGCCTGGCCTGGCAAGTCGATATCCCGGCCCGCAAGAACCTGATGTTCCTGAAACCGGTTGAGGCCCACGCCACCACGAATCTGACGGTGCTGACCACCCGGCCGGCCCTGGACGGCTCGGGGGAGAAGGAGCGGATATACGTCTTCAGCCTGACCGCCACCGTGCCCCAAGAGAAGGGCCTGGCAGCCGCGCTCCGGGAGGCGGAACGGGCCGCCGATATTCCTCCGGCCCAGCTTCCCGCCGCTGGACCCACTACGGCGGCGGACTTTACCTGGGTCATTCACTTTCATTATCCGGACGACGAGGCGGAGCGGCTGCGGGTCAAGGTCCAACGCGACCGCAGCCGCCAGGACGTGCGGATCGGCGGCCGGGCGGGCAGTGAGGCGGGCATAGACCCGGCCGGCTGGAATTGGCACTACACGTTCGCCGGCAGCAAGACCCAGGCCCCGGTCAACGTGTTCGATGACGGGCAGCACACCTATTTTCAATTTGATCCTAAAACGCGCCTGCCCGCCATTTTCTTTGTCCACGAGGATGAAACCGAATCGCTCGTCAACGCCGTCCGGCGCGGGCGATTCCTGGTCGTGCATGATGTGGGGCGGCAGTTCACGTTGAGGAACGGCGAGGTGGAAACCTGCATCTTCAACGAGGCGTACACGGCCGAACCGGATCGCACGCTGAACAGCCCCCCGGAAGACCCGCAATACGAGGGTTAGGAGGCACGCATGGCTGAGCCCGAACCTCCCCGCTCGGACAACGGTAAAAATCGGCTGGATCGGGACGTGACCCCGCTCCGGGGGCCGAACCGGCCGCCGCTCTTAGTGGCTGGCCTCACATGCGGGGTGATCCTGATGGTCGGGATGTGGTTCGTCCTGGGTGGAGAGGAGGAAGTCGGCCCGCCCGCCCGGCCTCAAACGGTCGATCCGGCGAAGCCCTCCGTCGTCCTGGTTCCGCGTCAGGAGCCACCGCCGCCTCCACCGGTCCAGCAGGTCCCACCGTCCCCTTCGCCCGCGCCGCCGGCGGTCGATCCGCTGGTCGAGCAGCGCGCACGTCTCTTGCTGGCCCGTATCCAGCGGCTCCAACAAGAACTGGACAAGCGCCGCCGCTCCAAAATGCTCGTGATGTCCCACACCCCCCGTGCCCCGACACCGTCACCGGCCGGGGTCTCGTCCGCCGCACTGGACGACGGCGGGGCTCCGCTCCCCGGTCGCAGCCTCGCCGCGCTCCCCGGAGCGGCTGGGGATAACACCCCGCGGGTCGGCAACGTCGGACCGGTCAGAGAGACGCCCGCTGTGCAGGCCCGGCTCTTACCCAGCCTGGGCTATACCGTCACCGAGGGAACGGTGATTCCGGGCGTCCTGGAGACGGCCATCAACTCGGATTTGCCGGGCATGGTGAGAGCCATGAACTCGGCCGACGTGTACAGCCACGACGGGAGCCAATTGCTCATTCCCAAGGGCTCCCGCCTCGTCGGCCGCTACCAGTCGGATATTCGGCGCGGCCAGTCGCGGGTGTTCATCATCTGGAACCGGATTCTCCGGGCGGACGGCATGTCCATCCTCATCAACTCACCCGGCACGGACCCGCTCGGCCGTGCAGGTCTGGAGGGCGATGTAGACACCCATTTCTTCCAGATTTTCGGGGCGGCCATCCTGCTCAGCATTCTCGACGGTGGGCTGGATATCGCCATTGAAATGGCGCGCCGGCAAGGCGACGACAACACGATGATTATCCAGAACGACTCGGGCCTGAGCAGGGCAGGGGAGATTGCCCTCCAGGATTCGATCCAGATTCAACCCACGATCCATGTGGATCAGGGGACACGCATCTCCATCCTGGTGGCCCGCGATCTGGATTTCCGGTCGGTCGAGTTGGCCCGGAGGGAGTAGGATGGAAGGGGCAGGTGTCTTCCTCAAGCAATTTCTCCGGCCAATACAGCCCTGGCTTGACAAAGACAACGTGTCTGAAGTCTGCGTCAACCGTCCGGGGGAAGCCTGGGTAGAGGAGCAGGGCGCAACCGGTATGGTCCGCAAAGAGCTGCCCGAGCTCACGACGCGGTCCATCGCTCAACTCGCGCGCCAGGTCGCGGCCGCGTCCTATCAGGAGGTCAACGAACGCAAGCCGCTCTTGGCGGCCGCGTTGCCATCGGGCGAGCGCATTCAGGTCGTCCTGCCCCCGGCGGCCATAGACGGCGGCGGCTTCTCCATCCGCAAGCAGGTGGTCCAGAATCTCAGTCTGGACGACTACGCCGAACGCGGGGCGTTTCAGCGTGCGCGCCTCACGGCGGCCGACCATCGTTCTCCGCTCGATCTGCGGCTGTGTGAACGCTTGGCCGCCCAGGACTGGCAGGGCTTCCTGTCCGCGGCCACGGCCGGTCGAAAGAACATCCTCATAGTCGGCGGGACCTCAACCGGGAAAACCACACTTTTCAACGCCATCGCCAAGGAGATTCCAGCAGAGGAGCGGCTGGTCTCGTTGGAGGACACGCCTGAACTGGAGCTGCCCCAACCGAATGTGCTGCGGCTGATCGCCTCCAAGGGCGGCCAGGGTCAGGCCCGGGTGAACATACAAGACTTGCTGGAGGCAAGCCTGCGCCTACGGCCGGACCGCATTCTGCTGGGTGAGCTGCGGGGCGCGGAAGCCTATACCTTCCTCCAGGCCGTCAACACCGGCCATCCCGGCTCCATCTCCACGCTCCACGCCGACTCCCCGCGCGCCGCGTTCGAGCGCCTGACGCTGATGGTCATGCAGGCGAATCTGGGACTGCGGCGGGACGAAATCCTGGAGTATATCCGCTCGGTTGTTGAGGTCGTCGTGCAGCTCACCCGCCTGCCGAACGGACAGCGGATCGTAAGTGAGGTGTATTTCGCTCACATGCCGCAAGAGGGCGAACCGGCCCCGGCTCGGCACACCCGCACCCCCAAAATCCGTGCAGTCGCCAGCGCGGGCACAAAAGGCGATGCAGCCGGTGGGTAGCGGCTCCTCGTCGTCCTCCTCATGGCGGCTGTCGGGATGCTTTTATTGTGGGCCTGATAGTTCGCTTCCTGCTCGGGCCTAGTTAGGAGGTCTCTGATGAATAACAGCGCGGTTTCTATTGCCATCGGTTCCGTCCTGGCCCTCGCCATAGTGTCGTTCGTCTGGAGCGCCGTGCTCACCTTTTTGACGGGCGGCTCGCTTCAAGACACCCAGCCGTGGGCGGTCTACACCTTCATGTTCACCTATGGCTTCGGCGGGCGGGCGGGCACCGTGCTGTGGCATTCTTTCCTTATCTCGGTCGGCGGCTCAGGCGTCCTCGCCTTACCACTCTTTTTCTTTGGCCGGCCGACCTACTACGGGGATGCGCGGTGGGCACGCGGCGGCGAAGTACGTCGTGCCCAACTCCTGGCCCCCGACGGCCTGCTGGTCGGGAAGCTGGGTCAACGCCTGTTTCTCCGGAATGCGGAGCCGGTGCATCTGCTGGTGGCCGCCCCGACGCGCTCCGGCAAGGGTGTCGGGATCGTGCTGCCGAACCTGTTGAGCTGGCCGGGCTCGGTCATCGTGCTGGACATCAAGCACGAAAACTACGCCGTCACGGCCGGGTATCGGGGCCAGGGAGACGACCGGAAGGTCTTCAAGTGGGCGCCGATGGAAGCCCACTCGCACTGTTACAATCCGCTCGATTGGGTCGCGCAGGATGGGAGCGAGCGGATTTCCGACCTCCAGTTGCTAGCCACCATCCTGCTGCCTCTCCCCGAGCGGGCCGACCCGATGTGGGTCAACGAGGCGCGGGATTTATTCTTGGGGGTGGCCCTGATCGTGCTCGATGATCCCCGTGTGCCCTCGACCTTCGGTCAAATCTACCGCACGCTGAAGCGCGAAACCGACTTGGCCGAGATCGCCAAGCTGGCCCTGGAACAGCGTGACCCGCCCCTGGACCCGGCATGCAGACAGGCCCTGGCGAATTTCAAGAACAAAGCGCCCAAAGAGCAGAGCGGCGTGAAATCGACCTTGACGGCCGCGCTCAACCTGTGGGCCAACCCCCATATAGACGCCGCCACGGCCGTCTCGGACTTCGACCTGCGGGAGTGTCGCCGGCGGTACTACTCAATCTATGTGGGTGTGGCACAGAACCAGCTTGTCACTCTCGCGCCGCTGCTCAACCTGTTCTTTCAGCAGGCCGTTGGGCTGCTCAGTTCCAGCCTGCCCGGTTCGGACGAAAAGCACGAGGTGTTGCTGATGATCGATGAATTTCCGCTGCTGGGCAAAATGCAGACCCTCCAAATCGGTCTGGGGATTCTGGCCGGCTACAACATCCGGATCGCCTTGATCGTCCAGGGTCTGGGCCAACTCAAGGATATTTACGGACCGGCCGGCATGGAGGGCATCTTACAGAATTGCGCTCTGCAAGTCTTTTTTGCGCCGAATGACGACACCACCACCAACTACGTCTCGAAGCGGCTGGGCACGAAAACCGTTCAGGTGCGGAATCGCAGCCAAGATCAAGAATGGAAGACGACGACCACCACGACCTATATCGCCCAGCCCTTCCTGCTGCCTGAGCAGGTCCGCCGTCTTCCCCCCGCCCAGGAGATCGTGTTCAAGGAGAACGCCCGGCCCATCCTGGGACAAAAGATTCGCTATTACAGCGACCGGGCGTTCACGCGGCGGATTCTCCCGCCGCCGCCCGTACCGGCCCTGGACGTGCAGCCTCCGCCTCCCGACCCTGCCGAGCGAGCGGCGGCCGAACTGGCCCAACTCACAGACCTCGGGCCGCCTCCAGAGGGACCGGATGCGGTCGTGAACAGTATTGGCGAACTGCCCCTACCGGAGGAATACCCTGTGGAAGAAGATCAAGCGTAGGGGGCGGAAGCGGTGTGACGGCCCGGACCTTATTAGCCATCCTCACCGCCAAATACGCCGCCGTACATCAGTATATTTGACTGTCGCGAACCGGCTCGCCATATTACGTTGAAAAGTGCAAGGAAGCATGGAAAGTGGCCAACATACGAAAGGCATGGGCAGAGAAGGTAGGTGAAGCATCGAAACGGATTGTCGAACTTCACGTCGAGGTTTCTGTCCCGGGATATGTGGACCCGGCGTGCCACGTCCGGGGGAGAATCAGCGTCCCTAGCCCGCCCCAGAGCGACGACGAGAGGTATCATCTCGCACGAGTTCTTGTAAGCGAGACGGTGTTGCCGGTACTCAGACCAAACATAGAAGTGCGGATTCTGGACATGACTACCAAGCGAATCAGGACATGGAAAAACACTGTCGAAGTGAAGGACCTCTCGATGCCAAGGTTCATGTGGTGGGAGAAAGAGTACGTCGAGAACCCGTACATGCGGGCCTTGCCGATGAAGGAACTCAATCAACGGTTTTTCGATGTCATGTTCAATTCCAACGAAATTTCGAAGGACGGGAAGCTCGGCATACAAGGCGACACTAACGGCGTTCAATGGATGAGGTATTTCCAGCATGTACTTACGGAAGCAAAAATGCGGGAATTGCCCATGCCGCTCTTTCTCGACGATAGATATAGCCCGGATTGGGCAAAGGACGCGTTCACGGCGTCAGTGAAGGGGAAACACTCGACGAAGGCTTCCGATGCTGTCGCAGTATGGACAGCATCGAAAAAAGACAATGAATTCTACGTCGTGAAGTATGGTGAATACCGCTTTATGAAAGAATTCCTCGAAAGCGGACAAATGCTAATACAGCCTTCTCGGAACTTCGATGACGAATCCTACAACCAAGCACTTCGAGACGATGAGAACTCCGTGAGCGTGTTTGGCGTCCGCACGACCGATGGAACAGCTATCCCCGCCCACGACATTCGGGATTGGGGAGACCGCTACTCAATGAGAGAGTTCTCGTCCTCCATGGACCGAGACTACATGATGTACTGTATGGCGAGAACGCTGTCGCCAACCCTATTCTCACATTTCGGTGAAGGCTACGATTCGTGCGTCCTCATACACGACATGGACGAATTCATGAAAAGGATGGGTGAAGGTACGAAGAGAGAGTTCCCCCCGGAAGATTTCGCTCATGGACGCGGCAGGGTGACCTACATAGACCCCCTGGGCGCCATCCAACCCACGCCCGACATTCCAGAAGAGTCGAAGGTGGCGATACCGTTCCTCAAACATTTTCGGCACACGTATCAGGGCGAGTTTCGGTTCGTGTGGGTTCCAAGGATACCCATGAAGGATGGCTTGACGAAGATGATTGTGTCGATAGGCTCTCTCGGAGACATCGCGGAAATCATTCGGATATAGGAAACATCAACAATGCCGAAGAACCTGTCAAGAGAACTGCGCGAAAGGCTTGAGCAGCAAAAGGACGATGACTCACCACCATTGCCCGTGAACTCCTTTGTGAGCATCCACTGGCCGCTGGACGGAGATGGGGAACAGTCCGCGCGCAGATGCTATTCGACGTTCGGAGTACCGGTGACAATGGACGGGAAGCGCTACACAGGCAAGGACGTTCTGTTGGACTTCGACGAACAGACGGATACGGGGTTTATGCTGAGGAGCGATCATCTCATCTATGGGGCGTCTTGTGGCTTTAGGGTTTTCGATAATGAAGGCTTGGCGAGCAGGATAGTGGGGATTGCGAATGAAAGACGCGATTTTCCACCAATCCATTTCGATGCGTGGATGCACTTCTCGGACGATGTAGCGGAAATCGAGAGCCTAATTTATGGAGAGAAGATTTTTTCTGGATTTGCCACTCGAATTGAATTGCAAAAGGATATACGCCGTCGCTCCATAGCTAAGGTGTGGGGCGGACATGAGGGAATTTCCGTAAGCAAGACCGGCCGCAACGTCGGTATGGCTGCAAGCGTACTGGGGAGACCCATTCCGCTAGGGGGAGGTGTTTCCCGGTTGCTTTCCAGCGCTTAGGGTTGCATCTAATCTCTGGCTAGACGCGGCCGTGGACAGTCTTGGCGAACTGTCCCCACCGGAGGAGTACCCTATGGAGGAAGATCAAGCGTAAGGTACGGAACCGACTATCGACCCGGCCTGTCAAGCTGGCGCTCATGCGCCGGCTCTAATGCGGACGAAAGCCGCGCCCGAGCGGCAATCGCCTGACGTTTCAGCGCCGGATCGGAAATAGTGTGGATGCTGGCCCGTAATGCCTGCTCCGTCAGCCGGGTGACGGCCCGGACCTTGGCCGGGGGCTCCTGACCGACGCCCGGCATTTGCTCGGCGTAGAGCGCCAGGTCTGCGGCCGCGACGACCGCCTTTGCGCGGTCCGTATCACTGGTCAATTGCTCCATCCCTCTCACCATGATTCCGGCTGCCCGCGCGTACTCGAACCGTTCATAGTGGTTGCGGGAGACCGCGGCCCGGCTTGGGCTTTCCGCACGGGCCTCGTCCAGCGCTGCACGGACCTCCTTGCCCCACCGGGGCTGTGCCCCCCGCCGCTCCATCCCCTTGATGGCTGGGGCGGAAGAACGCGGAGCCAACCCCCGCGCCCAGCGTGGGCTGGCGTCCAACTCCAGGCCCTGCTCGCGGCTTTTCTCGGCTAAGAGCTGCCGGAGGTCGGCTAGGTCGGTCCGGCCGATGCGTAGCTGCGTCCCGTCATGGCCCTTGGCTTTGACCACGACATGCACATGAAACTGCTTGCTGTCTTTGTGTACCGCAAAAAAATAGTCGTGGTTGGCACCAAAGCCCGCCTGGAAGAATTGCCGCGCGGCCTCGGTCGCTTTCTCCTCGTCCGCTCCCCGCGGAAAGGACACCACCCCGCTCATGGAGAGGCGGCGGTCCTTCCGCTCTGCGGGGTCTTTGGCCCATACCGAGACGAGCTGCTCCAGCTCGATCAGGCTCTGTAACCGTTCCCCGCTTTCGGTTTCGACCTCGTTCTCCCCCTCCCGAGAGACATAGTTCGCCCGGTCCAGCAATGCGCCGCCGCTGTGGTTCCAGCTCGTAATTTTGAAGACAGCTTGGGGCAGCCCTCGGGCAGCCCGAACCCGTTGGGTCAGGCTGCCGGTCCACCGGCCGAGGCCGCGCCAGCGCCCGCCTGGCCGACCGCCTTTCGGCCGCACGGCCTTCTCAAGGAGTCCTTCCTCACGATCTTCATCAGGCCGCATTTGTGCCTCCCTTCGGCTGCTTCAAGGGGATGACCGTCCGCAATGCGGCCGCCTCTACGGCCACGCCGTACAACTGCTCAACCGTCTCGACCCGAGTCCGGAGGGCGGTCAGCGTCAGGGCGATTTCCGGGCCAAGCAGGACCTCGCCCCGGTTAGCGGCTCGCACGAGCTGGTTCAGGTTGCGGCCCACGGCCGCCAGCTCGCGGTGGGCCGCGCGCAACTCGCTCACCCCGTCCGCAAAGAAATCCGGACCACCCGTAATAGCCTCGCGGACAAGCCGGCGCAGCACACGGCCGGGGGGCTGATTAAGAGCGGTGGCAAGCTGCTTGAAGGCTAGGTCTTCGGCCGGGCGAAGCCGGACATGGACTACTTTGGAATGACGGTCAGTGGGGGGAATCCGGGGACGCGGCATGGTCATTCTCAAGGCTTTTCCGGCGAAGCCGGGCGGCGGAGCCGGGGCAGTGTGGAGTTTTTAGGCTACACAATGCGTATCCTGCCTCTCCTCATCCGTACTGTCTTTGTGCCGGTTTGCCTGCTGCTTGGCTGTCCTCGGACTGTCGCATATCCGGCCTTGATGCACAAGCTACCATGCTTGGCCTTTTCCAGGAGCGACAGGGGGAGGTCTGGATTTGCGGCTCGTCGTCCCTATGGACGTGGGACGCTAAGCCTCAGACCTGCCGCCGAACTGGGCTGGTTGTGGCCGGGCCTGCTCGGCGGCCTGCTCCGGGACTGGAAGGGGAGGGAGGAGCAGGGGCGGCTTAAAGCCTGGCGCCAGCGCCGGGATTTGAGATTGGTATTTTTCGGAGGCGTCAAAGCTCATAAACGTACCGCAGATGAAGCGAGGTCCGTCGGAAAGTCAATGTCCATAAACAGCGTCAGTGGGACGTCTCTTCACGCTTATACTTTAGGTTTGAAATTATAAAATCTTGCCTTGACATTTCAAACCTTCAGGATTATTCTCGCCTCTAAATAAAGGATTGGGAATGACCCGGTCGACAACGGGGCTCTGGAGAATCCAGAGCCCTTTTGTTTTTCCGGCTTCACCAGAGAGCTACGGAAAACACTTGAGGCCTTCCAACTTCGGCTGAATAATCTCAAAGGCCCGGTTTGCCTGCTCAGGTCTGAGCGAGTTCAGTGCGATGGGTCTGGCCGTTAAATCGGCAAGCTGGAGACCGGTCGAGTTTACAGATTTGGCCTGAAATATCGGTCGGAACTCAAGCTGTCGAAAATCTGGATTCCGCTCTCTCTGCCGCCTCTCATTGTTACAGATTCGGCGGAACTCGAGTTCAAGGTCCCGATCCTCCCTCTTTCCCCGGCTCTCCAGGACAACGTGCACTGTCTTTCCGGCTTGTCCTTCCTTGATGAGCATATCGAGAAGCTGCTCCATGCAGAACAGCAGCGCAATCTCATAGGGGTTTTGCGGGTCCGCGTATTTCTTCTTCAGACGGAGCTTATCAATCACCGAGGCGAAGATGGTAACCGGCGCGGACTCGATCAGACCGCTCAAACGCTCATAGAACTGGGCTCGTGTATTCGGATCGGTCAGCAAAAAGGTGAAGTCCCCCTTGCTCTTCCGGATCTCCTGCTCGTGTAAGACGACCGCATCGTACCCCCAGAAATCGAACTTGAAACTCTGGAATGCGGGGACAATGCGATCAGCATAGTGCGCTTTTCGGATAGCGCAGAAGACGAGCGCAAAGACAGGATATTGCGGATCGATGCTAACCAACCCGTGGTCGCCGCTCTCATCGGCGTAGACGATATAGTCGGAAAACTCAGTCAACACGAGCCTCCATCACGTACCGACCGAATCAAACTGAGAATAGGAGGTGTATAATTGTTTCATGCTTCGCAGATCATGCAGTAAAAACCCAGTGTCAGCCACACCCCTTCATCATTGGACAAATAGCGGCTCTGGCGCATCCTGGCTAAAAAGTTTCTTTTCCAGTTTTTGCTTCCATTTTTCGCACCTGTCTTTCACCGCCTTCTCGGTGATTTCGTGGTAAACGAAAAGCGGGGATGAGCGGTCGCTTATATCTCTCTCCCACAGCTCAAAGCGCCCATCCACAACCTTGCCAAACAGGCACTTGTTCACCCAGTACTGCGCCGGGTCCTCAGTCTTCGCCATCTTCTGGTACCAATGCCGAGCCCACCGGTTTCTCTCAAAGGCGTATTCAGCAGCGCCATGGGCCGTACCGATAAGCCCCGCCCGGCCAGCATGGGTGGCCAAGACACGGGCCGGCACTTCGCGGTCGTCACAGAAACCGGCAACCATTAGACCTCGCGCGACTACCGCGGGCGTATCACTACCACATTGGGCCTTGATATAGGCATCCAGAACATCGTGTCGGCCAGCCTGCTCAGCGGCGAGGACTTCCGTAGCAAGCTCATGATCTGTCACTGCGTGATCTAGTCGTGAACAACGGAGTTCGTCGAGAAGAGGATTAGCGGCTGATTTCCATATCGCCTTCTGATCCAGCGTCAGTTTCGCATAGCCCTCAGTGAGTATGTGGAAAGGTTTGGAATCCGTTACCTTTTCAAATAAGGACTTTGTCTTCTTCGGCTCGTCCTTGGAAATGGCATACGCGGTCAGCAGTGCCACATTACGAGTCCATGGTAACTCCGTACTGTCAGAGCTGAGGAATGAATCGGCCAAATCAACCACGGCTCCGGGGTCTGCCCCATAGAATGCGTCAAAAGCTTTCAGAGAAAAGTTCTCAAGTAGACGGACGTTAGGCTCTTCTTGGACAAAAAGGCGACGGGTAATTTCTATCGCCGTATCTGCTCCAAGTTGTCGCATCGCCCCACCGAGTGATTCAGGCATAATACGGTCCAGGATAGTGCTCGGATTGACAACGCTATGCTTCGCAGCATCAATCAGTGTAAGCGACCCGTACTCTGCTTCCCGCCTGTCCCCGTTCTCTCTGTTGCTATAGCTCCACCCACTTTCAATAACCGCAGGCAGCAACTCTGACAGCTTGCGCCGCCAGATCGTCTCGAACACGTCTGCACGAATCCGTTCGGTTTCATGCTTGACAAGGCTGCCGATAATACTGCGTACCTCGGAAGTCAGCGGCGTCTCCGAATACTGTGCAAACCCTAACAGGACAGAAATTAGAGCTCTGTCGTCTTGCGCAACGGCGGTCCGTAATCTGCACTCGAATACATCCTCATCGAGAGATTTGAAGGAGCACCAAAGACTGAGGAGATACTTTTCGGGCTCTGGTATCAGCAACATCGCTTCCAACTGCTCCAAGGCAGCGAGCAACGGAAAGGCAAAAAGCAACATATACTGGACGACAATCCTCTGATCTTTCTCGGGCATGTCCACTGAGGCTGGAGGGTTGCGCAGCATATCAACAAGTCTCAGCGCGCGCTCCCTGTTAATTAACGGCCTGTGCCCCTTATCAACCAATGCGACCTGACGTAGCGGGAAGCCATTTCTGACAAATAGCTGATCCAGAAGCTCCAGGTGTTTTTCAACCGCGACTTTGGGGAAGAACCGTGCGATAGCGGGTAAGGCGTCTTCGAGGAAAGCGTCTTCTCTCGTATGGTCCAGACCTGGATGGAGTTGGGTCACGTCGATTTTCTGATAGTCGGTCGCAGTTTTGACGACGTTGTCCGGTTTTTCAGACATTGGATCACAGGGGTCTATCGAACAGTATTCTTCAATTAGCCTCCAGCCTTTTGGCCACGGCAGCGGCTCGCGCAGAGTCTCGACAAGGGCGCTCGCCTCTCGTTTATCATCCTCGTTCCCTGTACCGTTAAGAATATATACAAGCGCCCACTTCCCTGTGGGAGACGAATCATCAGCACGGAAATCACGACTTTCAGTCAAGAGCGCCTGTCGGGCGCTTGCCCAATCGCGGGCATTGAGGCTGAGCAGATAACGAAATTGCTTATTAGGCCAAACGATGTCGCCATTCAGTGCGGCAGAGAACGACGCTCGGACGAGCGCACGCGCGAAAGGAGCCAATTCCATCCCGACAAGAAGCGTTATTGCGAGTATCATCAAGCCAGCCGGGTCTTCGGGCGTTTCACACATTTCTCCTAAAATTTGCCTCTCGGCCTCGGATAAAGATTGGAGCTTGGTTTCGATTTCCAAACGTTTCTCTTCGATCTCTTCTTGGCTCTTGGTTGCTGATGAACGCTGCACGGACAATACTTCTTGTTCCGGGTTCAGGGTGTAATAGGACAGCCAGCGAGTGAGCGCCTCTACGACAAGGGGTTTGGATTTCTTGTCAGCGCGCAAGTTGAAGAGTGTGCCTCTAATCCAGTCAAAATTAGGGTGAGGTGCTTCCTGCAAAGCCGATTTTTCGGCAGCGTTCAGGAATCCCTCAACCTGTTCTTTCGCCAAACTGACGAACGCCGGATAGTGCGCCGTGTCGAGATTTTGAAGGAGAACAAAACCGCCGATAAGCGCCTCATATATCTCTTGCTTGAACAGCCTCCTGTCCATGGTGACCACCGTCAAGGCGGCCAGAACAACTTTGGCTGTGTCGTCCAGCGTTGCAATCGGTTCAAGAGTCCTGCTGACGGACTCCGACAAGTCATTGCCATTCTGCCAAGCGTCAAACAACTGGGCAACAAGCGCAAAGCCAAGTGTAAGAGACAGCCCCTCCGGCCGCAGTTTGTAGGCTTTTCTGGGGCCGTCTACCGGCGCAAAGAAACGACCTTCGGCAACTGCTCCTGCTTCCTCCTCGAAGATAAGCAACTTTTTCTGATGCTGGTCCTGAACCCCATCGAATACTGTCTGAGCAAGGCTCGTAAGCCTGTCGGCAAAATCTTGGAAGGTTTCGGGATCGACACTGTCCCGTTCCGCTGCCCGGATGTGCTCGAAAAGCAAACGCTCCACGGTGAGACCCTGCCACGCATACTCGTCGTTGGGTGGTAGGACGTTCAGTGCGATGCCCAGAACACGCGGGTTGAGGAGGAGGTTCGCGGCCTGTTCGTCCAGAATCGTCGGATCAACTCCATATCGTTTAAGCAGGTCGTCCCGTTCTTGCGCTGTCCATTCAGGAATAATTATTTGCTTGACTGACCCTGATAGCCGACCCTTGATCTGGGTCTTGAAGTAGTGGCTCCTGCATGTGACCAACAACCGACCACCAGCCTTTTCCGACAATTGCTGGAACGCTTCGATGATCCGTCCCCAGTCTTTCTTTGGACGCTGGTTCAGTCCGTCGAGAACAATGAGGAAACGCCCAGATCGAACCCGCTCGTGCCATGCGCCAATGCGACGGCGCCAACGTTTCAGAAGCTTGTCATCTGTTGGGTTGCCATCTGTTTGGCAGATCAATTGCTCCCCCAAGAGGTCAACGGCCTGACTCGATACGATCCTGTCCGGGATTTGTTCGGCGCTGAACAATGCAGTCAAAGTATGCGCCGCCTGTTGCTCAATTACCTTCGCTGCGAGCCAGGATTTGCCACACCCTTCGCCTCCAAGCAGGACGACAGGCTGATCGCTTTGCAGTTCTGCAACCGCACGAGAGACGAGATTGTCCCGTTCCCTGTGCGACACTTCAGCAGCATTTGGAGCAAGAGGCTGACCGAGGTCTAAGCGGGCCTGGTGTGTATCGCGGAACCTGTCTGCGAACCACTCCCGATTTTTCTCCGCAGCACGAATGGTGGCTGTCTCAGATGCGTTGAGGTGCTCCAGTATTTTGCCTACTTGGACCTCGAATCCTTCCTGCTCCCGGATAGCAGCGAATATTTCTTCGAGTTCATTTTTTGCCACTCCCTCACAAAGGGCTACAATCTTGTCGATGACGGGAGAGCCCGCCTTTACGAGTACGATGGCCAGCGGAGGTGGATCACCGGTCCAGTCCAGTATCAAAACTTCAATCCCATCCTTAGCGGCCTTTTCCCTGAGTCTGTCAGCCAATTGCGTCTTGACCGAAGCGGTGCAGGCCAGAGTCCACAGAAGATCGGCTTCATCCTTATGGCGGCAAAGGTCATCTATCTTTATGACTACCTCTGATGCTGGCGGCTCTTTGTCATATCGCTTGCACTCAAAGCAGATCGCGTCTTCCGCATACGCTGCGGCTCCGTCTATTCCGGACTGGGCTCCGCTCTTAGCGAGTCGAAACGGAACACCGGAAATACGGCTCAGAGCCTCAGCGACAACACCCTCGAACCCATCCTCGCCCGACGGTCCCAGGGCCAAGAGTATCTGTTTAAGTCTAGCCAACTGGGCGTTATATTCGTGGGACATCTCTTCACCCGCCATTCGCCGGTAAGCAGCTTTTGCATCAGCCCCCGCTTCTGGCGCATGAGAGTATGCGACAACGAGGGCCACCGACAAGAGCCTAGCTAAGCAGACTGCCGGGGGCGGGGGGCGCCTCCACCCTGGCCAGGAAATACCCGGCCAGCCGGCGCGGATGGGCCGTAAGGCTCACCCCGCAATCTTCTGGCGGATGGTCTGCACTTCCTCGGCCGAGACACGTCGCCACGCTGGACGACGGAAGGTCCGACCGGCTCGGTAGGTGAATACGACCATGTCCCACGTCTCGGGGTAGGGCTTTTGCCTGCGGTCAGCCGAACGCTCCGGGTAGTGCTCGATCCATATCAGCCCCTCGGGGTCAATGGTCGGGTCTTCCTGGCACAGGCGCGTCGCAATAATCTCGGCCGCGTTCGTCACGCTGGTGCCGGGGTTGTTCTCCAGCTCGGTACAGATGACCAGCGTCGTCCGCCCCACGCTACGGACAATCTCCAAGTCACATTTCGAGTAGCAGTTCCGAAAGCCGGGGTATTCGTACAGCATGGGATCGCCTCCTATCGAGCAGCCCTGTATGCGGGGCCGGTGGGGAGAGGGTTTGCGCCACCCAGGGCGGCTTATCGTTCCTCTTTACACCATGCCACCATTGCCGGGTTCTCGGCGTACAGACGACGGGCGAGGCTGTGTGGCAAGCCGAGCGTGCCGCCGTTGTTGATGTCGTAGCCGGGCCATTCGCGGCTTGGACGCCAGTCGTCTTGCCCGGCCGGACTCCACTGGTAATGAAGGTATCGCTCTGTTCGGCTGGAAATCATATCGATGGTCTCGACTCGTACCAGCCGCCAGTCATGTTTCCCAATGCGAACGGGAGCGGAAACCCACGGCAGCGCGGGAGATTGCTGAGGGGCGAACATGGCCATCTGTTCCATTGTTGTGTCCTCCTGTTCAGTGGCTCCGCTCACGCGGGGCTTGGTTCTACTCCTCGGCCTCGCTGGCGACCCCGAGAATACAGTCGGCCGCCCGCTGGGCCTGGGCCGCTGCATACACCAACAGCTTGGTGTCGTCCTGGAGTTTCCGGAGCCACCCCTGGATGTAGCTGGCTGAGTCGTCGCAGGTCCGATTCTCGATTCCCGCCACGCCGCACAGGAAGGCCGCGCCCATCTCTGCGCACAACTCTTCTTTGCTGTAATTGGTATCCCCAAAGGCCACCATATCAACCAGGGTCGGCCGATTCAGCCGGCTTGGGTGGCCGGTGGCATGGGTCAGCTCGTGAAAGAGGGTGGAATAGTACAGCTCGGGAGCGGCAAACCGTTCCGGCTCCGGCATGGTCACACGGTCCGCGCTGGGCCGGTAGAAAGCCCTTACGCCGGCGTGAACGATCTCCGGCCGGTTCGGCATGTGCTCCACGATCTGCTCGCAGGACAGGATTTTTTGCGCCGCGTCCACCTCGGGGGCCTTGATCTCCGCCCGCTTCCGCCACGCCTCGGGCAGCTCGCATTGGGTCGCATTGAACACGGTAAAGGACCGCGCCACGGCGAAGCGCTCGGGCTTGGCATCGTCCGCTGCATCCACCTCGGGTCGCTTCTCCACCCATTTCCAGAACACCACCTCAACACCGTGCTCACCCTTCTTAACGTGTCCGCCGATCTTCTGCGCCTGACGGTAGGTCAGCCAAAACGGGGAGCCACCGGCCGCCATCAACACCCACATATTCACCCCACGGTACGCGCTGCCGCTGATAAAGTTCCGGGGCTGCCCCTGGCGTCCATCCCACGGCTTATGCCACGGCACCACCCCCTGCGCTAAGGCATCCATGATGCGTGCGGTCACACTCGCGTAAACGTCCCGGCTCATAGTACCCTCCTCTACGAAGTAAAAAAGAAAGAAGATTTTTCCCGGCTCTCACCCACCTCTGGGGCCGGGAAAAATCGGACCGGCCAGGGCGCTTGCGCCTCCCACACCTTGAAGCCGACCGACAGCGCAACGCGTGACAGGCTCTGCCTGGCGCGGGTTGCCAGGGAGGCGGTGTCTTCGTCCGAGCGGGCGTCGGGTTTTGCAGCCGTGACAGGCTCTGCCTGGCGCAGGTGCTCAGGCGACCGCTTTCCGGCTTTGCCGGGACGGTCCGCGCTCAGCGGCCGGTCTGGCTAAGCCTTGCCCCTGCGGGCGAGCTGGGACGGCTGTGGCCGGTCCTGCTCGCCCGCTCCCGCCCCGGCTGGGGGCTGGCCTGCTCCGGGCCCGGAATCGGACCGGGAGCGGGGGGGGCGGCGCTACGCTGCCGCGCCAAAGCGCTGCGGTGCTGCGCCTCGGGGCCGCCGAACTGGGCCGGCCCATATCCGGTCCTGTTCGGCGGCTGGCCTTTCGCGCCCTATGTTGCTCAAAACAGCGTCAGGCGCGGCCATACGCGTTTATTTCTTGGTGAGACTCCAAGGTATGGGCCGAACCGATTACGGGCCGCTCTGGCCCTGTATAGAGGTCGGTTTTTGCGGGCGAAGGCCAAAAATGGCAGTTTTGGCCTGATTTATCGGCCTGGGAGGGCGGGAAACGTGGCAGAAGGTTGCCACAGCGGCAAAATCCAGGGGGGCTGATGGGGAAGGCGGAACGCGCCAGCAAGAGCCACCGGCAAGGTCCTGGCAGTGCGCCCCACTGGCGGGGTGGCGGGACGCTCGCTCAGGGCGACCAAGTGCCGCCCTGGCCGCCTGGGGTAGGTTTATCGCTGCGGTTACTTGTCACCCAGCCGTCCGCAATGTGGAACAGGTGCATGGTGAGCGCGTAGCGGATGCCGCGGGACAGGTGAATCCCGTCGTCCTCCTCCATGGCCTCCCGTGCATCATAATCGGTCGTGTCCAGTTCGGTGAGGTTATTGGCGAAAATCCGGACCAGCTCGGCGTCCTCCTCGGGGACGCAGTCGCGCGCGATGGCATAGATCGCCCCGCACCGTTCCTCAAGAGTCTTCATCTCGATCTGCGCCGCCTGCTCCTGCACCCGCCGCAGGCATCTGGTTTCCAAGGCTGTGAGATCAGCATTGCTCATACCGTCCTCCTTTGACGATGCGGCCAGGTCGTGGGCCTGGCCGCTGCCTGGGAAGGCAGGGCCAGCGCCCTGCCTATTGGTCCTAGGAGTCCAGATCGGCAGCCGGGGCGCCGTCGCCGGCGTCCGCCCCGTTATCCTTCCGCCCCCCGAGAAACTGCACCTGCTGGGCAATAATCTCGGTCACGGACCGTTTGTGGCCGTCGTGATCCTCATAGCTTCGCGTCTGAAGCCGGCCTTCCACCATGACCTGGCGGCCCTTGGTGAGATACTGTCCGCAGGTCTCGGCCAGCTTCCCCCACACTACCACCTGATGCCATTCGGTCCGCTCCTGGCGATCCTCTCCCTCACCCCACGCGTCCGTCGTTGCCACCGAAAAGTTGGCCACCGCCCGTCCGCTCTGTGTCTGGCGAACCTCCGGCTCGTTGCCCACATTCCCGAGAATCATCGCTTTATTCAGCGCTGCCATGTCGTACCTCCTCTGTTGGGGGGCTTACGCCCGTTGATGAGACAAACCCAAAGACCAGGATTCGATAATACTTCTGCTGTCTTGCACCTCCTTTCCCTAGCAAAAACACAAGATTTTTTCCCGACTCTCACCCACCTCTGGAGTCGGGAAAAAATCGGAATCATCCGAACGGCGCGTGCGCCGCCTGCATCTGGAAGCCGACCGACAGCGCAACGCGTGACAGGCTCTGCCTGGCGCGGGTTGCCAGGGAGGCGGTGTCTTCGTCCGAGCGGGCGCCTGGCTTCGCAGCCGTGACAGGCTTTGCCTGGCGCGGGTGCTCAGGCGACCGCTTTCCGGCTTTGCCGGGACGGTCCGCGTTTAGCGGCCGGTCTGGCTAAGCCTTTCTCCTACGGGCGAACTGGGCCGGCTGTGGCCGGTCCTGCTCGCCCGCTCCCGTCCTGGCCGGCATACGGACGGTCGGGGCGGGAGCAGGGGGGTGGAGAGAACGATAGAAGGCGGGGGGGCGTGAACGGACCGCCCAGGGCCACGATCCTGGGCCGGCCCGGAATGTAGGGCCGGGGGAGGCTATCGGCGGCGGCGTTCGTGTCCGCTCGATCATCCGGCCAGCGCGGAAAAGAGTCCCTCGGCTACGGGCGGCCAGGATTATATAGGCAGTATTCCTGCCCCGACCCAGCGGGCCAGCGAAACGGGTAGCCGGGCGGACAGCGACAGCCGGTGGTGACGCGCCAGTACGCGGGCTGTCCCCCAACAGGCGTGGGGCCGGCGACGGGAGTGGCACACGTGTCGGGGATCGTGGGTTGGGTCGTGCAGATTTGCTCAATGACGGGAGTGCTGGCAGTCGCCACCCTTTGCACATGGGGGACATTCGGCGAGAAGTTGGTCCGCCCGTCCACCGCGACCTTGACAGTCGTGGTTTTCTGAGCCGAATAGCTAAAGGCGCAGCCGTCAGCGTCCACCCCGCTACATAGTCCCCCGGTAGGCGTACCGCCGTGCGGGCACTCGTCCTGCGTGTTCTGGGTATAACTGAGATTCGCCGCATCCCACCCAAACTGTGAGGCGCAGCTCGACCATGGGGGCAGCGGGGGCTGAAAGGCAGCCAGCCGCCGTTTGACAGCGTCCTCCGCCGGGGTGCATTCCGAGGGCGGGAAACCGCCCGGTAGACAGAGCCAGGCTTGACACTCGGCGAACGAGACGGCGAGAGCGGACCGAGCGGTGATGGCTGGCAGCACAAGGACGAGAGCGAGCAAAGCGGCGAGGATCATACGCGCCTCCTGGGGCAATACTTTGTACCCTAGGGTACAAAAATTCGTTGAGATGTAAAGTCTTTACGGCGGGAGACGGGGGGGCGTGAACGGACCGCCCAGGGCCACAATCCTGGGCCGGCCCGGAATGGTGGATCGGGGGAGGCTACCAGCGGCGGCGTTCGTGTCGCTCGATCATCCGGCCGGCGCGGCTGACCTCCTGCCAGGGATCGAAGTGACCCCGCTCCGCCCGTTCCACCGTGCGGCCGATTTGAGCGGCTCCCCGTAAGAGCGCCCCGACACGCACGCCGGGCCGCCGTGGCTGGTGCGTCGGCTCGATGCGGCAGGGAGCCTGCTGCGCGGGCTGCTCGATCTGCCGTCTCGGCTCCTCAGGCCGCTTGCGTCGATGGACCTCAGCCTCATACCGCGCCCGTGCTCGGGTGGCGGCCGCTGCCTCGCGTCGGCGGTCTTCCGCGCTCTGCGACGTTTCGGCCGCCTTCTGGTGGGCAGCGGGCTGTGCTGGTATGGCAGCCACTATCAAAAGGGCCACCACAACGCTTGCGATTGGTGTTGTCTGGTTCATAGCTGAACCTCCTTCCGAAAGATTTGCTTATCCGCTCAGCAAAAACAGAGGCTCCGAAGTCAAGGGCGGCGAAGCCGGGAGCTGGCCGACCTTGCCCTTGACTTTGGATACTTTTTGCTACGCTGGGATAAGCAAGCAGGAAGGCTCTTGGAGCAAAAACAGTGCGCGGGGCCTTGCCCGCCACCTTCTCCCGACCCGTGCGCCGCCTGGGATATGACCACGGCCGAAGGCCAACCTTGACAGGGCGGGTGGGCGACGCGGCGCGCGGGTCGGGGCTTGGTCTTCGTCGGACAGGACTGTGGGTTCCAGCGGCCCGTCTTGCTTCCGTTGCCGGGTCATGAAGCTTTCCCTTTCTGCGCACGGGTGGCCTGGGCACGCTTCACCGCGTCAACACACGCGTCATAGATGGCCAGCGCCTCCTCGGGTGTATAGCCGCCCTCGCCGGCGTGAGAGGGGAGGCAGGACCGGCAAAAGCGGCTGTAAGTATCCACCTTGCCAAAGAAGCCAATGCGGCGGCTGATGAGCTCGGTCGGCGCTCCACAATCTGCACACGTCATGCTGCTTCTTCCTCTCTGGCTAGACGGCCACACCGGTAATCTCCGGCAGGGTCTTCCTGCTCATGCTCAGGGTGAAGCCGAGCCGCTGTTCCAGCTCAGCATAGCGGCGGTATAGATCAGGTTTGAGCCGAGCGGCTGTCCGCAAGTCCTGGGTGCTCGCCATGATGCAAAACACGCAAGAGAGCCGCGTCATGCCGGCCCGGTAGGCCCAATGGGGTTGCTGGCCGGCCGCCTGAATCTCCGCGAACACCTCCTGCGTGGTCAGATGATGGATGGGGAGCCAGTCGTACCAGGTCCGTCCCGCCCGGCTGTT
>CBDCPK010000001.1:0-12298 GCA_965220195.1 uncultured Binatia bacterium (SeqCode) | reverse complement strand
CAGTCGACGCGATACCGAGAGCGTCACGTTCAGCGTGCGATCGACTCAGGATTGGTGACGCGGGAGGAAATCGACGCCCGGCGGGAATTCAAACGAATGATGAAGGCGGAGGGGAAAGACAATGAATACGAGCATCGTGCGGAGGACCTCATCCACGCGATGACGGAGGCGGGGTTCGACGACGTCGCCGTCGTGTGGCGGATCTTCGCGGACTCGATCCTGATGGCGTTCGTGCCGGGCAATTCCTGACACGAGTAGGCGCGGCTATTCAACGGTTTTATCACTCCCCCCTTGAGGGGGAGTCGCAGAAGCCGAGCCGATCTCTGCGGTCCCTGAGCATGCCTGCATTGCCTGTGCTGAGCTTGCCGAAGTAAGCTTGTCGAAATGTCGAAGCGTCGGCGAAGTGTCGTCGAAACTTCGTGAGGGCGGGCATTTCGACAAGCTCAACGACCACGCATTGACAGGTCACTTCGGCAAGCTCACTTCGACATGCTCAGCACAAGCAGCATAGCCAATGACCTCGATTCGACGGCCTCGTCTCGACAGGTTCAACGCAAGCAGTCCGCCGCTATTGCGACCCGGCGCTGACCACAGGCTGCGTCGATTCGTGGGAGCAGAGGACGACCAGCAGATTGCTGACCATATTCGCACGTTGTTCCTCGTTCAGCTTGATCACGTCGTCGTCCGTCAGCCGCTTCAAAGCCATTTCCACCATCCCGACGGCGCCGTCCACGATCTTCGCGCGTGCCGAAATGACCGCCTCGGCCTGCTGGCGCTGCAGCATGGCGTTGGCGATTTCCGGCGCGTATGCCAGGTGGTTGATCCGCGCCTCCTCGATCTCGACGCCGGCTTCCTGGACACGGTCCTGAATTTCTCTGCCAAGCGACTCGGAAACCTCGGTGATCGAGGACCTGAGGCTGATCTCTTCGCCTTCCGCCTGATCGTAGGGGTAGCTGGTTGCGAGATGCCTGATTGCCGATTCCGACTGGACCTTGACGTATTGTTCGTAGTTGTCCACGTCGAACAGGGCCTGGGCGGCGACGCGCACTCTCCAGACGATGACGGCGGAAATCTCGATCGGGTTGCCCCGGCTGTCGTTGACCTTGAGCCGCTCGCTGTCGAAATTCCTGACGCGCAGGGAGACTTTCGTCCGGCTCTTGAACGGGTTGGTCCATCGGAATCCCTGCGTCGGCTCGGTGCCCTTGTACTCGCCGAAGAGCAGGAGGACGACGCACTGATTCGGTTCCACGGCGAACAACCCGGTCATGAGGATAATGTCGAAGACGAGAAGCAGGATCGACGAGACGATGGCAACGGCGCCGCCGCCCGTTACGCCGTGTATGAACACTACCACGGACACGGCGAGAAGCGCGAGCGTTACGAACAGCATCAGCCAGCCGTTCATCTGGGGGGCGTTTCTATCTTCCGTCATGGGAGACCTCCGTATAATGAGATTGGAATGACCCGGATGTGTTTACAATGTCGAAGGGCGTTCCTGCTGTATTCGGATCCGACGCACACGCACAAGTACGACGCGATCGCATTGCATTTTGTTTCGGATACCACAAGGTAACAACCGGGTTTACGCATCTGTGAATAACCCGTGCCGAGTTTTTCGCCCTTTTCGTTACGGCCAGGAAACCTGGCGGGCACGCATGTCTTCTCCCGTCTACCGTCTCCCGTCTCACCGCTGTTGAGGAGCCGATGATCATGCTGGCGCAGATTTCATCATCCGTCTTCTCCTGGTCCGAGATACATGGCGCGGCCAGAAACGAACCCTATCCGTGGAACAGCTTTGTCGTCCGTACGAATCCCGGCGACGCCCTGGTCCTCGTCGATCCGCTGCAACTCCCGGATGAAGAAGCGAGCGAAGTCGAAGCCATGGGCAGGCCCGCGCATATTCTCCTTACCTGCGAATACCACGTGCGCGAATCGGAGGCGTTCAGGGACCGCTGGGGCTGCAGCATTTACCTCCACCCGGTCGGATTGAAATACTCAGAAGAGGCGATCGACGCTGCTTTTCAGGACGGAGATCTCCTGTGGGACCGTATCGAAGTGGTCCACATTCCCGATGCCCACTACCCGGAAGAGGTCGCGTTTCTGGTGCGGGGAGACGGGAACACGATGATTGTGGGCGATGCCGTCTGCGGCGGAAGAAGGGATCGAGGCGTTCCGGACGGTGAAATCTGGATCAACGCCCCGGAGTATGTCGCCGATCTCTCGCTGGCGCGAGAATCCCTTCGCAAGTTGGCGGGATATTCATTCGATAAGATGTGCTTCGGACACGGATCCCCGATCGCCCGGAACGCCAGCGATCGTTTTCGCGAATTCGTCGAAGACGACGCGGCCTGGAAAAAACTCGAGTCCGAGAAAATCGATCGAACCAACCCGGACTCGCTCACATTTCTGAGGACAATGGCAGCGAGAAAAACCCGTTGCGGATAAGGTTTTGATCGGACAGGTGTGAGAGGTTCCCGGGAGCGAGGGCATCCTGCCCTCGCCGGGTTGTGTAGGGGCAACCCTTGTGGTTGCCCGCCTAACCGGTGTTTCGGATATTACCGTTTGTGTTTCGTTGTGCTCTTGTGTCTCCGTGTGTTTTTTTTCGTTTCAGCCAAAATAGACGCCCGGTTCTGCTCCCCCTCTCCCCGCGGGAGAGGGGGCCGGGGGGAGAGGTCGCCAAGCAGCGGGGAGACGTGAGCCGGTAGACGGTAGAAGACATCATTGCCTGGTTGGTTCTACCTTTATGCCTCCGGCACAAAATGAAACCGGACGGTGCAAGAAGACCGGTGAGACGCAAGACGGTAGACGGTAGAGGAAGACATTTACAGCAGTGTTTTCACATAAACCTTGCCTGTTTATTTACCGTTATCGTAACGACAAGATAAACCATAGGGCATTCATATCGTCTCCCGTCTCACGTCTACCCTCTCACCGCCTTTAGCTGACTGCTGAAGGCTTATTGCTGATGGCTGCAAAAAAGGAGGTTCCGCCATGTCACAGAACACCAGCTTCGACCTCTCGGTGATCGGTCAGATATCGGTGACCGTTCAGGACCTCGACCGTGCGGTCGAATTTTATCGCGATCAGTTGGGAATGCAATTCCTCTTCCGCGTTCCGGGAATGGCGTTCTTCAACTGTTCGGGCGTTCGCCTGTTGCTGGGCCTGTCGGAGGACGAATCGACAGACGTACACGCATCCGTGATCTATTACAAGGTGGACGACCTCGAAGGCACGTATGACGCGTTTCGGTCGCGAGGCATTTCGTTCGACAGCGGGCCTCACAAGATTGCCGATATGCCCGACCACGAACTGTGGATGGCCTTCTTTCGGGACTCCGAGATGAACCTCATGGCTCTGATGGCGGAGAAGCCGCGAGATACACAGTAGACCGCGCGGTCCCCAAACGTATCGGTCGCGGTTCCGCCTGTCACGACGGTTAATCGACAGTACTCTTCGTATGGATCGCCCGCGCATGGACAATCGTCAAGAACTGTCGTTTTCGTTTCACTGCATCATCGACCGTCCCGTTGACGAGGTCTTCACGGCCATAACTAAGCGGGAAACGATCAGTACATTCTTTACCGACGACGCAAGCGCCGGGCTGGAAGCCGGAAAGACAGTCTTCTGGCGCTTCGGCGACGTCGAGGTGGATGTTTGCGTAGAGGAAGTGATTCCCAATCGGAGGATCGTCTGCAATTGGCCGGCCAGCGGCGACGTGGGTTACCGGACGCGGTTTGTGTTCGATTTCGAAGCGCTGAACGGCGGGACGAGGATTTCGGTGAACGAGTCCGGATGGCGACGCGATCAGGCGGGCATCGACAGCGCCTTCGATCAGTGCTCGGGCTGGACCCATTTTTTCGCGAGCCTGAAGGCGCGGCTTGAATACGACGTGGACCTCAAGCGCTTCTACGACGATTCCGGACAATAATCGGTCTGCGTCCGGCTGGCGAATTACGTTAAATTGCAGATTAACATAGAAATAAACGACGCGCTGCTCACGGAAAACCGGCGGACGGCGCGTTTTGTGTTTCGAAAGCGCCGTACACAGCGTGAGCCGGCCGTTTCCCGGCCCGCCTGTCAGCCAGATTTACGAGCCTGCCGCTCTGTAGTGAACCTTTGCCCGTCGGGTCACGCCTTGTAAGGCAAAGGACACGTGACCAAATGACCGATCCATACGACCAACTATTGGCGAAACAGGTTCAGCAGGGCAGCGAAGCCGCTTTCGTTACCCTGATCCGGCGCTACGAACGCGTGCTGGCCGGGTTGATCCGCTCCCGGACCGGGTCCGGCGACCACATTCAGGACGTGTTGCAGGAGACCCTGGTTCACGCCTGGATGGGGTTGCGTAGGATGACGCCGCGCGACGTGCGTCCGTGGCTGCTGCAGGTGGCCCGTAACCGCTGCCGCGATTACTTCAGATCGCCCCAACGCCGCGAACTGTACGTCAGGAGCGAAATCCTGACGCCGCTGGTCAACCGCAGCGGGCTTGCGCAGTCACGGGAGCGGGAGGCCGCCACGGCTATCCTGGAAGCCATGGACGAGGTACCTGAACGCGAGCGCGCCGCCCTGAAGGCATTTTATCTGGACGGTCTGAGCATCGCCGAAATCGCCGCCCGCCACCGCAGTCCCGATGGCACGGTCAAACGCCGGCTTTCTTACGGTAGAGACCGGATCCGAAACGTATTGGGAATCACCCCGAAGAAAAGGAGAACCGACATGGAAACGCCAAGACAAGCCTTTCCGGCACAAATGCCCGAATTATGCATTCGGCCGAGCAACGAGAAGCCGTTCCGAATTGACTTCAAGGAAATGGCCTGGTGGTTCATCCAGCCCGAGGTGGGAGACCGTGCAGCCTGGGGTTTGTATGAGCCGCCGACAGAAGGCGGCGAACCCTGGAAGCTCTCCGAAACCATCAGGATGATCGCACGCCGTCCGGCGGTGATCCATGGGCGGCCCTGTGTCGAGGTGGACGTGGAGGAGGAGATGATTCGCGCAAATCCCTCCCGCGTACAGACGAGCCGAGTCTGGGGGCTACTGACCGACGACGAAGTGGAGTGGATCGCCGTGGAATCGCTGCGCCCCGATGGAACACGGGAACTGGAGACGTTTCTCGACGAGAGATTTTACGAGGATTGGGACAGCTCGCCGCGGCTGGTCGAGGATCGCGGCGGCCTTCGGCCCCTGGGCGACGGCGCCTTCGCCACACAGGCCGGAGCCGCCCAGATCAACGGGGCCGGGGTTTTCGACGTGCAGATCGGCAGGCGGCATTTCACCTGCCTGCGAGTCTTCGAGATCATCAAATACAAACAGTCCGCTGAGCGCGGGCAAGTAATCGAAGCCTACATCACGCGGGCGGGACGCACGGTATTGTACCGCCGTTACAACGGCAACCGCAGGGGCAAGCACGATGCCCCTCCGCACAACATGGGGGAGGCGATGACCTGGGAAGAGGAGCTGCCCCATGCCGCCCGCCTCGTGGTCGATGGAGTCACCTTCGTGCACCACTACGACGAACTGACGGCCGCGGCATGCGGAATCGCCTGATTGACGGTCGTCGTGTGCAGTTTAGCAGCCCGGATGGACTTTATTAACGGGCCGTTAGGTTCGACTACCGGACCCGGCGGTAGGTCATGGTGTGAGCCATCGTCTCCTTGCCGCCCTCAACCATCGTCCAGGTCTGCGACATCTCGTCCTTACCGTTGAACGCGATCGTGACGGAGTGCATGTGCGCCTCGTCGGACGAATCGAGAGAGCCCTCCACCAGTGCCATCGTGATCACGCCGTCGGTTGAGCCCGTCAGGCGCATCTGCGGCTGATTGCCCTTCGCGCAATAGTGGGTCATCCACAGCTTGCCGCGCCGGTCGTGGTACACGGAAATCATCTCCATCGGCGTATCCGGGAAGTTGCGCTCCACGATGACACTGCCGTTGGCCGCCAGCCGGTACTCCGTTGCAACCGTTGTCATCGCGCCCTTCCCGCCTTCGGAACCGCCGCCGGGCTTCGGCATCTCGGACTCCCAGCGACCGACCAGCGCTTTCAGATGCTCGAACTCCGCCGATCCTGCCTTCGGCGCGGCCTGCGAGTCGTCCTTCCCTTCGCGCGCACCTCCGTCGTCACCTGCAAATACCGAAAATGTAGCGATCGCGAGCAAAACTGGCAGGGCAGATATGGCTCTCTTCATTCGGGTTGCTCCTTTCTGAAGTGTAAGAGAAAAACACCTTCGGTAGCGAGATGCGTCATCGCATACGAATCCGTTGAGCATCTGTCGTATCAATGACGTAACTTGCCTATTCTTATGAATATGCGAATGTTCAAATTGTCTATTAGTTTGGTGATTTGTTACCTGGTATTTCCAACCTCAAATCTACATGCTTCGGACGTTGTACGCAACACACATCGAATTCGAGAGAAGACTGAACTCAGCCCAGAGAGACTCACCGAAGGATTCAAAGAGCTCGTTTATCTCAAGGCCCATCCGCATCATGCCTTTGACGTTGATTCCCTGGACGTCACCGTAGGCTTTTGGCCATTTTCTGAACTCGATCCACTATTGGCAGTACAAATCGACTCAGTTTTGTCGAAACAGGCAAGGATCAGCGATTCAGAGCAGCCGAATTACTCGGTACGTCTCGACGTTTTCCGTCGGTCGCCGTCAGAAGACCTGGTCTTCACAAGCCAGATGCCTCTTCGTATCAGTTCGATGAAGTTCACTATTCCAGTCGCCGGACTCGAGGGTGTCCTCATTGGAAGACCACGAATTATCGATCCTCAGGGGACGATGCACGAGATTTGGTATTTGCCGGAGGTAGAAGGTGAGAAACCGTATGCGCCGACTATTTTCCTCGGGATTCATCGAGGACGCCAATATGTCATGAAGTCAGTCGCTGATACAACAGGACCCATATTCCGCCGGTTACGAGTTGTCGGTAATCCGAACCGTATCAGTTATCCGAAGAACGATACGCTACATAGCTTCGCTCGTAGCGTCTGGGATTTACATAATTTCTCCGGACGCATTTATGTCGGTGGTGGTGATTGGATTAACAATCAGGGGCCGGTATCTGTATGGTCGTTTGCAGGGGATAACAGCCGTTCGAAATATCAATTCCAGAAGGAAGTCACCGTCGATGACGAGTCAGTAGATCGCTTCCGGACGTGCGCTGGACGGCTCTTTGTGCCCGGTATAGACGCCACGGAATCCTGGAACTTTGGCAATATCCACATTAAGGAGAACTGGGAATGGCGCAAGCATAGGACGATTCCAGGCGCTGTCCACGTATTTGACGCAGCTTGCTTCGCCCAAAAGCTCTATGTTACTGCTGACACCGAATTGGGGGCAGCGTTGTACGAATCGGGTGATTGGGGAACGACATGGAGACGATTCAGTCACGACAATGTTGATGAATTCAGCGATGGCCGTTATTTCGAGATGGCGGCACTTGAACAGGGTCTGATCGTGACGCCTGGCCAAGAATACCTCTATCTCTTTAATAATATTAAACTTGATAGGTTAGTAATCCCGCAATTTCCAGGCCTGGAGAAAGACCGACAAATCCCTCATCGGGTAACGCCGTTCCTGAATGGCGTACTTTATACGTACATGCGATGGAAGGAAGAACCGGCACCCAAACCGTTATATTTCCTGTCGGATCTAAAGAAGGGTGCAGTTGTAGTTCAACAATTCCTGCATGACTGGGTTCAGGACATATTGGTACGAGATGATGTTTGCTATGTCCTCGCGTGTCGCAAAGAAGAAGCCGTTTACCACGGCTGCGTGTACCGGTCTCGGGACCTGAGGGAGTGGTCAAAGGTGGCACAGTTCGACGTGGGCGCTCTCCCGTACTCCCTTGAATTGATGGACGGAGTTTTCTACGTCGGTCTGGCTGCGCTTTCTGGTCAGGCCAATTCGAAATCAGGGAGGATATGCCGCCTTGAGCGTTGAGGTGTTACCTCTTGTGCCGATATTCACGGGCCAATTCGGCCTTTAACAACCCATGAAGTAATGTAGAAAGCAAAAAAGCGCCGAACGATGACTTATGCAAAAGCAACGTACCTTGGCCAAAACCAGTGGTAGGAAGCAAGGCGCAAGTTGGGACCGCGAAATGTTGGTTCGATTTCATTACTAGGATCGAGAAGCAGGATTCTTGCTTCGATCACGAGACCTTCCACCAACGATAATAATGATGTGGATCTCGCAGTATCCCTTCTGGCACGGAAGGCAAATGTCTACTGGCAGGATGGAGTAATTGATCGTTCGATTCCAGGGATAAAGATACAGTCATTCACAATTGCCAGCTGCTGACTTCGATTCAACCCTTGTCTATAGCTCGAGGTAGTAATCTCGAATCTTGGCCGCCATCAGTATTCTCCGCTCCCTTAGAAACTCATCGTAATTTTCAACACCGACTTTCTCCATACCGTCGGGAATACAATGAGCCGCGAGGTTTCCGCGTAATTGATCGAGATCTGTAATACCTCCGTAATGGGCTTTACCGCTTTCGCACTGCTGCCGAATCTCGCTGAAATAATCGTCTGGCGCCTTGTCGCCGATCGCAATATTCGTCTCACTCTGCATTACGACGTAGTTCGCAATTTGGTTGTAACGACTACGTGGTAGACCGTTTTTCTTCAGGTAGTTTCTCGGAAAGACATGGTGTATATGCGAAAGGCCTTCGATAAGGTTTTGTACTGTATGATCGCGTGAAAGAAATCCATTGTCATTCGACTTTACTTGGGATGCTACGAATACGTTAAAATAGGGGCTGCTGGCAACCGAAGTGTCCATGCGCTGTGGGAGACCAACATTCCAAAATGCGTCCGAGAGTTCAGCTCTTTCCACGGTGTCGAGATACGTGAGCGCGTCGTGCTCGTCAAAATTGCGGATATCAAGTCCAAATGCAGTCTCAGGTGAACCCGTGTATCTGCTCGTAAGAATGGACATCACGAACCACCGCCGCACCAATTTCTCAATTTTGATCGAGTCAACACCTTGGGCACGTAGAGTCAAATACAAGATGTATGCGAAATTGACGGTATTTTGCGACCGGATCATTGTAGCATCTACAAATCCCGCAGACCTCAATATCATAACAAACCGTTTGAAGTCGTTTTCGTTCATGTAACGCAAGATTGCTCTTTCAAGCCTGCGAAATGAAACCTCGGCGATGTCTTCTTCAAATGCACGAGTTTCGAAATTTCGGCCAGATAGCAATGCGACCAAGTCCTCCAGTCGACCTCGTTTGAACTCCGACGTGAATGCGACTCTCAGCATGTCTGTGTAGGATGGATCGTACAAGTCTTCTTTTTCGTGTCTAAGCCACTCCATTGTGCGAAAATGGTCTGAATTTACGAACTCTTTGTCCTTGGCCAATTCACCATATGCTTCAGGTGCAATGGCAAGATGGCAGAAGTAGTCAATACACTTTCGTAGCTGATGCCCATTGAATTTTTCATTGGCCGCCATCTTAGACATTGCGAAATCTGCCGCATTCAGTGCAACCCCCTGGGAATTGATTCGGACGAAGATCTCAGCGACTGTCTCCACATCCAGATCCGCGTTCAATTCAATCAGACCTAAATGGTTGTTTTTAATACCATCGAGTTGTCTCATACGCTTGTCAATTTCGTGTTTGGCGACATTCGGATTCGCTTCGCAATATTGATCAATGGTGTCTCCCATCCACGCGTCGGGGGCAAACACGGTCGCTATATCGGCAATCCATCCCCGATCCCGTCGGATGGCGGTATTGGCTACTTCGAATTTTTCGTCGCCCGGATGAAATGCTATAGAAATGCGTTTGCTACTATAGTCCTTGTCGACTACCCGTCTTCCTAGCAACGCTGCCAACAATGCTGTTACACGTTGCTGCCCGTCAATCAGTATGCGCTTGCCAGGTGATTGACGCCCGTCTTTCAAGCGAACATCCGGGTTACGCCAGGCGATAAGGTATCCCACAGGATATCCACAATATAGCGAGTCTATAAAGTCGCGAACCTTTGCAGAGTTCCAGACGAACGGACGTTGTATTTCTGGTATCGCAATCTCGCCGGATTTAATCCAGGTCAGCAGGGTTTCAATCGGATACTGATTGACCGAGTAACGTTGTACTGGCATGGGTTATACCTCTGGAGGAGTCCACCACCGAGGAACTATATTGAAGAGAAGTGCATAGTCTGTTAATCGGTCCGTGAGCGATCAGCGGACGCCCGTCGGTCACGGAATCGCACCTTCAGGTACGCGAGGGAGCCCTTGACGTTGAAGATAAAGGGCGTATCGCTGTTGGATTCTCGTCAGGTAGGGGTGCAGAAGGCGACCAATTCGTTTCTCGCTGATTTCCCCAAATCGTTTAAGCCGTAGACTCTTAAACGTAAATATGACGCTCCTGCCATTGCAGGCGGCAAATGCAACTGATTCGTAAATTCTCTCTTTGAAATGCCCGTTGCTGTATCGTTCGTCGATGTCCTCGTCACTGATCTCTTCGCCTTCGACACAGTACAGTTGCACCTTGTCCGTTTTCTGACCGCTCCTCGGTATACAGTCGCAGTCTGGCCGTAGATTTAGCAAATACTTGCGTTCAGAAGACTGAAACAAGTCACCACACCTGATCTCGTTGGAGGGCAAGGTCTCGTTTGGCCGCAGGCAGGTTTCGCCGATGAGAGCCCTCAGATCATCAGCTGGAACGTCGGAATAGGGAGCAGCAAGAATCTTTGCCTCGAATTCATCGGTCCTCATGCGCCCCGTCAAGCTGTCATTGATCAGGTGAGCAAGGGACGAACTTGGGTCGACACCGTCATCTACATACGCCTTCCAGAACACCTTCGGCCATTCCGGACTACGCGCATACATTGAGCTGAAAAGTTCCCTTTTTGCTGCACGGAAGCCATTCTCCCAAGTTTTCAACGCATACACTGACGCATTATTTCCGATCCAGTTTTCTATATCGCTACAATCCAGAGAGTCTCCATTTAATAACTGGTCTTTTTGTCTGATGAAAATGAAATTCCTCTCAGGCGAATTCTTGTCATAGACACATTCAGGCAGGTTGTCTTCTACGTCTTCTTGGTTCTCGTTCGTAAAAACAAAGACTGGCACGAAGTGGTTCTTAGCTTGTTCAAGGAATTGGATGTTTTTCTCGACAACCGCTTTTTCCAACTGAGAAGCACCATCCGGCCAAAGTTTCCAGTCCAAGAGAATGAAGCTGGCTGCCTGCAGTAAATTAGGCCAGGTATCGTCCGGCGGCATTGTTGAAGACTTGTAGAATGGCAAGTTCCACTCCCGCTCAATTCCCTCCACGATCCTAAATATCCCATCTGTCGTTTGATCGTCGCCGCCTCGCTCGGTGACGCCGTTGTTGAACGCGTCGTCAATGACAACGGCGATTCCTGACAGAAGTTTCTTTAGGTCCATCAGTCATCCTCCTTCACGAGGCTGACAACGAAGTTTGCACCAGATAAGACCCATCGGTCGTGTTCTGCGACCTCGATTCGGTAATCGTGTCGATCAAGGAGTTGGCGGGCAATGTACAGACCCAGGCCTCTCCCCTCCTGTCCCTTGCCGGAATAGAACGGTTCGAAAATATACGGAAGATCATCGGGATCGATACCCGGACCTGTGTCAGAAAAAATCAATTCTCCCTTTTCACCGTCCAGGATCACATTGATTTCTCGTTCACTAGGCTCGACCGTTTCGAGCCAATATGTCGCGTTATCGAACAGGTTGATGAGAACTTGCATCATAACGCCGTCGTTCGTATTCGCCGTCAGAGGTGAGGTACCCCTCTTGACCTTGTGGTATCGGATGTTTCTCTCTTCGAGCAGTGCCCCATATATCTGGTGGATCTTGTCCAACACCGGCTCCACCTTAAGGACCTTTCGCCTGCGTCGTGATGCCTTAAACAGACTCTGAACATCGCGCATCCCTTCCGTAACTTGCTGCAGTACTCCAACCAGCATGTCCGCCTGCTTCTGAATTTCCTCATGGTCCGACGATCGTGCCGAACGTGCAAGCTCACGACCTATCTCATTTGCCCTTCCCATTAGGAGCATGATGTCGTGGGAGGCCATCTCCACGGACAGGCCAACTCCTGCCAGATCTTCAGTGATATCCGCACGTTGAGACAGATGCTCTTTTTCGCGTTTGTACTCTGTTTCGATCTTCGCTACTTCGCTGGCGCGAGACTCATCGCCTGACTCCTTAAGGTGCTCCCTCAATTCCGCCAGATGTTGTGTAACAAGGTCGTCTCTCATCAATCGGGCCGAGTTGCGTTGCCGCTGCATCTCTTGATAACGCGCGAAAGGA